>NZ_QXHD01000004.1:3238149-3401074 GCF_011009555.1 Adonisia turfae CCMR0081 | reverse complement strand
GGAACCGTGCGGTGGGCGGTAACATGTAATGGATTTCAGGCTGGCAAGGGCCAGCCGTGTTGAACCATTTGGGCATCAGGGGAAGCATTGGAATGGCACCAGCAGCAAAGCAATGTGCACTGACAGTCCAGTGCACATTGCTTTGAAGTTTTTGAGCCAGACTGGAATGGGCAGCAGCTCAAGGAGATTGTGAAAGTGCCCAACATCAGTAGGATTCTAAGATGAGGGAAAATTGACAGGAAAATCAACTATTTTTCTGAAAAAGGAGAAGTATATGTTTCAAGAAAATCATCAGCTCTGAATTTATGAAATATCAACTTTTCTCTAATAACTTTGTCATCATGCATATTGTTCTCTAAGCATATAGAGTTTATGAAATCAGAGATATTTTTACGTAATAGATGTAGTTTCTCTTTGTCAATAATTCGCGTGTTCTCTTTAAGTGAGGCAGCGTGCTCTATCTGAATTGATGAATGAATCATAATAGGAGTAAAGTTACACGTCTTATCATAATGGTTCGCAAACCATTCACCGGAGCCATTGAGCTGATTGCAATCACGTTTATTTATTCTTTCAGATGTTACTCCATTTTTACATTCGATGACAAAATATCGTAATGCTCCAACTTCCCAGAACACATCTGGCCCTTTGTTACATTCTGCTTCTGGACGTTGACTATGAAATCCCAGGTAACGGGCAATTTGCTTCCATGACTCTTCAAAGATCTCTGATGTTTCAGGTTTGAATACCAACACTTCCAGCAACCCATTTACCTCAATGACAACTTTGTTAGGATCATCAAATGTGTTTCGTAAGTATTCTCCACATATTCTGGCTTGATCCATAGCATCCGATTCAAGTTTATGATATGCAATGCCTTGCATGGGTTTAATGACTCTTGAATTATCGCTAGCTGCTGACATCAATATTTTCTGTGCTTCAGCCTTATCATAGAGATTTGTGTATTCTGCCAAGCATTGTTTTAAGGGCACCTCGATTAATTCAAAAATAGAGTCTCAATATGAGATCATGGTTACGGATTAGGGTTGACAGGGAGACTTCTGATGGGACAACAAGGATTTTGGGATTTTGAGATCCGTCATCAAAAGCTGGAATCAAAAAAAGACCTGTTGACCTGCCTGGACGAGCTGATTCCGTGGGATGAGTTTCGACCGCTGTTAGAAAGCGTGTATGTCAAATCCCGTAAGCGTAAAGCAGGTCGTCGCCCGATAGATGTCATCCTCATGTTTAAGTTGTTAATCCTGCAACAGCTCTACAACATTGGTGACGATGAGCTGGAATACCAAGTGAATGACCGGTTGTCATTTATGCGATTTCTACATCTGGGCCTGGAAGATGCGGTGCCAGACGCGAAAACGGTGTGGTCATTTCGGGAGCGCTTACGCCAGGCCGAGTTAGTGGAAGGACTATTTGAGCAGTTTGGGGCCTATCTGAAGGCAACGGGCTACCAAGCCCAATGTGGTCAAATCGTCGATGCCACCTTAGTGCCAGTGCCTAAACAACGGAATAGTCGAGACGATAATGCCGAGGTCAAAGCAGGCAAGGTGCCTGAGGATTGGCAGGACAAGCCTCATAAGCTATCCCAAAAGGATGTGGAGGCTCGTTGGACCAAAAAGAATGGCACGTCTCATTACGGGTATAAAAACCATATCAATCGGGATGCGGGGCATGGGTTTATTCGTCGGTATACGGTCACCGATGCCTCGGTTCATGATTCTCAGGTATTGGGTCAACTGCTAGATGCGGACAATTCTGATGATGAGATTTGGGCCGATAGCGCCTATCTCTCGATAGCGATTGTCACCGTGTTAGAGATGATGGGTTTTGAGAGCCATATTAACGAACGAGCCTATCGCAATCGCCCCCTAACAGAGGTGCAGATAGCGGACAATCGTGAGCGTTCAAAAACCCGGGCCAAGGTTGAACATGTATTTGGGTCGATGGTCAATGAGATGGGGGGCAAAGTTGTTCGCACCATTGGGTTAGCCAGGGCCAAAACCATGCTCGGCCTCAAAAACTTGACCTACAATCTCAAGCGGTATGTCTTCTGGCAAAAACAAGACATGGCTGAAGTATTTGCCTAAAGGATGGGATATTCAGCTCTAAAACGGACACAATGCATGGGGGGTGTTTATTTCATATTCTGATTTCCAGAAACAAGGCTGGATAACAGTCTTATTTGAGACTCGATTCCTCAAAAAATCAATAAATAGAGGTGCCCTTAAATATGATTTAAACGGTTTTTCTTTCACTATTTTTATGACATTGTCAAGCTGTTTTATTGCATCAGTATAGTTGTTGACAGAAGCTGAATTATAGGCACTTCTTTGCCCTAGTGCAACAGTATCAGGCATACTGTTCGTTTCATATGAAAGTGCTGCTAAAGCTCCTTTACTCTTAGATAACCATTCTTGCCTTCTATGCAAGCAGTACATAATAACTTCTCTTATTTGTGGTAAATCCCCTCCTCTTATCTGATCCGAAATTTGTTCTGAGAGATTGATTTGAGCTTTTGTTCCTGGTGAAAACTTTTCTATTGCACCTCCTGAATATAATTGGCTAGTGAGATTGCGACCCATTAAAAAGACAACGCAATGATCGTCGCTCGACCTTACACCACGACCCATTCCTTGCTCAATCTTTTGAATTAATTGAGCGGCTTTTCCTGAGCTACCCATAATGATGCCACTTTCAACTTTGTCGATTAATCTGCTAACAATAGGGAGGCCATCAATTACAAGAAATCTACAGGCATCCTTAGGTAAATCTACTCCATCGTATCGATTCACCAATACCGTCAGTCCTACTTTCTCTCTCTTTAAACGAGCTACGCCTTCATATAAATCGTTTTTATTTAAGATTAGATCGGCTTCGTCTTTCCAATACTTAGCACGATACTTTGATGGGACAATAACAACGACATTTACATCTTGTGAAATCTGCTTACAGAACTTCTTGATTTCATCATCAGTTAGCTCAGTGTTAATTACTTGTGGCAACAAAATCATCCTGTCACCTATATCGCCTGCGGTGTCAGGTGTAACAGCTTTACTGATAGAATCCTCTGTGATATTGAAATGACTGCATAAAACGCTATTATCTACCAAAGTAGCTGTCATGAATATTGTTCTGTTAGCATTAGTGATGCTAGGGATTATATTAATTGGTATGCAGTGTGGCGTGATTTCTATTTTTTCTGAACTAATAACACATCTTGACAATGTCAATGATTCTTTAATTAGAGGCCATGTAAACTTTAACCAACTTTCACCTTTATATTTGATCAATATTTTCGATACATCTGATATCTTACGATGCCAATCCCAGAAAGGTACTTGCATATAAGCATCGTGATCGCGATTCTCAAGCTCAAATGCTTTAGTGTCACATTGAGCATGGAGAGACTCTTTAAAACAACTATAAATTTCTTGGTAGGCTTCGTGTTGAATACTAACGGTGACCATAAATTGATCTTCAATTATATCTAAACAAGCGTGTGCATCATCAATAAGAATACTGCCGATAGGTATTTTTCTTCCCTCATCACCAACACCAAAAACTGATACCCCATTTACAAGCTTGTAGATATTAACAACTAAAATAGCTTTGCCAGATAGGAATCTGGGAGAATCTGTATCTTCGGCGACTTCGATGCCTAAATCTTTAGCTTCACTGACAACTTGTTTCACCAGATAGTTGTCAGGTACTACATAAACCGCTGGTCCTTTCCTGTCATTCAAACAACTCTTCAGAATTAGTAATCCAACAATAGTTTTCCCACTGCCTGTGTTCATTTTGATAACAAGATCTTTCTCGTTTCTTCGTGAGAACCAGTTATCCCAAACCTGTGCTTGAACATCTCTCGGATACTCAAACTTACCCTCTTGCTTATTTGGAAGAGCTGTAAATATTTCTCTAGGATGAAGAGCAGTGTTACTGGTGTTACTAATGCTGATTTTTCCAAAATCGATAGCCATATTTTTTTAAGATCACAGTTTTGATTTTTCAGCTTCCTTTGTAACTTTAATAAGCAAATATCGCAATATGTATTATGGGGTAACTAATATCTACCGCTGAAAATCTGATGCGGCAATTCATTAGCAGTGATATTGCCTTCTCCACTGCATCACTCCAACCCCAAGTGCATAAGTCATTACGATCAACTAGAAATAAGGCTCCAAAGGCTAATCATGTCAACTAGAGATCGTAACCAACCTAAAAGCATCTAAAGCAACCTATGTCCCTCTAATACCACAACCTCACAAAACAATCGCCATCCCATCCGCCTGTGACTCCGATCTCGCCACCAACACGCCATTTTCTAACCGCAAAATCAGTTGCCCCTTCCCAAATATCCCTGGGTCCGCAACAACTTGCACATCATGGCCAAGATCACTTACCCCCAACGCCACATGCCGTGGCACCGTCTGCTCCAAAAACACCCGATTACCCTGATCAAACTGTCAACAGATTGCATCCAGTGCCGCCTGCAAATTCAATCCATGAGCTACTAAATCCGAAACCATCTGCAAATGCCCCTGGAGCTGCATCGATGCCCCATCCCCCCAAACGACCTGACAACTATTACTGACGACGGTAGAGTTCGACTTCGTTGGCCAGGATGCGGACATTGTAATAGGCCAGGAAATCTTGGCCGAGGAGACCGGCTGAAAAGCTGGGCGCGATCGCAACATGCACATTCATCGCGGCTGCCGACTGCACCCGAATCGATCGCACCCAACCATTACTGATCGGAACCGCCGTCTCACCTGGAATCTGCAAAAATCCTCCTGGAGTCCCCTTAATCCCCAACATCGATGCCATCGTCTCGGTAATAATGGTGCGAGGCAAATCCTGCTGCATCAACATATCAAACGAGTGTCGATCATTAAACCGTACCTCAATCACCGGCATCCCCGACCGCATCGCCTTAATCGGCACCCGAATTAACCGCTCCGCCTCGACCTCCGCCTTTTCTTGATCCAACTCCTGACGAATTGCCTCCGCCCGATTCGCGGCTACCTTCTGCGCTCGCCAATTCCCCTGATCTAGCCATAATGATGCCGCCTGCCGATAATCCGCCAACGCCTCCTTCCCAGACTGTACCGATGCTCGCGCATCATATAGTTCAGCTGATGGCTTTATTGCGATCGCATTCGAATAATCCTTAAACGCATTGTCCATATCTCCCAGCTGTTGATAGGCTTGCCCCCGTATCGTCAGCCGCTCTGCTGTCGCCTCTGTTTTGATCAACTCTGTTATTGTTGTCATTGCCCCGTAGGCATCTCCCAATGCCAGCCGAATTTTGGCCCGTTGCACCTGAACCATCGGATCTTCGGGAGCTAGCTGCTGCACCCTGGTCATATCTCGTGTTGCTGCCTCGTAACGATGGAGCTGGGCTTGGAGATAGGCACGATCGCACAGGGCCTCTAGATGATTCGGATCGATCTCCAACAACCAATTCAGATCTTCCAATGCTTGTCTGAATAGACCTTGGGTCACTTTTTCTCTCGCCCGCTGCAAAAATTCTGTTGGTGACACCATGGGAGCTGGTGTTCCAGAGGTCTTTCCTGGCGTCTGGGATACCTTAACGGTCGGCGTGCCTGGCTGATTTAACTCTGTCTGTAGCTGATTCGCCTGCTCCAAGCAAGCGGTTGCATTCGTTTTATCCTTTTGTGCCAGATATAACTTAGTGGCTGCCTTATAGGCGTTGATTGCTGCTTGGGGCTGACCCACCTGACGATACATTTTACCTAATAATTGTTGCGCTGCTGCTAGCTGAGGATCTAGCTTTAATGCTTGCTGGGCATCGATAATGGCTGATGACGGTGTGGCGGTAGTGACATAGGCGAGGGCTCGTCCCAGGTACGCCTGCGCCGTTGGTTCTCGTTGGATGACTTTGGTGTAATCTGCGATCGCTCCCGCACTATCTCCCACCTGAAGCCGTGTCCGTCCCCGTAGTCGGTATGCCTCTGTCTGTTGCGAGTTGGCTAAAATCACCTGATCCAATAGGGCTAATGCTGTACGTAGTTCGCCCCGCTCAACACAATCCACTGCCTGCTGATAGCTCATTGTTGTTTTTATGCCAGTTGTTTTGACACCATCCTATGGACCCTATCAGGAGTTTGCCCCCATTGGTCTTATTTTATTAACTCTATGGAGAAAAACAACCGTAGGGTGGGCAAACACCTATGGATATCTGTTATAACCCCTACCGATATTGATGCTTGCCCACCCTAACCGATTTGGAAAAGTTGGGCAGATATAACGGTTGGCAACGGGCATAGGAGATCTAACCTCCCCACCTTTGTATCTTCAGAGCTAGTCATCCTGTCCAAACTCAAATTTGGAAGAATTAAAATCTACATCCGTCATTGGTCCCATAACTCCCACACGCCATCCTACGAGATTACTAAATTTATCAAAGGCTGCACTCTCTCGTTGTAAACGATTCTCTGCGAAGCTAAGCTTACCACCTACATGTAACCAAATTTCTCTAAGGCAACGGAATTTCGATGACAAAGGTAGTTTCCTTTCCTGTTGTAGTATAGATCTTTCCATGATGCTGGTTGACGATGATTTGATGGGTTGTCGCCAGGCCTAAGCCAGTCCCTTCACCGACGGGTTTGGTGGTAAAAAATGGGTTAAAGATATTGGATTTAATTTCTGGAGGAATGCCTGGTCCGTTGTTCTTTATAGTAATAGTGACAAGTTGATCGGTAGCGTGGGTTGCGATCGCAATTTTAGGTTGAGCACAGGCAGGCATCGTTACGGCATCCACCGCATTGGTCAAAACATTGAGAAACGCCTGGTTTAAATTTCTGGCATAGCATGGCACTTTAGGTAGTTGTCCATAGTGGCGTTCGATAACAACGGGCGTATGGGCTGAGTCTAGACGATGGGTTAAAAGCAGTAATGCATTTTCTAACCCCGCATGGAGATCGACCGCTTTGAAATCTGCTTTGTCTTGATGTGCAAAGGTTTGCAGTGATTTTATAATGTCACCAATACGTTCTGCACCAACCTGCATAGAATTAATTAGCTTTGGAAAATCATCTAGCAAAAAATCAATTTCTTGATCGTCAATAACAGATTGAGCCTGTAGTTGAGTCTGGGTCTGGGGTGATAAGGCTTGGTATCCCTGGCGATAAAGGGATATTAACTGGATCAAATTCTGAGCATAGTCAGCGGCATGGGATAGATTACCCTGTATGAAGGTTGCCGGATTATTAATCTCGTGGGCCATGCCCGCTACCAACTGCCCCAAGCCTGCCATTTTCTCGCTGTGCACTAACTGGACCTGGGTTTGTTTCAGTTTATTCAGGGTGTTAGTCAGCTCGATAGTCTTATTTCGTTCGCGTTGTTCAGAACAGCGTAGTTCAGCCTCGGCCACCTTGCGCGCTGTGATGTCACGAATCATGATGGTATAAAAAAGATCGTCAAAAACCTGTGTCTGGGTAACGGTTATTTCCAGGGGAAATAAATGCCCTTCAATATGTCTCCCTAAAATTTCATGGGGTTGTTGACTGTCGCTGGTTAGCTGCAGTAACCGTTTGAGACAGACTACTTTATTGTCCCAGGTACAGTTTTCCAAATAGACAAAGTGTGAAAAATTGTGTCCAATCATCTCTGACTTAGAGTTGCCAAAGATACGCTCAACTGAAGGGTTTGTGGTTTGAATCAGGAGCTGATCCACAGAAACGGATAAAATTCCTTCACCCGCTGTTTCAAAAATTGCTTCTGTTTTTTCAATTGCTTTTTCTAATGTTGTGACTACCTGAAAATACCACTGGGACAGTTGCCCTTCTTCATAAAAGGTATCGACTGGTATGCGTCGCGTTCGTTTACCCGTGCGTGCATGGTGACTGATGGTTGTATAAAAATCCTGTAGTGGGTTTCTAGCCTGGTGTTCAGTGATATTAAGTCCCACATACTCTTGCCGAGCAGTAACCCTGAGGGCAAAGCAACGATCCAAAAGTACCAGAGCCAATAGTGTTGCTGTAAAGCTCCATAGGCCACAGGCTAGGATGCCAGATACTTGAACTTTAAGCTGTTCTAGTGGGCTCAGACCTGTGTTGAGAATGACCGGATCCGCAAAAATAGCGACGGCTAAGGTGCCCCATATACCGGCCCCTAGATGGACGGGAATTGCACCAACGGCGTCATCAATATGCCAGTGCTCCATCAGTTTGGTGAGCCATAACATGCACAAACTGCCGACGCCACCAATCAGGAGAGATTCAGCTGTGGATACAGCGTGACAGTTGGCCGTAATCGCGACTAGCCCTGCCAGGGCCCCGTTCATGGTTGTACTAACGGTCAGGGTCTTTTGGCGAATGAGGGCTATGAGTATGGGGGTAACGATGCCAGCGGCCCCGGCTAATAGGGTATGGGTCAAAATGTTGGGAACATTATCATTCAACGCCAGGGCACTGCCCCCATTGAAGCCAAACCAGCCAAACCAGAGCAGCATTGTGCCGAGAAACGAAAGGGGAAAGTCGGAACCTGAGATACTCTGGTGCGATCGCTTTTTAGAAAACCGGCCCAAGCGGGGGCCAATAAATAAAATAGTTGCCAGGGCGCTCCACCCCCCCACACTGTGCACCACGGTGGAACCCGCAAAATCAATAAAGCCTTGCTGCCCCAACCATCCCAGCATTTCTCCCTGGAACAATCCATTCCAACTCCAGTGACCAAATAGGGGATAGATCAGACCTGAAATAATTACGGAGATAGCAATGTACCCTTTGAAACTAATCCGTTCAGCGGCTGCCCCCGATAAAATGGTCACAGCTGTGCTACAAAACATGGCCTGGAAGAGGAAAAATGCATTAAACCAGGCAGATAGTTGTTCTAGGGGTGGACAGTAGCTATTGTTACCTAACCATCCACCGTAGGATTGGCCAAACATGAGACCATACCCAATGGTCCAGAAAATGAGGACTGAGACACTGAGATCAGCAATATTTTTAATAACAACATTAATGCTATTTTTACGGCGAGTTGCTCCGGCCTCCAGACACAGAAACCCTGCTTGCATTAAAAAAACCAGACCAGCGCTGCACACCAGCCACAATATATCTATTTTGCCGTGCATTTAATCAGTCAATAAAGAAATATAGCTTTGGTTGATTTGAGCAGATGCAACGTTTGGAAATAATAAGTGTCAGTGTTAATGCAACGACAGACAGACGCAAATGCATCTTGGGTTTGATTGCAATATGACTTGCATCTCATTCTATCTGTGATTTACATCAATATACTGTATACAAATTGTACGCTAGGTACTCAAATGCCGATAGTCTAGCGAAACTTGAGCACATAAATTTCAGTACCGTCAACTCAGTAGTGTAAATTTTGGCACTACCTGTTCTATTGCGGCCCACAAGCTCACAAAATACAACCAGCGCCGCCTCAAAATTTCTGCCCCCGTTGCTGCGGCTAGCGGTTGAGAAGTTGCCACAGCCCCCCGTGTTCCCAACATGACAGGACGAGCGGAAGCGTAGGGATAGGACGTAAGATCGAATAGTTGCATGTTGGGGGTCAAGGTCTTTCTATGTTGGGCACGTTCTCAAGGCTATAACCTGCTGACGTTTGAGATGTATACCAGAGGGTAAAACTTAAGCGGATTAGGCAAGTAAGTTACAGCGGAAGAGATCTCTACACCTGCAAGAATCATTAGAGAGGGAATTATGTCGGTTAGCGATCGCAACCAAATCAAAACAATATTCGAGGACATCTATCCCGAAAACGCCAGGGCCAAAGATTCCGATGCCTATGCCGCCATGTTTACCAAAGCAGCTATACAAATGCCGCCCCATGTTCCTGACCATTACGGTAGAGCCAGTATTGCAGCAGGATATGCGCAGCAGGTTGCCGATAAAGATCTGGCTCCCACACTCACCGCCGAAGAAATCCAGGTTATGGGAGACTTTGGCTACGTCACTGGCATCGCCATGGTGACCGTACACCCCCACGATGGCAGCCCATCGGTGCAAATTAAGTTTCGGGGCCTATGGCTCATGCAAAAAGAGCAGGGAGATTGGAAAATCCATCGTCAGATCTGGAATGAAAAGCCCCAGTAAATAGCCACTGCTCCGCTAAACCCTTTACACTAACAAGACCGGATCTGGCTATGAATTCTCCTCTATGCAACGCTTTAACCTCCAAATCTTTCAACGTTTCTGGACCATTGCCAAAACCTACTGGTTCAGCAATGAAAAGTGGAAAGCCCGAGGACTGCTGCTCATCATTGTTGTACTTCTCCTGGCCTATACCGGTCTTAGCGTTGTCCTCAATAATCAGCGGGGGGAGCTGATCTCTGCGTTGTCTGCCAAAAATGAATCCCGATTTTGGCAAACCGTTGTCATTTTTATCAGTGTTCTAGTCGTTTATGCGCCGCTGCTGGCAGGTTACACCTACCTGCGTGACCGTCTGGGTCTGGCCTGGCGACGCTGGCTGACTGGCAACTTTGTAGAGCGTTACTTTGCTGACAGAGCGTTCTATCGCATTAATCAGTTTGATCCTGATATTGATAACCCTGACCAGCGGATTGCTGAGGATGTTAAGAACTTTACCCAAGAGTCCCTGACCTTACTGCTGGTGCTGTCTGATTCAATTTTGGAAATTATTGCCTTTAGTGGCGTCTTGTTGGGAATTTCTAAAGAGCTGGTACTCTTTTTGGTGGGCTATGCCATTGTCGGCACCCTGGTCACAGTGGGTGTGTTTGGTCAGCCCCTGGTTCGTCTAAATTTTGAACAGTTAAAGCGGGAGGCTAATTTTCGGTTTAGTCTGGTGCGGGTGCGCGAGAATGCTGAAGCGATCGCATTTTACCAAGGTGAGACTCAAGAATCGACCCAGGTTAATAACCGATTTATGGCGGCGTTTGATAATTACAAGCGTCTGCTGGGCTGGGAGTTAGGACTGAATGGTGTGACTAATGCCTATGAATTTATTCCGTTTATCTTACCGGCGCTGGTGGTTGCCCCTGGCATATTCAACGGTGAAATCGAAGTGGGTAAGGTCAGCGAAGCCCAGGGGGCATTTATTCGCGTTTTCTTCTCTCTTAACCTGATTGTTGCCCGCTTTCAATCCTTGACTGCGTTTGGGGCGGGGATTGATCGTCTCTATGACTTTGCCACATCCCTTGGCCACATTGAGGAGCCAGAGAGTTCACCAGAGGAGCATACTCAAGAGGAAATAGAGCAGGCAGAGTCGGCAATAGTTGTTGCTCACCCCATTATCAATCGTGAGATTGGTGTAGAGTTGACGCTACAGAATTTGACATTGCAGACGCCTAACTATCAGCGCACGCTAATTGAAGATCTCTCGTTGGCATTAGATACCCAAAGTTCCCTACTGGTGGTTGGCCCCAGTGGTTGTGGCAAGAGTTCGCTGATGCGTGCGATCGCAGGTCTATGGAACTCTGGCAACGGCACCATCGAGCGCCCCGAACTGGAGTACTTGCTATTTCTACCGCAAAAGCCCTACATGATTTTAGGTAGCCTCCGGCAGCAGTTGCTCTATCCCTATCCCGATATTGAGTTAAATGATGCCCAGCTCAAAACAGCACTTCAGCAAGTTAACTTGCCTGACTTAGATGAACGCTTTGGTGGCTTTGATGCTGAAGAAGAATGGAGCGATGTGTTATCCCTCGGGGAACAACAGCGACTGAGTTTTGCCCGAGTGCTGCTGCATCAGCCAAAATATACAATTCTCGATGAAGCCACCAGTGCCCTTGATCGTGACAATGAACAACAACTGTATGGTCATTTAGCGGCTACCAAAACCGCTTACCTTAGTGTTGGCCATCGCAAATCTCTGGAAGCATACCATCAATCTATATTACGACTGTCAGAAGATCATACATGGCAGCTACAATCGCTGCTTGATTCCGTGGTCTAAGTCAGCAAATATCTATGGACAGGTGGGTTAGGGCAACTTTACTGAGTAATCTTTATTAAAGTCACCACAGACTTTATTTTGGCTTTGCCTAGGGACCCTGGCAATACAGTTAAATGTACTTACGGGAAAGCACTTAGGTGCTAATCAACAGTTAAACGCTAAAACACTATAGTCTCAACCTAATTTAAGTCTCCATTAGAGTGTGACTACCGGGTGTCAAGTTAGATATCTGCCACTGTTTTAGTCGGTAGGATATCTTAGGGTGCCATAGTTTGCATAGTCGCATCGCGACAGAGGGGTGCATAACCAATCTGTCACTCATTGTAGTGAGCTGTTGAGCATCTCAATTTAAATAATTCTGTTGGATTAATGCAGAAGCAACGAAGACTTATTTGTCTACAACTGCCTGGACGTATTTGAACAACTTGTTATCTTTAGCCTGGCTCGATTGCTAAAAACAGACGTAATCGTTGAGAACAACAGATTACTAAGCGATTGAACTGGCAAATACCCCAACACATCTGCCAAGTCAGATCAGGAACGGGCTGTCTGTTTTTAGAAATTCCCTGTGGCAAATACCAATTCAAATGACGTAATTGCGTCATTACGCATGCTTTTTAAATTAATTTATGTCAGGAGATTCCATGAATCGATGTTTAGGTAAAGCCTCTTGGCTTTTGATGGCTTCTGTTACGTCGGGGGTGGTTGCGATCGCATCCCCCGGTCAGGCCGCTAGTCTTGCGTTTTCAGAAAGCTTACTAGAAGTAACCTTTAATCAAGATTTCTTTGGTAGCGCAACAGATACAAATACGGATACTATTGCCATCGCCGAAGATGGTGAAGTTATGGTAGATGCTATTGCAGATGCTGCAGCTTTTAATGATGCGGCTGGTGCAGATTCATGTTTGTTCGATTTAGGAAATCCTGGTGCCTGTAATGTTGCATTTAGCGAGGCGATAGGTGACGACGGCAACAACTATTTTGGCATTGGTGAAAGCTTTTCTGAAGTCATTGGTGACTTCTTTGTCGCCTCTGGCAACAGTTTTAGCTTTGACTTTATTGCCTCGCTGCTGCTCGAAACAGAGATTGATCGTCCTGATGTTGAAGCTGCCCAGGCGACTGGTGAAGTCTCATTCGCCCTCTATGGAGGTACTCAATCCAATTCTCTATCTCTTTTGGATACCTTTACACTCAGTGGACGTTTATCCACACTTGGCTCAGACGATAATTTCACTGAACCACAGACGAGCGGTGCGCTGACATTTGACACGTTCTTTGACACATCCTTTGGCGGACAAAGTGAGTTTGTCGATGCCTTTGTGGAAGGATCCTATAGCCGTAGCTTTGACACAGATACCTACCTACAACTGGTGGAAGTTAAAACCAGTTCTGCCTGTGTGGCAACGGCTGCCAGCCAGCAAGACTGTAAACAGTCGGTGCCAGAACCCACTGGTGTATTAGCTTTAATTGCACCACTCTTAGGCTTAACTGGCTTCTCATTTAAAAAAAGACTCCATGGCTAGTCTAAGGAGATCTTAATTGATTAAGAGATTGTCTCACATTATTTAAACATCTCTTCTCTTTGTCTTTTCCCCCTTTAACGCTCCTTTGCTTTAAGGTCGTTGAGGGGGAAAATGTGTTTTGGGGTAACTTAACTGAGTTTGATATTGGTCAAAACTGCAAACATGGCCACACTTGCTAAAAATGTCAGCTGCCGAACTAAATACGATATTTTTCCAAGAATCTGCCAAAATGGCCACATCTTTCTCAAAAAAAACAATATTGTATCTACAACAGCAACAAAAGGTTGCTTTAGACATCTTCTTTGGAGAGCCATACTCATGAATATCAACGATCTAAGCTATCTAGGTACTGTTTCTGAAACAACAAATATCTTAGGTGGTCGTCGTCGCCGTCGTCATCGCGGTGGATCTGCTAAAGCTACAGCTGATGCGGCTGCAGATGCACTGGGTAAATACACTAGAACCGATGCTTATGTAGAAACTAATGCGGCGGCTGGTATTGGCTCCAGTTCTTACGCTAGCTCCACATCGTATGCTAGCAATAGCAGACGTCGTCGTCGTCGTTAAGTTTAGCAGATTCTATTGGAGTGGATCTTTGATCTATTTCTAATTTGATCAGCTTTACCATTCAACAATCCTAGTATTTGCAAGGATGGGAACCTTTAAGGCTCACCAAAAGATCAGGCACCATATTGTTCTTTTGGTGAGCCTTAACTTACAGATGCCCCATTGCTGTTGTATTCTCACAACGAGTGGGGAAATGGCAAGATCGTTTCACTGTTTGTACTATCTGTCTGTCGAGGTTCATTTCTCATCGTTGTAACAACTTATCGTCCGATAAGGAGAAAAAAATGAGTCAGTTGATAATTTCAGACCTTGATTTTTTCAAGGATATATCAAATCAGCTTTATATTCATGGTGGTTCTCGTCGCAGCTCTCGGGGTGTCGACGTTGCTTTAGATGCCGAGTTTGATGCTGATTTCGACGTCGATTTTACAACCTATGTTGGCCCCCATGGTACTCGCCGTGTTAGTGCTTTTGCCAGAGCCCTGAGGGGGAGTGCTTTAGCCAGTGCCACTGCAGTGGGTGGTGGTCGGGCACGCGCCTCTGCTTCTGTTCAGCTGTAAGCTGATTTCTAAGGTTGAACAGAAGTCATTGTCCTTGTGTCACAATATTAAATCTAGTCTTTTTCATCTGAACATGGCTAGTAAGTTTAAGAGTCAGTCAAGTAACTGACTCTTATTTTTATGGGTAACAAAGCTATAAAGAGAATATCACCTTAAAACGAGACGTTTGCCTAAGGATAGTACTCACAACTCAGAGGCTAGGAATCAAAACCTTACTGATTTAGAAGATGAAGTGCTCTATAAAACGGGCTAATAGCCTAGATTTCACAGGTAAAGAGCTATACCAAAGATTAGTAACGGCAACGTATAAAAAAACTCCTGCCAAGTTGGCAACATTCTCTTAGGACAGGTAGATATAGTATGCTCACCAATCAAAAAATGGTTGGTGAGCATACTACAAAACTTGGAGAGAAAGATAATGTATATTTCTGATTTGAGCTATCTTGAAACAACTGTATCTTCCGATATCGTTGGTGGTTCTCATCGCCGTCGCCGTCGTCGTGGCGTCAAAATTAAAATCGATGTTGTAAAGGTGAATGCGTCTTCAAAAGCTAGTGCCTATGCATTCAAAGGGAATGCAAAAGCCACTGCGATTACTAAAGTTAGTGTTGACTAATTAGTAATTAGCACCTCTATTCTACTTTGCATTTGGCATCCGATTCTAGCGTTGTTGATTTAGAGAGTGAATCGTTCGTAAAACTTGCTAACAGTTAAGATTTAACGGATTGTTTCATGTCGAGATTCAACAACGCTCTAATTTTCTCAGGAGTTGCATAGGATAGGTCAATTTAACTGTTTAGGTAGGTTGAACAAGACCTCTGTGCTGCCCAAATTAGCTTAGATGTCAGAGCTCTACTCAGTCCCCTAAAAGAATCACTGTAATTCAGATGATGATGATTTCAGATGAATGCAGTGGTTCTTTTTTGACCTGATATCGTTAGCCAGTAAGCTTCAAGGCCTACCAACTGTATACAGCCAATAGCCGACAAGTCCAATATAGCTATGAGAATTGACGTTGTTGATACGCTTGATCAATTTAAGGAAATAAAAGAAGAGTGGGAATGGGTATACCAATCTGATCCTAAATCTCTTTTTTTTATTTCTTGGGTTTGGCTAAATGGTCGACTTAATTGCCATGAAGCATATGAACAACCTTGGATGATTTTAGCTGCAAAGGAAACTGAACCCAATCAAAATTATGTAGCTTTCTTTCCCCTCGTTATTAATACTGATGAAAAGCTACCAGGTCAGCTATATAACGAACTATCAATTATTGGTGTGACAGATGCGATGCATATTCCTTTTATCTGTCTTCCAAACTATGAAAAAGATGTGGCTTCTGCTTTTGCTAATTATTTGCTACAGCATTTCACAGCATGGTCAACTCTAACCATTGCTAATCTTTCAACAGCAGATACTCGATCAAAGTTATTATTAGAAGATTTTCCTAAAGAAAACTATCTTGTTCAGGAACTTCATCACACGAGTGATGTTGACTCTATAGATAACAATATTGTTCCCCATATTCTGTTGCCTCAGGATTGGGATATCTATCTTCAAGAGAAATTAAGCTCGAATACACGTCAAAAAGTCAAACGCCTTTTAAGAAAAGTTAGTCAAAATGGTGAGTTCAGGGTAACGCAACCGACAGCTGAAACACTGGATCAGCATATTAAAGTTCTATTGAATTTTTGGGAAAAAAGCTGGTCGGGTCGAAAAGGCAATGAGCACTGTCGCAACATTTTAGAAAATGCTGATTTGAGTTTACGACGTTGTTTTGAATATCATTGTCTTTATTTGCCAGTTTTATGGCGAAACAATCAACCCCTGGGTGCCATTGCCAATTTGATAGATTGGCAGAAGAAGTCGATGCTTTTTTGGTTGGGGGGACGTGATGAGGCGGTTAAAAATCTCTCGTCGGGTTTAATTTTGCATGCATTGAGTATTCAGTTTGCTATTCAAAACCAATTTGAGGTGTATGATTTTTTGATGGGAAATGAGGCCTATAAGTTTTCGTTGGGTGCTCAGCCTCAGCATATTAAGATCTTAACGTTACAACGTCGAGGTGAGTCACAGCGATCGCCTCAGCTTGATATAAGGACATTGCCTCAAGCCCTGGAAATTGCCTCAATTTATCATCAGGCGGGCCGTTTATCTGAGGCTGGGCAGTGTTATCGTCAAATTTTGCATACACAGCCGGAGCATGCTGAAGCTCTCTATGGATTAGGTGTTATTTGTCAGCGCACTGGAGATTGGCAAGGGGCTGAAACATCTTTTAAAAAGTTGTTAGAGCTTCAACCTGACAATCTCAAGGCATGGTTTAGTTTAGGGACGCTCTATCAAACCCAGGGGCATTTACATGGGGCTGACCAGACCTTTCGGCGAGCGCTTGATTTACCTACGGTACCTGTGATTACGGCAGCAATTTTCCATAATCTTGGCTACTTATTACAGCAGCAAGGTGACTGGGATGGCGCTATTGATTGTTATCAACAAGCTAAAGACCTACAGCCTGAATGTGTCGAGGCTGATGTGATTTGGGCAAATGCCCTGTATGAGCAAGGTAAATTGTCCTCTGAAAAATATTCGCATTATGCAAACCTCAATATGGATTTAGGAGACCAGCGACGTCAGGTAGGTGATTTGAGTGTTGCGATCGCATACTATCAACAAGCCATTGCCATGCAGCCTGATTTGGCAGAAGCCTCTTATTATTTGGGACTCACCCTTCAGATCCAGGGTGACGTAGACAACGATAATATTCTTGCTTGCTATCAAAGGGCGTGGCAGCTGAAACCCGCCTATCGGGAAGCTGAGGTTGCTGTTGCAAATATACTATATGACCAGAAGCAGTTACCACCGTCAGAAAATAATCAATATGCGTTGGCTAACTATGAGCTAGGCAACAAATATCAGAAACAGCAAGAGTTGGAGGTTGCGATTTCATACTATCGACAAGCCACGCTGATGCAACCCGAGCTGTTGGATGCCTACTCTCATCTGGCTCTAATGCTGCAGTTAAAAGGTGAGGAATCCTGGGATGAAGCCATTGCTTGTTATCAAAAAGCACTAAATCTTAACCCTGCTGATCCAACTGCAGATATAGGCATAGCGACTATACTTTATCATCAAGGCAAACTCTCTCAATCTGAGCAATTAAGGTATGCTGATAGGGCTTACACCTTGGGCAATTCGCAAAAGGAATTGGGTGATCTACAGGCTGCCATTGACTCCTATCGCATAGCCATTAGCATGAATTCATCGCTGACAGATGCTAAACACGCATTGCGTACCGCATTACAGGAACGAGATAATGTCACTATTAAAGTCAGCTGTGTCAAACAATAGTCAATAATTGTCCTTACACAGCTGATCCTAACTGGTGAGTTGAGCATCAACTTAAAGTCGGGAAGTATTGGTTAATTGATGAAGCCTCAGATGTATGTAGCCAGAAGCCAGGCATCAGTAAGGTTCTGATGCCTGGACCTGTGATGGAGTTGATACCCGGTGAGTTGATACTTTAGTTACTCCATTTCAATGTGGGCGAAACGGTTTGGCTTAACCATTGTTTCCAGCCACCTCTAATATTGATTTGAGACGTATCAACGGTCTTTAGGTATTTGAGGTCGGTAATTTTTTGCCCAGTGTTTTGATGCCCTGTAGAGCATTGAGGCATAGTTAGTGATTCTTGCAACGCTCTCTCTTGATGTCGATTTGCTTTCATTAAGCGATGATAGGTTCGATAGGGCATATATTGAAGTGGATTATGGCCTTCACCATAAAGAAATAAAACGCAAGCCCAAGAATATTTGCCATCAAGAATGGCCTCGATCACTTCATCAAACTCTGCTTTATTCATCGATTCCCTCCAGTGTGTGAGTAGTCGTTTCCAGGCTATTCCGTCACGCTAGAATGGCTACTGGCACAGCTACTTGACTGGTTGGGAGATATGTCTACGTCTACCCATTGCTGATAACTTGTCTTCTCTGGGGTCAAATTATCCGAAATAATAACAGTGCTACTCGCCTCTGCAACCACCTGCCCGTTAGCAGTAATAATACGCTTTTTTACAAAATTTTGTCGTTTCATGGTCCAATTCTCCTAATTACATGGGTACTTATTAAATCAATCGTCTCGACACATGGTTATGTGAAGGCTGGATCCAATAGATTTGAATCCAAGTCACTATAAACTAAATGGTTAATCTCTTGTGCCAACCATTCATCAAAAAGCTCCTGAATAATCTCTTGTCGAATCTCCTGTGTTAACTGAGCTGCAATAAAGGCTTTAACCATAAACAGACTATAGCCAGAGTCTGTTTCAATTGGGCCAATAACGCTATCTGGGGGGGAGCCAAAAATGGCAGCGGCCACATGGGGCTCCAATTGCCATCGGCACAGCTTACCCTCATAGCCACATCGCAACTGACGGTCTAAATTGATATCATATACACGGGCCGCAGCATAGAATGTGATTTCCTTTTCCAGAATCTGATACCGTATTTCTGTGGCAATGTGGGATTCTTTGACTTGCAGCTGGTAGAGCAAAACTTGATCAAACTGAAGTCGCTTTTGTGAAAAATACTTCTCAACATCTGAGGCAAATAAACTTTCCTTTAGCTTTTTTTCTAAAAGGTTTGAATATATGCCTGCTTCCCAATCATCAACGCCCATTAAGTGGTCAGCTAGCCAAACAAAGGTGTCAGTCGCTTTTTCTAGGTGATACTCACGGCGAAGACGCTCCGCTTCAGCTTCAACATCTGAAGGGGTAACTGTTATATCTCTAATACGAGCCCCATGCTGGATTACTTTTTGACTCAGTAGTTTTTGGTAAATACCTTTAAGTTGAGTTGTTTGTTTAAGGTAACTAACAATCTCTTCTGAGGTGAAATCAGCCTTAGAAAAATCTGTCATATGTCAGAGTCTTCCAGTGTATAGTCAGCTTAATGGTTTCTCTCGTTGAGAAGTGTAAAACTGATGAGTTTTTCCTATTTAGAATGCTAAGCCCACATCTATGGTTAATGGTGATGACCGATCATCCATTTAATCATGGGGCCGTGAATTCTAAGTTTTCTTGAGAATAGCTTGGTTTTAGGTAGATGTCAGGCCATTTTGGCCAACGGTAACAATTGTTACAAAAAGCAATAAACCCTTTATTCAGCTGAGCTTTCAAAAAGCCTTTGAATAAAGGGTTTGACCTATTTTTGATGAAAATCAACCAGATTAATCGTTGCCTGTTTATACGCTCAATTATTTTGGAGTAAGTGTTGCCTATTAGCCCCTTATCAATGAATTCTAATGGAGAGATAGTGGTTTGGAAGAATTCAGTTTGAACCGTGAACAAACGCTTCTAAACCCACCTCGGACAGACCGGTCGTTCTGATGACTGTCCTTTAAATAAGATAGGTCTGTAATGTGTGAGCCTGTCCCATGGGTAGAGTTTTGATGTTGGCTACCTGCTGAATTATTGTTCTGTTTGCAGGCAATTTGCTGCTGTTTGAGTAAGCGATTGTAGGTACGACAGGGAATGTATTCTTTAGGATTATATCCCTTGCCCCGTAGCCATAATACACAGGCCCATGAGTATTTACCATCTAAAATGGCTGTCATGACATCATCTGACTGTTTATCCATTTTTGATATCCTCTATCTGTTGTTAAATGATTGAATCTCTATTGTGAACTGAGTATTTGTTTCACGGACATGCTCACATTAGTGAGCTTAAGGAGCTGTCAAGCGTCTAAAATGCCTTGATGAAAATCTTTATTACATCTACAATCTAGAGCCTATAAATTGATTCCACCCTTTTTTAACTGTTTGAAAGGATCGATCAAAATGTTGATGACTCGACGTCGACGCAGACTAATATCAACGGTGGCCGTTTGCCCAGGCTTGAAGTTTTTAGGTCCTTTTTCAGTTTCCATATAATGGCTCAAGAGAGCTATCTCAACTTCATAGACCTCTCCTAATTTCTCATCCTTGACGGCATCAGGGGCAACGGTCACCACGGTTCCATCGACTACGCCATAGTCTTGAAAAGGATAGGCATCAAACTTGATCCGCGCAGTCATGCCAGCTTGTACAAAGCCAGCATCTCGATTAGCTAGCTTAGCAAATAATATCAATGGAGCTTCCTTTGGCGCGATTTCTGCGATCGGTTGGCCTGCATCTACAACCTCATCAGGGTTCGCAATTTTGACGTTAAGAACGACACCATCCACCGGTGCTTCCAGAGTTCTATGGCCTAATTTAGCGTAGGCTCCCCGCAGTTGAGTTTTGATTTCAAGAATGTTAGCTCTCAGCTGAGTTGTTTCTACTTCTAGCTGTTGCAGGCGCTGCTGAACTTCTAATACATGACGTTTACCGTCTGCCTGTTGGTGCTTTTGTTCTGCCTTTAAACGTTTGATTTCTGACAGCTGTCCTTGCAAATCACCCTCGTATTGGGTCATGGCTTGCTGTCGTGATAGAAGAGATTGCTCAGCATTAAAGAAATATTCCTGGGAGATTGCTCCATGCTCTTGTAGAGAATGCAGCCGCTGAATACGCTCTTGATGGGCCGTAATTTCTGTCTGAATTTGTGTTGTTAGTGCTTGTGTCGTCGTGGCTTTGGATTTAGCCTGCTCAATAGCTACTGTATAGGTCAGGCTATTGGCCTGGACACCTGCTTGTCGGGTTTGAATCTCTAAACGGGTTTTTGCCACCAAGGCTTGGGTTTGGCTAAGTTTGTCTTGGGCAGCTTCTAGGGCTTGTTCCAGTCGTTCGATTTCATTGCGGTCAAGCTGATCATCTAGCTTCAGTATGGCTTGGCCAGCCTGCACTGGCTCACCTTCTTTGACTAAAATGTCTAACACTTTACCCTGTTTAACAGGCATCACTTTATAGACTTCTCCCTGGGGGATCAACTGTCCGCGGGCAGAACTCACTTCCTCAATTTTTCCCACATAGGCCCAAATGCCAAATGCAATGCAAAAGGTAATACCACCTGTCAGCAGACGGTAGGGCAGCTGCGATGGTGGGCGGTCCAGGGTGGATTGCACCGCGGGTGACCAGGCTGTGATGGCTGAATCAGGCGATGATGTGGATGTGGGCGCAGTGTCGGTAATGCTAGATAAGTGTGTCATGGGTCTGCACTCCAAAAAAGGGGGCTTTGGATAGGGTCGTGACCATAGCGACCCGTCTCTTGATAAAAAAGAAAGAATAACGCTTAGTAACTGATGCTCATTACTGGGCTGGCGACTCAGAGCATTAGCTGTTGCTGGGCTAGATAGTAGTACAAGCCCCGTTCCGCAATCAGCTGGTCATGGCTGCCCTGTTCCACAAGGATTCCTTGATCTAGAACAAGAATGCGATCGACCTGGCGTACGGTCGATAGTCGGTGAGCGATGATAAAGGTGGTGCGGTTACGACTTAGCTGGGCTAGGTTGTGTTGAAAACGTCGCTCGGATTCGGTATCTAGTGAGCTGGTTGCTTCATCTAAAATCAAGACACGTGGCTGTCCTAGCAAAGCTCGTGCAATGGCTATGCGCTGTCGCTGCCCTCCAGAAAGTGTGGCCCCTCTTTCTCCTACCTTGGTGTTATATCCCAAGGGTAATGCTTGAATAAAGCTGTGGGCTTCGGCAAGCTTAGCGACTTCAACAACATCGTCAATGGTATAGTTGGGGCGATGTAGGGTGATGTTGTCTAGAATAGTCCCAGAAAATAGGAAGCATTCTTGAGGGACAACCCCGAGTTGCAATCGCAATGAATGGGGAGCAATATGACGAATTTCATGGCCATCAACCAGAATACGGCCACTACTCGAATGATACAGCCCCTGTAGTAAGCTAATGAGTGTTGATTTACCTGAGCCGCTACGTCCTACAATGGCAACGGTTTCTCCAACAGGGACATCAAAAGAAATATTCTGTAGAATGTTACGCTCGTCATCCTCTGCATAGCGAAACGTTACATTGTCGAACTTAATGTGACCTTGAATAGATGGCAACTCCAACATAGAACGTTGGGTGGCTTCTTCAGGTTTAGCAGAAAAAATATCATTGAGCCGTTCTATGGAAATTGTCACCTCTTGGAATTCGTCCCAGAGCCCTACGAGAGCCAGTACGGGGCCGATGACACTGCCAATCAGCATGTTAAATGCAAAAAACTGCCCAATGGTTAGCTGATCCTGGATCACCAGATAGGCCCCGTACCAGATTAAAGCCGTACTCCCTAATGAGTGAATAACGCCACTCGATGCTTGCAATGCATTGGCCAGTTTTTGACCATGGAATCGAGCATTGAGTAGCTGAATTAAGTCATTTTCCCAACGCCAGCGAGCTTCTTGTTCCACAGAGACAGCTTTAATGGTGCCAATACCTGCCATCATTTCTACTAAAGTCGAATTTTCCTTAGCATCAGCATTAAAGATCTTGCGTGATACCCGTCGCAATAATGGTGTCGCTCCAATAGCTAGTAGGGCAATGCATGGAATAAATGCTAAAACCAATAACGTTAAATGCCAGTTGTAATAGGCCATTAAGGCAATATAGACAACCATCATCACGACATCTAGCCAAACAATAACCAGCTGCCGTGTGAGAAACAGCTGAATCTTCTGTCCTTCTTCAACTCGTGTTGTGATGTCCCCCACATGGCGAAAATCAAAAAACTTTAAGGGTAGTTTTAATGTGTGCTGTACAAAACCACTGATTAATGAAAGATCTAAACGATTTGAAAAGTAATCTAGGAGGTATTGACGTACAGCCGTTAACCCAATTTGCCAGAGACCAAAGAGCAATAGACCCATAGCAAACACATTGAGTGTAACGATACTACGCTGTACTACCACACGATCTAGAATCACCTGAGTAAACAGGGGAGTTACCAAACCAACCATCTGAATTAGCAATGAAGTGAGAATGATTTGGCTAATGAGAGTGCGGTAGGGCCATAGTAATCTGATCAGATTACCCATCGATTGCTGACCCTCAGCAGTCAACGCTTGTAGCCGGTCAGTGGGGTCCAGGAGCAGAGCATAGCCAGTCCATCCTTCTAAAAACTCTTTCTGCTGTATCCATTTACGACCTTTGGCTGGGTCTGCAATTAAAATACGTTTAGACTGAATTCGATAGACCACAACATAGTGGTCTCCTTGCCAATGGGCTACAAATGGGTGTTGTTTTTCATGCAGACGATCTAAACTCGCCCGAACTGGCCTAGTCTCAAAGCCTACTTTTTCAGCAGCTCTGACTAGCCCTTTTAAGGACGTCCCTTCTCGACTAGTCCCTGCCAGTTCTCGTAGAACATTAAGACTGATCTGTTTACCCCAGTACTGGGCTACCATAGCCAGGCAAGCCACACCACAATCTGCTGTACTTTGCTGCTCAATAAAAGGAAAACCTTGCCAGGGGTGGCGTCCTCGATAACGGGGTTGAGGAAACTCCACTAGACCTTGCTCAGAAATGTTCTCAGGCAAGCCCATTCTATGGGCAGGAGGCGTAACTGAATTTAATGTGGATGTGGAATTCAACACATTTTCAAGAGATATCCTGTTCTTAAATGATGGTGTTTCTACCGTATTTGTTTTGAATCCATTGGATAACGTAGATTCTACGGGGTGTAAAAACGGGAATCGAGCCCATTGTTTTTTGGGGAGGCTATAGATTGACAACGCTTCTCGGGCAACCCAATCAGTCGGAATCGGTTGGGGATACCCCCAACTATCTCCCGGCAACAATGGATTATGTCCATGGCGAGATGATTGAATATGGCCTGATCTCAACCAAAAATGAGAGTCATTGCCTAATTCAACTAATCGCTGTTGACAGGGGACCTGTTGCTGTTGACAGGCACCGACAAACGGATCTAACTCATAACTACTGAGCTCTTGGAAAGAGGTCATCGTCTTGAAGAAGATTAGCTTTTCGCGGTGTTGGGCTTGGGAAAGTAGATATGTCTTTAAATCTGGTAGCTGATTAATCCAACGTTGGAAAGTGGTTAACGACATCCAAGCAATTTCAACATTTTCAGCGGCTACGACCCGATATGTGAGCTTGTGATCGTTTAATATTGGCTCCACCCCAAATGTATCACCGCGCTTTAGAGATTGCACAGGGGTGCCACCCATCACCTCTGCATCACTAACAATACGAGCACGACCATCACAGATGATATAAAGCCCTGCACCCTCTTCATGGGATAACGGAGAACCTTGAGGACCTTCCCCATAGGCAAAGAATTCATCGCCTATCTTGTATGTACAAATTTGGAAGGCTTGATTAAAAGCAGTCGGAATAGCAGAAGCTACATTAATTAATGCAGCAATATTAAAAGGTACTGAGGAGTAGTTCATCACCCAAATCCAAACGTGTGCAGGTAAAAACCAGGAAGTTTTAGAACTAAAATTCTTAGATTTCCTGCAACAGAAATCTAGTTGCGGGACTAAGCAGCTTTAGGTTAGCTACCGATTACCCTTGGACCACAGCTGTATGGAACAAACATCTGTGTATTAGGAAATGAATTGAAAATTGAATGAACGTACGTAGATAAATATTGTAAGGTACTTTCTAGAAAGAAAAATCCTTTCCGACTATGGTGAAGCTGACAGGGAAAAATCATTTTTTATTATTACCGTTTTAGGTTAAATTGAAGTTTTTTATAAGAAAATGTGGGTTATTGCCATAATATGCGCAATAATCTCACTCACCACAGCAACAGTATATATATGAGACGCTAACAAAAAACAATATTGAATTTAAGTTGTTATTAAATTTAAATAAATAATTAAGCTGACGCTTTATCGAAGCATGTAGTATGTATTGCAATCTTCGCAAAAAGCCTTCCCTCAGACGGGGGAAGGCTTTTTTAGTATGTCCGTATTGTTGGTGGTAGAGCACAATACGCCTAATTGCTTAAAATCATAAGCACTATTGCCCAATAACTGGGTTTTTAACAACTGCCTAAGATATTCAAAGGGTTAGATTAAATGAGATCAAGCGAATTACTCTCTTCCCATGGAAAGTCTTAGGAGATTAATAAGCAGGCTCTTCTTTGATTTTCACTTCAATATTCCTTAGACATATTGATGCTCCCATCGCTTTTCGGTTGACGAACTACAGAGACTGAATGAAATCATGAGCACATCGTACTTACTCAACTGCGAGAGAGCTCTCACATTGACTGATTGTGTATAGTAATTGCTCAGCAATCGCACTGTCACCGTACTCTTGTCTCAACTCAGTGTATATAAACTAAGAGATTTTTCCATCTGACAAAAGTTACTTGTATTCTTCTTGAAGGGTTACTTATTCCATTAGATAGCGCAAACGTATTTTTTTTAAAAAATAAGATTCAATACAAAAACCAACAACTATGATGATGGCTCAGTGCGGTTTGTGACATTTTTTAATAAAATCTGAAATCTTATTCTACCCTCAGGCACGTCAGGGTGCCTGAGGGGCATGCATTCACTAAGTCTGATTCTTGTCAACACCCAAAAGGTTACTTTCTTGAAAAACTCTAATAAAATTAATTTAGTACACAAAAGTTATCCACATAAGCGATATATGATAGTGCGTATATGCCCTATGGCTTACCCATATCTCTAGGAGCCCTATGACCCCTGATGAGATAGTTCATGTGCTTAATGCAACAGGGCAAAAGCAGTTGCTTCCCGTGCAGGAACTGATTTTACGCCAGTCTTGGGAAGGAGAAACCTATGCCAGTATGGCAGAGGAATTGCATTACGATGCGGCTTATCTAAAAAAAGTGGCGTTTGAGCTATGGCATTTGTTGTCGGATACCTTTGAAACTCCCATTAGTAAAGTTACACTGCGTCCGATCCTTGAACCACAATCCTTAGCCCCTCACCAAAAACAGTTTCTTGAGGACAGTCAATCTCTCCTTGGCAGGCAAGTCTATTTAACAGAGTTATGCTTCAAAAGTAAGTTTCCTGCTGGTTCTATTCCCGTTGGTTCAGCGCTATATATTAGTCATCCAACGATTGAAGACATGGCTTGCCAAGAGATAAGTGAGCCAGGAGGAATGGTGCGCATTAAAGCTCCTAGGAGAATGGGTAAAAGTTCATTGCTGCTCAGAATGCTATCGCATGCAGCCGTTCAAAACTATCGGACTGTTTACTTGGACTGTCAAGAGATTGATGGTCGTCTCAAAGAGGACCAGACTAAATTTCTACGTTGGTTCTGTGCCAACATCAGCTATCAGCTGGATCTAGAGCCTAAACTTGATGATTATTGGGATGTAGAAATGGGTGCTCGTTTAAGTTCTACCCTGTATATTGAGCAATATATCCTTAGGCAGCTTAAAAAACCGCTGGTATTATTTGTGGATGATGCAGATCTGCTCTTGCAGCATATTGACATGGCTCGTTGTTTTTTCTCAGTCTTGAGATCATGGCACGAACGGGCGAAGCGCATTGTTTCAATGCAAAATCTCCGACTAGTGGTAACTTATTGCTCAGAGTTTCACAGTTTTCTCGATATCAGCCAATCTTTATGCAACGTCGGCTTGCCAATCAAGTTGCCCTATTTTAGCTTGAATCAGATGCAGCAGTTGGCAGGTCGCTATAAACTACATGACTCGGAAGGTAATGCCGATATAACTTGGCTTTCCTCATTGTTAGCGATGACAGGTGGCCACCCCTATCTCGTGCAGCTGGCGTTTTATAACCTTTGTCAGGGCGCTGTTACTGTAAGGCAATTGTTACGCGATGCACCGACCCTGGCCAGCATTTACCAAGATCATTTGCGTGGTTACTTAGTGGCTTTGCAGTTGCGTCCTGAGTTAATCGCTGCTCTCAAAGACGTCATGACTGCGGAGCAGAGTACCAAGGTTGATCCGATGTTGGCCTATGAGTTAGATAGTATGGGACTCATACAGCTACAGGGTAATCAGGTAATACCTAGCTGTGAGCTATATCGTTTGTACTTTAGTGCGCAACTTTCGTAAGTCTTTCATAATTTAATAGCGGTCAACAGCTGAGTATAGCTCAGGATTAAGATTTTCTGATGTTTATTCATGTTCCCGGCTGGGGAGGCATCATTTAATGATAGCCCTACCTAATCAGATCATCATGGCCTACGTATGTGAACTCAACCCTGGTCACCATGTTTATTTAGATAATCAGGGAGATCAAACGACTGTCACCACGACTATGGGAATGCCAGGACAACAGCAACAGGCTAGTAGCAGCATGACTACGGGGCCTTGGATTGCACCGCCAGAGGGATATCAAAATACCGCTGGGGCTATCGTTAAGTTGTTTACTGCCCAGGGTGAAACCTGTGTGTATATCCAGGGTAATAGCATTACCCTGGCAGGTAGTGAGGTATCTATGGTCGGTGCACAGCAGTTGTCGATGCGGCAAACGGTTGCTATGCCCACCTCATCTATGCCGCCGATGCCACCGATGACCATGGGGACGATGCAAATGACGATGACCCCGATGGAAATGCATATGGGGAATATGGAATTAAAGATGAATGCGGCTAATCAAGCGCCTCAACCTGCAGCTACTCGACAGTTTTGTAGCCAGTGTGGTGCCAAAGTTGCCCCTGGGGATAATTTTTGCTCTAGTTGTGGTCACGCCTTAAGCTGAAGGAGATTTTTCCAGGTCTTTTATAGTCACAGCCTTTCTGTTTAAACGAGGATTGAACAACTGTTTTTACAGAATGTGTATAAAAGGATAGTCTCGTATTCTACATCCTCTGTCAGCCTGGACTCTCTCAATTTCCAGACGGTGTTATGTGGCAGGCCGTTTGCCTCTGTTCTCAAATGCCCTCTGGTGGTTGGGCTTGGATGACTGTGGTATTCTCTCGATGATTACCATAACAATTTACAATGGTGTTCAAAGTTTTAAGCGTTATTGTTCTTCATGGAAAAACGTAATGGTGATAACTGAACGCTGTTTTACCCATTAATGGCTTAACCTGGTATTAAATTTTTGCCAGATGTATGGACTTTTACAATTTGCGATACCGATAGCCGCTAATCAGTGGAATATGCGCTTTGAGAATGCTGATTGTGTTTAATTCCTACGATCCCGGAGATTTTTACGACGAGCTATTTGTCAGACGAGGGGTGCCTCGACCCGAGGCGGCACTATTGGTGAAGCGTATCAGTGACATTTCCATTGATGAGCTGATGCTGCGCCAACAGATGGCTCAGAATATGTTGTTTAAGCTGGGCGTAACGTTTAACGTTTATAACGATAATCAAGGAACAGAGCGAATTTTTCCATTTGATGTAGTGCCTCGCGTAGTGCCTCGCAATGAGTGGCAGTGGCTGGAAACAGGCTTAAAACAGCGTATTAAAGCGTTAAATTGTTTCTTGGACGACATTTATAATGGTCAAAATATTATCAAGGACGGTGTTATTCCCAGGGAGGTGATTGAGTCTGCAACGGGTTTTTTGAAGCCTTGCTTGGGTTTAAAGCCGCCGAAAGGGATCTGGTGTCACATCACTGGGACTGATTTAGTTCGCGATCGCAACGGCAACTGGTATGTCCTTGAAGATAATCTCCGCTGTCCCTCTGGCGTCTCCTACGTTTTAGAAAATCGACGGGTGATGAAAGGGGCGTTTCCAGCCCTGTTTGAGGCCCTCAATATTAACCCAGTGGACGATTATCCCAGTCAGCTACTAGCCTCCCTATTGCACCTGGCACCCGACGGAATGCCCGAACCGCGAGTGGTTCTATTGTCTCCCGGTATCTATAACTCTGCTTATTTTGAGCATTCATTTTTAGCTCAACAGATGGGCATTGAACTGGTGGAAGGTCGAGATTTAGTCGTGGCAGACGGCTATTTGCAAATGAAGACCACTAAAGGGTTGCAGCGGGTAGATGTGATTTACCGCCGCATTGATGATGAATTCTTAGATCCTCTGACCTTCCACCCTGATTCTCTCTTGGGGGTGCCAGGGCTCATGGACGTGTATCGTCAGGGGCGGGTTGCGATCGCCAATGCTCCAGGTACCGGTGTTGCTGATGACAAGATGATCTACAGTTACGTGCCCGCCATGGTGCGTTATTACCTCGATGAGGCGCAGATCATCCCCAATGTTCCTACTTATCTCTGCGAAAATTCCCAGCAGCAGGACTATGTACTCCACCATCTGGATCAGCTGGTGGTCAAAGCCACCAATGCCTCGGGAGGTTACGGTATGTTAGTGGGACCCCATGCCACCGATCCGGAGCGTGATGCCTTTGCTGACCAGATTAAGGCGAATCCTCGGGGGTATATTGCCCAGCCCACCCTTTGCCTCTCTCGGGTACCGGCTTTGGTTAACAGTCAGTTTCAAGGCTGCCATGTGGATTTGCGCCCGTTTATTTTGAACGGAGAAGATATCTACGTGAATCCAGGGGGGTTAACGCGGGTGGCTTTGAAGAAAGGGTCGCTGGTGGTGAATTCATCCCAGGGGGGAGGGAGTAAGGATACGTGGGTGGTGGCAGCGGCGAATTAAGTAGGTATATTTTTTCCCCTTTTGGTGGGTTGTGCCCACCCTACACTTTTCTTAAAAACAACTATGCTAAGTCGCGTTGCTGATTCCATCTATTGGATTAACCGCTATGTGGAACGGGCGGAAAATGTGTCCCGTTTTGTAGATGTTAACTTGAATCTGTTGCTTGATACCCCCATGGGTACGCTACAACAGTGGGAGCCACTGGTGGTAACCACGGGTGATCAGGCGATCTTTAAAGAGCGCTATGGTGCAGCGACGGCTGAAAATGTGCTGAGGTTTCTCACCTTTGATGCGGACTATCCTAATTCCATTCGTGCCTGCGTGAAATCGGCCAGGGAGAATGCCCGTTCGGTGCGAGAGATTATTTCATCGGAAATGTGGGAACAGCTAAATGAGTTTTACCTGATGGTGGAAGCTGCGGCTAAGTCCGATGAAGTGGCTGAACTCTATGCATTTTACCCTGAGGTGAAACTTGCCAGTCACCTCTTTGCTGGGGTGATGGATGCCACCATGTCCCACAATGAGGGCTGGCACTTTGGCCGATTGGGGCGATTTTTAGAACGAGCGGATAAAACAGCCCGGATTTTAGATGTGAAGTATTTTATTCTGCTGCCATCGATAGCGGCGGTGGGCAGCTCTTTAGATAACCTCCAGTGGATTGCCCTATTGCGCTCCGCCAGTGCCTACGAGATGTACCGCAAATGTCAGCATCTCATTAATCCCAGAGGCGTTGTGGACTTTTTGGTGCTGCATCCCGAATTTCCCCGGTCTATTCGCTGTTGCATTTTACAGGCTGAGCAGTCTTTGAATAAAATCTCAGGCTCACCCATAGGTACCTGGCGGCTCAGTAGTGAGCGGCGTTTGGGCAAGTTGCGATCGCACCTCGAATACATCACCCTAGATGAGATTTTCCAAACCGGGCTCCACGAATTTTTGGATCACCTCCAGGATGACCTGAACCATGTGGGTAGTGCCATTACCGAAAATTTTTTTGGAGTCTCGGTCTTGGCTTAATGGGGATAGACCATTGTAGGGACGTTATATGTAAGGCCCCTACAATGGTGTGTTGATAACCCTGGTTAAAAACCCATTAGCCCTTAACCAACGCTCACCCCAAAACCCGCTGTGCGCTATCGCATTGTCCATCAAACTCAATATCACTATGTTGAACCTGTACAGCTAGGACTGCATCTATTGCGACTGCAACCACGGGTAGACGGTAGTCAACGTCTGCATCAGTTCACCTGTAAGGTTGCCCCTACACCTGACAAATCTACTGACTGGCTTGATTTAGAGGGCAATGTTTGTCGCCAGGTACAGTTTGCCGATACCCCTATCGCCACCTTGACCATCACCAGTCAATGTGATGTAGAAACCCTGCGGTCTAATCCCTTTGACTATCTTTCTCCAGACTGGGCAATGACGGCTCCCCTAGATTATCCCCAGTCTGTGCAGCGTCTAGTTGCCCCTTATCTGACATCCCCCTGTACCCATAGCCCAGCTGTGATTGACTGGGCTCAACAGCAGCTGCATCAGGTGGACGGCAATGTGGGCCTATTTTTGACCGGTCTTACCCAAACCATTTACCAAACCTGTACCTATGAAACCCGCCACCATGGCCCACCCTGGCCAGCGGGTGTGGTGCTGGCCAAACAGCGAGGGTCTTGCCGCGATTTTGCCGTGCTCTTTATGGCTGCCTGTCGAGCGGTGGGGCTGGCGGCAAGATTTGTCAGCGGTTATCAACGGGGCGATGCTGACCAAACGACCCATGAGTTACACGCTTGGCCTGAGGTGTACATACCCGGCGGTGGCTGGCGGGGCTTTGACCCGACCCTGGGTTTGGCCGTTGCCGATGGTCATATTGCCCTAGCAGCCGCAGTGGAACCGACCCAGGCCGCTCCCATCACCGGCAGACTACAGTCCGGCTATTTGGGTCAGAGCACCCTAACGGCAAACATCCGGTTAAATGTCGTGGATGGCTAGGCCGCAAAGTGTGACCTAGCCTGTGACCATGGCACCCACCCACTTCAGCCACGATGCAACGAACTGCCTGGGGGACCATTGCCCCCCTCTGGGGGATCCTGGCATCCCAGGGTCGTCCTGAGACATGGCCGTGGTTGTCTCACTGTGGGTAGCACTCAATTCCGTTCCATTCACTGTGAACTCCCCATTGACGCCTACCCTAAAGTTCAAGGGTTCGAGCAGACCTTGGGGTGACCCTGTCTCAGGGTTATTAAAATCATTCACATCGGCAATATTGATCAGTTTATTGTTCTCAATGACAGCACGATAACTGTCTTGGTTACGCATGAGCGGACGCGAGATGCCGTTGACCCGAATGAGGTTGTCTTTAATCTCAATGGTGCTGAAGTCTGTCTTTTTATGGAAACCAAATAAGCCCGCTTTTCTGGGGGTTTCAGTTTGATTGGCGATCACCTCGTTATTGTAAAACGAAAAGTTGTTATAGATGCCTTTATGCCAAACCACCCCCCTGCCCGGGTTCACAATCAGATTGTTATGGAATTTTGTGGGACCGTTGGCGGGTTCTTCACCAAAGTTTGAAATTAAATTGCCACGATCTTTGTCAGTGTCAAAAACAAAAACATTATTGTTGATCTCAGCACCATTGCGAGCCCATTCTAAGGAATAGGAGCTAGTGAAGTAGTTATGGTGAATGTGAAATGTGAAGCCATCCTCAGGGATGTTGCCCCCGCCAAACTTTGGGATTGAAATGGTGCCACTGAGATAGTTGTGATCAATTTCAACAAAACGATCGTTTTCAAATGGCAGCTCAATGGAAAAGTCTGTTTTGATGCTGTTGTTGGAGATTCTTACATTTCTAAACTGTCGGCCTTTGATGCCATATACATTGATGTTACGCTGGCCACTTTTAGAAATGTCATTGTTGTAAATTTCGGAGTCTTTGAGATACGTTGCAAAAATCGAGCCGCTGGTGATGCCACTGTCCCCATGCCCTTGGCCACCCGCATCAATAAATATATTGTCATGAATGGTTGCATTCTTCACCTGAAACAGTCTAACGGAACTCCACAAAAAGTCTTTGAACTCCAGGTTCTTGAGCACCAGGCCTTGATTACGCCCACTAAAAATTGCACCATGAATCTCTGGCCCGGTTAAGGTCATATTTGTAAAGGAGACATTATTAGCGGTTTTCTTGAGACTAAACAAATAGGCATTTTGATCAATGGAATCAAAAACTGTTTCGCCATCGGGTAGTCCTTGGGTACCCACCTTAAATGAGCTTCTATTTTGTAAAACTGTGCGTCCACGACCGGCCCCCTTAAATACGATATTGGCCCTGTTGACGTTAAGGGTTTTGGCCAGGTCAAAAACACCTTCAGGAATGTAGAGTGTGGCCGTGTTATCGGCTCTACTTTCTGCCGTAAGCCAGTTAATGGCTGCCTGAATTGTTGTGGAGTCATCTCGACCGTCATTAGCAACAGCATTATCAAGCCCTGGATTGGCTTCAAAAACTTCCGGAGGAAGGTTAGTGATGTCAATAGTGGTGGATGATCTGGCGGTGCTATTGTCAGCGATTGTGACGGAACTGACAATTTCTGTAGGGTGACTGATGTGGGGATAGGCTGAGGTCTCAAGCCCTGACAAGATGGCGACAAGTATATAAAAAAACATACAATGGCTAAGTCCTAGACGATTGTGAACAGGCTTGCGTTGCAGAAGAGTAGGATTTTTGTAGACAAAATTGCCAGGCTATCTACTAGATCCTGGTGTTCTTAATGCATATCAGTAGAGAAAATAGACGTCTCCACAGATAAATTTTGCTGTTGCTGATTTAGAGTAGGAACCAGTCTATGAAACCGACTAACCGTTGGGATTTGCTCGATAGAATCCTCAAATTTGAGGTGTCATGGCGGACCTTTCTAAGGACGTGGGCACTGTTGGGCACTGTAGTGGTAGATGTCCCTTAAAAAACCCAAATTTGGTTGCTTGATTTTGGTTGCTTAATGTTTACAGGGTTTGCTGTATGTCCCTTTGATATAGGTCAGGGCAGCTTCACAGACATTATAGTCACGGATAAGGGATTAGTGTGGTTGATATGGTGCAGTTTTGAGGTCCATTATGGATTGGCTATTTGATCCGCTGAATTATGATTTTATGCGTCAGGCACTACTGGCTGGTGTGCTCATCGGAATTCTTTGCCCAGTCGTCGGTACCTATTTAATTGTGCAGCGGATGGCCTTGTTGGGGGATGTGGTTGCCCATGCGGTACTGCCAGGGCTTGCGATCGCAAATTTCCTGACCATCCCCCTTCTGCTGGGAGCCTTTATCTCTGGCATTATCAGCACGTTTGTGACCACCTGGATTCAGGCCCAATCCAAGGTCAAGGTAGATACGGCCATGGCCATTACCTTTTCCAGCTTTTTTGCGTTGGGCATTACCCTGCTGACGATCCTACGCAGTCGTATCGGCCTTGAAGGGCTTCTGTTTGGCGATATTCTGAGTATTTCAATGGGTGATGTCTGGCAGATTGGCTGGATTACCGTCATCATTCTAGTTGCTGTCAAAATTTTCTATAAAGAACTCTTATTCTTTACCTTTGATCCGTTAGGGGCAGAGGCGAGTGGTTTGCCGGTTACCCGGATCAATGTGGGATTGATGACCCTGATTACCCTGGCGATTGTGGCTGGCATGAAGGCGGTGGGAGTTATTTTGGTGATGGCCTTAATGATTAGCCCGGCGGCAGCCGCCTCTTTATTAACGACTGAACTTCACTGGATGATGATGGTCGGTTCAGGCCTAGGTGTGATTTCTAGCCTGGTGGGTATGTATGTGAGCTATTACCTTGATATTCCGTCGGGGCCGGCGATTACATTGACCCTATTTAGCTGTTTTTTATTGACATTGCTATTTAGCCCTAGCCAGGGAATATTGACCCACCGTTTTTGGGTTTCTAAGCGCCAAAACAACACCTTAAATTGATACCCGATTTTTTGGACCATTTCTATGCCATCTCCATGGTAGGAAGATTCGATCAGAGAATACCTCTTTGTCATTGCTTCATTGCTGATTTAGGGAATGAATCGACAACGATCAATATCTCAAGGCTTGAGAATTGATAGGGAGCGAGGCCATAACAAACTATCTCTAACAACAATTCAAGCTGAGTTGGTATCGACATTACAGTGGATTGCCATCAGTGCCTTCAGACATTGATGGCAATCTCTTCATGATTTCTTGTCCAAATCATATATCGACACCTCATCTTGATGGGAGAGACTATAATGAAACTAGTTTTTTCAAGATTTTTCTTTCTGAATATCGCCCTCTGAAAACTTGTTACAAGTCATTAAATTTATTTTTCTGGTTGTTCACTAATTTAAGATGACTGCTCCTTCCCTTCGATTACTGCTCTCAACATTGATTGACTATGCAGGGTTGCTTTCTTCTACGAGCCTAGGTATGGCAGCAGCCATCACCGCCTATGAGCGATATAGCGACAGTTCCCATCGTTGGATGCTGGGACGATTTGTCTTATGTTTATCTCAATTATCTCAGTTTGAAAACTGTTTAGATGAATTAGAGCAACAATACGCAGCAGCCTTTTGGCCACTGAGCGTCATCTTAGAGCCTTCGGCTCAAGCGCTAGAGAATTTAGCGCCATGGCTAAAAAAACAAAACCGGTTTACGATTTCAGCCCTTGAATTTAAGCTGGCAGGGGCAGATGCGATCGCACCCCTGCTTCCCCATCTGCCACCCCACAGCGATCTCTTTTTTGAGGTACCCCTGGATGCGACCCTACCCGACTATTTGGCAGTATTGCAAGGTAGCCGCGCGGCCATTAAGGTGCGCATGGGTGGGCCAACTGCTGCCGATTGCCCCAGCATTGATACATTAGCCCATTTGCTAGTAACCTGTGCCAATGGGCAGATTCCCTTGAAGGCGACTGGTGGTCTACATCAGCCCTTACGCAGTTGGCAACTGCTACCCGATGGCAATTCCGTAGAAGTGCATGGCTTCCTCAACATTGCCCTGGCTGCTGCCTTTGCCTACGGCTATGGAGCTACGGCATCTGATATTACGACGATTTTGCAAATCAATACCCTGGATGACCTGATTTTTTCGGCTCAAGAGATTATCTGCCACAGCCCCCTGTGGTCACCGGAACCAGAATTATCTAACGTGGCAGGGCATTTGCCCTTAGAGATATTGGCAAATGTTCGCAGCCGTTATTTTCTGGGAATTAACGCTAATTCATTTCAGGAACCGTTGGCCAACCTTTACCGTTTAGGTTTACTGGGCAATGCGTTGGGGGTGCCATCCTATGCATTTTCCAGTTGATTTACCCGATATCTACCAATATCTAAAGGAATAAATCAACCTCTACCATGGCATGCCCTCAAAAATTTGCTATAGTTGCGATTGCCATACGATAACGATTATCATTTCTACCCATGCTAGAGGTTGAAAACCTGTCCGTTAACTATCGGGGCGTTTCGGCATTGGATGCAATTACATTGCATTTGCAACCGGGGGAGCTGGTGGGGTTAATTGGCCCCAATGGAGCAGGTAAAAGCACTCTAATCAAAGCCATTTTGGGGCTAACCCCCTGCCAGGGACGGGTGCTATTTTGTGGTGGACCTCTGCGACGACAGCGGCGACGGGTGGCCTATGTACCGCAGCGATCGCAAATTGATTGGGACTATCCTGTGACTGTCTGGAATGTTGTGATGATGGCCCAGACTAGAGCCTTAGGATGGGTCCGTCGCCCTGGCGTTGATGCTAAGCGGATGACCAGTGAAGCCCTTGATCGTGTAGATATGCTATCTCTCAAAGATCGTCCCATTGGTCAGCTTTCCGGCGGGCAGCAGCAGCGTGTATTTCTGGCCCGTGCCTTAGCTCAGCAGGCAGAACTCTTTTTGCTCGATGAACCATTCACTGGCATTGATAAGAAGACTGAGGCCGTGATGGTCGATATTTTTGCCGAACTCAGTGCCCAACGAAAAACAATACTGGTATGTAGCCATGAATGGGGTGATGATCTTTATCGCTATGATCGATTGCTATTACTCAATCGGCAACTGCTGGCCAACGATCGCCCCCATGCAGTGATGACCATGGACAATATCCAACGCGCCTTTGGTATGAATTCTCAATCGAGCTTTGGCACGCCTCAGGCCATGCGATTAGTGAGTTAACCAGCTCCGCCAATTTTTTGTAGGGCAAGCTCATGTTCATGGGCAGACCCCATTAACTCATTTGATGGATGGGTTCAAAGCGGCTGATTTAAGCTATCTAATATCTCCGTTACCATCCTTAAGATGTACTGTTTTAAGGGCTAGGTCGAGATGAGTGATCAACCAGCGATAACCGCCTATTTGCAGACCTCCAACATTATTGATTGGCAACACCCGTCCATTGTGGAGCTGGCCGCTTTTCTCGCAAAAGGCCATGGAAAACCGACGGAAATTGCCCAGGTCTGCTTTCAATGGGTGCGGGATGAAATTCGTCACAGTTTTGACTATCAGTTAAACCCGGTGACCTGTCGCGCGTCCGATGTGCTGCGGCATCGGACGGGTTATTGTTATGCCAAAAGCCATCTGCTCGCTGCCCTGCTGCGGGCTAATGCCATTCCGACTGGCTTTTGTTATCAACGCCTAAGTGTCAATGATCAGGGTGCACCCTATTGTCTCCACGGGTTAAATGCCGTTTATTTACCTGAAATCGGCTGGTATCGCATTGACCCGAGGGGAAACCGTGGGGGGATAGATGCACGGTTTATGCCCCCTCAGGAAAAACTCGCCTTTAGCCCGCGATTAACAGAAGAGACTGATTTTCCTGCGATTCTGCCAGCCCCGTTGGCAGTGGTTGTAGACGCTTTAAATAATTACCAAACTTGGCATAGCTTGCTGCAAAAGCTTCCAGATCTTTCTCCTGAGATGGCAGCAAAGTATGGACTATGGCAAAATCTCAGACCTCATCCCTCTAATTTTTAGGGCCTTTGTGTTCCCACTAAACCTCATAATTTCTTCATTTTTTACCGTTACATTAGTAAGATAGGCAAAACCATCAGCGCCATGGGCTATTCATTCAAGCCAATGGCCCCATGGTTTGTTGTTGCCAAGCGTCAATAGTAATGGGGCTAGGTACAATGGTGAGTCTACCTAATCAAAAACATATCACTATGACAGAGGCCTGTTTGCGACCGACAGTTTCCAACAAGGCTCTACAAGCAGCCGTTACCGATTTGCAGGCCGTCAATTTCTGGGTAGGGTTCTTACGCTTTGGTGTATTGGGAGTTGCTGTAATAGGCTGTATAACCTTGGCCTGGACCCATGCTGCTGGCCTCAGTTTCTGGGGATGGACTGTTGTCGCAGGTGTGTTTTATGCCTTCTGGCTGATCTGTACCCATGACGCGATTCACCATACACTTCTAGGCTGGCCTGTTGTGGAAGAGACGCTGGCACGAATCATATCTTGGCCGATGCTCTGGCCCGTCGGTGTTTATGCAAAGCTGCATCGGTTACACCACGGTTGGAATGGTCTAGATTTACGCGACCCAGAGCGCATTCAATGGACTACCCAGGAATATCAGGATGCATCGCCCTTCGTACAGTGGTACATGCGCCACCAGTGGCTGATAGATATTCTGATTTTGGGTGGTTTAGGAATCATCCTTAAAACCCTCATGGGTGGCCGCAGATGTCAGGATTTATTACCCCGATTGAGATTTCAGTTATTTGCTGATTTTTTGGGCATAGGAATTGTTCAGGCTTGTTTAATTGCGGTTGTTATTCTTTCCCACACGAGTATTTGGCGTTATTTGTTATTTTGGCTTTGCCTAGAACGAGTTGTTGGCGTGATTGCCCAAACACGAGCACATTTAGAACACTATGGTTTATGGCAGCAAGTGGGCGGTCATCAACTGACGCAACTATATTCTTCTCGAAATTTACAGACGAGCCACTGGTTTAGTTGGTTAGTGGGAGGTCTCAACTACCATGCTGTACACCATGCCTTTCCATCGATTCCATTTAATCAGCTGCCCCAGGCCTATGATCGGCTTCAGACTGTGTTGGATGATCATGGGATGCCCGCAATGGAACTCGAACAGGGCTATACCCAGGCGGTGCGGCGATTGATGAATCGCTTCATTTTAATTCCTATGGCTGGGGGGCTCTCAACGAAGCATTAGGCCTGTTATTGCTTTTTATCCACCCATCTAAAGCCCCAACCAGGGGCTTTATTTGTATGCAGTCCCCGTATAGTCACTATCGCAGTATTTGGTTCGTTTGATATTCTTTGTGCACAGACGGTACTACGGGAAAAGAAGCGATACATTATGAGCCCTTCTAAACAGTTCAACTACACATTAAATCAGTCCCTGGCCCCCAACATTCCAAGTCGGATGCTGGCACGTCAGCAAAAGACTTTCACGGATCTTGATCTGTTTGCCCATGAGATGACCAGCATTTTTGATAACGATTGGGTGATGGTAGGGCGTTCGGGGGAGATTCCCAATCCCGGGGACTATATGACGGCATCCTTAGGGTCACGGCCTATTATTGTCATGCGTCAGCAAGATGGTGACCTTCGGACAATGGCAAACTACTGTTTACACCGTTACGTCAAACTGTTAGAGGGCTGTGGGTCCACAAAAAGTATTGTGTGCCCTTACCATTGCTGGGTTTATAAATTAGATGGTGAGTTAGTCGGTGTGCCTGAGCGGGAAGGGTTTAGGGCGGGCGACATTGATGGACTTTCCTTGGAAACCCTGGCGACAGAAGAGTATCTTGGTTACGTTTTTGTTGCTCTACGACAAGACTTGCTGCCAGTGTCTGAGCGGTTGAAAAATCTTAGCTATATACTTAAGAATTTTGAGCTAGATCGTTATGAAGATCGGCATGTGGTACATGAGGAACAGTGGAATGCTAACTGGAAGCTGATCTACCACAACTTTATTGAGAGTTATCACACCACTTACACCCATACGAAGTCTATTGGCCCTGCTAACCCAACCAAGTTAGTTGAATATGGCCCGACTGGCGATCCCAATTTTACGATTCACAGTAATTCGTATACCCATGAACATCAGCCAGCTATTTATAACCCCCAGCTAGATGAAAATGAACATAGACGGTTTTATGTGGCGGGTGTTTTCCCGAATGGTTTAGTTGCGGTTGAACCAAATTTTGTTTGGTGGATGGCCCTTGAACCCAAATCTGTTGACCAGACGAATGCTCGTTGGGGAGTTTCTTTCTCTCACCATGCGATGCAGACAATACCTGATCCTGATAAGTTTGTGAAAGAGATTGTCAATGTGATTGAAATAGCGACCATTGAAGATAAGGAAATGGTTGAGCGGATGCAGGCAGGTGCGAATTTTGGTTCGGATAAATCAGGTTTATTGCATGCTCCGTTGGAGGTGTATATCAAGGAGTTTGATGATTATGTTATGCGGTTATCGGGTCATTGATATCGATCTGGTAAGCTGGCTTTACACCAGCTTTTTCTTAGGTTAAACCCTCCCGAGGCTCAGCAACGCTGGGACTTATTTAATCGCTGTCCCGATTTAAGTACACTTTTTCTATTTCACTGGCTGGCAGTGGTTTAGAGAAAAAATAGCCCTGTCCAAAGTCACACTTTAAGTTCTGGAGCCATAAAAGCTGTTGTTGTGTTTCAATCCCCTCTGCAATAATCGATAACCCTAATTCTTGAGCAAGCGCTACAATTGTGTTCACAATTGGATAATGATTCCTTTCTGAGGTAAATTCCTTGATAAAGGAACGATCAATTTTGAGATTATTGACTAAAAAGCAGTTTAAATATTTCAAAGATGAATACCCTGTACCGAAGTCGTCAATGCTCACTTGCATCTGTCGAGCTTGCAACTCTTTTGTCAGAGCAGTCGCATTATCAATACTTCCCATGATGGCACTTTCCGTGATTTCAAGCTTCAAACAGGCTGGATTTACCTGGGTTTCAGCCAACACTTGATCAATACTATCTAATAAATTTGGAGAGTTGAATTGTCGGGGTGAGACATTAATACTCATGGTTAGCTCTGGCCACCCCCGTTGCTGCCAAACTTGCAGTTGCTGACAAGCTTTTTGGAAGATTAAAATTCCCACAGGTTCAATTAAACCTGAGGCCTCTATGGATGGGATAAAGAGACCCGGTGGCAGAATGCCTTTCTCAGGATGCTGCCAACGAATTAACGCTTCAAAACCAACTATCTTCAAAGTTTCAAGGTGAATAATGGGCTGATAAAATGCCGTGAACTCTTGATTATTCAATGCTCGTTGGAGATCTGCTTCTAGAGTCAATCGATCATGGATTTGAACATGCATCTGCGGGGAAAATATTTGAACACTTCCCTTACCTCTAAGCTTGGCTTGATACATGGCAGTATCGGCAGCCTGGAGCAGTTGTGCCGCTGTTTGACAGGGTTCCTGACTAAAGGCAATCCCCACACTGGCGGTCATATAAATTTCACACCCTTCCACCAGAAACGGCTGATGGAAACTGTTACTAATTGTTTGGATCACTGAATCAATGGCGGTGGCATTAGCCTCAGAAATTGGATTGACAACCCAGCAAAATTCATCTTCACCAAGACGTGCAAGGATATGGCTGGGGCGAATCTTTTTTAGTAATCGTTGGGCGATCGCAACTAGAAGTTTATCCCCAAACACATGGCCAAACGAACCATTCACCAAGTGGAACTGATCGCAGTCGAGAATAATAACGGCCAAGGTTGAGTCTTTCCTATCCAAACATTCGGCTAATTTTTCCAGGAGATTGGTTCGGCTAGGTAACTTGGTTAAGCTATCTTGAGCAATCATGGTTTGTAACTGCTCTGTTCGTTCCTGTACGGTTGCTTCCAGGTGGGTATTGAATGCGGACAATTGCTGATGTTGTTGGCGAATACGCAGCATTGAACGCACACGCGCTCGAAGTTCTAACCCACTAACGGGCTTACTAATAAAATCATCTGCGCCAGTCTCTAAACATTTGGCTAAAACCAGCTTGCCTGTCACAGCCGTCACGATGATGATGGGAATAGATTGCCACTGGGGCATTGCTTTTATCTTTTGACAGACCGCTAGGCCATCCATCTCAGGCATTGCAATATCCAGGAGAATCAGATCCGGTTGCACAGAAGGAAGGATCCCAAGGGCCTCTTTACCACTGGTTGCAGACTGTAATTCGTAATTTTCGGTTGCCAACAGTGCCTCAATTACCTCAAAGTTATTGGGCTCATCATCCACAACAAGAATAATCGGTATTTTCATGCAATGACCACCTTATTGAACTAACAATTTTTGAATGGTCAGGGCTAGTTGTTTGAGCTTGACGGGTTTACCGAGGTACTCGTTCGCACCAGCTGCTAGACAACGCTCTTGATCTCCCGCCATGACCAGGGCGGTTAGGACAATAATGGGAACGGATTTGAGGGTTGAATCTTGATGACGAATCCGCTGAATCGATTTGAGACCATCTAAGTCTGGCATTTGGATATCCATCAAAATTAAATCAGGATGATGTGTATGGGCTAATTCAAGGGCGTCTAGACCATTGTTAGCCACCATCAGTCGATAGCCGATGGTCTCTAAGTAGGACACCATTAAACTAATGGTGTCTTGATTGTCTTCCGCCAATAGGATCAGGGGTGAGTTGTCTTGTTGACCAGAGACAGGCAGGCTTAGCGGGCTGATCTGATGAGGTGATTGGCCAGGTTCAATCAGGGGGGCAACAGACTCATAGGGGAGATTAATACTAAAACAGCTACCCACGCCAACTTCGCTGGTTAAACTAACGGTTCCCCCGTGCAACTCGGCCATTTGTTTGACTAAAACTAAGCCTAAACCGGTGCCCGTATATTTTCGATTGAGGGTGCTATCAATTTGGGAAAAGGGTTTGAAGAGTTTAGTGATGTGTTTTTGAGCAATACCAATGCCCGTATCCGCCACACTGAGTTTGAGGTAGTGTCTAGCGGTGAGGGGGCCAGATTCCCAACTCCATGCATGGGAAGCTTGCATAACCTCAGATGGTTTTTGTAAGTGAGATGGTTTCGACGGATCGTCCTGGTAATGATAACGCACCGCCAAGGCCACACATCCCCCTTCAGGGGTGAACTTAATGGCGTTATTGAGTAGGTTCACCAGACTCTGTAGAATGCGTCGTGCATCAATAGCCAGTGTGGGGGAGTTGGGAGGGATCGTTGTTGTGAGGGAAATGCGTTTTTTGAGTGCTTGTTGTTTAACGAGTGCCAAGCTAGATTCACACAGACTCTCAATGTTGGTGACACTTAACTCTAGTTCGAGTTGTCCTGCTTCAATTTTGGCGACATCGAGAATATCGTTGATCAGGTTTAGTAAATGGGTGCCGCTGTGTTCAATGGTTTTCAGGTATTTAAGTTGCTGCTTGGTCAAGGGACCGAAGGCTTTCTCCTGCAACGCTTCAGACAATCCTAGAATAGCGTTAAGCGGGGTGCGCAGTTCATGGCTCATATTGGCTAAAAACTCATCCTTGAGACGGGTGGCGCGGACCAGTTCTGCATTGGTGCGTTGGAGTTGGGTTTCAGCGGCTTTGCGATCGCTAATGTCCTGAATAACTGCTAAACAGCGAGGGGAGTCTTCTGCTGGGTTTTGGATCAGGGTAACGGCTGTGGTCGCCCAAAAGTAGGAGCCATCTTTACGGATATAACGCTTTTCAAGGGTGAAACTATCAATTGCGCCTGTGAAGAGTTGTTTTATTTGTTGTTGTGAGTCGTTGAGATCTTCAAAATAGGTTAAATCAGCCGATGTCAAAGACTCAAGCTCTTGGGCTGTATAGCCGGTCATTTGACAAAAATAATTGTTGGTGCGGGTGATTTTACCATCGGTTAAGTTGCTTTCAGCAATGCCTACAGCGGCCTGCTCAAAGGCTGCATGAGCACGGGCTTCACTTAAATGTAAGGCGCTTTCAGCACGTTGGCGATCGCTGATATCACGGGCACATGCGATAATGACCGGACGGTTACCTAACATTAATTTCTTTAAGGACACGTCCACATCAAACGTAGTGTCATTATCCAATCGACGGGCCTTCCATTTCACCCTCAGATCTTTACCCTTTGCCACCTGTTGAGTTATTTCCAAAATCTGTTCGATAGGAGCCTCTGGGGCCATAAAATCAGCGATGCTGGCAGCCAGAATTTGCTCTCGCGTCGCTCCCAGCATCTCCACATATCGGTCGTTAACGTCAAGGACGGTACCCCCTAAATCGTGAATCATGATGCCATCGTAGACATTGTTAAAGATGGTGCGTAAGTCCTGCTCAGAACGCGCTAATTCTTGGGTACGTCGCTCTACACGCTGTTCCAGCTTTTGATTAAGTTGTTCTAAGGCTGTTTGCGCTCTTAGTCGCTCAAGCTCAGCAGCAGCCCGATCCGCAAACACTCGTAGAATTTCCTGGGAGTGTTCCGGGTTGACTATGGACTGGCGTGAAAAAATGCAGAGTGTTCCAAGTGCTTGACCTTGACGATTTTGTAGCGCCACCCCCATGTAACTTTCTACCGCCATCGACACCAGTCTAGGATTTTGAGGAAAGCAAGCTATGACCTCTCTCTCACAGTGATACACCCCTGCCCTAAGGGTAACTCCACAGGTGGTACCTTCGACCTCAACAATCTCGTTCGGTAGATGCTGGCCATCCCCCCAAGCGGCCAAATAGCGCAATTGATTGCCTTCAACAATTTCGGTAACAAATGCATGGGACGCATTCAAAGCGGTGGCAATGTGTTGAACCAGAGCTGGGAAAAAGTCAGGACCGGTTAATGCCGCCGTGCCTTCAATCAGATTTTGGAGGGCATTTTCTGCACGCTGGCGTTCTAGTTCAGCTGAAACTCGGCCACTAAAGACTTCTAAAATCTGTTTGGCTCGTTTGGGATCCCGCAAAGGTTGTCGGTCAAAGATGCACAAGCTTCCTAGTACTTGACCTTGGCGATCGCGCAGGGCTACCCCTAGATAGCTCTCAACGGCTTTCTCTCGCATAGGGTTATTGGGAAAATGCTCAGAAACACCACTGGGACAATGGTAGGAATAGTTAACAACAAGATCACGACAGGGGGTTTCTGGAAGATCGTAGGCAAAATTCGGTTGCGGTTCACCATCAATAATAAAGGCCAGACTTTGCAGCTCTTGATCCACAAATTGAGTGATTAAGGCGATGGGAACGTCGAGGGCTACACTGATGTGATGAACCAGGGCTGGGAAGAAATCCTGACCAATGGTTGCGGCTGTTCCCGTAACCAGATTTTGTAGGGCCAGTTCAGCTTGTTTAAGGTCAGTGATGTCAAGGACCGTACCAAGTAAACGAATTGCCTGTCCCTGTTCGTCTTGTTCTACCTCGGCACGATACTCGTGATGGCTCAGCGACCCATCGGATCGAGTTCGACTGTATTCAATTGTATACGGGGTGCCTTTAGCGAGTGCCCGTTCGACATAACTCTGTAATTGCAGGCAAGCCTCAGCCGGCAGCATTTGTAGATAGTCTGGATAGGACGGCGCTGATGCGGTTGGCTCTAACCCATAGATGCGGAACATTTCTGGTGACCAGGTGATAGTCTGGCTAGCGATGTCAAACTCCCAGTTACCGACGTGAGCGACCTGTTGTGCTTTGAGTAGAGTGGCTTCGCTTTGGCGCAGTTGAGCGTCTGCTTGGTGACGTTCGATGGCAATACCTGCAATATGGGCCATCTGCGTAATCATTTTTAATTCATGGGTTTGCGGTGATCTCACCTGTTTGTAATACATTGCCAATGTCCCTAAAACCTGGCCACCACGGGCCTGAATTGGGCTTGACCAGCTAGCTTTGAGACCATGGGTTAATGCCAAGTCTCTGTAAGCAGACCATAGGGGGTCAGTGGCGATATCGGCCACAATAACTGTTTGATTACGAAAGGCTGCTGTCCCACAAGACCCCACACCTTCACCAACTAACACGCCATCAATTGCCTGGGTATAAGCAGTGGGTAAGCTCGGGGCCGTTGTGTGACGAAGTCGATTTTCTTTATCGAGCAATAAGACAGAACAGAGCACTGTCTCCAAACTATGTTCTATGTGATAAATCAAAGCATTCAGCACTTCCAATAGGGGCTGACCTTGGGCAATGTTTGCTAGAAGCGCATTCTGCGCTGCCAATTGAATTTCAGTGAACTTGCGATCGCTAATGTCTGTATGGGTGCCCAGCAGTCTTGTCGGTTCTCCAGTTTCATCCCATTCCATGAACTGTCCCATGGTGAGAATCCATTTCCAGTTTCCTTGCCGAGTCTGCATCCGAAATTCAGCTCTGTACTGGGGAGTTTGACCGATTTTATAGGTCAAGTAAGCTTGATTCACCCGTTCTCGATCATCTGGGTGCAAACGTGACTGCCAATTTGCCTCGGTTTCGCAGAAAGTCGCTGGATCATATCCCAACATCAAGGCATAGTCTGGACTGACAATGGCTTCATCCGTCTGTAGATTCAGATCATAAAAGCCTTGGTTGGCCGCACGCATAGCAAGCCGCAACCGTTTTTCACTTGCCTGCAGTGCTCGGGTGCGTTCTTCTACTTGCCGTTCGAGTTCGCAGTTGTAGTCGGTTAGCCAGATTTGGTGGGTATTGGGATGGATGAGGATGTTGGCCGGGTTGATGTCCTTGTGTAGTATCCGATACTGGTTCAGAAGGTGACCGTGGTTCTGTATATAGTCCCGTAGGGAGATAGCGCCCACATCTGCCATTATCAGGGCATAGTTGTGGTGCCAGGGGACGAAAGCGAGAGGTTTGACAATATGATTCTCTCTGACGGCCTGATAAACGACGGTGCCACTGCCTGCATAGAGTTTTGTGGTCAGAATATAGCCTGGAATAGACGGTAAAGCCTGATCTGACATAGCCGAGCCTCGGTAGGCGACACTAAGAAAATCTAAATGCTGAATAACTTAAACACTTGACTTGACATCTAATCCCCACCCAGGAAGGGCTGAAAATTGTGTAACAGATTTTGACCTGAAATCATTGTAGTGCAAGGCACAAAAGCTTATAAGGTTCTTTATACTGATAAATTTAAGATTGTGAGCGGATTAAATCTAGGAATTGTTTAATCTTGCAAGAAAACGCTCATTTAGCACCTTGACTGATAATTTCCCATTTCAGGGATTTATGTAGCATCAACCATTGTATTCCCACAATCTTGATTGCTTTTAAGGCGAGTATTTTTATACAAAAAGTTATATAACCCCAGGCAAAAGCTAATTAGATACAACGCTGATCAAACGATTTCATAGTGATCCCTTATCCGGATCCAGCACTAAAGGCAACCCATTCTGGCGACGCTGTTGTTTAAGTTCAACAATCTGCCCAATTGCTAAATTTAGCTATACCCTGGAGAGAATTCAAACCCATAATGACTCTGACATTGTTTTATACCTTCATCTGTCAGGAATGACACGGGAGGCAGCGTAATCTCTCCAAAAACAGGACTTAAAATCGCCCAACATTGATGGGCAATTTCTAGGAGTTTTTGATCATTATAGAGGGAGCCCACCAACTGACAGCCCAGTGGCAAACCATCCACCGTTTTGCCTAGAGGGATATTTAGAGCTGGCAACCCACATAGGGTCCACAGTCCACAAAATATGGGTGAACCTGTATTGGCCAGTCCCAAAGGTGCAGGTCCCAGAGTGACCGGACTTAACACGGCATCGTATTTGGCAAAGATAGGGCGTAATTGTTCACGATAGCGATAGCGCCATCGGCAAGCTTGCTGGGAAGTATCAGCAGAAATAGATTTTCCCCATTGCAACCAATCTCGTAACAAGGGAGAACACCGATCGGGAGCCTTGGATAAAAGAGCACCATGGTTTTGGTACAAGCCATGGGCACATAGGGTTTGAACAATATTCCAATAGGGATCAACGTTAGCAGGTAACGCCACCAAATCCACTCGAATATCAGCCTGTCTCAACACTGTAATAGCTTGCATTAATCGAGATTGAGCAATACTCTCTGTCTGTTGCCAGTGAGATGTTTTGATCAGGCCCAAGCGGATTGATTGAAAATCTTTTGTTGACCGAACTGATAGTGATGTTGCTTTAAAAGCAAAAGTCTGTTTAGTCGTCTGGCAATCTGGATCTCGACTATCTGCACCTATTAATACAGTTAACAATCGGTGAATATCATTTAAGCAACGGGCAAAGACTCCTACATGATCGAGGACCGGAGCAACGGGCATCATGCCATAGCGAGAAATAAGCCCAAAACTCGGTTTGAATCCAAATATGCCACAGTAGGCAGCCGGACGTAAAATTGAGCCCATGGTTTGTGAGCCCATGGCAATTGGCACCATTCCATCTGCCACCGCTGCTGCCGAACCGCTGGAGCTACCACCAGGAGTATGGGCCAAATTGTGGGGATTGGCTGTCGGTCCTGCGGCGGCTGTGGCCAGCTCTGTGGTAACGGTTTTGCCCAATATAATTGCCCCCGCTGCCTTGAGTTTTGAGACAATTGCTGCATCATAACCCATATATCGATTACGATAAATTTCTGTTCCCCAGCCAGTGGGCATCTCTAATGTGGCAAAGATATCTTTTACCGCGATGGGGACGCCTAACAGTGGAAAAGTTTCCAGGATTTGGCTTCCCTCCTGTTGCAATTTCTGTTCCCACACAGTTGCCTGCTGTTGTGCATGGTCCATATCAAGATATGTCCATGCACGTACCTGAAATTCTCGTAACTCAATTCGCTGAAAACAAGCCTGTAATAATTCTGTAATGCTTAACTCCCCTGTTGCTAGTTTTTCAGCTATTGCTTGAACACTCAAACTATCTAAGGGTGATCGTGGGAGTATCATTTTTTGTCGTGCTGATTTGGGGGGTAAATTGATCGGTAGACCTCGCTAATCGTCTGAATTTGAAAGATAAAATCATCCCGAAGATCAGCAACACCCATTTTTAGTAATGTTTACAAAAAATCACTGAAATTCTCAGAGAAGCGTATTGTTTTATACGGTTCTTTCAAAAACAGTTCACTTATGATTTCTTTCATAGCTCGGTCTAAGCTTGGCGTGGTTTAGGCTTTACATTAAGGTGTTTTGGGCACTAGCGCAACATTCCCTGAAGCCCTTTCTAGAGCAGTATTAGCTTAGTTTTTTACAGTTAGCTGTAGCAGTTGGGGCCTTATTAGACTTCTCTTTCGAAGTTCGTTGTCTCAGCGAATTCTGCCATGCCATCCACTCTCATCCGGGGTAAATATATTATTTGCAAAGCTATCAGCCGCACAAAGGCTGAGATTATTGAAGATGGTGCTGTTTTTGTAGATGACGGTACCATTATAGACGTGGGGACGTATCAGGAACTGTCCGCAAAATATGAACCTGATAAGATGCTGGGATCAGCTCACCATGTGGTGATGCCAGGTTTTGTTAATAGTCACCACCATGTGGGGTTAACTCCCTTTCAACTAGGGTCGCTGGACTATCCCCTAGAGCTTTGGTTTGCCAGTCGTCTGTCTGCCAGGCAAGTGGATTTTTATCTGGATACTCTCTACTCTGCTTTTGAAATGGTGGAGTCAGGGATTACAACGGTGCAACATATCCATGGCTGGTTGCCAGGACCTGCCACCCTGTGGCCAGAGATTACAGACAAGATACTCAAAGCCTATGAAGACATTGGTATGCGAGCATCCTACTGTTTTGGTGTGCGTACGCAGAACCATTTTGTTTATGAATCTAACGATGAATTTGTCGCTAAATTACCTCCCAGTATTGCGGCGGATATGGAGGCCCTGCTCAAGCCCCACGAAGTACCTTTGGAAGACTTTCTCTGGTTCTTTGAAACACTTTGGAAAAAGTGGGAAGGGGCTGCCGATGATCGCATTCGCCTACAGTTAGCGCCTGCCAATCTGCACTGGTGTGACGATGATGCCATTACTACCCAGACAGAGTATGCACATAAGTATGGTGTTGGCATGCACATGCACCTCCTGGAAACTCCCTATCAGATGGAGTATGCCCATCGTCGTACAGGTACATCCGCAGTGAAGCATCTTCACAAATTAGGTGTTTTAGGTCCCCATTTAACCCTGGGGCATGGTGTGTGGCTGACGGAAGAAGACATTGATCTCATTGCCGAAACAGGGACGATGATCTGCCACAATGCGAGTTCTAACCTCCGCCTACAAAGTGGTGTTGCTCCTCTTAATCATTATGCTCAGAAGGGAGTTAGAGTGGGCATGGGTTTGGATGAGGCAGGCATCAATGATGACCGCGATATGCTCCAGGAAATGCGGCTGGTTCTCAAGTTGCATCGAGTCCCCGGTATGGATTCTCTGGTGCCCGCAGCATCCCAGGTATTTCAAATGGCGACAGAAAATGGCGCTCATACTACGCGCTTTGCCAATGAAGTAGGTGTATTAGAGCCCGGTAAAGCTGCAGACTTGGTGGTGATGGATTGGGAGCATCTGGCCTATCCCTATCTCGATGACACCATTCCTGTTCTGGAAGCTGTTATTCACCGGAGTCGCCCCCATGGTATTGATGCTGTCATGGTGGCAGGTGAGGTAATTCTAGAGAATGGCACGTTTACCCATGTGGACAAGGATGCGTTGCTGGATGAGTTGGCCGAAATGCTCAAGGCTCCCCTCACACCGGATGAATTACGCCGTCGAGAGCTTGCTAAAGACGTCTTTCCCTATGTGAAAAAGGTCTATGACGGCTGGTTTAGACCAGAGGCTTATAAGTCGTTTTACTGCACCAGTTGCCAGAGCTATCACCCATCGTTGGGGTGACGCTTTATTCTAAAGTTCTTGTTCTTGCTTCAGTCCATTGGCTTCGTTATCTGATGAATACATTAAACTAAGGAGACTTTTATCATGTTTCATTCCCGTACTAACCGTCGTCGTTTTCTGGGTATGAGTCTGGGTGCAGCGATGACGCCTGCTTTGTTATCTTTCCTCAGTAGTTGCGCACCGGGTAAAAAGCCTGTAGGCTCAGGCGGTTGGGATGGTCGTGAGATTAAGTTTGCCCATGGGGCGGGGTTATGTAATATGCCTCTGTTTTACTCTGCTGAGAAACAACTCTTTGCCAAGTATGGGTTTAAGGGAACAGCGGCTCTGACGCCGATGCCTGCTGATGTGGCGGTGCAGTTGGCCACGGGCCAGGTGGAAATGGCGGTGATTCCGTTTACTAATGCGATCGCAGCCTATACCCAGGGTGCATCTTTCCAAGTTGTTGCTGGCAGTGGTGTCGAAGGCTTAGTCATTGTCGCTAAGCCCGAAATCAAATCCTTTGCTGATCTGAAGGGTAAAAAAGTTGCCACCTTCCAGGCCGACACTCTGGATGTCATCGTCTATGACTATTTAAAGAAAGAAGGTATGACCTACGACGATGTGGAAATGGTGTACCTGGGTGACTCAACTGAACTGTTAAACGCTTATCTGGCGGGTCAGGTGGATGCTGTCAGCCACATTGAACCCTATGCCACCAAAGCTAAAACCCAGACCAACGGCAATATTCTGGGTAATGGTGTTGATATTTATGGCAGTGGCTATCCTGACTGTGTTCTCGCCGTTCGTAACGAAATCATTGAAAACGAACCCGAGATGGTGAAAGACGTTATTCGAGTCTTCTTTGAAGCTCAGTATGAGATTGAAAATAACTTTGAAGGGGCAGCTCAAGCCACCATCGATAAGTATTATAAGACCGACATGGAGAGCCTGTTGGCCTCTGCCCAGGCTCAGCCTCCCGGTGTGGATGTACGGGATAAGCGTAACTTTATGTATGAGCGTGCGGAAAGTATGAAGGAGTTGAATTACATTAATATGGATCTGGATGATAACTTTGTTAATTTCTCTTTGTTGGAAGATGTGATTGCTGAAAGCCCTGAACTTTGGGAGCGGGTGAAGGTGAAGGTGACTGTTTAAAGTTCACAGTGATGGTTCAGGATATTGACTGGATGCAAAACCGGCTGCTTGGGGTCCCTCCGAGTTCCCCAAACCCCCTGGGCAGGGCCGGAACGCCGCCCTACAACCCAACGTACTAGGTTATTCCTAATGGCATTAAGTTTGGAGTTACGGTGGGGTCGATTATATATGTTCCGGACTGGTTTCTGCAGAAGTTTTGGAGCATAAAATTCAAGTCATGAGGTTGTTGTTTAATGATGCCTTAATTGTTAACGGTATATGCCCAAACTTGACTCCTCAATTCTTAAAAACATGCAATTAAAATCTTCTGTCAGTCTAGCCGAACCTCGCGTTTCTAAAACGCGCAGTCGCTGGTGGCAGACTGTAGCCACGTCAGCTATGTGGTGGTGTCTCTCGCTGGGTCTGTTTATTGGAATTTGGGAATTAGTAACCTTGCTTGGGTGGGTGAACACTTTGATTTTGCCCCCACCCCACGAGTTTATTGCTGAAATTGGTAATCAGGAACAGTTTCTTGCGCCCAGAATTGGTGTGGAGCGCACGGGTGGCAATTTTGTTTTACTTACCGCCATTGTGGCCACCCTCAAGCGGGTAGTGGCCGGTCTGGTGCTGGGCTTTATTGCCGCCATTGGGGTGGGTGGTCTGGCCTGTTACTTTAAGATTTTTGGTAAACTCACCCTACCAGTGATTACGCTGCTGGCTCCCATTGCTCCTATTGCCTGGATTCCCTTTGCCATTATGGCCTTTGGTATTGGGGATAATGCGGCCATTTTTGTGGTGTTTATTGGCATTTTCTTTTTGCTTACCCTGGCGACGGTTAATGCTATTAACAATGTCAATCAGCTGTATATCAATACGGCACGGGTTCTGGGTGCCAGCCGTCGTCAGGTGATGTTTAATGTGATTTTACCGGCGGTGATTCCAGATCTGTTTTTTATCCTGCGGATTAACTTTTTTGCGGCCTGGATGGCGGTGTTGGCAGCTGAGATGGTGGGGGTGAATACCGGGCTAGGAGCCATTGTGATGGTAGGTCGGCAAATGTTTAATGCCAAGCTGATGTTTTTAGGCATGGCTGTGATTGGGGTGGTGGGCTACCTGTTGGATGTTGGATTTCGGCAGGTGCAGCAACGGGTGCTGTGGTGGAAAGGATCGGCGCAAATATAGTAGGGTGGGCATTGGCCCATCCATCCAGCGAGGTTTATTCAACGGAGTTGAGAAACGGTGTACAGGAGGGTTTATGGATGGGTGAGATTGTTTGCGATCGCGTCAGTAAAATCTGGAATCCTGACAGCTCTGAAGCCAATTTAGCCATTGACGACATCAGTTTCTCCGTAGAACCGGGGGAATTTTTAGTGATTATTGGTCCCAGTGGTTGCGGCAAAAGTACCCTGCTAAGCATGATTGCTGGTTTGGAAACACCCACATCGGGGACACTGCGATTTCGTGGTGAGGTCATCACAGAACCGTCTCCCCATCGTTCTATGATCTTCCAGCAGGCGTCTCTATTTCCCTGGCTGTCGGTGATTGATAACGTTGCTTTTGGGTTAAATCTACAGGGCTTAGGAAAACGGGAACGCCACCAGCGAGCCAAGGAGTATTTACAACAGGTGGGGCTGTTAAAAGCGGCAAACCGCTATCCCCATCAGCTCTCGGGGGGGATGCAACAGCGGGCCTGCATTGCCCGAGCTCTCTGTCTTGGCACCGATGTGTTGCTAATGGATGAGCCCTTTGCTGCCCTGGATGTCCAAACCCGTCATCAAATGCAAAAGTTCTTGCTAGATATTTGGCAAGGCACTGGTAAGACCGTTATTTTTGTTACCCACCACATTGATGAAGCCGTTTACTTGGCGGATCGGGTGTTGATTTTAACCGCCAACCCAGGCCGCACTTTGGCCATGGTGCCAGTAGAGATGTCCCGTCCCCGCGACATGATGAGCAAAGGGTTTGAGTATCATCGCAATCTGTTTGTGGATCATCTGCGTTCTGAGGTGGTCAAAGCCTTTGAAGAGCAAGAACTGGCAGAGATGTTGGATACTCGCATTAAATAAATAGCTATGGTTACTCGATTTCCCCTATTGAAAAACCTGGCCCAGTGGGTCACTGGAACCCAGGCGAAGACCGCCGAAGCAGACGAAAACAAAGCCGCCATCGACATCTGGTCCTATGCCGAGCCTGCTGGGGAAGAACCCGATCCCCTCAAACGTAATGTCTTGCAATGGCGACGCTTGATTACGTCCGTGAGAGAACCGTTAGATATTTTTCCAGGACAGCCCGTTGACATCGTTGGCTTTGTTCATCGTCAGTTTCCAGGGGCTCCTAACCAATTTGTCCTGGCTCGCCGTATCATTCGCTGTTGCCTGGCGGATACGGTGCCCCTGGGGTTAGCGATCCACATCGATACCGCTGATGACTTTGAAAATGATACCTGGCTACAGGTACAGGGAGTCTTTGGCACAGTGGATGTGCGTAATCGCCCCACGCTAGTGGTGATTCCTAAGCAAATTCAATCGATTCCTGAACCTAAGAAAGCCTACATTAACGGTGTTTTTTGATAAATTATTTGATCCTAATTCCTGACTCAATTGTTGTTACCTGGCGGCTATCTTCCAGTCTTTGCAAGATTTCTGTAATGCCTGCAATCCCAGTCCAAAAGGTATACATGCCCGCTTTAACTGGGTTTTCCTTTAAGCGATGGGCCAAAATACCCGCAGCTATACCTTCTAAAATATGAAACAACAATGCGGCTGCACCAATCCAAAAAACTCTCTCTAATAATGTATGTTCTGCAATCATGCCGCTCAGCTTGGTTGCCACGAGTCCCAATGCTCCAGCGATTAATGTGCAGGAGACCCCTTTGATCACCTTGAGCACCAGAGGATGGGTGGGCAATAACGGTAGCATAGAGATATTTCCTTAGCGGTCATGGTATCTACACCTCTACGGTAGCGCTATATTTTATTCTGGTACATAAGCAATCGGTGGATGCACACTTTCAAATATGATTACAGACCAGGGACCTGTTAATGCTGACCAGATTGTTTGGGGTAAACGTGATGATCGTCTAAGGCAGGCGCAAAAGGCGGCATGGTTTGGTGCATTTCGGTCCCAGCGAGCAGAATTTTCCTACGAAATCACCGAAATTGAAGGTTTGTTACCGGAGGCATTGTTAAACTCCACCTGGTTTCACAATGGTCCCAGTGGGTTTGAGCGGGGTAACCAACGAGTCAATCATTTTTTAGATGGCGATGGTTATCTCTGTCGGATCGCCTTTCGTGATGATGGGCGGGTGTTTTTTGATTCCAGGTTTGTGCAAACGGCGGAGTTTGTACAGGAAGAACAGGCTGATCGCTTTTTGTTTCGCTCCACCTTTGGGACTCGCAAACCTCAAGACAATCTGTTGGAGCTTTATCTGAAAAACCCGGCCAATGTAAACGCAGTGGCTTGGGGCGACAGACTGCTAGCGATGTACGAGGCTGGACTACCGTATCAGGTGAATCCCCATACGCTGGACACCATCGGCTCCCAAAATGTCCAGGGGCAGTTGGTTTCTCAGTCATTACCAAAATCCCGTTGGCAAACTTTACAACGCTTTGCTCAGGGACAGTGGGCAACGACGGCCCATCCCCATGGTGATCCGGTGCGCGATCGCATTATCCTATGGCACTGGGCCGCCCAGCTCAAGGGCCTCACCATTGCCATTGTGGAATATGACCGACAATGGCAAGAATGCACCCGCTCCCAGTTTCAGATACCTGGGGCCATGGTGAATCCCCATGATTTTGCCCTCACACCCACATACTATGTCTTTGTTGAAAACCGCCTTACCTTTAACCCGTTACCCTTTATCCTGGGTCGTCAGTCCCCGGCGGATTGTTTGCAACTACAAACAAATCAGCCAACGCGGATACATTTAGTGCCCCGTCCCGATGGTCCGATGGCAGGGCAGCCAGTACAAATTGTTGAGACCAGCCCCTGGTTTTCAATTCACCAGGCCTGTGCCTATGATCAGCCAGATGGATCTGTGGTGGTTTATAGTGCCGGTTGGCCAGAGGCCGGGCTGGAACAGGGATTTTTGAGTAGCTGGCAGGGGTATGCGCCGGACTTTGATGTCATTGCTCCCACCTATCTTTGGCAAACAACCATTCAGCCCCAGCAAGGCACCGTCAATCACCAGGTTGTTCTTGAGAACTATTGCATTGAGTACCCCTGTTGCCACCCTCAGTATGAAACCCAGGCTGTGCGCTATCTTTACATGACCTATAGCAACCGTGTGGGGGAGTCGTCTCCCCCCGTTGGTTATCTCAAGGTGGATCTGCATACCCAAAAGTCTCAAATCTGGATGGAAGATGGTCTCAGTTTTACCGATGAACCGGTGTTTGTCCCTGCCGGTGGGGACGAGGAGGATGGATGGTTGGTTGGCATGGTTTACGACCATGCCAAGGAGCGTTCATCGTTGGTGATCCTCAATGCAAAAGATTTAGCAGCCGGTCCAGTGTGTCGGTTGTGGTTAAATCATCGACTGGTGCCAGGTCTGCATGGGTCATGGGTACCCAACTATTACGGGCCACGGTAGGGGCACGGTCTTGTACCTGCCCCCTGTTCTGTATGAAATATTCTGTTGTTGGGTAGCGTAGGGTATCCTAGGGCGAGCACATGGCACCGTATGCGATCAGGTTAAAACTCACCGTTGCGATCGCCCTTGAGATGTTAGAAATCATCGCCATAAATGTCTGAATACATGACAGCGTCACCCACATCAGAATTAGTTGAGTCGTCTCCTCCAGCTCTCTTCCACCAAGGCTTTTCTAAATCTGGAAACAACCACGTGGCCTGGTTCAACAATTCGTCAACAATCCTGGTGGGCAACAAACGGCCATCGACCGTAATTACAGTCTCGTCTGGAGCAATGGGTTCCAAGGTCGCGAACTGACTCGCCAACATTTCAGGCTTCATATAGTGATTTGACCGCCTGAGCAGTCGCCGCTCTAGCTCTGCCTTGGGCACATCAAGCCACACTAGCTGAACGCGATCTAAAGCGGAAAGTTGTTCTCTGTAGGCGACCTTTAACGCAGAACAGGTGATGACGGTCTCGCGGTTTTTGGCAATTGCCCGGTGCATATCCCCTTGAATTTCTAACAGCCACTGCTGACGATCTCCATCGTCGAGAGGCTGCTGCGAAGACATTTTATGAATATTGGATAACGGGTGCCGCCGATCCCCTTCTAAAAAGTCGCTTTCTAGACGCTCAGCCAGCATCCGCCCCACTAGCGTTTTACCCGAACCAGCAACACCCATAATTATCCAGACTAGCGGGCAGTCGTGCATGGGCTCTCTTCCCCGATGTTAATGACAACTTTTCCTTGCACCTGACGCTGTTCAACGTGACGCATGGCGGCAGGTACCTCATCCAGGCCAAAGGTACGATCAATAAAAGGCATAATCTTGCCAGCAACCATCAGCTCTCCCACAGTGACCAGATCATCATGATTGGGTTTCATCTCCAGACATTTCACATTGCACCCCCTGCGCTTTGCTAACCAAGGCCCCAGCAGCATTGCCTGAAAGAATGATCCGGTGGCACCCCCGATCATGACATAGGTGCCGCCCGGTTTTAAGGCAGGTAAAAAGTCAGATACCGAGCGATAGGCGGCAGCATCAAGAATGAGATCGTACTGAGACTCTGCTTGGGTGCAGTCGGTTTTGGTATAGTCGATGACGTGATCGGCACCTTGCGATCGCACCATCTCCACCTTGCTTGTACTACACACTCCCGTTACTTCAGTGCCAAATGCCTTAGCAATCTGCACCGCAAACGACCCCACCCCCCCAGACGCACCATTGATTAAAACCTTCTGCCCTGGTTGAATCTGCCCACAATCGCGCAGGGCTTGAAGCGCAGCCATGGCAGCAGCAGGCATGGCGGCAGCGACGGCAAAAGGTACGGTGGAGGGTTTTAGCACCAAGGCATCCTGTGGCACACAGACATACTCAGCAAACGCACCAAACCCATATTCGGACACATCTCCAAACACCTGATCCCCTGGCTTAAACTGCGTCACATCATTGCCAACGGCTTCTACAGATCCTGCCACATCTGCCCCAAGGGTTTTAATGTTGGGCTTCAAAATTCCGCCAAACATTAACCGGATTAAAAATGGCGTGCCACGCATCAAATGCCAGTCCCCTGCATTGACAGATGATGCATAAACACGGACCAACACCTGATTATCCTGTGGAACTGGCTTGTCCACATCCTCTAGTCGCAGGACATCGGTCGAACCATATTCGTCTTGGACAATGGCCTTCATTTTGTCACTTTCCAACGTGTTTCCTTGAACGGAGGCAGAGGTCTTTAGCGTTTGCATAATGGGTCTCTCCCATGCGAAGAGTCGTTTTGCAGATGAGCGCAGCGCAGGCTGCATAGCCAATATCAGCGCTGAGTGTCTCAAATTCTCAACTTACACTGTAAGTTTAACTTACGCTGTAAGTATGTCAAGATGTGCATCGAGCCAAATGTTTAAAAACAGCTGAATGGTGAAGGGTTAGGGTTGATCTAAAGAAAAGCTAAATGGGCAAAAAGACGAATGCCACAGATACATCCCCATCGTTTCCGTTAAACCGCGAACGGATATTAGCAGCGGCCATGCAATTGGCCGATGACCATGGCATCGATGCGCTTTCGATGCGAAAGCTTGCCCAGCAGCTGGGGGTGAAGGCTATGTCGCTCTATAACCATGTGGCCAATAAGGATGACTTGATAGACGGCATGGTGGATATTGTTGCCAGTGAGATAGAGGTGCCTGATGTGGCAGTGGACTGGAAAACAGCGATGCGCAGTCGGGCGATATCAGCCCATAGGGTCTTGTTGCGTCACCCTTGGGCAACCATGGCTATAGTGTCACGGGCCAATGTGGGGCCAGCAATGTTGCGCTATGTGGATGCCACCCTGGGCTGCCTGGTGGAGGCGGGCTTTTCATTTGAAATGGCGGATCATGTGTGGAATGCCATCGATAGCCATATTTATGGTTTTACCCTACAGAAGTTGAATTTTCCCTTTGAAGAAGCAGAGTATGTAGAGGCAGCGCAGCAGCATGTTGCCATGCTCCCAGTAGACACCTATCCTTACTTGAACAAGCTCACGCATTATGTCATGGATGGTCGGTATAACGGCATTCATGACTTTGAGTTTGGTCTAGAGTTGCTGCTTAATAGCCTCGATAGTTTTCGTAAAACCTCTGATAGTTTAGTTTAGGAACACGTTACTGCTGAATTTAGAGAAAGCTTAACAACACACTGAATGCAGATTTGCTGTTAGTAGTACTAATTTAGTACTACTAAAAAAGTGGCGCTTCTGGTCCAGGGAGAAGCGCCACTATGATTGGGTAATAGTCAGCCCTCGAAAGAAAGCAAAATGAGAGTAGAGGGGATAGAAATATTTACTCTGGTAACAACACTAGCCCATCACAACAGATGATCAAAATGATAATCAGATCCCTTCCCCGTAGGCAAAGCCATGAAAGACTCCAGCTAAGGCTGCTAACACAACAACTCTTGCTGAATATGCATGCGTTAGGGGCGCACAGCTAGCTGTATACCCCTAACATTTATGTTTGTCTTACCACTTCTTGTAGGGCAAGAATTTGCCACACATGATCACCTTCACCCGATCGCCCTTGGGATCTTCTTCCTTCTCCACATCAATGGAGAAATCAATCGCACTCATGATGCCATCACCAAACTTCTCATGGACCACTGCCTTAACCGGCATGCCATAAACCTGCATAATTTCATAGAAGCGATAAATCAGGGGGTCAGTGGGCACAAGTGGGTCTAGACCACCTTTTACAGGACACTCAGTGAGATACTCAACATATTCTGCTCCCAGGCCCAAAGCTTCAACAATTTTGGTGGCTTCTTCTTCTGAAGCACTAGCCTGACGATACAGTACTGATGCAATCCAGACTTCGTCGTAGCCTAGCTTGGCTTCCAAATCGGCAAATGATACCCCTTTGGCTTTCTTGGCTGCGAGAAACTTGGCAGAGATTTCAGAAATAGCCATCGCAAAAATCACCTCTTGATTGCAAAACTTAAACAGGAATAACGCTTAACGCAGCTCTAATTATTTAACCTGGATACGAGACTCTTCAACAGCACGGGTTTCACGGAACAGATGGTGTTCCATTTCGGCCTTAAGATCGTGGTAGGCCGGATGCTGATCGATGGTTTCTCGATCGCGAGGTCGGGGGAATGGGACTTCGAGGATCTCGTCAATGCGAGCAGCTGGCCCCCGAGTCATCATCACAATGCGATCCGACAGCAGTAAGGCTTCCTCAATACTGTGGGTGATCATGATGACTGTCTTCCGGTGTTGTTCCCAAATGCGCTCAACTTCACTCTGTAGGAAGCCACGAGTTAAGGCATCCAGGGCTCCAAAGGGCTCATCCATCAGTAAAATCTGAGGATTAATAGCCAAAGCACGAGCAATGCCGACCCTTTGCCGCATCCCTCCTGAAAGTTCATGGGGATGCTTTTTCTCCGCCCCTACCAGCCCCACTAACTGGATCTGCTCTTTAATGGTGCGAGTCCTTTGCTTGGGTGACAGCTTGGGAAAAACGGTTTCAACCGCAAACCGAATATTCTCTTCAACGGTCATCCAGGGCATCAGGGCATAGTTCTGAAAAACCATGCCTCGATCAGGACCAGGCCCTTGAATGGGGTGACCATTCAGCAATATTTCACCCCCAGTAACGGGGGATAGCCCGGCCACCATATTGAGCAATGTCGACTTACCACAGCCCGAAGGACCAATGATAGAGACAAATGTATTAGGTTCTATGTCTAAACTGATGTCTTCAATGGCGACAAAATCTCGGGTTGTCTTACCTGACAACCTACTGAAGATATCCCGTTTGCCTGCAAACACCTTGGTAACATTCCGAATGGAAAGCTGGGCCGAAGGAAATTCAGGTTCAGGAGATACGGCACCATTATTGGAATAATTGACGGAAGCAATGCTCATGCTTTACGCCCAAACGCAACAAATTTTTCTAGGGCACCAAACATACTGTCTAAGATGAGCCCAACCAGACCGATGATGAAAATCGCAACTAGAATATTCGGAATATAGAGATTATTCCATTCATTCCATATAAAGTAGCCTAACCCGGTCCCTAAAAGCATTTCAGCCGCCACAATCACCAACCAGGCGATGCCCATACTGATCCGTAAACCGGAGACAATATTGGGTAGAGCAGCTGGAATAATCACCTTAAAGATGGTCCGCAACCTTGATGCTCCCAATGTTTTGGAGACATCTAGATACTCTGGACTTACATTGGCGACACCAAAGGCTGTATTAATCAGCGTTGGCCAGATACTGGAGATCAAAATGATAAAGACGCCCGTTTTTTCGGAATCTCGAAATATGTAGAGCCCTAAAGGTAACCAGGCTAGCGGCGAGACTGGTTTTAGGAGCTGTACATAAGGGTTAAAGGCTTTGTAGGCAATGGGTGAAATGCCAATGAGAATGCCCAGGGGAACTGCGATCGCAGAGGCTAAAATGTAACCAATTGCCACACGTCGCAAACTAATTAATAAATTCCACCCAATGCCTAAATCGTTGGGGCCATTATCAAAAAAGGGATGAGTAGTCCACCACCATAGTTCTTGCAACGTTTTAGAAGCAGTGGGCATCCCTTTAGCAAACAACTTCAGGTTGGCACCAACTTCCCAAAACACTAAGAAAAGAATGAGCGAAATAACAAATAGTCCCAACGCCTTGACATTCTCATTAAGCCATGGGGACCTACTGTCAACGCCATTAACTTTATTTAAAGCTGGCTTACTTAAGGCCATGTAATCTGCACCTCCTTCAAGATCTGACCGCTGAACTTAAACACCATTTTTATCAATTTGCTCTTTGACATAAGCTGCTGGATCAGCAGGGTCAAAGGTATCGAATTCAAGGGTCTCAGTGCGGTAAATATCTTCCGGTGGGTTAAGCCCCACCTCCTGAGCTAACTCTCTAGCTAAGTCAGTTAAGAAAATATCTTTCCCGATCTGATTATAGGTTTCGCTGGTAATAACCTGATTAGCTTTACCATCCCCTTGTAAATCCCAACGCACCAGTTGCGAAGAAATCCAGTTGGCAAAACTCTGCCAGGGATATGGATCAAAGTCAATTCGATCCGGCACACTCAGGGTGTTACCTTGACCATCCTCAAAGTTACCGGTCAGCACAGCCTCAACCACCTCAACTGGCTGATTAAGAAATGCTCTCTCGGAGATTGCCTTAGCAATTTCAGGACGATTCGCCGGATCACGAGCATAGCCAGCCGCTTCAATGATGGACTTATTCAGCGCTCTAAAGGTATTGGGATTGGCATCAATCCACTGATCGCTAGCGGCAAACGCACAGCAGGGATGACCTGGCCATAGGTCTTTAGTCAGCTTAAAGATAAACCCAGCCCCTTCAAAGACGGCACGCTGATTAAAGGGATCGGGCATTAAGTAAGCGTCAATATCTCCAGCAATCAACTGGGCAATGCTATCCGGTGGCGGCACGGGGCGAATCTTAACATCCACATCGGGGTCGATACCCCCAGTTGCTAGATAGTAGCGCAGCAACAGATTATGCATGGAATAGGGGAACGGGACGCCGATGGTAAAGCCCTTAAAGTCCGCTGGACCGTTGATCTGTCCCTTATAGCGTTCGGCAACTGTAATGGCCTGTCCATTAATATTTTCAATGCTAGCGAGTTTGACACCAAAGGATGCAGACCCTAGGCCCAGGGTCATGGCAATTGGCATCGGTGCAAGCATATGATAAGCGTCCAATTCTCCAGCAATGGCAGAGTCTCGTACGGCCCCCCAACTGGGCATCTTGACAACCTCGGCATTAAACCCATACTTGGCGTAGAAGCCCAAAGGCTCGGACATAATAATGGGTGTAGCACAGGTAATGGGAATAAAACCAATCTTGAGATCCGTTTTCTCCAGGTTGGAGACATCCACCGGAGCGGCGGCATCTTCTTCTTCTGCCGCTTGCTGGGAATTAGGGCCACAGTTGCTGAGGGTCACTAGTGCCGCACCAATGGCTAAGTTCTTAAGAAACTCTCGACGGGTAAATCGGCTGTTGCGAATGGCATCGGTAAAGAACAGTCCGGCTTGGGGGCCAAAGGCCGCTGCAAACGCATTTTCAATCCCGCCCGCTTGTCTTGCCAGGGCCAGCACCAATTTTTCACGCTTTGGATCACCTTTGCCCGCTGCTTTGAGCAACAGAGTCTTGCGGAGCTCGTAGGCGTTGACATTATCGGCAGCTCGCAGCTGCTGATCCTTATACAGCCCCATCTTCATCAGGTCATCCACCATCTCCACTGGGTCCTGGGGCATGGTTTGTAAGAATTCCCAATGGGAATGGGTCAGATGAGCTCCACCACAGATGACGCAGGCCGTCTGAAAATCGGTGAGATTGCCGCGATCGCAATTTAGATTGTTCCACCCTTGATCAGTTTGTGCGGAGGTTAAAACCATAGGATTACTCACCTTAACTAGCGTTGACTGAGACTATTGGTTATCCACGTAAGTTAAACGGCGTCCAAGGGAAAATGGATAATGTCCTTTGCCATAGAACTCCACACTTGGACACGAACTAAGTTTATATGCGGGATTTGATAGTAAAATTTATACCAATCACTTCTAGGGATTACATTGGATTATTTTTTGCAAAACTAGGACTTTTTAAGTCTGTTGGCTGTTTATAGCGTTGTTTTGTTGCGATTGTTACGAATTGGGACCACTCCGCCAAACCTGTGGCGTCACGCCATGGAGCTTGCGAAATTGTCGAGTGAAATAGCCAGCATCGGTGTAGCCGATATAGTTGGCTATTTGTTTAATGGACTCAGCCGTATTGGACAATAATTGTCGAGCTTGAGCCATGCGCCGGGCAATAATCCAAGCTTTTACCGTTCGACCTGTATGGCTTTGGGATAGATTCGTTAAATAAGCAGGAGAGTAGCCCACAGCCTGAGCTACATCGGTTAAGTTAATGGGTTTTTGATAATGAGCTTCGATAAATTCGAAAACAGCGTTCAGTCGCGGACATTCAGGAAAGATTGTTTCAGCAGTAGCCTGATCCTGACCCTGGGCATCCATAAAAGATGTTGCTTGTAACCCGCGTTTAAGTTCATCTTGACGCTTTAGGCGGGATGCGATCGCATCCAAAAAAGTCTCTACCGTACAGGGTTTTGTCAAATAGTCATCTGCCCCCAAGGTCATACCCTGTCGGAGGTCTGCCATTGTTACCTTGGCCGTTAAAAAGATCAATGGAATTGCAGCTGTCACCGCGTTCTCTCTAAGGGAGGTCAACACCTCATAGCCATTCATGTCTGGCATCATAATGTCGCAAACCACCAGATCAGGACGATGTTTTGTCGCTAGTCTAACGCCAGTAGACCCATTTTCTGCGCCAATGCCTTTGAACTTTTCAAATTTCAAACAGCGGAGAAAAATTTCTCTTGTTTGGGCCTCATCTTCAATGACCAGAATCGTTTTCACCATGGCCCCTACCATCTAAGATGGAAATTAAGATAATACTCTTGCCGTTGCTGACCTCCAGGAAAAACAAATCTAACCCGTTCTAACCAATCATTTTAGACCGATGGCTCCAATAAATCAGCAAGGGCCTACCCTCTGCTGAGGGTATTTTGTATGCTTAACTAACAGGTTTAAGGGTTTTAGGAACCAGTCGTGGTGTAGTGCACTACAGTCTTGAACAGCTTTATGGAACCACGTGATGCCGCTAGCCTTTCAGAACATGACGAACTTGAGGCTCTACGTCGTCAACATCAGCTAATTCTCAACGCCGTGGGCGAGGGGGTCTATGGGTTAGACCTGCAGGGCAATGTTACCTTTGTGAATCCAGCTGCCGCTGCCATGATCGATTGGGAGATGGAGGATTTGATCGGTCAGTCGATGCATCGAGTTCTCCATCATTCCCATGCTGATGGCAGTCCCTATCCCAGGGAATGTTGTCCGATCTATGAAGTTTTCCAACAAGGGCATGTGCAAAGGGTTACCGATGAAGTCTTTTGGCGCAAGGATGGCACCTGTTTCCCGGTGGAATACATTAGTACGCCCATGCGCGACGATCATGGCGAACTGATTGGGGCGGTGGTGACCTTTCGCGATATCAGCCAACGCAAGTGGGCTGAGACGGTCTTGCAACAGACCAACGAAGATTTAGAACTCAAAGTAAAAAAGCGGACAGCCGAGCTCTATGCGGCCAATGAGCGATTGCGGGAGTTGAGTGACCTCAAGTCCAGATTTGTCTCCATGGTGTGCCATGAATTTCGCAATCCAATGAATAATATTGCGCTGTCAGTCTCCTCTTTAAATCGGTATGACGAAAAATTATCGCAGTCGCAGAAAAATCAATATCTTGTGACTATTAAAGAGAATGTTGAGCGCATGACTCAGATGATCGACGATATTTTAGTGCTTGGTAAATTGGAAGCCAAGCGCTTATGCCTCAACCCTGAGCCCCTAAATCTCGTCGACTTTTGTCGCAACCTGCTGACAGAACTGCCCTCACAAACGGGGCAGTTGGAATTCACTGGCAGACACAAACCTTTGATCGCGAAACTAGATCAAACGCTTTTGCGTTCAATTTTGACCAATATTCTGTCTAATGCTGTTCGCTACACCCTGGATGGCAGATCTGTTTATTTGTCTCTATTCCGCCATAAGGAACAGGCAGTTTTTGTAGTCAAAGACAACGGGCTAGGAATTCCGCCGGAAGATTATCCCCATCTATTTGAACCATTTCACCGAGGCAAGAATGTCAGCAACATTCCAGGTACTGGATTAGGCCTAAGTATTGTCAAACAGTTTGTTGATTTCCAACAGGGAAATATTCAGGTCAAAAGCCAGCTGGGCACAGGGACAACGTTTAAGGTGATTTTGCCATTGTCGTTGCCAGTTGTTGAGACCCACTCCGATCTCGGAGTCTATCCTAGACGAGACTCCGAGATCCGTCATCCGGGTTAATTAAACGCCAAACTTATCAACCTGCTCTTTCAAGTACTCATCGGCTTTGTCTGGGTCAAAATCGCCAAACTTCATCTTTTCGATCCGGGTGATTTCCTCGGGTGAATCCACACCCAGTTCTAGGGCGAGTTCCCGTGCTAGATCCGTCAAGAAAAACTCTCGACCACCATCGGCAATCTTATCCGCCGACGTGTAATCCCAGCGTACAAGCTGTGTAGTAATCCAGCTGGCAAAACTCTTCCAAGGGTAGGGGTCAAAGTAAATCCGATCGGGAATGTCAAAGGTGTTGCCCTGACCATCTTCAAACTGACCGGTCATGACAGCTTCCAGCACTGGCAAGGGCTGGTTCAGATATTCACGAGGGGCAATAGCCGCTGCAATTTCCTTACGGTTGGCTGGATTGTTGGCGTAGGTAGCCCCGTCAATAATGGCCTTGTTAAGGGCGCGGAATGTGTTGGGGTGTTCATCAATCCAATTCTGAGCAGCTACAAAGGCACAGCAGGGATGCCCTTCCCACAGGTCTTTGGTTAAGAGATGAATGAAACCAATGTCATCCTGCACCACTCGCTGGGTAAAGTTGTCGGGCAGGATAAAGGCATCGATTTGACCGGTGGCCATTTTTGCGATCGCATCTGGCGGGGGCAAAATCAACAGCTTCACATCGTTATCTGGATCCAACCCGCCAGTGGCCAGGTAGTAACGTAACAGCAGGTTATGGTTGGAATAATCATAGGGAATGCCGATGGTCATGCCCTTAAAGTCAGCAGGACCGTTGATATTGCCCAGGTGTTTGTTGGCAACGGCAATACCCTGGCCGTTGTTGTTCTCAATGCTGGCTAGCTTCACTGAGAAGGGGGTGGAACCCAAACCAAGGGACATGGCAATGGGCATGGGAGCCAGCATGTGGTAGGCGTCCAGTTCACCTGCGATCGCAGCATCCCTGACCACCGACCAGCTAGCATACTTCATCAGCTCCACATCGAGACCATGCTTCTCATAGAAGCCCAACGGCTGCGACATAATAATCGGAGTCGCACAGGTAATCGGCAAAAACGCTAGCTTCAGACTCGTTTTCTCCAACGCGCCAGCAGGGGCACTAGCAACAGACCCTTGAGGATCATCAGCAACCTCGGCTGAATCGGCACAGTTGGCCAAAGTGACCAAAGCTGCCCCCACAGCAATGTTCTGTAAAAACTTACGCCGAGTTACCTGACTGATGCGCTGAGCATCACTAAAAAACTCTCCAGCCTTAGGCCCAAAGGCTGCACCAAACGCCTGATCCAAACCGCCTGCCAGGTCAATTAAATCTCGAACCAGCCGCTCTCGCTTGGGACTACCCTTGCCCACCTTACTCACAAACAGAGCCTTTCGTAGCTCTGCCTGACTAATAGCATCAGCAGTCTCAATGGCCTCTGGCTGATAAAGCCGCATCTTAACCATATCATCGATCAAATCAGCCGGATTTTGGGGCATCTCCGACTCAGCCATCAAACGCCAGTGGTCCTGAGTAGAATGATAACTTCCACAAACAACGCAGCGTGGCGGAATGGTACTAGTCCCACCATATTGGCAAGAAAGACTATCCCACTGGCGGAACTGATCCGTGACCGATTTCATATTAATTTTTGGGTAGAACTAAAGCCTGATTACATCTATTAGAACGGTTAATCTATCTTATTTTAGTATCAACGGATACCGTTTTACAGACTTTGATTTTCGTTACAACCCTCAGTGTCCACTGCCTGCAAGGTCGGCTAAGTGATGCATTCAAAGGCTATATTGCCTAAACTTGAATGTCCCCTCCGGTCAAGCAGCCTGCAGGAGGGCAATCAATTCTCACCCTCCCAATTTGAGACTATTAGGCAACCGATAAAGCGGGTTGCTGCTTCATATCAGCCAACATCTTCTTCAGATGCTTGAGAGCGGGAGTCACAATCGCCACAAAATAAGCTTCCCGCAACTTACGCTCTGCTGGGCTACCATGCACATAGGCTCTGGCTCCCGCATGCAGCATGGCCGCTTGAGCAGACCGTAACGAGAGTTCTGCACCGGTTACCCGGGCTTGAATAATCTCGCGATCCAGTTGTGGATCAGCCAACCCTGTACATTCATTCAGCTGGTCAGCCAGGCTGTAGGTATGCAACCGAGCCATGTGCAAAGCATCAGCCAGGTCTTCAACTTGATCATCCAAATAGCAATTTACATGACCCAGACGCTTATTAGACCGACGCATCAGCTCAATACAGCTATCGGCTAATCCTAACCCCATACCCATCTGGGTCAAGATAAATCCAGGGCGAATGCAGGCGACATACTCCTCACAGGGAGATGCCAAAACCCACTCATCTGGAACAAAGGCATCGCGGAATACACAGCTATAGGTACCTGTCCCTTCCAGGGCAATAAAGTGAGCATTAAGCCGCAGCGACATCCCCTCTAGCGCATCGGAAACAAGCGCCATCATGTAGTCTTCCGAATCAGCCAGTTTGGCGGCAATCCCAAAATAGTGGCCAGGCCCCAAATTAGACACCCAGGGCAGCAGGCCGTTGACGATGTAGCCACCGTCCACACGCGTTGCCGTCAGGGCAATTTTCTCAATATCGGCAAAATGCTTCATGGGGTTTGATAACCCAGTACCGGCTAGCACCTGACCCGTCGCGACTTTAGGCAGCATCTCTGCTTTCAGCGTCGTGTTCTGAGTGTTTTCTAAGTACCAGGTGCAGGCCACCTGACACCAGGTAATAAATCCGGTTGAAAGACAGTCTTTAGAAATTTCTTCAATGCTTTGAATCGCTGTTTTCAATCCTTTACCCGACCCCTGGTAGTCGGTGGACACTGCATGGGCAAAGGCATGGGTAGTCCCTAGCTGGTGCATAATCTGATCCGGATACTCTCCTTTGAGATCAATGTCTTGCACCTTAGGTGTCAGCACTTGATTAATTACAGTGCGTAGGTTAGCAATGGCCGGATCTGAATCTAAGGTTGCCGAAGATGCCTTATGATTCGATGATTTTGAAATGGTTTGCATGGCGATGCTCTATAAAAGGCCGATGTATTGAGTTGGGCTGATAAAGCGGTATGTGATGATCGCTGGGTTAGATTTTTGAAGCTTGAAAACCTAATGGAGACCTAACGATGCCAAAATATTGTATTGGTTGCCAGAATCGACATTACCCAAACGAATATACGCAAGAAATGCCCTAAGCCAGAGACGAAAAGGTTAAAGAGAAGTTTCCGGAGTTTCTACCGTGAGAAACTCCGACTTTAGATAAATTTAATCCAACAGTTCCAATTAAACCGTTGAAACCGATACCGGCATAGGGTTGCTTAATGTCGCAGACACCGGTGACCATGTATTCGCATGGGTCACCATTTCCTCTAGCACTGCCCGGTCAGCATCACCGTCGATGTCTACCTTAACGCGGACATCAGTAAACCCAGCCTGAGGCTTGGCCAGTTCTCCAGTCCCCCAGGTGCTAACAATGTTGATATCGCCTTCTAGGGCAACTTCTAGCTTAGTTAAGGTAACGCCTTTTGCAGCGGCATTGGCCTGAATGCCCACCACCAAGCAGGAACCCAGGGCTCCCAACACAATCTCAGATGGGTTGGGTGCGGTATTATCTCCCAAAAGAACAGGCGGTTCATCAATGGCAAATGCGTCCAGATCACGGGCGTAGTTAAGGCTGCGAAACTTGCCTGTGCAGACAGTTTTAACTTTTAGGGTTTTATCGGCAGGGTTGGCCTTATTCTTAGCGGCTAAATCTGTTAGACCGTCTTGAGGAATGGGGGTAAGCGGTGCCTTTACCTCAGCGGTTACGGTAGTTGCTTCGGCCATGATTTTATCCAAGTAGAATGATCACTCTACTTAAGATACAAGAAACTCCTGGGAGGTGAAAGGTCAATGTTATTGATTGATAAAAATAGAGAGCACTGAGAGCCCCAAGAAAATCCTAGTTTTCCAAAAGTTCGTCCCATCTACCTGGCACGCTGAGGGGTATATATAGGGAGAATGAACTCCGAATTCACTCTTTGACTGATTACTCAGGATTCTTGCCCATGTCAGCTTCGAAACTGGTCCCCCCATTTACCTATGAGATTGCTGTTAAAAAAGTTCGTATGGCAGAAGATGCCTGGAACAGTAGAGATCCACAGCGGGTTTCCATGGCTTACTCAGAAAATAGCCACTGGCGCAATCGGGCTGAGGTTTTTCAGGGACGAGATGCGATTCGAGAGTTTTTGACCCGAAAATGGGATAAGGAACTGGATTATCGTTTGACTAAGGAGATGTGGGCCTTTGGTGAGAATCGGATTGCGGTGCGCTTTCAGTATGAATGGCACGATGATGCCGGTCAGTGGTATCGCGCCTATGGTAATGAGAATTGGGAATTTGACGAGGATGGGTTAATGCGTCGCCGAGAGGCGAGCATTAACGATAAGCCCATTACTGAAGAAGAACGTCGCTTTTTCTGGCCTGCGCCCGGTCCTCGTCCAGACGATCACCCGGGGCTGATAGATTCTCCAGAGTAGTGCGATCGCACCAACTATAATAATGGGGCACTGCCCCGCAGGGTGCCTGCCAATATTCCTAGGGGAACTCCCCATAGACCAGGGATTCTGTTGCCATTGTTAATAATCACCCCCATCACAAAGAAGACACTGTGAGAACAGATCTGACGAACAGAACTAGTCTCCTCCGGTAATCCTATCCAGGATGTTTCATCGTCCTCAGGCCCATGGGCTCTGGGGACGTCATAACGTAGCCCTATTCTTCGTAGCGTTGCTGGCGAGGCACATAGAAACTGGCAATAATGGCCATGCACAGCCACCAGAGGGTGCTGACCTGGGGACGATACCAGACGGTATCGACTAAACCGTGGACCAACATACCAGAACAGGTTGCGATCGCGCCAATTAGCCAATAGCCCTGCCCATTCATATCCATCCGCAGACGCCGTAGCTGGTGTAACCCTTGATATAAGGTTGTTCCTAACATCCACAACAGAGCCGTAAAGCCAATAATGCCGGCCTCAACCAGGGTTTCTAGAAAAATTGAATAGGCACTCAAAGCAGTGTAGTTAGGACGCTGGTAGAACGGATAAACTCTGTTAAAAGCTTCATTACCAGGGCCAATGCCAATGACAGGCCGCGCCCGGATCATATCCATCACCCCTTCCCACACATTAATGCGGAAGTTGTTGCTGCTGTCTCCCCGACCGGCAAACATGGTCATAGCCCGTTCACGCACCGGGCCAACAAACAGCACGGCAAATACAACCAAACCGGCCATTAACCCCAACAACATCGGTAGTGCCCATTTCTTCCAAAAAGATGGAAACAGTTCACTCCACCAGTACACCAGCAGCACTGCCAGCACAAAAAATAATCCCAACAGCCCTATCCAACCGCCACGGCTGTAGCTCAACACCAAACAGGCAAGATTTAGAAAAAAAGCAATGGCTGCCAACACCTTAGGTAGCCAGCGGGGCCATACAAAAAAGGCGCTAACGCTCATGGCAACTGCAGGCATCAGATAGGCTGCCAACAAATTAGGATTTTTTAGATAGCTATAAACTCGAGTTGCCCCAGATAAATTAGTGGTCGGATCCACCCAGGTGGCCAGGGCCTCAGCTCCAAAGAAATATTGGCGCATACCATAGACCGCTACGGGTAAAGTCGCCAGCACATAGACAGAGACCACCCCCGTACGCAACTTTGGCTGCCGCAGTATCCGTGCCAGCAGCATAAACAGCAACAGATTCAAGGTGAGCTTAATCAACCCAGAAACGGCGGCAGCTTTGACCGGCGACAGGGCCGTAGCTAATACCATGGTGGCCCAGTAAAGGGTGACCCCCAGATGAATAGGCGTGAGCCAACCGTTGGCCTCATCGCTGACTGTGAGGAGAAACCACAGCGCTGCACAGGCCACCAGCAAAATACCAATGAGGGTGGTGGAGGTATAGGGAGACAGTACCAGCAGCACCGCTACGATAGCAGCTGCTATCAGGTCACCATGGGGCAGTAGCCCGCTACCCTGACGCCATTTACGTAATGGCGTCAGCAGCCAATGGATAAGGCTCACCTCTCGCCACTGCTGTAGCGAAAGCTGACCAAAGGTAAGGGTACGCAGCACTGAGTCAATCATTGAGGCACTGTCCTAGAGCCGACCACAAAATATGCGCCTTATAGTAGCGGGCAACGGTCGTTCTCTCAAGACAGGGAGCGTAATCCTTGCTCACAAAGTAAAGAATTTAACCAAGCTGCCTCATCATCACTTACAGATGGCACAGGGTCTTGCTGGTAATCCAGCTTTAGGTCATATCCTGAGCGCTCGTAAATTTCATCTAATAACCGCTGTAGATCGACTATGGGAGCCTGATCGTCTGGTCGTAACGGTAGCTGAAAGGATGGCACCTGCTCCGTTACGTTAAATTTATAGAGTTCTACTTGGGGTCTTAAATCACTACGACTGACTAAAACCCTGTAATGACTATGCAGGCCATCTCCAAAGACTGGCATGGGTTCATAGGCTCGCAATAAATCGATCTCGACTAAATTAGTCGAGCTACTGAGTACCCGCTCCCGCTTATTTTCGTAAGTTTGTCGCCCCCGCCCTGGTTGTTTGTTGATGGGTGATAGTAGCTCAATGCAGGTAGACAATCTACTAGGCATCCTAAAAAGCATTGTTTCGTAGGGTCAAGTCCTTGTGATTGCCTTGTGCCTTTGAGCTACTGCCAGTTACGCTACTCATCATCAGGTGGCAAAGCCAATGGCTCAAAGGTTTTGGTATCGTCTTGACTAGGCTGATGGGCCAAATCGGCAGATTCTAAGCGTTCTAAAATTGGTAGCAGTTCGGCAAAGTCACGCACGCCGAGCTGTTCCATATCGTCAAGGGTAATAGTTTCATCAGAAATGCTGCCCCGCTGTTGTAAGAATAGTCGTACCCGCTCTTCCTTAAATGTCAGGGCAGCCCGTTCCTGTAACTTAGGTAGGGCCGTTTGCAAACTTTGTTTCAGAATGTCTGGCGTAATCATCTCCGCTTCCAGATCTGCGGCGGTGGAGAGCACAATATTACCGAGACGGTTAAACAACCGAGGTTTCCCCAGAGAAACTTTGCAAAACTGAGCAGCGGTTTCTGGCAAAAACGGCAACACACAGCGAGGATCTTCTGGATCAGTGCAATCGTTATCGATACGCACACTACTGAGATAGTTGATCAGCATTTTATAGGTGGTCTCAAAGTCCAATTCCTTCAACTCCAGGCGTAGGTCAAATAGCCCCCGCTCTGTCGTTAATAAATCCCCGGTCATACTAATTGGGTGGCCTGTCAGCAGGTACCAGGCTGGACCTTTAAGCATTCCCTGGGCGTCATACATAAGCTGGCGAATCCGGCTAGGATTTTGCTTGTCTAAATCATCAATGGCAATAACAACCCCGTTGGGATATTTCTTTTTCGCTCTATCTAAGAGAATATCCAAGCTAATAGAGGGATATTCTGGTGCTTCTATGGGTCGGTCTTTTTCACTGATTTTACCCACCAGTCCCATGTTGCCACCAGCTTCAGAGCTACGTTCCTTTTGGGTTTTGGCGGTGGGGATACCCATTTTATAGAGCTGTTGCTGTGCCCAATCATCATCAGGCATTTCCTGGGCTAGAGCAATCAGGGCAGTGGTGGCCAGGTCGAGGTCAGGGGGTAATGAAATGTAGCTGGTGAGGGTTTTGGTGAGTTCTTGCCTGAGCACAGATAGGATTTCTAATAGAAATGCACTCTTGCCAATGCCAATGCGGCCATAGATCAAAATTCGACGTCGTTCACGCCCCTGGAATTGGTTAAATACCTGACCCAGTTCCTTTTCTCTACCCGTGAAAATTTTGGTTAGTGTTTGGCTTTCTAGGTCAATGGGACTTTCCGTAAACGGGATTTCGGTTAGGCCTAGACGGCGGATATTGTCCCGAGACTTTCTGAAAATTTCCCTGGGATTACTCATGCAGGTATCTCCATAGGGTGCGGCTCTTTCAAAGTAAAATTTTGTCATGAAGAATATGGACTCCAGTAGGTTCTGGTATGTATTAGGAAGTCAGAGTATAGACTTATCCATTTTTTGAGAGATAGGTTATAACCTGGTTTGTTCTACGAACATTCTCATCAGTCATGTCTTCTACCATAGAACAAAAGACCTTTGAACAGGCCTACGAGCAGTATCAGGAGCTTATCAAGACGTTGAGTTCAGAGGATGCTCAAGACTGGGAACATGGCGAGATAGAACGCTATATCAATGAGCATGGCACCGAACTGCTCAGACGATTATTGCAAGGACATCTAGACTTACGCTACCAACAAGAGAGCTATCAAAGCGAAGTCTATGGGACCGATGGAGAAAAGCGACCGCATCGTCGCAAACGGACCCAGCGCCAACTCGAAACTCTGTTCGGTGGAGTGGTCGTCCCCCGTGTGGGCTACAGCACGCAAACGCCTAATGTGAGTGCCCTCTATCCGAGCGACGGGAAGCTCAATTTGGCCCCTGATAAGTATTCTGATGAGTTGCGACGGCGTGTGGCCGAAGAGGCCTCGAAAGTATCGTTTTCCGAAACCAGTCAAACCATTGCCAAAACCACGGGTGGACAGGTTGGCAAGCGTCAATGCGAAGAGGTGACGGTGTCAGTGGCTCAGGACTTTGAGGACTTCTATACCCAACGCAGTGGGACCGAGACTGCGGCTGCGGATGATTTATTGGTACTCACCACCGATAGCAAAGGCATCGTCATGCATCCCGATGATCTCAGAGAGGCGACGGCTAAAGCAGCACAACAATCGGCACAATCGCATCAGACTCGCTTAAGTCCCGGTCAAAAACGCAATCGCAAGCGGATGGCGATGGTGGCCTCCGTCTATCATGTGCCCCCCTATTCCCGTCAACCTGACGATATTATTGGTGACCAGAGAGAGCCGCCCAAGCGACCGTCTATCAGTGACAAACGGGTGTGGGCTAGTGTTAGGCAAGATGCCAAGAGCATGATTGCCAGTGCCTTTGATGAGGCCATTAGTAGAGACCCTGAGCATCAAAGAACTTGGGTCGTGCTGGTCGATGGTGAACTCCATCAGTTGAATACGATTAAAGCCACCGCCAAACAACACTCTGTGGCGGTAACGATTGTGATCGATTTCATTCATGTGTTGGAATATGTTTGGAAAGCCGCTTTTTGCTTTCATGCCTCCGGCAGTGAGGAGGCAGAACGGTGGGTACAGGAGCGAGCCTTACGGATCCTCAACGGCCAAGCCAGTGACGTAGCAGCAGGGATTCGACGTAGTGCCACCCTGCAAAATTTATCCAAAAAGAAGAGAGAGAACGCAGATAAATGTGCCGACTATTTGTTGAAGTATCGCCCCTTTCTGCACTATGACCAGTATTTAGAGCAGGGCTATCCGATTGCCTCAGGCGTGATTGAAGGGGCTTGCCGACATTTGGTTAATGACCGCATGGCCATTACTGGGGCTCGTTGGCGACTTGACCGAGCTGAGGCCGTCCTCAGAATTAGAGCGCTCAGGGCCAGTGATGATTTCGATGAGTATTGGGAGTTTCACAAACTGCAGGAATTCAAACGCAATCATGTCAGCAAGTTTCAAGATCCTGAAAGATTGTTGGCATCTTAATTGCTTTACTTAAAAAGAGCCGCACCCTATTACTTTCCTAATTTTAGGCACCCTCTATATCTAACCCGAAGCCCTCCGTGAACCTTAGTGTCCGTGGAGGGCTTCTTATTTGAAGCGAGGCTGTAGTATCGCGTAGGCAGAAAAGGGATGGCTCGAAAGTGAGCGATCGCACATCCACCTGTAACAACGATCACAAAACGTCCATCGGAATTGATAGGCAGCCCGCTGTTTCCCTACTCAGAACAAACAAAACAACGTTCATCCACCCCCTCGGAGTTCGAACGCCCACCGACACACTCACACACCTATCAGGACTTTATCTATGAAACTCACTCATCTTGGTGCATCCTACACTCCCTCTGCCCAGACTATTGAAACCATCGAAACCAATACTGAGCTGTCCTTTATGGGTCGCACCTTCAAAATGAGAGCCCCCAAGGCCATGCCTGCTCAGTCTGCTGCTCGTAGCCTCACCTATCGCGGCATTCGCTACAGCGGCTAAGCCAAATTCCAACGTTCGATACAGCACAGTGAACGGCCTCTGACAGCAGTGTCAGGGGCTTTTTTATTGGCTCTTGAGACACCTGTGATGCCCGTCACCACAGTTACTCAGCCAATCTCAGAAACGCCTTAACCAACCTTCAGGTATCGGTCAGATAGCGTTCAGCTAGCCCCGGCATTCTTGTAATCAATGAAGTTCATTCACTGATTCCCAAGGAGCTTTAACCATGAAACGCACACTTCTTTCCGCTTTAACTGTTCTCGTTGCTTCCGCTGCGATCGCACCCGTTGCCTCCGCCATTGAGCCCGCTAACTTCAATATCCAAGAAGCCCGCCTCGAAGCACTCGACCGTCGCACTAAGAATTCCGTCCACAAGCTACGCCTTGAGCATCTCAACAACCAGACTAAGGCCATCGAAGATATCCAAGCCGCTCGTCTGGATGCGCTTGATGCCCGCACCAAGGCTATCGATAACATTCAAGAAGCCCGGCTAGATGCTCTGGATGCTCGTACTAAAGCTGTTGAAAATATCCAAGCTGAACGTCTAAATGCTCTGGATGCTCGCACTAAGAACAGCGTTCACAAGCTACGTCTTGAGCACCTCAACAACCAAACCAAAGCGGTTGAGGATATTCAAGCCGCTCGTTTGGAAGCGTTGGATGCCCGGACAAAAGCTATCGACAACATCCAGGAAGCTCGGCTAGATGCTCTGGATGCTCGTACTAAGTCTATCCGCTAACAGATTGCTGAGCTGTTGCGGTACTAAGCTCTAACAGGCTTGGGTGCCCGGTACAGACTCCGTTAATCTGTGAAGCTTCATTATTTTCAGGGCACCTTTTTTCTCATCAGACTCTCCTACATACATACTCCAAGCCTCTGCCAACAGGGTAGGGGCTTTTTTGTGGGAATGGAAAGCATTACTCAATGGTCACCAGGGGTAACTCATCCCAATGGGTGGTGTAACACTGGGAGAAATACTCTGACCGCATGCCCCATGTCGGAGCCAGCCCCATTGCACCATATTTCACCGCGTCCGGAGATAGCTTGCTATTAATCTGGTCCAGCGTTGCCATTAGTCGGGCTCGCTTTTCATTATGGACTGGTCCACCCAGCAGGCTACCTTGGACTTCATCGGCCTGCACAATCACCTTTGCCTTGAGATAGTCATAGCCGGGCTCGTAGGCCATTTCTGCCAGCTGCATAGCAACCTGAATTAATCGGCCCGTGTCGTTAGTGGGTGGGTCTAGCTGCACCGTTCGCGCGGCTGAATATTGGTTCTCCTTTCGGTAATAGCTGGTGCGCATGATGACGGTAAAGTAACCGGCTAGCAGATTATCCTGGCGAAGTTTTTCGGCACAGCGGGTGGTGTATGTGGCGAACTGACAAGTCAGCGCTTCGCTATCGCTTCTTTCAAATCAGACAGTTCAGTGACCAAGTGGCCAAAGGATCGTGACACAATGCGCATTTTTTTGGGCGGAGCCACGGGTTCCATGGCAAAGCAGGGGGTGCCCCGCAGTTCCAGCACTGTCCGCAGGCCAAAAATGCCAAATCGTTTTTTGATCCAGCCATCTCGTGCCTGCTTTAACTGGAGTGCGGTTTTAATGCCTGCCTGAAGCAGCTTCGCTTTGTTGCGACGGCCAATGCCCCAGACTTCGCCCACATCGATAGTTGCTAGCAAGCCGTCTACATCGTCTATGGTTTCGAGGTTAAGGACGCCGTTGGCGGTTTGCGATCGCTTCGCTACATGGGCCGCGATCTTGGCCAGGGTTTTGGTGGGGGCGATGCCGACAGATACTGGAATATTGGTCCACTGCTTGACGGTGCGGCGAATGGTGTGGCCATAGTCGGTTAAATCCAGGTGGGTAAAGCCACCCAGGCCGAGAAAGGCTTCGTCAATGGAGTATTGTTCTACTTCAGGGCTAAATTATTGTAGGGTCTCGATCACCCAGCGAGACATGTCTTTGTAGAGAACCGGGTTAGATGAGAAAACGTGCAGGCATTTTTGTTGTACCAGGTGGCGAATGGAGTACAATGTTGCCTGCATGGGAACCAGTTTTTTGGCTTCGGCAGAACGGGCAACAACACAGCCATCATTGTTGGATAATACCGCTACTGGCTTACCTTCCAGGTCTGGCCGAAAGACTCTTTCACAGGAAACGAAAAAGGCGTTGCAATCTACAAGGGCTAACATTTTGTTACCCTCATGAGAACTGACGGATTAGGGATGTGACAACACCCCAGAGGTCTATGGGACGTGATTCGTCAGTGCTTAAACGGGTGACCATCAGTTCGCCGTCTTGGACAGCGACGACTAGGGTGCCGGGTTGACCGGTAAGGGAGCGATAGCGTAAGCGCTGACTTGTCAGTTCGACGATGAGTAAATCGCCGGATTGGACATCGTCATGGGTGGCCATATTGTCGGCCACTCGCATTAGAAATTTGGCGGCTGAGCGTTTGATCAGGTACTGGTTGAGGTCAAGGCGCTGCTCGATGGCATCACCTGGGATAGGAAATTCCATGGGAACGATGGATGACGATAGTTCATTTGTATCAAATGCAGTGGCTTTCTGCCAAGGGTAGAGAGGGGAGAAAGGGAGATCGGCATATTGCGGCCCCTCTGCCCCCCTGCTCCCCTGCTCCTAATCTACTCGTACTCGACGGGTCAAAATAGCCATCACCTCATTGGGCCGACCGGTTGCCAGAGGACGGCTCCAGTCGTTGGGTTCGGCATAGTTGAGTTTGAATAGGGTAGCAATGGTATTTTGCACAGCGTTTAGGGGGCCAAGCATCATCAGTCGTACATCCTCGTACTGATACTCGGGTAATCGCTCTTCACGATTAGGCGGATCGGTGGGCGCACCTGCGCCCTGGGTTGGGTCGATAAACATGGGCTCTGATCTCCATATGGATAACGGGTAGGAAACCAGAGCGCATAAAGTAGCCACCCCGTGTGTATATGCAATCCGGGGTGGCAACAGGTACCATAAACCTGCGCTCCCAGGTTGTCGCCGCAACGTGGGGGTGAAGCCGCCGGTTTGGTGTTACCAGCACCAGCCGGTGGCGCTAAATTATGTGCTCTGTAGTGGGGTCGGTGAGGACCTTAGGCATAGGGTATACATTGAGGATCTGCCTAGTCAAGGGGGTAGGGAAATTGGTATTTTGGGCGTTCTGAAATGGTTAGGACAGATTTCTGATCGATTTTATAGGGTTTGAGTTACTTTGCTTGACGATTCGTGGGGGTCAGGCGATCGCTGAAACCCTTATTTTTTGGTTGAACCCCACGAATGCATTGGCACATAAGAGCTTTAGACGTTTTCCACAGGTGGTAATTGCCAATGATTCTTAAGTATTTGGGAATGAGCTTGCCCCCTACGAAAAGTGGGGTCTATAATGCTCTCAGAATAAGGGTTCTAGGACCCGGCCCTCATGACTTCTCTCGAAGTCGAACTAATGGAAACTTAACTCGGGTTACGCGCACATGGCGTAAACCAAGCTCATGACTTCTCTCGAAGTCGAACTAATGGAAACGCAAGCTTTGTGAGATTTCAGTTACTGCAGAGTTATGCTCATGACTTCTCTCGAAGTCGAACTAATGGAAACCGGCGTCTTGCTCCGTTGGCTTTATGTTTGTTACAAGACGGTGAAGTAGAATCCGGCACACTTACCTACCAAGAGTTAGATCAACAAGCTCAAAATATTGCAGCCTATCTGGGGCAGCGGGTGAATGTGGGGGATCGTGCTCTGTTACTTTACCCATCTGGGTTAGAGTTTATTGCCGCGTTTATGGGCTGTCTATATGCAGGTGTGGTGGCAGTCCCAGCCTATCCCCCCCGACGTAACCAAGACCTGCCATAAAAGCGGTACCGCTCGTCCACAACAGACCACCGACAGGTGAATCATACAATAGCGATTCCACAGCACTGTCGTATCCAACGCCAGATACAGTTAATGAGACTGCCAGTGAGTGAGTGCTAACAAAACCAGAGGTAGATACAATCCCTTGATATCGATGACTCGATTCATGAAAAAGCGAGACCATCGACGTTCAAAGCTTTGAGCCTGAGTTGTCCGACTGGGGACATACGGCTCCCAAGCGGCGGGGTTAAGTTGGCCACTACAGATGAGCGCACTGACCATCCAAGCCAACGTTTTCAAATGCCGAAAGTCTTTATAACAGCTGTGTTGACGTAAGAAGGTTAACAATTGATCATACAGTTGGGTCGAGGGTGACATGCATCTCAAGCTTAATGCCCGATATGAAAAGAGTATTTTTAGTAAATCATACAGTTGGGTCGAGGGTGACATGCATCTCAAGCTGATGGTTTGGTATTTTCAGCTTTGCATGCGCTTTGCTCATTTTCTGGCTGACCCTTATGTATGCTGGGTTATAGGCATTTATGTCAGTCAGTCAGGCGTGTGGGTTTAATTTACGAAAGTTAGTCCGTTTCTTTCTCAAGAATCCAACAAATCAGTTTCCAGTCGGAGCCTGCTTTGAGGTTTTTCAGGGACGACTATCTAAAGGTCGAGGTGATTGACTTTTGTTGTGGATAAACGGATACCATGCCTGAGGCTGTTAGGTATGTTTGGCTTTCTTGGGTTAATAAGAGCTTTGCCAGACTTTTTCCGATCGCTGATCGGGTGTTGTCTAGAGGATAAACAATGGCCAGGGGATAGGCCAAGGGATAGGTGCGTTCTCGAATGACATGTTCATGGGGAAAATAACTGCCTTTGCGATCGCACAAATCACTTTCCGGCGTGACAACTGCCCCTGTATCAAATATCAGTGGTGCTGTAGCCTGACGGTTTTTCTCAAAAGCAAGAGGATATACGGCGCACTGACCAAAGACCTGGCTTAGGGGAGCGATCGCGATACTGCCGGTGTCATTGCTTTCGAAATCCTGCAAAATGCGACGGAACATTGGCAGCATTGGCAGAGTTTCGGCGGCAGACTGGCTTTTGTTAATTAATGCGTTAGCCTCTGGTCCATTTTCTCTATCAGCAACAAACAGCTGCTGAAAAATCTCTTGATTGGTCTTATCGTCGGGCCAATAACGTTTGACAGCTAAGTTTACAGGACTTAACTTGTCCCAATTATTGATTTCGTTAGTATATAATTTCTCTAGCTCGGCTATGGTCATCTTGCCTCGCAGGGCTGTTGGTAAGCTGTCATCTCTTTTAGAGTAGCTAAATGCCACAATGGGTACCAGGCTATCGTAGGCGATGATGGTAGCCGTTACATCAATAGGTAATTTTGCGAGCATGGGTACGATAGCAAAGTCAGCTTGATCCGTTCGAACTGCTGTAATTGCATCATCTATCGATGTATTTGCAAGATTGGTCTCATCGTCATTTTTGGGATGATATCTCTTAAAAGAGAGCTTAGATTGTTGTTGGGTGATTTGGTCTAACAGCCCTGGTGTGTTATCAATGATGGTGGTGCGGTCCTGACTATTTGGTGTGGGTTGAAACAGTGGTTGCCAATAGGCCGAATCTGGGATGGCATAGGTATACTCACCTGAGGGAATACCGTCCACATCTTTGAGGCAACAGGGAGAGGGGACACGTTGTGCAACCTGTGCGCGTTGAGATCGCCATAAGAACCACCAAACTAGACCACCTAGGGCAGCTAATGCTAGAAAGCTGAGCAAGGGCCAGGGCATAACTCGCCGGTACCATGGCTTTTGAGTAGGCAATATTTCTGCTGCTCGTTTCTCAATCTGATTAATGGCTGGCTTGGGTGGGAGTTTGAGTAATTCATTACGGGCTATCTCAGCACTCTCAAAAGTGGATTCAATGCCAATTAACTGACAAATAAACTGTTTTAACTCTTTATCGACAGACTTAGGCCAGTGGCGATTAAGTCGAGGATTAAGGGGATAACCATGATCATCTACGGTAGTGCCATGTAGTATCCAAAATGCTACTTTCCCAAGGGATTGTAAATCATCTTGAATACTCAGTTCATCCTGGGCACCTAAATCACCCCGTTCGAGGCTGGCCGGGTCAAACAGATTGGTCCAGATATGAAAGTCGGTAAGATAGACAAATCCCTGGGGAGGACTGTCATTTGTATTGGCAGCCCATAGCAAACTATTGAGATTTAGATTACCGTGAATGACGCCCTGTTGAGCCTGACCAGTAGGTACGGCGAATCGTTGTTGGTGTAAAAAGATAAGGGTTTGGAGAGCCTGGTTCAGCAGGTCTCGTACCATGGAATCGTTAAAGGGACCATGGCGAGCGCAGTACTCATTTAGGGTGGCGGTACGATTGAAGCCAAGGGTGATTAAGTAGCATCGATCTCCAGATTGATCGACAATGGTATCAAAAGGGTCAACAATTCTAATATCTTGGGAGCGCCCATCGGCCAGGGTAATGCCAGCAAGGCCAAGGAACTGTTCTTGGTAGTTTCGTTGTTCTTCCTGATTAAAATATCGTGAGGGTAGAAGAAATTCTTGAATAATAATGGGATCTTCGGTGTCTAGGTTAATGCCCTCGTAAAGGCGGCTAATGCCTCGGCGACCCAGAGGTTTAATAATTTCATATTCACCTCGTTTGCCGATAAGGTGTTGTTTTGGAGCGAGCCATGCAGGAAAGTAACATTGAGTACAGATGAGGCTAGTGGGTTCGCCAGGCTGGCTAATATGTTCTTGACAGGTGAGGGGATCGCCTTGGGTACAGCGGTATTGACGATAGTAGGGTGGCAGGGGTTGAATGGTATCTTGTATCTTCACGTTCTCGGGGAGAGGTTCTTCTGGTAAAACCTCTGGTTTAATCTGCTCTAGAGCGGTCTGGAGCCAACTCACCGTCATCAGGGATTGATACTGTGATATGCGCTGAGATAACGGCAACCTGCGTAAGTGGCGTCGGAGAATGGTGGTTGCTACAGGATTTAGGATCATTTAGCCATCCTCAGTAAATAACAGATATTGTTCCAGACGATAATGGGTCCCTAAGAAGCACTTATTATAGAATCGATCTCCTTTTAAGAAATATCTATACCCAATCCAACACTTCCGTATCTGTTAATGGTTTCTCTAACTTCGCATACTTATCATGGGTAGCCTGCAAAATAAGGGATCAACAATTCGAGTTATTTAGCCATCTTCAGATACGGGTAGGGTGTGTTAGCGATACTTCGCGTAACGCACCAATTTGGTTTGGGGCTTTGGTTGTAGAGATTGATTGTGGAGCGAGGAGAGGATCGTCAGGAGCGAAATGGGTTGAAGCGGTGCGATGTATCGAACCCTACCGGGCTACGACAAAATGCGACGTAACAATTGGGCTAAAAGCTGCGTCAGTTGCTTTTAGGTTTTGTTATGGGCTATTTGTTGCCCTGTTTATACTCATGTCGCACTTCGTGTCTCTGTTGAAGTGTACTTGCTGTGCAACATGGAATGAATTCCATGCCACACGTTCTTTGTTACTTCTTCCTTAAGGTCATATACCTATTTTTCTATCTCACACATATATTGACGTGCACGTAAATTGTAATTATTCTTTGTCTCATTATTTATCTATTTTAAAGCAAGGGTTGTTGCAGCGGCTCAATCCTACTCATTTTACCATACAAATCATTCAATTCACCTTCATTCATACCTCCCAATTGATTCAATTCTGTTCCGTAAAAGGCAAGTAAAACTCGATTACCTCTCGCCATCTCCTGAATTAGTCGTCTCAAAGCTACTTCACTTTGAGCAATTCTTAATTCACTTACCCTTCTCTGAAAATATCTCAGTGATAGTTCCAACTCGACTAGAGCTTCATAATTAAAGGCACGTTTGGTTAGTTCTGCTTTAAGTTGAGTGAATTGCTGGTCAAGGTCTCCATCCAAAGTTCCTCTTCCTTCGATATTTTGAATCATATTACAAAGCCTTATAGTCTGCTTTACTAACGGCTTTAGTTTATTTAATTCATCTTCATTCTTATATGCTTTAATCACCACCACTTCGTACAATTCTGATGTAACAACTCGCTCCAACACAAGCCATACTAACTCATCGCAGAGCGGAAGTGTCTTTTTCAATAGAGTATATAGTAGTTTTAACTTTGCCAAATCATCACATATGTCGCGTACTTCTCGGGGCAATTCCCTATCTAACCCTCTAATCTTTTTATATCTACCCTCTAATTCAATAATCCCTTTAGCCCATCTAATTCGGGCTTTATATTCTCGCAATTCTGTATCGGTGTATCGGTATGTAGATTCTCTTTCAAATAATTCTCGGAGTACAGGACATGCTTCAAATTGCGCATAAATTTCTTCGTACCTTTCTGCCTGTTCTTTCAATACATATCCTGTGCTATAGAGGTAGCTTAACGACAAATCCTCTATGTGATCTACGATGTGAGCATATTTTCTCTGCAAGGGAGGATATTTAAGAAAATAACCTCTAATTTTCTCTATTATAGTAGCTTTTCTTGCCGATTGTGATCTATCTATTGGGGGCTTATTAGAATTGGACGATATACCAGGTGTAAATGCATTGAAGGAGGCATCTTCCCATTCTACTTCTGGCTTAGATTGCAAACCTTTTCTACCATAGCCAATACTTCGACTAGCTCTAGCTGGCTTAACCAATTTTCTCGACTTTCTGTATTTTAAATGAGCAATCACATTTTGGAATCTTTCTTTCACTTCCTCTGCCTTCTCCTCAGAGTCTGGCCTACCTACTAGGGCCGCTAATTCTGTCTTCATGTTTTCTTGAAGCTCAAGTACTTCTGGATCAGCTTCTAGATTCGGGGGGATTACAACCCAATCCTTATCATTAACATTCCATAATATTCCTCCAACGGCTAGAACTGGAATTATAGGAACAACAGGATTTTCCTTAAAATTTTCGCGCTGAATACGAAGCAGAGAATGTAAGTGAGTAGCTAATTGCTGACCAAAACCTCTAGGATTTATCCCTGTGCTACAAGCTACTATGCGAATCATGCCACAACCTTTAAATCCTAATTTCAACATAATATTGGCAAGGGTACTGGCATTATATCCACCCAGGTCGTTGGGTGAACCATGCGAAAAAATGGTAAGTGTTTCATCGGGACGTAACCTACTTAAATCAGTATCAAACAAATGACTGGGTTCTTCTCCGAAACTCTTTTGAAGGTTTTTCGACCCATTTTGAAGATCGTCATACGACGTGGGAATGCTTACACTCATTCTTTGGATAACTCGATTGCCTGAAGGTTGAGATTTTAAGGGTGTTTTTTTTGCTTGTAGTGGGGACTGATGTAGACATGTCTCAGGGAAGAATTGAACTGCTCGATTAGCTTGTGGGCTATTATTGGCTATTTCTTGGAAATTTCTTAGGCTAGCTGCCTCAGGTCGAATATCCTTAAATTGAAAAGTAGACTCACTACCTCTCTGCTTTTGAGAAACCTTATTAGCCACCGATTGGTTTTTATTCTCTTTTGACTTCACTACTTGCTCATACATATCTCAAATCTTTTTTAACTTTCTTTCGTGGTTGTTATAGGCATACTTATTTAGTTGCCCTAGTCTTCTTCATCAGATGAATCAGACAGTTCATCAAGCGTTTTTTCAATACTCTTACTGCCGACATCCTTCCAATCTTTCGGATCTGATTTCTTTTTTTCTAATTCTAAATAGGCTCGCATGCTTTGTTGCCCCCCGTAATCACTACCAGCCTTTTTAGCTCTAGCAGGTATAAAATTCCCGTTTTTTCGATTGAATTCTATCTTGAAGCTAGACCCACCATTGAGGATTCGGGTCAAAGATGCACGAGCCCACTTGTCTGCACCAGGAAAGCGCTTCTCATGTGGTTCGATAATTTGAGTTAGTTGTATAAAAGTAGACATTGTACGAATCATGCGTTCACTGTACCCCTTTGGTTCTGTCCCATCGCCAATCCATACAAGGATGTCTTTAGCAATAGTTTGCTCATTATGTTTCTTATCCTTGCCTACTTCTACAATAAGAGAGTCATAGTCGGACTTGACTACCGAACCGCCATAATCATCTTTACTTGATGACCAGAATGGCTGCCCACCCCACCCTGGGCGAAAACGGCCTTTTAGTCGCCCGATGTTAATGACAGGATCATCGAATCCATAGTTTTTTTTACTCTGCAAGTCATATAAGAATCGTTTAGTTCTTGGTTTACTTTTCTTTTTCATATTTCTCATACGACTGCGTAGGAATCGTTTGGTAGGGGACATATAGTCATTTGCATAATTCACCGCAGCTTGCCAGTTGGCGTATGTATATACCTTTGAACTTTTAGCTTGACTTGCCAAATACGCCACCGCTTTTTCCGTGGCATCATAGTTAGCTTCAAGCGCTGCCTGAAAAATGGAACTCAACGAAGTCTCCTCTGATTTATCGTCAGTAAACACAAGCTTACGTTGGATTACTTCATTGGCAATGTGTTTTTGTCTTGCTTTTACTCGTGCTCTGTCGTTTGTCTTGTGTCGAATATCCTTTAACTGATACCTGCGAGAGCTTTTATTCATCATCTTTTGCATTTTCCGTTGAGCAACTGCTTCAGGTCGATTATCCACAAACCCAAAACCTTGCCTCCCATAACTCTTCTTTTGAGCAACAGAATTAGCAACAGCCCGACTTTTATTCTCTTTTGGTTTCTCTATTTGTTCATACATATTTCAAACCTTTTTAATTTGGGCTTTAATAATTGTTATAGGCTTTCTTCAGTTGCCTATAACATTGGTAACAAACGACACTAGTGCGTTTATTTTCACTGTGTCATTACTCAAAAGGTGCACATATACCGCTAAATCGGGAGTATATGTGCACCCCCCATTCCCTCCATCACCTCCAGCATAAACTTCAAGCTCTCCCTCCCGTTGACATAGATTCTGTGTAAATTTCCAACGTCACTAAACGGTGACGCCCTGTTCTCAACATTTTCACCCATTCATTTTACTTATCACCTTCCCCTTGTCCCTCCAGACTCAACGCCTCCAAAGTCTCCTGCGCCAACTCATCCTCCGGATTCAACGCCAACGCCATTTGTAAATCCATCATCGCATCCTCATGCTCTCCTAGATGAAACCGTGCCACCCCTCGCCCCGTCAAAGCACCGGCATATTTCTCATCCCTATCCAGAACTTCATCGTAGCTCTCAATTGCTCTACGATAGTCTTTCAAGGCCGACTGAGCTGCTCCCCTGTTATACCAAGCCTGGACCGAATCATCATTTAGATTTAGAGCCTCTTCTGCCGAGACTATAGCCTCCTCATAATCCCCCAACTCCCACAAAACCAAACTGCGATTTGTCCAGGCCCAATCATTCCAAGGGTTTAACCCCAACCCCCGGTTATAGGCTTCCAATGCTTGGAGATATTGTTCTTGTGCCCGAAAAATTAACCCACGGGTAAACCAACCATGGTCATAGGTCGCATCAATGGCCAAAGCCTGCTGATTTGCTTCTAAAGCCCGACCATAATCCTTTAAATACCAATAAACAATACTCCGTTGGTTATAAGCCTCCACATATCTCGGATCTATTCCCACCGCCCGATTAATCGAGGCCAGGGCTTCGTCGTATTTACCGGTACCCGTTAAGGCAATGCTGCGCTCATGCCATGCATTAGCAGGGCTATTCTCTCCCCAGTCACTATCCCCTGCCAATGCTGCTTCGCAAGCGGTTAAAGACTGTTCATATAGTTTCCCTTGTTCTTTCACCTCGGCGTCCACCGCTAACCGATTTAAAGCCATACATTGGCCCAACAACGCGTCTGCAAAATCTGCCTTGATACCTACGGCCTGCACAAAGGAAACTAACGACTCTTCAGTCTGCTTGAGCTGTGCTAATACCTGTCCCTGGGCCACCCAGGTTACGGCACTCATGGGATCCAGATTGAGGGCCTGGTCATAGGCAGCAATTGCCTCATTATATAGTTCCAACTGGGTATGGGTTTTTCCAATGGTTGTCCACACCATAGCCGGACTAGCTTCGCCCCAGTCTTGATTGACGCCCAATGCTGCATTGCATGACTCTAGTGCTAGAGAGGCCTGTTGCAATGCAAAATGGGCGTCACATTTACGGGCCAAAGCAAAGGAATACTCGGGTTCTAACAGTAGCGTGCGTTCATAAGCCACCAGTGCGCGCCCATACTCTTCTTCTTGGGCCAGAATGACACCGCGATATAACCAGGCAAGGGCCGGATTCTCATTACCCCAGTTACCATTGATCCGCAGGGCCTGATTACAATGATCTAAGGCAGTTTCGGTTTGTTTGAGGGCGCTATAGGCAACACACTGATAGGTAATGGCTAGCGAATGTTCTGGGTCGAAGAGTAAGGCCCGATTGGCCGATGAAATTGATTCTGGATATTTTTGAGTATTGAGTAATATACTACTATGTAGCACCCAGATGTTGGCATCTTCAGGTTCGAGGGCAATCGCCTGTTCACAGGCCATCAGCGCTTTAGCATATTCTTCTTTTTCTTCTTCTTCAGCAGCCTTATCCTCTGCCGCACTAATGTGGAGTTGACAAAGATCCTGCCAGTATTCAAAATCTTCAATCGCTTCTCCCAATGGTGATTCCTGCGCCCAAGCAACAGATAAGCATAGACAGCTTACTGCCACTGACATTGCACAGCAAGTGGCACTACGAAGCGTAGCCAAACCTGTTACAAACCTGAGTTGCAGTAAATTGGACATTGGGTAAAAGTCTATAGTTTGAACATATTGTAAAATGCCTGGGCTATGCTGAGGGGCGTATTATTAACGATAATTATATCTTTCTCACTAAATAAAAGAGTTGACAAACCCTATGCCACCAATCGATTACTTCCCCCTCTTGGGATGGGTTCTGGGTGGGGTTACCGCTGGCTATATCGACTGCGTACCTGTTTCGCATGGCGCAATGCTACATCCAAAGAGTAACGTTTATCTCCTGTGCTCCGATACTGTAATTTCTCTGTCTCCAGCTGTTTTACCTGATCTGCCAAACTTTGTTCGCGACTCACCACCACCGTTGCCATATCGTCAAATACATCGGCCAGGATACTAAACTCATCCGGACGCTGCCTCACATCTGCCAGGGTTTGAGGATCAAACTGATGTTGTTTAATATCATCGGCAGCCTGGTTTAGCTTTTTAATGGGGCGAATAATATACATTGCGCCTACTAACGCCAGCAGTGAGGCAAGCACGGTAATAACAACTCCGATTAATAGTGCCTTTCGGACAATGCCATTGATGGCCCCCATATAATCCTGCTGAGGAATGGTGACTACAATCAGCCACTTAATGTTGATATCTTTATCTCCAAGGTAGTTGACACGAACTAGATGTTTTTTCCCATCAATATTAAATTCACAATTGTCATTTCTTAGGTTATTTATTTCTTCATTAGAAAGGCTGTTTGAATTACAATTTGGGTGTCGAAGACCGTTGTTGTTATCCAGAATATAGTCTGCTGTTTCTCTAACTAACTTATTTGTACTTTCTTTAGCACTAATGGTGTTATTTCTTCCCGACTGTTTTACAAATAGATCCTCGTCCTCAGGGGTGGCGATAAGTTCTCCTGTAGACTGCTGATCATCTACCATTTCTAAAATAAATGCCTGACCTGATTTGCCCACATTTAATTCTTTAAGAAAATTACTCAGGGAATTGAGCTTGATGTCAATTCCAAAAACACCTTCTAGATTCCCGGCTTGATTATCAATGGGAATTGACCGAGTCAAGACTAATTCGGAGGTTTTTTTATCGTTATAGACTTCTGCCCAGATGGCTTTTCGAGCTTTTTCAGCAGCTTTATACCAGGGGCGTTCCCGTCGATCGAAGCTGGTGGAGTCTGGCTGGCTGGTGGCATGCTTTCCGGCTTCATTGGCATAAAAAAGGTTGGCAATATTCTCACTCGTTTGTGTCGTTTGGAAGACTTCTCGAGTTTCCTCAAGATAGTTGGTGAGTGTAGCCATATCTTGAATGTTAAGGACCTCACTATTGACCTCAGCCACTAACATTTTTGATGCCACGATGGATACTTCAAGGTAGCTGATGACTTCTGTCTGGATGTTATTTGCAACCTCTGTAGTGATTTGGTTGACGGTTTCTTCAACGGCACTTCGGCCACTTCTATAGGCGAACCAACCCGTTAGAGCAATGCCAATGATTACTGGAGCAACAACCAATAAAGGCAAAATCCATCGGATGGAAATAGCCGGTCCTTGGGAGGCGCGGGTTGGCGATTCCCCGTAGGATTCGAATGGAAATGGCTCTAACGTTGACATGATTTTTCTAAAGATGTTGATAAATTATGATGACCAATGCAGATCGTTAAACGTCAGTCGAGAATCACTCAAATTGGGGAGGTAGTTCCACAGGAGAAACGGTTCCTGGGCGAGAGCGTACTGGTGGTCCGCTGCTCTGGCCAGCCTCTCCTCCACCCTCGCTGGCACCATCGGCAGCCTGGTCGCCATCCCCAGTATTAACAATGATGGTGGGGTTTTCAGGTGTGGGATCATAGGTGGTAATGGTGAGCGATCGCGTTAGTGATTCTCCGGCTGAATTGGTTACCTGTAGTGAAAAGACATTTTTACCGGGGTCAGGACTTAAGGGCACAAATAAAGTTCCCTGGGTTTCCACATTGCCTGGGGCGGGCATCAACATCACTTGAGTTCCTGGATTATTTTCCACTTCCCACCCCAATACAATTTCCATGAGGCCCTCCCCTTCGTCAACAGGTAATAAATAGTCTGCTTTCTCGGCCAGGATAGGGTCTCCATTAAGGGTAAACTGAATCACCTGAGGTGGCCTTGCCTGTACTTGAATAGGATCTGTGGTGGCTAAAATCGGTTCTTCTGTGGAGGATGTTGTTTTGGGAATAGCACCCAACTCGATTGTGTGGGCTCCAGCTTGCTTCAGGCCTGTTGGCACGTTGCTACACGCTAAAATACTGTTTTGGTTAATGTCGCAAAAATCTTCTAGTTCATCGGGGATGCCCTCTTGAAAATTAAATATTTGGGGAGGCAGTGCAACGGCTTTTTGGGCATCTCGCACAATTAGCTGCAGGCCCATAAGTTGTTCGGGATGGCTGATGTTCCAGTTTACCCTGACAACATAGGGATCTTCTTCGAGCGATGGTAGTGGCTTGCGATCGCTACTGTCTGATTCGTTAGCTGATCTACTGGTCGCTTCATCAGTGTCTGCATTACTCGAAACAGCTGTGGCAGCGGTCTGATTATCCGAAGGCTGAACCGGGGGGGCTTCCACATAGTTCATTTGGGATGGCACCAACTCTAAGATGCTGGGTCGTGGGATGGGTGCGATCGCAACAAGAGGAGCCTGGGCCTGGGTGGGGGTGGCATTGCGTCCAGGTTTAGGAATCACATTGAGAATAAATTGGTACTCTCCGGCCCGTCTAGCATCGGTGCGAACATTGCGACAGGTCAGAGACTGTCTCCGTTCGATGCAAAAAGATTCCAGTTCTGGCGGTAAGGTTTTACCACTCAGGTCATAGATTAGGGGACCACTCAACAGATCCCCCTCCGCCGACTGACCCATAATTTCTAGCTGTTGAATACGGCCAGGGTGGCTAATTTCAAAGCCCACAGACACTGTATCGCCATTAATGGCCTCATAGGCGCTACTTTCGGTGGCAAAGCGTAGTACCTTAGCCTGGGCAGGCGGATGAATAAACAACCACCAGGCCAGCCACATTAAGCCGATAAAGGAGCCAATTAATAACAGGATAAAGGGCAAAATCTGCCACCAGGGGCGAGCCTCCCACATCAGTAGCCCCTGCATTGGGTTCTCGACCAATGGCTTTTTGTCGGGGTCTGTGGCAATGACTTCAAATTGGATGACGCGACCGCCACCAAACAGAGGTTGTTTCCATGGATTTTTGGGTTGGACGATGACCTCACTCACCAGGGTTTGTTGGGGGGCGAGGGTCAGGGAGTCTGGTCGGAGGGTATACTCGCAAAGATTTCCACCTTCTAACCCAATCACCTGAAAATCCAGGGTTCTCTCGGTGTTGCCTTGGTTTGTTGTCTGGATGCTGTACAGCCCTGATTGTTGTTGAATGCGGCTGACCAGGGTACGAAAATGGGTGGTTACTTCGTAAAACGGCTCAATCTGTAGATAGAGAACATCCAGTAGCTTAAGCTTAGGATTGTTTTCAGATTTTACCTGGAGGGTGACCAACATGGTTTGGGCCAGAGCCCTAACTGGAGGCGTGAGGGTGAGTAAAATCACCCCTTCCATGTCTGGGTTGAGATCTAACTGGGTTTCAACAACGGCTAAGCCCGGTGTGCGAAATCCTTGAGGATAATTAATGGTGACCCAGTCTTCGGGTAGGTCGGGGCAAAACAGTCGAAACCGATCGACCCGATCTGAACGATTGTAGACATATACTTGAAACTGGAGGGGGTTGCCGGGAAGCACCTTGATGGGTTTGAGGTGGGTGGTGACCGGTTCCACCGCAAAGGTGGGTGTGTTCTCCTGGGGGCTGTCCTGGGAGGGGGGCAGCACGTTTAAATGATGTTGATAACGGTGGGGCGCTTTCCCAGGATAATGTGCTGGTGCGTCCACCACTAACCAATAGTGATAACTGCCTGTCAGGGCGTTGGGGGGGACATCAAAGTGAAAGGTGACGTCTTCTCGTTCCCCTGGGTCTAAGGCTAGCTGAGTTTGGGTAAGGGGACACCAGGGATGAATGGCGACAGGTAACTCATCTAGGAAAATGTCAATAACGGCACTTTTATCTCCTTGATTGCTAATGGTAACGTTGATGTCAAAACAATTCCCTGGGAGTACCTGGTCCTGTCCGGATGACGAGATTACCACACCAATTGGATCGGTGGTAGATTCCTGTTGAAGGGCGACTGTGGGCAATGCTGCCATTGGAACAGAATAGCGAGTCATGGCGGAGGGAAGGGGGAGTTAATATTAAAAAGTAACGAGTAACGAGTATGGATCTTAGGGGCAGGCGGGGTTGTCGGCTTTTGTTTGGCGCAGATTGACTTGATGGGTGTCGTTGCCACTGACAATGGCTAGTGTGTTCTCCTTTTGGGCAATATCGACGCTGTTGATGGGTTTTGAAAACTTGGCAATTTGTTTTTTGTCCATTACTAAACCTGAAGGGTTGAGACGCCACAGGATGACTCGACCATCGGCACCGCCGCTGACGAGATAACAGGCATCTTGGGTGAGGGCGATGGCATTGACGGGACGCTCTTGGTGACCATCTGTCCACTGGTCGGTGGGTGAACAATTGGCATTGTCGGTCCAGCACTGGTTAAGATTCCAGAGACTAATGCGACCCTGGTTATCGGCAACTGCCAGGCGCGTTGGCTTATTGTCAGCGGTGTCTAGGCTGGTAATGTAATTGTCTTCTTGACCTGTAGCATAGGGGATAGAGCTGATTTGGTCAGTTTGGGGATCCCATAGCTTGAGCTGATTGCGGCGACCGCCAATGACCAGGGCTAAGGGATCTTCCGGTGCAGTTGTTTTATTGAAGAGGATCCCTTTCTCAGGGGCAAGGCTTGTGGGGGCCATGGCCTGAACGGCAAAGTTAAACTGTTGTTGTTGAGCCGGTGTCGAAAGTCTAGGGCGATTGTCTAGGTCTGGTAGATACCAGCGTAAAACTAGCCCACTACCGTGGGCGCTAAACAAACTGCGGGAATCGGCGCTAAATTGTAGGTCAAAGACGCGATCGTCTGGCTGGAAGACCATTGGTTTATTGGTTTCCGCGAGTAAATCCCACAGTTGAATTTCTCCATTTTCTAGCCCAGCTGCCAGAATATTGTTGTTACGAGGACGGTAGTGAACGACTCGCACCGCCTTTTCTTGCATTGCTTTGTTCGGGGGCAGCTTATTTAACCGTTGGAGTTGACTCTTTCGGAGTTGGCGAAAGAGCTGCCAACGGCCAATGGTATTGTCATTGGAGCCGCTAATGACCATGCTGGCTTGCCCGTCAAATTGCACGCTATTAACGGGGCCTTTATGGTCAGATAAATGTTGGTAGAACCACCTTAGACCTAGTGCCATTAAGAGCAGTCCTAAACATTGCAGCCAAAATGGAACTCTAGGGGGGACCGCAAGCCGAATCTGATGTTCCGGAGGGTCAACGATAGTTTCTTGCAGTTGGGGGTGGAGCTGAAACTGTTGTCGGCGTCGCCATCCCCACCAGGGGACCTTGGGTTTGATGTTTAAGGCTAGGGTGGTGACTTCTCCAGGTTTGAGATCAACCTGAGATGGTCTTAGGTGCAGGCAATGGGGGGTGGTGCGAGCTGGGGTGGGAACGGTGCGTCGTAGGAATGACTGCAATCGCTTGAACCAGGGGATATCGATGCGGTTTATGTTGAGTCTGACGGACTGTACTACATTGCTGGCGTTGTCCAGGGTGATTCTGTAGGTTTTGGATTTAGAGGCTTTGGTAGATCTGGATCGGGGGTTATGGGTGGGAGAGGAAGGGAGGTGCGATCGCACCCCCCACAGCTCAACGTCATCGACCTCATCCATCTCCCTAGGGTCTTTATGCAGCTTGGGATTCACCGTCGCCAGGTCACAGTCAAAGAGCAAAGAACCCACGGGTAACACGGTCAGGGTAGCCGCCTGCTGTACCGGCTGAGCCTGAATTTGACGCGCCTCCACCTGAAACCCATAGTCTCCGTGGATCGCTTCACTGAGATCGGGCAGTTGGCAGATAAATAACAGCTCAGATCGGCCCTGGGGCGGCAGCTGTAGCCGTCGTTTATGGCCATCAATTAACCAGTTCTGGTTTAAACCCGTTAGCTCTACTTGCAGGTTGGCCGTATTACGCTGACAGTTTTTAATCACTATCGGAATGTCAATGAGCTCCCCTGGTTTGCCCTGAAATTCCGTTGTCGCCATGGAGATTTCCAAGGGAATACTGCCTGGGCCTTTAACCTCTAAATTGATACTTTGTCGATCTTTTTCTCCTAGTTCTAAACAGGTGACATTCACATTGAGCTTCATCTTGCCAGTGAAGCCACCGGCAATGGGGGGCAAGGCCAATAGATTAACAATAAAATTAGCCTGATCCCCAGCTGGAATCTTGGCAGAGATATCCGGCGTCAGGCGATACCAATCAGGGCTGGCATTAGGCCTAATGCCAGGTGCCGATAGCTCCAGGGTAAAGGTGGCAAAACGATTACTGAGATTATTGACCATCACCTCAAACTGGTCATGGCCGTCGCCAACTTGAAGAGACTGGGTAGATAGCTGGGTCAAAATCTGGGTAGCCATGGGTCTTAGACTGGTTGAGAACGAGGGGATGAATCGGCCATCAGCCACTGGTGGAGCTGACGATGACGGGCAGCAAACGTGAGGAGATTAACGCCAAATTCCTGGGCCGCACGAATCTCTTCTCGATCGAGATATAGGTCATTATTGGCACCCCAGGCCTGGAGTAATGGCCCCATTAACAGCACCACCCCACCCCAGTGATATAGCCCAATGGGTCGTCGCTGCACCGTTGGCAAATGGCTAAAGTGAAAGGGCTGGGTCTGCACCAGGGAAAACTCTCCCTGACGCACCCTATCCGCCGCTGTTGCTGTGCTAACGGTGGCTGACAGTCCTTCAATCTCTAGAAATGTGTGAATGGGTGCGGCCAGGTTAGCCACTTCGTCGGCAATGCAAGTTTGCAGGGTACTTAATTCTGCTTGAGCACTTTCTCGTAATGATTGAGCACTGTGGGCGGGGGTAGCGGCGATGGCCTGCTGCAGTTCTAGCTCGGCCTGATACAGGTCCAAGACGTCATGATCCACGGTTGCCTCGATGAGCAACACCCCGCCCTGCTGCAAATAGTCAGCCAGCCGGTGCTGATGGGGACGGGGTGTACGACAAAACTCATCGTAGTCAATGTAGCTGAGGTCCCCTGTTAGGGGGGTATCCACCATGTGCCCCTGGAGTCTGGGGGCGAGACTCGGTAAGGCGGCAAATAACGCCTGAAACTGAGCCACATTGTTAGACGAGGATGACCATAAATCGACTCCACAGGTGAGGGATGAACGAGCCTGAACCGGTTGGCGATGACGTAAATCTAGCTGATTAACATCAGGGGAAAAGACATTGTCTGGGTTAGTGAGCGTCTGTAACCCTGGCCCCAATCGTACCCGACAAAGCTCTACCTCATTCGCCTCAGCAGGCACATCTTTTTCAATAATCTGAAACGCATCCTGAACGATTTCTGCTTCCATTTGGGAGGCCTGTTCCGAATGCTTGAGCACAATATAAATTGTGGTTTCTTCGGTGGGCTGGGCCGACAGATAACAACTCTCAGGACAAGAGACAACAATGGGGTTACCCTGGCCATCTATCGCCAGCCCTGGTTGAATCGTCAACCATCGCGGATGGCGATAGCGACTGGATGCTTGCTCTGGAATCTCAGCTACACACACCCCCAGGCCATCGACAATGCCTCCCTGGTGTAGCGACTGATAGTGGATGGTCTGACGGGTTTGATGGTAGCTGTGGGCCACCTGCCACAGGTTGGCCGTAATCAGTAAACCGTCGTTGACGTGGAGACGTTGGAGGGGTTGGAGGGGCATGGGGAGAGGAAGTAAAAAGTAAAAAGTAAGAGGTAGGAGTGAGAGAGTCTGATTTGCTACTCGCTACTTGTTACTTTTACTTCAACTACTGTCCACCCCAGCTTCAATCACAAGATCGTAGCTACAAAAGGCAGGCTTTTCCTGGTCAATGATGGTACGAATTAAGGATTCATCCAGGGGATGGTTCTCAGGGGGGCGTAGTCGTACGGAAAAGTGGCAGGGACGGCTGCCTCCTAAGATTGCTGAGGTGCCGATGACGGCTTGGCCCAATACATGGCCTGGGCTAAAGGTCTCGTGGATGCCAATGGCTTTTTGGAATTCGTCGGGAATATGTTCATCCAGGGGCAAGCCGCTGGCCAGGTGTAAATAAAACCGTAATCCTCGTCGGGTACCGCGCCATCGGTAAATCTCCATGGCGTAGCGAATTAGCATCCGTTGTTGTTCCAGGCCCAGGGGCACCTGAAATGACCAACCCACCCAATGGGCCAAAAACGGCAGCATTGCGCGCGGGGCGGTCAGTGGATCTAGATAGGCCCACAGGTGGTCCAGAATATCAACGGTGGGTTCAAAGGTGGTCTCAAAGATTTTGAGAAATCGACCGACAATATCGGTGCGGTGGTAAATATCGGGTAGAAGGTCTAGATATTTACTGGGGGGACGTACTAAGAGTTGAAAGGGGGTGAGATGTTCTTCGGCATCACCCCGTTGGGAACTGGCGGTGACTTTAAGTTGGCCTTTGTAATCTAAGCGTAGGGGTAATTGACTGGGGGAGAGGGGGCGTTCAAAAAAATCCGTTGGACTAACAAAGTAAAATACCGTCTCCATTTGATGGTGCGCAGGCAGTGTCGAGCCTTCTGTGTGAATCTGGCACCAGCCTGAGGGAATATCTCCCATGATCGTAAACTGAAGTGTGAGGTTCGCCTCCCCTCGATTTTTTATTCGTACCACCAACTCATTGGGTTCTCCTGGTTGTAGCTGTAGCTGGGTTGTGAGGGAGGATGGCAGGGGGCGGGGAGTGGCGATGCGAGACAATGTGCTAGAGGGGGAAAAGCTAATTGCCGAGCCAGAGGCAAGATCTGGTTCCTGCAAGGGCACCAACTCAAGGTCGATCATGCGTCCAGTTTGGGTCTGTGCCATGGTACGTCCCCCTAACGAATGACCCTAATGGTATGGCCAGTAGACAGCTGAGCGTCGTTCCAGGAACAGATGAGACCCAGGAGATCGGGGGTGACGACGTTGTCTGGAGCCAGCCGCCGTACCCATTCCGTTTCTTGGTCTGTACTCTGATCTGTGCTCTGGTCTGTGCTCTGGTCTGCGGCCTGCTGCCGACGTTGTTGTCGAATTTCGTATAGGGTCACTGCGCCCAGATATCGTACCCCGGTCATGGTTTGCAATAGCGTAATGATATCTGACGGATAGACGGGGGTACCAAAGGGCCAGCCTTCTCCCTGGGGGCCACCAGTCAATGGGTTTAAGAATCGATATAGGGCCACCTGTAGTTCCTGTAGTATGGCCTGTTCCGCTTCCGGTGAACTGTAGCTAGGATCCAGAGCCACTTCGGTGGTCACACTCACCCCCACATAATTAGGAGACACAAGCTTTACCTGCAACCCCAGGGGACGCCGTTCGTTGAGATAGTTGAGCACGGTTTGGCTTAGCTCTGGCGTGAGACCCAGCGCTTCGGGGGAAATACCTAGGCCCGTGTCAAGGTCCCCCAGGTTGGTTTTGGGCACAACAACAACAGTAATGATGCCAGGTTTGTCGTTGAGTGCATGGGGGCAGAGACTTCGGGCCACAGTGCCTGCACCTGCTTCTAAGGCCAAGGCTTCAAAATCTTCGGCGGTGACGGCGCGATCGCGAGTGCGCAACAATTTGGGTACCCGCAATACGGCGGACTCCAGGGATTCCGCATCAGCGCCATAGAGGGCAGCCCGATAGTTGGTCACAGATGCCACATAGGGTACAGCCGACTTAATCACCCGCAGTGTATTGGCTTGCACATTGCCCTGTTGGCCGCCGCCGGTGCGATAGGCCCGCATAGTCAGCACCGCCCCTCTAGGGGGCACAGCCCCATGCTGTCGTTCTAGCAATTGGGGAGAAGCGGCCAACACAGCCGCCGCACCAGAAGCATGGAAAGACTGTTGGTGGGCGCGTAGCTGGGTGGCAGTTTTTAACTGGGCCGGTTCACGGATCAAGGGACCAAACTGGATTAAACCCGTTAGTGAATCTAAGGTGTAGTGGAGATCTTCCGGTCCCGACTCAGCAAAGTCAGATACCTCCTGCCACACTTGCTGTAGACCATTGGTTAAGGTGGCCACCAAAGACTCTGAACCCTGGCGCGGCAAAATCGGCGTACTTTGCAACTGAAACGTTTGTCCTGACTGGCCATTACTTTCCCCCAGCAGTTCATTGTGGATGGTCTCACATTGGTGGGCATTGACCGTGCCCCCTGTGGACCGCGCCGCCACACTAATCAAGCGAGGAGAACTGCCATAGGCCGTTGTTCCTACCATCGGCTCAGTGCAGACACACCGAATCCACCTTCCCCGACGACCAGCAAAGTCTGTGGCTGGAAAATGTTGGGGCAAATGTAAGACAATTTCCCCCTGCTGCACTGCACTGTCACTGCCGGAATTGTAAAAACTAAACCCGTGGGTGTCATCGTCAGTTTCCTGCATCAATATCGTAGAGACCCAGGTCTCACCATTCCAAGCCTCCCAACGACGAGGCGGTGCTGCGGGCAACAGGCCGGTGGGTGTAGCCGCCTCGCCCTCTATCTGTAACGCAACAACGTTGCCGTCTAGCGCTTGGTCAGCATCAAGCACCACATAAAAACAATTGCCAGGTTGGGGTGTGGGGCTAAAAATCTCCTGCTCTGCCCCGGTCCAACGACCGTTGGGCTGGCGAGTCCAGCGTACCGACAGACGATCCTGTAGTGTTGTCGGCTGCAGTTCGTCGGTCTCTGCCGTTAAAAGATGACGGATATGGGGTAGCCCCACGGTGAGGGGACCGTCGGTACTAAAAATAATTGCCTCTTCCGTCTCCGTCCGTTCGGTGGCCACGGCCACTGAGGCTGGAATGGTATAGGGCTCTGGCAAACTGGCAGATAAATAAAAGGTAAGGGTCGTCTGCGCCGGTACCGGCGGCTGTAAGCGAATGCCCAGTAATTCTAAAAAAGCAACATAGTGACGTCGCGGCACCTGGTTAAACCGCATCATCATTTGATCCGTCAGCCAGCCAAACAACTCCACCATGGTGATCCCCGGATCACTGGGATTATGGTTGGTCCACTCCGGACAGTAGCGGGGAATGCGCAACAAACATTCTTCCACCAGTTCTTTGAACTGACGGTCGTCAAGGTTGGAGTTGGGGAGCTTTGGGAGGAAGTCGAATTCCATTGTAGAGCTTTAGGGGGCGGGGGAGAGGGGGAGGAAGATTTTTTTTCAATTTTTACTTTTTACTGTTCAATTTTTACTTTATTACCCCTCAACCGGAGTGAGATAAAACGGATAAACCAAACTGCGACGATGGTGAGTTTTGCGAATACGATAGTGCACCGTAATCTGTAAACTAGACGCATCTGGCAAAGGATCCGCCGTCACCGCATCAATTTTGATGCGGGGCTCCCATTGTTGTAAGGCTTCACGGGCATAAATTTGAGCCAATAACAAGGTGTCATCGTTGAGGGGGGCAAAAACAAGTTCATGGAGTCGAGAACCAAAATCAGGTCGATAAAGTCGTTCTCCGATGCGCGTTCCTAAGATAATAACGATAGATTCTTCCAGGTTGCGATAGTCATGACTTAGCTGAAAACTTCCTTGCTTGGTTAATCGCATGGGAAATCCCCAGCCTTCGCCTAGGATGTGTCGTCGTTTTTGTGACGGGTCTTGAACTGACGCCATAGGGCATGCATCCACTAACAATTACATGGGATATCTCAAAAGGGAATAGGAATAGTACAAAACATAATACTGAGTTATGTAAAGTTTGAATTGATGTTTAACAACTACCTCTCCTTAAGCAGCTACCGTATATACACATCTGGAAGATTATTAACATCGGCAATGGCGGCAATGGCTCCCCTTATTCAAGGAGAACCAGTTATGTCCAAACCAGATAAGAACAAGGATGTAGACTTCTCGCTAACTGAAAAACAGTGACGTATTACAGGATGGCGATTACTTGATTTCGTTTAGAGATTTTTCCTAATAATAGACATGTTTTAGATAACTAGCATTTCTTTTACAGATGTTTTGGAATTGACTCTATTTGATTACCGTTCAGCCGTTAATTGTTAGATAAGTTAAAAAATGGAGAGTGTCTGTAACTTTGAGCGATCAATATTGCAGATATTTGCAACAAAAATCATGGAATCCTGGTTTGTGTGTTGGTATAGTCATGAAGCTTGCTAGTATAACAGTCAGCTACTGCGAACAAATCATCTGTTGCGAACAAATCATCGTGGCTTTGCGCTCATTTTCTTACTAAAATATTTAAAGGAGCCCCCTCTAATATGGCTAAAGAGCAGGTTGTAAAGCTTTATCGTGAAGCTCAAGCGAATCCTAATTTGCGAGATTCTCTTAATTTAGCTCCCAATGCTGAGTCATTTGTGATGATGGCAAATCAACGGGGTTTTTCGTTTACGTTGAATGAATGGCAAGACATGATGCGGTTTTCCGTGGAAGAGCTTGATTGCGAGCTATCGGAGATTCCAGGGATTTAGGACGGGCATGAAACCGTGATATTAACCCCCCATTGAATATTGGCCAATAACCCGAAGGGTGGGCACGACCCATCAATCGTGTGATATGGCCTACAAATAATATCTCTTGCTATTGTTTGTCACTGGTGGTGGGTAATGGTTGGTATTGGTTCCATGCCGAAACGTGTTCCATGGGTGTTACCCATCCTACGGATTGTTCTGTTGTAAAACAGCCCGAGGTGATTTTTCTATCTTGTTATGAGTAACTCGTTGGCCATTGCAGCGGTCACTACCACATTGCAGTCTCTGATTAACCAGGGTCTGCGTAATGTGGTTGATAGTGCGACGGTGACGGCACAGACCCTGGAAAAGTCTCAGGGCAATGGTGACAGTAATCGGGTGAATCTGTTGCTCTACCATGCGATGCCTAAGCTTGAGCTGGGCCACCAACAGCCGATCCATCCCAGGGCGAAGGTGAGAACGCCGCAGAAAACTGCTGTTGCCCTGGATCTTTATTATTTAGCGGTAGCCTATGGGGAAAATGGTAGCGAGGCCAAAAGCCATGGGTTGTTGGGGCGGGTGATTCAGTTTTTGGCGGATGGCATCACCCTGCACCCAGACGAGATTGAAATCGCGACCGCAAGAGAATTCCCAGATAGCGATTTACATCGACAGATTGAAAAGATTCAAATTACGCCTGTGGCCCTGGACTTTGAGGATATGTCGAAGGTGTGGCAGGTGTTACAACATCCCTATCGGCCCTGTATCGCCTTTAAAGTCGCCGTAATTATGATTGATACCGGTGGGTTGCCAGCGGGAGCAATGCCCGTATTAAACCGCAGTGGTGTGGAGGGTGGTCCCTTTGTCATACCGGGACTGCCACCCCAGATTACCGGGGTGATTTTGCCCCACCGACAGCCCAGTGCGCGGCTGGGGGATCGGGTGATGATTCGGGGAGAACATTTTGACGGGGAGGCGGTGACGGTGCAACTGCGCCATCCGTTGTTGCCTGAGGCGATTGAGCTAGTACCTGAGGTGTCACCCACTTCGGCGGAGATTGTGTTGCCCCCCGAGGCCCGACTGGCCGGGTTTTGGACCGTGGCGGTGGGGGTGGTGCGGGCGTCCAGTGCGATGCGAATTAGCAATGAGTTTCCCTTGGCAGTGGCCCCCACCATTTCAGAATTGGATCCGTTGGAAATCTCGGCGGGGAATTTAACCCTGTCGTTGAGCTGTAGGCCAGCGGTGCATCCGGAGCAGCGGGTGATGTTGATCTGGCGAGATCGCACCATTGCGCCTTATGAAATCTCCACGGACGACGATAATCCAGGGGCATCTCGCCTCACCTTTCGCATTCGAGAAATGACGCCGGGGGACTATCCGGTGCGGTTACGGGTGGATGGGGTGGATAGTTTGCCGGTGGATGTGGCGGCGGTACCGATGCGGGTCGATCCATTGCAGCAGGTGAGGGTGACTGTGCCATGAGCAGCTGGGCGGAACAGAATCGGGCCTATCTATTAGCGGTGTGTCGCGGGTTGCGGCTGCGGCTGCGGCGGGCCATTGGGGAAGATGCCATCACGCCGGAAATGCTGGAGGAAGCAGAAGCGGCCATTGCAAAATCGGCGGCGATGGATCCGAAACCGGCGGCGTTGGAGCTGGGCTATCGGTTTAACTTAACGGACCTGGATCTGGGCATTTTGCTGCTGTGTGTGGCCATGGAGGTGGACCCGCAGATACCGGACCTGTGCGATCAGGCCCAGGGGAATCGGGGTTGGGCGTTTCCGACGTTTGCCCTTTGTTTTAATTTGTTTGATCAGGTGCAGTGGGATGTGATGACGGTGGATGCGCCGCTGCGCTACTGGCGGTTAGTAGAGCTGCATTCTCCCCAGCCGCAGCCGTTGCCGCAGACGATGCTGCGGGCGGATGAGCGGGTGGTGAATCATATTATGGGCTCGGCGGGGTTGGACCATCGGCTAGAAGGATTGGTGACGCCCTTGGGGCGTGGTGCGGTGCGGCTGTCGGCCAGCCAGCGGGCGGTGGTGGAAGCTCTGGGTGAGCGGTTGGCGAGGACGGAGCGAGGCCAGGCTTTGCCGGTGGTGCAACTGTTGGGAATGAGTGAGCCGACGAAGGTGTTGGTGGCGCGGGCGGTGGCGCGGGGCTTTGGCATGGGGCTGTATTGTTTGATGGGAGAGTTGATTCCGACAGGAGATACGGCGTTTACGGAGTTTTTGCGGCGGTGGGAACGGGAGACGTTTTTGTCGGCGGTGGCGCTGTATGTGGATACGCAGGAGCTGGGGTCTGATAGCTCAGGTCGGGTGGCGTTGCGCCGTTTTTTGGCGGGCTGTAATGGGTTGGTGTTTGTGGATAGTCGGGAGGTGCGGTTGCCGACGCATCGGGTGGCGATCGTGCAGGAGGTGGGGAAGCCGACGGCGATGGAACAGAGAGAGGTTTGGGAGGATATGTTGGGTGAGGGATCGGATGAGATGGCGGGGGTATTGGCGGGGCAGTTTTGTTTGAATGTGTCGGAAATTGAAGAGATAAGTAACGAGTATCGAGTAACAAGTAACAAGTTGGGAGAGGAAATTAAAACTACTCTGCGAGAAGAGCACAGCTCTACAAAATTCAAAATTCAAAAAGAAGAGGAAACAGTTCAAAATTCAAAGTTCAAAATTCAAAATTCAGATACTCCATCACCCCATCACCCCATTACCCCATCACCCCTTCTCTGGAATGCCTGCCTCAACCGTACTCGCCCAAGATTAGAATCCCTGGCGCAGCGGGTTGATGTGAAGGCTACCTGGGATCAGTTGGTGTTGCCGGATGAGGCGATGGGGATTCTGCGGCAGATTGTGGATCAGGTGCGGTTGCGTTCGCGTGTGTACGACGACTGGGGCTTCCGGGAGCGGATGAATCGGGGGTTTGGGGTGAGTGCGATGTTTGCGGGGCCGAGTGGGACGGGGAAGACGATGGCGGCGGAGGTGATTGCGAATGAGTTGAACCTACACCTTTATCGGATTGATCTGTCGTCGGTGGTGAGTAAGTATATTGGGGAGACGGAGAAGAATTTGCGCAGGTTGTTTGATGCTGCCGAAGAAGGTGGGGCGATTTTGTTTTTTGATGAGGCGGATGCGTTGTTTGGGAAGCGCAGTGAGGTGAAGGACAGTCATGATCGGTATGCGAATGTGGAGATTAATTATTTGTTGCAGAGAATAGAGGCGTATCGGGGACTGGCGGTGTTGGCGACGAATTTACGGGAGGCGTTGGATGATGCGTTTTTGAGGCGGCTGAGGTTTTTGGTGGAGTTTCCGTTTCCGTCGCAGGCGTATCGGCAGGAATTGTGGCGGAAGGTGTTTCCGGATAGGATACCGACAGGTGTTATTGATTACGAACATTTAGGGCGGTTTAATATTACGGGGGGGACGATCCATACTGTTGCGATTAATGCGGCGTTTATGGCGACGGAGCAGGGTAATCAGGTGGGAATGAGACAGGTTTTGGCGGCGATGAGGACGGAGTATCAGAAGTTGGAGCGGCAGATCTACAAAGCTGATTTTCAGTGGAATGGTCAGCAACATGCCGTAAAGGATTGGGAAGTGATCTCTGATGGACACAAGGACGATGGGTGCAGGATTGGGTGAAGCCGACGATGCAGTGTATTCTTTTTTGTTCTATTTGGTTCTAGGAGTGGAGAAACTGGTTGAATGATAGCCATAGCGACCATGACTAAGATCATCAGAGTTGAAAAGACGATTCATCGTAATCAGCAGCGCCTGAAACTCTTGTGTGATCGGGATGATGATTTGATGCGGCTGGTGCGACTGATTGGGGACTGTCGGTGGAGTGCGACCCTGAGTTGCTGGCACATTCCTTACTATGCCAATCATCTGGAATTTTTGAACCGGAAGTTTGGTGGACAGATCAGTTTTGTACCGATGCAGGATGTGCTGGTGCAGGAAGCAAATGAAGCAGATGCACCATCTTATGACCAGGCCAAATTATCCAGACAGGTGCAGATTCCATCTGCCTTTGTGGAGCAGATGAAGATACGGCGGTACAGCCAGAATACGATCAAGGCCTATACTTCTACCCTGGCTCGGTTCCTCGAATTTAATAGTGATCGGGAGCCGGACCAGATCGAGCCGGGGCGCATACGCGCCTATATGCTGCATTTGGTGGAGTATACGGATCTCTCAGCCAGTTACCAAAACCAGGCGATCAACGCGATCAAGTTCTATTTTGAAGCGGTGCTGGGCTGGTCAGTTGATCCCATTGTGATTCAGAGACCCAGAAAAGCGAAGAAGCTGCCAACCGTGTTGAGTGAAGAAGAGGTCGCGCTGATTTTCAAGCAGATCAACAACCTGAAGCATAAGTGTGCAATCTACTTGATCTATTCTGCGGGATTGCGGCGAAGTGAAGTTCTGAATCTTAAGCCAACGGATATTGATTCAAAACGGAATTGCATCAACATTCGGGATGCCAAAGGAAATAAAGATAGGATTACGCTTCTATCGCAGAAGGCTCTGTTGTTGCTGCGGGAGTATTACAAGCAATATCGTCCGAAGGAGTGGTTATTTGAAGGAGTCAACGGAGGAAAGTACAGTACTACTAGTCTACGTAAGATATTGCAACGGGCTGTGGAGAACGCGGAAATTAAAAAGGAGGTGACGTTACACACGCTGCGACATAGTTTTGCGACTCATCTACTGGAGCGGGGGACGGATCTACGGTATATCCAGTCGTTGCTAGGTCATAGTAGTTCGAAGACAACGGAAATCTATACGCATATTACGTCCAAGGGATTTGAGAATCTGAAATCGCCGTTGGACGATATGGATGTGTGAGAAGGTGCACATATACCTCTGATTTGGCAGTATATGTGCACCTTTTGAGTAATGACACAGTAGAAATAAACGCACTAGTGTCGTTTGTTTCCAATGTTATAGGCGATGAAGAAAGCCTATAACATTGAATAGCACAAAATTTTAAAAGGTTTGAGATATGTATGAACAAGTAGAGAAATCTAAAGAGAATAAAAGCCAATCGGTAGTGAATAAGATTATTCAAAAACAGAGCGGTGGTGTGTCTACTTTTCAGTTTGTTGACAACCGACCTGAAGCTATTGCTCAAAGAAAACTGCAAGAGGTGGCCAGTAATAGTCCGAAAATCTCTCAGCTAAGAGCCTTGCAGGACATGACTAACAACGGCCCGCAGGCTAAACAAACTGCTCAATTACAAGCGTATGCCTATGCTCAAGGAACCGATATTCATATAGCCGCTGGTCAGGAAAAGCACTTGCCACAAGAGGCTTGGCATGTAGTGCAACAAATACAAGGAAGAGTAAAACCCACCATGCAGATGAATGGTGCTGTAAACATTAATGACGATGAAGGCTTGGAGAAAGAGACTGATGTGATGGGAAGCAAGGTTGTACAAATGAAACCTAACGAAAAGACGGTTTCTACAGTAAAAAAAAGTAGTGAAAGCACTGTGTTACAAGCCAAACTTTCATGGACAGATGCGACTATTGAAAATCATGAATCAAACATAGGTGGTTCTTTTGAAACGTACCGTAACATCTTAGATGCACTTAGAAGATACCACACCTTTTGGAAAGTTAAAGATGATAATGAGCCAGATATCATGATACCACGCTTGGAGCTGATACTGGATAGGTGTCAATCACAACTTGACACCTATCCAGAAGAAAACAGAAACCAAGCGGTTAAGGAATTAATGTTTTTTACATATAATGAAATTGAGCGAATATATGCTTTGAAAGGATTAACAGGTAAGGACAATTTATGGCAAGAATATTACGACATAGAAGACTCCTTGAATGCTCTAATCAAATCTTGGAATCACTGGCCTATCACGGGTTTAATAACAGCAGCGCAACAATTATGGGGAGTTATAGAGAGTAAAATTGAACGCTTAAAGCAGTCTGAAGCAAGAGTACTTACTTATGCTGAAACCATTGATTTCGATACATCCAAATCAGAAATGCAAGAAAGAGTGAATATAATTAGGGCATTTATCCCTGTTTTGGACAAAGGTAGGGACAACTTGGCCCTCGCCGGTCAAAAATTACAGGAAGCAGACCAATTATTGCAGACAATTGATAAACTATTGATCTATCATAATACGGCGGGAGTGGCCAGAACAGATATCCTGGCAGGACAAGTCAATGCTCAAAGGGCTAGAGTCACAATCTTTGCGACGCAACAAAATATTTTGGCCAAGCAAACAAATTATGACCAACGCACCGCGATCGACTTAAATACATCAAACCTGGAGCAAATCACGCAAAATGGTTATAATGCAACATTGCGATATGGGATAATTCCCTCAGTGCAGACTATCCTTAATGCGCTAAATATTTATACGGCAGATGCCCAATTCCAGGCGGCATCGCAATACGGCAATCTCAATTTGACAAGAGGGGCAACGAGTGATCCATTTTGGCAATCTCTCACCTTACAACAAAGGGCAAGATTAAACCAAAAAATAAATGGATTTACTCCAAATACATGGAGAGTAGCTGGTTACCCTAGGACTCGAGATAAACAAAATGGATATGCAGGGAGAACTATATTAATTCCAACCTTAACCGGGGGATTCCCACTTGCTGTTTCAGGAGAAATTGTTCATGATTGGATTTTTAACACTCCCGATCATGGTCATTCAGCCCAAAAAATGCATCAATTAGTAACGTTGGCTCTTGCGCAGCAGCCATATCAAGCTGGTCCTAATTTTCAATGTCAAGCACAACGAAACGGTGGAAACCCAGAAGTCTTTACTTGGAGTAACTTGGCATTACAAGTGATTGTTGCTAATGGGAATACTTTGGTGACCTATTATAATGCTCTGTAATTTGTTCAAAATTGATGATTTTTTAGACGCAAATTATATGTAAGCATATTTTGAGAAAATAATTTATTTCGGACTTCGGACTTTCCTTATGTTCAAAAAACATGCAAATGACCTCGTAATATCAAAGTTACCCCTTTATTACGAACTATTAAACAGAAAAAAGAATACGCCATAACAATTGGGCTAAAAATCATTAAAACGCTTTTTAGCCCAATTGTTAACAAGCACTCTTTCAAATTGGTGCATGATAGAAATGTCACAACTTTGGATGACGCGGATGAGTTATAGGGCGGTAGGGTGCGTCACTAAGAACCTCGTAGGGAGTGACGCGTCGCATTACTCCCAAACTTAGTTTTTTCCCACTACCTGGCCAATGCGTCTCAAAATCTGCAAAATTTCACACAGTTCCTGATTAGACGTCATCGCGGCAAACACTCGCGAGAAACTATACTCTCCGCCCTGTGAACGAGCAACCTTCACAAATACCGAATTATCACCATTGGTCATCAGCGCAAAACTGGGTTGTTCAGCCTGAGGATTCGCCATCAAATAAGCCAGTGTTTGCGGTAATGCCGACCATACCGACAACGCTGTCTTCTTAGATTCCAGCACAACTACCCAAAACTGTTCTTTGAGTACTAGCACATCTAACCGCCCCTGCAAAACCTCCTCTGGATCCTCCAGGGTAAGCTGTACCGACTCCTCCGCCCTGAGTCTAAATGGAGGATCATAAAATCCCGCTAGAGTCAGCAGTGGTGATGCAAACAGGAGCGTTACCGTATTTTCTAATAGCTGTCCCTGGGAACGTTGATACAGATAACGCCGACGCAGCTCTGTCAAGCCTGCCCTATCTATATCAGTGAGCGCTGGTAAATCAGTACACCATTCCTGAAAAAAATTATCTTCCTCTGTCCGACGCAGGCAGAAACGCTGTTCTGCCTCGATCAGGGTAGTAATCGCTTCTGTGATAGCAACTGACATTATTTGGACTATTTCTACTGCTCCATTGTAGCCAATACCCTCAAAATGTTTCGCCAGCACACCCTACCGAACTTTCCTATCAAGGTGATCTATCTGCAATGCTGCGTTACGCTTCGCTAACATGCCCTAATGATTTCAATCGCTAGTTGCGATTATTATGGTGCTACATACATATATTTTTATTCCTGAGCGGTTTATCTGTCTTAATCAGCTTTAGACCCATGCGATGTCATAGGCAAATAGCCTAAGGAAATCCAGCCCCATGTTTGAATCCACCCAGCGTAAACGAGACAAGCAGCCTCAAACGAAGTCCGAAGCAGATAACTATTGGCTCCCCGTGCAGCAACAGCAAAATATTAGTGGGACTCCAATGCAGCGACAGGCAGCACTGCATTACGATGTTGATGCCATGCTAGACACCGTATCATCAGAGCAGGATACCGCCGTTCAACGACAAAGCAACGAACAAGCAAACGAAAACCACACCGGCATGCCCGACCGGCTAAAGTCGGGCTTAGAACAGCTTTCCGGCTTTGACCTATCCAACGTGCGCGTTCACCGCAATTCTGCCAAACCAGCCCAGCTAAACGCCCTCGCCTACGCCCAGGGACAGACCATTCACCTCGGTCCTGGCCAAGAAAAACAGCTGCCCCACGAAGGTTGGCACATCGTACAACAAATGCAGGGTCGGGTAAGGCCCACTATGCAAGCTCACGGGGTAGACATTAATGACGATGTTGCCTTAGAACGAGAAGCTGACCGCATGGGAACCGAAGCCGCTCGCGGATAATGATAGTAAACGGTTCCTTGACAGGATAATGCCCATTACCCGGTGACGGCATGAACCCAGATCAAGTGTCTCAAAACGCAGCCTGTATTGATCTTGAACTCACCTGGTTCAGTACCCTGCTAGAGCATCGCATAAAACTATATTTTGAAGGCGAACCACCTCCGGATGACTTATTTGCCATCATCCCACCACCGGAGCTACGTCACAACGATGCGCCCTACGCCACTCTCGTGCATCAGCTTCATCTACAGCCAGAAGACCGTCTGGTCCTTTGTCTATGCCTGATCCCCCACCTTAAGCCCCATCTCCTCGACACATTTTTTATCCGCAACCAAAACCTTGATCGCGGCTATACCGAATTTGGCGGCCTCACTGGCAATGTCCACAGTGGCTTTCTCCCCACCTGCGAAACCGCTATGTTTTTACTGGCTGGAGATAATCTCTCTGCTCGCTTACGCTACGACAATCTCTTCCAGCCCAAACACATCCTATTTACCCAGGGCATCCTCACCCTGGACTATCCACACCAAAACGAACCACCCCTCTGCGCAGCCCTCAGCCTTAGCCCTGAGTATCGCCAACAACTCCTCACCGGGCAGCCCTACACCCCTGCCTTTGGTGCCAAATTTCCCGCCCAAGAAATCACCACCGCCTTAGACTGGGATCATCTTGTGCTTAATCCAGCCACCCGCCAGGAGATTGACCATATCCTGGCCTGGGTGCAAAACAAAGATCTGCTGATGGACCATTGGCAGCTAAAACAGCGGATTAAGCCCGGCTATCGTAGTCTTTTCTATGGTCCCCCAGGCACTGGCAAAACCCTAACGGCCTGTTTACTAGGTAAAAAGGTGGGTTTACCTGTGTTTCACGTTGAGCTATCTAACGTCCTGTCAAAGTACATTGGAGAAACTGAAAAGAACTTAGCCAAACTGTTTGATCGGGCCAATTATCATGATTGGATTCTATTCTTTGATGAAGCTGACTCCCTATTTGGCAAACGATTAGAATCCCAAAGTTCCAATGACCGGGCGGCCAATCAACAGGTTTCATACCTGCTACAGCGCATTGAAGACTATGCAGGTTTGGTCATTCTCGCCACAAATTTACAGTCTCATTTAGACAATGCCTTTGCCCGTCGGTTTCAGTCTATGATTCGGTTTCCCAAACCCAACCCTGAGCAACGCCTGCAGCTGTGGCAAGATACGTTTATCAACAAGCCTTTTAAAGTGGCTAAAGACGTCGATTTTGAAGCATTTGCCCATGAGTATGAGCTAACAGGCGGTAACATTATCAATATTCTGCACTACGCCTGTGTCAAAGCCGTTAATCGTAAACCACAAAAGATCCACAAAGACGATGTGCTCAACGGCATCCAGCGCGAGCTACAAAAAGAAGGCAAGTTAAATGGCTCAGCCTATAGCTCCTGGGATAGCCTGCCCACAGTCCCTAAGAAAAATAGCAATAGCCCAACTGGGAAACCCCTTTGGTTAGGCTCATCGATAACTATGGAATAAGGTTGTTTATATCTAAACAAATGCCACTCGGGTATCAAATATTGATATCCGTCGGTTGCACTAATGTTTGCAGATATTGGATCGCCTCACTGGGCGACAATAAAATAAATTCTCCCTGTCGTAATAGCTCATACTGGCCGCCTCGATACCCATGGGCCGTAATTAATTTCTTTTCCGTTGCTTCAGTGGCGAGCTGATATAGCTGATTAACGCTAATGGAATCCAGTTCTAAGTTCATTTGATTTTTGAGAGGATCTTAACCTTGACAAGTTCAATCTGACTAATGTGATGTCACCGTCATGTAGCAAAAGCCATTAGATAAACGGCTTCAAAAGGATGTTCTTGGTTTATAAGAGAAATCTGAGAACATCCTTAGCGCCTTGGAAATCCTTGAATATTGGCACTAGATAGATTTGTATTACGCTTCCATAGGGCTAAATTACACATAACGCATCTCTTAATTATGCAGACTTCAATCTTGAAATCAACTCTTTTTCATCAAGCATTATTAACTTATGTCCTAAGTATAGAAATGTATCTTTAACTTCAGAAAATCAATCTTACGGAACGTTTGTAACATCGCCGTAACACAGCGATGTTTCTCCTGCTTAAGTAAACCTTGTTCAAGGAAAAAATACTTTTATATTGAAAACTTCTTGATGTCTTTGCTGTGGACATTGCTATGGATTGATTTTTGTCAATGTTGAGAGATTTAACTTCGAGATCTTTGAAAAAATAAATTTGTTATGGTAGAAACAAGGCTAATGAGAATTTGTCACGCTTTTTTGATGGCTCTGGCCTAAGGGTCAGTTCAGTTGAACTAAAAAGTTTTGCGCTACAGAGACTTATATATTTACAAACGCCCCAAGCATTAATCCCAACGGAGGAGAGCCAGAATGGCATTAGACTACTTTGCCCCCGGTGTTTACGTTGAAGAAGTAGACCGAGGCAGTCGCCCAATAGAAGGCGTTAGCCTGAGTGTTGCCGGGTTTATTGGGTTTACCGAAGATGTTCGGGGCGATGCCGAACTGTTTGAGCCGATGATGATAACAAACTGGGCTCAATATTTAGAATTCTTCTCTAAACCGGGTTCCGACGGATTTACCGACTATGGCGCTTATTTACCCTTCGCGGTGCAAGGTTGGTTTATGAATGGGGGTGGCCGTTGTTGGGTGGTTAGTATTGGCACGCAGCTGCCAGGATCACCCCAACCCACGGCTGCTGATAATGCCACTAAGATGCTGACGTCAAGTGGTAAACCCTCGCTGTCATGCTATCTCAAGGAGAGTTCGTCGGAAGAGGGGGGGCTCCTAGCGTTACCCTCTAGCAGTGGGCGGTTGACGCTTACGGTGATGAATGGCGAACCAAAGCCATTGCCTGACGATGCTCCTGACGATGCAGAACCTCCTATTAATAATGGAGAGTATTTCACGGTAGTGGTGAGCAACGGCAGTGAAGAAGTTGAACGATATGAGCACCTCTCCATGAATCCGGAGGTGGAAACAGCCCTTGCTGACTATGCAGTGACGGCCTTAGAAGCCTCAGAATTTGTCACAATTGAAAATATCTCGCAATCAGGGCAGGCCCTCTCTCGACGTCCGGCCAATGGTTCCTACGAAATTGCGCCACCTCCCTATGTGGGTACTCCCGATCGATTTAATCGCGATCTCCAGGGCAATCGAGATGATCGCACGGGTATTCAGGGGCTATATGAAGTGGATGAAGTTTCCATGGTGGCCTGTCCTGATTTATTGCTGGCCTATGAGAGGGGGCTGATTGATATTGATCAGGTGCATGGTGTCATGGAAATGATGCTTAGCATGTGTGAAAATTCATTCCCTGGACCGGCCTATCGCATGGCGGTGATTGATCCTCCCCCTGTGAAGCCGGGTAAGAGTATGGACCCGGTGGCTCCCAGTCGACAACGTCCAGCGGATGTGGCCAAATGGCTCAGTTTGTTTAATCGTCGTTCCATGTTTGGGACAACCTATTATCCATGGATAAAGGTGGCCAATCCTCGCGATGGTGGACGACCTAAATTGGTGCCTCCTTCCGGTCACATGATGGGTATCTGGTGTCGCACAGATGAATCTCGCGGTGTCTTTAAAGCTCCTGCCAATGAAACCCCGAGGGGGGTGATTGGTCTGGCCTATGAGACCAATATGCGTGAGCAGGAGTTACTCAACCCGCTGGGGATTAACTGTATTCGCAACTTTGCCAGCTATAACCGGGGGCTCAAGGTTTGGGGTGCCCGCACCTTAGTTGAGCCCGACAATGTGCAATGGCGCTACATTAGCGTGCGCAGGCTGCTCAGCTACATTGAAAAGTCCATTGAAATTGGTACCCAATGGGTTGTCTTTGAACCTAACGATCAAGATCTTTGGGCTAGGGTCACCCGCACCGTTAGCAACTTTTTAGAAAGGTTGTGGCGGGAAGGTGCCTTAATGGGAGGCGCTCCAGCAGAATCGTTCTATGTGAAGTGTGATGGTGAACTCAACACCCATGACACAATTATGTTGGGACGTCTCTATGTTGAAGTGGGCGTTTGCCCCGTGCGTCCAGCAGAATTTGTTATCTTCCGCATTAGTCAGTGGGCACCGAATCAGTAGTAGTTTTAAGGCTAATGCTAACTGAGCTGACTGTTTTAACTAGGTATTAAGGCCCCTTAATGCCTAGTTAAAGAAATAGTTCACCTGTAATCCAAGAGAAAGGAGTGATTTTATGGGCGAGTTAGTTAAACCCATTGCCCCCAGTAGTTTTTACCTGGAATTGGCAGGAGTATGTGAAGGGGAAAAGTCCGTCTTTAAAAGTGTTACTCTCCCTGACTATACGCCGAAAGTCCAGGGCGGGCAACAGGCCGTGGGGACTACTAAAGGGGGTAAAACCATTTGGCAGGTAAACTCTGCTGGTTTTGAAGGGTTGTTTACCCTTGACTGTGTCACCATTGCCAGTGGTGACGGTGATAGTACCAGTAAAAAACTCTACGAGTGGTTCGAAAAGTGTTTGCCCTCGTCCAATGGTGGTAAGAGTAAGTGGACTGATAATAAGGTAGAAGGCAGCATTACGGCTTATAACACCGATGGAGAGGAAATTGCCCAATGGCAATTTACAGAAGCTTGGCCATCTAAATATAAATGTGCCGATCTCGATGTGACAGCTGATGCTTACATTGAAGAGACCTATACCATTACCTGCGAAAAGTTTAACCGTACCAAATAGTTTAATTAGAGGAAATAATGGTTCAATATCTCACCAATTCTAAGTTTTACTTTGAAATTGATGGTGTTACGTCTTTAGCTGTGAAGACCTGTAGTGGTCCAGAGATTGAAATGGAAGTGGCTGGAGGCGATGCGGCCATTGGGGTAACCAAGGATGCTAAAACCCAAACCCAGGCAACCATTGGTGGTGTAAAATACAACGCTACCGTGACATTAACCTATGTGGCAGGTAATGAAGGCGATCAGAAAAAGCTCTCTGATTGGTATAACGATTGCCACCCAGATACCTTCTCGGGAGGTGCTTCTAAAGCGATGGATAGTCGTAAAACGGGCTCTTTGGTGATTTACGATCCTAATGGTAAGGAGGCTATGCGGTATAACTTTATTGATTTGTTCCCAGGCACCAAAAAACAAATTAGCAGTCTGGCGGTGGATAGTGGCGGTAATTTAGCAGAAGATACGTTAGAACTTTATTTTACTCAAGTTGTACGAGCTAAATAAATCTTGTCCACGTCCAGACCTGGAGTTTTGTCGTAGAGAAACCTCCAGGTTTCAACTGGGATGTGGTTTAGGTTGAATAATTACTGAGCTGTTGTTGATCAGGAGATCGATTATGTTTCCTGAGATTTTAACCAAGGCCAAGTTTTATCTAGAGCTAAAGTTAGATGGGAGTGTGGACTCCACGGATGGTTACTTTATGGAATGTTCTGGATTCCAGAGATCGCAAGATGTGATTGAGATCACCGAAGTCACTCCCCAGGTTTGGGGAAAAGATGGTAGCAGCCATGGCCACGTGGTGCGCTCAAAAATTCCAGGTAACAGTTCTTATCCCAACATTACGCTGAAGCGGGGGCTGACGGTGTCCATGGCCTTCTGGGATTGGATGGATACCATTGGCAGGGGTAACTGGAGTAAGCAGCGTCGCAATGGGGCCTTATGTATCTATGGTCAGTCGGGACAAGAACAGTTTCGGTTTGAGTTTATGGGGGCCTGGCCCGTCAGCTATAAAATCTCTGATCTAGATGTCAAAGGAGCAGATCACAATATTGAAGAAGTGGAAATTGTGATGGAATCCCTCAAACGGATAAAAGTCTAGTTTTGTAAAACTCACATAGTTATTATGTCGACGATTCAACTCAGTAACAACAATATGGGTCTGGCCCCACCCAAGACAAAGCCTTCGCTTCAGCCCATAGACCCACCACCGAATCCTATAATAGAGCCACCTGGAACTCCTGGTGGTCAAGACAGTCCAGTGGGTCTCCAGTCAGGTCCTCAAACTGAATTTTCCTTTGAATTACCCATTGGTTATGTAGATGCCGTGGGCCAATCCCACCGTCGAGGCATTATGCGTTTGGCCCGTACTGTGGATGAAATTGGACCCATGGCCGATCCACGGGTCCAGGCAAATCCCGCCTATGCCACTGTGATTATTCTGGCTCAGGTGATTTTATCCTTAGGTACCTTGACGGATGTGAGTCCGGTGGTGATTGAAAATATGTTTGCAGGGGACTTAAATTATTTACAAAATTTCTATCGCAAGATAAATCGTCTTGAAGAGTAAAGCAGCGGTGCTCCCATGACTGACCACAACAAAAAATCCATGACTGGGGCTGAAAATGCGACATTTTTACCTCCCGTAGGGCCAGTATCTAACCCGACTGGTTTTGTGGCTCCAGTCATTTTGCGAAGTGATCAGCCTGCGGAAGTAAAACAAATGATGGCCCGAGTTGCAGCTCAGGTAGCCCATGACCCCATGGCGATGCAGCAGTTTTGCGATCGCGTCTATCAACTACTTTGTGACGATATGCGAGCACAGTATGAACGAGCCCATAGTTATAGGAGACGCTGTTAGTTTCAACAGTGTTAGTCTCCAAGGTGCGTCCATAATTATCCATTTTATCCACAACGGGAGGTGATCGCAGTGGCAACCGACAATAAAACTGTCACATCCAATGCCGCGAACTACGTTACCACCAATCGTTTCTACGTTGAAATCGAAAGTAAAATCACCGCCTCGTTTACGGAATGTAGCGGCCTAGGAGTCCAGGTAAAAAAAGAAATGGTCGAAGAGGGTGGCTTAAACGATCAGCAGCGTGTTTTATTAGGTAAGCCAGACTTTTCAGATGTAACTCTGAAGCGCGGTCTCAGTGAGAACAAAATATTTTGGGATTGGCTCAGCGCATTGTTTCAACCCAGAACCGTGGGAACTAATATCAAAGAGCATCGCCGCAACATTAACATTTTAGTATTTAACCAGGCTGGTACCATTCAACAGTGCTGGACCTTGATTGGGGCTGTGCCCATTGGTTGGCAAGCACCGTCGCTCCAAGCCGATGGTAGTGCTGTAGCCATTGAAGAACTGACAATAACCTATGAAGGATTGAATGTTACCTTTGGCAATGGCGGCGGCGGTGCTACCATTCTCTCCAAAGGTCGTTCTGACACTGGCTATTTTGAGAGTAAGTAACCGATGGCAAAGCATCTGGGTCATTGCTCTCCATTAGGTTTATGTCGTCCCTTAGGGCCGTCTGAAGTGGGGCAACGACGTCCCCTAGGTGCATCGTCCATATCGTTTCTAGATCTTAAAACATTCTACCCCAATGGTTTTCCTACTATAGTACCAGGGGAAATATCTTCAGTTGGTGAGGGAGCCCCTGGTACAACTAGTCAATTGGTATCGCAACCTTCGTCAATATCTGATGTAGGTGTTCAGCCTGAATCGGCATCCCCTCAACTAATAACGGATAACATTGCTGTTAACGCTCCGGTACAGCTATCTCATCCAACTGTATCAGAGAAGAAATCGGATTCAGATACATCATCTTCTGTTCAGGCCAAATCATTTCGAACTGACCTACAGAATTACTTTATGGGACATTCCCAACAGCAATCGCCTACATCACCCAGCTCTCCTTATTCCAACAATGCGTTATCTGCTGATAATCTTCCATTTATCCCTTCAGAAACAGTGCAACGACAAACACCTGCGGAATTACCTTCTGTAGGTGTCCCACCAGTGAATATTGCCCAGGCAGTGCAAAGCTTACAAAGTTCACAACAATCAGCATCCACATCTTCCCGTCAGGAAAATATCTCCCCGTCTTCTGACAGCCGAGCTAATTTATCTCCCGATCATGCACAAGAGAATAACCCAGTTAATCTGCCTACAATTGAGCCTACGACTCAGATATTAGATCCCATTGACAGCTCTGCCCCGATTCAGCGTCAAGATAATACATCGGTAGACAACAACAATGAGCTACCCCTCCTTCAATCAAAACAATTTGGCCAGGCGGGTATAGACTCGTCTAAGTATACGACACAACCGTCTGAGTCCTTCAATACCCATGAGCTGATTCAGCGCCAAAGCCATGCCTCGACAGATAACAACATTCCTAACTCATCTGTCTCTCCATTAGTATCAACTAGTCAGGCTCCTACTAACCCATTAGCGGCTAGGGATGTTGATGGTTGGACTGATGAGTCACCCATCGGTCAACCCAAACAATTTAACCCGACGAATAAAGCTTCATCTTCAGACTTATCTTTTAGTAGCGCATCTCATCTACCGACAGGACAGAATAGTCATCCAGGCACTGCCAACAATCCAGTTATTAACCGAACTATCGCCGCTGACTTGAGAGAGACAGAGTCAGTAGCAGGATTGCCTGAGATACCCTCTGCTGCATCTGAGACAGAATCTGATCGGTCTGGTATTCTCCAACGTCAGGAAGACACCTCCCAGCCTTCTGGTATTCCAATTGCTTTATCTCTTGGTCAGGAGTGGATAGATAACCCAGTTAATCTGACTATGGTTGAGCCTACGGGTCTAGTATTAGGTCCCACTGATATCCCTGACTCAATTCAGCATCAGAATAAGACCTCGATAGATAACACCTCTAACTTATCCGTTTATCCATCGGCATCAACTAGTCAGGCCCCTAATGACCCGTTAGTGGGTGTTGTTGATAGTTGTTGGACCCATAAGCCACCAGTACTTCAACCAAAACAATCTAATCAGAAAGCTATAAACCAGCCTTCTGATAGTGCATCTCCTCTACAAACAGGAGAAGATATTTTTGGTCATTCAGCTACTGCTAATCATCCAGTTGTTAACCAAGCTGTCGCTGCAGACTCTGTTTCTGCTGAGTTAACAGAAGTGCCTGGGTTAACTTCTGCTGTATCAGAGACTGGAGCTGACCCCTCTGACATTCTTCAACGTCAGGAAAATATTTCCTCGTCTCCTGCCAGCCAAGCTGCTTTATCTCCCAGTCACGAACGAGAGAATAACCCAGTTAATTTGCCTATGGTTAAGCCTACGATGCATCCATCTGGGGCTATCAATGGCTCTGACCCAATTCAGCGCCAAAGTAATGTCTCGGTAGACAACAACGCTGCTAACTCATCCGTTTATCCATCTGCATTAATCAGTCAGGCTCCTACTAACCCATTGCCGAGTAGAGATGTGGCTGTTGGCAGTTGGGCTAACGAGTCACCTATACTTCAACCGAAACAATCATCTAACCAGGCAGATTTATATCAGTCTTCTGATAGTACATCTCGTATACCTCCAGGAGAAGATATCTCCGGTCATCCAGTTACTGCTAATAATCCAGTTGTCTATCAAGCTATTGCTGTAAATTCTGCTTCTACTACTGAGTCTGCAGGAGTATCAGAGATAGCCTCTCCTGCATCAGAGACTGGCTCTAATCCGTCTGATATTCTTCATCAACGTCAGGAAGCCATCTCCCAGCCTTCTGATAATGCCTCCCATTTACCTCCAGGACAAGATATTTCTGGTCATCCAGGTACTGCTAATAATCCAGTCGTTAACCGAGCCGTCACGACAAACTCTGTTTCTACCGAGTTAACAGGAGTGCCTGAGATACTTCCTCCTGTATCAGAGACAGGGGCAGTCCCGTCTGATATTCTTCAACGCCGGGAAGATATCTCCCCATCATCATCATCATCATCTTCTTCTTCTTCTGATGTATCTCACCTGCCGACAGGACAAGACAGTTCTGACCACTCAGTGACGACTAATAATTCAGTCATTAATCGAGCTATCGCCGTAGACTCTGCTTCTAACGAGTTTGCGAGAGTGTCTAAGATACCTTCTCCTGTATCAAAAACGGGCTCTAACCCGTCTGATATTCTTCATCAACGTCAGGAAGCCATCTCCCAGTCTTCTGATGATGCCTCCCATTTACCTTCAGGACAAGATATTTCTGGTCATCCAGGTACTGCTAATAATCCAGTCGTTAACCGAGCCGTCACGGCAAACTCTGTTTCTACCAAGTTAGCAGGAGTGCCTGAGATACCTCCTCCTGTATCTGATACAGAGGCAGCCCCGTCTGATATTCTTCAACGCCGGGAAGATATCTCCCCATCTTCTGGTAGCCCAGCTGCTCTATCTATCAATTGGGAGCAAACAGATAACCTGGCTAATCTACCTGCGGTTGAGCCTCAGACTCAGATATCTGAGCCTATTGTTGGACCTGGCCTGATTCAGTATCGAAACAACACCTCAGTAGACAATAACGTCTCTAGCCCATCAATCCGTTCGTCAGCGTCAACCCCTCAGAAACCTACTAACCTGCTATCAACTGAGGATATGGCTGCTGATAGTTGGACCCATGAGCCAACAGTGCTTCAACTCAAACAATCTAACCAGGCAAATATAAACCAGCCTTCTGATAGTGCATCTCGTCTACCGACAAGACAAGATATCTCTGGTAATCCGGACACTGCTAATCATCCAGCTATTAACCGAGTCATCGCTGCAGACTCTGCTTCTGCCGAATCAGCAGGAGTATCTGAGATACTTCCTCCTGTAGCAGAGACAGATACTAACCAGGCTGATATGCTTCAATGCCAAAAAGGCATCCCCCAGTCTCCTGGTAGCCCAGCTTCTCAATTAATCGAGCGGGAACAAGCAGTTAACCTAGTTAATTTACCTACGGTTGAGCCTCAGGTTCAGATATCTGGTCCTATTGCTGGACCTGACCCGATTCAGCGTCAGAATAATACCTCGGTAGATAACAACGTGATTAACTCCTCCTCGCCACAATCACCACTTGTTTCCCAAAAAGTGCAACCTTTAGAAGGGGGTGAACCGCTTCAATTAGCTGAAGAGAACACATTAACTTCTGAAATCCCCAGTTTTCAAATTCAGCGTCAACCATTACTCAACCTTGAGGCAGATATTGCCAAATCTAAAGAAGTATCAGGCTCGACTACACAGGCAGTTTCATTAGAGCAAGCTCAGCTATCTCTGACTCAGCTAACACGGTTTGTCCCCGGTTCTGATGGTCGGCAATTGTCATTTGATAATGTTCACGTAGCAACTGAGCCATCGCACTCATCTTCCAGTGCTCCAGTTGAACAAACTTTGCAAGCTATTCCTCATCCTTCGGCAGAGTCAGCTCAGAAGATTGTTCCGCCATCAACTTTGTCTCCCACTTCTTCAGAGCCGATTCAGCGCAAATCCCAAGAGGTTTTGAGGCTACCAGTAGAAGAGTCAGATCCACCGACTATAGCGGATCATCTTAAACAGACGGTGCGATCAAAAACCTCTGCTACGATAGAGTCAGGTCAGGCGACTACTTTATCAATGGCAGATGCCCATGCATCTACGGAACCAATTCAATGCTCTGAAATACCTGAACAGGTATCCATAGAGATAGATCATCCAGTAACACAGCCATTGATACCCACCGAAGAGATAATACACCAGTGCAAGGTGACCGAACCTCAAATTCAGTCCGGTATAGTATCAGACACACCTAAATCATCTGAATCTCCTAAATGCGCTGAGCCTAAACAACCTTCTGGAATGCAGGTCTCTGAAACACTTTCTAACGCCCAGCAGTTGCTCCCGCCAGGGTCCCCTGCCATCGTTCAACGTGTTGCTGCTGCTACTACCCAGCCTTCTAACTTCCACCATCCACACAGCAGTCCAGTCAATGAGGTGGCACCATCTCGTTCTCTGCAACGTACGCCTCACTCACGCCATCAATCAGCTGCTCCTGAGGGAAATTCATCTCCTACGCCAGCTTCTAATTTCTTGCCTGCAGAACCAGGACAATCTATTCAACCACTGACTCCCTCAACTGCTAAATCTATACAACTTAAGTCTGGTTCGGTAGTAGATAATGCTTTTGATCTGATGATCGACCCAATCGCCTATGTTTCAAACACTAACAGCCATACGATTAATACGATTTCCCCTAGCCAAATCGATAAGACTGAACAACAATCAGATAACCTCTCACAAGTGGCAGTGATACAGCACTCTGTAGCTGATAGTTCTGAGTTACAGAAAACGAATATTAATCCTAGAACGCAAATTTCTAAAACGCTGCAGAGCAAGGTTAATGGTGAGGTTATTCAATCAAAACAGGATGCTGCGATCGCACCCACAACAAATCTTTCTTCCCCTATCTCTACCCCGTCGCCTCCCCCTACTCTCCAAGCCAAACCCTCAACTGAACAAACTGTTAAGAAGGTAGCCCATCAATTAGCAACTCCATCGACCCCTCCTGGGAAACCCAATAGCCAGAGCCAGTCAGGGACTATCCTTGTTAACACCTCCCAGGTCACACCATTATTGACGGTACTCAAACCGCTGGGTGTATTACGTCCTCTTCGCTTCGTGGTGCAACCCAGGGCAAAATCAGAATCAGTGACTCACTTATCTCAGGCTCATCAGATATCAATTCAACGGGTAAGGGATAGGGATACTCGTATGGATGCTGGTCAAACGCTGCCGCTCAATATGCTTAAGCCGATTGGTGTGCTACGTTCTCTGCCGTCTTTGGAGACGCGATTGCAGGCCCCCACGTTCCAGTGTGAAACTCAACGATCCCAAAGCAATCATGACCAGAACAATCATGTTCAGAACATTGATGGCAGTATTCCCAGCGCGTGGTCGAGTCTAAAAAACTTAGTAACACAGTTAACACCTGCGTTACCTGATGCCCCAGCGTTGATCCAATCGTCACCCCAAAGTTCAGCTCAAAGTTCAACTCAAACTCCAGGTCAAGCTCCAGTTCAAACTTCTGATGGATCGTCTATCCAGTCTCTAGATCGCCACACTATTCAACGACAGACAGTTGATCAAATACCTGCCCAGGTAAACAATCACACCATTCAACGTCAAATAGATGATCAAACCCCAGCACAGCTCACAGAATCCACACTGCCCAATGCCTGGTCTAATATTGAAGATCTTGTCACCCATTTTCATCCTACGTCTAACGCGGATATATCCGCCAAAGACTTAAATCCTCAAGCAGTCTCGCATCTTTCAAACACAAAGGATAACGTTGCCTCTCCGATCCCTGATTCGGCGATCGCATCAACCGCGTCTAGCGATCGCACCATAGCATCTGAGTACCTTACCAATAAAATGGCTGGTTCTGTTCAACGTAAACTAGATTCATCACCAACACATTTATCATCAGCTGCATCCGCATCAACATCACCTACAAATATTATCCAAACAGCCCAAGATCTACCCACGGTCACCATCCGTAGTTCATCAGACACTAGTCAACTGGAGACAGATAATTATATTCGGAACTATAGTCAGTATCTAGAGTTACTCGCTCAAGAAGTCTATAGCGTTTTACGACAACGCCTTTGCCTGGAACAAGAGCGCCGAGGGCCCAAATATCCGCGATGAGTTTTATTAACTGATGAGTACATTTGTAAAAGCCAAATTAATTGCCCAAGGGGGTGGCAACAATATTGAATTTATGTTTAACCCAACGGAGTTAAGCTTCAGTCGCAGTCTTCGCCTCAATAGCCCTGGTGGGGCGCGTACTGACGAGGGATTGCCCAAGGTGAGTTTTGGTTCGCCTGAGCCCTATAGTCTTAACGTCTCTGGTCTGGTTTTTGATACCTATGAAACCGGTGAAAATGTGATCGATAAATATGTCGAAAATTTTCGACAGGCAGTTGAATTTATGGATAGCCAGGAGCGTCCTCCCATCTATCTCTTAACCTGGGGCAAGCAAGAATATTTACGCTGTTTTGTGGAGTCGTTATCCTATAAGCTCACCATGTTCTTAGCCGATGGGACACCTGTTCGCGCCACCGTGGATATTACCCTCAAAGAGGTCGGAGAAGTTAGTGGCACTGGTAATACGGGAACACCGGGGCGACCAACATGAGGAAGCTACGGGAATCTGCAATATTAGGTTCTGTATATTTTTGAACCACACCCAAGTTGAATCCTGGAACTCTTACCAGAAAAACTACAATCCTGGACGTGGACAAGGTTTATTTATACTAATGTGAATCTATCTCACTCAACGTGTCCGCTGATAACGACCACCTTTAAAATGAAGTATTCTCCGTAGAGATAATGCCGCTATTATGCCCGCATCCTCTTTTATCGCCCAACCTACGCTCAAAATTGACGGATCAACGGCGTCATCTGAATTAATGGACGACATCCTCCAAATTGTTGTGGAGGAGAGCTTGCATTTGCCAGGCATGTTTACCCTTGTCATCCGGAATGACTATTATGGTGGTGCTGCCAATTATGAAGTCTGGAAACATGAGAAACTCTTTGAAATTGGCAAATCCATAGAAATTGGGTTTGCCTCTAGTACGACAGAGTCCGATGATTTTGATGATGAGAACAAAGGTAATGTGATTAAGGGCGAAATTACAGCGATTGAAACCCATTTCACCAGTGAGGCCCAAGCGCCCATCATTGTGTGCGGTTATGATACCTCCCATCGGTTACATCGCGGTCGTCACAATCGCTCATTCCAGAATAAAACAGATTCTGACATTGTTAAATCTATTGCGTCGGAAGTGGGCATTTCAGTCGGGACTGTAGATACTACGGGCGGTCCCTATGGTTATGGTGACATTGGTGGGGCCAGTGGCTATGTGTTTCAACAAAACCAGACCAATATGGAGTTTTTGCGGGAGCGGGCGGCCCGCAATGGATTTGAACTATTTGTGCAGGATGGGAAACTGTATTTTCGTAAACCTAAAAAAGATAGCACCCTAGAATTGGAGTGGTTGAAAAACGTCCACAGTTTTCGCGTCCGCGTCAGCAGTGCGGAACAAATGAAAAGTGTGGAGGTGCGAGGGTGGGACTATAGTCGTAAGGAAGTGATTGCGGAAAGTATTAGCTCCGCCCAAAAGGTCTTAACAGAAACAGATAGCGGTGCGGGTAGTACAACCGTCAGTAGCTTTAATGGACAGCCCAGCACTCCCACCCTAATTATGGTGGACCAACCGATCTCTCAATCCAAAGAGGCCAAGACCATGGCCCAGGCCCTATTTGATGAACTGGGGGGAGAGTTTGTCCAGGCCGATGCGCGGGCGGAAGGTAACCCCTTGATCCGTCCGGGGCGAGTGGTTAAGTTGACCGGAATGGGTAAGTATAGCGGGAGCTATTATGTCACAGAAACCCGTCAACTTTTCCATGAACGGATCTATACAACAGAGTTTGCGGTTAGGGGGCTGCGGGGTGGTGATTTGCTCCAAACCCTGGAAGCCAGAAATACGTTACAGCCAGGGCAAACCCACATGGTGGGCATTGTTGCCGACAATAATGATCCGAAGGGATGGGGACGGGTGCGCGTTAAGCTACCCACGTTAACCGAGGACCATATGAGTAACTGGGCGCGGGTGGTATCAGCAGGGGTGGGACCATCACGGGGGGTGGATTGGTTGCCGGAAATTAATGATGAGGTATTGGTAGCCTTTGAACATGGCGATATTCATCGGCCTTTTGTGTTGGGCGGAATCTGGAATGGCAAAGATGCCCCTCCAGAAAAGACAGAGGATGTTGTTGTCGGAGGCAAGGTGCGGTTACGGACATTCAAAACCCGTTTGGGACACACATTACAGTTTGTCGAAGAGGATAAGGGGGATAGTAAAAAAGGAGTTTACTTAACCACGGTCGATAATCATTTGCTGCATTTTAATGATACAGATAAGTACATTGAGCTCAAGACGAAAGATAGCCATCAGCTGAAGTTGGATGATAAAAACAAAAAAATCGATCTAAAAACCAAAGGTGGTCATCAAATCACCATGGATGACAGTGGTAAGAATGTGAATATTATCTCCACTGGCAGTCTCAATGCTAAATCGGGAACCAGTGGCAACAGTGAAAAGATCAATATTAATGGTGGTGAGATTACCCTCACGGGCGCAACTAAAATTACCCTGAAGGTGGGTAGCAATAAAATTGTTCTCAGTAGTTCAGGAATCGATATTACGGGTACGCAACTGAATATGAAGGCCAATGCGAGTGCCAAGCTACAGGGAGCGATGGTGGATGTTAAAGGTCAGGGGAGTGTCAATGTGCAGAGTACCGGTATGACTAAGGTGGCGGGCAGTATCTTGAAGCTAAATTAAGGTGAATTATGGGAATGCAAGTTGTGGCGGGGGCAATGCTCCAATGTCCGTTTGGTGTCGCTCCAAGTACGCTTAATGTGATTCCCAAGGGACCACCTGCATTTGCATCGGGGCCTTTCGCTGCAACGATTATGGACTTTGTCCCGATTGCAAATGTTATGCCCTTTGGAATGTGTACGTCGTTGGCGAACCCGACGGTAGCCACTGCCACTGCGGCCGCCTTAGGAGTGTTGACGCCCATGCCCTGTATTCCTGTGATTCCGGCACCGTGGGCACCGGGGTCACCAACGGTATTGATTGGCACATTCCCGGCACTGAATGATAGTTCGAAATGTATGTGTACCTGGGGTGGGGTGATTTCGATTATCAACCCTGGCCAGTTTACCGTACAGATTCCTTAACAGACTTTTGGAACCTGTCCACATCGTTTATTCTCTCCTGTTGCCCCCTTTCAACCAATGATCACACCCTGTTCCAAGCCCACATTTGTTTTGCCTATCGTTGTTTTACTACTGATGCCTTCACCAGCTAAGGCATTTAGCGCTAACGATTTGGAGGCCCTGCGCGAACTACGACAGTGTAGACGATGTAATCTAGAAGCAGTCAATTTGGCCCATGCCTATCTACAACAGGCAAACCTGAGTCGGGCCAATCTGCAAAATGCCAATCTCAACACGGCGGATCTGCGGGGAGCTTTTTTACATAATGCAGACCTCCGTAATGCAGACCTCCGTAATGCGGATTTGCGGGGAGCCAATCTACAAAATGCCAGGCTGGAAGGAGCACAGCTAGCAGATCTTCGTATTGATGACCAGACCATGCTATCGGCTAAGTGGCGGTTGGTGTATGACTTAGTTACCCATGGCTACAATGGTCAAGACCTGACGGGCGTGGATCTGAGTGGGGCCAATTTAGATGGTGTTGATCTGCGCAATGCGGATTTAACCAATGCTAATCTGACCGAAGCTATCTTAGCGGGGGCTGATTTACGCCACAGTAGTCTGGAGGGATCTGTCTCCACCGAGGCTGATTTGTTCATTGCCGATTTGCGACAAACAAACCTACAAGATGTAAATTTCGAGGATGCTAGTCTCCGTGCCGCTGACCTGCGGGAGGCTACTTTAACCTCTACCAATTTTCGGAATGCAGATCTGGCTCTTGCTTATTTGCATGCAGCTCAGTTGGATACAGCGGACCTCCGTCGTTCCAATCTTTCGGCTGCCATATTAACAGACACTAACCTGCAGGGGAGAGATTTAGAAGGAGCCAATTTGTTTGCAGCTGATATCAGGGGTGCGAATCTCTCCGACACTAATTTTGAGGATGCACAGCTGATCGGTGCGAATCTCGCCAATGCCACCCTGACCGAAGCATCTCTCGACGGTGCCACCATTGAGGGTGTGACCTTGCGGGGTCTCAGTTTACAGTCCGTTGACCTGAGTCGTCAGAATTTACGAGGCGTTGACTTTTCAGGTTCGGATCTCAGTCATAGTAATCTGAGTGACTCTGATTTGAGAGATGCCAATCTCAGTGGTGCGGTTCTCACCAACAGTCTTTTGATTGGGGCCAAGCTGATAAGAACAAATTTGAGTGGTGCTGATCTTACAAAGGCTAACCTGAGTAAGGGAGATTTTCGGGAAGCTAATTTTGAAAATGCGACGTTGACAGACACTAATTTTAGCGGCGCAGACTTACGGGGGGCCAACCTTGAGGGTGCATCGTTAGGGGGCATTCAATTTAGTGATGCCACCAACCTCTGTGGAGCGATCTTGCCTGATGGGACAACTTTTACATGCAGTCAGTAAGTTGGAAACTAGTGGATAGGTTTCTGCTAAGGCCAACGGATAGACAAGAATATTGGCTAAATAGTCGCCTCAGGGGAGCAACAGAGCAACAGCAATAATCTCTGTATCATCGGTTTCAAAATCCTGAAACATGCAACGTAACTGGTTTGATTAGAAGACGTTTTCAATGGCTTTTAGGTTTTGTTATGGGCTTAAAAAAAGCTCTTCCGGAACTGCCGTGGTCGACTACTATATCTAGCGTTACGGATGAGAGCATGACACCTGTGGGATGATTGAGGTGGTCGATTCCATGGAGGCTAGCTATGGATAACTCTATTCGTATCCCTCTTGACCTACCGGACGTTCGTGTCCTAGATCTTTCCAAGACTGACCAGGGTACTTGGCTAATGTCATCAATGTGGCCGACAGATCAGGCACTCTCATGGCTTTGAACCTGCCATCCAGCTACGTTACCTCCCCTTGTTTGAAACGCCTGTTTTTATTGAATTTTGCCCTAAGCGCTACCGCTGCCCACTCTGCGAGAGGAAGCCCACTACCACCGAACGACTAAGTTGGCATGAGTTACGGAGTCCCAACGCCAAGCCTTATGAACAGTGGCTAGTTCGGATGCTAATCAACTCGACGGTTGCAGACGTAGCTAGAAAGCTGAATATCAGTGAAGAGGCCGTCGCTGGTGTTCTGAAGCGTTATCGCGACTACCCAAGCCATACGATTTGGAAGGTTAGGTCGTTCGACTATTTAAGATAATAGGTGGACCGTCGCAGGAAAAGCACCGATGCATTGTCCGTTGGTTGGGATTGGGTCTATGTTAAAAGGCTTTCTGAAGGACTATCGCGAGGCCTTACAGGTTATTTTTCTCTGCTCATAACCTTCCAAGTCGTGTCCCATACATGTGGAGAATGTCATCTGGCATTCATCGATGGTGAAAAAGTACATCTACATCACATTGATGGTGACCGGAATAATTGGGCGATAAACAACTGTTTAGCCGTCCATGAATCTTGTCACGATTATATCCATATGGGCAAACGCTAATTCTCTCCTCAAACGGCTGGAATTATCTCAGGTAGGTGGTAACACTTCCTCCGACCCAACCTAAAAATAGTATGCTGAATTTGAGCTATCATGTCCCTTGAAATCAGAGCGTTTTGGCGGTTACTCGATTTTTGAAGGTGGATGGCGCGACGGATTAATCAAAAATGTGTGGCCTGTGCTCAGATGAGTGTGGCAAAGTCAAAGCAGCTCCATGGGGAGTCTGGCGATGGTTGCTGGGTGGAAAAGCGGTGTCATCGACGGCTGAAATGCCCCCATAATTTTGGGGGGCACTACAGTATTTATTTCGAAGCCTTGACGTAGTGGATTGTAATGTCTTGCTCTCAAATAGAACGTATAGCCACTGACTTAGCTTTACCCAAGTTGCTATAAGTGGCTGAATTTGGTTTAAGTAGGGCATTAGAGTGTCGAGTGATCGCTAAGGTTTTGGACTTGGTCAAGTGCTTGTTACTGAAGCTGGGCGGTCTCGCTGGTAGGGCAATGGCTCGGCATAATCCAGCAGTTATATCGCTTTTATGTAACGACTTAGTCCTTGGTCCGACTGGGTTTGCTATACCTCTTAATGTATTAAGTCGAGCTTAGTTTCATACTCATCTAAAAAAGTTGTATCACTCTGCATAATCTCTAGAAACTCCCCTGATAGGTCAATAGACGCTTACTAATGACTTCCGTAAGGACATTGATTTTTTCTCTGCTGGAGGAGTTCCCATGAAATTTAATCAAACTCAAATAGAGATTACTTCTACGCTTAAATCTGACTCAACATTCGGTCAAAGTAAAACAATTTCGACGGAGCCTACTTCGCAATATCTTTCTACCTTTCAGCGCAAACTTTTAGAAAAACGTCTGAAAAAAGGCGATTTGTCAACGCTGTGGTGCAAGCGTATTCAAATTATGTTGCTCGCTGATCAGGGTAAATCTCAAACAGAGATTTGTCAGCTACTTGGTTGCTGTCATGCGACAGCACGACACTGGATTTTGATTGCACAATCAGGTCAGGCCCATACCTGCTGTGATAACACTCTAGGGCGACCCAAGATTGTTCATGATGAATATCTCAATCGCCTGAAAGAACTGGTCGAACATAGCCCTCGCGATCACGGGTATGTCTTTCGTCGCTGGACTGCAGGTTGGCTAAGCAAACACCTGGAGAAAGAATACAACATTCGAGTTAGCGATCGCCATATCAATCGATTACTCAAGCAAATGGGATTATCCACACGGCCTCAGTCTTTGTCTAAGACTGACTGTACAACGTCTAAGGATATATCAGCTGCTCAGGCATCAGAACTAAAAGCTCGTGCAAAAAAAATTGCGATTCACGATTTGCAACCAGCTTCTAATCTCGAATCTGGGCTCTATCAACTAAGCTATGTGGCTCAGAGCTAGATTTTACAAGTTTAGTTTCTAGATGAATTTGGCTGCTTCTATCAATCGCACGCGCAAACAACCCCATTTAGATCCGTTGAACAAGAGGTCAAATATCGATGGCGCAGAATCTCGTAGCGTTTTCTCTCTCCTGTCAGACACTCAGTTATCTCTTTAGGATAGCTATTTCAGAAGCTCAACTACAAGCGTGTCTGAAACAGACTCAGAAAACTCAGCCAAAGGTTGGCGCTTTCTGGCATAGTCAGCAGGATAAGCCTGGACTTTACATTGTTTTTTCTGGGAAAATTCGTCTCCTCAATGAAGCAGGACAATTGGTAGAGACCATTGGTCCTGGTGGTGCCTTTGGTGACTGTACTCTGTTTCCGGCGGATGGTGAGTTTCTAACTTATTCTGCGCGGGCTTCCCTAGGGGTGGAAGTTGGCTTTCTGCCTCAGTCCTGGATAGATGATCTGATGTTCCACTTTCCTGAGGTCCGTCAACACTTGTTAAATCGGGCAAGAATACATAATGCCCGACTAGAATCTGATATTTCCTTAAGGGGCAATCGTGAAACTAGCAGCGAAGCTGCCAGCAAGGTTGCTAGAAAGTCTGTCAGTAGCCTTGCCCCTATAAAGTCAATTCCTAACGCCAGTCGGGTACGCAAAGCATTCTTTCCTACACCTAACCAACGGGTTGGGCACCTTTTTCAGCGTATAATTCGGCGCTATCCTTTCTATGGGCAGCAAAGTGCTTCCGACTGTGGGGCTGCTTGTCTGTCTATGGTGGCTCGTTACTGGGGCAAACGATTCAGCATCAATCGTCTGCGCGATATTGCCAATGTTGATCGTAATGGGGCTTCACTGCGTGGCCTGTCTACTGCAGCTGAAAGTGTTGGCTTCAATAGCCGTCCCATAAAGGCAAGTTTGGATCAGCTCGCCAAGCAGCCGCTACCGGCTATTGTTCATTGGGAAGGTAAGCACTACATCGTGGTGTACGAAATCACACCTAAGCATGTGATTGTGGCTGATCCAGCAATCGGCCAGCGCACCCTTACCGTGAAAGATTTCAAGGCTGGTTGGACTGGTTACGCTCTGCTATTAACGCCAACAGCGCTCTTTCGGGAAACTCTAGAAAGCACCACTCCATTCTGGCAGTTCTTTGAGTTGTTGAAGCCTCACGGGGTGGTAATGTTAGAGATTTTGATTACCTCTCTCTGCATCCAGTTGTTGGGACTCATTACACCGCTGTTTACCCAACTTATCCTTGATCGGGTAGTGGTGCAACGCTCAGAATTAACCCTGGTGGCAGTGGGACTAGGATTAATCATTTTTGGTCTGTTTCGGGTTGCTATGATAGGGCTCAGACAGTACCTACTTGACCATACAGCGAATCGAATTGATCTGGCCTTAATCGTCGGATTTATTCGTCATACTCTACGGCTGCCGTTGGGCTTTTTTGAATCGCGCTATGTTGGCGATATTATTGCTAGAGTCCAGGAAAATCGTAAAATTGAACGTTTTTTGACGGGTGAGTCTTTATCCATCTTGCTTGATCTGTTGACAGTATTTGTCTACATCGGGCTTATGTTTTGGTATAGCTGGAAAATGGCTTTGCTAGCCCTGGTGATTATTCCACCATTCTTTTTATTAGCACTGCTGGCCACACCTTTTCTGAGACGAATTTCACGAGAGGTGTTTAATGCCTATGCCAGTGAAAATAGCTATTTGATTGAGACTCTCTCTGGCGTTAGAACCGTTAAAGCAATGGCTGTCGAGCAAACAGTTCGTTGGCATTGGGAAGAGTTACTAAATCAGGAAATTAAAAAAGGATTTTCCAGCCAAATTATTGGCAATCGTTTACAAATTGTTAGTCATACTATCGAAACGCTGGCAACTACTGGCCTACTTTGGTTTGGGGCCTGGCTAGTGATTCAAAATGAGTTGACTATTGGCCAGTTGGTAGCCTTTAACATGCTTCTCGGCAATGTTATTAGTCCTTTTCAACGTTTAACAGTCCTTTGGAATCAATTCCAGGAGGTTGCTATTGCTGTAGAGCGCATTAATGATGTTCTCGATGCTGAGCCAGAGGAAAATTGGCTCACTGAAGTGCGACAGGGCTTGCCCTTGATTAACGGTAAAATTCGCTTTGATCAGGTGACTTTTCGCTACCATCCTGACAGTGACATTAACGTACTCGAAAATCTGAGTTTTGAGGTGCAACCAGGACAAATGGTAGCTCTGGTGGGCCGCAGTGGCTCAGGTAAAACTACGATTTCTAAATTACTGCTAGGACTATATCCCCCTACGGATGGCAAAATTTTGGTGGATGGCTATGACCTATCGACTCTGGCCATGCAGTCGTTTCGTCAACAAGTTGGGGTCGTCGATCAAGATACTTTTCTTTTTGGCAGCACAATTCGCGAAAATATTAGCCTGGGCCATCCCAGTATGTCCCTTGAATCAATTGTGGAAGCAGCTACTTTGGCTGGAGCCGATGAGTTTATTCGCAGATTACCCATGGGCTATGAGACTCAAATTGGTGAAGGTGGTGGCATGTTATCAGGCGGACAGCGACAGCGACTGGCCATCGCTCGGGCACTCCTGGGCAACCCAAAATTGTTAATTCTGGATGAGGCAACTTCTCACCTGGATGCGGAATCAGAGCGTATTATTCAACAAAACTTAAATCAAATTATCAAAGACAGAACAACACTGGTAATTGCTCATCGATTATCGACTATTCGTAATGCCGATCTGATTCTGGTACTAGATCGCGGGATTTTAGTAGAGTCAGGGAATCATGAGGCCCTGATGGCTCGTCGAGGTCATTACTACTACCTCAATCAACAACAATTAGCCACCTTGAATTGAGCCATTGCTTGACATTAAGTATTGTCTGCTGCGACGCAAAAAATATCTCAAAATCTTTGCCCCTTTAATTTTATTTATCTCTATCTATTATCTATCACTTAATTTTGGTGAATTCGATGCCCAATTCTCTCAATGGTCACGTTGCCCATGCTGCTTTGCTAACCCCATTACAGGGATCCAAAAAACAGCAAAAACAACCAGAGCTGCAGAAAGATAGCCCACTTCAACCCATCACCCAAAAATCCTCGCCAGTTCTCAAAGCAGATTGGTCCCACGCTACCGAAGAACTGCTGGACAGCATGCCTCAAGTCTGGACACGAGGGCTGTTATATTTACTCTTACTATTTGTGGCTGTGGTATTACCCTGGGCAATGTTTTCCCGCGTTGACGAAACCGGCACTGCTCGGGGACGTCTGGAACCTAAAGGACAGACCCTGCGATTAGATACTGAGGTGGCAGGCTCAATTGCGACTATCCAGGTCGAAGAAGGCGATCGTGTTGAAGTCGGTCAGCAGCTCTTAATCTTAGACTCTGAATTGATTGAAGTTGAGCTACGGCAAACGCAAGAGCAGCGAGATGGTCAAGCAGATCGTCTGGCTCAACTTAATCTCTTGAGAAATCAGCTAACGACTACCCTCACGATCCAGCAGCAACAAAATCAAGCCCAAGCTCTGGAACGGAAAACTCAAATTGATCAGGCTACCCAGCAAATCGAACATGCTAGAACTGAGCTTGATCTGAGGGTAATGAACCTTGCGAGTGCCAAGCGAGAATTAAACCGTTATAGGACCCTTTACGAGCAAGAGATTATTCCTAAAGTCGAAGTTGTCGAACATGAGGATGTTTTGATGGAGCGGCAACGTCTCTATGAGCAGGCCCAGGCTGATGTTATCCAGGCAAAGCTTCAACAACAAGAACGGCTGCAGAGTTATGACAGTTTGCTGCACACAGGTGAACTCTCGATGCTTCAGATACAGGAAGAATTGAAAAATCTGGAAACTCAAATCACCCAACTCACTTCCGAAATTGCTCAAAGTACCCATGCGATTCAATCATTTAAACTGCAATTAGAGCAACGTGTAATTACCTCCCCTGTGGCCGGAATTATTTTTGAGTTGCCTTTTCAGCAAGCAGGGGCAGTGGTTCAACCCGGTAGTAAGGTCGCTGAAATTGCCCCAGAGGGAGCGACCTTTATTGTGAATGCCCAGATAGCTACAACCGAAAGTGGATCGCTGCGTGAAGGGCTGCCAGTAAAACTCAAATTTGATGCCTACTCTTTTCAGGATTACGGTATTGCGACAGGAACAGTGGCAAGTATTTCTCCAACTTCACGAGTTGAAGAAACGATTCAAGGTGATGTCGATACGTATCAGCTAGAAATTGAACTCGACCAACCTTGTTTGCCGACGCCTCAGGAATGTCTTCCTTTGCGGCCAGGTGACACAGCTACTGCAGAGGTAATTGTTCAGCAACGTCGCATTGTCGACATCATCTTAGATCCCTTCAAGAAGCTGAGTAAAGACGGGTTACAGCTCTAGATAGGCTACTCAGCAGATATTTCAATTGACGTGTTATTTCTTCTTAAATAAGGACATGGGAGATTAAATTATGAATACAGTTAAAAAAATAAAAATGACTCCCGGTGAGTTTCTCCATCAGGCTAAGACGTTAGCCCATCTACCGACTTTAGTTGAAGCGATCGCAACTCGTCAGGTTATCCAAGCACAAGCGAACGATTTGAGCCTGGATGTCACTCCCCAGGAACTGCAACAAGCCGCTGACCTGTTTCGTAATATGAATCAATTGCACAGTACAGAAGCCACTTTTTCTTGGCTTGAAAAATATCAACTCTCCTTAGATGAGTTTGAGGAGTTTATTCATGGCAATATATTGTCTCATAAAGTGGCTGACCACCTTTTCTCAGATCAGGTAGAACCTTATTTTTATGAACATCGAATAGTTTATGAGCAGGCCATTTTTTATGAAATTCTTTTTGAGGATGAGGACCTAGCTTTAGAATCTTTTTATGCGATTGCAGAAGAAGAATTAAGCTTCTCAGATGTTGCTCATCAGTATATTCAAGATAAAGAAAGTCGGCGTATTGGTGGATATCGAGGTGTCGTGAGTCGCAAAGACCTGAAGCCTGAGATCTCGGCTGCTGTATTTGCCTCTAAGCCACCTACACTTCTAAAACCAATTTTAACGGCTCAGGGTAGCCACTTAATCTTGGTCGAAGAAATCATTCTTGCACAACTAACTGAGTCTCTCAAAGGCCAAATCTTAAATAAATTGTTTACGGAATGGCTAAAAGAAGAAGTCCAAAATATTGAAATTGACTTTGATGTAGATAACTATGCACAAGCGAATTCTGACAATGACATGACTTTAGCTGTTATGTCTGGTTAATTTCTAAAAAGAAATATCGAATATAGACAGCTTTCTTTGTTGACCACTTATCTTCGTATGACCTATGACTTTTCGTTTAAACGCCCAAAATGTTTTCGATTATCTTCAAGGCACTGACCTCTGGTCTGAACCAGAGTCACCGATAGGACAAGTTGAGCTAAAGCCAGCGAAGAACTTCAATCTGTTAGTCAGTCTAAACAATGGCAAAAAGTTTCTGGTTAAGCAAGAACGCTATGCTCAAAATGGTAAAACAGTCGGTGAATTTTTCAATGAATGGCACATTCGAAAATTCTGGCAAACATTTCCAGAGTTTGCTGCTGCACAGCCGACAGTGTCAAACTTAGTGCACTTCGATGCTGACCATGCTATTGCTGTTTTTGATTACCTGGATGATTACCGTGATCTAGGAGATTTTTATGCAAAGGAAAATCACTATCCAGAACAAATTTCTAAAGCGATTGGCCAAACCATTGCCACATTACACAAAGCCACTTTTTGCAAAGCTGAGCATCAGTCATTTTTAACCCATGAAGCTGCTGCCAATAGTACCCAGCAACCATATTTGCAGAACTTAGAACGCCCCACCCCTGAGATCTTTGGCAGTCTACCAGGAGACGGAATCCGATTTTTTGTCCTTTACCAGCGCTTTGAGAGTTTGAGTCAAGAGATCGCAGCAACCAATGCGCAAGTGACACCCTGCTGCTTAATCCACAATGATCTCAAACTCAACAACATTTTGTTGTGTCCAGAGCGCCTACGGTCATCGTCCACTGATTCTGCCGATTTTGCCGAACTGCCTGACTTAATTCGTTTGATCGACTGGGAACGGGCAGGTTGGGGTGATCCTGCTTTTGACCTGGGCTCGGTAATTGCTAGCTACTTGCAACTCTGGTTAGGGAGCTTAGTTGTCAGTCAAGACATGGCTATTGAAGAAAGCTTGAAACTGGCCATGACACCGTTGGAACTGTTACAGCCCTCGCTCCACGCTTTAGTCAAGGCCTATTTTGATGAGTTTCCTGAAATTCTGGCCCAGCGACCTGACTTTTTATCCCTGACCTTGAAGTTAGCTGGGATTGTGATGATTTTTCAGATTCAATCTGTTTTGCAGTATCAAAAAACATTTGGCAATAACCAGATTTGTACTCTGCAAGTCGCCAAGAGTTTGCTCTGTCAGCCAGAGTTAGCGATTCCGACATTGTTTGGTACCGATAGCCTGCAGGTGCCCACCCTTTCTACTGTAATGTAAATTTACTTTGGATTTCTAACTATGGTTCTTTCCACTTCAGTTACGTCAGCCTCCCTGGCGACTTTACCTTCTAATCTAGCCAATGCCTTAGAGGATATGGTGGCATCCGTCACGATTCAGCCAGACCTTTGCATTAAGCATCCTCAGTATCAACCCTTTCAAGTGCCACCTGAGATGCTCAGTCGGTTCGAGCATATTCCGGCTGATTTGAGGCAAAAGTATCGTTCGCTCCAACTCAGAAGTTTCTTATACGGCATCTATTACAATGGGTCTTTGCAAACGGAACTGGCCCTGGATAGTGACACCGAACAACACACTCAATTCCAAGATCTAGAGAACAATACCTACTTTGGCGTTGATCTCGACTTTTTCACTCAACTGCATCAGCGTAATACTGGGACCGGCTATTTTGATCCGGGTTGGCAGGTCGTTGAACAGGTCTCCGAGGAAAACCTTACTGTCAAAAAGGGAGGCTTGACCTTATACATTGATCGCCAGCAGCATTTGGCCTCAGGCATCATTGCCGCAGTGGGTGACATTGTTGCAATTCGCCTGCCCAATAATTTAATGCAGAATGGCTTTTATGTTGCCGTAGGCGATGCTGGCAAATATTCTACCCAAGGCGGGCAAGTAAGGGAAACGCTTGTGCGTGTCTATTTCAACCTGACTAGCCAAGGGGCATTGGCCGTTATGAAAACCCTTACCCAGCAGATGAATGCCCACGGGGTACCCTTCACGTTCAAAGTGCTTTACAGCCCAGCAAATTATCAGCGTCATGACGCAGGGGTACTGTATGTGCAGCGCTCTCACTATTCCAAAGTACATGAATTGCTGCAGTCAGTCTATCAATCACACCAGTCTTACTTTAGGCATGAGGAACCCCTCTTTACCAAACGCCTGGCACCTGGCTTGGGTTTAGCTGAAGAGCCCGATCACAAGTTTACTCAGACTGAAAGCTTTGGTCAGAACCGTTGCCAGATTCTTGCGAATGCCTTATTAGAGGCCGAAGCTTTTAGCGATGAGCCGGAGCATTCTGAGCGACGATTGGCAGCTATTCAACAACATTTTCAGAAAATTGGTCTTGACCTGACACGCCCTTACCTAAATGCCAATGTTGAAGATATATATGCTCCCTTAGACCTATGAAAACCCTTAAAGGGTGACAAGGAACTTCAAGCCTATAGTCGGCAATGATTTGGGAAACTAAAAGGGCAAAAAAATAGGGGACTATACAGCCCCCACAAAAAATAAAATGTTGCCTCAAGTATACCAAACGATTTGCCGTAAACATCTCAATGAACAGCAGTATCTAACGCTAAAGCTGGTGTTACTTTTAATACAAGCGCATCGTCAAGTCACGCTTGGAACCTTAGCCAGTCTATTTCCTCAACCAATCAAATATGCGAGTCGTAAACGGAACCTGCAGCGGTTTCTAGTCCTGCCTCGTCTGAGTCTTAACGTGTTGTGGTTTCCAGTGATCAAATATTGGATTCGACAAGCTCAAACGGGGCATCGTTTCAATCGAGAGCAGCGTCGTCAGCTAAAAAAAAGACGCATCAGAAGTATGGATATTGGTTGATAGCGATAGACCGAACGCAATGGAAAGAACGTAATCTGTTTATGGTGACCCTGGTATGGGGGACTCATGCATTACCGCTCTATTGGGAGCTATTAGACCATGTAGGCAACAGTGATTTGAGGACCCAAAAACGAGTCTTAAACATCGCTCTGAAATTATTGAAACCCTATCCAACGTTGGTGATAGGAGACCGAGAATTTCATAGTCCCAAATTGGCCGAATGGCTGGACCAACAAGGGGTATATTTTGCCTTACGTCAGAAAAAAGACTTCCATTTTCAACACCATCCTGGTGACAAGTACCAAGTCCTCAAAGACCAAGGATTTAAGCCTGGGATGTCTCATTTTTATGTTGGCATTAGAGGGAACAAAGGAGACGAGTTAGGTCCCTTTAATCTGGCTGTTTATTGGAAACGTAAGTACCGCAAGACGGGACCGAAAGCCCCCTGGTATATCCTGACAAATCTCCCCACTCTCAAGCAAACCTTAAAAATTTACCGGTGTCGCTGGGGCATAGAACAATTTTTCAAAGATTGCAAAACCGGGGGCTATCACCTGGAAGATACCAAGGTGAATGACCGTCGCTTTTTAGCCTTAGTGGTGGTCATTGTGCTCGCCTATAGTTTGGCTACGATGCATGGACAACGAATGCAAGCATTACGGATAGACGAGTATGCTGGATGTATCAAAAAGTACTCAGACAAGGCTCCCTATCACAGTGATTTTAGCTTGGGTTTGTATGGGCAACGGTGGATAGTTGCTATGGATATATGGGCTGATTCGGCCTTGAAGTTGATCGCTCTCAAACCGAATAAACGGCTCTATTTTCAACGGGGTTTTCTCGCTCTGTCCCTTATGGAACATGCTTTATAGCTACGCTGTCACCCTTTAAGATGAAAACCACTTCCCTAAAAGATGTAATGAAGAAGGCCTAATTACAAAACTTTTGTCTTTCTGTGAAAGGATCATCCATTACAAAAGAAAAATATCAACAGCTTAGCGATCAAAGTTTTGATTCTATCGAGTTCTTCAACCTCTTTGGGAAGCTGATTATCGGATATTTAGAAACACCCTAAAACAGGGTAGTCCGAAGGAGAGGGTTTCTAACAAAATATTTGAAGCTCAACCTACCAGTCTTAACTATTTCAATTATGTCCTATTTAAAGAGATTGAAGTCTTCTCTTTCTGAATTTGAATAACTAGACTGTGAATAGTTTAGAGTCTAGTTATTCAAATCTGTTCTAAACCTTTACCGCAAGACTAACACTACTAAGAGGACAAAATGTCAACTATCACGATCAAAAAACTAAATCCAGCAGGGACGACTTTCTTTTCAGAAACAGAAAGTTTTCTCGGTGACCTCAATGAGGCCACCTTGAGTAATATTAATGGAGGTGGAACCCTTAATACAGGAAGCATGTATTGCACTACAAGGCACTGCGGAGAAGATTTTAGCATCTTTGCACCTGTTGTTGTGGTAATTCTGACACCATCAGATTCTCCCATTCCTTACTAAGTCTGGTTCGCTAGTTTCCATCCTTCAACCAAGCCCTGTAACTTTGCTGATTCTTTCCAACGAACTTGAATCTCGATAGGTGTTTTCCACCGGTGTTCTAAATAGTCTCCCAAACGAGCAAGTAAGCGACTCAACAGCCCATTGGACAGTTAATGTCTTGGGTAAGCGAGTCGCTTTCGCTTTGAGGACGTGAATTTGACCGGATGAGAGAACAGTCTCAGCAGGGAGCTTTGGTTGAGTGCGTTTTAAGTAGGAATATAAAAGCTAGGAGTTTTGAGCCTACACCACAAATCTAGAAAGGTTACCAACTGTCTGGCAGTTGGTAACCTTTCTTATACTCAGATTTTAGATTGCGAAATCGGAATCGGGCACTTCGATGAAACAGTATTCCAATCAGTCTTTTTTGAGCTGCCCTAGGTAGCCGTACCACTTGTGGATAGCTTCATCGCTCTGTACGTAAAATCACTTAACTCAAGTTAACTAATAGATCTGCATACAAATAAAGCACAATAGTCTCTTTTACTAGTTCACCTGCAGTTTTTTCTCCTCCGTAAATATGAAGTGCATTGTCAATACCATGTATATAGCTGTCTGGATCTAAAAATGAGTCGACTTCAGACAGATGAATATCGGAAATAACGATAGCTGACATGATTTTCTCCTTTTTTGAACGTATTTTACATGCACAAGAAAGTTTTTCTGGACAAGCTCAAACGCCATTTTTTTTTAGCAAAAGCAATGCATGACTAAAGCAGCTGCCTAAACCATAAGATATCCAGCGCTAAAACGGACAAAACCTCTAGTTTTGTCCGTTTTTAAGATTGAAATTTTAGATAAAGCGCTGGATGACAGTCTTATTTGAGTCTAGATTTTTCAAAAATCCAATAGATAGAGATGCCCATAAGAAATTAATACACCGTAGTCAAAACGCCTACAGTGTAGAGAACAGACTGAGCAGGGGTGGGGATCACAGCATCTATTACCGCCTCAATAGCATCGCTGACTCTTCCACCTCCATGAACGCTAGTCAAAGTATTATCTTGGAGTTCATTGAGATAACTCTCAGACTCTGAAAAGAATTCAGTTCCAGCGGGACGCAGTTCGTCGATAGTGATTTTAGAGATTGTTTTTTCCTCTTAATAGTAGTTATAGCTCAATTTGGTTAATGGTTTATTAATCTGAGCTGCTATTATCTTAGCTATTCAAATTTAAGAATATAAGTGTTGAACGCATTATAAACAGACATAAATGCAACAGTCTCGGCAACTAGTATAAATATTGTTTAACCCGCATTTCTCACCAGAATTTTCGATAAAGCTTGAAAGCTTTCCATAGCAGTGAGCTTGGGGGAATGTCCAAAAAACAGTCTGCAATTCAGGACAATTTGCTGAACATCTGCATAGCAGGGCTTTTAGCTATTTGGACTTAGACTTGTGAAAAATTCGGGTTTAAGGCTCTCTCCATAACGATAACTAAAGCATCAAAAAACTTTTACAAAGAATGAGCATACAGATATTCTCCAGCGAGGGTAAAATATGAGCGTTAGTGATTTTTTACGTTGCATGGCCTTGCCATGCTGGGCTTTTAAATAGATCCAATCGATAAAAAGTTGGCATTTCATTTTTTAAATCCAAGTCTTTTGGAGTTGTTAAGAAACAGCTTCACGGTTTAAGTCTGAAAAGCTTGTTAAGCCAGGATTTCAGGAACAAAGCCATGATTTTAATTTTTAACAAGCCCTTTGTGTTTTATTTATGTCTTTTTAGGCATGGTGTTTATCTTGTTGTTCGAAGAGAAGGTTTGCATAATAAATATAGGTCAGGGCATTGCCTGTCCTGGATCAAATCTATATGGCAAGCTGACATATCTTTTATAGAAGTTTACCTGTTGTTTGATTCTCAGTTCATGTTAGCGAATTTAGTTTTTTGGAGAAATCAAAATGTCCAGTATTAAGGTTGATAGTTTATCTCCAGCAGGTTTGGAGATGATGCAAAGCTCAGAATCATTTCTGACTGAGCTTGGTGATGCTGACGATAAAATTTATGGGGGGAAAATTTATTCTGATAGTAGAACAACTATCTCAGTAATCTCGACTCCGCCCTGTATTGCAGGATTTATAGCATCAAACATTGTCACCAATTTGTGATATTGACGATAAAATTTATGGAGGAGGTGATAGTAGAATAACTGTCACAGTATTATCGTCTTCGCCCTATGGTCGAGGGGCTTTGGCAGCAGTTATCGTCTATACGGTAGTTGATTAATAATTGCTAGAGGAGATGCCCTCAGTTAATGTCTGTGGCGTCTAAGTCCTTCCGCATTTAACTTGCAAGAAGGTGGGCATCGCTCACCTTCTACTCTTTACAAACTATCCTAGCAAAAACCTAAAATTTAAACTTTTTGGGGTAAACACTTTTGGACCATTGGTGATGGAGCGTGGAGTACGAAAAATGTGAGTGAGTCGGTGATAGAGAAATATCTGGAGCATCATCGAGAGTTATCAAATCAAGACAGCGACAATTTTTTGCTGGAGTAGAGGGACTTTCAGTCCCATCCCCCCTTAAGAACCTCTGCACTTTCAGTGCAGAATAGTTGAATTCAGAATGTGTCATCTGTAATTCTCCTTTATTGAGATAGGTTGTTACATTGGAAGAAACCTATTTGGCTTTCTACCCATGGGTAAAGGAATTTTTCTGTTTGGGGTGAAGGTGTCCACTGTGAGCGTGAGGTCAATTGCTTTCACCAAACTATACTTACAGCCAGTTACCCACCAGCACGTAGGGTGCCCAATATCGAGGATGCTGGTATCGAGGATTTTTTAGTAGAGCTAGCTGAGCCTGCCGTAGTGCGCTGGCTTTAGTAGTAGGATTACGTGTCAGTACTTGATAAAACTGCTGCATTAAGACTGCACTGGTTTCATCATCTATATTCCAGAGTGAGGCCAGGGTACTGCGAGCACCTGCACGTACAGCAACGCCAGCTAACCCTAGTGCGGCTTGTTTATCGCCAGTTGCTGTTTCACAGGCACTTAACACCAATAGTTCAATGGCATCCTGGCGACTTTGTTCACTGTTTCGCAACAGGCGATTTAATGCATTAATTTGAATTGGGTTATCCCAGGCCAGGATAAATGTTTCCTCTGGATTAGAACTAAACTGACCATGTGTGGCAAGATGCACCACTGGAAAAGGAGTTTGGTTGATTGCATCTGTTAACGCACTTTCTGTAAAGGTTTCATTTAACAAGACACGACTATCTAAGGTTGATTGAATTTGCTCGACTTCAACATTTACAAAAGGTAGGGGAATAAAGCCATGACGAGATTCACTTAAACCAGCTGTAATGGCAGCTAGGTTTTGTTCCGCCAACGGCTTTGGGTCTACCAACTTGAGACCCGGTGCCAGGGCCAGGCTATACTTTTGGACTAAATATTGTTGTCCGTCGTAGAGCGTTGCCATCGGAATGTTGCGTAATGCCCCATCCAAAATAAAAATGAGGGTATCAACCTGGGCTTCTTCCAGGGCGGACTCTGCCGGTTTCAACAGACTGTCATAAATTTGTTTTGCCAGGGATTGGGTGCTTCTAAGACCGAAGGAACGCACAACTTGTTGACGTAAATCATTAATAATAACTTCTAGATCGGTTTGGGCCAGAGGCGTTGCATAATGTTGCAGGGGTTGATTGGGGAGTTTCAGAATGACTTCTAGCCGATCTGGCAAGATAATGGGATATAAAACAGCGGTGGCAGACTGCCCATCATCAACTACCTGATCGATTTGTTGTCGAACTGCCAAGCAGGGTTCTCGAAAGAAATTTTCTAGTTCTGCTAGCTGCAGGGATTCAATCACATCTCTAGCCTGTAATAGCTTGTTTTGGCTAATGTTAGATTCTGTAGAAGACGGAGTTAACAATAAATCTACCAGTTCTCGATAAACAGGTTCGACCTTTTCTCGAAAGTCATATTGAATATCGGGGTTAATGGCTACTAGCTCGTTGCGTAGGGATTGTAGGCTTTTGACCGCATCGCTATAGGCTGTGGTGGCATCTGTCAGGTTACCCTGTTGACGCGACAGTTGGCCCAGCTGCCACTGCCAGCGATAGGCAATGTCAGCAGCATTGAGGTTTTGTGCAATTGCCAGGGCGGATGCTAACTGGACCTGTGCCTCAGACAGATTGGCTGTTCGGTTGTAGAGTTCTCCTAAGTAGCCCATTGCGTAAGACTCAGCACGACGATCCCTGAGGTCTTGGGCCTGGTCAAGTGCTTTTTGCAGGAGTTGAGCGGTCTCGTTGGTGGGTAGTGGTTCGGCATGATCCAGCAAGTTACGAGCCAGGACGAGCCGGGTGTAAACGCTAGTGCGACCAACAGGCTGGTTAGTTAACTGGGTGCGGATATCGGCAAGGAGTGAAGTCGCCACATCGGTTTTGCCGGTTTCAAACAGTAAACTGAGTCGGGTAATGTTGGCCTTTAGCCGTAAGGAGGATGAAACTGACTGAACAGAGACTTGCTCAAAATAGTTTAGGGCCTGGTCCGTATTTCCCTGCGCCTGGATCGTATTGCCTAAGCTAAAGCGGATTTTGGCTGTTTCGATGGGGTCGCCTAGCTGTTGGGCCAATGTGAGACTTTGTTCCAACACTGTTTGAGATTGTTCAAGGTCGCCCGTAATCCGGAGCAAATCTCCCAGGTTGCGCAACCCTGTTATTTGGCTCAATGAGGGCGAACGGTCTGCAAGGGGAGGATTCAGGTCTGTGAGGGTGTTGAGTGCTCGACGGTAAAAGCCTAGTGCTTGCAAGGCCTGGGCCTGGTTGATCTGACTGCGGAGAATGCCATTGTTGTTACTGGCCTGGCGGTAATCCCGCTCGGCCTGCTGAAAAGAGCTGAGGGCATCTGTGGGTTGCGATCGCAATAAATATATGGTCCCCTGGGTACTTTGCACCTGGCCTCGACTACTCCAGTAGTCAGGTTGGTCGGGTGATGGGTTACTGTCGAGCAGTTGTAGACTAGTGCTAATGGTCTCATCTGTCTGGGGGCTCTGGCCTATATTTTGATAGGCCAGAGCCAGATGGCTATGTACACTGGCCTGACTCAGCCAGTTTCCCTGGGTGACCAGTTGGTCAACGGCTTGTTGCCAAACCTGGATAGCTGTTTTGTAATTACCTGCTTTGTATAGGTCTCGTCCCTGTTGAATTAGGCTGGATGATGACCTATCTGTCTGTTGTGCAGTTAGGCTGTTGAGAGAGTTAATTTCAGTATCTGGCGTCTGAACTAAGGCTGGCTGGCTGGCTGGTGCTGGTGGCGGGTACCAGAGGATGCCTATGCCTAGCACTGTGACTAAAGATAGGCAGAAGTAACCCAATGAAAATTTCCTTAGATATCTTCTCATGGTCTGGATGGGCATGCACCACTGTAAGAGATTAACTGGGCTGTTGCCTGGGAAGCCTGGGCTAACAGCTCAACGATGCCAGAGTCATTCATGACAAAAGACTGAGCTTCGACATGTGCTGGGCGATTTGCTGTTGGGGTTAGGGCAGTGGGTTTTGCATTAGTGTCTGTACTCTGGGTGAGGGTATTGGGGTTTCCATAAATTTCTAGGTCTATCAATCCAGGTGATTCACTACGTACTACATCATTGGGGGTGGGGGGTAATCCGCCGCGACCGGTTACTACAAATGCACTCTGCCCTTGGCCAGTATCAGTCAGGCAGCGTTGATCAATTTGGTTGCTCCTATCTACGAGGTCGGTCGGTAACTCAATCAGTCCTTGAGCGGGATCAAGGTTGGGGGTATTGAGAGTGACAGTGCCCGATAGGCCAAACTCGGAGCTGGCGGTGATGTCACTGAGGGGTGTTAGCTTGGGGCGAAATTCTAGACCAAGGATATTTCGGGCGGTGATGTTGATATTGCCGCCATTACCTTCAAAGGCATTGGCAGTGATGTCGCTGTTTTCATCAGGAACAGCAACGAGAAAACTATTGGGACCAGTAATGCTGATATTGCCACCATCACCGCCAGCTTGGGCGGTTCCGGCAGTAGCAGAGAGAGTGCTACCGTTGCGCAACACTAAGACATCTTCCAGGGTGAAGGTCAGGTTACCCCCATTACTGCTGCGCGTGGTGGCGGTGATGGCACTACCGTTGTTTAGCGTTAGTTGGTCAGCGGTTGTCGTGATATTCCCCCCCTGAGCTTGCCCTTCGGAGTTGACCGTAATCCGCCCACCGTTATTTAAAGCGACCTCAGGAGTGCTTTGGAGAATTACAGGCTCTCCACCTTGCTCGACAATCTCATTACTGATGAAAATATTCCCCCCCAATCCGGACGAAACAGGGCCTGTACTGGATTCAACAGTACTATTATCAATAGTCAGACTGTCGGCAACGTCCAAGAGTATGTCTCCTGCTTGGCCTGATGCTGTGGTAGTTGCTGCGATGGTTATTCCCTCCTTGAGGGTGACTTCCGGAGCCGTCAGTGTCACCTGCCCTGCATCACCTTGTCCCAGGGTCTCAACCGAGACCCGTCCTTGCCCCTGAATATTAATAGTTTCAGGGGCCGTAATCTCAATACCACCGCCGATGCCAGTGGCTGTCGTGCGAGCAGCAATAAAACCATTGTCTCTGAATTGGATATTTAAATCGGTATCATGGCTAGTGGGTTGGATGGATAAGTCTCCTGCGGGTGCAGCGCTGTTGGTTTCGGCAAAGACCCCCAGTTCACCGGAGATATCTAACACCGAGGTATTGAGCTTGATATCGCTGTTGCCTGCCTGGTTGGTAGAGTCTGCGGTAATGGTGGTACTGAGTTCTGCATTCTGACCAATGGTAAGGATTGGGGCCGTGATTTCAATGTCACCGGGGGCACCAGCACCAGAAGTTTCAGCAGTCAGACGGGTGTTTTGTCCTAGGGTTACGGCTTCTGATGCTTCAACCCTGATGGAACTAGCGTTACCTGCACCAGTAGTCTCGGTTGAAATAAAGGCAGCATCCGCAAGGCTTAAGTTGGGGGTGGCGATGGTGATCTCTCCTGCATTTCCCAACGCCGAGGTACTGGCAGCGAGCCCTGCCCTATCCAGTAGTTCGATGCTCTCAGACGCCTCCAATATAATCCCCTCAGAATCTCCTTCAGACCTCTCTGATATGCTGCTGGACTCGACTTGGCTGAAAACGCCACTGTTATCACCATTGCTAGATGCTCCCTGAGCACGAAATGTGGTGGTATTTACCACGATTTGCCCAGCATTGCCCTGATTCAAGGTATTGGTAATGAGTTGTGCCCCATCCAGGAGTTCGATGCTGTCAGATGCTACTAATTCAATTTTTCCAGAAGAGCGCTCATCCTCATCGAACGTGAAGTTAAAGCTGAAAACACCACTGTTATCACCGTTGCTAGCTTCTCCCTGAGCGCGAAAGGTATTGGTGTCCACCACTATTGAGCCAACAGTGCCTGCACCCCGATCTCTAATAGTGGTACTGAGTCGTCCCCCATCCAAGAGTTCAACGCTGTTAGAAGCCTCCAGGACTATGCCCCCAGAGTTCCCCTCAGCAAATCCTTCAATTTCGCTGATAACACCGCTCCGTCCTCGGCTGCTTTCTCCTTGAGCGCGAAAGGTATTGGTGTTTATGGCGATTGGACCAGTATTGCCCTGACCAGAGTTACTGGCAGCAAGTTGTGCCCCATCCAGGAGTTCGACGCTCTCAGATGCTTCTAACACAATTCCTCCAGAATTCCCCACAGCGAGAGATCTGACTTCACTAAAAACAGTACTCGGGACACCGAAACTGCCTGTTCCCTGTGCGCGAAAGGTAGTGGTGTTCACTTCGATGGGTCCGGCATTTCCTTGACCAGAGGTATTGCTAAGGATTAATGTCCCATCCAGAAGTTCAACACTTTCTGAAGCCTCCAAAACAATTCCCCCAGAGTTTCCCTCAGCGAACGGTTCGACTTCGCTGACAACATCACTGTCCTGCGCACGAAAGATAGTGGTGTTTACGACGATGGGCCCAGCATTTCCCTGACCAGCGGTATTGGCCTCGAGTCCTGCTTTATTAAGGAGTTCAACACTGTCGGATGCTTCTAATACAATTCCCCCAGAGTTCCCCTCAGCGTTTCTTCCAACTTCGCTAAAGATACCTGCTCCATCCAGGAGTTCGACCCTTTCAGAAGCTTCCACCACGATCCCTCCAGAGTTTCCTACAGCATCCTCTTCGACATTGTTGAAAATGCCGCCACTGCGACGTAAAACTTCACTAGATGCTCCCTGAGCACGAAAAGTACCGGTGTTCACCACGATTTGCCCAGCATTGCCCAGACCAAAGGTACTGGCCTCGATTCGTGTTCCATCCAAAAGTTCCACTAGATTAGAGGCATTGATAACAATATCCCCTGCCCCATTGCCGCTCGTCGCGTCTGCCCTAATTCCGACCACAATCTCGCTCGCCTGAGTCAGGCTAAGGGTGTCAGCTAAGATGGCAACGCTCCCATCACCATCCCCTTGTACATTCACTGTGGCTCCGGCCTCGAACAAAACATCCCCACGGACAACATTTTCAGGAAAAGCAATCCTCTGATTCGCGTCTAACGTAATCACCCCTGCTGCATTCAATCCGCCCAACTGCACATCTGCCCCTGGTGCCAGAATTTGTCCGCTTTCCAGGCGAACATCTCCCCCCAGCAACGTCAGGGTTTCACCTGCAGGTACCTGTAAGCCGCCCACATTATTAGGATCCGAACTCAGAACATCAAGAAAAATTGTGTAAGCTCCACTCTCTTGGCCATTGTCTGTATAGCCTGCTAAGGGCAAGACCGACCCTGGCCCTGTCGGTCTAAAGTCATTAAGTGAAAAAATATCTCCCCCTGCACTTATGGGGCGATTGTTAAAACTAGATAGACCCAAATAAAATTCTCCTGATGCGGTTACTTCTTGAGCAGGCAACGTCGATTGAAGCCCTACATCATCATCATTGCCAATAATCCCCAGTCCGTTTTCATCAAACAAGAAAACAATTGTATCCACATCGGTTCCGCCGACCGTGCTCGCCGAAAAAGAAGAGCCTGCGGGCAGTAAGAGCCTGTACAAATCAACATCATTATTCTCGGCGAGTTCGCCCGTGATGGTGCTGGGTACCGATGATCCTGCATCATTAGCAACTTGGGCTGTATCTAGTAAAGGCCCTGCATCAGCGACTTCAGTGATGTTTCCTGCCGTAAAAGAAATCGGTTGACTACGAATCACAATGTCCCCTGGATTTTGCCCAACTTGCAGTCCCACCGGTTGGCTCATCGTTAGCAAAGGCGGAGCTGTTGGATTAACAGTGTCAAATTCATACTCGTTAAATAAGACGCTGTCGGCAGTACTGGCGAAAAAGGAACCGCCCACATCTAAGCGACTATTGGGACCAAAGATAATCCCATTCGGATTTAGCAAGAACAAATTTGCATCGCCCAAGACGCCTAACGTACCGTCTATTGCTGAAGAGTTTGCACCGGTTACTCGACTAAAAATGTTCTCGATCCCAATGCGGTTGCTGAAGTAAGCCCCTCGTCCTTGTTCAACATTGAATTCGATAAAACTGTGAAACAAGTGGGAACCTCTAACAGCCCCACCATCAATGATGTCTACAGATAAACCATCGATAGTTTGATTGGGAATAATTTGAGAATTTTCTGCTCCTAAACTGTTGTCAGGGACAGGGTTGCTTTGAGCTAATGCAGGTGCGACTAAAAAAACACTAGTCCCACAAGCCAAATAGCTAATGAGGTTAAGGTAATAAGACCAGTGGTTTAAAGGCTGACTCATGTTTATATCCTCTACTCCTGGAAGTTATGGTGATTCCCAATCGCTTCGAATACAGTGTTTCCCTTTCTACTTTTCGATACTCGGTCTAAATCACAAATGCTTTGGTTCTAAACATGTTGCCGAGCATCATTTTAATATCAAAGCTTTCTCCGGGTAAACCCTGAAACTGTTTGAGCTATATATTTATTTCAAGGCCTTGACGTGGTGAATCGTAATGCCTGGCCCTCAAACAGAATGCCTAGCCACTGACTTGGGTTTACCCAAGCCGCTGTGACCGGGCTGAATTTGTTTAAGTAGGACATTAGAGTGTGAGCGAGTGCTACTGGTCAAGTGCTTGTTGCAGGAGCTGAGCAGCCTTGCTGGTAGGGCAATGGCTCGGCATAATCCAGCAGTGCCATGCTTTTATATAACGCCTCAGTCCTTGGTCTGACTGGGTTTGTTATATCACTTAATGTATTAAGTCGAGCTTAGTTTCATACTCATCCTAAAAAAGTTGCGTCACTCTGCATAATTTCTAGAACCTCCCCTGATAGGTCAATAGACGCTTACAGAAAATCTGTTTGAAGTATCTGATATCCACTAACTAATCCTGTAAGGAGGCTGGTACCAGGCATTATTGACTCAAAGAATGATTTTCATGTTTATGTTCACGTACTAGCGATCTCACTTGCAATTTACTCAATGTGAGATCGCACCTTTCGCCAAGTTCCAAAGCACAGTCCATTAACCTAACAGTGTTCAATCAGCAAGCATCGTCAGACAAAACAAAGAACAACTCAAAAAACACCTTTTTTACAAACCAAAATGGGTTTGTAAGGAGTTATCCATGATTTTAGAATTTGTCCGTATTTTGACTACACCAAAACCATTGTCTCCGTCAAAACCTTATTCTCTCGAATAATTGAATGTGACTAAGGTATCAATACCAAAACCTCACATCATCCGATCCGCTAACCCCGATTGGACCAGTCTGCTTGGTCTTTTAGTCTTGACAGGACTAATGGCAATCGCAACATGCGCCATGGTGATGAATATGGCCACATTACGCCAAGTGTTTCAGCCTGATGTGCCGATTCCAGGACAATATGAGGCTGCTGAACAAGTTTCTTGTTAGCTAATGCTTATCGCATTCTCGATTGGAATGAATATATTGGCAAGGTGAGGCAATGGGCAATGGGGATATATTCAGCGCATGTGAGAAACGCTGTATCCTCTTTAAGAGTGATCAGAGATGGAACAGTAAGACTGAAGCGAGCGAGACTAACGTCAAAGCATTAATCCTTTGGAGGACTTTCCGATCTCATGTTCCATCCCACCCATGGTCAGAAGGAGTAAAAAAATGGGCCCTAGGGGCTTGCCGGTAAATAAGGTACCTGCCAATAGCCCCTTACCCTTGTTCCTTTACCCCTTTTCCTTCTCTCAGCCAGAGATTTTATTTTTTGGCAGATCCCTAACCTTGATCACATTATTTGGAGAAAATTGTCATGACTGCACCTGTTCAAACCCTGGCCCCTAAGACTGATAAATTCCAGACTCAAATGCCCACTGCTCAAACCAAAGCTCGGCTAACGGCTACCTGGGTTGTCGAAAACAATCGCTTAGTTTGTAAGTGGCTACAGATTAACCCTTATGTCCGTTGAAACCGCTTTTCTAGTAGTCTGTCAAGCCTAAATTTTTAGGTTGAGACTAGGGTGACGGGAATGGAGTAAGAGGGAAAACTTCCTCTGAAATTCCCCTGGACTGAAAATCGGCGGAGATATCGATAGAACCCTTTCAGTCAATATTATAAATTCTCCGAAATCTGGAGAAAACAATATCGAGTTTCGGGTAACTGGTGGAACTGGCAACGTCAGCATTAGTGACGTTGCCATCTTTTATCGAAATGCGAATGCTCCTCTCGTTCCCTAATGATTCCTGGGTAGAGAGAGTTCTATCAGTATCTTCCCAAGTACTCAACTAGTCCAAAGATTTTATTCATAAAGGGGATCTGTCTAATGGCAGCCCCTTTTTATTTTTTGACCTGCCTCAAGCAGTAATTTGCCCTTAAGTTAGAATCTAAAATTACTGCTATTGCCAAGTGGTCTGTCAAGACGAAGATTTTGACTTGGCAAGTCATGGGCAAGACGTGGCTAAACTTGATATAAACCTTGTCCACGTCCAGAACTGGAATGTTACCGTAGAGGAAACGACAGGTTTCAACTTGGACGTGGTTTATCAATTACGGCTCACGACTCACTGTCTTAGTTCCAAATTTTTGCTTTAATGATGCCCAAGCAAGAGTGGCGAGTTAGCCTCTCAACTTAGTGAACTTTCACATAAACGTCCGCGTAAAAGTTATCAATCTTCCTGATAGGTTATTTAGGTGACCGTCCAAAGATCGCTAACTTAAATTGACGTTTGCAAGGGTGACTGATCAGGCATGAGTGAACTCCAGGAAACCGTCGAAAAACTAATTGCTGAGGCCTGTTGTCATCCTCCAGGTAGTCTGAAAAGACAGACTCACCTGACCCAAATCATTCGCCTGATTTCCAATCAGCTTTGGCGGGACCAAGCCCCCTACTATCAAGATGCTCTACAGCAGACCTGGATCTACTTTTGTCGTAATCTGTGCGAAGCAACAACTGGTTGCGCTTACGATCCTGACAAGGCTAATGTCGTTACCTGGTTAAACGCTTACCTTAAGCGTCGCCTCCAGGACGGCTACATCAATACACAAAAGCAATACGCTACCACGGCATATCCATCCACTTCCTCAGGTTCAGAGGGAAAACCTTTGGACCCGCTTGACAGCTTACCCGCCCCACCAGATATTCCCCCGCTGCTGGCAGAAGTTCAAGCCTGGGCAGAGGCCGATGCTGATGGCGTCCTGGCTGACACCCACATTAAAGGTCAGCCTCAGATTACCTGTCAGCTGCTGATTCTAAAGCGATTGCCGCCAGAAACTCCATGGAAAGAGTTAGCTGCACAGCTAGAGGTGTCTGTGAGTACCTTGAGTAGCTTTTACCAGCGTCAGTGCATTCCATTATTAAAAGAATTTGGTCGAGTCCAGGGTTATCTATAAACCCATTGTGTCTGATTACTATTACGCCAGAGAAAGATGATGACCACACAGTTAACGCTATACCCTCAAGCAGTGCCGCTTCCCATTACTGAACAGGCCCGCACCATGGCCCAGCAATTTGCCAGTGCTCAGCCGACTGCCATCAAGTCAGAGCAGGTGCAGCTAAATACGCTAGCCGTTTTTGCTATCCATGGTTACTGCCAGATGATGGGAATTGTCAGCGATTTAGAGCAAAGTGATAGCTGGAATCCAGTGACTCAGATGATGACTGATGTTGCTGACTTGACGCTGCCAGGGCTGGGTCGGTTAGAATGCCGACCTATTCAGACAGGGGCTAATATTTGTGAGGTACCCCCTGAAGTATGGGATCTGCGCATCGGGTATGTGGTTGTCTGGATTGATGAAAACTTGAAAATGGCTCATCTACTGGGTTTTACGCCTACCGTTGGTGAAACAGCCTTAACCATTTCAGACCTACAGCCCCCTGAAACATTGCTACAGCGTATCCATGAGCTAATGCCCTCGAACGAAGTGGCTACATCCTCAGATATGGACCAGTCCCAGCTAGCTGCAACAGCGGTCAAACTTGGCCAATGGCTTAATCAATCATTTGAAGCAGGATGGCTTGCAGTGGAAACCTTGCTTAGTCCAGAACAAGTTAGTCTGGCCTTTAGCTTTAGACATGTCGATGAAACGGATACTGATACTCCATTGGATGCTGTATCTGATGGCCCCTTTGCTGACAGTCTTCTTGATGTCAAACGAGCCAAGCTGATTGATGTTGGAGTGCATCTGGGGGATGTGCAAGTTGTCATGCTGGTGGAAATCCAGAGTGAATCATCTGGGGCAATTAACATTGGGCTACAGGTACATCCTCAAGGTCAACCTTACCTTCCCCCTGACCTTGAACTGGCAGTGCTAGAAACATCGGATACTGTATTTATGGATGCTCGAGCCAGACAGGCTGACAATTATATTCAGTTACAATTCAGCAGTCGTCCTGGTGAGCGCTTTCGGGTACGGCTCCAGTTGGATGGTGTCCAATACCTCGAAGAATTTGTCATGTGAGACTTGAGCGGGCCATGGAGCAGTTGGTTACCTTAAAGTTTGGTAATGGCAGCCTGGAGACTGGGCTACATGTCATTTTGCAAATTGGTGAGTCAGGTCAATTACCCACTGTAGAACTTACTGGGGATTTACCGCCTGCTGTGCAACTACAGCATACGCTTCAGCGCTGGCAAAGGGCATACCGTCGCATGGGCACACCCTATCGTCTGGAGGCTAAAACCGGGTTTGCCAAGAATGTTTCTAGAATAGATGACTGTGATACGGTTGCTCGGCAATTAAATGCTGAATTTAATCGCTGGCTCAGTTCAGATAGCTTTCGCCCTTTATATGACAAACTACTGGAGCGATTAAATCCCAGTGACTACATTCGTATTGTTTTACAAACTGAGCTGCATACTCTCCAACGGTTGCCCTGGCATACTTGGGCTTTGTGCGATCGCTACCCAAAAGCCGAAATTGCCCTGAGTGCCCCTGCCTACGAACGCATTGAACGGCAGACGATGCCTCGCTCTAGGGTTAGGATTTTGGCCATTTTAGGCCATGGTCAGGGGCTGGAGCTACAAACTGACCAGGTATTATTAAACCAATTGCCCCAAGCCGATGTGCAGTTTTTAGTCGAGCCCGACCGTCAACAGTTAAATGATGTTCTTTGGGATCCGCAGGGATGGGATATTCTCTTTTTTGCTGGCCATAGTTCTAGTCAAACCCAATCGGCAACAGATATCACCGGGAAACTTTATCTCAACCCTGACGACAGTTTAACTGTGCCTGAACTGAAGCATGGCCTGAGTAAAGCCATTGAGCGTGGATTAAAGATCGCTATTTTCAATTCCTGTGACGGTCTGGGTTTGGCCCATGATCTGGCAGATTTGCAAATTCCTCAGGTGCTGGTGATGAGAGAACCAGTCCCCGATCCGGTCGCCCATATGTTTCTCAAATCGTTTTTAACTACATTTTCCCGTCAGGTACCCTTTTATCTTGCAGTCCGAGAAGCCCGAGAAAAGCTACAGGGATTAGAAGACAAATATCCTTGCGCTACCTGGCTGCCGATGATTTACCAACACCTGGTTGAACAACCACCCACCTGGCCAGCCCCACAGCTCGACAACATAGCCAAGCCACCCCTCAACATTACTCAACAACAACAAACACTGGGCCTGAAAGAACTACTTATTATTGGCATTTTTTCAGTATGTACAACCTTAGGGTTACGCCAGACTGGGATACTCCAGCCTTGGGAATTACGAGGGTTTGATTTTTTAATGCAACGCCGTTCCCACCAGTTGCCCGATCCGCGACTGTTAATCATCACGGTGACCGAAGCAGATATTCAGGCTCAGGATGCGGATCAAAGACGGGGTTCCCTTTCAGATGATGCGTTATCAGCGCTGTTAGAGAAGCTAGAACCGATGCAGCCCAGGGTGATTGGGTTGGATATCTATCGAGATTTTCCAGTCAGCGATCGTCAACCACAACTTATCAACCAGCTGCAGTTACCTAATTTGATCGCGACGTGCCAATCTCGCAATAGCCGTGACGATAGTCCAGGGATTGCCTCGCCGCCAGAAGTGCCCAGCAATCAAGTGGGCTTTAGCGATGTACTCACCGATGCCGATGGCATTACTCGTCGCCAGTTACTGTCGATAACGCCTGAGCCAGCTTCCCCCTGCCCGGCAAGCTATTCTTTGAATGCCTTAATCGCTCTACACTATCTGTCGGCACAAGGTATGGACATCACCGTTACCCCTGAGGGGCATCTACAGGCAGGTGAGGTGATCTTTACGCCATTAGAACCCCATAGTGGAGGTTACCAGGGGATGGATGCTGGGGGACATCAAATTTTGCTGAACTATCGCCATTTGTCCTCGCCGGATCAAATTGCGGACCAAGTTACCCTCGACGAAGTGTTAGCGGGGCGTGTGAGTGACGATATTGTGCGTGATCGCATTGTTCTGATTGGTACCACTGCCACCAGCTTTGGAGACTATTGGTTAACCCCCTACAGCCATGGACATATGGGCCTACAGGAAACGGCAGGGGTTTTTCTACAGGCCCATATGGTGAGTCATCTCCTGAGCACGGTCCTGGATGGACATCCCCTCATTCGAACCTGGCCTGATTGGGCTGAAATTCTATGGATAGTGAGCTGGACGACCCTTGGTGGTGTCGCGATTTATGGTGTTAACATTTGGATTCCTACACAGCCTCAATGGAGACAGCTACTATTGGTAGGAGTAGTGGCTCAATTTAGTTTATTGAGTCTATGTTGGTTTAGCCTGACACGGTTTGGTTATTGGCTGCCATGGGTATCGGTATCTACTGTAATCATAATTACGGTAGGGAGTGTAGCGACCTACCGTCGTTTCCAGTCAGCTCACGTCTGAATTCATTAACCGGCCAAACACTGTAGGTTCTTCCTCGGAAAAACGACCATTCTGACTGTAGATAAGACTGGTCATCTAGCACGATTATGAAAAGACTTAACACACTTTTCAACTTAATGTTTCCAGTCAGTTTACTGGGTGTTGCCTGGCTATGCTTAGTGCCAATCTCCAGCTTGGCTCAGTCAACCCAAATCAACACTAATATCGAATTTACTCCACCACCTTTAGAAGATCGCGGTCGTCCTCACTCAGGGCGTCGTCAGGGAGCTGCTAGCCGAGGGAGTTGTCAGTTGTTAGAACAGCAAACTGGCCTTACGGCTCTCGTGCCAAATACCCAGGTTCAATTAGAGGACACTGCAGAAACCGCCGACAATGCTTACCTGTCTAACTATGAATCAGTCTTGAGTTTGACAACAGAAGCCTTGCCTGCTTTTTGGTTCTACGTTCCCTACTCCTCTGAAGATATAAAGGAATTTGAGTTTGTTTTACAAGATGAAAGCGGAAATGAAGTCTATCAGGAGACATTTATTTCCCATCATGAAACCCCAGGCATTGTCCAGATTACTCTCCCCGAAACGCTATCCCCTTTGAGATTGGATGCTACCTATCAATGGTTCTTTTTAACTCACTGTGAATCTGGTACAACAGCCCTATCGCCTGAGGTGGGAGGATGGATCCGACGGGTTGAGTTGGTATCTAATTTACAAACACAGCTTGATAATGCCACAGCTTTGGAAATGGCTTCCATTTATGCATCGAATGGTATTTGGCAGAATGCCATCACTATTTTAGGAGAACTCTATCGGGAGTCGCCCGAAAACACCATATTTCGAGATAATTGGAGTAGTTTATTGACATCTATTGACTTAGAAACCATTTCAGAACAGCCACTACTGGAGCCAGTAAGTATCGATTAGGCTAGTCTGTAGTTTCAAAGAAATGCTACATCAAACTAATTGCAGAGAAGCTGTAATTAGTTTGGATTATTTGAAAGTTCTGGGAACGACTATTTCAAAGTTTTGAACCAGAGATAGTCATGCTCTACAGTTGAAATATCCTAGCTATGAGGGATACTTATTGGTTGTGAGATCAGGCTTTTACGAAAAGAAATAAGAATTTTAGTGTAAGTCTGATAAGGGAAATGCAAATGAATAACACACCAGTCAAATGGGAATAATAGTGACGTCCCACTTTGGCAATTGCTCAGAGCGTTGCCACTGCTGTTCAAGCTTGGCGAGTTCTTCAGGCGATGCCTTGACGCCCTTGTGATAAACCTTGTCAACCAAATCGACAACGGGTGTACATCCTCTCCAAGTCATGTTGGCAGCCCACCGTAGGGCATCTTCAACAGTCTTGAGAATCGTTCCATTCCAGTAGTTTTCTAACGCAGCCCAACACCGTTCAATCGCATTATATTTGCTGTGGTAAGGCGGGTAGTAAATCAATTGGATGCATAAACGACTCGCCTGAGCAAAAGCTACGATACGTTTGATGAACTGAGTGCGATGACTGTTGAGCGATGGACCGTTATCCAAGTTGATGACCAATTGCTCAATCTCAACATACTCGTCTGCATAGGTCAGCCACCACTCTTCTAGGCCTTTGTATAGAGGACACTGTTGGCGAACTTAAATTTCGGCAACTAAGCAGCAGGTTCTAGCGCCTTAAATCGAGACACTCTCGTTTTGGCTAATGGAACTTCCTGAAACCAGTTGAATAATCGATCAATATTAACCGCCGCGCCAATTGCCATATTCTGCAAGTGAGTCTTAGCCATGCCCATATAGCGAGAACGCCGTAGACCGCAACTATTCACGCCTTGAGCAATTGTGCCCTCGATGCCAGCACGGCGACGATAACGCTCCTGACCTTCGGTTGTCGTTTGTGTGGATCGAGCTTTTTCTAATGCCTTGTGTTCGTCTTGGGGCAGCAGATGCAGTGTGCGGCCAACAGTTGACTTAGCTTTGGTGCACAGTGAGCGAACTGGGCAACCAACGCAGTCTTGAGGGTCAAACCTAGCCAGAATATAGGGTTTTCCGGAATCGCGGTTGTACGTTTTCCACGCCTGAGAGATTTTACCTTCTGGGCAAGTTACCTGTTCGTTATCCCAATCAATCTTGAAGTAATCTAAATTAAAGGCTCCTTCAGTTCGTGTCTGCCAACTGGTGTCAAAGCGAGCTGGCCCAATCATCTCGATGTTTTGATTCTGTGCATTTACCAGCAGGAACGCATTAATATAGGCGGTATCGGCAAAGTGCTCTTCAGGCCGAAGATGCTTGTCGATTAGTGCCTGGTGAATGTCATCAACGCACTGTGCTTCATGGACACTGGCATCAGTGGTCATCACATGAGTAATCAAATGACAGCTATCATCATCGCAGGTTTCACTCAAGTGGGTGATATAGCCTGTCCAAGTGGTGCCACAGCGCCGACGATAGCGTACGTCCGTGTCATAGGGTGATTCGACAGTTGGTGTCTTCTTTGTTAGCTGTTTGTCGCTTTTCCAACGCAGGCTCGGACCATCCTCCTGATGGTTGTATTCATAGTGATATGGCCACAGTTCCTCTAGTGCTTGCACTGTCTTGAGAGCCTGGCCTTCAGCAGATAGCTTTGATTCAGATAGGCATTTGAGTAGATAAGCTCCATCTTCTCCAACCTGTTGCGCGTAGGCGATACGCTCTGCTGGCTTTGATGGCAGCCGGTAGTCTTCTATGCGTCGTCCATAGCGTTGATACCAGTCTTCAGGTGCTATCTGTTGTAACCAGTCAGGAGCCAATACTGCTAAGTCATTGAGGGCGGCGCGAAGAGTCTCTCCAACGACTTCTAAACGGTTCAGACTACGAATGGCTCCCAGGACACGGGTTGAGTCAGTCCGTTGCTTGCCTCCGGCTTTGACTAGGCCTAATTCTCCGCAGCGGACCAGCAATTTATCCAGTAGCAAATGCTCGACGTTGCCTGCGATTAAACGGTCTCGAAATTCACTTAAAACACTATAGTTGAAGCCAATGTCAGTCAGCTCTAGCCGCAGCAGATATTTCCAGTCGATACGTGAGCGTACGGCTTCAGCGGCTTGTCGGTCGAATAGGTTTTCACGGAACTGCATGATAGTGACCAAAGCCAGCCGCCACGGTGGAATGGCCGACTGACCGACCTTTGAAAATAGCTCGCTGAAGTCGGTATCTTCAAAGATAGGGCCGAGTTCATCATGCAGCGTCACGTAGGGATTGCCTTTAGCGAATACGGCTTTAGCAACTCGCAGCGTATCAGCGGGTACTGGCGATTCTGGTTGAGGCTTTAGGGACATGGCGTTCTTCCTTCAGGATACGCTTTAGCGATCACACTTACTGATAGCGATAGATCGGTCTCAGCTTAGTGGTTTTTCAATACTTCTGGAGTTCGCCAACAGTGTCCTATACAAAGGCCTACAAGCCTCAGCCAGAGCCCTACTGAGACGGCACTCCATTATCGTGATTGATGCCACCCACACCCGACGGTGGGAGCGTGAAAAATGGACTAAAACTGAACAGTTTGACTGCTATTTCCTCTGCGTCCATGCAAAGCCAGAGGTCTGCATACAGCGGGCAAAAACAGCAGGCCAAACCGACTTGATCGACGTGATACGACCCAGGCCGACCGGATTGAGTATGATGAGATTCCAGATGACCGGCGATTGGATGTTGACAATTCTCGAACGCCAGGAGCAGAAACGGCAGAATTTATCTTAGACTCATTTAATTTGGCTGATATAGCATTTGGCTAATGTGGCCAAACAGAGTATGGGTGACGCTCAGGCAACAATAAAACTAACTGTTTATAACTGGTGGGGGGAACCTAACTCACCACCTGAGCACCTGAAAACAAAACGGCAGCTAGGGTCGCTGGGGCTAAAGCCAGTGCAGCCCGTCGGTGTCATCCATACACTCAAGTACGATTGCTACTTATACGATCCAAACGATATAGCCAGTGCTCAACCCAAGCGTAAATGCAGTCCGGCGCAGCTAGCCGCTTTAGAAAGGGGCAGGAAAAAGTCTCACTTCAAAAAACTGTACCGAGAATACTCCGCAGATTTTTGGATAGAGTATGACCGAATTAATGCGGTCAATTGGGCCAGAGAACAACTTAAAAATCCCAACCTGTTAATCCTGGATATTGAAACAACAGGCTTAAAAAAGACGGCTCACATTATTGAGATTGCGATTATCAACGGCAAAGGGGAGACTTTGCTAAATTCTCTATGCCAACCGGTGGGTCACTGGACAATCGATCCAGGTGCGATCGCAATCCACGGCATTCAGTCAGAACAATTGAGTGAAGCCCCCAGTTTTGGTGACTTGTACAGCACTATCAAGTTGTTATTAAAAGACTCATTCGTTTTAATTTACGGATCCCAATTAGACAACCAGGTGTTGGAGACCGGCTGTAAACTATGCGAACAACCTGCGCTGCAATATCAATCAGACTGCCTAATGCTTTGGTACTCCCAATGGCGCGGAGATTGGAGTAGCTACCATGGTGACTATCGATGGCAAGCACTAGGGGGAGGTCATCGAGCATTGGCGGATTGCCAAACGGCCTTGACCCGGCTGCAAGAAATAGCGGATGATTCCAGTGAATTTCAATACCCTATCGATCTAGTGCAGGCTGCTGAAGATGCCGGGGTTGAATTGGCCGCCACACCGGACTACTGATAGGGGTGTTTGAAGCGACGCTGCTCCCGCTAAGAGGGGCTCACGTTTACCCCCCATCGTATCCATCAAGGTAGACAACTCAGCAGCCGTTTCCTTGAGCACCGCCCGACTTACCTGCGGTTCAATGCCATTGAGTTTCTCGTACACTGCATTGCGGGTCACGTTCATCTCTTAGGCCTTTTTTCGGTAGTCCGCATTCATCGACGGATGAATCCCACACACCACTAAACTCAACAAGTTCACGACACTCGAGAAAAGCAGTTCGCGCTGATACTGAACTTTGGCATGACGCTCAAAGATGTCATCTAACCGCTCAGGACGGAAAAACAACTCCATCACCCCTCGCATCATCACGCTGATAGGGCTTTCTTGGGCAAACCTTTGAACGATTTCGGTTAGCACGGCAACCTCTCTATTCCTGACTGGCTTTAGCGTACCGTATCCCTTCTCAACCTTTTTCTCTGTTTACTATTTAACACTTAGACAGGCATCGGTCGCTACAGTTAGCTATGCGAACTATCTCACGAGCTATCTAACTGACTTCTAAAAAGAGAAATGTCAAAAGACAACCTGTCATACAATAAATAATTGCTACATAAATCTAAATTAAATCTCTACTTGAGAGAAATACCTATCTCCAGTGCTTACAGTGAGCAGAATCTAAGGATGACGGCATTCTTTCAGCGGTGGGGCGCAGTTATGGTGTCCTGACAAAAATCATCCTCATTGATTATTCACTGGTTGATAGAACTGTATGGAGATGTGGAAACAGTTAGGAGTCGGGGCAATTGCCGTTATTAGCATGGGTGCTCAGGATGCTTGGGCAACAACAGTCACTGGGGTACAGAATGAAGAAACTTCAGCGGCGTTGAGTATTTCAGTGGATGAACTATCTGATGTATTGCCGTCCGATTGGGCCTATAGTGCATTACAGCGACTGATGGAGCAGTATGGCTGTGTAGTCGGCTATCCCGATGACACGTTTAGAGGCGATCGCCCCCTGACACGCTATGAGTTTGCCGCTCTTTTAGAGGCCTGTCTGTCGGAGGTTACTACGTCAATGGCAGAAGGGGGGATCTCTGAAACCGATATGGCCACTATCCAGCGGCTACAGACTTCGTTTAACCGAGATCTAAACACGTTAGGAAGCCGCCTGGAGTCACTGGCAGCCGATACCGCCGCTCTAGAGGCTAATCAGTTTTCTACCACCACCCGTCTACGTAGCGAGGTGGTGTTTTCCCTAGAACAACTCGCTGGGAACAAGCAGCCTGGCAGCGACAATGACCTGCCCGATGAACTGGTCTTTGGTAGTCGGGCCAGGTTAAATTTTAATACCAGCTTTACCGGGCAGGACTTACTTAAAGTGCGTCTGGATGCCTTGAATCCGGTTCGCCTCAATGCTCCCATCACTGGCACAAATATGACCCGGCTGGCATTTGACCGTGATACCAATAATGACGTGGATATTGGTAAGCTGTTTTATCGCTTTCCGGTTAGCGATCGCATCGGTCTCCACATTGATGCTACTCGGGGAGCCTATCAGGCGAATGTCTCCAGCACCTTTAATCCAGGCTTTGCCAATCCCATTAATGGGGCCGTCTCCCGCTTTGGGCGCTTTAATCCGATTTACTATCAGGGAGCGCTGGGGACGGGGATTACTGGAGTCTATGACATCAGTTCTGATCTCACTCTCTCAGCCGGATATTTAGTCCCTGGCAAAAGTGCGGCTAACTCGGAGATAGGGCTGTTTAGCGGTGGCTATACGGCACTGGGCCAGCTAGATTTTCGACCGACTGATACCGTTAAACTGGGTGTGACCTATGCCCGTTCCTATTATCCGGGGGGAGCCGTGGCGGTGACAGCGGGCACGGGTAGTCGCCTGGCCAATGCGCCGTTTGGTAATAGTGTGGCGACATCCGCCAATCACTTTGGGCTGCAGTCTAGCGTAAAACTGGGGGACAATGCGACGCTCT
>NZ_QXHD01000004.1:3235004-3238139 GCF_011009555.1 Adonisia turfae CCMR0081 | reverse complement strand
GTATAGCTGGCCTCTCCATTGGCCTGGGCTAGGGCAAACACAGGGACACTGGCTTCTACACCTACGCTCATCCCAAAGGTGACTTCTACTTCCTGAGGCCCCAGACTAGACATTAAGTTGATTAAATACTGAGCATTTTTCTTTAAGGCCTGGGCAGAGGCTTCAAAGGTACGATTAATATCCCTTTTATTGGCCACTAGTTCTACAGATTCAGTATCTTCTCCATCGGGGACTTCTACCCAAATAGGTCCCCCTGGTGTTTCAACCGATAGAAATCGACTCATAATATTACCTCATAAAATTTCTGGATATAAAACTTGTCCTATCTCACTATTTTCCCTTTTCTGTATTTCGTCTAACACTTTGCGTATTTTCTACGAATACGTATTAAATATCTGTTTCTCTCATAGGCAGCTCCTCACATCCTTCAAAACGTCTAAGATGGTGGTAGAAGGAATGCAATAAACTACGTCTGTCCCTGATTTGGCATGAATCATAGCCACCAAATGTTCTCCCTCTATATGGCATAGAGGAGCGCCGCTGACTCCTCCTTCAACACTATTAGACCCACGGTTAAGTAGTTTGATAAAGCCATTTGCAACTTTTTCCTTAAATACTAGAGATGGAAAACTATCGCCTTTAAGATGCTTGGAGGCAGGATAACCAAAACTATAAAGGGGTGATATTTTTTGATATCCATTTATGTTTATAGGTTCATCACTAAGGGGTAGTAAATTGCTCCAACAACCAATAGAGAGTCGAAGTTCTTTTTCAGAAACCAGACCTAAAATAGCAATATCTTGTCGAGCACTCCAGTCCTTCTCACTCTGGCTTGAAGGAACTCTATACCAGAGTACTTTTAGATCCAAATCTTGAGCATTCGGCCCAAAGGTTCTTACTTTAACTAAATCTCCTTCTGAAGATTTTAGTTGTTTAATCACATGGGCACAAGTTACTACATAGTATTGCTGATTCAGCGCTATCCAAAAACCTGTGCCTGAAACTTCTCCAATGTCATTAATTAAGACGGTTGTCATTGTTTTACATTGATCTTGAACAGTCTGATTTACTGTTGGGATATCAATGACCGTAATGGCTGTACCTGAATAAGCGAAAAAAGAGTATTTAAGTAATTTTATCCAATCTATCTCTAGCTTTTGTAGTAAGTATTGAATCTCTTCGTCATCATCTAACAATGTCTCTAGAACTGATTTCGGTGGATCTATCATCTCTGTTTGCTTATGATTCAAAATTCGAATACCATAACGCAAACAATCTATTAATTCAGAAGGTTCTTCCAGGCACTCTTTTCCCTCCATCCGGCTTAGACAATGATAAATACTCTCTTTTAAGCATCTAATTACATCATAGGACCAATTTTTTGTGGCAGCCCAATTTTGATAAATTTCTTGGGCAGATTTATGCTGTTTTGAATACTGCTCAGGATCTTTAAATAACATTTTTGCCAGTGAACTTAGGCGAAAAACAGGATCTAAAGCCTTCATTCCTAGAGAATTGCTAGGAGAGTAAAGCAGATTACATTGAAGAAATTTTTCTATTAGCTTGAGATCCGTCTGTTTAACTGATACTTGATACTTTTGCTTAATAAATTCAAGGACCGGCACATCAACATACCGAAAGATTATTAAGTGTGAAAGATAAGTCTGATAAACAGGATCCAAATTTTCTACAAACTTGCTTAGTTCTTTTTGTACATGCTTCTCGAAAACTCTCAAATCTTTTCTACGTCTTAAGCTACGCGAAGGAATCCAACCATCTTTGAGTTCCTGCAATAGTCCCAGAGATGCTCGAGGATGACCACCAGAAAATTGAAAAATCCGATCCACTACAGAGGGGCAATAGTTTTGTGATCGATCTTGCCAGAGTACAGAAATGTTATTTTTTTCAATGAAATGATTAATAACTTCTCGATGAAATGCAGTCAACTTAATAGGTTTTCTGATAGTTGGCCAACGGGTAGGACCACAAATGCTATGACCAGAAAAAATCAATAAAAAGTTATCATCGGTTAAATCTTTTAGCTCTTGCTTCAGCTCACTGGCAAGCTCACGTTTTACCCAATCTAATGCTTCCTTTTCCAAATAATGGACATCATCAAACATCAATGCTTGAGGCTGTCTAGATTGCAATTGCTTTAGCAAAACATCAAGGGCTTGGTCTAAATCTTCTGGTGATTCAATGGGCTCTGTAGAAATTTCTTCAATAGTGGCAGTTACTGCATCCAGTTTACTTCGTGCTCGTTTAAATGAAATTAATGAACATCTCCATTTTTGAGTTTCATACTTTGTTTTCAGTTTGGTAAGAAAAGCGGTCTTGCCATAGCCTGGTAGGGCATCTAACACCAATAATTCCCCTCGGGAACGGTCGACCCATTTTAGAGCCTGTACTTGATTGTGAAAAGCAAACCTGAGATTCGGTGAACTGGTAGACATGTTGAAAGCACACTATGATGGTAAGTCGAAAACTCTCAAATCGTTACTCTACAAAAATCGAGATCGCCACATATCAGACCCTTGACTCAGACAGTAGCTCCTCTAAGGTGATAATAAAGCCTGGATAGTGGTCGACAAGCGCGCGATCATTAGCTTTAGATTCTCTCCAGTAATTGAGCAAATACTGACACTGTCCTTTACGTAAGGAGATATCCTGTATTTCTTCTAGAAGATCTTCCGTTAGCCATGTTAGCCATTCTTCTATTAGCAGCTCTCGCATGGCGGGGCTATTATTTAGACTATATTGATCTATCTCCAAGATATTGATGCAGGATAGCAGAGCTGTTTCTATGGATTCTTTATATTTTTCCTGGTGAAATAAAATATTGGCTAATGTTCGTCGGGCTCGTCCTGCCAAGTGAGGCGATTTCTTTTGCTCTGCCAGGTGCTGAGCTTGAATGGAAACGAGCTGAGCCTGATCTAAATCTCCCTGAAGATAGTAAGCCACTCCCATGTCCTGTAAATTGTCTGTTGCCCAAATAAGATCGTTTGATTTTTTAGAAATTTTGTGACTCTCTTGATAGCAATCAATAGCATCTTCAAATTTCCCCTGCTCCCGAAATAGGGTGCCTTTTTCGTTATAGGCTTCGATCAGTAACTTGTCATACTTTTGCTGACAATA
>NZ_QXHD01000004.1:3233328-3234994 GCF_011009555.1 Adonisia turfae CCMR0081 | reverse complement strand
AGCGCGATGATTCAGCTTTGATCTGTCGCGTAATCTCCAGGGTTTCTGGCCAGAGTTCAGGCAGATACTGGGCCATCTTAATCAGGGCAAGCGAGCGCGATGATTTATCTTTGATCTGTCGCGTAATCTCCAGGGCTTCTGACCAGAGTTCAGGCAGATGCTGGGCCATCTTAATCAGGGCATTTGAGCGCGATGATTCATCCTTGATCTGTCGCGTAATCGCCAGAGCTTCTGACCAGAATGCTTCTGGCAGATACTGGGCCATCTCAGTCAGGGCACGCGAGCGCGATGATTCATCTTTGATCTGTCGGGTTGTCTCCAATACGGTTGACCAGGGTATTACTTGCCGCTGGGCAAGTTCAGTCCACACCATTACACGGTCAGAAGGATCGCTAATTTGATGGGTAATATCGATGACCTCAGAAAAATAGATGGAGGGTAACTGAGCAACAATTCGGCTCAGTGCCAAGCCTTTATAAGAGAAACCCTCGGTTTGGTCTCGATGACTTCCATAGCGGTCTTGAATTTGTTGAATAGTTGCAAGCACAGCAGGCCAAACGCTCGGAAACTGTTCCGCCAGCTTACTTAAAGCATAAGAACGATAAGCAGCATCGTTAATTTGTCCGACAGTTTTTAACACCTCGGGCAACAGCGCTTCAGGCATATAAGGCACAATCGCCGAAATACATGCTGCCCTATGCCATGGATCCTGGGCCTGCTGTGCATAGGCCAACCCCTGAGCCGCCTGCCAAAACCCGTGTTTCACCAATCCCCCAACCATCTCGGCTGGCACATTGCTCGCCAAACTATTCAGCGATCCACGAATTAATGCATAGCGATACAGCAAGGTAACAGAGTTACCAGGAGATTTCTTATAAGCCTCCACTGCTAGCTGCCATGCCCGCCCTAAATCATTCACAAAGCCTGCTGGTTTACCAATTTCATCACAGGCTTCATACCAACCATTACGTCCTTCTTTATTGCTTACCTGCAACAGCGTATGAATCTCTTCGGTTTGTTCCGCCTGCTCCATATGCCAGGTGAGATGGGCATAAATGTAGCCATCATCTTTTAGCGTATACCACTCACCATTCTCCGCTTTCTCTCGATACTGTTCCAGCAATTTCCCATGGGCCTCAGATTTTGTTAATCCCAATCCTGGCAATTCTCCGTCGCGTTCCGGCTCTTGCGGACTCCTCAACAACCGCTGTGCCAAATCATGCATCAGGTCATGCATTCGATAACTGGGCGTATCATCGGCTAACTGTGCCCCCTGTAACACCAGCGCTTTGCTCCGAAACGTGCGTAAGATAGCTCTAGCCTGCCGCGAAGTTACCTGCCAAAGCGTTTCTGCCATCTCCTGGGTGAGGTTCACATCCTCGGGCACCACCCCTAACCAGGCAAACTGTTGCAGCTGCTCTGGCGACAGTTGTTTCAAACTCAGATTAAAACAAGCCAACAGACTATACTTCTTTCGCTTCGCATCATCAGGTATCTCTGCTTGACCATAGATATCCAACGTCTCTAAGCGAGCAACTTCATCCTGTAAGTCTTCTAACAGCTCTGACCAAGTCACCCCTTCTTCAATTTGAGACGCGGCTAACTCTAACGCCAGGGGTAAATATCCCACCCGCTCAGCAAAGGCAAATGCCTGCTGCCGATGCGC
>NZ_QXHD01000004.1:3229462-3233318 GCF_011009555.1 Adonisia turfae CCMR0081 | reverse complement strand
AACCGCTGCACTGCATCGTTATGGAAAAGATTGACGGTATCAACCTGACCCAGTGGATGATACAGCAGGGGAATCATCCCATCCGTGAACAGCAGGCGCTACAGTGGCTGACCCAGCTAGTGGAAATTCTGGAGCAGATTCACCAGAAAAATTACTTCCACCGAGACATCAAGCCTGACAATGTCATGATTCGTACAAGCGGTCAGCTGGCCTTGGTGGATTTTGGGGCCGCTCGGGAAATGACCCAAACTTACTTAAATCAGGTGAGCAAAGGTGGCCTCGTCACAGCCATTAGCTCGGCTGGGTATACGCCGCCCGAACAGGAACAGGGTCAGGCGGTACCCCAGTCTGACTTTTATGCTTTGGGTCGCACCCTGATTTATTTATTAACCGCCAAAGTACCGACAGATTCGGCCCTTTACGATCCCTTACACAATCGGTTTGAGTGGCGCTCCTATGCACCCCAAATCTCAGCTGGGTTAGCGGATTTACTCGATAGCATGATTGCTCCACGGGTGGTGGATCGCCCGACCACGGCCCAAGACATTCTGAGGCGGCTAGAGCCGTTGACTGATCGGGGGGCTGCTCCACCAAACTCAGGCCCACCCGTGCTACCCGCCACCACGCTGCCTAACGGTGCACATCCCCCTAAAGAGGCGACAGCCTTGCAAATGGGCATTACCACGCCATCGTGGCAAACCCTGCCGCAGACGATGCTGCCAGTGGAGCAAAAACGGCGATGGCCTTGGATCATTGTCGCTTTAATGGGGTTACTGGCAGTCGGTGGCAGTGCGATCGCACTCCGCCATTACCTAAAGCCTGAACCCATCCCAGTCCAGCTACCAGACCCTACACAGCTTCAGGTACAACTCCAGCGCACCCTATCCGCCCACACCGGTACCATCAACGACTTGCTCATGTTTGCCGATGGTCTACGGATGGTCAGCGCCAGTGCCGATAAGACTATCCGTCTGTGGGATTTAACCTCTGGACAAGTGCTGCAAACTTTCGGCGATCAAACGGGCTTCGTCAATACGGTACTGCTCAGCCCCGATGAAACTCAGCTTTATAGCGGTAATGCCGATGGCGCACTCCAGGTATGGACCATTGCCAGTGGCAACCCCCTTTGGCAAGAATCTGACGCCCACAGTGGTCCCATCAATATCATTGCCCGTACGCCCGATGGTCAGCTGCTGATCAGCGGTGGGGCCGATGGCATGATTCACCTTTGGCAGGCCAGCACGGGAAACTTGGTGCAATCGCTAACCACTGAGCAGGGCACCATCAATAGTCTTGTGGTGACATCGGACGGTCAATACATCATTAGCGGTGGTAGCGATCGCACCATTAAGCTTTGGCGCATTTCTACCAGTGAACTGGAGCGCACCCTGGAAGGGCATGAGAGTTTTATTAACGCCCTGGCCATTAGTCCCGATGGTCGATTTTTATTTAGTGCCAGTGCCGATGGCACCATCCGGCAATGGCAGATCAAAACTGGTGAACCCTTGCACATTTTGTCAGGCCACACCAGCTTTATTAACGATATGGTCTTTAGCCGAGATGGTCGAACTCTAAGTACGGGGAGCGCAGACAAAACCGTACGCATCTGGAATGTAGAGACTGGTGCAGCAGAACAGGTCTTAACTGGATTTAACATGCTGATCGATCATTTGGTGGTGTTGTCGTCCGACCAAATTATTACAGCTAGTCGAACAACCCCCGCTATCAAAGTTTGGCTCAGGAATAAATAGGCCCCCGCTTCTTTGGGGCTAACCTCTGGGGTGCGCGATTCGGGCCATATGCAGCGTCGAAGTGCCCATGATTTTGCACATTTATTCTGATATAGTCATCCGTCTTGATTCTTGAGGGTAGATCGGTATGATCTGAGAAATTGTATTCATCAGAGCATGTTCCCCCCGTATCGTTATGAGTTCGGAGATACCAGTATCCAGTCAAACCGCAGCCATCGAAGAATTGAAAACCTTCATCAAGACGCAACGTGATGGTCGTCAGGTGAAGAAAGCCCTAGCAGTTAAACTGCTCTATCAGGGGCATACCTACGAATCGATTATCAGTATTCTCGACGTGTCGATGGGCTTCATTGCAAACTGGAAGCAGCGATACGAGGCCGAGGGACTCAGCAGCTTTGCACCGCGTCATAAAGGTCGTCAAAGCTATCTGAGTGCTGCTCAAAAGGCCGCTGTTATCGAGTGGCTCGGGACCAAAGCTATCTGGACACTGAATGAATTGGAGTATCACCTGGCCAGTGAATATGGGGTCAGCTATGAGTCCAAACAGAGTTACTACGACTTATTCGAGACCGCTGGTCTGAGTTGGAAGAAAACCAGCAAGGTCAACCCCAAAACCGATCCCGCTCTAGTGGCTAAAAAAAAGCCGACATCCAACGGCTATTGGCACGCTACCGCACCGAGATTGAATGTGGCCAAGTGAGGGTGTTGTTTGTCGATGAATGTCATCTGATGAGTGGGGATCTCGAAGGCTACGTTTGGGGACGTCGAAATCAGCGCGTTGAGGTCCCGATTGTCAATGAACGCGACCGGCAGACGTACTATGGGGCCTTGGACCTGCTAAGTAAACGCGTTTTCGTTGAGGCCCACGCTGCCGGCAATACGACCTGTACATTGGCCTATCTCAAGTTCTTGCAGCGTCAGTTTCCAAACCAGCGCTTGATTATTCTATGGGATGGAGCCAGTTATCATCGTTCTCAGGAGATTCAAGCGTGCTTAAACGAGCTCAATGAAGGACTGCCAGAATCCCAGTGGCGTATCCACTGCATTCGCTTTGCGCCCAACGACCCAACTCAAAATCCGATTGAGGATGTTTGGTTACAAGCCAAGACCTGGGTCAGACAGATGGCTGGATTGAAGCCGTCATTCACTGGCCTCAAAGCTCTATTTGAGCAGTTTTGTGCCCTGGAACTCTTTGACTTTCCCAAAATGCATATGTATGGAACATTCTCACCAATCAAATAGGAACGCTATATATTAGCTGAGCAATTGGAGTTCGTAGGCTCAAAAATCAGAGGTTATGAGGGTAGTGCTGACGACAATATTGATTCATTGCTAGATCGGCTACAACAAGCAGGAGAACCTATCATCACTGACCACTATTACCGATGTATTAACACCAAGCAGGAACTGGATTCAGTACAAGTTGTTTTTGATGCAGCCGGTATGGCGTCTGCTTCCTTAAAAATTCAGGGCGCATTTGCACCTTGTATTACCTGGGACAGACTGCAAACATCTCAAGAATTGAAGATTGCCATAAAAAACTTAGATGACCAAAAGATACAAAGACTCGATTATGTGGAAGTTAATGAAGCAAGGAATTAGTATTTAGTTAAGCTTTTTTCGTTGTATACCGATTTTTACAGTTCTAGTTCCCAAAATTCTTGATCAAAATTTTGGCCATACTTTCTAATATTTTTCTTACTGCTCATTAAATTAAAGCCAAGAGTTTTATATAGTTTGCGAGCAGCGTTCAGACAGCTGTAGGTTTCCAAGCGTAATGTCTTGAAATTATGCTTGCGAGAGTGATTGATGATGGCATGCATCATGGTCCTGGCAATGCCCTGCCCCCTAAACTCATGGACTACCAGAACAAAATTCACAAATGCCGTTTTCTCTGATTCTTTTGAAACTGCTATGGAACCTGCTCGATGCCCCTGAAAATAGGGAATTAAGAAGAGATCAAAACCACTGGCATTATCGAAAAACAATACTATTTTTCGAGCAATGTCGATTTCAAATTGTGGCTCTAATTGAAAATCTTGAGCATAAATTTTTCCGTGCATTGAAATGACCCAGCCAATATCACCAGGTGTGGGTTTTCTGAG
>NZ_QXHD01000004.1:3222912-3229452 GCF_011009555.1 Adonisia turfae CCMR0081 | reverse complement strand
TAGTATCCAATCCTTGTGTATGCACCGTAGCCTTAGTAAGGGGAGAAACTCCGGTCCTCCCCCTTACCAAGGGGGAGTTAGAGGGGGTAGTGCAACTGTGAGTGCTAGTGTTCAGGATTTGTGTATACTCCGTAGTTTCTAAAGGGAAACTAGAGTGTTGCTGGATTGCTGAATAATCTGTAGGCCTCCCTGAATTAGCTGCCATTACCCGATGGCTAAACTTTGGGAAACTGAATGTGACTAGAAAACTGAGGACGGTTAGCAGTACAAAACGTAAGTAGCGGTGTCTTGGTGGTTGACGGAACGGATAGTTCATCTTAAAACGCTCCGTTTAAGGTTACCTGGCAGGAACTATGGGTGTCTGGGGTGGTCACGAGCAGGACAATGTTACCTTGCTCGTCTCTGTTCCAGCCTTGGGCTTCGATCAGTGTGTCGGTAGTGTCAGTTTGTTGTGTACTGACGGGCTGAGGGATGGTTTGGCCTGCTGGGTAAATGTCTTCTTGAATGCCGTCGCTACTGAGGGGTTCGTAAGGGTTTGAGGGGAGTCCGCCCTGGCCTGTGGCGATAAATTGTCCGTTGCTGCCTGCTTGACATCCCTGGCTAATTTCTGGGGTGGCTAGAGTACTGGGTAATGGATCAATGCCTTCGTCTGGATCCACTTGCAAGGTTTCAATGATGACTTCGCCATCAATACCGGCTTCTGAACTGGCATCAATGTCATTGGTCCTATTGCCTAGTGTGGCTTTGTTTTCTTCGATGCCGAAGAGGGTGTTGGCTTGAATGGCGATGCGGCCACCGTTTCCTTGTCTGGCAATGGCTTGAATGTCGTTACCGTTGGGGCCATCTGGGGATAGGGCGATGATAAAGGGGGTGGTGATATTGACGTTGCCACCGTTGGCATCATTAAATGCTTCGGCAGAGATGAGACTGTCGCCTCGCAGAATTAGGGCATCTTCTATTTCTAGGTTAATATTGCCGTCTTCCCCTGCTTGTACGGAAGCGAGGAGTTTCCCGTCATTGAGTACGACGGTTTCTGCAATCACATCCAGCATGCCGCTGTTGCCGGTGCCTTCGCCGCTGACTTCTACTTCTGCTCCATTTTGTACTCTAAATTGACCGTTGGTTTGAATGTCGATGTCGCCTGCTGGGCCTGCCCCTGTGGATCGGGTGGATAGGCTGCCGTTGCCGGTGAGGGTAATGCCTTCTGGGGCTAGCGCTACGACTCTGCCGCCGTCACCACTGCCGCTAGTTGCGGCTGAAATGTTGGCATTGTCTTGGAAGTTGACTGTCACCGCGTTGTTGTTATGGTTGGGACCCAGGGTAATCAGGCCAGCATTGGCAGGGCCTTGGGTTTCTGCCAGGATGCCGGTGGTTTCGCCGGAAAGGTTGATTTGGTCGATATTTAAGGTGACGCTACCTCCCTGGGTCGTGGCAGCGGCGGTGGCGGTGGCGGTGGCGGTAATGCGGGCTCCTGAGTTGGCGGTGAGTTGATCGGTATTGAGGGTAATGTTGCCGCCCCTACCTAGGGTGTTTGTTTCTGTTGTGATAAAACCATTTGAGAGGGTGACTTGATTGGCACCATTGATGACAATATTTCCTGCATCGCCTTCTGTAGGCATGCCATCATCAGTCAAGTTCCCGACAGCCGAAATGCTAGCAAAATCTTGAATAGTTAACTCCGGTGTATTAATAATGATATTACTCGCATTTCGTTGGCCTTTAGTTGCACTGGTGATGCTACTGCCATCGTTAGCGAGAGAAACAGATTCCCGCGCATCTATATTGATTAAACCAGCCGCTTCTGTATCAATGGCTGGACCAAATGTTTGTGTTGATATACTAGAGTTATTGACCAGAGATAGTGTTCCAGTTTGAATTTCAATTTTACCGGCACTGCCAGCAGGAGCAGGATCTCCAAAAGCTTCAGCAATTATATCGCTGTCGCTGAGTATAATACTGTTAGCAATTAACGAAATCTCTCCAGCATTTCCTGCTCCATTTGTTCTGACGCTGAGAGTAGCATTATTGTCTAAGGAGAGTATGTCAGTTAAAACGATTAGGTTACCCCCGTTTCCAGACCCTCCAGTACTGACACTAATACCTCCATCATCAAAAGTTACAGACTGATTTGCATAAAGCAGGATGTTCCCGGCATTGTCTGGGCCAGATGTGGCGCTATCAATAATACTACGATTGATGAATGAAATAGAATTGGCCCTAATAACAAGGCTGCCTGCAGAACGATCAACACTAAAAAAGCTATTGGAGATATTTAAGCGGCCTCGGTCTAAGATAACATTAGCTAAGGGAACATCGTCTGGATAGCTTAGACTGATGCGGCCACCATCAATATCTAAACCGACTGTAGCGGCACCCTTGACGCCACCTAACTCTACCCGGCCACTGGGAGCTGTAATAATTCCCCCACTGAAATTAGTGGGGGATGATTTTTCAAGAATTACATCACCTCCCACTAACAGTAAGCTATTATTCTCCTGAATACTTAACCCAAAATTTAAAGAAGTTGGATTTAAGGCAGTAGACTGATTGATAATAGGTTGAGGCGCAGATTGGGTAAATAACAACGCAGATGGATCAACGGTTAGTCTAACTACGTCAGAATTTATCTCAGTAGTGCTAAAGCTGCCTTGCTCTCCAAACTGGATCGCATCGGCTGTCGTGGCAACAAATGAGCCTCCCAGTTCTAAACTTCCCCTGGGACCAAAAATAATGCCCTGGGGATTTATCAAAAACAGATTGGTGTCACTGGTAACATCGGTGCGAATAGTCCCCTCAATCATGGATAAGGGGCCATTCACCACCCGAGCGAGAATATTGACAAGCGCAGGATCATGGTCAAATGTAACTGTGCTTCCATCAGGCACTGAAAACTCACTAAAGCTATGGAATAAATTGGTTCCAGTGGAGTCAGTGGTGCCCCCTGTGATGGTGCAACTGACGGCGCAGGAGCCAGGGTCTGGAGTGGCCGTAGTGCCATCGGGTATAACCTGTGCCCATGCAGTTTGACACGACAGTAAGCCACAGGCAAGAAGTTTGCTTGCAACCCATAGCCCAAGATTGTATTGTTTTACCATCACGATTGAGCTTTAGCCTTCTAATATTCTTCTGCAATTAGAATACATCTACCAGTCAACCCTGGTGCACCAGAATCTATCTATCTATACCTAAACCGTTATGTGGGTAAAAGGTTTTTTACCCACATAACGGTAGAGAGTGTGTTCAAAACAGTTATTGGTTTTACAAATCAATGACTGTTTTGAAATTAAGTAGATCGTATTCTCCCTGCGAAATTCTAACTGGAGGAGAGCTATGAGACGGTATACGCTAGAGTAAGCATGCCTCCCCCATATACAGCAGCTGTAGCTTCACAAGTGCCCGGTCCAGAATCTGAAGCTTTAACCGCTGAGACGAACATTCCTCGACAAGGTTCACCATTTTGATAAACCCTAAGAAACTCTGTTCCACCAATTGTTCCTGAAGCACCACTAAAAGTAACAGGGGTATTAGCTTGGGTGATGGTTGCGGTACCAATAAGTTTATTCCCAAAACGAAACTCTAGCGCTGGGCCATTGAAGGGGCCACTACCACCCGTAAATGTAACGTTGTTGAGTGTGAGTGTTGCCATTTGTTTGATTCTCAGTAATAAAAATGGACATGTTTGAGTGACAAAGAGAGGGGCAATCCCTGGCCAATAGCGCAAACTCAGGGGACTTTGCGGCTATAACACATCTCTTGGTGACGACTCTTACCTTAATATAATGCTTCGCTTCGCTTCTGTTCGCATTACCCCGGTGGGTACTTTTAATACACAGCAGATACTCGTGAGTGATTGGTTTGAGCCAGAACGAACCTGTCAATGCCAGTACACTAATAGTTTCAAGCACTACGCAACAGTATTTTGCTGTTTGAATACTGTGTGCCTTAACGCACTGACCCACTCAGTATAAAAGTTCTACTCAGGGTTGAAACCAGATTGTGCGTTATCTGCAATCTGATTTACTTCGCCCAAGTACGATTGTGATTAAGGGCTGCTGATCGGCATAGGTGTTTCCCAAATGGTATGTAGCGGTTCTCATTTGGGATCAAGGCTCAAATCTTGCACCTGGCGATGAAGCGTCAACCCGCCTTGGACTCAAAGTCGCAAGGCTAACTGGAACAAAACCCACTAAAGGGGTTAAGAGAACGGCAAACGCTTATGCATAGAGCTTCACAGCCAATGTTGTCGCTTTAGCGACAGCCCTCGATGAGCGCTCGGTTTTGAACCGGGCGTGGGTGTGAGGCTCGTCTCTTTATGGCTACCGTGTATACACATCTCTAAAGGGAGTTCACAACCCTGCCTTACCCCCTTAATTCCCCTTCGTAAGCTACTGAATATACATAACTGGAAGATGATTGGCATCGAGCATGATAAACGACGGTTCCCCTTACCAAGGGGAACCAACGGAGGGGTCTTCGGTCATTAGCGCAAGTGATCCACACACCTCCCTGACGGTTCCCCTTGGTAAGGCAGGGTTGTTTCGTGTTCACCAGAGAAAATCTGTAAGGCTTATGGCTTCGTGTATCCTGAATCGAGATATGATCGGAAGGAACCAAAACCGGTTGCTTGGGGTCCCTCCGAGTTCCCCAAACCCCCTGGGCAGGGCCGGGAGGCCGCCCTACAACCCAGCCTACTGAGTTGTCCTCAATTGCATTAAATTAAGGGTTACGGCGGGGTCGATTAATCAGGTTATCGTGTTGTTGTTTGGCCCACCTCCACGTAGAGCATGCTTTTTCTCAAATGAGCTTTCAATGCCTTCAGATTTTCTATCCATACAATGAAACAGCCCTGCCTTACCAAGGGGAACCATGAGCAGGCTGTCTCGAAACACTCCTAAGAAACACAAACTAATCAACCCTAAAATAGACTGATTGTCGACAGAATCACGACAATTGTGTTTCTTGCCGGTTGAGCGAACAGTCTTGCTATTCGTAAAAGGCTCAGCTCTTGCCCCTGGCGATGAAGCGTCAACCCGCCTTGGACTCAAAGTCGCAAGGCTAACTGGAGCAAAACCCACTGAAGGGGTTAAGAGATCGGCAAACGCTTATGTATAGAGCTTCACAGCCAACTTTGTCGCTTTAGCGACAGCCCTCGATTAGCGCTCGGTTTTGAACCGGGCGTGGGTCTGAGGGATATGCCTTACAGATTTTCTCTGCTGCACACGAAATGCCCCTGCCTCTCGAAGGCCAAGGCTTGATCGTAAGGATGAGCAGCACACTACTCAACTCTAAGCGATGATGTCATATCTAACATGGACCTCACCAAATGGAGTCTTAATGACTGCATCAGCATCTTTTTGAGGTAGATTGACATCTAATATTGGCTGAGTACACATACTGAAAAAGGCACCATCCCAATACTGCCAGAGATTACCAGGTGCCGTTAGATTAAGGGCAGTAGCAGCTGGATAATCAACCCACTTCGAAGTTTGATCGATTAATAAAGGTGAACCTATTTTCTTGTCTATAAAACGAATGTCTAGCTCGGTGTCACTTGGCCAGTTGCCGACAAGCATGACCTTTTTCAAAACTATTTTAGATATTGCAGTACCTGGCTCATGGCCGCTTGCTGATGCCGCAGAGTTTTGATTACCCAAAACAGCTAAAACGCCAGTTCCAACAGCCACAAAACCATATCGCATAAATTGACGCCTGTTCGGATTGGTCATGACACTAAACATGCTCCGTGGGAATAGCTTAATTGGGGAACTACTACACTGATGAACGTTTACGAAGGTTCAGGAACTTTAGCGATATTATGGGTATTAACACTTTATCTTTAATAAGCTAAAGATACCACGAACTCAAAGTGGCAAGTTGTTATTACAGTTACATCAAACAACCTAGAGTTCTGATGCTTGGGCTCTTGAGGCTATGTGTCTATCGTTTGTAAAAGCGGTTAGCGGTTATATGATGTGTACTACTATGATGACACTGCTAAATAGATTTTAAAGCTATGGGATTAGTTCCCAAGCTACTGCTTTACGCATTACGAATCAAGCAATTAAGGCGAATCCTGGAGAAGTTGGTTATTACTGGTTGAGATCGATGATTCATGCTGAAAGTGGCAACTCTAGTAGAAGAGCTAATTGGGACTTCGAAGCTCTGAGCCGAGCTTATCGACAGAACAATCAAAACAATCCAGCTGCTGTGTCTGATGAAACATTACGACAACATTTTTTCCTCCTGAGTCTCGTCAATAATGCCGTGAAGCCTATAAAGTTATCGATTTTCTTGGAAAACATCATGTCTAGAGACAATCAATTCTCAGCTTATGGCACAATGTCATATCTGACGTGAGTATCACGAATCCAATAACGAATAACTGCTTCAACATTTATTTGGGTTGGATCACTATTGAGCGGCGTGGCAGCCATGCTTGCATAAAAGCCATTTACAAATAGCCAGAGATTCCCAGAACCAGGAATTTCCAAAGTAGTATTAGGTGGATAATGGACCCATTGAGAGGTTTGACTGATTGTC
>NZ_QXHD01000004.1:3213044-3222902 GCF_011009555.1 Adonisia turfae CCMR0081 | reverse complement strand
GAATTCAAACGCAATCATGTCAGCAAGTTTCAAGATCCTGAAAGATTGTTGGCATCTTAATTGCTTTACTTAAAAAGAGCCGCACCCAACTTAAATTCAAGTCGTCAACTCGGAAGCGTAAAGGCTTTTTGGGGAAGAAGATGTAGGCATTGACTCAGAATTTGCAGAAAAGTGTCAATTATTCGTTTAATAGGACATCGTAGCTGATGAATGCAACCATTCATGGCACTACGCGCCCGTTCACTCCCCACCAACCGCTGACGTTGCCCTCTGCCCCCCTGGAAGTTCTGATCCAGTTAGCGCGATCTCATCCCTAATCTGACTAAAAAGTCATGTTAATCCATCAGTAAATATGAGCATTCTGTGAATATCGACTCATTTTCTGTGGTTGCTATGCAGCGCAGATACTCAAGTAATGGTGGATGATGAAATATTGAGACGGCTCCATCAAATTGAACAAGAACTTATCCAGATTGAGCCTAAGACTAATGGCTCGCTTGACCATGTAAAAGCTTCTACAGACCCTGGCTATATCCAAGCTGAAGTTAATGCTTTGGTTTTTAGAATGCTAATCACACAGGGCGTTCAGAAGATGATGCCTATCGTTAATCTTTGTATGGAATTGGAGGATTTTACAAAAAGTGTGGGCTTAGGTTAGTCGCAATCATCAGGTAAGCAACCCCAACACCCGCTCTGTCTTAAGGAATTCGATCAGCTGATCGGTGGTGTAAGTCATGCCAAAGCCTCATTCAAAATTGCTACTACCTGAACTAAGAAATCCTGATCCAACCGCTCAAACAGCTGTCCAGCAAACGCGCCAGCCTCAGTCGTAGGACCTACAGAAAACGTCTGCCGAGGCTTGACAATGCCCGCATCAATGGCAGCCGCCCTGGTTGACGTATACTCACCGGCTAGCATCTTCTGGTGGATCTCTGGGGCAGCCTCAGCTATGCGTTGGGCGAGGTAATCGGGTGATGTGCCACCCCTATTAGTACCCCGACGATTCTTATCACGATAAGAATCGTTTTTATTCTTTTTGGCGTTTGTATTCCCGCTCTGTCCACCACGCTTGCTGACCTTTTCAGGATCTGCAGTAGCAGCAATTTTTGCTACTGTTATGCACTCTGCGGATGTGACCGGCCTATTAGGACTACCCAGTTTTTTGTACCCTTCAGCTACATATTCAATCCACTGGGCAGGGTACCCGTAAAACTCTTGACAAAACTCTTCCCAGGTATCGGCAAGCTTTTTCCACATCTCATCCTGTCTCAATGAGAGATTGAGAATCATCAAAAATACTAAGCTTTCAAGTATATTAAGATGGGCACCATGGCAATACCTATTAAAACAGTGTGAATCAATATCTGGGTTCTTCTCCTTCCAAAAAATCTGATTTTTCTTTCTTTAAACACCTCTCGATCAAGCTGATAAATATCCTCTGCAAAAAGTTTAAGGATACGTTTACCTCTACTACGATGTGTTTCAATCCAATCACCTGAGCTTATCAAATAAGTAATAGCAAAGATGTTGATAACAATCATAGTCAAAGGAAGAACAATGCCTGTTACAGTAGTTAAAATTTGATTGGCATTAAAGCCGAAAGTAAAAGCCACCACGCTAAAACTTATAACGACATTAGTAATAGTGAGACCCTGCTCTTCTAGCTTAGACACCCTGTTATATTGGTGTTCGTAGTATGTCTTGGCAAATTCTATGTTAGGCGAGTTAAGCTGATCCGGTTTATTGTTGCTGTCTGGCATTCGAATTTTCTTACCTCTGGTTAAAAGAACTAAAGGAATTAAACATAGACTACTTCATCGACTTGGTGAATGGTAATTAAGAAATAGCTTTACCTGCTTTCGGCATGCCCTGTATTTATCGATATTCAAGAGCAGCAGTCCAGTCCATCTGAGAGCCCTTGCGTCCTCAAATACTTGGAGTAGATTAAGAGGTTGCTCTAGCTAGTGGGTAAAGCCAGCTAACTATATATTCAGCGTCAGATTTGACGGATAAGATCCATATTTCCGAATCTTATCCGTCACTTTTAGGTAATAACACCCTTATTTACAGAACCTATCACTCCTGAATGCAGAGTACTACACGTCTCACTCACCCACCAACCGCTGACGCTCGCCTCTACCACCCTGAAAATTCTGGCTAGTGCGATCGCACCCTAAACAGCCGTTTCTAGTTCAGCCCTAGCAGCACGGTTGTTTGCGAGCCTATCGAGCCATTCAGGTTGGGTGGTTTTAACGAATTGCCGCAACCCTTGTTACAGTTGATGCCTGCCTACTAACATTAAATTAAATACGCCCTTGGTTGAGTCAGTACTGTCCGTAGCGGGATGGTAACTATCGGATTCACGGTTGGATCAGGGCAACTCAGTCAAGATCAGCCTTTTGGTGGAGGTCGTGGCTACGGCCTAATCCGACCCTTTCTGTCAGGCTCAGGTAAGGGACCGACAACCAGGGTATTTCCTTGACGATACAAAACCTGCACCCTTTGGTTGGGCCCAAAACACTGCTGCTCTGTGATGGCATACCAAATGCATCCGTTAAACTTCACTCGCCCTCGTCGCTGCGGAGCAATCTCTTGAACCACCATGGCTTCATCCAGCTTGGGAAAGCCGACTTCATCTACCCATTGAGGACGTTTTCTTGAAAAAGCAATTAGTCTACGCCACATAGCTACACCCCAACCGACTCGCGACACGTACTTGGCCCGCTCCTAGACTTTTCAGCCTACAGCTATGCCCGACTTTTCTATTTCTTCTTTGAACTTAACGGGAATGCGTCCCCGAAGCTCATACTGAGCGGCTTCCTCGCTTTGCAGAAACTTCAGAAATAGGTCTTCATTACCGCCAAAGGAATCATCAAACGTTACCTGGTTGCTGCGAGCAATCTCAGTCCATGGATTTTCATCCTCAGGCAAAGGAGCATATCCACACTCGCAAATAACGACTTCAGCGAATCCTGAGCCTACAGGTAAATCTGGCAGGTACGAGTCTACCGACTCAACCACCCATGGACCAGGACGAGTATGAGTGCCTTCTGCATTGCGCTCAGACAAGCGATATCCCATCTCAGGAATCTTGCCTTCTGGTGTAGAGTCAAAATGCTGCTCAAGCAGATAATGCAGGCTTTCATTGCCATTAGGCTTTATCAGCCGCGATACATCCTTAGTATCGTCGCCGCTATTGGCATAGAAAAGGTAAGTCTTACGTGGCATCAGTCGTCTCCTTGAGTCAGGTCCATACGGGTTTTGTCAAATTGACAGTCTCCCTGAAATACACAGTTAACCTTCAATACTGAACTAGATGATGGGGCGCTAGGTAGTGTTTCAACATCTATTAACTTCCATTTATTTCGCGCTTCCATGTCAACGCAGTCGCGACGACTACAGGCAGCATGCCGAGTTGTGTCAGTTTTTGGATCATAGGCCATAAAAAATCCTCACAGTTGATTAACTTTACACTTTAAAAATGCGGGGATGAATCGCGATCGCGCTCGACTTTTGGTGGGGTTACTTCACCCCTAAATTTCTGCAATGGTTCTGAGCATTGAAATACCAGCTGTCGCAATTCTCGCCAGAGATATAGTCGCTATCCACCGGCCCACCATATCCAATCTTTAGAGAAAACTCACCTTCGCTGTAAGGCGTTATTTCAGCCCACTCCATGTCACCAGCAAAATACTCAATGAATTCAGGTGTGGTTTCCATATCCCACTCCCCTTTATCCCGTGACTCGATCCGCTGCATCAGGTAGTAGTAGCCCTTTTTAAGCTGATTAAGGAACGCATGGACTACCCTGTCCTTGGCTGCGGATAGAATCTCCATGTCACCGTCAACCAACTCTAGTTGGGTATGTTGGACGGGAAAACGAATCACAGAACCGTCAGGCAATTCGCGAGCTTCGACAACAACACCGCTGATCCCATGCTGCTTTTGATAAGCATGCACTTGCTCTCGAACCTCGTGATAGCTGGCAATGGCTGCAAACTTTTCTTCAATGCGATCGAGCCTGACGAATTCGCGCTCTCCTTTAATGTGGGCCATCATCTCAGAGTCAATGATTTCAGCCAGCTGATCGGTGGTGTAAATCATGCCAATGCCTCACTTAGAATTGCGGCCTGAGCCAAACCCTTTTGCTTGCTTACGCTCCAGCCCAATTTCACTGGCCAGCATAAACACAATGCGGTCTTTCCCGCCATTGCTATAAGCGGACTGAGGCAGGAAGCACATTCCAGAAACCAAAAGGACAGGCGGCTCATCCTCCAAACTGCCTGAGATAAGACACTCAAACACTTTCCATCCAGCAATAAGCTCTACTCCTGAGCGAGTTGTCATCATTAAGTCCATCGCATAGCCTTCAAAGCTACGCACAGGTACAGCATCAATGCTTGACTTAATTTTTGCCGCTAATGCTGGGGTGCAGCGTGCTTCCCAAGAGTCATTGAAGAAAACTTCCAACTCTTGGTTTAAGGGGCGGGTTTGCTCAGTGTCTGGGAACATCTCATCAAGTTTTGATAGGAGCATCTGATCGTAGCGATCGGGGTCCATTAGAGTTTTGATAAAAGACTTAACTGCTTTCTCTGCTTGGCGTGATGAAATGCCTTTGATTTGAGGAGTTGTTTGCATTGTTCAAAATCCTTAGTAGTTGATTCGATGTTTTGATGATTTGTCAGTCTAGTTAGTGGACTCCATGCTCTGCCCACGAAGCTCATTGACAATCGATGCACGCCACAGCAACTGAAATTTATCCGACTTGCTATTGGTAGAAACAGGCTTACGATCGCAAAAGTCATCTCCCTTTTCTGTGGGAGTCCATTGGCCGCTTTTGCCCTTACCAACTTTGTATTGATAGCCCAAATTAGCCAGCAGCTTGTTAGCCTCCTGTGGACTGGGGTTGCTGTTGGTTTTGCAGGTGAGGCCCAGTTCTTCAGCTATCTGAGTTGCATTGAGCAGAGCTTCGGCGGTTTCCATAGAAGAACGCTCTCTAGCGGAGACATCAGGTAGCGCCTTATGAGGATGAAACTTCTTGATATTAATAATCGCAAAGCTCTCACCGTAAGCAGGGCCGAATAGACGACCCAGGGCCTCGCTGTCGTCGATGAGCTCCGTGATCGGTGGGGCAGGAGGTAATTGAGGTACCTCCACTGCTTCGACGTCGATAGTTTCCGCGACCGAGTAAGAGCCAGTCTTTCTAATTGTTGGAAGAACTTCGTCGTATAGCCAATCTTGAAAACGCTCCGCCGTTTTACTGCGTGACTTACCTAAAAGCTCATACAGTCCACCTTCAAGCAAAGTAACCACTGACTGCTCTCCACCAGGGGTAATAACAATCTTATTACCCTTTCTTTTTGGGCTAACAGACTTGAGGTAGTTACTTAGGTTGGTTGGATTAGCCGTGGGGTGAAGCGCAGCTACAACATCTGATGCGACCCACTCATACTTAGCGTCGTCTCCAACGTATCGAATCTCGCTACCTTCAAAAGTAAACAAACTAATTTCTGACATTTTGAATTCCTCCATTGTTTAGATGTCAGTTCAGTGTTTCTCTATCTTTCAAAAGGGGTAAACAATCCTTACCCCCTTTGCCATGTCCCCACTTACAAAATTCTTCCGTCCCTTTAAAATCCCACTACCGCCAACTCATTTACCTGTCGGCGGCTTCCCTCATTTGATTGTCAAAAATCTTGTGTTCTCATTATAACGAACAGCACCCGCAAAAGGAGAGAACAAAGGCTCTTAAAAAGAGATAGTTTCTTCTCTTTTTGTTACGGGGTTCTCATTTAAATCCTTCCGCCACTCGATCAACTCTGATAACGACAGTGGGAAAAGTTGCAGCTGACTCTTGTCGCCAAGCTGAGCGATCGCATTCATGATTTTGCCAATGCGATCGTAGCTGGGTTTTTTCCTGCCAGCACGCCAGTCAGAGATCATGGTTTTGCCTACTCCGATGAATTCGGCTAGGTCTTTGTTGGTAACGTTGTATCTGGCCTGGGCCTCTTTGAGTTTAAGAATGAGCATGGGTTAGTCTCCCCCATCATTAGGCAAGTCCCACGGCTCTGCCCCCAAGCTTCTAATTTGCTGCTCCAATCTGGACACATGTTCTCTAAGCAAGTCTGGCTCTGCGTAGGCGTCAGCTAGATCTTGCAATGTCGCCTGGAGAGCAGCATTCTGATCACGCAACAGTTGGTTATACTCATCTTCAGAGCGCTGGACACCAAAAGCTTTGTCAAAACGACGGGTGAGCGTCTCAATCATTAAGGCCATGCATAGGGCCAGGGCTTGTTTATTGCCTCTGAACAATTGCCATAACCAGTAGGCAGATACGGTGTCTAAGGACAATGCATTAATGCGGCTTTGCCCTCTAGCTTGATCAGTGGACTCAATTTCAACTTCAGAAATCGCGGGCGTATAATCCTCACCCAACAAGCGTTTGATAGCCTTTGACTTTAAAAATTCGCGGGCGTTTCGTTCTGGCAACCCAACCGCCTCAGCAGTCTGAGTCTGGCTCATTCGGTAGCTACCATCGGGCAACATAAAGCCATCAACAGTTAGGTCACCGATTTGGATAGTGGCGCGAGTGGCCTTGGTTGATTCACTCATCTGCGCCCCCTAAATTATCCATGCCCACCACCTTCGTGTCTTTCCACTCGATCAGTATATTGCCGTTCAAGCTTGCGACGATATCAAAAAAGGTATCGATCCGTGGCTTGGTTTCTCCGCTAAGCACTCGATAAATCATATTCCTACGACTAGCAGGAGTAGCGTTTTTGACGCCCTTAGATTGTAGGTGAGCACAGTAACGAAGCACCAAATCATTAGGCTCCAGGCCTAGTTCATCCATTCGTTGCTTAATCAGATAAGATACAGCATCATTCCCGTCAGTCAAGGCTTTCATGGTTGGAATTATCTTGTTTAGAGGAGGCTTAAACTTTTCAATAAACTCCTTTTCTACTACTCTTAGAAAATCCACAGAACAATCTAGGTAGGCAATTTTTAAATCATTACTTTGTTGCCGTAATTGACTGTATTGGTTATGGTTAAACCACTTCCGTTTAAGATTAGTTGATTGACCAATATATTGAATGGAATTTTGAGAATCTATCGCAAAATAAACACCTGAAGTTTCAGGGAGCTGATCTTTGTCTTCTAAAGCCACCGACGGCAGCTCATCAACCTGGATGTCAGAAGGGTTAATCATCTTCATCGCTACTGAACTCCTCAAAAAGTTTCTGAAGTTTTGTCTTGTATTTTTCTGGGCACTTGGACAAGAAAAGAGCCTTTTTCCCTGACAGATCCTTCACAGTTAGCCATTCAGTAAGACCGTATCGCCAATCGCTTTCATCCCATTGATGAAGGACTTCTCCATCCGTATAAAAGGTATATTCATTGTCCTTAAAGAATCCGCCACCGTCCTTCAAAGCCCTCTCATAGCTTGCAGAAAGAGAAATTGTGCAAATTGCACCTGGCTTCATGAACGTCATTTTGCTACCTCTTTAGCTATTCTCAACGATCTTTTTTAGCCCATTTGAACCGACCTCTGTCAACCAAAGCCATCGATGGCAGCTCATTGATTTGGATGTCAGCTGGGTTAATCATCTTCAGCCCTCCGCCGTCTCAGCTGTGTCTTCTTTGTCTTCGTCGTCAGGCACCCAAACCAACAGCTCTCCTGGCTGACATTTAAGTGCTCGACAAATCTTGTCTAACGTGGCAAATGTTATTGACTTAGAACGGCCACGCTCAATGCTTTGAATATTTGTTCGCGACTGACCAATCATCCTGGCTAGCTGATCCTGTGAGACGCCGCGCTCATCTCTCACTTTATCTAGAAGTATTTTCACCGGCATTACTAAGTTCATCTCCCACAGGCTAGCTAACCATTGACTAGCCTACCAGGGGGTATCAGGCATTCTGATAAGTAGCTAACTATTGAATAGCTAGCTTTTATATAGCTATCTATTGACAGGCTAACTGATAGTTAGCATAATTAAACATAAGCAAAGGCCCAGGTACAGCTACCAACTAACACCTGAGCCCCGCTGACCCTAACCACTACGCAATTAGAGCCAATGCAAACTCTAACTCAAAACTCTCAATCAACCTCATTCGCAATAACCGAAACCAGCCTTACCCAACATGCGGTCACCTGGAACGATCGCACCATTGGACTGATCCAATGCTCACCAGAACTCGGCCTGAACTGGGAATACGTTCGCTATAGTGCCTACCCCAATACCTTTATGGGTTCCTATGACGACTGCGTTGCCCAGGCTGAGCAGGACTACGCTGAGCAGAACACTCCACCTCAGGCTGATGTTTGCCTAGCAGAAGTAATCGACTTTGGCCCTGTCAGTAAGCCTGCTAGCCGCTACAGCAATGGTCCTATCTTCATTGGTGGCCATAGCCAAGTGCAGTTAGTCAGCATCCGAGGCCTGAATGACCTACCCGTAGATGACCGGTGGACCGACACGCTCTGGGTGCCTCTGGGTTTTGCTAAAACTCTGCGCCGTGGCGATATGGTGGAGTGCTTTCAGGACCTAGGTAAGGTGGGTATTCGTCTGCCTCGGTTTGTCGCTAGTGCGATCGCCGCATAGGGAGGGCATAGCGATGCCATTATCCGTACTGTTTTACGACGGCATTTTTCTGGTGCATGTCGATACCTTCACTCAGCTTGAGGAAGAAATCCGGCTCGACGAAAGGGTTCCCAGTCAGGTGATCGTCTGGCTTAAAGGCAGCCCTGCACCCGCCTACTGGAGCGAGAGCCTAGACGCCCGGATGGGACTCGCCCACCGATAACCCTCACCGCCGGTTCCATCGCTACGGGACCGGCCCCTATCAACCCTACGGAATTCTGAGCCATGACCAACACAACCAAAACCCTAATCCGCCTCATTTTCCTCTCTGTACTATGGCTGCTAGTACGCTTTACCCAGTTTGTTCTAGAGCTGTCTGAGCTTATCCATGAGGCCGATGCTGTGAGCATGGCTGAGCTGCATTTGCAGGTGAAGATTCACCGACAGGTCAAAGCCTTAACACCCAAGTTCATCAAGGCATAGGAGCCAACTAAGCGCGATCGCTGGTTCTATTTGGGACCAGCTTCGTGCAATGTACCCAGAACTCAGCACCATACGAATTTATAGCCGTCTGCTCGATACTTGTGAGCAGGCCAGGCTATGGCACGTCTTACGAGCCCTCGACACAGAAGGCACTGGACGTGTCTATTTTGGTGTGTCTGACATGGCATTCCTCATGGGCGTCAGCACCAACACCATTTACCGTTGGCTAAAGGCAGGTCTCGGTGTTTGGTGGCGGTCACGACGACGCATTGATGGTCAGGTAGAGCTCTATCTATCGGGCATTACCAAAGTGGCCTGTGCATTGGGTGTAGATGGGTTGGGTGCGATCGCAGACGTTCCCCTATCCGAACTCACCCGTATGGGTAGCAAAGCATTAGCGACAGCCTTAGAAGCCGAGTACAGACAACGACAGGCGTACTGGGCAGCCAAGAAAGCCAAGAAGGGCCAGGCCAAGAAATCAGTTTTTGATCCACACGACGCAGCATCCTCTGACAGTTTCCCAGGGGCAAAGGGCATGGCAGTGGTAAACGATGGATTTCAGATTCCAGGTGCTTCAGTGGCAGGCATTGCTAAAACCGTTGGGCGATCGCAGTCCACTATCAAACGACGACTTAACAATCGATGGCGGATAGACCGAAACATTGATCCTATCCAGAAGAAGAGAGTAGCGACTGAACTCAATGATCCTGAGTTGTTGTTTAGGCTGAAGGAATCGGGGATTGGCTTTGTGGTGCAAGAGAATGCATTGGGATGTACCCGAGTGCTTAAGGTA
>NZ_QXHD01000004.1:3206838-3213034 GCF_011009555.1 Adonisia turfae CCMR0081 | reverse complement strand
CCACCCGACCCGGTATAGTATTCGCCACATTGGGTGATAGCTGCATGGCACCGACCGTAGCTACCTGTTCACCGTAGCCATCACCGGTTTTATTACCGAGGCGATTCACCGCCAAAATAATTTGGGAGGCGGCCACCAACGCATCTTGGCGCATGGGCATTGGCGTTGTCCCCGCATGGCTAGCGGTGCCATCAATCGTAATCAAATAACGACGCTGACCCACAATGCCAGTGACTAAACCCATGGAATTGCCAGCAGCCTCCAGCACGGGTCCCTGTTCAACATGAAGCTCTACAAATGCAGCCAGACCATCCGTATCGCGTTTGGCTGAGGGCAGTTGTGCCCAGTCTCCACCAATAAAATTCACCCCCATATCAATGGGTTCATAGTGGGGATGCTCATAAAAGCTCGGCTCCAGATTGGCTTTACCCGCCATGGCCTTACTCCCAATCATGGTGCGTTCTTCATCGGCAAAGACGATCACTTCGATGGGATGATCGGGACGAATGCCCTGGTCATACAGAGTGCGAGCAACTTCTACACCCGCCAGTACGCCGTAGGTGCCATCGTAAATACCGGCATTGGGCACCGTATCCAGATGGGAGCCCGTTGCCAGAGCCGGGGCTTGAGGAAAACGGCCTGCGTAGCGACCAATTATATTGCCTGCCGCATCAATGGTGACGGTCATGCCTGCCGCTTCCATCCAGCTGCGGACTAGTTGTCGGCATTCACGGTCCTCTGGGCTAAAGGCAAGTCGCCGTACCCCACCATTGGGTAAGGCTCCAATGGCTCCTACATCGGTCATCATTTGCATGAGGCGCTCCCCATTGACCGTCAGTGTATCGGCAGGTGCGATGTGAGTAGATGCAATGATGTTCAACATAAGTGGTGTGTCCAGCCAAATAAACTCGACAAGCTAGTAGCAGTGAGTGATCACCCCAACCTTAACTTGTTTAAATTATTTTTATTTTATAAATGCTTATGTCAGGTATCTGTAACGCCAGTTACCCCGAGATGATGGTGGCCCCACCCAGTACAGGTTGAGAAATTGATTAGAGCACTTCACCCACCATGGGGTTTTCCTTGAAATGAAACCCTATGGGGTTTAATAAAACAGCTAACACTGTGGTCACAATTTAAGGAGAGAGCATCTATGGCTGATAGCGAAACTAAAGTCGTATTTATTTGTGGTTCAGCCCTACGGGGACAGCCGGATCATGGCAATCTTCAAGCTGCCACCTTTGTAGGAGAAGCGAAAACGACAGCCAGCTATCGACTGCATTCTATCAAAGATGGATGGCATCCAGGCATCTATGCCGTGGACTCGGGAGGCATTTCGATTCCCGGTGAACTGTACGAATTAACGGCGGAGCAATATGACTATCTGGTGTCTACGGAGCCGCCGAACATGTATCCGGCAGAGGTGAGTTTGGAGGGTGGAGGACGTGCGATCGCAATGCTATACCCCCAAGCTCTTATCGAAGAAAACAACTGGCCCGACATCTCTCACCACGGCAGCTGGACTGCATACAAAGCCTCTCAACCGTAATCGGAAGGTGGGGGGTGCCCACGCCATTCAAAGCCATCTAAAAACAGATCTCTCGTAGAAGAAACATGAGCAAAGTACTCATCAAAGGTGGCCGTATCGTCACCGCCGTTGACGACTACTCCTGGTAGACTACTCTCTCTTTGAGGGCCGTGAAGTGCAGGGCAAAGTGAAAAAAGTCTTTTTAAGAGGAGAGATGATCGTTGATGGAGATGATTGGCTGGGGAAAGCTGGTATGGGACAGTATTTTAGCCGTGCCGCCTCAGGTCGATTTTTATAAAACCTGCCAGGCAGGTTTTATAAAAATAAAGGCGGATAAGTACACGGTGTAATTTCTACAATCGTTCTGGTCACAAGGGCTTATGGAGACTCCTAAGGAAATCGCATTGCATGTCATGGAAAAGGATGACAACCATAGTGACGGGAAACTTCAATCCATTAGACATCTGATGATGTGTGCGCGCATGACCCAGGAAGGGGTCTTCCAACGTGAGCGTGAAATTAGCTTTTACGAACACAGAAAGCTGTTAAATCAACAATTAATTGAGTCTGACAACGAAGCGCTGATCCTCTTAAACGCAAAAACTATTGTTTCTCAGGTCCTATATGAGACTGATATTCCATCGAAAAATGATGTACAAGCTGTGGAAACCTACAAAAAGGTAGTGGATGAATATTCCCACTATCTAAAGGTGTTATCTCTAAGTGACCCGCTAACTCCTGAGACCCCAGTAGATAGGGGCAGACGTTCTTCAGGCGGCTTCTAGCTAACAAATATAAGAAAATATAAGAAAAGGGCGCACAGTCTGTGCGCCCCCAAAGAAGTTTTTGTAATTGGTATATCCGCCCTGATTGTAAAACTTGATTAAGCAACCGTTTTCCTACGGTTCCGCTTAGCCATCCAGGCAGCAGTCCCTAAGAAACCTAGAACAATTGACGGCTCTGGCACATCCTGCACATCGCTATCATCAACTGTGGCCAATAGCTGTGGAGTACTTGATGATACAGAGGTCGTGGGTGAAGACGTTACACCAGTTAGTGTGGCCGTTGAAGTTGACTTTGTGGCAGTCCAGTTTTCGGTCGCGGTGACCTCTTCCTTAGTGGCCTCTTCCTCGGTGGCATAAGCTCTAGTAAAAAGCTGCTCTTCCTGACCATCCGTTGTTGCCCTGGCACTCAGTGTGCCCCCAGTGACATCAAACGATATGTCATCCGCTGAACCATTGGGATTGAAGCTTAGAAACTCAGTGTTGGCGGCAAAAGTAGTGTTGACCGTTGCCAAACTCAAGGTTTCTAAGGATGGATTGATCTGCTGTACAAGTAATGCAGCCTGGCGGAGACCACGGATAGCATTGCTGGTGTCTTCACTAAATTCAATTGCAGAATTAGCGAGCAAATCACCCGTAACGGTAACCAATTCGCTGAGCACAACACCGATGCCATAGCTAACATTCCCCGTTAGGCTACAGTCAGCTAACAAACAGCTACTGGCTACCTTCTCTGAATAACCATTAATGAGCACAGAATTGGCCTGATTGTCGTAGGTGATATTAAACGGGCTAGGATTCTTGGGGTTACCCGCTACATCAAAAGATTCAGACTTGAGAATGCCTTTGCCAGTAAATTGAGTGATGGTAAAGAGATCATCAATGGACTGTAGAGCTTGCTCAGAGGTTAGTTCAAAGTCACCCAGCAAAGAGTCCAGTGTGGCTTCGTAGGAATTACCTAGTGCCGCACCGATAAAGTCATAGCCAAGCTCGATCTCACCATCGGTAAATTGATCGGGGTCATCTAAAACGATGAAACTGCCTGTAACATCATCTGCATCAATATTAAAACTGTCTGGTAAGGTAACGCCCGCCCATGTGAGCCCTGCTAAAAATGGGCTAACTCCTACGTCGGCAGATGTATCTAGCTGAAAATTAAAGGATAGGGTGCTTGCATGGGCAGGTGCACCAGCTATTAGGCCTATGGCTGAAAGGGTGGCTCCAGCAGTAATGATTATCTTATTCAAAGTGCTCACGTCTCCACGTAAAAGCAGATTACGGTTTCCAGGTGTCCCCATATTCGCCTTTAGCGTAACTAAATTACTTTGAAGTTATTTAGAAGTTATTCCTGGTTTTTCCTGAAGCTTTAGTTAAACGACGACTGTTACTGTTCGTTACAGTTGCAGTTCATTACATATTTTTCGCTTTGACACAGCACTCGCTGTTCGTAACCTCCCGCCATTCCTAAAGGATTGCGATAGGCTTGGAGCATGTTCATATGTGGGAGGTCAGTTTGATGGCTCGATTTGCAATGGCAGCCCTATTGACGGCTGTATCTGTAACTGGTTTGACCGGGTTAGCGTTAGCAGAAGATGTGACACGTCAGCCTGAGACGATGCCGGTGGTGGCTCAACTTCAACTTCGCGATCGCACCGTAACGATCACCTCCCACCCCGAGGGATACCTTTACTCAGTCGCTGACGAGTCAGGTGCCGTTCTAAACGCTGCATTAACCGAACAAGAAATTGCCGAGCAATATCCTGATCTCTTCGATCTGTTGCAGCCTGCCGTAGCCGATGATGGCAATGCTGAACTGATGATGCTCGCGCCCATCGTCCAATAACCTTCTAAGCAAGCGTAAGCTTTGTAACAAGATGCCGTGGGGGATAAAAACACTGCATAAGATCGAGGCATGATGGCTAAGCCCAGCTGTTTCTGTATCCGGTGAACGGCCATGGTGAAAAAACTCGTTCTTCTCTGTTTAATCGGAATTGTGGGAGTAGCTGTGTTTTTGGGTCCCCAGTGGGCCTTCGCTTCGCCTGACGCCACACTGACAACACACTGGATCGCTCAAATGGAAACATCTTCTGCCAACGTTCCCCAAGAACAACCCAGTCAAAAGAATACTAATCAACAAGACACGCAGCCTGCTGCTGAGAAAACACCCCCTAAACAGACAACAACTGAGCAGCAATCGTCTGAGCGCTCTCAGTCTAAACCGTTTAACCCCTACGATATGAAGGCACTTAAACGATTTGATGCCGGTGACCATCGAGCTAAATAGATAGATCGAATATTGCAAGATAGTCACAAGTTGTTTGGGGTAGGCACGAGGCACTACCCCTACGAGTATTTATCAATTACCCCTTATCCACAGGTGGCTGCGCCGCCATTGTCCATCTCGACGACACATTCAGGGGGGGGCACACATTGTGGAGCATCAAAGTTAGCTGGCGCTGGTAATGGCTTGGCGGGCTCGGCACAGGGTTCACAGCCGTTGCTTCCCACCTGGAACTGAGTCATCATGTCATGATCTTCATGCACCAGATTGTGGCAATGGATCATGTATTTGCCTTCGTGGGGGCCAAAGCGACCAATCATTTCCACCGTTTCAAAGTCATTGACAAAGAATGTGTCTTTTTGCCCCTGCTCATAGGGGGCAACCGGAGTACGGCTGCGGCTCAGTAAACGGAAGTGACCCAAATGAATATGGATGGGATGGACCCAACCCCCGGTTGCGGTGAATCGCCAAATTTCCGTGGCACAGGGGTCAACAAAGGCATCGACTCGATGGGGGTCCCAGGCTTTACCGTTAATCAACCAGCGACCAGCTCGATCAAATCGGAAGTTCCGTTCCGCTTTCACTTCGGATAATAGGGTTGCCATGGGGGTCAATGTTGTCAGCCGCTCTGGTAATGGAGGATTGTCTTGGGCTCCTCCACTCACCTGGAAGCACATGATCTGAGTGCTGCGCAGGTTACCGTCTATGTTGCCAAAGAAAATTGGGTTGACTAGCAGTACCTCTTTACCTGCATAGTCGGCAAAATCAATCACAAACTCATACCGTTCAGCCACCCCTACCCGCAGGTTATCCGTGGTAACGGGGGCACTCAATAAGCCGGAGTCACTGGCAATCACCTGTAACATCACGGGCTCCAGGGAACCATCGCTATGTTTGACCCGAGCCTCTAAACTTAAGGTGCGTGATGGGCCGCCATTTAAGACTCGAAACCGGTATTTACGATTTTTCACCGCTAGCCTGGGCCAGGGTACGCCGTTAACCAGAACAACATCGTCATAAATGCCTCGATGGGCTCTGTCGTTGAATACAAGCTCACCCTCGGGGGTCAGGCGCTTATCTTGAATAATTAGGGGAATGTCATAGTCTCCTTGGGGGAGCAGTTGTTGGTCATCCGGATTACAGAAGTCTTGGGCGTCGTACTCAACAATGTACATGCCGGCTAAACCCATGTAGACATTGCGGGCCGTGTGCTCAATAACGTGATCGTGATACCAGAATGTAGCGGCTCTATCGTTAGGGTAATAATAGTCTTTATAGTGCTGGGTTGGAATAATATCTTCGGCATACCCATCGTATTGAGGTAACGATGCTACACCGTGTAGATGAATGACGGTGCTGATGCCCCTGCCCTGATCATCATTGCCCAGCTGATTAACAAAACGTACTACAGACCCCGTATCTTGGCGTTGTCGAATCAGTGGCCCTGGCACTTGCCCGTTATAGGTCCACATGGTGGTTGGTTTACCGGGTAAAATCTCCACCTGGGATTTTTGCATGGTGATGGTATAGCCATCTAAGCCAGATGTGACTGACTTAGACGGCAGCACCTGCATAGGTTCAAAAGGACGATCAAAAAGAGGAAGA
>NZ_QXHD01000004.1:3203653-3206828 GCF_011009555.1 Adonisia turfae CCMR0081 | reverse complement strand
TGGGGGTGGGGGGGTGGATTGGGGCATTTTGGGTTTGGATTGGTTATTGGTTATTGGTTATTGGGGGGCTGGTGGAGGTTACATGGGTAGGGGGTTTAAGGAGTTGGAGGTTTATCAGTTGGCGGAGGAGTTAGCTGATGAGGTTTGGAGGATTGTTGCTGGTTGGGATTTTTTTGCGAAAGATACGGTTGGGAAACAACTGGTGCGGGCGGCAGATAGTATCGGGGCTAACTTGGCTGAGGGGAATGGGCGGGGAAGTTTTCGGGACAATCGACGTTTTATCAATATCGCCCGAGGCTCTCTAACAGAAACTCAGCATTGGTTACGACGCGCTCATTGTCGCGACCTGCTAACCACCGAACAAACTGCCAAACTGCAGCCTCTAATCACAAAACTTGCCCCCAAACTCAACGCCTACCGCAACGCCATCACCAAAATGATCTCCAAAAACTAAAAACAAATAACAAAGACCCAATACCCAATAACAAGGAACAAATAACACCTACCCACCCTCTTCACCCGCCGATCGATCATCCGTAACATTTACCGTTGCCCCATCCTGCAACCCCTCAGCCCCCCGCACAACAATTGATTGAACCTCTTCAAGCTGATCAGACGTAACCGCCACAGATGTCCCCATATCAGCCACAATTTCAACTTCGATGGCCTGTGCTTGGTCGTCAGTAACTGAAAAGACAATCCATTCTTCAGCCCTTTGAACAAGGGCATCACGGGAAAGGATAAAGCCGGAGGTATTGCTTGCCAGCTCTAAGGTGCCTTGGATGGCCATACCGGGCAGTAATCCGGTGGGTGGATTGGCTAGCTGAAGCCGAACTTGCTGGCGTCGTGAGGCTTCATCAGCGGTGGGGATGATACCTGCGATCGCACCTTGCCCCTGCCACTCAGGTAAAGCACGGGAGGTGAGTTCAACAGTTAACCCTGGCGTAATTTGACCCGCAAGATCCTCAGGAATTTCGAGAAAAATATCCAGGTCAGAGCGGTCAACCATCGACAGAATTGGATCGCCGATCTCCAAGTAGTCTCCTACATTAGCCATGCGCTCCTCAACAGTTCCAGCCGTGGTTGCCTGAATTTGTGTGCGACTAACTTCGAGATGGGTTTGATCCACAGCGGTCTGACTAGCGGTGACAATGGCACGCTGGGCCGCAATTTCTTCGGCGGTAGGGCCTGCGGTGGCTTCGGCGAGGACAGCGGCGGCTTCTAAGCGCGATGCCTGGGCATCAGCAACAGCAGTTCGAGCTTCAATTAACGATCGCTGAGGTAGACCGCCCACAGTTACTAATTCTTGCGTTCGCTGTAGATTGTCTAAAGCTTCTGCTTCCCTGGCCTGAGCTGACTGCAATAGGGCTCGGCGTTGTTCAATAATCTCGGGCCGGGTGCCGACTTCTAACTCGGCTAGATTGCTACGCTCAGAGGCGAGAGTCGCCTGGGCTTGGGAAAGGGCTAGGCGTTGGTCAGAGTCATCGAGGACTGCAATGGTTGCACCGACGTTGATCGGGTCTCCCGGCTCAACCAAAATTTGTTGTACAACGCCTGGGGTTTGCGATCGCACCGTCGCACTCGTTCTCGCCTCAACTTGACCGATGAGTTCAACTGATCGGATACCCTCTCCCGTCGTTAATCTTGTTACTTCCACTGGTCGTGGCGGTGGTCCTTGGGCAACAGTCTCTGGGACGACGGTTTCGCTGCTGTCTCGATTGATAAACCAAACCAATCCACCCCCAGCCAGAATACCTATCAACAACCATGGGAGCCAGTGATCTCGCCAATTATGCTCTTTCTCATACTTCCCAGGACGAGCTAAGGTCGCTAAATCAAAGTCCGAGGACATCTCCAAAACCTCTGTAACACTGCGTGATAGGTATCAGCTCAATGCTTCAAAACCTTGCTATGCAGTGTTACAGAGAAATCTCACAGAAAGATGATAGTCGGTTCTACCCTTGCTGAGTCTCTTCGTTAGAACTGAATAACCCCAGGGCTGGTCCCAAGATAGCCCCAAATACAAATCCGCCTGCATGGGCCCAGTAGGCAATACCCCCATCTGCCATGCCAACATTAGTGGGGATACTGAGACTGGCAACACCATAGGCCGCTTGCTGTAGAAACCAGATGCCTAAATAGAATATGGCTGGAATTCTGAAGGGCAAGAACAGGAATCCCAGAGGCACAATTGTTACGATCCGAACCGTGGGAAATTTGAAAATATAGGCTCCCATCACACCTGCGATCGCACCGCTGGCTCCCAAGGACGGAATGTCAGAAAACATACCAAAGTACCATTGGGTCAAGGCTGCCAGGGCACCACAACCCAGATAGAGCAACAGATAGCGAGCCCGCCCCAGCTGTTCTTCTACGTTATTGCCAAAAATCCATAGGTACAGCATGTTGCCAGCCAGATGTAGGGGACCGGCATGGATAAATTGGCTAGTGAATAGGGTGGACCATTCGTAGATGTCAAACGGGATGCTCCCATCACCAAAGAAACTGACGGTTAGCTGCTCTGGAACTACGGCCCATGTGTGGAAGAAGGCGGTCAGTTCCATGGGGGACGACAGCGTGAGTTCGTAGAGAAAGACGAAAACGTTGAGGGTGATTAGTCCGTAGGTTACGTAGGGCGTAATCTGAACCGGGTTTTCATCACGAATAGGGACCACGCTGCACCAAGAGATACCACTTGCTTACAAGATATCAGCTACCTGTAGACAGGACAGCCCTAGTTTATGAAGATCGACGCAAAAGTTTTTTCGCTTGTCGTTGCAGACGATTTGGAAGAGAGGGGGATTGCGATCTCAACAACCCTATTGTTTGTTGTAATTCTGGTTGTCCGCACCAATACTCATAGGCAGGTACCGCCACCCGGTTCAACAACGACACCCAACGCTGAGTAATGGCCTGGGGCGTATAGGCCAGGGCCCGCTGATACCCATGGGTCACCATCGCCTGACGTAAGTTAGAATTATCCCGCAAACAGGTTAACTGTTCTAACACCTGCCAGAGGGAATTAGCCTCTAGATAATCAAGGGAACTTTGACGTTCTGCCCAGTAGGCACTGTCCCTGCCTAAAATAGCTGGAATTCCTGCTAACCATGCATTATAAAGTTTTGTCGCCGGTTTGTTACAAAAATTCTGAGTTTGCCAATGCAGCCGGGGATCA
>NZ_QXHD01000004.1:3203448-3203643 GCF_011009555.1 Adonisia turfae CCMR0081 | reverse complement strand
GTCGTTTCAGCATTTTTAATCGATTATTTTGGCCTTCAACGGGGCCATTGCTAACCTCTAATGTAACGCCAGCTTTGACCGCATCATAGTCTTCGTCCAATCCTTTGGCAAAGCTCTGAAACACTTTCACTGTAGTATTCTTAGCTTTTTCTAACCAGTTATCTAACTGCGCAGGAAGTCGCTGTCGGACAAGGA
>NZ_QXHD01000004.1:3200711-3203438 GCF_011009555.1 Adonisia turfae CCMR0081 | reverse complement strand
AACCAAGCGACAATCTGAACTAAAGAAACGCTTAGACACTATCCGAGCCGAAAACCCAAATAGGGTTAAGCCGAATGAAGTCTATCTGGCATCAGCATCTTATGTTGCACCGCTTGAGCCACCCAGTAGTGAGCTCGATGTAGGCAAAGGCATCATGCTGGATTGCTACCTGGATACCCCTGAACCCTATATCAATGTTCGCTGTGGCAAAGCATCAGGGCCATTCCCTGGCAAGCAAACAACCGTGGGGAATGTGCTGATTAATGGCATCGATAGCCTAGATGAATTACCTGAGGTTTTGCAAGATGTAATTCGGGATAGGGCTGGTGAAAGTTCATCCTAAGCTAACCTGGAAACTCTTAGTAGTTAGGGTATTGACTTAGGGTCTCTAGGTAACGCAGGGACAGTGTACCCCGTAAAAATCTTCCCTCAGAAACTAAGGATGGGGCAATTCTATTTGCGATTACAGGGAATTAATCAATAGTGTGATTACACTGGAGAAAACAATTTCAGCTTCGTGCCCCACTGCTGTATGAGTACAAAATCACTTTGGGATTTTGTCATCCAAGCTTTACGGCAGGGTGATTTAATCGCACAGTAACCCAGCTATCAAATTTACGAAGTGCTCAAGGTGATAGGTAACCAGATATTGGTTATTTGCCTTACAAATTGGACAATTCAATCGATTGCAGCTCAGGATATCGTACCTCCGTTTTAAGGCATGATCGGTCCCCTAACTCCTCCTCAAGATTTTCAACGATATATTCTCAAGGAGCGTCAGCCTGTCATCTGTGAGGATAAAGCTGAGTGGCGTGAATTCATGCGCAAACCTAAGAATATCTTGGTAGCTCAGGATTCAGTGGGTAGCAAATTTGAAGTCCTGACTGTTTTTCTGGGGTTTAATAACGGTTCAGCTGAGAAACCCTTTTTCTTTCAGACTACGATTTTTGGGGTCGATGAAAATTCCCATGGTGATGCAGCAACATGGGAGGAAGCCTCAGGCAATCACTATGCTCTTTTGCAATCAGCAGCTGGACTAGCTAAGTATATGGATAATGTTGAACTAGGAGTTGAACAAAATACATTCACAGCTATTGATATCCAGGTTTTAGACAATGAACTCCGCTTTATTTTAGAGTCGGAAGAAGCTGCTAAAAAAGCACTCTCAGAGAATGGTAAACACTGGGAACGCCTAGGTAAGACACTTGTATTTAAGTTTGGGCTTCGAGACTCAGACCATCCCGAAAGCCAATAAGGTTTATTCCTCTTGGTTAACCTTGACCATTGTTCATAGAGATTATGTCAGATAAAGTCTTAACTATTACAGTTGAAGAAGGCCAGTATACCAAATCCGAATTAATGGGGACCGAAATATAAGACTCTAGGGTATGCCTAGAAAACTTCGTATCGTCCCCCATCTTTCATCGGCTGAACTGAAGGAGCGCTATCAGACAAGCTGTGATCCGGTTGAGTCACGCCGTTGGCATCTACTTTGGTTGGTGTCCGAGCATGAAACCTTAACGTCTGCGTTAAATAACTAATACGATGCGTGCGATCTCAACCGCTGTCAGGAGCATACAGCTGGTCATATGTGATTCCGTAAGCATTAAATAACCCCCGATGCACGGAGCACCAGGGGCTGATTTTTATAAGAAATTTGAATAGTGGCAGGTTGTCTGCCATCTATACCTACAGTGCCCAGAATTAGATTCCTGACATCTATCAAGCAAACCGGTTTTAATAGGTATACATACAGAAAACGGCCCCCAACCGCCAAGTTAGAGCCGCTTTCTATGTATGTAACCTGTAGCCCTATGGTAGCCGATGATCCAGATATTTTTGGCTCATGCCAGTGAAGACAAAAATGCTGTTATTGACCTATACAATCGGCTAAAGGCTAAAGGTTTCAAGCCCTGGTTAGATAAGGTTGACTTACTACCAGGTCAAAGCTGGCGGGCTGAAATTCCCAAGGCGATCAAAAAAAGTGACGTTTTCATTGCCTGTCTATCCAAGGAGTCCGTAGCTAAGGAAGGTTATATCCAACGTGAATTTAGAATGGCCCTCCAACGCATGGGGGATATGCCACCTGGGAAAATCTATCTAATTCCGGTTCGCTTAGATGATTGTCAAGTGCCCGAGCTACGTCAAGAAGAATATGGAATAAATCTAGCGGACTATCAATGGGTGGACCTGTTTCAAGAGAGAGAATTTGAACGGCTGGTAAAGTCAATTGAGTCGCATTTCCCAGATGAGATCGCAGTCATTAGCCAAGAACAGAGCAATGCTGAGCATTTCAGCCAGGAGCTAGGTGATGGTGTCCATCTGGATATGGTTCATATTGACGGTGGCATCTTTTGGATGGGCTCTCCTAATGATGAAGCTGATCGAAAAAAGAACGAAGGTCCACAACATAAAGTCACTGTGCCAACGTTCTATATGAGCAGGTATCTAATTACTCAACGTCAATGGTATGCGGTCTCTCTTTTGCCGGATATAGACAGACATCTAGATCCACATCCTTCTCACTTCAAAGGAGACGATCGCCCTGTCGAGCGAGTGAATTGGTATGAAGCGATTGAATTTTGCAAGCGTTTGTCTAGGCGTACGGGTAAGAATTATCGTCTACCGAGCGAAGCTGAATGGGAGTATGCCTGCCGATCGGGGACTATGACTCGCTATTTCTTTGGAGATAACCTCACAATAAAGCAAGCTAACTTTGGGGGATCG
>NZ_QXHD01000004.1:3199238-3200701 GCF_011009555.1 Adonisia turfae CCMR0081 | reverse complement strand
AATGGGATCTATCGGAATCTACAATCATCAGCTGTTTGCCCACGGCTGGCCCCACCCCTGGTGATCGTAACTTCTCCAAATATTACGACAATAGACTACTGGAAACGACCAATCGGCAATGGAACCTGATGGACGTCGTTCCCCATGCCTTCAATACGGAGCTGTTAGCCCAAGTCCCTGACCTGTATGAACCAGATCTCTCTGCCAGTGTGGGCATCAAGCTGTTAGTTCGTTGGATTCAACGAGATACCAAGAGCCTAGACTATCTCAATGTCGCTCCTCAAGCAGCAGGTTTTTCATCCCAGTATTACAGCTTGTCTGACTTTATAAGTAATGATAAATATAAAGCCATCGTGGAAGACATTGAGGAGGCCATTCAAACATTTGAGGAAGAACTAAAACCATTTGAGACCCCTAGCTTTGGTATCGGTAGTATCCTTGAGTTTCTCATTCAGGCCTTAATCCAGCATACGATCGGGTACATCGCCTATTTTGACATTGGCGCCTTTTCCCAACTCCTGACTCCAGCATCTAAACAGTCCTCAGCTTTGGTATCTAAACCTGAAGATGGGAGTGGCCGCTTGCGGAAGTCGCTTGAGTTATTAACGAAAAAACCAATTCTTCTCGATATTGTTCAGCCCACCAGGCGCAAACTTGACGAATTGCAAGCAGGAGAAGGCCCACTTTGGGATGCGCTCCTGGCGAAAGTTGACCAAATGAATCAAGACAAGCCCAACCAGGGCGCTCAGCCCGTAATCTTTTTGGTTGAAGATCAGACGAGTACCCCCTCTAGTGATCATTGTTGGTCTGGTGGTAGCTCAGGGCGTTGATCGGTGGGTAGTCCAACTGATTTCTATGAAAAGTCCTCAAGATAATGGGATCACGGCCCAGCAATATTTAGCCAGCAGCTCATCCAAAAATAGCAAGGAGAACTCAATGGCAACCACAGATGCGTCAGCTTACAACAATGGAACCTATAGTTTCGAGCAACAGATATTTTCTCTATCGTGGTCCACTATTCTCAGCTTTGGCTTCAAAGGTGAAGCCTCTGAAATTGCTAGCCAGACAAAAGAGTTGCTGGTAAATGTATTAGAGGACAAAGAGATTCAAAAGTTGATCGGTATTTGGAACTTGGTCTGGGGACCGGGGGTGTATGCTGGTTCGCTTTTATCTGCTATTGTGCCAGACAAATCGCTCAACTCTATATTTATTGTTGTTCCAGAAAGCGATCCTGAGCAGGCGGTGGTTGCGATCGCTGGCACCAATGGCAGTTCTTTGATGGACTGGATCTTTGAAGACTTTAACGTCAAGGAAACCGTGCCCTGGCCCTATGGTCCTTCGCAGACGGAGGCACAAATTTCCAAAGGCACCTACTTTGGGTTAGACAAACTAGTTAACCTTGAAAGTGTTGACCCCACAAGCAACACTTCAATCACGGCCCAACAATATTTATCTACCAGACT
>NZ_QXHD01000004.1:3190987-3199228 GCF_011009555.1 Adonisia turfae CCMR0081 | reverse complement strand
GTCTACACCATGAGCAAACCTATCGCCTCGGCTCGGATTCCCCATAGTTGGCATGACCAGATATGTGCGATCGCAACCGAAACCGGTCAAACACCGAGCGATGTGGTCAAAGAAGCGATTGGGCTGTATTTGGAAAAAACAGATCCTGAATCGATAGCCTCTATGAGCCGTCGTTTGAACCGACTGGAATCACAGTTCAAAAAGCTAGCTCAGCTAGTCTGATCTGAAGAAATATGGCTAAAGCCTTTAGCCCATTCGATAAGCTTTGAGAAAGTCCTGCCATTTTTCAGCAACTTGTTGCTCTGCTGCTACTGCTTCATCGTTGGCATGAATTTCCTCTTTGTGGGCTTCGTAGTATGCTACTTGCCTTTGCACATATTCAGGATCAGACCATAGGTCAGACCATAGCTCTTTGTCTTTCTGCGTCATATACTCTAAATGAGCTAATGCCTTCTGACTTTCCTCGCCTATAAGTCGTCTTAATCGCTCATCTATCTCAATTTTCTGACTTAGAAAATGTTCTAAAGTGCCCTCACGAATCCAATCCTGATAATTGGGATTATGCGCTATGAAGTCGATGACCGACTTACCCCAAAAGCTTTCTACAAGAGGATCTAGCACTTCAACGACATAACTTAACGTCAGCACATCCGGTTCCTGGGTGCTCGTCATTGATAAGTGGACAATCTGATTTCTGATGCGTCCAAACTCACGATATTTTGCAAGTTTCTCTTTTTCGAGTTTAATTCCTGTTGTTGCCCAAAGCCTGTCGGGTAACTCTTCATAGGTTAGAGTTCGTCCCTTTTCTAGCAAGTCCAGTAGTGTGAGGAGATCGCCAGTACTTTCTTGTTTAGGAAATTTGGAAAAAATTAGCAGCGGATGTTCTTCAGCTATTCGAGCTTTCAGCAGTATTTCTGCGGCTTGCGCTGTGTGAACCACGCATCTCAAGTTTCTACGCTGTGCAGCTTCTAAAAAAGCTTCGTGTAAAAGGAGCATCCCCGTTACTCGCATATTAACGGGGACATCTTTCATGGAGTTTCGATCCATTGTCCTAAATCTAGAGACCTAATTACTTATATCCACTGAAAAACCTGCGTATCTGGCTTATTTGATGATGTTTGGATAATTTCGACTCAGCTTGCTGGAAGCTATCTCTTTTGACGATAATTCCAAGGTTTTTCAGCGCCAGGATTGCCCCAAACACCTGCTGACTGATTCTTCGCAATTTCCTCAGCACGAACCAATACATCTGGCTGTGGGCAGCTGCCCGAATACTTCTCATAGTGATAGGCCATCCCATCCATCACCATCTGAGAGTTAAGGTGAATTTCTGAGCCATCAGGACGGATAACAAACAGGTCCGCCACTGTTCGGCCATAGTGGTCTTTCTCGATTGGCACCACACCAATAGACCCATCACCTTGAGCGACTAGCGATCGCAAATGGTCCCGTGCCTCAATCCCGCTCAGCTGCTCTATCTCAGGCGAATCCGTTCCACAAAATCTGATTTTCAGCTCCTGGCCACCACGTTCAACCCGCAGCGTATCACCATCGTAAATAGAGCCTTCTACCACCTGATACCATTCGGTGTTTTGCCCACCAGCTGCGGCATCAATGGCAGCGTTAATCTGTTTGGAGAATAGCTTCGGTGAAATCGCAACCAGCCCAATCACGATGACCGCTGGCATAAACCCTCTGCGTTGCCAAATCTTCTTCACCGATCAATATCTCCAGTTCGCGTATGTCCTGAGCTTGCCCGATACAATGCTCAGAGCACCGAGCCGTCAGTTCGGCGGTCCGCTGCCATAGACCAATCATGCTAGTCGTTGTCCCCTGCCCCGTTCGGTATCTAGCCTCGGCCACCGCCACCTGTAGTCGATGACTCTCCAGCTGCGATGCCAGCAGCATAGCCTGTCGATCCAGATGTTCATAGTTTAGTACCAGGTCAACGATCTCACGGGTAATGCCCTCGGCCACTTCCTCACGACGGCGAATCAGATTGGCGGCTTCAAGTTCGAGCGTTGCGATCGCAAGCCGATCTCGCTGCACATCGCCACCGCCCAAAACGTTCTGGATTAACCGCACCGGGTCCATTGTCAGATAGTTGGTCCACTGCCGCGCTTCTGCATAATCCTGTCGTTCAGTTGTAAGTTCCAGCTGTTGGTTGATTGCCTCAATCTCTGATGACTGCGCTATCGCCTGCTGAGTCAGCATCTCTAGACACTCCATCGAACTGTTCAGACAAGGAAGGGCCAGCACTGGCGCGGACCATGAGAGTAATTTCAGCACTAAGCAGACCGCTAGCATCCTGACCCAGCCACTTAACCCGCCGAATCCTGCCAGCGTAGGGACTGCGGATGACGGCCAAGTTTGCGATCGCATTGTCAATTTCATCCAGCTTCAATCGAGTTTGAGATATCTGATAATCACGGTCCCTCAGCCGCTGTTCATACTGTGCCCACTGGCTTTGATAACTCAGCTGGTCACGATTGCGAGAACTGGCATCGATGGCCACTGCCCGAGAATGCTCATACTCCGCCGTCGAGCGTTTACCCAGGGCTAGCTGATAGTCGCGCACGGCTGCCGTATGCTCCCGCTGCAGCTCCGCCAGATTCGCTGACTCATGCTCAAATACCAATGGGTTAAGGTTCGGTAGTTCTGCTAGGTAGGCCATTTCCTGGTGCTTTGCCTGTATCGCTGCCTCATCCTGGTCTACATCAGCCTTAGCTCTATCAATCGCCGCATTCTGCTCCAAATACGTCGGTGTTTCCATAGCCGGTGGGGTAACCGGTGGCAGTGGCGGCGTGATGGTAGCCACCTCTAGCCGGTGCAAGGCCAGGTCAAGCTGTTTTGCCTGAGTCTCCAGCCGTCGACGTTCCCGCCCACGGTCGGCCAGTAACTGGGTAGCAAAGACCCGGTCACCTTCCTTGACCTTCAAATCTTCTGGGTCGGCAACCGAGACACTAATAGTTAGTCGCCTGGGGTCATCGCTTGTAGTGGTTGATAATACTGGTTCTGGGGGATACGGACCATAAACCTCACCAAAGGCAGTCATCCCCATTAACACTGCTGTGCTCAGTAGATAAGAGAGGGTACGTCGAATCATTCCAGAATCAGAGCGGTGATGGTGCCGGTGGCCCACTGGTCGTTGAGCTGTGCGATCGCCAGCTCAACCGGATGATAGTCGAGCGTCACGGATTCCCCAGATACGGCTATAGTTTCCAACTGTTGCCCGTCGCTAACGGTCTGGATCTCCTCTGGAAAATCAACAACAATCGAACCGCTGAGATAAATGCTGTTACCAGGGTAGGAATTCATCAGATTTCCCAATGCTGCGGCTATGTCTTGATCATTCAGCGAGAGAGTCTTTGTTGCTCGCTGTGTTAATTTACCTGCCTTAGTTACGAGCTTTTCAACAATGATGCTTTCACCTGTTTTATAAACACCTTTGCCATCGGTGACAATAAATTCTGAACCTTCATTGCCGAGGATCAAATAGCTGCCAGTGGCGTCTGTGCGGTCATGATTCCACACACCGATAATGTCGGCATACACCTCGGCGGTAGCCGCATTGCGGTTGTAGGTTGCGATCGCACCGTCCCGCAAGCCTAAACCTTGATTTACCTGAGTTTGCACACCACCTGCACCTGCCAGCCATAGGCCAGTTACCAGAATCGCGATGGCAATAGAAAGCACCCAATATTCACCAGGGCCGCCCGTACAGATTCTGCGCTTAGGATTGCCAACGCTGATGGCCCACACTGGAACGGGCCAAAATAGCTGGACTCCCTGACGAGTAAAGCAATCGGCAAAGCAGGCCAGCACATGACCCAGCGGCAGTGCTAGCCATGGTTTTATTGCCCCCAGCGTAAACCCTATTCCTAGGGATATCGCAGTGAGTGTGACCGTGGCCACTAAGGAATGGGTGATGGATCGATGGGGATAGCGGTCTTCAATCCATGAGCTGATGGGAAAGCAGATTTGGCCGATTAGGCTGGTGGTGGTATCGACATCGGGCAGCTGGGAGCCCAATACTGCCAAGCCTAACGGTAGAGGGGCCGCTGTACCTAGGAATAGAGAGACGCCTGCGGTTGCGATCGCAGCGTGGGTAATCGCCATCATGGACAATCTTGCAGATAACCAGTAGGGTCAGAATTCCCGCTAGAGTGCACTGCCCAAAACACCATGGTCACCATCGTTAGACTCGGTGATCCTGTATCTGATCTACACTCGAGACCATCATCCACCCCATGTTCATGAAAATCTGGGATTCAATTTACGGAGATACCCAATGAACACAAGCCAGACTCTACATGATGCGGTGGTAGTCGCCCCCCCGGCTGGGCCGGAGGATATCATTGATGCTCATTATGATGCTGATACCCGTGAAATCGTCGTTAGCTTTCAAGATGGCAAAATAGCCCGCGTACGCACCACCGAGTTTGAAGAACTTGCCGCCGCCACTGCTACCGACTATGAGCATTTAGATGGCACCCGCTCAGGTGTGACCTGTATTACCGATACGGTTGATTTTGCTGTTGCAGCTAGCTGGTGGCGGAAACAGGCTATTGGAAAATAGGATAATTGGTGATTGCGATCGCAGCGTGGGTAATCGCCATCATTGGCCCAGACCATATCAGCATTGAACAGCCCTAAATTGCCCACACTTAGATAGTTATTGATTAGACCGACTATCCTATAGACTCAGCCCCCTGAATGAAGTCAGCCATGCTAGAAAGTGCCATCGGTGGGATTGCCGTTCCACTATTTGAACAACTCTGGAAAGCCGGTGGCTATGTAGCAAAACAAGTCGGCCAAGCTCGCCAGGACGTCAGGGACGTAGAAGCAATTCTCACCGCCTCCCAAAACTATCAAGCAAAATACAAAAACAATCACGGACAGGTGAAGGTGATGCCAGGGCTAATGAAAGAGCCCGTACCCCTAGCCTCGATTTACACTGCTGTTAAATTTCTCAATGAAGACAGCATTCGCCAATTCGATGGTCCAGATGAGCTAGAACAACTTTATCGAAACCAGGGCAAACGACGCTTTCAAACCGCCGATCAACGTCACGATGGCATCACCATTGCTAAAGAAAAGCAATATTTGATGGTCCTGGGTGGCCCCGGTGTCGGCAAAAGTACCTTTCTAAGAAAACTGGGTCTAGAAGCTCTTAAAGGACAACAAGGACAGCTCAAGGGTGACCAAATCCCAGTTTTTATCGAACTCAAAACCTTTAGAAGCGACGCCATTGAGCTCACAACTGTCATCGCCAATCAATTTGAAATTCATGGCTTTCCTGACGCACAGGCATTTACAGAACTCTCCCTCGCTCAAGGAAAGCTGCTAATTTTACTCGATGGTCTAGATGAAGTCCCCACCGACAATGTGAATCAAGTAATTGAAAACATTGAAGACTTTGCCATTCAACATGATAAAAATACCTTTGTTGCTTCATGTCGTACCGCTGCCTATCGTAGTAGCTTTAAGCAGTTTACCGATGTCACCATCGCTGACTTTGGTGATGGGCAGATAAAGCAATTTATTCAGCGCTGGTTTCATTCTGAGCTAGACCAGGAAGCTGATACAGCTAACCAGTACTGGCAGTTACTCAAACAACCTGAAAACCAAGCAGCTAAAGAACTTGCACAAACGCCCTTACTCCTCACCTTCCTATGCCTGATCTATGAACGAAAACAAATGCTGCCGAACCAGCGCAGCACCCTCTATGAAAACGCCTTGGATCTGCTTCTAAGCGAATGGTCAGCCCAAAAAAGACTAAAGCTAACTCCCATCTACCAGGGTTTTCATCCAAGACTAGAGAAAGACCTCCTCAGCGAAATCGCCTATACCAGCTTTGAAGAAGACCGTTTATTCTTTTCAAAAGCAGATATTATTGACCGCATCACTACTTACCTAGCTGACACTCTGGATGCCTCAGAATATTTAGATGGTCAAGCCATTCTTCAGGAAATTGAAGTCCAACAAGGCATTCTCGTAGAACGAGCTACCAACACTTATTCGTTCTCCCACCTCACCTTGCAGGAATACCTCACAGCTCTATACATCGTTAATAATCAATTAATTTCAAAGTTAGTCAGCGAGCACCTTACTGATCAGCGTTGGTACGAAGTCTTTTTGCTAGTAATTGGACTAATGGGAAGACGAGGGCACAACTTACTCGAAGCTATTGATAAACAGGCCAGAGCAAATCTTCAGGCTAAGCCTAAGATGCAGTCTTTAGTCCAGTGGGCATATCGGATTACACAAGGGCCTCCAACCGATTATGAAGATTTTGGAAAAATAGTCATCGCTATCGATATTGCCAGAGAGATTGCCAAAGTCATCACTAGAGACAGCGACATCCCCACGTTCAAAGCTAGCTATATCACTAAAGTCAGCAACATCCACAAAACCATCACCCAAGATATTGTCAACGATATTGCTAAAAGCCTTGAAGATAGCACGAATAGCCACATGACTGAAGTTAAAACCGAAAATATCAATAGAGACGGAAACAGAGATGGAGATGGAAACAGAGATGGAGATGGAAACAGAGATGGAGACGGAAATATCAATAGAGAGGGTGATGAGAGAGTCCTTAGCAGTGAAGGTGCTAAGAAATTAGCTGAAGCGATTAGGAGAAGAAGATACAAACCCAAACCCATTGTCAGAGAAAACTCCATTGAAAAAATCGTTGAAAATAAAGCCAGTAAAATCGTTGAAGATATTGCCAACAATATTTCTAAAGTCATCGCCTCTAGCAGAGATAGTGCTATTGCTAGCAACAGTGACAAAGCTAGGGACAGTGTTAATTACCTAATTAGGTATAAAATCATTAACACACCAGCTGTCGAAGGGTTACCCAAACAACTCTTCATCCTAAAAAATAAAATACCTCAACTTTCGGCATCATCGGATGAGTGGGATTGCTATGCCAATAAACTTGAAACTGCTTTTCTCAGCGCTTTAGAACTGACATTTGAAAACATATTATTTTCAACAGAAGAATGGCAGTACTTAAATGATTACTTGTATGCCAATGAACTCTTACTTAAGTGCCAGCAAGCATCCATAGGCATTTCACGTAAATCCTGGGAATCTCTCAAAAAACGATTGCTAACAGTCTAAGAGGCTGTTTGAAAAGCCCTAGAAGTGGTAAAAAAGCTTACTTGGTATAGGCTGTAGTTGAAATCAGACAGCCCCAAGTAAGCCATGTGTAAAGCATACTCCAGTAACCTGACCCAAGCGCAATTTGAGCTCATCGAACCATTGATTCCACCGGCCAAACCTGGCGGTCGTCCTCGTGAGGTGGATATGTGGGCCGTCCTCAATGCCATTTTGTACGTGGTCGTCCAAGGGGTGAAATGGCGAGATATTCCCGGAGATCTCCCCGCCTGGTCAACGGTCTACACCTATTTTCGCAACTGGCGCAAGGATGGCACTTGGCTTTTAATTCATGACCGTTTGCGGGGATGGGTGAGAGCGGATGCGGGTCGTCAAGAGAGTCCATCCGAAGCCATTATCGATAGTCAAAGCGTGAAGAGCGCCACCATGGTTCATGATGAAGTCGGCTTTGATAGGGCTAAATCCATCAAAGGGCGAAAACGCCATACGGCAGTCGATACCTTGGGATTAGTGTTGCGTGTGGTGGTCACAGCGGCTAATCTGCCGGAACGAGCCGGTGGCAAACAACTCTTGCAACAAGTGCAACAAATGGGCAGGGCTGTGTCTCGTCTTTATTTGATTTGGGTCGATGGAGGCTATGCTGGCAATCCCTTTCTCCAATGGGCGATGGACTCTTTCCGGTGGGTCATTCAGGTGGTCCTCCGACCAAAGGAGACAAAAGGGTTTGTTCTCGTCAAAAAGAGATGGGTGGTTGAGAACACCCAACCACAATGCCGTCATCCGCTTCAAGCTGAGTTCTGCACCTATCGTTGGAGTTGAAAAGCTGTTACGGCTAGTGGCCTTGGTGGACCAATACCTGACAGCCCAGTCATCTACCCACGAGGAATGCGAGTCATGCCAGCCTCCAACGAGCCCCCCCGTCCAGACAACTAACCGAAATCGATTGCTGGAATCAGCTGCCAACCGCCCATCGCCAACGTGTGATTTGGCTATTAACTCAGATCGTGATGGCTCAGATGAGCAGTCTGCCTCAAACGGAGGGGCATGATGAGCAAGCTCTCTGATAGTCAACACCTGGGTACTCAAAAGCTACTCCCCCATCATCTAGAACGT
>NZ_QXHD01000004.1:3189431-3190977 GCF_011009555.1 Adonisia turfae CCMR0081 | reverse complement strand
GAGCAGGGAGATGAGCCCATTGCGTCGCGTACCGGCTGTATTGGCTGCCCACTGGTGTCGACAGAAGACACGGCTCTAGCTCGGGTTTGTGCTCAAGAGAAATGGGCGTATTTATCACCTTTGAAAGAATTGCGGGCGGTTCATGTTGAAGCGCGGAAATTATCGAATCGGCTACGAAAACCTGGTGGTGAAACTCGTAAGGATGGCAGCTTAGTTAAAAACCAGGGGAGATTTGGCCCCATCTGCTTGGATGTGCGCGAGCAATTGCTGAAGCAGGTTTTAGATGTTCAGGCTCGTGTGAATATTGCTGCGATCTCTCAGGGTCGCCCTCAAATTTCTATCATCAACAGCATGGAAGAATTATTTATTCGTAAATGCATTGGTGAAGAAGTTTGGCCAAAAGGATGGACAGGAGATGAGCCACGCGGGGATGCGTGGATTGATGAGCCGCTAGCCAATGGGCATGTTCAGCCATTAATTACGGGACTAGAATCATGATTGTCGCCACCACCACAATCCCTCTCCCACCCAACACCTACGAACAGATCAAGGCCCTCACTACCCTCCCCCACCAACCATTTACCCAGGGATACACCCACATCTACGAACTGCAAGGCCACCCTAACTTCCGCTTACTCGAAGGTGTCACGGTCCCACCCCACAGTGATGGCATTGCAGGGTACCGGCCAATTTTAATGCTGCATAACCCAGGTAATAACTACATTGTTCGGGGGGTTGAAGCCGATGGGCGGCCTCAACAGTTTTGGGTTGATACTCAGTGGTACTTCAATCGCTTAAAACCCCAGCGGCAGGGCACTCTGATCATTCTGGATATCGACGCTCAACACGAAGTCCATAGCCAGGATCCGAATGGTGGACATGGCGCGTGGGCTGGGTTGGTGTGGGCCCCAGGTGGGCAGCCATTGCCTAAGAGTGAGTGGGAGCCAGGAGAAGTGTTGTGTGGTGGAGAAGGAGTAACAAGCCCTGTGTTATCCTGGTCTCGCCTGCTGCGTCATCTCGTTGGGGACGTGGCGGGCTTATTGTATTTCCTGTGTAGGACGCGATCTCCCCTGACGTTGGTTGGGGGTTTTGTTTGGGGGGGGGGATGGTAGGATTTAAGCGCTAAACTCAGGCTTGTATTATGAAAGTTTCGATCTCCTTGGCGGCTTCGTTCCTACTGGCCATGCTGCCCCTATCGAAAGCAAGTGAGGCAACATGGCCAGTCGTACTGCAAAAACAGTCAATCCCGGGCCTGTCTGATTGTCAGGTTCAGTTGCTTACGCTGAGCTCAAGGGCAAGCGATTTAGAGTTTCAAATGCAACTCTTAACCCAGAGACAGATTCGCCTTGCTTATATCAGGATAGCCCTCTTTAATAATCTGTCATCTCTTTCACCCAGCTCCTCTAGATATCATGTAATACAAAGGCAGATAGCCGAGGTTAGGAGACAGATGGCACCTTTGATGAATCAGCGAGAGCAGTTAAGAGTACAGACATCTGACGTTCGAGCCCAGATGAATGCATTGAGCTGTAGATAGCGGGCGAGA
>NZ_QXHD01000004.1:3188556-3189421 GCF_011009555.1 Adonisia turfae CCMR0081 | reverse complement strand
CTTGATTCTCATCGTGACTGACATCCTCAACAGGAGTCTCTCTTACATACCACTCCTGTCCGTACATTGGAATTTGGAATTGCTGACGCACTGGTGACAACAAATAGGCCGTTGCCCAGTGGAAGAAAGCATTGGCGCGGAATCGTAGCTTGAGCATTGCCAAAGATAATCTAAACGATATTCGTAACCCCATTGGGCAGCGCCATGGGGCCTGGCCCTTTTCCTGGGAACAGTGGTTGATGCCTGCCTCTATTAAGCAATTCCGGCAGATGGTGGGGACTAAGCTGAAATTTAAAAATGTAGATAAGACAGTCCACGCTTTTAAGACGTTTTTCAATCGCCATGCAGATGTGGTGGATATGCTGCCGAACATTTTGGAACGAGGTGGCCCCAATGGACAAGAGCTTTTTCTCAGCATGGTCGAACAGTTAACGACACCAGAATTACTGGCTATTGTGAAGGATTTTGCCCTCAGCCAAAGTGGAACGGACCTGATTGACTGACAAAAGTTTAGTCAGGATTGAACTGAGTAGTAAAGACCTGAAATTCTAACTGAAAGGAGCGTTTCTCATGCTGCCAGCGAGAGGCCATAGCCGGTTCAGGGTCTGTGTTAGACGAGAACACAACACGAGTCACCAGCTGCCAACCATCGATTAAGGCCGCATGAATCCAATCAAGGCCAATGCGAAAATAGCTGTTGCCACGAAACCAATGAGTATCGACCCATCGACGTTTGCCTGAGTCAACGACAGCAACGCCCTGCGCGGTCACGTAAAGTGTCGCGAGCGCTAAGATGAAGCATAAGCGTGAGAGGTCACAAACCGAACGAATCTCAGACCTTTGCAGATTCCAACCACTAGAACTG
>NZ_QXHD01000004.1:3183778-3188546 GCF_011009555.1 Adonisia turfae CCMR0081 | reverse complement strand
TACCTGGAGCAATGTGGGAGCGAGCATTGCCAGCGGGTCGTTTAAGACTCTGGGTATGGTGATTATGCCCTGTAGCATGAGCACCGTCGGAAAATTGGCGGCAGGCTTAAGTTCTGATTTGCTAGAGCGAGCTGCCGATGTGCAACTCAAGGAAGGTAAGCCGTTAGTGTTGGTGCCCCGTGAAACCCCCCTAAGCTTAATTCATCTACGTAATTTAACGACCTTGGCTGAAGCGGGCGCTAAAATTGTCCCAGCGATTCCAGCCTGGTACCATCAGCCCCAGACCATTGATGATCTGGTGGATTTTGTTGTTGCTCGGGCTCTGGACCAGTTGGATATTGACTGTGTGCAATTAAATCGCTGGAAAGGGCACGGTCAAGAGACTCAGGTGAATGGCTAAGGATTAGTTTTGAGTGATAGGGGTAACTTTTAATTCAAAACTCAGGGCTCAAAACCTTTGAGGAGGACGGTGATGGTTCAGCTGATGGCGTTGCTACTGATAGTGGCAGTTCTGGTGATATTGGTTGTACAAAATCTCAGTCCTGTATTGGGGCTAGTGATTTTAGGGACATCAGTGGGGGCTTTGCCATTCTCGGTTTGGTTACTGGGTGCGATCGCAACGGGAACGGCCTGCACATTATTGATCTATCAGCTAGTTCCTCAAAAACGGACTTATCGACCCATCGGTCAACGATTGAGCGATCCCCCCCCTGGCCATGACCCCACGCGATTTGCAGATGATCCCCCCAATGAACGGTATCGCAGCGGATCAGCCGGCCGCTTTCAGTCCTCACCCCGAAAACCTGAGCGCCAAAATCCCTATGATAATGATTGGGAAAATTTTAGAGCTCCAGAACAGTGGGACGATTGGGGACAACAGCAAGCCTCTGGTGCGGCTCCCCAATCGAGAACCTCTGTAGGGGATACTATGGGTCGGGATACTATGGGTCGGGATACGGTTGGCGATACCGTCCGAGATATTGAATCCGGCTGGGGTGACGATGATTACGAGGCATCGTCACGATACGTATCCAGGCAGAAATCAGACCCAGACATTGGCTGGGATGATGATGGCGGTAGCTACTACAGTTCAGATGGAGCCGATCGACCATCGCCACGGACCTATGAAGAAGGCTGGCTATATGGTGATGATTCCCCTGCCGAATCTTCGGGGACACCTGAACCTGGTGAACCACAATCAGATGAGGATGAGGATGTGTATGATGCCAACTATCGGGTGATCATTCCTCCTTACGAAGCTAAAGCTAAAGACGATTAAATACCGGCTCCCTTGGATATGGTTCACACAAACTCCAGGGGGGTGGATCCGTTTCTCTAATGGTAACCATCCTGGTCGCTATGGGGTTAGGCTAGTAAGCTAGAACGGTAGCGCTCAGTCTGTTCATGTCCTCGGTTTTACCCATTGATACCCAGCGCTATCAGTCTGGCAACTACACGTTGGAGGTGATGGCCCATGCTTCATCACTATCCCAATGGAGCGATCGGCCAGTGGTGCGTCAGCTACGCTTTAGTCTATGGTCAGAACAGCCAGAGCGACAGCAATTGGCCGTGGGCAACCAACTGCAGCTGATGACCCTCAGTAATGCGGTTGAAACCTATGTACAAACTCACCTGAGTCAGCAAGCTTGGCCCCAACAAACCCACAGCATCAAGCTGCTGGATAAGGATTTAGCATTCAGCACACTACAGCTGTTTGATTTAGCAGAAGTGCTCAATGCCTGTGGACAACGTCAGGTTATTTTGCCCGTAGCGGTTGCCCAACGTCGCCAACCACGTCGTCGTCGCCAGTGGTGGACAGGGTCAGCAGCGGCTTCTCTCTTGGTAGCTGTTGGTGTCACAACGGCCTATCTTCACTACAGACCGGCTGTCTTTAACGAAGTGGCCACTACCCAGGCCCCTGAAGCTGTGTTTGACGATGCGGTGAAAGAGAGCACATCTGGGGCAAATGCCATACCTGAAGGTAGCTCTCCACCCTTAACAGCACCCGCACAAGAAGAACGTGCCGCCGCTGATAGTGTAGCAAGCTCCGAAGACATTAACGCGCAGGAAAGCCAGGAGCTGGTGCAGCAACCACTCAACTCAGAAGAGCTGGAACCTGTCAGGGTGACTCGACTCCCGGCAGAATCCCCAGAACCAAGCGCTGATGTGAGTGAAGCCGCCCCCCCGACTGGCGTTACTCAAGCACCCGGGCCAGCCTCCCCTGAGTTTGACACCATTCCTGAGGCGATCATCAAAGATGCTCCGGCTCCGTCATCACAGCCTGCGCCAGCGGAAACAAGTCCTGCTACTGAGACGCCTCTAACAGTTGAAGAGCAAGAAAGTTTAGGTAGTGCTGATTTCAGTGCTGCCAGCAGGATAGAACGACGATCGCAACCCTCTACCGACCATGCTGCTAACGTAGCCGATGGCGAGGAACTATTGAGTGCGATCGCAACCCAACTAGCCCCCTATAAGCCAGCAGATGCCACCTACCCACTGACGTATCACATCCAAATTGCTGCCGATGGTACCATCCTTAACCTAGAACCCATCAGCCCAAACGCGCCAATCCTCAACATTCCTACAGATGTCATTCACCTAACGCCTGGACGCTTACTACAGTTGGAGCTGATCTACACAGGCGCGGACCAACCGATCGTTCAAGAACGTTAGCAGACACTATAGAAACTACCCTCAATCTGACGAAGACTTTGGTGGTTTAGTTTTCTTCGCTACGCGGTTCTTGCGTTGAATTAAACCTTGATTAACCGGAAAGCCCGTCACAGGAATTACTTGATGGCGTCGTTCTTCTTCCAGCTTTTGTAGCTTTGTATAGTCAACCCAATGAATACAGTCCACGGGACAGGTATCGATGGCCTCCTGAATCAGCTCTTCGCTATCTCCATCCTGCCGCACTGCCCGTGCCCGACCATGCAAAGGCTCCAGGTAAAAGGTGTTGCGGGCCACGTGCACACAGTTGGTACACCCAATGCATGTCGTCTCATCGACGTAGACACCCTTCTGACGAAAACTTCCCCCTAATTCAGGCTCTAGGCCACTGCGATTGCCTGTATCCCTAAGTAATCCACCGAGTTCAGGCTCTAACCCCGAACGTTCATCATTAGGAGGTTCGTTTTGCAAAGTCATGATGATTACTCCAATTGCATGGGATATGCCCTAAAGCAACAAGGACGACGTTGGAACTCTCAACGTCGTCCTCCTAATCTGGTCAGCGATTACCGTATAGACTAGTTTTGAGCCCAGCGCTGTAGAACTAGACGGATGGCGCCATCCTTAGTAGTCTGTTGCTCAGCTACCTGGAAACCTTGACGGGACGTTTCACCCAGCACGGTGTGATACGCATAGCGCTGGGTAACTTTATTCAAAAAGCCATCTACAGATAGAGACTGTTGCCAATACTGCATATCAGCTACCAGCTCATAATCTCCAGTATCAGCATTGTGCTTAAAACCAAGGTCATAGCCATTTTCCTGCTCAATGACTACTTCAGCAGTTTCAGTCTTTCCCTGATAGCCACGTACTTTTTGCGGACCCGCTTTCCAGTCGGTGCCTATATCGGTTAAAGCAGCTTGCAAAGCAGGTAGATTACGGATTTTGGTTTTAATCTGGCTAAAGTGCGACATCGTAAACCTTGCGTTTTTAAGAAGTTGACAATAGGGCCATTGGGCCGATTCAGCAGTAATAAAGCTAATGTCCTTACCAGCTGCTGTAGTTCGCCTGGGAATCAGTCTGTTCAGACGTTAATTGATTGTCCTGGGCATAGAACTCAGACGTGTTCTCCTGGGATAAAACCTGGCCTAACTGAGCCTCGACAGCAGCAGTCACTTCAGCGCAAGAGCGACCGATAATACCGGTCACAAGCTCTTTAACTCGGCCATCAGGATAGATAACAAATTCCAGTGTTTCCAAAGGGATTTACCTCTTAGGTCGATCGCCACACTAAAAAAAGGGCGAACGTAGACAAACAATAACTAAAAAGTAGTTAAAACTCCATACAAAAAGTTAATACAGAGTATTGAAATAGGGAGTGCCTGCGCCAGTTATATGGATTAGTGTCGCGCAACTTTCTAGAGCCGTCAAGGAAAGCCTCGGACGGGATCTACCGTCACGATTGATTGTTACAAAAAGCAATACTTTGAAATGATTTTTGGCTTGATTGCATGGTGCATTTCAATTTAGGTGATGATGCCTTCTATTAACTGAGTGACTGATTGGCAACAGATTAGATTATTCAAAACCGTTAATAGTGAGCAAATTAAGTGAGGTAACTATATGGGATCTAAAGGTTTTCAGTTTGAGCAGGAATTTATTGATTCCCTGCGATGTATTCCAATGATTGTGCGGTTGAAATTAGATACCTGCGGTGTGAAGCTTAAACTCAATCATTGGCACCAATTTACTCAGGCTGAACGCCAAATCTTGGTAACCATGCCCTGTGATACGCCAGCAAATATTCTGACTTATCGGCAGCATTTGCAAGGGCTGGTAACTGACTACACCGGTCAACCAGCCAAGGAAATAGACGTGGCGATCAATCCACCCTGGCTAGGGTTAATGGTGCCTGAGCAGGTGCAGACCAAGGCTGCGACCCATAATTTAAAGATTTCCAATGATGATTGGGGGACGTTAACGCCGGCCCAGCGATTTGCTTTGATTAAGCTCAGTCGCCCCAGCCATGAGAATCGAAATTTTATCCCAGCGATGCAGGAGTTTGGCCTGGTGGATTGAGCTGACAGGCGGTGGACGG
>NZ_QXHD01000004.1:3178097-3183768 GCF_011009555.1 Adonisia turfae CCMR0081 | reverse complement strand
TCCATGATGGGATGCACGTGAAGGCCAATCCCTATTTACGGTTTGCCATCCCATTCGGATCACCAAAAGTCGCCAAGAGCCCGAAGTTAGTGTGATTTTGCAGTGATCAAACATCTGGAACGCTGTGAAGTCAAACAGCTGGATGAACCCCAAGCAATTTTGGGCTGGCTCTACGTTATGTCAAAATCATCTGTGTTAGAGACTTTGCTTATATCTTTTGGAACGATCAGGCTAGCCAGTTCCTTAAAGACGTAGTAAAAAATAATTTTGATAGGACCGAGAAATCTATTTCTTTCGTACTTTTTTCTGATTACTCAGAAGAGATTTTTGTTAAATTGCAATGGCCCGTCCATGGGCAACAGAATCTTCTCGGTTATGCAACCAATTCTTTAGCAATTAAAGGTTGTAGCGAATACAGCAACTGGTAATTCGCACCCAGTGGAAGCCCTCAATCCATTCGCCACTTCAGTCTTCAATCAAACTGAGCCAAATACTGCCAATCAACTCAGGAGCATAGCCACATGTTTCTTTATCGTAGACACGATAACGATCAAGCGTGCTTACCTGATGAGGATAGGCCACATCCGTTTCAGGATTCAAGACGTTATTGATTCCAACGGAAAGTCAATGTTTGCTGTTGTATGCCATCCTATAAGCGTGTTCCAAAATTTGCAGTTTTTTATCGATTGGGAGAACAAACCATGTATCACTGGGACCTGTAACGCCGGATCGTATGGATCCGGCCATTCGACAACTTTCTGAAACCTACAACCATCGCTCTGTTGAAGCTCACTGGCAGGCCATCTGGCAGCAAACCCAGATTTACGACACCGATACTGCCAGAGCAGCTCCCGACCAACCGCCTTTTTACAACTTGATGATGTTTCCCTACCCATCTGCGGCGGGGTTGCATGTGGGAAATGTGTACGCTTTCACCGGAGCCGACATCTATGGTCGCTTTATGGCCATGCAGTGTAAAGATGTCTTTGAACCGATGGGCTTCGATGCCTTTGGTATCCACAGCGAAAACTTTGCCATCAAACAAGGTATTCATCCCCGACAGCTCACAGATCAGAATGTGGAGCGGTTTCGGGAAACTCAACTAAAGCGAATCGGCAACCACTTTGCCTGGAACCATGAGGTCAATACGACCGATCCGACCTACTACAAATGGACTCAGTGGCTGTTTTTGCAGTTATTCAAAGCGGGATTAGCTGAGCGCAAACGAGCCGCAGTCAATTGGTGCCCGTCTTGCAAAACGGTGTTGGCCGATGAGCAGGTGGCGGAAGGCGAATGTGAACGCTGTGGCACCAAGGCGACCAAACGAGAGTTGGAACAGTGGTTTTTCAAAATCACCCGCTATGCTCAACGTTTGTTAGACAATTTGGATAATTTGGACTGGTCCGAGCGCGTGAAGGCGATTCAGCGAAACTGGATTGGTCGTTCCGAAACCGATGGTGAGGTCCACTATCATTTGCGCGATTGGTTGATCTCACGACAGCGCTACTGGGGACCACCAATCCCGATTATTCATTGCGACACCTGTGGCGTAGTGCCTGTGCCTGAAGACCAGTTGCCTGTGGAATTGCCCCAAACGGACAACTGGTTGCCTCAAGGTACAGGGAATTCACCTTTGGCTGATATACCTGAATTCGTCAATACCACCTGTCCTTGTTGTGGCAGCAAGGCTCGTCGGGAAACGGATGTGTCCGACAATTTTTTAGATTCGGCCTGGTACTTCTTGCGCTATCCGTCGAGCCATTGTTCCGACATTCCCTTTGACCTCGAGATCACGGCTCATTGGCTGCCGGTGGATATGTACATCGGTGGGGCTGAGCACTCGGTCTTGCACCTCATGTACACCCGCTTTATCACAATGGTGTTGCATGATTTGGGTTACCTGCCCTTTGAGGAACCGTTTCGGCGTTTCCGAGCCCATGGGTTAATTACCCAAAATGGGGTCAAGATGAGCAAGTCTAAGGGCAACGTGGTGCCCCCCGATCAGTACATTGAGGCCTATGGGGCCGATACCTTACGTGTCTACTTGATGTTTTTGGGGCCGTACGAGCAAGGGGGCGATTTCTCCGATCAGGGTATCACGGGAGTTCATCGCTTCTTACTTAAATCGGATCTGGCAGTTGGTGATGACTTATCTTGCTGCTGAGGTCAGCCAGTCGATGGATAGGGAGTCGCAACGGCAACTGCACCAAACCATCCATAAGGTGAATACCGATATTCAGGAGTTGAAGTACAACACGGCGATCGCTGCTTTGATGAGCTATCTAAATCATCTGGAAGCTAAGGACACGCCTGCTTGGGAAGAAGTTCACGCTTTGGTGTTGATGCTGGCCCCCTTTGCACCTCACATCGCTGAGGAACTTTGGCACCACTTGGGAGAACCTTACTCGGTTCACCAGCAGCCCTTTCCACAAGCTGATTTGGCCCAGATACAATCGGAACAGGTGACCATTGCGGTGCAAATTAACGGACGTACCCGCACCACCTTGAAGTTAGCCATAGAGGCGTCTGAAGCCGAAGCCACCGCCCAGGCCATGCAGTCTGCGATCGTGCAACGCTACCTAAAGGACGGGGACATCAAGCGAGTGATCTATGTGCCTGGCCAAGTACTCAACTGGGTCATCTAAGAACTTCAAAACATGCGGCAGTGGCAACCTAAGCGACTGCCGCCCAATACATCGCCTACTCCCCGACCTCCGCAGCCTATCTTCTACAATCAAACTAGTAACGGCTAGCCTTAACCCTCCAGCCATGACAGCCTTCACCATTACCCTTGATCCCATTGGGAGGTTAACCGACGAAGCGTTTTACCAGCTTTGTCGTGCCAATCCTGACGTTAAATTTGAACGTTCATCCCAGGAAGAAACGTAGCCGTTGGGAATCCCTTAACCCCACAGAACAACAAAAGTTTCCACCCATTGCCCCTGACTTTGTTATCGAGTTACGATCTGCTTCCGATAGTTTGGCAACACTCCAGACCAAAATGCAGGAGTACTAGGCAAATGGAGTATGTTTGGGATGGTTGCTTAATCCCCAGGATCAGACCGTAGAGATTTATCGACCGAGCCAGCCTGTGGAAATTTTAAAATCTCCTCTGCCTATTTGCATGGCTTCGGCAAAATGACGTCCACTGCAGCACTCCCACATTAAAAAGCAAGATCAGGGCCTTTGGACTCTAGCTTACGCTCTCTCAGCTCTGTCCTAATTTTTTGGGGGTCACTACAAAACTAGAAGCACACCAATAAAAGAAATCTATGGGTCTAATCAAAACCCTTATTGAGCTAACACCTCGATAAAAGATATCTGTAAATAGAGATACAGATACTTTATGGTTATCATCGATTAAATGAAGCAAATTGATAGGAGTCCCCGCCATGAAGCCTCATTATCTTTGGTTCAGAAGACTTTCTCTCTCTTGTGCCCTGACGTTTTCTTCAGTTTTGATTACATCTTGCTCTGGCCCCAGCGAAAATGCCGAAGGTGCAGCCAATACAGCCAGTACTGGCAATGGAGAGGTGATCCGTATTTCTATTGGGACCCAAGACCAGGTAATTAATACGGCTGTTGGCGGTGCCACCGTACGAGAATTAGGGCTATTGGAAAAACATCTGCCAACAACAGGCAAATACGAAAATGTAGAATACGATATTCAATGGTCTAGCTACACCTCAGGACCACCTATTACCAACAAAATGCTTGCTGACCAGATTGATATTGGTTTAATGGGAGATTTTCCAGCCGTTATTAATCTGATTAAATTCCAAGAGGAGGTTGAGGGAGTTACCTCCACATTTATTGGCACCCTAGCCTATAGCCCTAACGGAGCAGGTAATGCGGTTGTTGTTCCCAAGGATAGTGATGTCACCTCTTTAGCGGATCTAAAAGGAGGCTCTGTATCCGTTCCTTTTGGCTCCGCAGCTCACGGCATGGTGCTCAAAGCCTTGAGCGACGCTGGTATTGACCCAGAGTCAGATGTCAAACTGATTAGCCAAGCACCGGAGGTGGGTGGTACCAGCCTACGTACGGGTCAAATTGATGCCCACGCTGACTTTGTCCCCTTTGGAGAATTATTCCCCTTCCGAGGATTTGCCAAGAAGATTTTTGATGGAGCCCAAACAGGCGTTCCCACCCTACACGGCATTGTTGTTCGTTCGGATTTTGCCGAAGAGCACCCCGAAATCGTTCAGGCCTATCTTCAGGCAATGCTGGAAGCTAACCAAACGTTTCAAGAGAAGCCCGAAGAGATCTCTGCCCAAATTGAAGAATGGTCAGGTATTGAGAAAGAAGTCGTTTATATGTTTCTGGGGCCGTCTGGGCTACAGCCTATAAACCCAAGTATTGGTGAAGTGCAGTTAGAAGCGCTCAAAAACAGTATTGCCACGTTGATTAGTCTGGGTAAAATTGAATCCCCGGTCAACCCAGACGATGTTACCCAGTGGGTCGATGAAAGCTTCTTAAAAACAGCCATGGACAACATGGGCTTGAACTATGACGAAGTGATTGAAGTGGGCGAAAGCTATGTCATCACCGGAAATGACGCCCTCACCAACGAGCCAATTGAAGAGCCCAAAATGGCAGCCCAGCTGTGGATCCAAGAAGAGCCCACAGTGACTAATTTTGCCACCATTCCTAACATGATCAAAAAGCTCAACGAGCTACAGGCTGATGGCAAAGCTTCTGATGTGATCTTTGTCCACGATCGCAACAAAGGCTGGAAGCTGTTTGCGGAGAACTCTCACTATGTCAAAAATGGAGATGAAGTATCGGCCTTTTTGCTAGAAGCCGATGCCCAGGCGTTTGCCTCTGAGTCCGGTGGCCAGGTAACCACCTTTAAGAGCCTGCTACAGACCTATGCCAACGGACCTCAGCCAGCTCGCATTAGCCGTTTAACTGTGGAGGATTTGAAGCAGACACTGTTGGAGGCTGTACCAGCGTTGGCGGGTTAAGAATACATGCTCTCAACCATTCCTTTAATAATTCTCTCCTATGGCCAGCACCCTGCCTCAATCTCACGTTCGGGCTCGTAGCTCTAGCCCGATGTCAAGCTTATATCAAACCCTACAGGTCATCTTGTCAGGCCGTTCTGTCAGGCGGTTTATCGCCCTGGCCCTCTTTTTTGGGATCTGGCAAATCCTATGTATGATTGGCTTTAAGTTCTTTATTAACTTTCAGCTGATCCCCTCTCCATGGGAGGTGGCAAAAGCCACTGTCGATTTCTTTACCAGTGACCCCTGGGTGCATATCCGCTCTAGCGTGGTACGGGTATTGGTAGGGTTTGCTGTAGCATCTGTTTTGGCGGTCGTCTTGGGGATTATTATTGGCTGGTTTCAAATTGCTGAAGACCTTTTAATGCCAGCATTAGAACTGCTTAGACCCATACCGGCTGTGGCCTGGATTCCACTCGCCATCTTAATGTTTCCCAACGCTGAGACGGGAATGATTTATATCACCTTTATTGGCGCATTCTTCCCGGTTTTGATCAGCACAATTCGTGCAGTTGAGAATATTCTGCACGACATTGTCCTGATTCGGGTAGGTCAATGTCTAGGGGCCAATCAATGGCATGTTTTCAAAGATATTGTCATTCCAGGAGCCTTGCCTGGCATAGCCAGTGGATTGACCATTGGCATGGGCAATGCCTGGTTTTGCTTAG
>NZ_QXHD01000004.1:3166982-3178087 GCF_011009555.1 Adonisia turfae CCMR0081 | reverse complement strand
GCACCAGCCAGTAGCACAGTCAACATAGTTGATACCACCACTGCTGAAGTTGATTGTGACGAATCGTTCTAGAATAGCGATGCGATCGCCTGGATTGACACCACCGTCAGCCCGACCGGGTTGGATAATTGAATCGCCAAAACGACCACGGTTCGAATCGGCCAGTACGTGGTTGTTTGAGACCATCAGCAATCGGTTTGACCGGGTTCCACGTCCCCGAGCCCAACCGCCAATTGTGCCAGCTGTAATGTTGTAGTGGCCGACTGAAACCCCAGCGGGTGCTGGGCGAAACTTTGAACGATTGCTACTGTAAGCTTCAATTACGCCAGTGACTTCAACCTCAATTGGGAGATTGTCACTTGAGACTGCTTGAACGCCCATTGAGTCAACAACTTCGCGGCGAACCTGCTCTTCATCGGCTTGATTTTCGACATACACCACCAATGCCGGTTGGCCCGGAATGCCACCAGACTCTCCGCCAGTCGAGAGGCCGACACCCAGTACTCCAGGGCCATCCAAAGTGCTAATGCTAGCTTCCGTCAGGCTGCTACTAGCGGCTTCGACCAGCTTCTGCTCAATCGCTGCCTTAGCGCCAAGGACTTGTTGTGCCTCAGAACTTGACTCAATATCAGTCAAGTTCTCAGTCCCGAATAACTCGGCGCTTGGTGGTTCAAACTCATCACTGCCGGACGAGCCTTCCACAGGCTCCACTATTGGAGGATCGATAAAATCCTCACTCCCACTACCTCCGCTCGAAGGCAAAGCTGCCTGCTCGTTAATATTAGAATCTTGTGTACTCACGATGTATATTCCAGGGTGATTAACGAGACCTTTATAGCTGTGGTTATAAATCTCCTACAAGTACCCGCAAGGGTGCTTTTCGTTTCTCTGTAGTATGGCTAACAAATCCTAATCTTGAGAGATCTCTGATGACGGCTGCTGGTGGGAAAAACGGAGGCATGCTCACAGAGTCTGATGCTCCTGCTCTACCCGCCAACCAGTCAATCTCTTGAGAGGAAAATCCTTGGTGGACAAGAGCTTTAGTCTATTTGCGAATACTCTGGTCTGAGTACATTTCCTAAAGACTTTCATCCATGGCATCCCCTTCAGTCTCGGCCAGACCTTAGTGGAGAGTTTTGAAAACGTCAGGGCTGAAATGCCAGACCAAAGTCGGAGGTAGGGAGATCGGTTGGTGGCTGTCTAACCCTTGTATGTCAAATTCTCGAACTTGATTGATCAAGCATATCGGTTTGGCTGGTGGCCTGGCAAAAATTGCATATAAGTTCTGTAAACAAGAGTGTTACCACCCAAAGGCGATAGATAAGATTTGGAAGTGTGGATCTTTATACAGCAGATCTGACGTTGAATTACAAGTTGAATCGCAGCGGAGGTAGCACACTTGTAATATGTGCTAAAAATTGGCCGCTACGACCCAACTCTTCGTTCCAACCAATAAGGGAGCAACAATTCAAGCTTGTTGCTCAAAGCTTTTGCAGGCGAAGTGTTTAGAGGTTTGAAAACGGTTGAACTTCGTAATTAGCTAGCTTCGCATCGAGTCCTCACACTTGTTTCTTTTGAGAGTATTGATGACTCTGAAAGCCTGAGGCTACAAGTTAAAAGCATATAGCGATTCGTTTTTTGGAGAAGTTAATTATGTCTACTTACGATGATCATGAGTCGGTTGCTCCAGAGGGATTTGAAAATCCCCAAGTTGAAAGCGACGATGATGCTGAGTCTCGAAGTGTTGCCGAAGAAAGTGAAAATGAAGAAGAACTTGCAGAAAGCAGTTTCGAAGGTTCTGGCGAACTTGAGGATGTACCTGGCGTCAGTGCTGATAAAGTTCTCCAGGAGAGTTTAGAGGAACTCGGAGCGGCTGAAGCTACTGGAGAGGAGATTACTCCTTACGAGGAATTGATTAACCTTCCCTCGATTGAGAGCTTCGTTTTCGATCAACCCGAAAGTATTTGCGGAACAGACACTAGGTCGCAGATCACCTCAACTACTCGGGTTCCCTGGCGCTGGAATTGTAAACTTGTCATCCATGCACCCAATGGTGGTAAGTATCATGGCACCGGTTTCCTAATTGGTCCTTGTACGGTGATGACTGCTGGCCACTGCGTGCATGGAGGAAAGGGCGGCCAGTGGATGCGTAAAATCGAGGTTATTCCTGGCATGGACGGTGCCAAACGACCTTACGGCACTTATGTCAGCTCTAACCTTCGCAGTGTCACCGGATGGACGCGGGATGGGAAACCCACGCATGACTATGGTGCGATTATCCTTGGATCTAATCACAAGGTGGGCTGTAGGGTTGGTTATTTTGGTTTCGCAAACTACTCGGACTCAACCCTAAAGAACATGCTTGTGAACACAGCAGGGTATCCCGCCGATAAGCCCTTTGGGACTCAATGGTACACTTATGGCAAAATTGAAAAAGTTGAATCACGTCGGCTGCACTATATGTTTGACACCTATGGCGGGCAAAGTGGTTCATCCGTATGGCGTTTAACAAGCGGGCAGCGTTACGCCGTTGGGATTCATGCCTATGGAGGGTGCCCCAACAAAGCAACACGAATTGCCAAGCCTGTCTTTGACAACATGAAGGCATGGCGGGCGCTATGTAAGTGTTAATCAGCCTTGTTGCACTCTTGCCAAGGCCAATAGGTATTGAAGAGTCAGTCTCCATAAGTAAAACGCCGACATAGAGCCCGCAGTTGAGCGAACTTTATGTTGGCGTTTCCAGTATTGCAGTCAGGAAGAGTAACAAAATAGTATTATATTGCAGCAATCAGGCAGGGCCTCTCAAGGTGGAGAATACAGACTTTATCGACAATAATGCTTATTTCATGCGCCATAGCTAAGTTACTCTCGATTAAAAATCTGAAAGCGAGCATGGCATGAACATGATAAATAATACTAGGGCACCTCTATTTATTGATTTTTTGAGGAATCGAGTCTCAAATAAGACTGTTATCCAGCCTTGTTTCTGGAAATCAGAATATGAAATAAACACCCCCCATGCATTGTGTCCGTTTTAGAGCTGAATATCCCATCCTTTAGGCAAATACTTCAGCCATGTCTTGTTTTTGCCAGAAGACATACCGCTTGAGATTGTAGGTCAAGTTTTTGAGGCCGAGCATGGTTTTGGCCCTGGCTAACCCAATGGTGCGAACAACTTTGCCCCCCATCTCATTGACCATCGACCCAAATACATGTTCAACCTTGGCCCGGGTTTTTGAACGCTCACGATTGTCCGCTATCTGCACCTCTGTTAGGGGGCGATTGCGATAGGCTCGTTCGTTAATATGGCTCTCAAAACCCATCATCTCTAACACGGTGACAATCGCTATCGAGAGATAGGCGCTATCGGCCCAAATCTCATCATCAGAATTGTCCGCATCTAGCAGTTGACCCAATACCTGAGAATCATGAACCGAGGCATCGGTGACCGTATACCGACGAATAAACCCATGCCCCGCATCCCGATTGATATGGTTTTTATACCCGTAATGAGACGTGCCATTCTTTTTGGTCCAACGAGCCTCCACATCCTTTTGGGATAGCTTATGAGGCTTGTCCTGCCAATCCTCAGGCACCTTGCCTGCTTTGACCTCGGCATTATCGTCTCGACTATTCCGTTGTTTAGGCACTGGCACTAAGGTGGCATCGACGATTTGACCACATTGGGCTTGGTAGCCCGTTGCCTTCAGATAGGCCCCAAACTGCTCAAATAGTCCTTCCACTAACTCGGCCTGGCGTAAGCGCTCCCGAAATGACCACACCGTTTTCGCGTCTGGCACCGCATCTTCCAGGCCCAGATGTAGAAATCGCATAAATGACAACCGGTCATTCACTTGGTATTCCAGCTCATCGTCACCAATGTTGTAGAGCTGTTGCAGGATTAACAACTTAAACATGAGGATGACATCTATCGGGCGACGACCTGCTTTACGCTTACGGGATTTGACATACACGCTTTCTAACAGCGGTCGAAACTCATCCCACGGAATCAGCTCGTCCAGGCAGGTCAACAGGTCTTTTTTTGATTCCAGCTTTTGATGACGGATCTCAAAATCCCAAAATCCTTGTTGTCCCATCAGAAGTCTCCCTGTCAACCCTAATCCGTAACCATGATCTCATATTGAGACTCTATTTTTGAATTAATCGAGGTGCCCACTATTTTGTTACTCTTCAATTGGTGGTTTGGAAATCGTGATCTGCGGCTTCAATATTCACCCGATTTTTTCCCTTGATCATGGGGCAGATGTTAGGCCGTTCTCAACCTCAAGCACCTACAAGATCTCAATTGATTGGGCAATCAATCTTGTTTCAGACTCCGAGGTTATACCAGTTATTTTGACCTGCATGCCAGGAGATAACTCTCCAGCTGCGGCAGGTTCGGAGCCCCGATATACGTCAGTATGTTCCTCTAGAGAAACATAATACTGCTCTGATTCGACGTTAAGGGTTATCTGGAGCGGCCAGGTTTCCATGACGCCTGTAATTTCTCCTGTGATGGTTACCATGGTTGGGGTGGATAAAGGGGGCCTGGGGAGGGGAGCGTCACTGGATGGAATGTTGGAATTTCCTTGGTATGTTAGGCAGCCAACCAAGACCATACTCCCAACTGCCCAACAGACAAAGACAAGGCAGATTCGGAGAAATGAAGTTGGCAGCTTCTGGAATGAAACCTGTTTCATCATGGCTGCTCTAAATAGCAACTCTCAATACTAAATAATAACAAACCCTGTGTTATCCTGGTCTCGCCTGCTGCGTCATCTCGTTGGGGACGTGGCGGGCTTACTGTATTCCTGCGTGCAAACTCCATGCTACCCCTGACGTTGGTTGGGGGTTTTGTCTTTGGGGTCCATAAAAGCAACCGCCCCGAGAATTCCCAGGGCGGCTTTTTGTTGCTTATAGCTATTCCGATCTGGGCCGACCGGTAAAGCCGTCGCAGATATCAACCATATCTGTTCCTTGTAGTATCCGACGAGTTTCCAACTATTCCGATCTGAACTGATCGGTAAAGTACTGCTTGAGTACCTGTCTATAACCAGACCTATCGAATTACAGTTTCCAACTATTCCGATCTGAGTCGATCGGTAAAGTGTTTCAAACTGCCATTGATCTGACGAAAAAGCCTCTTACGTTTCCAACTATTCCGATCTGAGTCGATCGGTAAAGGACGTATTAGTACCCATCGGTACCGTAGGCGTAGTCAAGGGCGTTTCCAACTATTCCGATCTGAGTCGATCGGTAAAGCACAACTTAAAGGTAACAACGGCGAACCTATTACCCTTAATACACTGTTTCCAACTATTCCGATCTGAGTCGATCGGTAAAGTTTCTCGCTGCAATTGCTACTATTGCTACTATTGCAATTCCTGCGTTTCCAACTATTCCGATCTGAGTCGATCGGTAAAGACACCCCCAGCAGAAGCCCGTCATAGAGCACGCCCCAGACAGCTAAACCACGGATGTCGATAATCCTATCCTACCAGCCTTCAGGATTTACGGTCGTAACCACTGAAACCCTTGCCAAATAAGGCCCCACGGATGTCAATCAAAACATAGGGCTTTCAGCGATCAGCTGATATGCGTGGGTGGAGGCAGTACCTTCACATTCCTTTAACCTTTCCCCGCTACCCCCAACCCTCCCTGGGCACACTAGGGCTATCTGCAAAGCGTCCGCAATGCGGAGCACCTGATCCCCCTAGGAGTATGCGCCTGGGGGTTTATTTTGTTTTGGGTGGGGTGCAGATACGCATTAAATAACCCCCAACACACAAGGCACTGGGGGCGGCTTTGTTATAGAAGTTTGAATAGGCAGTAGGTCTGTCCTTGGTGTTTAAAGTGCCCAGTTCTGTAGGGAGCGATCTCACCTTTCAAAGGTTCACACTCCCTCAAGTTCTTATTGGGTCTGAGAGAGTTGAGCACACGCCTTCCATAAGATGGGAACGAACACACGTTAATAGACTATTAAACCGGAAAGGCTTGACAATGAATGCTTGAGCCCCTAAGGAGAGAACGTTTTCTCGAACTTCGTCATTGTCAAGAGCCGTCACAACGATCACAGGGATCTGCACGGCTTGCGTACGGATTTCCTTTAAAACTTCCCTACCATCCATTCCAGGTAGCCCTAAATCTAGCAATATAAGGTCGAATTTTCCTGATAAAGCCAACGGTAGAGCTTGATTCCCATTTGAGGCTACCTGGGTTTGATAGCCTGCCCTTTTCAACCCTTTTGATACAAAGGCTGCGATTCTGGGGCTGTCTTCAACAATTAGAATAGTTGCCACAATACAAACTTAAATTCAAGTCGTCAACTCGGAAGCGTAAAGGCTTTTTGGGGAAGGAGATGTAGGCATTGACTCAGAATTTGCAGAAAAGTGTCAATTATTCGTTTAATAGGACATCATAGCTGATGAATGCAACCATTCATGGCACTACGCGCCCGTTCACTCCCCTAATAATCTCTAACGCTCACCTCTAGCACCCTGGAAGTTCTGGTCTAGGATGCTGGTCATTACTTAACTCCTAAGTTTCTGCAAGTCCTTTGAGCATTGAAATACCAACTGTCACAACCTCTGCTGTTGGGCGGCAGTCGTAGTAAATTGAGCTGACATAGAGTCTTCTACAGAGTTCCCTTCAACTGTTGAGTAAGTTTCTTGCCTTTGTCATGCATGTCATAGCCATTCAGATGGTTTTGTCTATTAACAAAACCATCTGAATAGCCTTTCTATCTATTTCTCTCGCTTTTCTGGCTGGAATATTGGCATAGTGGGCTGTTATTAAAACACAACTATACTGTCAATAACACGGTCATTTTCAAATTCTACCGTGACGCCGAGGTTCGATCCTTGGGCACGCTTAAACTCAGATAACTGATCTTCTGTCATACTACCAGGGAAATAAAAATAATTATCTAAAGGCCCGTCCGTACCTTTTGGCGGAAGGTTTCCATGGGAAGTTGAATCTATTACCACAATAGCGTTATCGTTACTTTTAGTTTTAACAGTTTGAACTCGTCCAGTCAGCTTATTCATTACGCTATCTCCATGGCTAGATGAATATCTTGGTACTTCCATATTCACCGGCAGCAACATTGCTAGCCGATGATCGCTTAACGCATACAAACTTTCTTGTTTACGACAGAAGAAAACAGGAAAAAATGGCTTACATCGCTAAGATTCCCAGTCAACTACAGCAAATAAACTTGAAATTCAACTAAAATCCTGCACCGCCTATATTGATGCTCATCCAACCAAAATAGAGGCTATGCTACTACTCCCCATCAAACAACTCCTGTCACCTTGGAAGCTTTGGCCAGGAGATCACATCTAGCTGCAACCACTTGTTAGCTTGCCTCGTCGCCCGGCCACCAGAGCGTATGTTGCTCAGGATCGTCTGCGAACCCGGCACCGACGAGAGCGTCACGCCAGTCTGTTTGGGCCAGGGCGATGGCGTCGACTAGACCGTCAAGCGTGCCACCACTTGCCTTGAGCACGGCAAATCGCACCCGTTCCAGCAGCTTGACGTGCTCGGTGATGTTGTCTCCGCAGTCTTGCAGAAGAAGCGCCGTGGCAGCTTCAAGCTCGCTCGGCACGAAAAGGAGGGCGAGACGCTCCTGGTTACCAGATGTGAGTGGAATGGCCATATCGACAAGCTAACTCATTATTGGGAGGAAACTTTCTACCTAATCACCCAAGGCTCCCTAGCGATCTGAGTTAAACCTCAGTATCAGGGCATGCCGAAAAGTTAAGGCCTTTGGTGAGTGCTACTCCCCAACCAACAGACAACCTCACCCCCGACCTTAGTCTCATATCTCAGCCCTGAAGTCTCCAACATGCTCCACTAAGGTCTGATCGAGAATGCAGGACGATGCCACGGCAGAAAGTCTTTAGAAAATATACAGAAAACTCCAGGCGATCGCCCAAATCTGCATGGTAGGTTGGCCAATGTCCACTTAGTCCATCTGATAAGAGGATTAGGCAGAAAGTTTCTCTCTGATCATGAGTTACTGCCAACACCTGCTAACCGCACGACGTTCGTTTAGAACGGTGTTGCGGTTCAGCTCAATCGTTAGGCTGCTTAAATTATGGTTGGGGCGGCATTTTGAAGCTGATTGCAGAGAGATAAGATTAAAGTGTTTCTAAGTTATTCTTGAAGGATGAAGTAAATTCATCTGAATAATGGATTGGCTTATGGACTCGACTGTTGTTGCAGCAATTATTGGGGGTGTATTTACAGTCGCAGGATCGATTGCAACGGTTCTCATCACACGGCATATTGAAAACCAAGATAAGCAGATTATGTCTACGGGTCGCCGTGCCCTGTTAAACGGTCAATGGAGAGGAACAGGAACCAGCTATCGAGAAGGAGGTCAGTTGCTCTCTGTTTCTGTTGTGGCGACCTTGGTTGCACACCGCAAAACAGTCATAGGACATTTTAGAGTTCAGTACCCTGAGCGAGATGGTAGACCAGCGCAGGAATCTGAGTTTGAATCTCGAGGTGGAATGCTACATGATCGCTTCTTGAAGCTAGATTACATCTCAAAGAATGAACGTAGAATTCAGTTTGGGGCAATTATGCTTGAACTAGCTCCGTCTGGTGAAGTTTTATCTGGCAAATTTGTTGGATACGGAGTGTTTAGCAAACAAATTGTGTCAGGCAATATTGAACTCAAACGTGCAGCCTAATCGGGTAGCCAGAGGTGTTTCTCCCCCTCCCCACACTCCCCAAGACAGGTCCGCACCAGACGGTTCAGCCTAGACCTTTAGCCAGTGCGATCGCAGGGGTTACCGCAACAGCTAAACCCCAACCGACTCCCGATTACGCACTTCGTCAAACTGCTCAGGCTTGAGACCCATGTCTGTTAGCTGCTCGTCGGTGAGGCTAGCAAAGTCAGTCTTATACTCAATAGTCAAAAGCTCCCAAGGGTTCTCTGACTCAGGCAAAGGCTCATACCCAAGGCGGTACACTACCACCTCGTCAAAGTCCTGCATACCTGGGATGTCCGCAACGTAGCATTGACCGTCATCCAAAATAATCCATGGACCAGGGCGGCAATGCGTTGGATCGTCAGGGTGCTCAGGATTAACTTTACTATGGTCTTGGGTGTATTCAAGAATGCGATCGCCTGCTTGGTGAGTGCCACCAATAGATGGAGTAAATCTGCCAGCTTCATCCCTTTTTTCGGCAGGAATCAAGTCGTAATCAGGTCTAAATACGATTAGCTTACTCATTGACATCTCCTTGGGTTAGGTCCATCCGGTTCTTAGGAAACTCAGCATCACCATAGAATCCACAGTTTACCCGCAGAATTGGATCAGTTTCGTTGTCTTGATACCGAAGTTTAGGATCCCTTGGTTGTTCCCAATCATACTTGCTTGCCATCTGGTCACAGTAATAACGACTGACAGCAGGACGGTAGGTTATTTTGCGCTTCTGGGTCATGACCACTCTCCCATTAGTTTTTGTCTCTGGCCTTTGCCTCCCTGGAAGTTTTGGTCTAGGACTAGCAGCATCTCCCTGGGCAACTTCTTGGTGATGTGTGCGGCTGGCTCATGAATCCATTGAGCCTCATTAATGCCCATAGACGAAATCCACTGACGGCAAGCATCGTTAGCTTTTTTGCCTTTGCCAAACCCGTATCGCTTGGATAGCTCAGTGATGGTCACGCCGTCGTATTTCTCGGCACGTCCATGAGCATCAAGAATGACGGTCACGGGCCTCTCCACCTCGATAACGGCTTCAGGTTTGCCAAATACTAAAGCTGGCAATGCTGGGTTGATAATAGACAGCGCCTGAGTCGCTGAGGCTAGTTTCAATCGAGATTCAGACAGGGCAACTTCTAAGCGCAGCTTTTCAAGTTCTTCATTTTGAGCGGGGATAACTGTCTTAACCTGTTTTTCGCACTTCAAAAAATACTGGCGAATTTCTTTACCTTTCTCGGTGCCTGCCATCATCCCTAGAGATTTGAAGCAGTCAACAGTGATCACGATAAATTCTTTGGGACGACCACCAGATGGGCTTTTGACCCCTTTCCGTAAAAAGTCCTCACCCTCTACAAAGTTGTTGATCAAGACGTTTTTGCCGTCCTGCTTTTTCTTCCAACCAATCCACTTCCAGGCATTGTCAAAATCCACCGGGAACGGCTCAGTAGATTGCACCATAACCATGGCTAAATTCTGAGAAAAGTTCATATCGCTTACCCATCCTCAGTAGACTCTTTTTTAGTAGTGCGATCGCCCCCGCGTGTTTCTCCTAGCGGCTCAAAATCATCCGGTAAAACACCGTCTTCTCGTAAGACTTTGATCAATAAAGTCTCCAGCCAGTTATTAGCGCTGCTGTTGTCTTGCCGTGCTCGTGCTTTTACCGCTGCAATAATCCGCTCATCAAATCGATAGGTGACCGCCTTTCTAGGCATTACTAGTTGCATCAATACATCACTCCTATGGTCACATGCCATCTATGTTAGGTCTATCGTATTTCAAAGTGCAATATTTTTGAAATAGCTTTTGCTTATAGCTAGAGGATAAGCCTATAAGCTATAAGTATTTCAATAAAGTTTCAAAATGCAATACTTTTGTTAGTCTGGATATGGACAAGGACTGAGGAAGCTACCAACGACCCCAGCCCTCTAATCAAACCCTTATCTAACAAGGATTTGCCTAATGAAAACTCTAACTCAAAAGCCCGCCAAAGGGCTCGAATTCCGCACAACCAACCCCTCCCAGACCGGGATTTACGCGAACAACGAAGTCATCGGACTGATCCAGACCCATCCAGAGCTCGGCCCAGACCGCTGGGAGTACCGTAGTTACAGCAACTGGAATAACTCATTCATCGGCACCTACGACGAATGCAAGGCGCTGGCTGAAGCTGAGTATTTGAATCCATCCCCTGTACTCCCCAGTGGCACACCGTTGCTGGTCCATGCCGCCACTATGGCAGAGGTGAGGGATGCGATCGCGGCTGATAAGGTGACTGACCGTAGCTGCATTGTGTGGCTGGCGGGAGATGATGCGCCGCTGTACTGGAGTGAATGCCTGCAAGAGTCTGTTAGAGCAGCTTATAAGGGGTGGGCTTGAGCGATGATCACA
>NZ_QXHD01000004.1:3164048-3166972 GCF_011009555.1 Adonisia turfae CCMR0081 | reverse complement strand
CTACTCCCTTGTTAAAATCTAATCAACCCACCCAACTGCCTCCCCCATGCCCCGCTCCCTCTGCGTCCACCCTGATCATCGCACCACCGTGGCCCTTTCCCTGGAGCGCAATGGTTTCCTCACCCAGGGAGACCTGGCAGGTCATTTAGAGGTGGCCCTGTCTACGGTGAATAACTTTTGTCGGGGCATTAAGGTATCGGTGGCTAAGTTTGAAGAAATCTGTGAAGCGCTAGGACTGGACCCACGGGTGATGATTCAGCCTCAAGAAACATCGGTGGAGGAAACTGAGCCAATACAGGAAGCAGATTTCGATCACTTTTTTGCCTATGATCCACTGTGGGTTGGCCGAAAATCTCTCACCCAGGAGCTAACGACTAAGGTGAAAGGGGCCTGCCGTCTATTGTTGATAACGGGTATCGCTGGGGTGGGTAAAACAGCTCTGGCTGAGCGGCTATCGGTAGATCTGCAAGAGAATACTAGACAATTACTGCGGGTAAACTTTGACAACCAGGAGAAATCTACAGACTTTACCAGCGTAGCGGCTAGCCTGTTAGAAACCTGTGGCGAAGTGGTTACCCCTGACGATCGCACTGACCCACAGTTGTTAACCCGGCGTTTAGTACAGCATTTGCAGGCTACAAACTACGTGATCGTGATCGACTCCCTTGAACAGATTTTGCAAGGCAATGAACAGGATGGCTGGAGCGAATTTAAGGACAGCGGGTTTGTGGCATTTTTCAGAGCTGTCTTGGCCAGTGACACGTTCCAAAGCCGTTTTATTCTCACGTCCCAAGAACTGCCTACCCAAATTGCAGAGATTGGCTCACGGTATCAAAACTTCTGGCACTGTAAACCCCTGAGCGGCCTATCAGAACCTGAGCAATATGCTCTCTTTTTAAGAACAGGGTTTGCTCCAGAGTCTGCTCCAGAACTGCTGCGCATCGGTAAAGCCTACGAAGGCCATCCCCTGGCATTGCGCATTATCCTGGGGGAAATCGGCAGTCATCCGTTTTATGGCAACATTGCTGCCTACTGGCAACGCTACGGTCATGAAATCGAAGCGGTAGAACAGGCCATTGCTGCTGCCGCTGAAGGCGCAACTACTGGAGCAGACGACAAGTGGCAGCTGGACCGCTTTACCCGTGCCCTTCGCCGCAATGTGCAGCAGCGCCTGGAACAAACCTTTGCGCGTCTACGGCAGGATGCAAAATATGCTTACATCCTGCTCTGTGAAGCCTCGGTCTATCGCTGTCCCGTTCCAGACGACTGGTGGCTCAGCCATTTAGAAGATTGGCAACAGTCTGAGGTTGAGCAGGCAACTGCATTGGAAATTTTGTGCGATCGCTACCTGGTAGAAGAAATGACCGAAGGCTCCCAGCTCATGCTCAAACAGCACAACCTTATCCGCAGTGTATCCCTGGCTCATCTGAAACAGCTGACGTTTGATGGCTAATTCAGACTATTGAATGTCGTGAGATCGCACCTATTCCTCATCCTCTACCCACCGAAACCGCATCCGTTCCCGTGGGCGCGGACCGTAGCCCTCCCACTGACCCTCCAGCACCTGCATCCGTTCAGACATCTCTTGCCAAACGCCGGGGAGTGCCCAGATTGCCTCTGTCAGCTCAATCGGTAAATCACTGGTAACGATGCGTGTACCTGCCACAGCTTCACCTCCTGGGGCACATCCCAAAGAATCAGATGAATCTCGGACCACCGGTTGAGCGGTGCTGCATCCACCAGTGACCCAATGATACCGATGCCGCCAATGCCATGGGTGGTCTTTAGCTGTTCAACAATCTCGCGGGTGCGCTGCCACCAAACCTCTCGTCGTTGAGCCTGTTGCTGCTGGGCAGCTCGGCGTAGGGCGCGGACCCATTCGTAACCTGCGGCTAGTTTGACGGTTTCCACCAGGCCCAGGGTTGTTAGTAGGAGTGAGATCGCATTTCTTGTGCCAGTCTCTCCCCCCACTAGCGGAAATGGCGGACCTTCCAGCTTGGTTTCAGGACACCAGGAAACAAACTGTTCCAGGCTAATGGGGGTTGGCCCTAGACCGACCTCAGGGACAAATCGAACGCTGCCGTAGCTTAGTTCGGTTCCCGGTTCTCGTTCTAAGCACCACCGACGAGGTTGTTCAATGCTGGTAAAGGCAGGTAGCTTTTGCTCATAGGGAGAGACTTTTTGATCGTACCGCAGCCAGAAAATATCTGGACTAAAGCTCAGATTTGGAATACCTCTGTAGCATCCATCTGGGTCTAGCTCACCTGCCTGATATCCTTCAGCAGTCCAGTGCCAAAAGGTAAACTGTCGTTCCACCGGATCAACGGTCCAATAATGCTGTAATTTAGCCTGTTCATAGATGGCTCGTCGCACCTGTTCATCAACAGTACGCTGCTCCGGTAAAACAATTTCAATCGCCAGGTGGGCCGCTGTCTCGACAAAATAGTCATGCAAGATATCCTGGGCCAACTGTTCTGCCGTGATCAGCATAATATCTGGGGTCAGCATGTTGGCTCCCAGCTGCATACCGTAGTTAGGGCCGGAACATTTACCCAGGTGGCCACGGCTAACGGCACTGTTCAGGGCCTGTCTGAGGTAGTCTCGCACCCAGCGATGCTCACCGGTATACCTGGAGCCCAGCGGTGGATTTTGAGTGTGGCGGTAGTCAGAGGATAGGGGTAATGCGTCGGCCCAGGTCAGCCAGTCTGCTTCGGTGGTGTGGGAGACATCGTAGGCCTGTCGTAGAGCCTCCCACCATTGGTCTAGGGGAGCAAAGGCAATGGCAGCGTCTAACCCCCAGCCCAGCAATGCTTCTTTGAGCAACCAGCGACTGCCTGCCAGGGTACCGCCGACTAAAAATTGTCCCTCGATGAGTTCAAACCGAATCTCAGGCCACCGACAAAGTTGTAAATCAATCTCTTGGG
>NZ_QXHD01000004.1:3108012-3160512 GCF_011009555.1 Adonisia turfae CCMR0081 | reverse complement strand
CCACACCTCATCCGCTCCTTTTTCAACAGAAGTCGGTTCGGTCCTCCACTTAGTGTTACCTAAGCTTCAACCTGGACATGGTTAGATCACCCGGGTTCGGGTCTATAAACACTGACTATCGCCCTTATCAGACTCGGTTTCCCTTTGGCTCCGTCATTCTCGACTTAACCTGCCAGTGCTTATAAGTCGCCGGCTCATTCTTCAACAGGCACGCTATCACACGTTTAATCGTGCTCTAACTGCTTGTAAGCTCATGGTTTCATGTTCTATTTCACTCCCCTCCCGGGGTTCTTTTCACCGTTCCCTCGCGGTACTATTCGCTATCGGTCACACAGGAGTATTTAGCCTTACGAGGTGGTCCTCGCTGATTCAATCGGGATTCCACGTGCCCCAACCTACTCGGGATTCAGCTAGTATCCTTCAAATTTCGACTACAGGACTCTCACCTTCTTTGGTTCACCTCTCAAGTGATTCGTCTATCCTCCAGATTCCATATCGCTGTCCCACGACCCCAACTCTGATAAGAATTGGTTTAGGCTCTTCCCGCTTCGCTCGCCGCTACTAAGGGAATCGAGTTTTCTTTCTCTTCCTACAGCTACTAAGATGTTTCAATTCGCTGCGTTCGCTCGTACCCACCTATAGATTCAGTGGGCCGTACGTAGGGTTGCCCCATTCGGAAACCCACGGATCAATGCATGCTTCCTGCTCCCCGTGGCATATCGCCGGTAACCGCGTCCTTCTTCGCCTCTGTGTGCCTAGGTATCCACCATGAGCCCTTTGTAGCTTGACCTCTCAGTCTCTTTACTAAAGGTTCTCTGTGTCGAACTACCTATTCGACTAATCTATGCAGTTGTCAAGGTTCTCGCTAGACCTAAATCCAGCAGCCTATTCCCCTAGCCCATCTCTTAACAGACCTAAACAGGGTGCTGAAGTTATTCCTATCTCTGCCAATCTGGCAATATTTGGTGGAGGTAAGCGGACTCGAACCGCTGACATCCTGCTTGCAAAGCAGGCGCTCTACCAACTGAGCTATACCCCCATCAGTGGGCCATCCTGGACTCGAACCAGGGACCTCACCCTTATCAGGGGTGCGCTCTAACCACCTGAGCTAATAGCCCCAGCCTATACAACCTAAACAATAGTTTGAAATTCCCTCAATCCTGTCACGACCTAGAGTGACCAATATCGCTCCTAATAAAAATTCGTTCGGAGTCGATTCGGTAGGTCTCCCTTAAAGGAGGTGATCCAGCCACACCTTCCGGTACGGCTACCTTGTTACGACTTCACCCCAGTCATCAGCCCTGCCTTCGGCGCCCCCCTCCGAAAACGGTTAGGGTAACGACTTCGGGCATGGCCAACTTCCATGGTGTGACGGGCGGTGTGTACAAGGCCCGGGAACGTATTCACCGCAGTATGCTGACCTGCGATTACTAGCGATTCCTCCTTCATGCAGGCGAGTTGCAGCCTGCAATCTGAACTGAGCAACGGTTTATGGGATTAGCTCACTATCGCTAGTTGGCTGCCCTTTGTCCGTTGCATTGTAGTACGTGTGTAGCCCAGAACGTAAGGGGCATGATGACTTGACGTCGTCCACACCTTCCTCCGAGTTGTCCCCGGCAGTCTCTCCAGAGTGCCCAACTGAATGATGGCAACTAAAGACGTGGGTTGCGCTCGTTGCGGGACTTAACCCAACATCTCACGACACGAGCTGACGACAGCCATGCACCACCTGTCTCCTCGCTCCCGAAGGCACTACCCAATTTCTTAGGTATTCGAGGGATGTCAAGTCCTGGTAAGGTTCTTCGCGTTGCATCGAATTAAACCACATACTCCACCGCTTGTGCGGGCCCCCGTCAATTCCTTTGAGTTTCACACTTGCGTGCGTACTCCCCAGGCGGGATACTTAACGCGTTTGCTTCGGTACTGCACGGGTCGATACGCACAACACCTAGTATCCATCGTTTACAGCTAGGACTACAGGGGTATCTAATCCCTTTCGCTCCCCTAGCTTTCGTCCATCAGCGTCAGTCTTGGCCCAGTAGAGCGCCTTCGCCACTGGTGTTCTTCCTAATATCTACGCATTTCACCGCTACACTAGGAATTCCCTCTACCCCTACCATACTCTAGTTAATCAGTTTCAGTTGCTCTCCCACAGTTGAGCTGCAGTCTTTAACAACTGACTTAATTGACCGCCTACGGACGCTTTACGCCCAATAATTCCGGATAACGCTTGCATCCTCCGTCTTACCGCGGCTGCTGGCACGGAGTTAGCCGATGCTGATTCCTCTGGTACCGTCAGATCTTCTTCCCAGAGAAAAGAGGTTTACAATCCACAGACATTCCTCCCTCACGCGGCGTTGCTCCGTCAGGCTTGCGCCCATTGCGGAAAATTCCCCACTGCTGCCTCCCGTAGGAGTCTGGGCCGTGTCTCAGTCCCAGTGTGGCTGATCTTCCTCTCAGAACAGCTACTGATCGTCGCCTTGGTAAGCTCTTACCCCACCAACTAGCTAATCAGACGCGAGTTCATCCTCAGGCACATTAAGCTTTCAGCTCTCGCCATATGGGGTATTAGCTTCCGTTTCCAAAAGTTGTCCCCCGCCTAAGGGCAGATCCTCACGCGTTACTCACCCGTCCGCCACTCACCCCGAAAGGTTCGTTCGACTTGCATGTGTTAAGCACGCCGCCAGCGTTCATCCTGAGCCAGGATCAAACTCTCCATGGTAATCTCATTGCTCTCTAAAGAAGCAACAAGACTCATTCATCAAGTGTTGACCTGACACTCAGTGTTATCTAAGTATCCGGTCGTTTGACATCGGCCTCAACCTCGTGATAAGGTCTAACCAATTTCAAACTAAAGAAATTAAACAGGATTTTGTTAGAATCTCAAACTATTGATTTGTCTAGGTTCTAACTCGATTCGGTTACGGTGTTCGCCGCTCCCGTCTCAAGCGCTTTACTAATATAGCGAGCTATTCGTCACTGGTCAACTCCTTTCTTGAAGTTTTTTCGGAAAGCCGCAAAACGCCTTAGAACAAGGCGTCGAAGCGAGTTTTGGCCATGCCCATCGTGACTATGACACAACTTTCTTTAGAATTTAGATGAAGCTTTTAGGTGTTTTGGTCACAGCTTTATTGCTGAAGCTGGCTTACTTACCAATCGATGGCAACTATTACTAGCGTGAGTTGTGTTGTTGACTTGAAGCTAGCTAGTAGACAGTGCAATCGTTTGTCTCTATTTAAATAGGGTGAGCTTGAGCAGAAAAAATACTGTGAATATCAACTGGATCGGCTTAGATGATCAGCTAAAGCAATGGCTGCAAGAAGATATTGGTCGTGGAGATCAGACCACTTTAGGTTTAGACACCACAGGTGTAAGACAGGGAAGTGGGTATTGGATAGCAAAAGCATCGGGCGTCATCTGTGGACTTCTGATCGCTCGTAGAGTGTTTGCAATCCTGTCTGATTTAGACGGCACATCGGTTAATCAAATAGAGTTTGAGCCCTGTGTTGTTGAGGGCACATGGGTAGAAGCAGGCACGACCATTGCTCAAATGAGCGGTTCCTTCGCTCATTTGCTCACGGGTGAACGAGTCGCCCTGAATTTAGCAATGCATCTTAGTGGTATTGCGACTGCTACCCGGCAATATGTCGATGCAATTGCAGATCTGCCAGCTCAGCTCGTGGATACTCGCAAAACGACCCCAGGGCTTCGAGCCTTAGAAAAGTATGCAACTCGCATGGGCGGTGCGAAAAACCACCGTATGGGCCTTGATGACGCCTTGATGGTTAAAGACAACCATATTGCTGCTGCGGGTGGAATTGCGCAGGCAATTAAAGCTGTAAGGTTAGCTATGCCTTATCCGCTCAATATAGAGGTAGAGACAGAGAATTTAGAACAGGTTGAGGAGGCATTGAACCATGGTGCCGACATTATTATGTTGGACAACATGACTCCAAGTGTGATGGAGCAAGCAGTCTACTTAATTCGACAGCATAGTTCTCGGATCAAGATTGAGGGATCCGGCAACGTTACTCTCGAAACCATTCGTGAGATTGCATTAACGGGTGTTGACTATATATCAAGTAGCGCGCCAATAACTCGCTCATCCTGGCTGGATTTGAGCATGCGCTTAAAATGCGAGTGAAATTTAGCGAATTGTCCGTTTGCAAACGTTTGCAAACGGACAATTGCAAAATAACAAAGCTTCAAGCATTTTCTATTTGAGGAAGGCACAATTGAAAAGACTCAAAGAGTATGTGGGGTGTTGACCACCGTGAGCCATAGATCCAGCCAAGAAGTCAAAATCGTCAAGTTGGATATATTAGACACCGACTATGCTGCCATGGTTGCTGGTGAACCAATTGCTGATGAACGCAAGCAGCGGTTAGAATCTACCGACCCCCAGGCATTCAAATATATTAGTCGGCAAATCTCAAGATATCGCTACGGTTGTCACACTCAAGAGGAACGAGATGATGCTCTTTATAATATAGGAGCCATAGTTGGGTTGATGACACCTTCAGATATAGAAGACGTCAACGATCGCCTACGTCATACGGGCCATCTGTATCTCACTCAGGGAGAACGATTGCAAATCCTAAATTGGTTAGAAGATGAGTTGGCGGTTTCATTCGAACGTGGAGTTCATGAATAGGTAACCAAAGAGTTTAGTGGGAGAGTTAATCTAGGGTTATCTTTTCTATAAGGGTGGTTTATTTTAAAGCCCGTACCTGGGACACTAGGGATAGAAAATAATCCACCTTTTAATACTCTCCAAGTATATGTCTGCTGCTGTATCTCCCCCAGCTACCTATGATCAAACACTCCCTATGCTTTGTGGCTGGGAGTCATCTATTGAGGAGTTGAGTAGTTTCGACGAGCCAGTTTTTCTGGAACGCAGTAATCTCGATCTCAACAGCCTGTCGGCAGGGTTTGCGATCGCACTTCACATGCACCAGCCGACGATCCCAGCGGGGCCAGAGGGCAAGCTTATCGGCCATTTGCAATATATGTTTGAACACCACTATGAAGGTGACAATCATAATGCTGGACCATTTGCCTATTGCTATGCCCGCATGGGTGATTTTATCCCTGAGCTTGTGAGTCAGGGTTGCAACCCACGGGTCATGCTGGACTATTCAGGGAATTTGCTGTGGGGCCTCCAGCAAATGGGGCGTGACGACATTCTCGATAAGCTCAGAGGGATCACCTGCGATCCTCGGTACCAAACCCATGTGGAATGGTTAGGTACATTTTGGGGACATGCCGTTGCCGCTGCCACGCCACTACCCGATATCAAGTTACATATTCGAGCTTGGCAGCACCAGTTTGCCAGCATTTTTGGATTAGAAGCACTCAAGCGAGTTCGAGGATTCTCATTACCTGAAATGCAACTGCCGAATCATCCCGATGCTCTGTACACGTTGGTTAAAACTCTCAAAGAGACAGGTTATCGCTGGGTCATGGTCCAAGAGCATACCGTGGAAATACTGACAGGTGAGGGAATTCAGCAACCACATCTGCCTCATCGTTTGGTGGCTCGCAATAGTCATGGCGACACAGTGTCGATCACAGCCTTAATCAAAACCCAAGGTTCTGATACTAAGTTGATTGGTCAAATGCAGCCGTACTACGAAGCCAAGACTTTAGGTAAGATGCCCCTTGGAAATAAGTCAATCCCGCCTCTAGTGAGCCAAATCTCTGACGGTGAAAATGGTGGCGTCATGATGAATGAATTTCCAGGAGCTTTTAAACGAGCCTGGCATGAATCTCGCCATGAGCATACAGTTACCGGAATTAACGGTACCGAGTATCTGGAACTGTTAGCGGCAGCCGGAATCACAGAAAGTGATTTTCCTAACTGTCAGGCGAAAGATCAACATAAACTGTGGCAGGCTCTGGATGGCAACATTACACCAGAACAGGTGGGTGATGCGATCTCAAATCTAGCGGAGCAAAACACTAGATTTACAGGAGGCTCATGGACTAACGACCGCAGTTGGGTCGATGGATATGCCAATGTCATTGACCCCATAGAACGCCTAAGTGCTAGCTTTCACCAGGCCATTGCTGCAGTGCCAGCAAGCAAGCAAGCCTACTTAGCATTAAATGCCAACTATCGCCAGGCACTCCTGCACAACCTAATTCTACAAACCAGCTGCTTCCGGTACTGGGGTCAAGGGCAGTGGACAGATTATGCCCAGACAATTTATCAGCGGGGCTATGAATTTGTTGATCGAGGTTTTGTCTAAAAGGCTTTGACCTAGTTTTGACCTAAACTGTTATCCCATTCATACGACTGAGAAATGTCTGTAAACGCTCACTCTGAGGGTTCTGCAACACGTCTCGAGGAGCACCAGTTTCTTCGACTACACCTTGATTGAGAAATAGGACACGACTCGCGACTTCCCGAGCGAACTGCATTTCATGGGTCACTACGGCCATGGTCATACCATCTTCAGCCAGGGTGCGCATCACCTGAAGCACTTCGCCCACCAGTTCAGGATCTAGAGCGCTTGTGGGTTCATCAAATAGCAAAATGTCAGGTTGCATACAGAGGGAACGCGCGATCGCAACGCGTTGTTTTTGTCCACCTGAAAGCTGATCAGGATAAGCTGAGGCCTTTTCAGCTAAACCAACTTTATTTAAATAGACGTGTGCTCGCTCTTCCGCTTCCTTAGTAGAAAGCCGAAGCACCTTACGGGGGGACAGCGTCAGATTGTCCAAAACACTCATGTGAGGATAAAGGTTGAACTGCTGAAAAACCATCCCTACTTTTGCTCGCAACTGCTGTAACGCCTTAGCACTCAGATTAGGGGCTGATAAATTAATATTATCTACAACCAACTGACCACCACTGATGGTTTCTAAGCGATTAAAACAGCGTAGTAGCGTGCTTTTACCACATCCCGAAGAACCAATGATGGCAACAACTTCACCACGTTCAATTTGGCCATTAATGCCTCGCAGCACCGATAGGTCGCCATAGCTCTTCTGCAGGTTTGCAAAATAAATTGCGGCTTCTGTCACAACACACCTATCAGTAACATCTTGAAAGGCATCATACCGCTGACATTGTGCTGACGCTACGAATCACAATGTTTTTTAAGTCATGAATGTTTAACAGTAATCACTTACCCGCAGAAATTACGTATCATCGTCGGACAGGTAAGAGGTTTTATTGCTCGGGAATACTCCATGCCATCTCCAGAAACCATGGCTTTCAAAGATAGAATCGTTCACCAATTGAATCAGGTGGCACCTGTTACTGCCCGCTCTATGTTTGGTGGCTATGGTCTCTACGCAGACGGGATCATGTTTGCTCTGATTGCTTATGAAACGCTCTATTTCAAAGTTGATGATGACAATTTAGTCGACTATCTAGAAGCCGACATGGGGCCGTTTCACTATGAACGCCACGGTAAAACCATTCAAATGTCTTACTATCAGCTACCCAAAACAGTCTTAGAAGAACCAGTAGAACTTTTGAACTGGATAGAGAAAGCTCAGGCAGCAGCTCGGCGCAGCAAAAAACCGAAGAAGGTAAAGAAACGTAAGCAACCATGACGCTACAAACAACACCGTTTTTTAATTCCTGGTAGTTTAAACTACACGTTCGAGTCAGATATCAGGGTGATTCAGCCCTAGCGTCTTATCTTCTGCGGTAGATCAGTGACGTCATAACAATAAGGAGCCGATTAAGCATTATGAAACGGTCTCAATTCATAAGAAACGCGTGTTTAAGTCTGGGAGCAGCTGTCGTACTGGCGGCCTGCGGCGGTGGTGGTGATGTCTCCACAACCCCCAGCGCTGATGGTGGCGATGCTGCTGCTGGTCTATGGCTAGTGGGTACTGAGCCCGCCTTCCCTCCGTTTGAGTCTCAGGATGACAGCGGTGAACTTGTAGGGTTTGATATTGACTTGATGAAGGCCATTGGTGAGCAGGCTGGTGTCGAAGTTCAGTTTGAAAGCTTACCCTTTGATGGTCTAATTCCCGCTCTACAGGCTGGCACCATCGAAGCAGCCATTAGCGGCATGACCATTACTGAAGAACGGGCTCAGACAGTGGACTTCTCTCGCCCCTACTTCCGAGCTGGTCTAGCGATCGCAGTAGCTGAAGATGATACTGAAACCACATCGTTCGAGAGTCTAGAAGGAAAAACCATCGCTGTGCAGCTGGGTACTACAGGTGCAGAGATGGCCGGTACAATTAAGGATGCTAAAATCAGCACCTTTGATTCAGCGCCATTAGCACTACAAGAACTCTCGAATGGCAATGCTGATGCTGTGATTAACGATGCGCCGGCAACGTTGGAGGCGATCTCAACCGGTAACATCGGCGGCGTCAAAGTCGTGGGTGAACTGCTCACTGAAGAGTTTTACGGCATTGCCATGCCTCAGGATTCACCCAATCTAGAAGCCTTAAATGCAGCCCTAGAAGAACTGCTCGCCAACGGTACCTACGACACCATTTATGAGAAATGGTTTGGCACCTCCCCCGTAGGGACACTACCTGAAAAGGGATTTTAAATAGTTTGATACTTAAGTTTCCATGAAAGGCTTGGAGTCTCCCATGGAAACTTAAACCAAAATCTTTTACAGACGTTTTAGAAACGAGCCATTCTAAGGGCCTCTCAGGGAGGACCTACTAACGTGGAATATATTATTGACGCATTACCAGCTCTACTACTTGGAGCAAGGGCAACTCTCTGGCTAACAATTCGAGCGATTATATTCGGATTTATTGGCGGCACATTACTTGGTACAGCACGTTTATCAAAATTCAAAATTGTTCGTCTACTTACACGAGCTTATATTGAGTTTTTTCGGGGCACGCCTCTTTTAGTTCAAATATACTGGATTTATTTTGGATTTCCCGCTTTATTTAAAGCTGTCGGACTAGATTTCACCTTCGACCGTGAATTTGCAGGTGTCCTAGCCTTAAGCCTGAACGCAGCGGCTTATATTGCAGAAATCGTTCGCGGTGGTATTCAATCTATTGATCGAGGACAGTGGGAAGCGTCATCCTCGATGGGCCTAGATTCAATACAAACACTACGATACATTGTCTTACCCCAAGCACTTCGGCGAATGATTCCACCTTTGGGCAATGAGTTTATTACTCTCTTAAAGGATACTAGTCTGGTCTCAGTCATTAGCCTTGAAGAACTTCTACGTCGAGGAGAACTGATCGTGGCTACTAACTTTAGAGCCTTCGAAATTTATACGGCGATTGGACTCATCTACTTGTTGATGAATCTTACCTTTTCACAAGGGTTCGCCTGGTTAGAGCGTTGGACAGATCCTGCTGAGAAGGCCAAAAGATTGGCCTAAATTATTTCCGCCATCGCGATGATCGATGCTTATTGCCCGGCGATGTGCGATGAGCACCAAAATATTTTTCGCTGCGATATCGCAACCAGACTCGTAGTTGCTGTGGAACTTTTTCCTTCTGCACCTTAGTAAGTTGGTTATACAACTTTAAGGCGCGCTCCCGCTCACGACGGCAGGCGGCATTATTGTGAGCATCCCAAAGTTTTTTAGCAAGACGAATGCGGCGATTAGTTTCCTTGATCAGAGCATCGCCTTGGAGGGGTTGGTCGGGCATATTGTCACAAGGTTAATTGTTGGTTTTGGTTAGGTGTGGCACCCTCATATAGTAAACACCCTGATGCATCAGGGTGTTTGCGTGTCACATTGGCGGGACAACAAAACGCTTTCATCAGACACGCTTTGGCATAAGCAATGTGACCAATATCAAGTATGCATAATCATGGTTTTGGGGCTTGCGACTGCCCCGCAGAGACGTCGCCAGAGAAACTTAGAGTATTGGCCATTGCCCTCGTGATGGTGGCAATTTTTTCAGCGGTGGAACTGCGGGTGAGTCACCACAGCCACAGTTTATCGCTGGTGGCAGATGCAGGCCATATGATTGCTGACGTGTTTGCGATCGCAATGACCCTACTCGCTGCCTGGATCGCCCGCTGGCCCACGTCATCCCATGCGCCTTTTGGTTACCGTCGCGTGGAAATCTTAGCCGCCCTGGTGAATGGCATTGGTCTTTTATTAATTGCAGGTTGGATTGGCCAAGAATCCATTGCGCAACTACAGACACCGCCCAGTGAGATTTTAACAAAACCCATGGCGCTGACGGCGTTAGGAGGTTTAGGTGTTCATGGCATCAACGCCGTTTTACTCCATCGCCACACTGATGATGATTTGAATTTGCGGGGGGCATTTCTACATACCCTGGCCGATGCACTCAGCTGTTTGGGGGTTTTATGTGTAGCGGCAGTTGTGCAGTGGTTTGGGTGGCAATGGACAGATGGGTTGGTAAGCATTGCGATCGCGCTGCTCATCTTTGCCGGAGCGATCCCACTGATCCGCCAGAGCCTCAGCATTTTGCTAGAGCAAACACCCAACAACATTAGTCTGCAAGAGATTGAGCAAAATTTGCTTATCTTTAAAGACATCACCAAAGTAGAGCAGCTTAAGGTTTGGACCATCGCACCGGGTCAAATTCATTTGACGGCAAACCTCACTGTAAATACGGCTAGTGCTGGTCGACGCGATGTCTTGTTGAATCGCCTCCAAACTTCACTGTTCAAGGACTTTGAGATTACTGAAGCAACGCTACAAATGACGTCTACAGCATCGGTTGCTCTATCAACGCTGCCCAATACTAAAATACGAGAGCTAATTCAGACGACATCTGATGTATCGGCCACCCCCAAGGGGAGCCCCTACCCAATGACGGAGCTGGATAGCGTTGTCTCTGCTGAAACCGAATCGAATGCAAGTCGCTTCTTGGAACGTTAACTCTGTTCGCACTCGTCTTGGCCATGTCACTGATTGGCTCAAGGCAAATTCAGACGTAGATGTGCTGTGTCTCCAAGAGACAAAAGTCGTTGATGCTGACTTTCCCAAAACCCCCTTTGAGGAACTTAACTATCACACTTACATATACGGACAAAAAGCCTATAACGGTGTAGCCCTCATCAGTAAAACGCCCTTAGACGATGTGCGCATGGGATTTGGAGCAATCCTTGATGAGGATACCGTTGGCCATCTGGACGATCAAAAACGAGTTATTAGTGCTGTGTTAGATGGCGTGCGCATTCTTAACTTATATGTGCCCAATGGATCTTCCATCGGTAGTGAAAAGTATGACTATAAGATGCGTTGGCTCGCTTTACTCAAACTGTATCTGACCAAAACTCTTGAGGAAACTGCCAAGCTCAATGTCTGTGGTGACTTCAATATCGCCCTAGAAAACAAGGATATTTATACCGATGAGAAGCGGGATAAGCACATCATGTCTTCTCCATTAGAGCGTAAAACTCTACAAGACCTGCTCACCGTAGGATTAGCGGACGCTTTTCGTAAATTTACCGATGAAGGTGGTCACTTCAGCTGGTGGGATTATCGAGCTGCTTCGTTCAGGCGCAATCTGGGATGGCGCATTGACCACCATTACTTATCGCCTGAACTGTATAAGCAAGCCAAACGCTGCTGGATTGATGTCGAACCACGCAAGCTGGAAAAACCTAGCGATCATACCCCTGTAATTGTTGAGTATTAACCGATCAAACACGGGTACTTGATATAACGACCTACCCGGAAGCCAAGTAATACAATAGGTGCTAGGCTTTAAATGAGGGTAAAGCTTCTCCCTCATCCTGGGTATCTTGTTTTAAAAACAATCTGCGTAGCCCCTTAGCAGAAAGGCCCAAATCGTCTATGCAGTTTTCAGGTACCTTGTGAATACTTTTTTAGCTGGCCCAGATTGCCCAATTCTCGATCCACCCGAGTTAGAGACTGCCCTACACTTCTTAGAAATTTTTACAAATCTAGAAGACGAATTTAATCGGATAGATCTGGTCAATACTGGTTTATTTGATTTAGAGCATCCGGAAACTGCGCAACAACTGGACCTGACTGGTGCTATCAGAGCAATTAAAAGCAAAAGCCGACTTGCCAAAAACGTTCTCCGTTGGGTTGAGGACAATCATTATAATCTTGATAGTGAAGAGCTTACAGGAACAGAAGTTCTTACCAGTTAGACATCTTAGTCAAGGTAGTAAGCTTTAGTTTATCCATAAATAGTGCTTCTCTCTCTAAATCTCACAGATGCCGTCTTTAGCGAGCAATGAGATTTTTTAAAATATCTTTCCTTTACGGCCTACACCAGTTGTTTGAAGCAATGCAACGGCTGCTACACGTGTTGAGGCTAGGAGCTTTATCTAAAATACAACAATCTCTTGAGTAAATGTAACAACAACAGAAAACAAAACAGAGATTATTGTTAGTGATACCAAGTCCGAGTGGGTATTGATGTTCATGTATATCCCTTAGCGCTGGCATTCCCTCCTAAGTCCCTTTAGGGTCGATGAATAATTCGCTCTAACACTCGTCGCTTACTGTTGGGATCAATACCAATCAAACGCACATAATCCTGGCCATGATCAACTAAGCACTGTGCAATTGCCTGAAGTGCCTGTCCTTCACTACCACCATTAATCACCGGGCAACTCTGCCAAGCATTGGTCCGAAAGCGACGCTTATCCACATATTCCATGCCGACCTGATAGCCCTGAGTCATTAGATTACGCACATTCTGCTGCACCTCATCAGGCAGAGAACTAGCAGCAACCACTGACTGCGACTGGGGTGTAGCAGGAGTGTTGTGTGAAGCACCGTTAGGTTCTTCTACCGGCTGTAACGGCACCGAGGGCGCAGGCTGATAAGCACGATAGTAGTTACCGTTGCCGTTGCTGCGATTCTCCCCGACCTTGTTCAGAGCCTGGTTATATTCCTGCACTAATCCCATTTCCTGAAGGCGACGCTGTTCGCGGACCAAACGCTGACCCACTTCAATCAGATGGCCAATACGGAAATCAGGCTTTTTGAAGCTGGGGGGAGTTTTCGTATTCACCACATTACGAGAAACATTTTCCACCCCTACACGATGAATAAAATCAATGATTTGCTCATCGTAGATTTGCGATCGCAGTGCCCCATAGAAATCAATTGCCTGGTTCGGAAACGTATCCACCAGGGTCTCAATATCATTACGACTTAGACCATCGGGTGCAAAGATTCCTCCCACAATTCCCAAACGATCGTCTCGGTTCGGCTCCCAGTAAAATTTCTGCATGCGCCCATCGCGAACTAAGGGAGCATAGAGCGTGGCAAAGTCATTACCCGTCACCACAATCGGAATACGCGGTAGCGGCGTTTCGTCATAGCTACCCGGCAGCTGCACATTGGTCGGATTATCCGCAATATTCATCAGGGTGTTATTCACCAGTTGCGTATTCACGGTGTACTGAGTCATGCCATCAAAGCGACCAGCTCCAGCATCCAGGTCATTGATCATCAGCACGGCCATTTCGCCGCGAATTTTGACCAGCTCAGCGGCTTCGCGGTAGCGCAAACGAATTAAACGAGCTGGGTCTCCCGCATCTGGGCTCTCTAGTTCGCCACCAGAAACATGAACTACATTCACTCCCATACGCTTGTACACCAGCTCACACTGAAAGGTTTTACCCTCCCCTTTGCGGCCATGGATACCGAAAATCAGCGGCAGCTTCACCTGGGGTAACTCCAAAAAGTTCTTAGTAATGTGAACTGCCAAAGCGTTAAGAAAACGGGGTGAGATGTAGTAAGCCACGGGGATAGAGAGTTCTTAGTTCTTGGTTCTAGGTTTTGAGTGGGTTGGAGGTCTTGACAATCAGCTCTGAATCCTGGCACTTAATCGAGGCCTCTCTCACGCAAAACTTAGAACTAATCCAGTATCTCGCCTGTAGGGGATTCATGTATAGGGATCAAGGCATTAAAACGATAGACGCTAAAAGAGGTATAGCCCTTCGTTTTCTCTGGAGCTATACCTCTTTGCTATTTGATGCTCTAGTTTTGAACTTACCTAACGATGTGTCGCTGGAATACGCTTCACTTTCTTAGCCCAGCCCAGACGCTCAAACAGCAGAATGGTGTACCAGGTAACATCGATCTCCCACCATTTCCAGCCGGTCTGAGCAGCACGAGGATAGGTGTGGTGATTATTGTGCCAGCCTTCACCGTAGGTGACTAGAGACACCCACCATAGATTACGAGCATTATCATCTGTATGAAATGTACGATAGCCCCAAGTATGGGTAGCAGAATTAACTAGCCAAGTTGCATGCCACAAACAGACTGCTCGGACAAAAACACCGTAGATAACAAAGGACCAGCCGCCAATAGCGTAGAGCAATAGTGCAAGCAGCACTTGAAATAATAGAAAATAGTTATTCAAAAAGCGGTAGAATGGCTGACGCATGAGGTCAGGCGCATACTTACCGTAGTAATTTTTATCAAAGTTTTCACGGTGGGGATACAGAATCCAAAGCATATGACTCCACCAAAAGCCGCGCTTGGCTGAATAAGGGTCTTTATGCACATCTTCTGTAAACGCATGGTGTTTACGGTGACCGCTGACCCAAAAGATAGGGCCCCCTTCCATTGCCAGTGTTCCTAGCACAGCGATGGGGTATTCCAACCAGCGAGGCACCTGAAAGCTACGATGGCTCAGCAATCGATGGAAACCCAGGCAAATGCCTACACCGCCACATAACCAGTGCAATAAAATGGCGACACCCAGTGCAGACCAGGAGAAAAACCAGGGTGCCAGCAGGGCAACACCGTGAAATACGGCAAAGAAACCAAACGTGACCCAATCCATAGGTGGGCGTTTAACCTCAGGTTGAGGATCCAGCCGCGGTTGGGTTAAGTGTGCAGTCATACAGTCCTCACTGTCGTTGATATTGGCAAATTCTTAGAGGGTTTCAGCTGACAGCCGCTACTCTCTGAACACTTTGCAAGTATTGCTTGCATTAAACTTAGAGTAGCAATGATTCCTTTAAGTTGCAAGTAGCACTTGCAAGTCGTCCATGTCTCCGACTTCAACTCGCCATCGACTCACTCAGGCAGCGTTTGAACTTTTCTTGTCTCAAGGCATTAGCCACACGACAACTCGACAGATAGCCAATATGGCTGAGGTGAATGAGGCTACCTTATTTCGCAATTTTGGCAATAAGTACGGTCTGCTCCTGGCCATCTTGCAAGAGTCACCTGCATTAAATGCCCAGCCCCCGCTCCACGGCGAATATTCACCGGATGTCCTGCAGCTTTATTTGGATGAACACCTACAGCTACTGGAGCGATATCCCAACTTTGTACGCTCTCTTATTGGTGAGTCTGACCAGTATCCACCTGAACATCGCGCCGCTTTACAGCTAAGGCTGGGGGAAATTCAACAAGCCATTGCTAACCATCTAGGGCAAATGTTGGATACATCATCTCTCCCAGCAGCAGAACTCACCCGGTTGATCGGTGCTGCTTTAGTGGGCTACACGGTGATTGAAACCACTAGCGGAGATTCTCTCTGGGAGGATCGAAGTCATTTTTTGGAGTGTTTGACTAAATTAATTAGCACTCCACACAACGAGTCAATGGCAACTGTCTCTGAGTCAGCACCAGCCCTAGTGGTTGATTTGCCCACCAGCTGGGTACATCAGTTGATGAAGCAGACTCGAAGTATTGGGTTCCAGGATCATGCGATCGCACTTCTTCTCTTCGGTGCCGGGCTCCTACCGATAGAAATTACTCGATTGCAGCGCTCGCACCAAATTTGCGATAAATCCCAACACATTTTGCAGGTGACGGGGACCAACGGCCCTCGCCAGGTCACGGTTAACCAATGGATTTTAAGTAAACGCTACGGTTCTTACACCAACAATCCCCTGACCAAATGGCTCAAAAACCGCAAAGACGATGCCAGCGCCATGTTTATTGATGAAGCGGGCAACCCTATGACCGTGACAGAGCTGCAAGAACGCTGGGAATTTTGGTGGCAAGGCCTGAATATGGTTGTGGAAATGCCTAAACTGATTCAAGCGCGACAAACTTGGTGTGTGGAAATGCTTATGCGGGGTATTAGCCTTGAAAATCTCAGCATTTTGACGGGATGTGAGGCCGCTACACTACAACCCTATGCTCAGCGGGCTAAGGAAAAGGGTGCGATCGCTGCCGCCGCCCAACTCGATCGAAAAGCACCGCCATCGTAATCAACCATTGCGCAACGCTCTAGTCTGGGTAAACTACACCACATACTAACCCATCAAATTTAATTGAATTTATGGCATCTTTCTACGATTGCGTCGTTGTAGGCGGTGGCCCAGCTGGTGCCACAGCAGCCTACCATCTAGCAAAAAATGGCCATTCTGTACTGATATTAGAAAAAAACAAACTGCCTCGTTACAAACCCTGCGGTGGTGGCGTTTGCCCCAAGGTAGCTGAATGGTTTGATTATGACTTTGAACCAGTGATTTCGCAAAAAGTCACCCAGGTTCGCTACACCTACAACATGGAAGATGAAGTCATTTCTGAACTATCGGAACCCATTTGGATGGTGCGCCGCGACGAATTTGACCATTACATGGTGCAGCAGGCCCAAAAGCAGGGAGCTGTTCTACAGGAAGCCACCAAAGCCACAGGCATCGAGTTTAAGGATGGTTGCTGGCATATCAGTACATCTGCTGAGCCAGTGGTAGGGCGATATCTCATCGCCGCAGACGGTGCTAAAGGTCCAATGGCAAAATGGCTGGGCTTTAAGCAACGCAAAACGGTTATGGCCGGGGCGATTGAAACGGAGCCTCGACTGCCAGTTCACGATGGCCACATCGTCCATTTTGAATTTGGCCTACTCAAAAATGGCTATGTCTGGAATTTTCCGAAGGCAGATGGCTATTCCTTAGGTAGTGGAGCATTTGTCTCAGCTAAACGCAAATCTCGTGATCTAGTGCAGCCTCTCGCCGACTACTCCAAACAATTTGGAGTGGAGATCGATCAGGAAACCAAACATGGACATCCTATTTTTCTTTGGGATGGTGATCAGACACTGCATACCACCCAAGCTGTATTAGCTGGGGAAGCCGCTTGCGTGGTAGATCCATTTACTGCCGAGGGTATTCGGCCCTCTATCTTTAGTGGCCTCAAGGCCTCTGAAGCAGTTCACAGCGCCCTCAGCGGCAACGAACAGGCTCTGGCTAACTATACCCAAACCATGATTGATGAATGGGGCAATGAAATGCGCTGGGCCGCTCGTCTGGCTAAGGCATTTTATTTAGCACCTAACGTTGGCTATCGCGTTGGCGTCAAACAACCCAAAGGCACGCAGATCATGGGCGATGTCTTCCTAGGGAAACTACGCTATTCCGATGTGGTGACACGGGGATTAAAGCGCATTAGCACAGGATTATTTTCAGCGTAAGCCAACAGTACTGCTGGAGTGCCATTACATGCAACGTCTGCACACCCAAAAGTTGGAGTCTAATTACACTTTGGAGTTCTTAGTTTTGAGTTCATGCCGGTGCCAATATCGAGCACGGAATTCAAAACTCAAAATTTATAACTAAGAACTCGTCACTGCCTACAAAATTCTTTCCCCGTATCATTATTGCGATTTCCGCTCCAGCGTGTTACTACAATAAGCAAATGCTGCGTTACATTAGTCGCAAACGCTCTGCCTCTGCCAAAGAGTACGCTCTATTGCTTTGATGATTTCAATACTTTTGGTTGCGTCTTGCCGACAGGCTTGGGAGGATTTTGGTTGCTAGGTTACCTATGCCGCCAAGTCAGGATGCTGGTTCCGCTACACCAGCATCTACTCTTCAGTGGACATCAACTGCATCCTCCTGGTCACTTGAGCAAACGAAACCAGATCAAATTATTCAGGACAGTACACTTTTTACCTTTCTGCGCTGTCAACGGCGGGCATATTTGGATGCCTATGGCGATGCAGACCTACAATCAGAGCCCAGCGATTATCTAGTCAAGCTGAAAAGCGATAGTGCCGTCCATCGACAAACTGTCTTAGCAGACTTTCACCCCGTTAATCGCCCCCCTCGCCATGCAGGTAATGTTGCTGCTACAGCCCAGGAAACATTTACCCTAATGCAGCAAGGGGTGGAACATATTTTTCGAGGAACTGTAGCCGCCATCAATGCAGATGGCTCCATTGGCTATGTTAGCCAGCCAGATCTTTGGATTAAACAACCAGGTGTTTCATGGCTGGGCAATTGGTACTACGTTCCCTTAGACATCAAGTTAGGTAAAAAGCCTAAGCAAGAATATCAGCTGACAGCCGCCTTCCATGCCTATGTATTGGCAGCCTGGCAAGGAGTCGTTCCAGCAGAGGCCCATCTACGCCTTAAAGAACGTCATTACGTTATCGATCTTGAGAAACAATGGCCAACGCTTCTGGAGCTTCTAGACACCTGTGAAACTGTATTGACATCAGGGGAGACACCGGATGTTTTTATCAGCCGGAGTCGATGTGACATGTGCGTGTGGCTCAATCATTGTTATGAAGTCGCCCAGCAACAAAATCATTTGTCTCTCCTGCCTGGGGTCACCCTCAACCGCTATCGCCATTTAGAAAAGCTTGGACTCACAACGGTTGAAACCCTGGCACGAAACCAGCCCGCCACGTTGGCTCAGGCCTCAGGTTTTGAGTTGAAAGTGGCAGAAAAACTAGTGCATCAGGCCCAGGCAAAACTTTCGGGAGTTGCGATCGCACGTACCGACGCCAACAATAACTTCACTCTGTCTCCCCAGGAATTGCCCAGTGCCCCCATCGAACTATATTTCGACATTGAAGCCGCCCCCGACAAAGACCTGGTTTATCTCCACGGGATTTTGGTTGTCGACACCCAAACCCATAACGAAACCTTTATCCCACTCGTAGCCCGAGAGCCTGAGGGCGAAGCTAGTGCCTGGCATCAATTTCAACATGTGATTGCCCACTATCCAGACTCGCCGATCTACCATTTTTGTCCCTATGAAGCCCAGACCGTAAGACGCCTAGCCGAACGATATGGCAGCATTATCGATATCGATGAACTGCTTAGCCGATTTGTCGATATCCATAAACGCATCGTCGATTCCGTCACCTTACCGATCGAAAGCTATGCCCTTAAGCACATTGCCCGCTGGATTGGCTTTGAATGGCGAGACAGCAGTGCAAATGGAGCCCAGTCTATCTGCTGGTATGACAATTGGCTATCGAGCCAGAATGAACAATATCTCAATGATATTTTGAAGTATAACGAAGACGACTGCCGGGCCACATTTTGGGTCAAACAGTGGCTCGCTAACTTTGCAGCCCCTATTTGGAAAGACAACGCAGAAGCCGGATAATCTCTGTAGGGTCCCTATTTAGCTATAGGGTCCCTATTTGGAAAGACAACGCAGAAGCCGGATAATCCCCACTGCCTAAAAAAGTTGCACTAACTGTTTGACAAAGTACCCATAACTAAGCAAAATAGAGATCGCTCGTAAGGGCCTGTAGTTCAATTGGTTAGAGCACCGCCCTGTCACGGCGGAAGTTGCGGGTTCGAATCCCGTCAGGCCCGTTAAAATTAAGTTTAATTTTGTAGAGACGCTCCATAGAACGTCTCTAATTTTTTAAATAACTACCAACACAACACTGATTAGAATCAGCGCTGCCAGCATTAGCCACCCGGAATATTTACGCCACCACGGAATTGTATAGATCTTCGAAGCTTCGGGCACTGGCTTTTGAGCAGTGTCTACATACAGGGTGCATGTAGTGGCTTGAGGCCGCTGTGGAAACGTGCAGCTATCATCTTGATGATACACACAGGTATCACACAGATAAGTGCCACCCTCAGAACGATGCAGGTCAATGCCAGGATGTCCATGGGCTTTCAGCTCTAACCCACAGTTAGAGCAAGTGACTGCATTAATGAATACGGACTGATGACATCGAGGACAGCTGGGCATATGCGTTTGCTCTAAACTACGGAGCCTTTGGACCTGGAACGATAAATTCTTTAGATTCCATTAGATCATAGTCAATGCCCAGGGCCGCATCAAAGCGCTGATTGATTTGTTCTAGCTCCTCTTCAGGAATTGATTTCCATTGCTCACGAGTAGCCCAAGCAATGACAAAAATTACTTCATCATCGTGGTTCGGGTCTAGCCAAGTGGTCTTATCTAAAAAACCGGGATAGGACTCGAGAGCTGTGGTCCAAATTTCCTCGTCAATTTCTAGATAACGACCACGCTGAGCAGGCTCTACTCTGAATTTTAGCCATTCAATCACCATAGACGGCTGAGGATTAAGGGTCGCTTCAGCATGGACGGGAGTACTGGCCCAGACAATCACCGTCCAGACAGCCATTAAACACCATAGAACTCTCTGAACCATACGGTTAACCGCCCGTCGAATACGTCAATAGTTTGCCAGAATAAGTTTATCTAAGCCGACAGCGCATCCAAAACTGTAGAAGGTGTGGGTTACATTTCGGGGTTTCCTACAAGTTTCCTACGACTGCCGGTTCGATAAGTCTCATCATCCATCACCTAGAGTTAAGCTATGGACTCATCCAATCTATTTCGGCAACTTCTAATGTTGGGCATTGGCACTACATCACTCGTTGCTGAACAGCTACGGCAGGTGACTGAAGATTGGGTCAAAGATGGGAAGCTTAATCCAGAACAAGCCCGCGGATTCGTCGATGACTTCATGTCTCAATTCAACATCGACCAGGCCGCTATCGATGAACAACTCCAGCGTCAGATTCGTAATATCATGCAAGACTTGGGTGTGCCACGCCAGACGGAAATGGATGAACTGCGGGGCCGCTTAGATCGCCTGGAGCGCCAACTTAGAGATTTAGAAAATAAACAATGGCGTTAGAGGCTAGTAATCTATTACCTGTACCAGCACTAAATGTGACATGAGTCCTACCTAATTTTTAGGAATCGTAACGTACAATTTGGATGCAGGTTACGAGCTGATGCATCAGCTCTTGCGCTATCGCACTGGGAGAACAAACTGTGAAAGAAGTTTTTATTAGCCTGGGGGTTTTCACCATTTGCTGTGTAGTTGCACTAGCTACTCAGCTACGAGGAAGTGAAGCTGTTGCCGGTAACTTGACCGTAGACATAGGCACGACCGATTCTGTCACGTCTACGCTGGTCGCTCAAGCAGAACCTGACCCACCAACCGAAGAAACAACCGAGGAACCTACGACCGATATGGCCGAAAATATTACAACTACGGACTCCGGCCTAATGTACGAAGACCTTGAGGTCGGTACTGGAGCTCTACCTACACAAGGTCAAGCCGTGACAGTGCATTACACTGGCACTTTAGAAAACGGTGAAAAATTTGACAGTAGTCGCGATCGCAACCGGCCTTTTTCCTTTACCATCGGTGTTGGCCAGGTAATCAAAGGTTGGGATGAAGGTGTTGCTACTATGCGTGTGGGCGGTCGTCGCAAGCTAGTCATTCCCCCCGAACTAGGTTACGGTGCCCGTGGCGCAGGTGGTGTTATTCCCCCCAATGCCACACTCATCTTTGATGTAGAACTGATTCGCGTTGGTGGCTAAGAAATTAGCAAAAATCAAGTGAACGGCAAAAAGGGCTGCTCATATGAGCAGCCCTTTTTGCAGACACCGTATCTAAAAAATATTTGCCCCCTTGCCCAACCAATGGTCAGCAATCACCCATGAGGAAGCATCAACCATGGGTTCTGCAAAATAGTTGTTAACGTCTCTCCTAAAACTACGAGACTGTAAAGTTCGACGACTACTTTACCGTACAAGACCTGTATGCTTCACCTGAGCAGTGATTGAATTATTTCACGATGACTTCAAAACCCTGATTTTGAAGAGATTCCAACATATTATCCGACTGCAAGACTTCAGTGGACTCTTGATCAATGGCTGCGATCAGTTCTTGCTTATTGTCTGCAATACTTGCTCCTTGAATATTCACACGGTAGCGCATAGGAGAGAGAAAACTCTGAATTCCCAAGGCACGACATTGCAAATGCAATTTACTCAACGCCACATGAGGATCAAAGGCCATATTTGGATCGTTATCCAATGTTTTTAGATATCCTTGAAAGCCTAGGAATGCAATACGATAGATCATTGATTGGGTAAACTGTCCCTGGAAATAGCCTCCATGGACATCTCGTATTCCGAACACTCCATCCACCATCAACATTAGATAATCCCACCAATTCAGAGCTTTTCTACGGTTAGCACGGGTCAGAAGCCCCTTTGTCTCTTCACTAGTGGCATCTTCTTTTACTGAGAAGGTAAAGTCTTTATAATCAGTGCAGTCAAAGTAAGTAAAGAAATCAGCAATCGTAATTTGAGCAGTCGTTTGAGATGGAGAATTATTTATCGTCTCAGATTGACTAGCTTTGATACAATCCTGCGATATTTTAGCTAACGTATTGTAGCCATCTTTTTTACACCAGTTATAGGTAAGGAATAAATGCTCCATAATCTTGTAAGGATTACGAGCAATAGAATCCGCTAAAGACGAACCTGGGAAAAAACATTCATCTAAAGCTGACAAGTTAACAATGCCGTAATCCTTAGAGTTGTTATGATCAGCTTTCAACGAAACATTCCCTAAACGATAACCCATTGCTTCTGTCGTACTAGGAAACGTAAAGTAATTAGCTGTCGCCGAAGCAATCCGCAACGCCAAATCGCCTTCACTACTGAATAAATAGGACTCTGAAAATCGTCTTAAAGAAGATGAGAGAAAATTTACTCGGCTCGACACAATAGTCAAAATCGGAATATCCGGAGACGTTAAAATCAGCCGCTCTAACCGGAAAACAGATCCAATATCGGCTGGAGGTTTGTTACTAATGGAGCGCGTATCAAACACATCGGATAAAATCCGTACCACATTGGTAACCACAAAACCACCCATGCTGTGTCCTAAAAACGAGAGTTTTATTTTACGATGGGTTTGTTTCCAGAATTGGGCTGCTTTGTCACAAGGATATTGCTCGTTGGGATTTTGTCGCTTGATATCAGCAGCTTTTAAGTTCACTAATTCCCGGTCAATTTGGCGCAGCAATTCAACGAGATCCAGAACTCCAAAGTTGTGAGCTCGGTAGCGATCGCGAAAATAAACCACCATGCGCAAAATAACCAGTGTAATAATTATGGTGGATAGGCCTAAGAACAAAAGCAATAGAGGTACTACTATTAGACCCGCCAGCGTTTTATCCCAGGCCATAAGTTCTACAATTAGCAGAATTAGCGCCCCACCAAACCCTAGAAACATCAAGGCTCGCGGTAAAGGAGGCAGCGCTTTGCAAGCTTCCCCTAAACGCCGAAACTCAATATTCTCTGACGGCCAGCGATAGCCGATGAAGACCTGGTTGCCTTGCCCTGGAATCACTGTGTCGTATCGGTTAATATATTGAAAAATATTCTTATACCAATCTCGAACAGAGCTGCGACCACTGTTATATCCGTGAACAGTAATCATGAGTTCAGGGTCAGGTCCCTCCTGTTTAGAACAGATATCGTAGAGATGCCGGGCAATTTCCTTCACACCCCGTGCCGCTGCCTGCATCTCTGACTCTTGCATGGCTTTGGCATTTTCAATATTTGGTGGTGCGCTACTCATCACAAAATAGCCAGGAATGGAAGCCCGCTTACGTTCAGGGGTCCCAATGTGCACAAGCCTGACCTGGGAAGCATCTTGACCTGCGTCAATATCTTGATCCACATGGGATTCATGGTCTTGTGATAGCTCGTCTCGAAAGACAAACTTTCGTAAGATCACTGGCAACGGTTTAGATTCCATGGTGTTCCCCCTGACAGGAGTCTAGATATCTAGATAATTTTCAGCTCTAATGCACAGTTGTCTGCCGCAAGGTCATGGTGATGGGTAGAGCCGTACGTCCTTCAACACTCAGGCAATTACTTGAATCTACAAGTTCCATTTGATATTTTCCGTAGTGCGATGGGCTGGAATAATGTGCACTCTCAAAATTGCACTCAACGAGCGGTTAACTTACAGAGTATAAACTGCTCTAAAAAACGTACATCAAAGGCCACGTTGTTTAGATTAAATCATTCCAATGATCAGAAACCTCCGATTATTGCAGCCAAATTTCGTACACCGACAGCAGAATCTCCACCAAAATCAGGATAACAATGTACCATTCCACCCGATGACTGCTGCCCTGCTGCAATATGCTCAACGCAGTTTCTACACTACGGGAAATCAAAGCGAGCTTTTGCTCCAGAATCAAAAGTCGCTCCCGCAGTTCATATTCGTCCTCTAGACGCAGATAGAGCCGGTTTAAATCCGGGAAATCCCAAATCGGATCCGGTTTATCACCCACCTCCACAATGCCCAACATTTTTTGCTGAATTAGTAACGTTCCACCGATGTAGCGTAGCAACTCTTTCTCTTTTGGTGCCCGTTCTTTAGGGTTTTGAATCGCTGTTGTAAACGGCTTAATTTGATTAAACAGATCAAAAACCCTTTGCTCGTAGTAGTCCAGGACAACGCTTTTTGCGAGGGCCTCTGCCACAATTTGCAAACGCTCTGCACTAGAGTCCCGCAGCCATAATGTATCTTGCTCTAACCGTTCTTTCGCTGTGGGATGAAATGCTAACAGCAGATCCTCAAATACATCTTCCGACGATGGTTCTTTGATTAACGGCTTGAGCGACTCTAAATATGCAGCTTCTTCGATAGCATTCAGATTAAATACGACAACCACACCGTAACGTAGCAGTACGGCACAGCCGGACTTCCCAGCCCTAACAATCAACGGGTTGGTAGACAACGCATCCTTGGTTTCCAATGTTTTCACAATCAGGCGCTCACCGACTAAGTGGGCACGGGCCACGATGCGATCTTCTGTTGACCACCCTAAAGGGACGGGTGATAGCTGAGGTAGTGATGCATTCGATGATTGTGGAGTATTGAAATCAGCAGGTGGTGTGCTTAGAGAAACCATACAAAGGCTGAGCGTTTAAGAAATACACAGCTATATAATATGCCTGGCCACCTGTTTCAGTAGACTCGTGCCTGCTTTTTCAGATGATTCAATAGGGACCAAATATAAAGTTGGCCGGAGCAGAGGGCTCATTTATATAGAAAAAATCATGAATCAACGTCAGCACTTCATCCTGATTGAGAACTCCATCCTGATTCACATCTAGATTAAGAAATATGGACGATGCATAGATTGGCAGCACATTGAACACTGACAGCAGACTGATCCATTCCTGTTCGCTAATCTGACCATCGTTATCCTGATCAAAAGCGGCAAAGAGCAACGTTACTAGGGCAATCACTCGACTGGCATATTGCTTAATATCATTCAGAATCTGCTCGTAATAGGTTAACCATTCCCTCAAGGTAATCCGAGCATCACAATTTTGATCTGCTGCTGCGCACAGGCAGGCCCAGTCCTGCTGGAAATGGGTCAAAATTTGCTCTTGATGGGATGCAGCTTGCACCTCCTGGCGCAGGTTTGCCAGGCGCTGAGCCAAGGCAATAAAATCCTGCTGCACCAGTACGCCATCGTCATTGGCATCGTACAGATGAAAGAGCTTAGTTAACTTACGCGTCTGAATATCGGTCAGCATGGGCTAGTAAGCATTGGTCAGACGATTCTAAACGCTAACAATGGATTTGTGGATTTCCTAGATATCTTAGAGATTGCATCTAAGCATGCATCATAAGATTAATCAGAGTTCTAACGGTTCAAAGGCCCCATGACCGCATCCGCATCTAAAACCAACAGCCAACGTTCTGGTAATACCCCCCAAGACATTGGCATTCCAGAACGGTTGCTTAAACATACGGTGCGGTACACCGACTATCAAGAGATCAAACGCGACGACCTGACGCCAATGATGCGTCACTACGCTGAGGTAAAGGATGCCTATCCTTATGCCCTTTTGCTCTATCGCGTTGGGGACTTTTTTGAGACGTTTTTTCAGGATGCGATCGCAATTGCCCGTGAACTAGAGCTCGTCCTGACCAGCAAAGATGCTGGCAAGGCTATCGGTAAAGTCCCTTTAGCAGGCATTCCTCATCATGCGCTAGATCGCTATTGCGCACTATTAGTGGAAAAAGGATTTGCGATCGCAATTTGCGACCAGGTAGAAGATCCGGCCCAGGCCCAGGGACTGGTCAAACGAGAGGTCACCCGCGTTATTACGCCTGGTACCATTCTTGAAGAGGGTATGCTCACCGCTAAACGCAACAACTTTTTAGCCGCCCTAGTCATTGCCGACAAACATTGGGGACTAGCCCATGCCGATGTCTCAACAGGAGAGTTTTTTACCACCCAGGGTACAGCCATTGATCAATTATCTCAGGAATTGATGCGACTGCAGCCCGCAGAGGTACTTGTGCCCACCAACGCCCCTGATTTAGGTGCACTATTGCGGCCAGGAGAAACCTCGGACAACTTACCCGAAGGCTTACCAGCACAATTTTGCTATACCTTTCGTTCCCAAACACCGTTTACCCATGCTGAAGCAAAACAGCGTCTACTACAAAGCTACCGCGTACGCTCTTTAGAAGGTTTTGGTTGCGAACATTTACCGCTCGCAGCGAGAGCAGCTGGCGGTTTATTGCATTATGTCGAAGATACTCAAAAAGAGAGTTTGGCACCACTACAGCCTCTGTCGACCTACACCACCACAGAATTTCTGGTGATTGATCATCAGACTCGACGTAATTTAGAGATGACTCAAACTGTACGGGATGGTATCTTTCACGGCTCATTGCTGTGGGCTTTAGACAAAACCACGACCGCCATGGGCAGTCGAGCGCTGCGACGCTGGTTATTGCAACCGCTTTTAAGCATCGAGAACATTCAGGAGCGCCAAGAAACGATCAGTGAACTGGTAGACAACGGCACGCTACGTCAGCAGCTACAGCTGATCCTCAAGCAAATTTATGATTTAGAGAGACTGGCCGGGCGCGCTGGCTCTGGTACTGCCAACGGTCGTGATTTAGTAGCCATGGCTGAGTCATTTGAAAAGTTACCAGATCTGGCGGCACTGATGGCCCACGCCCAGTCACCGCATTTAGTGAAACTACAGATTGTACCGTCAGAACTGGAGCAGATGGGACGCAAGCTCAGAGCTCATTTAGTGGAGAGCCCACCGCTCTACCTCACAGATGGTGGCCTGATCCGCGAAGGCGTTAATGCTCACCTTGATGGCCTACGAGATCAAGTCAGTAGCGACCAGCGCTGGATTGCCAATCTGGAAGTTACCGAACGGGAACGTACCGGTATTTCTAACTTAAAAGTCGGTTTCAATAAAGCCTTTGGATATTACATCAGTATCTCTCGGGCCAAGAGCAAACAGGCTCCTGACAACTACATTCGTAAACAAACGCTGACTAACGAAGAACGCTACATTACACCAGAACTAAAGGAGAGAGAAGCTCGCATCCTTAACGCAAAGGATGAGATTAATCAAATTGAATACGAGATTTTTCTAGAGCTACGGGAAGACGTTGGCCAACATGCTGAACTCATCCGCAAGGTGGCCGTAAATGTAGCGGCAGCAGACGTGCTTTGTGGCCTGGCGGAGCTGGCTATCTACCAGGGATATTGTCGCCCTGATATTGTGCAAGATCGGACTCTAGCGATTGAAGCTGGACGCCATCCGGTGGTAGAACAATCGCTGCCTGCGGGCTTTTTTGTGCCGAATTCGACGGGTCTTGGTTATGGGGAAACACCCGATGGGAGGGGGGGCAAGGCCCATCCTCCGGACTTGATCATTTTGACGGGGCCAAATGCCAGCGGGAAAAGCTGCTATCTGCGACAGGTGGGGCTCATTCAGCTGATGGCCCAGGTAGGAAGCTTTGTACCAGCGAAGAGTGCAGTGCTGGGAGTGTGCGATCGCATCTTCACCCGCGTTGGTGCCGTAGACGACTTAGCCACCGGGCAATCCACATTTATGGTGGAAATGAATGAAACCGCCAATATTCTTAACCATGCCACCCCTCACTCCCTCGTCTTACTCGACGAAATTGGTCGAGGCACAGCCACATTTGACGGACTCTCCATTGCTTGGGCGGTGGCAGAACACCTGGCTAGTGATATTCAAGCCCGCACTATTTTTGCCACCCACTACCACGAGCTCAATGAGCTCGCTTCACTATTAGAAAATGTGGCCAACTTCCAGGTAACGGTGAAAGAAATGCCAGACCAGATTATCTTTCTACACCAGGTACAACCTGGCGGAGCCGATCGCTCTTATGGAATAGAAGCCGGTCGCCTAGCGGGATTGCCCCCCAGCGTCATCAAACGAGCCCAACAGGTCATGGGTCAAATTGAAAAACACAGTAAAATCGCCGTAGGCCTCCGCAAAGGGAGTGTAACCAAATCGTCTAAAAAATCAAAAGTTCAAGAAAGCAGCCCTGATTCTCAACTCAATATTTTTGGATAACAGTCTTTTCTGTAGCGCCCTGATATACCGTCATCCCAACTAAAATGCAATGTACAGACATTTTATGGAACGCCTCCACCAAGCGTCTAGTATTAGTCAACCAGTTGAATTTTACCCAGACTCAGCTCATCAAAAATATGATGTACCTGCTCACGCTGTTTAGGGGTTAAATCCACAATGGACAGTAAAAAGGAAGACAATCTGACATGATCTTTACGAGTAAGTTTGTGGGTATTCCAAACCTGCTGCAATATAATCTCGGGTGTTCTTTCTGTCTTTCTAACGGCAACCATAGGACTGCTCTCGCGTTAACTGTTAGGGAACAACGTTTCTGTACTGCCATGATGGCTAGTCCGTGGTGATATTGGTCGCGCAAATGCGCGTAAATTACTCAGCAAAACCGTGAATTGTTCGTGAGTAGGCAACGTATAATCACTGACACTAGCCACACTGACCTCTACACTGTTATCTAGTTATCCCAGGAAAAGTTCCCGACATTGGAGCAAAATTAGACAAAAGTTTGACAAAGGTAGGGGAGCAGTCGGTCATGTGGAATGCACAGTGCGAAAAATCACATAATCTTCACAGCCTTCGGGTTGTCATCACAAAAAATTCATCTCCTGTTTCCTATGCAACAGTTATAGATGCCTGGCAAAAAGATAGTGGTTTTCGTAACTTTTTCATTGACCTATTGGCAAAATCTCCTTTTGCCAGCTTTCGTTGGGAAACACCACCAATAACGACAAAAACGGTTAATACTCCTTTTGAGTGTGTGTTAATAGACAGCCCGAGCCTGTCACGCCCCCCTGATCGGCAGACGTTTTCACCCTATTTCCCACCTGATCAACCGGTTGTTAATTTTTTGAATCTGGGCAAAGATGCTGTGCTAATTGTCCCCTGCCCTACAGATGCTGATGGCGATTACAGTCATCTCGGGGCGTTTGTACAAAATGCGCCGAGGCCTCAGCAACATACCCTATGGACTTTAGTCGGTGATACTATGGCCCAACGCATTAGCGATCAGCCAGTATGGCTTAGTACAGCAGGTGGTGGAGTCGCCTGGCTACATGTGCGCCTTGATAACTATCCTAAGTACTATCACCATCATCCGTATCGTCAGATTCCTGAAAGCCTGTAATTTTACTCATCCTAGGGCTTATATCCGTTGCCCATAGAGGTACATCATGCATTACAGACTCCAACTCGCATCTACGGACAACCTGCAACAGCTATTGCCGCTGGTGGAGGCCTACCATGAGTTTGAACGCATCCATATGACGGGCAAGAACCGAAAACAGGCTATTCATGGCCTGCTATCCGACTCTTCACTCGGGGGAATTTGGTTAATTATTGTAGATATTGCGATCGCAGGGTACATTGCCCTCACCTTCGGCTACAGTATCGAATTTGGCGGCAAAGATGCCTTTATCGATGAGTTTTATATCCGGCCCGAGTTTCGTGGCAAAGGTTTGGGAAAACAAACCCTGAGGCAGATTCAGCAAGAAGCAAAAGCCCTGGATATTCATGCGCTGCACTTAGAGGTGGCGGCATCCAATACTAGGGCACAGCACCTCTACGCCCAGACTCATTTCCAAGCCCGCAGCAAATACATGCTGATGTCTGCCTATTTAACAGAGACTAGCGTTTAAGCCACTTCAGCGGAAGACTTAAACAATGGTGTAATCCACACAGTCACTACATGGGATAAAAGTCCCATAGGTCCAGCAAACAAACATAGCGCCAGGGAATGACGAGTAAATAATTGTTTCTCTTGTCCGTGCAAGTAAATCCAGCGGCCCACAAAGAGATCCATCACTAAGAAGTGCACCCATCCCGTCGTCATCACCTTTTCATCTGAAAATAAGTTGGCCAACACCGCCAGGGTAGGGTTAGCAAACTCCTCGAGTTTGTCAGGATCAAGGCTGGCAACAAAACAATAGACATAAAGCGCCGCCAACACCACAAATGGAATGTAGGATGCCATGATTTTGCGGGTGACGTCCCAATTGGGCAATAACACCATCAAGGCCCAAAATGGGAGCACAAACAAATTACCGAAGTTAAAAATATATTCAAATACCATCGCCTAACCTGCTCACCAATTAAAAGATACTGGAGCCATTGTAAAACGATGATATTTGAAAAGGAGGATCGAGGTGCTTGCTGATTAAGGGAAAGATTCGAACCGGCAAAATTGCCCTACATCGACATTTTTCAGATTTACTCTCCTCTGAATCAGCAAGGCCAAAGCATCTAAGCTACATCCAACAAATCCGAAGCTAGTGCTTTCACCAGACTCTAAATGAGAGTTCTAACCTTGCGCCCTAAGCGTGTAAAGATTGCCATCACGTTCAAGGATTTCTCCATCCCAAAAGCTCTATATATCTCAAGATGGTTTCAGACGATGCACCCAATTATGTGTCTTGTTCCAAGTATAGAGCAGATAAAGTAGAATTGTAGAGACGTTCAAAAACGAAATTATTTATAGTCTGTAAAAAATGTAGAAATTATCCAACCATTGCTCGGGAGGAACGTCTTAGGGGCTGACCTCAATTAGCAACCCTCATAATAGTGATTATTCAGCACTTATTTTGCTGTCAGAGTTTGTTTTTGACTCAACATCTGTCAGGCTGTAACAGCGCCTATATTAAGATTTAGATAAATGCCAATGGATGTGGAATCGGCTCCAAGCTTTAGTGAGTTGTCTTTAAGTGAGCCGGTACTAAAGGCTTTGGAAGGTTTGGGCTATGAAAGTCCAACACCCATTCAAGCCCAGACTATTCCCCATGTATTGGCTGGTGTGGACCTGATTGGGCAAGCCCAAACAGGTACTGGCAAAACAGCGGCTTTTGCGCTGCCATTGTTATCCCGCGTCAATATTGAGCAGCGTTTGCCCCATACCCTAGTATTGACTCCCACCAGAGAATTAGCAATTCAGGTGGCAGAAGCCTTTCAAAGCTATGCATCTCATATGAAAGGCTTTCATGTGCTGCCCCTATATGGGGGGCAAAGCTATAGTATTCAACTTCGTAAACTAGAACGTTCGGTACATATTGTCGTGGGCACCCCTGGCAGGGTCATGGACCACATGAAACGCGGCACCTTGGACCTGAGCGCATTGCAGTGTCTCGTATTGGACGAAGCCGATGAAATGCTGCGCATGGGCTTTATCGACGATGTGGAATGGGTATTGGAGAAAACCCCAGCGTCTCGACAGGTCGCTCTCTTTTCTGCCACCTTACCCAAAGAAATTCGCCATATTGCCCAGCGACATCTCAATAATCCCACCGAGGTCCTGATTAAATCCAAAACATCCACCGCTGACACTATCCGACAGCGCTATTGGATGGTTAGTGGGTACCACAAGTTAGATGCCCTGACCCGCATTTTAGAAACAGAGACATTTGACGGCATGATCGTCTTTGTTAGAACCCGTCTGGCCACCGTGGAGCTGGCGGAGAAGCTGGAAGCCCGAGGCTATGAAACTGCCCCGCTTAGTGGAGATGTTTCACAAATGCAGCGGGAGCGTACCGTCGAACAGCTTAAATCAGGCAAGCTGGATATCGTCGTCGCCACCGATGTAGCTGCCCGCGGCTTAGACGTGGATAGAATTAGCCATGTCATTAACTATGACATGCCCTATGATACCGAGACCTATGTCCATCGAGTAGGCCGTACAGGGCGAGCCGGGCGTAATGGTGAAGCAATTTTATTTGTAGCCCCTCGTGAGCGACGATTGCTGTATGCCATCGAGCGGGCAACCAAACAAAAAATCTCCAAAATGGAGATGCCAACGACCGAGATGGTCAATAACAAGCGCATTGCTCGGTTTAAACAGCAAATTACTGACACCATTGCTGAGGAGAATCTAGAGTTCTTCAACAATCTCATGGAGCAATATGAACAGGAGCATAATGTGCCTGCTATTGAGATTGCAGCGGCCTTAGCCAAGTTGGTACAAGGCAATGAGCCCTTATTGTTGGAAGAACGCAAGCGCAGTCGCCCAGAGCGCGGCGACCGACGCGAGCGACCCCAGCGACGTGAACGCAGGGCATCCCCACCCGAGCAAGGCATGGGACGCTATCGCATTGAGGTCGGTCATCGGCATCGGGTGAAACCTGGCCATATTGTGGGCGCGATCGCAAATGAAAGCGGTCTCGAAAGTCGCTACATTGGTCGCATTAATATCTACGACAGCCACAGCACCGTAGATTTGCCAGAGGGGATACCCAAAGAAATGATGCGACACCTTAAAAAGGTATCCGTTGCGGGCCACCCTTTGCGCATTAGCCGAGTAGAAGGGGAAATGACGGGCAAAGGCGGTGGCAAACGACGACGCCCCAAAACCAAATCTAAGGACAATTAAATCGATTTTGGTATTCGGCCTCAGTCAAAATGTCATCGGGATGCTCTACCCGGTCAAGAAAAACCTTGCCCTGTAGATGGTCGTATTCGTGTTGAAAAATTCGCGCCACAAAGTCTTGCAGATGCTGACGATGGTCATGGCCATCGCGATCCAGGTAAGTTACTTCGATCTCGCGGTACCGAGGAACAAATCCCCGCTTCCCTGGCACGCTGAGGCACCCTTCCCAGCCTTTGACTTGATCGTCACTGTGGTTAAGGATATGCGGATTAATCATGGCGACAGGCTCCATAGTCGGGGCCTCGGGGTAGCGTGGGTTCGGGCGTGAAGCCACAATAAACAGCTGTAGGCCTTCAGCAACCTGGGGTGCGGCAATACCCACACCATTTTTGGCCGCTGCGGTAGCTAACAGATCATCAATTAGCTGTTGCAGCTGGGGATCATCTAAATGCTGAATGGGTTGGGCTTGCGATCGCAATCTCACATCACCCAATTGAATAACCGACCGTATGCCCATCTATCGTCGCTGCTGCGGTAACGCCTTTGTCATTACATCCAGAGCTATCTGACGACCACTCCGGTCAACCTCTATCCCAATCGACTCGCCTACGCCTAAATCTTGAACAATTTGCTGTACTTGCTCAGCCGCTGTGATCGATTTACCATTCATGGCCACAATCACATCACCCACTTCCAAACCTGCTTCTAAGGCTGGCGAATTACGCATCAGGCCCAAAATAATTACACCTTCGTCAGCAGATAACCTCAGATCATTACGAGGATCGCGATTGATTTGTTGGCGTAGCTCATTTGTCAGTGTACGCATTTGAATACCCAAATAGGCATGCTCCACCCGACCTTTCTCGATCAGTTCTTGAGCTAAACGCTGAGCTGAATTGATAGGGATCGCAAACCCTAATCCTTGGGCACCTCCGATGATGGCCGTATTAATACCAATTACTTCACCGCGCTCATTTAGTAACGGCCCACCAGAATTTCCAGGATTAATGGCCGCATCAGTCTGAATAAACTGCACCCGTTTATCTGGCACTCGAATCTGAGCACTTGTGCGTCCCGTTGCACTGACAATTCCAGCCGTAACAGTATTGTCTAACCCCAGTGGATTGCCAATGGCAATAGCCCACTCCCCTGGGCGCAGCTGCTCTGAATTGCCAAGGGTCACGGTAGGTAAATCCTGAGCCTGAACTTTAATAACCGCCACATCCGTTAGCGGATCTTCACCCACCACCTCACCACTAAATTCACGGCCATCCCTAAGCGTGACCGTCACCGCATCGGCCCCTTCAACCACATGGGCATTGGTCCAAATCACACCATCTGACTCGACGACAAAGCCAGAACCCTGGCCACGCTCAACCCGAGACGATGGCTCCTCCCACATATCGCCAAAAAACTCTCGAAAGAACGGATCATCAAACGGTCCAGACCGACGAGTCACAGTTCGCGAGGAATCAATCCGAACCACAGCAGGTCCCACATCATCAGCCACGGATGCAATAAAGCTACTGTCCGTCAGCAAACGCCCAGACCCAGAGGTAGGCGATTGGGCCGTTGTTGGAACAAGTTGTGCTGTCGTGAACACAGCTGCCGTTGCACTACAGGCCGCAATAAACCCGTAAAGAGCTAACGACCTGGCAAAACGAACGGTTGAGGAGCGTAGTTTAGACATGGCATCAGGCATGGGAACTTTGCAATGACTCTGGTTGGACAGAACGCCTCACAAGCATCTACACATTGCCAGCGTCCTATTGACTAACCCTTATCTGTATAGCGTCTACAGCTAAATTCAACCATGTAACCTGTGCCAGTTCACCCTCGTCTCCATCAAGTTAGATCATTGCATCCTTTAAAGAAGGTTATATCTATGGTGCAGATTACTCTGGTGTGCTTGCTGGATATGTGAACAACAACAGGTTAGTGTATTAGAGCTCATTAGTTTTCAATGTACTAAAAGTTATACCTACGCATTTAAATATTCCTAGTCCTTTATGGGGAATAGCCCTCGTTAATGGGTGCTTGTAAGGGAAAACGTCGATAAAAGCCATACACTATCCATTCAATTCAGGTGTGTATCCCTAATCCAGGGTCGTTCAACCAAGAGCTCGCCTAAGAGTAGGTTGACATCCTGCTGAGATCGTCGATTAAGAGATGTTAGAGCACTGTGCCGTCATCAGCTTCAGTTTTTCAGCCTTAGCCATGGGGAATCGATTAATGTCTAATTTTGCGTGATTACTGATAAAACGGTTCTTAATACAGAACCTGTTGAAAACCATAGTTGATTATTCAATCAACTATGGTTTTTAGGACCTTATTAAATAGTGTTCCAAGTTCAGCACTGTCCAATTGTTTGGGGGTGTTTAATTTTGAGGTCCTTATTCTTGTAATGTTCCATTACGGAGCATTCAGAGAAAATACTGAGCTTGAGATTGCAGAGTTACTCACCGTTTGGAGGGTTAGTTGTGAACAAAGTGGATGGTCTCTGGAATGAAGTTCTCAATAAACTTCAGGACCAACTCAGTGGTCCCACGTTTGAAACGTGGATCAAACCCACACGACTTCAAACCCTAGCGGATAGTACTCTAACTATTTCCACACCGAATCCTTTTGCCCGTAATTGGGTGCAAAAGCACTACATTCAAGTCATTTCTGACGTAGCGCAAGAACTGTTGGGCCAAGACATTAACGTGGTCGTCACAGTGAGTGAACCAGTTGATGGTGATACGAATCGGACGGATAATGCTGCCGCCTGGCCTTCACCTCAAACCACAGAACGCATCACTACCAGTAAATCAAGTCCACCTGACCTCAACCCAAAAGCTGTTTTTTCCCGATTCGTTGTCGGGTCCAATAACCGCATGGCCCATGCTGCCGCCCTGGCCGTCGCCGAATCGCCTGGCCGTGAGTTTAATCCCCTATTTCTTTGTGGCGGGGTTGGTCTTGGCAAAACCCATTTAATGCAATCTATTGGTCATTACCGTCTAGATATCGATACCGCTGCTCGCATTGCCTATGTATCCACCGAGCAGTTTACGAATGACCTCATCACAGCTATTCGGCGGGACAGCATGCAACGCTTCCGTGAACAGTATCGAGAAGTCGACATCATCATGGTTGATGATATTCAGTTTATTGAAGGCAAAGAATATACCCAGGAAGAATTCTTCCATACCTTCAACACGCTTCATGAAGCAGGCAAGCAGATTGTCCTAGCATCCGATCGTCCGCCCAATAAAATCCCCAGGCTCCAGGAACGGCTATGCTCCAGATTTTCCATGGGATTGATTGCTGACATTCAACCGCCTGATTTTGAAACCAGGATGGCCATTCTACAGAAAAAGGCTGAATACGAGAGCGTGAATTTAAGCCGTGAGGTAACTGAGTATATTGCTTCTAGCTACACATCCAATATTCGTGAGCTAGAAGGTGCTCTCATTAGAGCTATTGCCTATACCTCTATCTCAGGACTGCCCATGACCATCGAGAATCTGAAGCCGGTTCTTGATGCCCCCACAGGCAAAATCGATGCGTCTCCCACATCGGTGATAGATATTATTTCCGAAGTCTTCAGCGTTTCCGTAGAAGACCTCAAAGGCAATTCTCGCCGCCGTGAAATCAGCCAAGCTCGACAGATCGCCATGTACTTAATGCGACGACATACGGATCTTAGTTTGCCCAAGATCGGCGAAGTTTTTGGTGGAAAAGACCACACTACAGTTCTTTACAGCTGCGATAAAATCGCTCAACTCATTAAAAAAGACTTGAACATGGCTCAAACGGTACGTGAGCTTAGCGATCGCATCAGCTTAAGCAATCGAGCATAGCTAGATCAAACAAATCATACAAAGTCGTCAATCTAGGGCTCAGACAAAAAAGAGGACATACGTGCTCTGCCCCAGGCATCCTGCGTAAAAGGATCAGGCAATAATAGTACAGAAACCGCACCAGGGATATGACCCTGGTGCGGTTTCTGTTGACTAGTACATTGAAAACTTTTGGCTGTGGAAAACAGTACTGACGATCTACTTAACAATCAAACCATTACGTCCGAAGGCTTTGAGAATATTAAGTTTGATACCAAAATCCAGAAATATCGCTTGTGGAAAACTCTACTTTAGCTGTGGAAAAGGTGGGGATTAACTGGGGATAATAGGACAGGCGATGGGGAAAAAGATTTAGCCTACTCAGATCTTGTGGAAAACGGCTCTGAATATCCACATTTTTTCCACAGGCCAAAAAAGATTCAATAGCCTGATAGAGAAGGGGTGTAAAGATGTTTTCCACAGTTTCCACAGGCCCTACTACTACTATTGTTTAAATTTAAAGAAAGAACTTATCTATAGAACAGAGCAAGAAAATTTGCTTAAAATAAACGCTTTCCATCGTTCTGTTGGGGTGTTACGATTGGCCAGCATTCTTGATAGACATATGTCAGCCATGAAGTTCGTGTGCTCCCAGGGGGATCTCAACACACATCTCTCAATTGTCAGCCGGGCAGTTCCTTCCAGGCCCAATAAGCCCGTATTGGCAAATATTTTGGTCAAGGTAGATGAAGATGCACAACGCATTACCCTAACGAGTTTTGATGAAACACTAGGGATCCAAACCAGCTTTTCTGCCCATGTTGAAGAGGGGGGGATGCTGACAGTTCCTGCCAAACTATTGGGAGATATTGTGGCTAAACTGCCTCCTGAAGATTTGGATTTTAGCCAATCAAATACCGAACCAGTGATTACCCTGACTTGCTCAGCTGGTGAATATCAAGTACGTGGCATGGAAGCCACTGACTATCCAAACCTTCCCTTAGTGGAAGATGGACAGGTAGCGAGTGTTTCGGCAGAATCCATTTTGGAAGGTCTACGGGGAGCTCTATTTGCTACCAGTTCTGATGAAACCAAACAAGTGCTCACAGGTGTTCATGTCGTGGCAGAACCCGAAAATTTAGAATTTGCTGCTACAGATGGCCATCGCTTAGCTGTAGTTCAGAGTGTGGATGATTCGGGCATGAACTTGGCCATTGATGTGACAGTTCCGGGCAAAGCCCTACGTGAGTTAGAACGGTTACTACAGTCTTATCAGGGAACAGAGCCAATTTCCCTAAGATTTGATCCGACTCAAGTCGTTTTTGAGTTAGGGCATCAGCGCATTACGACTCGTCTTTTAGAAGGGCAATATCCCAATTACCGCCAACTAATTCCTAAGCAGTTCGAGCGGCAGTTGACAATAGATCGTAAGCAGCTGATGTCTGCTTTAGAGCGCATCGGTGTACTAGCCGACCAACGCAATAATATTGTCAAACTTTCCATTGCTGGCTCAGCCCAAACCTTGGCTTTGTCAGTTGAGGCCCAGGAGGTGGGTAGTGGCCGAGAAGAAATGTCTGCCCAGGTGACAGGAGAGGATCTCGATATTGCCTTTAACGTGAGGTACTTACTAGAAGGCCTTCGTGCTCTACCGAGTCCTGAAGTGCAATTGCAGTGCAATTCAGCCACTAGTCCAGCAATTCTGACTCCCGTTAGTGGTTTACAAATGACATACCTTGTGATGCCTGTGCAAATTCGTAGTTAAGCACGTCAATAAAGTTCAAGGAAAATTTATCTAAATCCTCGCATTAGGCTTCAAGAAAGGGCAATCTGGTAATGGCCTAAAAAATTAAGCGAGGATTTAGATATGGATATCACATTAGCTGCTCTTGTTTTTGGAACAGTATTTGTCCTATTTAGCCGTGAAGTCCTGGGTGACTAGTACCCTGGGGCGTAAGTTTGCTAACTATCCAATGTGGATGAGTCGATGGGTGCATGGGTGCATGAAATTTCCGCCAAATTTTTGCCATTGGGTATACTAGCCAGAGGTAGAAATTATTTAAATCCTACAGTGAATGCTTGTGTTGCTTGGCTGATGTGATAGCAACACATAGTCCATCAAGCTTAAAGCCTAGTTTAAGTAGAGATTTAGTACTCTGTCCTGGAAGTTGCTGTTCTAGCTAGAACAGAGGTTTTATCATTGCCAAACCAGTCTCTATACTTTGGTGCAATGGATGCTCTTACAGGGGAGACTGCCTTGAAGGGCATCAGTTTGTAGTTCCAAAAAAATCAATACGATAATCGGTAATCTTCAGACCGGTACGTTGCTCAACTTCTTGAATAACGGCACGCGGTAGTTCAATATCAATATCAATTATTTTCTGAGTGTCTAGACAATTGACATGGCTATGAGAACTATTGAGATGGCCATATAGTCTGCCATCTGAGCGTTCAACACATTCAATTATGCCTTGATCAAAGAGGGCTTCTAAATTCTGGTAGACCGATGTGTGGCCAATTTTTTTGCCTCGACGGTTAAGTTCGTCATAAATTTCCCGTGCAGATAGATGCTCCTGCACATCCCAAAGCAACTCCAAAATATAGCGACGCTGACGACTGAGGCGCATACCTAATGCTTGACACCTTTCAATGGCGTCTGAGAGCGATGAAATTGGATAGGATGAGGGTTGCATGATCTTGACGCGGTCAGCCGACACCAGTCTCACTCTAGCTTGCTTTTTTTAATGTTGTCTATTTACTGATTCAAACTAACGTTTGTATGTAGAGCGATTAGCCAGCAATTTCCTCTGGATCTGATGTTGGAGCTATGGACAACCTTTTATCTTGAGAGTCATCTCCACGTTTTAAGGTGTCTTTTGCCTGAATGGCGTCAGTCTCAGCCTCATATGTCTTAGCTATGGGCACATCTCTGCTCTGAATTTCTCGACTCGAAGACTCCCAATCATCATGAATGCTGAATGCTAATGATGTTGAATCTGTGGGTTGAGTCACCAATAATTTCTTTTCTTGCGAGGTCTTATCTGTAGAAAAGAGGTTAGTTGAAGGTTCTGGAGCTAATGCCAATATGGGGGTCTTCAAGGTTTCTTCTGATGGGGTATTTAGATCGTCTCGCTGGGCTTGATAACTGTTGAAGGCTGTGGCAACAGCATCATGGCGACGGCGTTGATCTCTACGAATGCTGGTTAAGGTGTTGCCTAGTCCAGGAGCATTCCACCGCTGTGTATCTGGGTCTAAGTAAGAGTATGTTCTTGCCCAGACAATGGCATCGTTGTTTTTCATTCCTTTATGTCTAGCTTGGACAAGACGATCGACATAACCACCACGCTCTAAGGCCGCTCTAGGCGATTGATTTGCTAAGTCTAAACCATTAAGAACTTCCCCCAGGGTCATGGATAATTCTGCTTGATCAGCCTGGTTTGCAATGGTTTTCCCCTGTCTTTTGAGTCTTTTGAGTTGCTTCTTATCAGCTTCTTGAGGAGAACTTGCGCCGTGCTGATAGGAAAACGTTCCCATGTTCCACACACCGTTACCTGGGTCGGTGTGGCCGTAATAAGCTTGAGTGGGATTTCCGTTGGCAGTGCGTGTTCCTTCGGCGCTGCCAATAACCCGAGCGACTAATGAGTTGGAACCACCTTCATACATCCAATTGGGTAAAGCAGGCTGCTCCTGAGCTTTTGTTAAGGGCTGAGGTGGTGATGGCTCTGATGGCTCGAAGATAGATGCGTCCGGAGTAAAGTTTAAGGCAATGGCCTCCTTCTCTGATGAATCATGGGGTATAGGTGTAGATGGAATAGGGTTGGGTGAGAGTACCCGTGAGGTTGGCAAAGCGCTTGGCGGTGGTGGGGTTAATACCCGTGCAGATGCGATCACATGGCTCGGTAGCGCAGACTTAGAACTTGTAATTCGAAGCGGAGGCTGACTCGCTGTAGGCGGTATAGGCAGTGGCTTAAAAACTTTTACTGCACTTGGAGAGTCTGTCTCAGGTAAACCGGGTTGGCTATCGATAAGTTCAGAACTGGAGGAAGTCTGAGATCTTTTGGGTTGTGTCTCTAGGTCAAAGTTCACACCCATGGCTTGGGCAGGACGATGACCTATGGCAGTCACCAAAAGAGAAAGGGCAAAAAGGTGATGAAGCTTGAAGCGCAGCATAGTGGTCAGGACTCCGAAGGCGGAAACACAAGGTGAGAGAGGTTGCCAGGAAACATTTGTTAGTTAACAGATTTTTTTCCTTTTTGTGTCTGAGGTGATTGGGCTTGATCCTGATTTGTCTCATCTTTAGTGGGAGATCTGCCAGGATTATGTTGAGAAATGGCTCGTTCTAAAACTCCGGTCGAGGGTTCAACAATAATCCAAGTGCCATCGGGCTGACGGCGTAATGTGGCAAATTGTATGTGACGTCCTCCACCCATGGTTTGCCCGGCTTTAATGTTGCCAAGTCTGGGTCTTTGCAAACCACAAAATCGAAACAGGTAAGCTGGAACTTCAGGGGTGGAATAAATTACGCACTGTTCGAATGTGCTGGGTTCTACTTTGCCTGGAAACGGTGCTCTTAAGGGTTGATGCTTAAGCTGAATGGAAATATCGCCTAAACTGCCAACGACAAGATGGTCTGCAATTTTATCGCCGGGTTCCAGCTCCCATTGTTGTTGGATATTAATGACTCGTTTGGGGGGTATTGCTTGGGATTGACAACTACTTAGCAATAAGCCAAAGAATACAATCCAAAGCCTGTGCTGAGACCTACTCAAAGCTGAAACGATAACCTGCATACTCATTATTTTCGTAGAGAATCACAAGGGTTGTACCAGGATCAAATGCAAGGGGATAGGCTTCTCGTTCCGCATCCACCCCAGATCGGACTTTGAGTGTGGGTAATGCACAATAGGGTTCGCTGACGACTTGTCGAACTCTCTCTTTGGCATCTCGTTCTGGGATGGTGAGGAGTTGGGCTAACTGTTCTCGAGATAGTTTGGCGTCATCACTTACTACATCATTACAATGGGCTTGTTGGCTAGCTGTACTAGCGGATGTAAAAAAGTTTTTGATGCCATTAAAATCGATCAGTAAAGCTGTAAGAATCATGGCTAGACTAGCTGCCACTAGAGGTTTGGGACCTAGACTTTGTGACCGAGGGCGATGGGGAACATTGTTGGGGTAAACCATGGGAGACCTCTTGGGAAAGAATGAAATGAGTAGGAAAGAAACTGCATGACAAAACTAACTGCACTGCTTTTAGTGAAAATGTATAAAAGCTCTGATATCTTCTGATATCTGTTGTAGTGATTGTGGTTGTTGAGGTTAGGCAAAACGACCGCCGACCAGCAAACCGAGGATGATCATAAGTGTGCGATACCCTAATACTGGATCGGGGCGGGGGCTAAGAATAGCTCTGTAAAGACTGAGGATAATGCCAGCAATGAGAATAAATGCTACTGGCGGCCATAGTGCTGGGTTAATTTGAAACAGTTGATTTAGAATCAGCCGGAAAATGGCTGCACCAATGCACCAAATTGCACTGTCTAGGAGGGTAAATTGTGAAACCCGTGTTTGTCGTCTAGAGTGTAGATAGCGGCGTGTCCATCGTTGGATAGATCCAGACAGTTGCTGATAAACACGCCTGAGGTCGCTCACAAAGCCTGTGCCATTGGTTTTGCGATCATACTGATCGTCAAAATCATTAGAACGCCCTTGTTCTTGATGGAGCGGGTGTTTGAATAGTGACTGCGATCGCAACCTTAAGGTTTGTGCATTTGACGTAGCGTCGTGCTCAGCCTGGTGAAAATCGACCGTATGATAGATTAATTCTAAATATCCATCGGCATCACGTTGAACAGTGGGGATCTGAATGGCCTGGCATTCTGCTAAAAAGCGAGTGATGTCATCAATATCTGGCGATGTACCCGGTTGGATGTGTTGAATCAGGCTATCACCTACGGACTGTAATCGTCGCAAGGCTTGTCGTTGCTGCTGTGCCAGCTGCTCAACGGCACCAAGCGCAGCATCAAACTGCTGCAAACTAGAACCAGGAACTGGAGACGATGACAGTGTTTGACCTGAGCGTTGCCGTAGGGTCTCAATTGCCGTGGTCACCTGGGCTAAATTAGGGGAAGGCGCAGTCAATCGTGACGGGCTCCAAGGAGCTGCCATTGTTTCGGGAGGAGAGGCTTTCAGGGTTTGTAGCTTCTGCCGAATCGTCTGAAGTTCCATATCTAAATCGTTCATATTGCAGAAGAGGACGAGGAACTAATAGAACAGATGCCTCATCAACTAATACAAATGTATCATAAATCTCGTTTAAATGATCATATTTCAGGTTGATTTTAGGTGTGAATTTCCTGGCTATGTCTGCGATTGAGCTGGCTAACGGCTGCTTGATCCAATGTTCTATATTTCTGGGGTTTAGGGACGATTGTGGTGACCTGTATGGGGAATTCGGTGCCTCAAGTCTGCTGACCTGTGGTTGCTTTTAATCACAGCAGGGGCGGCGTGAGCGCAATTCTTTAATGAAGTAGGTTGTTTGAATGCCCAATTCTCTTTCAATGAGCAAATAGATCAGCACCAACTACCGTGGCTGATCTACCATGCTTGAATTTATTACCTTGCCTGATGCACTACCTCCAGTTGCTCCTTACTCCCATGCTGTAAAGGCTGGAGATTTTCTCTTTGTGACAGGGCAGTTATCTGAAGATCCTGAGTCTGGTGAAGTCTTAAAGCTGGATGTTGAAGCGCAAACGCGGCAGGTGATGGAAAACCTGAAACGGGTGTTAACCCATGCGGGTACAAGCTTTCAAAATGTTGTGATGGTTCGAATTTTTGTCACGGACTTTCGCTACTACGAGATTGTTAATCAAGTCTATGCGTCTTACTTTGACCAGGCGCGGTTACCCAGTCGAACCACTGTGGGAATAACCGCTCTGGCCGGGTATGGCGATGTTGAAATTGATTTAATTGTTTACTGTGGTAGCTGATGTGTATCCTACTGCTTCTGTCTGTATCGGCCATGAATTCTCAATTTATTGGGTTTAGTGCTCGGATATAGTGTTGGGCGCAGTAATGTCAGTGACTAAGGAAGGACCTATATGCGAATTTCTGCTAGCTTGCTTTTAAGCTCTTTTGGTCAGCGCCTCTTCTCGGCCATTGGTCTCTTACTCCTCCTGGCTAGCCCGTTGGCAGCCCAGCCCAATCGTATTGAGCAAACTGAAAGCTGTGATGTCTTGGTGGTTGGTGGTGGCCTTGCGGGGGTGTCTACCGCCTACGAGAGTTTGCACGCTGGACGAACAGTTTGCCTGACAGAGATGACTGACTGGTTAGGGGGGCAGCTGACGTCTCAGGGGACAACGGCCTTAGATGAAGCTAGAATGCAGCGCCAACTTTTGTTTTATGCGTCAGGTTATAAAGACCTGCGGCAACGGGTACTGGATCTCTATGGTCGCCAGAATCCAGGGGACTGCTGGGTTAGTGCAGTTTGTTTTTTGCCTGCTGATGCCCACGATATTTTGGTGGATATGCTGAATGAGGCAGCCCGTGAGGGGGATGGAACCCTGAAGTGGTTTCCTTCAACAGTGGTGAAGGAGTTGGATATTGATGGCTCCATGATTGAAAGTGCGATCGCAATCCAACACAGCCCAGCACCGGGTACACCTCCCCTCAATACCGAGCCGTTATCTGCCTTCTACGAAGATGTCTATCGCTACGAAGATTCAGAGCGTTTAAGCAAAAATATTATTCGCTTTCAGCCTACTGGCAATGAAGGACCTGCTGATTGGTACGTGGTTGAGGCCACCGAAACGGGCGAATTGATTGCACTGTCGGGGGTGCCCTATCGTTTAGGCCTAGATCCAAAGTCCTATCTCAACCCGTCTTCGCCCACCTTGACGGGCGATGCCTACTGCACCCAGGGGTTTACCTATACGTTCGCAATGGAGCGGACTGAAGAGGCCCAAGTGCAGGAACGACCAGAGTATTACGACATTTACGCTCCATATTTCAGCTTTGAACGCGAGCGCGACAACACCAACTACATCGATTTTGTCTTTACTTATCGGCGGCTATGGGCACCGGGCAACCGACCCGAGCGCCGTATTTTTGGAGTTAGTGATATTAAGCCCGGCGATATCTCCATGCAAAATTGGACCTGGGGCAATGACTACCGACCAGGTACATTCGTAGACAACCTGATCTATTCCCATGAGCAACTGGAAGCTACAGGCCAGCTAGAACCTGGCGGTTGGCTAGGTGGGTTGCGTGTAGATACTCTGCGCCGGGGTGAAGAAAATGCCTTCAGCTATTACCACTGGTTGATTGGTGGATTGTCAGATTCTCAGCTGGGCTATGGCATTAAAAGTGTGGATCTTCGTCATCGATTTCTCACCGGTTTTGATGCCCCTATGAATACAGCCCACGGCTTATCCAAGCATCCCTATATCCGCGAGGGTCGTCGAATTATAGGACGACCTGCTTATGGTCATCCGGAGGGATTCATGATCAATGAGATTGACATTTCCCGTGTGGACTATAGCGATGAGTATTACCAGACTCAGTTACCCGATGGTATGTATCTACAATTGCGCCGGGCATTGGCTGGTTTAGAAACCGCTGCAGCTATCGGAGAGAATAAGGCCGCGACAGATATCCCTCGCCGCACTCGGTCCACCATCTTTCCAGATTCATTGGGCATTGCTCAGTATGCCATCGACTTTCATCCTTGTATGGAGTTAGCACCGCCTGAGCTGCCAGGCAATACTGAACGGGCTGGTGTACGGCGAGCCCATGGGCAGAGTTATCCTGGTCAGATTCCTCTGCGGGCGCTGATTCCCCAGGAGATTGACAACATGCTGGTTGCGGGTAAGAGTATTGCCACCAGTACGATTGCTGCTGCCGCCTATCGTGTTCATTCGTTCGAGTGGTCGGCGGGCATCGCTGCTGGTGCAACCATTGACTATGCGCTGGAGAATCAACTGTTGCCCCATAGCCTAGTGGATGATTTACCTCGATTTGAGCCTGAGCTTTTGGAGCTACAGCAACGGTTGCAAGAACGTGGCAATCCTATCGCTTTTCCTGATACGTCTATCTTCAACCTTGATTGGGAAGACTGGCGAGTTTGGTAGGAATCCACTGTCTAGAGGATTTTGTATTCCTGTGACAAAGGGGCAGGCATAAGGGGCTGCCCCTACGCAGGGATGGGATTTTGAGTCCGTGTTAAGCGGCGTGGCTGTAGATGATTTGCGCCAGGTCAGGAACGGCAGCTTCTACGTCATTCTTAACGGATTTACGTAGTTTTTTATACGTTCCGCTAACGACGCCATTGCTGGTGTTTTGAATACGGGCATCGGTCACACTTAAGATGCTGTCAGCGGTGCGATCGCTATTTTCACTGAGGTATTTGACTGGGTCACCCGCTGCTGCACCTTCTTGCCAAATAGGTTCAAGGGCTTTGCACGCATCGGGGAGTAGTCGATTAATGGCACCAGGGATGTAACCTGCGCCAACTCCTTTGATCACACCGTAGGCAGTTTTCATGGCCATGCCAGTGAGGCCACCTTTAGCAGCTACTTGCTTATCAATTAATTTAGCGCAGTCATCGGCGATGCTTGCTCGTATAGCTGCATCTTGAATCTTTTCACTCAGCATAAAGCTTGGCCCTAAATATCAATATAAATCGGTCTAATTCTTAGAGAATTATTGACACTATCATTGTTCCAACTTGGTGTTCTTTCTCAGACAACTTTGCGGGATCTTTAAGCAGTCTAAGTGAGTAGTAGTGCAAATAAACCCCATAGTGCAATGGCATCAAAGACCCCTGCTCCGCCAATGCTGAGATCACCAAGGGACAGTCGTTCCATATCCCTTAGGTGTAGTAGATCTGCGCTCACCAGTGTGCCCAAAATACCACCTCTAAAAGTAATGCTAGGAGGAGCTACAGCACCCAATAACCAGGCACAGATCACTGCTGTAAACGGTGCAACCTCTACAGGCTGCCATATAGTACGCTGATAGACCTAGCTGTTTCGTTTTTGGCACTATCAACCATGTCTGTTCGCGTTCGGATTGCTCCGAGTCCCACTGGCAATCTCCACATTGGGACAGCCAGAACCGCAGTTTTTAACTGGCTCTTTGCTCGTGCCCAGGGCGGTACGTTTATTCTGCGAGTAGAAGACACCGATCTAGAGCGTTCTAAGCCTGAGTACACCCAGAACATTATGGATGGCTTGCAATGGCTAGGTCTGACCTGGGATGAGGAGCCCGTGTATCAAACCCAGCGCATGGGTCTCTATCAGCCAAAAATTCAGGAGTTGCTAGATCAAGGACTGGCCTATCGTGCCTACGAAACTCCCGAAGAACTGAATGAGATGCGCGAGCGGCAAAAAGCCCGTAGTGAAGCACCTCGTTATAACAATCAGCATCGCGATCTCACCCCTGAGCAAATTGCTGCTTTTGAAGCAGAGGGACGTCAGGCGGTGATTCGTTTCAAAATTGATGACGACCGCGACATTACCTGGAACGACATGGTGCGTGGTCCCGTCAATTGGAAAGGTCGTGATTTGGGTGGCGACATGGTGATTGCTCGCGCCTCCTCAAGTACAGAAATTGGTCAGCCCCTTTATAACTTTGTAGTGGTGGTCGATGATGCCGATATGGGTATTACCCACGTCATTCGTGGTGAAGATCATGTGGGTAATACTCCGAAGCAAATCTTGCTATACGAGGCCATGGGGATGCCTGTGCCCCAGTTTGCCCACACACCGCTGATTTTGAATGAAAAGGGTGCCAAGCTTTCCAAGCGTGATGGAGTCACCTCTATTTCTGACTTTCAGACGATGGGCTTTACTGCTGCAGCGCTGGCCAACTATATGACGTTGCTGGGTTGGTCTGCCCCTGATGCCCAAGAGCTATTCACCTTAGATGAGGCTGCAAAGCTGTTTAGCTTTGACCGGGTCAATAAGGCTGGCGCTAAATTTGACTGGGATAAGCTGGACTGGATCAATAGCCAGTACCTGCATCAGAAATCCCCAGAGAGTTTGTTAGCACTGATGACTCCTTATCTAAAAGATGCGGGGTATGAATTTGATACAGAGGCTGATCAAGACTGGTTGCTCAAGTTAGCTGCCTTAGCAGGGCCGAGTCTGACTCGCTTAAAAGATTGTGTTGACCTGAGCCGCTTTTTCTTTACGCCGACCATGGAGTTCTCTGAGGCAGCGGTAGCGCAGCTTAAAAAAGATGGTGTGGCGGATGCAATGCAGGCTGTTTTAGATACCCTTAAAGCCCATGCAGGCCTAAATGAGGTGGGTGATGCCAAAGGTCTGATTAATCAGGTGACTAAGGCATTGGGGGTGAAAAAAGGTCTGATTATGAGATCCCTGAGAGCAGCCCTAATGGGGGATATGCAAGGACCAGACCTAGTGGAGTCCTGGGTGATTTTGCACCAGCGTGGTTTTGATCAGGGGCGTCTGGAACGTGCGATCGCAATAGCTACTAGTTAATGGTTTTAGACCGACTAAACAGCTAGCTTGTGATCACCCGGTAACATAGTGACTACGTAACGGATTGCCCGTATCTGAGAAATTACGTTACATTTAGTAAACAATGTAGTTAATTAAACCTAATCGACTTAAAAAATGCCATTGGCAGGCTTTTAGTCAACTCACAGGTTTTTATAGCTTGCTTTAGAACTTGCTTTTCAATCTGCTTAGGCAGTTAGGACTGTTAATCAAAACGAGGCCACCGAGATATGAAGCTTTCTTGGAGAGTCATTTTGCTCTGGACATTGCCAGCCCTGTTAATTGGGTTTTTCTTCTGGCAAGGTTCCATGGGCGGAGACCCCGCAAACATGAGTCGTAATACGGCAAGTACCCGTATGACCTACGGCCGGTTTTTAGACTATATAGATGCTGGTCGAGTGACAGCGGTTGACCTCTATGATGGTGGCCGAACAGCCATTATTGAAGCGGTTGATCCACAACTAGATAACCGCGTTATGCGCTGGCGTGTGGACCTACCCGGTAGTGCGCCTGAGCTCGTTGAGCGTCTCCGCGACTCTGACATCAGTTTGGATTCCCACCCACCTCGTAACGACGGTGCTTTGGTTGGTATTCTGGGCAATCTGCTATTCCCGTTCTTGCTAATTGCAGGTTTATTTTTCCTATTCCGTCGCTCCAACGGTGGCGTTGGCGGTGGTCCCGGTCAGGCCATGAACTTTGGTAAATCAAAGGCTCGTTTCATGATGGAAGCCAAGACCGGCATCATGTTCGATGATGTGGCAGGTATTGATGAAGCCAAGGAAGAGCTGCAAGAGGTGGTGACTTTCTTGAAGAAACCTGAGCGCTTTACGGCTGTGGGTGCTCGCATCCCCAAAGGTGTTTTGCTTGTTGGCCCTCCAGGAACTGGTAAAACTCTGCTAGCCAAAGCAATCGCTGGTGAAGCGGGTGTGCCGTTCTTCAGCATCTCTGGTTCTGAATTTGTAGAGATGTTTGTGGGTGTTGGTGCGTCTCGTGTTCGCGACCTGTTTAAGAAAGCGAAGGAAAATGCTCCTTGCATCATCTTTATTGATGAGATTGACGCCGTTGGTCGCTCCCGTGGTTCTGGTATCGGGGGGGGGAACGATGAGCGCGAGCAAACCCTCAACCAAATGCTGACCGAGATGGACGGTTTTGAGGGCAACAGCGGCATTATCGTGATTGCAGCGACTAACCGTGTTGATGTACTTGACTCGGCGCTGTTACGTCCCGGTCGCTTTGACCGTCAGGTATCGGTTGATCCACCTGATGTTAAGGGGCGTATTGCGGTTCTGGAAGTCCATGCCCGCAATAAGAAGCTGGCGGATGAGATTTCCTTGGATGCGATCGCACGTCGCACACCTGGTTTCACAGGTGCTGACTTAGCCAACTTGCTGAACGAGGCGGCTATTCTGACTGCTCGTCGTCGTAAAGAAGCCATTACGATGCTGGAAATTGATGATGCCGTTGATCGCGTCATCGCCGGTATGGAAGGCACACCTTTAGTCGACGGTAAGAGCAAGCGTTTGATTGCATACCACGAAGTTGGCCACGCACTGATTGGTACCCTGGTTAAGGCCCATGATCCTGTGCAGAAGGTGACTTTGATTCCCCGGGGCCAGGCTCAAGGTTTAACTTGGTTTACCCCCAGCGAAGACCAGATGTTGATTTCCCGTGCCCAGCTTTTGGCTCGGATTACCGGTGCCCTAGGGGGGCGTGCCGCTGAGGACATCATCTTTGGTGAGGCTGAGGTTACCACGGGAGCGGGGAACGACTTGCAACAGGTGACGTCCATGGCCCGTCAAATGGTTACCCGCTTTGGTATGTCTGCTGAGTTGGGGGCGTTGGCTCTAGAGAATCCTCAGGGTGAGGTTTTCCTTGGCGGCAGCTGGGGTAATCGTTCTGAATATTCTGAAACCGTCTCTCAGCGCATCGATGAACAAGTTCGCACCATTGTTGAGCAGTGCTACGACGATGCTAAGCGCATGGTTCAAGATAATCGTGCAGCTGTGGACCGCGTGGTCGATATGCTCATTGAGAAAGAGACTCTTGACGGAGATGAGTTCCGTCAGATTGTGGCTGAGTATACTACAGTCCCTGAGAAAGAGCAGTTTGTACCTGTTTTGTAATAAGCTACTGCTGGCCAATTCATTGTAAGAACTGGCCATAGAGGCTCTCGTTACATAAATCTGTGAGTGGTGAGGTCGTTTAACGACCTCACCATTTCTGTTTTTATGGATTGTCCATTGGCCTAGAACAGAAAAGCGGTTTGGTTCTGGAAGAACTTGGTTCAGGTTTAATGAACTCGAAGTTGGTATTACTCAAGTGTTGGTTATTGTGCTCCTGAGACCGGTGGTTCAGTTGCCATAGACGTGGCCATTGCGATCGCATCCTCAAACGACAGTATATCTGTACTGTAGTTCAATATATAGAGCGTGCCATCCTGCATCCATTCCACAGATGCAAAGCCCATGGCCTCAGCGGTATAGCCTTGAATACCGTTGCCTAAGACAATGGGTGTCAGAGGCGTTAAACGATTTTCCTCTGGAGTTGGCCAGGTGTTGGGCTCTGGGATGGTCACAATGTTAAAGGCCAGACAACGCTCACCTGAACATTCAGGTGAGGTACCAACAGTGAGGATATGGAACCCAGGATGTTTGTTTCGAGTAAAGGGATGTAGTTCCACGTCGGTGGGTACAGACGTGGGAAGGCGTACAGCAAAGTTTGAAGTGGTAAGTTCATCAAGAACCGGCTCAAATATAGGTGCAGGAGATGCTAAAGCAGGCATCACCGCGACAATATTACATATGCCTACCCCTAGGCCTAGTAATCCAAGCTTAAAGAGTTGCTTGCCATCTATTTTCTTTAAAGACATCATTCGCGCTTTCTTGAGAAGACACCTCTAGCATGGCTTTTGAAATAACAGCTCGCATCACCCAGTTGGGCATATTCTCAGATCAGAAGTTTGAGGAACTTGGTCAGTGTATAATTGGTACAATCCGAAATACATACACCAGTCAGGAATTTATAGCCTTAAGTAGCAATCCCAATCCAGGTGTGATGGATGCTGCAATGTTGAGGAGCGCTGAGCCATGTGTGTATAAAGCCTATGCTTATCATTAAGAGATCTCCTGTCAGCGCATATGGTTTGACAACATTCCAAGAGAAATTATCATCGAGAATCAGACTCTTCCAAGAAGATGATTCTCGATGACGATGATTAGCACTAATTTGTAGTATGAGAAGTGTCAACTTAAGCCAGGAGATCCTGGCTAGGTAAAGTATCAGATGTCAGCATCCAAAACCTCACTAACGCAATACTGGAGCCTTTATTTATTTGTTTGCAACTTCCCAAATGCCTGTGTTACACAACCACTTCGTCGATTTCAGTAACAAAGATGTCGTTAATGTTGTTTTCAAAGACACTGGCAGATTGCCAGCTAACGGTCGCTAGTAGGTTATTGCCTTGATAGATTTTAGCGCCGTCACTGCTCCCTTGAACGTTTAAGTTCTCAAGGTCATTAACAACAAAAGTAGTCCGACCTAGTTGAAAGTTCTTGATGATGTCGTACTTACTATTGTTTGCATCGAGAACAACAGTCTCGTCACCACTGAGCCAGATTGTATCAATACCATCACCACCGTCAATCAGATCGTCACCACCGTTGGCGTAAATCGTATCTTTGCCGCTGCCACCCAGGATGATGTCAGCTTGATTGCTGCCGTAAATTTTGTCAGCACCACGACCAGCCGCGATAAAGTCTCCACCGCCGTTGGCATAAATGATATCTCTACCGCTGCCACCCAGGATGAAGTCTGATTGGTTACTGCCATGTATGCGATCAGCACCAGGACCACCGATGAGGATATTCCAACCACCGTTGGCATAAATAGTGTCTCTACCAGGACCGCCAAAGATAAAATTGCTTTCAGATCCACCTGCAATGGTGTCGTTGCCGCGATTGCCAAACAGTAGGTCAAAACCACCGTTGCTGTTAATTGTATCAGCGCCACGAAGGCCGATAATCACTTCGTTATTTTCAGTACCATTGAGCTGTTCACTGGCTGGTGTTCCTATAATCAATTCAAATTCATCAAATTCAAAAAACTCATTAAGTTCAAACAAGTTACCCAATTCAACAAAAGCGCTGCTCATGAGATTCTAAATATTACGGTTTGATGGACAGTGAATGCGATCAGCAGTCAACAGATTTGTCTCTACTGTTGTTACTAAATTTTGTCCCCGATGATAATTATCTTGATTGATTTCTAACGTTAAGGAGATGGCAATCCATACATTTCACTAATACTTAAAGGTTTTAGAGGTTTTTATGAGTTGTTCTCTAGGGGTTAAACAATTGTCACAATGCTCTTTCTGTAATTCTTGCAGGGTAAGGAGGATAGGTCACCCTAGTTACAAGCTTGAGTTAGCCTAAAATGATGATGGCGGTCTTTTAAACTTACGAAGATAATATGTGGTG
>NZ_QXHD01000004.1:3057368-3108002 GCF_011009555.1 Adonisia turfae CCMR0081 | reverse complement strand
ATCATCTGGCAAAACTTCAACCTGGGGACCGTGTTCTGATCCATTCTGCAGCTGGGGGGGTGGGTCAGGCTGCTGTCCAAATTGCTCAACAGGTGGGGGCTGAAATTTTTGCCACGGCTAGCCCAGCTAAATTGGATTGGTTAAAACAGCAGGGCATTGAGCATGTCATGAACTCCCGCAGCCTGGATTTTGCGACGGAGATTCAGGAGAGAACCCAGGGACAGGGAGTGGATATTGTTCTCAACAGCTTTACAGGAGAGTTTATTGATAAGGGCTTTGAGGTGCTGGCTGAAAACGGACGCTTTGTTGAGATTGGCAAGCTGGGCATCTGGAGTACGGAGCGGGTTGCGCAGCATCGTCCAGATGTAAGCTATTTCCCGTTTGATCTGGGAGAAGTTGCCCAGACTGTTCCCAGACAGCTACAAGATTTGTGGTGTGACTTAAGTCAACAGTTTTCCACGGGGCATCTAAAGCCGCTACCCCATCGCGTGTTTTCCGCTGACGATGTGGTTGATGCCTTTCGGTTTATGCAAAAGGCACAGCACATTGGGAAAGTGGTGGTGCAGTTCCCCGATGGGCCAGTGTCTATCCAATCTGAGGGCAGCTATCTGATTACTGGGGGGCTGGGTGCTCTCGGCTTAGACGTTGCCCGGTGGTTGGGGCGACAGGGGGCAAAACACTTGGTTTTAGCAGGGCGTAGTCAACCGTCACCAGTGGCGCAGCAAATCATCGCTGACTTGCAAGCAAACGGTACACAGGTGTCGGCTTTACAAGTCGATATTACTCAGCAAGCCGATGTGGCGCAGCTGTTTCAACAGATTGCCCCCCTGCCAAAGCTGCGAGGGGTGATTCATGCAGCCGGTGTGTTGGATGATGGTGTGCTCCAGGAGATGAGCTGGTCTCGGTTTGCCCAGGTTCTGGCTCCTAAGGTGAAGGGGGCTTGGTTATTGCATGAGAACACAAAGCATCTAGATTTGGATTTCTTTGTCTGTTTCTCGTCGGTGGCGTCTTTGCTGGGGGCACCGGGGCAGGGGAACTATGCTGCGGCCAATGCCTTTTTGGATGGGTTGGCCCATTACCGTCAGGCCCAGGGATTACCAGGGTTAAGTATTAACTGGGGCCGGTGGTCTAGCGGTATGGCGGCAAATCTTCCCCTTCAGGACCGGCGGGGCTTAGGAATTATTGCCCCAGCGACCGGTGTGCAGGTTTTGGGTGACCTGTTGGCCACCGCTACTGCCCAAGTCGCTGTCTTGCCAGCAGATTGGTCCCAGTTCTTTGAACAGTTGCCCAGGCATCTGACCATGCCTATCCTGGAGGGATTACGACCGGCAGAACCGTCATCTCAGCCGTCGTCCACGTTTCTCCAGCGATTAGAAACCGGTCCAATTGCTAAGAGACAGGAGCTGTTGATTCAGTTTATTCAGAAAAACGTGGGATATACCTTGGCCATCACTGATCTGCAACAGATTGATCCTCAGGAGTCGTTGTTTGATATGGGGATGGATTCTCTAATGGCGGTGGAGTTTCGCAATCGCCTGCAGTCAGAATTGCAGATATCTATCTCGGCAACGGTGTTATTTGATTATCCGTCGGTGGATGCGATCGCAACTTACCTCTTCGAGAAAATCTTTCCCCCAGACCATCCGGACCCGACTCCCCCCTACCGCTCGCCGCAAACAGATGTTTCTGAGATTCGAGCAGAGGTGACCCAGCTTTCAGAAGCTGAAGCCGAAGCCATTCTGTTGCAAGAACTGGAAAGCATCACTCAATCATCAGGGGGGCAATAACGTGAGTAGTAACCATTCAACGCCTTCACCTCAACATCAGCCCGATGGTTTGTCCGCCACTAGCTTGTCCGCTACTAAGCGAGCCTTGATTGCCCTTAGGGAAATGCGGGCTGAACTGCAAGCGGTGAAGTCTGCCCAGACTGAGCCCATCGCCATTATCGGCATGGGCTGCCGTTTTCCCGGTGGTGTTAATTCTCCTGATGAATTCTGGCAATTGCTCCAGCAGGGACAAGACGCCGTTGGCCCAATTCCCTCAGATCGTTGGCCTGGGCAGGCAGCTACTTATGAAACCACGACATCATTAGCGGGACTGCTGGACCAGGTGGATAGCTTCGATGCCCAGTTTTTTGGGATTACGCCTCGGGAAGCTCGTAATTTGGATCCGCAGCAACGCCTGCTGCTAGAAGTCAGTTGGGAGGCGTTGGAACAGGCCCATCAGGTGCCACACCAGCTGCGCAACAGTGCCACAGGGGTGTTTGTCGGTATTAGCAGCCAGGACTATGCCAATCAGTTGTTGGCGGCAGACGAACCCGTCGACACCTATTCCGGTACCGGTAATGCCTTTAGTACGGCGGCTGGTCGGCTTTCTTATCAGCTGGGCCTAACGGGGCCAAGTCTAGCCGTTGATACCGCCTGTTCCTCTTCCCTTGTTGCCGTTCATCTGGCCTGTCAGAGTTTACGGCAACGAGAATGTACCCTGGCACTGGCCGGTGGGGTCAATCTCTTACTGGATAGCCACACCCATGAGGTGCTTTCCCAAACCGGTATGGTGTCTCCTGGTGGTCCTTGCCGCACATTTGATGCCGGTGCCAATGGCTATGCTCGCGGTGAAGGCTGCGGGGTGATTGTGCTCAAGCGGCTTTCGGATGCCCTGGCGGATGGAGACCCCATCCAGGCTATCCTGCGGGGCTCAACCACTAACCAGAACGGCCATCGGGGTGGGTTAACGGCTCCTAATGGCCCTGCCCAAGTTGAGGTGATCCGCCAAGCACTGGCGAACAGTGGTGTCGATCATTCACAAATTAGCTATGTGGAGGTGCAGGGGACAGGCACCCCTCTGGGAGACTCCATTGAAGTCAATGCCTTAGGGGAGATTTTCCCTCGGGATCGCACCACCGCTCAATTTCTGCATATCGGCTCTGTCAAAACCAACATTGGTCATCTAGAAGCTGCAGCTGGTATTGCCAGTGTGATCAAAGTGGTTCTGCAACTGCAGCATCGACAAATTGTCCCCCACCTCCATTGCCAGACACCGAACCCGCACATTGATTGGGATACGTTGCCGGTGACGGTGCCAGAAAGCCTGACACCCTGGGACGTTAAGGATGACCGACGTATGGCTGGGGTGAGTGCCTTTGGGTTTAGTGGGACAAATGCCCATGTGATTGTGGAGGAAGTCGGAAAACTAAAATCGGAAGTCGGAAGTCGGAAGTCGGAAAATCAGTCTAAAAATTTACTTACGTTGTCGGCTAAGAGTAAAAAAGGGTTAGAGACGCTAGTGAATCAGTATGGGCAACACTTAGAACGATATCCTGAGCAGGGATTGGCAGATATTTGTTGTGGTTCGCAGGTGGGGCGATCTCACTTTACCCATCGGTTAGCGATTCGAGTTACCGATCGGCAAGGGCTGATGACGGCACTGCAACAACTTGAAGCGGGTCAGACGTCAGCCCAGGTGCAGCAGTGGCAATTGCCTAAGACGAACTACAGGCCCAACATTACCTTTTTGTTTACGGGGGACGGTGCTCAATATTCAGGAATGGGGCAGCAGCTCTATGAAACCTACCCTGTTTTCCGGCAAGCCCTTGACCAATGTACCGAGGTTCTGCGTCCACATTACAATCTGCTGGAGATTCTCTATCCGGATCTGTTGTCCTCTGAGTCAGGGCAGGGCTTCGACGGTGAGCTCAGCCGAACCGCACAAGGCCAGCCCCTACAGTCTCCCTCTCCTTCTCCCCCTCTCCCCCAAACCGCCCTATTCGCCTTTGAATATGCCCTCGCTCAGCTCTGGCAATCCTGGGGTATTCAGCCTAACCAGGTGATGGGCTATGGCTTAGGAGAATTTGTGGCGGCTTGTGTTGCGGGTGTTTTTAGCTTGGCGGATGGACTACAGTTGATTGCCCAGTGGGACCAATGGTGGGCAAACATCACAGATCGGGGACAGGCACTGACCGTGCTCGCACCTGTATCCCAATGTCAGACATTGCTGGCCTCCTATGGAGCATCCGTTGAGATAGTGGCGTATAACAGTCCGAATCATTTTGTACTGTCTGGTGCGACTGCAACAATGGCTGACATTTGTGATGCCTTGGAGGATGAGGGCCTCCTATACAAATGCTTGGAAACGGGTGCGCTTTCGCCCCATTGGGTTCAGTCTTCGCTATTAACGCCGTTGCTAGCGAAATTTAGGCAAGCTGCAGAGAACATTTCCTATGCCTGCCCGCAAATTCCCCTGGTTTCAACCATTAATGGCACTTTAGTAGGAGATGAGGTGGCTACCCCTGATTATTGGAGCGATCATTTTCTCCAACCCATTCAGTTTACGGCTGGCATTAGAACACTGTATGAACAAACCCAGGAGTCCAGCGATCTTCTGGGACCTGAGCAAGCGTTAGAAAAGGTGCCGTCTCAAAACGGGAAGACGCACTCTTTAACAGAGCCACTATTCCTCGAAATGGGGCCTAAGCCGCTATTGATTGGGATGGGACAACAATGCATATCTTCAGGGATATGGTTGCCCAGCTTGTATCCAAGCCAATCTGACAAGGACTCTATTTTACAGAATTTAGGTTCGCTCTACGTGCAAGGGGCAGCGGTGAACTGGCAACAGGTTAATGTCGGTGTTGATTACCAAAAAGTTGACTTACCCACCTATCCCTGGCAACGTCAGCGCCATTGGTTCCAAGAGCCAAAAACGGACATACAAGATAAAAGTTTGTCTGATCGTAGGGGCGCATGGCCATGCGCCCCCTCAGTAGAGATGTCCCATGCGCGGAGAATTCCGGATACTAGCTATCTTCCGTTTCAAATTTTCTGTTTATCTGCAGCTACTGAAGCAGAGCTATTTACCCAGGCTGAAGCTACGGTCAAGCGCCTACAAACATCGTTAGATTTGGGACCTAAACCAGACCTAGCAGCGATTTGTTTTGAGGCAAATACTTATGATAGTGGAGCGCGATCGCGCCATCCCCATCGCCTAGCCGTCATCGTTCAGTCCGCAGAAGAACTGCATCAGACTCTCCTCCAATTCCTCGCGGGGCAAGATGTTCCCAATGTGTTGTGGGGACAAATCAGTAGCCCCACAAGTGCGGACATCACCTTTCTATTTGGCGGCTTTCAATGGCCCTATCGCGGGGCAGGGTATGAACTGTATCAAACTCAACCTGTTTTTCGAGAAGCCATCCAACGCTGTGATGCCATTGTGCAATCTCTCTTGGGAGGATCGCTGCTGGATTACCTTTATTCTGCCAATAAATCTCCTAATGAAACTGCCCCAACAACTGATCAGGACATGGTTTATGCCATGCCTGTCATATTTACCTTGCAATATGCCCTGTATGAACTATGGAAATCTTGGGGAATAACACCATCATTGTTGCTGGGGGCCAGTTTTGGTGAATACACTGTGGCCCATGTGGCTGGGGTGATTGACCTAGACGATACATTACATCTGTTGGCATCCTTTGGGCAGGCATTAAAGGGAGTCGCTCCCACTCATCGAGCGGTGATCGTCAATGCTAGTGAAGCTGTAGTAACAGAAGCAATTAAACCTGTTGCCCAGGAGGTGTCAATCATTGTTTACGCCGGGGCCTGTAACTTAATTTCAGGAGAACCTGCAGCGATGGAGGCCGTGATCCAACACCTGAGTGATCAACAGGTGGCCACCATTGATCTACAGCTGACCTATGGATTCCATACTCAACAGCTCCAGACACCGGAAGTACAAAATACGCCAACAATGGCAGATATTTCTCTGTCTCCTCCCCAGTTAAAGGTGGTGTCTTCTTTGACGGGAGAGCTAGTTGATCAGGTCCTGACCACCTCGAATTATTGGACTCGCATGGCCCTGGAACCAGCCCAATTTTCTAAAGCGATTCACACCTGTCTGCATAATGGCTGCGAGATTTTTCTCGGCGTCAGCGACGATGCCGCCAGTTTGAGCATGGGGCGGGCCAGTGTACCGCCTGGAACCGGGCTGTGGCTAGCAAGTTTACGGGAGAAATTATCGGATTGGAAACAACTGCTGCGCAGTCTGGGCGAACTCTATATCCGTGGAGTCCCCATTGATTGGGCAGGCTTTTATCAGGGCTACCCTCAGCGTCAAGTCATGACGGATCCATTGTCTGTCCCAGCTTTATCCCCTGTGATGCAAGCTCTACAAACGGGCCATCTGGACGCGCTAGTCCATCAATTGAGTACGGGGGGAATTTTTTCTCCAGCTGAACAACAGCTTTTACCGAAGCTATTACGGCAATTATCTCAACAATATCGACAGGAGCTATTCTCTCAGGATCAACCTGACCTCGTAGTAAGTGCAGAATTACCAAGAACGCACCGTTCCCAACAGAGTATTCTTGCTCAACTAGACACAGCATCTAGTGCCGAGCGTCAGCAGCTTTTGAGTAGCCATATTCAAACTGCGATCGCGCAAATCATGGAGCTACCCCCAGCCCAAGTTTCTCTGCTTGAACCTTTGGGTAATTTAGGCCTCGATTCCCTGATGGCCCTCGAACTCAAAGAAGCGCTCGAAAGTACCCTGAGGGTGGACATTCCCCTGGGGCAATTAGTTGAAGGGGTAACTATTGCTGGGTTAGCTCGATTTATTGATGACGCCCGTGATGGAACGACAGTAGAAGCAACCGATAGTGCAGAACCAGATTTAGAAGCAGAGGCCATTTTAGAGCCAGCTATCGATCCTACGAACCCGGCATTATTGTCCGTATCAGATCCGTTACATGCCGAACCAATTTTGCTGTCTGGAGCCACTGGTCTAGTGGGCGCTCACCTGTTAGCTGAACTACTGCAGCAAACAACCGTCGATATCTATTGTCTTATCCGGGCTCAAGATGCTGCGGCTGCCCAGCAAAAGCTAAAGCGCCAACTTGAAACCTTTGGTTTATGGCAGCCCTGGTTTAACCAGCGTATTGTGCCAGTGGTGGGGGATTTATCAGCACCTTGGCTGGGTCTGTCAGCCGAGGTGTTTCAACAACTAGCCGAGAACATCGGAGTGATTTACCACAGTGGAGCATGGGTTAATCATGTTTATCCCTATTCCACCTTGAAGGCGACTAATGTGTTGGGTACATTAGAAATGCTGCGTCTGGCCTGTACCCATAGAGTTAAGCCCGTTCACTTTGTTTCCACGCTTTGGGTGTTTATGGCCTCGGCCTATACAGATGACCAGGAGCCCATTCGAGAAGAGGATCCGTTACTATCTCCCAAGGGACTGAAGCATGGCTACTTGCAAAGTAAGTGGGTGGCAGAAAAGTTAGTGGAAACAGCGCGAGATCGCGGTCTTCCCACATCTATCTATCGATTAGGTATTGTGACTGGGAACAGTCAAACCGGAGTAGGTAATAACGAAGACTTGTTTTCTCGCATGATTAAGGGGTGCGTTCAGCTAGGCCAGGTGCCTGCGCTCCCAGGGGTGTTCAGTAACTATGTACCCGTTGACTATGTAGCTCAAGCCATTGCCCAGCTTTCTCTTCAACCTATGGGGTCTACATTCCATCTGCTTCACCCCCAATCTATCCCCACGGAGAACCTGTTCCAATGGTTAAGTTCTTTTGGGTATACCCTTAAGAAAATTCCCCTAGATCAGTGGGTCGCCATATTAAAACTATGTCCTGAGAATTCTCTCTATCCTTACATGGTAGATTTTCGAGAAGATCTACTAAATCTTCAAAAAGCTGGGATAGATTTTAGCCGTATTAATACCCAAAATACTGCTATTGGGCTGGCTAACAGTGGTTTGAGCTATCCGCTCTTAGATGAAACATTACTCAAAACCTATGTAACCCATTGGCGTCAAAATGATTTTTTACCCAAGGCCGATTCAATTCCGGTGCCTTAGCTGGGGCAACTATGCCGCTGCAACGACAGCATTGATTGCATCAGCTTCCCCCTTTTCCACATCTAAGCCTAGACGGCACCATTCCATCATGCCCCCCTGGATGTTATAAACTTCCTTAAACCCGGCTTTAGCCAGTTGCTCTCCTACTAAATAGCTACGTTGGCCAGCCAGGCAGATAATGGCAACAGGGGTATCTCTCTTTTTAGTCAAATCTTGTAGCCACTGAGGCCAGCGATTTTTTCGACTTTCTTTAGACCGTAGACCCAAGAGAACGTCAGTCATCCCCACTAACCTGGCATTGGGAGCTCGAAACGTCTTGTACTCTATCTCCATGCGAACATCAATGAGAATAGGTCGGTTAGGTAAGTTTAGAAATTCCTTAGGAGAGATGTTAACGCAGCAGGGTTTGGATGTGGATTGCATGGGATAGTCTCCGGTTTAGTGATTAGGAGTCGCACAGCTCCTGTGCAACGTTGAATCTATTATCAGAAAACTCCCCGACAGAAAACATCCCGAAAAATTCAGGTTTATTCAGGTTTCAATTCAGGTTTATTCAGGTGTTTAAGTAAAGGAGGCCATAGGTGTGATCTGGATCTTATAAGGGAATGATGACGCTCACCATGTTCCCCTGTAAACCGACGAACTAACGACGAATGGATCGATCTCGAACCCGAAACCAAATACGACGAGTACTAATGATGGCTATTGCTACCATAAAGCCTTGGTACAGACGGTTGGATAAAACTTTTCTGATAAGCTCTCCCTGGAGGAGCATGTCTCCCTGGATGTTTTGGATGCCTGCAATTGCGATCGCAAACACCACCCCCACTATCAAAATAAATCCAACCGTCCACATGATATTAGAAACAGCATAAGACAGCTTATCCACCAAAGAGGTAAAGGTATATTTTGGGAAATCCAAAAACTGTTCCAATCGATTACGGGCTGTATCGGCTAACCTGAACCATTCTTCCAGTTGCGTATAGCTTTGCTCTTGATTGAATAGATTCCGTGACTGTTTGCGTATCCGTTTTCGCGACTGTTTACCCATGGATTTCAGATACTTAGTCAGCAACTTGATAGAATCAATCTTGCTATCCAGCCGCATTACGATAGTGTCATACAGTAACGTTGCCCTCACCAAATTCAACGTGTCGCGAGCTACTGGAATTTGATACTTTCCAGCCAGCTTCATCACCCCTAACCAGGCCGTCATCGATGTCCGTTCCCACCATTCTGCATGTTTAGACTCAAATGCAAAGACAACTTGCCAATAAATCAGCTCTAACTCACGCTCAAATGAATCGACATCAATGGGAGGTAAGGGTTCTAAGACACTGATGGCACTTTGCACCATGCCTCGAACATTTTTATTAATAAAACAGTAATTAAGTCGTTGGCTATGACGACGAGTTTTTTCACTCATGGTCCCACAGGCCCCAAAGTCAATAAACGTTAGTTTATTGCCAGGCCGAATCACAATATTGGCTGGATGGGGATCAGCATGAAAAATAATGTTTTCTAAATTACCCCAGCAATTTGCCCAAGCTAACCGTTTGGCCACAATTGTTGGGTTGATATCAATGCTTTCCAAATAGGCAAGGGCGTCTTTATCCTTCTGCTCAATGGCAGCTAGAACTTCCCAAAGCCAAACGCCAGATGCAAATTCTGTGACTAGAAGATCTTCACTCAGCAGTTCAAAATAGACCTTTGGTGCATTGATAAAGGAATTTTTCGATTCTTTCACCGTTTTACGAAAAACTTCCTGGTATCGGGCCTCATGGCGAAAATCTAATTCTCCCAGGATGACCTCCCGTAAATCGGCTCTTAAATAGGTGGTGGTGCCTGGGCGAACAATGGCTAACAGTTCCACTATCCCTAACAGCCAATTCAGGGCTTGCCAATCAGCCATCATAAGTTTGCCAATATTGGCGCGACGTACCTTGACTGCCACCTTATCGCCATTGTGTAAAACAGCTTGATAAACGCAGGCAATTGAGGCAGAGCCAATAGGTTCTGGGTCAAACTGAGTAAAGGTGTCTGCTAAAGGTTTTTGGGTAACCCGTTCAATCACCTGGATGGCATGCTTTGTTGTTTCGGGCGGTAGCTTATCTAAAAGTTTAGATAGCTCAAGGCAGTAAGGGTAGGGCAATAGGTCAACCCGCATCGCCATTTGTTGACCAAGTTTAATAAAAATCCCCCCCATGCTTTGTAATATGATCCGTACCCGCTGGGCGCGGCGCTCTACCGAATCTTTTCGTTGTAGCCAATCCCAAAATATGAGAGTCCAAAATTTAACGATGGCATATATCCACACCCCCAATCTCATCAGTACCTGCAGAAAACTCACCTGGATTTGCATGATGCTCATCATCGGTGGTGGGCTACCATAAATATCGGGATTTATACCTAACTGTTGGCGACGTTGCATAGAGCGAATAGGGGCCTCATCCTCAATCCCCTTCGAGGAACTATGGGATTCGGGTCTATTGTTTTCCCATGGTTCGAGGGAGTTAGTCTCTAAAACTTTTTGAGATCGCCTTTTCCGTTTGATCAAGCGAGATTTAGAGGGCTTAGCGGTTTGAGAAAGCCATGATTGAATGCCTCTGCTAACAGCCTTTTGGACGCGATAGGAAGATGATGATCGTTTGATATTGGGCAAGTTTGTGTAAGCTGTTGGTGATGAACCATTGTCACCGTTAACGTTTATGGGTTTGATCACTTTAATTCGAGGTCGCTTACGATTCTTACCCATGATTCTTAAACTTTTTTAAAAACACAATGATGCATTTGAATTATTTTAAATTTATTTGAATTGATTTATTTTGAAGTGGTCGTTTACCTGCTCGAATTTAATCATTTAGTTATAAATGGCTGAATGATTAGAAATGTAAGGATCTATCTATATTCTCAAAAGAAAACGTTATTTTCATGTATAAGTCTTCTTTATATAAGAACGTTTGAATTTGTTAATGTAGGCAAGGAGATTTTATATTCCAATCATCTTAGAAAGCAAGACCGATTAAATTCCAGCTTTTGGATGTACAGGTGTTCTATAGAACACCTGTACAAAACACATTGTCAACTCTTTTGATCCCGAGCTTTATCGCTTGTCTCTATGCCCTCCTGGCTTTACCTCTCCATAGGAGATTATTTCATGTACCATAATTAATATTTAGTTTATTAGTTTCTCACTCTGAATTAGAGCAACTTGTTGCATGATGCTGATCATGCTTAGCCATTAACCGAACCAAAATCAGGATTTTTAGGAACCATGAAAAATATTCAAATGCCTGTTGTTGTTAATCTTGGTAAGACGAGCAAAAAGAATATCAAGAAGCTTGAAAAAGGTCGCGGGAAATTAATGGATGAAGTTCAGGAAGTTTTAGAACGTACCCAATACCAGTTGGGTGATGCAGCAGAGGATAAGATTCTTGTCCCTATTGTGGTGGTGTATAAGGAAAAGCCAAAGAAAATTAAAACAGCCCTAGATTGGTTCAATAAGCAAGCTGTTCTTAAGTAGAGGAACTGTATATTAAAGAGTAAAAAATATCTTGGCAAGCGTTTCTGTTTCACTCGGCCATTTCCCAGCTAAACTCGTCAGCCATAGCCCTTGGACTGATTCCATGTTGGTGAATAGTTATTTGCTCAGTAAATCAGTTCAATTCACTTGACAATGCAGCGAAGATATAAACTAGCCATTGCTTGTATTACACTGGCAATGATTGCATTGGCAGTGCATAGGCATCTATTTCCCAAGGCTTCTGAGCCAGTGCAATCATTGCCAGAAGTCCCTGAAATTAATGCCAATAAACCTGAAACGGTTGTTGCTTTAGGGCGTGTGATCCCCAAGAGCGGCGTCATCAGTTTATCTGGCCCGTCTCAGTTGTTTGGTGCACGAATTGCTGAAGTGAATGTTCAAGAAGGGGATGAGGTAACAGCAGGTCAAATAATTGCCTTGTTGGATACGTTTTATTCCCAGCAAGCAGAGTTAGCTATGGCCGAACAGAGAGTTTCAGTGGCCAAAGCTCGGCTGGATAAAGTCTTGGCTGGTGAAGCTAAACTTGGAGATATTGCTGCCCAGGAAGCAGAGATTGCTAATTTAGAAGCTCAATTGCGTGCGGAAGTGATTGAGAAAAAGGCTTTGATTGAGCGTATGCAGGCTGAATTGCAGAATGCGGAAAAGGCTTATCAACGTTTTCAAGTTCTTTACGAAGATGGTGCCATCAGTATTTCTGACTTAGATGACAAGCAAGAACAGTTTGAGGTTGCCCAGGCCCAGTTGAATGAGGTAAAAGCTCAATTAGAAAATATTCAGTCCAGTCGTACTCAGCAGATCCGCCGTGAAAGTGCCACTCTAGAAAGGTTAGAGGAGGTGCGTCCAGTGGATATAGCTGTTGTTCAAGCTGAACTTAAAGCCGCTACCGCCGCCGCTGTAACAGCTGCTTCCAACTTGGAACTAACCCGTATTCGAGCTCCAGTAGCTGGACGCATTCTAAAAATTCATACTTTGCCAGGTGAGCAAATGGGTCAGAATGGCATTGTGGATTTAGGACAAACCCAGGAGATGTATATCCTGGCTGAAGTATATGAGACCGATATTGCCAAAATTCAGGCAGGACAAGCTGCCATAGTCAAATTGAGTGCCTTATCTGATGAACTTCAGGGCACCGTGGAAAAGATCTCTCATCAAATAGGGCAAAAAGAAGTTTTTGATAATGATCCGGCCTTGGAAATTGATGCCAGGGTCTTTGAAGTGGAAATTCGTCTTAACCCATCTGATAGTGAGAAAGTGACCCAGTTCATTCATATGGAAGCCGACGTTACCATTCAAATCACTTCTTCGGTCCAATGAATTTCTTTACATCAGAAGCATGGCTCCAACTCACCCATAAGAAGTCTCGTCTGTTTGTGAGCTTGTTAAGTGTCATGCTCTCGGTCACGCTGATGTTTACCACCACGGCACTGCGTGATGGCATTTTTGAGGATGCAGTTACGATTCATAAATCTCTGAGAGCTGATTTATTTATACAACCGGGGCAATTGGAGTATTTTTGGGCGCTAAGCGCGCGGGGATTTCCTCGGCGGGTGATGGATCGAGTAGCCGCTATTGGTGGCGTCACGGAAACCAGCCCATTTTATATGAATTGGACCAACTTCAAAAACCCAGAAACATTAGCGCAAAAACAAATTACTATTTTTGCCTTTGATCCTGAGCGCCCTGTATTTAATCTGCCTGAAATTAATCAGCAGCTGGATGTCATAACGCGGTCTAACACATGGCTCTATGATCAGCTGGCTAAGCCTGGATATGGGCCTATCATTCAAGAAGTTCAGGAGAGAGGCTCGTTTACAACAGAAATAGCAGATAAAAAAATTACCATTGCAGGTCTTTTTACCTTAGGAGGAGGCATTTTATCCGCTAATGGCATCCTGATTACGAGTGATTTTAACTATTCAAATTTATTAGGTTTTTCCCTGGCTAAAGCAAGTTTAGGACTGGTTAATTTAGAAGAGGGAGTAGATCCTCAAGCCATTAAACAGGAGATAGTCAGTATTTTGCCAAAAGGAATAGAAGTATTGACAAAAGAAGAACTGATTGCCAATGAGAAAAAATATTGGACGACGGGTTCACCCATTGGGTTCATTTTTAATACATTGGCAGTCATTGGTTCGATATTTGGGGGAGTAATTGTCTATCAAATCCTATTTACCCAAATTTCAGATTATCTATCTGTCTATGCCACCTTTAAGGCAATTGGTTATACAAACCAATATTTGATCAATACAGTTCTCCAAGAAAGCATGTTAATGGCAGTTCTGGGGTATATTCCCGGATATATTTTTTGTCTCTATCTCTTTAATTTAGTTCAGAGCGCTACTCGGCTGCCTATGGATATGAGTTTTAGCAGAGCTGCTTTGGTCCTTGTGCTAACGTTTATTACCTGTGCGTTAGCAAGTATTGTAGCAATTGTAAAACTAAAGGATGCCGATCCTGCTGATCTCTTTAGGTAAGAGTCTAGTCTGAATAATTTTTTATTTCGTGTGCTGAGCCGATGACTAAGCAAACCATTATAGAGGTTAAAAACCTCAATCATTACTATGGTCGACGGACACTACGTCAGCAGGTTTTATATAACATTAACCTTTCCATTGAATCTGGAGAAATTGTTATTCTAACTGGGCCTTCAGGGTCTGGTAAAACCACGCTACTTACATTAATTGCCGGTTTACGATCAGTCCAAGAAGGCTGTTTAATGGTTCTCAATCGAGATATTTCTAAAGCGAGCGATCGCAAACGGCTAGAACTGCGCCATCAGCTAGGCTACATTTTTCAGCACCATAATTTAGTGCCCTTCTTTACCGCCAGACAAAATGTTGAGATGGCACTAAAGCTAAACCCTGGCCTATCAAGAAAACGATCCCAGAATCGGGCAGAAGCGATGCTAGAATCTGTGGGCTTAAAGCCCCAGATAACAAGCTATCCTCACCAAATGTCGGGAGGGCAAAAACAGCGTGTCGCCATTGCCCGTGCCCTAGTCAATCAACCCAAAATTCTACTAGCGGATGAACCTACTGCGTCCTTAGATAAAAGCAGTGGACGTGATGTCGTTGAGCTGATGCAGCAGCTCACCAAACAACAAGGCTGCACCATTGTGTTAGTGACCCACGATAATCGAATTCTTGATATTGCTGATCGAATTATTAGTTTAGAAGATGGTCGTTTATCCCAGGCCAAGGGTGAATTGTTGCTGAACATCAATAACTTGATGTCGGAAATTTTTCAAATGGAAACCAGTCAAATTAGAACATTGATTGATCCATTATCAATTGAGCAATTTTCCATATTCTTGAAGCAGCTTAATAAAGAATTCGAGCAGATTCTAAGTACGATGAACCTGCTCAAAAACCGTTCTGTCAATCAAAAACTAAACTTGATTATACAGGCGGTCTCTATTAAAATTTCTCAGCTGATAGCTGCCCAACAAGTAACTTTTTTCGTGGTAGATAGAGATCGGTATAAGCTTTGGTCGCAAAGCGCACGCAGTGCCTCTGGAGAACCGATTAATATTGAAATTCCCTTAAATGCTGGTATTGCCGGTCATGTTGCTACGACGGGAGAAAGTCTAAATATTCCTAACCCCTATAACGATTCTAGATTTAATCCTCAAGTTGATAGGGATACTGGGTTTAGGACAAGAAGTATCCTTTGTATGCCGATTTTTAACTCTAGTCGTGAAGTGTGTGCCGTTATCCAGGCCCTCAATAAAATTGGTGATGCAGCCTTTGACCAGGCAGATGAGACCAGGTTTTATGAGTTAACCCAATTTCTAGGAAATGTTCTGGAAACCAGTATTTTATATGCGCGAGAAACCAATGTTTCTCGGCATCAATCGTTGATTCAAAACGCCCATGAATTAAGGCGACGAGTAGACTCTCTATCCACAGATAAATTTATTGCTTTTCTAGATCAACTTAACCAGGAACTTCAATCTTTTTTAGACTCTGCTGTATCTCCTGACAAATCAGTGTTAAAGCAAAAGCTTCAAGTTCTGCTGCAGGTTATTTTCCTCAAGATTGGTCAAACCCTTCGAGTAGAGAGAGTTGCCGTTTTCTTAGTGGATCTCTCGAACCAGGTCTTGCGTACCAATACCGCCATAGATGAAGATAATAATCTTTTTGCAATTGAGATGCCGCTTGATACTGGGATCGCGGGATATGTTGCAATCACAGGAGAAGTCCTCAATATTCCATCCCCCTATGATGACCATCGCTTTAATCCACAAATTGATAAAGATGCTGGCTTTATTACTCGAAATATATTGGCCCTACCAGTTTTTGGTTTCCAAACAGGTGAAGTGATTGCCGTTATCGAGATCATCAACAAAATAGGTGACATGCCTTTTGATTCAGAGGATGAGGCAAGACTATTGGAGTTTATCCGTGAATTAGGTAATGTTTTCCAAATGAGTATCCAGTGTATGCGTCATGCCTATCAGTATTTGAGCTGATTTCTAAGGAGAGTTAGTAGCAGTGTCAATCAAGTCCAAAGTAGTGCTGATGGTTGGGGCCTCGTCAGGATTTGGAAAAGCAACCGCAGAGATGCTGTTAGAACTGGGTTGCATTGTCTATGCCACCTCTCGAAGTGTTGAGAAAATGCAAGATCTGCTTATACAGAAGGCACATCTCTTAGGGTTGGATGTGACAGATAATGCCTCGATCATAGCAAGTGTAGAACAGATACTTGCGGAGCAAGGGCGTATCGATGTTGTTTTTGTGAACGCTGGTTATGGGGCTTATGGAACAATAGAAAGTATCGCTATAGAAGAAATCCAAAACCAGTACGACGTTAATGTTTTTGGTGTGGCAAGGGTCCTCAAGGCTGTGCTCCCCGCTATGCGTCAGCAGAAAAGTGGTCGAATTATTTTCACCGCTTCCCTCGCCAGTCATCTCTCGATAGCGTGCACAGGCTGGTATGCGTCAACTAAACATGCCATAACTGGTATTGCCAGGGCATTACGCCAGGAGGTTAGAGATCTTGGGATTGAGGTGATTATTATTGAGCCTGGAATAGTTAAAACAGGGTTTGATCGTGTTGCGTTTGATTTACTGGATCACGTTGAGCATCCCGCTGATTATTTGCCTTTAGTTGATGACTTCAGGCATTCTATGGCCACGAGTTATGCCAAGGCTCCTGGAGTAGACAGTACGGTAAAAGCTATGGTGGCAGCAGCCATCGCCAAACGCCCCAAAACCGTTTACTGCACTACAGTCGATGCCAAGGTTTTGAAATTTTTGCAGGGCGTGTTAAGCGATCGCATCGTTGATTGGCTAATTCTCTTTTGGCTTAAGCAAGCTTCGCGCAAGCATTAGGGATATCTGGCTAATGAGTAAGCTAAAGGCGCACCACACGCTATCAAAAATCAATCCCTTTACCTCAATTGCCAACGTAGGAGTAGCGAATTCAACACCACGCTGATGGAGTTAAAGGCCATAAACCCACCCACCCAGATGATTTGGTCAATCATAACTAGCTTGTGTTTCCGCAATCTCGGTGTGACATTGCACCGAGCAAAGCATTACAAAATGTGGGGCCAGTGCTGAGGTCCTTTGATATTGCCTCATAAGCGTACCCTAGGCCATCACCTGGTCAGCAACCTGTTTGAAGAGATTAGATAATGGATGCTCGGGAAAACGTAAATAGAACAGATCGCTACTAGCCAACTCCATCATTTCATCACAGTTAGGAAAGAGACCCGCCACATCAGTTTCATAGGTCTCGGCGATTTGCTGTGATAGTGCAGGAAAATCAGTGTTTTGTAGCACTCGGTTGATCACCATCAACATCTTCGGTACCTTTAACTTCCGAGAGAGATCGACCATCACTGCTGTACCTTGAAAGTCTTGTTTGTCAGGTCGCAAAACAATGACCAAAATGTTAGAGACTGCTATCGCCAGCAGTGTTTCTTCATTGAGTCCAGGATGGGTATCAATGAAGATATAGTCTAGATTTAGCTCTTTAACCAGATCTCGAAAGCCATCCCGTAGCAGCTTAACATCATATCCTTCCTGCAATACTCGCGTAATGTCTGCTAGCTCACTACTGGATGGGACTAGAAAAATTTCTCCTTGATTTTGTTTAACCTCAGGGGGGGTGATATCATGGGCGGCTTCGACGATGGTGCAATCTCCCCAGAGATAGTCATTTAAGGTCTGGTTCATCGTGTCTGGTTCAAGGCCAAACAAGATATGAATACCAGGTGACTGTATATCAGTATCAATGACAGCAACTCGGTGTCCGGTGCTTGCGATCACAGCTGCTAAATTTGCAGTTGTATTGGATTTACCAGTACCTCCTCGGTAGGAGTGAATTGCTACAACCTTAGCCATTTTATTAATTTTAAAATTAGGATAGTGCGTGTAGAAAAACTACCATAACTTATAAATACCCTGGGCGATTACGGCGATCTCTTAACAATCTTCCTCAGAAAAACGAAGGTTATCAGCCTCTGCCATTAAATGCTGAAAGTAATCAGTCTGAGCAATCTTTTTAACTTCTCGGCGTCGTTTGGTTTGGTCAATCTCGATTTGCAGCTTTTTGATCTGTTGCTTTAAAGCGTCTTCCGCCTGTTTCCGTTCAGTAATCTCCTGAACAATGCCTTCATAGTACAAAACTTGTCCAAGGCTATCTTTCACCACTCGACTATTTTCTTCAATCCAGATTGTCCTACCATCCTGGCAATAGCACTGGTATTCAAATTCTTTTAACTGGCCCTTGATTCTAAGCGTTTTTTCATAGGTTATCTGTATCTGTGGGTCAACAAAGCGTTTTGCCCAGATCGAAGGCACCTGACGGATCATTTCGACCGGTGATTTATATCCATATATCCGGGCCATGGACGGATTGACTCGAATATAGTCCCCTGTGGATGTTGTTTGAAAAATGCCCTCTAAAGCATTCTCGAAAATACTGCGATACCGTTCTTCTGCCAGCTTCAGTGCTTCTTCTGCTTGCTTTTGAGCGGTCACATCTTGCATTGCCATGAGAATGGCTGGCTCATCTTTAAAAATAAACGGACATAGTGAAACCATCGCCCAAAAGTGCTCACCCTGTGCCCGCACACACGCTATTTCTCCTTCGAAAGTCTGTTGATTCAGTAATGCTGCAATGATTTGCTCACGATCGGCTCGATTTACATAAAAGTCTGTTGTTTTTCGACTGAGAATCTCTTCAAAGGAAATTCCTAGAATTTCACAGGTTTTAGCATTGGCATATAGAAATTTACTCGTTGCAATGCAACCAATGCTTAAGCCAACGGGCGAGGATTCTGCAATTAGCTGAAACTGTTCTGTAATCTGCTGTTTAGCGATGATAGCTCGTCGGTATAAATCAGACTCAACGGTCTCAGCATGAACTGTTGACGTTTCTAAAATCAGTTCTAAATCCTGTTTGTCTTCATAAACCTCAGCTAGAATCAAATCAGCATGCTCACTCACATTTTCCAGCATTACTTCGAGATCTGCTTTTTCTTGCTGTATTTTCAGCAATTGGTGTCGTAAAACTTTCAGCTGTAATTTGAGGTTATTAGTCTCTGACTCCATTGGCGATGAAGCTGCCGTAATTTAAGTCATGGATCAAGCAGCCATCATGACTAGAAGTACTATATCACCGCCCAATATCGATACATTTATCAAAAGCGCAATATCAAAAGAGTGTATCAAAAGGTAAAGCTTGCAAAGAGATGATTCAAGATGTCCCTCAAAAAAAGTCTTCGCGGTAAAATTAGCACCTGTCACGTGTTAAGACCGCATACTGTCCTATCTCAACTTTTTGCGATCGCTGAAGGGATGAGCCAGTCTAGCACCATTGCTATTCAACAGTATCCATATTCAATCCATCCCGAGGAGCAGCAATGCCAACTTTATTTATAAAGACTCTAGGTAAAAGCAATACTATAAAATGACCCTGCTGCGTGTTCCTATTTTTCATTGTCTACGGTTTTGCCTATCTATCTGGATGTGTGGTGTCTGTGGTGGTTTGATTGCTGAGTCAGTACTGGCCCAAACCCGATATGCCCAGAGTGAATTTCCAGAATCGATTGATATACAGCCATTGCCATCCGAGCGGATACTTGACATTCCGATTGATGTCGCACCATCCCCTGCTCTCCCAGGTACAGTGCCAGAAAGCATTGTGATCAGTGCTTTTGAGGTTATAGGCAGTACAGTCTTTAGTGAGTCAGACTTAGCAACGATTACAGCCCCTTATCTCAATCGTCCTCTCACCCCAGCTGAGTTGTTTGAGGTGCGTTCAGCCATTACGCAGCGCTATGTAGATCAGGGGTATGTCAATTCCGGTGCTTACATTCCACCCCAAACGTTGACCGATGGCATTTTGCAAATTCAAGTGCTGGAAGGTCAACTAACAGATATCAATGTCGACATAGTTGGGAGATTATCCCCCAACTATGTTCGTAGTCGGTTAGCTCTGGCTGGGTCTACACCGCTGAATTCAGAACGTCTGTTAGACGGGCTACGGCTACTACAGCTCGATCCTCTAATTCAGAACATTACGGCTGAACTAGCAACGGGGACTGAGCCGGGCACAAGTATTTTAGATGTAGAGGTGACAGTAGCGGATACATTTGACGTCGAGCTACGCACAGACAACAATCGTTCTCCCAGTGTCGGCAGCTGGCGACGGGGAATTGCCCTAACTGAAGGTAATTTGCTGGGCCAGGGCGATCGCATTGAGCTGGAGTACCTCAACACTAGCGGTAGTGATGAAGTCAAACTGGACTATACATTTCCCGTCAATGCTCGCAACGGCACCATCGGCTGGCAAACAAGCTTGTCCGATAGCTCAGTGATAGAAGACCCGTTTACGGTCCTGGATATTCAATCAGAATCACAAACCTATGGGGTATCTTTTCGTCAACCGCTGGTACAGACTCCCAACGAGGAATTGGCGTTAGGACTGAGGCTGACACACCAGCGCAGCAAGACAGATTTTTTGAGTGACGTAATTGGTGAGTCTGTCGGCTTTCCTTCCCCTGGGGCCGATGCGGACGGGCGAACCCGACTGTCAGCTTTGCGTTTTTCTCAGGAATGGACCCAAACGGGCAATCGTGAAGTGCTAGCGCTGTTTTCTGAATTTAGTCTGGGGCTGGATCTATTAGAGGCCACTGTTAATGACAATGCTCCCGACAGTCAGTTTTTTGCCTGGCGTGGGCAGGCCCAGTGGGTAAAGCTATTGGCTCCGGAAACTCTGCTGTTGCTCAAGGGCGGGCTACAACTGAGTGGTGATGATCTGCTGCCGCTAGAAGAATTTGGTCTTGGTGGACAGCAAACAGTGCGGGGGTATCGCCAAAATGTTTTGCTAACTGATAATGGATTTTCTCTGTCAGGGGAAGTGCGTCTGCCAGTGTTCCGTGCCCGTGAGATTAATGGACTGCTTCAGCTTGCACCCTTTGTAGATATGGGAGGTGGTTGGAATCATAATGGCACTAACCCAGATCCCAACGTATTGGTCTCAACTGGTGTAGGTCTACTGTGGCAACAGGGGGATCGCCTAACGGCTCGTCTGGACTGGGGGATTCCCCTGGTGGACATTGATAAACGAACATCGTCTTTGCAAGAAAACGGCCTTTACTTTGCCATTAACTATCGCCTTTTTTAACCGTTGTTCTTGACTATTGTTGCTAGATTCACGCTGGGTTTAATGCCATGGTTTCACTGAGTTTTCGGCCCCTGAAGCGATTATTTTTAGCCCCCTGGCAGCACCGTTGGCGGCGTCTACTTTTAGGATTTATGACAGCGTTGCTATGTGCTGTATTTTTGCCAGCAGGATTGGTCAGGGCAGATTTTCGAGGACCAAAGGAGCAGCTGCATGCAAACTCACAACAAAGTCGCGACCTGTTTGAAGCTGGTGCCTACAGCGAGGCAATTGCACAACTCCAACAAGCGGTTGAGCTTTACCAAAATAATGGTGACAATCTCAATCAAGCCCTGGCCCTAAGGAATCTGGCCTTTGTTTATCAACAGTTGGGGCGTTGGTCCGAGGCCAGACAGACGATTTCCAGGGGGTTAGAGGTCATTGATCAGCTACCAGCAGCGGAGCGCTCACCAATCTTGGCCAGGATTCTAGATATACAGGGCCATTTGTATCTCAGTCAGGGTAAGGCATTAGACGCTTTACAAGCATGGCAATCGGCCACTGAGATTTACGACCAACTGGGCGATGAAGATCGAAGGCTGCGTTCCATACTGACCCAGGCCCAAGCATTACAGGCTATGGGGCACTATCGACGTGCCATTGTCACCCTGAGTGATTTGACAGAGGCCCTCGCTGACCAGCCTGATTCTGACATTAAGGCAACAGGACTGCAGATGTTGGGTGAAGCTTTGCGTGTGGCTGGCGATCTGGAACAGGCTGAGACAGCATTACAAACCAGTTTAAGGATGGCCCAACAATTGGGCCTATCGCAATTGATCGTAACCATTCAGGTGAGCTTGGGGAATACGGTTGAAGCCCGAGGACAGTTAGAAACTGCCCAGCAATACTATCAACAGGCTGTTAACCAATCGGCAGAACCCATTACTACCATTCAGGCCCAGCTGAGTGAACTGGCGGTTTTGATCAATACCCAACAATGGCAGCGAGCAGAATCACTGGCGCGACAAATTCAGCCATCACTAGAAGGGTTGCCCTCCAGCCAGGCCGTTGTCTATGCCAAAATCAACTTGGCAGAGAGTCGTCTCAAAATTAGCCAACGTAATGCTCGCTTAGAAAAAGTTCCAAGATACTTGGGAGCACCCCACTCAACAACCGTGCCCAGTACCTATACCCGCGATAATCTCGATTTGGTTGATTTGTTTATTGATCGCTCCATCGACTCTATCAAAGAGACTCCTTTGGCACCCGATAACGGGTTCGAAAGTAGGACTATCCCAGATGCATCAACCTACACCCGTAACAATCTCAATTTGGTCGAACAGTTTTTAGGAGGACGCTCATCTGCCACAACAGTTCGTGGACCAGCAACAGCTATTGATGCTGATACTTATACCCGTGGTAATCTCAGTCTGGTCGAACAGTTTTTAGGAGAGAATGGGAGTGTTCCCCAGACAGCACCTGCATTAGAAGTACCCAGGCAAACACCGTCAGCCAATGCTCAAGCAGATATTATCCAATTGCTACAGCTGGCTCAAAAGGATGCTCAAGCACTGGGAGATTTACGCTCAGAGTCCTATGTCCTGGGTAGTTTAGGGCATCTATATGAACAGGCGCAACAGTGGCAAGAGGCCGAAGTTTTTACCCAAAAGGCGCTGCTGATTTCTCAAAGCCTAGATGCCCCAGAAATTTCCTACCGTTGGCAGTGGCAACTAGGGCGGATTTTCAAGGCAAATATTCCTCAAAGCAGTTCCAAAAACTCCCAAAACCCTAACTACACGAAAGCCGTTAAGGCTTATGGTGAATCGGTCAAAACCCTGCAATTGCTGCGTAGTGACCTGGTCTCGATCAATCCTGAGGTGCAAGCGGCTTTTCAAACTGGTGTGGAACCGATCCATCGTGAACTCGTTAGCCTACTGCTGGCGGACACAACAGTTCCAACGGAAAATCTTGAAAAGGCCAGGACTGTAATGGAGTCTTTACAGCTGGCAGAACTCGATAATTTCTTTAGGGAAGCGTGTCTATCGGCTAACCCAGTGCTGATTGATCAAGTGGATCGTCAAGCAGCGGTTGTTTATCCGATTATTTTGCCAGATCGACTGGATATAATTGTGCGGCTGCCAGGCCAAGCTCTCCGTCACTACAGTAGCGCTGTCTCGCAGTCCCAATTAGAGGCGACTGTGTTGGACCTACGACAAGCCCTGGTACAAAAGACTAGTCAGCGCTATTTGAAGCTATCTCAACAGGTATATGATTGGCTGGTGCAGCCCTTGAGTACAGATTTAGAAAATAGCGATGTCAATACCCTGGTATTTGTTTCTGATGGGGTCTTGCGAAATGTACCCATGGCGGCACTCTACGATGGCCAACGGTACTTGATGGAACGCTATGCCATTGCCTTGACTCCAGGACTGCAACTGCTAGAGCCCACCCCAATTAAGCCTCAGAATTTGGGAGTACTCGCCGCTGGTTTGACAGAAGCACGTCAGGGATTTCCTTCACTGCCTAACGTGGCCCCTGAAATTGCCGAAGTTGAAGCCAAGCTCTCTGCCCAAAGGACCTTGCTCAATCAAGACTTCACCCGTGACACCTTTGCTAAGGCCATTCGGACAGCCAATGCACCGGTGATCCACTTAGCTACCCATGGTCAGTTTAGCTCCAATTTTGATGAAACCTTTATATTGACCTGGAATGACCGACTGAGTGTGCATCAACTTCGGGATCTCTTGCTGACCACTGGCTTAGACCAAACAACATCATCTGATGTCGTGGAGCTACTGGTGCTGAGTGCCTGTGAGACTGCTATTGGTGATCAGCAGGCAGCATTAGGATTAGCCGGTACTGCGGTCCGTTCCGGTGCAAGGAGTACCTTAGGGTCTTTATGGCAAGTCAGTGACGAAGCAACCGCTTTGCTGATTAGCCGGTTTTATGATGAGCTGATTTCTGGTGAAGTGACCAAAGCAGAGGCATTACGTCGTGCTCAGCTCTCAATTTTAGAAATTCCTCGCTTTCGACAGCATCCCTTTTTCTGGGCTCCCTACGTTTTGGTGGGTAACTGGTTATAAGAAGCTGTGAGCCGTTTGCTGCTACGGCTCAATTGCTCAGCTATGATTGATAGGCTGGATATCTACCCCAAGGGCAAAGTTTTGGAGAGCGAACATGGAAATAAAGGGTAAGGAGTATGAGGTTGTCTATGAGCAAGCGATTTCAACCGTAACTTTCAAAGGCGAACTAGCTCTGATGGGCATGGGGGAGTATCCACCAATTGCAAACTTGTTAGAGCAGTGTCTAGAAGATGCGACGAGCCAGGAACCCAGCCAACTGACGCTGGATCTGCGGGAGCTTAAATTTCTGAATAGTTCTGGCATTAACGTTATTTCGAAGTTTGTTATCAAAGTTCGTAGATCAGCTAAAGTTGCTATGACGATCAGGGGCTCTGACACGATTCCCTGGCAGGCAAAGTCTTTGGTAAATCTGAAGCGCCTGATGCCTGGGATGATTGTGGAGTTAGGCTAAAGAATACTCTTTAACTCTTTCTACTTAAGACACAATAGGGCTTCGAATCATATTTTTGGATAAGTCCAAGAGGTGATAGGGGTGTATTGTTCAGTAATCGGCTATAAATGAACAATACCTCTTTTATTAAAGTAATTGCATAGGTTGTGCCTGTCCTATCGCCTCCTTAATAGATTTTGGATGTCCTTTGTACCTGTAGCTATGAGGACCAGTTGTTACAGGAGAGTAATCAATATTGTAATCAGGGACAACGATATTCAATGTACCTGGAATCAATCATTAATTTTTGCGATTAATTGCTAGAGCAGAAATAAAGCGTGATAAATAATAATTAATGCCTTTGTGTTTAGTAGATAATATTGTTCTTGTAGAACTATTTAGGCAATGGTTATAAACCTTGTTCAAGGTCATAATCGAGGGTTTTCCGCAGAGAAAACTCAAGGTTTTAGTTTGGACGTGGTTTAGCATAAAAAATCTTCATCCTGTTCCCGAAATTTTGGGCCTGGTGTTGAATGGCCGAAGAAAATTCAAAATTGGGGACAACTTTAATAGTCATAGAAAAAGTACCTAGCGGGGGTCATCTACTCAAATCATGCTTAATCGCACATCTGAGCAACAAATGCACCGCATTCGGTGGATGCTCACCATCGGCTGGTTATTGATTATCTTTTCTCTCTTTTATGATCCTCTAACGTCGTGGTTGACTGACCCAGCTAATACCATTAGTCCAATTCGTCTTGATTCAACTGTCTGTGTCAAGGTGCAAGGGGACTGTTTAGTAGAACAGCCCTATCCTATTGGCGCAAGAGTATTTTGGGCAGCTGTTGTGCCTGCAGGTATTTTTATTCTGTTTATACTTGGCCATGAGTTCTGGCGACGGATTTGTCCCCTTAGCTTTCTTTCACAGATTCCGCGTGCCCTAGGATTACAGCGGTATCGGATCCGAGTAAATGCAAAAACAGGTAAAACCCGTAAAGAATTGGTCAAGGTAGCTAAGAATTCCTGGTTGGCGAAAAATTATCTTGCCCTACAATTTGGATTATTTTATCTGGGTTTATGTACCCGTATTTTGTTTGTCAATTCTGATCGCCTTGCCCTTGGCATATTTCTCGTAGCAACCATTATTGCCTCAATTTACGTAGGCTACTTATTTGGAGGCAAAGCATGGTGTCAGTATTTTTGTCCAATGGCTCCAGTTCAAAAGATTTACAGTGAGCCAAGAGGATTGTTGAATAGCGCTGCCCACGTTGATGATCGTCAAAAGATTACCCAGTCGATGTGTCGCACGGTTACTCAAGAGGGTAAGGATAAACCGGCCTGTGTGGCCTGCCAAGTGCCTTGTATTGATATTGATTCTGAACGTTCGTATTGGGAATTAATTACCCGTCCAGATCAACGCTGGCTATACTACAGTTATTTCGGCCTTACTGTTGGCTTCTATGTCTACTACTATCTCTATGCTGGAACTTGGGATTATTACTTTTCTGGTGTGTGGACCCATGAAGAGCAGCAACTAGCCACACTTCTCAATCCAGGATTTTATATTGCGGGTCACGCAATTCCCATTCCTAAGTTAATAGCTGTACCCCTGGCATTAGGGAGCTTTGGTTTAGGTAGTTACTGGATTGGTGATCAATTAGAGAAACGTTTAAAGGCCTATTTTCTGAAACGGAAGCGGCCAACGAGTATAGAACTCATTCGGCACAAGATGTTTACGTTCTACACATTTTTGGTTTTCAACGTATTTTTTATGTTTGGGGCGAGGCCTAATTTACGCTTGTTGCCGATTCCTGGTCAGTATCTGTTCACGTCAGTCATTGCCATTTCTAGTGGTTTATGGCTGTATCGTACATGGCCACGGACACCGGCTTTATATCAGCGTGAGGGGCTAGCCAGTCGATTACGGAAACAGTTACGCAAGATCAATCTAGATGTGGGTAAGTTTTTAGAAGGGCGTGCTCTGGATGACCTGACTGCGAATGAAGTATATGTGCTGGCAAAAGTCTTACCTGGCTTTACCCATGACAAACGATTGCAGGCGTATCGGGCTATTTTGCAGGAAAGTCTAGAAGAGGGTGCAATGACCTCAGCCACTAGTTTGGATCTACTCCAAAATATGCGACGGGAACTAGAAATCACTGATGAGGAGCATGGTGCTTGTTTAGCAGATGTTGGCATTGATGATCCGGACTTGCTAAATCCCGATCGTCAGCAAAGTCGAGAAGATTGGCTGCGCCTGGAGGGGTATCGCCTGGTGCTGGCGAAAGTTTTTGGCGATCGCAGACGCCCAGCTCAGGGATTAGGTGCAGATTTGCTGGCTGTGGCCGGTGATCGAAAATCCCTAGACTCAGTTCAAGATCTATCCTTAGATGCACCGGATGAGGCACTGTCGTTAGAGGATAAAAAGGTAATTCAGCAGAGTCGAGAGGACTATGGGATCACCCCCGAAGAAGAAAATAAGCTGATGAGTTCCTTATAATCTTGGCTATTTGTGCTTCTTCTCTATGTTAGGGACTATATGTCGGGGACTATTAAGCCTGGCCACGACAATCATCTTTTAGATGATGCATAATCTCGCGATGGATATCGCTGTTAACACGAGTACCTCGCTCCCCATCTTCTAGACGGATATCATCAACGTAATAGTTTAGGGTAAATCGGATATAGGTATGTCCTTCATCCTTCACCACACGTTCCATGCGCACCTCTGGTTCATGCCATGAGCTACGAGCTTGTTTAAAGCGATCTCGTAACCATCGGACTAGCTCTTTGACATAATCATCTAATCGAGTTTCTTCTTGAAGTGGATTTAGAATCTTTTGATGGAGCTTACGTGTGCGCCGTTTTAGCAGCTCAATTTTGCGTTCCCAAATTTCCAGCAATACATATTCATCCTCATCAGCCATGTTCGGGTCGCCCAGCCAAATGCGATACCACTTGCGCACTAGATGGATCAAGGAGTCAGGGTCTTTCGTTTCTCTGATTACAAACTTAGGCTGAATATGCTGCAAATTAAGAAATGACTGTTTACGCGTTGTTTGTTTAACGACCGTAAGACCCATCAGTTTTAGAATGTCATCATACTCAGTTTGTACCGTGTCAATTTCTTCCTGGGTTAGTCCGCCTTGTTCCACAAACTGTAACGTGATCATCATAGCGTTTAAGGCATCTTCAACCTCTTCTAATTTGTTGTTGACGGCATATTCAGCTAAGAGTCGCTGTATTCCATTTTCCTTTTTTTGGGCGAATTCATTTTCCCAGCCATAGTAGTTCTTGAGACAGGTTAGCTTAGACTCAATGTTACCTACAGTATCCGGGTGGGCCAGGAGAATCTCCTGCATAATCTTTTTGGCATGCTCCAGGTTACACTGTGGGTTGAATTCAATCGGTGTTGAGAAAAAAACAGGTTCAATGGGACGGCTCAAATTGGTGATTTTGTGACTTTGCATCACGCTGTTGGGAATGTAGACCTCTGTGTGAAGTTCAAACATGTAGATGTGGGTAACACGCACTCCAATTTTTCGCAGAATGCCCAAATGGCTGGACCCTTCACTACCGCTTTCTATGTGGAGTACATCACCGAACCGGAAGGGACTATCTATCAATAGGGCAATACCACTAAAAAAGTTGGCTAGAATGTCTTTAACTGCAAAGCCAATGATAAAGGCACTACCCCCTAGGGTTACCCAGGCACCGGTTAAGTTTAAGCCCAAACAAAGCTGTAAAATAAGGGCCCCACTCATTAAGATAATCATGACTGGAACAATTGCTTCTAGCAAGGGGAGTAGCACTTCATCCCACATTACCTCAGTGGTTTCAGCATAATCTTTGAGGTAATAGATCAGGACTTGTTTGAACAGGCGCAAGCACCAATAGCTGATGGTTAAAATGATGCAACCTAGCAGTAGACGCTGTAACCAATCAACAGTAGCCAAACTATTGGAATTTTGGGCTATCATTGCCAGGCCGAGCAGTACAAACAACGTTAAGCCTGGATAGGCAGATACATTCAGCGTTACCAATGCTATATCTCGCTCGAATCTGCGAAAATAAGACCGTAGCAGATGGAACAAGATCACATATAAACCGATTGCACCAAAGACGGTGATAACTAAGCTAAGAGCAATATAAAAGATATCTTGCAGGTAGTGATTTAACCGAGCTATCATAACATCGCTTATGCACAAGTATCCGTGGGCTACTCAGGGTGAGTATATAGTCTTAGTGCCATAAATATTCTAGTCATATAGTAGCTGGGCCATAGTGGTCACCAGGAAGAAGTCTGATTCTGGTGAATTTTGCTCAATTTTCCAACCCAGTTTTGTGTTGTAATTAATCAAGATAGTAATAAAACCGAGGCCAGAACTGAGGGCGTTTTCATGGTCTAAGTTTTTCTCCAGATGTTCTACGTATAGTTCGGTCAGATCTAATGTTGTGAGATCATGAATTAGCGACCTAAACGAGTCGATGTTATTGATGTGGGCAGTATTGGTAACCGTGATAATTAACCGATCAGAATAGTGGTATAAGGCCATCTGTACAGGTTGTTGAGCTGCTGTACAAGAGAATTTAAATGCATTCTCCAATAGCTCATTAGTAATGTATCGAGCTGCATCAGTTATTTCCGTGCGTCGGTGCAGCTGCTCAGATCGAGCGTTTTCAATTGGGAAAAAAATTGATATGTATTCTGAAACGAATTTGGCGGATAGATTGCTATTGGGCCAAAACTTTCGCTGTTTTACTAGTTCTACCGGAAAATCGATTTTGACACATAGATTCTCGTTATGAAGCTCGCTAGCGAACTGGCCAAATGACTCAGACATTGATGAAGTGGGTGAAGCCATAGTTTCAGGTCTCTCCCATCTATCTTTTCTTGAGGATTAGTAGCGTAATGTCATCTAAGATTTTCTGCTGACCAATATGATTGGCCACATCTTGAATAACAGCTGCTCTAATTTCTTGTGCCGTTCGCTGATAATTGCTCATAATGACATTACACAGTCGGTTTAAGCCGTAAAACTCTCGATCTATATTTCTCGATTCGGTAATCCCGTCAGTGTAGAGTACTACCACGTCGTTGGGCTCTAAATGAATTTGGGTATGTGCCAGAAAATCATCAATGTCTTCTTCGAGGGCAATGGGAAAGCCTAAATTAACGGTATCAATTTGTTCTAGGGAACCATTGGCACGAACAATCAGCACATCTTCATGTTGACCGCTCAGGTATAAAGTGCCTTGTTTATAGTCCAATAAACTAAGGGTCATGGTTTTATCGGAATTGATCCGCTGCACATTGTGATAAATAGAACGGTTAAGGGCACTTAGAAACTCTTCAGGTTTGGTTTTGCCACTTTCTAATAGGGTTCTAACAGCGGTCTGCACCATAATCATGATTAATCCGCTTTCTAAACCATGGCCAGTGACATCACCAATCCCAATTTTAAGGTGTCCATTGCTATCTGATATGACGTCGTAGTAGTCCCCTCCCACATCATCACAGGGGTCCATGTACCCAGCAATATCTAGATCTTCAATCACCTGCAGTTCACGCTCAGGTGGCAAAATCATTTTCTGCAGACGGCGGGTGATGTCGAGTTCAGTTTGAATGCGCAGGTTTTCTGCCTTAAGCTTTTGGTTGAGAATAGTGATAGTGGTAGAGGCGGCCGCTCCCAAGGCTATAATCGGTGGTACTAGGGGAACCCACCCGCCTCGGAGCATGAGCAAAAAACAAAAAACGTAGAGACCAATAGCTACGCCCAACACCGCTAGGCTCAGTCGCCAGGGATGGCGAATGTACCAGGCTAGGATGCTGCCAACACCGGCCCAGACAACTACCCAAAGGGCTTCAACGGGAGTATGCCAAACCCAAATTAGCGGTCGCTGATCTAAAACGGCGCTCAAAATTTGGCTGGTGGACTGGGCATGAATTTCCACTCCAGGCATCTTTTGATCATCGCTTAGGGCCTGACTATAGGGGGTATAAAAGTCATCCCCTGCTTGAGGGGTCAAGTAGCCAATGAAAACGATGCGATCGCGAATCCAATCAGGGTCAACTCGGTCTGCCAAAACGTCCTCAAGGGTGACTTGTCGAGCAGAATTCTGCTCCGAGCGGTAGTTGAGCATAACCTGATAGCCTGCCGTATCTACCGTTTGATAACCGCTAAACTTAGATGTCAGTCTAGGAAAGGTTGTATTGCCTAATCGAAACTCTCCACGGTCAGTGAATTCTGGCTGGATGTCTTCATCGAGTAGGTAGTAAAAAGCAGTGCGTAGCCCTAGAGAGATAATGATTTCAGGACCGCTGCAAAGATGTCCTGGTTGGTTGGCCAGTCCCCCAGCAGGTGCAGGCGGAGTCATCCACAACAAGGTGCGTCGTAGCACACCGCCCGAGTCAACCACCAAATCTGCAAAACCAACAGATTCTTTGATGACACCGGGGGGGGGAGGTACCCCCAACGACTCTTGGTTACTAGCTTTGCAAACAGTAACAATATTTTCACTGGAGGTTAACCTCTCAAGCAATGCTTCTCGGCCTGGTTCTAAGGGCACATCGCGCATGATGTCCAGACTAATCACACGGGGAGAGTATTGTTCGAGCTTGGCTAAAAGTTGGTCAACTGTTTGATCTGCAAGGGGCCACTGATTCAGCCTCTGAATATCTTCTTCTGTAACCCCGACGATCAGCATTCTAGGATCTATACTTTCCTCGGGACGTAGACTCATAAAATGGTCATAGGCCCATAACTCTAATTTTTCGAGGCCTCCCAGGTGTCGAATCGCAAGGATAGACGAGGCAACAATTAAGCTGGTTAGCAGAACAGGCTGCCCTAATTGGATTAAATGCTTGGACAGTGGACGATCACGACCTTGCTTAACCAATGGCAGACGGCTCAATATTGTTTTTAGACCCTGAATAGGATATTTGAAGCTAACCAGTTTGATTCTCAATCCTCCTAATAGGTGTATTTAAGCTGTGCCGCCATTAAACTAGAATAAACTTGTCTATTACTATGAAGCTCTTGGTACAGTCTATTTCCCTTTAAGGATTTACAGGCCCTGGCTGACAAATTATTTCAAGTTATTCTGACGTTTGTGTAGACAGCACAAGATAACAAGACTATCCTAAAATTAATATTAGTTGATTTACAGAAGATTCTATTGCTAAACGCATATTAAGCTTTTTAGACCACATTTGTTACCGATGGCCAATATTTGCCAATGAAGAGGTTACAAAAGGTTGTTTTAACTCAGTTAGGAACTATATTCCCTGTTAGGATTTCTCCAGCGCTTTTAACTCTCCTGAGTGTAACTATTTGAACTTATCGATATGAATCGTATGCTGCTGAGTAATCTGGGTGCTTATCTGATAGGGGTAACCCTTGGCCTGTCCATTACAGTTGGCACGATGACGCCTGCATGGGGCCAGAGACGTCTAGATTTTCAGCCTACTCAGACGGGAGCTCCGGGGAATCGTGAGTCAGGTGCAAATCGTAGCGGTGCCTGTACTCAGAGCGAGCAAGGGCTAGTAGCGTTGATGCCGGACAATAATCTGGCGCAAACTGCTGCATCTCATCCAGTTGTGTATGCTTATTTCCCGGCAAGTACAGCTCAGTTTGCAGAATTTACTCTTTATGAAGAAGGTTCTGACGAACTAGTTTATGGAGCATTATTTAATGTTACTGGCAACTCAGGTTTAGTCAGAGTTGACGTACCCGCTCGGGCCACAGTGTCACCATTGCGGACAGGACAGCGCTATTACTGGTATCTTTCGTTAATTTGTAATGTTCGAGAGCGCGCTAGCGATATGACTGTGCAGGGTAGCTTTGAGCGTGTTAGTGGTGGGAATGTAAATCAGCAACTGCAAGGTACTTCTGTTAGTCAGCAGCCATTTGTTTATGCAGAAGCAGGACTATGGCCAGAAACCTTAAATAGCCTCATGGAGGCGAGCCGGACTAACCGTGCGACTGCTGAGCAAAATCTTAAGGATCTGTTGCAATCGGTGGGCTTAGAAACTCTGGCGAATGAATCATTACTACCTTAAAGCATGGATAGGCTTCTCAGACTTTATGTCAGGCTATGTAATATAGGCCGAACCATGGCAAATCGAGCAACTAAAGTCATCCCAAGGACCAGCAACGCCATAAGTCCTTTGCAACCTTGTGGCCGCAATATCACATCGAGAATCCATTGAAATGTATCGAATGTTTGGTATGGAAGATCTTCTCCAGGAATACCCCAATTAACCCAAATAGAGTAAATGGGGGTATTGTTCCTATTTACTCTGGCTTATGGAGCAGGTGTTTGTGTTTTCTCAATCAATTACCCTTGAAGTAACAATATAAACAGCTAGAAACAGAGTCAACGGAATGCCTTGAAGGGCCACACGGGTAAAAACTCAAAAATTTTATTGGCGTTGAGAAACACTCTTTATGTGGGCTAAGGCCAGTAATGTGTTAAGGGCTAAAAAACAATAAATATTATGGTTTAGCCCCTTAATCTCGAAGTAGTTGCTTCATGGATTACTGCAAATGTTCAATGAAAATTTATACTCGAACGAGATATTCTAGGTGATATTGTTCATAGCTTTGTATCGTGATCTGTGTTGAAGTACTGATTTCCCTTTAAAGAGGCTATGGTTCTTCATACTGGAAGCGATTCATCTAAGGGGACAAGTGGCTTTAATTTTAGTGATTCAGCTATAGCATTGAGAGCACAATAGTTTTGATGCCCAGTGAATTGGTATTCAATTACTCATTTTGACTGGATGATTTCAACTACAGCTGCTCGAATTAGCTTTTGTATAAGCTGAAAAATTGAGGCGTTATTTTTCCAAGTAAGATCCATCGAGTTTGGTCTGCATTTATAGAGCTTACGTGAATGCACGAGAATGTCGGCATTTATCAATGTTGATACAGCATTTTAGGATTAGTGGAGTATATGTCAATTTCTCAAGGCTTTCTAGCCAAGACTTGTAAGTACTTCATCTAATGAAAAGCGCTATCTTGTCAAAATTTGCTGTGGATAATCTCCTCGTTTTAACCATCCACTTTTGAGGATTTTTTTAGCAATGGGCCTCAGTATGAATTCAACTGTCGACAGCCTTCTCTCAGAATCTCTTTTAATAACAAACGGTGACGCCGTTTTGAATAAAGGGAGGCTACGTTTAACCGATGTATCCGACCCTTATACTAATCCCAATGACCAAAAGGGTACTGCTTTCTTACAAGTTGACGTAGGTCAGGCAGAATCTTGGGAAGCTTTCTTCACGTTTCAAGTGAGTGATTCTGGTGGAATTACTGATAAATTTCAGGATGTCGGTGTTTTAAACGGAGCCGATGGTCTTGTGTTTATGCTCCAAAGTAATGGAGCTCATGCACTAGGTGCATCAGGAGAAGGCTTAGGATATTTGGGCATTGATAATAGTTTTGCCGTTGAGTTTGACACTTGGGCAAATCCTAATAGATTAGACCCGAATAGTAATCATCTTGGCATCAATATAAATGGTTCTGTGCGGTCGATCAAGACCCAAAGTCTGCCAGGGGCGGTTTTTGAGAATATCAGTGAAACACCTGTCAATGCTTGGGTTCAATATGATGGTGGCGAACGTGAACTGAGCGTTTATGTCAGTGCTGATGAAGGTGATGATTATCCCTCACGCCCAGAAGATCCGAGTCTAACGATTGATTTTGACGATCCTGATGGAGATGGAGATGAGTCTGATCGCATTGATTTAGACTCTAGTTTTGGACAAGGTTCAAATTGGATTGGATTCGGTGCAGCCACTGGGGGTGCCTATGCCACCCATGAAATTTTAGATTTTGAATTCAATAAATCGTCATTGTCAGTTACAAAGGACTTTGTTATTGAAGGATCTGACAATCAACTTTTACCCTTCAATACCATAGCTTTAGGGCAGAATCGTCTACTAAGGTTTGAAGTAGAAAATAGTTCTGACCATGCTGTTACCTTTGACTTAGCTGACAATATTGTAGGTTCGGGGTTGGCGTTTAATTCTGGAACACTAGAGACGTCTGATCCTGATATCACTTCGGTTCATATTAATAAGTTTGATAGTGATGAACTAGAATTGACAGCAACATTAGCGGGCAATTCGACTGGCACATTTTTTGTTGAGGTACAGGCACTTTTGCCTGACGAGCCGATTGTAGAAGTTCCGATTGCAGCTCTTACAGGTATTGCCAGTGAAATAGAATCCTATGGAGGCAGGGTTTTAGATGGTTCATTCTTATTATATGAATCGTTGATTACGGATCGAATTGATACCGATAACGATCACCAAGTTGATCAGATTGTTTTAGAAGCAGAACAATATACCAATACGGTTTCGGTTACTGAATCTGAAACGGGAATCACTGTAACAGATGAGGAAACTGCTCAGCTGGCATTTGGAGCAGTTGATGTGGCAAATGTTGGTGATTTCTTTATTGTAGATGGTGGTATTGGGACTGGTTCAACCATCTGGGGCCCTTGGGGAGGGAATGGTGTCAATACATCTGAAGCGGGCACTCTTCCTGGTGTTCAGATGTTTTTGCAGTTTACCGAAGACCCCGATTTTAATTTATTGGAAGATCAAGGGGCTGTCGCATTTTTCCAACAGTTTAGCGATGGTATTGCTCAACTAGAGGACGGTAGCCTGAGAGTTGTCGGTGATGAGACTGTTCCAGATATAGCCGAAACGATAGATCTGGTATTTGGTGAGTTAGCCAATATTACAGCGGTATCTGCAGACGGTAAGTTAGATGGCCTTTCTGGCCCTGTCCTAGTAGATACATCGATTTCTTCAGTTTTGACATGGAAGGAAAATGATGAAGACGGGATTAGCACCCTAATCTTTAACAACTGGGAAAATGGTGACAAAGTTACTATTAAGGAGCCAAGGCATCATAAAGGACGCCATAAAGGCTATAAAGACTACAGTTCCAAAAAGAGTAGAACGACATTTAGCCCGTTTGCCGATCTGATTGCCAGTTCTAATAATGCTGAAGAGACCCTGAAGGTTAAAGTTGACCTATCTAAATCTAAAAAACACTCTGCCAAGGATTTCTTTGATGCTTCAGCAAATAAATTTAGCAGCAATATAGATGTCACAGTCAAAACTGGTAATGGCAAAGATAAGGTCACAGACTTTGGCCTGAGTGTGGGAGAAACGCTCAATACTGGCAGAGGTAACGATACGTTAATCCTATTTAGTGGTGTGAATACCTATACGGGGGCAGGAAGAGACAAGGTTTATGTCCCAGTCGACTTTTTGCTTAATCCTCCTGACTCAGTTACATCGACTGGCGACGAATTAGCGTCTACGGTCAAAGACTTTAGTAAACGGCAAGATAAAATCTTGTTGCAAACAACAGAGTTCACTATTGATGATTTTGTTTACTCCCATAATGCGGGTGATTTAGAAATCAGGCTTGGAAGCGATACCAGTGACCCAGGCAAGTTGATTTTGACCCTAGATCACACGCGGGTACGAAATCGCCATAACTTTGAGCGGATTGTTTCTGTAACGCCTGATTTGCCATTTCATACTGCTTTGGATGTCTAAGTCACAGGTTTATAACTAAGGCCGAAACTGCCATTAGCCCCAGTCTCAATGTGCTTGTCTATTGAGGCTGGGGCATTGGCATTTAGAGGATAAGGGTAGTCCACAAAAATTGGATTGGTTTTAAGCCCATTGCGATCGCAAACAGCCATGGAGTGGTAGTTTGAGATCGCTCCATAGTGACTAAACGCTATAACTTAATAAATACTTACTAAGCAAAGACTCTATTCCTAAGGTTTTTCACGGTACACTTACCGCAAAGTCACTTCAAATTTACACTAAAGGTTTACAGCCATGCAGCAAGGTACGAAATTTGCATTCATGGGTATTGTAGCTGTTAGTCAATTGGCTGTAGGCAGTTTAAGTATTGTTGCTCCCGCCTATGCCCAGCTCATTCCAGATAATTCTCTAGGAATTGAAAGTTCTTTTATTACCCCTGATGTTCCTTTGGGTAATGGGTTCACGGATCGAATTGACGGAGGAGCGATTCGATCTGGAAATCTCTTTCATAGCTTTTTAGAATTTAATGTGCAAAATGGCCAACAGGTTCATTTCGCCAATCCTGTTGATATTGAAAATATCTTTAGCCGGGTAACTGGAGTAAACTCATCCAGTATCTTAGGCACCCTTGGCACATTGGGACAGGCTAACTTATATCTAATCAACCCCAACGGTATCCTCTTTGGCCCTGAGGCTCAGTTGGATGTGCGCGGCTCATTTGTTGGCACCACATCTAACGGCGTTACGTTTGACAACGGCTATATTTTTAGTGCCCTTAATCCGGATGTTCCCCCTCTGCTAGCAATTAACTCACCGATGGGGCTTAGCAGTTGGCTGCCTGCTACAGGAAATATTACCAATGAGGGCAATTTAACTGCGGGGCAAGACCTGACCCTGCAAGGGCTAAGTCTGAACCTGCATAATCAAATAAGCGCGGGGGAAAATTTAACGCTATTAGCTACAGATACACTAACGGCCAGGGATAGTGACAGTCATTCATTTATCGCTTCAGCGGGTAACAATCTAACTCTGCAAGGTGACACGATTGATCTATATATACTGCAGCAGGCAGGCAGCGGTTTGACTGCAGGCAATGATCTAACATTGGTTTCACCCAATGCCATTCGAGCAGACGCTCACTTTATAACAGGGGGTGAATTTCAGGCCCAAGACCTTGATGGTAATCCAGCGAATGTGTTCAGTTTGGAAGATCCGATTGTTTTAGCGGTGGGTAATGTGACCCTGGCGAACTACGAAGGCCCTTCACTGCATGTGTTAGCAGGGGGCAGCGTTCAATTGGGTGACGTCGTGATTACTGGTCCTGATACGGGAGCTAATACCATTAACCCGAATAACAATACGCTTATTCCTGGGACAACAACTCCTTACAGTGCCCTCAGTAACGTGACATTATCTGATGGTGTAACAACATTAGAGATTAGTGGCAACACTCAGACTACGCTTGATGTGAGGGCAGGCGTTGACTGGAATCAGGCTCCGTTTACTGGAGAGCCTGGGATCGGAGTTCCTACTATTGAGCCGGCTGGTGTAGCCACTGTGAATGATCCTGGTGGAACCCTGGGTTCTGACATTACCGTAGGTACTATCGGTATTAGACAACCCGGTGGATTGGTGTTGCTGACTAATCAGTATCAGCCAAATACAAGTTTACCTGCTGGTACGATCGAAGTAATTTCGATTGAGGATCAGTTTCCCCCTCCTGCAGGTGCTGGCAGTAATATTGTTATCGATGCTCGGGGTGATATTTCTCTTCCCTCATCTGAATCCATTTCATCAGTAGGGACGCCAGGGGGGAGTATTACCTTAAGAAGTGAGACCGCTATTCTTCAGCCAGAAAATGAGGCTTCTATCGAAAGTACTTCTTTGGTTGGGAACGGCGGAGATATTAATCTGGTGGCCCCCATTATTAATTTGGGGGGTAATGCATTTACCGTATTTGTCGGAGCATTTGGACCTGGTCAAGGAGGAGACCTTAACATACTCGCAGACTCTTTTCAGTCTGATTTTTCGACTATAGCCGCTGTTGTGGTGCCACCTGGCAATAATGGGCAAGCTGGCAATGTCAATATTAACAGTGATTCAATTTTCTTAGATGAAGTACAGTTTTTCAGCGCAGTTGTCATCCCTGGGGCTTCAGGTAATTCAGGAAATGTCGATATTACAACCGATTCGCTAGTAGCCATTAACGGTACCCTAATAGGTTCTTTAACTGCTGGCAATGGCAATGCTGGTGATGTAACTGTAACGGCGGATTCTATCTCCCTTTCTGGTTTTAGAGTAGTAACTCAACCTATTATTGTTTTTGAACCTACAGGTATTTTTAGTACCGTTGTCCCTGGTGCCGTTGGTACAGGAGGCAACATTGATATTAAAACTGGCTCGTTATCCTTAGAAAATGCAGCTCAAATTAGAACCAGTTCAGACGGTGTTGGCGATGCTGGTAATGTTGTCATCGAGGCGGACGATATCACCTTAGATGGGGCTGTCTTTAGTCCAGAAGTTTTAGCTACACCTGATTTAATACCCACATTTCCCAGTGCAATTTTAAGTGAGATGCGTCCAGGGTCAGATGGGCAAGGAGGAACGATTGATATAACAACCTCCACCCTAGCCCTCACCAACGGGGGCACCATTAGTGCCAGTACCCAATCGGGTGATGCTGGCAACGTCACGATTACAGCCACTGAATCCGCTATCTTTGACGGCTTAGTTTCGTTTGCAGAAGTGGGTGAAGACACTCGCCATAGCGGTGCCAGTGTCGAAACCTTGGAACAAGCAACTGGAAATGGTGGCCTACTGGTGATTACCACCCCTAACCTGTCTGTTATCAATGGTGCTCAGCTAGAAGCAACAACCGCAGGTGAAGGGGATGCTGGCGATATCAAACTAAACGTTAGTGATACTGTTTTAGTAGATGGTGCTGACAGTGCTATTGAGGCTAACACCACATCAGATTCAACGGGTATTGGCGGGGATGTGATTATTGATCCTCAGCTAGTGCTCGTACAAAACGGAGGCCGGATTGCGGTTGATAGTCAGGGGACTGGTGAAAGTGGCAATATTTTTATTACTTCTGAGCAACTTCGCCTGGACCAAGGGCTGATCTCAGCTGAAGCTGACAGTGCCGATGGTGGAAATATTACCCTTAATTTGGGGCCTATTTTGCTTTTGCGTAATGGCAGTAACGTTTCTGCCACTGCCGGGCGTGATCAGGGCTTTGGCAATGGTGGAAACGTTACCATTACGACTGCCGATGGTTTTGTGGTGGCGGTGGATACCGAAAATAGTGACATCACAGCCAATGCCTTCCTTGGCAACGGTGGGAATGTCACCGTAAACACCCAGGGGTTGTTTGGCATCGAGTTTAGGCCAGCCTTGACTCCCTTGAGCGATATTACAGCTAGTTCTGAATTTGGTCTTCAAGGTAGCGTCACAATTGAAACGCCAGATGTTGATCCCAGTGATGATCTAGTACAACTTCCCACAGGGCTGGTCGATGCTTCCAGACTAGTTGCCCAGGGGTGTGGTGCGGGGGCTAGCGATATTGCAACTGCCCTGGGGGAATTTACGGTGACCGGTCGGGGAGGGTTGCCCCCATCGCCTGATCAGCTTAACCCTCAAAGCGACCTGGCAGTTTGGGAAACGTTAGATGATGTTCCAAACACCTCAATAACCACAGATCAAGGGCCTGTGACATCAACGGTCAACCATCAAGAGCCCAGGCAAATCACTGAGTTTCAAGGATGGATTGTAGATGACAATGGCGAAATTGTGCTGACGGCAGAAGCAACGTCTGTCACACCTCATAGTCCCTGGTATTCAGCATTTGCCTGTCAGACACAAGATTAAATGGCTTGAAATTAGCCATTACTTATACCACTGCTCAGCAACGGTATCTCTGGGACAGTTACTATTTTTAAACACTGCTGGCTTTTTGATGCATTCTTGTAAACATAGGTTAAAGGTGCCATTATCCTCTATGAACCCTGTGTCCCCTAAACCTGATGACCTGTCACCAACTGACCTTGCCGCAGAGAATGAACGATTGCATCAGGCACTGTTAGTGGCTCAGAGTGAACGCGAAAGCCTGGAGACGCTGATCAATATTGTGACCGAGCATTCTACTGTGTTGGAGAACTCGCTTAATCAGCAAAAGCGGGAAATGGCCAGTTACATTCAGCAGGTGAAAATTGTTACGTCAGCAGCAGCGGCTGTTCAACGTAATGCGTTCACCCCTGAGCACTTAGAAACAGTTATCAGTCGTGCTGACGAGTTGGGTACCCTGGCCCAGGTATTTACAGAAACAGTGTTGGCTGTCAAAGCCCATGAACAAACATTAATCAAAAATAATCAACACCTAGAGCAACTCTTGCAAGCCTACAGTCGATTTGTGCCTCAGGAATTTCTTCATTTTTTGCAAAAAGAGAGCGTGATCGACTTACATCTGGGGGACCATGTGAGTAAAGAAATGGCCATCTTGTTCTCCGACATTCGTGACTTTACGACAATCGCCGAGACCATGACTCCCCAGGAAAACTTCAACTTTATTAATAGTTATTTAGGGGATATTAGCCCAGAAATTGCTAATCATCATGGCTTGATTATGAAATATATGGGGGATGGCATTATGGCCGTCTTTCCCGATGGAGTAGATGATGCTCTACAAGCTAGCATTGCTCAAGCTCAACGACTACGAGACTATAACCAACAGCGCCAATCAAAAGGCTATGTAACTCTAAATGTGGGCACGGGGATCCATGTGGGGCAGATGATGGTGGGGATTGTTGGTGAGAGCCATCGCATGCAGTTGGATGCCATGGCTGACAACGTGAACCTAACAGCTCGCTTGGAGGGATTGACTAAATACTATGGGGTGCAACTACTGATTTCAGAAGACGTTCTCCAAAAATTAACAGATGTTGATCGTTACTCAATGCGTCTAATTGATCGGGTCATTGTCAAAGGTCGTCACACCCCCATCACCGTTTACGAGGTGCTTGATGCGGAAGAAGAGACAATGCGGGCCAATAAGCTAAAAACATTGCCAGAGTATTTACAGGCTCTAGACTTTTATCAGCAGGGGCAGTTGCTCAAAGCCCAGGTTTGTTTTCAAGAAGTTCTTCAGGCAAATCCTACTGATAAAGCTGTGCAGCTTTATTTAGACCGTTTACAGCTGCTTCAGCAGCAAGACTTGCCTGATGATTGGCAGGGGATTTGGGAGTTTAAACAAAAATAGGATACCTAATTCTTTGGGAGAATAACCTCAGATTTAATCATCCTGCTGCTGTAAACACCTATCTACCAGTTGCGCGATTTTTGCATACTCATAGTCTTTAGCAAACGCCATTAGCTGCTTGGTGGCCAATATTTGAGACGGGGGGATGTCTTGTAGTAACACTTTCACTTGCTTGCCATTGAGCCGCTGAGCTGCCTGATGTAGTTTCACTAACCAGTCTGGCGGCATGGTAGCCAATGCTACTGTAAGACTGTTATTAGTTGTCACATCTACAGGGATCACCTCTTTCTTTACGAGTGTTGCGTCCTTAGGTTGTTCAACAGCGTTACCCAGATTAATTGGAACTTCCACAGCGGAAGGAACTACAGTTGTGGCTGGTACTTTTAGGATCTTTTGATGGGAAATAACAGTATCAGTAGAAGATTTGCTACTCCCTAGTTCGTCTGACTTAACCAACACGTGAGCTGTGAAAGTGAAGATGCTCCCTTTCCCAAGTTGACTACTAACCTGAATATCCCCAGCCATTAACTGGGCTAGCTGCTGGCTAATGGGTAACCCTAAGCCAGTGCCAGTCTTTGAGTTTTCGCCGCTTTCAGTTTGTAAAAAAGGAATAAACAGCTTATATAACTCAGATTCGGCAATTCCTTCACCCGTATCTTCAATTTCAAACTGTAGAGAGAGGCCACTTTGTTGGTATTTTGTGTGGCCCACGCGTAAGGCTATATACCCAGCTTGGGTGAACTTTAAGGCATTACCCAATAAATTAATCAACACTTGCCGAAGTTTGGGGGCATCTCCAATCAGCTCCTTTGGCATAGTGGGTGAAATTTCAACTATAAACTGTAGCCCTTTCTGTTCTATACGCAGTCGGAATAAAGACTCAATCGTGGTGATTAGAGTACTCAAGGCGAAGGGATCTTGGCGTAGAGTTTGCTGGTTTGACTCCAGCTTAGCCATTGATAAAATGTCATTGATCAGTTCCAGTAAATGTTCTCCACTCTGGCTAATCATCTGTATGCGTTTCTGACTTGTTGCAGAAATGTTGTTATCACTGGCGACAAGTTGACTAAATCCTAAGATGGCGTTGAGGGGCGTTTTAAGCTCGTGACTCATGTGGGCAAGGAAGTTGCTTTTTGCATGACTAGCCGCTTCTGCAACTTCTTTGGCCTGATTGAGTTCTACGTTGGACTGTCGCAATTCAGCGGTGCGTTCAGCGACGGTTAATTCCAGAGCAGATTTTGCCTCTTCTAGAATGGCAACGGTCTGTTGCTGAGCTTTGACTTTTGTTTGGATAACCCGATCGTATTGGTAAAAAGCTGCCAGCCCAGCACTGCTTAACAATAGGCTGGCAACCGCAGGTACCCAGGGAATCCACCAACCTGTTAACAGCATGATATAGCTAATGCCAACGATAGTGGCAGTGCTAAGGGAAACCCACAGTAGGCCATGCAGAGGCTTGCGCGTATATCCTGCAAGAGCAATACCGACTAGCCCCCAGCCAATAATCCAGAGATATTCTTCTGGATCTGACCAGCTTCTAAATAAGGGACGTTGCTCAAGGGCGGCACTAATAATTTGGCTGACTGTGTGGGCTTGGATTTCAACACCATAGACAAAATCTAGCTCTGGGCTAATGACAGATTGGGTTGCTGCGTTGCTATAGTCTTTGATACTGGGTGTAGTGACGCCGATGAGAACAATGCGATCGCGAATCCAATCAGGATTGATATTGCCTGATAACACATCCTGAAATGTCACTACCCTAAAGGGTTGAGCGCTTTGACGAAAATTGAGCAAAGTTTGGACTGCGCCATCACCCGTATCTAAATTTACATAACTGCCAAAATTGGATTGAAGGCGGGGTATTTCAGTATCACCAAAGCGTATGGTGGTCGGATCCTTATACCCATTGCCGATAAGAATGTTTTCTTGTTCTAAATAAGTTTGAGCTAATAATAATGCCAAAGAAAATCGGAACCCTTGATCTGTTTGGGTGCCGAGAATGGCACGGCGTTGCCAACCATCTTGATCAAAAGGGGCGTCAACAAACCCCACACGTTCTGCAGGTATTGTATGTGGCGGTGGAATTATAGGATAAAGGACTTTTTCAATGCCAATAATGTTTTCAATATCTTGCAAAGTGGTTCTTAACTCGTTATGACCTGGCTCTACAGGTAGATCTCTAAATAAGTCTAAACCAATGACCCGTGGTTCGTGACTATGGAGCGTATGTAGCACTTTGGCAAGGGGACGATCGGGGATGGGATAGGTGCCGATGGATTGAATGGTTTCCTCGTTGATGCTGACCAGCAAGATCCGTTCATCGGTGGGTTCTTGGGGGTGCGATCGCAAAAAAGCATCCAAAGCTTGCCATTCCAAAGGTTGAAATGCCCCTGCCAAGCGGCCAGCTGTAATTAAGCCTAGAAACAGCAAACCGGGTAGCAGTCCAACTTGTAAAACTGCTATCTGGTTACGAATACTGCCCCAGGTCCCAAAAATCAATCAGTCGTCTCCCAAAGATAGTGTCATTATTCTAGCTGCAACCAAAGTTTACATCGCCTGAAATCATCTTTGGAGTTAGAGTTAGCCATCTGATCAGTACACCTTGCATGTCTTAACATCCGGTATTCACCTTAAAACTGTGGGAAATGGTGTGTAGAGAATGATGAGTGTCTCAGGTTACCCTCCTTCCGTAGAAACTATTACCTTTTATCAGGGTCGGATTATAGTGTGGGGTAACGATGGCTTGAGACTGAAATTAACAGGATCTTCTCGTAGAACTATGAAATACTTTAAAAATTTTCAACATATGGCTATGAGACCCTCACAAAAAAGCTCTTTGTTTTCAAAACGTTGTTATCAATTAATACTGGGGACTTTACTGTTAACGTTGCCGTTGAATCCTGTTCACGCTCAACAGTATAATCCTCCCAGCGGTAGTCCTCCGCAAACTGCAACTGGTTCAAATGGCTCACGTGGTTGTCGAGGAATATATGATGTACCTTTAGTAGGATTAGCTCCAACGTTGATGAATCATGTGGGGCAAACGACTACGATCACCCCCACCCTAGCCTGGTTTGTCCCGACAGCTGACCCCTATCGCATTAGAGTTTCTCTCTATACAATTGACCAAGAAAACTTACTATACGAGACAGAGTATGAAGACACCATCCCAGGAATTATGAGTTTTTCAATCCCTGAAGATGTTGGGTTAGAACCTGATGGGCGTTATCTTTGGGAAGTCAACATTGACTGCGATTTGGATAATCCCACTTATCAGGAGTATTTTATAGCCGAGGTTGACATCGTTTCTCCTCCAGCAGAGCTGGCTGCTGCTGTAGCTCTAGCTCCCACAGCCTCAGAGAAGGCATCACTCTATGCAGAAGCCGGCTACTGGTACGATGCTTTTAAGGAAGCATTGAGTGCCTCAGAAGATGTGAGTTTTGTACAAACACTATTATCCAGTTTAGCTGCTTCCGAAGAAGACTCCCTTCAGAAACAGTACTTATCTGAAGTTATTGAAATCATTGGTAACTCAGATATTAATCCGTAATCGACTTCGAGAGATTGAACGACTCATCCTCCCAGTGGGACTCTAACTGTCGTAGCAATTGGAGCCACTGGGATTCACTATTTTTGAGTAAATCGCAAAAATCATCGGGTGTTTCGATGCTGTCGAAGTAGTTAGCGGCGGCTGGTTCTGCAGGATTCCAAGGATAAGGAGTATCATCGCTCAAAATGCTATAAAGCATTTCCAGCTCAATGTACTTAAGGTCGGTTTGAGAAAACATCATCGAACAGAGGAGTGATGAAAATTACTGACAGCCCACTGCATCGCCTATGGGATTCTACAATCTCACTATGACAACTACTTTTGGTAAAATCAATCCTGAAAAGTTCAGATTTATTCCTGAAAAGTTCAGATTTATTCAGGTAGAAGTTCAGTTTAATTGGGTTTCTACGTAGAAATGGCTCCTTAGGCCCACTTTTTACCAGTATTTTCTAAATACCTGGTGGCATATGATACAAACTTCTAGATACCAGCTATATGTGCAAGAATAGTTAGAACTTGATCGGACCTATGCTCAGGTTTGCCCATGGATACAAAACATCTAACTGTAGAACTTAGCGAGCAGGCACTAAAAAATTTAGTAGCCTATTGCGAGCAGTCTGGTCTGGATTCATCCACAGTTATTCAATCGTACTTGTTGACATTGGGAGCACCTCAGTCAACTCTTTCTAAAGAACCTACTGTTACGTCCGAAGATCAACAGTGTGAGCATAATCCTCTTACTCAACTGCAAAAAACAATCAGCGAGCTTGAGCGTGAAAAAATAGATTTAGAGATTCTGCTTGACACTACTCTGGAACACTCGGACTATATTACGCATCAACTACGTATTGCTAAGGTGACTGCTGAGTTGGCAAACCAATCTAAAAGTAGGTTTTTGGCTAGTATGAGCCATGAGTTACGCACACCCTTAAATGCGATTTTGGGATTTAGCCAACTGTTAGAAAATACCCCGTCCCTGAGTTCTCAACAACGAGAACAACTGACTATCATCAATCGAAGTGGAGAGCATCTGCTGACTTTGATCAATGACATTTTAGATATGTCTAAGCTGGAAGCAGGTAAAACCATTGTTAATCCAAGCATCATCAATTTGCATACACTTTTGCAGGCTATGCAGGCTATGTTTAAGCTCAAAGCAGATGCCAAAGGCTTAGAGCTGATTCTCAATTACTCTCCTGAACTACCTCAGTATGTTGAAACGGACGCCGGAAAATTAAAACAAGTTTTAATCAATTTATTAGATAATGCCATTAAATTCACAGAGATTGGTCAGGTGTGTCTTAGGGTTAGTTTTGAAACATTGGCAGCTGAGCAACAAGGGGAAACATCGTCTAGAACTCCATGTACGTTGTACTGTGAAGTAGAAGACTCTGGGCCTGGGATTGCTGAGAGTGATCTCGAAGTCATCTTTACCCCCTTTGAACAAACTTCAGTAGGTCGTAATATCCATCAAGGAACTGGGTTAGGGTTATCCATCAGTCGGCAATTTATTCAATTGATGGGTGGTCAATTGACAGTCAATAGCCGAGTTGGAGTCGGCTCTAAGTTTGAACTCCATATACCTGTTTACCAATATTCTGATGAGATGATGTCTGTGGAGATACCTGCAGAGCTGTCTGTAGCCTCTGCTATTGAGCATTTATCCAAGCTTGATGGTCAAGAGCGTCAAATTCAAGTCAAAGAGAATAATATAAACAAAATTGAGTCATTATCGTCATCAACTGCAGCATCATTGGATGAAATGCTAAATGATATGCCGCCCCAATGGTTAAAAGAGCTACATTATGCAGCGAGCCAATTAAAGGGGAAACAGGTGATGCAGTTGATTCAGCAAGTATCAGAGGAGAAAGCAGCCCTTGCGCACCACTTGAGAGAACTAGCCGAAAATTATCAGTTCAACAAGATAACTGAGATGACAATGCGTTAAAAACTAAGGCTTTAAACTGGAATGATGATAAAAGTGTTGTTGGCTTTTGTGAGTAATCTGTTGATCGTGGTCTGGGGCTTGATACGCTAGAGCATGGCTACGGCATCTATCGATTAACCAGCAATCGCGCTTTCCGTAACACAAACCTGAGTACTGCCCCCCAGTGAGAAATAATATCGGCCTGAGCGTTAAAGGGTTACAACGACACTATGTTGATGCCATTGCCGCCATTTTGTTTGGCCTGTTGCAAAGCGCGATCGCATCCCTCTAAAAACGCCTCCAGTCCCATATCCGCTATCGGCTGCGCTGTGATTATCCCAATACTCAGGGTTTGATCAATTTTCTCAACAGCTTGCAACAACTTCTGGGCCATTTTCTCTGCTGCTGTTGTATTCGGTAAAACGATGGCAAAGACTAACGTGCCATAGCGACCAACCAAATCATTAGAACCCTGGATTGTTTGCTTCAGCACCTGGGCCACTTGAGTTAGACACTGATCGCCCGCTGTCGGGTTTCCCCCTTCCCCATAAAAATTAAAATTATCTACCTGGACCAGCATCAAACTTAAAGACATTTGGGATTGTACCGCCTGCTGCCAACACTGCAGCAAATAGGCATCAAATCGACGACGATTGGCCACCTGGGTCAATTCATCCAAAGCAGCTAGGCGCTGTAGCTCTTGAATCGCCTGCTGCAGCTGAGCATTTTGTGCCTTGAGCTGACGTTGCAGCTGTTGTACCTTGAGCTGATTTTCTACCCTGGCCAGCACTTCCACCACCTTGAAGGGCTTAGAAATATAGTCACTCCCCCCTGCCGAAAATGCTTTGACTTTGTCCCACGCTTCATCCAGGGCACTGACAAAAATGATAGGGATCTCCTGGGTGGTTGGATTCGCCTTGATCTGCTGACAGACGGTGTACCCATCCATATCGGGCATATGAATGTCCAGCAAGATCAAATCTGGCTGTTCTAGCGAAACGGCTTGCAGCGCCACAGTGCCATTGATGGCCTGCTGGACTTCATAGCCCTGCTCTTCGAGCAAATCGGATAGCAGCCTCAGGTTTTTAGGCTGATCGTCCACCAGCAAAATGGTAGAACCTGATAAAGGTTTAACCGATGGTACAGCGGTTGGCGCTGTAGTGGCTGGTGTGACCGGTGGTACAGCCGCTGCAGCAGCAGCAGCGGCAATTGGTGCCGTAACCGGTTTAGGAGCAGGGGCAGCACTGCGCATCGTCTGTTCTAGGAGCCCGCGCACATTAGCTTTTGTAACTTTTTGATCCAATGATTGAGAAATCAGCTGCCAAAGTTTAGGCGCAACATCTTGCTTGACATATTTAGCTGAGTATCCACATTCTTCAGCAATCTGGTCATAGGTTTTGCGTTCTCCCTGGAGAGCGGCAATCAAAATTTGGCGTTGTAGCTCACTACAGAACGTGTCTGTCTTTTTGTGGATAAGAGTTTCAGCAAATTCTAGAATACTGTCAGTGTCGCTCATGGATAACGCTTATTAAATCTGGCCTACGTTCAGAAGAGTAAGTTGACCGTAGAAAATCAGCTTTCTCAACCACTGTCATTGCAGTGGTTGAGAAAGCTTAAACTGTCGTGAGTGTAGCAAACCCTTCAGATTCATTGTGGATAGGGTTATAAATATTATCTGAGCCGCATTATCTGAGTCGTTGAGTAAAACCATAAGCTTATTTTTTGACAAGCCCTAGGCTGGATGACCTGACAAAAGGGTAGTTAGTTGACCGTAGTCATAATTTTCGGCGAGTTGCTTCAAATGGTTAGCCACCGCTATTTCAGACTCTGGCATCTGGTTCAGGAGTTTCATCACCTGGCGACCATTAAGCCGCTGTGAGGCTTGTTTGAGTTCGGTTAACCAGTTTGCAGGCATCGTGGTCAGGGCTTGGGCAATGGTACTAGATGTGATTGGGGTGTTTGCTCCTTTTGCTAGCTCCCCTAAATCTGAAACGTCGGGTTCAACTTCACGATTTATTACTTGGATAGCAGGTTCTAATATGGCTGCTGGTGCCGATGGTTTTAGTGCCTCAACGGTACTTTGGCTTTGAACCGTGAAGGAAAATACTGTGCCTTCTCCCAGTTGACTTGTAACCTGAAACTCTCCCCCCATGAGTTTGACAAACTGTTGACTGATAGAGAGACCTAAACCAGTGCCAGTTTTGGATTTAGTGCCACTGTCAGTTTGTTCAAAGGGGACAAATAATTTAGGTAGTTCATCGACGGCAATGCCTTCGCCGGTATCTTCCACACTAAATTCTAAGCATGGCTGCTCAGCCTCAGAGCAAGGCCGCACCCGCACACCGATGTGTCCCTGGTTCGTAAATTTGAGCGCATTACTCAAGAGATTTAATAGCACCTGACGAATCTTTTTCTCATCACCGACAAACTGAGGCGAGACATCTGGATCAGTCTCGATGAAAAATCTCAATCCTTTCTGTTCCACCCGTAGTTGAAAGAGGGCCTGAATGGTTTCTGTTAATTGGATAATCTCAAATAGACTCTCCTTTAGGGGGTGCTTACCAGCCTCCAATTTAGAGAGTTCCAAAATGTCATTGATTAAGTGCAGCAGGTGTTCCCCACTATGGCGAATCAAATTGAGACGCTTTTGATGGGTCTCTGCCAGGTCTGTAGCCTTAGCCATAATTTGGCTAAAGCCAATAATGGAGTTGAGGGGGGTGCGTAGCTCGTGGCTCATGTTGGCAAGAAACTTGCCTTTAGCTTTGCTAGCCATTTCGGCTTCATCCCTGGCCAACTTCAGTTCAACCGTGCGTTCTGCCACCTTTTGCTCCAGGGTGGTATAAAGCTGTGAGTTTTCTAATGAGATGGCTATTTGGGTGGAAAGGAGACCCAAAATCTGCAGACGATCGCGGGTAAAGGCTCCTTCTACCAGGTTGTTTTCTAAATATAGAACGCCGACTAGCTTGCTCTGGTGTACCAGGGGAGTACAGAGTACAGACTTGAGCTGGTGTTGCTGAATGTAGGGATCTTGGGCGAAGTCGGCAAATTGATCCGTGGCGTCGGGTGCGATCGCATTCGTCAGCACCACACTCTTCTGAGTCCGCACCACATAGTTAAACAGCCCAGTGGGAATATGCCCCTGAATGGGTAACCCCATCAACACCCGAATCGGTTTATTGACTGCTCCAGTTGCTTCAATCCTGTACTGGCCCTGATTTTCAAGAATGAGATGGCCGGTTTGGGCCCCGGCATTTTCCATCACCACTTTCATCAGCTGCCCCAGCAACTTCTCCTGGACAATTTCCTGGGCAATGGCCTGAGACGCCTTCATCAAAGACTGGAAATCAAAGGTTTCAGTCCCCGACGCGAGACTAAACTGCACTGCCGTAGACTGGGAATCAAAAATGTACCCTCTGGGGGAATGGCTGGTGATCGCCAACAGATTTGGGTAGTGCCGCTTCAGCTGTTTCACTTTGGCATGGGCTCCCCAAAGTTGATAGGTATAGCTGGCCTTTTGCAAGTAGGTTTGGGCAAAATCTCGCTTGTTTTGTGATAACCAAAACCGACCTGCCAACTCATTTGCTAAGGCTTCATCCTGGATAAATCCTTGTGTGGCTGCCTCTGTAATTGCCTGATCGTACCCCCCAAACGCTTCCCATGGTCGCTCGTCAAGGCGAGCGAGTTCTGCGTTTACCAGCCAAACCTTATGCAAGAAGTTTTCAGGACAGGTGTTGGCCCAGTTTTTAAGTTCTTGCTGCAGACTTGAAATTTCTTCCAGATACTCCTT
>NZ_QXHD01000004.1:3008584-3057358 GCF_011009555.1 Adonisia turfae CCMR0081 | reverse complement strand
CCCCTACGCGTGCCATCATTCATACCCCCGGTTCAAACCAACAACCCTGTAGGGGTGGTGCCTTGTGCCCACCCTGGGATAACAGACGTCATTCACCAGAATTCCAGAGCACAAATATCCTCATGACAATCCGGAATTGTGAGGATCGCAACTTGGCGATGATGTCGGAGGGGGCATCCACAAGGGAGTGCCCCTACGTCGTGCCATAATCTTTGACCCCAATTCAAACCGACCACCCTGGGATAACGGGACGCTATATCTACAGCTAAAGCCTTCTACAGACCAGCTCGCAGTACCTGATTAGCTGTTAAATCCACTACAGTAAATTGAGACGACAGTAATACCTGATCACTCTCAAACTTACATTCCTGATAATCCCCATCCACCAGCGTTAAGACACAAACAACCTCTGCCACTGGGTCGATAATCCAATACTCCGGCACCTTGAGTTCTGAATATTCCTGTCGCTTCTCCACATAATCCCGCTCTCGCGATTTCAGATCCGTATCACTGCTGGATACCACTTCCACCACCAAATCAGGTATCGGCATTCCCAACCGCAACAACTTACCATCCCGCAAAATTGCAGCGGCAGACTCTTCCGAATGCACTACTAAATCTGGTTCCCGCGCCGACGCTTTCTCAGATGTAACCTCTAGCTGATGCCCAACAGCAAGTCTGTAATACGGAATCCCTAACCGCAAAAAATAACTCACCAAAAACATGACGATGGTCTTATTAATCGGGCTCTCGGTTGGCATTTCTACTAACACCCCGTTGACCAACTCATAGCGAGCACCTGTACCATCGTCGTAGGTCAGATACTCTTCCAGAGTTAAGGTTTTATTCGTAGCAATCGTCATGGGGATTACCGGTTGCGATTGACTCTAGGATAGCGTGCCCACTATTTTTCCAAAATCCGGATGCATCGAGGATTGCAACTTGGCAACCATATCGCAAGGGGCATCCACAAGGGAGTGCCCCTACGTCGTGCCATCATTCATACCCCCGGTTCAAACCAATAACCCTGTAGGGGTGGTGCCTTGTGCCCACCCTGGGAGATCATTCCTCCAAACTACGTGGATCCAACGCATCCCGCAGACCATCACCTAACAGGTTAAAACACAACACCGTAATCACAATCAATGCTGCCGGAGGCCAAATCAACCACGGATGCAACACCAAAATCGATGCATTTGTTGCCGAAGATAACATGTTGCCCCAGGATGCATCCGGCTGCTGAATGCCCAGACCAATAAAGCTTAGGGCTGACTCTGAGAGAATATAACCTGGAATTGCCAATGTTGCTGAGATAACCACATAGGTGGCTGTCTGGGGCAAAATGTGTCGCAAAATGATGTGCAACGACCGCCCCCCCATGGCCTGACTCGCCTGCACAAAGGTGCGTTCTTTTAACGACAACACTTCACCGCGAATAATCCGTGCTAGGCCCGTCCAGCCAATAAATGACAGAATCAGAACAATTAGTAAGAATCGCTGGGAACTGCTGAGGCCCGCTGGTAACACCGCCGCCAGTGTGACCAACAAGAAGAAACCTGGAATGGTCATAATCATTTCAACCAGGCGCATGATCACCGTATCAACGGTACCGCCAAAGTAACCAGAAATGCCGCCCACCAATAGGCCCAGGGGAAACGTAATCATAATTCCCACAAGACCAATGCTGAGACTAATGCGACCACCGTGGATCAATCGGCTGAGCTGGTCTCGGGCCGACTCATCGGTACCAAAAATATTCCACTTACCTTCACCAACGGTGCCAAATACATGACGGTCAAAGGTAAACCCTTTAAAGAGTTCTGTCTCTTCTAGCTGCATGGACTCTTCAAAGGAAATGCTTTTCACAAAGGGTAGCTTTAGCTGAAACAGCTTATATTCTGATCCTTTAACCCACAACCGAATCGGTGATGGCTTTGAAAAATCTGTTGCAGTTACTCGCTCACCGGTTTCAATGTCTACCGGTCCCTGGGTCACTGGATACACATGGGGACCAATAAACTGCCCAGATACCTGATCCGTCCAATACACCGTAGTCGGCGGTAGCAATGACCCACTGGGCTGCTGCTCGTAAGGATTATAGGGAGCCGTTATCTCTGCAAATGCTACCGTCAGGTAGAAAATAATCAGAACCGTAGCGCCAAACCGGGCCAGGGAGTTTTGTTTGAGTTTTTTCCACCAGGTAGCTGACATATCTAAGGTTGGAGGAATAGGGCGTAGGGTTTACAGTTAAACATCAAACCCTGCGCCCTATTCTAAGCTGTCTGATGCGAGGCGACTAGCATTGTGCCGATGCCAGAGTTGGTAAAGGTTTCGAGGAGTAGTGAATGGGGCACTCGCCCATCAATGATGTGAGTACCACGGACGCCCTGGGCCAGAGCGCGGACGCAGCAGGTGACTTTGGGAATCATGCCGCCGGAAACGATGTCGGCATCGATCAATGCACGGGCTTCTTGAATGTCGAGTTTGTTATAGAGCGTAGAGGCGTCGTGGTAGTCCTTGAGGATGCCGGGGGTGTCGGTGAGCAGAATCAGCTTTTCGGCACCGAGGGCGGCGGCTAGCTCACCGGCAACGGTGTCGGCGTTGATGTTGTAGGGTTGGCCATTGATATCGGCGGCAACGCTGGAAATGATAGGAATGTAGCCTGCCTCTACCAGGGATTTGACAAGCTGAGGTTCGATGCGGGTGACTTCGCCGACAAAGCCGATGCCCTCAGCCGCATGGGGGCGGGCGGTGATCAGATTGCCGTCTTTGCCACAGAGGCCAACGGCGCTACCGCCCGCTGCGTTGACTAAACCGACCAGTTCCTTGTTTACCCGTCCCACTAGCACCATTTCCACCACATCCATGGTGGGGGCATCGGTGACGCGCAAACCGTCTCTAAACTGGGGTTCAATATTGAGCTTGCTGAGCCAGGTGTTAATTTCAGGCCCGCCGCCGTGAACGACAACGGGGTGAATGCCGACACAGGCCATAAATACAATGTCGCGAATGACGTCATCCTTGAGGCTACTGTCTTTCATGGCAGCGCCGCCGTATTTAATTACAACGGTACGGCCACGAAATCGTTGGATGTAGGGTAGGGCTTCGCTGAGGATTTGAACGCGATTGGCAGCGGTTTCCATATGGATTGAAGGGATAGGGAACGGGGGTAGGGACGGTCCATGGAACGTCCCTGCAAAATGGTTAATGATCGAGGGTGGTGCTGGTGGCCGGGTTTTCGGTAATGACGGTTTGTAGGGTATCGAGGATGCGGGATGCGATCGCATCCACCTTTTCCCCATGCTGATAAACCACCGTCGCATCGGCCTGGGCATAACGAGCCTGGCGCTGCTCTAACAGCGTGGTGAGCTTATGGCGCAGGTCGCCCTCCTGTAACAATGGACGGGACTTATCTCGACTCAGGCGAGCGATCAGTTCATCAACGGCCACATTAATCCACACCACCAGCCCCGATTGTAAATAGCTCCAGTTCTGCTGTTTAATCACCATGCCACCGCCCGTGGCGATGACCGTGTGGGTATAGGGCGCAACCTGGCCTAGCACCTGGGTTTCAATATCGCGAAAAGCCGCTTCCCCCTGCGCCGCAAAAATGTCATTGATGCTTTGCCCAGTGGCCTGCACAATCACATCGTCAGTATCAATAAAGCGGTAGTTGAGAAGTTTGGCCAGGTGTTTGCCGATGGTCGTCTTGCCAGAACCCATCATGCCTACCAGGTATAGGTTTGTACCCTTAAGCAGCTCTGTGGTCATGTGCCATGTGCGTTTTTTGACCCACCCATTATCGGCCTATTCGGGGTCAATCTATTCGGCCCGATCTAAAAGCGCTTGCCAAAGTCGCTGCTGGCCGCCACCACCGCTATAAAATAGCAAATCAATTAATAGCTGAAAGGCAAGTTTCTCCAACACATTGGGCTTCACATCCGCTTCCATCCGTTCAGTATAGGTATTGCTAAACCGATCGAGATAGTCGCCTAAAATCGCCACACGGTGGGGTGGGGTACTGTCTGCTGTCGCCTTTTCTAACGCGGTTACAGCCTGGTGAATGGCCTGCCGATGTTTGCTGGCTAGCTGGGCTGTGGTCAACACTAGCGCCCGCGCCTCATCCACATCCAGTTTTTTACGGCCCTGCCCTTTACGCAAAGGACTCGACTGCCGCAACCGCCACAGGTTTACCCGATCCGATAGGAGGGTGTTGAGTCCGGCGGCTTTGGCCTGATCTAAAATTGCTTCTGATCCAATGCCCACAAGTGTTTCAAGGGCAATCAGCACCAGGTCAAGCTGGCCCTTAATAGAACGTAGTTGATCAGGGGTAAGGTTAACAGACACCACTAGGCACAACGGGAACACAGTTGGACCGCAAGGAAAAACCAGAATCGGGCGCATCCCATTAAGATCGCACCCTGATCTAGATTAAACAGTCACGTTGTAGTTTAACGTTGCATCGTCTCTAGTTCGCTATCTATCCCTTGATGCCATTGCCCTAAATCATGGATGCACTGTAAAGACTTTATTGAATTTAGTCGAAACTTTATCCGTATCTAATAAGGCCCATTGCGAATTCATTAACAAGGGACGGGGTCAACCATGGGTTGGGTCAGCATCATTGAGACGATTTCCGATGATCGCTTGCCTACAAAACCGATTACGCAATCTACCCTCAGGCAATTGCTAAAACGGAGTACACTTATGGGTCGCGCTAGCATTATTGAAGCTTATATTCAACGGCTGCTTGAATTGAACCAGCCGGTGACACCAGCCATCCTCGAAGCAATTGCTAAAGAGGTCGGCATTACCAAGGGTGAAATAGAGGCTATCAATGTACAGGTTAAGGGACATCTTAGCCGTGGCCAGAACTATATTGAATTTGGCTACCTGGAGAAGGCTCTTGATGAATTTAATCAGGCTAAAGCTCTAAATCCGATCAGCCTGGACGTTTTGTTTGCTTTAGTGAAGATTTATAACCTTCGCTACAAACAGGATAGTGGTCTGGAAGATCGTCAGGAAGCAATACGTCTGGCTAAGCGATGCATAGAACTACAGCCCCAGAATAAAGAAGCCCAGGCACTGGTGCGGTCTCTACGGCGCAATGCTATTCCTGAAGCAATCTCGTTACAGTCAAAGCCAAACATCTTTATTTTGATTGGCTTTCTAGAAAATGTCTTTAGTCCGACAATGCTCTCTCGTCGAACTAAGACAAAAATTGCCCTGCTAATTCTCTTTCTACAGCAGCCGATTCGTACCCCAAATGCAGCGGCATTGGTCAGTCAGCTAGCACTGCTAGTGGGTAGTGTCGGAATCATTGGTATTGGTTTTATGAGTGTTAGCCGTTTGCCTGTCTTTTCTGACACCATCGTCGAGATCGATCCAGAAGACACATTTTCTGACACCGCTGGACCCACAACGGCCAGTACCGGTAGCTACACCTTTGACCCAGGCCCCAATGTACCGGTGGCCTTTAACTATCCTGGCCTACTGATTGAACCGAGGTTGTCGCGCCTGGGTGAGTATAAAGGAGAGCCTTATTACAAGCTCCATGGCATTGTTATTAATGACAGTGGCCAAGAAGTTATCAAGCTTGACCTGAAGGTGGAATTGTTAGATGGGAATGGCTTGCCGATTTCCATTATTCATCAAGTTAGTGTAACTGACACAAACACCATCATCCGACCTGGCGATACCCGGTCTTTTAGACTCTTTCACAAAATTACGCCAGACTTAATGAGCGTTCGTGTCACTGTGAATGACATTCAGCAGGTTGTTGGTCTCACCACCTATGAGTCCCCCAGTGCTGATAGTTCTACCTGGAGTGCATCTGTCCCCTAGGGCAACAACTTTAAACTGTTGGGTCAAACAGTTTAGTCGCAACCGAGAGAAAAATGGTTCAGATTAAACTGGGACAGGGACACCATCAGCGACAACGGCACCTTGAACAATCTTGATCAAGATCCAATTTGTGCTCCTACCACAAAGACTTTACTCAACTTAGTCACATTTTTATCCTTATTCACTCAGGGGATAGGGAATGCATTGAGTAGACACGGAGTAGATTATGGGTCGAGATCGCATCATTGAAGCTTATATTCAACGACTGCTGGCTTGGGAAAAACCAGTAACGCACGCAACCCTCGCAGCCATTGCTGAAGAGGTGGGGATTACAGATGCTGAGCTGGAGGCCATTAACAACCAGGCTCAGGCACACCTCACCCGTGGTCGTGCGTACATCGAATTTGGCTGCGTTGATGATGCTGTTAAGGAACTCAACCAGGCAGCCAATTTGGATCCGCTTAACCTGGAGGTGCTGCATTCCTTAGCCAATGTCTATAACCTGCGCCATAACCGCACCAAAGACGCCACGGATCGTCAGCGATCGCTCCTCGTTGCCAGGCGTTGTGTGGAACTTAAACCCGATGACAAGGAAGCACTGGTTTTAATTAGCTTTTTAGAGCATAACCCGGCAAAAGGCCCAAAAAACGCCTCTCAATGGACCCGGCAAAAGGTGGCCCTGTTAGCCGGTGGCGCTGCTACGGTCGGCATTGGGTTAATGGGTGTCAGTCGTTTACCCATGTTCTCTAAACCCCCAGCACCCATGGGGCCTGCCCCCGGCACCATCGTTCCAGGGTCAGCCCTGTATGCCTCCGGCGATGCTACCCAGGCCGCTGCTGATACCGCAGCCAGCACGGTAGAACTAGACTTTTCCGCTGATGTGGACATTCCCGTTTTCTTTGACCATGCGGGTCTGGTGCTAGAAGCACGGCTGTCGGAGCTGGGGGACTACGAAAACGAGGTTTACTATCAGCTGCAGGGCATTTTTATCAATGCCAGTGACCAAGAATTTAGAAGACTTGCGCTGAATGTGGAGTTCCTGGACCGCAATGATGTTGCGATCGCATCCACCAGCAAAGAAGCCATTGCCACCAGCGATGCCATCATTCGCCCTGGCGATACCCACACCTTTAATTTGCTCCAAAAAATTCCCTCAGATTTAGCCAGTGTGCGTCTGGGCGTCACCCATCTAGAGCAGGCCCCCGCCCGCAGAACCTATGTGCCACCCACACCGATCAACTACAGCTGGGAATCCTTAGAATCTGACAGCATCCGCTTTGAACTCGCCAGTCGCAGTGAAGACGTTGGCGTATCCGATATGGCGATACCCACTAAACCTGACAATCTGGACCCGACCGCTAACACCACCGACAAAACGGACACCGATCAGAAAAAGCCGCCCACAGGTCCGAACACTTTTAATGCTGAATGGGTGATTATCAATACCAGCGATGTTCCCATTCAAAAACTCAAGCTCGAAGCCAACTTTTATAGCGCCAACGATCGGCTTTTACAGAAAGAAGACATCCTGGCCATTCAAAATAACGACGCCCCGCTGCTGCCGGGTGAAATCCGCCCTTTCCGGGTGATTAAACCCATTGTTTCAGGGTATACCCGCTATCAAGTTACCGTAGTGGAGGCAGAATAGGTCATAACGCATTGGTTAACCGCAAACACATTCATGCAAAAGATAAATCAGGAATTACCGGCATTTTGTTCGTAATTCCGTGATTTATTGCGTATTGCTATGGTGTAGATGGTGGCGAAATAACCAGGTCAACGGAGTGCCCCATGGGTCGTGAGCAAATTATCGAAACCTATATTCAACGACTATTGGCGTGGGAAGAGCCCCTAACAGCCGATAAACTCAGTGCCCTAGCTGAAGAAGTTGGGTTGAGTTCGGAGGATGTAGCTGCTGTTCAGCAAAAAGCCCAGGACCATCTTGAACGCGGACGCAACTACCTGGACTTTGACTGCCTTGATGAAGCCATCACAGAACTCACCCAGGCAACAGCCCTGGATCCATTAAATTTTGAAAGCCTGCAAACCCTCACATACGCCTACGATCAGCGCTACGGCAAACACAAGCATATCGAAGACAAACAACAAGCCATTGCCCTAGCCAAACGTTGCCTGGAACTGAACCCCAGCAACGAAGACGCGGTCATGTTAATCAGCGCCCTGGAACATGAAGTCAGTGGTCGTCAGCGCCTGCTGTGGTTTGGTTTAGCTGGCCTGTTATTGTTGGGCGGCTCGAAATTCACCGTTGACACGATTGTCAAACGGTCCGAAATCAGACAGCTCACCCAAGACGCTGTCCTTGAGGTCACCCCAGGGCAACCCCCTAGCCAGACCCCAGGCACAGGTACCAAAATCGATATTCCCATCAACTTTGACCAGCCCGGTGTCGTTATTGAGCCACGGTTATCTCGGTTAGATAACTACACAGATTCCTCTTACTACACGTTGCAGGGCGTGGTGCTCAACGATAGCGATCAAGAAATCGATAGCCTACAGCTACAGATTGAGTATTTAAACAAAGATGGCGTGGCGATCGCAACCGACAGCACAGACGCCATTGCCGAGAATGACGCCACCGTCCGCCCCGGTGATTCCCACGCCTTTGACCTGATCCAAAAAATCACCCCAGAACTGACCGACGTTCGCCTAAACCTCACCACCATCGACGAGGTTCCCGCTCCGCCCAATTACGCACAAGCCCCCCCCATCGACTACACCTGGAGTTTTCAGCAACCCACCCAGGTCAAGTTTGCATTAGCCACCCGCAGCGAAAACTTCAACCTTTACGACCTCACCGACAGCGCCTTTTTCGATGCCGAATGGAGCGTCACCAACACCGGCGACAGTGCCATTCGCAAACTCAAGCTACAGGCCAGTTTTTACAATACCAACGGAGAACTAATTCTCAACCAAGACATCCTTGCCGTTTACGGCAGCGACGCCCCCATGTTGCCTGGCGAAGTCCGCCCGGTGCGAGTGATTAAATCGATTGAACAAGACTACGCCCGGTATGAAGTCACGGTATTAGAAGCGGAGTAGCCCTCATCTCCCACCCCCTTCTCCCCTGACCAACCCCGCTCATCACTGTGCCAAATCATCCCACCCCGCTCATTTCCTCGCATAATAGAAAATGCGGCTTTACGTTTCGTAAACTTGCATCATCTACCGAGGACCCCCCTTGGTCTCCTCTTCTAAAGGGGGGAAATCTCTGCGGGATTCTCATTACCACAAAGACCCACTTACCCCCATGGCCCGAGATCTCCGCGAATTCATTAACCTAGTCGAACAACGTGGCCAACTACGCCGCATCAAAGCCCTCGTCGACCCCGAGCTAGAAATAGCAGAAATCTCCAACCGCATGCTGCAATGCGGCGGCCCCGCCCTCCTCTTCGAAAACGTTAAAGGCTCTCCCCACCCCGTCGTCGTTAATTTGCTCGGTACCGTAGAACGCACCTGCTGGTCCATGGGCATGGAACACCCCCAGGAGCTAGAAACCCTGGGCAAAAAGCTCGGCATGCTCCAGCAGCCCAAGCCCCCCAAAAAAATCTCCCAAGCCATCGAATTTGGCAAAGTTCTATTTGACGTCCTCAAAGCCAAACCCCAGCGAGACCTGTTGCCACCCTGTCACCAGGTCGTCCTCAAAGGCGACGACGTCGATCTCACCCAAATTCCCATGATCCAGCCCTACCCCCAGGACGGCGGTAAAGTGGTTACCCTGGGGCTGGTGATCACCAAAGACTGCGAAACCGGTATTCCCAATGTCGGCGTTTACCGTCTACAGCTCCAAAGCAAAAACACCATGACCGTCCAGTGGCTGTCAGTGCGGGGCGGAGCCAGACATTTACGCAAAGCGGCTGAGAATGGGAAGAAACTGGAAATTGCGATCGCAATCGGCGTCCATCCCCTAATTATTATGGCTGCCGCCACCCCCATCCCTGTGGATCTATCCGAATGGCTCTTCGCCGGACTCTACGGCGGCAGCGGTGTGCATTTGGCTAAATGTAAAACCATCGATCTAGAAGTCCCCGCCACGTCGGAATTTGTTCTCGAAGGCACCATCACCCCCGGCGAAGTCGCCATTGACGGCCCCTTTGGCGACCACATGGGCTATTATGGGCCGCAAAATGAGCAGGCCCCACTGATCCGATTCAATTGTGTGACTCACCGCAAAGAGCCCATTTACTTAACCACCTTTAGCGGTCGGCCCCCTAAAGAAGAAGCGATGATTGCCATCGCCCTCAACCGCATTTACACACCCATTTTGCGACAGCAGGTTTCCGAAATTGTGGACTTCTTCCTACCCATGGAAGCCCTCAGTTATAAAGCTGCCGTCATTTCCATCAAAAAAGCCTATCCAGGCCAGGCCCGCCGTGCCGCCATGGCCTTCTGGACCGCCCTGCCCCAGTTCACCTACACCAAATTTGTCATCGTCGTCGACCATGACATCAATATCCGCGACCCGCGCCAGGTGATCTGGGCGCTCACCTCTAAAGTAGACCCCACCCGCGATGTGTTTATCCTGCCGGATAACCCCTTTGACTCCTTAGACTTTGCCAACGAAAAACTAGGGCTGGGTGGCCGCATGGGCATTGATGCCACCACCAAGGTACCCCCCGAAACCGATCACCAGTGGGGCGACGAGCTGAAGTCTGATCCAGAGATAGCCGCCATGGTGGAACGCCGCTGGGCTGAATACGGTCTGGGGGATCTAGAGATGGGTGAAGCTGACCCCAATTTGTTTGGCTATGATATCCGCTAGCAATTGACCATTATCAATTAATAATTGTCAATTGTTAATTATCAATTTACCAATGACCATGGCAGAAGATCGTCGACCCTGGTTTAAAACCCTGTTTTGCCTGCGCGGTTCCGTGATTCGGGCGGTGATGCCCAGGGTCGGTATCTGTGTTGGGTTTGCCCTGATCGTAACGCTGTTGGATAACGCAGGCTTTGCCGTTTCCTGGCCAATTTTAGGCGGTGTTGTCCCCAGCATTGTCCTGGGGTTGCTGCTGGTCTTTCGCACCAATGCCTCCTATGAACGCTTCTGGGAAGGCCGCAAGCTCTGGGGCAACATCGTCAATACCACCCGCAACCTGGCCCGCCAAATCTGGGTGTCGGTGGATACCAGCCGCCAGTCTAAGGAGCAGGCGCTGAAATTACTGGTGGCATTTGCGATCGCAACCAAGCAACATCTGAGACAGCAGCCTTGCGCCCATGAGCTGAACCATCTAGTGACTCCCCCACAGCTAGAAAAACTCATGGGTATGAATAGCCCACCGCTAGAAATTGCCTTTTGGCTAGGGGACTATCTACAGGTGCAACAGCTTAAAGGTCGGATTAATGCCTATCAGCTCCAGGCCATGACCTCACAACTAAACAGTTTGGTCAATTCCCTGGGCGGCTGCGAACGCATCCTCAACACACCCTTGCCCTTGGCCTACTCGATCCACCTTAAACAGCTACTGGTGATGTACTGTTTGGCCCTACCCTTTCAGGTGGTGAGCGAGCTCAACGGGTGGACGATTCCGGTGGTTGCCCTGGTTGCCTTTGCTGTGTTTGGTGTGGAAGAAATTGGCCTGGAAATTGAAAATCCTTTTGGGTGCGATCGCAATGATCTGCCCCTAAATGCCATCTGTCAAACCATGGAGCACAATATCCAAGACCTGATAACCCTGACACCAAGTATCGAAAAAAACGAACAACAACCCTGGCAGATCACCACACTGTTGCCCATGGGTAAAGAAAAACAAAATGTCGAATAGTCGAGGGCCGATCTATCAGTTGCCCAATTTTAAAGCGACATAATTCATAAGAGCTGGTTATGACCGCTTTCTCCAGACCCATTCATCTGCAAATAAAGCAACGGTAATTTTACTGATAAGCCCTTCAATCTACAGATTTCATCAAAGCTAAATATTCAGCCTTGAGAAATAGGAACAGAAATTATATATCTCTCCAAAAAAGTAGCTATAACGGATGAAATGTACTCTATAGCTACGGTTCTATCCACCAGGAAAGAACCAAAATATTTTAGCGAATATCTACACACCTATAAATTATTGGTTTTACCGTTGAGCCATACTTTATTCCTCACCATGGCATAACACATAATCGACCCATAGAGGAATTATTGCTGTTGCTGATTTAAGGGATGAAGCGATCGGGCAGGATTGCTTTACATCAGTGTTTCTTAGATTGACCCCTGCCAAGGATCAGCAACACCAAATTATTTATATGCCTAACTTTTAGGGTGAGTCATACACTATGAGGTCTCAACGCCGTCTTTCTAGTCTTGGTAATCAATTTACCAGGATGTTAACGATTATTTTTTTCGTGGGCATTATTGCCAGTGGGTTAATTCTCTCAGCTGCGATGCGTCAGAAAGCTGAGGGCGAAATCGTCCATCGGGCAGAAATATTAATCCAAACCATGAATGCGGTCAGAAACTACACCAGTGCGCAGGTAAGACCCCATCTGGCAGATGAACTGGCTGAAGCGACAGAATTTATTCCTGAAACCGTACCGGCCTATTCCGCCAGGGAAGTATTTGAAGGTTTCCGCGCCGCGAATGAATATGAGGATTTTCTATACAAAGAAGCAACCCTAAATCCAACCAATCCAAGGGATCAAGCAGACGAGTTTGAAACCCAAGTTGTCAATCAATTTCGAGAAAACAGCAAGCTAGAAGAACTCAAAGGTTATCGCAGAATGGAGGGTAAAAAGCTGCTGTACATCAGCCGCCCGCTCACCATTGAAAAAGAGAGCTGTTTAGAATGCCATGGCATCCCCTCAGATGCGCCACCCAGTATGCGGCAAACCTATGGTACTGAAAATGGCTACGGCTGGAAACTAGGAGAAACCGTTGCGGCTCAGACCATATACGTCCCCTCTAGCCAGGTATTTATAGAAGGAAATCAATATCTCTTACTCGCGGTTGCCATCTTTACCGGTGTATTTGCTGTCGTCATTGGCGTCATCAATCACCTGCTAAGAAAAACAGTGATTAGTCCCCTCGGCCAACTCAACAAGCTCATCCGCGACATCAGTCTAGGACAACGGGTCACCCTACCCACTAACTCAGACGGCACCACATCCCTCAGCAGTTTGACATCCCGCACCGACGAGCCGGGGCAACTGGCTCGAGCCTTTGAGCACATGGCCAACGAAGTTGTCCTCAGGGAACAATCTTTAAGCCACGCTAAAGAAAGCGCTGAAGCGTCAACCCAGGCAAAGAGCGAATTTTTGGCCAATATGAGCCATGAGCTACGCACACCTCTCAATGCCATTATTGGCTACAGTGAGATGCTGGCTGAAGAAGCTGAAGACCTTTCTGTCGAAGATGCCCAAACCGATCTGTATCGTATTCAAGATGCCGGCAAACAACTACTGACCCTAATTAATTCAGTCCTTGACCTCTCCAAGATTGAATCAGGTCGCATGGAGCTATTCATTGAGGAATTCTCCATTTCCTTCTTAGTTGAACAGGTTGCTGATGTCCTCAATCCCCTCATTCAAAAGAAGGGTAATAAGCTAATTGTCCATCAGGGAGCTAATGTAGACGTAATTTCGGCCGATCACTCTAAAGTGTATCAGAGCTTGTTAAACCTGCTCAGTAATGCTAACAAATTTACTCAAGATGGAACCATTGCCTTAACAGTTAAATCAAGCATGGAAGGGGATCAACCATGGATTGATTTTATTGTCACAGACACTGGCATTGGCATGACATCGGAACAACAGAAAAAGGTCTTTGAAGCCTTTGCCCAAGCCGATAGTTCAACCACTCGACAGTTTGGCGGCACAGGACTCGGCCTGACCATCACCAAACAGTTTGCCAACATGATGGGAGGAGATATTACAGTAGAAAGTCAGTCTGATAGAGGCTCCCAGTTTACTCTGCGCTTACCTCAAGTGGTTCAAGGCAATCGCCAGCCCATCCAAGAAGAGCAACCATGGCTTTTAGTACTGCAAGCACGCGAAAAGAATGAAGAAGTTATTACTCGTATGCTGCAGCAAGAAACCTGGTTAGTTAAGTGTATTGACAATAGTGCCGATGCCTTGACGCTGGCTCAGGTAGACAAACCACCGACCCTTATTTTAATTGACTTAAGTCTGGAGTCTGATGCGATTCAGTGTATCAAGTCGCTGCGACAGACGTCGGCGTTTGAGGAAATTCCTATTATTGCGATCGCTAATTCAGTTATCGAAACAGAGATCAGCATCCAAATTGCCAATGATGTTCAAAGTATCTACTATCGCAACGATTTGAATTTGCAAGACTTTTTAGAAGAACTGCATGTTTGTGCTGCGGTCTAATTTTGCTAAGTCGGTTGGGCGACAGCTTAACCATGACGTCCTGACATCGTTGAGTGTTCAATCTATCCCTTATTATTCGCCATGCCTAAGGTTTTGTTAGTAGAAAACAATGCATTAAACCGCAAAATGCTGGAACGACGCCTGAAGCATTGCGGATACGAGGTTCTGACTGCAACCGATGGCGACAAAGGTGTATCACTGGCCATCGAAAAGCAGCCCGATTTAATCATCATGGATACGGATTTACCCGTGATGGATGGATGGCAGTCAATCAAAATCCTGAAAGCATCCACGGCAGCGGCACATATCCCTATCATTGCGTTAACAACTAACAATAAATCAGGTAACTGGAAAACAGCGTTAGAAGTTGGCTGCAACGACTACGATACTAAACCCATTGTACTTAAGCGTCTGCTAGGCAAGGTGAATACATTGTTAGGGGTGACATCCCCTGACAGCACATCGTCAGCAGCCAACCCCCTAACCTTCACAAAATTAGAATCTGCGCTATCTCAATTTTCAGAATTAGAAAGCGAGTTTTCATCATTAAAGACACAGTTCACATCTCCGCAGCCTAGCCGGAACAAGTCCTCTGAGGAGTCTCTAAAGGGGCGCTACGAAGTTAGCCGAGTGCTGAGTGAAAACACATTTGGCCAGCGATTATTGGCTAAAGATCTCGACAATGATGCCAAATCAGTCATCATCAATGTCTTTAACCTACCAGTCGGAAATTCTTCACTACTGCCCCTGGTGCGTGATGCCCTGGACTCAGAAATGAAGTTTCTCAAGGTCATCACTCGACAGGATGATATTGCCACTTGCCTAGATTCGTTTGAGCAAGATGATAAATTCTACTGGGTACAGTCCGATATTGTAGGCACATCCTTAGTCGATGAGCTCGACAGTGCGCAATCCATGGGCCACGTCTTGCAGCTAACCCACAATTTGCTTAGCAGCATACACCCCTTTCACCAAGGGAAAATTGTCCACTGTGAATGTCATCCCCAAAGCTTTGTACGTCGTCAATCGGACGATCGCATCATCCTGGTGGAATATGGTGTCCTCAAGCGGCTATTTGTCAATCTGCGGTCCCATTCATTGGCCTACCGCCAAGCAATTTTGAAACACCACAACTATCAACCCGTTGAGCAGCGTGCTGGTAATCCTCAGCTAAACAGCGACGTCTATTCCATCGGCATGATTGTCCTACAATCATTAACAGGACAGTCTCCTGAATGGCTCGTTAAGACCAGCAGCAAGGGCAAGCTAACGGATTTGGTCAAGGCAGATTCGAACATTATTAAACTTTTCGAGCGAATGGTCAGTCCAAATTACCATCTTCGCTTTGAGTCAGCGGGTGAAGCCCTTAAGGCGCTCCCTTTAGGACTAATACTGAAAAAGTCTAACTATCGGCAAGCTTTATCATCCTAAGCTAGAAAAATCGCCCTAAATAACTTAATTCAGCACTTCCCTCCTAGTTTGGCATTATTCAGATACTAGGGGGGAAGTTATGTTGTTAGTAATATGAAGACATAAAAGTCAAGTCATGATTTGACTCTCTACAGAATCTTTAGCAATTCATGGGGAAACTAGAAACTTTTGATAAAGTCTCCGGATCAATATGAGTGGGTGAAATTACTCCGTTCTAACATATATACGTTAGCAAGAGCATTTATTATTTCCCTGCTCAACTACATTTAGCAGGGATTTTTTCAAACGTATCTTGTTTGATCGGGGACACAATGGGTGCATCATTATTTTTCATTTAGTCTAAAGTCGGAGTCTTAAAAATGTTTGAAGCCTTGTTACAGCGTTGCAAGTAGACTCCGTACTCACAGACAATTCGACCGTTAAGGAGATTTCACGCCAACGTTTAGTTCGGTTTGGGCGTCTCCTAAGCAGCAGTTAACCGATGAGTGTTCTACCTGAGATGAGTCTATCGTTTGAGCCCGTGCCCCTTGGAAACCATCTGGGGTTTCTGGCACTGGTTGCCTATGTCGCCACTTTGGCACCAACCATTATCCGCGTTGTCTTTCCAGCTTTCAAAAGCCATAGCATTGTTCGCTGGCTACTCAAACAGCGACGAGCTATTGGCATTCTATCTTTTGTACTTGCGGTTGGTCATACCTACTTTGTCATTCGCAAACGTAATTTTGACTTTTTTGATTTCCATACCTACCGAGCCAGTGTTGAGGGGTTGTCAACACTCATTATTTTTACGCTACTAACAATCACCTCTAACAACTGGAGCATAAAGCGGCTCAAAAAAAATTGGAAACGCCTCCATACATTGACCTATGCCGCCATGTTTCTGCTGACCTGGCATGTCATCAATAAAATGGCAGGTCAGTGGACAATGGTTACTCCAATTGCTGCCATCTGCATTATCGCCATTACAGTTTTGTTCCTGGTTCGCAAAGGATCAGAATTTCAGAAAGACCTGGTTAAAGTCAGAATCAACTAATATTTACCTCATTTCATCGAACCTGGGGGTTCAAACATGGCCCAGCGGATGATTTGAGGTGCCCTTTGTTATTGATATACTCCCTCACTAAACACAAGAGGGGGCCCATTCGAGGATGTCTGTCCACCTCTTTATGGGCAGCAGCCATGGCTAAGGAGTTCTATGTCTAGCTAGGCATAGGCTTCTGTTGGAATTTATCAGTGGTGCCAGTATAAACGTCATGATCGTCACATCAAAATCTACCGAAGCTAAGAAAAGGAACTCATTTTTAAAAAATCTTGCCAGTAAAAAGCGTCAGCAACGCGAAAATCAACCATCTAAAGCTAAAAAATCCCGTAAAAAGAAGACATCCACCGCTGAAAAGCTGAGTTTAATTAGCTTAGTGGCTGCCTGTATCGCAGTGGGTATAGACATGGTTGCGCCACCGATGGCGACCCGTATGGGTGCCGTTAATGTAGCGTCAGGTGTCACCGATGCCCATGCCTCTTTTGGTTTTGATAATCGTTTTGGCTCACGGCAGGCCTTTACAACCGATGCGGTGACCTATGGCAGCACCATGCATGCGGCCAGCCAGATTTTTGCAACGGGGCATTTTGATGGCACTATTTCGGTCTGGGATTCCGTATCTGGCAAGTTGTTGCAATCCCACCAAGTTCATTCTGATGCGGTCGAAGATGTTGTCTTGACTCCGAGTGGCAAGCTGCTGGCCAGCGGTAGCTGGGACAACGATATTCGCATTTGGAACTTAATGACAAAGCAACTGTTTCATGATTTGGTTGGGCATACCGATGATGTGAAATCGTTGGCCATCAGCGAAGATGGCAGCCTTTTGGTGAGTGGCAGTTTTGATAAAACTGTCAGAATTTGGGATATCTGGTCCGGTGAGCTGTTACACACGTTTGAGCACCCCCACGGAATTACGGCGGTGGCTATTAGCCCCAATGGCAAGACTATTGTCAGCGGGGATCGGCGCGGTATGCTTCACGTGTGGGATCTCAAAACTAAGATGAAGCTACTCACGCTGCATGGGCACAAGAGAACGGTGTGGGATTTAGCATTTAGCCCCGATAGCACCATGGTGGTGAGCGGTAGTCAAGATAGGACCGCGATTGCCTGGGATTTGCAAAAATTTGAACCTGTTTGTATGTTTGTGGGCCATGGGCGCGCAGTATATTCAGTGGCGTTTAGCCCCGATGGGCGCACGGTGGCCAGTGGCAGCTATGATCACACAGTGAAACTATGGGATGTGAAAAATCATCAGCGGGTGCAAACCCTGAGGGGGCACACAATGGCTGTATGGGATCTGGAATTTGCTGATGAGGGCAAGGTGTTGATGAGCAGCAGTGCTGATGGTGCAGTGCGCTTTTGGTCCGCAGAGTGGCTGACGAATAGGGCGGCGCTGTAGGAAGAGACGTTGCCGTAATCAGTCAAATTTTGGTTAAGTTTCCTGGAACATCCGAGTCACCTTTTAATGGGGGTGGCTTTTTTTTGCCTGTCGAAATGTTGCTGGTGGGTTGGGTAATTGTGGTACGAGCGTTATAACAGAGCTGATGTTTTAGCGCTTGCTCATGAATTACGAATCGGGCCAAACAGTCCCTGTAGAGTTAGACGATGGCAGCTTGATTTATGTCAAGGTAAAACCACCCCAAGTAACACGGGGTAATTCAGATAAGTTAGGGTCTAAGTCTTCGTTTGATAGGGTAACGTCTTCCATTGAGGGGATTGTGAAGGCCGTTGCAAAGCCGATTAATGCAGCGAAACCAACCAAAGCCAGTGTGACCTTTGGTGTGGAGGTGGAGGTGCAGGAGGGGCATCTGATTGCGGCGTTGGCCAGGGGAACTGGGACGACAAGTTTGGAGATTACCCTGGAGTGGGAAAAGGCTGAGGATGAGTAGTATAAGCTTGAATTATCGTTCAATTCTGCCTGACAGGTAGATACTATGTCCGGCTTCTTGACCATGTTGCCGATCGTCTCTTCTTGCAAAAGGTCAGTGGGGGCGATATTGTCATTCACCAGAGATGAACATCCCCCGTAGGTTGGGTTGATAACTTTATCCAACATTCTCTGCTCCCTTGCGGCTCTCCAAAACCCAACAATCCACTTCAACCCCAACCTACGGGGTAATCTGGCTCAAAATTGTTTTGTCTGTAATTTTTGTATCCTCGGCCAGCAAAAACACCTTGCTCAAAATCAGCGCCAGGGTCTTATCCCCCTCAAAGGGCAGAAACACTTTATCCGCCGCACTTTTTCCTGCCCGCACAATACACAAATACTGATCATTCGGCTCCATCAAAATATTCCCACTGCCCAGGTGAATCTTATAGGTGCGAATATCCCCCCTCACCACCAAAAATCGTTCCTGAAACGAACAGCGGCTAGCAATCTTCTTCAACTTGGGCACCAAATTTTCCAACACTTGCCGTCGCGTCTGGGCAGTCGCCGATAGCTCCCCAAACGAATAATCATGCCAGTAGTCATAATACTGTCGTCGTCCTTCAGCGCCACCATCCGTCCAGTTTGGATCATTGCCCACACTGGCAACACCCACAAACAAATCTACATCCCGTAACACCTCTGTCAATACCAATGCCGGAATGTCACTCAACGGTATCGGCTCTGCTGGAGCATTACGATAGGTGCCATAACCACCACCACCCGCATGGGCAAAATTACTCGCCGCATCAATTGGGTAAAACCTCACCTGGTCCGTCGCTAAATAAAGATAGGTACCCGCCTCAGTCGTATCGCTACCGTAGTCATCCCCAATCCCTTCAATCCAAAACTCTGCCCGCAAATCCCACTTGGGCAATAGTAACCGTGCCGGTTCATAATCATCATCCACCATCAGCCTCAGCTGATTCTTCCAGCCCCGCTGACCACACAGCGCATTAAACTGATGCTGCTTAATAATGTGGGCTGCAAACCGATTGGAGTACACACGAGTAGTCTCTTCAGCCGCCGTGAGTAGATAAATCTCCCGGTGGGCCTGTTTAAACGGCTGCTGAATCCCATGGTTAACTAACCAACTGCGCCAGGCCTGAATGGTCTCAGTTGTTGCTGTAATCGGATGCCATAGACTGACGCGAGTTTTATGTGTCAACCAGTCAATGGGTTTTCCTTGTAGATCGACTAGATTTGTCTTCAAAGATGTTTGAGTCGTGTTGGCTATCTTGCCTTGGCCCCCTAAATCCTCCAAGTCTGGGGGACTTTGAGCAGAGACTTCCCCCAAGTTTTGGGAGCTGGGGGGACCGTTTTCCCTGTCAAACCAGAACCCTACAGCATGTTTTCCATCTTCTTCAAACTGCCAGAGCATCCGTCTCGCTAAAGTACCCACCAATGGATGATTGACATAACGCTCCTGCCAGATAGTAAAACCCCACGTCTTCTGCTGTAGATAAAATGCCTCGATGCGGTCTCTCTGGGCGGGCAACATCTTCTGAATATCTTTTGCTGCCTGTTTTAGCTCCTTTAGATCCTCACCGTAGTTATCCTTAACGGCCTTAGGCACTGACTTTTGCACGTTGCCATCTGCCTTAAGCCACCGTAGCACTGTGCTACTAGTGCCAGTCACCATCAGCTCAGCCGTAAACTCGCCCAATGTCTCTCGCCGCACGCCCACCTCACTCAACCCATAGGTGGGCACCGCCAACTCTTCAATTTCTTCTCGGGGTAGTCCCTCTCGCTCAGCCGCAGCTGTCAGTGCTTTTTCAATTCCCTTTTGGGCCGTGCCAAACTTTACCTTTACCTTTAACAATGCCAGCTGACCAATGGCATCCGCTGTGGGCATTTGCCCCAAGGCCCACACACAGGCATTGCCCAGCTTCACGCACCGTGGTCCAATGCCAGGAATTTTGCGATAGGCTGAAACTGCTAGTTTTCCCAAAGCACGCACCAACTCTTCCTCGGTTTGATCCGCACAGAGCCACACTAAACCTTTGAGAATGTCGGCATTTTTGTCTTGAATCACATCATCACCACCACGCCAACCGGGCAAAGGCTGCGTGCGGGGCTGGTCTACCAGTGGACACCACTCCACTAGATACTGTTGAAAGGTGTCTATACCTACAGCCTGGCGCAGAGGTTTGGCGCTTTTGAGCCACTTGGCGGTGGGTTTACCGCCAGAGGCTGTAGAGCAGGCTGCAAGCAGTTGAATCCAGGTAGCTTGTTTGGTTTCGGGCAGTGCTTCGATAGTTTGTTTAGCTGCATCAGACCAGGGTTCTCCGGGGGTGACTGCCAGAGTTTTGGTCTCAGCGGAGATTAACAAGCGTAGTTGGTTGGCGGCTTTGGGTGCATCGCCGTAAAGTTGTGACCAGCTGTTGCAGGTTGCTTCAATAGCAGCTTGCAGCTCGGGCGTTAGAACATGGTCTTTGAGATAATCTCGCGTCAGCTTTTTGACAGGTGTATACCAATACCAGGTGCGCAGATTCCGATCTTGACAGGTGACTAGAAATTCAATCACACCGTCTGCGGTAAAAGGTAGTTTGCGATTTAAGATCAGTAGCAACACATTGGCAATACCAGAGGCGTTGCCATAGGCATCACCATCGTCATTGTTAGTCGCCTGTTCCATGTGGTGCTTATAGGCTTGCACCATGGCAAGGGCTAACTCAGCTTGCTCAGCTCGATTGAGTTTAGAGATTTCTTCCCAAATGTCAGACTCTTTGAAGTTGTAAGAGGGACCCTTGGTTGGTTCTTGATGCTCTTGCAGAACTGCTTGGATGATATCAGCATTGTTGATGGTCATGGTTAACCTCCCAACTAACCGCCCACCAGGGGGACCAATTTCATAAAGGTGACCGAAGTCTCAGGGGCAATGGTGATCTCGTCTTCCAGCTCCGTCACTTGTTCGTCATCCACCAAAATGATAAAGCCGTTACTTTGAAAGGCGGTAATGGCTTTTTCAAACTGAGCTTCCCAGTTAATCTTGCGGGGTTTACGCAGTTTGTAACCGTTTAGTGTCTGTTCGGTTTCAGTGGGTTGCACCAATCCTGTAAAAACGTCCGGCTGCTTCGCATTAAAGTCTTTCACTTCTTGATAAACCCGACTGCGAATTAGCTCTCGCACCGTAATCTGTTCGGTTAAAAAATCTAGTACCAGCATGGGGCCATCATCACCCAGGGTGTTGGTATCTCGGATATTTAAGCGGTTTTTCATGGGTTTGAAATGCGATCGCTAAACCTAGCAGACTTAATGACAGCTGACCTAGTTCCTTCTCGCGTATTTAGATTGTTGGGTTTCTCAAAATTCAACCCAACCTACGCCACTAACTCTTTGAACCAGTTGTCCTGCCAAATATCTTCAAAGCTCTCGTCTGCCTGGGCTTCTTCTTTATAGCGCGGATCAATCTGCACCGCTTTCTGCAAATTTTCTAGGGACTTATCAGTCTCCCGCTGTAGGGCATAACAAACGGCACGGTTGTAGTACGTCTTTGCATAGGCCGGGTTTAACTCCAGTGCTTTTTCAAAACTCTTGAGGGCATCCCGGTCTCGACCCAGCTTAACGAGTGCCAATCCGCGATTATCCCAGGCCTTGACTAAATCTGGCTTAAACCGTGTGGCCTGCTCAAACGACGGTACCGCATCTTCAAAGCGCTCTAGATCCAACAGTGCCAATCCCCGATTTAGCCAGGCCACACCGTCGTTTTCCTGAATCTTGACTGCCTTATCAAAGGACTTAAATGCTTCCTCTGGCTGTTGCAAAATACCGTAGGCCACTCCACGGTTCACCCAGGCTTCGTGGTAAGTGGGGTTAAGGGCAATGGCCTTATCAAAGGAAATAATTGCCTTTTCTCGCTGCTTGAGACGGCTGAGCACCATGCCCTTATTGAGCCAGGCTCTTGGGTCCGTATCATTGAGTTCAATCACCCGTTCAAAGGTGGTCAGGGCATCGTCATAGCGACGTAGCTCACGCAGTACTAGACCGCGTTGATACCAGGCTTCTTTGCGCTGGGGTTCCAGGTCAATCACCTTTTGCAACGCCGTTAGGGCCTCATCACGACGTTTCAGCTGGGTGAGGGGTTTACTGCGGGCTAACCACAGTTCCGCATTGTTTGGCTGGATGGCTAGGGCTCGATCGTAGGTTGCGATCGCATCTTCTAAATTACCGGCTTCAATCTGGCCTTCAGCCTCGGCCACAAGCTCGTCAATGGTCTCAAACAGCTCGGGGCGATTAGACTGTAGCCGTGCCAGGCGCTCGGTCAGGCTTTGCAGTTGAGTTTGAGCCGTATCCACAAACGAATCAGCCACATATTCAGGCGTCACTTCCCCTAACTGGCGCATAATCTGGTCCTTTTGCACCTTGGCATCAGTTTGCAAGCTATCCAGCTGCTCCGCAAAGCTCTGTTTTAGCTGCTCCAAATCAGCGGCTGAGGTAGACTGCTCTCCTTCAAACCGGGTTTTCAGGTCGTCAAGGGCTGTAGCAAAGCGCTCAACAATCACCATTAGCCGCTGCTGGGCTTCCTGCTGACGACTACGGGCGGCATTCGCCAGCTCATTGATCTGCGTCCCCAGGCTGGCATCAAACTGATCCAGCTTGTCGATCACCACGTCGCGACGGCCAAACACCACATCACGCACTTGCCCCAATTGCTGGGTAAACTCGCCCTCAAGCTGCTGCAGACTTTGCAGTGATTCTTGCTGCTGCTGGGTCACACTGGACTGCAGCTCCGTAAGCTGACGGTTAAATTCGCGGGCAGCGCCATCAATAGTCTGCAGCGTGCGAGACTGCTGATCACCTGTTTCACTTTGCAACTGGCTGAGCTGATTGGCAAAACTGTTAGCCGTCTGCTGCAATGCTCGAAATGACTCATCTCGCTCGGTGCTGAGGTCCCCTTGCAGTCGTTCTAGCTGGTGCTTAAAGTTGGCGGCCACCTGGTCCATATCCCCTAACAGCACCCCTTTACGACCTTCCACATCCACTCGGAGGGTGGCAAACTGGGTCAAAAAGTCATCGGTGGACTGACGTAACTGCTGCATCAGGTCAGCTTTGCGGCCTTCAATATCGTTACGCAGCTGCTGAAACTGCTGTTGCAGGTCACCCACTGAACGTTCAATGGTCTGCAGTGCTAATTCTTTATGGCCCAGGGCATTAGCCTGCATCTCGTTCAGCTGCTGGGCAAATTCTCCCCGGCTTTGCTGCATTTCCTGGGTAAAGTCCCCCCGATCCTGCTGCATTTCTTCGATAATGTTGTCCCGCTGCTGCTCCAGCTGTGCTTTCATTGCCTTACGCAAATCTTCCAGCTGGGGGCCAATATTTTTTTCCAGGCTGGTCAGCTTTTCTAACCAGCGATCTCGCTGCTCAATGGTGTTGGCCTGTAGTGTACCAATCTCGTCAGAAAAGATAGATTCTTTGCGCTCTAGCTCATCGAGATAAATACCTTGGCGATGGTCAGCGGTGGCTTTAAGACCTGCCAAATGATTATCCAGGGTGGACTGGGCAGTATCTAACCCCTGAAATACAGACTGTTGCTGCCGCCGGGTATCGGCTTGGAGAGTTTGCAGCTGCTGAATCGTGGTCTGTTTCAGGTTATCCAGCTCTTGCAGAAAATCGGTTTGGGTCGTGCCAAAAGACTGGCGAGCATTATCCAGCTCCGTTTGCCAATCTTTAACGGTTCGTGCCTTCAGGTCAGTAATATCCGCCAGTAGCTTGGTTAAACTATTGCGCTGGGTGGTCAGGTCTCGCTGAAAACTGGTGGAGCGTTCCACCAGCTCATCGGCGCGGTCGTCAGCCTCAGCCAAAATGCCATCAATTCTACGGGTGGCAGCCTGGATCTTGCTCTCCAGGTTTTCGATTTCATTGAGCTGACCAAGGACGTTTTTAGTCACATTCTTGGTGATTTCTGTTTCCACCGCACTGCGCATTACCCAGAGCATGGCCATCCCCATCCCCAGGAGCAAGATCAAGGTGCCGATCAAAATGCTCAGCAGCACAATGCTCCAGTCAGAAGAATCACCAGCATCGTCAGGACGCTGATTCACAGCCGTCGTCGCTTCAGCCGTGGAGCTGTTACCCAAGGATGTGATCGTGGTGTCCGTCTGGGCATGACCCGGTCGAATGGGAGCACACATTAAGATCAGCATGAGGGCCAACTTTGGCCAATTAGCGGATTTTGATGATGCGCTCACAGTCATAGAGGGGAAGGGCAGGACAGGTCTTAAAGACTGCTCATAGCATACCTGAGCTAGGGCGGCTTGTAGAGGCGTTCCACCGGAACGCCTCTACAATTCATTCTCGCTATTTTCTATAGGATAACCATCGGGACCAATGGTGGTGCGATCGCATATCACGTCACTTAAATCCACCTGCCGGGCCCGGAATAAATTAGCACCCCGCAAATCTACCTGGGTTAAGTTGGCCTGGGTTAAGTTGGCCCGACTTAAATTCACCTGACGTAGATCGGCTCCCGTTAAATCAGCCCCGGTTAAGTCAGCCCTGTAAAGGTTGGCCTGATACAACGTCGCGTCAGATAACTTGGCTCCCCGCAAATTCCCATAGGACAGGATGGCCCGCTGTAGGTTAGCTTGCGACAAATCTGAAGCCTGTAGTAAGGCATTACCCAGATTGGCATCCGTTAAGGTGGCCTCAATTAACCGCACCCGACTGAGCTTGGCATAGGGTAAATAGGCTCCCTGCAGGTGAGCACCCGTGAGATCACAGTTGCGGATATCGCAATCAAATAAGTTAGCTGCTTCTAGCACAATGTCTTGAAAGTCACGTTTCCCAGCTTGATAGGCCGCTAAGAATTCATCAACCGTCATACCCATCTACGTCAAAATTGAATTGGATACCTGCCACTTGCGATAAGGCCAGCCTCCAACTGGCTCAATAAATATTGCTCCAGAAATGTTTGGCACCTGAAAGCAAGATGTTACAGAATGTAAATTAAGATACATATCGTAGAAAAAAGGCTTTCTTAAGCGTCACTTAAGATTTTCGGGGGCATCCTCGGCCTTGGGTATCCACTCAATCGATAGCTCCACTGCACAGCCATGACTAAGGCATCGCGCTCTCTCGCCTATCACTATCACCAACGCACTAAGTATTTCCCCGATGCGCTGCCCCAAGGAACCCTAAACTGGGCTGACCAGCCTGAAGTTTACAAACGTTATCCCTTGGGCAGCCGGTTTGATCTACAGGGCTATTTAGGAGCGGTGGAACGTCCCAGCGATCAATGGTGGCAGCGGCTATCGCAATTTTTATTCCACAGCTATGGGTTAACGGCCAAATTTACCAGCACGATAGGGGATACGGTTTATCTGCGTTCGGCCCCATCCGCCGGTGCGCTGTACCCGGCAGAAGTTTACTTGATTTCCCGGGGCACATCCCATCTGCCTGCTGGTTTATACAATTACCAGGTCAAGACCCATAGTTTGGTGCGGTTCTGGGACGATCATCCGTGGCAGCGATTGCAGGAGGCTTGTTTTTGGCATCCGGCCCTGGAGCACACTCACCTGGCGATGGTGACCAGCGTTGTGTTCCAGCGTTCGGTCTGGCGTTATCAGGCCCGGGCCTATCGTCGGGTATGTCTGGACACAGGCCATTTATTGGGCAATGTGGATCTGGCGGCATCGCTGTGTGACTATCGCCCCCATCTGATCGGTGGATTTGTGGATGATGCGGTGAATGATCTGCTGTACCTGAACCCAGAAGAGGAGGGTGCGATCGCGGTTTTAGCCCTGGCCGATTTGCTACAGGTCGAGCAGAACCTACCCCGGGGCTGCACCACATTGTCCAGTGATTTACAGGTATCTGAGCATGGGGTGACGGTAGATGACGGTCAGCTGCTGGCCGCACTGCATCAGGCCAGCAAAATTACCCCTCAGCCAGATAAAAGTCTGGAGCAAGCCCGGTTAGATCATTCGCCTCAACTCGCTGGCTCCCAGTATGCGTTTCCATTTGGCAATAACGCCAGTACCAAAGTAGCCCCTATCAGTTGGGGAGAAGGGCTGGAGTATTTGACTAAATCTATGCTGCACCGGCGTTCGACTCGCCGTTATCGGGGTGCGGCAATTTCCTTGGATCCTCTACGGCAGCTGCTGGATTTTACCTATCACCCTGAAAACTATAGCGAACAAGGGTTCGACCCGCAGCCCGACTATTTTGATTTGAGCCTGATTCAGACGTTTATCGTCGTGTTGGCCGTCAACAATCTGGATGCAGGCTGCTATTACTACGATCCGGCAGAAACCACCCTACGACAGGTGCGGTTTAAGCATTTCCGGCGCGAGCTACATCATCTTTGCTTAGAACAGCACTTAGGCCGTGATGCCAGTGTGGCCATTATGCATACGGCCAATTTGAAACAGGCCGTTGAGCGCCATTGTGATCGGACATATCGCTATTTGCACATGGATGCCGGTCATCTAGGGCAGCGGCTGAATGTGGCAGCCACACGCTTAGGTCTCGGTGTGAGCGGCATTGCCGGGTTCTTTGACGATCAGGTCAATGACGTCCTCGGCATCCCCGAGGATGAGGCCGTGCTATACATCACCACCATCGGCGTACCTTAAGCTCCTGATGCGGAAAGCGGGCAGGGTCCTCCCGTCCGATCTCCGTACACCCTTTAGATCCCCCCCATCTCTCGCAGACTACGAGCAATCGCTGACATATCTTCATCCCCAAAGCCCTGAGCGATCAGCCCACTCTCAATCTGCTCCACATAGGCTGCCATGGGTAGTGGCAACCCCAGTTCGCGGGCTGCCTCCAGAGCAATGAGCAAATCTTTGCGGTGCAGCCGCATCCGGAACCCAAGGGGATAGGTATTATCGAGCATATTGCCAGACCGATTGGTAAAGGCCCAAGAACTAGCCGCACCACCACCCACGGCCTGGACGACTTTTTCCATATCCAACTCCGCTTTTAGCCCCAGAGCTAACCCTTCAGCAACGGCCCAAAAGGTACCTGCAACAACGATCTGATTAATGGCCTTGGTGGTTTGCCCAGCACCGATGGGGCCAACGTGGGTAATTGTTTTACCCAGGGCCTGCAGGACAGGCATCGCTTTAGTTAGTGCTTCAGCTTCCCCCCCCACCATGATGGATAGAGTGCCGTTGGTCGCCCCTTCTGAACCGCCGGATACGGGAGCATCCAACATGGCAATCTGCTGCTCAGCCAGCTCAGCTGCAATGGCTCGGGTGACCGTGGGGCTAATGGTGGACATGTCGATGACTAAACTATTGGGCTGTGCTCCTGAAATCACACCCTCAGGCCCGAGAAGCACTGCTTCAACGTCGGGCGTATCGCTAACGCAAATTACAATAATTTCAGCCTCTGTGGCAGCAGCAGCGGGTGTGGCGGCTCGCTGGGCACCTGCCTCGACCAGGGGTAATTCGCGATCGCGACTACGATTATGGACAATGAGCTGATGGCCTGTAGCTAGCAAATTTAGGGCCATGGGCATGCCCATAGTACCAAGGCCAATAAATGCAACCTTCATAGCAGTCTTCCTGTGGTGTTAGCTGTGGCACAGTCACCATAGCAAAAGCTTCCTGAAACTAATTTCAGGAAGCTGAATTTGTAAATATCCAGTTGTCTTTGAGCTGTACTAGACGTTAGCTGCCTGCACAGGGGTCAGCCGCACAAGGATCAGCCGCACAGGGATCAGCCGCACAGGGGTCAGCCGCACAAGGATCAGCCGCACAAGGAGCTGCACAGGGAGCAACTTCTTCAGTGGGTGCTGCGCAAGGGTCAGCGGCACAGGGATTTGCGCCGCCGCCGCCGCAACCAGTTAAAACACCAACACTCAACACAGAAGCAGCTGCAACAGCCGCTAAATAATTAACTTTCATCAGAGGGCTCCTCTTAAAGCATTGAACAGATAATAATGCAGCCGAAACCAAATCGACAAATTAATCCGCGAATAATTATTCGCGATCAACCTTAATGTTGGCTGAGAAAAAGATGCTAATTACCTGAAAGGCAAGGGAGTTTAGCTGATTTTTCAGCCAAAACTAGCGTTTTGGGTCCGAAACCAAACGAAATCCAAACAAAATATGACGATAGGTCGTAGGTCGGCCATGGCGATAGGCAGTCCGACAAAATCCTGGCAGATCATCCCAGGCGCACCCTTTCATAATGGCCCGCTCCTGACCGTCCTGCACGTATACGGTTGATGTAAATTCAAACACATTGCCCGCCATGTCTTCCACACCGTAAGGACTCTTACTCAGGGGATAAGCACCCACACGGCTAGTTCCTTCGGGTCCGTTTTTCTGCCAGTTTGTAGCCTGCTCTTGCCATTCGCTACCCCAGGCAAAATAACGTCCATCCATCCCGCGAGCTGCTTTTTCCCATTCGTCAGCTGTGGGCAGTCGATACTCAAGCCCATCTTCCTGGCTTTTCCAAGCGGCATAGGCTAAGGCATCTTTTTGAGACACCAGCACAACCGGGTGTTGCGCTTTACCCGGAGGGAACTGGTAGCCCCGCCAAAAGTATGGGCGCAGGTCTTGATAGGAGTGCACCAGCATATTTTGCTCTTGGTAGTTCTCGGCAGTGATGCCAGGCTGATGATAACCAGTTGCGAGCACAAACTCTTGATAATCTGTGTTTGTAACTAGATTGCGACTAATGCAAAATGCTGCCAGACGTTGATTGCCAGCCTCAGGTTCAAAATCAAACCATCGCTGCTGGCGTAAACGAGTTTCTATATCCAGGGCCTCTTCTGGCGTAGTCGCTAAAGACTGGGCCGAAATACGATAGGCAAAGTCCCGTTCCTTTTGGTCGCTACCAGATATGTAACGGCCCCGCTCAACATATAAGGAATCTTTAGTGCACCGAATATCTTGACCATCTGGGCCAATATGAACGCTCGGATCCACCTGCGAGTTGGCTTGACCACATCCAGTTGCCAAGACAACTGTAAATAGCATCCAAGTTAAAGACCGACGAAGGTACTGTTTTGAGCGTGAGTTAAGCATATACACCAAAAGCGTTCCGGGGGCGTAAACGGAGTCGAGTTCTACTGGCTAAGATTCCCTAACGTTGGCACTATTTGCCCTGCCCAGTAAGTCACTTTGAGCTCTAAGGAATAACGCAGAAGATAATTGGTTTGACCTTGAAAATCACAAAAAGGTTTATGGCTATAATCCCCTCAAAGCTAAATAGCTTAAGTTTGCTCCGCCTATTAGCTGAATTAGGCTACAGACAAGAGAATTTAACCCAGTGTCTAGGTGCGGACTGTAAGCACACCGCTGTTACAAGATGAAACGTTTCTTTCATATAACACTGTTACATTAGGGCAATGTTCTAAGTACCAGCGGATGGCTATATCTTTGTGTGTTTGAGAATCTAAGATGAAGCCATTAGTCTGATAAATCTACTCTTGCCCCTTTGCCCATGACAAACCATAACTGGTTAATTACCGATGACGGTCAGCCAACCACGTTTGGAAGCACGGATAATGTGCAGCCCCCAAAACGTGTTTATCGGCTGTATCGCTTTTTAACGGATTTAGAAGACATTTTGGCAGACGAGAAGGATGACAGTATTCGTATTCAGAAGATTGTGCCCCTTGTCCGTAAGCTACTAACTAGCTCCTACTGGTTACAAATGGAGTATGATGCACCGTCCCCAAAAACTGGATGGTCCGTAAAATTTCTGTATCGAGAATATGAATTTCCCCTAACAGTTCAAATGGTGGCCTGGGCACCTGGCCAAGTATCAACAATCCATAACCACTCAGCATGGGGGATTGTTGCTTTGATTGGTGGCGAGGAAAAAAATCATTTGTGGCAACGTTCCCCCACTGAAGACAAGCCCCATCGTCTAGAGTCGGCTGGGGAGATAGATCTAGTACCTGGCGACATTATTGGCTTTACACCAGGGGCAATTCACCAGGTACAACCCATAGGAGATGAACCGACAGTTTCCTTTAACCTCTACGGAGTCACTGACTACAAGACTCGGTACGAGTATGACGTGAAGGCGCAAACAGCGAAGCTGTTTTAAGGGGGAATGGGACTCAGGGAGTGGACAGTAGGGACGACTGCGCTATTTCTGTTGAAATGGAAAACTCCATCAAGATATCCCTTTCACAGCTGTAGCCCCACTCCCTATTCCCTAGTCCCTACTTGCTCTCTCACCAACCTGTTCCCTCACCCACTGGCCGTAACTCTCAGTGCTCTCAACAATAGGGACTGCTATAATCTCTGGCAAATCGTAGCTGTGCTGGTGCTCTATCTGTGCGGCAATTTGGTCAAATAGCGCCAGGTCAGTTTTAATCGACAATTGGTACTCAGAGTCGCTGTGAACAGCCCCCTGCCAACGATAAATTGATTGAATTGGAGTCAAGGTGACGCAGGCTGTCAATCTAGACTCAATCAAGCTTTTAACAATTGCACGGGCTTCTGTTTCAGTAGCCGTAGTGACTAACACGAGACCCAGTTGGGAAGATGACGTCATATCTCAAAGCTAAAATCTAAACCAGACAACATTAAAGGGATCTAACCGAAACTGGAGAGAATAGTCCCATGGGCACTCTGGGTGCTATTGCAGATGTCTGAGACTGAATGGCAGAAATACTTACTTACTGATTTTCGCGCTAATATCCCTTGATTTACGACTACAGTTCCTGGCTTGGATTTTTCTAGGGTTGTATGGGTGAGTATGACGCCTGTTAAATCTGCTTGATCAATATTGGCGCGACTAAGATCGACATTCACAAGATTAGCCCGTTGCAGTTGGGCATAGTGCAAGTTGGCCCCAACCATTTGAGCCTTTTGCAGATTGGCATGTTGTAATTGAGCGTGGGAAAAATTGGCGGCTGTTAAGTTAGTTCCCTGCAAATTTGCTCCCTTCATATGGGCATGGGAAAAGTTAATTCCGTTCAGGTCATAGTCTTGAAAATTAAGGCCGTTAAGCCGCGCCCCTTCTAAATGTGCGCCATTAAATTGCACAGCGGTAATGTCGGCACCATAAAGACGGGCATCGCTCAAGTTGGCCCAGGCAAGATTGGCCCCCCTTAATTGGGCTTCTCGCAAGTTAGCTCCAGCCAGGACTGCGCCGCAAAAATTAGCACAGTGTAAACGACTCTGGCGAAAGTTTACATGGGCCAGCTGAGCACCACTTAACCGGGCATGGGAGAGATCAGATTTAATCCAAAAAGTTCCACGACCCTCAATTTTGGTGAGATTGGCACGGCTAAAGTTACTCTCGCTCAGCTTGGCAAATTGCAAATTGGTTCGTTGTAGCTGAGCACCGACAAATTGTCCCTTGGTGAGAAAGGCTCGACTCAGGTTAGCAGCCGTCAAATTAGCACCGGACAAATCGACATTAACTAAAATGCAGTTCGACAGATCAGCACCGCTCAGATTAACTCCTTTAAAGTTTCGATGGCCTGATTCGTATAGCCGCAGGAACTCGTGAACTCTCATCTTAGGTTAGGACCCTAGCGTTTTAAAGATTGCCGCTGGCGAATAGGTGCTGGTAGGCAAGTCACACTGGCGACACTTCTATAGAGTAGACGGCACCTCGTACAATTAATGGGATGGTTGATGTTGGTTGATATACCAACTTAAAACTTAAGAAAATCTGAACTTTCAACACACCATAACTTTATGAAGATATCCGAGGAGGTTGCTATATCCCCCTCATTAACAGGGCAATGGCAGTCATTTTTCCTAGGAGCACTTTGGTTAGGTTTTGTAACTTATGCAGTCTTACTGGCACCACCCAGTACCCCTGATACCTTAGATGTCATTTGTCAACTGTCAGCGGGGCAATGGGTTGATCTGACCCCATTGCCCCGTTGTTTTGTTTAATCTGATGGGGCTATGGCCAATTATCTACGCCAGTCTAGTCTTGACGGATGGACGAGATCAGACATTACCGGCTTGGCCATTTGTGGTGAGTTCTTTCGGCTTTGGAGCTTTGGCTTTAATGCCTTACTTGGCTTTGAGAAAATCAACTAACGCTCTGCTATATCGAGCACCAGATACTACACGGCTAAAGGTATTTAATCAGCGATTGGTAGGGATTGGGGGTGCGATCGCGACTATCCTCCTGATCGTCTATGGCATCCAACCAGGTACATGGAGTGAGAGTGGATATACATCCGTAAGACTGTTGGTGAGTGGCGAGGGTCATTTATTCAGTTTTCTCCAGACACTCCAAATGTGTTAAGGCGCTTGCGCTTAAATAATCACCCCATTACCCCATCACTCATCCAACCATCTATAGTCCCAACCTGGGTCTTTATTTTTGTGCAGTCCCCTAACCCTTGAAGAAGATCGGCCAGATCAGCACAGGTGTTTGGTGTTAAAACGCACTCCCAAGGGAAACCCAACTCACACCATGAAACGAGACCTGGGCTATCCCGATGCAGCACCCTACATCTCTTATGCTGGAAACACGGGGATAATTCTTTTGGGTAGTCTTTTGACCATTAGGTTTGGACTGCTTCTTTATTTCCGGTTTTTGTTGCCTCTACCTCCCCTGCTTCTGATCTCATGTCCCCCACCCAAACCATTCTCCAAGCCATTCCTGGCAATCCCTATATTGGTCTCCAACGAGCTGATGCCCTATGGCATGACTATCGCCATGGCCAGATTCCCACGCCCGATGTGGTGTCTACCCAAACTGAGCCCTTGGACCTAGAGAACCAGTCTGACACCTATGATGTCATCATTTGTGGTGGCACCCTGGGCATTCTCTTAGGCGCTACTCTGGCCCGTCAGGGATGGCGTGTAGCCCTATTAGAAAGAAATATCCTGAAGGGACGGGATCAGGAGTGGAATATATCTCGTAGTGAGTTAAGGACATTTGTTGAGCTTGGTCTATTAAGTGAGACGGAACTGGAGACTGCGATCGCAACGGAATATAATCCGGCCCGCGTTTACTTCGATGGTGGTGAAGACCTCTGGGTACGCGATGTGCTCAATGTTGGCGTTGACCCGGTTTATCTGCTCGATACCCTGAAACGAGTCTTTCTAGATGCGGGGGGTGAACTTTTGGAAAAGACCCCCTTCTCCAAGGCTCGGGTGGCTCCCGATGGCGTGCAAGTGACTGCAGGTGAGCACACGTTTGTTACCCGTCTGCTGATCGATACCATGGGCCATTTCTCCCCGATTGTGCAGCAGGCCCGTCAGGGAGAGTCCCCTGATGCCGTATGTCTTGTGGTAGGAACCTGTGCCACCGGATATGAACATAATCAAACCGGAGATCTAATTGCCTCATTCACCCCGATTAAAAATCAGTGCCAATATTTTTGGGAGGCTTTTCCCGCCCGTGATGGCCGCACCACCTATCTGTTCACCTATCTCGATGCTCATCCCGACCGCATCACCCTAGAAGACCTGTTTGAAGACTACTTTCAGTTACTACCTGACTATCAAGGAGTTTCCCTAGAGCAGCTTCACTTTAAGCGGGCCTTGTTTGGGTTTTTCCCCGCTTATCGCAATAGCCCCCTACGTTTTTCTTGGGATCGGCTGTTGGCAGTTGGGGATGCTAGCGGCCACCAGTCTCCCCTCAGTTTTGGCGGATTTGGGGCCATGATTCGGCACCTAACGCGTCTGAGTGCAGGCATCAATGATGCTTTACGGCAAGATCAGCTGAATGCAGCCGCTCTTGGCTGGTTACAGCCTTATCAGCCGAATATTGCTGTTACCTGGCTGTTTCAAAAAGCCATGAGTCTTTCCATGGGTCAATCCCTGGATCAACACCACATCAACAGCCTACTAACAACCATTTTTCAAGATATGGCAGCCTTGGGTGAGCCAGTGCTACGGCCATTTCTCCAAGACGTTGTACAGTTCTTGCCCTTAGCAAAAACGTTACTGCGCACCTCTGTTTATCATCCGATGCTTGTCGCCAAAATTTTGCCCCAAGTAGGTGTTCCAGCGGTTTTAGACTGGACTGGACATTATCTCAGTTTGGCTATCTATAGCGCCCTCAATCAGATACTAACCACTCCTGCCAAAGATGCTGGCTACTATTGGCGACGGTGGAGAGAGGCCTTAATCTATGGCAGTGGCAGTGACTACGATGGGCCTTCAGCTCAACGTTAGAGGGAAGAGTTATGGGCTCTTAGTTCCTGGTTTCTGGTGTTGAGTTACCTGCGTATGCATGGATTACTCCTATCCACAGGCATTCACTCAACACTCAAAATTCAACTAACTCCCCCCTGCTCCTCTAAGACCTTTGTCGGTCCTTGTCGCCCCTGATCACCCCTCTCTCAAAGCCTTTTTAACCTCACCAATCTCCATGACCCTGCGCTTCTCCCAGGCCCGACAGCAGTTTCGCCAATTGATTGCTCAGCCCACTCGCAACCTGGCTGCAGCCGCACTCTGTCCGGCGCAAGAAATTTATCCTGAGCTTGATCCCGCCGAGATTCTGCAACAGCTGGATGCCATTGCAACGGCTATCAGACCTAACATTTCTACCTATCCCCTCAAGACCATTCAGGCCATTAATCACTATCTCTACAGAGAACTGGGCTTTAGGGGCAACCAAATGGAGTATTACGATCCTGATAATAGCTATCTCAATCGGGTGCTAGAAAGACGATTAGGCATCCCCATTACCCTGGCGCTGGTGTATCTAGAAGTTGCTCAGCGGTTAGATTTCCCGATGATTGGCGTGGGCATGCCGGGACATTTTTTAGCACGCCCTACGATTGAGGAGATGGAGGTATACATAGACCCGTTTAATCAGGGAGAGGTCCTCTTTACAACCGATTGTCAGGCTATTTTTCATCGGCTATACGGTGACAATGCGGCTTGGAGCAGCCACTATCTTGCTCCAATTACCGATAAGTCCCTTCTAGCAAGGCTTCTCAATAATTTGAAGCTAATTTACCTGAATCGGCGTGACTTAACAAACACTTTGATGATCCTTGATTATTTGCTCCTGCTGCTGCCCAATGAGCCCAGCAACAGCCGAGATCGGGGATTAGTTCATTACCAATTGCAAAACCTGTTGGCTGCCCGCAGTGACTTAGAAACCTATCTGACCCATAGCCCCATGGCTCCAGATCGTGACCAGATATCACAGTTACTAGATAACATTACGGATAATCTCTAGGCACTGGAGTCTGATTGTTTACAGTAGCTAGAAGGTCAGGCATTCAAGGCTCTTACCCATGGTGCTAACGATTTCCTCTCCCCTTTTTCTGTACAATTTGAACCATTACTTACCCTATCGAACGGTAGATTTTTACTATGGATGTGATCCCTGCCATTGATTTACTCGGCGGTCGCTGTGTTCGCTTATTTCAAGGAGACTATGACCAGTCTCAGGTCTTTGGTGATGATCCGGTGGCTGTTGCTCGCCGCTGGGCAGAACAGGGAGCTTCTCGCATTCACCTGGTAGATTTAGACGGTGCTAAAGCGGGTAAACCCGAGAACTGGCAGGCAATTACCGAGATTGTTCAGGCCGTTGATGTACCGGTTCAAGTGGGGGGAGGATTACGCGATCGCAACCGTGTAGCAGAGCTATTTGAACTGGGCGTACAGTACGCCATCTTAGGTACTGTTGCCGTTGAGAATCCTGATGTAGTGGGAGAACTCAGTGCCGAGTTTCCAGGACGTATTTTCGTAGGGATTGATGCCCGTGATGGCAAAGTTGCTACCCGTGGCTGGTTAGAAACCTCCAGTGTTATGGCTGATGATCTTGCCCGCCGCATGGGAGATTTAGGGGCTGCTGCCATTATTTACACCGACATTAAACGGGATGGCACCCTCAAAGGACCCAATTTAGACGCGCTTAGAGATCTCGCTGGAAAAATTGATACCCCTATTATTGCGTCGGGAGGGGTGAGTTCCACAAGCGATTTACTCAGTCTGTTAGGCGTAGCCCCATTAGGTGTCAGCGGTGTGATTGTTGGGAAAGCCCTCTACACGGGTAATGTTGACTTATCAGAGGCCATCAAAGCGATTGGCCCAGGCCGACTTCAGGATGTTCCCCCTAACTTACAATCAACGCGGTGGGGATAAATCAATTGACAATTTCATAAAAGAAGAAAAACTAGTTCATTTGAACTAGTTTTTCTTCTTTTAAAGGGAGACTTGGTTCATCATTAACAGTTTGCATTGTTCTGTCTTCCTAAATTTTTAGAAAAATTTTGCTGATTCTTTCCCAGAAAATAATTAAGGGGGATGACTGCAAAAGCCCCCTCACCGAGGAGGCAAAAAAATCCTTCATAAAGCGCTCTTTAAAGCTGTTTCTCGTTAGTTTTCAAACCTGAAAACCTTTGTCATTAGGAGGTTGTAGCTTAAATGTATATGTTGTATCTTTTGCCGTTTTTGCCCAAGCAAACGTGACTACCCGTTGGATCTGATCTCGAAAATTGAGGTTGTTGGCGAGGCAAAAAAGCTGCCGATGATAGTGCTTTTTTGTGTTTGGGTATCTTTTTGGTGTTAAAAACTTGTTGAATTAGTGCTATATGTTTGTAGAATTAAAAAACCAACGAGACTATCTTTCTCAAATATCACTCAAATTCATTGCAACAAAGTGAGGTTTAACCCGATATGGCTACCAATGTCCTTGATCAGCTCAAGGAAGTTGAATCCCAGTTGGCTTCTCAAGTTGAAGCACTAAGCGATCAACTCTCCGCCGCCGCAAAACAGCGCGAAGGCCTTTTGACTGTTATTAACATGTTTCAGTCAACCGGTGACACTAATGGTGTTGCCGCCAATGTTACTGAAATTCTTAGCAGCGCGGTTGCTACCGTACAAGAGGAAGAAGCGCCTGAACCTGCTCCTGCTAAGAAACCTGGCAAGCGTCGTGGCCGCAAGCCATCTGTTAAAACAGCTGCAAAAGCAAAAGCTGCCCCTAAAGCAAAAGCCCCTAAGGCCAAAGCAGCAGCGGCAGCACCCGCTGCTAAGGCTACTCGCAAGCCCCGTGGAGGCAAATCTCCTAACTGGCAGCGCTATGTGCAAGATCCTTTCCGTAAGACACCTCTACCTGATGTTGTTGCTAACATCCTAAAGGCCCAGCCAGATGAGGCATTTAAAATTGCTGAGGTTATGGATGCTATTTTCAAGAGTGATATGCCTAAGGCTACGTTCTTGAAAGCACGTAACCGTGTTTCTAATATCTTGTCTGCTGGTGCACGTACCAGTGAGTGGTACCGTGGCCGCGGTGGTAAGTACAGCATGAGCAAGAAAGCATTGTCGTAACACATCACCAACATCGGGTTAGTGAAACGAGTAAAGGTCATCTAACTTGAATATTGCTGTAAACTCCCTTGGTCGTAGGTTCAGTTAACTCTATGGCCAGGGGAGTTGCATTTATATAAACTAAAGTCGAATGTACTAACTTTTGAGAATTAATGATTTTTGGGTATGGGGTATGCACTTTTTGGGAAACACTTAACTGATGGGTCCGTCACACGTGACTCCTCCTAACCAAAAGGGGGTAGATACTTTTTCCCAGACACTTAATGAAACGGTGATTTAATTGTAAATTTTTAGATTTTTGCTGATTTAGGTTGCCTGGGGGTCACTTCTTTAGGTGGTACTGATTAGCTTTCGCAGTTATCTTGTAGTGAATACACTGAGGGCATTGCATGGTAGCAGATATATGGATGGCGCTATAACTGTATGGATATTGCTACGTCCCAGGTCTCACCCTCTAGTATTACAACCGTCTATGTAATCTTCAATTACTATCCTACGTATTAATACGAATTTACTGTTGTCATCCGTGAGTTGGCTAAGTCATAGTTTAAACAATTCAATGTCAGGTAAATTCCTCAACTTAGCTGTGGTTTTAACTGAATTCAGTAAGATATGTTCCTATAGGTGCCCAGGCGACTGTAGCGTTACTCAAATCTATGATTGATTTTTCGGTTGCTATTCGTCTTTATAACGGTGCTTTAACATTACCTAAAATTCTAGATGCCCTCAGTCTCCAGGCTATTTCGAGCAGCATCAATTGGGAAATAATTATCGTTGATAATAACAGTGTTGATGGGACAGTTGATATTGTCCATAGGTATCAGCAAACATGGACGGCATGTTCGCTGAGATATGTATTAGAAGCGCGACAAGGGGCCTCTTTTGCCCGTCGTCGTGCCATCGTGGAAGCACAGGGGACGTGGATTGGCTTTTTGGATGATGACAATATTCCTGATTCCCATTGGGTACAGTCGGCGTATGAATTTGGCTGTACCCATCCCAAGGCAGCAGCTTTTGGGAGCCAGATTCATCCAAACTATGAGACCCCACCACCTGCCAACTTTGAGCGCATTGCCCCCTTTATTCCTGTGGTAGAGCGCCAGGAGGAGGTTTGTTTCACCACGGGATGGCGCGCTATGAGTAACTTAGTTCCTCCCGGAGCTGGCTTAGTGATTTTACGCCAGGCATGGTTAGATAATGTTCCCTACCCTTTGACACTGAGAGGTCCCGTCGGAAACTCTCTAAACTTGAAAGGAGAGGATGTGGAAGCATTGCTATATCTTAAAAAAGCAAACTGGGAAATCTGGTTCAATCCGCTGATGCACATCGAGCATCAAATTCCCAGCTGGCGCTTTGAGAAAAGTTATTTATTGCGTTTTTTCCATGGCATTGGTCTGAGTAAGTATGCCACTCGTATGGTGGGTATATCCCCCTGGCGGCGACCGCTATGGGTACTCTTATTTATGGGCAATGACTGCCGAAAGCTATTGCTGCATCTGGTTAAACATCATCGTCACTTAAATAGAGATGTGGTGTCTGCAGCCGAACTACAGTTACTTATCAGCAGCTTGTTAAGTCCTTTTTATGCCTGGAAACAACGTCTGTATAACCGTGGCGAGTCTAGTTCTTCTGACTTTATACCAGCGCATGATCTGGGCAAGAAAAGTAAGCTGGGCAAGAAAGCGTCAGCATTGCCTAAATCCTAATGACTAGAAGCTTCTTATGTCCACGGTTTTAATTTATCGTGACCAGCTTTTACCGTACTCAGAGACCTTTATCCCCGCCCAAGGAGGTAACCTTTCGTGTTACAGGGCTATCTACGTAGGTACGAGCCGATTAAATCATAATTTTAATCATCGAGACATGGTTGTCTTGGGAGATCATGGCTTTCCCAGTCGACTGTGGAAAGGCTTGTACAAGTTTGGCGGCATTACGTCTCCTCGGTGGACAAAAGTCTTAAAACACTATGCTCCTAACCTGGTGCATGCCCATTTTGGCAGTGATGGTGGTTTAGTCTTGCCGCTGTGCCAGCAATTAAACGTTCCCCTGGTGGTTACTTTTCATGGCTATGATGCTACTTGGGAAACCCCTTCATGGACAACAGTACGTAGTCAAGGGGATTTCTTTAGAGCCTTGTTATTACATAAACGAGACCGAGCATTGGCGGCTGCTAACCGTATCGTTACGGTGTCTGAGTTTATCCGTGAGCAATTGCTGTTAAGGGGGGGAGATGCCCATAGGATTGTGGTGCATTACATTGGTATTGACCGACAATATTTTCAACCCTCTCCGGATCTAGATCGAGAGCCCATGGTGCTATTTGTCGGACGACTGGTCGAGAAAAAAGGGGGAGAGTATCTGATACGAGCCATGGCAGCGGTGCAACGTCAGTTGCCGCCGGTAAAGTTGGTGATCATTGGAGATGGAGGATTGAGATCGCACCTCCAAACCCTTGCTGATCAGCTTTCTGTACGGGGTCAATTTTTAGGCAAACAGTCTCCGGAGCAGGTTCGTCACTGGATGAATCGCGCCCAGGTATTTTGTGGCCCCAGTATCATCGCCCGCTCAGGTGATGCGGAAGGTTTTGGCATGGTTTTTGCCGAGGCCCAGGCCATGGGGCTACCGGTTGTGAGCTTTGCCACGGGCGGCATTCCTGAAGCCGTTATCCATGGCGAAACTGGGTTGCTGGCTCCAGAAAAAGATACTGAGCAGCTAGCCAAACATCTGCTCCGCCTATTGGAAGACACAGAATTGAGACAGCAATTCGCCCAAGCAGGGCAAGCCCACGTAGCAGCAAATTTTGATCTGCAAAGAAATACCCGCCAGTTAGAACGCATTTATGACGAAGTGGTTGCTCAATATCAGGGTTAGCCATTGCCCATCCATGACCACTGGAGAATAGGTAATGCCCGTCTACGAGCCCCGCTTAAATCCTTTTAAAGTTCGCCGCAAATTGGGCACATTAGCAATCAGGTAGTCCACCCGTTTACGCCAATCTTGAAACATTTGCTTGCGGGCCTCGGGAAATGCGTCAAACAAACGATTGACTGTGGTCAAATCTTCAGCCGTCGTGGCACGATAAGCGGCAATGGCAGCATAGGTATTCAAAATACTTTCTAGTAGGGGACGGTAGCTTTCAGGACAGCTGCGACGCAGAGGTTCGGGCTCAAGTAACATGGGCCAGGGCGGTCGCACCTGATTCCAGACAGCCAGGTCAGAGGCTTCGGTGTGATACCACATAAGGGGCTGTAGATCCCGATAGATGGGATAGTTGAGAATCACCTGGAGCCACAGATAAATGTCTTCGCCATAGGTGCAATGATGCTTGTCATAAAACCCACCAAAACGATTGACGATGGTGCGATCGCACACAATAGCTCCTGAGTGGAGCACATCAATGTTGGGTTTAAATTGCTCTGGCGGTAACCCATGGGGAAGTTGCCATCGTCCCGATGTTAACCCCAGAGCAGATAGCGTCTTACACCAATCAGACCGATTTTTACCCCGATATTGACCCGTGACACAAAGGGCACAGTCGGGGTGCTGTCTCAAGTGATTAAGCGTTATTTCTAAGAAATTAGGTAGCCACTCATCATCAGCATCTAAAAAGGCCACATAGTTTGCGTTTGCTGCCAGCAATCCTCGATTACGCGCACTACCAGGACCTTGATTATCTTGGTAAATCAGCTGAATCCGCTCATCTTCCATCGCGTTTACCAAGTCTGGACCATCATCTGTTGAGCCATCATCTACAACAATGATTTCCTGGGAAGGATGAGTTTGCGCCAGAATTGAGTTTAGTGTTTGTTCAATATACGCGGCCTTATTATATAGAGGCACCACCACACTGACGGTAAGGGGTTCCTGGAGTACCTGAAGTTGAGGCATCTGTTTACATCAAAGCAAAAGCATAGATAATTGTTTGGCATTGCTGATCCTCGAGATGGCTTTAGTTGTGAGATACCTTCAAATAGCAAGGCCTCTAGACCAGTTCATCCCCTAAATTAGCAATCGCAATTTTTTATCTGGAAAGCTGTGTCAAAGAGTTCTGAATCTTTTGACCGACAGCAGTCCAAGTGTAACGTTTTAGAAAATAGCTATGGGCTGCTTCTGTCAATGCTTGAACCTTGCGAGGATCCTGCCATAGTCGCCGAACTGCTTCCACAATAGTAGCGGGGGACTCTCTTAAGAGTAAATGTTTCTCATCTTCTACCTCCAGGCCTTCAGCTCCCTTTGTTGTACTAATAACAGGGCATTTAGCAGCAAACGCCTCTAAAAGCTTGAGCCGGGTACCACTCCCTTTTTGTAAGGGAACGACCATAACCGCTGCTCTCGCTAAGTAGGGGCGAACATCATCCACTTGACCTGTGACAATAATATTTGCATCGGCTTGGGCCGCTTTCAGCATAGCTTCGGTCGGATCACATCCCACCAATAGAAGCTGACAATTGCCAACGGTTTTTTTCAGCAAGGGATAGATCTGGTTGAGCAAAATAGATGCGGCCTCAGCATTCGGTTGATACGAGAAACGCCCAAGATAGAGCAACGTTTTAGCCTTGTCGGACAATATAGTGTTTGACTGTACAGCTTTATAGTAGTCAGGATTAACACCATTAGGGATAACATAGGCCTTCTTCTCTTCCATCGGATATAGCTGATGTAAGTGACGTACATCCTCGTGACTACACATCCAAACTTGATCAACTGCTCGAATAAATCTTGCTTCGATGTGTTTTACTTGAGCCAATATCGTAGGAGTTATAGCGTCGCTCCCCTGGTAGCGGCGATCGTCACCCTCAACATTATGATTATCGAGAATTAAAGGACATCCAACTTGTTGCAAAATAGGCAGGTAGCGGTATAACCAAATCTCCTCAACGATAATGAGAGTTGGTTTAAAACTAGTAATTCTCTGACGCAGTTGATTAGCAGCATCCTGGGTGTATAACCAATCACTACGCCCATGACCGGTGGGTCGAAACCGCCAGAGGCGACGCTGCAACTTTTCCCAAATAGAACGTGATGGTGCCGATAGATCGTAATGCTGCCAAACAGCAGTCAATGGTAATGAGCCTGCATCAGCACTGCCCTTATAAAGGGAAAAAATAGCGATTGGCCCTCGTTGAGCTAAAAGGTTAATATTTTGCCAATTACGCAAAGAAACCCCACCACTTAACGGATAGGGTTTTACCTGTACAAGAAAGAGAGTGCGATGTTCCGTACCTACAGGCAAGGCGCTTGATTGGCGCATAGTGGTCATAAGCTCGAACGCCTCTGGTCAGCAATGGAATTACAACAGATGTAATTATGCTAGCGAATGAGCCCTGTCACTAAACGGTAGAAAGGACTGAACAAGGCTCAAGATAGTGATGGTAGGGAGTTGCTCTAAGATAGCTAATTAATTCATCATAGTTTTCTACAGATGCCTGTAGAGTCTGTGGCGACACCTTTTGATATTGACTCACCGCAGCTCTAGATTGAATCCCCAGATGCTGACAGATGGTATCAATGGTGAATTGATGCTGACTCTCATTAGCTAGATTTTTTTCGTAGGTCAATTCCAAATAAGGAATATCTCGCAATAAGGACAACTCGTACTGCCATAGCTGTTGACTTTTTTCTATCCAATCAACGACTGTCACTGGGTTGACGTGGATTTTATTTTTTTGGAAACCTTGAACTAACCGACTTTTATGAAAGCCAAAGTTCCGAGCGCGGATGTTAGAAATAGCATGGTCTAGCAAGTTTTCTCGTCTCAAGTAAAGAATATGAAATCCTGCTTGACTTAATTCATACAGAAAGTGTGATCCCTGTTGAATGCTATGTATATTTCGCAGTTGATAGCTTAGCACCTTACAACCGTAGACAGATGCCTGTGCACTTGCAGCTTTGGCTTTAAGGTATAGTTGGGGCCAAAGTACGGGTTGAGCTAAGATTTCACCGTCACAGCAAACATCAGGCAAACAATTGAGGAGGCTGACCAGGGCAGTGCTACCCGATCGACCTCTGCCAAAAATAATGAATTGTTTAGATGCCTGAGATGATGACGAACGAAGCAGATCAAGATAGATGCGTAACTGACTTTTAAGAGGGAACATTCGAGTTAAACCACGATTGCAGGGTGAAATCTGTGGTTTGGGGGTAAAATTACTGGTTCTAATAGTAGGACATTCAACAGTACAAGTCTAGAAAACTGGATACAGATAACGAATATGAACCTGATTTTTTTGTTAACTGAAGCAAAGCATAAAGAACTGACAAAATAAGTTGACTCTTAAGCTTTTAGCTTGTAGAAGAGCTTTAAGCCTGTATGAGTGCGATTATTGAAGCTAAGCTTTGCAAAACGCTGATATTTTGGTTGAACCGTAATTTTTGACAGAAATTATTCAGGGGCAGCACCGATATATTTCCCCGTCTGTATGGGCTGCTGCGCTACTTTTGTGCGCCAATACACCAGTTTTCGATCAAGTTTTACCCTCAGCTTTTCTAAAGTGAGAATAAAACGAGCATAGGCTTCGAATGTTGATGCACTGGCAAGGTAGCCATAATTGGCAGCATTAGGAAACGTTAATACGTCGATAATCTCAATTTGATGGTTAGCAAGCTCACGTTGCCATTTATGAATAGCGTTAGTAGATATGGGTTCTAGCACAGATTGTAAATGCTGAACAGCCCATCCCTGGCGATTGATCAGAGGATGATTGACTTCGGAACGGGCGGTTAACATCTCAAGTGCATATGTTTCACCTAGAAACTGACATAGCGTTGTGAGAGATTGTTCAGGCTGTTGTATAAGTTTTTCATATCGTAAGAGCATGACGCGGGAATCTCGTTGCCAATTCCGTTCAAAATTGCGCAGGCTCTCATGCCACTGCTCAGCATGAATGTGGATATAATTACTGGCCCAGGGCACCTTACTCAAAGAGGCTGCAACAGCTCTTGGATCTCTCAACATCCAAATAGCTTGAGCATTGGGGAACCAAGTGAACAGTTGATGTAGGTGTTGATAGTGCAGCGGAGTTTTTTCACCCCAACGAGGTTTGTTAATGGCGTTGGCATACTCCTCTAGCCAGCCTGCAAAAATATGCTGATGTGAAGGAGAACCTTTGGCTAAAATTCTCTCCCGTGTTTTGTTTGCATCAATCCCAAAATAGGAAAATCGCTGACTATGACTTAAGGTTTGCCAAAAAATGTCGAAATCTTGGTCAGAAGATAGCTTGAGGTTTTTATATTGCCGCATCCAGTAGCAAAGATAATGAGTTTCTGGGGCGATCGCAATCCTGGGATGGGTCGACAGCATACTAGTCAGGAGCGTTGTTCCAGAACGGGGCATGCCCACAATAAATATGGGCGATTCGCTGCTAGAAGAATGACTCATCACCATCGTCAGCTACCTAAAAGTTGGCATAACTTGTCTGCAACAGGTTCCATCGTTTGACGATAATCCTCAACTGCCTTGACGAGCTTAAGGCGATTTTCCGGTTGGTGAGTCAGCAGCTTTTCGAGACGGGGTTTGACCCTTTCCAGGGTAAACTGCTGCACGGCAATACTATTGAGCTGTTGGTCAATTTCTGTCATAAACCCAGAAACTTTTTTATCGTAAACGGCGGCCAATATGGGAATCCCCAAGCCTGCGGCTAATATAAGTGAATGAAGCCGAGTGCCAATGACTAAGTCAAATGACTGTAATGTATTGATCGCTTGTTCCACCGAATCAAACGCTTCGTAAACGTTAACCTGCTGTCGTTGTTGACATTGAGTTAATACGGTTGCGATCGCATCTTCATCATTGTCTTGAGGACGGCGCTGGGCTCTATCGCTGGGCGTATGGGTTTGAAAAGGTAGTAGCGAAACCGTTGCCCCTTGAGTGCCAATCAAATAATCGATGATCTTGGCCATTTCTCGATAAAAGCTTTGCTCAACATCAGCATCAAGCTCTGATGAGCGCCCCACCAAAGACCGAATGGAAATACCTATGTTGAGAGCTGAACCATTAGAAGCCGATTGAGATAATGCTGTTTGAGACCTAGACAGTGATTGTGTTGATGTTATCTGAAGGGCTAAATCACTGATCACATGAATAGGACGAATGACCCCCATCTGTTGCAGTTGCTTCTGAGACTGTTGATCGCGCACAGCAATCAGGGTCACCTGATTTAAGGTTTTCACAATGGCCTCTTGCGTCTGAGTTTTCCAAACCTCTCCTACACTAATACCCAGAACAATAGTTTGACAGCCCAAAGCCATCGCGCGTTGTAGCGGCCCTAACCAAACGGTAGCCACCTCCCGATCAGGGGAATCTCGCAATAAATCACCTCCCCCTAGTATGAAAAAATCATGTTGCCATAACGCCAGGGTGTGTTCAGCCCACTTGATCCACTGTTCACGACGACGACGGGGAAACTGATTCCGTAACGTAGCAACACCATGCTGTTTAGCAGTATCATCCGGATCATTAGAATAAACCGTGACCCGATGCAGATAGTCCGGCCCCAGACAACGTTTAAGTAAACACAACATGCCTACCAACATGGCCTCATCCCCTAAATTGTGATGACCATAAAAACCACAAATTAACAGGCGATGGCGTTTCCAGAAAACCATAAGGATTAAAACAACGGGTTAGGTGGTCAGGGCATTAAGAACAACCAGCTCTATATTCGAAATATTGGCAGCAACCCTTGAATAGGAACTCCAATAAGAACCATATATTTTTCGTGTTCGTGATAAGGCATATAAATCGATGACAGCGTCTTGCATGCCTTGTTCGCTGTTGCGATCGGTGGGGGCTAATTGGGTGATAATGCGATCTCCGAACTGGTCTAAAAGTCTATGCTTTATCTGTAGTGAATCCGATGCCAGATAAAAGTTACTATCTGCATTTTTGTTGATTTCTTGAGTGATGGCATTTATAAACAGGTCCAGCGGACTATGTCGAATAGCCTTGTCATGATCGCCTCGACGGATATGCAATCCAACAGTGTGTCTCCCAAACGCAGCCATACGTCTTTGAATGGCACTTTCTAGGGTTGGAATTGGTTTAAACACATCGTAGGTATTTGCCGAATCAAAACTGCGATCAGTCATAATCATCAAACTTTGATAATTAGCCAACGTTGCCAGCTGATCAGTTTTAATCAGCTTAATAGCTTCATCGTTATCAATGATTTTTTGAAAGTTGACTGTTTGAAATACCTGGGCAGAGAAAGATAGGAGTGTTCTTTTTAACGGACTAGAGATTTGAATAGATTGAGGATTTATATAAATTGATGTCAGCTGTGGCGAGATGAGATGAAGCTGGGGAATCGGCTGAAATAGCTTATTAAAGGGACATCGTAACTGAGACGTATTCTCAAGCCAGATCACAGTCAGCTGCTTGTGCAGTCTGCGGCTCAACCTTAATGCAGAGTCAATGGCTCTCATCCGATTACACAAACCGCCATGGGGAACCAACGTCAATTTTGAGTCAAATCTAAAAGCCATTGGCGCAAAATTATGTCCCGTGATAAACAACGGTATCCCACAACTATGCAACTTTTACTACCATCTAACTTGAGATTCCTCCTGATAAATACTCAATATCAAAGAGCTCTAGTTAGGTTTTACCCACACTAGAGCTCTTATCAGATATACAGAAGCTAATCTCCCTATCCTAGGGAAGTTGAATTTCGAAACTGAAGGCTCCTACTTCACCCGTATCAACATTGAGACCAGAGTTAGGACCCCCAACAACTACGCCACCACCGGCACCGACACCGAGACCACCAGCGGGGACACCAGATGGAAAGGTTCCAGGTGCAGAGAGACAGGAAGGCTCTAGGGGAGATAGGGGAGCCCGTGCTGATAAGGGCCCAATATTAGAGAAGTTTAGGGTTGTTCCACCGATGGCAAGCGGTGTTGGCTGCGCCAGCCCCAAACTCGGTGGTTGCAGAACGCTCGGTGGTTGCAACTCATCACACAACTCTACATTTTCAGCGGTACCCAGTCCGGCATTGAAGAAGTAAACAGTGTACTCAACAACATCACCAGACTGTAACGATTGAGAGATATTCGCTAATCCCAAAGGTAAGCTGCTGCCCGATAATGCAGCCAGGGTGTTGTCATTAGAGTCACCAGCTTGATCATTGAATCCGCCAATACCAGGAATAGCCACTTCGTTACCATTGCGAGTAACGCGAGTGATGCGCTTCACAAGGCGTATATCAGGAGCAAACCGCACCCGTGTTGGGGTGTTTTCATTGCCATCATCGGCAGGATTATCTGGATCCGCTGGTGAACCATTATCTTCATTTGGTTCACCGTCACCATCCGGATCAACATCCGTACCACTGTCGGATAGATCGCTGGTTGTATTACCATTGGCGTCTGTTGCCGTAGCACTCACCTGATTATCATAGGGACCCGGCAAAGCAGGTGTAAGGTTTGGATTGCTAACATCCACATCCACCACTAGCTGGAAGGTACTAGTGGCACCAATTGCGAGGGTTCCAGTAGGCGTACCTGCAGCATCCGCTAGCAGAGTCGTGTTGCCGCCAGCGATGCCATCGAAATTAGGATCGGCAACCACCGTAGTCGCTCCGTTGACAAAGGTTACACTGACTACCTGGAACGTACCAGCACCGTAAACAGGGTTGAAGTCCTCATCTAATTGAACCTGCTCAAGGGGAACAGTACCGATATTGGCAACCACAATGTTGTAGGTTACCCGGGCTGTATTAGTGCCAAATGTACCTGATGGTTCAGGAACGGTCGATACGACCTGTTTGGCCACACCAATAACGGGTCTAGGTGGCAAGACGACGGGGGTGGGGTCATTTTCATTCGGGCCTCCACCTGGGTTCCCATCATTTGGATTAGCATCAGTGTCAACGCCATCATCCGATACATCATTAACATTAGTCCCGTTGGGGGATGTACCCACCGCCTCGATTTGATTGACAAAGGTATCTGGCGTGGTGATCAGGTCACTTTCCACTTCCACGGTGAATTGAAAGGTGGAGTTTTCACCGACCTGAAGT
>NZ_QXHD01000004.1:2983804-3008574 GCF_011009555.1 Adonisia turfae CCMR0081 | reverse complement strand
ACTTCAACCTCTTTATTGGGACCAAGAATACCGCGCCGCATCAATGTCTGACCATCGTAGTAAGCCACCAACGAACGAGTAACCGTATTGGTCAGCAATAGGTGAGAAGCCCAGGCCAATTCAGTAGCAACATCTTCCGACAGACCATCTGCTAACTCAAAGCCTTCTTCCCCTTCTAAAATCACAGCTTCTGGTGGTACCGGCTGAATTTGACGCCACAGCAATGTTGTCAAAATCAAAATTGCACTTAAAAAGACACCCACCACATCAGCACGCGCCTGGGAGTCAGTCACAACGGAGGTTAACAGCCGATTTAGCATAAGCAACGTACCGCCCACACTGCCTACAATCAGCGGTAATCGCCGCAACCACTGGTTATCATTCGCTGCTTTAGCCATCCCCTATCTCCCGATTGCCCATGGGTATCTTTAAGATAAACCCGTCAATTAACTACTGCCTTTAGTCGATTACTAGTGTATCTTTAGCCAGTAAAACTGCTGATACTCTACTGCTGTGAACTGGCTTTTCCAACTAGCCTTCATCTCCGCTCTCATTGGTCCCCGTCCTTGGCAACCAATGGGCAGCATCAACTTCGCCGACATTGATATCCGACCGACCTGGGAATCACCATGGCTCCAGCAAAAACTAGCAGCCGATCCGGTCGCTGAGACCATCCTTAATGGCTATGTAGCAGACCTAACGAGTCTGGGGTTTACGGCTAGCCAGCAAAGTGTGGCCGTCGATGTGGGGCGCTATCCAGTGGCTCGTCACCAAGAATCTCGTCGCTTACCGGCAGCATCCTTAACTAAAGTGGCCACCACCTTAGCTGCCCTTGAGACCTATGGCGTCAATCATCAGTTCGAAACCTTTATCGGCTGGCAAGGAACCATCACCAACGGCACCCTCCAGGGCAATCTCATTATCAAAGGGGCCTACGATCCCCTATTTGTTTGGGAAGAGGGAATTGCCTTGGGGAATACACTACAGCAGCTTGGTATTCAACAGGTCACGGGTAGCTTAATTGTCATTGATCAGTTTGTAATGAATTTCAACACAGACCCATTGGCATCAGGGGAAATGTTGAAACAGGCCATGAACTCTGCTGCTTGGGGCTGGGCAGTAGAGAAACAATACGCCACACTGCCACCCGGCACCCCTAAACCCACACTGCAAATCCAAGGACCAGTACAGATAGCCTCTGCAGCACCCACCATCAATCAGGCCTCAGGCTGGTTGGTACGCCACAAGTCACTACCGCTAGCAGTGATTCTGAAAGCGATGAATATCTACAGCAACAATGTGATGGCCGAGATGATCGCTAATCTATCCGGTGGCTCAGCCAATGTGGTCAAAATTGCCGAGCAGACGGGAGTCACTCCTGGTGAAATTAGTCTGATTAACGGTTCGGGCTTGGGAGAAGACAATCAACTCTCAGCCCGTGCCGTGATTATACTTATGCAAGCAATTCAGAACCGACTACAGCCTTACAATCTCAACTTCGCCGACCTGTTTCCAGTTTCTGGCACCGACACGGGCACCTTGATCGACCGTACGTTACCCATCAATGCTTCAGTCAAAACAGGGAGCCTAGCCGTGGTTAGCGCGCTGGCAGGGGCTTTTCCCACTGAGCAAAAGGGTATTGTCTGGTTTGCCATTATTAACTACGGCTCAGGGCTAGAAACGTTGCGTGCCCGTCAGGATCGGTTGCTAGCTTCCCTTGAAAAACAGTGGGGTAAGGCGAATCAAGTTCCCAATCCCATTAAGGCTACACTACAGTTCAATCAAGAGCCGTACCGTTTAGGCGATCCTAAACGCAATGAGATTATTCAACCGCCTCAGGCACAATCTCAGTGACGACATTGCGACCAGTAACGACCACCGTTTGCCGCTCTAGGTTACCGACCGCACGATCACCGTTCACCGTGGCAGCAGGATCCTGCTGGCGATAGCTCACATTGCCTTGCCCATCTATATCCTGGGTCTTGATATTCCAAGTGAGCTGGTCAGCCGTTAACAGGGATTGTCTGGTTTGATCGACGGATCTAACGTTGCCATTTAAGACAAGAATCTCAGTGATCAAATTTAGACGGCCTTGATTAGCATTAGCCGTGATTTTTCGCTCGGGATACTGAATGCGTACAGGCTTATCAATCGTGATAATACCTGGCTCCACATCCCAAACAGCGATATCACTATTGGTTTGCAAAGGAATTTCAAATGCGTTGAGCTGTACCTGCTGCTGTAATGTGGCTTGTTGCTGTGCCAGGTCAAACTCTCCCCGCTTACCCACTAAGCGATCAGTCACCGTAGAATCATCTTCAGAGACATACTGCTCTACCTTTAGGGGGGTGTCTGTTTCGAGTTTTTCAGCATCTAGCTGCCATACTAATTTGTCTGACTCAAACCCAATCCAAGGCTCTTGTTGAGTTTTAGCAACCACACCGTTGAGTAACTCCAGACGCTGAGTTTTATTAAATAGTCGGGCTTCCTGGGCTGTGGCTTTGAGCTGGGGATGATCGCCACGAATACGGTCTCGCACTAACAGTAGATCTTCTGCGGGGATCCATTCCAAACTATTGCCATTGAGCGTGAGCTGATTGTCTGGATTAGTGGCGACAATGTTGCCCTGCAAAAATATTGACTTGCCATCTTCTCGGATTTCCCCCTGATCGGCTTTGACTCGGTATACTAACTTTCCGTCTTGAAAAAGCTCACCCTCTGGGGACTTCACGCTAGCTAATCGACGATCGGGACTGTAGGTAGCTGCTTTTGCCTTCACACGCCAAAGCAGCCCACCATTCTCGTCAGGCTGCTCTAGGGTGACATCTTTAAGCGTTAGTTCTGCTTCGGTTTGTTCAGTGCCGTCCTGATTTTGAAGACTTTGCAGGGTATCTCCTGACGATTGACAAGTTCGTACAGCTACGACTATCACAGCAACAAACGCCGCAATCACCGCAAACCGATACCATTTATTCATACAGCGTTAGTTGTGCCAGTACATAATCTAGTCACCCAGATTATCCTAACGGATAACGGCTCTTACCCCGGCTCACTGGTTGCCTCTTCTTCCATAACGCTCAAACCAGTGAGTGGGCGATAGGTATAGCCATTGCTGTGGCTGCGTGGAGTCTTTTTGATATCGTCTTTGACACCGTCTAAATCAATATAGCGGTCAGATACATTGATCAAACTGTCACTGGTCATAGAGCGCAAACTGACCACCTCTACCCTGACGCCACGATAGCTAGCAGCATCAACCGCATAGGCCAAATCTCCGTCACCACTCACCAAAATAGCTGTGTCGTAACAGCCGACAAGGGCCATCATATCGACAGCGATCTCAACATCTAGATTAGCTTTTTTAGACCCATCAGGCAGCTGTACCAAATCTTTGGCAATGACTCGGTATCCATTGCGGCGCATCCACAGCAGAAACCCTTGCTGCTTTTCATTAGTACGATCAACACCTGTATAGAAAAAAGCACGAAACAATCGAGAGCCTGCGGTTAATCGGCATAGCAGCTTGGTGTAGTCAATTTCAATTCCAAGCTGAAGCGCTGCATAAAACAGATTCGAACCATCAATAAAAATGGCAACCCTACCACGATTTTCTAATACTTGCTCTGGCGTAAATCCAGTGTCATGACTGAGGGTATTACGGTGATTCAACATGATTTAATCCTATCCAATTTATTATGATTTACACCCCTAACTTGTGGTTAGTATTGCCCTTTAACGAACCCCCAGTATTCAAGGGCAATTGAGGGATATTTTGTCAAGAGTTTACAAAGGGCTCCTAGGGGAAGAAACACAGCGAATAATTACTTAGCCATGCACAACTTTTAGCCTGTCTTGAATTGTCCTTTAAACCCACCAATCAAAGTACACACGCCATTAAATAAAGGCTTGACTTCATCATACATGAGGCATTTGTAGATGAAAGCAATATGGCTGTAACTTAATTTCTTCTCAAGAAGTAGAAAATAAATGTGATTAAAAATTGAGTGGGTATTTATTGAAATCCTGACGTGAAAATAATAGGTTTTGACACCTAACTAAAAGTCATTGGCAAATAAGTTTACAAGGGTTAAAAATGCTATATAAAAGCACATGTCTTGAAATGCTCATAAACGCAGATTATTACCGCTGAGGTATTCAATGTCAGCATTTAAATGTCAGTATTATCGAGCCTTATCATGGATTAAGCTGCAATATGCCGATAAATAGCGATTGAGATCGCAAGCTTCGTTTTTTTGCTTTATAAATAGCAAAAACTGCCAAAAACCAACAGGGAGCTATTAGTGGGAATTTCAGAACTCTTTAAGGCTGGTGGGGTCGTCATTTGGCCACTACTGGTCGCATCAATCTTAGTAGTGACTCTAATTTTGGAGCGGAGCTGGTTTTGGTGGCAGATTTCTCAGCACCAGGAACGTGTGGTCAATACGTTTCTAGTAGATTATGCCCAGCAGCCTAAGGCAGCGATTCAACAACTAAAGCAGCAGCCGTCGTTACCCATGGTGCGAATTTTTTTGGCGGCGCTGTCCCTAGAGCAGGCCACCCCTGATGAATTTAAATTGGCTTTAGAGAGCGCGGCTCAAGCAGAGATCCCGATGCTTAAGCGGTTTAGTACTGTGTTTGAAACCGTCATTGGTCTCGCCCCCTTATTGGGACTACTGGGCACTATTTTAGGGTTGATTCAGGCCCTGTCGTCTTTGCAAATTGGCGATGTGGGTACGGCTCGGGCATCCGGTGTTACAGCAGGCATTGGCGAAGCATTGATTTCCACAGCCCTTGGCTTAGTGGTCGCCATGGTGACTCTGTTCTTTGCCAATGTCTTTCAAGGGTTATATCGTCGGCAGCGGGCTGCGATCGCAGATTATGGTGGCCGTATTGAAATCGCTTATCGACAGTATTATCGAAAGTTTATGCATCGTCAGAACCGCTAAGCTGTCGAAACATCAACGGTTTGCCTAAATACCCTCAACAAATTTAGATAATTTGCTCATTTGGCTACTTCAACAATCGGAACAAACCCAATATTCTAGAAAAAATGAGTAATATTCTTTGAAGTATTGGCCATTCAGGCATTACCTTAATGAGCACATACAAACTTCACCATCCGGTTCTTTCCTAAAAACTTTCATGGGTGATCGTCGTTGGTTCAAAATTGGGGTATACGTAGGCGCGTTTTGTTTAGCCATGGTGATAACGATGGTATTGGCAACGACCTACAAAGTATTTTTTGGGCCACCCCAGGGAATAGCAGCAGCAGCCCCCTCTTACACCGTAGAAGCCACCGTTGAAGCAGGAGCTAACGTGCCCTCAGCTAACCATGGGCTCATATATACGGCGGAAAATAACCCTACCTATAGACCCCTTGAGCGGGTAGAACTAGCTGACCCATCGAACTATGGCGAACGATATGATGTCGATGCCTATGGTCAGCCCCTCAACCATGAATTTTTGGCCGTGCTTCACGAAACCGTATGGAGCGCCAACAGTGCGATTAATACCTTTCAAACGTATCACCCACGGGACGAAGACCAGGTAAGTTACCACAGCATCATTGACCGCGATGGCACGGTTATCTATGTTGTCCCTCCTGAAAAACGGGCCTTTGGCGCAGGTAACTCTGTCTTTGAGGGGCCCAACGGTCCTGAAACCGCTGTGACGAATCCCGCGTTTGCGTCATCTGTCAATAACTTTGCGTATCACATTTCCTTAGTCACCCCCTCCGATGGCCAGGATAATGCCTCTACCCACAGTGGTTATACGGATGCGCAGTATAAGTCCTTAGCCTGGCTAATGGCCCAGACAACAATTCCTGAGGCACGGATTACCACCCATGCAGCGGTTGATCGTTCAGGTTCTCGACAGGATCCCCGCAGCTTTAACTGGGCTCACTTTTTAGAATATCTGCACCAGTATCCTAGTCGAGCGGCGTAGACAAGATTAGGAATCCTCTAGTTGTAGGGGCGCACGGCTGTGCGCCCCTACAACTTTGTTTAACCACAGATCGAGGTTGAGGTCGTAATAGCCTTCTTGGCCAGCAGGATATTCCCCCTGTTCGATGGCATTAATAATTTGCGGCAAAGCGGCAATGTAATCTTGGCTCCGTACCACAGGATGAAGCGTCCAGGCATCAGGATTTGAAAGTGTTGCCCGCCAACCGTGAGTGCGTTCAAGCTCCCGAGAAATCATCACCTCCCAAGAATCTAACTTGCCACGACCGGTCCAGTAATTTAACCAGGTCAGCACCCTGGGTGGTAACTGCTTTAGCCATTCGTTTTTATAGTCCATCCACAGGACAGGAATTGGTAAAAATGCATCGAAGCTTTGCTTTTTAATCAGATAAGCACGGCTGCCAAAAAACTTAAACCGATAGAACCCATCGTCCTGTTCATAGGGCACACGCTGGTTCATGGTACCGTCAGCCCGTGGTGGCCCCGATAAAGGCCTGACAAACAACACATCGGGTCGCTTGTCCATTAGCTCTATGCCCTCAGTAATCCAGCTGTGGCCAGGCTGCTGATGCTGCAGCATATCGCTATCAAAATGCACCACATAATCACCCACCGTTTCTTCTAAAGAGAAAATTGTGCCCAGAATGGGATAGCCCTTCCAGTTGTGGGTGGGTTTAGGCACAGAGCCAAAGTGCTTTTTATAGACTCGCTGACGATAGGCGTTGTCATAGTCCATATCAACCAGCCGATCTACCACCCCCATTGCCATCAGCTGGGCACAGTTATCCCGCAGTTGCTCTAAGGTACCAATGCCGGGTCGCCCCACTTTATCCCCCGTCAAAGGGGCCGTATCTAAAAACAACACCCGCTCCACAAAGGGATAATGGCTAGTGTGCACCAGGTGAGGAATCGTCTCCATCATGAATGGAATATCGGTGCGCGCTACCATGATGGACAATGAACAGCGAGGAAGATTCATAGGTCGTTTTAGGGTGGGTACTGTCCACTATGGGTGAAACGTTATTTCTTCATCCGTCTAGCCAACCGACCGATTGCTTGTTTAAGTTTGCGGATCGGTTGACGCTGTAATTGAGATGGGGATTTGCCAGCTAACGGACGACCATCCGGATCATCGAGATAACGGTAATATTCCCACAGGTCTCGATACGGCCCCCCCGATCTCATCGGTGTGCCCGCCCAGTGCAAATAACGCAGCCGTGTATCGCCATCATAGAGAGCATGGTCTCGGGATACAAAGTGCTTCATCCCTCCCCAGCTGCCGGGCTCATCAGCCTTCACTTGAACAATATTCAGTCGTGTATCGATGCTGTTGAGGACCAGATAATTCATGATGGGCTGGTCTGTTGTGCCCCCCGAAAAATCAAAATAATCGCGATTTTGGGCACATTCGCTTAAACGCTGATACATCTGGTCCAGGGTAATGGTGTCTTTTTTAGCCCCCCAGAGACCGCTATTAAAAACAGAATTGACAATATCTTCAGGAAAAATGCCTCGTTCAATCACACTGGGCGAAAATACATCACGCAGTTTACGACCCTTGAAATGATAATCACAACAAATAAAATCTGCTTGATCTAGATAGGCAAGGGTATCAGAAACTGGCTCAAAAAAAAGAATATCGGTATCTATATAAAGAAACTCATCCAGCGGCCCAAACCAGGCTGCTAACTTGCGCATTTTATTGGGGAGTGCCAAGAAATCACGGGGAAAAATCTCGCTAATTTTTTGGGTAAACGCCTCAAGAAAAGCTAGATCTGGAAAGAGCTGCACTTGGTAAAGTGTATTTAGTTTTTGAAACAGCGATTGATAGTCATCGTTAAACGGAATCATATATACCGGTACATCCGGATCATGAAGGCGCAGACTAGCGAGGAGTGCGATCGCATTGTCCCCCACCTTCTCATTCGCAACAATATACACACCTCTCTTACCAGTCATCAATAGTCCTCCCTTCAGGTAAGTCCAATCTTTTTCATCAGTCGTTTCTGTAGGGACGGTGGCTGATTATATTGCTGGGGTTTGCCCTGAAACTCTGGCATGGGCTCATGTAAATATCGATAGTGCAAAAACGTTTTACGATACGGGAAATCAAGGTTTTCACCACCACAAACGCGACGAAATATCTTTGAGGACAGCCCAATAAAATGCAGATAGCTCAACAACTTACCGTCGTCATAAACCAGACCGTCTTTCTCCTCAAAATGTTTCGATGAAACTGCATTTCCCGTCGCTTTACCTTCAGCACGCCACTCTAATGCCACATTATGAACAGTATGATCATTAATCTGCACCATATAGTTCAGCAGCGATTGATTGGGCGCTCCCATGTACAGCACATCTGAATTACCCTGGGCCAGCGTTTTTACCACATGATCCAGCTCAGCTTCAGAAAACAGACTGCGCTTAGAGGCATAACAACCAGAACAAAAGATGTCACGTTTGAGCCGTTCCTCGGATAGTACCGTGGTCAGTTTGTCAGAATTGACATTAAAAATATGGCTGAGGTCTTTGAACTGAAAATCATAAACCACGACATCGGCACGGTTTAGACGCTCAAACATAAAGTCCAGAGGTTGCATCACCAGCGTGTCAGCATCTAGATAAATAAATTCTTCAAAGGGAGCTGCCGGGTCAAAGGAAACATAGCGATGGTTTTCTCCCACTCGATAAAACTGGGTTTTCACACCTGACGCTTTCCACTGTTGTATCGCCGTTGGATGGGTTTGCCACACCCGTAGTGAAAAGTTTTCCCAAAATTTAAATAGTTCAGAGTCATTCAGCAGAGATACGTTCTCTCGCTTGGCGACTTCAGCAGCTACCTTCTCAATCTGGTCGTTGTAGGCAATCACGCAGACCGGAATATGTCCCGAGTTTTGTTCAATGCTGTTGAGTAGAGCGACCAACTGGTCGTAAACTACATCGTTTGCCAGGGTGTATATGCCGCGCTTCATAGGACATCCAGTGGGTAATTAAGATAGAAAATCACATTAAAAAATACAGGGCCAGACAAGATTTAATGCTAAAGAAAACAGACCTGTCAGCATCACGGGGTGGATTGTGCTGGACTAGACGTCTCGGTTTGTTGGGATTTACTCACAGGTGTACTAATGGATTCGAGATTTTCCACAACACCGAGCAGGTCAATGGCGATGTTCTGGGCATGAACCATCAGCTCTGCTTGCTCATAGGGGTCATCAACATCGTCCTGGATTAACGCCAGCAGACCAATCATGGAGTTTAGCTGCGATCGCAACTCATAGGATGACTTACCAATCGCCTTACGGTAAACAGGCAAAACATTCGACACAAGGGTGCCACTGCCATTGGCATTCTCACGAATACTTTTAGTCAGCTGCATCGCATGGAGTTTGGCATAGGCCCCCCTCTTCTCCAATAGATCAGTATGGGTCCCTAATTCCACTACTTTGCCTCGATCTAGGACCGCAATTTGGTCAGCTTTATGCACAGTGGACAAACGGTGGGCTATAACCAGCGTGGTACGGCCACGACTGAGATCATCAATTGCATTTTGGACTAACCGTTCCGAGACCGTATCTAAAGCACTCGTCGCTTCATCCAAAATCAAAATGTCAGGATCCTGCAACAGGGCTCTAGCGATGGCTAACCGTTGGCGCTGTCCCCCAGACAGTAATACACCGCGATCGCCAATCATGGTTTCAAAGCCTTGGGGTAGGTTCTCGATAAACTCATAGGCATTGGCCTGCTTAGCCGCTGCCCTAAGTTCCTCGTCTGTGGCATCGGGGCGACCGTATAGCAAGTTTTCCCGCACAGACGCATTAAACAAAAAGGTTTCCTGACTGACAATCCCTAAGTTAGAACGATAGCTATGTATATCTATGGTCTTCAGATCCACACCATCCAACTCAATTGACCCATGGGTGGGATCATAAAATCGGGGTAATAAGTCCGCCAATGTGGACTTACCTGCCCCTGAAGAACCGACTAAAGCTAGGGTTTGCCCCTTTGGCAAAAACAGATCAATCCCCTGCAAAACCTCCTGATCATGGCCTGGGTAGCTAAATCGAATCTGGTTAAACCGAATACCTTCCTGTAAAGTTCGGTATGGCTGAGCGCCCCGAGGCATAAACGGCTTATCATCTCGCCGGAGCAAGGCAGTCACGACCTCAACACTGGCCGAAGTATTCGCTAAAGTGCTGCGTTGGCTATTGAGCTGACCAATATAAGGCAGCATTCTAAATAAAATAATCAGGTATGTCAGCAACGACGATGAAAATACCTCAAGCTGATTACTAAAGGCCATTCGACCCAGTACAGTGATCAATATCAACGCCAGAATATTAATAATTTCGTTAAAAGGACCAATACCCGCAAAAATCAGCTGGGAGTTAAACTCAGCGCTTTCTCGTTCGACGATAATTTTGTCTAAACGTTGATATTCTCGCTCTTCATTGGCTGTTGCCTTCACCAAACGAATACCCGACAAAATCTCAAACACACGCGAAGAATACGCCTTGGAGATTTTAGACAGTTCTTTACCCAGGGACTTGGAGCGTTTAACGACAAACTGATTCAGCAGGGTAACCGACCCCAGTGTCACGATTGAAATCAGCGTCAGCTGCCAAGAAGTCAGCAGCAACAAGATCAAAAACACCGTGATCGTAATGATCACTACCATGATGCGCACCAAATTTCGAATGGCAATGGTGGTGCGATTCACCTCAACGTTTAATTGGTTAATCAGATCTCCAATTTTAGTCCTGGCAAAATACCCTAAATCCACATCTAAAAGCAGCCTAAGTCCCCGTTGCCGCAGCGACATCGCTAGTTTTCGATTCAATGTGCCAGCTGTCAGAGCACTGGCATAGGCCGAAAGACTTTTAAGAACAATGACACCGACTACAGCGGACGCCATCACCGGTAAACGCGCATTGTCAGGCAGGCCATCAAATATGCCAATAAAGCGCTGCAAAATCGGCGGTAGAGATCTTGCGTACTGCGCCGCTTGCCCTAACAGCTCCAGTAAGATTGGCACAATCAACAAGGTGCTTACACCATTAAATAGCGCCCCTGAAAAACCCAGTAATATCGTAAAAAATAACAGAACTGGATATCTGAGAACCGACTGAAGTAATAAGCGGGTGGAAGACATGAATAAGTAGGCAGGCGACGCTTAAGAAATATAACTTTGAATACGTATGTATGGATATTGTTTAAATCAAGCAATTAGCGGCCACTCTCCATACGCCTGTAATTTTGCTTATAGCCTAACTGATTCCGTGGCTGCCTCTTCACACACTGCTGGATCAAAGGCCCTAGGGTTTCTGCCATGGCATTGACACTGTAGTGTTGAATACAACGCTCCCGTGCCAGACGCCCGCGCTCAGCCGCTTGCTTTGGATTATCTAAAATAGTTTGTAGCATCTGGGCCAGTTGATCAGCAGCACAGGGCGCTACAAGATAGCCCGTATCTCCCAAAATTTTAGGGATATCCCCCACCGTGGTAGACAGTATGGGTTTGGCCATCGCCATGCCGTCAGTGAGTTTAATGGGAAACTGAGCGCGAGCTATCGATGTATCTCGCTGGGGCACCACCACCACATGGGCAGCAGCCACCACCTCCGCCATTTGATCCGAGGGAAATCGCGGCAGCTTAATCAACCACTGGGGCCAGCGAGCCATCAGGTCATCTTCGTAGCCATCTGGTTTACGACCACCAACAATGACTAACCGTAAATCGGGCTGGTCTAGCTGATCCATGGCCATTAACACATCCTCCAACCCTTTATGGGGACGGGCTGTACCTGGAAACATCAACACCCGATAGTCAGACAACCCGTAGGTCTGCCGACTGACTGCTGGGTCAAAACGAGCTGGGTCAAAAATATCCGTATCTTTACTATTAGGTAGATAATGGCCACCAAACTTCTGCTGTAAAAACTGGTTATTGACTGTCACCACATCGGCCTGCCGCACCCACTGTTCACTTAACGATATATAGAAGGGATGCTCCAAATCCCGCAGCGCTCCATCGGGCTTAAAAATGTCACGGGCCAACTGTTTAACCGTTGGACGATAAGCATAGTCCTCTCCCCCAAACCAACTCAACTCCCAATCATCCATGTCGAGTAAAACGGGTCGGCGAGTATACATCTTTTTCAAAAGGGCAATACCAAGACTCGTTGGTCGAGGCTTAATGGCGTAAATTACATCGCCCCGAATCTGATTGAGTAGCTGAGTGGCCGACTGAATAAACTGAGGCAGTTGTTGGCCTGGCACCGCAGTCACCGACAACGTGTCAGGGGGCGGTGGATAAATCACATCCCCAAACTGACAGCCAATGACCTCGACATCATGCCCTAGCTTTTGCAAAATCTGACTGACTAGATAAACACGCGTCATCCCACCACCAGAAACATCTGGGGCGATGACCGACACCTTGGTCGTGGGGGCATTAGATAAATTCACCGCTCTGATTTGTGTCCCTTTTTGGGTAATAGTGCCTGGCTATCTATCACTATTACCCATCAAGATTTCCCATTTGATCCGCATCCTATCTCAGTACGTGATCTCAAACCGATGGATGAATTTAATCTTTGTCGAAGATTCACACGTCAAACGTACACTTAGGGACACGATATGCTATTGGCCAACAGCAACTGATGATGTGGGTTCGACCATCGGTACTGGAGGTAATTCCAACACCAGGTTACCTAGATGGCCTTTGCGAAAGTCATTGAGCAACTGATGGGCCGCTCGCTCTAAATCATCGTTATGACGCTGGGCCAATATTGATAAGTAGGTTTCCCCCGTATAAAATTCGCCAGTCTCAGAGGTTAATGGGGTATCGTAGCGGGATGCGATCGCACCTTCATATCCACCTGCTTTATCCCGTTGGTCCAAGTCCTGAATCAAATCCAAAAACGCAGCCGCCACCCGCTGCGTATCATAGGCAGCACCACCAATGTCATCACAAATTGCCAGCTTTAGCGCCACTTCCTGATCATTTAGCTTCAGCGGGATAATACCCGGAGCATCTAACAATTCAATTTCATTTGAAATCCTTACCCAGCGCAACTGTCGTGTGACCCCTGCCCGGCGCTCACTCACCACAACTTTACGCTTTAGCAGCCGATTGATCAGAGCTGACTTCCCCACATTAGGAAAGCCAATAACCACAGCCCGCACAGGCCTCGGCTTCATCCCTCGGCGTTTACGCCGCTCGTTCATCGCCTTGCCCGCATCCTGGGCAGCCCGCAGCAGGTTCTGCACCCCCTTACCCTGCTTTGCATTAGTAAAGTAAGCCGCCTGCCCCTGTTCTTTAAACCAGGTTTGCCAGGACTGCCGCGCCTCCGCTGAAATCATATCTACTCGGTTAAGCACCAGCACCCGCGATTTATCCCCAAGCCAATCATCCACCTCAGGGTGATGGGTGGCCAAGGGAATACGCGCATCTCTAATTTCCAGCACCACATCAACGCGCTTTAGCTGCTCCTTCAAAGAGCGCTCCGCCTTAGCAATATGACCGGGATACCACTGAATAGACGGCGAAGTCATGGCACCACCATCACCGGACAGGGTGACAGGTTAATTACCCGATTGCTGACGCTTTCCGACTGCCCTTCCGGGGTCAGGCCTATACCACGACAGCCCATCACAATTAGATCCGCCGACATCTCGTCAGCCACATCACAGATTACAAATGCAGGATTGCCCTCTCGCTCAATGGTTTCTGTCTCAATTCCTTGACTTGTAAATACAGCCTTCGCTTTCTCGAGCAGCTGGGCAACCGCCTCAGGCGAGGCCTGTTCAGGATGAGCATTGTGCCCATTTGAGGTCTCAACGACCGACAGCAAAATCAAATGGCTGTGATGATGTTTCACTAACTCCGCAGTCTTAAAAGCCGCCTGTTGAGCTTCGGGACTAGCATCTATCGGAAATAGAACGGTCTTAAACATAACGTGGGAAAACCCTCAGACTTCGATCAAAAATCAGAGCCGCAATAAGCGATAATACCTAGTGAGTAACGAAAATGTATCAACGCTTTACATCTAGGGTAATCAAGCTTGTCCTAGCTTTGAAGTGGGGTGTACGTAACGTAACAAAACTGCATTAGGAGATAAGGAGGATAGTTCTGTGGCAAAGAAATCCGTGACTGATTTGTCAGCGGCTGATCTGTCAGGCAAACGCGTGCTGATGCGGGCAGACTTTAACGTGCCCCTCGATGATCAAGGCAAAATTACTGATGACACCCGGATTCGTGCTGCACTGCCTACCATCCAAGCATTGACCAGCAAGGGTGCTAAGGTGATTCTTTGCAGCCACTTCGGACGTCCCAAGGGTCAAGTTGTTGACAGCATGCGTCTGACGCCAGTTGCTGTTCGTCTTTCTGAGCTGCTAGGCCAGGATGTCATCAAGTGTGACGACTGCATTGGCGACGCAGTTAAAGCTGCTGTCGATGGCATGTCTGATGGTCAGGTTGCTCTGCTTGAGAACGTACGTTTCTACGATGGCGAAACTAACAACGATTCTGAGTTTGCGAAGAACCTGGCCTCCGTTGCTGAAATGTATGTCAACGATGCCTTTGGTACTGCTCACCGCGCCCATGCATCTACTGCAGGTGTCACTGAATATCTTAGCCCCTCTGTTAGTGGTCTACTCATCGAGAAAGAGCTTCAGTATCTACAAAGCGCTGTAGATAGTCCTCAGCGTCCTTTTGCTGCCATCGTAGGTGGTTCCAAGGTATCCTCCAAGATTGGCGTCATCGAAACTCTTTTAGAGAAAGTGGACAAACTGTTCATTGGCGGCGGCATGATCTTTACCTTCTACAAGGCTCGTGGCCTGGATGTTGGTAAGTCTCTGGTGGAGGAAGACAAACTAGAGCTGGCTAAGGCACTGGAAGCTAAGGCTAAGGAGAAGGGTGTTGAGCTGTTGCTACCTACTGATGTGGTGATTGCCGACAACTTTGCCCCTGATGCCAACGATCAAACCGTTAGTATTGAAGCAATTCCCGATGGTTGGATGGGTCTAGACATCGGCCCCGACTCCATTAAGGTATTTCAGGCTGCTCTGGCTGACTGCAAGGGCGTTATCTGGAACGGCCCCATGGGCGTATTTGAGTTTGATAAGTTTGCCAAGGGTACCGAAGCCGTTGCCAACACTCTGGCTGAGATTACTACCAGCAATGGCTGCATGTCCATCATCGGTGGTGGTGACTCCGTTGCCGCTGTAGAAAAAGTGGGTGTTGCTGATAAGATGAGCCACATTTCTACCGGTGGTGGTGCCAGCCTTGAACTGCTAGAAGGTAAGACTCTACCAGGTATTGCTGCCCTGGATGACAAGTAGAAAAAGTAGGGAAAGCGAATAATTTTTTTCGCACACTATTCCCTGATTGTTCAGTTCTTTAAGTCCCTACCTATAAGTGGGGGCTTTTCTTTTATCCAGCTTCCACACATTAATACTGCCTGATGAGATTTCAAGCAGATAGACTCCTGAGTTTTAACTGCGAAACAATCGTAGGGTCATTAATTTTATCGTCAGCAGCGAGTAAAAAAGCTTTACTCAAGATTATTGCTGTGGTGCCATCACCTTCAAATGGTAAAAACACATTCGTAGTATTAGATTTGGATGTACGACCCGGTACAATGCAGAGATATTGATCGTTTGGCTCCATAAGAATATTGCCACTTCCTAAATGAATTTTGTAGGTCCGTAGTTTGCCCTGAACAACTAAAAAGCGCTCTGTGACTTGACAACAGTCAGCTATTTTCAGACGAGGGATTAGGCTCTCGAAGAGCTGCTGCCGCGTTTTGGCCGTTTCTGACAGTTGCCCAAATGAATAACTTTGCCAGTAAGTGTTGTAGCGCTCTTGCTGCTGACCAGGTCGCCAGTTGGGGTCATTGCCGATACTGGCAACGCCTACAAATAGATCCACATCACGCAGCACCTCAGAAAATACTAGTTTTGGAACATCTGACAGGGATATTGGAGTATTAGGCGCATCAGTAGTGGAAAACCTGACTTGATCCGTAGAGAGATATGGATATGCGCCGTATGGATCTTCAGCATTATCAACAATGGCCTCAATCCAAAATTCTGCCTGTAGTGACCATTCAGATAGTTGTCGTCGCGCTTGTGAACCTGGTTCACGGCAGTCAAACGATAAAATTAAGTAGTTCTCCCATTCTCGACTTCTGCATAGACTATTAAATTGATGTTGCTTGATAATGTGTGCCGCAAATCGGTTGGAATAAGTATTTGTTGTTTTCTCCGCATCAGTTAATAGATAAATTTCTCGATGGGCTTGCTTAAAGGGTTGTTTTACTCGATGGTCTAGCAGCCAACTACGCCAAGCCAGCACCTGTTCAGTGGCCATATTTAGAGGATGCCATAGGTCTACCGTAGTGTCTGGTTGTATTTTCTCCAGCGGTTTTCCCTCTGTCGTTACAAGCTGACCTTGCCACCAAATGGCTGGAATTGTTTGCTCCTGAATATGAAACTGCCAGATGAGGCGTCTGGCTAAAATCCCTATTAATGGGTGGTTTAGGTAGTTTTTACACCAGGTTGCATAGGTCCAGGTGCGACGTTGAAGATAACTGCTCTCAATGAGATCGCACTGCACCGACAACAGTTTCTTAATATCCTTTCCTGCTTGTTTAAGCGCTTTTAGCTCATTAGGATGATGTTCTTTAACAAACTTTGGTACAGATTTTTGTCTTTTCCCATCTGGCCGATACCAGGCAAATTCTATCGTTTGAGTGTCGACAACTGACAACGTTGCCGTAAAGTCTCCAAATTGCTCCTGTCTTTTGCCAACTTCTGAGAGACCATAGGTAGGAACAGCCTCTTCAGCTAAGGCTTCTAGCGATTGCCCTGTTCTATTGGAAATAACCGTCAACGCTTTAGCAATCTCTCTCTGAGCCCCCCTATATTTAACCTTAGCTTTGAGAATGGCCAGCTGCCCCATGGTCTCTTCAGTCGGTATCTGTCCCAAACACCACACACAGGCATTGCCTAATCGGACACAGCGTTCACCGACTCCTTTGACTCGTCGATAGGCAGATAAACCCAAAGCACCCACTGCTCGAACAATATCTGCCGTCTCAAAATTGGTGCACAGCCAGACTAAGCCTTTGAGAATATCTACATTAACCTCATGAAGTAGATGACTCTGATCTTCATAATGTCTAATTGGTTGAGTACGAGGTTTATCAACCAATGGGAACCATCTCACAATAGCTTGGCGAAAATCCTCGTGACCGACCTTCTCTAACGCAGCCGCTGATATACGCTTCCATTTTGCACTGGGTTTGGACTGCTTAGCATTGGCACAGATAATAAGCAACTTCTTCCAATCAGACTGTGCTGATGTTGATAGAGCTAATAAATCCGATATTGCCACATCTGACCATGCTTCCCCGGGCACAATGGGCAAAAGCTGGCTAGCTATCCTGAGTTGAGAGATTTCCCGACGGTAATATATATGACCGTGCTCCAACTTTGAGCAGAGAGTTCCAACGGTTGACTGTAATTCTGAAGTCAACTCATTATCTTTTGAATAAGACTCAATCGTGTTGACTAATGTAGGTAGATTCTTAATAAGAGTATAGCTATAGTGAAAATAATTCCGATGTCGCTCTCGATCCCAAACATCAGCAGGCTCTATCAAAAGCTCTAGCAGCAATAATAGGTCATCATGGCCTATTGGGAGTCGCCGTGAAAGTAATTCAAAAAGCGCTTCTTCCAAATGAGAAATTAACTGCCAATCTTCTTGGGTCTGTGATAACTGGCGTGCAATCTCAATTACCACTAAAACCTGCTCTGCTGAACTCATGGCCAAAATTGGTTTAGCAGACTTGATGGTTTGAAATGTATAGGGATACTGCCAGTTTTGTTCCTCCACCAGCAGTTGAACAGCAGAGGTAATTTCATCAAAATGCTTTCTAGTCATGTCATCCACCTACCAACGGCACCAGCTTTAGAAAAGAGACCGAAGTATTAGACCGAATTTCAATCTGTTCTTCTAAAGAATCCACCTGCTGATCATCAACAAGCACAATAAAGCCATTACCCAAAAATGCCTCAATAGCCTGATCATATTGCTTCTCCCAATCAATCTTCCTAGGCTGACGCAACTTGTATCCATTTAACGTTTGCTCTGCTTCTGTGGGTTTTACTAAGCCATGGAAATGATCCGACAGTTTGACGTTATAGTCTTTAACTTCTTGATAAATACGGCTACGAATCAACTCTTGAACGGTAATCCGTTCCGTTGGGAAAGTCAGCATCAAGCTATGGCTGCTTTGCCCCAATGTGGTCTCATCACGAACTAGAAGCTTGCTGCCCATAACACCTCCGGAAAATGAGCCATTACCAATGATTCCGCAATCTAGATCATATGAACTAGAAGGCCACTAAAATTAGTCTATGCGTACTACTCGGAAAAATCAAGAGCTGGTTCTTCTATATGCTGTACATCCCTATTTTCAGTGAATGCGGACAAAGAACCATGCCATTGATTTGTTTCAGTTTGCGCAATTAGGGTTAACCACGCCCGCCAGAGCACACCCGAGTCGTCTGTAAAGGTCCAAACACTGACTAGTGATTTGTCTGATTGTGCTACTGCTTGCTGCTGCCAGCCAGCCTGATGCATCTGTCCTAAGTAGTGTTCTGCTAGCTCATCTGTCGTTAGCTGACTAGAAATATGAACATTTGAATCAAAGTTCGTTGCACTACCCCCACTGCCTAGGCTTTGAACAAATGTCTTGGATGGTGTTTGCAGGGTTGGTATGGGGAGATTTAAATCTCCCCAAATATCCGAGAGCCTACCTCTTTCTACGTAAAACTGATCCTCGCTACTACAAGGAGATAACGAACCAATGGCATGGCGCTCAAGGTAAATAGTTGATGCTTCCTTCTGAACAGGTCGAATTTGTAAAATAAGCTCATCTACTCCGTTCGAATGACAAAATAATTGAGGAAACCAAGAATAAAATCTAGAAGACTCGAAACCAAAATTAAAGCTAGGCAATTGAACATTTTCACGAATCTGCCAATCATCTTCAGTCAAAGACTCACGATAGAAGTCAGATATTAGTCCGGGGTGTAGTGAGGTTTCTAATATCGCAATATCTTTTACAACATCTGATGTACCCCCTAAAACAACCGTTTCTGGAGGAACAGGTAAGTTATCAGAAAAGGCAGGTGGCAGCTGGTTCAGCCATAACTCAATTTCCTCACTGTCAGAGAGTTGCCCCATATCTTTCAAGATTCCTAGGGCTGTACTTTCGGGGATTTCTCCATCTGGAATATTATCAGTAACAAGATCGGGCCAAAAATCTTGTTGCGAGCTGCGTCTCCGGCCAAACATTCCTATATAGTGCTCGGGTTCTTCTGTGGCAAACAGATAAACTGTCGCTTGCTGCGGTAATTCGGAATCAACCGATTGAGACCACACAGACCACTGCAAGCGATCATTACCACTGCGGCTTTGCAGGCTCCAACCCTGCTGGCGCATTTGGGTTGAGTAGTGAGCCGTTAGTGCCCCTAACGATAAAGTTGTCTGAATCTTGGTCTGTGTGTCTAAATAATTATTACCACCGTTACTATCTAAAAATTCAAGTTGTGCATCGTTAGGGGGGGATAGTGATAATTCTGGCAACAGCTCTGAAATATCAGATTCGAATAGTAACGTACTCTCGGACTCAGCCCACGAGTCTTTCTCAGAATTACATGCAAAGCCAGATTGTGTAGAAATCAGAGTAACTCTGAGCTTAGTGGTATCTAAACTGCTTTGAAAAGTATTAAACGATAATTGAATATCACTTCCTTGTTTGCAAAATACTTGTTGGTTTTCTGACTCTGGCAAAGGTTCACTCGGTCTACCAAAGGTAATAGAAATTACTAGTGCACCAGTAGTAGCGCTATCTTCCGTATCGGTGATCTCCAGGCCGGGTTCTAACTCAGGCGTCATCCAGCGTTCCCATCCAGCATGTTGCAAGTCTTCTAAATAGTCAGACTCAACTTGCGAGTATTCTCCATCTACCTCAAAAAATAACAAGTGATAAGGTGCTGTAACCATAGTCCATTGATGCACTCCAGCAGTAGGTACTGGTAGTTCAGTTGGTAAATCTGGAACATCATTGCCAATGTGTAACTGTACCGTCTCTCCAAATAGAGGATAGGGCTGTAGCAAGGGTAATAATAGACGATAGGGAACTTGCGGATTGTCTTCAGGTGTAGGATCAGGCTGAGCCCTAGCAGATAAGGGAATACTCAACAGAGCTAGTAACGTTAACCATACTCTCAAAACTGACTTGGTCAAACGTGATGCAGTTAACGACATCGTCCAAGCTCCACATCTAAGTTCCTATTATTTTAGTTAGGCCATAGGACAGTACGCATGAGTAGTATCATTGTTCAGCAATAGACTACTATGTCTGCAAAACATGGCTCAGATTTAATTTTTGTAACATGTTTTCAGAACAAGCTTTTTCAGCAAATACATAGACTTGTAGTATCAAGTCATCTATACCATATGTGTCATCTACAGCATTTTTAGGCTAGACTTTACACCAACAGTACACGATAGCGAACATATTGCATTTACAGAATTTATGAACTTATTCCTGTAGTCCTCTACAGGCTAATGCGATATGAATTCGAATAAACAAGGCATATTAACCATTTTGGTTTCGGGTATTTTCTTTGGTTCAGTTGGTTTTTGGTTGATCCCCGAGAATATAAAGGGAATGATTATAGGCGCGGTCGCTGGTGCTGGTGCTGCGGGCGGATATATTCATCACGATAAACGTCTCAAACAGTTTGGCATTAAACAGCAGAAAGCCCAGAACACATACCAAAGAAAATTAGACAATTTGACTGCTTCAGCTATTCAAACAGAAAAAGCAATTGAAGAGATTATTCTTACAGCTAAAACTTATGAAATAAAGATCAATGAGCTTCAAGATATCCCCAGAGAAAGACTAGGCCAGCCAAAATTAAACTCACATGAAATCGATAGCATTAGAACAAGATTAGTAAAGTTAGAATCGAAGGTTGATAAAACATCTACTAGCCAAAATAATGATACTTCTGATGATATTGATTACATCAAGCAAGCTCTAAAAGGATTGGAATTAAAAATAAATTCTATCTCAACAGTATCTACCTCTAGTGATAGTCAAGCTATCATTGAAGTTGGAGAGCAAGCTATCTCTGAACATGAAGAAACATTAGAAGATAAAACAGCTCAAAAAGTCATCGAATGGTTCATAGCCAAAAATATTGAAGTTGAAAATTACTATGAACCTAACCCCACAATTGATACTTTACTCGATAGATTATCTCTTTATCTTGGCGATAATTATTCGGTCCTTAAGAAATTCCATCGGAGATTAAGAAGCAGTGTAGGTAAGAGAACTCGTTTTGATTTTCGAGACTACGACTCAAGAGCAAAAAGCATTCACAATCAATATCTTAAAAAGCTTAAGTCAAGTGACTATCTATCACTGGGGAAGCTAGTTAAAAATAAAGAAACTTCAGACTTCATCATAGCAAACTCATATGATCGCCCAGACATACAAGGTTTTTTTGACGGTGGCTGGTTTGAACGCTTTATTTATTACAAAGTGGTTGAGCTTTTTGATTCAGAAGGTGTTGACTATCAATATCTTAGAAATCCAAAAATTGCCTACGGAGAGAAAGACTTATCAGAGCTAGACCTGTTCTTTCTTGTCAACGGACAACCACTTTTGATTGAATGCAAAGCTGGTCAACATTATCATGATGATATTGAAAAATTTAATAATCATGCGAAAAGATTAAGCTTAGCCCCCCAAAATGCTATCTTCGTTGTACTCGATATTGAAGAAGCAGAAGCAGATATTCGCACTCATCATTGGAATATTACTGTTGCAGACCAAAATAACTTCTTAGTATATATTAAGAGAGCAATAAAGATCCATAAGTATTCGCAGTCTTCAATCGATTATAAAAACGATAATATTGATGATGATTTTTTTAGTGAAGAAGAAAATAGAAAGGTAACAGTTTCTGATGATAGCCTTGAAACTTTTTTCAGAAAAAATAGGCTTAACCTAACACCAGAGTCCAGAAGTGCTGTATTTAATAAGCTCATAAAATTAATCGAAGATTCTGATAAGCCTTTTAGTTTCAATGACATAACAAAAGCTATACGAGATAGCATGAAGAAAGATCATAATCTGTCGAGAGAAAAAGTCAGCGAGACATTACATTGTCTACGTTATCACGATCTCTTTAGAGACAATCAAAATAAACCTGTTCATAATACCTCTGAGCTCATATATAGCATGGCTTCCTTAAAACCAAAAACTTTTGAAAAAAAAGTATGGAGTTCTATGCGGAAAAAATCTTGAATCTGTTTGATCCAGATTTCTTTGAGAAGGCAGAAAACATCGAAACGTTTGAAAACCTAACTTTAGGTAAAGCACCTCCTCTAGGGAGAATAAATCATATCAAAGAGCGTCAGGAGAATCTACGAACTTCTTCTTATGACGAGGATGATGGACAATAAAGTCTAAATTCCATCGGTGTCATACCTGACAGTAATCTATAGCGTGCATTGCGATGTAGGTTATGGATTACTATAAAAACACCTCACCCTTGATAAAATTAGTAAGTTCTGACGATACATCCTAAACTTACCAACTCAATCATAGGGCTCAGGACTATCGTATAACACTTCGATAATCAGAAGGGTAATTATTTTGTTGCCTTTTTATCGCACTCGTCACAGGTAATACTCGCATCTGAATAGGTGTAGTTATTAGCACCAACGCTAACAGCGAACTTTCGAAAGAGCATAGCACCCTGCATTATGATCCCTAACCTCCTCGGCCTTCCAGTAATAACTCTCTCACCACGTCAGGTGCGTTTCCTGTCTGAACAAATTCAGCAAAGCCTTTTAAAAATAAAGGATCATCTCCTTTCTCTTCTTGCCAGTCAGGAGACTTTTCATAGATCTGTGCCAAGGCTTCTAAATAATTAATCATGGTCATCCGCGCTGAGTTTGGCCAATGCAGGAAAATCTCTCCTAACTCATCCAGCTCATCTTGTTCCAGATCAAAATCAGTCACATTAATCTCTAACAACAACTCTAATACCCGCTTATATGCATCAGGATATTCTGGTTCCAACTCAATTGCTTCTTGGTAAAACGCCATTGCATCTTGTTGCCTTTGAAGGAATTTAGCAGCCTCTTCTTCAGAAACAACCCAATAACTATTACGCTCTAGCTCCTGAGCTTCAAGCATTAATGTTTCATAACGTGTTGCCAAACCTACAGTGATGGAACAACTCCCGGTTTCATCTAGAGGCGTTGGCAGACGATACTCATAGGTACCCTCCTCATAAACCTCAAATACATAGGTTCTATCACTGGCAGTTCGCTTAACCTCCCCCATGGGCAACAAAGATTCTGTGGGAGTCACCATCGGAAAACAGGTCGTATTACCACCTGCACTCTGGGTACGAATCATGATCACATCACCCCCATGGGCCGAAAAATTATTAGGCCCAGGTGCTAAAGCATTTAGGGTTTCAATTTCATTATGAAATGCCATAGCTGGGCGTAAGTTTAGTACAGTCAGCCCAGCAATCAACCCACATCCCAACAACCTCAACGTGACCTTACGTCTATCCATAACTATGATTCTGAATTTATGAGCACACTGACAATAACCTTCAATTAGAGAACAGTATTTTCGTAGTCATCTGATGTGAATGCCATGAAGTTACCGTAATGGAATGGATATCTTTTGCACAACAAGGTTTTGTCCTTGGCGCACTCCACTACATCTTTCAAGAATGTCTGATACAACGGCAACTCAGCAAAGCCAAACAGGCTTAAGTTGCGCTGTCACCCTTGCTCTATAGATATCGCATTACAATAGCTCTATTGTCGGTCTAATCGAACTTGACCAGTGGTTTTACAGTATGACCCTAAGCAGCAGTGTCTGCCTTCCTCTGCTGAGTTGCCCGACTCAGATGATACCCCTGTGGATAACGAGTTACAGAATTTAATCCCGAATCTACTGGAGGCAATTTTGGCAATGGCATGGCCTGACCGTCAGGACTGGTTCTTTGGTGTGGATATGGGGATTTACTATGCGCCATCAACACCTGCGGTTGTTCCTGATGGGTTCCTGAGCTTAGGGGTGGAACGCTTTATTGGCGAAGAGGGTCGCCTCAGCTATGTGATGTGGGAAGAGGACAATATTGCTCCCACCTTGGCGTTGGAGGTGGTTTCTAAAACCTATGGTGGGGAATACGAACGTAAAAAGGACATTTATGCGGATCTAGGCATTCCCTACTATGCGGTTTATCTGCCAAATCCATCTAGCAGCACGCGAGCTCGTCGGCAGCGACAGCCGCTAGAGGTTTATGAACTGGTGGATGGCACCTATCAGCTTTTGGAAGGTGGACCGATTTGGTTGCCTGAAATTGGTTTGGGGCTGGGACGTGAGCGGGGTACTTATCTGGGACGAGAGCGGGAATGGCTCTATTGGTATGACCAAGATGGGAATCGGTTACTGACACCAGAGGAAAGAGTTGATCAGACCCAGGCTCAGGTTGATCAAGAGCAAGCTCGGGCTGATCGATTGGCGGAAAAGTTAAGAGAGCTGGGAGTTGATCCGGATTCGCTTTAGGGTTTCCATGTCAACTGACTTGCTGAGGGAGATGAGGAAGATTATGTTATTTGCGATCGCGCAACAAAACTCAGTCCTGGGCTCACTCCGCGACATCTTTCAAGAATACGTTGAACAG
>NZ_QXHD01000004.1:2971403-2983794 GCF_011009555.1 Adonisia turfae CCMR0081 | reverse complement strand
GGTAAGGGGGGCTCAATGGTCAGGTTTTGTTCCACGCTAGTGTGATCCATTGGGCGGCTAAAGGTTAGCAAAAAGGCGGTATCTTCAGCTCCAATCTGCCGATTTTGCCAGGTAAAATCCCGGACTTTTGAGGCGGCGGGGCCGCCAAATAAAACCATGCCCCCAATAACCAAGGCCAGCAGCGCTATCATTGCCTGGGCCAGTCGATCAAGGGGTTGGCGATGGTGGGTAGTCATGGTGTGAAACTGGCTAATATTCGTAGGGATTACGGGGTTCAGGGATGGTTTCCAGTTTGGTCGGTTTTATGGTGAGCTGGCGCTTGCCGTTGATGGTGGTGGTGATCATTTTTCCTTCTATGTCTAGCCAGCTATCAGGGGCATAGGCCTGTCGTGAAACAGCTAGCTCCACAGGCAGGCCGACGGGGTAAGCATCGGCTGCACAGCACGTTAAAACAAATCGGGAAATCATGAGATATCCTTCTGGCCATTCATCGGGGTGAATCACAAAACCTGATACCTTAACCCCTTGCCCCGTATAAGCATCCGGTTCTGGGTATACATTAAGTGTGCGAATCCAGTCGATGATTGTACGTTCTTCAGAGGCAGCCTGGCGGACAAAACGTTGAGGTTGTGAGCGCGTCATCGTCAACGTGTCAGCCACACCCCGCTGAATGGCTGTATCACTGGCAAATGCCTGGGGGGTATAGATAAATCCCAGAACAGCCACACCTAATAAAATGAAACTGCTGAGCTGAGGCGGCAGCAACGTGGTGTGGCTAGGGGGAGCTTGTACCTTTTTGGCACGCCGTCCTTGAATTAGCTTAAACAGAGCCATGCCTAGCAGAACAATGGCAGCGCTATTAGCTAGCCACATATAGTCTGGATGCAGCAGCAGAAACAATTTTCCAGTGATCCAGTACCGAAATAGGGTCAGACTCCAAGCGCCGAGCACCAACACATCTAACCAATTCTGACGAAATGGTTTGGAAGACCGTCTTTGCCGTTTAGCCTTACCTGAGTTTCTGGCTGATTTAGCTGACATAGAGGTTCATAAATAAGGTCAAAATAAAACACAGCTGAGCTGCCAGCATGAAAATGTAAATGATGGCCCTTGGCTTAAAGAGCGTCATTAATAGGCCAATGTTTTTCAGGTCAATCATGGGACCAAAAACAAGGAATGCTAGCTGTGCGCCAGTGGTAAAGGTGGATGCAAACGATAGCGCAAAAAATGAATCCACCGTTGAGCAAATGGATACTACGGCTGCCAATAGCATCATCGCCAAAATAGAGGTGATAAAGTTTTGCCCCAGGGCCAAAATCCAATCCCTGGGAATGGCTACCTGAACAAAAGCTGCGATCGCACTACCAAGAATCAATACTGCCCCCAGCTCCTTCAGCTCTTGCACCATATTGTCGATGACAAGCTGTAATTTGATGGCTAGGGGTACCTCTGGTTTTTCGGTCAGAATTGCCGTTGGATCGTCTAGCTGCAGGGTAGACCCGTCGGTTTGTAGCAAAAATGTGCCTGACCGCAGCAAGGGATTACTTGGAGCAGCGACCCTACGGGCTTTAGGCATTTGTCTAGCTACAGCTGATTGTAGGATGGGGCGCATATCAATCTGACGACTGAAGATCCAAGCAATGATGACTGCTATGAATAATGTAAAAAGTACTCTCAGAAAAACAATCTCGGGCTGATCGCGAAACGCTACCCAAGTGGCCCAAAATACGACCGGATTAATGGTGGGTGCTGCTAGTAAAAAACCCACTGCCACTGAAGATGGAGCTCCTTGCACAATCAGCCGTCGGGCTACAGGAACATTGCCACATTCGCATACAGGGAAAAATACCCCCATTAAACTACCTGCTATAGCTCCTAGCAGGGGGGTTTTAGGCAGTAGCTTAATCAGCGTACGCTCATCTACGAAAAACAATAGCAGGCTCGAAAATGCCACACCAATGAGCAAAAAAGGGATGGCCTCTACCAGCAAGCTAAAGAAAAGCGTTAGTCCATTACTCAGTTGTTCCATAGATGTGCAACCGTGAAGATGCCTATTGCTGACCAGCTATTCTACAGGAAATTGCTAGAAAGCATGGCGGTGATAGGGCAATCATCATCCACCCTGTTCGAACAGAGAGCAACCAAAGGGGTCATATTTTTACCATAGAGAAACTTTGCTGACACTGATATTCCCTGAAAAACAGATATCAACATCTGCATCAGGGTCACGCCGTCGATCTTGGTATGCGCCAGTATAGCGAAATTGTCCCAATTCAATGCTAGATTCAGTCGGTAATGGCTGTGTGCACACAGGGCAAAAAACAATTTCGGGTTCAGGGTCGCTGACCGATGGCAAATTGACGTTCCAAAACTGCCCTGGGGCAAGCGGTTTTTCCATTAACATTGTGAGCACGCGGGCCGCACGATGCGCCGCTACCTCCCAATCAATAGAGATTCCTCTGGACTTGTAATGGGAAATCGCAATGGCCGGCACTCTGAGCAGTGTGGCTTCTCGCACAGCAGCAACGGTGCCAGACACATAGGTATCCGCCCCCAGATTTCCACCATCATTAATGCCTGCTAAGAGCCAATCGAGTTGGGGATAGAGATGATGGGCTACGCGAGTACAGTCAGCTGGAGTGCCGCCGATGGCGTATCTCTGGGGGGTGCGCCGATCAACATTAATAGATCCGCCACGGTTAATCTGGTGGCTACAGCCCGAGAGATGTTGATCTGGGGCAACAATACCGATGTTGGTATGGCTAAAGGAGAGTTTTTCCGTAGCTTTGTATAATGCCTGGATTCCAGGTGCATCAATGCCATCATCATTGGTTAAGACAATTGTAGGAGCCATTACAGTGCAGCTTCACCGGTAAACACCAAAACGGCAGGACCCGTCATATACACGTGGTTATTAGTGGCAGACCATTCAATTTTTAGGGGGCCACCTGGTAGTTCAACGGTGGCGGTGCGATCGCACTTGCCATTCAATACCGTCGCCACCAGGGCCGCACAAGCACCAGTACCACAGGCCATGGTGGGGCCAGCTCCCCGTTCCCACACCAGCATTTTGAGATAGTCAGGGCGCACCACTTCAATAAATTCAGCATTGATACGCTGAGGAAATGCCTGATGACGTTCAAACAGCGGGCCAATCTTAGCCAGTGGAACTGTAGTCGTATCCTCCACGAAGGTAATGCAGTGGGGGTTGCCCATGCTGATGCAGGTGACCTGGTACGTCTTATCTGCGACCATCAAAGGCTGATCGATAATTTTTTCGCTGGCATGGGCCAAAGTTGCAGGAATTTCCCCAGCCAATAGACGGGGCTCTCCCATATCAACCGTGATTTGGCCATCGGTTTGTAGCGTTGGCACGATCAATCCTGCCAAGGTGTGAATTTGATAGCTGTGGGGAGTCGTTGGCGGTTGATCGGCTGCCGCTTCCAACGCCTCTAAATATTTGGCCATACATCGAATGCCGTTGCCACACATTTCCGGCTCTGACCCGTCGGAGTTAAAGATGCGCATGGTGTAATCGGCACCGTTTTCACCGGGTAGGGCAAAAATGACGCCATCGGCACCGATGCCAATGTTGCGATCGCATAAATCCATCGCTTGTTTAGGCGTCAAAACTGGAGATGACTGGTGCCGATTGTCTACCAAAATAAAATCGTTACCGAGTCCGTGATATTTGCTAAAGGCGAGCCCCATGATACGCAGACGTTAGAAAAGAGTTGCAATAATTAGAAAAGAGTTGCAATAATTCGTCAACAGCTTACCGGAAGTAGTATAGACCGGGTACGTTATTACTGTTTCATCCATGTTTATCCACGACTGCTATGGCTACTGAATTTGATACAGGTTCACCCAGCATTCGACAAATACAGACACTGATCCGTGATCAGCAAACCATTGAAATCAAGCTATTGACCGGTGATGTGTTTAGTAGCATTGTTCTGTGGCAGGATGCCCAGGCAATTTGTCTGAACATTGATGGTCAACCCATGCTTGTCATGCGTACGGCTGTGGCCTACATCAAGATCATGAGTTAAGTCAGTCTTGTAATTTCATAGACAATGAAATGAAGCTTCTCAACGCAGAGGCTTCATTTTCTATGTTTTGTCATCTTCGAATCTTCGTTTGAATGCTTTCCGATAAAACTTTCTCGAGGCGCTCAGGAAATTATATATAAATGCCGATATTGTAAATTTCAATTTTAAAAAGATATTTTTTACTGTTAGTTTTTAGGCGTTATATTATCGACTTTTTTTGATAGGTTTCTCGTAGTTTTATGCAGTTGATGTGTTTGTTAAGTCACCTCCGGGCACACTAATGCCAATACGATCCTTGGACGCAGGTTTGAAGTCTAACAAGGGTTGCTAGTTGCTGATAAAGCAAATGTTTTAACTGATTAAGGCATTTGTATATTCCATTGTGGCTATAAACTATGGCTTCTAGAAAATCTTTTTCGAAGCAATGGAATCAATGTGAAACCATTTTATTAGTTGTGGATATCAGTGTTTTATCTGTATTTATACCCTTTGAAAATGGTTGGAAAGTGCTCATGTGCATTGCGACATTCAGCAACATCTAACACTGTTTACAGAGATATGCAACGGAGCCATTTGACAGGATGAGCAGTATTGAAAAAATTGTTGAACAAGCTTTGCAGGATGGTTATTTAACCCCTGCGATGGAAGCTGAAGTAGGACGCATTTGTGATACTGCTTCAGAGCTTTCCATCGAAGAGTACATGGCCCTTGATCGCCTTATGGGGTCACTACTCACGGGCGAGGTGGTCGCTGTGCCTCGCAAGCAGTTTATCAACGTTATGGAGGAGCTAGTCCTAACAGAGGCTATTGCTCGTGTTGCTGAAATCGAGGCGAACAATGACTGTAGTCTTGATCTAGGTGATATTGCAGCCTATGCGCTTAATCGATTACCCCCCCTCTATGCCACGACTGAAGAGGGGGCTGCATATCAGCGCAATAAAGCCCGTGAAGCCCTATCTGAGATGATCTCTGACCAGGTTAAGGATGCGATTTCCAACAGCCTCGATCGGCCTGATTTCTTCCCTGAACGTGAGGGAATTAAGCGCTCTAGCGATGGTTTCCTAGGTCAAATGAATGATCTGCTTAAAGACTATGCCCATAAATTCGAGCCAGTTCGGGCCGCTTAAGGCCTCCAGCGGGATTACAGGTTGAGCTTCAAAGCAACAAGAGAGATACAAATACGCAAAGCAAAAGCACCGTTGGCCTCAACGGTGCTTTTTTTACATCACGTAGGGGCGCACTGCTGTACGCCCTAAAACACTGTGCGCCCTAGACACTTGTGCGCCCTAGACACAAATTGCCTACAAAGGGCGATATACCCGGTAGTTGATACTGGGAAAGATATTGTCAATTTCTTCCACTTTTTCTAGCCAACCTGAATCGATTTTGCCTGCCATGATGTCCTCCCGCAGTTTGTCAAAGCGTAATAGGTGGGAGCGGGTACGGCGTACGGCGTAGGGAACCATGGTCCCTGTACGCATAATGAAAGCCCAGTCAGATGATTGTGCTAGGAGTAATTCCCGTGCTGCCTGATTAAGGGCACGCCATTCCAACTCATCAGCAGGTTCACGACGGGCCAAATCAATCATGCGTTCCGCCGCCTTGTGCAGGTGCGGGTAAATCCAAGCATTAGTTTCGTTGAGCCAATACTCATGAAAGCCCTTATAACCCCAGCTTGACTGAGATGGACGGCAGACCTGTTGGGTAGGATTGCTCCGTAGATAATCTGCCAGGTGGGTCATTTCGTAGGTGTCTTGGTCATACCAGGTTTTGCGGAACAGGTAATCAATAAACCAGGGACCTTCGTACCACCAGTGGCCAAATAGCTCAGCATCGTACGGTGAAATCACAATGGGCTTGCGCTGCATCATGCCGTTGAGGTGAGCAATCTGCTGGCCACGGTTGTACATGAAATTACTCGCATGCTCTGCGGCCTTTTCACGAGCCCAATAGGGGTCGTACCAATCCTTGTCAGATAGCCCTAAATTTTTACCCGTAATCTTGTGGTACTTGATACCGACATTTTTACGCTGCCCGTTGGGCATAACGTAGGGCTTGATATAGTCATATTCTGCATCCCACCCCAGGTCACGGTAAAACTCGCGATACTCTGAAGCCCCTGGATAACCTACCTTTGAGGACCATACCTGTTGGGAGGACTCGTGGTCTCGGCCAAAGGCAGCCACGCCAGTTTCTGTATAGATGGGGGCATAGGCTCCAAAGCGAGGACGGGGACGAGCATACAGAATACCGTGACCGTCAGTTAGAAAGTACCTGAGGCCTACATCAGCAACCATGCGTTCCAGGCCTTCGTAGTAGGCACATTCAGGCAGCCAAATTCCTGATGGAGGACGGCCAAAGTTCTCTTCGTGACTTTCTACGGCGACTTTAAGCTGGGCCCAAACTGCCTCGGGGTACATCTTCATCAGAGGCAGGTAGCCGTGGGTGGCACCGCAGGTGATGATGTCTAGGTTATTGCTATCGACATACTGCTTGAAGGCGGATATCAGGTCACCTTTGTTGTCCTCCCACACCTGTCGTGTGTGGTTAAATTCGTTGGCATAGTACTCTGCCAAATATTTGACGTGACCGTTGTGCTCATTGCGTTCGATCTCTCGCTCGGTCAGTTCCTCAAGATTGGTTAGATGCTCGTCATAACGCTCTTGAAGGAGGGGGTCTTTGAGCATCGACACCAGGGGAGGTGTCATACTCATGGTCATTTTAAAATCAATGCCATCCCGCTTAAGACCATCAAACATGGTCAGTAAGGGGATATAAGTTTCAGTAATTGCCTCAAATAGCCACTCTTCTTCTAGAACAAAGTCACTTTCTGGGTGCCGAACGAAAGGTAGGTGGGCATGGAGTACCAGAGCAAGATATCCGAGAGACATAGGGCAACCTTTATTGAAAAGTGAGCATCGTATGGACAATTGCTAGGCTGGCCTGAGCCTTTAAACGTTGAGCCTTAAGGAATTAACGGGCTAAAGACGTTATGAGGCTAAGGTATCGGATCATCGTCAAGAAAAACCCGAATAGGGGACCAACCGTGACGATACAGCGATCGCAAATGAAACCTTTACACTAATTTAAGCATCTCCTGAGGATGGTAGAGCAAATGAAATAAAGCAGTGAAAGTCAGCTGCCAATTTGGCCCTACTGTAATCCTGGGTGCGAGATCACTTCAGTAGCGATTATGTCTTTTTGTAAAGAATGGTCTTGACTATTGATGCTAGCAGCTATTCGTTCGTTTGCTCTACCTGAGCTAGCTGTTCTTCTAGGTGAGCTACCTGCTGTTGAAGTCGCTTTAGGGTGCGATGCATCTCGGGCAGGCGATTGTAGATAGCTGAAGATTTTAGATAGGTGCGATAAGGACTGGCAGGAATGCCCATCATGATGCTGCCGGGGGAAACATGGCTGTGGAGGCCAGCCTTAGAGCCCGCCTGGGCACCTTTGCCAATTTTGGTGTTGTTGGCCACGCCGACCTGGCCTCCTAGCACGACTAAGGACTCTAGCTCTACCCCTCCAGCCAGGCCTACCTGGGACGCTAGTATGCAGTTATCGGCCAGCTGGCAATTGTGGGCCACCTGTGTCAGGTTATCTAACTTGCTATTGCGACCAATGCGAGTTTCTCCAACAGCAGGACGGTCTATGGTGGTATTGCAGCCTACTTCGACATGGTCTTCTAGTACGACAATGCCGGACTGGTGCATTTTCTCCCAGCCCTGGGCTGTTGGCACAAAACCAAATCCCTCGGAGCCAATCACCGCTCCGGTATGGATAACACAGTGGGCTCCTACCTGAGCACGTTCATGGATAACACAGTTAGCATGGAGTGTTGTGCCGTCACCAATACTAGCGTCGGGATAGATGACTACCTGAGGGTGAATGCACGCGTTGTCACCGATGGTGGCTCCAGCATGGATGACGACATAGGGGCCAATGGCCACGTTATTGCCAACCTTGGCTGTGGGGGCAATGATCGCTGTGGGATGGATGCCAGGGGAGAGCTGAAAAGGCTGGTAAAACAGTGCGATCGCACGAGCAAATCCCAGTCTGGGCTCGTGAGTACTAACCCAGGCAATGCCTCGCTCTATGGCCTGGGCTTGCAGGGCCTCATCGACGGGCAAAATCAGTGCCGCATTGGCTGTCTGCTCGATGTAGGGGGCAAACTTTTTGCCTTCAACGTAGCTAATGGTGTCAGGCTGTGATTCTTGAACTGCGGTGACCCCAATGATGTTCGGGTTAAGCTCTGGCTGAGATGCTAGGCTTGATGTCTCAGCAATGCCCAGTTGCTCTACTATCTCGCTAAATCTCATGGCTGCCTCGTTTGCTCACTGACGTCTCAGCGACAGGCTATCAAAAAATTGCCTTTTCTAGAAAAGTAACGCATTCTACATGGGTGGTTTGGGGAAAGAAGTCCGCAGGCTGCACCATGGTTAGGCCATAGCCATTGCTGCATAAAATCTTTAAATCCCGTGCCAGGGTAGATGGGTTGCAACTCATATAAACGATGCGGTTAGGGCCGATCTCTACTAGCGTTTCTAGAACGATGCGATCGCAGCCTTTTCGGGGGGGGTCTAGCACTACAACATCAACAGGGCTAGACTGCTGAGCACTGATTTCTAGCAACAGCTTTTCCACGGCCCCAGCAAAAAACTCCGTATTCTTTAGCCCATTGAGTGCCGCGTTTTGACGGGCTTGTGCGACTGATTCCGGATGAAATTCAATCCCCACACAGTGAGCAGCACGCTGGGCCAGGGGAAGAGACAACGTGCCGATGCCGCAGTAGGCATCAATGACAGTTTCATTACCCTTCAGGTTTAGGTGCTCTAAAACCAGACTCACCAAGGTCTCGGCTTGAGCCGTATTGACCTGGAAAAAGGTAGTTGGCTGAATGCGCAATCGTAGACCTAAAAATATCTCCTCTAGATAGAGTCGGCCCGCTAAGCAACGGGTCTCTTCCCCAAATACCTTGTTAGTGCGTTCCGGATTGATATTGAGACATACGCCCACCAAACTTGAATGCTCAGAGAGCCACTGGTCAGCCTGCCCTTGAACATTTGGTAGATACCCTGTGGTGACTAACGTCAGCAACGTTTGGCCCGTATTTTGGCTAACCCGAAGAGCTAAATTGCGAAGTCGACCTTGGTGTTTTTGTTCGTTATAAAGGCTCCACCCTTGTGCTTTGATCGCCTCTTTAGCATCCACCAGCAAAGGATTCAGGCTCTCATGCTGGATTGGACACTGATTTAAATTTACAATTTGATGGGTGCCCCGACGATAGTATCCGGCTTTGACCGTGCCTCCAGGGCCTCGGGCTAAGGGATAGGTGACCTTATTTCGATAGGCTAACGGGTTTGGGGCCCCTAAAATTGGCCTTATAGGAACCGTCTCAAAGCCACCAATACGTTCTAGAGCAGACTGAACTTGAGACTCTTTTGCTTGCAGCTGTTTTGAGTAAGCCACAGCTTGCCACTGGCAGCCGCCACATTTATCCGCCACGATGCAGACAGGGCGGATCCGATCTGGCGATGGTTCAAGAATTTGCAGTTTTTTCCCATAGCCATAGGCGGGTTTTAACCGTGTAAGCCTTACTTGCAGAGTATCTCCAGGAACCGCATCTGTGACAAAAACTACTCGATCTTGCCAGCGACCTACACCATCACCGCTGTTACTCAGATCATCAATTTTCAAGTCGATCACCTGCCCCTGTTGCCACAGGGACTTGTCTACTAGTGAAGTCATAAGGCTGCTCGCGTCAGGGATCGAAAAATATTTGCTACCGGCGGGGTTTTAATTCTATGACAAGCCCTAAAGTTCGTGACATTGTGACCAGCTTGAATGGTTTACCGGATTGTTTGTAAACTCTCTTAACATAGCTCTCAGGCTAGAACACGCAACCAGTTATTATTCAGAGGATAAAAATCTTTTGAACCGGGCCAAGTATCTCTTTCCTTGTTTGCCCCAGAGTCGTTACACTGTAGTTATTACGAGTCACCGCATTCACTAAGCTATGTCTGTCGTTAGCCAAGTAATTCTCAACGCCGATGATGAGCTGCGCTATCCCACCAGCGGCGAGCTCAGGGGTATCCAAGATTTTTTGCAAACTGGCCCTCAGCGCTTAGTAATCGCGCAAAAGCTGGCTGAAAATGAAAAAAAGATTGTAGATAAAGCCAGTAAGGCCCTATGGCGTCGACGTCCTGATTTTATTGCGCCAGGTGGTAATGCTTACGGTCAAAAGCAACGGGCACTTTGTTTGCGTGACTATGGTTGGTATTTACGCCTGATCACCTATGGCATTATTGCTGGTGACAAACAGCCCATTGAAAACATTGGTTTAGTGGGTGTGCGTGAGATGTACAATGCCCTTGATGTACCAGTGCCTGGCATGGTTGCCGCTATTGAATGCTTGAAAGATGCATCCTTAGGTCTACTGACTGAGGCTGAAGCTGCTGGGGCGGCTCCTTACTTTGACTACATCATCCAAGCAATGTCGAGCTAAACCGCTTACCCTTCACTGGTGGTGTAAGTTGCCTAATTGAATAATGTGAAGCGGGGAGTACATTTGATCGTATTTCTCGCTTTATTTTAGGTATGCTAGGGGCGCTGTGATCAATCAATGCCCCTATGGTGTCTGGTAAGCAACGTCGTCGAGGCTGCAAATTAGGCATGGTGGTTAAGTCAAATTCCCACTGTGATTATGTAGTGCAGCTAAATACGGATAGAGATGTCATTGAGCCGCCTGCCGTTAGTGATTACGGCTTTGGACAGTTTGTCACCCTAGAAACCGATGAGCAGCATTGGGCTGTGGGCATTATTTATAATTCGCAGTTGTTTAACCCGGCTTTTTTGAACAGCGGTCCTCAACTGACGGGTGCTCCAGACCCGATGTTTACTCCGGACTTGATTCAAGAAACCAAAACCTTATTAAATGTTGTGCTTGTGGGTAGTTTGGTGAATCAGGGCAGACTAACCTATGGCCAGCATGGAATTCCACGTCATGTAGTGCCTGTAAACACCCCTGTCTATTGCATGGATGATAAAGGTCGTCATCAGTTTCACTTGAATGTTGATAAACGCCCACAGTTTAGATACTACGGTCATTTACTGAACTGCGGTGGCACCTTTGCGACTCAGCTAACTCAACAAGTGTTAACTGAAGTGAGTAACTCAGGCCTCTTTACTGATGCCGATCAGCGAGCATTACAGGTACTTTGCAAAGAGCTGACCTGGAAAAATACGTTAGGTGCGATGAGATAGGTCTCTGAGGCCGTTGGATGTCAACATTTACAGACATGTGTGATCCATATCAAGAAAAATGTGATCAAAAGTGATCAAAATCACAGGTTCATGATGATTGAGATCGCTATCACCCCTCCCTAAATTCAGCATACTAAGGATGACTCAACTCTAGCCGAGTCATCTACAGGGAACACACAACCAGCCGATAGAACTCGCGGGAGTTCTGTCGGTTTTTTTTTGAGGGTATGGGTAATAGGCCGTGGAGAGTGGAGAAATAGGGTTTAAGATCAAACACTGTCACCCTTTGTTCACTCACTTAATTCCTATTGATGTCTACAACTGCATCCACCTCAATTCCGTGTTCTGCTGAGGAAATTGCTGCTGAAGGCTTAAAACCAGGCGAATATGATGAAATTGTCCAACGTTTAGGACGTCATCCCAATAGGGCTGAGCTGGGCATGTTCGGAGTGATGTGGTCAGAGCACTGCTGTTACAAGAATTCGCGACCCTTATTAAAGCAGTTTCCCACTGAGGGGTCTCGCATTCTGGTTGGGCCTGGAGAAAATGCTGGTGTTGTGGATGTGGGCCATGGACAGCGGTTGGTGTTCAAAATTGAATCCCACAACCATCCATCGGCTGTAGAGCCTTTTCAAGGGGCTGCCACGGGTGTAGGGGGAATTTTACGAGATATTTTTACCATGGGAGCCCGGCCAATTGCCGCTTTGAACGCACTGCGGTTTGGTGCGTTGGATGACCCCAATACGCGACGGATTTTTGCTGGTGTAGTCTCAGGAATCTCTCACTATGGCAACTGTTTTGGGGTGCCCACTGTGGGCGGCGAAGTCTATTTTGATCAGGCCTATGCGGGTAACCCTTTGGTAAATGCCATGGCCATTGGCTTAATGGAAACGAAGGAGATTGTAAAATCCGGTGCCTCAGGCATTGGTAACCCAGTGCTGTATGTGGGCTCCACCACTGGACGAGATGGTATGGGTGGGGCAAGCTTTGCCAGTGCTGAGCTGACGGATGAATCTGAAGCTGATCGTCCGGCGGTGCAAGTGGGCGATCCGTTTCTAGAAAAGTCTTTAGTGGAGGCC
>NZ_QXHD01000004.1:2910775-2971393 GCF_011009555.1 Adonisia turfae CCMR0081 | reverse complement strand
TAACACCACAGGTTGGGGACTTTGCTAGCAGCTATTATCCCTCAACAGCATCCATAGCATTCTCTTTAGCTATCCCACTATATGGAACCAGTACCCACTATTCATATTCAGGTAAAAAGAAACCCTGACTATGGCTAGGGTCAAAGTAAGTATCTTATTTTAGATGCTTGTTACCAAAAAACTCGCATTCACTCCTTATTCTGACTCGTCAGCAGCAGATGCCATCTCAGCTTCGTTCTCATCATCGACAGCAGTAATTTCTATTGCTTCAGCTTCGTTCTCATCGTCGACAGTTTCACTATCTACAGCAGTAGTCGCTGTTGCTTCAGGTTCATCTTCGGCAGTGATGATTTCTGCTGTTTCATCTACTGCCTCGGTTGTAGTTGTATCGTCAATGGCGGTAACAGCCGTTGTTTCAGATTCTCTATGTTTGTTCTTTCTTAATTTGGTTGAGTGCTTTTGTCTCTTTTTGGTACTACTCCACTTATTCCGCATCTTTTTGATTTTCCCCTGGTAGACCACCATGGAAAAATATATCAATTACGCTGTTGTTGTTCCTAGAGTCTCTACAGATATCTCACATAACCTATAAGGAATTTAACCAAGTGTTGTATAGCTACGGTCTAATAGATCAGTTCACAACATTTCTAAGTATGGTAAGCGACAAATTTTAAATGCAAAATATGCATCGCCCCATGGATAGGTCAAACATGTGGAGGTTGTATTTTTTAGATAGGGCTTCAAATACTCGCAGGCCTCTTACGCTATTGCCATTGTCATCAATGGGGGGAGAAAACGTGGCAATACCTGCTTTTCCGGGGATTACTGCTAAAATACCACCGGAAACACCACTTTTTGCAGGCACACCAACTCGATAGGCCCATTCTCCTGCCCGGTTATACATTCCGCAGGTGTACATAACGCTGAGGATATCTCGAACGTAGTCTTCGTTAACGGCGCGGGTTTGGGTGATGGGGTTTTGGCCGTGATTAGCTAGTGTAGCTGCCATGGTGGCTAAGTCCTGACAGGTGACCATGACGGCACATTGCTGAAAATACAGATCGAGGGCAGCATCGATATCTTTATCGATCATGCCGAAGTTGAGCATCAGGTGGGCCATGGCGCGATTGCGATGACCAGTAGCCCGTTCTGAAATAAATGTGGGCATGTCAATAAAAACGTCGTGCCCGGTGTAGCGTTCAAGCATTTTGAGCAACCTGTTGAGCTTATCAGTGGGGCCATCACCCTTCAGTAGACTGGTGGTGGCAATGGCTCCAGCATTGATCATGGGGTTATAGGGCCGATGGGAGCCTTCATCTAACCGAATCATTGAGTTAAAAGGATCACCCGTGGGTTCTACGCCCACTTTCTTCAACAAAATCTCTCGACCATGATCTTCTAACGCCAGACCGTAGGAGAAGAGTTTAGAAATTGACTGAATTGTAAATTTCTGCTCGGTGTCCCCGACATTAAATGCCTGGCCATCGGTGGTAACAACGCTGATGCCAAACCAGTCTGGGTTAGCCTTGGAGAGTTCTGGAATATAAGCTGCGACCTCACCCTGCTCCATTGCCGCATAGGTATGGTGTAGCTTTTCAAGAAAGGCCTGCAATTCTGACATAGTCGATGTCCCACCCACTCGATAGCATCATAATTTGAAATTGGCGTTGCTGATCCTCGGAGGGATTTAATCCTTTAAATCTGGGCTATTAGCAAATATCACAGCTCGATTTATCCCCTAAATTAGCACCAGCTGAAATCGCAACAGGTTAAACTGTCAAATGTTTGCCCTCTGCATCTAAGGTCTTTACTAGAAAGGCCCATTTGTCAGCGACTTCCTCAATGATCTTAGCGGTTGGTTTACCAGCTCCATGGCCTGCCTTTGTTTCAATGCGGATTAATACTGGATTGTCGCCCTGGTGAACCGCCTGGAGTGTAGCGGCAAACTTAAAGCTGTGGGCTGGCACGACGCGATCATCATGGTCGGCGGTGGTAATCAGTGTGGATGGGTAGCTGGCTGAGTTTAGATTATGCAGTGGCGAATAGGCATAGAGTGCCTTAAATTCCTCAGGATCTTGGGGAGATCCATAGTCACTTTCCCAGGCCCAACCAATGGTGAACTGGTTAAACCGCAGCATATCCATCACACCCACTGCCGGTAGTGCCGCTGCAAATAGGTCAGGGCGCTGAATCATGCAGGCTCCAACCAGTAGCCCGCCATTGCTACGGCCCATAATCGCCAGGTTTTCAGATGCAGTATAATTGTTGTCAATTAACCATTCAGCCGCGCTGATAAAGTCATCAAAAACATTTTGCTTGGTCAGCTTTGTACCTGCCTGGTGCCAGGTTTTACCATATTCACCACCGCCTCGCAGGTTGGCTACGGCATAGATGCCCCCCATCTCTAGCCACACTAGATTGCCCACTGAGAAATTGGGGCTAAGGGGGATATTAAAACCGCCATAGCCATAGAGTAATGTAGGCGTTTGGCCATTGGGGGTTAGTCCCTTTTTATGGGTGATGAACATGGGCACGCGGGTGCCATCTTTGCTGGTGTAAAACACTTGTTGTGTTTCGTATTGATTGGGGTCAAACGCCACCGCCGCTTCACGAAACAGGCGTTTTTCTCCTGTTTCCAGGTTGTAGCGATAGATGCGGCTAGGCACCGTAAAGCTAGAAAATTGGTAAAATGTTTCCGTATCTTCTTTTTTGCCATCAAATCCACCTACGGAGCCAATACCTGGTAGCGCAACAGTTCTGAGGGGGTGACCTGCTAGATCAAAGATTTGAATAGTGGTGTAAGCATCTTTGAGGTAGTTGGCAACAAACTGATTGTTTAGCAGGCTAACCGAGTCCAAAGTCTCTTCTGCCTCGGGAATAATTTCTGTGGGGACATTTCCTTGGGTCAGATCAAGGGCAATGACACGACCACGGGATGCGTTTAAATCAGTTTTGAACCAGAATGTAGTGCCGTCATTGTCAATTAATCTATAGGATGCTTCAAATTCGCTAATCAGCTCTATGACTTCGCCATTGGGATCTTGAAGATCCTTATAAAAAATCAGGTTCTTGCTATCAGTGCCTCGCCATACATAGATAACCAGGTAGTGTCCATCATGGGTTACCCGCCCATGGAAGCCCCATTCTTTTTCATCAGGACGTTCATAGACCAGTGTGTCTTCTGACTGAAGAGTGCCCAGACGGTGATAGAAGAGTTTTTGGAAATAATTAACCTCTTCAAACTGAGAATCTGTCAAGGGTGCGTCATAGCGACTATAGAAAAAGCCCTGGTTGTCGTGACTCCAGAGCGCTCCTGAGAATTTGCTCCACTGTAGATGGTCGGCGGTATCTTCCCCTGTCTTGATATCTCGCACCTTCCACTCCAACCAATCTGACCCTGAACTAGAGAGGCTGTAAGCCAGATAACGACCATCTTCACTAACGGCAATGCTGCCTAGGGCAACAGTGCCATCTGTCGATAGGGTATTGGGATCGAGCAGCACAACCGGCTCAGCTTCCAGGGATGGTTGGGTGTAAAGCACTGCCTGGTTTTGTAGGCCATCATTCTTGTAGTAAAAATAACGTCCACCGCGCTTAAATGGCACACTGTAACGCTCATAGTTCCAAAGCTCCGTCAGCCGCTTTTTGAGAGGCTCCACCGCAGGTAGCTCACGCAGATAGCCAAATGTAACCTCATTCTGTGCCTCAACCCAGGTCTTCGTCTCATCCGAGTTTGGATCTTCGAGCCAACGATAGGGGTCAGCAACAGCCGTGCCGTGGTAAGTGTCGGTTTGGTCACAGCGGCGGGTTTGGGGGTATTGGAAGGGCATGGGGAGGGTAATTGATAGTTGATAATTGTCAATGGGTAATTGTCAATTACCCGAGTAGTGTAGCGTTTCCAGACTCAATTGAGATCGCACCCTAATCCCCTACGGCCTGTATCAAAGATCTGAGCCGCTGCAAACGGTGACGAAGCAACACCAATAGGGCAGCCAAAACAATTCCTTGGAGACCTATGCCTAAACCAATGGCCATCAACAATACGGGGTTAAGATCAGCATAAAATGAAAGATTGCCAAAGAATGTTCGATATAACAGCCATAGAGGATTTAGGGAATCACCTTTCTGAAAAATAGACAAAATGCTCAATGGCACAATAATCAGTAACAGGATTGTGCCTGTTGACCAAAGGGCTGGATTACGTACCTGGGTGGTAAAGATAATTTGGGTCAGCGCTGCATAAATTAACCAGCTCAAAATAATACTCAAGGGTACTGCTAGTAAATGCGGAGATAATAATGACTCAGCCCCCAGGAGCCACGATGGCACTATCAATAAACCGGCAATCAGAATATTGACCCCGATGGCCGTGAATGCTGGACTCTTATCAGCCCAAAGACGCGTAGTTAAATTAGTTTTGGGATAAGTTAGCCAGTCGAATAGCTGTTGGCGTTGAGGCATCAGGGCCAATAACAACGTTAATATCAAGCCAAAATTGACCCCATACAACACTACAAAACCGAGAAATGCATCCCAGCCTTGTGCAGCGTCCTGATGTTGAAGAAATCCCCAGACCAGTATGTTGATATAAGCCGTTAGCAAATAACTCAATCGCTTGCTAATTAATGTGGTTTTGGGTTGATGAAATAGACGTTTTAGCATGCACCACACTAAACCAATGGCAATAATCAGATTAACCAGAGTAAATCCATAGGCCAAAAAACTATTGTAAGCCAGGTTGACATATAGCCATTGCGTTGATACCAAGGGATTGTTTGCATCGAACAGTCTTGAGTGTGCAGCGATGGTATACCAGCTAATGTTTGCGTTCCAAAACATAAAAAAGGGCGCAAACAAAACTAGGCTAAGGCCGGAAAAGGCTATGGCTATGGATGTTTTTTGGGGTTGCAGCTTGCCAGTAATACCCGCTAAAAGGGCCAGGCTGAGACATAAAAATGTAGAAATAATCAACAGGCTGTAATAGCTCAAAAGGAAAGAGACTGGTGATGATATTTGAGCCAGAGCGTAAACATGTAAAGGAACAACCGAGAGTACTACCAAGTAGGGGACGATAGGGACCCCCAAGAGTTTGCCAAGCAGAATCTCTCGGGCAGGTCGTGGACTCAGACGAATAAAATTCAGAGTTCCCTTCTTCTCTTCTTGGGTCAAGTCACTGACTATATAGTATCCGCCGATGACAAATAAAAAGTAGGGAATTGCCCAGGTAAAAAAGCGCCCAATATCAAGCCATGGGTTATGAAATGGAGGGGCTGCTGTATTACGTTGAAATAACAGAAAACAAAGCAAAATTTGAAATATGGCCGATATGCTCAGCGTTGCTATTACCGTACGTGGTTTAAGATGGCCGCGACACTCTCGTAAAAATTGAGGGTTCCAAATGCCAATTTGATTGATCCAGTTCATGGGGAATGGGGAATGAGGAATGGTGTGTAGCACGGCCCACCATCTGGGCGATTTTTTCCTTAAGCCGTACGTTGATAGCCGGAGCGAATAAAAATATCTTCCAGGGTCTCTTGGGTCTGATAGAACTCCGTAATGGCAAAGCCTTCGGAAACTAACTGCCGCAACAGATTAGCAGCGGCTTGGACATCTTCGGTAAATTGAATGGCTAGCTGATTATCTTCTAATTGTTTTACGGGGATAGTTTGATTCTCTAAATAGCGAGCAAGCCCATCAATATTTTCAACTACAGAAATCAGCAGCTGTTGTGTGGCAGGTTCATATAAGGTATGCAATTGACCGCTTTGAACCAGTCGGCCCTGCTCCATAATGCCAATGGCAGTACAAAAGTCTTCTAGATCACTGAGGATATGGGATGAAATTAAAATGGTCATCCCCTGTTTTTGAAGAGTTTTAATGGTTTGACGATACTCAATGCGGGCGATGGGGTCCAAGCCAGAAACGGGTTCATCTAAAAGTAAGAGGGTGGGTTTATGTAGCACAGTGCGGGCTAAACTGAGGCGTTGTTTCATGCCTCGCGACAGCTTACTGATTAGCCCATGGCGTTTGTTTTCTAAACTTACTAACGCCAGTACATCGGTGATCCGCTGCTTCAGGTTAGTTCCTTGAAGATAGTATAGTTGGCCAAAGTATTGTAGGTACTCGTCAACGGTGAGGTCGTCATAGAGGGGGAAATCGTCAGGGAGTAACCCTAACTGATGCTTAATCTGGGCATTGGGATGGCCCCGCTTGAGGGGGGTTCCACCAATTAGAATTTCTCCGGTGGTCGGTTCCTCTGCCGTAGCCAGCAAACGAATCAATGTGGTTTTACCGGCACCGTTGGGGCCAATCAGCCCGTAAACTTCGCCAGCTGCGATGGCGAGATCAACGTTATTAACAGCTGCATGCCGATCAAACTGTTTTGTTAATCCTCGGGTTTCTACCACGAGAGACGGTGTAGTTGTAGGGGACGGATCTTGAGATATAGACGAAATTTCAGACATACCGTCACTGGGTAAATAACACTGAGCAGTTAAACGTAAGGGGAATCAACTTAAGTCGCGACATCTTGGCTATGACAATCGAAGGCTTAGTCAAGACATGTGACGTTCTAGAACCTTTGTGTTACAGGTATTTTAGAAAATGATTATGTTTGTAGCACCTCAACAATTCCTATCGGTGGAGAATCAGGAGGCAAGTAGTTAGGAATCAAGCTGTACTCAAAATTAAACAGTCGTAGCTTAGATTAAGCCTCCGTTAGATAACAGGTATTCATGGTTACATTTAATACCTGGTTAATGATTTGTTTCAATTCGATTGAATGCATCGGCGGGGAGTGTTTCCAAAATTAATTGGGCGAAACGGCTGGCGGCCCCTGATGGACCGCGCAGGTTACGCAGGTTTTGGCCCATGGCTTCCAGTTGTTCCGGGTGTTTGAGGTAGGTGGAAATGAGATCGCACACCTCCTCAGCCGTAATCCGTCCCAGCAGTTCCGGCACCACCTCTTCCTTGGCCCAAATATTCGGCCAGGCAAAGCGCTTCTGATTGCGCTGGATATATTGAATCGCCACGGTATTAATCACCGTGGTTAGCAAGGAGCCAACCACCGGCAGCTGGCATAGCAAGCCCCAAAGACCATCCCAGGTGCGCATGACGTCTAGCTGCTGAGTGGGGAGTAAAACCACCATGGGCACAGCCAGGGAGCCAAGCTGAGCGGTATTGGCTCCGACTGTGGTGATGCAAAGGGTGCAGCGTTTAAGCAGGCCATGGGCGGGAAAGTCGGTCCAGAGCCAGACTTTGGGGCCGTCCTTGATTTGGAAGTAGGGCAGGCCGCTGTTGGCGGGATTGTCGGGGGTGATGAGCCGGGCACTGGGTCCGTTCATGACTGCGACGGTGGCATTTTGGGTGGGGTCGGCGTAGGTGACAAGGGTGTCTGGCGTGACGGTGGGGGCGACGGGGATGATGAATTCAAGATCGGGATGGGTTTGGTGGAGTGTGTGTGCGATCGCAAGCGACAACGGTACCCCAGGCCTTAACTTATCTGGCTTTGACCCCGGCATCAGCCCAATTACCTGCGTTTCAGGGCTAAAGGGCAGCTCTGCGCCACTAGCAGATTCCACATCCGCCATCAGGTCACCCACCACCGTCAGCTTGGGCTGATATTTAGCCGCAACTTTCTCGGTAGTATCCCCCTGCATCATGCCAAAGTTATCCACCCAGTTGAGCCAGCGCGGTTCCCATTCTGCGTAGATGACGGTACGGTAGCCCAGACGCTTGGCCGCCCAGACAGCATAGAGCTGATCGCCACCAAGAAAAACGACCACACCCTGGTGATGCCAGTCCCAGTCATCAGTGGTTTTGCCCGTGAGCAAAAACCGGAAAAACGCGTCTGGCCCTTGCACGCGATCTACCTCGGCATAGGACTTGAGGGAAGCCGTTTCGCCTCCCGATGCGTGGGGGCAGGGGGACAGCATCACCGAAAAGCGCATCTGTTCGTGGTCCGGCTCACGCTTTCTCAGCTGCTGGATAACGGGTTTTACCCAGGTTGAGACTTCCCCTGGCCCGTTGGTCAAAATTAGAACGTCTACCGCCATCGGTCTATGGGTTCCAAAGGCATTGCCATGGCCACATTATCACGTGCCATAACCCGTGGGATGTTTCATGGAACGCCCCGACACAAACGTCAACCATTTCAAAAAAACGCTAGCCTAAATACCGTCCTTCAAAATTTCCGTTCTCACCGTGACCCAGCCTGCTGTACTACGCGATTTGTTGACCGCTGTTGCCCAAGGACAGGTTAGCCCCGACACTGCCTTTGATAAACTCAAGCACCTGAACTATCAACCCGTTGATGACTTTGCCAAAATCGATCATCATCGGACCTTGCGGACAGGATTTCCAGAGGTGATCTGGGGTCAAGATAAGACGATAGATCAGCTCATAAAAATTTTTCGAGCGATGGAGCCCGAGAATCCGGTGGTGATGGCGACACGAATTACGCCAGAGGTGTATCCACAGTTGCGAGACTCCTTGCCAAATCTGCGCTATTACGAACGAGCTCGCATTTGTGCCCTACAGCCAGAGACTATTGCAGCGGTATATCCCGGTAACATTGCGATTCTTACGGCGGGCACAGCCGATTTGCCCACGGCAGCAGAAGCGGCAGTCACGTTGGAACTATCGGGTTTTCAAGTGACCCGTCTATGGGATGTGGGTGTAGCAGGCATCCATCGGTTGTTGAACAATCGGCAGGTGATTGATCAGGCCGATGTGTTAATTGTTGTTGCCGGGATGGAGGGAGCATTGCCCAGTGTTGTTGCTGGATTGGCGAACTGCCCGGTGATTGCCGTGCCGACCAGTGTTGGTTATGGAGCCAGCTTTGGGGGGGTGTCGGCCTTGTTGACGATGTTAAACTCTTGCGCCGCAGGGATTGGCGTGATGAATATCGACAATGGGTTTGGGGCTGCTGTGTTAGCCGGGCAAATTATTAGAACAGCCACAAAAATTGGCCAATCAGCGTGAGTATTGCTCCAGCAGTTCAGGGGGCATGGGGTTGCCTGCGAGTTCTAGGGAACGGAGTTCGGGGAGTTGTGCGATCGCAACTGGCAAACTAGTCAGCTGATTATCCTTAAGGGACAGCCTTTCCAGGCTGAACATTCGCCCCATGTCGCCAGGCAAACGACTCAGCTGGTTCTGACTTAGATCCAGGTCATATAAATAAACCAGCTGGCCAATTTCAGAGGGTACCTGACTGAGTTGATTGTTCGCCAGGTAAAGATAAGCCAGAGCAGAGAGCTGGCCAATCTCAGTTGGTAAACGGTTAATCTGGTTTCCCGAAAGCCCCAGATATTGCAAATTAGAGAGCTTGCCAATCTCAGCAGGCAGGTGACTCAGTTGATTATCGTAAAGACCCAGACCGATCAGGTTCACGAGTTGGCTAATTTCAGTTGGAAAATTAACCAACTGATTAGAATTTAGAAAAATCCGTTCTAGCCGCGTCAGTTGACCGATCTCAGCTGGTAACTGGCTGAGCCGATTGCTATTCAGATACAGATCTTTTAGGCTGACAAGCTGGCCCATTTCAGCAGGCAGACTATTTAGCTGATTATCCCCAAGACTTAGATGTTGCAATTGCGAGAGGTGACCAATCTCAGCAGGTAGGCTGTTCAATTGATTTTCGTCAAGATCAAGATATTTCAGATTAGAGAGCTGAGTAATCTCAATTGGGAGGCTAATAAACTGGTTGTGGTTTAGAGAAAGGCGTTCTAAACGATTCAACCAGCGAATGTCTATCGGTACCCCCCTCAGTCGGTTGTAGCCGAGATCTAGCTGTTTCAGAGTAACAAGTTGACCGATTGTTATCGGTAAGTCACTCAGGCAGTTAAAGGAGAGATCTAGCTCTTGTAAATTAGAGAGCTGACCCATTTCAGACGGTAGACTATGAAGTTGATTGCCCCGCAGATTGAGTTCTTCCAAGTTAGAGAGCTGACCCATTTCAGCGGGCAGACTGCTTAGCCGATTATCCCAAACGTTTAGGATTTGCAGCTGAGAGAGTTGACCAATCTCCGATGGCAAATCACTCAGTTGGTTATTCCAAAGATCCAACTCTTGCAGGTTAGACAATTGCCCAATTTCAGCAGGCAACTGATTGACTTGGTTGATCTTCAGGTTCAGATAAGTCAGGCTAGAAAGCTGACCAATCTCAGGCGGTACCGTGGTTAGCTGGTTGTAACTCAGGTCTAGCGTTTGTAGCTGAGACAGTTGACTGATTTCTGGCGGCAACGTTTGCAAATCTAGCCCGGACAAGCTTAATTCGGTGGCCTGAGTCTTAAGGGCCTCCCGAATCAGTCTTTGGGCTTCAGCATAGGCCGAGTCTGTCTGAGCAAGAAGACGATGTCTGCTTAGGTCGCTTTGGCTGGCCATCATCTCTGATGCCGACAGCGCTTGATACCCTAATGGATTGGTTAACAAAGCCGCAGTCATGATGTTTCTGAGCAATGCCCCCAGGGGGGGCAACCCATTGCCTTTTTCGATAGAAGCCTGATGCATGACGATTTTCCTCAAGGAACCTGAACTCTGAGCAAAGAGCTACATGATGAAGTATCAGTAATCCAGATCGTTTACCTCATATGAAATCCTGACCGATAGCGCCCAATATCGCAGGGTATCCACGTCGGATTAGGTTTTCAGGAGTTTTTGGAAAGATACCAATGCTTGTCGCAGGCGGTCGCCGCTGGTCCAGGCAAAGTCATTGTGGCCTGCTGCGGGTACCCATAGAAATGCTTTTGGTTCTGGCGCTGCTTCGTATAGTTTCTGGCCATGGTGAAATGGGATGATTTCATCAGCCTGACCGTGCATAACGAGCACTGGGCAGCGGACCTTTTTAAGCTTAGGCAGATTTGAGAATTTGTCGAAAGGGAATAGGGGTAACGGAATCACTACACGAAAAGCAGATGTGAATGCGCTTTCTAAGATAAGTCCGGCCACGGGCTGTTGGCTGGCTAAAGCTGTTGCTGAGCCACCGCCGACAGAGCGACCATAGGCAATGATTTGATTGGCAGGTACGTTGAGCTGCTGAATCAGGTAGGTATAGGCAGCATTTACGTCTTGATAAGCGTTACGTTCACCAGGTTTACCATCACTGGTGCCATAACCTCGGTAGTCATAAGCAAATACGCTAAAGCCCCAGCGGTGCAGGTCTTCTAATATGGGACGAATATCGCCGAGGTCTTCAGCATTACCATGGATATAGAGTAGAGTGTAAGCGGCGTCAGGATTGGGCAGATAGAGAGCTGAAATTTGTTGGTTATTAGTGACAGGTACTTTTAGGATTTCCTGAGTGTCTTGGTAGCTGGCAGGTGGAGGTAGGAAAATCATGCTGTCTGCCCGGAAGAAGACATATAAGGCAATAACTATGTAGATAAACAGGACTGAGCGCACTAGTCGTTTCCAGGTAAATTCGCCAATCAGCAGTTTTCTAAGGGACGACTTATTCATGGGTGATGTTTATACCGACATTCCGCCCTCTCAACTGTCACACTCAGGCATTAAATCTGAAAACCTTTCCTAGCAGGACTTTGAATGCCCACTTAGTTCAAAATAACTGTCTTGATGCAATTCTCAATAGTTCTTGTTTATTGGAAATTGCTGTTCCTTAAGAGGCTGTGATCCATTGCCTTCGTCATTCCCTGCAAACCTACGATGCAAACCTTCTGTGAGAGAACGTTTTAGTCATCATTTCCAAATAAGGCTCAGCGATTTGCTTGTGATAAGGCTTCAGTTGAGTCGAGATTTCATGCATTAATAAAAGAGTACCTTCAACCGTCATGTCCCAGGGAATATTTAAAGCCCCATAAACAATCAGACAAATTGCCGACAATTCTTGTTCAATAACTGTTGCATCTTCTTCCAGTAAACATACACATAAATATGCTTGAAACATATCAAAATCTCGAATTGATGACTGCCTAACCTTGGGATCCGTTAAATCACCCCTATGGCTAATGTAATGGGGAAACGCATTGGCCCAACGTTCATAAACCCGAGTGGAAACTCTCGTTAGCCTAGATAACATCAATTCAACAGCCTCAAAAATCGGAGAATACAGGCTATACCTTCTCACCGCTATACAAAGGCGTTGCCAAGGCAGGCAAACCTGCTCCTCCAGAAATTTAAAGTAGCACTTAACAAAAATTTGTTCTAAAGGCGTTAATTCTTCTAATAATAGAGCATTGCTAAGGGTTATCTGCGTTGTGATAAACCCCACAGATTGCCAGTTGTGAGAAACTCGGTACCGTTCTTGTAGATCTAATAACAGAGGAGACAGCTCTAATGCCAACCGGTCTATCTTTGGCAACCCCCAAGCAGCTAGTGACGATTGATCAAAGGATTTATCAGGCTTGGAATATGATGAAAGAACGATTGCCGATGGATCTTGATACATCTCTATTATTTTGAGATAAATACGGCTAACAAGTTTAGCGATGCTAGCTATCTTTCTCAAATCTGAGTTCTTATAAAAGGAGTAAAGGTTTTTGGCTCTAACAGCAGCAAGATTACAGCGATCCTCAACCAGACGTTTATTCAGTTTATTAGCTGTATAGGCACGACCTTGCTCTGATACGGTCCCTTGCAATTTATCGCGAACTGAGAGAGCATTCTCAATTGATAAGATAGAAAGATCAGGTAAATAACGAGCAGCCCATATCTTTGTAAGACGTCCAACTGTAGACGTCTGAGAGCTTTCAGAATTTAATAACATAAGAGTAAATTTAAATTAAACAATGTATAGTCTGATTAATGAGTTAAATAGATAAACCTAATGCTTGCAATATTGTTGCTACCCTCCAACAGACCAAGGGTAGCAATCATTACTAACGTGAGTAGTAACCGTGAGTAACAACTCAGCGTTAAGGATTTTGATTTAGTATGACAGATTACATGAGAAAGATTATGAAACATTCATGAGGATCTTCTCAGCAAGAGAGTTTCCATGAATGTTTTTTATCATAAGTATAGATCTTTCTATTGATCGAAACGATTAGGGCGATGGTTCAAATGCAGGGTTATGAGCTAAGTTAATTTCAAAAATAGAGCCCTTGGGATGATTGCTTTTGACAAAGATATTGCCTTGGTGGGTCTCGACAATCATCTTACATAGCGCCAACCCCAGGCCAATTTGAGAAACGTTAGGCATTAGAGTGCCGATCTCATATTTTTCAAAGATCTGTTGCCGCAATTTATGGGGCACACCAGGACCCGAATCGATTACTTGAATGATTAATGTGTCTGGTTGAGAACCTGTGACTTTCACAACGATCTTACTGTGAGATGGAGAAAATTTAACCGCATTGGATAAAAGATTGTCTAATACCCGGTACATCAGGGTTTCATCAATGAAAATGGTATCCACTAAGTCATCTGCAAATAAACTGATAAGAGATTGACTTTTTTGGTTTGCGATCGTCCTAAAATTATTGATCACAGCATTTACGAGTTGACGAATGTCAACATTGGCTCGATTCAAACGTATATTGCCAGATTCAAGCAGCGCGATTTTGAGTAAATCATCAATTAAAAGCTGCAATCCTTGGGCTGATTTATAGATTTTTGCCAGTCTTTCCTGGATAACAGGCTCCACATCCATTTCAAGGAATTCTACCCCTAGCAATACATCTGTAAGGCGATTTCTCAAATCATGGATGAGCATATGGACCATATCCTCTCGGAACTTGAGTAAGGTTTGTAAATGGTCATGTTGGTGTTTAATACGGAGCATGGAATGCACCCTGGCTCGCAGCTCAAGACCATTCAGCGGCTTACTAATAAAATCATCGGCCCCTGCATTCAAACAGCGTGCCAAATCTTCTTTTCTAGTCAGTGCCGTCACCATGGTAATTGGAATCGATTGCCATTTAGGGACTGCCCTAATCTGTCGACATAGTTCAACACCATTGATGCCCGGCATCATGACATCCAATAGAATTAAATCAGGCTGAATAATCTCAAGGGAGTCTATGACTTCCGCAGCATTGCCAATGTAGTGTAGTTGATACTCTTGATCATTTAGGAGAATTGAAATTACGTCAAAATTATCTGGCTCATCATCAATAATGAGAACTGTGGGGGCATTCATTAATTAGCCTCCTACTCCTAATATAAAAATAAAACCTGAATCAACGTTTATTTACTAAACGATTGACTCAAATCTATTGACATTACATATAATTTTTGCAATGTTTACAAAAATATTTTAATGTAAACATACTTTACAATAGCTTTTGCATCGTATCAATTAACTGTTGAAGGTTACAAGGTTTATGGATGCAATGATTAACTCCAGCATCATAGTAATCATCCTGGCTGTTATCTATAAAAGGATCAATCAAAGCGATGATAGGAACAATCTTTAAATAGGAATTAAGACGAATTTGCTGAATAATCTCTAAACTATTATTTCCTAATACGTGGAGATCCATCAAGATCAAATCTGGGCTAGTCAATTGAGCAATATTACTAATTTTTTTCACATCTGCTGCAATTTGTAGACGGTGACCTTTTGCTCTTAAATAACTGGAAATTGTAATAATGTTTGCTGCATTTTCCTCTGCCAGTAAAATTAAGGAGGCCCTTTTCTTTGGAGCTGGCTTTGTGGTAACGCTGAGTTCAGTTTGTTTTTTTATGGCCGATACTTCATCATAAGATGTAACAACTTCGCACGGAATATCCATGGTAAAGCAGCTGCCCATGTCTGACTGACTGGAAACTCCAACTTCTCCACCATGAAGTTCAGCAATGCGTTTTACTAGCGCTAAGCCTAAACCAGTGCCTGGATATCTGCGATTTAACGATCCATCAATTTGGATAAAGGGCTGAAACAGCTGGCTAATATATTCAGGTGCAATACCGATCCCAGTATCAGTCACAGAAAATCGGAGAACTGTTTTTTCCACTAATGTCCTATTCTCTTTTTTTAAAAGAGTTTTTGTCTCACCCTGAAGGCTCACGGCTAAGGTGATTCGTCCTTCTTCTGAGGTGAATTTAACGGCATTACTCAACAGATTAATCAAAGCCTGACGTATACGTCGCTCATCTAACCACACATCAGGTATATGGGGAGGAAATTTAGTCTCAATTTGAATTGCTTTTTTATAGGCCTGTTGTTTAACAAAGTCTAAGCTGGATTTACAGAGAAGAATAACGATGGTTGGCTGCAAATCTAGCTTCATCTGGCCAGATTCAATTTTAGCAACATCTAAAATGTCATTGATGAGTTCTAGTAAATGGGCCCCACTACGTTCGATCAGTTGTAATGGCTTAAGTTGCTTTTGATTAATTGTGCCAAAAGCTTGCTTCTGTAAGCTTTCGGTCATACCCAAAATAGCGTTCAGGGGTGTGCGTAGTTCGTGACTCATATTAGCCAAAAACTCATCCTTAAGGCGAGTGGCACGCATCAGTTCTTCATTAGTGAGTCGCAGTTGTACTTCAGCTCGCTTTTGCTCAGTGATGTCACGAATAATTTTTGAGGCTCCTACAACTTTTCCTGTTTCATCTTTTAATGGGGAAATAGTAGCTGAGACATTAATGGGAGTTCCATTTTTGTGAAGATTAATTGTCTCAAAGTTTTTAATACGCTCTCCGTTAGTAATCCGCTCAAGAATCTGAGGCGCTATATCTAGACGATCAGGAGGAAAGAGAATGGATATGGGTTGACCGATGGCTTCAGTTTCTGTATACCCAAACAAATTTACAGCCGCTGAGTTCCAACTGGTGATAATGTCATCCAAGTTTGTGGTGATGATGGCATCGTCAGTTGATTCAACCACAGCAGCCAATAGACTTGCATTTTGCTGGCTCTGTTTGCGCTCGGTAATGTCCTGTACAAGCGCCAACACGGTGAAATGGCCTTCAAAATCTGATAAAACAGAGGTAGAAATAGAAATCGTCCGTTTTTGACCGTCTTTGCGATAAATCTCAGCTTCTTCAAGGGCTGGAACACTGTCCATACGTAGGTGCTCCATATATTGTTGAACATAGTTTTTTTGATCAACCGCATTAGAAATTAAGCCGGGTATAACCCCCAGATGGTTGACTTCCTCAATCGAATAGCCAGTAATCGCCTGCATTTTTCGATTCCAGATCGTGTGGCGAATAAAGGGAAACTCATCTATCTGTTGACAAACACAAAGACCCTCAGCCATATTTTCTAAAATTTGCTGACGAAACGTATTTTCCTTTTTAATAGTTGCTTCGGCTAATTTGCGATAACTAATATCTCTCACAAACGAAAAACAATATTCTTGACCGTCAAAATTTAGATATCTGGTATTAATCTCAACGGGATAAATATGACCATTCTTAGAGCGATGTTGAGATTCAAAGGTGAGCGATGATTCTTTTTTAAGAGTCTGCCACATCTTCACCCAATTTTCTGGAAAGACGTTTACATTGATGGCAAACACGTTCATCTGGCGAAACTCTTCCTGGGTATACCCTAGTTTGGCGCAGGCTGTTTTATTGGCATAATGAAAACTGCCATCTGAACGGATTAAAAACACGCAATCGGCAGCTAGATCTACGGCTGATTGTGTCATCATTAACGCCTTAGTTCGTTCCTCGATTTTGTCTTCTAACTCTTGATTAAGGTGCTGGAGTTTGTGCTGTGCTTGCTTGATGCTGGTTATGTCACGGGCAATTGCGTAAACAACCCCTGTTGTTACATCTGGGCTTGATCTCCACGACAGCCATTTATAGGAACCATCTTTACAGCGATAGCGGTTTTCAAAGTTGAGACCAATCTTATTGTCATAATTCAGACGATGAAACTCCTCTAGAGTGGCTATTCGATCCTCAGGATGAACAAAATTAATAAAGGGAAAACCGATTAATTCATCTTGTGCATGGCCAAGGGTGGTTTGCCAAGCAGGATTAACTTTTAGAAAATATCCTTCTGAACTAGCAATGCACAATAAATCCTGAGATAGATTAAAGAACCCCTCACGCTCTTGTTCAGCTTTTTTACGTTCGCTAATGTCTTGAATAATAGCGAAACAATGGGTAACTTGATTTTCCTGGAAATGGAGGGGATAAACCGTTATTTCAGCCCAAAAAAACGAGCCATCTTTGCGACGATACCGTTTTTCTAATTCGAAGCTCTCAATCTTTCTTAAAAATAACTGGCGGATTTTTGAGAAAGATTCTTCCGTATCATCAGGATGACTAATTTCATCAACCCCCATGCCCAATAGTTCTGCTTGACTGTAGCCCATCATCTTGCAGAAGTAAGGATTGACAAAGGTTAACCCCATGGTTTGCAAGTTGGTTTCAACATAGCCCACCGTCGATTGAACGAAAGTAGCGTCGACCCGTGCTTCCCTTAAACGCTGAGATTCTTTGCGATCGCTAGACGTAACTCCGTGATCATTCCTGGAGCCATCCGATTTATCCGATACCAGAAACCGTTGGCTTTCTAATTGCATTTTCCGGGTTTCATTGCGCACGATTTCTGGCAAAAGCCCTAAATCATCCTGAAGCAAATAATCATGGGCACCTGCCTTGATGATCTCTACAGCCCTGCGTTCACCAGAAATGGCTGAAATTACAATACAAGGGGTATCAGGCTGGTTTTGTTCGATAATTGCGAGTGCAGCAAAAACATCAAATTCAGACAGAGCATTATCTAAAAAAATAATCACGCCCCAGGAGCGATTGGCTGTTTTTCTGTGTAGTGGCTCAGCCGTTTTCACCCATTCCCAACTAGGATAAAACCCACTGCTACGTAATACCTGCAATATTAGCAGCAGATGCTCTTCTGAATCTGCAATGAATAGAACGCTTAAACGCTCATCCATAATTAGAGCACTCCAAATAATCGACCAAGGTAACCATTAAAATATCGTGCTCTGACTGTAGTAGCCATTGTCGTTATCACAGTCTCAAGTTGTTAGAGCTAAAACTATAGATCTATTTATGTTCTCCCTGGTATATATAAAGTTATAGCCTAAACAGGCATGCGATATCCCACCCCTCGAACAGTCTCAATTAAGTGACTTCCTAGCTTTTTACGCAGATAGCCCACATACACATCCACCACATTAGAACCTGGTGCATGGTCGTATCCCCACACCCGATCCAGTAGCTGTTCACGACTAATTACCTGTCCTGGATGACTCAAAAAGGTCTCTGCCATGGAAAACTCACGGGCTGATAGTTCAATGAGCTTCTCACCAATGCGCACTAGCCGTGTACGCATGTTGAGTTCCACCCCATGATGACTCAGTATCCAGTCTTTCTCAGGATTGGCAAATGCCGTCGTCCGCAACCGAGCCCGAATACGCGCCAACAGTTCTTCAAATCGGAACGGCTTAGTAACATAATCATCGGCTCCAAGATCAAACCCGGTGAGTTTATCGGTCATCCCATCACGGGCCGTCAAAATGATGATTGGAATCTGACATCCCTGCCCCCGTAGCTCTTGAAGTACTGAAAACCCCTCTCTTCCAGGCAACCCTAAATCGAGAATGATCAGATCAAATTCGCCATTGAGGGTATGACTCAGCGCTTCAGATCCTGTCGCGACATGTTTAGTCATAAATCCATTACTGCGTAGCCCTTGCTCTAAAAAAAATGCGACCCGAGTCTCATCTTCAGCAATTAAAATCTGTCTCATCTGAAATTCTCCTGCATCCTAGCAAAGCTAGCTGCTCTCAATAACGCTTGATTACTATAAGAGTGTGATTGCTATACAAGCTAATCTGAATAAACTAATTTGATCACGAGTAGACTCAAAACCAGATCTTCAAGTAGACAAACAGGTATACCTTAAACAGTCGTCTAATTAAGCTAAACTTTTATACTTAATTAGCCTAAGGTATTTTACTTGGCCATTATCGTTGCGACAACCCAGGTTGAAATGTCTTCACAGATATATCTTGACAGATATAGTTTATTAATAGGTCGCCAATAGAGAGTATCTAAGAAAACTCTCATGGAAATGGCTTTCATGAGGAGAATCTAACCGTTCATTCACTTGCGTTTTAACAAAATCGACCATAATACCCAACATAGTGTTGTGGACTCAGGTCAGCTGCAGGGAATGGAGCTATATTTGCATCTATTCCACCTTATTCAACGAACGTATGTCTTTATACGAAGCGCTTTTTTTGATTCAGCCGTAATTTCACAGGATGACTATGCGCCCTTTAATTGGACTTTTGCTGGAAACCTATCCTACCGTATCAGAGACTTTTATTGTCAATGAGATCTTAGAGCTAGAAAGACAAGGGCTCGACCTACACATTTTCTCTTTAAGACCTCCATTTGAAGGGGATAGTCATCCTGATGCGGTCAATATTAAAGCGCCAATCACCTACGTGCCATCCCTGCTTCCTGAGTTTGATCGAGCTGCTGAAAAAGAGCTAGTCAGTACTCAGCTTGCTTTATTCGAACAAGATAGTGATGTTTATTTAGAAACCTTAAAGCACCATCTAAAGCGCGATCAACACCAACGGCTTAATGAATTTTTACAAGCAGGTTATTTGGCCCAGTTGCTGAAAGATTTAGGCATTATTCATCTCCATGCTCATTTTGCGGACATACCTGCAGCTACCGCAGAGATTGTGAAGGCGTTTTCTGGCATATCCTATAGCCTTTCAGTCCATACAAAAGATATCTATATTAAGGATACGGCTAGCCTTAATCGCCGTATGGCTAAAGCGAACTTTATTTGTACGTGTAGTGAATACAATCGCTGTTATCTAGATCGTATTTCCACCTCCCACACGCCTATTCACGTGGCTTATCATGGCATTGACGTTGGTCGCTTTAATCCTCCACCTAAACGTCAACAGTCAGATATTCCTCTCATTCTGAGTGGTGGTTATTTGTGTGAAGACAATGGATTTCAATATTTATTAGAAACCTTTCATCTTCTTAAACAGGAAGGCACGTCGTTTCAAGGCATAATTTTTGGTGATGGCCCCTTAGAAAATTCAATACGCCAGAAAATTAACCACTTAGGTCTTAATGGACATGTCACTCTAGTTAGCCATATATCTCAGGAGCAGCTGATTGATTATTATCAAAAAGCGACTCTGTTTGTGTTGCCTTATCTGGTAAGCGACAGTGGCAATCGCGATGGGATTCCTCACGTATTGCTAGAAGCTATGGCAATGGAAATACCCGTTGTATCAACCAGTATTTTAGGAATTTCTGAGCTGATGCACTCTTACTACAATGGAGTATTAGTGCCTGAGAAAGACTCCCTATCCTTAGCCAAAGCTTTAGAGACATTAATGGAGCAGCCTGAGTTAAGTAGCACATTAGGCAAAGCAGGCCGCTTAACCGTGTTGGATAAGTTTAGCCTAGCGAGTAATGTAGGCGCTTTAAAAGACAATTTAATAAAAGCTGTACAGCCCCCCATGAGGCTGACAAATCAGGAAAATACGCTAGCGAACTTGCTCAAGTTAACAGCTTCGTAGATGACATGCATACGCCACGTGCATATTTTATGGGCCGATAACAGTGCATCCCTACATAATTGCAGGCATACTATAAATCTTGTGTTTAGGAATCATGATTAATATCCATGGCGGGAATAATCAATGAAAAATCTACTGTTTTATAGTCAGCCTAGCCATGACATTGGGCACTTAATTCGTAGTATGGCAATTGTCCACAGCCTGACTCAAGAATTTAGAGTGTATGTCGTCAACAGTGGAGGGGTGATTCAGGATTTTCCTACACTTGAAGGTATTGAAATTGTTGACTTACCGACAACTCAAACAGAGTTAGCGGATTCTAAATTGTCTGTAGCTTCTTTGCCTATAGACAATATTTCAGACCGTCGCCGTAAGCGATTATTGGAACTTTGCGATCGCATCCGTCCTGCTGCTGTCATTGTAGAGCGATTTCCCTTTGAGCATCATCACCTTGCTGCTGAGATCATCCCTTTACTAGACAGATCTAAAGACTACGGAGCTCAAACTATCTGTAGTCTGGGTGACATTGTTATTTCACCCACCAATAAAGCCGATTATGAAACTGAAACCTGCCAGCTGATCAATCAATACTTTGACCAGCTCTTAATCCATGGTGACCCTAGCTTCATTTCACTGAATGAAAGTTTTTCTTGCATCAGAGAACTCACCTGCGACATTCACTACACAGGCTATGTAGTACCGGATGTAGATCGAGAATTCTCCCCTGAAGCTAAGACTAAGCCAATGATACTCGTGACCGTTGGAGATGGTCGTCTAGGGCATGGGCTATTGGATTGCGTCGCTCAGGCCAGTCAGTATTTAGAAGATAAAATCCCCCATCATATTCAAATATTCACAGGGCCATTTGTGCCCATGGACATTTACAGACGTCTGCAAGCAATGGCAATACATTGCTCTAATCTCACCGTACAGCGGTATACCTCTGACTTACTTAGCTATATGGTTCAAGCTGATTTGGCCATCGGCATAGCCGGATACGACATGACCCTAAATGTTCTACAAACCGGCACTCGGGCAATGCTATTACCATTTGGAGGGAATGTTGAACCGGAACAAACACGAAGATTAGCTCGCCTACAAGAGCGCGACATACTTAAAATTATCGAACCAGAAGAACTTGATCCAATTCTCTTTTCTTTTGAAACTCTTGCCATGTTGAACCGTTATCCCAAGCCAAATGATATCTGCTTACAGGGCGTTAAGATTACAACGACTCTGGTTAAAGCCTTAGTGACTTTAAAAAAGCCATTTAACTTACTCAATCCAACCCTAGAACCTCTTCCATGTAAAGACAGCTATTGATAGGAGCAGAGGCTAATATAGCTTGGGTATGCTTTCTCTCTCATTGAGTTAACAACTTTTGAATTGATAGCGTTAACTGTTTGAGTTTAACCGGTTTACTGAGATAAAGGTTAGCCCCAGCCTCTAAACAACGCTCTCGATCTCCTGTCATAGCAAGGGCTGTCAGCGCAATGATGGGGATTTTAGTCAGAGCAGGTAATTGGCGAATGTGTCGGATGGCTGTTAAACCATCCATGCCAGGCATATGGATGTCTATGAGAATAATATTGGGTAGTTCAGCCTGAGCTAACTCAATGGTTGCTTGACCATTTTTTGCCACTTGAAGGCGATAGCCTTTAGCACGCAGATAACTGGAGAAGGTGAGAATATTGGCCTCGTTGTCTTCCGCCAATAGGATGAGGGGAGCTACGGTGGGTTGTTCGCTTTCAGGAGTTGTTGGATAAGACTCCGGCACAATTTGAGATATGGGATCACTAAGCTCAGAGATGGTATAGGGCAGCTCAATGGAAAAGCAGCTACCTACGTCGACCTCACTGGTGACGGCGACTTGTCCTCCATGGAGTTGAACAATCCGTTTTACCAGAGCTAGCCCCAGTCCAGTGCCTTCATATTGTCGATTGAGATCACTTTCAATCTGGACAAAGGGTTGAAACAACTTTTTCAGATGGTCTGGAGCAATGCCCATGCCTGTATCGGTCACGGCAAAGCGTAGGTATTTTTGGTGGCAGGTCTCGTCCGGTGGCAATGGCTCCACTTCGAGGGTGATGTGTCCCCCTTCCAGGGTAAATTTTACAGCGTTGTTCAACAGATTAATCAAAACCTGGCGAATCCGCCGTTCATCAACCACTATATCTGGTAAGTTTGAGGGAACTTTCTGGTGAAGCTGGATGTTTTTCTTCAGGGACTGTTCTTTGACAAAGGCCAAACTAGACTTACAGAGATATGTCACCGCAACGGGAGAATACTCTAGCTCGATTAACCCTGACTCCACTTTGGCCAAGTTGAGAATGTCGTTGATCAGTTCCAGCAGATGCGATCCACTGCGTTCAATGGTCTGTAACGCTTTTAGTTGTTGCCCATTAATCTGGCCGACAACCTTCTCTTGTAGTACCTCGGTCATCCCCAGAATCGCATTTAGGGGGGTGCGTAGTTCGTGGCTCATATTAGCCAAGAAAGCACTCTTAGCTTCGTTGGCAGCTTCAGCTTGTTCTTTAGCAACTTTCAGCTCATAAGCCCCGGTTTCGGCCTGTTCTTTGGCAATTTTCAACTCATAGGTCCGTTCTGTTACTTCAGCTGTGAGTTGGCGATTGTAACTTTCGATGGCTTGAACTCGCCAGCGATAAATCCCGATGACTGCGCCTAATCCTGACACCACTGCCAAACTGCGAAACCAAAGGGTCTGCCACCAGGGGGGGGTAATCGTGATTTGTAGAGCTCTACTAGTTTCATTCCAATAGCCATCACTGTTACTGGCCTTGACCCGGAAGGTATAGTTACCCGGGTTAAGGTTGGTGTAGGTGGCAAAGCGACGACGACTGTCGACCCATGTCCAATCTTGATCAAAGCCCTCCATCTTATAGGCATATTGATTGTGTTCAGGAAACCAGTAGCTCAACGCCGCAAAGGCAATGCTAAATACTGACTGATCGTGACTCAGGGTAACCTTATTGGTAACACTGATGTCCTGGGTTAACGGAGACCCCTCCTGACCAAGAGGGATTGACTGATTGAACAGTTGAAAGTCGGTGAACACGACCGGCGGTGCGAAACTATCATTGATTAATTGATTGGGGTAAAACGCATTAAAACCAGCAGTGCCACCAAAAAACATTTCGCCCGTTCGACTTTTGTAACCAGCACTCGCAGCAAATTCTTTACCTTGTAAACCATCGTGTGCACCGTAATTTCTAAACGTGAGTGTCTCGGGATCAAATTTGGAGAGTCCTCGATTCGTGCTTATCCATAGATGGCCTTGATTATCTTCCAAGATGGCACGAATGGATGCACTGGGTAGACCATCTTTCTCTCTATAACTGGTAAATGCGCCCTTGGCCGCATCAAACCGACTTAACCCGGCGGATGTGCCAATCCATAATGTACCTTTGGTATCTTCATGAATTGTATATACGGTATTGCTCGGCAAGCTGTTCTGAAGATCGTTTGGATTGTGTTGATAGCGGGTAAACGTTTTAGCCTGAGGGTCAAATCGAGTTAACCCTTTATGCCAGCTGCCGAGCCATAGAATACCGGACGGGGTAATATGAATGACTCGTACATTATTATCACTCAGACTGTTGGCATCATTGGGTTCGTGGCGGTAAGCACGAAACGTTTCGGTACTCGGATCAAAATGATTAAGACCACCCGCTCGGGTCCCCACCCAAATGCTGCCGTCATCGTCGACTTGAATGGATAGAACACTATCGTCTGGATCGCTCAAGCTGTTGACATCATTCGGATCGTGCCGATAGGTCGTAAACCGGCCACTGGCCCGATCCAAGCGATTCAATCCGGTGTGACCAACACCGCCCACCCAGAGATCACCCGCCGCATCTTCATCAATGGCTAAAAAATCTGTACCAGCCCCCAGGCTATGGGGGATTGTCGGTTCATGTAAATAATGGGTAAATTGCCCTGTCTGACGGTCAAATTTTTCCAGCCCGATCTGAGTGCCCAACCATAGTGCACCGTCGCTCGTTTCATAAATGACCTGAACAGACGGATGATTTAGTCCATTAGGATTATCTGGGTTGTGTTTGTAGTGGGTGAATTTGGCAGGAGTGGGATTAAAGATATTCACCCCACAACACAAGCTCCCAACCCAAATGACGCCAGAGCGATCTTGATATGTGGTGATCTTATCGCTAGGACTGATGGTGGATGCATCCGATGGATTGTTTACCAAATGAGTCCATTGCCCCCGCTCAAGCTCACGTCTAGCAAAGCCATGTCGACCATTGACCCACATAGTTCCTGTGCGATCGACTAGAATTCCCCTCAGCTCAGGATTAAGGACGCCAGGAACCGCATAGGGTTGACGGGTAAATCGTTCTGTTTCTGGATCTAGGATATAAAGTCCAGTTTTGGCCGTAAACCAAATCAGACCAGAGGCATCTTCATAAAAGTTCTGGTTATTGCCCCAGTCAGCGTTCAGGCTTTTCCCGGTCTTCGGATCGACTGGGAAACGGGTAAACTGCCCCGTGATCGGATCCAAACGGTTGAGCCCCGAATGAAACGTGCTCACCCAAAGCTGCCCGATCCGATCCTCATGAATGCCGACAACTTTGTCACCACTGAGACTGGTGGGGTCATTTGGGTCATACTGGTAGCGAGTGACGTTACCTGTCTTTGGATTAAAGCGGTTAAGACCGCCTCCCCAGGTACCAACCCACATAGTCCCAGCCCGATCGTGATAGACACTGACAACATCATCACTACTTAAACTATTGGCATTGTCAGAAGCATAACGGTAATGAGTGAAGGTTTGGCGGGCGTGATCAAAGCGATTAAGACCGCCTCCGAGGGTACCAACCCATAGAAAGCCCTCCTGGTCAAGGGTGAGCGTACTCACCAGATTGTGACTCAAACTGCTGGGGTCATCCACGTCATTGTTATAGACCACCGTGGTGCCGCCGTCGTAGCGAGTTAGCCCATCCCAATGACCAAACCACATAAAGCCATGGTTATCTTGCACAATTGCCCGTACTCGGTTGCCCGCCAGACCGTCCTCTTGGGATAAGTGATTAAACTTGATGTCATCAGGCCTGCGAGCATAGGAAGGTGATACCGCATTCAAAACAAACCCAAGGGTGGTGATTAAAACGGCAATCCTTCTCAACATAACGGGTGGAGCAATAGCATCGACATAACGCTTACCGACACTAACGTTTTCTAGATATTTCTCTAAATAAACCCTCCTAATCATAACTTTACTGCTTTAACTTCAAAACCTCGACTACCTGAAAAATTTAATTTCTAAAGGAAAAATACAAGATTCATGCATAGCTGGAGTTTGGGTTCTAGCTCAAAGAACACCTCATTTATCCGATCGAAGTCATGCACACCAAGCTTTATCAAGAATATTTTCCACGTTGCAGCCGTTATCTAGACGTCTTTATCTATCTATTTTTAGCCTCTGTGCGATCGCACCCACCACCTAAGCACAGATCATTACAGAACTCTCTCCATATTAATTCGATGGGTCCAGACTAATTCAAACTTGACCGGAACCGATTGAATGGTTGTGGATATCTGCTGCCATTTCACTCTTAGCAAGTTTAGGTTCCATGGCCATCGACACTACACCCTTGCTTCAAGTAAAATCAAAGTTATCTTACCCAAATTAGAATAAGCGGTGCATTCGTTGGCTAACGACTCCCACATGAATCCTGCACACTTCTAAACACCATTCTTGGTATACGTGAGGCTGCTAATTAATCTACTCAGCGATGCCGTTAAAATCTTACCAGCAGGGGGTTTTGCCACCTTAAGATGATCATAAACAACAGTCTGAAAAGACATCTAACGAGACCAGCGATGCGGAGACATCTAACTCCCGCAACATCTTATTAAATTTTCTTGTCATTAACCCAGGCATTGGTATTAAATCTGATTATATGCAAAAGCTATTCAAACTCTTTATTCAAGCTGATGATGCGCTTAGCCGATAATAAGTTAGAGCAGGCTTAAAAATCGCTTTAATAAAACGCATTGCTGAGCTTCAGGGCGGTAAAGGTAAAATTATTAGTAATATTTGAACAGGGGGCAGGTTTACCTGAATACTTGAGCAAACCAGTTAATTTAGGGCAACTTGCCATTACTATTGAGAAGCTTTTAAGCGAACAAACGAACGCTCTATGAAACAGCCCGTTATTTTAGTGATTGATGATGAAGTTAGTCATTTTGACATTATCGAGGCCCTCTTCAATCGTCAGGATTATCAGCTTTATTATGCTGCCAGTGGAGAGGATGCCATTGTATCTCTAGATGCATTTAAGCCCGATCTAATTTTGCTCGATGTTCTCATGCCGGGTATTAGTGGTATCGAAGTGTGCCGTCGCATCAAGGCATCACCCCAATGGCAGAATGTTCCTATTATTGTAGTAACAATATTAGATACTAGAACAACAGTAACCTCTTGTATCAACGCAGGTGCTGATGACTTTCTTACTAAACCGGTTGACTCGCTCAAGCTGCGCACTTGTGTGAACTCCATGCTTAAAATTAAACAAGGATATGACACAAACGAAACACTATCTCGTATCCAATCAAATACAATTAATCTTTTAGAAAGTACCCTCGATGATTTACGAGCCAGCTTAGCTTCTCAATTATCCCACCATGATCTGTGCGATCGGATTGAGCAATCGGCCCAACGTTTAGAAAATCTAACAGTCAAGTTTCAGGTTTATATGGAGTTAGAGCTTGCTGCTAGTCAACCAAGCTCTTTAGAATTTGAAGAGAAGCAAAGCTTGAGTAGGGCTGTTGAACTAACAGCACCCCTTGCACACAGATATAACCGTAGTAATGACCTGGTCTTGATAATTGAGGATGCCGAAATTGCACTATCGGCTCGATATCTATCAATTATTCTCAATGAGTTACTCGATAATGCCCTAAAATTTTCTCCACCAGAAACACCTATTGAAGTTAGAAGTGAAGTGACAGAAGATTTTGTGACTCTATTCATCCGTGACTCAGGGCAAGGGATGACAGAAGAACAAATTGCCACCATTGATGACTCAATCCAGTTTGATCGGAAAGCTTATGGGCAAGAGCATACAGGGCTAGGATTGAAAATTGTCAAAAGAATTGTTGCCCTTGTTGGAGGACAGTTTGTAGTGAGAAGTAGTTATCAGCAGGGAACAATAGTAAGGCTGACCCTACCAATTACAGGGAGTTAGCTCCCTTTGAATGAGTAGTTTATCCTAATGAGCTATCAGATCTTGAGGTCCAATGCTGCTATGTATCTTACAGGCTCATCTTTACAAAAAATGTCCTAAAGTATAACTGCATACATCATTCAATATTTAAACCGTGTACTGTCTGAAAAGTCAGGCTTTTAGATTACTTCAAGAGAAATTGATTTATCTCGGCTTAAGTGTTTTAGGCCTTGTGGCGCAAGTGACATTAGACAAATTGCTTGAAAAGCCCAGGTTTATCATCAGTGCCAGTAACAGGTAGTACTCTTGGTGAAAGTCCTGAAAAGCTGCATTTACAAAGAGCCCACCATCACTTGAGAGTACTCTTGTGGCAAGTATTCTGATTATTGAAGATGAACCGCATGCTGTTTCTTTTCTATCGAAAGGATTGCAGCAACTGGGGCATCGAACGTTAGCCGTGAATAATGAAGAGAGAGCCATACCGTTAGCTCTCTCTGACATGTTTGATCTGGTTTTGTTGGATTTGGTTCTGCCAGAGTTAGATAGTGTATCAATTCTTGGTGCAATACGTGCCCAGAACTTACAGGTCCCTGTGATAGTTGTGACAGCCTTATCTAGTGAAGAGGAACGGCTACGGGCTTTATTTTTAGGGGCTAATGAGTACCTTGCTAAACCCTTTAGCTTTGAGCGTCTAATGGCATATATTCACACATACGTGTAAGTAGCTACGCAGTATGAAGAGATATCTGGGATTTACGCTCAACATCAGTACGAGCTGTGAAGATCTCACTAGCATTCATTGATAACTTGCCACGCTTTCAACAATTTCACTACTTGATCATCCAAAACATCCTTTAGCTCACTGCCACGGATACCATACTTTTCATGCCTTGCCCAGTAACCATCAGTAGATTGGGCAGCTAATTCAATAGCAAAGGAGTTTAATTCTCCATCAATATTTGCTTCTCCTGCTTGAAATGCATCATAATTATAGAGATTTACCAATAAACAACCAGCTTTCTTTTGCCAAAGACGGTCACAGTAATTAAGCACGGCTGAACTGGGTGGAAGCTCCTTCCAGCCCTTCTGTTCCAGCCACTCAGCTAGGTCCGAAAGGGTTGATGTTTTTGCTATCCGCGCTTGCATTTGGCTCCTTTATGATTTCTTAAATGTCTTCGGAGTAGCGACACTTGATTTGTTCATCATAAAGTCAGAAAAAGAAAAAGATTTCTGACATAGGTGAAAAACAGCCAAGTGACAGATGCCACTTAGTAAAGTGATGTCCCAAGTATAGAACACGATTATATACTAGGCTGCGCTGTCTGGGGAGAAGTTGCCTGAGAACCACAAGACGGTTAACAATTACGGTGATTATCTTAAGTATGCATGCAGGTTTAAACTCAATAAACTAGTCTCATATCACATACTTAGTCAGGTTAGTGGATTATTTTAATAAGTTTGATAGATTATTGTTCTCTTTAATATTTCATATTAGCTATCCATGATTAGAGATCAGGCATCGTTTGCTGTAAGCTCTATCCTGTAACTGAAGTCAAATGTCTACTTAGAGATAAAACAACAAAAATTGTTATAAAAACTAAAGAAGAATTTCTAAGCTGCCTGATTCGACCAGGTAAGGGCATAGATGAATTCATATAGAGGTGTTTGTCTGAGGACGTTCCCGCCCCTCTTGGGTGTAGTCAGTAATTTACGCTCTAACTTGTAAAGGTATAAATTGTCTTCAAAAGTGGGAATGGTAGTCCCAGCTATTTGCCAGCCTCTTATGGCTTGAGAATACTGACAATTGCCTGCCTATGCAATGCTGCCGCAAACGCCTCATCCAAAGGTAAATGCTTTACTAACAGACGATAGTAGATCGGCCCATACAGAATATCCATCGCTAAATTTGGGTCTATGTCTGGGGCAAATTCACCGGACTCGATACCCTGGAGAATTATGTGTCGGGCAGCATTGCGTCGAGGCTTGAGAAAGCGATCGCAAAAACTTTCCAATGCCTCCGGATCACACTGTCCCTCAGCAATAATTTGTGCCACAATCCGACCCACATCACCACTCAGGATCTTTACCACCTGGCGCATCTGCAATGCTAAAGATGCCGACGCAGTATCCGTTTTAGGAAACGGCAGACTTGGCTCCACCTGAGCTAAAAACGCATCCACAATCACCGCCGCCTTACTGGGCCACCAGCGATAAATTGTTGTTTTACCCACCCCAGCTTCACGGGCGACAGCCTCAATAGAAACCTTGCGGACGCTATATGTCTGCAGCAATTTCCACGCTGCTGTCAGGATTGCCTGCTTCGACTCCCAGGAACGGGGTCGTCCAACCGAGGCCGGCTGGTTGGATTTGGCGCTGCTTTTCTGACGTGGCATACTATTTACCTCAAGCTTTTCAGGTTTTTTGATTATACATACGATACGAATCGTACAGAAATCATCTCAGAAGTGTTGACATTTCCGATACGAATCGTTTAGAAGATATATATATACGAAACGCAACGTTTTTATTTTAGGTATGGTTTCAAAGATGATCTATTTAACTGTCTTGACGTTTGTTGAATAAGCCAATGGTGAAACGAGAAGAGCACGACACCCATTCCACAACAGAAAATTCACCCCATGACCACACAACAACAAAAACAAGCACTAGTAACCGGTGGCAATCGCGGCATTGGATTTGCGATCGCACAGGGCCTCCTCGCCAAAGACTACAAAGTAATCCTCACCGCGCGCGCGCTCAACAGTGCCAAACAAGCTGCCAAAACCCTCAACGGTCCCGTCATTCCCCTCGAATTAGACGTTAGCGATGACAGCTCCATCAAGCAAGCGGTTCAGACACTTAAATCCCAAGGCATCAACCACCTAGATGTATTAATCAATAATGCTGGCGTTTACCCAGATAACAGCGTCGACATACTAACCATCTCCCGCGAGTTGTTAGATTCAGCCATGCACACCAACACATTTGGCGTGGTATGCATGGTGCAAACCTTCTTACCTCTGTTAGAAGCCGCTGAGAATGCTAGGATAATCAACGTTTCCAGTGGTATGGGAGCGCTGGATGGCCTCACCACAACAGCACCTAGCTACTGCCTTTCCAAGCTAGCGCTCAACGGTGCCACTATCATGCTGGCCCAATTACTAAGGTCTAAAAACATTGTTGTGAATGCCATGTGTCCAGGCTGGGTCAGAACCGATATGGGAGGATTCTCAGCACCACGATCACCAGAACAAGGAGCAGATACGGCCATCTGGTTAGCCACCGAGGCTTCTGGGAAAGACAGTGGTAAGTTTTGGCGAGATCGCAACATAATTGATTTCTAGAGACTTTGTATGCAACGTCTCTACATCCAAAAAATGCCCCTAAAGGAGAACGTACAATGAAAGCTGTTTGGTATGAAAAACCAGGTAATGCAACAGAGGTTCTAGAATATGGTGATATGGAACAGCCAGCACCTGGTGCTGGAGATGTGCGAATCAAAGTGCATGTTTCCGGCATTAATCCCTCTGATACCAAGTTTCGCAGTGGTTGGATGGGGCTAAAACAACCCTACCCCAAAACTATTCCCCACAACGATGGTGCAGGGGTGATTGATGCCGTAGGAGAGAATGTGTCACCTGAGCGCATCGGAGAACGGGTGTGGATCTACGAAGCCCAACGACACTCAGCATTTGGCACAGCTGCAGACTATGTAGTGGTGCCTGCCCATAAAGCAATGACGATGCCCGAGTCTCTGGACTTTGCAGCAGGCGCTAGCTTAGGTGTTCCAGCGATGACGGCACACTTTTCCGTGTTTAGTGATGGTCCCATTACTGACAAAACGGTGCTGGTGCATGGAGGAGCCGGTGCCGTTGGCATGTATGCCATTCAACTAGCTAAATGGGGTGGCGCGAAGACAATCTTGGCGACAGTGAGCAGTGATGAGAAAGCAGCTGTTGCCAAACAAGTGGGGGCTGATTATGTGATTAATTATCGGCAGGAAAACGTGGTCGCAAAGGTTCGCGAGATTACCGGAAAGTGGGGGTGCGATCGCATCGTCGATGTTGCCCTGGCTGCCAACATTGACATCAACGCCAAACTTGTTGCCCGCAATGGCGTGATTGCCACCTATGAGTCAGGCAATGCAGCTAAAGTAGAAATTCCTTTTTATGAACTGCTCTACAAAAATGCCGCCCTCCGTACAGTGCTGGTTTACGCCATGAGTGACGCAGCCCATGAGGCCGCTGCCCGCGACATTAATCAGGCTAGTCGCGATGGTGCCCTTCAACATTTGATCGCAGCCCACTATCCCTTAAACGAAACCGCCGCTGCCCATGATGCAGTGGACAGCGGCAAACTCATCGGCAAAGTTGTTATTGATATCACTTAACAGGATACACGACCCAACTCATCAAGCACTGCCCCTGAGATCCCATTGCAAATATGCGTGCTATTAAGTACCTACACCTGCAAGAATAAAATTGATCGCCGTTTCCGTTTGCTGCTTGACCATTTCAGAACTTAGGGTAACCGTCTGGGGATCTGTAGTAAGTTGTTGAAATATAACAACAAGATCAAGATCTGAGGTGGCAGTACTTTATTAAATCCCTGTAGGGTGGAGGCAATGCCCATCCTAACCGCTGATCAGCATGAGTACCCTTAAACCTTTCTATGTCAATAATTTAAGGGGGATTCGAATGTAAGCTAGATGTAGCGACGACAATAAGAGTAAAAAGATGACTGCTACTCGATTTTCGGGTGAAACTATTCTTGTGACTAGGCCCGTAGACCAAGCCGATACCTTTGTCCAACAACTTAGGGGTCAGGGAGCCAATGCGATCTCACTCTCGGCATTGTCGATTCAGCCACCGTCTAGTTGGCACGAGCTCGACCAACAACTTTCCCGGCTATCGGAGTTTGATTGGTTGATTCTAACTTCGGCTAATGGGGGCAAGTTCTTTATTGAGCGTTTGAGATCCCAGGGCTATTCACTCCAAGACATTGCCACAGTCAAAATTGCGGTTGTCGGTCGAAAAACTGCAATTTTCTTGCAACAAAAGGGGCTGACACCCGATTTTATTCCACCTCAATTCATTTCTGATTCGCTGGTGGAACATTTTCCTGATCGCGATCACTTGAACGGGGCCCAAATTTTATATCCCTGCTTGGAAGATGAACGACGGGACCTACTCATTACTGAACTTTCTCGCCTAGGGGCTGTGGTGTGGGATGTTCCAGCCTACCGCTCTGCCTGTCCAGAGGATATTGAACCGGACACGCTACAGGCCCTCAAGCAAGGAATTATTGATGTAGTTACATTTGCCAGTCCTAAGACAGTTCGATGCTTCCAACAACTCCTACAGGCCCATCAAAATAAGCTGGGCGCATTGCCAGAACAGCTATTGGAAAAGGTGGCGATCGCTTCTATTGGACCACTAACATCTGAAGCCTGTCAAGAGATCTTTAGTCGGGTAGATATTCAGCCTAATGAGTACTCTCTAAATGGTTTAACCGCAGCGCTGATTCAATGGGCCGCAGCAAGAGGATCTGCATTTGAGGCAAAGCAAACGCGTTTGCCCATCAACTAGCAGGAAGAGAGCTACGTTACAAAAGATTGAGTAATGGCCCGTCATTCCTGGGGGATTTCGCTATGATCATGGGAGTTATTTATTGAGAAATACTCTTAATAAATAACTGATCCTGTGTCTGGAAGTAAACTTAATTAGCATGTAAGAGGCCAATCATGGATTCCCTCATTCTCAAAATTATCTTCTTAGTTTTCTTCGTATTAACAGGGATTATCCGCAAACCCTATCAACGGGAGATTAAGGAGAATACCATCATCGATAACCGTAAACCCCCTCTAGAGAATGGCCTGTTAGCATTTGTTCTGCTGGGGATGTTTGTTTTGCCGCTGATTTATATTGTTACGCCACTGTTTAATTTTGCTAACTATTTTCTACCGATTTGGGCGAATGTATTGGGCATTTTGATGTTTGAGATCGCGCTCTACTTATTTTGGCGTTCTCACCATGATCTCGGCAAAAACTGGTCACCCACATTGCAGGTTTGAAAAGACCATACATTAATTACCAACGGCATTTATCGATCTATCCGCCACCCCATGTATACCTCGCTCTGGTTATGGGCCATGGCCCAAGCACTATTATTAACAAATTGGATTGCCGGTCTTTCAGGCATAATTACGTTTGGTTTTCTATATTTTCTCCGGGTGGGTAATGAGGAGAAAATGATGCTGGAACAATTTGGTGAACAATATCAAGCATATCGGCAACGGACGAAGCGGTTGGTCCCGTTTATTTTTTGATTGTTTGACCATAAGCGCCATATATCGCCCCCTCCCTGACAGCGATTAAGGTAATTTCTAACGGTATGGCAGAACGAGTGCACAGCTTTTGAGCAAACTATCGTTACGCGATCGCGTTGCTGCAGCCCTACTAGCACAACGATAATTTGCGGCATTACAGCTGCACTTGGGACAATAATGATAGAGGCAATAATAATAGAGCCCCACTTCTGGGCGATAGGTAGAACATAACCATCCATGGAGCACACCGAAGCTCAGACCGACCTGCAAGACACCGCCACTGGCATCTTTGCCTGGCTACCTCAACTCAGACGCGAAATATGGATTCTAGCGACCGGGCAGTTGCTTTTATACATCGGCCAGGGATTTACCCTGGTCTATGCCTCGATTTACTTTGTCAACGAACTTGGCTTTTCTCCGACTCAAGTCGGGTTAGCCTTAAGCAGTAGCGGTCTGGCTGGAATAGTCGGACGTTTTTGGTCCGGTTATGCCATTGATTCTGATTTTTGGGGTCGTCGTCGAACGCTGATGCTATCAGCCATGATTACGGCGTTAGCTTGTTTTTGTCTTGCCTTTGCCAATACCTTTGTGCTGTTAGTTTTAGGCAATCTGCTGTTGGGGTTAGGAATCAGCTTATACTGGCCTGCAAATTTATCCATCACAACAGACCTGACCACAACAGAAAACCGTACAGAAGCCTTTGCCCTAACGCGGCTAGTGGATCATCTGGGCCTTGCTTTGGGTGCTTTACTCGCTGGACAATATGTGGCTATGTCTGGTAACTACAGCATTCTGTTTATCCTAAAAGGCTTAACCTACGCCCTATTTGCTGGGGTGATCTATGTGGCAATTGCAGAAACACGACAGCCCCTCGGTGACGTGCGTAACGTATGGCAAGATTGGTGGCAAGCATTTCGCGATCGCAACCTCCTCACCTTCCTCAGCGCCAATATCATCTTTACCATCTATGCCGCCCAGTACACCAGCACTCTACCTCTGTATCTCGCCAACTTTATCCCTGGTGGCAATACAGAAATTGGCTTCTCAGAACAGTGGATCAGCTACTTCTTCGTCTGGCACGTTGTCCTAAAAGTTGTTTTTCAGCTCCCCATCACCCGTTTAGTCAAAACCATCAACCATGTCTCCATTATGTTAGTCGCCCTCATCATTTGGAGTGCTGCTTTCTTTTTGCTGTGGCTTGTCGGCAATATTGCAATCGACCCACTATTGATAGCCATCAGTGCCTTTAGCCTCATCGCTCTGGCCGAAATCCTCTATTCACCAGCAGGGGTTTCTCTTCTCGGTGAAATGGCACCTTCAAATTTGCGAGGGATTTACTTTTCCCTAGAATCTCAATGCTGGTCCATCGGATTTACGGTTGGCCCTGCCCTAGGAGGCTGGGCACTGGATCATCCTGAGACGATGGGGACTAATCTATGGCTATATTTGATTACTGGAGGTTTTGTCGCCAGTTTTATTTTGGTGGTATTGAAGCAGAAAGTAACAACTGTTGAGGAGTCTGATCTTATTGTTGATGGGTTTTGAATAGTAAAGAGAAAGTATGTTGACTGGCTGTAACCAGTACAATATCTGTTGCATGCATGTCCAACAAATCCACGCAATTTAATCACTTTTCCTAACCAGCAATATTAATCTTGTTGCTTCTAGAGTAGAGCTGAGAGTAACAAGATTACGATTATTGCTTGGCTTTAAAAAGGATTAACCAATGTTGTATTTAAACAAGACATGGGAATCTTAAAGTCATCAATTATTTACTTCTTCATTCCCTTTTCCCAAGACTGGTAAAGACCAGACTTAAAGCCTCCAAGGATTTGAGTGTAGAGGTAGATGTTAAGTAGTTAAACAGCTTATTCGTATTCCATAAACAAAAGCTGTGAACTTGAGTGAAAGATCAGTTAGTTAGGTTCTGTACATGGTCGATAGTTTTAACGGTATTAAGCAGTGTCTTGACATTGCCCAATCCAAAAAAAATGGTTGCTTACAGGTTAAGAGCAATGGCATCACCTGGAATGTTTTTGTCAAGGAAGGCCGCCTTCAATATGCCGTCCATTCCATACAGACGTTCGAGACAGTAAAATACTGCCTAAATAAGTTAGGGTATCGGGTGCCTGAAAAGACGCTAGACAATTTACAGCCCGATTTTCGAAGCGTTCAACTATCCACTAACCAAGTATGGTTACTCTATGAAGCCAGCAATCAGCTATATCAAGAGAGGGTCTTAGACAGTAATGCCACCCAAATGCTTAAGCTGGAACTGTCTAAAGACGCCCTAGAATCTTTGTTTTGGTTAAGACAAGCAACATATGTATGGCTAGACCAGACGTCATATCACCCTGATGTTGCTTCTTTCTCAACCATCATTAACCAGTTGAAAGAACAACTCAAAATCTGGCAAAGGTTGAGTCAAATAGTGTCCTCACCTTACCAGCGGCCCTATTGCCCTGACCGAAGTAAGCTTAGTCAGCCTGTGCCCAATGGTATATTGACTCAGACACTCCTTCAAGCACTGGCTCAGCTGATGAATGGTAATAATATTCAACAACTCGCGTCATTTGTGAGGCAAGATACTCTGAAATTTGCCCAATTGCTAAATCCGTACATACAACAACAGTACTTTATTTTAAAATCTCCGGTTTCTCCTTACGACAAGCTTCCCAATATTCCAGCCCCGAACAGTGTTCAGACCGTAGGGAAACCAACCATTTCACCCCCAACCTCCTTGCAAACCCATAGAAAGGTTCACAAGATTGTTTGCATTGATGACAGCCCAGCAATGCTAGAAACGATTCAAGGTTACTTAGGTTCAGAAGGCTTTGATGTAGCCACCGTTGAAAATCCGATGGAATCAATGTCAACTCTGTTTTCCATGAAACCAGACTTAATTTTGATGGATGTTTCCATGCCAGGTATTAACGGTAATCGTCTGTGCACGATCCTGCGTCGTAGCTCTGTCTTCAAAAAGGTGCCAATCATTATGGTCAGCAGTAATACCAGTGTCTTAGATAAAGCCAAATCCGAATCCTCTGGTGCCACTGATTACCTAACCAAGCCTTTTTCAAAAGCAGATTTGCTCGCCATTGTTGAAGAGTATCTTTCAATTGTTGTTGCTGCATAGAAAGCTCTGGGCAGGCTAAGTGTGTGTTCTAAGTCTTTCGTTTCCTATATTTTTTGATGTTCTAAGGAGTAATCCATGGGTAAAAATATACTTGTTGTTGACGATATGCAGGCTCAGCGTGATTTAATGTCTAACTACTTATCACGAGCCGGTTATAACGTTACCACCGCTGAAAGTGGTGCAGAGGCCCTGGTAATGGTCAAAGCCAACAAACCCGATATTGTTGTAACGGATTTAGTGATGCCTGAAATCACAGGTTTGGAATTGTGCCGTGAACTTAAACGTCAACCAGACACTGCAGCAATCCCCGTCGTGGCCTGTACAACTAAAGATCGCAAAATGGACCAGAACTGGGCCAGAAAGCAGGGGGTAGCCGCCTATGTGGTTAAGCCCTGTACTGAGCAAGAATTAGTCGATGCAGTTCGCTCGGTCGTCTAGTATATAAGGCTTTATTAGGACGTCCCTGCAAGCCAGATCGCTTAGATACCTATCTCCATATTGCACTTATTCCCAATATGCTTGTCATGACACTGGGAGTCCTGGGTAATGTGGAGAATGGGTTTAAGAACAGATTGATTCCTTCATGTATTTGAGCTTTGCCCCCATAAAAACTGTTGCATCTTTTTAATTTAAGCAGTAATATCCCCTAGCTAGGGCATGCGCTCTGGCTAGGGGATTTATGCATTAAGGTGTGTTACAAGTTTGGTGTAAAAAGCTGATGACCAACGTAAGGCGCTGGCGCTTAAATAATTACCCCATTATCCCATTACTCATCCACCCATCGACAGCCCCAACCCGGGTCTTTATTTTTGTGCAGTCCCCTAATCAATAGCCCATCAATGTTGTATTAAAACTAGTAGTAACTCCCGCAGCACGAATCAGACTTCGTTTTTCCTACGGGAGTTACTTATCAAGTGTGAAATACGTTTGAGGAACCTTACTTGGCAGCTACAGCTCCACCAGCGGAATTTACCGCATTATTGTAGATTGCAGCATGATAGCTTGCTAGATCAGGTGCTTGTTCAATAGCGCCTTGAGTGACCATAAACTCAGCTGATTCCAGTAGGACTTTACCCAAAGCACCAGGTGCATCCGATGTGCCTAAATATTTAATGCTCGCTTGTTCTTCAGCGCTGAGCCAAACTAACTCGTTCATTACATCGAGACTTTGTTCAGGTGTTAATCCAAGTTCGCCTGAGATAGCCTGTGCAGCTGATTCTGGGTCTGCACGGTAGAAGTCAACCGCTTCATCTAATGCCATGACATATTTCTCAACGGCCTCTGGATATTGGCTGACAAAATCTTGGTGAACAACAGCCAAATCAGCAGTAATAATACCCTCATCAGCTAATTGCTTGGCCGATGTAATAACAATACCATTATCCTCTTGAAGCTTACCCAGAACTGGATGCCATATAAAACTGCCATCAATGGTTCCTTTCTGCCATGCCGCCAATGTTTCATCCGGCGTCATATCAACAATCTTGACTTCCGCAGCATCTACCCCATTTTCTCGTAAGGCCGATAAAAGGCTAAAGTGGGTCGTCGAGCCAAATGGCACAGCAATAGTTTTCCCTTTCATATCAGCAAGGCGGATAATCCCAGAGTCAGGCCTGATGGCAAGAGCCTCGTTCTCACCAATAATGTCATGAATGAAATAAACCTGGTAAGGTAGATTATTGGCAATGCCTGTAGAAACAGGGACAGAGCCAGCCAAACCTAAATCAATTTCTCCGGCCATCATCGCCTGGTTGACATCACCACCAGAACTATACTGAACCCATTCTATCTCAACCCCTGGGAGGTTTTCTTCAACCATACCCTGGGATTTTGCCAATAGCTCAGCATTGGGAATCACCTGATAACCTACTCTGATTTCTTCTGGCATACTACCTGCACTGTTGCCGTTGTTTGCCCCAGCATTATTCTCAACAGTTGCCTTGGGTGTGCAAGCAGAGATCGTTAATACCAGACTTAATCCTGTCAAGCCTAGTAATGTGTTGAATTTTCTGCGTGGTAGACCAGTTTGTCGAAGCTGTTCAAAAAACATTTAGGTTACATGTCCTTACGGTAAACGGACTGAGGTGCAATATTCGATTGCAGGTCAGATAGAAACCCTTAGGAATTTCCCGGGTGTGTAGTGTTGGCAATATGATTCCCTCGGAAAGTTGTGATTGATGATTCTTGTCTAAAGCATAAGGTTTCTGGATGAGACTTTTGCGAATTGATAATTTTACATAATGGCAGTGATTCAGGAATTGCATAATACAATGTCCTAGAACACTACACTCTCGAAGATTTGACCTCACATATGCAGGTCAAGATATCCTGCCAAACGAAACAAGTATTTGACACTAAATAGGTGGTTTGATACTTATATGGGGCTGTTGGGCAATCTACAAGTACTTCCACAACTGCTTACGCAATCATAAGAATGCATTAGAAACTTTATGGTGATTGAAACAAGTTAGGTATGTATGGGTTTATCACACATCTAGTCAAAGCCATCTTATGCTACTGATGGATGTTATTCAAAAATTGCAATAACAGAGTCGAAATATCTTTTATTCCTGTGTTGCTTGCACAGCCAAAGATCGCGAAATGGATCACTCTTGGGCTAAGAAGGAAGGAGTTGCAGCTTATGCCGTCAAGTCTTGCGCAGTAGAACAACTTATTGACGCAGTTTGATGCAGTGCGACATGTTGCTCATTGGTGCGTAGTATGGCTTATATTCTATTTCCTTGGTTCTGGTGTTGTCAGATCCTGTCTTATGCTTTTTGATACTTCTTATTGACCCATGCAAACGACGCAAAAACCGATCGAACGACTCCAAGCTTTACTGCCTGATGTGTTTGAACCCCAAACTCAAACAGGAGAGTTATATCTAAAATTTCACCTTGGTTTATCCTTAACTGTAGTTATTCCTTTGGTACAGGTGGTAGAAACTCTCAGGATTTCAGCTCATCAGGTTTCACCTATTCCAAATATGCCTGCTTCTGTGCTAGGCCTGATGAGCCATCAAGGTAAAATATTATGGGCACTTGACCTCCCTAAATTGTTAGAAGTACCTCAAAAGGATGTTCGTTCTCGGCAATACGATATCATTGTGGTTGAGGTTATGTTAGATGATGGTCAAGAATCTGATTGCCAATTTCTAGGCCTGTATGTTCCTCAGATTCAAGGTACATTACGGATGAATCCGGAAGACCTGATACCCTCGTTTGAGGAGATAATGCCAGGGCTTGCACCATATTTGCAAGGACAGTTTCAGGGGGAAGATGAAAAGCTATTCCTTCTGGATGTTGGTGCTATTTGTAGTGCGGAATCTTTATACGTTTACGCAAGTAGTTCGTAAGAGCTATTGGCAAGCTTCTGCTTTCTTTATTCTTCATTGCTTATCATTTTGAATGATTATGGTCTCTTCTTCTGTAAATCAAAATCCATCTTTAACTGAAACATCCTCCCTGGTTAAAAATGGTTTATCTGGTGCATCCCGCGTTCAAAACCAATCGAAAGTTACCCAAGGACAAACACTTACCCAACGTCTTCTTACCTATGTGTTACCAACGGCCTTGATCCCGCTGATCGTAGCAGGAGCCGTCGAATTTTTCACGGTGAAGCAAAAGGCTAAAACGCAGGCACTGGAAAATCTTAAACTAGAATCATTGCTGGCTGCCGAAGCTGCCAATGTCTTTGTGGTAGATACGCTAAAAATTCCAGAAGTGATTGGTTTAAATCCATCGGTTCGCCAGGCCTTAGTGACTGATGCCAAGAAAGCTGTGAGTAAAAATTGGCATACTACCCCCATTGACGCTCTAGAAACATCATTTTCCAGTACCAAGCTCCTGACCCCAAATAGCTCTTTAAATCAATACCTTAAAGATGTTGCTGTAGTTGAGGGATTTGGCGAGATTTTCTTTACTGAGCGTCATGGCTTTAATGTAGCCTATAGTAACGTTACCTCAGACTTTGTCCAACGAGATGAAGAATGGTGGCAGGTTGCGAGTCAGAAAGGGTATTTTGTCAGTTCAGTTGTTAGCGATGAGTCTGCTGGTATTGATGGTATCGAAATGTCTCGGAGCATTTTAGAGCCGAGCAATAATAATTTTTTAGGCGTGATTAAAACCTTAGTCCCGGTTGAGGCACTCCATGCAGAGCTGACAACCCTATTGTCGGCTATCTTGCAGGATAACCAGGTTATTGAAATCTTAGATGCAAGGTCAGGTACTCCTGTTGCGGTTGTCTCTTCAGAAGGTACTCAAGTTGAGGCCGAGTCTTTATTGGGAACTGAGTCCATTAAGGTGATTGCTAAGGAACTGGATAATGCCCTAAATACTCCTGACTATACTGTTGATGACATTATTGAAGATATCCGTGCAGCCGTAGAGTTACCTGATCTAGAAATTAAGCTAGAAAAAGTGAATCAGGAGTATTTGGGCTTATATCTATCTTCACTCTTTCAACTAGAAGGTATTTATTACAGTATTACCACTGTGCCAGGCACAAACTGGGTGGCACTTGCGGTTGTTAAAGAAGCAGAGGTCAATGCAGCAGGCAATGATTTAATTCGAACATTTGGTGTGACGACGTTAGCTCTTGCTCTTTTAGCGACTGTAGTGTTGAGTGTTTTAGCGAGACAGTTAGCCTCTCCCCTGAAATCTTTGACCTCGACGGCAGCCGCTGCCGCAGGTGGCCAACTAGAGATTCGAGCACCTCTAGCGGGCACAGTGGAAACCAAAACTTTGGGGGCAGGTTTTAATTCATTGCTCAATCAGTTGCAGACCTTACTTCAAGAACAAACTGCTGTAGCCCAGGAACAAGAGCGTCAACGGGCGGAGCTAGAGAATGAAATCGCCCAACTGATGGAAGACGTTGGCGATGCCGCAGACGGAGACCTGCGAGTCCGTGCCCAGCTATCTGAGGGTGATGTCGGTATTGTAGCTGACTTGTTTAACTCAATCATTGAGAACTTACGACTCACGACAAAACAGGTGAAAAAGTCTACCGGGCAGGTAACCAGTTCTCTATCTGAAAATGAGGCCGCCATTCAAGAGCTGTCAGTTCAGGCCATAGCTGAGGTAGAATCCCTGAAAGACACGATGGAAGCGGTAGAAGATATTGGTCAATCAATTCAGGAAGTAGCCAACAACGCGGGGGAAGCTTCTGTTCTTACTCAAGATACGTACGCAACGGTGAAAGCCGGTACATCCTCTATGGATCAAACGGTAGCAAGTATTGTGGGTCTGAGATCAACGGTTGGTGAAACAGCGAAGAAAATCAAACGATTGGGTGAATCAGCCCAGAAGATTTCCCAAACAGTTAGCTTAATTGACGAAATTGCCTTGAAAACCAACTTATTGGCGGTTAATGCCAGTGTTGAGGCGGCCCGAGCCGGTGAAATGGGTGAAGGTTTCACAGCGGTTGCAGAACAGGTAGGATCGCTGGCAGAACAATCATCATCTGCAACCAAAGAAATTGCTCAGATTGTTGCGGAAATTCAAACAGAAACCCAGGAAGTTGTCGAGTCAATTGAAACGGGTACTGCCCAGGTGGTTGATAGTACCAACCTTGTGGAAACAACCAAGCAGCGTCTGACTGAAGCACTCAACAAATCAGAACAAATTAATGAACTGATGCAAAAAATCTCAGCATCTACCAAATATCAGACAGAGTCATCATCCGCTGTTAACGCACTGGTGAGAGAAGTCGCTGAGGAATCTGAAAAACGTTCAGAATCGGCACAGCAGATGGCCCAAGCCATGAAAGATGCCACTGAAGTTGCACAAGAACTAGAAGCTTCGGTAGAACAGTTTAAGATTGGCGACAAAAACTAACAAATACGGCTAAAACCGAGTGACCATTCAACCAAACGAATAAATAAGAGAGCTGCTATGGGTCCAGCTTAAAGCTCCGATTAAATTTGCAGTCCAGTTTCGACTTCAACACCATACCTGAATCACACCATGGCTACCGATCAGCAGGTTCGAGAAAGATTTCTGGAGGAATCCGGAGAATATTTTGAGCAGATGGAACAGGTTTTGCTTGGTCTGCCCGATGCAGAAAACCCTGCTCAGCAGATTGATGTGGCCATGCGCGCTGCCCACTCCCTGAAGGGAGGAGCTGGCATGATGGGGTTTGCACCCATGGCCCAGGTAGCCCACCGATTAGAAGATTTCCTCAAAATCATTAGAGCCCGTAATGTGGATGTGGATACTGCTTTGGAAACCCTTTTACTGCAAGGGGTAGATAGCCTGAAGGCCGTGAACTCACAACTGTCCTCAGGCTTGAGTGTTGATAACGCATGGATTGCAATCCATGTAGATCCTATTATTGAGCAGTTAAGAGATCGTTTGGGTGAACTAAGCGAGGCCGATGAAAGCCTCCTCCTCTCAGACGAGGACGATATAGACGTAGCCATTCTTGTGTTCAATGGGGGTGTGGAAGAAGCCCTGGATACGTTTGAGGCAAATTTGCCTGGCTATGCAGGAGAACCACTGCGGGAAGCTTTGTGTAAACAGGCTAATCGATTAATTGAACTGGGGCTGATGGGGGGAATCGATACCTTTGTAGAGCTTTGCCAGTCAGTTTATGATCAAGCCCAAAGCGCTAGCCTTGGGCAGATGCCAGCATTATGCAAGCAGGCATTGACGGCCTGGAGACGTTCTCAGTCCCTGGTGCAACTGGGGCGTATGGATAAGCTGCCATCCCAACTTAAATTTATTCCTGATACGACGCCTGATGCAACCTTGGAGAGTGCCACTGTAGTAGAGCCCACCGCCGTATGGGAATCGATATTACCCACAGACTCGCCGTCCGAAATAGAAGATGCCGTTCCTGACATATCTCTCCCGATGGCAGAAGAGACGATCAGTTTGGGTGATACTGATCTAGCAAGCTTGCAGATGGAAATGGCTGCTGCCGCTGAAGCGTTAGAAATATTACCAAGTATCGATAATGATAATATTGACAGCTCCATTGTTGTGGTTCCTGAGCCTGCTGTCGAAATACTTACAGAAGCCGAACTACTTGCAGAAATGGATCCACCAAGGCCTAAAAACCTGGGTATTGAGACTACTGTGGACCCACCAGCAATGGATTTACCTGAGCTGGATGCAAAGGATCTCAGCCAGTTACAGGCAGCATTTGCTCAACTTGACATAACCACCTTAGTTGACCCTTTTGATAAGGATAGGGTTACCGCAACATCCGATACTAATTTAGTCGCCCCAGAAATTACCCCAGACGCTATCTCTGAAGCAACCTCAGAAGCTATCCCGGCACAAGTATCCAATTCCACCCAAAGGTTGGCTCGCCCTAGGGTAAAACGAAAAATTGTTCGCCCTCAGATGACGGCACCTAAGCGAACCGGCACGTTTCGGATCGCTGCGGAAGATTTACAACAGATCAACGATCTCTTTGGTACCTTGATTCTGGAGCGAAATGCGATCAACCTGCGACAAAAGCAGTTAAATGATTTTGCCACCCTACTACAAGAACGGATGCAAGCATTGGAATCGTTTAACGTCCGGTTGCGTCAATGGTATGACCGTTCTTCTATGGAAAGTCTTCTGCCAACAGGGGCGATGAATATCAGTCTACCGGTTGCCCTTGCGGAGTCAAGAGCGTCTGATAGTGGCATAGGTGTGGCACTATCTCAAGATTTTGATGCCCTGGAGATGGACCAATATTCTGAATTACATTTGCTTGCCCAGGAGCAAATGGAAACAGTTGTTAAGCTTCAGGAGGTAACTGCTGACATCCGTCTGGGTCTGCGGGAAATGGACCAGACCACCCAGTCTCTTAATGGTACGACCCAAAAACTGCAAAATCGAATTACTCGGACTCAAATGCGTCCGATCTCGGATATACTAGGCCGCTTTCCTCGACTGATTCGTGATTTATCTGTTCAATACGATAAAAAAGTCAAGCTCAAAATCGAAGGGGAAACCACTCTCTTTGAACGGATTACTTTAGAGCTGTTGGCAGACCCTCTTACCCATATCCTGAGAAACTCCTTTGACCATGGGATTGAGCCAAACCATGAACGGATTAAGGCGGGTAAAGCTGAAATGGGATTGATAACCATTCGGGCTTCTCAAATTGGCAACCGTGCCCGAATGGTTATTCGTGATGATGGACGCGGCATTAACCTGGATAAAATTCGCGATCGCATGCGACAACACAATATTGATGAGGCTGTTATCAATAAAATGAGTAAGCAGGAGCTACTCTCCGTTATTTTTGATGCAGGGTTTAGTACCGCAGCTGAGGTTACTGAACTGTCGGGCCGTGGTGTGGGTATGGACGTGGTTCGCAGCAATTTGCAACAGTTGAATGGTGATATTCAGGTAGATACACAGCCTGGCCAGGGAACAACCTTTACCATTGAAATTCCCTTAAGCCTCTCTGTAATTCGGATCATGCTTTTGGAACAGGAATCCATGGTATTTGCTGTGCCTGTGGATGCTATAGAAGAACTGATGGCTCTGGATAGGGACCAACTGATTGACTCTGACCAAGGACCCAAATTTATCTGGCAGGGGCAACAGATCCCCTTAGTCCAGCTCGAAGATCACCTCACGTTCAATGGCAGGGCTTCCTTGACTCCCTTTGAGGGTAAACCTACCATTGACCACCCTATGGCTCTCATCGTTAGCCATGACAACGGTTATTGTGCCATTGTCATCCAGCGCTACTGGGGGGAGCAGGAAGTTGCTACCCGAGCCATTACAAGCCCCATTCCCTTGCCACCTGGCTTTGTCGGAGCAACTGTTTTGGGGGATGGTCGAGTTGTCTCTCTGGTTGATCTACCGCTACTCATTTCTAGTACTGCTTTTGACAAGATCCACACACCATTAGAAACCGAATCGGACGTTTCTAACCTCGTCCCATTACCCCAGCAAAACCATGGCTCGCAACCAACAGTCTTGGTCGTGGATGATTCTGTACACTTGCGTCGTTATCTTACACTTACCCTAGAGAAAGCAGGTTACTATGTCGAACAAGCACGGGATGGGCAAGAAGCCGTCGATAAACTTCTTAAAGGCTTAAACGTACAGGCTGTTCTTTGTGATGTAGAGATGCCTCGTCTTGATGGCTATGGTGTGCTGGATGAAATTAAAAATCGACCTGAGTTTAAGTCGTTACCCATTTCGATGCTAACCTCCCGCAGTAGTGAAAAGCACCGCAAATTAGCAATGAACCTGGGAGCTGCTGCCTACTTTGCCAAGCCATACAATGAGCAAGTGTTATTGCAGACCTTAGAGAAGCTCATTGCGAAAACAGTTTAACGGTATGGCGATTCCCGGTCATGATCCCCCCGGCATCGCCCAGTTGTCCACGATCAAACAGATCGATGATCCAAAATTGTGCAAAGTGCCCACAAAGCACCCTACAAAATTCTTTCCAAACTCGCCCTCATTCCCCCATTACTCTGGCCTGATACCGAAAACGCCAGGGCCTCTCGATAAACCCGTTGCGCCGGATGCCCTGCAAAATTCGCCGCCCCCCGTGACACAATCACGGCCCCATGGCCACACCGCACCGCTAGCTCAATCGCCCAAGCCCGCAACCGCAACCTCTCCTCCGATGGATTCTTTAAAGTCCCATAGGTAGCTTTTCGGCAGCGACACACCTCATGGGTTAATCTCCCATAGGCCTCACCAATCTCAGGAAATACAGACGATTGAGCCCTTTTTAAAATATCCAATCCTCCCTGAGCACAGCCAAGGGCAAAAAAATTGTGCGTCAGCGGATACCCCATATCTGCCTGCTGAATCCACCCCGCTGGCTTAACATCCAAAACCAATTTCTCAGGCGCAAACCAATCCTGCAAAGTCGCTGTTACCGTTTGTGTTGATCCTAAGGCTGCCAGTTCCATGGGTTCACTAAATGCAAGCGAGCCTTTGACAGGATGAAATGGAGCTAGAACAAAAACTGCTCGTCCATCCGGTAGTTGTGCTGCCAACATCCAATGCTCAAAAATCCCAAACCCCGTAATCCAAGGCACTGTGCCATTAAACATATACCCCCCAGCGGTCTCTTTTGCCAGGATAGGCTGTTGTGCCCGACGCAAATGAGAGAAGCCGACACCCAGACCAATGTCACCTGCGATCGCACCCTGCAAATAGGTCTGTTTTAGTTCTAGGTTGTCAGAATTCCAAAGCTCCTGGGCACACCGCTGATGCTGACTTTGTAAAAACACCAGTGCTCCAGAGTAGCGCGCCAGCTGCTCCGTAAATCGATAAACCGCCTCAGAATTCCAACCTTGTCCCCCACCCTGTTTGGCAACCTTAAGTCCCAATAACCCATGGCGACCTAATTCCTGAAATGCCTTATGTAAGGACATTGGGTCTCGATCTAGCTGTGCCGCCTGTGGAACAATGAGCGTTTGAAATAAGTGATCAAGCGTATGGGTGGAGTGACCGGTAATAACAGATGTGCTCATGGGGGCAAATAACTGGCTCGTATAATCCCAATGTAGCGGGTGGAGAGCGTTAAAGCTTAGGGCTTTAATTTTGGCTCTGGGACAGGCTATTGCTGAAGTCTTCCACATCGATAGCACCCAGATCCTTGAGACTGACACGCTGTACTGGATCAATGCCAGTGATGCCTTTTATCTGCATCTTTTCATAAGGACGGGGTGGCTTAATTTGTCGGCGAGTTTTATCGATAATATCGATGATGTGGATAGAACCACTGCGATCGCAACTCACTAAATGTCGACTATCCGACATAAACACCAAAGATTGAATCCCCAATGGCTGGCCAATGGGCATTGGCATGTCTATTGGCTGGGCTTTCCAGTTTTGTGGATTAGGTGAGCGAGTGTCCCATACATAAATCCTGTGATCATCACTACCACTTGCCATCCAACAACTATCTGGGCTAAAGGCAACAGATTTCACCCCTGCTGTCCGATGTTCATCTTCAAAACAATGGAGATATTCCCCCATCTCCACATCCCAGATGATCACTTTTCCATCATCACTACCGCTCGCCAACAATAATCGAGGATTGGACTGAGATTTGGGAAACGGCTTAAATGAAACTGAACGAATGCGATGCTGGTGGCGCTCCTTAAACTTACGAATCACCTTATATTTTCGCACATCCCAGAGATAAATTGCCTTATCATCCCCACCACTGGCTAAATATTTCCCATCGGGGCTAAAGGCAACCGTTCGAATCCAATGTTGATGCCCCTCCAATAGTTGTAATTTCATCCCCGTAGGTAGCTGCCAGAGATAAATTTGTCGATCATCTCCGCCGCTCGCCAGCATTGTGCCACTGGGGTTAAACGCCACCGTTCGCACCCAGTGTTGATGGCCTATAAGTACTTTGACACAGGAACCGCTTTCCAAATCCCAAATCCGCACCGTCCCATCATCACTGGCGCTGGCAACCCATTCTGCATGGGCCGTTACCCCCCAAATACGTCCGGTATGACCCGCTAAATCTCGAATCGGCGTATTGGGATCTTCTTGAAAAGATTGCCATAGCTTAATATGCCAGTCATTCCCACCACTAACAATTAAATCTAGATCAGACGTTTGACGAGCACAAGACAGCACAGCCACCGACCGACTTCCCCTGGCAAACCCTCGCAAAATTTTGAGCGGCTCCATGGGATGCGTCCAGCTATTGGGTGTCGCAGACACTTTCGATAAAACAACTGAACGATCATCTCCGCCACTGGCTAAAAGTGTGTCGCTATGGTGCTGGTAGAAGGCAACAGACCAGACACGACTGTCGTGTATTTGAGATTTACTAATTTGAGTTCCCAGGTAAAAATCCCACAGAATAACGGTGCCGTCGTCGCTACCACTACCTACATAGCATCCATCTGGGCTAACAGCAACCGAACGAACTCGATCGGTATGTCCCCTTAAAACCCTGATACAGGTTTGGGACTCCAGATCCCAAATGCGTACGGTTTGATCATCACCACTGCTAACCAAATACTGGCTACAGGGAGAAAACACCACAGACCGTGCCCAATCTTCATGCCCAGTTTCTGTCGACGACATGAAAACTCGTTGCCTTTTCTCCCAATCCCAAACTCGAATATAGGTATCATCACCACAGCTGGCAATTTGATTGCCAGCCTGATTAAAGGTAATATATCGAAGAGTTTCACTACTCGTTGGCGTAGAAGACTCTTCTCCACGTTCCTGAAGACGTTTCAACTCCTTTCCAGTCCTCACACTGTATAGATAAATCGTAGATCGGCTAGAGCAGGCGACGAGCTCTCTTTCAGGATGAAACGTGACTGAGCGTACCCAGTCTGGAAAGCCAACTTTCTCCCACACTAGCGAAATATTATTGAGGCTGGGTTGATTTTCAGGGCTAGGATGAAAACGCCAAAGTCTTAATTTACTGTCATCTCCCCCGGTAGCGATTAAGGTGTTGTCTCGATTAAACGCGAGTGACCGTACCCAACCTAAATGACCTTGCCAATAGGTACGTTTTTGATAGGTCAGCGCATTCCAAATATGAATATGCCCATTCGTATCTCCAGCAGCGAGATACGGTGCATCCAGAGAATTAAAGCTAGTAGATTGATGGGTAAAGCCAACTGATACCACATCGCTTAGCATCTCAGTGAAAACAGATTTATCTAAGTTGCAGTGGTTAAACTTAGTGCCAGTTAGTTTAACCCCTTCCAAATCTGCCTGCCAGATCGCCAAATGTGAAAAATCTTGATTGCTCAGATCTTTAGCGGCTTTCAACTCTTTCGACAGCTGTGTCATCAAGTTGACCAAATTTCCACCTAAATAACCAATTTTATAAGCATCATTATGACGGTGGCGCTCCAAGAAGATCTCTAGTTTTTCTTGAGTTTCCCTTGCACTGCCATAGAGTTGTTTTAGGGCATCCAAAACCGGCTTTAATAGCTTTTCTGTTTGCTGTCGTCGCACATAGTGAACAGCATCAGCCTTTAGGAGGGAATGATTGTTAAGTAATAAATTGTCAGGCAACTTCTGTATAGTTGACGAGTTGAGTTCCTCAACGATGCGCTTGACCAAATGCTGAGTCACATATTCCATCACCGTTGGCTGCAAAGTAAAGGTTGCCCCTGCTGATCTCACTTCGATTAATGAGCGATGTTCCAGGGAGCGCAACGTATAAACAAGATCTTGCTTATTCAGCAAAGAGACAATATCAGTTTGCAGACTGATAAATGTCATGGGTAGGCGATTAATGGCCAACCAGTACATGGTCTCTTTTTCAAGAGGTGATAGCCGATTAAACTGATCCTTTAACACATCCCGCAGATCGTCAAAGACCAGCTGTTGCTGGTCTAAAAAGCGTCGGATACGCCCTGCAAACAAGTCTTTAATGGTACCCGTCGCTAACTTGAGAGCCAAAGGATTTCCAGAATAGCTATGGATGAGCTTCGCTTTTTCGACATCGGTGCCCTGCAATGGTTCAATATCTTCTAACAGTTGCTCAGCTGCCTGATAATCTAGCCCTGCTAAAGCCAAGATACGCACATTTGAGTGTTCTCCTTCCAGAGTCACTAGCTCTCTAGGCTTCTCACGACTAGTGATTACAACACAGCTACGTAGTTGTCTTTCTAATTTTGAAATGCCAACCTCTTGTAACAGCTGACGATAATACTTATAGTCTTTGTACTTATGATCATGAGGATCTAAAGCCCCTGCTTGAAAATGTCGAGACGCTTTCTTTGCATTCTTCGTAGGATTAGTCTCAGAAACAAAAACCTGGTCAAACTGATCTAATACAAGTAAGCATCGCTTTTGTTTAAATATTTTGAACAAATCCTTAATGGAGGCATTGGCAGGTATTTCAGGTAATGACTCAAGCAGAGCTTGAAATGAATCAAATTGTCGTAGTGAGCGCCAGACAACCCAATCAAACTCGGTCTTTATTTGGTCGATTAACTCTAAGACAAGGGCTGTTTTGCCAATGCCACCTATACCGGTAACCGCTATTAGATCACAGCGATCGCTACGAATCCATTGGCTTAGATGCTGTAATTCCCTTTTTCGGCCAGTAAATGAGATTACTTTGGGAGCATTCCCTAAATCAATGCAGTCCTGGTTCTGATTCTGGGCACGTTCAGATTGAGTGTTGAGCAGTTTGACTTTGAGAATAGCAAGTTTGCCTGGCCCTTTCCGCGCAATCTCAAATTTACGATATACCTCACCAAGACGCTTACGCACTGCAGCATCACTAATTTTTAACTGTTTGGCGATGTCAGCTGTCGATAAACCATCCACCGCTAGAATCAAAGCCTGCCTTTCAGCCTCAGTGACTCCGTGAGCCTTAGCTTCTGAGGTCAGAAAGTCTTCAGAAATATCGGGCTCTACCATAAACGCCACATCCTCAGATTAAAACCATGCAATAACGATGATCGAGGGGAACCTACCGAGATCCCTAGCCATAGTTAAACACTAACTGTATTTGATAGGTTACCTCACATAAGTGAGGAGCTAAACCCTGGCTTATTATTTTTAAACAGAAAAATCCTCACTTCATGGTACTTATTACTCTGCTCTAGCTTTTGAAGTGAGATAGGTTAAGGATAATCATGATGGGCAGACATTATTATGACCTGAATCTTAGATGGCAACACTTGAGGCTGGTTATTGACAGCATCTAACTTTATCGCTACTTTTATCTATGTGAGGTTAAACGCTACGCGGAAGTGATATTTTCTCCATAAATTTCTCACATAAGGGGGCATCTATGTTTAATCACTCACACTTTAGGCGAATGGACCTCTATCAGGTGTTAACGTCCGTTGATCAGAGCATCCGACAAACGGTCTTAGATACTGGCTTTGGTAACGTGGAGTTAGAGTTTAGCCCTGCAGATCGTCAGACCGTTAGAATCATTGTTAAGAATACAGTTTACGATCTCTACGCAGTTAGTCTAGATGAGGTACAACAGTTATTAAGGAGCGGACCACACTTCCCAGATCACTATATTAGTCAAAGGCTTTGGGACATGCTGGGAATAATCCTGCACACCATTTTGGGTGAACAAGGTACACAGTATGGCCACATTAGTCTGGAGATGGAGCGGAAAAACCATCAGCAACGTTTTCTCATTCATGGTGCGCCATCGTATCAACTGTATTTAGCTCAAGAAGCGATGAATCTTTAATTCCATGGGTATGCCGGGGAGCGGCAGCCCATAGGTTCAAAAACAATTAAAAACGGCTCGGTTTATGGAGAGATTACCAAGGCCGAGGAGGGTGCTGAAGAGCGCTTTCCTTGGCCTTGGTTTTTGGTAATAACCTCGGGGGACATCTCATGTTTGCTAAGTTTCAAACGCATACAGTGCTGGCTCGACTACTACAGAAACGTCCTGGTAATAGGCTTCCCAGGCGATTTAGGCAACGTCGACGCTACAGCTTGATCATGCGCATAGCATTTCAGTTATTTCGCTGGTTGTTTTTATTTGGTATGGGGGTTTCTCTCTTAACACTGTTTGTAGGTTGGGTCGTTTCTCAAAATTTGGCAGAAACTATCTACTTTCAGGTACAACCTCTTTTCAAACTGTTTGCAGCTACGACGTTTTTAGTCTTTGCCTGTGCCTGCCTTAAGGAGTCTATTTAAGGATTTACCACCTGTCAAAGTTGTTCACATTGTTGCTCACATTGTAAAGCCATGGCCATCTTCCCGATTGTGACATTTTTCTTGTTGTTTATCGCGCTCACCAAGCAGTTACTGGGTAAGGCTAGTGATATGCCAGATCGCGCATTGAATGAAGTGAATTTATCCATAGGAGATAAAACACCTATTGTTTTGGAGATTGATTCGTTACATTCTTTGGTGAGGTTGATCGCTCAGCTTGATTCTGAGAAGCAATAGACTTGTACTTTATGGTTACAAATGATCAGCGATCGCAACAGCTGTTGCGATCGCTGATCATACATGACTCCCCAAAAGAGTGCCTTGAGCTACTTTAAAAAAGCTCGTTCACAAGGTTCAGTATATTAGGTATGGCGGGATGAGATATATCTGAACGCCAGACAACGGCTGATTCAAGTATAGGAGACCGTTCTATCAAAGGTCTAGCCACCACACCCTGCTGTTGAATCTGTTGAATAGACGCATGAATGAGCGACACTCCCAAGCCTGCTGCCACTAGCCCAAGAATTGTTTGTTGTGGAAACGCTTCCTGGATCACCCTTGGGCTAAAATTGGCCTGCTGGCAAAAGCTAATAATGGAATCGTACAAAACAGGGCCTACCTGACGAGGGAACAAAATAAATGACTCGTCCGCTAAACATGTTATTGATATTGGCACAGGAGATTTTTTCGCTAAGGGATGAATATCTGGTAATAGTGCCATCATAGGCTCTCTATAAATCACCTCCTGACTTAGCAAAGGCTCATTAATCGGAGGATGTAGAAAGCCTACGTGAATCTCTTCAGCTAATAGTGCCTTCACCTGTTCATTGGTTTGCAACCGTTTTAGGTCCAGGTGAATTGCTGGAAATCTCTGCTTGAACTCACGCACAACTTTTGGCAAAACACTATTGAGAATGGGGCCAGTAAAACCAATATTGAATTGTCCGGCCACACCTTGACCAACCCGCTGAGCCATCATCACTGCATGGTCTGCCTGAGCCAGTGTTTTTCGTGTTTCTTGCAAAAACACCTTGCCCGCCTCCGTTAACCACATCGTACGCTTGGTGCGATGAAAAAGCTCCACCCCTAATTCTTCTTCCAGGTTACGAATCTGTCGGCTCAGGGGCTGCTGAGCCATATGGAGACGATGGGCTGCACGGCCAAAATGCAGCTCCTCGGCAACCATCAAAAAGTAGCGCAGGTGGCGTAACTCCATTTGAACCTTTTAGGTGCTAATTATGAACAAAAGAGGTGTTGGACGTTCATATGGGCTTTTTCTATGGTGGCAGATAGAGCGTTACGGGGTATTCGACGAATATGGCACTTCATCAACACCTAAGCCAAGGGGCATGGATTCTAGGATGGCTAACCATAGCAGTCACTGACGTTAAAGCCGAGGGCGCGATCGCACCCACCGTTTCCCCTGCTGTTACAGAAATAGTCTCTGCCATTGCAGTATCGCGCACTGACTTTCGCGTTGAGAGCGATCCGGGCATTAAAATTTCTGTGCGAGAGGTCAAAACCCAGTCAGAATCCACTGGAGTGCCCATTCTCTTGATTCATGGTGGTGGTCCGGGAGGTCTGGCATCCTTTGATTTAGACGTACCAGACTACTCGCTGGCTGCGGACTTTGCCCAGGCCGGGCACCCTGTTTATGTCATGAATGTACGCGGCTGGGAAGATTCGACTCGGCCCGATGGTCTAGATGAACCGGCAGATCGCAATCCCCCGCTAGTTAACTCTGAGGAAGCAGTCCGTGATATTGGTGCCGTAGTGGACTGGATCCGCGATCGCACCACGCAACCCCAAGTTGCCCTGGTTGGTTGGGCCACTGGTGGCCATTGGGCCGGTATGTACACCAGTCGGCATAATGATGTCGTCAGCCATCTCATTATGCTAAACAGCCTCTACAGCGTGAATGCCCCCTGGGTACTGACTGAGCGCTTTGAAGATCCTAATAATCCCGGCAGGTTTAACCCTGATGGGGGTGCCTATCGCTTGGTTGATTATGACGGCTTTCTACGGGGATGGGACAACTCAATTCCTATCGATAACAAAACTCAATGGCGAGACCCAGCCGTCGCTGATGCCTATGCTCGCACAGCCGTTGAACTCGACCCCACCAGCGCAACTCGCACACCGCCAAGTGCTCGTATTCCTACCGCCTATCGAGAAGAAAGTTTTAACCTGGCTCAGGGGTATCGATACTGGAACACAGAAGATATTTATACCCCCACCCTTGGCATTCGGGGAGAGTTAGATTTTTGGTCCCGGCCAGAAGACTTATCAATATTGGAGACAGAACTTATCAATGCTCCAGTTGTGCAAATGGTAACAATTCCAGATGCAACCCATTACCTGTTCAACGATCGTCCAGAACGGGGACGTGAACGTTTTATTCAAGAGGTATTGATATTCTTGCTAGACTGACTCACATTTTTAGCGACCGTCCCATAATTTTTACTTATGTTCTTTCTTAACGTAGAATTCAGCTTATCGACAGAAGGTCGGTGTCTTTGGGTTTAAAGGCTCACTAGGAGATTTCAGGTCCAAGGTTTCCTATAAACTAGAGCCTTGTATCCTTTGCTACTTGCCCCTTTCATGACAGAGCAGATCAGCCTGTTTAGTAATCAGCTGCCCTCCGAAGTTGATGCCCTATCCCCAGAAACCTGGGAGCAAATTCCCACCCGTGCCAGTATCCCCATTCCCTCGGGCACCTACGAAAATCTAGAACAACTAGCTCAGCACTGCAATCAGTGTCAGCGCTGTGACCTGGCTGGTGGTCGCACCAACGTGGTCGTTAGTCGAGGTAACCCCAACAACGCCGCCATTATGATTATCGGAGAAGGGCCGGGGCAGCACGAGGACGAACAGGGATTGCCCTTTGTCGGTAAATCAGGTCAGCTGCTGGACAAAATTTTGGCCTCCGTCCGATTGGACATCAAAAACGACGTTTATATCTGCAATGTAGTCAAATGTCGTCCCCCTGGTAACCGCGCCCCCACCGCAGGTGAAGTCGCCGCCTGTATCCCCTACCTGAAAGAACAGGTACGTCTGGTAGATCCAAAAATCATTCTGCTCACCGGCGGCACCGCCCTCAAAGGCCTAGTCGGCGTCAAACAAGGCATCACTAAAGTGCGCGGCAACTGGATGGAATGGGAAGGTCGAAACTGCATGGCCATTTTCCACCCAGCCTACTTATTACGAAACCCCTCCCGCGAAAAAGGCAAACCTAAATGGCTCATGTGGCAGGACATTCAGGAAATTAAAAAAAAGCTCGATGAAGTAAACAGCCAACAAGCATAGTAGTTGCTGGTTGAGATGCACAAGGCCATCCCCTACATAGGTTGTATCGCCCTTGCCTGACAATCCTGCAACCAACGCTGCACCGCCTGCCCCACACTTCCCTGACTACTATCACGGGGCGGCAACAGGTTTTCATCCTCAGCCTCGATCGCAGAAAACATAAACACCATTTGCCATCCCGCTTCATCAGGCGCTAAAAACAACCAATGAAAGTGACTGATGGAAATAGCCTCAGACTCCGAATACTGACGTTCAAGCGTCGTAAAAAACAGCTGCTGCAAATCCTGGCCGTCATCAGGCAGGGTGGTATAAACCCGATCTTTAATCTCCAAAGGAACCCGATCTGGCTGACTAGCCGTAATCACATAAGCTGGCCGATAGGCAGAACGAATATCCGCCACACTGCTTTGCAAAATCCGGTTGGTATAGCTAGGAATATCTCGAATTAACAGAGTCGAGAGAGCTGCAAAATCTTGAGGACAGCTAGCCTGGGGACGAATATAAGGGGTATCGCTGTCAGGCTCCCCTTTAAAGGTAGGTTGTTCGATGGAGGACTTTGATACCTTGGCCAGGCCGGGCGAACTACCCAGGGCAAAACTCAACACAATGCAGACGCTTCCCAAAAACTTTTGGGAATACAGGTTGGGCATAAAAGAAGCCATTCGTGCGATCGCTAACACACCACTTACGATTAATCCTAAATTCTGATCGGTAGCATGCAATAGTTCAGGGCGAGCACAAGGCATCACCCCTACGAGATTATCCATTTATCGTAATTTCATCGCAAATCTGTTGAAATGCCGTGGCAGGATTTTCAGCCTGAGTAATCGGACGACCAATGACCAGATAGCTAGCTCCAGCAGCAATGGCCTGACTGGGCGTCATGGCCCGCTGCTGGTCACCTTTAGCAGAACCGGCAGGTCTCACACCAGGGCACACCAACAAGAACTCATCACCGCACACACGGCGCAAAGCTTCTGCCTCTTGGGGAGAACAAACAATACCCCTTAGACCACTATCCTGGGCCAGCAAAGCCATCTGCAATGCATAGTCCTGTAGCTCCAGAGAAACCTTGAGCTCAAACGCCAGAGCCCGGGGATTAATGCTGGTAAGCAAGGTAACCGCAATTAAGTTAGGGGAGGCACAGCCTGTGGCGGCAGCCCCTTCCATAGCAGCCGCTTGGGCCGCCTGTAGGGCGACTTTACCCGCCGGAGCATGGACCGTGATCAGATCCACACCATAACCAGCAGCAGCTCGACAGGCTCCCGCCATAGTGTTGGGGATATCGTGGAACTTGAGGTCAAGAAAGATGCGCTTTTGACGCTGTTTTAGCTGTTCTAAAATGGCAGGCCCAGCGCTGACAAATAACTCTAGACCCACTTTCCAAAAGGTAACGTTGGGAATTGTATCGACGAGTGCGATCGCATCCTCCATCGTTGGCACATCTAACGGCACAATAATCCGCTCCGCCGCTGATTGCGTGGTCAATTTTTGGGCCATTATGCCACCAGCCTCACAAACTTCTTCTTACCCACCTGTAGCACTTTGCCCACCAGCTCATCGGGGCCAGCAAATTCCACATTGGGGTCGCTGACCTTCTCCCCATCCAACTTCACCGCACCGCCCTTAATCTGACGGCGAGCATCGCTGCTGCTGCTGCATAGAGGCGTTGCCCCTAGCAAATAAAAGACCTTGGCTGGGAAATTCACCGCTGTTAGAGAGAATTCCGGCACCGCCTCTGCCTGACCCGAGCCCCCCTGCACCAGGTTAATGGCATCCTTTTGCGCCTGCTGCGCAGCCGCTTCACCATGGAACTGACCGGTAACATCTAAAGCCAGTTGCTTTTGAGCCTGCCGTGGATTCTCCGGCAGACTATCCAGGGACCGCTTTGTCAGTAACTCAAAATAGTCAGAAATCAGGGCATCAGGCACCTTCTCTAACTTGGAATACATGGATAGCGGATCTTCTTGCAGCCCCACATAGTTGCCCAAGGATTTAGACATTTTCTGACTGCCATCGGTGCCCAGCAACAGCGGCAGCATCATGCCAAACTGTGGCGTCAGACCAAAATGACGCTGTAAATCTCGTCCCACCGCCACATTAAATTTCTGGTCAGTGCCCCCCAGTTCTACATCGGCCTTAAGCGCCACCGAGTCAAACCCTTGCATCAGGGGATATAAAAACTCGTGGAGATACACCGGATTGCCCTGCTCGTAACGCTTGGCAAAGCCTTCCTTGGCCAGCATCTGACCCACAGTCATGGTACCCAGCAGCTCCAGAATTTTGCCCAGGTCCAACTTCGCTAGCCACTCCGAGTTATAGCGAATTTCTAAACGGCCAGGGGTATCAAAATCGAGAATGGGGCGTACCTGCTCAATATAGGTTTCTGCATTAGCTTTAACCTCAGCCTCCGTCAGCTGTTTGCGCACCTCTGACTTACCAGTGGGGTCCCCAATGCGAGCCGTAAAGTCGCCAATCAACAGGACCGCCGTGTGGCCTGCATCCTGAAACGCCCGCAGCTTTCTCACCGGAATGCTGTGACCCAGATGAATTTCAGAACCCGTGGGATCAATCCCTAATTTGATCCGGAGTGGCCGGTCAGTTTGCTGTAATCTTGCCAACAAACTTTCATTAGGATCGTCTGAGTCGGGCTGATGGGGAAATACTTCACTGACGCCGCGATAGATCCCTGCAAACTCCTCAGGGATGGCCGACATTACAAAATTAGAAGCCTCGGTCATAGTGTGTTGGTGTAAAAATGCGCAGTGAACCGCCAAAAATAAATACTGATAACTCCGTAAGACTGCCTAAGTTTTCAAACTTGCCTAGACATCTGCCCGGAATCCACTATAGTAGCGGGTAAATTATCTCCCTTTTCTGATGGATGCATAAGGCCCTTGTGCCTGCATCATGTGGTTAGGGAGATTTAACGGCACACATTGAGTCCTCAACGACCTATCCACCCAATTTTTTCAGATTATTAGGTACGTCATTCGTCCGATGCGCTTGCCGCAAATCATTTTACTGGTCTATGGATCAGCTGGAACATTCCTCGGTACTGAATCGGTCCTAGGGGCTTGTTGTTCCTAAAGAAGTTTTGAGTACGATCTGGGAAGTCTGACTCTAATTTCGACATCAACCGCATCCACATCTGAAACAACGGTTTTTCTATTTGGGAAGTATACGTGTTTAATTTGGATGTGATTTAAATTCTGTTTATGGCAGCAGCTTTATAATTACGGGTGCTGATTTAGAGGAGGAGTCGATCTGTTAGAAATGCTATAAGTCGGCATTTTTCAGACGAAATCATCGCTCAGATCAGCCGCGCCTCACTAATCTGGCCTGCCGTGTATTTCCGTAAGGATGTAGCGTATCCGTGGCATTTAATACCATTCGTCAAACCCGAGTTCCTTTGCAGTTTACTGGTGAACCTAAGCTGATGAAGCACATTCAAGATGTGCTTCAGATTAGCGGGGCGACACTATTGACGGCAACCATGCTATGTAGTGCGATCTCAGCTGGTGGCTTAGTGGGTTTAGCCATTAGCTTTCGAAATTTGCCCGATGTGCGATCGCTACGCAACTACATCCCCACCGAAACCAGCTACATCTACGACGTAGACGGCACCCTGCTCGATAGCTTGCACGACGAAGCTAACCGGGAAGTGGTAGACCTCAACGAAATTTCCCCCCACCTCAAGCGCGCGGTTTTGGCCATTGAGGATAGTGACTTTTACGAGCACAGCGGCATCAACCCTGTGGGCATTGGCCGAGCATTTCTAGCCAACTTCCAGGCAGGCAATACAGTGCAGGGTGGTTCAACCATCACCATGCAGCTGATTAAGAACTTATTTTTGAGCCCCCAGCAAGCCATTAGCCGTAAGGTGGCTGAGGTGGTTTTATCGCTGCGCCTTGAGCAAATTTTCGAGAAAGATGAAATCCTCGAAATGTATCTCAATCAGGTGTATTGGGGTCACAATACCTATGGTGTTGAAACCGCTGCCCAGAGTTACTTCAATAAGTCATCCAAGGACTTAACCCTGGCTGAGGCTTCGATGATGGCGGGATTGATTAAAGCGCCTGAAAGCCTGAGTCCATTTGTAGACTACCAGGCCGCAAAGCGAGAGCAGTCTATCGTCCTAGAGCGGATGCAAACGCTGCGGTGGATTACCCCAGCCGAAGCCGAGGCTGCGAAAAAACAACCTCTGCGCTTGGGTAAAGTCACGTCCTTTGTTTCCAGTAAGGCTCCCTACGTCACTGAAGCGGTTGTCCAGGAGCTACAGGAACAATTTGGTCAAGAAGCCGTACTCAAAGGTGGCATGCGAGTGCAGACCACCATTGATATTAAGCTACAGTCCTTAGCTAAACAAACCGTAAAATCGGCCCATGCTAACCGCTTTGGCAACGGTGCCATCGCCGATCAAATGGCTCTGGTTGCCATCGACCCGCGCACCCATTTTGTAAAGGCCATCGTCGGTGGTGTGGACCATGAAAGCAGCCAGTTTAATCGGGCCGTTCAGTCGCGTCGTCAGCCAGGATCAGCCTTCAAACCCTTTGTTTACTATGCGGCCTTTGCCTCAGGTCGGTACACCCCTGAT
>NZ_QXHD01000004.1:2893369-2910765 GCF_011009555.1 Adonisia turfae CCMR0081 | reverse complement strand
GCCAGGGCATTACCGGGCACAACTTCCATCCCCGTTGGTAGCTTGACACCCGTAGAGAGCCGCTGACCAAGCCGCAGATAGGCCGCTGCCCCACCCAGTATCAGTAAAACCGCCGTACTAACTGTGACCAACAAAGGAGGCCGTTGCTTGAGGACCATGGACCAGCAAGAAACAAACAACGCTTGCTAATCTACCATTGGTTTACAAAAACGGCACGGGTGGGTTGGCCCAAAAAATCTAGGGGCGTTTATTCGGCGTCGCTATCGGTGCTCTTCTTTTTACGGGTTGTCGACTTACTCTTAGCCGTCGTGGACTTCTTAGCCGCAGCCGTAGTCCCGCTGGCCGTACTGGCCTTTTTGGTGGTGGATTTTTTAGTTGTCGCCTTCTTAGTTGTAGTCTTCTTAGCCGTCGTCTTTTTAGTGGTGGACTTTTTGGTCGTCGTTTTACGACGGGTTGTTTTTTTCTTAGTAGCTGCCTTCGCCACAATAATCTCTAAGGCTTCTTCCAAGGTAACGTCCTCAACCTTCTTACCTTCCGGCAATGAAGCATTGACCTTTTCGTACTTGATATAGGGACCGTAGGGGCCATCGTAAATGTTGATGGGTTCTTCCGACTCAGGGTGCTTACCCAATTCCCGCAACGGTTTAGCAGCTTTACGCCCTCGCCCTCGCTTAGGCTGTGCCAAAAGTTCCAGGGCTCGCTCCAGGGTCACGGTCAGAACGTTATCGTCTCCTTTCAAAGAGCGATAGTCCTTTCCTTCCTTACCTTGATCGTGAACCACATAGGGGCCAAAGCGACCCAAGCTGGCTTTGACCTTGGCACCAGTCTCTGGGTGCATCCCCAACAAACGCGGCAGAGATAGCAGTCCTACAGCCGTTTCTAGATCCACAGACTCACGCGTTACCCCCTTGGGCAGTGACACCTGTTTAGGCTTTGGATTCTCTTCTGTCTTATCTCCCAGCCGCACATAGGGACCGTAGGGGCCAATCAGAGCATAAATGGGTTCACCCGTTTCAGGGTGCAAACCTAGCTTTTCCGGACCTTCTGTTTTTTGCTTGAGGAGTACCTGTACCTGCTCGTCGTTGAGATCCGCTGGACTCACATCCAAAGGAATAGAAGCCCGTACGGTTTCATCGCCCTCTTCTTCACTGATGGCCTCAATGTAGGGGCCATACTTGCCGATGCGAACCTTGGCACTGAGATCAGCTAAGTCAACGGTGCGGGCCTCAGCGGGGTCAATCTGACTTTCTCTGGTCTGTACCTGCCCCGCTAGACCCGTATCTCCAGAATAAAAGTCCTTGAGGTACGGTAGCCAATCCGCTTCACCCATGGAAATTTCATCCAGGGTGCGTTCCATGCGGGCCGTAAATTTAACGTCCACCAGATCTGGAAAATGTTGATCCAGGAGCTCGGTCACCGCAAACGCCGTAAACGTAGGCATCAAGCTATTATTCAGCGGATGCACATAACCTCGGTCAATGATGGTACCGATGACTGAAGCATAGGTACTGGGACGCCCAATACCCTCTTTCTCTAGGGTCTTAACCAATGTGGCCTCGGTATAACGGGCCGGAGGCTTCGTCTCATGGCCAATGGGCTCTAGCTCGGTGCAGCTTGGGGTATCTCCCACCTTCAGGGGCGGCAGGGTCACTTCACGATCCTCAAGGGCGGCATTGGGATCATCCGAACCCTCCACATAGGCCCGGAAAAAGCCTGGAAAATCAATTCGTTTGCCAGTGGCCTTAAACACCGCATCATCCACTTCTACGCTGACGGTGATATGGGTTTGGCGAGCATTGGCCATTTGGCAAGCCACTGTGCGCTTCCAAATTAAGTCGTAAAGGCTAAGTTCACGATCCTTTAGCCCGGTTTCCTGGGGAGTACGGAAAGTACTACCAGCGGGGCGGATTGCTTCGTGGGCTTCCTGGGCTCCCTTGCTCTTGGTGGCATATTGCCGGGGCTGAGGGCTGAGGTACTCTTTACCGTACTTTTGCTCCACACAGGTTCGAGCCGCTGTAATTGCCTGCTGTGACAAATTTACCGAGTCAGTACGCATGTAGGTAATAAACCCTTTTTCGTACAGAGATTGGGCCGTACGCATGGTGTCACGGGCAGACAGACGCAGTTTGCGGTTGGATTCTTGCTGCAGTGTGGAGGTGGTAAATGGCGGAGCTGGTTTGGGACTAGAGGGTCGCTCTTCTAGATTAGATACGGTCCAAATGCTGGCTTCCAAGCGCTGTTTTAATTCCTGGGCTTGGGTTTCATCCAAAAGCACCACATTGCGTCCAGCAGCAATTTGTCCGGTGTTTTCGTCAAAATCACTACCCGTAGCAACACGAGTACCACCCAGGCTAACGAGCTTGGCCTCAAATGGATTGTCAGCCTTCTGGAGTGTGGCCTTGAGGTCCCAATAGGAACCTTGCTTAAAGGCTCTGCGATCGCGCTCCCGTTCCACCAGTAGCTTTACTGCCACCGACTGCACTCGACCAGCGGACAGACCCCAGGCAATTTTTTTCCACAGTAGTGGAGATAGGGTATAGCCCACTAAACGATCCAAGATTCGTCGAGTTTCCTGGGCCCTTACTAGCTGATCATCAATATCACGACAGCTTTCGAGGGCAGCCTGAATCGCGTCTTCGGTGATCTCATGAAACACCATGCGCTTGGTGGGCACCTTAGGTTTTAGTAGCTGTAATAGGTGCCAGCTAATGCTTTCCCCTTCGCGGTCTTCATCCGTAGCCAGGACTAGCTCATCGGCTTCCTTTAGGGCATCCTTCAGGGCCTTAACAACCTTCTTTTTATCCTTGGGTACCAAGTAAAGAGGTTCAAAATCCGCCTCTACATTCACACCCAGCTGTGCCCATTTCTCGCCCTTCACGCTGGCGGGAATCTCACTTGCCGATTTAGGCAGATCGCGCACATGCCCCATGGAGGCTTCTACACGGTAGCCTTTGGGCAAATAGTTGCGAATTGTTTTTGCCTTTGTAGGTGACTCAACAATGACAAGTGTGGACATACAGCTGAACTGAAAGTAATGGTCGAACTACGTTTAATTGAAAATTTGTCAACACCCTGATATCCAAGGCACTAACAAATCTCAAACCGCGTCTAGCGAAACGCTTGAACACTAGAGAGAATGCCCGATAAGTGGGCAATGACGACGGTTTTTTATTGGCTAACTATACATAACCATGGCATCTAGCTCAGAATTTATCAGAGGGAAGCGCCGAGGGTTAGTGACAAAAGCCGTACCTGCATGTTCGCAGAGCTTTTCGTACAGTTGCCTTTATATATCGATAGATCGAAATGGCGAATTTCGTCCACCTCTGAATTAAGAAAAGGCTTTTATTTCATGACCATTGCCAGGGGGGTAAAACTAACCCCATAGGGCCAAATTTGGCCTATAGCTATCGTCGAGGCATTAATTTGGCTGGTTGTGGCCCCATTCATAAAAGAAATCTAGAGAAATTGAAAAAAGTGTTTTCTTTAGAAAAATTGGGACCCCAGGCAGGTCATCTGAACGAAGTTCCTCTATGGTTTACATCCATAGAATTTAATCTGATTCAGAAAATTCCCTTTGGGAAACTACAAGATGAGCGAGAATACTAGGGTAAGATCCCAAATGGAAATACCGAACCACAGCACCAATGGACGTTGTCAGCCTCGCTGCCCAATTAAACACAGGTAAAATCCTGCCTGAACTGATCATCATTGCGACGATTGTAGTGATTTTGGTAGGTGATTTGATTGTAGGCCGAGCGTCATCGCGCTGGGTCCCCTATGTCTCTATCGGCGGTTGTTTGGCTGCCGTTGGGGCATTAGCTCTACAGTGGGACACAGGCAATCCCCTCGCCTTTTTTGGAGAGTTTAACAGCGATGCTCTCAGTATCGTATTTCGAGGCATTATCGTTCTGTCAGCGGCTGTGACCGTCCCTATGGCTATCCGCTATGTGGAAAAGTCAGGCACAGCCTTAGCTGAGTTTTTAGGGATTTTGCTGACCGCAACCCTGGGGGGCATGTTTCTGGCGGGTGCCGATGAGCTTGTCACTATTTTTGTGTCCCTTGAAACCCTAAGTATTTCGTCATACCTGTTGACGGGCTACATGAAGCGGGATCCGCGCTCAAACGAAGCCGCCCTGAAGTATTTGTTGATTGGGGCAGCGAGCTCAGCCATCTTTTTGTACGGCATTTCCCTGCTGTATGGTCTGTCGGGTGGTGAGACCCGGTTGAGTGCGATCGCAGCCAACTTAGCGTCCAGCACTGGCAATAGCTCCATTGGTCTAGTCGTTGCACTGGTATTTGTCATTGCCGGTATTGCCTTCAAGGTAGCCGCTGTGCCCTTTCATCAGTGGACCCCTGACGTTTATGAAGGCTCACCTACACCTGTGGTAGCGTTCCTATCCGTTGGTTCTAAGGCTGCTGGCTTTGCCCTAGCCATTCGCCTTTTAGTCAGCACATTCCCCCTAGTGGAAGACGAGTGGCGCTTTGTGTTTACTGCTCTGGCGATCCTGAGTATGGTGCTGGGCAATGTGGTGGCTTTAGCCCAGACCAGTATGAAGCGGATGCTAGCCTACTCATCCATTGGCCAGGCAGGCTTTATGATGATTGGCTTGGTCATCGGTTCCGATGCAGGCTATGCCAGCATGATTTTCTACCTGATGGTCTATCTGTTCATGAACTTGGGTGGATTTACCTGCGTCATTCTCTTTTCCCTCCGTACGGGTACAGACCAAATTAGTGAATATGCCGGGCTTTACCAAAAGGACCCCCTGCTTACCTTATGCCTGTCACTGTGTCTGCTTTCCCTTGGCGGTATTCCACCGCTAGCAGGGTTCTTTGGTAAGCTTTATATCTTTTGGGCTGGCTGGCAGGCCGGTGCTTACAGCCTGGTACTCATTGGTTTAATTACCAGTGTGATCTCCATCTATTACTACATCCGCGTAGTGAAAATGATGGTAGTTAAGGAGCCCCAGGAAATGTCCGAATCTATCAAGAACTATCCACCGGTTCGCTGGGATTTGCCAGGCATGCGTCCGTTACAGCTGAGTTTGGTGGTAGCCGTGGTGGCCACTTCCCTAGCGGGGGTACTATCTAACCCTCTATTTACCCTGGCTAACGACGCTGTCACCAAGACCCCTTTGTTACAAGCGTCTCAGGTGGAGAGCGTTGACGAGATTGCCAACACAGTTGCTAGCCCTGTGACGGCTACTTTTCCAACCATGCTTGAGAATTCTCTTTAAAACTTAAGCATCATTGCGGGTCAGGGTTAGAGGTTTTGCGTTCAAAGCCCTCTAGTCCTGACCAATGGTATGAAGCCTATGCATTGGGAACATAACGGAGCTGCGAATCCGATTGTCTTCCAGTTTTTCTAGGATGAACTCACCCCCCAAACGGATCATCAGGGACTGACAAATCGCCAGATTTAAACCCGGCGGTCTATCCAACGGTGATTCTGCTAAATGATCCCGCTGATGATTTCCTTCGCTCAGCGCTTTGATGATAGCTTCATCGACATCGCCATCATCCGTAATTGACAGCTCAATCCAATGCTGTTCAAGGGGACGGCTCCAAACATCTACCCGACCTCTAGCTGGCGAACGTCGACAAGCTGCTGAAATAAGTTCATACAAAATAAACTCAATCTTCTGCATTTCACCCTGAAGGGCCAGGTTGCTATCGCAGTGCACCTGCGTCCAAAGCTGTTTCTTTTGCACCTGAGTTTGCACCCGCTTCATTAGACGGTTGAGTAAACCAATCAAGGGCACCTTGCGAGGATCGGACGCCATTGCCCACCGTTCTCGGCCTGTCAATCGTAATAATTCCTTTTCCATGCCTGCCAATCGACTTTCAACCGCATGGAAATAAGGTTGTTCGCTGATCTCAGGTAATTGTTTCAAATTAGCCAGCTGACGGCGCGACTCTCGAACCTGCCGCCGAATGTCATCCATGTGGTGGTGCTTATACCAATTCAGCTCTGTGAGCTGACTTTTCTGTTCGCGCAAACGATTGGTTAGCAATAAATGACGCCGACACCAGGCCAACTGATGTACCAAAACCGCTAGCATACTCATCTGTTGGTCAGAAAAGCGACGATCACCATGATCAGCCAGCACCATCGTCCCATTGAGCGTATGCTCTGGTGATGTCCTGAGAGCCACTACCAACAGCTGAGCATGGGCCGGACACCGCAACCATTGGCGAGTGACATCAGGCAGATCTTCAAATTCAAGCTGAATCACACCATCGGTTTGAATGGCCCAGTTAATCACAGCATCGCTCTCCACCAAGATCGGTGGATTATCCTTGGCTGCAAACTGCTGCTCCCGGATCACAGTGGAAGCTAACCGGGCTTCCTTTTGGCCATTTTCCCAAACGATCAAGGCCACCAGCGGCAAGCGTAAAAGCTGGCTAACGTGATGGGTGGCCGCCTGCTGAAGTTGCTCCACATCAAATGTACGCTGTAGGTTACGCAAGCCCCACTGCATGGTTTCATTCATCTGGGATTGCTGCTGAGCCTGTCGCTGCAAGGACCACTGATGCAAAACTAACCCAATTTGCCGTCCAACTGACTGCAGCAGATCCTGCTCTGTTTGATTCCAGCGTCGGCCATGGCTATCGGTCACCACCAGCACCCCTTCTGGAGCCTGACCGGGCGAAAGATTACAGGCCATCGCCGACTTCATCCCCATCTGTAAGAACTGAGGATGCCACGCTCGCAGCTTCAGATCGTTATCTAAATTTTCGATACAGACTGGTGCAGACTTTCGGGCTAGGAGCTGCCAATCAACGTCGTGAAGTGAGCGCCACATTCCCTGAGTGGGCTTGCTTTGGGTGCCATGGTGCTGATAACCCACCTCAAAACCACCACATTCTAGATCGGGTATAAGCACCAGTAAGCCATCAATTTCAAGGGTGGCAATCAGTTGCTCAGCGCATTGGGACATGACCGACTGCCAATCGCGATCGCCATGGATACTTTGGGCAATACCTACCGACAGCTGATGGTTAGCTTCTAGATCGGCCACCCGTTCCTGCAAGACCGATGTGGGCATCCCCAAGCTGACCACTTGAGCTGCTGCGGTTAAATAGCGTTTTTCTGGCACACTCCACTGACGGGGTTGGGTGGACTCCACCACCAAAAAACCCAGCAAGTCTCCCTGCATTAAAATGGGTGCCACTAATAAAGAGGACTTGCCAAAGGCCTGCTTCAGAGGTTCAATGACGGCCTCAGGATGAGAAAAGGTGTCTTCGCCAATAACAATGACATCACCACAAGATAGGGCCTGATAGACCTCTTGATAGCCACTGGCAGATAGCTGGGATACTCCAGGTTCTTGAGTCGCATAGGCATGGCGATTGTGGCCACCATTAGCTACCCGATGCCAGAAAAAGCGTTGTTGCGGCTCAAACCAATACCCACGGGTACGACTAGCCCCCACAAATCGGTGAGTGGCATCCACAATCGCCTGTAGTCTAGGCTCTAACTCTTGAATCGTCTCCAATTTAGCCAACAGCTGAAAGAATGGCTGGGAGGGACGTTTTTCTAGCTGCTGATAATAGTCTTTCTGATATCTGTGCAAGATGGTCGCAATGGTGGTGACCAAAATAGAAAACGTCTTTTTCTGCACACCAGATTTTAGAGACGCTCCCCGTCGACTGGCACCCAACAATAAAATGCCTAGACACTCATTCTGCCGCTGAATCGGAAAAATAATGGCGTCATGAATGCCGAGGCGCTTAGCAATGGCTTTCCACTCACCAGCCCGATGGGATTCTTGTAAATCATAAACAGCCGCCGGAGCACCTCGCTCTATCACCTGCTGCACGGCATCATCAGTCTGAAGGTTTATCTTTTGCCATAAAAAATTCTTACCGCTACCCAGAACGGCCATTTGAGTTGTCAAACTCTGGTCACCGGCATCATAGAGGCCAATCCAGGTGAGTTCATTGGGATAAAGCTGCTGCATATAGTCAGCAAGCTCGGTCAATTGGGTATCAACGGTATCCTGATCCCATACATTCTTGAGAACCTGACCCAAAGTGGCCAAATGCTGTTCACATGTCGCTGGGGGTATGGGGCTAACCATAAAAACTCAGATTTGGGAAACAGGCTACTGCCTGAATAGTAACGATGGAGGATATAGCTTAATTTAAGCTAGCCTGGCTCTCTAAAACATGCTATTTAATCAAATTGCTTAGGAAAATGAGTCACCATCGCGGCTCAAGCGGAATAGCTATATTGCAACAGGATATGGGTGGCATCAATCTATCGTTGACATTAGTTGGCTCTATCGTAACGGGGTCTAACGCTACTTATTGCCGATGGTTAAAAAGTCATACATCATGACTATCGTTCATCACAACTACCTAGTTATATCAGCAACCGACTCAACTAGCTGCTAACCCTAAACCAAATCAATCAACGCAACTAGTTTTCAAATTCAACGATATAATCCACAGGGCCATTTAGAAATATTGTTCGTGCTGCAAGACATCTATAAATCTAGCTTGCTTCCGTCGTTATTTCAGCACTTGAAAGCCGATCCAGAAGTGGTACATCACCAGACCATCAAGACATTGGCTTGGATAGCTGAACCACCCACCACCGCCCCCTACTGGACTCAACCTTTACGACGCTTTGCCCAGGCCTGGTGTGAAAATAGTTGCCAGGTTACTTCGCTGCGCTTGAGTCAGCAGCTATGGCAGCAATCTTTTGCTAACCCCCTGGGGTTAGCAGCTGGTTTTGATAAAGATGGGTTGGCAGCTGCTTGTTGGCCTTTGATGGGGTTTGGCTTTGCAGAGTTAGGGACGGTTACGTGCCATGCCCAGTCGGGTAATCCTAAACCTCGTCTGTTTCGTTTGCCGCAGGACCAGGCAGCTTTAAATCGCATGGGGTTTAATAATCAGGGCTCGACAGTACTCGCGGAACGGCTTAAGGCCTTACCCCTAACACCTGACTTTCCCAGGGGCATTAATTTAGGCAAGTCAAAGGTGACCCCCCTAGAAGAGGCGGCAGGTGACTATTTGCAAAGCTTTCAAAGATTGCAGGAGCACGGCAATTATTTTGTGGTCAATGTGTCGTCACCCAATACACCTGGGTTGCGATCGCTCCAAGCTAAATCCCAACTCGAACCCATTCTTGCCACCCTACAAACCGCCAATACTCAGCAAAAACCTCTGCTAATCAAGATCGCTCCAGATCTAGCCTGGGAAGACATCGACGATATTTTAGACCTGGCCCAGCAGCACCAGTTGGCAGGAATTATTGCCACCAATACCACCATTGCCAAGGACAAACTGGTGACCAAGCGTTTAGGCCAAACTGGCAATCTGGTTGTTGATGAAGCTGGCGGTATTAGTGGTGTTCCCGTCCGTCAGCGGGCAACTGATGTCATTCGATACATTTATCAAAAGACCAACGGACAACTTCCCATCGTCGGCGTAGGGGGTATTTTCACCGCTGACGATGCCTGGGAAAAAATCACCGCAGGCGCATCTTTATTGCAGGTATACACTGGCTGGATCTACGAAGGTCCATGGATGGTGAAAAATATCCTACAGGGCCTATTGACCAAGCTCGACGACCATGGCCTAAATTCCATACAAGAAGCCATTGGGCTACATACAGGACACCCCAGCACGTAGGTTGGGTAGAGGCACGAAACCCAACATTACCGATATCTCAAATACATATTTATGCGCATGAATGCATCGGCGATGTTGGGTTTCGCATGAATGCATCGGCGATGTTGGGTTTCACAAGTTCAACCCAACCTACAGGATTTTATCCAACCCGTACAAAAGCGACTTCAACGGTAATACCTTACGAATACTCAACAACACACCGGGCATAAAACATACCCGATCCATCGCATCGTGACGCAGGGTATACACCTGGCCAGGGGCACCAAACATCACCTCCTGGTGAGCTACCAATCCAGGCAGACGCACACTGTGGATGTTAATGCCTTCCTCCGTAGTGCCACCCCGTGAACCCTGAAGGGTTTCAGTTTCGTCCACTTGAGGTGGGTTAAAGGACGGTTTTACTTCCTGAAGCATTTGAGCCGTTTTAATCGCCGTACCGCTTGGGGCATCGGCCTTGCGATTGTGATGCAGCTCAATGATTTCCACATGGTCAAAATACTCAGCCGCTTTCAGAGCCGCCTGCTGCATCAAAATTACCCCAATGGCAAAGTTAGGAATAATCAAACAGCCGACGCTGGCCTTTTCTGCAAACTCCGCCAGCTCAATAATTTGTTCAGATGTTAGACCAGTGGTACCGACTACAGGCCTCACACCATAGGCAATAGCTGCTCGCACCTGCTCATAAATTTTGGCTGGGTGAGTCACATCTACCATCACCGCATTGCCTGCACTTTGGGCCATCACCAGGGTGGCTTCCAAATCCGTCGTCACTGGTATTTCCAGAGGACCACAGCCTGCGATCTCACCAATATCCTGACCAACGGCCTCAAGCTTACGATCCACGGCACCCACCAATTGCATATCATCGGCACCGGCAATAGCCTTGACAATCTCACACCCCATCCGGCCCATGGCACCATTAACTACGACAGGAATTTTCGACTGATTGCTCATGATGGTTCTGAGACGGAAGTACAGTCAGATATCTTACAACCGCAGTATGTAATTTTGAGTTTTGAGTTCTTAGCTTTGAGGTTCAGGTTCAATTGATTTCCGAGGCTACTGAGGTTTCAAAGACCTAATTCCAAACTTAAAATTCAAAACTCTACCTTCAAAACTCCCTCCTGTGGGGTCGTAATCGTTAATAATTAAGGCTGTTCATCACGCTGGAGTCGAAGCGGATGCTGGCAAATCTATTGGCGGTGATTGTTGGATTAGGTAGTCTAGGGTTTTATTTGGCAGCTTTTATTCTGCCAGAGGTACATCGTCGATCAGACTTTTTCTGGAGCGGTGTCGGCATGTTTTATGCCGTGGTGCTGTGGTATTGCGCCAGGCAAATGAGCGGCGCAGTACTGCTAGGGCAAACAGCTTCAGTTGGTCTACTGATATGGCTGGGATACCAAACTCTACTGCTCCGTCGCGAAACCACACCGACCGCACAGCAAACCCCCATCCGATTAGGCAAATCTGAACGCAGTCGCCTTAATGGCAGCGCCAGTCGTCCCATTGCCAAAGACTATGAGTTTGTAGAAGATGGCGTGGAGGATGCAGTCGATCAGGATGCCGATCCCAACAGTCCCATCTTGATCAAGCCGACGGCAGATGAATTTGCGCCCAAAATAGTTGTCCCTGCTGCAATTCCAAAGTCCCACATCGAGAAAGAAGACTCTCTGGAAGAAACCCTTCCAAAGGCGGAGAACCCACCTATTTCTCAAACAACCAAAAAGCGAGAAATACCAAATCCCATTGCTGCTGTCGGTATCTTCGTAGGCTGGCTTAAAGAAGTTGTCACGCCGAAAAAGAAAGAACCCAAACCCATGATTGAGCTGCCACCCAGGCCACCGTCCATACCTAAAGCAGACACCTTGTCAGCAACAACCGACATAGCTAACATAACCAATATATCCGATACATTAGAGACCGATACATTAGAGACTTCAGCTAGTGTTCCTGATGGTGACCAGCCAAACCCTCAAGAAGAAACTCTCGACACCTCACCTTCCCCTTCTTCAGGCACAGCAGCTTCAGCCAGTCTAGAACCTAGGGGCACAGATACTGAAGACAGCAACTGGCCTGATGATGACTTTTGGGACTAGTTTTCTCCAACTAAAATCTCTTCAATTTCCATTAAACAACAACCTGCACCTAAACAAGCTGTAGAGATGTACCAGATATTTGCGAAGACGTTATAAAGTCTCTTTAATATTAAACTTCATATGAGATTTGCATAGACGTTTCTTAAGCCCTGCATGCCCGTAAATCGAACCATTTCTAGAGCTAAAAAATATACCAATCTCTCACGGACACAAACCATCTAAAAATGTTCCCCACGACTCAAACAGTCTGGCTTTACAAAGCTTATACCCAACACAATAGTCGTAAAACTTTATGAACCACCAGAGGAAAATACGCACATTAGCGTAATTATTATTTAAAGGAGCTTAAATACGAACATTCACTGTGTTCTTGTGGATTATAGTCAAATTGTTTACAAGAACGATTAAACAAGCCCGAGTATAGACAGTAAAAGTCATGAGAGCTGAAGTCGCTATCCCAAATGTAATTGTTTCCGAACTGGATAAGAAGATCCAGTTCGTTAAACAAAAGCATTTGACTGGCATCCTAGCGATTGAAAGTGACATGATCCATCAATGGCGCTTATATTTTTTGGCGGGGCAGTTAGTCTGGGCAAATACGCGTACCCATGCAAAGCGTCGCTGGTGTCGCCAGTTACTGCAACATCGTCCTGAGTTGCTCAAAAATGGCCTGAGTGCCTATCCCGCTGATTGGACCTATAGTCGGTTAGCTAGGCTAGTTATCTGTAAGAAATTCAATCGGCAGGTATTTTCACATATCGTGTCCGGGTGTATCTCAGAAGCGTTGTTTGATCTTCAGCAGCAGGGAACTTTAAGCTTTCAACAAACTGGGAAAGGATTAAAATATCGCATCAAATCTCAAAAAGCCTGCGATTTCTCCTATATAAATTTGCAAACCATCGGTATATGGGCCCAGGCAAAGCACAGGTGGCACCAGTGGGAAGAAGCCGGTCTCACCGCCATAGGTCCTAACGATGCTCTAGTGATACAAGACTTAGCCTCTCTAGAAGATCTAGCATCACCGCGACTCTTCAAATTATTGAGTGCGTTGGCCAATCGTCAGCAAACATTGCGAGATATAGCATTGAAGGCTAACCAGCCGCTACAGCCATTTGTGATGTCGATTTTGCCTCACATTCACAATCAGTCACTGCGGCTTAAGTCTGTGGAAGATAAGATTCCTCGTTCGGTAATCGCGCATCAAGAGGATGTTGTCTTTAAAATAGCGCAGGCAATTATCCCTAAGGACGCCAGAATTGTTTATGTGGATGACAGTCTGGCCAACAGTCAAACAATGGCAACCATTGTTGAAGCGGCGGGCTTTCGCTATAGCAACATTTCCGATCCGCTTGAGGTATTGAAACAGCTAGTTAAGCTCAAGCCAAAAGTAATTTTTTTGCAGCTGACGATGCCCGTGGTAAATGGTTACGAACTGTGTGCTCAAATTCGTCGGATATCAGGCTTTAAGGATACTCCCATTGTGATGGTAGGGAGTGAAAATAGTCTGGCTGAACGCATGCGGGCCAAGATGGTTGGGGCCTCGGAATTTGTGAGTAAACCAATTAAGCCCAAAAATGTGCTTAAGTCATTGATTGAACTCAACATGATTTGAGCAGTGCTGTTGAGAGACTATCTTTAAAGGCAGGGTAGCTCCGCTGTACTAGACAGATTGACATCAACCAGCTAAGACACCGTGTCACATGTGGTGGTAACCACTAAACTACGTCCAAGTTAGAACTTGTAGCTTCTTGTCAAGAAACACTACGGTTCTGAACTTGGACAATATGTATTCATAGGTCAGGCCCCAGCAGGCTTTGTATCTAGGATTTCCAGTGGCTGCTCAACGTAAAAAAACTAAAACTATTGAAGCTATAGGAAGTTCTAAGGCAGAATGACTGGAGCGTAGTAAATCCCCTTAGTTTTTTCCTTACATCGTGACTGACCCCAAAAGCGCCGACGCTAAGAGCTATAAGGACACCGTCCTACTGCCCAAGACCGACTTTAGTATGCGGGCCAACGCTGTTAAGCGTGAGCCAGAGCTGCAGGCATTTTGGGATGACAGCAAGATTTATGAAACGCTTTCCCAGGAAAATTCTGGGGATGTCTTTGTACTGCATGATGGACCGCCCTATGCCAATGGCAGTCTCCACATGGGCCATGCCTTAAATAAGGTGCTGAAGGACATCATCAATAAGTATCAGCTGCTGCGCGATCGCAAAGTTCGCTATGTCCCCGGCTGGGACTGCCACGGTCTACCCATTGAGCTAAAAGTACTGCAAACCATCGACCGCAAAAAGCGAGCCAATCTGACACCGCTGGAGCTACGCCAAAAAGCCAAGGAATTTGCCCTGGACACCGTCGAGAAACAAGCCAAGGGATTCCGTCGCTTTGGCGTATGGGGCAACTGGGAAAAGCCCTACATGACTCTGCAGCCTGAGTATGAAGCCGCTCAGCTAGACGTATTTGGTCAGATGGTCCTCAAAGGCTACATCTACCGAGGGCTGAAGTCTGTTCACTGGAGTCCGTCGTCACAAACCGCCTTGGCAGAAGCTGAGCTGGAATATCCCGAAGGCCATACCTCCCCCAGTATCTACGTCGGCTTCCCCATGGTGAGCGCCTCAGATACCGCAGAAAAAGCACTTTCCCCGTATCTCGATAATCTGGGTGTCGCCATCTGGACCACGACACCCTGGACAATTCCCGCCAATGTGGCCGTAGCGGTCAACTCAGACCTGGTTTACACCGTGGTAGAAGTCGCCTCCGGTGCCCCTTACAAATACCTCATCGTCGGTAAGGACCTGGTGGAAACCCTGGCCAATGTATTTGAAACAGACCTGACCCCCAAGGTCGACATCAACGGTGCGGACCTGGCAGGGTCTACCTATTACCATCCGCTCCACAGCAAAGAAGACAGCTTCAATCGTGAAAGCCCCATTGTGATTGGCGGCGACTACATCACCACCGAATCCGGTACTGGTCTGGTGCACACTGCACCCGGTCACGGGATGGAAGACTTTGGCGTCGGTCAAAAATACGGTCTCCCCATCCTCTGTCCAGTGGATGAGCGTGGTAATTTCACCACTGAAGCCGGGAGTTTTGAAGGTTTGAACGTTCTAAAAACGGCTAACGAAGCACTGATCAAGGCACTGACCGAAGCCAATACGCTTCTGAAACATGAACCCTACGTCCACAAGTATCCCTACGATTGGCGAACTAAAAAACCCACCATTTTCCGGGCTACTGAGCAGTGGTTTGCCTCTGTGGAAGGGTTCCGCGATGAAGCCCTGAAAGCCATCTCGGATGTGCAGTGGATTCCGGCCCAGGGCGAAAACCGGATTACACCGATGGTGGGCGACCGTTCTGACTGGTGCATCTCTCGTCAGCGCAACTGGGGTGTGCCCATCCCAGCCTTCTACGATGAAGAGACTGGTGAAGTATTGATGAATCAAGAAACCATTGCCCATGTCCGAGGTATTTTCGCTGAGCATGGTTCTGATGCTTGGTGGAGTATGCCCGTTGAGGAACTACTGCCCGAGAGCTATCACAACAACGGCCATACCTATCGCAAAGGCTTCGACACCATGGACGTATGGTTTGACTCAGGCTCTTCCTGGGCAGCAGTCGCCGATCAGCGAGATGCCTTGAAATATCCGGTAGACCTATACCTGGAAGGCTCTGATCAGCATAGGGGTTGGTTCCAGTCGAGCTTGCTCACCAGTGTGGCTACCCATGGCTGTGCCCCCTACAAAACTGTACTTACCCATGGCTTTGCCCTGGATGAAAAGGGCCGCAAGATGAGTAAGTCCATCGGTAACGTGGTGGACCCCTATGAAATCATTGAGGGTGGCAAGAACAAGAAACAGGATCCGCCTTACGGTGCTGACGTACTACGGCTATGGGTCTCCTCAGTGGACTATTCCTCCGATGTCCCCATCGGTAAAAACATCCTTAAGCAGCTGGCGGATGTGTACCGCAAGATTCGTAACACATCCCGATTCTTGTTGGGCAACTTGCATGATTTTGACCCAGCCAAAGATGCTGTTCCCTATGACCAGCTGCCCAGTTTAGATCAGTACATGCTACATCGGATGACCGAGATCTTTGCTGAGGTGGAGACTGCCTTTGACACCTATCAGTTCTTTAAGTTCTTCCAGACGGTGCAGAATTTCTGTGTGGTGGATCTCTCCAACTTCTATCTGGATATTGCTAAGGATCGTCTCTACATCAGTGATGCGGCATCTCTCCGAAGACGTAGCTGTCAAACGGTACTGGCAGTTGCCCTGGAGAATTTAGCCAAGTCCATTGCCCCTGTGCTGTGCCACATGGCAGAGGATATCTGGCAGTTTATGCCCTATGAGACCGGCACTAAATCTGTTTTTGAAGCGGGTTGGTTAAAGATTGATCCGCAGTGGAAAAAGCCTGAACTGGCGGATACCTGGAACCAGCTGAGGGAACTACGGGACGAGGTGAACAAGGTGCTGGAACAGGCGCGTTCTGCAAAAGATATTGGTTCGTCGTTGCAGGCGAAAGCGCTGATCTACATTGCTGATGATCAACTGAGAGAACAGTTAACGGCGATGAATCCCAGTGATGCGATCGCACCCAATTCTAGCCATGTGGATGAGGCTCGATATTTGTTCTTGGTGTCCCAGGTAGAGGTCTTAGACAGTGTTGATAGGCTGAAGGACATTAAGTATCGCAGTGAGTCGGATGCCTTTGGCATTGGCATTGTGGATGCGGATGGGAAAAAGTGCGATCGCTGTTGGAATTATTCCACCCATGTGGGCGAGTCGGCGGAGCATGAGACCATCTGCGAACGTTGCGTAGAGGCATTGGATGGCAAGTTCTAACCCTGAGCGATGATCAAGGTATAGTCTGGTTAGCTTGACTACAGATGCCGTATAGCAAATTTAGCTTACAGAAAGTACAGTAAGAGTTTGGCATCAATGTTCATGAAGCCATGCGTTTCTTACCAAAGTCGGAAAAAACAATCTATGGCTGTGTTACTAACGGTGAACTCTGGAAATTTCTCAAGCTTCAGGGGACTGATTTGACCATTGATTTAGAAGCCTACTGCCTGGAACCACTAGAACGTTTGCTAGGTATTCTGATCTATTTGGCCTGTGAGGAATAGGAACATCAATATCTCCTTACCAGACCTTAGCCATCGGTAACGTAAATCCAGGTAATTCTGGCTCGCCACTGACCGCATCAGGGTTTTCAAGTATTTGAGGAGTTTGACCAGGTTGATAAATATGAACGGTACGGTGCTTGCGGTCAATCAACCAGCCCAGGGATACACCATTATCGATGTATTCCTGCATCTTACTTTGTAGACCACTCAAGGTATCGCTGGCTGACCGTAGCTCGATGACAAAGTCTGGTGCAATCGGGGCGAAGGAAGCTTTTTCTTCGTCGGTTAAGGTGTTCCAACGGTCGGCGTTGATCCAGGCGGCATCGGGTGAGCGGGTGGCTCCGTTAGGTAGGGTGAAGCCTGAACTGGAGTCAAAACCGAGGCCAGTGCCATCCTGATCTGCCCATATGCCTAATCGAACGGCTAGGTTAAAGTTACGATTTCCCGTATCTGAAAAGGCGGGCGGCATAATCACGACATCCCCTGTGGCGGTGCGTTCGATGCGTAAGTCGCGGTTGGCT
>NZ_QXHD01000004.1:2834390-2893359 GCF_011009555.1 Adonisia turfae CCMR0081 | reverse complement strand
CCATTGACCTCAGGGGCATGCGTGTGGCTGAAGCCGAAGCCGACCTGGAAAACTTTATTGCCAAATCCACTGGCCCCATCTGGATCATCCATGGCCACGGCACTGGCAAACTAAAACGCGGTGTCCGCGAGTTTCTCAAGCGACATCCCCAGGTGCAGAGCTTTGACAACGCTGAACAGGCAGATGGTGGTACAGGGGTGACCGTAGCCCAGGTTTAAGATCAGTGCTTAGTTTTGCGTCCGTAGTAATACGCCCTTTTTGTTAAAGGCCTAACAGGAAAAAATAGGCAATGGCCGCAAAGAGTACAAAGGACAAAACCAACCGTGTACAAATAATCACCGCCGCTCCCATCGCTAGAGCGCCAAATCCATCTCGCCAGTCAACATTAAACTCTTTAACCACAAGGCTGGTCAGGCCAACCGCAATGATTTCCGCAATGATGCCGTATAGATACCCACCTAAAAACGGAATATAAAAGATAACGGTTTCTATCAGACCTAACACAAATGCTGTTTTATAGATTCCTTCCAAGGTGTAGCAGGTATAGCAGGAACAGAAAAGAACAGCGAGGAAAACCCCCACTACAGAAAAGAGCATGTAAGCCCCCAAGCGAATAAAAACAGCGTAAACACTGGCTGTTTTATTCAACGCGCTCACCCTGGCCTCAGCTTCACTGTAGGGTTCTTCAGGCCAGTTGAGGGCAATGGGTCTAGCTGCAAGTTCGCCAACAATATGTTTGTGGATATAAGCCTCAGAATCTGGTTCATGTTTAGTCCGGTCATAGGTGGATTGGACACACACCACCCGGAAACTTTTTTGGTCTTGCCCATCTGGGTCATTGACTATTTTTTGTATAGAAATGTCACTTAGCAGCACCCCTTCGAAAATTTCATGGGTCTCTTTAGAAATGGGAATGATCTTGTTCTTCTTGCCATCCCCTTGCAACAGATCGGGTGCCGTTACCAGGAGTTCTGCTGTTTGCACACAGTCTTTAATCGCCCACTCTTGCAATAGAGGCGTGACAGGGACAGCTTCGTCAATTGCCGTGGGATGGGGATGGTACAAGGATTTGATATAACTCTCCTTTCTGACGCACCTGGATAGTAACGTTTTGAGTTTTAAGAGATTGATTGATCCAGGTTGCGATCGCAGTTGGGTCACCTTGTTGAGCTTGTGCCAGTAAAACAGCGCGTGAAGTCATATCCTGGTGCCAGTCACCGTCCTCAGGTGTATTCTTCCCAGTTTCCTGATGTTCAGGAAACTCGCTTGCGCTCATGGTCGAAATAAGACTGACATGCCAACCGCTATGCTAACTATGGGTTTTATAGTTGCAAAGAAATTACGTCCAAATGGTCATCCCTACAGTTGGTCAAGCCTCTGATCAAGCGTCTGTCACTCAAGATTCTGACAACCCTGCCGCTCCCAAATCTCTTTGGGTTGCCGCCATTAAGCCCCCGATGTACAGCGTTGCCATCATTCCCATTTTGGTGGGTAGCTTACTGGCGCGTCTAGAAACAGAACAGTTAAACGGGCGCATCCTGGCCATTTTTTTGCTGTCAGCAATACTGCTTTTAGTCTGGGAAAACCTCAGCAATGACGTTTACGACGCCGACACTGGCATTGATAAAAATAAACATCATTCCCTGGTAAACCTGACCCAAAACCAAGCTTTAATCTTTTGGCTTGGCAATCTCAGTTTGGCCCTAGGGATTACTGGCGTAAGCGCCATTGCTCTCATGCAGCAAGATATGACCATTCTGGGGCTGATTTTAATTTGTTGTGCCCTGGGCTATCTCTACCAGGGACCTCCTTTCCGGTTAGGGTATCAAGGATTAGGCGAACCTTTATGTTTTATTAGCTTTGGTCTCGGCGTAGGCGCGGCTTACTATTCCCAAGCCCAGACATTTTCCCTGGCTTGTTGGGGATTAGGGGCTGTTATTGGCATGACGACTACATTAGTGCTATTTTGCTCCCACTTCCATCAAGTCAATGATGATATAGCTGCCGGTAAACGCTCTCCCATTGTCCGCCTGGGCACCCTGGGGGGGGCAACACTTTTACCATGGCTATGTGGCAGCATCTTTGTGATTTTGCTTGGAGGCATGCTTCTGCAAGTGTTTCCCAGCAGCCTGATCTTGACCTTAGTCAGTGCCCCATTTGCCATTCAACTTTGTCGCCATGTGAAGCGCTATCACAATCAGCCCGAGTTGGTACAAAATGCTAAGTTCGTGGCCATACGTTTCCAGTTTTGTTGTGGAATACTCGTATGCCTGGGACTGTTGCTGCCGATCACCCTTAAATTACGCTAGTCAAGCGGCTCCCGATTGAATTGACTCAGTACCTATCACCATGTCCTACCGGTTTGAGTTTCGTCCCTATAATCGTCGGTTTCGACAGCCGGTACGCACCCACCATGGGGAATGGCAAGTACGTCAGGGACTCATTCTTAAACTGACCGATGAAGATGGGCGCAGTGGATTTGGTGAGGTGGCACCGCTCCCCTGGTTTGGCTCTGAAACCTTTGAGCAGGCTTTAGATTTCTGCCAGCAACTGCCGACTCAATTATCGGACCATAGGGTGCCTTCTTTATTGCCCACACTACCTGCCTGTCAGTTTGGTCTGGAGTCAGTCTTTGCTAGCTTAGAGCGCAAACTACGCCCAATCGACTTACCCAATGCTCAATGTGGGGTTCTATTGGCTAGGGGTCAAGCTTCGCTAGCACAGTGGCAAACGCTATGGCGACAGGGCTACCGCGTCTTTAAGTACAAGATTGGTGTGGGCTCAGTGGCTGAAGAAATAGATTGGCTCGATCAGCTGCTGGGTCAGCTGCCATTAGGGGCCAAACTGCGTTTAGACGCTAATGGGGGTCTAAATGAATTGGCAGCACGACAGTGGTTAGATTGGTGCGATCGCAATAACCAACGCATCGAATTTTTAGAACAACCCCTGCCCCCTAAAGACTTTGATACTCTGATGCGACTCAGCTATCGCTATCAAACCCCCATTGCCTTAGATGAATCCATTGCCAGCTTAGAGCAACTTAAGGCTCACTTTCACCAAGGCTGGGATGGCATCTATGTGATCAAAGCAGCCATCATGGGTTCACCCCAACGATTACAGCATTTCTATCACAAGTATCCGATCGATCTGGTGATTTCATCGGTATTTGAAACCGCCGTTGGTCGTCAGGCCTTGATTCGACTAGCCATCGACTTGGCCATGGCTTACCCTGATATTCCCCACCGAGCCTTGGGGTTGGGTACCGAACAGTGGTTTACCAATGATGGTCTCAGCCAGACCAATTGGCAGCAGCTATGGCAAAGATTGGGATAGTCCCGGCAAATAGACAACACTTACCAGACATAGGGACAACAATGAACAATGGAAACCTAGGAGCACCCCGTTATGAGTGCCCTAGCCCCTGGGATATTTGGAATACCCTAAACGAACCCTGGTGCGATCGCATTCGGCAAATTCCAACGGATGCTGTGGTGTTGATCAATGAGGCTGAACCGACACAGTTCTTGGCATATCTTTGGAGCGGGCTGCTGGCTAAAGCTGCTCTAGTGCTGGCAAATCCTAACTGGCAGCAACAGGAATGGCAGCAGGTGGCAGCACAGCTAAAACCCGATGTAATTCTTGGCCAACCTCCTCCTGTATCTTTTAATTTATCGAACCAGCAACCAGAGCCAGGACAGATCCTCATTGCCACCGGAGGAACGTCTGGAAAAATCAAATTTGTTATCCATACCTGGGCAACTCTCAGTACAGCAGCCCAGGGATTTTTAACCCATTTTGACCAAACACCGGTCAATAGTTATTGCGTTTTACCGCTGTACCATGTCAGCGGTCTCATGCAGGCAATACGCGTATGGTTGTCCGGCGGTCAACTCATCATCCAGCCATTCAAAGACTTAGACGCAGATCAGCGATTAGTTCAACCCAATCAGACCTGGTTTATCTCCCTTGTGCCCACCCAACTACAGAGGTTGATAAAGAACGGCAACACCCTGCTCTGGCTTTCCCAGTTCCGAGCCATTTTGCTAGGCGGGGCTCCCGCTTGGCCTACTTTACTTGCACAAACAGCTCAGTTACCCATCGCCCTTACCTATGGCATGAGTGAAACAGCGGCCCAGGTAGCCACCTTATTGCCTACAGACTTTCAACAGGGGGTACGCAGTAACGGCTCACCCCTGCCCCATGTCACCCTAGCCGTCCACGAACTGAAATCATTTCAACCTCAGCCCGTAGGCACCATGGGTCGAATAGCTTTAAGGACAGCCTCTTTGGGCTTGGGTTATTGGCCCGCAATACCGTTGTCGCCACACCAAAGTTGGTTTTATCCAGACGATCTTGGCTATATCGATCAGCAAGGCCACCTACACATCGTCGGACGCCACAGTCAGAAAATTATTACTGGTGGTGAAAATGTCTTTCCTGTAGAGGTGGAAGCCGCCATATTGGCAACGGGGTTAGTACAGGATATATGCGTCGTGGGTTTGCCCGACCCGGTATGGGGCCAGGCAGTGGCAGCATTATGCGTCCCAGCACCCCATAGTCAAACCACTCCACAAAAGCTCAAGGCAGCTCTAAAACCTGTGCTCAGCGCCTACAAACATCCCAAGCATTGGCACTGGGTTGCACAGCTGCCCCGCAATGCCCAAGGCAAAGTTAATCGTTCGGTAGTGATGGAGTGGCTGACTGCATCCATTGCTCCAGTTCGGGGCTCAGGGGATGACGCTGGCGACTCGTGCTGTCAATACAGACATGGCGAGTAAGGGCGGTAGCTACGGTTTTCTCAGCGGCACCCTTGAGGCAGTAGCGAATTTCAAAGGTGGTTTCGTTTAAGCGGTGAGGTGTGAGCGCGATCTCAACCTCATCACCACAGTGCAGCGGTCGCCGAAAGTCCACAGAGGCATGGACCACCGGTACTGCTAAGGCCATTCCCCCGAAAAACTCTCGAGTATTGATGCCCGCATCAGCTAGAGCCGCTTCATAGGCTTCGTGGCAAAGGGTCAAAATATTGGCAAAGTACACCACACCAGCTGCATCCGTTTCATGGAAACGAATAGTGCGGCGATAGGTAAATAAAACATCCCTATTGTTGCCGGGCTCTTTACTGGGCATGGGGTTGAGCTGGGCGGAAGTGGGGCGCATCCTTCACCATCGTTTCGGTTTTGACGCCCTTGGGCAAAGCCGCCTGAACTGCAGCTGCCTGAGCTGAAGGAATAATGTTGAGCGCCTGTAGTGGCCGACCATCCATGCGGTTGTTGAGGTTAGCCAACGCATATCTCAATACATCGTCAGGGTTAATCGCCGACCATCCCTCACGGGTCAACTGACGTAGCTCAAAGTGCAAGTGTGGTCCGGTGGAATCCCCTGTGGAACCGACCAGTCCAATAACTTCTCCCTGCTCTACCCACTCACCTGGCTGCACGAGCATATGAGACATGTGTGCATAGCGGCTTTCTAAGGTGTTGTCATTGTGCCGCAAAATCACCGTCAGACCGTACCCTCCTAAATAATCAGCCACAGAAACCTGACCCGATTGAGTGGCTAGAATGGGCGTGCCTTGAGGAGCTCCGAGGTCTGTTCCACTGTGGAAGCGATAGGTATGGTGGATAGGGTGCCAACGCCAGCCAAACAACGATGTAATGGGAGATGGAGCCGCCAGGGGAAAGATAAAGGATTCACCCGCCTGTAGTTCAACCAGTGGCTTTGCAACCGTGTTGTAAAACTCACGCCCTGCCACAGTGGTAGCACCACCAGAGAAGCGGACGCCCGAGCGGCTAATACTCACCGGGCCGATATTGATGGCAGCTTCGGGAATAGTGGTTCCAGGCCCACTAGCAACCGTTGCAGTATCTTCGCCAGCGCCACAGCCACTGAGAGTTTCAGCATCAACCGTATACTCACATCCCGTCGATCGTTCTGAAACAACGACATCAGGCGCATTTGAATCCAGAGTCTCCCCTTCGCTGTACTCAGTTGGATCAACGAAGACACCCCCAAATTCAGATGCTAAGTCTTCTACCGTAGGTATGGCTCCAGGGACAACGTCACTGGGGGTAACGATTTCCACGGCAGGGATCACATTTTCCCCATCAGATATTGTCTCGCCTGCCGTCACCGTAGCGTCAGCGTCAGTCGCATCCTCTGCTTCTTCTGCCACCGTAGCGTTAGCGTCAGTCGTCTCTTCTGCCGTTGTTACATCTTCTGCCTCTGCCACCGTAGCGTCAGTGTCAGTCGCCTCTTCTGCTCCTGCCACCGTAGCGTCAGCATCAGCAGTTTTTCCGTCTTCTAATTCGACTGCAGGCTCCGATTCAAGCAATTCTGGCTCCAAGGCCAGTTCAGGGACGGGGGCAGTAATCTCAATGTCTACCTGGGATGTAATCGCGTCTATCGCACTAGATGGCACGGGCTGAGGAGCGGGGGAAAATTCAGGAGGAGCCGCCTCTGGAGACACTACAAGCGGCGGCGCTACTAAAGTAGACACTTCCGGTGCATCTGGCGTAGCAGCAATAAAAGGAGTTGCTTCAGCGGTAACAGATGGCGCATCCATCTCACCCGCAGGCATATCAATTTGAGCCAGTACTGGCTGACTACCCATCACAGCCACGGAACCGACTATGCCGATTTTTTTCCACAACTGTCCAGGCTGCTTGTTAGCAACAATTATCTTAGGCGTAACGTTACTGGAGCTAGTATTGGACGCATCAGAATTAGACGATGCCGAAGGAGATGGGCAAAAATCAGCCATAGGAAGATAAATAAATAGTTCGAGTGACGATTTAGATTAGTGATTAAGGAATTTAGTGTAAGAAGAACAAAATAAATGAAGTTATTAGGAAACTGAATCGAAGTCACGCCACCCAATACGGGTGCTTGCTATTCAATATCAGTGTGGGAGTATCCGAGGGACAGCTCACCGGGTTTGATGTAGACCAGTTGATCAACTGTCTGATTAACGTCCCTTGAGACCTGTGACGAAGACTTTAAAGTTAAGTGTCCCGCTTCCGTAACACCAACTACCCTTAACGTCTTTCCTTCCAGAACTACAGGCATATTTAGATTGGTCAGCAGACTTTGATAAGCATCCGTGAAACTTTTGCCATCTGTATGATTCCTATAAAAAACACCTCGCCAGATACCTAGCAGCACAGCCGCAGCCACCTCACTCAAGCTGGCAACAGCCTCTTTACCCTTGACTTTAGTGAGTTTGTGCCAAGTGACACCGGTTACCGGGACTGGATTGTAGACATTAATCCCTACTCCAATCACGGCACGAGCTATAGTTCCCCGTTCCAGCTTGCTTTCACTCAAAATCCCCCCCAGCTTTTGACCAGCCACCACAATGTCGTTGGGCCACTTGATTTGCGCCGGAATGCCTAACCATCTAAATTGGCTGACAATGCCCCATGCACTACAGAGGGTAAGTTGGGCCGCTCGGTCAGCAGGCCAGTCGGGCTCTAACATCACCGATAGATAGACGCCGCCTAATGAAGACTCCCATTGTTTGCCTCGCTGACCTTTACCAGCGGTTTGGGTGTGTGCGATCGCAACCGTTCCTGCCTGAGCACCAGCCATCGCCCATAGGGTTGCATTCGTCGATACCACCTGCCCAAATACATGGACATCAAACCTGGGCCGTACAGCCTTTAAAAATGAGGGCGTTTCAGGCATCGGCAATATTGCCAATGATTGATTAACCGCATCCCGATTAAAATCGTCTAAGATCAGTCGTTCTTCCAAAACGCTGGAACCGCTTGCTAGACCAAACCAGCTAATTTTACCGGTCAACAGATTGCTATCCTAATGCTCTATTGCATTGCTACCTGTCATGACCGAGTTACCCCCTCTAACCGAAACCACCCTCTGGGCCATTCTTAACGAAGAACTTGAGGACGATATCGTTAATCGCTTAGTTTGGCACTATTTGGGCTATCGCTATGACGAGGCTACCAAGGAGTGGGACGCCAGTAACGTCATCGAACCCCTGCAAGAAAAGTTTCCTGAACCGCCCAACTTTATCGAGAGTCGCCCTGCAACGGTGCAACTCACCCGCTCAATTCCTAAATCCAATAAGCAATTACTTAAAACCTATCTAGGCTTCAAAGGCTATAGCATTGATCAGCTAGTCCCCCGCCTAACCCGGCGAGCCACCATGACTAGCTGGCTACTCAGCCATATGCAACTCAAAGGCTTGCTCAAAGACTCACCCAAAAATGAGACTTAAACCATAGCCGGAGAAACTCCCACAATCTGACCACCCCAAATAGTACACACAAACTATTTTGATGTGTTATCACTGATTTGTCACGCTCCAATCTTGGGGTAAAAGCAGCCATCAGCCAAATGCTTTCCCCTTAAACATCCGCTCCCTATTCCCCACCCAATATGGAAATCAAAAACGTCTACGCAGAACTCACTGCCCACTCTGAGGGATCTTTTGTCGACGTTGTACCCTTTAACGGCAACCATGTGGGCGCATGTAGCATCACCGGCATTTCACCGGTCTGGGAAATGCATCCAGACACGGATGAATGGTTCTACATCCTTGAAGGGGAATTTGAAATGACGCTGCTGGATGGAGAAACGCCGCAACACGTTGTTGCCTCAGCTGGTTCAACATTTGTAGTGCCTAAGGGAATCTGGCATAAGCCTGGCGCACCTAATGGGTCAAAGTTTATGTATCTCACCCCTGGTCAAACCCTGCATTCGGACAAGGAAGATCCTCGTATCCCCTAATCCCTCATTAACCTCGTCCGTTTTGTAGAGACGTTCCATGGAACGTCTCTACAAAACGGGGATTTTTCGAAGAGATCCCTAAGAACCACAAACTTGGATTAAGACCTTCCGTCCCTGTCTAGGGCCATCCAAATCCACCAACATCACCGATTGATAGGTCCCTAAAGCCAGTTGACCATTCACAATTGGCACCGTTTCGCTATTGCCCAGGGTCATCGCCATCAGGTGGGAGTGCGCATTAATGGGCTCATCAGAGGGCACATCTCGTAAATGCAGGTCATTGTGTAGGTAGCGATCCTGCGGCGGAGCAAGGTTACGCAAATAGGTTTTGATATCCACCAATAGCCGTTCTTCATGTTCATTGACAGTTAAGGCTGTCGTAGTGTGACAAGAAAAAATAACCACATGGCCCTGACTCACCTTAGCGACGGTCACTTGCTGTTGAATCGCTGAAGTAATGTTTAGGATATCAATAGTGTCAGCCGTGTCAAATAGTAGATAGTGAGAAACAATTTGCATGAGCTCGCGATATCCATTAACAGTCACAAGCCATGAACACCCTGTATAAAGATCCAACTGTCATTAAGCATGTTCTGGCCAAAACGAAGTATATCGCTGTTGTGGGTCACTCTCCTAAACCCCAACGCCCCAGCTATCAAGTGGCTCAATACATGCGCCAGCGAGGCTACGTTGTCTATCCCATTCACCCTGCCGTTAAAGAGATTGACGGCCATCGTTGCTATGCTCACCTAGCCGATGTTCCTGGCCCCATTGACATCGTGAATGTCTTTCGCCGTAGTGAGTTTCTCCCTGACCTTATGGAACAACTCCTGACACTCAAGACAATGTCTGAGGTGAAATGTTTGTGGACCCAGCTAGATATCTATGATGTAGGTGTTGCCCAACAAGCCATTGATCATGGCTGGCAAGTGGTCATGGATGCCTGTCTTAAGATTGAATTTCAAAAGATTCAGCACTCATTTGCGTCCGTTGAACCATAGTGGCAGTAAAGGTTTGCTGACGCGCTTGGAGTTGATGACGCTCATGGGTATGTTCCATCAACCATCGCAGTGATTGAACATACATCGGCTCTTGCCATAACCCCAGGGTTGAATTGGTCTGAGCTTGTTCAATATGGCGCTGTAACTGCATCTGAGCGATCCGTCGTAGCTCTCGATCAGTGTTATACAAACGCACATAAATTTGGTTGAATGTGGCTGTATCTGCTTGGGCAATAGCGGCTTGGAGTAGTTCCGCCTCTAAACTCTTCAGTTGACGCATTTTAGTTTGATAGGCGTCATCTTCGACCAAAAGTCGATCAGCAAAACTTGTGCCATAGGCCTGGATGGATAACAGTTGCTGCAAACCTAATAACTGAGATTCGACGGCATTCGAACGACGATGCAAATCTCGACGGTAGTCTTCCAAATTTGTAATAGGTTTTGGGAAAGAAGGTGGGGCCTCAGCCTGACGGACTTGCTGAGCCTGTGGACTCGCTTGAGAAAACCTTGGCCTGAGCAGAGCAGGTTCTACAGAGGAGGTCCCATTTGTATCGACAGCTGTAGCGGTATTGTCTGTCTCTCCCAACTCGTTGATCGGTGTGTTGGACTGCCCTAAAAACCCTGGCCATTCTCCCAGGGCATTGGCAGTGCCTTGGACCCCAACGGTTAGCGCTAACATACCTGATGCTGTAGGTAACCAATAAAGGGGTCGTTGCTGAGGTTGCATTGGACGACGAGTGACCGCTTTAGATTGAGTCCTATTTCGTTCCATGGATAGTTTGGGGAAAACACTGATGACGCAAGCGTACAGAACGATTAGCGTTAATCCACTATCCAAAGTGGCATAGCCAAGCCCGGAATTTCTAGGTGGCTTATGGAAGTCTATAAATTAAAGATTCAGATGTACATTGGGCCTACACATACTGAAATCAGGTAAATTAGGGCGGTGCTATTCGTTACATCGGTACGCGCTCACCCATTTGAACGCGCCATAGATTGGCATAGATGCCAGAACGAGCTAGGAGTTCCTCATGGGTTCCCCATTCTGCTAACTGTCCTCGATCCATGACATAGATACAGTGGGCATTTCGTACCGTTGATAACCGATGGGCAATGGCAATGGTGGTGCGATCGCACGTGATCTTTTCTAGCGAACGCTGAATGGCCGCCTCAGTTTCGTTATCCACCGCCGATGTGGCCTCATCCAAAATTAAAATCGGTGGGTCTTTTAGCAACGCACGGGCAATGGCCAACCGCTGACGCTGACCGCCTGAGAGTTTCTGGCCGCGCTCACCGACGATGGTGTCATACCCTTGGGGCAACTGCTCAATGAAATCATTGGCTTCAGCTAGTTTGGCCGCTTTCTCAATCTCAGCGGACGTTGCGCTAAAGCTGCCATAGGCAATATTCTCAGCCACCGTTCCATGGAATAAAAACACATCTTGACTGACTAAACCAATGGCTCGACGTAAATCATCTAGATGTAGCTGCCGCAAATCGTGACCATCAAGGATGATCTGCCCATTGCTGATTTCATAAAAGCGCAGCAAAAGTTTGACTAGGGTACTCTTTCCGGAACCCGTCGCACCGACAATCGCCGTTGTTTTACCGGCAGGCACTTTCAGAGTTAGGTGTTCTACCACCGGCAGGCGATCATGATAAGCAAAAGTCACATCCTTAAATGCAATATCGCCACGCACATTACTAACGGGCAACCGATAATCCCCAGGGCGAATAGCCACAGGCGTATCCAGCAAATCCATCACCCGCTCGATGGAGGCCATGGCACGCCGATACTGATCCAGGGTTTCGCCTAAACGAGTCAAAGGCCACAGCAACCGCTGCGTCAGAAATACCAACACACTATAGGTACCCACAGCCAGGTTGCCAGCCACTGCTTCTAAACCTCCATATAGCAGGGTGGCCGTAAATCCGATCAAAATCAGAATACGGATCAGGGGAATAAATGCAGAACTGAGTGCGATCGCTCCACGATTACTCTGACGATAGGCTTCGCTATCTGCTGCTACCCGCTGATTTTCATAGGCCTCAGCTGTGTAGCTTTTAATAGTGGCAATGCCTGTTAGGTTATTGGCCAGACGACCATTCAATAAACCTACACGCTCTCGTACCTCAGCGTAGCGGGGGGCCAGATATTTTTGGAATGCGATCGCACCCCACACAATAAACGGCATGGGCAACATCGCCAGCCACGCTACCTTAGGAGCCATAACAAAAAAGGCTCCACCAATCAGTAGCACAGTGGTCACCACCTGCAGGACTTCGTTTGCCCCGCGATCCAAAAATCGCTCCAGCTGATTGATGTCGTCATTGAGAATAGACATCAAGCCACCCGAGCTGCGCTCCTCAAAAAAGGCCAGTTCCAAGGACTGAAGGTGGGTATAGGCATCTAACCGCAGATCATGCTGAATCGATTGGGCCAAGTTGCGCCACAGCCAGTTATAGGCATATTCAAACGCTGATTCTAAAGCCCAAACAATCACCGTTAGTACTGACAGCCATACAAACTGCCCGCGAATGCTCGCCACACCCCAGTTGGCAATGAGTGAATCCTGCTGTTTAACCACCACATCCACCGCTAGACCAATGAGTACTGGCGGGGCCAAATCAAATAGTTTATTGAGAACTGAGGCTGAACTGGCCAGCCAAATTCGTCGGCGATAGCGACGACCGTAGGTCAACAAACGTTGGAGTGGGTAGGTCATAATCCCTGACATCTAAGGATAGAAGGAAACATCAATATTTCCAGTTCCTCCATTGTGAACTATCACCGCTGCAGCTTAATCACATGGGTTGACCTAAATCGATGGCCCAATCCATCAAAACAACGACAGAAGTCCTAAAACAACGACAGAAGTCCGGATACCTTATTTGAAGGCTTTAAGAAGATCGCCATAGCTTGACCCTGAAATCCAAACTTTTTAGGTATTCTACTTAGACAGGTGCTACACATTAACTACCAGTAGAGGTCTATCTGCATCGAGATTATTGGCAGCTTTCTTGGATAGACCGCTAATAGAGTTCTAGGTTTACGACCTAGCTCACAAGTTTTTTCATAGTCAAACGTTATCCCCATTTAAAATCAGCGTCTCAATTTTGCTTTTGCCAAATTTAGCTTTGGCACAGGCTTGTCAGCTAACGCCAAAGTCAAACTTGGTTGAGACAAAGCTCTCGCCCAGTATTTACTAGGGCGATATTTAACAATTTAAACAATTTCAAAACTTCCACCCCTCAAAACACCCAAGCCCTATGGAAACTCCTTTTGAGATTCGCTATAACAATATCAAGCTACAGGTAGAAAGACTTTACAAAAGCGCCGATCAAACCATTAAACAACACTTTCCAGGCCTAGAGGATATCTCATTCACCCTCAGAGGCGGAGAATGTGTTCACTTACATAGTTACGTACCGTCCGCCAACAGATTATTACTCGATACGCTGAGTGGTCATTTTCGCATTGATGCTGGGGCCATTTGGGTTGATCACCAGAGACAATGGTTAAACCTATCCCAACTATCTCAGCGGCAAACGGGCGAAATTCAAGCCCGCACTATCGGCCATCTAGGGTGCAGCGAAACACTACGGACACAATCCATCGTGATGGATTGTGTCTCCAAGCCATTCCTTAACCTCGGACTTTCCCGCGTTCAAGCCGAAGGACAAAGTCGACATGTTTTAGATTGGGTGGGTTTACCTCGACGGCTGTGGCACCAAGCACCTAAGCACCTGACCTTAGCTGAACTACATCAAGTTAATCTGGCTCGTACCTTTGCCATCGATTACAGCGTGATTGTGATTGATGCGCCCATCAATCATCTAGATCGAGACAATCAAAGGCGTCTGATTCAGCTGATTGAGTATCGCAAGGCTCAGAATACTTGTTTTATTGGCAGTTTCAACGACGATGATTTGCGTCAACAAATTTGCGATCGCAACCTCTCCATTCACGTTCCCACACCTATTTTCAGTGACTCAGCACCTACTCACGCAGCAGCAAGTAATATAGCTGCCCACTCGTATTAATCAATCCAGCCTGTTCTCCAGCATTAGTGCCCGTACCCACAAAAATATCCACACGACCAGGACCACGAATCGCACCACCCGTATCCTGATCCAGCACATAGCGATTCATCGCCATGGACTGCCAGCTATCCGTGGTGGTGGGCACCGGCAGGTTTAAACTAATCAAAGCCAAAGCCCCCGGCGGCATCAGTGTCTTGTCTGTAGCAATAGAACGACCTGCCGTCACAGGTACGTTCAGATTACCCATGGGAGGGGAGCCCCCAGTCGCCTTGAAAAATACAAACCGATCATTCTGGGGCAAGTAGCGATCAAGCGCCTCTGGATATTGCTCAAAATAGTCAAGCAACACCGGCAGAGTTAATTCTGACTCCGCCACAATGCCATCATCAATCAAAGCCCTGCCAATGCTCACGTAGGGGTACTCCGTACGGCCAGCGTAGCCCACTGACATGACTGAGCCATCGGTTAACTGTAGTCGGGCTGACCCCTGCACCTGCACCAAAAACGCTTCCAAACGATCTTGCAGCCAGACTAACTCTAGACCCGCTAAAGGCCCCTTCTCTCCCTGTAAGCCATCCATTCCTTCTAAATCAGAGCGGGTGGGATGGGGCAATGGCCAGGTGTCTAGATCCGCAGGTCGGCCATACAAGGGATAGCGATATTCCGCTGTGGGCACTGCACTGGCCCTGTATGTGGGCTCAAAGTAACCGGTAAAGTCCACCTGACCATTGTCATCACTCCCAATCGACCGATAAAAGTCAAATTCTCGTCGAACAGACTGCTGCAGCTGCTGTGCTGAATGACTAGTGGCTACCAACTCACGGAAACGCACCAAACTACGCTGTACCCGTTCCCGAGTAATACTTAACACTGGATACTCTTCATAGGCTGTCACTGCAGCCTCTGTCTCTAAATAATCCAGGCTATAGTCAACAGCTTGAAGTAATCGGCTACGATCCTGGCCAAACTGAGCGTCGTACCCCAAACATAGCTCCGGTAAAAACTCGACATGGCAGTTAACCAAATTTAACGGCACTGCCGCTGCCGACATCGGGGCACACACCACAGTCGTGACCAGAACCGTACGGAGCCACCGCCCACTTAGCATCACTGTCTGCCACCTAAAACCGCTCGACACTAGAACTAAACTGTGGTTCTACACGAATTGCCACTAGTCTAGAGGGACGAATCACCATATATTCACCAGGATTAATCTCTGGCAATGGCACCTTAATAAAGTCGTCCGAAGAGGACTTGGGCATTAGCTCATTGCTATACCACTTTTGAAAATCTTGAATCGATGAAAACCTTACTTCCTCATGATGGCCGCCATCAAAAAGTAGATGGACAATAAATTCGCTTGGTTTCCTGGGCATAACGGCTCGTCGATTTAAATCATCGCCCTATTATGGACCTCCAGCTGTCAAAAATTGCATCTAAAACGATACGAATACTTACAAAATATTGGTCGACTCTCTGGTGTTCTATAAATGGCGGTAGAGTTTATCTGTATTTTTGGTCCTGGTTCTGTCCCATAAATAGCCATACTCTTTAAACTTCATGTTGCGTAAAGTTTCCGTAGCCATCGGTGCTCTTTTGCTCATCGGGCTGCTTGTTGTGGGTGGCTGTCAGCTCACCCAATCTAAAGCATCCTTACCAAGCGACACTGCTAAATGGGAGCAAATTGAAGAGCAAACACCCGCAGTCGCTGTTGACAAGAAAGCTGTTATTAACGGCGGTGAGTTCAACAAGTTCTTTCCCACAGCTAATGGATTTGAGCGGGTCTACACCCAAGAAAAAGACGGCTTTGCTGAAGCCAAGCTGAAGCAAGATGGCAATACGTTGGCGATGCTATCGGTATCAGATACCGCCTCTAATCCAAGCGCCACCCTTAAATATCAAAATAGCGATCGCACCCTTGCAGGCTATCCTTTAGTCGAAGTTGGCAGTACCGCCAGCAGCCTACTAGTATCTGATCGATTACAAGTAAAAGTCCTCTCTCGAGACACCGATTTCACCCCCTCTGATCGGGAAGCTTGGCTAGAAAAGTTTGATCTTGATGGTCTTGCTAAACTCGTCAACTAATATCGCCTGCGCCATCATACAAGGACATCAACATGAGCAAGTCGATTTATGAGCTAGTCAACGAGTTACCTCAGAAAAATCTCACGGTTTTTGCCCTCCGTTCCCTTGATAAGGTACTACCTGGAGAATGGGAGAACATTGTCGGTTTCGAAAATACTATCCGACAGGTTACTGGGGAGAGTGACACGGCTCTAATTGAACAAATTGGGGCACGGGCTATTCAGCTCTATAACGATAAGTCTGAAGGATACCAAAGAGCCATGTGGCTCTATCAAACCATTGACTCCACAGGGCGGGCTTTAGGCCAAGCGGCTTTGGCCAATAAAATGACAGAAAATGTCCGCTTTCTGTCCATTGTCAATCGCCTCACACCCAAGGCTGACAAAGCTCAGACCATCGATCTGTGCATGAAGCTAGTGACTGAAATCGTTGCTTTCTGCAAAATCAATGGCATCCCTGGCGACAGCGTGGGTGATTTTATTAAAGCACTGGGAGATTATGGCGGTGAGTCGTTGATCCGGATGGCCGCACTGGTATGTTTTGACGGTCTTGTTCCCCTGGGTCCTAACTTTATTAAGCAAACCGAAACTGTTTTAGGAAATCTCACCCCTAAAGACTTGGATAACAATCCAGCGTTCAAAGCCATTAAGGAAGCGGTGCCTGGCGCTAAAACAGCTGACCAGCTCACATTTATTGGCGCTAGCTTTGAGTCAGTCAAAGGTTGGATGGGCAATTTTGTTGAATCTAAAGGCATTACACCCCAAAGCGTAGCAGCTAATCTCAAAACATTTGTGGATATAGCTGACGACAAAATGGACTACTTTGGTGCCTTTCTAGATATTTCCATCAACTATTATGAGCACACGGGTGTTCAGACCCTCACTCGTCGGCTCGTTGAGCGAGCTGTTGCTGAAATTTAGATCTAAGGCTATGGCGATTATAAAAAACGTTCTGGGTGACAATCTACAAATATGTTGCACCAGTCCAATGACAGGATTTTATCGTGACGGTACTTGTAATACAGGACCGAATGATTTAGGCGCTCATGTCGTCTGCGCTGAAGTCACAGAAGAGTTTTTAACTTACACCAAGGCTCAGGGTAATGATCTGAGTACACCCATGCCCATGTACAAATTTCCTGGCCTCAAACCCGGCGATCGCTGGTGCCTGTGTGCTAGCCGCTGGAAAGAAGCCCATGATGCCGGTGTGGCCCCCAAAGTGGTGTTAGCCGCAACCCATGAAGCTGCCTTACAAATAGTTTCCCTTGAAATCCTGCAAAAACACGCTACCGAGTAACTATTAGCTTTGGAATATACAGACGTTGCATGCAACGTCTGTTTCACATTACTACCCCCCACTAACAGGTGGAATTAAAACAACTTCATCACCATTGCTGAGGGGAGTATCGGCTTCAACAAACTTGAGGTTAATGGCAAAACGCGTGAGGCCTTGCCATTTTTTTAGATCCGGGTATTGATTGCAGATGCGATCGCACAATTCCCTAACCGTTATCCCCTCAGGCAACTCCATTGTCATTTCAGGACACCCCAAAACATCCTGATATACCGCAAACAGCTTTAAGGTAATGGAAATCATTCCCGTTGCCCACCCTATCGTTCATTTCCATAGATCCTAAAATATACGGGAATAAACTGCCTTTTGGCTAATGTACAGACGTTACATGCAACGTCTCACCAAAACCTAATTCAAAGGCGCATTAAACACAGCATTTGCCAAAGTATCCAGCAACAGCTGTTCACGATAGGGCTTCGAGAAATAAGCATTGGCCCCCAGCTTCATCGCCAACTGACGGTGTTTATCACCGGTACGCGACGTCAGCATCGTAATTGGAATATGGGAACAACGCTTATGGGACCTCAGTTTAGCCAAGAAGCCATATCCATCTAAACGCGGCATTTCAATATCACACACAATCGCATTGATATCTAAGCCAGCATTGAGTTTTTCCAACGCATCTAGGCCATCCTTAGCCTGAGTCACTCGATACCCTTGCTTTTCCAACGTAAGGGCCAGCAACCGTCGCACATTGACCGAATCATCCACCACCATGATTGTCGGTTGTTTAGACACACTGGCGGCTACATCAGGTTGCAGGTCACTCAGCTTGCCACTGAGTAGAGGATTACCATATAGAACTGACGCTTCTTTGATATTGGACCCTTCACAACTCAACACCCAACGGAGAAATTCTGGAGCATTGAGCAAAGGCACAACTTGTCCATCACCCAAAATAGTGCAGTTGTTAAATCCTGTAGGCATAGGAACATTCCCTTCCACCCGACGCAGCGCCGCCTCTTGATCGCCCCATGAGCGGTCAATTTGTAAGCCAAATAGTTGATCGTTATATCGGAAGACCAAAACTGTCGGCACCGTCACGTTAGCGCTCATTTCCAAACTTTCAATATGCCGAGCACAGTTAAATGCTAACCACTTAGCCATGCGGATCAGTCGGATTGGCTCACCATTACGGGTGAACATTTCACGCCCAGCATCGTCGTAAATTTCGTCGTCTGCAACCTCTGTGATTTCCTGAAGATTATCGGTCGGAATAGCCATGGGGAGACGATTACTCTCGGCCAGCAGCACCCGAGTAACAGAAAGCGTATAAGGCACCGAAATGGTAAACGTCGATCCTTGCCCTGCTTTGGTCGCTACGCTAATATCACCACGAATCTCTTCAAGATTGTTGCGAACCACATCCATACCGACACCACGACCGGATAGCGTAGTCACTTGACTAGCCGTACTAAATCCAGGCTCAAAAATGAGTGACAACAGGTCAGTTTCGCTTGCGGTAGCCAATAGGGATTCATCTAATCCCATATCTTTCGCACGAGCACGAATTTTCTCTAAGGGAATACCGCGACCATCATCCTGAATTGTGATCACCGTCCGGCTACTACGTTGTAGGGCACTAATGGTAATGGTGCCCTGCTCTGGTTTACCTACCGCTAGGCGTTCTGCCGGAGCCTCAATACCATGGTCAAAGGCATTACGCAGAATGTGCATTAAGGGATCATTTAAGGACTCTAAAATATTGCGATCAACTAAAGTTTTATCGCCTTCAACCTTGAGTTCCACAGGCTTACTAAACTCTAGCGACAGCTCACGTAAGGCCCGTGGAAAGCGATTGGTAATGTCTGATAAAGGCCGCATGCGCAGCTGATTGAGATTACGCTGTAGCTGACGAGTAGTACGCTGTAAATTGCGTGATGATTGCTCGGCTGTATCAACACTAATTTCAATATCGTCAGCAACTTCTCGCAACCTGACAGCGGTTTCCATCATGTCGCGGAAGGGCAGATGTCGCTCATCATAGCGATCCATCTCTAGGGCATCAAACCCAGGGGTTGTAACGCCATTGCCCCCCCCTTGGTTCAAGACCAGGGCAACAGAACCATTATTACCAGCAGCTGGTAGCATCGGTGGATTATTGCTGGCTGTTTTATCGTAGACATCGCGCAGATCCTCTTCCGATTCTTCTAAGGAACGCAACCGCTCGTGCAACAGTTTCACCAACGTCCTCAGACGTTTTACTTCACTGTCAAGTCGATGACGCTCAATTGTTAAATCACCGAAGTAATCATTGAGTTCATTCAGCTGTCGCACCGAAACCCTTACAGTCGTATCTTGCTGTGCATCCGGAGCGACCTTAGACTCATTACCGGACTTGCTAGAAAACCGAAATTCTGCAGCCTGCGATGCAGTCTGCGATGCAGCCTGCGATGCAGCAGACTCTTTCTCGACAGACGGTGAACCAGATTCCACAAACGGTCTGACTGGTTGAACAGCGTCTCCTGATAATTCGGACTCTACCGCTGGATCTGCTGCTTCAGGTTGAATAGGTACTGTTGGCTGAATCTCTTCAGTAAATAGAAATTCCGTAGGTTGCGAGTTATCTGTTGCGGCTTGCGCAAAAATATCCTGGTCAACGGGTGCATTTTCCGCCTGAGCCAATATAGTGGCCCAATCATCCTCTACTCCCTGACCATCATTGAGCATGGGATCGTCCATCGCCAACGGATCGCTGACGTTTAGATCGACATCACTAAAGATATCTGAGGTAGCTGTCACTACAGGCACTTCAAAACTCAACCCCGACAGAGCAACGGGCAACTGTTCCACTTGACCATCTAAGATGCAAGTCTGAGACTGTCGCCAGGCCGTGAGAGCGGCTTGAGCCACTTCCATAACTTGGTCATCACTCGCCATCTTAATAGCCTGTCCAACTGACATACACAGCTCACAAAAAGCAGAGAGCTGTAGCATTTCCCCTAAACCGCCCAGTTCCTGAGCCAGGATGTCTACCTCTTCACGCAGCCGAGGCGTTTGACTAGAAATAGCCGCTTCTAATCGATTAAGACAGCCTTCAACCTCAGTGCTAAACAGAACAGGAATAATATCCTGATTTTCATCTGAAGACAATAAAATATTCTCGTCTTCAGGATCAGCTTCTCCTAGAATCTCATAAAGCTGCTCAAAAATAGGCATGGCTGTACCGTTCAGCCATGTTTCGTCAGGTGGTTTCTGGTTGCGATCGCACTCAATGATTCGACGTAAAATGTCCACCGCCGACAGTAGCAATCGTTCTAAATCATCATCAATCACTAAACCATCGCGCTGCAGTTTGAGGACCTTCAATGAGTCCTCAAGGCGATGGGCAAAGTCACTTAGCAGCACATACCCCATCATGGCAGCCCCACCTTTAATCGAGTGGGATGAGCGCAATGCTGCGTCAATATCGTTACGCAGTACACCTTTCTGCGCTAAATCCAGCAGGGCTCCATCTAAAGTCTGTAGATACTCATCAGCTTCATCCAGGAACTGAAGCTTAATTTCAAGTTCTTTATCAACCGCCATGACGCTGCACCTATTGGATACCTGCCTTATGTGACTGCCTATCGATCAAACTATTCGCTCTGCCTCCATTCAATAACGACCGGTTATTGCTCCTGAGATATTTTTGAAGCCTCCTGATCATCCACCTTAAAGGCAGCCATAGAAAGTTCTAGCTCCTTAGCCACTGCAACCGTCTGTTGTAGCGCTTCCGATACAGTTTTGGAAGAAATCGATGTACGTTCAGACACTTGGGAAATTTCTTGCATTAGTGTGGACACATTGGCTGCTGTTTCTACCTGGGAAACGGTAGCCGCAGAAATTGTCTGCACTAGAGCATCAATTTGCTGAGATACTTCCATCATACGCGCCAGGCTCTGCTTCGCCTCATCCACTCGGCGAGTTCCTTCAACCACCTGAGAAGTACTGCTTTCAATGGCATCCACCACATCAGCAGTCTCCCTCTGGATACTGTCTACAATGCGCTCAATATCCTGAGTCGCAGCTGCAGAACGGGCTGCTAGTTCACCCACTTCTTCAGCAACAGCAGCAAAACCTTGACCTTCTTCACCAGCGCGGGCCGCCTCAATACCCGCATTAATAGCCAGCAAGTTGGTCTGGGTAGCAATCTGGTTAATCAAGGAAACGACCTTAGAAATCTGCTGCGATGACTCACCCAATCGCTTCACCTTTTTAGCCGTTTCACCGACGGTTGTCCTCAGATCCAAAATATTCTGTACCGTCAGATCCATAGCTAATCCGCCGTCTTCAGCAGTCTGGGAGGCTTCACGAGCCACAACGGCCGCTTGCTGGGCCCGATCAGCTGCTTGGGTAATGGCCATGGTCATATTTTCTACAGAATCAAGCGTCTGCGTTGTGCGATCTGCCTGCTGTAGGGCATCATCAGCCAACACCTGCATAGCAACCTCGTTAGCTCCCAAAGAGGTATTCACCTGCACCGCTGAAGTTTTAACCTGAGTCACAATTTGTCGCAGACTCTCAATAATGGCATTAAAGAAGTCAGCAACAGTACCAATCTCTCCAGCTGAAACATCAGCACGAACCGTCAAATCACCACGAGCAGCGCCTTCAACATCGTCTAAGAGACCTAGTAATTCCATTTGAAGAGTCTCTTGGCGCTGTCGCCGCTCCTCAGATAGTGCCTCTGCCTCTAACTGTGCTTGCTGTTTCTGATTGAACAGACTAACTTGTTCAATAGATAAACCGATCTGCAAAGCAGCCTGCTTAAAGAAGCTAATATCCAACTCACTCCACTCTCTGGGCCCCGAACATTGGTGGGCGACCAACAAACCAATCAATTCTCCATTGTCCAAAATGGGGGCAACCAAATTGGCCTTAACTTTAAATGGCGTCAATTGACCTAAATGACACTCAGTCAACCCGGCTTCAAAAATATTACTGGTTGCCTGTATACGACCGCGACGGTATTGATCAACATAGCCAGAAGCAAAACAGGGATCTTTAATAGTAGCCCCCAACGCCGCAGGCCATCCCATGCCAACGGACTCAGAAATAATCTCACCACTCCAATCTTCATTAAAACGATAAAAGATCACTCGATCTGTCTCTATCGCCTTACGAACACCATTGACAGCAATGCTGTACAAACGCTCCTCATCGATATTATTTTTGCGTAAGTCACTCGTCAAACTAGCTAGTTGATTAGCCCGTTGAGCCGCTCTTGCCTGGACACTCGCTTGATCCAGTAGAGTGCCTTCCGAACGCAGCACCGTATTCGTTAAGTCGTTAAAAGCAGTTGCTAGCTGACCGACTTCGTCCCTGGCAAAAACATCGGCTTTTGCCTGACGATCTCCCTCAGCAAACGCCTCGGTTGCACGCTGTAGACGCTTAATCGGACTAGCGATTGAACGCCCCAACAACTGAGCTAAAAAGATATCAGCTAAAATAGCCAATAATGCAATCAAAAATTGAATCTGCAGACTTCTATTAATTAACTGCTGTAAACGTGCCTCTGAAGTCCCACGGATTAAAATCCCAATCGGCTCACCGTTGATATCACTCAAGGTTTTTGCAGCCATAGCGTAGGCATCACCCTCGGACTCCACCAGACGTTGGGAAATCGTTTCACCTTGGCTGTCTAATGCAGCTACTAACAGGTTCTGATCATAAACTTCAACTTCTTCACCAATTTCAATTTCAGTGGCCCCTTCATCTAAATTAGCCAAGGAAGCCAATTGAAAATCATCGGAGCCTTCACTCAAATAGATAGCGCCATAGCCAGTTCCAAATGCTTGAACAATGCCTTCAACAATCGATGTTTTACCGTTAACGAGATCACCCGCAATCAATACCCCAACTAATTGGTCAGTCTGGTTTTGAGAAAACACAGGAGTTGCTACATATCGAATGAGCGCCTTATCTCCATCTGTTGTTAGCTCAACTCCCTGGCGTTGCAACTCACTTTGCTCAACCAAACCATTGGCCTTAATCTGCTGGCGCTCAGAAACAACACGGGAAACTAACCCATAAGGATCAAACTCTTCTCCAGTGCGATCAGTTTGGGCATTGACAATGATTTTCCCATCTATGCCAATGAGCGTAGAATACTCAATATCGCGAGCCTCAACTTCTCCCTGCAAAATCTCCCGAACAACTGCGCGCTGATTAGCACTAATATCAGAACCATTAGCTACTCCCTCAGCCAGCGTCACAATGGCTGTGTTTTCGGATTGACCCCGGAAACCAAACCCCATTTGGTTGACTTTAATGTTGTATTGAATATCCGTGACCGCTAGTTCCGCTTCAGCTTGCTTTAATAACTGCTGACGGGCACCGCTAATAATTAGGAGTGAGCCTGCCCCAACCAATCCAATAACGGAGATAACCTCTGAGGAGATTAAACCAATTAGCTGCTTGCTGCTAACAGGTAAGTCATAAAACCATTGTAGTAGAGCGCTACCACGAGAAATTTTAAGATTCTCAGGGGCATACCGCTCCTCTGCCGAAGGATATTTTACGCCTCGATAAGATAAAGTTTGTTGATCTTGCACATTGGCCATTGGTTTTGACACACCGTTAGACGAGGTTGGAGGAGATGCATTACGACGACTAACCGCCGCAATCTCTTCTAATTGGGCAGCTAGTTCTTGATTTGGATTGTGCTCACGGGCATCCTCCAAGCCATTATTATTTTCTTGAATATCGTCTACAGATTTCACTACAACACCATCCAATAACCGATCACGCTGAGAACTATCTTCTTGGTTAGGGGTATTATCCACTGCATCTACCTCAGAGTTAGACTCAGCATTTGAGTTCGTACCAACATCCATACCCATAAGAAGTTTCCTTTAGATAGCGTTTCAATAACAATTCGTCGAATGACTCAGAGTAGATAACTATAGAAATCAGCAAAAGATAATAACAACCTTAATCAAGGGAAGAGCCTAGGGTGCCTGTAGCACTGGAGACTGTAACAGGGCTTCAACGTCTAATATAAAAATAGTTTCATCGTTGTGAGTAACACAGCCTATGAGGTACGGCAAAATAATACTGCTCACATTATTTGGAGGGGGATGAATAGCTTCCGGTGGAAAGCTGACCATACCATCAATAGCTTCAACCTGTAACGCTAGGGGTGTTGACTGTCCTTGAACTATGATTAAGCTATATTGTTGACTGTGGTGATCGGGCACTGGTAACCCCAGCAGGCGCACTAAATTAGCAACCCAAAATACACGGCCACGGCGATTAGTTAACCCTAAGAGGGCTGCTGGCATATTGGGCATTGCCATCACGCGTCGTGTGGGTAATACGACCGCTTCCTGAACAGCCTGGGCAGGAAACATGGCTACAACATTAGGAGCCAACTGGAACTTTAAGAATGACTTTGCCAGTACAGGCCTGTCTTTTTTCAGAGATAAAGCAGACAAAATAGTGACCTCACAAACGATATGCGATCGCACACTAAAAAAATTACAATACTGATTTAATTACCTTCAGTAGTTCCTCTCGCTCAAAGGGTTTAGTGATGTAGGCATCTGCCCCCTGTCGCATACCCCACAGGCGATCAATTGCCTGATCCTTAGATGAACAAATGATCACCGGAACCTTCTCTGTTTCAGGCGCACGCTTTAAGCTTCGACACAGCTCAAAGCCACTCATTCCAGGCATCACTACATCCGTAACAATGACGCTCGGCTGACTAGAAATAGCCTTATCTAACCCCTCTTGCGCTGTCACAGCATGGATGACACTGTAGCCTTCTTCCTGTAAATAATGGCTAATTAATTCTCGTTCAGAGGGTGTATCCTCAACGATTAGCACTGTAGCCGTTTTAATTACCGTCATAGTCTGTCTGTCATCCCCCAAATGTGTGGCCAACCGCCCTCAGTGTTCATAATAGTAACTATCACAAAATCTGAAACATTGAAGTAGATGAGCAATTTAGCTCACTACTGTCTCGGCCCCACGGCCGGTAAATGCATAAATACCATTTTCAAGAGCTCTGACTGACTAAATGGCTTAGTCAAATAACCAGAAGACCTTACCAACTTGGCTTTCGCGCGATCAATAAAGCCCGTATTACCCGTCACCATGACAATGGGCGTATTTCTAAAGCTTGGATGCCTGCGTAACAAAGAGCATAGTTCATAGCCATCCAAATTAGGCATGGTTACATCCAACAGAATCAGATCTGGACGACAGCGCATAACCTGCATCAACGCCTTGACCGGGTCACTAATAGGGACAACGTTCAGACTTCTATCATTCAAGAATTCTTGAATTGCGTTCAAAACAGTTGGACTATCATCAATACAGGCAATTGTGTAAACAGCCCTGCGAGCATCAGAAGATGCTGACATGTTAGCGCCTCCATCTCGAGCCTGAGGATTAACAACAGCAGCCCCAGCTTGTGCAGTGGATTCAGAATCCACCAGCTTATTAGCAGCAGGTGAAACAGACGGCACAGAGGCAGCTACAGACTGTACAGAAACCACTGGCGCTCCAGCTGCCACCGCTGAGGGGGATGATAGTAAGCTCTGCCGCCGATTTCGTTGACAGATTTCAACAATAGGACGTAAATCTAACTGACAGAGAACCGGATACTCACCAATATCCTCTAAACCAAGTAAATCATAACTACCTTCCTGCACACCCAAAAAGGACTCAATTACCTCAATCGCCATGGCGCGTATCAACCCACTCGCTTGTTCCGGCGTTAGATGAGATTGCTCTACCAACCAACTAATCGCCTGATAATCTGGCGTTAGGGGAGCCTGCTTAGGTGACTGCTCAAACATCAACCGTAGTTGAACTCGCACAGCACCTACTAGAGTAGAAATTTCACTACTCAAGTCCTGAAGATGACGATCTAAGCGATCAAAGGGCGCATCAGTATCTGTAGCAAAATTAAGCTTGCCTTGGTTAAGAAAAAGCGACCATGAGTTAGTCCCCGAGTACAACTTGAAGTGACCACTCACCTGCCGACTGATCAACTGAGCCAAAAAGCTTAGAGGATGTAACTTCTGGGTTGCACCATAACCCACAATCGAACGACTGTTCATAACTGAATGTTTAACGATACAGCAAAAAGCCAAAACCCTTTAGGGCTAAATTAGACCAAAGCAATGGGTAGTACACCTATTACACACGGCCACGAATAGATATATACATTTTCGACTCAATAACCATACAAATGGTTTCTTTCCTATGGAAATAGATATATGCGGCAATAGAAATAAATTTATGCGACAACTTCACTATGAAGAAATTCCACTATTTGCTCCCTAGTCCGGACCATCTATTTGGAAGAACCCTGTTTCAAGGTCACATTTATCAAAATTTTAATCACCCTGCAATAAGCCACTATATCCCCCTTAGTTTAGGAACATATAGCACTGTAAGTTTGTACATTTAGTTTGAGAATACCAGTAAAATTACGTACGCCCAAACAAAGTCTTCATAAAAGAGGTAACAGAAAAAGGAACTACGGTAATAATTCCCTATACCCAGGATCACAGGACATTACCAGGCTACGTACACCATTAGAATGACGAAATAATAATGAAAATCGCAGTTGCGAACTAGAACAAATGAGCTTTAGAAACCCATCACACGAGCAGTGATCTTTAGGCAACCTGTCTGAGTAACGTTTTAATTTGGTTCTGCTGTTGCTGATCCAAGGATGCAGGGAACGTAAGTTCCAAAGCCACACGATAATCCGAGAGTTGACTAGGATTATTTAAATCTGCGTTTGTAACCGAGCCACTATAGGTACTTGAAAGCTTAGGTACGAGTTCAAGACGCTCAACCTGAGCCATCAAATCATAGGAATGAACGCTATCCACTTGTGGATAGACCTGCAAATGTAACAGGGGGTGATTATCCTGCAGGGCAATAGCCGCCGTACTAGCATCACCCAACAACTCTAGCCGCATGTCCCTTGACCCCAGCTCAGTGATCATAGCAGCTTGAACATTGCTACCCCACCCTTTCCATCTAAGGTCACTCATTACCTCAACTTGTTTACGCATCTTAACGCTATTAGCTGGGCGTAACTCTTGGAAAGCTCGCCTCAAACTCATCAAAATAAAGCTGAGGGACTGCCATGGGTTATCAGTATTTTCACGAATTTGGGAATACCATCTGCGCACATCAGAAAAAATCACAATGGCGAGATCATCTTGCTGTGCTTGAGTCATATTGACAAAGTTAATGGCTAGCTTTGTCTGCAAGGCATCTGTTGCAGTAGCTCTGACAATTTCTGCATCTAGTAAGGCGATCGCTCCATAATCACCCAAAATCTCTAGCTGTACCCGGTCAGAAACATTGGGCCAAACATCAAGCAGCACCTGAGCGCCCGTTTCACTAACATCAATCGTTGTACCTTCCCAAACTTGACCATCATCACTGTAAAGGCGAGCAATTAGCTCACGCGGTAACCGGTGAGATTGTCGCAGCTGTGGTTGTTCAAATGCCACCAGACACGCTGTTAAAACCAGAGAAAGGTTAAACACACACCATAGGGTGTTGATCAGTACAGCCTGAGTATCCAAAGGGCTGAGAATTAGCCAGATAGGTACAGTCAGTAGAGACGCAGCTGTAATCGCTCCTAGAACCACAAGATAGCGCACACTATCGATATCAAAGCTACGAGATTCTACTGAGACTCCCTTATCAGTCACGTTAAAGGAACCCAAATGTGGATTGATCAACGCCAGCAATGTCACAATACCTGCCTGGAATGACATTGCAAATTCATAAATCTCATTCCAGAAAGAAAACCGAACATGTTTGTAGGAGATATGATTCGCATGCATTGAGAGCACAATGTGCGGCAATGCATAGAACAATGTCTCAATACCTAAACCCTTTACAGGGTTGATCCCAAACAGCAAAAACAGGTTGGGAGCAATTGCATACATCAACCGGGGAAAGCCAAAAAAGAAATGGGAAGTGGCACTGAAATAGCAAAATCGCTGAGATAGACGCAAATTAAGTTTGCGGTTAAACAGGGGATTTTCAATCCGTAAAATCTGAGCCATCCCCCTGGCCCAACGAACCTGCTGACCTACATATGAGGAAAATTTCTCAGGGGCTAAGCCAGCCACCATAATTTTGTCGTAGTAAACAGTGCGATAACCCAGAGAGTGCAATCGTAAAGATGTGTGGCAGTCTTCGGTTACTGTCTCGGTTGCAATCCCTCCAACGTCAACCAGATACTTACGACGAATCAAGGCTGCAGAGCCACAGAAAAAGGCTGCATTCCAAAAGTCATTACCTTTTTGCAACACCTTGTAAAATAGCTCGTTACCAACGGGTATCTGCCCTTGAGTAAGTAAATTACGCTCAAATGGATCGGGATTATAGAACCAGTGAGGAGTTTGTACCAGAGCTAATTTTTTATCAAAGAAGAAGCCAACAGTTTCCTGCAAAAACCCTCGTACCGGTATATGGTCACAATCTAGAATAAGCACTAGCTGACCGTCTGTTCTGTCCAGTGCTGTATTGATGTTACCAGCCTTAGCGTGATCGTTGTTGTCACGGGTCAGCATCATACATCCTAACTCTTCACACATGGCCTTTAGGGCAAGGCGACGTTCCCGATATTTTTCAGCACGACCATCATCTAACACATAAACAACCTTTTTATCTGCCGGATAATCAATCTTGAGGGCTCCCAATACGGTTTTACGGACGATGGCAACATCTTCGTTATAGGTAGGAATATAAATATCTACCTTAGGCCATTTCTCCTGTGGCCAACGATCGAGGGAAATAGATTTACGCTCGCGAATCCTTAAGGTCTGGAAATAGGACAATAACAGAGTAGCAATTGCATAAAGCTCTGCCGTAAACAGCAAAATTGAAAAGAAACCATCCAGCCAAGAACCTAAGTTAAGCGTGTAGTTAGAGCGATAGTACAGATACCGCAGGGTTGTGATGGTACTAACAGCTATCAATAGCAAATGCAAGTATTCACTGACTCGTTGGCTAGTCTGGCGATCTTCTAACCGCAACAATACCTGACCTACACCCAATAGGGCTAACGCCACCAGTCCCTGCTGCAGAATTGTTGGCCGCGCTGTCATGATAGGCCAGGCAAATGTGGTTAAACACAATGCCAACACCAATAGCTGTTGTTTATTGAGCCACTGCAAACTCTGATCAAACCAATCGGGGAGCGTAATGATCAGCAGTTCAATCAGTAAAGGCCGAACTCTTTTAGACAGATAGGTTTTGAAGACAGACTGAAAGTCTCTCAATCGATGGGTAATGAATATTCGTTCAGCCATAATTAAAGTTCTCCTGGCGCAGATGGATCGGTCATAACACCTTGGGCAGCCGTCAGAGCATCATTTCGTTTTAAGTATGCTTGGAGAACACCATAGAGCAACAATGAGAGCACAATGATACCGGGAATCAGGAGGAACCAATTACCCTGAATGACGGTGATGGCTCTTTGAAACGCACTCTTTTCTTGAATATCTTGCTGGGCAGAACGCTGTAAGAACTCTAGATTATAGGCGTTTTCGTCATAAGGAGATGGCGTTTCGTCATTGGCACTAATTAACACCGTGTCCCCTTGCAACTGGAAAAATAGGGAATCCAGTTCTAAGAGATCGCGGAGCTGCTTCAAACCATCTTCACTTTGAGCTGTCATAGTCAACAATACTCGTGATTCATTCCACGGAGATAGTTGCTGCTGTAAAACACCCTCTGCATCAGGCAACGTTTGAACCTGACTGTCACCCCATTGGCGGGCTCCATCTTTCAGGTTAAACTCCGCAGCTTCTAAAGCTTCAACCAAGGGAAATTGCGATCGCAATCCAATAGCCACCAGATTCTGTGATTCCCGTATTTCCGGGGTCAGTTTGCCAACCGGATAAACCTGGACCCGTACTGCTTCTGAACGACTTAAACGACCGAGACGCTCACTTAATTCAAGCATCAACGATAACTCAGTCATACTGGGTTTGTTGGGCAACACAATGGTAGTACGAGACAAATCTTGAGGTGCTGCAAACGGATAACCAGCCTTTAATAGATTTAGATCCGGTAGTTTTGCCACCTGTTGACGGTTGAGATTAAAGGCACTGTCGCTGTGGATGGTGCCCCATAGTTGGTGGTCTGTAACACGGCTACAGGAACGACGTTCCCGTGGATCAAATCTCAAATAAACTTTTAAACGTGACTGAGGTGTAATGTGCTGTTCTGGCAATTCCACTTTCAAGGTGGATCGCCGCTTACCGTCAATCGAATCGAGACGGCGACCAGCAACGGTAATACCGTCTAACTGCACTTCCACTAGAGATGTGAGCGGGTTTACCTGGGGACCATAGGTGTACCGCAGAGTCATCACATTTCCTGGCAAAAAGCGATCGTCCGGTAACGCCTTAAAATCAAATTCAAACGGTGGCGCATGAGCACCTCGAATCACCACATCATCAATCGGCTCATTATTAAATCCTGTTAGATCGCTGAGCTCAAAATTATCAGATAGGGGCAGATAACGAGGCCAATCACGAATGTCAGGTGCCTCAATTTCTTCCACCTCATCTACCAAAACAATTTGACCGGCACCAATTTTGCGATCTTGAGACTGTGTTAAGAACCGCACTGCCTTATCTACAGCAGTAGATCCATTACCTGTTGCTACTAATACAGGGGACTGTTTATCCTTAAGCACAGTCCACATCAAAATACCAGTATCAGAAGAAATTAGTGTCTGTTTGTTATCCAACCAACGCTTATTTTTGAGAGTCAGTGGTAAATTAAGGTTCTCCAACATGGGTTGCTGACTAGGTGTCCCAACTATTACGACTCGGTTGCCATCAGCTACATCATCAAACTTTTCAACTAGATCTGTTTCTAAAGGGCGATAGTCAGCAATACGTCCTAAAGATGTCTGTAGCCGTGAAATAGCTGTTAACCAAGCTTGATCCTGCTCAGTAGGAACAACATAATCAATGTGGTTTGTTTCCAAACTGAGCACGTCAATCAGGGGATAGGGATAGCTATTGAAATCCAGTTGGAACGGTTCAGCGTCATAGTTAAATACCAGCTTTGAATCCGGTAAAATTTCTGTCCAAAGTGATGGGTCAAATGGATCCTGGGTACAGGTGGGTGAGTTATTCTGCAAACCCGCAATAATGAGCTCGTTGTAATCTTTTAGAATACGTGTAGGAATGTCAAAAACAATGGTGCCCGTATCACCCTGTTTCAGATTTAGCGGTACACTACCAACATTATTGTCATTAACAATCACGTTCAGATTGGAGCGAGTTGCGTAAAGAGCCCCAGAATGACGATAACGCAACAGAATCTTGACAGACTTAACCGACCAGTTACGTGGCCGTGTAAACCTTAACCGAGACTCATTATAAATACCCTCTAGACGCAGGCGTGTACCTACGACCGGACTACGATTGAATTCAAGAATATATTGACTGCCATCTTCCTGTTCTAATTCAGCCGCTTGAGCATCTTGCAGAAGATCTCGTCCTAATGTTGCACCATCTTCGTTACGATTACGACGATCAACAGCAGTACCTGCCTCCGCTGGATCATCAGAAGCTCCTGGAGATGACGTCACCTGAGCCATACTAGGCCCTAAGGTGGTCACAATTAATAGAACAGATAAAAATAGCGAGATAAATAAGCGTTTTCTGATTATCCTTAAAAACACTGCTGTAAGCACTCCCCCCAGATACATACCTAGGTCAAAATAATCAAATTATTGGCTCTTTTGCCCTTTCAAAACATATACAAACCCTGATGAACCCTAGGCGGGTCTCAATCAAGTCTTACCCAGTCAGAAAATTCTTTGCAAGGGTTTGCTCTGTAGCTTATTGATTTACACATAGATCAGTCTTCACCCTGAGAACTCTATAAAGGTTAGTGTTATTTTGTTTAAGGAATAATGCATTAAGAAGCTTTTTTACAGTCTTCCAAGATCAAATATCAAGCTTAATCGCCACAATCCGGCAAAAATAGATCAAGATACGATTAAGGTGACTACTATATTTTGTTATTCATAATTAAGTTTTTTACGAACTAACGAATACCTATACTGACCTATGATGGGCAAATTCACGCATAAAGGAATCATTAAAAACACTAGAATTTGTATATTTTTTCGGTGAAAAGGCCTAATTCTATTCATTAGGAACAACCCCATCCCAAAATTGATCTATGGATTCAATAGTGATTTTATAAGTCATATAAAGTGATTTTTATGACTTATTTCACCTAGTTCTGACGGAGATAACGGAAGTTTCTTTCCGGTTAGACAACAGAAATTGTTGTAACCGTTGTTTATGGCAGTAGCCAATTACTAAAGCTTCAAGCAAAGACTCCCTACGAGAAGGCTCTTATCTGTTCTCTGACAAAAATTCTGACAAAAGTACAGCCACGTAATTTATCCGGACTTACTATTTACTGACTATGTCTTTCCATATAATGACGCCATCTAGTCTTCGTAGACTAAAGTTATTCTTCCTGCTTGGCGGCTTAGGTAGTGTGTTAAGCGGCTGCGGTTTTTCAATCGAGACACCTAATAATCCTGTTTTAATCAATCGGTTACCTGTGGCTGAAATGGACTTCACCATAGAACCAGGCAGGAATAACTATACCTATGAATTACAAGGAACAGCTAACTTTCCTAACCAAACGGAACTTAATGTGTTGGCAATGCGACAGCTTTCGCCGACTGATGACAATGTAGAACCTAAACCCACCTATTCAATCTTGGACTATCAGGTCGTCAACGTACAAAATGGTCGCTGGCAAGGAGAACTGACCTTCAAACAGCTGGCTGATGATGGCAGCAGAAAAGAAACTTGGCAGCTTGATCAGTCAGAATTGAATATGGATGTGGAACCCCTTGACACAGTTGTTGTTATGGCTACCTACACTCCATTAGATCAGCTCACCACTCTAGAGCGCATTCTTGCGCAACAAGGTCTCAAGGTATCCCCTGAACTGCTCCAGACAACCTTTGAAGGTCGGCGCTATTTAGAAATGAAAAAAGTGCTAGATATACCTGTAGATAATCTGGTGGGCGCACGCCCTGAGCTCTATAACGATGGTTGGGGCACCCGGCATATTCTCATTGAAGAACCACCCTTGCCTTATCAAGTCGACTTTCCTAAGGAACGGCAAACAAATCGTCCTGCGGAACCTACAGAATTCTTATATTAGAGACAATTTGGGTGCTCAAACCACCTAGGAAAGCATGGTAGCTTCAAGGTTAGCGGTGTCGATTTCGGCTCCTGTCAGGTCTGCATCAACCAAGTTCGCACCCCATAAATTTGCACCAGCTAAACAGGCATCTCGCAGATCGCACCCTTGCAAATTAGCTCCCCATAAATCGGCCCCTGTAAAATTAACGCCGACCAGGTTAGCTCCGCTAAGATCAACCCCAACGAGCGCCAGATTACTTAGATCAGCTGCCCACAAAGATTGATTGGGTCCTAGACAATAAACCCCAGCCCACTCCCAATCAAAGTCTTCGGGCCACTGGGTAGATGGATCACACACAGCTCCGGATAAACAACTCTCTTTTAGCTCTGCATGAATTAAGTCGACACCAAATAAGATGGCTTTTGATAAGTTCGCCCTAGTCAGATCAGTACCTTTGAATTTGGCCCGTTGCAAGTTGGCGTTGGAGAGATTGCTGGAATTCAGATTTGCATAGCTTAAGTTCGCTTCGGTAAGCTGTGCACCGACTAACCAGGCTCCCAACAAATTTGTCTTTTTTAGTTGAGCACCAGCCAAATTACTATGGCTAAGGTCAATACCACCTAGATCACGCTCACTCAAGTTGCAATCAATTAATGCAGCTTTAGACCCCAAATAATGAACTCCAGCCTGGGCAGGGTCAAAGGTTTCCGGAAATTGGGTTTGATAGTTTGCGATCGCATCCTGAAAATTGGCATCCTCTAACTGAGCACCCAGGAGACATGCCCCCCGTAAATCAGCTTCTTGAAAATTCGTTCGTCGTAAATTTGCCCGTTGTAAATCAGCACCCCGCAGATTGCTTTGGCTAAAATCAACATCCGCCAAATGAGCATCCGCTAAATTACAGCCCCATAAATCAATCCCAGTTAGCTCATACTGAGACATCCGAATAGCCGGCATCTTACAGTAGCTAAAATCTCGTCGTCCCTGAGAATATGCGGCAATTACCTGGGAAGATAAGTCAGCCATACTTCATTACGTATAAAAAACAGAAATAAATATAAGAATCTAACGTATGCCCCTCATGTGGGCACTTGATATCCACCTAATTTATCTAAGATGTTTGGGGGGTACATACCATAGCGAATATTGCGCCTCACTATTCTGAGTCACAATCACATCTCTATGTTGCCGGATGAGACGTCTCGCCCATCCCAACACTTTTTCCTGGTCTGATGTACTGCGCCATAAACAGTAGTACTTATTTTGATAACGTACACCAAACACCATGGCATCACCAGTATCTAAATGCGCCGGATCCACCTGCTCTAGAAACGTAAGTATAGGAATATCGACTGGAGTGACATCGGCATCCAACTGCATCAACTCATCCAGAGAAATCGGTTTTAACTCAAGACCGTCAATAGTACCATTCTGGGTATATCCTCTAAAATGAACAACTGTTTGACCTGGGGCCAGTTTTGTCGCCAATAAGCTCTGCCCATTTAATGTCATTGAGCTACCCACCGCCATAGAAGGCGACACCGAATCGTCGAAACTAGTAAACGTTTTCTCCTCTGAAGTAGTAGTTGGCTCAATTAAAGGGGCTTCAAATGGAGCAGGCACTGCAGCGAGAGCACGTTGGCGTCGGTAAAGACGTCGCAAGACGTCTGCCGTTATCATGCCAGTCCCCACACTACCCAGAATGGCCAACCCAATGTAACGAATAATTGGCTTAGCCGAATTATCTAGAGGGCTAACTAAATCACCCCGAGCCTGACTAGGAGACACCCAAGTGGGTACTGAATTTGCCATCGACAACGGTAACGTAATAACGACAAATGCCAACCCGGATGACACTAGTGATGGTAAGAAAATACTACGAAAGGGAGATGAGCCCATGGAATTCAATCTGTAATCGGTGAATAATAACGTAAGGTTGAGCTACCGTCTGTAGGGTCCCCTTAAACAATCCATCCAAAACCGTTGACGTCAGGAGGCCGTTTAAGAAAGCCATAAGAACAGACTCATCTGTTGCCGACATCCCATAAAGAATAATGGAAACAGATGGTACAAGAACTCAACTTCAGGGTATCAATACACACACTAGAGTCAAGCATAATTAAAACCAATTTTTATTGATTATTAGATAGGTAAAACCTATAACCATGGTCTGAATGTTCTGGTGTGCGTCCTTTGGATTAGGACAGGTATAAATGGTAGAGGTTTTTATTCTGACTCTGGGTTCTAAAACGAGCCCATAATTTTGATTTTTTAGATAACTTTTATTATCGGCAGTGCATGGCCTATGAAACTTAACTTTCTGCTAACCCTGTTGATTTTATCTGCAGCCATGACCCCACTACTTATGCGATTACCACAGGTCAATAAGGCGCTATCAAAATCAAGCGACCCTGCTGCAGCGGTTACTCAACGGGATAATTCATTAGATGCTATGACCGATCCACAGCATCCAAACTATACCTGTGTTAGCTGTGATCTGCGCGGTAAGGATTTTAGCAATCAAGATTTGAGTCGAGCCAATTTTTTTGGCTCCGATTTACGGGGAGCTGACTTTAGTAATAGCTTATTGATTAATACTGTTTTCCGAGAAGCCAAGTTGGATGAAGCGGATTTGAGCTACACCAACATGCGAGGAGCTGATTTAGAGGAGGCCAGCTTAGTACGAGCTAACCTACGCAATGCCAAAATCCTCCAGGGCACCTTGGAATATAGCAATTTAGAGCGGGCAGACCTGACTAATGCAGAACTGCGTGATGCTAACCTCTGTGCCGCTCGGTTAGTCAACAGCAACTTCGAAAGCGCCAGTCTCTATGGCACTATCTTACGGGCAGCTGATATGAGCGGAGCTAATTTTACAAAGGCCTATATGCGCTACGCCGACATGTACAACGCCATTACTCGCAACACTCGATTTGATCAGGCTGACATGGCCTTTGTCACCTACCCCGATGGATCAACTGCTCACGAAGGCTATATCAACTCAGTAAATCAGGCTACTGACTGCAATATTGATGATGAGTCCAGTAGTTCAGAATAAAAACAGGGATGCTGCTTACACACCATCCCTAACAGCGGCTTAATCTCAGGGCCGCATAAAAAACGATTTAGCGATCTACTGAGCCCATAATCACGTCAATACTTCCTAAAATTGCCATAATGTCGGCCAGCTTCACACCCCGCAATAGATGAGGCAAGATCTGAAGGTTATTAAAATCAGGTGCACGAATCTTCCAACGCCACGGGTAGATGCTGTCATCTCCAACAATAAAGACTCCGAGTTCTCCCTTCCCACTTTCCAAGCGAACATAGTGTTCACCTGCTGGAATCTTAAATGTGGGAGCAATCTTCTTACCAATAAATTGATAATCAAAGCTGTTCCATTCAGACTTAGGCCCCTCTGCCATACGTTTGGCCTCAAGGTTCTCGTAGGGACCACCAGGCAACGCTTTCAAGGCCTGACGGATAATTTTGATGGATTCCCGCATCTCACGTACGCGGATAATATAACGGGCAAAACAGTCTCCAGCAGTTTCCCACTGTACTTCCCAGTCAAAGTCGTCGTAGCATTCATAATGATCAACTTTGCGCAGGTCCCACTTAACGCCAGAGCCTCTCAGCATAGGACCTGAAAGCCCCCAATTCAAAGCATCCTCACGGGTAATGGTTCCAATACCCTCAACGCGACGACGGAAAATTGGGTTGTTGGTAATCAACTTTTCGTACTCATCAACCTTGGGTAAAAAGTAATCACAGAAGTCTTCACACTTATCGACCCAACCGTAGGGTAAATCTGCTGCTACACCACCGATGCGAAAATAGTTATTATTAATTAACCTTGCCCCTGTAGCCGCTTCCCACAGGTCATAAATCATTTCCCGTTCACGGAAAATATAGAAAAAGGGGGTTTGAGCACCAACGTCAGCCAAAAATGGTCCCAACCAGAGCAAGTGATTCGCAATGCGATTTAACTCCAGCATAATCACCCGTATATAGCTGGCCCGCTTAGGCACTTCAATATCAGCCAGCTGCTCAGGAGCGTTGACAGTAATTGCCTCATTAAACATGCCAGCCGCGTAGTCCCAACGGCTAACATAGGGCACAAACATAACGTTTGTACGGCTCTCGGCAATTTTCTCCATGCCGCGATGCAGGTAGCCAATCACGGGCTCACAATCAATCACATCCTCACCATCGAGGGTAACGATGAGTCGCAACACACCGTGCATTGAGGGATGATGAGGACCCAGGTTGATTACCATGGGCTCTGTTCTGGTTTCGAGCCGTGTCATAGAAACTACGCCGTATTATTCTCTGATTTACTTTAGCAAGATTCTTCGCTGAAAGTTTGAATAAAAGCGCAATAGCTCAATTAAGTAGATCTGATTGTTGCCTAATTTTTCTGCGCTAGCAAGATATAGCGATTAATTCACCTCATTTGCCAAGCTCATCACTGCGGTATGATGCAGTCCCAATTGCAACGAGACGATCCGTGAATACTGTCAGTAATGATGACCCGTTAAATTCAGCTACGCCCTTTGACCATCAACCTGTCCTTGCAGAGGAAGTTTTGACAGGGTTAGCCCCTCAACCCCATGGTTATTATTTGGACGCCACAGTAGGCGGTGGGGGCCATAGTCGTTTGATTTTAGAAACTGATCCTACGGTTCATTTGATGGCTCTAGATCAAGATCCTATGGCCTTAGAGGCCGCTCAACGGAACCTGGCGGAATTTGGGGACAGGGTGACGTTTTGGCATGGTAACTTTGCGGATTTTGAGCCTTCTGACGAAGGTTTTGACGGCGTGCTGGCAGATTTGGGCGTAAGCTCCCCTCAACTAGACCAACCTGAGCGAGGCTTCAGTTTTCGCCATGAGGGGACATTGGATATGCGTATGAACCCCAACCAACCCCTGACAGCGGCTGACTTGGTTAATCACAGTTCAGAACGTGAACTGGCAGACATTTTTTATCACTATGGTGAGGAACGCCTCTCCCGCCGGATTGCCCGTCGGATCGTGGAGCGTCGACCGTTTCAAACCACAACCATGCTGGCTGCTGAGATCGCAGCTAGCGTCCCAGGGAAATATCGTCATGGTCGCATTCATCCTGCCACCCGGGTTTTTCAATCCCTTCGTATTGCCGTTAACCGAGAGTTAGACGTGCTTGAACAGCTGATCGAAACAGCACCTAACTGGCTCAAAATAGGAGGCAAGCTAGCCATCATTAGCTTTCATAGCCTTGAAGATCGACGGGTCAAACATGGCTTACGGAACCATGAACAGCTCAAGGTTTTAACTAAAAAACCGATTACTGCTAGCGAGGCAGAATTGCGGCACAATCCCAGGGCTCGCTCTGCAAAATTACGGCTAGCAGAACGTATTTAGGCATGGGCTCTACATCTTCAAAGAGCCTATGCCTAAGACACAACCCGTTAACAAATCTAGGGCAACAACGCTTGATATGGTGTCACGCCTGTCAGGGTCACTGTATAGTCAAAGCTATTATTTTGACTAGTTTGCCAGCCCACAATCAGACCATCAGCATCCAGAATAGGGCTGGTACCTTGGGGACTCACCACAGCAAAATAGACATCCGTGCTAGGAATCATAAAATCTTGAATTGACGCCTGCAAAGCATCAATCTCGCTTTGCACAAGCAAACGCCCTCTGTGATCGAATAGGAGTAGATGGGGATCCCCCCCCATATAGGCCCGGGTAACATCTATCTCCAGGGATATGCGATCGCCTAAACGAGCTAGCAGGTTATATACCTGCGGCCTGCTATTAATGCTGCCACCCACCACACTAAAACCATCAGTCGTATCGACGGGAATCGCAAAATCCACTAGGGCGTCAGGGCTGTTCACCGTTAGTTCAGGCGGAATTAAGGTGTCAGTTGGATCAAAGTCGCTATCAAACTGAACAATGGGGCGAGAATTGCGAAACGTAGCTAAAGCGCTATTCCAATCTAAGGGCTGAGGTTGAGCAGGCTCGGGAGCCGTAAGGGTGAGGTACATGGGGAGAGTGCGATCGCAATTGACTTGCACGATAGGAGTCGTTTCACTGATGCGCCATGCCTGTAACTGATGTCTAAAACTCAGCAATTCCTGACGATAACTAGATGACACAGAGGCAGAAGCTATCAACCTACTGGTGATATTAATCGCTTGGTCCCACTGCTGAAGACAAATTGCTCGATCTAGCTGCGCTAACTCCTCAACCAAATCACGATGGGATGACTGACCATAAGCCCACCCACCCGATAAAGCAATCGCCATGGAAAAAACTGCAGAAAGCCCTAAACAAATTGAGGAATGTTTAGCCATAGTTATCAACGACCAGCAGAAATCTCTAGGTAGACCATAGTTTAAAGCTAACCGAACGTCCATCACCTATATATACGCGAAATGCATTAATTTTGATGGGAATGGGCACAGTCTCCCTAGGATTTCCCTGGGCACACTAAGATTGACTGGTAAATATTGGTGAATTGGTGATTATCTTCCCAAGGTTGGCCCTAATATGCCCCGAGAATCAGATATCCCACAGGATAGTATGAGTTCCACCACTCATGAACAGCTCAAGTTACTTGTTGTCGACGATGAACTCGATAACTTAGAGCTGCTGCACCGCACCTTTAGGCGTAGCTATCGTGTCTATCGGGCCAGTAGTGGTCAAGACGCCCTGGAGTGCCTTAAACAGTACGGTGAAATGGCGATCATTATTTCCGACCAGCGCATGCCCAAAATGAATGGTACGGAGTTTTTAAGCCTCACCACCGATCAATATCCCGACACCATTCGTATTGTCCTCACAGGCTACACCGATGTTGAAGACTTAGTGGATGCAATTAACTCGGGTAAAGTTTTCAAATACATTACCAAACCGTGGAAACCTAACGAGTTACGTCAAGTTATTGACCAAGCCGCCAACACATATCGCATTGTCAAGCAACGCACTCGCGCCCTATCTCAGTCCCTCAAAAAAGAATCGCTATATAACTCAATTACCACAACGATTCGGAGTTCTCTGGACTATGCCAGTACCCTCCAAACAGTGGCAGAGGCCCTAGGGAAAGCCTTTGAGGCCGATTATGCCGTTTTATATCCCGTGGATTCAGTCGAAGTCGGAGAAGCACCCAAACCGGTCACCTATGCTAAATCAGAAAAATCCATGGCTGACTTGGCAGAAGTAGGTGCCCCCTGCCAGGAACTCGTGTTAGACAAGTTCCCCCATGGAGATACCTCCCTAACTCGTTTAGCGGCAAGGTTTACCTATCGAGATCAGCCCTTAGCGTCGATTGCCCTGTACCAAATCGCAGGCACATGGGACAGTACGACCGTCAGCCTATTTACCAGCATCACTGAGCAAGTAGTGATGGCTATATCCCAGGCGAAACTTCACCATCATATCCAGCGACAAACTGAACAGATGCGTACGGAGCTGGAGGTGGCACGGCAGATTCAGCATAAACTGCTCCACCAAGTTTGGCCCGATATCCCTGGTCTTAAAATTCAAGCAAAATGTCAGGCGGCACGAGCCGTTGGGGGTGATTTCTACGAAGTTTTTATCCATCCCCAAGGCAATATCTGGCTAGCCGTCGGAGATGTCTCTGGCAAGGGAGTTCCTGCTGCTCTGTTTATGGCTAGTGCTATCTCCTTGCTGCGTCGAGAACTATCGGCCAGCCAACCACCGGGGCCTGAAACCGTCATGGCAAACCTGAATCAGGCCCTCAACGCTGATCTGGTCAATAACGAACACATGATTACCATGGTGTTGGTGCGATACACCCCCACCAGTAAGGAGCTAGTCTATGCCAACGCAGGCCACGTTTATCCAGTGGTGTGGTCCCAAAAACTCTTAATGCAAGGCACTGCGCCACCACCAGAACCTACTTATTTAAGGAAAGGTAACGGCGTTCCCCTCGGAATTTTACCGAAATGGCAGACTCAAGCAGGCCAACTAGCATTAAAGGATGGGGATGCTCTGCTATTGGCCAGCGATGGCATTACTGAGGCCTTAGTGACCATTGATGGCCAGCACAAGATGCTAGGTCAACAGGGCCTGTGGCAGCTACTGCAAAAACAGACCACTGGGTTGAATCTTGAGCAATTGCTGGCTCAATTGAATACCACAGCCAACGAACAACATGACGATCAAACCATCTTGTCTTTGGAGGTAGGGTTTTAGCTATGAAAACTGAACTTGCTATCCCCAGTGACTTAAAGTTTTTGGCTGTAGTGGAAGATTGGCTACTCAGTTCACTCAAAGCCGAAATAGGCAGCGATACCGATCTAGATTGGCAAAAAGTTGAAAGCCGACTGCGACTGGTCATTGTTGAAGTTTATTCGAATATTGTGCGCCATGCCCATCAAGACCGTCCTGATATTCCCGTTGTTCTACGCCTCGGTATTGAAGGTTATTTCTTGTCCCTAGAAGTCTGGGATGAAGGCCATGGTTTTGATATGCGTAACTATCGCACGCCTAACCCCAATTCCCCTCAAGAAGGAGGCTATGGCTGGTTGATCCTGCACCAGCTAATGGATCGTGTGGACTATCAACTCAGGGTAGGAGATGGGCGTAATTGCCTCACCCTAGAAAAAGATTTAGGTGTAACCGTCGAATACTCAAAATAGGTTCACCCCAAGGTCACTGCTTACAAAACCAAAGAAAGCATTGGTCAGAAGAAAGTTGTGCACCCGCTAAATTCATTAATAAACCACTATCCGTTTGATTCTCTAACAAACTGCGAAGAGCAACTCCCCTAGGACTATGTTTGATGTCATTGGATGTGACCAGGCCACAGATGCCTTGAGGAGCCAAAAGCTGATAGCATCGCTCAATGAAAAGCCAGTGTCGACGCAATTGAGTCCGCTGCCGCTGCCCCTTAAGCAAAGGGCTTTGGTGATCATATTGTGGGGAACGATAAAAATAATCGGTTAGTAACGAATATTGGCTTTGGTACAACAACCAGGCATTCGCAATTTCAGCATCCGTATTGAGCAGCGAACGTTTAGCTGTTTTAAACGTATGAACATCAATATTTTTTCGTTTAGCCAAGTCACAAAAGCGTTGAAAAAATTCTTGGGTAGTGGGTCGAAACGAGCCTTGGGGAGGCCTAGATAAAATCACGTTAAACCCATGGGACTGTTCCAGCACATGGCTAAAGTGATATCCCCAATGGAAAGGACGTAGGACTGTCATATCCTCAATACGCAGCAACCGCCGCCGTGGAGCTTCCAGTAATTGAGATTCTCTAAATTGGATACCTAGGGTTTGACTAAATTCAGTGAGCAACAGCTCGTTCAGTTTGGTCTGGGCTCTAACATCAAGGCGACTAATCTGATCTCGAAAAAATTCGAGTCGAGCATAATGGGGGATACCCTGACTTAATTCCTCCAACACATAGGACTGAGACCGATAATGTTCAAGAGCAATATTTTTCTCTGAGAGAATCGTGCGATAGCTTTCAGCCGCTAAAGGCTGCAACAAATTGCCCTGCAGCAGAGTTTCTGAAGCTCTTAATCGATCAAATCCAGCCTCATCTACCCGAATGAATCCTACTAAGCTATCCCCCGTAACAAGATTGAAATCGAGACTGGGTAAGGGTTCAATATCTTGCGGTTGCCGCGCCATGGTCACCAATCCCAGCAGCAACTGAAGACGGGCGATATCAATCACTGCTGGATTGAGGTCCACACCATAAAGACCATACCTAAAGACGCGGCGATAGATGGTCTGTAGCAAGGAAGGGTGTTCTGTGTGTACTCCTTTAACCCAAATATCAAGCTGACTGTCAACTTGATGGGCCAATTGCCCAATTAGTGCACTGTAAACGTCAACGAGCCGATACTGTAATGCCAGCAGCAAAGTACCAGCACCACAGGCTGGATCTAGAACGGAAAACTGCGGCAAAATGTCCTGCACTAGCTGGCGTAGATGCCTAGGATGTCCACGAAATAGAATATCCCAGAAATCGGGCACAGCTTGCCCTTGATCAACCTCAAGATGACAGAGCATGAACTTATTAAGAATTAGCTCACAACAAACACCGAGAGCATCCGTCACATTCTCCGAATGATCAGTCTGCCCCTCTATCAGTACTTGTTCAAACGCCAGACCAATGGTGCTGATTTGAGAGCAATGAGTCAACTGTTGCCATAAGGGGGACTCAAACCACACTAAGATTGACTCGAACAGCGCATCAGCTATGTCCAACTCGCCATATTGCTGCTCAAGAGGATGGGTGTAAAAAACGTCTCCTAAGTAAGGAATTTGACCGGCCCAACTAATCCGTCGAGGACGCTCAAGAGGAGGCAGAGATAACCCTTGAGTAAACAGGGGCTGAAGCACCTGTCGAAAAAAGATATTTCGCTGCTGTTGCTGACTACGCCCCAGTTGATTATGCAGATACCAAATATCTTGATTTAGAAATCCACGCCGCTGAAGTATGTGGATAATAATCAAACGTTGCAATAATATAGCCGCATACCAACGTCGATCATGGCTGTTAGGGATCCCAATAATCCCGTCACTCAGATGATTTAATTGTTGTCGCAACTGCTCAGTAAACTCAGCACAGCTGACAGACTGTGACTGTAAATCGAGGGAACCTGAATCAGGGCTATAATCGGCCAAATAATTTAATCGAGCTTCCCATGCGGCTAAGGGTTGCCGAGGGATAAAGACCATTGAGTGAGAACTTTTAGAGGCGCTTTGCCAGTACCAAAGACTCCGACATCGCTGACGATCAATAAAGACAATTAAAGGATGCGGATATTTTTTATGGATGGACTGATAGAGTTTTGTCTTTAGCTTTGCAGTCAGAACTTCGGGGTTATTGAGCTTGATTTCCCAAACTCGGGCATCACCTCGCTGAGCGATGCAGTGGGCACGATAAGGGTGATTGAACGCTCTGATTGCGATCGCACGTCCATTAGCCGGAGTGACCCACCCTAGCACATCCGTAAACAACATAACCAGGTCTAGAGACTGCAAGCATGTCTCTGCCTGCTGCATGTCGAAGCTCATGAGCACCCGTCGAAGTAATCAACAATCACCACTAGGGTCTAGTAAATGCCCTTCAGCCAGCCTTAGCATCCTGTTCAGCTTTTTGGCGAAATCGCTCCAGGTCAGCCTGTAGCGTAGAGTCGACAATTTGTCGCAACCAGCCATTTTCCATAAAACGGGCCAATACACTTGGCACCGAATAGGAAAGGGTCATCTTAACTGTGCTATTACCAGCATGATGGCCATAAAACCGGATTGCACCACGATTGGGCAACCCATCTACCGATTCCCACTGCAAAATCTGATGGGGAACCACTTTAACTGTACGAGACATCCAAGTAAATTCCCAAACGCCCGAAGCTAGCTTCCAACGAGATAGTTCGGGCTGATCGTCTAAAAGTTCTACCGAATCAATCCACTTCATCCACTGGGGCATCTGCTCTAGATCCGACCAGAGAGCCCACACTAATTCAATGGGGGCCTCCACATCAACGTACACGCTATGTTCAAGCCAATTTGCCATGGGGGATATGGACTAAAACAAAGAACTAATGGCTGCAAAGACCACTACATTCCCATGACTTCATAGCCAGAGTCAACGTAAAGGATTTGCCCAGTCACACCGGAGGCTAAATCACTACATAGGAACGCTGCGGCATTTCCTACTTCCGACTGAGTAACTGTACGACGCAGGGGAGCAACTTCCTCTACATGGTGAATCATATCTAGAATTCCGCCCACCGCTGACGATGCCAGGGTGCGGATCGGACCGGCTGAAATCCCATTTACTCGAATATTGTTAGACCCGAGTTCTGCCGCTAGGTAACGAACATTCATTTCCAGAGCCGCCTTGGCAATACCCATTACATTGTAGTTAGGCACTACCCGCACACCCCCCAGATACGTCAGGGTAAGGATGCTGCCGCCCTCAATCATTAAAGTTTTTGCCTGCTGAGCAAGCTTCACCAGAGAGTAAGCGCTGATATCCAGAGCAGTTTGAAACCCCTGACGGGAAATATCGCTAAAATCTCCCGCTAAATCATCACGATTGGCGAATGCCAAACAGTGAACCAGAATGTCCAACTTGCCCCAATCGGTCTTCACGGTATCAAACGTAGCCTGGACCTGCTCATCATCCTGGACATTACAGGGCAAAAACAAACTAGGATGCAAAGGCTCGGTTAAATCCCGAACCTTTTTTTCCATGCGCCCCTTGTCATCAGGAAGATAAGTGACACCAATATTCGCACCAGCCTTACTCAACTGCTGAGCAATTCCCCAGGCAATTGAACGATTATTGGCAATACCAGTTACCAAGGCATTTTTTCCAGTCAGGTCTAACATGATAGTTGGGTGGAGCTGTATCGAAATTAGTTAATTAAGGCTATGCCGCCGGAACGGCCCCTAGGAGCATACTGAAAAATGGCTCCCATGAATACCCTTGCCAGCGAGTTAGCCCAATTAACGTTGAGGCTAGTCATTAAGGTGACCGGAAAACAAAGTTTAGTATATTGCTATACAAAAGCCTCGACGAACTTGGGTTTTATTGGTCTAAAGTCAGGAAATCTTACCAATTGGAGGTTTTCTACCGATTGGTTGAGTATTTTTACTGAGGCACTGATTGGTTAGAAACGCTGCTAAATTGTTTTCGGCATCTCCGCTTCTGATCGGTTTAAAACCTGAAGGCTCAGTTTGCCACTACAGCTTTCAGCTACTCTTATTTGCAAATATTTGCTATAGCTTTGAGATCGCATACTCCCACTACCGTGACTACAGAGAAACCTCTTGCCAACCTATTACGGCAGCTATCCACAGGCTCATTCCCCCCTGTAGCCGAAACCTACGAGCGCGGTAAGACAATTTTCTTTCCAGGCGATCCGGCTGAACGAGTTTATTTTTTACTGAAGGGTGCCGTTAAGCTTTCTAGAGTCTATGAAGCTGGCGAAGAAATTACAGTAGCTCTGCTTAGGGAAAATAGTGTTTTTGGCGTTCTTTCACTGCTAACAGGCAATCGGTCAGATCGGTTTTACCATGCCGTCGCCTTTACACCAGTCGAACTAATGTCCATGCCCATTGAGCAAGTGAAACAGGCACTTGAGGAACATCCTGAGCTCTCTATTATGCTGCTCCAAGGGTTATCCTCTCGTATTTTGCAAACTGAGATGATGATTGAAACACTGGCTCATCGGGACATGGGTTCTAGACTTGTCAGCTTTCTTCTCATTCTTTGTCGCGATTTTGGAGTGCCCAGCACCAGCGGCATTACTATAGACCTCAAACTTTCCCATCAGGCCATCGCCGAAGCCATTGGCTCCACACGAGTTACCGTCACACGGCTACTGGGGGATTTGCGTCAAGACACGATGATATCTATTCACAAAAAGAAAATAACTGTCCACGATCCCGTCGCTCTCAGCCAGCAGTTTGCTTAGGGTTATCGTCGGTTTACTCACCACAGTGACAAACAATCAAGTAACCTATACGAGAGCCTGCTCAGGTGCTTCTGCTCCGTTGGATAGACGTTAGATGGACGTTGGTCTAATACTGATTACGACCGTGCTCGTCCTCGGTGGCCTTATTGCCACACTGGGCGACCGAATTGGTATGCGTGTGGGAAAGGCACGTCTATCGTTATTCAATCTTCGCCCCCGACAAACAGCCACCCTTGTCAGTATTTTGACGGGCAGTGTAATTTCGGCTTCAACCTTGAGTCTATTACTGATCACCAGTGAGCAACTACGCAAAGGCCTTTTTGAGTTTGAAGAAACCCAGGCTAATTTATCAGAGGCCCGCAATGCCTTAGAAGAAACTCAAATCGCTAAATCTGAAGTAGAACAAGCCCTCAATCGAGTCACTCGTCAAAAAATTAATGCCGAAGGTGAACTGACCGAAGTGATTACGTTTTTAGATGAGGCCACTGAACGAGAAACCATCATCCGACAACGTCTTGGTCAAACTCAAAATCAGCTTGGCATTGTTTCTGAACAGGCCGATCAGCTCCAGGGAGAAATTAGCCGACTACAGCGGGATCGTCAACTTCTACAACGTCAGCAGGCCGAGGTCAAGCGACAAATTGCCCAGCGAGACCGCTCACTGGCTCAGCGAGACCAAGAGTTGCTACAGCGAGATCGCGCCATTGCCCAGCGAGAAGGAGCCCTGGAGCGATTGAAGACTGAGCAAGCTTTTCTAGAGGACGAGATCCAGCGTTTAGAATCAGAGTTCCTCAAATTACGCGCTGGCAATGTTGCCATTAGTCGGAACCAAACCCTGGCCCTGCTAATCACTCGGCCATCCTCCATTGCAGCCGCCACAGCAGAAATCGAACAACTCTTATCAGAAGCCAACCGATTAGCCTTAAATGCGATCTGGCCCGATGCCCCTAATAAGGCAGTGCAAATTTTGCGCATTAATCCCCAAATCATTCGAGGAATCGCCAGGAATATCACCGACGGTCAGCAATATGTAATTCGCGTTGGCGTCTCGGGAAACTATGTAGTCGGTGAACCCTGCGTTGTACAGCAAGAAGTTCCCCCATGTGTAGAAATCACTCTGCAAGCCAAGCTCAACCGTATCGTTTTTGAACAGGGGGAAATCATAGCCCGTGTCCCTATCGAGGCAGCTTACCCTAGCACACCTTCTTTAGTAGAGGCCCTACGCACCCTGGTTACCAGTGCTCAAATCAGAGCGAGTTTAGAAGGCATCATCATCGTAGATAACCCTCGCGTAGCTGGCGGTTTTAGTGAACCTGTTATCGATTTTCTTAACCAGGTGCAAAACTATGGCGCTCCTCTGGAAATTGAAGCCGTTGCAGGCAAGCAAATTTTCACCACAGGCCCTTTGGCTTTAGAACTCGTTGCTAGCCGTGACGGTCAACGTCTATTCCAAACCCAACTCTCTTCATCACCCTCACCAAGGGACGAACAAGAACCATAACTCAAGGCCCTTGAACTAGAAAAATATCAAATGGCATTTCTGACTATTAGTACAGTTTGCCAAATTTAGGCTGGTGAAAATTTTACGGATCGATTCATCCTCTAAATCAGTAACAGCGAACGGAGAAAGGACTATCAGGCATTTTTTATTATCAAAATCTCAAGCTAGTTTATATTTTGTTTGCGGATAGTAACTATATAAGGCAGCGATCCCACTAAGCATTTTTTAGCGTCTAAAATAAAGCTTAGATTTTTTAATAAAATCTTTTGACGAAATATCTAGGTTGGCGAAATATCTAAGGTTGAGGCTGTAGCTTTTGCTCCTTATTGCCATGACAAGGGTATACACGCAACATAGGTCATAGTCACCATTTAGCTTGAATAGCTCAGTCAGCTTTTGAGAAGCCCTCTCATTTGGTGATCTCCACCAAGTAATGGTGACTATCACCAAATAGTGGTGACCATTACCAAGTTTGGTGACCATCACCAGCCCTTGAGCTTGAACTACTCAAGGGCCTTTGGAACATTAATTTATAAAGCCGTTAGGTTGGACCTAACACTTTTTCAATGCTCCATTAACAAATCATCAATAGCCAAGCTGTCTTAAACCCATCCCTATTGCAGCCGGAGCAATAAACCATGAAATTTGAGGACATTTATCAATTTTTTGAAGATCCGCCGCCTCTCTACCTCAATAAGGAATTAGCTGTTTGTTACGTCCTTTCGGTACTCATACGTCGTGATTCTTACGGTACTGAACTGATTCACGCGATTGAAAATGAGTACCCTGACTATCGTTTGTCAGATACAGTGCTCTATAGTGCTCTGAAATTCCTAGAGAATCAGGGTGCGATTATGGGCTATTGGAAGAAGGTTGAGGGTCGTGGCCGTCCCCGTAGAATGTACCGCCTACGCCCTGACTGGCAGACTAAAGCACGAGAGCTCGCAGAGCTTTGGCAGCGTTATATTTTAGGTCAGCGTAATACTACACCTAGGCGTCGAGCAATGAGCTCTTAAGGTATCGTCTCAAGGATGCGTCTTAGATTCGATAGCTATCTAGCAATCAGTCAACCGCATAAGCAACAGCTACTGGGGTATAGTCAATGTGATTCCAGTAGTTGTTGTTTTTGCAGGGATAGCTGTTGTGGAAAGTGCAGTCAGTCAGTCAACCTTTTTCCTAACTATGCTTTTAGGAGTAGGGTTGTTCTTTTTTATCAAAGCAGCTACTAAGGATCGTACCGAGATCGCTGAATTTTTGACCGATCAGTCTCCAGAGACATTACACCAAAAGCTACTTGACTATTTTGAGGAGCGTGCCTACCACCTAATGCCCGAAGTATCAGCATCTGATGAAGATACTTGGGTTAAGTTAGTTGGCTTAGTGAGACCTAGCATCTTTTTGGCTATTTTTTTGGCATTTTTAGCAGCTGTAGCGTTAATGTGCTTTTCTTTGGTATTGGCGACTCTATTTAGTAACTATGGGCCAGTTTTCTTTGTCTTAGTCTTGTTATCCCCTGTTGTTGCCATTGCCTATTGGAAACAGGCTAAACGTGAAGAACAAGTTGCTTTCCGTATTAGCAGCACAGATAAGGGGAGTGCTCTAGCTGTAAGGGGTCATCGGGATGAAATTATTCAGCTTAAAGCCCATGCTCCCTTTCAACTCTTGTAAAACGTCGGACAACAGCCTGCTTGTGGCATCAAAATACTCGCCAAAAAGGGAGGCACAAATGGTACACCTCCCTGGTAATCTTTTATAGGTTTTGTTTGAACAGGTTAAGTGCTGACCAAAGCACTTAACCTTTACTTTTTAGCCCAGAACTGCTTCTTCCTCTTCACCAATTAAGGCGCGAAGACTAGGAAACAAAAAGTGGTTCTCTTCAACATACTGAGCACCAAACAGCCCCTTCTCTGCCCAAAAGTACCGGTCAGTGGTATGCTCATTACGCTTGACCAGTAGTACAGCAGGTGGTTGAATTCCTTCAGAATGAATGAAGTTACGAGCCGCAGTCACAGGCTTTGCTTCTCCACTCTCTATGCTGTATTGAGGAACGGACTCTAAAATACGACGCCCTTCGAGGCGGCGACGGCTTTTGCGTTTACGTCTCCGTGCCAAGTTAATTGACCTCCCATGCATTTATTGAATAGCGGCTTCGTGTATTGATAGTTACAAAAACACTTAACCCAGCAAAGTATATCGGTTGTGCCTTAGATTTTCAACTTCTTTTAAAAATGTGGCGTACTGGCTGAAAGTGTGCTGGTGACAATCATCTAAAAAATCGGGGACAATATAGACCCCATAATTTTTCTGGTTATCTTGATAAAAATTAAACTTTAGATAATTTTATCCGGATTTGTGAAATACCCAAGGGATCGTTCCATTGATCAACGTAAGGCCAGACCATGCCAGCCAGTGCCGAATTAGTAGATTTATGTCAGGCTCACCTCGAATTATTGCGCCGGACATTCGGCGAGGTATCGTCTGTCATCTATCTCACCTTAGGTATGGATCAAGAATCTGAACCCATACTGGTTCCCATAGCTCAATTACCAGAGTCTGGCGACTTCAAAGATTTGCTTGATCCTAGAACTAAGCGCGATGCTCTACCGCCATCAGACCTAGATAGTGCTTCACCTGGAGAATTAACTGGAATTGAACCATCAGGTCCAGACTTGGGGGGTGAACGCCTGGTTATGCCATTAATGCATCAGGAAATCGTTATGGGCGTCCTAGTTACCATGCGTTCGGACCGCGCCTGGCAAGCGAGTGAACAGCAGTATTTACAAACGGTCTCGACGAGCTTAGCGGCCGGTTGCTTTTTAGATCGGCAAAATCAATGGTTACGTCAACGTCTCAAAACCAAACAGGCGTTACAAGGAGAACAATCTGACGTTTTTCATAACCTGCTACATCAGTTTCGTAATCCTTTAACCGCTATTGGTACGTTTGGGAAGCTAATGCTGCGGCGATTAACCCAAGATGACCCCAACTATAGATTGGCAGACGGTATTGTACGTGAAAGTCAACGACTGAAGGAACTGGTTACTGATTTTGACGCTGCAGTTGACATTGGGGATGCTGATATTGCCCAAGAAGTCACACCTCCCCTGCTGCCACCAGATAACATTGACACTAGTCAAAAGCCACTGCTGCCTGCATTAGGTCGCTCTTTAGAAATTACCCCCCAACGTTTGGAAGATGTGATTCACCCCTTGATCATGGTGACGGTAGCTGCTGCTAGTGAAAGAAATCGACAGTTTTGGCATTCTCCCTTGGACGGTTTCCCGCAAACACTCGTAGGCGTTGATGCCCAAGCATTACAGGAAGTGATTGCGAATTTACTGGACAATGCATTCAAGTATGCACCTCATCAAGCATGGGTTTGGCTTCTGGGAGGATTAACCAAAGAAAATTACGTAGGCATTGTCATTGGCGATAATGGTCCCGGGATTCCAGCAGAGGATCAAGTTCATTTATTTGAACGACATTACCGAGGGATTCAGTCCCAGGGGGCCATTGGTGGTACGGGCCTGGGCTTAGCGATCGCAAAAGATTTGGTTATCCAAATGGGAGGGACCATAGACTTGATCAGCCCCATTTGGACTCAAACAGCAGTACCGCCATGGATACCTGTACCCTTACATCAAAAACTATCACCTGCTGATAAGGGTACAGTTTTTATTGTGTGGCTACCGATTATGGACGCTCCGAAGTAGCCGTTGAACTAGCAGGTCTAGCCCCCGCTGAACGGACTGACGTTATCCGCCGTAGAGCATCAAACCAAAAGTTAGATCCCATAGAAACAGCCAAGCCTGTCACAATCCATCCAAACCAATGGCGCGGTATTGGTAGGGGCCAATCAGCTTCTAGCACCGCTTGAGTCGCCAACAGTTTAGGAGAGCGGCCAATGGGCAGCGAATAGTCCGAAAGTGTGGTTTGTACAGCAGTCCCTAAGGACTGTAGGTCATCGCTTAGGGCTCTAGCATCGTCAGAGGGGGAAACGAGAGTGTCTAGGGATGCCTGGTTAACGGTTTGAATTACGCTATTACGTACAGCTTGATCGACCGTCAAACGATTGACAATGTAAAACGTATCTGCATTAACGGCAGCTGCAATCGCCACACCAATTAAAATGGCAACTATTTTTGAGTTACGGCGATATACCCCTGCGGCCCGATCCATACCTCGGTCGTACCAATGTTCTAATTCCTGCTGGAAAAGTTTAAACTGATCCTCTGCGGTACCGGTGCGACGACTCACTCGCTCAGCCAATATATTGAGACTCTCTTGAAGACGTACAGGTATTCTGCCATCAAGGGTTTGACGGATATAGGCCAGTTCAGAACGGGAGTCGGCTTGCTCACCTGAACTCGTTAATAACGCCAGCAATTCTTTCAAATTTGGCTGTAGCTGATGGACTAAACCTTCGGCCATATCCATGCCGCCGGCAATTTGCGATCGCAAGTATCCTAGCCGCCGAGTAAACGCCTGGGTTGCCCCATAGCTCTCAGGCAAAACTTGAGCTCCCTGATCGGCAAAATGATCTAGCTCGGCCATGACCCGATCGGCAATTTGGGCTAAACCAGTGCGCCCCGTCCGATAGTCTATGAATATTTTCTCTAAGGACGCTTCCAAATTTCGCAGCTCGACATCAAGCAGCGCACCATCACCAACGGCTGCTCGTAGCGTATGCAGCGTATCTCCTAAAGGAAGCATGATGCGCTCCTGCAACAATCGCTTGAGGCGAGCTTCGACTACTGTTTTTTGCACCCCTTCCAACTGCAAGGTTTCCATCAGTGTGGTTGCAAATGCTTCTGACGGAATATACGAAGGGCCGGACGTTTGCCTGCCAAATACATTACGGGTACGGCTCACCAATCGATACACACTACCTATCACATGGAGCATCTGCCGAGCCGAGCGAGCAATGATTCCCTGGGCTTCATAATTCAAGTCACGCACCATGGGACTACTGTAAATCTGGTCGGCTAACCTACGAGCAGCACGATGATCGGCAGATTGTCCCCCTGCCAACAGCTGCTCAATCGAATACTTAAGATGTTCAGCCCGCCATTGCAGCATAGTGCTAACAATTTCCTGCACCTCACTGGCAATCAAACCCAAGGCCATATAAACGAACACCAGCCCTAGGGCAACATCTAAAACTACTGGCAACCCCATAATTTTTCTGAATTAAAGCTAAGAATTGAGCCAACTAACGATGACGCAATTACAAACGATTATTCGTCAGCATCGTCATCACTATCGACATTAAGCTGCTTTAAGCGAATATGCTTACGACCTAAAGAAATCTCAAACTCATCTCCGGGTTTTAGCCCCATTTGCTTGGTATAGGCAGCTCCAATCAACAAATTACCGTTAGATTGCACAGTAATTCGATAGCTTGCACTACGCCCGCCTCGCCCATTACCTGTTTGAATACTATCCAATTGAATACCTTCGGCATCAATCAGCGCATTCATAAATTTCATCATGTTCACACGGACAACATCATTCTTTGTCACCGTGTAATAGCCACAGGCTTTAGCCTTTTCCTCTCTAGAGAGATGTTCTAAGTCCTTTACTTTTTTAAGTAATGTCTTACCAGTTAATGGATTTGAATTTGACGGTTTAGCCATTCACCCACATCTCTAACACGAACACGTTTGGAAGTTTGCTTTTACTGCTTAAAGAAATGATTCTGCTTGCTGTGACTGTTAAACCATGTCTGAGTAAACTTCATATTTTCCCCGAGAAAAACCATCGTTCTGAATGGAGACATGATCAACTAATTATCACCTCATACAGGATTCATTCCATTGGTCCGCAATATCAAAAGCTAATCATAGATATTTGGGAAGGAGTCCACGAGTAATGCTTCAATTAAATTGCTTTAAACTCCCTGAAGCACCCAGCCCATTACTATTTTTAAACATTACCTACTCACTGCGCAGTAGATAACGAGCAGAATCATACATGATTAAAATACGTTTGTGCACGCTGTTTGCATTTATTTCTTGATAATTGTATTAAGAGTTGATTTACCTAGTAATTTGTCCAGGGTCTAATCATTATGGAAACTTCTTATGTTAACTTTTCCCTAATTCTCCCTAATCTATCCTGTTGACCTGAGGCTAGATTCACCTTTTTCTAAACCTCAAAGTCGAGCCAGTATCCGCCTTAACCATGAAACTGACAACCCGCGGACACTATAGTGTTAAAGCAATGCTCGATCTGAGTTTGCAACCCCGTTTAGCGTCCGTTAAACTCATTGCTCAGCGACAAAATCTACCAGCTCCCTACTTAGAAAAACTGCTAATTCAACTGCGTCAAGCGGGCTTAGTTGAATCAGTTCGAGGCTCGCGTGGTGGCTATCGTTTAGCAAAAGCGCCCAGTCATATATATCTAGGCCAAATTTTAGATGCCGTCGGCGAACCAATTACGCCTTTGGAGCTAGCATCTCCTGAAAAAGCTGAGGACTGGGTCACACTTACCCTATGGCGAAAATTGCAGGAAAAACTAAGAGAAACGCTTTATAAAATTTCCCTAGAAGAACTCTATTACGATGCGCGTAGTTGGCAAGCGGCCCAAGGTGAAGATACAAACTTTATGGTTTAAGGCTTGCTAAGTCGAAAGTCTTCGTTATGGTTATTAAACTAAGCGTTAATGTACCTTGAGATCCCTTAATCTATGAATTGCCAATTGTACGCTGGCAACATAGATAGAAGTATCTCTTGATCAGCAACGGCATAAATTGCTTTCACTTCTCGCCTTAATTATGGCCGATCAGGTTGTTGAAATTCTATCCGCAGAGGCGATTCGCCGTACTCTAAACCGTTTGGCTTCTGAAATCATTGAACGCACCCATGCTCTGGATGACTTAGTCTTAGTCGGCATTTACACCCGTGGCATTCCCCTGGCCCATACCATTGCCCAGCAAATGGAACGGCTTGAAGGCATTAAAGTTCCTGTGGGAGAACTCGACATTACATTTTACCGAGACGATCTCGATAAAATCAGCACTCGTACACCTGCAAAAAGTGAGATGCCCTGTGATCTGACAGGGAAGAAAGTTGTGTTAGTGGATGACGTCATTTTTAGCGGGCGCACCATTCGAGCCGCCCTCAATGCCGTACTGGACTATGGCAGACCCAATATGATTCGTCTGGCTGTGCTAATAGATCGGGGCCATCGGCAGGTTCCTATTCATCCGGACTTTATTGGCAAATCTCTACCCACTGCCCGCGAAGAGTTGGTCAATGTACAGCTTATGCCTGTAGATCCCAAGGACACGGTTGAGTTATTGAAACCGACCTAACAAACGCCTAGCGAACTGATCTGAACCAGGATTCTGGTACCCATTCCGGAGGATAGAGCCCCAACCAAGCAAGGTTTTGCGTGTAGTAGGCAGAATCTCCATCCCAAAAATCATTGGGGTCTGCCAGTGCCAACTTATTTTCTCGAATCGCCTCGGCTGCCTTGGGATCTAAATGACGAGCAGCCTGATAAACCATGGCGTATTGAGATGTGGCCCCATAATCAACCATCGCTTCACCCGCCAGATCGATCTGGGCTGGTAGCTTTTGAGATTGTTGCCAAAGTTCCAGTAAGGGTGTGAGATGCTCGCTCAGGTAGTGGCCCGCTGGAGGAGCCTCAAACCAAGTCAAATCAAGGGCTACTCGCCACCACACTCGATAGGCATCAAAGCCATAAATACTTCTAAGCGGGGCTGAGGCTGGTAATTTTCGATAGTGAGGGGCTTCACTGTGCAGCAAAAACCAATCGCTGGGCAGTCCTAGTTCTGAGATTTTTGCACTCTCTTCCAGCATTCTGTAACTGGTATGGACAAGTTCCATCCAATCGCGCCGTCGATCGACTTGGGCAAAAAGCCGGAAAGCATAGGGTGCTGCATAGGATGGGTTTAGGTACCAGGTTTCAGGGGAGGGATGAAAGGCCTCCATGGGGCCAGGCAAAAGATAATGTCCAGACAGATCATCTTTTAAGGCGATATCAGCTGTCGAAAAGTCCCAAATATCCTTGAGTTTGATCTTTGCTAGGGTCAAATAGGCTGGCTTTTTCCAACGACGGGCAGCCATAATCAGGGCTGTCGCTGCATCGATATCGGCATCAGTGGCAAAGTTTTCGTCAAGGATGCCCCATGTCTGAGCTTCACCCGGTGCGGCATCAGGCCCCCACTTCCAGGCCCAAAGATGGTCGAGCAGTTCACCGTCTTCATCCAGACGCGCTAGATTTTCTTCGCCCCATTGCAGTACTCGATCAAAGGTCTCAGGATCATCGATCAGCAATGCACGCAACATCGCATAGGCTTGACCTTCAGACGTGGTGCGCTGATCGTCGTTTTCCCAATCAATCACCCGACCATCAGCCTGAATAAAACGATCGCGATAACGCTGCCATGTGGTTTCAAAAAAAGACTGTTGAGCTGCACCATCCGACGTAGCTATTGTGATAGAAGCCGGTAGCTGTGTTGGTAGGTTATAAATAGCCTGCGATCGCACAGATACCAAGCAACCAGTAATCCATACATTAAGCACAAGACCCAAAAGGACTAGACAGCCCCAACGCTGCATCCATTTAAAAACCGCTCTCGACAACATGTTTGTCCCATCCTTTTTATATGGTCTAGCGTTGTAGTCATGTCCTAACAAATTAAAACCGCGACATATCCCATTAGTTGCCACTTCAATTAGCTGCCACGTATATCAGTGCTCAGTTTTGACTACGGTGTGATGCACAATGTGATCACTTACGGTGTGATCGCTTGCTGATCCGGTGTAGGATGTCCATCCTGCACCATAGAAAATCGACTGGAAACTGATATAAACCGATATACAGCCAGTGTGCCAAGCTGTCGGCAAACGTCCTTATCCTGCCACACCACTCTGAAACTCATCAAAATTGAGCGATTGGATTCACGTCTTACCCAAAAATTACGGCTCTAAATGTAGAAACGGTTAATAACGCTCCCAAACAGGTTGAAAACCGCGATGAAGTAGTAATCCCTCTTTAATTAAAATTTCCTGGCGCTCCAGACCAAGATTGTTAGGGACTCGACTTTGCAGCGCATTGATTTCTTCCAATGCTCGTAAAGGACGATCTTGAGCCACCGTTAAGCTAATGGAGGTCTGGCGTAAATTAATATCGTCCGGGGCCAGTTCAATGGCCTGGTCATATAGACGGCGCGCCTCTTGATAGCGCAATTGCCGGAAACGAACCCCAGCCAAACCGACCATTGCATCAAACTGCTCAGGGTTTCGCTCTAGCAAAGTGTTATACGCATTAGCCGCCGTCGATAAATCATCGGTGTCTTGGGCAATCTGTCCCTGTAGCAGATAAACTTCAGGAGCATCTGGGTTATCAGCCACGAGCTGCGCCGCAGCCTCATTAGCCGCATCGGGGTCGGTCATCGCCAGCACCTGGATCTGACGCTGACGCACCGCAATGGAATTAGGGTTAGCTATCAGCAGCGCTTCATACAGCTCGCTGCGGGCTGGATCCGCGGGTAGTGCACCCACCAGACTATATAGTTCAGGCGGGTTTTCATTGGTAGAGTGATTGGCAAGCCACTGCTCTAGAACTGATTCCGCCGTTTCGACTGAAATAAATTTACCCTGATAGGCCAGGCTGGTTTGACCCAGGATTTTGGCATCGTTACCGGGATTGAGGGCAATGATTTCTTCATAAAGAGCCAAGGCCTCAACGTACTGACCTTGACCTTGATAGATACCCGCCAGACCTTGCAGAGCACCGGTCACTACCTCATTGCTACTGGTAGGGTCATTAATCAGCTGCTGATATAGTGCAATACTCGTGTCGATATCATCTTGACGACGAGCTTGTTCCGCCTGGAATAGAAAAACAGCCGGATCATCTCCGGCATAAAGACGCAGCTGCTCCTGGGCCAGGTCCAACTGATTTTTCTGAAGATAAATTTGGCCGAGACGATAGTGGAGAAATGGCTCAGCAGACGTCACTGCAAGCACATCCTGATAAAACGTGATTAGCTCTGCATCGGGGGGATCAAGTCTGGCCAGGCTGGTGGCAATGTACTGAAGCTGGGTGGGATTTTGCGGTAAGTTGATCGACAACAGACGCTGTCGCAGCTCGTAGGCCGAAATTTGAGCCAGCTGTCGCTCCCAAATGCTGGTCTGTACATAGAGGCTGACGTCATCGGGGTATTGAGCCGACAGCTGGCGATAGGTCGCTAATGTGGTGGGCTGGCTACTGGGATAAGCGCCCAGGGCAGCCGCCACTTCACGAGCGGCCCCCACCGTCAGGCTGGAGCTGGTTAAGACCCCTTGATAGGCTGAGATCGCACGACGTTGCACGACAGGGGCATCTGTGTAGAACGTCATCCCTCTGAGGGCACGAGCCACCACTAGCGGCTGGCCTTGAATGGTATCTAGTAATGCTAACCCACGCTCATATTCACGATTTGCAGCATAGGAAGTGGCAAGCTCTGCCTTAATTTGAGCCTGTTGAATGGAATCGCCATTGGCATCGAGAAACGGCGTAAGCACCTCGATTGCTGCCCTGGGATTATCTTGCTGGCGGAGGGCAAAACTGTAAGCCTGGGCTTCAAACA
>NZ_QXHD01000004.1:2828156-2834380 GCF_011009555.1 Adonisia turfae CCMR0081 | reverse complement strand
GAAAAGTCTTTAGTGGAGGCCTGTCTGGAAGCATTTAAAACGGGGGCTGTGGTGGCTGCGCAGGATATGGGGGCTGCGGGTATCACCTGTTCCACATCTGAGATGGCTGTCAATGGTGGCGTCGGCATTGAGCTCGACCTGGACAAAGTGCCTGTGCGAGAAACTGGCATGGTCCCCTACGAATATTTGTTGTCAGAATCCCAAGAGCGCATGCTGTTTGTAGGGCAAAAGGGTCGTGAGCAGGAGCTGATCGACATTTTTGAGCGCTGGGGGCTCCATGCGGTGGTGGCGGGTAAAGTGATTCAAGAGCCGATCGTGAGGATTTTATTTCAGGGTAAGGTCGCTGCTGATGTGCCTGCCTCTGCCTTGGCAGATAACACACCGCTGTATGAACGCGAAGTTTTGGCGGAGCCGCCTGCCTATGTACAAACGGCCTGGGCTTGGCAAGAGAGTAGTTTGCCCGACTGTTCAGCAGCGGGTATCGATGGTAAAGCTTGGAGTGATGTCATGCTGACACTACTCGGTACACCAACAATTGCTTCGAAACAGTGGGTGTATCACCAATACGATCATCAGGTGCAAAACAACACGGTGATGTTGCCTGGTGGGGCAGATGCAGCAATTGTGCGACTACGACCTTTGGAAGGGGCTGAGGGGGCTATCAGTAATTCTGGTGTGGCTGCTACTACCGATTGCAACCCTCGTTATGTATATCTCAACCCTTATGAAGGCGGTCTGGCGGCCGTGGCTGAGGCTGCTCGTAATCTGAGCTGTGTGGGAGCAGAACCCATTGCTGTGACGGATAATCTGAACTTTGGCAGCCCTGAAAAACCGGTGGGCTACTGGCAGTTGGCGGAGGCCTGTCGCGGTCTAGCGGATGGCTGTCGTGAATTTGATACACCTGTAACTGGTGGTAATGTGTCGCTTTACAACGAAACAGTTGATAGTGAGGGTAACCCTCAGCCTATTTATCCCACCCCCGTGGTCGGCATGGTCGGTGTGATTGATGATTTAGATAGGGTTTGTGGTCAAAGCTGGCAAATGGCTGGTGACCAGATTTATTTACTGGGAACCCCATTGGGTGAGGACGGTGACGGGGCTATGACTCTGGGAGCTTCGGAATACCTCAAGCAAATCCATGGTCAGGTGGCAGGGCGTCCACCCAAGGTGAATATTGACCTGGAGTTAAAGGTTCAGGCAGTCTGTCGCCATGGTATTCGCCAAGGTTGGGTGACATCGGCCCATGATTGTGCAGAAGGTGGATTTGCGATCGCACTCGCTGAATCCGCCATTGGCGGCAACCTTGGAGCAACGATCACCTTACCCAACCTGGAGCAGCGTTATGACACCTTGCTGTTTGGTGAGGGGGGGGCTCGCATTGTGGTTACTGTTGCTCCTATTCACCAAGCTGCTTGGGAAGCTTATCTCAGGCAGCAACTAGATCATGCCTGGGGAATCATTGGTACTGTAACCGCTGCTAATACGCCCCTGGTTATTCAAACATCTGATGATCAACCCTTGATTAATCTGGATGTTGCCACCATGGCCGATAGCTGGCGCTACGCTATAGAAAGAGCCCTGGATGTGTAACAACATAAACAACATAGATTAATCTGATGGACCGACACCCTTGCAATTGGTTTCGGGTGTTAGGATCATGTTAATTAAGAAAATATTAAGTCATTCTCTCAAGTCTCTACCTGGTTTTCTCACCTGTGTGCGTCTTGAGCCCATCACTCATTAGTCGCTTCTTTTTGTTGTCGTTAACGCTAAGCGGACTCAAGATGCCTCTCCCAACCAATAATATTGTTTCCCAACCTTCTACCGTGCATGTTCATCCCGACAAACCAGAAGAAGCCTGTGGCGTATTTGCCGTCTATTCACCCACAGACGATGTTGCAACGCTGACTTACTTTGGTTTGTATGCATTGCAACATCGTGGTCAAGAATCAGCTGGTATTGCCACCTTTGACCATGGCAGTATTAATGTTCACAAAGACATGGGGCTTGTTTCCCAGGTATTTGATGAGGATGTATTGCAGCGCTTGCCTGGACAGTGGGCCGTTGGCCATACCCGCTATTCCACGACTGGGTCTAGTCGAGTTGCCAATGCTCAACCTGCCATAGTGTCTACTCGCCTTGGAGAGATGGCGTTAGCCCACAATGGTAATGTGGTCAATGCTAGCAAACTACGCGAAGAACTGCTTGAACGCAACCATACTCTGCTCACCACTACCGACACAGAGGTCATTGCGTTGTTGATGGCAGATGCCGTTAATGATGGCAAAGGATGGATTGAGGCGGCTATTGATGCCTGCGAACGGTGTCAGGGAGCTTTTAGCCTTGCGATCGCTACCCCTGAGGGGATTTTAGCAATCCGCGATCCGAACGGCATTAGGCCCCTTGTCTTCGGCTACTTTGGCGATCATGATCCTCAAAATGGGCCTGGGCAGTATGCGGTTGCATCCGAAACCTGTGGCTTAGACATTGTAAACGCCCACTACATTCGTGATGTGCAGCCTGGTGAGCTGCTCTGGATTAGTGAAACCGGTGTTAAGTCATTGCAATGGGCCCAGCCAGAACGCCGCCTGTGCATTTTTGAAATGGTCTATTTTGCACGGCCTGATAGCGTGTATCACGGTGAGAGTTTATACAGCTATCGCAAGCGTTTAGGTAATATTCTGGCCAAGGAGTCACCAGCAGACGTCGATTTGATTATGCCAGTCCCTGACTCTGGTATTCCGGCAGCTATTGGATTTGCTGAAGCTTCCGGTATTCCTTATGCAGAAGGGTTGATCAAAAACCGATACGTTGGCCGTACGTTTATTCAGCCAACCCAAATGATGCGAGAAGCTGGAATCCGCATTAAGTTGAATCCCCTACGAGATGTGCTGGAAGGGAAAAGAATTTTATTGGTAGATGATTCTATTGTTAGGGGAACTACCAGCCGCAAAATTGTCAAAGCTTTGCGAGATGCCGGTGCTACAGAAATCCACATGAGGATTTCATCCCCACCCGTTACCCATCCCTGTTTTTATGGCATTGATACAGATAGCCAAGACCAGTTAATCGCTGCCACAAAATCTGTACAAGACATTGAAGCCCAAATAGGTGTGGACACGTTAGCTTATTTGAGCTGGCAAGGAATGTTAGCAGCGACTCAACAGGATACTACAACATTCTGTTCTGCCTGCTTTACGGGAGATTATCCGGTAGAAATTCCTGAGATGTTTAAGCGCTCTAAACTTATGCTTGAGAAGACCCCAGTTAAAGCTTGACCTTGTTTAACGATGTTTTTAGCCTATATTTACGATTAATCAAAGGCTAAAAACATCGTGATTTCTACCATATTATTTTCGTCCAAAATATATACTTTTATGTCGTCGTATTTATGGCGTCGAAGCCTAATAAAGTAATTGCCTGGGCTGATATGTATAGATATCTAGAGCTTTTATTTAAGTGCGCGTGATTAAACTGGGCGATAGAGTGCGAATTTTATATCCCAAATATGCTGCTGGTCAAACAGGTACTGTCTTGGAGCAAGAAACTCTTGAGGATGGCTCTAAAACAGGACACTGGCTGGTCAAAGTTGATGGTGAACGATATATGATTCTGGCTTTGCTGCCGAAGGACATGAAAGTATTACGTTAATTACTACGTTTGAAGCTACCTGTTTTGAACATCTATGCATTGTAAAAAAGCAAAAAGGCTCCGCTTCTGCGGAGCCTTTTCATTAGATAACTAGGTTATCAAACTTAGAAGCTGAAGGTAGAACGGATGGCACCGTAAAGGCTGTCATCATCACCATCAAGCTCACCGTAAATTACAGCAGGAGTCAGAGTCCAGTACTTGTTGACTTGAACAGAGTAGTAAGCCTCAGCTACTTCGTTATCATCGAAGTCTTCAGAGTAGTAGACACCAGCGGCATTACCAGTACCTAGGAAATCACCAAAGGCAACACCAGCCTGCCAGCTCTCATCACCATCTTGGTCAGCGAAGTAACCGCCGATTTCGAACCCGCCAAAGTCAAGATTTAGAAGACCTGCGATAATTTCTTCTTCACCGTTACCATCGCCAGTTTCACCATCCATGTAGACGATGGCAGCATCAATCAAGCCATCGCTTAAGTAGTTCAACTGAACAATGTATTCATACTCGTCGAAGACACCCTTGTCTGCATCCTGACCGCGGCCAGTTGCATAACCAGCATCAAGAATGATGTTGTCAGTGAAGGCAATGTTGAAGCCAACACCAAGGGATTCGCCACCTACACCAAGCTGGTCATAGAACTGAGGACCACCGTAGTCAGCAACGCTAGGACCATCGAAAGGAACGATAGTGCTGGTTACAAAATCATCAGAAACAGTGCTGTTAGCGGAGATGATTGCAGAAACACGGCTGCCGATGGGGAAGGAGTAGTAAACATCGTCCAAGCTGATGTCATCCTGATCATCGTCAGGACCACTTTGGCTGGCTAGACCGCCTGCAGCCTGACCCAAGGAGCTAGTACCTTCACCACCACGGTCACTAGCCTGGAAACGAATACGTAAACGGTCTTCGCCAGTGAAGCTAGTGTCAAAGTTCAAACGAGCACGATACTCAAAAGTAGTCTCGTCTTCGTCGTTAGGAGCATCGAAAGGTACTACCAAGTGAGCGTCCAACTGACCTTTCAATTTGGTAGTAGTAGAGAATTGGTTAGCTTCTAGCTCAGCTACATCAGCTTCTAAAGTATCAACGCGACCACGGATAGTAGCTAGCTCGGCAGCAAACTCTTCCTGTAGGCGACGAATGGTGTCAAGCTCAGTTTCATCAACACCGTCAATTAGCTGAACGATTACGTCCAAGCAAGCGTTTAAGCCAGCAGCGAACTCATAGCGAGTCATTGCGCGGTTACCACGGTAAGAACGGTCGGGATAACCCTCAAGACAACCATACTCTTCTACTAGGCGCTGCAGTGCAGTGTAGGCCCAGTCAGAAGGAAGAACGTCAGAAAGCTCGGAAACGCTAGTAACCTGAGCTAGTTGAATGGAGTCAGAGTTGCTTAATGCGTCAACGCTAACAGTCTCAGCAGCAAAACCGGAACTGGAAAGAGCAGTACCCAGTACAAATGGGCTAGCCAATAAGGCTTTCCACAGATTAGACATTATTTTAGTTCTCCTCACACCTAGGAAGAAAATGAGCGGTCAGCAAAATAGCTGAGCCACATTGATTTATCTTGCCTGAATTACAGAACCTATGCAACCTTGCCCTAAGACAATTCGCTTATGCTCTGTAATTACCTAAGGCTAATGCTAGCAGATCTCTTTAGGAAGAGCTAGCTACGTAGACTACCTTTTTACCAACTGATAAGTTGGTTGATAGCTAACTCTAGACACCCTAGTCCAGATTTTTCTTCAGAGGAAGATTTCTTATGCCAGTTGGGAGAGTGTCTGGCCATGCCAGTTGGGATAGCGTCTGATCTATGCCAGTTGGGATAGCGTCTGATCTATGCCAGTTGGGATAGCGTCTGAGCCAAATTAAAATCTTGCTGAGTCAGGCCCCCTGCATCGTGAGTGGTGAGGCTAATGATCACTCGATTATAGGAAATTGAAATGTCAGGATGATGGCCAGCTGCCTCAGCTGGTTCAACTACTTTATTGATATAGGCAATTGCTTCAATAAAGTTCTTGAAGGTCAAAATCATTTGGATTGAAGTGTCTTCAAGGGTCCAGTCGGGCAATGTGGTGAGGCGAGTCTGGATTTCTGTAGAGCTGAGGAGTGTGGGCATATGTAGGGCACGATGATGGCACTTTACTAAAAATAATATTAAGTGCAAATCATATAAGTTAAGTGCCTTTAAAAAACTATCCGCTCCTATCAGGGAAGTGCCGAAGCAACTTCAAGATAGGAGCGGTCTAGTGGGGTCTTAGGTTGAAACCAGACTGCCGGAAGGAACCCTAGCGCATCAGTTTCAAAGATGAAGCCAATTCTAGAGAACAGCCCCGGCACACAGCCGGCTCACGTCAACCTGAAGACCCATGCATTTACAACTACTTTCACTCATGGGCATCACCTCCTTATCCCTAAACGGTTTTAGTACCAGGAGCACTTAGTGCTTGTTGAAATATAGCACAGGTCTTAGGGGAAAGGGATAAACGCTAGGCAGCGAATAAAAAAGCCCCCAACTTGATAGATTGAGACCCTTTTTATTCAATACTCCAAGCTCTTATAGAGCGTTACCGCGA
>NZ_QXHD01000004.1:2815791-2828146 GCF_011009555.1 Adonisia turfae CCMR0081 | reverse complement strand
AGTCGACCGCTGCCCCTAACATGATCACCCCAGCAATGGCGGGCGTACCTGCTTCAAATTTGTGGGGCAGTTCAGCATAGGTGGAATGATCCAGGTAAACATCCTGAATCATTTCACCACCGCCCAGAAAGGGGGGCATTGCATTGAGAATATCTAGTTTGCCGTAGAGGAAACCGGCACCCGTGGGACCACACATTTTGTGACCTGAGGCGACTAGCCAGTCACAGTCAAGGGATTGCACATCTACTGGCATGTGGGGCACGCTTTGGCAGGCGTCGATCAGTACCTTGGCACCTTGGCCATGGGCTAGCTTGATGACGTCTTCAACTGGGTTAATACAGCCAAGGGTGTTGGAGATGTGGTTAATGGCCACTAGGCGGGTGCGATCGCAAAGCAGCCCTTTGAAATGCTCAAAATCGAACTCTTGAGCATCCGTCAGCTGTACATGCTTGAGCACAGCACCCGTCCGTTCAGCCACCAGCTGCCAGGGCACCAGATTGCTGTGATGCTCCATCACCGACAGAATCACCTCATCGCCTGCCTTGAGGTTACTCAAGCCCCAGGCATAGGCCACCAGGTTAATGGCTTCACTGGCATTGCGGGTAAAGACAATCTCATCGCGACTGGATGCATTTATAAAGGCTGCTACCTTGTCACGGGTACCTTCATAGGCCGCCGTTGCCCGAGCGCTGAGGGTGTGTACACCACGATGAACATTGGCATTGTCCTGGTGGTAATAATCCACAAGGGCATTAAGAACGACCTTAGGCTTTTGTGACGTGGCCGCATTATCAAAGTAGATGAGCGGCTTACCATTCACCGTCTGGTCCAAAATCGGAAAATCCGACCGGACTTCATCGGCGAGAGGTTTAGCCATAGTTAAAGTCATTGCCTACACTGTCCATTGCTGAATGTACTGATTCATGCGCTCTCGCAAGGGAGCCACAGTAATCGGCTCAATAATTTCCATTGCAAAGGCGTAAATTAATAGCCGCTGGGCCTGGTCACGATTGATGCCCCGACTTTGCAGATAAAACATCTCATCCGGTGCCAGTTGGCTCACAGTTGCACCGTGGGCGCACTTGACGTTATCAGCGACAATATCAAGCTCTGGCTTAGTGTCTATTCGGGACTTGGATGACAGTAGCAGATTACGGTTCAGCTGTGATGCATTGGTGAGCTGGGCCTGATGGGGCACATACACCCTGCCATTGAATACACCATGGGCCCGATCGTCCATAATGTTTTTCTGTAGCTGATTGGCAGTGCCGTGGGGGTGGCTAAGGGCAATCAGACTGTGGGTATCAGCCAATTGTTTGTCGCGAACAGCCGTTAACCCAGTGAGTTCAGTTTCAGTTTGGGGTCCTGTTTGATAAACCTCCAGGTTATGGCGAGAAATGCCTGCCCCAAAAATGAATGCCGTATTCCGATAACGACTATCCCGCGCTTGAGAAACTGCTGTTTTACCAATGTGGACTGCCTCCGATGACTCCTGCTGTAACCGCAGATGAGTCACCTCAGCATTATCATGAACCCACACTTCACTGACGCTGTTGGTAAAGCTAGCGCCACTGCCATGAAACTCCTCTACCAGCGTGACAGCGCTACCTGCTTCCGCAACTACGAGACACCGTGGCTGTACAAACAACCCATTACCAATGGTCAGATAAACAATCTGAATCGGCTGCTCAATGGCTGTGTTTTTCTTGATGTGGAGTACGGCAGCGTCGGTAAAGCCAGCTGTATTCAAAGCCGTAAAGACTTCATTGCTTCCCTGTATCTGAGCCAACGCATCAGGTGTAGCTTCTGCCTGACTTAGAACGCTAGTGCCGTCACCGACGTTAGAGAGACTATCTGCAAAGATGCCATTAACAAACACTAGGCGAGCTGTATCCCCCAGGCTGATGTTGGCCAACTGCTGTTTAGCCTCAGCAATCACCGAATCTTTTAAAGCCCCTGGGGCCTGAAAAGACATTTCCAACATGGATGACAGATCGGTAAATCGCCAATCTTCATCGCGGTTGGATGGAAATGTGCGTTCCTGTACGAGCGCACGAGCGGCGGCTCGTAAGGTATCTAACCCTAAGGGAGACTGCTTAGCGGAGAGGGCCGCCTGCTCAAGGAGTTCCCCTAGATAGCGATCGCGCTGGGTTACGGTAGCTACTTTACTCATGAAGCCACCACCTGCTCTTCTAAGAGCCATTCATAGCCTTTAGCTTCAAGGGCTAGGGCCAGTTCTCTGCTGCCGGTTTTGATGATTTGCCCACCGCACATCACATGGACATAGTCCGGCACAATGTAGTTAAGCAACCGTTGGTAGTGGGTAATCACCAAGTTAGCACTGTTCGGTGTGGCCAGCTTATTAACGCCTTCTGCCACAGTCTTTAAAGCATCAATGTCCAAACCAGAATCGGTCTCATCTAGAATGGCCAACGTAGGTTCTAGCAGTGCCATTTGCAGAATCTCATTCCGCTTTTTCTCACCACCAGAAAAGCCCTCATTAACGCTACGGTCTAGAAAACTCACATCCATTTTGACGATTTCAGTTTTCTCTTCGATTAAATCATCAAAGTCGAATACATCAATCTCGTCCTCCCCACGGGCCTTACGGTGGGCATTGTAGGCCACCCGCAAGAACTCACGGTTGCTGACACCCGGAATCTCCAGAGGATATTGAAAGGCTAGAAAAATACCTGCTGTGGCCCGTTCATGGGGTTCTAGCTCGGAGAGATCTTTACCATAAAATTCAATGGTGCCACCCGTAACTTCATAGTCGGGGTGACCGGCTAGCACCTTAGAAAACGTACTCTTACCGGAACCGTTGAGACCCATAATGGCGTGGACCTCACCAGCTTTCACTTCAAGGTTTACACCTGTCAGGATTTCAGTTCCATCTATGCTGGCTCGTAGATCTTTGACAGAGAGAATTGTTTTTGCGTCTGAGTTAATCATTGAAAGTGCGTCTGACGGTGTAGATTCAGGCGTTAGCCAACAGAATTTTCCAACTTAAGGGCCAGTAGCTTATCAGCTTCAGCTGCAAACTCCATGGGTAGTTTGTTAAACACATCGCGGCAGAAGCCACTGATGATCATAGAAACCGCATCTTCAGGAGAAATGCCGCGCTGGGCAAAGTAGAATAGCTGGTCCTCACCAATTTTCGAAGTAGAGGCTTCATGCTCTACCTGACCAGTGTTGTTCTGGACTTGAATGTAGGGATAGGTATTGGCGTTAGAGGTATCGCCAAGCAGCATGGAATCACACTGAGAATAGTTACGGGCGTTCTCAGCTTTGGGGCCTACCTTGACAAGACCGCGATAGCTATTTTTGGAATTTCCCGCAGAGATTCCTTTAGAAATAATCGTGCTGCGAGTATTTTTACCCACATGGATCATCTTCGTGCCCGTATCGGCTTGCTGCATATTGTTAGTCAGCGCTACCGAATAAAATTCACCGACAGAATTATCACCCACCAGTACACAGCTGGGGTACTTCCAGGTGATTGCTGAACCGGTTTCTACCTGAGTCCAGGAGATTTTAGAATTCTTACCCGAGCACAGGCCTCGCTTGGTGACAAAGTTGTAAATACCACCTTTGCCATCTTTATCACCAGCAAACCAGTTCTGCACTGTGGAGTAGTTAATCTTGGCATCATCCAAGGTAACTAGCTCAACCACAGCCGCATGTAGCTGATTGCTGTCATACATGGGGGCGGTACAGCCCTCTAAGTAGGTGACGGAACTGCCCTTGTCCGCAATCACCAGTGTGCGCTCAAACTGACCTGAATCTCCATTATTGATCCGGAAATAGGTGGACAAATCCATTGGACACTGAGTGTTTTCAGGGATGTAAACAAAGGAGCCATCACTGAAAACGGCTGAGTTTAGGGCTGTGAAGTAGTTATCGGCTGACGGTACAACGCTGCCTAAATACTTCTTAACTAAATCTGGGTACTCCTGTACAGCTTCAGATATAGAGCAGAAAATAATGCCGTGCTCTGCCAGTTCTTCTTTAAATGTGGTTGCGATAGAAACGCTGTCAAAGACAGCATCAACTGCCACATTGGTTAAGCGCTTCTGCTCTGACAGAGGCAGGCCGAGCTTTTCAAAGGTAGCCAGAATTTCTGGATCTACCTCATCCAAACTTTTCAGCTTTTCACTTTGCTTGGGGGCTGAATAGTAGATGATGTCCTGATAGTCGATGGGCTTGTAATTGACGTTAGGCCAAGTAGGCTCTGTCATTTTTAGCCACTGCCGGTAGGCCTTGAGTCGAAACTCAAGCATGAAGTCCGGCTCGTTCTTTTTCTCTGAAATCAAACGAATAATGTCTTCACTCAATCCACGGGGGATGACATCGGATTCTACGTCAGTGACAAATCCGTACTTGTAAGGTTGGCTAACAACGGATTGAACGCTACTAGTGCTCATGGTTTAACCGAGAAGGTTGGGAGGGGCGATTGAACGAAATGTGGAAGTTTATCGGGGTCGGAATGGCAGGACTAAAGTGGAATGACCAGGGTGACAGAAATCGGCCTTAGACCACAATAGCTGTCTAATGTCTAATATTTATTCGTCTCTGTACGAATACGATCAAAGGAAATTTCCTGATCCTTACCAGCGAAGTCATTGTCTTCCGTTAAGAACAGCATGCAATGGCATTCTCTGCGTTCCTGCATGGGAACACAAGGACAATTCCAATAGGTGCTCTTGACTTCGGCTTCCTTATCTTCATAGTGGCGACAGGGACACAGGGGAGAGCCAAAATCGTCTTTATGCTTTGCCAAACCCTCAAGCACTACGGAAGTCACACCAAGGTCAGCACAAAAATAAGTGCCAGTGCGTTTGGCATAGCTTTGGGCAAAATTCCGCATCAGCTCAAGGTTTTTTTCTGTGGCCTGGGTCGGCTTACTTATGCTCATGGGTGAATGGGGATGCTGAGACAACCAGATGATTCTATAATTAAACAACACATAGGTTGCTTAACTCTTTTTAAAGAGTAATAGAGTTAGCAGACTTTAGCAACATATATGTTGCTAAAGTGGGATCAGATCAGGTTTACTGTTTACAGTCTGTAATATTGCGATCGAAACTTCAGGCCATGAAGTCAGTGCAGCCATCCACAAAGGACGATATACTCCAGTTTTTAATGAAGGCGGGTCAAGCGACAGCGCAGACTCTAGCTGAAAATTTAAGTGTGAGCCCCCAAGCCATTCGTCGTCACCTTAAAGATTTGCAAGCCGAGGAGCTAGTTGAGCACCAGGCAATGCAGTCAGGTATGGGACGTCCCAACTATATCTATCAACTCAGTTCCAAAGGGCGTGATCAGTTTCCATCTCAGTACGATCAGTTTGCAGTTTCCCTACTCGATACATTGACCGACACCGTCGGTTCTGAGCAGGTGGGCGTGATCTTGAAGCAGCAGTGGCAGCGCAAGGCTCAGCACTACTTTGAAATCATCGGTACTGGATCATTACCTGAACGAGTAGAACAACTGGTAGAACTTCGCCAGGCGGAAGGCTATATGGCGGAGCTACATCAGGGCGACGACGAAAACACCTATATCGTCGCCGAATATAACTGTGCTATTTCCCAGGTGGCAGCGTCCTATCCATCGGTTTGTGGTTATGAGTTAGCCATGTTTGCCGTAGCCCTACCCGATTGTCAGGTTGAGCGTACACATTGGCTAGTACGGGGTGAGAACCTCTGCGCCTATAAGATTCAAAAGAAATAGGGTTTATTTAAATTCAGGGACGTTCCATGGAACGTCCCTAAATTATTAGTGCGCAAGATAATTAACTACCTTGAATTTTATGTTCGATCAAACCCTTCAGTTTTTAACGCCCGAAGAATCTGCTGAGGTAGACAAAGCTCTGCTAACGACACCAGAGAAGTTTCTCACTCGATTAACGCTTTCGACAGCAAAGCTGTTGGCGTTTATAGCTAAGGATATGGATACTTCTGTAGACGAGCTAACCACAGCACAGATTATCGCCTGGTTTGAAGCAGATTCTAAGCGTAAGCAAGAGCAAGGTATAAATGCCTCGGTTCTGAAGTGGGAGGTCACAAACTTAGAGGATGTAAACCTAGAAAGCTAGCACTATCTGACTTTTCAGGATAGCCACAACGTCATAGCTTTACGAGTTTCTATTAGCATCTGGCCTATTTATAGTAACGGTAAAGGATTTCTCTCAAAGGAAACTGTCCTTAGCTAAGGACAGTCTGGAGTAATAAGACAGATGATTTGAAGCGTTTGCTGTAGGTGGATGTTTTAGGGATAAACGGCATTCTTGCTATGGATGCTGTTTATCAAGAAAACCCGCCCAGCATAGCGATTGTGTTATGCGAGGAATCTCCATGGGCTTTGGTTGTTCATAGAGGCCAGGTTCCTATGGCATGCGTTTCAGTCTGGCTGCTGTGTGAAGGATTATGGAATTTGAGTGAATATGATGATGCTATTTGATCGGGGCAATCGTTCAGCAGATAACCTTTATTTAGACGCTCGTAAGCGATGGACCAGAGTTGTGAGTCTCAGCATTCATGACAGTGAAGACATGCTGCATTCAGTGGAAAGATTGCTACAAAAAGCTAGACGACAAAATTCTCGTCACGTTCCATCACTGGTGTTACTGAGTGATGTGTTGATGGCGCTTGGGTCTACGCAGAATGCCATGGAGATTGTGGACTCGCTCATTGCCATTGAGCCAGGTAATGATACTCACGTTCAAAAAAAGGCCTTGCTTGAGCGGCTACAGGTGACTGCTAATTATGACAATCGTGAGGCTATATGGGAGTTTATTGAAGCTCGATGGACCCAAACTAGTGATTGGTAAGGGGGCTAAGCTACCTACTCGTGGATGTTGCCGTTGGGCATAATCGTGCCCGTTAACCTGGCGGCTGTCAGTTTGACCATGATTTTATCGCCATAGCCGATAATGGCTCCACTGAGGTCAGCCCCACTGAGGTCAGCCCCACTGAGGTCGGCCCCAATCAGGTTGGCCTCTCGGAGGTTGGCGTGACTGAGGTTAGCTTGTAGTAAGTTTGCGCGGAAAAGTTTTGCTTTGTGTAAATTTGCCTGGTTAAGGTTGACCTTATGTAAAAACGTATCGCTAAGGTCAGCCCCTTCTAAATTCGACTTGCTGAGATTTCTACCTGAGAAATCTTTTTCCTTAAGATTGGCCCCTTTAAAGTCAGACCCTTCCAAATCGGTATCGGGTTTCTTGCGGGTCGGTGAATTTTGAGGCGGCGAATAGGTGGGTTGAGGGGCTCGGTAGATGTAATCTGCGTAGCTATTGTCGTTGGTAGGTCGATAGGCCGAACTGTAAGGCGAACTGTAAGGCGAACTGCGCCCATTATTAGATGCGCTGCTGCGGTCATTGCTGCTGCTACTGCTCGCGGCAGCGCCATTGGTCGCAGCACCATTAGCGGAGTCATGGCTTTTAGCCGAGCTGTTGGAGCCGTTGGTAGAACCACCAGCTGTGCTATACCCATTGGATGAAGCTGGATTGGTAGTAGACGGCTTGGGCGCTGTAAAGCCGTTAGAGTTAGAGCCATTAGAATTATGTGTGGGTCGGTTGCTACTGGCTGACCTATAACCATTCGTGGGTCGGTTGCTATTTTGGGCAGATGGACCACCGTTTCTTGCGCTAGCGCTATTGCTCCTATGGTTGGCATACCCGGCGGCGGCGGTGTCGTTTGTTGACCCATTGCCGTTGCTAGAACTGTAGGGATGGGTATACCGGGTTTGGCTATAGGAACGGTAGCGGTGGCTGCCGTAACGTTCAGGGTTGTATTTATTGTTGGATTTAGAGGCTGTTGTTGTGCCGTGACGCAGATGCTGTTTGAGACGGCTACGAGCGTCATTAAGACGTTTGAGTTTGTCTTGGGCTTTATCGCGTAGCCGTGTGTTATCGGCTGGAATCCGATCAGGATGCCAGATAAAGACCAGGTCTTTGTAAGCCTGGTTTACGTCTGAGAGTGAAGCACCGGGCTCTAACTCCAGTACGGTATAGGCTTTCGCGATATCGTCCATAGGTAGAGTTATAACAACGGTGATGGAACGGCGAGTCGATTAAAACAAGAAATTTGTTTGTTCAGAAGGCGCTGCCGTACAATCGCCAGTCTAAATATGCTGGAAAATGATGAACCTATCAATCGGTTCACTAATGCATGGGGAGTCTTTAAGGGTATTAACTCAATTTCAAAACGGTATCTAAAAATGCAACTTTTATATTAAAAGTCTAATGTACGCCGATTATGCCTGGCGTTTTAATGACTGGCCTTAGAACCTCCAATTCCTTTAAGGCTCCGTTGCAATTCCTTATTAAAAAAGACTATTTAGTAACAAACTACTGTTCAGCTAGGCTCAGTTCGTAAATATTCCATAATGCTCCCAGGGGAGAGTATTTCACATTTTGGACCTTGTTGCGAATGGCTGCCATGGAGTACTGATTGATCAGGTAGATAAACGGCAGCTGCTCTTGAACAATACGCTGAGCTTCCACATAGATTTCGCGGCGTTTGGCTTCATCCAGTTCCTGGGCTCCTTTGATATAGAGCTGACCGATTCTTGCTTCCCAGTCGGCCACTTCACGACCTTCAATGGGGTCTTGACCTGGCAGTGGTTTTTGGTTAAATGCATGCAGGCCACCGTCTGGGTTCCATACGTTGGAGCCACCATTGGGTTCGAGTCCACCGACCAAGCTAATCATGTGGCATTCCCAATCAAGACTATCCCCTAGCTTTTCCACCAAGGAGCCCCAGCTGACGGGGTTAAAGTCCACAGTTATGCCAATTTTGCTCAGATCCTGTTTAATTTGAGCGCCGATGGCTTCGCGCACCTTATTGCCAGCATTGGTAATCAGGGTAAACCGCACCTGGTTACCGTCGGCATCCTGTAGTTGACCGTTGGCATCATATTGAAACCCAGCGGATAGCAGCAGGTCTTTAGCTTTTTCCAAGTTATAGTCATAGGCCCGAACACCATCTTCTTCAGGGCTTGCAGAATAAGGACTTAGGGGAAAAATAGATGAATTTTGCAGAACACCCAGCCCCTGATAGATGTTGTTTAACATCGTCGGTCGATCAATGGCGTAGGCCACAGCCTGTCGAAATTCTAGGGCATTAAACCAACGGGACTTGACGGGATCGACTAACGGCTTACCATCGCGGGAGCCTTTATTCAGGTTGAACGATATGAATAGGCTGCTGGGGGCCGGACCACCGTTATAGATGGTGAAATCACCCCGCTCTTCCTCGCGCTTGAGCAATGAGAAGTTATCGGGTTTGACGCCGGTTAAATCTAAACCGCCGGAGCGAAATTGTACGAATTCACTATCCTGGGACTCTACTACCTGCCAGATGACTTCCTGCAAATAGGGTTGAGGCTGACCCTGGTCATCTGTGCGCCAATAGTAGGGGTTGCGCTCAAAGACGACGCGCTCACCCGGAGTAAAGGCCTTGAGCATATAAGGTCCATTACAGACAATTTCATTGGGCGCTGTGCTGGTGCCCCAGGTGGATAAAAATAACGGGTTGCCTTCGGCATCTGTTTGGGTGATGGAGTTGGCCAGGGCGTGCTTCGGCAGAATACTGACCCCAGTGTTTCGTAAGAAAGGGGCAAAAGGTTCAGGTACTTCAAACTTAACCTGGCGCTCGTTCAGCTTGATCACCTTGGGCAATTTGCCTTCTTCTCCAATGCGGAGGACATCGCGAATTTGCGTGGGAATGGTGTCATTTAGAAAAACGTCATTGTAGGTAAAAATGACATCGTCAACGGTGAGGGGTTCGCCGTCGGACCATTTTAGGTTTTCCCGTAGGGTATAGGTCAGGGCAAGACCATTGTTGGAAAATTCCCACGACTCAGCGAGTTCTGGTTCAATTTCGCCAGTTTCGTAGTTTTCGGCGATCAGTCCTTTGTAGGTCATTCCAAAAATATTGGGGCGTTCGCTGTTAAGGGCGTAGTTAAAGGTTTTGGGATCGCTGAGGATGCTATAAACCAACCGTGATGATTCAATGTCTCTGGCTTTGAAGTTATCTATGGAGCAGCTTGCGATCGCAACCACCATCACCAAGCTCATCAGCAAGTAGAGCCACTTGCGCAACATACGAAAGGACATAGGACTATCCAGAACCAAGTCCTAGCTATTCTAGCGATTCATGCCCACCGATACATGCCATTGTCGGCTGGTCGCTGTGGGCATGGTCCACCTTGCTAACTTTTGGGATATCGGATTAGCCAGGGGGATGGTATTGGTTGAGGGACTTCGTTGCTAATGCGCTGACGAATCGTTTGGATATCCCGACCGGTAAGGCGAGCTAAATTTTGGGACTCCCGCTCAAAGCGAGCCATGAGGTTACGTACATAGGCCCGCCCACGGTCTTGGGCATCGTCAACAATTTTGCGGTAGTCTTCACCGGTCCATGCTTCCAACTCACGACGAGCCTCGACATTGGGGTACTCCTCCCGTAGGCGAGCTGGGCAATCGAGGCTGCCGGTAAAGGCATGGCGAGTGACATAGCGCCCCTGGAAAAACTGCCGATTAGATGTAGTTTGAAACATCAGATCTTCCGGAAACTTATCGCGGTTGTAACGCACGTGGAGCCGGGAAATAAATATAGAAGGTGCTGCTGGTCTTGGCGGAGTGCCAATATTGGGAGACGGACGTCGCTGGTTCGCGCCTTGGCTGAGCCAGGTGACACCGGCTGCCTCTAGTTCAGACAGATTCAATACCGGAGCCGAGCATGGATCACAGCTGCGCATATCCCAGGCATATTCAAGAAACGCCACATTTTTATTTTCCTGCTCATAGCGCCGCTGAAACATCTCTGGATAAACATTGCCAAAGTCGTTCTGCACAAATAGAGGCAGGTCAACATCAGTGGGAATATTCACCGTGCGATAGTTCGTCAGCTCAATACGTCCTTCTGGTGAGAGAAGATAGACCAGCAGATCCTGATCACCATCGGCGTTCAGCATGCCCAGCCGTATCGGCAGCATAAATTTTGGTGAATCATAGCTGATTTGTAGCGGTCTCAAAGATTGATATCCACTGCTATCAAACTCCTGCAAATTGACCTTAGCCACAAAGAACTTCATCCCCTGACGAATGTAAGGGGCCAATACCTGGCTAGCGCCGTCGGGTAGCTGATATTGATTTTGTCTAAGCCAGGTTTCTAGTCCATCCGATTCACGGGCACTGAGAATTAAAATGTCATATTCCCCAACGGAAAATTGTTCCTCAATGGTGACACCTAAAGCTGCTGACGATCGGGGTGATGGGGCTGCCGAGGGGGGGGCATCATCGGCAAATCGCAGTGATTCTTCGGTTTCCAAACGGTACATAATTTCGCAAGGATCACTGTCGAAATATTCCACCAGACGCGGTGCACTGAAGGCATCAAGGCGGTCGAGCACCACTTTTTCGGCCACGTCCACCTGGTCTTCAGTAATGATGGTGGGCACAGGCACCACCAGGGCAAAGTCGCTTACCTCACCCTGATAGTCGTTACCCATGGTCAATACAGTGTGGTTCCCATCGCGGGCAATGGCGACCTGAGAGGTTTTGTTGTAAAGGCTAGTATCGGCCTTGGCAACATAAAAGCCACAGAAGGCGTGGGCAGGTTGGGGATGGATGATGAATGTGCCAATGGCAATCATTACCATCATGGCTATGCGCAACAAACTAGTCATACAGGGTTCCTTCACTAAAAACGGAAAATAGAGAGATAATGCAGTCCTTAATGCGAAGCCGAAACTCTCTCCCCTCCTGGGCTACGGTGTATACATAAGTCGGAGAGCTAGCTCTAGATTTCGAACCCACTCTGCGAGAAGAGCAAAGCTCTACATCCCCCAACCCCTTACTCCCTGAGGGCTACCGTGTATACATAAGTCGGAGAGTCGCTCCAAATCTCGAGCCCTCATCCCCCAACCCCTTACTCCCTAAGGGAGAAGGGGGGCCTAGCCTCAAAGTCCTTCGCCCCCAGGGAGAAGGATTTAGGATGAGGGCCAATTCAAGGCCAAGCCTACCTTTTGGGACATTAGCTTCTAGATGTGTATACCCTGTAGCCCGAGAGGGGATGGAATTTTTGCTGGTAGATGTTTCTGAACTAATTAGAAGAGTTCTGTTGAGGCATTTTTTGTCTATTTTGCAGACGATATCTCTACTCTCCCAAACTGTTTCCACTCAAATCGAGGAGACTCCCAAAGTTTGTCAAGCATAATTGTTAACGGAGCTAATGCAAACAATGCCCAAAAAACTGCTGTAGAGAGATAAAAGTGATTACGTAAAACAAACGTCAGCACAGCAATTGCTAACGCCCAAATTAGTCTGGCTGGTCGGGCATTGGGAATTGACCTTGGA
>NZ_QXHD01000004.1:2804402-2815781 GCF_011009555.1 Adonisia turfae CCMR0081 | reverse complement strand
CTGCCACAACGTAGATACTGACGACTTCCGAGGTTTTGCTGCCCACTACTCAGGCACTCTTCAATAGTTAGAAAGGATCAGCCTAAAAACCGTAGTCAGCCCAGCTCAGCGCAGGATATGTGCTTCTGATTGAATGATCGAATATAATTGACTGAACGATCAATCACTTGTTTTCTGCTTACCAGCTGCTGAGTCAGAATTCAACCACTCTGCCCCTTTTTCCTGTAGCCCAAAGTATTCCAGGCTAACCGTTTTAGCGGTATAGCTCAATTATCAACGCGCGTATTATGCCTAGAACCCTCGCCGCCCTCGAACAGCGACTGGAGTTATTAGAAACTCGCTACACTCAACTAGAAGAGCGGCAAAAATGGGTTGAACGCATCTTCGAAAGCTATGGCATCCGTGGCCTCTGGCTATCCCCCGCCAAAGCATCACCCCTATTAGGCGTCAGCCGAGATCGCATCATGGCCGAAATCGAACGGGCAGAAAAACTCCGCATCTTCGAAAAGCCCAGCGATGCTGAATACGGCGTCCACTATCGCAATATCCAGGACCCCAGCGTCGCAACCTCCACCTGGCAGGTCCACGTAGCTAACTTTGACCGCCTGCTTATGATTCCACCCGATCAGCGCCTGATTCCCTAACCCTCTGCTCAGCCCGCTTCATCCGCTCAAATACCTGCTGATGCTGCACCTCACTAATCGCCTGGTGATACGTCTGGGTCCTAACCGCCACACTATGGCCCGCCCATTTCGCTGCAATGGCATCCGGTACCCCTAGCAACGCCGTCCGAATACACCAGGCATGTCTCAGCGCATAGGGATTATGACCAATCCCAATTTCCCGAAACCGTTGCGAAACCTTCTCCCCCAGCTTGCCATTACTGCGCCCTTCTCGCTGAATATTCGGATACCGTACATTCCACAGCTTGAACGTAGTCCGCCAACTAGCCGGACAGGGATACACCAACCGCGTCCCCGTCTTAGTACTATCCGCCACCCTCAACACCTCAGTGTCAGGCGTAAACCGCTCCACATCAATATGAAACACTTCATGGGGCCGTAAACCATAAGTCGCAATCATTCCGTAAATCCATTGCCAGCTAGGATTTTTCAGCGACTTCCATATCTCAACGATCTGCTCGTCAGTCGGTAAGTCCTCGGGCAGTATCTTCTTTGGGCTATACCCCTGTTTCAGAGATTTGAGCTCGGCTTGGAAGTTGGTTAAGTCTGTGGTTGCGATCGCATCCTGCTTCTCCATAAACTTCGCCAGTCTACCGTAAGCCATACAGTAAAATTCCCGGCTACGAGTTCCCGGTTTAGACCCCTTCAAAATCTCAGACCGCAACAGATCCAGCGTTAAAACCCTCTCCTGCGGCAGACGCTTAAAAAACAACCGATAGTTCTGCTGATAAGAGTTTTCCTTAGTCAGCGTTCTAGGCGTAGACGCCCAGTGATCAGCCTCATACTTCTCAATCCACTCCGCCACCGTTTTCGCTGGCCTCTGCTTTCCCTTCAGGTATGGCCCCCAGTCAAACCGCCCCCAAAGCAGCTGACTGTCTATCTCCTGTGCCTTTGCCTTCGCCACCTTTAGCCCCGCCAACGAAGCATTACAATTCAGCGCCAGCTCCACCCGCTGCCGCTTCTGCTCTCCCGGTTTAGGTGGAAATGAATTCTCAGCCTTGCCCCGGACATAGAGTTTCCCACGACGCTGGCGCAAACTTACCTTTTCCAGCTGTTGGTTAAACCTTTGCAAGTGAGGGGTTAGATCAGTTTTCATGCTTCCTCAAGCGTGCCCCAGAACGGCACCCATAACAGTGCATCAATCACCTGTTTTCAGCTCAAAAAAGCTGTGTTGAGGAAGTTCTTCTCTATATATTAGCTATAGCCGAAAGCTTTGCTATTCAACGGAGAGGGGGGGATTCGAACCCCCGATGAACCTAAGCTCATAATAGATTTCGAGTCTACCGCATTCAACCACTCTGCCACCTCTCCAGGGACCTATTCAATTAGGTTCGCCCATATTTTGAGCTTGTTTATTCTACACCGAGGCGAACATTCCAGACCTAGACTTCCTGATTTCGACGAGCTAGCCAAATGGTAATGCTACCGTAGAGGCCATAGGCTAATACTACGAGCCAAACAGATATATTTCCGATAGTGACTTGGTTTCCTGGTAATTGGTTAAAGGACTTCACTAAGGTAATTAAAAGCTGTAATGGTATAGCCAAGAGCCATGCGATCGCACCCCCCACTAAAGGCCAAATCAAACTAACCATTGCACTGATAAATCCACCTAAGCTAATGACTGTGACCAGTGGCGTAGCAAAAATATTTAAAACAATGCTGTAGGACGGAACAGTGCCAAAGTGATAGAGCTGTAGCGGTAACGTCCAAATATAAGCTGCGATGGGAACCGCTAGGAGAGTTGAGATCGCGCTGGGCAACCAATCCAAACGTTTGGCTAGGGCAGTAGCCATGACTATTAAACCCAGGGTAGCCATTACACTTAGCTGAAAGCCGATATCCCATATCCAGCGAGGGTTCCAAACCAATAATAAAAAGACAGCTACCCCTAAACAAGCCAAAGGTTTGACCTTGCGTTCTAAAGCTAACCCCAGCATGGCCCCAAGACCCATAATGGCCGCGCGCATTACGCTGGCCTGCAAGCCTGTCAGGCCTACATAAATAAACAGAGCAATGCTACCGCCGATTGCTTGAGTGCGGTTCGAGTATCTTTTTAATAACGCCAATACCATCCCCAGGACGAGTGCCACATGAAAGCCAGATGCTGCCAGAGTATGAGCTAAACCTGCTGTGATAAACGCATCTCGAATATCGTAGGGTAAATCAACAGCCCTACGGCCCAACACCATGGCACTGACTAAATGACCTTTAGTATCACCAAGCCAGCGAGCTTGAGCATTAGCAATCCGCTGCCGCACCTGCCAGAGCCCATGTTTAGACTGTTCTGTGTTGGCTAAGTCATCAATATAGTTAGCACTCAGTCCAGCAAAACTACCCTGTCTGGCTAAATAGGCTTTGAAATCAAATTCTTCTGTGGAGCTGGGTTCATATAGCCGACCGGTTGCTTTAATGGCTTGACCTGGATATAGATTGGCGCTGCGCTCAGGTAGAGCCGTGACATATAGTTTGCCGCTAGCAGGCTGTCGACTAATATAATCTGCCTGCTCAGAACGGTTTTGGACTCCATGGGGTTTGAGCCAAAACTTGTGTTTACCGTTACGGTTGAGCTGGGGGAGTGATGTGACTTCTCCATAGACGCTGTAGGTGCCAGGGGCATAGCGGCTGATATCGTCAATTTCAGGTTGTGGAATGCGCCATAGGCAGTAAATGGCTCCGATCAGACCGATGATTCCGGCAAATAGCCACTGACGCCCTGTGGGGCCTAATCGCCATTGTTTTGGTAGCCAAATGCTTAGGACTAAACTAAGCATTAAAAGACCGTAGCCTGCAATAGGCTGGTTGGATTGACTAACAGCGATACCTGTGGAGAGCAGACCTAAAATGTAGCTTAGGCAGATAACAATGAATCCCCAGGGTGTCATGGTAGTTGAGTAAGAGACAACGTAAAAAGCGCTGCCTCAACTCGTTAGAAGCAGCGCCTTGGGTTATCGTTCCCCAGCTATTGGCAGGAGTAAGGTCTTTGGATGTGGGTTAGATGGACAACCCCAGCTTTAATCCTAAAGCGGCGTGGACGACCATAAGGGCTACAGCGGCTGTACCGATATAAGCATGGGCATTTCTGAGAGAATCTTGACCGCCACCAAACTTACTCATGGAAATGGCACCGTTGAGACCGAGCAATCCAAGCACCGCTGACCCTGTCCAGAAATGTGGGCTTTCTAGAATAGGCTGGCCTTGCATAACTAGGGATAGAAGCCCCCCGGTATAACCCATCCCAATAAATGTAGTCATCCACAGAGCTACTTTCTTATGGAATTTGCGTACAGGCATAGAACCCATGGTGGCGTCTGGCGCACCGGTACGAATTTTCCAGCCTGCAATGGCGGCACTGCTGCCCATGGCAAAGACAACAATAGCCATCATGGCGGGATGACCCCAGTGGGTAATGGATTCTGGTAAGCCAAACTGAGCAAACCAGGCGGCAATCGGTTCTAAATACGCTCTTAAGCTAGACGCCATAATCAAATATTCCTAACGCGTTTGTTATCTGCCCTTATTTTAGGCAGGTACGGCGTTTTCTTTATGGCTTGTTGCCTGTGAATTTTCCCTATTGTCATCATTTAATAGGGGAAAGCCGAGTTTCTCGCGTTGTTCATAGTAAAGCTGAGCAACTTTACGGGCGAGTGAACGGACCTGACGGATATAACGGGTGCGCTCGGTGACTGAGATGACGCCACGGGCATCTAATAAGTTAAACGTATGGGAGCACTTGAGGACAAAGTCATAAGCGGGCAGTACAAGTTCTCGCTCCATCAGCTGCTCGGCTTCTTGCTGATATAGGTTGAACAGGTTCAACAATAGCTCTGGACTTGAGGCTTCAAAGTTATAGGTGGAGCATTCAATTTCACCTTGCATGTGAACATCGCCATAGGTGACGGTATCGCTCCATTGGATTTTTGCGATCGCATCCACCTCTTGCAGATACATCGTCAATCGCTCTAGACCATAGGTAATCTCAATGGACACCGGTTTACAATCCAGACCACCACACTGCTGGAAATACGTAAACTGAGTTACCTCCATACCATCTAACCAAACTTCCCAGCCAACGCCCCAAGCACCAACCGCAGCATCTTCCCAATTATCCTCCACAAATCGAATATCATGATCCTCCGGTTTGATACCCAATGCCCGTAGGGATTCTAGATACAGATCCTGAATGTTGCCAGGAGAGGGTTTGATCAGTACCTGGTACTGATAGTAATGCTGATAACGATTTGGATTTTCCCCGTAGCGACCATCAGCTGGGCGACGACAAGGCTCAACATAAGCGACAGACCAAGGCTCTGGGCCAATAGCCCTCAAAAACGTGTGAGGGCTTTTAGTCCCTGCCCCCTTTTCAGTGTCATAGGGCTGAACAATCAAACATCCCTGCGCCGACCAAAACTCATGCAGCGTAGCAATGACAGACTGAAAATTCACCGCGCTTTCCTCGAATCATATATATGTCCGTCACATTCTCCTCTGAAGTGAGGAAAAAACCTAGTACCTATCGCAAAATCAGTTGATCAGTAGTTTTACCAATCCGTAAGACCCGTTCACATCTATAGAACTGGCCATTAACCAGCTCCTAAAACTCAATTCTGACGTCCGAAAAATTTGTATAAAAGGAGACGAAAAAATGTAGCGCTCGCCGTAGAAAATTGATTCAAAATAGATGAACGCCTTGCAGAACAAGGGAAATAGCTCAAAAAAATAAATTCACCCAAGGTGTTGACTTAGGTTTATCAGCTCGCTATATTAGTAAAGCGCTTGAGACGGGAGCGGCGAACACCGTAACCGAATCGAGTTAGAACCTAGACAAATCAATAGTTTGAGATTCTAACAAAATCCTGTTTAATTTCTTTAGTTTGAAATTGGTTAGACCTTATCACGAGGTTGAGGCCGATGTCAAACGACCGGATACTTAGATAACACTGAGTGTCAGGTCAACACTTGATGAATGAGTCTTGTTGCTTCTTTAGAGAGCAATGAGATTACCATGGAGAGTTTGATCCTGGCTCAGGATGAACGCTGGCGGCGTGCTTAACACATGCAAGTCGAACGAACCTTTCGGGGTGAGTGGCGGACGGGTGAGTAACGCGTGAGGATCTGCCCTTAGGCGGGGGACAACTTTTGGAAACGGAAGCTAATACCCCATATGGCGAGAGCTGAAAGCTTAATGTGCCTGAGGATGAACTCGCGTCTGATTAGCTAGTTGGTGGGGTAAGAGCTTACCAAGGCGACGATCAGTAGCTGTTCTGAGAGGAAGATCAGCCACACTGGGACTGAGACACGGCCCAGACTCCTACGGGAGGCAGCAGTGGGGAATTTTCCGCAATGGGCGCAAGCCTGACGGAGCAACGCCGCGTGAGGGAGGAATGTCTGTGGATTGTAAACCTCTTTTCTCTGGGAAGAAGATCTGACGGTACCAGAGGAATCAGCATCGGCTAACTCCGTGCCAGCAGCCGCGGTAAGACGGAGGATGCAAGCGTTATCCGGAATTATTGGGCGTAAAGCGTCCGTAGGCGGTCAATTAAGTCAGTTGTTAAAGACTGCAGCTCAACTGTGGGAGAGCAACTGAAACTGATTAACTAGAGTATGGTAGGGGTAGAGGGAATTCCTAGTGTAGCGGTGAAATGCGTAGATATTAGGAAGAACACCAGTGGCGAAGGCGCTCTACTGGGCCAAGACTGACGCTGATGGACGAAAGCTAGGGGAGCGAAAGGGATTAGATACCCCTGTAGTCCTAGCTGTAAACGATGGATACTAGGTGTTGTGCGTATCGACCCGTGCAGTACCGAAGCAAACGCGTTAAGTATCCCGCCTGGGGAGTACGCACGCAAGTGTGAAACTCAAAGGAATTGACGGGGGCCCGCACAAGCGGTGGAGTATGTGGTTTAATTCGATGCAACGCGAAGAACCTTACCAGGACTTGACATCCCTCGAATACCTAAGAAATTGGGTAGTGCCTTCGGGAGCGAGGAGACAGGTGGTGCATGGCTGTCGTCAGCTCGTGTCGTGAGATGTTGGGTTAAGTCCCGCAACGAGCGCAACCCACGTCTTTAGTTGCCATCATTCAGTTGGGCACTCTGGAGAGACTGCCGGGGACAACTCGGAGGAAGGTGTGGACGACGTCAAGTCATCATGCCCCTTACGTTCTGGGCTACACACGTACTACAATGCAACGGACAAAGGGCAGCCAACTAGCGATAGTGAGCTAATCCCATAAACCGTTGCTCAGTTCAGATTGCAGGCTGCAACTCGCCTGCATGAAGGAGGAATCGCTAGTAATCGCAGGTCAGCATACTGCGGTGAATACGTTCCCGGGCCTTGTACACACCGCCCGTCACACCATGGAAGTTGGCCATGCCCGAAGTCGTTACCCTAACCGTTTTCGGAGGGGGGCGCCGAAGGCAGGGCTGATGACTGGGGTGAAGTCGTAACAAGGTAGCCGTACCGGAAGGTGTGGCTGGATCACCTCCTTTAAGGGAGACCTACCGAATCGACTCCGAACGAATTTTTATTAGGAGCGATATTGGTCACTCTAGGTCGTGACAGGATTGAGGGAATTTCAAACTATTGTTTAGGTTGTATAGGCTGGGGCTATTAGCTCAGGTGGTTAGAGCGCACCCCTGATAAGGGTGAGGTCCCTGGTTCGAGTCCAGGATGGCCCACTGATGGGGGTATAGCTCAGTTGGTAGAGCGCCTGCTTTGCAAGCAGGATGTCAGCGGTTCGAGTCCGCTTACCTCCACCAAATATTGCCAGATTGGCAGAGATAGGAATAACTTCAGCACCCTGTTTAGGTCTGTTAAGAGATGGGCTAGGGGAATAGGCTGCTGGATTTAGGTCTAGCGAGAACCTTGACAACTGCATAGATTAGTCGAATAGGTAGTTCGACACAGAGAACCTTTAGTAAAGAGACTGAGAGGTCAAGCTACAAAGGGCTCATGGTGGATACCTAGGCACACAGAGGCGAAGAAGGACGCGGTTACCGGCGATATGCCACGGGGAGCAGGAAGCATGCATTGATCCGTGGGTTTCCGAATGGGGCAACCCTACGTACGGCCCACTGAATCTATAGGTGGGTACGAGCGAACGCAGCGAATTGAAACATCTTAGTAGCTGTAGGAAGAGAAAGAAAACTCGATTCCCTTAGTAGCGGCGAGCGAAGCGGGAAGAGCCTAAACCAATTCTTATCAGAGTTGGGGTCGTGGGACAGCGATATGGAATCTGGAGGATAGACGAATCACTTGAGAGGTGAACCAAAGAAGGTGAGAGTCCTGTAGTCGAAATTTGAAGGATACTAGCTGAATCCCGAGTAGGTTGGGGCACGTGGAATCCCGATTGAATCAGCGAGGACCACCTCGTAAGGCTAAATACTCCTGTGTGACCGATAGCGAATAGTACCGCGAGGGAACGGTGAAAAGAACCCCGGGAGGGGAGTGAAATAGAACATGAAACCATGAGCTTACAAGCAGTTAGAGCACGATTAAACGTGTGATAGCGTGCCTGTTGAAGAATGAGCCGGCGACTTATAAGCACTGGCAGGTTAAGTCGAGAATGACGGAGCCAAAGGGAAACCGAGTCTGATAAGGGCGATAGTCAGTGTTTATAGACCCGAACCCGGGTGATCTAACCATGTCCAGGTTGAAGCTTAGGTAACACTAAGTGGAGGACCGAACCGACTTCTGTTGAAAAAGGAGCGGATGAGGTGTGGTTAGGGGTGAAATGCCAATCGAACCCGGAGCTAGCTGGATCTCCTCGAAATGTGTTTAGGCGCAGCGGTAGTGATTATAGCTGGGGGGTAAAGCACTGTTTCGGTGCGGGCTGCGAGAGCGGTACCAAATCGAGACAAACTCAGAATACCCAGTGAATACATTGCCAGTGAGACGGTGGGGGATAAGCTTCATCGTCGAGAGGGAAACAGCCCAGACCATCAGCTAAGGTCCCCAAATCATCTCTAAGTGATAAAGGAGGTGAGAATGCTGAGACAACCAGGAGGTTTGCCTAGAAGCAGCCATCCTTAAAAGAGTGCGTAATAGCTCACTGGTCAAGCGTTCTTGCGCCGAAAATGAACGGGGCTAAGAGATGTACCGAAGCTGTGGACTTGATTTATCAAGTGGTAGAGGAGCGTTCTGTAGTAGTGAGAAGCATTAGCGAGAGCAGGTGTGGACGAAGCAGAAGTGAGAATGTCGGCTTGAGTAGCGAAAATAGATGTGAGAATCATCTACCCCGAAAACCTAAGGCTTCCTCCGGAAGGCTCGTCCGCGGAGGGTTAGTCGGGACCTAAGGCGAGGCCGAAAGGCGTAGTCGATGGATATCAGGTTAATATTCCTGAACTTTGTTTGTGGAGCATTGCAGGGACGCATGACAACTAGCTACACCCTAAATGGATTGGGAAGTTTCTACGGAAGCTGCGTAGTGAACGATAGTGCCTAGAAAAGCTGTGGATGTAATGAAGCGAACAGACCCGTACTGTAAACCGACACAGGTGGGTGGGTTGAGTATACTAAGGGGCGCGAGATAACTCTCTCTAAGGAACTCGGCAAAATGGCCCCGTAACTTCGGGAGAAGGGGTACCCCTTAACGGGGGTCGCAGTGAAGAGATCCAGGCGACTGTTTACCAAAAACACAGGTTTCTGCAAACTCGAAAGAGGAAGTATAGGAGCTGACGCCTGCCCAGTGCCGGAAGGTTAAGGAAGCTGGTCAGTCTTCGGATGAAGCTAGCGACCGAAGCCCCGGTGAACGGCGGCCGTAACTATAACGGTCCTAAGGTAGCGAAATTCCTTGTCGGGTAAGTTCCGACCCGCACGAAAGGCGTAACGATCTGGATGCTGTCTCGGAGAGAGGCTCGGCGAAATAGGATTGTCTGTGAAGATACGGACTACCTGCACCTGGACAGAAAGACCCTATGAAGCTTTACTGTAGCTTGGTATTGGGTTCGGGCTTTGATTGCGCAGGATAGGTGGGAGACATAGAACTAATGCTTGTGGGTGTTAGTGAGTCGCTGGTGAGATACCACTCTATCAAGGCTAGGATTCTAACATTGACCGTGACCCGGTTAGTGGACAGTATCAGGTGGGCAGTTTGACTGGGGCGGTCGCCTCCTAAAAGGTAACGGAGGCGCGCAAAGGTTCCCTCCGGCTGGTTGGAAATCAGCCTTTGAGTGTAAAGGCATAAGGGAGCTTGACTGCGAGAGTGACAACTCGAGCAGGGTGGAAACACGGCCTTAGTGATCCGACGGTACCGAGTGGAAGGGCCGTCGCTCAACGGATAAAAGTTACTCTAGGGATAACAGGCTGATCTCCCCCAAGAGTTCACATCGACGGGGAGGTTTGGCACCTCGATGTCGGCTCGTCGCAACCTGGGGCGGTAGTACGTCCCAAGGGTTGGGCTGTTCGCCCATTAAAGCGGCACGCGAGCTGGGTTCAGAACGTCGTGAGACAGTTCGGTCCATATCCGGTGCAGGCGTAAGAGCATTGAGAGGAGTCTTCCTTAGTACGAGAGGACCGGGAAGAACGCACCTCTGGTGTACCTGTTATCGTGCCAACGGTAAACGCAGGGTAGCCAAGTGCGGAGCGGATAACCGCTGAAAGCATCTAAGTGGGAAGCCCACCTCAAGATGAGTGCTCTCATGGAGTTAATCCAGTAAGGTCACGGGAAGACGACCCGTTGATAGGTTCTAAGTGGAAGTGCAGCAATGTATGAAGCTGAGGAATACTAACAGACCGAGGGCTTGTCCTATCAGTCAAGGGTTCTCATGGATGAACTCTTATTCGAACTAATACTAATCTATGCAGTCTTTCAGGGCTCTACTGAGAGATTAACAGTAAGCTCAATAGCTTTCCTGGTGCCAATGGCGGTGTGGTCCCACTCCGACCCATCCCGAACTCGGTTGTGAAACGCACCTGCGGTGAAGATAGTGAGGGGGTTGCCCCTTGTGAAAATAGCTCGGTGCCAGGGTCCTAATCTACAAAGCGCGTCATACTAATTGCAGTATGATGCGCTTTAGTTTTATTTCTGTGCTACATCAGGTTTCCAGAGCTTAACATTCAAAGCTAAGAACAGATATTATATTTGGTCATATCTCTTATGACTATCATGGGTTTGAAGAGTTATTCTCAACCTGATTTGTTCTGTTGGTCTTCATTGTTGTTCTCAGGATAGGTCTCATTTTCGGTATTGCCGTACATTTCGGCCAGTCTATCTTGCATATCTTGCAACCAGCTGACATGTTCACTCCGAATAATAGCCTCGGTACTGATCACCAGTCGTTCGCAGTTCTTAGAATTTTGTTTTTGATCTAGTGATAAGCTATTCCACCAGGCTTCGACATCATAAAGTCCATCTGCCGCCCGGTTATAACCAACCAGAGTTGCTTCTACACGCTTAAAGTCAAGATAATTGCTTAATGCACCTGTTAAGGCAACAGTGATAGCTACCCAGCTTTGTCATTTAACCGCTGCTAGCAAGGTTCCTAATCCCCCAAAAAATAAATACTTCCTTCTAAAAACTGTAGTTGTCGGTCTAGCTGTTGGCTTTTATTGCGATATCAAAAGAATTGCTCCTCTAGACGGTATCTCAGATAATCTTCGGCACTGAGATCTGAAAACTCATCGTCTGGAATAGAATTTTTTTCACTTAGTTTTTCGAGACCAAAAAGTTGATTCCATAGTTGCAGGAACAATT
>NZ_QXHD01000004.1:2802680-2804392 GCF_011009555.1 Adonisia turfae CCMR0081 | reverse complement strand
CCACCAAAAATTGTTCACCATCATAGAGTGCGGGTAAGGCCAGCCCCCTGAGCCCATCTCCAGAACACACCAACAGAGTATCGATGCCAGCCGGGGTGAGAAACTCATCCTCATAGGGGCCAATTATCCAGTCGTATAGCTTACGAGCTGCTGGCATATAAGCATTGCCGGAGGGGCGACTGATATGCCGATGAAATTGCTCCGTGGTTTTTGCCAGCAGGTCTTTAGGGACGTCATACAAATCACGCACAATGGGCTCACCATTAGGCATAATCAGCACCAGGTGCAGGTGATCTTCTCGTGGCATGGCCCATAAAACAGCGGGGGATGTTCCGGTTTCTTCTCCAACCCGAGCTAATGCGATCGCAATTTCTTCTGGTGATTGAGTCACCTCAGCTAGATCTTCACCAAAATACGTTTCATATTCTGACTCCAGCATCAGTTCCATATTCAGAACTTTCTGGCTTAGGGTTAGTTCCTGGGTGAAGGCTGGTGTAGGCGCTATTATCAGTAGGCAAATCAGGGGAGCCAAAAGCCATCGCAGCGGTTTATGGCGTCTCGATAGGGCGCGAGATAAAAATTTCATATTGCTACATCCTAAAGTGTGTAGGTGCAACTACATAGAAGTTGGTCTGACTCCGCATCAATGTTGACTAAAGTCTAGGGTCAGTAAATGTCTGTAGGGTAGAGCGATAAGGTATTAAGCTTAGGCGCGTCAGTAGTTTTGCGCGTTTTTAACAGTCACAGGTGGTAAATGGTAGTGGGGGTAATTCCAGATATTTACCGACCTTTTGGTGACAAGGTAGATGACCCATGGATGTCCCTATTTGCGCATCCATTGTCTATGCAGCCGACCCGATTTCCGTCATGCTAGATCCCGAAGATGAGCGGTTGCTGATTGAGCCATGAGTTATCCATGGTAATAGCCATCAGTCTTTTTCAGATTGATTTAGGTTAGCCTCAGCAACATCGTCTTTAAAGACAAGTAGAGGAGTTATCACACCATGGGAGATATGGACCCAGTTAAGTTAATGAAGCAAGAAGTGGGTCGCGCCGCTGCTGCCCAGGTAAAATCTGGCTCAATTGTGGGTCTGGGCACGGGTTCCACCACTGCATTTGCCATTCAGTTTATTGGCGAGCGTTTGGCGGCTGGTGAACTTACTGACGTTGTGGGTATTCCCACTTCGTTTCAGGCGTCAGTACTGGCTAAAAAGCATGGTATTCCGCTAACTACGCTGGATGAAGCGCCTCGCATTGACATTGCCATTGATGGTGCAGATGAAGTTGATCCTCAGCAGAACCTGATCAAGGGTGGTGGTGCCGCCCACACTCGCGAGAAGGTTGTGGATGGCTTGGCCGAGCGCTTTGTGGTTGTGGTTGATAGCTCTAAGCTGGTTGATAAATTAGGTTCCACCTTTGCTTTGCCAGTAGAAGTTCTACCCATGGCAGTTGCGCCTGTCACTCGTGCGTTGACGGCATTGGGTGGTACGCCTGAGTTACGTATGGGTGTGAATAAGGATGGTCCTGTGATTACTGACCAGGGGAACATGGTGCTGGATGTGAAGTTTACCGGCATTGATAACCCTGCTGAGCTGGAGAAGACCGTTAACAACATTCCTGGTGTTTTGGAGAATGGTTTGTTTGTTGGCTTAGCCGATGAGGTGTTAATCGGTGAAGTGATTGATGGGAAAGCGTCGGTTCGGACAATGTAG
>NZ_QXHD01000004.1:2799277-2802670 GCF_011009555.1 Adonisia turfae CCMR0081 | reverse complement strand
CCCTACTCCCCCAGCGCAGCGAACGCCCCCCACCCCCAATTGATATACTGATTACTCGTTTCCCTGCCGAACCATTTAGACCCCATGCAGCCATCTAATCCTGATAAATTTACCGCTAAGGCATGGGATGCCATTGTTGAAGCTCAAGATGTGGCACGACGTTTTCGTCAGCAATACCTTGAGGTTGAGCATGTCATGGTGGCGCTAATTGAGCAGCAGGGGTTGGCGGATACCATTTTGTCCAAAGCGGGTTTGGATCCTGAGCTAGTGCTGCAAGAGTTGGAAGCGTTTGCCCAGCGTCAGGCGCGTGCCAGGGTGTCAGCAGATAGTAGCTTGTATTTGGGGCAAAGTCTGGACCGGATGCTCGATCAGGCAGAGGCAGCTCGTCAACTGCTACAGGACGACATCATTTCTGTTGAGCATGTGCTGCTGGGGTTTGCTGAGGACGAGCGCATTGGCCGACGGCTACTGCGTGGTTTTGAGTTAGATGTATCTGGCATTCGTGCGGCCATTAATCAAGTGCGTGGTAAGCAAAAAGCCACCGGTCAGAACCCGGAGGAGTCTTACGAAGCGTTAGAGAAATATGGTCGCGATTTAACGGAAGAGGCTAAACACGGTAAGCTTGACCCGGTTATTGGCCGTGATGAAGAAATTCGGCGGGTGATTCAGGTTGTTTCACGGCGTACTAAGAACAACCCTGTTTTAATTGGTGAACCCGGTGTGGGTAAAACCGCCATTGCGGAAGGGTTAGCCCAACGTATTGTCAATGGCGATGTGCCCGAATCCCTTAAGGATCGCCAGCTGATTTCCCTGGATATAGGTAGCCTAATTGCTGGAGCTAAATACCGTGGTGAATTTGAAGAACGGCTGCGCTCAGTGCTAAAGGAAGTGGCTGAGTCTGATGGTCAGGTCGTGCTCTTCATTGACGAACTCCATACCGTCGTTGGCGCGGGTGGTGGTAATAGTAATGTGGATGCCGGCAACCTGCTCAAGCCGATTTTGGCACGGGGAGAGCTGCGCTGTATTGGTGCCACGACTCTCGACGAGTATCGTAAGCACATTGAGAAAGATGCGGCCCTAGAGCGACGGTTTCAGCAGGTCTACATTGGTCAGCCTAGTGTGGAAGATGCCATTTCGATTCTGCGTGGTTTAAAAGAACGCTACGAGGCCCATCATGGTGTGAAGATCGTGGATTCGGCGTTGGTGGCTGCAGCGACGCTATCGGATCGTTACATTAGCGATCGCTTTTTACCCGATAAAGCGATCGATCTGATCGATGAGGCGGCTGCCAAGCTCAAAATGGAGATTACGTCCAAACCGGTGGAGTTGGAGACCATTGATCGGCGATTACGGCAGCTAGAAATGGAAAAACTCTCCTTACAAGGGGAAGAGTCCACATCCCGCACATCGAAACAACGGTTATCTCGCATTAATAAAGAGATCGAAAAACTCTCTGTTAAACAACAGAAATTTACGGCACAGTGGCAGTCTGAAAAGCAAGCCCTCGATGCCATTAAGGCATTGAAACAAGAAGAAGATCAGCTGCGGGTACAAGTGGAGCAAGCTGAGCGGGCCTATGATTTGAATCGGGCTGCCCAAATTAAGTATGGACGTTTGGAAGCTGTACAACAGGAGCTGGAGATTTTAGACGGGCAGCTGCAAGAGATGCAGGATAAGGGATCTACTCTGTTGCGTGAACAGGTAAGTGAGGCGGATATTGCCGAGATTGTTGCCAATTGGACGGGGATTCCCGTCAATCGCTTGATGGAAACTGAGCGGCAAAAGCTGTTGCAGTTAGAGGGATATTTGCATCAGCGTGTGGTTGGGCAAAGTGAAGCGGTGACTGCTGTAGCGGCCGCTATTCGCCGGGCCCGCGCAGGCATGAAAGACCCGGGCAGACCCATCGGCTCATTTTTATTTATGGGACCGACAGGGGTGGGTAAGACTGAGTTGGCCCGTGCGTTAGCTGACTGTTTGTTTGATACCGAGGAGGCCCTGGTGCGGGTGGATATGTCGGAGTATATGGAAAAGCATTCCGTCGCTCGACTGATCGGTGCACCGCCTGGATATGTTGGCTATGAAGAAGGTGGGCAGCTATCTGAGGCTGTCAGACGTCATCCCTATTCTGTGGTGCTGCTGGATGAGGTGGAAAAGGCCCACCCCGATGTATTTAATATTTTGCTACAGGTACTCGATGATGGTCGGATTACCGATTCTCAAGGACGAACGGTGGACTTTCGCAACACAGTCATTGTCATGACTAGCAACATTGGTAGCGATCACATTCTTGATGTAGCGGGAGATGAATCGCAGTTTGTAGAAATGCAGGAGCGAGTGCTGGGTGCCCTGCGTGGTCATTTTCGTCCAGAGTTTCTCAATCGTGTGGATGATTTGATTATCTTCCATCCATTGAGTAAAGATGAACTCCGTTCTATTGTGTCGATTCAGCTGAAGCGTCTGTATAAACTCCTGGCAGATCAAAAGATTGCCTTACATGTTTCAGAGTCAGCCATTGATTACGTGGCGGATAAGGGCTACGACCCTGTTTATGGAGCCAGACCGCTGAAGCGGGCGATCCAGCGGGAGTTGGAGAATCCCATCGCCACCAAAATTTTAGAAAATACCTTTGTTGAAGGCTGCAAAGTCGTTATCGATTACATCGAAGATCGTCTCAAGTTTCAGGTTAAAAAAGCTGACGCCTTAGACGACAAGGCTGCTTAGGCGGGTTGATCATAATTTGATAGGTATTAAAAACCCCGATGTCCTTATCGACATCGGGGTTTAAGTACTATTAAATGTCAAAATCATGGATCCAATGGCAATAGTAGATGCTGCTTTGCGGTAAATCCTCTGATCTGACTCACTACGTTTGAGTGCCAGGTTAGGAGTTACGACCACCTTCAATCACACACACATCGATGGCATTGGATAACCCTGAATTCACTTGGCTAAGGCTTTCTAACATTGTTAGAACGAACCCTTGGGGGGGGAAGTAGCTTGGGCGCTTAGCATTCATAACCACGGTTTTCACAATGGCGTCTTCTATACTGCCGCCCTCTAGTAACGTGCTGAGTATCCACATAGAAATGTAGTCTGGGGAACATATTCACATAATCTTTGTAAAAGGAGTAAAAAGCATCAGCCAATTGAACTAGATGTATATCCGGTACTTTGACATAAATGTTCATGAATACGAGCGTCGCTGAAGGCCCTTAAATCAAGGGTTTCAGAGGATGACATCAGAGTAAAGGCTTGATGTGTAAGGATTTTTACGGGGATACTTTGCAGAATTGTCCAGGAAAAACTGGGACCCAGATCGGCCTTTTGATCTAAAGATTGAACGGAGAGCTACATAAAAAGATCATATTTGGTGGCTAGATGTTGGAGATTATA
>NZ_QXHD01000004.1:2794829-2799267 GCF_011009555.1 Adonisia turfae CCMR0081 | reverse complement strand
AGACTAAACTTGCCACTCAAGACGTCACCGCCGCCGACCTATTTGGCACCCGTGAACACTTGACGGCAACCGGTAACATTTATCTATACCGCATGGCTGGCGCGATTCTTGGCATCTGGGGCAATTCTATTGAAGAGGCCATGTATCCTTCCTACTATAATGATTCAGACGGCAACGAATTAAATGCATCAGGCGACGTCTGTTATACGCTACGCTTTGAGCCAGGTGGATTGCCACCGGCTGACGCTTTCTGGTCGGCAACGATGTATAACCTCCCCGAGCAGCTCCTTGTCGAGAACAAACTCGAGCGCTACCTGATTAATTCAACGATGTTAGAAAATAACGAACTTGTTCTCGATGAAGATGGGGGACTGACGCTTTATATCCAATACGCTCAACCCACTGAAGAAAAAAAGAGGAAGAACTGGCTACCTGCACCGGATCAGGGCTTCTTCATATCCTTACGGCTTTACTTGCCACAACAAGAGGCGATTAATGGCACCTGGCAAACGCCACCACTAAAGCGAGTAAAGCCTGTACTGCACTGGACAATCAGGCTTAAGCGTATCTTTTTAGCTCTCTTTCGTGCTGGTAACTCCCCCTCGTTAGAGCCCCGGTCCCTAGGATGAGAGTGCGTGACAGAAGTGGGAATGTATATGGTTTAATGCGATTAATACGGTCATAAAGAATATTAAATGCATATTACTCCTAAGAAACACAAGCTAATCAACCCTAAAATAGACTGATTTTCGACAGAATCACGACAATTGTGTTTCTTGCCGGTTGAGCGAACAGCCCTACTGTTCGTAAAAGGCTCAGATCTTGCACTAAGGTCGGTTGTGAAGCTCAAACCCACGTTGGGTTCAAAACCCAACGCTAATTGAGGGCTGTCCACTAACGGGACAAGATTGGCTGGGCAGCTCTAAATATAGAGCTTTTAGGGATTCTTTAACCGCTTGAGCGGTTTTGAGCCAGTTAGCCTTGCGACTTTGAGTCCAAGGTGGGTTAATGCTTCCTTGCCAGGTGCAAGATCTCAGTTAACCTACCGCCGCTGCGTTATGCCAATAGGCTGTACTTTCAGAACCTTGTTCTCAATCAGGAAGCTGCAGCCGTGCGATCGCTCCACATCATCCCAAATATGTCATCATAACTGTATGCGTTTCACTTGCTCCTAGTCTGAGGCTAGCTTGAGCTTCTCTCAGGCTGAAAAGCTGGAAGAGGTTAAAGAAAAACTAAAAGAAATGCACACTATTCAAGCATCTGAGTCGATCATAAGGTGAATAAACATGCCGTTTTCTGCTCGCAAAGTGATAAGTGCGATCAAACACTTCTTCACCGAAAAGAACGCCGTCGCAGGAGTTTCCGACGCATTTTCGGTCGTCACCGTTATCAACAGCTTCATGATGGTGAACGGTCTCGATACACCGAAAGAAGGACAGTTTGCTTACGTTCATCTCCTGATGCGGCTGGGAATCATCACAGGGATCTGGGTTGTTTTCGATTTTTCGTACACCATCTCATCAACCAAAGAGTTCTTTCGGGACCTGCGAGCTGGGCTCGGTCGGTACATTCGCCACAACGTGTATGACGCGATCGCAATCACCTATACATCGTTGATCGTCCTCCTCTGTATCGCCGGATCGACAAGCCTGTTCCCTCTTCATGGCGGGCGCGGGCTCTATCAGGGATTGTTGTTGCTGTTTCCCGGCGTCTGCGCAGGAATCTTGGCGACCAAGGTGCTGGGAAAGAAGGACGAACCCAAAACTTAAGCTGCACCGTGCCGGTTGGTGGTCCAACTGCTCGGCCACGGGCTGTTCCTATGCCCAGGGTTTACACCGCGTCAGCGTGGCGGCGACTCCGTTGTCGGAACCTTTCAGTCAAGCATCTGGAAACGTGCGATCGCTCCACATCGAATACATAGTTATGCAGCGTAATCACCCTGTCTTTCAAACTAGACTCCTTTAAGGGAATCCTTGCATCTGACATAGAGAAAACTATAACTTATGCCTTGAGCATGACCAATCAACACGAAGACAAGGATCGGGTTTTGGATGCAGTGCGAAATCTTGCACATGCTGCTAATGGCCATCTCAACTTAGTTTCAGCAGTATCTGAATATATAAATGCAACCTCGTTATTATCTGTTTCCAAGCTAGAGTATTGGGAAAGAACCTTCCGTTATGAGATTTATGTAGAACCGCACTCAAGATCCAAGTCATTCTCGCTCCGTGAACGGCGTTTACTAATTCCTTGGTTAGATCATTGCAACGGAGACGGGTATCTACGAGAAAAAGCATTGCGCTCTTTACGCGAAGGTGCACCGAATGGGTTCCTTTTTGCTATGATTCTTCGACGGTTAAACGATTGGGTTCCTCAAGTACGAGCTGCAGCTCGTGAGCATGTCCCGCAGATAGCAGCTAACACCAAACCTGAGTTCATACTAGAAACACTCTGGGCAATTTTGCCATACCTGCATACCTGGGGACGCTTACAGGACGAGGATCTAGAAGTCTTGATAAGTCTTCTTTCTATAGATGGTATACCGTCACGACTGGCATCGAAGCTTGTTGAGGTGACCGCCGGTCCGGCTGCTTCAATTCTTGGACAAGCAGGTCGCAAACCCGTGCTCGATAATTTTTTACCGACTATCTCTGAGGAAGCAGTTCAACCAGCAGTCCGCGCCAAGGCGTATCTTAGCCAGTTAGAGGAGCGTATGGTATGGTTCGAGGGTCGAAAATGGGTATGGACAGATATTCGTTGGTGTGAAGGACGTCATGAGCCAGTTCTTGGTGAGAGGGCAATAAAGGTCAATCGATCGTTCTTGGAAACCCTTAAAAAAGCAGCTAGAGACAGTTCTCCGGTAGTTCGAAGGGTGGCCGGGAATGTGCTCATTGCTAAGCTAGACAGTATTGGCACGGAGGCTTTACCCATTGCTGAGATATTGTCGAAGGATTCATATCCATCAGTTGTGGAACGGGGGAAATTCGTGCTGGCAAGACTCAAAGCTTGAATTGTAGTTGTTTGAGGTATATCCAGTGTATTGCTCTTCAGTCAACATTCAGTGCTGTTTCGCATAAGATCGAAATAATCAATCCAATACCATGCAGTCTTTTCAAGATATCAGGTCAGTAAGTGTGCGCGCACTCACCTCCGCCAATGCCGAGGCATATCATGCCGTACGCTTGTCTGCGCTCTGTGAACAGCCACCCGCTTTCGGTTCTCTCCCTGAAGACGAACTGAGCCTCTCCGAAACTGCCGTTAGGCTGGCAGAAAGCGATGACCGTTGCTTCTTCGGAGCATTCCAAAACGAACAACTCATTGGGATTATTCGGATTTCTCGCTATTCAGCTTCCAATGAGAAACATCGTGCATATTTGGCGGGACTCTATGTCTTTCCCTCGTTTCGTTGTCACGGCTGTGGCAAAGCGCTCATCCATAAAGCGCTGAATTGGGCAGCAAATGCCAAAGATATCAGGAGAATCTATCTAACTGTTGTCACCCAACAAGAAGCGGCGATCCATCTTTATCAGTCATTGGGCTTTCGCACATATGGTACTGAACCGGAGACCTTTTCGAAAGGTGGACAGTTCTATGATGAGTACCTGATGACCTTGGCACTCAGCTCGGATAATGACCGCAACGCTTAACCATCGCACTGCACCTAGACGTCAGGATATGGTTGATTGAGTCCCAAAAGATGTTTGCGTCCGGTGAGCGTGATCGTTAGCCAGAATATTCTCAGCACTGTGAGAAAATGGCTCAGAGCATACAGAGTTACTTTGAACTTGAGCAAACTGTATCTGCCCAACAAGGACGCTACGTAATTGAATCGGCACTCAACCAATGGGGTGGGTAATGAGGCAGCGGGCAATCTAATTACGTGCATCACCGAACACCTTGGACTGAGACAGTATTGATGCGAGCCGGCTATTGACCTAGAGCGCACTCTACCTTTTATAGTTGCGGTATGACGACTGAATTAACCATCCGACAAGCTGCTGAGGCAACAGGGCTAAGTATCCACACTTTACGTTATTACGAAAAAGTTGGGCTTTTAGCTCCGATTTACCGAGCATCTAATGGACATCGACGGTACTCCGCCGAAGATATTGCTTGGCTAGAGTTTTTGGTGCGTTTGCGGGAAACCGGAATGCCAATCAAAAAAGTGATTGCCTTTGCAGATTTGGTGCGTCAGCATCCCAATGAAGTTAGTGAACGACGCGTGTTACTTGAGGAACATCGCAATCAGGTCAAACAACACTTAGAGGAACTCACCCATCACTTGCAAGTGATTAACTTGAAAATTGAACACTATCAACAACTGGAAGCAACTGGTGAAAACGATCACAACTGCATTTTCTGGAAGCATCATCTTGAAAAATCTCTAGACAGCAAGTTGAACAAATAATTTTCACCTCAACCTAAATTAGGAGACTCA
>NZ_QXHD01000004.1:2786309-2794819 GCF_011009555.1 Adonisia turfae CCMR0081 | reverse complement strand
TGGTTATATGACTCATTCTGTCCTGTTGCGACCTGTCGGTAAGTTGAGTGACCTGAGCTATTATCCCCAGCTTTGTGAACGAATAAAGGTATTGTCGTTGAAAGGGTACAAAGCCGCTAAAGTTGCTGAATATATTAACCAAGAAGGATTTTACCCCCCAAAGCGGAAAGCAAAATTTAGCACTCGAAGCATTCAATCACTGATACGTCATTTAGGGATATCCAAGTCTAGTCGGGCAACTCCGGTTAAGCCGTCACTACCGTCAGACCAGTGGTGGCTATCTGAACTGGCCCAAGTCCTCAACATGCCGAGCGTAACCCTTTATGATTGGCTGCGGAAAGGCTGGGTAGACGGACGACAAGAACAAGGAACCAAACGATGGATTATCGATGCTACAGCAGAAGATATTAGCCGTCTTAAAGAGTTGCGACAGAAATTATTGTTAAAGGCTAGGCGTTAGAATCGCTGAAATCAGACCAAAGGCCTCACTTACTATAGACAATTAAAACGCTATTCACACGAATCAATCAACTACCCAAGGAAAACGATGGAACAGCACTTAGATATGAACAAACTTCGTTGGACTCAATCTAAACCAAATGGCTCTTATCAGGGCATTGAGGCTGGAGCTTGTCCAGGGGACATAGCGCATACAGTTTCGCATCAAGTGGACAATGCATAACTGCACTTGAGTTTGGGGATAGACCGCTTCGATAGCTTGTGGAAATCCTTTAAGGCCATCACAACAGGCAATCAGAATATCCTTCAATCCCCTGTTTTTAAGGTCGGTGAGGACTTTCAACCAGAATTTAGCCCCTTCGGTTTCGGCTTCACCGATCCACAGACCGAGGAGTTGTTTCTCCCCCTCTCGGTCAATGCCCAGGACCACATAGACGGCTCGCTTGCTCACACGGCCCGATACTTTGATATTCACGTACAGGGCATCGAGATAGACAATGGGATAAATCTCGTCGAGTGGGCGAACCTGCCAGGCTTTGACATCCTCGCTAACGGTATCGATGACCTCGCTAATCACAGACGCTGAAATCGTAGCCCCGCCATACAATTCCTTGAGTTGGGCGCTGATATCACGAGTGCTCATTCCTCGGGCATACAGGGCCAGTATCTTTTCATCGAGACCCGCTAGGCGGCGCTGATGTTTGGGAACTAGTATCGGCTCAAAGCTGCTGTTGCGGTCTCTCGGAATTGAGAGTTCCAGTTCGCCATCGTCGGATTGCACCGTTTTCTTGGAGCTGCCATTGCGGCTGTTTTTGGGCTGCCCATCGTCCGGACTGGATTGAAGATGATGATTGAGTTCACCGGCCAATGCGCGTTCGACCAGACGCTTTTTGATTTGCTTCATCAGACCCGACTCACCCAAAATATCGTCGGGCGTGCTGCAGTCTTCCAGTAATTCGTCTAACAGTTCATCGACGCGATTCGGTTCTTTTTTCTGACGGGCCATGGGGCGATCTCCTGATGTATAGGGATGATAGATCGCTTACACAAAATTCCGTACAGTTCCCATGATGTTATTGAGCAACTGTTGAACCGTTTTCCCATGGCAGATGAAACCTCTCAGATTTTCCCAAGTTGGTTCGCTCTTGTTACTGATAACCAAATCAAAGGTAAACGGACTCATGATGTCCGTATTATGGCTGTAATGCTGACTTCTGATATTGGTCACATCCTAACGCTGAACCCAGATGATTTTTCAAGGGTTCCAGGCATTTCGATTGTGCATCCCCAGCAAGTACTTGAGGAAGCAACTAAAACTGAATAAACGCCAGTTAACACTGCGTTGCAACAGCGGAGTGTTAGCAATTGATAAAAGGCTAAAGTTACTAACGCCGTTGAACTTCGCCGTTGTCCCTCACTTCGAATCTCAAAGCCATTAAGAATTCTGCAAGAAAGCTAACACCGGATCTTGCATCTGCCTAGCCGCAGGAAAGCACAAAGTGAGAATATGGAAGCGCCAGCGACGAGATTTCGGAAAGAGCTTATCTTTTCAGCCACTAGTAACATCAGATAAATTTCATACTGACTGGGTAATTCAGGGTTTTACCGCTTTGTCCAGTGTTTGAGACTGCTATCATATTCGACGCCTGGGGTTAATAAAGTTTGTGGGAAAGCTTGAAAATATAACCAAAGCGCCAGAACCTGTACTGACCAATCATTCTCTGCTTAGAGTTATCATGGTCGTCCTGGTGCCAGCGCTTTGGCATGTAATCTTGTCAGTGGTTCTCTAATTATTGGTCAGAGGTTGTGCCAGTTCTTCTCCCGTTCACTTACAACTGTTGCTTTAACTCAGCTACATCATTTTGCAGGAACTGTATATTGAAGATTGTTGTAGAAACACCCGAAACAAGATTTATGATAAACATAGCAGACAAGGCTGCAAACTCAAACTTAGGACTCTTAATAGCTCGCAGAAAGGCAAACGAACCCGGTAGCATCCCTAGCACTTCATTGGCAATTGTACGCTTTTTGTCTTCTTTGACAGTGGACAAATATTTGCCAGCTAACCCGAGTTCAACCCAAGCGAGCACGGTGGAAAGTTCTATTATCGGTGCTGTTTTATCAAGAAGTCTAGTGGCTCGTCTGAGTCTCTGTCTTGGAAACTTATCCTTATCGATCCCAGAGGCCTGAGCACCTATAGCGCCAATTACATAGACAATATCTATGCCCAACATCGCCGTTCTCCATCCCCACAGAACGCGTTCCCAGTACATTTCCTCCTCTTCTTTCTTGGACTTGCTAACGTTGTGTTTCTTTTGTCCGATGGCGTAAGGGTAACCACCGGGTTCTACTTTAGAGCTGGGGAAACTTCCCAACCAGCTAACGCCACTTAAAAAGAGACTCATATACTCGAAGAAAATCGGACCTTCTTCACCGCCTTCGGGGATTAAATCCATCTTTGTGCTGATGAAAGCATTGACGACATCGGCTGCGATCGCAATCCCACCAAAAGCCTGCATCTTGAGTATAGTGTTCTCGATATCAATCCCATCCTCATTTGACTGAACAGAAAGAAGCTGTTGATCGGACGCTACTATCTGTTTTGTGGAAAACTCAGGCTCTGGAACATCCCCTAGGGAAACCTTCCCAAACATCAGTTTTGTCATTACCGTAGCCGGAATAGATACCAATAGACTGGTGAGATTGAGGATAGTCAGCTTACCCGCACCTAGCATCTTAAACAGAGCAGAAACGAGAGGAATCCGAATTTCCGCATTCAGCAAATCCTGGAACAGCTCAATCGCCGCTACAACAATATCAAGGAAGATGAAGATGATATCTTCGCCCAAGTCTAAGGTCCCGATACCCACATCTCTAAAGGTGTCGATGACAGTGGCCAGGGCCAATTCTGGTCGGTTCGGATTGGCAATGATGGTTTCAACGGTGCCAATCAGTCCGTCAAACATTTCAAGCTTGATATTCACAGCCGTTTTAAGCGCTTCTAGAAAGCTTTCAAAAGCCTGCTGCATCGCCGATAAGGCGGTCCGATCTTTCTCTGCCAAGTCTTCCTCGGGGGTGGTTTTACTGTCTGAACGTTTTGAACCGCCTAAGATTTTATTGAGCAACCACTCAGCCGCTTCGGGTAAGTCAAAACTAGACCCTTTATCCACCTCATCAGGCTCAACACCCAAGGCTCGAATTAAGTCATCGGCTCCTTTATTTAAGCCTTCTTGTAAATCGTCCACAAAGGCTGATACATGACCTTTAGCAGAAGCAACCAACCCACTGGCAGAATCCAAAGCAGAGTTGATCGTTTTGACCAGCAGGCGATGAGTGTCTAGAATATCGTCCCAGTTAAACAAGAACTGTAGAAACTCGATGAACTGTTTAATGGACTTCACCACCGTTTCTACCACCCCTTCAACAAAGTCAGCTACCTTTTCAACGGTGTCCACCACAAAGTCAATGACCTTTTCAACTCCAGCCTCAATGGTTTTGACAACCACATGCACAACGTCTTTAACCTTGCCAATGACAACCGATGTGGCTTTTTTGATTGCCTTTTTAAATTTTCTGCCAAGGCGGCGGCCAAACCTTCTGGCAGAGAAGACCCTGGCAGTACCCAGGGTAACTGGACCGTTAGCCTCTGGACTATCCTCTTCTTCAGCGGGTGCGGCTTGGGTAAGCAGTTTTTGCCATTCATCCGAGCTAACCTGTCTTTCTGCGATCAGAGGTTTGGCAATCACCGATCGTCGACCATCACCCGGTCGAGCAGGTTTAGCGCTTCCTGTAGCGCCTAGGGTCAGCTCCCATGGCTTGTCGATAGTCGTGCCAGAGACAGCCCGATTGGCTGACTGAACCCGGTTTTTCCCTGTAGGGGTATCCTCACCATAGTTCACGGTGGCCATTACCCGTTTGATGGTGTTTTGGGCGCTGGCGACCTCTGCTTTGCTATGGGCCTTGCGATCCACAATGAAGTTGCCTTTAGCATCTTTGGCATTCCACAGTGCGCCATCCTCTAGTTCAGCGATTTGCTTATGGGCCTCTCGGTTGGGGAAAATCACCACCCGCTCATTGGAGGCCATGTCGCTGGTGCGAATCTTCAGACCTGGGGTGTTGAGGCCATCGGCCTCGGAGGTGATCATAATCTGATTTAGCTGATTGGGGCTGAGGCTGACCGAGCGCTCTTCATCGATGTCATAGGTGGTGCCGTCAACTTCGATTTGGGTCAGATCAGTTGCTGCAATCTCGATCTCACCAGCGCCGGGGTCAAACCTCAGAGTCGTACGATAGGACGAAAACTCTTCTAGGTTATCCCCCACCATGCGATAGTCTTGGCTCAGTTTGGTTGTATAAGAGGTAAAAACATCTTCAGGGGCAATCGTTCTAAAGATTTGAATCGAGGAAATCGTATCATTACCGATCTGCCTATCACTCAAGCGTGGAACGTTTTCGACGATATCTTCAATCTCTTCTTCCCGTTTATCGTCAGCGGCCTGATGGTCGAGGTTTTTAAATACTGTCACCCCCGTATCTGGACCTAATCGAATGGATGATGTTTGATCATTTAAATCGTGAAAGTCTTTCAGGTGTGTATACTTACCTGAAGTATATTTGTCACTATCAGACAGGATCCAGGTTCTCCCATAGTAGGCTCTATGCTTATATAGGGCTACTTCTCCCGGTGCTAGTTCTCCCACCTGGCCTTCATTGTCTGCCATTTTGGCCACACGGATGAAAATGGCACGGTCTTCCTTTTGCCCGGTCCAGTCGAATGTGTTGTCTTCAACGAGTGCTAACCATTGGTTATTGGCCTGATTGATAATCGAGAACTCATCTTTGAGATGCTCTAAATCATCAACAAACAGATGGGTGGGGTCCTCCCCAGGAGATACCTTCAACAAGGTGCTTTCTTGATCGGAGCCAGGAATGAGCTGAAGCTGATTTCGCTGTAGATTGTAGTGGAATCTAAACAGCTCGTGGAATGACCTTCGGGGCGATGTGGTCAGGACAGATTTAGCCAGGCTCAAGAACTGACCTTTGGGCGCTTTGATCACCCACTTGCCAGTAAACGGCTCTTCGATAGCTGGCCAAATCCGGATTGATTTAGGAAAGTTCTCCAGTCGTGAGAGCCGGATATCCGGCAGGTCTGCATAGCACTTTTGCGCTGTTCCCCTAAAATTATTTTGCTGATATAGGGTAACGCCGGTATTGTGACCCACCCGCAGCTGCTTAAAGCTACTGGAAAAACGGGATAGATCCTCAACATTTTGAGTAAGGATAACGGCGGCGTTATCGGCACCCACCAGTTCAATTTCACCGTCGCGCAGTGGTGGATTTGCAGGTGGAACCAGGGCTTGAATCTCGGCATCGCTGAGAGCTGTGTAGTAGATGCGCAGGTCTTCGTATTGGGCGTTTGGAGTCCCTCGTCTGGAATGACCCAGCTTCACATCGACGTTGTTGTTAATGTTGGCCACACCTGTTTTTGATTCGGCTTCCGCTGCGAGTACCCCATCAATGTAGATCTTGATGGTGCGTCCTTGTCTAACAACGGCTACATGAAACCAGGTTCTATTGGGCATCATCGATAGGCGCTTAGTTGCAACTTTCACATAATGCTTGGCCTTACTATTTTCATCGACGTGGAAAAATATTCTTCTATCAGATAGCCGCACAGAGAAAAAATTACCGTGCCCCTGCATCACCTGGTCACCGATAATGTCTAATTCATTATCGCCATGGGTACTGATATTCCTCATGCCAAACGCCACGGTAAAGTTGCTGGTGCCAAATTGACCCACCTCTTTACCCAAATTGACATGGGAGTCTTTGCTGAGTAAATGAATGGCATTGCCAATGCGGCCATGTCCCTTGAATGCAGCCTTAAAAAGGCGTGATTGAACACTGTTTACGGTATCTACGGTTGTTGTTCCTTGTCTCTCATTAAACTGCCAGTGGTATTTAGGTCGAACTGTCATGGTATTTCTGTTGTGAATTGGTGTGAGCTATAAAAATTTGAACCTTGACCACATCAAAACCAGCGTCTTCCCCGAAGAAAACTCTCAGGCTTGAAATTGAGTTTGGCTTACATAAATTGGTGCACTCTTTAGAGGTATTTAGGTCCTTAAAGAGCCACGCAGAAGGTTACTTCCATTTATGTTGTTTGGATTCCAGAAACCATGAGCAAAAAAATTTAGAATCTAGAGTGAGAAGGGTTTAATCGGTAGATCTTTCTTTCTAAGCAGACTAAAAACAAAGTTTCAAGGGGATATTGACACACTTAAACGCCTTTGTTAGAGGGTCATAAGTGTTGTTTCAACTATTCTTTTTTAGGTAGAGCACAAAAATAGACAACCAATTGCTTTTCAATGGCAATCCCATACGTGGGATACGAACACAATTGATTGTCAGTTATGGATACGAATAATAGTTAAACAAAGCAAGCGCTCTATACACCAAGCCTTGACATCCAACGTGAACCTCCTCATATCAATCAATATTTGACTATTTGACTATCAATACGAATGAGGGGGCAATTTGGATGAAAAATATGCCGTTGCTGATTTAGAGTATGAATCGATCGAGTAGTGATGTAATTTTGCAGAATCTTCCAGATAAAATCATCCCGAGGATCAGCAACGCCAAAAATAGTTAAATTGATCTAAAAGCAAGCCAGCTGTAAAGCACTTTATTCTCGCATCCACTATGCTTCGTTCAAGACCTTGGATAATGTGGGTCATCTGTCACAATTGGAGGCACCGCAGATCGTCTTAGAGGAGTTCGTAAATTTTTTGTCAGACAAGCGAACTGATTAGTGAACCGAGACGTTAGCCAAAAAACAGCTAGCCGTTGGGCATACAGCTAAGAAATGAGCATCAAATAACTTCCTAACGCTCTAGCTCTATAAAAGCAGCCCTCATCCCCCAGCCCCTTCTCCCAGCGGGAGAAGGGGCACCAGTGTCACAGTCCCTGGTATCTACACTCAGTAAGAGAACCTGTGTCTGTTGTTGGTATCTCAACTGAACTCGATATTCCAGATCAAAAGTTCCGACAATCAACAGATATAAACCTTTGGCACTTATGCAAAAAGTCATTGTTGGTGCATGAAAATCTTCCTCGCTCTGTATTACGTCTGACACTTCGCAGACGTGGGCGATTTTCATATATTGGATATGAATCATAGACTTACTGGTTGCCATTCAGCTTCACCATCAGTTTTCTATGTTCATTGAATACTACATAAAGGAGAATTTAGAATGATTGGTTCGTCTACACTGACTCCACAAGAAGCCCGATTGATCACGAAAGATGCGTTTATTTACGCCTATCCAATGGTGGACAGTTATCGGATTCTTTTTGCCTACTTTCTTTGGCCCAATAATGCCGAATACAAGGGACCCTTGAATCAATTGCTTGGCGAAGCACGACTGTTTACGCCAGCGGACAAAACAATTCAGACACCGAACGCGGATACACCTTACTGTGTGGTTGGCGCAGATCTTCGGGCGGAACCTTTAGTGTTGACGGTCCCAACTATAGACCCTAAACGATACTACTCTATCCAACTCATTGATGCTTACACTCACAATTTCGAATACGTTGGTACTCGAACGACAGGCAATGGCGGAGGCAAGTACTTGCTGGCGGGTCCTGACTGGACGGGGGAGATACCGGCTGGAATCACTGCCGTTATCCGTAGCGAAACCAGTCTTGCCCTAGCTTTGTACCGCACCCAGCTTTTCGACTCAGATGACTTAGAGAATGTCGCAGACATCATTAAGAACGGTTATGAGGTGCAGCCGCTGAGTAAGTTTACAAAGACGGAGTCACCGGCGGAAATGCCAGCGGTGAAATACCCAAGACCCGTAAGACTGGACGAAGGCGAAACGTCACCCAGAATATTTAGCCTGTTGAACTTCCTGCTGACGACGTTTTGTTCAACACATGCATCGGAAACAGAATTGATGGCGCGCTTCGCTAAGCTCAACATCGGACCTGGTCTAACCTTTAACCCGACAAAACTCTCTGAGGAATTGAAACAGGCCATCGAG
>NZ_QXHD01000004.1:2773359-2786299 GCF_011009555.1 Adonisia turfae CCMR0081 | reverse complement strand
TCTCTTCTTCCTGACCAAACTTGTATCCATAGTTCTGGGACTCAGTCTCAGTGGTCTCACGAACCAAGGAGGACGTTACCAGAGAACCGTGCATTGCGGAGAACAAAGACCCCCCGAAGACACCCGCCACACCGAGCATGTGGAAGGGGTGCATCAGGATGTTGTGCTCAGCTTGGAAAACAAGCATGAAGTTGAAGGTACCGGAAATACCTAGAGGCATACCATCAGAGAATGAACCCTGACCGATGGGGTAGATCAAGAATACTGCAGTTGCAGACGCCAAAGGTGCGGAGTAAGCAACACAGATCCAAGGACGCATACCCAAGCGGTAGGACAGTTCCCACTGACGACCCATGTAGGCAAAGCAGCCAATGAGGAAGTGGAAAATGACCAGCTGGTAAGGGCCACCGTTATACAACCACTCATCTAGAGAAGCAGCTTCCCAGATGGGGTAGAAATGTAGACCGATAGCGTTGGAAGAAGGAATTACAGCACCGGAAATGATGTTGTTGCCTAGTAGTAAAGAACCAGCAACGGGCTCACGGATACCGTCAATATCAACAGGAGGAGCAGCGATGAATGCGATGACAAAACAAGCAGTAGCAGCTAGCAGAGTAGGGATCATCAAAGTGCCGAACCAACCAACATAAATGCGGTTGTCAGTACTAGTAACCCACTGACAATACTGCTCCCACATGCCAGCCCGTTCACGGGATTGCAAAGTAGAAGTCATAGTGATGATAGAAGTTATGAACATGAGTCAACATCACTGTGAAGGCAAACAAAGATAAATAATTTAATCTCTGCGGCAAATTAAGTGAGTTAAGACTCGTTTATAAGATTAGTAAATATGCTTAGCGCATTGTAGGGGTACGATACGAAACTTCCTGGATCGACACATTTCTACGTAAAAAATGATTGGTTGCTCATTGTGAGAATTTATCCGGGTGGCCAAGCTAATGAACGTCCACCCAATAGATGCATATGGAGATGGAAGACCGTTTGTCCGCCATCTTGGCCAGTATTGATAACTACTCGATATCCGTTACTCAAGCCTTCGGCATCAGCAATTTCCTTTACAGTTAGTAACATATGGCCCAGTAACTGCTTATCCTCAACCACGGCGTCTGACAGTTTGGGAATGGGCTTTTTAGGAATAACTAATATGTGAGTAGGTGCTTGGGGACTGATATCGCGAAAGGCTAGACAAAGATCATCTTCATAAACGATATCTGCAGGTATTTCTTTGCGAATAATCTTGCTAAAAATTGTGTCTTCACTCATGGTGCGTTGATGGGCACAACGCTTCGCATTGTAAGGGTTAGTGATGCCTTAAGAAGGCGAAGATTTTGAAGAGATGGGGGAGTCTTAAATTGTGTGTGATGAATATTCTTTGTCCAAAGGTATTAGCTGTATCCCATGGACGATTTTTCTTAACCTAACTTTCTGAGAACTGTTTAGCTGCCTACAGGTGGTTTAGGAAACTGAACTTGGCTATATAACCAATCGGCGATTAATTTAGGGCAATTTTTTTTTGACCAGCGCACAGCCAAATAGTGGAATGCTGGTTTGGTGAGACGAGCGATCCACTTCATGAGGCGGTTGAGATGACGAGGTTTGACGCGATAATTTATGAGGTTATTGGAGCCGATGTCATAGAGGCGGTCCAAAACAAGCTGTAACGTTGCTTCTTCCCGTAGAAACATGTTTTCTAATAAGAGTTCCACATCCTGCATGTGCTCATCTGCGAGCTGCTTTTCGCGCATAGTTATGGCGACGTCAGCGGAGTTGGAAGTCGTCAGCATGATTTCTTAAAACTGATTTATATGTGTAAGGGATGTGGCAGGCATCGCTTCTCTGGACATCGATGGAGAGTCACATTTGTCATTCAACTGTCTAGTATGCAGATACCATATTTCATGGTTCATAATTGTGATCCTAGTCCTAATCAGGGCCTCTTTAGCCGGAAGTGACTACACAATTCAATTCAATTTGACCGGCCCAGTTCAAACACCTCAATGATAGGGGACATTTTTAATGGAAACCGATGGTGTGCAGCTTAGTCTCTATTCATCGAGAATACTAAAGTATTTATAGTATGTAGTTTTCTGATCAAACCAGTTACCCAAATTGCACTGGTCAAGTCGCACTATTTATATGCTTGGGCATTCTACGTAAACATGTAGGAGACTACCATGCTGGCAAGAATCTGGAGTGCGTCTTTAATCGGTATTGATGCCTTAAAAGTTGGTGTGGAAGTGGATTTGTCAGGAGGCCTACCGAGTGTTGCCATAGTGGGTTTGCCTGATGCGGCTGTGCAAGAATCACGTGAGCGTGTGAAGGCGTCACTAAAAAATGCGGGTTTTCCGTTTCCGATGCGCAAAGTTGTAGTAAATTTGACGCCTGCTGATGTTCGAAAAGAAGGCCCTATCTATGATTTGCCTATTGCCATTGGCATTTTGGCGGCGTCTGGTCTAGTCAGTCAAGAGAGTTTAGATGGGTATTTGCTTTTAGGTGAGCTATCGCTTGATGGCAGCTTGAGACCGATAGCGGGTGTGATGGCAATGGCAGCAGCAGCGCCTCAATTGGGGATCAAGGGTCTAATTGTCCCAGAGGATAATGCCCAAGAGGCGGCAGTGGTACCGGGTCTTGCGGTTTATGGTTTTAAGGTGATTACTGATGTTGTCGATTTTCTGAATAATCCTGGCGAGCGGATGCCACTTACTATCGATGGCTGTGAATCTCTGGCTAAAGCCCAACCCCATGCAGTAGATTTACGGGATGTCAAAGGTCAGGCTCAGGCAAGACGAGCGTTAGAAATTGCAGCGGCAGGTGGTCATAACCTTATATTTGTAGGGCCTCCTGGTAGCGGTAAAACCATGTTGGCCCGTCGCCTATCAACTATTTTGCCGCCTCTGAACTTTCAAGAAGCTCTGGAGGTTACTCAAATTCATTCAGTGGCTGGCCTGCTTAAAGATAAGGGGACATTAGTAACTGAGCGACCGTTTCGTAGTCCTCATCATTCTGCATCGGGGCCATCTTTGGTGGGGGGTGGAACATTTCCAAAGCCAGGAGAAATTTCTTTGGCCCATCGCGGTATTCTCTTTCTTGATGAGCTGACGGAATTTAATCGCAAGGTGCTGGAGTTTTTGCGGCAGCCTTTGGAGGATGGCTATGTAAGCATTGCGCGTACGCGTCAGTCTGTGGAATTTCCAGCCCAGTTTACGTTGGTAGCGAGTACTAATCCCTGCCCCTGTGGTTTTTTTGGGGATACTGTACAGCCTTGTACATGTACACCTCGTGGCCGAGAACAGTACTGGGCTAAATTGTCAGGTCCCTTAATGGATCGGATTGATTTGCAAGTAGTGGTGAGTCGGTTAAAGCCTGAAGAAATCACCGGATATCAGTCGGGCGAACCGTCAGAGCCAGTGCGTCAGCGTGTGGAGTTGGCTCGATGGCGATCGCAATCTAGGTTTTCGAGTGAACCTAAGCTACAGTGCAATGCCGATTTAGAAAGTCGGCATCTGCGTCAATGGTGTCAACTGGACGATTCATCACGCACCTTATTAGAAACCGCAGTGCGTAAGCTGGGGTTGTCAGCCCGTGCCACTGACCGGATCTTAAAAGTTGCTCGCACAATTGCCGATCTTGCTGCTGTTGACAGTTTAGAGTCTACCCATATAGCTGAAGCGATTCAGTACCGTACGATAGATCGCATGCAGTAATAAGCTCATCGGAACTTATGCGGAACTTATTTAGAAGATGTGCCGACAGGTGCTACTAGTTAAGTTCGAGAAAATATTCATTTATGAAATGGCTCTCAAGTGCTGTTACTGAGGACGCTATATCATAGTTGTTCGTAGATACGTTGGGTGATTCACGAAGTAAATTATGGCCATCAATGCGGCTAAACTCCAAGCGGCTCTCTATAATTTTGTCAGTGGCACAAATGATATTGAAGGGGTAGCCTTAGTCACGCCGGATGGTTTACCCTTGGTGGCTGTGCTACCAAGCCACATGGATGAAGAGCGAGTATCAGCGATGTCGGCAGCCCTTGTCTCCTTAGGGGAGAGGATAGGTAGTGAGCTATTGCGGGGCAAAGTCAGTCAGATTGCGATTGATGGAGAAGCCGGTTACTGCATTTTGAGTAACTGTGGAGAAGAAGCTGTTTTTTTGGTGCTAGCTACCCGCATGGTTAAGAAAGGCATCTTGAACCTTGAGGTAAAGCGAGCTGTGGGTGAACTTCAAGCGCTATTGGTGTAGTCCCCCTGATTTGTACGATGGTCAGGAGGCTGCAATTAAAGCAATTCTCCAGAACAATTCTGGTTGATATATGCTGTTCAATAGCGCAACGCTAATGCCGTATCGTCGCTATCGTACAGCATGTCTGTCAACGGTTATCTCTCAGATATTTCACTGCCAGAGGTTTTCCAGCTTTTGCAAGATGGCAAAAAGACGGGACTGCTTTCTATTCAGGGACTAACGACTCCTGGTCAAGCACAACCTAAGTTCTATTTCATATGGCTTCATCGTGGTCGTATTGTCACGGTGACAAATCGGTTGGATTGTCGCTGTCTCGCTACTTTAATTAACCATCGTCGTTACCTCAGCACCACGATGATAGAGCGGTTGATTCGTCGTTGCCCTGTGGATGAACCTTTGGGAAGATTTTTACGTGCTCAAGGAGTCTTAAGCCCCAAGCAATTACAAATCTTGTTCGCGGCTCAAGTCATTCGTCAGATTTGTGATTTATTCCAAGTGCCAGATGGTTATTTTACATTTGACCCGGATGCGCCCCTGCCTAAGGTGGAAATGACTGGCCTCAGTGTCGTTGCTACTGAGGTGGTTTTGCCAGGACTGCGTATTTTGAAAGATTGGACAGCCTTTAAAGACAAACTACCCCACCCGCAGTCGGCCTTAGTCAGTCTGATACGCGGTCAGCCTAATGTACGTATTAATCAAGCGGAGTGGAGTGTCTGGCGGCTGATGGATGAAAAAAAATCCCTTAGTCAAATTGCTCAGGGCTTGATGCTGCCCATTGAAGAAGTTCAGCGTATTGCATTTCGTTTAATCTTTATTGGGCTGGCTGAGGAAGTACCCATGATGCTTTCAGAGGCAGCTGATACGCCTGACTCAATTTTTACAGATGAATCTGGAGAGCCGCTCAGTCCTAAATTTTTCCGCAATCTAATCGAGTTTTTACGCCAGGTACCAAAGTCCTCTTAGATAGGTGTGGGAAAACGGTGCTATGCTAGTAAGTGACTCGGATCTATGCGATCGCAACGCCCAAATCTTGTCAGGACCGGAAGGTAGCAGCAATACGGGATGCTTGAGATAGGCGTAGTCTCCGGGTCTCCTCTGTTTTTATGGTGTATCTGCTCCATTCAGGTACGGCTATCCGACGGTTGAGCACGCTACACACTGTCGAGATCCGCTGTTAAAACTGAAGATATGAAAGTGATGGGGCTTTTTCACTTATTCACCAAATATTGTTAGAGGAGTATGGGGTCGTGGCAGACTTTGGCCAGTTGGTGCAAAAAGCATTCTATTTAGGTGTAGGCTTAGCGTCTTATGCATCTGAAAAAGCAGGTGATGGGTTTAGTGATCTACGACTACAGGCCCAAAAGCTAGTCGATGAGTTGGTGGCTCGTGGTGAAATTACGGCTGATGAAGCCCAGAAAATAGTCAACGATATGGTTGACCGTGCCCAGAGCTCAGCTGCTGCAACTGAATCTACCCAATCTGCTGATAGCGCACCCCGTAAAATTGAAATTATTGAAGACGATGAACCTGACGATCGAGCAGCAACTGATGCTCTACGTAAAGAAATTGAAGAGCTTCAGACTGAGTTGCAACGTCTGAAAGACGACGACGATTGAGTTTAATATTGAGGGTTTTAATTTTTAGTTTTGAGTTAACAGCTGTTAACCCTGTTTACCCATAAGCATGACTCAGGGGTGATGTATTGGGTGGTCATCAACTAAGAATTCAACATTCAAAAATCAGATTTCTTCTATTTCTCACCTTTCTGAGAGTTTATTCTTTTACCTATGGCTCTTCTTGACTTTCCATCGTTATGGACGACTGGCTAAAACAACTACAACAAGATCTGCAAGAGGCTGTTCACAGTACTTTAGAGCAGACTGAACAATTCTTGGATGTACTAGCAGAGCAGGCTGTAAATGTTGTGAGCCCAGTATTGGATGCCGCAGATGAACTGGCTGATGAGCTAGCGGAGCAGGTGGTGGAAAATATCTCACCGCCTATATCCCAGGCTCTTGATGATTTAGAAACTCAGCTGGATCCCGTAGTCGGTTCCATGGTGAGCTGGTGTGAGCAGACCATGGCTCCAATCCATCAAACCCTCACACCCTGGCTACAGAACCATCCCAAGTGTGCAGGTTGCTCTTATTATCATGGTGAGAGTTATGGTGGGCAGATGCTGGTTTGTGCGCTCCATCCCCATGGACCAGAAGATTATGATGAATGTCCCGATTGGGAGAGTGTGTGGCCGAAACCAGACGGGGATTGAGAAAACGCATGTAGGGGTGTTGCATGCAACACCCCTACATACATCCCTACGTCAATAATGGATAAAAATGTCCAACCGGTCCCTGGCCTGTGCCGATCCGGAGCGAGTAGTTTAATGCCTGTGTGACATACTCTTTAGCGCGTTTAGCAGCCTCAAATGGCGTATGACCCAGGGCGAGATTGGCAGTAATGGCTGCGGAGAGGGTGCAGCCAGTGCCATGGGTGTCGGCGGTGTCGATGCAGCTGGTGGTTAGCTTGGTTAGGGTCGTGCCGTCATACCAAACATCAATGCCGCGCAGTTCGTTATCAAAACCACCACCTTTAACGATAACGGCTTTGGCACCCAAGCCATGAATAGCCTGGGCTGCGGTTTTCATATGTTCTAGGGTCTTAATAGATTGACCGCTGAGGATTTCAGCTTCGTAGCGATTGGGGGTGAGAACCGTGGCGAGAGGAATCAGCTTTTTTAGAGCTGCGATCGCATTATCATCTATTAGCTGTGCCCCTGTGCGCGATACCATGACCGGATCAATCACGCAGTCCACATCGACCAACCCCTTGAGATAATCAGTCACCGCCTCAATGATCGGTTGATTGAGCAACATGCCCGTTTTCAGAGCCTGAACCCCCATATCAGTAAACACTGCCTCAATCTGAGCAATGATAGCCTCTGGGGCTAGGGCATCAACCCGCGATACGCCTTGGGTATTCTGAGCTGTAATGCATGTAAGCGCACTGGTTCCATGAACAGCATGGAATGAAAAGGTACGCAGATCTGCCTGAATTCCAGCCCCCCCCCCGCTATCTGAGCCAGCGATGGTTAAAGCAACTGGTGGAATATAAGCCATAAAAAACCGCTACCTATCGCGACTGTCGCCGCCGCTGCAGGAAATCTGGAATATCCAGATCGGGGGCAATACTGGGGCGATTGCTTGGGATACTTGATGGTAAATCAGCTGGTTTAGAACCGATTGAAGATGGCCGTTGTAGCGGAGCAATCCTTGATGGAGACGTGGCAACGGCAGCCGTACCACCAAATTCACTATTACTATTGAAACCAGTGGCAATCACTGTAATGCGGACTTCACCCTGCATCCGCTCATCAATTACGGCACCAAAGATGATGTTTGCGTTAGGATCAACCGCCTCGTAAATAATTTCTGCTGCGGCATTCACCTCATGTAGGGTCATGTCGTTGCCACCCGTGATATTAAGGACAGCCCCCGTCGCGCCATCAATGGAGGTTTCTAGCAACGGTGATGAAATTGCCGCAATGGCTGCTTCACGGGCACGGGATTTACCAGAGCCCACACCAATACCCATCAAGGCAGAGCCTGCATCGGCCATAACGGCACGTACATCAGCAAAATCAACGTTCACCAAACCAGAAATGGTGATGATGTCAGAAATGCCCTGTACACCTTGGCGCAAAATATCATCAGCGAAACGAAAGGCCTCTTGTACCGGGGTTTGCTCTGAAATAACTGACAGTAGCTTGTCATTAGGAATAATGATCAGGGTATCTACGCATTCCTGTAGCGCCATGATCCCTTCTTCTGACTGGGTTGTGCGACGACGACCTTCAAAGGTAAAAGGACGAGTAACAACACCAATGGTGAGTGCGCCTGCTTCTTTAGCAGCTTCTGCGACCACGGGAGCTGCGCCGGTGCCAGTGCCCCCACCCATACCGGCAGTGATGAAAACCAGGTCCGCACCTTCGATTGCGGTGGAAATTTCATCCCTTGATTCTTCAGCTGCTTTTTGGCCAATGGCTGGATTGCCGCCTGCGCCCAATCCACGGGTCAGCTTTTGACCCAGCTGTAATGGATTAGCGCTATTCGCTTTAGTCAATGCTTGAGCGTCGGTGTTCAATGCCCAAAACTCAATACCCGATACGCCGGTATCGATCATTCGGTTAACGGCATTGCACCCGCCACCACCTACACCAACAACCTTAATCCTCGCCATACTCCCAGGCACAATATCATTCCCCATAGCTGCATTACTCAACGCAGGTTCATTACGATGATTATTATTCATATCAGACATATTGAGGCCCAGACCCGAATTTCCGTGAGAGTTGTGTGAGGATGATTTAGACATAGGGCAAAGGTATACGAGATATCAGTGAGCTATTGACCCAATCAGTCACAGAACACACGCGACTGCCGCAAAAGTAAGAACTAACTATATAGCAATTACAAACCAAGCAGGGCAGGTCTCCGCCAATAGAAGATTGAGGTAATTCATCAATCTAGGCAGAGAAAGCTTGAAATATGCTTTCTCAAAGCTTCACAGAGATTTTAAAGATTAATTTCGAACACTATGGGGGCATATTCTAGTCAACTATACGGGAACTTGCTTAAAAAACCAACTCAACTTACTGATTACTTCAAGAATTTAAATGGGTAAGAACTGGCTTCTAAAAAGCGCAAACTAACCATATGGATTGAAAACAAAAGATAGTCGTTATAAGGGGCCGATAAATATCAGTATCTATAACCGAAGACTACTACGTAGTAATGTATTGAGCGATCTCAAGCGACATTATTTTTAGGCTGTTTTAAGGGGCTTGAGTCTTTGTTGCCTGGAGTATTTCTAAGGTGGGATTGTCGGGATTACGCAGGTCAATGAAGGCGATTTCTTCGATATTCATTTTGGCGTTCAAATTTCGCATTCGATCGAGGGCAGTCAGTTGTTTAGAAAAATTCTGCCCATAGGGACCCATGTGCACAATACCAAGGTCTGTATGCAGAATTAAATTGGCTGGATCACGCCAATCAAGAAGAGAGACGGATACCGGATTTTTTTGTAACATTTGGTAGATGTCCGACCAGTGTTTTTGATACGCCGGACGCATGCCCTGAACCTGTAGCTTGGGTTCTTGAGACCCTAGTTGAGTAAAGCTGTTGTAGGGCATCCAATAGCCGTTGGCATCTAAGAGCCCCATCTGAGAAAAACTCTGGGGATCATCGTCTAGAGACTTAATGGCAACGTCCACATTTGGAAGAGCGATCGCAACCGGTGTTCGTTCCCGAATGCGGATATTTAAACCGGGGGGTAACAGCCGCCGCCTAACGATGGCGTCCTCGATAGGTCCCTTATCGGTCAAGGCATGTTCTAAATCTAGGGGACGTACCTTTAAAAGGGATTTAGGATAGTCAATATCTATTAGTTCATAAACCTCTTCATCGGGCAGCAGTTGATTACCACTGAGGTTGATCTGCTCAGTGGAGTGAATATGCCAACGATTGGATGTAGCTAAACTCAAACAGCCTAAAGTTAACCCAACCATGGCCGTTTGCCGCCATAGCTGTTGCCAAAAAAGTCTTTGACGCCGCTGTTTGAGGTCTTGCCGACGGCTGGCCAAGGTTGCTTGAGAGTATTCAGGAATGTCTGGCATGGGAGGTGTAATGAGTGACTGTTGGTGGTGCCAGTGGGGAAAAGGAGAAGCGGCGCTTCGACGGGAGCTTGCCAAACGAAGCGTTAGAGCGAGGTGGCTAATGACTGATGTTATCCAGTAATGAGGTTAATTTAGGTCTCCTGGGATAGCTGGAGAATATATTTAAGCATTCAGCTTTGCAAATAGTGCAGATATTCTGACACTTCTTGGAAAAAAAGTAGTGCCCGGGATGATCTGTTTATTAGGACGAGGCTATGGGTGAAGGGGGCGGTTTTGAATTTTAAGGTTTGAATTCAGTGCCGATCGCTATGCTGCATTTTCCGTTGCCTGTAATGTTTGTGCTAAGAAACCATGCCACTGTTTAGCCAGTTCCACATCTGTAAATGGAATCTGTGGTGTTTTACCGTCTTGTAGATTGAGCTGGATGACGGCCTCACTTTTTTTAGCTGTACCTTTGACTGTTTGAGTAAATGCGTCGTCACCCTGGATCAGCAGATCGATGGTGCGAATCTGAGCGAATTGGATGGTTTGCAGATCGATGACGCCTTGACGAGTGGGTAAGCCCCACGTCAGTGTACGCTCTACTTGCCCTAGAGCGGCATAGATATCGTACTTAGCACGTTCAAACTGAGTAGCCCATTGCTTATAGGTTTCGACTTTTTTGTACTCGTTCCAGCCTGCCCAGGTAATCCAAAAAAAGAAGATCAGCAAGGGAAGCCAGAGTAAACCGTGAATCATGGGGCGTGCACATAGGTATTTATGCTTCCATTGTAAAGTCTTGCAACGAGGCGGTCGTTGATCTTTCGCATTGATGAAAGATGATGACAAGGTTTGTACTTAGTTTGCGCTAAGTCGGCCTCAAGACTTCAAAACCATACTATTTCTGAGAGGAGACGGTAACTTGCTTTACTTACCTTCTTTATTGGCAGTGACTCCCGCCACTGTTGCTTGGAGCCCCAAAGTGGGTCTCGTCATGATCATTTGTAACGTACTTGCGATCGCACTCGGTAACTACGGTATTAAGCATAAGAACGTTGGCCTTGGTCTACCTTCCTCCGAATTTTTCGGTGGCATGGGCCATGGTGCAATGTTGGCTTGTACTAGCCTAGGTCACGTGATCGGTATTGGTGCCATCATCGGTTTGGCCACTATCGGTGTGCTCTAAATCCGTTAGAGATCATCATCCATCAGGCTATCTAGCCCTATCGGCTAGATAGCCTGACTAGATAGGCTCAAATAACATTTCACTTTAAGAACATCTCAATCAAAAGCTGGGGAATAAAATCGCCAGCTTTTTTTTGTGTGGGAGGTGAGACGTAGGGAGTGCGTTGCCCTAGGGAGTGGGATGGAGGCTAAAACACACATCCCATATCAGTGAAAATACGTATTCTCCATTTTCCATTTCCTAATCCCCACTTCTGACTCCCCACGCCCCACCTTTTAATTAATAACTGCCTGGAGACGTTTACGAAATTCTCCTTTGGGATGCCCACCTTTGACCTCACCTAAAATTTTGAATTCCCCTTCAGGCTCTTCGCAAATGATGTAAGTGGGCCAGCCCATATCTGATTTATCAGGGTATTGGGTCAGGAGCACCCGTCGGTATTTGCGGTATGTGGCTGTATCCTGCATTTTGATATCGATAAAGTCTAGGCCTAGCTCGCTGGCGACTTTGGCGTCGTAAAAGGACATTTTGTGACAGATGCCGCAGTCTTCGGAAGAGAATTTTAGAACAGATTTAGGCATAGTGAGGTTCTGGAGGCGAAAATGTTGGCAGGGGCAAAACGTTGTAGAGAGGTTGCATACAACCTCTCTACAACGTTAATTCTAAAATGACTCTGTTTGCCGCTCCCGCATAAACTTATCCAACGGTCGTAATACTGGACAAGGCTCTCCGTTCTGTAGGTTGTCTGGATTACTCCAGGTGAAAGGGGCTTGTTTCGCGGCACTCATCCATAGCAGACGTTTGGCGCGGGTCATGGCGACATAGAGGAGACGAAATTCCTCTGCTTTTTTGAGGTCGTTGGCACGGTGCCAAGCTGTTTGCATCTCAGGAATGGTTTGATTGGCGTGGACGTAGGTACGGATTTGGGCGCGGGCAACGTCGGGTAGGGAGACGCTGCCAAGAAACTCACCCTGGGGAGGTATCCAGGATTCGCCGGGGATTAGTTTTGCGTGGAGGAAGGGGAGAAACACAACATCCCAGTCTAGACCTTTAGCTTTGTGCATGGTAATGATCGTGAGCTGCCCAGCTCGAGTGTATTGAGCCTCCGTATCTTCGGCCTCAATGGCATCAAACCGTTCAGAACTGACGATTTCTTGGAGTGCGCCAATCATGGTGCTGAGGCTACTCTCTTCAGTAGTTTGCTGAGCGATACGGGCTGCCAGTTTGTCAGCGGTGGCGAGCTCGCTTTGGTTGTAGTTGAGGGTGGTGCCTAGAAAGGGGATCAAATGATAGGGGGGTAAGTCGAAGCGGGCGCGTAGCAGGCTAGTGCAGTAGCGACGGGCATTGAGCGCGGCCTCATAGGTGAGTGGTGGTTCAAGGGGACCAGGGTAGAGAAACTGTTCTGGATTGGTGGCGAGGGGGTTGAGATCTTGGGTGGGAATGCGTTGGCGATCTACAAGAACGCGCAGGGCTCCTTTGAGATAGTCAGGAGAATGGGGCCGTTCGATGAATAGGAGTAGGTGCAACATTTCGAGAGGGACTTGGGTGTTGCGATCGCGACTGCCCACATCATAAATTTTTAGCCCAGTTGTCTCAGCAAAATCAAAGCCTAAGCGTTCAGCATCTTCTAGAACTTCTCGAATAAATCGACCTTGACGATTTTCTCGCACCAACACTGCCAGCGTGGGTGGTGCTGGTAGTGCATTTGAAGAGGTGTTTTCTTTCTCTTCTTTCCAATTATCAATTAGTTCTTTTACCTTTTGCGCAATTTTCTGAACAGATACATTGATGTCGGCAGGGTTCATAAGCAGTTCCACACCTTGACCCAAGGGTGCGGGGTT
>NZ_QXHD01000004.1:2766849-2773349 GCF_011009555.1 Adonisia turfae CCMR0081 | reverse complement strand
GAAAAGAGTGTTAAAAATCAAACACAACCTGACACATCTCTAAGTGTCAGATAACTCCCTTCTGTCAGATGAAGTTTGATCTATTACATCTAAGTTACAGATGTAAGTCTCAATGTATGCTTTGTTTTTGAGCTAATCAATTGCGATCGCCGCATAATCGGGATAGGGAGAATCCTCACGAATCCCCCCTCCCACACCACCCGGCATGCGGGTCCGCACCGGGCGGTTCAGCATCACGGAGCAAACACTAACCTGTGTCATCAAACGTAGCCCTGGGCTTTCATCCACAAGTCACGTATCGACAACAATCCCTGTTGTTCTAACCACTCATTGGTCATCCCAGTTTGCGTCGCCAACGTTCTCGACAAATGCCAATAGCCTCGTCGGCTAATGCCCGTCAAAATCGCATGGCGCTTATCTGTCCCGAGGGCCAAAAGCTTGCTGATGCGAGTACGCGGTCTGCACCACTGTTTCCAGTAACACATCCGGATGCGCCGTCGCAACCAACCATCGAGCTCGGGTATCGGGTGATAATACTGTGAGATGCCAAAATAGCCCATCCAGCCTCGCAGATACTGGTTTATGCGCTCCAAGCGGTAGTCCATTGAGACTCTCCAACTGCAGGCTGTTAATCCCTTCAGTCGGTGTTTGAAGTCTGCAAAGGCTTTATCTGACCAATACACCCGGATTCCCTTGAAATTGAAACCCGAGATATTCCAAGGCATGGACATTCACCACCTGTGACTTTTGCCGGTTCACCTTCAGCCTCAGCTTCTGGGTGAGATATCGGCTGATCTTAGCCATTACCCACTTTCCCGCTCGCATACTTTTGACCAGAATCACCAGGTCATCCATATACCGAACAAAGCGGTGGCCTCGTGTCTCCAGTTCCTGGTCGAGATCATCCAACAATATGTTGGCGAGCAACGGTGAAAGGGGAGATCCTTGAGGGGTACCCCAATCTGTTGACTGGATGATGCCATCCACCATTACGCCTGCTCGCAGATAGCGGCCTATCAGCGTCAAGAGCACTTTTTCGCGCACTTTCCGTGACACCCGGGCCATCAAAACGTCGTGCTGGACCGTATCGAGAAATTTCTCCAAGTCCAAATCTACGGCGATGCGATAACCCGCTTTGAGGTAACCTTTTATCTGCTTGATTGCTCCATGAGCAGAGCGCTGTGGACGACTCCCAAAACTTGACTCTGAAAAGCCAGGGGTTCACTTCACTCTGCACCACCGCGTCATTTACCCTGTTCCTTGGACCGTTAGGTTTCGTTGTGGTGTGCCAACTCACCCAGGAATCCAGGCCTTCTATGACGTTTCTGTACCCTTCGGGAAGTCTTACGCCTACGTCAGCTCGCAGATGTGCCGCTGGCTTCCTTCAGACCCTCCCTCGCGAGAGCGTCCTTGCCTTAGGCTAGTAGTACTCGTCTCTCGGATCCTATGACTTTCGAGCATTTGGACGGGGTCCTCCCTCCTACAGGGGACTTTCACCCCATTAGTTCACGTCCATGCCAGGCGTACACACGCCCATGCACGCCGACCGCAGTAAGTGAGTCGGTATGATGCAGAGGTTATCTGCAGCGGGTGATGGGGATCGTTGGACTACCTCAGTTAAACCTTCAGGTGCTTATCCAGAGGACATTTGCGAGAAAACTGCACCTAATCAGTAGGCTATGCTCTATCTCGAACTAGTTTTTTGCCAGCCTCCAAATCGCCATCGCAAAAATAGAAATGAACTCAGTAGCAGAGTAAATAGGATTGCGGCGCTCCATCCACCAAAGATACCTACTCCTAATTGTGGCAGAAAATCAACCAGCCCTTCTCCTTGCTCAAATGTCAGGATATGAGTGAGTGGCACAAAGCCCAACCAACTCAATAGAACAGCAAACAGACTCGGCACCTTGACGTCGCCGGTACCTTGAAGGCAAAAGGCGCTGCCAATATTCAATGCATTAAAAGCGTTGTAGACAACGGCTAGCCAGAGTAATGTCTGGCTCAGTTGAATAACGGCTTCAACGTGGGCATCAGTCGTCGTGACGAATAGGGGTATTAGCCACTGCCCGTTAAAGGCAAGTAAGACATTCACTGAAATCGAGTACAGCACACATAAGGCGATCGCTATATTGCCTAATCGCTTTGCCCAGCGGCGATTACCTGCTCCAATTGACTGTCCGACCAAGGTTGTTCCTGCCTGCGCGATACCTAGCGTTGGCATGTAGGCCGTCGAGGTCAGCATCATGACAACCTGGGTAGCAGCCCCTGGTACGACACCAAGCTTGACCTGCATGATTTGAAAGAAGGCAATCCCGGTTAAATCGGCGGTCATAAGAAACCCGAGTGGAAGACCTACCGCAAAAAGATAGCGAATCGCTTGCCACTGGGGCTTCCAAATCCGATGAGATTGGAAGTCTTGACGAATCTCACGGCTGAGAAAAACCCAGAGAAAAAGCACCATGCCAGCCATGAGCGAAAGGGTTGTCGCCCATGCGGCCCCAGCCATTCCCATTCCCAACTGAAACATCAAGCTCTCATTCAAAACCACGTTGAGGAGGGCAATGGCGATCGATACCCACAGCGTAATCGTAGTTCTACCAACGCCATTGAAGAAGGCGGTCAATCCTAAATTTATAATTGCGATTGTCAAGCCCAAGAGACGGGGTATCCAGTAGTCGATGGCTAGCTGCTCAACGACTGGAGAGAATTGAAACAGCTTAAGCAACTCAACTCCTGAAATAGCCAGTAGAACGAACAGTGGGGTGAGCAAGAGTGCACCCCAAAATCCGGCCCCAACCGCTTGGGCGGCCTGATGATATTTACCCTCTCCATAGGCTTGAGCCACTAAAGTTTGTACATACATGCCGACCCCACCAAACAGGACGAACAGTACCAGGATAAGAAAGTACAGCGCCCCCATTGCAGCGATCGCATCGGTCGAGAGGCGTCCAATAAACCAAGAGTCTGTAAGGTTCAGAACAGCTTGAACCCCGTTACTGAGAAACAGTGGAAACGCAAGAAGCAAAATGCCTCGATAATCCACACGACGTTTGCCTCGCCAGTCAACTTTTGCGACAGGGAGGAGTGATTCCGTTTGATAAGCCATCGTAAAGCCCGCCTTTCCCTTGTCGCTACCAAGTTGTTGTCATCTGGCGAATTAAGTCATGAGTTTTAGCTAGAGACTGCCGACGAGAATCTTCTCTTTCGTTTGAGTTTGCAGCACGAATAAACGTGATGTCGCTCACGCCAATAAGTCCCAAAACCGCACGCAGATAAGGTTCTTGGAAACCATAGCTGACGAGGTCTGTGCCAGCGGCATAGCTACTTCCTCTCTCTCTTAGGCTAGAGTCGCGATGCAAAATATGTGACATGTGCAACTCGTTCCTTGAACGATATTTCAGCAGATACCTAGGAGTATGCAGTGGGTTAAGTCTTGATATCTTGCAGCTTTCTCCGATTTTTTGCACATTCTCACTAATGGTTGATAACGATTTTGGGGTCACTTCAGTCTCTACACAATCGCGTCATTTACCCTGTTCCTTGGACCTCTAGGTTTCGTTGTGTTGTGCCAACTTACCTGGGAATCCGGGCCTTCTAAGACGTTTCTGTACCCTTCAGGAAGTCTTACGCCTACGTCGGCTCGCAGATTTGCCGTTGGCTTCCTTCAGCCCCTCCCTCGCGAGAGCGCCCTTGCCTTAAGCTAGTAGTACTCGTCTCTCGGCTCCTATGACTTTCGAGCATTTGGGCGGGCCTCCTACAGGGGACTTTCACCCCATTAGTTCACGCCCATGCCGAGCGTACACAACCGTTTGCAGCGGACAATATGGAAATCCTGGGGTAGCATAAAGGTTGATTGTTGCCGCTGAACACGACCGTTAGACCGCTAGACCTCAGTGGTGACGGTGGCTTAAAAGCTATCTGTGAGTGTTTAAAGTTAAGTCAGTTTAGACTTTTGCTGAGATGGTGTTGTGAGATGAGAGTATTAATCACTGGCTTTGAGCCAAATGATGATGGGTTGAATGCGTCAGAGTCAGTTGTGGTTTCGCTGCGTGATAATCCCACTCAAGAGCTTAGTCAGTACCTTCATTACATTGATTTCAAGATTATGCCTGGTAATACCAACGGTCTTAGGCAGGTAGTCGATGAAACCCTCAAAGTCGTCTCGCCTGATCTTTGCATTGGGATTGGTCAAGCACGAGGCTACAACCGGATAGCTCTTGAACGAATGGCAAAGAATTTAAGATATTTTGTGACATTGGACAGAGCAGGTAATGCACCAAAAGGTGAGAAGGTTGTCCCAAATGCTCCCATAGCTTACTGGAATTCTTTGCTAGAGCAAGATAGTTTAGTTTCCTTGCTAGAAAGCCGCAATATTCCAGCTAGAATTTCCAATGATTGTGGAACTCATTTATGCAATCAGATTTTTTATCACTTTCTTCATTGGAGGGAAACTCGTAAATCTGACATGAAAGTTGGTTTTGTCCACATTCCAGTACTGCCAGAGCAGGTCATAAAGTATTGGGCAGAGTCACCATTTATGCCAATGGAGATGACCCGTCAAGCTCTCTCGCTAATTATCAGTAGACAAATACAGATGATTAATTCAAAACTAAGCGCGGTCTAACAACCCGGTTGGAGCGAGCTAACAAAGCTGGTCGGTGCTGTAGCAAAGGTTTTTGCAGCCGTTCAACCGGAAAGTTATACAGTGCTGCCGACTATCACTGAACTCCTGCAGTGTGCCATTACAGAAATATTAAAGTGATCTGACAAGCAACAGACTGAGAGTGCAGTTTGGCTCTAAGCTGGAAAACAAAACGAATTGGCATCTCGCAGCTTCTTGGTTAACTACTCGCAACTTGAGTTTTCATTCGCTATAATCGGAAAAATCTAAATAAACCTTGACCACATCCAGACCTAGTCGTTTGACCTACGGGAAAAACTTAAGTTTTCAAACTAGATGTGGTCTAACCCCAACAAAGGCATTGATGGGAAAGAGTAATTTTTGTGTCGGTGTAGAGCGAGTCAGGGATGGTGTGAGCCTGACCATACGGCAAAAATGAATATCCTCCCTGAGCCGCCCTCCAAAAGAAGGATCGCTCGCGATCGCATTCGAGTAGACAGGGCCGTGGCCTGCACGTTATAGCAGGAGGCTCTTCCCATTTGGGAGTAGCTGCAAAGACCGACGTTGCAAAGCGTTGGCAAAATTGGGTGGTACCGCGCTCACCTCAGCGCCCCAATGTGGAGGAATAAGGTTGGCGATTGCCGACTTTATAACGGCTCTATACCCACAGGGAGTGCGGTAATCATGTTTCGCGATGTTGAAAAAACGCCCAGTTTCTCCAGCCTGGAGCAGACGGTTATAGCTTTTTGGAAAGCGCACCATATCTTCCAAAAGTCGGTAGATAAACCAGCCCCCCAAGGCAATTTTGTATTTTACGAAGGCCCACCCACCGCCAATGGTAAACCGGGTGTGCACCATGTCATTTCTCGGGCCTATAAAGACCTGTTTGTTCGCTACAAAACCATGCAAGGTCATCGTGTTGTCCGCAAGGGCGGCTGGGATACCCACGGCTTGCCGGTGGAGCTAGAAGTCGAGAAGCGCCTAGGGTTTACTAAAAAATCAGATATTGAAGCCTTTGGCATCGCCAAGTTTAATGAACTTTGCAAGGCGTCTGTGTTCGAGCGTATTCAAGATTGGCAGGCCATGACCGAACGGATTGGCTACTGGCTGGATCTTGAAAATGCCTATGTCACCTACGAGAATACGTATATTGAGTCTTGCTGGTGGCTGATGAAGTCGCTGTGGGATCGGGATCTGCTGTTTGAAGATTATCGAGCTACCTGGCATTGTCCACGCAACAACACCAGTCTCTCGGATCATGAGGTAGCGCAGGGATATCGAGATGCTGAGGACCCCTCAGTTTATCCGAAATTTCCGGTTAAAACCCGTCAGTTAATAGAGCGGGGCTGGTTAGATGAGGTGCATAGCCAGCGATCGGTCTACTTACTGGCGTGGACCACAACCCCCTGGACACTGGCGGCGAATGTTGCGATCGCAATCAACCCCAGGGCAATCTATGGCCTATTTGAAGCCCCTACCCAGCATGGCGAGGAGACCCAAAAAGATTTCTACCTTTTAGCGCAGGATCTGGCGGATCAGGTCTTTGGTGAAGGAAACTACCGCACCCTCAAAACCTTTTCAGGGGAATCTTTGGTGGGTCTGGATTATGCCCCGATCTTACAAGGGCGAGTCCCCGACGGAGAAGACCTCACCAATGCGTTTCGAGTCTGGGGTGACGATAGCGTCATGATCGATGAAGGCACTGGGGTACTACACATTGCCCCGGCTTACGGTGACCTGGACCTGGGTCGTAAATATCAGCTGCCCATGCTGTTTTCAGTTGATCTGCTGGGACAAGTCTATCCAGAGGTGAAACTGCTAGCGGCCTCGGCGGGTGACGGTCCCTACACCGGCAAATTTTTCAAAGACGCGGATCGGC
>NZ_QXHD01000004.1:2760697-2766839 GCF_011009555.1 Adonisia turfae CCMR0081 | reverse complement strand
GTGGAGTGCGATCGCGCCAGCATGCAGCGTCGCCAATCCCAGACCTAACCAGACGGCTCGACCCTTGCCACGGTGCATCAAAATATCAAGCCCCTTATCCTGGAGTTGCTTGAGCAACGCTATGACGCGGGGGCCATTCTCCCAAATGATATGAGTCTTCTGAGGTAGAGGGTCAAAAAACTCAACCGCTTTAGCATACTGCTCTGGCGTATCTGCATAGAGACTGACGACGACGGTATTCACGAATGCGCAATCCTTAAGGTGATCGCGAATACGGCTGAGAGCGGGTCTTTCTAGCTCGTCATAAAGGGATGGAATTAAAACAGCGGTTGGCGTATCGCGAGTCAGCTCCAGTGAACGCTCCTCCAATCGCGATATATCGCAACCAAAGTCATGAATCGTCGTGATTCGTTCCTGCTTATAGTCCATATAATCCCTTACACCCGTAGTGTTCAGACATATCATAAGAAAAATATTAAAAAAAATGTGTCCCCAACGCTACAGCGTAATTTGTAACAGTACATACCAATCCTGATCCCCTTGCACTGTTAAGGAACCACTCACTTAACCCCTGATACCAACCTGTATCAGGGGGTTTAGACGATTATTAAAGTAACTACATCAGCTGTCCTAGAGATGCCACATGCTATCGCAGCCAGTTTTTCAGGCGAGAGGCAACCTGAGGACGACGGAGCTTGCGCATTGCTTTGGTCTGGATTTGACGTACCCGCTCCCGAGAGAGATTAAAAATACCACCCACTTCTTCAAGGGTATGGGGTTCACCTGTGGTCAAACCATAGCGCAAAGAAATAATGTCCTTTTCACGCTCTGTGAGTACCTCTGTCAAAACATCAGATATTTCCTGACGCATCATGGACTCATTCATCCGAGACTCAGGCGACAGAGTACTGCCATCTTCCAGCAGTTCCATTAGCTCCGTATCTTCGCCTTTTCCTACGCGATGATTCAGAGATAAAGATTTGCGCCGCACCTGCTGTAGACTGCGCAACTGTTCAGGAGTTAAATCTAATTCTGCCGCTAGTTCAGCCTCAGTAGGGGTGCGGTTCAGCTGTTTTCGAAGCTCTCGCTGAGTTTTCTTAAGTTTATTGAGCTTTTCTACAATATGAATCGGTAATCGAATGGTTCTTGCATCATTGGCAATCGTTCGGGTAATACCCTGGCGGATCCACCAGTAGGCATAGGTAGAAAACTTATAGCCTTTGTCTGGATCAAACTTTTCAGCTGCGCGATTTAGCCCCAGAGCACCCTCCTGAATCAAATCCAGAAATGGCACACCTCGATTGAGATAACGCTTGGCAATGGAAACAACAAGACGCAGATTAGAGCGAATCATCTTGCGCTTAGCACTGCGGGCATACTGTAGGCGATGTTGAAAATCAGCTTCGCTACAGTGCAAGGCACTGGCCATTTCCAGGCGAGTGGGAGTACGTTTCAGCTCCTCACCCATTTTCTTGGATAAAGCTTCTACATCAGCTAGAAACTTGACTTGACGAGCTAGCTCAATCTCCTCATCAGCCTTCAGCAGAGGGTAGCGCGCCATTTCTTTAAAGAACGCTCCGACAGCATCATCAGCCAGGGTCTTCTTATAGGCAGAGGCTACTTCTGCGGTCAGCTCAGCGGCTGGATCAGCATTGAGTTCCTCTTCTTGATCAGCACTCTCCGATCGATTCCAACCAGGGAGATTTGATTCTTCGTTAAACTGACTATCTTGACGATTCTCGCTCTCGGGTTTGGGCGCTTGGTCTACCTCAGTCCAAGGTTCAATTACTGCTGTTTCTGGGGAATTAACAGAAGGAGCCATAGTTCCGCAAGAAAAAATCTGTGCCTGAAGGGTTCTGAAAATGTAGCCGAAGGACGTCGTTAACTATCAATTCAGATGAGACTGTATGCAGCCCCAATTACACTATACCAATCTGATTCTGGAGCACTGTCCATTGTGATATTTTCTGAACGATGAAAACTCTTATTTATCAAGGTTTTTGTAGCTTTTGTAACGTTTGATTCCATTCGTTGCGCCATGTAAAGTTTTCATGACATTTAATCCGGAAATCATGCTTAAAAACCGCTTATTTTTGTTTTTTATTTAATAACTTAAGTCCTTTATTTTTTGTTTGTTAGACGTCTATAGACGTCTATGTTTATTATTAATTTAGATTGCATGCCTCAACCTGAACCCCCCTCTCCATATGCTGTTGAGCTTGTTGAAGTGCTGGTAGATTGCCCTGGGATACAGGAACTTTATACATATGGAATTTCTGGGAATTTATGCGTTGAACCTGGCGATATTGTCAGTGTGACCTTTGGGGGACGTCAGCTAGGTGCGATCGCAATTCGTTTGTCCTCAATGGCAACAATGCCAAACCTGGATTATCAGCTCCGTAATATCGACACAATTATCAGTCAGGGCTTTTTTTCTAAAGATTATTGGAAATTATTAGAACAAGTTGCTGATTATTATCAGACTCCCCTGATTCAGGTGATTCGAACAGCTTTGCCACCTGGTTTGTTAGGGCGTTCTCAACGCAGAATTCGCCTCAAATCTTTACCCCAAGATACGGCCTTTTTATCTGGGTTAGACGCCCTGAGTCCGCCTGCGCAGGCTCTGCTAGAAAGCCTGCGTCGCTCGCCTCAAGGCGATTACACATGGCGCTATTTGCGACGTCAACATGAACGGGCCAAGGCGGGGTTAGATCAGCTACTGCATCAGGGGTGGGTAGAGAGTTATCTAGCGCTTCCCAAACCCCCCCGCCCCCAACAGCGCCAGGCCGTGAGTTTACTGGCTCCTAATGTTCCCACAGACGACCTAACTAACCGACAGCAGGAAATTTTAATCACTCTGAAACGTCATGGGGGTGACCTATGGCTCAGTGATGCCCTACAGCGACTAAAAACGACTAGTGCCACTCTGCAGCGACTCGCAACTAAAGGCTATCTGCTGATTGAGCCAAGAGAGCGTTTGCGGGTGAGTCATCACTCGCAAGCTCCCGCAGACCGTCCGAAAAAACTCACAGATGAGCAGTTTCATGGGCTATCTACCCTCAATCAACTGTCTGGTTATGCCCAGGTCTTACTGCATGGTGTAACGGGGTCTGGCAAAACGGAGGTATATCTACAGGCCATTGCGCCGCGTTTAAAGGCGGGGGATTCAGTATTAGTGTTGGTGCCTGAAATTGGACTTACCCCCCAGCTAACAGACCGATTTCGGGCGCGGTTTGGTGAGCAAGTGTGTGTTTACCACAGTGGTTTGTCCGAAGGTGAGCGCTATGACACCTGGCGACAGATGCTCGATGGCGAACCCCAGGTGGTAATTGGTACCCGTTCGGCCATTTTCCTGCCACTCCCCCGCCTTGGACTCATTGTGCTGGATGAAGAACACGACAGTAGTTTTAAGCAAGACCAGCCAGCCCCCTGCTATCACACCCGCACCGTGGCCAGGTGGCGGGCAGAGATGGCGGATTGTCCGTTAGTGTTGGGTTCGGCAACGCCTGCGCTGGACACCTGGGTTGCGGTGACAGATCCAAATAATGCTGTGGGAGCATTCCATGGAACGCCCACACAGCATTATTTGACCATGCCCAATCGTGTGCATCAACGGCCGTTACCCCCCGTTAATGTGGTCGATATGCGCCTTGAACTTCAGGCTGGCAATCGTTCTGTCTTTAGTCGTTCGCTCACAACGGCCTTAGAACAGATGCAAGCTAAGGGTGAGCAAGGTTTACTTTTTATTCATCGTCGTGGCCATAGTCGCTTTGTTTCCTGTCGCAGCTGTGGCCATGTCATGCAGTGCCCAGACTGCGATGTCTCCCTGGCATATCATCAACCGCAGGATGGTGGTGCCGCTTACCTGCGCTGTCATTATTGCGGCTATGGGCAACGACATCCTGACCTGTGCCCCAGTTGTGAATCGCCTTACCTCAAATATTTTGGCAGTGGTACCCAGAGGATTGTGCATGAGTTGCAAAATCAGTTTCCAGGGTTGCGCTGTCTACGGTTTGATAGCGATACGACGCGGGCAAAGGGGGCTCATCGGGCTTTGTTACAGCGGTTTGCCGCCGGTGAGGCGGATGTCTTGGTAGGTACGCAAATGCTGACCAAAGGCATTGACCTGCCTCAAATTACAGTGGTGGGTATCGTTGCTGCCGATGGACTATTGCACATGCCGGACTACTGGTCGGGGGAACGCGCCTTCCAAACCTTGACCCAGGTGGCTGGGCGAGCCGGACGAGGTGAACGACCAGGACAAGTCATTTTGCAAACCTATACCCCAGATCATCCGGTAATTGGGGCTGCTAAGGACCATAACTATCATGACTTCATCAGTCAGGAAATTGAGCACCGGCAGCTGTTAGGCTATCCACCCTATGGTCGCTTAGTGCTGTTAAGGTTCACCAGCCCAGTGGAGACTGAGGCTGAAGCGGCTGCGCAACAATGTGCTCAGAAGCTACAGAAGTTGATTGCCCCCACTAAGGCCCCATCGGCGTCATTGGACGATCTTGACCTGGCGGGACCTAGTGTATTGGGTCCGACGCCAGCACCTATCTTGCGGGTGGCGCGACGCTTCCGCTGGCATGTGTTACTAAAACTGCCATTGGAAAGGCCAGTGCCGGATTTGACATCATTGCGATCGCACTTACCCAAATCCGTCAGGCTCACCATCGATGTCGATCCGCTCAACCTCAGTTAATGGCCCATGTGCCTAGAACACCATATCGCGCCAATGCCATTCTGTAATGGTCGTATGGGACTGGGGACTATCGGTTTCGAGCTGTGGTGGAGCAACAGCAGCCATCGCATGCATCGGCATTGCCAGTGCTAATCCGGCTGCTAAGATCCCGCTCGAAAGCCTATTTGAAGCGTGCCAGCTTTTCATAGGGACCTCCTGGTATCAAATTAGACTGTTTCAGTTACCAGGATGAGCATTAAGTCTGAGATTTTACTGAGGTGGCCCTAAACCAATCTTAAATTTTTGTAGCCTAGACTACACGACTCGTCAGTGATGTTTCTAGGGTCAAATCTCACCAGTTAATACAGGTGGACCTTTCGGAACATGGGGATCGACGATGGCATCAACGGTAATGATCACTCTAAAAGGGGTGGCGTTGCAGAGGGTGTCCGGGACTGTCCACTGCACATTCCCCACTTCAGTATTATTGAACTCACCGCAAAACATGGGGTCTGACGTTTCTGTTGCCACTGACCAGAGACGATAGATCTGTCCTGCTGGTAATACCGGTAAATTGTGGGATACCAACTGAACTTCTGAATGATCAGGTAGGGTCAATAAACTGCCCGATGACTTGACAGCATTACCGGTGCCTTGCAGAGAATACACCAGGGCATTGGGCTGGCGGAGAATATCGATCACTGGTTCAACGTTGGCCTCGTTTAGCTGGGCCTGGGATTCATCCAGTTTGGCTTGTAGAGTTCGCTGCTCAGCTTTTGCGGCTTGCTGTTCCATGCGAGCGTTGTCTAACTGGGCTTGCAGGCTCGTCTGCTGCTGCCGCAACCGATAGTTGTCTGTCCCTATGATGGCAATCATTAGGGCCGCTGCCATGGCGACCGCGTACCAGCGGCGCTGCCATGCTCTGGGTTGCCTTGATCCGGGGGCTGGTTTTCTGGTCGCTGGTTTTCTAGGCTCCATAGGCGACTGCTTGAGTTGTTGGGCTGAGGCGACGATAGTCTCTTCCAAACCGCCAGGTAGAGATTGGGGATCTAGGGCATAGGGCACCAGGGCCAAGGTTTCTTGGTATGCCAATACCTCGGCTTGCAGTTCAGGTCGCTGAGCCAAAAGTTGTTGAAGTGTGGCCTGCTCTTCCGGTGATAAATCGCCGAGGGCATAGCCTGCGAGTAAGTCATGCCAATCGGGATGCGGGTCTGTAGTGGGTGGCGAATCGAACGACATAGTGGTCTGGCAAAAGTGTGGTCTGGCAAAAGTGTGGTCTGGCAAAAGTTGGGATAGTACGTTAGACGGGGGCTAAAGGTGGTCTTGTAGTGTCTGGCGGAGCTTACGCAGAGCTTGTCGAGAACGGGACTTAACGGTGCCTAGGGGGATATCCAGGCGCTGGGCAATTTCTGACTGACTAAGTCCCTCGTAGTAAGCAATTTCGATGACCTGGCGTTC
>NZ_QXHD01000004.1:2758268-2760687 GCF_011009555.1 Adonisia turfae CCMR0081 | reverse complement strand
TCGGAACAACACATTCGCGGCTTTAGATGGCCTCAGTGTAGACCTGGGCCATAACGACAACAGCGGCATTCAAGATTTTCAGCGTAAAGACGGCCCCAACCCACCGCGTAATTCGTCAATGCGCCGTCGAGATACCGCCAATGCCGCCATCAATGCCCCTGAGTTTGACGATTATGTCTTTCCGAGCAGCGGTGGATCGGCAACCCTTAGCGGTGTGGCCGATCCAGGCACTGCCATTGACATTTATAAGGTTGTCGACCGTCAAGGATACTATGGAGCGTTAAACGAATACGTTACCACCGTGTCTGCAGATGAAACCGGCAGTTTCAGCGTTGATGTCAATGCCCCTGAGGGAACGTTGTTGAGTGCCATTGCCACGGATGATGTGTACGGTACATCTGAGCCCTCAGCCATTACGGCCGTTGGCACATTGGAGGATGGCCCCACAACACCGGCCATGCCCAGCTGTGAAATTGCTCAAGATCCGCCAGAGCCAGAACCAGAGCTTCCTCCGGAACCCTTGGTCTTGCGCATTCCCCGCAATATTCACTTTGCTCTTGATAAATCAGATATCTCCCCGGCATCTGCGGTCATTATGGATGAGATTATTGCTGTTTTAGAAGAGTATCCATTCATTACCGTTGAACTGCAGGGGCATACCGATCCACGAGCCAGCAACGCTTATAACCAGGCCTTGGGTGAACGCCGAGCTTTGGCCGCCAGAAATTATCTGCTACAGCGAGGCATTGCCGCTGAACGGATGCGCATTCGCTCCTTTGGAGAAACACAACGGGTATCGAGTGGCAGCGGACGCATTGACTATGCCCGCGATCGCCGCACCGAGTTTATCTTTACAGATACTCGTGGTCTCGACATTATCTACGAAAATTTGGAAACAGATTTGCAGCTTGAATAAGGCCTTCTTTGACTTGTCAACTTTTCAGTATCGTCAGTATTAGTAGAGAATCTAACCGTGAAATTTTGTCATAACAACTCAAAGAAAAAGTGCTGTCAAGGTCTTTCTCAAGCTGGTATCCGGCATCTTGGGACAGCCTGGAATAGGGGTATTGATCGTGCTCTCGCCTGGAGCTTACCCCTAGTTTGCCTTTTATCTATTGCGCCTACGGCACAAGCACAGGTAGCTACTGCCCTAGATTGGGGTACTGGCGCTGCAGGGGAAGCTGTTGACTTTCCCGTGGGTAGCAATCAAAACACCTATACAGATGTTGGAGGAAGTGGTGTAGATGTGCGCGTCACGGTTGGCGGCGATGTTGGCAACAATGGCAATGCTAATCTCAACCTTACCGACTCCGCATTTGTTAGCCCTGCCCCCCCCGACGAGGCCCTCCTCGTTAACCTTTTAGGCGATGCTGGTGATGAAGCCACCATCACCGTTGAATTCTTTTTAACCGGCACCACCACCCCTGTTGATGTTACTCTGGCTTCTTTTCCCATTTATGATCTAGATATTCTTATCAACAACGGTACGGTATCTTGGCAGGATGAAGTTGTTGTCTCTGCTTCCTCAGGAGGGGTGCCTGTAGCTGGTATTACGGCGGGTGGTGAGACTGACCCCGTAGGAATATTTAACCAGGAGGTAGTTGCAGGTAATTCAGTCATTATTACGGGGGTTGCACCGGGTGATGATCCTAATAACCCTACCCAGAACGCCAATTCGCCGAGAACCCCCGCTGCTGTTAATCCTCAAACCTCAAATAATTTTTCAAATGGTACTGCTACAGTAAATGTTCCTGCTGCTGCTGACACCATTTCACTGGTATTCCGCAATGGCCCGGGGAGTAATGACCTTGCTCCCCATGCGATCGCCATCGGTGACATTGCCTTTACGGCTCCTCCTCTTGTTGCAGAACAACCGGCCATTGGTGTATCGAAACGAGTGGTTTCAACAACAACTCAGGCCGATGGTGACTTTGAAGTGGTGTATGAAACCACGGTGGAGAACCTGGGTAACGTCACATTGAACAATGTTCAGCTCACCGAAGACCTGGATGACACCTACGGAGAAGGCGCTTTCTCCATTATTGGTGTACCCGTATTTACAGCCCGGGGCTTGGCCAATGAGGTGCAACTGACGCCCAATGCTAACTTTGATGCCGATGAACCCAACGGCACCCCTGGGGATACCAGCATCCTGGCAGCAGCCCAAACGCTTCAGGTCGGTGAAAACTCCACCTTCCGATTCACCGTGGAAGTGGAAAGTGACCTGGTCAACACGCCAGGAACGTTTACTAACCAAATTGAGGCAATCGGCACATCCCCCAACGGGACTAATGTTGATGATGCGTCGGATGACGGATTGGAAACCGATGCAGACGGAGACGGTAACGGGAATGAGCCGGGTGAAAACGATCCAACCCCGGTGCAGTTACCACCGCCAGAGACCCCAGCTATTGGTGTG
>NZ_QXHD01000004.1:2757727-2758258 GCF_011009555.1 Adonisia turfae CCMR0081 | reverse complement strand
AGGTGCAACTGACGCCCAATGCTAACTTTGATGCCGATGAACCCAATGGCACCCCTGGGGATACCAGCATTCTGGCAGCGGCTCAAACGCTTCAGGTCGGTGAAAACTCCACCTTCCGATTCACCGTGGAAGTGGAAAGTGACCTGGTCAACACACCAGGAACGTTTACTAACCAAATTGAGGCAATCGGCACATCCCCCAACGGGACTAATGTGGACGACGATTCGGACGACGGGCTGGAAACCGATGCAGACGGAGACGGTAACGGGAATGAACCGGGTGAAAACGATCCAACCCCGGTACAGTTACCACCGCCAGAGACCCCGGCCATTGGTGTATCCAAGCGAGTGGTATCTGCTATCACCCAGGCCGATGGTGACTTTGAAGTGGTGTACGAAACCACGGTGGAGAACCTGGGTAACGTCACATTGAACAATGTTCAGCTCACTGAAGACCTGGATGACACCTACGGAGAAGGCGCTTTCTCCATTATTGGTGCACCCGTATTTACAGCCCGGGGCTTAGCCAATG
>NZ_QXHD01000004.1:2750862-2757717 GCF_011009555.1 Adonisia turfae CCMR0081 | reverse complement strand
ACAGCCTCAGGATCGCACGGCATAATCACCCGTGCAGACTGAACATCAAATGGCAGCTCTTTTCTAACCCTTGCCACCCTGCCAAATAATTGGTCTAGAAACCCCCATTCTCTGTAATTTGTTAAGCAGCACAGCACGACTAGGCGATTGCAGCTAAACCCTATAAATGCCTGTCTAACGGTGATCAGAACGTCTATTGATTCATCTCGCTTAAACTTTTGAAGCGCTTCAATACTTTTAGGGCCATCACTAGAAATAGCGACCACCGTTTTTAGGTGTGGATAGGTGGTCTTGAAGTACGCTTCAATCTTCTTGGCCTGTCCCTGATCATAGGCAGCAACCAACATTCCAAAATGCTGCCATATAGCCTTAGCATCGTTTAATTCATTGACACTGATATCAATGAGATGTTGATAAAACTCAGCCTCTTTAAGAAAGCGTCCTAACTTTCTCTTCATTTTTGAAACCTGCATCAATTCAGAAGGCTTTCCCACTTTATGCCAAATGCCTTCAGCGTCGGGCATTTTGAACATGACATCTCGAAGATACCCTTGGGCGACACCTTCTTGATAAGAAGCGGTTACATCGTATACCGGGAAAATCTCATTATTAGGGTCTGGCGCTGTATATTGAACACCCCAAACCCGTTCGCCGTTGCCCCTTGACGTGCCACCCATCACCAAAATATAGGGATAGAACTCAGCTAACTGGTCCATCGTCCCAGCGAATTTGTTGGTGGGTTCACCTGTTTTAGGGTCAATGCCCAGATATTGAGCTTCATCTAACACCAACAACGTTCGCTTCTGCTTAGCAAAATCCCGATGAAATTCAGGGCTACTGATCAACGATGAAAAACAAATTGAATATCCATCTTCTTCGCCAGTACAAAACGCCTGATAAGCATACCTGGGTTCATATCCTTTGAAGTCACGAGGATTAGACCCAACCGTAAAGGCTTTAAATTTTGGACTATCGAACAATTCATTAAATCCAGAATGCCAAACGCCATCGTCATCGTGATAACCAGACCAATCCTCAGAGAACTGACCACACAACGCTGTTCTTGGGTTAGCGTGAACAACCGCGTCAATCATGCCCAGCCTGTAAAGTTCAACCGCTACACCAAACGACAGGGCCGTTTTACCGCTCCCTGGGAAAGGGTTAGCGGTAGCAATCTTCGCCCCCTGCTTATACTTGTCAACAATTAGAGGAATACCCGTCTCTTGAAATGGCCGGTAACGAATAGAATCAGTCATCTCTGTTCAGTTAAACTCCGTGAAATTACGCTTACCTAAAAAGTCTTTTTCTTTCGTCCCTTTAAAATCCCACGACTAGCCGCACCTCTGGCACCGCTAGCAATCGCCTATTCACTTGCTCATTTCTGTTGGCCACAGTCTAGCACAACAAATCTGAAGAGAGACCCTAAAACACTGTTCTCTTAGTTAAGATTCTCGTCTTTATGTACGCGCCATTCCAATACATCTGACAATCGCAATGGAAGCGCTTGCAATTGTTCTGGATCACCGATCTTCACTAACGCAACCAGTATTTCATTGATGCGGTCTAAGCCTGGTTTTGTCTTACCACTACGCCAATGGGCGATCGAGCTTTTGCTAATGCCTAGTTCGTCGGATAGGGCATTGACCGAGACCTTATAGCGGGCCATGGCCTCAGTAAGGCGGAAGATTATTTGACTCATGGTTATTCCTCATTCTTGATTATTCTCACCTGGAGGCGTCAGCAACCTGGACTCAATCGCTTTCCATTCCTTACGAGAGACACGGACAGCCGCATTCTTGCAGTCGATGATGAGTTTGACAGCGTAGAGGTAGTTTTCTAAAGCTTGGGCTTCTTCAAGTGAAAAGGTTATGAGTTCTTTATCTAAATGAAAGAAGGTTAGATAGGTCTCAAACAGTTGATAAGTAAAATCATTCCATCTCTGAAGTCTGGATTTTGGAGATGGAATGTGTTTTTTTAGATCTTCCAGCTTTTTTGCAAGCTTATTGTATTCGATGTCGATCTCGATGTCATTAGCGATGTCATTAGCGATGGCAATGGCGATAGCTCTGGCGATAGCTCTGCCGCTGGAGATGTTAGTACCTCTGGCGATAGCTCTGGCGCTGGAGATGGCGCTGGAGATAGTTCTGTCACTAACAAAGGCGCTGGCTCTGTCGAGAACTCTATCAAGGTCAATAGTTCTGACTCTAGCAATTTCGCTGACGCTGTCGATAGCGATATCGATAGCGATGTCGATAGCGATGTCGTTAGCAATGTCGATGACATTGTTGTTGGCGATGGCTCTATCGCTGTCATGAGCAATGACTCTGGCATTGTAGCTGTCGCTAGCAATGACTCTGGCAATGGCTCTGGCAATGGCTCTGTCCCTGGCACTATCACTGTCGATAGCTCTGTCGAGGATTCTGGCACTGGTTCTGACAATAGCTTTGTCTATGGCTTTGTTGATTGCGTCGTTGTCGGCGATTTCGCTGGCGATGACTCTGGCGCTGTCGATGTCGATAGCTCTGGCCCTGGCAATGGCTCTGACAACGGCTCTACCCCTAGCGCCGTCGCTGATGCTTACAATTGCTTTGTTGCTGGCGCTAACGCTGTCGATGTCGTGGGCGATGGCAATGGCGATGGCGCTATCGATTTCGCTGGCGATCGCTCTGTCGATGTCGATGTCGTTAGCAATGGCGCTGGCGATGGCTCTGGCGCTGTCGATAGCTATAGCGCTAGAGCGAACAACAGCGTATCTGCCGAGGATTTTGGCACTGTCACTAGCTATAGCACTGGCTCTGATAATGGCGCTGTCTCTAGCAATGGCGATAGCAGCTTTCAAAAATAAAGCCCTTGAGGCTAGAAGTTTGTTGCTAGGCTGTGATGCGTCGCTTAGAGTCGTTGCCCACTGTAATAAACCTTGAAGCTTTGATTCTCCGGCAAAAGCATTCGCTTGCTTCTCCATCGATAGCAAGAGTTCGTGACTTCGACTACCTGCTAATCCTGACACCAATAGAAACACTTCTCGCCAGCGTTCATCTGTCAAATGCTCGCCAATCAAATCTTGAATAAGCCGCTGGCTATCGATATATCGTGCTGTGAGGTATTCCTGTAGAGTCAGATGAGAAAATGAGTAAGTATCAGTAGCCCGTTCTACGAGAATACCTTGTTGCACTTCAATAGCTTGTAGGACGGCTGGACCATCTAAATACTCTGGGGCATCCAGGGTGTCAGCTAGATAGCTGGTAATGTGTTTAGTGATGTCTGATTTAGAGAAGAAAAGACGGTCTTCTTCAAAGCTAGTATAGGCAATTTCGCTGAGGAGTTCTTTTTCTAGATCTGGATGGAAGTCTTCGTAAATAGGTGCACGTTCTAGCCTTTTTTGAGCTGACCACTCACTTAGCAAGATATTCAAGGCTTGCCCATAAAGCGTACTGCGTTTGCTAGGCAGTGTTTGCTCTCGCTCGTAGACTAAACACAGAAATGTTAAGAGCAAGGGTGTTTGAGCCAGTTCTTTTGCAGCATTGTTTTGAGGTCGTTTCAACAATTGCCAATAGCGGTTAGCTGTGTCGGTCTCCTGGTCTAAATCAGAATTAAACCACTGCTGGATGAACTGCTCAATCTGGTCATCATCAAAATCTGCAATCGTGACATCACTAAACTGGTTAAAACCGCTACGATAGGCTGCTGTACGACAAGAGGTAACAAAGGTGTTTTTGTCGTATTGGGTAGCAAAGGCTTCGATTCGCTCAATTACCCGGTTCATATTACGAGTAGGAACCTCATCCAATCCGTCAAGCAAAATCAGCAATTTGCCCTGATTGAGTGATTCTGTTGCAAATGCTTTAGTATCTGGGAATCCACAAATTTCAAATTCGTTAGCAATTAAAGCAGCCAGGTCGATATTTTCATCTCTAAAGGTTTTGAGTTCAAGAAAAACTGGAATTTGCTCATTCTTAAGCTGCCCTTTCTGACCTTTAAGAGCTTCTAGTCCAAGTTTTCTTAAGAAAGTGCTTTTACCAATGCCGGGTCCGCCCAGGACCATCATATATTGCTTCTCCTTGGCAATACTCATACCATCATGACGTTCGTCTGCTGGCTGAAAACTGCGCCTACCCTGACTTCGATAGGATTGCTCTAAGTCATCTGGGCTGGCAAATTGGCGAATACTGTATTCATCCAGGAATTTAACAGCCGTATAAATCGAGTCCAAGAGTATCGGTTCTTTCATCAGCCCTGGCATAATCTTGATTTGCCCATGCCGACTTATGTACTTATCGCGGTATTCCCGTGAGGCTTGAAGAACCCGCCCTTTTTCTTCGGCATACTGTTGGCCTTCACGAACCTGGCCAACGACTTTACCACCTGTTTTCCACAGTTGATCAAAGATAGGAAGGGCGATACCACTAATGGCAGAAGTAGCAGCGGCAGCAATGATCGGTTCAAAGCCAGTCATAATTTTCTTCCTTGCTCAACGCCACCTATAACAGATCATCAACCTGAATTTCAGATGGCCTAATCATTGACATCACCTGCAGTTTCATTTTTTAGCCAACCTTTCAGCTTCAATTAACTCGTCAAGTGTGCATTCATAGGCCGTCATAAGCTTTTTGAAGCCAGCGGCAGTCATCCTAGGGACACTACGCAGTTGATCCCAATTGTGAACCGTAGAGACAGCTACACCCATCTCTACGGCAATTTCTTCTGGTCGCTTGCCGACCCTTTGCCTTAGATCTTTCATGTTCATACCAACAGAATACATGAACACGATAACACATTTACTTAGTACTATCTACTTGACAGGTACTAATTAATTAGTATTAAATAGATATAGCAAAGGCGATGTCTAGCCCTGAGAAAGTTTGACATCGCCCCGCTGACCCTAACCACTACGCAATTAGAGCCAATGAAAACTCTAACCCGCGACCTAGTATTTGTCGCCCCGTTTCATACCGTAATCACCGCCCCATCGGCCCCGCATTGCGATATCGACACCGCCCAGCCCTTCCACGCGATCGCCGACGATGCGCTGGATGTGGTGGCCGATCAGTACTTCATCACCCTACAGAAGCTAGCCACGTATCAATCCAATCCGATCAATCCTGACTGGATGACCTTGGACCTAACGCTGGAGCTACGTCGCTTGCCGAGTCCTGCCAAGCCCAGAATTGAGGACTGGGTATCAGATAACCTACCGGGTTGGCACATCGTTGATTGGGCGATGGCTGAGCCTAATGACGAGTTTGAGCCGATGCCTTTCTAACGATTGCCTTGTGGCCGCTACCTCTACACAGCGGCCTTACCAACCCTACGGAATTTAGAACGATGAGAATACTCCTATACACGTTGTTGTGGCTTGTTGTTTGTCCCCTATGGCTACTGACTCAAGCCTTGGACAAAGGTAGCTACATCGAAGGTCAGCTGAGTGATCTTGAGGTTCATCTGAAGCTTGAGATTGAGTCGAAGGTCAAAGCCGCTGTTAATGCTTGGGCGGAGGCATAGGACGATGACCTACATCAATCACGACGGTACCTTGCTCGTCTACGTCGAAACCGTGTGGGCTGCCCGCCAGTGGTGGTACTTGCTACACGACACCCAAACGCCCTGCATCATCTGGAAGAAGGGCACGGATACACCTTGGGCGGCGTATCCATTATCACGACTGCTGAAGGGGGTGTCATGAAGGATCAAATCATCATTCCTATCAGCCCCGACCAATCAGATAAGCAACTAGAAGCGTTTGTGATGGCGCTGATCCATGGCTACGGGTTATCTGCGGTCCTGGATGCGATGTTCGAAGGCTTACTGCATCACTACGACGAGATTCGATTAGACCACACCATTCAACGCCCCGTCCTCGATTCGATCAACGTGGCGAGTGTGATGGCTGACCAGTTACTACAGAAGGAGGAACAGAGCGATGACGAAAGTAACTAAGACTCTCATTCGCCTCATTTTCCTCTCTGTACTATGGCTACTAGTACGCTTTACCCTCTTCTGTCTGGAAGTGTCTGAGTTGAATTGGGAAGCGTGCGCGGTATCTGGGGCTGAAGACCATCTGATCGTGAAGATGCAGCGGTTGGTCAAGGCACTAACGCCCAAGTTCATCAGGGCATAGCCAATTCATACGAGGAATGCTGGTCCTACTTCGGTGGGGCTGGCTAGCGTGCTATGTCAGACCTTACCACCATACGAATTTATAGCCGTCTGTTAGATACGTGTGAGCAGGCCAGGCTATGGCACGTCTTACGAGCCCTGGATACAGAGGGCACTGGACGTGTCTATTTTGGTGTGTCTGACATGGCATTCCTCATGGGCGTCAGCACCAACACCATTTACCGATGGCTAAAGGCAGGTCTCGGTGTTTGGTGGCGGTCACGACGACGCATTGATGGTCAGGTAGAACTTTATCTATCGGGCATTACCAAAGTGGCCTGTGCATTGGGTGTGGATGGGTTGGGTGCGATCGCTGAAGTTCCCTTATCCGAACTCACCCGCATGGGGTCTAAAGCATTAGCGACAGCCCTAGAAGCCGAGTACAGACAACGACAAGCGTATTGGGCCGCAAAGAAAGCCAAGAAGGGCCAGGCCAAGAAATCAGTTTTTGATCCACACGACGCCGCATCCTCTGACAGTTTCCCAGGGGCAAAGGGCATGGCAGTGGTAAACGATGGATTTCAGATTCCAGGTGCTTCAGTCGCAGGCATTGCTAAAACCGTTGGGCGATCGCAATCCACCATCAAACGACGACTTAACAATCGATGGCGGATAGACCGAAACATTGATCCTATCCAGAAGAAGAGAGTGGCCACTGAACTCGATGATCCTGAGTTGTTATTCAGACTCAAAGAATCGGGG
>NZ_QXHD01000004.1:2742663-2750852 GCF_011009555.1 Adonisia turfae CCMR0081 | reverse complement strand
GTCTACTACAAAGGCCTCACCTGTCTAGACTCAGGACAGCTAAATGATGCAGTGCCGTACTTTCGAAGAGTCTTAGAACTCTCTCCCAATAATGCGTTGGCATTGATTGGTTTAGGCCAAATTTACGTAAAGCAAGGCCAATTAGAAACGGCTTTAGCCTACTTTAATCAAGCCCTTGAAAATGAGCCAACACGACCACAGGCCTGGATTGGCAAAGGGGATGCGCTGATGTTGCTAGGTCGGTCTGAAGAAGGAAAACAGCATTATGCCTATGGTCAGGCGCTATCTGACATACCTCTAACGTTTCCCCCCACAGATACACCAGCTAGACCCTCACCTCGCCCTGTCAAGCCAGATGTGCTATCTGAAGAGATTGAAGAGATTCAGGCTCCTATTACACCCCCACAGCTGCTAGACATGGTGATTCTGGTAAACACTCAGGGACCCCTGAAAGCAGAGGTAATGGCCATGGGACAGGTAATGGACGAGGCAATTGAAACAACAACCAATGCCCGTCCTGCTGATGTACGCCTTACGTGGCTGGGAACCCATGAACCATGGGAGGAAACTCCTGTTCAGCAAAGTGCCTCTGACTATTTGAATCACTTAGGGATATCTTTAGAAAATCAAGGCGTTACAGATAGTCAGCCATCTCCAGCCCATATTATTTCGACCCTCACCCGGTATCTTGACTGGCGACCGGGAGCTGCCCAATCCCTTTTCTACATGGGCCATGAAAGCCTGAGTCCAGATAATCAGGCTGATGGGTTACCAACGGTTCAGCCTGTTATTGAAACCGCTAAGGATACAGGCACGACCATTCACACCTACTTGTCCACCCAAAAGTCTCCAGGCAATACCGCAGCCGCCGTAGCCGAATATCACCAAGTCGCAACAGCAACCGGAGGATTAGCATTCACCGATGACCAATCTAATCGATCTTTCTATGATGTTCTGACTCAAACCATTGACCAAAGCTGTCGAGAATGCATCTATCGCCGCCTAACCATTGATAGTCAGAGCGGTTGCTATGTCCTCGATCATGCCCAAATGAGTCGGCTCCAATCATTGGGCAATACCACACCCTTGGCTCCAGGCAGCTACATTGTTCGAATTAAGTCAGGCAATTTCAGCTATTGGACCAATGCCCCAGATTTTGACCCTGAACCCTGGGTGATACTCTGGATTTATGGTGGTCGAGTTATCAATCGGAAAACCAATGTTGAGGTAGGAGCAACCTGGGTCACATTGAATGGTTATGACGATGCTCTAAAGTTAGAGGTACTAGAAGGAACAAACCTCTGTGCATTATTCTTGGACACCTACAAAGATGACAATTCTGGACAAGTTATCTTATCGATATTAGAGGCCAATTAGCTATAGCGAGCCAGTCATTACACTCTTCTTTATTACACAAGGGATGCTTTAAAAATGCGCGTAGTTGTTGATAGTCAAGAACATTGTTATGTACTCGATCAAGAGCGTTTAAATGCGCTTCAATCTACGGCTAACTCGACTCAGTTAGAGCCTGGCACCTATGTCATCCGGATTGAGCGGGGGGCTTTTAGCTATTGGGCTGAGCAGAAACAGTTTGCCCCTGAACCTTGGGTGATGTTATGGGTTTATGGGGGCACCGTGATCAACAAAAAGACTGGGAAGAAAGTGGGTGCCACCTGGAGCAGTCTCAATGGCTACGATGATACGCTCACTTTAGATGTGTTAGAGACAGCAACCCTATGTGGGCTTTTCTTTGACACTTATAAACAAGATAATTCTGGTGAGATCACACTCTCCATTCTGAAAGATAGATAGAGCTGAAACTGCTACGAAATTTTACGAAATTTAAAGTCTCAAATAATAAAATCCGCATCATATTCTCCTATTAGGCCCATGGTTGCTCCCCAAAAATCCCGGCATATACCGTATCGCCATAGCGATGATGCCCATAGGGCTGTGAACTTCAGACGCCCTGTTCTAATGACGCTGACTGTTGTCTCAATGTCAGCGTTGTCAATGGGGTTGCCAATGGAGATGGGCAGGCCTGCATGGGCATCGGACTGGGGAGCTTATATTCCCGATAAGCCATCGAAAACAGCTAGGGCCTCAGATGTTCCTGAGCTTCCTTTAGTTCACATCAGTAGTGCCAGAAACATCGATCCGTTAAATACGGCTTTGGGAACAGAATTTTTGGCACAGGTACCTGGCTCTAATGTCGAGATTTCCTCCCGTGAGACTCAGGACGCGTTAGATGCCGTGCAATCTGGTGATATTGACTTGGCCATTGTTGATCGGCCTCTAACGGAAGAAGAAATCGAAAAAGGATTGGTGTCCGTTCCTATTGGGGATGGTGATCTAGCCTATGTATACGATGGCCCTACACCCTCTGATGCAGCGAGACCCTTCCTGGATTTTGTTGAAGACCCGGCTAATCAAGACACTGTTGAGGAGGCAGTTACGTTAGTTGAGCCCAGCTCACCTCCAGAGGAGAGTGCACCTCCAGAGGAGAGTGCACCAGAGAATCGTGCACCAGAGGATAGTGCATTTGAGGGTCGTGTTACCGAAACATCTACCCCAGAGTCAGGAGAGCCTACGGAAACGATCAAGCCAGAAGATCTAGAACCAGCGGAGGCAGAAGAACCCACAGTACAAGACACAGTACAAGGGCCTGCGACCAATAGCTCATCAGACGACATTGCTTTGATTCCTTCCCCAGATAGTGACGTCACGCCTGAGAGAGCCATCAGGCCTTTCCCTTGGGGGTGGTTGGCTCTGCCCCTTTTAGGATTACCTCTTCTATTTTGGCTCCGCCGAGATCAGCAACAACCTGAAGTATCTGACCACGCCCTGCGAGACTGGGACAATGCTGAACCCTCGCTGCCAGATCCATTACCTTCAGAAACACCGCTCCCACCCCCTGACGTAACAGATGAAGCACCAGTTTTTCAAGAGCCACTGCCCTCATCATCCGATCCGTCATTCGCTAAATCACCAACACCAGAGCCAGCCACAGAGCCGGGCAATGAACCTGTTGAGTCAGACATTAACCTGGCTGGCCTAGCAGGTGCAGGCTTGGGAGCAGCGGCTCTTACTCATCCAGTTGAAGATCGAGCAACAGATCCTGACTCAGAAATAGACGATACCGATATCGTAGTTCCTGATGGTTCAGAATCGAATATCCATAATGAAGCCATTGAGGCTCCTGACGTAACTCCTGAACTGACCCATTTGGCAGATCTGCCGGATCAAGGGCCGGAAATACCCGGCAGCATCAACGCAGTGCCTGATGCTGAAGTCCCAACCATAGCATCGGATTCTGTTGTAAATGCTGAAGGTGTCGGGGAATCTGTTGCTCCTCATGCACTTAATCAAACCGATGTAGCATCATCTGCAATGCCTGATGCGTCGGAAACAACAAAGGCAATGGATGATGGCGCAGACCTCAGTTCTCTGACGACGGCAGGTCTGGGGGCAGCAGCTTTGGCCGGCCTTGGAGCTGCTGCCTTAGTGCAAGATACCAATGCTGAACAAGAAGAGTTAGTGCCTGAAGTGCCTGTTATCGCTCCAATTGAGTGGTTGTCCATTGAGTCAGAGTCCTCCGAAGCGGTCTCGGTTCGTTGGTCCATGGCAGAAGAGCAACAGAGGGCATTATTGACTAATGAGGCCTATGCTCCTCAAGTGAAAATCTACGACGCTACGGGTATTGACCTAGATCATCAAGCCCCCCACAGTGTTGATAGTCATTCGGTCACTGAGGGTGTTTTTGACGGTGATGGAGCCTCAATGCTGCTGCCAGTGGAGAAGTGCGATCGCGACTACCTGGCAGAACTCGGCTACGAAGACGCTAACAATCAATGGATTTCCCTGGGTCGCTCACTCCATACCCGCGTTCCCTGTCCCCCCCAGCCTGAGCCAGCCCCGGAGCCGGTCCCGGAGCCAGTCCCGGAGGTGATTGCACCAGCACCAGAAGAACCAACGTTAACATCTGAGCACGATGATATCAGTGCCGATGCCAGCCCCTTACCCTTAGCAGGTCTCGGGGCTGGAGCTGCCGCTGCTGGCTTAGTCGCCGGGGCAATAATGCAAGAGGCCTCAGATCAGGACATTGAACCGGATGCCAGTGAACCCGATGTCAGTGAACCGGATGCCAGTGAACCCGATGTCAGTGAACCGGATGTCGATATCCATGTCGCTCGCTCACCAGTGGCCACACCCCAGCCAGAAGCGTTAGCGGAACCCCCGATCTCCCAAGCTATTCCCCCCGTTGCCCCCGTCTTTTCGTCTAGCCCAAATCAGACAAACGGAGGCCATAATGCTGAAGTCCCCATTGCTCCTTTTAGTAAGGCTAAAACCTGTCACCAACGCTTAACCGTTGATAGCCAGGAGCATACCTATACGTTTGACGAAAACCAAATATCAGCGCTTCAATCTACAGCCAATCGTATTCCCCTAACACCGGGTTGTTACATTCTCACCCTTGATCCGCAAAACATAAATAGCCCTAGGGTTGGAGAACCTAGCGTTATTCTCTGGCTCTATGGCGGACGTTTTATCAATCAAAAAACTAACGTAGAAGCGGCTTCAACCTGGAGTACCCTCAATGGCTACAACGATAGCTTGACCTTAAATGTGCTTGAACCATCTACTGTATGCGCATTTTTCCTGGATACTACTCCAAAAATAGACAGCCATCAGCTAACTTTGCTGATTTTGAAAGACAACTAGCCATGGATTTTGCCGGAGCATTGTAATGTAATGCTGACAAAGCCTAAATGGGATCTGCGAGATCTGTATAACCTGGGGCGCACCAGAATAATACATAGATGTGACTCTCGATAGGACATCTACCCCATGTATTTAGACGGTCGCTACCATCAAACCCTGGGTTATTTGCATATTCAGTTCGGGAATTTGGATCAGGCCTGCCTCGATTACCTCAATGCAATCGAAGCCTTTCAACGGGATCATGACGAGATGGCAGTGACCCAGGTAACTGAGCGCCTCAACCAACTTAACTGTGAACTAGATGCCGAACTAGACGCCTCTCCAACAGCAACATCCAATCCGTCACTGCCTGTGCGCTTAAAGATCGAAATTCTACGACTCTGCCGTTTAGGCCTGCGCCACAGCCATCAATATAAGCACCAAATAGCGCTTCACGTGCTTGATCGGGGTTTACAACTCAGTGACATTCTTGCGGATATTGATCATCAGCAGGGGCAGTATTGCGCTGCAATTGTTCTGGGGATGATGGGTAAAATCTATCACGCTCAACGGTATTATCTCTTTGCCCTGGCATCCTTTAGGGCATCATTAGAAGCCTATGGGTCTTTGGAAGCACCGGATAGCGCTACTCAGGGTCGCATGGCAACGATTCTCTGTGAAATCGCTAATATTGCCGAAATGACCCATCATCCAGATATCGCCATCGAATACTACCTGGATGCACTGTGGTATTTAAATGCGATGGGCCAACAACCTCAGGCCAAACAAGTCATAGAGCAACTCAACAAACTATACGATGTGTCACACATAGCTGGCATGAAAGTCAGTTGACAATAACAAAACTCAAAACGGTATCAGCCATGCAGGGCGGCATTTTCTATAACAGGTCATAGGTCGTCCGTCGAAAAGTTTTTGGAAAGCCCAATAGTCCTTCAACCACCATACTTCTCATGTTACCAATCTTCGTGTTTAGTACTGTGCTAGTGATGTGGAGCCGGATGATGTTGTCTCCACCCCAACAACAATCTGAAGAGAATGAAGAATCTCCACGTAAGCTGACCATTAAAGTCATTACTTCGGATAGTGAATAATACCAAATCCGAATTTATTAAGCCCAATTAAAAATGGACAATCCCTTAGGGGCACTCCCTTGTGGATGCCCTTCGATAACGGGCACTATCCATCAGGAACTCGTGTAATATCCCCTCATCTTTGGGTGTTTATGCTGGCGCACTGGTCCATATTATTAACTAATATCGTCAGTTACCTCAATAATTGTTGAAAAAGCAGCAATTGTCCCATTGTCTACCGCTGTTGTTTCTTCATCTAAACTCTCTGCAAACAGTCTGGCGTCACCGCCACGAGACATGCTGTTAATATCCCCGAGCAGTTCGGTGATCACATCTAAACTCTCATCCGCATCCATCGATACATAGCCACGGCTTGTGCCCCGCCCCCGAGCGATGGATTGTAACCCCCTTAAGGCATTGCGCAGTGAGCGTGTGCTGACCAATGTCAACAATTCCACATAGCCTGCCCCACTCACTTGAAACCGAACGCGATCCTCAGGGCGGGGAATCTCTAACGCACTGTTGGGATCAATGCGAGCTGCATCATCTGGTGCATTCCAGTCAACCGGATACACAACTGTCATTTCACCTGCGCTGCTAATGGCAATACAGCTAAGAAACAACGCCTGGTTATAATGTCGGTTCTCCATCCGAATTTTTAGTTCTTCGTTAGCCCTAAACGGCTGAATACGGGTCAAGGCATTACGCGAACCGCTTCGCGCAACAATCGGTAAAGAGGGACCATTGCCACTGACTGTAAAAATCTCTCCGCTGACGTCTAGCCCTGAGGATGTGGACGCCAGGGACTTCAGAATAATGTTAGCCAGCAATCGCTTGAGCATGGGTTTTAATCGGCTCACCGCTGCTGTTGCCGTCTCGTTCACCCGACCATAGGAGGCTGGCACCGGTTCTAAATTAGATGGGCGCAATAGAGCGATCGCACCCACAGGCGGAATCTCAACTCCACTGCCCAACTCCTGCCGCAGTTGTTGAGCATCAGCATCTGTCATGCGGCCAATTAAAAAATCAAAGGCCGTTGCGTCATTTACCGCCTGTGCCTTGATGCGGCTGATATTGGTTTGGGAGAGTAGCGCCTGGTTTAAAGCAGAGACAGTGGCACTCACTTCATTCCCTAAAGACCGATCTACACCAATTTTAAGCACCGGGTTAGAGGGTAAGCCCACTAATTTTTCACGCAGCAACATCCCCGGTTGCAAGGCCATATCTCCCATGGGTTTGCCGTTAGCCAGCAGCCCCGTGCGTGATGCCTGAACAATCTCTCCAACGGGTACACCATTGTCAAGCACCGTAAATATGGCGTTATCTCCCGGTGTCTCTAAGTATTGCGGTGAGACCCCCCCCAGCCAGAACTCCACCTGATTGCCTGCAGACGTGCGGGTAATGTTAGTGATAACGGCTTCTGCGGTTGGAGATACGGGACCTACAAAATATAGCGGTTTGCGTTCATTGCCACTGCCAGGGGCAGCTTCAAATTGAGGCACCTGACCATGGTCTTGCTGACGGGCAGCAGCGGCAGTACTGCGAATCAGATTGGCCTGTACCACCGACGCCGGAGTGCTGCTGGGCAATTGCCACAGATATCGGGTCAGCAAATAGGTAAATGCTCCAGCATAAAAGCCATTAAAGGCCATGTCTAAAGCCGTCTCATTACGACTAGCTGAACCGAGGGCAATACCTTTGGCAATGCCTTGATGACGTCGTCGTTGAAACTCATCAAATGACAGCTCCAATTCTGCCATTAACGCTTGCTGGTAAGCGTACTCCGCGTCATTAGCTATCAGGTCTTTCCCATCTAAATTGGCACCCATGGGAGCCGCACGCACCAAGGTATTTCCCCGAAAGCCACCACCGGAATAACAACTATCTAAAACTATTGTTAAATTGTCGGTGCGGATGGCCTCCATTAACAAAAATAACGTGCGACTGGTGATGTGATTTACCATCTGGCCATCTTGGCTGGCATCCATCGGTACCAGGGTGCCAATTAAGGGGGTATCAGGATCAAGCGGATTGCGATCGCTAACCCGTGAACCATGGCCAGAATAATGGAAAACCACCACATCGCCCGGTTGAGCCTGATCGATTAAATGTTCTTTAAAGACCCGTAAAATAGTCTCACGGGTGGGCAATAATGCCCCCCCAGACGTTACCCGCACAATATCCCTGGGATTAAAGCCAAAGCGATTGACCAGTAGCTCATACTGCAGCTCAACATCGGTCAAACAGCCCCGTAAATTACCCGACGCAAACGGATAGTCATTGATGCCCACCAACATTGCCAGCTTGCGGGGGGTGCTCTGCCCCAGCGCTTGACCATACCTCTCTGCCTGGGTCAGAAAGTCCAGCTGACTTAACCCCATGGTGGCTAAGGTAGCC
>NZ_QXHD01000004.1:2725689-2742587 GCF_011009555.1 Adonisia turfae CCMR0081 | reverse complement strand
GATGGGATGATTCCCCTGCTGTATCATCCACTGGGTCAGGTTGATACCGTCAATCTTTTCCATAACGATGCAGTGCAGCGGTTCAGTCATGGTGGTGGGTGTCAGTGTGAAGTAGCCATCCTCAGTCATAAAAGGCACACCCGGATGTTTCAGCTGGATCAGTGTAGCGGCCTCCTGCTGAAACATGGACACAATTTTCGAGGTTTGGCTATGCTCAAGCCGCAGTATTTTTAGGATTTTAGGCAGGTCCCGCTCGTAGGCTTCGTAGACCATGCCAAAGCCGGTTTGGCTGCTCAGCAAGCGCATGACACGATAGCGCCCTTGTAAAAGGAGGGTTGTCCCACAAGCTTGACAGCTATTTACCTCACTATTGCCTGGGTGATCAGGCCGGGGACAATCGGGATTAATGCATAAACTCATCAGCCACCCTGAAAAACGACCTTGGTTATCCAGCCATTCCAGAACCACAAGGACGTAAATAAACTTGCCCATCCTCAGAAAGGATGCGCGGTCCTAGATAATGTACCATCCGCTACTCGGGAACCTGGTAGAAACCCTTGAATTTGAAGAGTTTATTCACCATGTCAAACGTAAAAGTAGCGGTGCTATAGCATTGTTCTGATTATCGTTGCTAACTCATGTCGCCATGTTTCGAAAATTGGCTACCTTTTGTCTGACTGCCGTCACGGTGGCAGTAACCGTCTTGTTATCGGCCAACCAGCCGGCCCAGGCTAATGTCATCCTGCATGCGTTTGATTGGAGCTATGCTACTGTGACGGAACGAGCCCCAGCGATCGCAGCTGCAGGCTATGGGGCTGTATTGGTCACGCCCCCTCTCAAATCACCGATCACACAGGAATGTCGATGGTATCAGCGCTATCAACCCCAAGATTTTAGGGTGATCAGTAACTGTGATGGGGATAAAGAGAGTTTTGTTGCCATGATTAATGCCTTATCGAAAGTGGGGGTGCTCACCTACGCCGATGTGGTGGTGAATCATATGGCGAATGAGCGCAATGGGTCGACCACCTTTCCTGGGATGGATGTATTAGATGAGTACGCTGAAGATCCTGACTATTGGGAAAGACAGCGACTATACGGCGACTTAGACGGTGGTTTGTTTAACTCCCAAGATTTTCATGCGCCCAAATGCATTCGCAATTATGGCAACCGCGATGAGGTCGTTAAGGGACGTATTTGTGGCGCAGGAGATGATCCCGGTTTACCCGATTTAAGAGATACCGTATCGGGAGATAACTGGGTGTTGGAGCAACGGAAACACTATGTTCAAACACTTTATGATCTGGGTGTACGTGGGTTTCGGGTAGATGCTGCCAAACATATGCCCAACGCAGCGATTCGATATTTTATCCCCGATGAGATTGCCAATAATACTCAAATTTTTGCAGAGATCATTACCACAGGGGGGGTGGGAGACCATGAATATAATTTGTTTCTGGAGCCCTATTTGAGAGAATTACCGGCTAGCTTTGCAGCCTATGATTTTCCGTTGTTGAATGCGATCAAACAAGCCTTTAGCGTTGGCAGGCCCCTATCGGAGATTGCACAGCCCTATGATACCGGTAATGCTCTAGAAAATAGCCGAGCTGTGACTGTGGTGACCACCCACGATATTCCCTATAACGATCCGTTTCGTTATTTGATATTAGACCCTGTAGATGAAGATCTGGCCTACGCCTACATTATGGGACGGGATGGTGGAACGCCCATGGTGTTTGATGATGGGACGACGGCTGCTCCCCCATTTGGGCAGACGGATGGGGGGCGTTGGCAAGGGGTTTGGAATCGCGATCGCATGGTCCGCATGATCACGTTCCACAATCGTATGCAAGGCATCAGCATGGAGGTACTACACGCCGATGACTGCACCCTCCTATGGCGACGCGAGGAAGAAGGTATTGTTGCTATCAACAAATGTGAAGAGCCTCGAAAGATTACCGTAGATACGCAGTTTAAGTTTAAGTGGTTTCATCCTTATCAAGATAGTCTGACAGAGGACCCGCCGATTGAAATTACGGAGTCTTCATTTACATTTGAAGTACCTGCACGCAGGGCTCGTATGTGGTTTGCGATTTGATTAAAACTGATTTTGGGATAAGTTAGATGGCAATTGAACGGAAAAACTATGACCATTTAGGTCCGGTTGTAGGACCTTATTCCCATGCAGTAAAGCATAATGGGACGCTTTATGTGTCTGGGACAACGGCATTTGGCTCACCCGCTCAGGGACAGTCCATTGATCAGCAGGCGGAGTTTATTTTCTCTCAGTTAGGCAAGTTAGCCAAGGTTGAGAATACGAGTTTGGCATCGTTGTTGAAGGTGACAATTTTTGTGACTGAGCTAGAAGGGATTGATGGATTACGACAGGTGTTGTTTCGTCATTATGGCGAGCATTTACCTGCTAGTTCTTTGGTACAGGTGAAGAGTTTGTTTTCACCGGAGGTATCGATCGAAATTGAGGCAGTGTTTGCTATCTAGAGTGCTCACCAACATGCTACAGATTCTCCGTTAGTTTTTAGCACCCAAAGCGATTTTCCTAGAAAACTCTAACATTCTGACAGCAAATCCCCAGTTCCAAAACTATCGATTTTGCCCAATTGTGACGTGCGAAGTCGGTCGCATCGTTTCCTCCAGCTTAGTAGTACTGCGCAATAACCAGCGATGCCAAGTGCTGGGACGGATATAAAGCTTTATCAACCAATGCTGGCTTACTCTAGTGTATAGGCCTAAAACTATGTATTCTTTGAATACAAGAAATCTGTGTGCCCCCTATGACCTCTGCCTCTCCAGTGCACTGGCTGCAGCATGCATTAGCACGTTTTATTTTGCCAATAACGACGTGTTTAGCATTAGTGGGTTGTACTACAGCGGCGATGGCACAGTCGCTTCCTCCTTCTGGCGATTTGCCCTCCCCAGTTGAGCCAACGGTGCCGCCGCCTGAGCCATTAGAGCCCGAACCGCTACCCTCCGAAGTGCCGTTAGATTTAGCTCCGACGGAACCGTTTGATAGTACAGATTTAACGGTGTGTCCGCCTCTGGCTCCGACGGAAGAACCGGCATTTTTGGTGAGCGATATCGAAGTGTTGGGTAGTACGATACTGTCTGACCAGATTGCCGCTCAGGTAAATTGTTATATCAATCAACAGCTGACCCTGACAGATTTATTGACGTTGCGATCGCGCATTACTCAAGTTTATGTGCAGGCTGGCTACATCACCTCAGGAGCATTTTTGCCTAATAATCAAGACCTCAGCGATGGCAGCGTCACAATTCAAATGATTGAGGGGAAAATTGAAGATATTCAGGTCAATGGATTAACTCGATTGCGAGAAGGATATGTTCGTAGCCGGATCGCCCGTGCTACTGAAACCCCGATTAACCAATCCGAGTTAGAATCCGGTCTTCAGCTTCTACAGCTAGACCCTCTCCTTGATCAGGTCAATGCCGAGCTTACCTCAGGCAGTTCACCCGGCCTCAGTCTGTTGATTTTAGATATACAAGAAGCTGACCCCTTTGCAATTTCCTTTACCGCCGACAACTATCGTGCCCCCAGCATCGGTTCAGAGCAGGGCACAATCGCTGCCAACTACACCAACATTCTTGGCCTTGGCGACCGACTTTCAGGCTCCTTTAGCCTGAGTGAAGGATTAGACCTGTACGATGTGAGCTATGAGGTACCGATTAATGCCAGTAACGGTACCGTCAGAGCTCGATTTAACAATAGTGACAGCCGCATTGTTGAAGATCCCTTCGATGATATCGACATTCGCAGCGATGCAAGAACGGTATCGTTAGGCGTACGTCAGCCCCTATGGCAAAGCCCAGAAGAAGAGTTTGCCCTGGGGTTAGATTTTGACTGGCGGCGGAGTCGAAGCTTTATTTTAGACGACGTACCCTTTTCATTTTCAATTGGGCCAGAAGACGGCAAGTCACAGGTGAGCGTACTACGGTTTTATCAAGATTGGGTAAAACGCGACAATAAACGAGTATTTGCCGCCAGGTCACAGTTTAGTCTGGGTCTAGATTTATTTGATGCCACGGTGAACGATAGCGGCACTGATGGTCGCTTTTTTGCATGGCAGGGGCAGTTTCAGTGGGTAGAGCAGCTATCGCCTCGGTTGCTGATGTTAGCTAGGGTAAACGGTCAGCTCACACCAGATTCGTTGTTACCCATCGAACGCTTTAGCTTAGGCGGCATCAACACAGTGCGTGGCTATGTTCAGAACCAACTGGTAGCTGACAATGCCTTAACCGGTTCCCTGGAGTTACGGGTACCCATTTCAGGCAATCCTAACTATTTGCAGTTAACTCCCTTTATCGAGGGTGGCGGCGGCTGGAATAATCGCATCGCTGATCCTGACCCATCATTTTTATTGGCAACCGGGTTAGGACTCCGCTGGCAGATATCTCCTGAGTGGTTTATGCGGTTAGATTATGGCATCCCGCTGATAAATGAAGATGACTCTAATGACTCATTACAAGAAAGCGGGGTTTATCTTCTCCTAAATTTTCAGCCTGAGCATTTTTAAGCGGTGCAGTTGTATGTCGTCAAATCGACCGACAAAAACACCTAAAAATAGTGCAAAAACTGAAACGAGCGCGAGCGCCGATGGTGCTCTTGTGTTACGGGTGAGTGACACACAAGCGCTTCTGACCGGCCTCTAAATAGTGAGCTTATCGCGATAATTCAAACACTGTGCCCCAAGCATGCTTTAAATTCTGAATTATTTACAGAAGGTGACCGCTATATGTATTTGCTCTGGTCAATCAGGTGTTTTTGGAGAATCTAAGATCTAGCGATAGTACCTGAAACCAGTGTAGCAACAAATGTACTACCAATAAGATTAGTTGAAAGAAGACCTATAGCAAAACGTCGAGAAACCTATTTCCACTTTCACGTAAGAACATCCAGAGTCGCACTAACTCCTAACTCCTGACTCCTTAACCAATCCAGATTTCTTTGCCTAAGTTGATACCCCAAACAATTCAAAACTTTTACAAGTTCTTTATCAAAGACGCTATTCAACTCTCACATCTTTATCAATGAATTATGGATATTTTTCCGATTCTGGAGAAAATTACAGTGGGAATAAATTGATTTTCGTGATAATCGTCCTCGTGGGATAAGCAGGCGATTAAAAATAACAGAGGGACATGGTTCAGAGTTTTAAGCTCTGACTCAACGATATGCGGTGTGGCATGAAGAGATTATTGCCACTCTTAATACATATTCAGTTTCGTGTAGGTGATAAAAGACAATGAAATTATCAAGGATTGCTCTATCTTTGGGAATAGCAACTGCACTGATTGGGGCTGTTTTACCAATTGAAGCACATGCTCAAAGGACAGTACGTGCACGGAAAAATTTCAGCACTAATGGTTCTGCTAAAACCCCTCTTGGAGTTGGTTTTGCTTTGACGGACACAGGTTCAGTTGAAAATTTCTCCTACACGAATGACGAGGGTGTTCTCCTCATTAAGAATGCCACTGGGAGCCTTGTCGACACAAATTTCTCCGAGGTTTCCGACTCTTTTAGCTACGAGCTAAGCTTGACCAACGTAAGTGTCGATACATCATCAGCTTCTAACATTAATGAATTTTTTACTGATATCAGTGTGGAGTTTGAGTTTGAAAATGTTTCTGAGATTTTCTCAGGCTTGTCAAGTGATCCATCTGCTCAGGACCTTCTAGATTTTCTGGTTGCGGGTGATTCTACATTTACTGATAGTGGAAGTACCTTTTTGAATGATAATCTTGACGATGACAATAGCAATGTTGTTTTCCCAGTTGAAGATCTGATTTCTTTGGAAGCCTTAGGGTTTGATTTACCTAATGATGGTAAAGATCCAGTGAATGCTGGAAGTATCGAAATTATTGTGCTTGAAGAAGAAAATGCTCAGGTTCCTGAGCCTGGTGTAACTTTAGGGTTATTCACTCTTGGATCAATTGGAGTTTTCTCATTACGAAAAAAGAAGCAATCACTAGCCTAGATATGCTGACTCGCTCTGTAGCGAGAGCATTTCAGTACATTTAGATTAGATTTTTTAAAAACTAGCTATGGCAAGTAATATGCTTGCTGTAGCTAGTTATTTTTGGTAACGTTTAGGGCAAATTCGCATATGCCTATAGAATGAAATTTCTAACTCTGCCAGTATGGCTTCTGAGTGGCACTGTCTCAGGTCTTCTTATCACAGTCCCATCAAAGGCTCAAATTCTCCCGGATGGTACTTTAGGATCAGCAGTTAACGTCCCCAATTGCAACGTTTGTACTATCACTGGTGGTACAGCTCAAGGGGAAAATTTATTTCATAGTTTTACAGAGTTTTCTGTACCTGTGAATGGGGAGGCAAATTTTCAAGAATCTGCAAGTGCACCGGGCATTGAAAACATTTTTAGTCGGATCACAGGCAGTAGTATCTCCAATATTGATGGGCTTATCAGTACAGAAAATTCAAATCTATTTTTAATTAATCCCAACGGAATAGTTTTTGGTGAGACGTCTGCTTTAAACGTCAACGGTTCTTTTTTGGCAACGACTGCCAATAGCGTTGACTTCGGAAATGATGGAAAATTTAGCGTTAACCCACTTGAAGTTCCCTCCTTATTGACTATCACCGCTCCCTTAGGTCTAGGATTTGGTCTAGAACCAGGAGAAATTATTAATCGTTCTTTAGAAACACCTCCTGGTTTCACATTTCCGGTAGGTCTTGAGGTGCCCATAGGTGAGACTTTGGCTCTCGTAGGGGGAGCTATCAATATGGATGGGGGAACTCTGACAGCATTTGACGGGCGTGTTGAAATCGGGAGTGTTACAGCTAATAGCTTTGTTGATATTACTGGGCTTACTTCCGAGGATCCCAATTTAGGGCTTACATACACCTCGGTGGAGAATTTTCAGGATATTAGTTTTTCTAATTTTGGCTTTGTCGATACCTCCGGTGATAGAGGAGGAAGTGTTCAGGTTCAAGGTAGAAACCTAACGATGACTGATGGTTCTGGAATAATCGCTTTTAACTTTGGTCCTCAAAAAGGTCAAGATCTAAAAATTAGGATATCAGAGTCGATAGTACTTCAAGGCGACTTCACTACTATCCAAACTATTGCTGATAGTGTCGGAGATGCAGGTGATATAAATATTGAAACCCAAGATCTAATCATTCAAAGGGGTGCTACTATCGTTTCATTCGCCAGTTTTATTGACAATGGCAGTGCAGGTAATATCAGTATTGTTGCGCCGGGTTCTTTAGAAGTTACTGGTCAAAGCACAGATGGTATTGAAAATAGCACTATACAAACGGAAGGCGATGTTGGTGACGGTGGTGAAGTTGTAGTAGAAGTTGGCCAGTTGTTGCTTCAAGGTGGAGGTCAGATTTCGACCTCAACATTTGGTAGTGGGCAAGCGGGAAATCTAACTGTCAATGTTTCGAGAGTAACAGAGCTTGTGGGTACAGCTATTTCAGATGGCTCGCCTAGTGGTTTATTTGCTCAGGTAGAAGATGCATTTGGACCAGCAACAGGCAGTGGTGGTCAGTTGACTCTGAATACACGTGAATTAGTCGTTTTGGATGGAGCTCAGATATCGACAGCTGCGCAAAGTGGTGGTGTTGGAGGAAATGCAATCATCACTGTCACAGATTCAATTTTACTGAGTGGTACTGCTCCTAACGCAACTCCTCTAAGTGGTAGTAGCGGCATCTTAACCTCAGCAGAACCTGGTTCCACTGAAGCAGGCGGCGATCTCATTATTAATGCCAGTCAACTAATCATCGAAAACGGAGCTAAAATCTCTGCTGACACTCTGGGTGATGGACCTGCAGGGACTGCAACTCTAAATGTTGATCGCCTAATTATCAGCAATGGTGGATTGCTCCGCTCTGGCTCTATTCAAGGAGACGGCTTTCCTCTGCCAACCGGTGACGGTAGCACCCTTACCGTTAATGCTAGGGAATCTATAGATGTCTCTGGAGCAGGTGTGATTGGCACCGACTTTCCTGTAGACAGTGAAATTGTTGCTGCTGCCGAGGGCACAGGAAATGCCGGTCAACTAAATCTCTCTGCACCACTTCTCATCATTCGCGATGGCGGCAATGTTCGCACCAACTCTGTTCAAACTTCCGGTGGCCAAATCACTATCCAGGCCGATGTTGTTCAGCTGTTAGAGGATGGTGATATTATCACTGCTGTTGATCAGGGACAAGGGACTGGCGGTAACATCACAATCCAGGGTAATACTGTTGTTGCAACAGGTGATAGCGATATTCTTGCCTTTGCCAATGAAGGGACTGGCGGCAACATTACCCTACCCGCCTTTTTCGGTGATGGCATTCAACCTAACCAAGACATCACCAGTTTAGAAGACTTAAACGCTCTTGATGGCAATGATCGCGTCGATGTTAACGCCACTGGTCAGCTTGCCTCAGGTACCATTACCTTCCCTGACGTGAGTTTTATTGAAAACAGCCTCACAGAACTACCCGACGCTCCCATCGATACGGCTGCTCTTGTTTCCAGCAGTTGCATTGCTCCAATTGCTGAACAAGGCAGCGGTCGTCTAATCGTTACCGGCTCTGACAGCACCCCTCAGCAACCTGGCAGTACAGGTATTACCACTATACCTACAGGTGACATCCGCACCCTGTCCAGCGAAGCTGCTGAATCTGAAGCAGCTTGGCACATTGGTGATCCGATAACGGAACCGCAAGGGTTTTATCAATTAACCGATGGTCGAGTCGTATTAAGCCGAAATTGCTTATAAAAGACTATAACGAAGTGTTAATTGCGTAACTATCCGCTAAAACGAGTCACTGGTATGCTATTTGCATAAACTACATACCCCAGATTAGGAAGGCAGTGCATGTTCCCAAACTGGCAAGGCTGGAAAAAGAGTGCTGGCCTCATAAGCGCAACCCTAGTGACGCATATCGTTTGTCAGATTGCACTGCCAAACACTGTAGTGGCTCAGATTATTCCTGATCCTAGTCTTGGATCTGATAGCTCAGAATTTAATGCCAACCGTAACCGCATTCAAGGTGGGGCCGTTCGTAACGATACGTTACTATTCCATAGCTTTCAAGAATTTAATGTTCCGGAGAACGAACGCATCCAGTTCTCTGTAGACGATGATATTGAATCTATTTTTACCCGAGTTACTGGTAGTAATCGCTCTGAAATTCTTGGCGAAATTCGGATTCGTAATGATGGTGATGCAAACCTATTTCTCATTAATCCCAACGGAGTTTTTATTGGCCCTGACGCAGAGTTAGATATTGAAGGCTCATTTGTGGCCACCACTGCCGATGGTATCGAATTTGGAGACTTTACCTTTAGCGCCGCAGACGGCGGTAATGCACTTCCCGATGGCAATCTGCTTGTTATACGGCCATCAGCGTTACTCTTTAATGCACTACCCGAACCGATCACTGTTCAATCTGACCTGAAACTTAAAAATGAAATGCAGCTTCAACTGGTGGGTGGCGACATTACCCTTGAAAGGCTTGGCAGGGGAGATATAGAACTTCGCACTCGCGGCGGTATTATCGAAGTTCTGGCACTTGATGCCCCTGGGCGTGTCAGTTTTGTTGACGGTAGATTGGACGTTCCTGATAACATTAGCCGAGCTAATATCACCCTGGATGATGCTGAAATTAATGTTGAAGGTAGGGGTGATGGTGATATTAATCTCTACGGAGATAGGATCACTCTGCAGGATAGTACCCTCAAGGCTGGACTCCGGGGCAATCGTGGTACCGTAGATCGCCAAGTAGGAGATATTGTTGTGGATGCTACAGAGAGTATTAGTGCAACTGAATCAACGATACGCAGCAATATCGATAGTGGTACCGAAGGTGTTCGTGGCAATATTAGACTCCACTCTGACGGTGATATTCGACTCTTGTTGACCGAAATTAATACTGAGGTAAAGGGGACAGAGATCACTCTTCCTGACGAATCGGCTGATGTGGGGAGTATTACGCTGACAGCTCTAGGAGACTTAATTGTAGATACGTCAAGAATTGGTAGCTCTATTAATAAAATCGGCAGCAGTACCCGTGAAGGAGAGAATCCATCGGGTAGTGTAACGGTGAATGCAGCTTCGTTACTGATGAGAACAGCTGACGGCACATCTACGTCTGATCAAGCGCGTATCTCTACGAGTACCAATGGAAATGGGGATGGTGGCGTTGTCACCATTAATGTGGGTCGCCTGACCATGATTGGTCCTGGCCGGTCTGGCTCCAGTGGGATTTCTTCTAGCTCTAGCAGTCGAGCGACTGGTGATGCTGGCTCTGTTTTGATTACGGTTACAGGCCCCATGCTGATGACTCAGCGTGGCAAGATTGAAACCGTTATCCAGGGTCGGTCCTTACTTCCTCGCCGTGGTGGCAATGTTGTGATTCGTGCTGAATCCTTACGTGTGCTAGATAACAGTGCTATTTCTGCGCGTAATACAACCGTGGGTGAAGCTGGCAACATTGTTATCACGCTCGATCAGGCGTTAGAGGTAAGTGGCAGCAGCTCCATTAACGCGTTTACTCGTAGGTTTCGAGATCCGGATGCTGCGCCTGACGATATAGGGGGCAGCATCGAGATCAACGCTGATACCGTTTCGTTATCTCAACAGGGCAAGATTGAGGTTTCAACAGAGGGTGAAAATACTGCGGGGCGCATTGATATTACAGCGAATACCGTTAATATCAGCGACCAGTATATTTTAGGAGAAACCCGCACCCCATCCAGCGGCTTGTTTAGCCGCAGTTTGCCCACAGCTACAGGGGCTGGGGGAGATATTATTGTCACGGCTGATCTGCTGCGGGTGCAGGGCAATGCAGTTATTAATACGAGTACCGAAAGTGACTTACGCGGTGGCGATATTGATATCACGGCTAATCGGGTGCAGTTGCTGGATGGTGGGCAGCTAGTGGCCTCTACCTTTGATGATGGTGAGGCTGGAAGTATTGAAGTGACTGGCTTAGAACAGATTTTAATTGCAGGCGAAGATCCTAGTTTTGGTCAACAGGTTGATAATGCAGAACGTCTCTTCGGAGAAGGTGATATTGACAATATAAGGGATGCGATTAATCGTGAAGGGGCTAATGGTTTGGCGCTGAATAATTCTGACAATCCAGCGCCAAGTGGGATTTTTACGGTTACTGAAGGATCGGGTAACGCTGGTAGTGTAATTCTTAGGGAAGCCTCTGATCGTACCCTGAATATCTTAATGCGAGATCGAGCTGCCATCAGTGCTCGGGCGCTAAACCAGGGAGATGCTGGAGACATTACTGTGGATATTTCTGGAGACCTGAGCGTTGCCAATAGCGATATTCGTACCGATGCCGTTAAATCTGCTGGTGGATTTATTGATATTGGTGCTGGCAGATTGTTGATCATGGATGGTGCAACTATTGGTGCCCAAACCTCAGGACCAGGGGATGCTGGGGGTATTATTATTGATATCGTGGGGCCATTAGAAATTTCTGACAGTGATATTCGTACCGATGCTGCTGAAGCCGCTGGAGGCAGCATTAATATTGGTGCTAGCACAGTTTTAATGACGGGGGATGGTGATATTCGCACCAACGTTGCTAGCGGTGCTGGTAATGGTGGCAACATTGTTGTTGTTGCCGAGGTTTTAATTGCTCTGGATGACAGTGATATTCTTGCCTTTGCCCAAGATGGTGCGGGAGGAAATATTACCTTGCCTATCTTCTTTGGCCAGAACTTTGTGCCGTCATCATCTGGCGATGGTCCTAATAACCTGGATCTCAATGGTCGTGTGGATGTTAATGCTAGTGGCCAGCTTTCTTCTGGTGTCATTACTTTTCCCGACGTTAGCTTTATCGAAAATAGCCTGACAGAACTACCTGACACCTTGATTGATACTGAATCTTTGGTGGCCACTAGCTGTATCGCTCAGGTGGCGAAAAGCGGCGGCAGTCTTGTGGTAACGGGTGCTGATGGTATTCCGCTACAGCCTGGCAATAGAGGCATTGCCACTATTCAGACAAATACTGTGCGGACGCTCTCGAATAGTGCTACGGCAGCTTCAGTAGAGGCTGAAAGCCGGACACTGGGAACTCCCATTGCGGAGCCCCAGGCTGTTTATCAATTGTCTGATGGTCGTTTGGTGTTGAGTAAAGATTGCGAGGGGTAGTTTTATGGCGTTGCTTATTCCGCTTTAAACCCACCCGCTTTAAACATATTATGTAGCACTGCGAATTGGATCCAGATACTCTCCCATAAAATCTAGATGCGACTTCTGCCAATCTGTACTATGTTCCCCAACTTCCGTAAACCACAGCTGCGAAAAATTCTTGTGGCACTCTGTATTGTTAGCTTTACGGTGTGTATTTGGTTCAATGGCTTATGGGTGCCACAGCAGGTAGCCCAGGCGATTGATATTCCTGGACTGGTGCAAAGTGGTGTCGATGACTATAGGGCAGGGGAGTATAGCCGAGCGATCGCAACCTGGCAACAAGCCTTAGATGCTGTTGATCCTGATAATCTCACACACCAGAGTATTCTGCTAGAAAACCTGGCCCGTGCCCATCGCCAAATTGGACAATTTTCCCAGGAGATCACCTATTGGGAACAGACCATTGATCGCTACGAACAACTGGGCGATTTACAAGCATTGGGCCGTTCTCTAACCGAGCAAGCCCAAGCCTATAACCAGCTGGGGCAGCATCGCCGGGCGCTAGCGCTGTTATGTGGAGAAACCATTACCGATTGTAACCAGGGAAGTGCTCTCCAGATTTCCCAGGCACTTACCGATGCAGGGGGAGAAGCTGCTGCCCTGGGCAGTCTTGGGGAAACCTATCGCCTAACTGGTAACTATGAACAGGCGATTGTTGCCCTCAACCAAAGCCTCACGGTGATTGATGTGGTGGGCACAGATCGTTTCAATGCCAGGGCTGCGGTGCTTAACAGTTTGGGTAATACCTATGCGGCCCAAGCCCAAGTAAGCCGTCGCCGTGCTGAATCTGCTGATACCCAAGGAGACCTGCGGGCTGTTGGGGAACTGACCGAACGGGCCAATACCCAAACTCAGCAGGCGGTTAAATTTTTGCGGCAGAGCTACAATGCTGCCAAAAACACCAGTGGCGTCGCTGCCCAGGTGCGATCGCTACTTAATCTGATTCCCCTTTACCAATCACTCAACCAGGCAAACGACGTATCTCAGGCTCAACAAACGACCCGCAGTTTGATTGCCAATCTGCCAGACTCCCAAGAAAAAGTGTTTGCCATCTTAACCCTGGCCGGTTATTTGGAGCCTCAGTCAACACGGCAATGCCCTAGTGCGACGGTTGTTACTCAGCAAACTGAGCTGTTGGAGAATGGGATCGCAATTTCTAGAACCATCCAAAGTGCTCGGGCTGAATCCTTTGCCCTGGGGCAGCTTGGCAACCTATATGAACGTTGTGGAGACGACACAAAAGCTCTAGAATTAACCCGGCAAGCACGTTTGGTGGCAGACCAGGACCGGTCTTCTCAAGATAGTTTATACCTGTGGGCCTGGCAGCAGGGTCGAATTCTTGAAGCCCAGGGTAATTCAGAGGCAGCTAAAGTAGCTTACACGCAAGCCCTGGAGATTCTCGATGCTATCCGCAGCGATATTCTCAATTCTAATCAGGAGTTACAGTTTGATTTTCGCGATCGCGTAGAACCGATTTACCGAGAATTTGCTTCCCTCAAGCTTCAGGAGTTACCCACCTCCGTACTCATCTCCAAAGATGTGGAATCTAAGAGTGTGGATAGTGTTCTAGCCACCTTAGATTCTCTCAAACTGGCAGAACTGCAAAACTATTTTGCCAATGATTGTGTCATTGTCCCCAATGCCACACGGGTGGATACGGTGGGTGAAAAATTGGCCACGGCGGTGATTAGTACTGCAATTTTACCTAACCGCACGGCAATTATTGCCAGCTTTCCCAACGGTCAACAACAGATCGAATGGATCAACATCAAACAAGAGGACCTGGTTGAGGAAATCAATGGACTACGGTTTGCCCTAGAAGATAGCAGGCGATTCACTCGCGCCAATGCCTATAAAGCTCCATCTCAAAAGCTGTATGACCAATTGGTTCGTCCCTTTGAAGCGATGCTAAATCAGCTACAGGTCAATGAGCTTGTGTTCATTAACGATGGTATTTTGCGCAGTATTCCCATGGCCGCTCTCTTTGATGGGCAACAGTTTTTAATTGAGAAATTTGCGATCGCAACCACACCAAGTTTGACGCTAACAGATCCCAATATGTTGAACCGCAATAATCTCAATGCCCTTATTCTGGGATTGAGCGAAGAATCCTATGTCAATGATCAATACTTTCAGCCCCTTAGTGAAGTGGATGATGAAGTGGCCACAGTTAACGCTCAATTTCCTGGCAGTAAAGTATTGCGCAATAAAGAATTTTCAGAAACTAACCTGCGTAAAGCATTACAAGATAAAAGTTACCGGATTTTGCACATTGCCACCCACGGTAGTTTTGGAGCCGAGCCCAAAGACAACTTTATTGTCACTGGGCAAAAGATTGACGAGAGAAACCATAAGGCTCTAACCATTAGTGAACTGGATGCTCTGATTCGGAGTGTTTCATCCATCGATAGCGAACCCATTGACCTGCTGACGTTGACGGCCTGTGAAACCGCTATTGGTGATGGTCGGGCTACTTTAGGACTGGCCGGTGTGGCTGTGCGGGCGGGGGTGAGAAGTGCGATCGCGTCCCTGTGGGCCGTTAATGATGCAGCTACAGCTGACCTGATTACTCGCTTTTATAACCATCTCCTGGATCCCAATCTCAGTAAAGCAGAAGCGCTCCGTACCGCTCAACTGGAGATTATTCAAGCGGGTGAATATTCTAAAAGTCCCTATTATTGGGCTCCCTTTATTTTGATTGGTAATTGGCTGTAGGAAAGATGGCCGTGGAGCCGATTGTTTATAGGGGAGTAGAGAATGCTTCGTATCACTTTTTGATTTAAGAGTGTGACTCAGACCTGCGAAGCCTAAGACTTGCTAAGAACCCAACAGCAGCGAAACTAAGAACCGCAGAAGGCTCAGGAACATCTTGAGTAGTATGCTCAGGATTTAGGTTGCCCATTAGGGCAATACCGTCGTTTGCACATTCCATTAGTAATGTTGCAATAAACTCTCCCCCTGGCAATAGAGAACGGTTAAATCGGAAGGTGTGGGTATCGCTACCAACGGCATCAAAATGCCCAAAATTTAGCCCTGCTGCTGCTGCATCCTGGTCTGATAAAAAGTCAATGCTGCCCAATAACGTTCCATCTGCAATGGATGTTAGTACAGCGTCAGTTTCACCCATATAGTCATAGGCCTGTTGTTTAGTGGTCAGGTCACCCATGGTATTTTGGCGTTCCCAACCGTATTGGTAATATTGCTTCAAGTGCTGATAGCCTGCATTGCTTTGGGTAACCGATTGAGCGGTTACATTACCAAAAACACCCACTTGATCAACACCGGAATCATTGGTGCCAGCAAAGCGTACGCCGAATAGAGAACCGTTAGCAGTATTAATATCGTCACCAGTGACATTGAAGAGCAGATCTCCCCACCCCACGTTGCCATCAGCTGCACCATGATAACTGTTGCCAGTCAGAGGGCTCCCACCACTCACTGACACATAAACATGGTCTTGAGTCTCTTTGATGGCCAGGCCTCGAATTTCATAGGGATTGCCGCCAGAGCCATCGGTAAATGCATCGATACTATAGTTCCAACCTTGGTGGAATGTACTGGCATGGGCTGCATGGGGAACGGTGAGGCTGAGTAACGCCGAACCAATCAGTAAAGCTAAGCCTTTCATAGGAGTGCAGTTTCAGTATCTAGCGAAGAGTCTTGTGATAAAAGTCACACTATAGGTATAACTCCGTCACCTAGGTGTCGCCTTCCGCCATACGGCCTTACTGTTACTTAGGTGTCAGAGTCACGTCTTTCGTAAAATCACTGACTTAATGGTTAAAAAAATAACCAAATTGAAAAGGCTAATTAAAGCCACATAAAGTAATTATTGAATAGACTATTCAAGCGGACATTAACACCCTTAAACACCCCTAGGGAGAAGGCGTAGGTATCTGTAGTGTCAGCATTACTTACGCCACGGCGTGAATTAGCGATTTGAACATCACTGGCGTCAAATACCCCGTTATCATTACCATCAAGGAAGCATCACTCAAATGTGTGCCAAATGTCATACCAGCATATGAGATCCCGCAGAGTCAAAAACCTGGCATGAATATGCCAGGTTTTTTAACTTCGAGCTTTTAAGTCAATAGACTAATCAGATTGAATGTGGGTTTTGACAAAGATTACACATAGACAATGTTGTCTTTTAATTCAGCATATGTAACGTTTTCAACGACCGCTGCCCAGTCATTTGTGCCCCGATATTTAATAATGACATCTCCATTCTGTTGATGGAATGAGTAGCGATCGCTCTTGCCTAATTGAATCGTATCTAACTCATGGCCAACAATATGAAAATGATCATTCACATGGCCAAAGAAGTCTTTAATAGTAGCGTAACCGCTGCCCTTATATTCACTTCCAATGACAAACTTGTCACGATCGGTGTTACTACCTTTACCACCGTAGAGGATATCATAGCCACCCCCACCAACTAGGACGTCACTACCTTTGCCCCCTATGATGGTATCGTTGCCAGCTCCGCCATACATGGAATCGTTACCGTGTCCACCATTAATGTAGTCATTGCCGTACCCACCATACATAGAGTCATTACCGTAGCCACCATACATGGAGTCGTGACCACTATAACCATACATGGAGTCGTGGCCATTTAGGCCAGACAGTACATTGTTGTAGTTGTTGCCTCTCAACACGTTGCTGTAGCTGTTGCCAG
>NZ_QXHD01000004.1:2696953-2725679 GCF_011009555.1 Adonisia turfae CCMR0081 | reverse complement strand
GGGCTGCAAGTTCACCCCTACACCCTGCGGGATGAAGAGCGTTTTCTCACCTTAAATGAGGATGGCACTCCCCAGACCTCTGGAGATGAATTTCGTCAGCTGATTGAACTGGGTGTGGATGGCTTCTTCACCGACTTCCCTGAAACTGGACGGATTATAGTTGAACAGTTTGAAACCGCTGAAGAGTTTGCTAACCTACGCGGTTCACGGGGTTACGAAGGCATGGGCTTTAGCCCCGACCGGAGTACCCTCTATCCCATGCTAGAAGGCACAGTCCTTGGCGATCCTGAAGGGTCTCTGCGCATCTATGAATTTGATGTAGCCAGCCGCTCATTTGAGGGCATTGTCGGCCTGTATCAGCTGGATGCCCCCAACCATGCCATTGGTGACCTCACCCCCATCAACGAGACTGAATTCTTAGTGATTGAGCGGGATGGTCGTCAGGGTGAAGCTGCCGAATTTAAGCGCATCTACAAAATCGATATCTCTAATGTTGATGAAAATGGCTTTGTAGGAAGAGAGCTGGTTGCTGATCTATTGGACATTGACGATCCTAATGATCTCAATGGTGATGGTAGCACCACATTCTCCTTCCCCTTTGTCACCATTGAAGATGTCCTGGTGCTTGATGAAAATACCATTCTGGTGGCGAATGACAACAACTATCCATTCTCCAGTGGTCGTGATTTCTCGGGTACCGAAATTGACAACAACGAAATCATCACATTGGCACTGGATGAGCCATTAAATCTAGATCCGCGTTTAGGTGTGGCATCGATACCAGAATCAGTCACTGTGGGTGATGATTCTGACAATACCCTGGTTGGCACTGTCAGTGACAACACGATTGCAGGCGGTTTAGGCGCTGACATGATCGCTGGCGGTGACGGTGATGACATCCTGCGGGGTGACCTCAATAGCCGCGATTCCCAGCGCGGTATCGGTGGCGATGACCTGATCTTTGGTGGTGCAGGCAATGATCGAATCGGCGGTAAAGGTGGCAACGACGAGCTATTCGGCGATGCTGGCGATGATCACATTTGGGGTGACGACGGTGATGACCTGCTACAGGGCGGCCTGGGTAACGACACCCTAGTGGGTGACGACTTTGGTCGTGGTCGAGGTGCTGACACCTTTGTCCTGGCCGCAGGTCAAGGTACGGATACTATCCTTGACTTCGAAGTGGGCACTGACCTGATCGGTCTGGCCGATGGCTTATCCTTCTCAGATCTATCCCTTGGTCAGCGTGGCGATGCTGCGGTAATTTCCTTTGGCACTGAGGATCTGGCTCTACTAAATGGCGTAGCTGCTTCAGCTCTAACTGAAACTGCATTTACTGTGGTTTAGGCATAGTTTAGGCATGTAGACGGTCTACAGTTCAAGCAACTCAAACTGTAGACCGCTTTGACGCATATCCTAACCGGGTTCACAAGCTCAGCCCTAAGGGGCGTTGACATTACGCAAACGTTTTTTGCGCAATTTATCCAAGATTGCATACGTCAAACGACTGAAGCGGTTCAACCATTGGCAACTTTGAACTACTTCATTGGTCGTACTTGATATGAGTGTCCTACTACTCACACTGGCATCGGGCATGTTTATTGCTTGCTAGTTATAGCTCCAACTGTACAGGCCATGATTTTTTATGGCCTGTATGCTAATCGCTGGCAGGCCTGCCACCGGTTTGAGCAGAACTAGAGACAATGAATTTGTCCGTTTGGAACAGATTCACTGGTTCTCGTGGAAACTCAAGTGCATTAGGAAATGGCTCGTGAATCTTTTTTATGACCAAGAAAATCTTATTAATAACGAGCGATTCATCGCTCTGTAATACCCTTCGATCATGGTTTACCCAATGTAACTATGAGATAGTTCTAGCTACACAAGGGGGCGATGAAGGTATTTTATTGGCAGTTACTGAAGCACCAGATATTATTTTAATTGACACAGACCTGCCTGTTATCAGTGGTTGGCAAACAATTAAAATTCTTAAAGCATCAACAGTCACGCAAAAGATCCCCATAGTTGCCTTGACAGTTTGCACAACTGAAGCTGAGCGAACCAAAGTGCAGAAATCTGGCTGTGATGCGTGTGAGTTAAAACCCGTTGATCTACAGAGTATTTTAGCTACAGTAAAAACGTTGTTAGGTCCTGTTCCTATCGCTTCAGAAACAACAAATTCTCTACTCTTTCGTAATCCTTCGCGCTTATCCCAAGGATTGTTGTCAGCATCTCAAAATCAGGTGGTTTACATTGAAGATAGTCCATTAGATAGCCAGGCCATGGCGGCAATTATTCAAGGGGCAGGTTATGGTTATCAAAATATCTCTAAGCCCTTAGAGACCATGCCAAGACTATTAGAATTCAGGCCTCAGCTGATTTTTTTAGATTTGGTGATGCCCTATACCAATGGTTACGAACTGTGTGCTCAAATTCGCCGGACTGCATCCTTACGGAGAACACCTGTAATCATGGTAACCAGCAACGATGGCCTGATTGACCGAGTACGCGCCAGATTAGTGGGTGCATCTGGATTCTTTAGCAAGCCTGTTAAGAAAGAAAAGATTCTCAAGGTGCTTAACAAATACCTGGCATCAAATGATCAGCATCTTGCTGAACGATCTTATCAAGGTGAATTCTTGAAGTTAGTGGGTCTAGGATAGACGATTGCTGTTGAATCTAGGGTAGCCCTGAGACCGCTCACATTCTCTCACATTCTATGGATAGCCGCCCTTCCTAAGATTCTTCAAGGACTCCAGGCCAGTTGGCATTGGCGTTGCTGATATGGCCGGGAATATCTTGTTCCCACCGTCTTTGTACCCCTCTGCTGTAGTTAAGATAGAGTTTGCCATCCACAATTTTCCAGGCATTAGGATCAATGGACGCAGTATATCCCTGGCTCACGGCCCAGGCACAGTATCCACCATATTGTGGAGCATACTGTGCAGGATTAGCTGCAAATAAGTCTCGATTTTCTGCACTGACAAACTGCCATGTGGCATTGTTCCAGGTATAGGTAAACTCTGAACTACCCGCAACCGGTCCACCTTGGGTAAAGTAAGCAACGGGGTCAGTGCCACGGATGGCCAGTCCACTATTGTCTGCAAAATATTGGATATTTTGGGTTTCAGGTGCAATAGTTTCTACGGCTGCAGTTGTATCTGGCCCAGCACAGGGATTTGCTCCAGCACAGGGATTTGCCCCAGCACAGGGATTTGCCCCAGCACAGGGATTAGGCGTAGTTGCAACTTCAGTGGCTATGGCCGAACTGTCTTGGATATCGCTAGTTACAGTGGTATCCACGGATTGACTCGATGGATCTACGGCACAGCCTACTGCTAGAACTAAGCTTGCAAGTAGTGTGGCTGTGAATTTACCTGAGGAATTTATGTACATAATTAAAAGTAGTTTTGACTATGGCCATAGCTAATCACAGAAACCTTAATCTGGGCTTAGACAAAACAATTATTCTGAACTATTTTCACTACCACCATACAAATGATTTTCCAACGAAGCTATAGCTTTGGTAGCATCCTCGTCAGTACCAGCTGTAAAAATTAAATCACCCTGCTCTACGTAATCTATCCATTGGGCCGAAAACACTTCATTACCACCATCGTGCCAATAGACTTGCCCAATGCCGTCTAATTCTTCAACCACAAGCCCATAGCCATAAAAGCTCTCATCGTCTTCAAATTCCCGAATATGCGGCGTTTGCACAATAGTAAGCATATCTGGAGATATGACTTGACCAGCAACAACCGTTTGACGAAATTGAATCATATCTTCCACCGTTGAGACTAAGCCACCATTACCAATGAGATTCCAATAAGGTTTGTCGTTTCCCCAACTAGCCTGGCGAATTGTCTCGTCTTGCCTGGTTTTTAGTGAACGGTCACCACCATAAATAGACTCGTACCCAGTATTTTCTAGCCCTAGCCCTGCAATCACATCTTCGCGTAGATAAGCTTCATAAGATTTACCAGAGCGCGCTTCAATGATTGCGGCGACAATGCCAAATCCGGTGTTTGAATACTGATAGGTTTCTCCTGGAAGGAATTCAAGCGATGATTCAAATGCTCGAATGAGAAATTCATCTTTACTCAGCTGTTCTGGATCTGGACCAATAGATTCTACAAATCCAGCGGAGTGTGTCAGTAACTGATGTACTGTGATGTTCGATTTATCGACTGGTACGTTGTCAAAAATGTCACCAAGGGTTTCATCAAAACGTACCTTGCCCTGTTGCACAAGTTTTGCTGCCATTACTCCAGTTACAGTTTTTGTGATGGAATTGATATCAACCAAAGTTTGTTCGGGTGGTATGGTATCAGCTGCTGGAGCCCCAAACTCTCTGAATTGCATAGGCTCGCCATGGTGAGAGATGGCGATAATAACATTGAGATTCTGGGCTTCAATTTCTGCTAGGGCAGCATCTAAACGCTGATCAAATGGAGCACTTGTCGGTAGTGGTTGTGATTTTGGCTGGCATCCAATACTGAACATAATAATGGTTACTCCAGCTAGCCATGGGGACAATTTTGATCGACACATATAATTGCTTCAGTAGTCTGACTAACTAACAAAACCTTGGTGCCATAATAACTGTACAAAGTTTTATTTCAGAACGACAGCGCTTTGGGGACGAACTTTGATTGAGAGTGCAAACTTTAAGGAATCATGCGTAAAGGGATTGTATCTAGCTGTAGTGGCCTCTTATCAACCATAAGCACCCTCAAGTTCTTGAAGCATGCTTTCCTTAATATCGTCATCCAAGTTTTCGCCAGACGTTATCCACGACGACTTTATCAATATCGATATCACACCAGAAGATAGAAATAATTTACCGCACCAGTTTTTGGATATCGTCAAACAGCTTAATCAAAACTATCTGCACTGGAAGCACTTTCGGGATACTAAGCAAGCTACCCACGCCACCTTTTATCTATACACCAAGGATGGCATCAAACAAGCGGTTGAAAAAGCGGCTGAGTCGGGTAATCCCATAGAACAGAATGTTCTACTAATCTTAGAAACAAATCTTGCCTTGGCAACGGTCAATTCGTTATTAATCACCTGTGAAGAATATCTCAAGGCAGAGCAATTGCAAAATTGCAAAGACAGCATTGATACCGCCCTTTCTACGCTATATGAGTTTATCAAAACACGAGAAAAACTGAGTCAGTCACGAGATATTGCTATAGAAAGCATTCGACAAGATATTACTAATGATAACGAAAGCACCCAATATGCTTCCTACGGAGCGAGGAAGATTTCAGGTCTACAACATGACGCTAGAATTGATGACCCCAATCTCTACGTTGTTAGACAACAGCTCACATCCCTACAAGAAACCTTTACCCTGATCTACCCAGAAGATATTGGCCAGACTTCTTCCAACTTGGCAGGGAAGCAGCGACTAAATTCTCTGCTCTCCAATATCTTTATTGAATTGGTTAAGCCCAATGCAAAAATCACCACCAATAAAGCGAGTGCTAGTGATAATTTCTCAACTATTACAAATAGGTCTGATGTCCCAGTGGGTTTCTTTTCTCCCAACGGGGTTTACTACTTGAGGCAAGTGCCTGGTGAAGAAAGCATATCAGCGACCACTGCTAAGATCATTGAGGTGGAAACAGGTGAAGAGCTGAGAACAATCACCTATAAAGGTTGGCTTACAGCCATGTCGTTTTCAACGGATGGTGCGTATCTGGCCATTGTATTAGACCATCTTTTTAAGGTCATAGACGTATCGACGGGTAAAGAATTTGCTGCCGTGCAGCACCAAGGTATTGTACAGAAAACCTGCTTCTCTCCAGATGGCACTCACTTAGCCGCAGTTTCTATTGACAAAGCCATCAAAATTGTTGAGGTAGCTACAGGCAAGACGATTCGTACCCTGGCCCATAGCAAAAATGAAGCAGACATATCAAAGTCCATATGCTTTTCGCCCAGGGGGACATATCTGGCCGTTCCCAGTGATAAAACAATAAAGATATTGGCTGTTGCCACTGGCCATGAGGTTACAGCATTTTCCCATACAAGTTCAGCCGATGTCCTTTGCTTTTCGCCAGACGAGGCTTACATTGCCACAACCACTGGCTCAAACACCGAAATTACAAAGATATCCACCGGTGAGAAAATCACCTCTATCTCTCATCAGGGTAAACTGCGGGGTATATCATCATCTCCCTTTGGTACCTACCTAGCCATTGGCTCATGGAATAATACAATTAAACTCATCAAAGTAGTCACTAAAACAGGCGGCAGAAACGTTTATACCATTAAGCACGAAGAGGACGTTAATGCCGTCGCGTTCTCTGCCGATGGAGGATACCTGGCCACAGCATCGTCAGATCAAACCGCTAACATAATCAAAGTTGCTACCGGTAGACGCGTTACCACCATTGCCCATGATGCCCACGCCATTGCCCTATCCTTTGCGGCCAATCGCTCGTACCTTGCTACAGCCTCTTTAGATGGCACAGTGAAGTTACTGGATTTACCCAAGCTTGTTGAAGATGCAAGTGAAGATGAAAGTACTGCAGCTAATCCCCAAGTCGAAGAGTCTTCCCTTGTTCAAATGAACAAAGCTGAGGTCTTTTTCAAGGCTTGGCGGATAGAACAGGCAAATGTCAGCAGTTTCTATGAGTTTATGTTGGCCAAAGCTGAACAGGGTGGTTTATCGGCTAAATACAATGCACCTATTTTAGAGACTCATCTTTTACTGGAAGCTTTATTTTTCTTGGTAGCCAGTGCTGAAAAGAACTACCAAACCATTAGTCCCTATCTGGCTGATTTGGAAAATGGTGAACTGTATCTGCCTGCGTTGCAGGATCTCAGGGATAATGTTTCAGCAGCATTGTCGTCTCTCTATGAGTTTATCCATAGCCGTATGCGGTTAGATGATGATAGCTATCCCCAGGCGCTGGAACGATTTCAACGAGATATTGAGGTAGATATTTATACGAGTCAGCTGATTCTGACTATTTACGAGAAAATTCTGGCATTTCTGCGGTATGACGGCATAAAGCAGAGCAGTGAGTTCCACACGGTAAAGGGGATGCTGGATAAGATCTTTGACATCATTGATGCATTGTTGCCGGATGAGGTGAGGCGTCAGCGCAATGGTTCGCAAAATGGGATGGCCAATAATATTTCTATTGCAGAAGCACTGCAGGTGATTGAGGCATTTGATTTGACGGAAGCCGAGTTGGTGCCGTTGTTGTCGAAATTAAAGCACAGCGGTGTGATGAATGCGGCAATTGCGCTAGCGGCAATGTCTAAAGTGACATCAGCGACGGTGGTGGAGCTATGCCGGGGGTTGCCAAATGAGGCGATTAATATACGGGTGGCATTGTTGGCACTGAAGAAACGGCGGAAGACTCATTATATTGGGACGGTCATGCCGTGGGTGAAGATTACGCAAAGAGATGTTTTGTTGAGGAAGTTGGAGAAAGCTCCTGTTAAGACGTGGTGGCGGCGGTGATGGAGCGTTGTTTAGGGCGCATATCAGTGCGCCCTAAACAAACAATAAAACCTTACGGAATTATGGCTATTGTCCAAAAACGTGTAAGTCAGCTGTTGATAAACCCTCAGAAGACTCAGGAGAAACGCTAATTACTTGCTGATTCTCTTGGATCTTTTGAGTATTGGGATGATCTTCTCCAAGAGTTTCCTGGGCCATGCTCAGCGCTTGATCCAGATACTCCTGAGCTTGAGACATATCATTTTGAGCATAAGCCAATGTCCCCAGATTATTCAGCAGATGGGCAATCAAAGGATGGTTAGCTCCCCATAGCTGCTGACGAATCTCCAACGCTGTTTCCAGAGCAGTGGCTGCTGCCTCTAGATTACCTTGATCTTGGTAAATAAGCCCTAGCAAATTTAAGCTGGAAGCCACATCGGGATGATTGTCCCCATAGGCATTCACCTTCACATCGTATGCTTGCTGGGCCAACTCTGCAGACTGATCAAGCTGTCCCTGTCTTCTATAAATGCTGGCCAGGTTGTACCAACTTGTGCCTACATCAGAATGCTCTGGGCCTAATGCGGCCTCCCTGTCCTGGGCGATGCCCTGATGCAACCTAGCTGCCTGTTCTAAATCACCAATGTCGCGATAAAACTCAGCCTGATTGTTGCGTACCACCAAAACATTACGATCCATATCGCCGAGCAGTGGCATTAACGTGTCAAGCGCTTCTGCATATAAGGGTTCCGCTTGTTCATATTTTGCCTGTTCTCGGTAAAGTTCCGCCAAGTTATGGGACACCACCGCCTGTTGAAACCCATCAGGGTCAGAAGCTTCCCAATTGCTCTCATTTAGCAAGCGTTCGTAATACCCTTCGGCCACCTCCCAATTGCCCATGGCCTTATGCAAAATGCCTAGCATATTTAGCAGCGGCATCAGTTGAGAGTCATCCGTAGCTCCATTCGTTTCTTGGTGCTCCAGTAAGGCTTCAGCCTTCTCAATAGCCTCTGGATATTGCCCAGCTCTGAACAGCTGATTAATCTCCTCCATGGAGATGGGGGCAAGACTCTGGGCTTGAAGGCTGGGAAACAGTCCAGTAGGCATATTGGGTTGACTACATCCCAACCAGATCACACTACTCCCCAATAGAATCAGGATTTTCGAAACTGGATGATGACCCATCACACTACAGTCGCCTCCATGGTCAATAAATTAAGACGATACATCTACCAATTTACCTGTTTTAGAGATTTACGCTGATGGCTTAAGCGTAACTGCTAGGTCTTTTAGTGTAGCTATTCACCGTCTATATCTGTAGCAGAAGGTCGTGTGACGACCTATCGCGCAGGTCGATTACCTGAAGAATTATATCGAAGGTTGTAGCTAATGAAAACTCAGCCAAACTATATCAGACAGATTCTTATGGGTCTGGCGATCATGTTCGGGCCAATTATCATTTTTGGATTGCTACCATCCCCTAGTGAAGAGGGGGTGGGTACATATTTTATTGTTTATACACTCCTGGCTGTTGCAGCTCTGATATCTCTGATTGCCGGGCATATTCCCTTTATCAAAGGCTGTGGAAACTATGCCCAATCCCGAGGCTATGGCAAACGATGGGGATGGCTAGGCCTGTTTAGTTGGATTGGGTTGTCGGTGCTGATGATCATTCCCAACCGCTGCAAGCCGTCTCCTGACATGCAAACAGCTACACCGGAAACGGCATTTGATCGAGTCAGCCTTTTAGAAATCGGTCTAAAGTATGTGGCCTTGGCCACACTCTATGCCATTTTTATGGTTTTGGCCTATGTCAAACTGACCGGACAGAATTTTGATGAATATCAGATCACAGCCCTGTTTGCAAATGTAATAGGTCTGGTGATATCGACTCATTTTATTGTTCTTCTGTTTAGATTACTGCGAGCCGCCAAATTTGATCTGTCTGCATTGGGTCTTAAGGGGGGCATTAGTGCCCGCGAGGGTCTCTTAACCTGTTTAGTAGCGACAACTTTGTTTTTATTTTCCCTGAGCTTTGACAGGATCACGCTGTATGGTTTGTCCTATGTCTGGCCAGGCTATGTTGAAGACTACTTTGAAGGTGTACAACGTTTCACCAATATCTTGGAGCTAATTCTGTTTGCTGTTAGTGCCATTATCCTGGCACCGTTGCTAGAAGAGATCTTGTTTCGCGGCATTTTTCTCCAGAAGTGGGGACTTAAGTGGGGGCTACGGTGGGGAATAGTCGTATCGTCGTTACTGTTTGCGGTTATTCATGTTCGGTTTGATCTGATTTCGTTATTTATTGATGGAGTTTTTCTGGCGTTCCTGTATTTAAGAACCTCTAGTTTGGTGGCTCCCATGCTTTGTCACGGGTTGTTTAATGCGGCAGTGGTGGTCTGGAATGCGGTTGATTTTTTTGGTAAACCTGTGGCTGAAAGAGGGATAACGCTATCAATCAGTGATTATCAGGCTCTGGTATCTCCCGTATTAAACCAATACATTGTCCTGGCTATTGTGTCTTTCTTTTTGTTGGTGTATCTGTTTTTCCAGCTACGCCCCCGGTCTATAGCCCCCATGCCCTATCTCAAGAATTGTGGTTTGGCTCAGGGGTAAGTCCTAACTTTATGCAGGTTACGCTCTAATGAATCCCTTTGCGTGATGACCGAATGACTACCTTTTCTTGGTCTAGGCTTAACCTTGGGAGCCTACTATTTAAGGGCCGAATGCAGGGTCACCCAAAATAGGTTTTGGGCGTTGTCCCGGATGTATGTGAGGCATTTTTTCATAAAAATTAAAGGCTTGTGTATTCCCTCGGATTGTGACTGACTTTTCTGTTGTTATCTGCACCTATAACGGTGAGCGTCGTCTACCTATATTATTAGAGCGATTGCGATCGCAACTCATCCCCAAGTCCCTAACCTGGGAAATCCTCATCGTTGACAACAACAGTCACGACCAGACGGCTCAATGTATTCGCGACTATCAGCACCAGTGGCCTAAGCATATTCCCCTGCGATACCTGTTTGAGCCTCGTCAGGGCCTTGCCTATGCCCGCCGTTGCGCCATGGGCTCTGTCAGCAGTGACCTTGTCGGTTTTTTAGATGACGACACCTTACCCGCCGAGGATTGGGTTGCTCAGGCCTATCAATTTGGTCAACTCCATCCCCAGGCAGGAGCCTATGGCAGTGCTATTGATGGACAATACGAAAGCAAACCCCCAGAAGGTTTTGAGCGTATTGCCAGCTGTCTGGCCGTCATTCAGCGGGGAGATACGCCCTTTCAATACCACACCAAGCAAGGGGTTTTACCCGCCGGGGCGGGTATGGTGGTTCGACGCCGAGCTTGGTTCACCTGTGTCCCCACAGAGCCAGCCCTCAGTGGCGTATGTGGCACGAGCCTAAAAACCAAGGGGGAAGATATTGAAACCCTAAGCCATATACGCCAGGGAGGTTGGCCCATTTGGCATAATCCCCAGATGCACCTGCTCCACTCAATTCCGGCCAATCGTCTGCGCCCAGCCTATTTGCTAGACCTGTTTCAATCCATTGGTGTCAGTCGGTATCCCCTACGTTGTGTGCGCTATCGTCGGTGGCAGCGTCCTTTGATGCTCCTCGTACATGGCCTCAATGACCTACGCAAACTGATCATCCATATCCTTAAAACCAAACAGTTCCACCCAACCGATATTGTCACGGCCTGTGAACGAACATTACTGGTTCACAGTTTTATGAGTCCCATCCATGGATTATCGGTAGGCCAGACATTTAGAAGCATAGATACGCCCATATTCCGAGGCTAAAACGATAATTTGAACACATCGCAATTCTACTGATTTGAAATATATCCATCGTATGTACAAGATTAAGTGGATATTTAATTAGTTGGGTATGCTGACTAATGGAAGAGTAGATATCAACGTTTTGCGTAGAAGCTATGCTAAAAGCAGTAGTTGGTCATAGCAATGACCCAGATACGACGTTTGCGATCGCAGAAGTCTTAGAACAATGTCTGACTGCTTTAGCAGAGATTAAGCCTCAGGCAGGAATTTTGTTAGCCGCCCTTGATTTTGAGCATACTGAAATCCTTAAGCGTATTAACGAAACATTTCCAGACATTCAACTCATTGGCGGCACAACTGACGGTGAAATTTCATCTATCCTAGAATTTCAGCAAGACTCTCTAGTCTTAATGTTGTTGTACTCCGACCAAGTGGGCTTTCATGCCGCTGTTGGTCGCCATGTTTCCTCAAACCCTGTTGCAATTGCTCAGCAAACCGTTCAATTAGCCCAAGCACAGTCCCAACGCCCAACAGCTTTATGTATCACCACACCTGAAAGTTTAACGACCAGTGGACTGTTAATTCTGGATGGCTTGCAACAAGCCTTAGGGGAAACAACTCCCATTATCGGGGGGACCACCTGTGACCAATGGAAATTTCGACAAACCTACCAATTTTTTGGGCAAGAAGTCTTAAGTGATGCTCTGCCCATTTTGCTATTGTCAGGGCCTGTACTCTGGGGCCATGGGGTGTCCACGGGTTGGACCCCGATAGGAAAAAAAGGAAAAGTGACTAAAGTCGATGGTAATGTTCTTCATGAAGTTAATGGACAGCCCATTTTAGAGTTTTATCGGGATTATTTAGGCGATATTCGTCCATCTCCTGCCTACCGGTTAGCTGTGTTTGAACCAAATCAAAACAGTTGGTATATGCGAGCGTCTAACGGCTCCTATGATTCAGAGTCTGGCAGTATCACCTTCTTTGCCGATATCCCACCCCAGTCAGAGGTACAAGTGGTTCGTTCCAGTCGGGATGAAATGGTGGCCTCGGCAAACTCATCCATGCGACAAGCCCTTAAGCATTATCCTGGAACTCATCCCACCGTAGCCTTATTATTCTCCTGCACAGGGCGTATGCGGGTTTTAGGAACCAGAACTAAAGAAGAATATCACGTCTTACGACAGGCAATTCCACCTAACATGACGTGCGCTGGATTTTATACCTATGGAGAAATCGCTCCGTCCCGCACCCATGGCGCAGCCCAATTTCACAATGAAACCTTTGTAACGTTGCTCTTAGGCATGGAGTAGCTTCTTCATGGATAATATGGCCCCTGATCAGCTACAACAACGCATTGAGAAGTTAGAAAAACACAATCGGCTGCTACAGAAAAAATTGGCTCGTTCGGAAGCCAATCGGGCAGAATTAGAAAATTCTTACGAGATCCAATCAGAGTTAGTTCGTCAAATTATTCAAGGATTAGAAAAATCCAGAAGTGAGGCAGAGATTCGTAGTCAGGAGCTACAAGAAGCTTTCACCAATTTGCAACTGATGCAAACAAAATTGATACAATCTGAAAAGATGTCTGCCCTGGGGATGTTGGTGGCAGGCATTGCCCATGAAATTAATAATCCCATCAGTTTTATCTATTGTAATATTGACCATGCCTATGCCTATGTGCAAGATTTAATAGATTTGCTCAATCTCTATCAGAAAATCTATCCTGAACCACACAGCAAAATTACGGCCCTCAGCGAAGAGTTAGAGGTGGACTTTATTGTTGAAGACCTGTTCAGGCTCTTGAATTCTATGCAAATAGGTAGTGAACGCATTAGCAAGATTGTGTCAGGATTGAGAACATTCTCACGACTTGATGAAGCTGATTATAAGGAAGCAGATTTGCATGACGGTTTGGACAGTACCTTGATGCTTCTACAGCACCGATTCAAAGGGTATGGCCACCGTCCTAACATCACCATCATTAAGAATTATAGTCAGTTACCTCAAATCTCCTGTTTTTCAGGGCAACTCAATCAGGTTTTTATGAACATCTTAGTCAATGCAGTCGACGCTATTGAAGATCGCTACACACAACAATCACAATATCCAGGTAAGCTTGAAGCTGGTCAAATTACAATTTGTACATCTACGATTAATTCACAATGGATAAACATATCCATTGCTGATAATGGCTTAGGAATGCCTGAAGAGATTTACAAAAAGATATTTAATCCATTCTTCACGACAAAACCTACTGGCGAGGGAACAGGCATGGGGTTATCGATCAGCTATCAGATTATTGTTGAAAACCACGACGGTAATTTAGAGTGTCGATCTAATGTAGGATCAGGCACTGAGTTTATCGTCAGCATTCCTATCAAGCAATGACTTGGTGAGGCAATCATCCATATCGCCCCAAGGGCTCGATATCTATAGCCTGGCACCCATAGTTCATAACATCAATTATTAACGTTTAAGAACCGGTAACATCACCGTAACCGTAGTGCCGGACTTGGCATCTGAAGTTATGGAAAATTGACCTTTATGGGCATTCACGATTCGTTTAACAATGGCTAGACCCAAGCCATTACCATTAGGTTTTGTGGTAAAAAACGGTGTTGTAATCTTCTCCAAAATAGATGGAGGAATGGGATTACCTCCATTATGAATCTGCACTGTCAGGTGATTAGCTTTGGATGGATACGTAATCTCCCAAGTCACGATCTCGCCGGCAGCTGTCGCCTCACAGGCATTGGTCAGTAAGTTAATAAATACCTGTTTGAGTTTGTCAGAATCTGCCGAAACGATGGCTGAAATTGGATTTGCATGGAATTCGATCACCTGATCTGCCACGGAGGGATGAGACTGTAGAGATTTTAGAAGATCCGCACTCCATGTGTTTAGTTCTAAGGGCTTACAATTCAGCGCTTGCGGTTTAGAGAACAGCAAAATTTCATTGAGCAATCGCTTTAAGCGATCGGCTTCTTCTAGGGCGATATCTAACCGGGCTTTAAATCGACCGTCCAGGTCTAGCTTCTGAAAGCTGGTTAGCCCCATCAGCACCGTTGTCAGAGGATTACGAATTTCATGAACAATCATGGAAGATAGTTCGCCAACTTCAGCTAAATGGGAGAGTGCTTTTTTAGCATGGGCTTCGGCCTGCTGGCGTTGGGCATCAAGTCGTCTTCTCTCGCTAATATCTCTAACCATGGCGAGAATACATTGCCGTCCCTCAAACTCAATGGGTGCAGCAGAAATCTCCGCTGGCAGCTTATGTTTCGACTTTGTTAAACAGGTCAGTTCATCAGTCCAGCCCCGACCGTTGTGAAAAACATTCCGGGTAAATTCCAATAATTTAGGCATTTCGTCTGGATGAACCTGAGAGATTTTAATGGCGTTTAGCAGCTCCTGGTGTGAATAGTTGAGTAGCTCGGTCGCCCTTGGGTTGGCCTCTAAAATTTGATCCTGGGCTGGGTCAATCACAAAGATAGCGTCGTTGGACCCGTCAAAAATTTTGCGAAAACGCTGCTCTAAGGATGAATGAGCAATACTTTCTACCTGTAGTCGAGCTGAGACCCGCTGTAGCTCAGTTCTATAGTGATCTAATTTTTGGGTCAGCTGCTGGTTAACGGTCATCAGCTTTTCCTGGAGCAACTGTAGAGGGTGCCTAGGGCTGACTGTCTCCAGGGTATGGTTGCTGACAGAATGACAGCAGCGTTCTAGCTCAATGGCCATGGCGGCCTGATGGGCCATTAACGTCAAAATCTGTTGATCTTCAGTTTGAAAGGGTTCGATGGCAGGTCTTAGGGCCAGCAAGATACCGCAGCAGCAACCTTTAGGGGTAACTACGGGCACACCGCAATAGGCCACATTCAGATTGGCCTGTAATATATAGACCCCCGTAGCTGAATTTCTCTGAGTTAAAATATCTTCAGCTAAGCGACTCCAATAGGCATAATTTTCAGGTTTACCTGGCTGCAGTTCTGGACTGACAATGAAGTCATACTTACCGGACCCTAAGTATTGACCGAGCATCACGCGACTGGCTCCCAAGCCATGACGCAATCCAGAAACTAGCTCTTCTAGATACGCTTCTAAATGGCCAGCCCTATAGCGCAGTGACGTTAAGGCTGAAAGCCATCGAGACTGGATTTGATGATTGGGAATACAGGCAACCTGGAGCTGAGATTCATTCATCGCGCTCATGAAATCACTTAGATGAGATTTCCCAGAATTTTAGATGAGTAAACCCTGAGAATCTATGATTCAAATCAAGTTTGTTAAGAAAATTGAAATCCTAGGCTGAAATCAAAAAAGATTCTTAAGATTCACGGTAAGTAGGTTGGTGCAATCTTGCATCAGGCATTAACAAGTTATTTGACTGCTTAGAGTCTGCCCTCAAAGCCTTCAAAAGTGGAAAAAGGGGGCTGCAATATCTGATAGCTAAAGCGATTGCATCCCCCCATCCCCCATCCACCTGTAATAGTGGGCAAACCTACGCCACAGCGTACTAGCTACACCTATCCCTCCAGAAATATAATTTTTCTCTGATTACGTTGAATAATGCCATCGTCTTGCAATTTTCGTAACGAGCGTGAAACCACCTCTGGTGTCAGGCAAATTTGCTCGGCAATGGCTTTGATCGGGCAATTGAGAACACAGATGTTTTGCCCCGGTGTTTTTAAATTGTAGAGATAGGCTAGTACACGGTCACTAGCGGAACGGATACATCGCAATGTCATGAGGTTTTTGGCGATGTGGAGCTGTTCTGTTAATTCACTAATAAAAATAAGGGAAATCTCAGGATCTTGATGTAATAGGGTGAGAAATGCCTGTTTGGGGATAGCAACAATGAGAGAGGGCTCAGTTGCGATCGCAGAATTAGCATAAACGCCATGAAACAAGGCGCTTTCGCCAAACCAGCTGCCATTGTCGATGGCGTATTGGTGACTCATCTGGCCATTTTCCAGATAGCGCACCAGCTGTACTTTTCCAGTTTTGACGCCAAAAATCTTCCCTGCTGGTTCTTCACCATGAAAGATAATCTCGCCGGTTTTAACTGTTGAGAGACTGGGAAGAGCCTCAATGAGGCCTTTCTCAAACAAACGCTTGAGGGCTTCAAGATAACGATCCAATGATTCCATTGAAAACCACTTAGATTACGATGCTGTCCAAAGTAAGCAACTCATCTAAGAGCTTCCCCAATAGCTGTCTAAAACCAGCCTCAATTATGCTGAGGGTTGACTTAAAATTTGCCTCTCAGTGATTCAGGTGGAACTTAAGACGATATCAGCTAATCTGCAAATCCCTTTCTATCTTCCACCATAGCAAACGGAATCAAACTTAGGGGCCAGATAAAGTATTGCAAGAACAACACGGAATTAAAGTATAGGAAGGCCATCATGGTGATTGTAGACGCTGCAAAGATGCCAACCCGCTCTGTCAAGAAACTTAGATAGGCTAGCCCCATTAGAAATAGCATCAGTGCTTTGGCCTTGAGGCCCACCAGCCACGGATAATTTTGAAATAGAATCACATCGATAGATGGGGCACCGCTAATATGGCTATCCCCTAGGCGTGTTGCTGAAAACAAAACAGACTTAAAGAAGCCATCGGCATCCCAAATAATAAAGGGCAGGGACGTTATCAACGGCACACTGAGAATAATCAAAAAGCCAATAATCAGGTTTTTAGCGTACTTATCGCGTTTTTTCCATAGATATATTAGATATAGCGGCAGTAAAAATATCGCGATCTGTTTGATACCCAAGGAGATGCTAAACATCAGCAGAGCGAGTCGTGGTTTCTCCTTTAAAAGAACCAGGGAGAATACTAAAAAGAAAATGGCTGCAAATTCTAGATGATGGACACGAATAATATAAATACTCCAGCGGCCTAGCAAGAGAACAAGCGAGGCCGCTATCCCCAGTAGCCACAACCGACGCTTTTGAAAGTATCGTAGCGTTAGACCCACAATACCCATGTGGAATATAAAGGCTGTGGGTCGCCAAAAGTATAGCCAGTCGCGATAGTCTAGAAAACCAAGTTTTTGCACTAGCGCAGATACAAGATAGGCAATGGGAAAATAAGTGGCATATTTATCATTTTCCCTGAGGTTGCCTGCCAGAACTCTGGCATAGGGGTTTTCTCCAGCCAGAATTCGCTTGCCTTCTAGCCAGATATAGTACATATCATGGCCCTGAAGCTCTTCAGCCGGTGTGTGCCAAAAACTGTAGTGTATGAAAAATCCTGCAGACGCCAGCAGCAGGAAAATAAGCCAATATCGTTTATCCCATTTGTCTAACCCTGACATGGTAAATGCTTGAAACAACAAATTAGTGACTAGAAATAAGGCTTCAGTATGCCACTAAAATCTGACCATGATATGACCACAGGTTACAAAAAATCCACCCAATCCTTTACGCTGACAGGCTGGGTGGAAACAAGGGTAGGGGTAAGACTTTTTGCCTCTACTGTGTCTCTAGAAAGGTGAGTGTGACAAAAGAGACAATGGCCTAGGCACGGCGTTCGACCACTAGGGTAAAACGGGCAACCAGCATGCCAACGGATGCGATCGCAACCAGCGGTGCAAAAAAGGCCAGACCCACGGCTCCCCCCACTAGGCCCGCTGTCAGGGGAATTTCTAACAAGGTGCGGCCTTCAGCATTTTTAATCAAAATCCGTCGCACATTACTCTCATTAATGAGCTCTTGTACTTTGTTAACCAGGTTGTCGCTATTTACCACAAATTCTTCTGTAGTCGTTTCTGGATCAGATTCCGGTGGTGTTGAGTTGGGAGAAGAGGGATCAGAGTAGCTCATGGGTTGACTAACCTAACTTTAAAAAACGAATGTCTAAAGACAAACCTGTCCCTTTGATACTGGCTAGAGCAAGAGACAGGCTGTAATTCTAAGCTTTCTTTTGAGTTTTACGCTGTTATGCGTAACCTAATCCAAATATTTCTCAAGGGTGCTTGACAAGGTGCTAGCGGGTACAGCACCAACGACCGTATCGGCAACCTTACCATCCTTGAAAATTAGCAGTGTGGGAATGCTGCGCACACCGTAGTCACTGGCACTTTTAGGATTATCGTCTACATTGAGCTTGAGGACTTTGACTCGGCCTTCAAACTTAGTAGCCACCTCATCTACGACAGGTGCCACCATGCGACAAGGGCCACACCAGGGTGCCCAAAAATCGACTAGTACAGGGGTATCGCTGCCCAGTACATCATTCTGAAAATCGGCATCTGAAACTTCATTGACCAATGCATTTGTAGCCATCTTTTTGACCTCCTGAAAAACCAACGCGCCAGTAATACAGTAGCCCTATCGAGGCCCTTCTGCATTTACTGAGTGCATCAATTATAGTTCCATAAAGTTGAACTAACAAAGGACGGTCATCCGCCCACTCCCATTTTTACTGACATAGCCCCGTGTCATAATGCAAGTATGCGTCCAATTTCCCATCCAGATACAAACCAAATAACCCTGGCAGAGGTGCTGTACGCCCTGGGTGATCCAGTCAGGCTAAAAATTGTCAAAACCATCGCCCAAAAAGGCGAGCAAGCTTGTCGCAGCTGCGGTGGTGATGAGATTGCTAAATCCACCCTGTCGCATCACTTTAAAATTCTGCGCGAAGCTGGCATTGTCCATACCGAGAAGGTGGGCACCCAGCATTTGAATTCATTGCGCGTAGATGAGCTGGAAGCCAAATTTCCAGGTGTGCTGGCCTCGGTGCTGGCGGCAGCGGATGATGGGGACGTGTGTGAGGAGTAGGGGTTCGGCTTCGCTCACCCCTCGGGTATCGTTTTGAGTTAAGCAGAATCGGCTTCGCTCACCCCTCGGGTATCGTTAGCTGGTTGAGCGAAGTCGAAACCAGCGGCAACAACGGGTTTTATCCTTCAACAACGATGGCCCGAAAGTCATTCACATTGGTCAATGTGGGTCCGGTCACCACTAGTGCTCCAATGGATTCAAAAAAGCTATAGCTGTCGTGGGTGTTTAGATATTTCTGCGGGTTACGTCCTGTGCGCCAGAGGTCTGGTGTAATCAGGGCTCCGGCATTGTTTTCGCTACCGTCGATGCCGTCGGTGTCGCAGGCAATGGCGGTGATGCCGGTTTCGCCGTCCAGGTAACTGGCCAGGGCCAATAGAAACTCGCTATTGCGGCCGCCTTTGCCAACAAAGTTTTGTTTGACGGTAACGGTAGTTTCGCCGCCGGAGAGGATGACGCAGGGAGGGGCAATGGGTTGCTGATGGCGTTTGGCTTGACGGGCAATGGCTCCGTGCACCAGGGCGACATCGCGGGCTTCCCCTTCAATGGCATCGCTAAGGATCAGGGGAGTATAGCCACTTGCGATCGCAACCTTGGCGGCTGCTTCCAATGACTGTTGCGGCGTCGCAATCAGATGGTTGGTGGTGGTACTCAGCCGCTTATCCTCTGGAGGAATGACGGGGTTAGGATTACGCATTAGATAATCCCGAATGTGATTGGGAATGGTGATCCGATACCGGGCGATGATTTCCAGGGCATCGGCGGCTGTGGCCGTATCTCCCACGGTGGGACCAGAGGCGATGGCACTGAGGCTGTCCCCCGCCACATCGGAAATAATCAGCGATACCACCTTGGCCGGATATGCCGCTGCCGATAGGCGTCCCCCCGAGGAGCAGGACAACGACTTACGCACCGTATTCATAGAAATGATATCCGCCCCTGACGCCAGCAGTTGACGGTTGATGTCCGCTAGATTTTCTAGACTGATGCCTTCTGGTGGCAGGGTAAACAGGGCCGAGCCGCCACCGGAAATCAAGCAAATCACCAAGTCATCAGCGGTCAAGGTCCGCACCCGCTGGAAAATTTGCTGGGCTCCCCCCATGCCGTTGGCATCGGGCACCGGATGTCCTGCTTCGATCACTTCGATGGATTGGGTGGGGACAACGTGACCGTAGCGGGTAATCACTAGACCTTCCATGGGTTCTGTATTGCCTGCCTTTGCCCAGGTATTTTCCACAGCCTTGGCCATGGCGGCAGCGGATTTACCAATGCCAACCACCACCACACGTCCTGTGGGTTTTGTTTTTAGGTAAGGCTCTAGGGCACGGGCCACCTGTTCTTGGGGCATGGCCGCAGCCACGGCAGCATCAAATAATTCTCGCAGCAGATCGGCGGACGACATAGTTTGATTGGGTAGTGCAACAGGATTGGGGGAGAGCATAGCCTGATTTCTAAGTAATCATAGGTGGTTCAGATGTCATCGATAGGCCACCATGAGCAAAATGTTCCGGACGGGCCAATCGTAGGGATATTGCCCTAAAATCACGAATCCATAAAATCGCCAATTTGCAACCATTATCAAACCATCCATCGTAGAGACGTTCCATGGAACGTCTCTACGATCGGTAATTTCCCGTTAGGGTGATAATAACCATAGGGATATTTGGGAGAATCAACACGGTGTTTGACGTATTAATCATCGGGGCAGGGCCTGCCGCACTGATCATGGCATCCGCTTTAGCCAACCATGGTTTATCCCTCCAAGGCCTGGCTCCCACAACGCCAGATACTCCCTGGCCCAATACCTATGGCGTCTGGTGTGACGAACTAGAAGAGCTGGGCCTGAAGGACTTATTAGGGCAAAGCTGGCAAAACACCGTCAGCTACTTTGGCCGAGAAGCCGCCACTCAGCCCACACGTCACCATCGCGACTACGGTCTATTTGATAAAGACAAGCTACAGCAGCATTTTCTAACTCAACTGGGCGACATGACCTGGCACTGTGGCAAAGCTGCGACTGTGACCCACACTAGCGACCACAGCTGTGTGACCACCGAGGCTGGCGAAGACCTTAAAGCCAAACTCGTTATTGATACCACTGGCCACAATGCCGCTCTGGTGCAGCGATCGATATCTAAGAATCCGCCTGTGTCCTATCAGGTGGCCTATGGCATCGTGGGCAAATTTTCAAAACCTCCTGTGGCACCGGGGCAGTTTTCCCTGATGGACTACCGGGCAGAGCACCTGTCAGCCGAGGAGCTGGCCGGTCCACCCACGTTCCTCTATGCCATGGACATGGGCGATGACGTGTTTTTTGTGGAGGAAACCTCCCTGGCCCTGTCTCCGGCAATGGCCTACGACACCCTAAAAGACCGGCTGCAGAAGCGCCTTACGGCGGATGGTGTAGAAGTTAGCGAAGTACATCACACGGAATATTGCCTGTTTCCCATGAATCTGCCGCTGCCGGATTTGAACCAGCGGGTGCTAGGGTTTGGCGGTGCGGCCAGTATGGTGCACCCAGCTACGGGGTATATGGTGGGGGCGATGCTGCGGCGGGCTCCGGATGTGGCGGTTGCGATCGCCACATCTATTTCGAACGGAGACGTGGGGGAAGCGCTTGCCCAAGCAGGTTGGCAAACCCTATGGACCACCGAACGTTTACGCAAGCATCACATTTATCAGTTTGGGTTGGAAACCCTGATGCGCTTCAACCATCGTGAACTGTGCCAATTTTTTGACAGCTTCTTCAAGCTACCCCAGACCAAGTGGGCAGGCTTCTTAGCCGATACCCTATCCCCCTTTGAACTGGTCATGGCCATGGTCACCATGTTTAGCCAAACAACGAACCCAGTACGCGGCGGACTCATGGGGGGCGTCGGCACCGATGGACAACTGTTATTCAAGTCGCTGATGGGTAAAGTTTAACTCAGTCATCGGCTAAAGCCCTTTCATATAAGCGTTTGGCATTATCAGGAAAAGTCTCAGTAAGTTTAAGAGATTTCCATCTACCCGTAATATCTTTATGAGTTTTCCATGAAGGGGCACCATAACTTCACACTCTTTGAGGCAACCTGGAAACATCAAACACTTTTGGTGAGCGATGCATCGTAAACCTTCAGGGCAAGAATTTTTACGTGGGTGAATGAGCCGTTGAATACTCAGCTTTTCACCATCCTCCCCAAAATTGCTAGTACAGCGTCAGGCTTATTCACAAACTGTTTTTATACCTTGTTCCCACCCGTTTAGATTTTAATTTTAAGCTTGGCCATCTACTAATTGACGCAGTGCTGACCCCTTGTTTTGTTGCTAGCAAATCCAGTCACCATGCCACTTCTAACTAAGCCCACCCTCAAACGATTACCTTGTTTGCTACCGCGTCTTCGTCCAGATCAGTCTCCTTGCCGGGTGTTAGTGGTGGATGACCATCCCGTCAATCGCACCTTATTGCTGCGTTTATTGAAACGCAGTGGTTTTGCTGTCAGCCAGGCCGTTAATGGGGCCGATGCCTTCACCCGTTGGGAACAGTGGCAACCCCAGCTCATATTTATGGACTTGCTGATGCCTGGGATGGATGGTCGCGAGGCCACACGTCTGATTCGCACCGCCGAAACCATGGAGCAGCGGCAAAACCTTACAAAAATCATTGCCCTCACCGCACAACCAGCATTGGCCTGTGCCCATCAAGTGAATGTCGGCGGGTTTGATGACATTATTACCAAACCCATTCGGCCATACACTATGTTTGAACTCATCGCTCAATATCTTGATCTGCAATACGTCTATAGCTGTTCTGAAGAATGGAGTGCTAGTTAAATCAGTATTCCTCAATACAAACCTGTCTAATTTCCATGCATCCGGTTCCATGGAATGCGAGAATACCCCTTGACAACAAACGTCACAAGGGAGATATGACATGGCTGCATTTCCAATCGACTTGGGCGCTTACAAGCGTATTAGTCTTGATCCGTCTACACCGACGCTGACTGATGAGCAGCGTGAGGCTATCAAAGCAAATATTCAACTTTGCCGCGATGCCATTGTCTTCTTTACAGCAACCGGTGCTGCGCGGGGTGTGGGCGGTCATACTGGTGGCCCCTACGATACCGTCCCCGAAGTCATGCTCATGGATGCTCTTTTTCGGGGTGCGCCTGACAGCTATGTCCCCACCTTCTTTGATGAGGCCGGACACCGGGTGGGTACCCAGTATCTAATGTCTGCCCTGAATGGCGACCTGCCTGCTGAGCAGCTGATGAACTATCGTGCTGCCGGTTCTCACCTACCCGGACACCCTGAGCTGGGTCTTACCCCCGGTGTAAAATTTAGCTCCGGTCGTCTGGGCCACATGTGGCCCTACGTTAACGGTGTGGCCCTAGCTAACCCTGGCAAAACTGTTTTCTGTCTTGGTTCCGACGGTTCCCAGCAAGAAGGTAACGACGCTGAAGCGGCTCGTCTAGCGGTAGCTCAGCATATCAATGTGAAGCTGCTCATTGATGACAATGACGTCACCATTGCGGGTAACCCTTCTAAGTATTTGCCTGGTTACAGCGTTAAGAAAACTTTAGAAGGTCACGGTCTGAAGGTTCTAGAGTGCAACGGTGAAGATATCGATGCACTATACGCCAACATTTGCGAAGCCATCAATACTCCTGGACCGATCGCTGTTATCCTCAAGCGTCCCATGTGCCCTGGCATTGAAGGCTTGGAGGGGTCTAACCACGGTCATGATGTAATCTCTGTTCCTGCGGCTATCAAGTATCTAGAAGCTCGTGGTCACCAGACCGCAGCTGACATTCTCAAGAATACTGAGAAGCCCAGTAACCCCAACACCTACACCGGTTCCACCGATAAAATGGATGCCAACCGTAAGGTCTTTGGTGCTGCTGTGGTAGAAATGCTCGGTGCCATGGGTGAAGAAGAGCGCAAAAATAGTGTTCTCGTTGTGGACAGCGACCTGGAAGGCTCTTGTGGCCTGAACACCATCCGTGAAGCTCATCCTGAAGTCTTTATCAGCGGTGGTATTCAGGAGCGCGGCAACCTATCTGCGGCAGCTGGCTTTGGTATGGAGAAAGGCAAGCAAGGTATCTTTGCCACCTTTAGTGCGTTCTTGGAAATGTGTATTTCTGAGATCACCATGGCTCGTCTCAACTACTCCAACCTGTTGTGTCATTTTTCCCACGCAGGCATTGACGACATGGCTGACAACACCTGCCACTTCGGTATGAACAACCTGTTCGCCGACAATGGTTTGGATGACAGTCATCCCACTAACATTTACTTCCCTGCTGACGCTAACCAAATGCGCGCCTGCGTGAAGTCGATCTTTAACGCTCCCGGTCTGCGCTTTATCTTCTCTACCCGTTCTAAGGTACCCATGATTTTGGATACTGACGGTAACGAGATGTTTGCAGGAGACTACGCCTTTACCTCCGGTAAGGATGACATTGTTCGTGAGGGTACTGCAGGCTACGTTGTTGCCTTTGGTGCTGCACTTTACCGTGCTCTAGATGCGGTAGAGAAACTTAAGGCAGAAGGCATTGATGTGGGTCTAATCAACAAGGGTACTCTCAACGTTGTCGACGAAGAGACTCTTGCTAAAATTGGTGACACTCCTATGGTACTTGTGGTTGAGTCCTTCAACCGTCGTACTGGTCTAGGTAGCCGCATGGGCTCCTGGTTGTTGGAGCGTGGCCTGACGCCTAAGTATGGCTATATTGGTACTCACATTGAAGGTGGCGGTGGTCTTTGGGAACAGTTCCCTCACCAGGGGATTGATTCTACTGGCATTGTTGCTAAGGTAAAAGAGATGCTGGGTTAATTGCAGCGAATAATCTTTTGATTTTTTCTTGATAAAAAGCGGCAGAGCTCTTTGAAGGCTCTGCCGCTTTTTCTTATGTTGAAATTAATGGCTTTAACTAAGCCTAAAGAGTCTTTAAAGAAAGATAGTGAACCTTAACAATCGACCTCACCGTAACTCTCACTACACCTGCATCATTGCTATGAGCGATCACCCTGTCGGGGGGTGTGGGGGAGTTAGGCCCCCACGAAAGGGAGGGTTTCAGGGAGGAAAGCCCTGAGCAACCCTCTTCGCTATGGATCAATTTTCACTTTATGAACCTGAGCTGTTGGTTAAAAGCAAAACCGGTTGCTTGGGGTCCCTCCGAGTTCTCTTTCTGGAAGTAGTTAAGTTATCTCCTTTAGGCATATTGGGGTTTCCCATGGGTAGGGCCGTGACGACACCCTACGACCCAACGTACTGGATTGTTCCTAATCGCATTACGTTAAGGAGTTACGGCGGGGTCGATTATATTTATTTCGAACTTTCTCCCGTAAGACATTTCTCCTTAGTACGGCAATGAAGATGCCGAGATGGGGAGGTGGTAAAAATTTATAGGGTAAAAAAGTGAAAAAAGGAAAGTACCCCTACGGGTACTACGTGAATTTTATTGGGGTATTCCATACTTTAATTGGCATTAACTCGTGAATTATGCGATTTACTGGTTCCCCTGAGCATTTAGATACTCATATCTTACGTAGCTATTCTGTACTGCGCTGGTGTATGAGTGTGTTTGGTTTTATTTTGCCTCTGTTGCTTGTGATTGGTGGGCTTAGAAGCTGGTGGTGGCTTGCGGCACCGCTGCCGGTTCAGAATTCTCTGAGTGCTTACTACCATGCTGGGTCGAGCTGCACGGCTTTAGAGGGTGTTTATCGGGATTTATTTGTTGGCATTTTGGCTGCGATCGCAGCTTGCTGTGTTATTTACAGTGGGTTTGGCAAGCTGGAGAACTGGCTGCTTAATATTGCGGGTATTTGCCTTGCGGGTGTGGCGTTTTTCCCGACGGACTGGCCTGAACCTCAGGTGCTGGCATCATGTAAGGACACGCCTGGTTTTGTGGATTATGTGCCTAGTGAGCTGCTAGGGTTGCCGATGTCAATTCATTTTATTGCTGCGATCGCATTTTTTATTGCGATTATGGTGGTCAACATCTACACAGCAATGGACACGGTCAAAATTATTGAAGATGAAAAAAAGAGAGCTTTTTGGAAGGCTATTTTTAGTGTTGCCAGATTTCTGATGCCGATTTCCATTGGCCTAGTGCTGTTGCTGAGGCTGGCCACTGGTACGAGTATTATCGGTGATCGCCTGGTTTTGTGGATTGAGTGGGCAGGTATATGGGCGTTTTCTCTGTACTGGCTGCTCAAGAGTATCGAAATCCTTGGCAGCAAGGTGGATGTTGATATGGTCAATGGCAGGGTAGAGTGGGACACTCTTTCTAATGGTGATCAAGCCAGCAGGCAACTCCAGCGGTGTAAGGTATCCCATGATGGTCCCTGAACATTGTTTGTTTAGATTAGGTATCTAATGGGCTTTTGACTCCACGACCACCGCGATTAAGCACGTGGGTATAAATCATTGTGGTCTTCACATCCTTGTGGCCTAATAGCTCTTGTACGGTGCGGATATCATAGCCATCTTCTAAAAGATGGGTAGCAAAGCTATGGCGAAAGGTATGACAGCCACCATATTTTGTGACACCAGCACGCTGAAGCGCATGTTTCACCGCCCGTTGTATAGACCGCTCATAAACATGATGTCTTCTGATAATCTTGGTTCGAGGATCGACAGAACGTTTCCAAGAGGGAAACACAAATTGCCATTTCCATTCGCTATGGGCATTGGGATATTTACGTTCTAGGGCATAGGGCATTTCAACCGTTCCGTACCCCATTGCTAAGTCTTGGTCATGTAAACGCTTAGCTTTTTGCAACTGTTGCTGTAATGGATCAACCAATGAGTCAGGTAGCATCGTACGACGATCTTTCTGGCCTTTGCCATCGCGTAATGTAATCTGGCGATACTCAAAATCTAAATCCTTTACGCGTAAGCGCAGCCCTTCCATCAAGCGCATACCTGTACCGTAGAGCAAACTGACTATCAGATGTTGAATGCCGTCTAGATTGGCTAAAATGCGTTTTACTTCTGAGCGCGTGAAGACAGTTGGTAAGCGTTGAGGGCGTTTAGCACGCTCAATATCATCTATGTAAGGCAATTCTATATTGAGAACCCGACGATATAGAAATAACAGCGCACTGAGAGCCACCGTTTGAGTCGATGCTGCCACATTCCGGTGGATAGCAAGATGCGATAAGTAAGCTCTGATTTCAGATGCCCCCATGTCTTTCGGGTGTCGCTTGTTATGAAACAAAATGTAGTCCCGAATGTAATAGACATAGGATTTTTCAGTTGAAAGACTAAAGTGCTTTAGCCGAGCAACTTCCCTAACTTGATCAAGTAAGCGTGGTGGCTTTGATTTTGCCATCGTACATGACGTATAACTCCTGTATGGAGTGACTTAACTGTCAAATCTGACGGATAAGTACCCCATTCACCATACTTAACTGTCAAATATGACGTATAACACCCTATTTTCCCGGAGTTATACGTCATGAGTTGCATATAAGTTCTGTAAATAAGGGTGTTATTACCTAAAACTGACGGATAAGATCCGGAAATATGGATCTTATCCGTCAGATCTGACGCTGAATATATAGTTATGAGGCTTAAGCTCCTGATAGGAAAGTGGTTGAGAAATTGTCTGCTAGTGTGAGGTGAATTGCAGAAACAGTGAATCATATGGAAAAACTGACAGAGTTGCCGGAAGATTTGCCCGCTCCAGTAGATGACGGCGCTTGCAATCACTTGCTTGGAGAGTCTTTGCCATCGATCGCTTTACTATCAACTCAAGATAGTTGGGTAAATTTATCAGCGATCGCAGGACTGGTTATTATTTATTGCTACCCAATGACAGGGCAGCCTGGCATTCCGCTACCTGACGGATGGGACGAGATTCCTGGTGCAAGGGGGTGTACTGCACAATCCTGTGCTTTTCGGGATCATCACCAAGAACTGAGCGAGTTGGGAGCGCAGGTCTTTGGACTTAGCACGCAAAATACTGAATATCAAAAAGAAGCAATAGAGCGGCTTCACTTACCATTTGATCTTTTGAGCGATCGTGATTTAAGTTTTGCCCAAGTATTGAAGTTACCAACTTTTGAGATAGAAGACCTGCGACTTATTAAACGAGTTACGCTCATTGCCAAAGCAGGGAAAATCGCTAAAGTCTTCTACCCAGTCTTCCCGCCTGATAGCAATGCCGATGAAGTTATTGACTGGTTGCGGAACAACGCCGCATAACAAGTCAACGAAGCGGACGGCTGAGGGAATTTGTAATGATGCTAAGACCATCTGCCGCCGCTTATCTTGGTCGTTATGCTGCTTGTAATTCAGTGAAGGTAGCCTAAAAGTTATCTGTAAGCATTCAGGGCCAAGCCACTAGATTTTGTAGTATATTGTAGTATGTTTATTGAGGTTTACAGAGTTAACTGGAGTTCACATGGGAATGCGAATTGAACCATACGCCCCCTGCTACCTTGATAGTGTTATTCGTCTTTCGCTTCGGGCATGGACTCCGGTCTTTGATTCGATTCAGAAATCGCTGAATGCTGATGTGTACCGAGCGTTCTATTCCGATAATTGGCGTGTGAGCCAGCAGGAGGCTGTCGAGAGTGTCTGCGCTGCAGAAGACACAAATGTATGGGTTGCTATCGATACAGATTCTACAGTGGGTTTCGTAGCCGTGAAACTACACTCAGAGGACAGCATGGGTGAAGTCTACATGATCGCCGTCGATCCAGACTTTCAAG
>NZ_QXHD01000004.1:2682955-2696943 GCF_011009555.1 Adonisia turfae CCMR0081 | reverse complement strand
ACATAAAGCATAGTGTGCATTCCCTATGTCCATGTAGAGCAGAGTGAATCTTTGTAGATTGTCTATTGGCTCTAGGCTTTTTTAAATTGTTTGACGGTGCTCAAGTACTGGTTCAAGAAAGGTAAGCCACCGATGGCGGGTAAGAAATAGCGAGAGGTGCACAGAACTCCCAAGGCAGCGCCAGTTGCTGCACTAAAGTAGGGCGCGTAAAGAGCAACTAAGGCGGCATCACGGGTGCCGACACCGGCAAAGGTGAGAGGCAACAAACCAGCCAAAATTGCTAAAGGCGAAAGGGCAAAGCTGATCACAGGTGGTGCCCAGGCATTCAGCGCCAGGATAAACAACCAAATTTGCAATAGGTGCAGAAACCAAACAAAAATTGACATGCCAGCAATGCGAGTTAGCTGGGTAGGATTACCCCAAAAATAATCATGCATTTCGTCCCAGGAATCTTGAAACGAGGCTAGCTTTTCGGCAATTTTTTTAGGGGCAATGCGGCGCATTGTGGTGAATCCTATTCTGGCAAACCTTTTGGACCCCAGCATCAAAAGACCAAAAATTAAACCGCCGAGAATGCCCGCAGTCATGGTCCAAAAGAAGGCATCTTTCTGGGGGTAAAGAATGAGGCCAAAGGCACACCACAGTAGCAGCGATAACATGTCGCAGGCTTTTTCAAAAATGACAATAGATAGAGACAGGGTACCGCTGAGATGACCTCTCTCTTTCATAAAGTAAGACTTAGCAATGTCGCCCATTTTTGAGGGCAGCACCATGTTGAGTACGCTGGCGGCCAAGATTAGTTTGTTGGCCTCCCAAATGCTGAGTTTTGCCTGTACAGGAATCAGCTGCTTTAGCCGCCAACCGGTGAAAAATGTAATGGGAATAACCATACCCAGGCTCACCACCATCCAGAAAGGATCGCACTCTCGGAAAACCTTAATGAGCTCGGGAAAATTGATCTTGTTGTACAAGATCACCAAAATGAGGGTGCTAACAAAAATAGATATAAAACGTTTCATATGATTTTTAGGTGGAGACGTTCCATGGAACGCCTGTACATTTTTTGGGTGTGGAGACGTTCCATGAAACGTCTCCACATTGGGAAAATCAGCCTACAATTGCCGTTCAACCTCCAGAGGCTGAGTCGACGAAAGAGAATGCACCTCATTAGTTAAATCTTTCCAGGGTTGCAGCTGACCTGACTGAAATGTACGGCTCATGACGACATAGATAGAGGTCTGGTCACTACCGATACCAGCGGTGAGAACATTGTTCCAGCCGCTGGTAGCCATAAGCTTATCTGTGAGCATCCAATGACCGTCTTGCCATTGAAACGTTCGCTGAAATCGGAATGGAGCGTCATTTTTGCCGGTAATCAGCATCTTTTGCAATAGCTTACGGATCAAATTAGGGAAAAATCGACCAACCGTTAGCATCACCACCCGCAGAATCATTAGATTTAGGGGGGTCATTTGCTTTTGTTTAGCCCAACCTAAAGGGCCTTCGATGGTGATTTGGTTCTCCTGGATGTCGTATTGATAATCGCCGACCAAATGACCAACGGCATTTTTTATCTTGCCGCTGTCTTTTACCTGTAATGAAAACTGGGTATCTGAAAGGACCAGCTTGTTATTGCGGAAAAACTTAAAGGCTCCACCTTTATTTAGGGCCAGGTAAAGCTTTGTGTCGGCTCGCTGGTCGATCAGAATGCGGGCATTGGGGAACCACACGCGCCCCAGATGTGGGGGCTGCGTCGGTGGGCGAACATCGACAAAATCTTTCCAGGTCAGCAAATAATTCCAGGTGTGGTGACCAACAATGTGGTCATCGGCATAGCAAGAGCCACACCCATTTTGCAGACCTTTGAGAAAGCGGTCGTTGAGACTCAGGGCTTCAGGCATCCAGCGACCCACTAGCTCGAAGCCGTGGGGGAAATAGTTGTAGGTGTTGCGGCTGGTGTACTCACCGCCATAGGAGCCATCGGGGTGGACAAAATGGCTAGCAAGACGGACACCGTTTGCGATCGCATCCCTTAACCGCTCATCGTTGCGATCGCCCAGGTCATACACCCGAGCCAAACAAGCAATCGTCAGGGTGTGATATCCCGGATCGCAGCCCTCATACTCCTGGAACCATCCCTCAGAATCCTGCCAGGACAGCACCTGCTCCAATCGTTGCTGAATTGCCCCCTGCCATTTCTGCGTATTCAGGACCCGAGAGGCTAGCTCTAAGCATAGAACAATCAGTGCCTGGTGATTGGTCAGACGACCGCTTTCTTGGTGGTGGGCTAACCAATCAGCCCGAGTTTCAAAAAATTTGAGAGCCTGCTGATTCTCCAGTTTCAACAATCGATAGCTTTCTAAACAGGCTAGTAACGAAAACGCAGCTGCCCCACCCGCTCGCTCAAAGGGGAAATAATCATCACAGGACCCATCCGGGTGGGCACTCTTCGCCGCAAACAAAATTCCTGCTTCTACCCAGGTCTTAATATTGGGCTGCTGATAGTAAGGATTATCCGGCAGTGGCATGTCGTAGACCAATGCTAGGGGCCAGACAAACTCCTGGGACATGCCACTGGGAAAGTCAATAATCTTGTATTGCCAATAATTGCGATCAAAGCAGCCGTAGTTAGGACTGTGGGGGTTACGGTCCTGCAATGTCAGAATTTTAGGAATTTCAGCGAGGGCGGCTTTAGCAAATAAGTCTTTCATATAAGCGGGGGAATAAACATAGGGTGCGGTTGAGGCACAAAACCCAACAAGGCAAAGAAATCCAGGAGCGCAGGAGGGTGGGCACCGTCCACCAAAAAGAATAAAGCGTTACCTCATTTCTTTCTCTCGATGCTTGTTCATGTGCTCCTCAATCTCCGACCGTCGCAGACGCAGCTGAATATCCTCCAGCAGCTTCCGGTTCGCCGACATCAAATCGGCAATCAAACCAAAGATCCAGCACTGAACGCCAATTAAAATCAAGATGGCTGAAAAAATCAGACTGGGCACATGACTGCGCCCGGTTTGCTCAAACTCAGTGAGAAACAACCAGATCCAGCGAACACTCAGTAAAAAGCCTAGCCCAAAGGGAATCGCCCCCAGAATCGTAAAAAACGACAGGGGACGATAGGTGATAAAGATGCGCAGAATCGTAAATAGAGACCGCTGCACATAGGACGTAATGCTTTTAACCAGACGAGAGGGCCGCAGATAGCCGTTGGTACGAATAGGGACCGATGCAACCGCCATACCCTTTTGCCCAGCTTGAATGATGGTTTCTAGGGTATAGGTATATTCGTTAAAGACGTTAAGCTGCATGGCCGCATTGCGACTGATGGCGCGAAAGCCGCTGGGAGCATCGGCAACGGGGGTATTGCTGGCTACCCGCACAGCCCAGCTACCGAGGCGTTGCAGTATCTTTTTGATGGGCGAAAAGTGTTGGATTTCCATGATCGGACGCTCGCCAACCACAATTTCAGCCTCGCCATGGAGAATTGGCTCAATTAGCTTCGGAATATCCGCTGCACAATATTGGTTGTCAGCATCGGTATTGACAATGATGTCGGCTCCAGCTTTGAGGCAAGCATCTAAGCCGGCCATAAATCCACGGGCCAGTCCTTGGTTATGGTCAAAGTTGACAACGTGGTCCACCCCCCACTCTTTGGCGACATCCACCGTGCGGTCAACACTGCCATCGTTAATGATCAGCCATTCAACGTGATCCACACCAGGCACCTGCCGTGGCAGTTCCGACAGGGTAACCCCCAGGGTATTTTCTTCGTTGTAACAGGGAATTTGAATAATAAGTTTCATAGGAGATGCCTGCGATGCTTGCCTAGAAGGGGATTTGGCTCGATTTTAGTTTAATAGGGGGCTTTAGCCCGATCTGCCAGCTGAGGCGTAGGAGTGCAATACCGATGGCTACCATGGTGGCTGCGATCGCAACTCCAACCCATATGGGAAGACCCACGGCGGGTAAAAACCACCACCATACGGCCACAATCCTTAGCAACTCAGCTTTCGTAAACTCGCCACGCGGTGGCGGTTCGCCGACATTGCTAATGATCTCTTGCACAGGGGTATTAAATGCATCCGTTAACTGTCGCCCAGCTGCACCCCAAATGTTGAAAATCGGTGCCTGGGAAGGCTCACTCCAAAGCGACACGGTTTGCATCAGTAAATCCATACTTTGGTCGGAAACCTCAGCAAAATAACGCTGATAGTAGGTCAATAGTATGGGGGCATTGACCAAGAAACCCAACACAATCAGGCCCACTAACGGCATTCGCCAACGCTTACCCAACAAACCAACAGCGACCATCATCGCCGGAATGATGGGGACTAAGAAACGAGGCCCCCAATTCCAACCGTTAAAGTCCCAGCCGCTGTGCAGCAGCCAAAAGCTAGCCACAATGCCAAATAGGGCAACAAACTCCAACTTACGACGCTGCCACAATACCCAAAAACCAACAATGGCCAAAATTGTGGGAGGGCAGTACCAAAACAAACCACCGCCGCTACCAGGACTAACTAACTGCCCCAGAGCCCGCATCAAAAAGCCGTCTCCGCCTAACTGCGAGGTGTCTTGCCCCGATGAGGTAAAACTGCCAAACCGGACATAGTTATAGGCCAGAAACAGACCAACACCGATGGCGGTGCCAAGGCAGGGGGCCAAAATGCGATCCCAGCTACAGCGTCGCAGCAAAAAATATAGGGCCAACACCGGACCCAGGAGAATGCCAGCCGGTTTAGCCGCAATGGCTAAGGCAACCAATACCCCGCTTGTCCAATGCTCCCAACGGTATTTTCCAAATGCCAGATAGAGGGCCAGGGTAATGATGAACGCTAAAAGCGGCTCAGCAAAAAACTCACGGGCATAGACCATGGCCGTGGTGCCAAAGGCATAGCCAATGACGGCGATAAAGGCCCCCCGACGCTGCCCTCCCAGTCTTAGAGTTAAGGCATAAATCAGGATAGCGGTAGCAGCTGTTAGCAAAATGTTGAGCACCAGGCCTAAACTTGCGGATGTGTACCTCACAGGCAAGTTAAACGCCTCGCCAAGGATCATGCCGAACCAAACAAAGGGCATGGCAATGATGGGCAGTAGTGGATAACGAATAGAGTAGAATTGTCCATCCGGTCCCTGGATGCCCCCTGTTCCTTCAGGAATAGAAAAGTTACCCTTTTGAATCAGGGATTGGGACATGTGCAACATATCGTTGCCATCCACCCCCCAAATACCTGGTTTGAGGAAGGCCAAATAGATCAGACTAATAGCAACAAATAAAGCAATGGTCGGACACCCAAAAAGCTGATGGTGTTTTGCTGGTGGATCCTTTACCTGGCCAGTCATATGGAAATTTAATTGGTGTTCGCGTGTTTAGAAATCAAAATAAGAACCAGCCTAAATCTTGAGGATTAAGCCAACAGCTTGCTCAAAATTCAAAACTTTCTAATACATGGTGCCCGCTGCCTCAATGGGAGACAGCAGCGGTATCCCCTTTTCTATTAAATCGGATATTAAAAGAATTGATAGGAAGAATGCAGGTGTTCTCATTCTCGCCATAGGGCAATTCCACCCAGCAGCCCCAATACGTTGGGTACAATGGCAGCATTAGGTGGCAGCTTCAGAGTGATGTGCTTGGTTTCACCACCGCCGATGTAGAGGTGATCGTAGTTGAATAAGTGCCCAAGGGAATCCATGGCCTTTTGCAAGCGGCGGTTCCATTTTTCCTTACCCACTCTTTCAAGGGCAGCCCGGCCTAACTGCTCTTCATAGGATTCTGCTTTGCGAAAGCGATGGTGAGCCATTTCTAAGTTAGGCACCAGATGACCATTGACGAATAGGGCAGAGCCAAATCCAGTGCCCAGGGTAATGACTAACTCCACACCTTCCCCTGAGATTGCCCCAAAGCCTTGAATATCAGCGTCATTGGCTACTCTCACAGGGCAGTTTAATCGCTGAGTTAAGCGTTCGGCTAAGGGATAGTTAACCCATGATTTGTCCAGATTGACGGCGGTGTAGGTGATACCGTGACGCACCACACCCGGAAAACCAACGGAGGCGCGGTCAAAAGCGGGTTGGTCAGCAGCGAGTTTTGCGATCGCAGCCATCACCGCCTCCGGTTTAGCTGGTGATGGGGTTTTGAGCCGTGCTCGCTCCCCCAGGGGTTGACCCGCTGCATCTAGCAGGATCACTTTAATGCCGCTGCCACCAATATCGATGGCCAATGTAACCGCTGCTTTTTGATCGGTTGCGGCTTTCTGGGTGTCAGGTTGATTGGGGGCAGGTTGCTTAGTGGTTAGCATGGAAACTCCTTGGCCAGGTTAGGTGGTAATGGCAAGTGCCTCCTATTCTGCCCCTCGATCACTCACGCCAACGCTGGGGTGGTTCGAACCGATAAATTTCTTCCAAAACTGTTACCCAGCCAGTTGCCACATCGGCCAAAATTTGCTCGCCCTTTTCCGCCGTGGCTACGGTTGCATCCCCGACAACGCCACTTTTAGAAATGTCACGGGTGGTCCAGCTAAAGGGCAGCGCACCTTCCAAGCTTAAAAGCGTTTCATGATCAGGTTTAGGTGGATATTCTTTAACGGCTCGGTCCATGTGAACCTGGTCGGGTAAAATCGCCAGCATCAAACTGGTTTCAGCATCCCCGGCGTGAATACCCTCCTGACGCTCCTGGGGGTTTAGCAGCTGGCCTACCTGGTGGGGCACTTGCCAGACAAAGTGGGGAAATACCCAAAAATCCGGCTGTCTCTGATGGATATCGCGGGCCACAATGTCCAGGACCTGGGGTTGTCCGCCATGGGAGTTAAGGAATACTAGTTTGCGAAACCCAGCACGATAAACACTCTCTGCTACATCTGTGAGCACAGCCATTAGGGTTGACGCTGATAGGGTAATGGTGCCCGGAAAACCCCAGTGCTCGTTAGATTTGCCATAGCAAAGCGGCGGCAGGCAATAGGCCGGAATCGATGGCTCTAATTGCTCCAGGGCACGGCCAATGATGGCGAGGCCCAGGGCCGTATCAACCGCTATGGGCAGGTGAGGGCCGTGTTGTTCAATGGCACCCACAGGTTGGATAATCACAACCTGCTCCTTATCAGCCATAGTGTCGATGTCTTGCCAGGTGAGGTAGGGGTAGAAGCGATGGGACGGAATAGTTTGGTTCATCATAAGCGGGGTAGAGACTGTAGAGGCATTCCATGGAACGCCTCTACAGTCGGAAATTGGAGCTCTTAATTAATTCTGTGCCCTAAGCCAATACACGTAAGCTTCTAAAAGAAAACAAAAAAGATTGACAATATAATCTTGCCTTCTGTATATTTGAATACAGAAACGAAACGTTCATTCCTCTTCGGATTAATTGCATCTACCAGTTGCGTTTGGTCTTGATGGGAACGGAAGTAGGAAGGGTGGCCATTGACTGTTAGCCATTGACTGTCCAACTGAAGGAACGCGCCTCATCTTAACTCTCTACGCTGATTATTAAGGAGGCGAAATCCATGCAACTGTCTTACCGTGGAGTTAAATACACTGTTCCTGAGCGCAACGTCGCTGTTGAAGATGGTGATGTTGTTCGTTACCGTGGCGCATCTTATCGTGTGAAAAAGGCTGTAGGCTCTGCACATGGTCATGTACATGGTCTAAAGTATCGCGGTGCTCAGGTCCGCTAAGGTTTAGCGTTTCCCTTTCGTTACAAGGGTGCGTATAGAACAGCTATACTGTTCCATTCAATTTGTTTTGATTTCACGGGTTCCTTCTAGTTTGAAGGAGCCTTTTTTATTAGACAATTGAATATCATTCTTGCTTCTTGACCTGGGGTATTATGCTGAGAGCCATAAGTCTGTTGTGCTGTGCTCTCTTTCCTAGCAGGTTTATCAATAGGATTATTGTTTCTTTTGGTTGCCCGCCTACGTTCTGGTGCTAGGCGGAAAGCTTTGTTTGAACGTATCAGTATCCAGCCTGAGGCCCAATTTTTTTCTTACGAAGCTCAGATTGCCAGCGCCATTGCCAATCAGAGCACACTGGTGGATGAGCTACAGACTGAAGTCGATGAAAACAATCGGGTTCTACAATATGCACCGTTGGGGTATTTGAAAATCGATGAGGAAAATCGTCTGCTCTGGTGTAACGCTAAGGCCAGGCAGCTTTTAGGGATTGAGCAGACTGACTACACATCCCCCAGATTGCTCCTGGCGATCGCAAGATCCTATGAGTTGGACCACCTTGTTGAACAGACTCGTAAAAGCCAGATTGAGTGCAAAAAGGAATGGACACTCAGGTCGATTTCCCCTGATCCCGCCAATGTTTTAGAAGGACCGGTCTATCCCTTGAGCGGTTACGGCATTCCGTTAAGTCGTGGCCATGTCGGCATATTTCTGGAGAACCGCCAGGAAGCCGTCACCCTGGCACAGCAACGGGATCGCTGGACGTCAGATGTGGCCCATGAGTTAAAAACTCCGCTAACGTCAATTCGTTTGGTGGGCGAAACCCTACGCAATCGGATTGATCCCAGCCTCGTCAACTGGGCCGATAGACTATTGCGGGAAGTGAATCGTTTGAGTGCGTTAGTCGATGACATGCTGAGCCTAAGTCATATAGAACATCGCCAGCAGGAGCAATTAGAAGAAGCCGACTTGGTTAAGTTACTACAGCAGGCGTGGCAAAGTTTAGAACCCCAGGCAAAACAATGGGATAAGCATTTGGAGTACCAAGGGCCTGACCATGCGATCGCAGCCGTTAACAGCGGATTGATATATCGTATGTTGCTCAATTTATTGGACAACGCACTGAAATACAGTCCCTCGCATCAGACTATCCATGTCCATTACCAACCTTCTGATAAAGCCGGTATTCAGGGCATGTTACTCGATGTTTTTGACTGTGGTGAAGGGTTTTTAGAAAAAGATTTGACCTTTGTTTTTGATCGTTTTTATCGCTCCGATGTATCACGCACTCGTTCGGGGGATGATGCGATCTCAAAAGGCACAGGATTGGGATTATCCATTGTTCAAAAAATTGTGGAGTTTCATCAAGGCACTGTACAAGCTCGCAACCACCCTGAAACTGGAGGCGCTTGGCTACAGGTTTGGCTGCCCAAGTCTCTGAACAGGACAGATGCAGACTATTCGGTGTCTAAGTAACGTGTTCATTACGTAGAATCACTGATGTACACTAAGACAGAGCTTCAAACTTTTCTGTATTAACAGGCTTAGTTAAAGTGCTGTAACATGCACCCGAGGTTGATCTTCAAAAGAATATATTTGGTTGGGAGCATTGTCTAAGCTGTTATTGTCTAAACCCGTGTCATCCGACGAAAAACTTCAGAAGCTTCTGTCACAGTGGGGTGTGGCCTCACGACGTCAGTCGGAGTTGTTGATTTCTCAAGGGCATATCACCGTCAATGGTGTTAAGGCCCACATTGGTCAACGGGCCAATCCAGCGGTGGATGATATTCGGATTGATGGCCGTTCTCTCAAACCAGACAATCGTCCAAAGAATCACTATGTGCTGCTAAATAAGCCTCGGGGCGTAGTTTCCACCTGCGATGATCCCCAAGGTCGCAAAACGGTGATTGATTTGCTTCCCCAGGAACTACGTCAAGGCGATGTTCGTTTACATCCTGTAGGTCGTCTAGATACGGATTCTACTGGGGCACTGTTACTCACCAACCATGGCCAACTGACTCAAACCTTGACCCATCCCCGGCACCATATTTCCAAAACCTATCGGGTGAGGGTACAAGGTTCTCCCAATCAGGCCAGTTTAGACCAGTGGCGTCTTGGTGTGAATTTAGCAGGCAAAATGACCGCGCCTGCAGAGGTTAGGGTGTTGCACCCTAACGCCCCTACGTTGCTAGAGATTGTTTTGCGTGAAGGTCGTAATCGTCAGATTCGTCGTGTTGCTGAGCAATTAGGTCATCCTGTCATTAGTCTTCATCGCAGTGCCATTGGTTTTATCTGTCTAGGAGATTTACCGTTGGGGCATTGTCGTCACCTAACATCAGAAGAGACTAAGAAACTCTTGAGTCTTCTCTGATTCACCATTTCCAACAACGTATGCTTGGATCACGTCAGTGTGGTTAAATTGTTAAGAAACATTTTGAACTTATGAAACGGCAAGGCTACACGAGTAAACCGCAGCATGAGCAGTTATTGGCCATAGGGTCTATGCTACGTGATGCTCGTGTTGCAAGTGGTCAGACGCTAGACGAAGTGGCCGGTAAAGTTTTAGTTCGTTCCAGGCTGTTAATGGCCCTAGAAGAAGCTCAAACATCTGAGCTGCCTGAGCCTATCTATATTCGTGGTTTAATCCGACGCTACGCGGATGTGTTGGGTCTTGACGGTAAGGCTCTATCTCAGAACTATGTGGCAATGCCTGCCCTGAAAGGAGGGGGTCGTAACTGGTCCTATGAGTCTGTCCAGCTGCGTCCCTATCACTTGTATGCTGCCTACGTGGCCCTAATTGCAATCTCAGTCAGCGGCTTGTCATACCTCATGCAGCGTGCAATTCCGCAAAATGCCGCTGAGCCCATTGTGGATTCTGCCACTGCTGAACAGTTAGCTCCTCGACAAGCTGCGCCCACGGCACCTGCTCAAGTGTCACCTGAGCAGGCCGAGACAACGCCGGCTCCTAAAGAGCCAATTGTGGTAGATGTCGAGTTCGTTCAACAGTCTTGGGTACGCGTGACGGCTGATGGCGATGAGGCGTATGAAGGGATTTTGCAGGAGGGAGCTGAACGTTCCTGGACGGCTCAAGAGTCTCTGACTATTCGTGCCGGTAACGCAGGGGGCGTGGTTTTGACCTACAACCAAGGAACGGCCAAACCCATGGGTAAACCTGGCACCGTCGTTGAACAAACGTTTACTCCCAGCACACCGGGTGAGCTAGCCAGTTTAGTCTGGTAGTAGCATGCCCCTACTGGGTTATCCATGGTTAATCGGGTTTAATGAATTCGGATTTTATATGACAAGGCAGCGTTGCCGTTACCGTTGTTCCTTGTCCAGTCTGGCTCTCTAGCTGGATGCGGCCTTGGTGGTTAGTGATGATGGCTTTTGCGATCGCTAATCCCAACCCCGAGCCTGCTCCATCACGACGGCTGCGGGCCTTATCCACCCGATAAAACCGGTCAAACACTTGGGGCTGTAGTTCTTTTGAGATCCCAATACCGGTATCGCATACGGTTACTTTGGATGCCTCTTGGCCTTGCCAGTGAGTAGTGTCTAGAGTGACGGTCACCTTCCCCTCGGGGGTGTACTGGATAGCATTGCTAATCAGGTTCGTAAATAGGCGAATCAACTGGTCGCGATCGCCAGGCATGGACACCTCAGATGGCATGGGATTATAAATCAAATCTAACCCCTGACCCTGAGCTACGAGAGACTGTTCTTCAATCACGTCTAATAGCAGTTTATTAAGGTCCAGGTGCTCCCACTGCATCGGTATTAGCCCCCCATCCTGTCGAGCCAGAAACAGCAGGTTGTCGACTAGGCGACCCAAGCGCCGGGTCAACCGTTCTACCACCTGCAGCTGACTGTGCTGAAACTCCACATCCGGCTCAGGATCCGCCAGCGCCACCTGCACATTGGTTTGGATGACGGCAATGGGATTGCGTAGTTCGTGGGAGGCATCCGCCGTAAACTGCTTGAGCTGCTGATAGGACTGGCGTACCGGGGCCATGGCTAGCCCCGACAGGAGCCAGCCAATGGTGCCAGTGGCCACCATGACCAGCCCAGACCAAACACTGAGATCGATTACCAGCTGACGGCTGGGTTTGCTCACCTCAAACCAGGGATGACTAACCCGCAAATAGCCCAGTACCTGGTTGTTGATCTGCACTCGGCGGCTAATTTGCCGGAGTACCTGATCGGTATCCTCGCCATCGTTCTGACCATTGTTTGAACGATGTCTAAGATGCACCGTTTCCCCAGCAGCATTTACCTGAAGTGGCAGGTTGCTAGGGACTGACAGGGTACTCCACTGTAGTTGACCGTTGGGACCAAACCATTCAATGTCAATGTGGTCGTCTTCTAGGGTCTGGGCATTATCGCGAAAGCTATCTTCCACATTCACCTGTAGGGGAGCTTGCCCTTTAACACCTGCAGCGGTCAGCACCCGACCTGAGGATGGTGCTGCGGCTTCGATCACCAATGAGCGCTGCACCACCTCTACCACATGATTTAGGGTGTCATCTACCCGCTCCACCAGCGTATTGCGCACATAGAAGTACACGCCGCTGGCAAAAAGGATCAGCAGAATACCGGTGATGGCCGTGTACCACAGCGCCAAACGGCGGCGGGTGGTCTGGAACATGGGAGATTGTGTCAATGAAAAACCTCAGGATTAAAATGACAGCAGCAGGATGATTCTGTTTTAAGCCTGACAGAAAACATGCTTAACAGAAGCTGGTCAGATAAGTGAGTTCACGACATCATAGATTGTGTAACACTCTAAACTTTTGCTCCATCTGCCCTACTGAACTATGACAGCTCAGCTGACAAAATCTTTTCCCATTCCCATTGCCCTTGAGCAGCAGCGAGCTTTCTTTGCTTCGGGGCAGACTAAACCTTTAGAGTTTCGTCTGGCTCAGCTGGCCAAACTCAAGCAGGCTATTATTGACCGTCAATCAGACATTGTAGCTGCGGCCAAGGCTGATTTAGGACGACCTGAGTTTGAAGCTTATTTTGAAATCGCCACCCTTTCAGAAATTAACCTGGCGCTCAAAAAACTCAAACGTTGGATGAAGCCCAAGCGAGTCAAGTCAACGCTGGAGAACTTTCCGTCGTCGGCATGGGTACAGCCTGATCCGTTAGGCGTAGTCCTGATTATTGGTCCCTGGAACTATCCGTTCCAGCTGATGGTATCGCCGCTAGTGGGTGCGATCGCAGCTGGAAACTGTGCCATTCTGAAGCCATCTGAGCATGCCCCCCATACAGCCAACGTTGTTTCCGACCTGATTGCCAATACCTTTGACCCCAACTATGTCACTGTATTTGAAGGAGATGCCAGCGTCAGTCAGCAGCTACTGGCCGAAAAGTTTGACCACATCTTCTTTACAGGTGGCACTGCCATTGGTCGCATCATCATGGCAGCTGCGGCTAAGCACCTCACGCCTGTAACCCTGGAGTTAGGTGGCAAAAGCCCCTGCATCATTGATGCCGATATCAACCTTGACCATGCCGCTAAGCGGATTGCCTGGGGCAAGTTTATCAATGCTGGCCAAACCTGTATTGCTCCTGACTACCTGCTGATTGACCGCACCGTCAAAGATGCATTTTTAGCCAAACTCACAGTAGCAATTCGTGAATTCTTTGGTGATGACCCGTCCCAGAGTGCTGACTTAAGTCGTATTATTAACCAGCGACAGTTTGACCGATTAACCGCTCTCCTCGATAGCGGTGATGTGCTTATTGGGGGGCAAACGGATGCTGGCACTCGCTACATGGCTCCCACCGTGTTGAATAACGTCACTTGGGAGTCTCCAGTGATGGAGGATGAAATTTTTGGTCCCATTCTACCGATATTAACCTACGACCAATTTGACCAGGCCCTGGCTCAAATTAATGCTCGCCCCAAGCCTTTAGCCCTTTATCTCTTCTCTCGGGATCAGGCTAAACAACAACAGGTATTAACCGGCACGTCATCCGGGGGCGTTTGTCTCAACGATACGGTGTTGCATATTGGTGTTCCCGATCTACCTTTTGGAGGTGTGGGACAAAGCGGTATGGGTAGCTATCATGGCAAAGCCACGTTTGATACCTTTTCCCACTACAAGAGTGTTCTCAAAAAGACATTTTTGTTTGATTTAGACTGGCGTTATGCGCCCTACAAGCCAGCTAAGCTAGCCCAGATTAAAAAGCTTGTTACCCGGTAATTACAGAGGAAAACCTACCTATGGCCTATGATTTTGACCTGTTTGCGATTGGTGCTGGTTCCGGTGGCATTGCGACCGCTAGACGGGCTGCCCAGTATGGGGCAAAGGTCGCAGTGGC
>NZ_QXHD01000004.1:2648333-2682945 GCF_011009555.1 Adonisia turfae CCMR0081 | reverse complement strand
ATTGCCGGTTTTTTGGCATGGACGCTATAGGGTTAACCCACCCCGTTACCCTTCTCGTACCCCCCTATATTCCCTACCAATCCAAAATTTCAGCAATTTGATCCGCCAACAACATTGCCTTAAATGGCTTCGTAATAATGGCCGTTACCCCCAGGCTCAAAAAACGCTGCTGATCAGCCGCTTGAGTTTTGGCCGTCATCAACAGCACAGGAATATCCTGAATTTGCGACTCAGCCCGCATGCGCTTAAACACTTCAATGCCATCCATATCTGGCATCATGACATCGAGTAAAACAACATCAGGGGGATCTGCCTGCATCTGGGCTAATCCCTCAGGTCCTGTGCTAGCAGTTGATACACGCCACCCCCCAATGGTTTCAAGGGCAACCTGAGCGACATCACGAATATCGTCTTCGTCATCAATAATTAGAATGTGTTTCATAAAAACTGATACTTAAAATGGTTATCCCATTGATGATTTTAGCGTTGCTGACTCAGGGGACGAGTCGATCCGACATAGTTGCACTCAGTCCAGACTTTTCATATGGCATCATACCGAGGATCAGCAACACCGATTTTACCCAATGGGATCAGTAACACGATGGATTAATTGCATCACTTGTTTTTCAAAGTCATCGGGGGAAACACGACCTTTGGTTAAAAATAAAGTTTGCCCCAGGCGCAGGCGCTGTCGCTCGGTATCATCCAAATCTTGAGCAGTGTAGATAACCAGGGGAACACGGCAGAGCTGGTTATGTTGTCGCAACCAGTCAACAACGGCAAACCCATTGCTTTCAGGTAGGGCCAAGTCGAGGACGAGTAGATCGGGGGTAACCTGCTGAATCAGATGAATCCCCGTTTGTCCTGTGGCAGCATGGTGTGAGGTAATGCCGTGACGTTCAAAAATAGCTGTGAGCACCTGGGCCAGATCCAGATCATCTTCGATGATCAATACCTGAATCTCTTTTCGGGATGATGCTAATGCCTGTTGTAGAGCCTGAAATAGGCCATCTTCATCCGGAGGCTTCACAATCCAATCGCTGATATCAGAATGCAGCGAGCCACCTTCTTCAGGGCTGAGACCGCTGAGGATAATCACTGGGATATTTTGGGTTTGCGATCGCGCCTTCAACGCCGCCAATGTTTCCCAACCGGTCATTTCCGGCATCAGTAGGTTTAACAAAATCACATCAGGTTGTTGCTCTATGGCTTGGGTCAATGCCGCTTGCCCTGATTCAACAGCAATCACACGATAGCTATGCTGCTCCAGCATAGCTTCCACGACCATTCGTATGGATGGGTCATCATCACATACCAGGACCAGGGGATGATGTGAGTCATCATCCAGCACTGGTGTAGGCGGCGGCAACACCGGCAGACTGACAAAAAAGGTGCTGCCCTGCTCCAGAACACTTTCAACCCAGATGCGACCACCATGGTGCTGAACAATACTGCGACACACCGCCAAACCTAAACCAGTGCCTCCCCGTCTACGGGCATCAGATGCATCCACTTGCTGGAAGCGACCAAAAATTGTCGTGAGTTGATCGGGAGGAATACCCCGACCCTGATCCCTCACTTGAAACTGTACCCGTTGGGTTGATACCGGTAAGGCTGCACAGGGAGCTGCTTCTGGGGCATCCTCCAGATTGGCCGTAAGTTCTACGGTTGTGCCCTCGCCGGAAAACTTAATGGCGTTGCTGAGGAGATTGGTGAAGACTTGAATAATTCGATCGGGGTCAGCCCAAATCCGCACAGGCAGCGGAGTCACGACAAGCTGGATACCCGATTGTGTGGCTAGGGTGTGAATTTCATCCGTTGCCGTTTGCATGAGTTTGGCCCCATCACACACCTGCTTATTTAGGGTCATCTTGCCGGATTCGATGCGTTCAATATCCAGCATGTCGTTAATCAAACGCACCAATCGATCGGCATTGTTAGCCGCAATCTGTAGCATGCGCTGTCCTTTTTCAGGTTGAGTGCTTAAGACACCGCTGGCCAAAAGATCTAACGATCCTAAAATCGAGGTCAGAGGTGTGCGTAGCTCATGATTGACAACGGAAATAAATTCATCTTTGAGTTTTTCTACTTCATGGCGATCGCTAATGTCAATACAGGTGCCGATATACCCAGCAAAACTGTCGTCAGATCTAAACCTGGGTACCCCACGACTCAATAACCAGCGGTATTGGCCATCTTCCCTATGCAGACGATATTCCAGCTCAAAGGTGCTACGGGCATCAAAGGCTTTAATGTAGGTGTCAAGAAAGCGATCGCGATCCTCAGGATGAATGCCCTCAGTCCAACCGTTACCTAATTCTTGTTCTAGCTGACGACCGGTAAACGTCAGCCAGGTTTGGTTCAGAAACGTGCAACGGGTATCGGTGCCGGTCATCCACAACAGCACTGGCGCACTGTTGGCCACCATACGAAAACGGGCTTCACTCTCTCGCAAGGCTTCTTCAATCGCTCGCTGTTGTTGCTGAGCCAGATCAGTGGCCAAAAATCGGCCAATGCTCTGGGCCATCAGCTCAATAATTTCTTGTTCATGGCGAGAGAACTCATGCTCATGAATCTGGGTAGATGAGAAGTTGAGGGTGCCATAGATCTCGCCATTCACCCAAATGGGCGTGCCGAGGTAGCTCTCCAGATGAAGGTTTTGATAAACCGGGTGCCCTTTCATCACCGCATGACCACCCACATGCTTATAGGTAACGGTTTGGTGTCCCTTAACGACCGCTGCACAGTAGGTGTTGCTCAGGATAAAGGATTGATTGGCCACTAGAGAGTCTAAGTCTGACTGCACTGAGCGAATGGTATAGGTTTGACCCGTCACCTGGCTAATGATGCCGGTTTCTAATCCGAGAATTTGCCGACCGGTTTCTAGACAATCGGCAAATAATGCATCAAAGGTTTCATAGTGGGTTGTGTTGATGCGGTGTAGATGCTTGAGGTTGGCACTAAACTGTTTGAGGTTTTCTTCTGTGATTTTGCGGTCGGTAGTATCTCGGGCCACCGCGTAGAGTAGACCGGTTTTGGTAGCAGGGAAAGCGGCCCAGTGTAGCCAGCGGTAGCTACCGTCACGACACCGATAGCGATTTTCAAAACTCAGGGTGGCCTGGCCATTCGTCAGGCTTTCCATTTCAGTCAGGGTGGATGCCTGATCATCTGGATGAACAAAGTTGATAAATGGTTGAGAGAGAAAGACCTCTGTCGGATGACCTAGGGTTCTTTCAAAAGCGGGATTAATGTGTTTAAAGTAGCCGTCCGTGCCAGTGACACAAAGTAAATCCACCGATAGACTAAAGAATCTTTCTAAATCTTGTTCAGCTCTCTGGCGTTCAGTACTTTCAGTAACCAGTTGCTGGTAGCGTTGCTGAGATTTTTGGGTTAGCCAAACCACCCATGTAGCTAACCCGGACAGCAACAAACCACTGACTAAAATCACCGTGGGTAGGGGAGACTGTTCATGGGCCAATAGCGCTGATGTCGGCCAAATTTCTAGCTCCCAAATAGTGCCATGGATGTCAATTTCAGCATGCTGACTCCAGCGATTTCGTAGACTCGTGGTCGCCGATTGAGGTGTGTCAGTCGGGAGATGGCGATAAATCTCAGTGCCGTTTTGTTGGATTGCGATCGCATAATCATCAGTCACCTGATCGCTCAAAATGGTATCGACCAGATGCTGCACCCGAAACACCCCTAAAATAAACCCATCAAATGATTGATCAGAGGCGAGGAAGAGGGGCGAATAGACCAAAACCCCTTTCCCACCCTGCACCAAATCCACCATGGACGACACAGTCATGGTGCGAGTTGTGCGAGCCAATTCCAAGGTTGCTTTGCGTTCAGGATCGGTAGCGAGGTTAAACTCTTGGGCGGCTTCATTACCCGCCATGGGAACAATCCAACGGACATATAAATTTGGATCAACCCACTCAATGGCCTGATAACCCGGGTAGTCATGCAGCAGACTCTCGGCATCAATCGTCCAGTTTTCCTGTGAAAGTCCTTCTTGGGCCTCCCACCGACGTGACAACCGCACCAACGCCTGGATGCGGTTGTCAGTCTGAGAGCGAATTTCCCGACTAATACTGACTCTGGCAAAATCCACCTGTTGGTGAATGTGAGTTTGTTCGTGGATCTTGAGAGATTGCCAAAAAAACAAGACAATGGGAAGCGTACCCACTCCCACCACTGCGGGTAACCACGTCGCTTGCCAGAGAGCAGATCGTCGTAATAAGCGCCACATAGGGGGAATCTCCCTGACTTTTTAAACCGATAAACTATGGCCAGGCTGAGCTCGCTCTAAACGTTTCAGCGCCTTAATCACCAGACTGACATGATCACCCACGGGCCAATTATCTGATAATGCCTGGTCCTCTGACGGATAGATCGCTAAGCCAGCACTAAAGCTGATGGGTGATAGATAAGGTTGAGGCTTTTCAGTCGACTGATCTCTAGAAAATTCGCTGTTTCTCTGTTGAGGTAGTGGCACCTGATGAAGCTGTTTACGCACGGTGCGTAACCGATGTATGGCTTCCTCAATGGTGAGACCATACATGGCCACGATAAATAAGCGTCCCGCCCAGCGCCCCACCACATCATCACCCACAAACGTTTGGTGGAGAAGATGGGCAAAATGTACGAGCACTTTGTCACCTAAGTCATAGCCATAATGGCGATTAATGGCATCTAGATGATCGAGGGATAGCATGGCAATGCACACCCTTTGATGGTGTTGTTGGCCTTGTGCTAAGGCCTGGGTCACGGTCTGAATCGCCTGATGACGATTGGCCAGGCGCGTTAACGTATCAATCTCTATCTGAGATTGTGTCATCCTTGCCCGTTCTAAACGATTCAGGATGCGGGTGACAAGTTCTGGCCCAACAATGGGTTTGGAAACATAATCGTCAGCCCCCATCTCAAATACCTGGTGCTTGGTGCCAACATCGGCATGGGCGGTGAGAAACAGAATGGGAATATGGCACCATCGTAAGTCGCTGCGGACCACCTGGCATAGGGCCAAACCATCCACATGGGGCATTTCAACATCGAGCACCAGCACATCCGGTTGGATTTCATTCAAGACATCCCAAAACAGCCGTGGGTCCACCAAGGTAAAGACTTTTAACCCCCAGGGTTTTAAAAGACCTCCCATGGCGTCTAGAATCTGGGGGTCATCATCGACGACCAAAACCTTAGCTATGTGGGCGTGGGAGCGCATCCAGAGATCAATGACGGTCTCCACAACGGCTGATGCAGGTGTTGTCGATGGAATAAATCCCCGTCCCCCTAATTGGGAAGCCTTGACCCGATCTAGCAGGCTACCGTGCTCGGTGCGCAGTAATACTGGCACAGGGGGAGTTGAGGCCTGTAGCTCAGCCAAGAAGGCCACCATATCAGGGCTGAGGGATACCGTTTCTGGATGATCATCGGTCGCTGACAAATCTAAAATAACCACATCTGGGCGATGGCTATTCAGCAGCGTCAGGGCCTCAATGGGATCGGCTTGTAACTGTAGTGTCCAATCAGTGGCCACATTCGCTAATGCGGCTGCACATTCGGCCTGGAAGTCTTCATGCGGGCTAACAATCAACAAGGATGCCGTATGGATGGTCAAGGCAGCGCCTTGGGGCGGTGCTGGTTTGGGATAAAACAGGGTGGGGGTGTCACTATGTACAGCACGTTGGACCGTATGCCGTAGTTGACCAATTAAGTCGGCCAGTTGCGTGCGCTCATGATCAGGGAGCGTTGGCCAGTTTTGGAAGGCCTGTTCAGCCTTGTGGGCTAGCTTTGAACCCAGATCAAAATTGAACATGCCTAAGGACCCCGCTAGCTTGTGGGCCTCTGTCTCGGCTTGCTGTCGCAGGTCTTCAGCTAGGGTATTGCTAACACCGGCAGAGGTGGCTTTTTCAATGACCGCAATGCGCTTGCTCAGGCGTTGTTTAGCTCGTTCCCAAATTGCCATGGTCGCCGCATTAGCCTGGCTTACCACTTCAGACGATAGTTCTGATGTTTCTGCATGGAGTCGATAGCCAATACCGTACACCGTTTCGATGGGGTCATGGGGTACACCAGCCGCTTTTAAATGCTGCCGTAGCCCCTTGATGTGGGCGGTGATCGTTTCTTCACCGGGGGATCCTTCAAAGGACCACAGGTGATCGAGAATCGCCCCACGACTAAACACGCGTTGGGGATTACGCAAAAAAAGTTCTAGTAGATCGTATTCCCGTGGCCTTAGATAAATGGGCTTACCCCGATGGGTGACTTCACGGGGGCTAGGGTCCAGGGATAGTTCTTCCCAGGTCAGTACCGGCAGCAGCGTGCCCGACTCCCGTCGCTGTAGTGCTCGAATACGTGCCAGCAGCTCCGCCAGGTTGAAGGGCTTGGTCACGTAGTCGTCAGCCCCGGCATCCAGCCCCAGTACTTTGCTGCTGCTGTTGTCCTGGGCCGTCAGCAATAAAATGGATGTCTGAATGCCCTGGGCCCTCAATTTGCGGCAAAGGCTCATGCCATCCAGTTTTGGCAACATGACATCTAGCAAAATTAAGTCATAGACGTCAACGGAGGCCAATTCCCAGCCTGTTTGACCATCAGTCGCTACGTCGACAGCATAGTGCTCTGCTGTCAAAGCCCTAACTAATGCTTCTATTAAAATAGTGTCATCTTCAACCAGGAGAATCTTCACGCTTAACTCCCCTACTGCAACTACCACACCAAAAATTAGCGCTATCAGGCCACTATTAGGTCATGGGTCTATTGGCCCACGCTAACGCGAGTTCAAGATGACTTAGACAGGTGTTTGTAAATTGCAACACTCATGGGAGAGGAGTGAGCAAGAAGCGACGGCGTTTGAGGGAGTGAAGTCGTTCTATGCACGGGTTTTTTAAAGCTCTGTGGACCCTACTAATCATAGATAAAACCATTAAGTTTATTTTTTAAATAAAACTTAATTTTATAGGGCTCCCGGCCATATATCACGTTAAAAACTTTAGTTAGAACATTGGGGACTCAGGGATGACGCGGCAGGCGTTGATGGCTCATTGAGCAATCTGTTATCGGATTCAGACCATGCCGGGATACGGCGTATTATTGGCATAATCTCTTGTTTTGCCAAAATTTGACCATTTTCATCAATTTTAAAGTCCCGTTCGGGGATGTATCCGGCCAGGGTCAGTGTGAGTAGTAACTGATTGACTTCAGCCTTAGTGAGATGACGTATTGCCATGATGGAGGCGAACATTCCTTAACTTTGCTTAATCCTAGCCTAATAAGTAATTCTGAAAATGTGGTGAAACAACTGTTCAGAAGTCTGAATTAAGAGGCATCACTGTCTACATAAAATCCTCAAATTGTTGAGTTAGCTTGAAGACAATGGTTAAGCTCAATAAACACGCTTGATAAATTCTGGGGTGTTGCTGATTCTTAAGAAGATTTAAGCTCAAAAATCCTGATATAGGGCGATCTTGCCAGATCGATTCATTCTCTAAATCAGCAACGGCAATAAATCAGCAACGGCAATCCTGATTGAGTTTAGTCAATATCTGCCATAGAAATATCTGTCGTAGATGAATATCAGAACAGTTGTTTCTGGAGCAAGCTATGAGCGCACAAAAGACCTTACATCCCTTCAATTGGAAAACACTAGAAATGTATCTAGTGGCCATTATCTTGGGTGGTTTGGCAGGCTGGGGATACTGGTGGACGTCTCAACAAACTGACTATGTGTCAGGGGGGATAACGAGGGTAGAGAGTCTAGATTTGTCGGATGCGATCGCAAGGCTCAACTCGTCCTTACCAGCGGAGCTGGCTGCCTTAGTCATCGTGCGGCCCCAAACCTACTGGGTGAGCATTTCCAATCAGCAAGAGCAGCTATTACCTCAACCGCTATCAGTAGAAGCGCAAGCATCTCCAGCAGTGATGCTGACTGAAGCCATGGAAATGTTGCTGGCAGGCTCAGTGAAGATCGACGATGCCTTCACCGCTATTCCTAAAAACACCCAGTTACTCAGTTTGACCACCAATTCTAGGGGTATCTATGTGAATTTATCCCAGGAATTCACCTATGGTGGGGGCTCCAGTTCAATGATCTATCGAGTTGCCCAGGTCATTTATACCGTCACAAGCCTGGACCCCAATGCAAAAGTCTATTTATCAGTGGCAGGGCATCTAATTGATGACGCCCATCCACTGGGGGGTGAAGGTCTTGTATTAGAACAGCCTGTCACCCGTCAGTCTTTTGCTAAAGAGTTTTCTTTTTAAGTCATAACAAAACCTTAGAACAACCATGCTTTTGAGGGTTTCATGCGATCCAAGGAGATTTTATGATGAGGGCTGAACTTACACCAATGGTCTAAGCGGCGGGGTGTGCCTGCTGCCAACGTTGCTGAGAGGCCCGGAGAATTGCGATCGCATCTTCACACCGCTCCACACAGCGAGGGATAGCCATATCGGCTGGATCAATCATGGGCGTTTGCTCATCAAGCATGCTGGTCTGGGTCCAGTCCAATAACCCTTTCCACATGGAACCAACCAAAATAAACGGTGTTTGATCGAGTTTACGCACTTGCAGTAGCTGCCAAATCATCAGCGCTTCTAAGGTTGTGCCAATACCACCTGGCATCACGACAAAAGCATCCGACATTAGAACAAAGTGGTGTAGTCGAGAGAAAAATGTACGATGACAGTAAGCCTCTTCCACAAATGGATTAGTGGCTTGCTCGTGCTTTAAATCAACTCGAATTCCAATGGATTTGACCTGATCATTGGGGTCGGCTAAGACACTGCCCTCATTCGCTGCCTGCATTAAACCAGGGCCACCCCCCGTGACAATGTCACAGCCCAGTAGGGTTAATTCACTTGCTAACTGCTTAACCTCTTGATAGAGTTCGCTCCCTGGTGCCATACGAGCCGATCCAAAAATTGTGACCCGATAGCGAGCTCGCTTAGGAGGACGTAGGGCTGTTAAATTGTTCACCACCTCCCACAGACCTAATATTGATTGTTCTACGACTTCGAAAACAGCTTTGCTATCTGTTTCTATGGCTGTTGATAAACCCCTGAAATGGTCCGAATCAGCCATTAGGCATCTCCAGTAGCGACCTATCCATTATGCCCAAACATCGTCCATTTCGGGTATTTCCAATAAATCGGTCTGGTCACTATCGGATGAACCATTATTTAAGGCAGTTTGTTTAAGTGGAGGATGTTTCGCCAGGGATAGACTGGGTTTAATTTCATGTGTCTGACGATGGCTAGGCTGCTGGCTAGTATCTGGATTATTTATTATGGGAGATGGCGGCGCAGCATCTAGACGAGTTTTAGTCACTTTCCAGGCAGTCTGAGCACCAAGTTTACCAACTTTTACAAACGTCCATGTACCTCGCTGATAGATTTTGTCTTTTCCATGGCACTTAGGCTTAACTCCCATCAGTTGCTCAATCTCGTCAGTGGTCAGCAACCACTGTGCTGTTGCCGCCCGCTCTAACACATCCATATACCACAGTGGATTTGTCCTATGGGATTGAGCCATAATGGTTTGATTGAGTTGGTGTAGCGCCTGTGATATTTCAGAAATTGCATCCGTCAGTTGCTGATTCACCTTGAGCTGTAATGACGTGGTCAGCGGCTGTGTGGACACTATCTGCTGTGATGGGCTGCCGCCTTCATCTTCGTTAGCAACGTCCTTAGCGCCTGCCACCTTAGAACTCTGGTCTGTATTTTCTGTTGCAGAATCAGCTGTTTTCAAGGGTACATGGGAAGACTCTTTTTGCAGCTCAGGCTGAAAGGCGTGAGCTGCAATCCATGCTTGGTTGAGCTCATCTGCCAGATGTTGTAAGTAGTCGGCTGACTCATCTGATCCTTGTTGTTTAAGTTGTTGAGCCACCTGTTGCATCTGATGGACCAACCCTGGTCCAATTAAATCATGGTGCTTGGCTAACAGACGTTCTTTATCGTCTTCTGAAGAACTTAACAGATCCTGTATCAGGGCTAAATATGCCTGGAATTTATCATCTTCTGGTTTGGGTATTGGCGTTTCTTTAACTAAAATATGGTGAAGTTTTGCCGCCCAATTGTGTAAAAAAATAGCAGCCTGGCGATTGCCCTCTCGCAACAGTTGTGAGGCCACTTGTTCCATGACTTGAAGCAGCTCAGAATCCACTAAATGCTCATGCTGCTTAAGCCGAATCCATTCTTCACCTTTGGGGCAGGTTAATAGTTCTTGAATAAGATTCAGATAGGCGTTGAGACGACGCTGTTGCATGGAAATATCCTCTTGATAATTTATTGGTAGGGGCGTACGGTATTACCCCCTCTGCCTTTAGAGGCTACGGTGTACACACATCTAGAAGATAATGTCCCAAAAGGTATACCTGACCTTGAATTAGCCCTCATCCTAAATTCTTCTCCCCCAGGGAGAAGGACTTTGAGGCCAGCCCCCCCTTCTCCCCCAGGGAGTAAGGGGTTGGGGGATGAGGGCTCGATACTTGGAGCCACTCTCCGACTTCTGTATACACCGTAGCTGCCTTGAGAGGGGGTATCGATCGTCAGGGCTATATCTCGATACCCCCTCCCCAATGGTCCCCCTCAGCACTTTGGACAGGCTTTGCCAACGTCAGGGGAACCACATCGCCAAGCCTCTGGAGATGGGAGACTGTTAACCCTTAAGTGGCTTTAATTTTTACGGTTTTAGAAGCTGCAACGTCCGATTTGGGCAGCACCAGGCGAAGGATGCCATTGTTGTACTCAGCTGAAACAGCATCTTTGACAATATGGCTAGATAGGGGAATCACACGCTCAAATTTGCCATAGTGAAACTCAGAGCGAGTAATGTTATCTTCTTCTGTCTTCGACTCAGATTTGCGCTCGCCTTTAACGGTAACCGCTGTATCAGTTACCTCAATATTGAGATCATCCGCTGTCATGCCAGGGACTTCAAACTTAAGATGGATTTCAGTATCGGTTTCGTCCATCTCAGCTGATGGCATAAAGCTAAAACTAGCTTGAGCGTCAGAGGGACCAGGGGTAAATTGGGCAAACAATTTATCCAGCTCTTTTCTCAGTGTTTCCATTTCGCTGAAAGGTTCCCAATGTTCGATTTGACGGAATGGTTGCCAGTGCGTGAGTGTCATAGTAAACCCTCTAAAAAACATTTTTTTATATGGTCAGCCCTGGTTGGTCATAACTCCATAACCTCCAGGCCAACCCTTAACTTTATGGTAGGACGCAAAATTGAGGAATTTATGGGGCCAAAACATAGGAGGTCGGAGACCGGAAGCAAAAGTTAATGGGCATATATTCTGCCTCCTGCCTCCTGATACCCCACCCAGCCGAGATTTTCTGGCTGACGTTGATGTCCAGCCTTAACACTCAGGGCTCTCAGCAGATGATGTGTAAGCTGTCACAGAGCCCATCTTGGCTGCTAGAGCTTGAATGCTTTCCCTTAAATTCATGTTGGTGTCAAGATATGTGGCTAGGGATTCTTCTTCGTGAGTTAATGCTTCTGCAGTTACTTTTTGCTTTGTCAATAACTCGCTGGTCGCATCAGAAATGTCATCTTTGCGCTGTTGCAGTCGCTGGCAAATGACACCGAAAGGCGCTTGGCACACAAGAATCGAGACGGGAATCCTTGACGCTTTGGCCTGAGTCAGGACAGTTTGCCGAGTAGCGATGCGATCGTATTTTGCATCGAGAATAACAATATGCCCGAGTTTTGCTAATCGGATACCTAAATCACCCAAGCGATCATAGGTTCTTTGGGTCATCTCTGACGTGTATAGATTCGCATCTCCTCGCTGCTGGAGTGACATCCCTGCCAGGTGTTTACGCACGGCATCAGAACGAATATGGAGTGCATTGGTGAGCAGGGCCAACTCCTGGGCTACGGTGCTTTTACCGACCCCAGAAAGCCCTGACATCAGGACTAGTTGTCCTGGGTGTAGCTGGGTATAACGCCAAGCCAGGGTGTAGTAGGCTTGGGACTGGGTTTGGATCTGCTCTTTTTTCTCAGTATCAATGGTGGGATCGTCCAAAAGAAACGAAGTGGTTTTTGCTCGAACATAGGCTTGGCGACTAAGGTATAGCGGTAAAACCTCTAACCCTTCCCAATCACCCGTTTCCTCTAGATAGGTATTAAGAAAGAGGTTACCCAGGTCATAGCGTCCATGGGCATCACAATCCATCACTGTAAATGCCACGTCATACATGGTGTCTACGTATCGAAATGCTTCGTTGAACTCAATACAATCAAATAGAAAGATACGGTCTTGCCATAGGCAAATATTTTTCAGGTGCAGATCGCCATGGCATTCACGAATCTTTTGTTGTTGGATACGCGTTTGAAAGCGCTCTTGATGCTCAGTAAAAATTCGATCCGTATACTTTTGCGTGTCTTGTAGCTGCTGTAGGGTTTGACCACGACCAATATACGGTAGGCTTTGGGCATAGTTTTCATCAAATGCCTGGCGAATCTTGACAACAGTGCCAAATGACTGAATGTAGTCGCTAATCATAGCGCGCTGATGGAAGACCGCCACTTGATGGGCAAGTCTTTTGATCAACGCTGGAGTTAATGTATCCTGAGCCAATAAATCAGAAAATAGAGAACCCGAGGGGAACTGATGCATTTTGACTGCATATTCAACCGGTTCTCCCTGCTCTAAAAGACTGAACTGTTCTCCCCGCTGATAAATGGGGATAGCGGCTAAATAAATTTCTTGAGCGGTGCGTTGATTTAACCGTAATTCTTCTGCCACATAGTGTTTGCGAGCTGCCAGGGTCGTATAGTTAAGAAAGCCATAGTTCACTGGCTTTTTGACCTTATAGGCATAGTTTCCTGTCAATAGGACATAGGCAGTGTGGGTTTGTACCAGTTCAATCTTATCTTGCGTCCAGTGAGGATAGAAACTGGGCCATAGCATTTGTTGAATAAGAGGAGGAAGCCCCTGAGAGATCACTGCATACCTACCTATGAAAAGCCTACAGATATTTATTGCCTCGCTATACTATAGGATAGTAGAGCAATAATATGAGTATGTTGTGAGGGCAGAGAAAAATTAAATATAGGTCTATAGATCATCACTAGTGCTATGACCTAACATAGGTATTAAGAAAATATAAGGCTAAGAGCCTGAAACTTTGGGTCGAATCTAGCGATTTTCTAAGGATGGCTGTCGATTCGCTAAACACTGGTTAATAATGTCTACTAAGTGATCGGGGGCAATTGGCTTGTAGAGAGTTATATTTACACCTGTCCGTTTGGCGAGTTCTAGAGGCGTAGATTTGCTATAAACTCCGGGCTTGTATCCACTTACCCCGATGATATAAGGTGAGCCGTCATACTCCATTTTTAGTCGGGCTAGAAGTGTCAGCCCCCCTTCTGGAACAAACCGGCCATTCTGTTTAATCATCATGTCCATAATCACTATATCGGGCTGAATAGCTGTTGCGATCGCTAATGCATTTCGTATAGTTGTGCAACAGCAGACGTAGTGATTATAGGTTTCTAGTAACTGTCGCCATTGCAAGGCCAAGGCCATGTTGTCTTCAAAAATAAGTACGGTAGCCATAATCAACTAAGCAGGTCACTAACGAGTTTTTCTAACTTTGATTCATCAATGGGTTTTTTTAGGAGCGGCACCGACTCCAAGGAATTGGGAAGAGCGTGCTTGGAGTTATAACCTGTGGTAAAGGCAAACGGTATACCTTGTTCAAGCAGGAAGTCAGCAATTTCAAAACTTGTTTCCTGTTTCAGATCAATATCCAATAAACAGAGCTGATAGCTTTCTTGCCGCAGATATTTAAAGGCGCGAGCGACGCTGGGGGCTGAGGTGATCGATTCTAATCCAATCTTTTTTAAAATACTTTCCATCTCCATCGCAACTAACAAGCTATCCTCTACCACTAATACTTGAATCTGTTCCATGGGCTTGAGTCGGTCAGTTTCTGGTACATTCGCCAAAGGACTAGGCTTTGTACCTCCTGCTTGACCCCACCGAATAAGATTATTGGGCAACCAAAATTCAGCCCTGATTCCAGAGGATAGAAAGTGGATCGTAGCCTCGCCCTCAAATTCATAGGGAATAGCTCGTTCAATTAGATCACGACCGAACCCCCGTCGCTGGGGAGGAGTCACGGTGGGGCCCCCCGATTCTTGCCAGATCAGCTTAATCCCACCATAGTGTTCATACCACTGCACAGTCACATTGCCTGATGTAACTGATAAAGCACCATATTTAGCGGCATTGGAGGTGAGTTCATGGATCACTAAAACAAATGTTGGGACAAAATTGGCCTTGAGACCAATCACGGGACCCGTCAGGGTTACCCTAGGGACTATATCGCTCAGGTAGGGGCGTAATTCAATGGCGAGTAAATTGCGTAAATTGGGCCATTCTAACCCATAGCCTGTGACTAGATCATGGGCGGCGGACAACGCGGCGATGCGGCTTTTTAGGGTTGTTGTATACTCTTCTAGAGAATTTGTAGACATTTCAGTTTGGCGAGCTATTGAGCGAATTAACGCCAAAATGTTTTTAACCCGGTGATTCAGTTCTGCCACTAAAAGATTTTGTTGACGTTGTTGAAAGTCTTGGATTTTAATTCTGGCTAAACGAATCAATTCAGTTCGGATCTCTAGGGCAATATTCAGGTCCGAAGGTGTCCAGGGGGCACAATGGTCCTTAACAATTTGCTTGTACTCTTCAAAGGAGCGTCTTGGGCGTAACTTAGGTTTAGGGCTATCTTCTACGAGCTCTTTACTCTCTGGATTACCTGCCCAGCGAATATCGCTAAGAATCTCATTTCTGAAGAAAATCAGATACAGGGGGGCATCGGAAGGAATTGTAAAGCATAGGCCCCCGGCACTACTGCCCCATGTTTTCACATCAGGCATATCAAGGTCCTGTAGACACTCAATAGTCGTGATATCGGTCTGCCCATGGTCATTATGGTGGTTTGCCAGGGCTAGAACTGTTGAAGTTGAGGGACTATTCCCGTAGCTCGCTAATACCTGTTGCTCACTGATAAAGGCTACGCCATGGGCCGATAGCAGCTGACAAAAGGGTTGGCTAGCTTGAATGATGATCTTGATCCAGTCTTTGGGTGTGGCTTGATCCGCTTGAATAGAGAAAAGCTTGTCTAGTATGGATGCTGCTTGTTTGCGATCGCGAAATCGTTCTTCAGCCAAGATTTGCTGGAACTGTAAGGAAAATAATTGCCTAAATAGTTCAACAACAGTGCGAAGATCGGGGGGGATTACCTTGGATTGTCGGTGGTGTAGGGCAAACAATCCCCACAGTTGCCCCTGCACTGTAATGGCAATGGCCATACTGGCAGTGACCCCCATATTCTTTAAATATTCACCATGGATCAACGATGAACCCCGAATTAAAGCCAGAGACAAGTCGAGGTCAGCTTCTGTTTTATCCAATGCCAGGATCGGAGCCATAGGGGCATGAACATCTGCCACAATACGAACACCTGTTTTCCAAAACAGACGACGGGTGGTATCTGGAATATCAGACGCCGGATAGCGTAAGCCTAAATAGGACTGAGCACCTGGACTGCTGGCTTCTGCGACAACTTCTCCGGACCCATCTGGTAAAAAGCGATAGGCCATCACCCGATCAAACCCAGTGGTGTTGCGTAACTCCTTTACAGCGAGAGCCAGCAATTGCTCTGAGCTAGACGTTTTCTCGAGCATTAATTGAGCTCGCATCAGAAGTGGAGTATGGGTATCCAGGTTTTCAGTAACAGGCTCTAGCTCAATCAAGGTGTGGGTGGAGCTGCAATGGACACTCACATCAAGCCAGCATCCATGAATCTCATAAATTCCTAATCGATGGCGTTGAGTGGTAATTGTCGATAATCCGCAGGCATTATTAAGGTCATGAACGAGCGTGTCGGGTAAAATCGCATCTAGCGGCTGTCCCAAAACATCAGCACTTATCCCGTCAGTCTCATGACCCAAGAGGTTACTCAGGTTATCGGAAACGTGGGTAATATACTCTAATGCACGGTCAGTGGCTAATAGTGCTCCAAAAGACTGAATTACTCCTGGGCTATGAATAGGTTCCTGAGCACAGGTAGTTAGCGCAATCTCCCATTGTTGAGCAAGGTCAGCAGACATAAGGTAACTCGTCTTTGTCGCGCAAAGTGTTTATTAATACATTTCACGTTATATCGTCCCAGTCTATTCGTGTTCTTATGAATTATTTTCAAATTTCTGGAGTTATGCCCAAGGGCAAGGTCATTGTTTGACATATGTTTGACCCTACAAAAAACATAATTTTAGACATAAGTAGGTTGTCACCATTAGCTATCCGATATCACAGCCCCCTTTTCCCAATTCCGGGGGAGATCAAGCCCAAAGCCCTCAGAATTAGGGTTTGGGGGTAAACTCGCAGAAATCAAACAACTGGTTGGCAGTGTATAAGGAACTGAGCTGACCTACTTAGGTCTAAACTTTAACAACTGCATGTCAAGAAAAAATCAGGTGATTGAGAAGATTTCAATCATAAAAGAATCATAAAAAGCTCTAGGTTTGATCAACCAAATGTTTCTAGCTCTGTTACGCTAAAAAGCTAAGGAAGAAAAAGAAAAAATATATAGAAATATTCCGAGAATATACTGAGGTGCCATTAGAAACGTTCCTATTATTTTGAAAAATTGTCTGTCCCCCCTGACTAGAACACATCAATGGTAGATACGATTGATAGACAAACTAGCACTAGCTTTTTGATTGTCGGTATTGGTACGTCTGCAGGTGGGTTGCGTGCCCTCGAAGATTTTTTTGGGAATATGCCCAGCGATAGTAACGCTGCTTTTATCGTTGTTCAACACCTGTCACCTGATTACAAAAGCTTAATGAGTGAACTGCTCAAACGACATACCGACATGGATGTTCAACAGGTGACAGATCAGGTGTCCCTATGCCCTAATACTGTTTTCTTGATACCACCGGGTCAAAATATGGTACTCAAGGACGGATGTTTGCATCTGACGCCACAGGAACGAGGTCGGGGTCGTCAGCCTAATTTACCCATCGACTTATTTTTTAAATCTCTGTCTTTGGAGAGTCGAGAGAAGACTATCAGCGTGATTCTATCAGGAACCGGCAGCGATGGTTCACAAGGGATTCAGGAAATCTCAGAAAAGGGTGGCATTGTCCTGGTCCAGGCTCCAGAAACAGCTGAGTTTGACGGCATGCCCCAAAGCGCTATCTCCACCGGAGTTGTTGATCTAATCTTGCCTGCCAGTGAACTGGCTCAAACGACGTATCAATTAGTGACCGCCCCGAACGGGTTGCAAGTCCTACGGGATAATCTGCAAAACCAGCTAATCCCTATCAAGCTACAAAAAATCATCAATATCATTGAGCAACATGATGATATTGATTTTGGTCATTATAAGCCCAGCTCGATTACTCGACGTATTCGACGACGATGTTTGATTGCAGGTTATCAAGATTTAGATAGCTATATCAGTCGATTAAACGCCTCAAAAGAAGAGCGCAACTGCTTGCGTAATGATTTATTGATTACTGTCACACGTTTTTTTAGAGATGTAGAGGCGTGGCAATTTTTAGAAAACAATGTTCTACCTGAACTACTTGACAGATTTTCCTCAGGACAGACGCTGCGTATTTGGATTACAGCTTGTGCCACGGGGGAAGAGGCCTATTCCATGGCCATCTTAGTCAGAGAACTGCTGGATCAACGCCAGCTGTCTATCGAAGTTAAGATTTTTGCTACGGATCTGGATCAAGTTGCTTTGAATAAAGCATCCTTAGGGATTTATCCAGCACCAATTGTTAATGAAATCGGTGAAGCTCGTGTCAGTCGCTTTTTTACCTCTAGGAATGATGGCTCCTTTGAGGTATCGCGAGCAATTCGAGAGATGATTATTTTTGCCAATCATAATTTGGCTAAAGACGCGGGATTTACCCAGGTGGACTTGGTGACTTGCCGTAATGTCCTGATTTACATGCAAACTGATCTTCAAGCTCAAGTCTTGAGAAATCTGCATTTTGCCCTGAACGTCAATGGTATTCTGTTCTTGGGTGAGTCAGAAACCCTAGGCATTCTTGAAGAAGAGTTTGACACTTTACACCGGAAGTGGAAAATCTATCAGAAATTGAGAGATGTCAAGCTATCCTTATCCACAGGAGCGTTTGCGGCCTTAAAGATCAATAGACCCCAGCTTCAAGTTGCTCTTTCAGATAAAAACTCTCGCTTTGATCCGCTGTTGGAGCAAGCTTTCAAGACTCTCTTAAATCAACGTGAAGCCACTTGTCTACTAGTCGATCGACAGATGCAATTGCTGTATGTGTGTGGTGACACATTAAGTCTCTTAAGGGTGCCCGATGGCAGACAATCGAATGATCTAATCGAGATGCTTCCGCAGTCACTACAGCTACCGCTCAGTACTGCATTGCACCGCATCTGCCAGGGGAGAGATAGTAGAGTTTGCTATAACAGTTACCAGATTAAAGAGCCTGAATACGAGTGTTTGACGGTAAATGTAGAAGTGAGCCGCCAGGCTGCCAATCGTAAGACAGGTGAGTTTTTTTTAATAGTCATTTCTCAGGAGAGCGGGCCTGACACCGCCCTACCTTCAAACCAGTTTGAGACCAGTGACGATACTGCTCAATATGTGTTGCAATTAGAGAGAGACTTGCAGCATACCCGCGAAAATCTTCAGGCCACTATTGAAGAATTAGAAACAACGAACGAAGAACAGCAAGCCACTAATGAAGAATTAATTGCATCTAACGAAGAGCTGCAAAGTACTAATGAAGAACTACAGTCCGTTAACGAAGAGCTTTATACTGTCAATGCTGAGTACCAGTCTAAAATTCAAAGTCTCACTGAACTCAATAACGATTTAGATAATCTGCTAGGCAACATTGAGGTTGGCGTCATTTTTCTAGATAATGGGCTGCGAATTAGAAAATATACGTCTGCGGCTACTGTTGCCTATAACCTGGTTGCCAACGATGTGGGTCGACCCATTGGGCACTTATCTCACAACCTGGAGAATCTTGATTTGCTGGTTGTGCTAGAGCAATTTAAAGAGCAGAGAAAGACTATTGAACAAGAGGTTCAGGTCAAGCACCAGGGACCCCATTTACTGATGCGGATTCACCCATACTTGGCAGAAAATCAAACAGTTGATGGGGTGATCCTCACGTTTGTCAATATTGATGAAATTAAACGCACTCAGCTACGCTTAGAGGCCGCTGAGGCCAGGTTAAGTCAATCCAATGAGATTCTAGAACAAAAAATACAAGGGCGCACCGCTGAATTAACCGCCAGTCAAGAACGCTACGATCTGGCGGTTAAAGGGGCTCGGGTGGGTCTTTGGGATCGGAATCTTCTAACCAATGAGAATTATATATCGCCTCAATATAGGGAAATTCTGGGGTATGAAGACGATCAAGATGAACTTCAAAATTGGCATACTGCATTTGAATCGAAGCTGCATCCCGGTGACTATGGTCGGGTTATGGAGGCCTTGAATAACCATCTACAGCATCGGGTTCCTTATCAGGCAGAATACCGTATGCGTAAAAAAAACGGCGACTATTGTTGGGTTTATGCCAGGGGGCAAGCTATTTGGGATGAATCGGGCAATCCGGTACGGATAACGGGTTCAGTGATTGACATTAGCGATCGCAAAGCTGCCGAAAAAGAGCTACAGGATAGCGAGGCACGCTACCGCAACCTGTACGAAAGCACTCCAGCAATACTATGTTCTATCAACAATGAAGACGAATTAGTTAGCATCAGTCATCACTGGCTGCAAACGTTTGGATATGACCATACCGAGGTGATTGGCCGTAAATTTACAGAGTTTCTGACTCCAGAGTCTCGTCAATACGCTGTAGATGTGGTTATGCCAGATTTTTTGGAGAATGGAGTTTGTCACAATATTCCATATCAATGGATATGCAAAGACGGTAGTATTCGTGATGTATTACTATCTGCAACCGTTGAACAGGGTACGTCCGGCATCTTGCCTCGGTCCTTAGCAGTGCTGAGCGATGTCACAGAACACAACAAATCTCAGGCCGAGCTTGTTCGCTACCAAGAGCATTTGGAAGAATTAGTTGAAGGCCGAACTACTGAAATTAAACAAGCCAACCAGCAACTACAAGCTGAAGTTCTAGAACGGCAGCGAGCTCAAAGTGAACTGGCCAACCGTGCCCAAGCCTTAGAACAGTCCAATGCGGATCTAGAACAGTTTGCCTACGTCGTTTCCCATGATTTACAAGAACCACTGCGGGCCATGACTGTTTTTGCACAACTGCTAGAAGGAGATTATGGTAAGCATCTAGACGCCACGGCCCATGACTATATTGGTCATATTGTCGAGGGTGGCATCCGCATGCATGGGTTAATTAATGGCATTTTGGCCTTTTCACGGGCTACCCATCGTGAGATTACCTTTACAGCTGTGGAGCTTGAGCAAGTATTGACCGCTGCTATCAAAAACTTAAGCTCTGCCATTGAAGAATCTCAAGCGGTCATCACCCATGATGTCCTACCCAGCCTTAACGTAGATGAACCCCAGATACTACAGCTATTTCAGAACCTGATTAGCAACGCCATTAAGTTTCGAGGGGCTGAACCTCCCCGCATCCATATGGGTGCTGAATGGAAGAACAATCAATGGACCTTTAGTCTGCAAGACAACGGCATCGGTATACCCAAAGAACAACAAGAGAGAACCTTTGGCCTGTTTCAACGTTTGCATACCCGCGAAGAAAAGGAAGGCTATGGCATCGGTCTAGCCGTCTGCAAAAAAGTTGTAGAACGACATCAAGGCCACATCTGGCTAGAGTCAGAACCCGGACAGGGCTCAGCCTTTTATTTTACCCTTGGAATGCCAAAGGGTTAGTTGTTACATAAAGCACCAGCTATTTTCTCGATGCCCGATGCCCCATTCCCTAACGTCAGCACCTGTAGTATCCCCTTCGTACTCACAATGGTAGCAACCTTTCAGGCTGTCTTAATATTTAGGCAGCTCTACCCCTAACAACAGTAGATACAATAATCTTGTATACGAAACAAAGGTAGTAGACTTAGTATTTTACAGGATAGGTACTCAAGTCTTTTCACGGCAGATGCCTTACTTCGTATATTCCATTAGCAAATACTCTCTAGTAGCTATAGGTTTTGGCTGCTAGAGAGTATTTTTTATAGGAGTGTTTAAGTTACTACCATATACATCACCTATAGCAACTGTACCTTGGCAGTTTTAAGCCAAAAATCATAGATATGCTGAGCCGTTAATTTATACTCTTCGAGGACAATTGGTTTAGCAATATAGGCGTTTGCATATAGCTCATAGCTCTTGGCAATATCATCCTCCCGCGAAGAGCTAGAAACAATAATCACTGGGATCCTTCGCAGCTGATGATGGCCCTTGATTTCCTGTAGCATTTCATGGCCAGATTTACGGGGTAAGTTGAGATCCAACAGAATCAACTGAGGTAAATCGGCCATTCCATTGCTGAGCAACTGTTCCAGCCAGTTCAGAGCTTGAATACCATCCTTAACAATCTCTATATGTCCCGCATAACCAATACACCTAAAAGCTGTGAGCATAATAGCCGCATCTGTCGATGAATCTTCCACTAAAAGAATAGGAGCATCCATGAACCAGAACCACCCTCTTAAACACCCATAGCATCATTCATTCTAGTAATCAGCAGCACCTTAATTCGCACTACATTTGTAGTCGGGTGATGCTCCCCCAAATTCTCTTCAAATAGAGCTAATGCCTCCTGATAAAGAAACTTAGCTTTCTTATAACGACCTTGATTATCATAAAGGGTGGCAAGCTGATAAACATTTGCCATTACATCAACATGGTCATTGCCTAAGAGCCATTTACGCATCATCAAGGTTCCTTCTAATAGGGAAACCGCTTCATCTGGCTGATCTTGTTCGAGGTGAAGGTTGGCTAAATTAGAGAGAATGCCAATTGCAATGTAGTGCAGCGTTGATTGAGTCGCATCCTGGCCCTGCTGAGATGTGTGGGCCAACTGCGTTTTAATACTCATGTCGGTTTGACAGCCCACCAGACGATAAGCAACACCGGCTGGATCCCACATGGCTGTTGCCCGGGTTAACACCCAAAGATAATCCCCATTTTGATGTTGAATGCGATACTCACAATGAAATGGGGATTGCTGCTGCTGCTGCAAATAATTATTTAACTTTTTCTCAAACAGATCTTGATCCTCTGGATGAATGCGCGATAGCCATTCATCAGGGTTGTCACTAAGGGGTATATGTTCTAGCCCCAGGAGGGATTTCCACTGAGGAGAATAGTAAATAGAGTCTGTTGTTAAGTTCCAATCCCAAATGCCATCGTTCGCTTCCTGAGCAATTAATGCGTAACGTTCTTGATCTTGATTGAGTCTTTGGCTAGATTCTGTTCGCTTAATTGCATACTGAATACGTTGAACAAGTTGATGGCCCACATTAACATAGCCTAGTTGCTTTAGGTAAGCTGGAGAGAAAAAATCGGATTTGACCACATAATCCTGAACGCCTGCTTGAAGCGCGGCCTCTACAACCGTTTGATCCTGGAGGCCCGTGAGCACAACAATAGGTGTCTGAGGTGCCAACTGCTTTAATCGTTTAATTAGAGATAAGCCTTCCCCATCCGGTAAATGCAAATCTAACAAAATAATATCAAAGGTATTAACTTCTAATACAGTCAGTGCCTCATTAAAGCGACGAACATGATGAAATATAGGCTTGTCAACACTTGCTAAGTTGATAATTTTTTTCACTAGCTGAGCATCAGAGGAGCTATCCTCCACAAGGAGTGCATCAATAGTTGATTTCATAGGTTGCGACGAAACGGTATATATACAGAATGATGGGTAACAATGATCCAGATTTCTGGATAAGCTGTTTAGAAAAAGGGTTTTGAAAAAATGTTTGAGTATAATTCAATCTTTGCCTGATAACACCTACTGTTTAGCGGTTAATTTAACTAAAAAAGTTAAATTAAATATTCTTGTTATAGATTACCCACATTATCAAGAACACTATCGAGATTGTTAGTTAGGGGCGTATACAAGGCAGAGAAATTTAGATGCCGCATGTGCCATCTTAGAAGATCTCCTCCTGTCGAAAAGTTCTAAGACTCTAAAACTCCTCCACCTTGTATACCGTGGTAATATTCCCACGCTCATTTACAGCTACCCTCATCAAATCCTAATAAAACATAAAGAAGACCTAAAGGTGTTAATCTCATTTTTCTCCTATCCACTGTCAGTAGAGAGCTTTCATAATATTCATCCGAAAATTTATATATCAACCTTTTGCATCGTTTTATCTGTGACCATAGTAACTATCTATGAAAGTTGATGCGTCTCGTAAATTTTCGATACCTCGTGATACTAGGGCGCTATCAGCAAAAATCAAAAAATAGCCTAAAGGACCATTAAGGTAGGCGGTCCTTTATTGGGCTAAGGGGATTGAGATAGAGAGCTGATAAAATAGGTTGCGATCGCAGCTATATCAATCACCAGAGAGCGGTGGATTGAGGGCAGTTCCGAGAAAACTTGCGCAATTCCGCTGAAGAGTTGCGCTAATTTGCCGTAGATCTAGAACTTTGAATATTTGAACGTATTACATAGTGGAGTCCGCAGTTCTAAACCATGGGTCCATGTTTTCCCATGTTTCCAGGTGAGCGGCTCTGGTTAACATCCCTGAGCCCTGCCAAATCATGCTGGTGGGTGAGCGGCTCTGGTTAACATCCCTGAGCCCTACACAAATTATGCGGGTGCAGGACATACGTAACCACAGGGTTAAACGGTTAAGGTCTCTGGCTCAATAGAGTTACTTGAACGTCAGTGACATTGCTCTCAATAGCTGCGTAATTGACACAAAATATTAGGTCCCATGTCTCTAAAATCTGAATGGCAAGCATCGGCACTACCCAGTTACAAATTCAGTAGTTTTACAGTGGGAGTTGATCTGTCTCCGTTCTTGGATTGGTGGATACAAAATCGAGAAAACTTAAAAACAGAATCGGAGCCTACACCAGATTTGGGCTGCAACTGGTACTATAGTGAACCTGATATCAACAACTTGGTGCGCGTCCAGGTTCGGAATGAATTTTTTTATGCCCCCCAACAGGTAGCAGAACAGCATCAAGCGGCTGTAGCTCAGGGAGGGACTCAATGGCAAGAAGTTTTACAGAGATATTCCAACGTTATCAGGTCACTGAACTGATCGTCCTGACCTTTTAGTTGTCGATAAGACTAACTGACAACAATCCCAAAGAACAGAATTAATGCACCCAGGGTAAAGCCAAAAGCTAAAAGCTAATACCCAATGAAAGCCCCTAGAATTTTGGCTTTGGCAGCAAACTCGCAGATGTTACACAGCTCGCTTGCATTTTATAAAGGCTTGAACTGACCTACTGAAGGATTCAGAGTTTACCAACCCCCATAGACATTCCTACTTAGATTAATTGATATCGACTTCAGCTATATTATGATGTTTGGCAAATAGCTGCTACTTAGATTACATCCTCCATTAATATCGGGGTATTCCAGAGTTAATGCCCTGTATGAAATCTCTTCAAGAAAACAAAAAGCAAAAATATCGACAGTTGCTAATTGTACTGGCGATAACCTTTGTGGTATCGCCATTTTTGCAGGCTGGGATTGGTAATATTTTCCTGATTTCGCTGCTGTTGTATACGATTATGCTGATCATCAGCAGCTTTCCACTACCTCGAAAGTTATTGGCCATTTATGGCGCGATCGCAATTATTGCCTTCTGTTTAGAAGTTATTTCTACCCTGAACGGGGGCTTTTATCTGAATCAAACATTTAGCCTCATATCTCAAATTGTTTTTGCCATTTACTTAGCAGGAGCCGCCTACTGGATTGGTCGAGATATCTTTACTACGCCCGAAGTCACCATAGATATTGTGCGAGGTGGTATTAGTGTTTATTTATTGATTGGGTTTGTCTGGGCGTTGTTGTATGGCATTGTGAACACTTTAGATGCTAATGCCTTCTCTCAACCACTTGTACGAGTAGACTCTTATCTCAGAACAATACATTTTAGTTTTACCACCCTGACTACTTTGGGATATGGCGATATTGTGCCTTTAAGTGAAGTTGCCCAAGTATTAACAAATTTGGAAGCTATTATAGGCCAGATGTACTCTTCTATTTTTATTGCTATTCTGATCGGTAGCTATCTCAGTCACCGCTCCAATTAACATCGTTAACACGATAAAACATGACATTAGGTGACCTGAAAATCAGATGTTAAACTCTGTGTACTTGTGCTTTGTTGACTAGCATTCAGTAAATTTATTTGGCAACATTAGGCAAATCTAATCCGGGACGTTCCATAGTTACAGTTTCGCAACTACCTACTCTATGTCCTCTGACGGTATCAGCCCTCAACCGCCGATTGAGCAGTCATCCAATAATTCATCAAATACTAATGTAGAGACGGCAGTCGAAACGCCTCCCCCATCTACAGATACGGCTTCTCAATCCAGTGCTTTGCCAAAATGGCGTAGTAAGTCTAAGAAACCGCTGTGGCCAGCCGTTGCCCTGGCTATGTTAGTGGTAGCTGGATTTGTGGGTGTAAAAGCCTATCAAACATTGACAGCCGCTCCCCCATTAGAAGAAACAGACGATGCAACCAATCAATCTCGTTTACCCATAAGGGTGCTCAGGGCGCAAAAAGGGCCAATCCAGGGATGGGTGTTTGATGAAGGTTCCGTTTGGCCAGTCCGACGGCGGATACTTAACTTTCAGGCCAGTGGTGACATTATTTATGTGGCTAAGGTCGATGGCGTCGAACTGCGAGAAGGAGATTTTGTCTCCCAGGGGCAGCTGCTGGCCACCATTGATGCCCGCAGACAGGAATCTAGCATTGCTACCGCTGAGGCGGATATCCAAGTTTCAGAAACCCAACTAAACCAGTCCAGAGCCAGTTTATTGCAATCCCAGGCGAATCTAGAAAAGGCTAAGTCGGACCTGGCCCTGGCTGAGACTGAGTTACAGCGTTATGAGAATTTATTTGAGCAGGGGGCAGTATCGGAAAGCGATCGCGACGCCTACATCAACCGAGTAGACCAGGCCGCCGCCGCCCTGAAGACCGCTGAACAAGATGTCCGCTCTGCCGGCGAGAGCATTCGTTCTTCCGAAGCAGGGGTGAATGCGTCAGTGGCTCGCCTTAATCAAAGTGCCGTTGACCTAGAAGATACACAGTTAGTCTCTCCATTGGATGGAGTGGTGGCTTATATCAACATTCGAGAAGGGGAGTATTGGAGCACCCAATATCTCAATACAAGCAGCCCCCAAGATTTGATTGAGTCTGCCCCCATCGTGGTAGTTGATCCTCAATCCTTTGAAGTAGAGATCGAACTACAGGCAGGGGAAGCCGGAGAGATTAAGCCCGGTCAGCGAGCCTATGTTGTCTTAGAAGAAGAGGTCAGTGCGCTCCAGGCAGCTGGAGCTAACTCCCAGGGATTACTTGATATTGCTAGACAGCGGGGCAGTGGTGGTCAAGTATTTGCGGTTAGCCCTTCCCAAACACCTGGCAGTCGGGGCACTGAAATCACGATTCGAAACCTGGAACAGGTCGGTAATTTAAAGGTAGGGGGCCGGGTTTATGTATGGATTGAAGTGGCTCGCGATAACGATGCCGTGGTTTTACCCCTCGGGGCTCTAGTCTCCAGAAATCAGCAATATTATGCCTTTGTCGTCAATGAAACTGATGGTACCGTCCAACAGCGACGCATTACCGGCGGGATTGAAGGATTATCTGGCGTAGAAATTCTCTCCGGTATTGAACCCGGTGAGCTGGTGGTAATCGAAGGCCAAAACCGTCTGGTAGATGGCACCCCCGTCGAGATTGTTGACCGAAATTAAGCACTATGCAAATTGACGAGCACGTTACGGCTGCTCCTGAAACTGAGAAGGGTGCTGATATCTCGTCAGTTCCCGCCTGGATGGAATTCTTCTTTACTCAGCAGATCTTTGCCATTCTCCTCTGCTTTATGCTGATGATGGGGGGCCTGATGGGCTATTTCTCCATGGTGAAGGAGGGCGATCCCGAAATTAAAATTGCTCGGGCCATGATCACCACCACCTGGGGGGGGACCGATGCCGAGACCCTCGAAAATCAGGTCACAGACAAGCTAGAAGAAGAAATCAAAAGTCTTCAAGGTCTAGATGACTTTACCAGTGCCACCTTCAATTCATTTTCCATTATTAATGTTGCCTTTAAGGCAGAATCTCCCGTTGCAGAATCCATTCAAGAACTGCGGGGTAAAGTTGACGACGCCGAGACAGAACTCCCTGAAGAATCCACCGGACGTGAAAAGCCAGATTTTGAGCAGCTATCCCAACAGGATTCACCGGTTCTCACCCTGGCGCTAACAGGAGAGGGGTTAGACATTGGCTTACTCAGTCAGGCTTCAGAAGATTTACAAGAACGCCTAGAATCTGTTCAAAACGTACGAGAGGTAAATCTAGGCGGTCAGCGCGACGAAGTGATCCACGTACAAATGATTCCCAGCCGGTTGACCACCTTGGGGATTGCGGCCACCCAGGTGCGCGATGCCATCCAGGGGGGCAATATTGACCGCTCTTGGGACCTGGTGCGGGATGATGAGATTGGGGCCCAGGTGCGTCTATACGGTCGTTTTCGTACCCTGGAAGATTTAAAGAATTTGCCCGTAACCCGCTTGGATGAGAATCGGGTGGTCTTGCTGTCGGAGGTGGCCGACGTCTACCAGGGACTGGAGCGGGAAACCCAACGGGCCTTTTTAAGCTGGGAAGGGAGTGAGTTTAGCCCCACCATCAACCTGGAGGTGGTCAAAGTTGCTGGTAGCGACACCATTCAGGTAATCGAAGACGTCCTGGCAGAAATGGAGCTGGTGAAAAATGATCCCAGTATCTGGCTCCATGGCATGGATTATCAGGTGCTCACCAATGATGCCGACACCATTCGCAGCGACCTGGCAAATTTGGGTAGTAACGTCCTGCAAGCATCGCTGTTAGTCTTTGCCATTTTGTTTGTGGCCCTGACCTGGCGAGAGGCGCTGATTGCAGGTTTAGCGATTCCCATGACCTTTGCCGGGGTGTTGTTTATCCTCTGGATGCTGGGCTACACCCTCAACACCATGGTCACCGTGGGGATGATCTTAGCCCTGGGACTCTTGGTGGATGTATTTATTCTCATGTTAGAGGGGCTGCACGATGGCATTTTTGTACAGGGTTTGAGCTTTCCTAAAGCGGCCATTAAAACTGTGCAAACCTATGCATCGCCTGCCTTTACCGGACAGCTCACCACCATTTTGGCCATGGCTCCACTGATGGCCATCTCCGGCACCCTGGGTAAGTATATTCGGCTGATTCCCATTAGTGCCATTACCTGTTTAGTGATGAGCTATGCCCTGGCCCTGTTGGCGGTGATTCCCTTATCCAGATTTCTGCTCGGTAATCAAGGTGGCAGCGGTGAGTCTAAAACCTACGTCGACCGTCTAACAGAAGCTGCATCTGAAAAGTTTTCCCACTGGAGTTTACGCATGACCATTCCCAATCGTCATGTGGCTCGTCTGTGGACAGCTGGTGCGATCGCGCTGTTTGTCTGTGCCATTCTTTTATTTAGCCAGCTACCCAGTTCTTTGTTTGCCGTTAGCGACGACAACAAACTCAGCCTCAATGTGGAACTGCCCCCAGCCGCTACCTTAGAAACCTCTCAAGAGGTAGCCGATCGCATGGGTGAAGTGGTGCGCAACTACAGTGACCCCAATGGCGAGAAGGTGTTTGAAAGTGTGGTGAAACTGGTGGGAAAGCGCAGTAACCTGGTTGCTACCAGCGAAATTAAACCGGGCAATGCCGATTATTTTGTCGGTCTGTCGGCAGTCTTAGTGGATCGTAACCAGCGGGCACGAGATTCTTTTAAATATGCTTACGACCTCAAAGTTCAACTAGAAAAAGAGATTATCCGTAACTACCCAGGGGCTGTATTGAGTACAGGGTTTCCACTGTCTGGTGGTGGGTCTGATCCAATTCAAATCGAGATTTTTGGTGACGACTTACAAACCCTAAGGGAAATCTCCAGCGAAGTACAACAGGCACTGCGAGAAATTCCAGGCACCATGGATGTGCGTGACGACCTGGGTAATCTCCGAGAAGATTATAAGCTTGTGCCTAAGCGGGAGTCTCTTAACTTTTATGGCATCAGCCAGGATGAAGTGGGTTTGCAGGGGCGTTATCTGATGATTGATAACGATGTGGGTGACTTCTCCATTGGCAGTGGTGAAGAGGATCTTGAAATTCGCCTAAGTACCCAGTGGCCATCTCAACAGGGGCGGATTGGTGGGCCTTCTCGCCTGGATGAATTTGCCACGATGCGGTTTATCAACTCAGACGGTGAAGCCATATCGCCCGATGCCCTGTTGGAAGAAGTGCCAGGTGCTGTCCCCCTGGCGATCACCCACCGTGATACTCAGCGCAGCGTAACGGTACTGGCTAAGGTGATACCGGGGCAGGACTTCTATGACTCCCAAATCCTGGCTGAACTGACGCCCAAGCTAGAGGCAATGCAGTATGACCCCAACGATGAGGGCAATGCTGACCGCTGGCCTCGGGGGTATTCCTATCGGTTTGGTGGCGATGCAGATACCAGCAGTGAGACCTTTGGTTCTGCGGGTCAGATGCTGGTAGTGGCCATCTTCTTGGTGTTTGCGGTGCTGGTGTTGCAGTTTGGTTCCTACACTCAGCCGTTGATTATTATTCTCACCATTCCCTTTGCCTTAATTGGTACCTTGTTTGGGTTCTTTTTGTTGAGGCTATCGTTCTCTTTCCCGGCCATGATTGGTGTGATTGCGCTTGTCGGAATTGTGGTGAATGATGCCATTGTTATGGTGGAGACGATGAACGAGCGACGGAAAGAGGGGCTGGATGTACGCCATGCGGCAGCGGCAGGGGCCAGCGATCGACTGCGACCAATTTTGACCACATCGATTACCACTATTATTGGTCTGTTGCCGTTGGCGCTCAGTGATGCTCAATGGTTCCCGCTGTGTATGGCGATTATTTTTGGGTTGTTGTCGGCGACGTTGATTGCGTTGCTGGTGGTGCCAGGGCTTTACTTGCAGCTCACACCAACCAATTCCAAAGCTGTTTTGTAAATGTTCTGGCATTAAGGCGTACACAGACCCTCAGTGAGTCTCTAAACTGGGTGCGTAATGGATCGTTAAAAACGGTATGGACCGTTAAAAGCTGCGATCGCAAAACGCACCAAGTTTATACCTCGTCTATTGCTTGATGGCCAACCGTTTGGTCAAAATGGCCATCACTTCATTGGGCCGTCCGGTGGAGATGGGTTTACTCCAATCGTTGGGCTCGGCATAGTGTTTTTTGTGCAGGTCTTGAATGGTCAGTCGCACGGCAGTAAGGCTGCCAAACAGCAGATGGCGAACGGTTTCGTATTGATGGTCGGGCAACGGTGCGGTGCTAACAGGTAATGTGGACGCAACAGCGCCCTGAGTCATATCGAGAAACATAAGCTTTGGTCTCCAAACGTAGAGTTGTTAAACCGTTGCCGCGTTTGAAAGCTGTAGCTAAAGAACTACAGTCTGGCGGCTCGGTAAGAAACCAAAGCTCAAATTTAGCTACCCCGATTATGTGATGCAAACCGGGGCAGCAATAGGATAAAGTATCCCAAGCCTCGGACTGCTGGTTCAGTCGGGGGTCAGCTGGCGGTTCGGTGTTAGCCGCACCTGCCGCCAGTGCTAAATATTGAGCTTTGTAGTCATGCCCAGAAGGGCGTGAGAACTAAAGTACCGCTAAGACATTTCTCACGTCAAGCCATAGATATCGCTTTGCGCACATAGTTCACAACAGAGTTGATCGCTAACAACCTTACATAGCCGTTGATTACGAATCCAATGGACTCCGTACTCCACGTCCACCGCGATTAAGCACATGGGTATAAATCATTGTGGTCTTCACATCCTTGTGGCCTAATAGCTCTTGTACGGTGCGGATATCATAGCCATCTTCCAAAAGAAAAAGAGTTGTAATGGACCAACTAGCGAGTTGGGCAACATGGTACGGCGATCTTTCTGGCCTTTGCCATCTCGCACTGTAATCTGGTGATACTCAAAATCTAAATCCTTCATACGTAGACGTAGCCTTTCCATCAAGCGCATACCTGTACCGTAAAGCAGACTGACTATCAGATGTTGGATGCCGTCTAGGTTCGTTAAAATTCGCTTTACTTCTGCGCGGATAAATACAACCGGTAAGCGCTGAGGTTGTCTAGCTCGTTCAATATCATCTATATACGGTAATTCTATATCTAGAACTTGACGATATAGAAATAGTAGAGCACTTAAAGCAACGGTTTGCGTTGATGCCGCCACATTACGGTGAATCGCTAAATGTGATAGGTAAAGCCCTGATTTCAAGCGCTCCCATATCCTTTGGATGTCGCTTGTTATGAAACAGGATGAAATCCCGAATGTAGTGGATATAAGACTTTTCAGTTGAAAGGCTGAAATGCTTTAAGCGAGCAACTTCCCTAACTTGATCTAGCAAGCGCGGCGGCTTGGGTGGTGCCATGGTAAATGCTGTATAACGCCCTCATAGGGGTGCTTATCTATCAGATCTGCTGGATAAGATCCCTATTTCCCATACTTAACTGTCAGAAGTGCTGGATAACACCCTGGATTCCCGGAGTTATACAGCAAAAATTCGGTATAAGTTCTATGAATAGGGGTGTTATCACGCAGATCTGCTGGATAAGATCTAGAGGGTTGGATCTTATCCAGCAGATCTGACACTGAATTACAAGTTATGCGGCAGTTGCTGTCGCACCAGCAAGTACATATATTTTACTCTGGTGGTCTTTTAGGGAAGCGCTCAATAAATGGATGCATCATCATGAGGCAGTTTTGGCTTAGCATGCTGCTGTACCATGATCAAGGTTAAGATTGAAGCATTAAGCCAATGTCTGTAGGGCTCAGTAAAGATGAGAATAAAGCAAATCTCTGTCTATGGTTTATTCGGAATTTTTGACCATGAGATTCCCTTGAAGACTGATGAAAGGATTACTATTATTCACGGACCAAATGGCTTTGGCAAAACGGCAATATTAAGAATCTTAAATGGTTTTTTTAACTCTCGATATTCAGAGTTGAGGTCGATCCCATTTGATAAGTTTCAAGTCAAATTTGATAATCAGAAAGTCATTGAAATTGAAAGAAAATTAAAAGGCCATCAAGAAAAGGAGGAAGTTGACATAACCTTTCGATTACGGCAGCCCAGTTCCAAAGAGTTGTCCTTTTCATTAGGAAAAATAAATCTCTCTCCCGACATGGGTTTTCCACTTAGCATCATAGACGATGTTGTGCCAAGGCTAGAAAGAATAGGTCAGAGAAAGTGGATGTATATTCCTGATGAAGAAATTTTGTCTTTAGAAGATGTTGTTGAGCGTTTTGGAGATTCTTTATCCGATTACTTCCCTAAAAACATAAGGGCATCTTACTCAAGAAAAGAACCCGAGTGGCTTAAGGATTTAAAGAATTCTATAAACATTCGCCTTATTGAATCGCAACGCTTACTAAATCTCGTTGCTAATAGTTCTTCTAGAAAATATCGCGGACAGCCGTCGATGCTATCTACTGCTTCAGCCTATTCTGATGAACTTGCAAAGCTTATGCAGGAAAAATTTAACGAATATGGAACAACATCACAATCTCTTGATAGGACATTCCCATTGAGGGTTGTAAAACAGCAACCATCTGCAGATGTAACAGATGACCAACTTCGTCAACAATTAAATGAGCTTGAATCAACTCGCTCTCGTCTTATAGAAGTGGGTTTGCTAGACAAGGAAGAAGATTCAGAATTTCAAATCCAACCTCAAGATATAGACGAAAGTACTAAAAATGCTTTATCAGTTTATGTTGAAGATGTAGAGAAGAAACTGAATGTATTTGCTGAAACTGCAAGAAAAATCGATCTTTTGAGAAGGATTATCAACAACAAGTTTGAGTATTCTTACAAAGAAATAAATTTCAGCAAAGATGAAGGCTTTGTTTTTACAACACGCTATAATCCCCTCTCTTCGGACCCAAAGAAACTTCTGCCAACCGATTTATCATCTGGCGAGCAACATGAATTAGTTCTTTTATATGAGTTATTGTTCAAGGTAAAACCTAATTCTTTGGTCTTAATAGATGAGCCAGAACTCTCTCTACATGTAGGATGGCAGATTCAGTTCTTAAAGGATTTAGAAGAAATTACCCAAATTGCTGATTTAGACGTCTTAATGGCCACTCACTCGCCAGACATTATTCAAGATAGGTGGGATTTGACAATTGAATTAAAGGGGCCAGTGAAGTGAGAGATTTGCTTGCACCAGCTCGCGTTGCAAACCAGATCAGGCTGCGGCGAAGTACATATCAAGGAACATTTTTACTGGTGGAGGGCAACTCAGATAAAGTTTTTTATAAACGCTTCACTGATCACTCCACGTGCCAACTAGTTACTGTTTCGGGCAAGCCCTCTAGCAAGCTACGAGTGATTGCTGTTCTAAAAATTTTGGAAGAGGAGTCAGCCTTTAAAGGGGTTTTAGCAATTGTTGACGCAGATTTTGACCGACTTACTTCTCTGTCACCTTGTAGTTCCAATCTCCTTTATACTGATACCCATGACCTTGAGACAATGCTAATTAATTCGCCAGCATTTGATAAGGTTATTTCCGAGTTTTGTTCTGAAGAAAAGTTGCTTGAGTTTAACCAAGACATAAAGTTGACAGTACTTGAAAGTGGTATTTCAGTCGGCTATTTACTTTGGATTTCTCAATATGAAAGATTTAATCTGACGTTTGATGGTATTAAATTTAGTAAATTTATTGACGAGAAAAATTTGCAGATAGATGAGATTAAACTAATTCGTGAGGTTAAGAATAAATCTCAAGCTTTTTCATTGAAAGAAGAGGATTTACTGCTTCGACTGAAAGACCAGAAAAGTAATAATCATGATCCTTGGCAAGTTTGCTGCGGCCATGATTTGGTTGAAATCCTATCGCTTGGTTTACGGAAAACCATTGGTTCTAATAAGGCTGCTGCTGTTGAATCCTGTAACCTTGAGCGTTATCTAAGGCTTGCCTATGAGGAAAGCTACTTTCGTAGTACACAACTATACACAAATATACGAAACTGGGAAGCTAACAACCAACCTTTCAAAGTTCTGCGAAGTGATTTATGAGCCTTGCTATGTGGAACAAATAGATTTTCTTGATATTGTGAGTATTCTATGGAACAGACTTTAGCGACAATGATTATTGATGGACATTTCTTCATCACAGGCCAAACAAACCGCATAACAGCCCAATGCAGCGGTCGGCTGAGAGCTGCTGGTAATGGATTCAAACTTTTCCATCGCCGCTGATTGGGAACGTTATGCTGCTTGTAATTCAGTGAAGGTAGCCTAAAAGCTATCTGTAAGCATTCAAGGCCAAGCTACTAGGTTTTGTAGTATGTTGTAGTATATTTATTGAGGTTTACAGAGTTAACTGGAGTTCAT
>NZ_QXHD01000004.1:2585660-2648323 GCF_011009555.1 Adonisia turfae CCMR0081 | reverse complement strand
GCACTGCATCATTTAGCTGTCCTGAGTCTAGACAGGTGAGGCCTTTGTAGTAGACTGCGATGGGACTTTGCCAATTAACCGTATATTCAATGGGAATAACAGCCGGGATAGCAGGTGCTGTTGGTTCTTCTGGTGCGATCGCTTGAACTGGAACGGCGGATTGTTCCTCGATAGTCTCTTCAGCATCTGGTGTTGTCGGTTTCCAGACTGGGATGGGCGTACCTTGCAGCGCATTGGCCTGATCGTAGCAGCGGTTGGCTTCTCCCTGTTGTCCTAGTGCTAGGAATGCATCCCCTTTAGCTTTGAGAGCGTTTACCAATGAACTGTTCAACTGTAGCGCTCTATCAAACTCTTCTAGAGCGGCTTCCGGTTGCTGCAGTTTTAGCAAAGCATTTCCTTTGCCGAGCCATGCTTCGCCTTCATTTGGGTCTACGGCAGTCGCTTGGGTAAACTGCTCCAGAGCATTGCTCCCCTGGCCCAGTTTCAAAAATACTTGACCGAGGCCCAGTAGCCCCAAGATGTTTCTAGCAGAGAGTTCTAGTAGCCGTTGAAAGTAAGCTTTAGCCTTGTCCAGTTGACCTGACTTTAGACAACTCACCCCTTTTTGGTAAACAGCATCGGCGTTTTTCCAGTCAACGGTTTCTTCAATAGGAAGAACGACTGGAGGAGTAGGTGGTACGGGTTTAACAACTAATTGGATGGGAACAGCGAGTATCACCGGAGCCTGGGGCGGTGAAGCGGATATAGATTCTGCCGGAGTTGTTTCTGTAGGCGTTATTTCGGGAGTAACAGTTGGTGTTTCATGGTATGTTTCGACAGATACAGGTGTAATCTCCTGAGCAGTTTCAGTGGTGGTTTCAGTGACAGTTTCAGTAGCACCAGGTGCTTCTGGTTCCTTTAGTTGTGTTGATGCTGGCGGTGTTGGAATAACAGGAGGTGGCTGTACAGGGCTGGGAGGCTGTGCAGGTACTTGAGACTCTGGGACAGAGACTTCCTGAGTAGCAGTCTCTTCTTCTGCCATCTCCTTTGTTTGTCTGCGTCGGCTAAAGCCAAATAAAAATAATAAGGGCAGCGGTAGGAGCCCCCACAGCCAGACGGGGATACCAACACCATTTGTATTGGTCGCCGTTCTAGTCAGCGCAGGAGGATTGAGGGCGGTCGCTACAGCGGCGGCTTCGGCTGTTTTTGCAGCTCCTACAGCAGCCTTGCCAGATTCTCCTGTCACCCAATTGATAAAGGGTAGAACGGTGTTAGCATTGTCCTTTCTATAGACATAGCCGCGCACTTGAGAATAGGGATAGTATTTGTCGCTGGGCAGGGTGTCTAGCAGTACGGCTATTTTTACGGTCTTTACTTGTCGTTGGCCCTGGATTTGACTTGCGATCGCATAGCTAATACCATCATTTCCCAGCCGCCGAATCACCGCAGCAGTATCATCGGTTTCCAGACGCACCACCTGGGCACCTTGGGCTTGCTCAGAGTCTGTCAAAATGCCGTATTTACTGAGAACAAGACGGGTATCGCTGGTGAGGGGACGATCGATAAAACGAATGGGGCCAGGTGTGCCACCGATTTCAGCCCAGTTAGTAATTTTACCGCGAAAGATTTGAGCAAATTGATCCAGTGTCAATGTGCCATTAAATCGATTGTTACGGCCAATGATGATAGAAATTGCATCCTGACTAACGGGAATTTCGATCAGTCCTTGAGCTTTCTCCTGAGCCGATAGAGAACGACCAATAGCGGCAAGATCAATATCATCCTTTAGCAATGACTCTAGTGCTGGGTCAGTACCATTCGCCCGCAGCGTCACGTCCGTTCCTGGATACTCTTGCTCAAAGCGTTGTTTTAAGGCCTGATTGATGGGCTGCATCAAGCTAGTCCCGTCAATTCTCAACGCTTGTTCTTGCTCACCCCCCCCTAACACCGCCTCAGTTTGAACCACCTTATTAACAACAGCGGGGGGGCTATTCGATGTTGCAGCAACTGTCGGAGTCATGCCATCAACTAGAGTGACAGCCATCGCTGGATAAGGAAATACAGTCAAAGCCAGGACTAAAACAAGACCCAGAAAGACCAAACGCCGGGAGGTGGGAGCTGACCTGCGGTGCGGTAGAGCCATAGAATTTGCCGTGTAGAGGTAGATGTAGGCAAGTGATGGGTGGGGACACCTAAATGTAAGCTATTTGATTTTCGCAGGGATGCTGTGTTGGAAACAAATCATCTTTACGTTAGCCATGGCTGTAAGTCACGTTTCTCAAAACAGTAGGGCATCTTTTCAGATGAAATTGCCCCCATAACGTATGTCTATGGAGCCAATAACCCTCTAGAAGTCAGGCTTAGTGGTCTCTAAAGCACTGGACACATTGTTTTAAGAGATCAGACTACGGACACTTAACCTAATTTATTGTAGTTAAAATTTGTAACACTAAAAGTCTGTCTACCAGATAAGTAGGTGAGCAAAATAGACTACACAAGACTTTTTGAAGGTAACACCGTTGAAAAAGCACACAAACCCCAATTATTCTGGGGTCTTCAGAACTCAAAATCTCCCCGATTTTAGGAATTTAGGGGACCTCCAGTATTGTGAAATTCATTGTACTTAACCACTTAACATTGCCAACCTATGTAACGAAGTGATACCCATACAACACACGGTCTCCAAAAGAGCAATGTCCCAAAAGATTTAGGATAGGGCAGCTCGACCTATATGCTAGAAGCAGTGATTGCCCATGCAAAAATGGCTACTGAAAGAACCCCAGTTACTGTCCTACTTACGGCTGAAATATTAGAAAAGCTACGCCCTTACCAACAAGAACGCGATATTACCTCTGTGACTGAAGCAATTTTGACAATTTTGCATGAACAGTTAGAAATCACTGACAAACCGACACCGCCGTTCTCCCCTAGCCCTTCGATTTATGATGGTGTTGAAGATGGAGCCTGTGAGGTATTGACAGAATATTTAGGAGCCTAAGGGCATTAGCCAAAGATATCTAACAACAGTTTGGATGCCATCAGAAAACAAACCGTGGCAACAACTGGGCGAATTAAGGCTGCACCTTTGGCTAAAACGATCCTGGCTCCTATGGAGGAGCCTATCACCTGACCTGTCAGCATGACTAAACCGACGCCCCAATACACCTCCCCAAAAGCAAGAAAGTAAAGCAGTGATGACACGTTGCTGGTGCAGTTCAAAATCTTTGTATAGGCGGTTGCTTTAGTCAGGTTATAGCCTCGCAGACTGACGAGTGATAAGGCCATGAACATACCCGTCCCTGGTCCAAAAAAGCCATCGTAAAACCCGAGGAACGGAGCAATCAATACAGAAAACGGGTTGTGTGCTAAGCGTTGTTTCTGGTCAGTGGCTCCGAGCCGGGGTGATAGAGCAAAATAGGCACCCATGCCAATCAGTAAGAAAGGGATAATCGCTTTGAGAACAGTGCTTTCGATCTGTAGCACCAGCCAGACGCCAATCACAGCTCCAACAAAAGTCATAAATACGGTGAGCTGAATGTCCTTTAGGCGCACAATTTGTTTACGCAGGAAATAAAGAGATGCGACCAATGTGCCGCCGCTGCCTTGGAGTTTATTTGTGGCTAAGGCAGCGGCGGGCGGTATGCCCACCATCAGCATTGTGGGTAAGACAATGAGCCCGCCACCACCGGCGATGGTGTCTACACAGCCTGCTGCCATTGCCACTACGAATAGCAGCGTCACCATTTCAATGGTAAATTCCATTTGTGTGTCCCCTGAATAGTCATGACCGGTAATCAATGCTCAGGCAACTTATCACGTCATGCATAGGGGCTGGTTTGGGAGATAGCGCAATTTTCTACCAAAACAGAGCAATTATATTCAAGCAGCGTTTTAAAGATTGCCCCACAGTAGGGACTGTAGGTTGAACTGCAAAATTAGGTCGCTGAGGACAGCCATATGGATTACTACACGCTAGGAAATACTGGATTGAAGGTTAGCCGTTTGGCCCTGGGCACGATGACCTTTGGTGATGACTGGGGTTGGGGGGCTGATGAAGCCAATGCCCGCCAGTTGTTTGATGCCTATGTGGAAGCAGGGGGCAACTTTGTTGACACGGCAGACCTGTATACCAACGGCAATAGTGAGCAGATGTTGGGCCGGTTTATTAAGGATAGTAAGACTCGCGATCGCATTATCATTACCACCAAATTTAGCTATAACTCTGAGCCCGGCAACCCCAATGCAGGCGGCAACGGGCGCAAAAATATCCTGCGTGCCGTCGAAGGTTCCCTGGAGCGCCTTGGCACCGACTACATCGACGTCTATATGCTGCATACCTGGGATCAGGTCACTCCGGCAGCCGAGGTGATGCGTACCCTGGATGATTTAGTTCGCTCAGGCAAAGTCCGACATGTCGCCCTATCGGATGCCCCCGCCTGGTATGTCGCTCAAGCCCAAACCCTGGCCCAAGAACGCCATTGGGAACCCATCAGCACTGTGCAGCTGGAATACTCCCTAGCCGAGCGCAACATCGAGTTTGAGTACTCAGCACTGGCTAAAAACTTGAGCACCAGTTTGATGGTGTGGTCTCCCCTGGCCAGTGGTCTGCTTTCTGGAAAATATAAACCTTCTGAGCAAGGTGGCGAAGGTTCAGGTCGGCTGGCAATGCTCGCCAACAGCGGTAATCCAGCTTTTGACAAATTTACTGAGAAAAACTGGGCCATCGTTGCAGAATTGGAGCAAGTGGCCAAAGAGTTGGACCGTTCTATGGCGCAGGTCGCCCTTAACTGGGTTGTCAACCGTCCCGCCGTTGCCTCAGTGATTATCGGAGCCACTAAGCTACACCAACTGCAAGATAACTTAGGTGCTTTAGACTTCGAGATTCCCACTGAGCTACAGCAGCGATTAGATCAGGTGAGCCGTCCCGATTCTCGTTTTCCCTACACCTTCTTTGAGCCTAGCCTCCAGGGCATGATCAATGGCGGTGCCACCGTTGGTGATCAGCCTAATTCGTTTAATCAGCCTGTTTTAGTCAAAGGCTCAGGAGCAGGAGTCGTTGCAGAATAGGGTTAACCTTTACCACCGCTGATGTAGGCTGCGGTTAGCTCATGGTTTGGTGCTTCAAACATCTGCTGGGCGGTGCCAAATTCAATCAATCGCCCTACGCCGTGTTGCACCCAAAACATGCCCACCTGATCAGCAATGCGACTAGCCTGAGCCAAATTATGAGTAATCACCACCTGGGTATAACGAGGCCGTAATCGCGTAATCAAGTCCTCAACAATGCCGCTGGCAATCGGGTCCAGAGCACTACAGGGTTCATCCAATAATAAAACCTCTGGCTGTAGCACCAAGGCTCGGGCAATGCACAACCGCTGCTGTTGCCCACCCGATAGAGCTAGCGCCGACTTACGCAGACGGTCTTTTACCTCTGACCATAACCCCACATCCCTAAGCACGACTTCAATCGTCTCTGCCAGTCGATGGCGCTCGGTCATCCCATGTTCTCGCAAAGGCAGAGCAAGATTCTCCCAAATACTCAACGGAAACGGATTAGGCCGCTGAAAAATCATCCCCACCCGGCGACGCAGCGACAGGGTATCCGTATTCGGATTCAGAATCTCCATCCCAGCCAGCCGAATTCGCCCCTCCACATGACAATCAGGCACCAAATCACTCATCCGATTTAAGCAGCTCAAAAAACTACTCTTCCCACAACCCGAGGGACCCACAATCGCCGTAATTTGCCCCACATAAATCGGCAGAGAAACCCCCTCAAAAGCGATGTGACGACCATAGCGCAGACTCAGCTCTTGAACTTCTATTAAAGGCGCAGACTCAGCAACATGAGAAGCAGCCTGTGAGTGGTAAGAAAGCATAGTCGAGAAAATAACTAAGGTGGGAATCAAATTGAAAAGAGACTTAAAGAATTAAGACGATAAAAAAGAACCTGGAGAATTTAGATAACCTTTCCCATAAGGCGCTTGTGCTTAAATAATCATCCTATGAGCCCATCTACAGCCCCAACCTGGGCCTTTATTTTTGTGCAGTCCATAACCTTACCTCACCGACCAACGCCACGTAATCAACGCCGTCAACCCATTCAAACCCAACAACATCCCCAATAACACCAACGCCGATGCTGCCGCATTCCCATCCCCACCCGGCACATTCATCGACAAATCAAAAATATGAATTGACAACGCCCGTCCCGAATCCAACAGCGATTCTGGAAACCGATCCACATAACCGCTTGTGAAAATTAAAGCAGCTGTTTCCGCCAAAGCCCGCCCCATCGATAACACCAGACCCACCATGAGCCCCGGTAGCGCAGCAGGCAAGAGAATCTTGAATAATGTAGTGGTTTTAGAAAGACCCAGAGCAGCAGCCCCTTGTCGGTAACTGGCAGGTTGCGATCGCAACCCCTCCTCCGTCGCCCGAATCAGCAACGGTAACACCATACAAGCCAGAGTCAACCCTCCAGAGAGAATCGAAAACCCCAACCCCAACACCTTAGAGAAAAACACACTGCCAAATAACCCAAATACAATCGACGGCACCCCAGCCAAAAAATCCAGACTACGCCGTACCCACATCCCCAACCGCTTATCACTCACCGTAAACTCCGCAAGCAACAGTGCCGTGGCTAAGCCTAAAGGCAGCGCAATCGCTAAGCACACGCCTAATATCAACAGCGTAGACACCAGGATAGGGGCAATTCCCCCTTCCCGCCCCGCATTCATCGGCTCAGACAAGAGAAAATCTAGGGATAATTGCCCTAATCCCTGCCCAACAATCGATAACACAATCCATAGAAAAACGGCAGTAATACTGGCTGCTGTGGCCCAAGTCGCCAATGTCAACAAGTAATCGAGCCATTTTGTAGCGTTAACTTGAGAGACTATTCTAGATACCATAACGTCTGCCTTGCTCCTCTGCACCTAGAGCAGATGTAATCATCACCAGTAATCCCACCAGACCCAATAGCACCAACCCACTGACAAATAGCACTGAGCGATGATCCATCGTCGCATAGGCCATTTCCAACGCAATGTTGGCAGCCAAAGAACGCACCGGCGCAAAGACAGAATTTGGAATCTGCACCACATTACCGCAGACCATAAGCACCGCCATCGTTTCTCCCAAAGCACGGCCTGTTGCTAGAACAATTGCTGTGATTAGACCGGAACGCGCAGTCGGTAAAACAATCCGGCTGAGTATCGTCCACCGTGACAAACTAAGCGCCTCAGCACCCTTTAAATAATCGCCAGGCACATCTCCTAGACTGGTTTTTGAAAGGAGTGCCACCGTCGGCAATATCATCAGACTCAAGATCAAAATCCCGGCCAACAAACTTTGCCCCGGTGGATGAATCTGATTAATCTTGGGTACTAGAACGACTAATCCCCAGAAGCCATAGACCACGGAGGGAATCCCGGCCAACAATTCCAAAAGTCGCTGATAGATAGAGGCCAGAAGTTTGGGAGCATAAAACTGACAGAACAGAGCTGAGAGCAAACCGAGGGGAGTTGCGATCGCAATCCCGCCCAACGCTATTAACACCGTTCCCAATAAAATTGGCACCAGGTTAAACTGTCCCTCCAACGGATGCCAAGCCTCATCCCCGAAGAATCGCAGTATGCCGATAGACTGCAAAGCAGGTAGCGATTCCTTGAGGACAAACACCGTAATCAATACGCCGATGGCTGCGGTGATCCCTGCCAATAACCGGAGGCCATTTAGCAACAGCCAATCATGGCGCTTAGCCCGTCTAAGAGACGCAGATGAGTCCACCTGATGCGATAAATTACCTTTACTGGGAGAAATCAATGGGTACAAAGTTCTGTTGCTCCACAATGTCGTGGACTTCAGGGGACTGGGCAAAATCAATAAATGCTTTCGTGAGTGTTTCTGGCTCACCCTTGGTCACAAAGTTCAGGGTACGCGACAGGGGAAATGAACCATCCTGCACCGACGCTGTACTCGGGTTGATACCCTCCAACGGCAACAGCTTTAGCGGCGCGCCCCGAGCAATACTGTTTTCCGCTGCGCCAATGGACACATAGCCAATGGCATCTGGATTGCCAGTGATCGTCTTAATTCCCTGCTCATTGTCACCAATGATGACCTGGGCGGCGATATCACTATTTTCTAACTTAAAGTGTTTGAGAAACACCTCTAACGTGGAACGCCCTTCCGCCTTATTCACTACACTGACAGGTGTATCATCCCCGTCCACCGCTGACCACTGAGTAATGCCACCGGTGTAGATATCTATAACTTGCTCAGGGCTCAACTCCGTCACCGGATTATCAGCGTGGATAATCATCGCCACACCATCGCGGGCCACCGCATAGGCCGTGACATCCGTTTCATCTGCGGCTAAATCCCGCGACATCATGCCAATATCCGCCTGACCGCTGCGGGCATCAGCTAATCCCCGTGAGGAACCCCCTGTCTGCACATCCACCCGTACTTCGGGATGTTCTTGCTCAAAGCGTTTGCCTAGCTCTGAGGCGAGGGGTGCCACTGTACTAGAGCCCGTCAAAATAACTTTTCCCTGTAGTTCACCATCCGCTGATTCCGTTGGTGGTGAACAGGCTGATAAACCAGCCAAGGTTAAGGCAATTAACCCTAATCTTTTCAAGTCAAGCGTTTGTACCATAGACCGACGTCCTTTAAAGAGACAACGTTCAGGGCACTGTGGTCGAACATGATTGCTAGAGGATGATCCCCAAAGACCTTACCGAAACGATAGGACGCAACAGTCCAGGTTTAGGCTATTTCGCTCAATCAATACGTCGGGAGACAGCCGATAGAGTACCTGCTTACCATTCCTTTCTGCGATTACAAACTTAGCCTGTCGTAATACACGTAAATGATGGGATAAAAGCGTTTGCTCTACATCCAAAGCAGTCATTAGAGCGCCCACTGATTGAGGCCCAAACTGCAATTTCTGTAATACGCCTAACCGCGTGGTATCCGCCAAAATCTTGAGCTTGTCGACGCACGTGACCTGATCCATAACCTTGAGATTGACAGGGGCAGCTTAGAATGAACTGAGATTCATATGAAATATGATTCATATAGGTTAACAAAGAGTTATGGGCGGTAGGGGCTCCCCTTGTGGGAGCCCTTGGGGTAACGCCTCTGCCGGTAACAGAGTCCCTCTAGGTAACGCTCCCCTCAACGACTAAACAATAGCCACACACCAACCAACGCCACGATCGCCCCGCAGACAGCTCGCACCGTAACCCGCTCGCCAATGACCAGAGCCATGGGGATCACCATGATCGGACTCGTTGCCAGCAGTGACTGGGCGATGCCAGCCGGGGAATATTTCAAGGCCACTTGCTGTAGCCAGATGGCTAAATAGGTGCCAAAAAAGGCTGCGATCGCCACACCCCCCAACAACCGGCCAGATGGACGCATAAATACCTGCTCTTGCCGACGCCACAGCAATAATCCACCAATACACACCAACCCTGCCGACAGCCTGAGTAAGCTACTCCATAGCGGATCGACAGCCGTGTCGGCCAACGCCGCCCGTGACAGCACACTACCAATCGACTGCCCAAGCGCGGCCATGATCCCCAACAAGATCCCCCGAGTAATGGCCGCTTTTGAGCGGGTGCTTTGAACCTGAGGACTCCGCTCACTCACCACCCAGATGATGCCTGCCAACGTCAGCCCCATGCCCAGGCAGGCCAAAGCCGACAGCTGCTCCTGCAAAAACACCAGTGACATCAAAGCAGCCATAGGCGGAGCCAGCATTTCCAGTAATAAAGCCTGCCGCGCTCCCAAGGTATTCACCGTGGCAAAGTAAGCCGTATCCCCCAGTCCAATGCCCACCACACCACTAATTAACAGCAGTACCACTGACCCCATCGGCAACGATGCCAGCAACTGCTGCCGTACCGCCAGGGTGAGCACGATAAACCCAATCGCCATTGATCCCTTAATCAGGTTCAACACCAGGGGCGATAGCTGCTTCCCCAATCGGCCGAACATCAGCGTCGCAAATGCCCACAGCCCCGCCGCACTCAGCGCCGCAATTTCCCCTTGAAACATCCTTAGTTAGTTCTCAATTGTGAGTTGTGAATTATGAGTTAAAGGCATCGTACAGGAGTTCTAAATTGTGGGTGGTCGGTTAGTTAATGGCATCCTAGAGAAGCGTAAGCTGTGTAAGAAAGTCTCAACCCCTTGCGGCGTTTAGCCAACCTCCCATGTCAGTTGCTCTCAACCTCCATCAAACACCCCACACCCCACACCCCATTCCCCATTCCCTGTCCCCCGCTCTTAAATCCCGCCTCGCCACTCCCCTAAACATTGGCACTGTTGAAGTTCACAGTCGGGTTTTACAGTCGCCGCTGTCTGGGGTAACCGATCTTGTCTTCCGCCGACTCGTGCGCCGCTACGCTCCACAGTCGATGATGTATACCGAAATGGTGAGCGCTGCCGAACTGCACCACATGCGCAAGCTACCCAAGGTGATGGAGGTGGATCCTGGTGAACGGCCCATCAGCATTCAGCTATTTGACCGTAGACCCGATTTTCTAGCAGAAGCAGCTAAGAAAGCCGCTGATCAGGGCGCGGACACCGTTGATATCAACATGGGCTGCCCCGTTAACAAAATCACGAAGAATGGCGGTGGTTCATCACTGTTGCGGGACCCTGATACAGCCGCCCGCATCATTGAAACCGTTAGCGCTGCCGTATCGATACCGGTGACGGCTAAGACGCGCATTGGCTGGTCTGAAGACGACATCAATGCTGTGGATTTTGCCCGTCGTCTTGAAGTAGCTGGGGCGCAAATGTTGACACTTCACGGTCGTACCCGCTCCCAAGGCTATAACGGCACTGCCGACTGGAGTTGGATTGCCAAAGTGAAACAGGCTTTGGCGATCCCCGTGATTGCCAATGGGGATATTTTTTCAGTGGATGCGGCAATTGATTGTTTAGAGCAAACCCAGGCCGATGGCGTTATGTGCTCCCGTGGCACCCTAGGTTATCCCTTTTTAGTCGGGGAAATTGATCACTTCCTCAAGACTGGCGAGCGTCGCCTGCCGCCCACAGTCATCGAGCGTCTACGTTGCGCCCAGGAACACTTGAGGATGCTGGCGGATTACAAGGGTAAAAGCGGTATTCGCCAGGCTCGTAAACATATGGCCTGGTACGCTAAGGGCTTTGATGGGGCCGCTGAACTGCGGGATCAACTATGCCGCATCGAGTCTGTGGAAGAAGGGTGTGGCTTATTAGACGAGGCGATTACGGTAATCTCCCCAGAACTTTACCGCCATAGCCTCCTAAAGCCCGCTATAGTATAAGCATTTTTAGAAGCGTTTTCGGGCCAGTATCAGCATGTCTTACGCCACCTACAGTTCCAGAGCAGATATGGGCGAACTTCGCCGTTTACGTAGTCTGCTACCCCCAGAACTGCAAAGCTGGGTTACGGTTGAGCCCGCTATGGATGTAGGCCCACCGCTGATTACCTCTGAAGAGCTAGGCAAAGATCAGGTCGAAGTTCAAATTGACTTGCCTAAGTGGGAACAGCTGGCCATTGACCAGCGTAATTTACTGTTTTGGCACGAAGTTGCCCGCGTTCAGAACGATACAATTCCCCGTGACGGTTGGGAGATGGCTGCTTTAGCTATTGGTCTTGGGGGTGCTGTCGGGGAGCTGTGGGTTCAAGATGGCCTCTTGCTGATGTTGGCTTTAGGGCTGTGTGGTATTTCTGGCTGGCGTTTATACAAGCGCAATAACGCAGAAAAGACCCTTAAAGAAGCCATGGACGCGGACGAAAAAGCCATTGCTTTAGCCACTCGTTTTGGCTATTCCCTACCCAATGCCTACAAGAGTTTGGGCAGTGCTTTGAAAACTCTAATTGAGCAGACACCCAAGAAAAAGCAGCGCGATCGCTATGTGAAGCGGTTAGAAGCATTAAAGCGCAGTGCTAATCGAGCTAAGGATCGAATTCGAGCTGATCGTGATGCTTCTCGAGCCTACTAGTTCATTAAAATTTTAGAAAAAATTGAAAAGTTGTCTGTATTTTTACAGACGTAATCTCCTTGCTTACATGTTTCAATCAAGGAAAGTTGTTATATCATTCAGCTGGGTTGATTGATCCTGTAGTATCCGTATAATCATGTAAAGAATTGCCACTTTGGCTATGGACTTTCACTTGGATACTATAAAGATTACGTCAAACCTTTTATCTAAGACCTTGAAGGTCCTACCATAATGGTGGTCGTTGCTCTGGCGTAGCTGTGCCACATGAGAAAGTCTGAGGATGAGCTATCTAGCCAGAAGAGTTTCCTGAAGAATAAAGAGGTAACGGTTAGGACACCATACTGACCGCTACGGGGTAGTTGAGTCGCTTGTCCAAATTAACAGTTTCACTTTTTGGTCAGTGTTTTTGATCTGTATAAGTTGTTTTGAGTGAGTTTGATGAATGTAGTAGTAAAGTAGTCAGTTTCTTTTAGGTGATTGATCCTTCAATTGCGAACTTTAAAGCTGCTCTTTTTACATAAACTTCAAAAACTCTAGTGCATTGCAGCCTGGTTACTACATTTGTTTTAAGACCAAGTTAGCCTTTGTTTAAGGATGTTTTTCTTTAAACAGATCGCGGCCAAAACTTAATGTCCTCAATGACAGGTGTTGCCCCAGGTAGTGTGTTTATCCTTTCTGAAAGCTGTTAAGGGAACCCTTTGGTTACTTGTTCATATCTTCAGAAAAGTGCCATGTAACTTGGCACATTTGCGAAAGACATACTGGGCATAATGTAGGACCGTATTATTGAAGCCTAGACGTATTTCTATAGCCTCAAAAGTTGGTCTTCTTAGCTTTCTAGCCCTGCTTGCGCTTGTTGCTTATCTGTTGACCACGACATCAGTAGTCAGAGCGATTTCCATGCGTATACTCATATATTCTTACAATTATCACCCCGAGCCCATCGGTATTGCCCCCTTAATGACCGAGTTGGCAGAAGGATTAGTTACCAAAGGGCATGAGGTGCGGGTGGTTACGGCTATGCCTAACTACCCCCAGCGTAAGATTTATCCCCAGTATCGTGGTCAACTTTTCTGTGAAGAGGAGCGCAACGGTGTTAAGATTCAGCGTTGCTATGTTGCTATTCATCCCAACCCCGGTGTTGTCACTCGTGTACTGCTAGACGGCAGTTTTTCGCTATTAAGTTTTTTACAGGCCCTCAAAGGGTGGCGGCCAGACGTTATTTTGTCGACTAGTCCGTCGTTGCCAGCCTGTATCCCCGTAGCGGTATTAAAACTTATCTATGGGTGTCCGACAGTGCTTAGCCTCCAGGATATTTTGCCAGAGGCGGCTGTTAGGACAGGGCTGATTAGTAATCAACTGGCTATCCGGATTTTTGAAGTATTAGAGAAGTTTGCCTACGCCAGTGCGACTCGCGTTGCTGTAATTACTGATAGTTTCTCGAAAAATTTGGTCAGTAAAGGTGTACCTGTCAGTAAGATTAAGCGCATCTGCAACTGGGTTGATACTAACTTTATTCGTCCTTTACCGAAATATGATAATCAGTTTCGGCAAAAGTATGGATTACAAGATAAGTTTATTGTTCTCTACTCCGGTAATATTGCTCGTACCCAGGGGGTTAGAACGATTATTCATGCAGCAGAAGCACTACAGCATTTTCAAAATATTGAATTTGTCATTGTGGGCGAAGAGCGTCAGCTTGGTGATTTGAGAAACCTGCGTAAAGAGCTGGGGGTTAACAATGTGACGTTGCTACCCTTCGCGCCTCGGGCTGAACTACCAACAATGTTGGCAGCGGCAGATGTGTCGCTAATTATGCAGAAAGCCAGCGTGGTCGGGTTTAATATGCCATCCAAAACGATGGTGCTGTTGGCCAGTGGTCGACCCATTGTGGCGTCTGTGCCTGATGGCGGGGCCGCTGCCCAAGCTGTGAGAGATAGCGGTGGTGGTTTGGTCGTAGAGCCTGAGAAGCCAAAAGCCTTAGCTAAGGCGATTCAAGATCTATACCATGACCCTGAGCGGATCGAACAGTTGGGTAAACGAGGACGGGGGTATGCGATCGCAAACTACTCCTTTGAACAATCCCTTGAGGGGTATGAGACCTTACTCGATAGCGTCGTTGATAAAATGACGGCTACTACATCCATGTCCTCGACACTGCGGCCCAAGAAGATTACCCTTAAGCCGTAGTCACAGCTGCCAACTCAGTCTGAACACTGGAGACAACCTGGGGTAACAGAATAATAAAGGTGGAGCCTTTGTCCACTTCACTTTGAGCTGAAATTGTACCGTTTAACATGCGCACAAATTCGCGGGTGATGGTGAGGCCTAAGCCGGTGCCACCATACCGTCGAGTAGAGGACAGATCTGCTTGGGTAAACGCCTCAAAGATTTTGTCCAGCTGATCTTTTTCCATGCCAATCCCCGTATCGGCAACGGTCAATTCAAGATAGTCTTCTGTTTGATAATGGATGGTCTTAACCGTTAGAGTCAGCTGACCGTTTTCAGTAAACTTATTAGCGTTGCTAAGGAGGTTGAGCAAACACTGACGTAGCTTGTCAGCATCGCTTTCCACGGACTCGACTTCACTTAGATTCTCGATCACGACCTTGTTGCGTTTAGCATCAGCGACTGGATGAATTGTGTCCATGACATCCCGTATCAGCTCAGCAATATGGACAGGTTCTAAATGAAGTTCCATGCGGCCAGCTTCAATTTTGGATAAATCCAAAATGCTGTTGATCAGATTTAATAGATGCTTACTAGAACCCTGAATTTTGCGAAGGTCAGGGACCATACTCTCATCACCATTGATCTCAGCTTCTTCTTGCAGAATCTCACTGTAACCAATGATGCTATTGAGCGGTGTGCGCAGCTCATGGCTCATATTGGCTAAAAACGTACTTTTTGTCCTGGTTGCTGATTCAGCCGCTTCCTTGGCTTCGACTAATTCAGCCGTACGCTCTTTGACCCGAGATTCTAGTGCTTGATTATTAGTTTCTAGGGCCGCTATCGACTCCTGCAGTTGCGACGCCATCCGATTAAATGTATGGGCAAGAAAGCCGATTTCATCATCGCTAACAATGGGAATCGACTGCTCTAGCTCTCCCTTTTCCAGCTGAGTGGCCGCTGCTGTAATAGCCGCAATCGGCTTAGTAATACGACGCGATAGTAAATAAATACCCGACAACAGTAAGCCCGTTGCCACAGATCCGATCAGCAGAATATTTCTGGCCAGGCCACGGGCAGGGGCAAAGGCCTCTGTCTGATTGATTTCAGCAATCAGCGCCAAACTTTGACCATCTAGCCAACGATAGACGCCGATGACGGGTTGGCCCGCGTAGTTTTGATAAAGACCCGAACCACGCTGACCAGCAGTGGCTGCATCGATCGCAAAGCTGGTTAAATTGTCCGGTGCCCCATTGTCTTTGCCTGATGCGATGAATGTGTTTCTGCGTTCTAATTGTCCGACAAGATAAGTGGTTCCGCTTTCCCCTAGTCCTGTGCGATCTCGAATCAGTGAATCAACATCCTGCAAATCTAAGGTGACCGAAAGCACACCAACGCGATTTTTACTACTGTCTAAAATAGGTGTGGCAAAGGTAATAGCCGTTGCCCCGGTAACGGGGGATATGTACAACGTTGGGACAATCTTGTCTGTAGCATTGGAAAAGTAGGTGGTGGTGGCCCCCAAGGGCTGATATGTTTTCTCTAATGCTTTATTAGTTGAAAATAAAACAATTCCACCCTCGGTGAGAATGGAAACTTCAGCTAGATTGGTCTTGGCTGAAATAATATCCTTTAAATATAAGGAAAGTTTGTCATAAGCGTCCTGCCTAGAATCATCATTAGCAAGCGCTTTGGTCTGTGTCTTGACCTCTGGCAAACGGGCTAAGAGTAAGATATCGCTACGCTGAACTTTAAACCACTGCACGATTTCTTCTTCTTTAAGGGTGGCAGCGACGCTGAGCCGATCAAACAATGACTGTTTAATAGTCTCTCGTGCTGAAAAGTATGTGCTAACTGAAATTATCAGTACAGTGGCTGCTGACAATAATGATAATGGTGTAATTAACTTTAACAGCAGGCGTTTCTTTTTATTGTTCACGTTTGCCCTTTATGTTTGGTAGAGTTTGATCGCAGAGAGAGAGCACCCTGGCAATAGCTATTGCCAATCGTCAAATATTTGTTGAATCAGTTGAATGGCCTCATCTGCAGCTGATTCATTATCGAGTTCACCGAGGGCAATTTTATTCATAATCTGCCCCCAAATATTTTGCTCAGCGACCTCACCATAAGCGGGGTTTAATACTTGGTATGCAGGCCGTGTATTTTGTAGCTGTTGAACAGCGACAGAAATGTGAGTATCTCGCTGCTCTTGCCAGAATGGGTCTTTAAAGAGTTCGGGCATAACGGGTAAATACCGCCCCTGGGCACCTTTGGTATAGGCCGATAGATTATTAGGCTGGGCTAGAAAAGCCAGAAAGTCTTTGGCCGCTGTCTGTTGCTTGGAGTTAGCTAAGATAACGGCCTGTTTAATTTCAATGACATAGCGCATGGGACTACCATCTGGCTTGCTGGGCCATTCGACCGTCGCCAGATTTTTGTAGTAAGTCTCATCATCACTGCGCTGGGAACCTGGAGCCGAAAGGGTATGATTGACGGTCATCAGGCTTTTTCGACTTAGAAGCGAGACATTATTGCCTGTGTTATCCCAATCAACGGCATCTGGGGGAACCGTATTATTCTCGAAAAATCGGGCATAGTCTGCGATCGCAGTCACAAAGGCTTCTCGATTTTCTGGTGTTATGGCAAAACTACCCGATTCATTTAGAACTTGAACATTATGGGCTTCTAAAAATTGTTCAAAGTTATTGTAGGTATCGAGGCTAAGGGACATTGGCATACCCACACTGTAAATGTCACTGCCTTGATTCGCCTGAAGTGTGGAATGAATATTCTGCCAAAAATCCCAGAAACTTTGCCAGTCTTTAGGAATAGTTACCCGACGTTCCCCGACGGCATTGATTAATAAATCTTCCCAATAGTGAATATGAATGGCTGACTGCATCAGTGGCACAGCATAGTAGCTACGGCTGCCTCCAGTCTTATTCTGATAGTTAACGCCGTCCAGCACATTATCTGTGTAGTACTGTTTAATCGGTTGAATTACATCAGAGACATCGGCAAGTTCTCCATTCCACGCTAAACGAGGAATACTCGTTAAGTCAGCTGAGCCAGAATAGAAAATATCAGGAATATCGTCGGTACCGGTGCTCAATGCCCGATCAAGTGCTGCCAGAATGTCTTTCTGGGGAATAACGTTGAGTTCAACCTCTATCTGGCTTTGGGTTTTCCAAACTTCAATAATCTGTTTAAGTGCATCAATTTCCTCTGGATAAAACCCCTCTTGCCACCATATCTTAAGTTTGTTCTCAGATGGTATGTCATTAGGGGTGGAGACTTGTTGTCCGCGGGTACAGCTCGCAATCAAACCACCTAACCCAAACAGTGATAACTGTGCAAATTTGCGCCGTTGCATAAATACAATATCTCCAATAAAAATAGCTACTACCTCAGAGGTAAAACTATTCAAACAATCATGAAAAATCTGTATTCAGAAATGGAGAGATCAGCCTTAAAAATTCCACGTATTCTGACGATAGAGCGACCTACGGGAGCATCTAATAATTGGCCCAAAAAATTGCTTGAACGATTGCTATCGATATACAAACACCCTTCATCCTGATTTTTCGATATGCACCCAGATACTTTTAATAAAAGGTATTAACTTGCTAAACAGATTGCTTTTTGCCTCTGCCTAGACTCGTTAACATCACATCAAGCCTGAAACAATTCTCATCGTTTTATTACTGAAGCTTGAAATAAGAATATCACTCTGTATCACATATATAGTCTATGGGATATTACTGCAAGTCTAATCAATAAAATAGGAAAAATGATACTTACTGCCCATATCTTAATGTTTTTCATGAGGTCTTTCTAATGAAAACAATGATTTTTTAAATAATTTATTCTAAACACAACACAGCTACTTTTGTTACCATCAATGGAGTGATAATCAACACATGAGTTTGTGTAAATTCACCGGGTTTATCTAAATGTTCAAGTCCATTAGATGTGCTCAGGAAAGTAAGGTAAAGAAATCGTGTTAGATACAAGCTTTATCTTAAAAATAAGACGAAGAATCACCTTGTATTTTTAATAGAAACTACCCATCGAATGAGCATTTACTCGATGGGTAAGCTGTCTTTATTAAGACTACGGTTTATATAAAAGGCCTTTTTATACCAATTTTTCGAACGTCAGCTACTCAGCCTTAGGAAATAAAATCCATTAACGTCCAAATTTTGGATGTACAGACGTTCCATGGAACGTCTCTTCAACATTCACTGTTGGAAGTTAGTTATGGCTTGCTCTTTAGCACGGGTACTTTAAACCTCAGCAGTGGCTAACTGGTGCTTAACGCGGGGAATTATCTGAGGAATCCGAATTTTGAACATAGCCCCCTTATTCGGTCTGTTTTGGGCTGTGACAACACCTCCAAGCATATACACAAATTCGCGAGTGATGGTTAGCCCTAAGCCAGTACCATCAAATGGGCGAGTTGATGAATCATCAGCTTGAGTAAATGCTTCAAAAACATGTTCTAGCTGGTCTGGAGCTATGCCAATACCCGTATCTTCAACTGTAAATTCAAGGTAGCTTTCATCTTGATGCTGTGATGTTTGCACAGTGAGAATAATCTGACCGCGCTCAGTAAACTTATTGGCATTACTGAGTAAATGTAAAAGGCACTGGCGTAGTTTACCAAAGTCGGTTTCAATCGAACCCATGTTATTAGCCGTATTGAGAGTGATGTGATTGAGTTTCCTTTCTGCGTTTGGTCGGATAGTTTCCAGGACATCTTCTACAAGAGCCATGACATTTACGGATTGTAGCTGTAGCTCCATGCGACCCGCCTCAATTTTGGACAGCTCAAGTACACTGTTAATTAAATTGAGTAAATGTTTACTAGAGCCCTGAATTTTACGTAAGTCCGGAATGAGACTGGGCTCACCAATAATTTCCACATCTTCTTCGATCATTTCGCTATAGCCAATGATACTATTGAGCGGTGTTCGAAGTTCGTGGCTCATATTAGCCAAAAAAGCACTCTTGGCACGAGTGGCAGCTTCTGCAACTTCCTTTGCTGCTTCTAACTCAACTGTTCGCTCCTTAACCCGTATTTCCAGCTCTTGGTTAGTACTTTCTAGGGTATCAAAAGACTGTTTGAGCTGCTGACTCATATGATTGAATGCCTGAGCCAGGACACCGATTTCATCTTTACTATTGACTGACAGTGACTGCTCGAGTTGACCGCTTTGGAGCTGAATCGCAGCTTTAGTAATTTCTGTAATGGGTCGAGTAATACGACGAGATAATAAATAAATACCTGATAACAATAACCCCGTTGCCACAAAACCGATTAATAAGATATTCCTGGCGAGGGCACGGGCTGGAGCAAACGCTTCCCGTTGGTTAATTTCCGCTAGGAGAGCTAGATTTTGGCTATCTAACCAACGGTAGACACCAATGACCGGTTTGCCTGCATAGTTTTGATAAAGGCCAGCCCCACTTTCGCCTGAGGTGGCGGCATCAATGGCAAAGCTGCTGATATTACCTGCTGATTCTTCATCCTTGTCAGAGACAATAAATGTATTTTGTTCCTCGATCTGGCCAACCAGGTATGTGGTTCCCGTTTTACCTAGTCCGGTTCGTTCCTGAATTAAGGCATCCACTTCTCTTAAATCTAGAGTGACCTTCAGCACCCCAATCCGATTTTTAGCTGCATCTAGGATCGGTGTTGCTAAGGTAATAGCTGTTGTACCGGTGGTGGGAGAACTGTAGGGAATGGGGGTAATATCGCCTGAGCCATCAGCAAAGTAGGTTGTATTGGCTTCTAGGGATTGAGACGTATTTTCTAGTTTTTTATTGGTTGAAAATACAACCATGCCATCGTCTGCCACAATTGACACCTCTGCGAAGTCGGGCTTAAGCGTGATGATGTTTCGCAGATAAGATGCGAGTTTTATGCGGGCATTTTTTTTGATTTCTGGAGCAGATGACGGTTCAGCTTGGGGGGTATCTTCCGGAGGTGGAACAGTGTCAGATACCAGGCGCTCAGTCTGTGTCTGAATTTCTGGCAAACGGGCCAGCAGCAGAATATCGTTACGATGGGTTTGAAACCACTGAGTGAGTTCTTCTTCCTTGAGGGTGGCTGCTACGCTCAAGCGGTCGTATAGCGATCTTTTCAGGGTTTCCCGTGCTGAGAAATATGTGCTCACTGAAATTGTCAATATGGTAGCGACAGACAATAACGACAGGGGAGTAATGAGCCGAAGCAGTAGGCTTTTAGATTTGATTTTCACGCTGAGCTTCCCTTACAGGCTGGATGGATGTCGTAGGCTGGGAACCCATAGTATCCAGACGAGCAAAGCACTTCCGGATCGCTATGACTGTCAGTTGTTCCCCCCTACACTTCCAGACGCGATCAGGGGTCGTCAGGAGCCCATACTCAGAAACCGTCTAAAAAATCAGGTGTTTCTAAACACAGCTATGTGATGACTGATACCGATAGGTCATGGATACCATGGCTTTATTCTTCTGCTTTAGTTAATTGCTCAAGTAGTTTTCCTAAGCGTGTTTGAGCAGCCCCATAGGCTGGCCAGTCTCCCCGTTGTAGTGCTTGCTGACCTTGGGTGTAAGCTTCTAGAGCAGATTGAATCAGGGCCTGTTGATCGGCTGTGGGAGATGCTGGTGTAGGTGGTGGCGTCGATGTTTCTGGGGTGGTTTCTGCCACTGAAGGTGTAGGACGAAGCTGCCCAAACAGTCTAGTTAAACTGTCTTCCAATGTTTGTTCCATTACAATTGTGTCTTTGTAGGCCACAATCACCCGTTTGAGTTCTGGAATAGCGTTGCTATTGTTATTTTGTCCCCGCGCTTGTAGATAGACAGGTTCTACATACAGCAGTGACTCCTCAATAGGGATAACCAGTAAATCCCCACGAAAGACTTCTGAGCCTTCTTGATTCCAAAGCGTTAATTGTTGAGAAATGTCAGTATCTTGATCGATACGGGAATCAATTTGGCGCGGGCCATAGATTAAGGCCTGTCTAGAGAATTCATAGGTTAACAGTTTGCCATAGTTATTCCCATCACAGCGTGCTGTCATCCACGCCACCATATTATTTTTCTGTACCGGGGTAAAAGGCACGATCAACATAAATTCTTCTGCTTCACCCTCGGGCAGTTTCATGATGACGTAGTACGGTTCCAGGGTTTCTGAGCTTTCTTCTCGTGTGATCTGAGTTGGGAAATCCCAGAGGTCTTCCTGGTTGTAAAACACATCTGGACGATCCATATGATAGGCTCGATAGACTTGAGCCTGAATCTTAAACAGCATTTGAGGATAGCGAAAATGCTGCTGGAGTGTAGGTGGTGCGTTTTCTAAATTGTCAAATAATGTGGGAAAGCTCTGTTGAAAAGAAGCCAGAATCGGGTCCTCTGTGTCAACAATGTAAAGCTTGATGGTGCCGTCATAGGCGTCGACCACAGCTTTAACAGGATTACGGATGTAGTTAGTGCCACTGCTGACAATACGCTGCATAGCGCGCCCCTGTAATACGTCTTCAATGCCCTCACTGCGCCATAGAGGTTCAGAATAGGGATAGCGATCGCTGAGGGTATAGGCATCAACAATCCATTGGAGTCGCCCGTCAATGATGGCTAAATAGGGATCGCTATCGAGGGAAAGAAAGGGAGCTAACTGTTGAATGCGCTGCTGAATTAATCGATGGTAGTGAATCCGAGAATTCTCTCCGAGAGAGTTGGACAGTAGCAGTTGCCAGTCGCCTAGGTTGTAAGCATAGGCTAGTCTTCGTAGCATGGAACCAATGGGAACACCACCAGGACCTGTGTAGTTATATTGGGCGTTATCATTGCCTAGAGGATAGTCAAATTCAGCCTGGTCAGTGCCAGTTAAGATGTAGCGATCTGTTGCTTCCCCATAATAAATTCGAGGTTGCTCGATGGTGAGATCGACAGTGCTTGTTGGGGGTAAGTCCTTGATAAATAATTCCGGTAGACCATCTTCGGTAACCTTATTCACTGGGCTCATGGCCAGACCATAGCCATGGGTATAAATTATGTGTTGGTTGACCCATGTTTGAGCTTGGTCGGGTAGGGCATCATCCACTAGCTCCCGAGGCGATAACATTACCTGACGATAGTCGTTATCTAAGGTGTAGCGATCAATGTCAACGTCTTGAAATTTGTAATAGGGACGTAGGGTTTGCAAACTACCGTAGGTACTTTGCAGAGGGCGATAGTCCCATAGGCGAATGTTGTCGATAGTGCCACTATTATTTTCTAGAGTAGTGGCATCTAGCTGATTTTTAACCTCAAAAGATTCTTGCTGAACATCATCTAGACCGTAGGCTAGGCGGGTAAGTTCAATGTTGTCGGCGATGTAGGGAGCTTCTTTTTGCAGTTCGTTAGGTTCTACAACAAACTTTTGTTGTCCCCAGGGATATACCCCAGTCACCAGAACAAAAACGGCTACATAGAGACTAATGGCTGTAAGCGGTAGCAGAAAACCGCTACGCCACAGGGAAAGTAAGAATAAAATACCGACGGCAATGGTGATGAATCCCATGATGCCGTAGGCTTGCATACGAGCATTGACATCGGTATAGCCGGCACCAAAGACAACGCCTGTTGAAGAATAGAGGAGTTCGTAGCGAGCGAGCCAAAATCCTAAGGCAACGACAGCAGCTAATCCAGCTAACAATACACAGAAGTGGGTTTTGACTTCTCCGGTGAGAAAGTATTTCCAACCGCGTTCTGGGCGAATTTCTCCTTTAACCCCATAAATGCTGGCTGCAAGTGCTAGACTCCATACCAATATTTCGATGATAGCCCTATGTAAACTCTCGAAGAGGGGGAGTTGGAAAATATAAAAGCTCATTTCGCGCCCATACAGAGGGTCTTGGGCACCAAAGTCTACCGGGTGAAGAAACTTGAGGACATCCTGCCAGGCTTCAATACCATTGATGGCAGCGGTTAAAGCTAGCAACGTAATCAGACCGAAACTAACGTAGCGGATTAAGCTTGGTAAATAGGGATCCCACTGGGGATTTTGCACAACCCGTAGGGGACGTTCGCGAGTAATGCGTTGAGCAATTGCATAGTTTATGAATAAAATTAACCACCAGCTGGCAAAGGCTAGGATTGCGATCGCCCCCTGCCAGCGCAATCGAGTCCATAGAATATCTGCAAACCCAACCGAGTCGAACCACCACACTTCTGTGATCAAGTGCACGAAGGATCCAGAGAAGGTAAGCGCAAGAAACCCTCCGAGAATTAGCCACAACCACTTTGCACTCATGCTCTAACCTGTCAGATAACGCCCAAGTATCGGGGATTAAAGATGGTTTACACCATTTGTTCCTCGAACCTACAAAGCTTAGCGCAAGCTTATGAATCCCAGAGTTTTTTTTAAGTAGTCAAAAGAAACTAGTGCATAGTAGGCCATGATCACCGAGCAAGTTTTAACTTTTATGGCGTTGCTCTAGTGTTATGTAAATCTGAGAATTTAGGCTAAGTGGCGATGTCTAACCGCAGGTTTAAGGTCGATGCGCTTAATGTGCGAGTCTATCCAGATCCAGACTCGTTAGCTCAGGCGGCGGCACAGCAAGTTATTATCCAGCTACAGCAGACACTTCAGCATCAGCCACAGGCCACCATCGTGTTTGCTACCGGGCGATCGCAACTGGGTCTATTAGGGTACCTTCGCCGTGATACCACTGTAGATTGGTCACGGGTGATCGGCTTTCACCTGGATGAGTTTTTAGGTCTGAGTCGCGAGCATCCGGCTAGCTTTGGCGCTTACTTGCACCATCACATTGTCCGATGGTTACCGTTTCAAGTATTTAATTATCTCAATGGTGATGCATTAGAGCCGATTGAAGAGTGCGATCGCTACACCCAGTTGCTCACCCAAAAACCAATTGATATCTGTTTACTGGGTATTGGCGATAACGGCCACCTAGCCTTTAATGATCCAGCCGTAGCAGATTTCCATGATTCTCGATGGGTAAAACTTGTACGCTTGGACAATATCAACCGCCAACAACAATTGACCTCTGGATATTTCCCACAGCTTTCAGCTGTTCCTGCCTATGCGATTACCCTCAGCCTGAGTGCCATCCGCAGTGCTCGATATAATCTCTGCTGTGTCTTTGGAGATTATAAAGCTGATGTTCTTAAAACGGTACTAACAGTCTCTCCATCTGAAGCTTGTCCTGCTTCTATTCTAAGACTTGATGGCAAAGGAAAAAACACTCTCTTTATAGATGAACCAGCCTGCCGACTCTTCTCAAATATGACATAAAGGTACAAGAGTCAACAGAGGCGAAATAAACGCCTACCATGCTAACGCTTGTACCCCATATCGCTCTCACAATTCCTACAGATTTGCCGGTAGCGCAACGCCTGTCACTGTTTCTTTTGTTAGATTTCCTGTATCAGAAATTTATGAATCAGCACTCAACACTGAGAACTGATCGTCCTCATTAGGCAGGGCACCACAAACTATTATTCTGTAACCCAACGGTCCAAATAGGTTCTTGTGAGATTTTTGTATTAGCTGGGTTAGCACGACTGAGCCAGACAACAGGCTCATCTAAATCCAATACTGTCTCACCTTCATCGGTGGTGATAGTCACTAGCTGTTGGTGAATGGTCATACCGTGGATAGGTAACCAACCAGACTGACCTTGCAAAAGCAAATCACGACTGTGATCGCGACGAATGAATAATCGTCGTAATACCCGCCAATCTTGCCACAGCCGTTTAGCACTATCACTGTTGAGATAGTAATCAGGCAGCACTTCTAGGGGCATGTAATCGTGTGTAGGGGATTGCCCAACCATGGCAAACTGCTGCCCCCAACTTACTCCAAAGATTATATTTAAAGCGTTATATATTAACTGAATCAGTCGTTCCCATAGCTTTGGCTGACGATGGGGTTGGGATGACCAAACCCCATCGCAGGGAATGGGGTTGTTAATTAAAAACATCGGATTGAACCATTTTTTAACGGGGTACAACTTGGAACTCCTATGGCCTATTGACCTTGACATAGTTCAGCATTCTGCCAAAGGATCTATGGACAGGAAAAAAATACAGAAATACATAGCTAATTCCGTATTTCTACGGATTCCAATGGTCAGACATCCATGGGCGGTACCTACCTTAACTCCTATTCTTTGTTTAATTAAAGTTCTCTCATAAATCCTTGAAACCTTTATTTCTAAGGGTGTCTGTCTTTCATAGACGATCTTTATGTGCCCCTTATGCCCTGAATGTTGTCATGTCATGGCAGCCTCGTAGGTCACAATTTTACAACCGAACGTCCAACTTAATTGGCGATGCGATTCCTGACTACGTTGAGAGTAAGGCTGTATTTGATAGCCCAGTTGAAACTGCATGCTGAAACCTGGCTACATCATCCTGGGTCCCAATACTGAGTGCCGCTGCGCCAAAAGCTCAGGATCAAGGATGCTGAACGGCACTCAAAATAAGCGTATGTTATTTGATATTGAGATGTAGCATAGCTTGAAAAATACAAAAGGTTTGATGTGGTCTATCTGATGAATTGAGAGATTGTTGTGTGGTTTACCTAAAAATAGGGTCAGCCACAATATGAGGCCGAAGATCGTTCTCACATTGTGGCTGATTTCTCGACCTTATGGCCTCAACTTTATGACTTCAGTCTTGTGGCCAGGAAAAGAACAGCTATTTTGTTGTTTTGGGTATGAGACTGTAAAAGTTTGCGTTTCGGAAGATTATTTCAGTGAGCACACCATAATCTGACACAAGACATTTATCAGAATCAATGTATAGTCTGCTTGATCTTAATCACTTCGCTTGAGTCTAAACTAAACCATCTAAGTCAACAGAATTTTCATAAAGACAGCTAGAGTGGCCATGCAATATAGAAGGCAAAGACCATTAAAAAGCCATAGCAAACTGATCATTGAAAAATGAAGCCATGGATTAGTGTTGATTTGAGATGCAAAATTCATAGATGAGTATCTTTGCCGTCACAGATAATCTTAGTGACATAAAAATCTTTGATCGCAAGACTCTTAAAAAATTCAGGTTTGTTTAAATTTGTTTAAAGTCCATCGATCAAGTACATGGCTTGATTGTTTGTAGGCTAGGTTTAGCAAACAATTTCTGACCTTTTGCGATCGCAAGCCCCGCCCGCACCAGCATTAAAGCATCCCATTCTCCTTCCCGTAATAGACATAGCCTCAGGCGACCCTCGACAGTCACCGTGCCCGAGACAACTGGCACAAAACGAATATAGTCGCTAACGTTGCTGCATGGGGTTCCCTGGGTGAATGGGTAATCGGGATTATCCGCTACTTTAGTAGCCTTTCCATCTTCCGCCGTCACTAACATTGAACAGGTGTCACGACAATCGTGGGGAGAAGCACTATTCACATTTTTACAGATTTACTGTTAACTAGATTACTTTTTAAGTTGAATGTTGTTATGCCCTGACAATGGGATTAACTGCCAAGATTAGACGAAAACCCATCCCTATTTATGTTGACTCAGTAAGCAGGGTAACAACGTCCATGGCCACGACCGTTTAGAGGTTTCTGGTTAAGCTTGAAAGGTTACTAGCGGCGGACGACAGACATCATTAGCTCAATTTCATCCCAATACTAGTCTGAAGATGTGCCTATATTTATCAAATAATGAGAGAGCAAAGGCTCCATGAAATTAGCGGAATTAAGTCAGCAGCAAAAACAGTTATTGCAGCAGTATAAAGAACGAGGCGGAGTCATCGATTTGGTAGCGATGGAGTTGGAGGAGCAACCCTACGATGATTATGATACTCATTGGCAAGCCGCAATATTAGCCTTAGACGCAATAGCGCAAGATATTGATGAGGACTTTCAAACTATTCTCGAAAGCCCTGAAAATCAGCATCACAATCGAGATGATTTTTTTCAGTTGACATATGATGTCAGCAAATTTGTTGGGAATATCATCAGCTTGGAGCAATTCCTAGGTTCGTCCTTTAACGTGTCGTCTCGGAAACTGTTAGTCAGGGGTCAAAGCAAGCGCCACGTCAATGACTTATTTTGGGTTGGCGACGCGGAAATTCCAGAGAATATCGTTGGAGAGTGCGGTTTTTATGAACCTGACAGTTTTGGGCTTGCTGATGCGTTTCTGTCTCCTCCATACGGTATTACTGGATCGTCCTTAGAACTCAACACGCTATTTTTAGAGATCGCAGAACACTTCTTTGCATCATTCACTGATGCAGGGCAGATCTATAGCTGGAGCGACGATTGTTCCAATTACTTTGACGCAGGAAAAGAATGGTGGGGTACGTTGTTTTGCACTTACTTTTGCCGACCAGACTCAACGCTTGTAGTAGTAATGGCATCGACTACTGATTAGTGTGATCAAGTCGTCTGATAGGTTAATAGTAACTGTGGGATTGCTTATGGGGCAAAATTTTCAGCAAAACTCTAATCACTATTTTAGCTGTGTCAAACCAAATTGTTGTCCAGTGACGACACCATTATTAAATTTTCCTGATAGTAGCGGAACCTCTTACCTGTTCAATTCATCTGATAGCTCGAAGCTATTTTCCATCAGTATCTCCTGGAGCTATCTATTCGACGAAGTATTTATTATAAGTATCTTCCCTCAATACTCTTTTTATATAGTTTTTTCGTAATAAGGAGCATCCCCATACATCACCCATGCCAGGCATGATATAGCTTATTTTTAGGTGTGAAAATTTCATTGCACACTGAACCAATACAGGTTAAATGGTGTCCCCCCGCCCTTAAGTTATTTTTATTTAAAAAAATGAAGGACTTTATGAAGTCTACAAAACTAAAATCTTTTGTATGGTTACTGACTGTTGGAATGCTGGCTGTAACCACACTAACGACAACTGTGCATGAAACTGCATATGCAAAACTCCATGTTGACAATCCGTTTGTTGGGGCAACTGCCTACCTGAACCTGGACTATGGGGAAAACGTGAAAAAACAGGCCACCCAAACCGCTGGCAGATTAGGCGAAAAAATGGCCCAGGTCGCTACCTACCCGACCGCAGTCTGGATGGATCGCATTGGCGCAATTACAGGAACAGCGGCCGATGGCAGCAAAATTGCCATGAGCTTACGTGAGCATTTGGATACCGCGCTAGCGCAAAAGCTCCCCGGTAAACCGATCACCTTTTTGATGGTGGTCTACAATCTACCGAACCGGGATTGTCATGCGTTGGCTTCAAATGGCGAAATTCCCCATGGCGGTATTGAGCGCTATAAAACTGACTACATCGATCCGATCGCAGAGATTGTTAGCGATCCGAAATATGCCCATATCCGGATTGTCGCCACGATCGAACCGGATTCATTGCCTAACCTTGTCACCAACCTTTCAACGCCTGCCTGTGCAAAGGCAAAATCGAGTGGCGAATATGTCGAAGGTGTGAAATATGCTTTAAATAAGCTGTATCCAATCCCTAACGTCTATACCTATGTTGATCTTGGTCATTCTGGTTGGTTAGGCTGGGATAGTGCGTTTGGTCCGACGGTGACGTTGATCGCTGATACGATTAAGGGCACACAAGCTGGCGTAAACGCAGTGGATGGTTTTATTTCAAATACCTCCGGCAGCACCCCGATAATTGAGCCGTTTATTAAAGAATATACTGGTGGCCAGCCGAGCCGCTCCTCTGATTTCTATGACTGGAACCCCTATATTGACGAAATCAGCTATATGGGCGCGATGTACGATGCTTTTGTGGCTGAAGGTCTACCGACGACGATTGGTATGTTAGTGGATACCAGCCGTAACGGATGGGGCGGCCCAAATCGTCCGACTGTTGCCAGCACCGCTACAGATGTGAATACCTTTGTAGATGAGTCTCGCATTGATAGACGACCTCATCGCGGTGGCTGGTGTAACCAGATCGGCATGGGTATCGGTGAACGCCCGGTCGTAGAACCTTATGAACATTTTGATGCCTTTGTATGGGTGAAACCTCCGGGAGAATCTGATGGTGTTAGCGAAGCTGGCATTATTGATCCCAATGATCCGGCCAAAGGATTTGATGGGATGTGCGATCCGAACGCGACCAATAGAGACAAATCACAATACTCGACTAATGCCATGGCTGGAGCCCCCCATGCGGGATGGTGGTTCGCGGAACAGTTTGAAATGTTGGTCGAAAATGCTTATCCCCCACTCCCATGACTTCCAATAGTAGACTCAGGACAAACTTAGACAAATATTGCAATTGAGGGGATAGGCAAAACATGGTGTAAAGATCACCATCAGAAAATTGTCCTAACATTCTCTTCGATTGCTATATCGTTAGTCTGGTCATGAAACACCTTCAAGACATCCAAATCGTTTCAAGACTAGCAGTGTTTCAACCGTAATCACACCGCTCCAATCCTGATGCGCCTGTTGCCATGCATCAGGGAACATATCTCCCCAAGACCAGGTGGGTGACCAAGCACCCTCTTCACTTTGAGTAGAAATCTCGTAGGCTAAATTTGCCGTTACGGCTTCTTCCATTCCAGCCATAAAAGGAGAATCAGGCGCATCTATCACTTGCAATGGCCGTAGACAATAGCCTTCCCAAGCCGCTGAATTCTTTTCAATGGTCCCATCAATCTGCTGGGCCACAGCTTGACGAATCTGTTCCCGGAATTCATCGGGTAGTGTTTTTGTCTTCATCAAACGTAGACAACACAACAGGTCATGCATGCCCATCTGCTCTGTATTTGATAATGCACCCATGACCCGCTCCGACACCTGAGAGATAATAGTCTCTGGGACAAGATGTTGATAGTCATACAGATATCCCAGTATCTCAGCGGTCGGGTTAAGAGAGAATAACTCCGATGTTTCTTCATCGTCTGACTGTTCCCACCAAGGAGCATGGGGACTCTGCTGAGCGGATTTAGGGATAATCGGCCAGTGCCATTCTTTTTGGTCTAAGGTCTTTAGCAGATAGGCGATCGCAACTGAGACGACCTCATGATCTGAGGTACCGTTAATTGAGCGAAATACTTGAAAGGCAATGGATGTGCAAAGTGCCGAGCTATCATTTGTGCGCAAGTCAGGTTCTAGTCCATGACCAAAACCGCCATCTGGATTCTGGAATTCCTTCAGTGCAGCAACTACTGAGTCTGCTGATGCTCCGTTAAAGGCATGGTGGAATCTGGCAATTTCTAATGGCCGTCCTTTTTGTTCAATAAACTGTTGTGAGGCCTCTAAGGCTGTCCTGGTCAGAATTGGTTGGATCATTAGTCAGCCCTCTTAGTGAATAGTTTATTTGTACTATTCTAGAAGCTTTCAGTAATATTGGTTAAAAGATCGTATCAGTCGTCGCAGATATCGGGGGATAGATTCAGGCGGAAGCGATCGCAAAAATAGGCATTAGGGTTTAATGCAGGGCCATCGGTTAGGCTCTCGGGTAATGGCTGAATAACACCTGTGTTTTCTAAACTTGTGTTAGATAGATAAATGACAGAAAAGGAGATAAGCGTGACGCTTATCTCCCGGTGAGTGAGTAGACTTTTGGTTGGAAATTTTTAATGGAACGATGGGCTATGGCGAATCAGATCCATAAACTCCTGACGTGTGCGAGCATCATCCGCAAACACCCCTTGCATCGAACTGGTGACGGTCCAGGAACCTGGCTTTTGCACACCGCGCATCACCATACACATGTGAGACGCCTCGACAACAACTGCCACACCCTGGGGTTGTAAAAGCCCCTGGAGAGCATTGGCAATTTGCTGGGTCAGCCGTTCTTGCACCTGCAACCGTCGTGCATACATTTCACAAATGCGGGCAATTTTCGATAGGCCAATTACCTTGCCATTGGGAATATAGGCAACATGGGCACGGCCTAAGATCGGTAAGATATGGTGCTCACAAGAACTGAACAGATCAATATCGCGTATCAGTACCATTTCATTGGTGTCTTCATGGAAAACGGCTCCATTGAGCAGTTCATCCAGGGACTGATGATAACCCGAGGTTAAAAATTTGAGGGCTTTGACCACACGTTTTGGTGTGTCTCGCAATCCTTCACGGTCGGGGTCTTCTCCTAAGCCTAGAAGCAATGTTCTTACGGCTTGTCGCATGTCTTCGTCTGAAACAGGAGCTTTAGCTTCGGTGTTGATTAACTGGCTACGAATATCGTCGGGTGAAATGGATAAGGTCATAAATAACGAGTGGGTGAATTGTTGGATGGATTTATCAAAATGTCGAGCGATCGCGAACCGATCAGCCCCCTTCAGAAAACGACTGAAAGACTGGATGTAGCAATTGCCGAATAGGCAACTACACGTCAGGTTAGCGGTGTACTACCCTGACAAATGATGTATCAGGCGAGGCAAGCCGTCAGCTGCTGCTGGATATCATCACCATTGAGATGCCGCCCGATAAAAACAAGCTGGTTTCGAGGTGGGGTGGACCATTCTTCACCGTCAATAGAGAAGCGAGGACCACTTAGCTGAAAAATATTGCGCAGGTCACTTTCCTCAAACCAGAGAATTCCTTTTGCCCGAAAAACATTCTTTGAAAGTTTGTTTTGCAAAAAGTGTTCAAATTTTTTGACATGGAAGGGCCGATCGCTCTCAAACGCGATGGACACAAATCCATCATTCTCAAGATGGGCAGAGTGGTGATGATGGTGTTCATGATGTTCATGCCCATGGTGATGGTGCTCGTGCCCGTGATGCTCGTGCCCGTGCCCATGGTGCCCGTGCCCGTGCCCGTGATGGTGCTCATGGGCCGTCTGCTCAATTTCTTCCTGCACCAGCGCAGCATAAGCTTCGGGGTTGTTATACCCTACATCTAAAACTAGCTGTAGCGGCACTTGGCCCTGCTGACTGTGCAAAATCCTTGCCCCCGCTTTAACGCTACTAAGGTACTCTTCTAACGTCTTTACCTGGTCCGATGAAGCCAGGTCAACTTTATTAATAATTGTAACATCAGCGTAGGTGATTTGTTTCAAGGCGGCTTCACTCTCAAAATGATCGGGCGTGAAGGTTTCGGCATCTACCATGGCGATGATGGAATCCAAACGGGTGAGGTCGCGTAGTTCAGTACCCAGAAATGTAAGAATAATAGGCAGCGGATCAGCCACACCTGTGGTCTCAATCACCATATAGTCAACACGGTCATCCCGCTCCATGACTCGATAGACAGCGTCTACCAGGTCATCGTTAATGGTGCAACAAATGCAGCCATTGCTAAGTTCAACCATATCTTCATCCATTGTCACTAACAGCTGACTATCGATGTTGATATCGCCAAATTCATTAACGAGGACGGCAACTTTTAAGTCTTTATTATTGCTTAGAATATGGTTCAAAAGCGTTGTTTTACCACTGCCAAGAAATCCGGTAATGATGGTGACGGGCATTCCTCTTTTAGTGGTTAAAGGGGCTGTGGAGACTGTCATGGAATAAACTCCGGAAGCAACAAGATGGATTCCCTAACTCCTTTGGAGTTAGCCAACGATATCTCTGGGCTAATTATGTTTACAAGGCCAACTTGCGGGTGTTGGGTGCGAGCATCGCCAACAGAAAAATAGCGAGTTGAACGGTGACAATACTGGGACCCGAGGGTAAGTCGAAAAAGGCAGAAACCATCATACCAATAGCGGCCCCTAAAGCACCTAAGCCTGCTGAGGTCAGGATGTACTGAACAAAGTTGCGGCTAAGGAGACGGGCCGCACAAGCGGGTATCACGACAAATGCACTAATCAACAAAACACCGATGGCCTTAATGGAAATACCCACCACCAGAGATAACAACACAATGAACGCTGTACGTTGGGCAGACACAGATACGCCCCGAGCAATGGCCATGGATTCATGGAGTGTTAGGAGAATTTGCGATCGCAACGTTAGCCCCATAAATATGACACATACCACCAACAGCACGCCGCTAAAGATTAAGTCAGTGGTTTGCATTGCCAGGATATCACCAAACAACAGGTGGGTGATACCGCCTTTGTAGTCCTCACGAAAACTCAGCAAGATAATGCCAATGGCCAAGGATGATGAGTAAACAATATTTAGCAGCGCATCGGTCCAGAGACGCGTGCGTTCCAGGAAATAGGTCACACCCAACGCAAAAAGAACAGCAAAGGGTAACAACACCCAACCAGGATCCAGACCCAGCAAAAACCCAATGCTAATACCCAACAGGGCTGAGTGCCCCAGGGTATCACTAAAAAAAGAAAGCTGTCGGAGAACGGTAAAGCTACCCATTAAGCCGCCCATAAAACCAGTGAGAACACTGCCCATCAGTGCCCGTTGCATAAAGGGCAGTTGAAACAGTTCTATCACACGGGTAAATTCAGCCTGGATCGACATGGCAGAAAAACTAGCAAGATTAACAAGAATGGTGATAGCGAACAAACTCAGAGCCATAGGCCAGGGAGAGATTCTCTGGGGTAAGAGAATGATCGGGTTTTCCCTGGCAGAGCAGGGTGCGATTTAGACAGAGGACGCGATCGCAACTGCGACGTACCATATCGAGATCATGGGAGATCTGCAAAATGGCCCAGCCCTGGTCTTGTTTAAGCTGGTGCAGCAACCGATAAAATTCCGATTCGTTACGCACATCTAAACCAGCGGGAGCCTCATCGAGAATCAGCAGACGGCGGGGACGCACTAAACAGTAGGCCAGCAGTACCCGCTTTAGCTCTCCCCCCGACAACGCACTCACAAGCTTGTAACGCAAATGCCAGGCGTCCACCTGGGTCAATGCCTGCTGCACTGCATGACGGCGCGCCCGTCCACCAGCCCAAGGCAGCTGTAAGCCCAGACGATCCCAGCCGAGACCGATCAGTTCTTTGACTGTAATGGGAATGCGGCGATCAAACAGAAAGTTTTGAGGCAGATAGGCAACCTGTTGTCTCACCTCAGCTGGCAATTTGCCTTTAGGAGAGAGCGGCTGCCCCAGGACAAACACCTCTCCAGACCGACGTGGCAAGATTCCCAGTATGGCCTGAATTAGGGTGCTCTTTCCGGCTCCGTTGGGACCCACAATTGCGGTATCCATGCCAGCTGGCACTGTAAACGATACATTCTGAACCGCTGCATAGGTCTCTCGGTAAACCGTCAACTCGTTGACGACTAAGACTGGATCGCTCAACTGTTCTCTCCTGGCCCCATAAAATCATTCTCCATACTAAAGCCACCAACCGATTGCGGCTACCGGTTGAGGCGTCCAGAAAGGATACCAGGATTGTGTGGATGCCCCAAAGCTATCTGCCAGATTCTCAGCATTCTGACGCATGATTGTCAGATAGTAGTCTGGCTGTATCGCCTCGGTCGGACCTACTTCCAGAGGGTCAAACTCACTTACACCAATGGAGAGATCCTGTGCGATCGCCTTAAAGGAAGATTCTCCAGCCTGGGGCTCGGTCATAATGGTTTTTAACCCTTCCGCCTGCACTGTATCCACAACACGCTTGACATCGTCTGGAGATGGATTTTCTTCGGGAAGACCTACCAGAACTTCAGCTTCCAGTCCATAGCTGCTAGCAAAGTAAGCGGCGAAATCATGAAATACCACAAATGTTTGTCCAGCAAAGGGGGACAACATTTCCGTAATGTCAGCATCCAATGCCTGCAGCTCAGTAATAAATGCCGCCGCGTTAGCCGTGTATTCAGCCTCCCCTTCTGGATCGGCGGCAATCAAACCATCGCGAATATTTTCGACCTGTTCAATGGCTCGCTTGGGATCCAGCCAGACGTGGGGGTCAAATTCACCGTGGGCGTGAGCATGGCCATGGTCGTCATGGCTCGCTTCGGCATGATCATCATGGGCCTTCTCTTCACCGTGATCGTGGTCGTCGTGCCCTTCTTCACCATGGTCATGATCATCATGGGCCTTTTCCTCACCATGATCGTGATCGTCGTGGCCTTCATGGCCATGGTCGTCATGGCCTTCTTCGCTACTAGCAAACGCAGCAATCTCTTCGCTAGAGTCGATGGTGACCAGATCGGAATTTTCCGCATTCTCGATCATGTCATCTAAAAAGAACTCCATTTCCAAACCGTTTTTCACCAACACGTCCGCACTGGCAACCGCCTGAATATCACTGGGTTTGGCCTGAAAATCATGGGGACCCACATTGGTGGGTAGCAACTGTACCACCTCGGCGCGATCGCCCGCTACCGCTTTAGTGAATTGGGTTATGGGCAAAAATGTTGTAACCACCTGCAATGAATCTTCGGGTGCCGCTGCCGAAGAGTCTGCTTCGCTGGTAGAGTCCGTAGGAGCAGTCGTGCAGCCACCTAGGGTAACGATTGCCCCCAGCGCCATAATCGATAACTGTTGTACCTGCCGTTGAAAACTCAGTCTAGACATTACTATTCTCTCTTCAAAAACAACATTAATTCTTTAAGCTTTATCTTGCTATGGACGTAAAGCTAGGGCAGCATCTTTGGCGAAATAGGTCAAAATCAAGTCGGCTCCCGCCCGTTTCATACTGGTTAAGGTTTCTAGCATGACAGCTTTTTCATCAATCCAGCCTTGCTGCGCCGCCGCTTTGACCATGGCGTATTCACCACTGACGTTGTAGGCAGCAATGGGTAAATTTGTGTTTTGTTTAATGCGGCAAATCACATCCAAATAGGCCAGAGCCGGTTTCACCATGACGATGTCCGCCCCTTCCTTAATATCAAGCTCTACCTCTTTCAGAGCTTCCCGCGCATTGGCGGCATCCATCTGATAGGTCTTTTTGTCGCCAAACTTAGGGGTAGAATCCAGGGCATCGCGAAATGGACCGTAATAGGCCGATGCATATTTAGCGGAATAGGCAAGAATGCCAACATTAATCCAACCGGCAGCATCCAGTGCCTGACGAATTTCGCGCACACGACCGTCCATCATGTCGGATGGGGCCACAAAATCAGCCCCCGCCTCAGCCTGTACCAGGGCCTGTTTGACGAGAACTGCCACGGTTTCATCGTTAAGAATTTGACCATTTTGCACAATGCCGTCATGGCCCTCGCTACTGTAGGGGTCAAGGGCTACATCGGTAATCACCAGCAGCTCCGGCAGCGCTTGCTTAAGGGCACGTACGGCGCGAGGGATCAAACCATCCGGGTTATAGCTTTCGGTACCCGCGTTATCTTTTTGATGATGGGGAATGAGCGGGAACAGGGCAATGGCTCCAATGCCTAACCCCCAAACAGTTTTTGCTTCCTCTAGCAATAGATCTAGGGAGTAGCGAAAACAGTTGGGCATCGACGGTACCGCCTCCTGCTGCCCCTCACCTTCCATGACAAACAGAGGATAAATTAGATCAGCGGCGGTTAGCACCGTTTCTCGTACCATACGGCGCAGCGCTCCGGTACGACGCAGACGCCGGGGACGATGCACTTGGCCAGTACTGCCACTATTATTATCAGCGGGTGCAGCTTCCTCTATCGCTTTAACAGCATCTGTGGCGGTGGGGAGGGGCGCTGACGTGGGTGACATAGATGTGGATGACATAAGATGGAAACCCGTTATGATAATGATTATCATTCCTAGGTATATTACATCAGTTTTTCGAAATTGACGCGATCATAATCCTTAAAAATTCCATGACTCAGGTTCACTGTACTCGGGCTCAAACAGCGGTACTCCAGTTAATGCGGCAACAGTCTGAACCGATCTCGGCTCAGGCGCTATATACGCTGATCAAGCAACATCAGCGGATTGGTTTGGCAACGGTATATCGAGCCCTTGATGCGCTAAAGCGCATGGGCAGGGTGCAGCATCGGGTAACGCTGACAGGGGAAACACTCTACAACGCGGTGGAGCAGGATCATCACTACATGACCTGTTTGCACTGTGGACAGTCGTTTCCTCTGAATACGTGCCCTTTGAAGGGTCTGGAGTTTTCTCTTCAGCATTCCAGCTCATTCACAATCTACTATCACACCCTGGAATTCTTTGGCCTTTGTGAGCCCTGTGCGGTGCAAGGTGGGTGAGGTTTTGGATTTAGCGAGCTAGAAAAAGGGGATAAGCATCACAATCATGTTAATAGTCTAAGATAGGTGCACACCCTAAAGGCTCTAAGTGGAAAGCCGATAAGAACGGTAGACTTGAGAGTCTTTGTCTTGAATTTGGACAGCATTTGGTGATGCAGTATGACCCAAGCAATTGATTTAATATCCTCGCCGCCATCACCATTGTCATTGCAAGATTTTCTTGTGTTGGATAGCAGTGATGATCGTCTATATGAATTAATTGAGGGTGAGCCGATGCCGATGAGCGATCCCACTGCTAATCATGAGGATGTGGCGGATAATCTTTGTGATTTGCTTAGGCTGCATTGTTTAGAGAAAAATTTGCCCCTCATACCTAAGCGTTCCAAGTTAATCTCTATTGGTTCTCGGAATGGACGAGACACTGCCAGACGTGGTGATATTGTTGTTTTTGCCAAGGCTGAATGGGAACGGATGAAGGGGCTGTCCAGCTCAGCGATGGCTTATATTGCTCCACCATTAGTGATTGAGGTGGTGTCAACAAACTGGCGAGATGACTATTTGACTAAGCTGGCTGAGTATGAATCTATTGGTGTTGAGGAGTATTGGATCGTTGACTATGCCGCGTTAGGGGGGATGCGGTATATCGGTCATCCGAAGCAATCTACAGTGTCTGTTTACACGATGGACCCTGAGACAGGTGAATTTGGTATGCCACAACAGTTTCGCGGGGATAACAAAATTAGGTCTACTGTTGTCCCTGAACTTGTAGTAACGGCCAAGGCTTTATGGAAAGAAGATTAGAGAATATTGATAACTATTGCATTCATCTGCGCGGCAGAGGCAAAAAAGATCATCGCCGTCGGGGATGCAACGCGTCAGGTGCAATATGTGGTAAAAACACAGAACTAAACCGACACTTATGAAGTATAGCAGACTGACTAAAAGCAAGCACTAATCACATAACAATAGAAACCTAAAGATTTATCGTGGCTATACCGAATAATTCAACGATAGAAACGCAAGACTGAAAAGCGGAGCAGCCAAAAGCTTAGAAACGCAGTTGAGATGTAGATCTAGGTGCAGGAACTGTGCGGCTAACGGTGAACGGTCAGGGGTGTGAGAGATTTGTTTAAAGCTCAACCCGTGAGCGTGAGTCGAGCGTCCCTCTCCACAGGGTAGTTAGAAAGCAGACCCCTACATAATTACGAACCTATTGTACCATTTTACTTGCTGGCGACACCGATTATTTGCGTCCGTTTCTTAGGATTACGGCTCCCACAGTTCCACAACAGGCTTTTCGCAAGATACCACATCGATCACTTCATCTCCCGTCCAAACTCGATAATGCTTTGCAGAACCGATAATGTCTTTGTACCAACCATGATTAGCATTGACGTAGTCTAAATACTTGGATCGGGAAAGAGCCTGAATCACTCCTGTATCATCACGCTCTTCGTAGTCGTCCCAGGAGGTATAGGATTCATCAACAACTTGCCATGCTATTGACTGCGGAAATCTCACCAACATCATCCTGCTCTCATCTTTGACTTCTACCGGGCGACTACCTTGGAGAAGCTTCTGCACTGTCGGATTGGGATCGGTTTGTTCATCATCAGGTTCGCCAACGAACATCTCTGTGAGAATCAGACGAAGGTCATCCTGGTAAACCACGGCGTGGAGTTGCCACATTTCTGCTTCGTCTAGAACTGTAAGCATATGCAAAGGATAGCTAACGTTTCTGTTGAGCGGTTGTCAGTATTTGACAACGCAGTAATCTTTCAATAATCCGCTCCAACAGGCTTGTTAGGTGCAGTCTGGAACGGCTATTTTTCTAGTCTCGTTTGTAGAACGAGTCACCGCGTTGAAAATACCTCACAGCAATAGGGATATCAATGGCCGCACTCACCATAGTGAGTACACACACATACATGATAAACCAGTACAAACCTCTATCCAACATTTGTGTCGTGAGTAGATGAAATAAGTAAGGGAGTATTAGCAGCCAATGCGCATGCCCGATGGGACCGATGAGTTTTGAGAACGGTCGGCGACGATGAACTTGACTCCCAATAATAAAGGACAACACCCGACCGAGCAGAATCACCAGTCCAGGTGTTTCGCGAATGAAATACAAGCCGCCGAGAACTTGTGGCAATGGATAGAGGATTGCCCATATTCGGATTGTCCAAGGCAACGTGCCCATCGCTTTCCAAAACTGAATGAGATCTTTCAACAGATTCATAAGCTAATGAGAAAAATTTGATGACTTTTTACTGGGTATTCGAATATGACAGGATTAAAGCCTTGATTAGCAGGCTTTTGAACTCCTAGAAACGCAGATCAAGATCAAAGGATTGCTAGCTCGCAGCATTAGACTGGTTTAAGCGGCGAGATGTTCATCACCGCTTAAACCAGGTGGTCGAGTAGTTAGAGAGCATTTGGTGCTAACTTTGTTTGACGGACAACTAATTTGACGATGCTATCCATAGCACAGCAATCGACACTCTTTGAAGGTGATGGGATATAGCATCGAACAGGTTGTTGTCGGAAATCAGCCTGTAACTATAAGCTTGGTTGAGAACTGCTCACCATATCCTGGACCATCAACCATGTCCCTATGACCTTTTGCCAAAGGACTTGATAATTACCGGTATCCGTTACGACACTGTTATCAATTTCGAGAGAATATGCTCCAAATTCCAACGCATAATCTCCAAAGTCATGGAAAGATTCTGTCGATAGAGTCAACTTTTTCAGACCATCCTCAAACATCCTGTTGAATGTCTTACCGATCGCAGCCTGTCCAGTTAACTTAGGAACATTCGAAAAGACCAACACGGCGTCCGATGCATACATCGCCTTTAATACTGAGATATCTTGCCGAGCAAACGCTTCCATCATTTCAGCATTGCGCTGCTCGATAACGGTTTTAACGCAACCACTCATCATGCCACCCTTTCCTTGCTATTGACGTGCTCCCAAAGATCAGAAGCAATTTCTGCCACTTTGCCGCGAACGGTATCTACGGCGAATTGAGGTGCCGTCTCTGGTCCACCAGAATTGAAAGGTGGAGCTGGACGGTACTCGAACAGTAACTGAATGACATGGGCAGCAGGCTCGCCAACGACATTGGCAATCACTGAAATAGCGAAATCGATTCCCGCTGTAATGCCGCCTCCAGTAATCCGGTTACCGGAGATGCATACCCGTTCATCCACTCGTGTGACGTTAGGGTAGCTGTCAAGCAGCTCTGCATAGGTCCAATGGGTTACTGCTCGGTGTCCATCAAGGAGCCCAGCTTCTGCCAAGATTAACCCTCCGGTACAGACAGAGGTGACATATTCTGCCTGTTCTCCTACTTCCCGAAGGAAATCGATTACCGCTTGGTCTTTCAACTGAGGCAATACATTACCACCACCGGCAACAACCAGAACATCTATTTTGGGACAATCCTCAAACCCATAGTGAGGGGTCAAGAGTGCACCGGCATCCGACATCACGGGTTCGGATGTCTTGGAAAACGTAAACGTCTCAAACTCATCAACCATTGCGAAAAACTGCAAGGGTCCATAAGCATCCATCATCGTCACGTGCGGGAAGATATAAATCCCGACCTTCTTTTTCTCAACCATAATCTTTTGCTCCAATGTTTTTGCTAAGAGCTAATATATACGGTATCGTACATAATTAAATCGAGGTTGTCAAAATTTTGTACGATACAGAATAAAATCATGAAAAAGTCACCCGGTCGACCCAGAAAATTTAACGAGGAGGAGGTGCTACAGCGTGCCGCCAAAGTGTTTCTGAATGAAGGATTTGAGGCGTCAAGCTATGAATCGATCTCAGAAGCTATGGGACTGTCAAAGCCGAGTCTGTACAATGCGTTCGGAGATAAACAAGCCTTGTTCACTCGCGTTGTTGCGGAGTATTCCCTTCAGGCTCATGAGTACATCGTCAAGGAATTTTCAGGTGCGGGAACCCTTCAAGCAGCCTGTCAGAAAATGTTGCTTGCCGCGGCTAAGTTTTATTCAACTCCAGACGGTCCGTCTGTAGGTTGCCTTCTTGTTGGCACTGCCCTACCTGCAAGTTCTCAATATGATGAGATTCGCGATACGTTGAGAGATTTCACCAAACGCATGGAGACATCCATAGAAAAAATCATTAACGCAGAATATAGCAAAGATGCAGCAGCTCTCGATCAACACCCCAAGAATATCGCCAGGCACATTAGCAGTTTGTTGTTCGCCTTGGCTGTCCGTGCAAGAATGGGGCTATCACGGAAAAAATTAAACCAAATAGCACTTGAGCTTGCAGAATTTATCTAGTGAAATGAGCATTTTCAGGTCAGAAGTATCCTCTCAGTGCCTTGAGAACAGATTGATATAGCCGATGTGGCGGATAATCTTTGTGATCTCCTCAGACTGCATTGCTTAGAAAAAACTTACCCTTTGCACCTAAGCTATCCAACAACTATTAGGAGAAAATGCCGCCGCTTCAAACTGAGATGACTCGTTAAAGATTGTGTTGTCGAGGTCTGATGCTCTTAAGGGCCATGGCTGTGATGCTGCCATAAAGCACGCCACCCACTGCGCCAAGACAGAGTCCCCTAATAACTAAGACCATTGAAGCCCAAGAAATATCCAAAAACGATCCTGCGATAGACCAGACACCATAAAAGGCAATTGCTCCACCTAGAGTGTAACCAATTACCCCCATAGTCCACCACAGCCGCCAGTTCGGGGTATGCTGACGTAAAACTAAAACTTGAGCAATCCCAACGGATATACCTACAGAAATTCCATGGCCGATAAGCAAGATCCCCCACATCAGTGAAGATGGCATTGAATCTACAGAGGAGGGAAAAAACTTCAATGCAATAAAGAGAATTCCCTGACCAGTCATAGCCTGCAAGAGATTACTAAAGGCTGCAAGGGCCGAGCCGACATAGGTCCCTAAACCTGTGGCGACTATCCAGTGCCAGATTTTTAACTGGGGTAAACGCTGCCTAAGGACAGATGCTTGTATCCCCCCTAAAAATAACCCCAATCCCCATCCAGCTGCGGACAGTCCGTTTCCTGTGGGGCCTAATAGCTTTATTGTAAAGATTGACAGCAACGACAGCACAAACCCTAGAACATTGCTCAGAATCCAACGTCTTAGATAGGTCATTTGCATCGTTTTAGCCTCTAACTGTCTGTCGTTGCTCTTATTGACGAGCGATTGGACACGACGACAACAGCAGTTGAGAAATTTGCTTAACTGCTGTTGTCGGCCTACTTGCTAGAGATCCAGACCGCAGTTACCTATTTCCTGATGTACCCAAATAATTTGGATTAGCTAGGGCAGCTCTCCTGTCAGAATCCTCCTGCGAGAGGCGATTGTGACCAAAAAGGTGAAGATTAGCTAAGGCGATGCGATCGCACTGTCTGAGGAGGGTGCGATCGCTCGGTCCAAAAGTTATGTAGCTTACTGGCAACTACACATGTCTTATACCAGTAACCAACCCAACGACTCTTTAATCGTCAGCTGTAACTCACTAGCAAACGATGGTACAGCAACAATCTCATCAGAGACATGCTCTATGCTCTACTTGGAGGCGGGCCATGCCCACCCTTCGGAATATCCGTATCCAACGTTTGGAATTACGATGAAAAAGAGCTTCCAACAAAATCGTGCCAAACAACAATGCGATAATTTGATTAATAGTCCCCACCGTAACCCCTATTTATGCCATTGAGGACAACCCAGTAGGCTGGGTTCTAGGGCGGCCTCCCGGCCCTAGCCATGGAAACCCCAGTTTGCCTAACTAGGATAGCTGTATTACTTCCGGGAAGGGGAACTCGGAGGGACCCCAAGCAACCGATTTTGGTTCCCTCCGATCATATCTCGATTCAGTATGAATGAAGTTATAAGTCTTACAGATTTTCTCTGGTAAACACGAAAGACCCTGCCTCCTGGGAGGGGAGAAATCGACACATTCACATTATTAAATTCCTGCTCCTAACCAAGGATAAGAAGTAAGAAACCCCACCCATTGCCAAAGCACTCAATTCTTGATCGCTGTGATAAATTGAGAATGATAATCATTCCAATTTTGACTTTCCATGGTCAGTCAAGTCTCCCGTCCACAGTCCGCAACCAGCCCCGGTGATGTAGAGCAGCTAGCGCGGCTGCGCCACACCTGTGCCCATGTATTAGCCATGGCGGTGCAAACCCTGTTTCCAGAGACAAAAGTCACCATTGGCCCCTGCACAGATACGGGGTTTTACTACGACTTTGACCGGGCTGACCCATTTACGCCTGAGGATTTAAAGCAGATCACAAAAAAAATGCGGCGCATCATTGGGCAAAATCTACCGATCATTCGTGAAACGGTAGAACGGGATGACATCCGCACTGAGATTGAGCAACTAAACGAACCCTATAAGCTAGAGATTCTGGATGGCATTCCCGCCGATGAACCGATCACCCGATACTACATCGGTTGTCCTGACCCGCTGCCAGCCAATGCAGAACCGTCCTTGTTCGATTCACCATCGACGAAAACCTCTGATGCTAATACTGCGACTTGTTGGTGGGATTTGTGCGCAGGCCCTCACCTGAGCCGCACTGGCGAACTACACCCTAAAGCCTTTGCCCTAGAAAGTGTAGCCGGAGCCTACTGGCGGGGCGACGAAACTCAACCGCAGCTCCAACGCATTTACGGCACCGCCTGGGAAACGCCAGAACAATTAAAGGCCTACCTGACGCAGAAAGAGGAAGCCAAACGCCGCGACCATCGCAAACTGGGACAGACATTAAATCTGTTTAGTATTCAAGAGGCGGCTGGGGGCGGACTGGTATTTTGGCATCCCAAAGGAGCCCGCATGCGCCTGTTGATCGAAGACTACTGGCGTCAGGCTCACCTGCAGGGGGGATATGAATTGCTCTATACCCCCCACATTGCCAATCGCGACCTCTGGCAAACCTCCGGGCACCTGGACTTTTACCAGGAGAATATGTTTGAGCAGATGGCTGTAGAAGCGCAACAGTATCAGCTCAAACCCATGAACTGTCCCTTCCATGTGCTCACCTATCAGCATCAGCTCCATTCTTACCGGGAGTTGCCGATTCGCTGGGCCGAACTGGGTACGGTATACCGCTATGAGCGCTCTGGGGTGCTCCATGGTCTGATGCGCGTTCGCGGCTTTACTCAGGATGATGCGCACATTTTTTGTTTGCCAGAGCAGGTAACAGAGGAGATTTTAGGGGTGCTAAACCTAACAGAACAAATTCTGTCGGACTTTGGCTTTACCGACTATGAGGTGAATCTCTCCACCCGTCCGGCCAAGTCTGTGGGCAGCGACGACATTTGGGAACTGGCCACTTCAGCATTGAAAAAAGCACTGGATATCAAAGAGTGGGCCTACGTGATTGATGAGGGGGGGGGTGCCTTCTACGGTCCCAAAATCGATATTAAGATCAAGGATGCTATTGGTCGGCTATGGCAGTGCTCCACAATCCAAGTAGACTTTAACCTGCCGGAGCGATTTGACTTACAGTACGTCGCGGCGGATGGCTCTCGACAGCGTCCGATTATGATTCACCGGGCCATTTTTGGCTCCCTGGAACGATTCTTCGGCATTTTGGTGGAGAACTATGCGGGGATGTTTCCCCTGTGGCTGGCTCCGGTGCAAGTACGACTGTTGCCTGTCAGCGATGCTCAGCGAGACTACGCCAATCAGGTGGCCCAGACATTGCAACAACAAGGTTTCCGAGTGGAGGTAGATAGCAGCGGCGAGCGTCTGGGTAAACAAATTCGCACCGCAGAATTAGAGAAGATTCCGGTTATTTCTGTGATCGGTCAGCGAGAAGTGGATTCTCAGACATTGGGTGTTCGCACCCGTCAGAGTGGTGATTTGGGAGCCCTGACAGTGCCAGACGTGATCGAGAAATTACAAGATGCGATCGCACAAAAGTCTGTCTGCTAGTTGTCATCCTCGGTTTCAACCGGTTTAAAGTGAACTTGTTGGATTTCACAACGTTGTCCAAGCAATCAGGTAAATGTCTATGACTGCCGTCCAACACTATGCCACTAATTATCTTGAGAACGTCAAGGTAATGCTCATTGCTCCGAGCCAAACGCTAGAGTCATCTGCGGTGGAATATTGCATCGCCAGTGGATATGTCAAAGTCATGCCCACTGATGGCCGCACCTTGATTACCCACATCAGCAACGTTGTTATTGAGGTGGAATCATGAACCTGTTTTCTCAGTCTCGCCCAAAACCTAATCTAGCCGCTTTGCAACAGATCAAGACCTGGGTTTACGACCTTCTGAAGCTCGACCCGGATATTGGCATCTCGGTGAGTCAACTTCAGTGCAAAGAACCCTGCTGCCCGCCAATTGAAACTGTCATTGCTATTTTGAGCCAGCCTGCCCAGCAGTACAAGATCCACAAAGCGTTAGATGATATTGAGCTGGATGATTTAATTCGTCTATTTCAAACTGAGTAGCCCGTCCGTAGTTTCTGACCGTAGCTACGGTCAGTGTGCAACGGGAGCACTCATCTACTTCTCTGAGCGCCCCGTGGACTCACGGTCACGCTCGTATTGTCTGGTGAACGAAAAAGGGGGTAACCAAGATTCGCGTCGGATTGTCCAAAGTTCGTAAGTGGGCCTAAGTTGATCAGGTGCGTCCAGGGAGCCTAAGTTCACTTCGACTTCGTCTGCGGTGCGTGAGTAAACAGACGATCCGCAGCGGGGGCAGAAGAACCGCCCGACGTAGTCGCAGGTTTCGCCCGTGATCGTCACCGCATTCTGCGGGAACACCGCAGAAGCGTGAAAAAGGGCACCATGATGCTTGCGGCAGTCGAGGCAGTGACAAAGGCCAACCCGGTATGGGAGTCCCGTCGCCACAATTCGGACATTGCCGCACAAGCAACCGCCGGTGAATCGATCCATGCTGCATCTCCTCTAAAATCAAGCAGTCGGAATGGTTACAACGAGTAGCACTAATACGTTGCTCTTGGAAATTCCATGCTGAACAGATTCACCCAATCGGTGAACACTTCGATGTGATTGAACGGCGTACCTGTTCGGTCATTAGTCTCAGATCGAGAAGCAAGTTTTGATACCTTGCTGTAATCGTTGTGACAGAGCCGCAATTGCAAAGAATTGTTTAGGTGCTGCGATTGCAGTTCCATAAGGTCATCTAAATATAGCGCCCAGGAAAAATGATTATCATTATCATTGCCGTGTAAACTCTGAAAAGTTGTTTAGGTCTAGGATTTTTTTCCTTGCACCTATAGAGGAGTCAGTCATTGACATGGTTTCAATCCTAAATTCCACCGTTTCTTCAGCAGGCACTGTTTCAGAGCCGCTTTCAATCAGCGCTCTCTTAACGGACGCTGATGTTGTTTCCCTGGAAGAACTACCGCCAATCTGGCAGCGCATCGCCAACCGCGAGGTAGCGGTGGGTCACCCTGAGCCGGATTTTCTAGTAGTGCTAGCGCGGTTGTTTCTAACCAAGGCAACGGACCGCAGTCCCGAGGTCTTTCGGGAGGGGTTTGACTTCCAAGCCTTCTACCGGCAAGGGGCTATGTCAACCTTAGAGTTTTTCGGTCAGGACTTCAGGACTACGGCTTACCCTGACTTCAATCAGGTAATGCAAACAGCCAGAGCAACTGACGGGGCCGAAAGAGTCGTAGCTTTTGTGCGGGAAGTTTTCTCTCGGTTAGGCTATGCTTTACCAGCTTGTTTCTACTGGATGCTGCTGTGTCCAATTGAGCGAGCGTCAATCCACGAGGCTCGTCCCATGTTTTTCGACCCTCATATGCAAGGAGTGAAGCGGGCCTATGACGCCTGCCTGCATAGTCTGAATGTAACGGCAGTGCAAATGCTAGTGCAATCGTGTGCTAGTCGTCAGGGGCTGTTGATTCAACACGGCTGTGGCTGCGACCATTCGCTGGCTCAGCTAATTCCAGGCTCAGCAGAAGTTACGTTTGCTTTTGAAAGCGAGCTGGGGCGTCGCAAGGCAATAACGGCTTATCTCTGGCGCTGTTGGAATGAATATTTGCTGTTTCCGCTAGGGGTTCACGCTAAAAGTTTGGCCTTGTAAACACGTTTGCCGTCAAGGTGGCTACGGCAAAGGTTTACGAAAACTTAGTTTCTACCCCCCCGACCTGTTTGGGCTACCGTGTATACATAAGTCAGAGAATATCGCTAGAACCATTGATTCTAAAGGGTTTTAAATATTTACTAAAGCTACTAATTGAGTCTCAATCATGAATTCTATTGAGAAAGCTTTAGGAGGTATCAAGCTATTTAGGACCATAACTCTCGGTTTAATTCAATAGTCTCGTAGATGTGTATAGGCAGTAGCCGTAGGGGGGCTGTTGTTTTTAACAATTTCCACCAATCAAGACAATTGCATTACTGGCTGGGTTGAGCCTTGGCGAATTGCGATCGCAGGTGCTGGTATCAGTGGGTTTGCCATTCTCGGTCACTTAGTCACTCAACTACGTGACCAAACAGAGAGGCCTATACAGATATCTCTCTTTCAGCCAGAGCGTACCTACCAAGAGGCTAATCTGACCAAGGCTCAGAAAACTCGGCTGGCTCATTTCAAGGCACTAAATAAGCAAACATTCATCGGTGGCGGACAGGTTTACGACCCGATGCAGCCCGCCTTGTTCACCTTTAACGGCGGCAGTGCTGTCCGCGGGTTTGACTTTGCCCAACAGCGCTTCGACACAGCGAACTACTTCAACTGGATGCAGGCCAATCGTGACCTGCTAGCGGTGCTATACCCTGATTTTGCTCCAGAGCAGGGACAACAGCGTCATCCTGACCATAACCTGGACGATCTTCACGGAACCAGTCCCCGAGGAGCCTATGGCCTCTATCTAGACGAGCAGTTTCGGAGGCTGCTGGCCCACCTGCCTAGCCACATCATGGTGCAGACGATTCCTCAAGCGGTACAAAGCTTTGTCCCCTCCGAACAGAGGGTTCACGTGCAGACGGCAACCGCGTCTTATCAGGTCAATCAGCTCGTGTGTACCATCGGCCATCGGTTTGCACCCATTCGCCCTGAGTGGCAGGGACAGGTATTTGCGGCGTATCCGTGCGATCGCTACGGGGCGGAATTACCTGCCCATCTGACGATAGTAGGTGCAGGACCATCGGGTATAGAGGTGGCCTTGCATGCACTGCACAACCTGGGAGTAGAGCGAGTCAGTCTGGTGAGCCACCGAGGCTATGCCCGACTGCCTCAGATAGAACCTGCTGTATCGTACACTTGCCCCTGGCTGACGCGGCAGCAGATGCAGCGCAATCCTACAGCTCGGTGGGCGCAATACTTGCTGAGACAGTCACTTCTCACGGCCTACCGAGTGAGTGATATCGCTTATCCGGGATGGGAGGCAATGCTACACATCGAGAATTATGGCTGTTTTCTCGCTGACTACCTGCAACAGGCAACCCCAGCCCACCCCCTAGCCCGTTTAGCTCGTCCAGTAATGTCTTTCTACGGTCAGACGAAGGACCTGCTGCCAAGCGACGAGCGGGTAAAATTGCGGCAACTGTTAAGCAGTGTGAAACATCTGTTTGCAACCCAGTCGTGGGCTTGTGCTGAGCTGATGCTAGCGGCGATGCGGGCTGGGCGTTTGTCTTTGCAAGCTGGCACATTCTTGAACCATTGCGAAACGCCAACGATTGTATGGCCTGACAGCAAGCAGTGGCAGCCAAAATCCGTGATTTTAGCTACCGGCTTCGATAGCCAGATCGCACCGATTTATAGTCTGGCTGTTGCCCAGGGTGCAGCGGTAGTCGACGACAGTGGTAAGCTAGCGGTCAACTCGACCACGGGGGCACTGATCGACGCGTATGGGACGACTACAAACTGTTACCAAATCGTAGGAACATCGCTGAGTTCAGTTGATCGACAAGCCGCTCAGACTGCCAAGGCTCTGGTTCAGCAGATGGCTCTGTCGCAAGAAACATCAGTCTGACCTCCTCGAAGCCTTTCCCTTTGGTCGTTTCGATCCATACCCATTGAGACGTTATTGGTCTGCCCGTGTAACCGTAACCTGACAGCCCCTAGACAAAGAATTTGATAATGATTATCATTCTCGTATCTTCAGTAATTCGGGTAACCCAGTGTGAGCCATCCCCAAACGGATCAGTCCTATGACGTTGTGATTGTCGGCGCGGGAGCCGCCGGTATTGGTTGTGGCGTTGTGCTCAAAGAGCTGGGTCTAGAGCACTTCACAATTTTAGACCGACACCAGGTGGGCGCTTCCTTTAGCCGCTGGCCTGAGGAGATGAACTTCATCACCCCGTCATTTCCCAGCCATGGCTTTGGGCTGCTCGACCTGAATGCAGTCACATTGAAGACTTCGCCTGCGATCGCATTTCGCCGCGAACACATTAGCGGCAAACAGTATGCACTGTACTTGCAGACCGTTGCCGATCACTTTGAGCTGCCGATTCAGACTGAGATAGATGTGCAGAGCGTTACACATTTGCCCCAGGGAGGTTTTACCCTGCGCACCAGCAGCGGCGAAATATCCACACAGTTTGTGATTTGGGCCGCCGGAGAATATCAATATCCCCGTCTCAATACCTTCCCAGGGGCAGAGCACTGTGTCCACAATAGTCAAATTCAGTCGTGGACCGATTTAGAAGGGGATGAATTCATCATCATCGGCGGCTATGAAAGCGGTATGGATGCCGCGGCCAATTTAGTGGCCATAGGAAAGAAAGTCGGCGTGCTTGATCGCACCGGAGCCTGGGCAAATCCCGACACCGACCCCAGCGTATCCCTATCGCCTTACACCCTGCAGCGTCTGGAATTTGTCTATAACACCGGTCGCCTGGACCTAGTGGGTAACGCCCCCATTGAAGAGGTCAAACCCATTTCCGGTGGTTATGCGGTCTACAGCGAATACCAGAAGTGGGTGACGGCCCATCCCCCGATTCTTTGCACCGGTTTCGACACCAGTTTGAAACAGATTTCCCCACTGTTCGACTGGTCCAAAGGTTATGCAGCCCTCACGGAAAATGACGAATCTACCCTTACCCCAGGTCTGTTTGTGAGTGGTCCCTCCGTCCGCCATGGCGACCTGATTTTTTGCTTTATTTATAAATTTCGTCAGCGGTTTGCCGTCATCGCCAATGCGATCGCCCAGCGTCTCAGCATTGACCCCACCCCCCTTGATGCCTACCGCCAGGCCGGACTCTTTCTCGACGATCTCTCCTGCTGCGACAACGACTGCATTTGTTAGCAAGTTTTGAATTTTGAATTCTTCTCCTCAGCTACCAACTCAAAACTAAGAGCTAAGAACTAAGAACTAAGAACTAAGAACTTGCACCTTTCTCCTCTCCCTTCTCCTCTTCTCTCCATGCCCAAGTCAGGTGTCAGGAAGTACCCCATCCACCCGTCTACTCATCTCCTCCCCCTTTCCCACTCCCCATCCCCATGCCCAATACCTTGCCTGCCCAGCAAACAATTGTCCTCATCGGCAAAGAAAGTACTGGCAAATCTGCCCTAGCGGCGGCCCTCACCGGCCAATGCCCCACCAGTACCAATATTCAGGGTTCAACCATTGCCTGCGATCGCTATCGGTTAGGCGATACTCTCTTGATCGACACCCCCGGCATTCTCTTTCGTGCCGACACCGCCACCACCCGAGCGGCCCTGGCCCAACTCCAGGCCCATGACACCATTGTGTTGTTGGTCAAAGCCACACATATCGATGATGACCTGGCGGACCTGCTACCGTTAGTTGCCGGGAAGCAAGGGTTGGTAGTGGTCACCTTCTGGGATAAGGTCATGGCCTCTGAGTTTACCCAGCAGGTGGTGAAACGTTGGGAACAAGCTGCCCAGGTGAGATTTATTCCTGTGGATGCTCGCCATTTAAGTTCGGATCAGCGTCAACAGATTCTAGGGGCACTCCAGACACCGACCGTTTTTCCCCAACAGTGGCACCCGATCCCAGCGGGTTGGTACATTGAACCCCATCCTACCTGGCTAGAACATCGGCGCTGGGGCTGGTTGTTGGCAGTACTTTTATTGTTGTTGCCTGCCGTCCTTGCCGTTGGTGTGGCTAATGGGGTGGCAGGGGTGCTGGACTCCCTTGTACAAGCTGGATTAGATCCTCTGATTACGGTTCTGTCTCAAACACCATCACTGCTACAAGAGATTTTGATTGGCCGCTATGGCCTGGTCACCATGGGGCCGCTGTTATTTGTCTGGGCGGTGCCTACGGTGATTCTGTACGCTCTGTTTTTAGGCGCGTATAAAGCAAGTGGGTTAGTGGAACGCATTACCGTAGCGCTGCACCCACTCCTGCGACCGTTTGGCCTATCCGGGCGAGATTTGGTACGGGTGATTATGGGATTTGGCTGCAATGTGCCCGCCGTGATCAGTACTCGTGCCTGTTCCAGCTGTTCTCGGCAGACCTGTGTGAGTGCGATCGCATTTGGCGCGGCCTGTTCCTACCAGTTTGGAGCCACCCTGGGTGTGTTCAGCGCAGCCAATTTGCCCGGTTTAGTGGTGCCCTATCTGGGCTATTTAACCCTGACCACCCTGATCTATACCCGTCTGATTGCGCCCAAAGCCGCCCGCTCGGTCCACAATACATTGATGATCGAACAGCGCACCTTTTTAGAAATGCCCCGTTGGTCTGCCATCTGGCGTGAAACCCAGGGCACCCTCAAACAGTTTTTCACCAATGCGATTCCCATCTTTTTGGTGATTACAGTGATCGCTTCGGTGCTGGACAGTCTGGGTCTGATCACCCTTCTGGCTGACTGGATTAATCCCCTAATGGGGTTGTTTAATCTGCCCCCAGAGGCGGCTGTACCCATTATTTTGGCCTCAATTCGCAAAGACGGATTGTTACTTTTTGCCGAACCGGGCACCTTGGCCGTATTCACACCCCTGCAAATCTTGACGGGCGTGTACCTGGCTGGAGTGTTGCTGCCCTGCCTGGTCACCGCACTCACCATCGCCCGCGAACAGTCAGTACAGTTTGCGGTAAGGCTGATGGCTCGGCAGGCGATCGCCGCGATCTCGTTTTCAATGTTGCTGGCCTGGGTAGGCCGCTGGGGGTGACCAAAACCAATGCAGTGTTTAGACTGCGACAACAGCTTAATGTATTAGTAAAATGGCAAGTAGAGGAACGGTAGCGTAGTCCTCGTACTCCTCTTATGGGAATCTGAAAATGGTACAAACTCCTTCTAAAACGCTGACGCTCGAAGAATTTCTACAGTTACCAGAAACAGAACCGGCTAGCGAGTACATTGATGGACTGATTATCCAAAAACCAATGCCACAAGGAGAGCATAGCGTCATTCAAACTGAATTAGCGCCCGCCATTAATTTGGCCGTCAAACCCCAGCAAATTGCCCGCGCTTTCACAGAATTACGCTGTACTTTTGGTGGAAGCTCCACTGTACCCGATATTACTGTATTCCTATGGGCTAGAATTCCACGCAAGGAAAATGGCGGGGTGGCCAACGTTTTTGCAATTGCTCCAGATTGGACAATCGAAATTCTTTCACCGAATCAGAGCCAAACTAAAGTCACTAAAAATATTCTGCACTGCCTGAACCATGGCACTCAGATGGGGTGGTTGATTGATTCAGATGAACAATCCGTTTTGGTTCATCGACCGGATCAGCCGACTGTGGTTTATGACGAACCAGAAATGCAGTTGCCAGTACCGGAATTTGCTAAAAACTTTAACCTCACAGTAAAAGAGCTGTTTAACTGGTTAATGGAGTAAAACCGAGAACACTATCTGTCTGCCGATCATCTCAACAAAATGCCTGCTCGCTATCATCAGTCGTGATTCCGCGATCGCGTTTTCAATGCTGCTAGCTTGGATAGGCGGCTGGCTAGCCAGATAAGAGCTAATGCCAGCTAGCCATTAGCTCTACGTTTTAACCCTCTCAGCGCCGTCAACCATTTATTTATAATTCAGCGGGTTCAAACAGACTTGGCTTGTCCCTTAGAGCGCTGCAAACGGCGAGCCAACAGTGCGATCGCACCCATTCCGACTAATGCACCTGGTTCAGGCACCTGGGTGGCAATCATCCGTTGACCGAGTTGTTCGCCTGCTCCCGGATCATCCAGAAGCTGTGCCCGCGTACGGGTAAAGAAAGCCACATCGAGATGGGTACCAAAGCCCACCGACAGGTCAGGAAACTCATCGCCAAAATCAGTCAGGTGAACGTGGGGAATCGGCTCTCCATCCACAACTGGAGCTGCCGACCAGAAATTTAGCCCCGTTGCCCCAACGGGCTCCCCTGCTTCATCAAATAGAACCGTGTATTCTCCAAGATCAATGCCATTCGGCTCATCAAAAGAGCCATCTTGCAAAATCTCACCCGTCTGAGTATCGAAATTAAAGTTGAACCCCGAATAGGTGAGGTGATTATCCTCAAACTCTTGAATCAGGTTGCCTTGCGGATCGTAAAAGGCGATGTCAAATGCCTCTAAATCGTCACCTCGAACAATCCCATCTTCATAGGTTTGGGCATCGTCGTAGCTAAATTGCCCCTCAGCGCTATAACCCAGAATTTGCCCTGTCCATGAAAGGCGAAAGCTGGCCGCCTGGGCTGGAGTCAGGGTGCATAGACTCAGGGCCGTGCCGATTGCAATCGCACCACCTAGCTTGCCGGTAAGAGAAACCATTGACTTGCCAAAACTGGACATCGAGAAAACCTCAATCTTTAATTAGAATGATTATCATTCTCACAATATGCGAATATACAGAGGTGGATGTGAACTCTTTGTAAAGTTGGTGTCTACGAATGTAAAGCAGACCGAGAAAGAGGCTTCCGCAGTTCCCAAATCAACGGCCAATCAACGCTCTCAGGCCCAACTATTGTTACTCTCTGTCCTATGTCATCTCCATTTGTTGCCCGTACCTCGGTTGAAGCTGTCGAAGAAGGGATGCTCCTGGCCCCTAAGTTTGACGCCCATGGGCTTATCCCCGTTGTCACCACAGATGCTGACACCGGCGAGGTTTTGATGCACGCCTACATGAACGAAGCCGCATTGCTAAAAACCCTGGAAACAGGTGAAGCTCACTACTACAGCCGCAGCCGTCAGCGGCTCTGGCACAAGGGAGCCACCAGTGGTTTGGTGCAAAATGTGCAGCAATTGTTGATTGACGATGATCAAGATTGCCTATGGATGAAGGTCAAAGTGGCCGGTTCAGGGGCCAGTTGCCATGTGGGCTATCGCTCTTGCTTTTACCGCGAAATTTCTCTTGGCGAGGGCGATCTGGCGGGTCCCGTTACTCTCACCTTTACAGAAACCTCCAAAACGTTTAACCCCGTCGCCGTCTATGGGGATGCGTCTAATCCCACTCAACTTTAAACTGAAGGACAGTAAACTGAGGACAGTACCATGCCGCTGCGTCACCAACCCGCTCCACCCACTCCCTGGGATAGCGATCTGGATCAACCTGATATTGCTGCATCTGCCTATGTCCATCCTCAGTGCAGTCTGATTGGAGATGTGCAACTGGGTGAAAATGTAATGGTCGCCCCCAATACCTCTATTCGTGCGGATGAAGGGGCTCCCTTTTACATTGGTGCGAATACCAATATTCAGGATGGGGTGGTTATCCATGGGTTAGAGCAGGGACGCATTTTAGGGGATGACCAGCAAGCCTACTCGGTATGGATTGGCCATGATACCTGCATCACCCACATGGCGTTGATCCATGGTCCCGCTTACGTTGGCAATGAGTGTTTTATTGGCTTTCGCTCGACGGTGTTTAATGCCCAGGTGGGCCACGGCTGCATTGTGATGATGCACGCCCTGATCCAGGATGTGGAGATTCCCGCCGGTAAGTATGTGCCGTCAGGAGCGGTGATTACCACACAGCAAGCTGCTGACCGGTTGCCGGATGCTAACGATAGCGATCGCAGCTTCTCTCACCATGTGGTCGAAATCAATCAAGCCTTACGGGCCGGATATCGCTGTGCAAACGATATCGCCTGCGTCACCCCTTTTCAGAATGCGGTCTCCGGTAATGGCTCTCGATCGATGCCGCAAAATGGCAAGGCGGCTCCGTTACAGACAGACATCATAGACATCATCCGGCAACAACTCCACCAAGGCCACCGCATTGGCCTGGAATTTGCCGATGCAAGACGATTCAACGTGGGTTCTTGGCAGAGTGGCCCGACGATTACCAGTGCCCATGAGGCTCAGGTGCGAACCCAGGTGGAACAGTTTTTGGCCAGTCATCCTGGTGACTATGTAAGATTGTTGAGCATTGACCCTAGGGCAAAACAGCGTCAGCTAGAGAAAGTAATTCAAAAGCCAGAGTAAGCATCAAAGGTTAAATCATTGGCCAGTAAGGGATGCGAATTTTGAAATCCCGATGGATACGGATATTCCAACAATGTCGTGCCAAACAACAATGCGATAACCTGATTAATCGACCCCGCCGTAACCCCTACTTTAATGCAATTGAGGACAACCCAGTAGGTTGGGTCCTAGGGCGGCCTCCCGGCCCTAGCCATGGGGGTTTGGGGAACTCGGAGGGACCCCAAGCAACCGGTTTTGGGTCCCTCCGATCATATCTCGATTAAGTATGAACGAAGTAATAAGCCTTACAGATTTTCTCATACTCGGATCAAGAAACTGGTAAATTTGTTATCCATCCCAATCACAACAGCTATGAAGCCGCCCAAAATTAGTCCTGTCATTACCTCCCGCCTGGGGCGTCGCGCTTTTCTCGCGATGACAGGGGTTATGATCGGCACAGTCGCCAGCAGTAGCCTTTGGAGTCCTGCGGCCCATGCTTACGATGTCACCCTCTCGCCAACGAACCCAAGGCTGGGCGATACTATCTCGGTAGTGATCTCCGGCGCTTCAGCGGCTAGTACTGCCCCGGTTGTTTCGGTCAATGGCACTGATTATCCCAGCTTTCTGGTATCCGGCAATCGCTACCGAGCCTTTATTCCCACCAGTCCGCTCGATACTCCCGGACGTCTGACGTTGGATGTTTCTGCGGCAGGCTCATCGCGCCGCCTAACGGTAAACCTGGCGGGTCGCTCCTTTGCCACCCAGCGCATTTGGCTTCCGGCGGGTAGCACCGACCTGGGGACCGATCACGAATTTGACCGCGTTGCTGAATTTAAGCGCATCGTCACACCAGAACGTCACTGGCAAGGGGCTCTGACCCGTCCTAGCCAGGGCTACGTCAGTACTGTATTTGGAGTCCGGCGATATTACAACGGCGAGTTCGCCGAGAACTATTACCACCGAGGTGTGGACTATGCTGCTGCTACCGGGTCGCCGGTTGTTTCTCCAGCGGCGGGCACCATCCGGCTAGTGGGGCGAGTGGTTGATGGTTTTGAACTGCACGGCAACACCATCGGTATTGACCACGGTCAGGGTGTGTTGAGCATTATGATTCACCTGAGCCGCATAGACGTTGCTGAAGGAGACTTTGTTACCGCTGGACAGGTGATTGGCGGTGTGGGGTCAACGGGGGCATCAACTGGCCCGCACCTGCATTGGGGCCTTTATGTGAATGGGGTGGCCGTTGATCCGGTTCCCTGGCGCTTTGAGGGTGTTGAGTAGTCTTTATGAGCTTTACTCTGGCGTAAGAATAGTATCGAGACCAAGATGCTTCACAAAGGGGAGAAAGTCTCGATCTGAGAATAATAAAGAGTGTTTCTCTTCAATACAGAACGTGGCAATAATCACGTCGATTGTTTTTCGAATGGTGATGCCTTGCTTTCTTAGGGTGCGAAAATTATCGGCACTTCTTATTGCTAAATGGGTATTCGTGAGTTGAAATACGGTCAATGATAAGAGGAGGTCTTTAGCTGTTGCATAGTCTTTATCCTGTTCTCATCTGATTGAGGTCACCTTCCCAAAGTAGCTTGCCTCGAAAAGCTTTGATTTTTTCTTGTCGTTTGAGTTGTATTAGCATTTTTAGGGCTAATTCGATGACTTGATCGGTAGCGGTTAGACCAGTAGTTTGTAAGGCATCGGCGATTAAGGCATCATCTATTTCAACGCTGGTTTTCATGATTTTCTTAATAGATTAGCTTCAGGTTATTTGAGTATTAGGCTGTAAATCATGGCTACAAATAGCTATCAACTACAGTGATAGTTCATCTGCATTATACCCAAGTAACTATTCTGAGTGCCTTAGCATACTATTCTCTAGTGATTTCTTAATCTGGATTAAAACCTATGAAACGTCAGGTTAGACACATCAACTGAGTGAATGGGCTACGTCAGTACCGTATTTGGCGTTCAGCGATATTACAACGGCGAGTTTGCTGGAAACTATTACCACCGAGGTGTGGACTACGCGGCCGCCACCGGGTCGCCGGTTGTCTCTCCAGCGGCGGGTTACATTCGGCTGGTAGGGAGAGTGGTTGATGGCTTCGAACTCCACGGGAATACCATCGGTATCGACCATGGTCAGGGCGTATTGAGCATTATGATTCACCTGAGTCGTATAGACGTTGCTGAAGGAGACTTTGTCACTGCCAGACAGGTGATTGGCGGAGTCGGATCAACAGGGGCATCAACTGGCCCGCATTTGCACTGGAGGCTTTACGTGCATGGTGTGGCCGTTGATCCGGTTCCCTGGCGATTTGAGGGTGTTGAATAGTCTTTTGTTGTCTTAAACTAAAAAGAAAATCTTGATTGATGACAGTCATCGAGTCATACAGTTATTTAACGTTTGCATCAACTTACTCTGACGACTATGTGTGATTGTTGAGCATCGACCCTAGGGCAAAACAGCGTCAGCCAGAATGCATAATTCAGAAGCCGGAGTGAGTCTTAAAAAGAGAATTCTGTGCTATGGTGTGCTTCGTAAAATTTTCGAATTCTGTTAACATTTTCTGCAGTCAGCTGTCGCTCAGCTTCACGTGAGCGGCGGCCAATATTTTTGATCAATCCGTAGATTACTCATTCAGTCTGCTCCTGCGTTATTTATGTTAGCTAGCCCTATTCAAACACAAGAATAGAAGAGAGCTTCAAAGCAAACTTAGAGGAAACTATTAACCTGGACTGAACTATAAAATACTTTCAATGAGCGATTCTAGATCTTCTGGGAAAATACCTAAATTTATGGAGGGTATTGCATCATGAAGCTCATTTTTAAGCTTATACATCTTGCTACCAGACTTTTCAACAGTCTTAAGAAAACCACCCTTATATAAAAGATCTAGTAGTTTCTCAATACCTTTAGGATATGTCACCTTACAATTTTGCTTTATTTTATTGAGCGATCTTTGACTGGTATCAATATAACCAATTATAGACGAGATATCTCTCCTCAAATTTTCAAGTTTTTTTGTCTTCTTGGAAACATTTAATGTAAAAACATCATCAAGATTGCAGTTAAAATATTCGCAAGTTGAGTCAAAATACGTTTTTCTTATTCCCTTAGTTTTTGGAATATGTATATTGCTAAATTTTGTCGTATAGAAGACTATTCCATCCTTATCGGGAAAATTACATTTAAAAAATGAATAATATCCATCAAAGCGACTATCTTGCACGTTGATTTGACTAAAGTCTAATGCACCAAAATCTCCATATATAAACAACCCAATTATCAAATCTTTTGTTTCATATACATCCTTAATCAACTGAGTTCTAATCTCTTTATCGCCAGCTTTTTCAATCTCTACAAGGATATACAGCAGTGCTGAAATACTTTTCCGAATTCTTTCCCTCTCAGCCTCCTTCTGTTGCTCATTGAAGAGTATATTCTTAAATTCTTTTATACAATCTTTTATAATCTCCTTTAGATTTACATTCTCCTCAGACAGTGTCTCAACAAGTTTTAGGAAAATATCGCCTTCGCCTTGATAGCACTCTTTCAATATCAATGCTATTTTGCGCATAGCCTGTTTACGAACTAGGGCATGATGCACAAAACGAGACTTAATGAGATTAGGAAGAACGTCATATTTCAGTTCAATATCATTGTTAGAAAGTTTCAGTAAAGGATTTTTGATGTAGTTCTTACTATCCTGCCCAGTAGAAAGCTTGATATATTCATCAAAATCTTTCTTAGATAGTTTTCCAGAATACTCAATCACAATTTCTTCTAGCAATAGAAACATTCCGTCAATGTCAATATTTAAAGATTGCTTGTCAATTTCTCTTTGCAATAAGTTAATTAAAAGCTTGTCAAGCTTATTATCCTTAAATAGATACTCTGTTCTACCTGGTGCTGATTGATCTGGTCGATCTACAATTTCACAAACCCAATCCACAAATAATGGGATTATATACTGATCCTGAACTAGGGAATTGTTCTCAATAAAGCCGTTTACTTCTTTAATTCTTCTCTTCTTAATCTCGACAGCTTCGCTTCTATACCGCTTATTTAAGAATTCTAAGAGATCAGATTCCTCAAACCCTTGGAGCTGATAATAGTCAATGTTTGAAATAGACTCTAACTCTTTTATTTTAGGCAAAAAATGTTCTCTAGTAGTCACAATGATCTTAGTACTTTGAAAGCGTTCATGTAAGATTTTTAGTGATTTAAAGAACTGCTCTAAGTCAAATTTTTCATTAAGAGCAGATTCAAGCTCTTCAATGGCATCAATAATGACAACAATATTACCTGCAATGAAATTTAACCTGAAGTGCTCTTCCGATATTTGGCTAAACTCTAGACTATCTTCTTGGCAGAGCTTGTACAAATCCTTTAGGGAACTAATTTCTGTTTTTTCAGACAAGAAGTATTTAACAACTCTTTCACCTTTTACATAAAACGCCTTCTTTCTTATACTCTCAATTTGAGATATCTTATGGACTAACGTATTGCAAAAAGTTGTTTTGCCAACTCCACCTGATCCATAAACTACCGAGATAGATGAATATCGATAATCATCTAGAATTTCCAAGAAGAAATCAATACTTTTTTTATGTAAAAGATTAAGAGTGTCATCAGTTAGCTGGTAGATTTTCTGGTCTATAAAATCGCTTCTCTGGCTAGATTCCCCAATATCTTCATCATCTATCGTGTAGTCCCACACTATATCATCAAGATAATGAACATTCTGTCCTAGAATTCCATTGAGATTGTATTCGTTAAAATATTTATATATGTCACTTTTCCTATCCACAACCCTATTCCCTTGCCTTTTTTTGACAAGAAAAATTTCTAGGCTTTCTGGCAAACTATTCTCAAATTTCTCAAAAAAGTGAGGGAAGGTATGTTTGTTTGGAGTATATTTTCCTAGAAAGAGAAACCCTTCTGTGGAACCTTTTCTCGCAAGAGTATAGTATTCATAATATATTTTGGGGGCTTGCGAAAGTTTGATACCTTTGTTTTCAGAAAGAAATTTTATATCTCTAGGTGAAACAATTAAGCTAAGAATATCTCGTGCTTCAATCTTTATTTCAGGCTTTACGGATGGTATCTTTAGTACTTTTTTCTTTTTATCTTTAAGATCAAGCCTAGAAATTGTTTCTTGAAACTCTTCAGAAATTGAGTGCGAGGCAGTCTCTATGATTGCATTTTCCCTATACAACAATGTTCCTCTGCTGTATGTTCTCGAAGGGGTTTCCAAGTCCTTTTCAAGATAAATCAAGTAACTATGAGCCTGAATTGTAATAAAAACGACTGTTTTTCCGTCGGCAGTATGATAGTCAACGTCAAAATTCAAAGGCTGGCTAGTGTAATTTTTCAGTCTTTGTGTGATTTCATCTTTTACCTTACCTTGGGGCTTAGAATTGCCTTTCGAATCAGTAATGTGAATATGACGGATTTCGTTTTTGCTCTCATCCAAGCCAACTACCAGCAACCCAATCTCGCCAATTGAATTGATACTTCCATTAGCCAGAGAAATTAGATCCTTAACCAGCTCATTCTTATGTTTCACATCGTCTTTATACCAATAAGCCTTAAAGTCGATTTTTTCTCCTTCGTTTCCATTTTTTTTTGCAAATTCTAGGATCTCGTCAAAAAATATTTTTTTTCCATCATTCTTTGATTCAGTGAGTTTATGATTTTTAACTATTCTTGCTGTTAGGCAAACTTTAATGTTGTCTAGGCCTAATGGTCTCAAGACTCTCATCTCAGACTTTAATATTCTAATCTCCAAAAAGCCAAATGCCCTGTCACTATTGTTTGCGTTTTGGTCCGCTTGGGCCAGCAATGTAGCTTGTGTGAACGGCAGCTAGATCTCATTAGATCGACACTGTCAGTCTATCTACCTGAAATAGGGTGGATATGTTAATTTTCCCAGTATATCTGCTAAAACTGACGATATATTGCAATTTTCTCATATAATACGCTTATATTGGGTGAATCCATTGCAAGTTTCAGTGTAGCTGTCGAGTTTTCTCAGTAAGTTTTTCTAATTGCAGGTCAAGATAAATACATTTATTCTGTGCCTACCACCTATATTACCCTGGCATGAAAATAGGAGTGGTAGCTACGCCGCATAAGCAATCTTTGGATGACGAAAATAGCGACTGACTCTTGCGGGTAGTTTCTGCAATCGCATGAGCACCGAAGCTGTTCTCTTTTTCAGTTGTTTTACACTCATCGTAGGTGGTTTGTCATGCACCTGCTGCTTGACATCGTTGTTGAGGTATTCTGCTGGATTCAAATCAGGCGAATACGCCGGTAGATAGAAGACTTCTATCTCGTCGTTATGGGCCTCTAGCCAAGCCTGCACTATCCGTCTGGTGTGAACGGGAGACAGTCTACGATTAAAAATAACTTGCCCTGCCTGGTTCGTACAAGCTGCTGTAGAAACCGCAAGTAAAGGGGACCATCGAAGGTTTGGGTGTAGAGCATGAAACGGACTATCCCACCGTTGCTGATGCTAGCGATGTAGTTCACTCGGCTGCGTTGTCGACCACTATGCGGCGCTACCGGCGTCTTGCCTTTGGGACTGTAACTTCGACCACGTTGGTCAGTTGAGCGTACCCCCGCCTCATCCTCTCAGTGGATCTCGGCCTCTTCTGCGTTCGCTCTAGCTTTGATAGCTGGATAGTCCTCATCAAGCCATTGGGCAACCGCATCTGGTCTTGTTCGTAAGCCCGTTTGAGAGGCCGCTGTGGACTGTAGCCCCACCGCTTCAGATAGTCACCGACTGTGCGTACTGGCATGTGAAGCTCGCACTGCTCAGCAATCAAGGATTGAACCGCTCGACGGGTCCACAATGCACTCTCAATCCCATAATCCTCCGGATATCCCGTCTCGATCAAGGTACGGAGGTGTACCTGCTGCACGTCACTTAGATGCTGCCCCGATCCGGGTTGACGGCCTCGCTTTTGCTGCACCAACGCAGCCTCTCCCTGGGCGTTGTATTGACGCCACCACTTGCCGATTACACTCTTATTCACACCAAGATAGTCGGCAATGTCACCAACAGGCCTACCTTGCTGGCGTAGGCGAATGGCCTGCTGGCGAAGATAGTTCTGGGTTTCGATACTCAGATGTCTGCCGTCTTGTTTACTCATGCAATAGGATGGTAGATGATTACATCTATCTTACCGCTTCTCTTTGGCCGCCGAGTTAATAGAAGCATAACCACA
>NZ_QXHD01000004.1:2552144-2585650 GCF_011009555.1 Adonisia turfae CCMR0081 | reverse complement strand
ATATCAGGACACCAACCGCACCCAGTACGATCTGTTGCGGTTGCTTGCCACCAATAATGCCCCCACCACAAAAGTCTTTGAAGACTGGAATCAGCGATCTGTATTTGTCGTTGGTGATGCCGATCAATCTATTTATTCTTTCCGTGCTGCCGACTTCACCATTCTGATGAACTTCCAGAGCGACTTTGGTGATGGGCTATCGGATGACGACACCCGTACCATGGTGAAGCTAGAAGAGAACTATCGCTCCACCTCGAACATTCTCGAAGTCGCTAACCATCTAATTGAAAACAACACCGAGCGCATCGATAAAGTTCTTCGAGCCACCAGGGGCACAGGGGAATCTATCTTCTGCTATAAAGCCGACGATGAACGAGCCGAAGCGGACTATGTTGTGAGCCAGATTCGCATTTCCATAGACAAGAATCCTGAGCTAAAGTGGGGAGACTTTTCGATTCTGTATCGCACCAATGCCCAGTCTCGTTCTTTTGAGGAGGTGCTCACCCGCTACAGTGTGCCCCACAAAGTTGTGGGTGGCCTTAAGTTCTATGATCGTCGTGAGATTAAGGACGTCCTCGCCTATCTACGACTCATTGCCAATCCAGCCGATACGGTAAGTCTCAAGCGGGCGATCAACACACCCCGACGTGGCATTGGTAAAACCACCATGGAGAATCTGGAAAAGGCCTCTGGTGAGTTAGGGATGCCCCTGTGGGAAATTCTGTCAGATGACACATCCGTAAAAACTTTAGCTGGTCGTGCCAGTAAGTCAGTTAACCGCTTTGCCACTATGATCCAGGGCTGGCAGCAACGGGTAGAAACCGTGCCTGCTTCAGAATTAGTGCAGGAGGTGATCGAAGACTCTGGCTATATTCGGGCTTTGAGAGATAAGGGCACTGATGAAGATCTAGATCGCATCCAGAACGTTAATGAGTTATATAACGCCGTCATCCAGTTTGAAGAAGAGAACGAAGATGCCACATTGCTGACATTTTTGGCCAGTGCTGCGCTGAGTTCAGATATGGACGATGATAAGCAGAGCAATGCAGTTTCCCTGATGACGTTGCACTCATCGAAGGGATTAGAGTTTCCAGTGGTGTTTGTGGTGGGGATGGAACAGGGGCTGTTCCCGAGCTTCCGATCATTGGATGATGCCGCCGCCATCGAAGAGGAGCGACGCCTCTGTTATGTGGGTATTACCCGCGCTCAGGAGAGATTATTTCTGACCTATGCGCGGGAACGGCGTTTGTACGGGAATATGCGAGAGATTGCCACACCTTCAATGTTTTTAGGCGAACTGCCGGAGGATTACATCCTGGCCAATACGGCGACGGCGCTACCTCGATTAGAGTTGACACCTAAGCGCACAGCACAGCTCAAAAATCCTGAACCCAAAGTACAAAAGCCGGGAACCCATGAGGATGATTGGGGTGTGGGTGAAAAGGTCATACACGGTGCCTTTGGCGAAGGCACCATCACTCACATTTTTGGTGCAGGTAACAAAATCTGCTTAGCAATCAAGTTTCCAGGCTTAGGCAAGAAGATTATTGATCCGAGGGTGGCTACACTTACGCGAATTGAGTCGTAGTATGAATTAAATCTGTTACTAAAAGGTGGGGAGCAGTCTATATTTTTTAGTGTCTCTATAATATCCGTATTTGACATTGGTTCATTATCGATAAAAGTTTGACTATTTCTCTCTAAACGAGTTTACCAACGATAATTTAACGGTATGATGGATACATGCATTTTCAATATATTTCAGTTGCTCTTTTTCGTGCCGACATTAATTGCAAGTTGAGAAATAGTCTTCCAGCGATCCGTTTTATGTTCGATACGTGAAGCCAATAAATTTGCAAGTAAAATTTGTTGTGTTTCGACTAGTCGAGAGTGAAAATCACTAAGATTGGAGGTGGCATCTGCATGGATTTTAAGATATATAGCGGCCACATAGTTTACAAGTAATGATCCTATAGCTCCAACAGCACCAGCAACAATTTTAGTTTCTGTATCATCTGCTACTCTTAATAATAAAAATAAAGTTACGCCAATAATAGAAACACCAATCAAAATGCAGAAAATACCTAAGCAAAATACCCAAGTATTCTGCTTGAGATTAAGGTTGTAGTATCGACGAAGTTGTACGTCGTTTATTTGAAGAAGCTTCTCGGCACGGATTTCTTGCAGGGTAGCTTTGTACTTCAATAAATCAAGTTCGAAATCTAAATCTTGAATTTCTTCTTCAACTTGACGTAACCTCAAACTGAAATATATTACTGCCGCTATTGGCACTATTCCATAGGAAACTCCTGATAGTATATATAGAGGGTTGGATAAATATTGCCCTCTAAGGAGAATCGCAACAATTAAAATTGGTAAACTTATGGATGTAAGAAGAGAAATGTAAACAACTTTTTGTAAAGCTCTCCGTTTTTGAACTCTCTCGTTGCGTCGTGTTGTGAGTAGAAGTTGTTTGTCTGGCTGTAATCCTATATTCAAATTTTTTTGTGATGTGCTAGGTAGCATTGCTTGTGATTCTGTGGCTGAATCGTTCCCTGGAATAGCCATATGACTAAAAAAAGGTTATATAACTATTAAAATTACACAGTAGGTACACAGCAGGTGAGTGAACATATTGCTATCTCAGATCCTTTAGGCAATTAAGAATAAATGACTAGTCTAATCTGAAAATATAGAATCAGTTCAGAGGTTTCACTCTAATCTATGTAAACTGAGAGGAAGCTTTAAACTGCTACTTCAAATCCGTTATTGGATTTTAGAAGCATGCCTAAGATAGCCTGAATAATGCATATGCGCTAAACTGTCACATGTCGCGTATTATATTCTAGTGGTGTGCTTCCATTTATTATCATTGTATTTCCGGTAGCCGCATTGATTTTTATTATAGTAGTTGAGCGTGATTCTGCTAGATCTGAGAATTACCACGACTGTGTTGATAAGTGCAAACAAATCCATAAGTAGATTTAGTGCAGTTAGAATGGGTGCGTAAATTATTGTAAAGGAGTGAATATCCCTCCTTTCGACCCTGTATAACCAGCAGTGTTGTTAGCACTGGAGGAGGTTATGAGCCGTCTTCCGTATCCCTCAGATTTAAGCGATGACGAGTGGGCCTTGATTAAGCTATTACTTCCCGTCCATCAGGGTGTCGGTCATCCTCAAGAAGTCAACTTACGAGAGATCGTGAATGCCATCTTGTATTGGGTCGATAACGGTATCAAATGGCGTGCGATGCCCCATGACTTGCCTAACTGGTCAACCGTCTACGATTATTATCGTCGTTGGGTCAAGATGGGCTTATGGGACCAGATTAATGAGCACTTGGTAAAGTTAGTAAGCCTCGCAGAGGGGCGAGATGAGCAACCGAGCTATAAGCATGGATAGTCAATCCGTGAGGACCTCAGAGAAAAAAGGTCCTGACCAAGGGATTGATGGTCATAAGTTTGTCAAGGGACGTAAGCGTCATATCGTTGTTGACATCTTAGGCATGGTGCTAAATTGTTTTGTTAGTGCCGCCAATATGGCAGATATTAAAGCAGCAGTGGTGGTGTTAGAACCTATATTAGAGACCTATGTGAGGCTTGAGAAAGTGTTGGCTGACCAAGCGTACAAGGGAATCTTAGGAGAGATTATAGAGCATGTTCATCACTGCGTTCTAGAGGTCACAAAAAATTAGGAGAGGGGTTCGTCCCAGCTCCTTATAGATGGGTCGTTGAGAGAACATTTTCTTGGTTAGATAAGGCCAGACGTCTGTGTCGAGACTATAAGGTGTTACCTGAAAACCATGAAGGCGTGGTCTATGGGGGCATGATTCGCTTGATGCTGCGTCGGTTAACCGATAATCGACGACGATGGACGTCAAAGACTCCTCAGGCTGCTCAGTATTAGTTTACGAATCCACTCTCAGCAAATCGTAGTCTGTGCAGAATTTGATAATCAGTTCAATTGCAAGTTCAGAACCCACAGCCGTGAGCAAGTATCCCAAATAGACGAGGAATAATGACAGAGGCCCTGGAGTGGGTAGGGGTATCCCCTTGTGGGTGCCCTGGATAACCTATGCCATTGTTCAACCCCGACCATGGTAGACGGCAAATATGATCGCACCATCGGTCTCTAGCGCAGGCGATCGGGGAGCAAGCACGAGGCATTGCCCCTACAGGATTTCGGTATTTAGCGATGATTATGGGGGAATTCTGGATTACCTATCCATTGCCATGTGATGCCCACCAAATACAATCTAGACAAACATCATCGTCGATCTATTTGTCTAAAAGATTACGACTATTCCACACCAGGAAATTATTTTGTCACCATCTGCTTCCAAAATCGAGTATGTCTGTTAAGCAATATTGTTATCGAGGATCCAGACATAAGACCCCCTAGATTCCAAAAACTCCGTATATCTGCTGATTTCTTCAGCCTAACTTTAGGAATCAGCCCTTAGTGTTTTTTATTGATTAATAACACCCTGGATGGCAAACAGTTTCTCTGTTTAGCGCATCTAGTATTTGTATCCTAGCTCTATTATCTGTCCCGACTAATCTTATGACAAAGACACCCGTTATTGGTATTGGTTTAGACGCAGCGGATCCTACCCTACTGGAGCCCTGGATGGATCAAGGGCTGCTACCTAACCTTGCCCGACTGAGAAAAGAAGGCACCTATGGTCGGCTAGCAAATACGGTTCCCTATGTTAGCGGCGAGGCAGAATTTTCCTCTACAGAACCATCTTGGGTGGTTTTTTCCACGGGTTGTTATCCCAATAAAACAGGCTTCTGGGACACTATAGAATATTCTCCAGAAAGCTACAGCGTCGTGTGTGACGAAGTCGAGAGTGGCTATGACTATAAAGAATTTTCTCCTTTTTATGCGCTAGGCGATGACTATCGAGTCGCAGCATTTGATATTCCAGTTTCAGCCCTGTGTGACCAAGTTAAAGGTGCACAAATTCTGGGTTGGGGCGGCCACTTTCCCTTTGTTCAAAGCCATTCTCAACCCCAAGAACTGTTTTCTGACATTGTCGAAAAGCATGGTCGTAATCCGGTATTGCATAACGATAACGGTCGCTGGTGGGACCCTAACTACGTAAATTGGATTCAAACGGCTCTTCAGGAAAGTATTGAGAAGCGAGTAGATGTCTGTAAAGATCTGCTCCAGCGAGACTCTTGGGATTTATTCTTGACCACTTTTGGTGATACCCACTCCGCTGGCCATGACCTGTACGATCAAAGCCAAGCGGATCATCCATTGCACACCTATCGCCGTGGCAAAACTGACCCACTGTTGACCATCTATAAGAAGGTTGACTGGGCTATTGGTGAAATCCTAGCTGCCGCTCCAGAGGATGCAACGGTATTTTGCTACTCTGTCCACGGGATAGGGGCCAACCTCACAGATTTGTTAAGCATGTTTTTCCTAGGAGAAGTCATGTATCGGTTTAACTTCCCAGGTAAGGTGGGGCTGGCTCCCGGTAAGCTAGGTACCACACCACCTCCACCCATTAAGCGACCCATTCGTCGCTCCTGGCCAGATGAGGTTTGGCGCAAGATTAATGAGCCTAATCCGATCAAGCGATTGATTAATACTTGGACACCTAAGAAGTGGTTAAGTGAAACCCAGGATGGATTGGCATCACCACGATTGCTACAGTCTACTCAGCCTCACTTAGGATGGATGCCTGGCATGGCCTTTTCTCCCCTATGGCCAGACATGAAAGCCTTTGCGCTGCCTGCCTTTGCGGATGGTCACATTCGCATTAATTTGCAGGGACGAGAGGGAGATGGCAAGGTCACTCCTGATGAGTACGATGCACTATGTGAAGATATTACAGCCATGCTGTATGAGCTGACTGATGGTCGTACGGGCCAGCCATTGGTGAAAAAAGTCCTACGCACCCGTCAGGATCCGTTGGACGATAATCCAACTCTACCCGATGCAGACTTGGTGGTTGTTTGGCACGAGTTACCAACCGATGTGGTCGATAGCCCTACTCTAGGACGGATTGGCCCAGTGACATTTAATCGTCCTGGTGGTCATCGTTCTCGTGGTTTCTTTGTGGCTAAGGGTAACGCAATTCCAGCTGGTGAAACGTTGCAAAATGGTCACGTTGTCGATCTAGCGCCTACGTTCCTATCATCCTTGGGTGCACCCATTCCAGAGCACTTTGATGGTAAATCCTTGTTTGCTTCTTCCCGTTCTAAAGCAATTACCACTGTAGTGTGAATATAGGCTGCGATCGCAACCCCAAGTTTCTATTTCATCGTTCTGACCAATGTTTTTTAGTGACGACAGCTAAGGAGATAATCGTGACATAGACAGGTAGGTTACCTGTGTAGAAACTAAAGTATTTTTAGAATCCTAATCTACCCGGTGGTCAGGTTACTGGCCACCAGTCACTTTTTCTATTGGGAGCAGACACACTTAGATAAGTTCACACTACTATTATGAAGCCAGAAGTATCAGTTATAGTTCCTGCATATAACACTGAAACCTATATTAAGCGAGCGATTGACTCAGTTTTGTCTCAAACGTTTGAGGATTTTGAGATCATAGTTGTTGACGATGCTTCTACAGATGGAACTGTCCAGGTTCTTAAAGGAATACAGGATGATCGGTTAAAGTTAGTTTGTCAAAAACAAAATGGAGGGGCAGGGGCTGCGCGAAATCGGGCTCTGCAAGAAGCAACTGGAGATTGGGTTGCGGTTTTAGATTCTGATGATTGGTATGCACCTGAGCGATTGGAGCGACTTTTAACCTTTGCGAAGGAAAATCAAGCAGATATGGTGGCGGATGATTTTTACATCATTGAAGATGGAGAAACAGAACCTCGAACAACAATGATTGAGTACCATGATCCATCTATTGTTGATGTTCTCGCTATTAATCCTGTGTCGTTTGTCCTCTCTGATATTGAGGGCAGACAAGGTCTAGAGCTAGGATTCAGCAAGCCACTTTTTCGCAGACAGTTGCTCGTTGAGAACAATATCACCTATAAGCCAGAGATCAAAGTTTCACAGGACTTTTGGTTAGACTTAGACTGCTTGGTGAGAGGTGCAAAATTTCTGCTGTTGCCAGAACCCTACTATTACTATCGGTCTAGGGATGGTGCATTAACGACCAGCACCAACAAAGTTGAAAGACTAAATGAAGAATGTGCAGCGGTCAGGCGTTTTTTCAAAGATGAAGCTAGTTATCTAAAGCAAAATACAGAGCTGGTTGATGCGTTAAATCTAAAGCTTAAAGAGACGAAAAAACTAAAAGACTATTATAAGGTCGTTGCTTTTCTCAAGCGAGGAAAACTCTTCAGAGCTGGGTTAGAATCTCTGAAATATCCTTTATTTTATCAAACCCTACTATCAGAAGTGCCAAAGTCACTCTCTAGACACTTTGGTGCTATCTTTTTTAAGACTAAAGTATACAAGAAGTTTAGCTAAGCTCTAGTCATGTTAAAATACGCAGTCTTCTGCCTCAGGTGACTACGCGGTTCAACTTGTTATATGGATGAAGTTTAATGCCTAACAACGGCAGCATAAGCTCTTGCTAGGCATGTGATGAGCAATATCAGTTAGGTGATTCCAAGTAGTTCATACTGTTAACTTAGCGCCTACTAGTAGCGACTGGAAACAATCATGGCCATCAAAGATCTGCAAAAAAAGTCTTAAATGTACTACGAGGATGCTTGATCCAGCTTTTGACCACCGATAGGATATCAGCACGACGAGGATTCGGATCATCATCTGTGTAGACCGGATCGCAGCCAGTGTCTGTGTGACCGGCCCAGATTAGCCACTTACGACGCTCGGCCCAAGAAAAACGCCCCACAACAGCTTGAGTTGTCAAAATCAACCACAAGCGCCATCGATTACTAAAACGATAAACTTTGTGATGGTCCCATGTCTGATCTTGTTTTTGAATGACTTTGCCATATTCAGAATCATTGTTGGCATAGGCTAAAACTAGTTGATCTAATGGTAACTTACGCTCTAATTCAAAGGCCATTTGCCCATAGAATCTTGGATTAAAGTCCATTAACAATAGCTGGTTGCCATGCACAATAAACTCGGCTTCAAATACGCCGTAATAGCCAACTTCTCTACAGATAGCTTTGAGATGGTCTATGGCCTTAGGATTCAGAGGACGGCTTTCAAAACAGAGTCCTACGCCTACACGAATAGGAAATTGTAAAACTTTAGCCGATGCACGGGTTAGGAATATCTCTTGGCTTTCATCAACAAAACCAGCGACGCTGTAGGTATTTTGACCGGCGGTTGCATGAAATTCTTGCACCATGGGCCAATTGACCTCTGGGTCAAAGTCAATGAGAAGAGGATGGTAATAAAATTTTTGTTGGTAGTCTGGGTAAATTTCCAGTAATTTTTCTGGCGTTTCACAGACCTGACCCTTTTGGCGTCGCAACATGCCAATTTGGGTTCTAGGTTTGATCAATACTGGATACCTAAGCTTGTGAGCCTGCGCCTTAAGGTCTTCTACGGATGTGGGCGCAACTGTAGAGGGAACAGGAATCCCTAGCTTTTCTGCGATCGCATGTAGCTCTGGTTTATTCAGCAGCGCATAAATGGTTTTAACATCAGGGCTGTAGAGCTTGTAATAGTCGCTTAACTGATCACGATACCGAGAGATCAACCATGTCATATCATCACTTGACGGGTAGAGAAACGCGCCAGGATTTTGTTTGCCATACTCTATTAGCCAGTTAACAAAACTCTCAAAATCTTCTACTGGTGGGGATTTGAGGGCCTTTGAAAGATAGCGAGATTTATGGGTGAGTGTAGAAGTCTTAGGATCAGCCAGTAATGTAGGCTGATTGTGCTTCCCATAGGACCTCACAACTGCGAGGGTTCCCCCATAATCTCCCATAGTCATCATAATTGGAGCTTGGGTAGATGAGCTAATAGCTACCATAGGACGAGATCTTAAATAATTAGGAGATTCTTCTAAAACAAATTTTCAAACATGTGGCCTAGTCAGCCAAACAGTCCATATGGATAATGCTTTCGAAAGTGTCAGACTTGCGGATCATAAAAGATTCACCACTGCTATTTAATCCGACAATGCCGGGCTTAGGAAACGAAAAAGCTCGCGCTTCAGGCACAAAATAAGCCCCAGAATCCATAATGGAAATGGCATCACCTTTAGCTAGTTCAGGTAGTCGCCAAGCAGGATAGAGTGTATCTCCCATATGACAAATAGGACCCACTAAGCGATAAAGCTTTTCCGGATTCTGAGCTTTCTGCTGTAGAGGAAGAACCTGATGAAACTCATACTTTACAATCTCAGCAACACTAATGCCTGCATCCAAAATTCCATAGGTAAATGCTTCGGACGTTTCTTTAGTATCAACAATACGCGATAGTAGTGCTTGGGTATTCCCCGTAATCGCCCTTCCTGGTTCAACAGCTAGCTCCGGTATAGGACGACTAACGTCTTGAAAATACCCTGTGAGATCCTTAGAAATAAACTCAGCAAAGTCTTCTAGCGTAGGATAATCCTGTGGTGTCGGCTCTCTTACTTCAATACGGAAGGTCTCACTTAGCTTTTTATCAAAGTCTGAAAATGAACGTACCGTTGGAATAGCAATACTCCCGCCAACATCCAAAATCTCTGGGTGAAAATCAAATTCCTGATACAAAGTATTCAAAAAATCTTTAATACCTTGCAAGTATCCTGCCACATCATCCAGACCATCAAAGAGAACACCTCGATGGCAGTGCACACCAATAACATTAAGCTCAGGCATACTGAGGGCCTGACGGTAAGTTGCTAACGCCTCGCCAGTATCTACACCAAGACCAAACTGGCCACTCCAGCCCTTGGCGAATATCAATCGAATTGCAATATTGGCCTTTTTGCCAACTTGCCGAGAAATTTTAGCAAAACGCTCTAGCTCTTCGCGATGATTAACGTTAAGTAAGCGAATACCTCGGTCAATGGCTATCTCGATGGACTTGTCTGATTTGGCAGGGCCATTGTAGATGATCTTTTGAGGGTCTACACCAAGGTGTAACGCTAACCATAGTTCATAAGGAGAAATAACCTCGGCACCTACGCCATAACTATGCAGGAGTTGAAGTATGCGGGGAATAGGATGAGTTTTATAGGAATAGTAAACATTGAGAATCTGCTGCTTTTGATGCCCGTACATCATGGCATGGGCATTCTGCGCTAGCTTCTGTGTGTTCAATACATGAAGGGGACTACCATATTGCTCCAGAAGAGTTTGAAGATTGACGCCATGTAGCGTAAGCGCACTATTTTCATAGGACATATTCCAGAGCTGGGGAGATAAATCCTGACGCATGCCCACTCGCTTTTGCAATGCTTGGGCACCAATACTGCGCACGAGCCGTTTTGCTTGAGTCTTTGGCATAATTACTTGCAATTCCCCAATTCTTAATTCTTATTCATGTATGACTTGAGCAAAGAATAAAAGTCCCCTAGATCCATGGTTTCTTAATACGATAAACATCTACGTCAAGAAAACATTAGAGAGTGACGCATATCGAGTCCGATCGCTGAAAACAAGCATAAAGTTCGCAATTTTGCCTGGAAAATGCTTCCGACTGTCGAAACAATTTCTGTGTATTTGCCTGTTTAGTATTGTCCTCAAGGCTGAACAACTTTGGAGGATATTCAGGTAACTAGACAAGAGATTACTTTGATATGCTGCTCTTTCCATACTATTGCGTAGCCTTTCAATATTATCTGTGTTCTCCTATGTGGGGTTCATGTTGTTGCCAAGCTTGTTGAACCTAGTTGAACCTACTGTTTGTAAACCCATACAACGAAATTTTACGGGTATTCGGTGCTTTTATCTTATTATTAATCGCTTATAGTATTTTATTGCCATGTTTTCAAGTTTTTCACTAAATAGCTGGATCAGATATTTAAGTTACTATGATAAAATATTCTCGATTAGCCTATAAGTCAGTATTTTATAGTATCCGATACCATACTAGTGACTAAAATATTTGGTTTAGAACGTTTGGTTTTACATGGCCTCAGCAGTAACTAAAGGCTTTTGCTTCAATGAAATTGTTGTTTCAAAACCACTCAGAACTAGAATCTATTTATCCTTGCTTTAGCTGAGCTCCCATCATACCGAAACCCCTTTGGTCTTGAGGCTGAAAGTACATTAATGCCTATCCTAGAGAGTCACCTCGCGCACATATAAAATGAATTCTTTTCTAGCTATCTCCCTTGTCTCCGGCGTTTTGTTAGGCTTTCTAAGCCGTTACACCCTAAATTGGTTGTCAACATCATACAAGTTTCAGCTGTTTGGAAAGATGATTACATGTGTGGATACAACTGAGAAAGTTCTAGCGTTGACCTATGATGATGGTCCTAATCCACCTTATACAGATAACTTACTTGATGTATTAAAAGAGTTTGATGCAAAAGCAACCTTTTTTGCAATTGGTCAAAATATTGAAAAAAATATCAAAACAACTCGTCGTATGATTGATGAAGGGCACGAGCTAGGTAACCATTCGTATTCCCATCAAAGATTAATAGACACGAGTTTGGCAACAGTCCGTTCTGAAATCCAAAAGACGGACGACATACTATCTGATTTGGGTGTCGAATCAAGAATACATTTTCGTGCACCTTATGGTTTAAAGCGTGTTCGGTTGCCTTGGGAGCTTGCCCGTAGAGAAAAAACAAATATTCTTTGGAATGTTGATCCTAAGGACTACGAAACAGCTGATCCAGAAAAAATTGCTGAGTCTATCGTTTGCAGTGTTGAGCCTGGCTCTATTATTCTTTTACATGATGGCGGAGGCAATCGATCCCAGACTGTGGCAGCAACCAAAATAGTTTTGCAAAGGCTTCAGAAAGAGGGGTATCAGTTCAAAACAGTTTCTCAGTTGATGGCATTACAGGCGGCATAAATAGATATCAGAAGCCCAAGCACATAAGCCCTTGGCGCATTGCTAAGGGCTTATGTGCTTTCAATGCCAATACAGATGAGTCTTACTAGACTGTTGTTGCTTCTCTTTCTACAACTTCTGAATAAATATCGACAATCTTACGAGTTTTTGTATCCCAGGTAAACTCCTTTGCACGCTGAAGTGCTTCATAGGACATATCATGTCGCATAATATGGTCCTCAACCAACTGGGCAATATAAATAGCTAATTTGTTCACTACAAACTCTCTGGATAAAGGGTCGATCTTAAAGCCTGTTTTCTCTGTTACATACTCACCAATGCCACCGTTATCAACCACAATACAAGGTAAAGCATTAGCCATGGCTTCTAAAACGACTGCCCCACCAAATTCACGAACTGAGGGAAAACAGAAAATGTCAGACTGTCGATAATATTCTAAGGTCTGGTACTGCTCAACATATCCAGTGAAATGCACATGATCATTGAGTTTTAGCTGTTTTACCTGGTGCTCTAAGCTTTCCTGCTCAGAGCCATTGCCGACAATGGTTAGATGAATCTTTAGCTTTATAGACTCGTCCAGTTTGCTAATAGCGTCTAAAATCATATCAGCCCCCTTGTAAGGAACAAGTCGACCAACATATAGGAGTTTAACTTTATTATCTACTGACGCTTCTGTAGGTATTTTCGCTTGGGCTACTTCTTCCTCAGATCTGACAAAGGAGCTGGTAATACCATTCTCATAAAATAGTTCTATCTGATTGTCGCGAGTCTTAGGGAATAGCTCTTTAATCAGACTCAGTGTATAACTAGAGCCTGCCAAAATATAGTGGGCTTTTTTATAAGTTTCCCGGTACCCAGGAATGATAGAGCGTCCTATCCAGCGTAGGAAATTAAAGTAAGAATATTCTCGACGCCCCAGCTCCTTAAATCCGTCAGGAAACGGAACTCCACCATTGACTGGACCTAGAATGAACGGAGTTTTCTTGCATGCCTTAATTGCTTTTACAGGATAGCGTGGCATCATTGGGGTGATGGTATGAACTAGATCATAGTCACCGCGAACAATAGCTTCTTTAAATCGACTATAGACTGCCCGATTGAATCCCCAGTAAACTGGGTATGTAAACGCATTGCGCAGCGGCCAGATGATTTGCCCCTTATATAGGCTCAAACGATCCCCAAGCAGCTCTAGGTTTTCAATCAGTTTACTGTCTTCAATGTAAGTGATGTCTGCATCTGGGTGTATTCTCTCTAGCTCTTCTCTATTGCGTGCGTGGGTTACTAATGTAGTGTCAACGAATCTACTGATACCTGCATACAATCGATATCCTTCCAGGGGAACTGAGTTCCAGGCAGGATTACATTGTTCAATAATGAGTAATACTTTCAATCTCTTTTTAGCCATAAATAATTATCCTATGATGTGACGGCATATGAATATGACGCTTTCACCATTGCAATACATATGTAAGCATCTACATTCAACTTGTTTAATAGTCATAGACGTTTAGGTAGATGCTTGCAATCAAGAAAAAGTGACGCTGATTCGACTGTTACATGTTCTAAGTGGTTATCGTTTTCAAGATATCAGCTGTGTAAGAACAGATATACAAAAGGGACTGATCTAGTTCTCTTCTGCGGTAACAAATTTAGATAGTAGCTTGATATAAGCTGACTGGTAGTAGATGGCGGGTTCTATGATTTCATATGTGGGTTGATTGGGCTCTACGTCATCGATATAGGCTTTCATTGGAGGTCCTGACGCGATTGCTTCATCTCCGGAATAGTCTTTGTAAGGACCGCCCATAAAGAACCCAGGTGCGGGTCCTTTTTTCGATGTCAGTGCGTTTTCAAATTCACCCTGACCAAACCACTGATGGTACATCTCATTAGCGGAGTACTCGGCACCGTACTCATACATGTTACTGAGAAAGACAATGCCTAATGGATTTACACCGTGAAAATAGTTGATGGCACCTAAGGACCGCTCAATGTAGGCTGGCCATTCCGCTTTATGTATGCCCAGCATAACAGGGTCATAATTCATGTTCCCATAGTTGGCCTTAGTCATATTGCTGCCCCAATGATACTGTTCGTCAGGCATGTAGGAGCGAAACGGATCTAGTAAATCATCGCTGCCATAGGCTTCTGGATGATAGTCAATTAACTTATCTTCTAGATCGGTTAAAATTTCCTCTTTTAAAGCCTCATCGGCATCAGGCATTTGGGAATAGAAAATTAACGCATCTCCTTGCCAGGGATCGTAGCGAGACCAGGGACCGTCTCTGTAGGGTTGTGCCAGGTCAATATTGTCAACAACATAGTTGGAGAACTGTGGATCTCCTGTTGCTGCAAACAGATAAACAGCGGCGCTCACTGTTGTTCCCAACTGGGCGTCCGCAGTCATATCTGCGTCTCCTGATTTGATTTCTCCTGTGTCACAATCTGTGTCTATTGGATGGACCTGGAACCAGTCCCAGGCTGCTCTGGCTCGGGATGTTAACTCAGCAGCGTAGTCTTCTAATTCAGGAATAGACTGCATCTCTACTGCGGCGTGGGCAAAGACGCTTGCGATCGCAATTGTAGATGATGAACACTTAGGACCATAATACCGAGGCCGAGTATCCTTACTAGGAATAGGGCTTGGCGGGTTGTAATCCAAATTTCCGATCTTGATAAAGGCTCCACCATCATCGTCTTGCATCCGTATGAGCCAGTCTAGTTCATACTTAATTTCATCCAACAAATCAGGAATACCATTACCTGACTCAGGAATATTAAAATCATCCGTCCAAATTTTGGGGTTTTGACTGTAGGCACTTAGCAGCTGATGGACAGGTTGCAACGTATACGTAACATACTTGTTTGTGTCACCGGCATCAAACCAACCACCATGCATAGCGCGTTCGGTTGCTGGATTTTGTTTGTCATCTACAAATCGTGCCTGGGTATCTTGTCCAGGACCCATGTAAGCTGCTCCATCAGTCCAGCGTGCGTCTGCAAAGGGTTCTGTTTTAGAGAAACCACTGCGCTGGTAGAAAAACATTCGAGTAGCAGCAATTAAGACATCTCTGTAGATGTCTGAGCGAATTTCAAATTCAGCTGAACGTGTCTCTCCATCTTCACGGACGATGACATACTTACCAGGCTCATCCAGGTCTGAAAAATCAACCCACCAGGCACGTTCTCCTGACTGTGAATGAACCGCCCCATTTGTCCACTTGACTGGGGTAATAACCTCAATCACCTCATCGGTTTCAGAATTTCTTAATTCGTAAGGTTGATCGCCACCTAAAGGACCAATAACAACCGCAACTTTTGGATCTTGGGGGCGATAGCCAAACTGGTCTACTAAAACTTGAAACTCTTTAACCGTCGACTCTTGAGCGCCATCTGAACAGCTCAGTGCACCAAGAGCAATAGTAACAGCACCAGCGACCTTAGCAATTGTGCCTAGTATTGCCTGATAATTTCGAAAAGGTTTGGTAAGCGTAGATTTAATCATAGGAATGCTTGTGTAGATGGAGTTATTAGAAGATGCTGTAGAGATGACTATAACTATCTCAAACAAATTCGAAAGCACAAATATATCCTAGGCAAGCCCAAGTAATGCACTACTGCCAGTTACCTTGACGCCCTAAGAGTCCGGAGAGTGTTCCCATACCCCGATACATTCTAAGTAATGCCTGGGCTACTTTACTCTTACCTAGAAATATAGATGGGCCAATAGAGAGAAACCCCATGACAATTAACCCCAATCCTTTGATTGTTCGAATAGCCTGAACCTTAAATGAAGGATAAAGCTCTGATTCAATTAAGCTGTGAACACTCCAAGACCAGAATCCTCTGTTTAAAATCCAATCTAAAGACAAGCGTTGATCGGCAATAGGCTCATAGAGAACTGCTTCATCAGCCCAAACAATTTTATACCCCTGTTTATTTAAGCATGAAAACAGGTAAGCATCTTCTGCTCCCTTATGGGCAAAACGATGATCAAAGAGTGGCTCATCTTCCTCCAGATCTTTCAACAGCTTAGTGCTAAACATAACGTTGCCTGTGAAAGCTGTATCCATTCTTTTTCCAGTTTCATAGCGAGGAAATGAATAAAAGTCGCCAGCTTTAATCCAATTAGGCACTTGCTGTTCTTCCTTATAAACAGCAAGAACTGGACCTGTAATGATGGCAGCGTTAAACTTCTGTTGATTGATTAAAAGTTCCTCTAGCCAATGGGGAGTTGCAGTCTCATCGTCATCTAGCATGGCAATGAAATCCGAATCTTCAGATGCCTCAGCAACACAACGATTACGCGCATACGTCACTCCCTGATTAGTCTCTACAAAATATTTGAGTGGCCATTGGAAAGAAGATTTTAGGGCTTCAACCGTTGCCTCCGCAGAACGAGTAGAGTCGTTATCAACGATGATGACTTCGATACTAGGTATAGGAATCTGAGTAAATGTAAGGTTATTCAAAGACTCCAACAATTTTTGCAATAAGTGAGGGCGTTTATACGTTGCGGCACAAATTGAAACCTGGGTCAGAGTTGTGGAGGAATTGATATTAGCCTCACCATCGGATCGTTGATTGGAGGTTGCCTGCATCTTTCAAGTTAAGTAAGTAAATTAGATTTGGAACTATTGGATGGCCCGAACCCATTTCAGCATGGCCCTATCGGAAATAGTTGCTTCAGTTGATAGCTAAAAAATGGACATAGTAAAACACATATCTAGAATGCCCCACGTACAATTACGAATGAAAATCAGAAAGATTGTTCCTGGAAGCTACATGTTGTATAGCTCAGGTCTTGATTACTGCTTCTGCCTAAACTAAGGCACTTGTGCTTATGATAATCCCCCCATTACCCCATCACTCATCCACCTATCTACAGCCCCAATCTGGGTCTTTATTTTTGTGTACTCCCCTAACCATACTTGAGCATATTTATTGTGAAGACTCAGAGGCATCTTTGTAGGTTTTCAGAGCATCTAAGAACTTGATATGTAATCCATAATTGCTATTGACAAATCGTTGTAAACATTCATCAATAAGATCTTTGTATACAGGACGACCTTTATAAGGAGATAGGTAGCTTGTAAAGATACCCTTCTTGTAAGGCACCGTATATTTGGAGGTTCCTGTACGGTGATCGGCCAAGTGCTTTTTGCCAGTCCAGTAGTGTCGACTCAGAACAGTTGGAACTCGTGAGCAGTCTGGAGCTAGAAAATATGGGTGGTTGAGTTTTCGCCAAGATAAATAGAATGTGTCTTTATCACCCATTGCATGTTGATACCAAAACTCCGAACCAAGATTCATCCATTCAGCAAGGTTTAGGGCTTTCCAACAAGCAACTTTGTCAAAGAGTAGTAAACCCGTTTCAAATTCTGTATCACCGTTATAGGGCATACCTACATGATCCCAAACAGGCTTACCAGGTAGGAGTATGTGACGCTGATAATCGGGGAAGAAAATAGCTCTATTCTCTTGATATTCCTTAGTGTCAAACAGAAACTCTAGATTGCATACGGGAAAGCAGTCAGCATCAATGAGCATTACTTCCCGTAATTGTGAGTGGAGAATGGCTGCTGTCTTAATAGGAAAACCACGCATCTGTTTTAGAGGCCGGTTTTTGCAACAGTCCATGATGTCATGCAACGAAACATCATGTTCCATAAATGCTGGTCTGGCCCAGGCTGGAATCTCATCTTCACCAGCATGCCAGATTTCTATCGGTAGCGTCGCACCATAGTGCCGTAGGAGACGGACAACAACATAAGCGCTTTCTAGATAAGGGCCTCCTGCGCAGATGACAAACCCTCTTCCAGAAAAATCTTTCATTTCAGGTGCTGGAGCCTTAACTTGTTCATTAAATAAGTTTGCAGCATTAGACGCATCGATCTTGTATTCTAATAAATCATTCATAGATTAATCCTTCAATTTATAGTGCTACACCACTGAATCTTCCCTGTCCCATCTACAAAAATTGGTTCTGGTGTTTCCGAAATGGGGTATGCAAACGTGAAAATATCAGACGAAGTGGAAACTGCTCTTTCCGACACAAACATTGACGCACTAGGTGGTGCAAAGTTTCTTTTCTATCTGTTGATAGATGAAGACTTTCCGTATCTATTCATGTCCTTAGAAGATATCTTTTGTACGTTATTTAGAACAACTATATTGGTGAGAAGATTAGTGACTTTTAGCCATTTGGGTGAATGCTTGTGCTCCGTTTTCTACAGAACTGGCAATATCATTCAGAAACTTTTCTTTCCGTGTTTGTAACCAATTTGAAGTTGTTTTTTCTGCACTTCGCGTTCTTTCCGTGGTCCAGTTAAACGCCTCAGCAGCTAATAGATGGGCAAACTCTTTAGGGTGTTCAGCTATTTGGACGATTGGAGAGACTAGAGAGACACCTCGCATAGAGGTTGGAGTGGCTACAATTGCTGATCCTGAGGCAAGAGCATCAAGGGTTTTGATTTGTATACCGCTGCCTCCCAACATAGGTAGTGCGATCACTCTAGCTTGGGCCATGAAAACCTGAGAGTTTGGTACAAAACCTTCATATTTAACATTTGGATATTTCCCGCTTAACCATTCAGCACCTTTGCCAGCAACGTGAATGGATAGCTGACTGGATAGTTCAGGATAAACAAACTTAAAAAACCAATGTAACCCTTCCTCATTAAATTTCCAGGTCCAGCTGCCAATTAATCCAATATCAAATCTCTTCTCAATCACATTTTCACAAACTTTCTCTGGACCTAAGGGTAAGGCTAACGCTTTAACGTTATAAACGCCTTTGAGTCTAGAAAAATGATTGGCATCATGCTCAGTTAAGGTCCAAACTTCTGCGGCTTGTTTCGAAAGCTCAGATTCTATTCTTTTTACCATTTTGGCTTCTCGAGCATAGAGCCATCTTTCGAATAAGTTCTTAGAGTTATTGAAGTGGCTGAGGTAGATTTCATGCTCGATATTATGAGCAATAAATATAATCTTACTTTTCCCAGCAACTAACTTTGCTAACCAAGCTAGTTGAGAGTGATCAATAAAAACCACATCATATTGCTTGGCACTAAGAAGAGTGTTTACCAATTTCACATAGGTTTGGGAGTAATATTTAGCAGCTGAATAGGGCAACTTAACTATGAAGCTGAGTAAAAGCCAGAGGATAGCGTCAATTTTGGCACTACTTGTCTCTATATGCCGCTTTTCTACTAACACTTCATGAGCTTCTGGCTCAAAACTATCATCCTTTCGCATGTAGCCTACGACTGAAACCTTATATCCGTTTTGTCTCAGGCCATTAATAAAAGCCTGAGATGCGACTTCACCTCCAGTTTTCCTTCGACTAGGAAGCAGCGTAGTTAAGAACAAAACATTAGTTGCTTTCATTACTACTCAGAGAACCCTTTGTTTAACTCAATAAAACAGCTAAAAACACTATTTGATTTCATAAAAAATTAATGCTTTCCTAGGAATTACATCGGAAATGACATTTAATCTTTTAGCCTTAGATAGCATGTACGCCTAATGCTCCCATCCTATTTCTCAAATCGCCCTACCCCTTTAGCCTGGCATTAAAAAATCCTATAATGCCCTAAAAGTGAACTTCATACTCAGATAGGCAATTTGTTTCTTTCAAAATGACTTAAACTATACAGTTATTGTTCCTTAAGATGCTATGACAGCTTCTCTAGTGCGGTAAAATATGCTGACGATGTCGGAAAAATGGTTGTGAAGACTATTCGTAGAGAATTATGTAAATGTCTGCTCGATGGCTAGAGCTAAGTAAATACAATCCTTATGCCCATTGAATACGAATGGGATTGAGCATATATCAACAGTTTTCAATTGATAAAAACCTGCTGAGTAACTGGGTAGATGCCTGATTATGCCCTGATAGCTGCAACTAAGGAATATATTTTTCTATTATGAATGGAAGAGTTGTCTATGACAATACGTACTTTGTCGCAAACAGAATTGAATTGTAGTGATTGCGATTTAAAGATTAAGCTTGTCATAAGCTGTCTTATATAGTACAGAATCATCGCGGCATAGTTCATTGAGGGTTCTCCTCAAATCCATAAATATGCTTCTAATATTGATTGATGGCAACAAAACTTTTATTAATGCTGTCAGTCTACATAGACTTATTGTTTCTGGACTAACTTGCTTTAAATACTCTTGAAAATCTTTTTATTTTAATTGATTTTGAACTATTTTATTCCAGAGAAATTTTAAGAAAGTCATGTAAGAGATTTACTGTGTTCCTGTGGAGTCTTCCTCTAATCGCTGTCAGAAGCAGTTTCAATCTGAATAGCCTGCTCTTGCTCTTTTGATTGTCGGTAACAAAAGAATACCACTAGCCATAAGGTTACGAGTTTGAATAGTTCAGATGTCAACGTTGCCCACGCTGCCCCTTGCCAAGAATACCGAGGAATGAGGTATAGGTTTGCTCCAAAGTTAATAAAAGCTGCTGTTACTTGCAACACGCTTCTGGCTCTATGAAAGCCTGCACCAGTTAACGTATCAGCAGCAATGAATTGGAGAGTTGCGATCAAATGAATAGGTGCCAGCCATATTAATACACCAGCAGACTGGGCGTATTCTGGTCCTAAAATATTTGATGTAAATGGCGAAAGAGTCAGTAAGGCAATTGCCGCAATAACTCCATAGCCTACGGCCACAGGGACCAATTTAAAGGCAAATTGTAGACCTGCTTTAATGCCAGAAGCGCCATATCGCAAAAAGCGAGTGTAGGTGGCACTCATGACTGCAATAATAATGATGTATCCAACATCGATAAATCGATACCCTGCAGCATAAATACCAGCTGCATCAGCAGATGCCAGACTGACTAACATTGTTCTGTCAATCTGGCCGTTTACAGTTTCTGCGGACTGGGCAATGGCGAAGAAAAAGCCCTCGGCAAACTTGGGTGGATACTTTTTTAGATTGAATATAGGACGACCAAATAACTTGTTCACCATTAGCAGTGATACAGTCGCTGGTATGATTGAGCCTAAGCAGTATAGACCACCCCAGGCAACAATATTACCATCTTCGAAGAGGACCAGGAGGGCAATGGCTGCAAGTAGTTTTCCTACACCGTATAGAACCTTACTTTGGGCAGCTACCTTGTAGCGATCGCAAGCCACAAACGCAGTTGCAGCTAGATCGAATACTTTCCCCCCTAAGAGGTCTGCTAGCAGTATAAATAAGACAAGCAGTAGTGACGTACTGGGAGCAAAAATGACCTTGACCAAGCCTAGCATGATGGGGACTAGGGCAGCGGTAAAGGTTAAAGAGGTGAGTAGTGCTGTACCCCAATATCCTCTAAAAACCTTTGGATCCCTTGAAACATACTTGATAAAAATATCCGCACTGCCGAGACCAACAAATGGAAACAGTAGCTTAACGAAGGCAGCAATGCCGATAAATATGCCGTATGCTTCAGCTCCTAAGACTCTAGCTACAATGACAAAGTAGGCCCCTTGAATAAATATACCGAGTGCTTGGGCAGATAGCATCCACATGCTGTCTTTTACTAAGGATCCACTCAAGATCCCTTTGAGTTTGGAAATTATCTTTTTCACCTCATTGACTCAGTTGTAAAGGATAAATTTGGCAAACTATAAATTAAATATTAGTTTGGGTAGTCTGGACATTTTTTGAGGGCTTGATTTTGTCCATGATTTTATCCCCCATAATATTGTTGTTGTTGCCCAGACTAAATCTGTCAAAGTCATTCAAATATTTCGCTTCAAATGATGTCGTAAAGCTCATGGAACAAATTAGAATCCAAAAAATGCTGTTAGGTGCTAACAGTGAAGATTCTGCCAGATTAATTAGGACGATATAGAGGGTATAGGCTGCAGGCCAACTGCTTACCCATGTTTTAAACAAGCGAGTTCTGGCAAGCCCCCTAAGCAACGTTTGCCATAGCACTAATGACACTAAGGTTGTGCCAATCAGGCCAATTTGCAAGGTCATGTCCAGAAACCCCTGGTGCGCATCTGGTACACGCCAGCCCGCCCGCTGCCATATATATAAAGACGGCCCGGCTGTCCCATGCCAGAAACCACCAACACCGTAACCGAGTGCTGGACGATGGCCAATCATTGTATAAATGTACTCCCAAATATCTGTACGCCCTGTTAGGGTTGCGTCTTTTCCAATTAACCCGAGGGCAAATGTCATTAGAGGAACATAAGCGACGGACACAAATATGGCTCCCGAGATCAGAAAAATCAGTGATAGAAGTAGTTTACGAGTTTCTGTTTTAAATACTTGAAGCACTGTAACGATAGTCAAAATAAAAACAGAATTGAGTAATGCTCCTCCGGATCCAGTTTTGTTGATCATTTGCAGCGAGAGGAACAATCCAATGATGTAGAGCCACTTGAGGCGTTTATCCTTGACCTCATTGAACATGGTATACATGACACCACAGGCGAGTACCATCATTTTCCCAGCACCGTTTTTATGGGTAAAGACACCTCGCCATGCCCCTGGATGAACCGGTGGGCCCATAATGCCGTACTGAGGCAGTGCATAGACAAACACAAAATTTAAGATGGATATACTTAGCAGCACATAGCTGAGGATTGTGATCTGCTGTTTCAAGGTGTATCGTCCTGCTAAATACACTGCGAACAACATATTACACGTGGCAAAGATCCCTGCAGATAGGGAGTCATCAGGGGCAAAAGACCAGAAAAATGACAGACCCACAACGGTGCTGGCTGCAATCAGCACTGGGTTGCTCAGCAAAATATAGAGCGTTCGTTTATATCTGCACGCCACGAAAAAAAGCGTAAGACAATTATGAATAACGTAGAAAAGATGAACGGGAATATAGTTAATCGAATCGTAGCTAAATCCATCTCCTTCACTGGCTCCACCGCTAAGAAGAACCATCGTTACAGCATCTGTGAAGAAAAAGAAGGAAATAAACACATAGGTGAATTCGACTTTTTCTAAGATCTTTTCTAATAAAGCTCTACCGGGTGACTTTTTCTTTTCTACTTCTTCAGAAGGAGGTTCGCTTGCTGGAGTAGTTTGAAGCACCATAGGGCAACAGGCTTATAGGGATTTTGAAATATGTTGGATAGATGGTCTTTCTAAGAAAATATGTAAAATAACAAGCAATATCTTGTTATTAGAGCCCTGAAGGAATGTTATAGGCATCGGGATCATAAACCTTATTAGTTCCTTTAACATCTACGATAAAGAAGTCAATGGCAACAATAATGGTCAAAGCCAGGGCAAAGCCAGCAACAATTCCCATGGCAATGATCTTAATGGCCACCTGAGAAGACGGTTTCTCCGGAGGAACAGCGGGTTCAATAATTTGAATGAAATTAGTCAACTGATTCTCTTTAACCTGTAGCTCTTGGCTTCGGTTCAATAATTCCTGATAGGTTTCTTGGGCTGCTTCTAATTTACGTTGTAAATCTCGCTGACGTTGTTCTAACTCTGGAAACAGATCTATGCGCTGCTGGTATATCTGTTTATTATTTTCGACAGCCTTCAAGCTCTCCTCGAAAGAAACAAGTTGAATATTGTTTTTAGCATAATCCTCAACTAGCCTTTCTCGGGTAGCTCCCATCTGAAGTAAGTCTTCTTGAACAGGCCCCCCTGCTATCCCCTGGACTTTGTCATCTAAGAGGTTGACGAGGGAAGCTTCCTGAGCACGCAGGTCCAGTAGAATGGGACTTTCTTCAGTAAACTCTACTTGCTGAACTGCAATTTTTCGACGAACCGCGCTTAAGTCCGTCAAAATATCTTGGACTGACTTAGATTGGCTTAAGGCGTTTGCCGTAATGGCATCAGACACACTGAGACGAAGTTCATTACTTAGCGCTTCTTGGACGCCCTGGAGTGCCCTCAAGCTGACCCTTAATCTAGATTCCTCCTGGCGTAAATCATTTAGGAAGGCAACTGAAATTTCTACTTCTGCAGCGAGGTCAACGATGTCATAGGTTTCTCGGAAAACTCGTAGCTCATATTCTGCTTGCCTTACTTTTTCAGCGCTGACAGGTAGCTGACGGTCTAAAAAGTCCCCTGCACTTTCGGTGTCTATTTGAGTACTTGCTAGTTTTTGGGAACGATACGACCCCATCAAGGTATTGACAATATCGGCTGCTTTTACGGGATCCTCGTCTAGGTACGTAAAGGACAGTACATCTGTTTGGAATACAACGCTTACCTGAAGATTTTCCAGAAGATCTTCAATTTTTAAGGGCTTGCCTTCATCATCTTTGAGCTGTAGTGTATCGATGGTTTTTTGGATCAGTGGCTTTGAGGTGATAATCTCAATCTCAGAATTCAATTGGGTTCCGTAACTGATGGTTTGTAAAGGGCTACCATCTTCTTCTAGCCCGGTGAGGGTGGCTGCTCGGTCTGGCTTAAATAAAAGTTTGCCTTCGGATAAGAAGGTTGGTTTTTGTAGTTTGGCGACTGCGGCAGCCCCTAAAACCGTCAAGACAAATGCTGTCGTTGCGGGTACAATACCTCGGCGAGTTGCTGCAAATAAATATTGCAGGTTGAGGTCAATAACGTTACGAATGAAATTCATAGTAAGTTAGGCTGCCATCCAAACGATTAATGAAACAGAAACAGTAAGTAAAGAGATAAATTAGTATCAGGATTGATTATCGGATGCCAAAAAGCCCGAGAAGTAAATTAGTCAGGGGTGAGAAGATCAGACCAGCCGTATCTGAAGTGGCAGCAAGGCTTGAACGACCAACAACAATGGTATCTCCGTCCTGAAGAATAGGATTTTGCTGATCATTCACATCCTGAGCAAGATTAATATCAACTCTCTGTTGAGAGACAGTGCCGTTGGGGTGAAGACGAATCAGTTCAACGCGACTGGAACGCGCTCGCGTATTGAAGCCCCCAGCTGTCAGAATGGCCTGATTGAGTAATGTATCGGGAGCGACGGCCAGACTACCTGGAGATGCGACTTCACCCACAACATTGACTGTGATAGTTGCAGGGGCAAATGTCGTATTAGCTAAGGCAATCACTTCTGCATTATTGATATCCTGTGCAGTGGGGATAAAGATTTGATCGCCATCTCGTAGCAAAACATCCTGGCGAAGGTTCCCACTTTCGACTAAATCCCAGAGATTGACCTGAATCAGCTCAGGGACACCTTCGCGCTTAATTTGTACAGAGCGCACGTCTGCAGAACGTGTAATCCCACCTGCATTACTAATGGCTTGGGTTACACTTGGCCAGAAACGAGTCCGACTTTCACTTGCCTCGGATTGTTCACCGGCTTCTGAGTTGACCTGTAACGTGTAACCACCGGGCCGTTTGATTTCACCCACAATACCTACTCTGATCGGGCGTGGCTGTAGTAACTGGAATGTTATGCGTGGGTTACGGATGTACTCGCTGTAGGCTGCGATGACTGTTTCCTCAGCTTGCAGTGGATTCAGCCCTGTGACACTAACTTTACCAACCCAAGGTAAGGTGATTGAGCCATCCAATAAGACAATTTGATCAATAGGTTCTTTGAACAGTTCATTGGAGGATAGGACATCAATTCTGATTTGATCCCCAGGACCTAGGGCGTAAGTTTCCAGGGCAACGGTTGACTCGTTACGAGGTGAACTGAGCCGCCGTTGTTGGCTAGTGCTGCTGCCTGTAGGCTCTAATACAGGTAGTTGGGCTAAGCTTGGGGAAGCTACAAGACTGATGGAAAAGCTACTGAGAAATAATACTCCTATAAGACTAAAGATCTTTGGCTGAATAGCTTTTTGCCCACAGGGAAGTAACGATAGGTTCAAACGAGGCCCGGATGGGGGATGAGTGTGCGGGAATTGAACGATTTCCATGACTGTCTTAGGAAAGTGTAGGCAAGTGAAAATTTCAGGCTAGTTCGCGTTGACTGGTGTATAGGACTGACCTACGTCTGAGAAAGTTTCAATTTCTTTTAGTTTTACTGGATTAGAGTAAGAAAGAGCTGACGAGTATTTCTATGTATTTACCCTACTGATACAGCATGCCCGTGTCTGTTCCGACTATTTGTCCTAAAGCTTGTAATTCAATCAGGTTTCGTAAATTTACGGTTATTTTGATTGTTGTCTGTAGCTCCATACCTTTGCTGAATTTGAACCTAGTGATTACGGTGTCGTTTTCTCGCAGTCAATGGTATGGTCTAACTTCACGTAAGGGGATGTATAAACTGTGCTGTTGAGGGCTGCTGGTAAAGGGGAGCTGTCAGTGAGTGCTGTTGAAACCACTGATGTGTTGTACTTGTTTCTTTCAGCCATTTTTCTAATAGAGATATCCAGTGGACAGGTAGCTGTAAAGATTGCCAGGTTGTTTGGATAGTTGTAGAAAGTTTGGTGTAGGTTTCTGGGTGATTTAGTAGATAATCAATCCGTTGAGACATGGCACGGGCGTTACCGGCCGGAAATATCATGGCATTGACATTATGTTTTAGACTGCCGGTAAACATGGGATGGTCAGAGGCCACAATTGGTGTGTGAGCCTGTAAACAGTGATTGAGAATAGTATTGGAGTTTTCTGGAGATTCGTGCCGACTCGGCATCACAAAAATATCAGCTTGATGAATCAGGTGAACGAGGCTGTGGTCCGGAATATCTTCAATAAATTCAACGTGACTGAGTTGTAATCGTTGTGCCTGAATTTTGAATCGGTTAATATTGCCCTGTCCTACTAGCTTGAGATGAATGTTCCAGCCTTGAGCCTTGAGCTGTGCCGTAGAAATCAGTAAATCGCCAATGCCTTTAGTGGAGAAAAGAGGGCCTACATAAATTAGCTGTAGGGGATCGGGACGCGATCGCAACTGTTTAGGTTCAAACGTTTCAGCTCGGTTAGATGGCGGCCAATTCCAGGGGATCAGTTTGTCACGGCGCACCCCTATTTGTGCCAGAGTCTTGCATCTTTCTAGCCCTAGTCCCCCAACCCATTCAATGCCACTATGGTTCAGTACTTTGGAGAGTTGATAGTTGTTCCATTGTTGTTTAAAACCTGGTGCAGTCAGCGTTTCTCGAAACATGCCGATACAACGTACGTGCTGACGGGTGGCCCAACGAAAAATTGCAGGATTGGGAACATCAACAATCAGATGGGTGGGACAGAAGTCTGCCAGCCGTTTAAAGATCGTCTCATTAGTTGTAACGGGTCCATTGCCAATTACGCGCACACCCGTATTCAGGACCTGATCATAGGGGGCGTCTGACACACAGCCCAACACTCCTACTTCTTGTAGTTGAAATCCCCAGGTGGTTAAGCCTTCCAACATAATTAGCTGCTCAGCATTCAAAGTGCCATTCGCCATGCCCTCTTGATAGGGCTCATGACTTTGCACCAGAAGTAAACGCAATTGCTGTAGATCCATAAAAGATAGCTAGAGGGTGAGTATAAGACGTTAATAATAGACCTGGCTATTAAATGTGATTTTTCTAACACCATCCAACAACCGTTCGATGGTCTTCATCGTAAATGTTGGCACAATCAAGGGGTTAGCTTTTTGCTGTTATTGAGAGGGTATAAAGTCAATTTTCACCTATATTTCACTTATATTTAACCCTTACGAACAAGAATTTTACTTCCCTGTCTGTGTGGGCATCTTTGCACAGTCTTTACAGATTCTTGATTGTTACAGTCCAGTTCTGTTGATGAGCAACGGTCGGACTGGTGAGCTTTAAGCTAATTTCAACTTATCTGAAAATCCCTAGCCTTTGTTTGTATCATATGTAGCTTGAGATTTGGGAGATTCAGAGAAATTACCTATGGTGCGAGTAAGTTGAAAATGAGCTGGGGTGATGAACTTAAGACACCAAGGGTAAGGGCTGGGTACTCTATCGATGGCGATAGGTAATGTTGGTGCAAACGCTAATCGAGTGTAAATGACCCTAAGTCTATGGTGATGCCTGAAACATCTGCGGTAATGACAACTATTTTGGTGATTGATGATGATGCCGATCTAGCTACGGTATTTTGTGATCTGCTTAGTCTTAATGGCTTTACTCCTTTCAGGGCAACTACAGGACAGGATGGTCTGCATCTGGCGCAGCTGCATCAACCCCAGCTGATTGTCTGTGATATAGGGTTACCAGATATTGATGGATATGAGGTGTTGGCATGTTTGCGATCGCATCCAACCACAGCCACTATCCCCATCATTATGCTGACTGGCCATGATGTCTCCGACACATTCCGCCGTAGTATGGAGCATGGGGCTGATGATTACCTGACAAAGCCCATTGACTTACAAAGCTTTTTGCGTGCGGTGCGGGCACAGCTTAACAAGCGGGAGCATTTATCTAAGTATTTAAAATCTAAATCTGTTGATGCATCCTGCAGATTTACCTCTGCCATTAAGTGGTCCGATTTAGCAAAACAGTTGGACGTGGTTCGACAGTCACCTTGGTCGAGTTTATGGGTGATTCGAGTTGATAACTATGATGTGTTGCAAACTGGCTATGGCCATGTCTTTGGGAAGCTTTTTCTTGAAACAATTGGGCAACAACTACACCAATGGCGAGAGTGTTGGAACCACCCAACGATCTCGATCAATACCCTAGCTTATGTGGGAGCAAATCGATTTATTGTCTTTTTAAGAGCATTGAATACGCCTGAGGAGGCCATTTATGAGGCAACTATTGCCCAGCTAAAATCTGATTTACAACAACCAATGGTGATCAATAATCACCGTCTGATTCCAGACATTCACATTGAGGTTGTCCAAAGCCCTGAATCCACCACACTTAAGGCGCTAAAAACAACACTTAATCAAGTTAGCCCATCGGCTAGCCAGCCATCGTTGGCAGAGCGGCTGAAATGGGCGATGCAACGGAATGAGTTAAAGCTTTATTTTCAGCCTCAAGTTGAGTTAAGCAGTGGTCAGATTATTGGGGCAGAAGCCTTGGTGCGTTGGATTGTGCCAGGCGAGCCACCTGTATTGCCAGTTCAGTTCATCCCAGTTGCGGAAGAACATGGGCTAATGTTACCTCTTGGTGAGTGGATCTTGGAAACGGCACTGCAGCAACTGGCCCATTGGCAAAGAATACAGTTATCCGGCATTAGCATTGCTGTTAATTTATCGGCTCATCAATTGCGCAGTTCCCAGTTTATAGATCGGTTGATGACCTTAGTAGAGGCTGTAAAGGTCAATCCTGTTATGGTGGATTTGGAATTGCCTGAACGACTAATTATGGAAGACTTTGGTCGGGCTAAGTTATTGTTGGCTGACCTCCAAAGTAGGGGGTTTAGTATAGCCATTGATGATTTTAGTTTTGGCTCCCTTGGCTACTTACAATCTTTACCGGTGAACATTCTCAAGTTAGATAAGTGTTTTGTTCGTGACTTGCACAATAATAGAAGTAATCAAGTAATTGTCAGAGCTATTATGGAAATGGCTCGAGGGCTAAATATTTCTACCATTGCTGGTGGTGTAGAAACAGCTAGGGAGCTATCAATCCTTAAGCAACTTAAATGTCACAGTATGCAAGGATATCTCTTTAGCCCCGCTCTCTCAGCCAAAGATTTTGAAAAACTCTTGCTGGGATCCTCTAAAAGGTACGCTGCTCAATCAGTGAGACCGATATAGTTAGGGGACTGCACAAAAATAAAGACCCAGGTTGGGGCTGTGGATGGGGGGATGAGTGATGGGGTAATGGGGTAATTATTTAAGTGCAAGCACCTGATACGGTTTCAGTCATACTCGTTTGATTATTTCTCCTGACTTCTGACTCCTGACCCAGGCTAGCTTTCCCAGCCTAAGTTGCTATCCCTCTAAAGCTCAAGATCAAAATCTAAATATAGGAATACATCTTGAGGAGCGCTGTCATCAATATCTACCAATGGTACACCCAAATCCAGACGTAGATTTAATTTCTCAACTGGGCGATAGGTGAAGCCTACACCGGTACCGAGAAGAAAACGATCATCGTTAACGGTGGTGCCAGATTCAGTATTCCAAACAGCTGCCATATCTATAAACGGACTGAGCAACATGATCGGTGCTCCTGATTCATCACGCTGGATCGTGATTCGATCTTCAACTGAGAGACGAACACCATTATCGCCAAATCGGGCGTTCTGACTATAGCCCCGTACCGATTGGCGACCCCCAATGACAAACTGTTCTGACCCCAGTAGGGTATCTGATGCTAGCTGAACATCACCTTGAATAATCAACAAATGATCTGGGTTGAGAACCTGGGCCCGTTGCACCTGGCCCAGCCAGCCCACAAACTGACTGTCTGCTTGGGGCGATGACAAATTTGTTGCATCTAGCCAATCAACGCCCAGACTAAACTGAGATCGCAAGGCCCATGCTCCTTGGGGATCTCGACGCAAATAATCTTGACCAAACTGGATGACACTGGCACTGTTGCTAGAGAAATCTGTTGATGCAATGCGGGTGTCGCCATCCCGGTGACGAAACCCCAGGGAAAGGGCAAATTCCTCGCGAGGATTGCGCACCAGGGGCTGACGATAGGTTAGCTCGTAAACTTGTGCATCGCCTTCAATGTCAAATGAGGCTAGTTCCTGGGGAGAGATAATCTCAAACTCACTGGGCAAAAAACGCGCCGAAATTGTCCCGTTCATGGGATTGATGGGGGCGCTATAGCTCAGTTCATATAGGTGGGATCCCCCTGTGGTAGCCCGATAGGCAGCTGCCCGTATTTGGTCACCAATACCCAGGGGGTTGCGATAGGTAACATTAGCGCCCATACGAACCACACCAACACTCACGGGTGAATCAGTGTCTAGGGTGAGATGGGCTTCAAGCTGCTCGGCTTCATCAATGCGCACCACCAGAATACTTTGCCCCAAACCTGTGCCTGCTCGGAGACTGGCCTCAATGTTGTCAATGAGGGGATCGGCCCGTAGCAGTCGCAGCTGATCTTCTAGATCAAACTGGTTTAGAGGGGTTTTGGCCCCTAGGTTAATGCGCGATCGCACATAGTTAGCTAGTCGATCGGCTTCTTCTATGCGAATCTCCTCTAAGCTACCTTCAATAATTTGTAATTTGACAACGCCATCCGTAATCGGCTGGTTAGGCAGAACAGCTCGCGAGGTAATGTATCCCTCATTGAGATAAAGCTGAGTGATGGAATCTGCAGCTTGCCGTAGTTCATCGATTCCTAGTGCCCGACCCACAAAAGATGACAGAACAGTATCGAAGTCTGATTCATCAAACACAGTACTATCCAGCACTTCAAACCGCTGAACCGTAACTGTAGGGCCTGTTTCTGGAGGTGGCTCAGCCGACTCAGGAGGAGGTACAGGTGTTGTTGGTAATACGGGATCTGGATCTTCTATTTCTGGCTCGGCTTCTGGTAATGGCTCTGGCAAACTATCTGCTGGGGGTGGCGTAGCAGGCACTTGTTGACTGACCATAACGCCTGACTGCCGCAGGTTTAGTCCACCAATCTCTTCAGGAACCATGGGTTCAGGTAACGGTATGGCTTCCGTCGCATCAAATGCTTTAGGAGACGTGACAACAGATGGGGCATGGGCATCGCCTACCCAATCACTTTTAGGGGAAGGAGCCTCAATAGACGCGGAATTGTCATCGATTACCCGATCACCTGTGGCGGAAGCATCTTCAACTAGCTTAACCTCTGTAGTGAAATGTCTATCTAATAATTTGGATGTTGGTAATTCTTGTGTTGACAGATCTGTCAGTAGAGAACCACTTGCCTCTGCAGAAGTACCTGCACTAATGCCGATGACGGTACTCAACAACAAAATCGTTGTTAGTTTCTGTTGCATGGGTCTCCTCTTATCTCCACCACAGGGTTACACTGCCATCGGTTGCCTGGCTTAAGGACGCCTATTACAAACCCGATTTTCCGTGCTGACTGTATCACAACCAAAGACGTTAATTGCAAAGGACCAATACTATGCCTAGGACTAGCCAGACCTAGTTACTATTGGTAACTCCTTACAACCTATTCCCTACCGGGATTTACGCAGATTTCCGGTAACTTTTAACAGGCTGAGCATCAGCATCCGTTAATTAGAGTGCCCAACTAATCAAAATTTATGCCTGGAATATTCACCATTGCTGATTTCAGGGGGCACCGCTCTGAAAGACTTGCTCCCTGCCTAAAGGTGACAGATAGCGTCACATTGATGAAGCAGTCAACTGACTCGTTAATGTTGCTAGAACTCAGTCTGTTGACTCAGTCTGTCTCCAGATAGCATCGGCAACCCGGGCAACATCCGCCATAGCTGCCCCATTGTGAACGCGTAGGATATCAGCTCCTCCCCCAATAGCTGCTGTACAAGCTGCAGCAGTGCCCCATTCCCGCTGTTTGGGATCAGGTTGATCCAAAATCCAACCGATAAAGCTCTTGCGAGAGGCACCGACTAAAATTGGACAGCCCAGCTCCACGAGGTCTGGCAGCTTACGTAAAATTTCCAGGTTTTGAGGATAGCTTTTTGCAAATCCAATACCGGGATCAATACAAATATTTTGTATAGGAACGCCGACGGCTAAAGCCTGCTCAATTTGCTCCCGTAGAAACTTGGAAATTTCACCCATCAGGTCGCCATAGTCTGTCATTTGCTGCATCGTTTCCGGCGTACCTCGTAGATGCATCAAAATTATAGGCACCTCTTTTTCAGCAGCAACTTTGAGCATATCGGGTTCATAGGTAGCTCCCGAAATATCGTTAATAATATCTGCACCAGCTTCAACCGCTGCCCGAGCCACCGTGGCTCGGGTGGTATCCACCGAAATCACGGCTTGATTGAGGTCTGCATTGTCAGCCTGGCGAATGGCCTCAATCACGGGTATCACCCGGTTCAGTTCCTCACCCAGGGAAATCTGCTCTGCTCCTGGTCGAGTCGACTGGCCGCCCAGATCTAAAATGTCAATATTGGCTGCTAACAACGCCTCTGCCTGTTTGAGTGCTGTTTCCACGGAGTTAAACTGGCCACCATCGCTAAAGCTATCAGGGGTGATATTAATTACCCCCATCAGATAGGTGCGTTCACCCCAGTTAAACTGATGCCCCCGAATAGTCCAGGCTTGGCGGCTAGCCACCTTCTGTTGACCTTCGGCCATAAATAATCGTGCCAGTCGATCATAGGTACCAGGGCCAATGTACTCTGGGTGAGCACGTAGCTTGCTGTACATCCACACCAGGTCTTTACCGTCGAAGATACGAATATCGACAAACCAGCTTTTAAGCTGCGGTTTCAGACCGTTGGCAGTTTCAAGTGCGTCGGTCCACCGTTCAAATTCCTGTTTAAAACCGCGGGTTACTACCGTAAAGGCCATGGCTGCTCAGACTACTCAGACGAAGAAAATGGACACTGCTACTCATACCGCTAAAGTGGCAGACTTTATTTATACTCCGCCAGTAACGGCTCAAGGGGCAACGAGAATTTTAGTAAAGCCGAATTTGGGGTATCCCAAGGGACCACCGGTAACGGTTGGTATGTCGGTTTTATCAAAAGTGCTACAGGGACTTCGCCAGGCCAGCCCTCAAGCTGAGATTTTGGTGGTAGAGGGTGTTTGCTCCAAATTCTCTTTAGCAGAAATTGCTAATCAAAATGGCCTCTACGACATTTTGG
>NZ_QXHD01000004.1:2535685-2552134 GCF_011009555.1 Adonisia turfae CCMR0081 | reverse complement strand
CCATCAGCAGTTGCTACAATGCCCCCCAACGTCGCCTGATCAGCATAGAGGGGGTCTACTGGCCAAAATTGGTTCTGAGGCTGTAATTTAGCCTGCAAATCGGCAAAAGCTATTCCCGCTTCCCCCCGCATGGTAAAGTCATCTACCCAATGATCCACCAGGCGATTCAACTTAGCGGTACTAATGACCACATCGGCATTATTCAGCTTGTGGTGACAACCCCAATGCAGCTTGGTACGTTGGCCACAGGTCACTATACGCAGGCGCTGTTCGTAGCAGGTGCGCACAACCGCCGATAGCTGTTCAATGGACTCAGGAAAAACAATCCTGAGATCATTATGTGTCTCAAATCGATGATCGCCGAGATTGGACCAAGACATTACCTGGTCGGGACCAAGCAAGGATTCAAATTTATTGACTACGGGGCTCATGGTGATGCGCTGACTGCGCTTTCCATTTTATCGGTTACTGGTTGGAGCGTGGGGAGTCGGTCTAATCAATGCCTATTTTTACGGGGCCACTGCCAGAATTTTTGGGGGGGTCAGAGCGCACCTTACGGTAGTCGGCATAGAGCTGATCGCGCCAGGTCCAAAACCGCTCATAGTCCGGCTCGTCCGCCAGTCCTGGCACACCTTTGCCACAAAGTCCTTCGGGTAAATCAATGTAGCGCTGGTCTGGAAACTTGAGATACATGGAAATGCCAGCGACGGCAAAGTCCGCCAGGGTGGGCTGAATGCCTACCAGGTAGGGGTGTTCTGACAAGACGATGCAGATTGATGATAGCGCCTGTTTCAGACTCAAGGTGGCGGCTTTAATGTCATCAGGGCCAAAGCCTACACCTGTACCTAGCAGGTTAAGTAAGTCTCCGGGCACAGCGCTGACTAGACCTTTTAGGACATCGGGGGTGGACGCAGGCAGCAGCGCTGTCCTAAAGCTGGGATGTTGGTTAAAGGCTCCAATCATGGCCTTGCGGGCATTAGGGCCCATGGATTCATCGGCCCAGTCTTCTAGCATTAAACACAGACCGCGCATGGCTCCGTCAGCTGGTAAGACGGGCCGTTCGGGATAGGTTTCATCCAGGTAGGTTGCGATCGCAGTAGAATCTGCTATTACCGTTGCTCCATCCTTAATCACCGGTACCTGACGTTGTCCTGACAGCCGATACAGCTCCACCTGCCCCACCCCAGGCATCACTTCAACAGTTTTATAGGGCAGTTGCTTATAATCCAGAAGCAGCCGGACCTTTTCACAATAGTGAGACGCTTCAAACTGATGTAGCTCTATCATTTTGGGGAGAGTTTTGAATTGAACCTACTGGCCTCAAGTAAAAATGCTGACATAAAACAGTAACAGCAAAGCAGTGTAAGGCATTGAGTTGATAACGTTGTAACTCACAACTCAGCACCCAAAGCTCAAAACTCCCTTAAGAACACCCTGTGGGTTCAGCCACGTTCACCGTCAAATTTTCATACCCCAGGGGCTCAATTAGTTGCCGCATAGTCAGTTCAGCCCGTTCACTGGCCATGGTCAAGATCCCCTCATCACAGGCTCCTTGACGAATTTGCTTAAGGGCTTCCTGCTGCGCTAAGGCCTGGAGTTCCGGGGCACGATCCGGACCTAAGCTCAAGAAACCACGGTCGTACTCATATACTTTTGAGCGAGTGACATCTAACTTACTATCCAGAACTTTAGGCGCTGGCAGGGTCAAAATCAGGCTCGGTGGCAAGTCTTCAGAATCATTGATCACCTGTACATTTTCTTCGCTGATCGCCCCAAGATCGATGCCTGCACGGACTTCTCCGTGGGCAATGTATAACAAGTTAGTTTGACCAATCACATAGTTACCGACTGTCCGGTTGCTTTCCGTGGGCACCACTGCCTCCATGGAAAAGATAGCCGTCGTCAGTTCGCTAGCCCCCTGAATTTGCTCAACGATCAGGGTGCGCGTATCCACCGTATCCTCCGGTGGTTTCGGCGTGAACATTAGCTTCACACCATCCATAAACTGATCCCCAGTACGCCACAGGCCATAACCTGCCAACGAGGCCACCACTAAGCCGCCACCAAAGACCACCATCGATAGCATTGACAAAACCCGCCACACTCCTGGCTGCTGCTGCGGGTTGGGATTGGTTTGTTTATCCTTCTGCTTATCCGTTTTACGAACGCGACTGCGATTAGTAATGCGGGAGGGACGAGTAAACATGATACCGCCTAGAACGCTAGGGATGATTCTAACGTCAGTTGCGAAGAATGAACGTTCAATGCGACCAGTTGTATTAAATGTCCTAATTCACATGCATGTATGGTTCCATACAACCTAGGTAAACACGATAATGTGAATAGGACCGCCCTATTTTGCTGATTCCATGACCGCTTCTTCATCCGAGACCAATCAACAGCGTCTTAAACGCTTTCGCAACAATCTACTGAAGCTCCATAAGCTGCTTTTAGAGTCAGAGCGTGTACGCTACGAACAGGTCAATGGCCCCATTAAAAATAAAGGTGAATTCTTTCAACTGGTGATCAGTGACGATGCGTTTAGCTGGCTACGTCCCATTTCCCAGTTCATCGTCCAGATTGATGAATTTACCAGTGCCAAGGAACCGCCCGAAAACCCCGAAGAGACAGCGGCCATTTTTCTAGAGAAAGGGCGGTTGATGTTAAAACCCAATGAAAATTCATCTACGCCCTTAGCTGCCAAATATTTTGAAGCCATTCAGAGTGATCCTCAAATTGCTCTGATGAATGCAGAAATCACTAAAGTCTTTCGAGCCGAGAGGCCTGGTCTTTGATCCAGACTGATGATGTGATAATTCTCTCCCATGCCCTGTGATAGCTTTTGCGAAACATAAATCAAGCCTAATCACATTGAGCATGGATCACGGACCTTGTATTGAACTAGTTTGCTGATTGCTTGTTGGGGGATGTTGATTTCTTTTGCGATCGCACCCTCAATCTCCCCAGGCACAGTCAGATCAAACTGTAGTTTGCGATCGCCGAGATCATTAAAAATAACCCTGGCCTCAGAGGTGCCAGCTTCATTACAAATCTCCACCCGAATGACCCTGATCGCCTCTTTTGAAATGTCTTCTTCAGGCTGCACACCTGTAATCACATAGCGTGATGTGTCATAGGTACGCCCCAGAATTCTGAGCGTCATCAGCTGGCCGATGGTCCAAAAAGCACCCCCTAACACTAGCAGCGATAGCCACAGCCGTAATACTCTCCAATTCAATAGTTGAGACAGCTTTCGCAAGGTGATGATGTTTAACGCCTAATGCACCGATCATACCCAGCAATGAGCGACATCATATTTCTGTTATATTCTCTGCCCATACTAAGGAGCGGTAAACTTTATTGGTCCGTATTGGGTATCCCCCATGATTATCCTGCTGGTTGAAGATGACCCCGCCCAACTACGACCGCTGTGCATCGCCTTATCCGAATCAGGTCACTTAGTCGATGGTGTGGAAGATTCTCAAGAGGCTCAATGGTTGATCAACAATAGGGACTATGATCTGTTGATTTTAGACTGGATGCTGCCTGTGGTTAGCGGCGTGTCTTTATGCCAACAGTACAGAGCATTGGGTAAAGCATCTCCTGTGTTGATGCTGACAGCTAAGGATACAACGGCAGATAAGGTGGTGGGTTTGGATGCTGGAGCTGATGACTACTTGGTAAAGCCTGTAGACATTCCAGAACTGTTAGCCAGGGTGCGAGCGTTGGGTCGCCGCTCACCCCAATGGCATGGCGATCTACTGAGCCTGGGTGATCTGCGTCTCCATATTTCCACCCTAATCCTGGAGCGCCAGCAGACACGCATTCGTCTTTCCAGTCGCGAATTTCATTTGATGGAATACTTGATGCGACGTTCAGGCCAGGTGATCACCCGCGATAATATCGAACAAACGCTATGGACCTGGGGTACTGAACCAGAAAGTAATGCCGTAACAGCCCTGATCTGGCGACTGCGGCAGCGGTTGGACGAATTAGATGCCAAAAGCTGGCTGGAGACCGTTTACGGTATGGGCTATCGTCTTAAAATTCCTGAAAAAATTTCTTAAAGGGTTCCACACCTGTCGCAATGTTCAATCGCAGTCGTCTTAATCTGGCTTATTGGTTTGCCCTTTCCATGGGGAGTATTTTGATTGCGTTTACCGGTGTGGTTTACACCCTCGAAGCTGACGATAAGCTCCAGGACTTTGATGAGAAGTTGTACTTGACAGTTAAGGACATTGATAATCGCACCTACTACCGTCCCGATCAGGGAGACTGGCTGTTGGCCAAAGGCACCACATTGGTGGGAGAGAATTCCCTATCTCCCCAGAATGAATTACTTTACGTCCGTTGGTACAACCGCAACTGGAAATTAATTCAGTTTGTTGGCTCCACCCATGACCTGAAGCCGGTGATGGAGCCCAAAAAACGCTTTGAGACAATTTATATCAATGGTGTTGCTCCTTCGCAGCAGGCGATTCGTCAACTGACCGTCCCAATTAGATATAACAAACGTGTTGTCGGATATATCCAAGCAGCCACCCCACTAAATCCCCTACAGGCTGATTTAAACCGAACGCTTGTGATTTTGACCCTGGGTGTCCCTGTGACCCTTGGCATTATTGGCTTAACCGGATGGATTTTAGGCGGCATCGCGATGCAGCCTATTCGACAATCTTATGAGCGCCTGCAAAGATTCACAGCTGATGCCTCTCACGAATTACGTAATCCATTGGCGGCCATCCTCAGTAATGCTCAGGTTGCCCTTATCCCTAATCTTGAGTCAGGGTCTCAAGAGGAATGTGTAAAAGAGATCGAAACTGCGGCTAAGGCAATGGGGGGCCTCATTGAGGATCTTTTGTTTTTAGCCCGCCATGAGGGGCCAATTAATGGAGCTGCGCTGATTGAACAGATTAGTGTTGGAGACCTGCTCAAGCCTCTGGTGGACTATGGTCGTACCCAAGCTTTCCGACGAAATCGCACATTTGTTCACGACATCCCAAACCATACCGCTACGGTCAAAGTGAATGCACAGCTCCTGCGCCGAGCCCTGACCAATCTTTTAGACAATGCATTTAAGTACACCAAAGATGACGGTATGGTTCAGCTGCGTCTTCAAGTTCAGGCCAATCATGTGCTGATTCAGGTTGAAGATGATGGTGTTGGTATTCCAGAAGCAGATTTACTCCAAATTTTTGAGCGATTTTATCGGGTTGATGCAGCGCGATCGCGACATACAGGCGGATTTGGCCTCGGTCTATCAATTGCTCAACAGGTGGTGCGTGCCCACAATGGGCAGATTACGGCAACAAGCACTGTGGGCAAAGGCAGTAATTTTCAAGTTCAATTGCCACTCAATTAGCCCCCACAGGTCTGCGTCAGCAATACGGACATTGACTGCGAGCGTGCCCAAACCAGCGGCACGCTCACAAAAGCTATGACAATGCTTCAAGTAGTGACAGTATGCCTATGCCAAAACCAAATATTAGTGCCAGTTTTAGCAACCATGGGAAACCCATAACGAGGACTGTCCAGCCGATGGTCACATTCAAAAAAACAGCCAACAACAGACAGACGGCACAAAAGACATAGGTTAACAACAGAAACCCCTGAAGCAACTTGCCCAGCAAATAGTACCAATACGGGTGATGATGAATTTTTCGCATAAACACCTCTAACAGTCATTACAAACAGAGATCATTGAGAGATGTAGAACTCTCTCTACATCTCTCAATGATTAAGCAGCTGCGCGCGCGCTCGGGGTAGATAGTTGTCGGGTGAGATAACGTACCGAGTCTGGCTCTGATAATGGAAAATTGACAACAGGCAGAGGCAGAACTGGCTTGATCAACAAAACCAAACCATTACGATCAATGACCTGCACGGGAGTATCTACCGGTAAGGGATAACGTAACGCATCAGCACAACGCGCCAACCAAGATACTCCCTGCAGTTGCACTCGACCAACAGAACCAGGCTCAATTAACTCAATCACTCTGCCCTGGACTTTCAAAAAGCCTAAGGCTTCAGAAGGAGGTGTAGTGGTGTCAAGGCTAAAGACTTTTTTCCAAAATGGGCGGATAGACATATTAGTGTCCCCCTTAACTATGGCATACAGTTCCTATACATAAAAGCTGCAGCAACGCTAGCTTCTAAGACTTGTTAGAGTTAGTACCTTGGGAGTCTTTGATAATTTCAATTTCTCCGCTGGAACCAGAAAGTACTACGGTTGCAATTGTTTTTCTAGCAGGTTTATCGGATTTAGGCTGCGGCGATTGGTTAAACAGCAAAATCAGTACCCCGCTTAAGCTTAAACCAAGCAACATATCTAGTGGCATAATACAATCCCTCACTTAATGTCAGCACTTATATCGTTTGGTGCTTTGTAGTCTGATCTTGCCAAAGAGAAAGTCTAAGTTGAAACCTCTAAAGTCTTGAGAGTTGTCAGTTGTTTTAAAGCCTCTTAGTGTCCCTAATCATAAAAAGTCAGGTGGAAATGAATGACTTTCCATGACGTACTACAGAAGTCAGTACAAATGCTTTGGTAAAAAAATCATAATGTCATAGTAAAAAGTCATGTAGACGTTTAAAAAGTCATATGACTTACGTTAGACTCCTGGATATACAAGGGTTGTGTGTGTCTACTTTACAGTCAAGGAGTCTACTTTGGAGCTAAAGGATGTCTTAGCCTATGTCGATCGCTGTGTTTTTGAATATGCTGATCGACATCTAAATAAGATTGAGAAAGATATTATCCGCTGGACTTATGAAGGCCTTTCATACGATGAAATGGCAATTCAGATGCAATATGGCTCAAGTACCCTACGTGCTGTATACGGATATCAACTATGGCGGCTTCTGAGACGGGTGTGGCCCAATGAAAATATTAATAAATCGAGATTTAGAGGGATTATAGAGCGTCTTTATCGAGAAGATCTAGACTTAAGTAGAGATAGTAATCAACAAAGCTCTGTCTCAAACACTTCTAATCTGGACCTTAAGATAATTCCTGAAAACAATTCTAATGGTGTTTATAGAAATGAATTAATACCTCGCTTGGTTGATACCCTCAAGTCAGGGTGTCGGGTACTTCTTTTGACTGGAGCTAAGGGTATTGGAAAAAGTTACCTGATTGAATCTTTGGGCTCAGAACTAAGGAATCATTTTGCGCAGGTCGTTTATCATTCAACCCACGAAGCTGCTACCTGGCGAACGTGTTACCAAGAATTATCTGCTCTTGGTTTATTGGATTTAACCAACGAATCTGCAAATAAGACGGCTGTATCAGAGCATCAAATGCGTCAGCAGCTACTCCAAGTACTCCACCAGGCCCCATATCTAATAATTATTGATCAGACTGAGCGCTTTATAGAAGATCTCAAACAGGAGATCTTCTATAAAGAAATAACAACGGCTATCAATCACCAAAGTGCCATACTATGGGTTAGCGCTATTCGCCCTGCTGAGATCAATAGGCGCGTTACTATAGAGACCTTGAAAGGCTTCTCATTTGACGAAGCAAGTACTTTTATAAATGAAGAATATCCACATCTCAGCAACTCACTATCTCAAAATGAGATTCACTGGAGGCAGCTTGTCAAGCTATGTGGAGGAAGTCCTGAGCTTTTACATAAGAGTATTGAGGCCTTGCAATCATTTTATTCTATTAACCAGATTGAGCAGTTTACGACTGTTCTCTCATCGTTTCCACCTTCTCTATTTAAATACTTTGAGAGTTTGACAGATGAGTTATCAGAAATAGAACAAAAATTACTCTATCTATTTGCCTTTAATCCCCTATCCTGGAATGATGTACAAAAATGGCCAATAATAAATAAATTTTCGCAAGATCAGTTGATGCAGGCGTGGAGTATGCTACATCGTCGGCATCTTTTAGAGTACTTTTCAGAAACCGATGGTATCTATCAGATTACTCCACCATACTTGGGCCTTTATTTACTCCAAAAGTTAAGAGAGATATTTCTGCAAGAGTTAAATGTAGAAAACCTAAAGCTTTTCCACACTTACCCGTTGTCTCTACCAACTGCCTCTGTAGAGCAGCAGAAAATCCTTAAAAACTATCTTTTGGTGCCTATGGTCAATACGCTTAGGCATCGGTTGTCGCCAGAAGATTTACATGCTAAATTTGGTCGCCTGATCAGTCAGCTTACTACATTGCCTGCATCCTCTTGTAGCTATGCAGCCGGTAGCCTATTTAATTTAGCTGTCCACATGAGACTATCGCTCGTCGATGTGAGTTGGGCTAACCTAACCCTATGGCATGCTGATCTCAGAGCACCTGGATTACAGGGCCTAGATTTTAAAGGATGCCAATTTCGAGAGGCCGTCTTAATGACGGGAGTATACGAATCTTTTGAGATCGCACTACATCCTAATAGAGCAGCGATGGTCATTGGCGATTCGCAGGGATTTTTGCAGGTTTATCAATGGGTTAACAATCGATTTATTTTGGCCTGGTGTGATGATCTGGGTATCCCCATTCAGCAAATAGTGATTACAGATAGCAATACGCTAATTGTGGTCTTAATCGACCAGAGCATTCTAATTTGGGACACACTTACCCGTAAAGAACAGTCTTATAGTGATGTATCTGGCGTTGCCGCTATTTGCAGTATTGACCTGAAAGCTCATTTACTTGCAATTGGCTTGGGTAATCGAGAAATTCAGCTTTGGAATTTAATATTGGGTGAAAAAATAAGCGAACCGCTGTGTGATGCCAATGATATTGTGAGACATTTGGCATTTAGTCCAGATGGCAGAATTTTAGCAGGCTATGACAACAACAATTCAATACTGGTTTGGCACTACAATGCATCACATAATACCTACATCATGGCTGAGGCTCCACTGCCCTTAAACCCCTACGGAGATTTCTTAGCGTTTCAATGGATGGGGGATCAGCTGAGTGTGATTGAAGCGATGTCAAATGATGATTCCCATAAACGCCTATCTAAGGTCGTAGTTCGCTCCTTTACAGTCACTGATCAGACTATGGCAGAAGATTCAGTCGATTTCAAAGTCCAAGAATTAGAGATTAATGCCAGCCAGCCTTACCAGGCTACCTTTAGTAAAAATGGAAGATATCTAGCAGTGTGTGACATAGATCACACGGTTTGGGTTTGGAATGATATTATGTCCCTAATAGAGCTGATTACTTTACCGGAATTGCCCGATACCCTGTTTATCAGTGATGATGGACAACAGCTTCTATGCCAAAATCCTTCTAACATAAGTATTTGGAGCCTTAAGACCCAAGAGATTTTACAGATTTGGGAAACTGTCAGTGATCTAGATCAATACCAGGACTGTAAATTTTACACAAAACAAGGGTTCTCAGACGACGAACTGTATACAGTGCAAAGGCTTGGAGGTGTAGTCGTTGAGTGAATATTACTTGGGATGTTACAAACCCTGAACAATCCTTCGAGAATTACTGAGAAGCACTAGAATTTTCGTATAAATTGCGCTAATACATACTTAAGCTCACTAGGACAGGTCTAACGGAGACCTGACGTTCAATGTATTCCAACAACGGTGAATTTTTTGCTAGCCGACCGGCCACCAGGGCGGAGCGTGAGGTTTACGGCTATGTTCGTCAGCTTTCAAGAATAGAAGATGCCCAGCAGGCAATTGATGCATTTTACGGCCTTCTTTTCAAAGCAAGTGTTACTCTCCCAGATCTGGATTCTAACTCAGTGCGCCATGCACTGTTGCATATATTGGAATCTCCCGAGGCTAATAAAATTCTGCCCTATGTGATTAATCGGTGCTTCTATACAATTGGCAATATATGGCGCATGGATACTAGTCGTCATTCTGCTCTGAGAACATTGATCCTCAGGGCCAGTGCCGTCCCTGAGAAACGTCCAAGAGACAGGCGTGTTAGGCAACTGGTAAACGCTATGGATGCCTATGTAAAAAATGGCAGTCTGTATGTTCCTCTACAGCGTCAGATGCATTTGCTATGCGATCTTCCCCAGGAAGAAGACTGCACATCTTTTGCCAGTTGTTTCAAGGATTACTTCTTTATTTATGAGTCAGCAGCCGTTACCCGCGATATTCCGCTACATCATCGTAAAAGTATTCAGCTACAGCGCAAGCACCAAGCCCAGCATTTCAACAAACGTCTCAATAACTATTGGCACGATTATCAACAAGGGCTAAATCCAGTTAATCCCACAAGATTGTCCGATGATGACCTCAGAAATGCAATTTGGGCATTTCTCCCCGGGCGAGACGGTAGCTACTTAAAGCAGGCTTGTCAGTTTGATGAGTTTTATCGTTCTCGTCAGAAGCGCGAGGACTTTCTGACGCATTTCCATGGGTATGTGATGGAGCCCTTTGTGGAGGCTAACTCACGGTTTAAAAATAATCGGTTTAGCAGTTCAGTTAGGACTACATTAGTTGAGAGTTTGGGGACAGACACAGCACCCATCACCGATGCATCGATTACATACATGTGCAGTCGGCTGTTAAAAATACTGGTGTGTAATACATTGGAGCATCCTGACATTGGTCAGTTTAAGCATCTGATCAAGACCGTAGGCCATCAGGCACTAACGGCAGTTCTGTTAAAGATCGTCCTGTTTAAGCGTACGGTGCGTTCTTGGTTCGAAGACCGCTTTGGCATTTTGTTCCACAAGTGGGAATCATCTTCACTGGATTCCATTGGTTGGTTGGTACAGTCCTTTGAATACATGAATGTAGCGCTTGCCTTAAATGCCCCCTGGGTTAATTACGTACCTAAGGCTAGACACACTGTCGCTTAACGCCTTCTAGATAAGGACGAAACGTCAGAAAACATACCAAAGTACCCTTGGGTCAAGGCTGCCAGGACACTGTAACCCAGATAGAGCAATAGATATCGAGCCCGATCCAGCTGTTCTGGAACTAAAGTCCATGTGCTGAAGAAGGCTGTCAGCTCCATGGATGACAATGGCGTGAGTTCGTAGAGAAAGCCTAAAACGTTGGGGGTGATGGGCCCGTAGGTTACATAGGGCGTAATCTGAACCGGATTTTCGTCACGAATAGGGACCACGCTGCCCCCAGAAAATCATTTGTCCATAGGGTATTAGGGTAAGCGTTGTCTAATCGGCAATATTTCTTAACCCCAAGCATCATCTGAAGTTCATATATAGCTCTTTTGATGAAAATCCTGTGAAATGTCCAAGGATACGTATCAGTCACAACATTTACTGGCAGGGGTACTTCGCTAACTTTTTTGGCGTGAGCAATCGCTCAGATTAATGTTTAACAATCTTCTCAACCCCCACTGAAGGTTTCTATTGTGTCTATCAAGATTGAAAAAACAGCTTTTTCCTGGATATTATTGGGCATCGCTGCTCAGCCATTTTTATCATCGTCTGTTCAGGCGGCATCCTTTGGCTTTGGCGAGACTGCCGTTGAGACCATCAACTATCTGGCTGAAAATTTAAAAGGACGGAGTGTAGGTACCCAAAAGGAAGCCGAAACGGTTGACTATCTTGTGCAGCAGCTCAAGGGATTTGGGTATAAGCCTACCTTGCAGCCATTTACCTATGAATGGCAAGGTGAGACGCTAACTTCTTATAATATTTTGGCTGAGCGCACTGGCACCTCGGGTCAGCAAATTCTGTTAGGGGCTCACTACGACAATGCTCCCAGCAGCGCTACGCTAGATCGTACCAATCTGGAAGGCGTTAACGACAATGCTTCAGGGGTTGGTGTTTTGCTAGAACTGGCGCAACGTCTGGAACCAGAAACTAACAACACAATCAAATTAATTTTCTTTGGAGCTGAAGAAATTGGGTTAGTTGGCTCAAGTTTTTATGCTGACAGCCTGAGTAAGCAAGAGATTGACGATACGTTACTGATGGCCAACCTCGATAGTTTGATAGTAGGCGACAAGATGTACTTTAATGCGGGGCGGGGGGCTACAGAAAAACCTTCGTGGTTCAAGTATCGAGATCTTGCCCTTGAAATTGCTGCCGAAAATGACATTGCGGCAGAAAGTAATCCAGGGTTCAATGCCTTCTATCCAAAGGGGACCGGCTGCTGTAGTGATTTAGAATCGTTTGATTTTTTGATGCCCGTATTGGCAGCTGAGGCGACGAACTGGGACATTGGCGATCAAGATGGCTTTACTCAGACTTCTGATCCTAGGGTACCTAATGGGCGCACTTGGCATGACCCGGCCACTGATAATCGAAAGTTTATCAATACAATTTTCCCTGGTTTGATTGAGGAGCGCACGCGAAATTACACACTAATCTTTGATGAATTTATTGATCGGGTAGATGCTGAATCGGTACCAGAGCCGATGAGTCTGTTGGGGTTTGCGACTCTGGGGGTCGGTGGTTTTTTGCTCAAGCGACGCAAAGAAACGGGGAGTTAAAAAAGGTGCGTTAGCAACAGTCTCCTAAAACTCACTTAGAAGACTGTTGTTATCCGTGATTTGTTTAAACATATTGTACGTTCCTGGTTTGAAGTCAGATATTCTTTGAATGTGTTCGAAAGTAGATATGGTCATTGAACTAACATAGATCGAGAAGAAAAGGCTTCTCTCAGAACATAACCTGCACCTCGTATAGTGTGAATTAAGCGACTTTCACGATTGGCTTCTAGCTTTAATCGCAGGTAGCGAATGTAAACGTGCAAGATATTGGTTTCCCCACCAAAGTCATAGCCCCAGACTTCTTGGATGATGCGATCGCACGACAATACCTGTCGTGGGTGTGAAATCAGATAGACCAACAAGCTAAATTCCTTGGGTGTTAGTTTGATCAAACGGTCTCCACGATAGACTTCCCAGGTTCTCAAATCAATTTTTAAGTCCTGGAAGTTAAGAATATCTCGTCTGCCATGACCGTAACGTCTGAGGTGTAGCCGAATGCGAGCAACCAGTTCTTCAATGCTGGCAGGCCATCGCATGTAGTCATCTGCACCGGAGTCAAATGCGATCGCACAATGATTAACACTACCCTCATCCAGCAAAATAATCGGCAGTGCTTGCTGAGTTGATCGTAAGCGCCGACAAATTTCTAATCCTGATGGCCGTGACAACGCAAGATCTAAAATTGCTAAATCAGGTTGCTGCTCACGCAGTGACATCAAGGCAGAGATACCATCGTCCACTATCTTCAATTGATAGCCTTCGTAGCGTAATTCGGTTGTTATTAACGTTGTTAAAGACGAATGGTTAGAGGCTACTAAAATCTGAATTGCCATGGATTTAGGATAGTTTACGTCAATCATTGGCATAATCTCACTCCCCTTCAGAGCGATTAACATGGCCTGCCATACCTGCCAGCACGGGTTCTGATCCCAAGTCGGCATGGTCAACACTGAGATCAGCCTTGAGTTGTCGAGATTTTCGGTAAGTCATATCACTCAACAGACGCATAATGGCTGGAACCACCGTTGGCGTTAGGAATGTTGAAAGAGCCAGACCACCAGTTAATGCAATCCCTAGCCCCTGGTAAAGCTCTGCTCCTTTACCGGGAAAAACAGCCAGCGGCAACATGCCTAGCACACTCGTGCCAGCCGACATAAAGATAGGTCGCAATCGGTCGCGTACTGCGTGGTAAAGCGCCTCATCCAACCCACAACATTCCATGTCTTGGAGTTGCAGAGCACGATCCACCAGGAGAATCGCATTGTTGACAACAACCCCTGTGAGAATCACAAATCCTAATCCAGTAATCATATCGAGGGGCACAACAACACCCGGAATCAGATTAGCGACCACCAAACTTAAGACAGCCCCCGTCATCCCCATGGGAACCGTCACCATAATCACCATGGGATAAATCAACGACCGATACAGCGCCACCAATAACAAATAGGTGATCACCAAAGAGAGTAGAAACGCCTTTCCTAGCTGCAACAGAGTTTCTGTCAACACATCGGCAGACCCGGCTAGTTCCGCTCGATAGCCTGCGGGCCAAGACGCTCGCAATGGTTCCAGAATTTCCTGCTCAGTTTGCTCCAACAGAGCACCCAGGGGAGCTTCCCGTGCCACGCTGACCGTCAGCGTCACAGACCGCTCCAGATCTACATGGTTGATGACATCAGGCCCTGTAGTTTCCACCACATCGGCCACATCATCCAGCTGTAGTTGAAAGCCGCTGTCACTAAAAATCGCTAGCTGCCGCAGTTGTTCCGGTGATTCCACAAATGCATCCTGCAGCTCCACGGTCACATCAAGCTCGCGACGTCCATCCGAAAATTCGGAGGCGCGTACACCACCAAGGGCTGCCTCGACCAGCGTTCCCAGCTCTAGTTCAGACAATCCTGCTTCAGCCAGCCGTTCTCGATTGGGGATTACCTGTAGTTCTGGTGCACCAGTGACAAAGTCTGAGCGGACGTTTTGGATACCAGGGAGCGATCGCAACTGATTACTAACATCTTGTTGGAGTTGATTCAGCTGATCTAGATCTGCCCCAACAATCTGGACTTCAAACTCTTTACCCGGATCACGAAATATGGGCACCCGCCGTGGCACCAGAAACCGATAGCCAGGATAGTTGACACTGGCCGCTCGCATTCGATTCACCATGCTGTCTAAGTTTCTACCCGTAGCCTCATCTGGCTCAAGGAAAGCTGCGATCGCTTGTAATCCTGGGCGATGCACATAAAGGGTGCGAAACACCCCCGGTTGTTCACTGGCAAACTGACGGGGTTCTTCGGAAAGGGCAACCGCCTCTGGAATACTTGTTCCAGGGAAAGGGGCAGCCAGCCAAAGCACCAAGTTACGGTTGCCTTCCGGCAAATAATCCGCTGCCGGTAACAAACGGGTTGTCACCACAAGCAAGCCCATCGGAATAGCCAAGACCACCAGACGTCGACCCTGACGACCTGCCCCCAATGACCAACCAACGGTTGCTAGCAAACCTCGTTCCAGTCGACCTTGCCATCGCCGAAACACACCAGATGTTCTCGCCACCATCCGTTCAAACCAGTTTCCCTGTCGATACACCGGGTCCAGCAGCATTTGCTGAGCTTCAGCCTGGTTGAGAAACAGACCCGACAGCATGGGCACTAGCGTCAAAGCAGCAAAGAGTGAAAACAGAACAGACGCCGATAACGCCATGCCGATGTCAAAGAAAAGCTGTCCGGCTTCTCCTGTGACCAACACAATGGGAGCAAATACCGCAATTGTTGTTAGCGTTGAGGCCAGCATAGCCCCAGCAACCTCTTGAGTGCCGTCAATCGCCGCCTGCACAGGTGACTTTTGCTGCTGCATGTGAGTGAATACGCTCTCAAGCACCACAATGGCATTGTCCACCACCATCCCCACAGCAAAGGCTAATCCGGCCAGACTGATCACGTTGAGCGAGCGCCCCAGGGCCGCAAACACCATAAACACCGCAATTAAGGTGGTGGGAATGGTAATCGCAATTACCGCCACTGTACGCAGCGACCCTAGAAACAGCAGCAACACCAGGGATGCCAGCATAGCCCCGATAACCAAGTTGCCTCGAACAAAGGAGATAGAATCGTTAATGTAGTCATTTTCGTCATAGGGGATATCAAATACGATGCCCTCACCTTCACGATCAAAGCGCTCTTCGAGTTCAACTAGAGCTGTGCGAATCCCTTGAGAGATTTCGGGAACATTTCCGCCCACCTGACGAATGATGCCCACGGCAACCGTAGGCTCTCCATCTCGAATCAACGCCCGGTCGCGAATCCTACGTCCAAATTGTGCTCGGGCCACATCTCCCAAATAGACCGTTCCAGAAGGATCTCGCCGCAGGACAAACGTTTCCAACTGTGCAACATCATTGGAACGACTGACCGTGCGCACACGATATTCTCGCCGCCCCACCACCAAGGGACCACTGCGAATATCTCGATTATTCTCCCGCAGTGTTGCCACCACATCTTCAATGGTGAGATTACGATCGGCCAGGGCACGCGGATCAACAACAACCTCAACCTCACGCTCTCGTCCGCCCGAAATCTGAAATTGCCCCACCCCTTCTACCTGGCGAAACCGGGGGATCACGACGTCATCAACTAAATCGCGGTAGTGATAATCATCCGACGTAAAACCCTCCTTAGGCGTCAGGATCACCCACATCATCGGACTGCTGCTACTGCTCACCACTTCAACATCCGATTCATCCGCCTCAGGGGGCAGGGAACCAACCTGCTGGAGCTTACTCAACACATCCACAAATCGCCCGTCAACATCCACATCCCACTCAAATTCAAGACTGATGATGCTCAAACCCAGGCGGTTAATGCTAGTGATTTCTTGAATCCCCTCGACTTCCTCCATACGTTCTTCGATGGGACGTGTGACCAGTTCTTCCACTTCAGTAGGGCTGGCCCCTGGATAGGGTGTGGTAATGGTAATCTCGGGGCGATCTCCGCCCGGTTGTAGTTCTAACGGTAATCTGAATAATGCCAAGGTGCCAAATAGGGCAATTAGGCAAAAGAGAA
>NZ_QXHD01000004.1:2497007-2535675 GCF_011009555.1 Adonisia turfae CCMR0081 | reverse complement strand
AATGGCCTGGTCGAACATTTTCATCGCCTTTGCATAGTCTGCTTGGGCTGTAGTAGCGTTTGCGCGGTTTGGTTTGACTTTATACCAACCACTTTGACGAGAAAGCCTGCCATGGGCAATATTCACCATGGCTAACCCCCGATCGTAGTCAATTTCAGAAAAATGTTCGAGGGCTGCTTTAAAATGCAAAGTAGCCTTCTGTTCCTGCAAAGAGTTAGCGGCAATAATCCCTAGAACATTATTAGTTAGGCCCAGCTGCTTTGGGTTGCCTAAACGTTTAGCGATTTTTAGGGCAGTCTTGCTATGGGCAATTGCTTCTCGATTTTTCCCCTTAGCATGAAAGAGATAGGCTAAATTTGTTTTCGTAGAGGCCCGATCAAGGTCGGCTGCTTGAATGTTCTTAAGTTTATCTAAAGACCGTTTATAATAATCAATCGCCTGATCAAACTCTTCCTGTTGACGATAGGTCCACCCTATAGCATTCAAGGTTTTACCAAAGTCCTGTAAATACTGCTGTTGTTCCCAGAGAGAACATTGAGGAGAATCGAGTTCAGTCAGAAACCAGTTCAGACTCTGCTGGCCTATTTCTAGGGCAACAGCAAAATTATTTAGATGCGTATAGGTAAAGACTAAATTGGGGCATACCTGGCTTTGAATTATTTTGGAAAGCGGCTGGTCAAAGATATCTTCAAAGCCTTGCCTTGCTTCTTGATATTGACCCTTATCATAGGCTAACGTTGCCCATGCCAATGCCAGTTCTTGTTTTTCCTGGTTATTTAATTGATCCTTAAACTGTTGGACTTCTTCATTTAGTGCTTCTTTAAAGCCGTTGATATTGGCTTGCTTAAGTAGACTACGCCATCGCTCTAAGCCCTGGTCTTTATCGGCATAAAGCGCATAGTAAAGCTGTTCTAGTTGAAGACTTTGTTTAAATACCTGATTTTTCTCTGCTGTAATCAGATGGTCATAGTAGCTGACAGCTTTAGCACTCCATTTCTGTCGCAGACTGTTATTATGATCCAATGGCTGCAAAATATAGTCATTCACTAATCGCTGCATTTCATCGTGTAGCAAGCAGCTCTGGTGTTCACCGTTGGTATTGTAGTGAGATTTAACAAAGGAAAATTTAGAAACAGATTTAATCAAAGCTGAGGCATTTTCTAGCGATTCCCCTAATATTTCCACCAAAAGCCCAGCATCAAAGCGCCGTTTTAGCTGAGCCATGGCCAGAATGGTTTGATCTTCTGGATTACGGAGTTCACTGATGAGTTCAATCATCATCCGCTTAAACTCTTCTGGACTGTCTGCATCTAATTCTTCTGGTAGGCTGCCGTAGTTTAACCAATCAATGGTTAGTGCCACTAAAATCGGAGACCCTTGAGAGAGATTGGTAATGCGCTCGATAAATTCCTGGGTAATGCCGGGTGCGGATGGCGTTTGAAAAGACTGATCAAAGTAATGACCAATTTCTGTTGGAGATAAGCCTTGCAGTTTTAGGGGACTAATCTGGGGATGTTGACAATAGTCAGCAAGGGAGTTCCGACCCGCTGTGATCACTAAGGGCTTAAATTTTCCTTGTTGCTGCGGTCCAAGCTGGGGCAGCATTTCCTGAAAAAAACGCTGGATAGCTTGATTGGTAAGTTCGATGGTATCGAACAGTAAAATCACCTGATCAGTATCGAGGGTGTTATAACAGTCTAAAAAACTTGATCGTAAATGCGCAATATCGTCCTTAGTCGCTTGAAAGCTATAGTCTAAATCTTTAAAAAATGGAGCAAAGGGTTGGGCTTTAGACGCCGTGGTCAGCTGTGCTGCGATACTTCTTAGAATTCCTCGCTCAGTTTGATGGGAGGTCAGATATAGATCAATGGGATACTGGGTAATAAGGATACGCTGATTTGTAGAGCCTTGAGGTGCTTGGGCTAGCTCAACAAACTGCTTAAGTAATTGAGTTTTACCCATACCCCCATCGGCTTGGATGGAAAGCATCCACTGGGGATCAGGGTCGCTCAGAGAAGCCTTCATCATCTGGGTTAACCAGGCAAGCTCTTTTTCGCGACCCACAAAAATGATACGGCTGTAAATAGAATCTGACATAGACGTACTACACATGAGATAACACTCTGAGCAGATGCGTGTATCAACAGCGGGGTTACTGTTAGGTCCAAAAAACGCTGACCAGGTCAAGAATCGGCTATTTAAGCAGGGGGAATGCTAACTGTTAACCAAAAGGCCAGCTTATTATGACGATTTGTGGATAACAATTCCCCTAAAGGTCAAGGTTCAATTTAGTTAAGAAACATGTCTTGCTTTTGACAATGCCTAAAAACTGCCATGGAGATAATTTGTATCCGTTAACTTTATTTTGGCAATAATTGCGACAAGTACATTTGATATTGGCATCTACTAGAAATTTAGGAAATCGCAAAAACACCTGTTCATATGTTAGAACGCAAGCAAAAATTATTGCCCCTACTGGATAACCCCGATATCCTACGCCATAATTTGGCCATTGGTTATGGGTGAATACAAGCACCATCGGCCAATAGTCATTGCTATGGCAGGGCTTGTAGGGGCATCCCCTTGTGGGTGCCCTGGATACCTTTTACTGACGGCAACCATAGGTACGTGTGGGCCTGCCCCCGTCCTTTGATAGGAATACAGCCTCGGTCTTCAAATTGAAATTTTTCTTTGAGCAACTCATAGGTATCAGCACTGACCTGAATGCGATCTACTACCCCATGGGATTCCATACGACTGGCAATATTAACGGCGTCTCCCCATAGGTCATAGCTAAATTTCTTTTTACCGATGACACCAGCAACAACGGGGCCAGTATTAATCCCAATCCTCAACTTAAAGGGATGTTGTTTCACAGCCGCTTGCATATCAATGGCCATGGCCATGACAGCCTCGGCATGGTTGGTCATGGGTGCGGGCACACCACCTACCACCATGTAGGCATCGCCGATAGTTTTAATCTTTTCTAGACCATGGCGTTCCGCCAGAGCATCGAACACAGAAAAGATATCGTTAAGCTGGCAAACCAGATCGGTGGGGGCCGTGTGGGCTGCTAGCTGGGTAAAACCAACAATGTCGGCAAACAAGATGGTGACGTTTTCAAACCGGGAGGCAATGGCGGTGCGGTTGGAGAGATCGTTTTTGAGTCTGTTTGCGATCGCAACCGGCAACACATTACGCAACAATGCCTCTGTTTTCTCCTGCTCACCCCGCAGCGCCAATTCCGCTTGCTTACGCTCCTGCACTTCTTGAGAGATTTGACCAAACATCGAAGCAAACGCCTGAATAACCTCTCCAAGCTCATCCTGTTGAGCCTGCTTAAGACTTCTAAACTCAGCTAACTGGGGCTGATCAACCACATCTGCCGCTTGACATAAATCATCTCGTAACAACAGTAGCGGGTTAATCAACATCCGCTCCAGCATAAAAATCGTCACCAGGGTAACAAAAGCAGCAATAATAATAACAATAAAGAAAATTAGAGCCGAATACTGCACCATGTATCGCTTAACAGAGTTCGCATCATGGCGAATAACCAGTATGTAGCGATCCTGAAATTGTTTGCTGGGCCAGGCCACATCGTAACGGGTACCTGCATCTGTCAGCTGTGTTTCAATCTGGGTCAACCCAGTGGCTGGCACCCCTAACGAAGGCATTTCTCCAAACCCATCAATAAACTGTCCCGCCTCATCATAGAGGGCAGCCCCTAGAATAATTGAGTCAGTTTTTAAGACTGCCTGCGCCTCTACCAACAGTGATGTAGACAGCATATCTAGCATCGCGTTGGCCTTAATGGTGGCAATCACCTCTTGCGAGAGCGTCTCTAGCTCCCTCAGTTTGTCCGCCCGTCGCTGGCGATAGGACGGAATAAAAACTATAAATTCGATAACAACAAGGCTGAGAAAAATTGACGCAACAATTTTTCGAGACAAGCGAGATTTGAGTAACCCCAATGACGTCTGTAAAACACTAACCATGGTGACGGTCAACAACAACCACTCTAAATAGCTACCTACATAGATTTAATACCCATCGATAATGACAGACGCCCACTGATGTTATGGCCAACCCCATGCTGGGTCAGCCCCCCTAGGGGCCATCATACAAAGTTCCTAGGAGTCTATCCTGAAAATTAGCGAAGGATCCCATGAGCAGCCGCTTAGGTCTCCCAAAGATCCCTAATTAAACCCATGCGTTAGACTGATGGGAATTCACCCACGTTTTGAGAAATTAGGCAACCGCTATGACTCTTGCTGCTCCGCCACTGTCATCCCTACGCCTGCAGGAAATTCCTAATCAAACCTACCAGGCTGCCACTGATCGATTTGATGCCTCTTGGGCTGCTCCCCTGTCGACACTACTGGGCCTGGGTCGGGCGGCTGGAGCCGATTTCATTGAATTTTTTCTAGAGCGGCGCAACTACATTAGCTGCCTGGCCGAAGATGATGCTATCACAAGCATTTCCCCCAGTCTAACCACCGGTGCAGGGGTACGGGTTTTCAAAGGCAAAGCCGACTGCTACGTCAGCACTAATGATGTCAGCTTCCACGGCCTCAAAGCTGCCCTTGAAAAAGGGCTATCCATTATGGGGCTATTGCTACCCGCGAACTCCGCCTATGTGCCAGAAGTCACCCTGGAAATGTTCCGCGACTATGCTGCCACCAAGGAAAATTGGCTAGCTAACTGTAGCTCAATGCAGGTCATGGGCGATGTATTACTGGGGGCCAACGCCTCGGTAGAAAAGGTGGCCAAGCACCTCCAGGCAAGACGCACAGCCTACTTTAGAGATTGGCAAGAGGTCTTGGTGGCCAGTAGCGACGGCACCTTTGCCCGTGATATCCGCCTGACTCAGTCGGTGGGGGCCAACGTCCTCTGCGCCGACGGTGACCATCGCTCCTCCATTGGTCAGCGTTTGGGCAACACCAGCGACCCCAGCTTTCTAACCGCGTGGGACTATGGCACCACTGCCGAAGAACTGGCCGAGTCCGCAGGCAAAATGCTCTATGCCGACTATGTGGAATCGGGTAGCTATCCCATTATCATGGCCAACCACTTTGGCGGTGTGATCTTCCACGAAGCCTGTGGCCACCTGCTAGAGACTACGCAAATCGAGCGGGGCACCACACCTTTCATTGATAAGAAGGGCGAAAAGATTGCCCACGAAAATCTAACCGCCTGGGATGAAGGTCGTTCTAGCGAGTCCTTTGGCACCATCGATATGGATGATGAGGGCATGCCTGCCCAGCGCACCCTGTTGATTGAAAATGGTGTCCTTAAGAACTTCCTGTCTGATCGGGCAGGGGCTATGCGCACTGGCCACCCCCGCACTGGCAGTGGTCGTCGTCAGAACTATACGTTCTCCGCAGCATCTCGGATGCGTAACACCTTTATTGATACCGGTGACTACAGTCTGGATGACCTATTTGCATCAGTAGACAGGGGCATCTATTGCAAGAAAATGGGTGGCGGTAGCGTTGGTGCCACCGGTCAGTTTAACTTTGCAGTGGATGAAGCCTATTTAATTGAGAATGGCAAAGTCACTCGGCCCCTTAAGGGTGCCACCTTGATTGGTGAAGCCGTGGACATTATGCAAAAGATTTCCATGTGCTCCCAGGATTTGAGCTTAGCCCCTGGTTTCTGTGGCTCCATCAGCGGCAGCGTTTATGTGACCGTTGGTCAGCCTCACCTGAAGGTGGACAGCATCACAGTCGGTGGCCGGTAAACCACAAACCAGCCAGTAGGGTAGGCATTGCCACCGGCCAAACCCCCGATATCCCCGGAGGATGGGCAATGCCCCCCTCCCCACGCAATGACATTCTCTTCAAATATCTCGCTGTTATTGTTAACCCATGTCCAAAGTCATCGAAATTTCTTCTAACGCCCAAGCCATTGCCCAGCGTCTCGGCATCACCAAGTACGATATCTACGGTGCTACCACCGATAGCACCAGTGTGCAGGTGGATAAGGGCGAACCTAAACAAGTTAAAGCATCAAATCGGGCCAGCGTTACCGTACGTGTGTGGAACGACCAGGGCCGGTTGGGGGTTACCTCCACCACCGATGTGGATGAACGGGGTTTAGAACTAGCCTTAAAAACAGCGGCTGAAGCCAGCGCCTTTGGGGCCACTGAAAATATTCCTGATTTTAGTCCTGAAGCTACGGCTCCATTACCAGAGGTGGAGATTATCCTAGCTGATCCGGCTCCAGTGGGAACACTGATTGATCGGCTGGTGACCGCTGAACAGGCATTATTGAATGCCCATGATGCGATCGCAAGTGTCCCGTATAACGGCATCGCCCAAAACACAAGCGAAAACTTCTATGTGAACAGCGACGGTGCCCAACGTAGTGCTGAACGCACCTTCGCTTCCGTTTATCTGTACACCAAAACAGAACAAGAAGGCCGCAAACCCCGGTCTGGTCATGCCATGCGGGTGGGTGTAGGTCCCAACTCTCTTGATATCGACGGTTGTCTCAAGGAAGCAACAGATAAAACCCTTAGCCACTTAGACTATGAGAAAATTCAGTCAGGCAAATATCGCGTTGTCTTTTCACCCGATGCATTCTTAAGCCTAATTCGGGCTTTTGGCAACCTTTATAACGCTCAGAGTGTTCTCGACAAACGTAGTCTCTCCACTGCCGAGAGTCTCAATACCACCATTGCATCACCGCTGCTATCGGTTTACGATGACGCCCTGCATCCAGGCAATATTAGTTCCGAAACCTTTGATGGGGAAGGCACCCCCACTCGACGACTGCCCATTATTGAAAATGGTGTGCTGACTAACTTTCTACATAGTGCAGGTACCGCCAAACGCATGGGGGCTCAACCCACAGGTCACGCTAGCATCGGTGCCAAAGTCAGCGTCGGCAGTAATTTTCTCCATATTACCCAGGGACAACCAGCAAAACAAAATTATAGTCTGGAAGATGCTGATGATAATATCGTTCTAATTGACGACTTACAGGCACTTCACGCCGGGGTCAATGCACTGCAGGGCTCTTTCTCACTGCCCTTTGACGGTTGGCTCATCCAAAAAGGCAAACGCACAAGTATTGAATCTGCAACGGTTGCTGGAGATTTTCGTCAGCTACTGCAATCCATCATCTATGTCTCCCCCGACGAAAAAGTGACGCCTAGTGGTGTTGCTCCTCATGTATGGATTGATGAATTATCGATCACAGGGGAATAACAGTAGAACCATGGTTGATCAGTGGTTGATCAGTCTCTAAGTCAGCCATGCAAAACAATACTGGCTTAATTACGTATTTCCTAGCGCATACTCGGTATCAACACGCCATGGGCTAGGAAATATCAACACACTATTCACACGGCGGATGTTTTCACTTTAAAGACGCTTCATTTTTTCTAGATTAAGGCAGCATTGTACGCTATTGGATAAGAGATATACTTACCCATATTGTAAGAATGACAAGCCTTACAGGTTCATCTCTAGCATCTGACCTACCTGATTTTCATAAATATGGTTTTCAACTTGAGTCTGAGCTGGGTGTCAATCGAGCTGGGGGACGAGTTACCTATTCAGCTACTCATCTAAAAACTAAACGGCGAGTAGTTATTAAACAATTTCAATTTGCTAAGTCTTCTGATTGGCAAGGGTATGACGCACTACTCCAGGAAGGGCAAGTTCTCAAAAGCCTCAAACATCCAGGCATTCCCAGGTATCTGGGAGCATTTAAAGCCGAAGAAGGCTTTTGCATGGTGCAAGAGTATAAACATGCCAAAAGCTTAGCGGAGCCCCGTAGTTTTAGCCCCGACGCAATTCGTCAAATCGCCGTCTCCTGTTTAGAAATTCTGGCCTATTTACAAAGTCGAATCCCACCCATTATCCATCGCGATTTTAAGCCTGCAAACATTCTGGTCAGCGATAACTTAAAGGTCTACCTCGTAGATTTTGGCTTTGCGCGCATTGGTGATGGTGAAGTTGGCATGAGCAGCGTTGTTAAAGGAACGCTAGGATTCATGCCGCCGGAGCAAATTTTTAACCGGCAGCTTACCGAAGCCTCAGATCTGTATGGGTTAGGAATGACCCTGATCTGTCTGCTGACCAACACACCCGCCCATCACGTAGGGAAATTAGTCGATGTCACTTACCAGGTTGATTTTAGTCAGTTCAAAGCCTATTTAAGCCCCCAATGGATAACGTGGCTCGAAAAAATGGTCCAGCCGCGTCTGAGCGATCGCTTCGAAAACGCCAGTGACGCCCTGGACAATATCCCAGAACATGGTCTACGCCAACCCCAGGCAAAGTTTAGCCAATCCACTATCAACCTGGTCGCCACAGACCGGGGAGAGCTATTAACAACGGCAATCACATTAAACAATTCTGTCCCCGAAACCACCTTAACGGGGCATTGGCAGGTTGCACCCCACAGCAGTGACCCCAATTTTGATAACGCTTACCATAGCTGGATTCAATTCTCCCCAACTGAGTTCCATGGCAATGACATCACAACTCAGCTTCAGATTGATACGAGTCAGTTAATGTCGGGGCAAACCTATCAGCGCAATCTATTACTGAGAAGCAATGCCCAAGAAGCAATTTATTCCCTTAATTTAAATGTGCAAACGGCCCCCATGCCGCTACTGAAGCCCCAAGGATCACCCTATCCATCACTGCTAGTTTTATTAGCAACCTGTTGGGTAACGGTTTGGGTTTTAGCGGCACTGGCCCCAGAGTATGAAGTGATTACATCGGGCATTAGAAACGTACTGATACTACTGGCACTCTTCGGCAATAGCCTGGGGATGCAAATCGGTGGTTGGCTGCTACATGAAGTCAGTCTTAAATCCCCAGCAGCTCGCATTATTACAATCGCAGGAGCCATCGCGGTCGCCTTGGTGGCACCGCTATGTCTATTGCTAGACATCACCGCTACCGACTACGTTACCTCCGCTATCACTGTGGGTCTTGGCATCATCAGCGGCAGTGTCATTGGGGTGATCGATGGTCTAACCATCGACCGTTTTTGGCAACGGGGCTTTCAACCCAAATTTTCCCTTGGGTTAACCTTACTAACCGGGTTATTGGGCACCAGCCTAGGTCTGATCCAGGGTCTGGCCCTTAGCGGTCCTTGGATTACGTTCGGATTAATTGCTAACGTGATTGCCATCGGCACTATGCTGACCTATATGCCTATCCAGCAAGCCAAGGCTATTGCCCTGTATCGTCGTAATGTGGAACGGAGTCTTATTCGTCCTTAGGCTCTAGGATAGACATGCATTGCCCATCAACAATAATTGCTCGTCAACAATATCTATCAATCACTCCTCATAAAATTAACTGCGCATTTTGAATTTAAAGGGGTAGCATTGGGATGTTCCATTGGAAAACGCTGTTAAATTGTGCCGTCAGCATTGGCATCAGATTTAGAGGGATTTTAGGATGACTCTTCGAAAACTAACACCGTTCATCGTATTCGGACTGCTTACAGTCGCAGGCAAGGCTTCGGCCCATATGGTTGAGACTAACTACTTTCTTGACCAGTTTTCGAACGAGCAATCCCAGCAGGTTTTAAGAATGCAGAGCACCTTTAGCAACGGTGCGCCACTTAAGGGCGCTAAGGTGAACGTGTATTCTCCCAATAATCCGATCAAACCCTGGACCCAGGGCGTTACTGACCAGGAAGGTCGGTTTAGCTTTAGCCCTGACCAAACCCTCACAGGTGACTGGGAAGTGATCATCCGTCAGCAGGGTCACGGCGATATTTTGACAGTCCCCGTCAATGAAACTGGCGTGACCACAGAACTGATTAGCGATATCGGTGACACCGATATCCACTACGGCGGTACCTCTTATATTGGCTGGGCCCTATCGTTGGGAACGCTAGTTACCTTAGGTCTTTGGCGACGCTTTCGGAAATAATTAAGCAAACTTCTACAGAATCAGGCAAACCAGTCGATCTGAGTCTAGATCGGCTGGTTTTTTAATGAATCTATAATGTGGAAACCCTGGTTGATCGCCCCTAACACATGGGAGCTTGCACAAGGCAAATCCCCGACAAGATACGCTGTCAGCAATCACTGATGGTGTGAACTATGGGGACCAATCTATAGTTAGGACAGCTTACAGATATACTCTTGTAGCTCTGCCAAATCTGTGTAGTGGTCAGCCAGATCAATTAAGGTATCGCTCGTCATCGATTGTAGGCTCACCAACTCTACCCGCACACCACGATAGCTCAGGGCATCTACCGCATAGGTTAAATGACCATCACCGCTCAATAAGGTGATGGTGTCGCAACTGTCAGCCAGACGTAGCATATCCACCGCCATTTCCACATGTAGATTGGCTCGACGGGAGCCATCAGCGACCTGGGCTAAATCTTTACTAATGACTCGATACCCATTGCGGTTAAGCCATAATAAGAAGCCACGCTGCTTTTCATTTTTAGGGTCTACACCGGTATAGAAGTAAGATCGCAGCAACTGCCGCTTGCCCACTAGCGCATTGAGCAACCGAACGTAGTCAACTTCAATCCCCAGATAAGAGGCGGAATAAAATAAGTTTGCGCCGTCAATTAAGACGGCCATGCGATCGCAACTAGCAGCAACATGATTGCCCGTATAGGGAGCAAACAATGTGCCATCTATGGGCGACAGCTTAAGATCCCCTCCTCGTGCCATACGACCGTTTGAGCCATGGGAAGAATGAGTCGCCCCATTGTGTTCAATATTATTTTCCATAAAGTTGATTGAAGCTGATATGCCGCAACATGCAGACTGGTTATATTGAGAATAGTATGAAATATTAATTATTTCTTAAGGTTTTATCCAGACTTTATAAAGTGCATTTGGATTTGAGCAGCTTCAAACTCTCAGAGAGACATCCCGTGAGCATCGGGCCGAAGGATTAATTTGAAATTGGTTTTGAGGGAATCGCCCAGTCTAAGCGACACAAATCAGGGATTTCTGTCCGATTTCCTCGTATTTTACGCTGGCAGCATGATAAACCCATTGCAGAACAAGAGAAGCTAATTTATAGTTTGCTACTCGATAGCATTTGTTTCAGATTGGGTCATTCCGCCAATCAGTAAAGGCTTTCCGGTAGGATGCCAATATTTAAGACATCGATTCTTGGCAAACGCTCATATCTTAAAGCTATGAACGAACCTTCTGACAAGGCAATGAACCCTGCAGACAGTAATGAACAGCAAGAAAACGCTGAAACGGATGAAAATAATGTCGTTCAGCTAGTTGATCAACTCATCAGGGCCAAGCGTATTACCTACACCCAATATCAATCCCTTTCAAAAATGGTCTTGGCCGATGGCACCGTCGATGAGCAAGAACGCCGTCAAATTAATCGCCTATTCGATGCCATTCAAGCAGGGGGCATACGTATTGTGGAATAGAAACTCTGTGGAATATTGGCATAGGCGTTAGCCAAAAATAGCCGCATCGGAGTTTTGTTGAAAAATATGCTCGTAGTCAAATTGCAACGCATTTTGATGACGCATCACAATGGCCCCCAAATGACTAATCTGTTTGGGGGAGAAGCTTGCCATCACTAGCGCCACCGTTTGTCCAGGCTTCAGCTGAGGGATACGGATAAAATATTCGCGACGGGCAAAAAAGCGATTTTCATCCTTAGGCACAATTACACCATTTAGGCGATGGGCTCGCTGCACCGGTCGAATATACAGGTTAAAAAAGTCTTCTTGATTGGGCTGCAACCCATAAAACCGCTCGTGCTGCTCCCAACTCATACTAAACAGCAATATGAGTAGCTCAAATCCAAGGATGTAGGTGAGGACGCGATTGTGTTCCTGGCCATCTATCATCAGCCGAATGGCAGATTCCAGGTAGGCTTCACCCTCATGATGACGCGCCTGGGCAGTGTGGACATAATACTGACGCACATAGCGCCGCAGGACACTTTCAGTCAGCTTGGTCTCAATATGAAAACGCTGTAGATGATGATAAATGCGCTGCGTCGTATCGCGATCGTGAATGATGCGCGAAATCACACCATCAGCTGTGTACTCATCCAAGAACTGTATCTGCTCCTCCAGTGGAGTCGCACACATCACATGGCATAGGGACAACACGTAGCGGCGTTGTACCCAGGGCAACCCTAATAACCACTGTTGAGCTTCTGGAGGCAGAGATTGAATTAATTGTTTTGTTTGGGGGCCATTAATCGCAGACATGCGACCTGTAATTTACCGGTTTGCATCACACAGTGCACTGACATTTTCAGGAAGTTTGACCTGAACAACCTGGTTTAGGCCTGTTCAGGACTACAGATAAGTAAGCAGACGATCAGGAAACTTTTGTGTTCCGTCTAATCGCTATACCGCTCTTCGGCCCAAGGTTCACCTCGTTTGTGATAGCCATTTCGTTCCCAAAAACCAAGCACTGGCTCTACAGAAAACTCTAGACCACTGAGCCACTTAGCACTTTTCCAAGCATAAAGATGGGGGACAACTAATCGCAGGGGTCCGCCGTGCTGCGAGGGTAAAGGCTGGCCTTCCAGGGTATGGGCCAGGAAATTTTCAGGTCGGGCAAAATCTGCCATGGCTACATTTGTAGTGTAACCGCCGTAGCAGTGGGCCATCACATGGGCGGCCCGCCCATCCACCTCAACCGTCGATAATAAATCCATAACGTTGACACCAGTCCACGTCACATCTAGCTTGCTCCAGGTCGTTACACAGTGAAAATCCGCAGTGAACTGGTGCTGCGGTAATGCCATTAAATCGGCCCAACGTAAGGTTTTAGCGGTGACTAAACCCGATAGATTTAGCTGCCACTCGTCCTGGGTCACCTCTGGCGTAGGTCCATAGGTCAACACAGGAAACCCTTTAGCTAAATGCTGACCTGGAGGTACACGATCAGCAACGTCAGGACCGGGCTTTTCAAAGAACTTCATAGGAGCTGCCTTAGTAAGGATGCTGCACGGGAGGTTGGGCTATGCAAAAACTGAGCTATGCAAAAACTGAGCCATGCAAAAACTTGGCTATTTAATTGTAGGGTGGCGGGGAGCAGATTGTAGGGTGGCGGGGAGCAGCCCCCCATCACGATCAGCCAAAATTAAATGTAGCTTTTCAAGTTATTACAACTCTTTACACCTGGATCCCGTTTTCTGGCAGACTCGGATATGTAGCTATTATCTGAAACGTTGACCGGGCACGAGTTTTCGCAGTTAATTACGGTGTAGCCCAGCTCTACACAAGCTCTAAGAAAGTTGAAGCCATTTATGCATAGCTCTCATAAACGGTCAAAGTTGGCTAGATCAAAGCGTTGCCGTTCTAAACGGTGGAGTGTACCAAAGTTTTCAAATAGAGGAAGGTATTGCCAAATCCATGATTAACAACACTTTGTTTCGCCCTACAGCAATAAAGGCTAACAGAAAGAAATTTAATCCTGAGGGTTTTGATTTAGCTGTAGCTCTGAAGAAAAAAAAGGCAGCTGAAGCAGCAAAAGCGGCAACTCCTCCAACAGCTGATTTTGACGTTCAAAAAAACTATTTAAGTCCTTTCTCAGACAGTCAACCTGTAGAGCTCATCGGCACAACATCCGTTACAGATTTAGATGTTGTTATCCGCGCTGCCTATAAGCAGGTATTTGGTAATGCTCATTTAATGGAAAGTGAGCGCTCTGCGATCTCAGAATCTCAACTGCGTAGAGGCGAAATCACCGTGCTGGAGTTTGTGCGTCAGCTAGCCAAGTCCGATCGCTACCGCGCCGTATTTTTTGAAAACTGCCCCAACATCAGAGCGGTCGAATTAAACTTCAAGCATTTGCTGGGTCGGGCTCCTGAGAATAACGCAGAGATTTCTGAGCACATTCAAACCCTGGCTGAAGATGGCTTTGAGGCCGAGATTGATTCCTACCTGGATAGCGACGAATACTTCCAGGCGTTTGGTACAGATTTAGTGCCCTACTATCGCGGTCATAAGACCCAAACAGGCAAGTCTGTATCTGGCTTTACCCACTCTGCTCAGCTGGTCAAGGGAGCCTCTAGCAGCGATAAATCCATTGAGAGCAACACCACACCTCAAATCCAGTCAGGTTTGCTAAGTGGCACACCGACTGAAATTAAGCCCCTAGCAACACTCCCCTTCTCCACACCTGTTATTCCAGAACAGGAATACCAGCAGCCTCAGCAGCAACTCACCAAAGCAGACTTTATTCCTGTCTATAAGTCAGCTGCCTTTTTATCGGAGCCGATCACGCCCAATGAATGGGTTAAACAGTACAACGCTAAGCAGGCGGCGGCCACATTCCCAGCCTCTCGGGCTAGCCAGCCAGTTAAGTTGTCCCCCGGTGCCTCTGGTGAAGATGTTGAAATTGTTATCCGAGCTGCCTATAAGCAGGTGTTTGGTAACGTTCACCTGATGGAAAGCCAGCGCATGGTGACGGCTGAGTCCCAGTTCAAGGATGGGGCTTTGACGGTTAAAGAATTCATCCGGGCCTTAGCTAAGTCTGACGCCTATCGTTCTCTATTCTTTGAGAACTGTTCAAATGTTCGTGCCATCGAGCTGAACTTCAAGCATTTGCTAGGCCGGGCTCCTGATAATTTCAAGGAAGTGTCTAAGCATCTTGGCATCCTGGCGGAAGGCGGTCTCGAAGCTGAAATTGATTCGTACTTTGATAGTGCGGAGTATGACGAAAACTTTGGTAAAGATACCGTTCCTTACTATGTAGCCTACGCCACCCAGACAGGTAAGAATGTTGCTGGTTACAACCGCATCTTTGATCTGATTAAGGGTCTTTCCAGCAGCGATCGCTCGGTTTCTGAGTCCATAAAAGCGAGTCAGAAATCCCAACTGCAAACAGCCCTAACCAAGACCTTCGAATCCAAGCAAGAAAACGTTTTCAATCCTAAGGGGTTCCAATTAGCCCAGGCCATTGGTACGCCCATCTTTGTTTCTAAACAGGATGTGGGGACGTCTTCTATCATCGGAGCCTATACTGACTCATTTGCTGAACAACAACCAGTTGAACTGATAGCGGGTGATAGTACTGCTCAAATCGATATAGTGATTGAAGCAGCTTACAGACAGGTGTTTGGTAACGCCCATCTAATGGAAAGCGAGCGCTTCCCCATCGCTGAGTCACAGCTACGCAACGGTGACATTACTGTCTTGGAATTTGTTCGGGCTTTAGCAAAGTCAGATAGATATCGCACCCTATTCTATGAGCGTTGCACTAACTTAAAAGCAGTGGAGCTGAACTTTAAGCACTTGCTGGGCCGAGCACCCGAGAGTGGTGCAGAGATCTCGCGTCATATTCAAATCTTGGCTGAGGAAGGATTTTACGCTGAAATTGACGCCTACCTGGATAGCGACGAGTACTTTGAAACCTTTGGGGCCAACATCGTTCCTTACTTCCGTGGCTACCAAACCCAAACTGGGAAAGGAATGGCCAGCTATACCCATTCCTTCCAGTTATTACGTGGTGCCTCCAGCAGCGATAAGCAACTGAGCCAGTATGGTAGTGCTGCCGTTGATCAGTCCATTCTCAAAAACCAGTCCAGCCGTATTCCTGATATCTCCGAGCAGACTGTTCCGGTAGCCGATATTCGTCCTAAGACTCAGCCCGCTGCTCCAGTCATAACCCCTGATTATTCCTTTAACCTGGAGGCCACAAGCCCTCTAGCTTCAGTTGAACGTACGTCCATTTGGCAAGGGCAATACAACGCTCTGGCGAATCAGGATCCCATCAAACTCAACGCCGGTGCATCGGATGAAGATTTGAATCTGGCGATTAGCGCTATCTATAAGCAGGTGTTGGGCAATGCCCACATCATGGAGAGCGAGCGGTTGGCTAGTGCAGAATCCCAACTGCGCAACGGTGACTTAACCGTACGCGGCTTTGTGCGTGTATTGGCTAAGTCAGACCTATATAAGTCTCGCTTTATTGATAATGCCCCCCGTTATCGCTGCCATGAGTTGAACTTTAAGCATCTGTTAGGACGGGCTCCTGAAAGCTATGACGAGACTGTTTATCACAGTGCCGTCGTGGACAACCAGGGTTACGATGCTGACATTGATGCTTACATCGACAGTGAGGAATATCAAACTGCTTTTGGTGAGAATACAGTTCCTTACTACCGTGGCTATAAAACCCAGACGGGTAAGCGTCTGTTAGGCTACGTCAACATGTTCGATATGCTCACCAGCGTTTCCACCAGTGACAAGGCAGGCTCCAACAAAGCTCGGGTCGAGAAGCGTCTCTCCTACGAAAACCCTGCTAAGGTTCAGCCGGTCACCGATGGCAATCTGTTGATTCAGAAAATGTTTGGTCTGATCTAGTAGCGCCCAATCAAAAATCGTAGCGGCGGTTAAGTCGTGACTGAGCCATGGCCTTCCAGATGCCTAGTTTTAGGCATCTGGAAGGTTTTTAATATGTAAGCAAACCTAACCACTGAGGCAAACTGACCACTGGCAAGGGATGTTTTGGCCGTAGATCTAAAATGGAAATAGAGGTGCCCCTGTAACGTTACGTGCAATGCACATTGAGGCCACTATGACACGCCCAAAATGGCTGAGGCTAGGAATTTTAGGGATGCTCTGTGCGATCGCATCCCCGCTTGTCGTTCCCCCACTGGCTGAAGCAAATCAGATTATCATTCGCACCGACCACCACGGGCACCATCGATATCCTATTTACGAACGGCGATACCCTGCAAGAGACGATGTAACCGTAGAATTTATTGCTCGGGGCGACGAATGGGCCAATGTGTACGTTGACGGTCGTCGCATTTTTTCACCCCGCAATGCCAATCGCCGTAAGCGCTTCAACTTCAGAGAAGGGGCCTACGAAATCAAAATTACCGGTGCCGATTATTTTGATATCTGGGCAGAAGGCTATTTAGATGTGGGTCGCGATGATACCAACATTATTGTCGTCAGCTTTTCAGAAAGAGGCGTAAGGGTTTCCGGCGATCCCTATGCTTGGATTCCAATCTCCACAGAGCGCAGCTCCTCAAGGCGTCATCGTCGCTAATAGTTTGTCAAGCTCAAAATTCGACGTAAGAGGGTGAATCGTGACTAGCGAATGGGATTGCGATCATGAAAGCTACTCTGCTGAGAAACTCTCTCTCCAAAATTAAATCCTGACAGACTACCAGCATGGACTGGAGATACGTCTCAGGAAAAAATCTAAATGCGCTAGTGTGATATTTCCGAAATTTGATAGGTGGAATTTGATTACACCTATCGTCACAGCAAAATTTAGATCATTTCAATGAGTACCTATCAACTAAACCAGGGTCACTATGACACAGAAACAATGGCTCAAATTAGGGCTAGCAGCCCTGCTGGTTAGTGCAGTTACACCTTCTTTAATCAACCATTTAGCCACTCCCATAACAGCAGAAACTCTTATTGCAGAAACCCTTATTAGTGAGACAATTATCAACTACCCGTCCACGTCAAGAACTGACGAGCGCGACCATAGCGACGAGGACAATCACCATGACCGCGCAGCGCGAGAAGTCACCGTAGAAATTGTCGCCCAGGGCGATGAATGGGCCGATGTGTACATTGATAATCGTCGTTTATTTTCCCCTCGTACCCTGAACCGCAGCAAAAAATTTCAATTCGAAGCGGGAATTTACGACATTCGGGTTCACAGTGCCACCAATTACTTTGATCGCTGGGTCGATGGCTCTCTAGAAATTAGTGATGCTAATGGGGCATCGAGCACAGTCGTTCTTAGATTTTCAGAAACTGGGCGGGTGCGTGTATCTGGGCGGTATCATACCTGGATATCGAACTTAGACTAGCAATCACGACTTTGGTAGCAACCAATCCCTACGGATGGATTACGAAATCACTGCAGACACTGCAGCGAGCTAATTGGTACCGCCAGGTTCAAACTGTTGACGGCAAAAGTGGTGCTACCATCAGCGTCAATGGACATACCTGCTTAAACTTCGCCAGCAATGATTATCTGGGCCTGGCGGGCGATCCAAGATTAGCCAAAGCAGCTGCGAATGCGATCGCAACCTACGGCACCGGTAGCACCGGCTCCCGACTGCTTAGCGGTCAGCGCCCCATCCACCGAGAGTTAGAACAGGCCATCGCAGAACTTAAAGGGACCGATGATGCCATTGTCTTTAGTTCAGGCTATTTAGCAAACTTGGGCACCCTCGCCACCCTGGTGGATCACCGCGATCTGATTGTGGCGGATCAATACAATCACTCCAGCCTACAAATGGGCGCTCGCCTCAGCGGAGCCACCATTGCCATATATGACCACAACAATTTAGAACAGCTACAGCATCATTTGACGCAGATGCGTCCCCAATATCGTCGCTGCATCATCGTCACCGACAGTGTCTTTAGTATGGATGGAGACCTGTGCCCACTGTCAGAAATTTTAGCCATCGCCGACCAGTGGGACACCATGGTCATGGTGGATGAAGCCCACGGCACCGGCGTACTCGGTAAAACCGGTGGTGGTGCCGTAGAACTTCTCGGCTGTCGTCATCGACCCATGGTACAAGTCGGCACCCTTAGCAAAGCCTTGGGCAGCTTAGGCGGCTACGTCACCGGTTCCGCTGAATTGATTGACTTTTTACGCAACCGTGCCGCCACGTGGATTTATACAACAGGTCTCTCCCCTGCCGATGCCGCCGCCGCCAGGACTGCGATCGCAATTCTCTCTCAAGAGCCCGAAAGACTCACCCAGCTAGCACACAACGCCACCTACCTCAGACAGCGCCTAGACCAGCTGTCCCACATTAGTCGCTTACCCTCCGAATCCCCAATTGTTTGCATCCAAGTCAAAGACGCAGCAACAGTACTTCAACTGGGTCAACACCTAAAAAAACAAGGAATTTTTGCCTCCGCAGTGCGCCCCCCCACTGTCCCCACCAGTCGTCTAAGGGCAACGGTAATGGCGACCCATTCGAGGGGAGACATTGATCGATTGGTAGCAGGGATTCAGGATTTTTTTGGTGAGTAGGGCATGGGCAGCGGGAGGTACACGAAGACGCTGTTAAACCAAACGGATTTTTCAGGTCCTTACCCTACTCCCTATTCTCCCAACTCCTCCGGCATCACCCACTTTCTCGGTTCTGTTGCCCGTGCCAAAATCTTCTTACGCAGTGCCTCTTCAGCAATTTCTAACATTTTGTCGAGAGACGTGTTTTCAATAAAATTCGACGCCTGTTGAGTATAAGCCTCATTGGGACAAGCATCGCCTTTAATGCAGCCGTTAACGCAATCGACGGCACAGTTCACGCTAGTGTTCTCAGTAGTCATGGGGTTATGTTAATAACTCTTCTTCTAATACAAAATTCTAGATAAATTTGCCCATGATTTCACAGAACGATTCGTCACTACCGACAGGTGAGAGTCACATCACAATGATGCATCGCTGTCTAGAGCTAGCGGCTCAAGGAGCCGGGCGAACAGCGCCTAACCCGATGGTGGGGGCGATCGTTGTTAAGGATGGACAAATTGTTGGAGAAGGGTTTCACCCCCAAGTAGGACAACCCCATGCAGAGGTTTTTGCCCTACGAGCAGCTGGTGAGGCCGCCCGAGGGGCCACAATCTATGTAAATTTAGAACCCTGCAACCACACAGGACGCACCCCACCCTGCACAGAAGCTGTGTTACAGGCAGGCATTGCTACGGTAGTGATTGGCATGCGGGACCCCAATCCTAAGGCCAGCGGCGGCATAGAGCGTTTACGCGCCGCTGGCGTTGAAGTTATTACCGATGTGGAAACAGTCGCCTGTGAACGCCTCAATGAAGCCTTTATCCATCGCATACGTCACCGTCAACCCTTTAGCATTTTGAAATATGCCATGACCCTTGATGGCAAAATTGCTACGGATACTGGCCATAGTGCCTGGGTCACCAGCCCTGCATCACGACGACATGTACATCAACTGCGAGGTCAGTGCGATGCTGTCATTGTCGGTGGCAATACGGTACGAAAAGATAATCCTCGATTGACTAGCCATGGAGTATGCGATCGCAACCCACTCCGTGTAGTGATGAGTCGCAGCCTAGAGCTACCCACCAATGCTCATCTTTGGCAAACTGACATTGCCCCGACATTAGTATTTACAGAAATCAACCAGAAACAGGCAGAGTCCATATTGCCAACATCTGTAGACGTCGTTTCCCTCAATCCATTAACACCCGAAGCAGTCGCTAATAACTTATTTGAACGGGGGTTATCCACAATTTTGTGGGAATGTGGTGGCACCTTGAGTGCAGTAGCTCTACAGCAGGGCGTTATTCAAAAAGTATGGGCATTTATCGCCCCTAAGCTGATTGGTGGCCGCAACGCTCAAACACCAATCGGCGATATGGGCTTTAGAGAAATGACTGAAGCCTTAGCCCTAAACAACATAGAGCTACAAAAGATAGGTCCAGACTGGCTGATTGAGGGATATCTAAAGGATTAAGTAAAAAATAAGTACCTTAAAACCGCTAGCTATTACCAACCAGTCCTGCGATCCTTAGTCAGCCCAGCCTCTAACTGATGACGACGCATCAATAAGTTGAGCGCTCGGACAAACTCATCACGATTGCGCAACACATCAAACCGCTGAATCACCTGTCCTTGATCTAGAAATAGCAGCGTGGGTAACGTCTGCAGTCGATACAGATTTGCCAGCTTGAGATTTTCATCAGCATTAATATTAAAGACATTTACCTGACCTGACCAGTCTTGCTGAAACCTATTGAGCATGGGAGTCACTCGACGACACAATCCACACCAAGGAGCCCAAAAATGCACTAGAACCGGCACAGGAGAAGCTAGTACAACGCTTTCGAAATTGTCTTCAGAAATTGTCATTGACGCTTAATTATTGTCAGTATTGATAAAAATCTTTTAGTACTTCCAATCTTATTAAGAAAAGTCTAATACCGAAAGGGTATTGCTCTATTATTGTGAACCTTTTCTCACAAAAAAGACAGCCTGCCAATAATAAAAATCCACGTACGCTCAGCAATACCAACTTAAAGACATCAAGCCAAGATTAGAATTGTTACTAATCGTCGAAAGTCTTGTATAGATAGAGATATTGGACCATCAATGGTCACTTTTGTACAGTGTTTTTTTTCATGAAAACTTAAGAAAACATTAAATAATGTATCTGAATGATTCAGAAATTTATGTTTTGTTTGATCAACATAACCTCTGAATTGAGGCGTTCTCTCAAATGATGGCAACTAAATTTTCTTTGGCTGCAAACATTTACCTATAGCTAAAAATACAATTGGGTATAACTGACGATGTCACACCTCGCTTTGCATTTCTTTTTCAATCATATCCAGGGTTTTCACAACTAAGCGTTTGGCCTCTAGCTTCCAACCCCATGATTGAATACCATACGCAACGTAAAATCCTACGCCTGTAGCCATGAAGTCTAGGGGTTGCTGCATGGCAACCCCTAACAGCAGTCCTAAACCGCCAATGCCCCAAAAAGGTAGTGCTACCATCTGTCGGTCGCGTTCAACAATTTTGGCAAACATATTTTGAGGTATATCTGCCAGGATCTGCTCTTTAATCTGCTTTTGCTGAGGATATGGAACCGTCAGCCCAACCTTAGGCCGTAATTTTTCAATTTTTCGCGCTTCTGTACTGTATTGAGTCAGCTCGTCTTCGGCCATGGTGATGAGCTTTTCGATAGAATCCATTAAAAACGCAGAAATAACTGTAGGGTCAGCCTTTAAGGAGTCAGCTAAGACCTGAAAAACTGGCAAAAATGCTTTTAAGTATGCAATATTAACGTTTACTTAAGCATTATTAATTTAAGTCAGTAGTGTAACTCTCTGCAATCGGCTGGACTGCCTCAAAATCTATGGTTTCTGCTATCCCAGCATCGTACAAAAGCTTTTTGCCCCGGTTTTATCGGCTCTCAATCGTTGGGGTGTTTTCCAACATGATGGTGCCTTTAGCAGGTCTTTGTGATACTGCTTTTCTAGGGCATTTATCTGATATTCATTATCTGGCTGGAGTGATTCTAGGCAGTATTTTATTTGATTACCTCTATCGCATTCTTAAATTCTTACGCAACAGTACCAATGCATTAACGGCCCAGGCTGTCGGTGAAGACGATATGACAGGCGTATTGGTCGCGGCCTTGCGATGTGGGTTGGTGGCACTTGCGATCGCAGCCGTCATTTTACTGTTCCAATACCCCATCCATGAACTAGGCTTCACTATCCTGTCCGGAGCCCCTGAAACTGAACAGGCGGGCATCACCTACTTTAATGCCCGCATCTGGGGAGCCCCAGCGGTGCTTCTGAACTTTGTTCTCATTGGCTGGTTTTTAGGACGTGAGAAAAATGGCGTGGTTTTTCTCATATCCCTCATGGCCAACGGCTCTAATGTGCTGCTGGACTATATCATGATCAACCGCTGGGGTTGGGAAAGTACCGGAGCTGGTTTAGCCACTGCCCTGAGTCAGTACCTGGGCTTGTTAGTCGGGTTTATCGCCATTGTGCTGACCATAGACTGGACTTATCTAGGTAAGGCTATGGGGCAAGTGCTCGATCGTCAAGCACTCAGTTCCACCCTGATTCTCAAAGGCAATATCCTGGTCCGTTTTTTAGCCTTAATTTCTGCCTATTCCATCTTTACTAACCTGAGCGCCACCTTTGGTACCGTGTCTTTAGCAGAAAACGGTTTATTGCTGCAAATTGCGCTACTCAGCCAGTTTACGGTTCAGGGAGTGGGGATGACGGCCCAAACCCTGATTGGCAACTTTAAGGGGCAAGGACGTACAGATAACTGTGTACCCGTCCTTAAAACCGCCATTGTAACGAGCCTGGTTATCTCCCTTGGCTTTGCCCTATCGGCAGTGATCTTTCCCAACACGATATTCAGCCTGCTCACCAGCCATACAGAAGTGAGTCAGGCCATGGGCAGCTATGCCGCTTGGCTGGTGCCCCTACTCAGCATCACGTCCGTTGCCTTTATGTTAGAAGGCTACTTTATTGGCTTAAAAGAAGGGGCAGTGTTAAGGGATGGTGCCCTGCTAGGTTTTGGCATCGGTTTCATTCCCTTAGCATCGTTGGCCGTCTACTGGCATAACAGCTATTTGCTATGGACAGCGTTAACAGCCTACATGACTGTCCTCATGCTGTTTTTGGTCTACAAGTTAGTCAAAATGCCATTGGCAGAACCGACAACGATATCATCTTAGAAGTAGGCCACTCCCACCACAGAAAACACTAACAGCCCGCTCCCGGTACACTATAAGCATAAGGAAACCGACCCATGACATGGCAAAACCCTTGGTTGGTTGCAGCCCTTTTCAACCTAGTTCTCATCGGCCTCGCCTTTGCTAGTCCCAAAAAGCTCTTAACTCCCATGGGCTATATCCATGCTTGGGTTTTGGGCGTTATCCTCTGGGGGTGCCTGGGCTGGCAGGCGTATTTTGTCACGTTGGTTTATTTTGCAGCCGGTTCTACAGTCACTAAAGTAGGCTTTGCCCAAAAAGCAGCTGCAGGCATCGCAGAGGATCGGGGCGGCGTGCGAGGCCCCGGCAATGTCTGGGGGTCAGCGTTGACAGCGGCCCTCTGTGCCCTATTGGTATGGTTTACAGGCCTGACATCTGCCACCCTAGCAGGATTAACCACTGGCCAAGTGACCCAGCTGCTGATTCTGGGGTTTGTGGCCAGCCTGAGTACGAAGCTATCGGATACGTCCGCGACAGAAATTGGCAAGGCCTACGGTCAACGGACATTTTTAATTACGACACTACAGCCCGTACCAAGGGGTACAGAAGGCGCTGTCAGCCTGGAAGGAACACTGGCCGGAGTCGTCGGCTCTCTGATTTTGGCAGTCGCAGCCTGGGGTGTGGGCTTGATTCCAGTGGTCGGCGTTGTTATCTGTGCCATTGCAGCCTTTGTTGCCACCACCATCGAAAGTTTGATCGGGGCAACAATCGAAGACAGGCTACCAGGATTGACCCACGACGTGGTGAACATTATTAATACGCTGATTGGGGCTGTAGTTGCGATCGCACTAGGCGCTCTACTGGCTATTAAATAATGGTATGGCATTGACATTGCAGTAAAGTCCTAGGAATATTCTTTTAATCACCCATGGCTCGACATCAATCATGTCCTGGAGCTTAAACATATTGAAACTTCTAAAACCGTTGATGGAACCTTTTTATGGCCTATCCGGTTTCCCTAGTTCTAGGGATGAACGTATGATTAGCCAAAGTTTTATTAGACAATCCCATGCTCTCTGAGGCTGAGCTGCCCAAATCATCAACAAGCCAAAACAACACCCTTGCTCACATTGCCCAACAATTTATTGGCTATGGCACTGTGGGAGATATTCGCCCCCTCGGTAGCGGTAATATCAACGATACATATCTAGTTGATGCAGAACAGCCATTTGTCCTCCAGCGCATCAATACTGAGGTATTTCCCCAGCCTCATCAGGTTATGGATAACCTGTGCCAGTTTGTTAGCCATGCTCATCAGCGCTTAGACAAAGCTCCTCTCAATCGTCGTTGGGAAGTCCCCACTGTTCTTAAAACAGATGACAATCAGCACCACTGGATAGATACCCAGGGTAATATTTGGCGCGGTCTGAGCTTTGTACAAGGCACCACCACATTCAACACCATTCAACACCAGGAACATGCCACTGAGATTGGCTATGGTCTTGGCTGTTTCCACAGTTTGCTCAGCGATCTGCCCTGTGCAAATCTGGCAGATACCCTACCTGGGTTTCACATCACCCCTCACTATCTGAAACAGTACGATGCGATTCTGCCCCAAGCTGCTTCCCTATCTTTTGAAGAACATCACTGCTGCCAACTGATTGATAGCCATCGCCAGCGACTATCGGTCTTGGAAGATGCCAAAGCCACAGGTAGTTTGCCCCTACGCTCGATTCATGGGGATCCAAAGATTAACAATATCCTGATTGACACGACCACCGGACAGGCCACCAGCCTTATTGATCTAGACACTGTCAAACCCGGTCTGGTCCACTATGACATTGGCGATTGCCTACGCTCTAGTTGCAACCCATTAGGGGAAGAAACCCAAAATTGGCAAGCTGTCATCTTTGATGTGGAGCTGGGTGCAGCTGTACTAAAGGGGTATCTTTCCAGCGCTAGTGATTTCTTGAATGCGGTGGAATATGACTACATCTATGACGCTATTTGGCTGATTACGTTTGAGCTAGGATTGCGCTTTTTTAGCGATCACCTGGCAGGGGACATTTATTTTAAGACTCAGCGACCGAACCATAACCTTGAACGAGCGTTAGTTCAATTTCAGTTGGCTGAAAGCATTTGCCATCAGAAACCCTTAATTCAAACCGTAATTAATCAATTAAAAGCCCATTACTGTTCTGAAGTTGGGTATGTAGCTTAGAACTATTTAGTACGTACTGAGTTCTACAGGTAACTCAGTAGCTGTCCCCAGGCCTCTAGGCCCTTGGGCAAAGGAGCTTAGCAACATCGTTGTGGCTCCTCCCTTGGTAGACCTTATTTATCTTGTGTTTGTTCCCTTAGGAGACATCAATGGCTATACCATTTTCGCTAAAACCCTTCGAACCAGTCTCGAATTTAGTGATTTCTGGTCGGGTGGTCCGGGCTCAATCCTCTCTCACGGTCGAATACACCCTGACCGGTGCTGTCGAAGATCTCAAGCTCCCCCCTACCGACAGCAAAACCCCTAGCCGCCGCGATCATCTTTGGGAAAATACCTGCTTCGAGGTCTTTATTGGCATACCGGACTCATCCCGCTATTGGGAAGTTAATGCTTCCCCCAATGGCAATTGGAATGTATATCGCTTTGATGATTATCGTCAAGCTATGGTGGCCGAACCCGCCTGTAGCAAAATTGCTAGCACCTGGCAGCCTCTGACGAAAGGCTACTATTTAACCCTAGAGTTACCTACAGACGACTGGCTTGCTATCGATCAACCCCTAGAGCTGGGGATCAGCACCGTGATCAAAACTGACAGTGTTTCCCACTGGGCTCTAGACCATACAGGCCAAGAACCGGATTTCCACCGTCGAGATAGCTTTAGCCTCGCAGTTTAGGGGGTTTTGAGGTCTTAGGGCTTAGTGTTGAGTCGATTTAAGTACAACACCTGAGTTGGATAGGCAAATTCAATTCCAGCCTTGTCAAATTGTTCTTTAATGGTTAAATTCATCTGTTGTTGTACATCTATATAAACCATGTAGTCGTTAGTTTCTACGAGATAAACAACTTCATAGTTAAGACTGCTATCACCAAAACTAGCAAAATGAGCCCGGTCAAACGTGACCTGAGGGATTCCTTCAATGATGTGACGCAAAATATCGGGAATCAGCTCCAGTTGGGTCTTACTAGTCTCGTAAGTAACCCCTAAGTTAAACGCAATCCGTCGTTGGGCCATGCGCTGAAAATTCTGAATGCGCGAAGCCGTTAGATCGGTATTCGCTAAAATCAGCTGTTCTCCATCCAGGCTTTGCAGTCGAGTTGTTTTAATACCGACCTGTTGTACAGTGCCAGACATGTCGCCAACAACAATAAAATCACCAATCTCAAATGGGCGATCTAACAAAATAGAAAAATAGCTAAACAGGTCCTGCAAAATACCTTGGGAGGCTAAGGCGATGGCCACGCCACCAATACCTAAACCGGTTACAACGGCAGAAATATCAAACCCCAGGTTATCTAAAACAAAAACAATTCCAATCGCCCACAGAAATACACGCACAGCTGGGATTAGAGCATTAAGGCTCTGGCGCATATTGGGCTGGTCGCGATGGATAAATCCATAAATACGCAGGCTATATTCAGCCACTGACCCCACTAGCTGCAGCAACAGTAACGTGGCAAAGATAACGCCCACAACGGTCAGCAGCTCAGCAACAGTGGGATACAATGTCAGATTTTGCAAACTGATGTAGCCAAACCCCAGGTAAAGCAGCCACAGTGTCGGACGCTCTATCAAGCGCACCAGCTGATCATCTAAGGTATTGGCAGTGCGTTTAGCCCAGCGTTTGAGACGACGGAGGATAAGACGCTTAAGCAGATGTGCGATCGCAATACCTACACCAATATTAAGGAGCGAAATACCATAGGCCTCCAGGGTATTACCTAGAAAAGTTTTCTGCAGAATATCAGACAGCATGGGGACCAAGTCATCATCAGATTTAGGTTAACAGGGGTAGAGGTTCCTTGCATGGCTCTAACCTTGTTTACACAGCTCGCGCCGGTAACCAGAACCAAATCCGTAGTTCCTTATTCTCCTATTTTGATTCTCTCTGCAATAATCTCTTGTTGTCTTGACAGTTTTATTGAGACATTAAATAAATATAGCAATTGTCAATCGTGCTAAATACACCCTACGCCCTATTCCCCACCCACCCACTCACGCTAGACTAGAAACCAAATTTTACACTCCCAAAAGGTGAACCATTTGGATTCCATAAAAATACGTCGGGCTCAGCTAAGTGATGCCCAAATCATTGCCAACTTCAACCGAGCCATGGCACAGGAAACTGAGAATAAAGACCTGATTCCTGAAGTGATCTTAGCAGGGGTAAATTCTTTATTGAACAACCCATCCCGGGGCTTTTACATCGTTGCTAAGGTTGACACTCAAGTAGTGGCTTGTTTGATGATTACGACAGAGTGGAGTGACTGGCGAAACAGTCTTTTCTGGTGGATTCAAAGTGTCTTTGTCAGTCCCAACTATCGTCGTCGTGGCATTTATCGCCGCATGTACCAATTCATTAAAGAGCTTGCACATCAGGAGCCAGATGTTTGCGGATTTCGTCTCTATGTTGAACAAGACAATATGCGAGCCAAGGAGACCTATGCAGCATTGGGTATGACCCAAAGCCCTTATCATCTCTTTGAAGAATTAAAGCCAGGTATCAAGTATTTGCAAAGCCCCATATAACCAACAGTCATTGGATATGGCTGTTAAACCTCTACCTGAAAACAGTGCGACTGATGTTTCCAATGATTGAAAACATCAGTCGCACTCAGTTGAAAGGATCACAGACACCTATTTGAATGTTACCGTGTCACATTAATGGACTAATGCAGGAAGTACCAGAGGCCGCAGATGGCCAGGAAGGCCAAAACCAGGTAGATAAATAGATAGCTGATCTTCCGAGGGGCTTCTGCGATCACAACCTTGGCCACCTTGCAGTCACCCACTGTATAGCCTTTACCAGGTTCTAGAGTCACCACAACCGTTTCATCCTTTTCACAAGCAACGGCATCAGCTAGAGGCTTCACTTCAATGCAGACCTCACTCTTACCCTTGGGTATCGTGACACTGCGACTAATTGCCTTATAGTCCTTGCCCTCTGTAGCTGTGCCACTAACACTGTAGGAAACTACAGTATCCTGCATGACGGGCTCTTCCGTGCAAATTAGGAACTTGCCTGTATCAATACAAACTTCACCTTTGTAAGGTTCAGTTGCTTTAGGATCGGGCGATTTAATGCAGACCTCTGGAGCGGGCTCCAAAAGGAGAGAGGTATCAATGCGAAAATGAGATTTTGTAGTGTGCCGCTCAGCAAAGAAAAGGTCAAAGGTATAATCTTTGCCCTTTTCTAGAACAAGAGTTTCACCGGTTGCTAAAGCTTGGTTAAACTGAGTTTCGCCAGCACTAATACCAAGATCAATGGTATCGGTCATGGGTGGATGCACACCACCTAAATCAATCACTAGCTTGCCGTCAATAAAGATCCACAGATCATCGTCGCCGACAAATGTAAATTTCTCAGTGCCCTTATAGGTAAACTTAGCGTGAATTTCGTAGGTAAAGTGATAGTTATGGGCACGTCCCTCATTGCCAAATAGCTCATTGTCAATGGGGAAAAATTCCGAATTCTCATAGGTAAAGACACCGTCATTGTCGGCATCTTCCAAAAGAATATCTAACTGCTTACTCTTGTTAACATCTACAACGTCACGGAACCACTGGTCAAAGTTCTCCTTACCTGTGGTGGTTTTACCTTTCCCTCCCTTATAAATAGGTTTTTTATCAACGCCAAGTTTAGATTCAACAATATTTTTCTCGGCAGCAATCACATGTTGAAAATCATTATGACTGTCTTTAAAATCGCGAACTTTTCCAGACAATGTAATTTTTTGTGTCATGGGAGCTTCCTTGTTCTGAAATAGAGGCTCTTTTTTATACAATCACCATCCTAAACTTTCCAGAACCCACCTAAAAATTCCTCTGAAACTCCGTCACATCAAGGCCAACCAAATCATGAATCAACGTAACAGTATCAGCAAAGCTCTATAGAGCCTTACAGAACATCATTAACCATGCCGATATCACACCTATCCGCCATCTCTGCATCAACGGAGATTTGACGTAAAAATACCTAAAACCTAAAAACTATAGGCAGCTTCCACAACCTCTGCAGAAAATATGGTTTGGAGTAAATCAAAGTGAGGTAAACATAGGGCAAACTCATCGGAGGTGAGCAGCTGACCATATTCTCGTTGTAATAGCTTTAGCATATAGCGCACTAGCTCCCATCTCACATTGAATGTGGGATATAGCATCACACACAACGGAAACAGTTCTTGCTGAACAACACTGGTATTTTTCTCTAGTAAACAGACCCAAAGATAAATTTGAAACATTTCTGTATCTCGGGTACTAGAGGCCCTAACAGTTGTTGAACCCAAAGAGCCACTATAGCACTGGTGCCTTGGGAAAACCTCTAGAACTTGAGTTACCACATGCTGGGCAATGGTACTACTCTGAGGTAGAAGCGTTCGCACAACCTTTAGTTCCGACGAATTATAGCCGTAATACGATGCAGCATCATAGGCTCTTTGCAGCGGCATATAGAGGTGATCATCAATTGCTTTGAAATAAAGCTGTAATATTCCCCGCTGCGATGGTTCAACTGATTCTAGCAATAGCTGCCCAGTGTAATGGAACTGCATACTGACAAAGCCAATGACCCTAGGATCTACAGCCGTAAATTTTGCTCGAATAATGCCTAAATCTGGGGCAATATTGACGGCAAATCGCTCAGGGTAAACAAATGAGGCGTAGCTTTCAAACGCTCTGTCAAAGATCTGAAACACATCACCAGCAATCGCCCATGGGTCAATAATATCGGGGTCTAACTGATGTTGTACTACCTGTTGTGAGAGAAGTTGCTCGGTTTTGTTCCATGCCCTCGCACTAATGGAGCGCAAATCTTGATGCAGCATCTTTGCAACTGCAGCCCGCAATTCACGTTCATCAGAAAAGACGGGTCGTGATGCTCCTTCCTTGACCATGCGCATGTAGCGAACAGCCCAAGCTTTAGAGAATGAAGACGGCGAGTCTAATTGATTAACTTTAGATAAGTCAATTTCTTGTGAAACAGATGACCCTATAGAAGATTCGGCAAACATTGTCTTCAAACGAGACTCTCGGAATAACGTTGACACACTTATAAAACAATTTGCCAACAAGATCCATCACCGGCAAACCATTAGTCCCCACAGCTAAGCGAGTGATCCCATAGCTCCTACCTATCAACACAACAATCATCAACGCGGTTCACATATCACTGCGCAAGTCAAGTAAGTCAGTTGGAACGACAAGCTGAACTCAGTACAAACTTCAGAACTTGTTACTGATTATCTAGCTATGGCCTTAAGATCAACTTAATATATTTACATTTCTTAAACTTAAGAGGTCCAACAACGTCCTAAAGTCTGACCACCTGAGATAAGGCTATGCATTGTTTGGATTTTTGTCAATCCATCAGGTCTCTAACGCTACGTAGGGTATATCGAACAGAATGAAATCAATGTCGTTCTATGGGCCAAAGCATCAATGTCGTTATGCAATTTTTATGTGAGTAAGAAATTAGGGTTCAGGGAATTCTCATATGCGCTAATCAGAATGGAGGCGATCTATCTCTAGTTACAAAAAGCCTCTGCTTGCCATGTCCCCCCAATCCAACCAACAACAAACTCGTCGCGGCCTACTGAAATATTTAGGGCTACTGGCAGGTGCAGCCACCTTACCCCCTGTTCTCAATTCATGTAGTGCAGAATCAGCCTCCACGTCAGAACAATCTCGCTTCCCCCCAGAGCTATCTTCAAGCTTAGCTACCCCCCTGGCAGCAACTGGCCTTAATCCCCACCGAGTGGCTCTTGTTAAAACGACGGATCGAGCAGCTGGTGTAAGGCAGGCCATAGCGTTGTTGCAGCCCCCTAGCTTTAAGCAAAAGCGCGTATTTATTAAACCTAATTACAACACAGGCGATCCAGCCCCAGCTGCCACAGATCCAGTTGTATTGGAAACTTTGGTGCAAGAAATTCAGGCAGCTGGAGCAAGCGCTATTACCGTTGGTGACCGGTCTGGCATGGCAAACACTCGCAACGCTATGGCCCAAATGCAGGTTTTCAATCTCAGTCAGCGCTATGGGTTCAACACCCTTGTGTTTGATGAGTTGAGCCGAGACGACTGGCAATATTTTGCAGCGACTGGCACAAACTGGTCCCAGGGATTTGCGATCGCCCGGCCTGTTCTTAATGCCGATGCCATTGTCAATGTCTGCTGTCTTAAAACCCATCGGTTTGGTGGCCACTTTACATTGTCCCTGAAAAATACCATCGGCATGGTGGCTCGCTATGTGCCGGGTGATGACCATGACTATATGCGTGAATTACATCGCTCTAGCAGCCAACGGTTAATGATCGCCGAAGTCAATAAAACCCATCGCCCCTCGCTCATCATGATTGATGGTGTAGATGCCTTTGTCGGCGGCGGTCCTGAACAGGGACGGCGGGTACAGGCAGGGCTCATGCTAGCCAGCACAGATCGCATTGCCATTGATGCGGTTGGCATTGCCATGCTACGCAAGCTAGGCACAACTCGCGAAGTATCCAGTGGGTCAATTTGGGATCAGGCTCAGATTAGGCGAGCAGCTGATTTAGGCTTAGGAGCCGTTAGCTCCGAGCAAATAGAACTGGTGACCGCTGATCAAGGGAGTGCCCAACTCGCTGATGAAATTCGTCAGTTTTTGGTTTGAAGCGCCTATTACGAAAAAGTTGACCATTGGATTAGATACCTATGCAGGTGAACTTTACTTGGCGATAGCTATTCTGATACTTTCAAGAAAGACCGATCGGTCTTTTTAGGATTTTCTCAGGCTCTAAACTTGTTTACCTGTTGCGACTGTGTCTAAAGCCCAGACTACAAAGGCCCATATTATCCAACAAGCGGCTGTTGTTTTTAACCAGCAGGGCTATGCGGGAACATCAATGGCTGACATCATGCAGACGACGGGATTAAAAAAAGGAGGCATATATAACCATTTCAGCAGCAAAGATGAATTAGCCTTGGCGGCTTTTGACTTTACCGTTGGCTTGGTGGCACAGCAATACAAAATTGCTCTGCAAGGGAAGCGCCACTCTATTGAACGTCTTAAGGTCATTATTGAAACCTTTTGCAGCATGGTGGATAAACCCGCTTTCAAAGGGGGATGTCCGTTAATGAATACGGCAATTGAGAGCGATGACACCCATCCAACTTTGCGCGATCGCACCTGCCAAGCCATGGATAACTGGCGGCAAATGATTCGCAAAATTATCAGTCTCGGCATCAAACATGGTGAAATTAAATCTTCACTCAATGCAGATGCCACCACTACCATTGTAATTTCCACCTTGGAAGGTGCTTTAATGATGAGCCATCTCTATGGTGATCACGTCCACCTATCCTGGGCTAAACAGCATTTATTTCAATACATTGCAACCCTTCAGCAAACAGATGACTCCACCCCCCTAGGTCTTTTGGAGTAGGGAGCCACCCAACCTAGCCTCAGGTTATTTTTTTCACCATTGCTTTTTCCTCAAAAAAGACCGATCGGTCTTTTTTTTAAATTTTATTTCTATTAAGGATTAAGGAGGACTCGATGCTGACGTTTTACTATCACCCCCTATCGCCTATCTCCCGACGTGTTTGGCTAGCGTTATTGGAAAAAGAGATTCCCTTTCAACCCGTCATCGTGGATCTGAGTAAACGTGAACAGTTTCAGACTGATTTCCTCACCCTCAACCCCTTTCACCATATCCCTGTGATTGTTGAAAATGGCTTTCGCGTGATTGAATCCATCGCAATTCTAGACTATCTAGAGGATCAGCATCCCCATATTCCATTGGTACCGGCATGTCATAGGGAACGGACAACCATGAGAATGATTCAAATGGTAACCGTCAATGAATTGGTCTCAAAACTCTCTAAAGTAATTAACCAAGACCATGTTCCATTGACAGCAGATGTCAAACAACAACTCAATGCTGCTTTAACATTTCTGAATAGTCACGTGGGCAAAGGGGGGTATTTTGGCGACACTCATTTAAACTTAGCTGACATTGTAGTGGGTGCAACGGTGCCATTATTCTGCAGACTGGGCATAGGGCTAACAGATTATCCTGCCCTCAATCAATGGAACAATCACATCACCGCTCGCCTGGCCTGGCAGGCAACAAATCCCAGTGATGTCGACTTCGAGGCTTGGAAACAACTACTACAGCGATGGATTCGCATAGCCATGAAGCGGCAAAAGCGACAGCATCAGAACAATTAACTCAACGGCTTTAATTAATTGACAAAAACCATGATCGTTATCCACTCTTACAAACCCACATGGCCCCAAGAATTTGCAGTGATTCAAGCCGCTTTGACAAAAATTTTAGGAGCACAGGCTCTCTGTATTGACCACATTGGTTCAACTTCAGTACCTGGCTTGGGAGCAAAAGACGTTATTGACATTCAGCTCACCGTACAGGCCCTTACACCCAACATTCCAGAAAAGCTAACGGAGGCAGGCTATTACCATCGGGAGCATATTACCTGTGATCACGTTCCCCTGGGTGCAGATGCCACTCCTCACCTATGGAAAAAACAATTCTTCCATCAACCGGATGGGCAACGGCGTGCAAACATCCACGTGAGAGTTGAGGGCAATCCTAATCAACAATATCCTTTGTTATTTCGCGATTACCTTCGTAGTCACCCAAATTCAGCCAAATCTGTAGAGCTGATTAAACGAGAAATTGCCAAGCGTCATGGCGATGATATTGATGCATACTATGACATTAAAGATCCGGTTTACGATTTGATTTGGGAAGCTGCCCTGGCCTGGTCAAAGGGGTTAAGTAAGGTTGAGTAGTCAACAACTTGTCAAAATTGTGCACTATTTGTTGCGATCGCATCCAGCTTGACACAATTCTCTATAGAGCAATACGCAACTCCGCTGAATAAATTCAGCACATTGTCGATATGCCTGCAATGTCTCACCATGGGGCACCGGAATATCTTGGGCTGGATGACCAATGTATTCCTGTATTGTGTATACCTTATCAGCAATAGCTGGCACCATACTGATGAGAAGAAACTTCTGGGGCCGGGTCATGGTAAAAATCAAATCAGCCCAGGCCAAATTTTCAGACGAAATCTTCTGGGAACAATGTTCAACAGAAAATCCATACTCTGCAAGCGTTTGCTGCATCTTATTAATCATCGGTCGCCCCTCCGATGCATAAATACCAGCTGAACGAACTTCGATACTACCATTTTCCAACATAGAACAAAGGAAGGTAGCCGCCGTCGGACTGCGACAAATGTTTCCATCGCAGACAAATAAAATCTTCATCCTGATTGTGAGTCTTATTTCCTGAATTTAGTAGTTTTGGTAAGTATGTTTAAAAACAATTTTTCAGCATCGAAATCAACCCAACCTTTGCATCAAAGAGATCGCCATAGTTACTGTATCAAACAAGTATAAACAGCAACCATTTAGATGTTTATCTCTTACAAAATGACGCCACTTAACTATCATTAAAGACGAACGAAAAGGTTAAAAACAAGTTAAGAAACCAGAGTTTTTTTCGAGGTTTATCATTAATGCAGCATATAATTAACCCCCATAACAATAACTTTATTACTTGACGAATATATCGACTAATCATGAGAGATTTATTGCTTAATTTATCAAGTTGTGTCGTGAAACCAGGGAAACGATTTTGCCCACTGTTTACGGCCCTCAGCGCTCTAACACTGTTTACTAGTTGCAGCAACGACACAAGCCAGAATGTTTCATTAGTCAGTTCAGATAACGTAATTCGTTCAGCCTATGGAACTTTAGAAGAGCTGTTTCAAACAGAGGTAATTAATATTGGCTTAGAATCATTAGGCTATAAACCAATCGCTGGTTCTGAGTTGGAATATGACGTTATTCACCAGGCTATTTCCCGTGACTACTTAGATTACACAGCCGTTCATTGGAATCCCCTCCATCGGAATTTCTTTGAAGAAAATGGAGGCCATGAAAAACTAAAACGAGTCAACCCATTAATCGATAATGCTTTACAGGGCTATCTAATTGACAAAGAAACATCGACCCAAAAAGGTATTGGTAGCTTGGAAGATCTGAGAGATCCAGAACTTGCTAAGCTATTTGATACCGATGGGAATGGTAAAGCCAACTTAATCGGTTGCCCACCAGGATGGGGATGCCGAGACGTGATCGAATCTCATCTCAACGATTACAATCTGCGAGATACTGTAGAGCACGATAATGAGAATTACTTTGCCTTGATGGAGACAACTATCAAGCGCTACAATGAAGGTAAACCAGTACTTTACTACACCTGGACTCCGCTATGGGTAAGTGGTGTGCTGGTACCCGATGAGGATGTTGTCTGGTTAGACGTTCCCGTTGTCGGTATTCAAGAAAACGCCTCTGTGATTGATGGTAAAAATCTTGGCTTTGAAGTTAATCAGATTGAAATTTTAGCCAATCGACAGTTTTTACGAGCACATCCAGACATCGCTCGATGGTTTGAACTCGTTAATATTCCCATCACAGACGTCAGCCTGCAAAATCAGCGTATGCGTGATGGAGAAAACACTCCCGCAGACATTCGTCGTCATGCAGAAGACTGGATCCGCGACAACCAAGGCACCTTTGACGATTGGATTGAAGATGCCAAACAGGCTGCCAAGTGATAAATGCAAACTAGAGAAAATCAGCTAGGTTTTCAATTTTGAGTTCTCGGCTTTAGTTGATTTCAAACTCAGAAATGAGGGTTGAATTAGAGCCTATTTTTGCGCAAAAGCGTTCTATAGCATGCTTCTTCAGAGATAATTGTCAGCACGATTGTTGGATTTATAAAATCCTTACCCCCTCCTATAAGCCTTTTAGCTTGGCAAACAGCCAGTCTTCTCATCTGTCAGTAGCCAAGTCTTTACCAAGCCATCATACCCACCACTTGCCAATATAGTGCCCTCTTGGTTAAAGGCAAGACTATACACAAATCCAGAATGGCCCCGCAAAGTGCAGCGTTCTACCGCCTGTTTCCAGTCCCATACCTTAACAGTTTCATCAAAGCTACTGCTAGCCAGCACCCCTCCATCGTCGCTAAATACAACATTAGCGACAACAAAATTATGTCCGCTTAAGGTTTGTTCAGCCACGCCGGTTGCTAAATTCCAAATTTGCACATTGGTATCATAGCTACTGCTAGCAATATATTGACCATCGGGACTAACGGCAACACCTGTTATTCTATCCGTTCCCGATTTGTAAGTTCGCACTGATTCTGAGGTCACAACATCCCACAGAGTCACCACTCCATCTTGATCGCCACTCACTAATTCCTGAAAACTGGCAGAAGAGAATGCCAAACTGTTCACCTGTGCTCCAGAATCCACCAAGGTTGTAAATTCACGTCTCAGGTCAAGATCCCAAACTCGAATGGTGCCGTTACTGCCTCCGCTAGCGATAAGAGTGCCATCAGCGTTCACTGCTAGACTCACTATTCGACCAGAGCGACCCGTAAATATATGTTCTTCTAATCCTGTTTCAACGTTCCATACAACGATGTTGCCGTCACCTCCACCTGATATCAAATATTTTCCGTCAGGGGTAAACGCGACACTATTCACCCGCCCTGCATGGTTGAGAGTACGCTGTACTTTACCTGTATCTAGATCCCAAAGCTTAACCGTTTGGTCATAACTCCCGCTAGCGACAAGGGCTGCCTCTGGCTGCATGGCAACACTGAGTACCGTGGCGGTATGCTGTGCCAGAGAATGCTGTGTTGGCGTTGGTGCCGCTGCTATTGACCCATCCGCAGATTGTGTCGTCGTTTGAGAATAGTTTGAGTGCTGATTTAGACTCCCCCAAATTAATCCAAACACTGTTCCAATCACGCCAAGCGCCACTAAAACAATAATAGAAGGGGCTAGAAGCTGATTTCTTTGAAGCATTTTTAGTTTATTTCACTCCAATAACAACAAAAACAAACAACTTCTGCTAAAACAGCATAAAAGCCCAGACTATACGGTTTAAACCACAGTATTTTTCAGCCAAATTGCTTAATATTTATCGTTCTTTGGATTCCGCAAGGTCATCGATAGTCATCTCTTCGTACTTTTCAAAGGGTTGGTGAATCCATGGATTGGTTTCTAAATAATCAACATAATAGTCAGGCTTAATCACTGAACAGGCTTTGTACCAAAGTACGGCAGTCTTAATATCGTCAATATAGAACCCATATCGATGCTGCAACCAGCGAATGCTACGCTGCAAGCTTTGGCCTGAATCCACCAGATCATCCACTAAAAGAACATGGGTGCCAAGATTGGTGGTGGTCATACTCAAATCCCTAGAAAATGTGATTGACCCACGGGTCCGGTTGCCTTCACCGCCATAGGACGATGTGGAGAGAATAGCCAACGGTTGACCATAAATACGACAAAGAACGTCTCCAATCCGCAGACCGCCCTTAGCCAGACAGACAATCTGATTAAATTGCCATCCTGACTGATGAATAGCGACTGCTAAATTTTCAACGGCTTGGTAGTAGTCTGACCAAGACACATGAAGATCAGTATCGGTAGAAGGCCTAGTAGCTGCAAGATCTGAAGTTACGGACATGGATAACTCGGAGGAAAGGGGGGACACAAATAGGGCAATAATATAGCGTTGTTACATGGCCTGAAAGCAGCGTCTTTTCTTAAAAACGTTGCCCCACCAGGCAATGGCAGCGTACAAAGATTCTAGTGTGACGCTTGGTGTGACGATACAGTCAGGTTTGAGCCTCATTCTACAGATGATTTAATAATTTCTAGCAACCTCTCCACACTATGGAAACTTCAGGCAAACCATCGCATCCTCCAAAACTGACTTGGTCTACAAAACTGGCCTACGGTGCCGGGGATATGGGAGCGGGTCTAACCTCTAATTTATTAGCGTTTTCGTTTCTGATTTTCTTAACCAATGTTGCTGGATTAGACCCGCTCAAAGCAGGCACCGTGTTGCTGATTGGCAAAATTTGGGATGCTGTCAATGATCCAGTTGTCGGGATCTTGAGCGATCGCACCCGCACCCGTTGGGGACGACGCTATCCATGGATAGTGCTAACGGGCATTCCATTTGGAGCTACGTTTTTCCTAAATTGGATTGTTCCAGGGAGTACCAATCAAAACGGACTGTTTTGGTACTACGTTTTTGTTTCTGTGGTATTTCAGATATTTTTTACGACGACAAACTTGCCTTACTCGACTCTGACCGCCGAAATGACTCAGGATTATGACGAGCGGACAGAGCTTACATCCTTTCGACTGTCATTCTCCTTAGCAGGGGCGGTGCTAATTTTGGCGTTAGGCCTAGTGGTGGGTCAA
>NZ_QXHD01000004.1:2428982-2496997 GCF_011009555.1 Adonisia turfae CCMR0081 | reverse complement strand
GAGATCTTGCACCTGGCAAGGAAGCATTAACCCGCCTTGGACTCAAAGTCGCAAGGCTAACTGGCTCAAAACCGCTCAAGCGGTTAAAAAATCCCTAAAAGCTCTCTATTTAGAGCTGCCCAGCCAATCTTGTCCCTTGAGTGGACAGCCTTCAATTAGCGTTGGGTTTTGAACCCAACGTGGGTTTGAGCTTCACAACCGACCTTAGTGCAAGATCTGAGTTATCCCAGTCCGGTTTGCGTGAGTGATAAACCTGAGCATGCCATCGGTTAGGTATCCGCTGGTTCCGTCATCACTTCCTCGTTACACTGATATCGTAGTCATTTTCTTGCCCTTTATCCCATTGCGATGTCGTCTCTTCTACGCCCTCATCACTTTTAGCAGTGTCCTGCTGCTTGCCTCTCCAGCAGTTGCTCAATTGCCACCTATCGTTCAACAATCTAACCACCCTACCGAAGCCGTTTTTGGTTGGCGTCCTAATGCTGAGTACCCCTGCGGCAGGCTGATGTGCAGTAATGTCTACCTCTATGGTTCAACGGGGATTAGTTTTAGCGTTGCAGGCCCAACTCAAGTAGCCGCTCCCGATGCTCAAACCCTGGATGTCGAGACCCGTTCTAAGCTTGTGCAGCGAAGCTTTCGGGAAGTGTTGCGTACAGTTCAGCAACAGGAGGATGTTCAGAAAACCTTGGTAACAGTTAACAGTTACTGGATTGACTTGTTCCGAGCACGAACTAAACTGCACCCGAGCACCCCCAGGGTGGAAGTGGGGTTTGAAAATGATCAGACGGTCGTGTTTTTGCCTGCTCAGCCAGAGTATAGGCTCCAGCAGCAATCCTTAGTGACTGTTAATGAGTTTGATGCGTTACATAATGGTCAAGACAAAGAACTTCTAGCCGCAGACTGGCAAGAGAAAATTCGCAACGGCCTTAGCCATAGGCTATGGGAACAATCATTTGATCAGCAGTACCCATGGGCGAGACCGCTGATCATGCTCACAGTCCTTACCTTGGCCGCTCTCCTTATCGCTAGCTTTGAGCATGTGCGTCGCTGGTTGCGTCATCGCAAGCGTACCCTGCGCAAACGCCTCAAAGCTTCAGAAAAAGAACTCCAACAGTCAATTACGGTGGCCCCTGAGTCTAGCAACCCAGAGACCACTCAGCCCCCCGCCGACCCATCGGCCCAGCAGTCGCTCCAACTTCGCTTTGATCGGGCCTTCAATCCGCTGATTGCAGTAACCGAGGCGGGTCAGTCGATGAATCAATTGTGGATCAACTTTTCTACGGGATTTCTCAAAGAACAAACTCTACTTAAGCAACGGCTTAATCTGATAAAGTTTGTTGTGCGTTTGGTCTTTTGGCTAGAGGTGTGTACCGGCTTTGGAGCAGGTGGTGTAATTGCACGGCTATATCCAATGACCCGACCCTATGCCCCCTATCTCTTCAGCCAGGCAATTTGGGTACCCATTATCTGGCTAGTGATGGGCCTGCTCGACACGGTGGTTGACATTGAGATTGACTATCACCTCAATCAGTGGGGGAAAGTGACCCAGCTCGAAGATCCCAATTCCAGCCGGGTTGCGTTGCGCGTTAGCACCTATTCTCCTGCTCTCAAAAGTGCCACGACTATTTTTTTTATAGCCCTTGGCATTTACCTCACTATCCAGGCTTTGGGGATTAATCCCACGGTACTCGCTAGTGTTGGTGCGATCGCAGTTGTAGCAGCCGTTGTTTCGCGAGATGTCCTGCAAGATATGCTCAATGGTGCGGTAATTCTATGGACCGACCGATTTGTCTTGGGAGATGTGATTACAATTGGCGAATATTCTGGTCTAGTCGAGCACATGAGTTTATTTACGACCCAACTTCGCGATCCTGAAGGCCGATTGATTACTATTCCAAACGGTCAAATCTCTACTATTGCAAACCTTACTAAAGACTGGTCGCGGATTGACTTCACCATCGAGATTGCCTATGACGCTGATATCAAGCAAGCCCTTGAGCTCATTCGCACGGTTGCTGACACCCTGTTTGCCGATCCCCGATGGCAAGACAAAATTCTAGAACCCGCTTCTGTTCTTGGTGTTGATCACATCTCCCATGCTGGTATCTTGATCCGAGTATGGATCAAAACCCAAGCGATGCAACAATGGCCCGTTGGACGAGAGTTTCGCCTGCGCCTTAAACAAGCCTTTGACAAGGCCAATATTCAGATTGGTCTGCCGCAGCACAAGATTTTGTTGGACTATGGCATAGATTCTGGTCAAGCCACCAGATAGACCCATGGCAATGACACAAAACAGAACAGAGAACCGCTTTGGTCTAACTATATTTATAATTCCCTAACAGCGCCATCATCCAGAATATGTCCGAATTATGGCGTTTTATACTGAATGCCGCCAAATCCCTTACACCTTTCAAGTCATTGAAGACGATGGGGTGAATGCTTTTGCCACATTGGGAGGATTTGTATATCTCAATACAGGTTTGCTACAAACGGCAGATAATGAGGCACAGCTAGCCAGTGTGATCGCCTACGAAATTGCCCACGTAGACCGTCGTCATGCGGTTCAACAACTGCAGCAGGCAGCGATCGCCCAGGGCATTTTGATGGCAGGGGGGGTAGATCAAAGTGCAGCGATCGCACTCGGTGTGGAGTTAGCCCTACATCGCCCTAACAGCATTTTGTAGGCTAACGTTCGCAATACGACTCCCATCGAGAACTATCAGCTTTCCCAGTTACAGGGAACTTCACCTCTTGCATAACAACTCTTTAGATGCGTTAAGAAATCAGAGGTAATTCCGATTTTGTCTGCACGATATAATAACTCAAGATCATCAGCGATATACGAACAAATCTCATGGTGATTGGTGATTTTTGACAATTTCACGAAAATATCTTCTAAGTCAAAAGGTTCTTCTACTTCTGGGACGGCTTCACTCTGCTTACACCAGGCATTGTCAAAGGCACCCGAATCTCGCTTATCCAAAATTTCATTAAGCTCTGAGGAACTTAAATGCACTAAATTTTCGATGAGTTTGTCCATAGAATGGATACACATTGATTTCCTATGTTCTACCAATCAAAAAGACTGCTATAGCTGCCGTTGCCAACACTGCCCAAATACCTTTATGCCAATCCCATAATCGCCGTCCATTAAAACTGAAAAATGGGAAAAACGGCATAACAATATCGAACAGGATCAACGGTTTACCTACTAAAAGCAGTATCTTTAGCCAGGCGGTAGAGAATAAACCTAACTGAGATATCGTCCAAGTACCCCATAGGATGAGCAACACTGGAAGAGTGCCAGCTAAGGCCATTCGACCCAACTTGGGCAGCAAGTCTCGATAGCGCCACTGGGTTGTTGTGGGATAAACGCTGCCGGGTATGGGGTACATTGCGCCCGCAAAGATTAGAGCAATGGCTGCACTGAGCATAAATCCGGATTCCCAGGCACGAAACCGGACTGCCAACCCTTGCTGGCGTGCCATCAGCACCATGCCCAAATATCGCACACCAAACAACAGCATCACTATCGGTGGTAGTTGCCACCACATCCATGGATCAACTGCTATGGAATCGCCCAGTCGCCACCACATCAATAGCCCAATCAGAGAGTTGGCTATAATCGTTCCCCACCACTGCAATGTGGGACTATCTGATGACTGCGGGGCAGGACGTGCCCATATAAAATGACCTAGATCAAAATAATGAGAGAGCTTTGTCCATACAGCAAATGTTGCTAGACCATAGCGTCGAAACTGCATTCCAGGGGACAGGATCTTAAATCCACGGGTAGAAAATAGTTTACTGGAGCTAGTATTAAAGCCCTCAACGGTAACCAGAATCTCATCACATCCCTGTTGCTCAAAGAAATCAAATCCAGCCTCAACCAAACGCTGCCCCAAGCCCTGACCACGCACCTCTGGTGCTGTAAATAGCCATGAAATCGAGCCTGCTTTACGATGGTGGGGGAGGGCAAACAGTTTGAGGACAATCGCTCCCAATAGTTGACCATCTCCCTCGGCAACTAGGACGTTGGGTGTCCATGAAAAAGCCAGTTGATCGGAAAGTGAAAAAGCTCGACACATAAGAGCATGTACACTGCGTCGCTCGTTATCTTCTATGGGACGAATAACAACATCGAATACTTGAGCCACAGTGTACTTCTCCTGATCGGGGTGGTTAACGATGTCCCATCAATTGTACGCGCATCTGAATAAATTGAGCCGCCTTAGACTTGATCAAGCGTTAGGGGGCTAGGTTGTTTGCCATCGATATCAGTAATCCCATAATCCATAGCTAATTGGGCGGCAACTAAAACCTTGCCTGACTTTGCCATGATAGTTGGGGCTAATGCCAAAGCAGCAATCACTCTTCCTAAAAACTGGGGAGACTCAGAATTACGTAAATCCAGGTATTCTGCTGCTCGCATGACTCTTTCCGTTCGAACCAATCCCGGATAAAGAGAAACCACGGCTACTTGATAAGGCTGAAAATCATGGGCCGTGTCTGCTGTTAACCGGTCGGTGGCTGCTTTGGATACACCGTAGCAGACAGGGCTTCCTTATTTTGATGGTTTGTTACGATAGATTCAACGCCACATCTTCAGGTCACATTTCCCTTTTTTAAGTTTGAGGACAAACCATGAGGAACTTGTGAAGCTCTCTAAAGCGGATCCCCCCACAAGTTCCTCAACTTTTTTGTTGAAACTTGGAAGTAAGCAATGGGATGTATCTTCGCCGCCAATGATGACGGCTCATAATTCTGTTGTGTGCAACGGCGACCGAAGACGAACAGACACTCTTTGTAGTATGTGGGAGGTTTCCTATGTTGAATCAAAAAATTGTTCTTCTAGATGGCTCAGGCGTAGGTGATGAATCCCTATCCCTGATATTAGACCTTCTGTTGAATGAGCTGCACCGTAGTGGCGCAACGGTGCAGACTTTTCCATTGAGAGACATCAAAATGGGCACCTGTATCGGCTGCTTTGGCTGCTGGGTAAAAACGCCGGGCATCTGTCTGGAGCCTGATGCAGGGCGTGATATTACTCAGGCAGTCATCCAGAGTGATCTGACCATCCTCTTTACTCCTGTTACATTTGGGGGATATTCATCGGAAATCAAAAAAAGTCAAGATCGCCGGATACCGCTAGTTCTTCCTGATTTTGGCATTTATCATGGTGAATTTCATCACCACCCCCGGTATTCAAAAAATCCGCGACTGGTCGGCATTGGCGTCCAGCATCAGTCGAATGACGCGGAAGCCAACCTGTTTAAGCTGCTGGTTGGGCGCAACGCCCTCAACTCTCATGCTCCCACCTATGCTGCCGACGTTGTCTTAAGTACGGATGCTCCAGAAGATGTGCGCCAGCAACTTCAATCCGTGCTGGTTAGAAATGATAATCTTCCGTCAAGTAAGGTGGTTGCCTCGCTAATGCCAACAGTGACAGCTGGCGTTGACACTCCAACCCTGGGTGGCCCAGGTCGGGCTTTACTGATCATCGGTAGCCCCAAGGTTAAATCCCCCAGCACCTCCGGCGTCTTGGGCGGATATGTGTTGGCGCAACTCAATCAGCGGGGGTGGGAAACCGAGTCATTAACACTCAGGAAAAACCTTTTACAGGGCGAGGGGCAAGCGGAATTTTTGGCGGCTGTGGACCGAGCTGAGCTGATACTGTTGGCGTTTCCACTGTATGTCGATTCACTCCCATTCCTGGTGATGAAGTCACTTGAGGTGATGGCTAAGCATCTCTCCACCGACCCACCGGAAAGTCCGAAACGGCTTTTTGCGATCGCTAACAATGGATTTCCCGAAGCCCATCACAATGCGCTAGCGTTAGCTATCTGTCAACGCTTTGCCATTGATACGGGGCTGATTTGGTTAGGAGGGCTGGCGCTGGGAGCCGGAGAAGCGTTGTTTGGAGGTCAACCTATCAAGGGAACTGAGCGCGAGGGGCCACCAGTAGAGCATGTTATCCAGGCCCTGGATATCACCAGTGCAGCCCTGGCGGATGGGCAAATGGTTCCACCTGAAGCCGCCAAGCTGATGACAAAAACACCGATTCCCTTTATGCCCTTCAGTCTGTGGCGATGGCTGTTTATCAAATTGGCCCAACGGCACTGGCGGCAAAGTGCGGCTGAAAATCAAGTTGGCGAGAAAGAACTGTTCGCCCAACCTTATGCAAGAGTAAGGCCATGACTACTGGTGATTTTTGATGTGATGGCATTTGATGTGATGGCGTCACTCCGTTGTTCCGTTTAGGCTTGATCAAGTGTTAGCGGTCTAGGTTGTTTTCCATCGATATCAGTAATCCCATAATCCATGGCTAATTGCGCGGCAACTAAAACCTTACCTGACTTTTCCATGATAGTTGGGTCTGATGTCAAGGCCGCAACCACTTTTCCTAAAAACTGGGGAGATTCAGAATTACTTAAATCCAGGTATTCCGCCGCTCGCATGACTCTTTCTGTTCGAACCAGCCCCGGATAAAGAGAGACCACTGCCACTTGATAAGGCTGCAAATCATGTGAGGTGTCTGCCGTTAACCGATCGGTGGCCGCTTTGGATACCCCGTAGCAGACGTTGCCACTATACTTTTGTCCTGCCCAATGCGAAATATTGACGATGAGTCCTGACTGTTGAGTGACCATTATTTTCGCTGCCAGACGACTGGCGATCCAATGGGCTCGAACCCCGGCAGCAAACATGGAATCCCACTGTGATGAGAGTTGCTCCCAGAAGGGATACTCCCAGACATATTCCCCCTTCTCGTTGAACAGGGTTTCATACCCACCCCACACGTTATTGACAAGGATATCAAGGCGGTTTTGATCCTGTTCAATTTGCTCAAAAACTTTCTTGACTTCACTGTCGTTTGTATGATCGCAGCGAACAGCTATGCAGATGCCGCCTTGCTGTCTGATCTCTTCTTCTGTTTGCTGAAGTCCGCCAGGAAGCCCATTCTTACTATCTCCCTGATTCATTGTTCTTCCTGTGACATAAACGGTAGCTCCTGCTTCCGCTAGGCCAATGGCAATTCCTTTGCCGTTGCCACGGCTTGCCCCCGTCACCAGAGCAATTTTTCCTAATAGTTTGTTCGTTCTCATTGCCATTCTCTGTCCCATAAATCAAACTACGTCTTCAGTTTGCCCGACCCAAGTTTTAAGTGTGAACGCAAAATATGAGCAACTTGTGAGGTTATGAGGTGAACCTATCGTCTAACTGAGCTGATGTTTGGCGGCTCTGGCGTGCCAAACTCTTCTCGTCGCAGGATAGAAATATGCTCACCAGTAGAGGTTTCTGTTGAGTCAATCATGTAACCGGTTGGAGTGTTAAATTGAAACCACAATTGCTCACTCAACAATTTAGCCAGTAATTCTTATCAATCATGACACCACAAGGCAAGGTTAACAAACGAAGTTACTATTTAGATATTGCTCGGGGTTTTGCTGTATTTGGCATGTTTACCCAGCATTGCATGATTGTCCATGAAGTGTCTGGCGGCGAAGGAGACAGCTTATTAGCGAATCTTTTTGTCTTCTTAGGGACGGCTCCTGCTGCTCCAGTATTTATGCTACTGATGGGAGCATTTTTAATAAAATCAAAGGCAAGTACGCGCCAAAATATATGGCGGGGGATTAAGCTACTGATACTTGGGATTATTTTAAACCTACTGCGATTCACGATCCCTGTGCTCATCGCGATATCGCTATATGGCAGGGATAACCTTAACTTAGCTGAAGGTGAGACTCTTCTAACCCTGCTATTTGCTGTTGATATTTTTCATCTGGCTGGCTTATCTCTAATTTTCTGCACCTTGATCAAAAAAATAACTGATCAAAAAAATACGATACCTTTGCTGATTCTCACTGTACTTTTAGCTTCTCCGTTCTTGTGGGGTAGATTCGGTAGTAATCCATTTTTTGATCCTTTTTGGGGAGAGGCTAACACTGTCTATTTCCCATTTTTTCCATGGATAATTTATCCACTATTAGGCATGTATCTCAGCCGGTATTTGCTCAGTGGTGACAGGCTCAAGAGTAGCCTACGGAAAATGGGCTGGTATGGTTTTGCCCTAAGCGCTTTGGGAGTAGTTATATTTCTTTTAAGTGCTGTTGGAGTTTTAGCATTCGATATTCTTTCCCCTACGGGCGATTACTATCGAAGTGGCGCAAGCATCCATTTGTTAATGATTGGGTTCGTTTTGGTATGGTTTAGCGTTTGCCATTGGCTGGAACAAACGTTGAGCAGTGAAAATCGAATCATCAAGGTGCTGATTTATTGGAGTAAGAACGTTACCGCGATATATTTTGTGCAGTGGGTGCTTTTTGGGTGGAGTATGTTGATCCTTGATACTAGTAAGCTCAATGCCGTTGATGCAGCGCTTGTTGGCTTAATTGTTCTTTTGCTCACCCATTTTTCCGTGAAGCGGGCGGGTGTGAGAAAATTATTTGCGTGGGTTTAGTTCTCTACTCCAGCAGCAAATAGAACGCTGCGATCGCAAGCAGCACCGTCACATACGAGACTACTTTGTGAATAGCCGCAATCACTGTTGGTGCGGATTTGACTGCACTCAGCACGCTACCCGATGCAATCATGACAACAAATGCCAGAACCGCAAGTGATATAATCAGCCATGCGCTCTCCCCCAATGCTGATGTCTTGTAAATTTTGTAGATGTTTACCCCAAGGAAGACCAGTATTCCAGTTGCAACCAGCTTATGCGCTGTAAAAAGAGCCACACCATATGGCCTACCGAAATGGGTCAAATAGAAGCCGGTTCCAAAAACCAGCAGAAATGCAACTGCTACACCGATCATGCGCAAACCGTTTTCACTCATCGTCTTTTTCACTAGAAAAGAAGCCGCTTTGCGATCATTTTGTGATCATATTCATGGGTTGCTCCTTCTCACATTGTTAAAACATCAGACTGGAATAATCCCCAGGACACCCAATATTGCCACGATAAATCCAACCACGCCTAGCAGGCTAAGATACTTTAGCTCTTCCCTCACATAGCGAAAAGCACTAAAAAAAGAAAAGAACGAAAAATAAAATAGAAATGCCGGAATATCTTGAACAAATCCTAGAAATCCCAGAAATCCTAGAAATCCCAAAAAGCCAAGCCAGGACTTCTTTCGATTAAGGTTGTTCCGATTTAAGTTGTTCATATGGTTCAGCTCAAGTTGGCGTTCTTATCCTTTCAGTATGAAAATAAAGCATGAGGAACTTGTGAGGAAATCACTCACTGCTGACTAGCGCCGTATCATGGGCCAGGCGACCGTCTTCCATATGGACAATGCGATCGGCAATGTCGAGAATGCGAGTGTCGTGGGTGACGAGCAAAATTGTGCCGCCTTGTTGTTTGGCTAAACGCTGCATAATGTCGACCACATCACGGCCAGACTTACTATCCAGCGCGGCGGTGGGTTCATCGGCAAGGACAATTTTCGGTTCGCTGACCAGGGCTCGTGCGATCGCAACCCGCTGTTTCTGCCCCCCCGACAAACTATCTGGATAGTAGCTAACCCGATCGCCCATACCAACTGCCTCCAGAATTGCCTGAGCGCGATCAATCCGGTCCTCAAGCAACAGATTGTCATGTAGCCGCAGTGACATGCCCACATTCTGCTGTGCCGTCAAACAAGCCAACAAATTATGGGCCTGAAAAATAAACCCAATCTGGTTACGCACCTGCACCAGCTGCTGTTTCCTCGCCCCAAGTAACTCTTGCCCCAGGATATTAACACTGCCTTCCTGCACAGACCGTAGCCCCGCAATCAACGTCAGCAAGGTGGTTTTGCCACTACCAGACGGGCCAGTTAACAGGACAATTTCCCCTGCACAGATATCTAAATCTACATCGAACAAAACCGGCTTGCGTAATTCGCCCTTGCCAAAGGCATGGTTGAGATGACGAACGGTAACAACAGGTTGAGAAAACATGGCTTGAAAGTGAGTTTTGAATTTTGAGTTTTAGACTCGGAGCTTCAAACGGTAAGTAGTGGGTAATGGACTGGAACTAAGAACTAAGAACTAAGAACTAAAAGACATCTGCCGGATCCGCAGACTGCAGTTTTCGCATGGCAATGGCTGCTGAAATCATGCACATTGCCACCGTGGCCGTAAACACTTGCAATGTCACCCCCAATCGCATGCCAAGGGGAATCTTCGTTAAATAAGCCAGCAACTGATACATCCCTAACGAAACCCCATAACCAGGCAAAAAACCTAATATTGCTAGAATCGCCGCTTCTTGAAAGACTACCATCAACAGTCTTCGATCAGAGTAACCCATGGCTTTAAGGGTGGCATATTCTGACAAATGGTCGTTAACGTCGGAGTACAACACCTGATTAACAATCACAATGCCAACCACCAGGCCCATAACCGCTCCAAAATTGAAGATAACCCCTGAGGGTTGACTCGCCCAGAAGCCGACCTCAATTTGAATAAATTCTTCAGGGGTAAGTACTTTAACCTCTTTGGGTAAACGGGTATCAAGGGCTTGTCGAACAGTTTCAAGATCGGCATCAGGTTCCAGAATTAATGCCCCTACATTGACCGTTTCCAAACTATCTGGGCCAGTAAAGCGTAAATAGTTGGAATCGCTGGTGATCAGATGCCCCTCAGTAAAAATGCTACTCCCCAGGGTAAACAATCCTTCCACCTTAATGCGATGCCCTGAGAGTTCGGTGGTTACCGATTTGCCTTGATCCAGGGTCTCCGCAACAGGGCCAACTTTGGGCTGAGTTTTTCGATCAAGCAAGATTACATTGGGCAGTTTAATCTTGTCGAGCTGCTGATCAACTTCGGGTAAATCCAAGACAGGATGGGCAGGATCAAATGCGAGCACCATCACATCAGTGCTTTCGCCATCCCAGGGATTTATCCACGCACCCCCACCAAAATAGAACGGCTTAGCAGAGGCCACCCCTTCAACGGCATTGGCCTGATATAGGTGACGTCGAGAGAATGTTTGCCCGAAGTACAAGGCCTCTGTACGCTGGCTCAGCAACACCAGATCGGCCCGCAGATTTTTGTGGACAAAGGTGGAGCCCTCAAACAACATGCTCTGAAAGCCCAGCATGGTGAAAATCAAAATATCGGCAAAGGCCACTCCCGTTAGAGCAACCAATAAGCGTACTTTTTGATGGCTCAGCTGCGCCCAGCCTAGGGGCGGCTCCTGACGTAAATGCTGGAACAATATCTGGAAAGCAGGAGACTTCATCAGCCCACCTCTCAGCGTTCTACATTGATTGTGATGCGTACCTGCAGATTGGTCAGACCTGCCACCTTATCGTTATCTTCCGGATCAATCCGCACCTTCACTTCAACCACCCGTGCATCTTTATCTGCCGCCGGGTCGGCATCGATCACATCTTGTTTTTTGATTTGCATGCCCACATGGTCAATGGTGCCTCGGATCTCACCCTCAAAACCACCATGTTCGCTAATCACGGCAGCTCGCTGTCCTGGCTGTACCAGACCCACATCGGTTTCATAGACTTCTGCGATCGCATACATCTGAGCGGTGCGCCCCAGTTCCACAATGCCCTGGCTGGTATTGACCTGCTCCCCCACACGGGTGTTGATTTTCAGAATTTGGCCTGCCACCGGTACCCGTACATAGTAGTCTTCCAGTTCGGCTTTGATGCGATTTACCTGTGCGATCGCATGCTCCACTTCTGCCTGGGCTACGTGCAAGTCAACCGGACGAACTTCCTCAAGTTTGGCCAATAAGGCCTGCTCATGTCGAATTCGTTCTTGCAGAGTGGATACCGTATTTTCTAAATGGGCCTCAGCTTCACTTAAGGCTGCTTGAGTCGTTTCGAAAGTCTCCTGTCGTTCATCTAGTGCCATTGTTTCAACAGCCCCTGATTGATGGAGCTGGTGATACCGCTGATAGGTTTGTTTCGCGTGTCTGAGTTCAGCTTCAGCACTGGTAATTTCAGCCTGTCGTTCAATGGTTTCAGTACGGAGCTGGGCTTTGAGCTGATTAATCACGGCTTGTTGGGCGGCGATGTCTGCTATCTTGGCATCCCCAGTTTCAATTTGGGCTTGTCTGGCCTGATAGATGACCACATTCTGTTGTGCCTCTGTTAATTCGGCCTGTTTTTTATCCAGTCCTTGCAAAATAGCGATTACCTTGCCAGCCTCTACCCAATCTCCTTCTTCAACAAAGAGCTGGTTCACACGACTATCCTGAGCATTCGCTACCGAAAGCTTAATCACCTCCCCTTGAGGTTCCAGCCGTCCCAGGGCAGTCACTGCTTTAGCAGGCAGAATTTCGACCTGGGTATCCTGCGCCAATTTCTGCTCTTGTGCCTGAGACAGAACAAAATAGGTACCTGTTGTCCCCACCAGTAGGATGGCTATCGTACCTGTGACCCAATCCTGGGGAAATAGTTTGCGATGAAGAATACGAGCCATTGTGCCAACCCTCTAATGTGGTGTTGACTTTGTTGACGGTTTAGAATCTCCATTTAGATTTTACGTTAGAGTAAATATACTTAAGAGGGAAACCTTACAAGTCTTATCGCTATCAAACTCGATACTCCCAGGCACCTGGGTTAAAGCTCAAATATCGCAGCACCGAGGAGAATTCCATGGATCGCGAAGAGCTATTAGAACGATACGCGGCTGGAGAACGAGATTTCAGCAAAGTTAATCTGAGTGGAGTAAATTTGGCTGGAGCAAAACTCAGCGGTATTAATTTAATCCGGGCTGATTTGTCCCATACTATCCTGGAAAATGCCAATCTGAGTGGTGCCTTTCTAGTCATGGCCAATCTGAGTGGTGCGAATTTACGCAGGACCACTTTGATTGTTGCCAATTTAAGTGGGGCCAATCTCAAACAGGCCAATTTGCAGCATGCTAACCTCTGTGAAGCAGTGCTCACGGGAACGCTTCAGTCCCAGATTGATCTATCTTCAGCCAGCCTAAAAGGAGCCATACTGGCTGGTGCAAATTTACAGCAAGCAAATTTACAGCAGGCAGATCTACGTGGGGCCAATCTCTATGGGGCTGATTTGCAAAATGCTGATCTCAGTCAGGCCAAGCTGACACGCACCAACTTACGTGAGACAAATTTACAAGGAGCAATTTTGCCTGAGATCTGGCTGCAGGAGATTCCCCTGTTGGAACGATTGAGTAAGCCTCAGCATTGGGAGACACCTTGGTAATTGTTATGAAGACAAAAGTTACTTCATAACCTCCCAAGCACGGAGCTGTTCTAGCACAACATTGATGGGATAAGCGATCGCAATCTCGCCTGTCTTAGGTTGGAATCTCCTCAGACCTATTTCCTAGATGGGACGCAAGAGACCCCAACCATCATCTTTATCCTTGAGCCACTATCTAAACTTCGTCATCCTCAAAGATCAAGATTTGGCCACGAAACTCCACATCAGGTATATCCCAAACATTAGGTAATCCGGCCCTCCTTCGAGGCCGACGCAAAACATTGGTGCCGCAATGAATTTGGCCCTCGCGGATGTGATAATACCAACTATCTACAAAATGAATAGTGACCCCTAAATGAGCTGCGATCGCTGCCGTAAACAACTCAAACAGGTCGACCATACCATCATTCACCAAGAGCCGCGTATGATCGCGGCGTAAAATACCACGTGCGTCAAAATGACGCCTGTTGGGGATAATCAATCGGCGTTGAATTTCACGGTCTGAGGCACCGGGGAAACTATCCTTAAAAGCATCAATCACATCTTGTTGATCCATTAAGCCACCATAGGACGCTCGAATGGAGCCAATAGGACTGAACAGGTAAGCGGGAGATACTTTTTCAATCCAGTAATGGGCGCGTGTCATACGATGTTGCCTGATCAGTCGATGGCCGACCTGGGCACGGATGGTACCTGGCACCCCAACGTCTTGCATCGCTGCTTGAACCACTGCAATGGCATCCCTGGGTCGCATACGTGGGCCGTAGGGCTTGGGAACCAGCAGATGATTGTTTAGGACTTGCATATTTGCAATATCCGGCGAATATGCGGTCGTGGGCTGTTGCCAAAATGCTTCCTGAAAGCGATTGATATCATCTACCCTATCCCAGAGAACAGGAATAGGATAAATAGGCACCCCTAACTCTCGTTGTAAATGGACACGGCTTGGCTGTAGAAATTCGCTGTCAATAAAGTCATTGGTACTGTTGTTGCGGGCATCACGCTCTGCCCAAATAATCTCAAAGGGGGTGATGTCAGCCGGATAACGACGCGGCGGTCCTTCCCCTGGGACATAGCCAATTCGGTGTATATTAAACCCATTTCCAGCACTCAACCCTTCGGCTAATTTAATGTAAGTAGCAGGCGGTTCGTGGGATTCGGGTATCTGACCACGCTGGGCGGGAGGATGGTTGTGTAGCCAGGCTTTACCGCGAAAAAGCCGCGTGACCGGAGAACTGCCTTCATTCATCAACCGTGAAAGTACACCGGAGGGGCGGTTGCGGAAAGTATCAGGATGATTGGCAGGGAGCCCAGCCCGATAACGGGTTTCAGCTCGCTGTAGAAGGGCCATTGCTGCCCGTGATGAGGCGTGCAGAACAGAAAAGTCGGACCGTCCATGTGGTACAATAGCCATCATCTCGTCTATGTGACCAACCCGCAGCCATGCCGTATTAATCTCAACAATGGGTTGTTTTTTCTGTTTGGCGAGTACGCGCAGTAGATCGGGATCGACAAATTCACTGCCGTCACCAAAGATAAAATTACCAATGATTATCTTGCCAAGCGGAGCACCAGGAACGGGCGGTGTCGATTCGACATTCCCGCCATAGTTCGCTGAGCTATTCATCTGATTGGCCCGATCAAAGAGACGTTCTGCTGTGTCGCGATTTATTGTAGCGGTCTGTCCAGCAATCTCAGATCGAAGGCCTAAGTCTCTACCACTACCACCGCGTACGACAGTAAATTCAGTAGTTACCTCATCTACAAGGCTCTCCGCTGCTTTCTTCAACCCTCTGATCAGTTCTGCCCGTTCTGGTCTCGCTTCATCAATGGCCCGGTCGAGGGTTTGATTTAATCTAGCAAGCTCCGATCTAAGTCTGCTGAGGGTATCAACCCAAGCCATCACATTAATTTCTTGCCAGGTGGTGTCTATTAATTTCCCAAAGTGATTAAGTCGTTCCGCCACGTCTAGAATTCTCAGTACTCGCTTAGCCCAATCGGTAACTGCGCGAAAGTCAATCCTAAGGACATTTCCATCGGTGGTATTAACGACGATAATCCGCTCCCAAAGATCGTTGTAAAGTCCAATATTGCGTGAACGAAAATGGCTGTTGACAAAATCTTCCAGGTTGTCAGTTACGGTTGCGTTCGTATTTTCATGACGTAGACGAGGAAGATGTAGTATGAGCTGTCGAAAGTGATTTGGCCCTTGTAAAAAACTGTGCTGATACTGGTCCTGTAACCAGGTATCACCATTGCTAATCTCAGGTGGCACCTGGACCATCGGGACCGCCGCCGCCCGTGTAGCATTCTGAACATCAACAAATGACGGATGATTGGCATCGGTGTTGACCATGTAGAGCCGTACCGCTGGTGCCTGTCGATCATCCAAGATAAAGGGGGCAACTGAGAAACGACCGCGATCTTCCTCATGGACTCTGCCAAGGTTATCAACTCGAAATAGTATGAGTTCGAAGCGAGTCTCCTCACGGGCATCTGCTCGATAGGCGAGCTCGAGATTAGATAATCGCCCAAAACTGGCCCCTGCAATTGTCCGAACTTGGAGTGTAAGGTTTAAGCGACCATTAGTGGGGATGGGAGGCAGTTCAAACACCTCAGGCTCTCCTAGCCGCTGGGGAATGATCTGACCTGTACTGTCGGAGAGGCGAATACGGGTATGCATAACACCAGGACAACGGATATGAAGACTCTCGTTGGGACCAAGCGCACCAGCTATCACTTTAATTTGCAGGGGGACTAGTTCATCATCACCACTGTTGGCGGTAGCTAAGCTGTAATCGGCCCGTGGAATTGAGCTGCTGGAGACAGCTGCAGGTAAGCGACGCTGATCGCGGTCAAGATTCGGAACCACAATGGCACCTGGCCAGTTCTGGCGGGCAGTTCGCTCACGCGGGTTTCCCGTGAGTCCTCCATCACGGTCAAAGTCAGCATGGAGCTCAATTCCAGGCATGTGAAACACTCCTTTACAGCGCTTATGGTTCTGGTTCAAATAAAGTCAGTTCCACTTTATTTTTAATGCTTTCTAGCATTGTCGGTATCTTATGCCAGCTGTTCTTAGTATGATAACGGCTCTTATTTTTTTGTTGATCATTAAGTTCCGAGAAGCAAACTCTTTGTTTTTTCTCCGATTAAGTAATGCTGCGCAGAATGCCGTCAGGTATTAAAAATGCTACAAAACCGTCAAAATGAGGCTTTACTAATAACTAACAAGAATATAATTTGTAACATGTAAGTTACTAACATCAATTTTCACGAGATATGATATCTCTAAGACCCTATGCCTGAGACGAATTCTCTGAAATAACAGTTATGTGTGCAGTGGCTGTTACTTGTTCAAGTGTGCTTTAAACTTCAATAATTTTCAATAATTTAGCTGGAGGCCTACTTATGAGACCTGAAAGCTCACCAAATGACCTGTTTAGGTTTGTTCAGCTGCGTCCACCTATTAGTCTGGCTGAAAATCAATTTATTCCGTTGGTAGCGTCGACGAATTTCTTTACGCAGATGCAAAGTGCTACAACGGTCACTGAGAGGCAATCCATTGCCGATACTTATATTGCTAATAATTCTGAAAGTGGGCTGTTTGTTCGTTCCCCTGAGCAACTTCAGCATGGCACAGCTATTCAAAATTCGATAGCCACCACCTCAGACGCGGATGAGCCTTCTACAGATTTGTTTATTGTGACGCTTACAGGTTTGTTGGAAATAGCGGATATCTCTGAACTAGCAAACGATGCCGCGTTTCAACAAGATAGGGTGCGTTTATCTGACACGCTTTTGGCAAGGATGTTTACTACTAATTCATTGCCAAATCTGAGTATCTTACAAAACATTTATCGCGCTTACTATCTTATTGTCCAGACTGCGGCTGAAGAAGATATACAGCTATCCTGGGATAGATTTTTGCGCATGTCCATTATTATTCCAGAGGATGCCTTAACGTCAGTTGTCAGCTTACGAAAAGCAGCTTCATCGGAACCGACTGTAACTGCTGTCACTACTCAATCAGAAGATACGACGATTGATCGAAAATCTCAGCTTTATAACGCTTATCAAGAATTAATGAGATGCGATCGCAACCAGAACCTGATACAGCCAGAATCAGCTGAAGTAAACACTGAAGGGACAAATGTTTTTGCGCTAAAGGAGACTGTCGTCAACAGTTTATCGACTGAGACACGGGCGGTGCTTGAATCACAACAGATTGATCCAGAAAATACGCCCATTCATGCCATCGTGATGGATATATATACGACGCTTCAGCAAGAGTCGTCTGCGATCTCAACCAGTGTAGATCCTAATGCTCAACCGCAGATTGCTCGCGTAATTCGTCATGCAGAGCTTGGCAGCACCCAGAGAGATATTCGTCCTTCTGGAGTCGGTAATCTTCTTGTCGTTAAGCAACAAATTAAGCGCTATGAGCCTACGGAAGTCGCACATATTGAAAATATTTTATCTGGTGAGGCAAAATCAAGAGAACAGCGTGAACTTCAACTGGTTGAGGAAACATTCTCCAATGTCTTTGAAACAACCCGTGAAGAGCAGAATGAACTCGAAACCTCCCAGCGATTTGAGTTAAATCGAGAGGCTTCTCGAACTATTCAACAGGATCAGAATGTAAATTTCGGCGTCAATCTATCGGGTAAATATGGACCATATGTTGAATTTTCCACCAATTTCGAGTTAGAGACCAGTCAATCAGTTGAGGAAACCAATAGCAACTCAACCAGCTATGCCCAAAATATTGTTGAGCGTTCGCTTGAGAAGATAGTTGAGCATATTCGTGAAGAAAGAACACGGCGAATATTGCGAGAGGTTGAGGAGAAAAATACCCATTCCTTAACCAATAATGGGGCGGAGCATATTCGTGGGGTCTATCAGTTTGTAGACAAAATTTACGAGGCTCAAGTCTTTGACTATGGCATCCGCATGATGTATGACTTCATGATTCCGGAACCCGCCTCTTATTTGCATTATCTCCGTAATCAACCAGATAGTGAGCTAGAGTTACCAGATCCCCCTCCTAGGTTTACGCTAACCTCTCATACGCAAATCAATGAGACCAATTATGGCTCTGAAGCAGCTAAGTATGGCGCTACTGAAATTGATCCCCCACCTGCTCCTTATGTATTAGCATCTGCAGCCATTACGAATGAGGGTGGTGATGAAGGTGGTACGCCTCGGTTTGCAAAAACGAAAGAGCTCACCATACCAGAAGAATATGGCCCTGAAAGAGTGGAATATGCGGCTCAAGCTACCACTGACGATGACCTAGCGATTACAGTGCTGATCGGATCAAGATTTCACCGCATTACGCGATCACAAGGTGGAAATTGGCCTGGATTCCCACAATATATCAGCTTAGATTCGGGGCATTATAGTTATCCACAAGGTACGCAGCTATCAGTAGGGGTATTTGTTTTTGAGAGTCGTACCTTTCTTGTTGATATCACAATATTCTGCAAACGCAGACCTGAAGCTTATGAACAATGGAAATTAAAAACATTCCAAAAGATTCAACAGGCCTATGAGCGACGGGTATTGGAATATGAGGAGAAGGTAGCTGCTATCAGAGCGGAGCAAGCCTTGGCGCAGGCTGCAGCGGAAGAAGAAAGAAGTTTTGGGGCTCCACCGTCTCTCAATCGCATAACGGAGCGCAATGAACTAAAGAAACATGCCATATCTATTGTCACCGGTAGCCGTTATGAATTTATCAATGCGGTAATGGATGGTGCTCCACCTATTTTTGATTTTGATGAAGCGCGGGAAGAAGGAAGTTTGATCCGATTCTTTGAGCAGGTGTTTGAATGGGAACAAATGCAATATGTGTTTTACCCATACTTCTGGAGCCGTACCAATACCTGGGAAGATCGGTTTACAACCGACAATCCAGATCCGCAATTTCGTGAGTTTTTAAAGGCAGGTGCAGCTCGGGTCGTGATTTCTGTACGCCCAGGGTTTGAAACAGCGTTACAACATTATCTAGATACGGGTAAATTGTGGGATGGCCAGGGAGAACCACCACAAATTACCAGTCCCCTCTATGTATCGATTGTCGATGAAATTAAAGAACGTACGGGGGCACCACAGGGTGAAATTCTGGTTGGTGAACCGTGGGATATTCGTGTTCCTACTAATTTGCTTTATGTACGAGCCAACGATGATCTGCCAGCCTGGGTCCAGAACCCTCCAGGGAGCTGGCAGTGGGAATCAACAGATTCAGAGCCAACACCTGCCCTGGCTATTATGGGCTTAGCACTTGTAGATGCTCAAACTCAAGCAGATATCCAGTCAATAGAAAATGGTGATGTGCTCAGCATTAATGATATGCCATCTATGATTAACCTAAGGGCAATAGCTGATCCGAAATACGTTGGTAGTGTGGTTTTGAATCTTAACGATGGCCAACAGACAAGAACTGAGAACACACGTCCTTATTTCCTTTACAGTAATAATGGAGTTCAACCTGTATTAGGAAATTATACGCTAAGTGTAAAAGCTTTTTCCAAGCCAGAAGGTCTTGGAATAGAGGGCAGAGAGAGAGTTGTTCAGTTCTCATTTATAGAATGATTTTTGAAGAACTTAGGCAGTCGAATTTACTATATGTACAGTGGTCGATCCAAACTCTTTGGACTTTGGACGGATCGCGCGCAGCGATTCAAGACCTTTTAGAATTTGCGATCGCAATCCATCCATCCCTTTATTCTGTATCAGGGTGCGCTCTCAAATAAGATAACCACTGTTGTCTTTGTTCACTCGTGAGATGGGCTAGTGAGGATACTGAGAAGCATGCTTGTAGCTCTTGACCTATGCGTTGTGGTCCCCAATCTAGTTGTTGTAGCTGCTCAAGGATGTTGACTATGGTGGATAGCGATCTCACCTGTTCTCTAAAAAACCCTGACTTTCCAGAAGCAATGTGATGCCACTAAAAGCTTTTCAACCTGCTGAGGAGACACAAGTGATTTAATACAGAGAGACATGTCTTATAATTTTTCTGGCTTTAGGGCTGAATACAGTCCGTAGAGCTGACGAAGGTTGGCTGTAAACCTTGACTTACAAGGAATATAGGTTTTCGGTAGATAAAGTAGTGACTATATACGGATAAGACTGTCTTAAAAATTGAGACAAACTTACATTTGCTCTAGCCCTAGCGGTTCCAATCACTATCGTTACCAAGACGGTGAAGTGATCGAATACGGAGAATTTTAGCGATTGAGACAAGCCGTTAAGACAGCCCTGCTAACAGGTGAGTCGATACGGATAATGCTGTCTTATTGAGACAAAACTTTCGAGTAATTCTGGCCCTTTGGCCTATAGGTGAGCCGATACGGATTTGCTTGTCTTATTTTAAGATGCTCGGTCTGCAAAGCTTTTAACGTAAGTGCTGCTTTCAGTCGCCTAATCTTTCAGAGTCTAATCGCTGTCTAAATTTCATCTGGGTCATGCGAATAGCTTCATCATGGGCCTGCTCCAAATCGTCGAGTTCAAAAATAGCCACTAGCTTTTCGCAATACTCAACCATCTCCAATCCCAGCGTCTCAGGAATATAGTTGCGAGCAATGTGCCGCGAACCCGAGACAGGCGCTTCCCAGATTTGTTTGATCTCGCTGGCATCCATACCAAACAGGCCACGATAGACATAGTTAGTCCACTTACCAAATTTGTAGGGACTGTTTCCCCCTTGTTCGGCGACGGCGTAGGCCCAATCCTTTCTGGCTGGCTTACCTGCCTGCCGAGCCACTAGCCATTGCTGAATTCGTTCACTATCCTCGCGAGTGTACGTTTGCTTGAGAAATGTGTAGGCCTCAGCATATAGACCTTCAGCTGCAAACCAGGCCAAAAAGTCGATCAGTCCATTTTTTGCCTTTGCCCGCAGCTTTCCAGGATTCTTTGCCCAGTCGCTGACCAATTCTACCCAGTCAGATGCTTCGATTACCCGGTAGGTATTGCCGTCATTTGCTTTGATTTCTGACACCCTAAACTGCTTGCCAGATGGGAGCTTGAGGTAGTTCACCCCTTCGATTTCTGACACCCTATCAGCAAAGGTTTGGGCCGGTACATTGGTATGGCGACTCATGGTGCGATAGCCCACACCAATGGTGGGTCGGTCGGGGCCAAGTCCGTCTGGATCGATGATCACAACCCTGAAGTCGCGATCCTTAAATTTAATGGGGACTACCTGACCAGATTCGAGCATTGTGTGGACTAATAAGTACAAAGGTATTGATTATTGAGAATAGCCCCATTATGGGCTGACTTTTAATCGGGGGGCAGAAATCAAGGCAAGTGGTTTTTGATATTACAGGGTTGGGTAAAGATGCCGAACTTACGAATTTTAATTTTCTGACACCTTCTAGTGCTTATGCAATAAGTGTTTGAGCCTATTAGCCCTCAGTTTTCTGACACCCTATTCTAAAGCGTTTCCGCTGAGTTTTCTGACACCCTTTAGGCCTTGTTTTGAACTGGTTTCAGCCAATGAGTGGCTAGATTTCTGACACCCTATTTAAAGTTTTTCTACGCTCCAGATAAATTCGGTATTATCCTTACCCTCGCAGGTAAATCGGTATCCATACCGTTCAAAGGCTTCATATTCGAACACTCGTCGAACTGAATTGAACGGCGGGCAAACAAAGCTATAACCCTTGCAAAGTAAGGATTGCACCATGAATGATATGCCTAATTTGATCGTTGAGCGAACGGTTATAGAGTAGGCATCGTACATAGCATTATGGCTGGATGTCTTCGCCCTACTCAGGTTGAAGTAGGATAGCTTTCTGCCGTGCCGCTGCCAGATCTGCGATCCTATGGTGTGAGATCAAAACCGTCCACACCATAGGGTCTTCAGTGTTGTATCCACTGCCATATTTTTCTTGTAAGTGCAGACGTCTGCACTTAATTGCACTAATTCACAATTTTATGGTTCAAAATTGCAATACTGATGTATCCTGTCCGGTGTACAGTTGTGCAATTGTGGATTGGGACAATGATTATCGCGATCGCAGCAATTAAAGGAGGCGTTGGCAAAACCACTATTACGTTCTGTCTAGCTGCCACCCTAGCCCATCTGGGCAAAAAAGTTTTATGCATTGATTTAGACCATCAGGGGGATCTGTCCTCCGCTATGGGCGTTGAACGCGACGCTTCATCCCCTGATATTGGTCAAATCCTCTATGCTCCCAAGCGAGATCAGGCTGATCTGATGGCTCAGGGCATTATCGACGTGCAGGGGTGGTGTCACCTGCTTACTCCAGGGATGGATTTAGGTGGATATCAAACTGAAATCGAAAAAGGCTTATCCAGTGAGAGTCGTCTAAGGGATGCCTTGGCTCAGTTTAATAGTATTTATGAGAACTACGATTACGTGCTGCTAGATACTCCTAAAGGGGAAGGTCTATTTACCAAAAATGCTTTAGTTGCCTGTGATGAGGTGTTAGTGCCAGTGCAAACTGAGTACTTTGCTCTGAAGAATATTCCAGAACTATTGCAAATGGTGAGTCAGATTGCTGATCGGGCGAATCCTGATTTGCGAGTTTCCACATTGGTTCCGAACCGCATGAAGTCCACCAGTTTGCATAAGAGCATCCACCAGCAAATTATCGATTGGGATGTGCGTACCCATTTGCCCCATCAAGCAGAAGAGTCTTGGACCTCTCCTCCCATTCGGGATTTAACTGTGTACTCAGAGCTATCGGCTCAAGGGGAGTCTCTTTATTCGTACAGCTCTGTGAAAGAAGAACATCGTAAACCGTTTGTTGCGATCGCAGAGTATTTAGAATCCCTACGTAGTTCGTCTAATCTTCTGGAGGTAGAGACCGTTGGCTAAAAAAAGTTTTTCCAGGGTAGCGACTGTTGCTGAGAAAGCCCCCGTACCTCGCAAATTAGCGGTTGTCCCCAAACGTAAGACGACAGATGAAGTTGTCAACTTAGAACGTGTGGACCTGGCCGATCGTGAAAATTGGTTACGGGCACTCGATATTTGTCAGGCCAATAATGCTCAGCCCTTGAATACGCTGTTGCATGAAATTGAAACCTATCAAGGTCAGATTGATCAGGCTCTCCAAACAGCCCAGGCCCAAAGCACCATATATGCCTATGCCATTGGTAGTCGCTTAGATGTAATTGAAGAGAAGCATCTCTATAAGGAGAAAGATTATGATAATCTCACTGCTTTTATTAAAGGTGGTGAAGTGCGTCGACCCAATGGCACGCCTATTACCACACGCCAGGTGTGGGCCTATCGGCGGGTGACTCGTGGCTTAAAAGAGTTCTTGCAAATTGCCGAGTCCATTCGTGATGGCAAGGCATTATCTACTGAACTGGAACAACATCTTAAATCCTTAGGGAAACAGGTCAATAAAGATATTGTTGAGTCCTTTTTAGATTCCTATGCCGATAGTATTGCTGGTGTTCTGGAACTGGGCGTATCCAAGCTAGAACAGGTTTACCGCTTGCCCGAACCTGTTGCGTTAACGGGGTTGCTTGCGGGTAAGTTGCCCCTTGAAGAAGACATCATTGAAGTGCATGAGGTGTCATTTTCTCAACTAAGAAAAGCGATCAGTACCCACGAAAAACAACGTAAAGCTAACAATGGCAAGAAGACAGTTAGCCAAATTACCAAAGCTGATCGCATGCTAGATAACCTGAACCATGCTGTTGAAGAGTTGGATGCGTTAGTTCTTAGCGATCTACAACTGCAACGATTAAGTGCCCTGAGGGATGCGATTGAACGTATTTTGTCATAGTCTACGAAATCCTGGTTAATAGTATCCGAAGGTGCAGACGTCTGCACCTGAATGCACTAGTTCACAACTCAGTTTCAGTGCTCTGCCAAGCTGCAAGAAAGTCTAGATAACCTAAGGTATCTGACCAAGTCCAGAGTAATTTGAAGAAGGCTAATTGTTGATCTTTGTTTTCGGCTATGGTGGCTTGTTCGTATATGAGGCGTAGTTTTGAGACGAGTTGGGGTAACTGATCATCAGTAGCCGCACGTTGTAATGCGTTGCCAGCTTGTTTACGTTGCGTTTTATTCTCGCTAGTGATCAGATATTGCCATAGTGTATTTATGGCAATAGGATGTCCAGCTTGCAGCTGGCTCAGCTTTTGGGCTAGTCGGAGGCGATTGCGATCGCCCTTTTCTATCCGAGTCACCAGACTGTCAATTTGTTTAGCAATATCAGGCTGGTACTGCTGTTTCTTGCCGCTTCGGTGTTGTAAGCGTCTAGGAGATTGGGAGGATGACTCTCTGTTTATGGGGACGGGATGGTTGGGGTTAAGGTTGACCAGCGCGTCTAATGTCGGTTTATCTTGAGGATTATGGGCTAGTAAGTCTTCTAAAGTTGCTACAGGTAAGGGATGATGGGGAGCAACCTTTGCCAATCGTAGAGCCGCTTTTCGTTTTGCAATAGGTTGTTGACTCCTATGAATAATCTCTTCTAGTGTTTCAATGGCTAAACCATGGCCTGGGGATAGCGTGCCCAAATGACGGGCCATATCCATTTTGAGATAGTCACTACGTGCGGTAGGTAATAACGCTTCAAGGGTTTCGACGGCGACCTGACTCTGTGGATCGTAGCTGCGCCCTAGGCTGTAGGCGGCCATCCATCGATCAAAGAAATCCTGGTTGGGGTCTTGCGCGAACTGGGTAAGCACCTGGGTCACCTGACTCAGATCAGACTCAGCTAAGGCCGCTTTAGCCGCTTCGATCAAGATGGGTGATATCTTGCGTGTTAAGTTAAAACGCCATGTTATCAGTTGTTGAATGATGCCATGGGCTTTGGGAAACTCAGAATATTCTCCCAAGGCTCTACCGGCAAGTAGCCAGGTGCGATGCTCAAAGAATCCACCACAGTTATCTTGGAAGTCAAGTAAGGCATTAATTAGCGCCGTCTTGTCAGCGTTTTCGATATCACTACGACCTAACCAGAGCAGAATCACGGGTTGCCAGTTTGGTAACACCATGGGTAATTGAGCGTCCTTTGGGGTCGTAAAATATTGCCACTCTTCGATAGCCTGGGCTGCAAAATAATCACGAAATGTACCATGCAGAAAGCCGTAGACTTTTTCACCTGTGGACGTTGCCAGGGGCATTAGCCAACCTAGTTGCATTGCCCGTTCAAACCAGGGGAGTTCTTCGGCTTGCAGGTGTTGAGTGACCAGCGGGAGATTCAGCTGGGTGGTCGAGGCTTTGAGGGTGACAACGGCGAGTTTTGATAGCACCGTATTGATTTGATGCTGTTCTAGCAGCGTCGTGGGTGAGGTGTCCTGCTGCCAGTCATAAAGAGCCGTAACAAACTGCTGGTAGAGCTGGTGTTGTGTGTTGGGAAGGTGTCCGCTATTTCCTAACCGGCAAAGTAAGGCCAGACGTAGGGGATTACGGAGATTGTGGCGAAGACGCTTGTTTTCTGGAAGTGAGAGTTTTTGACACAGGGCTTTTCCTTGTTCAGGCTGGTGGGAAAACCACTGACGAATAAAGTGTTGGATTTGCTGCCGATACTTTTCATAACCCAGCAGTCGGTAAGTGGGCCAATGACCCAAGGTATTTTTGCCTGCATCCCAAAGGTTGAGGCGACAAGTGACGATAATACGCCCATTACTCAGCCAACCCTGTAGTTGATTGGCGAGTTGAGTAATGGCTAAACTGCCACGTTGGTCCATTTCATCTACAGCATCCAGCAGCAGCCAACCATGGCCCTGTTCAATGTGTTCAGCTAGGGCGTTTTGTTGCTCAGGGGTCACTGCTCGCTGGTTTAGGGCAAGTTTAAGCCAGTCTTTTAAGACATAGTCTTCAATCAGTGTGGTTCCTAAACGAGCCAGGGGAATCAAAATGGCTAAATCAGAGGTTTGCTGTAGAATCTGCTGTGCCAGCTGTTGTAAGAGTGTGGTTTTACCTGACCCCGGTTCTCCCACAATGGCCAGAGTTTGAATCGTGCTGTTTTGAAGATAAGTCAGCAATTCAGCTGTGTTGATGGTTTCAATATCTGATGGTTGCTTTGTAGATTGTTCTAAGGTGTGATCCACTAAAGCCAGCGGGATGTGTAGCTTGGTTGGGTCAACTCCGGTGTCAGTAGGCTTAAGCAGATTAGAGGTCAGTCCTGTTTGAACGGTAGCCGCCAGGGCTTGCTGACAATATTGCTGCCAGATGTCGTGTTCTGCTGGTTTTTCAGCTTGGCCTTCTGAGGGAACAGAGCGACGCTGTTCCCAGGTGTGATCAAAGGTGTTGAGTAGGGCGGTGCGATCTCGACGGTGGTGCCACAACGTTAACGTAAAGTGCCACACCTCTGACCCCCGACGGCTGGTGCGATTATCCTCTAACAGCTCTAGATGGTTTTCCAGATGGTGAAGGGCGGTTTTAATTTGAGCTTTTGTTAGGGCCTGATTGCTATCTGATAGATGGGTGAGGGTTTCAAGATTACGGATTTTGGTGCGAACGATCAGCTGTCGATCGGTGGTCCAGTGAAGATTGAGTTGCGATCGCAGCCGCTCCAGCGCCACGTCATCCACCTCCAGTTCATCATTGCCATAGTCCACCAGGGCCATGAGCAGTGTTAATGTGCGCTGTTTGGCCACCGGACCATAACTGATTTTGGGCAAAGTTGAGGTCCCCCCCTAACTGACCAGCACCCCTCAATTGTAAAACGCCTATTAATTAAGCCTTTGAGCTGCTTGAACCAGCATTCGCTTAGGGGTAAATCGCTTGCCTATTCTAAACATGTCGAGGGGCAAACGGGTTCCAACCTAGCCCATGGACACCAAGTGACAGTAGCTCAGAGGATAGAGCGCCTAAATTCCTTTTTCAACCCCCTTATTCGTAAGGGGCCTTATCCGCAAGGGTCGACGAATTAGGGTTATCGCCTTCTAAGCGGGAGGTCGGGGGTTCGAATCCCCCCTGTCACATTGAATTCAGATGCGGGTGCAACTCCTGCTCTACTCCCTTGTCTAATTTTGATGATTGTCCAGGAGGGCCGATAAGTGAAAGCAAACTACACCTTTTTTACTAAAGCAAATCGAACACCTCAAACTCAGCCAATTCCTGGTCGACAGGCGGATATGATCCAGGGTCGTTCCGGTGGATATCAGTTCAAAATTGACCTGTGGCAACAGCTACGTCGTTGTTTGTTATTGGGCACCGCCCAAGGTAGCTTTTATGCCAATAAGCATGAGCTGACTGAGGAGTTTGTCAATGTCGTCACCCAAGCTGTGGTTATCGATTCGGCCCGCACGGCACAAGAGATTCTCTATGCCAGCGATGGCCATGCCATTAATAATAGTGCGCCTCTGTTTGCCCTAGTGTTGTTGTCCATAGGAGAAACCCCAGCTGCCAAGGGGGCATTTCAGGAGATCTTTTTGCAGGTCGTGCGAACCGGCAGCCATTTCTATGAATGGCTTAACTACACCCGCAGCCTACGGGGCTTTGGTAAGCTGATCCGTGCCTGTGGCAAAACCTGGTTGGCTAATCCTGATGCCAGGGCCTTGGCCTATCAGTTATTGAAGTATCAGCAGCGTCATGGTTACACCCACCGAGATGCGTTGCGTCTGTTCCACGTAAAACCTGAGACACCCGATCATCAGGCCCTTTACCAGTGGGCTACCCAGGGATGGACTAGCCTACCAGAAGCACCTCCTAGTGAAGCGATGGCTCAAATTTGGTGGTACGAGCGAGTTAAGCGTGACCCATCCTTAACCCTGGAAGCCATTCGTCAAGGGCGGTTGACCCATGAAATGATTGCCCCTGTGGGGAACATGGATCGCGAGGCCTGGCAGCTCTTGTTCAAGGATATGCCCATGGGGGCGCTCCTACGTAATTTAGGGTCGCTCACCCATTTAGGTGTCTTGACCTTCAATAGAAGCAAGAACTTGAGATATCTAGCAGAACGACTGCAGAGTAAAAAGAATCTGCGCAAAGCCCGGATCCACCCCATTGATATTCTCAAGGCGCTCAAGACCTATCAGTCTGGTGGCAAGCTGGGCCGCAGTCAGAAAACATGGCAGCCTATTCCCCGTGTGTTAGACATTTTAGAAACCGCCCTGGAGCGTTCCTTTGATGTTGTTCAGCCGACAGGTAAGACATTCCTGCATGCGGTGGATGTGTCTGGTTCCATGTCCTATTACACGGTTAGTTCCGGTGGTTTAACCTGTTGTGAGATTGCCACTACGTTGGCACTGGCTACGGCTAAAGCTGAGCAAAACTATATTATTCGTGGTTTTTCGACGGAGTTTTGCGATCTAAAAATTACGGCTCGCGATAGTTTTAGTTCAGCCCTGGCGAAAGCGTCTAACCAAAACTTTGGGGGTACGGATGCGGCTGTAGCCTACGACTGGGCTATTCGTCATCGGGTTCACGTTGATGTGTTTTGCTTTTGGACTGACTGTGAAAGTTGGGCAGGTAAGGCCCATCCTAGTCAGCGTCTGGCGGACTATCGCCGTCGGGTAAATCCTCAGGCAAAGGCGATCTATGTGACACTGGCTCCTTACAAGGTGAGTCTAGTGGATCCCCAGGATCCTGACTCCTGGGACTTTAGTGGATTTGACCCAGCCATGCCCAAAGCGATCCAAATGATTGCAGCAGGGACGTAAATAAAACCAAAAGATAGGTGCACCACTGACGCACCTATCTTTTGGTCTCAATGTTGATTTGAAAGAAACGTCAAGGTGGGACTATGGATTTTTTACCCGCTCCTTAAAGGCCTTCCCTGCGGAAAATGCGGGAATAGTCGTTGCTGGAATCTTGATAACTTCACCTGTTTTGGGGTTACGTCCATCGCGTGCTTTGCGGTCCCGGGGCTCAAAACTGCCAAAGCCGACCAACGTTACTTTCTCACCATTGGCGACAGTATCGACAACCGTGTCAACAGTAGCGGAAACAACGGTATCAATAACACTTTTAGGTAGGTCTGTAGATGTTGAGATCGCGTCAATCAATTCACCTTTGTTCATAGCAAGTTAGCCTGAAACAACTGGCCTTGTTTTAGCATAACCCAAAGTAGAACACAAGTACTGTTTTGAGTTTCGCAATACTAATACGAAATCCTGACTGATAGCACCCGGTATCGAAGGGCATCCACAAGGGAGTGCCCCTACAGGATGGTCTATTTTTAATCGAGTTTAATAAATTTGGATTTGGTATGAGGGGTTAATGGATGTATTTCGTTAAAAATCGATCAAGTTGGTTAGCAAATGCTTCACGGTCTCGATGATTTAACGGTGGAGGTCCCCCGGTTTCCACGCCGCTATTGCGCAGAGTCTCCATAAAATTCCGCATCGATAGCCGCTCTCGGATATTGCCCGCATCATAAAATTCACCCCTAGGGTTGAGGGCAATACCTCCATTCTCAATCACGTTTGCGGCTAAAGGGATATCTGCCGTAATCACTAAGTCACCGGGTGCCATGTGCTGTGTGATGTGGTTGTCTGCCATATCAGCACCTGATCGGACTAGAACTGAATCAATATGGGGAGATGCTGGAATTTGCATGGGTGCATTTGCCACCAGGGTCAGACGAATCCCTAAGCGTTTGGCGGCTCTATATAAAATTTCTTTAATGGCATTTGGACATGCATCGGCATCTACCCAAATTTGCATATGGTCTAGTCTCCCCTAGGGAAATTTATATCTATAGTTTTGCATCTAAATCGGTGTTCCATAAATCACGACGCTTCCGGTGCACCATAGGGATCTGCGAACTTTCAGGAATGCGGTTCGCCAAACAGGACGACGGAGCAGGTAAGGGTATCAATCACCTGATGGGTGACATCGCTGACGGCCAGACCGCCTGCAGTGCGGCGACGCATCGAGCGCAAAATCACGAGATCCACATGGCGAGCCGCGGCCAAAATGACGGCAGCCGGATCATCATGGCGGACACATTTGATACCGTACTCGACCTGGTCTCCCTCGGCCATGACCGCGCGCAGTTGGCCTTTGAAACGTTGAAGGTCTTGGGCGGGACGAATGAGATCGCTGACGTGCAGCAACGTAATGGAGGCCTCATGGGTAGCCGCAAACACCTGTCCAAAGCGGATTGTGCGGATGGTTTGCGGGGTCATAATCTTGACGGGAATCAAGATGCGTTTTAGCTCAATCGGAGTTTTTTTCAACCGAGTCACCACCACCGGGCAGTGAGAGGCCCAAAGCACATTGTCGATTAAGCTGCCTAAGAGGCGCGCCCGCAACCCTTCGGTCTGACTGCGGCCCATCACCACGAGTTGCGCATCATACTCACGGGCGGTGCGGCTGATGCCCTCGGCAATATCGTCGTCGATGCGGATTTGCGGGCGGGCTTCGGTGCCGACGGCATCGCTGATGGCTTGGGCCGTTTGCAGGATTTGCTGGTGATAGGTTAGAGCGTTCAGCAATTGCGGATCATCCATGTGTGCATGGGCGGGGGCAATCGCCAGCGGCACCACATAGCCTTTTTCATGTTGGGCAATGAAGGCGGCCATCTCAATCAAATAACGCTGTGTTGAAAGATTTGACAACGGGACGACCACAACAAACGGTTTCGATGGTGTCCCCGCCGGTTCGAGCCAGTCATCCGTGCCATCGGTGACTAACGGTCCGACGGGGAGGGGCAATTGGCTAGCAAATCGGCTAGTTGTTGTCGAACCCACCAGGGACGTGACCAACATCAGCACAATCACCGCGTTGAAGACCGGAGCGGTGATCAGCCCCACCTGCAACCCGACTAAAGCAGCGGCCAATGTGGCAGCCACCTGGGGCAAAGACAGTGACCACATGGTCAAGATTTGCATGGGGCTATAGCGAAACCAGAGGCCCGCGATTGCCGCTGCCAATAACTTGGTCAACAACAGTACGAGCACAATGCCAACGGTCAACCCAAGGCGATCGGTGAACGCTTCGATAAAAATCGGCACATTGAGCAGCAATCCCATGCAGACAAAAAAGAACGGAATGAACAGGACACTGCCAACAAACTCCACCTTTTCTTTAACCGGGCCATCGCCCACCACGCCATTTACCGCTAAGCCCGCGAGAAATGCGCCCACGACCTTGTCGACATTTATCATCTGCGCCCCGACCGCCGCCAAAAACACCGCTAGCAGCACGAACAAAAATTGATTGCCCTGTTCACTGCCGGTACGGCGAAAGTACAGACGCCCGGCCCAGTTCAGGCCAAAGAGCACAGCAGCGGCATAAACTGCCAACCCCACCATTTGCAAGGTCAACGAGAACGGCGAAAAGTCACCTCCCTGTAGAGAGACACACACCGCCAGCACTAGTAACGCCGCAATATCGGTAAAAATCGTCGCACCGACCGTGACGGTAACCGACTCATCGCGGGTGACGCCCAGTCGCATGACGATGGGATACGCCAACAGCGTGTGAGAGGACATGAGTGAGCCAATGAGCACTGCCGCCACCCAGCCAAACCCCGTCCAGCGCCCCAACAAAATGCCCCCCATAAGGGGAATGGCAAAGGTGAGGAAGCCAAATTTCATGGCGCGATCGCGGTTGCGACTAAATTCCTGCAGGTCAATCTCCAAGGCGGCCACAAACATGAGATAAACCTTGCCCACATCGGCAAAGAGCTTTTCGATATCGCCCGCTGGGTCGAGTAGTCCTAAAACACTGGGTCCCAGTACCACCCCGGCAAACAAAAGGCCGACTAAGCCGGGCAACCGCAACCGCTCAAACAAAGGCGGCAGAGTCAGGCTCACCAACAACAACGTAGTAAAGGCCACCAAAGGATTATCAACGATCAATTCCCTGAGTCCATCCAAGGCAGTACCTCCTTTAAGTTGAGAAAGCCGCAAAACTAGTCCATTCTCTGTCCTTTACGCTTCGTATGACAATCTCTTGGTAGAGAGTACGAGCAATCGTAAGGTGGGCGAAACCAGTAGACTCAAAATCAAAGCACAGACTCACTCTTGTCTGACTTGTGCTGCTCTATATATTTCCGCATAGAAGCAACCAGCACATCTTTCATATTTTCATCCCTGGCAGCACACATAGATTTGAACTCACTGCGCAAGCTTATAGGAATTCGTAGCTTCAGCTCTACAATTTTTTCCTTTGGCTCCTTACTCACACTCACCACACTCCAAGGGACATACCTACCAACTCTAGTATGGCGCTTGAAAGCCTTGTCTAGATAGGGTTTTATGTTGTAGGCCTGTCCACAACGTGAGGTTCTAAAGATCAATAAATCATGACTCTTCAGACGCCCCATAAATCTCTTCAAACGCCTCTTCCATTTTGAGATCCAAGGCTCGGTCACTGTACCGAGCAAAAATTTTGTCAGAGCGAATGCGAACCGCTCGCTTAGCCAACAATGGGTTCATGCCAGCAGCGACGAGCGACGTGGCAAAGGTATGTCTCATGCGGTGTGGATGGATGTCCTCTAACTCGCTGGCTTGCGCCAAATCCTTGACCAACTCATAGATACCGCTATAGCCCAGGCGTTGCCCCCGACTGTTATTAGACAAACTAATAAACAAGGGAGTCTCCTGGCTGACGACGAACCCATGGCGTACCAACCACCCCAGATAGCTATCCAAGACGGCGACCGCCTCCGGCTTTAACGGCACCAGGCCATCACTGCCCCACTTAGCCCCACGCACCCTCAACCGCCGTCCATCATAGTCGCTGATATCCAGACCGCACACTTCCCTGGCCCGTAATCCATGGCTGAGCACCTGGAGAATTGCCCGGTCGCGCACTTCAGAATCACCCCGGTAGGCCAGGGCCTCAAATAGCTGATTAATCTGAGTTTCCGCTAAATCCCGAGGGGGCTTAGCCGGTTCTTTGAGAAACTCAATGGTGAGGGTGGGATTGCGGGTGATATAGTCCTTGACGGTGAGCCATTTGAAGAAACTCTTCAGTGTGGCCAGGGCCTGATTGATGGTGGTTGGAGCCAGCGCTCCCCCCCGTTTGCTGGGCCGGTTCTTCAGGTATTGCTTGTAGCGGTCAATGTCGCGGTGGGTAATGTCGTGCCAGGGTTTATTCTGGGTCCAGGTATAGAAGAGCCGGAGCTGCCGTTCATAGGCTTTGAGGGTACTGGCGGATAGCTCACGCGATCGCAAAAACTCCACCACCCGCTGCCAGCCCAAATCCTCAGCCACCCGAACCGGTTCCTTAGCTGCCTGGCCAAACTCAATAAAGGTGGGCTCAGGGATATCACGAGCCATCGCCAACTCCCATTCTTTGAAACAACCCGCAGGGTAAAACGCCCAATCTAGCGTAGGCCTCTCCCCATGGCTCAAATTCTACCCAAACTAATCCCCTTTTTATAGATTACGCAAAAACTTACACTAAAAATAATCTGCTGAATTTGAGCTATCATTAAGCTTGAAACTAGAGCGTTTTGTCGATTTCTTGGTGTTGGGTGGCAGATGGCACGACGGATTAACCCAAAATGTGTGGCTTGTGCTCAGTTGAGTGTGGCCATGGCCAGGCAGCTCCATGGGGCGTCTGGTGATGGTTGCTGGGTGGAAAAGCGATGTCATCGGCGACGGTCTCACTATCGGAATCGGCAAGGTTTGAATGAAAAGCGGCGGGTGGAGTATCGCCAGCAGGTGGCTGCAGCCAGGGCAGATGATGGGGTGGAGCGAATTTCGTTAGAGGTGGTGGCGAGTTCGTTGCCCTATGCAAATTTGTATATTTGGCGGGAAAAGCGGAAGGATGCGCCGGTCCATGCGATCGCAGCTACCGTTATCCAAAACGGTCAAAAAGTTTTAGAAGTAGAGCCCATCCACTGCGCCGGATACCGTAAGCGTCAGCTAGAACGCTACATGGAACAGAAGGTAATGCCCTATTTGAAAGAACGTTTTGGGATAACTCACTTTTCCAATGAGATTCGATTGGAGCCCATCGAGTGTCCCCTTAAGGATTGTCCCTTGAAAGAAAGTTTCGACTCTGGTGGGGTAGTGGATGATTGATGTGCGTCAGCTAGAGCTGGACCTCGGGGATGCCTTTGAGGAGGCGGTGGATATGCCGGAGGAGGCGAATATTTTAGAGCTGTGGCAGCAGTTTGAGAGAGTGATGGCAGAGTTGCCCTGGCGAGAGCAGTTGCGGATGGGTGGGGACGTATTGGCGCAGTTGGCGGAGATATGTGAGGCAAAGTCCGAAGTTCTTTGGGAGGACTGGCAGGATGCAAATAATAGTGATGGACCTGTGATGGATGGGGACTGGCTGCGAGGATTAACGCGGCAGACTCAGGAGATAGACTTTTCTGAGTTGGTGCGGCGGTCAGATAATTATTCTGCACAACAGCCAGACGATATTTCTGATGGTGGGTCTTTAGTGGTTGACGTGGATAAAAAAGCGATCCTGGCGCTGGTGGATGAGCTGACCTTTGAGGAAACTAAGAAACAGGCGTTGTCGGTTGCTCATTCCGAGGACGTATCAGCTTGGATTGCTGCCATTTCAGCTAAACGCAAGTTGGCCCCTCAACGGTTAATAGAACTACAGCAGCAGTTACGGATGCCGTTGGTAGAAGTTTGGATCGCGGCACTGCTCGGAGGGTTTCAGCTGGAACAGCGGGGAGAATTTTATGAGACAGAAGAGATTTGGATGAGTGTACCTTGTTTGAATAGAAGAAAAGGGTAACAAACCCGCCACAGTGAGGCATCTCTCAATGATTATCTATTTCTGGTAGTGGCACGGGTTTATCCCCGTCCGGAGATTTGCATACCCTATTTTTTCTCCAGTCCTGAACATACAAACAAAGTTATTCAAATATGCCAAACACAGTGGCATCTGTGCAAAACCCTGAACGGCTTAAGCGTTTTCCTATGATCGACGATGTACGCCAGCGTGCGATCGCACGGCTTCCAGACGCAATTCGGGGATTTCTTGAATGTGGTGGTGATATCATCGTTGATATTCTGACCGATGAACTTCTCAACAACTTACAACTACTAAGGATTGAATCTACCTCAAGTCTTCAACAATCAGTAAGTAACTCAAGCAGCCAAAGGAACTATCATAACCAGTTACCTACCAGAACAAAAGGACTCCAGAAATAGGGAGAGGCTAACTGCGGGTCTTGCATAAGGGCTAGCTGCGCCTGACGAAATGCTTCGGCTTTAGTAGTCTCCGGTTGAGCCAGGGCCTTATAAAACTCAGCCATAAAGGTGGCTGCGGCCTGGTCATTAATGGCCCATAGTCCAGCTAAAGTGCTGCGCACCCCAGAACGGATCGCCGTACCTGCAATGCCTAGCACCGCTCGACTATCACCCGCTGCGGTTTTACAAGCACTAAACACCAATAACTCTACTGGGGAGAGGTCGCTGCGGTTTCGAGCTTGCAAAACTCGACTCATTTCCTCCATGGTAAGCTTTTCATCCCAGGTGAGAATAAACGTATCCTCGACGGTTGATCCAAACTCGCCATGGGTGGCAAGGTGCACCACACCTGCTGGGGCTGTTTTGAGGCTGTTAAGAAGATTGGTCTTAGTCAGTGCTTGGTTGAACAGCACCTGGTTGTTAGGAATTTGTGTGGTGACCTGTTGCAGTTCATCAGGCACAAAAGGTAAGGCAGAAAAACCAGAGCGAGCTTCACTTAGACCCCCAGCCAGCATTGCTAACCCTTGTCGCTGTAGAGGACGTGGCTCTAAGAGACTCAGCCCAGGTGAGAGAACGACATTGTATTTCTCGATCAGATATTGCTCACCGTCATGCAATGTGGTCAGGGGTAATGTGCGCAAGACACCATCAGCGACAAAGACCAGGCTTTCAATGTTTTGCTGAGCGAGATAGTCCTCTGCGGGACCCAGGATCCAATCATAAACCTGTTTAAGCTGGTCAGTGGTGTGAGGTCGTCCTGCCCGAATGGGCGATGTGAACGAGCTAAGTAATTGTCGAACCGTTTTTTCAATCTCTGCAGAAGCAACGGATTGACTGTAATGTTGAATATCATCACCCACGCTGATGATGACATCAAGCTGGTCATTAAGGAGAATGGGGTAGATGATGGCGGCGGTTGGATCCACTTCATCCGCCAATACAGGAGACCCTTGGATACAGGCATCCTGGAAATAGTCATTGACTTCAGCGACCTGCAAGTTCTCGATGAGTTGCCTAGCGTGTCTCAACTCGTCTTTCATAGGAGAGTGACTGCCATTTGTCTGGAGTAGAAGTTTGACAAACTCGCGATAAATGGGCTCAATATCATCCCGGAACGTGAACTGGACATCATCGCTACTAGCGATCAGATCTTTCCGTAGAATTTCCAGAGCCTCAATGGCAGCATTGTAAGCAGTAATGGCTTGGGCACGTTTTCCTTGGGCTTTTTGCAGACGCCCTAGTTGTAAAGCCACAGGATATATCACTTCGGGGGCTTGGAGTGTTTGGGCCTGGCGAAATGCTTTTTGAGTGAATGCTTCAGCTTTATCCCACTGTTGTTTTTTCCCATAGAAGTCTCCCTGATAGCCGAGCAGGTAGGTCTGAGCAACAGTATCTTGTAACGATAACGCTTGCTGATTTGTACGATTGAGTAACGTGGTTAAACTCTCAGAGGCACCGGAAGATAGACTGTGTTGCAATAAAGTATGGATGAGATATAGCTGAGCGTAAATACTCTCTCTGCTGGCAGGGAGATTTGACAGTTGGAGCGTCGGTTCTAGATCAGCCCAAAGTTGCTGCGCTGCTTTGGGTTCTTGCGTTACCAGTAGTTGAAACTGACTTACACTGGCCTGTAGCTGATCGAGGGCCGTGGGAGCTATCTCCAAGGCTTTTTGGTAATAGGCAACGGCTTGGTCAGGGCTGGTTGGATTCGTGTGGCCTAGATTCAGTAAAATTTGGCTAACAAGAGCAGGTTGTTTCAGGTCTTGGGCAATGGCCAGGGCCGCTTCCAATGTTTGCGTTGCTTGGATAGTTTCACCACTATTGCGTAAACCGTTTCCGAGGGTGAGTAAAGCAGTAGCTTTGAGGAGGGAGGGGGGCTGCTCCGCGAGGCTATTAGTAATTGTAGCCAGCAGTGGTTGGGCCTGACGATATAGGCCGAGAGACTGTAATGCCTGCGCCTGATTTAGCCGTGCTTGGAGATAGCCGACAATATCCTCAGCGTTACGATAGCTATCTGCCGCCTGTTGCCAATCGGTAATGGCCGCCTGGGCATTACCTTTGCTGAGGTGTAGATTGGCACGAGTATTGAGAATTTGGGCAATGATCTGGGGGGTGGCGTTGTCGGAAGTTAACAGTTGTTGGCTGGCGCTCATAGCAGCATCTGCCTGCTGCCAGTTGCCTAGCTGATGGTAGACAAGCGCTAGATTACTGAGGGTAGATGCATAGGTTAATGCGTCATCCCCTTGGGTAAGAATAGTTGCAGTTTGACTCCATAGGGTGGCGGCTTCTGTGTAGTCAGTTTGATAGTAGGCTTGGGCAGCTTCCTGCAAAAGTGCATTGAGAAAACTAGTCTCAGAGGAAGAACCTGTTGTTAGGCGAATGTCACCATTCGAAGCGACAGACCATGCCTGGGCTTCTTGGAGAGTTGCATTGGTTTGTGGTGTTTGGTCAGTAGTCAGTCTGCCGAGGTCGGGTAATGGGGAAATGCCTGTGGGCTGACTGGTCGGTGTGATGGGCAAACCGCCGCGCCCGGTTGCTACAAATTGAGCTTGTCCTTGTCGATCGATGGAGCAGGCGTTGGCAATTTGGTTGCTGGCATCGGCCAGGTTTGCGGGCAGTTCGGTGGTACCCCTAGCTGGATCAAGATTGGGCGAGTCAATCTCAACGTCACCGTCTACACCAAATCGTGAAGACGCAGAAAACTCTCGAAATTCTGTTCCTAAGAGAGAATTGGCAATGATGTTGATATTCCCACCATCACCCCGATCGGCATTGGCAATGATTTGATTCAGACCTTCGGGAGCCGCTACAAAAAAGTCGGTTTGGATGCTAATATTCCCGCCATTACCCGTACCTCCTGGATTTTCGGCAGAGATGCGGGACTCATCCCGGAGCAAAACTGCATTCGGGTTCGAAATGGATATATTGCCCCCATTAGCATCCTCTCTGGCATTGGTGGAAATCTGGCTGCCGTTACGTAATCGGAGTGTGTCTTCAACATTCAGGGTAATGTTGGCTGCTTCACCTGCGATCGCATCCGCACTCAAAAAGCCACTATCTAACACAATATTGTTGGCCGTCACCCCAATGTTTCCGGACTCCCCTGAAGTTTCGCTGCTAACAGAAATCTGGGCGCGATCGCGCAACACCAGTTCAGGAGTTTCAATCTCAATATCCCCTGCATCGCCCATTCCTGGTGAGTTAGCAAAGATACCACTAGGTAAACCCTTATCATTAGCAACAAAGTTAGACTCTTCTTCTGCAGATAGTTCGATTTGAGCATTTGAGCCCGCTAATGTAATTCTCTCACTAGCCCGGATTATGACACTACCTCCCGGACCATTCCCCAAGGTGGCCGCTGAAATTTGACCACCGTCTGCCAGGCTCAGTTCAGCCGTGTCAATCACAATGTCCGCCCCTGCTCCAGTCGCATTCTGGCTGAGCTGGGTGAGAATGCGACTGGGCTGACCGTCCGGCAGTGTTCCTTGCAAAACAATATCTTCTTCAATATTCAAGGTAATGGTGCCACTAATGCGAGGTCCATTGATATCAGCCTCAGGTTCTGCCACACCAGCGTCAATAGCAGAGCCGTTTTCAACAATCAGACGTCGAGCATTAACTAAAATATCACCACCTGTTCCTGACGGGCTGCTCTCCCGCACTGCGCTGGCAATTGAGGTTCTGCCAGAGGCTTCGGTTGTAGTCAGAGTGACGGTATCGCTAGCGTTAATCACCACCGCTCCACCCTGGCCCTCACCCAGAACCGTAGCACCAATCCTTACCCCGATAACGGTTAAATTATCTGTGGTAATGTTTACTGTCCCGCCTATTGCATTCCGGCCACCGTTACCCACAGTAGAATCAATTCCAGGTGTACCATCACCCAGACCTCGAAGGCGAGCCTGATCTTCAAGCAGAATGCTGCTAGCTCGGATATTCACATCACCTGCTCGGGCTGTACCATTGGCGACGCTATTAACCGAGGCACTTGATAGCAGTTGAAAAGAGTCACTCTCAAAGGTGATATCCCCGCCTCGAACCGGACCATCATGATTAATTGAAACCCGCGCCTCGCCCTCTAAAATTATCTCCTGAGCCAGGAGAGTAATATTACCTGGCGCACCTGACTCGTTAGCTCGAGAGCCTGAATCAATCAACGTTCTGGGTGCTCGCTGCGACCTTTCAGGTCTGCTTTCATCAGGCTTTGGATTGCCAGCGCTATTCCCGCGACGTCGATCGTCGAGTTCTTCTCCCCCCTGCACCAGAATACGATTCTCGACATTAATTAAAATATCGCCTGCTCTGCCACTGCGAGGAGTCTGTGTAGAAATATCGCTGCGATCGCTCACATTAAGATTATTTGCTCTGATGGTAATATCCCCACCATTACCTAAAGAGTTATTCCTAAACTCATTAACAATTTTAGAATTCTGAATAATTTGAACATCTCCAGTCGCATCTAAGATAATCTCACCAGTTTGACTTTCAGGTGTACCTGAATTATCTCTGATACCAGTTTCTAAGACACTCGCTGTCAGAGTGATGTTTTGGGCGGTAATGAGAATGTCTCCATTCCCTTCAAACTGGTTGGAAATTCTGGCATCATCCAAGGTGACATTTGCCCGATTCACACCAGTTTGAATGCTAACAACATCCTCAGACTCCACTGCATCAAGGTTTAGGGTTAACGTACCTGGGCCAGATAGTCCCCCCAACACCACTCGTCCTCCCTGCACTCTAAAGTCTGCCCCATTAATGGCAGTAACATCTCCACCTACTAAGGCCAATGGATGCCCTGTCCGCATCCTGAGCGATGCTCCATCTACCGTAATGGCTTGCGGATTAGCTCCAAACTGTAGTCCGATGGGGGTACTCAGGGTTAGTATTGGGGGAGCCTGTGGATTAACGGCACTAAAGCTATTATCACCTGGGAAGAGAAACTGATCAGCAGTAGACACCACCAGGGAGCCATTTAGATTTAATTCGGCGTCAGGGCCAAACACTACACCATTTGGGTTTAAGAAAAATAGATTGGCTACGCCATTAACCCCTAACAAGCCATTAATATTAGATAGCCGTCCTCCAGTCACTCGGGAAAAAATATTTTCAACATCAGCTGGATTAGCAAATCGCACTTCCTGATTGAGGTTAACGTTGAATTGATCAAAGCTATGAAACAATGTGGTGTTGCTCTGCGTCCCTCCCTCGATTAAGACATTAGGTAAAGTGCCTGAATCAGCTCCAGTTGGAACAGTCGAAGGATTTGGCAAGGTACTATCGGGCACAATTTGAGCTAACCCTGGCTTTTGGGGGAGTAAGATACAGATAACCAGCAATAGCAGCTGTAGAGTAATGACCGGTACATTAGCGCAATCTTGACTCAAGAGTAATTTATGTAGTAAGGGCTTTAGTCCAAACATTGTTTCAAAACTGTAGGAGTTTTAGGTCGATTATCCATCTATCTGATTATCTCAGATAAATCTTAGGACTTTAAAGAAGTATTACAGTCAGGTGCTTCACGGTTGGAGAAAATATGAAATAAACGAGTTCGGTGCATCGTTGCACCGAGATGAGTAATGCAGACTCGGTAATAAGGCCTAAACTCACACTGAGCAAAAATTGTGCTCTGCATCAATCTCTTGCCATGATTACAATCACCGATTCTTCCAAAACCTGAATAAATCTGAATATTTACCTGAACAATCCTGCAGCATTCAGGATTGTTGGCACTAAAAATATCGTTAGTCCTTAAAGAGTAAGGATATCGACGATGGTATCTGACTAAAAACAATAAACTCAGTTCTATGTATGTTTCCCTAGTCTAGGGTTGGGCTATAAGTTGTGTTTGAGTTCTTTTAGGACAGTTACAATACTGTTTCTTTCAGCACCTGAATAAACCTGAACAATTACCTGAATAAATCTGAATGATTCAGGATGGTTTCTGTTAAAGATTTTAGCGATATTGAAGATGTCCAAACGGGGACAAGACTTACTAGTCCCTTCTATGCCCTTTATTACACTCATTGGTAGTTTTTTTAATAACGAAACAGGCCAAAGATAATGCAATAACAGTTAGCAGATAAATTCTGCAACAATCATCAATTCTGATGATTGTTTACGATGTTGTATCAAATATTTTTCAGGCCTAAAGTGGTCGTTTTGATCTAAAAGAAACTGCAGGTTTCAACCTGGATGTGGTTTAGGCATTCTACCCAAGTTGTTCTTTCAGGGAAAATTTCAAAGATGGCTCAAATCATCAATGTCAGCTCACCTAACTCCAATCAAGCCTATACAGTGGGCGATATCATTACCATTAATGTTGAGTTTGACAACTCTAACTTATTTGTAAATGGAAACCCACGACTTTTATTGGAGACTGGCACTACCGATCGATTTGCTAACTTCAGCGGCAGAAATGGATCCAACACATTACAATTCACCTATACTGTTCAGTCTGGAGATGTCAGCTCTGACTTAGACTATTTCTCAACAACAGCTTTTGATCTCAGTGAAGGATCTATCGGCATCATTGAGTCTCCCGATATTCCTGATTTGACGTTACCTACTCCAGGAGAGGCAGGATCTCTGAGTGCTAACAATGATTTAGTCATTGGTAGCATTAATCAAGCTCCCAGTGCAGTAACTTTGACCAATCGTACTGCTGCTTTACGGGAAGACACAGATACGACCACTCGCATTAAGGTTGCCGATATTAATGTTACCGATGATGATTTAGGCACCAACACGCTTGGGCTCACAGGGGCTGATGCCGCTAATTTTGAAATCGAGGGTACTGAATTATTTCTAGCCGCTGGCACTAACCTGGATTTTGATGTCCAGTCTGAATTCAACATTAATGTTTTTGTTGATGATCCCACCGTAGGGGGCACTCCAGATGCAATTGCAGACTTTAACCTCAGTGTTAATGACTCAGGGTTCGACTTTCGCAACCTCACCCTAGGAGACGGTTTTAGTAATGTGGGACTGCTTTCGGCAGAATCACAAGCTCTGATCAAGACGGCGTTTGACCTGCCCGATTCTCTCGATCTAACCAACTTTAACCCGCTCTCGGCTGCGGCCAATGGTGATGCCGTGGGAGCTGAGGTATTAGCTGATTTGGTGTCTTTGCAAACCCTGATTGTCCAGACTGGGGAGACCCTGTCAGGGGCGTTACCAGATAAGTCACCCATGACGCTGCAGCTCACGACTGCCATGACAGCCCTTGAGGTGATCCAACCTGAGGCAGAAGCCGGAAATGCTGTTGACTTGGGTGATGTTGATACGGTGAAGACTATCCTTGAGGCAACGGTCACCAACCTTAAAAATCAGGATCCTTCGCTCGATTTAGACACTGTTAGCAACAATAGTACTGCCATCAGTGAGGTGATTGCGGCCAGTACGGGAGCAATCTTAACTACGGCAACCAATAACTCTCCTCAGGATGCAGTAGTCAACATCTTTCAGGCCCAGCAAGTTACCCAAAATCAAGTCGCCAATGACCTGGAGGCTGCTGTTGTTGGGATCAAAACTTTTGATGATGTGATTACTGAAAATACTGGCACCAATCTCGATACCCAAATTGAGTCAATTGCGACTAATCTTATCCCCATTGCCGTCGATGATGTCTTTGCCTTAACCAGTACTGACTCGTTTGCGGGTAATGTGCTATCGGATAATGGCCAGGGTTCCGATTTTGACTTTGAGGGCACGTCCCTTACAATCATTGCTGCCAATGACAATGATACGCTGATCGGAAACCCAATACAGCTAGACTTTGGTAATTTAACCCTCAATAGTGATGGTAGCTTTATCTATACTCCTGATAGCTCCTTGGGAAATGGGGTTGTAGAGGATAGCTTTACCTATACAATTGCTGATGGGACCGGTGCAATCGATACGGCCACTGTCAATCTGAACATTGCCATTAGTGGTCCTAGTAATGAATCTCCCGTCGCTGTTGACGATATTGCAACGGCTAATCAAAGCCTCAACAATCCTAAGACTATCCTGGCATCAACTCTCTTGGCGAATGATACCGATGCTAACGGTGATGCCCTGTTGATCACTGGAGTGACAGCAAATGCCGTCAGTAGGAATGGCAAGACAGTTGGCACAGTGACTCTGAATGATGACGGCAATATTATTTACACTTCGACTAATAAAAGATTTAGCGGTGTTGCTACGTTCGATTACACAGTCAGTGACGGTGAACTTCTGGACACTGGAACGGTCAAAGTACGAGTTGGCAAGACCCAAAACGGGGGCAATGGGAAAGATATCCTGACCGGAACATCTGGAGACGATATTCTCAATGGAGGCAACGCTCCAGATAGGCTCTCGGGCGTTGATCAACCTTCACGCAATCCAGGAAAAGGTGAATTTGATATTTTAACGGGCGGTAATGGTAGAGATACCTTCGTACTGGGGAACGACAAACATGTTTTCTATCAGGGTATGGGTGATGCTGATCTGGCTGTGATCACTGATTTTGGACGTGGTCCAGATCAGATTCAACTTCAGGATCTGTCTTCTGTGTCCAACCAGAGCTACGACTTTACCTTTGTCGAGGACTTTAACGGTCTGGGGGCAGGCACGCAAATCAGCTATGTAGGACTCGATGACCAACCAGATTTGATTGGTTTTGTTCAAGATGCCAACATATCTGTTGCCCAGGCGCAGTTTGTTTAACCGATTGACCAAGACAAGTTTTGCTATAGCTAGTTTTGCTATAGATACTGGTGTTGTCATGGTTCTAGTTGTCTTTAACTATCTGCAAAAGATCAACCTGGCATCGAGTTGAGTTTTCTATGGGCGATTAAAGCGAGTGTGGATAGTTCCATACTCGCTTTTTCTTTCCCAACACCTGAATAAATCTGCTTTTTTCCTGAATAAACCTGAATAAACCGGGATTTTTTCTGTTGTTGCCATTGGCGATAGTGGATATATCGCACAATCCACTATCGTCGCTGCGGGAAAAAATTAATGAGTATAAAGTTTACACAGGTCTTCACATCATGTTGTGCTGCGCTGATGGCAGCCACAGTATTTACCCCAGGTGCAGAGGCTGCCAGTCTTTCTAAAGTGGCCTATGAGCAACAGCTAGGCCATCGCTATGGGCTCAGCTATGCTCAATGGTCATTATTTAATCGACTGGCCACCAATCAAGAGGGAAGTGCCATTAGTGATGCCGCCCTTAACCCTGTCAGTCTGGACGATGTTACCTGGGAGACTGGGGTAGATAACATTGAAGTCTTCTTTATTAATGAAGGAGCTGCTATTAGGAGCCAGCTGTTCTATTCAACAGATGCTGGCCATCATTTAAATACTATTTGGAATGATATTGCCTCCCCCTATAGCTTAATCCCTGAGGCCGATGGCCCCTTATCGCTTGGCCAGGGAAAGAGTTTGGGGGCAATGCCTAACGGTACCGTTGTCGATTTCTTCTTACAGGCTGATGGCAACCTGTTTGGTATGGATGCTAGTAAAAATCCTGATGGTGAAGCCCATATCGCTAGCTATAAATCAGGTGAATTTTTACTCTTGGGATTTGAAGATCGCATAGGTCGTCGCAATGATCGTGATTTTAATGATGTTGTTATTGCGATCAGAGGGTTTAACAGCCCAGCAGCCGATGTGATTCCCACTCCTGTGGTTACACCTCCTGTTACGCCCCCTGTGCTGCCCGCTGTTACTCAATCTGTAATGCCTACGGTTTCTGAGCCTGCAACTCAATCTGTGCCTGAACCTATGGGCACAGCCGCTGTCTTGGGTATGGGTCTATTTGGGTTAATGTATCTGCATCGTCCTTAGACACAGCAGCCTATAGCCAGTTCCCTACCAGGACAAACGGACTCCAGAAGTAGGGAGAGGCTAACTCTGGATCTTGCATCAAGGTTAACTGTGCCTGTCTAAAGGCTTCTGCCTTAGTCACTCCTGGCTGTGCCAACGCCTGGTAAAACTCACCCATAAAGGCAGCGGCGGCTTGATCATTAATGGCCCATAGTCCGGCTAAGGTACTGCGTACCCCAGAACGAATGGCTGTACCAGCAATCCCTAAGACAGCTCGACTATCGCCGGATGCTGTTTTACAAGCACTAAAGACCAATAGCTCTACCGGGGATAGGTCACTACTATTTCGTGCCCGTAGCACATGGCTCATTTCCTCCATGGTGAGTTTTCCTTCCCAAGTCAAGATAAATGTGTCTTCAGCTGTTGCCCCAAATTCTCCATGGGTAGCCAAATGCACCACATTGGCTGGGGCTGTTTTGAGGCTGTTCAGCAAATTAGGCTGAGTTAGGGTCTGATTGAGTAAGACTTGATTATTTGGAATTTGCGCCGTGACGTCCTGGACCTCTTCTGGGACAAAGGGTAGAGCGGGGAAGCCAGAGCGAGCCTCACTGAGTCCACCCACCAACATGTTTAGGCCCTGCTGTGGCAAAGGCTGTGGGTCTAATAGACTTAAGCCTGGAGAAAGAACAACATTATACTTTTCAATCAGATAGTGTTCTCCATCATGGAGAGTTGTCAGTGGTAATGTGCGTAAAACGCCATCTGCCACAAATACAAGGTTTTCAATATTTTGTTGTTCTAAATCGGCTTCTGCTGGACGGATTATCCAATCGTAGACTTGCTGTAGCTGTTGAGTAGTGCTGGTGCGTCTCGCTCGAATAGGCGATGTCAACGATCCGAGCAGTTGTTGAATGGTTGTTTCTACTTCGTGAGAAGAAACGGGCTGACTGTAATGCGTTAGATTACCGCCAACGCTAATAATAACGTCAAGGCGCTCCTCCAACAGAATTGGATAAATAACGGCCGCCGCTGGGTCAATTTCGTCAGCAAAGGTAGACGATCCCTGCACACAGGCGTCTTGGAAATAGTCATTAATTTCAGCGACCTGTAGTGCCTCAATCAGTTCTCTGGCCTTCCTTAGATCGTTTTCTTGGGGAGAATGGCTGGTGTTGTCTGACAATAAGAGTTTGACAAATTCCCGATAAATCGGTTCTACATCATCTCGAAACGTGAATTGAACATCATCGCTGGTGGCGATCAGGTCTTTGCGTAAAATTTCTAGTGCATCAATGGCGGCCCCATAGGCATCGATGGCTTGGGCACGTTTACCTTGAGTTTTGTGCAACCGACCTAGCTGCAGAGCAACAGGATATATCACTTCTGGGAGTTGTAGGGTTTGGGCCTGACGGAATGCTTTTTGTGTCAAAGCTTCGGCTTGTTGCCACTGTTGTTGTTGACGGTAAATCTCTCCCTGATAACCCAGGGTGTAAGCTTCCGCAACCGGATCTTGCAGGATCTGAGACTGTTGAGCAATCTGATCGAGCAGAGACAAGAGATGAGCCGGTACCGGCTCAAGGCTAGAGTTCAAGACGGTGTGAACCAGGTTTAATTGGGCATACATGGCCTCATGGCTAGTGGGCAGCTGAGATTGCTGGATTGTGGGTTTGAGATTGGCCCAAAGATGCTGGGCAGCTGCGGGGTCTTGATTGGCCTGCAATCGAAGCTGGCTAATACTGGCTTGAAAACGACTGAGTGCAGTGGGTGCGATCGCAAATGCCTGTTGATAATAGGCAAGGGCTTGATCAGCCTGGGTAGCATGTCCCAGATTAAGTAAGATCCGACTCGTTAACCCTGGCTGATTGAGTTGTTGGGCGATGGCCAGCGCAGTTTCCAGGGTGGATTTTGCCTGGGATAGTTCGCCACTGATGCGTAGGCTATTGCCCCATGTCAATAGTAGGATTGCTTTTTCAGATGATGGGGGCTCGTTCTCTAACGATGCCCAAATGTCTTGTAGCTGAGCTTGAGCCTGACGGTACAACCCTCTTGATTGCAGTACTTGAACCTGATTCAGCTGAGCCTGCTGGTATCCTGAACGATCGCCAATATGGTCATAGATAGCGGCGGCCTGTTGCCAGTCGGTGATGGCCATTTGTGTATTTCCCTGACCCAGGTTAAGGCTGGCACGGGCATTCAAAACCTGAGCCAGCAGTTGGGGGGTAACCACATCAGGGGTGAGGAGCTGCTGACTGGCCACGATGGCGGCATTTGCCCGCTGCCAATCCCCTAGCTGAGCATGGGCCAGGGAAAGATTGCTGAGGATCGCTGCATAGGTTGAAGGATCATCGTCTGAACTGACCTGGGTCGCCGCCTGTTGCCATTGGTTAATAGCCTGTACATAGTCCGCTCGGTGGTAGGCACGGGCGGCTTGTTGCAGCAGATGATTCACACTATTGGCGGGCTCGACAACATTTTCATGGGGGTTCCCAAACTTCACTTCTTTGGGCTGGGGTGTTTGTGAAATGACGGGTATCTGACGAACGCCTAGGTCAGATAGTAGATAAAAGCTGGTGGCCAGACTGGCGGGTGTTGTGGGTAAACCGCCACGGCCAGTGACAACAAATTGGGCTTGACCCTGTTGATCAATAGCGCAGGCATTGGCAATTTGATTACTGGCGTCGGTCAGATTAGTGGGCAGCTGGGTTAAGCCTCTAGCTGGATCAAGATTGGGGGAATTAATGGAGACTTCACCATCTAAGCCAAACTGGGAAGAGGCGGAAATATCGAGCACCTCTGTACCTAGCAAGGCAATGGTAACAATGTTGATATTACCGCCGTTACCTTGAAACGCTTCAGCCGTAATCCGGTTTTGACCTTCCCGCAGCGCAACAATAAATTGGGCGTTGATGTCGATATTTCCGCCATCTCCCCCGGCAGCCGCTGTACCGGCTGTGGCATTAATTTCACTGCGATCGGCCAGGATCAGGGCATCTTCTGCTTGAATGCTGATGTTGCCGCCGTCGGTACTGGCGGTGGTGGCGCTGATGTCCGATTGATTTCGCAGAGAGAGCAAATCGGCATCAACGGAGATATCGCCTCCTTGTCCTTCGCCCTGACTATTAACGGTAATGCTGCCATTACTCAAGCGAGCGGTGTTAGCCGTTACATTAATGTTACCGCCGCGACCGGTGGATGTGGATGTTGTGTTGGCTGCGATCGCACCCCCATTCAGTCTCAAAGTATCGCTGACATTGACGTCAATCGAGCCCGCATTGCCAATTCCTTCAGTATTTGTCTGAATGGTTGCCCCGTTCGTAATGTTGGCCGTATCGACATTCACCCTGATATCTCCCGCATCCCCCGGACTACTAAAGCCAGACGTCCCCGTATTGGGAAGAGGCAATGTACCAAAGGTGGAGGCAGAGATCTCTACATCATCGGTCAGCGTCAGCTGCTGTGTTTCAATCTCAATATCTCCAGCATCCCCTACGCCCCTAGATTCAACGGCCAATCTTCCGGGACCGGCAATGGTAATCGCTTCTGGCGCAAATACCTGTAAACTTCCCCCCTGTCCCTGTCCAGATGTCGAGGCAGAAATGTTGGCACCAGGTGCTAGAAGAATACTTAACTCAGGATCTAACACAGCAGCCCCCTGTCCAAAGTTTGTATCAAACGGCTGTAGAGTCAATGTACCAGCCGGTGTCTGCCCTTCTGTTTCAGCAAAAACTCCCACTTCACCTGCCAAATCCATGCTAGAGGCATTTAGGGTGATACTGCCGCTGCCCTCAATACCCGTCGCTGTGGCGGTTGCTGTGGCCGTAATCCGAGCATTGTCTGCCAGAGTTAATTGGGGTGCATTGAGCAAAATATTCCCCGCACTGCCCTGGGCATCGGTCACTGCTGACAAAAATGTGTTGTCCCCTGTAACCAAAATCTCTGTATCTGAATTAATCGAAATATCCCCAGCGGCACCTGAACTCACCGTATTGCTAGAAATCTGAGTCTCGTCTTGAATCGTGATCAATCCTGGACTGGTAATGCGTACATCCCCTGCATCGCGGATGCCCTGGGCACTACTGATAATGCTGCTATTACCCAAGGTTAGATCGCCATTGCCAATAATATCGACATCTCCCGATTCTCCAATCCCATCAATTTCAATAATCAGCGGTGGACCAGAACCAATATTCACGGAGACTGTGGCACTGGTGATGAGATCAACATTATCTAACAGCAGATCACCAGTGCCATTCACTAACAAGTTTCCTGCCTGACCTTGGGAAGAAACCGTCAAAATATCTAAACCTGAAATCAAATCCTGAGCCGACAGGATGACCTGGCCCCCACTACCGCTCCCTGCCGCATTTTCAGAAATGGAAAATGAACGTAGGGAGAGCGCCTCACCAGTTAGCACATTGGTGCCTAAAATATTACCTTGTTCTGTAATCAGAGAGATATCTCCCCCATTACCTGATGCTCCTGCTTCTGAGAACGAGAAGGTGGATATCGGAACATTCAGATCGATCTCACCACTGTTGGAGAATATAGACAGATCGCCTCCATCGCCTCCAACTGCATCATCACTGTCGGCAGCATTGAGAGATGCGAACGTACTTATAGAATCAGTAACGGTAATATCTCCAGAGTTGGACGATAGCGTAATACTTCCTCCATCGCCTCCCTGGGTACTTCCGGTTGAAGAAGATGTACTGGCAAACGTCCGCAGAACCTGAGTTGTAATGTCGCCAACATCGTTAGTAATTGAGATATTTCCCCCATCTCCCCCCACAATTGTTGGGGCTGTTTGAGCAGAAGAAGACGTATTTGAACTGGTTTCTAAGCCGGATGTGACAAGGATATCTCCAGTTCTATTTGTAATTGAAATATCACCACCGCGACCTCCCATTAATGTCCCCGTTGATGAGCTTTGTGATGTAGACGTATTAATAGTTTGGAGATTGATAGTACCTGCCTCGCTAGCAATTTCAACCTGCCCTCCAGTACCGGCAATCAAATTCTCCGTATTTCCACTTATGATTGTCGTGGCTTGCAAAGACCTGCTAGAGATATTGCCAGTCACGGTTGAGAGCAGAATGTCTCCCCCTGTCCCTCCAGAAACTACAGCACTCGAAGAACTACTATTACTGGTTGTGGAATTTAAAGATACGCCACCTACATCAATATTGCCGGAGTTTGTGAAAACATTCAGGTTGCCTCCAGAGCCACCTGAAACAGTCTCTCCTGATATATTTGACGTTGACGTAATGCTCCCAAGGGTTACATCACCGGAGAGAGTGGAAACAAAAAAAACACCCCCGCTGCCACCCGTTGCATTATCTCCCCCAGCTATTGTTCTTGCATTAGCATTTGAGATATCGATATTCCCAGAAGTGGTTGTAATGGCAATATCACCACCGTTTCCAGTGACGATATCATCATCAGCAATAGCGCGGGAAATGGTTAATATGGATGGGATTTGGATGTTGCCAGAGGTGGTGGACAGGGTGATATCTCCCCCCTCTCCCGCTGTCAGGTTACCCCCTGTGGAATTGGTATCCGTGGTTAATGTGCCTGTCAAAATATCACCTGAGGTGGTGGACAAGGCAATATTGCCTCCCGATCCTGCGACGATATTGTCACCACTAGAAAATGTTATTACAGAGGTGGTTAAATCACCTGTTAAGAGATTTCCTTGACTTGCGATCGTAATATCTCCCCCATCTCCCCCAACAACATTGGCCGATCCACCTAATGTTCGAGCCTCAGTAATTAAATCACCTGTTGTAACGCCGCTTTGGCTTGCGATCTCAATATCTCCCCCGTCGCCACTGGCAGAGGTATCAATATTGGCTAATGACAACAGCTCACCTTCAATAACAACGGCTCCGCCTTGCCCCCCTGCTCCATTACTGGAGGTGATGATATCATCGCTAGAGATAGTTCCCGTCCCCGTTGAGAGCCTAACGTCCCCTCCCGTTCCTCCAGCACTGTTAGAGGAACTACTCCTGACCCGGGAATCTGATGATAGGGGGCCAATATCAAGGTTACCGGAATCTGAGGCAATGGTAATGTTACCGCCAAAGCCACCTGTAACGTTATCGCCATATACCTGTGATATTGCAGTCATACTGCCAAGGGTCACATCGCCAGAGATAGTTGACACTGAAAGATCGCCCCCGCCTCCACCTGTTATATTATTTCCAGTGGCGAGGAGTCTTGAAACAATATTTGAGATATCAACATTCCCAGAGGTTGTTGTAATGGTAATGTCGCCACGCTCGCCAATATCAATGATATCCCCAGAAGCAAAGTCATTGGAAAAGGTGCCCAGGGATGAGACTTGAATATCTCCAGATGTAGATGACAGGATGATATCTCCACTATCTGCACCGGTTAAGGTGTTGCCAGACATGCCCTGGGCGTATGTGTCTAATCGGTTCGCAGAAATATTACCCAGGGCGGTTGACAGAGTAATATTTCCTCCCCTGCCCTCAACAACATTGTCAGCATTACTAGAAAACGTGGTAGCTCCTGTGGTTAAGTCGCCTGTAAGGATGCTACCCTGAGCTGAAATCTCAATATTTCCACTATCTCCACCAAACACATTGTCAGTACCCCCAAATGTCTGCATAGAGGTATTGCCATTTCCAATGGCAACGTTCCCCTGACCCGCAATCGTAATATTTCCACTATCTCCACCAACTACATCGCCTATCCCGCCAAATGTCTGGGCAACGGTGTTGAAATCATTGATGGAGATATTGCCTTGACTTGCGATCGCAATATCTCCACCGCCGCCACTGGCAGATGTATTAATATTGGTCAATGACAATGCTCCACCGGCATCAATCACCACTGAGCCGCCTTGGCCCTCGGCACCCACTCCAGAAGTTGTAATATCATTGGCTAAAATATCTCCCGTCGATCTAAGCTCTAACGCACCACCGTTACCTTCAGTCAAAATAGCAAACAACAATTGTGTGCCAGCCGCTTCCCCCCAAGGGGCAAAATCTCCAGCTTGAAACAGCTCGCCAGAGTCTCCGCCAACATTATCAACAATATCTAAAATCCAAACCCCGTCGGCTACGTTTCCGGCAAACAGATCTAAGTCTTCGTTGGGCCTAAGGGTGCCAAGAAAGGGTGCCGTTCCATCATTAATGGAACCGGGTGCATCATCATCGAAAAGCGTATCTTGAAAATTATCACCGTTACCCCCCACTCTATCAAAGAGGATCAGTGAGTCATCATCAGGACTTGTTAGCGTTACCGTTAAATCTGCATCAAAGGTGTGGGCAGCAGAAAATCGAACATCCAGATCATCTACAGTGCCGACTCCGTCAGGAACAGTAAAGCTAAACTGGGCAGACCCCGATGTACCTGTCGCTGGAATTGGGCCTCCGGCATCAACATCAACCGTTATCTCTTCAGATAAGGTGGATGTGTCGATGTTGCCGAGCAAAAAATTGGCTCCAGAGATAGTCAAATCTCTACCATTGGTCGCTAAAGTATCTTGTAAATCCAGCATCACCACATCCCCAATGCCATCTCCATTAGCATCGGCAATAAAGGCGATGCGACCTGTTCCATTGGAAAAACGCAGTTGGTTATCCGCTAAATCTTCAACCGTAATGCCATCGGTTGCTTCCAAAATAACATCGGTATCCCCAGACAGACCTTCCAGCTCAGATTCAAAAATCGTGCTGGGACTGACATCATTAATCGCGCTTAGGGGAGCACTCAAGACCTGTCCTGCCAACCCAGAGGCATTCCCTGCAAAGCTATCTGTTCCGTCTGCTGCACTATCGGCTGTACCGTTGGCAATGGTAATCGTAGTGGGGTCTAGCAACAAAATGCCCGTTTGACCAAAGGGTGCGGTTGTATCGACAGCGCCACGAAAGATTAAATGGCCGCCACTGGACACTTCTACAAACCCGCCATTAGAGAACTGTACTGGGTTATTAGCGCCACGAGCCGTAATATCGCCATAAAAACCCGTCACCTGATCGGACCAGATGGCAACCGTACCACCGTTACCAGATTGCAGGGCATTGGCAATAATGCGAGTGTTAGGACCAATAAATGTGCGTTGAGCATTGAGTTCTGGATTCGCACCTTGTAAGAGCCCACCAATTAAAACGGTGCCCCCTCCGTTGCTCTCCGAGACATCAATCAGCGCGCTATCCAGTACCCCTACTGTTTCACCAAATAGCCCTACCGTGCCACCAGGAACCATGAGATCACCTGTGTGGGTAATGTTGCGTCCTTGCAACGTGAGCGTTTGTCCGCTTGGTACTGCCAGACTACCGGCATTGGTAATATCCCCCTGACCCAGCTGAACTCCTGGGGTAACACTTAAGGTCAGCAAAGGCGGCGCTTGAGGATTGGTCGCACTAAATTCGACATCATCACCAAAGGTAAATGCCTCTGCCGTACTAGCTGTAAAGGAGCCAGGAATATCTAGACTGGCACTGGGTCCAAAGATAATGCCGTTAGGATTCAGTAAAAAGAGATTGGCACTGCCCAGAACCCCTAACGTGCCGTCAATACTAGAGGTGTTTTGTCCAGTGATTCGTGAGAAAATGTTACTGATATCCAGTGGATTGGCAAAGTAAACTGCCTGACCAGGGGCAATGTTAAATTCTTGAAAGCTATGGAAAAGATTATCGCTACGGATCGTGCCCCCCTCGATTAAATCCGATGGCAAGCCTCTCACATTAACGTTGGGCTGAATCTGGGTATTTGTAGTGGCATCAGGAATCAGTTGAGCTAATGCTGGCCTTGTTGGTAAGAGACTACAAAAGCTAAGAATTAACAACTGTTTCAATTTTTCTGAGTGTTGCTGATCCTTGATATGGGTTGATTTCTGGGAGCTTGACATGTTGCTATTCTGGTTTTCAGATGCACCTCTAAAGTCAATCATGACCTTTTGTAAGGTGAGCACTGTGCTCAATATTTTCCAACCAAGGAGTTTACTGAAGTTACCCTTTATAGTGCGTGACTTGCCCATCATTGTGAGAATTGGTTCAATGTGATTTTGCCTATGGACACCCTGAGGAATTCGAAACTCGATGATATTGTATCGAAATGTATAAGGTATATAAGGAACCCTTCATAAAAACTCATTCTCTTACATACATCAGAGGTAAAAGCACCTGAAATACAAGGAGATGCGTCAATCCGATCGGGTAAGGAAAAACATAACTAATTCCTCTCCAGGACCCATTGAAGCTTTACTATGGCAGTTGGCTTGACCCGGCCATAATGAAGTCAAGTTTAGAAACGGCTAGGACCAGTGATGAACTTCACAGCTGTCCGGAGAAAATGGTGATCTGAGCAAGCTGGCGTCATGATTGCAGTCACTCATCCCTCTAATTACTTAATAAACCTGAACTTTTACCTGAACTTTTACCTGAATAAACCTCAACTTATCGGTATTTTTTCTGCTCTCACTATTCGGCATATTGGGGATGTGAGTTATCAGAGTTTGTATTTTACTTTAGCAATTTTGGTGAGTAGAGTGCACATCTTTCACCATGGCGTTGTTCTTGAAATCAATGAAAACCTAACGATGGCCAGCCAGGAAACCGAAAAATGCTTAAAGACGATCTAAATACTTTATCTACGAGTTCTACTGTTCAGCTACCCGATGGACAGAGTGATAGTCTCATATTCCCTATTGTTGAAAGTCAGAGGGAAATTAAGGGTGACAAACAATGCTTAAATGAAAGACGATTAGATAATGTGTCTATGGAGCAGTGGATAGCTGTTGCGAATATTCAATCTGGAACATTGCAACCGCGTCAGTATTTTGATGAGTCGGAAATCGATAGCCTGGCCAAGAATTTTAGAGAGAATGGCTTTAAGGGGATACTTAATGTTAGACCGTTAGATACTGAGCGATATGAGCTGATTGCAGGGGAACGTCGTTGGCGAGCTGCTAAAAAAGCAGGGATTAAAAAAGTTCTCTGTTTGGTAAATCAGTTTAGTGATGAAGAGGCGTTACAGTTTTCGCTGATTGAGAACATTAAACGAGTTGATCTCAGCAAATTAGAGGAAACTATGGCCATCTTGCGATTGATCGAGATGCGTTATGGACTCAGTCAAGCTCAAGCCTCTAAAATTATACGAACAGAAGGGCATCCGGATAAACGTTCCCGGTGTGACGTTGCACCAAGCCAAGAATTGCAAAATATTGAAGCAGTGCTGCGGTCCTTTGATATTGAACTACAAACGTTTCGAACCCGAAACTTGCGTAGTCTTTTCCTACCGAATGAACTGATTCAAGCTCACCTGAAAGGACAAATCTCGTGGTCAATTGCTTTAGAGATGCATAAGCTTAAGGATACAACAGTGCGTCAGGCATTGCTGGAGGAGATCTTAAACCGAGAGTCTACATCATTTCGGTGGGTGCAGCAGAGGGTGAAAGCATTAAGAGCAGAAGTATCTGAACCGATTAAACAAGCTTCAGCCTCTCTTGGTCATCAACTAAAAGTTGTCGCTCAACAGATAAATAAGGTTGAACAACAGCTCAATCAAGATCAACGACATCAGCTTGAGACTATTCTACAGACATTAGATGATTTTTTAAAGAATGCTGGTGAATAGTTTTAAGGCGTGCAATAAGGATGTTTAAGATACTTTGATAGATGCCTGATTTGAAGGTCAAATGCTGTCAATGCTATTGATTGTAGTGCTCAATCTCTTGTCAACTTGATGGTTAGTAACTATTTTAAGTTGTCTATTAGTGAAGTAACTTGAGTGATGCAGATTTGTATGCTGAGCATGTATCTCTCTTAGAGCCTTTGTTGAGTAAATTATTATTTGGATATGGAATAGGGCAATGCCATTCATCAGATGCCAAATCTGAGGAGAGACTTAGGGTAAAAAACGTACTTAGGTAGAGACTCTCTTATAAGAGGCTGGCTGTCAAGGAATAGCCAGCCTTTTTCACTGAGGAAAGACTGTATTATGTTCTTGTAATGGTCTGACTCAAATTGCGTCTAGTTTCTTTTTGGACGGTTACCTTTGATGGCTACCTACTAATCAATTGCTAAGTGTGATTTGTGTTAACCCCATAGATTGACACAAATCACACATGTTTATAACACCTGAATAAATCTGAACTTTTATCTGAACAAACCTGAACATTTCAGGATGTTTTCTGCTAGAAGTTTTCGCGATAGTGAGGTCATTGACGTAAGTAAGATAGGTTCAAACAACGTTGCAATGATCTAGCCACGGGACTGCATCAGAAAAGATTACTCACTTATTTTTTAACTGCTTTAGGAGACTAAGTAAATGTCTGACGGAGTTTTTAACCCAGAAGTCAATGGCGTTGTCCTCACCGGAGATGGTGGCAATAACGTCTTGAATGGTACCAATTTAAACGATCAACTGTTTGGTCTGGGTGGTAATGATCGCCTCAAAGGGATGGCCGGGGCCGATTTACTGGAAGGTGGAATTGGTAATGACTGGCTTTCCGGTGGTAGAGGAACCGATAAATTAGAGGGCGGTGTTGGTAATGATGTATTGCTAGGTGGTAAAGGCCACGACTGGCTCTTTGGCGGTGAGGGTGCGGATTCACTTTGGGGGGATGGTGGCAATGACAATCTCAGCGGCGGTGATGGTAATGACTTACTGCTTGGTGGTTCAGGTAACGATCTTCTGGATGGTGGATTAGGTAACGACGTTATCCATCTTGGTAAAGGCTCAGATATTGTTTTGCTAGCTCCTGGCAATGGATTTGACGTACTAACAGACTTTAAGGATGGACAAGATAAAATTCAGTTAGAGGGCGGTCTCACCTTTGAGGATTTGGATATCCGCAAACACGGTAGATTCAGTTCAGAGATTCGCATTGATAAACCAGGCGACCCGAATGATGGTGAGAGATTGGCAAAACTTGTAGGAATTCGTCCTAATAAGTTAACTGAGGATGACTTTATCTTTGATGACGGCGGCTCTAATAGTGCACCAACCATTACCAGTTCTGCGACAGCGAGTGTGGCGGAGAATCAGACCAGTGCGATAGATGTGGAGACATCGGATGATAATGATTCCGAGGGTTCAGGCTTGACCTATAGTCTCACAGGTGGAGCAGACCAATCCTTATTCTCGATTGATGCCAACAGTGGTGTGGTGACCTTTACCAATGCGCCGGACTTTGAAGCGCCTGTTGATGCCAATGGCAACAATGACTATGAGCTTCAGGTTACGGTTACAGATTCCTCTGGTTTGACCGATACGCAAGACCTGGTCATTAGTGTGACGGATGTAGCTGAGAATGCAGCACCGACAATTACGAGTTCAGCCACGGCTAGCGTTGAGGAGGAACAGACGAGTGCAATTGATGTCAATGCGACCGATGATAATGACTCTGAAGGCTCAGGCTTGACCTATAGCCTCACTGGTGGTGCCGATCAAGCCCTGTTCTCCATTGATGCTGATACTGGTGTAGTCACGTTCAATGCAGCACCTGATTTTGAGAATCCTGGAGATGCTGGTGGCAATAATGTCTACGACATTCAGGTCGCCGCAACTGACTCAGGTGGTTTAACGGATGTTCAAGACATTGCTATCACGGTTACCGATGTGGTTGAAAATGTGGATCCTGTTGCCCAGAATCAGTCCTATTCCACCTTTGGTAATACGGTGCTAGAGGTTGCTGGTGCAGATATTCCTGGTAATGAGGTGGCCTCTGTAACCAGTGCAACTAGCCTGCTCACCGGTGCGACAGATGCCAATGGTGATACATTGTCTGTTCTTGAGGAGACGAAGACTACTACGGAGGGTGGAAGCGTTACCATTAATGCCGATGGTAGTTTCTTCTATACTCCTGAGGCAGGCGATGCCAGCGTTGCCGATACCTTCACGTTTACTGTCTTAGATGGCAATGGCGGTAGCAGCACGGCAACGGCGACGATTAATGTGAGTAGCGATCGCATCTGGTATGTTGACGATGATGCAGCAGCTGGCGGCGATGGCACGTCAGGGAACCCGTTCAATAGCCTAGTTCCCATTAACACTGGCGGTAGCAGCGACGGCCTTGATGGTGCTGGCGATACCATCTACGTCCTGGATGGCTCCTATGGTAGCGGCATTACTCTGGAGAATGGTCAGTCCCTATTGGGTCAAACAACCGATTTAGTGGTTGGTGGCACCACTCTGATCTCTGGGGCTAACGCCAATCGACCGACAATCACCGGTGATATTGGTCTGGCGTCGAGTAATACGGTGCAGGGGATTGACGTTGACGGCGATATTACTGGCTCCAATGTCGGTAGCCTGACCCTTGAGGATGTGGTCTTTAGTAACAACGGAAGTAATCTTGCGATTACAAACAACACGGCTGGTGCCACACTCAACATCCTGAATAACACCCTGACTCCAGTCAATCCAACAGGAACAAACCTGACCCGGTTCTTGATTGACAACAATGCTAACAATGCCATTGTTAATATCACCGGCAATACGATTGATCGTGGCACCTCAAGTGGTGCCGATGTGCTGCGGCTTGAAAATAGTGGCGATGGTGTGACGGCGACGATCAGTAACAACGACATTGATGCCGATACTGGCACGCTAGGGGCCGGTTCAGGCATTGAGGTCATAAACTTTGCAGGTGTTCTCGATGTCTTAGTCGACAACAACACCGTTGATGGCACCGGTAACTTCCATATTCTGATTGACTCAGAGAATAACGGTACCATTAATGCCACGGTGACTAACAATAGTGTGCCGTCAGCAATAGCACCGAGTATTGCCAACAATGCTAGTTTGGCGTTGAATGCGGAGGACAATGCCACGTTAAATATCAGTGTGACTGGCAACAACATGCAGAGTGACAATGGCACCACCGGCACTGGTAATCTCCCGTTTGAAGCAGACATCTTCTTCATTGACAGTGGTGCAAATGCCGTCGTAAATGTTGCCCAAGCCCTGGCCGATATTTCCGGATTAAATAATGGTGATTCGGTGGGGCAATTTGGCAATAACGTCAACTTTGGTGTATCTTTTTAGGTCACTCTAAATCAGCTGTATTATCTGACCTGATCAGCATGGGTTAGATAATCTCTGGGCAGCTAACAAGAAACCGTCGCTGGTCTAAACCAGCGACGGTTTCTTACTAAGATTCACGTCGTTGTGCTCACGTACCTCACCTCAAAGGGCGCATGACGTTGCACCTCAATGGATATGGCAAATAGCCTACCGTTTGCTTTCAGCCAAAAAACAGGTTAGCGTTCTGAGGCGCTAACCTGCTGTCATTGCGTGTATTTTTCCAAAGAAAGCTTTAGCCCCGGCTTGGAAAGATACCAGTAAGGGCAATGAGAAAATTGAGGCTTAAGTAGGGTTGTTCATTATCAACCGTACTCGACGAGTCAGAACCGACTGAACTCAGGCTGCTACTTGCCATGTCAACAGGGCTAGTGGCACTGCCATAGATGTTGATATCTGGCTGGGCCAAAATATTGTTGGATGCAGTTGTTGATCCACCAAAAGCGGTTGGTACTTCTACTGCTGCTGCCTGATGGGTATGAGAAGGCATGTTGCTCTCCGTGAGAGTCACTGTGGCAGAGCCTCCATGTTGCCCAATGTTGTAACGATTAAGGCCTGGTCCTTGACCCATGCCAACGGGAGCTCTGCCCTGAAGGTTGGGTAGACCAAGGGTGTTACGGCCATCCCCACCAAAGGTGGTGCCAAGTACGGCAAAGAGGGCCTGGTTTTGACTAATACTCACGGTTGACCCATTACAAAATGCCCAACCCCGAATGGCGTAGGTACCGCCAAAAAGTCTGATCTCGCCAATAAATGGTTCTGCCATGGTAGTGGATCTCCTAATTACGTTTGGGTTGGATAGATACCCGTAAGGGCAATAATAAAGTTAATGACCTGGAAGGACATGAGGTTGTTCACTGAGGAAGCACTCCCTCCACTGCTAGCAATCACTGACGATGACATACTACTAGTGCCTGAAGCATCTTCGGCATAGATAGGATGGGCATCAGGAGCCGTGGCAAGAACTTTACCAGTTGGCACAGTGTCGGTAGCAGAATTGCTGGAAGCCTGCCAAACATGGGTATGGTTGGGGATGTTACTAGCCGTAAGAGTGACTGTTTCTACGCCTGATTTTGTTCCAATAGGACGATTGGTGAGCCCTGGTCCCTCGCCATAATGCATAGGCACTCGCCCCCGGAGATCGGGTAGCCCAAACGTAGTACGGCCATCGCCACCATAAATGGTACCGAGCAGTGAGAACAAGGCGTCATTTTGCTGAGTCGACAATAGTGAACCATCACATAGGGCCCAACCAACAGGGGCAAAATTGCCCCCAAACATGCGAATCTCGCCGATATAGGGTGTTACCATGAATTAATCTCCTTAATTACGTGGAGGGAATGTACCCGTCAGAGCAATACAAAATTCGACCGCAAGGAAGGGCTGCATATTATCGATAGCCTGCCCACCACCGGCAGAACCAACCGTATTTGAATTTAGAGAAACCAGATTTGCGGCATCTGCATAAATGTTTACGTTGGCAGTGTGGGCTAAGACCTGATCGATTGGGGTAGTGCCCGAAGCATCAGCGCTCGTTGCCTGAACCGTGTGGGTGTGGGATGGCATGTCAGATGTTGTCAGGGTGGAACCTTCTTCACCGCTCCGTTGCCCCTGGGGATAACCACTGCCAAAGCCGATGGGCACCCGTCCCCGTAAGCCTGGTAGGGCAAAAGAGGTCCGACCATCGCCACCGTACGTCGTGCCTAATAGGGAGTACAGTGATTGATTTTGATTAATCGCTAAGGTCTCCCCATCGCACTTGGCCCACCCCCTTGGGGGAAAGTTAAAGCCAAACATCTTAATTTCCCCTAAAAAAGGTTCACTCATAACGTGATCTCCTGGTTTAAATTGACATGTTGTTGACATGTGGGCATTAGGCCCTAAGAGAAAAGGAATCAACCTTAAGGTGTCCATTCCATCAGGTTATAAACACCTGCATCTCCTATTTGCCTGAATCCAAGGCGGTGATAAAGGTTTAGAGCACGGTTGTTGGGCTCCACATGAATCCTGACAGGCTGATTTCTAGCCTGTGCTTCCGCCAAGATTGTGTTCAACAAAGCTGTGCCGATGCCACAATCGCGATAGGCGGGCAACAAAGCAATGTCGATAATGCAAATTTCATCAGCGCGTCGATCTAAATATAGTCGGCCTATCGGTGCACTTGATTGCTCAATAACCCAATAATGAGCCTGCTTAAAATTGTTCTGATAAAACGTATGTTGGGCGTTGAACTGAAACTCTAAAAATGCCTGTTTTTGTTCCTCTTGCCAAGGAACAACAGCCAATTCTTCCTCGCGAGTGCTGTTATAAACCTGCCTGAGAAAAGGTTGATCGGCATCGGCGATGGGTCGCAGTGTAAGCTCGTAACGAGCAATCGCCTCTCCTTTTAGCAATGGGTCTGCTGAGACATAAACCATAGGTTATCGATGTTGTTTGTGTGGAATAGGTTTGGCCTGGCAAGGACGTAGGAGCACAAGACTGTGCGCCCCCATAAGAAAGGATCGAAATCAGTTAAAGATCGCTTCGTAACGTATTCCATCTGATGCACCGGCCACAGGTACTAGAAAGATACTCAGATCACCTAGATCTGAATGGTTCATGGAATAAAGCTTTTGAGGTAACACAACATCACTCGGCCCCTTAAACAGAAGGGAAAATGATTCAGAGCGAGCGCTTGAAGACGAACTTAGTTCAACAGCTTCCAACAACTCTAATTGCAAAGAAGTATCAGGCTCAGGACAGACTTGAAACGAACTACCAACTGTGGATGAAAAATCAGATAATGTCAGCGTTTTGAACATCGGAGCTTATTCCTCGTAGTATTGATCTTTTGAACTCCTGCGTGCTACGCAAATTTACCTAGGTAACTATCAAGCTATCGTATTCTAGCTGACAACAAAGCTTAAATTTAAATTTCATTACTCTACTTTACTGATATTTGTACCTTGTTGAATTGAGTTTGTAATAACAAAACAAAACTGAGACTTTCCCCCACTTGGTCGAATAAATTGAGGGATGTAAACACCATGGGAAATAGAGAAAAAGATCGAAAGACAGGGGGTAATTGAATACGATCACTGAGAGAAACGGCAGAGTTTATTAAATTCGTCATAATTGCACTGTCAGAATGGCTGAATACAATTCACTATTTTGGAATTGCATCTAGCATTTTGGGAGAATAATACTTCCATTTACAGAACTGGACAGTGCGAAGTTAATCTCCACCAGATGAGAATTTCTAGAAAAAGAACATCCCTGTAGCCAACTGGCAAGGAATGTCCGAAACTGGCTGAAATCATACCAATCAGCCGGTTTTATTATGGAGTTATATGAGCGCATAGAGCAAATAGTTTTAACATTCCGTCCAGTCTTTAGCCGCGAAGCTAGTTTCGAGTGGTTTGTCCTGCTGCTATGGGGGGTACTCTTGACGACTCAACCGTCTGGGGTCACCAGCTATGTGAATGGGATTGGTCTGAGTGAAGGCTATTATCATCCTTGAAACTCTATCCCCAACCATATTTCCTAAAAGTGAGATTTAAACGAGGTTGATTGCATTGGGGATCTGCAATCAACGCATGCTCATAATTTTCCTGGCAGCCTTTGCCCATAAAGAGCAGACTGCCCGAGGCAAGGGGAATAGCAAAACTTTCGTTAGGGTTGGTAGGCTTGCGGAAGATAAATTCCCGTTCGGCTCCAAGGCTGAGGGATGCGATCGCAGATGTATCTCCATAGGCTGGCAAGTCTCTATGAAAGCCCATACTTTTGCTACCACTTTGGTAATACACACATCGCGCTACCTGAAATCGAACACCTGTCTTCCGCTCAATGCAGTCTCGCACATTTGCCAGGGTCTGAGGCCAAGCTGACCGTTTACCCCATACTTTTGGAAAAGCTTCGAATGAAGTTAGTTCCGCGTCAGCAAATAGGTAAGTGCCTAGTTCAGTGATTTGCTCGCTCCCATCGGCCATTTTGACAGTCTTGTTGGTAACATCAAAGCTAGAGATAATCTCGTCAAAAAGTGACTTCGCTTTGGTTCTGCCTAAAAAATCAGCATCATAAAACGCTTCACAGTCTATGGACAGTAGTTTCATTAGTTTGATATCTGCATAATCTCGCCTCGGTGCAACGTCACACCGAAATTTGACCTATGTCCAGTAGGCCCTATCGTACTAACATTGTGGTTAAGAGATAAGAATTTTATAAATTCCAAAGGTTATGGCTGAAGCAATGAATACTTGCTTACAAAGCTCTTTTTAGTCTAAAGAGCTTGTAGTACGGTTAATTCTTGAGCAATTAGAGTATGCACTGGAGTTTGGCAAATTTTAATCATCGGTAACAGTAAACGTTCGAGTGACTGTTCCTAGCTCGGTTCCTCCTAGATTCTCTTCAGAAAATAGGGTAAACGTAATTGTATGGGTACCCTCATTTAGGAATTCTTCTCCACCAATGGACTTACTGTTTTTCTTGCCAAATAGGCTATAGGGGGGAGCATTTTCAGTTCTTACAATTTGACCATCATTTAGATTAACTTCCATACTGTTCACCTTATCCAACCAAGGGCTATTCTCAGGAAGATTGGCAGCAATCGTAATTTCGCAATCATCAATCTCATCCTCAGATATCTGGGTGTTATTCTCTATTACGGTGAGTACCCGTTGTTTATCTGTCCTGACCAGGGTGACTTCAAGATCAAGGGGTATTTCTGTTTCGCTTAGCTGGACTGAAAGATTTGTGATGTCTGCAATACAGCTGATGGCGTCGTCAACATCAATCTTCAGTCTTTCCGCCGTGGCCTGATTAAGTTCAATATAATCCTGCTCTGATTCCTCATCTGGCATTAGCTGTAACGCACCGGCAAATTCTAGGACATGAAATATACGCTGGCATTCAGTCCGTTGAGTCAGGATTGCGATCGCACTTTGTAAGCTGGCCAGGGTTTCAGCATCAATAACACCGGCTGGCCCCTGAGCTCCGGTTTCACCTTTCTCACCCTGGAGACCCTGAGCCCCCTGAGCCCCGGTTTCACCTTTCTCGCCCTGCTTACCCTGGAGACCCTGGGCTCCGGTTTCACCTTGTTCACCTTGGGGCCCCTGAGCTCCGGTTTCGCCTTTCTCACCTTGTTCACCTTGGGGCCCCTGGGCTCCCGTTTCACCTTTCTCACCTTGTTCACCTTGGGGCCCCTGGGCTCCCGTTTCACCTTTCTCACCCTGCATGCCCTGAGCCCCGGTTTCACCTTTCTCACCCTGGGGACCCTGGGGACCGGTTTCTCCCTGCCCCGTTTGGGATACGCTTAGCACGGCCAGCAGGAATGTTGACTCAGAAGACCCATCGGTAATGGTGATCTGATGAATACCGGTCGAGAGCAGATCCGACGAAAGGCTGGTACCGCTACCTAGCACACCATCGATGCTGGAGGTCCAAATGGGGTCAGTAACCTCGGCGGGAATGGCGGAAAAGACTACAGACTCTCCTGCGGTGACAATCGCACCGTCGATGGGGCTGGTAATGCGGGGGCCGGTAATAAATGAGAAATCATCCAGCACCAGGGTGGCAAAGCTGCTGCCAGGATTCTGGATCACAACAGAGGAAATAGGCGTATCACTAACAAACCCAATAAAGCCCTCAGAATTTGTGGCCGGAAAGTCATAGGTATCCTCGTTAAAGGTAGCCTGGGCTGAGTCACCTACGGACTTGGGAGCTGAGTAGTTTGCCCCCCAGGCTAAAACAGGTTTAGGGAAGTGAATAGTCAGGGATGCCTGGGGGTTACCATCAAGACCCAAGTAAAAGGCGTTGGTGGTGTTAAATGCATGGGAGTTGGTGGCGTCGATGATCACCATACTGCCCGTCGCGCCCGTCGGTCGTATGGTCTCTATTTCTAGAACACCGACGGTATTGGTATCGTTATAAATTAACGGGCGAGGACGCTCGGCATCAAAGGTTTCAATGGTTAATGGGTTGTCTTTTATTTCGGCTTCCCAGGCGGTGCGAGTGGAAAAGGTGGTGGTGGTCATGGTGGTGGAGGGGGGGAATTAACGAGTGATGAGTAACGAGTAACAAGTAGAAAGTAAAAAGTAAAAAGTGGCGAGTAACAAGTAACGAGTAACAATTAACGAGTAACGAGTAACGAGTGACGAGTAACAAGTTAGGGGATGGTTTCTAACTATTTATGTTGGCTAGTAGTTTGTTGGCTTGTTTGTGGTTGGGGTCTTGGTTGAGTATTTGTTTGAGGAGGGTGTTTGCTCGGTGGTTTTGGTTTAGGTGCTGGCTGCATAGGGCTGTGTTGAGCAGGGTGTTAATTTGTGGGCCGTGGAGTTGTAGTGATTGTTCGAAGTAGGTTAGGGCTCGCTGGTAGTCTTGGAGTTGATAGCAGAAGCTGGCTAGGTTAAAGGCAAAGTCGTTGGTTTCGCCGATGGGGAAGTAGCGCTGCCAGACTTGGTCGATGGTGGTTAGGAGGGTGGTTTGTTCCTGGGAGGTAATATGGGGGGCAAGCTGCTGTAGTCGGGGTAGGTAGCGGTTAAATTGATGGCTGTCGTACTGGCTGAGGCGTAGGTAAGCCAGAATGTCGGCCACTGTTGTTTGGTCCAGGGTGTTGCGTACGTGTTTGGTAATGCGGAAAAAGTCGTCGGGGCCAAAGGTTTGGATGTAGTGCTCATAGGCCCACTGGGTGTGGTGGTAGCGCTCTGGATGCTGGCCCATGATTAGGGCGATGACGCAGAGGCTGTGGTGGGATGCCGGCATCAGGGCAATGCCTCCCTGCTGTTGGCAAAGGGTTTGGAATAGGCCGTAGTTGACGCTAAGGGAGAAACAGCCATGGTGGGTGACCAGTCTGGGGGGCCGATTGCCCTGGAGGTGGCTGAGGTCGAGTTTACCTTTGTCAGCGGAGAGTAGCAGCAGTCCTTGCTGGGATAGTGCCTGCAGTCGTTTGAGGCAGAGAAAGCCAATGTTGGGCACTAGCAGGTGGGTGTCGGTGAGGCGATTTTTGTAGTGCCGCAGTAGGGTCTGCAGAGTGGGGTCTAACCGGCTGAGATCGGTGGGTTGGTAGTCGTAGTGGAGTTCGATGTGCTCCAGCAGTTTTGCCTTGGCAAGGGTTTGGGGATTTTGTTGGCAGAATAGGGAGACAAGACAGGTATGGATCTCACCGTTGTTGATGTAGTACAGATCCTGGGGGATGCTGTCAAAAAGATAGTTGGCGATGACCACCAGGGGGCGTTCAAGGGTACCGGGTCTGATGGTTTCGCCGCTATGGTGCAGGGTAAGGTGGTCGTCGTTGTTAATATCAAAGCGAGCGGTATCAAGGATGCCCTGCTGGAAAAAGGGTTGGAACTGAGGATGACGCTCCCAGGCATCAAGGTTGGCCTGGGCAAAGTCGGTGAGGATATAGCGAAAATGGGTAGGGGGAACTTGGTGTTGCTGACAAAGCTGAGTGAGGTGGGTAAGAAACTGAAAGGCAAAGCGCCCGGAGCCTGCACCCAGCTCACATAGATAGAAGGGCTGAGCACTGGTGATGTGCTGGCGTTGATCTTGCCAGTGGGCAAAAACAATTTCTGCGTAGGCGGTAGCAATAGTGGGGTTACTGGTGATGTAGTGGGGCACTTCGCCCTGGGACCATGCGTTTATACCACGCTGGGTGAAGTAGTCGCGCTGCAGGGTCCATAACAGAGACTGGGAAAATGGCTGAGATTGCTCGATGCAGTGGCCTCGGTGGTCGTGGCTGGCAGCGTAGCCGTTTTGGGTACGGTGTCTGGGGTGTCGTTTTCGTTTTTTGCCGATGCAGTGGGCCATGGGAGTGGGAAGTAAAGAGTAAAAAGTAAAGAGTAAAGAGTAAAAAGTTGGATGGGTTGGCGTTGGGAGAAAAGTAAAGAGTAAAAAGTAAGAAGTAACAAGTAATGGGTTGGCGTTGTGGGAAAGTAACAAGTGAAAAATAATCAGTTAGCTGGACTGGGTTTTCTGCATACAAACTTGTTACTCTCTACTTGCTACTTTTTACTTTCCCTCTCACGCCGCTAGTCCAACCCCTCTCCTCCCCACCGACACCACCTGTCCTTCAAAATCACGTTCTATAAAAAGTCGATTAATCTCAGAAAATAGGGCTCTGTCGCTTTTCTGGTTACCTCGATAAAATATGTCTTCTTCATAGGCTGGGTTGTTGGGGAGGACTACTTTTAGGGGGATGGGTTGAAAACCAATTTTGGCGAGGGCTTTGCGGGAGGGGATGTTGTGGCGATAGGTGGTGGCGTAGCAGCAGCGTAGACCTAAGTAACGATGTGCCCAGTTGAGCAGGGTGGTGACGGCCTGGGGGCCGTGGCCCTGGCCTTGGAAGTTTTGGCCGAGCCAGTAGTGGAAAAAGCCGATGTGTTTGAAGTGTTCGAGGCCGACGGAGCCGATCAGGCCCCAGTGGCGGTGGTTGACGGCGAACAGGTGTTTGGTGGTTGTTTGGTTGGTGTGGAGCCATTGTTGCCAGTCTTCGTCTGCGTTGTTGAAGTCGGGCAGGTTGCACAGCTCGGCGATGGTGGGGTCGGCGTATTGCCAGAGAAAGTTGTCTTGGTGGTGGCTTTGGAGGGGGGTGAGGATGAGTGGGTCGGTTTGTAGGGTGTCGATGCCGTTGGGGAGGGTTTTGGTTTGTTTTTGTAGTTGTTGGTAAGCGTCGAGGAGGGTTTGGGGGGGCTGGTCAGTCTGGTGAATGGCTCGTTGTAGGGTTTGTTGGGCTAGGGGGTACAGGCCGAGGTGTTGGTAGGCTTGGCTGAGCAGGTGTAGGTTGTTGAGGCTGTTGCGAGAGGGTTTGTTGTTGTCGGCTCGGTCGAGGCGAGTTTGGTATTCTTGGCAGCAGTGGATTATCAGGGGCCAGTCTTGCAGGTGCTGACAGGCTTTTATTAGCAGGAGGAGGGTGGTGGTGGGGAGGGTGGGGAAAAGGTTGTTGTTGGTGTTGGGGAAGAGTTTTTGGCG
>NZ_QXHD01000004.1:2402916-2428972 GCF_011009555.1 Adonisia turfae CCMR0081 | reverse complement strand
ACTCCCGAAGCGGATCTGGTGGATCGCACCGTATATAACGGACTGTTCACCATGCACGGCACCATTATGCTGTTCATGTGGACGTTTCCCATGCTCAACGGCCTGGCCAATTATCTAGTGCCGTTAATGATTGGGGCACGGGATATGGCGTTTCCCCGGCTAAACGCTGCTGCGTTTTGGTTGGTGCCGATATTCGGGGTCATTCTCACCCTCAGCTTCTTTGTGCCGGGTGGACCGTCCCAATCGGGTTGGTGGGCCTATCCGCCGGTCAGTTTGCAGAATCCTACCGGCAACTTGATCAATGGTCAGTCCCTATGGCTATTGGCCGTAGCCTTGTCGGGAGTATCGTCGATTATGGGTGCGGTCAACATTGTTACCACCATTTTTAGAATGCGCGCTCCGGGGATGGGGTGGTTTAAAATGCCGGCCTTTTGCTGGACAGTGTTTTCGGCGCAGATCATTCAGTTGTTTGGATTGCCAGCACTAACGGCAGGTGCCGTCATGTTACTGCTGGATCTGACGGTGGGCACCAGCTTTTTTGAGCCCTCCCGCGGGGGTGACCCAATTCTCTATCAGCATTTCTTCTGGTTCTATTCCCATCCGGCGGTATACGTCATTATTCTGCCAATTTTTGGTATATTCTCAGAGGTCTTCCCAGTTTATTCCCGTAAACCCCTCTTTGGCTATAAGATTGTTGTCCTATCGTCCCTCATCATCACTGGGCTGAGTGGTATTGTTTGGGTCCACCACATGTTTGCCAGTGGCACTCCGGGCTGGATGCGCATGTTGTTTATGTTTACCACCATGATGATTTCCGTACCCACGGGGATCAAGGTATTTGCCTGGGTGGCGACGATTTGGGGCGGTAAGCTCCGGCTAAAAACACCCATGTTGTTTGCCCTAGGCGGCCTATTTATGTTTCTCTTTGCCGGAATTACCGGCATTATGCTCTCGTCGGCCCCCTTTGATATCCACGTTAATAACACCTACTTTGTGGTCGGCCACTTCCACTACGTTATCTATGGAGCCGTTGTGATGGGCTTCTATGCTGCCATTTACCACTGGTTTCCCAAGATGACTGGGCGCATGTACTACGAGGGTTTGGGTCAATTGCACTTTGTGCTCACCTTTATTGGCACCAATCTCAACTTTTTACCCATGCATCCCCTGGGTTTGCAGGGCATGCCCCGGCGGGTGGCTTCCTATGATCCAGAGTTTGCCTTCTGGAATGTTCTAGCGAGCCTCGGTGGCTTTTTATTAGGGGTATCAACACTGCCCTTTATCTTGAATATTTTGAGTGCTTGGGTGAAGGGTGAGGAAGCTGGAGATAATCCCTGGCGGGCCATTGGTTTGGAATGGTTGGTATCCTCTCCACCTCCCCACGAGAACTTTGATGAGATTCCGGTTGTTGTGTCGGCTCCCTATGGTTACGGCAGCAATGAACCTTTAGTTGAAAATAATCCAACAAAGGAGTTGGCCAGTGAGCACAGCTAAGCTTGATCAGACTGTTAATACCCAGGTTGTCCAAGGTGTAGGACATGAAGAAGAAGACCATCGTATGTTTGGCTTCATTGTCTTCCTACTGTCTGAAAGCGTCATCTTTCTAAGCTTTTTTGCGGGCTACATTGTCTACAAGACCAATGTCACCGACTGGTTGCCAGCGGGGGTAGAGGGCTTAGAGGTACGAGAGCCATTTATTAATACGATTGTCCTGGTATCCAGTAGTTTTGTGATCTACTTTGCAGAGCGCTACTTACACCGAGATAACCTGTGGGGGTTCCGGGCATTTTGGCTGTTGACCATGGCCATGGGGAGTTTCTTTCTCTATGGTCAAGCTGTGGAGTGGATGAGTCTGCCCTTTGGTTTTAAGTCAGGGGTGTTTGGCGGCACCTTTTATCTGTTGACTGGCTTCCACGGACTGCATGTTTTAACTGGGGTACTGCTGCAGAGTATTATGCTGGCCCGTTCGTTTATTCCCAATAACTATGCTGGCGGTGAGTATGGTGTTGCTGCCACATCACTATTTTGGCACTTTGTCGATGTCATTTGGATTGTGCTGTTTATCTTGATTTATGTCTGGCAATAGCTCTAATCGTGACAATACAAGACCTTAATTATTTAAAAACCCTCATTGGTAACCGGCAGAGGAGAAATCCATGATTATTGATGACCAGCACTACGACATCATCATTGTGGGCACTGGAGCTGGCGGGGGAACGCTGGCACAAAAACTTGCACCTACGGGGAAACGGATTTTGATTTTGGAGCGGGGAACCGGTATGGCCCTCGAAGAGCAAAATCCCGCAGGGGTCGATGTGCTGAAAAAGACAAAATACCATGCTTCGGAGCAATGGTATGACCAGTCCGGTGAGCCGTTTTCTCCTCAAACCAACTATGCCATTGGCGGTAATACTAAAATCTATGGCGCTTCTCTGATGCGAATGCGCGATCGCGACTTTGGAGCAGTCAAATACCAGGATGGTGTGGCCCCCGCATGGCCCATCCAGTATGCAGATTTAGAACCTTATTACACGGCGGCTGAACAGCTTTACCAGGTACATGGTGATCCTGGTAAAGACCCAACAGAGCCTACCCACAGTAGTGCATATCCCCATGGGGCTGTGGATCATGAGCCGCTGATGCAGCCAATTGTCGAGGCGATCGCACAGCAGGGACTGCACCCGGCTCCCCTACCCGTCAGTCTGACCCGCCAGGATGATGATCCCACGGGAGATGCTGAAGTCTTTGGTATCAATCCAGCTTTAAAGTATGACAATGTGACGCTACAAACGTCGGCAAAAGTTGTTAGCCTGCACACCAACCCAACGGGTACTGAAATCAAAGGAGTGCAGGCAGAAATTGGCGATCAGGCCATGTTATTTGCTGGCGATATCGTCGTCTTGGCCTGCGGTGCAGTCAATTCAGCGGCGTTGATGCTGAGTTCTGCCAATGCCAAACACACCGAGGGATTGGCCAACAGCTCAGGCCAGGTGGGGCGCAACTTGATGAAGCACCAGATGACCATGATTGTTGAGCGCAGTGCCGCCAACAATTCAGGGACATTCCCCCAAAGTGTTAGCATCAATGATTTTTATTGGGGTGACGGTGACTATGAGTACCCCATGGGACACATTGAGAATACGGGCGGACTGTTGCAAGACATCATTTTTGCCGAATCTCCGCCATTGCTGTCAGTGGCTGCCAAGATTATGCCGGGGGCTGGCTTAAAACAGTTAGCAATGCGGTCCATTGGCTGGCGAGCCCAAACGGGAGTATTGCCAAACCCCAACAATCGAATATATTTTCAAAATGGGAAACTACGCTACGAGTTTACGCCCAACAATATAGAAGCCCATGATCGTCTGGTGTACCGATGGATTGAGGTGTTAAAAGCCCTGGAGAAAACGTCTAAAGGTCTGCAGCGCAGTGGTGTATATCCACGGGGAGAAGTGCCAATTCAGGTGGTGGGTTACCAGAGTGGAACCTGTCGCATGGGCACTGACTCAGCCACCTCAGTGTTAGACACCCACTGCCGCACCCATGAGATTGACAATCTCTATGTGGTAGACAGCAGCTTTTTCCCCTCTTGCGCCAGTGTTAGCCCAGCGCTAACGGTAATGGCCAATGCGTTGCGAGTGGGAGAACATTTGATACAGCGGTTGCAGTAAGGGGTAAGAGGTGATCAGACTAGCGATCGCAATTGGCCAGGTGCTTTAAGTTTTCTAAATCTAACAATGTAATCTCAATGCCATCCATCGAAATTAAACCAGCGCGATTTAGCTTGGAAAAAGCCCGTGATAGAGTTTCAGGAATAGTTCCTAATCGGGCCGCCAGCTGATTTTTGGGCAGATCAAGCTTGATAATATCTACGTTGTTCAATTCCCCACTCAAATTTAGCAAGTAGGTAGCTAGGCGAGCTGGAACATCCTGTAGAGCAAGGCTATCCACCAGGTTCGAAAACCGTCGAAGATGTCGAGCAAAGCTTTTGAGCAGATTAATGGCAAGGGATGGACGCTGTTCTAAAAGGCTTAAAAAAGGCTGACGTGGAAAGAATAAAAGCTCCGATGACTCAAGGGCCGCTGCGGAGGCGGGAAAGCACTTGCCATCCAGAGCGGGCACTTCAGCAAAATGATCTCCCTGACCAAAGATATGCAAAATCTGCTCCTTACCCTGGGGCGATAGTTTAAATACCTTTACACGCCCCGATTGGATCACAAAAAATCCAATTCCAGCATCTCCCTGATGGAAGAGGACCTCGCCTTTGCCATAGGATTTGATAACTGCTAAACCTTCAAGATCTTCCAACTGATCCAATGGTAAATCCTGGAATATCATCGTCTGACTCAAAAAATTTGAGAGTGGAGACAACACCATTGGATAGTCACAGTTTGTAGTGAGAGATAGAGATATATTGTAACTTCAGACTAATGGGCCGTTTCCAAGAAATACAGAAGAAAATCTAAAGTTTATTACCCTTAGTCCTTTCCCTTGACTTAAGTCAAAGCATTGAACGTTCTCCTCTCCTACAGTAAACCCAGCTGCTTCCCAAGAGGATCTGACAATGTTTTGTGAACAATGCGAACAAACTGCGAGTGGACAAGGCTGCCATCAATGGGGAGCCTGTGGCAAAAGTCCAGAGGTCAATGCTGTGCAAGATCTGCTGATCTATATTCTGCGTGGCCTTGCCCCAGTTGCTCTCCGTGCCCGTGATCTGATGATCTCCACCGATGAGGTCGATAGATTCACCTGTGAAGCCATCTTTGCCACCATGACCAATGTCAACTTTGATCAAAAACGATTTACCAGCTACATTCGTCGAGCGCTGGCCTATCGAGAACACCTCAAAACTCAAGTGCAACAGGTTACAAAATCTGACCAAAGTTGGCCAGATATCACGTGCTATGAACCCAACTTTGAGGATAGTTTAGCGTCTCAGGGAGAGGATATCGCCCTGCAATTTATTGGTCAATCGAAAAACAATGTTGATATTTTCTCCCTTAAACTCACTGTTCTTTACAGTCTTAAGGGGATGGCCTCCTATGCATTCCATGCCCAGGAGTTGGGTCAAACCGATGAACGGGTTGATCAATTCTGCTATGAGGCCCTAGCTGCATTGGAGCGTCAAGATCTGAGTCTGGAAGACTGGGTCAATCTGGCATTGAAGGTTGGGGAAATCAATTTGCTGGCGATGCAGTTGCTAGATGCCGGGCATACGGGTAATTATGGCCATCCGGTGCCCACATCGGTGCCCCTCAACGCCAGAGTGGGTAAAGCTATTCTCGTGTCTGGCCATGATATTCCCCAATTGGAAGCGGTGCTAAAACAGACCATGGGAACCGCTATCACAGTGTACACCCATGGAGAATTGTTACCCGCCCATGGCTATCCGCGTCTAAAACAAACCTACCCCCATCTCTATGGTCATTATGGTACGGCCTGGCAAAACCAAACTCGGGAGTTTGCCAAATTTCCAGGGGCCATTGTGATCACAACAAATTGTCTGATGCCACCCCATGAAAACTATGAGGACAAGCTGTTTAGTATTGGTCCTGTGGGATATCCAGGATTGAATTATCTTCCCGCTCAGCCCAATGGGCTGCCTGATTTTACCCCCGTGATTACGAAAGCATTGGAGTTACCTGGATTCACTGAAATAGGGACTCCCCGGCAGGTAACCACTGGTTTTGCCCGCAATGCGCTACTGGGGGTCGCTGACCAGGTGATTGCAGCGGTTAAAGCTGGCAAAATTCGTCATTTCTTCTTAATTGGGGGCTGTGACGGGGCTAAACCTGATCGTAACTATTACACTGAACTGGTAGAGAAAGTGCCTGAGGACTGTGTGATTCTCACGCTTGCCTGTGGCAAGTTCCGTTTCTTTGATCAAGAGTTAGGGGCTATTGAAGGTATTCCTCGGTTATTGGATGTGGGCCAGTGTAATGATGCCTATTCTGCAATTCAGATTGCGATCGCACTAGCCAATGCATTTGAGGTCGATGTTAATCAAATCCCCTTGTCAATGATTTTGTCCTGGTATGAACAAAAAGCGGTGGCTATTTTGCTGACCCTGCTGCACCTGGGGATCAAAGATATTCGCTTGGGACCCACGCTGCCTGCATTTATCTCACCTAATGTGTTGAAGTTATTGTCGGACACCTATAATCTCCAACCCATCACCATACCCGAGGCAGATTTAGCCGCTTGTCTAGCCTAGATTTGAGCAAGCACGTATCCGTAAGGCATCTGGGTTAGGACCGTGTCTGCTCACGTTTGAGCAGACAACTAGCAACCACAATGCCGATGATGGCAAATAGGGCCATGGGATAAAACGCGTAGGTATAGGTGCCAAACCAATCTCGAATTTGTCCGATGGCCAGGGTGCCCGTTAGGGCACCTACCCCATAGGCGGTAAACACAATGCCATAATTTTGAGCATATTGATCGGGGTTAAAAAATCGGAGGGTGATGGTAGGAGCCATGGCTAACCATCCTCCTAAACAAAACCAAAGTAGGCAAAAGGCAATTAAATAAGTCGCTAACTGACCCTCTTGTGCGTTCATCATTAGCACACAGGCAATCAGTACCAGCGTATACGATGAGATTGCCACATATTGAGGCTTAAAACGGTCGCTTAACCACCCAAATAAAGGACGACTGAAGCCATTGAAGAGGGCAAATAGAGAAACGCTAATGGCTGCCGTCTCTGGATTAACCTTAATAATCTCTTCCCCCACCGGACCTGAGATACCAATGGCACTTAAGCCGATCAGGGTGCCAATGGCATAACAACCCCAAAGTCCATAAAATGACTGGCTTTTGAGCAGCTTTTTGGGATAACTGTGGAACCCTGTGACTGTTGGCTTAGCAGAATTCTGTTGGGGATGCCAGCCCTTGGGCGGTAATTTTAGGATGGTGGCAATGCCTAGAACAATCATCATAAAGATGCTGCCTAAGATCCACAGCGTTGGCCTTACGGTGTAACTATCAATTAACCGATTGGCTAACGGAGCAGTAATGAGCGGCGATAGCCCAAACCCGACAATTGTTGCTCCCATCGCTAGGCCTTTTTTCTCAGGAAACCATCGGGCAACGACAAACATGGGCACACCGTAGGTAACGCCTACGCCTGTCCCTGCCATAACTCCATAGGTGAGGACGAGCATGCCAATGTTTGTCGCAAAGCTGGAGAGAATATAGCCCGCCCCCAGGAAAATCCCGCCGATTACCGCCACCATGCGAGCGCCTATGCGAGGAATGAAAAAACCTGCGACTGGCATGAGAGCCGCATAGAAAACCAGCGCAACCGTATAGGGTAGAAGACTCTCAGTCGCACTTAAATTTAGCTCACCTTCCAAGGGGGTTCTAAAAATACTCCAGGAATAAACGGTGCCCAGACACATTAAAACGACTGTGCCCAAGGGAATTAACAACCACCTACCCCGTTCTGCGGGTAATCCAAGCACGGTTAACTCTGAGCGATGGTTAATTCCCATAGGTTTCAGCAATACTATCCAGGCCGGAAACGCCTAATGAACGAATACAAATACTTGTGGCTGCGATCGCAATTTTTCTATTAATTGTTTGTTTAAATAACAATAATAGACCGGTGTCTTTGCGAGAACATTATTATAGGTTAGTTCCTCGATGTCTATAATCGATGCTACAAGTATTCACAATCAATCAGATATATCACTGGTTGAGCAACTTGAAATTCCACCACTGGGATCATAAACAAGTTGTGCCACTCGGATTAGATCGGCAAAATGGGTAGGCCAAAGACCCGTGATTGTTTGAATTGTCTGAATGCGTTATTTATGTCGTTGGATATTCATCGTTGACCTAACCAACTGCCTGATAATTCTTTACCCGCTGGTCTGCTCCAATGCCTAAGATTTTTGCCAGCCAGGGAGGGGGTGATGTTGCGATCGCCCGTTGTAAATCGGCAAGAATCTCCCGGATAGCTCCTCCAGCTTCCACTTTCATGGGGTAAATATTCGCTTGAATCACTTGGGCGGCGGCAGGCCCTCCAATGGACACAACATAGAGCACAGGACAGTCTCTGATCAAATTCACTCGGAACTGATTTTTGTTATCGCTCAGGTCTGCCTCCAGAGCAGAGCGCACATCGATCAGCTTAATAGCATTCGCCGATAGCTGATAAATCAAATATCGATGGCAGGAGCCAAAATGGCCGTCTAATTGCTCATTTGTATTGGATGCAACCGCTATGCGAATTGAGTTAGGCATATCGCCTTGATCAGGCTCGATGGGTAAGGGATGATCGTACTCTGTCTGTTCTCCCCAGAGAATCCGCACCGCTTCTTTAACGGCAGCAATCTCCTGATTATTGGCATCTTCGCCTTCCCATTCGCCCTCATCCACATCGTAAATATTGCCAAAGGCACGTTTGAGCTGGGTGACGGTTAGGGTACTTAGCGATTCTTCCGTAATGTTATCGTCGAGATTGGTTTGTAATGCATCGATTAACTCTCTTATAGAGACATTGGGTAAAGCCTTAGCTGCCAAGGCAATTCTCAAAGCAACTTCATTGGAAATGGGTTGTTGTTCTGTCATGGGTATTCTCCTAAAGGTATCTGATGGAAATCTTTTTTGGGGGACAACTTAATGCGGAATGTTTGTTTGGGGATAATAGACAAAATCTTGCATATATTATCTATTTAAGCCCCAGTGTTTGTTGTAAACGGGGGTAGTCTTCGGTACTGATGCGAAATCGACCTTTTTCCACATCTCGCACCCAACTCTGGCTTTTCCCTAAATGTTTGGCTAAGGCGCGTTGAGTCAAGTTTTGACGTTGGCGTGCTGCCTTGATAACATCACCAGAGAGTGAGCCTAATTGAGTTGTTTGAGATTGTTTACGCCGCCGCTTAGGGGCTCGACGACGCACTGTTTGTTGCCATTCTTCCGATAGTTCAAAGCCGGCCAATCGAGCATTGATCAGTCGCTGCCATTTGTCTCGGGGGGCCGTGTCCGTTAAGCTCCGGCTCTGATTGGCATCATTTACCCAAAATTCAAGAGCATCGTCAACATCGTTGGGGATATCAATGACTTTAGCCCATAGTGGCTGTATCTCGGCGGGATAGGTCTCTGGATCAAACAACGGTTTGAGGCCATAGTAATAAATTGTTTCCAGATCGCTCTCAAACGTTTTCAGCAGACGTTTGTGTGCCCCCCGGACAGTGGTAGCCTCTATTAATCGATCTTCTCCATAGGCAATACGTAGTAGGGTGCGCACAGTCAGCCGATGGTCACCCCCCAACCTTAGCTTGAATAATAGCCACAACAGTAGACGAACAGCACCCTCATGCTGTTGCCAGTTGCTCATCACTTCAGTTAATAATGACTTAGGTAGGGTACCGTATTGATAAAAAGCCGTTTGATTACGATAGTCTTGTTTGTTAAGAAAGTGTTTGGCCCAAATCCCAGGGCGGATAGTAAAGCTTAACCCAATTAAGTGACGACCTCCCTGGTGATCTTTTTCAAAATAATACTCAGTGTTGACTAGATGCCAAATCGGCTGCTCATCAAAGGAAAAGGCTTTAACCTTTCCCTGACGTGGCCAGTCCAAAGCAACCAGTAACTGACAGACTTGGTATACTAAATGCTTGATCAACGTGAGTTTGTCTAGCTTGCTCAGATCTTTTCGCTTATTGAGATCTAAATATTGTTCAATGTGCTGGTCATTGATTACAAATGCTTCTTCCCACGGAGAATTGAGGGTGATGGCATAGGCCGCAAAAATCAGATGAAGACAGGTGGCACGAATATCAAATTGAGCCATGACCTCCATTGCTTCATCTGCAGGCATTGCTATGGGGATATCCCTTTCGGGACTTGTGGCTAATCGAAGGCGAACTTCTCCTCGACCACGATGGACCGGTCGATGGTAACAAAATTTTCCGTCAGCATCGATTTGCCAAGGCAGATGCTGACGCTGAGCTAAAACGTTACAGGCTTCCCAAATCACCATGGAAGATGCAAAAGGAGTCGTCTTACCACTGAGAAAAATGTCAGCAATTGCTGCTGGCAGGAGGGTGCTTTTACGGCGTCCTTTTTTGGGAACTAGAGGGGATAGGGAGCCAATATTGCAAGCATTTAAGCAGAGAGGTGTCTCTAAATCTTGACAGTCATCGCACAGGGTAGGGTCAATCCAATAGCCTTCCCATTTTGCTTGAGGTTTAATGGCTCCCGTTGGACACTGGGGCCGACAGCTATCGCAAGAGATACAACCGTCTTTGATAGTGTAAGCCATAGACAATGCAGGCCTATCAATAGAGCGATAGGTGAGGAAAAATTGGCGACTGAAAAAAACGAACCTGATTTTCTCAAACCTTCTATAAAAGTCATAAATGAGTAGATTTCCGAATAAACAGAAGATTTATACAGAGAAAGAGGAATGACGAATCCATCAGGACTAGATTACAGAGATGGAGAGTGGACAATTTATTGGAAAGTCATGCCCTTAGACATAACAATCCAAAATTTTGTATTCTATGTCACCTGATACGGTTTAATGTTTTCTTCCTAATTGACAAGACATTATGTTCAGAATGAACTATTGAGGCCGTTTTTTTGTTTCTACAATAACGGTTTACTCAGAAAAATATGGTCAATCTCTTAAAATGTTAAAGACTGTTGCTAATGGAGGTTTGGTGTTGAGCGATACAGAATATTTTGTGTTGATCTTTGGTAATAGGGTATAGAGAGTGTGCGACTCCAGCTTTTTTGATTAGCCCTACAGCTTTAGTTCTATGCTGTTGTTGATTTAGGGAATGAATTGATCGGGCTGAATTGTCCCGGATCGTTATTTTTTAGATTAAATCCTCCCGAGACTCTGCAACGCCAGTTCTATCTTGATGGACTGAAGCATAGTTGGTTTTGAATGATATGGATTGGTTCACAGGAACAGTCCCCTTGTAACTATTGGCACACTGAGTAATGACTCCAAAAATAGGGCCGCCGTGCTCTCTGTAGATGCTGCTGCTAGTGGCGGCGGTCCAGACTTGGAAAGATATTGCAGTCTCTGAGCAATATCTTCAACTGGTAGATATAAAGGAGACCTTTGACAATGCTAAGTTTATCGATGACTGATGCTAGTATGGTCGCGAGGGATTTTTTGATGCAAGATTTGGAAATTCCAGATATTGATCAAGATTTCTTCTCCATTCTGGCTACCCGTGAGACGGGTAGTGAATGGTATGTCGTAGAAATAGGAGTAGAAGGACTTCCCGACAAGTGGGTGTTACAAGTATTTGATACGGGGCAGTGTGATCCCTGCTATACCTTTCTGTCCCCAATGCCTAAGGAAGAAGATGCTGATTTAGAAGAGTTTCCTGAGCGTATTGCTCAAGTCATTACGATGGAGCGAGCTGGGCATAGCGTATGATTGAGTCCAGTCCTTAGTGGCTAGCTTTGAGGATTGATAATGGTTCATTCACTCTCGCCTGAAGATCTCCCACCAGAGTTAATAACAGACTTGGATGCAGCCTTGAAAAGGCAATTAGAAGGAGCTATCTGTCGGCACTTTTTCGAAGCCTGTGATGGATCTACTCAATCCCTGTTGATGCTCTGTAGATGGACCATCAATATTACTGAGGTCGTAATCTTACATATTTACTGTTCTGATCAGGAAAAAAACTGGCGAGTGTTGGACCGTATGACCAGGCTAGCTGAATATCTGTCTCAATTGAGTCCCCGTGCCAAAATCAGAGTCCATCCCCCATCACAAATGGAAGCACCGTTTGACATGCGAGTTGATGAACGTTCTGTTTAGCCAAATCGTTCTAACACTTTAGTACCCTTAACTCTGGGAATAGGCCATAGCTATCGAGATAGTGCTTTGTTCCTTCAGGTATTCGCTGTAATCGGCCAGATTATCTAGACCGACATAGGTGAGTGTAATTTCAGCGATGAACCAAGCAAATAGCTTAAGCACCAGTTGGCGATATTTTATTTTCATGATTAGCTTTCAAGTGAACATGGTTTAGAGGGGAAAAAGTGTTTCTCTACAACGTTAGATAAACTTTGAAGGCTGAGCCGATCGTAACGATGTTTGCCCGGCATAATCGTCAGAGTTGGTGCCTTTGAACAGCGTTTTTGACAGCCTGTATATTGAATTTCTACCTGGTCATGGAGCTGATATTCTTGCAAGATACTCTCTAATTTTGAGATCAGTTGATGGCCACCTCGCTTCTGGCAGCCTGACTTGCGACAAATCAAGATCTTAGGTGGTTTTTGTGCAACAGCAACCGTAGGATACGTTGGCACCTGAGAAGCCTCAGCCGTTGTTGACATTGGAGCCTGGGGTGCAGTTGTGAAAGGCACCTCTTCGTTAGGGGGAAGTAGTGGCAAAACCTGATAGGCTCTGAGCTTAATGGTACCTGTGGTAAAATCAACCTGACTGCGACCAATGCAGCGAATTTTGTCTCCGGGCTGGAATTGATAATCTTGTATAGAATCTCGCACCTCTTTAGGCAGCTTAATTACCACTTGCTCCTGCTCGACTTCAAGGGCAAGAGCTTTGATCTTTCTCTTTTTCTTGCTGAGATACCCTAGAAAGATTCCCTCTAGGATAAACATATATGGAGGTAGTTGTTTAAGCGGTGACATGGAAAAATCTCCTGTGAAGTGAGGCAACAGTATTTAGGGATATGCCAGCAAATAATTTACCGTTTTGTGGGGTATGAATTCAGAGCGAAACGTTCTCCCAAGGATATAATTCAGGAGGCAGAAATCAGCATGCAGGATCTCACTGACTTCTGCCTCCTACCGCCTAATTTTCCATCTACTCAAGCTTTCCCGGCTTAAATAGAATTTAATTCAAGCGTTTAGCTTTAACGGTTTGAGGCGTTTTGATGGGATTATCCAATCCGGTCACTGATAGCTCCCAGCCATTGGCTAGGGTCAGAACTTGGGCATCATCGACTGTGGTTTGTTTAACAACAACTTCTTCTAGATCCTTTTTGGCAACATAGACCATTAGCTTTCCAGCACGATCCGTATGCAGCATGACTTTCATAGTGTTTCCTTAAGATAAAGAGCATTGTAGGGGCTGGCCTTGTACCTGTTCCATGGGAAAAGTCTATTGGGGCGAACCTTGTGCCTGCCCCCTGTGCGAATTATATAATCGCCACACCTAACCCCTCCTGCGAGGCTAAGGTGAGCAATTCATCAACGGTAAGGCTACGTTTCAGCTGAGTGGACAGATCGCGGACGGCATTGAGCAGTAACTGACTGTTGCTGGCATCCAGATGTATGTCATAGTTCTGTAGAACTTGACTCAACAGGTGACGACCAGAGTGTTTGCCGACAACAAAACGCCGTTGCCAACCCACATCTTTGGGATCAAACGGTTCGTAAGTGCTGGGATTATGCAGCACTCCATGGGCATGGATACCGGACTCATGGGCAAAGGTATTGGCTCCAACAATAGCCTTCCAGGGAGGGACTGGGCAATTGACGGTTTTAGCAACAAAGCGAGACAATTCTAACAGACGCTCGGTTTGAATATTGGTTTTGAGACCATAGATTTGCCGTAGGGCCATGACAACTTCTTCAAGAGCCGCATTGCCAGCCCTTTCTCCTAGCCCATTAACAGTAGTATTAATAGAGACAGCACCAGCTCGGATACCGGCCAGGGCATTGGCTGTTGCTAACCCCAGGTCGTTATGGGTGTGCATTTCCACTGGAATGGCTAAGACGGCAACCAGTTTTCGAACTTTTTCAAAGGTGGTAAACGGGTCCAGAATGCCCACAGTGTCACAAAAACGAAAACGAAATGCGCCGTTTTCTTGGGCAAACTGTGCAGCTTCGAGTAAAAATGTTTCATCAGCCCGAGAACTATCTTCACCTCCAACACTTACGTCTAGACCGTGATCGCGGGCAAAGGTAATAGTCTCTTGTAGCTGCTTAAACATTTTGGCCCACTGGCCTTGAAACTTTACTTGAATCTGTATATCTGAAACTGGCACCGAAATGTGAATGCGCTTTAGGCCACAATTAATCGACGCCTGAATATCAGACAACACAGCGCGATTCCACCCTAGGAGTTGAGCATTTAGGCCCAGATTGGCAATTGTGTGGATGGCCTGAGCTTCATCTCTCCCCATGGCGGGAATGCCAACTTCCATTTCCTGAATGCCAATGGTGTCGAGAAACGTTGCGATCGCAACCTTCTCGTCCAAACTGAAGGCAATACCTGCAGCTTGTTCACCGTCTCTGAGGGTCGTATCGTTAATATATATTTGGGGTGGTGGTGTCATCGTAGCGGCCTCCGTAAACGTGGAAGAGGGAAGAGAGAAGAGGGAAGAGGGTGAGCTGAGGGCCGTGTATAGTCTCACCCTCAAAATTTGCCTACTGGATTAGACTTGACGAACAGCTGTCTTAAGTCAACGAAGCATCGTCCATTGACTGAGACTGGTCTCCGTTGAAGGATTCAATATCTTCTGCAATGATTTGATTGAGAAAATACTGTAGAACCCAAGCAAAGACAATAAAAGGACCAATCATCATAAGGGTGGTCAACATAGTAAGTGCCTCCTGACTATTTGAGCAATAGACGAAATTTTGAACTGCATAGCCCTACTTCAAAAAGGTAAAAGTAAGACTATCTTCAGACAAAAAGTGTTCAAGATGAAAAGCCCGCTCTTCTGTCTTTAAGAGAATTTGCTCATAGAGATATCGAGTGGCTCGATCTCCCACACTTTCGGCTTGAGTGGCTAGTCGGCGAAGTAGAGTGATCATCGACTGCTCAGCAGTAAGATCATTGGCAATCATCTGTTGACAGTTATAGGCACCCTCTGATTCTGGAGTGAAACAGCATTGTTCGGCCAGGGTGGCAAAGGTGCCTGCGGGAATGCCGCCTAGACCATTTAAACGCTCAGCAACATCATGGGCATCTCCCTGAACAGCCCCATAGCTTTCTTGGAAGAATTCATGAATAGCGTAAAATTCTGCACCTTCAATTACAAAATGATGCTTTTGATATTGCATATAAAGGGCTTGAAAACTGGCGTAAACCAAATTCAGCCCTTCGCATACGGTGATAGTAATCTCCTTCTCAAGACCGACAGGATTATCACCTACTTCACCAAAAGCACGGACAAGGGTTTGAGTAGTCATATAATTTCTCCAATCAATAGGTAGGATGAACAGAAAGTAAGCGGCTAATGATTTGTAGTACAGCTCACCTGAGTTTGCCAACACCGTTCTAGCCAGCCAATACTAGACTGGCGAGGTGATGTGAATTGTCTGATGACGCTGCAAACTAACATCAGCTCTAATGCATCGTTGACATCAACTCGTAGTGTGCCATCGGTGGGACAGCTACACGAGATATGAAGTTCTTGCAAGCGACGATTAATCGACCAACGTTCGCCGCGAGGCACTGCGACAACTTGCCCCCAACCGGGAACAGTGGGTGTGGGGTTATCCATAGGATTGATACTCCAACGTTGAAAGGGATGAACAAGTGAGACTTTGTACTTGGGTTTCTAGCGCGTCAATGCGAGCCAAAAGATGACGTAGGGTAGTGGCTTCAACATCGGGAAGCTGACCATGTTCCAAAGGAGTTGTTAGGGTGTTGCATTCGCAAACATTACGGCTGGGAATCCCAACAGCCGTGCAGTTGGTCGGTACACTGTTCAATACAACAGCACCCGCTCCAATGCGGGCATGGTCCCCAATAGTAATACTGCCAAGCACCTTGGCACCACTGCCAATCACCACTTGGCTGCCAACCGTAGGATGGCGCTTACCCGTTTCTTTACCTGTCCCCCCTAGAGTCACCCCCTGATAGATCAGGGTGTAGTCTCCGACCACAGCAGTTTCCCCAATTACAACACCCATACCGTGATCGATGAAAACCCCTTTACCGAGGGTGGCCCCGGGATGAATTTCAATTCCCGTAAAGAGGCGAGCCAGGTGAGAAATAAAGCGAGGGAGAAAGGAAATCTTGTGATTTTGTAGCCAGTGGGCGAGGCGATGGGCTGCGATCGCATGTAAACCAGGGTAACAGCACAACACCTCTAACCAACTGCGAGCCGCCGGGTCCCGTTCAAAAATGATTGTGAAATCGGCCACACAGGGAAAAAGCCGGTGCAGTTCAGCAGACGAAAACAAATGCCGAACAGAAAAGTGTTGCAGAAATAGGGACATGGGTCTGGTGGGGCGTTGTTTTCCTGCTTATAGCAGTTACAACTGAGGGGGGGTGATCGCAACGGCCCAATCCAGATTTACTATAACTATTACCTTTACACTCAAATGCTAAAACCTTTATTGGTAAAGCATTTAGAATTTTTCTAGGGACAGGGTACAAGTATTTTGATACCCAGGGTTAGGTATTTCTAAGGGTGGGTGCAGGTATTCTGTACTCACGTCAAAGCCTTTATATATAGTGTTTAGACCTGGGTTTTAGACAGTCTTATAAAAACTTGTTTGATGTACTCAAAACTTGGTTTTTGATCGGCGAACCCACAGCTTAGCAACAGAAACTGTAACAACTGATGCAGAACTGCCTCGACTAATTTCAGCAATCCTTAACAACTCGTCAATAGGTCGATCCTAGAGGTGCACTGTTACGGAACATCCAGTTTAATGAGCCCACCTCAAAGTGAGCATCAGCGTCATCTGGATCATCAAAAGCAAGATAGTGTTCCAGCTTAAAACTCTCCTATTGTTTAACATTATTTAATGTGAAATAGTAACATCCGTTACCGAAATTGGGTTTAAACTGAAAACAATGATACAGACACCTTTTTGGCCTATGTAGCACAGCGGTAAATTGTGTATCTAATTTAGCAAAATATCTGTTATTGAGTACTCAAAAACTTGTCATCTAGAACCCATCAAAGTCGAGTCCATCCCTTTTATGATAATGGATGCGACTGAGTACAGTAATCATCGAGCGGGGGTGACAAAATACTAGTCCGTACCCTGGGGAATGCCCGTACCCTAACCTAGAAAAAATATTTTTTCTTGAATTATCAAGGGCTGTAGTCGATGAGTACAGCGTTAATTATCTAATAAATCCTATGGGGGCGTTGTTCTAGTGAACTTCTAGAGCCGTTGATATAACTCTTGCATCGCCAAACACTCAGTTAACACACGTTGGTGAACTCAAGCAACAAGGTCCAGCTAGATCTCACGTATCTTGCTAAGCCTTTGTTGGTTAGAGGTTCACCATTGGGCGGTAGGTGACAGACCAATTTCAGGCGTATTCACCCTATTGAGATGTCCTCGTTATCTTACCCAGACAAACAAGCACATCTCCATCCACACACCCTGGAAGTTGCTGATCACCTGACTGAGTTCTGAGGCTCGCACGCTCTCTGGCACTGCATTGTCTACCCTCCAGTCCGATTCTCCGATTTTATCGTGCAGAACAACCAACTGTGTTTACAGACTCAGCCAATGCAGTGCCGCTATTTCATATCGATACTTTATTCCCTAACTCCTTAAACCAATGACGCCTCCGCCTCCTACTGCCCTTGTCTCCGCGCCCACGACGACGCCTGAGCTGGACATAACGTTGACTAAAACAAAAACTACAGTCAAGAAGTCTGGCGGCGGCTGTGGCTGTAGCACTAAAAATGATGCTCCTAGTGGTATGAGTGAGTCTTTAAAGGCTCGCATTGAAAAACATCCTTGCTACAGCGAAGAAGCTCACCACCATTATGCCCGTATGCACGTTGCGGTGGCTCCAGCCTGCAACATTCAGTGCAACTATTGCAACCGTAAATATGACTGTGCCAATGAAAGCCGTCCTGGTGTTGTTAGCGAACTGCTCACACCTGAAGAAGCTGCCCACAAAGTTTTGGTGGTGGCCGGTAAAATTCCACAAATGACAGTTTTGGGGATTGCGGGTCCCGGCGACCCCCTGGCTAACCCAGAGAAAACCTTCCGCACCTTTGAGCTAATTGCCGACAAAGCTCCTGACATCAAACTCTGTCTCTCAACTAATGGTCTGATGTTGCCTGAGCATGTTGATCGGATTAAGCAGCTGAATGTGGATCATGTCACGATCACTATTAATATGGTGGACCCAAAAATAGGGGAGAAAATTTATCCCTGGGTTCACTACCGTCGTCGTCGCTACCGTGGCATTGAGGGGGTGAAGATCCTGCACGAGCGGCAGATGGAAGGTCTACAGGCGCTTCAGGAAGCTGATATCCTCTGCAAGGTAAACTCGGTGCTGATTCCTGGCATCAACGATGAGCACCTGCCAGAGGTGAATAAGGCGATTCGAGATCGCGGTGCATTTCTCCATAATATTATGCCCCTGATCTCGGCCCCAGAGCATGGCACGTACTTTGGTCTCAATGGTCAGCGGGGTCCAAATCCCAAAGAACTTAAGCGCGTTCAAGATAATTGCTCTGGCAACATGAAAATGATGCGCCACTGTCGTCAGTGTCGAGCCGATGCTGTCGGTCTGCTGGGTGAAGACCGTAGTCAGGAATTCACCAAGGAGAAGTTTATGGATATGTCGGCGGACTACAGTTTGGAAAAACGTCAGGCAGTTCATCTGGGCATTGAGCAAACCAAAGCCGCTGTAGCGGAGAAAAAACAAGCATCTGTCAATAAGCGTCGAACGGAGTCGACTAAAGTCCTGGTTGCGGTTGCAACTAAGGGGGGAGGACTTGTCAATCAACACTTTGGCCATGCCAAAGAATTCATGATTTATGAAGTAGATGCAACGGAAGCCAAGTTTGTTGGTCATCGTAAAGTTGCCGATTACTGCCAGGGCGGTTACGGCGAAGAGGCAGCCCTGAAAGGCATCATCAATACAATTATTGACTGTCAGGCTCTACTGACGGCCAAAGTAGGCCCCTGCCCCCAAAAGGCCTTACAAAAAGCCGGGCTGACCGTCATTGAAGCCTATGACGTGATTGAAACTGTTGCACGGCGGTTTTATGACGAACATGTTTTAGAGAGATAAAAGAAGAAAGGATACAGGAAAAAGGGAGATTTATCAGAATTTCTGCCCCTAACTCTCCCCTCTCTTTTGCTCTCTCTGTCCTAACCCTAACAGCGAGGCCCATACCATGACTTACACCATCACTAATGACTGTATCTCCTGTCAACGCTGTCTCTCTAGCTGCCCAACCAAGGCCATTGAGACCGATGGGTCCACATTCTGGATAGATGTGAATCGCTGTAACCAGTGTCAAGGCTCCCATGGCGTCGCTCAATGCTGGTCTGTGTGCCCAACGAATGAAGGCTGTGTGCCGTTATCCACCGCCACTACAGCTGTCGCTCTGAATGCTGAGACAACAACAGATTACTGGCATGTTTGGTTTACCAACTATAGCCACATGATCGCGCGGCTTAAATCCTCACAGCAGCCTGGATACTGGCGACAGTGGTTTGACCGGTATTCCCAATCCCTACAAACCTTGAGAGCCCAGGCTGACACAAATGTCCCGTTAATGCCGTAGTGCCTGCTCTGATTCTTTCTACTGTCCTTTATTGTTTATTGATCGCGGAGATGAGGTAATGGTCATTTATTTAGATAACAATGCGACCACGCGGGTTGACCCCGATGTTTTGGATGCAATGCTGCCCTATTTGAGCGACCTCTACGGTAATCCATCGTCGATGCATAGCTTTGGAGGACAGGTCGGTGCTGCCATTCAGGATGCCAGAGTCCAGGTGGCTGAACTCCTAGGGGCAGAAGATACTGAGATTATCTTTACTAGCTGCGGCAGTGAGGGCAACAATACGGCCATCCATGCGGCCCTGGCGGCCCAACCCGAGAAACGTCATATTGTCACCACTGCTGTTGAACATCCGGCCATTCTCAATGTGTGCAAGCATCTGGAGAAAAAAGGCTATACCGTTACCTATTTATCCGTGGACCGACGCGGTCAGCTTGATCTGATGGAAGTGGAAGCCGCCATGACTGGCGGCACGGCGCTGGTCACCACCATGTATGCCAACAATGAGACCGGTGTGATTTTCCCGATAGAACAGGTTGGCGCGATCGCAAAAGAATGCGGTGCCACTTTCCATGTGGATGCCGTCCAGGCCGTTGGTAAATTACCCATTGATCTAAAAAACAGCACCATTGACCTGCTCACCCTCTCTGGACACAAGCTCCATGCCCCTAAAGGGGTGGGTGCTCTATATGTTCGACGCGGTTTCCGCTTCCGTCCCTTTCTTCTGGGCGGACACCAGGAGCGCGGACGGCGGGCGGGCACCCACAATGTGCCTGGTATTATTGCCCTGGGTAAAGCCGCCGCAGTGGCCCGTGAGCATCTCGCTGCTGTTGATCGGGAGTGTCAGCTACGGGACCAGCTAGAGCGCCAACTGCTGGAGTTAATCCCCGATTGTGACGTGAATGGCGGCGGCACCCCACGTCTGCCTAACACCACCAACATTGGTTTCAAATATATTGAAGGCGAAGCCATTCTGTTTATGCTGAATCAGCATGGTATCTGCGCTTCCTCGGGGTCTGCCTGCACCTCCGGTTCTCTAGACCCCTCCCATGTTCTCACCGCCATGGGACTTCCCTACACCATTCTCCACGGCTCAATTCGCTTTAGCTTATCGCGATTCACCACTGCAGAAGATATCCAACAGGTTGTCAATGTCATGCCTGGCATTGTGGAAAAATTGCGGGCGATTTCACCCTTTAACAATGACGAAGCGGATTGGTTACAGGGCCGCGATTTGGTCCATAGCGCATAGGGCCGGTACAGGACCAGCCCCTACCTCTCTCTCTTCTTGCTCCTTTACCTCCAGAAACTACCATGTGGGACTATTCCGAAAAGGTACTTGAACTGTTTTATAACCCGATCAATCAGGGTGCGATCGCAGATGCCAACGAACCCGATATGGCCGTTGTTTATGGTGAAGTGGGTAGCATTGCCTGCGGTGACGCTCTGAGACTTCACCTGAAGATTCAGGAATCGACCGAGACCATTCTGGATTCACAGTTTCAGACATTTGGCTGTACCAGTGCGATCGCATCCTCCTCTGCTCTCACTGAAATTATCAAAGGCAAAACCCTTGATCAGGCCCTGAAGATTACCAATAAAGACATTGCTGACTTTCTGGGTGGTTTACCCGAAGCCAAAATGCACTGCTCTGTGATGGGGCAAGAAGCCCTGGAAGCCGCCATCTACAAATACCGTGGTATTGAAGTGGAGCACCACGACGATGACGAAGGCACATTAATCTGTTCCTGCTTTGGTATCACCGAGCCTCGCGTCCGACGTGTGATTATCGAAAACGATCTGACTACCGTTGAACAAGTCACCAACTATGTCAAAGCGGGTGGCGGCTGTGGCTCTTGTCTGGCCGGCATTGAAGATATTTTAATCGAAGTGCAGCGAGACAGAGCAACAACAGCCGCCAGGGTAGAAGCAGAAGTGACTGCGGCCCCCCTCTCCCCCATCCAAAAAATTAATCTGATTCAACAAGTCCTGACCGAAGACGTGCGCCCCATGCTGATAGCTGATGGCGGTGATGTTGAACTCTACGATGTCAGCGGCGATGTGGTGCAAGTGCAGCTCAAGGGTGCCTGTGGCTCTTGTGATAGCAGCACGGCCACCCTCAAAGGTGCAATTGAAACTCGGCTACAGTCCCAGGTTTCACCTGAATTAACCGTTATCGCTGTATAAAACTCACCTCCATTCTCTCACCTTATCTCTTACGTGTCTTATGAAACCCCTCCATCAGACCCTTATGGTCGAGCGTTCACCTCCCCCCGTCAATTACCAGAGAGCAGAGCCTCTGACGGACCCTCGACAAACCGCACCGCTCTGTATCGCTACATCTAGACCTAGCGTTTACTAACATCCTAAGGAGAATCCAATTCATGAGACAAATTGCATTTTACGGAAAAGGCGGTATCGGTAAATCCACCACCTCCCAGAACACCCTAGCCGCCATGGCTGAGCAAGGCCAACGCATCATGATTGTGGGCTGTGACCCGAAGGCTGACTCCACTCGCCTGATGCTCCACAGCAAAGCCCAAACCTCCGTGCTACAACTGGCTGCCGAACTCGGTGCCGTTGAAGATGTCGAACTTGACCAGGTGCTGCAAGAAGGCTATCGCGGCGTTAAATGCGTCGAGTCCGGTGGTCCTGAACCCGGCGTCGGCTGTGCCGGTCGTGGCATCATCACCGCCATCAACTTCCTGGAAGAAGAAGGGGCTTACGAAGATCTTGATTTCGTCTCCTACGACGTACTCGGTGACGTAGTTTGCGGCGGTTTTGCCATGCCCATTCGGGAAGGCAAAGCCCAAGAAATCTACATTGTTGTCTCCGGTGAAATGATGGCCATGTATGCGGCCAATAACATCGCCCGAGGCGTTCTGAAGTATGCCCAATCTGGCGGTGTGCGGCTGGGCGGCTTGATTTGCAACAGCCGGAATACAGACCGGGAAATTGAGCTCATTGAAGCCCTAGCCGACAAGCTCAATACTCAAATGATTCACTTTGTTCCCCGTGACAACGTGGTACAGCATGCTGAACTCCGCCGGATGACTGTAAATGAGTATGCCCCAGAGTGCAACCAAGCCAATGAGTATGCTCAACTCGCCGATAAGATCATCAACAACACCAAACTGACGATTCCGACGCCCATTAGCATGGACGAACTGGAAGAACTCCTGATTGAATTCGGCATCCTAGATAGTGATGAAAAGTATCAAGAAGCGCTAGCCTCTGATACTGCTGCTGTCGCTGCTGTCTAAAGGCTAGCCGCTGGTGGGTGAGTCTCCAACCCGTGAGATTTACCCCTAGCGTGCTGCCCATCCGCTTCATCCTATTCTCTAGCCTAAATGAGAGGACACCATGGCCACCGTAGAAGATCGAAAAGAGCTGATCCAGGAGGTGCTGAAAGCCTACCCTGAGAAGGCCCAAAAGAGACGCTCCAAGCACCTGAATGTCAAAGAAGAAGGCGCTTCTGACTGCGGCGTTAAATCTAACAAGAAATCTGTTCCCGGCGTCATGACAACTCGTGGCTGCGCTTACGCAGGAGCCAAAGGGGTGGTCTGGGGACCTGTCAAAGATATGATTCACCTGAGTCATGGGCCAGTGGGCTGTGGCTACTACTCCTGGTCTGGTCGCCGTAACTACTATGTGGGCACCACCGGGGTGGACACCTTTGGTACCATGCAGTTCACCTCCGATTTCCAAGAACGGGATATTGTCTTTGGCGGTGATAAGAAACTGGCCAAAATCATTGATGAACTAGAAGAACTGTTTCCCCTAAGTCAGGGCACCACCATTGAATCGGAATGTCCCGTAGGGTTGATTGGAGACGATATTGAAGCCGTTGCCAGACAGAAAGCTAAAGAGACCGGCAAACCAGTTGTTCCTGTCCGCTGTGAAGGATTCCGAGGGGTTTCTCAATCCTTAGGTCACCACATTGCTAACGACACCGTGCGCGACTGGGTACTGCCCAAGGCCGACGAGTATCGCAAACTGCCCGAAGGGTATGAAGTGGGTGACTATGATGTCAACATCATTGGCGACTATAACATCGGTGGAGACGCCTGGCCCAGCCGCCGACTGCTAGAAGCCATTGGTCTCCGTGTTATTTGCCAATTCTCAGGGGATGGCACCTTTAACGAAGTGGTGATGACGCCCCTGGCCAAGATGAATCTGATCCACTGCTATCGGTCGATGAACTACATCTGCCGGTTTATGGAAGAGAAGTATGGTATTGGCTGGATGGAATACAATTTCTTTGGTCCCACCCAGATTGCCAAGTCTCTGCGTAAGATTGCCGAACAGTTTGATGAGACCATTCAGACCAAAGCTGAAGCGGTGATTGCCGAGCATCAGGAACGCATGGATGCCATTGTTGCCAAGTATCGCCCCCGGTTAGAAGGCAAGACAGTGATGATGATGGTGGGTGGTTTACGGCCTCGTCACGTGATCCCTGCTTTTGAAGACCTGGGTATGAACGTGATCGGTACTGGCTATGAGTTTGGCCATGGTGATGACTACAAGCGCACCGCCGACTATGTGAAAGAAGGCACGGTCATCTACGACGACGTCAGCGGCTACGAGTTTGAAGAACTTGCCAAAGAGCTACAGCCAGACTTAATTGCGGCTGGCATTAAAGAGAAGTATGTCTTCCAGAAGATGGCCCTTCCCTTCCGGCAGATGCACTCCTGGGATTATTCCGGTCCTTACCACGGCTATGAAGGCTTTGAAGTCTTTGCCCGCGACATGGATTTGGCCATTAACAATCCTACCTGGGGTTTAATCAAAGCTCCCTGGGCTGAGTAGATAAGTAGATGGGGGGATGGGTATGCGTGCCATTTCCGATCACGCCTAATATTCACCGATTTTACCTCTCACCCATCTACCCTGTTTTTCATCTACTACCCCTCCTACTCTCATCCACCCATCCACTCTCCAAGAAGGAGACCACCATGACTGAGAACAATACGCCCCAAGTGCCGGAAACCGCTCCAGACCCCGGCAAAATTAAAGACCATTTTGATCTATTTCAAGAAGATACCTACCAGGACATTTTTGAATATAAGCGCCAATTTGAAGGTGCCCACAGCCGTGAAAAAGTGGCTGAGGTAGCTGAATGGACCAAGACCTGGGACTATCGTGAAAAGAACTTTGAGCGCGAAGCTCTCACCATTAACCCGGCTAAAGCGTGTCAGCCCTTGGGTGCACTCTTTGTAGCATCTGGTTTTGAAGGGACATTACCCTATAGCCATGGGTCCCAAGGCTGTGTGGCTTACTTCCGCACCCACCTCACCCGTAACTATAAAGAACCCTTCCAGGCCGTGTCGTCTTCTATGACAGAAGATGCAGCAGTATTTGGAGGGCTGAACAACCTGAAGCAGGGTTTACAGAATTCTTTCGAACTCTATAAGCCCAAAATGATTGCCCTCTGTACCACCTGTATGGCAGAGGTAATCGGCGATGACTTGGGGGCGTTTATCACCACCGCTAAGCAAGAGGGCTATATTCCAGAGGAATTGCCGGTACCCTATGCCCATACTCCTAGCTTCGTGGGCTCTCATATTACTGGCTATGACAATATGCTTAAGAGCATACTGTCCAACTTAACCGCCGGTAAAGAGAAGACCGAGACCAGTAACGGTAAATTTAACTTTAACCTGGGCTTTGATCCCTATATTGGCAATATCCGTGAACTGAAGCGGATTTTGGGCCTGTTTGGCATCGACTACACCATTCTCTCGGATAATTCGGACACCTTTGATTCCCCGAATACGGGTGAGTTTAAGATGTATAACGGGTTAACTACGTTAGAAGAGACAGCAGACTCTCTCAATGCTGAGGGTACGTTCTTCTTCCAGAAGTACACCACCCCCAAGACTCAGGAATACCTTGCCGAAGCATGGGATCAAAAAACCTATAACTTCCGTCCTTTTGGTATCAAGGGCACTGATGAATTCCTGATGGCCCTTTCTGCGATTACGGGCAAAGCCATTCCCCTGGAACTGCAGCAGGAGCGGGGTCGCGCTGTGGATGCCCTCACCGACTCTCAAGCCTGGATTCACGGTAAGAGCATTGCTCTCTACGGCGATCCGGACCATGTGTTTGGCATTACCCAGTTTCTGTTGGAAATGGGAGCTGAGCCTAAGCATATCGTGGTTACTAACTCCAACAATGATTTTGAGGCGGAACTGCGTGAGGTGCTGACCAACAGTCCCTACGGCCAGGAGGCAACTATCTGGGGTAAGAAGGACCTGTGGCACTTGCGATCGCTAATGTTCACCGAGCCCGTTGACCTGCTGATCGGCAACTCCTACGGCAAGTACCTGTGGCGCGACACCGGCACTCCCCTAGTGCGCATCGGCTATCCCATCTTTGATCGTCACCACATGCACCGCTATGCCACCCTTGGCTACCAGGGTGCCATCAACCAGTTCAACTGGATCATCAACACGGTTCTAGATGACCTGGACCACAAGACCAATGTACCCGCCAAGACGGATATCTCCTTTGATCTGATTCGTTAAAGGCGAATGGGTGGATGGGAAGACAGAAGGATTGGATAGGTGGATGGGTAAGTCTATAACTCCTAACCCTCTACTCTCTCA
>NZ_QXHD01000004.1:2349743-2402906 GCF_011009555.1 Adonisia turfae CCMR0081 | reverse complement strand
AGCTCAAACAGGAGGGTTAATTGGACCTGTTGAGCTGAGCGTGCCCCATCCAATGATTGGCCGGATGCTTTCTGTGAGCCATCCTGGACAGTTGTGGTCCCCCACCCCCATCGGCGAATGGTACGTGATTACTCGGCTAGAGAAGTTTGTACCCGCACAGTTTGATGAGTCCATGCGGCAGCGCCTCTTGGATGAGCTTTTTAAAAAATGGCTCCAAGAAACTACGCAGTCTACAGCCGTCGAACCCCTTTTAGATTGAGGCATCAGCTGCTTACGCACGCAGAGTTCGTATTAAATTATGACTTATACCGCTAGTCCTATCCATCAACAGCTAAGCGACACTAGGCCTTTTGACCAGTTGCCTGCAAAGGTGCTACAGGATTTGGCTGACAACAGCCAACTGTTACGCTATCGCATGGGTCAGCCCATCCTCAGACGGGAAACCATGCCGCATCAGGTTGTCCTCATTAAAGAAGGACAGGTGCGCCTGCTGGGATACGACCCCTATACTAAAAATCCAATTACGCTAAAACTCTTGGGTCCAGGAGATATTTTGGGTCTGGCAGGCCCAGCTCGTGGGGTCGCCTGTGAGAGTGCGATCGCATCCACTGAAATTGTGGCCGTGGCGATCCCTGTGGCCGCTATTAAACAGCTGGTTCATGACCATCCCAACTTTGGCAACGCCATCCAAAACCATTGCTATTTGGCAGAGCTATTTGAAATCCTCAGCAAATACTTTGAGAAGCAGGCCCATAATGCCGGTGACATAGCTGAGCTTACGGCAAACATTCAAGCGTCAGGTGTTTCCGTTAAAGAAGTCCCCGCCGGTCCCTTAAAGCACAGCGACCTTGACGGCCAAAATCTTTGGTTCATTAGTCGGGGCAACGTTGCCTTCCATGAGCAGGGTGGCCAGTTGAGCCCCACCATGGCCTCAACCGAAGTGCAAAGTGCCAATGGTGCTCGTCTGCTGGGGATTCCCCATGCCATGATTGCGGCCCAGGTTGAAACCAAGGCAGCAGAAATCGTCGAAGATGATCCCTGGGAGGCTGAAACAACGGCTACAGCGATTCCCTACGCCGATGCGCTCCCCCAAGACCTGGGTCCAGAAACAGAGCCCAGCCGCCGCAATCAGACCTATCCCCACATTCGCGCTCGTGGCGAAATCGACGCCTTAATTGCATGCTTTGAAATGTTGTCCAAACATTTTGGCATGCCCTTTAAAAAAGATGTGGTACGCCGAGTCCTGGTTAACCAAAAGGCTCGTTTGGGTCAGGTGTCACTAGCATCCTGCGGAGCCGTGGCTGACATGTTGGGCCTAAAACCCCAGTTGGCTAAGGTACCCGCCAGTGCCATTGGACGACTGCCAAAGTTAGCGCTGATCAAGTGGCGCGATAGCTACGCCCTGCTATATGAAACCTCAGCGAAGAAATACGTCATCGGCTGCCCTGAAGATCGGGAAATCGTCCACCATTCTCCCCAGGCCTTTGAGGAAATTTGGGGGCAAGAGGGGGAAGTACTGCTGCTAGAAACCACGGCCCAAACACCCCAGCAGCGTTTTGGTCTGTCCTGGTTTGCCCCCTCCCTACAGAAGTACAAGTGGATTTTGATCGAGGTCCTAGCCGCCTCATTCTTCTATCAAATCTTTGGACTGGCTAATCCCCTGATGATTCAGGTGATTATTGACCGGGTAATTGTGCAGCAAAGTGTCGATACGCTCCATGTGCTGGGAATTTTCCTGGTGATTGTGGCAGTGTTCGAGGCGATTCTAGGCAGTCTGCGCACCTATCTGTTTGTCGATACCACTAACCGGATCGACATGACCCTGGCATCCCAAACCATTGATCACTTACTGAGGTTGCCACTCAAATACTTTGACCGGCGGCCTGTGGGTGAACTGTCCAGCCGTGTTAACGAGTTGGAAAATATCCGGCAGTTTCTCACCGGTACCGCCCTAACCGTAGTGTTGGATGCGGTTTTCTCCGTGGTCTACATCATCGTGATGCTGATCTACAGCATCAAGCTGACGGTGGTGTCCCTGGCGACCATTCCTCTATTTTTAGGTCTTACGTTTTTTGTTTCACCCATTGTGCGCCGTCAGCTACGGGCTAAGGCAGAGCAAAATGCTAAGACCCAATCGTTCTTGGTGGAGGCGCTATCGGGTATTCAAACGGTTAAGGCCCAAAACATTGAGCTCAACACCCGTTGGAAATGGCAGGATCGCTACAGCCGTTATGTCAGCGATGGCTTTAAGACGGTACTCACATCCACCACTGCCAGCTCAGCCAGTAACTTCCTCAATAAAATTTCGGGTTTGCTCGTCCTCTGGTTTGGTGCATTTTTGGTGCTCGAAGGTGATTTGACCCTGGGTGAATTAATCGCCTTCCGAATCATTGCAGGCTATGTAACCCAGCCCCTGCTCCGCCTGACTCAGCTATGGCAGAACTTCCAAGAAACTGCCTTGTCCCTGGAGCGTTTGAGCGACATTATCGATCATCCCCAGGAGCAAGAGGAAGAGCAGCGTAGCCAGATTCCCATGCCGGATATCAAAGGCCATGTTCGCTATGAGAATCTCTCCTTCCGATTCGGTGCATCGGGTCCGCTCCAGCTATCTAATATTAATGTGGAGTTTCCGGTGGGGCAGTTTGTCGGCTTAGTGGGTCAGAGTGGTTCGGGTAAAAGTACCATGATGAAACTACTGCCCAGACTTTATGAACCTAACTCAGGCCGGATCTTGATTGATAACTACGACATCAATAAGGTTGAGCTGTATTCGTTGCGTCGGCAGGTGGGTATTGTGCCCCAGGATAGTCTGCTGTTTGAGGGCACCATCCAGGAAAATATTGCCCTGACAAATCCGGAAGCCACTACCGAAGAAGTGATTCAAGTGGCCAAGATTGCCTGCTGCCATGATTTCATTATGGGTCTACCGGTGGGATACAACACTCGGGTGGGTGAGCGGGGGTCTTCCTTATCGGGGGGACAGCGGCAGCGGATTGCGATCGCACGCACAATTCTGCAAAATCCCCGTCTATTAATTTTGGACGAGGCCACCAGTGCCCTGGACTATGACACCGAGGCCCAGGTCTCCACTAACCTGATGAAATGGTCTAAAGGCCGTACAGTCTTCTTTATCACCCACCGACTAGGGGCGTTACGGACAGCCGATAACATCCTAGTCATGGACCAGGGCTCTATCGTTGAAGAAGGTACCCACAACGAGCTTCTTGCTCTCAAAGGGCGCTACTACTGTCTACACCAGCAACAAGGGAACGGTTAGTTAAATGACATCTCAACAAATACCCAACAGCGGTGTCCCGAATGCTCCCAGCAGTCAGGCCCAGCCTTTTGATCAGCCCGTTATCTTACGTCAATCGCCCCTGTGGTCACGGGCAATTGTGTGGGCCATCCTTGGTGTCACCAGCATCAGTGTACTCTGGGCCTTTTTAGCCAAGGTAGAAGAAACCATTCCCGCCCAAGGCAAGTTAGAACCCGTGGGTGTGGTGCAGCCCGTACAAACCCCCAGCGGTGGGGTCATCGAAACAATTCACGTAAAAGAAGGTGACCTGGTAGAAAAAGGTGATGTGCTCATTACCTTCAACCAATCAGCGGCCAAAGCTGAACTAGATTCTTTATTACGCATTCGTGGCTACCTCGCCGACCAAACTGAAATTTATCGGTCCCAGAATGGCAATGGTAATGGAGAAGCAGTCAGTGGCATGACAGCGAACGATCTACAGCAGCGACTAGAAGAAAGAAATCAGCTAGAAGCTAGCAATCGTATCTATCAAGCTCAAATTGATGGCGATACCAGTGGTTTATCCGCCGAGGCTGCGGCAGACGTTAGCAGTGCCATCGGGGAATCCCAAGCACGGCAAACCCAAAACCAAGAGCAAATTAAAGACCTCAAAGCTCGTCTCAGCCAGGCTCGTTCCGAACTGGTTAACGCTGAAAATGACTTGGACACGAACGAAGAAATTCTCAGCCGATTACAGTGGCTAGAAAAAGAAGGAGCCGTAGCCGAACTAAGCCGATTGCAACAAGAGCAGGAAGTCAGCACTCGAATTACCCGAGTCAGTACTCTCAAAGATGAAATTAGCCGTCTTGATGCCCAAATTAATCAAGCTGAAGCCGAAATTGAGCGGGCCGAGTTCGAATTTGAGCGCAGCCGCCGCGATCAGATCCGCAATAACCGCGAGCGGATTTCATCGATTGACAGTGATTTAGGGCAAACCGTCTTGCAAAACGAGACCCAGCGTCAGGAGCTAGGCAGCCGCATTGCCCAACTGGAAGAGCAACTACAGTTCCGCGAACTGACGGCTCCTGTCAGTGGTGAGGTATTTAATTTAAAAGCCAACCAACCAGGGTATGCGGCCAATTCAACCGAGCCGATTCTAGAAATTGTTCCTCAAGATAACCTGACTGCCCGCGTCTTTATCCCCAATAAGGACATTGGCTTTGTACAGTTGACGGATGATTGCCGTACCGCCGTCCGGGCAGAAGACCAAGCCGGGATCGAAGCTGAATGCAAGCCAGTGGATGTCAGAATCGATGCCTTTACCTACAGCGAATATGGCGACATTGACGGCCACTTGGTCAGTATCGGCTCAGATGCTTTACCTCCTGATGAAATATATCCGTTCTACCGATTCCCAGCTGAGATTCAGCTTAAGTCCCAGGTATTGGAATCCAGAGGTGAGACCTATACGCTACGGTCTGGCATGTCGCTCAATGTCAATATTAAGACCGAGAAGCGCACGGTGATCTCGTTCTTTACAGACTTGTTTGTGCGCAAGAAGGATAGCTTCTTCTCGAAGTAAGCAATGATCGATTTTGTCTATCTCTAGGTCGTTTGGCTGCATAAAGATAGTCCCTACTGGTAAGGTCTCCCGTAGGATTTTAGCCCTCATCCTAAATCCTTCTCCCCCAGGGAGAAGGACTTTGAGGAGTACTCAGGAAAAGGTGACTCTTCTCTTTTCGGGGCATTGTCTTTTTGGGGCACTGTCTTGCGACTACCGCAGTACCCGGCACAAAATACCGTAAATCACAGCTGCAGTCACAATTCCATTGACTGGACCAATGCCTATACCAGCATTACCCGTCACGTAGGCCACAATAGACCCGATTACATAGGCGATCACACCGGTCCAGTTAAAGGCAGGTAAACGGGATGACAGCTTAGGAAAACGGCCCCCATGGCGCAGCCAGAAGTCCACCATAATGATGCCGCCTACGGGGGGAATCACAGTACCCAGAAAAATCAGATATTGGGGTAATAGCTCGTAAATACCAGAAAGAGTAAAGGCCAGTGCTAATGTTGCCCCACCCAGTACAAACCCATGACGTTTGCGAGTGCGGAACATATTGGCCCCTGCCACTGAAAAGGCATAGATGGTGTTGTCTTGAGTGGTCCAAACGTTAAGGATTAAAAGAATCACACCGCCTGCCAAAATGCCCTGGGTCGCCATCGCCTTGATCAAATCTTCTGACCCATAGACCAGGGTGCAAAATGCGCCTGCAAACACCAAAATGCCATTGACCACCATAAAGGCGCTCAATGTGGAAATGATGGCACTTTTACCAGAATCAGCAAAGCGGCTCCAGTTAGTGGATTGGGTTCCCCCTGAGATAAAGGTGCCAATGACTATGGCTAAGGCAGCTCCCATATTAATCTCACCCGTAGGCTCAGGGAGAGTGCCATTAAAGTCTCTAAATGCTAGAAACAAGCTAATGGCTACCAAGATCAACATGGCAGGCACAGCTAATCGACTCAGCCAGTCAATGGCTCGATAGCCTACATAGGCAGTGGCACAAAAGGCATAGTTAAAAAAAAATACCAGCACCATATACAGAAAGCCCTGGTTCGGGACCCCCAACAGCTCTAATAACACCTGCACCACAATGGCCGTGGTAAAGGCATACCAGCCAATCTGGGTAAAGCCCATAATGAAATCTACCCAGCGAGAGCCCACGTTACCAAAGCTAAACCGGGCCATAAGTACCGTGGTCAGACCGCTTTGGGAAGCAATGTAGCCCAGTGCTGCACAATAGCAGCCGAGAATCAGGTTGCCAATGATAATGATGGTCATCAGCTGCGGGACACTAAATGCCGGTCCGAGGGCACCCCCTGCAAACAGAGTGGTCGATGTCAGGGCAAATCCCATCAGCAATAAGCACAGCGACCAAAAAGGTTTACGTGCTGTTTTAGGTACCGCACTGAGCGGATAGTCCTCGGCCACCGAGGTTTCGAGTACATTCGGTTCTGTAGATAGAGACATTAAGTTACCTCACCAGTAGAGCGTGAAGGTGTTTCTAGTTAGTCTCTATTCATACGGGTTTTTACGGATTTAGATAGTATCCATTGCAACGATCTATGGAATACACCTAATTACATCCCCTAACCCAGCATCTGCCTCCAATTCAGGCAGTAGTGGGTATGGATTACGGAGCCAATTGGACTTTGTTGAGCCATCTGATGCAACAGAGTCAGATGAAACGCTTGAGGTTGTATCTTTTTGGCGCTGATAGTAGACGGCCCGAGCCTGAGGGCCAAAGATAATTTCATCCTCGTTTTGCAGATCATGGGACTCGAGCTTACGGCCATTGACTAGCATGCCGTTAGCACTGGCTCTACCCTGGAGGTTGCCATCTAAAATTCGATAAAACAAACTCCCATCTTCCTTAGGAAGCTGAACTAAGGTGGCATGGTGTCGACTAACAAACTGTGACGTTAAGCGAACATCGCATTTAGTATCACGCCCGAGAGAGTAGAGAGAATCATCAAGAACAATCTCTCTTCGGCCTTGATTATCTTCAACGATAAGAATACTGGAGAGACAACTGGATTTCATTAATCTTTAATGGTAATGATTAAACTCTTATAAGAAGTAATTTTCCTAATGCGATCGGGCATTAGAAACTACTGAATAGGTCTAGTTTTACAACTATTTCGCCCGTCTCCCCCGTAATAGTCTTTGGCTTTGGAGAAGCTTTAACAAAAATGTAGTCTTGCCCTAGTTTGATAGACAGAATCAATGAATTTGATGAACAGAATCAATGAAATAGAGCGATCGCAACTGCTGCTGCCATCACCCCCAACATCAAGCTATGACTTGAAATAAATAGCACCCATAAGCAGGTGGCTGCCATCAACACCCGTTGTAGCCAATGGACCTTAGACAGTGCCGGTATCTTTGAATAGTTCCATGGCGGACTGTATTCAGAAATGAGTCGCTTTTCTAGGGTGCGTGCAGCTTGCTTGGGCAATGGCAAATAGTGCAGGCTAGGACGCCCGAGTTTATCGGCTTGAGCAAACCGATGATGTCCTTTACCCCGCCATCTTCGATTTAGATTACTGGAAAAGCCAATGTAGTAAATTTTCTTCTGTTTAATGACCGCATAAACACCTGATGTCTGAGGCAAACTGCGTCGCTCCTCTAGCAGTACAGAGGCCCAACGCCGTGGGTGAGGGTGCGCTCTCATTCAGTAGGGATTTAAACGGCAACCCCCATTTTAGTATCTTAGTATCATCAAAAAATGGTCTAAGGGCTCCTATCTGAGACCCCTAGACCATTTTCATCAGCAGCATTTAGTGAGTTAACGATTCTAGAGCTGCTACCAACAAAGCTTTCTAAATCTTAGTGACCAAAATGTAGCTCAGCAGCTTATGTAGCTCAGCAGCTTACCAATCTTCGCGAAGAATTACTTTGGAGCGTACCCAGGCAGCCCATAGAAACGGCTGTAAAACTATTTTTACCACCCACTTACGCCAGGAACTTGGCTGCCGCGTTGGCTCGTCGACTACAACAAGCATTTGATCTTGGGTCAGGGGTGAGGCTACTGTCGTCATCATTTGCTTGAAATTCCCTATATATAGAACTTAAGTCTCCGTTGGTTATTTCCCCTGATGTGTGGGCGTCACAACGAGCTTAAATCTAATGGTAAATAGACTGATACCTCAGCCATTGATCGCAGGTTGCTAACGCCCTCCTAACGTATCAACCTTGCCAACGGCCAATGTGCCACCTTTGGGGTGTTGGTTTAAGTGGCACACTCGTTTCCTTCGCATCAACTTTACATTCACCCACTATACGTTCACACGTACATCAACCAAAATCCTCTTGAGTATTCAGACAGGCCGTAGTTTTAAGGGACAGCCATTTGCATAGCATTGCGATCGCAATTATTGACGCCCTCGCGACCAACTTAAATAAGTGGCACATGACTTTCCTGGCAAAAAAGATGGTTTTAGGCCCCTATAATCGTAAGCGTCCGTCATATTAGTCTTTTAAGCAGCAGGCAATAGTCTGTCAGCAGATGTAGTTGACACCGACAATTCGCGTTGAGGGAGCAACGAAGGAACCGTTTGCCCTTTTCGTTTGGCTAACAAGGTTTGAGTGAGGAAATCAAGAAGATGTCTGCCCTGAGCGTTGAGGGAGGTCGTCACGGTCAGTAACCTGGCGACAAACTCGCTGCCGGATTGGGATTGAGACCCAAAACTGGTGCGACGCCAAATCACAGCAGGTCGTAAGGCGCGCTCAGCCGCATTATTGGTCGGCTCGACATCGGTTGTAACCACAAATGTCCAGAGGGCCGATTCAACCTTGAGTAATCGTCGACAGGTCCTAACGGTTTTGGCTAACGGTGTGGTCTCATCAGGTTCAATCGGTAACGATGCGGCCTCTTCAAGCTCTGTTTTGAATCCATCTCGTAAATACCTGACCTGAGCGATAAACTGCTCGCGCGACAAGGTCCCATCTCTGACCCGATGCCACCAGCGAAACAACCGTCTCTGACGACGTAGCAGGGCATCGCCAATCTCATAGGAGGCCCCCGTCCGCTCAGCCATGGCGGTCAAATCACGCTTGAGATGAGCCCAGCACGGTTGCCATTGCTCCAGTGCAATCCAGGTATAGGCACTACACCGGTCAGAGGTCACAATTCCTGGGTAAGACTCACCCAGCATGGTTTTGGCACTCGCCTGAGAGCGACTCAAAACAACCTCAAAAAAGCTGACCAACGGCGTCACTAACACCCATAACCACCCTTTACGATTCTCGGGGTTCTTGCCGTCTCGATTGCCTTGGGGAAAACTTGTCTCATCACTATGCACTCTGGACTGAGACTGGACATACGCTTTAGCCTCAGCCACGGGCTCTGCAAGGGCCACACTGAGTTCATCCCGCAAACGACCGACACTCCCACGCGACAGCCGCACGCCAAACACCGTGTCCATGAAACGACATACCTGACGATAGCTTTGTCGGTAGGGGCCACTCAACAGGGCCACCAGGGCACTCACTCGCTCTCCATATCCTGACGCTGAAACACCCGGCGGTAAAAGCGCTCGTGTCATCTCTCCACACACATCACAACTGAGTTGATGCAAACGATATTCAATCACTACCGGCTCGATAGGCGGCAACTCTATCTCTTGATGACGATGGGGATAATGATCATGACCACTCAACCGGGCACCGCACTGCTGACACACCGATGGTTTGACCTCCAACACCTGGTCACAGAACTCACTGGGCTTGAGCTTGCGGACTTGACGGGGAGACTTTGCCGAGCGTCCCCCTCTCCGACTCTTTTGGCGCTTCTTTTTACCGTTAACCACCTGACCGAAGCCATCTGTTGAGGGTGGTTTCGATGAATTTTTCGAGGTCTGATTCAGACGCTCTTCTAGATCGATAAGCCGCTCATTCAGCTTAGCCAACTGGGCACTCTGCTCAATTAAGCGCTCATTCTGTTGAGCTAATCGCCCCTCCAACACCCTCACCAACGCTTGGATGCTGGGTGGCGTTGCCTCCCAGTCCGCTTTTGGAACCTTAATGCCTGCAATTGCGATGTCTTCGCTCATATTCACAACTTAGCGAAGATTGATGCACTGACGCCCTAAATTTTCTTTAACTTCCTGGGACGGTTACCCTTTTGGAGTAGATGAAGCTTATCCTGCCAAGGCTCAGGCACCTTGCCTGCTTTGATCTCGTTATCATCGTCTCAACGATTCCGTTGTTTGGGCACCGGTACTAATGTGACATCGACGATTTGACCACATAGGGCTTGGTAGCCCATCGCGTTAAGATAGGCCCCCAAACTACCTAAGCAACGGTTCCACGAGCTCAACTATAATCACGCAACATTTTTTTGATCTCGAGTGTATGCATTTCTTCCTGTCCAATTTTGGTACGGGTATATTCTTCCAAATAAACGCTGGCGTTTTGGACCACATCTAGGAGCTTTTTGTACATATTTAATGCCGTTTGCTCATGGTTTAGACTTTCTGACAGGAGGTCTTTAACCGAGTGGCGGTTGTTTTCCTCAATAGCTGAGATTTGCTGACTGGGATGGCCTTCTAGCCCAGTAATAATCTCACCGGCTTCTTGGGCATGGAGTAAAGATTCATTTGCCTGAGTCTTGAAAAAATCTACAATCGGAATGCGATTGGGCCCAGTAACCATTAAAGAACAATGGGTATAACGCACCACACCAGCTAGCTCAAATTCCATAATTTGATTGAGCAGTTCAATGGTTTGTGAGGTGTCAAGGTTTTTCATTTAGTCATGTTGAGAATCAACGAGTTCTGATTATAAGCATGGAATAGGTTTTATGGGTGGCTATGATTTAATGGTTGGAGTTGAAAGATGATTGGGGCATGGGTTTAGCTAAGTAGACATAAATCATCTGGTAGATCATCTGGAAGCCTGCAATTTCAATTGCAACTAATAAGAGAAAGCTCATATTTCAACTGTTTCCAATCCCTTGTGCTATCGTCAAAGTAGAGTCTCATAAAGCAGAGGCGCTCTATTATGATTGGGCGTTTAGTGATTAGTTTAGGGTTGTTGGGGAGTATCTGTATAACGAGTGCAGCCACTGCCGCTGGGCTAGCTGTTGTCGACTCGGCCACATTAGGAACCCACCGTAATTTACCTTGGTCAGAGCCAGTTCAAATCAATGATCCGTTTGAAGGCAGCTTTGTTGGGGTATTTGACCGTCATTCCTTTAGCGATCGCTTTTTGAATACAACCGCCCGAATTGAGGTGCAGAGCCTCTGGAGTCGTGATTTTATTCGGGTGCTGTCGATTATTCGCGATCGCGACTGTCTCAGCGGGTCGTTTCGGGTTTCTTCAGATTTAAGTTGCTCAGAATTTAGTAACGCCAGAAATATCATTCAACTTTTCATTAAAGTTGATGGTGATGTGTTTCAAATTGATGGACAAAATAATGTGTTCTCAGTCAGCGATGAGTTAGCTCAAGCGTTGCAAAACGCACCAGAGACAACGCTTGATATTCGACTGGTGACTGATAGCGGCGAAGCAATCGATAGCAAAATTGGCGAGGACACCGTTAAAGCTTGGAAAACGGTCTATGCCACTGATCTTGCTCAGCCATTTTAAGACAGCACTCGTTCATTAATTTGATGGATGAGTTAGCTTGATTTGCACATACAACGGCACCTCACCCCCCAGCTAGAAAGCCACTCCAGGCATTATATCCGAGGGGAAAGATTAGTGGCGACTAACACCTACTGCCAGTTTGCCTAGGCTGGAGGGCTCATGTTTCTGAGTTTCCCTGCTGTGAAGTGGCACTGGACGGATACCAGTTTAATGCAAGAAGGGCCTGGCTAGCCACGACCATCTTTTGTCCGTTATCTGAGAGGGGCCGTTCACCCAAGTCTAGCGAGTCAGCCCGCACGGCACGGAACACGCCGAAGCGACACAGGCCACCCCCAAAGGCCAAACGCATTAATAGCAATGTGGGTACTTCTCGCAATGATTTGAGCAGTCCGACAACCCCAAACCGCATCAGTGATGATGATGACCCATGGGTGCGGGGAGTCAGCAGATAAACAACGATGTCAACCACCAGCAAAATCGCTAGGAGGGCAACAAGCAATGACAAAATATTCATGTTAGTAACTATTCTCATTTTTAGGATGGAGGCGGTTGCCCACTGGGGCAATGGAAATACGATGAGAGAACTGCCGTTGTCAACATCGACGCATGCGGCGAGTCACTGATTGAGAGAGAGATGAGATCGCACATCCAATCAACATCAACCAACCCCGCCATGGAAATCGCCTGGCTGGTTTTCCAAAGGTCTTTTGGCTCCGCATCTTATGGGTAAGTGCCGTTTGTGAAACAAACGTAAGTGCCGCTTGTTTCACAAACGGATGAACCGACGCAGGAATACATCCAGGGCGATGCAGATACTGTTGCAACATGAGTGCTTCAGGCGGCAGTATAATGGATGGCACAATGCTTCTAACTTTTTTCAAAATGATCTGTTGAGAACGGGTTAGACAGTGCTAAGAGCAATAGATTGTTCATACCTTTTGCAGGCATAACAATCCGTGACACACTGGCCAACAGTTTTTCAAAAAATTAATTAGATAACTAACAGATGCCCAAAATTAACAGGCACACTTAATAGTTATGGAGCTATATATGCCTAGGGTAGAGCATTGTAGAGATTTTCCCCTGGCAACATAGTTACAATTACGCACTAAAATCATCATCCGTACCTCGCAGATGTTGTAGAACATGAATTGGACTATCGGCGGGCATTCTGACTGAGAGGTGCGACACCTCCTTCACAGCTGCGGGACAGCGGCAGATTCTCACTGCTCTTTCCCCGTTTCCTCTAAGGACTGTTTCCCCTTAGAACCGATACGCCCAGTAATCTAGCACATTCTGACTACCCACAACACGGAATGTTAATTCAATTTGCGTTGCTGTCTGTGCTAGGTGGCTTATCCTCAACTCCCTGACTCTAACGATGGCAAATGCATTCGCATTAGTAATAGTGTGGCGATCACAGCAGCGACAGAACTGACATAAAAAGGAGCCGCTGTAGAGACTACTGCATAGAGCCAGCCAGCTATGAGACTGGCGGGTAGTGCGGCCAAGCCAACTACCATATGAAAGGTGCCGGTTTCAGCGCCTCGTCGGTTGGGGTGTACCAGATCGGCAACAAATGCTTTTTGGACACCCCGCGTTAGAGTGCCATAGAGACCGTATAACATAAACAGTAACCAAATAACAGCAGGCGTCTCGGCTTGGGCAAATCCAAGATAGGTGATAGCAAAGACAAGATATCCACTGACGAGTAGCGGTCGTCGCCCTATTTGGTCAGATAGGCGACCAGCGATCAGTCCTAATCCAACGGCTACCAGGTTAAAAGCTGCGTATAGTAACAGAAGTGTAGAGCCGGTAAAGCTCAGCTCTTGGGCTCGTAATAACAGAAAAACATCCGATGAATTTCCTAAGCTAAAGAGAATAATTGCTAGTAAATACTGTCGATAGGTGGGGCTTAATCCTTGTAATGTAAATTGGGGACGTGCTTTTCTAGTGTGAGGACGTTGTTCTTTGACCTGAGTTAGTAAGATCAGAACACCCAGAAGCGCTGGGAAAAATGCGATCGCAAACACGCCTCGATAATTTCCTGCAGAGTGTTGCAAAAAGACAAAACCCACCAGTGGCCCCAGCACCTCACCCACCGTTTCCAAACTATGGTGTAAGCCAAATGCCTGTCCCCGTTGGGCAGCAGTACAATTCTCAACAATTAGAACATCCCGTGGTGCAGCTCGTAATCCTTTGCCAATCCGATCAAACAAACGTGCCCCTAACACATGGCCCCAGGTTCCCGACAGAGCTAACCCTAGTTTAGACAATGCCCCTAAGCTATAACCGGCCAACGCAAAAGGTTTGCGCCGACCGGCCCAGTCCGACAGCCAGCCAGAGTACAGTTTCAAAATACTGGCCGTGCTCTCAGCAATCCCCTCGATCAGCCCCACTGTCCAAACTGGAGCACCCAGCATGCTCGTCAAGAAAAAAGGTGTTAGTGGATACACCATCTTGCTGGCAAAATCAGTCAGCAAACTTACCCAGCCTAGAGCTTGAACGGTTCGTGTCAGCCTACGTGATTGATTAGTCATAGAATCCTACTGGGGGTTCTCAGGATGAAGTAGCAGGGGGATAAGATGATCTGTCCTATCCCCCCTGCCCTCAAAAATTAAGCTTGAGGCATGAACAGAGCCAAGCTGCCAAACAGTAAAAACAGTCCTCCACCTAATGCAGTCAGGGTACGTTCTGAAACCCTGCCACAGAGCCAGCGACCACAGTTAGTGGCAATGGCTGCACAAATAGCATGGCCCAGGACGGCACCTATCACTACTCCGCCAGGTGGATGGGCTGCGGCCAGAGCAATGGTAGCAATTTGGGTGCGATCGCCCCACTCCGCCACGAAGACTAACCCAAAGGTCTCGGTCATAATTGCCAAGGGAGTCTCTTTCGGTTTTCTCTTGCTTTTTTCTGCCCTATCTACTGCTTCAGCCGCATCTTTCTCTTCGTCTCCTGTTGTTGCCATCTGGCTAGCCTGATATAGCAGCCGAATACCAAAAACAATAAATAAACAAACCTCAGCCCATTTAACCACTGAGTCGGGTAACAGTGATGCAGCCTGCCCAACTAAAACGGAGAGTATTGTCATGAGGGCCAATGCCCCAACCGCCCCTGCAAATACCCAGCGGCGACGATGGCGCATGGCCAAAATGGCGGCGATAAAAAAGGTCTTATCACCCAACTCAGAGACAGTGATCAATAACAGACTGGCCGTAAATGCAGCTAGCATCCTTTCAAATTCCTCAGATCACAACGGTCTCTGGCACGAATTTGACGAGGCACAAGACTCCACCAAATCCGCGTCAGCAGATTTAGTGAAGGTCTCGCTAATGACTAGTGGAAATTCCCTATCATTCTCTGAACCAGGCTCATCACCAGTATGTTGATTCAAAGATGTCGGCTAAACCGATAGCTACTCCCCTTCGAGAAGGATTATACGACAAATAGGACCTTTATGATTTTTAATTGCATGACTTCCTATAAAATACATATACAATGGATTACTAGCAGGTACATACGGAACAACGGCCTTACTTATTTAGACGGGAGTTATACTCTGCAGCCAAAACATTAAAGACCGTTTGCACATCAGCTTTCGACTCGTCTGTCGCATCTAAATTATCTAGTCGTTGCTTCACATACCAAATAGCTGTTCCAAGCCCTGTGTCAGATAGAGTAGATAAGGCATCTTGGCTTATTAATAAGGTCGGTTGTTGCGCAAATAAAGCAGCGGCTGCCATACTACGAACTGGTGCATTTTCGTCATTAATGGCTGCAAGTAGGGCTTCTGTCGATGCAGGATTTGCCTCCTTTTCCATCAATGCATAAGCTGCAGCAGAACGGACAGTCGAATCTGGATGATGTTTCAAAACATTAACTGCCATAGGAATGATTTCCTCTGAAGCGACATCGATATCTCTCAGTGCACCCAAAGCATGTCGACGAGCCCAAACACTAGAATCGCTTGATGCGACTGAAATTAAGTCTAGAATCATAGCTTTTATCTCAGCATTAGAGGAATCTAATACGGATATAAGCCAGTCCGCACTGAATACAGTTTTTGCACGGACGCAAGCGCTGCTGTCTTTCAACCCATGGGCAATTAAGGGAACCAATTGAGGAGACAGCGTCTGATGACTGACAACAACTTCAGTTAGTCCATCGAAGCTACTTAAACGGATGCCTGGATCTTCATCTTGCGTTCCTTGAGTCAAGATTGGAAGAACTTCAGGCAGTAGTGTCTCTTGGGATGCAGCCGCTGTAGCGAGTCCTTCAATGCTGGTGGCTCGGACCCTTGGATCTTTATCTTGGAGAGCTATCCTGAGATTAGGTAATAGTGTAGTCGGGTCCGTATTAGAAATGAGAATTAAAAGGGATTTATAGCGAGTTGTACTATTCCAACTCTCGAGAGAGGTCAACAGTTTCTCAATATCTATGTCGTCTTGCTTACTTCTTAGGAAATGGGCATCATTCTGAGATATCCCATTGCTAATATCTTTGCAGTCTCCCCGATCTCCGATGCGTTCGAGAGAGAACAAAGAACAGCTACTGCTGAGAAACAACATAGATGGCAGGATAAAATAACGGCCAAGCTTTTGAAGTATCAACAATTTCATAGGATTAGATTAATCTATCTTTAGAACTGTGTACTGAAATGTTTAAGGCAGAAATTCACTAAGGCAACAACTAGAAAGTATTTCGAAAATAGTGAAATAGCTCGATTGAGTTAAGGTTAGTATCCGGATCTAAATCCTATGAAACTCAAAAGTTTTCACTATAGTTTCCACTGCAACAACCCATTGATTTTTATGTTTCTATGAAGACTCTTTAAAGTAGAGTGCAATCTTTAAATTTACTCTAAGTGTTGTTCTAGCTACTCAAATACAAAAATAATCCACATCGTAATTAATCAGTTTATGTAACAAAGCTCTCGCTTGGGGTTAAATAAACTCCGGTTCAGTGTTGAATCAGTTGAGTTTAGCCTGTGGGGGGCAGGGCGCACGGGTGCTGCGTAACGGCTTTAATAGGGCTGGGGGAGATCCCCTATCAAGCATATTGGCTCTGTAAGCCCTGCTTTACTAGGCTTTGCCAGCACTGCCAAACAACCTAATTTTTTGAGCAATAATCTCTTGCATGGCACCTGTAGATGCCTTCTGACAATCCAAGAGATCACGTTTAGAATCAGTTTTTCCATATTCTCGCCAAAACTGAAGATATTTTTGTCGAACCTCAGTATTAACGTTGAATTTGCAGACTCCCAATTCAATTGAGCGTTGAATCATCAGAGCCGGTAGGCCAGACGCACCGTGTAGCACTAGCGGAATATCGAGCTGCTGACGCACCTTGGCCAGACGCTTAAAATCCAACCGGGGTTCACTGTGATACCGCCCATGAACATTGCCAATGGTGACCGCAAGGAAATCTACCCTCGATTCTGCTACAAACTGTTTCGCCTGGTAAGGGTCGGTCATCTTGGCTTCTTTTGCAGCCACCGTCATGCCATCTTCAGTACCGCTGATTCTACCAATTTCTGCCTCGACAGTGGCTCCCTGGGCATGGGCTAAGGCTGTCATTTCACGGGTAAACGCAAGGTTCTCTTGAAACGGAAATTTAGAACCATCCGCTAAAACCGATTGAACCCCAGCGTCTAAAGCCGTTTCGATATGGGTACGACTGTCACAGTGGTCCAAATGAACTGACATCGGTACCTTAGCCGAGTCCGCTGCTTCGATAAAGAGTTTAACCAGAGGTGTCCCTCCATACTCTAGGATATTTGGCAAAATTTGGATAATTGCCGGACTATTGTCAGCTTCAGCTGCATTAACAACGGCTTTGACACCTTCGAGGTTGTATAAGTTAAAAGCACCGACAGCGTAGGCCTGTTTTTGAGCTTTCTCTAGCAGTTCCTTGGTAGACGTGAGCATAAAAGGGGGCTGAGGTAGATGTCACTGAGTAAAACGGAATGGGTTCAGCCTATATTATTTACTAATGAGCGTGTATAGGCGAATGTCACTGACGTAGCTTGAATCAAGCCACCAGTTTAGCTTTAAGAACTGAGCGAGGTTGCTGCATTCTGGGGTAGGGCTTGGGCCTACGCTTAACGACTCTCGGTTCACAACGATGAGGCCGTAGAGGAACAATGAGTGTTCCAGCACTAGTCAACAACGCGTGATAGAGTGGTTGCCGCTCCGACGCTTTAGCGCTAACCAGTTCAGACCTGAACTGGTTAAACTGTTGCCGAGTACCCTGTAATGAAAGCCTTGGAGTCTTGACGGTTGTGTACTTGTTGGTCTGCAACATTAAGCTACGCAACAGGTTGTAAGCCAGTAGATGGACCCAGAGATCTTTACGAACCATCTCGGGTGTTTTGGCCGCCAGCAGTTCCATGCCTAAGGTTGTCTTGAGATGTCTGAGATTCACCTCAGCAGCCTCCCAATGTAGCTGATAGAGATCGGCTAACTTGGCTTTCGGATACCATTTGGGATCCTGCAAGGTCGTCACCATGATGATTTCGTCCAACCGAAATCATCATGGTGTTGTATCAGCAGATGGACTTCTCTCACCTCAAGGGTCATCGGTAAGGCCTCGAATGCGTCTTGAGACATCGACTGAGGACACCTCGTGGGACGGTGCCAAACAACACGATGGTCGCCAATCCCCAACTTTTCCCACGAGGATCTCCGCACGATTCGGCATAGTCAAGGCAGTATGTTGGGCTTCCAGGTTTTGATTTTCTCAGATCATCATGCCTGGGGCCTTTTCTTTGCCTTTTACATCAGTGCCATTCGGTTATAGGGCGTTTATCCAGAACGTTTCTGGATAACGCGTAGTTATCCTGCTGATTTTTTGGCTGAGGAAGGGCTTGACATTTAAGTGAATGCTTAAGTATATTTCAATTAAGCATTCACTTAAATATTTTTGATGAGTCGAACCACTGCCAGCTCCGACATTTTTCAAGCGATCGCAGATCCCACTCGTCGTGCCATTCTCGATCAGTTACAGCAGGGCGAACAACCTGTAAAGCAACTTGCGGAACCCTTTGCGATATCTCTACCCGCCGTTTCACAGCATCTACATGTGTTATGCGACGTAGGATTAGTGACTCAGCAACGCAATGGACGACAGCGCATCTACCGATTAAATCCAACACCACTTAAACAAGTCTCGGATTGGGTGAGCCAGTACGAACAATTTTGGAAAATAAAACTGGATGCTCTGGGTGAATATTTGGAGGAACAATCATGAGCCAGGATGTTGTACTGGAAGTGTTTTACCCTCACCCACCAGAGCGAGTTTGGAAGGCACTGACCGATCGTCGCGCTTTAAACGCTTGGATGATGGACAACGATTTTGAAGCTTGCTTAGGGCATCAGTTTCAATTTCAACGTTGTTCCCCGCTAGGACAAAAACTCACGATCTACTGTGAAGTACTTGAGATAGAAGCACCAAAGCGCCTTGTTTATAGCTGGAAAGAGCACCCAACGAGTGAACCCTCACGAGTGACTTGGATTTTAGCCCCCGTTGAAGACGGGACTCAGGTACAACTTTATCATCGTTCCGAGGCGGCTACGTCGGTTCCTGGATTTGGAATTTCTATCATTGATCGAGCCGCTCGTGCCACAATGAATGACCATTTCACAGCTCCAATCCCAGCAATGCCTCCGTTACAGCCAGCATCATGCATGGTGAAAAATGATTCACATCAAGTCTTAGAGTCCCTAAATCGTCGAACAAATTGGCATTACTGGTTAGAACAACGATTAGCAGAATTGCTAATACAATCGCATCTGTAAGGATTCTCTAATTTGCGCCACTACAGAAACTACCAGAGGAGAAAACCTATGAAAATATTAGTCATTGGAGGCACTTGGTTTATTGGTCGCTGCGTCACTCAGCAATTACTGCAAGAAGGGCATGAAGTTAGCGTATTCAATCGAGGCGTAACACCCGCGAATTTGCCCCAACAAGTGAATCATATTCGGGGCGATCGTCAGAATTTAACAGATTATCGGCAGACCTTCCAACAACTCGCTCCCGATGTCGTCATTGATATGATTGCCCTCACTGAAGCGCATGCACGAAGCACGATGGAAACATTTAAGGGAGTTGCTAGGCGAATCGTCACCATTAGCAGTCAAGATGTTTACCGCGCCCGTGACATCCTTTGGGGACGTGAAACAGGCATGATTGATCCAGTTCCATTGGCTGAAGATGCACCATTGCGATCACAACTTTATCCATATCAAGCTGTTGGAATCCAGTCAAGCCTGCCTCCCGACTACGATAAAATTCTCGTTGAACGAGTCGTTGCCAGTGACTCAAGCTTGCCAGGAACAGTTCTGCGATTACCGATGGTGTATGGCGTGGGAGATTATCAACATCGCTTCTACCCCTACATTAAGCGTATGGACGATAAGCGTCCTGTCATTGTGTTAGAGGAGGGCTATGCTCACTGGCACGGATGCTATGGCTATGTTGAGAATGTCGCAGCCGCGATCGTTCTTGCCGCAACGGATGAACGTGCAACAAATCGTACTTATAATGTTGCAGAATCATCTGTATTGTCCCAAGCAGAATTAATTGGCGCAATCGGACAAATTGTGGGTTGGCGCGGTGACATTGTAATTGCATCAAAAATCCATCTGCCTCCAAATAGTGTTTCTTTAAATACTGAACAGGACTGGCTGACCGACTCCACTCGTATTCGTGAAGAGTTGGGCTATACTGAGACAATTGCTCGGGATGAAGCATTAAGGCGAACAATTGCTTGGGAGCGAGCAAATCCCCCAGAAGTATTTTCAGCCACGGGACTTTTAGACTATGCGATAGAAGATGCTATTTTAGCTTCAAGGTAAAGCAGGATAACCATTCGGTTGGAGCAGACAGTGGATAGTCTTTTCATCTTTCGTTATGGTTGTTCTGCTGCCGCTCAACCGCATAGTTAGTTCAAATCACTTTAACGCCTGCTGACGATGCTACTCCTTAACAGCATCGCCCATCGTTTTTTCACATTCTCTTTCATCCAACCCATATTAGATACTGATTGTGAGTACATGTGGTTTTAGGAATTGGGTCCAAATGCCAGTCAAATTTGTTCATAGCAGTTAAGGTGAGAAGTGCACACCGATACTTTTCCAAGTTTCCAAACTTTATAGATTTGCTACCATCATGTCAGCGACAGACAGTTCCTACAGGTATCCATATGGAGCTAGGCCACCAATTCAAACTGCAAGTCATACACTCAGACATCTTTAGTGAGAGTCAGTTTACCCCTCAGCAATCCTATGAGTGGCTCAACGACGAACTCAAAGCCTACCAGAAGCCCTGTGTCATAGTTGTCCCAGGGACTGAGCTGAAATCGATAGCAGAGATGATTAGCCTAGTCAACAGATTTCCAATAGAGCCCATAGAACTCGTAGTTATCAGTCCCCAAGGCATTACGTTTCGAGCCGATCCACCAGTAACGGTTGAAGGAGATATATGGCAGGCATTACAAACCCGTTACAAGCTTACTGACAACGATACGTTAGACGTCCTTAACTGGACAGGCATTCGTGGTGGGTCGATTCGTAAACTAAGTTGGTTTAAAGCCAATGGCTGGAATAAACCCACTCAGTTTTTGACTCGGCTAAGCAAAGAGTTTAAAGATATCGACTCTCAATCTCATCACTGAGACAAACAAACGTTACAGGAACACCATTAGAAGTAGCCAGACAGTTAGTGTAATACCCTTGCTGTAAGGTGTTTCGAAGTTCTCTAGCTTGTTCGATGGTGTTGTAATAAAACGCAAATCCAACACCACCCATAACAATATCGTCAGGATTTAACCAACTAAATTCTAGGGGTGGGTTGCCTTCGCTTAAATCGATATCGGTATATCGCCTAAAGCCGGTAATGGAGCGGGCAATTTGAAGTAGCTCAGCTTGTGATAAAGGGTTCACGGATCGAGATTAACAAGTGACTTTTCAGTGTATCAGCACACCTCAAACGTCAATCCTGCATCTTTCACCAAACGTTCGATCAAAACATCGCCAAACATCGACGCCGGTGTCCAAAATCCTCCTGCTTTAAGAGACGGTGGAAAATCCTCCGCCAAACATAGCCCTGCCTGGCCCAAAATCTTAGCTGTGGACCCATAGCCCGGATCGCGATCGCCCGTCACCTTAACCTGAATAGTCTGTCCCTCAGCAGTTGTCCCCCAGAATCGCAAATCATAAAACCCTTGCTCCTGGGCTGCCTGACTTGGTCCTTCCCCTGGTTTAGGAATCAGCATAGTCTCCAATAACCAGCGCGTCGGTGAGAATGCCATGGCCGCCGCCACACCGACTAAACTAACACTAAGCCCCTGAGCCACCAGCCAGCCTGTAGCATTAGGCCCAGTCAATACTGCCTCGTCATACTGAAACTGTTTGCCATAGGCATAATCCAGCAAGGCATTGGACCGCAGCACTATGCGGGTATTAATGGCCGCCATCACAAATGGCGACACCCACCCTTGAAAGTCCTGATCGTACTGCACTGGCACCAGCGTTGGGGGATGCTCTGTGGACTGGCTGGGGCAAAGGGAATAGGGGTTATCCAACTCCTGACGCAGGGCCGGATCGACACTGGCCTCTTTCACCACATTAATGCCACTGGCAACGGTACCCCCCGAGACACCGCCCATGGCTGCTTTTACCCGCATTTTGATGCGATCGCAAACTCTCCCAAACCGTTGTTTTGCCTGCTGCTGCAGATAATACACACCTAAATCAGACGGAATCGAGTCAAACCCACAGCAGTGAACAATCCGCGCCCCGGATTGCTCAGCAGTAGCACTGTACCGCTGACTCATCTGTCGAATCCACTGGGGCTCTCCGGTCAGATCACAATAGTCAGTGCCAGTCTCCGCACACACCTTAACCAGCGGTTCCCCATACAGGGCATAAGGACCAACGGTGGAGATAACAACCTGGGTTTGGTCGCACATATGCCGCAGGCTGGCCTCATCGGAGACATCTGCAATGATTTGGGGTAAGCCGTTGGCTCCTAGATCAGACACCAGGGCATTTAATTTAGCCTGGGAACGACCTGCGATCGCCCACTTAACAGCACCGTTTACCCCAACCTGATTTAACAAATACTGGCAGAGGATACGGCCAACAAATCCGGTTGCACCAAAAACAACTAAATTGTAGTGGGGAGTTTGATAAGCCATGAAAATTTCCCTATTGTTCTAGTTGATGGAGGCTAACAACCTTTTAGAGATTGGCTAATTGTATACGCTATAATCGTTTATGGGTGGCTCTGGTGCTTGCTTTAGGTGGAGAATCCTGCGAGCTATTTCTGCATCTTTGTACCGCATGGCTGGAAAATCATGACTTAATTTATGTTGGACCTTTGCCCTAATCAGCGCCTCTATAATCCTGCAATTGTTCTACCAGGTGCAAAAAACCTTGGGATATGCTTTCTGAATGGATAGTTTGTTCTGATGATATGTCCAGGTCTTGGGCCGTAATCAGGGTACTGTTGGCGAGCACCTGGGTCATCTCTTGTGCAGCATTGTAGGGCACCATGGCATCATGCTCCGCATGCCATAGCGTCACCGGTTGTTGAATGGCTGAGATATCAAATCCCCAAGGGCGAATCTGCAGCTGACTTTCTCGGGCCATGCCGATATGGTGGTTGGCGCGAGCATCTTTCAATATGTTGAGCATATAGGGATGATCAGATTGCTGCTCAGAAAAAGCCTCTAGCCACGTTGCATAGTCATCCTGAATCTCGGCAATGGGGCTGACTAAGAAACGGTTATAGGTGGCTTGATCGTCATGGGAATAGTGACGAATAACAGTTTCTAAAAAGACAGCAGGCACACCATCTAATACCCAAACATGGGTAATGATGTCAGGAAACGCAAAGGCCGTTGCATAGGCATAAACCGCCCCAGCGGAACAGCCGATGGCAATGGCAGATTGAATATTCAAAGCATGGATGAGTTGAGCAAAGATAATATTCCAGTCGGCAACACATTCTATGGAAAAAATAGACGAGTCTCCATAGCCCGGTCGTTCTAGTACGATGCAGCGTACACCTGCTTGTTCGATGGCCTGTATCCATTCATCGCCGAGCCACGAGCTGCCGAGCAGACCATGAAATAGGAGTAGAGTGTGTTGTCCTTGTCCGTATACTTGATAGGCAATTTTGCCGTCCTTAAGGACAATAAATTGTTTTGACATTGCGCAATATTTGCATAGCTTGACTCTCCGTCTATTCTAGTTAAGAATAATTCCCAATTGCTAGCTAACTACTTCTCCTGGAAGGACAGCCAGTGCACCCATGACTAACCTGAGAGCAGTCCCATGCCCCTCAATCACGCTCGGACCATTACTCAAGTCGAATATGATGCCATTTGGCAAGAAGCCAGTGAGTGTGGTGAGGTGGCCTGGAAATGGAACGGGATTGAATGCTGGCAATCTATTCCCCAGCGATTGGGAAAAGGTGAGAAACGAGTTATTAGGCTACAGCCAGGGCTAACGCTCTATATTTATACCAGCTGGTATGTGCGATCGCTACAGTTAAACTATCACTCCACTACCAAAGACAAGCTGCTGTCCAATTTTTATTTGCTGGGGGGGCACCGCACCATTAACCCTGGTATTCAGCTCGAAGATGATCGTGAGGAAACTGCGGGTGAAACCTGTCTGTGCCATATTGCTGAGGCGCAATCGATTGAATACTACCCGGCTGAACAACCCCACAAAAATCTCGGCATTGCCATTGATTTTGAACGACTGCGCTCATTTGGGTTTGCCCAGGAAGATGCGCCGCCCCCATTGCGACAGCTGGCCCAGGGGAAAGCCGTGGATAGTTTTCATCAATCGTTGAATCACACCACTCCGATGATGCAACAGATTCTCCAGCTGCTGCTGGACTGTCCCTATCGCGGGGCCGTAAAACGTATGTATTTAGAAAGCAAGGTGTTGGAGCTTTTGGCACTGCAGTTTCATCACCTGAGCAAGGTACAGCGGTCAGATTTGGTGTCTCCTAAATTACGGTCAGGTGATATTGAACGGTTGCAGCTAGCGCGAGACATTCTGAGACAAAAATTTAACGACCCACCCTCTCTGCTGGAGCTGGCCAGGCAGGTGGGGCTAAATGACTATAAGCTCAAGCGAGGCTTTCGTCAGGTGTTTGATACAACGGTGTTTGGGTATGTGCATGCCTGTCGGATGGAGCAGGCTCAGCATCTACTGTGCGATCGCGGCTTGAGAATTGCGGATGTCGCCGAACGGTTGGGCTATGCCAGTCCTAGCCGATTTTGCCATGCCTTCAAGCGACATACAGACCTGACTCCCAGCGATTATCGCCGTCAGTTTAAGGCGTGACGAAAAAAATCCTGATCGGACAGAAAAAAAATCCGTTTGCGACAACCTTAAATTTATCAAATCCCGTATCGTCAAGTTTATTAGGAATCTTTCTTGATTGACTTTAGATGCGTGAGTGTGAGGCTATGGGTAAGCAGGATATGGGGTATCGGATCGTGTCGCTCTTGGCATCAAGTTTGGCACTGTTGGGCCAATCAGCCTGGGCTGAGGAGACTGTCCGACCCAATCATCTATCAGGTCCTTCCATAGTCCAAGGAGAACACTCCCTGGCTCAGGCATTTGTCCAGGTGATTGACGTCCAGGTAAACCCCACAGAGTTAGGGGTGGATGTGGATACTGACCGCGATAGCTATGTCCTAAACAACAGTGTAGTGGGACGTTTTAACACAGGCTCCATTGACCATCAGCTGCTGGTGGGGGTGGAACTGGCCAGGGAAAATTTAACGGATCGATTGGTGGCTAATTTTCTAGACCCGATTGATATTTTCAATCCGGTGTACAGCCCTGATAACGTTGGCTTTGAGGTGCTTCGGCAAGATGTTTTTAGTCGCACCGATTCGTTGGGGATCTACGCTCAAGATCAGATTTCGTTTACGGATAATCTGATCTTGGTGCTGGGGGGGCGATTTGATATTGCCGGGGTGACCAATGATGATGCGATCGCACAAACCGACGAGTTTCAACAAGATGAAGCCTTTAGCCCCCGCGTGGGTTTAGTGTATCAACCCAGCGAGGATGTCTCTCTCTATGGCAGCTATGCCCGCTCCTTTACTCCCCAGGCCGGACAAACCTTTACCAGAGACTCCTTTCGACCGGAGCGCGGCACCCAATATGAGCTGGGTATTAAGGCAAATTTGTTGCAAGATAAGCTATTTGCAAATCTTGCCTTCTTTGACCTGACCCGCACCAACGTCCTTACGACCGATCCAGATAATGGGCTGTTTCAAATTCAAACCGGAGAACAACGCAGTCGAGGCATTGAGTTAGATGTGCAAGGTGAAATTTTACCCGGCTGGAATGTGATTGCTAGCTATGCACTCACGGATGCCGAAATTACGGAAGACGAAGTTTTTGAAGAGGGAGACACGCTCTTTAATGTGCCACGTCATTCAGGGAGTTTATGGACAGTTTATGAGCTACAGCAGGGCTCCCTTGAGGGGTTAGGATTTGGCTTGGGACTGTTCTTTACGGGAGAGCGAGAAGGAGATCTTGACAACACCTTTGAGCTATCGTCCTATGTCCGTTCCGATGCGCTGGTGTATTATCAACGCGATCGCTTTCGAGCCCAAATCAATGTGGAAAACCTGTTTGATATTGACTTTTTTGAAGCCTCTCGCGGTGGCAATGAGCTAGAGATTGTTCCAGGTCAGCCCTTAACCGTGTCAGCACAGGTGTCATGGCAGTTCTGATGGTGGGTCCTCTGCGCCCATCGCCAACTGTCGGCCAGTTCAGCATGCCACGGGAGAAACCTGTATTCCCCAGGGATCAGAGACAATTCTGGACAACTTTTATCACATCTTTATAACTACCTGCTCTCTGTTTCTCTACGCGAGCCCCAAATTTTGACCCAGCTGCGTCAGGAGGCCGCCCAACATCCCGTGAGTAGTATACAAATCTCACCGTATCAGGGCCAATTTATGGCCCTACTGCTGCGGCTAATGGGGGCTAAAAAAGTGTTGGAGATTGGCACGTTTACTGGCTATAGCGCCCTGTGGATGGCGCTGGCGTTGCCTTCAGATGGCACCCTCACCGCCTGCGATGTGAGTGAAGAGTATACAGAAATCGCCCGCCGCTACTGGCAAGCCGCTGGCGTCGCTGACAAAATTAATCTGCACTTGGCACATGCCATTGAGACCTTAAATCACTTAATCTTCACAGGACAGTCAGGCACCTTTGACTTTGTCTTTATCGATGCCGATAAGAGCAACTATATCCACTATTACGAAAAGTCTTTAGAATTACTCAGACCCGGTGGACTGATCGCCATCGACAATGTTCTGTGGTCTGGAGCTGTAGCCGATCCAGATATTATCGATCCTGATACACAAGCACTACGAGACTTGAATCAGACCCTCCACCAGGATGAACGCATTGAGCTAAGCATGTTACCCATCGCCGACGGGTTGACCTTAGCAATGAAGCGTCTCTAAAACTCTTAGTCTCTAAAACTCTTATCTAGCGCTGAAGCTATAATTTTGAAAAACGGTCTGCAGAGTTGGGATAAACAAAACCTTTGAAAATTACATTAACGGGGGTGCGATCTCACATTCCTTCATGGCCACTGCGAGAAATTCTGCCCTGTCTTAAACAGACTAGAGTGGGATATTTTATTTGTTCAATTTATCTCATAGCACTCTGGGTTGAAACCTCTATACAGCGATGACAACAAGGGCAACGACACTGGCAAAACCGCCAAGCACACTGGCCTTTCCTGTACCAAAGGTGTATTTAGGGTCGGAGGTATGGTTTCGGGCATATTGATAGGCAAAAATCGTGATGCCAAAGGCGGCGACATGGGTTGCCATGTGCCAACCATCAGCTAGCAAAGCCATTGACCCAAAAATTGTTCCAGCCACAATCTCAGCCACCATGGTGACGGCTGTAAACAGCATGACTACCTTGGTATTTTTTTCTGCACGACCCTGATCGTTAGAAAAGTCGTGAGAATGTTTCCACTGGTCAAGAATATGTATATGCATGGAATTGATAATGATTGGAAAACGGGCATCTTCAGCAATGCCGGTAACGCAAGAAGAATCTAGTTCCGATTTTGAGGGTACGTTGACTTTGCCTGAACAGTTTGGCAAGGAACAGTTTTGCAATGAAAATTTACGCGAGGGGCTAGTTCTGCTGATTAATCAGCAACTGTTAAATGAGAACTTAGCCATATCAGCGACGGACGTCTCTGCTAAAATAGCCATGGGACATCCGCTGGATTAAGGACAAGATGCGAGCGTAGGGTTTGAACATGGGTGGGGAAATTAAAAAAGAAACGGCACCAAGCGCTTCGTCCGTTGTCGATAGGCCTGATATTGTTCTCCAAATTGCTCTAGCATCATATTCTCTTCATTACCTACCCGGAAAAAGTACAGGGTACCGAAGGTGATCACCCCTGAGAGACCGACAATCCAGTTGGTTAACAACAGTGCTTGGGCAATAACCCATAGCCAAATTGCTGTATACATCGGATGACGGATATTCTGATAAATACCTTTGGTAATTAACGTATGGTCTTCTCGGACCTGTAACGTGGGCGACCAATTTTTTCCTAGGTCATGGTGAGACCGCCAGAATAGGTAGAGCGCGATCGCAAATGTCACAATTCCTAAAACATTCGCCCCAACCGGCAGTGAATAATTAGCAAAATTGAACAACGGCGTAAAAATATAAATCAAGGGCAAAACACACATCCCCAGCAGAACAAATGCTAATAAGCCATTCTCTAGAGGCGTCTTACGATTATCGATTATGGTATTGCTCTTAATTTCTCGCTGATAGGGTTTGCGGATAACCCCTGTGAGTCCAAAGAATACTAAGAAGATGATTTTGAGAGTGAGGGTGTCCATGATTGACCTCTTACTTGCCAATTTTGAGCTGAGCAAAATTCGTAATCTAGCAATTAAGAATCTTTCGCAATAACTTTCCACTATCATAGCGAAGGCCCACAGGAATGACACCCCCTCAACCTTTTGTAATGTTCTCCCTTTCGCTATCTCTTCCCCAAAACTGCGTCCTCACCTGCCCCCCCCATAAAAGGAGGTTCGATCGCAGACAATTAACTAACATGCAAACTGACATATTATCTCAATAACTTAAGATTATTGAGATTAACTATCAATAATTTCCCCTGGGTCTACTCCGATGCCAAGATCGGGTAAAACTCTTTACTATTGAGCTTGTACGGGTTCAGCATAGTGAATATCCCTATGACAGACGAGTTAATTGCGATCGCGACCAAAATTCAACAAGATCGCTATCCAGATGCAGACGTTATCTTCTTAGCAGGTTCTGTCATTCGTGGTGAAGGTACCGCCACTTCAGATCTTGATCTTGTTGTTGTCTTTCAACAACTGCCTGCGGCATATCGAGAATCTTTTCAGTTTGAAGGCTGGCCCGTCGAAGCATTTGTCCATGATCCTGAAACGCTGAGGTACTTTTTCTTTGAGGTCGATAGCCCCACAGGGATACCTTCTTTGTCCGCTATGGTGAGTGAAGGAATCGAGATACCCCAGCCGAGCGAGCTATCCAGAGAGCTGAAGCAGCTAGCGGACGATATTTTAGATGACGGTCCACCGGTCTGGGACAAAGACGCCATCGATAGGTCACGCTATGCCATTACAGAGCTGATCGATGATATTCGAGCACCGCGCTCAAGGGCAGAACTGATAGCTTCTGGTACTCAGCTATATGATGCGGTGGCAAATCATTATCTGCGTAGTCGGAATCTCTGGTCTGCCACAGGCAAGACAATTCCCAAACGATTGCAGCAAGTTTCCCCTCAGTTTGCTGCTCAGTTTGAAGACAGCTTTGCAGCTCTATTTGCCCATGGAGAGACTGATCAGCTTATAGGGGTAGTAGAGAATATGCTAATGCCAGAGGGTGGTTGGTTATTTGAGGGGTATAAACTTGTTGCCCCTGTTTCCTGGAAAAAACCTATCTAACCCCTATCTAAACAGGTTATTGGCTCTAAACCATAGGGTACACCGTCATCAAAATCAGCTAGCTACCCTGACAATCTCCAGAAAGCAACCCATAAGGCAAGATAGAAAAGCAAACATAACTTGAAACCACGGTCACGATGAGCCTACCGCCCCTGATTCCGCGCGCCACTCTGTTTGGAAACCCCCAGCGCACCAGTCCACGCCTGTCCCCGGATGGCAAATACCTGGCGTATATTGCGCCGGATGCCAATAACGTTCTACAAGTGTGGCTACAGGAACCAGGCGGCGATGATCGTCAGCTCACCCAGGATAAAAAACGCGGTATTCGGTCATATTTTTGGACATACCAGGAAAATCAGTTAATTTATCTGCAAGATGCCGATGGTGATGAAAACTTCCATCTTTATTTAGTGGATGTCACCACTAGCATGGTCCGTGACCTCACCCCCTTCCAGGGCGTTAAAGCTAACCCTATCGAACTAGATCCTGACTTTCCCGACCGAGCTCTAGTCAGCCTTAACCTGAAGGATCGTCAGAAGTTCGACGTTTACAGCATCAATCTCACCACGGGTGCAGTGGAGTTTGACACCGATAATCCTGGCAATATCGTAAGCTGGACCGCCGACCATCAGTTCCAGATCCGTGCAGCCACGGCAGCCACCCCCGATGGCGGCTCCGAACTGCTTTATCGCGCTACTGCCGATGATGCCTGGGAGAGTTTGCGCCGCTGGGGACCAGATGACGAGGGCGGTGCCGTTGGATTCTCTAAAGATGGCAACACTCTTTACGTTGTGGGCACCCACGATGCCAATGCCCAACGCTTTATTGCCCTCGATCTAGCGGCTCGTACTGAAACTGTGATTGCCGCAGACCCCCAGTACGACATTAGTAATATCGTCACCCACCCCACTGAGCACACCATCCAGGCCGTTTCTGTCTATAAAGCCAAGGAAGAATGGACGGTACTTGACGAGGCTATTCGAGGCGATTTTGAGGCCTTGGCCCAGGTGCGTCCCGGTCAGTTTGTCATTAGCTCACGCACTACAGCCGATGATATATGGCTGGTGGCTTATCTCACTGACGATGGTCCAGTATACTACTATCGCTATGATCGTAATCGTAAAGACGCCACCTACCTATTTAGTAACCAGCCCAAACTAGAAGATCTGGCCCTGGCGTCGATGGAACCCATCGAATACCAGGCTCGCGACGGTCTCACCATCCACGGCTATTTGACCTTGCCGGTGGGCATCGAAGCTAAAAATCTACCCACGGTGCTGTTTGTCCATGGCGGTCCTTGGGTGCGGGATATGTGGGGCCTAAACCCGCCTGTACAGTGGTTGGCAAATCGAGGCTACGCTGTCCTACAGGTGAACTTCCGAGGGTCCAATGGCTATGGCAAAGACTTTCTTAACGCGGGCAATCGCCAGTGGGGCAAAACCATGCACGACGATCTGATCGATGCCGTAGATTGGCTTTGTAACCAGGGCATTGCCGACCGTACTAAAGTGGCGATTATGGGCGGTTCCTACGGTGGCTATGCCACCCTGGCGGGGTTAACCTTTACCCCAGATGTGTTTGCCTGCGGTGTAGATATTGTCGGCCCATCCAATTTGATCACCCTAATTCGCAGCGTGCCCCCCTATTGGCAACCGATGATGGCCATGTTTGCCCATCGTGTGGGCGATATTGAAACCGAAGAAGAGATGCTCAAAGAGCGATCTCCCTTGTTTTTTGTTGACCGCATCGAGAAGCCCTTGCTCATTGGTCAGGGTGCTAACGACCCTCGCGTTAAAGAAGCGGAAAGTGAACAGATTGTTGAGGCCATGCATAGGGCTGGCAAGCCGGTTGAATACGTCCTGTATACCGACGAAGGTCACGGGTTTGCGCGCCCAGAAAACCGCTTGCACTTCTATGGCATCGTGGAGGCATTTCTGGCGAAGTATATCGGTGGTCGTGCTGAACCTGCCGCTGACGTGGAAGGGCACTGCGGCGTGGTGAAATAGTGGGCTAGGGAGATCGGTGCCAGGGAGACTCGGAGAATGTCAGCAATGATTATCTGTATGTCTCCCCAGCACTTTTATCCTTTATCCCTTCACTGACCTTATCCCAAAGCTGAAGCTTGACAGACCACGAGGTTAGCAGACCATTTAGGGCAGTTCTGGTCTTATGCTAAGGGCAATGACCAAGAAAGTGGCTGTTTAACGGCTTGGGCTTCAGCGGATGGGGATATGATTATGATTTTGCATCATAATCTAAATTTATTCTCCGTTCCGTTGCAAGCCCTTGTTAGGCAACCTATTCAGCAAACATTTCAGCCAAGATATCAAGAAGCATTTTTTGCTCATCTTGACTGATTCGGCCAAGCTTTTTGACCAATCGATTTTTATCTACTGTACGGATTTGATCCAAAACAAGTTGCCCATTTTTGCCTTGAAATTGACAGACAAGACGAGTGGGATATTGCTTACCTTTTGTAGTCATTGGCGCAATGATAACCGTAGCGATATAACGGTTCATCTCATCCGGTGAGATAACAACACAGGGTCGCGTTTTCTGAATTTCACTACCAACAGTGGGGTCTAGGTTGACCAGAAAAACATCGAAACGTTTGACTACCATTCCCATTCAGATTGATCCCAATCAGTAGTGCTGACATCATCTAGAAGTGCATCATCTTGATTCTTAGCCATTGCTGCAAAAGCCTCATCCCATCCGGCACGCCAACAGTGTGCTGTGCGAATAGTCAGACAATCACCCTGTACTTCAATCTCAACGTCTTCATGAATACCGCTTTGCTCTAAGAGAAGCTTAGGAATGCGAACGCCTTGAGAGTTACCAATTTTGACGATCCGAGTTCTGATAACTGTGCCCATAGTTTAGATACTTGCGAACACGAACATGTAATTACATCGTAATCACAGGCCAAGGGACTGTCAAGCAGTGCGAAATTGACCTCGTCTGCCTCAGGGCGTATTTATGTGGCGTTTGTTTATGCCGGAGTTGACAAACCGAGTTTTCCCGCAACGTCTCCAGTCGTTACAGGGTAAGCAAACTCAGTGGGCGTGAACAGCCGATTGTAATCGCGGGACTTCGCATGTGAACGTTGTTCGGCAACAAAGCCAGAAATATCTTGAATATCAGGTATCCATTCGCGAGCGTATTTTGCAATCACATCACCGCGTAAGCCCAGTTGAATTGGACGATCTTTCCTACTAATGGATTCAAGACTTAGAGCAATTTCACAAATAAAAGATTCAACATCTTCATTTTCTATCCTGCGACATAATTCTCGATATTCATTACGAGCATCGACCTTAATCATGCCTCCATTCCCTGGGTCAGCCGCATCCACATGGGCAGTTGGGTATCGCCACCGTCCTCAATGCGTTCCAGGGCTGTTGCCATCTCCACCCGCACATCAAATTCAGATTCTTGACCCACGGCCTGGCGCAGGGGCTCAATCACCGTTTGATCGCCCAGCTCGGTCATAAATCGAGCCGCCCGCCAACGGACTAATTTAGACTCATCGGTCAGCACCTCAGCCATCGTCGCCAGGGCACTGGCATCGCCAATATCACTCAGGGCATCCCCGGCGATTCGACGGACCATGGCTGACGGATCCTGCCGCACCACACGGCACAGGGGGGCAACCGCAATCTCTAGAGTACTGGCCCCCAAAAGGGCCGCTGCCCAACGGCGAATAGCGCTTTTCTCATCATCGAGTACTGCTACTACAGCGGCAAAGTTATCGGTGGTCACATCAAGCTGCTGTAGTGCCTTTAACCGCTTTTTCCAGTCAGGATCGTTCAACTCAGCCACAAGCATCTGTTGCTGAGCCGCGTGGTCAGGGGACTGAGCTATGGCGCTAACGGCGGCGGCTTCAATCCGGGCCAGTTCTTCAGGGTCAAACAAACTATCGATTTCATCGGCCACCAGCTGAGCCACTTGCTCAGGCTCACCGGCTGGGGCCTGATAGGGGTCCCAGCGTCGTTCCATTACATAGTCAGCGCCCGTTTCACTGATGGCCCGCTGGAGTGACTGACTAAAGCGGTCGGGTAATGCAACTCGGGCCTGTTGTCCATCTGTTGCGGTGGCCTTGACCTGTATCGGAATGCCGCGAAACATCTGGACTGCCACTTCGAGCATGCCTAAATTTGAGCTGGTGGCCTGATTGTTAACTGGCTGTGCCGGTTCAGCCACCTGGGTCAGGAGCTTCGCATCCGCATTGTCGGCTATACCAATCGCCTTAGCCGCTTTTGCCAAAATGGATTGCCAGTCTGAGCTGCCCTGGCGGGTAAGGGTGATAAAGTCCTGGACTGCAAAGACAGACTTCACTCCCTCAATGGTGAGCAGTTGTTGAATGACTGCAGGGGTATCGGGTACGGTGCTGCCCTTGTCTAGGGTTAGGGCTTTGGGGCTAATGGTCCCATCCAGGTTGAGCTTGATGCAGTTGGGGCTGGGGGTGGTTTCGATGGAGAGCAGTTGCATGGTCTTAATGGTACTGGGCTCAGTTAACCATATTAAATATATCGATGGAGACCATGGGGTTGCTAGCCTAGATCATCAGCGAGATAGTGCATGGCTAAGGGGACTGCACAAACATAAAGACCCAGGGTGGGGCTGTAGATGGGTGGATAAGTGATGGGGTAATGGTGTTTCCAGATGGCTCTATTTATAACGCTTGAATCTCTTTTTTTATAGCTGTTAAGAATATTGGCACTATCTCATGGACCCACTGGGGTTCGCGGTGTCGGATCATCAACCAAAACAAGTTTTTAACATCCCAGAATGTGGCATCTAGAAGACCGGGTTCTTTGCGATCGCGCTTAAAATGCCAGTGTACAGAATTGGGATATTTCTTACGTGAGTAACCGCCCACATGGGAGATGTACATGCCCACAGTCTCTGCCGCTTTTTCTAAAACCCCATGCATTTCATCCGTAGAGATACCCTCCGGTAGCTCTACGTAATAGTCATCTGATTTTTTACGCTTCATGCTGAAACCTCGTTCCCTTAATCCTAGCTACAACGCACTGAGCTACTGACTGACCCGAAACACATGACCATCGGGATGTCTTAGGTGACATTCCCTGGCTTTCCAAGGCATATCTTCGGGAGGAAAAACAACCTCAATCCCGTTCTCAAGAGCAAGGGCATAAACCTGATCCACATTCTCCACCAAAATGGACATCCAGGCCCCTTTGTCTTGGGTTTCATCACCACCAGGGCCGAATGTACTTGAGTTGTTGCCCTTACCACGGCCACCCTGACCATCCTGACATAGAAAAATCTCACATTCTCCAGAACCCACGGCTCCATATCCAGGGGGATCGCCCCAATCCCAGAGCTTCTGCCAACCTAATTTCTCGAACCATTCCAAACTTTCCTGTAGACTCGAAACATTTAGAATCGGGGTGATTACTTTAGCTTTCATATCCTCAGTTTCTGTGATTTTAAGTCGGTGCTAAGCGATCGGCACTAATCGACACGACAAAGAGCGATAGTTAGCCCAGCCCATGATTCAACACCCAGTGGCTCATTAAAAACCGGACCTCTAGATCGTAGTATAGTAAATTTGTACTGTGGCAACCTGCTTTACATAACTTATATGGGATTAGCAAGCCGATTACCTTAATGGTGTGCAGGCATGACGAGCCCATAGGACAATCCCTGAGTAACAGAGCAACATTAGTATTGTGAGACCGAGACCTTACGTCCAATGGGAATACACAGAGGTGTGCCCGCTACCGGATCGCTGACAATTTGACAATCGAGACCAAACACATCTCTCACCAATGTTTCGGTCATCACCTGGTGAGGCTTTCCTTGGGCACATACCTGGCCAGCTTTGATGGCGATGATGTGATCGCCATAGCGACAGGCCTGATTGAGTTCATGCAACACCATAACAATGGTGCGCCCCTCTCGCTGGTTGAGGTCATAGAGCAAATCCAACACCTCAATCTGATGGGCTAAGTCGAGAAAGGTGGTGGGTTCATCCAACAGTAAAATCTGGGTGTTTTGCGCTAAGGTCATGGCAATCCAGGCACGCTGGCGCTGTCCTCCAGAAAGACTGTCCACGGGTCTTTCTGCAAATTCTTGGAGTTCTGTCATTGCTAAGGCGGCTTCGACTTCTTTTTCATCGTCTTGGCTCCACTGCTGTAGCCAGCTCTGGTAGGGGTAGCGCCCCTGGGCTACAAGCTCTCGCACCGTCAATCCTTCCGGCGCAGTAGGCCCCTGGGGCAATAGTCCTAACTGTTTTGCTACATCTTTAGTAGGCAGTTTGAAAATGGAAGTGCTATCTAGATAGACAATGCCCTGCTGTGGTTTGAGCAGTCGCCCCAACCCTTTAAGTAACGTGGATTTGCCACAGCCATTGGGTCCCACGAGAACCGTAATTTTGCTTGAGGGAATGGCCAGGTCCAATCCCTCAATAATGGGTTTGCCATCATAGGCCAGGGTCAGTTTACGGGTGGTGAGAGCGGGATCTGTCATTTGCGATCGCGAATCAATAAATACAGAAAATAAGGCGCACCAATCACAGCGGTGATGATGCCACAGGGTAATTCAATGGGCGCAAATAACAGCCGACCCATCAGGTCAGCCACCACCACCACCATTCCCCCGGTCAGAGCTGCCGTTGGCAACAGCCCCTCATGGGAAGGCCCCACTAGCTGACGCGCAATGTGGGGAGCCATTAAACCAATAAAACCAATACTCCCTGCTGTGGCCACCGCCGCCCCAGCCAAGGCTACCGAACTCAGTAACAACCAGCCACGTTGCCATTCCAACCGGCTGCCCAGACTACGGGCTACATCATCTCCCATTTGTAGAGCATTCAGCTCTCGGCTCAGCACCAGTGACAACAAGCCAAAAACAATTAGCCAGGGTGTAAAGGCAAACACCTGGGCCCAGCTGCGACCATACACACTGCCTGCCAACCACACCAGCGCCTGACTAACATCGTAAATATTACCAAAGGTAACCATTAGATTCGTTAAGGCACCCGCCACTAAGCTAAAGCCCACACCCACTAAAATTAGCCTGACTGGAGAAGCCCCTCCATTCCAGGCCAGCAGGTATATCAAGACAGCAACTGCGAGGGCCCCCATAAAAGCGGCCAGGGGGAGTACGGCTATCGGTACCCAAGGGAAAACAACAATTAGACTGACCGCAGCCAGAGTGGCCCCGGCATTCACACCGATAATGCCAGGGGCGGCCAGGGGATTCCGGGTAATCCCCTGGGTTAGGGTACCTGCCATGCCTAGGGCCATACCCACCCCCCAGGCCACTAAGGTTCTTGGCAAACGCAGTGTATTGACAATAAACCCATAGTCTGGGTTATCCGTCGGTAATCCCAACACAGTGCGGATCACATCTAGCGGGGGCACTGGATATTCGCCTTGACCAACGCTCCATACCATGGCCAACAGAGTCACTAGCATCAGACCCAACAAAACTTTGGGGACTCGCCGATCCAGGCGTACAGACAGAAACCCTGTTCGTAGGATTAGCCACTGTAGATGGTCTTGGGACTGCCTTGTTTTTTGCATAATGCTATCGCCTCACCCGAGAACGCGTGAGATAAATGAAGAACGGTGCTCCTAGTAGCGGCATAACAATACCCACCGGTAGTTCTTGGGGTTGAATAATGAGTCGAGCACCAATGTCAGCCAACAGCAACAAAATTGCCCCACATAGAGCTGAATAAGGAAGAATCCAACGGTAGTCGGCCCCTGCCCAGAATCGCACAATGTGAGGAACAATCAGGCCTAGAAAACCAATGGGACCTGCGATCGCGACCGAACCTCCGGCTAATAAAACAACACTGATGGCGGCAAACACCTTGACCCAGATAGTCTTTTGACCTAACCCTTTAGCAACAGCATCCCCCAGACTTAAGGTGGTCAACTGTTTGCCCATGGCTAAACCTAAAACCAGCCCTAACAGCAAGAAAGGCATCACCTGGAGCACGAGTTCCATATCTCGCCCAGCCACAGACCCAGCTAACCAAAAGCGAATCTCTTCTAAGGTCCGCTGGCTAAGGATCAAAATCCCCGTCGTTAACGATGAGACCAAAGCCGTCAGGGCAGCTCCAGCAATCGTTAGATTAAGAGGATTCAGTCCCCCTCGCCCTAGGGACCCCAAACCATAAACCGTAACGGCTGCAATAGCTGCCCCAACTAATGCAAACCCAGCATAGACACTCAGCGATGTGGAGTTAAACCAAAAGACTGAAACAACCACGGCTAAAGCCGCACCAGAGTTGATCCCTAAAATACCAGGATCAGCCAAGGGATTCCGCGTCAGTCCCTGCATGATGGCTCCAGATACTGCTACGGCGGCCCCAACCAACAAGGCCGTTATGGAGCGGGGTAATCGTACGGTACGAATAATTAAGTGTTCTGTAGAACCATTGGGAGAGACTAATGCCTGATAAACATCCATGGGTGCAATGTCAGCAACGCCTAAAGCGATACTGGCAATCAAGCATGTCAACAACAGCGAAATTCCAATAACATATCCCGCTGTGAGTAGGGTTGTTCGTGAGGGAATGAACAATTGATTTTTAACTCTCTCCATGTGTACTAGCTTTCCGGTACTGGTGCACTAGTAGGCGGTGGATCTGCCGCCGGTTGTGGCCTGGGCTGTGCCGCCGGTTGTGGACTCGGCTGTAGTGCTGGTTGTGGACTCGGTTGTGGGGCCGCCGGTTGAGCACTCGGCTGTGCCGCCGGTTGTGGACTTGGCTGTGGGGCCGCCGGTTGAGCACTCGGCTGTGGGGCGGGAGACGTTGGGGAGCTTGTTTCGGGCACCGAAGATGCTGGCGTAGTCGGTTGGGGATTGCTGGGTGCTGGCGTTGATGGTGTTGTCGATGGCTGTGGTGTTACAGGAACAACTGGTTCAGCTGTTTCTGGGCTAGCATTGCTAGCAGGGGCAGACGTATCGGGAGACTCTAATGCCGCATCTGTCTCCTGCTCTGAAGACGATTCATCTTCATCTGTTTCATCTGTTTCATTAGAAACTGGTGCCGGACCAGCTGGCTGACTATTGTTATCAGTTTCATCGCTGGCATTTAATGGCGGCGTTGCATTTGATGGATTTTCTGCTTCAGGAACAGGCGTTTCTGGCTGAGATGTTACAGGTGAAGGGTCAGCTACAGGAGCAGATTCCTCCACTGTCTGTCGTTCACCTCGTCTCCGCGCAGCACGATTACGTTCAGAACCTTCAATGGAAAAGTCCACCTCAATTGTACGAGCACGCCCTTGACCACCTGAGGTAAATGTTGATTCTCTGACGGCTTCCAAGGCTGCTCGATCTAAAGCTGCACTACCGCTAGATTGAGTAACACGGGCATTAATAACGTTGCCGTCCTCATCCACCTCAAATTCGATTGCTGGTTGTCCTTCGACTGCATCGTCTAAGGCTTCGTCAGGATAGTCGGGTCGGATACAATTGCGACAGCCAAATTGAGTACTCCCTCGCCCCGAGGGGCGCGCAGCAGGCCCCCGTCGTGCTGCTGTTGTTGTTTCAGAACCTGTTCCTGTGCCCTCTGAACCTGTTCCTGTGTCCTCTGAACCTGTTCCTGTGCCCTCTGAACCTGTTCCCCCGGTGGCAAGAGTAGGCACGGCAATGCTGGGCCCAGAAGTTCCGTCCACCCTAGTCGGCCCATTGCCTTCGAGTATGGGTTGCTGAACGCTTGGACCTTCGGCAGGCTCGTTTTCGGCAGGAGCGCTATCGGGCTCTTCTGCCACCTCGGCCTCCGGCTCCGGCTCTTCGGTAACTTCAGGTTCTGCCTCAGCCTCAGGTTCTGTGGCAACTTCACGCTCTGTTGGCTGCTGGACGTTCTGAGGTAGAGGTTTGGGTGGCTCTGGTTGCGGAAGCGGTTCTTCTGGCTCTGGCTCTGGCTCTGACTCTATCTCAGTTTCAGGTTCAAGTGGAGCTGTGACTATCAGCTCAATGCGCTCCGGTTCACTCTGCTGGAGAAAACTTGGCCTAAGAGCTAACAAAGGGACCAGTGCCACATGACTTCCAGCAGCACACACTAACCCCCAGCAAACCCATCTGCGCGCAATAGCTTCTTCCCGATTATGTTGCTCTATACAAGATTGAGAAAGCGCCATACAAAAGCTATTGATAACCTTTGTCAATTAAGACTCGGTGTGGACTGTTTGATTTTAGCTCTATTGATAAAAAAAGGAAAATAAGTCAGTCAGTTTAATTACGATTGACTCCATCTAATTTCTATCTAAGTCTTAACGGTTCCAAGCCTTACAATCAAATCTATTCGGTCTTGTCAGGGAAATGTTCTTGGTACGTTTAGATTTCATCTATGTATATTAGAATGAACTGCTATATGACATCTAATGTCATCAACAGTTGATACGCTCTACCAGTTTGTGTCATGGTAGCTTTCTGTGGACGGCAGCAACGATGATTTTTGAGATTTAGGCGTGATTAGGTTTTGTTATGTCTTTGACTGAGATTTTTCAAGCAGGTGGAATTGTGATGTGGCCACTTGCGTTGTTCTCGTTAATCGCGATCGCACTTTCCGTTGAGCGCTTAGTTTTTTGGATACGTATTAATCGCAGCCAACGAAAAGTCGTAAAACAAGTTTTGGCAACCTACCGTCGCACGCCCATGGATGTGTTTACACTTTTGCGACAAAATATTCACTTACCCATCTCTCGTATTTTTCTTGAAGCGCTAGAGCTTGAGAAGCCTTCTCCTAGCCAGTTTCGTTTGGCACTGGAAAGTGCTACCCAAGCAGAATTACCCATTCTGAAGCGATTTAATACTGTTTTTCAGACAATTATCACAGTCTCACCACTGTTAGGTCTTCTAGGAACTATTTTAGGCCTCATTAATTCGTTTGGCGCGATTGAAATTGGTGGTATTGGGACCAATGCGAATGCGGTCACTAGTGGCATTAGCGAAGCATTGGTATCAACAGCAACGGGAATGGTCGTTGCCATCTTCACATTACTGTTCGCTAATTTATTTCGTGGTCTTTACAAACGACAGATTTCGCTTTTGCAAGAACATGGTGGTCAGCTTGAATTACTGTACGAAAATCACTACACCAACAAGTTAGGAAGCCAAGAATATGCACATCCTTGACAACGAGCAAGAAGATGAGTTTGAGATTAATATCCTGCCGATGATCGATGTGATTTTTGCAATTCTTGCATTTTTCATCGTTTCGACGCTTTTTCTAACTCGCACAGAAGGACTACCCGTCAATTTACCTACAACCGATACGTCTGAGCCACAGGATCCGGCTGACTTCACGGTCACAATTCAGCCAGATGGTAGCCTTTTTCTTGATGATGCATCTGTTACAGAAGAGACTCTGCGTGAGCGAATTCAGGTTCAGCTTGAACCTGAACAAGCGGTGTTGATTACTATCAAAGCAGATGAACAGACTTATCATGGCAAGGTGATTACAGTCATGGATGAATTAAGAACCATAGAAGGAGCCAGTCTAGGTATTGCTACTTTACCTAAGCCGGCTTCTCCTAATGCAGTTGAAAATCGCTAGTACTTTGTGGCGTAAGTTTGCCCACTATCCAATGTGGATGCGTCGATGGGTAAATGGGTGGATGCAGTAGTGGCCAAATTGCTGCCATCGAGATTTTGTTCTCTTATGTAGAAAGACTGTCGTCAGAGGTCGTCTTTAATTAGGGTTTGCTGTTGAAGTCCAGCTTTCATAGTTTGCAAGGGTTTCATTGTATTGAGATGTGCTTAAGTGCACGAAAAAGTGGCTAAAATGCTTAAAACCCTTGCACCTACTCAGGGAAATGTACCGACAATCATCACCTGGCCAGTTATCTTTCGAAGATTTTTATCTACCGTTTGGGGGCAAATTATCGTCGGAGAATCGCTGGGTGAAACTGGCCGAGATGATCCCATGGGATGAGTTCGAATCAACCTATGCTAGCCAGTTTAGCGAGGATATGGGAGCGCCAGCGAAGGGCTTTCGGATGGCTCTGGGCGCATTGATTATCAAAGAGAAATTGGGTACCAGCGACCGAGAGACGATAGACCAAATACGAGAGAACCCGTATCTGCAATATTTTCTTGGACTGCATGAGTACAGCGACACGCCCCCGTTTGATGCGTCGATGCTGGTTCATTTTCGCAAACGAATCCGTGTCGACCTGGTGTCAGCGGTCAATGAGTCGGTGGTTGAAGCAGGCATGGCCCCCGCCTCCGCCTCATCTGAGGACAGTGCATCCGAGAGCGATGATGACTCAGATCCACCAGCCCCGCCATCGAGTGGCAATCAAGGTCAATTGATTGTGGATGCGAGTTGTGCGCCTGCCGATATTCACTATCCGACTGACCTCGATTTACTCAACCAAGCGAGAGAGCACAGTGAACGGCTCATTGATGAGTTGTATCAACAGGTAGCAGGCTGTCTTCCAAAGAAGCCTCGAACGTATCGACAAACCGCCCGCAGAGACTACCTCAGGATTGTGAAACGGCGCAAGAAGTCACGCAAGTTGATTCGTAAAGGCCTCCGACAACAACTCAACTATGTGCGACGAAACCTAGGGTACATTGACCGGTTAATCAAAGCAGGCGCAACGCTTGCAGCGCTGAATCCACGAGAGTACAAGACCCTGTTGGTGATTTATGAGGTCTATCGCCAACAACAGCACATGTATCAACACAAGCAGCGACGGATTAATGACCGCATTGTGAGTATTTCACAGCCCCATGTACGACCCATTGTGCGCGGTAAAGCCGGAACCCCCGTTGAATTTGGAGCCAAATTCGCCATGAGTTGTGTGGCGGGCTATGTGTTTCTCGACCGTCTCAGTTGGGATAACTTTAATGAATCCGAAGACTTGATACCCCAGATAGAACGCTTTCGCGCCCGCACCGGACACTATCCCGCCTCAGTGCATGCCGACCAGATTTATCGGACACGCGATAACTTGAGGTGGTGTAAACAGCATGGCATCCGTCTAAGTGGTCCGCCCTTGGGTCGACCGTCACTCGATGAAGCTCAACACGCCTTCCTCCGACAACAAGCCCGAGACGATGAGAGTATTCGAGTCACTGTCGAAGGTAAGTTTGGTCAGGCCAAACGACGATTTGGACTCGGACACGTCATGGCCAAACTCGCCCAAACTGCTGAAACCATGATTGCCATCACTTGTTTGGTGATGAACTTGGAGAAACGGCTACGCCGTTTTATTGGCTTGTTTTTGATGGGGGTGATCCGCTTACTCCGCCGCTCTCAGGCAGATGTGAGACCCTTTACAGACACCTTCAGCAAGGACTGGCTGAAAAGGCTCGACCCTGGGAAAGGGGCTACTGACCCTGGCTGGGCTGCTGGATAATCCCTGAGATTTCTATTGAGTTTTTCAGCAAACCCTAATTAAGCACTTTTAGATTTCCTTAGCATCTGGAACCACTGATGTAATAACAATAGCTGAATCCGATAACAATCATATCCGTCTGGATGTTCCGTCTGCTCCACAATGCCAAAATTTTGTAGGACATGCACCGCATCCAAACATTGGATCTCTGAAAGATTTAATTTCTTAGATAGAAATCCTAACAGTGTCCTTGCCCGCAGCCAACCATCCGTACTATTAGATGCCGTTGTCATGATACTCAGAGCATTCAACACATGATGCACCTTAGGTTTTGACTTATACGCCCTAAGCTCACCAATAATGCCATGTTCTACATAGGCTTTCAACGACTGATCGCGAAAGACTTTTCTCAGATGTTGTTGAGCAAAGTCAAACGTTATATACCCTGTCGAACCTGCCTCAGTCTGAGTGGTGGCCTTTCGAACTAAGAATCCAGCGACCTTTCTAATCAAAAAGGGATGGCCACCACTCAGACGGTGAATAGCCTGGGTCGTTTGATAGTCAAACTCCCACTGCATAAGGCTGCCAAGACCATTAACTAAAGCCAGGGTCTCATGGATCGAAAATGGCTTTAGAAACGTCTCTTTAAAAAACCGATGCAGTGGATTCTCGGCGGTGTCAGAAAAGTTCCACTGCTTAATCCGATTACACTGCGGCCTTACAGCAGTGACGACTAAAGAGACCAGCTGTTCTTTCTGGCTCAACCCCTGTAATGCGCTGAATACAAAATTAAACTCTTCTGCTTTCTCCTCAAATTTTTCGTTGGAACGTGGGAAAATCTTATCTAAATTGTCGAGGCAGCAAAGGATCGGTAGCTCATAGCCAACGCCTTCAAGATCCTTAGATAATTTCTTGAAATGCTGGTAAAAATCACGCGATACGTCTTTGATGGGTTGACCACTTTCTGAGAAAAGAGGGGGCTGCTCTAGCAATGGATTTCTATTTTTTACTAAAGCATAGAGGGTTTGCAAAATATCATCTAGTAACTCAACGCCATAACCAATGTCGGTGTACTTCTGCAAGTCTATATAAATAACAGCGTGATCCTGGCACATCAGAGATAGCTGATGGAGGACAGATGACTTTCCTGACTTACGCAGGCCAAATAAACCGATGTTTTGATTGTCCTTTAAATCGGTCGCTAGTTCTTCCAGGAGTTCAGCGTGCCCAAAAAACAGTAGTTTGTCATGAATCGGCTTTTTGCCCCTGAAGAAGTCAACTGTATCAGTATATTGACGAGCATAGTTTATCAGTACTTCTTTGCAGCTATCGGCATCAGTTAAGACATGTTCGACTTCCGCCAAAGCAATGGGAATCACCTTAAAGTTTTGATGGGCTCTCAAATCGGCAATTAGCTTTCTCGGTGCGTTCTCAGGTAGCGCCTCATACAGGATGATCCCAGTTAAATCTGCGTTATGGGCTTTGATCTCATCAGATTTATGGCATAATTTGTTGAGGATATCTTCCGTCAGATATTCTGCTACTGCGGCCACAAAAAATGGTGGGTTTAAGCCAAACTCGTCTGAAATCTTGGTGACTAAGAGATTCTCATCATTTTCCTGTTTTGATATTGCGCCCACTTGGTCTAAAAAGCTTTGAGCTGTCAACATGGCTGTTCGATACCCCCCTGTGGTGAGGGAGAGAATTTGTTCCTGAACAGAGTCCCACAGCTCGGGCGATATACGTTTTGCTTCCTGTCTGCACTTCAACATCAACAGTGTTACGTATAAGCAATCTTGACAGGCCTTGGCTTCCTGGCGAGTCAGCATCAACCAGGCTTCATCGATCTTTAAAATTCCTAGACATACTTGCTTAAGCTCATCTAGAAACTTTTTATGAATATGGCTTGGAAACTGGGTGCCTGGTATATTGAGACTCAATCGGTTGAGCTGTTCGAACAGTGATAAAAAGTCAGAACCTGAGAAAATTTCGTTGTTCTTTAGATCTTCATCGAGGGAAGAACGCTGCCCATGGTTCTTCAGGTAGCGCATGCTGCGAACACTGGCTCGCTTGCGGATTGTGTTAGCTAAAGGTCTCGCTAACTGAACAGCTTTTTTAAGTTCGCTTTGAGTGCGTTTTCTTGCTGTTGTTTCGCTGAGTTTTCCCGTTTTTTTAACCTGTAAAACAACACTCTGGAATGCATTGATGAGATGGGTTGTCAGGGTTAAATCACTTGATGCCCTCAGATTATAGATAAAGGGTTGTAGTAATGCTTGGACGATTTCCAACTCTCCTTTGAGTTTGGAACTTTGGGCTAAAATTCGACTATAATGGAATGCTCGGTAGAGGGCATTAGCACGTTTTTCGATCAGCTTCTCAGGTGTAGGTTCATCCGCTGTTACTTGGGCAGCCCACATCCATAGCGAGCTAAGCTGTTCTGTGTTGATATAACCTTGGGCTACCTGGTTGAGGTAGAGCAGCAGGTTAATAACGTTACTTTCGTCGTACTTGAGACCAGCAATCAGTAGAAAAACTTCTTCCCACCGCTTATCATTGGCGTATAGCCGTACCATCTCTGAAAGAGCTTGGTTGCTGTAGTTTTCGTGGATGTACTTGGCAACTAAAAATTCTTGAAAGGTAAGGTGTGAAAATGAATAAATGCCCTCAGACTGCTCGACCAGGATGCCTTGCTGAATTGCGATCGCATCTAATATATTCTCTCCACTCAGGTTACTGGGCGCATTCAATTCTCTGAGCAAAAATTCCCGAATATGCTCGACTAGATTGACTTTAGTGAATAGAATTTTGTCATCTCTAAAAGCCTTGTAGGCAATTTCTGCCAACAGTTTCTCCTCAAGCTCTACATGCAGACCTTCATAAATGACTTCGTTGGAGACCCGCTTTTCATCAAACCATTTCTCTAACAGAATGCGCAGGCCCTCATGGTAAAGGATGCTTCTGTTACCCGAAAATGTTAAAGAACGGCTATAAACCAGACATAAAAATGTCAGCAGCAGCGGCGTACGGGCAAGCTCTCTAACCGCAACATTATCTGATTTCCGAATGGACTTCCAACACTTCTCCGCTGCTTCAGAACCATCTTCCCGATCGACAGTGAACCAGTTAAAAATAAAATTTTTAATCTGATCTTGACCATTACCCGCCAAGGTTATCTCTCGAAAACTTGGCGACGGACTACGATAAGCAGCTGCTCGACAAGAAATAACGTAGCGATTTTTCTTATAGCGTTCTACAAAGGCCTCAATTTTATCAAGGACTTTATAACGACGCTTTGATGAGACTTCATCTAGACCATCAAATAAGATTAAAAAACGTCCTTTCTTTAAGGCATTTTCAGTAATTTCTAAGCTGCTTGGAAAGTCAAATGATTCTAATTCATTGGCAATATAGGCTTGAAACCCGACCGCTCCCTCAGTAAATTTTTTTAAATCAATCCAAAGGGGTATACAGGCATGATGAAACTCAGTTTCATTCGCATGTTTGAGGGCTTCTAAACCAATTTTCCGAAGCAGCGTCGTTTTACCAACACCGGGTGCACCAATCACTGATAAATACTGAAGCTCGTTGGCAACATGTATGGCTGTTTTCTGCCGTTTTGAACTGGAACGTAGCTTGCGCTCGTTGCGATCTCGACAAGCCTTTTCCATGTCATCAATTGACATAGATTTATTAATTTCGCTTTCTTCCAAAAAACGTACAGGAACGTAAACCGAGTCGAGGCTTACGGGCTTGCTCATGCCCAGAACCTTAAGCTTGCCATGACGTTGTCTAAATCTGTGCACATATGCCTGAGAGGCAGTCAAAATAGCTTGCCTCGTCTGTGGATTAGGACGCTTTTTGAGCAGGCCGAAGAAAAATCCTCTCCTGGTTCCCAATGCGTCAATAATTAGGCTAGATAACGATTGGGCCTCTTCAGACATGATAGGACGATCATTCCTTTTTAAGAACTCATTGTGATGATTTTTACATGGGACTATGCTGTGAGTCTACCTTGATCCACTCTGGACGTGATCTAGTCATTTTAGCGTATCTATTCATGTTAAGAAATTCCAACTAGCTAGGTGTTCAGAATCCAGACGATCAGTAAGGCACTGGATTTTTGAACCCAATGCCTAATTTATACAGTTGAGAAAACTTTGTACTTTGATTCTATTACCCTTTATATAGGGATTAGTTTATGGCTAAAGGTGTTTACAGTTTTGCTTTCTGAAGCTTCAGGACCCCTTGGCGATCGGTACCCATCATGGGTACAGCCTTCTGTACATCAACCTTGCTTGGCTAAGAAACCCATGGTGCTCTTTAAACCCATGTTCACGCCCAATGACTCTGCTCTGTTCCCCATAAAGCTAGATACGCAAAGATCTTTAAAGTGCCAATAATCCTCTGAGCTTCAGCTTATCCCTGAGTAATCATGGGATTAGGGGACTGTACAAAAATAAAGGCCCAGGGTGGGGCTGTAGAGGGGTGGATGAGTGGATGGGGCAATGGAATGCTATTTAAGCGTAAGTGCCTTCAAACAATCTAGACGTGGCAGATGAAACAATACTGAAGAGCGGCAACGCCCAAAATAACTTAAAAATTGTTATATCCATACTCCACTTCAATAGAGAGCTATCTAGATAGATAAAGCACGCGTACGGAATATTCACTGTAAATCGCAAATACTATACCCATATATCTAATGCTAAGGTTAACGCTCTGTCAGAAGAAGTTTAAGATAGCTTCAGAAGCTGATTAAGCTTATGACAACAATTAGGTGCAATCAGTAATGAATATTCGCCTTGCTAATGAAACAGATCTATTGGAGCTGTCAGCTCTGTTTCGACAGACAGTGTTAGTACATGCCCCCCAATACTACACAAAGGCTCAAACGGAAGTGTGGGCATCTTCCCCTTTAGATGTTGAACATTTTCGTCAACTTATTCTAGAAGTTACCACGTTTGTTGCGATTGATAAAACAGGTATCCTAGGATTTTCAGGCATTGGAGACAATGGTCATGTGGCATCAGCCTATGTTCGATACGACAGTCTTCATCAGGGTATTGGTTCTAAATTAATGAAAACTGTACTGAACTATGCCCATGAACATCGCATGCCAAGACTTTACGCGGAAGCCAGTGAGTTTAGCTTAGGGCTATTTAAGAAATTTGGTTTTCAACTGTATGACACTGAAGTGGTTTCTCTGCAGGGTGTAGAGTTCGAACGTTATCTGGTTGAGTTATTCCTACTAGAACTTAAAATTGATCACCGTTAATGTAATGGCATTAACAATCTATCTTGCTCAAAAGATAACACGATCCTCTTGACGTATGTTTTCTAAAAACAGAACAGAAAAAATTGTTTAACAGATACCCTGCCAGATTATACGACATTAACGTGGGGATACATAAGCCTATTAGTATAAAAATAGCGTTAAGTACATTTTATTCAGTACAAAAACCTAAAAATCAAAAAATATTTTCCTCTCACTCGCCCAATATAGCACCAATAAATGGTTCAGAAAGCCTTTTGGCGCTATGGGCATTGTCTTTAGCAAAAGAGAAGCTGTAATGTAAACAGAGGAAATACGGAATGAGAACAAAGAAAAAGGTTTTTCTTTGTTCTCATGACCATACTCCGATGTTCTGGAGTACATATCGTGAAAAAGCTGTAGAGTACGACAGGTTAATTTGTAGGGGGAAATCTCAGTATTCACACCTAAGGACCTATGGCACAGCCCTTGGGACTTAAGGTTTCTTTAATATTTTAATTGGATATAAATTTGTGGCAATGGAGCTATTGTATTCTTTGATACTACACAAAGCGTGGAATACGGTTTTTATCAAGGTAGGATAAGGCGTAAAACAAGATCGGAGAGAGAAGCCCCGTTTTGGTTTTTCGACTGAATTGTCCTTTGTCTCAGATGATTGATGATTGGCGATTTTAATCCAGTCGACCCATCAATGCAGAATATTACTGTATTGAAAATTAGCGCATGTCAACGTTTGATTTGAGATAATACGTTCACTAATTGCCAAGTCTATGGATGTCAAAAAGTCTTTTTTGAGAGTCATGGGAAGTATGAAGCCTATCCATTTAGAGGGATTCACTGTTCTGTTTGCTCGATAAAATGTTCACTCTTTAGAATTATACTTCCCCAAGGTCTTTAGGGATTTTGGGCGCTTCGGCAATGACTTTGTTGTCGGGATAGGCAAGGCCATTGATCACCGGTATCGGCCTGGTGGTGGTCAATAATAGTCCTATATCATACCTTTCACAGTCCCTGTTAGATAAGGGCTTGGTTTTTAGTGTCACTATCTAGACCAACGTGGGTGTCTAGTGATACAGCAGCCCTAGAGTCGATTTAGGAACCAAAGTTGTCAGGCCTGTTGTCAGTGTTTGGGGGAATCAAGTAAATGGTTTTTGTAGATCTTAGGAATCGCTCACCGGAGGGTTCTGTTGAGAGCCTAAAATTTGTTGTTCGGTTATTTGAAACCCAGGTCAATATCAGACCTACCGCGACGGCAATTGAATTTATGGGTCAGCATTTGAGTTATCAAGCCTTAAACTCCCGTGCTAACCAACTTGCTCATTACTTGCGTACACAAGGTGTCAGACCTGGTGTATTGGTGGGGCTATGCATTGATCGCTCTTTTGAGATGGTCATAGGGGTCTTCGCTATTCTAAAAGCAGGTGGGGCCTACGTTCCCTTAGATCCTACCTATCCCGAAGAGCGTCTTAATTGGATATTGAAAGACTCTCAAGTTTCATGTTTACTGACGCAAAAATCTTTAGTCTCAGCACTTCCAGTTAATGGTGCAAACACTATTTGTTTAGATGCAGATTGGCCTATTATTGCCCAGTATCCTGTTTATAACCTCCCATCTTTGACAATAGGCTCATTAGCCTATGTCATCTACACATCTGGTTCCACCGGGCAACCCAAGGGGGTTCTAGTTGAGCACGTTGCCTTAGCAAATTTTGTCTCTGCGGCCAATCAAGCCTATGGAATTGTCGCTGACGATCGCGTATTGCAATTTGCATCGATTAGTTTTGATGCGGCTATCGAGGAAATTTTCCTGACCCTGACCCAAGGGGCAACATTAGTCCTTCGCACCAAAGATATGCTGAAATCCATTCCGGATTTTCTGCAAGCCTGCGAGAGATTGCAGCTAACTGTGTTAGATTTGCCAACTGCTTTTTGGCATCAGCTGTGTGCCTCATTAGATACTCTACACCTATCGCCAACTATTAGACTCACCATTATTGGAGGAGAGCGAGTGCTGCCCCAATGGGTCAATATCTGGAAACAGTATGTGAGCCCTCAGGTTCAGCTAGTGAATACCTATGGTCCAACAGAAACGACAGTGGTTGCAACGTATTGCCATTTAGCTGGGCCCTATACAGATAAGGATGTAAATAATGGTATTGCTCCCATTGGCAGGCCATTAAGCCATGTCCAGGCGTATATTCTCGATGAGCAGATGAGACCTGTTCATGCAGAGAGTTCGGGGGAGTTATATATCGGTGGACGAGGTCTAGCATCAGGTTATTTAAATCGCCCTGATTTGACAGCGGATAAGTTTTTAGTGACAACGTTAGACGAAAATAATCAAACGATTCGACTTTATAAAACAGGTGACTTAGCTCGTTATTGTAAAGACGGACAGTTAGAATTTTTAGGGCGTGTCGATCATCAGATTAAAATTCGAGGTTTTCGGGTCGAGTTACAAGAGATTGAATCTATCCTAGAGCAGCACCCTGCTGTGCAAGAAGCTGTTGTTGTCGCTCAAGAAGATAATTCCGGCAGTAAGCGGCTAGTTGCCTATGTGGTCAATCATATACCGTCTTCAACGATGGGCCAGTCGATTGACGATAGCGTCAGCGCTGACGAGTCAATTTGCACCCAACTTGAGCAAGAACAAATCAAACAGTGGCAAGTTATCCATAACGATGACCACTTAAATGCTGTCAATACAGAATGGGATGAAACATTCAATATCAGCGGTTGGATTAGCAGTTACACAGGTGCACTACTGCCTGATATTGAAATGCAAGAATGGGTTGATACAACCGTTGAACGAATTCTAAACCTTAAGCCTGACCATGTGTTAGAACTTGGATGTGGTACAGGACTCTTGCTATTTCAAGTGGCACCCCATTGCAAGGGCTACGTTGGCACAGATATTTCAGATGTTTCGCTGGCACATATCAAAAAACAATTGACAGGCAGACAAGATCTAGCATCACGCGTTGATCTTAAACTTTGTGCTGCAGATGACTTTAGCAGTATAGAACCGGCTTCCTATGACACAGTGATTCTCAACTCTGTTTTACAATACTTTCCCAGTATTGATTATTTAGTCCACGTTCTAGAACAGGCTGTACGTTTCATTAAACCGGGTGGCTCTTTATTCATTGGCGATGTTAGAAACTACCTCCTACAAGAGGCATTCGCCACGTCTATAGAATTATTTAAAGCCCCTGATGATCTGCCTGTAACAGATCTCTGGCAACGTATTCAAAAAAGACTACGTCAGGAAGAAGAACTCACCATCGATCCGTCCTTTTTCTTAACCCTGCAAGATTATCTGCCTCAAATTAGCCAGGTTCAAGTTTTACTGAAACAAAGCCAGTTTCATAACGAACTTAGCCAATTTCGGTATGACGTTGTCTTACACGTCGGTGCAACACCCCAATTAATGGTTGAAACCAGTTGGTCAGACTGGACATCTCAATACCTTGATCTTGCAAAACTCCGACAACGCTTAAAAAGCTATACCATGAAAGCCATAGGTTTCCGAGATATTCCTAATGCCAGGGTTTCAGAATCCATCAAAGCGGTGGATGTCCTTAAACAATGTCAGCTCTCTGGCAACGTTGCAGACCTAAAAGGCTATCTGACACAAACCAAAGATATTGATGGCGTAGATCCTGAAGAGCTTAGACAAATTGCCGCTGAGCTATCCTATGACGTTACCATTAGCTGGCCCAGTGCAGAAAATAGTGGTTCTTTTAACGCCCTCTTTAAACCCCAGGCGAATATGGCTGACTATAAATTAGGTAGCATTGAGCCTTTGCCAGCAATGGGTCCGCAACCACTGCCCCAGCCTTGGAACGTCTATGCTAATAATCCGTTGCAAGCCAAGATAACTCAAATCCTTTCGAGTCAGCTACGCTCCTATGCTGCACAAACATTACCCAACTATATGGTACCTTCCGCGTTTGTGATATTAGAGACATTTCCTCTCAATGCGAACGGCAAAATTGATCGAAAATCATTACCATTGCCTGATTCTTCTCGGCCAGAACTATCGGTGTCTTTTGTTGCCCCTCAAACCATTCAAGAAGAAAAGCTAGCAGAGATTTGGTCAAGCATTCTAAATGTATCCCCCATTGGCATTAATGATAGTTTCTTTGAACTGGGGGGTGACTCGTTACGGTTGATGCAGCTGATGGCACAAGTTGAACGCTCCTTTAAACTAACGCTTTCCTTTGCCGATTTCTTCCAACGACCCACTATCTCAGATCTATGCAAACAGCTGGGCCACACACAAAAATCTTCTACCGTTACTGAGTTCATGCCCCTAGCTCAGCTGGAGGCTGAAGCATTGTTTGAGGTCAACTTATATTCTTCAGGAGGTCCTTGGTCAAAACCTGAATCAAATTGGATCAATCCCCAGTCGATTTTACTCACAGGTGCGACAGGATTTATTGGTACGTCGTTATTGTATGAGCTACTAAAACAGACAGATGCAACTGTTTACTGTTTGGTGCGCGCACAAACACGTGAAAAAGGTCAAAAAAGGTTACATCAGGCGTTGCAACAAAATTTACCAGGCTTCGATATTCCCTATAACAGAATCAAACCTCTGATTGGTAATATGGCCCGTCCTGGATTGGGATTAGACCTTGAAGACGTTAACTATTTGGCTGAGACTATAGATGTTATCTACCATAGCGCTGCCAATGTTAACTTGTTTTATCCTTATCGAGCATTAAGGGCAACCAATATACTTGGGACCCAATCTGTCTTGAATCTCGCTACTCATACTAAGCTCAAACCAGTGCACTATATCTCGACTTTAGATGTCTTTGAGTCTTTGGTAACAACAGGACCATCGATTATTTATGAGAATGATAATATTGCCCAAGGTTCTGGTATTTCGGGAGGCTATGCTCAAAGTAAATGGGTGGCAGAGCAACTCGTTACGCATGCCATAGCATTGGGGGTTCCGGCTTGTATCTATCGCCCAGGCATGGTAACTGGGCACACCCAAACAGGAATATGTAATCCAACAGATTTAATGTGTCGCTTTTTGAGTAGTCTTCTTCAGCTTGAAAGTGCACCGGATTTAGATTGGATGATTGATATGACACCGGTTGATTATGTGAGTAAAGCAAT
>NZ_QXHD01000004.1:2298275-2349733 GCF_011009555.1 Adonisia turfae CCMR0081 | reverse complement strand
GGTTCGGCTACTCGGGGTTCGGCAAAGGGGAGTGGCTCGTCCATAGGAGGTTCTTCGACTTTTGTATCCTCCATAGCTGTTCCCAGTTCTATAGAACGCATCGCCTCAGGATCAGCATCGATGATTGGGTCCGTCGCAGGAGAGTCCTCTGACGGATTTTCTGCAATAGTGTCTGCGACTTCATCTGCCTGATCAGTCAATAGACTTTCTGTCTCAGCTTTGGTTGGAGAGCTGTCGGCGTTTACCTGAAAGGTGGGCAGTTCTGGTTGCCGGTCGGGATCCAGGTCTACATCACTGGGTGGCTTGATTTGGGGAGGTAGGGTCAAGCCTTCAGAAGGGATAATTTCCTTGGGAACTATAGGGGTATCGCTGGTAAGGAGTGCCTCTGATTTCTCTGGGGAGGGAACAAAGGCTTCCGTGGAGCCTGGAAAAATGGAGATTTCTTCTTCAAAATCGAGGTCTGGCTGATTTGCGATCGCATCCAGCATCTGCGCTAAACCGATGGTGACCGTAAAGGACGCCGACACCAACGCAGTTTTCTCCACCGAGCCATCTGGGCTCAGGAGCGAAATCGCCCCCAGAATAACCTGAGTAGATAGTTCCTCTGGCAACGCGATCGTGACCGAAAAGGGAGAGGGCAATGCTTTGGGTAAATCAAACGCCTTTTCAGTAACCGTACTGGCCGTTTGTGGATCCCGTAGCTCTACCCAAAGCTGCCCATTGGCTAAAGGACTCCCAGCCGTTTGAGATAGATGGCCAGTCAGGGTTAATGTTTGTCCCAACTCTGTTACATAGGCTTGTTGCTTTAGCTGCAACTGAACGTCAGGTGATTGAGCATCACCCAGTGCAATATCAGAGATACCAGCCGCTGGTTGCTCCGCACTGACCTCTGCATCAAGCGAGCGCCGATGGTCAACTGTAGCCTCCGACCAGTTAGGTTCCCAATCATCCTCATCTCGCGGCGTGACCTGTAATTGCACCGAATAATGCCATCCCCCCTCCCCCAGAAAGTCATCAATGACATTGGGACTGTTACACTCAATTTCCCAGCGGCCAGGACTCAGCTTGATAAACGGGAAAATAGCCAGCAATCCCGAGTCGTTTGTATTTGCTTTACGTTTACGAACACGACGGCGAGGAGGAATTTCATCTAGCAACAGTTGACTAACCCGAACTTCGACAGAAGTACTGTCATAGCTCGTATGGGCAGCCATGCGATAGCGACCTTCCAAGATTTCTACCTGCCTTGTTTCCAGCGGTAGCCAGGTCTGATCACCTTCCTGCTGAATTAAAAACTCCCAATAACGCATACTTAAACACCTGTCAGAGACCTGCCCGTATCACCTGTAGCCACTGGTGTGATCTATGCAAACAGCTACAACATAGGGGCAATCCTAGCAAACATAGCTACGATTCTCACCTTTTTCCGTCAGAGTCACCGTTTTCCCTAAGCTTTCTGTACGTTAGCTATAGCAATACTAAAGAAATATGGCGAAGTACACGTTCAAATAAACAAGTTTTGTGATGTCAGTAATTTTCTAAAAAGACATTATACCAGTGGCTGGGGGTGGCTAATAGCATAGCCCTGCACATAATCTACACCCAGTGCCTGAACTTTTTTCAGCACAGCTGGACTTTCAACATATTCAGCAATTGTTTTTAAGCCCATGATGTGACCGATGTTGTTAATAGCTGCCAACATGGCACAGAGCAAATCATCTGTTGGGGATTCCTTGACAAAATTACCATCAATTTTTAAGTAGTCTACCGGTAAATGCCTTAGATAGCTAAAAGAAGACATACCACTACCAAAGTCATCTAGCGCAAAGTGACAGCCAATCTTTTTAAGTTTCAAAATAAGATCCGCCGCTTTTTGTAAATTAGCAATGGCTAGGGTTTCCGTTATTTCGAAACAGAGTATCGCGGGGTTGACGGGATACTTTCGTAGCTGCTTTTCCAAAAAACCGATAAAATTTTCGTCATTGATACTAGCACCCGATAGATTGACACTATAAATTGTCTTAGGCATCGGGGTATGGGACGTCAAATAACTAAAGAAACTTTCCACGACCCAACGGTCAATGCGGGGCATGAGGTTATAGCGTTCCGCTGTCGGTAAAAATGCCATCGGTGGTGCTATTTCACCGGTACGAGTATTGGGCAAGCGTAGCAAAATTTCACACAAGCGAATATCGCTAGAGTTGGGGACAGCGGATTCAATCGTTTGATAATACAGCTGAAACTGGTCCCCATCAAGGGCCTCCGTCACCCGTGAAAACCATTGCACATCTTCAGTTTGTCGGCTAATGCCGACATCGTCTGAGTGGTAGATTTGCACGCGATTACGCCCCTTATTTTTGGCGACATAACAGGCCTTATCCGCCAGCTGCATAACCTGTTTACTGCTGACAGTATTGGATACCATCGGCACAATACCAATGCTGACACCAATGTTGAACATCTTGCCATCGAACACAAAGCGAAACCCTTGAATACCCTGACAAAAGGACTTAGCAATTTCAGTGGCACGATCCAATTTACAGTTGTATAGCAACAGACCGAACTCATCACCACCAAGTCGAGCCAACACATCAGTTTGACGAATTTGCCTCCGCCACAGATCGGCCACTTGTTGCAACAACTGATCCCCAGCCGCATGGCCACAGGTATCATTCACAGCCTTGAAATGATCTAAATCCATATAACACAGCATGTGCTGTGATTCTGCACCGTGCAGCTCCTCAATGGCATTATCTAGAGCGTGCATAAACTTTTTGCGATTGAATAGTTCGGTCAGTGGATCGTGGGATGCTTGCCAGGCCAGTTGTTTAGCCCTACCCCGTTCTTCAGTGACATCGTGGAAGACAAGAACGGTGCCCAGCACCTCGCCGTTATCGGCACGAATGGGGGCTGCCGAATCTCCGATCGCAAATTCCTGACCAGTTTTAGAAATGAGTGTGGGATGATTGCTGAGGCTAATGGCTTTCTTTTCCTTGATGGCCTGTAAGGCTGGATTTTGCAGGGGCTGCTGGGTCGCACTATCAACAATGGTGCAAACTTCTGAAATGGAGCGTTTTTTTGCGTCATTGGCTTTCCAACCCGTCAGTTTCTCAGCCACCGGATTAAAATCCTTAATATAGCCATGGGCATCGGTTGTAATAACAGCATCGCCAATGGAGTGGAGAGTAATCTGGGCCAGCTCTTTCTCTTGATAGAGCGATTGCTCCAGATGTTTGCGCTCAGTGGTATCGGTTTGGGACCCGGCGATCCGGTAGGGCTGTCCTTCCTCATCCCATAAAGCCATACCGCGCGTTAACATCCAGCGATAGCTGCCATCAGCATGACGCATTCGATATTCAAATTGAAAGTTAGACCGCTGAGAAGCAAGGTGTTCTTGTAGTGTTTGTTCAAACTCTGACCGACTATCAGCATGGATACGTGACAACCACTCTTCAGGGCTATCACTAAGATTGCTGTGGTTAAGCCCCAGCATGGTTTTCCAACGGAGGGAATAACAAATAGTATTGGTTCTCAAATCCCAGTCCCAAATGCCATCGTTAGCCCCTTGCACCGCCAGAGCATAGCGTTCCTCACTAATTTCTAGCTTTTTTGTGAGTTCTGTACGCTCAATTGCATATTGAATGGTCTTAGCCAGGAGATTACCAACATCAACATAGCCTAACCTCTGCAATCTTTCGGGTGAAAATGTGTCTGATTTTACCAGGTAGTCTTGGGCACCCTCCTGCAAGGCAGCTATGGCAACGTTTTGATCTTGAATACCTGTTAGAACAACCACAGGCACCTTGGGCACAAGTGTTTTAATTTGCTTAACTAGATCGACACCTTGACCATCAGGTAGACAAAGGTCTAATAAAACCACATCAAAATTGTTATTAGTCTCTAGAGTCCTGATAGCTTCATTAAAGCGCTCAATATGATGCAATGTTGTTTCAAGCAGTTCAGAGGAAGATAACAGTTCTTGGAAGAGTTGAGCATCCGATATGTTGTCTTCAATCAATAGTGCATCTATACCTGTTGTCATGGGTACGCCCGTATAGGTTATATCTAAGGAGAAAATGTAAAAATGAAATAGCTAGTGTTTTATTCATAGGCATAGCAGCTCCTATAAATAGACTAGCTAGGTGGTAATCAGCACTGGTAATTATGCAACAACAAAAGAATAAATACGAGTCTCTACAGAAAACAACACGCAGCGTCCTAATTGATCTAGAGACATAGTAAGAAAAGTCGTTATAACTTGTATATCGCAAAAATACCTATTCTTACGATATGACTGCCTATACAGAGAGCACAGGTGCTACGGAATTGCTAGAGCATCGAAAAACATATATCGAGCTAACTCTACTCTAGATATTGGGTCAAAAATTGCTGAATTAGTATTTTAAGTTACAGACTGGTGGGCAATTGGGCAGTTTCAAGCCAAAAACCCAGGATTTTCTGAGCAATCAACTGATATTCCCTAAAGTTTGTGGGTTTAGTAATGTACGCATTAGCATGGAGCTGATAGCTTTTATCGATATCGTCACGAGTGGCAGAACTTGACAAGACAATGGTGGGAATAGCTTGCCAAGCTGAGTTCCCCTTAATTTCTCCTAGAACTTCGTGACCTGTTTTACCAGGTAAATTGAGATCCAGCAAAATCAGTTGAGGATGAGCGTGACTGTTATCGAATTGCTTTAGTAGGGTTAAAGCTTCGTCTCCAGTTTGAGCCAGTTGAATAGACCATTGGCAGCCGACATCATCAAAAGCAGCTGATAAGATAGCTGCGTCAGTAGGGGAATCTTCTACAAGAAGAATAGTTACGTCCATCTTAGTGGTCAGGCATGCTAACACCCATTGTGCACCCGAAGGCTATGATTCTAACCAGGACAGTGGACTTGAGGGTTTCCTCATAAGCAAACTTTAAGCTTCATGTTGATATTGATCTGGGACTAGAGTGAAATAAAATATTGAGCCTTCTCCTGGAGACGATTTGAGCCAAATATTACCTTGATAGTGCTCGACAATTTTTTTGCAGATAGCTAGGCCAATCCCATAACCCTTTTGCTCTTGTTGATTATGCAATCGCTGAAATAGCTTAAAAATACGTTTTTGTTGGTCTTGGGGAATACCAATGCCATTGTCTTGTACGCTAAAAAACCACTTAGTGGCCTGCTGCTCAGCATTAATATGAATATGGGGCGGTTCCGGTCCTCGAAATTTAATGGCGTTACTGATTAAGTTTTGCAGTAGCTGTACAACATGATTTGTATCCACATCAAGGGTGGGTAAGTCCCCATGAGTAATAGTTACTTGATTTTCCAAACGTATAAGCTTAAGGTTTTCGAGTGCCGTGGCAAGGGCCTGTTCTAGGTTGGTGGGGTTGTTATTTAATTGTTTACTGTTAATGCGAGAGAGTTCTAGAATGCCATCTATCATGGCTTTCATGCGAGTGCCACCGTCAACGATATGGGTGATATATCGTTGGGCTGATGCATCTAGGCTGTCTTTATAACGCTGTGCCAACAGCTGGGAGAAAGCTGTCATGGCTCGCAGAGGCTCCTGCAAATCATGGGAAACGACATAGGCAAACTCCTCTAGATCCGCATTAGATCGGATTAATGCTTCAGCTTTCTGGGCTAACTTTTGCTCTGTTTGTTGTCGTTCCAATACTTCTGCTCGCAGACGTTTATTAATTGCGAGCAGTTCTGTCGTTTCGTTTTTAGGGTTATGGGATTGGGTTAAATTGTGCACTGATAAATCAGTACTGGCGCATTGGCCAAGCTTCTCTAATGAAGAGTCATAGGTCTCTCGTTCAACCAAAAGTGTTAAAAACTCTTCCGTTGACTCACTGGCAAGGTGTAAGTGAGCTTCTATGGTCACCCTATAGGGCTGTTCATTATCGACTGTGCTGATCTGGCCGCTAGCTCGTTGGATATGGCCAGCATTGATGTGTGCTTGCTGGAGAGCTATGCTGACCGGCTGCCGCAATGAAATTGGCAAACATTTCAGGATGTCTTGACAATCACTACGGTCAGTCTGGGCATCAGACTGAGTTTTCAGCAGCCCAAGGGGATCGCCACAGACATGTAGTAAATAGTTTTGCCGATTGACAAGCAGACAGGTAACTCGGCGATGGTTTAGTAACGACTGAAAGGCTCTGCTAATTAGAGGCTCAGTTTGCTGGTTATATTGCAATGGCTACCAGAGAATGAAAAAGCTTAATAATTCAGTGACCTGGTCGCTGGGGGCAAAATGACCGTTGAGCTTAGCGCTACTGGAATAGGCTGGGTGCCCCTGGGGGTTGGAGCAAACTTTCCTATGCAGGTAAGAACTGGGAGGCGATAAACTAGCTATCTTAAAGTCTTACATCTACATGACATCTACAAATAAATAATAGAACCGGAGAGGTAATAATGACACCCCTCCGGTTAAAAGCCAAAACTTTCTGATGCTTGCTGACTAAACTGGATTTACTTCGTTAGCTTAGCCAGGGATAAAGCCTGGGCAAAACTAAAAACTACCAGCTAGACTTCACTACGCCAGGTAGTAAGCCCTGGTGAGCCATATCTCTAAGAGCATTGCGGCAAAGACCGAAGTCACGATAATAGCCGTGAGGACGACCCGTCAACCAGCAGCGGTTATGCAAACGCGTAGGGGAACTATCGCGAGGCAGCTGCTGAATTTTTCGATGAATTTCTAACTTTTCTGTTTGAGAGCCAGCGGACCTAAATGTATCCAAAAGCTCCTGACGCTTAGCTGCATACTTTGCAACTGCCTTTTCGCGCTTACGCTGGCGCGCAATCATGCCTTTTTTAGCCATTGGGCTGATAATTTCCTAGGTGTTACCGATATTTACCACAGCTTCCCATAATAAAGGAGAACCTCTGCTTTGGCAAAGCTAACGTTAATAAATTAACGTTCTCGTTGATCGAAATCGTCTTCAATATCAAATTTAATCAGCCAATTAAGAATGCCAGCGGCTCCAATAAGAATGCCAATACCAACAAGTCCGAGTATGAACCAACCTAAACTATTCATAGGTTTTACAAGGGTTTGGGGGGGTGAACTCGTTGAGCTGTCAGGTACATACCCTGAATATCGTTGTCTTCATGCATTAAATTTCCCATCTATTCAGGAAAAATATATGGACGTTATCGGGCTAGGATTTCTTCTTTTTAGAGTTCTTGGTGCTTGCAGCCACAGCTCTAGCCTTAATTAGTTTAGGGCCAGAGGTGCACCATTCAATCAATTGACATCGCTCACAGGCTGGATTGCGAGCATCACAAACAGCACGGCCATGGTACACCAGCCGAATAGACCAGTTTTCCCAGTCTGGTTGAGGCAAAAGCTTCATCAGATCTTGCTCAATTTTGATGGGAGTGTCGTGTTTAGTCAGGCCAAGACGATTGGTAATGCGTTTTACGTGGGTGTCTACGGTGACTCCAGCATTGATTCCAAAAGCATGAGCTAGGACCACATTGGCTGTTTTGCGGGCTACTCCCGGAAGACTGGTGAGGGCTTCCATTGCTTGGGGCACGTCACCACCAAAATTGGTAATAATCTTTTCACAGGCGGCGCGGATATTTTTGGCCTTATTACGATAGAAGCCGGTTGATTTAATGTACGACTCAATCTCGCTGACGTCTGCTTCTGCGTAGTCTGTGACCGTTGGAAAGCGCTCAAATAGATGGGGTGTGACAATATTGACCCGTGCATCAGTACACTGAGCCGACAGCATCGTAGCGATTAGTAGCTGTAGTGGATTGTCGTAATCGAGGGAGCAAGGAGCTTCGGGATAAAGCTCTTTGAGCTGCTCGAGGATGAATAAGGCTCGTCGTTTTTTAGTGAGGCGAGGGCGTTTGGTCTGGGCAGCGGTCACGGTGATTTAGGAGGCTGACAATGTCTTAGAAGGTGGCTTTGAAGGATTTGTCCTCACCCCAAACCCCTCTCTCTAGGGAGAGGGGTTTTGATGGCGTTTAGATGCTTTCACCTGAGCAAAACCAGCGCTCCTTTTGTACCCCTTTTCATGGAGGAGAAGGAGCTGGGGGCTGAGGATTACCTACTGAAAAACATTCTGAAAAATTTCTAGGCGGGATATATCCCGAACAATCAACATGCTGCCTAAGCAAAGAAACAGCAGCAGGCCCGTTTGCATGACGCTCTCTTGAATTCGTCTTGGTAACGGTTTTCCCAGTAGAGCTTCTACCAGCAGAAAAGCCAGCTGACCACCGTCTAGGGCGGGTAAGGGCAGAATATTAATGATGGCTAGGTTGACGCTAATCAGGGCCGTAAAAGGAAACAGGCTGATAATATTGGCATCGGCCATGGTGCTACCCTGTTCAACAATACGTACAGGGCTGGATACCTGGTCGGATGTTTCAGAAAAGTTGGTTGCTAATTCAAAGAAGCCCTCGGCTGTGCGGACAAATACATTTTGAAATTCATCAGCGGCGAACGTAAGCACCTCAATTGGATTAGCAGAACGCTCATAGCTAAATCTACCGTTGGGATATAGCTGAACACCGATAATGGGCGTCCCTTCGGGGGACATGTCAGGGGTCACCGTTAGATTGAGTTCCTGTTTCCCCCGCTGGATGAGCAAATCAACGGGTTTATTAGGGCTAGTTTGGATAGCATCAATCAACACCTGTACGTTTTCTTCGCCTTGGTTAAGGGGTTGATTCTCAACGGAGAGGATAATATCTCCCGCTTTGATGCCAGCTTGGGCGGCTGGGGATGTATTGGACATGACCTGAGGAATCAGGACACCTGGCTCAGGTATAAAGTCTTGAGGGACGCCAACGCTGGTGAACTGGATGACAAAGACAAGGTAAGCAAACAGAAGGTTAGCAATCACGCCTGCGCTCATCACAATGGCCCGATCCATCACCGGACGATTTTGCAGCAGGTTCGGATCGTCAGGGGCAAAACTGGTGTCCGAATCCTCATCCATGGGAAAACCCACAAACCCACCGAGGGGAAGTGCCCGCAGCGCGTATTCTGTTCGAGAGCCTTGAAACTTCCACAGGATGGGGCCAAAACCGATGGAAAACCGGTTAACGTGAATGCCCTGTAGTCGAGCAGCTAGGAAGTGGCCCAGCTCATGGACGAAAATTAATAGGGCAATGACAGAAATAACGGCCAGAACGGACATAGAAGACAGTAAGTAGGTCAGTAAAAGTCGCTTGATTGGTTCAGAACGTAGGTTTACTCTTGGGCATCAGAAAACCCACAAAAGCATTGACAGACAACGTCAATAAGACAAGCAAGCGAGTCAATTAACGAAAAACGTTTGTTATGATTCCCATTCTACCGTTCCCTTTAAATAGCTGTGGGTTAAATGCTTCAAAGAAACTCGCGACCCATGTAGGGTTGAAGGACCTCAGGCACTTTCACGCCTCCATTAGGCTGTTGGTAGTTTTCAAGGATAGCGGCCATGGTACGGCCAATAGCTAGCCCTGAACCATTGAGTGTGTGGACAAACTGAGTACCTTTCTGCCCTGGGGTTTTAAAGCGAATGTCAGCACGGCGAGCCTGGAAATCAACGCAGTTGGAGCAGCTGGAGATTTCTCGGTAGCGATTGGCTGAGGGTAGCCATACTTCTAAGTCGTAGGTTTTGGTGGCCGAAAAGCCGATGTCACCGGTACAAAGGGCGAGTACTCGATAAGGTAGCTTCAGCTGTTGCAAAATGTCTTCAGCATCCTTCGTCAAGGCTTCGAGTTCATCAAACGAGGTGTCTGGGTGCACAAACTTAAACATTTCCACCTTATTGAATTGGTGGAGGCGGATTAAACCACGGGTATCGCGACCATAGCTGCCTGCTTCTCGACGAAAGCATGGGGTATAGGCACAGTAGTTAATGGGCAGCTGATCTTCTGTGAGAATTTCACTGCGGTGCAAATTTGTGAGGGGAACCTCAGCTGTTGGTGTGAGCCAAAGATCATCATCTGCACATTTAAAGCTGTCTTCAGCAAACTTAGGTAGTTGCCCTGAGCCAGTCAATGAGGCCGAGTTGACCAAGATGGGGGGCAAAATTTCGGTGTAGCCTGACTTGGTATGGCGGTTGAGCATAAACTGAATCAAGGCTCGCTCTAGAGCTGCACCAGCACCGATCAAGGTCACAAATCGACTCTGGGCAATTTTGACTGAACGCTCAAAGTTCATGATGCCAAGCTTTTCACCTAGCTCATAGTGCGCAAGCAACTCATCGCCCTGGGGAATCAGGTCATCGCCCCAGCGACGAACTTCCACATTCTCCTCTTCATCCTTACCCTCTGGCGTTGTGTCGTTGGGCAAATTAGGTAAGGTTAGCAAAATATCTTGAATCTTGGCCTTGAGTTCCTTTTCCTGAGGCTCTAGCTCGGCAAGCTCTTTTTTGACCTGGTTGCCTTCGCCGCGTAATGCCTTGACCTCGTCACCTTTAGGGTCGGCACCGCCCTTGATCTTCATACCAACGGCTTTGCCGATTTCATTACTGCGAGCCTGGAGTTGAGATCGCACTCCCTCCAAGCCTCGCTGCTCACTATCTAATGCCTGGAGTTCAGATAGAGAGTTTGCATAGTCGCCGCTGCGTTTGGCTAAGGCCGCTGCCACTTGGTCAGGATTTTGTCGAATCAGCTTTAGATCAAGCACTGTGGTTCACCGAGTTTTCCCAGTAAATCAGGATAACATCCCTCACCCTAAATCCCTCTCCCTTGGGGAGAGGGACTTTGATGCTCTAAGCTACTTGTTCGATCTCAGCAATTTCAGGGATAAATTCGCGTAGGCGACGCTCGATACCCATGCGTAGGGTCATGGCAGAGCTAGGGCAAGAGCCACAAGCACCTTGGAGGCGTAGTTTAACTACAGGGCCATCGATGTCAACTAGTTCAACGTTGCCGCCGTCAGCCATGAGGTAAGGGCGGAGCTCGTCAAGTACTTTTTCTACGTTGTCGTTGGTGAGCGCTAGGGTTTCCATAGAGTCGGTTCTTAAAAAGAGTGAAACAGCTATTTTAATACTAGCTTTTGAGTAGAAAAGCTTGGTCTTAAGTTCTTCAATCCCCTACATTAGATAACTGCCAGCATCGAAGTTGACCGGCCCAGTCTCCGCTGATCAGGGTGCGGCCATCGGGGGCAAATACGGCTGACCAGACGCCGCTTTCGTGGCCTTCAAGGATATCGAGCAATTTGCGGGTGGTCATATTCCAAATGCGGATGGTGCGATCGCGACTGGCGGTCGCCAAAAGTTTGCCATCGCCACTAAACGTAACGCTATTCACCCCTTGGCTGTGGGCATCAAGTTCGGCTAGAAACCGACCGTCCCCCAGTCGCCAAAACATGACTTTATTGTCAGCTCCGCCGCTCACTAGTAACTCACCATCGGGACTGATGGCAAGGGATACGATGTCATCTGTATGCCGTTGTAAACGATGAAGAATGCGACCAGTTTTGGCATCGCAGATATTAATCTCCCGATCTTGAGTGCTGGTGACCAGGGTGCAACCATCGGGGCTCAGCACCAGGGTACGAATCCAGTGCTGATGGGTAATTAGGATGCCTTGTAACGTGCCATCGACAGCTGACCAGCGCCGCACCGTTTTATCCTGGCTACCCGTATATATCCACTGACCATCAGGACTAAACGTCACGGTGCGGATGCTATCGGTGTGGCCTTTGAGGATGGCTAATTGTTGGCCCTGCTCCAGTTGCCACAAACACACCTTGTTTTCATTGCCACCGCTGGCAATCAATGAATCATCCGGACTAATGGCTAAGGCTCTAACCCATCCCTGATGACCTTGCAGGGTTTGATGTAGCTGCCCACTGTTGAAATGCCACAGTTTTACGGAGCGGTCACCGCTACCGCTGACGATGTATCTTGCTTGGCTATCAATGGCAATGGAACGAATCCAGCTATTGTGGGCGTTAATCGTTTGAGTACATTGCCAGAGATGGCGACTCGGGGGTTGGGGAGACGAGTTCACAGCCGCAGCTCTAGTGACTACATGCATCAGAGGTACTGAGTAGTTATTATCACATTTGTTATGGGTTGTTTGACAGACCAAAGACTTTGGGAGTGTCCGTTTGCAACAACGTACTATTAATAACGATTCCTCTAGGGAGAATTCCCGATAGCTTGAGCGGAAATTTTAATGCTGTCATGCAATTTTTTCCGGATGATACAGAGACGTCCAATGGCTGGGCGCAGCTGAACCCAAATCTTCAGGGATGAGCGCAGTCGCACCCTGATGTCGATCAGGCAATGCTGCCGCGTTTGCGAGCTTCTTTATAGGAGGTGCCAACATTTTGCAAACCAGCGCGAATCATTTGCTGCTCAAGTAGGGCAAAAAATCGGTTGCGATCGCCCCCCCGTACCACCGCCTGGTTATGGGCTTCTGCCAGGGAAACTGGGTAGCCAAAGCCTTTCTGCACTTGGGTGAGGGTCAGACTCAGGGCGCTCTCAAATAGCTGATTGTCATTAACCACCCATTCAGGAAACTCGACACGGGCAATTTCAGCGCCTACATGGACATGGCAAAAATACACTTGATGGTCACCATAAAGTTGCAGAATATCTGCCGAGCTTTTGAATAAGGGGCCGCGCTGTCCCGGTTCTAGCAGCGTGGCCCACAAGGTGACGTCTCGCAGTGGTGAAAATACCTGACAGGGGGCACCGTCGGTTTGCCCTTCGCAGTGCTTTTGACAATCTGGTTGCCCATAGGGACAGCTCTGCAGGCGTAGAAAGTTAAGGGCTTCGCTGCTCCGTGAGGCGCTGAGATATCCCACCAGGGGGACCTGGGCTGCACGGAGGGTATCCCAGGCCACCAGGATGGGCTCAAGAATTTGATCCCTGGCGGGTGCGGGCAGTTGATCGAGAAACCAATAAATTAATGACCCATCGGTCATGGCCAGGGTGGGGATGGATGCATGGGGTGAGGATTGCCTGGCTTCTAAGGTTGCTTGCGTCTCCGGCTGCCTCGGCTCTCCTTGCCCTCCATGCACATCCAGACCTAACTCTGCCAATACCACGGATTCTGATACCGTCCGGCGATAGCCCATCCACTCTTCTGTGCGAATGCCCCACTGGCGCGATGTGTAAAGGTCCTCGGGACGATAAATCACCTCTGGCTGGCTATCGAGCATTGGGAAGCGACTTTGGCCGTAGTGCAGCACAATACGACCGATGTTAAGCAAATAGCAATAGGCAATTTCGTGGTGGCTGGGGTTGATCTGTGAACCGTCGGTGGCAAGGACAGTGTGGGCTTCGGGGGCAGGTTTGATGTTGACTCGGGTATCTAGTGGTTCAACCGGTGCGGCGGCGGCAAAACCAATTTGCGGACCATGGGTTTGGAGTTGCTGGATTAAATGGGGTTGCTGTAATTGGGCCTGGTGGAGAAGTTGGGTTGCGATCGCAATCCTTGTCTTCGCTGCCTCAGCCTCCTTGGCCAGGTGATTACTGATCCCCTGCATCTGCTGTGCAATTTTTGATAGATCCAGCATGGTGCTGCCAGCCGCCTAAACGATATCGAACCTTTGTACTATCGAATCTAACGATAGCAGATGAATTCGATCGTCTTCCTGAGCCGCTTGACGTTCAGGCCCTAAGTTATAGCCCCAGTCGGCTAGAAACAGTTCAACGTGGTCTAGGTCAGGTTGTTTCTTGACAGACTGGAGAGCCTTGATCCGGTCTTCGATAAACCAGATACTAGGGGGAGCAGGATGATATCCTTGAACTTCCTGATCAGTTTCCGTCTGAGCCATATGGCTTGCTGTCAGCAATCGCAGCGTTTCATATTTGGGTCGTTTAACCTCTTTACCCAGAATATTCTCAGCGGGCATGGCCACACCGCTTTGTTTAAGTAGCTGCTGGATAAAACGGCCTTCTTTGGTGCTGACAATATAGGTGGGGCGTTTTTCCAGAGAGGCTTGTAGTACGGTTAACATATTGGGATAGAACCGATGCTGGGCTAGCCAGTTGTCTAAGTCGGTGGCAATCCAGTGGTCACGTTCACCATCCAAAATTTTGGCAGCTTCAGCCTGGGTAAGCTGGGTTTCTTCTAAAAACGGCAGCGCCAGGGTTGGCCAGCCTGGAATAATTTCCTCAGCTGTTTTACCTGAGACTAAAGCGCGTAACAGCATGGGCATTTCCCAGCCGGTCTCAATCACGGGACGCAGCGGATAAAACTGCTTAGCTAGTCCTTTAGGGGGCTCTAAGCTGTCTGGTTTAAACAGTTTGCAATAAGCCCGCCACGCCGTCTGAAAATATTCGATCAACCCGTCGCAAATTACTCCATCGAAATCAAATGCCAGAACATCTGGTTGCATGGTTGAGTTTCCTGTGGGGGCAATAAACAGAGGCCTTGAGTAAATAAAAACTCAAGGCCCGAGGGCGTAGAAGCACCCGATTCCAAACCCCACATTAATCTATACCAAAGGGGGTTAGTAAAAATTGTCAATTGATTAACTCTAATCAACTCAATCCTGAAACCTAACTGTAGCAGGATTGAGGGTTTAGAATAAATAACGCTTGACGCTGCTGATCCCCCGATCGGGTTGAAGCTGACAAGTTTTGCTGGATTGCACTCAATCCAGATCGGTATCTTGCAAAAATCAGCAACGGGAAACGCTGGATGGATAGGCCTATGAGCAGCTCAGTAGAGTTTTTAGATGAATTTGATGTAGTCGTGATCGGTGCAGGCCATGCGGGCTGTGAAGCCGCGCTGGCTTCAGCACGGTTAGGGGCTCGGACGCTGCTGCTTACCCTCAACCTGGACAGAATTGCCTGGCAGCCTTGTAACCCAGCAATCGGTGGGCCAGCAAAGTCACAGCTAACCCATGAGGTGGATGCCCTGGGTGGAGAAATTGGCAAAATGGCCGACCGCACCTATCTACAAAAGCGGGTATTGAATAATTCCCGTGGTCCGGCAGTGTGGGCTCTGCGGGCACAGACCGACAAGCGCGAATATGCCGCCACCATGAAAACCATCGTAGAAAACCAGGAGAATCTGGTACTACGTGAGGGGATGGCAACAGATTTAGTACTGGGTGACAACGATGAGGTGATTGGTGTTCAAACCTACTTTGGTGTTGCCTTTCGCTGTAAAGCGGTGATTCTCACCACAGGTACTTTCTTAGGGGGTGTTATCTGGGTGGGCAACAAATCAATGGCGGCGGGTCGAGCGGGGGAGTTTGCAGCTGTTGGTCTAACTGACACTCTAAACCAGTTAGGGTTTGAAACAGGTCGCCTCAAGACAGGGACCCCAGCCCGTGTTGACCGACGCACGATCAATTTTGATGTTTTAGAGAAGCAGCCAAGCGACACGGATGTACGCTGGTTTAGCTTTGACCCAGATGTGTGGGTTGAGCGTGAACCGATGGATTGTCACCTAACTCGTACGACAGCAGAAACGCATCGCATCATCCAAGAGAATCTCCACATGTCTCCTATCTATGGTGGCTGGGTAGATTCTAAGGGACCTCGCTATTGTCCAAGCATTGAAGATAAGATTGTTCGCTTTGCTGATAAAGAAAGTCACCAAATCTTTTTAGAGCCAGAAGGTCGTACAATTCCTGAGATTTATGTGCAGGGATTTTCTACGGGGTTGCCCGAAAGTATTCAACGGGCGATGTTACGCAGCCTACCTGGTTTGGAAAACTGCACCATGCTACGTCCGGCCTATGCGGTGGAGTATGACTATTTACCTGCCACCCAGTGTTTTCCCACACTGATGACAAAAAAAATTGAGGGATTGTTCTGTGCGGGACAAATCAACGGTACAACAGGCTATGAAGAAGCTGCGGCCCAAGGGTTTGTTGCTGGTGTTAACTCTGTTCGCTATGGCCGTGGTGACGAGATGATTATCTTTCCCCGTGAGGGTAGTTATATCGGTACGCTCATTGATGACCTGTGTACTAAGGATTTGCGAGAGCCCTACCGGATGCTCACATCACGGTCGGAATATCGGTTGATCCTACGTTCAGACAATGCGGATCAGCGGTTAACGCCTCTGGGGCGTGACATTGGTTTGGTGGATGACCGACGGTGGGAACTATATCGGCGCAAACAGGAGAATATTGCGGCTGAAAAAAAGCGACTGCACAGTACACGGGTGAAGGCTCATGAACCTGTGGGTAAGCAGATTGCGGCGGATACGGGGCAGAAAATCAAGGATGCGATCGCACTTGCCGATCTCCTCCGTCGCCCCCGGTTCCATTACACCCATCTGGAGCAATACGATTTAGGTAATTCAGACCTAACACGGGCCGAAAAAGAAGGTGCTGAAATCGATATTAAGTATTCAGGCTACATTCAGCGTCAGCAAAGTCAGATTGAGCAAGTAGCCAAACAACAGAACCGCAAGCTACCAAAAGATATTAACTACATGAGCATTGACACGTTATCGATGGAAGCTCGCGAGAAGCTAACATCTTTTAAACCCTTAACCGTAGGTCAGGCCACTCGGATCGGTGGTGTTAATCCTGCAGATATCAATGCACTCCTAGTACATTTAGAAATCAAGGAACGCAAAAAAGAAGCATTAGCCAAAACATAAAGGCTCATCCCTGTAGGGGCATTGCCTACGGTGCCCCTACAGTAAACAAAAAAAACGCTAGTCCTAAGGGAAACTAGCGTCTAGTTTACGTACCTAACAAAACTCTAGGAAAAGGAGAGAAACCTGACAAGATTAAGCAGCTGTAGAACCCACCGTAACTACGGTTTGCACCTCAGTCTCCTGTTCAATTAATTTGACCGTCTCAGCGGCAGTCTCATCATCTGCCGTCTTTACCTTACCTAATAGTGTGGCCTTAATCGCTTCCACGATAGCCTGTAGTTTTAGCTTGAACTGAGTCACAATGTCTTTCTCATCAGTAGCCGTTTCCTGTGCCGCCTGTTTTGCATTTACATAGGCTTCCTGTCCTTTTTCTTTGACTACTTGAACGGCGTTATCGGCTAGATCTTTAGCAAGGGGGTGAACGGTGCTGGCACCTTCTTTTACTTCACTGATAGCCTCCGAGAAAGCGGACTTAAGAATATCGCCAATCTTTTGAGTACGACGTCCGCCTTCTGCTTTGATGGACTGGAAGTTTTCGTTGATTACTTGGGTGTTGGTATTGGTCATGATTCTGTGCCTTATTGAATAAAGTGAATAATGAAACGTGATGAGCGCGACAAACTTACTCAAAGACTGAGCTAGCTAACGGATACCACCTCTACATCAACCACCTGCTCGGTTGTGCTAGTGGTATCAGGAGAATAATTAGCCTCTTGATGATTCTTTTTCTTAGAGGCGTTTACCTGTTCGAACAAGAGTTGAGACACTTCAGTAACTAGAAGAGTAGCGATAATGCCATCGTCGAGCCAGCCAATAATCGGCAAAACATCAGGCAAGATATCCAAGGGACTGACAAGATATAGAAGACTACCAAAAACCACAAGCCAACGATATTTAGAGTTACGAATGGCGTTGCGGTACCAGTTGCGAATCCCTTCAATAATAGGTTGCTGTGCAGATGTCTTCATGGGCCGTATCTCTCTTGTTCGACAAATTCATCATCGCAAAAGGAGAGAATGGGTGCAGGTGGTGAATGCCCCCATGGGATGGGGTAAAATTACACCGACACTACCGTATACGGTTTCCCACTGAGATAGCTATAAACAAGGCTATAAAAGCGTTTTCAACGTTTTTAATAGTAACCACTTTGTCTGTTTTAATACTGCTTGTGCCAGTGGTAAAAGTGTCTTTATTGTTTCCTTTGTCTGTACCTATGGCTGATGCTGCTGCAAGAGACGACTTTCGACGGACTGATGTTAAAGGTGATGATGCTTTGATGGAAGCTTATCGCAATGGTGAGTCTGACCTGATTGTAGAAGGGGTAGGACGTGTCGAAAAGCTACTGCCAGATGATTTGGAAGGCTCTCGTCATCAAAAGTTTATTTTGCGACTAGCCTCAGGGCAATCGCTGCTGGTCAGTCACAATATTGATAGGGATGTCGCTTCTCGTATCGATGCGTTACGCGTCGGTGATGAGGTGCGATTTCGGGGTGAATATGAATGGAATGAGCGGGGAGGTGTGCTGCACTGGACCCATGATGATCCCAAAGATTGGCATGCAGATGGATGGCTAGAACACAATGGGGTGCGATACGAGTAATCGGGTCTTCCAAGCGATATTTTAGTTAACCACCACCACAGCCGCCGCCACAGCCGCTACAACCACCACAGCCGCTACCAACACTGTAGTTGCTCCAATCTCCTTTAAGTCGAGGGCGAGAGGGGGCTTTGATAAAATCCACGAGTCCCATAATCATTCGTGTTGCGCCAAACCCTGAAGCAACAATCATAGCAGTGAGTAAAACTACCGCCAGTGGATTAATATTGCCTTCAGCACTGCTTAGATAATAACTACTGAATATCAAGGCTAAAAGCGTTGCTACACTGGCGATTACTGCCTTTTGAACTTGTAATTTTGGCAGTATCCAATTCTGTTGGGTGTTAACTCGTAAAAAATGTAAGTCACGGCCAAAACGTTCTTCGGGTGCTGGCCAAAAATCTACTGGTGGTGGTTCGTCAAAAAGTTGTTCATAGCTCTCTAGAGTTTGACGATACCAATTATTGAACTTTTGGCTTTCATCGTCTCCCCCCAGGGTGGGATCGTGGTGTAGTGTTTTTTGCAAAACCCCAGAGCAGAATTCTTCCCAATAGGAGTGTGTATAGGACAAATGTAGGTGCCATACTTGGTCCACCTGGTCTGAAGGGGTGACTGGGTGCCCTGCTGCTAATGCTAAAAAGGCAAATTTCTTATATTCTTCAATGGCTCGCTGGGCATACTGCAGGGTCCAGCCATTATCTCTGGCTAGCCGTTTACTAAACGGTAGCTGGGCATCTGGCTTATCTAATGAAAACGCCTGAATGCGCTCATATAGTTCTATCTGCTTAGCATTCATTGATTGGGCACTTTCACCAGCCAACTCTTCAGTGTCTGCCATTGGACTCAACCCAGAGAAACTCTACCTTGAGCTTAGCACTGGCTTGAATACTCGTGGGATACCCCCATATCTTTTCCCCCTTGCAAACGGCAGCACGATTATCAGGTCGCTAGCAGTTATTCATTTGTTTCTCTTCTGTTTCTCTTCTTCAAGTTTGAATTTCATAGTAAAGCAATGGACGCTCATTAACGATTGCTCTCCGAGTTTGGGACAGCCCCACCGCTTCAAGCACTCGAATAGAAGCTTTGTTAGGTTCATCAACATCTGCCTCTACTTTTCTCAATCCAAGCACATCAAATGTGTAGCGAAGTACAGAAAGTGTAGCTTCCTTTGCATATCCCCGTCCCCAGAGTTGAGGCCGTGTGCCAAAAATTAGACTCGGTGAACTTTGTAATGAATGAAGTAGACCTGAAAACTCTTCTCAAAAATCCCTATACTAAATACTGCACAGCCCCATGGTATCTATCTTTCATGTCCCATCCCCTTAACGTTCTAGTCACAGGTGCAACTGGGCAAACCGGCTCCTTAGTTGTCAAAAAACTACAAACATTACCTGAATCGTTTTGTGTCAGAGGTTTTGCCCGTTCTCCTCAAAAAGCTAAAGCCCTCTTTGACTCAACCGATAATTTCTTCTTTGGCAATATTCTTCAGCCAAATGATCTAGTACCAGCCTTGGAAGGTTGTGATTCCCTGGTTATTCTCACCAGTGCAGTACCGCAGATGAAGGCCCCACCTCAGCCTGGACAACGTCCAGAGTTTACATTTGCCCCTGGAGAAATGCCTGAACAAATTGACTATCAGGGTCAGACCAATCAGATTGAGGCAGCCAAAAGGGCAGGTATACAACAGATTGTTCTAGTTGGCTCCATGGGAGGAACAGATGAGAATCATTTTCTCAACACGATCGGTAATGGCAATATCTTGATCTGGAAGCGTAAAGCCGAGCAACATTTGATTGACTCGGGTATTGACTACACAATTATTCGAGCCGGTGGGTTACTGGACCAGCCAGGTGGCAAGCGAGAACTCGTTGTCAGCAAAAATGATGTCTTGCTAAAAAATCCACCAGAAGGCATCACAACGTCGATTCCTCGGGCTGATGTTGCGGCGGTCGTGGTTCAAGCCTTGCTACAGACCACTGCCCGCAATAAGGCCTTTGATGTAGTTTCGAAACCAGAGTCACCGAATCAAACACCAGTCAACAATGACTTTAAGGCTCTATTTGCTCAAACCCAAGCTGGTTTATAGGTGAACTTAAGTTGCAAATACAAAGCCAATTACCCATGTCTTTAAGCTGATTTCTGCATACTTCCAACGCGCCTATATATTTATCCCATAGTAATCTCGAACATCTTTCCGTATTAGGAATATAAGCATCGGTATCCCAAAGAAAATGTATGCCGATGGAATATAGAGAACAGTAAGGACGAGGGCAACGATGTAAATTGCCTTGTTCGGTTTATGGACAATACAGGCAAAGAGAGTGGCCGCAATGCCTAGCAAGATTGAAAATAATCCAAAGCCATAGAAAAATACAGCAGGTAATTCAGCTGCATTGAGGACAGCTTCAAACCTTGATAATACGCAGAAAGCAACACCTAAACCCAGATATAGCAATCCACTGAGTATCAGCGGGATGCGTATTAGGGAAAAAGGAATTTTTTGATGAGTCATGACTTTTTTCAGGAGAATCAGCAATGCCTAAGCTAGGTATAGCAGGTCTCGGTTCACTGAATCTGCCCTCTCAAATCCCATGAAGCTACATATACAATAAAAGTATCTGTCAACTGAGGTTGAGGCCATGCCAGAGCAAACCCGGCAATCGTGGGATTTTGGGCGCTTTTTTGACACCCTCAACTACTTTGAGGCCATCCCCATCATTAGCTCACTACAAAACATGTTCTTTGGTTCACCACCACCGCCGCCGCCCCAACTTCAAGCCAATGTAGTGTTTGACTTTCGTCAGCCTACAGAGCAAATGCGTGAACTATGGGGCGCTCTTGACGATGTGGTCATGGGGGGCGTCAGCCAGAGTGGAACCCAGCTACAACCTGAGGGTTTAGCGTTTACCGGATATGTTTCGACCGCTAACTCCGGGGGGTTTGCCTCGGTGCGCACGCGCAACTTTGAACCACCGCTAGATCTTAGTAACTACAGTGGCATTGAACTACGGGTCAAGGGCGATGGGCAACGCTATAAATTCTTTTTGCGTGATGGTGCGGGCTGGGACACCGTGGCCTATGCCTATTCTTTTGATACAGCTAATGGGGGCTGGGTAACTGTGCGCATCCCGTTTGCTGACATGAAGGCAGTACAACGGGCAAGGGTAGTACAACGGCCCCCAATTAATAGAGGCATCATCTATTCGCTGCAAATGATGTTGAGCAAATTTGAATATGATCGACAGCTCAATCCCCACTTTGAAGCAGGGCCGTTTCAGCTATTGGTAGAGTCGATCAAGGTTTACTAGCAGAGTTGTCGCTGATGGGAAACCAGAATTAAACGAGCCTATTTATAACTGCGTTGCGTCAGTTCAACGTTATCAAAAGCCAGTGTCTCTTTATGTAGTTCAGGGGGTTGTTCGTCACCACTGTAGGCCCAAGCTGCTACATAAGCATAGTCTTGATCATTTCGTTTGGCTTCACCATCACTGGTTTGATATTCTTCACGGAAATGACAGCCACAGGACTCTTCTCGATTGAGGGCATCACGGGCCATAAGTTCACCCAGTTCCAGAAAATCAGCTAGACGACCAGCATATTCTAGATTTTTGTTGAGGGTGTTAGCTTTGCCAGGAACCCGGAGATTTTGCCAGAATTCTGCCCGTAGGGATTGGATTTGGCTAATTACAGCTTTGAGACTATTGCGATCGCGACTCATGCCCACATGGTCCCACACCAGCTGTCCCAGTTCTCGATGGAACTGCATCACAGTTTTATCACCCTGGATACTGAGGAGCTTTTGGATTTTTGTTTGCACCGAGGCCTCAGCTTCAGCAAAGGCATCATCGGTAGTCTCTACTGCTGGTAAAGGGGTACGAGCCAGATAATCCCCCAGGGTGTACGGAATTACAAAGTAGCCATCGGCCAATCCTTGCATCAGGGCACTGGCCCCAAGACGATTGGCTCCATGGTCTGAAAAGTTGGCTTCGCCCAAAACAAATAAACCAGGTACCGTACTCATCAGATGATAGTCCACCCACAGACCGCCCATGGTATAGTGCACCGCTGGGTAAATGCGCATGGGCTGTTGGTAGGGGTTCTCGTCGGTGATGCGTTGATACATCTGGAAAAGATTGCCATAGCGGTTTGCGATCGCATCCTCACCATGCCGCGCAATGGCATCCCGAAAATCTAGATACACTGACAGCCCCGTGGCACCCACACCACGACCGTCATCGGTCATATGCTTAGCATTGCGTGAGGCCACATCCCGAGGCACTAAATTGCCAAAGCTAGGGTAGCGTTTCTCCAGGTAATAATCTCTCTCATCTTCAGGAATCTCATTGGGCGAACGATTATCCCCTGGTTTTATCGGCACCCAAACACGGCCATCGTTCCGCAAACTCTCACTCATCAGGGTGAGTTTTGACTGATAGTCTCCTGATACCGGAATACAGGTGGGATGAATCTGGGTATAGCAAGGGTTGGCAAAATAAGCCCCACGCTTATAACAGCGCCATGCTGCTGTCACATTAGAGTTGCGACCATTGGTAGATAGGTAAAACACATTACCATAGCCGCCGGTACACAAGAGTACCGCATCACCCTGGTGCCGCTCTAATTCACCAGTAATTAAATTGCGGGTAATAATTCCCCTGGCATGGCCGTCAATAACAACCAAATCCAACAGTTCACGCCGGGTGAAAATTTCAATCTGGTGGGCCATTTTCATCATGGCACTGTAGGCCCCTAGCAAGAGCTGTTGACCCGTTTGCCCACGGGCATAGAATGTGCGTGATACTTGAGCCCCCCCAAAGGACCGATTGGCTAATAACCCACCATACTCTCGGGCAAAGGGTACGCCCTGGGCAACACAGTGATCAATAATGTGATTACTAATCTGGGCAAGACGATACACATTCGCCTCTCGGGAACGATAGTCTCCCCCCTTGATGGTGTCGTAAAACAACCGCCAAACACTATCACCATCATTGGGGTAGTTTTTAGTGGCGTTAATCCCACCTTGGGCCGCAATACTGTGGGATCGTCGAGGAGAATCTTGAATACAGAAACTTTTTACGTGGTAACCCAGTTCAGCTAGTGTCGCCGCTGCGGATGCTCCTGCCAAACCCGTGCCGACAATAATAATCGTATGCTTACGTTTGTTGTTGGGATTGACCAGCTGGCAGTGGTCTTTAAAGTTGTTCCACTTGTCTTTTAAGGAACCGTGAGGAATGCGAGGATTTAAAGGCATAAGTGTAACGATAAGGAGTCGGTTGAGGCAAAGGGGAGTTGGGTCTTCTTGGTTATTGGGTCTTGGTTATTGGTTTTGAGTTGCTGGCCTTTAATGTTTAAGAACACAAAAAAATTGAAGCTTTGAGAATCTGTTGCGGTCAGGAATTTGTGGAGCTGATAATTCCAAATTCATACCTCAAAATTCAACATTTTTTTAGGTGATGAGCCCCAAATATATGGCTAAGGGTAAGACAATAAAGCCCAACGCGATGCCGATGGCTAATATAAAACTTGTCCCATACATGATGGGGCGTAGGGTGGCATTTAAGGCACCTAAGGATTGAAACGCACTCCAGATGCCGTGGCGTAGGTGGCTGGCAAGCATTACCATGACGCCGATGTAGCTAATCAAGTAGAAAGGCTGCTGAAATTTTTCGATAACCAGCCGCGATAAGTCGCGGATATCTGAGCCTGGTACGGTGTAGCGCACACCAAACTTAAAGGTGAGCAGATGCCAGACTAAAAAACTGCCCAGAACCAGCCCGGTAATGATCATGGAGCGAGAACTCATAGATTGGTAACTAGGCGTTCCGGCAGATGTATAGATGGCATATCCCTGAGGTCGTGCCCGCAACCGCCCCCAAAAAATCTGTATGCCCATCACAACGTGAATCAGCACAAACCCTAACAACCCCAGCTCAATCAGCCATGTCAATGGCCCCAATTGCTCGATCAGGTGACCATAACGGTTATAGCCATCGGCGCTAACTAGCAACACGAAATTGCCCGTCATATGAATGATGACAAAGGTGACCAAGGCTAAACCACTAAGGCCAGTGATGAGCTTTTTGCCAATGGATGACTTGTAAAGGGTAAGCAGGCGGTTTGACCCAGCCGAGGACGTAGAAGTCATAGTTGCTAATGCTGCGATTAGTTCTATTGTGTCTGGTTTACGAAAAGCCTTTGGAAGAATCGCAGGAAAAGTATAGAAGGCAAGTGGCCATGGCCCACTGCCCACTGCACCTTCCCCTGCCTAGGCCAGCGAACGACCCATTCCCTGACGAATGCCTAAAATATTTCTGCCAAGAGCCATAGTCGCTGCCATAGCTGTTTACTATAGAAAGTCTGTTGAGTTGATATGTTAATTGAGTTGGGAAATGCAGGCCATGGACTACACCCTGGTTTCAGAACTGATGGACTACACCCTGGTTTCAGAACTGGTGGGTACTGCTGTAGGCACAGCGGCATTGGTGGGTGCGGTGATGGCGAGTCGCCTGGGCAAACAGAAGGCCCAGCAAGCGACCGAGCTGTCTAAGTTGGAGGGGACAAAAACCAAGTTAACTCAACAGGTAAATCAGGCTCAGACACAAAATAAAACCTTGAATGAGGCCCTGGCCCTGGCTAAGGATGCGGTTATGGGCCTGGAGCAACAGGTGAGTGAGCTGAAGGCAGAACGCGATCGCATCTCTAAAATGGCCACTGCCGCTGAAGCTAAAGTGGCTCAGCTAGAAGGCAAAACAGCTCAATTAGAAGGCAAAGCGACTCAGCTAGAAAGCACAACGACTCAGCTAGAAGGTCAAGTAGCGGGTTTGACTTCAGAGAAACAGACGCTGGAGCAAACTTATAAAACGGAATGCGATCGCGCCAGCAACTTAGAACGCTCATTAAAAGCCACCCAGCAACGTCTGCATGGCCTAGAACAATCAGAGCAGCAGTTACGCCAGCTACGCCAAGAGACTCAGACTCGCCAAGCTGATTTTGAAACCCAACTGGGGCAACTACAGACCCAAACCTCAACTCAGCAGCAGCAGCTGAAGGATTTAGAGACTGAAAAACGTCAGCTAGAGCAAACCGTTAAGACCTTAGAACAAAATAAGCAGCAGCTAGAGCAAATCCTGGCTAACGCCCAGACAGAAGCCACCCAAGCCCAAGCAACCGTTACCCAGCTCACGCAGCAATTAGAACAAGCCCAAGCCCAAGCCCAAGCAGAAGCGACTCATGCCCAAGCAACCATCACTCAGCTGACTCAGCAGTTAGAACAAGCCCAAACAACTGCCCAGACAGAGCAACAACAAGCGGCAGCAACCATTCATCAGCTCACCCAGCAACTGCAACAGGCAGAAGCGGCAAGCGAGACCGCTCAGACAGAAACGACCCAAGCTCAAACAACCATAACCCAGCTCACGCAGCAGTTAAAACAAACCCAAGCAACGGCTCAGGCAGAGACAACTCAGTCCCAAGAAACGATTACCCAACTCACCCAGCAGTTAGAACAGCTAGAACACACCAGAGCAACATCTCAAACAGAAGTTACTCAGGCTCAGACAACCATTACTAAACTGACGCAACAGCTAGAGCAGGTAACCTCACAGCTAGCTCAATTCCAGGCTCAGACATCAACCCAGCACCAACAGCTTAAGAATTTAGAGACTGAAAACAGTCAGCTAGCCCACACCGTTACAACTCTAGAACAAAATAAACGACAGCTAGAGCAGTCCCTTGCGGCTGTGCAAACTGAAGATGAGCAAGTTCAGACAGCGATCAATCAGCTCACGCAGCAACTAGAACAAACACGCGAAACATCCCAGGCGCAAATCGAAGCAGCTCAAGCAACCATTGCTGAACTCACCCAGCAACTGGAGCAAGCGCGCGAAACATCACACACAGAAACGACCCAGGCTCAATCGACCATCGACCGCCTCACCCAGCAGTTAGAACGGATAGAGCAAGCCCAGGCAACGTCTCAGATGGAAGCAACCCAGGCTCAATCGACCATCGATCAACTCACCCAACAACTAGAGCAAGTTAGAGCCGCTGCTCAAACAGAGTCTGCTCAGACTGAGACAACGATTGCTCAGCTGACTCAGCAACTAGAGCAGGTACGAGAACAGCAGGCTACGGCTATCCAGCAGCAAGAACAGATCGCCCAGCGTGAACAAACTAAGGTAGCCAGCTTGGGGCAAGAACGTGACCAGTTAAAACGTGACGTGGCAACCAGCCAGACCCAATTAGCTCAAACTCAGGCTCAGATTGCAGTATTAGAAGCAGAATTAGCCCAGGCACAGAAGTCTCTAGTAGATGCCCAGCTTTCCCATGATCGTGAAACAGCTCTACGCAATCAGCTAGAAGAACTAACCCAAGCTCATCAGCAACTGGCACAACAGACAGCTCAGAAGACGCCCCAATTAAGTCGCCAGGTGGAGGAGTTGACAGCAATGAATGCTCAACTGACTCAACAATTACAAGCCGCTCAGCAAACCATGACAACCCAGGCAGATCAGCTGAAAGTAACTGCTAAAGAGCAAGTGGCTATGAAAGAAGCCCTAGAGATTAGCCAAACTGTAATTGCGTCTCTCAAAAAACAACAAACCACTCCCGCACCATCGTCTGCCGTTGCGGTCCCCCCGTCTTCTCCACCTCCCGTTTCGGCAGCAACAGCCCCAACTCCCACGCAGTCTAATGAACAGCCATCGGCACAAGCTGCCAGCCTCACCACAGAACCATCTCAGGACACTACAACAGCCAAGGGGATAACGGGCAAAAGCTTTGTAATTACAGGCACACTCAAGGCTCTTACCTATGAGCAAGTGACCAAGCTAATTACTGATGCGGGCGGACGGCTTAATAAAATGCCCAGTGGAAAAACTGATTACATTATTGTTGGCAAAAACCCTGGCAGTAAACTCAAAAAAGCTGAAAAGTATAATACCCCGCAACTCAATGAAGCCCAGCTGCTAGCCCTGTTTGATACTGCTGAGCAGTAGTGTAAAAGCAATACTACTTAGCCAAGACTTACCGGCTTAAGTTGATGCCCCATGGTTTTTATCGTTAACTTGCTGTTGACTTTCACCAGATCAATCTGCTCTGGGTCAGCCTGCTTAAACAGTCGTTGAATGGGTTTAATGTAGCTAGAAAACATGAGTGTTTCTGGAGATGTGAGGTGCAAGTAAATCTCTTCACTAAGCCACTGAATCCCATACTGCACAAATTGCCAGCTAACTTTGGAACATGGGAAGACTAAAAGACATAGAGGCAGAAGCTCATTTTTAATAACCGATATATTGCCCTCCAGCAAAGAGAGCCAGATGTAGGTTTGAAACATGCTCAGATCGCGAACACTGGAGGTTTGCACCGGATCTGACTGGATGCAACCCTGACGACTAACATGATTTGGAAAAGTGCGTAATGCTCGATGATAAACCGCACTGGCAATAGGTTCCGTCAGGGGCAACATTTTGGTCACAAGTGCCGCTGCCGGGCTGTTGGATGAATGGTTACCTGCTGCTATGCATACGCGCTGCCAAGGCATACACAGCAATTCTTCAGTCAGTTGCAAATATGGAGAGAGCCAGATGCGCTCATAAACATCTAAACGACTTAAGATCCGTTGTCGAGATAGATGAATCTGTGTACTTAAAAAGCCAATGGCACGAAGATTGGTAGATGTTGAAATCAGAGATTGTAACCCCTTGAGCAACGGCGCTAATCCTTGCATCAATTGATGAAACTTGGGCAGTATCTGAAGTGCAACTACCTGTTTACTATCAGTAGTGTGCAAATGGTGCAAGACCGGGGCAAATACAAAATCTCTCACATAGGCTTCCATTAAGTATTGATAGATAGCCACTATCTGATGAGTGATTTTTTGAGCTTCAAGAATTTGCAATGGCATATGGCTATCCATCATCAGATGTTGCGCCCTTAACCCTGACATTGTGCAGTGGGCTGTTAGGTTTCCCAAAACTTTTCTACGGGTTTCTTGACGGGCTTCTGCTGACACGGCAACAGCAAGACGTGCCTTCACCTGGCTATGTGCTTGCAAAGAGATTAATCCCAGCTTGGGTAGATAGCGGATCAGCCAAATTTTAAGTAGGTCAATATTCAGTTTTTCTGAAGCTGGCGGGGAATCACAGGGTATCTCAACCATGACTATTCATCAAAAAACTATAAGGAAAAACTCGTTTTCCAATCACCAAAAGCGACTCCGATAGTTTTTACCATCCTCAATACAATACTGAGTGATTTTTTGATGTTAGCCATAGGAATACGCTGTTTTAAAGATTACGAATCTTACAGCTATACTAATCGTAGAAATCCTGATAATGCAAGACAAAAACAGGGTCAAATCACTCGGTATTTAGATATCTCTCTAAAGATGAGAAATATAAGAAAAAAGACTGCGTTTAATGAGAAGAATGAGAGGGAATGAAATTATTTAAAAACAGAGATCTAAATAACATATCGGCCAAAAATGAAGAGATAGCATACTGCACAACAGGAGTGTGAGATTACTCTCTCTATTGTTGGTAAATTCTGTGGGGCTTGGTTAGCTATCTTACTCCCGAACACTCTATTCAGATGTGTTCTATTGAACCGTTCAATTAGTTGAACGGAAACTTATGGAGTTTATTTTAAATGCATTGACTTATCTATTGACTTATACGAAATTCTGACTAGTAACGCCCGATACCGAAGGGCATCCCTAAGGCATTGCCCCTACAGGATTGTCCATTTTTAATCAGGGTGAATAAATTCGGATTTGGTATGACATGAATGGGCCTCTAAAAAACTAGCCCTGTCTTTTCATGACCAATGAAGAGACAGGGCTGTAGTTTAAAGCTATTAATCATTAGCGGCTGGGCCACCAAAGCAATAGTTTTAGTCTTGAATGGTCACGGACACTATCTTATCGCCACCCTTAATGGCATTAACAACATCCATATCTGTGGTTTTACCAAAGACTGTGTGAACTCCATCCAGGTGAGGTTGAGGAGAATGGCATATGAAGAACTGACTACCTCCTGTATCACGACCGGCATGGGCCATGGATAGACTGCCTGCCTCGTGCTTGTTAGGGTTGATTTCACACTTGATTTTATAGCCAGGGCCACCAGTCCCAGTACCATTGGGACAACCGCCCTGAATCATAAAGTTGGGGATGACGCGGTGGAAATTGAGCCCGTCGTAGAATCCGTCTTTGGCAAGTTTGACAAAGTTTGCAACTGTATTGGGAGCATCGTTATCGAAAAAGTCGATATTGATAGTTCCCTTCGCGGTTTCCATGATTGCTTTAGTCATGCAGGCATCCTCGTATAGCAAAGCGGGTTAAAACCTTTGCCTATGATGGCAGCAAGCGTAGTTTGGCTCAAGCTGAGTTGCAGATATCTTATCGACGACGTTTGGTTTTGTTAGTTTTTTTAGCTTTTGGCGCAGGTTTCTTGCTGCCTTTAAAGCGATTGAGGGCGGCACTGGCAGCAGCTACAACACGGCTGTCAGTATCTCTAAGTGCCTGCCGCAGAAAGGGAATTGCCTTGATGGAACCAGATTCTTGAAGGGCTGTAATGGCTGCTAGACGAACATCAGCATCGACATCTTTGGTGAGCTTGCCAAGCTGGGGGACAGCGCGAATAGCTTCCTTACGATTGAGGGCGGCGGTTTTACCTAGTTCAGCTGCGGTTTGAGTCAGTTGGGTATTCTGGCTGGCGTTGGGCTGGCCAGGTGCAGTCGTTGTCTCAACCGAGGTTGTGGCCACTGTCTCTGGGGGGGTAGCGGGTTCAGATGTGGCTCCAGGTGGATTGTTGCTCTCTGCCCAGGGATCTGGAATGGGTGTAAAGGTTTGTTCTGGAATGGGTTGAGTGGCTTCAATTGGGGGCGCTGAAACCTCGTTGACTGCATCTGCCGTCGTTTCTGGCACTGCATTGGTTTCTTCTTGAAAGCCAATGCCGGTCAATGCTGCAATACGCGCTTCGTATTCGGCGTCTAGCTCGGTGAGTTGTTCTTCATGGGTGTCTTGGTAACGCTCAATTTTGGCGGCCAATTGCTGTTCGTAGTCAGCGGCCATTTTTTCCAGGGCTGCATTTAAATCTTGGGCATGATCTTCCTGGATGCGGTTCAAGCGATTAATGGATTGCTGTAAGGCATTATCCTGGCGACGAATAATGCGTTGCATTAAGAAGGCGGTTACACCCGAACCGATCCCCAATCCAATTAATACGCCTATCCCTGCTTGCGTCGCCATAACAGCGCTTCCTCATGTAGGTTCACTTTCTAAATCAGATGGATTATCCCCTAAAATCAGATGGATTATCCCCTATGATGCCAAAGTTTGACATCGGTAATGGCCATTAGGTACACCCACTGGTAATGTATTACACCTCGTTACACTATTGACTGCAGAATTGCTGAATGTGTTCTGCTTCAAATAATTTGCATTACCGTGTAGATATTGTTGATTTGATGAGGGAGCTTATTATCTTTGACTGAGGCACTTAGATTGGATACATCAGGAAATAGTGTAGATGCGATCGCAACGGAACAAATAGACGAAAAGGCATTAGAGCTGGCGACAGCCATTGCCAATGCCGCCGATGACCGGAAAGCAGAGGATATTTCTATCCTACAGGTGGGCGATGCGTCCTATCTAGCTGATTACTTTGTAATTGCCACTGGGTTTACCAATGTCCAGGTTCGTGCGATTGCCCGCTCCATTGAGTCCACCATCGAAACGGACCATGGCCGCTCTCCTCTACGTACAGAGGGCGTTGAAGAAGGGAAATGGGTGATTTATGACTACGGTGACGTCATTGCCCACATTTTTCAGCCACGTGAGCGCGAATATTACGATCTTGAGGCATTCTGGGGCCACGTTAAGCGCATTGAGTTTATTCCTACGCCCTCCCCTGGCATGGGGCAATAGGCCAAAGCGAGTGCTTATCCTATGATGAAGTTATTAAAACGTAACCATTGGCCATGAAACGCTCTGCACCACGCTGTCCTGTTCCTGCTGAGCAGCTGCCTATTCGAGAATATGAGGAAATGCGGGAGTCCTGGTTTTATAGCTGGGGTGCCCGTAGTTTGCGTGGTTACACCGTCCCTGTTCTAGTGGTTTGGGGGCTCAGTTGGTTAGTCTCCGCACCGATTGCCGCTGCCAGTTTTGCTCCAACCAAATTTTTGACTCAGTTTTTGGTGAGTGCCTCATTGGGAGCTTTGGTGATACCAACGCTAACGTTGCTACAGCTTTATGTGGGTTGGTCCCATGTGGGTCATCGCTTGCAAATCAGGGACCTGCCCTACGAAGAGTCGGGTTGGTATGACGGTCAGATATGGACTAAGCCTGATGATGTATTCAATCGCGATTGCCTGATCGTGGATTACCAGGTGAAACCAATCTTAAGTCGCCTGAGAAAAACCTTTGGTATCATAGCCAGCTGCCTGGCAACCAGTATTCTGGGGTGGTCGCTCCTCTAACTATTTTCCTGTTTTGCCAAGATAAGTCAGGTATTCAGTTTTTATCGGTGTATTCTGATCTCGGTTCAGATGGTCCGGTATCTTTGTATATCTTATATATCGTCATTTTCTAGCTGTTTCAATCAAAATTTATGCCTAGGCCAAGCCGTATCTCCACTACTCCATTGGCAGTCCAACTGTTGAGAGAAGGGATTGTCGAGTCTGTTCATCAGGTCCACGCGGCAGTGGCTGATAGTCGCGGGAGACTACTATCAGGAGCTGGTGATGCAGATAATGCCAGCTTTATACGTTCTGCCCTGAAGCCCTTCCAAGCGATGGCTATTGCATCTACAGGGGCTTTGGATGCGTTTAAGCTTACTGACAAAGATTTGGCCATTATCTGTGGTTCTCACCAAGGCCTGACCCACCAGGCCCGGCAAGTATTTGGCATTTTGTGGCGTGCTGATTTAGAACCTACGTGTTTACGATGTCCGGTGCCCGATGGCAAGAAGAGCCCGTTGGAACACAACTGTTCAGGTAAGCATGCTGGCATGCTGGCATGCTGTAAACAGCAAGGATGGGAACTCAATACCTATCTGAACCGCAATCATCCTTTGCAACAGCTGATTCTCAATCGCTTTGCCAGTTTATTGGGAATGCCATCTGACGAGTTTATTTGCGCCCACGATGACTGTGGTGCTCCCACCTATTTCATGCAGCTGCGACAAATGGCAACGCTGTATGCCAAATTGGCGTCAGGAGAAAACCTGGAGATGGAGCGAGTTGTGCGAGCCATGACACACCATCCGGAGATGGTATCAGGCCCCGGCGGATTTGATACGGAATTAATGTGCTTGACCCATGGCGAAATTCTCAGTAAGTCTGGGGCAGAAGGGATTCAATGTATGAGTCGAGTAGGGGAAGGCTTGGGGGTAGCCCTGAAGGTCGTGGATGGCTCTAAGCGGGCTAAATATGCAGCGGCTCTCCATGTTTTACGACAGTTGGGATGGATTTCTCCAGATATTGCCGACACGATGGCCGAAACCTATTTAAATTTGAGCGACTACAAGCGGCTCGATATGGTTGGTGAAATTGACCTTGTTTAGTTTCTTGAAAAGCCTACTGTCATGGGCTTTTGGCAGAATTAGATATGAAAAAATCTGGGGATCAAAAATTAATGGCAAAAAAGTATTGCACTTTACACAACCCATAGCTATAGTAGTAAAGCGCTGACGCGGGGTAGAGCAGTCTGGTAGCTCGTCGGGCTCATAACCCGAAGGTCGTTGGTTCAAATCCGGCCCCCGCCACTTAAGAAAAAATAAGGTTCGAAGTTTAACTTCGAACCTTATTTTTTTGTGTATCTCATCTAATTTCCTTAGTGTTTGAGACAACCTGTGGGCTTGGCCAGAAATGTTAACTTAAGTAAAGTATTTGCTTTGCTGTTGTTTGTTATGACCCTTTCGTTTGTCCGTCGTTGTATTTACCGTCTGGCTTTGTCGGTGCTCTTGGTAGGGGTGCTGATTTTAGGGCCATCATTACCGGCCCAAGCTCTCGGTGGTGAACAAGTACCGTTGGGGGAGCCTGCTCCTGCCTTTACGCTCCCCACAAATGTAGGCGATGGGGAAATTTCCCTAACAGATTACTTGGGACAGTGGGTTGTTCTTTATTTCTACCCCAAGGACTTTACCCCTGGTTGCACGTTGGAAGCACAACGCTTTCAGCGAGATTTACCAGAGTTTATTGAGCGCAAGACCCAGGTTATTGGTGTCAGTGCTGACGATGTGGATAGCCATGCTGAATTTTGTGATTCCGAAGGCTTAAAGTTTCCCTTACTGGCAGATACTGATGGTGCGGTGAGCCGTGCCTATGGGTCTTGGATGAAACCCATGTCGATGCGCCATACTTATCTAATTGCTCCAGATGGGACCATGCGCGAGCGTTTTCTCGGTGTGCGCCCGGCAATTCATAGCCAAGAAGTCCTGGCCCGATTGGACGAACTCCAGGCCTAATAATCGTGTGGGGACGTTCCATGGAACGTCCCCACACGATTTGGGGTATGGCTTTACGATTTGGACAACCCACGATTGGGTGATAGGCCTTAAAAAATGGTCTTGAGGTATTCGCGGCGCATGGTTGCGATCGCATCAATCGAAATTCCCTTAGGACAGACCGCCTGACATTCTCCGTGGTTAGAGCAATCACCAAAGCCTTCGGCTGTCATTTGTTCAGTCATGTTGATGACACGCTGACGGCGTTCGGGATGTCCCTGGGGAAGTAAAGACAGATGAGCCACCTTCGCCGCAGTAAATAGGGCGGCAGACGCATTGGGGCAAGCCGCTACACAGGCTCCACAGCCAATACAAGTGGCATAATCAAAGGCAGTTTGCGCTTTACCAGGGGCAACAGGAAGACTATTAGCTTCAGGCGCAGACCCGGTTTTTACAGATACAAAGCCCCCGGCTGCCATGATCCGGTCCAACGCACTGCGATCTACCACTAAGTCTTTAACAACTGGGAATGCCTGAGCCCTCCAAGGCTCGATGACGATGGTATCCCCATCTTTGAAGTTACGCATATACAGTTGGCAAGTAGCCGTACGCAGCTCTGGTCCATGGGCCTGACCATTGATCATCAGGTCACAAGAGCCACAAATTCCCTCTCTACAATCGTGATCAAACTCCACCGGCTCTTGCCCCGAGGCTGTGAGCTGTTCATTGAGTAAATCAAGTAATTCTAGAAAGGACATATCGGGAGATACGCCTGAAAGGCGATAGTCCTCTAGATGCCCTGATTGATCAGGAGCTGCCTGTCGCCAAACCTTAAGCTTTAGCTGCATTGTTCGTCATTGTTTTATCGATGGAATACATAGCCCTGAGATCTACGGTGCCGCTCAGAACTTATAGCTTGGCGCACATAGCTGTTGCTAGACACAAGGCAGATTTGTTTGCCAACAGTTCAATAGTACGCCCAGGGCTTCATGACTGCCACAACTATTATGTAATCCGACATTAGGCTGAAAAAAATAGTACTTAATATCTTTTGTTGGACTACCTCTTGTTTTTCAAGTCCGCAATTTTTCAGAATAGTTGACTACAAGTTTAAGTAAACACTCATCAAATTTCCTTGTTGTTACTGGCGTTTTTGTTATGACTCTCCTTTAGGGTATACATACAGGATTTAAAGATGTTTAGAGACCATAAATTGACTGAGCTAAGGTAATCTTGTCATGATGAATCGCGTTTGTTTGATGGCGGCAACAACTGCCATATTGACATTCTTTAAGGCACAAGTAGCTTTTGCTCACACTGTTTCCTATGACTTCACTGTAGATGTTACATCCGGCCCCCTCGCAGGAGAGCGCTATATAGGGTTAACATCCGTTGATGTCACGAATTTACTGAAAGAGAGTTACGAAACGGTTCGGCCTACGTCAATTATCTTTGATTTTGGTGGCATCATATTTACTGATGACAATGATGTTTTAGATATTGATGCCAACTCTCCAAAAGTCAACTTTCAAGATGGCCAGTTTATGGGTATCACCTATATCGTTTCTCGTTTAGGTAATAACCCTGCGGAAATTCCGCTTATTAACGATGTCGCAGTGGATGGATTTGCGATTGACAACAATGAATTTGGATATGTTGTGGGGGCAAATCTTTACCGAGGAGATACTGTTAATCATGCATTGCCCCCCAACTCGACTAGTCCAAATAGGCAGTCGGTGCCAGAGCCGTCTGTTTGGTTAGGCTTTGCCACAGTGGGCTGTGGCTGCTGGCTAACGCGCCGTCTAGGTTAGCAACACCCCCCTCCGTCATAGAACCAGGTGGATGGGGTTAAAACAATCTCATTAGGGAACTTGCTGGCCAGGTTAGCTGCAGTTTTATCGCATACTGCCAGGGGAATGCCTGGCTGCATGATATGTCCGGACTGATCGTCAAGGTACTCTTCTGTGCCAGCATAGACAGCTGTTTTGCCAGTAAAGACACAGGCTCCATCAGGAGGAAGGGGAACCTTGAACGCAACTGAGTCTAAGCTTTCTAGCAATAGGGGTTGATCTAGGTTGTAGGTTTCTTTACCCAGTAGACGGTAGGGGCGACGGGCTCGGATTTCCACCTGGCCAAACCCCGTGTCAATTAAAGCCTGAATATACTCGTTATAGGTGAGGGCTCCCGACAGGCATAGAGCCCGCAACCGTTCGTCTGCTTGCAAGTGGGGGGGGATTGGGCGGGTGGCAATGGGATCACTCATGACCAAACGACCGCCAGGTTTAATCACTCGATAGGCTTCTTTTAGAGCCCGCACTAGATCCGCCGGTTCAAAAATGTTGAACAGACAGTTCTGTGCCATCACATCGACGGAATTGTCGGGGATGGGCAAATCGAATGCATCACCTTTACGAATGTCGACAAAGCTGGGGTCAAACCAGTCGTTTTCTTCGGCAGCGATGGCTAGGTTGCGCTGGGCTGCATCCCTCATCGCATCTACAGGATCCACAGCAATGACCCCCTGGGGCCGCCGTGAAAAGTAGGCAAATTGTAAGGCTTCAATGCCACCACCAACGCCAACATAGAGCACGGTAGGGTCACCGGATAATTCGGACGGATGGACGGTTGTACCGCAACCGTAGTTCATTTCCTGCATCAGGGTAGGAACATTTAAGTCCGGTAGCTGCAATGGGGTGCTCTGAACACAGCACAGTCCTACCATGGGGTCTTCGGCCACGTCACTATAGAACTTAGCTGTGGTTTCAAGGTAGCTCATGTAATTCTCCTAGAAGAAAACGAAGGGGTGAGATAGAGGTCTGATTTTAGGCGGTTAGGCTGCTGTTATTAACGCCTACACAGCTGAAAATCTCCTGAAAATCGGCTGAACCTGTCGTGATGGCTTTGGATCATGCCATAGATTGTCTAATTTCTCTAATCTTGAAATGGTTAATAGAGAGAGGGGGGCTGTTGACTAATTTCTAATTCGAAGCAGTGAAATCCTTCAGGGTGTTGCCAGTTTTCGTTATTGGCATTGGCTAACTTGTGGGTGCTGCTATCGGTGGCAAAATTAGCGCAGAGCTGGTATAGACTCTCGTCAACTTTGCTATAGCCATAGGGCTCTTGAGTAATGGGATCTTGACGCTGATCATCCGGGTTTAGGGTGTCGGGTAGGACGTATTCTTCCTGGTCTTGATTTTGCCAATAAAGGGTATTTGCGATCGCATTCAAATCTTCCAATCGCTGTCGGTCACTCATGATCAGACGCTGCTGACCTGGTGTGCCCAACACCCAAAAACCAGCCGCTGCACCAGCAGCGACAGCCACAGTAGCGAGGGTGGCAAAGGTACGATCAAATGCTGAATGGTTCATAGTTTGCAAAGCGAGGTGGGCATAGCCCATCTGACGGTAGACGTTGAGTTAAATCTGAGCTGGACGTCGTTGAACCCATTGGTAGTAATATGCTAAGACGCTGCCGTCAATGACTAAAATAATCAGCACTTTGAGCAAAAACCGTGGAGTTAATTCGCCGCGCAAAAACGAAGTGAGAAACGCCATTAAGGTACCGATGCCCACCAATGCAACGATGAGTAGGGCAATATAGGTGAGCCATTTGCGGACACCGGAGTAGGTTTTTTCGCGATATACAGACAGGTCCTTGAGAATTCTGCGCATCAATAGCAGATATACCGGATAGGCCACCAACAGACGGGCTAGACAAAAGGCCACCTGAAACGATGAGTCGCCATAGGAACGGCTTAAGGGATCTGGGATGACGTGATTGATCAAGATAAACCCAATTTCTCCCAGTGCTTGGGTCCAAATTCCTAACGTGACAAACGAAAGCAGATAGATAAAGGCATCTCGCGCTGCTTCCCCTTGACCACCCGAGGGCGCAGGAATGGGCATGCCCACGAATTCTTCATAGACGACAAAATAGGCACGCTCAATCTCTCTTTGGGGCCAACCAAAATTGCGTAGTAGGCTACTAATAAACTCATCGGAGGCTCCCCGACTGCGAGCGGCTGCGATAAAATTTACCAGCTCTGAACGATTTTTAGGCTGGTTTAATGGGGTCTGAGGAGAGTTATCGGATATATCGTTAGATGGATCTTGGGCCATGGACACTCTAAATTAGCCTTTGATTCCGTTTACGCTAGCATCGCCATTGGAGCCTGTGACGGAAGTGAGGATATTTCTTAGTAATTGTCTCTGGAGTAATTGTCTCTGAAGGAATTGTGCCTAGTGCTTTTGGTGAGGGCTACGGGCTCCAGGCCATGGCCCTGGTGAGCTTTGGGGCAAGTCAAAAATATGTTGCTGTTGGTCATAAATGACCAACCCCCGCGCCTGATAATTTTTTAGGGCATGGGGACCATCAATGGAGTTGGTATGCACCCAGACCCGTGTTGAGGTGAGTTCCCAGGCTGTTTTGAGAGCCAGGGTTAGAAGATAGCCCCCGTGGCCTTGACCAATAAATTGAGGCAAGAGACCAAAATACTCAATTTTGGCACTGAGATCGGGTTGTTTTGACAGCTCAAAGTAGCCTGCTGGTACACCGTTGACATAGCCAACCCAGACACAAACGGACTCTTGGTTGAGATAATCGGCCCACTGTTGGTAGGTCCAACGCAGGCGGTCCATCCAGTACCATGATCCTCCCACTGCGGTGTAAAGGAATCGTTGGAATTCTGGACATGGGACAACAGCTTCTGTCAGGGTGATGTGCGTGGGCGAGGCAGGGTTAATCTGACTCACGGACAGCATTTCTAGATAGGTGGTGGTGACCTCTAGTCTTGACATAAATGGGTGAAGAGACGTTGCCTGCAACGTCTATACATGGGCTAATAGATCTAATTTTATTACTGGCGCAAGGTTGCAAGTTTGTTTTTTAGACTGTCAGCCTGTCTAATTAAATCAGTTTGAGACAGTTCTGACTGGTCTCCCGAACTCAGCCACTTTAGCTGTACAGTGTTCGCTTCAGCTTCGGCGTCCCCCAGAATCAAACAGCCAATAGCGCCGCTGCGATCAGCCCGCTTAAACTGTTTACCAAAGGCACTAGCACTCAAGTCGATTTCTACCGAAAATCCTGCATGGCGAAGCTTCTGAGCAAGCACTGTAGTCGCAGGCTCTGCTTTTTCACCTCGGGAAACGATGTAGAAATCTAAGGCAGGGACCGGTGTACTTTGCAGTTGCTGAAGTAAAATGGTGAGTCGTTCTAAACCAATGGCAAAGCCAATGGCTGGAACGTCTGGGCCGCCCAATTGTTGGACTAAACCATCATAGCGACCACCACCGCAGACTGTAGCCTGGGCTCCAAGATCCGCTGACATAATTTCAAAGGCAGTGTGGGTATAGTAGTCGAGACCTCGCACTAACCGAGGATTAATAGTGAAGTCAATGCCCAGGGCACTGAGCTGCTGTTGCACCTGGTTAAAGTGACGCTGGGAATCATCACTCAGATGATCCAGCAAACTGGGGGCATCGTTGACAATTTCCTGGGTGCGACTGTCTTTACTATCCAGAATACGCAGGGGGTTTCGCGTTAGGCGAGCTTGGGAATCACCGTCAAGTTCATCTCTGTAAGGGGTGAGGTAGTTCACTAAAGCATCGCGATAGACTTGGCGATCGGCTCCGCTACCGACTGAGTTGAGATCCAAGGTCAGAGACTTTAAACCCAGACTTTGGAGGATGTCGGTTGCGATCGCAATTACCTCCACATCCGCCCGTGGATCGCGACTACCCAAAATTTCTACATCTAGCTGATGAAACTGTCGCTGCCGCCCTTTTTGAGGACGCTCATAACGAAAGGCTGGCCCCGTATGCCATAGACGCTGTACACCGCCGCTCGCGTACAACTTATTACCAATAAAGGCCCGCACAAGACCAGCAGTAATTTCTGGCCGCAGTGTAATGGAACGTCCCCCCCGATCTTCAAAGGAGTACATTTCCTTACCAACGACATCGGTGGCCTCACCAATGCCCCGAGCAAACAACTCTGTTTGCTCAAACATGGGTGGGCGAATTTCTCGATAGGCAGCGCGATTGAGAATATCACGAGCTACTGATTCCACATGCTGCCACACCGTTACCTCATCGGGCAGAATGTCACGGGTACCTCGCAGTGCCTGGATATTGCTCATTAGTGAACTGTTAAAAATTTGCAGTGGGCATTGCCCACCCTATCAAATGATCGCCAGCTTAAACTTTATCCACAACCAGAATTAGATTTTTGTGCAGAAAAGACCACAGATGGCAACTTTGGTTTAAGACACTAGCTCCTGCTGGCCATTGGAGAGATGCTGATCATTATGACCATTAGTAGTGGGCAGGTTGCAACAGTTAACGTCATCGATACAGACCTTGCCCCATTTCAGAGCCCAACGGACCAATGCCACCCGATTACCGGTGGCTGTTTTATTTAGAACATTACTGATGTGGTTATCAACGGTGCGCTTACTAATATCAAGCTCAGTTGAGATTTCTTGATTAGTTAAGCCAGCGGCAACCAGCTCAACAATCTGCAATTCCCGTTCTGACAAGGGAGTTTGCTCTTTTTCCTGGGAAGATTGGCTGGCTGACATGGAAGTACCCTTCACTCACTGCGTATATATGCTTAGTGCTTATTACATCATAACCATTTTTAAGATGAGGCGTGTTTGTTAGCTTTTTTACTTAATCTGCCCCATTTGTAACGGCCTGAGCAGAGATCTAAAATAAACCTGGAAAACTCTAGACATCCAGATATCTAACGTCTATCCAGTAATTGCCCAGCCCATTTCCATAGCCCGGTCAACCGACGACCGAGATTGAGCAATTCAGGGGCAACAGTGTCGCTTTCCACCAGCGGTGTGAATTGTTCCTGTAGTAGCTCCCTCAATCGGTTGCTAGTCAGGGGGCGATTCAGGCGACCCCGTTGGGCAATGGAAATAGAACCCGTTTCTTCAGAAACGACTATACACAGGCAATTTTCAATGCGTTCAGTAATCCCCATGGCTGCCCTGTGGCGAGTCCCCAACTGTCTTGAGGCAATTCTTTCTGAAATGGGCAGAATGACCCCGGCGGCTACAATCCGAGACGCACGGATGAGAATGGCACCGTCATGGAGCAAGGTACTGGTTTGGAAAATAGTCTGAATCAGTTCCTTGGATAGATCGGCGTTCAGCCGTACTCCAGGAACCGAGAAATCATTTTCATCAATGGGGGGGCCAAGTTCTAAAATCATTAGCGCTCCCGTACGTTTTTGAGAGAGTTCCCGAACGGCATCCACCAGTTCATCAATCACACCATCTGGTCTGGATGTGGGGCGACTGGTGGGAGAAAACAGCTGAATAAGTTCGCCCCGTCCCAAAAGTTCTAAAAATCGACGAATTTCTGCTTGTAGCATCAGGGCCATGGCCACAGCGGCCCCAAAGGATAAATTAGTCAGCACAAAACCAAGCAGCGATAGCTTTAGCGCATGGCTAAGAACGGCTGCCAGCATCAGCACAATAAGTCCTCGAATCATCCATAGGTTACGGCGCTCGCCAATAACCACCAACATTAGGTAGATGAGAACGAGAACAAGGGCAATATCGATGATATGGATGAACAGACCTAGCAAATGTCAGCCCCAACCTGGGTTTTCAATATAAGGATCTAAATAGTGCGTTAGACATTGCGTTAGACGCTCGGCTTTAGCATTCAAACCGTTCTTCTAATCACGGTAGCGGGGGCTACGTATCCTGCATATCGCTTTGAGAAGGACCCTGGTTGTTGGCCTGCCAAGGTAACCAACGCTTCCTCTAATTGCATTTACGAGATGCCACGGCAGATCTCAGGATGCACCCAGTTCAAAAATCAGGATTTACAGGATAAGACGCCACAGATAGCGTTAATAACTGTGGACGATTCATTGCTAAAGCGGCGGCTACTGTAAAGACTACCCAAGATGGCCCGCAGCATGTATCTTGGCTTCTATTCTAGGCAACAGCTCCATTGACCGCCAGATAGCCAAGCTCAGCTCCTTAAATAGCTGGGGAGACGGTCGTAGCGGATTAAGTCTGCATCGGTTTCTCGCTCTACTATTAATGAGGCCTCACCGTTTTTCACCAATACGGCTGCCGGTCGAGGAACGCGATTGTAGTTGGAAGCCATGCTGTAGTTGTAAGCTCCAGTGGCGGGAATAGCGACGATGTCGCCCGCCACTAAAACAGGCAGCTGGGCATCGTGAATCAGCACATCTCCCGATTCGCAGTGTTTACCTGCCAAGGTAACGGTTTCACTGAGGGGGGCTGACATTTTGTTAGCCGCTAACACTCGGTAAAGCGACTGATAAGTAATCGGACGAGGATTGTCAGACATACCGCCATCTACCGCAGCATAGGCACGAATACCGGGGACAGTCTTCTGGCCGCCGATGGTATAAGCGGTGATACAAGCTGTGCCAATGAGAGAACGTCCTGGCTCGCAGATTAATTTGGGTAAAGCCACATTGGCCTCTTGGCAAGCTTTGACCATGTTTTCGCAAACGACCTGTGCCCAATCAGTAATGCTGGGTGGATCGTCGGTTTCGGTGTAGCGAATGCCAAGGCCACCCCCCACATCGAGTTCGCTAATAGGTAAACCATGGCGTTTTGCTGCTTCCATCCAAGTTACAAGGACAGCAGATAAATCTTCATGGGGCTGTAGCTCAAAAATTTGAGAGCCGATATGGGCATGCAGACCAACACAAACTAATGATGACTGCTGAGCTACGAAGGTAAAGACTTCTTCTAATTGATCGGGATCAAAGCCAAACTTGCTATCGATGTGTCCGGTGCGAATATAGTCGTGGGTGTGGCATTCAATGCCTGGTGTGATTCGTAGCAGAATAGTTGCGGGGGTTTGCGGACTGGCTAGCGCGCTGAGGGTTTTAAGCTCATGCCAGTTATCGACAACAATGCGGCAGCCTGCGTCAATGCCTCGTTGCAGCTCACCGTGGGATTTGTTGTTACCGTGAAAGTAAAGCTTATCTGGATTAACGCCAGCCGTTAGTGCCGTTAGGAGTTCCCCCCCTGATACCACATCCACGGCTAGGCCCTCTTGGGTTGCGATCGCACACACCGCCAAACAGTTCCATGCCTTTGAGGCGTACATCACTAGAGCCTCTCCCGGATAGTATTGGTCAAATGCCTGACGATACTGCTGACATGCCGTTCGCAGCGTCACTTCATCAAGAATGTATAACGGAGAGCCAAACTCCTTAACTAGATCGACGACATCACACCCGCCAACTTGCAGATGATCCTGTTCATTCACCTGAACACTGAGGGGTAAAAGCCGCTGATTGGGTGAGTCAGACCCGTTAGTCTCCAGGTAGTCAAGGCTAGAACGAGTGGTTTGATTTGCAGAAGGAAGTGTGGAAACCATAGCTATTGTCAGAGGTTGTCAGCGGGTGAAATCACCCAATGCAAGCTTCCAGTGTACAATTCGTCACCGATCACCCTCTGGCTTCTTCTGAGAAAGTATCTATTTACCTGGACCTTTTCATACGCGTGATGACAACACTGACCTACCAAGTTTTGACCGATGAGTTGCTGCCTGCTGTATTGCGGCTCGATCAGGTTTGTCTGGGGGGGCTGTGGACTGAAGCTGGCTACCGACGCGAAATTGACAGTCCCAATAGCGATCTACTTGTACTTTTGGCCAATCAAGATGTAATTGGTCTAGGCTGTCTATGGGCCATTCTAGATGAAGCCCATATCACTACATTAGCCATTCATCCCGATTATCACCGCCAATACTTAGGACAGCTCTTGCTCATTCAGCTGCTACAGCTGGCACGTCAACGCGAACTCACCCATGCCACGTTAGAAGTGCGAGCGTCTAATCAAAAAGCCCTGAGTCTGTATCAAAAATTTGGCTTTCGCACAGCCGGACAACGTAAGCGATATTACCAGGACGGCGAAAATGCCCTCATTTTATGGCGCAGCCATTTGCAAAACCCTGAGTTTCTACAACAGCTAAAGCATTTAGAACTTGAATGCACAGAAACATTTCGTCAGCATCAATACCAATGGCACCCATGTAACAATCACTAATTAATACGTATTAAATATTTATGTGCGTAATGCCACGGAAAATCTGTGGAGTAAAATCTCTAAATTCAAGGCGTTTGCCCCCTAAACAAAGGCCCTGTCAGGCTTAAATCTTGGTTAAGGATGTCAGTAATCGGTGGTACACGATGTAACGAGCGCGACCAAGGACAATGCCGCCTGACTTCACTCCCAGATCTACCCAAAAATTGTTTAAGTGAGTCTTTTTTTAGCGCTAGATCCATTGCAAGTCGTGAATACCGGCACAGTTTCAGCAAAAATGGCTGTGCTAGAATCATGGCAACTCCGCACAAGCCAGGTGATGAAAAGCCGCCATGTTTGAACGCTTTACAGAAAAAGCCATTAAGGTGATCATGCTCGCCCAGGAAGAGGCTCGCCGACTGGGCCATAACTTTGTGGGAACTGAGCAAATCCTCCTCGGTCTCATCGGTGAAGGTACCGGTGTGGCCGCCAAAGTTCTGAAGTCCATGGGGGTAAATCTCAAAGATGCTCGGATCGAGGTCGAAAAGATTATCGGTCGCGGTTCCGGGTTCGTCGCCGTAGAAATTCCCTTCACACCACGTGCTAAGCGGGTGTTAGAGCTGTCCCTGGAAGAGGCCCGTCAGCTAGGCCATAACTATATTGGTACTGAGCATCTGCTCCTTGGCCTAATTCGCGAAGGCGAAGGCGTGGCTGCCCGTGTACTAGAAAACCTTGGTGTCGACCTGTCTAAGGTTCGTACCCAAGTGATTCGTATGTTAGGTGAGACCGCTGAGGTCTCCACTGGTGGTAGTCAAGGTCGAACGAAGACGCCCACCCTGGATGAATTTGGCTCTAACCTGACTCAGATGGCCTCAGAGGGCAAGCTTGACCCTGTGGTTGGCCGTCAAAAAGAAATTGAACGTGTTATTCAGATTCTAGGCCGTCGTACCAAAAATAACCCTGTCCTCATTGGTGAGCCAGGTGTGGGTAAAACTGCAATTGCCGAGGGCTTGGCCCAACGCATTGCCAACGGTGATGTCCCCGATATCCTTGAAGAAAAGCGGGTTGTCACCCTGGATATTGGTCTGTTAGTGGCAGGAACCAAGTATCGCGGTGAATTTGAAGAGCGCCTGAAAAAAATCATGGATGAAATTCGCTCAGCTGCGAATGTCATCCTAGTAATCGATGAGGTTCATACCCTGATCGGTGCGGGTGCTGCTGAGGGCGCTATTGATGCTGCTAACATCCTCAAACCTGCCCTGGCTCGGGGTGAGTTACAGTGCATCGGTGCCACCACCCTGGATGAGTATCGTAAGCACATTGAGCGAGATGCTGCCCTAGAGCGTCGTTTTCAGCCTGTGATGGTGGGTGAGCCTAGCGTTGAGGAAACCATCGAAATTCTGCACGGTCTACGCGATCGCTACGAACAGCATCATAAGCTCAAGATTCTTGATGAGTCCTTGGAAGCTGCGGCCAAGCTGGCGGATCGTTATATCTCTGACCGTTTCCTTCCCGATAAAGCCATTGACCTAATTGACGAGGCAGGCTCTCGGGTACGACTGATTAATTCCCAGCTTCCCCCGGCTGCTAAGGAGCTAGACCGAGAGCTTCGCAGTGTTCTAAAAGATAAGGACAATGCGGTACGTTCTCAGGATTTTGACAAAGCGGGTGAGCTTCGCGATCGCGAAATGGAAATTAAGGCTGAAATTCGTGCGATCGCTCAAAGTAAGCGCACTGATGAAGCTGGTAGTTCTGATTCTCCTGAGGTTACCGAAGAGGACATTGCCCACATCGTGGCATCTTGGACTGGCGTACCGGTTAATAAACTGACCGAAACTGAGTCTGAGAAGCTGCTTCACATGGAAGATACGCTGCATCAGCGCGTTATCGGCCAAGATGAAGCTGTGAAAGCAATTTCTCGGGCAATTCGTCGAGCCCGTGTGGGTTTAAAGAATCCCAACCGGCCCATTGCGAGCTTTGTCTTCTCTGGTCCTACCGGTGTTGGTAAGACCGAGTTAACCAAGGCATTGGCCGCTTACTTCTTCGGCTCGGAAGAAGCGATGATTCGCCTTGACATGTCCGAGTTTATGGAACGCCACACAGTTTCTAAGCTGATTGGTTCTCCTCCGGGCTATGTCGGCTATAGCGAAGGCGGTCAGCTGACTGAGGCTGTACGTCGTCGTCCTTATACAGTCGTTCTCTTTGATGAGATTGAAAAGGCCCACCCTGATGTCTTCAACATGCTGTTGCAGATTTTGGAAGATGGCCGTCTCACCGATGCCAAAGGCCGTACAGTTGACTTCAAGAACACCTTGTTGATTTTGACCTCCAACATCGGTTCTAAGGTTATTGAGAAAGGTGGCGGTGGCCTTGGCTTTGAGCTAGAGGAAGATGCAGCTGAGTCTCAGTACAACCGCATTCGTTCTCTAGTTAATGAAGAGCTGAAGCAGTACTTCCGTCCTGAGTTCTTGAACCGTTTGGACGAAATCATCGTCTTCCGTCAGCTTACTAAGCCTGAGGTTAAAGAAATCTCCGATATTCTGCTCAAAGAAGTCTTTGGTCGGTTAACCGAACAGGGAATCACCCTAGAGGTAACGGACAAGTTCAAAGAGCGTTTGGTGGAAGAGGGCTACAACCCCAGCTACGGTGCTCGACCGTTGCGTCGCGCCATCATGCGTCTGCTAGAGGACACCTTAGCAGAGGAGATTCTATCCAGCCGTCTACAGGATGGAGATACAGCCGTCGTCGATGTGGATGAGAAAGGTAAGGTCGTTATCGCACCTAAGGAGAAGCGTGAGCTACTTACCCAAGGTGCCGATTAAGCTGCCCTAGTCTCAGTTCATTTCACAAATGACTTCTTGGAAAAGTTCCGAGAAGTCATTTTTAATGGCCATGCTTGGGCCAGATTGAGGAAACGATATCGCTTAAATAATCGCTTAAATAAGTAAGTTATTAACTATTGTAAACAGGTCTGATGCTTCCTTGCTTCCCACAGGCGTCAGATTTGATAATGGTTTTACCTCGCAGCGACTTCGTTGCAAGGTTATGATTGCCGATGGGATTCGGCGTATTTATTGCTGAACGTTGCTGTTTTTTGGAATAACTTAATCTGTAAGTTGCTAAATAATTCTTGGAATTCTTGGCAACGCAGCTAAAAATATTTCCTTAAATTAGCAACAACATTGCTGTTTGATTAGGAGCTTAGTTAGAGTGCTGGACAAACTTTTAGGTAAAAAGTCTGGATACTATTTAGAATTACCCGAAGAAGAAATCGCGGCTATTTCTGAGCCCACTGCTACGCCAGCACCTGCTGCTGCACCAGCGCCAAAGCCCGCTGCAGCGACAGCCAAAGCTCCTGCGGCTAAAAAGGTCAAGAATACTGATAACAAAGCATCCGAAACAGCTGCCCCAGTGGCCACTCCAACTGCCTCTATTTCAGATCCTATAGAACTAATTCGTACAGCACTGGCAGCTTCAGCTAATCAACCGCCAGCACCTGAACCAGAGCCAGCTCCCACATTTGATTACACAACCCCCGTTGCTAAGGCAAGTCGTCGTCGCCCAGGCCCCAGCATGTCGTCGTTTAAGTCCATGGCCAAAGCGATGAGGAGAACTACCGCTGGTTTCTAGTAAAGGCTGGATACAACATCCCTGCTGATAGCGCCCGGTGGCGAATCAATTCTATACCCAAAGGTCGGGCTAATCTATCAAGCTCGACCTTTGGGTGTATAGGAACATGCGGTTGATGCCACCTAGCGCTGGGCATAGGCAGCGATCGGTTCCTTGATAAATCGAATATACAGGTGCTTAAAGGTAGATTTCATCACCCGTGGCATGCCGAAATCAATGGGCATTAGCTTCTCGGGTAGTTGCCAGTTATCGATGTACAACTCAGCCGGTGACTGTAGAACAAAATCAATGTTATTGGGGCATAGTCCAAGGCGTTGAGAGGCTGCAACGGTTGGCACTTGAGATGGCTTGATCTGAAGAACATCTACCATGGCCCGATCTAGAGCATAGACATTCTGTGATGCTCCTAATACCCCAAGGCGTCGTGGTTCACCGCCGCTAGGTCCGTTACCTTCATGACCAATGATGCCATCTAAAATTGTCAGGTCTGGGTCAATAGCTTGGGCAGTTTCCACCAACATTTGAGCAAATTTCTGACAGTCCTTACCTGATTCCATATGCCACCAGGCTTTCATTTTTCCTGGCACGCAGCCGAAGAGATTTTTGACACCCAATGTTAGCGTGAGCTGAACGTGGGATTTAACCTTAGGTAAATTGATCACCACATCGGCTTCCATTGCTTCTTTCGAGAGCAGCAGGTTATCAAAATTACCCTCTTGCTGAAACTGATAGCGTTTACCGTGGAGTTCCACAATGGGTAAGTCAAGTTTCTTTGCCCACTGCAGTAGACCATTGGCCTTAGCAACACCGTAGGCGCTACCAAAGGCTGGGCTATCACCCAAAAACGGTTGGCCGCCAACTTCTTGAACCAGTTTAGCCACACAATAAACCAACTCTGCCCGCGTAGTGCATTCCTTGGTAGGACGTGCGCCTGTGAGTAAATTAGGTTTTAAAAGAACTCGTTGACCTGGTTTGACATAGGCTGCCATGCCACCTAAAGGAGCCAGCAGGTCACGAAGCTGCTGCTCTAGGATGTCGACATCGTAGCTGGTGGCTTTGAGCAGACTGACGGAAACCATAGATTATTCAAGAAAATGGTCAATTTCATTATTTATTGTGAATCTGGTGGCCCTAAAGTGCAATCCAATATCTGATGTAGGGTCGTTCCATGGAACGACCCTACATGAAGAAATGCCTGGTTGATCCTGATGCGCAAGTAGAGTATTGACGACAAAAGGTGGGCTTAAGATTGTAGGGTGTCCAAGGGGACGATGATGCCCTCAGGATGCTATAGAAGATAAGAAAATAATGCTGAGCCTGTGGGCAAAGACAAGTGGGACCTGGATTAACGTGGTGCTGGTGCTATTGGGTACCACGAGTGGGCTAATTGTCAGGGGACGATTACCTCGGGCGATGCAGGATGTGATTACCCAGGCGGTGGGGCTGATCACTCTATTTATCGGAATGCAAATGGCTCAGCCATTGACTGAGGTAGATGCTGGCAACATTGCTGGTGTGATTGTTGGTTTGGTGGCCTTGGTTGTCGGTGGTCTGCTGGGCGAGTGGTGGCAGATAGAACGACGACTCATCGCTATTGGGGATGCTTTAAAAGCCAGATTTGGCGGCGGCGGTCAGTTTACTGAAGGGTTTGTTGCTGCGAGTTTGTTGTTTTGCATTGGCCCCATGGCAATTTTGGGCAGTCTCAACAACGGTCTTAGCGGTGATGGCACAATTTTAATTATCAAGGGCACTATGGATGGCCTGGTGTCGATCGCGTTGACCGGTAGTTATGGTGCTGGTGTTGGGTTTTCGGTGCTGCCCGTGGTGGTCTATCAGGGTGGTATGTCTTTGTTGGCTGGATTGTTGGCCAGTGGGATTGGTGATCCGGCATCTTCCCCCAGTGTGTTGTTGGTGACCGGTGTGGGTGGGGTCATTATTCTAGGGTTAGGTTTGAATTTGTTAAAAGTGGCGACTATCCGAGTGGCCTCATTTTTACCAGCGCTATTGTTGACACCACTGCTGTATAAACTTTGTCAGTTGTTGAGTGTTTAGAGACTACACTGCAAAAGCAGTTTGTTCTTCCATAATGCCAATGAGTACGGAGACTAAACTGTCTAAATCTCCTGGTAGTTTAAACAGTTCTAAGTCTTGAGTGATTTGTTGTTTCTGCGGATCGAGCTGACCAAATCGCCACACTTCACCAATGGTTACGGCACCAAATAAGGGGTCTAAGGATTCTTGTTGTTTTGCCAGGGCAATGAGTTCTACGGCTAACTGTGTAAAGCCTCGCGACAGATCGTCGTTTTTTGCCTCAATAATTAAAAACTCGTGATCAGATCGTAGGAGATAATCCAGATTACCTTTAAGCCATTGACTAACATTGAGGGGATATTCAATTTTGAGCTGACAATTGCAGAAAGCAGCTATTTCTATCAGGATAGGAGCTACCAAGGTCTCCCGACGAGCAGTTTCGCTAGTCAAACTCACGACTGGCAATGTACGTTCAATGCGCTGTTCTAATTCAGCAAGCTGAGGAAAGGTGCGTTTTCCCTGAGGTAAAGTAATTCGTGCCCTTTGTAGGCGATAGCCAAACTCAGCCAGGATATCCTCTGGATCATAGGTCATTTCAAAATATGACCGAAAGGTATATGAACGCTCAGGATCTAGGATTGGTGGTTTAGCCATTGAATTTACCTTTTAACCTAAGGCTCTGAAATACAGAAAGCACTTTAACTATAGCGAAGCTTCTAGTAAACACTTGAAGACAGGTTTGACTCATACGCGCATCCATTTTTTCAGGACTCGCATGGGCTGACCGCTTTTCGGTTCGGTTTGCTCTTTGCTCCAGGCATTGGGATCAGCAAAACCAAGCTTATGGAGGTGTTTGATGATCAGGTCCATGGTAATGTTTGAGCCGATGAGGGTGATGAGGACCGATTCACGGTGGGGTGCTGCTGGGAGAAGGACTTTGGCTTTAGGGGGTAAAGTTTGTTTCCCTGTACCAACGGGTTTTCTCTGCTCGTAGTACACCTGCTGATCCAGCAGCTTCACCGGGAATATCTTCTCTATAAATAAAGACTTTTGTTTAATAGACAATTCGGCCATATGACAATATCGATCAGAACTCTAAAAGGTGATCAAAATGTGCTCAAGCAATGTAGCCTTTCATTCTGTTGAATCTTGATATCTTCCAAAAAGCTTAAATTCAGTTTCAAAGAGTCATCACATAAGCAATTAGTTAAAAAAATCTTTTGGGAAACTACAAACTCAGTAAATTACGCATAATTTGAATAGGCTTTCCGTACTTTAGCTAAACAAAAGTGAATTTATGCCTGATCCCGGAACCAAGGGATGTTAAATACCCTAAAAAAACACATTTGAAGGTGCCTAAAAATCACACAAACGTTCGTTAATCCTACTGTTCACCTGATAAGATACTTAGATACCCGATCTTCATGTATTCTCCTATACATTTGGGGCTACAGAATCAATTGTCAGTGAATTTCTATGGCTGGTTCATCTATTGAAGTTATCGTTACTCTTGAAAATCCTGAGCTTTCTGATGAAGAAATTCAAGTATCTGTTCGCACACTAAGAAATCAACTGGCCGAATTGGAAGAGCTACAAGATGTAATGCTACTCCCTGTCTCTGAAGCATTGCCTGGTGCTAAAGGGATTGGCGGTTTTGTATTAGGTAAACTTAAAGCCCTCCTAAATTTAGATGCTTTGAAAAAAATGGTGGGGGTTTTAGGTCAAAACCTCTTTGGTTCTTCAATAGAAGTTGAAGCTAAAGGCAATGGTAGAGAACTAAAAATAAAAATTCGAACGCCTGAGGACCTACAGCAGGTGATGCCAGAAGTAGAACGCTTTATCAACGGGTGATCTAACTATGGCTAAATATGCATTGCTTGTTGGCGTAGGTACCTACGAGAATGATGCTTTTCCTGCACTCCCTAGTGTCATAAACGATATTCAGCGTGTTAAGGAAGTTCTAGAAAACGAAGAACTCTGCAACTTTGATTCAGTCACTGTATTAGCAAATCCAGAACGACAGGTGCTAGAACGGGGGATCTACAATCTCTTTGCGGACAAGAGGCCAGATGACGTTGTTTTAATGTATTTTTCTGGTCATGGCGTCAAGAATCAAGAAGAAAAGCTATTTTTAGCAACTCCTCAAGTTGAGAAAAATGGTAAGGGGGTGATTATTGACCCAACG
>NZ_QXHD01000004.1:2289932-2298265 GCF_011009555.1 Adonisia turfae CCMR0081 | reverse complement strand
AGGGGAGCCCCTACAGGGATGTCTCCTCTGAGAAACCATTCGATATTGGGTCTATGCGATGCAGGGCACCCACAAGGGGAGCCCCTACGGATTAATCGATAAATTTGGGGTGTATTGCCATGATTTCTTTGTTTTTGCGGGGTTTAGTGTTGGGGATATCGATTGCGGCCCCCGTCGGTCCGATTGGGTTGTTGTGTATTCGGCGCAGTCTTTCCTATGGGACCATTACAGGCTTGCTGTCGGGGTTAGGGGCGGCAACGGCGGATGGAGTGTATGGTGCGATCGCAGCCTTCGGCCTGGCCTTTATCTCCAATTTCCTAACGAATCAGGCCCGGTGGCTGGGCATCATCGGCGGCCTATTTCTCTGTTATCTAGGCATCACCACATTTTTGAGCAAGCCTGCCGAGAAAACTGCAGAGACTAGCCGCACTGGCTTAGCTGGAGCCTATCTATCCACATTTGGTTTGACCTTAACAAACCCAGCCACGATTTTATCCTTCGTGCTATTGTTCGCTGGCTTTGCCCCGACAGGACTGGACTATGGCCAGGCAGTAGTAATGGTCGGTGGCGTATTTTTGGGCTCGGCTCTATGGTGGCTGATTTTGAGCAGTGGGGTATCTCGCTTACGCCATTGGCTAACACCTGGGCGATTGGTTTGGGTAAATCGTGTGTTTGGGGTATTGATTACCGGGTTTGGGATTGTTGCCCTAAGCTGGCGGGGATAAGGCGAGGAAAACAACAACGACTATGATGCCATCCATACTAGGGATGCCAAAATTTGCTCAACAGGAGGTAAGGCATATACGGCCAAATCAATGGTGACCATGGATTCTGTAAGGGACAGAAACTGCCATTGAATTCCATTACTGATACTGCCGTAAATGGTTGCAATCTCATTTCCCTGATCTTGATTAAACCGCTGGGCCGCTACCATTTCAGCAATACATGGACCAAAACCAGTTTTAAGATCCGTTTTCTTTGCTTCGACCACAATAATGGCAGGCGCTTCAATTTCAAGTACTTCGGTCGAGCGGGTGATGAGGAAATCACATTGGCCATTCAAGCCAACGGTTTCATCAACATTAAAGTCTTCTCCTGAAAATAGACTGACGTGGCGATCCAGGTAACGGCGTACTTCTAATAGGACAGGGTAGATAATGCCTTCAGAGCGAGCTTTCTCGCTGCCGGATGTAGCGACAATCGGCAGGCTTTCTTGGAGATAACCCGCAAGGATGGCGGATGGAGTAATATCGTCGAGTTCTGGTAAAAATCGCTTACCTTCAACCACAGTGAGGTCAAAGGCCATTTTTACACTGGCAATGGTTTTGAATTGACTGTAAGCCACAAAATTCACCCTGCTTAACAGCTCCATTTTATTAGATGGGCTCAGAATTCCTGTCTATCCAGCAAACGGCCAAGCTCTAGCTGGTGCAGTTAAACTAGAGTACAGGCTATTTTGAGGCCAGACCTATGGTTCAGCCGCTAATCTCCGACAGTCAGCTTCCTGAGCAATACCCTGACAGCGATGGGCAACCCATGGCCGACAATACGAAGCAGTTCCGGTGGATCGTAGTAATTAAGGAAAATCTGGAGCGGCTATTTGCGGGTAATGCAGATGTCTTTGTTGCCGGGGATTTGCTGTGGTACCCGGTGGAGGGGAATCCAAAGCTACGTCAAGCACCGGACGTAATGGTGGTGTTTGGTCGTCCAAAAAGAGATCGGGGATCTTATCGGCAGTGGTTAGAAGATGGCATTACGCCCCAGGTGGTGTTTGAGATTTTGTCACCAGGGAATCGCTCTGGGGAAATGCTACGGAAGCTGAATTTCTATCAGATGCATGGTGTGGAGGAATATTACATTTACAACCCAGATGATAATGAACTGACCGGATTGCAACGTTCAGGAAAGGCACTACAGTTAGTCAGTGATATGCGAGACTGGATAAGTCCGGCCTTAGGTATCCGGTTTGAGCTAACGGAAGAAACGTTAGAAATTTATCGGCCTGATGGGGAACGGTTTTTGACCTATGTGGAGCTGGGAGAACTGCTAGAAGCTGAACGGAAACTCAGGCAAGCAGATCAGCAAAGGATTCAGGCATTAGAAGAAAAATTGCGGGAATTAGGGGTGAATCCAGAGTCGTTGTAAAAGTACCCCTGGGGGTAATAGACGACCATTGGAAAGCTGTATCAAAATTTTTAGTTAAGCTGTCGAAAATATTTTTTCTCCAGAGACTAGAGTAAAGACAGATACCTGCTCCCCATTAGCCCCCACTTTTGCCAAGTACCATGGCAGCAAAGACGATCCTGATCCTGACGGCAAATCCTTCAGATACTAGCCGTTTGCGGTTAGACGAAGAAGTTCGCGAAATCCAAGCAGGATTAAACCTATCCGCGGAACGGGACAGCTTTAACGTAGTGTCCCAATGGGCCACCCGCCCTGACGATCTACGGCGTGCCCTGCTCAAGTACCAACCCCAAATTGTTCATTTTTCAGGCCACGGTGCTGGCGCAGCAGGACTGCTCTTAGAAAGTGACACGGGCGAGACTAAACCCGTCAGCAGCATTGCCCTATCGCGTCTATTCCGACTCTTTACAAGAATAGAATGCGTGCTGTTTAACGCCTGTTATTCGCAGCATCAAGCAGAGGCCGTGGTGGAGCATGTGGACTATGTGGTCGGCATGACCAATGCCATGGGAGACAGGGCCGCCATTGAGTTTGCCGTTGGTTTTTATGATGCCCTGGGCTATGGCCATCCGGTGCCCTTTGCCTATGAAGTTGGCCTATCAGCCATTGCATTAGAGGGCATTGATGAAGTTAGCACTCCCATTCTGAAAATACGCAAAGGGTTAACCGAAAAACTCGATAAGTCTCCAGAGCCCCAAACATCAAAGACTAAAAATAAAGCCAAACCTGAGCTTGAACCAGAAACTAAGCAACGTTCTGTTGCTAAAACTGCTAAACCCATCACCCTTGAAGAACCAGAGGGACTAGTACCCTTAGACTCACCTTTTTATATAGAACGGCTGCCCATTGAAACCGACTGTTATGAAACCGTCGTTAGACCGGGGTCTCTGATTCGGATCAAGGCCCCCCGACAGCTAGGGAAAACATCACTGCTGGTCAGAAGCATGGCCCATGCCAGGGCACACGGGTTTGAGACGGTGCGCTTAAGCTTTCAAACCTCTGACAATGAAACCCTGAACGACCTGGATGAGTTTCTCCAGTGGTTTTGTTGCAGCGTTACCGAAGAGTTGGATTTAGAAGATCGGCTTGCCGACTATTGGAAAGGAGCGCGAGGTATTGTACGCCGTTGTCAGCGCTATTTTGAACGCTACTTATTGAAGGAACTGGAGCAACCGCTGGTGTTAGGCCTGGATGAAGTGGATCAGGTGTTTGAGCATCCCGAAATCGCCACAGACTTTTTTGGCATGTTGCGGGTATGGCACGAAGAAGGTAAAACCAATCCTATATGGCGCAAGCTCAATCTGGTCATTGTCCATTCCAAAGAGGTGTACGTTCCCCTCAGCATTAACCGTTCCCCCTTTAATGTGGGGTTACCCCTTGAACTACGGCAGTTGAACGCAGACGAAATCGAAACCTTGATTGCTCGGCATCAGCTCAGTCTTTCTGCCCATCAAAAACAGCAGCTAGTGGAATTGGTGGGGGGACATCCATATCTCATGCGGGCAGCACTTTACCAGCTGGCGCGAGGTCGCATGAGTTTGACTCAGCTGATGGAAGAAGCACCCACGGAGGGTGGTTTATACAGCGATCATCTGCGGCGGCATTTACTTAATCTGGAAGCGGATTCAGCTTTGCTCAGGGCCTTTAAGCAAGTGATTCCCAGCTATCAGCCGGTACAGATTGGCTCCACAGAAGCCTTTAAGCTGCACAGTATGGGGCTGGTGAAATATGACGGCAATGCGGTGGTGCCGTTATGTGGTTTATACCGGCAATATTTCCAATCGCGGTTGTGAGGTTAAACAATTGAATATGCGGCAAATCCCTGATAGGACATCGTTGAGTAAGATCCTCCCCTTTATAAGGGGAGGTGCCGAAGGCGGAGGGGTCTTCGATCGTTGGCGCAAGTTATCCAGACCCCTCCGTTGGTTCCCCTTACGAAGGCGGTGTACATACATCTCGAAAGGGAGTTCACAATCCTGCATTACCCCCCTTAATCCCCCCTTGGTAAGGGGGGAAACTCCGGTCCTCCCCCTTGGTAAGGGGGAGTTAGAGGGGGTTAGACAACCGCGAACGCTAGTTTCCAGGACTTATGTGCACACGGTAGCCTTGCGAAGGGGAACCGTTGCCAAAATGAGCGATTGTGATAATTTTCCAGACCTTGGACTTCGTTCAAGATTCAGTGTTCGTTAAATGATTACTTTCCTGATGCACACCCCCTAAAAGATCATGGCTGAGTATCGATATCAAGTGGGCGGTAGCCTACCCCCAGATGCCCAAACCTATGTTAAGCGTGCGGCAGACGAAGAATTTTACCAGGCACTCAAGGCAGGGGAGTTTTGCTATGTACTAAACTCACGGCAGATGGGTAAATCTAGCCTGCGGGTGCGCACGTCTAACCGATTGCAGGCGGAAGGGGTGGCCTGTGCATCTTTGGATGTGAGCGGCTTGGGTACCACTACTATCGAACCGGCGGAGTGGTATTTCGGCATTATGGATAGCCTGGTGGATCGATTTAATATTGATGGGCTAGATCCTGGCTTTGATCTGGATGACTGGTGGGAGGAGAACCATAATTTGCCCCCGGTGCGGCGGTTTGGCAAGTTTCTTAGCCGTGTGCTGTTGCGGACGGTGGCCCAGCCCATGGTGATTTTTCTAGACGAAATTGACAGCGTCCTCAGTCTGGAGTTTGAGGCGGATGATTTTTTTGCCGTCATTCGAGAGTGCTTTAACAATCGGGCGGATAACCCTGACTATAATCGGCTGACATTTGCTCTGATTGGGGTGGCCACACCGACAAATTTGATCCAGGCAAAAGAACGGACGCCGTTTAATATTGGTCGAGCGATTCAGCTAACGGGGTTTACGCTTGATGAAGCGGCTCCACTGCTGCCGGGGTTAACCAAGAAAGTGAGCGATCCAGAAGCGGTGTTGCGGGCGGTGCTGCACTGGACGGGGGGACAGCCTTTTTTAACCCAGAAGGTATGTCAGTTAGTGATTCAGGCGGTGGAACGCACAGCAGAACAACCCACAGCTGATCAGCTGGTGGCTCAGGTGGTGCATACCCACATTATTGACAACTGGGAGATGCAGGATGAGCCGCCCCATTTAAAGACAATTCGGGACCGGTTAAGGGAGAATTCACGGGCGGGACAGTTGTTGAGCCTGTATCAGGAGATTGTGGAGCGGGGGCATATCCCAGTAGACGGCAGTGCTAAGCAAATGGCACTGCGGTTATCAGGGCTGGTGGTGGAGCAGGATGGCAGGCTACAGGTGTATAACCCGATTTACCAGACGGTGTTTACCCAGGACTGGATAAGGGATGCGTTGGTGAGTATTCGGCCCTATGGGGAGAAGTTGGAGGCGTGGGTAGCGGACCCGCAGGATAGTTTGTTGTTGCAGGGGAAAGAGCTGACCGATGCGCTGGACTGGTCGGAGTCGCGTAGTTTGGGAAAACAGGACTATGAGTATTTGGTGGAGAGTCAGAAGCTGGGGTTGCGGGCGGAGCTGGCGGCAGTGCAGGCGACGGTGGCACAGCAGACGCAATTGTTGAATACGAAAAATAAGGCGATTCAGCGGGCAGATGATGAGTTAGCAGATGCTAAAGCAGACCTCAGAAGGGTACGCAAGCGGACTCGACTGTCGTCAATACTGAGTATTGGCCTTATAAGTCTATCTGTGTTTGGTGCCGTATTGGCTGGGAAAGAAGCTTATGCAAAAGGCGCAGAAGCACGACAAGCTGTTGAGGAAACTCGCACTGCCAAGAAAGAATTAAAAGAAGTAGAAAACGAACGCAACAGATTAGAGAATAAAAACACACTTTTAGTTGACAGCAATAAAACTCTTAATAACGAGAAAAACAAACTGGAGGAAACCAATAAAGAATCAGTAGCTGAGGCAAAGACTGCTCAAGCTGAAGCAACAGCTGCCAGGCAGGAAGCAGCCACTATTGAGTCTCAGGTTTCTGGATTAACTCAAGATTTAACAAATAAGAATAATCAACTAGGAACAGTACAAACAAAACTTTCTAGTATTCAAACTGAGTTTAATCGAGTAACACAGGCAGTAGATGCCGCACAGAGGGCACTTGGTCAAGCAAATGAAGATCTTGAAAGTGCAGAAAAGGCTCGTAGTATTGCCGTCAATCAAAGAGAACAGGCTCAGGAAGCCATTCGTTTTTCTATTGGTTCTTTAGGCATTCAGCGGTTTAGAAATACTTTTTATGAACTGGGTGGTTTACAAACAGCTATTCGCTTCCTCAATGATGGTTTAGAAAAAACTCAAGAGACTCAAAATAAACGAGGAGAGAGTTATGTGCATGGAAACCTGGGCGAAGTGCATAATGTTTTAGGGCAATATCCTCAAGCTTTAGAGTTTCATGAGAAACATTTAGAAATTGCTATAGAGATTCAAGACAGGCAAGGGGAAGGACAGGCCCTGGGTAATAAGGGAGAAGTGCTTTATAACCAGGGTAAGTACTCTGAAGCTTTGATATTTCATGAACAACATTTAGCAATCACCCGTGAAACAAAGGATAAATTAGGTGAAAGTCAGGCATTAATGCACCTGGGACGAGTGTATCTGGCTACGGGCAAACCCAATCAGGCCTTAGAAATCCATCAAGAGAGTTTAGAAATTACTATCGCTATTAAAGACCAATTTGGAGAAGGTCAGATTCGTAGCTATATGGGAGATGTCTATGATTTTCAGGGTAAGACAGCAGTAGCCCTGGAGCAGTATGCACAGTCTATTGTTATTGCTAAAGCTGCTCAGGACAGTGTTGGTGAAGCAGAAACCTGGAGAAAGATAGCTGACATTAAAAAGCGCCAGGGCAACTATGATGAAGCATTTAATGACTATGAGTATGCGCAAGTACTGTCTAGAGATGCTGATGATATCAAAGGTCTGAGTGATAGTTTGCGCGGTGTGGGTCAGCTTAGGGCTGAGCAATATAACTATGATGCTGCGCAGGAAAACTATCGCCTGGCTATAGATAAATTGTCAGAGTTAGGAGATAAGGCTGGTGTTGGGGATATGCACCTAACCATTGGAGGGTTGTACGAAATTCAGGGACAGTATGCTTCTGCTTTGGACGAATATCAAAAAGCACTGGATATTCATCAGTCAATTGATAATCGACATGGTGAGGCAAGAGCTACAAATTTAATTGGAGGTATCAATTGGCGTCGGTCTGAATATACAACAGCTTTAGATCTTTATGGACAGGCGCTAGCAATGCGCCGCGAGGTGGGCGATCGCGCGGGAGAAGGAACCACCCTCAACAACATTGGCGCTGTCTATCGCGCTCAAGGCAACTATGCTGAGGCACTCAGCTATTACGAACAGTCCTTGGCCATTCGGCGCGAGGTGGGCGATCGCTCAGGCGAAGGAACCACCCTTAACAGCATTGGCTTCCTTTATGATGACCAAGGCAACTATGCTGAGGCACTCAGCTATTACGAACAGTCCTTGGCCATTCGGCGCGAGGTGGGCGATCGCTCAGGCGAAGGAATCACCCTTAACAACATTGGCGCTGTCTATAACAATCAAGGCAACTATGCTGAGGCACTCAGCTATTACGAACAGTCCTTGGCCATTCAACGCGAGGTGGGCGATCGCGCGGGCGAAGGAACCACCCTCAACAACATTGGCTTAGTCTATCGCGCTCAAAGCAACTATGCTGAGGCACTCAGCTATTACGAACAGTCCTTGGCCATTACGCGCAAGGTGGGCGATCGCGCAGGCGAAGGAACCACCCTCAACAATATTGGTGCCGTCTATGACAACGAAAATCGAGATGAAGAAGCCTTAGTTTATTATCAGCAAGCTCTTAATATCGCAAAGGAATTAGGACTGCGCTCTAGTGAAGCATATAGAACATATTTAATCGGTACAGTTTACGTTGAACTTGCCCGATATTCAAAAGCCCTAGACACTCTTCAACAAGCATTTTTCATTATGAAAGAGTTAGGCCAGGAAGAGCTTATGCAACGGGCTCAGCGTTGGATGACAGATGCACTCAATGGCATTCGCAACACTTCTGTTAGTGAGCATCAACAACAATGTCAGACAGTTAGCCAAGCCACGGGTATTCCCCTGATCGAGCTTTGTCCACCAGAGTAGCAGTTTTGCCAATGCCACAATGCAAGACG
>NZ_QXHD01000004.1:2129984-2289922 GCF_011009555.1 Adonisia turfae CCMR0081 | reverse complement strand
CGCCATAGCTTATAGCCTGTGTCTTTAAGGTGGGCATCTCCATACCCTGACTGCTTGGCCATTTGATCATAGGTTTGCTTATTCCATGTTTGCCCTAAAACAATCCGCTCCGCTGGAGTAAGTTTACGTTTAAGTAGGCACTCTTCGATGGCAAGAAGAACTGCATCAGGGTTCATAGAAGGTAAAAAGACAGGAGGCAATCTACAGGAAACTACCTAATATTTTCGCATAAAATATTAAGTCTCAAATAAATCATAAAGAGCTTTCCGACTTTTCCGACTTTTGGGTCAGACATGTTCATACTTCGATACATTCTTGATTTCTCAAATCTTTATAGCGATCTCGTCGAACAGATCTCGTCGAACAATTTAAATACGGTAAGTGTAGTCGACAAATGCATTTTTAAGCACAGCAGGTTTTCTATGCTGTCTATAGATATTGATCGGCAAATTGTTGGACTGACTTAAAACTCACGCTCAATCTTTGCTGTCATCTATTAGGCAAAGGCTACGGGTTGTTGTATTTTGTGGGGTTTAATGCTTTGGATGGGACTGTGGGCCGTGAGTAATGAGTAGGATTTCAGCGATGACAATCATTTGATTGCTTTCTTCTTTTATCCCAATCTTGAATCCTGGTGAACCACTAGCAGTTCATGATTTCAGGCGTAGTGAATTCTCTCAAATTTTCTTCTGCCATACAGGTGTTCAGACTTTTCCGTCTTTTTTGCGAAAATTTATATAGCAGCCTTTTCTTAAAGGAATAGTAATTTTGTCGGGTTGACTACATTACATTCATGACAATTATGCCAAAACATATAGACAGAACTCTTGTGTATGCATAATGTTCTGTCTATTTTCATTGTTCAGTTCCAATACTTTTCTCCACCGGTAGCGTTTGTTACTGCTTTATCTATGATTCGCTGAGCTTCCTCCTTGAGGAGGCAACTTTAGATGTAGTGAATTTGTTACTCTTTTTTAATGGACGTTAGTTATCAAGCGTTAAGCGAGTTTCAGGCATTATTTTCAGTGCCTGGTAAATCTTGGCAGAGCGTGCGATCGCTATCCACCACGTCAACGTTTGTCCGCAAATAGTCAGCAATCCAGTCGCATGCATAGCTCAGCTCATTTAAGGCTAGTACTTTCTCCAGATTCCAATGGGTGATGTTGCCATCTTCAGCAACGGTCAATAATTCTCCATTGGGGCTAAACTTCACACTTTTGAAACCTGCTCCATTGCCATAGAGGGTTTTGATTTTGTTGCCATCTATAGACCATAGAGCAAGGGTATTATCAGAGCCAGCGGTGGCTATCATTTGTCCATCAATACTGAAATCCACCCCGAATAGGCCATTCGTATGGCCATCAAAGGTCCTGACCAATGTGCCATCCCAGCGCCAAAGCTTAGCGGTTTGATCAACACTGGCGGTGATAAAAAATTGACCGTCAGGGCTGACCGATAGAGCAAAAATATCTGCACCATGGGCCTCAAGATCGTGGTGCAGCTCACCGTCTGTAGTATTCCAAATTTGAACGGTGCCTCCAGACCCTGATGAAACTAATTGCTGGCCATCTCGACTAAAGGCGACCCGATAGACGCGCCTCTGCTGGCCCTTCAAATGATGGATCAGTTGGCCATCAACGGTCCATATTCGGATGGAGCCATCTTCTGCACCAGCGGCAATGCGCTGACTATCAGGGCTAAAGGCAACATCCCACGACTGGAATTGGTGGCCTTCTAGATCTCGTAGAAACTGCCCATTCTGGGTCCATAGTTTTACAGTGCCAGTGGTGCCGACAGCGGCGATCATCTGTCCGTCTGGGCTAAAATCAAACCCAAACAGGGTCCCTTGCTCTGCTTCCAGGTCAGTCACAATGTTGCGTTCTGTATCCCAGACCAAAGGCCTAGAACTATCACCAGAGACAATTTTTTCACCACTGGGACTGATCGCAATATCCCACAAATCATCCCCCAGAAAGATAGTTTTGAGCAGAGGCGTTTCCCACTGTCTGAGTTCAGCCGTAGTGCCTGTCCCAGAGATGACAACAGAACGACTATCCGTGGGAGAAAAGCTTAAGTTGCGAATATCACCTGGGGTTTGGACAATGCGCCAGACAATTCCCTTTTTACCCCAAATACGCAGGGTTTGATCCAACCCTCCAGAGGCTAGAGTTCTGCCATCGGCGCTAAAAGCCAAATGCTCAATCCGTTTTGTATGCCCTTTCAAGGTTCTAGTGGCGTTTCCATTGGGCTGCCACAATTGAATGACGGCCTCATCGCCTCCGGTTGCGACAGTGGCCTCTGTAGGGTTAAAGGCCACACTCCAAAGACTATTGCCTTTAGTCTCACCCCGCAGAGTACTCAGGAGTTGACCCGCAGACGACCAAAGTTTGGCCGTGTTATCCAGGCTCGCCGAAGCAATCGTCTGCTCGACTGGACTCACAGCCACCTGCCAAACCATTCCTTCATGTCCGCCCAGGGTGTAACGTAGTGTCCCATCTAGGTCCCAAACTTTCACCTGCTCATCAGCTCCACCAGAAACCAGAAAATCTCCCTTGGAGCTAAAGGCCAAATCCCAGGCTGCGCCTCCATGGGCCTCTATCGTTTGTAAGAGAGTGTTTGCATCTAAGTCCCACAGCTTTAGATGGCCGTCCAGATTGGTTGTCGCTAGCACAGGACGCTGGGGATGAAAGGCAACACCAAACGTGACGCTGCTATCTTCAAAGGTGTGCAGCAGTTGACCATCCTTGGCCCAAAGCTTGACCGTTGTATCTCCACTGGTAGTGGCAATCGATTCTCCATCAGGGCTGTAGGCAACCCCTAAAACCGGCCCCTGATGTCCTGACAATCGATTACGCTCACTCATCCAGTAAACAATTTGGTTGAGAGCGCGATCAGCCTCTTCTGTTAGTTCAGGATGGTCCCCTTGGAGCGTTTCAAGCTTACGCTTGGCTTTAATGGCATCGATCAAGGCCTCTAATTCATGGTGAGAGGCAAACTGTCCATCTGCTGATGAAATCAATGCTCGAATTTCATTGAGTCGGGCATCCTGTTCGCTTAAAAGGGCCGCTTGTTCACTGCCGACGGCTCGACGATATTGCCAAAAGGTGGCCAAACCCAAAAGTGACACGATGACCAATGCCCCAGAGGTTAGGCCCAAGAGAATTCGTTGCAGACGAGCCGTTTGCTTGGCGGCCTGTGCTTTTTCTAGCTGCCGGGCTCGCTGATTTTCTGCCTGCTCCTGGTCCTGGCTTGAAGATAAAAAACGATAATCTAAATCGCTGAGACTTTTACCCCGTGCCCAGACTTGAGCATCATGGAGTGCCTGCCCCCGTAGCAGTCGCGATTCGTCAGTTTGCTGCGAGGTTACCCAGGCATTAAACATTTCTGAATAGGGGCGCAGAGCAGTTAGCTGGCGCTGCACCCATTCCAGGGTAAAAACATTTTCATAAATTCGATTTTTGGCTTGGAGATGGCCATCGTGTCGCACCATCAGGCCGCTCAACAGTAAGTCAATTTGATCCCGGCTATCGTCAGTGGGAATGGCTTGCCCTTCTAGCCACTGTTGATACAGGCCGAGCAGACGGCCTGCAAGGTTGTCATCGTAGAGCAGTCGATCGCGAATCGTGCGCAGATGCTCTGGCTCATCTTGGGATTCCCAATGGGTCAGAATGCGATCGCGAACCACACTGTCTACCCAAAAGTGTTCCATCCCAAGGGGAATACTCAAGGGCTCCTTCAAAGCAGTTTGGCTAGACGCTACCAAAAGTTGACACACCTTCTGAGTCAAAAAGGGCTGTCCGCCAGTCCAATGCAGCACTGACTGCAAAATCGCTTGAGTATTGGGCGTTTGTATATTTAATCCCTGAGCAAGGGGCATGGCTTCTGCCAAACTAAAGCCCTTTAATACAATTGCTCGACCAATGTTGAACGGTGTACGCTGTTTATCCGCAATCAAATCCGTGGGAGTTGCCACCCCAAAAATGGCAAAGGTCAGTCGTTTATAATCTGGCTCAATGGTCCGTCGGTTATAGCAAAAGCGAATCAGCGCAAAAAAGTCATCAACTGAGAAGGGCAGATTTAGCAGACTGTCTACTTCATCGATAAAGAGAAACAATCGCTGCTCCGGGCACTGAACCAGCAGCATTTCTATAAACTGACTCAGAATTTGTGTGAAGGACAGATGACTGCGATCCTCCCACCAGATGCGGATGTCACGGGTACGCAGGTTAAACTGCATTGCCAGGGTCCCCATCATGCCTCGGTACCACTGCTCCGGCGTAATGTGGTCGCTGCCAATGTTGGTCACATCTACTACCGCACAGTGATGTCCCTCTGTCTGCAAACGATGCCAATTGCGCACCATTAGAGACGACTTGCCCATTTGGCGAGAGTTAAACACGTAACAGAATTCGCCTGCTAACAATGCAGTGTAGAGATCTTTATCCGCCTGCCGTTCGATATAGGTGGGGGCATCAGAATCAAGACTGCCACCGATTTGATAGTAGTTAGCCATGGTTCTATTAAGACGGATTAACTGTTGTTATATCTTTGCAGAGGGTGCGATCGCTCTCCACCACGTCGATATTGGTCTGTAAATAATCCGCTATCCAGTTGCAGGCATATTCCAACTCGTTCAATGCCAATATCTTCTCCAAGTTCCACAGGGTCAGTGTGCCGTCTTCAGTGGCAGTGACGAGTTCTCCTGTGGCGCTAAATTTCACACTTTTGAAGCCAGAATCTTTGCCGTATAGGGTCTTGATAGGTTTACCGTCTAGGGCCCACAGGGTAATCGTGTTATCAGCGCTGGCAGTAGCTACCATGTGTCCGTCAGGACTAAAATCCACTCCGAAAAGACCGGTGGTATGTCCTTTAAAGGTGCTGACCAATGTGCCATCCCATCGCCACAACCTAGCGGTGCTATCGGCACTGGCAGAGGCAATGAACTGACCATCCGGACTTACTGCTAACCCAAAAATATCTGTATCGTGGGCTTCAATTGTATGGAGGCGATTCCCATCGGCGTTCCAAATCTGTAGCGTGCCATCTGAACCTGCTGAGACGAAATTTTGATTGTCAGGGCTAAATGCTACACGATAAATTCGTTGTCCATCATGACCGTCTAGAGTCTGGATGAGGTCTCCTTCAACAGTCCACACTCGTATACTACCGTCTTCTGCACCAGCGACCACCCGTTGACTGTCAGCGCTAAAGGCAGCATCCCAAATCTGTAGGTGATGCCCCTCTAAATCTCTTAGGAAACGCCCCTCCTGGGTCCAAAGTTTAAGGGTGCCATTGTGTCCAGATGTTGCAATCATTTGGCCGTCTGGACTAAAGTCAAATCCAAACAGAATTGTGTCCGTTTGTAGGGTGGCAGCGATGTTTCGCTCGGTGTCCCAGACATTAACTGTTGAGCTATCGCCAGAGATGATTCGATCACCTTGAGGACTGATGGCAAGATCCCAAATCTCGTCATTTAGAAAAATGGTTTTGAGCAGCGGTGTTTCCCACTGTCTGAGTTGAGCGGTGTTCTGAGTTCCGGTTGTCACGATGGATTGCACATCGGTTGGAGAAAAGCTGAGTTCGCGGATATCTCCTGGAATTTGAAGAATACGCCAGGGACTGCCATCTGTGCCCCAAATCCAAAGGGTTCTATCCAGGCTTGCGGATGCGATCGTAGCACCATCAGCAGCGAAGGCCACGTCTTCAACGCGCTTTGTGTGCCCCTCCAAGGTTTTGCTAAGGTTGCCATCAAGGTTCCAGAGCTGTATCACTTCACCGTCACCACCGGTAGCTAGTAAGTTACCCATCGCATTAAAAGCCAAACTCCAAAGACTGCCACCGTCGAGGGGACCAGGTAATACACTTAAGAGTTCACCATCGGCAGTCCACACTTTGGCGGTATTATCCAAGCTGGCCGAGGCAATTGTTTGCTCAATTGCACCCACCGCAACTTGCCAAACCATGCTTTGATGCCCCGACAGCGTTTTGAGCAAATTTCCGTCTAGAGTCCATACCCTAGCGTGATGATCGGCTCCACCTGAGACTAAAAATTCTCCTGTGGGGCTAAAGGCCACACTCCAGGCAGCTCCTTCATGGGCTTGAATCGTTTGCAACAATGTTTTGGATTCGAGATGCCAAATTTGTAAGCTACCGTCCAAATTAGTTGCCGCTAGTAGGGGGAGATGGGGATGAAACGCGATACCAAAGGTAGTGGCATTACCTGCAAAGGTGTGTAGTAGTTGACCGTTCTTGGCCCAGAGCTTGACGGTTTGATCGCCACTCGCCGTTGCGATCAATTCTCCATCCGGACTATAGGTAACGCCCAAAACATGTCCTTCATGGCCTGATAGGCGATTGCGCTCACTCATCCAGTAGATAATCTGGTTAAGAGCCCGATCTGCTGCGACGGTCAACTCTGTAGGAGCTTGCTCAAGTTCCTGAAGTCGGCGTTTTGCCCTGATAGCATCGATCAGCGCTTCCAGTTCGTGATGGGAGGCAAATTGCCCTTCTGCCGATGAAATTAGCGCCTGAACTTCGTTGAGGCGGGCGGTTTGTTCACTGGCGATCGCCCGCTGATATTGCAAAAATGCTGCCGCACCCAGCAGTGAAACGATTGCTAATGCCCCTGACGTGATGCCTAAAAGAATGCGTTGTAGACGGGTGGTCCGTTTGGCGGCTTCAGCCTTTTCGAGGTCTAGCGATCGCTGAATCTCAATCTGCTCCTGTTCTTGTCCCAGGGCCAAAAAGCGATAGTCTAAATCGCTGAGACTTTTTCCCCTGGCCCAGGTTTGGGCATCGTGCAGTGCCTGTCCCCGTAGCAATCGGGATTCATCAATCTGCTTTGAAGCCACCCAAGCGTTAAAGGCTTCCGAGTAAGGGCGGAGGGCGGTCAACTGCCGCTGTATCCACTCCAGATTAAAAACGGTTTCATAAATTCGATTTTTGGCACAGAGATTTCCCTGTTGCTGCACCATCAACCCGCTTAGCAATAGATCAATCTGATCGCGACTATCATCGGTGGGTATTGTTTGACCTTCTAACCAGCGCTGATAAATCCCGAGCAAGCGTCCTGTACGACGGTCATCATAGAGTAATCGGTCGCGAATGGTGCGCAAATGCTCAGGCTCATCCTGCGATTCCCAGTGGGTGAGAATTTGATCTCGTACTACACTGTCCACCCAAAACTTTTCCATCCCCAGCGGTATATTTAATGGGTCATTGACCGCTGTTTGACTAGAGGTAACTAATAACTGACAAACCTTCTGAGTCAAGAAGGGCTGTCCATTTGTCCAATTCAATACCTCTTGTAAAATGGCTTGGGTATTTTCGGTTTGAATCTTTAAGCCTTGGCCTAAGGATGCGGCTTCTTCGAGGCTAAATCCTGTGAGCATAATTGCTCGACCAATATTGAACGGTGTGCGTTGTTTGTCGGCAATCAAATCAGCCGGAGCCGCCACACCAAAAATGGCAAAGGTAAGCCTTTGGTAAGCTGGCTCCACCGTACGACGGTTATAACAAAAGCGGATGAGCGCAAAAAAGTCATCGACTGAAAACGGTAGATTCAGCAGACTATCCACTTCATCGATAAAGATAAATAACCGTTGGTCTGGACACTGAGCCAGTAACATATCAATAAACTGACTCAAAATTTGGGTCAACGATAAGTGGCTGTGTGCTTCCCACCAGCTCCGAATGTCTATTGTTTTTCGGAGACCAAACTGTAGTGCCAGGATGCCCATCAGCCCCCTATACCATTGTTCGGGGGTAATGTGATCACTGCCAATATTAGTAACATCGATAACGGCACAGCGATAGCCTTCTTCCTGTAGACGGTGCCAACTGCGCACCATAAGAGAAGATTTTCCCATCTGGCGAGAGTTGAATATGTAGCAAAAATCACCCGCTAACAGAGCGGAGTATAGCTCTTTATCCGCTTGTCGCTCAATGTAGGTGGGGGCTTGATAGTCAAGACTGCCTCCAATTTGATAGTAGTTGGCCATGATTAAGCTGGGCTAGAGGGGGAACACTGTCGCAGAGATTGCGATCGCTAGCTAAGACATTACGTTAGTACTCAAGTGATCCTTGAGCCAATCGCAGGCTTAGCTGAGTTCATTAAGTGTCAAGATTGTATCCAGACTTTCCATGGTTAACGTTCCATTTTCGGCAACGGTTGCTAGTAAATGTGGGTATTGCTGATCTTTGGGATAACGTTAGTTGTGAGACACCGTCAAATAGCAACGGTGCTAGGCTGGTGCATTCCCTAAATAAACAATCGCTAAATTTGCAACGAGACTAAGTGTTACATAGTTGAAACTGGAACTGTTGCTTTAGAGACTTTTTGTTCTCTCTCTCTCTAGTTTTATGATCTTGATTTAACAAGAATTTCCCATGGCTCTTATGGTCTTTAGTCTGCAATAGTCTTCTCCCTCAGTAGAGCTAGCAACAACATCCTTGCTGTCGCCATCTAGTGACACTAAACAACAATTGCTCGATTTGTTGTGTATGAAGATCTTGTGTGTTGTTTCTCTCAATTGTCACTATCGATCTTTATCGATCTTTTATGCCTAAACCACTGGTTCCATTCACTTCCAGGCAGACTGAATCGATGGAGTATAATCGAGCGAGCGATATGAAATAGTGTTTGTTGTGTGGCTGCACTCAGATTCGCTGGTGCAGCCACCCCAAAAATGGCCAAGGTAAAACGTCGATAGTCAGGCTCCACTGCCTGCTAAGGGACTGCACAAAAATAAAACCCCGGTTGGGGCTGTCGATGGGTGGATGAGTGATGGGTAATGGGGTAATTATTTAAGCGCAAGCGTCTAACACACTGTTACTGCTGAGTAGTGGTTATCAATACACCTAATCTACCTGTCTGGCTTTTTGCAGTAGACTCTCGCTATTTGAGCGATAAGCACTCACCCTATCCTGAGCAATTTGATAGCGCTCATCAGCCACTGGCACTTCCGCCATTAGATCAGAGGCTTGCTGCCAGCGGGCGGCTAATGCTAGCCAATCAGATGACGTCTCTGCCGTTGAACCATCCTTAGCAGCTTGCTCAGCAATGCGAACGGCTCGGGCAAACGAATCATAGGATTCAGGTAGAGGCAGATGAGCCGAGGCTGTTTGCTCTGAAGAGTCAGCAACTGAAGGAGCCGTTGCCAACCGTTTATAAGCCCAAGCAGTGATACCAATTAGTAAGAGAGCAACGGATAGACCGCCAATAATGTTGCCAAGAAACGACTTACGCTGCCGCAGATCAGACTTAGAAGCTCCCTCTGGCATGTCCGTTCGTAATTTAGGACGCCTTAGATCACGCAGGGTGCGCTTAAACCAATGGGGTTGCTTGAGGATAATCGTTTCTGCCCAAAGCAGATGATTATCAGGGTCGCGGCTAATTTCTTCAAGCCAGAGTAGCTGCTGTTCTTGGACAAGGCGACTATTAATTTTGACTCGCCGAATTCGGCGAGGGGCAATATTTTCTAGAATATTTCGAATATTTTCAACGACCACCGATTTCTCAAGCTGCTCATTGGTGGGAGCTTCACACAAAAGTTGAAGCACATTATCGACAAAGACAGCACGAGTACGGATGCCGTTGTTTGCTAACCGATCGTTAAGAATTTGAATAATGGCCGCTACGCTGCCGTCTTGGGCTTGCCCAAAGACATCATTGATATCAGTAAGTGTAGTAGTATACATGCAAATAGTCTCCAAGAGACCATCACTACAATCATCCCAGAGTGGTAGAACACCTGGTTACAGCTGACATCTAGTTGCACAAGATGTTCCAGGTGCTGGGCATTAAGGTTACCTCAAAAATGTCATAGCTATCCAATTTGCTCCGGAATTTCCGTATATATATGGATAGCCTGCAAAAAATTGAGTGCCTTGATGGTTCAAGTATTCTGCCCTAGATGGGGAGTTTCATTAAACTTAAAAATTTTCCAGCACTCTGAGTTATGCTGACGGTCTTTAGTCAGATCCGGATTAAGTAGCCAGAACTCAAATAGGGCGGTGTGGCGAATGGGAATTTGCCAGGTGCGATCGCACCCTAAAATCACCCTGATCAGCTGCTGCATAAAGCCCCCATGGGTCACCATCCAAACCCAATCACCTGGTTGATGGCGCTGCCACAGGGTTTGATACCAGCTTGCCGCCCGTTGATAAGCTGCCACTAACGTTTCGGCTTCAGGTACGGGCTGATAATCTAACGTTTTTGTTAACGCCTCACAGATCTGAGGATAACGGTTACTCGCCTCAGCCCAAGTTAACCCTTGAAAAATTCCCTGGTGTAGCTCTTGTAGGGCCACTTCATATTGGATAGGGCGTTCAATTAATGCGTCTAAATAAACCGCCGTCTCAACCGCCCGCTGTAACGGACTGCTGTAAATGCAGACAGGGTCAGGTTGATATTCCTGTAAATACGCTGCCAACTGGCGAGCCTGCCATTGACCCGTAGCAGATAGAGCCGTAGACATTTGCCCTTCTAAACGGCCCTCTAGATTCCCAAGTGATTCACCGTGCCGAACCAGCAGTAACTTCAGATACTCAGCCATCCCTTATCTTGCAGCGCTTGACTCAATACTCGTGAAGTATAGGGATATATGAATTACCAACAAAGCTAAAAAATCGCCCATAAAGCGGTTGCGAGGAAACGTTTACAATATAGGCGTCTTCAACCATGCAACTAAATCCATGCTGCTCAAGTCCACCACACGTCATATCCATATCTTTGCGGCAGACATTGAGAACAATGAGCTTGTACCGAGTGAGAATCAACTGACGTTAGACGTTGATCCCGACAACGAGTTTAATTGGCCTGATGAGGCTCTGCAGCAGATTTATAAAGAATTTGATCGATTAGTTGAAGCCGCCACCGGGGAAGCACTTACCGATTACAACTTACGTCGCATCGGCTCTGATCTTGAGCATTTTGTGAGAACGTTGCTGCAATCAGGTCAAATTAGCTACAACCTGAGAAGTCGGGTACTCAACTATAGTATGGGCTTACCCCGCGTGGTATCTGAGAGTGATTAAGTGTCCAAACCCTGAATGTCAGGTCATTAATCCAGAGGGCAACGAGCATTGCACCTCCTGTCAAACTTTTTTGCCCCACCGTTACCTATGGGCCGTGGGACAGGGGAAGTTGGCTCTTGACCATCTGGATAAACGCTATGCCTGGCAGCATCAGCAGATTGTGCTAGATACTGAGCCTGGAATTCCTCCGGTATCACCGGAACCTGTTCCAGCTCATATTTGGCCATATTTGATACTGGCCTCCCACGGACTACATGTGCCCCAACCCTATGCCCTGCTCAACAAAGGCACAGGGCGTGAGATGTTGCTTTTAGATGCAGCCGCCATTGCTGCTGAACCGGGTGATAACCAGCCTAAACTGCTGCCTACCCTCATGGAGGAATGGCCGATGGCTTCACCCCTGAGGCAGCTGAACTGGCTGTGGCAAATAGCAGGTTTATGGTCAGACTTTACCGAGCAACAAGTCGCTAGCAGTCTGCTATCTAAGACGCTTTTACGGGTTCATGGTTCGTTGGTGCGGCTGCTGGAGCTGACCAATGATTTGCAGGCGGTCACACTTAGTGATTTAGGAAAATTTTGGCAATCACTGGTCCCTGAGGCGCAACCCTCGATTCGAGAGTTTTTCGAAAGTCTGTGTGACCAACTTACGACTGGCAAGATTAAGACACCAGAGGTCTTGGGAGCTTGTCTGGACCAGGCAATTGCGGTGACAACTAAAGGCTATCAGGCGGACTATAGTCTGTCAGTACTGACCGATCAAGGGCCTAGTCGCAAGCGTAATGAAGATGCTTGCTATCCAGCCAGTGGGACGAACCAAACCCATGCTGCTGGACCTAATAGTAAGCGCCGCAGTCAGCAACCCCTGTTGCTACTGGTCTGTGACGGAATTGGTGGGCACGAAGGTGGAGATGTGGCCAGCCAGCTTGCGATCGCAACGATTCAACAACAACTGGCCCCGCTGTTAGATGAACTGGCCCATCAACCCCAGCATGACCCCATCGCAGTCAACCTGGCCATTGAACAAGCCATTGGTGTCGCTAATGACAATATCTCTGAGCATAATGACCGGGGGCAACGTCAGGCTCGCGATCGCATGGGCACCACCTTGGTCATGGCGCTGATTGTTGGTGCCCAAATTTACATTGCCCATGTGGGCGATAGCCGCGCCTACCGCATCAGTGCTAACAACTGCCGCCAGATTACCTTTGATGATGATGTAGCAGCTCGCGAAGTCCGCCTGGGATATGGATTCTATGCCGATGTGGTGAATCGCCCAGCCACAGGAGCATTGATTCAGGCTTTAGGCATGGGACATTCCACTGCACTCCATGTAGCCATAAAGCGCTTAATCCTTGACGATGACATCGTTTTGCTCCTGTGCTCCGATGGATTAAGTGACTATGATCGGGTTGAACAATCTTGGCAAACCCATCTATTACCAGTACTAACAGGCCAATCAAAGCCTGCCACAGCCGCTACTAATCTGGTCAAGCTTGCCAATTCCTATAACGGTCATGACAACGTCACCGTTGGGGTAGTTGCAGGTCGCGCCCAAGCCTTAAAACCGCCTAGGGTACCGATACCGTCCCCCAATCAACTAGCCTTTTCTGTCCCAACCCAGTCTCAACGAACGGTAGCCTCCTCCCAGGCAACGGTAATTGCTAGAGAGGCCCCCCCTGCGGTCCAACCCATCAAGAAAAAGTCGAGCCTATGGCCAGTTTTAATCGGACTAGTGGCCATTCTTGGTACAGCAACCACGTTGACCATGGTGTTTTTTAGGGAGCTTTCCATTAGCTCAGAAACTGGAGTTCCCGAAACTATTCAGGAGGAAACTGGTCAAGAAACACAGACGGTAGGTATTTCTGACGATGAGCTGACCAATCCACTTTTAACCCCAGGAAGCTATTTACAATTAAGTCAACCCGTTGAGCTGGTGGCGACTCCCCAAACCCCCGAGGACGATAATAGTGATCAACTGGGACAACTGACGGATGGTGCCATTGTCCAAGTTTTAACCCGACAGGAGCCAGCGGCTGATCAATCCCGCTGGGTCAAGCTAAAAGTTTGTGCTGTTCCTGCGGTTGGTCAGTCTACTGACCAACCGCCAACCAGCACCGAAGAAACTGGACCACGTACCAGTGAATTAGATCCAGCTAATTCCAATTCAGTTGTCACAACCCCTGGAACCATTCCACTAACTTCCGGAGAAGAAGGCTGGGTGCTAGAAGCAGAGTTGGCGCAAATTGCTCGCACTGCTGAGGTACTCAACTGCCCTCCCGAATAGGTGTGTATTGTATTTTTACTGTGGCAGGACGTTTATGACCGCTTCTATGTCATCTTCTTCAGAGTCACTTTGTCTATGGCTTGCATTGGATCGGCTCACGGCAGCTGATCCAGAACATTACGCTATTTGGGTGCTCAAGTCTCCATTTCCCAGTGGCCATGTGCATCATGACCGGATTTGGAACCATACCTTATCCCAAGCCTGGCAAACCTGGCAGTCAATGTTTTCGTTACGCGGTTTGCCCCAGGTTCCCCACATACCCTCCGCCTATGTACCCCAATTATTGCTAGACGAGAACAATGATTTGTCCAAGTCTAGTCAGACCAATAGCTACAGCAGTCGGTTAATGCAGCACCTGGGGCTTAATCTTTGGCAGTGGCTGTTTGATGGCCCCGTCCAAAGTAGCCTGGACCACAGCTGCGGTATTGCTCAAGGTCAGAGCACGGTCATGCGCTTGCGGTTAGAAATACGAGATCCAGAACTGATCAGCGTGCCCTGGGAAATTATGCAGTCCCAACCCGGACGTCCGGCAGTGGCGCTTAACCAGCAGATCTTGTTTAGTCGCACCACCAGTGACGTTGATCCCTTAGCTGATTGGGGCTTGGACAATGGGCTGAAAATATTATTGGTTGTCGGTCATGACGATGGGGGGGCGTCAGACGATCGGGCTGCAGCCACCCTGAGTCTTGAGAAAGAAGCCGATCTGCTCAAAAACATTCTGGAAAGCAGAGCCGACTCCAGACCCGGTCGCCGGGTGGTGCGTCAGGTAGATGTGCTGCTACAGCCTTCGCCAGCAGAGCTTGTACAACATTTAGAGCGCTATCGTTACAATGTCTTTTTCTACGCTGGCCATGGCATCCCTGCGCCCGATGGTGGCCTCTTGTTTCTCCAGCCCAATGCCACCCTCAACGGTACAGAGCTAGCCCAGGTGCTCACCCGCTGTCGTGTGAAGCTAGCTGTATTCAATACCTGCTGGGGTGCCCAGCCCGAATGCAGCGGCCAGCAGGCCATTCCCCGCAGCAGCCTGGCAGAGGTCTTGTTGCACCATGGTGTCCCCGCTGTATTGGCGATGCGGGATTCCATTGCGGATGAGGAGGCTCTGAGCTTTATTCAGAAATTTGCCCAAGCATTAGCCGAGCGGAAACCTGTGGATGAAGCGGTTGCGATCGCACGTCAGCACTTGCTAACACTCTACAAATTCAATCAACCCGCATGGACCTTGCCCGTGCTCTACATGCACCCCGACTTTGATGGGGAGCTACTCACCCCCATGCCCACAGACATTACCCGTCTCCCAGGCGATTCCGGCATTGGTGGCCGTGCTGCTGCCCACACCATCAGCATTCGTGAAATTGGTGGCGATGGCAAAGTATGGCCAATTTATCGAGGTTTAATGCGCGTGGGACGTCTGCCCGACAATGATCTGGTCATAGGAGAACCCTGGGTATCTAGCAAGCACGCTGAAATTTTCTATCGTCGTGCCACTGCTGCGGAAGAAGCCTCAGAACCCACCTACTTTTTGCGGGACTTCTCACGTTATGGCACCTACTATCTCAGTGATGAAGGATGGCAGCAAATCCATCGCCAAGAAATTCCCCTATCATCAGGCACACAATTGCGTTTTGGTAGCTCAGATGGCTGTTTGCTAGAATTTTTAATCGAGCCCACTGGAGAGACCTAGAACTCCCATAATTTGGTCAATCTCAGAGCTGCTTTTAGACAAAATTTCGATGTTTGGGTATACGAACTTACGTCTTTTAGCGTAAGTTTGCCGTAAGTTCAATAATTAGATGCGGAACACTTGGAATCAAGCCTGTATCCTCTTCCTGTCACAGCTCAATGAACTTATGGGAGGGTAAAACTACCATGGTCAACCACAAAAATTCTTCTTCGAAGCAACATCTATCCGCAGAAAATCTAGCTCAGCAGGAAATGCTGCAGTCAATTTTGGCACTTCAAGAACCTTATCCATGGACCCCTGCAGAATCATCGAATTATTTTGCAGAGGCTACTGCTGCTGGTGATGAGCTAGCACTGTCAGATGAGGAAGCCAAGATTGGTTGGCAAGCATTCTCAGCTCAACTAGATGCATTTTGGGGTGGAACATCTATCCAAGCAGCTTTAGCCCAGCGTTTTGCTAGTCGTCTATCTAAAGACGTGATTAATCAAATCACGGCCAAAGCCACTCAAGTGGTCAATACCGGTCGCCCTCTAGCAGAGCAGCTAATTACCTGTGTTCGCGACACTCTCACTGGATGGGATGATGCCGATCTGCAAGTTATGGCCCGTCCTTTAGCTCACGCCATGCGTGGTCAAGAGGAAATATTGGATGCCACCATTAACTCAGTGCGTGACATCGAATGGGAATCCCTATCATCGATGGAACAAGCCCGTATTAGCCTAGCAGCAGCTAGATGGGCCATTGACTATGTCACTACTGAACAAAATAAATAACTGACCCTAGCACGATCTACAGAAACATCTAAGGGGTGACGTATAGTCATCAAGCTTCCCTTTTGTTCAGAAGTGTTCGCTTACCCTTGGTACGCCTACGCAGCTGATGGGCATGCTTGATTCTCCCTATGTCAGGCGGGTGGCAATGTCCCCAGCCTGCTATTTACCCACGCAGTCGGATATTACTGTCGCTGTGGCCTGGTGGTTTACCCAGCTATACATAGCTGACGTCAATCAACCCCGCAAATTACCCAAAGCTTGCAGCCTTCTCTGCCAACGCTGAAAAGTTACCAGAGTTTGCCTCCACACCGGTAGAGTAAAGTTTTGAATTTTGAGTTAGCTCCCAGGCTACTCTGAGAGGAGTGGCACTCGGTTAACCAACTCAAAACTCAGCACTTAACACTCAAAACTGGCAACATATGGGGCAAAGCTTTCCTAAGGTAAAAATCATTGCGGTCGGCAAAATTAAAAAGGGCTGGCTCAAAGACGGTATTGGTCTATATATTCAGCGGCTACCCGAAATTGAGTTCCTGGAAATCAAAGATACTGACCCAGATACTGAAGCAACCAAGGTACTCGGTGTACTGAAGACCTATGACAAACTGATCGTGCTCTCAGAGGACGGAAAGCATTACGATTCAGTTGCCTTTAGCCAGTGGTTAGGTCAAGAAGCTTCTGGTGCATTGGTATTCTTTATTGGTGGTCCTACTGGAGTTAGCTACCATCTCAAGCACAAGGCTTATCAGGTACTGAGCTTATCGGCGATGACATTCCCCCATGAAGTCGCAAGATTATTGTTGTTAGAACAGCTGTATCGCGGTAAGACTATCCTGCAAGGCGGCAGCTATCACAAGTAATGCATCACTACCTGAAGTGCAGCACTTCATCCGATAATTGTCGTGCCGGTCTCTGTTAAGTACCGGTAAAGACTACGTGTTTTGTCAGAACATTTCCTCGAATTGACTATCTAGCGTCACGTCTGTGACTCAATCTATAGTATTGTAAAGCTTTGTGAATCGGCTTTAAGGCTTGATGCGGGTGCTTTTCCAGTCCGTAATATATCAGGTTGCAAAGCTTGATTTTAGATGTCAAACGTAGGTAATAAGTGCAATTAACTACCCGCCCAACTGGGTCTTCAACCCAATCTACGAGCGAGCTTCCATTTACCCTTAAAGATCTAAAGGATGCGATTCCGGACTACTGTTTTGAACCGTCTACTAGTCGCTCCCTAGCTTACTTTTTTCTAGATATTGGTATTATTGCTGGCCTGTATGGCATAGCTTACGCCCTCAACTCCTGGTTGTTTTTCCCTCTCTTTTGGTTAATGCAAGGCACTATGTTCTGGGCCTTGTTTGTTGTGGGTCATGATTGTGGCCATGGCTCTTTTTCAAAGCACAAGTGGCTAAATAATCTCATTGGTCACCTTAGCCATACCCCCATATTGGTGCCATTCCATGGCTGGCGAATTAGTCACCGTACTCACCACGCCAACACTGGCAACATCGACACAGACGAAAGCTGGTATCCAGTTTCTGAAGATGAATATAACGAAATGGATGCGATTGGCAAAGCGATCCGTTTCAATCTGTTTCTTTTAGCCTATCCTTTTTATCTATTCAAGCGTTCACCTGGTCGTAAAGGATCTCACTTTATGCCCGGCAGCGATCTATTTCGCCCCTCCGAAAAGTGGGATGTGATTACAAGCACAACGCTATGGACCCTGTTTATCGGCTTCCTGGGTGCGATTGGCTTACAGTTTGGCCTAGTCTTTCTGTTTAAGTTCTACGTCATGCCCTATTTAGTCTTCGTGATGTGGCTAGATTTGGTCACATTTCTACACCACACAGAACCTGATATCCCCTGGTATCGCAATGATAGCTGGTACTTTCTCAAGGGTGCACTGTCTACCATTGACCGCGATTATGGGTTTATCAACAACATTCACCATAACATTGGCACCCATGTGGCTCATCATATCTTTTTGAATATGCCTCACTACCACTTAAAAGATGCAACTGAGGCAATCAAGCCAATCTTAGGAGATTATTACCGAGAAGGTAAAGACTCTATCTGGACTAGCTTCTGGCGCTCTGCTCGTGAGTGTATTTTTGTGCCCAACGAGGGTCAAAAAGTATACTATCAGCCTCGCCGATAGTCTGAGATTACAGTGAGACTTTAAAAAAGAGCGTGCAACAATTGTTGCACGCTCTTTTTTTACACTCTTTCTTTAAAGCTTGAATTAACTACCCGCTAACTTCGCTTTTACTAACGCCTGCACTTTGGCACCATCGGCCTTGCCTTTCATTTCTTTCATGGCAGGCCCCATCACTTTCCCCATATCGCGAGGACCACTAGCTCCAGTTTTGGCAATCAGCTCATCGATAACTGCTGCAATTTCATCATCAGACATTTGCTCAGGTAAGTACTCTTGCAAAATAGCTAGTTCTTGAGCTTCTTTCTCAGCCAGGTCGTCGCGACCTGCACTCTTGTATTGTTCAATCGAGTCCTTACGCTGTTTAGCTAGCTGAGTGACAACTTCAATTTCTTGTTCAGGAGTCAGCGCATCCTGACCCTTGGGACGTACTTCTGTTTCTTTTTCTAGAATGACTTTCTTAATACCACGAACGGTTTCTAGGCGAATCTTATCGCGGGCTTTCATGGCAGCTTTAATTTCGTCGCTGATGCGGTCTTTAAGGGACATGATTAAAAAGACGTTGCAAGCAACGTCTGTACACAAAAAAATGAGCTATTGATGAAACTGAGCCATTGCCTTTGTAGAAGACAATGGCTTAAATCCTTCTCGTTAGAAAGGGATTTCGGAAGAAAACACTAAATTTAGTACTGAGGTACTGAAGGATCAACCTCACGACTCCAGGCCAGAATGCCGCCCGTCACGTTGGTCCCTTCAATGCCTGCATCTTTGAGAATAGAGAGTGCTTTGGCAGAACGACCACCCATCTTGCAATGGGCGATGAGTTTATGGCCGTTCACTAATCCTCGAACTTTCTCAACCCCAGCACCGCTCTCAATTTCGGAGAGCGGTATTAGCACTGAGCCGGGAATCTGGGCGATTTTGTATTCGTTTGGATCACGAACATCAAGTAAGACATAATCACTGCTGTCGCTGTCAAGCAACTGCTTGAGGTCAGTCACACTCATTTCGTCTATAGCTGCCTTCTGTTGAGCTTCAGCTGCCTTAGCATCGGGGATACCGCAAAATTGCTCATAATCAATCAATTTTTCAATCACAGGTCGCACTGGATTGGGGCGTAGCTTTAACTCACGGAACGACATATCCAGAGAGTTATATAGCAATAAACGACCGCTGAGGGTATTGCCCGCACCTAAAATGATCTTAATGGTTTCTGTGGCTTGAATAGAGCCGACAATACCGCAGAGAATACCTAGAACCCCTCCCTCTGCACAGGAGGGGACCAGGCCCGGCGGTGGGGGCTCGGGATAGAGATCGCGATAGTTGGGACCATCTTCATAATTGAAGACCGTCGCCTGGCCTTCAAACCGGAAAATAGAGCCATAGACGTTGGGCTTGTTGAGTAACACACAAGCGTCATTCACTAGGTAGCGGGTGGGGAAGTTATCGGTGCCGTCTACAATGATGTCATAGGGTTCAAAAATCTTGAGGGCATTGTCAGCACTTAGACGAGTATTGTGTAGGTCGACTTGACAATGGGGATTGATTTCAAGAATTCGATGCTTGGCCGATTCGATTTTAGGTTTATCGACCCAAGAGGTGCCGTGAATAATTTGGCGTTGCAGGTTGGAGTAGTCAACCACGTCGAAGTCGACAAGGCCGATACGACCAACGCCAGCCGCTGCCAGATACAGAATTAAGGGAGAGCCAAGACCGCCCGTACCGATACACAGTACACTGGCAGCTTTTAGTCGCTTCTGACCGTCAACGCCTACTTCGGGCAGGATTAGATGCCGTGAGTAGCGCTCATAGTCTTCTTTAGTTAGTTGGATGTCATCCAGATTTGGATTCAGCATGGTTCCTTGAGAACGAAAAGAGATGTAATGGTCTGTTGCAACGCTACGGGTGAGCGTTTTTCAAGTTTCAGGACGACAAGCGCGGCATTCGATCCTTTGCCGCAGAGGCTGGCACAATTTTGAATGGTTCAGGCTGAAATTGATGATTGTTATCTAGCTGCCAGTTGCGGATATCCACAGCGATACCATTACGGACAGGCACAATGATGTAGGCATAAGCAGGCCAAGCTAGATCGCGATCGCACTGCGACGGCACCGCGTCAGCATCAGTATGCGAATGATATACCCCAATAATGCTCAGGCCTTCTTCCCTAGCCTGGCGCTGGGTTTCAAATAAATCTTTGGGATCAATCCAGTAGCGTCGCGTTTTTGTCATCGCCGCCGAGTCACCCTGGCCTCGTTCAGCCAGAGCCACAGCAACATCAGCAGACCACGCATTATCCAATAGAACTACATTCGCTAATGTCTTTTGGTCGGTTGCAGCGTCAAACGTCCCCACTAGCAAACCGCACCCCTCATGGGGATAGGCTTGCTCCGCATGGGTTTGCATGCGTTCAATATGCTCTTGTGTAAGGATCAGAGCCACAACCAGATGAAAGTGTCAGATTTTTTATTGTAGAGCAGATTCTGTGACCCTTAATTAATATCCTTAACGATCTAAGACTCAAGTAATGGCTTCACGACCTTATCCATTTCCACTGAGCGTGATGCTTTGAACAGTAACCGATCGCCTGGCTGAATAAATTGCTGTAGGCGCTGTGTTAAATCAGTATGGCTCGTAAATTGCTGATGGGGTATGGCTCCAGCCCCCGTTGCCATTGCCGCAGCTTCAGCAGGGTCCGCCAAGATAAATAGATGATCGATACCTAACGTTTGGACCACTTCGCCGATGGCCTGGTGCAGCTCTACAGACTTGTGCCCCAACTCTTTCATGGTGCCAAGAACGGCAATATGGCGCTTTCCTGGCTGATCTTTTAGTAACCTTAGGGCCGCTTTCATGGACTCAACACCAGCATTGTAGGTTTCATCCAGCAGCACAATGTCATGGGCCAGCTCATATCGTTTAGCCCGACCTGCGGGCATATTGACATCCAGGCCTTTGGTTAAACCAGACCAGTCAAGGTTTAGGGCCTGAAGAGTTGCGATCGCACTTAAATAATTCAGCGCATTGTGCTCACCTGCTAAGGGCAATGGCAGCACCTGACCATCTACCACAACCGTTTGCCCCTGAAACTGACCATGGACATCGCCACCAGTTAAGCCATAGGTAATGGTTTTACCCGACCAAACCCGAGCCGCCGTCTCCATCAATCGGAGGTTATCTTGATTGAGCACAGCAATGCCATCGGGCCGCATATTGGCCAGTAGCTCGCATTTAGCATTTGCAATTGCTTGTTCGGAGCCTAGCCGCCCAATATGGGCCGTACCCACATTCGTGATCACAGCCACATTGGGCTGAGCTATCTGCGTCAGCACGGCAATTTCCCCGGGGCCTCGCATCCCCATTTCCACAACGGCATAGTCATGCTCGGGGGTGATCTCCAAGAGTGTCTTGGGTACACCGATTTCATTATTAAAATTGGCACGGGTCTTATGGACGCCCCCATGTAGGTCCAGGGCTGCTGAGATCAGTTCTTTTGTCGTCGTTTTACCCACAGAGCCAGTAATGGCTACCACGGGTAACCCTAATCGCTGACGCCACCAGCGGCCTATGCGTTGGTAAGCCACCAGGGTATCTTTTACTTCTATACGGGGCACCTCAGCCGTAATCACACCTTGGCGAGTGATGGTTGCGATCGCACCAGATGCCAGTGCCTGCTCGACAAACCTATGACCGTCAAACCGCTCACCTTCTAACGCCAAAAACAAGTCATCGACCTGGATGGTGCGAGTATCTGTACTGATATGTCCCACCATCTGGTCTAGCTGAGTAGGCCTCAGAGTGTGTCCGACCAATTCGTCATCAAGGGCATCTAAAAGCTGGGAAACGGCAGCAAAGCTAGACATAACAGTATTGTGAGAAATTTAAGCAGACTCTGTTTCATCAGCACTGTTTCATCAGCATTAGCTATGCTAACCACATATAGGCTTGATGAAGAAAGTTCTGTGAATTTACAGAAGCTTCAGCAGAGACGGTGCAGTCGCATCCTATCTGAAAATCCCTGTGGGTTAAACTAGTAAGACGTTAGTCTATTGTGGGGAAGAACACGAATCTAAACTTAGGGGGATGTTAGTCTCAGTTTGCGCCGCTGTAGACCCGTAGATCAAACCTACCAATGTGCCTCCGTTGAAACGCTTGTGATTTAAGTTAAACCTTCGACCATTTCAGCTTTAAGTCTAGTTATGCTGCTAGATTGCCCCCTCTTCAGCATCTCTCAAGGTCTTTTGTAAGTTTTTATGCTGTCTTAGGTCATCAGGAGCAGTTAGACTTAAAAATAAGTTTGTCTGTAGTTTCGATCGCCGCAAGTTTTCCCTGTAGAAGTTTGTCTTTACATAAGGTGTATTTGCTGAGGTTTCACTGGTGAATGTCCAATCAGGCTACTCGCAATCTGATTATGGTGCGCGATTAGTTAGTCCACAGGAACAGGTGCTTTACGATCATTGGCTTGGCTGTGTAGATTCCGAGCGACCTGATGTACTAATTAATCGCTTCAACACGTTATTTATCGACGGTACTGGATATGGTGATTACCAGGTAGTCACCAGTCTCGATAAGATTCTGCTGGACTCCCATGCGGATATGTATTTCCACCATATTCTGAATCGTTGCTGTCATATTCTGATCAATCGATGGCAGAAAAACCGAGATCATCAGCCAGCCATTGCGGAACTCGTCAGTCTCTTTGAATATGCTCCCAGCCATGCCGTCCGTGAGGTGTCGAGGGCACGCTCCGTGCGTCGTTTGAGAGAAATTGTGTCTCAGTTTAGAAAAACTGAGCAATACCTCATGCTCAAGCGCTTGGTCCAGGTCATGGAACGAGACAGTGACCCTAGCTTGCGCGCTCGTCAACCCCTAGGCACTCTAATTGGTCGCTACCCATATTTATATGAGCATTGTTTGCTAAGTGAAGAAAGCCCCAAGGAGCAGCAAACCCACGTACGACGGATGCAGCACCAGGCTCAAAAGAAAGTAGAGTTGGATCTGTCTCAGTACGTAAACTACCGTGTACGCCGCTCACGACTGAAGCGAGAGGGGCTCTTAGAAAAACAAGGCCAATGGTTACGACCATCGAATAATCCCACATTACTTAGCGATCGCGAGCTAGTTGACTCCCTACAGCAGTTCTCTGGCAGGGATGCCCATGGGCGTACCTATAATGACTTAGCCCTAAAGTTTCGTAGCCAATGTTGCGAGACAGCATCCTTCAAGTCGTTTAAGGATGATTTTTACGAATATTTGGTATCAGGTGTCGACCCTGCCTATGGGCGTCAGCACTTCAATAATGCCCTGTACCAGAATCTAAAAGATATCTATCCTGAAAATGATAATCAACGGCTTAATGACTTTTTGCTAGTGCGGACATGCTCTAACTTGTTCAACTTTTTAGTCGTTGACCCTGCTGGTTCCCACTCTCACTTTGTTTTCATTGATCTGATCAATAATCTGGGTGCAACCCTGACAACAGGCCTATTACTCAGAATTTTGCTGTTGTGCCGTAAGGTTAAGCCTTACCTAGAGCGTCGGTTGTCCACATTGTTTAATCACTACGAGTTAGCCAAGCAGGATTCTGTCGGCTGGCTAGTGAAAATTCTGGAGACCTTGAATTTAGCGCTGAGCTTAACATTTGGCCATCTGGATATATCCCATACATTTGCGTAGGTATTACGTTGAAAAATAACTGCATTCGCTGGGTATCATGCGCAGTACATGCAGTTATTTTGTTGCACAAATATAAACAATTGGCGCTGAATACGTTAATGTGCATTATTCGTCTCAAGCAACCAAGAGCCGCTGCAAGTCTTCCAGTGCAAGGGTTTTGTGCATATTTTTTATATAATGCGTCAGAATATTTTCTATAAAATCGAAATTTTCCTTTTCAGTTTGCTGTATACTCTGCTAACTTTCTAGGCATCTTGCCTAAGAACAATTGGCTATTGTTGGTCCGTCCGTAGCCCCCCACTGTCAAATCGTACATGTCAATTTATGAGCCAATCTAGACAGTCCAATGCCGCAGCAGCTGCCCCTGCAGGCACGTCCCAAGAAGCTGACACTTTGGTCGATGCTTATGCTGAAGATTTGATGGATGAAATCTTTGAGGATGTCGACCGCATTTTGGCGGGTGAAGAATCCGCTATTTATGCAGATCCTGGTATTCAAGCCTCTCAGGGAACACAGTCCTTGCTGAGCGATCAATCGGTTACAGTCCCGGCGATGATTGTGCCCATTACTGCTACCCAAGCAGTAGAGCAGAGTGCTAAGGCTTCTACCACAGACACTAAAACTAGCTCAGCTAAGTCTGACAAACCAAAAATATGGTCTAGCAAGCGATTCAGCAAGAAACGCCTGGGCAATTTTATGCTGGGTGCATTGTGTTTATCAGGTTTAACTGCCGCTGGTATCTGGTGGATGCGACAGCAACCTAATGTGCAAACAGCAGATTCCTCAACCGCCCCAGCTGCCCTCCCAACGGCATCAGAAGAGGCTGTCTTACCTGCCATATCCCAGGAAACTGCTTTTGGTGAATACCTCAAGCGGTCGCTAGGGGTGATCCGGGGTGAGCGCAGTGCTCAAACTGAAACCCAGTCCCCTGGTGCCATTGCTACAGTACCTGGCAACCCATCTGGCAATCAGGCGGCAGCAGGAAAACCTTCCAACAATGTGATTGAACGTGTCTTTGTTCCCCTGTTACAGCCTGGTTCAGGGAACAATCAAGGTTCACCTTCCAATGTTGTGACATCACCGTCTTTACCTGCTCCCAACGGTGCAAGCACCGAGTCGCCCAACACAACAGCGACTATTCCGAACATTTCTACTGCCAATACTTACGAGCTCGTCGGTGTGCTGGAATTGGGAGAGCGCTCGGCAGCTTTGTTTGAAGTCAATGGCACATCACAGCGAGTCTATATTGGTGAAACCATTGGCAGCAGTGGTTGGAGCATTGTATCAATTAGTAATGAAGAGGTCGTTGTCAGACGTAATGGTGAGGTGCGCTCCATCTACATTGGTCAACAATTTTAAGTACACTGGGCTTGATGGTTGATTGCATGGTGTCGGCATAGCAAATATATGAGCATATTTGATGATTTCAGCCGCTTTTTGGAGACCCGCTTAGATGAGTTCCTCAAAGCCCACCCTCATTTAGAGATGATGGCTCTTGAGGAACAACTACGGGGTCAAGAAGAAGATGCGATCGCTACATTAGCCACCCTCAAACGTCGTGAAGCCGAGTTGGAAACAGCTGTTCTAGATACCGCAAAGGATATTAAGCGTTGGCATGAACGTATTGCTAAGGCAGAGTCTGCCCAGCGCCTTGATTTGGTAAAGCCTGCCAAAGAACGGGAGGCAACCTTGCTGCGCCAGGGGAATCATTTGTGGGGCCAGATGAAGAGCATCAAGTCACGGCTGGCAGAAACTCAAACCCTGCAACAGCAAATCCATGCTAAGCGCCAGGAATTAAAAGCCAAAATTGCCACGGCCCAAGCTGCTGCTCAGACACCTCCCAGGGATTCTAGTACTACCGGTTGGCATCGCAGTCCATTCCAATCCAAGCCGCTGGATCCGTTAGAAGAGAGCTTTCAGCGTTGGGAAACTGAGGCGGAACTGGAAGAATTAAAACGCCAAATGGGTAAGTAGGCAGGGATTAAGCTTTCTACAGAGATCGTAGTGCCTGCACCGTTTCGACAACCGCTTGACCCACCTGCTGAATCTCTTGTTCAGTGGTAAAGCGGCCTAAGCCAAAACGTAGGGATGCGTAGGCTAGCGGATCGCTGCGCCCCAGAGCCTTAAGCACATGGGATGGGGCCGTGTTCGCTGAGCTACAGGCCGAACCTGAGGAAAGAGCGACAACTGACTGGAGCCCCAGCAATAGGCTTTGGCCGTCTACACCGCCAAAGCTCATGTTGAGATTGCCTGGGAGTCGCTGGGTGGGATGGCCGTTGAGATAACTGTCTGGCAATGGGTTGAGGTGGGTTAGGAGTTGCGATCGCAACCCCCTTAACCGCTCACGTTCTACAGCCATCTCTGCCGTAGCCAGCTCAAGCGCTTTGGCAAACCCCACAATCTGTGGTGGATAGAGTGTACCCGAACGCATTCCACGCTCATGACCACCGCCGTGGAGTTGAGCCGCCAGATTTACCCGAGGATGACGTCGTCGCACATAGAGAGCCCCAATCCCTTTTGGCCCATAGACTTTATGGGCCGTCATCGACATCAGATGGATATTCATCGCCTGAACATCCAAAGGTACTTTACCAATCGCCTGGGCCGCATCTGTATGGAACAAAATCTCTCGCTCTTGGCATAGAGCCCCAATCTCTTTCAGCGGTTGCAGCACTCCAATTTCATTATTAGCCGCCATGACCGAGACCAAAATAGTCTCTGGACGAATTGCCTTTTCTAATAAGGGTAGAGACAATAAACCATCAGGCTCTACGGGCAAATAGGTCACTTCAAAACCCAGGGATTCTAAATAGCGGCAAGGGTCTAAGACTGCGCTATGTTCTGTTTGCACCGTGATGATATGTTTGCCATGGCTAAAATAAGCTTCCGCAACACCTTTGATGGCTAAGTTGTTAGCCTCAGTAGCACCACTGGTGAAAACAATCTCTTCTGGTTGTGCATTGATGCTATGTGAGATAGTTTCACGACTTTTTTTAATAGCAGCTTCAACCGGCCAACCATAGTGATGGATGCTGCTAGGATTACCAAAATATTCTGTAAAAAATGGCAGCATTACCTCAACAACCCGTTGATCAGCGGGTGTTGTAGCATGGCAATCAAGATAAATCGGAGAGCCTGGCATAGGATTATCCCACGGTTTGTTGAATAGGAATAAATCGGGTGAAAATTCCTAGTATTCTCACCCGCACCGCTGGAATTTCTGTCGTGTATAGGCTAAAGACCCAAAAGTTTTGGCGCTGAGTGTTGTCTTCTATAAATTCCGTAAGATCCTCTTCTCCGATGAGGGTTCCATTTTCAATGGCCGTCTCACAAATATTACCAAGGGCTTTACCCAAATCCCCTAACCAGTCATCAAGTTCGTCTGCCTGGCAAAATGCCGCGCGGGCTTCAGTTTGTAGGGTTTCCGCTGCAAATGTATTGTACTGCTCTTGACCTGGGTTAGTCGCGATCAGCACGGCTGCCAATGCGCCTAACCCTACTATTCCTAGAAACGCTTTGACTTTCATTGATCTTTAGTAGAGTCCTGGTAATTATGGTCGTCCTACCGTTCTAACATAAGCAGGTCAATGAACATGGGTTAGATTATTTACACTACACATCATCCCAAAGTTTCAATAGCTTCATGCACGGTCGGTGAAGAAGATGGCCCATGACTTACTCATGCAACCTGTGATTGAGACTCAAACCAAATAGCCGTATAAATTTGGACTGTAGTGCAGCTATATTCGTGGGCAATGTCTTCAATCGAGTCGCCTGCATTGTAGAGTTCGTCAATTATTTTTGTGGGCACACCACCAGTTCCAGCTACGATCAGAAACCTGTTGTTTACTTTTAATTTTCAACGCTGTGTCAACAACATGCATCCAAACAACAATTTTTCTGGAGAGTTGCTTGAAGTGTTATGGAATATCAACGCTGTACTGATTCAGTGTTTAACATTCATCTCTTAGACAGCGTTAGCTCGAAACTAACAGACACCTGATAACTGAATATTTAGATTTTCAAAGCGGGTGGGGGGAATCGAACCCCCATCATTAGCTTGGAAGGCTAAGGTTTTACCACTAAACTACACCCGCAAGTTCAAGCATGTGCTTGACCAGCGTGACAGCAAGCATGTGCTTGACCAGCTTTACTTTGAGTATTCGCTCAACCAGCTTTGCTAGGTTAACACAGTTTGCCATAAGAAAGCTGGTTGAAAATCAAGGTTTTTATCCTGGGGAGAATCGTAATGTGAGCTGCATTCGATCGGTAATGATGGCTTGCTGGCCAGTGTATGCAGGCGCAAATCGGATCGCAGCAGGATTCACGCTGAGGGCATGGGTGAGTAAGCAGCTGGCAATTTGTGCTGACATCGTGTCCTCATCAGGCGGGGCAAAAACCTGGATAACAGAGCCATCGGCTGCGATCACCAATCCCAACGTGACCTCGCCAGCCGGTAAGGCATTATTACACGTGTGATCAGTCACGCTCAATGCAGAGGCACTCTGCAACGTAGGCAAAACATCTGGCCAATCACCTGGGGTGCCAGGCGGCACAGTCGAGGTGCCGACAATGCTGATGGCAATTGCGCCATCACCTATTGCGGACTCAGGGTTTTGGGGCTTTTCGGTGTCGTGGGTCTGGTGATCTGAAGCTGGTGGATTCTCTGTAGTAGTTCCGTCAGAGCTTTCAGTGCCGTTGTTTGGCTTGGTGGTGGGGTTCTCAGAAGGATCGGTATTTACAGCCTCTGGTTCAGGCTTTTGAGCTAGACCGTTTTGTGGCGGAGCCTGCTGTGCTAATCCCTGATTCTGGTTAGTTGGCTCAACCGCTGGGTCTTGGCCACCAAGGGCATTGGGCTGTTGTAAGGGGGCTTCAGCTGGAGGAATGTCTGGTGGTGGACTGTCAACGGCAGCAACTGGCATATCCCCTTCACCCACCAGGGTCACCGGAATGGTTACAGAATTATCAGGGGGCGCATCCACCTGTAAAATGACCGGTAGGCTCGCGACTAAAGCGCCAACATGTAATATCAACGATGCACTGATGAATGCTGGCCAGGGCAACTGGGTTAACTGTGTGAAATTGGTTTCAGCCATAGATGCTCCCCACGCAAGTAGGTTATGCCTCTTAAATTAGAGGATGTGCGATCGCATTCCCCTATCACTGGCACACTTTCCTAAGTGGAAATTGCCTGAATGTCTATCATAAAAGCGTCTACCGATGGTCGATAGACGCTGTAGGAATTTGAATTTTGCATGGGAGTGCTACGCAGCCAACGGCGGCGCAACCATTTCCTTTGAGGGAAACCCATGGTCCATGGGCGGCAACCCAGAGGCAAGTAAAGCTCGCAGTTTCGGAATTTCAGCACTGTTATAGACTCGAAACTCACTGTGCACAGTGGCAGCGGCCTGACGTACTGCTTGATTAATCACAAGGGAACCCTTGGGGTCCGACTCGGACCGATGGAATGTGCCCGGTGGAATCCGCAAAATATAGGCATTTTGCTCAAGGCGTACCCGATGGAACGGATAGTCCCAGCTAAAGTTAACCAGATAGAACGTCCGTCCCCCAGACAGTGCCAACAGATTATCTTCTTGGCGCGGGTGTAAATAAAATTGCCAATCACCGGTTTTAGTGCTGTGGGGGCTAATGGCAGGGCCATCGTGAAACACTAAATCACGGGCATTCGACTTGGGGACTGTAATGTCAAAAAATTGAACGCTAGGAGTATCTCGAAACTTTTCGAACGGATATAGTTCAAACATAGAAATTAAACTTTGCTGCTTAAGCGTGATGATGCATTTAAGCTAACGGCCTCCATTTGAAGGATCAAATCGCCCAGCGGAAAGTATCTATGCGCTAACCGAATAGATTCTATTGATGAACATTTCCCAACTTCAAGTGCTCGTGACCATTGGCAAATGTGGCAGTTTTTCGGATGCGGCCATGCAGTTGGATATGTCTCAGTCGGCGGTTAGTCGTGCGATCGCATCCCTCGAAAATGAACTCAATGTCCCCTTGCTTGTGCGCGGGCGCATGGGGGCCAAGCTCACCACCATTGGCGCACGTGTAGTCAGCCATGCAAAACAGATTTTAGAATTGCGTGAATCGATCGAATACGAAGTCAATCTCGAAAAGGCTCTCTACAATAGCCGTCTACGTATCGCCTCTTTTCGGAGCGCCTCCACCCACATTCTGCCACCTAAAATTGCCGAGTTTCAACGGCACTACCCACGGGTAGAAGTGAGTCTGGATGAATTTGACCCAGCCGGTGTAGAACAAGCACTACGGTCTGGCGGCGCAGACTTGGGGTTGCTGCCTTTACCCCGCTCCGAAGACTTTACAACCTGGGAAATTACTCGGGATGAGTATGTAGTACTCCTTCCCAAAGCCCAACATCCTACAGCCAAGCCCATTACTTGGGATGAACTGTCCACCCGCTCTTTTATTTTGCTTAACTATGCCGAATGCACCACCGCAGTCAGAGAACATTGGTCACGCTGGCAACAGCCATTGAAAGTGGCCTATAACGTTAAAGAAGATTCCACCATTGTGAGTATGGTGGCCCAAGGCCTGGGAGCCGCTATCTTACCGCGTTTAGCCGCCATGCCCATTCCTGATACGGTCGACAGTTGTCCCCTGCCTGTCCCCCTAGAACGGGTGATTGGCGTCGCTATCTTGGCTAACGTGCCACCCTCACCGGCTGTCACCAGGTTTTTAGAAGTTATGAAGAACAGCTAAGGAACACTCTGAGGAGGCCACGCCATGAGCATGACCTTAACAACGTCAGTGAGATTAAATCGAAGCTAGAACAGCCATAGCCTGACAATGTCATCAAATCTAGACAAATTAGGCCTAACAATTCTTAATTCACAGGGAATCAGATAAAACTGTTGTGTATTATACGGTTATTAAGATTAAATTGTTGCTTCTGATACCGCAGTAAGGATTTTTGGCATTATGGCTCAGCTTACCGTTAACGAAGTGCTCTCCAAGATTAGCCATCAGCAATCGTTACGTCGAGCTGAGCTGAGCAAGATAGATCTGGGAGGAGCCGCACTGGACCGAGGGAATTTTGCCCATGCGTATCTACGGCAAGCAAATTTGACCGGTGCGTCCTGTGAAGGTACTGACTTTTCAAAAGCCACCCTAGTTCTGGCGGTACTTTCAGACGCTCGCTTTGCTAAAGCCCGATTGGATGCGGCTGAATTGACCCGTGCTCGTTTAGAGCGGGGGATTTTCCGTGAACTACAGGCACCTAAAGCCAAGTTTCATGGCGCGCATCTCACTGAAGCTGACCTATCATTTGCCACGTTGACCCAGGCCGATTTATCCAATGCCATTGGTCATCGCACCCGCTTCAGTTGGGCAAATCTAGTCAAGGCGCAGCTAATTGATTCTGACTTTAGCGAAGCGGTCTTTGAAGGCGCTAATCTGACTCGCAGCAACTGGCATCGTGCAACAGTGCGAGGCGCTAATTTTCAACAAGCTGACCTGGAGGCAGCTCGGTTGCGCGCAGCTAACTTGAATGGCGCTAATTTAACTAAAGCGAACTTGCTCAACGCCATTCTGGAGCAAACACAGCTAGACGGTGCTGTATTGATGGCAGCCCAAGCTGACTGGGCAACACTGAATGGAGCCAGTTTAATTGAAACTGACTGGACTGATGCCTCTATGATGGGTGCTCAGCTAGAGGGGGCAAATCTTGCAGGCGCTAACTTGGCAGGGGTGAACTTGCAGCAAGCAAATCTTGAAAATGCCAACTTGACAGCTGTTGATTTTACCGATGCTCAAGTCGCAGGCGCTATTTTTACTGATGTACAGGGATTGACTGAGGCTCAGATTGTCTGGCTCAATCAGAGCGGGGCACTAAATTTGCCTGGTTAAAAATGCTACGCCACCTAATGTAGAGTGCTACAACATAGGTGCTTACGCAGTGGGGAGAGTTGAGTTGTTTCACCTCTTCAAGGTTATGGATATCCTCGCTTTCTGGCAGCAATATCACCAAACTGAACGCAGCTTTGTTGGTATTCGTTTGTACCAAGCTAATTTCTATCAGGCTAATCTAAGTGGCTTAGATTTTAGCCGCAGTGATTTATCTAAAGCTAGTTTTATTTGGGCTGATATCAGCGGGGGCATATTGGTAGCTGCCAACTTGCAAAACACGGTCGGCATCTGGCTACAGGGATTATGGGCTGACTTAACTGACGCTGATGTTTGTCACGCTGATTGGAGCTGTGCCAACCTAACGGCAGCAAAGCTAGACCGGGCGGATTTTGTCCTAGCTAAGCTGACTGGTGCAACCTTGTGTGAGGTATCTGCTCAAGATTCTAACTTTTCAAACGCTCAGCTCTGGGGAACTTTGGCCACAAAAGCTGATTTTAGTGGCGCTTGTTTACATCAAACCAATTGGGCAACAGCTCGACTGATGGGGACCCAATTGGTGACAGCCAACCTTAGCTGGAGCAATCTTTCACAAGTTTTGGCCACAGAGGCCAATCTGACATCTGCAAACCTAGAAGGTAGCGATTTAAGTGACGCAGATTTCACAGGGGCATGCTTTAGAAAAGCTGACTTAACAGCTACTAATTGCCAGGGAATCTGTCTACAACGGGCCAACCTACAGCATGCTGATTTACGGGGAGCTGACTTAACAAACGCCAATTTATCAGGAGCTGATTTAACTGGAGCCAATCTCAAGGGTGCAAACTTGACCAACATCCTACAGACCGATGCCATAGGAATTACCAGTCATAGTAAAGTTCCTACAGAATGGCCACCTGATGCGCGTTGCCATAGTGCCCAACTCTTCAAAAATCGGGCTTTTCAATAAGGCAGAAAAAGGTTAGAGCAGCTGTACAAGCGAGGGTAGCTGCTGCCGATGCGTCACACCCTAGCGCCTGCATTGGAAAGTAAAGGCAAATGGCCAGAACGCCCGACAGGCCAGTGGGGGTAGTCAAAAACTCGAATACCTCTTGGGCTGCTTCTAGAAATTCTAATAGTTTGAGAAATCGATCTAATAATGTCATAGCTATATCATTCCCTATCCAAGCAACTGGTCAAAAACATTCGCGAGGATGGGTTTTGGCACTTTGCCAACCCATGTTTTGACCTCATCATGTTGGGCATTGAGCAGCGTGAACTGAGGGACACCAGATGCACCATAGTCTGAAACTTGATTCGCCCATTGAGGATCATCAATGTCTAGCATAACAAAGCTAATGGTATCGCCATACTGCTGATGTAGATCAGCAATCGCAGGGGACATGCCCTGACAGGTCGTGCACCAGTTAGCGTAAAACTCGATGAATGTAGGGTTTGGAGATGCGATCGCAACTTCATAGGGCGTCGCCTCAGCTGCCATCGTTTTTAAGGTCATCAATCCTGAAAGGGGCGTGAAACTGGTCGTCGTTGCCGCCGGACGCGTAATCAATAGGGTCACCAAAATCGCTACCAAAATCGCAATCATGGCACCCACTAATTTGATTGACGAGCCAGTTGCACCGTCCTTCGTCGTAAAAACCATCAACTCACTGTTCCCTTAGCGATAGTAGTAAGCCAGGAACACATGCACCCCCAGCATCAATATAAAAACACTGACTAGAAAAATATGGGTAGGCAGCCAAACAGCCCGCATATTGCGGATCAATGGCCCCTTCGTCATCACTAAATCTTTATTCCCTGGTACACCAAAGAATTTACGTGGTGACTCAAGTATTCCTGTTTCTGCCACTACTCCTACAAGAGCAGAGAGGGTAACTGCAAAAAACACCCACAAAAATAAATAATTGAAATTAAGGCCAGTAGCCCCGATGGTATGGACAACTACAATCGCTAATAGACCCACGCCCAGGAAAATGTGCACACTCCGCCACAACATCACAGAACCAGGCAGTTTAATCTTACCGAGCCAGCTCCGACCTCGCTTACGTAGCGATAGCAACATTTCAAAGACAACAAATGCTAGAGCAACATAGCCTGTCACCTGCTTGTAGATTTCTCCACGGATAAACTGATGAAGCTCCACCGAACGATCCCGTAGCGCATCCAAATAAATCGGACTGATCGCAAAGGGCAACAATAACAAAGCACTCGCCAGTGTCAATAAAATTAGCGTGGAAAATTTAGGCTTCATTACCCCAAGGCAACAAACAGCAACAGTAAATAAACGACATTAGGGATAGAACTATTCGTGCAACCAACACAACTACCCCTAATGTTAGAAGAGCCTCTTAAAGACGCCCGCTAAAGCTGTGTCAAACAACCGTTATGCCAAAGGGCAAACTAAGAAGCAGGCATGCTTTCAACAGGAATGTTAATAACAACACCACCCATCACTTCACCCATCTCAAACTGCTTGTCGGGATAGCGTTCAAGGTGAATGGGGTGGGTGTTGTGGCAAGTCACACAAGCTTCAGCAACGGCTTTATCGGGGTACATTGCCGAGAAATATGCTTGACCACCCACTTCTTGATAATCTTTATAGGCCTCACCACTGGCTTCCATTTCCTCTAGAGCAATTTTTTCAAAGTCACTCTTAGGTCCATGGTTGTCGTTGATATACCAAGTAGAAATCAAGTTATAGGTAAAGTAACCAGATTCATTGGCAATCTCAGAACCCAGGCGGAACATCTGTGCAGGCAGAGGGATACCATCAGTTTGCTGCCAGCCTTCAGTAGATTCAACGTCAAGTACACCCTTGTCCTTAGACTTACCCTCAAGGGTTTTTACACGGTTTACTACGTGCTTGGTGTAAGCAGTACGATCCGCTGCTAGCACAGTGTGAATGTAATCAGCAACAAGATCAGGGGCAATACTAGGACCTGTCGCAGTTGCTACGGTGGAAGAAGCACCACCACTACAAGCAACAGCAGTAAAGCAAACTGCAGCGGCTAAGCCCAGTAACCCAATTGTCCTAGCGCGAATGCTCTGAAACCAATTTATCAACATATTAGTCATCTCCTGGTACATCCGGATATTTCAATCTTGTTCACGACAGAGGATTCTGAACAACAACCATGCGCTATTCAGAGGCATTGCCCGATCTCCTCGCCTCAGCAGCCTTCATCATGTCAAAGGTCTCCATTTCAAGGGTTGGAGGTCGGTCAAAATTGGCTTCGACCAGTTCAGGGTCGAAAATACTGTTATAGCTATACTCAAGGCCGTGACAATTCATGCACACATCCCCCACCATGCGATCCTGTGGTTTGAGGTTGTATGTATTGTTGTGATTCACCTTGACAGTAGTACTATCATCTTGGCCATGGGGCACACGGGGTAAATGACAAGTAGAACAACTCACAGCACCCGGTCCAGGGCGAGGAAGCTGCTGACTCGCTGAAAACAACTCAGCATGCCTGGAATTTTGATAATTCAGGGAATGATTGTCGTTATGACAGGTTAAGCATGCATCAACTGACGCTTCCACCGTGTTAGCAGAATGCACATCATGACAAGCATTACAGGTCATCTGCTTGTCCATTGCATCATGCTTCATAGGTAGTCTGGCCATCGCCGGGGTTAAAGGCGAATCACCTTCTAGCAGACGGACACCATGCTTACTTAGTAAGAATGTATCCACCGCTTGCTCGTGGCAAGATTGACAGGTCTCGTGATTAGGAGCTGCCAGAAACTCTTTAGTCTCACTATGCTGATGACAGCTGGCGCAATTCACATCGTTAAGAGCATGGGCGCTGCTTTGCCACAGACTATTAATATCACTTAGCTCCTGCTCTGTCGTCGCTCCAGCTATCTGACTAGGAGCAAAACTCACTAGCAGTATCAATCCAAAAAGCACGAGAGAACGCAGCAGCCTAGATATCTGACACATCATGAGCCACCTCCCAAAAACTCTTTGCTGAGGTTAGGCTCAGGGGCTGCTTCTAGGGATGTAGTCACCACCCGATCAGGGACCTCCTGAACAGGCAACATCTCTGGCGCTCCCATGTTCTGTCGCAAAAAACCCGTTGATACCGTGCTGTGATCATGATAGTTGTGACAACCTGCAGTCCAGCAACCGTCCGGAGCAAATCCTTCATGGCTCTTGAGCTGTGTCAGGGTCAGCTCCTCATGGCAAGCCATACACAAATCAGGTTGCAGATTCACTCCCCGACCAAACATGTGCACATGCTCATTGTGGCAAGCCGTACAGGTCAGTACGTCAACTCTCTCTCGATACTCTGCCCAGCGGGGGTCTCGAAATTTTTTCACCCCATGCAAATCATCAGCTAGCTCGGCCCCATGACAACGGGTGCAGGTCTCATTACTAACGGGTTTAAACCCTTCATGACAAGAAGCACAGGACGCCTCAAAGACATGATGCCCTTCAGAGGTTTCACCAGGTAGAAAAACCTCTTTCTTATCTAGAGCAAACGCTGCTGAAACCCACACAAGCAAAATAACCAAAGCCAGAATGATGCCTGTCTTGAGGGAGAATACGTTACCTAGTCTTTGCTTAAAAGAGCGTGCCATCAAATCCCTAAGCAACCACCATTAAAGCAACACCATCAGTAGAATGACGAGGGCCGCCGCACCGCCGCCGATAATGCCCGCCGTTGTTCCCGCACCAATACCTTCTGGCACCTCAGTTGGCACAGCTGCTACAGATTCCAACTGAATATCCTGCTGATCGTAGTCAGCTCCTTCAAGCATCAGCTCAGTGATGGCACCGTATGCACCAACCCAAGCATCCTTGACATCAGATGTCCAGGCATCACCTGCATATTGCTCCAGAGTCTTCAGCAAACTATTCCCCACCAAAGGATAGTGAGCAGGCAGAGCACCATACTTAACATGACGTGCCCCTAAGCCCTTTAAGGCTTTGCTCAAAACATCTGGCTTACGTAGGTTTTCAACCACCATCACCAGACCACCCTTAAGCATTTGCTTCTGCTTGGCCATATCCGTGTGCTCAAATAAGGGGCGAGCATCTGGATAATCGGTAAACAGATGCTCGTAAAATGTCGATACTAAGTCATCGGCCTTAGGAGCAACCAACGCAAAGCTTTGTTCGAGCAGCTCTACATTGAGACCACCCTCTTCGGCAGGCGCACTTTCTAATGCCACTTCTTCCTGTGTATAATCAGCTCCTTCAAGCATTAGCTCAGTAATCGCTCCATACGCACCGGCCCAAGCTTCTTTGAGATCCGATGTCCACGCGTCACCGGCATATTGTTCAAGGGTTTTCAACAAACTGTTGCCCACCAGCGGATAGTGCTCTGGCAAAGCACCATACTTGACATGACGAGCACCCAAGCCCTTAAGCGCATTACTCAGAACCTCCGGCTTCCTGAGATTTTCAATAACCATCACCAGAGCACCTTTAAGCATCTGTTGCTGCTTAGCCATATCTGAATGCTCAAACAATGGCTGAGCTGCTGGATAGTCTGTAAAAAGGTTGTTATAGAAGCTACCTACAAACTCATCGGCTTTGGGCTTCACAAGTTCGAAACTCTGCTCTAACAACTCAACGTTTAAGGACATTCCTGTTAGTCTCACTTCAACAAGTTTTCGTCACAAGCATTGTTTCAAGGAACCAAAAAATGCCATGCACAGATGCTCGGAAAGCACAAAGCATTCCAACAAATCAACTAAATGCACTGAAACAAGCTAAGTGATGATTGTGGGGCTCGATTCCACAGATGCCTTTTCAGAGCACCCAAGGCAATCAAAGACAAATACAGCGTCATAAAACCAAATGCCTGAGACCAGCTTCGGCAGTAACAAAGCTTTATGTCTATGGATCGGTATCTGCGTATTTGACTATCACCGTATTGCGATCACAACTATTTTTTTGTGGCTTCAGATACCAAAATGACAGCTAAATCCCTTTAACGCATCTGATATTTGCAAAAATTGAATCCATCTTGCTTTTGGAAAATAATTTTGGAAGACAACATTTTTTCATTTAAACTAAAACTGCCAAAACTCTTTATTTAAGAAGCTTTCACACTTCTATTCATCTCCACTCACATATGTTTTTTGAGTTCTAAATAATTACGAAAATAAGTGTTCATTTGCGTTTATCGACATAGATCGATTCGTTTTTTGAATAATATCGGTCGCGATGATAAGAAACAGAGATTTTCTGTGCCTATGTATACAAACAAGACATCAAATCACGGTGAAGATTGTCAAATGTTGTTGTTTTATCGACAACCCAGCAATGTGAGTAATCTGGTAATTCCTCGCTTATGACCTCTGCCGTGGTTCAATTTATAGGTTCGATTAGACTAGCTGTTCCCTTGTTGGTGATTATTGGCTCTGTTCTTATCGGTGCAACATTTTATGAGTCAGAGGTAGGGTCAGCTGTTGTTCAGCAAGAGATTTATAAGAGTCCATGGTTTGGGGGTCTAATATTTCTCCTAGCCATGAATCTAAGTCTTTCCACATTACTCCGTTATCCCTGGAAGGGGGCTCGTAAAGTTGGCTTTGCCATTGCTCACTGGGGTTTGGTGGTGATTATCGCTGGGTCAGCGGCGGTTATTCATTTAAGTGTTGAAGGCATGCTGTTGGCACGTACAGACGGTGGTCCTGTTAGTACCTTGCGGGTGGAGGGTGACCTGTTGGAAGTTGCCGCCCTTGGTCAAGAGACACAGCAGGCATCCTTATTCATTAAGGACAATGGCAGTGTTGTTCCCAGTCACCTAGGAGATTTATCTCTACTGGGCTATACCAATCACGCCATTAAGACGGCTCACTTTACAGATGGCGCAACCATTGACAATCCAGCTGTAAGACTGTCTCTCAGTAGCGATCGCATGGGTCAAACCCTGGAGCGTTGGCTAGCAGTTGCTCCGGCGTCCTATGATCGCATGGATATCGGGCCTGCTGAATTACAAATCATCCAGGTGCACTCTGGTCAGGAGCTGCAGCAAGCGTTAACCATGCCTTCTCCAGGCAGTAATGCTGTCTGGGGCACATTGACTCTTAATCTCCCAGACATGACTCAAACAGTAGATGTGAAATCTAGTGTGAATCAAACCATCATGCTGAGGGATGTTGAACTCGCCATCAAAGATTTTTGGCCTGATTTTCGCCTTGATGGTGATGGCAAGCCAGAAACTGTAACGCAGCAGCTGCGAAATCCAGCTGTGCAATTGGAGCTATCGATGGGTGATGCAACTGAGCGTTGGTTTATCTTTGGCAACCCAGCGTTCGAACCCATTCGTGCACAGTTGTCCGGAGACACCCCTTTGGCTGTGGATATCAACTACGAAATTTCAGCTAATGCGCAACCGGATGCCTTCTTTAAAGTCGTTGTAGATAAAAAAGGTGAACTGCATTATGCGGCCAAGTCATCTAAAGGCTTTAAATCTGGTCCTCTTGGTTTAGGCGAAGCAGTGACACCCGGCTGGGCAGATTTTGAAATCACCCTTGAAGATTATGTGCCACAGGCACGAATTGAGCGAGATATTGTGCCTTTACCAGAAGGTTCCGAAGGTGGGGAACCCGCTTTGCAGGTTGCAACTGCAAATGGCCAGACAGCTTGGGTGCCATGGGGTGAGCCAACCACGATTACAACCCAGGCAGGCGACTTGTACGTAGCCTTCAGCCCCAAGCTGATGCAGCTACCCTTTGCCCTTAAACTCAATGACTTTATCGTGGAGCGCAATGAGGGGAGCGAGTCTGTGGCCATGTGGACAAGTCTGGTTACCCTGATGGAGCCACAAACCGGTGAATTGACAGAACGTCGAGTGTGGATGAATCATCCTACGTGGTTTAAGGGGTGGAAAGTTGCTCAGGCATCGTGGAATCCGGGTGATTTAGCCCAGTCTACGTTGCAGGTTAAGCGTGAACCCTGGTGGGTGACAGGCCTGACTTGGCTGGGTTCACTCATGGTGACCCTGGGCGTAGCCATCATGTTCTACGGTCGAGCTGTGGCTAAAAAGCTGAAATTTGTGGGTGACATCTTAGGGGCTGCTGAAGATAACCAAGATGTTGGTACCAAACAGATTCCCATTTTTAACGTTTTCTCTAATGGTGCAGGCAAAACCGCTACATAGAGGAAATAGTTATCTGCATCATCCTATCTGTATCAAAATAGGGACTTAAGTCCCTGTGATTCGAGTATCCGCATTCATAAGTCACATCCCATGAAACTTCTTAAATTTGCGATTGGTTTATGCCTTGGGCTATTGCTGATTGTTCTGCCCATTAGTCAGTTTCAGCCGTCCGCCCTGGATAGCCTACAAACCATGACTGTGCAGCAGGGTGGACGCAAAAAGCCACTGGATACCGTTGCGCAGGAGACCGTTGCTAAGATTCATGGGGCAACGACCTATAAACACGATGGCGTTCAGGAAAGTGCCATGGAAACTTTTATGTCTCTTTGGCTTAACAATCGCAACTGGAACGAAGAGCCGTTTGTGTTGGTCAGCTATCGTCCCTTAAAGGAGCTAGCGGGGCTGGATGTGGAGCAGAAGCATTTCTCTTTTGAGACGCTGATGCGCAACCAACCGTTGGGAGATGTGGTTAGAGCGGCCCATCGTAAGCAGATTGATGAAGAGGATTTGACTCGCGACGAACGGGAAGCCCTGACCATCGAGGACCGGTTGCAACTAATGCTGAGCATGGTGAACGATGATGCGATCGCAATCGTCCCTCACCCTAATGATATCAAAGGCAAATGGGTGGGCATCAACGAGGCTCAAACTCTTTACGATGCAGAATCTGTGGCTCCGCTGCTAGCCAACTTCGCCATTATCAAGCAGACAATTTTGTCGGGCACCGATCATCTGCCCATGCTTGCTCCCATGGCCCAGTCTCTCAAAGCTGGACTGGCCGCCCTTAGCCCTGACGTTTATCCCCCAGATGGTGTGATGCGACGGGAGGTATTTTTCAACCACTTCCATCCCTTTGCCAAGGCCTGGCAGCTCTACGGCATCGCTTTTGTCTTAATGCTTGTGGCTCTGTGGGTACAGCCTTTTAATCTGTACTGGACGGCCATTGGTACCTTTGTGGCCGGTGTCGCTGTGCAAAACTTCGGCTTTTGGCTTCGGATGCAAATTGCTGGTCGTCCTCCTGTGACCAATATGTATGAATCAGTGGTATGGGTGGGCTTTGGGATTGCAGCCATCGCTCTCATGTTCGAGCTTTTGCATCGCTCTAAATACTATTTGCTGGCTGCCGCTCCCCTGTCTGTGGTGTGTTTAATTTTGGCCGATAGCCTACCCGCTGTGCTGGACCCCAGCATTTCACCATTGGTACCGGTACTGCGGGATAACTTCTGGCTGAGTATTCATGTGCCCACTATCGCCCTCAGCTATGCCAGCTTTGCCCTGGCCTTAGGGTTAGGGCACGTAGCCCTGGGCAGCTATCTGTTTACCCCCAATGCCAAGTCACGCATTAAATTGTTGTCTCAGCTCAACTATCGGGTGTTGCAAGTGGGGGTGCTACTGCTGACCGCTGGCATTATCCTTGGCGGCATTTGGGCCCACTTCTCCTGGGGGCGTTTCTGGGGCTGGGACCCTAAGGAAACCTGGGCGCTGATTGCATTGCTTTGCTACCTGATACCCCTTCACGGTCGTTTAGTCGGTTGGATTGGCAATTTTGGCATTAGCGTGGCCAGCGTGGTGGCCTTTAATGCCGTGCTGATGGCTTGGTATGGCGTCAACTTTGTTTTGGGGACTGGGCTACACAGCTATGGTTTTGGTACCGGCGGTTCCGAGCTGATGATTGCTGGAGTCGTCGGTTTAGATTTACTGTTTGTGCTAATTACTGCCATTCGTCATCAAGGTTGGCTGAGTGGCATGCAGACAGCCGAGACCCGTACCTAACCAACGGTATTGCAAAGGTATCCATAGGTGCAGGGTCAGGCTTTAAAAACCAAAAGAGAGAGGACTTTATATGAAACGTCGTGAGTTTGGCAACCTGTTTGGGTTGGGGCTGTTGGCTACATCTTTGCCGATTGCGATCGCAGCCTGCAATCCCACAGAAACTACCTCTACAGAAACCGCCGATGCACCTGATGCCACCACAAAGGCACCGGCAGCCATTGATGAAACGCCTAGAGAAGATGGGTTTGCCGCCCTCGGTAAAGTGGCCGATTTAGATGCCAATGGCTATTTAGGCAAGAAAAGCTTTATTGCTGGTCCCGTAATTGTTATTCGTGACCCAGCGAATGCCGATAGTCTGATCGCCCTTAACTCCATGTGCACTCACCAGGGCTGTAGCGTCGAGTGGAAAGATGACGCTTTTGCCTGCCCCTGCCATGGCTCAAAGTTCAACACTGACGGCAGCGTGGCCACCGGTCCTGCCACCGACCCCTTAGCCTCCTATGAGGCGATTATCGATGGTGATTTGGTCCTGGTGAAAGCCACCTAAGCTTGGCGCAACACTAGTAAGATAGGCCTGATCGATTTTCTGGTGATGCCTTGAAGACTATTGCGGCCTGGATCAATCAACACGGCCTCCGTTCCACCCCCAAAAATCAGCGTATCTGGTTAGCAGCGAGCCTGATTATTGCCACGATTTATGGCATTTTGTTCTGGCGAGTTGCGTTTGCGGGGCCGTACACCATTCCAGACGACGGTCGGCAGCACCTATTTTGGATGCTACGTTATGTTGATCCTGGCCTATTCCCAGACGATATTATCGCCGACTATTTTCAATCAGTCGCTCCCGGTGGTTACAAGGCCCTCTATTGGCTGGGTGCCAAAGTAGGACTGCATCCATTTTTATTGAGTAAACTACTGCCTCCCGTTTTGGGTGTCATCGGCACAGCCTATGCCTTTTACCTGGCCATGGCCATTATCCCTGTGCCGCTAGTCGCGTTTACCAGCACGATTATTCTCAATCAATCCCTGTGGATGTGGGATGAACTAGCCTCCGCCACCCCTAAAGCCTTCAACATTTTGTTGATTTTGGCCTTTTTACTGTATGTAGTGCGGCGACAACTTATCCCCTGTGCCATAGTGCTCGGTCTCCAGGGATTGTTTTACCCCCAGACTGTGTTTGTCTCATTGACGCTGTTAGGGCTACAGGTGATCTGGCCGCCACGAAAACCAGATGCTTGGAAGTTTTTGGCTGTAGGTCTGGCAGTGGCTAGTCTTGTATTGTTACCCTACGCCATGGGCACCTCACCCTATGGCCCTGTGGTCACCCTAGAACAAGCCAGGGGCATGGCGGAGTTTCAACCCGGTAGTCGTAACGCCTTTTTCTATAACAACCCGCTGAGATACTGGTTATTTGCCGCCCGCAGCGGTCTGCTACCGCCCGTTGTTCCTGTCACCATTTGCGCTGCATTATTGTTGCCCCTGTTCTATCGACTGCGGCTGCCCCTGCTAAAAACAATCACCCGCAACGGTGCCATCCTTCATCAGCTATGGCTTGCCTCAGTCATCATGTTTTTCGCCTCCCACGCCCTCTTATTTCGTCTGCACTTACCTAGCCGCTACAGCCGCCACAGCATTAAAATCATTTTCTCTCTAGCCGCCGCCATAGTATTAGTGACGCTATTAGACGCAGCTCTCCGACGTTTGCATCAGTCTCATTTATGGCGGCAGGGAGTCGCTCTCAGCTTGGTAATTGGCTTTACTGTAATTACCGTAGGTTATCCGGGTTTACTCAACAGTTTTCTCAATGTGGTGTATGTGAACTCGAATCGCACCGCACTCTATGGGTATTTACAACAACAGCCCCGCGATATTCGGATCGCTTCTTTAGCGAAGGAAGCTGAGAATATTCCAGCCTTTACAGGTCGTTCAGTGCTTGTCAGTCCAGGGCATAGTTTGGCCTACCACCAAGGCTATTACAGCCAAATTCGATCTCGTATTTTAGACTTGATGGCTGCCCAATATAGCCCAGACCTATCCAAACTCCACTCAGTTATTACTGACTACGGTATTGATTTTTGGCTGATCGATGAGAACTCGTTTAATGCCGATAATATGCCACGCCAGTGGCTACGACAGTTTGACGCAGAGCTATCATCAGCCATAGAACAGCTACAGCAACAACCCTCTGCCTTACAGCAACTCACACCTGCCTGTACCGTAGTCAGTGATCAAGGTAAAACGCTGCTTTCAGCAGATTGTATACTTCAAATTCAGGGGTGACCGCTCATGTAATCGTCTTCATTTACAAAAGATCGCCGTAATGCAAAATGCACAATCAAGCACTTAAAACTGACATTACTCATCTTCACATCCTTCAGTAAACACGTCTCCACTGGGCATTGTTGCACCACACAGTCTTGCCTCAGCGAGAATATCTTCAGCAACAGTAGCCCCCGTCAGATCAGCACCTCGCAGAGCAACATCATTGAGATTTGCGTCAGTTAAGTTTGCACCCACTAGTTGGGCATCAGCTAAAACGGCATCATCAAAGTCAGCCATGGAAAGGGTACTGTTAGTGAGATCAGCACCTCGTAAATTGGCATAGAGGCGAAATCGCTGAAGTCCTAAAAAGGGAATAAATCCTGTGGAGGTGAATTCTGTTAGATCGGCGTTACTCAGGTCCACGTTGATCAGGTTAGCCCCTGCCAAATGGGCACCACCCAGCTCAGCATTCGGCATCTTGGCATCCTGTAAATTCGCTAAGGGCAAACTGGCGGCATGTAAATCAACAGCATCCATGGTGGCGGCTGATAAATTTGCTAAGCCTAGCTTTGCCCGACTAAAGTCTGTTTCCGTCAGGTTGGCTCCACTCAAATCGGCACCCACCAGATAGGCTTCTGAAAAATCAGCGCCTGATAGATTCGCACCAGCAAGCACAGCCCCTTCCAAATTAGCCTTATCCAGATCTAATTCACTCAAATCGACCCCGCTAAGATCACAACGAATGCAGGCATTGGTCTCCATTAGCTGTTGCCGTGCATCTTCAACAGATATGTTGGGTGTGGTTAGTGTCGTTGTTATAGCGCCAATATCTCCACGGCCTAGCTGCTCTAACAAGTAAGCACCAAACTCTTCGGTCGACGTCACACGCAAAATATTGCTGCGGTGTCCATCGGTCTCTGGAGACTCAATAAAGCCAATGGCAACTTCAGCAAAATCTTCTTTGCCACGCCCTTCTCGTTCATCGCTATCCCCTGGCACATAGTCGCGCTCAAAGCCACCATATTCAGCCTCGTTGCGTTGAATATAGAGTTGGCCACCTACGAAAAATGCAGTGGCATCGATTTCTCTATCCCAAATACGTAAGGCTGTGGAAAAAATCTGATCAAAGGGGATGCGAATCTCTCGACTCCCTTTTTGGTTATCCAGAGGTTCAATGGGATCACCCTCTTCTGCATACACGACGAGGATATTGTCTTCAATCAATAGTCGACAATCACCAGAAGCATCAACCTGAGATAAATCTAAACCACAGTTCACCTGGGTGCCATCTCGATCATTCAGGGGTATCGGTGCTTCAAACCCCTCACAGCGGGAATTAAAAGGAAAACTGCTGCAAAGCCTGTACAGTTCGTCTAAGCTGAGTTCTTCGGTCTGTGCCCTACTTGTTGCACTCAGACCCAGAAGCAAAGCAAAAGGAACAATAATCCCTAGGCGTGGCATCAACTGCACAAGCCCCATGGTAAATACCTCAACTATATTCGGTGAATAATCGAATATAGTTGATACTACCGATTGAATGCCAATTTCTATGAATATAGATTAATTAGCCAGATTAATTAGCCCGTGATTGTCCCTGTGAGAGGAGAACTAGCACTGGCATAGGCTTTCACTGGAATACGACCGGCTAAATAGGCGAAGCGTCCTGCCTCAGTCGCCAATCCCATGGCTCGACCCATCTTCACAGGGTCTTGAGCTTTTGCGATCGCAGTATTAATCAACAACGCATCCGCCCCCATCTCCATGGATTCGGCAGCTTCACTGGGGCTACCAATTCCTGCGTCTACCACCACCGGTATGGTAGCTTGCTCAACAATAATGCCAATGTTAGCCGCGTTGCGCACCCCCTGACCTGACCCAATGGGAGAGCCCAGCGGCATCACTGTTGCACACCCAGCTTCCTCAAGATGCTTGGCCAAAATCGGATCGGCATTGATATAGGGCAGTACAGCAAACCCTTCTTTTACAAGTTGTTCCGCCGCCTGTAGTGTGCCAATGGGATCAGGCAACAAATATTTTGAATCTGGAATCACCTCTAATTTCACAAAGTTGTTGTCTTCCTGCCCCAACAGCTTTGCCATCTCTCTGCCTAAACGAGCCACCCGAATCGCCTCATCGGCACTGGTACATCCAGCCGTATTGGGCAACATCCAAACCTTCTGCCAGTCAATTGCTTGAGCCAGACCTTCATGGCCAGGAGCATTGGTCTGCACCCGACGTACAGCCACCGTCACAATTTGGCTACCGCTAGCGGCCAGACTAGCCCGCATCGTATCAAAATTGTCAAATTTACCCGTACCCGTCATCAACCGTGACGAGAAAGACCGTCCGGCAATAACAAGAGCATCATCATCAGTCGTAATCGGAGGAGCAGAAAGAGTTTGCATTTTTGTAGGAATCGAAAAAAACGTAGGTTGGGTTGAACGGGTGCAACCCAACGACTCGGAATCAGGGGCGGCAGTAGAATTTTGTGAATCGGTAGGATGGCCGCCGCCCACCATCCCCGCAGCATCGGCAACACCCTGCTTCGCTGCCCCCATAAACCGTTCCCAATGGAACGTTGCCAACAGCGGATCAGGCTGACCTTGAATCGATTCAACAATCAGCTTGGCAGTAATTGGCGTCAGCAGCACACCATTCCGGTGATGCCCCGTTGCCAAGGTCAGATTATGGCATTGACTAGGTCCCAAAATAGGTGCTTCGTCAGGTGTTGTAGGGCGATATCCCCACCAACAGTCTTGTAAGGGACAATCAGCCAATGACGGATATAACCGTACCGCCTCGTTGAGCAACTGTGCCACACCAGCAGGCGTATTATGGGGGGTAAATCCAACATCCTCATTGGTTGCCCCCAGCACAATCCGTCCATCTTTGCGCGGCACTATGTAGATATGCTCCCCATACAAAACCCGATTGAGGCGATGGGGAAAATTGGGCGGTGTGCCTAGAGCGGCCATTTGTCCCTTACGGGGGATTATGGGAATGGGCAATAGCTCACTGGACCAAGCACCAGCCGCCAAAACGTAATGCCCCGCCTGCTGCTGACCATTGGATGTCAGTACCTCAGTGACCTGCTGATTATGTTGCAAAAACGCCTCAGCACTCACCCCTTCTTGGATGTCCACTCCCAGTTCTTGGGCTCCAATGCGCAGGGCCTGAAGCAGGGCGCGAGTATCGACCTGCCCCTCTTCGGGGTACCAGTAACCCCCCTGAACATTGGGGTTAAGGTGGGGCTGATAGCTATGAATAGCGGTCTGGCTGAGTAAACCTGGTGAAGCATGCTCTAAAGAGAACACAGGGGTGAGAATCCCACAGGGCCAAAAGCCGGTATCTTGACCCGTCAGTTCCTCTAACTTACGACTCCAGCTGGCATAGAGGGCAAGACTTCGCTGGCTCAGATCCAACAGAGCCCCTGTTAAGCCTTCAGCACTCGGAGCTAACATGCCTGCAGCCGCGTGTCCCGCAGCCGCATTAAAATCACGACTGAGTACGGTAACGGTAGCCCCTTGCTGGCGAAGTTCGGTTGCGATCGCAAGCCCAACAATCCCGCCACCAATCACCAGCACATCTGCCTGACCCATAGGTTTTTATCAACCACCTCTTCAATAAACAATGTTTGCAAGAATAAACAATGCTTGCAAGCAATAGCCGCCCAGCAAGTCTTAACGACGGTGCCAATTTTAGGAAGACATTGTCTGTAATATCTAGGCGCAGAACAGACCTTAACAGATTGTCCTGTCTCGAAGATGAGTTACATCCTGAAACACAACAAGTGCATCAGTTTACCCTACCAAAGCGCCCTAACAGGCGGCTGATTTTGGTTCTGATTGGTGGGTTGCGGCTGCGCTTGTCCCTGATTTGCAGGGGGCGTTTGCGGTGTAGTTTGAGCCGTCTCTCCAGCCGTGGGGTTGGGCTCAACAACAACGCCATCGGTATCATCCCCAGCATTGTTGGTTTGAGCATTGATACCAAAGGCCGGAGCACTTTGCACATCGACAACTTGACGTTGAGGAATCTCCCCTGCCTTTTCTAACGGTGTTCGACTACTAATAATTCCAATGGAATTACCATTCGCATCATCTCCATTCAGTGCTACTACGGTGCCACTGGTGGCATCGTCAGCCGCCTCAAAATTAGTTTGGGAAGACGGGTCATCATCGGTTTGGTCCACCCAAGATGCTACTTGGTTAGACGCACTGGTGCCATAGATGGCCATCAGTGAAATCGCCGCCAGAATACCACCCAAGATAAACTTATTCATACGCCTATCCCCTCCTTACTACCACCGCCTTTTATCATTACCCAGTTCTTGAAAAATGGAGCCACTATTTGCAGGAATTCAGACATTAACTCTAACAACTTTGGGTCTAAACTTTAACGCCTCACCACACTAACGTTTGTCCCTGTCCCCAAAACTGATCGTATTTAGTCACTGTAATATCCCCCAGTACAGTGGTTTGGCAGGCTAAGCGCAGGGGACGCTCAGGGGTATGGGGCGGTAGTGACCGTCGACCCCGATCCTTCCAATTTGCCGCTGATACCTCACCCTCGATCATCACAGCACAGGTTCCACAGCTACCGATACCACGGCAGTTAATCAAATTAGCGCTGCCATTGTATAGAGCAATGTCGTTATCTAAAAGCACACGTCTGAGATTGGCACCCGTTTCACATTCAAAGGTTTGTCCTTGAGCAGTCACGTTTGGCATGGGAATCATTGTGTTAAGCATTTCAAACTACATTCCAGTTTCTTATGTGGCAAATTCAAGTCTGTGTAGATAGTTTGATAAATAACAGTTTAGATGTGTAAAACACTTAGGCGTTTTGATTTAGAAACATTGCAAATATCACTAAATATTTATCAGTGAATTAAGCCATAACCTGAAGTTTTCGCAGCTTTTCCATGGCCTTCATAAAAGTAGTGAGATGATATGACTTAAACGACTCAAAAAATAGCCTGTCACAAAGAGTATAAAATGCTGCCAAACACTTGTGGTTAAGAGGATTGATCCTCATCCGTTCATTTCCCATTTTGGGTTGTGAATATCTTCATCAAAGGTCTAAACTCGGTACACAGGGTCTTTAAATTGCCACGTATCTAAAAAATAAAAATCAAATAAAGTTCAGAATTCGACACTCAGCAAATATCACAGGAAGCATCCTCTACATCTACTATTTCTAGGCTTCATTCACTACATTGTGTTCTCTGTTGCTATGTCTCAAAACACTCAGCTTTGGATTTACGACACTACTCTGCGGGATGGTGCGCAGCGCGAGGGGTTGTCCCTTTCGGTTGAAGATAAATTGAATATTGCTCGCCGCTTAGACGATCTGGGGATTCCCTTTATCGAGGGGGGATGGCCAGGAGCGAATCCGAAAGATGGGCAGTTTTTTTCTCAGCTCCAGCAGCACCCATTGCGTCAGGCTGAAGTCGTTGCTTTTTGCTCGACTCGCCGCCCCCATATGCCAGTGACAGAGGATGTCACCTTAGCAGCAGCTTTAGCAGCAAGAACTAACTGGTTAACCCTGTTTGGTAAGTCTTGGGATCTCCACGTTACCGAGGGGTTAAAGACGGAGTTGAATGAAAATCTATCCATGATCTACGACTCCATTGCCTATTTAAGACGGCAAGGACGACGGGTCATCTACGATGCTGAGCACTGGTTTGATGGTTATGTAAGCAATCCTACATATGCAGTCCAAACCTTGGAAGCTGCGCTTCGGGCTGGTGCGGAGTGGTTGGTGCTATGCGACACCAACGGCGGCATGTTACCCCATCAGATCACGGAGATTGTACGCACAGTTGGTCAGTGGTTGGCCACGTTGAATTTGAAAAATCCTCCTCAGTTAGGTATCCATACCCATAACGATGGCGATCTGGCCGTTGCTAACTCTCTGACAGCTGCCCTAGAAGGGGTCACCATGGTTCAAGGCACCATCAACGGCTATGGCGAACGATGCGGTAATGCCAATCTATGTTCATTAATTCCCAATCTTCAGCTGAAGCTTGGCTACAACTGTCTACCGGCAGAAAAGTTGGCGACTCTGGCGGAAACCAGCCGATATGTGAGTGAAATAGTCAATTTAGCGCCAAATGAGCATGCTCCTTATGTGGGGCTGTCAGCTTTTGCTCACAAAGGCGGTATTCATGTCAGCGCTGTAGAACGAAATCCCAAAACCTACGAGCATATTGAACCGACTGCTGTGGGTAATCTGCGCCGCATTGTAATTTCTGATCAGGCAGGGTTAAGCAATGTCATGGCTAAAGCCCGCAGCTTTGGTCTCAAACTAGATCGCACCAGTCCCACCTCGCGGCAGCTACTGCATCGGCTAAAGTCCTTAGAAGACGAGGGCTATCAGTTTGAAGCTGCGGAGGCTAGTTTTGAATTATTGATGCGAGAGGCCTTGGGGCAACGGCCCAAAATGTTTGATGTGTATGGATTTCAGGTGCATTGCGAGCGGATGCCCTACGCTGGCAGCGGCGTGAATTGTTCCCCTGAGGACCCAGCGGGCAGCTCTTCTTTGGCCACCGTCAAGGTGTCTGTGGATGGCAAAATCTTACTCCACGCAGCTGAAGGAAATGGCCCTGTAGAGGCTCTAGACCATGCTCTCCGCAAGGCATTAGAACGCTTTTATCCAGAGTTAGAGAGATTTTACTTGACCGACTACAAGGTGCGCATTCTAGACAGTGCTTCAGGTACTGCTGCGAAGACCCGCGTGCTGGTGGAATTTGGGGATGGCGAACATCGTTGGACCACCGTAGGACTTTCTCCCAACATTTTGGAGGCGTCCTATAAGGCGGTCGTTGAAGGTTTGGAATATGGCTTGCTCAAGTTGAGATCGGAAGTAAAGGCTAAGCTGGTAGCGTGTCAATCTTGACCCTACTCACCTTTTACCCCGTTCTCTCCCATGCACAATTGGACCTGGCAGACCTGGCAAGGTCAGCCCTATTTAACCTGCGATCTGATTGCCCAACCCCATGGCTTCTTCACTTCGGCATTTGCGCCCCAACTCCCTGAAGTTCTCACGTCAGCGTTGAGCAAGAATGCCGAGGTACTCAGAACAAAACAAGTCCATGGCAATGTCGTCCTTGCTCCAGAGGCCGTCAGAACCGGGACTAAGACCCTCGTAGCCAGTGGTAGCAGTCAGGTCTCAGATGAGGACATTGAGCGTCCCCATGCAGATGGTTGCTTTAGTAGTAAAGCGGGTCAAGCCACGTGGGTTTGCACGGCAGACTGTACGCCTGCACTGATTGCGGACGAACGTACTGGGCAAGTGGCCGCTGCCCATGCGGGCTGGCGTGGTACTGCGCAGAAAATTGTCCCCACCGCCATTGCGAAGCTGCAGGCTCAAGGCTCGCAACTCCAGGATTTGCGTGTTTTGCTGGGACCTGCGATCGCAGGTGAAGTCTACCAGGTGGGAGAAGATGTTGCCACCCAAATGGGCCTCAGCGTCGTCGATGGGGAACAATTTGCCAATCCAGCAGACATCGTTGCCCATCTATTAACGGTAGATAGTCCACCCCTATTACCCGATAACAAGCCCGGTCATGTGCGTCTAGATGTTCGTCGTATCAACGAAATGCAGCTAGAACAGATGGGCCTCGCATCGGACCAGGTAGCCACTGCACCCCACTGCACGTTTCAAGAACCCGAGCGTTTTTTCTCCTACCGTCGTACTAAGCTTAAGCAAGTACAGTGGTCAGGCATTATCAGTGTGTAGTAAGCACTGTGGTAATGGCTAGTTCTGCCTGATAGGCAGTCTCCAGGTTAGTGACATAATCAAAGGTATTAGGTGCTAGGGGTTAAATTTTAAGACAGTCTTCTGGCCGCTCGGCTAATTCACCTAAGTCTCTGACGCGAGCTATGCATTAACGTGCATGAAATATTCACTGGAAGAGCCTTAGGCTGCCGCCGCTGTCGTAACCAGCGCTAACTCCACCTGATCCTCAGGCAGTGATTCAATTTCAGCCCGAATATTAGGCCCGAAGAATCTCTCGATTTTTTCATGCTTTTCCTGCCAAGTTTCTAAGGCCATGTAGGGTGAATCAAACTCCAGCACTAGGGCATATGCACCATCCCGCAGCTCTTCACGCAAACCACTAAGAATAGGGCGTTGCTTATCGTTAGGGCTCAATCCTAATCGCTCTAAAGCAATATCTAGGTGAGCTTCCTGTCCGTAACGATAGCGAGTGACATCCTTACGAACCTGATTTTGCGTTTGGGTTGCCGTTTTATCCCGCAGTGTAACAACGGTATCGCTAGCTGGTTGAGTATAAGGTACCGGCTCTAACTCAGCAGCCCGCAACGCTGCTCCCCCCAAGAGCAGTGGAATTCCATAGAAAAATCCCGCCAAATTTAAGGTGGCCATATCTTTGAAGTAGGCTACAAAGCCCACCAGGGTCAGGATAGAGCCAATTGATAGTAGAACACCACCGAGGGGAACTTTGCGTAGCATATGTAGGATTTAAATTCAAAAATGAACGTCAGTGGTGAATGATGATGTTTGCTTCGTGCAATTAGACACAGGTTTGTGATAGCAAACCTAGTCTTGCCTAATCCCAAACTTGTCTGATCCCATAGTAAAGGGATTTGCCTTTAAACCCTGCTCAAAAATTAGATCCGACCTGCACGGAATCAATACTCAGGGTCTTTGTAAACATGGAAGTTCTAGGATAAATTTCCTGCAAATACAAAACGAACTCACGACTATACCAGTGACTGTCTGTCCGTATACTCATCATCTACGACTGGTCCAGCTCCTGATAGCATTAAGCACCCAAAGTTGCTTATTCTGGAGTTGGTAGACGGTGATATCAGACATAACTATGCCTCTAGAAACGCTTAAAACTCAGATTGAACAAATCAGGGCTAAACGAAATTCCTTGGTGCAGCTACTAGAGCAGCCTAACCTAGGCACACTACGGATCGACGTCAATCAGGCTTTAGAAGAAATGGATGATTTGCTAGAAGAATTTGAGCGTGTTTTCAAAGAAAAATCTCAAGGTTAGGCTGTCATACTTATCTGATGGCAGCCTCTGCCTTAAGCTAATCATTCAATACGCTTTTTAATTTTTTTATTTAATCCACTGGTCACATGGCAACCTATTCTGTTGAAATCAAACATCAAGGGACTGTTCAAACCATCACTGTCGATGAACAGGAAACGATTTTAGCTGCGGCCCAAGCGGCTGGCCTAGATCTTCCCACTTCCTGTGGTGCAGGGGTCTGCACCACATGCGCTGCGTTGATCACTGAGGGGAGCGTATCTCAAGAAGATGGTATGGGGGTCAGCCAAGAACTTCAAGATAAGGGCTATGCCTTATTATGTGTGGCGTATCCCACGTCCAATATCAAGCTAGAAACAGAAAAGGAAGACGCAGTTTACCAATCCCAATTTGGCCAATTTCAAAATTAACCCTATAGCGCTAAAGCAGGTCAACATCGGATATAAAAGTCGGACATAAAAGTCGGTGCTGTCCACCACACACGGGCATGACGGATTTGGACAATAACTCATCAGATTGCAGCACATTCCTGACCACAGAGTTTGTTTTGATGACGGTCGAGCTTCAGACTACGGGTATCGCGCTTCGTAACCATATTGAAAGCCAACTGCGCACCTATGGTGAACCCCTGCGGTGGGCAATCACATCGGTAGAAAAGACAACCGCCCAGATAGAAGCGGTGGTTACAGTGGTGCCCAAGGATCAAGCATGAGCATTGTTCACAATGGCCGCCCCCATACCACTATGATGATTGTTCCTACGGGGGTAGGGGCAGCGATTGGTGGCTATGCAGGGGATGCCTTGCCCGTTGCTCGTGCGATCGCAACCGTCACTGATCGTCTGATTACCCATCCCAATGTGCTCAATGGGGCCCAGCTCTACTGGCCCCTACCCAATGCCTACTATGTTGAAGGCTATGGCCTCGACCAGTTTGCTGCTGGACGCTGGCACCTACAGCCAGTGCATCAAAATACCATTGGCTTGGTGCTAGACCAGGAGATTGAAGACGATCTGCGTTGGCGACATTTGCAAGCAGCCGATGCCGCTCGTGCCACCCTTGGTCTCAAGATCCGTGGATATGTCACTACAGATGCTTCCTTGGGGGTACAGCTAAAACAGGCAGCAGCAGCTACTTGGGGCACATTAGAACGCCCTGATAGCCTGCTGCGTGCGGTCGAGCATTTGCTGCAATCGGGCTGTACCGCCATTGCTGTCATTGCCCGTTTTCCAGATGATATGGATAGCGATGCCCTCACCGACTATCGCCAGGGCCAGGGTGTCGATCCTCTCGCTGGCGCTGAAGCCGTCATTAGTCATCTGGTGGTACGCGAGTTTCAAGTGCCCTGTGCCCATGCCCCAGCCCTTCAGCCGCTGCCGCTTGACCCGAGCATTTCTCCACGGTCTGCCGCTGAAGAAATTGGCTATACTTTTTTACCCTGTGTGCTGGCAGGACTGAGCAAAGCGCCTCAGTTCAGCACCATGGCCACCGCCCGCAGCATTAGCGCCCCCGACGTTGATGTCCTGATTGTTCCAGCCAGTACATTAGGGGGCAGTGCTACTCTGAGCCTCAGTGGCACGGCTACCCAAATTATTGCGGTTAAAGACAATCCCACTACCCTTGCAGTTGATGCTGCCGCTTTAAATCTAAATGTGGTCAATGTGGGGTCTTACTTGGAAGCCGTGGGTGCGATCTCAACCCAGCGAGCGGGTATCGATATCTCGGCATTAAGCCCCCATATTCCTCATCTACAGCCGCTGCTTCAGCCATCGCAGCATTGGCCAAATCCTAAACATAGCGTTGGCCACCTTGGTTAGGACCATGATGCATAATCCCTTACCCTTGCATACGGCCTGATCCATTAGTTTTCCATGAAGTTTATTTCAACATTCCTAAGATAAATAAGAAAACGCGCTATTCTGCTCCCCTGCTTGACTATCCTAGAAGACTAGCTTCGGTCTATTTGCATATCCCTTATGTCTACCTTGAGCGCACAGCCCCGAGACACACTTCAAAAGGCGTGCCATATTCAACAAGATGAAATCCTGGAACTAAACGTCCCTGAGCAAGCTTGGCAGATCCGTTCAGGCACCGTTGCTCTATGTCGGGTGGTTGATGGCATCCTGCACTGCTTTTTTACCGCCCATGAGGGTGAAGTGATTTTTGGTGTGTCGGCTAAAGATAGTGGCATGATTGCGATCGCAATCGAACCTGCTGTTATTACCGCTATACCGTAACGGCCTGCAACACCCCTGCCATTTCATCATCCGTCTTCCAAGCCTGACCATCTAGGGCCATCTGCTCAATCAGACTTGCCAATCGCAACGCTTTCAGTGCTTGCTCACCCCCTACAGAAGGCTTCCCTCCCCCTCGGGCACAGTTCACAAAGTGCTCAAGTTCTGCATGGAGGGGCTCAATATTACTGGTGTAGACCTTTTCAATCAGGCCATCCTGACGATAGAGCACCTGGCCATAGTCTGTCATCGTATTCGCCGTTGTCTGACGGTGAATCAAAATCTCATTGTTGAGAAAGTCAGCCTCAGTTAGGGAATTACGGCAGTGGGCCGCAATGCTACGAATCTTGCGATGAGTGACCTTACTGGCCGTCAAAGTAGCGACAATGCCATTGGCAAACCCTAGGGTGGCTGTCACATAGTCTAAATACGGCGAATCCCCAGCTCGACTACCGCTGGCAGTCAACTTGACCACCGGAGCCTCCGCCAGCTCTAGCAACAGGTCGATGTCATGGATCATCAGGTCGAGCACCACCGAGACATCATTCGCCCGTTGAGAGTAAGGGCTCATGCGCCGGGCCTCAAGGGCTAGTAGTTTTTCGGTCTTGAGGACATTATGTAATTCCTGAAAAGCCGGATTAAAACGCTCAATATGGCCGACTTGTAAAATGCAGTTTGCCTCGGCAGCAGCATTTACTAAAGACTCGGCTTCACTGATATTAGCGGCAATCGGCTTTTCAATTAACATATGCACGCCAGCCTGCAAACAGGCCATTCCCACTTGATGGTGAAACCGGGTGGGTACAGCAATGCAAACGGCATCCACATGCTTCAGCAGCTCATCATAGTCTTCAAAGAAACGCACACCATACTTGCCAGCGGTCGACAAACCACGTTCAACATTTGTATCCGCAATGCCAACCAACTGCACATCTTTAATGCGACTCAGTACACGAGCATGGTGTTGACCCATGTTGCCAACACCAATTACGCCAATGCGGAGCAAGTCCTCGTGACTATCACTTGCAATTTGAGAATCTCGTTGTTGCACGCCAGGGTCCCTCACACCAGAGAGCAATTTGCTCCCAGAATGACTTTACTTTCCTCAAAGTCAACCAGATATTACCACAGCAATCCTTAGTTCTTTGGTTGCATGCTCCACTTATAACGTCAAACCAGTCCTTCTATTGTCAGAATTTTGGCCATAGGAATAGCAATCTGCCATCCCGCTGTGTCAATTTCCTGTCTGTCTGCGAGGGATACGACGGCGTAGTGGCACATTATGACGTGTGATCTGAATCTGCTCTAACTTCGGACCTTTAACCGTTTTCACCGTGAAAACAAGGTCATCACCATAGTTCAACTGCTCCCCTGCTTCAGGGATTTTCTGCAATGAATGGATGACAAACCCTGCCAGAGTTTGATAATCATCGGTGGTGGGCAGTGCCAACGTAAACTGCTTATTGACCGCATCAATTTCCATTTGAGCAGGCACTAAAGCTGAGTGGTCATCTACATAGGTAATGTCTCCCGCTAGCATCACCTCTTCGTCACCAATCAGCTCAGCCGTTACATCTGCCCAAGTCACCAATCCAGCCGTGCCACCATAGTTATCCACCACAATCATCATTGAATGATTTAATCGCTGCATCCGGCTGAGTAAGTCGCTCAGTGGTAAATCTGTTGGCACCACCCGTGCAGCTTTCATCCACGGACGGATCTCGGTTGCATAGGTCAGCTGCCCTTTCGCCAGAGGCTCAGCCATCGCCTTAAAATCAAGAATGCCGCTGATACTATCCAAAGACTCGCCGACCAAAGGAAACTGAGAATATCCTGTCTCTACCACGATATTCAGTAAATCCTGCCAGGTCGCTGTATCGTCTAGGGCCACAACTTGGGTTCGCGGCACCATGATGTCTTCCACTGTAAAATCCCTGGACTCAAAGACATTATTGAGAATATCCCGTTCTTCTTGATCCAGGTCAAGCACCGCTGTTGGCGTCCTGATAATCATTTGCAGCTCATCTGACGTGAGCTGAGTATCCGACTGACGTCGCTCCTGTAATCCCACCAGTTTAAGTAAGCCTTGGGTGGAAAAATTGAGAAGCCATACAACGGGTGAAAACAATCGAGCCACGGTAAGGCTGACAGGCCCTAACAGCCGCGCTGCTTGTTCCGAATAGCTCAAGGCCAATGATTTGGGAATCAATTCCCCCAGAACAATCTGTAAATAGGCCAGACTCCAAAACGCTAACATCAGTGCTAGCCCATGGGAAAAAAACGAGACAGGAATAGGCAGCTGCCGTAACCAGTGATGCAGCAAGACCGCTAGGGTGTCTTCCCCAATCCAGCCTAGGGCTAGGCTAGCCAAGGTAATACCAATTTGGGTCGTAGGCAGCAGGCGGTCAATGCTCTGCTGAAGACTTTGAACGGTTTGTGCCTGGACATCACCAACTGAGGCCAGCTGATTAATCCGAGAGCGCCGCACCGAAACAATAGAAAATTCTGCTGCCACGAAAAAAGCATTCAGAATAATCAGCGCCACGATTGCCAGCAGACGGGCCATGATACCTGTAGCGCCAATGGGTAACCCACCGCCGTCAATCATGAAACCCTGCACAACCATTGACAGCCCCTTGGGGGGGGTGGTTCATCTATTTGTCCCATTTTTCGACTACTCAGCAGTATCCAAGCCACCTTCAATACGAGCCTTGATGTTTTTGAGGATATCCTCCTCCTTCAGCAAGACAAAGTCACTCGTTTGGGTGGTATCTCGGCTACCCGTTGAAGCGCTGGCAGGACGAGTTTCTGGTTGGCGAATACCGGTCAGGGCTTGCCGCCCCAAGGAATATCCCCAAGATGCGCTAACAATGCCTGAACCAAACATAGCGGCAAGCAATATCAAGGTAAACGCGATTGCTGGATTAACTCTCATAAGGTCAGGGGATATTCTGCCAGGCACTGTTAAATTAAAACTTAGCCAAAATAGCAATATGGATTAGCGTACCCTTAGAAAGGGCCGCTTAAATTTAAATATATCAAAAACTGTTACTCATCTATTTTCAGGAGTTGACTATGATATAACAGGCCTAATAGATATACTTTCTATAGCCAGGGTTGGCCGAGCGGATTAGGCAGCGAACTCATAATTCGCCTTAGGCAGGTTCGATTCCTGCACCCTGGATTGTAAAAGCCCCGATGCCTTTAAAGACACCGGGGCTTTTTATTAACGTCTTGGCAACGGCTCAAAGTTTAGCTCAGTGCCGACTACTCGGCTGCCTGCTTGGGAACCAGGCAGCATCTGAAGTGAGGTGTTGTAAGGATTAGCCAGATCAGGTACTCGAATCGCTGGGGTATTGCGGGTTTGAAGAAACATGAGTTCGTTATAGGCTTCATTAAGCCCAGCACTGTTGCGATCTAACTCCAATTCAGGGAAAGCTGCCCGTCCTGGAATCCCAAAGCCAAAAATATGAGCCGCCTGACGACCAATGCTGCGATCGCGTCTATAGCTACCGCTGTGACGAGTGTTAATGTCATCCATTGTTTCAAGCACAGTTGGCTCGGTAAACGTTGCGTTCTGTGCGTTGGCGCGGCTGGCCATGGCTGACAAGGCTGCGATCGCAACCGCAGTACTGAGTACTAATCCCTTAAGTTTCATGATGGGTCCACCTCACAATTTGGGGCATATAGTACCCCGGTTCATAAAAATCGATAAACTAGCTAAGCATTATTCAGCAGTCAATAATGAAGCCACCAAAAGCTAAAGCAGAGTTATCAACAAAAGTTGGCCTCTATCTTATCCGTTTTAATCACTTTTGCAATGCTTCATAGACACATAATGCACAACATTAGTCAACGCTTTTTCAAAAGTACCCATCCCATCCAGTGATCTCTAACACCATGGCTCCTTCGTCCACCGTCTCCACTGATCTCACCACCGTTAAACAGCAGTTGCTTGATTTGATCTGCACAGATGCTTACAAAGAGGGCGATTTCATCCTGTCCTCAGGGCAACAGAGTACCTATTACATCAATGGGAAATTGGTTACCTTGCACCCTCAAGGTGTGCAGATGGTGGGGCAAGTCATGCTTGATTATTTAGATGACAACGTTGTTGGTGTTGGCGGTCTTACCTTGGGTGCTGATCCAATTGTTACCGCAGTCAGCGTTGTTGCAGCCTATACAGGACGTTCTATAACTCCTCTCATTGTGCGCAAAGAAGCCAAAGGCCATGGCACCCAAGCCTACATTGAAGGTCCCGTCCTCCCTGAGAATAGCAATGTTGTCATTTTGGAAGATGTTGTTACCACCGGACAGTCCGCTATGAAGGCTATCGTCCGTCTGAGAGCAGCTGGTTACACCGTCAAACAGGTAATTTCCTTGGTCGATCGACAGCAAGGGGGAGCTGAGCACTATGCTCAGGAAAATATTGACTTTAAAGCAGTTTTCACAATCAGCGAAATCCAAGCACGCTGGAAAGCCCTAAACCTTCAATCTGCTTAGCATCGGTTGTTTAGCAAATTCCGGAACAAAGTAATAAATTTCAAGGGTATTTGAAATTACCCCTAAGGGTACTGGCGATTGCTTTCACGGCTTTTAGATTTGAATCAGATACATCGTTTTTAGATTTTCGGTGCCATGAGCATCCGTAGGATCTAACGTTTCGTGTAGGAAGATTCTTATGTCTGATCGTCGCCAAGAGTCCTATGCTGTTCGTCTGGAAGCAGCCGAACTAGCTAGAAGTCGCGAGTACCCCACCCATAAAGCTAATGGGGATGAACAGCGCTACGCTGGAGCCCAGTATTTTATGTCCTTTACCAAAGGACTACCCCACAATCCTGACACAGGCTTACTGCAAGATCCTCAAGATTTCGTGGAGTTTCGCCGGGCCATTGACGATGGCTTTATTGATCCTTTTACAGATCGCGTCCGTCACGGTGCCAAGTTCCAAGTGAACTATGCAGGTGAGGTTGTCCCTGAGACAGATGTAGAGATTACTGGCAAGTTAAGACAGTGGGAAGCACCTACCGCTGGTGTCGTTTATGGGCTACAAGGTCCTGATGCCCAGGCAGTCACCATGCCGCCTGCACCACCACTGTTGGATGAGCATGGCAATGTTAATCTAGAGCTTGCCTTGGAAATGGCTGAAGTTTATGAGCTAGCTATTCTCCGTGATCAGCCATTTAATGCCTTTGAAAATGGCAAATCCACAGGAGAGATTGATAGTGCGATCTCGCGTCTCAACACTCTAAGCTACGTAAGTAATCAAACCGGTCGCCCTCGTAAGGTCAATAGTGATCAAGAATTCGACCCTCAAACAGTCTTTCGTGGTTCTTCTCCCGGTGTTGAAGTCGGTCCATATCTCTCTCAGTTTTTGCTGATTGGTAATACAGATGTCAATCAAGATGAGGATGGTAATGGTGGGGGACGCGTCGCCGAAGGCAAAATTACCTATGGTGTCCTGCAAATCGACCAGAAGGTTCCTATTGCTGAACCGTGCAAAAACTACATGATTACCATGCCTGAGTATGTGAAGGTACAGCGTGGTATCAAGCCTCCTAGGGAAACCTACGGTGCCAAAAAAGGTCAACCTGTTTCAGCGCCAGCTCGCCCTCCCCGTCGATTTATTTCTACACTTCGTGACTTGGCCACTTATGTCCATTATGATGCGTTATACGAAGCCTACTTAAATGCTTGCATCATCCTGCTAGGCATGGGCACCCCCTTTGATCCGGGATTTGATCAACTCTCAGGGGGGGCGACTTTTGTTGGCCACACGAAAACGTCTCGTAATGCAGGGGGGTTCGCGCTTTATGGTGGCCCCCACATTCTCAATCTTGTAACAGAAATGGCGACCCGAGGTCTAAAAGCAGTTCGTTTCCAGAAGTTCAACAGTCATATTCGTCTGCGTCCCGAGGCGTTGGCTGGCAAACTTGAGCTACTACGCTGTGGTGCCAAAGTTCCTACAGCATTAGCATCAGACATTGGTGTCCTAAGAGATGCTTTGGGACGTACTCTAACCGCGATCGCAAATGGCCCTGGTTGTGGCACCCATTTCTTACCCATGGCGTTTCCAGAAGGCTCACCTATGCACCCTGCCTATGGCGCAGGTCATGCCACTGTTGCAGGGGCCTGTGTCACCATTCTTAAAGCCTTCTTTGATACCAGTGCTGTTTTGGCTAAAACTAAGGGCGGTGCGATCGCTTTCAAGCGTGAAGAACACGGTGACAAACCTGTTGTTTTCCGTGCACCTGACCTCTCCCATCCTTCTACGGGCGAAGGTGCACCTACAGGGTGTCTTGTGGAGTCTACTTGCAGTGAGTTTCTCACCCTAGAGGGTGAACTAAACAAGCTTGCAGCGAATATCTCTATTGGTCGTGATATGGCTGGAGTCCACTACTTTAGTGACTACTACGATAGTTTACGTATGGGTGAAGAGATCGCCCTCGGTATCCTTGAAGAACAGGCCTTAACCTACTCTACCGATCCGTTTGTGCTCTCTGTGCCCACATTTGATGGTGATGTTGTCAGGATTGGCCGCCGATGACCCGTTTACCCCGTCATGCATCGAAGGTAAAGCCCCCCTTGCGGGGGCGGGCGGCTACGAAACAGTATCGTGGAGAGTTTGCTCCTGTCGCATCCGTACGTCGCCCCCTGCATCCCTATGGCTCTCCACAAGAGCTACCCTGCAAGGAGATAGACCTTCCCACGCTTCCTCCTAAGGATGTAGATCCTCCCATCACTCCCCCCCATAAAACTAGTTTGTTCGCAGACATCGTTCAGTTTTATAAGAGTTTTGCCAGACTCCTAGAAACCTTGAATCAACCCTGGCAGTGGCTATTAGCATTAGCTACTGTTCTCAGTGGCCTGCTTTTGCTAAATCGACTCCTATGACAGTCTGACTGAATTAAATGCTATAGGCAGTTTGGAATCAAGAACAAGAGAGATAAACAGCTCTCTTCAAACCCCTAAGGACAGCACAGATAAAACCCCTATGCCGGAAGTTTCGAAGGTTGCCCCTCGCCAAACTTCCGGTTTCCTAGTGTTTAAAGTTCAAGTCCTTTCATGCATATCTGCCATCATTAAAGTCAGCCAATTTTAGGATAATGCTGCGTTAATAACCTCTGGCTTGAGGGCACGTTAAGTTAAAAGCTCCTTGAGCAAAGCCTTGATCAGCATGCGAGGGAACCCATGAAATTTACGCTTCAGTCCATCCTTTATCCCCTAATGCTAGCTGCGGTTGTTGGATGTGCAACCCAACCTAAGTTTGACTCGGTTTACACTCGCTTAGAAACACCTATTCTCAAGGCCGGTAGCGCAATTCCTAAGCCCCAGGAAGATGTAATCTTAACAGTCTCAGGAAAAATTGGTGCAACGAATGATGGCCAAAAGATCATCATGGATATTCCCACCATTGAGTCAGTAGGACTGGTGGAATATACTGTTCAAGATCCATTTGAAAAAGAAGAACACACATTTAAAGGGGTCTTGATGAAAGATCTACTGGAATTATGGCAAGTTCCTCCTGAAGCCAGCGTGCTGGGTGTGCTTGCCTTAAATGATTTTCAAGTAGATGTCCCCATCCATTTAGTTCGTGACTATCCAGTCATTTTTGCATTACAACAAGATGATGAATACATGACTCCCGATTATCGTGGCCCGGCCATGCTCGTTTTTCCCTACAATGACTACAAATTTGAGCTGGGTACAGATTCCTATTGGGTATGGCAAATTAAGAACATTACCGTGAAAGAGTAGTGATACTTCAAGGTTTATGCGATAGTTGTCATGCGTATACCTTTGACTCCGGTAGAAACCAAACTTATGCCTGGGAAAGGCTTCAAAAGTTTTCAGACCAAAATCGTGATGCTGGCAACAATCTCGGTGGGATTATTTGGAGCCATTACTTTCAGCGGTCTCAACCTGATTGATTACTTAAAAGCCCAAGATGAACTCCTAACCAGTGGCCTCAATCGTTCTGAGCGGGGGGTCAATCAATTGAACCGGGAAGTTTTACGATTAGCCGTTCTAGCTAGGGCTAGACATGGCGACCTTGACGTGATTGCTATTAAGCAACAAGTTGATCTTGTGAAGAGTCGTCTGAGGGTAATTCAAAAGCATCATATCAGTAGCGATCTACCTCCTGAACTTGCTAGTAAGCTCACTGAATTTGACCGTGCCTGGCAAATATTAGAGGTAAACCTGAATCACTGGATTACTGATTCTACAAATGATGCATTACAAACTCAGCTTTACGAACAGCTTGTCGACTTTGAGTACCTAATCAATGATCTGGGCAATAAACACTCTCATCAGAGACGAGATCAGTATGTACAGTTGGTAAATCTACGATCTGGCGCAATTCAGCTTATTACAGTCATTTCTATCTTATTTCTCATTTTTATCTGCTTTGCAATTATTAATACAGCCCAATTCATTCAAGAACGTCAGCGAATTCTCGCCACCATTCGAGAGCAAGAGGAGCAATATCGCCGTATTATTGAAACTGCTGAAGAAGGTATTTGGCTCTTAGACCCCCAAGGAAAAACTACCTTTGCCAATTGCAAAATGGCAGATATCTTAGGCCTCGATGAGATAAAGCTAAAGGAAGCTAGCTTATGGGATTTTCTTGCTTCCCGTGAAGATAAACTTAAAGTCCGTGAGTATTTGACTGCTCTTCAACGGGGGTCGCGAGTGCCCCATGACCTACAGTTAATGCGGCCAGATGGAAAGACTTTATGGCTGTTGACCAATGGCACTCCAATTTTCGATGACATTGGCCAACATACGGGGACACTCTGTATGCTGACCGATGTGACTGCCCGAAAGCGGTCTGAAGAAGAACTCAAAATCGCAAAACAAAAGGCAGAAGTTGCAAATCAGGCAAAAAGTGAATTTTTGGCTAACATGAGCCATGAACTTCGCACGCCTCTGAATGGTATTCTTGGCTATTCTCAAATTTTGAGAAGAAGCCAAACGTTAACTGCACGAGAACGTAATGGAATTAGTGTTATCCATCAATGCGGAACCCACCTGCTCACCTTGATCAATGACATTTTAGATCTAGCTAAAATCGAAGCTCGTAAACTGGAGTTAATACCTGTTGCAGTAGATTTACCAGCACTACTCAAAAGTGTTGTGGAAATATGCAAAATTCGCGCTGACGAAAAAAACCTGAGATTGATTTATCAGCCCAACCCTCAATTGCCAACTGGGGTCATCGTTGATGACAAGCGTCTACGGCAAATTTTAATTAACTTATTGGGCAATGCTATCAAATTTACCAATCAAGGGAGTGTCACCCTAAAGGTAGATGTGCTGATGCTTGATCAGATGCAAACATCGTTACGATTTCAAGTCATTGATACTGGGGTAGGCATTGCCAAAGCTCATCTGTTTAAACTATTCCAATCATTTGAGCAAGTAGGTGATCGTCACAAACAGTCGGAAGGGACAGGTCTCGGTCTCGCAATTAGTCAACGTATTGTGCAGTTGATGAAAGGTACTATCCAAGTACGCAGTCAAATTGGAGAGGGTAGTGAGTTTTTCTTCACGGTTAAACTTCCTTTAACGCAGCAATGTAAGGAACGACCAATAACCTTCAACATCCGTCATATAATTGGTTACAAGGGTCGTCGTCGTCAAATATTAGTAGTGGACGATCATTGGGAAAATCGTGTTGTTTTAAGGAATCTACTAAAGCCATTAGGTTTCGATATTGTTGAAGCTGAAAATGGTCAAGAGGGGCTGGACATACTTGGCTCCGGGTCTCCTGATTTAGTGATTACTGACTTAGTGATGCCCACAATGGATGGGTTTGAGTTTTTAAAGCGCATTCGTAATTCTGAGGACCTCAAACAAGTCAAGGTTATTGTCTCGTCAGCCTCAGTATCCCAAAGTGACCAGCAAAAAGCCCTAGCTCAAGGCAGCGATGGTTTCATAGCTAAGCCTGTAGATGAGACTCATTTATTCGAGATCCTGTTAACTCATTTGAAATTAGAGTGGATCTACCAATCTCAGCAGGATAGTCCCCTACAAGCAGCATCTGCCAATGCTGAACTCATCTTACCTCCAAGGCAAACATTAGAGATGCTGTTTACTCACGCACGAAAAGCTAATTTAAAGGTGTTGCGATCGCAAGTCGAACAGTTAGTGGCTACAGATCAACGATATCTCGTCTTTGCCGAAACCATTCTACAGCTGGCCAAACAATTTCAAGTCGAAGAAATTGAAGAACTCCTGCAACAACATCTGACAAATATGTAACTGCCATAGAAAACCTATGTGAAGCATACAGAAACCAATGTCTCTCCAGATAAAAGAAAGGAGCAGCATCAAGCCGCTACCTTTCTTCCCAAATATTATTTAACCCATCAACATCTTACTTCATAAAGAAAGTCTCAGATGTCTTTACACTGTTGCTGCTTTAGCTAAGAACTTCTCTAGTTCTGTGAGTTTGTCTGCGTCTACTTTAGTCTGCATCGGACAGAACTTAGGACCACACATAGAGCAAAACTCAGCTGTCTTGTAGATATCAGCCGGTAGTGTTTCATCGTGATACTCACGAGCACGCTCAGGATCTAAGGACAGTTCAAATTGTTTATTCCAGTCAAAGTTGTAGCGAGCGTGGGAAAGTTCATCATCGCGATCGCGAGCTCCCGGACGATGGCGCGCAATGTCAGCTGCATGGGCTGCAATCTTATAAGCAATTAAGCCATCGCGGACATCTTCAGCATTGGGTAAACCTAGATGTTCTTTGGGGGTTACATAGCAGAGCATAGAGGTTCCATACCAGCCCGCCATAGCTGCACCAATGGCGGAGGTAATGTGATCGTACCCGGGAGCAATGTCAGTTACTAAGGGTCCCAGCACATAGAATGGCGCTTCTGAGCACTCTTCCATTTGTTTGCGTACGTTAAACTCAATTTGGTCCATGGGAACGTGACCAGGCCCTTCCACCATCACCTGGACATCGTGTTCCCAAGCACGTCGGGTCAGCTGACCAAGTGTTTTTAGTTCTGATAGCTGTGCTTCATCCGAAGCATCATGGAGACAGCCTGGACGTAAAGAGTCACCAAGACTAAAGGAAACATCATACTTTTTGAAGATTTCGATGATGTCATCAAATCGACTGTAAAGGGGATTTTGCTTATGGTGATGCAACATCCATTGGGCAATAATGCCACCACCCCGAGACACAATGCCGGTAATGCGATTTTTCACCAACGGTAAGTATTCAATCAGTAGTCCTGCATGGATGGTCATATAGTCCACACCCTGCTGAGCGTGCTTCTCAATGATGTGAAGAAAATCATCCTCAGAGAGATTTTCAATGCTGCCATGGACACTTTCTAACGCTTGATAGATAGGAACTGTACCGATGGGAACGGGAGCAGCATTAATAATGGCAGTACGAATCTCATCTAGGTTGCCACCACCTGTGGAGAGATCCATCACGGTATCAGCACCGTATTTCACAGCAAGGTACATTTTGTCCAACTCTTCGCTGATATCAGAAGAATTGGGAGAAGCACCAATATTGGCATTCACCTTGCACTTACTGGCAATACCAATAGCCATAGGCTCTAGATTGGGATGGTTGATATTGGCTGGAATAATCATCCGTCCCCGAGCAACTTCTTCTTTAATCAGATCAGCAGGTAGATTCTCTCTCTTAGCTACATACGCCATTTCCTCTGTGATTATGCCCTGACGCGCATAGTGCATCTGGGTAACATTCGCTTGTCCTCGACGGGGGGTAATCCAGTTTGTTCTCATCTTTAAACCAAAATGAAGTGGGGTAACAAATGGTGACGACTTGGCCAGGTCGGCCCAGGAATTAAGCTGGCAAGCTGTCTTCAGCTTGAACTACATAAGGTGTAGCTTGTAGCTGATCGTAATTAAAAACGGGAGCTGTACCATTTTGTTTTGCTAAGGTAGTCCAAACTAGTGTGACCACTGTTGAAGTAATCAGCGCTGCTGCAAAGCTATGGAGTAGATCTGCGCTACCAGGCACCATTGGAAATAAGGGTGAAAAGTCTGGTTTTTGAAAAAACAATAGTCCTGCCACCATTCCTATGAGCGAGCTAACAAAGGCATTACACCCTGTAAGATGGCGACTGTATAAACCATATAGCATGGGGAATAAGACGGCTGCACAAATCAAATCGGCAACAAAAAATAAATACAGTACGCTGTAGCCTTGGGAGGCAATTGCGATCGCAGGCACCCCTATCAAAACAGTTAAAATTCGTGAAACTCTCAGCACATTCTTCGCTGACGGGTCAGGCAACACGCGCATAAGATCTAGCGTGAACACACTTGAAATACCATTGAGCATGGTGTCCAGGCTGCTCATTACTAGAACCAGAGCCAATACAATCACACTGACTAACACCCAACCAGGCATCGCGAGTTGGCTCAACAAACCAAAGAACGCAGTTGCACCAATAATGTCCGGTTGTTCTGCTGCTAAGGGAACTGCCAACACACCTAACAAGCCTGCAATAAAGATCAGTGGCAAAATGATAACTGCCGACCCCAGAAAAGCTCGACGCACTGTTTGGCTGTCACGACAGGCATAAACTCGTTGCCAGTTGCCCTGATTAAAAACCTCTGCGGCAACAATAGCAATGATCAGTGTGGCTCCAAAGCGAACACCATCAATGTTGCCCAAGGATAATAGCTCGGGCTGCTGAGCAGAAACAGCAATAAAGGCATCTGTCCCCCCCAAAGCCACAACAATCATCCCTGAGCAGATCAACAACAAGGGCACAATCACCACAAACTGAACCACATCAGTCAAGATAGTGGTGCCTAAACCTCCTACCGTCGTGTAAATAAACACTGCTGTAATCACTACCAGAGCGGTGACTCCTAGAGGAACATCGGCCACTAGCTGCAATGCCTTGGCAATAGCTGTTAGCTCTGCTGCCAGGTAAATAAACATGTAAAAAACAATTACCGTCTCCACCAGCCAGTACATGGGGCCGCCAAAGCGATGCTTTACATACTCATTTAGGGAATGACCCTGGGGCATTAGGTGGCGTAGTCTTGGCCCTACGATAAAAAATAAGGCCACGGCCCCTGCTGAACCAAGACAATAACCCAAAATAGCTGACACTCCACCAAACGCGGAGCCTGCCTCCTGGGGACTAAATAAAATCCAGGCTCCCAAAGCTGAAGCCGTCACCGTTGCCAAGGCTGACCAACCACCAACCTGGTTGCGATTGACCATGTAGCTTTCTAAATCAATCCGTTGACGCCCAGCATAAAGCACACCAAGTAGGGTAAATGCTGCTGCCGTTACTAGAGTCACTAGTAGCGCGATCGCTCCTATGGACACCATGCTTCCTCATTGCGTTGGGCAGAATACTAGGAGCGATGAGCATAGTCTGTAGATAACAGATATCACCCCTTGACTTTCCCACGGATGCATTCAGCAGTAACAGTCAACTAAATCGGCTGCTTCCCTACGCTGGCATGACCCAGACTCAGGTTCCGAGGGTATAATCTCAGCCCGTTTGAGTGGGCACCCCTAGCTATGTGATTGATATTATCACAGTAATTATCAGAAGGCAGTGGATCGGGTTCACTGCAAAGAAAGGTTACGTAGCTGTTCAGAGAAAACTGGTTTTACTTGGCCAAGACTTCGAGGGTAAGGGCGGTTAAAGATTGAGTCACCAAGGTATTCCCACTGGGGCTGAGATGAATATGATCTCGATAAAGATGTTCAGGTATAGGGGTATCTTGGAACAGTTGTAAGAAATCTATATAGGGAATCTGTTGCTGAGCGACTAGTTTATCCACTCGCTCACGGGCAACAATCTCATAATCTCTTGGACCATGGAGCACCTCCCGTTTAAGAGGGGTCATGGCTAACAACAATATGCCGTTGTTGGTAACTACATATTTCTTGATCTCAATAATGGCTGTTAGATTTTTGCCAATGCGATCTCCTTTCTCGTTCTGAACCTCTTTTAAACCTGGAATAGGTTGTTGTTTCTTAAAGCGGTTAAAGATTTCTAAGATAGCAAGCAAAGGCTTTTGATTTGGATAACTGCGGTCTTTACCCACCTGAAGCGAATTAGGCTGGACACCAAAGAGATCATCAGTGTTGATCACCAGTATGACAATTTGTGACTCAAAGATTCCAAATTTTTGTAGATAAGCCAGTTCGTTGCGAGGTCCCCATGAATTGGCAGATGCATTGAGCACTTCAGCCCACTGTATCTCATCATATTGAAGAAGGCTATTCTCTAGTCTTACCGATAATGTAGAAGATTGATCGGTCCACCAATTTCCGTTAACAATAGAGTCGCCAATTAGAAATACCCTTAGAATATTCAACGGTCGAGTTTTTTCAATCTTATTCGACCGCATGGAATATTGATTGATGTTAATTAAATTACCGAAGCGTCGCACTCGCTGATTGGGGGCTAACAGATACCCGATAGTATCATCAGCTACATAGAGAGGTGGATTGCCAAACCCAAACAAGAGCTTCAGGGCTAACTCCACTAAGAGAAATCCTACTAAAGCAAAAAGCAATCCTAAAATAACAAACTTCACGGATAGCCCCCGTTTAGAAAGAAAAATATCAAGAATAAGAATTAATCTTCACGCTACCATGCCCCCATATAAACATTTTGCCAGCATTGCGCTATAGGCAATTTAATCTGATATTTTACAGTTGGCTCAATTCAATAACATGACCATCTGGGTCTTGGACAAATATCGCTGCACGACCAGACGAACTGGCTTGCATCGGTATATGAGCTAACTTTAATCGCTGTTTGGCAACGTCTAAATCTGTAATTGCAAATGCTAAATGTGCTTGACGCCCCCACTTTTCATCAGGGGCTGGCTGAGAATAATCACGCTCCGCTACAATTAGGTGGATTTGAAAAGAGCCTAGCTGGTACCATGCTCCGGCAAATTTCAGGGTTCGTTCTACTTTGGTTAGTCCAAGGACTGTTCCATAGAAATGTTCTGCTGTTGCCAGATTTGAAACGTTGATGGCGGCATGCAGAATTGACTGTAACATCTCTTAAATTTTCTAGTCAGCTTCCTTATTGTAGCGAGCCGTAGTTGGGGCTAGCTTGACAGTTCAGGTATATTGCATCACTAGCCAGATAACTTCTCTCAATCGTTACTCCAGAATTAACCTGGGTTTACTAATATCATCAGTCAAACACAGTCTGGTGTGATTCGATGGGTATCGTTATCCTGTGAGTAGCCCTCTCTGTGTACTCCTGCAAGTCTTTATGAACACAGTCAGTCCTTTAAATGCAGCACAAGTTTTGACCAGGCAAAAACCTCGGCTTCTAGTTGTCGATGATGAACCCGACAATTTAGACTTGCTATACCGCACATTCCGTCGCGAGTATCAGGTTTTGAGAGCTGAGAGCGGCAGAAAAGCATTAGAGGTATTAGAAGATGATGGCGAAGTTGCGGTCATTATCTCTGATCAGCGGATGCCTGATATGAGCGGCACTGAGTTCCTGAGTAAGACGGTGCCTGACTTTCCGGACACGGTTCGTATTATTCTTACAGGATTTACAGACGTTACAGATTTGGTTCAAGCCATTAACAATGGCCAAGTCTATCGCTATATTACTAAGCCTTGGGAGCCAAATATTCTAAAACAGCTAGTTCAAAAGGCTGCCGACACCTATGAGCTGCTTAAGGAAAGTCATCATGCACTGTATGTTGCTGATCGGCAATCTCAGCTCATGGGCAGAGTCGCTGAGATTGCCCACATGGCGATGCAGGAAAGCGAGGCACTACAGTTTATTGCTGATGGATGGGGACAAACGCTATCAGCTCAGCTATGTGTCATCAAGTGTGTAGACAATGGGGCAACGGCTACGTTTGGCAACTTGGGTGGTCAAAGCCTAGACAGTAACCCGTTAGTGCAGGCGGTAATTGCAACTCGTACTCTGCAAACCTTGCCCGACGTGAGCGCTAGCAACGTCAATGATCATCTCTACGAGGCAACAGGTACACGAGCTCATTTGGTGGCCCCTATCATATTTCAAGAACGTCTGTTAGCAGTGGTGTCACTCCATTGGGCCCACAGCTATCGCACGCTCACTGATGTCAGCAATATTCTAACGATTGCAACGAATCAAATGGCTCAAGCTCTAGTTGCAGTCCGCTCTCAATAGGCTCAAGCGGCAGTATGATAAAAGGCGGATTCAGTTGCCGTAGTCAGCATCAATTGTATGCTAGGGTCGCTGATCACACTTGTCCGTAGGAAGGAACTGATGGCTCAGGCTGCTCCCGATGCCAACTATATTCGTGACTTATTCGACCGGATTGCACCGGTCTATGATGACTTAAACCAATCTCTGAGCTTTGGTCTACACAAGGTTTGGAAGCAAATGGCTGTGGATTGGAGTGGTGCCGAGTCAAGGATGAATGTTCTGGATGTATGCTGCGGTAGTGGTGATTTGGCCTTACTGCTAGCACGAAAAGTGGGGGCTGATGGTCGGGTGACTGGGGCAGATTTTGCGGTTGAGCAACTTGCGATCGCAGCCCAACGTGCTGCCACCAGAGGCTATACCACACGCACTACTTGGGTTGAAGCTGATGCCCTCAGTTTGCCCTTTGAGACCAATCAGTTTGATGCCCTGACCATGGGCTATGGTCTACGCAACCTCATCAATATTCCCAAGGGGCTTAGTGAACTCCACAGGGTCTTAAAGCCCAATGGCAAAGCCGTTATTTTGGATTTTCATCGTCCGAGTTCTGCTTTCGTTAAGCAGTTCCAGCAATGGTATCTCGACACCATTGTGGTGCCCACCGCTCAGCGATGCGGTCTGACTGAAGAGTATGCTTATATCGGTCCCAGCGTAGATCGTTTCCCTATGGGTAGTGAGCAAGTTGCCTTGGCCCAAGAGGTTGGTTTTCGTGAGGCTGTGCATTATCCTCTCGTCGGGGGGATGATGGGTGTCCTGGTGGCGCAAAAATGATCGCAGTTTCTCCCATTGTGTTGGTTGTGCCCCCCATTGTGGGTGGCATTATTGGCTATTTCACTAACGATTTAGCCATCAAAATGTTATTCCGACCCTATCGTCCTATCCACCTGTTTGGCCAACGACTACCATTTACGCCAGGGTTGATTCCGAGCAACCAAAACCGTCTGGCCAAGCGGATTGCCGATACGATCATGGGGTCACTTTTGACGCCCGAAGAGCTACAGCGGCTGGCGAAGCGACTACTTAAAACTGAACGTATGGAGGGTGCCATTCGTTGGCTCTTGAACTTAGCCCTCACCCAAACGCAGACTAGCAACCAGGACAAAACAGCCTATATCCTCGGCAATATTCTTCAGGATATGCTGGGCCAATCTTTACCCAAAATGTTAAAAGTATGGGCCCGGGATGAGAATTTTCTGGCTGATCAAATTGACCATATTTTTGATCAGGTCCTGCTGAATTTTCGTCTAAACGAAAATCAGGCCAAACAAATTTCTACCTGGGTGCGCCAGGGCATTTTGCCGCCTGATCGTCTACGTCGCTTAATTATTGACTTTCTCACCGATCGAAATATTAAGGTGATTGACGAAACTTTACGAGAAAAAACTAGCGGTACGTATTGGGTGGTCGCCAATATTTTGGGCGTGCGCAATGCTCTCACCCGTCTACGCACCTATTGTTTAGATGAACCGGCCAAGTGTAACAGTCGCATTGCTGAACTGATTAACGCTCTACGCGTGGAAAATCGGTTTCAAGAATGGTTGCAAAATTTCTCGCTCCAGGATTTTCCAATATCGACCGTCCAACAACTCAGGCTCACCCTGCGGCAGACTATTCGCAGCTATTTACAAACAGACGGGGTGCCGTTGCTCAGGGGGTTAAGTGACTCCATTGACTGGCACAAGGTAGCCCAGCGATTACTAAAACGATTACAGACATCCTCAGTCGTTATGGATTCTCTGGATACTACCAGTCAAGAACTCGCTCTTATCCTGGAACGATATTTGGAAGAAGATTTGGAAAACATTGTTGCTAAGGCAATTCCCATTCTTGATATTGACCAGGTGATTATGGAACGGGTCAATGCCACATCCCCACGAAACCTGGAAATGGCGATTCAAGGCATTGTCCGCAATGAGCTACAAGCCATTGTTAACCTGGGGGGAATTTTGGGTTTTACTATCGGCCTCATACAAGCCGGAATTTTATTATTCCAGTAGGGGGATTGCATGCAATAGGGGCATTGCATGCAAAAAACAGGGCACCTACAAGAGATGCCCCTACGGAGATAATTTGAAACGCTTGGATGATGTGGATAGCCAACCGGTGAATTAACCGAATCGGCCAGATACATAGTCGCGGGTGTATTCTTCGCGAGGATTGCTAAATATCAACTGCGTATCGTCATATTCCACCAGATACCCCATCTTGCCACCAGCTTCAGTGGCCTGTGCATTGAAGAAGGCAGTCTTATCTGAAACGCGGGATGCCTGCTGCATATTGTGGGTCACAATCACGATTGTGTATTGTGTCTTCAGGTCATGCATCAACTCTTCGATTTTTAGTGTGGAAATGGGGTCAAGGGCAGAGCAGGGCTCGTCCATGAGGATGACTTCGGGTTCGATGGCGATCGCACGAGCAATACACAAACGCTGCTGCTGCCCACCTGATAGGCCTAAGCCACTGTCTTTGAGCTTATCTTTGACCTCATCCCAAAGGGCTGCCCCTTTTAAGGATCGCTCCACTAGCTCATCCATATCACCTTGGTAACCATTAATACGAGCACCAAAGGCAATATTTTCATAGATGGACTTTGGGAAAGGGTTGGGCTTCTGGAAAACCATGCCCACGCGGCGACGTAGTTCTACGGGATCAAATCGCTTAATGTTTTCTCCGTCAAATAGGATATTACCGTCAACGCGAGCACTTGGAATCAGATCGTTCATCCGATTAAAACATCGCAGCACAGTACTTTTGCCGCATCCAGATGGACCAATAAAGGCCACAATTTGGTTACGAGGAATATCCAGAAAAACGTCTTTAACCGCCAAGCTAGATCCGTAGTAAACTGAGATTTTTTCAGCCTGTAAAGCTGTATCGGTCATAGTTTTAGGACGTGTATCTTGCATAATTTATAATTCCTGCGAATACCCAATATCTTGGTAAATGAATGCGGTAAACTAGCGCGTCTTCTGAAAACGATTACGCAAGTAAATTGCGATCGTATTCATCAACAGCAACATGACCATCAGCACGATAATTCCTGAAGCGGCAATATGGTGAAACTCTTCTTGGGGACGGCCAACCCAGTTGTAGATTTGAATGGGCATTGCCGTAAACGGACTTTGCAAGTTCTCAGGTGTAGAGCGAATAAACGCAACCGCACCGATCGCGAGCAAAGGTGCTGTCTCTCCAATAGCGCGAGATAGCGCCAGAATTACCCCAGTTAAGACACCAGGCATTGCACTGGGTAGCACGTGATGCCAGACAACCTGCCACTGATTAGCACCTAACGCAAAACCCGCCAAACGAATGCTGTTGGGTACTGCTCTGAGAGCTTCTCGCGTAGCCACAATAATCACTGGCAAAATCAGTAGCGAGAGCGTTAACCCCCCGGAGAGCACACTGCGTCCACCTGTTAAGGGCTCAAGAATACGCACAAAAACAGCTAGACCCAGCAAACCATAAATAATTGAGGGCACACCAGCCAGGTTCCCAATGTTTATTTCCACCAACCGGGTAAACCAATTATCAGTGGCAAACTCCTCAAGGTAGATGGCTGCACCCACACCAATGGGGAATGATACCGCTGCCACAATCCCCATTACCCACATGGTGCCGAAGAAAGCTGCCTTGATACCGGCCTGCTCAGCTTTTCGTGATGGGAATGCTGTAAAAAAGTTAGGGTTTAGCGTGCCTAAACCATCTTGCAAAATCGTAAACAACAACCATGCCAGCACCACAACAGAAATGATAGTGGCAGTCCATGCAGCTGTTGCAAATACTTTATCTAGGTTGTAGCGACCGGACAAATCCTGCTTAAAGTTGCCAGTTGGTACATCCTTATTTTCAATCCCTTGAGCCGTCATGTCCTTGTATTCCTATTTGCTCACTTGCTCTACTACTCATCACACGGTCTGCGTTAACTCAGAAAACGCTTTCATTAGTCGTACTTCTGACGGAAACGACGCACAAACCAAAAGCTAAAGACATTGAGAGCAAGGGTAATTAAAAATAGGGTCATGCCCACTGCGTACAGAGTTTCGTAGGCAATGGTTCCATGGGGAGCATCCCCCTTTGTCACCTGCACAATGTAAGCTGTCATGGTCATAACGGGTACGAATGGATTAAAGCCCAGGGTAGGGTTTGCGCCTGCCGCCAAGGTCACAATCATGGTCTCACCGATGGCCCGTGACATCGCTAAAATCAAAGACGAAACAATTCCTGAAAGCGCAGCAGGCAAAACAACAGACCAAACCGTTTCACGCTTAGTGGCTCCCAACGCATAGGAACCATCACGTAAGGACTGAGGCACAGAATAGATGGCATCCTCACTCAAAGACGCCACCATAGGCGTAATCATAATTCCCAAAACAATGCCCGCACTTAGGGAGTTGAAACCTTCCACAGGTTCCAAAAATGCCTGCAAGAAAGGGGTAACAGTCAACAGAGCGAAGTAACCATAAACCACCGTCGGCACACCCGCTAGAATTTCTAGAACAGGTTTGAGGATTTTACGTAGTTTGGGACTCGCATATTCGCTCAGGCAGATGGCAGCTAATAGTCCTAAGGGGAGGGCTACCGCGATTGAAATAAAGGTGATCATCAGCGTCGCACTGATCAACACAAAAATTCCAAACTGCTTACTCGCAAACAAAGGTGTCCAACGGCCAGCCGTTAGGAAATGAATAACCCCTTGAATATAGGAGACGTTTTCGCCATCCTTTGACAGCTCAGCTGGTAGATCTCCAAAGAAAGAAAAGGCCTCAAAAATGAGCGTTGCGATAATACCAATGGTGGTGACAATCGAAATTGCAGCAAATGCTCCGCAGATGATCTTAACGATCATCTGAATAGCTTGAGAACGACTACGATTCGGTTGCCAAGCGCCAGGGGCAATATCATTTAAGGGAAGCTCAGCTGTCATGCATAAAGTCCTCAGCTTGGGTTTAGGCTACACCACGTCCAGGCACCTGCTTACTCTGGGTCAAAACGACCGTTTTGGACGTGGACAATGTTCGAGTGCATCCAATGTTTAAGCCAATGCTTTAGGTCAGCTGTAACTCTTGTTTGCAGGGAATAAGAGTATCAGATGCAAAAATAGACTACTAAATTTTTGTCCAGAAACGATGCATCCAGCGATGCAGAACAGAACTTAGCCAAAGAGAACTGGGGAGAGATTAACTCTCCCCAGTTGCAATGACCAATCATCAGGTAGAGAGCCTGATGGGTTTAACCCCTACAGGTTAGTAGGGTCGCTGCCTAGCTTGGCCTCATCAACACGAGCCTTGGCATTAGCTAAGATCTCATCAGGCAATGCAACATAACCAGCATCACCGATTAGCTCGCCATTCTTGGGCTCAAGCATGAAGTCAACAAAGGCCTTGACCTGCTCCTTAGTGTCGTAGGCTTCTTTCTTCACGTAGAAGAACAGGGGGCGAGACATGGGGTTGTAGGAGCCATCAGCGATAGTCTCAGTAGAAGGAGCTACACATTCACCAGCGTCGTTCTGGATTTCAACCGCCTTCAAAGAGTCAGAGTTCTCTTCAAAGTAGGCGTAACCAAAGTAACCTAGGGCACCCTCATCACCTGTTACACCCTGCACGATTACATTATCGTCCTCACTGGCAGTGTAGTCACCACGGCTTGCACCCTCTTCACCATTAACTTCATCGGTGAAGTAGTCGAACGTACCAGAGTCAGTACCAGGACCATACAGACCTAGTTCCTGATCGGGGAATGACGGATCTACCTGGTTCCAGTTGGCAACTTGACCTTCAGAATCAGGAGACCACATGGTGTTCAGCTGCTCAGTAGTCAAGCACTGAGCCCAATCATTAGCCTGATTAGTCACAATGGTCAGTCCGTCAAAAGCGACGGGCACCTCGATAAACTCAATGCCTGCCTCTTCACAAGCCGCAACTTCTTCATCCTTGATAGGACGAGAAGCGTTAGAAATATCGGTTTCACCAGCGCAGAACTTCTTGAAGCCACCGCCGGAACCAGAAATACCGACAGTGACATTGACATCAGGGTTAGCAATGCTGAATTCCTCACTCATTGCTTCTGCAATGGGGAATACGGTACTAGAACCATCAATTAAAACATCGCCAGAGACACCACCAGCAGCAGCAACTTCAGTGCCACCGTCAGCAGGTGCATCGGCGGTATCAGTTGTAGTGCCACCGCCGCAAGCAGCCAGGCTAGTTAATAGAGCAAGCAGAGTCGCTGAGTATGCGTAGCGCATTTTCCGTGCTTTGAATTCCATGATTGCTTTGACTTAAACTCCTCACCAAAAATGTCTAAAGACATTCTTGGTGAAAACTACCGAGCTCAGGTAAAGGCAAGGTTAAGAAAAATTTGAAAATGTGCTTAAGCTAACATGCATCATTCCGTGATTTTGTGCCTTGAATAACGTTCTTAATGTATAGCAAGCTACATTGGAGGTGCCTTAACACCGGGTCAAGCTGACAGGTTTTATTCCTATAGTTAAGGAATAAACGGGTGTGATGCATGGGCTTAAATCTATAGCGATTTCCTAAAAAGCCTGATTTCTAAGCTGATTTTTGACTGCTCTGGATATTGAATATAAGCTCTCTTCCTGTAAGTCGTCTGTGTTCGGCTTGTACCTGTTCTATTTAGAGTGATCCCTATGCACTGCGTAATTTACGATGGCGACTGTAATCTCTGTACAACCTTAGTCCAATGGTTAGAGTGGCTTGATCGAGGCCAGCGCTTTCATTATGGGTCGATGCAAGATGCTGAAATCCTGGAGCAGTTCAACGTTACAGCTGCTGATTGTGAGTTAGGGATGCTACTAATTGATGAGGCTAATCCTAAGAGGCGTTGGCAGGGCAGTGCTGCTGCTGAAGAAATTGGAGCCTTGCTACCAGTTGGTGCTCTGTTTGTGGCTGCTTACCGTAGCTTGCCGGGCCTGAAGCGTTCTGGGGATCAGCTGTACATATTTATCCGTGACAATCGATATAGGTTATTTGGTCGGCGTGCTGCTACCTATGAGTCAATCCACCGCGTCTGTAAGTCAGACCGATGTGATCAATATTTTTAATCACCACGTTAAGGTCGGGACTCCTAAATACTTAAAATGCGCTGTGTAAAGTTAAGGACCCGCAAAAATGGCATCTTCTAAATCTTGACGGCTTAGGGAATATTTGAAACCCCGTTGAATGTCCTCCCCGGTATCGCCTGCATCTAAATAACGCACAACTAGCGAGTCCGTTTCTAGAATTAAATCTGCTCGCCAGGTTGCCTTGGAAATTTCCCAGCGATTGAGTTCAGAATTGTCTTGCTTGCAACCCTGCTGGGTCAGCCATAGCTCAATGTCAGGCAGCGTGTGGTTGTACAGAGGTGTATCAGTGGAGGGAAGGGCCATGGAGTATTGCTATTGCTAAATTAAGGCTGTAAGACAGACAGGGTAAAATCACTATCGGCGATCCCCAAAATAAATACTAGGGCCAGGCAGACGGCAAACGTTAGCCCCAGTATAAACAGAGCAAATATCTCCCCTGCAGATAGGGGGCGATCGGTCGGATCAAGGTAGGTATAGCGAGACTCAAAGGGTGAATCTTTGCCAGAACCCGTCCTAATATCTTTGGGGGCTTGGCTCACGTAAAACCGAGAATAGCCTATTTTACTATCGTAGCTAAGACGTTGTTCTGGATTGCTTAGGGTGCCATAGGCTTCATTGAGGGCTTGAAACTTTTTGGTTGCGATCGCACTCGATAACTCCGTGGTATCAGGATGATAGAGCTTGCTTAACTCCCGATAAGCGCGACGAATTTCCTGGGGGGAGGCTGTCGGCTTCACCCCCAAAAGTTCATAGTGATTTTTGGGACTATCCTCAGAGACGCTATTTGTCATATATGTCTGTCAAATTATGCCGCCGCTTCCAACGTTGCATGATCGGATAACTCGTTATCCGAATCGCGGATCAATCGAATTTGGGCCAGAGTAAATACGACTGGAATCACGCGAGTATAGTTTGAGGCAATGGCTCGCCAGCCTAGATCGACGATAAACCAAGTCCATAGGGCTGGCCCTAAGCAAGCAAATACCCCCCGTACAGCACTGTATCGTGCCGTATTAATAGCCATGCCGCGGGAAGCCAGATGGATAGCCGCTTTCCCCTGCACTTTAGCGCCCAAAGTAGCGGCCCCGCGCAGGGTTTGTTGAGCCACCTGATAACGTGCCATCTGGAGCGCAAACTGTTTTGCAATTTGCTGCAGTAACCAGGGGCGAATCACCGAACTAGCAGCAACGGCACCGCCTCCCTTAAGCACTAAAGCCATAGGGTTTTGTTGTAATTGAGGCGATAGCCGTTGAAACTCTTTCATCTGCGCCAATTCATTGGTCAATCGTTTTTGCAGCTGACGTTGCTGACTGGGAGGTAGCTGCTGCCAGGTCTTTTCGAGTAACTGCAAAAATATTTCGGCTTCTAAATCGAGGGTGGATAATCGCGTAGACAACCGAAGTTTAAGGTGACGGTTGAGCTGTAGCAAAATTTGTCGATAGCTCAGCTGCTGGGTGTCTTGTCGCAGCACCGTCAAACCATCAGCCGCCAGATAGCGCAGTCGAGCGTCTATTTGTTGGATACGATGGGTGCGATCGCAACTTTGCACCTTCTGGGGGGAAGGGGTACACCAATAATCTAAAGGATTAAACTTGGGTCGAAATAATACCTCGGCCAGGGCGGCCAGTTCAACGTGGGTTGCTAACTCTAACCCCGTCCTGAGTTCATCCACAGGTCAACTAATTGTGTTGAGACAGCATAATTTTGTTCTTCATTCTACATAGTTCTCTAGAGAAACGGGATGGACCAGGGGGAGAAGAGGAGTCGGTGCATTCAGGACACCATATAATTTAATAGAAGTTTTATGCCAATGCAGAATGCTCCCGTTTTACTGGAAGCACCGTTCCTATTGCCTACTACCCATGCCTACTTCTCCAGTCTCACCGCATACCACTGCCAGGACACCCCGGGGGTAACTTCAAACTCACAGGCAGTATCGCGTAGATGTAGAGCTTGCTGTTCAACTAAGTCAAATTTTTGTAAGTCTCTGGGAAAGGGGCCAGGATACTTCTCTAACATGGCTTTGAGCTTAGCCAATAGCTCATCAGGTTCTAAAAAGACCTCCTCGTTGCCAGGAATCAGCAACACAAACATCTCTTCGCTGTACATGGTGGCATCTGCCATAGATTGAGCCTCCGCTTGGCAAGATAGGTAACTCAATCCTAAGGGCTTACCATGGATAAAGTGGAATCACTGCAGCCCAGTCTTGATTTTCAGCATCAGATAACATTTGGCCAGAGAGTAACCACTCACAAAATGGTTGGCAATGATACCATTGGGTATACACCACTATCCCGAGCGGATTACCGGGAAATCAAAATCTAACGATTTACCGGGTAATACCGTTATTGACTAGCTATCTGACTACAATTTAGCTCCGCTAGTCTAATCAACCGAGACACTTAAATATTAGGCTTGGATGCTTTTCCATAGCCTGTTTCGTTTTTCGGATTCATCAGTTCTTGTTCTGCTATCGACCGCTGCATCATGGTTCAAACCCCGATTTCTACTAATAGCCACGTAGCTCAGTCGTCGGTTCCGGCGATTAATCCTGTAAAGAAAGTATCCAGACTGGAAGGGATTAAGGAACGTAGTCAGTTTCTCCGGGAACCTGTAGCAACCGAGCTTGCCCAAGACACTACTCATTTCAGTGAAGACGGTATCCAGATCCTGAAATTCCATGGGTCTTACCAGCAAGATAATCGCGATAACCGAGTGAAAGGTCAGGAAAAGGATTACCGCATGATGTTGCGGACCCGCAATCCTGGAGGTTTAGTTTCACCGGAAATGTATCTGACCTTAGATGAGCTGTCGGACAAATACGGCTACAGCAACATTCGGGCTACCACTCGCCAGGCATTCCAGCTCCACGGCATCCTAAAGAAAAATCTGAAGGCCACCATGGCGTCGATTATTCGTAGCATGGGGTCCACCCTGGGAGCTTGCGGCGATTTGAACCGCAATGTGATGGCTGTACCCGCCCCCTTTAAGGACAAACCAGAGTATGTCTATGCCCGGGACTATGCTAATCGGATTGCTGACTTACTCACGCCCCAAACTCCTGCCTACTATGAAATTTGGCTAGATGGCGAAAAGGCCGTCACTGGTGAAGAGCACCCAGATGTCGTCGCTGCGCGTCAGAGTAATGGCAATGGCACCACCTTTCAGGACAGTGTCGAGCCCATTTACGGCACCCACTATATGCCGCGTAAGTTCAAGTGCTCAGTGACTGTACCGGGGGACAACTCCGTAGACGCCTATACCCAGGATGTCACTCTGGTGGTAATTGTTGATGAAAATAAGGAGTTACTGGGCTTTAACGTATTGGCCGGTGGCGGTATGGGACGTACCCATAACAAAGAGGAAACTTTTGCCCGTATTGCTGACGAAATTGGTTATGTAGATAAGGAAGATGTCTATGACCTGGTAAAGGCAATTGTGGCCACCCAGCGTGATTATGGTGATCGTGTACAGCGCCGCCATGCTCGGATGAAGTATCTCATCAACGATTGGGGCGTTGAGAAGTTCCGGGCCAAGGTTGAGGAGTACTTTGGCAAGAGCCTGCAACCTTTTAAACCTTTGCCAGAATGGAAGTTCTATGACTATCTAGGCTGGTATGAGCAGGGCGATGGCAATCTCTTCCTCGGTGTCCATATTGAGAATGGCCGGATTTATGACAATGGTGCATTCAAGATCAAGTCAGCGCTGAAGGAAATTGAATTACGTTATCGGTTGCCCATCCGTCTTACTAGCAACCAAAGTCTGTTGCTAACGGAGATCAACCCAGCTGATAAGGACGAAATTGACCGTATCCTAACTAGCAACGGCATTGAAGCAGATAATCAAATCAATCTGCTTCACCGCTATGCCATGGCTTGCCCAGCTCTACCTACCTGCGGCTTGGCGGTTACTGAGTCGGAAAGAGCTATGCCCACTGTGCTTGACCGAATTCAAGCACTGCTGAATAAGCTAGGGCTAAAGAAAGAACACTTTGTGATTCGCATGACCGGTTGCCCCAATGGCTGTGCCCGCCCCTACATGGCTGAACTTGGCTTTGTGGGTAGCGCGCCTAATTCCTATCAGCTGTGGCTCGGAGGTTCGCCTAATCAAACTCGATTAGCCCAGCCTTACATGCAGAAAATGAACATTGATGATCTGGAGAGTACTCTAGAGCCAATGTTTGCCTTCTTTAAGAAAGGTCGCCAGTCTGGTGAAAGCTTTGGTGATTTTTGCGATCGCCTCGGTTTCGACGCGATTCGTAACTTTGCTGAATCCTATGTACCTGCCAAGAAGGCATCAGGTCGTCGTAAGCACCGTGTCGGTGTCTCTGGTGAAGTTTACCTACAGCTGAAGGAAGCCGCCGCCACCAAGGGCATGAGCATGGCACAGATTGCAGAGGATGCGATCGCGACTTATCTTAACAACCAAAGTAACTAGGCCCTTTTCCGGGTTAATCAATGGCTAAATTCACCAGTACTCCCAATCGCTGTGTCATCGTTGACGGCGAGGAGCTTTGGATCAGCCGTAGCGTTACCGTTCTGGCCATTGTCGTGGTCGTTTGTGACGGTAACGCCTACGTCCCCCTGAATAAACGTGGTCCTGACCTGCCGTCTGAGGTCGGCAAGTGGTGTTTAGCAGGGGGCTATCTAGACTATGACGAAACCATCGGTGGGGCTATGCTTCGTGAAGTCTGGGAAGAGCTGGGTCTGGATCTTAAGGAGATCCAGGCAAACCATCGACTAGTGGGTTCCCTTGATCAACCTAGTCTAGTTTTTAGTGAGCCCCGCCACTCCCAAAATGTCACCATGCACTATCCTGTGATGGTGTTTCTCAGTCAAGGTGCAGACCTACCGCCGTTAAATCCTCAGGTAAGCAAGGGCGAAGTCACAGACGTTGGCTGGTTTGAGTTGGAGAAAGCCCTGGAAATGGAATTAGCTTTCAAGCACCAGGAAATTCTACGTCGCTGCCTTAGCAACGAATTTGCTAAGATTTGGCCAGCATCGTGTCTGACCTAACGATATCCGCTCAGACTTTTACATCCGCTCGCCATAATCGATATGCGGCCAATTTCTAAACGTCCCCAACAAATCGCTGACAGTCAGTATCAAGCCTTAAGCACCCAGCATCTTTTTAGTCAGTACATGCTGCAGGACCAAATGCGGGACCAGGTGTTTATGGCGTCATTGAGTACCTTCAAAGCTGAACTACAGCGGATCAAAAAGTCGGCATCACTACGTCATGCAAGCCTTGATTGGTATTTAGACGAACTCAATGAGTTAAGACAGCAGTTTGATACCTACGTCAGCACATTACGTCGCAAAGGGTTAATACAGTTCACTCTACCCATGGAATTAGCCTTATTCGCCACCCGCAGCCAGTGGTTTATAAACTACCAAGGACCACAGATTCGTCGGGGATGGCAGCAAGCGGCCCAAGGCTTTCAGCAAATGTCTAACCCAGAAAAATAATAGCCACTAGCCTGAGTGTAGTTGTACGTTGACAAGACCCAAATCAAAATAGTCAGGATCAAAGTCCCCACCGACTTCATCCCATCGGGTCAAATATTGCGGGTCATCGGGGTCATCGAGAATTTCTATTAGCTCGTTGTAACCCCAAATACCGCCACAGCCTTCGGGAGGGCAGCGTAATTCTCCGGTGATGCAGTGGGGATAATGGCCTTGAGGGTCGGCGGGCAAAATCATTTCCACCTCTATAGTGTGAAACCAACCGTCACGTAGGTCATACACGTAACAGAACTGCACCAGATCATCCCTAATGATTTCATTAAGGGGCATTTGCAACAGAGAGGGCTCAGTATCAGATCGCTGCTTACCAATGCGGTAATGATAGTTCGATAAATTTTGCCACCCCATGGCAATTTGCACGATGCGATGCAATTCTTCTAAGTTTGTGGTGGCATTGACCAATAATCGTCGCCATATAGGCGGTTCGCTATCGGTTAAAGTCAGTTTGATTTGATAAATTCGCTCATTGGGCATCAAAGGGCGGCTCCATGTTCGGCTAACCAATCCTCACCCAATTGAATTGTAATATCTGAGTTAAGGTTGCCAGTACTTTCAACCCGCACCTCACCAATGCCTAAAAACTGCTTTAGCATTGATGCACTGGCACGATCACCACGTTGAGCAACGATGCGGGTTTCAGCAAGTGCCTCGTTCAAATCGTAGCCAACACTCACATTGCGATAGCCACTATCGTAGAGAGTATCCACCAAAGACTGGATTGCAACTTCATCACCAGTACTGTCTTGAATCACCACGCTTAAATAGGAAGGGCTGGTAGCCTCCATCATCTGAGCGGCATCTAACCCAAAGTATTGCTCAACCATCTCATCAATTTTTGCGTAATTTGGGAGCCAGTAGCTAAGACTATATTCTGTCGGACTACTAAAGTTACCTGGCAGCATCAACATCTGCACGTCTGAACGGCTAGTTTGAGACCCGTAACCTACCAATGCCACCAATTCTTCTACTGAGAGGTTGGTATCAACATGGGACTGAATAACTGACAAAATCTTCGGGAGTCGGGCGATGGTTGCTGGATTAAGCGTTTGCTCAATGACAGCCCGCATCATTGTCTGCTGGCGCTGTACCCGCCCAATATCGCCATTCTCGTCGTAGCGAAACCGTAGAAATTGCAGCGCCTGATTGCCGTCTAAAGTTTGTCGACCCGCTTTCAGATTGATGTACAGATGCTGGCTATCGTCCTGATATTTCATATCCTGTGGCACATTAACCGTCACGCCGCCCAGAGCATCCAGCAGTTTTTCCACACCCTGCACATTGATACGAACATAGCGGTCGATCGCCACCCCCCCTAGCAAGTCGCTGATGGACTCTGCTGTTAATGCAGGCCCCCCATCCAAATTAGCTTCATTGATTTTTGTCAACATACCATTGACCAATGCCCTGGTATCACGGGGAACAGACATCACCACGAGCTGCCCCGTGCGCGGATTGAAACGCAGCAGCAGCATGGTATCTGATAGGCCCTCAAAGGAGTTAACCAGGGCGTGATATCCCAAGTCCTCCGCACCTGCAACAGACCGATCGAGATCAGAGGTTAGAACTTTGACCCCAAGCACCAGAATATTCACCGGTCTGGTCAAACGGGGGAGGCGCAAACTACTGGTCGCAAGGATAGGTTCATCCTCGCTGAAAACAGCCGCTTCTTCAGGTGACAGCTGACTCTGTAACAGTGGCTGACTATTCATAGACACCGCCAGCAATGCCCCCGTAGCCGCTGAAAACGTCGCTACACTGGCCAATGACACAGTGATCCATGCCCACTTAGGTATGCCCAACCACCCACGACGTTTACGCTGCTTGGGCAATACCGCCTTCTTTATTGGCTGTTTAGCTGATTGTTTTTTGCGGTGTGGGATGGACACAGAATGACCTCAAACCTGGAGAATAATAATTGAGAAGAAGGGCTATGAAAGCGGAAATGTAGCCGTTAGTTTAGCGACTATTGGCCACAATTGACTAATTAATATAGCTACCCTTGCCCAAGGTAATGGAAAACTGCCATACATCAGGGACAGCAGTCCAATTTTTAGCAGAATAGTAGCAGTATTTTTCTGAAAAGACGGATCTTTTCAAAACGCAACATTAATCCGGTAGCCGGCGGCTTAGCTGGCTAACGCCTGGGAGCTTAGTCGATTTCCCTTGGAATATCCGTAGCATCAGCCATAGATTTGTCAGAAAATAGCCGCTCCCCACAAAGCTACTCGCAATCCAAAATCGTAGGGTCGCCAGCTGGGAAAATTCGCTATGGGCACCCGCACTCAGCAACACAGTTGCTAATAACCATCCCATTCCCAAGACAACGGCTAAGCGACTTACTTGCTTTAGCTGGGCATCAGGTTCATGGGGAGTACCATAAAGAGTTAACAGAGAGGCAGGAATGCCTAAAACTGGCACAAGGTTTAGATAGAGCCGTAGCCGCAATAGATAGTTAGGTGATGATTGTTTCACAAATAACCTTGACTGCTAACTACCGAAAAACGAGAAATAAGGCTGAATAACGAACAGAACAATCGATAATGTGCGCTGAAAGCTTAAGTGTTTTAGCGGAAGAAATGTATATCTATATTCAATATTATACTTTCACTTTGTAGATACATTTTGGGCTGGAAGGATCGTAATGAACGAAGCATTTTTAACCAATATAGCTAGCAATGCTACCAGCATTCTGATCGCAGTTGGCCTCAAAATTGTTGGGGCGCTCATTTTCTGGATTGTAGGTCGTTGGCTGATCAAGTTTGCCATTGGTTTGTTGACCCGTAGCCTTAAAAACACCACCATTGATCCAACACTAATTATCTACCTTAAATCTACCGTTGGTGTTGTACTAAATGTTGTTTTAGTGGTTGCCATTTTAGGTTTCTTTGGCATTGAAACTACATCTTTTGCGGCCCTATTAGCTGCTGCTGGCATTGCAATTGGCGCAGCTTGGAGTGGTCTATTAGCTCACTTTGCAGCTGGAGCGTTTCTAGTTATTTTGCGTCCCTTCAAAGTCGGTGATTTTGTTGCAGCAGGCGGAGTGACAGGCACTATTGAAGAAGTTGGTTTATTTGTTACCAAAATCAACACTATGGACAATGTAATGACGATTGTCGGCAACAACACAATTTTCTCGGATACAATTCAAAACTTCTCTACCAATCCCTATCGCCGTGTTGATTTAGTTGCTCAGCTCGATAATGCTGTGGAGCCTAGCCAAGCGATCGCACTACTTAAAGAAAAACTAGCTGCCATTCCCAATGTCATGACAGAGCCTGCTCCAGATGTCGAGATTCTGGAATTCAATCCCATGGGTCCTGTTTTGGCAGTACGCCCCTATTGCAACAATAACGACTACTGGCAGGTGTATTTCGATACCAATAAAGTGATTCGCGAGGGCTTTGGTCAAGCTGGTTTCCCAGCACCTGCTCAGCACTTTACTGTGCATCAGCGAGCAGCCTAGAAACGAAGTCTCTCAAGAAACTGACATGTAGATGAAACGGTGAAACCATACCAACGCTCGGCAACACCATTTTGTTAATCCTAACGATTGACTAAAATCAACCTCAAGAGCGATAGACACGTCTATCGCTCTTTTTGATGGAAAGTTTTGACCGATAGCTAGCTGAAAGACAGTTAAGCGCGTAAGCAAAGCAGTATGATCAAGCACTTAGCTCATATTGTCATGCTAAGCACATAAATCCATGAATGCGCTAGGTCAAATCTCATCTGCTCAGTCTAATCAGCTATTGACCCAAGTTCGAAATATCTCTGTAGATATTGGCTTACAGATTATTGTTGCAATTATCATTCTAATCGTGGGTCGTTGGATGGCCTCGTTTGTCAAGCAGCTGATTAAAAAGCTAATGGCAAAGGCTCGCATTGAGCCAACGTTAATCTCTTTTGCTAGTAATATCCTTTATTACGGGACCTTAGCCTTTTTTATTTTGGCAGCCCTGGGTCAGCTAGGAATTGAAACAACATCGCTGGTTGCTGTTCTGGGTGCTGCAGGCCTGGCGATAGGTTTGGCCTTGCAGGGATCGCTGTCAAACTTTGCCGCAGGCATCTTAATCATTTTATTTCAGCCCTTTCGAGTAGGAGACTGGATAGAAGCGGCTGATATCAATGGCATTGTGGAAGAGATCCAAGTGTTTACAGTTATCCTACGCACCTTGGACAATCGCACCGTAATTGTGCCGAACAGCAAGCTGACCGATAACAACATCATTAATTATTCAGCCAAGGGAATATTGCGGGTGGATCTGGTAATCGGTGTGGCCTATCAGGAAAATTTGGCCAAGGTTAAACAATTGACCTTGGAAGTTTTGGCAGGTCAAGACTTGGTGCTAGCAGAGCCTAAACCTACGGTAGGGGTCCTAGAGCTGGCTGATAGCAGCGTTAATCTGGCTGTGCGGCCTTGGACTAAAACTGAGAACTACTGGAATGTATATTTCGGCGTTCAGGAATCCCTTAAAACACGGTTTGATGAAGTTGGCATTAGTATTCCATTCCCTCAGAGAGAGGTTCATCTAATAGGGAGAAATAACGGGAATAATTCCTAAAAAGCTATTCTATTTTGAGTTTGAGAGGAGTCCATTGAGACGTTCTACAATCTTTTTATCCCTGACACTACAAGGATCCTGGGCGACTGCTGAGGTGGAATTGCGCTAGGATGGATGTAGAATCCAGAGAGTGGCACTCTTTTGTCAATTTTTCCGGTCTAATATTTTTTAAGATAGCGTAGGGGTAAGTGATGCTGGAATCATATCGCAAACATGTAGCTGAAAGAGCGTCATTGGGGATTCCTCCACTACCGTTAACTGCTGAGCAAACAGCTGATCTCTGTGATCTACTTAAGCAGCCGCCTGAGGGTGAATCTGAGTTTTTGATGCATCTGTTGTGCGATCGCATTCCCCCCGGAGTTGACCAAGCATCCTACGTAAAAGCATCCTTTCTAACCGCCATTGCCAAGGGCGAAACCACGAGTCCATTGATATCGCCCCTAAGAGCCGTGCAGCTACTCGGCACAATGTTAGGTGGTTATAACGTCCAGTCCTTGGTAGATCTACTTAAATCTCCAGATGCAGAACTGGCCCAAGCTGCCACCGATGCACTCAAGAAAACACTGCTTGTATATGACGCCTTTAACGACGTACTAGCGCTAGCCAAGGGCAAGGATAAAGGCAGTGACTACGCCCAACACGTTGTAGATGCCTGGGCTACAGCGGAGTGGTTCACCAGTAAGCCCGAGGTTCCCGACACCATCGATATCACTGTTTTCAAGGTCCCTGGTGAGACTAATACAGATGACCTTTCCCCTGCCCCCCATGCCACTAGCCGTCCAGACATCCCCCTGCATGGTTTGGTGATGCTCGAGTCTAAAATGCCCAATGCCCTAGAAACCATTGCCGAGCTAAAAACCAAGGGTAATCCGGTGGCTTACGTAGGGGATGTTGTTGGTACCGGGTCCTCTCGCAAATCGGCGATGAACTCTGTTATCTGGCATTTGGGTGAAGATATCCCCCACGTTCCTAACAAGCGGACAAGCGGCTACATCCTCGGTGGCAAAATCGCGCCTATCTTCTTCAATACAGCAGAAGATTCGGGTGCTCTCCCCATTGAGTGCGACGTCTCCCAGATGGAAACTGGCGATGTCGTTACCATCCATGTGCGCAAAGGCGAAATTACCAAGGATGGCGCTGTCATTGCCACCTTTAGCCTCACACCTGACACCCTGCTAGATGAAGTCAGAGCCGGTGGACGCATTCCCCTAATGATTGGCCGTGCGCTCACAGATAAAACTCGTGCAGCTTTAGGCCTAGCACCTAGCGATGTATTTATTCGTCCTGCTGCGCCTACTGAGACTGGCAACGGTTACACATTGGCCCAGAAAATGGTGGGTAAAGCCTGTGGTTTGCCCGGTGTGCGACCGGGTATGTCCTGCGAACCACTGATGACGACGGTGGGTTCTCAAGACACCACTGGTCCGATGACCCGCGATGAGATGAAGGAGCTGGCCTGTCTTGGCTTTAGTGCGGGGCTAGTGCTACAAACCTTCTGCCATACTGCAGCCTATCCAAAGCCAGTGGATGTAGAGACCCATGCCACATTGCCAGATTTCTTTTCCTCTCGCGGTGGTGTTGCCCTACAGCCTGGGGATGGCATCATTCACTCATGGCTAAACCGCATGCTGATGCCCGACACTGTGGGCACAGGCGGAGATTCCCATACCCGTTTCCCCTTAGGTATTTCCTTCCCAGCTGGGTCTGGTTTAGTCGCCTTTGCAGCTGCCATCGGTGCAATGCCTCTGGACATGCCCGAATCGGTTTTAGTCAAATTTAAAGGTGAATTACAGCCTGGCATTACACTGCGGGACATCGTTAATGCAATTCCCTACGTAGCTATCCAAAAAGGTCTACTCACCGTCGAGAAGAAGAATAAGAAAAATGTTTTTTCCGGTCGCATTATTGAGATGGAAGGAATGCCTGATCTGAAGCTGGAGCAAGCCTTTGAGTTAACTGATGCAACGGCAGAGCGTTCTGCAGCAGGCTGTACCATCAAGCTTAGCGAAGAGACTGTGGCTGAGTATCTACGGTCCAATGTGGCACTGATGAAGAACATGATCGCCCGTGGGTATGCCGATGCTCGTACTTTGGCACGGCGAATTGCGGCGATGGAAGATTGGCTGGCCAATCCTAGCCTGATGTCAGCGGATGCAGATGCAACCTATGCAGAGGTGATCGAGATTGACCTCAACGAGATTAAGGAACCTCTGGTGGCTGCACCGAATGATCCTGACAACATCAAAACTCTTTCAGATGTTGTTGACGACAAAGTTGATGAGGTCTTCATCGGCTCCTGTATGACTAATATTGGCCACTATCGAGCATCAGCAAAAGTGCTAGAAGGGGCTGGTACTGTTAAGGGACGTCTTTGGATTTGTCCACCCACTCGGATGGATGAACAGCAGCTGCGTAAGGAAGGCTACTACGGCACCTTTGCCGCCGCTGGAGCCCGAACTGAGATGCCTGGATGTTCGCTTTGCATGGGGAATCAGGCCCGTGTGGAAGATGGTGCAACAGTCTTTTCTACGTCCACCCGCAATTTCAATAACCGGATGGGTAAAGGTGCTCAGGTATATCTAGGTTCTGCAGAACTGGCAGCTGCCTGTGCATTGCTGGGCCGAATTCCCAACATGGAAGAATATTTGGAGATTGTTGCGAAGAAGCTCGATCCCTTTGCAGATGAACTGTACCGCTATTTAAACTTTGATCAACTCAAAGGTTTTGAGGACGAAGGGCGTGTGCTTTCAAAAGATGAAGAAGAGAAGATTGAAAAAGAAGCACTCTCAGTAAACTAAAGAAAGCTTTAGGCCAGGGCTAACTGTATGGGCTCTGGCCTGTTGAACTCAGGAGAAGAAAAATGAGTGATTCATTAACCCGTCAAACCTGTATTCCTTGTAGTGGCAAGGTTCCACCCGCCAGTGAGGCGGAAGTAGCGGAACTTAAGCCTCAGATTCCGGATTGGGATATTATCTCCGTAGAGGGCATCCCTCAATTACAACGGGTTTACCATTTTAGTGATTTTCAGACCGCCCTGGGGTTCACCAACAAAGTCGGTGATCTGGCTGAAGGGGAGCAACATCATCCGGCTCTACTGACTGAATGGGGTAAGGTCACAGTCACCTGGTGGACCCATGCTCTAAATGGGCTGCATCGAAATGATTTCATTATGGCTGCCAAAACCGATAAAGCTGCCCAAGGATTAACCAGTGATGTTATGGCACCATCTCATCAGGCTGATTGAGCGTATGCCATGTATCTGGAATCTCATCATCGGCAACTAGGAGACGTCGCATGTCCCGGTGAGGGCATATGCTTGGATGTTAATTCTGGGTGTTGATTAAAATTTAGGCAATTAAGCCTTCTTCACGGGCACGAATCTCAGTTTGAATGCGTATATTTTTATTCGCTTCAGGGTAAACGTCCAGGGCATCCTGGACCTTAGACCAATAATGACGAACGGTGCGTTCTGAAACGTTCATTCTTTCGGCAATTATTTTATCTTTGAGACCTTCTTTGAAGGCTAATTCCAGAACCGTGAGCCATTCGGACCTAACTTCTAAACTTGTCCGCATATCACGGGGTGTATAAATCAAGCCTTGCAAAGCCCAAGCGACTTTAGTCAGCATTTCTTTCATCGGCAATTTTTTATCGATAATGGTAAAACCTGCCTGATGAATCGCAATCTGAGGCTTGAGCCGAATCAGTGAACGTATATGGGCACTTTGTACAACAATATTAAGTTCTGGGTAGGTTTCCATGACCTTTCGTAGAAGCTCAATGCCTGTATCCACTTCAGAGGGTGTTTGAGCATCCTGAGGAATGGATAAGTCCATGATCAAGAGATCGGGTAATGCGATTGATAATTCCCCTTGGGCCGATTGAGCTGTGTTGGCTGTGGTAATGGCTGCGTCAGGATATTCTTGTAATAAGGCACTGATAGTGCCACTTAAGATTGCTTCATGATCATCAACAATAAGTATCTTGTTACAGGGATAGTCAGAGGCCATGATTTAGACTTGCAATAAAAGATGCGGCATTTTATTCAGGATTTGAGCTGTATTTGCCACTGCAATATCTAACTTAGCTGATCCAGTTGGTAATCTTATCTGTCTTTAGTGTGAGGTATAGGTAGTCAGTGTTAGGGAGTAGGCCAGTTAGCCTCGTCCTAGTGACCAGAAAGCAGACCTAACCCCTAATTCCTTAGTCAATGCTTAAACTTAATCAACTGCCGAGATCTGTCGAAGTTGAGCCCCAATTTCAACATCTTCAAATTCAGCCAGACTAGTTAGTAACTCACGTCTATAGTCATTTTCCTCAGGGGTTAGCAACGGATCTGATAGGAGTGCCATGGCGTCGTACCATAGCCCTGCGATCGCATATTCTTGAGCCTGTTGCACCCGATTACCGTCTACCGCACTCAGGTCAATGGGACGGCTAACCACCTCAAACTGTGCGCCTGTGACCTGAGCACTGGATGGACGATCAGGGATGCAAGTTAGCACAATTTGCCACTCATAGACACTGCCTATTTCCAACTCTAGGGTGGCGGGTACCGTATAACTCATATAGCCTTGCGTGCTCAGGCCAATGTCTAACCCTTCCACAATATCGGCCCAACCCTCACCGGTATATTGGTATAAATTTAGCTGAACGTTATAGGCCTTGGCATCAGGTACATACCAAACCAATGTTGGTTGTGTTGTCAACGTTTGTCCCACCGAGTGTTGTGGGGCAAGGGCTAGTAAATCAAGGGCTGAGGCATCGTCACATCCCCCTCGACGTCCCCCTGAAAGCGTCGGTCCTTCAGGGGCCTTTGTATCTTCCGATGGCATGTAGGCTGCGATCGCAGACACTGAGATCCCTAAAATGGTACTGATCAGCGCTAAGCAGGTTAACCGAGTCAATCTACTACCTAAGGGAAGAAATGGCATATTAAGAGATTTTAGTATGCTGAAATCTTGCATTTTCTTGAGCTTAGCTAATTTCACCTAGGTTTGGAAATGGGCCATCTTAATTCGCAACATGTGCCATGGGGGGATACTGAAAAGCGTTTGAATTGTCCCTTTAAGTGGTGAGCTAGCTGCTGAGCCTGCCAGGTGCCTCTACCTCCTTCTAGCCGATTGATGTACTTAGAGTCGTCCTTAAGAACAGTTTTGCCATTATCCTGAACTAAAATGAGATTTTCGTTTTCTGTGGCCAGGCAATTGACTGTTAACTTTGTAGCGCCCTGAGCGTATCTACCTACATTACAGAGGGCTTCTTCGAGGAAACGACAGAGATATCGCTTTTCTTCCCTGCCCAATCGTGAATCCTCCATAGATTCAAACTGAACTACGTTAAATTTAATGGATTTAAAGTGTGGAAAATCTCTTTGTATTGTTTGCTCAAACACTTCATAAAGCAACTCATGCAGAACCATATCAAGGTCTAAAGTAGGCCCCTGACTTTGCAGATGAAGTTGGTTATTTTGCGGTTTAAGTTCTTCTTCTAAGGTGTTGTAAACAGCCCGAATCTCTTGATTGAGTTGGTCAAGCTTAGCGGATAGTTGGGGGCGATCTATCGTTTTATCTGGATCATCAACATCTTTTAGAATGAGAGCTAAGGTTTGTAGGGGACCGTTGTGAACAGCATTGTATGTGTGGCGGATGACCCGTTGACCAGCTTCGATGCGCGATCGCAACATCTGGTCATATAATAATATCCCCGGCAAGACTAGGCCATTCAGTAAAAAGGCAATCAATGGCGGCTCTAATGGTAGCCACCAGCCCACGGACAAGGCCACATAGCTGGTAAACACCAAACCTACGCCCGTCATCAGCACCAAAATCAAATGCCGCGACGGTGTGGGGACCACACCCACCAGCACAATTCCCGCAATCCCCCACCATAAAATCCATAGGTATTCTCCAATGTCTGGCAGGCTGCGCAGTAGGGGACGATTATCTAAGACAGCACTCAGAATCTGGCTGACTACATGGGCATGGATTTCAACGCCAGACACGGCACCAGGATTTTTACCGACAAGGGCAGCGGATGTCACATTATCCTTATGACCTGGAGAAATAATGCCAATGAGAATAACACTGTCTTTAATCCAACTGGGGGAGACATTATCCGCTAACACATCCCTGAGCGGTACCATCCGAAAAGGCGCAGGCCCACTGCGGAAGTTAATCAGTGTTTGTTGGGCATTCGCATCAGCTCTTACGTAACCGCCCGTATTAGGGTAAAACGGTTCAATTTCTACAGCCCCAAAGCGCATAGAATCAGGATTCTTTAAACCATTTTCTAATGGAATGCCTTCATGCCGTAAATATTCAGACGTGAGACGCATGGCCAGGGAGAATTGATAAACACCAGAGTCTTTAGGTCTCCCTAAAAGACTTCTCCGCACAGCGCCATCATCATCTAACGGATAATCTGAAAACCCTACTCTTTCGTAAGGTAAGGTGGGGGGTGGACCAATACTCTCACCAGTCTGCCCTAAAAATTCGATACCAAAGACATAGGGTAGATCGGCTAAGGCCTCTACAAAATCTTGATTACCTGATTTTTCGGGTAAATCACGAAAAATATCAATGCCCACAGCCCGGGGCTGATATTGGTCCAACTGTCTTAAAAGGGTTGCTAAGGTTTGACCAGGTAACGGGTAGGTGCCCAAGTTTTGAATATCAGTTTCATCAATGGCAACAACCAGCACTCTTGTATCTGTTGTTTCTGCAGATCGAAGTCGTAAAAATAGATCTAACGTTCTCCACTCGATAGCTTGAAATACACCTAAAAGTCTAACTATGATAATTAGCCCCGTTAAGGTCAATCCTGGTAATATTGATAGCTGCCAGTTTTTTAAGCTATTGGGTAAATGTTGCCAGGCAAGAGTAATGTTAGTGTTGTGGGCCATGGGTTATACCCTAAATCAGCAATCGCGAGAATAGCAGTACGCTGACTATTGTCATACAGCTTACCAAATTTAAACAGCGGCTCAAAATGGCTAATCGTCATCAAGAGCTAGATTAAAACAAACGCTAGATTAAGACAGACAAATGAAGACAAAAAATGGACAGATGACATCTTTACTGAAGTCATCCGTCCCATGGAATAAGGCATTCTATACGACAACAAAGTCACTTCTCGTCAGAGATGTACCTGCTGATAGGGTGGCAATCTGGACAGCCTTCGTAGAGCCTGAGCCATCAATATCAAAAGATAACGCTCCAGTTGAACTATTATAGAGCACACGGTCATTGGCATCGGTTGCAGACCCCAGGACAAATTGCTCTGCACCTAATAAACCTTGGGTTAAGCCACCACCTAAGCCACTGGCCACCAGTGTAATTCTGTCGCCTTGGGCACGGACAAAGTCAGTAATGGAATCGATACCATGCTGTAAGGACTTAAACTGGAATTTATCCGCTCCAGCACCCCCCGTAAGGATATCGTTACCAGCACCCCCCACGAGTTGGTCATTGCCTTTATCGCCATTGAGGCGATCGTTGCCAAAACCACCGGTGATGATGTCATGGCCGGCCCCACCATGAATCAGATCATCATCAGCTTGACCATTGAGTTTATCATTACCAGAAAAGCCATAGAGCTTGTCATTACCAAAGCCACCGTAGACGGTATCATCACCGGTGCCGGCCTGAATCTCGTCGGCCCCTAAATAACCACGAAGAACGTCATTGCCTGCCTTACCTCGGAGCACGTTATCAGCGTTATTGCCGTGGATGATGTCGTCACCGGAACCACCATTGGCATTTTCGATTAATGAGCGATTATCCCCATCGTACTGAAGAGCATTATAAACATGACCCTGGGCGTGCTGATTGGGACCTAGCTCTGCCTGTTGAAAGTTACCATCTCTATCTAAATTGCTCCATTTGCCAGGGCGTAAGTCAACGGAGAGATTGGTCGTATAGTTAGAGAAATCGTAGGTGTCATTACCATTGCCATCCCAAATGGTACGGAAGACTTTATTCCCAACCGGTTGCCCTTGACCAACACCGTTGATCGACAGTTCCCCCGTGTCTGTTGAAAACCTATAGACTGTATCGTTGGAGTTATGGTTAAAATTGGCACCATACATCTCTTGTATAGCCCTGATGTCATACATCATCATGGACTGGGGATAACTATCTTGTGCGATTGTATAGCTCCTAACTGGGCTGCCTACGTAAGAACGGTAAGTCATCACCGAGAATTCTATGGAGTCTCGATTGGCATCCATGGCAACTGCTTGCACGCCCTCTTCCGTGCTGTGACCATGTTTAAGACCTAATGCATGGCCAATTTCATGGCCAAAGGTGAGATAGGCATAGTCACCCATTTGAGGATTGTTAAACTGGTTGTTGTCAAACCAAATATCTCCAGCTGCAAAGCTACTATCACTATGCTCTGTACTTCCTGGGAAATCACCGACTCGAGCTGGATTGGCAGCACTAGATTCTGCTATGCGGATAGTGGCATTCCGATCCTGAGCCCCCGTTAGCTCCGTTAATGTTAAGCCAGAGACACTTTCATACATATCCATCCATTCGCGAGCCACAGATCTTTGGGTGGCGTTTAGAGTTTGAAATCCATTTTCAAACTCGGCTGGATAATCTGTTTCTTCCTCATAGTCATTTTTAAAGTTGTTGGTGAAACTGAACGTTACGGTCGTATCTGCCCATCGATGTTCAAGCAGTAGGGCGTCGATATTGTTATCCCCTGTAGATGTATTGTCACTAGATTGAGTGATTTGTCCATATGTCATGGGTCGAACTCCATTAATGCGTTAGGTATTTCAAGAGCGGATTGAGCCTTTCAGTAGCAATGCTTTGTTCTAGGAAATGGATAGAGAGATAACGATGAAATGCATTGCTTGTTGGCTCATTCACACTTCCTAAATTAAGGGTTATTCCCCTTGAAGTCAGGAGAGTTTTATGACACAAGAGATTCTCGCTGTGTCCAATCGACTATCCAAACTTGAGTAAAATAGCCATATAAATGGAGTGTAGATTTTCCGTTTTCTGAGGCGAGCATTGCAGAAAACTACATTTGATTATGGGCAGTCTCGCCCTAGCAGCAAACGACCATCGGCCAGCCGATGCAGGACATTGGGTTCGACAATAGGTTGATCAACGTGCCATGGGCTCGGAGCGTCTTCGTTAGTCAGGGGTTGCACTGGGAGCGCTGAAAACCTGGAGCTAGCAGAGTCGTTAGGACGTAGTGGAAGACCATCAGAGCCCGTAGTGATAAAAGAATCTGGATTTTCTTCTGTGCGGACAATGCAACTGCCAGTGGTAAGTGTGGTGGGATCTACCAAGGCATCTGGCAGTTCGGTCAAACTGTTTTCAATAAAAGAGATATCAGAGATAGTAATACTGCCGTCGATGGCACCACTGGCATTTACATCCACTCGATCATTGCCATTAAACGGTGGTGGACTGCCCGGCACATAATTTTCTCCAAAGAAGGCTGTGTTGAAGGTAATGTCCCCACCGCGTCCATCATCAGCAAACGCTAAAATATCACTGTCATCAAGGGCAATAACCGTATTACCATTAAACGTAATGTCTCCTCCTCCTGATGCGCCGATATTTACAAACGTAACAATATCGCTATCACCTATTAGTAAGACGTTTGTAGCATTGATAGTTATACTGCCTCCAGCAGTATTCTCTGCGTTGGTGAGAATACTGCTATCGTCTGCTCGAAAACTATTGTTGACAGTTAAAAATATATTGCCTGCATCACCATTCCCATCGGAGAATGCACTGATTGTTGCAGCATTACTCATTTCCAAATTGTTGGCTGAAACAACAATATCTCCACCAGTGCCGATGCCATTTTTTCTAAGATTACTAAAAATGCCACTCAAAGAAACAGGATCAGAGTCACTGATAAAGATGGTGTCAGTGACTTTGATCCTCACATCCCCTGCATTGCCAATGCCATCAGAGCTGGCCACCACCCTGGCTCCATTGACTATGTCAAGATTAGCAGCCGTGATGGTGATATCTCCCCCCATCCCGACGGCATTGGGTTCAATGTTGGTTAACGCCGCACTTGGGAAATTCCCATTGGGATTAAACCCATCGAAACGTGCTGTTTCTCTAACATTGAGCACCACATCACCTGCCTGCCCTTGACCAAACACTAACGCACTCAACTGTGCACCATTTGTCACGTCAAGATTACCAGCTGAGATTTGCACTAGGCTGCCATTGCCAACTCCGTCTGAATTCACATTACTAAAAGCGCCACTGCCCAAGAAATTAATTGGATTAAAGCCATCAAATCTAGCTGTTTCAGCGATATCAATGACGACCGTGCCAGCGTCACCTGTACCATTGGTTGATCCTTCAATCTGGGAGCCATTGTTGACTTCCAGCGTGTTAGCTGAAATGTCAACCAAGCCGCCATTGCCTCTCCCTCCAAACCGAATACTACTAGAGATGTCACTAGCTCTACCGTTCGCAGCGTTAAAACCAGTGACTTGCATGGAGTCAGATATGGCAATGATCACACTTCCCGCATCACCTAGACCATTTGAGGAAGCAGCTATTGCTGCCCCATTGGTGACATCAAGCTGATTGGCCGTAATGCTCACAACTCCGCCTGTGCCTTCCCCATCAGAATTAATATTGCTAAGGGCCGCACTCGGAAAGTTTCCCTGTGGATCAAATCCATCAAAGTGGACCGTTTCTGCCACCTCAATCATCACATCGCCTGCATCACCGGTACCGGAGACGGATGAACTGAGTTGTGCCCCATTGGTAACTGCAAGATCATTGGCTAAAATTTGAATCACTCCACCCTGGCCTGATCCAGTACGATTGACGTTACTGAAAGCACCACTAACGATTCCTGTTGCATTATTTACTCCATCAAAGCGGGCCGTCTCAGCAACATCAATTATGATTTGGCCTGCATCACCAATGCCATTGGTTGACGTACTAATCTGTGCACCGTTAGTCACGTTTAAACGTCTGGTATTTAACTCGATATCTCCCCCAGTTCCTGCCCCAGGGCCACTCACCTCGGCAAAAATACCACTGACAAGTGCATTATTTTCATTCAATCCATCAATGGTAGATTGATTAGCGATCGCAAGAAAAATATTGCCACCATTACCCGTTCCAACCAAGGCGGCAGATAGTTGAGCTCCGCCTGCAAGCATCAACTCAGAGGCTCGAATAACGATATTGCCACCGTTGCCTGTACCATTGGCAGCAACATCACTAAAAACCCCTGTTAACCTGCCATTGGTGCTGATGAAATCCACCTCATCATTGGCCAGTATCGTAATATCGCCAACGTCTCCTAAAGCAGTAGTACTAATAACACTGTCAGTAACAGACACATTGTTGCGAGCGTCAATAACTATGTTACTGCTTTCTCCATTAAAGGTGCCGACAACTAATCCATCATTAAATCTTCCATCACCCGTAATCGAAATTGAGCTATTCAACACGGTTGGCTGTGGAAAATATTGATTTGTCAACAGAATCAATCCATCGGGCTGCTCAATACGTGCGTCACCTACGCTGATATCAGCAGTAGATGGGTTAGGTGTAGCAAAGGCTGGTGCAAAAAAAATATCCGTAAACGGATTGAACCCAGTTAAGATTTCTAAAGGAGGATCGCCGATTATCTCGGGTCTAACACCTGCCCTAATATCCAACGTTGGTTGAGCTAAGCCATCAACTGCCAACAGCGTACCGTCCGACAACTCAATTACTTCCCGGATCGCATCAATGCCCAAAATGCCTGGATCTGAGCCAGTAATTGTAGCTGTTCCTAGGGTCACTGAACCACCGGCCAAAATATGGAGCGATGCCCCCTCATATTCATTAATAACAACATCTCCAAACGTTCGAATAATAGGATCGATTGGACTGAATAAGTTACCAGCATCACCATTTAATGTCTCAACCCTAAACCCTCCTCGACTCCAAAAATGAGCATCTCCCCCCACCTCATTCGCACTCTGTAACAATAAATCTCCACCAGAATAAAGACCACTATCTGGATGACTCAACACAACAATATCAACCGTCTCATTTCCTTGAATCCTTAAGTTTCCTGCTGCTGCGGCTATGAAAGGAACGGTTACGGAATCTCGAATACGAACCGTATCTGTACCGAATAGATTGAGACTTCCACCAGATATGACTGGTCCTTGTAAATCCACCTGATCTGCAAACACTGTTAAGTCTTGTCCAGTCGCAAGACTACCTTGGTTGAGCACCACAGATTGTTCTCTTGGTGCTGGTCCCTTCTGTAGCCCCAGTGGGACACTCACTGTCAAAAGTGAACTATCGCTCGGCCCCAATGTACTAAACTCACTACCATCTTCAAACCCAATCCCCTGCGCCGTACTCACAAAGAACGAGCCCAACACATCTAAACTCGCTGCTGGTCCAAAGATCACTCCATTGGGGTTCAAAAAATATAAGCTAGCTGTCCCATCGACTCCTAAGACTCCATCAATCGACGATGGATTTCCCCCGGTTACCCGACTAAAAATTCGCTCAGTTGCCGCAGGATTGGCAAAATAAACCCGCTGATCAAAATCTACATTAAAGTCCCAAAAACTATGAAAAAGATTAATATTTCGCCGTGTTCCTCCCTCAATCAGCTCCGTAGGCAAACCCTGTACCGCCGCGCCAGACGTTACCACCGAAGACTCACCCGGCAACGTATTATCCGGTAGAATCTGAGCCATCATAGTTCCATGGGAGAGCCCAACCAAGCTACTCGTTAATAACAACGTACAGACATGAAACCAACCAGCAGATTGAGTAAATTTCATGGGACGATCTCTTGATTAATAACGATTCAGACATCTATTCTGTTACATTTTGGGAGTAGAGTACGCATTGTATAAATCTGCTAAGTCCTTTCATGAGACATCTGATGCCGTAATGACGTCACAGCTGGCTCACCCATATATCAATAGTCCTATTGCAAATTAACAATTTTCTCCCCTGATAATATTTTGATGCACATTCCTGGCCGGTGTTTATTCGTTAACCGACGTTGGCTCAAAACTCTATTTGCTGTCGGTCTAACCCTAGCGGTCTGGATTGGTCATAGTCCCTTTATCCCTGGGATGGCATCGGCAGCGAGTTTCGCTAAAGAGATGGCTATTCAAGCCGTTCAAGCGGGGGTCGATGATTACAATTCAGGCGACTATTCTGTAGCTATTGAGCATTGGCTGGAAGCCCTCAATGGTTACCCTGCTGAAGATCCGGTGCCTGAGAAAGCTGTGATTCACACTAACCTAGCCAATGCCTATCAGCAGCTAGGACAACCCCATAAAGCCCTAGGGGCTCTGATTGAGGCGGGAAACATCTATGACCAGTTAGGCATGGTGGCAAGGATGGGGCGAATACAAACTGAACAAGCCCAGATTTATGCCAGCTTGGGACAATACCGGCGAGCAATTGCACTGATCTGTTTACCTCAAAATGTTGATACTCAAACTACCAACCCTATAGATGTAGATGAGCCACCGAGCCCTGTCACCCTGTTCCAAAACTGTGTTGAAGATGGAGCTTACCCGCTTGCGCTCTCCACTCAAGATCTAGCAGGACAGGTTGCAGCCTTGGGGAGTTTGGGGGATGCCTACCAGCTTCAAGGCGACTATGGGAGTGCGGTGGTAATTCTCACCGCTGGTCTTCACTTAGCTCATCAGGGACCCCTCTCAGATGCCTATGAGATTCCGATGCTGAATAGCTTAGCCAATGCCTATGGTAGACAGGCTCTACTCAGCTATCAACGGGCTGAGGCGGCTAAAAGTCTGACCTTTGTCAGTTCTGCCCAGGGGCTGAAAGTTAAAGGTGATGGGCAGTTTGACAATGCTATCAGCTATGTAGAAGAGGCTCTGCTTTTAGTGCAGCAGCGGTTTGTATTAATTGACGAGCCCCTAACTGACGGACGTTCTCTTATACCGTTATTAACAGATGAACTGCGTACCCAGCTAACGCTGTTAAAACTTTCCCAAAGAAGACATCCTGTTCCAGATCTCTCCTTAACACAGCAACGGATTGGTCAATTATTACAACAATTACCCAATTCCCGTGAGACCGCCTATGCTGCCATTGCCCTAGCAAAATCGTATCAAGAAAATCTACAGGCCTTTAGCTGTTTTTCTCCAGGAACTGACTCTATCGTCCGTACGGTACTAGACCATGCCCAGATAATTGCTAAAGATATCGATGATTTTCGGGCCCAATCCTTCGCGACGGGGCAGTTAGGCCATTTCTATGAATGCCAAGCTCAAACATCGTTGTCACCGACACAAAAGCTCACCTATCAACAAGAAGCGCTCAGGCTCACTAAACTAGCTGAGTGGCAGGCCGATGAGGGACGAGACGCTGCTGATAGTCAATATCTGTGGAAATGGCAAGCGGGTCGCCTCTATGAGTCCCAGGGCGACTACACCCAAGCGATGGCCAGTTACCATCAGGCGATTACAATCTTGGACAGTATTCGTGACGATATTTTAACGGCCACTCAAGATCTACAGTTTGACTTTCGTGATGCTGTCGAGCCACTTTATCGCAGAATGATCAGGCTCCAGCTTGAACTAGCGGACAATACCTCTTACCAACTATCAGTAGAAAACGGAAACGACGATGTTCCTCTCAATAGTCTAGAAGGTGCGTTACAGACCGTAGACTCTCTCAGATTAGCTGAATTGCAAAATTACTTTGGGGATGATTGTTTACTCAGTCCAATCCGGCAAGAGCAGGTGATTGGGCTAATTAATCAAAATACAACCTCTGCCGTGATTAGCTCCATTACGGTGGGTGATCAAATGGCGCTGATCTTGACTGTGCCGAATGCGGCGGCGCAGCTGACCTGGGTGCCAGTCAATACCGAACGTCTGGTAAAAACAGCCATCGACTATCGGCAAGGTTTAGAAAGATCCCATGATCGTACCTATGACTATCATTCTGCTGCACAGCTTTATCAGTGGATCATTACTCCCTTTGATGAGGTTTTAGCAGAGGCCCATGTTAAGACCCTCGTTTTTATCCAAGATGGCATCCTTCGCAGCATACCCATGGCGGCTTTATGGGATGGCGAGCAGTATTTAATTGAGAACTATGCGATCGCAACTGTCCCATCACTGACCTTAACCGAGCCAGAAGCACTGCGACCAAAAGAGCTAGAGGTCTTAACCTTAGGCTTTAGCGATGGTTTATGTGATGAAAATGGTAGTAACTGTGAATACGCACCGATCTGGCATGTGGAACAAGAACTTCAATCTGTTAGACATATTTTTCCGGGCAGTCCTGCCCCACTTCTAAATAGAGAATTCACATCAGAAAATCTGGCCAAAGCATTAAAAAAGAACCACTATTCCCTATTGCATATCGCCACACATGGAGAGTTTAGTGCAGACCCTGACAGCACATTTATTGTGACGGGTGATGGCGAGAAACTTACCTTTGGTGCATTAGAGCAATTAATTCGAGATAACTCATCCAATACTCATCCGATTGAACTGATCGCCTTGACAGCTTGTGACACCGGGTTAGGCAGTGATCGTTCAACCTTAGGGTTAGCGGGTGTCGCACTTCGGGCTGGAGCCAGAAGCGCGATCGCGTCTCTATGGCTGATTGATGATGCCATCACTGCCGATATTATGGGTCACTTCTACCGCAACCTGAAAGAGCATCCAAACCTCAATAAAGCCCAAGCCTTACAAGCAGCCCAGATAGCAGCCATTCAACGGGATGGTCATCCTGGAAATTGGGCTCCGTTGATTCTGGTGGGTAACTGGCTATGAATAACTCAGCCAATGCTCCTGGGTGAATACTTATATTAATCATGTTCATGTTGCGCTTTATCAACTTAAGCTGTTACTTTCCTGCCCGTTCTAGGTAGTCTGAGAGGGATAACTACCGATTCACGACTCAAATACGGGAGTGTTAGCGATGAAGTACGAAATTCGCTACAAACCAGCGTTTGCCACCTTATTTGTCACCTTACAGCCGGGAGAGCGTATTTTTGCCGAGGCGGGAGCGATGGCGAGCATGGACGGGCAAATATCCATGGGTACAGGCTTCTTTGGTGGCCTGATTCCAGGGTTGCTCAAAGCGTTTTTCGGTGGCGAATCCCTATTCCTGAATCACTTTGCTAATCGAACTAATAATCCCCAAACGCTGGTGCTCACCCAGTCAACCATTGGCGATATTGCCCGCATGGAGCTGAATGGTAATGAACTGTGTCTGCAGCCTGGAGCCTATATCGCCCACAGCTCAGGCGTTAAGGTAGAACTACAGTGGGCCGGCTTCGCTAGTTGGTTTGCTGGCGAAGGGTTATTTAAGCTCAAGCTAGGTGGTCGTGGACTCGTTTTCTTTGGTGCCTATGGTGGCCTTTCGGAAGTCACTGTCAAAGATGAATTTATTGTCGACAACGGTCATCTCGTGGCCTACGAACCAGGCATCAAGATGAACATTGGCTTGTCGGGAGGTATGGTGGGCTCCATCACCTCTGGAGAAGGGTTTATCAACCGGCTCCAGGGTCGAGGAAAAATTTATCTCCAGTCCCGCAGTATGGATGGGTTGGTTCGCTTCCTCAGGTCGAAGCTGCGGTAGAGAGTGCTGGATAACATCTATATAACCTGGAAAGAGTATGAAGCTTGAACTGTTACATCAGCCGGATAGTGCGATCGCAAAAATCTTCATGGACCCCCAAGAAGAACTCATTGCCGAAGCCGGGGCCATGGTCGCCATGAGCGGCTTTGTGAACGTTAGCACCACACTCCGCAAAGGTAAGGGGGGCGGCGTCTTTGGTGGCTTAAAGCGCATGCTAGCTGGAGAATCGCTGTTCCTGAGCGTTTTTCGCTCAGGAAATAGCTCGGCAGAACTCTATCTTGCCCCCAAACTAATCGGCGATATTCTTCCCTATACCCTCAAAGAAACAGAACTTGTGGTGCAATCCACTGGTTACATGGCCAGTACACCCGATGTTGATATTGACTTAGGCTTCACTGGCTTTAAAAGTCTCTTCTCAGGAGAATCTCTCTTTTGGCTCACAGCTAGCGGCTCAGGCCTATTGTTGCTCAGCGCTTTTGGTGGCATTTACGAAATAGATGTGGATGGAGACTATGTCGTCGATACAGGCCACATTGTCGCCTTTGAGCGTACCCTTGACTACAGCATCTCCAAAGCTAACAAAAGCTGGGCTGGCGCATTCTTTGGTGGAGAAGGATTTGTCTGCCAATTTAGAGGCCGCGGTAAAGTCTTTTGCCAAACCCACAATCCTGGATCATTTGGGCGATTAGTGGGGGGCAAACTGCCTCCTCGTTAGCAGCGTGAGCAAAGCCAAATCCGACCACTGTAAATGAATCAGGAACCAAGCGATATGAGTAATCAAGTCACATATGCCATCGACCATAACCCAGCGTACGCTTCCCTCAAACTTAGCCTGCAGCCCAATCAAACAGTCTCTGTAGAAGCTGGGGCCATGGCAGCTATGGACAGCTGCATTGATATGAAATCCAAAGCAAAAGGCGGCTGGAAAAAAGGCCTTGGCCGCATGCTCGGGGGCGAATCTTTATTTATCAGTGAGTTTACAGCCCAGGGAAGTTCTGGTGATCTATACATATCGCCAGGTGTGCCTGGAGACATTCAACACTATATCTTAGACGGCAATCAAAGTCTGATGGTGCAATCATCTGGTTTTGTCGCAGCTGGTCCAGGCGTCTCCATTGACAGCAAATTTCAAGGCTTTAAAGGATTCTTTAGTGGAGAATCGCTTTTTCTCTTACGAGTTACCGGCCAGGGGGATTTTTGGTTTAGTTCCTTTGGCGCAATTTTAGAAATCCCTGTGGAAGGCAATTATGTAGTGGATACGGGCTATATTGTCGCCTTTGAAGATAGCCTCAGCTATAACGTTGAAATGATCAGTGGTCTATCCTTTAGGGGGTTGAGAACTGGCATTTTTGGCGGAGAAGGTCTTGTGGCTCGCTTTAGTGGCTCGGGTCGACTGTGGATTCAGTCCCGTAATGTTTACTCACTGGTTAACTTTCTGAATCCCTTCCGCCCAACCAAGAGTAATAACTAGATGACCAATGCCCATGGAACTTCCGCCTGGAACAGCGGCGTATAGTGACAAAACACCCCCACCCAGCCATCATCAGCTGTTAGTGTTGTTGGGGTTATTTCTCGCAGGCATCGCTATCGCCATTGCCATTGCCTTCTGGTTAGCAGGAGCTTTGGTATGGTTTATCCCGACTCGTGTAGAGCAACAACTGGGGCGGGCAATTGTGCCCATTTACGCGGCTCAAGCTGAAGTGTCAGCGACACAAGCAACCCTTAATCAGCTATTAGACCGGCTGGAGACGTATTTACCTGCCGCACAGACTAACGGACGGAATTATCAGGTATTGTATGTGCCAGATCAGACCGTGAATGCCCTGGCTATTCCAGGCGATCACATTATCATTTACCAGGGTTTACTCGCCGAAGTAGCTTCTGAAAACGAGTTAATGATGGTCTTAGGCCATGAGCTGGGGCACTTTGCCAATCGAGATCATCTGCGCGGCCTCAGCCGTCAGGTCTTAATTCGTCTATCCCTATCGTCCTTACTCGGTGACTTTGGCTCTTGGGGTTCCATCGCCAGCGCTAGCATTTCTACACTTTCCACTGCTCAGTTTTCGCAACAGCAAGAACAACACGCTGATCGACTCGGATTGACACTGCTTAACCAAGTCTATGGTCATGTTGCTGGAGCCACCGACTTCTTTGACCGGCTCAGTCGATCAGAGCGTCCCGGCTTAGCCATATTAGCCAGTCACCCTCCATCTAAAAAGCGGGTGCGCAATCTTGAGCGCCTGATTGCGCAGCAAGGGTATCGAGTAGGAGACAAAGCTCCCTTACCCGACGCTTTGAGGTCAAATCTTTAGTTATGGGGCTCTTCTTGTGCCTCTTAGGGGACTGAACAAAAATAAAGACTCAGGTTGGGGCTGTCGATGGGTGAATGAGTGATGGGGTAATGGGCTGATTATTTAAGCACAGGCGCCTAAAGAGACTTTCGTTCTCTCTCTAGCTGTCGCTGCTTTATACGTTCGGCAAATCGCATACGCTGTTTCTCAGTCAGTTGGTCGTAACAATTAGGGCATGCCATCCCTGGTTCGTAATAGGGTGATTGCATATCTTCATCGGATATCGGATGTCCACAGCCACGGCACATGGCATAGCTGCCCTCTGCTAAGCCATGCTGTACGGTCACCCGTTGATCAAACACAAAACATTCCCCTTCCCAAAGACTGTCTTCTGGTGGGACCTCTTCTAAATACTTTAGAATACCGCCCTTAAGATGGTAAACCTGCTCAAATCCCTGCTCTAGCAAGTAGGATGATGCTTTTTCACAGCGAATCCCCCCGGTACAAAACATCGCTACTTGTTTATGTTTTGCTGGGTCTAACTGCTGATCCGCATAGTCAGGAAAATCACGAAAAGACTCAGTCTGTGGGTTAGTGGCACCGTTAAAGGTACCGATATCCACTTCGTAATTATTGCGTGTATCAATCACCACCACGTCTGGATCAGAAATTACCTGATTCCAATCTTTTGGGTCCACATACGTGCCGACTTTTTTAGTCGGGCTCACGTCCGGCTGTCCTAGGGTGACAATCTCTTTTTTCAGCTTCACCTTCATACGCGAGAAGGGCTGCTCTGCTGCGGATGAGGTTTTGTGGGTGAGATCGGCTAACCGGGGGTCTTGTTTAAGGTGGGACAGTAACTTTTCCACTGCTTCATTGGTGCCTGCTACCGTAGCGTTAATTCCTTCAAGGGCTAGCAAGATGGTTCCCTTAATGCCTTGCGTTTTACAAAGCTCTGTGAGGGGCTGACGCAATTCAACAAAATCATCGAGCTGAACAAATTTATAGAAGGTAATAACGGTCCAAGGCATGGGAAAGATTTTTGATGCTTGAAATTAGGTTTAGATCGGACTTCAGCAGCTATGGCCAAAATTTCCTGAATATGGTGACATCTCCGTTGGTAAGGCTTTACTGATTCCAGGAAACGGTGCTGCTAAAGCCTTACAACTTTATCCTAAATTTCTAGCAATATTTCCGGTAGACCTCGCTGGCGGCCCGATGTAAGTATGAATGTCGATAGATCAGCGCGTTCATGTCTTTGCCATAGCCACCGCCAATTACGCAGGCTACCGGGTATCTCGCTTTCGCGCAGGTTTCTAAGACATACCAATCACGGCGATATAGCCCCTCATCCGTCAGGGCCAATTTACCCAGACGATCATCCCGATGGGGGTCAGCACCAGCATCGTATAGAACCAGATCAGGCTTTACCTGAGCCAATAGATCGGGCAGATGGGCCTCTAGCTTTGCTAAATATTCGTCATCTTCAGTGCCTTCATCCAGGGGCACATCCAAATCACTGGTTTGCTTACGCCCTGGGAAATTCACTGCGCAGTGCATGGAAAATGTGAATACGCTGGGGTCATCCCGAAAAATCCAGGCGGTGCCATCGCCTTGGTGTACGTCTAAATCAACGACTAGGACGGTTTTAAGTAAGTTTTGGGCTTTGAGAAGACGGGTTGCGATCGCAATATCGTTAAAAATACAAAATCCTGCTCCATATCCTGGAAAGGCATGGTGGGTTCCTCCAGCGGTGTTACAGGCCAACCCTTGATTGAGTGCTAGTTTGGCCGTCAAGATAGTCCCGCCGACTGCGGTGCAGGTTCGTCGCACTAATTCCGCACTCCAGGGCAAACCAATGCGGCGCTGAGCCTTAGCGTCTAATCCGCCATCACAATAAGCTTGTACATAGGGCGAATCGTGCACTAATTCGAGCCAGTCCCTAGGGGGACGTCCCGGCTGATAAATCTGCTTTTCTGAAATGACGCCATCGCGCACCAGCAGGTCCCGCAGCAGCTGAAACTTTGGCATCGGAAACCTGTGCCCTGTGGGCAAAGGCGTCACATAGTCAGGGTGATAAATAACCGGCAGACCCGTCAAAACGCGGTTTACAAGAAAGAACTGATTGAGCGAGTCTGGCGGACATCTAACTTATGGGCCAGACTCCCTTCTTTCCAATCCAGGGGAGACGTTTCATTGTCCGGAACAACGGTCACAGATGGACCAGACGGAGCAGACTGGCTAGTCACAGCAAATGACATTGGTTGTGACGTCATGGGTGCTGATGGCTGAGCAGGTACTTGATGGTGCCCAGGTCTCTGGCCTGACTGCACTGCCATGCCTTTAGGGGCTGAGCGCTGCTGGGCTGCCAAACGGCGGTGTTTACCACGACGTTGCCGTTTACTAACGGTTTTACCTGGGGTTCGTGCAGAGCGTACAGGGCGAGAACCTGCTTGAGGCACAGGAGCGGTTGCAACCCGGCGGCGACTACGACGAGACTCAGCTGTTAACAGACCTTGTTTAGATACCAGCAGACAGCCACCTGCGCAGGTGACGACCATGAATAACAGTGGCCAAGCTGGCATAGCTTGCTCGTTTGCCCCTGGTAACGTCGCTGCCGGATCTCGCTGACTCAGGACACTTTTTTCATTACGAATGCTCAGCCGTGAAAAAGCAGCGGCATCAGGAGTGCTTAGGGGCTGCCCTGCAATGCTGCTATTGACAGGCTCCAGAGTCATCTCACGGCCAGGGTTAGAAAGACCAGCGAGTGCGATCGCAATCATCAATATAAATGTCAGCCACAGGGCAACGACCAGCAGCCATGGCCGCACCCAAAATAGATGTGACCAAAATGAACCCGACTTAGCAGACCTTTTCTGAGGTGCAGTTGTCTTATGAGCTATGGTCCGGGTTGCTTTAGCGGCAGGCGACTTGGGCACAGCCACTTTCTTAAGCTTTAGAGATGAGGGGGGGCTGCCCCGTCTGCTACGGGAAGGTGATACACGTCTCGAAGCACGCTTCATCAGCGCTTTTAACCTTTTAGATAGTTGCTCAGACAAGATTGGATGCCTAGCCATAGCACAACACGTTCCTTAAAAAGCACCCTCACCCTTGGTATTGGACCTAGAATAACGGCATTGTAAGCCTTCTTTATCGCAATGACTAGCTTTACGCTGCAATTCTTCAGATATCCGATACTTTATCGAGTTTCGCAAGTGAGCTATTGCTGTAATTCTAATTCGGACAAATATTGACCTGGATCGCGAGCAATCCAGCCCTCACTAGAATTTGTCCGCACCTCAAAGTACATAAAAGAATCCTGCGACTCACCTGCTACGGTGCCCAATCCAGTCCCTTGGGTAACTGCATCACCAACGGTAAACTCAACATCAGCCAAGTTGCCATAACGGGTCTGCAAGCCATTGCTATGATTAACCACCACGATCAAAGCGCCATTGTGTTCTCCCACAAACGCTACGGTGCCATCTGCAGCTGATGTCACCACAGTCCCTGGTGTTGCCGAAAAAGCAATACCACTGTTAAAAACCAGTTCATCTCGTCGGGGATGAGGCTGCCAACCATAACTCAACACAAGCTTGGCTGGAACGGGCAATGGATACCCTAAGGCAACTGCTGAAGGCGTAGTTTCAGCAGCCATAGTGCCCCCACGATTACCAGCAGGAATAAATACTCGACTGGGTAAGGTATCAGGGCAGCCATTCACCTCAAATAAAAGGTCTGCCCTTGTCCCATGGCGCTCTGCCAATGACTGCCAGGTTTGACCCGCCCCGACTTGGACAGGAACACCATTAAATGGGGGGACTTCGACCACTCCCCCCGTGGGCAGAGCTCCTTGAGCTGGCAATTGTGGATTGATTGCCGCTAATGTTGCCGGGCGTAACCCATACTGTGCAGCCACACCCTCCAGCGTTTCTCCCGCTGTAACACGGTGGTTGGTCATTTGGGAAAGCGCCGCGTCAGGGCACGCTGATGCCTGCAACGGCTTCAGCCAACCCAGGGAAAGCAAACTAAATCCAGATAGGAATAGGAAAAATTTATAAAATCTTTGGAATACATGCATTCTTGGAGCACCCAGGATTACGAACAATAGCAAATCACCATTCCGCAGTGATTGGTAGAGAAATTTACCTGAGCACAGCACCAACATTCAGTACCATGGATAAGTCTGTATCAGGAGTGTGTACTTAAGCCGATACATTTTCGAGGTAATCTTCGCTAAGGTAAGTTCATTAGAACCCTCATCACCTAGAGATGAGGAAGCAGCAATGAAAATTTCTCCCAAACAACTCGGTCTATATGTAGGCCTCCTTCTGGTGGGTAGTGGTGCTGGCTGGGCCAGTCATAGCTACTTTTTCAAGTCGGTTGTCGAGGAACAGGATAGTGAACTACCAATTGCTACTTCGGTTTTGCAGACGGCAACTGAGCCTACAGAAGTTTTAACTCAATCTCCACAGCCCAGCTATCCGTCGGTTGATAATCCTAATTTTATTGCAGCTGCCGCCGAGCAGGTGGGACCTGCCGTTGTACGTATTGATGCTTCACGTTCAGTTAGGGGAGTATCAGAACCCTTTGAGCATCCTTTATTCAAGCGATTTTTCACAGATGAATTTCCGGTGGAACCAGATTTACCCGAACGTCTTGAACAGGGAACTGGCTCTGGTTTTATTATGACGAGTGATGGTCAAGTTATGACCAATGCCCACGTTGTAGAAGGGGCTAAAACAGTCAATGTGACCTTAAATGATGGACGCTCATTTGAAGGTGAGGTAGTCGGGACCGACCCGGTCACCGATGTTGCAGTTGTCAAAATTGATGGTGAGAACCTGCCAACGGCTCCCCTAGGAGCAACGGATAATTTAGCGGCAGGCCAGTGGGCCATTGCCATTGGCAACCCTCTAGGTCTAGATAACAGTGTTACCGCTGGCATTATCAGTGCTATCGGTCGAACCAGCTCCCAAGTGGGCATTTCTGACAAACGTGTGCAGTTTATTCAAACTGATGCTGCCATTAACCCTGGTAACTCTGGTGGGCCACTACTTAATGCCCAAGGAGAAGTTATTGGCATGAATACAGCAATTCGTGCCGGTGCTCAGGGGCTTGGATTTGCAATTCCCATTGAGACGGCTAAACGCATTGGTGATCAGCTGTTTAAAGATGGTGAAGTGAAGCACCCTTATCTGGGAATCCAGATGGTTAACCTTAATCCAGAGATGCGTCAGCGCATTAATGCCGATGAAGATATTGACTTCACTATCGAGGCAGAGTCAGGTGTAATGGTTATTCGCGTCATGGAAGATACACCGGCTGAAATTGCCGGGATCCAACGGGGTGATGTCATCAGCAAAGTGAATGAGGTTGAGGTTGCTACCGCTACCGATGTACAGACTCAGGTTGAGGCTAGTATTATTGGCAAGGCTCTGAAAGTAGAAATTGATCGCAAAGGTGAAGTGAAGACCCTTAAGGTCAAACCTACTAAAATGCCTAACAATCTGCAGTAAATGACTTGCTGTAGTGAGTCCTCGTAATCAAAGTAAATGCTTGCAAGCATTTACTTGCAAACTGGTGGTGAGCTTGAAAACCAAGTAGTAACAGCTAGGCTTTAGATGGCCTAGCTATCAAATTCTGGGAATTCGCTATCTGAATCACTATCTAGTGTAGAGGATACCCCTGACAGGCTGGATTCAAGTTCCATTCGCTGTTCCATCTGACGTAGGAAGTATCCCGTCATCATGGCTGAAGCCAACAACCCCGCCAGGTTTTCACGGTCAGTTGTCACCTGCACGTTAAACCCTTCCGACGGCAGCACGCCAATGAGGCCCTGAACGTTTTGAGAGATGATTTGCTTGATCTCACCGCTCACGGATTGGGCCACGCGAGTAAGAACCTCAGGTGGCTGATGCTGTAGGTACTTCAGTAATTGATTGACCTGTGCATCGTCAGAACCCATGCCGATAAATTGGGCGCTATCAGGGTTAAACATAAATGGTTGTGTATTTCTTCTAATTACCTTAGCGTGATCAAGCCGATTTCAGCTAGCACTTCCAAGAAGTTCAGTGTGAACGACATATCTTAAACATGCCCCATCACATCGCTTGATTTAACGATATCTTAATTGACTACTAGCCTTAGTGAACTTTTCAAGTCTCTGACAGAGCCATTGGTTCAACTGCTACACTCACCTCTGAAAGAGGGTTTGGCACTGTTTCCGTCTCTGTTTCTATGGTTGAATCATCATTTGTGTTGGCGGATGTTTCCATCGAGGTTTCACCAGGCTCAGACGTATCATTTGTGACGTCAGGTAAATTAATCTGTGGAAGTTTATCAATCTCAAAACGCTGATAAAACTTTTCGGTCACTTGTAACCAAAAAGATCGTCCATCGGATTGACGACGGCGACGAACCAAGCCTTGGTCAACTAAATCGTGCACATGTCCATAAGCCCCTGACCCACGCAAGTCAACCAGGTCGGTCTGACTGAGAGGACCTTTCATTGCGATCGCGGCCAACGTCCGCAATGCACCCAAACCAATATCTAAAGGAATCAATTCATCGAGTAGCGGCTTAAATGGCTGACGCAACTGCAAGCTATAGCCATTTTCAGTTTCAGAAATTTCCAATGCTCCCTCTCGATGAGAATAATCTCCCATCAGCTGGATCAACCCTTCCTCCGCAGTCGCCTTATCACACTTGGCATACTCGGCAATCTGGGCAATGGTTAAGGGTTTGGCCTTAAGGTACAAGATTGCTTCAATGGTGTGGGACAAAGACGCCATAGTCATCAATACCTACAAACGTGGGTCAAGGATAGCAAACGCAGGCATATCCTACCCCCATTGGCCGTAGAGTAATCGCCGATCACAGCTAAATTCTTGGTTTGGAGTGTTGAATTTGGCATCAACACTCAACTCAAAATTCAACACTCCCCAAACCAATCAGCTTTACTTAATTAGTTGCCATACGAGTCAGTAACACCGGACAGGGAGCATTGATACGCACATAGTCAGACAAAGACCCACCTAGCAACCGATCAATATCAGGTAAGCCTTTAGCAATGGAAGGACGCCGGTCAGGGGAACCCAGAATCAGTAGATTCACATTGAGCTCATCAGCCAATACACAAATACGCTGACCCGGTTTACCGGCTGGAGCCAAACAACGATAGTTGATACGATACCGCTTTGCTTCAGCGATGGCAGGCGCTAGAACTGGATCAGTCTCTGGATTTGCGTTAATGGCCTCATCAATGGAGTTACGCAAGTTTGATAGCGTATGAACAAAGATCAATTCACTGTCCTGGATATCACGGGTGAGGTCGATGGCAACTCTCAGCGACTCTTTTGCCATATCAGATTTATCTAGGGCAACCAAGACTCGCTTAATGGGTCGAATGCTATATATATCATCCTTCACCAGTAGCATGGGGCGAGAGGATAGCTGAAACACATACTGACTGACCGAGTTTTTGAAAATTGCCTTTAGACCACCGAGCCCACGGGAGCCCATAACAATTAGACTGGCGTCAATTTCATCAGCGACCTTACACACCACATCTTTAGGATCGCCCTCTCGTAGCATAGGGGTTACCTTCGATGCTTCGATACCCAAGCGTGTCACCGTGTCTGACAACTCTTGTTCACTGTCAGCACGCTGATCACCCATGTCGTTGGAAGCTGTTTGAGGCGGGATAGCCTTTAATACAGTTACCTGCGCTCGCTGAATCATGGGGATTTCCAGCAGGGCCTTAAACATTGTCTCAGTGTTGCCTGGGCCGGAGCTGGCCAACAAAATCTTCTCGATCATTGACTAAATCCTATTGGATAAACTCTCAAGGATGTATAAATATCTATGATAAGCACCCTGTTTTCATAAACTTGATCAGGGTTCACAATTCGTAGTTTGACAGTCAACTTATTTATGACTAACCGCTGGTTTGACTATGGTTTTCGAGTACAGCCTCATCACACCGACTATGGTGGTATTGTCTGGCATGGCACATATGTTCAATGGATGGAAGCAGCCCGGGTGGAGTGTCTTCGTGCCCTGGAATTTGCATTCGAAGACTTTGTCAAAGCAGGCTATGACTTACCTGTCATCGACCTGCAATTACGTTATCACCAACCCCTGATCTTGGGAGCCAAAGGGTTGGTTAGAACGCGATTAGATATACAACGCAGTGTCAGACTGAATTGGCTTTATGAAATTTACGATACGACAGAAGACGCACAAAAACTATGTATTACCGGTCAAGTATTGCTGGTTCCTATAGACATCAGCAAACGAAAAATTGTCCGGCGCTTACCTCCTGAGCTCCAGCCTATGTTGGACTCACTATATCAATATTTTGTAGATTGATGGACCACTAGTACTGCACTACTGCTCACTGCTAGCCAACTCTTCCAAAGCTATACCCGCAACACGACAGGTGCGCCAATCATTGAGCATCACGGCACCTTTAGACCTATAGAAATCAATGGCAGGCTGATTCCAATCCAAAACACTCCATTCAAAACGGCCGCACCCTTTAGCCAAAGCTGTCTGGGCGAGATATTGAAAAATGGCAGTACCGATACCTCGACGGCGATATCCAGGCAAAACGAAGAGATCTTCTAAATAAATACCTGGTTTCATTAAAAACGTAGAGAAATTAAAAAAATAAAGTGCAAACCCAGCAGGTGCTCCATCAATACGCGCAACAATCGCGTGGGCTTTAGGACTGTCGCCAAAGAGATATTTTTCTAAATCTTCTGGCGCACCACTCACTTCATGGGCCAGATTTTCATATTCCGCCAGAGCCATAACAAGCTCAAAGAGTAATGGAATATCATTGCGGGTTGCGGGGCTAATAGTAATGGGGGCTACCATTGAGCAATTAATCAAAAATGGGTGGAGACACAACTACTTTGAGACAGCCAAACGGCTCGTAACGCGGCCGATAACACGGTTCGCTGCTATGACACCAAAATGTCGACTATCACGGGCTTGCGGCTCACTTGTATTATCGCTGATCAGGTATACACTACCGTCATAGAAGATTTCGCCGACCCGTTTTATGAGGAGCAATACAGCAGAGTTATCAGGTGCAACAACCTGACTAGTGCGTACTTGGGCGATGGCAATATCACCAACCTGCACTGCTCCTCCCATCTTGGCTAAAATCGTATCTCCAGGCATCAGCGTTGGCACCATAGAATTCTCACGAACCACAAACCGTCGCCGTCGCCCTGATAGCCATTGAATATACTCCTTCCATCCGGCACTAGGCAGTACACTTTTGTGTACCTCACGTGATGGGCTATACCCATTTCCCCTTTTACGACTTACCATTCACAGCCTTTGGTTTTGAATACAAAAATCCCGCAAGGGAAAGACCCTGCGGGATTGCTATAGAAACATGAGCTACATAGCTACTAGCTAGCGGTATACCAAGCCACATCACGCCCCTTAGTTGCCCAGAAGATGGTGTGGATCTTCTCAACAGCAGCCATGAGCTCTTCAGCATGCTGCTGGCTGACCTCTACCTTGCAGGCAGAGCAAAGTTTTGCCGCCTTCCAGAAAGTATCGTGCAAATCAGGATAGGACTCTAAGTGCACGGGCTTAAAATAGTCAGTCCATAGAATCAGGAGATCATCCTTAGTCTTTTGAGCCTGCTCTTCCTTGATCGCGATGTAGCGAGAAAGAGTGTTCGCGTAGACTACTTTACCAGCGGCATCTGCTGGCTCTTCAAGGGCCAAAATTTTCTTAGTCATCGAGAGCACAGCTTCAGCGGTGATGCGGGCAGCAGAGGGATCATAAACACCACAAGGGCCATCACAGTGAGCGTGGACCTCAGTAGCAGGGAACCAAGCGTTTAGTAATTCAATTGCGTTGTTGAGCATAATCACCAATCGATTCAATAGTTGATGGGGCTTCTGCTAGAAACTTCGCCGGCAAGATCGTTCAGCGAAATCGTCCAGCGAAATCGTCCAGCGCAGTTAACAGTATACTGCCGTTTTCCCATCCCTCCATGGGGGATAGCAAAGGATGTATAAGGATTTATATTGTAATATTTATAATATTTTTGTACTAACCTCAGGGTAAACTCATGGGTGAAAATATAAGTACTTTTAAGCGGAACCTTGAGGCATCAGAATTTAGCATATTGGCTACGCTGGATACGTTATTCAGTAAGAACATCAGCTTTCTTACTCATACTGACAAGTTGCGATAATTTAGCCACTCAATTGGCCGATCCCAACGCCCATCTTCCCCCCTGTGTCGAGCAAAATTGTGACTGTGGTGATTTTGTCAGTCAAGACCTGGCGCAATTAGTCCTTAATGACATTCAGGGTGACCCCCATAATTTGGACGGTGATGATAACGGTCGCGCTTGTGAACAACTGCCTCAAAGTACACCAGCATTAGACTGGGAAACTTATTTTTCTAACAATCCCCATATTGCTCTGGGCAATCCTAGCCACGCCGGGCAAGAAAATATTAATAACTATTTAATTGATAGAGAGCAATATGTTCTGGCTTACAGTCAAAGTCGAGGTGTATTGCGTTGGGCTAGTTGGGTCTCAAGTCGCGACTGGATTGGTAGTACCGAGCGACAAAACAACTTTCGCCCGGATGGCATTTTACCCAAGGGGACATATAAAGTAGCCCCTGGAGACTATACCAATAGTGGTTATGATCGTGGGCATATGGTGCCTTCAGCGGATCGTACAGCTAGCAAAAAAGATAACTCGGCAACATTTTTAATGACCAATGTTTTTCCTCAGACGGCTGAGAATAATCGTGGACCCTGGAAAGAGCTGGAAAATTATTCCCGTGACTTGATCTATCAGCAAAATAAGATCCTGTATATCGTTGGTGGAGTCTATGGTCAAAAGGAACCTATTGCTAAGGAGCGAGTTATCCCTCCCAGCCGTACCTGGAAAGTGATTGTGATTTTTGACGATGAACCAACTGTGGATAACGTTTCTTACAACACTGAGATCATCGCTGTGGATATGCCTAATAACAAGCGTCTCGATGATCAATGGCAAACGTATCAAACCTCTGTTGATCGAATTGAGCTTGCTACAGGTTACGATTTACTATCGGATGTTCCTGAGGCTTTACAAATTGAGCTTGAGGCTAAACTAAGTGCCCATTAGAAATTGCAGCCCTTTCCACACCGCTGACAAATACGTTTAACTATTGCTAAGATGCTGCCTTAGAAACGCTATAGTTCTTTGCCAGGCAAGGTCTGCCGCGTCAGCGTTGTAACGGGTGCCAGAAGGATTCGCAAACGCATGATTGGCTCCTTCATATATATAGATATCAGTATCTTTGCCAAGGTTCTTGAGCGCTGTCTCAAATGATTGAACTGTGTCGGGAGAGGGGTTGGTATCCAAAGCGCCAAAGTGTCCTTGAATTGGCATTTGTAAGGGTTCAAGGGTGGTTAGATCAGTGGATAGTTGGCTGCCGTAATAAATCACAGCCGCGTCAAGATCTTCAGGTAGCGCCAGGGCTGCATTGAAAGACCAGGACCCACCAAAACACCAGCCAATACTGCCAACCTTAGGGGCCTGTTGTTCATTGGTAAGATAGTTATGGGCGGCTATCACGTTTTGAGTCAGCCGATCTGAGTTTTGAATAGCCGCTTGCACTAAGGTTTTAGCTTCATCGCGGGTTTCTGCTACCTGCCCATCGTACAGATCAACAGCTAAGGCGGCGTAGCCTTCAGCAGCAAGGCGACGGGTCATGGTGCGAATATTGTCGTTAAGGCCCCACCATTCTTGAATCACAATTAAGCCTGGTAAAGGTTCAGTGGCCTCTGCGGGCTTAACAAGATAGCCTTCAAATGGAATGCCATCAAGGGTTCCATAGGTAACATCCTGTGCCGTTATAGTCTCAGCTGCAACATCTTTGGCTGCAGGAGACGCCACTGGAACATCGTCGTTGTGGAGTTCTGCTATGGCCTCGCTTTGGTCATTAGCAGGAGTTTGACTAGACGAAGGAGGATTGATCAAGGTACAGCTAAAGGCGAATAGAGCTGTCACCAGGGCAAGACCCAACAGTTTGCGCATTGTTGCTAACGCGAGAGTAACGCTTAAAGAGTAATCGATTTTTCTAAAGATAACCTGAGAAACATGGGTTGAACCGTGTCAGGGCAGGTACGCACAAGGCGAGTAGGCACAAGGCCGTCCCCTACGGGATGGGCACCGTGTCTAAAAGCTGGGCAATGATGGGAGCGCTTTTGTGGCCGCCACTGGCAATGATTCGATGGGCTAAAACAGCTGTGGCAAGGGTCTTGACATCGTCGGGTAGAACATAGTCTCGATCTTCTAGAAAGGCTAAGGCTTGGGCTGCGCGATAGAGAGCCACTGTCCCTCGTGGGCTAACACCAAGGGCAACATCCTCATGGTCACGGGTGGCACGCACCAGATTAATCATGTACTGCTGTACGGAGTCTTCGACCCTGACCTGCTGACACTGCTGTTGCAGACTGTGCATTTCGTCTAGGGTAATGCAGGGCTCTAGATCAGTTGGTTTAAATGGCTGGGTCAAATTTTGCAGCATCTTCAGTTCTTCTTCAGCACTGGGGTAGCCCAAGCTTAGGGATAGGGCAAAGCGATCCATCTGGGCTTCAGGCAATGGAAATGTTCCTTGATACTCCACAGGATTTTGGGTTGCAATCACGAAAAACGGTTCGGGTACCGGGCGAGAAACGCCGTCGAGGGTCACCTGATGTTCTTCCATCACTTCGAGTAGTGCTGACTGAGTTCGCGGTGTCGCACGATTAATTTCATCGGTCAGTAGTATGTTGGCAAATACTGGTCCTGGCATAAACTGAAACGTGCCGCTGCTGGGGTTCCAGATATTTGTGCCAGTGACATCGCTGGGCAGTAAATCGGGTGTGCACTGCACCCGTTGAAATTTTCCATCAATGCAGCGGGCTAGGGACTTTGCTAGTAAGGTTTTTCCCACTCCAGGGACATCTTCGAGCAGAACATGACCACCGGATAAAAGTGCCACCAGCACCAGGCGAATGGGCTCTTCTTTGCCAACAATGGTTTTATTCAGGTTCTGAACGATTTGGTCGATGCGATCGCGCATGGTTGCCCTTAGTGAACTGCCTACAGCTTACCCACACAGTTCAAGGTTTTGGAATGATGTAGCTCACAGGCAAATGTTTTTAGAGAACTTTGCCCCATGCCACCTACGGATGACGGGGGGCGTTGCATTGCCTACAATAAAAATGTACTAGGTCGAGGTGCGCCACAAGGTAATAAACGCGATGACCATTGAGTTTCAGTTTCAGCCAGAGAAGGCAATAGCAGCTGCAGCCCTGTTATTAAAGTGCCATGGTGAACCGATAAAATATCTTGGGTTGCTCAAGATGCTGTACATTGCCGATCGAGTCGCGTTGGCACAAATGGAGCAGCCGATTACGGGTGACCATTATGTGTCCATGGACTATGGTCCGGTCCTTAGCGGTGTTTATGATTTGATCAAGGGGCAACCCGTTGATGACGCGCTACCTCTGTGGTCCAAATTTATCTCTCCCCGTGAAGACAACTGTGTTTCTCTGCTTGAAGATCCAGGCAATGGAGAACTTTGTGAAGAAGAAGAAGAGATCCTTCAACAGGTGTATAACACGTTTGGTCATTTGGATCCTTTTGAGGTCGCCGAGTGGACCCATGATTTACCTGAATGGAGCGATCCTGAAGGATCAGCCATTCCCATTGTGGTAGAAGAGATTCTTAAAAATCTGGGCAAAAGTGATGCTGAAATTATGCGCATTCAAGACGATGTTACGCGCGAGGCCTATCTCGATCAAGTTATAGAGGATGAGGGTTAAATGGCTAGCCTCTCTATTCGTCTCGGCGATGCGTTTTTAATTAAAACACCGCCGAAAGGGAAGCATTTGTATATTGCGATCGCAAAAACCACTAAAACTCGACACCTATTTGTCAGCGTCAATAGTCGCCAACCCAAGTCAGAAACTGTCTGTATTCTCAAACCCGGTCCTGATGTGCCAGACTTTATCATTCATGAATCGGTTGTTAATTACCGATTTGCCCGTGAACTAACAGTTAAGGAGTTAGCCAAATTGCTACCCATGGGACATCGCACCCATAAAGGCTATTGCTCTAGAGCCGTACTCCAACACATTCAAGCCGGTGGATTAGCCTCGAAACGGTTGAAGAACCGCTATAAGCTTGCCCTTAAAGATTTTTTAGAGATGTAGTGCCACAAATTTCGTAGTCCCCTTACCCAAGATCAGCTCATGATTCAGCGTACCCTCTACGTCATTGCTGTCCCCAATCTTGAAATCTCAGCCCCTTTCTACCGCGATGTTCTGGGCTTCACCATCGAAGACATGGGGGACCCAGGCTGGCGGATGTATAGGCGTGATGGCTGCCGCATCATGGCTGGAGAATGCCCCAATGCCATTCCGGCAAGAGAGCTAGGCGACCATTCTTATTTTGCCTACTTTGTTGTGGATGATGTGGACAGTGAGTATAACAAAGTGACAGCTCACAATGTGGAGATTGTAAAACCCCTACGCGATGAACCGTGGGGCATGAGAGAGTTTGGTTTACGCACCATTGATGGTCATCGTCTGATGATTGGGAAAGATTTGGATGAATAAATAAGCTAACAATAAAACCCTACACCTGGTAACGGTCGTGTCTCTTACCTTTTAACCTTGCAGTGGTTTGGCATCACCTTCTCTCCAGAGTGCTTCAAAGGAGAGTTGTAAGGTCTTTGCTAGCCCTGGATGGGTAACACTCAATGCCGTAAAGCTGGGAGAACTGACCACCGGGTCCTGCAATGACAGTAGCGTCACCCGCTCATCAAACAGCTGCATTTTAAACGGCACTTCTGCAACAAATCGTACCTGTTGCCCCCAGTCCTGGCACTGGCGGATAAAGTCACGACTGCTAGGATCTTGCCACACATTGTGTTCGTAAATGGTGCGATAGGTAATGCCTTGTTTCAGGGGACCTTCCACGAGTTTTAAGCCATCTTCATAGCTAAGTAGAGAGGGATAGGTAAAAAATACGCAAATGCTATGTTCAGCGGCCTGGGCCAAATGGCTGCCTCGTTCATTAATGTGGTTGGGATCTGACAATACTTCGACATAGGCCAGGGGATCTTGATTGCGATGGCCTGCTGCATAGAGTGGGGCTAGGGCGGCCACCATTGCCTCAGACTGTTGTTGCTGGCGAGATAGTTCGGCTGCGTACTGACGCTGTTTAGCTTGCACTAGTCCCGGTAAGGCCTGGGTCGGATCAACGGCCTGGAATAGGCGTTGTCTGCCAGAGTGGCGTTCGAGGGCAAGGTTGCGATCGCATAACCCCCGTAACACATCATAAATTCGCTGCCGAGGCACCTTTGCCTGGGTTGCCAGTTGAGATGGGGTAAAATCCTGCCGTTCTAGCAACGCTAGATAGACCGCCGCTTCATAGCGGGTCAACCCCAGATTCGTCAGATTTTCTAACTGCTGTGCATCGCTCATCGTTCTGCGACAGGAAATGACACCACTGTTCAGTGGTGCTATTGTAGAATCCTGTCAGTCATCACACAAGTAGCATTACCAACCATGAGTATCACCACGCTTCAGCGCCCTGCCGAGGCCAAATTCGCAGCACCTAATTTTCTGCCGACGGCTTATTTTCGCAATCAGTTTGTCCCCTTTGACCAAGCTCGAATTTCTATCGCCACCCATGCACTCCACTATGGCACCGCTGTTCTCGGCGGCATTCGCGGTTTCATCATTGACGGAGAAGCGTTGATTTTTCGTCTTGAGGCCCACTGTCAGCGCCTGAGCAACAGCGCTAAATTTATGGGCTACCACCTTTCCCCAGATGCACTTCAAGCAACACTCATTGAATTTGTACAACGCAATCAGCCTGCTACAGCCTTCTATCTCAGGCCGTTGATTTACACGTCTGGGCTGGGTGTCGCTCCTCGATTTCACCAAGTCGAAAAAGATTTACTAATCTATGGTGTACCCATGGGAGATTATCTTGCCCGCAATGGTGTGCGCTGTCGCATTAGCTCTTGGGCACGGCAAGAAGATCGTAGCCAGCCCCTCCGAGGTAAAACCACCGCCGCCTATATTGCCTCAGCCCTCGCCAAAACCGAAGCCGTAGAATCCGGCTTTGACGAAGCCATCCTGATGAACTCCCAAGGTAAGGTCAGCGAAGCGTCTGCCATGAATCTATTTCTGGTGAGAAATGGCCAGCTGATTACCCCAAGCTTTGACCAAGACATTTTAGAAGGCATCACCCGCGACAGCATTCTTACCATTGCCGAGAATTTAGACATACCAGTCATAGAGCGGCCTGTTGATAAATCTGAGCTTTTTATTGCTGACGAGATTTTTCTCTCAGGAACTGCTGCTCAAATTACACCTGTTTTGAGTATTGAGAATTATGATCTTCCCTCAATGCAGCCCATAACCCATCAGCTTCGGGAAAGTCTTCAATCGATAACGCTCGGGAAAGAGCCGCACTACAATAGTTGGCTCACAAGAGTAAACGTTTAAACTTGGTGCAACACTCAGGTATGCTGCTCAAATCAGCAGTGATCAAAGAGGGAGACAACAGACTAATAGTAGGATAAAGATTCTGCTGTTTGCTTGCTCTTATGCTCACGAATATTCTGATCATTTTGGCGTTAATCATTGCCAATGGCGTGTTTGCCATGTCTGAGCTGGCCATTGTATCAGCTCGCAAGGTGCGCCTAGAGCAAGCTGCTCGCAACGGTGATCGTCGTGCCCAGGCGGCCCTCAAGTTATCTAAACGTCCCGATAACTTTTTCTCTACGGTGCAAGTGGGCATCACCCTGATCAGCATTGTCAGTGGTGCCTTTGGAGGCCAGGCCCTGTCAGCCCCTATGGCCGCCTTGATTAATAAGATTCCTGGTTTGGGGACCTATGCCAATACCCTGGCTTTTCCGCTGGTGGTTGCTATTATCACCTATCTATCACTGATTTTAGGGGAGCTAGTGCCCAAACAAGTGGCGCTGACCATGCCCGAAGCCATTGCAAAAGTCATTGCTCGGCCCATGGCGACCCTCTCAAAACTAGCCGCTCCCATTGTTGCCCTGCTTAGCTTTTCAACCAACCTAGTGGTGCGCGTCCTGAATATTCAACCCGACCGTGGCCCCAGTGTCACGGAAGCAGAAATTCGGGCCTTTATTCAACAAGGGACTGAGGAAGGCACGTTAGAGGTCGCTGAACGGGAAATCATGGAACGGGCGATTCGACTTGGAGACCGCCAAGTTACCTCTATCATGACGCCACGCCCTGAAATCATGTGGCTAGATTTAGAAGATACTGCCACAGAAAATCAACGCAAGATTATTGCCAGTCGCTATCGTCGTCTACCCGTATGCCAGGGTAGTTTAGACAATATTCTCGGTCTGGTCAGTGTTAACTCCCTATTAAATCGAGCCCTGAACCAAAATCCTTTAGATTTAACCGTAGATCTGGAACAGCCCCTGGTGATTCCAGAAATATCGCGATCGCTACCCCTACTCGAGCAGTTCAAACGTTCGCGTGTGCACACCGCTCTTGTGGTTGATGAATATGGCGTCATTCAGGGATTAGTCACCCTGTGGGATATTCTGGAAGCCCTCGTGGGAGATGCGCCATCTCTGGACGAACCTGGCGATCAGCCGCGCCAACGGGAAGATGGATCCTGGCTACTCGACGGCATGATGAATATTGAGGATGTCTATTACTGTCTTGAATTAGGAGACTTTTCTGATAAAACAGTTAGCTACTATACCCTGGGGGGCCTAGTGATTCACCAACTTGGGCGCATTCCCACAGCAACCGATCGCTTTGATTGGAATGGATTCGTCGTAGAAGTGATGGACATGGACAGTAATCGGGTGGATAAGGTACTAATCACACCCAAACGTAATCCCTGCGAAGATGAAGGATGACGGCACCATCTCTCCAACCCTAATCCATAGATTCTATGGATTAGGGCTGGAAAACCTGACGTCCTCAGCCGACCTTAGCTTCTGCAATGTTCTGTTCTGTTTCTCCTAAAAGGCGTTTGATTTTGGCCAATAACTCACCAAATCGAAACGGCTTATGCAGACAGTCATCGGCTCCCAGCTCAATCGCTCGAGCGCAGTCGGACTCTCCAAGGGCTGTAATAATCACAACCGGTGGAGACTGATTCATTTTGCGTAAATTCATTAATACATCAAATCCATCGAGCTCAGGCAAACCCAAATCTAAAACGATCAGGTCGAAAGACTCAGAAAGAGCTATATCCAGAGCCTGGCGACCATTAAACGCTGATTCAGGCTGGTGATGCTGTCTCCTAAGTCCCTTTTCTAAGAATGTGACGATTCGAGGTTCATCATCCACAAGTAAAATCTTGGCCATATTCAGAATTTAATATTCGTTCACACTGTGCTACTGTTCAGCATGCTAGACGATATTAAAATCTCGATGATACAGCGATGAGAGCTTATTCATGTTTCAAACGGTAGCCTAACCCTCTAATGGTCTCAATGAAGTGGCGGCCCAGTTTTTTGCGTAAATAGCCAATATACACATCAACAATATTGGAGCCTGGATCATAGTCGTATCCCCAGACGTGATCCAATAGTTGTTCTCGACTTAAGATTTGACCAGGATGGCGCAGAAACGTTTCAGCAAGAATAAATTCTCGAGCTGACAATTTAATCGAGCGTCCTGCTACACGTACTTCGCGAGAATGCAAATTTAGTTCAACCTCTCGGAATCTTAGGATGTAAGTATTAGATGTGTCGATGTGGGTCTGTTGGAGATGGGCATTGCGTAGACGAGCTTGGATCCGCATTAGCAATTCTTCAAACCGAAATGGCTTGGTCAAATAATCGTCAGCACCCCGCTCAAACCCAGCGACTTTATCGTTAATTTCATGACGAGCAGAAAGAATAATAATTGGCACGGAGATACCTTGCCCTCGAAACTCATCCAGCACAATTAGACCATCTTTATTCGGCAACCCTAAGTCGAGGATGATCAGGTCAAACTGTTGGTGGAGGGCAAGTGCGATCGCATCGTCCCCATTATCTATAATGGTTGGGGTATAGCCATTTGCCCGCAGCCCTTTCTCCAGGAAAGATGCCACGCGGGGAGAGTCTTCGATAATCAAAATACGGCTCATAGCAGTTATAGGGCAAGGTTGAGAAAGAGAAAACATTGGCAATAAGACCCCAATTGCTACAAAACCGTATCTTAAATAAGCTAGAAATATCTCTTAAATAAGCTGGAAACATCCTAGTTCGCTTCTAAAATCAATCGATTATGGTGAGGTTGAACAGGTCGGGCAGTTTCACCTAAAACAGCGATAAATTGCTCTAGCTGGGTAATAGAAAGAGTAATCGGATCTCTCATAATAATCCACGTAACACTTTCACTGTAGGGTGGCTCTGTCCAAGAACCTGAATAACGGTAGTAAGCCCTTAGGTTGTCAGGTAATAATTGAGCAGCATCAATCGCTACATTGTCAAAAGTCTTTTTGAGCCCTGGTGTGGCAGGCATATGGTCCCAGATACTTTGCATCACAGGATTACCTTCCCCAACTTCAACGAATACTCCTACAATTACAACGTGCTCACCATAGCGGTGCACAAGTTGAACTTCCATCGCATAGGGCATACCAGCGACAACATGTTCGCTCGGAGCCTGGAAATGCACTTCCTCTAACGTATACAGCTGTTCATCCAGGGTCAGCGTACTACCAAATCGATAATTAACCTGAATAGTATTACCATTGTGCACAACTGTCAGAGGAACAGAATGATAATCGTACTGTAACGGAGTTAAATCCACTTGAATGGTGGTTTGGAGTTCAATGGGAGACTGTCGTTGCTTGTCAGGACATGGCCTGATTGCTATCCCTTTATATGATGAGTAATAAGATCTCTGATTAATAAGAGTGCCAGCAATAAAAGCGCCAACAATTCCCAAAATTATTAAAAAAGACTTCATCCAGTGATGACACAGTAAATGCTTAGCTGATAGCCACGACATAGATAGAAAGCTCCATATAAAGTACCTCTCTCAAGAGAGACGACAGCGAGGAGCCATCCTAAAACTATTGATTAAAACGATCTTGTCCGTTGAAAACGGACAAGACTATTTATAAAGGTTATGGGGTGGAGAAAAATGATTCACAGCCAACTTGAATAAACAGCTCCCATAGCAGCCATGCTGCATGTGCTCCATTACTATGGCTTAGACATGATGATTTGTAATACTATCTATTGACCGTTTCTATGGTTCCAGTGGATAGTCTGCCAGATATCCACCTGGCTATCCGCAGATGGCACAGGCTTAAATCAGACCTTCACGAACGGCTTTGGCGGCAGCTTGCACTCGGTCATCAACACTGAGTTTATTCAAAATAGTACGCACATACGCCTTAATGGTGCCTAAGGATAGGTAAAGCTGATCGGCAATCTCTTGATTTGAACAACCTTCACTAATCAGTTGCAAAACCTCACGCTCGCGATCCGTAAGCATCGAAGGTGCTTTATCTTGAGCGGGAACCGGGGCTGTCGTTGATTTCAACATTGAAGAAAGCTTGTGGGCAATCTGCGGCGCTAAATAGGTGCCGCCGCCCTGGATCAACCGTAACACTGCTATTAACTGCTGCCATTCAATACTTTTGAGACAATAGCCATCTGCCCCCGCTGCCAGCATACCCACGACCTGGCTATCTTTACCGAAAGCACTCAATGCCAGTACTCGACTCTCCGATTCTGTTGCTTTAATGGCTTGAGTTGCTGAAATACCATCCAGAATAGGCATTTCAATATCCATTAAAATAATATCAGGCTGTAGTTGAGCTGCTAGCTCAATAGCCTGCTGACCGTTTTCAGCCTCGCCGACCACTTCAAAGTCATCTTCTAAGCGAAACTGTCCCGATAAGCCACGCCGCATTAGGGCATGATCTTCTACCAAAAGAACACGAATAGGAGCAGTTGCCATAGTTACCTCGAAACGTCAACCAGACTCCAAGCTGGGGACATCACATGTAAGGGCATTCATCGGTAGCATAAACCAAAAGGTAGCCCCCTTACCTGGAATACTCTCTACCCAAATTTTACCGCCATGGGCCTCGATAATTTGCCGACAGAGGTAGAGGCCCAGACCAGCTCGTCCTTGACGGCCTGCAACTTGAGAAAACCGATAAAACAACAAGCCGATCTCTTCCTCCTTAAGACCTGGTCCCTGATCACGTACGGCTACATACACACTTAAATCATGCCGCGATGTCACTGCAATTGAAACCGGCTTCCCTGGCTTACTCAGCCGTACAGCATTATCGACTAGGTTTTGCAAAACCCTTTGAATTTCGATGGCATCACCGTACACGACCGGAATCTTAGACGCGATGTTGACCTCTAATACACATTTCCCTTCCGAGCTATTTTGCTCCCAAACAATCACCCGATTACAAATTTTATCCCAGTTCAAAGGTTCACAGTTAAGTAGCTGACTACCCCCCGCTTCATAGCGACTAATATCTAGCAGTGCCTCCACTAGCTTAATCAAGTTATCGTTAGCTTCACGATAGTCTTCTAACAAATCTTTGAGCAAATTACTCACTGGACCGAATGCCCCTCCAACAATAGCGTTGAGGGTACCACGGTTAGCCAACAAAGGAGTCCGTAAATCGTGGGATAGTGTACCGATTAAATCTTCTAGCTGTTGATTGCGTTGTTGAATCCGTTCTTGCCGTACGCTGATCCCCTCAGCCATACCATTCAGCGTAGTTGCCAGGTCTCCCATCGGATCTTCTGACACATGCTGAATTCTCCTATCCAATTGACCATGCCGCCAGTTATCCCCGACCCTTATAAGTTGTCTTAAAGGTGTGAGAATACGACGGCGTAGCAGAATTAAGTTCAGTGCACTGCCAACAACAATTAGCACAATGGCAGTACCACTGAGGCCTAAGCCCCAAACATTTAAGCGATTTAGACGGTTTAGTCGCTGATTCTGTGCTTCTAGGATAGACTTCTCATACTCTAGAATGCGATTGACTGCTTCCCTCAGAGTATCTAATGAACTTTCCTCCGCTAAGCTATTTCGATCAAATGAGCCATCGACAACCGGCTGTGCAAATTTTCGTAGCCACTGATTATGAAAGGTTTCAATCAGCGATAGAGTACCCTGCTGAGATGGATCCTGAGCTAAAAGGGTTGAAAGAGTTGCCAAACTTGATTCAAACTGTTGACGTCCAGCTTGATACTGTTGTAAGTAATCCTCATTTTCGCTAAGCAAATATCCACGCAGGGCCACTTTTTCTTCTAAGGCAGATCTCAGTAGGCGCTCGCTTTCACGCTTGATTTCAACGGTCTTAGTAATCTCTTGGGAGGTTCGTTGTCTGGCAACACTCACGGCTACACTCAGCACTTCCTGAGCTAATAGCAGGACAACTAACACCGTAAAGCTGGCATAAAACGGTGCAAATAAGCGCTTTCTGAGAAAAGATAAGTCCAATGGCTCAGTTCGTTAAGGATTCAGTATTAGTCATCCAACTTTGCCAGTATATGAGGTTATATGGTCTTCTAGTCATCTTTATCAAGGCAGTATACGTTTCTGACATCAAGGCGATTCAATGCAAACGATTCAAATCATGAGAGCAATCTCATGATGATCTTAATGCTTTCTTAGATGCAATGGGTCTAATAAAAGTTAGGCTCAGCGGCTTATTTTGGATAGTAGTCGCTGTCGAAGCAACCAGCGCATCTGCCCCCATAGCCAGCTTTGCGCTGGTTTTATTCCACACAGAGCATTGTCAACATAGGTGGTACTCCTTAGCCGTCGAGATGCTTTGCTCAAAAACTCTTGATAGGCCCTACGCACATCCCACAACGGCTCGCTAGACTATTAGACAAGCGCTTCATGGGGGCCTATGGCAATAGTAAAACGGCGCGATCTTGACTATGTGGTGATTACCCTGCTCATGGGTAGCAGCATCTACGTTTTTATCACCGGACTCATCGCCGATACAATGGGGCTGCATCACTTTGGCTTTCACAGTCAGGTGGGGTATTTGTGGGTCACCCTAGCCACAATTCATCTCATCCAAACCTGGACTCGGGTTAAAGCCTTTATGCGCAATCGATTGCGAGATCGCCCTCAAGAACCTTCCCTAACCAAAGTTCACCCTAAATCAGCAGCCACAGGCCAATCAACAGCCACAGGCCAATCAACAGCCACAGGCCAATCAACAGCGGCCCCACCTCTTCCCCCTAAACAAGTCGTCTTACCAAACAGCGGACGCCGTAATCTTCTTTTGTTTATTTTGGCCATCGCCACTGGCATTGGCTTTGAGCGTTTTATTTCCCCTTCAGAACCCGGTGGCCTCTCTGATGTCAATTCTGATGTCAATCAGGATATAGGGCAGCTTTACCATAGGTGGAGTCAGCCTGGATATGGGGAAGCCATTGCCACTATTTTCAATTGGGGACAAGCGCCATCACTGTACAAGATTTATCCAGATGCCCAGCAAATTGAACTGCCCCAATTTCCCCTCTCAGAGGAATCATCACCTACTACGCTGAATCTAGCGACAACTTTAACCACTCGGAGATCGCGCCGTAACTACAACCCCCAGAGCCAGATATCGCTAGATACACTTTCCCAATTGTTATATCTAGCTCAAGGCATCACCTGGGATGAGCGAGAGTTTCGGACAGTGCCCTCTTCTGGAGCGCTCTATCCTTTAGAAATTTATCCGATTGTCCACCGCGTCGAAGGATTAGAGCCAGGACTTTATCACCATGCTGTGGAGCATCATCGGTTAGAATTGGTACAATCTGGAGACCTCCGTCAGCCACTTATCAGAGCAGGCTTAAACCAAGAGTTTCTGGGCGAAGCACAGGTTTGTTTTGTGATCTCAGGCATTTTCCAACGCACTCGCTGGAAATATCACGAACGCACCTATCGCTATGTCCTAATGGAAGCCGGACATCTAGGTCAAAATTTATATTTAGCCGCTACAGCCTTGGGGCTTGGTGTTTGCGGTGTTGGTGCTTTCTTCGACGATGCACTCAATGAATTATTAGGTATCGATGGTATAGAAGAAGCAGCCTTATACTTAGTGACTGTAGGAAATATTGCATAACCGCTGCATGTATGCTGTTAAACAGTGCTACTCTCTGATTGTTTAAGGCAACTGATGATTATCTGACAGCAATAAGTCGACAGCCTTGGACATACTGTCCAGGGGTTACCCCAAGCATTTTTTTAAAGTGTCGATGCAGATGACTTTGATCGGCAAAGCCAGTCGCTAGAGCTGCTTCAGCAATGGGATGTCCTTCAGCTAGAAGGGTTTTAGCCTGATGAACACGCACATGATTGAGGTAAGCATGGGGAGGTAAGCCAACCTGTTTCCTAAATGCTCTCAGCAAACGAAATGGGCTTAAGTTTGTCAGCCTAGCTAATTCGTCCAGTGAAATATTACGGGTGTAGTGACAGTGAAGATACTCTCGGACCTGTTGAACAGAATAATTTTCTTTGCCAACAGATTTTATCTGGGGACGATTGCTGGCATATCCATGCACTAGCTGCGTTAAGCCCCATAAAAAACGAGATTCTTTTTCTAAGGATGAGGGAGATGTTTCGAGCGTGCGATGGAGATTAACTAACTTTTGATTAAGGCACTTATCTTGGATAACAGGAGATGAAAAGTAGGGAATTGCCCCTGAACATTCACTCAACTCTTTGGCAGCCTGCTGTAGCCAATCGATAGCTGGCAAAAGCGTTCGATAGGTCCACCCTGTCTCTAAGACCGCATGCCCCGTATGCATTTCACCAGGGTGAGTAATCACCACACTCCCAGGGGGCGCAATATGACTGGCACCACGATAGTCAAACTCCATTGCGCCTGACTCGACAATGGCGATGCCAAATCCCTCATGGGCATGACGCGAGAAAGCGTATGTCACATACGTGGCATGGAGCATTTCTAAACCACGCAACGCCGGATCACGCCAAAACTTAACACGTTCTTTAGGGGCTGCTCGACGACTCATTGATAGATACACACACATTTAAAGACTCAGTGTAGCGATAAGATCTATCAAGCAACCTGCTTATTGTAGATTTGCTTCGACCATTAAATACTCATAGGAAGACCTGGCTTATCGAGACATGGGACCTGGTAAAAGGTGAAAGGGGTTGAAATTTGTATGGCGATCGTAAAAGTCTTCGTTTTCTTGGTGTTTTAGCCAGCCGGTTAATCCATAGGTGATGGGGGTAAAGAGAATTTCTACACCGCACTTAAAGATGTAGTTGGACACAACTAGAGTCACCATCAGGCTGGGAGGAAATAGGCCCCAGAATGCGATCGCAATAAATAATCCTGTATCCAACACCTGGCCCACCAGCGTAGACGAAATCGTCCGCACCCATAGCTGTCGACCTTTGGTCGCCACCTTCAACTTGGCTAAAATAAACGAATTGGAAAACTCACCAACGACATAGGCAATCAGGCTAGCCATAACGATCCTTGGTGTCAGCCCCAGGATCTGATCATAGGCCTCTTGGTGGGGCCAATCTGTAGCAGCAGGTAGCGCCCCCACCACCATAAACGTGACAGACATAACCAGTGCAGCCATAAATCCCGTCCAGATTACCTTGCGGGAACGAGCATAGCCATAAACCTCAGTCAGGATATCCCCAAAAATGTAGCTGAGAGGGAATAGTAATGTGCCACCATCAAAGGTAAAGATGCCAAAATCAACAATTTTGGTCGATGTCACATTAGAAATCAACAGTACTGTGACAAACAGAGCGGTAATGGTATCTAAGTGTCTAAAGCCACGCATTGGATGCTGAGGAACAGGTTTGGTCATGGAGTCTAGGCAATAATCTGGATGCAACCCACTAGTTAAGGATACTAGGCGATACCATACCCCTATGGCCAGTACTTAAAATAGAAGTGATGCCTGACTTCATTTGGGAGAAGCTAGACTGTAAAAACCAGCCAATTGGTGGCTTAGGTGCCTGGAGGGCCAAGGTGCCAGGCGGTTGGTTGGTGGCCATTCGCTGTGGTGGTGGCGAGGGTAGCGGCATCACCTTTTATCCAGATCCTAACCATGAATGGGATGGCGGTTCTCTTGATTCTTAGGGTATGGGCATTTTAATTTCAGCTGTCCTGCCCATCGCACTGGTGGCACTGGTGGGTGTTTGGGTGGGGCGTATGTTTACGCTAGAGCGGCAAACCTTAGCACGGTTGAGCATTTATGCGTTAGTGCCAGCGCTTGTACTGCACAGCTTAGCTAAAACAACATTGGAGTTAGGCAATGCGATCGCAATCCTCATCGCCTTTGTTCTCCACACCACCGTACTCTATCTACTTGCTGTCACCCTGGGTAAAGTACTCAAGTTCTCATCAGATGAGAAAAAGAGTTTAATCGCCACAACAATCTTTGCCAATGTGGGTAACATGGGTCTTCCTTTTGTTTTATTCTCCCTAGGAGAAGCCGGACTCGAACGAGCCATTGTTTACCTGGTGGGCTCTAGCCTGATGACTGCCAGTGTCTTCCCTATAGTGCTCAAAGGAGAGGAAATTCTTAAAGGCTTACGCTATACCGCGTGTTTACCGGTTTTGTGGGCTGCGATCGCAGGGCTTATTTTACAAGGCACAAGCACCGTACTGCCCATATCGATCGATCGAGGTGTCACCCTTTTAAGTGAAGGCGCGATCCCAGTTGCTCTATTAATGCTAGGCATTCAGCTGTCGGAAACGCCGTTTGTATTTGGCCGTTACGAGCTCATGGGGGCAGGACTACGATTAATCGTGTCACCACTGATAGCAGTTAACATTGCTAACCTAGTGGGGCTCACTGGTATTGATCGCCAAGTTGTTATCTTACAAGCTGCTATGCCTGTGGCAGTGAATTCGTTAATCTGGGTGATCGAACTGGGCGGGGACACAGTGCGAGTTGCCAGAACCATTGTCGTGTCCACATTACTCAGCCTAGGCACACTCCCTATCGTGCTGTGGCTAAGTAACCGGTGATGTGGAGATATTCAACATTTCTTTTGCTGTCACACAATCTTTGACAATTTGTTCTTTTAAGGCATCCAAAGACTCAAACTTCTGTTCAGGTCGAATAAAGCTTTCTAAACCAACTGTTAGAGTCTCTCCGTACAAATCCCCTTCCCAATCAAATATATGCACCTCGACACTCAAATCCTGACCTGCAACCGTAGGGCGATTACCGATGTTCATGACACCCAGCAAAGGTTTCTGATTTGGTAGAATGCCAAATACTTTAACGCTATAAACGCCCTGGCAAGGAATAAATTTATCGCTTGGCAACTTGAGGTTAGCGGTTGGGAATCCAATTGTACGTCCTAACTGCTTTCCTAAGGTCACTTGCCCGCTGAGGGCATAGGGTCGCCCCAGTAGATGATTGGCTTTGGTTAGCTCGCCCTCCGCCAGAGCTTGCCGAATGCGGGAGCTGCTGATGCGTCCTTCGGCATCATTGTGCAGCGGGATAATGGTAACTGGGATATGGTGACGGGTTGCGATCGCATACAGCAACTCAGCATTCCCGCCACGCCCTTTACCAAAGTGAAAGTCGCTCCCCACACTAATATGCGTCGCCTGCAAATCCTGAATCAGGATCTTTTCCACAAACATCGCCGCATCCAAGTTAGCCAATGCCGCATCAAACGGCAGTAGCACGAGTTGATCTACCCCTAAACAGGCCAACTGGCGACTTTTTTCTTCCAGCGGCGTCAGTAATGAGCGCGACTGACCGGAAAAATACTCTTTGGGATGGGGAAAAAACGTAACTACCGACGCCCACTCAGCAAAGCCAGATTTCGATGATTCAGAAACAGACGCTACGCCAGGCAAATCACTATAGCCAGAGGCCGCAGCGGCCTGCAAACACATATCGTCAGCTAAGACCAAAGAGGGCAGACCGCCCTTATGGGTTAAAACAGGTTCAATAACATGCTGGTGACCGAGATGGACACCATCAAAGTTACCGAGGGCAATTTTAGTCGGCTTTTTAGCCGATGTAGGAGATGAAGTAATCCACACGCTTTACATTTTTACATAAAAATCTGAGCATAGCGCGGAATTGCGTCAACATGACTACCTCAGAAGTTTTATGAGGCGTTGCAAATCCTCGGTATGATTTCATTGCTCAAGCTCAGATTAATGAGCGACGTGATCGATTAACGCATCCTCTAGATCAGCAACGGCCTTTATTGAAGCGAGTCTACTGGCTCAGTCATCGCCTGAACAAAGTCGCTATAGGGACTTACCATCTGAATGTCTGCCACATCCACTATCGTCATCCCAGCGATCATCAGAGCCGCTATCCAAAAAAACAGATCAAGTTCCTGCAAAACTTTACCCATGAATTGTATTAATCCATCAAAATTACATTGTCGATGACATGAATAATGCCGTTGCTGGCTTCGATATCAGCCGCAATCACCGAGGCATTTTTCACTTCTAGGGGATTCTGGCTACGAATAGGAATGGGCGAACCTTCCACTGATGTCAGTTGGGAAAACTCACGGATGCGCGCACTATCCCAACGACCAGAAACCACGTGATAGCAAAGAATTCGGCCTAATTGAGGAGGATTCTGCACCAGATTATTCACAGTATTGGGAGGTAGTTTTGCAAAGGCATCATCATTGGGCGCAAACACCGTAAATGGCCCTGGAGATTGCAACGTTTCCACCAAGCCTGCTGCCTTAACAGCCGCCACTAAGGTTTCAAAACCAGGATTTTCAAGCGCGATATCGACAATCGTTGCCATGATTAAAGCAAAATTCAGAGGACATAAACTTCAACGTGGGCTTTTGCCACTACGCGGCAAGACACACACACTTAGCGGTAATTTGCAGTCTGAATATCTCGCAGACGTGCTTCTGGGCGTATGAGCCGATCCATTTGAGCTTCAAAAAATTCGCGGTTGGCCATCAGATGCTTTGGGTTTGGATCATCTAGTGGATAGTACAACGCCGCTCGTAATGCTTGAATCACCGCTGATGTCACGTTATACATTGAGCGCTGAAAGGTAATGCCTAGCTGAATCAGCTGATCGTCTTCACCACGACAATGTTGTTGGTAATAGTCCTGCAGATAGGGCGGTAAAAAGTGCAGCATATCCTGCATTAACAGTGTTGGTGGAATACCTGCACTACCCACCGGAAACACATCGGCATAGAGAATGCCATAGTGAAATTCTGGCTGCTGGTCTGGCACTTGATGCACCTGGGCATCGTAGGATTTAGTGCCTCGAAATGGTGCTGTACGATAAAAGACGGCCTCCACATAAGGCAGGGCTGCCTCATAAAGCCAGGTAAATCCAGCTGATTTAGGAATGACTTCAAAGCACTCATCACCGACATACACATGGTGATAGATGGGACGACCAGCCACTGCAAAAATGCCATTGACTAAAAAGTTCATGGCATCAGGTACTCCCTTAAAGCCACCTTCATCATAGATGTCTGACATCTCGAAAAACACCGGGGCCATTACTTCCCAAAACAAGCCAAGGTTAGCGTAATATGACATCTGTCGTACCTGCTCTAAGAACATGTCGGGGAAGAGCTTATAAAGCCCCAACATGGCTGGATTACCCCTGAAATAGGCTTTAATTGCTCGATCTGCGGCGGCCTTATAGGGTTCGCTATAGAGATACTCGTTAAATTTGGGATTGAGATCCTCATGCCAAAACATGGCTCGCATGCAGGCTTCCGCAAACTCCATATTGACACGGTCATGTCCTAGATGGTGAAATAGCCGGGGCCACTTGCGCTTACCTTCTCCCTTAGCCATGAACTCCAGTAGCTCAGGATGGGCCTCCCCCACCCCTCGCCATATCCTTAAGGGTGACTGATCACCTGCATAGGTGTTCTGACGGTCCAGATACTCTTGAGAAATGAAATATTTGAAAAATGGCAGGGGCTGTAGGAAAACTCGTTCGCCAATGTACAACAGATCCCGCCAATAAAAATCCATCGGTACCGCATAGGCTTTGTAGATACCGATAATCTGCATGAGATTTTCTGGGGTATCGGGCAGCATGGAGCCGCCAGCTTCGAGCCGATGAATAACCTCAGCATAGGGATGGGTAGACAGGGGAATCGTTGTAGTGGTGTTTACCATGATTTTTACGAAAACAAGTATACGGAAGTCAAGAAAGACCGCTAAGTCAGCAATATCGATGGCTGATTAAGATGCAGCATCGTCTGAAAAAAGACTGCCAATGCTCCAGTGTTGAATGGGTGCGATCGCAATGGAGTTCACTGCTATCGGCTCACTCCAACGCATCAACAAGTTTGGTTGTACACCCAGTACCACAATCAATACAGCCAGTAACAAAGCTGGCGCTTTTTCATTGAAGGAGACTTTTGGAAAGTACGCTCGCTGGTTATCTAAACGACCAAAACATGTGCGATTAAGTAAAATCACAAAGTAAACTGCCGTTAGTCCCGTGCCAACAATGCCGATGAGAGTTTGAACCGGAAACACTCGATAGCTACCCTGGAAGACAGCAAATTCCGCTGCAAAGTTAACCAATCCAGGGATGCCGGCACTTGCCATCGCCCCCAACAGCAGCGTTGCACTAACAAACGGTAACCCTCTCACAGGGTTCATCAAACCGTTCAGCTTGTCTAAATCTCGACTACCAACCTTGGCTTCGATCACACCCACCAAGTTAAACAGAATGGCTAACACTAAACCGTGGGCAATCATGTGGGCAATGCAGCCCGATATGCTCAGACTGTTACCGGCTGCACTCCCCAAAAGCACATAGCCCATATGGCTAACAGAGCTATAGGCCACCATGCGTTTGATATCTTGTTGCACAATCGCCAAAAAAGCACAGTAGATAATGGTGACTGCAGCCCAGACCGCTAGCCAGGGAGCAATGACGGCCCATCCCTTAGGCAACAAACTGAGGCCAAACCGCAACAGGCCATAGGTCCCCAGTTTGGCTAACACACCACCTAATATGATGGCCACAGGGGTAGACGCTGCTACATACGTATCTGGCAACCAGGTATGCAGCGGCACCATGGGAACCTTAATGCCAAAGCCAATCGCCATAGGAATTAAGAGAATCACCTGGAGCCGCACCGATAAATCAGTATCGGTTAGCGCAGCGTAGCTAAAGTTATCAGCCCCACCCAACCACAACAAACCAAAGCCACTAACCAATACAAATGCACCGGAAATCGCTGTGTAAATCAGAAATTTAGTGGCTGCATAACTACGTTTCTCACCACCCCAAATATTGATCAATAAATATAGAGGGATTAGACAGGCTTCATAGAAGAGGAAGAAGAGGAGAAAGTTTTGTGCTAGGAATGCTCCTGAAATAATGCCACTGGTAATTAGCGTCAAGCCATGGAACAGTCGAGGACGTTCAAGGTCAGGGCGAGCACTGTAGATAGCGATCCATGTCAACAGAGTATTTAGAGCAATCATCAATAGCCCTAACCCATCTAAACCCAAATCATAGTTCAGCCCCAAGACTGGCAACCAGTCTAGAGACTCCACCATCTGAAACTCACTAACACTGAGATTAAACTGACTGAACAACCATATCGTCCAGAGCAACGTCACCCCTGAACCCAGTAGGGCTAATGGTTTGGCCTTCTCAGGTGGGAAAAATAGTAATGCTATGGCCCCTAGCAGTGGAAGCACCATTAACAGAGTTAACATCATGACTTGAATGGGTTAAGACAACAGGCAGAACAAGATTGAAAATCTGAGACTAAAATGCTGCAGTGAGCTGACCGAGATTTTTCATGGTGCTCAACGTCATAACAATACCTAGGAGCACAATGCACACAGTAATGGTGAGCACATACAGCTGAGACCGGCCAGGGTTGCTATATTTCAGGGTTTCCCCGCTCAGTAGCGATAGGGCACCTACCAGGTTGACCAACCCATCAATGATGTAGCGCTCTACCCAATCAAAAACGCTAGCAATGCTGGCCACGGGCCAAATTAAAAGATTTTTGTAGAGACCGGGGGTATAGAAGTCATAGGCAAACAAATTTGTCATCCACTGTGGCACGTAGTCAGCAGGCAGTTTCTCTCGCTGAATGCCATAAAAGACAAAACCTAGGCCCAAGCCCAGCATCGTGGACCAAATTAGTAGCAAACCGGTCTCACCGATGGCAGTTTGCATAATCGGCAATAGCTTGAGGGTCTGCAACATGATGGGCACATGCAGCGTAAGTGCCGCCATGATTGCCATTGGCAACACTATTGCCCAAAGCGGTTCAGGGGCGCGGGTGCTCATGGCCTTGGGTTGACCTACGAAGATCAGACAAAACATCCGCACCAAACTAAAGGCACACAGACCATTAATGGCAAGCACGATAGCAAAGGGCAGAATCTGACCGTCGTACCACAGACCAGTTTCTAGAAAACGCATCGCCCAAAACCCGCCAAATGGAGGCAGTCCTAAGATGCCTAGGGCCCCAAAAATAAAGGACAACGCCGTGACCGGACGCCGTGACCAGAGACCTCCTAGCAGGGTCAAGTCCTGGGTGACGCAGGTAAACACAATGGATCCTGTACTGGCAATTAAGGCTGCGATCGCAACCGAAAACGTCATCAGTAAAAAGTACGCTACACCAACCTGAGAAGTCCCTACAGCAATCAGTATCAGCCCCATAAAGGCGCTTGTCAGGTAAGACAGAACGCGTTTCGTATCAATCTGGGCAATGGAGATCAGCGCTCCCCCAATGGCCGTAATCGTGCCAATGGCAACCGCCACAGTATCCACAACCGGAGATAGTGCCAAAACCGGTGTGAGCTTAATTAAGACCCACGCTCCCACCGGAATAACCACAGAGTTACGCAAAATTGTTGTTGGTAGCGGCCCCTCCATGGCAGAGTCAAGCCAAAGATGCAGCGGAAACTGAGCACACTTACTAATCGGCCCAGCCAGCAATGCCAATCCCACCAATGTGGCCGTTAATCCCTCAATCGGTTGATCGCTAGACCACTGAGCCAACTCCGAATAACTCCAGGTACCAGCCAGCGGATACAGAGCAATTAACCCCATCAGTAGAATCAAATCCCCTACCCGCTTAGTCAAAAAGGCATCCCGTGCCCCTGTAACCACCCGAGGCTGATTAAACCAAAAGCCCACAATCAGGTAAGTTCCCAGGGTTAAAATCTCTAGCATCATGTAGCTAAAGAACACCGAATCACACAGCAGTAGCGCCGTCATCCCCGCCTCAAACAGGGCTAACAGGCTATACAAACGCGCCCAGCCCCAATCCATTTCCATGTAGCCAATGGCATAAATTTGCGCTAGCAGGTTCAGAGTTGTTACTACCACCACTGCAACTAAATTGAGGGTAGATAGCTCAAACGGCAGCTCAATTGACAGATCTGCCACCTGCATCCAGCCGATGGACAAGCGTAAGGGTTCCTGACCCCAGACAGCACTCAAAGCTAGCAAGGCATGAACTAAAGCCAATACTGTCGTAGCAAGATTCAAGTACCCAGCAGGCCGTGGCCCCGTTCGTCGAACTGACATCCACGGTATCGTCAGCAAGATACCGAGCAATGAGTAAAAAGGGATCAGCCATCCCGCGCGCAAGTAAACCTCAGCCATGGAGTAATTTCAAGAAGCAACTGATTAGGGATTTAACTTTAAAATCCGAGGCATGCAGCTTGGGTAGAAAAATCTTGACCAGAGTATCCCTAGCTCTAGTCAGGGAGCTTTTCACACCCATAAGCCAACCAGAAGATCATTTAATAAAATCTATCTGTGCCTTAGAACGATTTACTTAAATCTATCGATATTTTAAGTTTAATTACCCACACCCAAAAACGCCAGACCTTGAATAGAGTATTTTTAATGTGACTGTTTAGGTGGATTTATCTAAATCAATGAATTGATAGCTCTTCAATATCATTGAGGTTAATCGGCAGCGGTGACGTCCCTAACCGCTGACAGCGCATTTGAAATGGACAATGGGTGCAACGGTCCAAAATATCAGTCTTGGGGAATTCTCCACGTTGCCGTAGTAAAGACAGCCGCTCAGTCAATTGCAATAGTGTTGCTCTAGTTTGCTCATGCTGCTGCAGGCTGTAGGTAAATCGATAGTCGCTAGGGGGTAAATCATCGCCTTGCTCATTCCGATTGCGGACAAACCAGTAGACCATAGTTACCTGGTCAGGCCTTAACCCACTGGTCTCAGTTAATACATACAGATACAAGCGAGTTTGCCAATCCTGAGCCAGACGCATTCTTGAGGGTGGCTTGAGATAGGTTTTCCAATCCACAATTAGCCCTGATTGCTCAGTTAAGACGACCAGGTCGTAAATCACTGTAAATATGTAGCCATTCAATGCCAGGGTACGCTGATGCTCACTTTGGCGCAGCTGTTCATCAGGGTCAGGTTGAAACAGGTGGGGGTCTAATCCTCGCAGTGCCTCAATCTTGGCCGTCATATCTGCGTTAGCCGCTGCTATCACATCGATGGGTAGCCCCAGGGCCTGCTGTTGCATCAGCAGGTGAAATTGATTCCCCCACAGGGCTGCATCCTGTCCATCCGGTGTGGGCGGTACCGCTAAAGATTGGTCGAAGATAAACTGAAATCGCCGTGGACAGCTATCTAATAGGGTGAGATGGGCCTGGGATAGCGATAGAACAGACAGCGCCATAGTATCTAAGCCTTTCTCAACACAAAGACGCTGCCCTGATTACCCCGTCCAATACGCATGGTCTGATCTAAATAGGTAACCTCTAACCAACCCGGTTCTCTGTTGGAACTTACCGTAAAGTCAATGCCCTTAAAAAAGTTAAACTTATCGGTTTGCTGCATCGCCTCAATAAACTGGCTAGGGCTCTGATAGCCGAGGGTCGATTGCAAACCGAAAATTGCTCGGTCAAAGCATACATTGACGCGTTTCTCAGAGACCGGTTCAAATGTCGCTGTCACAGATACCAGCCCACCTAATACCGACCTGATTTCCGCCAGATTATAGATACGCATCTGCTCGATCTGCACCCATTGATAAATGTTGCCGAGGGCTAGCAGCGGAAAGCGATCAATGCCGAGTAATTCTGTGCTGGTGGTATAGAGCAATTGCCAATTGCCATTGAGCAAATCTATTGCTGATAAAGGATTTGAGGTGGGATTACTAGCCTCTAAACGGGCAACCTTTTTGAGGATGTCTGCTTTTTGCTCAGGGTCATCTGCCAGCAGTCCACGGTTTGTGGGTGCGATCGCGTCTAACAGGTCAGTTTTCTCAAGCATTGTCATAGATGGTGACAGATAGATTAGATGCCAACAGACACCTAACCATACTGTGCCTATTTCAAAGGACTAGCAAATTATTGTTGTCAGGGACTTGACATGAGCATCCTTTCATACTTTATTGGCATGGCATGGTAAGAAATGCTTAATATTCAGCTGAAGACCATCACAAACAATGATGAGTGCTGAGGTACTGTATATTTTGATGCAGAGTTTCAGGATCTCTGTGTAGAAAAAAGTAGGTTAAACGGTACGGTAAATCAGCGTATACTCAGTCTTCTGATCTTTGGGGCTTCTGCTCTTTGGAATTAGATGAGTTAGGTATAGGTGTTTACCCCCAGTCTAGTCTCAACCACAAACGCGTATGACTAAATACAATCCCTCCGTACGACAAATTCCTCGCCAGCAACACGCAGTCGTCATTCCCGAGCGCGGTGACTCCTCCATTCTGCGTTGGCTAGAAAACACAGGGCGTCTGATTCCTCGTGAGACCGAAGCCGTTCGTGAAGAAGCTGATAGCGAAGAAATCTCTGACCTCATGGGCAGTGATGATGCTAGCTTCGATGATTCGGATGACAATTCCGATAGTGATGAACCCGACGGGGATTAAACATCCTCTACAAGCAAGGCTGTGCAGAGCTAAGTATATTGACTTAGTAAGTTTGTAGCCTGTATTCCTAGACTTTTAGCAGCATTCACTGGAAAATCTAGGTAGTGAGGCCTTTTTGTATTTTTAGCACTCCTTATCTACAGACGATTCTGTACGGAAAGTGAGGCTAAACGCTTGAAGTGTGTGGTGTGTGAAGGACGTGAATTGTGGATGCTAAATTCTTTACCTCTAGGGCAACGGCCCTAACGGGTACAGGCCTTTCGGTACTTTTGATGGGTACCCTGTCATGTTTAGCAGCGGGATTAGATATATGGGCAGGTCGTGACTGGTTAGCTCAATCCAGTCTGCTAATGCCATTTCTATTATCCGCTGTGGGTTCAGCTTTACTTGGCTACGGTGTAGTGCCAATGCTAAAGCACCTCAAGGCAGGGCAATTTATTCGGGAAGAAGGCCCTAAAGCGCATTTAAAAAAGGCTGGAACTCCCACCATGGGAGGTATCTTTTTTGTCCCTGTGGCAATCCTGGTAGCAGCTATTGCGTCGGGTGGCGCTGTCAATACATTGGCGGTTTGTGCCTTGACCCTGGCCTATGGTTCTATTGGTTGGCTTGACGATTGGCAAGTGCTAAGACGTCGTTCCAATAAGGGCATTTCCCCCAAGATGAAGCTGGCATTGCAAATTGGATTTGCCATTGCCTTTTGTGCTTGGGCCATGACTAGTCAGCCCGCTGAAATTACTGAACTGGACTTGCCTTTTGGTATCCTGCTGCCCCTGGGATTACTTTTCTGGCCATTGGCTGGGTTCACCATGGTGGCTGAGAGTAATGCGACTAACCTGACAGATGGTGTGGATGGTCTCATGGGTGGCACTGGTGCGATCGCGCTATTAGGGTTTGGTGCCCTGATTGCTCCCAACTATCCAGAGCTAATGATCTTCTGTGCCGCTATGAGTGGAGCCTGTGTTGGTTTTCTCACCCACAACCGCAACCCTGCCAGAGTGTTTATGGGTGATACCGGTTCCCTAGCATTAGGCGGTTCCCTGGCCGCAGTCGGCATCTTGAGCGGTCACTTGTTTGCGCTGTTTATTATCACCCTGCTATTTGTAGCTGAAACCCTTTCAGTCATTATGCAGGTGAGCTATTACAAGGCCACTAAAGGACCCGACGGTAAAGGCAAGCGTCTCTTTAAGATGGCTCCCTTACATCATCATTTTGAGCTATCCGGTTGGTCCGAAATTCAGGTCGTTAGCGTGTTTTACATGATAGCGGGTCTGCTATCTTGCGTAGCACTGACCACACTGTATTAAGTCTTCTCGATAACGGACAGGTAAGCACTACGGTGCGATGTACTTGTCCATTTTTACTGTTTTAATTTCATACAGCGTTTGAAGCAGCGGTCTCTGTGCCGCTGTTTTATTGTCGTGGGGTGCAAGCCACTAGCATCACCACAAATCACCTTGATCCAACCGAAAATTCTTGCCACACTACTCCTACGGCAGATGCCAAATACTTTTTCAGGGACTCAGTCCCGACATTGCTAACTCAGCATCGGTTATCTTTTCTACCCCTCCGCCTTATTCCAACTATGGCCTCTCCCATACTCTCCCTGCTGCCCAACAACCTGGACCTGATCCAAGACCCTACCCAGGTCGCTAAGCTCTCCAAGGATTATTATCATTTCAGCCCTGTGCTGACGGCCCAGTTAGAAAACAAAGTGGCTGACCTGGTAGTGCGGCCTTCCACGGAAGCAGAGGTAATTCAAGTGGCTAAGGCTTGTGTTGCCACCAAGACACCGCTAACAGTCAGAGGCGCAGGCACGGGTAACTACGGTCAGTGCATCCCCCTTAAAGGCGGCGTAATTTTAGATCTGAGTAAGCTCAATCGAGTGAAATGGGTAAAGCCGGGGCTGGCTTGTGTAGATGCTGGAGCCAAACTAGCGGCTATTGATAAAATCACCCGTGGGCAGGGCTGGGAACTTCGCATGGTTCCCTCCACCTACCGCACCGCCACCATTGGTGGCTTTATCGGTGGTGGCAGTGGCGGCATTGGTTCCATCACCTATGGTCAGCTGGCCGATCGCGGTAACCTCCATGCGGTCCGTGTGGTCACCATGGAAGACGAACCCCGCATACTTGAACTGCGCGGTGACGAGGTGCAAAAAGTAAATCACGCCTACGGCACCAATGGCATTATCACCGAGCTGGAAATTCCGTTAGGCCCAGCCTATCCCTGGGCAGAGGTGATTGTCACCTTCGATAATTTTATGGACGCCGCTCGCTTTGGGTATACCCTGGGCGAAGCCGACGGCATTATTAAAAAGCTGATCAGCATTCATGCCTGGCCCATACCCAGTTATTTTGCAGCGCTACAGGATGCCCTACCTGAAGGTAAAGCAGCCGCTCTATTGATGATCTCAGAATCGTCCCTAGAGCCTTTTAATGAATTGGTCAAAACAGCTGGTGGCACAATCACCTATCAAAAAACTGCAGAGGAAGCCAAGAAAGGGGCTGCCCTAGCAGAATTCACCTGGAACCACACCACACTCCATGCTCGGAATGTGGATGACAGCCTCACCTATTTACAGACGCTGTTTCCCTACGACACAAATATGAAGCTGATTGAGCACATGTATCAGCACTTTGGCGATGAAGCGATGATGCACTTAGAGTTCTTTCGGGTACACGGACAGGTCTGCCCAGCTGCACTACAGCTAGTACGCTACACCAACGAAGCGCGCCTCAATGAGATTATTCGCTATCACGAGGAGCAGGGAGCCTTTATTGCCAACCCTCACACCTACATTTTGGAAGATGGAGGCCGTAAGCAGATCAACGAAACCCAGGTGGCATTTAAGGCTCAAATTGATCCCTATGGCTTATTAAACCCTGGCAAGATGCGTGGCTGGTTAGAACGACTTTAATATCAGCGTGTAGTCAAGCTTCTGCTGCAATGCCCTGAATAAAATCAAAACCCTAAGCAGGAGCGGATGGATTTAATAATCAGCAGGTGATACAGCAAAAATATTGACCGCCGCTCAGTTTCATAACTATGAAGCCGTGAACGTGTCAAGTGGGTTTCGGCATTTTTCTTCTATGGAGGCTCTTATTTTTGTCCCCACAAATTTATCATCACCAAGCCATGAATTACAAACAGCAGGGGAGGTCCACAGGAACTTGGGTTAGGCAATCTCTACTAGGACTTGCGATCGCATTAGGCTTAGTTGGGAGTAGATTTTTGGAAAGTAGTTGGGCACTCACTCAACACCAGGATGAACCATCATCACTGTCTCAACGCCTAGAAACGGCGGAATCAAATTTCACTGTTCAGTTGGTGGATTCACCTCTTATCAATTGGGAGCAAGACTTTGCAGATCTGCTACAACAAACCCTTACGGCAGCTGACTCAATCCCAGTTTCAACTGAAAAACCTACAATTTTGTGGCAAGTTGTACGTACATCCAAACTTTTCCCTGATGCTCAAGTAGCTAAAGAGGTATTACAGCAGGCAATTACTGTAGCTAACTCAGTTCCAGATGAAGCTAAGGGGAACGTTCTTAGACAGATTACATATGTAGCCAGCGAACTTTCTGAACCTCTCATAACGGAAGAAGTCTTAGGGGACGTATTCGCTGCAACTAACTCCATTACCAAGCCAGATGAAAAAGCACGCACCTTACTTAGGCTGGCAGAAGCCTACGGACAAATCCCTAAACCTCAAATGGCTAAGGAGATTCTGGAACAAACACTCACCTTAGCTGACTCAATCCCAGAAGAAGAGAAAGTTTTGTTCTTGATTAAGGTTGCAGAAACCTATGGTAAACTTTCCGACTCTCCAAAGGCACAAGAGCTATTGCAGCAAATGCTGATCACGGTTAGCACAAGGCCAGAAAAAGAGAGAATTCCAGTCTTAAGTAAAATTGTAAAAGCATCTGGCCAAATTCCCGACACTCAGACTGCTCAAGCGCTATTTCAACAGATCGCTGCCGAAGCTAGCCTTATCTCAGATGCAGATGCTAGAGCTTGGGTCTTAAGCAAAATTGCAAAAGTCTATAGTCAACTGTCTAATGATCAAGCTACCCAGGAAGTTTTACAACAGATACTTGCCATTCTTAACGCTGTTTCAGACTGGGATAAGAGGAGTAGAAGACGTACAAGTGCTTTGGAAGGCATTACAGAATTATCTGGCCAGTTCTCTAATCCGAAAGCAGGTCAGGCAGCTCTCCAGCATATACTCACAACGGTTAGCTCAATTCCAGCCTCAAGAACTAGAGCTGAGGCATTGTTGGATATTGCCCAAATCTACAATCAGCTTGCTGATCCACAAGCCGCTAAAGAGGTTTTACAACAAGCAATTACGACAGCTAGCTCAATTCAAGACTTAAATGCCCAAGCTAGATTTTTGAAGAGAGTAGCAGAGGCCAGTGGCCAACTTTCTGTACCACAAGCTACCAAAGAGATTCTACAACAAACGCTTGCCGCAGCTAACTCAATTCCAGAGTCTCGTGACCAGGCGATAGTCCTAGGCAGCATTGCTGAGGTGTCTGGAGAGTTCTCTGACCCGCAAACTGCCAAAGAGATTCTACAACAAATAGTCACGGCAGCTAACTCAATCCCGGAATCTTATGACCAGGCTGTAATCTTAATCAGCATTGCCAAGGCATCTGGAAAACTTATTGATTCTCAGATCACTCAAAATATTTTACAACAGGTACTCACTACAGTTAGCTCCATCCAGGAGGTGAGTGTTAAAGCTTGGGCCTTAACTGATATTGCCAAAGCACACAGCGAGTTCGGCGACTTACAATTAGTGCAAGATATCCTGCAACAGGCAGTCACGGCAGCTAACGATATTCCTGCCCCGGATACTAGAGCCAGAATCCTAATTGGCATTGTCGAAGCCTATGGACAGCTTGCTGATACTCAAGCTGTCGAAAAGCTTCTACTTCAGACAGTCGCTACGATTGACTCGATTCAAGATTCGACAGAGCAAACGAGAATCTTACTGTTAATCGCTATAACGCCTTGGCAACTCTCCGATACTCAAGTCGCTAAAGCAATTCTACAGCGAGCTACCGCTACGGATAATTCCATTCCAGAACCAGGTGCTGAAGCTTTGGTTTTGACTATAGTCGCAGGGATATCAGATCGTTTCTCCGGATCTCAAGCCACTGAAGAGATTTTACAGGAGGTACTTACCAAAACTGAACTCATCCCGAATTTTGTTACTAGAGCTTGGGTCTTGAGGAGTATTGCATTGTCATACGGAAAAATCAAAGATTTTGAGATGGCTAAAGCAGTTTTACAACAGTCGCTCACTTTGGACATGTCGATGGACTCTGATGCAAAAGCTTTGTTCTTAGATAGCTTTGCACGGGTTAGTGGAAAGCTTGCCGAGAACCAAGTCGTCACGGCATTGCTACAGCAAGTACTCACTGAAGCTAACTCTATCCAAGATCCAGGTAACAAAGCTACAGTTTTAAGGAGTGTTGCCGAGGCAGTTGAGATGGCAAGTGCATTAATCCAACAAACTGAACTACCTAAGTTTGGCCCAAATTAATGGCAACTTGCTCAGAAAACAGCTTCGTGGGCTGGGTTGAAGAATGAAACCCAGCAATCACAGAGCTTTACGTGCCTGACTTTGCGTTGGAGCGGATGTGAAGGCTAAAGCGTCAGGCTTCGTTATAAAATGGCCTCATACCGCTCAATTTTACCGTTGGGCAACAAAAGTGCCTAATGGGTGGAATGTTATTACGCTTTGTTAGCTTCTACCAATATTTCCTGAACAGCCCTTAGCGATGATTCCAGCGCACTTTGCATCCAACCTTGATTGGTTGATGTATGTTCCCCCGCAAAATGAATGCGCCCTTCTGGAACAATCCCATGTTCGTACAGACTCAATTGCTGATAGGGCCTGATCAAAGACCAAGCTCCTAAGCTCCAACGGTGATTGTCCCAACTCCAACTTTTCATACTCTGGATTGTTTGATTTTGATTAACCTGAGGATGAATCTTTGCGAGATTCTGCTGAACGATTCTATGGCGCTCCTGCTCAGGTAAGTGCGCTAAATGACGGGCTAGATTACCTGTTGTGTAGGATGCTAGCAAAACAGATGGAGCAGCTGAGATGGTAGGAGTTTTGGCCTGTGCATTATCTGAAGGATACTGGACTGTAGAGATGGGTAAATCGCTCGACGTACTCCCTCCGTATATCCCATCCTCTATTTCCCAAAAACGGCGATTCGTTACAGCGAATACCTTCGTAGCAGAAACATAGGAAAACTCCCGAATAGCCCGATGCTTAGCGGCAGAAAAGGGATTGTCCAGCCTAGATAAAACAGGGAAGGGAATCGTACAAAGAACAAAGTCTCCGACTTCTCTCTTGATGCTATTTTCTTCTACATAAACAGCTGCCGCCTTGGACGCTGAATCATCTCGCTCTAGGCTAATGACTTCACAACCCATTCTCGGTTTCGATTTGAGTTTGTCTGCCAAAGCAGTTGGGAAGCGATCGCTACCACCCACGATTTCTTCCATTTCGCCATAATTTGCGCCTACCCGGACAAAACTAAGCGCTGAACAATACATCAAACCGCCCAAAAAACCATTTGCCGCCGCCATCATTTCAATGGCATTGTCTGAAAAACCAGACGCTTTACACCACTGAAGCATGGACTGCTGATCCATCTCGCGAATGGCTGGATTTTGAATCTGCTGCGCAAAGATCTCAGCTTTCTCCTGTTCGTTCAATTGAGAAAGACGACTTCCAATGACGGTTCCTAAAACATCATCCGGCGTCAATCCTCTCTCCGAACCAGTCAGATTATAAAGACTGCTCAACTGTTCTGAATTCTTCGCCCGTATACGTTGGTTACGCAAATAGTAGTATGCCTCAGGATTGACTGTTACCGATGGACGGAGTTGTAACTCACACTCATTCACATAATGGTGGGTCAGATTATGACTCTTAGCGATTTGCGATGCGCCAACTTCGCCATACAAGCCGTTCCCAAAGCGCAGGGTACGAACTCGTCCTCCAATATGACTGCATTCCGCCTCTAGAATGACACATGAATGTCCCCGCTTTTCTAGCTCGTAAGCTGCACAAAGTCCTGCCATTCCTGCCCCCAAAATTATTACCTTCAAAGGTTGACTAGGATTAGGAGTAGCATCTAATTCGTTCAGCAAATTCGTAGACTTGATTTCTGTTTTAGAGGCCTTTGCATGTAATAGCTCTCTTGTGTGAATAAAACGAGATGTGAAAGCTGCACCACTTAAAGCAGCAACACCCCGCAAAAGCCAACGACGATTAATTTGGGATAAGGAGTTGACGTTAAAAAAAAATCGACTATCTTGATTCATTTGTAGTTATCCAAAGTGGCTTGCCAAAGCAAAATGAGAGACGAGTCGCTATTGGTGAAAGGGTTAGCGATCGCACAGATAGGTTTCTGTAAAGGCTGATGAATATAGTGTTGATTGAGTTTTTTCACCCTTGAAAGTCATTAATCGACTTAGTTCCTTTTAGACAGAGAAACCATCTGACCTCTATGGCTTATACTCACCAATAATCTCTAAAATGACTTCAAATCCCGTAATAAGCTGCCAGCCAAACAGACCTGTAATTGAGAATGCAAAAGCCATATGAATTTGACGTGCCCACTCTTTTCCTTTTTGCATAAAGGGAGCTAGGGCTGCGGCATTAGCCATCAAAACTGTCATGACAAGCCCGACGATGGTATGAGGGACGACATATAATTTGCCACTATTAAGATATTCAATTCCTAAAACACCGATACTTCCTGTTGTCATAAGAGCTAAAAGTAATGCTGCGCTTTGATAGTGTCTTTGAGGAAACTTTTGTTTAACTAAGGTTTTCTTTGTTTCTCCAGTCGCTTTGCGAGCACGATGAGATTGCAATCCTAAGTAAAGTGCGTAAATCGTCAAGACGAACACAACCCACATCCAGGCTGGATGAATTGCATAAAGCCAATACTTCATCACTTCTGGAAGTGAGCCTCCAAACTGTAAGCCATTCATTTCTGAACCAAATATTTAAGCTTAATCTGTCAAACCCACCATTGCCCGAGCATTTACAGTATGCATATGGTTCACTCTTGGTTTCTTGCCAATTTCTCCGATTTTTAGCACGTTCTTACAGAAGATGTTTAAGAAACGTCTTTGGCGTGACTCCAAACCATCGCTTAAAGTGGCGGTTGAGATGACTTTGATGGGCGAAGCCGACCTGGAGAGCAACTTCTGCGATTGGTAGCTTCCCTTCAACGAGAAGTTGCCTCGCCCGCTTAACTCGATGCTGAATCACATATTGATGCGGTGTGAATCCAGTCGATGCTTTGAAGAGCTGAGTGAAGTAGCTTGGACTCATTTGAGCGACAGCCGCAAGATCAGCTAAAGACAGTTTGCGATCCAGATAGGCATCAATGTATTCGAGCACCTGCCGCAATCGATAGCTTGGCAGTCCACCTGCTTGAGCTGGGAGTATTGGTTTTTGTGCAGTGTAATGGCGAATTAAGTGATTAAGCAGCGCGGTACAGAGGGAGTCTGCATAAAGCTGCCCCCCTAAGCCACTTGACTCAAGCTCGGCTTTTAGGGCTAATCCTATTCCATGAATTAACGGGTCAGCTGTTGCGAAATGGGGCACTAGTTCAGCGCTATCCCAGCTTCCCGTTAATTGCACCGCACTGAGAAATGCGGTTGGTTCAAGACTAAGAATCAGATAGCGATGCTCTGTATCCCAGCAAGCATAGTGGGGCATCTGGGCTGGAATAATGAGAATGTCGCCGACCTGAAAGTGAACTTCCTGAAACTGGGTATCTAACCTCTGTTCAGCCCAGGTTGGAGTCTCTAGGTGAACTAAAACCAAATGCTGATTGGAGACAGTTTCAGGAAGTTCATGGGGACGATGTTGATAGTAGCTTAGGTTAACCCCATGCCATTGTTTTGGTTGGCTTGAAAGGAGCGAGCCAGAGGGAAAAACCTGTAAAATCTCGCTATCTCTAGTGAAGTCAATCGTTATCGCGCTGCTTGAGGACTGTTTCTTAGTTCCAAAAGGGGCTTGTTTCACAGCGTCAGCTTATCAAAGACTATTAAGATAATATAAGCATTGCGATTAGGATTTATCAATCTATACCACGCAAGAGCATTAGTGTTGTTGGCTCTTACAATCTTTTCTCAAGCGCAATGATTGTACATTAACCTTTGCGCTGAAAAAGAACCATGGGTCTTAAATCAAATTACTGATGTACTAAACGCACAATCACCCAGTGCTCCCTTAGCGATCGGGTTTCTGAATGCCAGGAATTTTGCCGATTTCGATCCTCAAACATTCGAGGAAGCGTCGCAAACGTTGAGGTTGGTAACGCCCTGGTAAGGTGGCCACGTGAATGGTGAGCCTTGGTGCACGCCATTGCGGCAGAATATCCACCAAACGCTGATCAGCCAAGTCTTCTTCAATAAACCAGCGAGGCAAGACTGATGCACCCATGCCCGCAAGAGTAGCTTTGTGCAGGGCGATGATGCTGTTGGTGGTCATTTGGGCAAAAGGAGTCACTAAAACCTGCATTCCTTTGGCATTCGACAAAGGAATGCGATCGCCTTCAAAGGGCGTCAGCACAACAAAGGGAAGCTGCCCCAATGCCTGCGGTTTATTGATTGAGCCATAGTTTGCCAATAGCTGAGGCGAGGCAACAATCATACGCTCTACCTGCCCGAGTGCCTCAACTTTTAGGGAGTCGTCAGGGACAGGGCCGATTTTAATCCAACAGTCACAGCCAACTTCGGCAAAGCGAATATTACTATCTTGCAATTGCCAAACTAGCGAAATCTGAGGGTGTTGTTGCTGGAATCTCAGCATGCTATCCAGTAGTTGGTTTTGTCCCAGGGCGATGGGAGCAACCACGCTAATTTTGCCTCGGGGGGTGGTTTGGGCGTCAAGATGTCTTTCTTCAAGGGCTTCCCAGCTGTCTAGCAACTGACGAGCATCGGCGAGCAGTTCAGTTCCGGCCACAGTTAACGACAGGCTATGGGTCGTCCGGTGCATGAGTTGAGTTTTGAAACGAGTCTCTAACTCTGCCAACTGGCGACTGACAGAGGGCTGCGACAGCCCCAAATCGCGGGCAGCCGCACTGATGCTGCCTGCATCGGCAATGCGTACAAAGGTATCCAGAAGAGTCAGGCGATCAAGGGATTTGCTCATGCATAAAATGAATAACAGCTATTTTTGTTAATCGTCTACACAATATCAGTTGATCCTGTCATAGTGAATTTATCAACATGATGTAGTTGGATTTCATTCTGTTGTAGATGGTGAGGAGATGTTTTTATAACTATTTCAGGATCCTCGCGATCGCAAAATCATCCCCTAAACAGGAACAGAACAACCTATTTCTAAAAAGATAGGCAACCTCGTCAACATAAACTTTAAAGCTATTAGTCTTAAACCCATGGAGTCTCCCTTCTTTTCCACTTCTAACCCTCTGAACTTTTTACTTGGTGGTGATCTCCCTATCAACCGCTTAGGTTACGGGGCCATGCGCCTGACTGGACAGCCCGGTAACTTTGGCCCCTATGCAGATTGGGAAGGCGGTAAACAATTGCTGCACCACGCTGTAGACCGTGGAGTTAACTTGATCGACACGGCTGAGGCCTATGGCCCTGGTCATAACGAAGAAATTATCGCTGATGCCTTTTATCCCTACCCTGCGGGTTTAGTCATTGCTACCAAGGGAGGGATCAATAAGCCTGCACCTGACAATATTCAAGCAGATGGTAGACCAGAGAGTTTGCGGCAAGGTGTTGAGGGCAGTTTACGACGGCTCAATCTGGAGCGTATTGACCTTTATCAGCTGCACCGCCCTGACCCCAAAGTGCCTTTTGCCGAATCGATTCAGACGCTTGCCGAGCTACAACAGGAAGGTAAAATTCGCCATATTGGTGTCTCAAATGTCACCCTGGCTCAGCTCAAGGAAGCTGAAGCGATCGCACCTATTACCTCAGTACAAAATCGCTATAGCCTGCTCGATCGCACCCACGAAGATATCCTCAACTATTGCACTGCCCATCAGATTGCCTTCATTGCCTACGGTCCCCTGGCCGCCCATCCACTCAGACCTGGTTCTCCCTTAGTGGATGCTGAGGGAACTCTACGTGAAATCGCCAACGCCCATAATATGAGCCCGACACAGATTGCCTTGACTTGGCTGTTGCATCGGGCCTCCAATATTTTGCTGATTCCAGGAACAACGTCGATTGCCCATCTCAAAGAGAACTTAGCCAGCGCAACGATTAGTCTCTCACAGTCAGAGTTTCAGCAGCTAAACAACCTTGGATAATAATGTTTAAATCAAAATTCAGGTACTGCATCATCAACATCACCGTAACCCTTATCCTCCTCATTGATTGACTACCCACTCAGCGACTCCATTCGCTAACGCTTTAGCGAGTTGCTGTTGTGATTCTGGATTAACAATCCACTCAAACTCATAGGGATTAATCATAAAGCCCAGCTCTAGTAAGACACTCGGTGTCACGCTGGGTCTTGTGAGAGCTAAATTATTCCAATAGACACCGTAGGCTGGGCGATCTAACGTCTCTACTAAGTAGTTGTGCAAAAATAATGCCAGATCATGGGCCTGGGGGTGATACCAAAATGCGCCAATGCCTGCTGTATTGAGGGCATCACCATTATCAGGCAGTGCGTTGTAATGAAGGCTTAGCGCCATGGTGGGCTCTGTTGCCTCAATCACAGCAACTCGATCGCGTGGAAACAAATCATCGTCGCCTTCACGCACCATCACAACCTCAGCGCCCAACACCTCTAGTTCATCTCTTACTAACTTAGAGATTAATAGTGCAACATCTTTCTCGGGATACCCATTGGGGCCACGGGCACCCAGATCTTCACTGCTGCCATGGCCAGGATCGAGCAATATTGTTGTGCCCTGTAGTGGTGCGACAGTGGCATCAATGGCGGGCGGATGTTTGAGCGAGAGAATCAGATTTGTTCCTTCATAACGCAGTTTATACCCCCACTGTTGATCGGTCTTAAAATGGAATGTATAGGAAGCCTTATCTGGCAAAATGGGCTGCCAGTCCATCCGTTCCACCACCGGGTTGTCAGAGAAAAAGATAGTATCCGTTTGGGGCACCGTGTTGTGTAAAATCAGGGTCAGACTGTTGATGTCTTGTTCCACCGTCATGGGCACTGGCACCTGTAGCGGAAAGATGACCTCAGTCCAGTCTGCTACTTGACGGGATCTGATGCCGCGAATGGTTGTTGTTACCGGTATAGGGCTAGGAGAAATTGAGACTTCTGATGCCCGAATCCAAGCGCCGTAATCTAGACGCACCCAATCCCCTTCACGACCGGTAACAGTAGCGCTGGTGCCTTGGGGAAGTGGTGTTAGACGAGAATAATCGGTGCTGGGGCCAGTGCGAGCAATGCCAGACTCTACGGTAACTTCTGCCACTTGAAAAGAGGTGGGAGAGAGAATCTCTATGGAGCCACTACCCGCCTGGGTGATTGTTTGCCCATTGAGGGTGAGCTGAAATTCGGGGGTGCCAAAGCTTCCCGGTTGATTAAAGGTGGCACAGCCGCCATACTGCGCAGCATTGAGTGCATAGGGCTCAGTTTGTTCAGTTAGTACAGCATAGTTGGGAGGTAGCTCAAAGCTGCCAGGCTGAACCCTAAGAGCGATGCTCTGACCGGCTAAATTAACGGCGACTTGGGCTTGAGGTGGAGCAACGGCTTCAAAACAAACCAATTCTCCTGGCTGACGAGCAATACTGCGGCTAGGCTCTAATGTATTTTCTGCAAAGGCAATGCCATTGATCTGAGGAGGCTCTAAGGAATCACGGGTAATGTTAAACGTGATGCTTTCACTGCCTTGGGTAATGGTGAATTGGTTCTGACCGATGGCTAAGGGGACTGTGGGGGCAAAATGTCCGGCTGAGCTGCGGTCGGTGATAGGGGTGCCGTTAATTAAAACATCACTGTCAGGGGCACCGGTGCCAATAAAGAAAATTCGATCTGATACGGTAGTGTGAGTGGACGGTGGATAGGCAACAAATAATTCAGCCATGGCTGGGTGAACAATTGCAAGCTGGCATGTTAATGCGGGTACTAATGCCCCCGCCAATGTTTTCCAACGATTTGCCATGGTGATTTACCCTCTATTCAACCCACGGGCGAAATTATAGCGGCTGTTGCTCCCCCTATAGGTTTTACGACTAGATGTAAGGACGAATAGAAAGAGAGTGTTACGTTTTAATCAACTAACGGGTCAAACTCATTCTGATTGCTCAGGGGTAAAACCAGGTATTTCTCTCCCATCGAGGGAATAATCTGGCCCTCTGAGGCTATGGCACAATTAACGGGGTCCACTGCATCCAACTTTTAACGGCCTGGTTTTTAAATTGAAACCTGGTTGTTTTGGGTTTGCATAATTATCCAATCTCCGCTTTGCGATCGCATTATGACTAAGTTTGTGTTTGTCACGGGTGGTGTCGTTTCCAGTATTGGTAAAGGCATTGTCGCGGCTAGTTTAGGCCGTTTGCTCAAGTCCCGCGACTATTCGGTGTCTATCCTCAAGTTGGATCCCTACATTAACGTTGATCCTGGCACCATGAGTCCGTTTCAGCACGGAGAAGTGTTTGTGACGGAAGATGGTGCCGAAACGGATCTGGACCTGGGTCACTATGAGCGATTTACCGATACCTCTATGTCGCGTCTCAATAGTGTCACCACCGGTTCGATTTACCAAGCAGTCATCAATAAAGAGCGGCGGGGTGAATACAATGGACGCACTGTGCAGGTGATCCCCCACGTTACCAATGAAATCAAAGAGCGGATTCGTCGGGTTGCTCAAAACCGCAACCCCGATGTAGTGATCGTGGAGATTGGTGGCACCGTAGGCGACATTGAGGGGCTGCCATTTTTAGAAGCCATTCGCCAATTCCGTAAAGATGTGGGGCGCGAAAATGTTATCTACATGCATGTGACGCTGATTCCTTATATCCCGGCGGCAGGAGAAATTAAAACCAAGCCCACCCAACACTCGGTTAAAGAACTACGGTCCATTGGTTTGCAGCCAGATATTTTGGTGTGTCGCTGTGCCCAGCCGATTCCCGAGCACATCAAGGCTAAGGTGTCGGACTTTTGCGATGTGCCCGAGGCCTGTGTGATTGCGGCAAATGATGCCCCCAGCATCTATGAAGTGCCTCTGCTGATGGAGCAGGAAGGCTTGGCAGAACAGGCTATTCGCTTGCTTAATTTAGAGGATCGCATCCCCGCCTTAGACAAGTGGTCCACCCTGGTGGAGCGGCTATACACGCCTACCCAAACCTTGGATATTGCCATTGTTGGTAAGTATGTCAGCTTGAACGATGCCTATCTGTCGGTGGTAGAAGCTTTGAGGCATGCTGCGATCGCAATCCATGCTGAAGTGAGTATCCGCTGGATCAGCTCAGAAGACATTGAAGCGAACGATCCGGCTGACTATCTAGAAGGTGTTCACGGCATTGTGGTACCGGGGGGCTTTGGCAGTCGTGGCATCGATGGCAAAATTCGCACCATTGAATACATCAAAGAACAGGGCATTCCCTTCTTAGGTTTATGCCTAGGGATGCAATGTGTGGTGGTGGAATGGGCTCGCAATGTAGCTAAGCTATCTGAAGCCAATAGTGCTGAAATTGATCCTGAAAGTGAAAACCCAGTCATTAACCTCCTACCGGAGCAACAGGATGTGGTGGACTTAGGGGGCACCATGCGCTTAGGTTTGTATGCCTGTCGTTTAGAGCCAGGTACCCTCGCCAGTCAGCTGTACGACCAGCCAGTCATTTACGAACGTCATCGCCACCGTTACGAGTTTAATAATGCCTACCGCAATCTGTTTTTAGAAACAGGCTATGTGGTTAGCGGCACCTCCCCCGACGGACGTTTAGTGGAGATTGTCGAACTGCCCGACCATCCTTTCTTTATTGCCAGTCAGTTCCACCCCGAATTTCAATCCCGACCCAATGCCCCTCACCCACTTTTCTTAGGCATGATCAAAGCCGCCGCAAAGCGCTCTGGCAATCCCTCTGCCATGGATGAGATAGCGCCTGCACCAGCGATGTCAGAACCAGAAGCATGGACCCAATCCATTGCCGATCCGGTGGCTTAGTGCCTTGGGTGATAGCTGTTCAATGAACGGTCCCTAGGCCGTTGGTTCATCGGGCCATGGGTTCATAAGTACGTCCTTCATAGGAGCGGCAACCTTCACATGGCCCCATGGGATTAACGGCACAGCGAATATGGGGAGAACGGGCATTGAGCTGACAGGTGATATCACCAATCACCAAGCCAATGCCGTCGATATAATGCTCATCTGGATCTCGTCGTCGCCACGGGTGAACTGAGGGGTATTGGGCTGATTCTATGGCAAAGTCAAATCGTTCAATGACTCGTCGTTCGGCTCGATACGTTGCCCAAACTGATAGAGCTGGTGGCAGTAGGCCTATCAGAATCAAAAATACCACTACGACCATACAGAGCGATTATTTGAGGGTAATTTCTCTGATCGTAGCGCAGGTTGTTGGAGCGGCGGATGTAGATTTGTGGAAGAGGGGGTGAAGGGAGGAGAGTGAATGTTGGGTCACGATAAACACGACATAAACACGACCCAACATTCATTTTCCCTATTTTTCTTCCTTTTCCTTTGGCTTATAGGTTGACTTCACCTGCAATTCCTTGAGCTGACGCTCATCTACTTTGGATGGTGCCTGGGTCAACAGACAGCGGGCTTGTTGGGTTTTTGGGAATGCGATCGCATCGCGAATCGACGTTTCCTCTGCCATGAGCATCACCAATCGGTCTAAACCGTAGGCAATGCCACCGTGGGGCGGTGCACCAAAATCAAAGGCATCCATAAAGAAGCCAAACTTTTCGCGGGCTTCTTCATCGCTGAGGCCAATGGTGGAAAATACTTTAGCCTGTACATCGGGTTGATAGATACGGAGACTGCCACCGCCAATCTCATAGCCGTTGAGCACCAGGTCATAGGCCACGGCTCTAGCCGTTGTTAGGTCATCAATATCCTCAGGATTGGGCGCTGTAAATGGGTGGTGTAATGCCTCATAGCGATTTTCATCAGCGTTCCACTCAAACATGGGGAAGTCTGTCACCCAGAGGAAGTTGAGCTTGTCGTGATCAATCAGATCTAGCTCGGCGGCAATGGCCTGACGGACTTTATCCAGGGCGGCATTAACTGTGGCTGTGGGGCCGGCACCAAATAGCAGCAGGTGGCCAGCCTCAGCACCGGTGCGCTCTAGCAGCGTTTGCTTTTGCTCATCACTGAGGTTGTCCTTAATGGCTCCAATGGTGTCGATTTCCCCACCTTCGCGAACACGAATGTAGGCCAATCCTTTAGCACCCGCATCAGTGGCCACCTTAAACACATCACCGCCGGGCTTAATGCGCACATTCGAAATGGCATCATTACCACCAGGAATCGGTAGTACTTTTACCTGACCGCCAGACTTGACAGCGCCGGAAAACACCTTAAATCCAGAGTCTTTAACAATGTCAGAGACTGAAACCAGCTCCAGTCCGTAGCGAGTGTCCGGCTTATCGCTACCGTAGCGATCCATCGCCTCGACATAGGTCATGCGGGGGAACGGCAGTGGCAGGTCGATGCCCTTAACAACCTTGAAAATATGGGCCACTAAACTTTCATTGAGCGCCAGGATCTCCTCTTGATCCATAAAGCTCATTTCCATATCCAGCTGAGTAAATTCTGGCTGGCGGTCGGCGCGCAGGTCTTCATCGCGAAAACAGCGAGCAATCTGGTAGTAGCGATCCAGGCCTGC
>NZ_QXHD01000004.1:2125680-2129974 GCF_011009555.1 Adonisia turfae CCMR0081 | reverse complement strand
GTATCACCAAGACCAATCCAAACGTTGGTCTAGAACCTGAAGCTCTAGAAGGTGCTTATCCCAATCGTAACAATCTAGAAGCTCTAGTTGATTATTTGCATAACCCAACTACCTATGATGGGTTGACTGAAATTTCTGAGCTACACCCCAGTACCCAGAGTACTGATATCTTCCCGAAGATGCGAAGCCTGACTGAAGACGACTTGGTTTCCATTGCCGGTTACATTCTGCTACAACCCAAGGTCATGGGTGATATGTGGGGTGCTGGTAAGATCCGGTTTTCTGCACCTGCTACTTTTGACTAATTTTTGAGTGGGTTCTTTGTTAGGGTCTTTGTTATTAAACCGTGAGAAGAGGGTGAGGTTGTCAAACCTTGCCCTCTTTTTTGCGATCGCAAGATTCGCAATTTTTTAGTGTTCTACATTGGATGGTGTTCACCTATTAAGCTAGGTTAGATAGGCAGTTTCGCAAAGCACGATGGTAAAACGACGCACGGTAATGTTGGGATTGCTGGGGTTAGGGACTGCTGTTGCCAGTTGTCGTTCCAGTGCGTCTGCCTCCTTAAAAGTAAAAGTGCTGGCTCGATCGGTGCCCGCTCAAGTCTTAAAAGCCTTTAGTCGGGACACACTAACTCACTTTGAGTCTGAGCTTAATCTCATTGATATTTATCAACAGTTGCAGTGGTGGCAGGCTCGTTCCCCAATGACTCCCCCCCTGTGGCGGCGGTTGATTCCCATCGGTCACTCATCCAGCCAAGATGCAACAAAGCCCCCACCCGTGGGGGCTCATCTTGTGACCTTGAGCGATCCTTGGCTAGAGCATGCAATTCGTCAAGACTTAATTCAACCATTACCAGATTTTCCCTTGGCCTATGCCTTGCCTGAGCCCTGGCAAAAATTGCTGCGCCGTGATCGTGAGGGGTACTCCAGTGAGCGCGGTAAGCTCTGGGCTGTTCCCTATCGCACCCAAGGATTGATGATTGCTTATCAAAAGCCCATCTTTCAAACCAACACCAATAATAAGCCCATTACCAAATGGGCAGATCTGTGGCGGCCTGAATTAGCCGGGCGCATTGCGATGCCCAATCAACCTAGACTGGCAATTGCCATTGTCCTAAAAGCACTCCGATATTCCGTCAATGATGAAGCCGCATTGCTTCGAGATGATGTTCAAGAGCAGCTGCTGGCCCTTTATCGACAGGTTAAAGTGTTTGATTCTCAGGCGTATTTAAAGGCCCTGGTGAATGAAGATGTTTGGCTGGCGGTGGGGTGGAGCGGTGATATTTTAGCGACGCTAGTACGCTATCGACGGCTAGGTGCTGTTCATCCTCAAGAAGGAACGGTGTTAACGAGTGATTTGTGGGTTGCTCCGACTAACGCAAAACTTACGGAAGAGGCCCAAGCTTGGATGGAGTTTTGCTGGCAGATGCCGATTGCGACTGAAATTTCTGTGTCTAGCTATGGGGTGTCTCCATCATTTTTCTTGCCGGATGTGAAGGTGCCTGAACAGCTATCTCAGCAGACGCTATTGGTACCCGGTCATGGAGAGGTTCTGTTGCCGCTATCAAAACGTGGGCAAACAAATATAGAAACATTATTGAGCGTTGAGGCCGAGGGTTAAAGCTGCCGTCTACCGCGGATTGCGCCCTGGCCAAAATAGTTCAGCTCGACAACGCATTGTGGTGTATAAGTTGCTTCATTAGTTGCGGCGTTTCTGTCCGAAAAATCACATACATGTAACCCGACCAAGCGATTTCCAGTGAATACCCTCAGCTGATAGCCGTAATCCTTAGTGCTTTCTCCAAACTGATTGATGAGTGAATATCGTTCTAGATAATTTAATAATGGCCAAAGCTGACCGTTGACGATGATATCCACATGGGGGGTAGATCCCTCGGTCTGGATGCTGGCTCCGCTGTCTAGGTTAGTGTTTCCATAGGCTCTCCAGCTATCAATTAGGCGGCTGTTGATAGCTTCTCCTACTACCTGCTGCTGCCACCACAAACTCGGAATTGAAAAATGTTCAGGGGATGGATTGTCGTCAGTTGCGATCGCGCCATCATCTGTCCGGGGCTCTTGGCCATTGAGCTGACACATGGCCTCTAAATCTTCTGCCAGTAATACCCGAGGAGACTGTGTGTTGTCCGTTGAGCTATCTTCTGTTCTAGGGCGCTCAGCACTAAGCTGACAGTCTATGCGCTGCACTGCTGCTGATTGTGCCACAGCATAGGGCCCAGGCAACAATAAATACAGGCTTGAAATCGCTGACCACACCATAAGTTTCATGTCTAGCACATTCCAATTCTTAGATGTACAGACGTTGCATGTAACGTCTCTCCACGGATTTTACTAATGGCTTGAGCTTTTACGTCAGAATTAACTGTTGGCGATGCACATGGCCCAATACTAACGAAGAAGCGGTTGTATCTTCCTGTTGTCGTTCTAGCATACGCAGCATCTGCTCGGGACGCAGCATATTGCCATCATTCCGGCAGCTGCCTACATATCGAATAACCACATCCCCTGTAGTCGTTAGCTTATGAATAACCCTGCTGGGCAAATGAGAGGGTAGAGTCCCGACTACTTCTACGGTATGCAATCGTTCTCTGAGGTTGATTTGCTTGACCTTGCCTGACTTTGTTGTATGGGTATCAATAATTTCATCTGTGGCTAGGATGCGATCAATCAACGCCTGCCAATTCAGAGCCTGTCCTTCTTGTTGTGTGGTGATGGCTAGTAAATAGTCAGCTTGGTTGAGGGCTTTAGTGGCTGATGGAGCTTTGATATCGACTTCCTGAACGTCATAAATAGGCAGGCTATCCGATAGCTGTACCTGTAGCCGCTGTCTAAAATCAGTACGGTCCATTTGCTCAGTCAGTTCGAAGTCAACTACTTCTCCTGTGCTGGTTGCGCCAAGGGATAGAGCATTTGCTGGAGCAATACGGGGGCCAGGATGGTAGCCTCCTGTAAACGAAATTGGCAGAGCAGCTCGTCTGACAGCCCGGTCAAGCATTCTGGCCAAATCCAAGTGGCCAATGAGTGCCATGCCCCCTAGTTTGCCGAGAGTCACACGCAGCCGTTGCACCCGCTCAGATTTGGGCTTGCTATGGCCCTCGAAGGAAGGAATCGGTAAGGGTGGAATAACAATGTTGTGGCCGAAGTCAGTGCCACATACGCCGCAATGGGAGCAGCCCTCAAAGGAACAGTCAGGCACGATGGCTGCTGCCAAGGCGCGGCGCAGGTCATCTTGCAGCCAAGTTTTATCAATGCCTGTATCTAGATGGTCCCAAGGCAGTGGAGTATCCATTGCAACTTGCCAACGGTGCAGATTCTCTGCTTGAGTCGCGTTCTCTGCTTGATCTACACTCTCATTTTCTAAAGACTCTCCCAGATTCCATTCTCCCTGCTCAACCTGGCGATACTTCCAGGTGAGTCCGGCATCCTCAATGGCTTGAGTCCAAGCATTAAAAGCTCGTTCTAGGCTTTCCCACCAGGCATCCATACCTGCCCCCAGTTCCCAGGCTCGACGGACCACCTTCGATAGTCGTCGATCACCTCGGCCCACAAAGTCTTCCATGGCCGAAATACGCACATCGGTAAAGTTGACCTTGACTCCACGAATTGAACGAAATGCTTCCCGAAGCATGGCTTGTTTCCGTTCAAACTCGCTGGTAGAAACAGAATGCCACTGAAAGGGAGTATGGGGCTTGGGGGTGAAATTAGAAACCGTAATGTTGAAATTCAAAGACCTCCGGCCTTTGATACGACATTCCCGTCGCAGCCATTGGATAGTTTCAGCAATGCCGAGCACATCGACATCTGTTTCCCCTGGCAAACCAATCATGAAATACAGTTTGACCTTGTCCCATCCTTGTTCATGGGCAGTTTTGACACCGCGCAGGAGTTCCTCATTAGTCAGACCTTTGTTAATAATGTCCCGCATGCGCTGTGTTCCTGCCTCTGGGGCAAAGGTGAGGCCAGTTTTGCGGGTGCCACCGATTATGTGAGCGATATTTTCGTCAAATCGGTCGACTCGCTGACTGGGTAAAGACAGGGACACATTGTCGTTTTTAAGTCGATTTTTCACTTCGACACCTACTGCAGGCAGCGCCAAATAGTCTGAGCAGCTGAGAGAAAGTAGGGAAAATTCGTTGTAGCCCGTTGCCCGCATCCCCCGTTCAATGGTGTCGATCACCTCTTCAGGCGCAACATCACGGGCCGGTCGTGTCAGCATTCCTGGTTGGCAAAAACGGCAGCCACGGGTACAGCCCCGACGAATTTCAATGGTGAGCCGA
>NZ_QXHD01000004.1:2107735-2125670 GCF_011009555.1 Adonisia turfae CCMR0081 | reverse complement strand
GTAGTGGATCCACCCCTAGAACCGTGCGTTGTTGCTCAGCATAAAGACCCGCTTGCGCATGCCACCAGACTGCGCCTATAGCAGCCTCTAAAACAGCATCGGTCGAGTTTGCCGGGGTACTTTTCTGGCGTTGCCCACGGTTGACATCAGCTATTTTCTGAGCCATTAGCCCCCCCATTAAGCCTGTTAAAACGTCCCCACTGCCTCCCCGTGCCAGGGCTGGGGTGCTGTGGGGGTTAAGCCATAACCGATCGCCGCTGGCAATGGCCACCTTAGCGCCCTTAAGAACGACCATCGTTCCAGTCTGCTGGGCCGCCTGAAGCGCACCATCATGACCGCTAATAAGTTCTGGGAAGAGTCGTCTAAATTCGCCGGGGTGTGGGGTGATCACAGTTGGTCCCAGGCGTTTTGTTAGTTGCTCAGTCGTGGTGCTATTGAGCCCATCGGCATCCAAGAGCAGGGGGGGAGAACTGGCCAAAATGTCAGATAGCCAGTCAACCTGAGCCAATCCAGGTCCGCAGGCGATGGTGTCATAGCGGTCCAGGTCTAACGGCGGCAGCGTGGCTATTTCACCTGTTGCTGTTTCCTCCGCTCCAATTACCAAGGCTCCTGGCAACTGGGCCACCATTGAGGGACGGATAGTCTCTGGCACAACCAGGGTCACCATGCCCACACCACTGGCCATGGCTCCGTGACCCGTCAACAGTGCAGCCCCTGCATATTGTCTGGAGCCAGCAATGGCCAACAGTTGCCCCACAGTATACTTATGGGCCACAGGAGACCGTTGCAGGGGTAAGGTCCGCAGTGCCCGCCCAGGTGTTAAACGCTGTACCTTTGGTGTAACCCCCAGCACAGCTTCAATGTTTGCCAAAGGAATGTCGAAGTCAATCAACTCCGTATGTCCCAAATAAGGTTGAGCTATTTCCTGTAAGCAGGCACGTTTCCAGAGTCCCAGGCAGAGGGTAATGTCCGCTTTAACAGCTATTCCTAATGCTTCTCCACTGTCGGTGTGGATGCCAGACGGGAGATCAATGCTCACAACGGGCATATTACTGTGATTAATCCTGGTGATCGCTGTGGCGACCTCCTCGCTAATGGGGCGACTGAGGCCAAATCCAAACAGACCATCAAGCAGGCGATAGCGCTGGCCCAGGTTAGCCTCCAGTTCACTCCATGTTTGGTACCAGGGAATCCCTAAGCTACGACAGTAACGACCATGGTCCATGGTCAGCGATTTGCATCGCTCAAAAGGACCATAAATTTTTACCCCATAGCCTTGCAGGTGCAGCTCACGGGCCACCACCAAGGCATCGCCACCGTTGTGACCGGGGCCTACCAAAACCCCGACTTCATAAGAGCGGTCCCAGTGCTGTGTCCAATAGTCGGCAATGCGTCCCGCTACTTTTTCCATTAGGGCTGCCACGGGAAAGCCTGAATCAAAGAGCTGAGCCTCAATGGCCTGCATCTGTTTAGATGTAACGCAGAATGAATGGCGATGGGGGCTGCTGCCTTGTTTTTTCATTTCATCGGGATATGAAGGTTTCATGACTGTATGTCTTGAAGTGAATGTCTCAGTTTTTATTGTCTTGGTCATAGCCCCCGCCTGAGTTCAAACGCTAAAAGTGATGGCCAGTAATCACGTATTTGTGAATGGAGTGTTAGCCTAAGAATTGGCAATTTTGATGAGTGCGATCATCTATGGGTATCTATGGGTAAAGTTGTTGTAGGTTTGTCTGGGGGCGTAGATAGTTCGGTCGCTGCAGCCACATTGCACCAGCAAGGGCAAGATGTAATTGGCCTGACTCTATGGTTGATGAAAGGTAAAGGGCAATGCTGTTCTGAAGGGATGGTAGATGCCGCTCAGCTCTGTGAAGAGCTGGATATCCCTTATCACGTTGTCGATACCCGTGAGCTGTTCGAAGAAAAAATCATCAACTATGTGGTTGAAGGTTACAGCCGAGGGGTAACGCCCTTACCCTGCTCCCAGTGCAACCGCAGCGTTAAGTTTGGCCCTATGTTAGATTATGCTCGCCAAGAACTGGGGGCAGATACCATTGCCACGGGCCACTATGCTCGGATTGCTTATAATAGCGATACAGGGCGCTACGAGCTGCGCCGTGCGGTTGATCGCAAGAAAGATCAGTCCTATTTTCTTTATGATTTAACCCAAGCACAGCTCAGTGCTACCCAGTTTCCCCTCGGTGAACAAACTAAAGTTCAAACGCGGGAAATGGCGACAAAATTAGGTCTTCACACAGCGGAAAAGCCTGAGAGTCAAGACTTATGCTTAATTGAACAGCATGGCTCTATGCAGGCTTTCTTGGATAAGTATCTAGCGCCTAAGACGGGGGATATTGTTGACACTAACGGCAACGTACTGGGTCAGCATACAGGTATTCATAATTACACTATCGGTCAGCGTAAAGGTTTGGGCATCGCTGCTCCAGCTCCTCTTTACGTAATTTCTTTGGACGTTGCTCGCAACCAGGTGGTTGTGGGAGAACGAGATAGTGTTCATCAGCCTTACTGCACTGTCGATCGGGTTAACTGGGTTTCGGTTCAAGCCCCTGACTCTCCCATGGCAGTGACAGTCCAGATTCGTTATCGTTCACCTGCGGTAGCTGCCACCGTGTTTCCCTTAGCAGATGGTTCTGTGAAGCTAGTCTTCAAAGAGCCTCAGTTTAGCGTGTCTCCGGGACAGGCTGCGGTATGGTACGACGATGATGATCGGGTGCTAGGCGGCGGTCTTATTCGACCGTTCGTTCCAGAAGATGAACATTAACGCAGTTTCTATAGAAGAAAAGAGGACGTTTTGACATTAACTAAAGATGGTATCGCCCCCCACGGCGGCACGCTGATCGATCGTTTAGTATCTGATGAGCAGAAAGCAGAATTTTTAAGTAAAGCTGATTTTTTGCCCCAGGTTACTTTAGATGATCGGGCTCTGTCGGACTTAGTCATGATCGCCATTGGTGGCTTTAGCCCTTTAACTGGGTTCATGGGCAAAGCCGACTACGAACCTGTAGTAACTGATATGCGTTTGGCCAATGGGCTGCCCTGGTCAGTACCTGTGACCCTCTCTGTTTCAGAAGAAGTCGCTACTCCCCTCAATGAGGGCATGTTGATTCGTCTTAACGATAAGACGGGTCGCTATGTTGGTGTACTTGAGCTGACTGAAAAGTATACCTACGATAAGAAAAAAGAGGCGATTAATGTTTATCGTACTGATGAGGATAAGCATCCTGGCGTCAAAGTTATCTATGAACAGGGAGCTGTTAATTTAGCTGGTCCTGTCTGGCTACTAGAGCGTGATCCTCATCCTTTATTCCCTAAGTACCAGATTGATCCAGCGGCTTCTCGCGCTATGTTTCGTGAGCGTGGCTGGAAGACCGTGGTTGGTTTTCAGACCCGTAACCCTATTCACCGGGCCCATGAGTACATTCAAAAATGTGCTCTAGAAACTGTGGATGGTCTGTTTTTGCATCCCCTGGTCGGTGCGACTAAAAAGGATGACATTCCAGCAGATGTCAGGATGCGGTGCTATGAAATCATGATGGACCGCTATTTTCCGCAAGATCGGGTAATTTTGGCAATTAATCCATCGGCTATGCGTTACGCTGGTCCTCGCGAGGCAATTTTCCACGCTTTAATTCGTAAGAATTATGGTTGTACTCACTTTATTGTGGGGCGTGATCATGCTGGAGTGGGTGATTACTACGGCACTTACGATGCTCAGCACATCTTTGATCAGTTTGAACCGGGTGAAATGGGAATTACACCTATGAAGTTTGAACATGCCTTCTACTGCACCCGTACAGGTACTATGGCAACTAGTAAGACTAGTCCCAGTAGTAAGGAAGAACGTATCCATCTATCGGGTACAAAGGTGCGCGAAATGTTGCGTCGTGGCGAGCTTCCCCCCCCGGAATTTTCTCGCCCAGAAGTGGCTGCTGAGTTGGCTCGTGCCATGCATGCCTAAAGCTAAAGCTAATGGAGTAATCGGGTCGTGAAGCGACGGGAGTTTTTGTCAGCGACAGGTGTCATCTTGGGAGCCTTTGGGCTCAGTCAGTCCCAGCTTCTAGGCTGGCAGCAGGCACTGGCAGATCCTTCCCGTCGCAAACTAGCCTTGCTCATTGGTATTAACCAATATCCCAATGGGGTTCTAGGAAAAGATGTGGACCCTTTCAAGGGCTGTCTGACAGATGTTGAACTGCAAAGACAGCTGTTGCTTTATCGTTTTGGATTTGATCCGAACAACATTGTTACGTTGGTGGATGCCCAAGCAACCCAGATCGGTATTCTAGATGCCCTCTATCAGCTGACTCAAACGTCGAATACTAGTGATTTTGTGGTTGTTCACTTCAGTGGTTGTGGTAGTCAGCTAGCCCTGGGCGAAAAACGCATTAAAACTTGGGTGCCTGTGGATGGCTATTTACCTACAGCTGCTCAACCTCTGTCCAGGGATGTGCCAGTATCCTGGGTGAAGCAAATTTTGGCTAAGCTCAAAACTAAGCAAGTATTTACGGTGGTAGATGCTGGGTATAGTCAGCTTGATGAGATGTTGTCCAGTGGCTATCGTGTGCGTTCTCGCCGAATAATACCGACGGTTGAGGATGTGTACTGTCCTCCGTTATCTATGGATGGTACGTCGGAGGTGGAAAAGCTGCAAATTGCGGCAGAGCCCTCATTTTTCCCTGGTGATTTGCTCATGGCTGCCCGTGATGGCCAGCCGGTGATTGAACGTCAGTGGTCTGATTTTGGAGCGGGCTTATTTACCTACGGTCTTACCCGTTATCTGTGGGCCACCCAACTACCGGCTAAGCTTTCGGCTGTTATGCGGGGGGCTCAAGAGTCCATTTTGCCTCTGGTGCCTAATCAGACACCTTATTGGACTACGCAAACCGCCGATGAGCATGCTGTTTATGGTGATGCAGATCTACCGTGTTTGGATGCGGTGATTATGGCTGTTGAAGGGCGTTCGGCCACGTTGTGGTTAGGTGGCTTACCGGCAGATGTGGTTCAGTGCAGCGAACGGTTGGGATTTGCTAGGCAGTTAGATAGTGATGAGCAGGTGGTGATGGTGCGATCGCAGACTGGTTTGTCTAGTCGCATCAAATTACCCGATGGGGAACCCTGGCCAGTGGGTCAGCCCCTATACGAAACAATGCGGGTTTTACCTAAAGATCTGCCCCTGGTTGTTGCTCTAGATTCCAGCCTGGAGAGAATTGAGCGTGTTGATGCCACCAGTGCCCTAGCTGCACTGTCCTTTGTCGATTCTACAGATGACATCCATCCGGCGGACTGTATGTTGGGTCAGGTTCGCTCAGAAATCGCAGATAGAGGCGATTTACCCACTATGCCAGTCGTGAGGCAGGGGTATGGGTTGTTCACCCCCACCCGTACCCTGGTGGTGGGTACCTTAGCCAAGCAAGACGAAGCAGTCAAAATGGCGGTGGCTCGTCTTTCGCCTAAGCTCAAAACCATGCTAGCTATGAAGCTGCTGCGGTTGAGTGACAATCAAACATCGTCCCATTTGGCGGTTCGGCTGAATCTGTTATTAGCAGGGGAGACTGAAAAACTCTTACTCCAGCATGAGACTCGTCAAGCCTCGGGTAGGGCTTCGAAAAGTCGTTTAGCTGATGCTGTCAGCCGTCAAAATCGCCCGGTGGAGTTTTCTAAGGGGGCTCAGCTACGTTACCAAGCCCTGAATTTTGGTTCAACTCCTGTATATGCTATGTTGTTGGCTTTTGACGCTAAGGATCGGATGCAGGCGTTTTTTCCCCCCAGTGATGGTCAACCCTATGCCATAGAGTCATTACAGACTGCTTTGACCTTATTGCCTGGAACATCGACCAGCCTGCCCACTCAGAATGCCTGGGTCGTTGATGATTCAGAAGGTAGGGTTGAAACCTATCTGGTCTGTAGTACCAATCCCTTGACTAACTGTTGGAAAGTATTGCTGTCCATGGCCAATACGGCCAGTAATCAGCGGGTGACCCTTGGCGATAATGCCCTGCCGCTGGTACAGGCTTTACTGGATGATATCAGTGGTGGTGAAGACGTCGATGATGATAGCTATACCTTAAGCGCAGCGCGTTGGGCAACAGTTGGGTGTCACTACAGCATTATTTAGTCGATGGCGGGTTGGGCAACGGTTGGGTGTCACTACAGCATTATTTAGTCGATGGCGGGTTGGGCAACAGTTTTGAATTGTGAGTTTAACGCCTAATCATTACCATTACTTTAGCTGGTGACTTCCGCTTCAGTTGAAGCCGCCTCGTTATTGCTAACTTCTTGGTTGGAGAAGCTAAAGGCACGAAAATGTTTGGCTTGTTCTTCGATACGACTGGCGATGCGATCGCAAACCAAGCTGCACAGCTGAAAACTCAGATCGTCAGATACCCGATAAAAAGACGATGTGCCTTCGGTTCGCCTAGTGAGGATGCCTGCCTGCATCATTACTTTCAGGTGTTTAGACACATTAGCCTGACTGGTTTCGGTAACATCAACCAGGTCCTGCACGCATTTCTCACCACTTCCCAGCAGATTCAAAATTTTGAGCCGCATGGGCTCGCTCAAAACGCTGAAGTAATCGGCCACCTGCTGAATAACTTCAGCGGAGATAGGTTCCATTGCGGGACCTCCAAGACCCTAGGGAAACAGACATATCTGCATATCAAAACTTGATGGGTATTGTAACAATATATTCATCAATGGCAATAGAGTGATTTAGTTTTTCACTAAAAAAATAAAATTAGCTACGGCTACTGTTGAGCATATGAAACGGGGGCAGGAGCTGCTTAGATCTAGGGAGAGGGGGTAGCCCTTCAGTCGACTTTATATTTTTCTCGTCGCGTAAAAAAGATTTTATAGATCTATTTAATTCCCTTATGCGGGAGAGTTTTCTAATTCTAGGCAACCATTTGCCACGGTTGTATCAGCGTTTTGGAATTATGAAAGAAGTATAGGGTTTCCCTCAGAACTCAAAACGACAGCGTTAGGATGAGATTACTTGAAGTCGTTGGATCTACCGCTTTTCTCTCGGTAAGCATATTGAAAAATCAATGATTAAATAAACATTGAAAATAGTTGTCCCAGACAATCTTTATAATTTATTTGGTTAGGCTGTTGACCATTTATTTGCGTCTGTAGCCATGGTTTTTAATCCGTCACTATGCTTTTGGTTTCCAGCTAACGTTAGTGATATTTAAGCTTTAGGGATCAATACTGGTTTTATCGTTAAGGAGTTGAGGGACCTTAAAATGCTGGTGATATGTTTTCTAGGCTTGTCAGAAGCTAAAGGTTCTGGGGCAAGCCCTGCTTAAAGAAACATGGTTTTTAGAAAACTATGTTCACTGTTTTTCACAACAGTATCAGCTTGGTTAAATATGTTTTCTGATCCATGTTAGGAGGTGTTTACTCTTTTTAGAGAGTAGTTAATAACTGAGCGTATTACAGCATTATGACAATGATAATAGTCAGAACAGATTTGCTTATGGGAAACACCATTGTAGGAGATCCTGATGTGTGTGCTTTGCTTTGTGGCTATTTCAGTCGTTTCCAGGTTATCGCCCTTACAAATAGTCAATAACTATGTCTGGTTTCTCCTCAGCCTTAGAGTATCAAAGCATACCGCATCATGTTTTTGAACAGGTGCGAAGGAGTCTCTCTGGGCTGTTGACAGACGATGAATATTATCTCTCTGAGCAGGATTTAGACAATGGTCAATTGCCTGTGGAAGCTGATATCGCCAAGTTTTCGCTGTTTTCGGTAGGGCAAATTAATGGTTTGCTCATAGCTCAACCTGGTGAAGTAAATCATTATCTAGTTTGCCTTTGTACCGATCCGGTGGCGATTGATCGTTTTTTATCTCTGCCTTGGCTAGTCCAGGGATTGAGTGGTTCCAGTCAAGATACCATAGGGCAACTGCAGCAGCGGTTAAATCGGTCTGTCGCAGAGCCATTGTCTGAAACCTATACCTTTGAGAGTCAGTACCTTATTAACTTAATGAATCAGCTTGTGCTGGATGTGAGTGATCTAGCGCAACGTTCTCCAGATCCGTCCCTATCATCGGCTACTATTCTGCAGCGTATTGTTACCCGTTTGCAGCAGTCAGAACCACTGGCATCCTTGATTCAATTAACTCTAAATGAAGTCTGCGAATGGTTGTGTCTTGACCGGTTATTTGTTTATCAAGTTGCTAATCCCCCTCCCAAACCTGAACAGTCGTTGTTGCAGAATAAGGAGGGTAATGTCTCGTCTTGCATTACCTACGAGGCACGTGGGCATCCATCTACGGAGTCTGTTCTCTATCGTTCCGACGCCCATTGTGTGTCGGATGCGTCCTGTGCTGAGCGATATGCCCAAATGTCTCAGGCAGCAGGGTATATCGCGATTGAAAACATAGAAAAACACTATCAAAATCACCCATGTTTGCTCAAACAACTCAAACACGTTAATGTCGCATCTCAGTTGGTAGTGCCTATCTGGCTGGGCGATAGATTGTGGGGGTTATTGATCGCCCATCAGTGTACCAGTGAGTCAGAGAGGTCATCTCAAAAGCTGCGCCATTGGCAACCATGGGAAGGGCAGTTTCTGGTTAAGGTTGCAGAACATATCGCCATAGCGATTCGTCAAAACGATTTGCAACAACAACTCCAGTATCAAAAACTGATGCTTGAGGCGCAGGTTGAGGACCGAACCCAGAACCTTAATGATACATTGATGGCTGCTGAAGCTGCTATCAAAACTAAGAGTGAATTTTTGGCCACCATGAGCCATGAGCTCCGGACGCCATTGACCTATATTATTGGTATGTCGGCCACCTTATTGCGCTGGTCTTTTGGAGAGTTGAGTCCTCGTCAACGTGATTATCTCAACACCATCCACAGTAGTGGAGAACAGCTATTAGACATTATCAATGACATTCTGGAAGTCGCTAAAATTGAGGCGGGACGTACTGTCCTTGAGATCAACAATTTTTCCCTATCTAATTTAGCCCGCAGCAGTCTAGAGAGTTTTCGGCAACAGGCTCAGTCTAAAGAGGTAGATTTACGAATAAATTTAAGGCTGTCGGAAAGTGAGGACAATTTTTGCGCTGATCCACGTCGAATACGTCAAATTTTAGCCAATTTACTCAGTAATGCTGTTAAATTTACCGATGCCAATGGGCGAGTTAGTTTACGGGTTTGGCGTGATCCACAGAATGTCATGTTTCAGGTGGAAGATACTGGGATTGGTATTCCTGAGGCGCAGCAGGCGGTTTTGTTTGAAACATTTAAGCAGTTAGAAGCGGCCCGTCAGCGTCAGTATCCTGGTGCTGGTCTGGGGTTAGCGCTCACTAAACAACTTGTTGAACTGCATAATGGCTCAATTCAGGTGGTTTCCACACCGGGTAAGGGGTCCATGTTCACCGTGCGGATTCCGCTACAGCATCCAGACGTTCCATCTCACTCCTATCAAAGTGTTGAACCGATTACTGGTCGGATTATTCTGCTGGAAGATGATGAAAGTAGTGCCAGTTTAATTTGTGATTTATTGACCGCTGCCAACTATCAGGTAATTTGGGTGATCGAAGGGTCGCGAATTGTCCACCAGGTAGAGATTTTGCAGCCTGTAGCCATTATTCTCAACCACCATTTAGTCAGTGGGAATAGTCAATATATTGTGGATGATCTCAAGCACTACGTGGCTACATCCGGAATTAAAGTGATTTCGTTGATGCAGGCTGAGGATATGGCAGCCGAGGGTGAACTTTCTATGGATGGCTTTGATGATTACTTGGTGAAGCCTATCCATCCACCAACGCTGCTCAGTAAGATTCAGGCTTTACCTGGTTAGGTTGCATGGCTGTCCCAGGCATCGTTATTTGCCCTAGGTACAGCCAGTTGAACTGGTATGGTTATTAGGCTTTCGGGGAATATGCCAGGTAAACTGTCTATACTGTTGGCTCCATAATTCAGCCTGGGTACACTCTCCAAAATTGCTGGATAATGGGACGCGCAACTATCCGAATGCTGCGGAAGATTTACTCCAGCAAGCTGTTCAGGGGCTGCTAAAGCTGATGCTAGGCCAGGTTCTTAAGGAACGCTATCAATTAGTCAGAGTGCTGGGGGCAGGTGGCTTCGGGCAGACCTATGTGGCTAGGGATTTATTTCAGCCCCAAACGCCTGAGTGTGTGGTTAAACAGTTAAAGCCAGCGAGCAATGATGCCACTTTCCTCAAGGTTGCGCGGCGGCTGTTTGATACGGAAGTGTCTACGCTCAGGCGTTTAGGTACCCACAGCTGTATTCCTAAACTACTAGATTCTTTTGAAGAGCAGCAGGAGTTTTATCTGGTTCAGGAGTTGATTGATGGTGAGTCTTTGGGAGATGAAATTCGTCGTGCGGGACGGCTAAGCGAAGACCAAATCATTACCTTACTACAGGAAACCTTAGGGATTCTTAAGTTCGTCCATGATAATCGCGTTATTCATCGTGATTTGAAGCCTGATAATCTAATTCGACGTAAGAGTGATAATAAGCTGTGCCTGATTGACTTTGGAGCCGTCAAAGAAATCCGTACCCAGTTGGTCAATAGTGAATTGACGAGTCTAACGGTCGGTGTAGGCACACAAGGGTATACCCCCAGTGAGCAACTGGCCGGTAAGCCGCGTTTGAGTAGTGACATTTTTGCCTTGGGAATGACGGCCATCCATGCATTAACTGGGCGAGCCCCTACAGACTTACCGGATGATATGTCTTCCCTGGAGCTGCGTTGGGAAGAGTATGCCAATATCAGCCCGGGGCTCAAGTATTTATTGAAAAAGATGGTGCGTCATTATTTCTATCAGCGCTATCAATCTGTTGCGGAAGTACTCTACGATCTGGGCCATTTAGATGAATTGGCTGAAAAGGCCGATCAGCTGACAGTGGCAGAGACGTTTTTGCCCCAGGCAACGGTCTGGCAGCCATCCCGCAAGGAGAGTATTCGGGCCGTTGCGATCGCAACGGCTGTAACCAGTGTCCTAATTCTCGGTTTTCGTCAGCTTCAAGCTTTTGTACCTTTAGAACTACAGGTATATGACGGTTTGGTGGCCTATCAGCGGGATTTAGGCCCCGATCCCCGCATTCTGCTTGTTGGGATTAACGAACAGGATCTCAACAATCAGCAGCGTGATAGTCCGTCCGATCAGTCAATTGCCGATGCCCTTGAGATTATTCAAAGCCATCAGCCAGCCACCATTGGTTTGGACCTGCACCGTAATTTCCCCATCGGTGAGGGACGAGCGGCGTTGGCTCGTAGTCTGACCGCTGACAACATTATTGGTATTACCAAGTTAGGGGACTTTCAAGGCGAGAGGATTCCACCCCCTCCGGAGCTGAGACCTGAACAGGTGAGTTTCAATGACTTTCCTTTGGATCCGGACGGTAAAATTCGACGTAATCTTTTGTATGCCAGCCTCAGCACTGACGAAGACGCCGAGGTCCATATATCATTTGGCCTCCTGGTGGCCATGCATTATCTAGAAAAGCAGCATGGTTTGCAGCCCGCACCCGGGGACAGGGAAGATGAGTTTTTAAAGCTGGGTGACACGGGGTTCAAGCTAATGAATTCCACTTTCGGTGGCTATCAATCGGTGGATGCAGCCGGATATCAAATACCGATTACCTATCGTTCACCGACGCAGTTGGCCCAGCGAGTTTCATTGACTGACATTCTGACAGATGCGGTTGATCCTGAGTTGATTACTAACAAGGTGGTTTTGATTGGCACGACAGCCTACACCAGCACTGACAAATTTTTTACCCCCTATACCCTGCGTAGTGATATCAGCGATGAGAATTATTTAATGTCAGGGGTGGAGGTGCATCTTCACATGGTCAGTCAGTTTTTAAGTGCTGTTTTAGATGATTACCCACTGCCCTGGGCCTGGCCGGACGGTGCAGAAATTGCCTGGATTATTGTTTGGGCCAGCGGCGGCAGTTGGCTTACCTGGCAATTGCGTAAGCGACGTTATTTACTGCTCGCCTATGGCATTGGGGTAGTTGCGATCGCAGGAACAACGGTTCTGTTCTTTTTAACCAATGCCTGGGTGCCAGTTGTTGCGCCCTTAGCAGCTTTTACTGTCGCCAGTGGCAGCCTCTTAGCCTATCGTCGTTATCGCCAGCGATATCCCCGCTTAAGATAGACCGGAATCTGCGTTAGGATCAATGAGTAGCTGTAACCGACTTTCTGAGTAAAAACATGGTGGAGAAAATTCAAAAAACAGACGCAGAATGGCAAGCACAGCTCACCCCCGAGCAATATCAAGTGGCTCGCAAGCACGGTACAGAGCGAGCGTTTACCGGTAAGTATCACGACAACAAAGCAGCCGGTATCTACAACTGCGTCTGCTGCGGGGCCGAACTCTTCTCGTCTGAAACCAAGTACGATTCTGGTACAGGTTGGCCTAGTTTTTGGGCTGCCAGTAAGGCCGAAAATGTTGCCACAAAGCGTGACTTTAGTCTCTTTATGGTGCGCACCGAAGTGCTATGTGCTGTGTGTGACGCCCACCTGGGTCACGTTTTCTCCGATGGACCTCAGCCCACTGGAGAGCGCTACTGTATGAACTCAGCCGCCCTTGATTTTGTGCCGAAGGAAAACGCCTAGTTTCCCTTTGTTTATGGAGTTAGCGGTTGACTATTGTGGTCGGGGCATGCCCATCGTGTGCCTCCATGGCCATCCCGGCACGGGGCGCTGTATGTCAGTGTTTGCGGACTATCTATCGCCTCATTTTCAGATTATTGCACCAGATTTGCGTGGTTATGGTCGCAGCCGTGCCACCCAACCCTTTACCATGGAGCAGCACCTGGATGATTTATCGGTGCTGCTAGACCGTCTGGATCAGCCCTGTTTGTTGTTGGGATGGTCCCTTGGCGGTATCTTGGCCATGGAGTTAGCCCTGAAACATCCTGCACAAATTGCCGGTTTAGTTTTAGTGAGTACTGCCGCCAGACCAGCGGGTCGTCATCCATCCATTAGCTGGCAAGATAACCTACTGACAGGGATTGCGGGGGTAATTAACTGGTTAATTCCAGGCTGGTCATGGAATATCTCCACCTTTGGTCAACGCTCACTGTTTCGCTATTTGATCTCCCAGCATAGTGCTCAGGCCTATCGATATCTCGCTAGGGAAGGCACACCCGCCTTTATCCAGACATCGACCTTGGCAAATCGAGCTTTAAACACCGCGCTGAGGCAAGGGTATAACCGTTTGGGAGAATTACACCGCATTTCTCAACCTTGCCTGATGCTAGCCGCGGCTAATGATGTGCACATCACGCCAGAGTCTAGCCAGGAAACAGCCGTTATCTTGCCGAATTGCGAATGTCGTTTGTACGATAATGTTGCCCATTTAATGCCTTGGGAAATAGGACCGCAGCTGTGTAACGACATTGGTCAATGGCTGCAAACCCATGAATTTTGGCAGGCTTGACGAACGCTATACCTGAATCGCGGATGGCGCTGTTATTTTGAACAAAAAGGCTCGTTCCCTCATATGTCAGAATATTTTGACTAACAACAAAAGGTGTTTGGTTACTGCTCCAAACACCTTTTGTCAAAACCTACTGAGCAAATTTCTTGTAGTTTTTTTAGCCTAACCCGCTAGTTGTTATAAACGGGAGTTACATTGCTAGGCTCCGTATATTCCACCGTCAAGTGTGCGGGTTCGGCACAGCACTTAATGGCAACGTCAATTTGTTGTGCCCCTTCTTGCTCTAGATCTTCAATGTAACCCCCTTGATATTGGGTTGCCTCACGTTCTGTATCAAATGGACCAAAATAATAAAGACAGCGAGGTTGGGACGTGGAAATCTCAACCCACCAAGGCTTTGAAAATGAGCTAAAAAGATTACTCAAAAAGCTTTTCATAAAATGAGTACCTGTTGTTATTAAAAATCCAGCTTACGAGCAGCCTAAAATTGCGCTTATAACATTTATACAGTGTGATTTTGATCCCCGCCAAGATTAATAGTCGGTAATTTTTCTAACCATCGCTGTCGATAAATCTCATACAGCACCATACCTGTTGCGACTGAAGCATTCAAACTGGGAGTTTTGCCAGCTAGAGGGACAGAGACTAAAACATCGCAAAGATTTTGAATCGATAGGCTGAGACCCGGACCCTCTGCACCGATGGCTAGCACTATCGGGCGATCAAACTGGGTTGTATGGACTGCTTGCCCTGCTTCAGCAGCTGTTCCATACACCCAAAACCCTGCATCTTTAAGTTGTTCTAAAGCACGTCCCAGGTTAATAACTCTGGCAACGGGTAATGTTTCCAAGGCCCCGGCGGCAACCTTTGCGACCGTTGGCGTGATCCCCACGGCGCGTCGTTGGGGAATGACCACACCCTGGGCACCTAATGCTTCAGCTGTGCGAATAATGGCTCCTAAATTATGGGGATCGGTAATGCTATCAGCCGCAACAATGACTGGTTGACGGCAGGCGGCTTTGGCTTTGGCCACCAGGTCATCCAGCTCAATGTAGCTGTGGGACGCAATTTGCGCCACAATGCCCTGATGATTTGCCCCCTGGGTGAGCTGGTTAAGCCGTTGGGTATTGACCTCATCGACGACGGCACCGTTGGCTTTGGCATCTAGGATTAGCGGGCGAAAGCGAGCATCAAATACGAGTCTGGCATTGACCCACAGCCGATTGATGGGACGCTCATTTGCGATCGCAGCTTCTACTGAATGACGTCCGTATACTAAATCTGGGCGTTCCTCTTGCAAGGTCTCTGCTGGGGGGGTGGAACGAGGCTTGGGTGGTCGCCCTGATGCATCCTTAGGACCGGGTCGTCGCTTTTTAAATGGCTTGCTGGATGTCTGCTTAAAGGATGGTTTAGCATGTCCCTTCCGCTGAGGACGAGATTTGCCTTTGGCCGGACGTGGCCGATCGGACGACGGTTTAACCATGGGTTAGGAGTAGAAGCGGAGTCACATCATACCGCTTAGTTGTTGTTTGGGGGAGTGGGGAATAGGGCGTGGGGATTGGGGCTATAGAGGAACTGGCAAGGGATAGATGCTCCTAAGGCAATTGCCTTAGGAGCGTGAGTTTCGTAGCTTTTCACGTTGAGAGACTACTGGAGAGTAGAGGTAACGCTTAAGTTCTTGAGTAACTCACATAGCCGAGGTTGGTCAGTGATGTAGAGATAGCCAACCAGGGCTTCGAATGCAGTTGACTGTCGATATATTTTTGCTGACAAACGTCTTGGGGCTTTAGACGTAGCATTGCGTCCCCGTCGAACAATGTCAGCTTCCACATCGCGTAAGTGAGGCGTTAACTGTTCAAGATAGGCAGCCTGCTGTTCAGCCTTTACCTGGCTTACCACCTGCTGATGAAACATCTGTATCCGCTGGGGTGGCCATAAAAACTGCATACGAACATAGAGCTCGAACACAGCATCACCGATGTAGGCCAAGGCTATCGGTGGGACAGACTGCACCTGCTGGAACTGGAGAGCACCCGGTGAGAATATCTCTGTCAGTTGACTTGAAGTAGGTAGCGGGACCTTGATGTCGTTAGCGCCATCATGACTGTCCATCAAAACCTCCCGCGCTTAAACACTCTAATGAGTAAGCACGCCATGGGTCTATGGCGTTCCAAATCGAGCCCACGGTTGCGATCAAGAATCCTTGAGATTCTCAAGGGCAGTGTCAACGTTGGGCTGTAACGAAAGAAACTGTTCCAGACGGACAAGCTTTACCGTCTGAGTAACGCGAGCATTCGTTACCACTTGAACACTACCGCTTTCACCCTTTGCTTTTTTCACCAGCTGCACTAGGGCACCTAGGCCCGAACTGTCGACAAAATCAATCGCCGATAGGTCGAGGATAATATGGGTGGGGCCTTCTTCAATGTACCGATTCAGAACCTTACGAAATGTGGGTTCTGAAAATGCATCTAATAGACCAGTGAGGCGAAATATTTGACATTTCCCCCTAACATCACGGGTGCCTCTCAAACTTACGGTTAGGGTCAGCGACTCAGCGATAATAACCTCCTAAAGGCAATAGATACGGCAAAATCAGACGTTTAATTTTAGGTCAGGATCTTTCCGACTGCAAGGAAATTAAGTGAAACGTAAATGCACTTATCCAGGGTTAACCGAGGGCTAATTTCGGACTCATCTGGGGCTTTTCTGTCACTTAATGGAAAATATAGATTACCCTACACCATTGCTGCGATGATCAAGCATAAGGGTAACGAATTTTTCAAATAAATAATCTGCGTCATGGGGTCCGGGACTGGCCTCTGGATGATACTGCACTGAAAAGATGGGCAAGGTTTTGTGCTGTAGACCAGCGACAGTCTGATCATTGAGATTCAAGTGGGTTACTTCAACCTCTGTGGCTGGAATTGTATCAGCATTGATGGCAAAACCATGATTCTGACTTGTAATTTCTACCTTTTGGGTGAGACCACAGGGTTGATTTAAACCTCGATGTCCAAATTTGAGTTTGAAGGTTTTTGCGCCAAGGGATAGCCCTAGGATCTGGTGTCCCATACAGATGCCAAAGGTGGGCAACTCGCTATCTAACAGTGCTTTGACTAGAGCTGGAGCAGATTCTACAGCTGCCGGATCGCCTGGTCCGTTAGACAGGAAAATACCGTCGGGTTTATGCTTAAGAATCTCTTCTGGCTCTGTATCAATAGGGACTACGATGACGCGACAGCCATGGCTGGCTAAGCGGCGCAGGATATTACGTTTGATGCCAAAATCAATGGCGACCACCGTCAGGGGTGTAGCCGTTCTATCATGGGCGGTAGATGTGGTAGATGTAAATTCCCAATGGGTATCTGTGGGCTCTGTCCATTCATAAACTTCGGTGGTGCTCACCTCCTTTACCAGATTTAACCCTTCCATACTGGGGATGAGTTCAAGTTGCTGTAGTAACCGTTCAGGGTCAAGAATTTCACTGGAGATTGCTCCATTCATGGCACCTACCGTTCGTAGTTTGCGGGTGAGGGCACGGGTATCGATGCCATAAATGCCTGGAATGTTGTGCTGTTTTAGGTGGTCAGGTAGAGATGTGGTGGAGCGCCAGTTGCTAGGACACTCACAAATATTTTTTGCGATCGCACCATTCACCTGAGGAGTCGCTGATTCATCGTCCTCATTATTAATTCCGGTATTGCCCAATTCCGGGTAAGTGAAGGTGACAATTTGTCCGCGATAGCTAGGGTCGGTCAATACTTCTTGATACCCTGTCATGCCTGTATTGAAGACAATTTCGCCCACTACTGTACCGGTGGCTCCAAAGGACCAGCCACGAAAAACTGACCCGTCAGCTAATACTAATAGGGCTGGTTGTGAGCTAGTGGAAAAAATAGACATGGGTTACAACAGGGAAATAAACGCGGTGCCTTCCCACCCAGAACACGTTGGAACATGATGGGGACCCGTACCATCCTAGAGGCCATGGGGAACTTTTGAACAATGCTTGAGAAAAAATGCATCAGAATTCTTCAAATTCTCTGTCTAGGGACCCTAGCGGCCTGTCAGATTAGTCCAGTATCAACCGACACTTTAGAGAGAACAGAGAGGGAAACAGCCTCCGTCCCGGTTCAAATGAGTGCTTCGGTGGAGTCCGATGAAACTAATAATAAGGCTGGTATTGAACCTGATGCCGCTAATGCTGCAACTGTTCCAGCGAGCGCAGCGGAACTATCCACAGCCTATCAAGATGCCATTAACCTGGCATCTAGTGCTTTTAAATTAGGTCAGCAGGCCACATCTCCAGATGATTGGGATTTAATCGTTGGCCGTTGGGAGCAGGCAGTTCAAAAACTTCAGGACGTACCGGCAGGCGAGCAAAACTATGCAGTTGCCCAAACTAAACTGAAAGACTATGAGCGTAATTTAGCCCAGGCAAAGCAGCGTTTGGCCGATCTCAAGCAACCCCCAGCC
>NZ_QXHD01000004.1:2078988-2107725 GCF_011009555.1 Adonisia turfae CCMR0081 | reverse complement strand
CCTAAAACTTAAGGGGCCACGCTAGAGAGCACACTATTACTAGTCTGGCGTGTTAGCTGCTGATATAGCCGCTCAGTGTTGGGAAAGTTTGCAGCCGGTAGCGTTGGGAACCGACGATAGGGAACCGTATCATTGCCGAAGAACTCAGCATATTCTGGGGTCTTAATCATGGCTTGGATGAAGCCACGAATACCTTGGGTAGCCAGCAGTTGGTTATATTTCCGAATCTCTGTTTGGTTTAAAGGAGCACGTCCTAGAAAGTGCTTTGTTCCCAATTCAATTACTTTAGTGTTGGGATATGGAGCATAAAATTCTTTCATATATAGAGTGGAACAACCTAAGTCTTCAATGAATTTTTTTAGGTTGATTTCACCATGACTCAACTTACTTTCGAGAGAAGTAAACTCAGTTTTAACGATATAGGGAGAAATATCACGCTCAAATATCTGGCAATAGGCGGCTTGTATGACAGACTGTATATTTATCTTGTCGCCGAGGCTAGTGAGCTTGAAGATTCTTGTCTGAATGCGACGAGTATCCACACCCTGGCTAACACGCCGATTTAGTTCAACCTCGCCATAGACAGAATTTACGGTCCCTAGTTCTACAAATCGAGGTACCGGGTAGTGGGTAAGTGGCTTGAGACCTGTCGCTCCAACAGACCCTTGCCGGAGGGCACGCAGCGCTTGACCTGCTGGTGTAATATAACGTTCGTATGGAATGATATCATCGCCAAAGGCCTCGATATATTCCGTACTATCAATTAGGGCATCTACCAAAGCATAGAATCCCTGCTTAGCACAGATATCGAAGTATTTATTGGTTTCACAACGTCCGTAGGTGGGACGTCCCAGTAACCGACGATGGATATACTCCACTGCCTTCATGACATATAAAGGGGTCCAATAGGTCCGGCGAAATACTTCAGATTTGGCAAGGAGTCTCACAAAATCTCGGACACAAATCTCGCCATTCTCTAGACGGATTTCTGCGGACTTAAGCGCTTGACCCGCATACACATCACGGCCAAAAACCTGACGATAAACAGCTCGAATAATTGTCTGAGTAGAGCTTTCAGAGAACTTGACGCTCTGGCTATTTCTAGATGGCACTTGATCCAGTTTGAATACCTTAGGCCCTAAGGTTCCGGGTGGTTTATGCCAATCTCTAGGATTACTAACTTGGTTATCAATACCGGCACCATGGTGAATTAAAATCCGGCGAGTGTCTTTGCTAAAGAAAGCGGGACGAGTGCTGGGGTTACGGGTTTCTTTCGAGAAAATAGCTCCGAACTGGATTTCGAGGGGATCGTTGCCAGAACCATAGGGATGCTGATCGGGTAATGGTTGCCCATAGGCGGCAAATGTGGTGATGAACTGGGGGACTTTGCGAAAAGGCGCACTGTAGTTCAAAAGATCATGCTGAGGTCCCCAATTACTACATTCCTGGGCTTCTTGGCCAAAACCACGCAGGTAGGGAACAGTTTCCTCGCCAAAGTAATCGCTATACTCGTGGGAATTGATCAAGGCATCCACCAAGGTGGGCAGGCCACCTTGAGAAACAATAGAGAAATACTTTTGCACCTCTTTTCGAGAACTGGGACCACGCCCTAAAAGATGTTTGAACGCTAGCTCAAGGGCACGGCTATTGATATATGGATCAAAGAAGTTCTTGCGGTAGAGAGGGGACTTTGCGAGGCGGCGAATGAATTCTCTCATGGTGATTTCACCACTTTTGACCTTGGATTCAATGTGGGAGATGTGGAGAGAATAGGTACGGGTGATATCGCGCTCAAATACCTGTCGGTAGGCAGCCTTAATGACTGAACTTTTCTCAAAGCTTGAAAGATCAGTCTTCATGACAAACTTAGGTCGACGTTCTGCTGCATTGAAATAAATCTGAGGCAACCGTAGACCTTGAAGATCCTGAGACGATCGTTGACGAACCTGATCCGAAGGAGCGGGCGCTTTGAATTCGTTGATCAATACATTGAAATATTGAATCACTATTTCTTGGGCTGCCAGATCTTGGCGAAAATACTTTAGGCTGGCTGTCTGCATTATCTGTAGTGCAGCGATCGTAGCAGCGGATGAACAAGCATTTTCAATGATCTCCCGCAGACCGCGCACGTTGACAGACAGAATATTGGGATCACCCGCAACAATGGCATAGGTGAGATAGCGCAGAAACCAACTCATATCGCGTAGCGATTTCTGCATTTTTTCAGGTCCGTAACGACCAATATTGATGGGGCGAAATCCAGGTGGTATGGGTGCATCGGCAACGGTTAAGAAATCGCGAAACCCACCAAAAAGCTTATTGTATCCGTTGACTGTTCTATTTGTGGTGCTAGCCTCTGCTGACAGTTGAGGCTCGGGGGCGAGTTCAATTTCAACTCTTTCTAAATACGAGAGGGGAGAACCACCGGTAAAAATACGGTTAGCTGCCTGGGAAATAATCAGTTCAGAGTATTGAGTGATTATAGTTGCGATCGCAAGCCGCTTTTTCCCCGACTTAAAAAACTCAGTTAGGGTACTTAGCTCACCCCTTTCCATATAGCGGTCTTGTTGTTCAGCCTGAACAATTGTGGCCAATGGTAGGGTCTGATAAAGTTGTGGCTGAACCAAAGGACTTCCACCACTTGCGGTTACAGTCATTCTGTTTCCAAGACTCCCTTATAATAACGCGTTAGGTTGAGTTTTTTCAACATGAAGCATTGTTAGCAGTGCCTATTTGCTCTGCTGAATCAACCTTAATCAGGGTCTGTTACCCCTATGGTTCCTTCTGAGATGTTCAGGGGACGAATGTTAACAATGGTGCCGCCTAGCAAATGGATGCGCTGCATTTCTTCATTCATACGATGGAAAGGAACTTGAATGAATTGGGTATGACTTTGACGAATGGGGGACTGATGAATAAATGTCACCTCATTTTCGCTGAGCCCACTTAATTCATACACAAACATGCGGTTGTCTGAAGTAGACAACGTACTGGTTGAATATTGTCCTAACATAGTTATCACCTTTTAGTAACAATCGAGTGAAGGATAGTCAGAAAGATTGATGACTTTGAATGTTTTACGCACGGGCAATACTGGCAACCCGTCCTCCAGTTTTGTTGATGCGTTGTAGAGTTTGAGATAGAGTTTCGTAGGGCACTATAAAAACTCGATTACTACGGCGAATACTGGGATAGCCTGGTGTACTCATACCAGCAACTTCAATTCGATATAGGGTGCCACGTTCCTGGGTTGTTTGAGGCCGTCCAAAAACACGGTTTTGAGTATTATTTTTCTCGGACCCTAAATACGTACTTACTCCACTGCCAGTACCTGACGGGGTATTAATTACAGAAGTTGTTCCTAGGGCCAATTCTGTTGCCAAACGAGATTTTTTGCCAGCGAGCTGTGAACGATCACTATTGGCATAGCCTCGATAGAGGTTAAACATTCTGGTGAACCCTGAGATACTTTGTCCTACTTCCGTTCTAAAACTACGATAATAGGGAACAATATTATCGCCAAATGCCTTTTCATATTCCGGTGTATCGATGTAGGAATCGATATCAGCATCAAACCCTTCGGTTTCATAGCGATCTAGGTGCTCAATAATTTCTGCTTCGCTATAGGGTGCCCGACCTAACAAATGCTTTAAGTTTAGTTCAATAACACGGGTTTGAAAGTTAGGATACAAAAACTTAGCCTTGTATAGCTCAGATTTAGCAACAGCTCGAACAAGCTCTCGAACGGTTAATGTTTCGTTAACAAATAGAGATTCTAAACCAACGAGCCGTTCTGATTCCATTAAGTAATCATTACCCAAGACATGTCGATAAACACCATGAATAATGGCTTGTATGGTGTCTGACGAGGCATTGGGACGAAACTCTATAGGATCTTGCTCATTAAACGGTGTAGTGCCTAGCCAAGCAGCCGATCGGGTAATAGCCACAGATCAATCTCCTTCAAATTGTTTGACTCGGTAACTTAATTACCTTGATTTAGATATCTGTATGAGGTAACACTCCAAACGTGGAAATATTACGCTGATGTAATATTGATAATGCGACTACCCCGCTGATTTAGTCGTTGCATTGTGGATGATAATTGTTCATAGGAAACTAGATATTCTTGGATACCGCGACGAATTTGCGGGATACGTCCACTAGCGGATTGAGAAACGCGAATGCGATAGAGTTTATCCCGTTTACCCCTGGTGATACCCTGCAATTCCTTACCAAAGCCTGATGTTCTTACAGGAGTGGCTGTATTCGTTGCCAATTCTGTTGTTAAGCATCCCTTTTTATTCTGGGTTCGGGCTCGATCGCTACTCGCATATCCTTGATACAGTTGAAACATTCTGACAAAGCCGACTGTTTTCTGATTCCTCTGGGTAGCAAATCCTCGATAATATGGGACAATTTGGTCACCAAAGGTATCGCGATATTCAGAAGAATCAAAATAGCTGTTAATTTCAGCCTCGTATCCTTTTTTGATATAAAGGTTCACATGTTCGGAAATTTCTGTTTGGTCATAGGGAGCTCGACCCAGAAAATGTTTAAAATTCAGCTCAATAAAACGAACCTGAGGGTTGTTACTAAAGAACTTGTGTTTGTAGAGATTTGACAATGCCAATGCTCTTACAAAATCACGAACATGAATATGTCTTTGCTTTAGCAAAGACTCAGCACTAGTCAGATGTTCTGAACGCATTATGTGATCGTTGCCAAACAACTGACGATAGGCAGCCTCAATAATGATTTTAATATCTGTTTCAGTTGCATTAGCCCTAAACTCAATGGGGGCTACCTGGGCAAATGGTTCAAATCCGAGTGAACTGGCTGATGCTGCGCTTGTCATAATGGCTTCCCAGAACTATCGTTGATTATCAATGCTGTTATGACATCCGCGGCCTGAGCCCTGATTGTGTCAGGCCGCGGATAAGGTTTAACCGTTAACTAAGAGCGTTAATGGCATAGTCAATGTAGGAATTTGCCTCAACGGCTGCATCTCCACTTAAGCCATGGTTCGCTTTGATATGACTGAGAGCTTCAACATACCAGCTTGGGGATAGCTCAAACGCTTTGTTAATTTCTGCTGCCCCAGCAACCAGGTAGTCGTCCATAGGGCCTGTACCACCAGCCACTAAACAATAGGTGATCATTCTCAAGTAGTAGCCAATATCGCGGGAGCACTTAGCTTTGCCTTCCGGTGTGGAGGCATAGTTGTTACCCTGCATTTGTGTGGTATAAGGGAATTTTTGGTATACGGCTTGAGCAGCACCATTCACTAGGCTATCTGCATTTTTTGTCAGGGTTTGAGCAGCCGATAAGCCTGCTTGAGCTTGACGAAAGCGACCAAAAGCAACTTGCATTTCAACGCTACTTAAGAAGCGACCCTGGGAATCGGCTGTTGAAACAGCTTCTGTCATGGGTGTTTTCATGATGCTAAATCTCTCCAAAAACTACTTACAAAATTGACAAAAGAGTTATTAGTGTTTTTTGAAATTAACCAACAGCACCTGCTGCTCGATCAAAGTAGCTACTGAGTTCGGCCATCAAGGAGCTGCAATCGCCTTGGGTAATGTCAGCTCTATCATTTGCGATCGCAATCGCCGCTTCTTTCATCTTATTCACACCTTCTGCCACTGAAGCACCCGGTACACCCAAGGCTAAATAGGTCTCACGCAACCCATTCAAACACCGATCATCCAAGACACTGGCATCACCTATAAAAATTGCATAGGTAACATAGCGCAGAATGATTTCCATATCCCGTAAACAGGCCGCCATACGACGATGGGTATATGCATTCCCTCCGGGTGCAATCAGTTGGGGTTGCTCCTTGAACAGAGCCCGTGCTGCATTGGTAACAATGGCACTGGCATTACCTGTTAGCCGGTTAACCACATCCATGCGCTTACTTCCATCTGCAACGAGTTGAGTCAGCGCGTTAATTTGGGAATCGCCAATGTATTCACCTCGTGCATCGGCTTGGGCAATCACCTTGGTAAAAGCATCGAACATGGAAAAATCTCCTACTTAAAACAAGCATATACAAGTACTGAAGCTGTTAAGAAAAGCTTCAAATTTCACCAACAAGATGTTCTAGATAAGTCAGATTCAAATGAGTGAAACTAATTTCCTTCTATTTGAGTGAGGAGAGCAACGCCCCAGCAGGAAAAATGGAAGAACATCTTAATAGAGAAAAACATCAAAAACATATCCCCCAAGGCACATAGACTTTATCGTCAATAAATCCTTATGGCACAATGATCTAGGAACTGTTGGAAGGCAGCCTAAACATTGCTGTATAAGGCATGGAATCAATATTGCCTCTAATCTATTGCCGATCAAGTCCACTGTGCTGTAAAACAAAAAAATATTTGCCAACAAACTTTGAGGGAAGAGAGCCTTGACCGTAATCAAGGCCCTGACTTTTGAACCAATTTGATTTAATCAATTTGATCGTGCAGAAGCTGTGCATGGTTTTGTATCTGAATGCTTACAATCCCCAAGCGCTTGTAGAATAAGCCTTTGAGTGATTGATGATAGGCTTATATACCTTATGAAGGTTTACATCCTGTTGTATTTTTCTCAGTTACAGCCATATCTCCGCAGTCAAACAACATAGTCCGCAGATATCGATCAGCCCATTCAGTCCCAAAAGCAGACTCTAAAATTCGTCTGGTTTTATCATTTTTTTGTTGTTGTAAACAATAACGATGTTGTCCTTCTACAACGATTGCTTTCTGCTCCATGGATTCAACAGGACTGGTCTGATTACTTAATTGACAATGGATTGATAAAAAATCACTTGCTTGAGTTAGAAATGACATTTCTTCTTGTTCATTTGTAGGGCTAACAAATAAACAAAACTCAGAAAAAATATCCCCCCAAGTTGGTAGCTTCCTCGGTTTGACAAACCGAGGACTAGAGAGGTGTTTCAAAGCTTTGTGATACTTGATAGGTAAACCTTGGACAGCAGAAACAGGAGATAAGTCGACAATTGCAGCACTAATTTGTCCTCGACCCGCTACAATATCCACTCCAAAAATGGGTAAGGGAAAGTTGGTGCGTGGAAACATGACGCAATGCAGGATATCCAAATGTTGACCCACTTTGGCAAGCTCTAAATGAATTTTGCGAAACTGTACTGTTTGATAACAGTGGTTTTCAATGGTCAGTCTCTCACCTTCAAGGCTCCCTTCTATATAGCCTAAATCTTTGGGTATCTGATAAGGATAGAGTACAAACTGATTTTGCCAGGTTGCTTCAATGGTCTTGGCTAATTGAGCAATTAAAGGATGCTGGTGTTGACATAGGGAGTTATAACAAGCTTGCTTCATGATTGTACGTAAGTCACTGCGAAATCTTTAGGGCAAGGGTTGCTTTAGAGCAAGGGTTGCTTTAGAGCAAGGGTTGCCATTCTGTGTGTAATCACAATCGCCAATGCGTTGTCCTGTCGCATTGTTTAATTTTTTGAGTACACGGGAGAGTAAAAACCGATGGGTTGAGTATTGCAAAGGTATCTTTCTACCATGCCGTACCACTGTGCAGCCTTTGTGCACATCCAAGATTGCATAGACGAATATCTATCGCTAAATATGATGATTATTCTAAGGCTAACGCTATATTTTCTTGATTACACCAAGCGTGATAACGTCTTAATCGATTCAGGATACGGAACACTAAGTTCTGTCCCTGGGTTAATTTAGTGATGTAGTCATCTGCCCCAACAGCAAACGCTTTAGATTGGCTATCTTGATCCCCATGGACGCTCAAAAAAATGATGGGTATATGCTGCCAGTCAGGATGACTACGAAGCACTTTGCAAAGATCAAACCCATTAATTCCAGGCATCTCAATATCTAGAACAATGATATCGGGTATGACCTGGTTAAAGATTGTCCAAAAGCGCTGTGCATTTGCTAAAGGCGTAATTTGCAAATGCCAGGGTTGTAACAATTCCATCATCTGTTGTAAGTAATGACTGTCGTCATCGACTAACATGATTTTGCTGTGACGGTATCTCAGGTATGTTGCCTGATCAATAGCCTCTAGTACTTCTGCAGGACTCACTGGATACTCTAGTACTTTGGTAGCTCCTCGACGAGTTAAATCCAGGCGATTACTAAAATCTGCTTGAGGAGTGATTAATACCATGGGCAGCTGAGGCCAGTGAGTATTCAATTGGGTGCTCAATTGTAATAGCAGTTTTGAGTTAGATTCAGCCAGTACAAGATCGGTATCGCTACTAACCAGGTTGATGAGTACCAGGTCTGGAAGCTCGGTGACAACATCAAGGTTAGGGGTTTTAGAGTCATTTAGGCCTAAAACTTGAGATGCCATTTCAGTGGAGGTGGCCACATCTATGCCTAGGCCCTGGGCTACGGCCAACGCCATCAGTTGCTGAATATAAGAAGCTTCATTGACATCTACTATGAGAATTTTGGGCAAATGAGGGGCGTTTTCTGTCCAGGAAACTAGCTGTGGTGGATTGTCCAATGTATGGCCTAAGGTGGTCACCAATGCCTGAAATTGTTTTACCTGTGTCGGTGATAAGGTCGACACTGCGTCCAGGAGTTGCTCTATCTTTACAGCTAAGCGATGGCCCTCGATCAATCCAAAAATCCCCAAGGTCCCTGCTAGACTATGGGCCATTTGTTTGGCCTGTAGCTGCTGTTGCTCATTGATGTCTTGTTCTTTGAGAGTTTGTGACAAATGTGCTAAGTAATGCCAACGTCTAATGCTTTCATCTTTGTGAGTTTGCCAGGTTTGAGTCAGACCTTGCAAATACTGAGCCTGACGTTCAGATGAAATTGTTTTCGATAGTTTTTGGTGGTGAAGGGATGTTAATGGTGATGTCCCGAGGCGATATCCCAACCCTCGTACGGTTTCAATTACGTCAGCTGAAATTCCAGCCGTCTTAAGTTTTTGCCGTAGTCCCCGAATATGCGATCGCACAGTCGCTTCACTGGGAAATTCATCAGAAGACCAGATCTGATCCAATAGTGCAGATGTGCTAAAAACCTGATGGCCATGACGTAAGAAAAATTCTAGCAGAGCATACTCTTTAGCCGTCAGTTTGATGGGATGCCCCTGATAGGTGACATTACAGCTGGCTGGGTCAAGACAAAGGTCTCCCCATCCCCAAACGGGTTGTGGTTCAGCAGACGTACGTCGTACCAGTACGCGAATACGCACTAACAATTCTTTGATATCAAAGGGTTTGACTAAATAATCATCGGCACCAGCCTCCAACCCTTTGATTTTGTCGACTTGTTGATTTCTAGACGACAACAGTAAAATAGGCACACCGTATCCTTCACGGCGCAACCGTTGACAGAGTTGCATTCCATCCAGGTGAGGCAATCCCCAATCTAATAAAATCAGGTCATAGTTAAAGGTAGACGCATAGGACCACCCCATTTCGCCATCAGCCACCCGGTCAACAATATAGTTTTGTACTGTTAACTGCTGGATGAGAACTTCAGAAATTGCGTTGTCGTCGTCTACCAATAAGATTTTCATTAAATCCCCCTAGAGTTGCCACCCTATCAACTTGGCTATTTGACTGGCCAATGATAAAGGGTTAAAAGGTTTAGTAATAACCCCGGTCACCCCAATCTTTTGAAATAAGCGTTTTTCTGCTGTTCCAGTTTTAGCCGTCAACAAAATAACTGGAATATCTCTGGTCTGAAGATTATTATGTAACTTTTCAAAGGTACTAATGCCATCTACGTCAGGCATCATTACATCCAGTAGAATGGCATCTGGCTGGCGTGTTTCAGCCAGATGAATTCCTTCCTTTCCCGAAGATGCACAAATAATTTGCCAATTGGCTTCCATCTTTAAGCTGAGCCTAACCACCTTCTGAATAGGCTCTTCATCATCAATCACCAGTATCAGTTTGGATTTCATAATGTTTTTAATACCTGATCCTTGGAAAGCGGAACAGTAAAATAAAAGCTGCTACCAATTCCTATCTGGCTTTCGGCCCAAATTGTGCCGCCATGTTGTTCGATAATCTTACGACAGATCGCTAATCCTAGACCTGTTCCTCCCTTCTTACGAGAATCAGAAGAATCAACCTGTTGAAATCGTTCAAATATACTCTCTAGGTTATCGGAAGGAATGCCCTGTCCATGATCTCTCACACAGAAAAGTGCTGCCTCTAAATCAGATAATGAAGGTTTGGTAGAGCCATTAGGTAATTTTGGAGCAATAGAGTGTGATTGCAGGCTTAAGAGAATTGTTTTATTAGGAGCTGAAAACTTAATGGCATTTCCAATGAGATTGGTTAGAGTTTGCACAATATAGTCTGGGTCAGCCCAAATTAAGAGTGGTTCCAGCAGGGTATGGATCTCAATATCATGTTGTTGAGCTATGGGCTGCATGGCCTCAACCGCTTGCTCTGCTAAATCAGCAGCATTACATGTGCAATTATCCATAGTGACTTCACCGGATTCTATCCGCTGTAGATCCAGGACATTGTTGACTAAACGTACAAGTCTATCAGTACTTTCATCCGCCACCGCCAGCATTTGTTGACCTTCTTCTGATAAATGCCCTAAACGCCCTGTAGCAATCAGCTTTAATGAGCCATGCAGTGATGTTAAAGGAGTCCTTAATTCATGGCTAACAACAGCAATAAATTCATCTTTCATTCGTTCAATGGCTTTGCGATCGCTAATATCCGTGGTCAGTGAAAAGAAACCATTGATTATGGCTTGCCCCTGTTCCGTAAGTTCCAGATGAGGAATATAGCTGACACTCATCGAGTGGATATAGCCATCTTTAAAGATAAGTTCACTCTCATAGGTCACCTGGTTACCACTTAAAGCCGCTTCAATATGAGGACGAATTGTCTCATAATAGTCAGGATCCTTAAAAGCTTTGATGGGATTACCATAGAGGTCTGTAGGATCTTGACCTAGCCAGGAATTATAAGCCTGATTGTTAAATCGATAACATTGTTGAGCATCAACATAGGCAATGAGAACTGGCAAATTATTCGTAATCAGACGTATTTGTTCTTCACTTTGTCGCAGTGCTATTTCAATCTGCTTCCGTTCTTGAATTTCTTGGTACAGGGCTTTGTTGGTTTCAGTCAACTCTGCGGTGCGTAATTTGACCCGTTCTTCTAAATACTCCAGCATCTGCCCCTGGGAAAGCGCAATACTAATCTGAGCGGCGAGCTGCTGCATTAACTCTAATTCAAAGTCTGTCCACCGCCGTGGACTTTCGCATTGATGGGCAATGAGCAGCCCCCACAAGTCTTGGTGATTAGACTTATCAACTTTTGTTTGCTTAGGAGTCAGGGGATACACAATTGGAACAATCAACTTAGACTTAATGTCCCACCGCTCAGTAAATTCAACTAAACATTCAGCAACACCAGCCTCGGGGTCATGAACATCGGTAATAGCATGTACACGTCCTTTCGCATAGAGTTGTTGATAATCGGTTGGAAATACCTCTTCAGGAAAGGTCATCCCTAAAACGGCTGGATAGGAGTCCTTAACCGCCTCACTCGTTGCCTTACCCGTACCATCGGGCAAAACTTTATAGATTAAGACTCGGTCAGCATTCAGTAGTTTTTGAACTTCCTCAACGCTTGTCTGTAAGATTTCTTTGAGTTGTAATGACTGCCGAATTTTGAGGGTAATGTCTGCAAAAATCTGGGCCCGTTGATGCTTCCGCTTAAGAATGACTTCAGTATTCTGATAATTTGAAGCCATTAGCAGGCGCTTGTGAGAAATGACGCCCTTTAATCCACTCTGCTCATCCAACACGGGAAGATAGCTAATCTGATGACACTCAAATTGCTCTAGCAGTGATTCTATGGTGGATAATTCAGATGACACAACTGTTATCACAGGCCGTGTCATCACCTTAGATAATCGTAGTCTGGCCCAGTCCGTTCTTTTCGCAATGAGTTTTAGGACATCTTGTCGAGTGACAATACCAACCACCTGAGCCCGACGTAACACAATAATACAGCCAACTTCAGGATGAGTGGTAAATTTCGTTAATGCTCTTGGCAGCGAAGTTTGACTGGAAGCAGTCAATGGTTGAGCATCCATGACCTCTTTCCAGGAAGAAAATTCACTTACGCTAACGTCAAGCACCATCAGCGATAAACTCAATTGCGCTACTTACCAATTTATTAGGTATTTGACAGTTTTTTAATGATTGTTTAGTTTTTTTAAGTTTCAAGTAATTGTTCAAATTATCATTAGCAAAAAAATATTGCTGGTAGGGAAGTAATCACTTTCCTGCCAGCAATAGTCTGCTTGACCCTGGCCAGAGCTACATTGTCCCCGCAAGAGACTATGAGTTCTAACCTTGACGTAGTTTAGAGTTCTATGATGCTTGCGATTTTTCCCCCCTGACGCTGTACCCGTTGCATATGGGGGGTTAACTCTTCATAGGGAATAATGACAGCTTTGTTGACCCGTCGGACTTTAGGGTAGCCTGGGCCACTGATCGCAGCGACCTCAACCCGAAAAAGCCGACCAGACCCAAAGGCTTTGGAGCCACCAAATGTGCTAACGGATGCGTCTCCTTTAAGCGCAGGTATAAAGGCGATACTACCTGCGCTACTTAAAGGAGGCTGAACTACTGTAGCTGTGTTCCGTGCAAGATCTTTGACAAGTTGGGGGGCATTTCCAGTAAATTGAGCTTTGTCGCTACTGGCATAGCCACGATAAAGCTGAAAAAGACGGGAAAACCCTACGGAACGTTGCCCCACCCCCGTGGTCACCAAGTCCCGATAGTAGGGCACAATAGTCTCTCCAAAGTAGGTTTGATACTCAGCTGAGTCAATGTAAGCATCAATATCTGCTTCAAAGCCTTTAGATTCATACAAATCCATGTGTTCTACAATTTCAGCTTGATCATAGGGCGCTCGACCTAGCAGATGCTTATAGTTCAGCTCAATTGTCCGACTTTGAAAGGTGCTGTAGAAAAACTTTTGTTTGTACAGGTCTGATTTCGCCACTTGTCGTACAAATTCCTGTACGGTGATTTTATGATTGCGCAACAATGATTCCGCAATAACTAGCCGCTCAGACGACAGCAGATGAGGATTGCCCAAGACCTGCTGATACACGGCCAGAATAATCGCTTCAACGTCTTTTGCTGTGGTATTAGGTCGTAGTTCTAATGTGGCAGCATCACTAAACGCGGATGTCCCTAGACGAGAGGCTGCTGTTGTAATAGCCATCAGACATTTTCCTTTATTTCACAGAACTAAACAGCAGTTACACTCAGTACCTTATTGCCGGAACGATTTAACTGTTGTAGCTTGGTCGTTAACTGGTCATAGGAAACCAGTACCTCTGTCACACTTTGTCTAACAACAGGAGAACGCGTTGACGCTGCCCGGACCACTCGCAGTTGATAGACATCACCACGAGCCCCTCCTAAGGGGCCAGATAAAGCCACACGCTTAGACGCACTCAGCGGAGCCGGTAAGTTTTTAGCGACGGCTACGGTCAATTGAGGTTGTTTTTGCCCTTGTGCCCGATCGCTATTAGCATAGCCACCATAAAGTTGTAACAAACGACTAAAGCCAACTGTTCGTTGACCCGGATGATCGGTTTTAAAATCTCTGTGGTAAGGAACAATATTGTCCCCAAAACTATTCTCATACTCTATAGAGCTGATGTAAGCGTCAATCTCAGCTTCGTATCCTTTGGTCAAAAAGAGATCTAAATGATAGGCAATTTCAGTTTGATCATAGGGCGCTCGACCTAGCAGATGCTTATAGTTCAGCTCGATAAAGCGAACATGAAAGTTGGGATATAAAAACTTCTGACGATAGAGATCTGACTCTGCAATTGCCCGGATAAAGTCTCGAACTGAGATGATGCCCTGAGCTAGAAGGGACTCTGGTTCTTCTAACCTATCGTTCTCCATAAGATGCTCATTGCCAAGCACCTGTCGATAGGCTGCTGAAATAACAGCTTGGACATCATTTCGGGTCCAATTGGGTCTCAATTCAACAGGGTTAGCCTCATCAAAGGGTTTAATTCCCAATCTCCCAGCTTCTTGCAAACCAGCCATCTTTTTACCTAACGTCACTACTTAATAAACAAGCCTTGCCATGGACTTTTAATGCTATAGCTCCCACCGTTGTCTAAAATGTCAAAAAATAACGTCGCTAATTCTCTAATCCTCTAATCTGAAAATGCGGTAAATTCTAGTGATTACAGATTCATCTCATAAATCAGCGACGTTAATACAGTCGGACTATGGATTTGAAAGGACCATGACCTCTGAGCGATTACTGGCCTCTAGAGAGCGTTGATAATGTAATCAATGTAGGAATTGAGCTCCAGACCAGGGTCTCCCGTTAAACCATGGTTTGCCTTAATATATTTGAGTGCCTCAGCGTACCAGCTGGGAACTAGCTCGAAACTACTGTGCATTTCAGCCAAGCCTGCCAGTAAATAGTCATCAGCTGGCCCCGTGCCACCTGCAATCAGACAGTATTGAATAATCCGTACATAGTAGCCGATGTCGCGCAAGCACTTGGCTTGACCACGGGTATCAAAGGCATAGTTGCTGCCTTGCATAGTCTTTGTATAAGGAAAGACCTGATAAACTGCATTCGCAGCACCTTCAGCCAATTGTTGTGCTTTAATACCGAGTTCCCTGGCTGCTTCTAAATCGGCTGTTGCTAAGCGTAAACGGCCAAAGGCAATTTGAAGTTCAACATTGCCCAAATAACGGCCTTGGGAGTCAGCAGCTACAACGGCTTCTGTTAATTGTGTTTTCATTGGTATGATTTTTTACTCGTGTTTTAGCAGGGATGATTGAGGAAAGCATTGATTAGAACAAGTTGCTTAAAGGAATAGCTTGTTCAGAGATTATTTGACGTTGTTGTTCAGGGCTAAGGTCAAATTAGCTGACAGCAGCAGCAGCTCGATCAAAGTAGCTAGCCAGTTCAGCCATCAGGGTACTACAATCACCAGGTTGGATGTTGTTGCGGTCATTTGCGATCGCAATCGCTGCATCTTTCATCTTGAGAATACTAGTCGCCATCGAAGAGCTAGGCACACCTAACGCTAAATAGGTTTCGCGCAAACCATTCAAGCAACGATCATCTAAGACACTGGTATCCCCTAGAAATACTGCATAGGTGATATAGCGAAGAATAATATCCATATCACGTAAACAAGCCGAAACTCGGCGATTTGTGTAAGCATTACCACCGGGAGCAATTAATTGAGGCTGCTCTTCAAATAATGCTCGTGCAGCATTAGTGACAATTGCAGAGGCGTTGCCCGTAATGCGATTCACAACATCAGTGCGCTTTGCCCCATCCTTAACGACAGCCAATAGAGCATCAATCTGATCAGGACCCACTAACTGACCCCGATTATCAGCCTGCGACACAACCTTCGTAAAGGCATCTAACATTGATTCAATCTCCTAATTTTTTCTTGTCCACTGAGTTAGGTGCTGAAGCCTGACTTCGCCAATGCCAGCTAACGTCTGCTTGAGTAGTCTAGAAAGATCGCTGACTAACCTCCCTGATGTCACAAAACCGTCTAAGAGTAGAGGCAGTGAACAAACTAAACTGTCAGGGTTCTCTACAGGACTCTTTCACAAGAACCTGATGAGATTTGGTATTAGCTTTATCAACGATAGAGTAGCAGTGTAAGAATCTGAATCTTTCAATACCTGATCTTAAGGGTTTACAAGCTCAAGATTCTAATTCTTGTAAGCTAATCTTATGTCACCCATTAGACCAAGGAAATTGTGCAGGAATTGTGCAGCCCCTAAGAAAGAATATGAAATAAAAGACACTTGAAATAGAAAAATATAGCTTGCCTAAGCTATTCATGGCAGGTTTTTAAGAGTTACTCTAGGCAAAATAAGAGTCAAAAATATTTAGTGATCTTCCCATGTTTGAGATTAAGGTCTGTAACATTTTTTTGATCCATTAAAGATTTGACGAGTTGTTGCCTTTTATAATTCACTGTGAGTTGATATGTTTTGGTTTTTCAAAATCTATAAGAGTGAAGACTTGAAAAAATATGACTATTCCTCTATTGGCTTATTCTCCTTCCTGTCCTAACCAGCGCGTTGATCCACTCGGTGCTCCAGATGACGAAACAATTATCTATTCAACCGATGATTTATTCTCGCCAACAGAAATGGGGGCTCTTATCGATGCAGCCTATCGACAAATCTTCTTTCACGCTTTTAGGTGGGATCGTGAAATTGCCCTAGAATCTCAGCTGCGCAATAGACAAATTACAGTGCGGGATTTTATTCGGGGATTGCTGTTGTCCAATACCTTTATCGATAGTTTCTACAGTAAGAACAGCAACTATCGCTTTGTCAAACACTGCATTGAAAGGGTTTTGGGACGTCGAGTCTATAGTGAAGCGGAGCAAATTGCCTGGTCGGCAGTGGTTATGAGCAAAGGGCTCCAGGGCTTTATTGCTGAGTTACTAAATAGTCATGAATATCTTGAAAACTTTGGCGAAAATGTTGTGCCTTATCATCGTCGTCGAGTTTTACCTAGTCGTACTATAGGTGAAGTTCCCTTTAATATTGCTTCTCCTCGCTACGATGCTTACCATCGTGATCAATTAGGTTTTCCACAGCCAATCTGGCAAGAGGCGGTGCGTACTTTCCGCTCCTATGAGCTACAACCTAAGGTTGGAGATCCGGCTTTATTTCTCGATATGGCAAAGGGCTTTACTTCCCAAGCGTGCCAACCAAGTATTACATCTACCGATAGCATTGATATTGATGCCACTGTCCCTTATCGAGACAACAATGATATAACATCATCCCCATCATACAGATGGTAGCTGAGAAAATCTGACAACAAAAGGTTCGGGCTGTTGTCTTTGGGAGGTTAGCTAGGGTGCACCAATGAATGTCTTTCGGTGTAACTCTGAATGATGTTTATGTTAAATGCTTTGTGGTTCTGTCAAGTCATTACAGATATCTTGAATTAAACGTCGTAACCACTGGTGTCCAGCATCATTGTCATGGCGAGGATGCCACACCATGTGCATGGGAAACTGTCCAAAGTCAGTGGGTGGTGCAAATACACGATATTGAGGATTGCCTACATAATGTTGGGCAATGCGTTTGGGCAGTGTGGCACAGTAATCTGTTTTGGCAATGATGGGGGCAACTGCTAGAAAATGAGAAACTGCGATCGCAACCTTACGCTGAATCGATTGCTGTTTAAGCATAGTAAACACCCCATTTTCTAGTCGGCTAGGAGATGCAACAATCACATGCTTCATGGTTTCATAGGCGTCTATGGTCAGCATATCTCCGACACAAGAATTTTCAGCCCGCACAACACAGGCAAATTCGTCCTTCAAAATGGTTTGACACATCACTTGTTCAGGAGGGTGGTCAAACTGACTGAGGGCCAATTCAGTGACTCCGCCATTGGGTTTAGCTGCCGCTAAATCAGCTCCTATGGGCACTAGCGTTAACCGTACCTGTGGAGCTTGCTGGTGAACCATTTGAGCTAAACGAGGAATCAACACAGATTCAAAATAGGGATTTGCAGCAACATGAAATCTTCGCACACTTGTTTTTGGTGCAAAGATAGGTTCTCTTTGAACAACAGCATCTAAATCTTCCAGGGCTTTTTGCACAATGGGGGCAATGGCCTCAGCCTTTTTTGTCGGCACAATCCCATACCGAGTGCGGGTAAAGAGCGGATCGTCAAACAAACGCCGTAATTTTGCTAATGAACCGCTGACCGCAGGCTGCGTCACACCTAATCGCTGACTGGCAGCTGTCACGCTTCGCTCCGTCATCAATGCCGAAAAGGTTCTGAGGAGGTTGAGGTCATAGTTCATCTTAGATATCACTCCCAGCGATATCTAAACTATAGCTTGGTGTACATAGTTCACAACATCAGTGATTGCTGAAAGCCATAAATAGTGGCAGCTATGTGCCCAGAAAGCGACTGCATGTAAGCAGCAGTTTACTAAGCTAGAAATTAATATTTGCTATATTACAGACGAACCACCAATTAACTGATGGAGGAACAGAACACTGGCACAGGATAATCTAGCTAACAGTTAGTAGAGACAGTGCATATTTGTATACTGGCCAGGCGATAGCATTAAACGACCTGAGGATCCTAAGGACCAGGAGATGGTTCAAGTGTGTCGAAATCCATCGCGTTGCACCCAGGCGAACAGATTTAAAGTTTATTTTGGAGGCTCGGTGACTGAATAATGCATGGCTGTTATCATCTAACACCGGGCAAAGATTTTGACGTTTCTTTTGAAGGATTTAGAGGAATCAGCTGTTTCGAGTCTTCCTATGAAATTACTTTAGTGGAGGCATCCTTCCAGCGGACAATCGATACTTTATTTGAAATAATAAATTCGAGACTGCACCTTAGGGATTGCTACAACAGAACTATTCTTCCAAGCTCAAAAAATGCCTTTGTAGTATTTAAACTAGTGGATCATAACTGGATTTATATCAGTGAATTAGCACCACAGATAATTTTTTCGGCACTAGATCTCTGTAGGCTTTCAGAATTAGGTAGTTGCAAAGTTATACATTTTGAGAATGGAAGCAGTGATGGAACAGTCAATCTATCTTTATTTAACTCAGGTATAGTCATCCGTCTTGATTCTTGAGGGTAGATCGGTATGATCTGAGAAATTGTATTCATCAGAGCATGTTCCCCCCGTATCGTTATGAGTTCGGAGATACCAGTATCCAGTCAAACCGCAGCCATCGAAGAATTGAAAACCTTCATCAAGACGCAACGTGATGGTCGTCAGGTGAAGAAAGCCCTAGCAGTTAAACTGCTCTATCAGGGGCATACCTACGAATCGATTATCAGTATTCTCGACGTGTCGATGGGCTTCATTGCAAACTGGAAGCAGCGATACGAGGCCGAGGGACTCAGCAGCTTTGCACCGCGTCATAAAGGTCGTCAAAGCTATCTGAGTGCTGCTCAAAAGGCCGCTGTTATCGAGTGGCTCGGGACCAAAGCTATCTGGACACTGAATGAATTGGAGTATCACCTGGCCAGTGAATATGGGGTCAGCTATGAGTCCAAACAGAGTTACTACGACTTATTCGAGACCGCTGGTCTGAGTTGGAAGAAAACCAGCAAGGTCAACCCCAAAACCGATCCCGCTCTAGTGGCTAAAAAAAAGCCGACATCCAACGGCTATTGGCACGCTACCGCACCGAGATTGAATGTGGCCAAGTGAGGGTGTTGTTTGTCGATGAATGTCATCTGATGAGTGGGGATCTCGAAGGCTACGTTTGGGGACGTCGAAATCAGCGCGTTGAGGTCCCGATTGTCAATGAACGCGACCGGCAGACGTACTATGGGGCCTTGGACCTGCTAAGTAAACGCGTTTTCGTTGAGGCCCACGCTGCCGGCAATACGACCTGTACATTGGCCTATCTCAAGTTCTTGCAGCGTCAGTTTCCAAACCAGCGCTTGATTATTCTATGGGATGGAGCCAGTTATCATCGTTCTCAGGAGATTCAAGCGTGCTTAAACGAGCTCAATGAAGGACTGCCAGAATCCCAGTGGCGTATCCACTGCATTCGCTTTGCGCCCAACGACCCAACTCAAAATCCGATTGAGGATGTTTGGTTACAAGCCAAGACCTGGGTCAGACAGATGGCTGGATTGAAGCCGTCATTCACTGGCCTCAAAGCTCTATTTGAGCAGTTTTGTGCCCTGGAACTCTTTGACTTTCCCAAAATGCATATGTATGGAACATTCTCACCAATCAAATAGGAACGCTATAGAAAAGGATTAGGTGCACTTAACTCCAATGACCACTTAATATTGGTGAAAGCTAATATCGATGAGGTTGGCTTTGCTCTAAAGAAAATAAGAAATTGTGGACTTCATCAGCAGAATGTTTATGGAAAAGATATAACGTTAGGAAATCGAGCATGCTGTTACAGCATACAATTAACTGGTCATGGTTGGTCCGCTCTACAGTATATAAAGGTTGCTCCTGTTCTTGCAATTTTTAATAGAGAGGATGCGCAGGCAATTTCCAAATTTTTGAGCTCGGAAGCAGTTTTCTTCGAGTTCAGTGACACTGGTACCTATTTAAATTATTTTTACTACAGGTTAGGTGCGCTTTTGGAAAGATTGGAGTATGTTGAGATATCCAACAAAGCTTATTACGAATTTTATTCTGAATATCGCTCTTTGGGTTTCGATGTAACACGCGATGATGCTTTTCTTGTTGCGAATGATTTCTTTTATAATAAGGGGATTTATCCTATCGAGATTACTTGGAAGGGTATTGGTCCGTTTGTGGCAGGAGACAATGTTTTATTCGAATTTACGCGACTGGACATAAAGGATGTTGTGCAAGCTGACTACTTTGAAATTTAACAGAGAGTATCGTTTGTAATAGCACTACCCAAAGCAGGCATGGCTCAACAATATAACTAGGAGCGAAATATAATTCTGAAAATACCTACAAAATCATCAACATTTAAGCGCTCATCTACAATCGTAGCAACGTTATTATGTCGAGCCTGCCTAGACCAACAAGCATAAAAAGCGCTGATTTGTTGATCTTTTAAGAAGATGTCTGCAGTTGACCAATCACCTTCATACTCATCTTCTAAATCATCGGAAGGATAACTGAAATGGCTTATGATTCCTGCTGATGTGTAATGCGTGTAGCGGATAGAATCTTCTGTATCACACACCGTAAGGAAAACCACTTCACAATTGAGGCTGGAGACTATACCTTTAATAAAGTCAAACTTCGGCCTACAGGCCAAGAATTCAACATTAATCCACTCATTACCCTTGAATTGATATAGTAAAGCGCTTTGACAATTATTGACCGATACAGTTTTGCTATACACATTACTATCAATGTATATGTCTGCCACCTCTTGAAGATTATCTATAACCCTCAAGAGATGTTCTTTCAAAAAATGAAGCGTCAGGGATGCATTCGTATCAGGCAATCCGTAGTGCACTTCAGAGAACTTCCTAAGTCTTCAAAAAGATGAATGAACATTAGTTGATTGGTACAACCTCAGCGAAGCAAGCTGGATTAACCACACAGCCTTGGATATAGCATGACATTTTGACCTATCCCATTTTTTATTGAGGCAAGATCGGATTTCCGCCCTACTCGTACTACATGAAATCAGTATACTTGTGCCCATAGTGCATTGAAAAACTTACAATGAGATTCCCACCCTGGTAACTTTCTAAAACTCGATCGCAGCAGCATACCTTATCTGTCCCATGGTCACAGGTAAGATATCGTTTCTGTTCGTGGATTCCTCCGCCTGGTCCAGCTGGACAAGAAATTTGAACATTACGTTTGTCATCAAATTTTTCAGGACAGGAGAATTTCACAATGCGATTGACGGGTAAACACAAAACCCTCAAGACGGTGATGAGTTTAACTATCATCTTCTTGATCATTGAACTATTGGACGAGTTAGTTGGGGGTGTTTTAGATCCGGCTTGGCCCCTAATTCGTCAGGATTTAAACCTGTCGTACGGGCAGGTTGGTTTACTGTTGGCCACGCCCAGTACCATCAGTCAGATAATCGAGCCAATTTTTGGCATCTGGGCTGATATGGGACATCGGCGGCGATTGATTGTAGGTGGAGGCATGGGGTTTGCGATCGCGCTCTTCCTACTCTCCTTTAGCCAAGACTTTACCGGATTTACGCTCGGGCTCATGCTGTTAGGTCCTGCATCTGGCAGCTTTGTCAACATTGCCCAAGCCACCCTGATGGATCTTGAGCCCACACGCCATGAACAAAGCATGGCACGTTGGACCCTGGCCGGTTCCTTGGGTAATGTGATGGGACCTTTGATTCTGGCCGTTGCGATCGCGCTCAACCAAGGCTGGCGAGGGGCACTGTTTATTTTGGCCATTCTCAGCGGGTTAATGGCAGTGCTGCTATGGCGATCGCCCAACCTGTTTAAACTCACATCGCCCCCTGAAGCTCGGAAAGTCCATAGTCTTAACCATGGATTCCGCAATGCGATATCCGCCTTAAAACGTCCCAATATCGTACGGTGGCTGACATTACTACAGTTCTCCGATTTGATGTTGGATGTATTCCGTGGCTTTGTTGCACTGTACTTTGTTGACGTAGTGAATACTAATGCAACCCAGGCCAGTTTTGCAATGGCCATTTGGTTGGGCTTTGGTCTCCTAGGAGATTTTCTTCTGATTCCTTTACTCGAAAGAGTGAGAGGCCTAACGTACCTCAAAGTCAGTGTGATTCTAGTGCTATGTCTTTATCCTGCTTTTTTGTTGGTTCCTTCCCTCACCACCAAGTACATCGTTTTGGGGTGTCTTGGTTTCCTCAACGCCGGATGGTACTCGATTCTACAAGGACAGCTCTACACCGCCATGCTAGGACAGAGCGGTTCGGTCATTACCCTCAGCAACCTATTTGGCCTCATCGGTAGTTTAGCGCCCTTATTAATCGGTGTTGCCGCTCTCTACATTGGATTAGGAAACGCCATGTGGATATTAATCGCCGCCCCGATTGCTTTGCTGATTGGCTTGTTGCGATAGGGTAGTTTTCTACAACTCCCATGGATGCACATCTGGAAAATAGCGATTATCGTAGGGCAATCCCTTGTGGTTGCCCCTACGGGATTGCTGATGTTTAATCGGATTTACTGAACGCGGATTGGGTATAAGCAGGATTTTGACCAAAGACTACACATCACTTCCCGCTAAGGCAGGCTCATTTAATGCCCCACGCATATACCCCAACCACTCAATCAAGTTCTCCAGCTGCTTGTCCGGTTTCATCACACCGAGACCACGCACCGTTACTTTACCCGACCCATAGATAAACCGTGATTTCAAATGACCCGGTACCTTCTCATGCAGCAGCTTCCAGGCTGGCGCTTCCATGGGTGTCTCCATCACCACATGCTGCTTGCCCTCCGGCTTAATTTTCGCAAAGCCCAAGGGTTTGGCAATCTGCTTCAGCTCTAACATTTTCACTAGCTGTTCCACTGCCGGTGGAATAGTCCCAAACCGATCGTTCAGGTCCGTCACAATTTGCATCAGCTCACGCTTCGTATCTGCAGCCACCAGTGAGCGGTAGACGCTCATCTTTTGATCGGTATCGCCAATGTAGTTGTTGGGAATAAATGCCGTCAGTTTCAGATCTACCTGAGTCTCGTCCACCTGAGGAATCTCCTGACCACGAATCTCGGCAATTGCCTCCTGTAGCATATCCATGTACAGGTCAAAACCAATCACCTCCATCTGACCAGACTGTTGCACCCCTAGCAGGTTACCAATGCCGCGAATTTCCATATCCCGCATGGCTAGCTGATAGCCCGAACCCAGCTGGGTAAACTCTTGAATTGCCCGCAGCCGCTTGCGTGCCTTATCTGAAAGTTTGTCTTGCCTTGGGAAAAACAACCAGGCATGGGCCTGAATGCCAGAACGCCCCACCCGCCCCCGCAACTGGTAGAGCTGGGATAAACCAAATTTTTGGGAGTCTTCGATCAGGATCGTATTCACCCGAGGAATATCCAGACCCGATTCAATAATGGTGGTACACACCATCAAGTCTGCTTCACCATTGCTAAAGGCCAGCATAGTGGCTTCCAGCTCGCCCTCTGGCATCTGACCATGGGCAACCGCCAACCGAATAGATGGAATCATCTCGCGAATGCGAGCAGCAATCTCTTCAATCCCTTCCACCCGTGGCACCACATAGAATACCTGTCCGCCCCGATCTAACTCTTGGCGAATGGCAGCCCGCACTTTCTCCATATCGTGGGGAGCCAGGTGGGTCATAATCGGTCGTCGGGATGGAGGTGGCGTTGTAATCAAGCTCATCTCCCGCACACCTGAGAGCGACATGTAAAGCGTACGGGGAATCGGGGTGGCACTCAGGGTCAGCACATCCACCTGGGTTTTCATGGCTTTGATTTTCTCTTTTTGGTTCACACCAAACCGCTGTTCTTCATCGACCACCAGTAGTCCCAAATCTTTGAATTTAACGGCTTTCCCTAACAGCTGATGGGTACCCACAACAACATCTAGCTCGCCTGTCGCTAACCGCTGAATAATATCTTTTCTCTCACTGGCAGTGCGGAAGCGGTTTAACAACCCCACCTGGATAGGATAGGGGGCATATCTCTCTTTGATGGTGTGGTAATGCTGCTGGGTGAGAATTGTTGTGGGAGCTAGCATTGCCACCTGTTTACCAGCGATTACGGCCTTAAAGATCGACCGAATAGCCACTTCGGTTTTACCAAAGCCCACATCGCCACAGACTAGTCGATCCATGGGGCGAGGGCTTTCCATATCCCGTTTCACATCCTGAGTGGCCTTCAGCTGATCGGGGGTGGGTTGATAGGGAAAAGAATCCTCCAATTCCTGTTGCCAGGGCATATCCACTGGATAGGTAAAGCCTTCCAGTTCAGAGCGCTGGGCATAGAGCTTGAGCAGATCCACTGCGACCTTTTGGATGGCTTTTTTGGCACGGGTCTTTGTTTTTTCCCAAGCCTTGCCAGTCATTTTGTTCAGCGCAGGCCGTTTCTCCGCTGATGCTCGAAATCTCGACAGCGAGCCCATTTGGTCCGCAGCCACCCTGAGCAAACCGTCGGCATATTTGATCACCAGGTACTCTCGTGTTTCCGCATCAATGGTGAGACTTTCTAGCTTGAGAAACTGGCCGATACCATGGTTACGGTGTACTACATAGTCGTTGGGTCGGAGCTTATTAGGGTCGACTTTCTTAGAGGCCGCCCGGCGACGTTTGCGCACATAGCTGGGGGTGGCCAGGGTGTGTTGACCAAAGAACTCCCGATCGGTGACGATGCCAATGCGAAAGGTGGGCAGGATAAAGCCTTCCAGTTCTGCCAGGCCAGAATACTTGACGCCAACGGGCACATATTGACCATGGAGTTTTTCAATGGCAGGGTAGTCTTTGGGATTGGGGATAAACTGGGCAGGACAGTCATGCTCTTGAAGTAGGGCCACTGAGCGGGTGGGCTGGGCAGAGATGAGCCAGATCTGATGTTTGCGATCGCACTCCCCTCGCACCGTTTCCGCCAGCTTGCCAAACTGATGGGGAATGGCCGGTACCGGACGGCTAGATAGGTTGAGTCCTTCCCCCTCCTCAGCAATCTCCGACATCAGGAGCTGGGAAAACAGAGACAGATCGTCCAACGCCTCATCAAAGGAGCGATGCAGACGCGGAACCTGATCCCCCGGCAGCTGAATCTCGTCACTACTGCCCAGGGTTTCATTGACCTCATGCCAATAGTCATCCACCTGCTCATACCAACGACCACTGTGAGCTCGACATTGATCAGGCTCATCAAGGGTAATCAGCGTATCCTCTGGCAAATACTCCAGCAACGATGCCGGTTGATCAAACGCAATCCCCAAAAATCGTCGCAGACCTTCTACCCGCTGACCACTTTCATACCCTTCCCTAACCTCCAACGGCATCAGGTCCATGAGCACGCCTTTCTGATCTAACTTGGAGGCAATCAGCGGACTGAAGTCCGTTGCCGTCAGCAATAGGGTGGAAACTTTATCCAACGACCGCTGGTTTGCCGGATCAAATTCCCGCAGCCGCTCTAACTCATCGCCAAACAGCTCCAACCGCACCGGCAGTTCCGCCGACACTGGAAACACATCAATAATGTCCCCCCGCTGACTCCACTGTCCTTCTGTTTCCACCGTCGGTACCTTTTCATATCCCAGGGTAGCCAACGTCCGTGACAGCTCCTTCAGGTTTAGCTCCATGCCCTGCTCTAACTGCAAACAGTAGGGCTTAAAGGATTCCACAGGGGGCAAGTGTGGCTGCAACGCTCGCTCCGTTGCCACAATGACGCTGGGCTTGTCAGATTCCTTAAGCAGATCCGCCAGCACCTGTAGCTGTCCCCAGGTCATCTCCGACTCCTGGTCAAACGGATCGTAGGGCGAGGCCTCTGATGTCGGATACAGGGATACCCTGGGCCAGCCCATGGCGTCTAGCTGCGCGGCCCAACGCCCCGCTTCCTCTAGCGTTGCTGTTATCACCAGCAGGGGACAGGCCTGGGCCTGGGCCAAGGCTGAGGCCACCAGCCCTTTGGGTAAACGGGGTAACCCATTGAGTACTAGCTGCTGCTGTTTATCTAGCTTTATAAGTAATTCTTGAGCTAAAGCAGCCTTACTAAGGGCACGAACAACAGACGAAAAAGCCATGAAAGCAGTGGAAATGGGTTACAGCATCTATAGATTGTAAAACCTGATTTGCGGAACAGCATTGTCAATGCAGCACAGGATTGCTAATTCTAAATCAGAACACAGTACTGCCCATGGTTAACGCCATATCCCCAGGGATTATCGCAATGTTTCCTAAATTTTGGCCATTTCTGAGGTGACGTTGGGATTAAAGGGAGAATTCTGGCAACATTCAGACATTTATCAGACATTTAGCTGATGTAGATATGGCATAACTAGCCGTATCTTAGAATGTCTAACCATCTATCATATAAATTCCCCATAGGGACAAAGCATTGCCCCAGGGATTAAAGCAGGGAAACTTACCGATAGCTCAAGGGTGCATCCAGTCAGTTGATACGGTTTGGTTGGATCAGTACAACCCATGCCATCTTTCAAACGTTACAGTTATTTTTTAACCGGAACATTTTTAATTGTTCTGCTTATTTCCCTAAGTTTTTTAGGGTTACAGTGGCATGCTGTCTATACCCATGAGCAGATTGTCATTCAAAATAAGTTCTTTGAAAATGCCGTTCACCTGGACGGCATTGTTAAATCGGTTACTAATCAATTGCATATTCTGCAAGTAACCGCCGAAGAGGATCTCAAATTGTCCATTAAAGATCCAACCACGTCACCTCTTCGCAAACAGGTGATCCAGACAAGAGACTCCCGCTACAAATTATTTCCGCAAATCGGTGAATCCCGGGATACCTTCGGCAATATACAAGGAATAGGGGCGCTGTCCCATCAGTCTAATGAGTTTGAACGTGAGTTCAACATGACGCTGCGGCTGATGCCGATCTTTCGAGGCATCAAGGAAAATTTTCAGGAAGTGACCTGGGTTTATTACATCTCAGCCCAGGGGTTTATCAATCTGTATCCCTATAGTGAAGAGATTGAATTTGATCAGGCCATGTTAAAAATGGCATTTTTTGCCCAAGGGCTGCCTGACCATAATCCCCAACGCCAAACATCATGGACAGATGCCTACCTTGATTTAGCAGGACAAGGGATGATGGTCACCGCTAATGCACCGATTTACGAGCAAGATCGGTTTCGTGGCACAGTTGCCATTGACATCACCCTTGAGCGTCTTAATCAGGCCATTCAAAATTTTGATTATGCCAAAGGAACACTATTGATTTCAGGGGCTAATCAACAGTTATTGGCCTATCCTGGTCTGAAAACCACCAGTGCTTCCGAAATTCAGACCCTTGATACGGTCTTACCGGACGCTCTCAAAGCTGAAACAAATTTGATTTTATCTAGCCCTAATAATCACGTGCAGGCTATTGGGTCGTTTTTAGTGATTCACCGCAGGATAGCCGATACTCCCTGGGATTTAATTTTCTTTATCCCAAAAAGCGCTATTTACTATGCAGCCGTGACCAATGGTCTCCTAGCATCCATGATTCCACTTATTGGTCTAGGGCTCTGTTTATGGGCAACGAGTCGCATCTTAACCGATAGCTTTATTCAACCCGCCTGCCAGCTAGTGGATCATATTGAGCATGAAAAACAGGCGATCTCGACAGATCTTCCTGACACCCTGCCCGATATTTGGGTGCCTTGGTTTAAAACTATCTCCCGTGCCTTTAGAGAAAATCGAAACCTGTTAGGAGCACTCGAAGTCCAGCTAGACAATTTAAAGAAAACCCAGCTTCAGCTGGTACACAGTGAAAAAATGTCCGCACTAGGGAACTTAGTCGCAGGTGTGGCGCATGAAATCAATAATCCCCTCGGCTTTGTAAGAGGAAATGTGGCTGAGTTACAACTATCCCTCAAGGATATTACTGCCTATATCCAGCTATGGGAACGAACGTTTCCATCCCCGGGAGAAGAGCTCAGAACCGCCCGTGAGCAGCTGGATATTGAGTTTTTGTTAGAAGACTTGCCCCATATGCTGGCTTCGATGAATGCGGGGTGCGATCGCATTCGCAATATCAGCAATAGTCTGCGATTATTTGCCCGCGCTGACCATGACCAAAAACTCAAGGCCAATGTCCACGAAGGCATTGACAGTACCCTACTGATTTTGAAATATCGACTCCAAGCCAACCAGTACCGTCCTGAAATCCAAATTATCCGTGACTATGCCCAACTACCAGACATCATGTGTTTTCCAGGGCAACTGAGTCAGGTGTTTATGAATATCTTGGCCAATGCCATTGATATGTTCGATGAACTCGCCGAAGAAACATCATTTACCGAGCTAGAGACCACACCTCAACAGATCACCATCTCCACCCAACTCACCCCCTTGCGGCAGGTGGAAATTCGCATTCGGGATAATGGCAAAGGAATTCCCACGGATCTATGGGCCAAAATTTTTGACCGTAAGTTTACAACTAAGACCGTCGGCAAAGGTACAGGATTAGGGCTGGCGATCGCCCACCAAGTTGTCACCGAAAAACATGGTGGTCGCCTGGACGTGTATTCTCAGCTAGATCAAGGCACCGAATTTTCAATCCTGTTACCGATTGAAACCAGCGACAGG
>NZ_QXHD01000004.1:2049846-2078978 GCF_011009555.1 Adonisia turfae CCMR0081 | reverse complement strand
CATCTGTCTGCTGGTTTATCGATCCTATTGAGAACTTTAGTCATTTTTCCTGTTCTTGATTGGCTGGGTGTAAACTATTTGATTAATACATTAGTAGGTGTGTTAACGAGTGCTGCGATAAACTACATCGTCAGTGATAGTATCGTATTTAAAAAAAGCGATAGAGCCACCCCAGAGCAGGAGGATTTTTATCCACCAGAAGGTCTAGGTCCTGTTGTGGAAAAGTCATGTAGTTCGACTAGAACTCAGTATTATTGGGGCAAGAGTCACGGACTACTGTCCTTGGTTATTCCCGCCTATAACGAGGAAGGTTGTATTGTTTCTACAGTCACGGCCATTACTGAAAAAATGGCTGCTGAAAATATTAACTGTGAAGTTTTAGTTGTCAATGACAACAGCCACGACCGTACCGAAGATCTCTTAAAGGGGTTAATTATAAATAACAGTAATGTTCGCTACATTAACAACTATTACCCAAATGGCTTTGGTTTTGCTGTTCGTTGCGGTTTGGAAAACTTTAAGGGCGATGCCGTTGCCATTGTCATGGCCGACAGCTCTGATAACCCTGAAGACATTGTGAGATATTACTACAAGTTGCAAGAAGGGTATGACTGTGTCCTCGGTTCACGGTTTATAAAGGGTGGCAGAGTCGTTGACTATCCGATCCATAAACTACTAGTCAATCGTTTAGCTAATCTGTTTATCCAGATAGCCTTTGGTCTCGGTTTTAACGATGTCACTAACGCCTTTAAGATCTACAGAAGAGAAGTTATTGAGGGGATTATGCCCCTCATCTCTCATCACTTCAACCTAACGGTTGAGATTCCGTTGAAGGCCATTGTACGTGGTTATTCCTACGCGGCTATCCCGATCACCTGGCGTAACCGTCAAACAGGGGTTTCGAAGCTCAAAATTAAGGAGATGGGGAGTCGTTACTTGTTTATAGTTCTCTATATCTGGCTAGAAAAATATCTTTCTAGGGGTGACTATCACCGCAGTAATCTTAAACAGAGAGCTAAGGTCAATGGCTGAGAGAGTTTTAGTATGTGGTGGTGCAGGGTTTATTGGCAGTTCCCTGGCAATAGGGCTTAGGGCTCATCATTCTGACTGGCAAGTAATCTGCCTAGATAATCTCAAGCGAAGAGGGTCAGAGCTGAATCTCTCTCGATTACGCGAAGCAGGTATCGATTTTGTTCATGGAGATATTCGCTGTTCTAGTGATCTGGATCCCAGTGCATTTGAAGTGACTACCATCATCGATTGCTCTGCGGAACCATCAGTGTTAGCAGGGTTTTCATCCCCTGACTATGTTTTGCAAACCAATTTGGTGGGTACCATCAATATTTTGGAGTTGGCACGTCAACTCCAAGCCAAACTGTTATTTTTGTCCACTAGTCGGGTTTACCCCATTGAAAAACTCAAGGCTATTGGTCTGGTGGAGGCAGATACTAGATATAAAATAGCGCCTGAACAAACACTAGTAGGATTGTCCAATTTAGGAGTATCGGAAAAGTTCTCTTTAGAGGGCTATCGCTCTCTCTATGGGACCACTAAGCTAGCCTCTGAACTACTAATTGAAGAATATCGTCATGCTTATGGTCTACAGGCTGTTGTCAATCGCTGCGGAGTTGTAACGGGTCCCTGGCAAATGGGTAAAGTCGATCAGGGTGTGTTTGTATTGTGGGTGGCGGCTCATTACTTTGAGAAATCGCTTAAATACATTGGATATGGAGGTAGTGGTAAACAAGTGCGTGACTTACTCCATATTCAAGATTTACTCCAGTTGATTGAGTATCAAGTCACGCATTTTGATATCCTAGATGGAAGTGTCCTGAACGTTGGCGGTGGCTCCGCTTGTAGCCTGTCGCTTTTAGAGACAACAGAGCTTTGTCGTGATGTAACAGGTAAAACCATAGACATCACTCCCGTTCCAGCAGAACGCCCAGGAGATGTCCCCTTATTTATTATGGACTCCTCGTGCATACAGCGTAAGATTGGCTGGAGCCCTGAGTACAATCCAGAAACTATCATTTCAGATATTTATCAATGGCTTGTAGACAATGAGTCTATGCTTTTATCTATATTGGCTTGACGAACGGATGACTCAGAGATGAGAATCATCTTTTAAATCTAAAAGTAGGGCAGACTTAAAACGATTAATTAAGGTTTCCTTTGTTAACTCAGTTGAAAACCTGGTCTCACGTAGGATTTAATCGTATTTTATTTATATTTCGAAACTTAAATTAGCTTTTCTACCCTGGCTTGCTTAGGTATAAGCGTTCAATTACTTGTTTTATGTTGAATTACTTTATAGGATAAACAATACTTTTGCCGTGAATGAACCTGCTTTGAATAAATTACTTGATAAGTCAGAATATCTCAGGCAGCTGTATGAGAACCGGTTCAGTCATAAGCAGCAGATGGCAAAACGTGCTTTATGGCAAGCTTTGATTAGGGATTTCCTTCAGAAGTACATACCCGTTGACAGTATAGTTCTAGATATCGGTGGAGGCTATTGTGAATTCATTAATCAAATTTCTGCCGCTTCTAAGTGTTTGATTGACTTAAATCCTGATGCTCAAACATTTGCAAATCCTGATGTGAGTGTCTTTCGCTTGAATATTCTTGATAAGGGTCAGTATGAACGTATTCCCCATCATCATTTTGACCGAATATTCGTATCGAATTTTTTTGAACATTTAAAAGACCAAGATGAGCTTTTTGAAGTACTTCGCTTTTGCTATTTAAAGCTGAAACCTGGTGGTAGTTTGCTAGTGATTCAACCAAACTATAAATATTCATATAAGGAGTACTATGACTTTATTGATCACTACTTACCTATTACTCACCTATCACTTTCAGAGGCTTTAAAGGCATTAAACTTCAAAATTGATGAAGTGATACCTAGGTTTCTACCTTTTTCAACTAAAGGTAGACCTGCTTCAGTTTGGATGCTTCGGCTATATCTTAAGGTTCCATTTTTATGGAATTTTTTCGGTGGGCAGATGTTTCTAAAAGCCTCTAAACCTAAGTGATTAAGGGGACATATATGAGTGTTGTTGTTATAACTGGTTCTGCGGGTCTGATTGGTTCTCAGTCGGTTCACTTTTTTATAGAAAAAGGATTTAACGTCGTTGGCATTGACAATGATATGCGCTCTGTTTTCTTTGGAGATGGGGCATCAACAGACTGGAATCGTCAACTGTTAGTTGATAATTACGGTGAGCGCTACTCTCACAGAAACATTGATATTCGCGATCGCAACCAAATTGAATCCTTATTTCAAGAGTATTCTACTGACATTGCTCTAATCATTCATACTGCCGCTCAACCCTCCCATGATTGGGCCGCTCAAGATCCCCATACAGACTTTACAGTCAATGCCAACGGCACCCTGGTTTTATTAGAAGCAACGCGACAGTTTTGCCCAAAAGCCGCATTTATCTTTACCTCTACCAACAAAGTCTATGGTGATACGCCCAACTATCTGCCTTTAGAAGAAACTGAAAAGCGCTGGGAAATTGCATCTGATCATGCTTTTGCCAATGGAATTGATGAGTCCATGAGCATTGACAACTCCAAGCATTCACTCTTTGGTGTATCCAAGGTAGCTGCTGATATTCTAGTTCAAGAATATGGCCGCTATTTTGATATGCAAACTGTTAGTTTTCGGGGAGGATGCTTGACGGGGCCATTACACTCAGGAGCTAAATTGCATGGATTTTTAGCGTATTTGATGAAATGTGCCATCACTAAGGAGCCTTATACAGTTTTTGGTTACAAGGGCAAACAAGTGCGAGATAATATGCATAGTTATGATCTCGTGAATGCCTTTTATCATTTTTATAAAAGCCCTAGGTGTGGGGACGTCTATAACATTGGTGGCTCGCGCCATAGCAACTGCTCCATGTTAGAAGCCATAGAGCTTTGCGAAGAAATCTCAGGTAATAAAATGGTTTACTCCTATTCGAAAAAAAACCGAATTGGTGATCATATTTGGTATATCTCTGATGTGGGTAAGTTCAAAAAACACTACCCTGATTGGGGGTATCAATATGACTTAAAGGCAATATTTAATGAGATATATCAGGCTCAGATAGCAAAATAATCAGTCCAATAATGGAGTCTGTGGAACAAAAAAATACTCATTACCGGTGGTGCAGGGTTTATTGATTCTAACTTTGTGCATCATTTCCATGGCGAATCTGGGAAAATAATAGTTTTAGATGCCTTGACTTATACAGGTAATCGTTCCACACTAAAAGACTTTGAGAGTCAGGCGAATTTTCAGCTGACTCAGGAAGATATCTGTAACCAGCAGCTAGTAGACGATCTCCTAACTACTCATGAAATCGATACTGTTGTGCACTTTGCCGCTGAATCCCATGTAGTTCCTTCCATACCTGGGCCTGTAGCGTTTGTGTAAACTAATGTAGTGGGTACGTTTACCCTGCTGGAAGCGTTTCGACTTAATATGTATCAACATTCTTTTATGCAGCCCTATATGGAGACCGAGTAGAGGAATCAGAATCCTAAGGGCATGCCTGCGTACAATATGGGCATGGTTGTGGGCAACCTAGCCATGCTTTTATAGTTGCAATTTTTGTGCATGGGAGATGTAGTGGCTAAAACAGCGCTGATTACCGGATTGACGGGACAAGATGGCTCTTACCTGGCAGAGCTACTGCTTAGTAAGGGATACAACGTATACGGAATGGTGCGTCGTTCCAGTTCTAGTAGTTTTGGACGTATTAGTCACTTTGCTGATAAGGTCCGAATTATTTCAGGTGATCTGCTCGATCAGTTTTCGTTGATGGACGCCATTGATGAGGCGCAGCCAGATGAGATTTATAACCTTGCATCCCAGAGCTATGTACCGCTGTCTTGGACACAACCTGCGCTGACAGCAGAATATACAGCTATTGGTGTGTCTCGGTTGTTAGAGGCGATCCGCCGTTGTAAGCCGGATGCAAGGTTTTACCAAGCCTCCAGTAGTGAGGTATTTGGGCAGCCGGATGAGTCTCCACAGACCGAACGTACGGCATTTCGACCCCGTAATCCCTACGGTGTAGCTAAAGCCTATGCCCACTGGATGACGATTAACTATCGTCAGAAATACGATCTCTATGCTTGCTGTGGCATTACATATACCCATGAGTCACCCAGGCGGGGGGCAGAGTTTGTGTTTCGTAAGATTACTCGCGGTGCAGTAAAGATTAAGTTAGGTTTGGCGAATGAATTGCGGCTGGGCAACCTGGAGGCTCGGCGTGACTGGTGCCATGCGGAAGATGTGGTTAATGCCATGTGGATGATGCTGCAGCAGGAGAAGCCGGACGACTATATTATTGCTAGTGGTGAGACCCACTCGGTTAAAGAACTTGTAGACTGTGCCTTTTCTTACGTTGGTTTAAATTGGCAAGATTACGTTTCCATTGATCCTGCTTTCTATCGACCAGATGAGCCCGTCGTGCTGGCTGGGGCCATTGATAAGATTAAACGCGAAATTCAATGGCAGCCCAATTACTCTTTTTCTAAATTAGTTGAGGCAATGGTTGATAATGAACTTAAAGAACTAACGGCTGACTCCTATGGAGATTAGATGGCTGTAGGTTAATATCTGTCACTTAATTCTTGGAGTTGTGGGCAGTACGCCCACTTAAGATGATTTCTTGGTGGCGAATGGCTGTATTAGCTACTTCCCAGGGAAACGTAAAGGATTGGAAGGATTCTGGAGAGATTTTGTCAATGTCGAGATCGACGACAACTTTTCTAAGGATTTCTAGGAGTTGTTGTCGTAGGTTTTGTAGTTCATCAAAATCTTGGGCCTGTTCTATTTTTTCAATCAGGTCCAGAATTTCTAGGTTGTAGCGGTCGGCGCGATCCTTTTGATTGCTGATGAACCATTGTCGACCTTGCCACAGGCTAGAGCAGATTAAGATGCTAATAGACATTAACAGGCCAATGGATTCAGCATAGGTGACTAAAAAACTAGGATTGTCTTGGGTGTAATAGGCGCGAGCACCTTCATGGAGTGGAAATCCAAGGTTTTGGCTGTTTTCTGGAGATTGAATATTAGCCGTCCGCGGATTGATGCGGATTAGCTCACTGCGATGTTCGTAGAGAATGCGAGTGATGGTTTTAACAACATCAGGATGGGCATCCACATTGGCAATGAGTAATGCGCTGACAGAAACGACAGGTAAATCTTCAGACGGGATAGGAGTGCCGCCATCGTAGCTACCTTTAGGAATGATGGTGGATTCTAGGTAGGGTTGAGTTAGCTGTAGCGCGCCGATTTGGTCTATAGGGACTAGCTTGAACTGTTCATTGGACAGTAGTTGAGCAACGCTGCTGTTGCCCAGACCAATAATACGGAACAAGGCGTCGACGGTCCCGTTTTGCAGGGCGGTGTGGGCTTCAGTGACGCCCATGGGTTGAAATTGAAAATCGTTTTTGGTGAGGCCATAGTGTTGACTGAGGGGCCAGAAAAGATTGTAGGAACCACTGCCTTCAGGCATTAGGGCAATACGTCTGCCCTTTAGGTCGGTCAGATTGTTGATGTTGGCATCTTTGTTGGCAATGAGATGAAACATCTCAGGGTACAGCTGGGCAATGGCGCGCACATTGCGTTGGGTGGGGGTGTCATTTTGTACCAGGGCGAGATCAACGGTATGGGTGTGGACATCGTCCATATTTTGATTTGACCCTGGAGATGCGACGACTTCAACGCGGATCTTAGGTTCGTTCGCTTCAGTGACTTGGGCAATGGCTTGACCAAAGGCGTAGTATTCACCGGTAGGGCTGCCTGTGGCCAGGCGAATGGTGTAGATACGGTTCTGTTCTTGGATGAGTTTGGTGATGGATGCGATCGCAACCCCTACACTCACCAAAACCACGAGACCTAACCCCCAGCATCCCCACTTACCCATGCCTCTATTTCTCCGTATCCAACGCGAGTTCTGCCGATAGAAAGTCTATAAACTGTCGAGCACTACGTCCGGAACGTCCGTTGTGACGGGTGGCCCATTGTCTCGCTCGATAGTCCAAATCCTCCAGCGATAGGTCTAGCCCAACCTGTTTTGCTAAGTGATGCACAATGTCTAGATACATCGGTTGGTCAGCGGCTTCAAACGTCAGGGTAAGGCCAAAACGATCACTAAAGGAGAGCTTTTCTTGGACTGTATCCCAAGATTTGAGCTCATCTGCATCCCGAGGACGGGGCCGATCAGCAAAGAACTCTCGCACGAGATGGCGTCGATTTGAGGTGGCATAAACCACTACATTTTGGGGACGTCGAGTCAGACCACCTTCTAGTACAACCTTGAGTGCTTTGAATGCATCATCGTCTTCTTCAAAGGAAAGATCGTCGACAAAAATAATGAACTTTTGCGGTTGGGGTCTCAGGGATTCCACAATCGTCGGCAGGTCATACAGGTCTGCTTTGGCAACCTCAATCAGACGCAAGCCACGGTCACCATACTCAGTGAGCAATGCTTTGACTAAGGATGACTTACCGGCTCCTCGACTGCCGTATAGTAATACATTGAGGGCGTTAAACCCGGCCAGCAAAAATTCGGTATTTTTCACTAGAGCATCTTTAGGGCCGTCATAGGCAGCCAAATCCTCCAAGCGAATGGGATCTGGCTCAGTGATGCCCAGGAGTTGACCTTGCTGCCAACGAAAGCCACGGAACTGACCAAACTTGCCTGTGCCTTGATGTTGATAATAAGTCACGAGATTGTCGATGCCTGCTGACCAATCTGGTGACAAGTCCACTGGCAACGGTTCGGGCATTAAAGACCATACAACCGGTGCTTGGGGAAGCTGACAGGCGGTTTGCACACACTGGCTGACATAGCTGGGAGATAGGCCGTATAGATTTTGGAGAATGTTTAGATCGTGGCGGGCTGCTGCTATGAGAGGTACGGGTAGTTTCGCCATCGTTAAGCGCTGTGCCGCTTGAGTAAACGCATTATCGGCAATCAACATCCGCTCAACTAGATGGCCTCCCCAGCTTTTGCCTGTGTTGGCCAATGCTTGAAACCATTTGCCATAGGCAGTGAGGCACTGGGCTCGTTCGTTGGTCAGACCTTTGCTGGTGCTGAGGGCTTCTAACAACGATAAGAATGTTTGACCTACGGTATCGTTGAGAACAGCCTGATACAGTAAGAGCGAGGCCGTCTGCTGTCGGTACTGAGCGATGGTTGCTGCCCCAAATTCCTTCATCCTCAATCCCTTTGCACTATGTCATTAGGACTTATCATCGCATTGATCTATGGAATCCTTGCTGTAGTGGGTGGTATTGTTGGCTACCTTAAGGCTCGTAGTTTGCCGTCGTTAATTTCTGGCATTGTCAGTGGGCTACTTTTACTGATCGGGGCACTGCGAGCCGCGCAAGGCATTGCCAGCGGTCTTTGGGTGGTCAAGATTGTCACCCTGTTGCTCTTAATCGTGTTTATTATTCGATTGGTAAAAACTAAAAAGTTTATGCCTGCTGGGCTGATGGTCATGGGTGGCGTGATCACATTAATTGGGGTCTTTGCTGGCTAGTCTTCATCCTCTAGTCAGCAGCCCCCCGGCACCTTGAGACAGTCTTTATCCTATAGCCAGCAGCCCCCATTGGGCACTTTGAGACAGTCGCATACTACGAGTGTTTTGATGGGCGTTATCAAAGGGGTAGGCTGTTTATTTTGTTGTTTGAGTGTTGTCAGTTGTCAGACCCATCTATCTGAGGGAAACGCGTCAACCCAGGTAGCTGCCAGTCGTTCAACAACGGCTGATCAAGAGGCTTCAGTGGTAGCAACGGTACAAGCTACCAGTCAGCAACTACCCGTTAGCGTTAAGACTCAAGACCCACCAACTGAGTCAGCAGCCCAGACAGCGATCGCAAAACAGTCATCTGTTCAAGATCCTGGCGTCACAGCGATCGCAAAACAGCTGTCTGTTCAAGATCCTGGCATCAAAGTCTATGTGATGGTCCCCCAGCGTCAAGGGGTTCTACGCAGTCAGGATGATCATAGCCGCATCAATATTCGAACACAGCCAACCACAGCATCAGCGTCTCCTCACTATGGGCTTCCAGGAGATGAGGTGACGGTGTTGGAAGCCACAGCCAGGTACCAGGGACATGTGTGGTATTTTGTACAGTTCACTCAGTCTGGGGTAGAGGGTTGGGTCCGAGATGATGTGATCGAGATTGATCGGTCCGATATTGATACAGCCGCAGACATTGGCATAACCTATGTCGATGCGCCAGTTAGCAGTAGTGAAACGCTTCAGTTTGCTCCAGGAACCAATGAGGCGGTGATTTGGGAGAAAACTGTGACCCAAGGCGCTCAGCATGAATATTTCTTTTTTGCAGATGCGGGACAAGAGCTGTCTGTTTCGTTACAAGCCGGGGATGAGAATGCTGTTTTCCAGATTTATTCTGAAGAAGCTGACTACTGGCTACATCTGATCGGTGACTATGTTGGAGCGACATCAACAGATTGGTCTGGCCCTTTGCCTAAGAGTAGTACGGGGCGTTATCGTATCCATGTGCGGCCCACCTGGGCGGATGCGGTTTATTCCATGCGTGTGGTGATTAAGTAACCAGGTGTGTGACTCCTAAGCCTGGCTGGTTATTCGGCATGAGGCGACCTAATTCCAAGGTGGCTCCGCAGCAGGGATTATCCTTGAGATTAAGATGACTGTCGAGATCGAGGTGATGGGCGAGGGGCGATAGCTGAGCTAAGGCTGTATTGGAGAGAGTGCTGTCGGAATAGCAGCCAAACATGACGCTGAGGCCACAGGCGCGGGCAGTGTGGATCATGCGATGGGCTTCGGTGAGGCCACCGGATTTCATTAGTTTAATGTTGATGCCGTCGATATGCTGCGCTAAGGGCATGATGTCTTGGCTGGTGAAGCAGCTTTCGTCGACAAAAATGGGTAATGGTGAGTGCTGTTTTAGCTCGGCTAGCTGGTGGTTGGCGCTGACGGGGAGGGGTTGCTCCAGATAGGTGATGTTACGCTCGGCGAGCCAGGTGGCCATGGTTTTGGCGTTGTCGAGAGTCCAGCCGCCGTTGGCATCAACGCTAATTTTGTCGTGGGGATGAAATTCGGATTGTAGGGCGCTGAGCATGGCTTGGTCGGCTTCAATACCAGCAGGGCTGCCCAGCTTGATTTTGATGGAGCGGAGATCAGGATAGTCGGCATGCCAGCGGCGGATACGATCGCATGCTCCTTCTGGGGTATTAATGCCCACAGTGACAGCGGTTGGCCCAATTCTTTGTGGATCTAATCCCCATAGTTGCCACAGTGGTAGACCGACCTTTTTGCCAAGCCAGTCCCAGAGGGCGACGTCGATGGCGGCGCGGGCGGCTGAGCAGGGGGCAATCTGGTCGAGGCTTTCTTCGATGATTTGTCGGTCGAGGGGATGGTAATAGGAAATGCCTTCGATGATTTGGTCGAGGGAGTGGGTAATGGTTTCAGGGGTTTGGGTTTGGTCGCCGATGGAGAAGGGGGTGGCTTCGCCGTAGCCAGTGATGTTGTCGTCGGTGAGTTGAATGAAGAGATTGGTGGATTGGGACCGGGTGCCACGGCTGATGGTGAGGGGGACTTTTTTGTGGAGGGTGATGGGGTGGTAGGTGATGTGCATAGGTGGGTTTTGAAGGGGTATTTGAAGGGTTGGGATTTTAGGGTATCTCGAAAGGTGTTAGATCCTGCGTGGGGCTCCTCCGAGTTCCCCACACCCCTATGGGCAGGGCGGGACGCCGCCCTACAACCCTCGTAAAAATAATTACGTTGTCCCGATATGCGTGAAAAGGGAGTGGTCGGTAGAGTGGATTTTAATTTTTCTGTGGCATGCCACAGAAAAATTAAAAAAGCATGGGGTATCTATGCTCTACCTCAAATAGTTTTTTCCTTGTCGAATTTTTCTAGTTGAAAGGTTCTGAAGGGAAAGGGGATGACTTTTCTTTTAAGGTGTGGAGCGAATGCGGAGCAGCGTAACTACCTGACCGGCCACTGGTGCAATCACCATAAGATACTACTCACCAGCCCAACTCCTGTGCAAGGGGCCTGGGGAAGTTGAGTTCCCCAGATTAAGGGGGTTCAGGGGGGCAAGCCCTGAGCAGTTGATTTCGCCATTACCCGACAAATAGAGCCGCTAAACTTAATCTCCCAACCGATCCCCCCTGCTGGCAAACTAAACCTCATGTGTATTTCGTTGACTATTGCAAAATGGTTTTAGAGGCAATGCGTGTTTTCTTTTTGGCCTGCTCTGACAGGTCTTGACCTGTCTGGAGCTGAGTGACGTTTTCTTGCAGGACCGTAGCGGCGTTTTGGTCGCCCATTTGCAGGGCAGTTTGGGTTGCAGACTGAAGCATCGTGATGGCTCCGCTGCGATCGCCTGCCTGTAGCTTAGTTTCTGCAATCTGGGTTTGGCGATATTTGGCTAGGGCCAAGATGTATTGCTGCACCTGAGGATCGCTCTGGGGCTGATAAACGGTTTGAGCGGTGACATTGATAGTTGCTTTATCAGTGGATAGAGAGCTGCCTAAGGTGGGATCATCATACTGGATGGCAGCATAGGCAATGGGATGGATGCCTGCGGGTAGTTGGGAGATATAGATGTTAGCCAGAATAACGCGGGGGGTATTGTCCATCAAATCTCCGAGACGGACGATGGCTTGCTCGCCTTCTCGACGGACGTCTAATTCAATCGTTTCTGGCAATACCTGGGCAATGGGTTTGAGTTCTGCTAACCGTACTTGGGGTTGTAATGTCAGCACCAGGTACGCATTCGTAAGGCTGACGGCCTGAACACGGTTAAAGAGACGGCTGAACTCTTGAATGGCGGTATCAGGATTTTGAATGTAGGTCAGGCTACCGTTTCCTGCATCGGCCAGTTGTTCCAGCACATCCTGGTTCCAATGGTCACCGAAGCCGAGGGTGCTGACGGTAAAGCTATAGCTAACGGCAAGCTGGGCTAGTTTGAGACAGCGATCATTGCTGCCATGCTCGTTTTCACCGTCGGTGAGCAGAAAAATTTGGGAAACGGTGCCGCTTTTACCTTTGGAGACTTCTTTGATGCCGAGTTTCAGACCTTCGTCGATGGCAGTACCACCACCGGCGCGAATGCCTTCGATGGCTTGTTTAATGGCATCCGGGTTCGTTGCGGGCTGGTTGGCGACAATTAGCTGCGCTTCGTGATCAAACGACACCACCGAAATGCGGTCTTGGGGAGATAGGTTATCGACAATTTTTTTGGCAGCAGCGCGGACGGTTTTGATGGGAGTGCCGCCCATGGAGCCACTTTGATCGAGGATGAGACATAGGTTTAGGGGGGGACGGTCACCACTGGATGCAGCCTGGACGGAAATGGCTAAGTGTCGCTGGCTATTGGTTTGAGCGGTGTCTAGGTTGCGATCGCTAATGGACCACTGCACGTTAGCTTTCATACGTTCGTTTCCCTACCAATGGTGCTATCGATATGGTTCTGGAGATTCACCCTAAATACATCACCCTAATGTGCTTAAAGCATTGACGTAATTTGCCGAAAAATTACTACCAAAGACAACGCTCTACTCAATCTCAAACGCTAATGTTCCCGTCGGGATAAACATAGTGTGATGGCAAGATGCGGGGAACGTGCAGATAGGGCTACATAACTTGACGCAAAATTCCTTAAAAAGACCCATTCCATGGGCGGATATCCCCCAAATTCCTAGCCTGCTAGCTTGTTCAGAGCGAGTTACACTATGTAGACGTCAATGGGACGTGACATCGCACCCATTGAATTAAAACGTTGAACGGTGAACAGCTGACACCGCAGAGGGCTAACTGGGTCTATGAGTTCTAATATTAAAGCCGTACAGGCTCCTTACTATGGCGGGGATGCCGCGTTTCGTACTCCCCCTCCCGATCTACAATCGCTTCTTCTGAAAGAGCGGATTGTCTACTTGGGTACGCCCCTAGTGTCGTCAGACGATTACAAGCGTCAAATGGGTATGGACGTCACCAGACTGATCATTGCCCAGCTGCTCTATTTAGAATTTGACGATCCCGATAAACCTATCTATTTCTATATCAATTCCACTGGAACATCCTGGTATACCGGTGATGCCCTTGGCTTTGAAACCGAAGCCTTCGCCATCTGTGACACCATGCGCTATATTCGCCCACCGGTCCATACCATTTGTATCGGTCAAGCCATGGGTACAGCATCCATGATTTTGGCGGCGGGTACCAAAGGATTTCGAGCGAGTTTGCCAAATGCAACCATTGTTCTAAACCAGCCCCGTACGGGTGCCCGTGGCCAGGCTACCGATATTCAAATTCGTGCAAAGGAAGTCCTGGCTAACCGTGAGGCAACCCTCGATATTCTGTCCCATTCCACTGGACAAACGCCCGAAAAATTGCAGAAAGATACGGATCGTATGTTCTACCTGACTCCTGCGGAAGCTAAGGAGTATGGCCTCATTGATCGGGTCTTAGAAAGTACGAAAGATTTGCCAACACAAATTCCAGCGGGTATTGGGTAGCCATGTCTGTAGAACGTCCTATTCGAGTACCCTACAACCTGCCTGGCAGTCAACGTTGGACTTGGGTGAACATTTACACCCGCATGAGTCAAGAACGCATCTTGTTTTTAAATCAGCCTTTGACTGACGGTGTGGCGAATTCGCTGATATCGGCTTTTCTATACCTGGATTCTGAAGAGCCTGGTAAGCCCATCTATCTATATATAAACTCCCTGGGTGATCCCGTCATGGCTGGAATGGCCGACGGCTCAGCGGGCATGATGTCCATTACCTCGGGGCTGGCTATCTATGACACCATGCGTCATATTAAGTCTGATGTGATTACTATCTGCATGGGCCAAGCCATTGGCATGTCTGCTGTATTGCTATCTTGCGGAGCCAAAGGCAAGCGCTCCAGTCTGCCAAATTCGTCTATCGCGCTGGTGCATCCCTATAGTGGTACCCGCGGTCAAGCCACGGATATTGAACTCAATGCTGACGAGGTCCTGAGTAAATCAGCATTGATCACTCAGCTGCTAAGTGAGAACACTGGTCAGCCTGAAGACAAGATCCATAAGGACATGGAGCGGATTTTTTACCTCACCCCCCAAGAAGCCATTGAGTATGGCTTGATCGACCGGGTGATTGAGAAACCTGCTTAATTTTTGAAATAACCCCTTACCCCCTATAACCCCATGCCTATCGGTATTCCCAGCGTTCCATATCGCCTTCCTGGTAGCACCTATGAACAATGGATCAGCATATACGAGCGTCTGTTTCGTGAGCGCATCATTTTCTTAACTGAAGAAGTTACAGACGGTATCGCTAATGCCATCGTGGCTTATATGCTGTATCTGGATTCTGATGATCCCAGCAAGCCGATTTACCTCTATATCAATTCTCCAGGTGGCTCGGTTACAGCTGGCATGGCAATTTACGACACCATGCGCTATATCAAGTCAGAGGTCGTTACGATCTGTGTGGGGCTGGCTGCTTCCATGGGCTCATTTTTGTTATGTGCTGGGTCTCCCGGTAAGCGTCTAGCGCTGCCGCATTCTCGTATCATGATTCACCAGCCATTGGGCGGTGTTGGTCAGCGTCAAGCAACAGACATTGAAATTGAGGCTAATCACATTGTTCAGATTAAGCGTCGCTTAAATAGCTTGATGGCTGAGCATACTAACCAAACGATTGAGCAAATTGAAAGGGATACAGACCGGGATAATTTCATGTCGGCGGAAGAGGCAAAAGCCTATGGTCTGATTGATCGGGTAATTGAAGAGCGCGTGTAATAGATGCGCCTCTTAATTTTCATTTTGCACACCACACTCATGGGCCACGCCTAAAAATTGAGGTTCTCACCTAAATTTCCAAGCGTGGCGTAATATTCGTCATGTTCTGCGTTTTAATGGCAGAATCTGAAGCAGTTATTGGGTGAAATGGGGCTAGCTGATCATTACCGCACATTAGGGTTACGAACGGGGGCATCATTTGATGATGTCAAGGCCGCCTATCGTAAGTTGGCGCGTAAGTATCATCCAGATGTTAATCCTGATGATCAAAGGGCTCAAGATCGTTTCATCAAGGTGACTAAAGCCTACGACGCATTGCTGGAGATATTGCAGCCTGATGAGGAACCTCAAGAAGAGGACGCTGCGGTGGCAAAGACTCCGGTAGAAGAGGAACCCAGTCCGGTTCAAACGAATCCAGGATTATCGGATCATGAGCAAAAGCTGAAGCAAGATTCCTATCGGCAATTGCAGATGTTGTTCAAACAGCAGAAGTATCCGCGTGCGATCGCACTTGTCGAAGGTCTTGCCCAGCGCATCACCCAAGACCCAGAAGTTCGTCAGTGGCAGGCCATCACCTACCAACGTTGGGGCCGTCAGCTGATCACCCAAGGCCAGTTAGGAAAAGCCCGCATTTATTTAGATAAGGCTCTCAAAACGGACCCTTTAAATAAATCTCTCTGGGTTGAAATTAACCGCGACTTCCAATCCATTGAACAACGCTTGAGATAGCAGTTGTAATTTTTAATTAGGCCTGCAATCAGCTCTACAGCGTGCTAAAAATTCTAAAAGTACTAAAGCAGCAGTTTTAACGTGGGTACTTCGACTTCTTCCTTTGTTCCGTCAGATTTTGATGTGCCAGCGGTGCTGGAAACCGATGAGTATCGTCTGCGAATACTGACAGTTAATGATGTGGTCAAAGACTTTGATGCAGTTATCACCAGTGCTGCTCATCTTAAGGGTATTTTTCCCCCGCCCAGTACTTGGCCAGATGGTTTGACCTTAGAGCAGGATTTAATTGACCTGGGCTGGCATCAAAAGGAATTTCAGCGGCGCACTTCTTTTGCTTATACCATGATGAGTCTGGATGAGAGTCGTTGCCTGGGCTGTGTGTATTTTTACCCATCAGACCGTCAGGACTACGATGCCTATGCACTACTGTGGGCACGGCAGAGTGAACTGGCTAGTGGACTAGAAGATCGTTTGCTGGCTGCTGTGCGTCAATGGTTAGATGATGCATGGCCGTTTGCATCGGTCGGTTTTCCAGGGCGTGATTTGAGCTGGGAGACCTGGTTGGCGTTGCCGGAACGATAGAACCCGCAAAATCAAGATATTTATATGTATGTAGGGGCATTCCATGGAACGCCCCTACATATTGATTGAAAAATTTATTCCTCTTCTTGTTTCATCGTGAGGCTGAGTTGATAAATCTCTCGTTTGGAAAGACCTGTTGCCTGGGCAAGCTGGCGGCTGGCTTTAGAAGGAGAAAGTCCCTGGGAGATCAGGGTTTCTAGCTGTTGGATGAGATCGGCTTCAGAGATAGTTTTAGGGGTGTGTATGTGGCCTGCGATCGCAATCGTAAACTCTCCCCTCGGTTCAGTTACCGTAAAGTGTTCGATCGCATCCTCCACCGTACCGCGCCAAAATTCCTCATAACGCTTGGTTAATTCCCTGGCTAGGGTGACCCGACGTTCGCCCCCCAAATGGGTTTGCAAATCGGTCAGGGTTTTGAGCAACCGATGGGGGCTTTCGTAAAGCACCATGGTGCGGGGTTCTGTGGCTAATTGCGTCAGTCGTTCAGCTCTTGCTTTACCCTTAACTGGTAGAAATCCTTCGAAGGTAAAACGATCTGAGGGTAGTGCTGAGGCTGCGATCGCACTCACCACCGCTACAGGCCCTGGAATTGGACTGATAACGATTCCGGCTTCAGTGCAGGCACACACCAGTTCATAGCCTGGATCCGAAATCCCTGGCATACCCGCATCGCTTACCAGGGCAATGGTTTGGCCTGCTTGCAGTTTTTCGATGAGCTGAGGTATTCGCGCCTGAGCATTATGCTCGTGGTAACTCAGCTGGGGTGTCTCGATCTGATAATGATGTAGCAGCTTACCCGTGTGTCGGGTATCTTCCGCTGCGATTAGATCCGCTTCCTGCAGAATACGAACAGCCCGAAAAGTAATATCCTCAAGATTGCCAATGGGGGTGGCAACCAGGTAAAGCGTACCAGTAGTAGACAACGTCAGTATTGGTTACAAATCTTCCTTAACCATACAATTGAAATACAGATTCATTTCCGCTTAAACGTATATCCTGACTGCAACTTCCTCGAATTTGCCATGCAAAGCACTGGTTCTGAAAGCTCAATATCAGAAAGTTCAGTATTGGACATTCTCAAAAAACGTTTGCAGGTGGACTATGACCAAATAGTCAAATTCTGCGAGCAGTTTGGCATCGTTGAACTAGGGGTGTTTGGGTCAGTCTTACGGGATGATTTCCGACCAGATGGTGAAAATCCCAGCGATGTAGATCTTTTAATAGAATTTGCTCCAGAACAAAAGCTAACCTGGCCTATGTGGTTAGATTTACAGGAAACATCTGAAAAACTTTTCAAACGCAAAGTTGATTTAGTACAAAAACACCTGCTGGAGAATCCTTATCGACGGGCAGAAATTCTAAAGACAAATCGTATTATCTATGAGCGATCTTAATCGAGATGCTGCTGCTATTTGGGATATGGTCCGAGCGATTCGAGAAATCCAGGAATTTACAGCTGATTTTTCTGAAGACAGTTTCTTGGAAACACTCTGGATAAAAAGGGTGGGTAGAACGTAATTTTGAAATTTTAGGAGAAGCTTGTCGACGAATATCGGTAGAGTTTCAGCAGGCACATCCTGAAATCGATTGGCGCAATACGGTTGCATTAAGGAATATCATTGCCCATCGCTATGAGCGGGTAAATTACAAATTGCTTTGGATGATTATTCAGAACACCTTACCTACACTTTTGATGAGTTTGGATAGCTTGCTGCAAGATATGCCAGCGATTGACTGATTACTCCCATATGCGTGGACTATTTGTTGGGCTCATGACCCTCGACTGCATCTATCAAGCGCAGCGACCACCCCAGGCGAATGAAAAGCTGGTGGCTGCGTCCGCAGTGATGGCAGCAGGTGGCCCGGCAACGAATGCGGCGGTGGCGTTTTCAGCCTTAGGAGGCAATGCCACTGTGATGGCAGCAGTGGGGCAACACCCAGTCACAACGCTGCTGCGGGGTGATATGGCTCAGGTGGGGGTGAACATTCAGGATTTGACGCCTGAGCGACAAGAACCGCCACCGATGTCTTCCATTGTTGTCTCTAAAGCCTCAGGGGAGCGTGCTGTTATCTCCCGGAATGCGGTGGGATTGCAGGTCGACCCTCAATCAGTGGATCTGACGGGTATAGATGTTGTGCTGTTGGATGGTCATCAAATGGCATTGGGCCAACAAATTGCCAAAGCTGCTCAGCCGTTAGGTATTCCTGTTGTTGTGGATGCAGGTAGTTGGAAGCCGGGGTTTGACCAGGTGCTTGCCCTGGCCACAGTGGTGATTGCGTCGGCAAACTTTAAACCGCCGGATGACCAAGATGCGTTGACTTACCTACAAGGATTAGGGATACCCCATATTGCCATTACCCATGGTAAGCGCCCCATTGTCTTCAGCGATCAGGGGCGGGTGGGCGAGCTACCAGTGCCGACGACAACCGTGGTGGATACCTTGGGGGCAGGAGATATTTTCCATGGGGCATTTTGCTATGCTTGGGCAGGCGATTTCCCAAGGGCTTTGGCAGAGGCGACTCGAGTGGCTAGCTTTAGCTGTCGAACCTTTGGTACCCGCACATGGATTCGTGATTATGGTGAGTCAATCCAGACAAATTCATAGATTCTCTACTGAGGGCATCAGTATGGTTCGGTAAACTGTACAGGGAGTCGTCTAACTTTTTGTTAAATCTTTAGAGTTATTATTATGGCCTACGAAAAGGAAAAAGAAATTGCGATCGCAGCAGTACAAGCTGCGGCCACTATATGTGAAAAAGTACGGGCTGAAATGGTACCTGAAGCGATTGAAAAATCTGATAAAAGCCCGGTAACTGTCGCCGACTTTGGTGCCCAGGCGATTGTATGCAAAATGCTTAAAGACGCCTTCCCCAACGATCCCATTGTCGGTGAAGAAGACGCTGACGATCTCAGAACGCCAGAGATGACCGCTCGGCTTACCCAGGTGACTGGCTATGTCAAGGCTGTTCTTCCTGATGCTACCGATGAGCAGATTCCTGGCTGGATTGACCAAGGTAATGGTGATGTGAGCCCCCGCTATTGGACCCTAGATCCCATTGATGGTACCAAGGGCTTTTTGCGGGGTGACCAGTATGCCGTTGCCCTGGCCATGGTGGAAGATGGTGATTTGAAGGTGGGTGTCTTAGGGTGTCCTGCCCTGAAGTTAAATGGACGTTCTGGCATCTTGTTCGTGGCTGTTCGCGGTGAAGGGACCATGATGATGGACATGGATGGCAACAATCCTGAGAAGATTTCTGTAACGTCTTCTTCTGACACTGATAACTTCCGTTTTGTGGAAAGTGTGGCCCACAGTGACCAAGAGCTTCATTCACGCATTGCCCAGGCGGCTGGTATTACCACTGAGGCCATTCGTATGGATAGCCAGGCTAAATATGGTACTGTCGCCTCTGGTAATGCCGTCCTTTATTTGAGACTACCCTCTCCTAAGTACCCTGGATATCGTGAAAAGATTTGGGATCATGCGGCTGGTGTGTTGGTAATTGAAGAGGCCGGTGGCAAAGTAACTGATATGCATGGCAAGACCTTAGACTTCTCCAAGGAGCCTCGCTTTGTGGATACTCAAGGTGTGGTTGTCAGTAACGGTGAAATTCATGACAAGGTCCTAGCAGTATTAACTAACTAGATCAGCCATCTCATTAAAATTCTGGAGGGCGTGCCATGGGTGCGCCCTTTTTATATTGAAATCTCATCGAGCCAGGTCTTATGTCTAACAAGGTGTTAGTTTCTGATAGGTCCTGAGGAGATCTCATGGGAACCGTGAGCTTAAACAGAAGAAAGTCATAGCCCATGGGTTAGGCCTTAGACAGATTGTGCGATCGCAAGCCCTTCTAAAACGGACAAGCTCACTGGCTGCACCTGTGAACTAAATCCCATCAACTGCCCAGAGACTTTAGCAAACTTGATTGGATCGCCACTGACATAAAAGTCTATGTCTGGTTTCGACTGGGTGTTGCGTAAGCCCAGCATGTCTAACTCTTTAGCCATAGCAGACACCAATGACTGGGCTGGATTAATCACCTTAATGGATGGTGGCAAAATTTGCTCCATCAATGGAGCTAGGTGAGGGTAGTGGGTACAGCCATATACCAATGTGTCGATATTGGCAGCCATCAGAGGCTTCAAATAATCTGTAGCCACTGCCCGTGTGTAGGGATCATCAATCCGATTTTTTTCAATTAAAGGCACAAAATCAGGACAGCCAACTTGCCAAACTTCAGCTACTGGCGATGCTTCTAAAATCGCCTGCTTGTAAGCATTGCTGTTGGCCGTCGCGACTGTAGAAATGACACCAATGCGTCGACCTGCCTTAGCCGCTGCCCGTGCCCCTGGCAAAATAATCCCGAGAATGGGCATGTCAAATTCTGCCCGAACCGTTTCTAGGGCCAATGCTGAACTGGTATTACAGGCCATCACTACCATCTTGACGCCCTGCCCCTGCATCCAAGTAATGATTTCCCGCACAAACCTTAATAGCTCAGTCTGAGAGCGATCGCCATAGGGCACCCGAGCAGTATCGCCAAAGTAAAGTAGAGACTCAGTGGGGAGATGGGCCATAATCTCCCGTAATACCGTTAATCCTCCAACACCGCTGTCAAAAACGCCAATTTTACCGGTTTGGATGGGCATCTGAAGGATTTTTGCCATGGGGAAGACGCTTACTAAATTGGATATTTTACGTTGCTTAGAGTTTAGTTGGATTTTTGACAGATTTTAGTTTCATACAAAACTTTTAAGCAAAAAGCCGTAACTTCGAATGTTATCGAAACTGTCTGAATTGCTATGAAACCCACTCAGCATCTGACCATGTTGCATGGTCCTAGCCCATGCAACATGCTTTAATTGGCTCGCATGATAACTAAATCCAACTACTTTTTACAGGTCAGAGTTAATTTTGTCTAAAAAATTGGTCAACGCCCTACACTTAGCCAGCAGCCATAGCCTACGTCAGTGACTCCATTGATTCGCTAGAACCAAAGGTAATCTCTAAAATTCCTCAGCGATATCAGCAATAATGCGCAATTATACGACTAGCCACAGCTTTGTTATTCACACTCGGCTGCGGCTAGTTGCACATAGACAACAGATTTTGGTCTAAGGAAAACTCAGTCTGTAGCTGCCTCAGCCATTTCTTGGGGAGCTTTTATGTCAGTGGGACAATTGGGATCATCATCATCGTCGGTATTAAAGACGACACGCAGGAGTGGCGGGGCGATAAACGTAGTCAGGATAACCATCACAATAATGGCCGCATCCAACGATTCTGAGAGGACGCCACTAGCAGCACCTACGCCGGCAAACACCAGACCCACTTCGCCTCGAGGAATCATGCCAACACCAATGGCCATGCGGTTGATTCCATCTTGACCAAAGACCGTAAATCCAGTGATGATTTTGCCGAGGATGGCAACGACAACCAAAAAGGAGGCAATAACCAAGCCTTCACGGTTCGCTGGGTTGAGAGGGTTCAGGACGCTGATGTCTGTATGGGCACCCACGGTAACAAAAAAGACGGGCACCAGCATGTCTGCAATTGGGCTGATTTGTTCCTCCAATTCTTTCCGTTTACTGGTTTCAGCCAAAATCAAGCCGGCAGCAAATGCTCCCAGGATTGCTTCTAGCTGAATGGCTGCGGCAATGTAGGACAGCACAAATGCAAAAACCAGGGAGCTAATCAGCACCTGGCCACGGGTTTGCATATTGTCGACCAGTGCAACGAACAGTGGACTGAGTAGCCGCCCAACCAAAATTGAGCCTACTAGAAATACAGCTGCACCAATAATTAGAAAAATCACATTGGTGATTTCGATTTCACCGGTTTTGGCAAGGCTGGCGACAACGGCTAAGACAATGATGCCTAATACATCGTCTAAAACAGCAGCACCAATAATAATTTGTCCTTCCCGTGAACTGAGCGTTTGCAGCTCTGCCAATACCTTGGCTGTAATACCAATACTGGTTGCGGTGAGTGCAGCCCCAGCAAATACAGCTGGAATTGTTGACACATTAAATAGGGCAATCAACCCGGCAGTGCCCGCTACAAAGGGTACAACTACACCGACAACGGCAACAACTGCTGCTTGGGGACCGACTCGAATCAGTTCTTTGAGGTCGGATTCTAAGCCGATTTCAAAAAGCAGAATAATGACACCAATCTCAGCCAGAACAGAAATCACCTCACTCTGGCTTTTAAATATTGTTAGCAGCGCATCCGGATCCAAATGGGCGGTGAGTTGGACAAAATCCATGAGCACCGAGTGGACAGGCTCGGCTCCTTCAGGAAAAACAACTAGGTTGAGGGCTGAGATTCCGACAATTACCCCACCGACTAGCTCACCCAGAACAGATGGCAAATTAACCCGAGCGCAAAGCTCACCACCGATTTTCGCGGCTAAGTAAATAACAATTAAACTAAGTAACACGCTGGCTAAGACAAATGGCCCTAACTCAGCCTCATTAACTTCAGCTAATAAAAACGTACTGCTTTCTATGCCTGAAAGCACTCCGGTTATATCGATCATACGAACCGTAGAAATTTACTTATCCTGTTTACTCTACATGAGTTAGCTCGATGCTATTAGCTCATTACGATCAGGTTCATCCCTTTCTTTAAGGAAAAATTCATACTTCTGTCATAATGCGAGTTGCAAATATTTAATAGATGCTCTATGCAAATACCCGATGGTTTAGAGATGGCATCTGTTGTCGGACCTGTCCCAGTCGTGATGGGGTGATTTCGGCGATGGCCATGCCTACATCTTGTCCTGCATCTGCTAGCACAATACCCCAGGGATCAACAATCATGGCATGGCCATGGGACTGGCGAATGGTGTTATGGAACCCAGTCTGGGCAGGGGCAATTATATAACAAGTGTTTTCAATGGCTCGTGCCTGGAGCAATACTTGCCAATGATCTTTGCCGGTATAAGCCGTAAAGGCTGCAGGCACCGTAATCACTTCTGCCCCTAGTTGAGATAAGTGCCGATAGAGTTCTGGAAAACGCACATCATAACAAACGGACATGCCTAGAACTCCGAGATTAGGAGCTTTGCATACCGTTGGTAGTTGATGTCCCGAGGTGACTGTGGCAGATTCTTGATAGGTATTGCCATCGGGCAGGTTGACATCAAATAGATGTACCTTTTCGTAACGCAACAAGACCTTGCCGTTGGGGTCAACTAAAAGTGCCGTGTTATAAACACGGTCATCTTTTGTAGGGACAGGGTATCCACCACCCAACAATGTGACCTGATAGCGTTGGGCCATGGTTTTGAGAAACTGCTCACTGGCAGTGCAAATCTCAGTGGCTTGGGCTAACTTACCGGCTTCATCTCCGAGAAAGGAAAAGTTCTCAGGGAGGGTAATGTACTCGGCTCCACGACGTACGGCCAGGTCAATGAGGTCCTCGGCCTGAGTAAGATTCTTTCTCAGGTCAGGTACGCTGGTCATCTGCAACGCTGCAGCCAGATAGGATTTCATGTGGGCGCTTACTAGTGATATTTGACCTTGGCCCTTTATTCTACGGGGCAAATTGGTCAGTTGGAAAGCGCCGTTGGTGGCCTATTTTTATACATCGCGGTTCTACACCTCTAACAGAGCTAGTTGCCAGACTTGGTAGCCTAATCGGTTGAGATGTAAGCCATCCGTCGTCAATTCTTGGCGAAGATTGCCGGTATCGTTACTGAAGCTGGGATGGAGGTCTAAGTAATCTAACTGATGGTAGTCGGTGAGTTCAGCGATACGGGTATTGAGGGAGCGCACACGACTGCTGGGGATATTTTCCCAACGGGTAGGCAGGATGGAATGGACAACGACGCGGGCATAGGGGTGCTGCTGTCGTAGTCGCGCCATGATCTGGTTGAGATTGGTCAGAATTTCGTGGTCGCTGGCCCCGTTTTTGAGGTCGTTAACACCGGCCATGAGATGAATAGTGTCGGGGCTGGTGTTGGCGAATGCGGAAAGTCGCTTGAGGATACCACTTGTAGTATCGCCAGAAATTCCTTGGTTGAGCCAGAAGCGATCGCGAGGCAATAGCTCAGGAGGCAGCCACATGCTCAGGGAATCGCCGACGACAACGGTGAGTCGATTGCTGCCTTGGCCAGATGCGATCGCATCTGCCTCTTGCTTTAATAGGCCTTGCCATTCTTCATAGGTGGGCTGATACGTTGCTTTGGCCCACTGACCTTGGAAACTCTCTGGTGCTACCCGTGTATATAACGAACCAGATTTTAACGCAGCCCAACGTTGCTCAAACAGCTGTGGACCACTATTCGGTCGAGGCCCAGCAGTTACGGTTGCCTGACGACGAGCTACCTCCAATGCCCGAGGCGTGGTCGCGTAGGCCGTTGGTGCAGGGCGGTGACGCGCTGTTTGCTGGAGGTGTAAAAGTTTTTGTCTGCGAGCCGCAACCTCCCTAGAAAACTTAGGTGTCAGAGCCATATCGCTCATTACTGCTGGTTGAGGGAGCGACTGCTCAATCTGGCTAGCTGCATCAACAGCGGCTTGAGCCATCGGCGCGATGTCAGCGTCCGAATTCGGACCACTAAGGGGTTCCGCAGCAGTGAGCTGTGCCATCAACATCAGTAGGTCTGACATATGCCTGAATTTCCTCGCCTATGGAGAACAGAACTTATATACTTAAAACGCATGCTCCAGGGGCAATCAGGACGAAATATGGTCCAGACCTATATATCAAAAACTGTAAAGAATTTCGGAAATAGATAATCAGTTGATTCTGTAGTGTCTCTAATTAACCCTTGACAGTATCTGCCAAAATTAACGATGATTAGAGTCTGTGCAAAAAACTGCTCGGATCAGGTTTGAAGCAGGCAATGCTACCTGTACGGCAAGGGAGAAAGAATGACATACGCAATTATCGAAGCGAGTGGTACCCAACTGCGTGTTGAGCCTGGTCGCTTTTACGATATCAATCGTCTAGCAGTAGATGAAGATACCAGTATCACTATTGATAAGGTGCTACTAGTTAATGATGATGGTGAAACCAGTATCGGTCAGCCTCTTGTAGAGGGTGCTAGCGTGAGTGGTACTGTAGTCCGCCACTTACGAGGCAAAAAGGTCATCGTTTACAAGATGAAGCCTAAGAAGAAGACTCGTAAGAAACGTGGTCACCGTCAAGAACTCACTCGCCTGATGATTGATGCCATCAATATTGGTGGTAAAACGATCACTGCGGAAGACGCTCCTGCTGCTAGCGAAGAAGAATAGAGCGCTGAATCAAGGCATTAGTAGTCAGTTTATACTTAGGTAGACACGGAGATTTAAGTAATGGCTCATAAGAAAGGTACGGGTAGTACGCGAAATGGTCGCGACTCAAATGCGAAACGCCTAGGCGTTAAAAAATATGGTGGTGAAGCAGTAGTTGCAGGCAACATCATCATTCGTCAGCGTGGTACTAAAGTTCACCCTGGTGAGAATGTAGGACGTGGTAGTGATGACACCCTATTTGCTTTAATTGATGGCGTAGTTACCTTTGAGCGCAAGGGTAAGAGTCGTAAAAAAGTAAGCGTTTATCCAGCTACAGCTTAGGCACTTTTATCAGCAGTCATATTGTTGATTTAAAAACGCCTCGACTTTAGTAGTCGAGGCGTTTTTTATGGCAACTATGCTCTTAGTACCTATGGGAGTGATGGCACTCATTAATCAAGGCTGCGTGATATATACGTGCTCAAGAATGCTACGAAATGTAGTGTATTGTTGTTGCTGACATTGGGCTAGTTTTTGCATGCCTATTATGGTAGGTGATTTTAGAACTTAATCTGTACCGTGAGATTGGGAGAGTATTCTGTCAGTTTTTTGATTGGTAATCGATAGGGTGAAGAGTTCTCAGAATTGATAATTCATGAGATGCAAAAATCTGTTTAATTTGATTTCTTATTTCTATTTTTAATCTCTTTTCTAAAACATTACCCTCGTGGGTGATGGTCTTCTAAAAAGTATCAAGCATGATGTAAATGCGCTGTAAAGCTAATCAAAAAAAGCGTAAAAAGCACTTTTTTGTATCGGTTTTCGGCTTAAACGAATAACATTAGGACATTCTTATGACTGCTCAACCAACCAAACAATTTTTCGGTTCTGAGACCTATTCCAAGAATATTCTTGGTCCTTCTTTTTTCTCAATGAGCGATTTGACTATCGCTGGAACAAGTGATGATACAAAAGCTGGTTTGACACCTGCTCCTGCTAACTCTCCTTATATTGTTGCTGATAGCGAAGAGCTTTCTGTTAGCTTAAAAGTTACGTTTAACAAGAGCCCGCTGACTTCACTGCTAATGTGTCTAGGCACTGACGTCCATGTCCGCTTTGCCTTCGAAGGTATTGGTGGTGCAGCGGCTGAAGAGGATGTAGAAGTTGTCATCACAACGGTGAAAGATACCTATGAGTATGAACTGAAGTGGACAGGTACGCCTGAAGATGCTCAGCTAACTGCCGGTCTTTACGGTGTAGCAGCAGTAGCTCAGGTTGGCCCTGTTAAGCATAATTGCAGCCAGCCAATCATTGGTTACGGGTACCTGGCTGGTAAGCTTCTACAAGTTTATCCTGCTTAAGGTCTCACATAGCTTGTTTTAAACAGGTAGACCTTTCTAATCTAATGCATGGCGTTAGGCTGGTGAATTTTTGTTCACCAGCTTTTCTTGTGTTTAAAGCTACAGTCTTGACTGGTTCAGTGCATTGCCCTAGACAGCCAAAAATTAATGGGGCGCATTGTACGTACTATTACTTAGTGCTGTCGATATATGAGTTGGGCACACTAAGAAGGAATTTGAAAAAAGAAAAAAAGAGACGTATACTGCACAACAATTAAATGTTGTTTTTAGGTTTCCTCAAGATTTAAGCCATGGCATCCCAATGTCTTTTCTATCCGTTACGTAGTGTGATTCGTTGTATGGCTAAGGCCCATCTGACAGTGGCTCCCGAGGCTTATGAATCAGGCTTAGTTTGGGATGAAGCTCTGTTTACAGAGTTGGCTAGCACGTTTTTGCAACCCTCGGTACAGCCGTTATTGGCGTCTCCTTTTGCATCCCGTGACGAGGCGGCTATTGTTGAAGGTCAATTGGCTCAATCCCTCGTTAATTCCTACAGACGTATCCTACAGCAGCGGCAAGATGTCCGAGTGCAGCAGCTTAATGCGTTACTGTAGTCGGCTGTTGATTAAGCAGTTGCTAGATGCTTGCGAGCGGAGTTATAGTTACGGCGCAGAAATTTGAAGGCCTCTCGCTCAATCTGGCGAGCTCGCTCACGACTGACGTTGAGTTGTGAGCCAATTTGAGCAAATGTCATTTTTTGACCACCCTTGAGGCCAAAATGTAATGAAAGGACTTCTTGTTGCTGCTTAGTTAAAGTGCTCATCATGTCAGCGACGTCTGAGTGCATCAGTTCTTGAGCTGCATAGTCCTCTGGTGATTGGCTATCGTCTTCTAGAAGATCACCGAGTTCTACATCTTGGTTATCCCCTAAACGTAGATCGAGAGAGAGGGGTTGCCGATTATAACTGATGCAATCGCGAACTTTTTCAAGCGGCAAATCTAAAGCATTAGCAATTTCTTGAAATGTGGCAGAACGGCCCAGCTGTTGCGCCAACTGTCGCTGAGTCTTTTTGATTTTGTTGATCTTTTCGTGGATATGAATAGGCAAACGCATTGTGCGACTTTTCTCTGCGATCGCACGCGTCATTGCCTGCCGAATCCACCAATAAGCATAGGTAGAAAACCGATATCCTTTGGACGGATCAAATTTTTCTACGCCTCGTTGCAAACCAATGGTGCCTTCTTGAATGAGATCGAGTATCTCGACGTTACGTTTGAGATACTTTTTCGCCACAGAAACTACCAATCTCAGGTTAGCTTCCACCATTTGACGTTTAGCTCGCTGACCTTGCTCCACAGCCATTTTGAGTTCATCAATTGTCAGATTAGCTGCCTTGGACCAGTCTTCTAAAGTCGGCTCATGGCCAAGAGATTCTGCAAGGCCATCCTTTATAGTTTCAATCGTCATCAATGTCCGCACCGCATTGCCAAAGGTAACCTCCTGTTCTGGCGTTAGTAAGGGTACACGACCAATCTCTTTTAAGTAGATGCGAACTAAATCCTTATCGTTTTGAACAGTGCTCATTTTTCGAACGTGCTTAAAAGTAAAATTGACTTTGATCTTGAGGTGTGCAATCACCTGTCAGGCTATGGAAAACTTGAATGGCCCCAACGGATCAGTGATTGGGAATGGCTAATTGAGTCTTAATCAATCCTTTTGTATTAATTAATGTAAATAAAAATCAGAATTGCTTACAGGGGTGGAAAGCCGTATTTAAATTTTGCGGTTTGCCGAACTATCTGATTTGTCAAGGAAAAATGCTTGACTGTACGGATTTCCCCCTCCCTAGGCTGGGGTCGATTGCATTAGTGTTTTTAATGTAGTCCTTTGCATAAGTTAATCGGCGAGGCAGCCATGGTATTCCCAGAACGTTAAGCAACCGTTTATCTACGCTTCAGTTCTTTCTCCGATCAGCTCTGTAAGTTGGAATTAGCAACATCATCACGCTTCACTCTCCATATCCCCCGTAGGTAGTCATCCGTTCCTAGGCTATCCACGTTATCTCGCAGACAAACTATCGAGAATTTTGTATTATGTTTGAGCTTTTCAACGACAAGGCAATCTCGGCCATTATGATTGCCCAGCAGCAGGCAAGCCGGTTACGCCAACACTATGTTGGAACCGAACTTATACTGGTTGGGGTCATTGCCCAAGGCGATAGTCTGGTTTCTCCCATTGTTCAGGAAGCTGGTATAACTTTACAGGTTTTACAGGAAGCAGTTGAGGCTACGCTAAAAAGTGATAGTAAGCAACCATCTGCCGAAATTCCCTTCACCCCTAGCGCTAAACAGCTTTTAGAGCAATCTCTCAAGGAAGCTCAGCAGTTAGATCAAAGCTACGTAAGTCCAGAGCACTTATTACTTGCAGTCACCAGCAGTGACAAAAGTTCTGCTGCCAAAATAC
>NZ_QXHD01000004.1:1988549-2049836 GCF_011009555.1 Adonisia turfae CCMR0081 | reverse complement strand
GGCAAATCATACTGGTGCAAACGCTTGGTCTGAGTCCGTGGCATGGGGGGGGGTTTGGTATGTTTGCCTCCATTGACCGTGACGAGCGTCGTGTCATTAAAACCCGTCTAATTGATTGCCAGCAGCAGCAAGAAATCATGTTGCCTGAGCTGGTGGCTGCATCGCCTAAATTTTTGAAGGCTGAAACCTATATTCATGTCAGCACCTTTCCAACACTCCAACAGTTAAGCCGCGTGGGCCAGCGTCTGCTTTCAATAGATTCTCAGAATCCTATTGCTGAACTTTATGGGGAAAATCGTGAGCAGGGTTGCGATACTAAAATTCAGCTACAGGCGTGGCGCTTGGTGTATGACGGTAAGACCATTGTCTATGAGCCGATTGCTGATCCGGTTGAGGTTGAGCTATGACCTGGGTCAAACAATGGAATCAATGGCTAGATAATCTGCTAGAACCGCCAACTTATTTGCTCGTACTGCGGCTGACAACGCTGCTGCTGCTGCTGCATGGCATTGATCACTGGCTGTGGACCATGTTGCCAGAAAAGCTTTTAGCGGCAGCTATGTTGCTCAATCCAAGCTTGGTGCGTCGGCCCTGGGTATGGCTAGGCATGAGCGCATGCCTTGTATTTAATAACCTTTGGCACTGGTCTACTTTAGTCAACCACGAATATCTCTACACTTACTGGGTGTTGGTGTGCACCATTGCAGTTTGGAGCCAAAAGCCTAAGCAGGTACTGCGCTGGAATTCTCGCTGGCTGATAGGGTTATGTTTCTTGTTTGCCACCCTTTGGAAATTTATCGGTGGCGAATATTTAGACGGTTCTTTTTTGCATCTGACATTTTTGCTGGATAGCCGTTTAGCAATGGGGGCTGTTCTCTTTGGTGGGTTGAACCTGACCACCCTTGCCGAGAATCGTCATATTTTTGAAACCATGCAGGCGTCAGCGGCTGTGTTAAATCCGCAAGAGCTAGCCACAACACCTCGTATGGCTGCTGCGAGTTTAGTGCTGTCCTATTGGACGATTTTGATTGAGGGGCTAGTCGCTGCTAGCTTTTTGCTAAAGGTGCCCCGTTGGCTGTATCAAAAGCGAGATTGGACACTCATAGTGTTTGTGATTACGACTTATGCTGTGATTCCAGTGATCGGGTTTGGTGCCCTACTAATGGTCATGGGGTTAATCCAGGCAAAAAGTAGTTTTATCGCTCGTACTTATTTAGGGTTGCTAATACTGATGCCTCTTTGGATGCCCTTACCCCAGGGGATATTTTGGTTGATCCAAAAAATATTTTTCCATGTGTAGGGATAGTTAGTCTTGGGTGTAGAGACTAACTATGGAACGTCTCTACACCCAAGATCCTCTGAGAGGCACCATGGTATGGCTAGGGGATTAACCGACCTGTGTATCCGGCGATTCTTGTAATAACCACAAACCGCTATAGGTCATGCCTGAATCATCGGGGCGGATTAGCAGAAAATGTAAGCCTTTGGACGTTACTTTGCGTTGTTCAAAGGCATTGGCTGCACCGCGTACATCGCTGTCTTCAAAGGTGGTGAGGACGAAGCGATCGCAAAGTCCCGCTTCCAAGATCAGTCCATCCGGCTGACCCGCTATATACTGCAAAAATGCAGGTTGCGTCGAATCTAACCACTGAGTCAACGCCATGGAGCGCTGACCACCATCAATCACTACACCCGGAATGAGGACCGTGCTAGATAGGCCAATTTCCAAAGGTAGTAGCTCTTTGGGGATGGAACGCACCGGTATCGCTTCGTATTGAAACCGCAGCAGATCGGCGTTGGATAGACCCGCAAACCGCCACGTTTCACCCCACAGATTATCTGGCAGAGGAATTGGTGTCGATCGCTCAATGGCAAATGGCGAATAGGCTTCTCCCGTGTAGGTTTTGAGATTTGAATACCAGGCGTTACGTTGCCGCAGCCATTGTTTTAAGGTAGGTAGCCTCCGTTGGGTCCCTACCGGGATATCCAATTCTCGACAGGCTACTTCCGTTAGGGTTTGGGTCTGGGGCCGAAAGACCTGTAGCACCTTGGGGCGATAGCCTGCTCGGTGGATGGCCTGCTTAATCTGATGACGTAGCCACATGGCATCGGCTTCAGGCTGCGGGCAGGTTTCCCCATAGCTGAAATCCATGTTTGGAGTACACACAAGTAACTCCCATAGGGGCTGATTGTCTGTGTTTTTTAAGGGGCGTCGGTAAAAGTCGAGTTGCCAGGGGGGACTCATGAAATATAGAGCTGGTTGACGTAGTCAGACACCATGCGATCGCTATTGAAAATAGGTGCAATGGTACGGATCGAGGCTTTCATTCGTTTTACCCAGGCGCGAGGAACGTGGTTGCGATCGCAATCATAATAAAGGCGCACAATTTCCCGTTCGAGCTGGGAATAAAACGATTCTGCATCTATCGTATCTTGAACGTCCTGATCTCTTGTTTCCGCATCTTCACCAATTGTCCAGCCGTTGAGGTGGAGCTTGTAGCCTTCACACCACCAACCATCCAACACACTGAAATTAATGCCGCCATTGAGGGCTACTTTCTGACCGCTGGTGCCAGAGGCCTCCAGGGGGCGACGGGGCGTATTTAGCCAAAGATCAATGCCCTGGACCATAAGCTTGGCCGTATACATGTCATAGTCTTCGATAAAGGCAATGCGGTCTCGCAGGTCTGGGTGACGACTCCATTCCATGACTCGCTGGATGATGCGCTTGCCAGCGGTATCGTTGGGCCGAGCTTTACCGGCGATGATTAGCTGTACCGGTCGCTTCTGATTAGAGAAAATTCGGGTGAGCCGACTGAGGTCGCGAAAAATCAGGTCACTGCGTTTATAGTCGCTAAATCGTCGGGCAAAGCCGAGGGTGAGGATTTTAGGGTCCAGCAGACGCTCTACTGCATTGATGTCATCGGAGCATTCTTTGCGATCTCGCCTGGCCTTAAGCACCCGGTCTCGCGTGTAGGCAATTAGCCGTGCTTTAAGAATTTGGTGCCGCTGCCACAGACGTTCGTCGGGAATATGTTCAATTTTGCTCCAAGTTTCTGGATCGCTGATGCGCTCGGCCCAGTGTTTGCCTAAATAGTCTTGATACAGGTCTTCTAAAAGTGGGGCAATCCAGCTGCGGGCATGGATGCCGTTAGTGACATGACCAATGGGGGCTTTTTTGTCTGAGCGCTCGGCGTAGAGGTTTTGCCAGAGCTGTCGAGATACCTCACCGTGGCGCTTGCTCACCGCATTAGCCGTCCGGGTCAGCTGTAGTGCTAAAGCCGTCATGCTAAACACGTCAGGACTTGAGGCTTGATGTCCTAAGGCCAAGAATTCTTCACGCTCTAGTCCCAATCTGGGCCAATAATCGGCAAAATAGTTCTCCATCATCCCCACGGAAAATGCCTGGCCTGTGGGCACTGGTGTATGTGTTGTAAAGAGGGTGCGATCGCACACATAGGATTTGACATCATCTAGGGTGCCGCCCATTTGTTCGAGTTCAAACCTGGCCAATTCCAGTAAAGCGAAGGCTGCATGCACATCATTCAGGTGATAAATGGCAGGCTCAATGCCCAACGCCTGCAGCATACGTACACCGCCGATACCCAAAAGCATTTCCTGGGCCAATTGCTTATCCGGGTCACCACTGTAGAGTTGGGCCGTGATGTGTCGGTCTTCACTATCGTTTTCAATAATGTCTGTATCCAACAAGTACAGCAGACTACGACCAACTTGCACCTGCCATACTTGAGCTTTAACCATGCGCTGGCCAATGATGACCCGAATTTTGAGCCGTTGCCCATGCTCATTGCATACCGGAATCAGCGGCAGATTTTCAAAGTCATTACAGGAGTAATGACTTTCTTGCCAGCCACTGCGATTAAGGCGCTGGGAGAAATAGCCCTGGTGGTATAACAGGCCCACACCCACCATTGGTAGCCCTAAATCCGAGGCTGATTTGAGGTGATCGCCAGCTAACACGCCCAAACCGCCACAGTACAGCGGTAGAGATTCATGAATACCGTACTCGATGCAGAAATAGGCAACTGGGTTATCAGAGGTAATACTAGGGGCTACTTCTTGAGCCCAGGTATGGTCTCTATGGAGATAGGTTTGAAACTCAGCGGCTAGGGTTTGTAATCGTTTGAGGTAGTTTGGATCTTCTGCAAGCTGCCACAGACGTTCTGGAGTAATTGCCTGCATAAGCGCTACAGGATTGTGCTGACAGTCTTGCCAAAGGTCAGGGGCCAGCACCCGAAATAGGGACCCACGCTCAGAGGTCCAGCTCCACCAATAGTTATAAATGAACTGGGTTAAGGGTTTGAGTGGAGGAGGAAGCTTTGCACTGAGGGAGCGACGAAGATTCATGGGTGAAGGAGAGGTAAATAACAGAGGCACGGATCAGTACCTAATGTGGGCAGAAAAATAGCTGAGACTTGCTGCGGTATAGTAAACCAGTCGTAAATCTGTCTTTTAATTGTTTGCCCTGTCTATGACGGGGCAACGATTGTAGCGATTAATTTAGCCTCATAAGGCAATAGTTCATGGCTCCAGCACTTACCCAGTTTGGTCAACAAATGTCCCACCTCACAGGGGTGCGGGCAATCATGAAAGATATCATCGAAACCCTTCAGTCGGGACAGTCTGCAGACTTTATTAACCTAAGTGCAGGCAATCCGGTAATTTTGCCTGAGGTTGAGCAGCTGTGGCGCGACTGCACCACTGATTTATTGGCCAGTTCAGACTACGGCGAGGTGGTGTGTCGCTATGGGTCTAGCCGAGGCTATGAACCATTGATTGATGCGATCGCAACTGATTTTAATCAACGCTATAACCTGAGCCTCACCGCCGAGAATATCCTGATTACCCCCGGCAGTCAGTCGCTGTACTTTCTGGCTGCCAATGCCTTGGGTGGCTACACCTCTGAGGGCAAACTCAAGGAAATTCTTTTACCCTTAAGCCCTGACTATACCGGGTATGGTGGTGTTTCGCTTTATCCCGAGGCTGTGCGAGCGTATCGACCCACCCTGGAGGTGGATGCTGCCGCCCATCGGTTCAAATATCGCCCCGACTTCAGCCAGCTGACGGTGACTGAACAGACCGGGTTTGTGCTGTTTTCTCGACCTTGTAATCCCACAGGCAATGTTCTCACCGACGAAGAGGTGCAACGCATTGCCCGTCTGGCGGCCAATGTCCCCGTCTTTATTGACTCAGCCTATGCTCCCCCGTTCCCGGCCCTCAATTTTACTGAGATGACGCCGATATTGACGCCTAACGTAGTTCACTGCATCAGCCTTTCAAAAGCCGGATTACCCGGTGAGCGTGTAGGCATTGCCATGGGTGATGCAGCGACCATTCGAGTGCTGGAATCTTTTCAGACCAATCTCTGTATTCATTCCTCTCGCTATGGTCAGGCGATTGCTGCCCATGCCATTGCCTCAGGGGCTTTAGCCGACATTGCTAAGACTGTGATTCGTCCCCACTATCAGCAGAAATTTTCAGTCATTGAAGCTACTTTAGACGAGACGATGCCAGATGTTCCCTGGTACCTACACCAGGCAGAAGGTTCCATATTTGCCTGGCTGTGGCTTCAGGATCTCCCCATAGATGATCAGGCGTTTTATCAAGCCTTGAAACGTTACGGGGTGATTATTGTCCCCGGTAGTCCATTTTTCCCTGGTCTGCGTGACGATTGGACCCATAAACACCAGTGCTTTAGGATTAGCCTGACGGATACCGCAGAGCGAATTGCGATCGCAATTCGTCGTTTGGCCCAGCTAACTGAGGACATTTACGGGCAGTCGACAACCCATGCCTAACAACTCTCAATCCCCAATCGACTGGCTCACCATTGGCCGTATTGTTGGTGCCCATGGCTTGAATGGCGAAGTTCGGGTCTATCCCGACAGCGATTTTCCAGAACGCTTTGAACAGCCGGGTGAGCGTTGGTTGCTCAAGCCAGGAGCCGCTAACCCAGAACCCATCAAGCTGGTGAAGGGGCGGTTTCAAGAGGGTAAAGGCCTGTATATTCTCAAACTGGCTGGTATCAATTATCGCAATCAAGCAGAGATACTGCGTGATGCACAGCTGTTGATACCCGCTGACGATCGTTTGCCCCTTGAACCGGGGGAATTCCATGTGGGCGATCTGATGGGACTAGCCGTGATCTTGCAGGAGACTGGAGAGCAAATTGGGTCGGTAATTGATGTGTATCGAGCCGGTAACGATTTGCTGGAGGTCGCTTTAGCGTCAGATCAGCCAGAGGAGGCTACCAAAGATAACGGACAAATAAAAGCGCGAACAGTTCTGATTCCGTTTGTAGAAGCAATAGTGCCGGTGGTTGATTTAACGCAAGGGCGTGTTGAGATTACTCCACCGGATGGCTTAATTGATTAGCGTTATGCGGCTGTCGGTTGTCGATAACAAGTCCTGCCGCTTGGGCCTGGCTGGTTAGTAGTTGCCGGATCCGTTCGAGGGTTGTAGGGTCATCAATCCGTTGCTCCTGGTAACCCCGCTGCCATACAGGAGCTCCTGGTACGCCTCTGACAAGATTGATGCGCTTAGCAGCTGCAGCTTTGAACCCAGCGACAAAGGATGAGAGAGCACGGGGTTTTGGCTGGCTTTGCTGCAAACTGTAGCTGCATACAGATTTTGCGTCGCTTTGGATTACGGCGATTAATGCTCGTACACCATTGGGGAGTACTGTCCAATGGTCTAGCTCAATATCACGCTGATGGGCGGCGGCTATCTGTTGCCATTCGTCTGCAGCAATTTGCCCCGAAGGATTGAGCTGTGTATGTTCTCCCAAAACATCACCAAATAGACATTCTTCTTGATGGGTTAGGAGATGAACGTGATAAAACGTGGCGTTGTGTGGGGAGTGACCCAACTGGAATGTACTAGCCAACCTTCCCTCAGTGCCTATCCAGGCATTGCATTGTTTTCCGTTGGTCTAGATTTCCCAAAGATGAGTATAAATTCTCGTCAGAATGCAAAGTGTGGAGATGTTCATAGAACATCTCCACACCAAAAAAATGATAAGAATGTTGACCAATATTCAATGGGCAGAGCGAGACTCGAACTCGCATGACCAAAGGCCGCCACATTTTGAGTGTGGTGCGTCTACCAATTTCGCCATCCGCCCGAATAGCTTTAACATTATACAGAGTTCAGCCACCTCTGTAACCCCCTTTTTCCCATTTACCAGTTTCGCCAGCCGCCTCTGGCATCTTCATTTAGTTGCAGACGGCGTGTTTGTAGTAGCCTTTGATAATTGAGGGTGTTATGCCATTGCATGATTTCCTTAGCACGTAGCACTGGGACGGGGTGGGTCAGCTCCTGGGTGCGTAATTGTTTGAGAAAAATTGCCAGTTGGTCATAGTTTAAATCTTCGTACGCGTTTGCTTGAGCGAGAAATGCGTCTAAGTTGAGTTGAGGGGAGAGGGTGGGGGAGCCTCCCGTTAATTTCATCAACACCGAGGCTACAACTCTGGATTCCTGACTGACTAAAAGGGCGGCGCGATCGCACGTAAATTCAGCACACCGCACCCATTCCAGAATCTGATTTTGTAGATTTTGAGCCAATACTGGGCCCAACGGTAGCTGGCTGGCGGCCAATGTCAGCAAATTAGCCAGGGTCAAATATATGCCATGGTCACATTTGAGATGCCCTAGTTCATGGCCGATGACTGCCTGCAGTTCCTTGGCATTCAGCAGCTCGATCAATGAGGTGTGCACCACAATAAACGGCTGCTTACCTCGCATGGCAAAGGTATAAGCATTGGGAACGGGATGCTGCTTCACATAAAGTTGAGGCGCTTCTATGTCTAAAATTTGACAAGCTTCAACCAATAGCTGATGGATGTCTGGCAGCTGTTGGGGGCCCACCAAAACACTGGTCGCAATATTTTCTAGGTAAAAAAATTGCTCTGCTGTGGGACGTAGCAGAGCGCGAATGGCCAGGTCTAAGCCTGGTAGTTGCTTAAGAGATTCTGTCGCCCGTAGATCGAGGGGATGGCGAAAATGGTTAGCTCGTAATCCAGTTAAAATGCATTTCTCACCCACGCCATCCATCTCCCCTATCGCTGAGCTTTACTAAGCTACAGTGTAGCGGTCTGCACCTAAACGATAACTGCCGGATTCGCCATATCCGTAGACGCTAGCGCAGGGTCTGGGATTCGACGTAATTTAGCCCCGACTGCGGCTAGCTTAGCCTCAATGTTTTCATAGCCGCGATCCAGGTGTTGTAACCCATGCAGTGTGGTTTTGCCTTCAGCAGCCAAGCCTGCCACTAGTAGGGCGGCGGCGGCTCGCAAATCAGTGCCCGTCACCGGAGCCCCTGACAAGTATGGAACGCCGCGAATTACAGCAGAATTCCCAGTCAGGCGAATATTTGCACCCATGCGGTTGAACTCAGCAACATGCTGTAACCGGTTTTCAAAAACGGTTTCTGTGATGACGCTATCGCCGTCTGCAAGGGTGGTCAGCGCCATAAACTGGGCCTGCATATCGGTGGGAAACCCTGGGTGGGGGCGAGTCTCAATTTCGATGGGTAAAAGCCGTTCACCGGGAATGATCCTGGCGCGATTGTGGCCTTCCATTTCAACCCTGGTGCCAGCTTCTGCCAGTTTGGCAATCACAGGTGTTAGGTGTTCTGGAAGAATGGGCGACAGGCTGATGGGGGATTTAGTGATAGCCCCGGCAAGCATGAACGTACCCGCTTCAATTCGGTCTGGAATAATGCCGTAGTCGGTGGAATGAAGGTGAGGAACACCAGCGATGGTGATGGTGTTTGTGCCTGCTCCACGAATGCGTGCACCCATGGCTCGACAGAAGTTGGCTAGATCCAGTACCTCTGGCTCCTGAGCGGCATTCTCAATGATGGTTTCCCCTTCAGCTAGGGTAGCTGCCATCATCAGGGTCTCTGTTGCACCAACGCTGGGGTAATCTAAATAAATTTTTCCGCCTTTTAAGCGATTGCGGGTGCCAGGTACGTAGGCATGAACAATACCATGGTCCATGTGTACTTCTGCACCCAGTGCCTGTAGTCCTCGGATGTGAAGAGCCACAGGACGAGCACCAATGGCGCAGCCTCCTGGCAGCGGCACCCGGGCAACGCCTAGACGGGCTAGTAAAGGGCCAATGACGAAGAAGCTGGCTCTAAGTTTGCTAACGATTTCGTAAGGTGCACGGGAATGACTGATAGAACTGGCATCTACATCCAGCATGTCTCCATGGCGAGACACCTTCACACCCAAGGCAGTGAGCACATCCGCCATGCGACCGATGTCTACTAAATCAGGGATGTTGCGAATCCGACAATCCTGCGAACACAGAATTGAACCTGCCATAACGACCAATGCCGAGTTTTTGGCTCCACTGACGGATATATGGCCACTGAGGGGCTGTTTGCCCCAAATTTCAATAACAGGTGAGGACTCGCTGGAGGAGCGTTGATCAGCCTGAAGTGAGGTATTGATGATAATGTCCTCCAAATTCAATAAAGAGACTCAGCCACACAAGAACATAAAAATGGCAATCTAGCCACTTTTGTTAACAATGGTGACGATTCTACCTGAAAGTACTTATTTGTTAAGCCATATTAATATCCTTTTGTCGTTGAATAGGTGTTTTAATTCTTTTGAAAAGCGAAAAATCGTCCTTAAAAGGCCAAAACTGGGGATTGACGAATCAGTCTGATTGCTAGACGATAGTAAACTACGGTTACTTTTATAGCCCTAAGCGGAACTGGCGGAATTGGTAGACGCGCTAGATTCAGGTTCTAGTGTTCGCAAGGACTTCCGGGTTCAAGTCCCGGGTTCCGCATTTTTAATTCAGTACTTTTATGTCTGGTTTTTGTCCTGATGTTTGACTCAAACTATTCTGAATCGTTTTGTTGTTGTTAGATGGCGGCAATAAAGTGCTTTAGTTTTCCTTATTTATTCAGACTTTTTTATCAATTATTGATTGATTGCTCAGGAAATTGATAGTGAGCTGGTTGAGTATTGGGCAGTAGCAATCGATACACTTGTATCCTTTACTGTTTATTGACTCTGTCAATGTGGTGAGTAAAGCAGACTGCGCCCAACGGCAAGGTCTGAGTGATAAAGCACTTAAATGCTAGAGAACCTGACAACAATTATCAGCACTAAAAATCCCCTGGCCAAGCAGTTTCGAAAGCTGCATCAGGCTAAGGAGCGGCGACGACAAAATGTGTTTCTGCTAGAAGGAACTCATCTCTTACAGGAAGCGTGTGCTGTTGAATATCCATTGCTTCAGGTCGCGTTCACAGAAAACTGGGGACATACCCATGGTGATTTATTGGACTGCTTAAGGCGGCTGGGGACTGATATTCGCTTGGTCAGTCCTGATGTGCTAGTCAGTATGTGTACCACTGTCAGCCCGGATGGAGTGGTGGCGATTGCGCGGCGCATTGCGCAGTCCACCAGGCTTGTAGAAAGGGTTTCCCTGGGTGTGGCGCTGCAACGGTTACAGGATCCAGGTAACTTGGGTACGGTGATCCGTACAGCAGCGGCAGCAGGATGCGATCGCATCTGGCTCACAACCGATAGCGTAGACGTAGATCATCCCAAGGTGCTACGGGCTACGGCAGGGCAATGGTTTCGTTTACCAATGCAGACCATTGCTACATTGAATGACTTAAAAAGCTTAGATGTACAGCTGGTGGCCACCACCCCTACAGCTTCCCTGGACTACTGGGATTTAGATCTGCGGCAACCGACTGTTTTTTTGATGGGAAACGAAGGCGCTGGGCTGTCGGAGCAAGCTATGGATTTAGCCACACATCAGGTCAAAATCCCATTGGCGGCTGGTGTGGAATCGTTGAATGTTGCGATCGCAACAGCTCTAATGCTTTACGAAGCCAAACGTCAGCGTCATGGTTGATGAGAGTTAGGCGGATCTTGACGAGCGTGGTTTTTTTGAATGTTGCGAGGCTGATGTGGCTGGGAAGATCGCGATTCATCTTGACCTGATTCCGGTTCTTGAGGCCCATCATCTAAAACGAGCGTATCCGTTGTATCGCCTAATAGCTCATCCAGGTGCTCCAAAGATTGCAGAAAATCGGCAACAGCAGACTGCCTTAGCTGACGTTTATCCATTGATCTTGCCTCGTTAGTAGGCCCTTTCAACCATTGCTGAATTGCTTAACATTGACTGAGCAATGTCTATGATTTTAGCGATCGCAATTGGTGTGGGGTCTTTAGTAATGAGATTTGTGAATCTAACCCTAGCCAAGATGTTCCAAGTCTAGGCAAAAGTAGAAAGTTAACTACGTTTTTGTAAAGAGCTCTGTTCGTTAGGAACTGGCCTTGGGGATAAAAATGGATCTACAGGTATTTAGTCAGACAGATATCGAATCTAACAAATTTGAAAATAATTGCTCAATATCAAGTTGTCTAATATCCACAATCTAGTTGAGAATGGATTCTGCCCCTATGTTGCCCATGTCGTTTTCTACCTTAGGCAAACGGCATCAATTCAATAACTAAGGGGTCGCAAATGTGCTGAAACAGGAGATCGTTGTGAGTTCATCCTTTGATTATGACCTAATCATCGTAGGTGCCGGTGTCGGTGGTCATGGGGCGGCATTGCACGCTGTGAAAAGCGGGTTAAAGACCGCCATTATTGAAGCGGCTGATATGGGAGGCACCTGCGTTAATCGAGGATGTATACCTTCGAAAGCATTGTTGGCTGCATCTGGTCGCGTCCGCGAATTGCGCGACAAGCATCATCTACAGTCCTTCGGCATTCAAGTGGGAGACGTGCAGTTTGAGCGCTCTGCCATTGCTGATCATGCCAGTAACTTGGTTAGCAAGATCCAGGGTGACTTAACCAATAGTCTGACTCGACTGGGTGTAGATACGATTCGCGGTTGGGGTAAGCTGGCCGGCACTCAGAAAGTGACTGTGACCACGGCTGATGGTGAAAAGACCTACACCGCTAAGGACATTATGCTGTCGCCAGGGTCTGTTCCCTTTGTGCCCCCTGGTATTGAGACTGATGGTAAAACCGTATTTACCAGCGACGAAGCAATTAAGCTGGACTGGCTACCTCAGTGGGTGGCCATTATTGGGAGTGGCTATATTGGTCTAGAATTTTCTGATGTGTATACGGCTTTGGGGTGTGAAGTCAGTATGATTGAGGCTTTGCCCCAGCTGATGCCCACCTTTGATCCGGACATCGCCAAAATCGCTAAGCGCGTTCTCATCGACCCTCGTGATATTGATACCCATGTGGGTGTGATTGCTAAGACCGTTACACCTGGCTCTCCAGTGACCATTGAGCTGGCTGATTTAAAAACGAAGGAAACGGTCGATGTGCTAGAGGTTGATGCTTGTCTGGTGGCAACTGGGCGCATCCCTGCCACGAAGGATATGGGCTTAGAAAGTCTGGCTATTGAAACTGACCGTCGTGGCTTTATCCCAGTAAATGACCGTATGGAAGTTCTGCGGGATGGTGAGCCCATACCCCATCTTTGGGCTATTGGTGATGCTACTGGCAAGATGATGTTGGCCCATGCTGCCTCAGCCCAGGGTGTGGTGGCTGTTGAAAATATTTTGGAAAATAATCGTACCGTTGACTATCGCAGTATTCCGGCCGCCGCATTTACCCATCCAGAGGTGAGCTTTGTCGGTCTTACTGAGCCTGCGGCTAAAGAGCTAGCTGCGGCAGAAGGTTTTAAGATTGGTGCCGTACGCAGCTACTTCAAAGCCAACTCCAAAGCGCTGGCAGAAAATGAATCTGATGGCCTGGCTAAGGTAATCTACCGTAAGGACACGGGGGAAATTCTGGGAACTCACATTATCGGTATCCATGCAGCGGACCTGATTCAAGAGGCTGCTAATGCTATTGCTCAGGGGTTAACCGTTAAAGATCTGTCCTTTATCGTCCATACACACCCAACGCTATCTGAGGTGTTAGATGAGGCCTTTAAGCGTGCTGAGGTGACGGCATGAAGATTAGACGGCGTCCTCCCAATCCTGCGGTAGCTGTTGATACTCTGCGCTATCAGGTGAAGGTTCCTGATAGTGAACCCCGCCATATCCTTGAGGAAATTGTTTGGCACAAGGAAGTCGAAGTGGAGCGTCTGCGGGGAAAAACATCGCTGGCAGAGTTACAACGGCAGGTCTTGACGGCACCTCCTCCATTAGATTTTGCTGCGGCTTTACGTAGCGGTAAGACATCACCCTCTGTGATTGCTGAGGTAAAGAAAGCCTCCCCCAGTAAGGGGGTGATCCGGGAAGATTTTGATCCGGTTGCGATCGCAACCGCCTACGAAAAAGGTGGAGCTACCTGTCTATCGGTGCTTACCGATCAAAAATTTTTCCAGGGTAGTTTTGACTATCTTGCTCAAGTGCGTCACGCCATAAGCCTGCCGATTCTATGTAAGGAATTCATCATTTATCCCTATCAGATTTATCTGGCCCGAATCTATGGAGCTGATGCTATTTTGCTGATTGCGGCCATTTTGTCAGACAAGGATTTGAGTTACTTTACGCGAATCGCTAAAGCCTTAGGAATGACTGCCCTGGTGGAGGTCCATACCGCTGAAGAACTAGACCGGGTGCTCAATGTAGACCAGGTTAACGTGCTTGGTGTGAATAACCGTAACCTCGAGGACTTTTCGGTTAGCTTAGACACTACGCAGGATTTGTTGGCCCATGCATCAACCCATGTCAGAGCTGATGACATGTTGTTTGTAAGTGAGTCTGGTATCCATCGACCGGATGACGTTATGCGGGTAGCGCAAGCTGGAGCCCATGCCATTTTAGTGGGTGAGTCGCTGATGCGGCAGCCCGATCCCGGTGCTGCTATTGGGCAGCTCATGACCTAGTCCCTGGAAGTTGTCTATTGTCTACCCGTTTCAGGTTCCCTACTCTGATTTTCCGACTATGGATCGTCCTATTCCCCTGCCATCCCATATCCATTACGAGCTATTACTAAGGCTCTTGGAACGTGAAACTACTGCGGCTATCTATCAGCACTCCCCACAGAAGGAACAACTCCAGGAACTGATTATTACCCTGCGTAAGGCAATGTCTCAGCAAAAGCAACTGGAAGAAAGTTGCCGAGCTTCAAGGTTGCCAGTGGAATATTACTGGTCATTAAATGAAAAACCAGGAATTTAAGGGAGATATAAGCCCGTTATCTTAAAAAATCCCACCTCAGCTTTGAAAACTGAGGTGGGATTTTTTCCAATCTATAACCAGTGCAGTGACAAATAGTCAGCTATCCCTAAGGATGAAGTAGTAGATCGGGGAAAAAACGATTAAATTCAATCAAGATACCAGCTGTGATCAGCATCCAAATTGTAGCTAATACAGGGGCTGTAGACAGGTATTTTACTAAGCCTTCGGGCATGGGAAAGTGTCCTGAATAAAAACATCTAAAAACAATAAGTCAGCACGACCCAGTTATATTGATTCGACTCATCAAGCCCAAGCCGTGCCTCTGATGTATTAATTAGCGAGGTGAAATTGTGATTTCATCATCCTTCGCAAACATGGCACCGGATGCCATATCCTTGAATGCAGCTAGGGGCCAAGCCGCACCCGCCAAAGAAGACTTGATAGCCAAGCCAGTATCGATGATGATTTCTTTCTCCTCGGGCTTCTTGGCAGTGCGAGACGCGATCAAGTAAGAACGCCCAGCCCAACCAATCCAGCCAGCGATGTAAAGGAATAAAATGCCGGGAATGACAAACTCACCAAGATGAGCAAAATCTCCATCTACCACCAAGTGGGGGAGGCCATCTTCGCCGCAAAGTAGGCTGGAGTTAGCATAAAAATCAAAACGTGCTTTAGCACCTTCTGTTTTGGCCGCAGAGGCACGTTGTTGGAACGCAGCAGATTCGCCACAGGGGGTCAAACCAGCCACGTTGTCTCCAGCCAAGCTGGCAGAGGCGGGTGCCGCGAAGCCAAACCAGAGGCAAAGTACTAGAGCCAGAGCAAACAACCGTCGCATAAAATGTTTCCTTTGTGTTTTACAAAAGACAAAAAATTAATTCAGTGAATCTCTTAACTTAGATAACTAACTGTAATGCTGCTTTAACTAGTTCCCTAGTGTGTATGCTTTATCAGTTAGCCGACGCAGTATTGAAGTCGCTTTTAAAACTCAACCAACGTGAACTAAATTAAGGATCTACTTGACTCTCAGGGATCATACCTTTCTGCCAAACCCTGGCAGGGAAATTACTCACAAGACTTTACATGACGACACAATTGACGCATGGCCACGATTTTAGCAATTGAAACCAGCTGTGATGAAACAGCCGCATCGGTGGTGAAGCATCATCAAGTGCTCAGTAGTGTTGTGGCATCCCAAATTGACCTGCATAGTCGCTATGGTGGTGTTGTGCCAGAGTTAGCATCCCGCGAACATTTGCTGACCATTGGCGACACAGTGAATGAAGCGTTGCTTAAATCTCAATTGGGTTGGGCTGATATCGACGCTGTTGCCACCACCTGTGCACCGGGCCTGGTGGGTGCTCTCTTGGTTGGTATGAGTGTTGGTAAAACCCTGGCAATGGTACATCACAAACCGTTTTTAGGTGTGCACCATCTGGAGGGACACATCTATGCAGCCTATTTAGAACACACTGATCTGCGGCCGCCTTTCCTGTGTCTATTAGTCTCCGGTGGGCACACCAGCTTGATTCGAGTTGATGGCTGCGGTCAATACAAATTGCTCGGTAAAACCCGAGATGACGCTGCCGGTGAAGCCTTCGATAAAGTCGCTCGCTTGCTGGCTCTGGGATATCCCGGCGGCCCTATCATTGATCAATTAGCCCAGCAGGGTGACCCGAAAGCATTTCGACTGCCAGAGGGCAACATTTCCTTGCCAGAAGGTGGCTATCATCCTTATGATGCAAGCTTTAGTGGTCTTAAAACCGCTGTTTTGAGGCTGGTAGAGCGCCTTAAATCAGAGGGGGTGGATCCACTCCCTGTAGCTGATATCGCTGCCAGCTTCCAGTACGCTGTGGTGCGGGCATTAGTGAAACGAGCGATGCGCTGTGCCCAAGACCAAAACCTGCCTGCGATTGTGATGGGAGGAGGTGTGGCTGCCAACAGTGGCTTGCGTCATGTAATTGCTGAGACAGCAGCAGCGCAAGGTATTAACATTTACATTCCCTCGCTAAAATTTTGCACGGATAATGCAGCCATGATTGCCTGTGCTGCTAGCGATCATTTTGATCAGGGACATTGTTCTAAATTAGATCTGGGAGTTTATTCTCGGCTCCCTCTAGAACACGTTGCTGAGTTATACCAGCGTTAACTGGTAAGGAGCAGCCATTGGCGGATCTGTGCTTCTAGCGCTAGTGGCTGTTCTAGCATGGCAAAGTGGCCGCATTGTTTGAACGCAACAACTGCTTCTTTGCCCTGACGAAAAAATTTATGAAAACTAGCCAAATGCTGTACGTAGCGAGGCTCCATAACCATATCTTGTTCACCGGTGATGAAATATACCGGTTGAGATAGCTGGGAGACTATCTGGGGCAGTTGATGGACTTCATCTTCAGTTGTTGATGCTAGGAGTGACTGAGCTGCCGCCTCTGGATCTGCCCTTAGAAAATCAATCAGCCGTTGTTGGCCCCAACGATAACTCAAGGTTTGTTGCACCATGATGTTGGCAAATACCCATGGTAATAATGGCAGATGCTGTAGCCATTGAGGTCGCCACCCTAACATTTGTTGCCCAGTGCTGCGAAATCTTTCAAAGGCATTGTGGATATATATGCCACCCCCTGCATTTACACAGATAACTCCTCGCACACGTTCTGGAAACAAATGAGCTGCCCATAGAGCAATACTGCCCCCCAAAGAATGGCCCATTAGCCATACATCCTCTAGTTCGAGGGCCTCTAATAATGCATTTAAATCATAGGCGTAGGCTGTAAGCCCGTAGGTGGGGGCATCTACAGTAATAGAGCGGCAAGATAGATCTTGGGTTGAATCCCCAAAGCCTCTCAAGTCGTAGGCAAGACACTCAATATCTGGAGCAAGCTGCTGCATCAGAGGTTGCCAATAGGCTCTACTGAGTAGCCAGCCATGAATGCAGACTAATACTGAACGATGGGTGGTGGTAGTGGAAAATAAATTGGGAGTGAAATCATAGACATGGGGCACTCCGAAGACAGGTGTCACCACCATGGTGCAAATCGCATTCGTAAGACAACATTCAAACTCGAACTAGTCCCATCCAACGTTCGATTGCTAAAGGCTTCACCTATCAACAGATAACAAATAGATAACCTCTGTTCCCGCATTCTCTAGTAAGGCCCGCCAAGTAAACGCTCGCGCATACCATCGGCAATCTTATGTCCTAAATATTCTGGAATTAAACTCTCATTGGGGCCTAATAGGTACAAGATCAATCGGGTACGACCACGCCATACCAATAGATTAGCATTCACCACCAGCAAATCTTCTTGCCAAATGGCATACATGACCTTATAAAACAGACCTGGTTGGTTATCTGCTTCGATGAGTAAGGCTGGCAAATGAAAGACTGGGTCTACATAAAATTCAGTTTCAACTTTTTCTAAGCCTGCGTTGAGGTTGAATTCAACGCTGAGCATTTCTTCCACTTCGTAGCGTCCGGCTAAAGCTTCTCGAATAGCCCGGCAGGTGTTATCGGCAGTTTTATCACTGAGGGCTTTACCCCCACGCGAGACCACCAGTTTGACAAACACCAGCATGGGTGGATAAATCTGTCCGTATAGGCTGAGGCTATGGATTGTTAGACCATAGGCTGTGAGTACACCAAAGATATCGCTGAGTAAAAAGGACTGATTACGATAGGCAAAATGGAGGGCGCTGCGATTACCTTCCGGTTTGATTTCAATAACGGCCTTTTTGGTTTTGTAGAGCTGATAGGCAAGCCGTAGGTTTTGCAATTGAATCTCACTACTGACAAATTGCTCATAAAATTGCGGAAACGCTCGGTTGAAGCGCTTCAGCAGCTCTACTGTCGATGTCTTTAATCCGGCTGCCATATGTATTCAGAAACTGCATGAGTTGTACCGGTTGGCTAATTTGGTTTACCACATTTGGCAAACTGAAACATGAACACACCCCATCAATTAAAACTTTGATGACTTTGCTCCAAAGTCCCTGACGCAATATTACCCAAAGTGTCTTGTTATCTCTGCTAAGGAAAACCGTGTCCGGTGTGAGAAACAGAGATCATTAGAAATACATACACTACTGTGTTCGCTGGTTACCGATTGGCCATGTAATTTTGATTGATCCTGAAGCAATGTTTTTACCCTCTTAGGAAAGGATAGGTCTATACTGCTAGAGTTAAAGCAGAGTTCATATTTCCAACCGTTTTGTTTGCATGGGTTTCTGGAAAAGCTTATTTAGTCCCACCGAGGCTTCATCAGTGCCCACACAAGCTGTTTCTGATGATTATGCGATAAATCCAACCGGTTCTGACCAGGTGGCTCGTATTGTTTTTAGTACAGATCGAAACATTGATTTGTATGAGTTAGAAGAGCTCTGCGATGCTGTTGGGTGGTCGCGTCGACCTCTAAGAAAGGTCAAAAAAGCTATTCAACACAGTTTTTTAGTGGTCACCATGTGGGAGCAGCAAGGGGCCCGTAAACGATTAATTGGCTTTTCCCGAGCTACCTCAGATCATGCCTTTAATGCAACCATTTGGGATGTTGTGGTGCATCCTAGCTTTCAGGGTAGAGGTTTGGGCAAGGCACTGATGCAGCAACTGATCAAGAAACTTCGCAGTGAAGATATCAGTAACGTTACGCTGTTTGCCGATCCCCATGTTGTGAACTTTTACAAAAACTTAGGGTTTATGCCAGACCCAGAGGGCATTAAGGGGATGTTTTGGTACCCAGATTAGGCATTAAACGGTAATTGCCCCATAAGCTTTGCTAGTTTCTGGTATTGAGGTGGGTTGTACGCATTTAAGACATCAAGAGTGATATCTGAGGTGCGAGTCTAGTCTTGCCCTACCTGCATAGTTGTTTGGCTTCAGTAATCCATTGTGAAACTTGGGCTGTATCTGGGCTCAGGTCAGCTCGCTGCATGAGTTTTATTTGGAGTCGCTTAAGTTGGGAGTGAAGTTGGGCAACAGGTAATAGTGCCAATTGCTGAGGTGAGCTAATGCCAGCGTGCAATAGTAGACCGCAGTATTTGCATCCTACGCTGGGGAGGCAAGCTAGTTGGGCTAAGGCCGTCCACTTGTTGACATATTTGATATGAGAGTTAAGCTGCTGGGCCAGCTTTAAGCGTGCTGACTGGGTGCGAGTTGCATTGAGTAGGTCAAAAGTCGTGAAAATATTCAATATATTTAGCTGCTGCTGGTGCTCGTCAGAGATGCCTGGTAGCTGCTCAATAGCCCAGTTTTGAAGTCGGATAGAGTTAGGTATTCTGAGCGGTTCAAAAACCATTGGGTAAACAGAGGTATATTTATGTTAGGTTGTTAATCTATTGCACTTGGGCTTTAGCAGTTTAATTGTCTAGGGTGTTTTTGACCACGGGATGTAGCGCAGCTTGGTAGCGCGCCTGCTTTGGGAGCAGGATGTCGCAGGTTCGAATCCTGTCATCCCGATTTTTTAAATTTGTGTTGTAATCCTGTAATCTCTCTGTGCAAGATTTTTGAGTCTATTGGATGCGGGATATTATCAGTACTCCTGGGGTAGCTTGGGATCTTTGCTTGGGACGGTGGCCAGTTGTAGAAATGTCTCAGCTTATCGTAGATGAAGTTAAGCTGTGTTAGATGATGAAGACTGAGCAAGTCAGTAGTTTGGCATCAGGAGGAAGTATGAAAGCAATGTTTGGTCGTTTTCTATGTGGCCTATTAGGTGGTGGTGTTATTGCCGCTACATTCCATACCCCTCAAGCAGCAGCGCTTTCGGAAGATGAATTGCTCATTAAATTTGCAGAAGTCCCTGTTTTTGTGGTGGCTGATAGTTCTGGTGGCTATGTGACATCAGTTGTTGATTTGCCCAATGATGGCATGGGAAATGTATCTCTACTACGGGTGTTCTTTACTGAAGATGATGTGCTCAGTTTTGTAGAGCAGGTTCGCGAAGAGGAGCCTCGATTTAACCAAGGTGGCTCTGTTGGTGTGATTGACTTAGCATCTGTTCATCGCCTAGCCCAGGAAGAACGGGAAGTCCCTTTAAAGTTGATCTTTATTCCTGAGGCTGAAGAATTGGAGGCAGCGCGTGCTTTGGATAGTAATTTTGGTGGGACTACCTCTTCATCGTTGGTTCCTTTGTTTGCTTTGCAAGATGCTGCTGGGAATTATCTGCCGCTATCGATTGGTGATGACTCTGAAGAGTCTATTTTCTCCATGTTCTTCTCCAAGCAGGATGCAGATAGTGTCTTAAGTTCTATTCAAGCGTCTAACCCTAATATGTCTCAGGTAAATGTTGGTGTGGTTTCCTTGGCAGATTTATCTGGGAATATCTTGGGCAGTGATAATGAAGCGTTTGAGCGTATTCGCTTCTTGCCAGATTCAGATGTGATTAATCATATTCAGAGTTTGGACTTGCAATAGTGGGTAGTGGCTCATCTAGTCTGAAGGTTGCGACAGCGATCATACTGGGTGAGCGTCTGAGTGAGATTGATTATTGAGGTAAGGTTCGACGCTAAAGGTCTAATGGGGCCTCACTAGGTATCTTGCGGAGCAGGCTATAGATTTTGTGGGCCATCGATAATTTGGTGTCGGTGGCCAATGTTATTTGTTGGCCGTATTTATCTAGGAAGATGCCATGGTTGCGATCGCTGCCAAATCCACTCTCCGGCTGATCTACTGGGTTGGCCACAAGGGCATCCAATCCTTTACGCTGTAGCTTGCCTAGGGCAGGCTGAATAATATCGCCTGTTTGAGCCGCAAACCCCACCAGGGTTTGGTCGGCTCTTTTGTTAGCGGACAGTTTTGCCGCAATATCTGTGACCGGTTCAAGGGGTAACGGGTTAGGTAAATCTGCCTTAGCAAGTTTGCCAGTGACGTGCAACTGGGGGCGCATATCAGCTACTGCTGCGGCCATGATGATCCAGTCTACAGTGTCTAACTGAGCCATCAGGGCCGCTTCCATATCGGCGGCACTAACAACGGCTGTGGTTTGCACTGGATCTGGAATGGTCTGGCGGAGATGTCTTTCCATGGGGCCATGTACTAAGGATACATGTGCTCCACGATGGACGGCGGCAGTGGCTAAAGCAATGCCCATACGACCAGTCGATGGATTGCCAATGTAGCGAACGGCGTCGATAAATTCCTGGGTGCTACCAGTACTAATGAGGACGCGCTTGCCCTTGAGGTCACGACGACCTTGGGTGTGTTTGAGAGACTCTAGGGCAGCGAGGATGGTCTGGGGTGTGGCCATGCGACCGGTGCCGATGCGATCGCACGCTAACCTGCCAGCCGCTGGTCCCACCGCATGGTAACGTTCATCCGTTAAAACCTGGTGCCAGTTACGCTGGACAGACGGCTGTAGCCACATATCCGTATTCATAGCCGGAGCCAGTAGCACTGGGCATGTGGATGCTAAGACCGTATTGCTTAGCAGATTGTCTGCTAAGCCGTGGGCCAATTTCCCCAGAGTATTTGCTGTTAACGGTGCAATCAAAAAACAGTCCGCCCATTCAGCTAGCTCAATATGTAGGGGGCGAGCCTGGTCAGCGGACCAAAAATTATCATCGGTGTAAGCGTTATGACGTGAGAGGGTGGCAAAGGTCAAAGCCGAAACAAACGCCTCTGCCGAGGACGTCAGAATAACCCGTACCTCTGCCCCTGCTTTAGCCAGGGTAGACACCACCTCACAAACTTTATAGGCCGCTATGCCGCCACTAATGCCGACCAAAATTTTGGTCGTTGGTGACGCATCTGTCATTAGGCTTCGTCGTAGGTTTCTACATCTAATAAATGTAGATAAGAACGCACTAGCTCTGGACGCTGGAATGCTATTGACCGTAGTCGATGCCAATCCTGCAGACCTTCAAAGGCTGTCGTGTATTCATCCTGTTCTAGACGTTGTGCCAGCTGATCGACCTCTTCTTGAGTAACGTCAGCAATGGGCTTATCAGAAACTTTGCTTGTACTTAAAACCATGGGTGCTGGCTCCTGTGGGCGGGCGCTGTCTCCAGTGTATTCGGTGTCGTTATCACTGTCCCGGAGTGCGTCTGAAATGTTACACCTAGTTTTTACAAAGTTTTTCGCAAAAATTCTTGGCCATCTCTAGTACCTGTAGGTTGATTTCGTGCCCCATGTTGAATTCGTGATAGTCAACATCAACTGACAAGTGGCCGAGTTCAGCTTTGTTTTGATGGGCTTGGGTAATGGGAACCACTGGGTCTTGGCGGCCATGGACTAGCAGAATGGGGCGTGGATTAATGGGCGTTACTAAGGGACCGTGGCTATAACCGCTAAGGATCATCATTCCTGCAACGGGCAGCCCCATGCCAATGTCTAATGTCATGGCTCCCCCTTGGGAAAAGCCGCCGAGGATAGTTTTCCCCAATGGAATGCCGGTTTTTTCCGGTAAAGCGGTGATCCAGTCGAGTAGCAACTGCCGACTTTGCTGTAGATCTGCTTGATGGGTGAAGGGCTGGTCAAAGTCGAAAATGTCAGGTAGGGCGTACCACATCCGTCCGTTAGGTGCTCCCATACCATTGGCTATTTTGTGAGCATGGGGAGCATCTGGGAACAGCATTTGATACTTATCTAGCTGCATATAAGGGGCAATGCCTGCAACGTCCTGCGCATTAGCTCCCCAGCCATGGAGAAGAATCAAAAGATGGTCAGCGGTAGAGTCACCAGCGGACAGGGCACGAAGTGACATAGGCAAACAGTGATTAGTGGGAAGGTCGCTACGGATTCTACCGTAGACCCGCCATAGACCTTTCAATCTCTGTTCTATGTCTAGAAATAGTAAATACCAAAGGCCTTGCGTATTACCGTCAATGACAAGAACTAAAAAATTGTAACCGAGGCTTGAATAGCAATGGAAACCCCATAAAAGCATATATGAGGACGTTGGGGTAAGCTCACTTGACCACATAAATTTCATCAATACTCCATAAATCCCTCAAGTCAGCTACGCCTGAAGCTATGGATGCCCCTTTGGTAGCTCCATGGGCTACCAGCGTCATCACGAAATGCTATGCAGTATTCCTTTTTCCGAAGAGTGTTCTTTAAGGCTGCTTTGCCAGCCGCGTTGGTTTCCTTGGTTTGGCAGGCTCAGCAATCACCAACCCGTGGAAATGTAGTATCTGCAGCCCCGTCACCGATCTCGCAAAAGCAAGTAAGTCGAGCTCAGGATTGGAATTCTGTCTTGCATGTGGCTCGTCTGGTGGAGCGTAACCAGCGGAGTACAAGTCTAGTGTTGCAGTTAGAGGTGCTTAATAAACCCCAGACCACCTACGCTAATGCGGTGTATCAAGTCTTTGCTAGGACCCGTGGCAGTGACGATTGGCAAGAAATTCATACAAATCGCGGTGCACGGTTAATTCCCGCTAGTAACGGTAAGTTCATCCTGGAATCAGAAGTCATTTCCATTGCTGATCTAGAAGAGGAACTCCGGGATGAACTGGGTGAGAATTTAAGTATCGAAGACGTAGAGCTGGACTGTGTCGTTAGCATTCGCTACGACTTAGTCGGTGGTGGTCGTGACTTGCGCGAAAAGATTACCTATCGACAAAGCTACAGAGAAATCAGTACAACTACGACAACAGCCATTGTCCGTACCTCCACATCAAGTACTGTCACAGCCAGCCGCACTGAATCCACAGAAACTGCAGTCTCTGGCCGCACTTCTAACCGGCCAGCCATCCTAACATCAAGTAGTAATGACGACGATGATGACGATGACGATGGCCAAGAAAGTCGTGATGACGATGATGATGATGGCGATAGTCGCGCTCAACGCCGTCGGCGTAGCTCAAGGTCTCGTACGGAGACCAACAGCAGTCGTTCAACCCGTAGACGTTCAGAAATTCAAAGCCAGGTTACGCGTCGTGTTTGGGAGTCGGTATTACATGTGGCTCGTCAGACGGGCAGCACCCAGCAGAGCCGTAATTTAGTCCTGCAGTTGGAGATCCTGAATAAGCCGCAAACGACCTATGCCAATGTGGTTTATCAGGTGTTTGCTAGAACCCGTGGTGGCCGCTGGCAGGAGATTCATACCAACAGTGGAGCCCGTTTAATTGAGGCGGCTGGTGGTAGATATATTCTGAAATCTGAGGTGATTTCCCTGACTCAGTTGGAACGAGAGCTGCGGGCAGAACTGGGGGATGACCTCAGGCTGGAGGATGTGGAAATTAACTGTGTCGCCAGTATTCGCTATGACCTGGTTGGTGGCGGTCGAGATATTCGGGAAACGTTTTCCTACACGCGCAGCTATACGAGCATTGTGACCACAACGGTTACTGAAATTACTCAAATTGTCGGGTCGTCGACTACGGTCATCGATAATCGTTCGGATGATCATGGCGAATGTCGTCGATGCAATGATGACGACGACGATGACGATGACGACGATGACGATGATGACGACGACGACGATTAAGTTGGATAGTCAACGTTTTTTCTAGCTATCTTAAGCGCCCCCTTCGCGAAGTCGAAGGGGGCAGGTAGTAGTGCTTTGTATGCAGTTTCAGCATCTTCCCCCAATTAGGGATTTTGGTTAAGAGCAAGGATTCAGTCAATAGATATGAAAGCTCATCCTATTTGTTACAGTTCAGAGAAGGATTGGATTACAAAATTTGAGTCGTATGACTGTTGCAACTCAACCACTTACGCTTAAAGCCTTTCTGGAACTGCCAGAAACTAAGCCTGCATCCGAATTTGTTCAGGGCCGTATCTTACAGAAGCCGATGCCCCAGGGTGAGCATAGTCTGTTGCAAAGTACGCTTTGTGAAACGATTAACCAAGTGGCAAGGTCAACCAAGCGGGCAGCCGCATTTCCAGAATTACGCTGCACGTTTGGCGGACGTTCCATTGTGCCCGATATTTCAGTATTTCGTTGGGGCCGCATTCCCCTGACCGAAACTGGGCGGATTGCCAATCGATTTCTAATTTCGCCGGACTGGTCCATTGAAATTTTGTCGCCGGATCAGAGTCAAACCCAGGTGCTCAGTAATTTATTGCACTGTATTGAGCATGGAAGTGAGTTGGGTTGGTTACTTGATCCAGGGGAAGACAGTGTGTTGGTAGTTGATAAGGAGCAACGAATCCGGATTTTGACCAATAAAGCAGATCTACCGGTTTTGGAAGGGCTTGACTTATCCTTAACGGCGCTTGATGTGTTTGGCTGGCTGACGCTGAATTAGATGAAGTGTTGCATAGCGATCTGTTCAGAATGGAGTAGGCACAAAGGTCATACTCCTACTAAGGCTTATTCATCATAGCTGGGATTTTGGGGGCGGAAAAATGCACCCTTGCGTTCTACCCTAGTAGGGGTGATCACCCCGAGAAGATAGAAAATCCCATGACACGCTTAGCGCTGCTCAGTGCATCTGACAAAACAGGAATTGTTGATCTAGCCAAGGTCCTCACCACAGAGTTCGATTTTGATATCATTAGCAGCGGTGGTACTGCTCGCACCCTCACCGAAGCAGGCATCCCCGTCACCAAAGTATCCGACTACACTGGCTTTCCTGAAATCCTTGGTGGACGCGTTAAAACTCTTCAACCTCGCATCCACGGTGGTTTGCTAGCGCGTACCGATAATCCTGATGACCAAAAAGATCTGGCCGATAACGATATTCGTCCGATCGATCTAGTGGTTGTCAACCTGTATCCCTTTGAGCAGACCATTGCTAAGCCCGACGCTAATCTGACAGATGCCATTGAAAACATCGACATCGGTGGCCCCACCATGCTGCGCTCGGCGGCAAAAAACCACGCTTACCTGACTGTTCTCTGCAACCCTGGTCAGTATGAAGGTTATCTCAACGAACTAAGAATTCATAACGGTCAACCTTCTTTAGAATTCCGTGCCCAATGCGCCCGTCAAGTCTTTTGGCATACGGCTACCTATGATCAGGCTATTGCCACGTACCTAACCGAGCAAGCTGGCGATGCCACCAGTGAGCGTTTTGCCCTCAGCGGCACTCAAAAGCAACCCCTCCGCTATGGCGAGAACCCCCACCAACCTGCTGTTTGGTATCAAACCGGCAACCAACCTAGTGGTTGGGCCGCTGCCGAAAAACTCCAGGGTAAAGATCTCAGCTACAACAATCTGGTGGATCTTGAAGCTGCTCGTCGCATCATTGCGGAATTCCCTAGTGAAAATGGTCCTGCGGCGGCTGTGCTCAAGCATACTAACCCTTGTGGTGTCGCTATCGGTGAGTCTATGGCGTCTACCTATAGACGTGCTTTTGAAGCTGATAATGTGTCTGCCTTTGGTGGCATCGTTGCCCTCAATCAGGAAATTGATGTGGAGACGGCTGAGTCGCTGACCCAGACGTTTCTAGAATGTGTGGTGGCCCCCGGTTGTGTGCCAGCAGCTCAAGAAATCCTTGCGAAGAAGAAGAACCTGCGGGTGTTAGTACTGCCAGATTTATTGAGCGGTCCTAGTCAAACGCTTCGTGCGATCGCAGGTGGCTTTTTAATCCAAACCTCTGACGACGTCCAGCAAGATGTGACCCAGTGGAAAATCGTGACTGAGCGTCAGCCCAGCGAAGCTGAACTCACAGAACTGCTATTTGCTTGGCGTGTGGCTAAACACGTGAAATCCAATGCCATTGTAGTGACCAATGAAAGCACTACTGTCGGTATTGGGGCGGGGCAAATGAACCGTGTAGGTGCTGCCAAAATTGCCCTAGAGCAGGCTGCGGAAAAAGCTGAAGGCGCGACATTGGCCAGTGATGGATTTTTCCCCTTTGATGACTCGGTGCGAACGGCTGCTGCTGCTGGCATTAAGGCAATTGTGCAGCCAGGGGGCAGTATTCGTGATGAGGATTCGATTAAAGCAGCTAACGAACTAGGGGTGATTATGGCGTTGACCGGGACGCGGCATTTCTTGCATTAGCCCCCAATGAACAAACCGGAGGGTGGGTAGTACCCATCCTCCGGTCTTATAGCCGGGATATGCCAATAAATTGGCTAATTGCCCTTTAACCACTTTTGGCCCCTAATGCGTTGCAGCACATACAACACCATGAGGTCCAGCGTAACTCGGCGCTCATCGCCCATAAACTGCTCGATGGTGCTGGGTGTCGCACCATTCGTCGCAAAGGAATAAATCTTAGGACCTGTAATGCTTTCCTCTAGGAAGGTGATATTGAACTGACGTGCACCTTTAGCCCAGCAACCAATAACCTGGGGATAGCTATCTTTATCCACACCGATTACGTTAATGGGCTGATTCTCAAAAGAAAGCTGTAAATCGTTAAGCCCCTCTTCTTTTTCGAGGGCCGTCCTAACAGCAGGTACAAAATGCTGCTCGATGAATTCAGCAAACGGTTTGTCTTCTAACTTAGGTGGCTTTGCTTTCTTAGCTTTTGCAGGGGCCTTAGCTGGCGCTTTGTCAGCGGAATTTGCCGCAGGGGCCTTAGGAGTCGACTCGTCTGCCATGCTTTTTGTCTGTTCTGTTAGTTTGCGCTTGGAGCATAGACCACACTCCAAACAAGGTCTTTCCTATATTAATAGAACGCCCCCATAGAAAACAGATTCTAAAAGGAGCGTTCATAGAGTGAAACCTAGGACATCACACCGGCAATAGCAGCACGTACCGTAGCGGCATCAGATTGCTTGCTGACGGGGTCTAGACCGATGGCTTCCAGGTCAGCATCCACCATCAGCTTGACTAGGCCTGAGAAGTCAATAGAAGGCTGCCAACCTAGCGTTTCCTGAGTGTGGGTAGGATCACCGATTAAAATATCGACCTCAGCAGGACGCAGATAGCGAGGGTCGAACTTGACGTAATCATGCCAGTCAAGGTTGACATAGTTGAATGCGATATCTAGAAACTCTTTAATGGTGTGAGTTTCACCAGTTGCTACAACATAGTCTCCAGGCTCATCTTGCTGCAGCATCAGCCACATGGCGCGAACATAATCCTTGGCATAACCCCAGTCTCGCTTGGAGTCTAGGTTACCAAGGTAAAGCTCCTTTTGACGACCCGCGACAATCCGAGCCACGGCGCGGGTGATTTTGCGAGTGACAAATGTCTCGCCACGGCGAGGTGACTCATGGTTGAACAGGATGCCATTGCAGGCAAACATGTTGTATGACTCACGGTAGTTAACGGTTTGCCAGTGGGCATAAACCTTGGCACAGGCATAGGGACTGCGAGGATAGAAGGGCGTAGTTTCCTTCTGGGGAATGTCCTGAACTTTACCGAACATCTCAGAAGAGCCTGCTTGGTAAAAACGTACTTCTGAATCAGTACGCTGCTGATAGTCGCGAATGGCTTCCATCAAACGCAGAGCACCCATGGCGACTGTATCAACGGTATATTCTGGGGAATCAAAACTCACCCGCACGTGAGATTGAGCGCCGAGGTTATAGACTTCGTTAGGCTGAACTTGCTCTAAGATGCGCCGTAACATGGTGCCGTCATTGAGGTCTCCATAGTGGAGAAATAGACGGGCATCATCACTGTGAGGATCGATATAGATATGGTCAATACGGTCTGTATTGAATGTGGAGGTGCGACGAATAATGCCGTGTACCTCATAGCCTTTTTCTAATAGAAGTTCTGCAAGATAAGATCCATCCTGGCCTGTAATTCCAGTAATTAGCGCACGCTTAGTCTGCGTCATATTGTCAGCTTCCTTACTCTATAAAAAAATTGCTAGTAGATAGCCCTAATAACCAAATATTTGGTAATTGAGGAATGCATTCATAGTTGATAGGACTGCTAGGGTTCCAGAGGAGCCGTCGAATGAGCAGACTTTCAAACTATGAAAGCTTAAGATGAGGTACTTTAATGGGCTCAGTATGACAGTTAGCTAAGTTTAGCTATGACTGCCTGCTTAATCAGTGAGTTTAAAGGTACCTTTACGTACTAGGCTGCCCACTTGGGCCTAGTCTGGCAGATATATTGTTATATTGGCATCTGCTGATGGTGGTTGGTCGCCACCTATGTTGATGGTAACCACCACGTTAACTTTAAATATCTGGGTATTAAATCAAGACACTGTGAGGTGTTAGTAAGCGAGGCAAGGAGATTTATGCTCTGCGATCGCGTTCAATATCGTAAATTGCTTTTTCCCAACACCATTGTTCTGAGCGTTCAGGATTTTGCGATCGCACCCGCTGCACTAGTCGAGCTGCCACTGCCTGGTTACCATTAACGAGTCGCATCAATCGCTGGCGTGTTGCCCTAGGAACGCTAGATGGGCCGGTGGGTAAAGACGGTGCGGTAAATCGGATGGGCAATCGATATCCTGTCAACCAACAAAAAACTGCCACCACCAGCACCACAGCGAAGATGAGTGAAAAGATGGACGACATGATCGATTTCCCCCGAGTGTTACCTATCTAGAGATTGATGGACTCAGTCAACAGCGATACCCAAGCAGTCTTAGACTTTTGGTTTGGCTCACCAGTGGGTGAGTATCGCAAGCAGTGGTTTCGTAAAGATCCTGACTTCGATAAACAGATCAAAACGCAGTTTCTAGATCTATATTGGGCCATGGTAGCGTCACCATCTGAACCTTGGTTGAAAATGGCTAAATCAAGCCTAGCCCGAATCATTGTGTTGGATCAGTTTGCCCGCAATATGTTTCGAGATACGCCCCAGAGTTTTGCAGCTGACCCTGAGGCTTTAGCGACTGCTGAAATGGCCATTGACCGGGGGTATGATGCAGCCATGCTGCCCGTAGAGCGTTTTTTCCTCTATTTGCCCTTTGAACATAGTGAGAACTTGGATCATCAGCATCGCTGTGTTGATTACTTTGAGGCCTTGATTCTCGATGCGCCGGACCTTGCCCATGGTTTGGATTATGCCCGACGTCACCGAGATGTCATCGCTCAGTTTGGGCGATTTCCCCATCGTAATCAGACCCTAGACCGTCCGAGTACTGAGGCCGAGTTAGATTTTCTCAAGCGGCCAGGATCTAGGTTTTAGATCAATGGCAGGGGACGTGAATTGAAAATTTCGTGTAGCGGCGTTCCATGGAATGCCGCTACACGAAATTTTGGCCTAAACCGTTATCGGTTTTTCGTAGCCAATTTCAACCGTGGTGTGTACGTTGCCACGGGGTTGAAAATCCCCCTTGATCTTGAACTTCAATGGATCGGCGGCAGCTATAAAGTCATCCATGATCTGGTTAATAGACTCTTCGTGAGAGATGTAGCGATCGCGATAACCATTGATGTAAAGCTTTATGGCTTTTAGTTCTACTACCTTTTCATTGGGCGTGTAGGTGATATGGATAGTTGCGAAGTCCGGATAGCCTGAGAATGGACATTTGCAGGTGAATTCCGGCAGCGTGATATTAACGTCATACTGTCGGCCAGGTCGCGGATTAGGGAACGTGATCAGATGGTTTTCCTCAATTGCCCGTTCGCCATATTTGATTTCTGCTGGAGGGGTAGCTTTAGGAAAGGTGGTGTCAGTCATGGCTGTGAAAGTTCTGAAAAAGAGTTGATGGTTTTGAAGAAGCAGGGTACAACTAGACGAGCAATGAAGTTGGTAATGGATAAACCGTTTCCAGGGGCGTTGATTGACCGCTAACAGGTGTGCTTCATTCCAAGGATTACATAGGTGGATTGATCAGTTTATCCCTGTCTGCCTTGTCTGACTATTTCAAAGAACTTAGAGCAAGTACTTGACGAATGACGTCGACGTTGCTCTAATTTGAACGTCCCGAACGGTCAGCTTCCCACCTGTTTTTAGATTTGCAGCTTGCAAGGCTTTATTTGGCAAACCGCATAGAGCAGCTGACGTGTATTTTTATCGGAGATTTTTGGAACTGCTTATGAATCCTTCCCACAATTCTGACTCAGGGAGAAAACCGATGAGATCAGACTCCAGCTATGCCCCTTCAGTACCCGTGTCGGTATACCGTGAGCTGGCAGCTGAGCTACAGGCCACTAAGGCAATGGTAGATTCATTGAGCGCCCAAAACACACACCTTACGAACCAGAATCATCTGTTGCGGCAGAACATTCATCAGATGGTACAGGTGGCTCTTCAACTGGGGCATTCTGCGGGTGTTGCTCATCCTGCTGAAGTGGAGATGACCTTCTCCTCGCCTCCACCGGCAGAGTTTCCTGTTCAGGCTGCGCCACAGCCCTTACAATCAGTTCCAGAACCTGCGCCTAAACCTCTTAAAAGACCTAAGGCGGCCCTATCTAAAGTTTTTACAGAACAGGCTGGGGAAAATCGTCGTTATACTCTTGAATCGTCAGCTAGCGGTAGTTTGAGTACCCTTTGGCTAATTCTCTCCATTGCCATCATTATTTTCACAGCGTTTGGAGCAGGCTTTTTGATTATGCGTCCGTTGATTAATGACCGTTAGTCAAAAACATCGCTTAGCCCAGGTTCTACTCTAAAATTGACTACGCAGCATATAGGTGACACCGTAACAATTGATACGGTAGTTTACCTGTGTGACCCTTTAAACGTTGATATCGTATGTTGGTCCAATTCTGTTGTTGGGCCGGTGTATGGAGTTTATAAATTCGTATGAAAAAAATAGAAGCCATCATTCGCCCGTTTAAACTTGACGAAGTCAAAATTGCACTTGTAAATGCAGGCGTTGTCGGGATGACAGTGTCTGAAGTTCGTGGGTTTGGTCGTCAGAAAGGTCAAACTGAGCGCTATCGGGGCTCAGAATATACCGTTGAGTTTTTGCAAAAACTCAAGGTGGAAATTGTGGTTGATGATGATCAGGTGGATGCCATTGTTGATCAGGTTATTTCGGCTGCTCGTACTGGTGAAATCGGTGATGGCAAAATTTTTGTTACGCCTGTGAATGAAGTCGTTCGTATTCGTACTGGCGAGAAAGATTCGGAAGCTGTTTAGTGTTCTCTGACAAGCTGTCAATTGACGATTTCCTGGCGAGCTTTGATCGCTTTGGTGTCAACCTTGGGCTATCCCGTATTGAGGTGCTTTTAGAATGTCTGGATAACCCTCAGGAGCGGGTGCCTATCGTTCATGTGGCCGGTACCAATGGCAAAGGTTCAGTCTGCGCCTATGTGGCATCGGTGCTGGCTGAGGCTGGTTATCGAGTAGGCCGCTATACATCGCCCCATTTGTTGACCTGGAACGAGCGTATTTGTATCAATCAGCAGCCGATTACTGATCAGGCGTTGGAGCACCATTTGCATGTGGTCGCTGCGACCATTGATGCAAATTTTTCCACACCGACATCAGAAACACCGACTCAATTTGAGGTTTTTACAGCGGCGGCCTGGTCCTATTTTGCGGCTGAGGCCGTGGATATTGCTGTGATTGAAGTGGGTTTGGGAGGGCGCTTGGATGCTACTAATGTGTGCTCTGAGCCTCTGGTAACGTCTGTTGTTTCTCTTAGTCGTGAGCATTGGCAGCGGCTGGGCCCTACCCTGGCTGATATCGCCAGAGAGAAGGCTGGTATCCTTAAGCAGGGGCGGCCAGTCGTGATGGGGCCTCTGCCTTCTGAGGCTGATGCCGTTGTCCGCCAGCGAGCGTTGGAACTGGGTTGCCCCCTGTACGAGGTAGCGCCTGCTGAATTAATGGCATCAGGGCAGTGGCGTAGTGGCTTAGGTCAGTCGATTGACTATCAGTCAGGGCTGTTGGGTGATCATCAGCGTGTGAATAGTGGAATTGCGATCGCAATTCTCCAGCTACTCCAACAGCAAGGCTGGCAGATCCCCACTACGGCCATCCAGACAGGCATGGCTGCAACTCGTTGGCCGGGACGTTTGCAATGGATGACCTGGCAGGGACAACAACTTTTAATTGACGGTGCCCATAATCCGGCGGCGGCCGCAATGTTGCGTCATTATGTAGATTCTCTTTCCCAGCCTGTTGTCTGGCTGATGGGAATGCTGTCTACTAAGGATCATAAGGATATTTTTGAAGTGTTGTTGCACCCAGGTGACACACTATATATAGTGCCTGTACCAGGTCACCAAACAGCGGATCCAACAGATTTAGCAAAATTAGCTCAAGAAGTTTGTCCAGAGCTGTCCGGTTGTTATACCCACGACACCTTAGCTACTGGGCTGGATGCATTTTCAGCAGCAGATGGTGCGACCAAGGTTTTGTGTGGTTCTTTGTATTTAATTGGTGATTTTCTTGCCCGGTTTGGTACTGGGATGGCATAGGAGGATGGGCATTGCCCACCCTCCTCCGGGGAGTATCTATCGGTTATTCCATTCGTCCGCTGCATCTGAAACGGCCTCATCTACGGTTTTGTCGCCTAGCATGGCAGCCTGTAGGTTGTCATAAATGACCTTCTGCAACTTTTTCGCATCTTCAAGGGCTGGGATCAGCACCTCAGCATCTGCTAACTGGCTGGCACTGACGGCCCTCGCTACTTCTATGGGGGTAGCATCGGCAGGGGCTTGCGTCAAGGTGCCATCAATAGCCGCGGCTGTCGATGGCAGTACATTGGCCGCCTGAGCAAAAGATAGCTGATTGTCATTGTTGGTGACATACATGGCAAACTTTACCGCTGCCTCAGGCACATCGGTGGAGCGAGGGACCACCAGGTTCATAGCAGCCACGTTTTTCTTGCCAGTGGTGCCAGTGATTTGGGGTGCAGTCTGAGTGGCAGCGGCAATGTCGGGCGCGTTATTGGCAATATTGTCTAAGGCTTCTGCACCCGAGGCTAAAAAGACGGTTTCCCCTGCTTGATATAGCTCGATAGCGCGGCGATGGCCCTGGGTCAACACTTCGCGGGGCAACAAATCCTGCTGATAGAGATCGGTCCAATACTGAAAAACGGCTTTACCCTCAGGTGTATTGAAGGCGGCATTACCGGCGTCATCTACCAAGGGGACACCCATTTGGATAAACGACTGCAAAACATCAGCAGCATCTTCAGCCACAAAGCTAATAAAAAAGGCATATTTGCCCGTTGTCTCTTTGATTTGTTTAGCGGCATCCGCCAGTTCTGCATAGGTGCTGGGGGGCTCGTCAATGCCCGCTTGTTCCATCAGGTCAGTGTTGAAAAGGGTGACCCGAGTTGTTAAATACCAGGGAAATCCAAAGCTGCTGCCGTTGAGCGTTGTTGCTTTCCAAATCTTAGGCAGATAAACAGCTTGTTCCTCAGACGTGAGCTGCTCATCCAAGGGGAGCCAAGCATTTCGACTGGCTAACTGAGATGCAAAGTCAGGGTTGAGATTGACGACATCGGGGGCTGTTCCAGCAGAAACTGCAGTCAATATTTTGCTCTGCATGTCAGCCCAGGGCACATCTATCCAAACCACATCTACGTCTGGATTGGCTGTTTCAAAATCGGCAATTAACTGGTCAAAATAGTCGGTGAATTTGGGCTGAAGCTGCATCGTCCAAAATTCCACCTCCTGTTTGCCAGACTGTTCGTTACCTCCACCACAGCCTGCGATCGCAACTAAGACCCCAGCAGCGGCCCACGATGCCATGCGTGCTAAAAAGTGCCGACGTTGAAACAGTTTCATGATGGTTTTCTGTTTATCAAGGAAATTTATTGTTGCGCCTTTAAGGTACGAACAGATCAACCCAATGGGCCGCAGATAACGGCTTGAGGGACAACGCCATGCCAAGGATCCGCAACGACAGAAATTTTTTAGGGAGGTGTTCAGACACTTTAGACCAAGACGGTCTTAAGTGGTGGTTCGACTTCGCTCAGCACCCTGTCAATTTTCTCTAAGTTCGTGTATGTGAACCTTAGCCATGGGTGGCTGAGCAAAGTTGCATGCAGTCACCTAATGGACCCTCACCCGCTCTGCACATTCACAGGCACGGCTGCGGGCTTCCTCCACCGTATCGCCTAGGGCTAAAGCCACTCCCATGCGACGGTTCTTGTAAGCGCGAGGTTTTCCAAACAGCCGGAGCTTACTGGAGGGTACTGTGAGTGCCTCCGCTACCCCGGCAAACGTGGGGCTATTGCTAGGTTCACTGGCCAGAATCACCGCTGAGGCACCGGGACGAATTTGCTCAATGTCGCCAATGGGAAGGCCCGCAATTGCGCGTACATGTAGCTCGAATTCGGACATGTTTTGGCTCACCATGGTGACCATGCCGGTGTCGTGGGGACGGGGACTGACTTCGCTAAAGTAAACGGTCTGTTCTTCGTTAGGGGAACCGGCAATGAACAATTCCACACCAAACAGGCCCACACCACCCAGCGCATCGGTAATCGCTTTAGCTATGTTTTGACATTTGGTGAGGGTTCTGGGGTTCAGGGCACAGGGTTGCCAGGATTCACGATAGTCGCCGTCTTGCTGGCGATGACCAATGGGGGGGCAAAAGTGAGTTGTGGGTTCAGCATGGGGGAGGTCGGGCTGGGACCGAATCGTCAGTAGTGTGATTTCGGTGTCAAACTTTACAAAACCTTCCACAATTACTCGCTGGTCTTTGCCGCGTCCGGCTTCAAAGGCATAGGTCCAGGCGCTGTCAATATCGGCATCCGTTTTGACAAGACTCTGTCCCTTCCCTGAGGAACTCATGACGGGTTTGACGACGCAGGGCAGTCCAATGGTTGCGATCGCATCTCGATAGTCCGATGCCGTTGCTGCAAACTGATAGGGCGATGTGGGTAACGCCAATTCCTCAGCTGCTAATCGCCGAATTCCCTCACGGTCCATGGTCAGACGCGTTGCCAGAGCTGTGGGAATAACTTTCCAGCCCTCTGCCTCTAGCTCAAGTAGTGTTTCCGTTGCAAGCGCTTCGACTTCCGGCACAATCAATGTTGGCTGTTCTTGTGCCACCACATGTTTGAGCGCCTTGCCGTCTAGCATGCTGAGGACATGGCTACGATGGGCCACCTGCATAGCAGGAGCGTTGGCATAGGCATCCACTGCAATCACCTCAATGCCCAAACGCATTGCTTCTAGAGCCACCTCGCGCCCCAGTTCTCCGGAACCCAATAACAGCAGACGGTGTCCGCTACCGGATAGAGGAGTTCCCCAGACATCATCTTCAGGGTGAATTGCCACTTTTGCCATGGTTGTTTGATAAAAATCCAACTTTTTTTTAGAAATCGTGTGATCAATTTAGCCAATTGCGTGTAATATCGCTCGTAAAAAATCACCTTCTTTCCCAGAGCATCTGTCTGTTGTTCTGATTAGGAGGTGATAAGCTGCCGATGTTCAAACTTAAATGCTGGACTGATGAAACATTCAAGGTGATTAACAATCTGCAATGAAATGTTTTCAGGGGGCGTGAAGGCTGCCCAAGCTAAAACGTTTAATCATGGAGGCATCAATGGTAAAGCGGTTTTTTCTCCTCATCTATGACGGGAAAAATCTCAAATAAAAAAGTACGTTTTGTGAGTTTTTTAGGGCAGTATTGACACCAAACTCTGTATCTTTTGGCGATTGCTGGCTATTCCTGCACAAATTGTGTACGATGCGTTAGCAAAAAATCAGACCAAAAGTTTGGGCTCTATCTGACTCAAATTTTTAGGCGTCGCCTACTAGTTCAAATTGCTTTCCATAACCGGATAATTTTGTGACCGGATAATGCTGTGAATAGTTTAAAGTCACTATTTTCGAGGAAATCCCCTGGCGTTGGTGTTGAACTTACGCCCGAACGGGTCAATATTGCTCGCCTGCGCAAGCAGGGGCAAAAGATAAAGTTAGAAACTCTTGCCTCCGCTGAGATTCCCGAGGGCATTTTTGAAGAGGGGCAAATTATCGATATGGCAGCTATGGCTGAAGCCATTCGGACTGCTTTAACGGAAAGCAAGCTGAGGGTGAAACGGGCGACAACGGCTGTTCCTGGACGAGCAATCACACGGGTGATTCCAGTGCCAGCTGAGTTAGACGACAATGAACTCCGCGAGATGGTCCTTAATCAAGAGGCAAGTCTCTATCTGCCTTTCCCGCGAGAAGAAGCTGATGTTGACTATCAGAAACTAGGCTTTTTTGTCGATGAGGATGGCATCGAAAAAGTGCAAGTATTGCTGGTGGCGGTTAAGAAAGAGGTGACCGACACCTACATGGAAACCTTCCAGCAGGCTGGGCTCAATCTTGATGTCGTTGAAACGAGTAGTTTTGCTCTAATTCGTACTATTCGTGAGCAACTGCGACAATTTACTCCCCAAGAGGCTGCGGCTATCGTTGATATTCAGTTTGAAAGCACAGAAATTTCGATTGTTGTCGATGGTATTCCCCATTTTTCGCGAACAGTCCCCATTGGTACGTTCCAGATTCAAAGCGCTCTCAGCCGTGCTATGAACCTCCCACCAACGCGAAATACAGAGCTACTTCAGGGTATGACGGTACCGGCTACACCCATGGATAGTATGGGGGCTCCCCAAATGGCAGGAGGGACTAATCCCGGTACAGCTGCCATGTTAAGAGTATTGGGCGAACTCTCTGATGAACTACGTCGTTCCATTGACTTCTATCTCAATCAAGGTGAAGACATGGAAGTTGCTCAATTGTTATTGGCTGGACCTGGTAGCGCCATCGGTCAATTGGATGAGTTCTTTGCTCAACGTTTGAGTTTGCCAGCTAGCCCCATTGACCCCATTGAGGCTCTATCGCTAGAAGTGGGCGATGAGATTTCTGAGGCTCAGCGTCCTGGGTTGGCTACGGTTCTTGGCTTGGGTCTGCGGGAGGTTTAGGACATGTATAGCATCGATATTAATTTTCTCAATGATCGTGAAGAGCGCCCTGTAGTGGCTACCGGAGCGCCCATTGTTCGACAGCAACCCACTAGCGATCGCACCCCCATTGTTATTGGTGCAGGTGTCTTAGTTGCCGCTTTGGCTGGCGTCGGTGGCTTTTTAGGCTTACTGAAATATCAAGAATCAAACTTGCAAAAACGCCAGGCTGAACTAGACAGTCAACTGACAGAGCTACAAGCAAAGCTAGCTGAGGTTGATCGCATTAAGGCCGAGACTGCTGCCGCCCGTGACGAGAGTCGTGCCCTGGCCAGCGTGTTTACTAAAATTCGACCCTGGTCGGCTATTGTTAAAGACATTCAAAATCGCATCCCTACTCGGGCACAGCTCACCCAGGTGAGTCAAACCGAAGGTGAAGCCGTACCTGTTGAAGATGGAGGGGAGCCCGTCGTCCCTGAGGCTGGTGGCATCAGCATTAATGGTACAGCCTGTTCCTTTGATGATGTCAATGACTTTGTTCTGACCCTCAAAAATTCACCGTTTCTAGAAGGTGAAACAGTGGCCCTAACCACATCTAACCTGGGGTCAGAGGTTTTAGGCCGATGCCCAGGAGAAGCTCAACGGGATGAGCCTACACAGCTTGTCAATTACACAATTGCAGGCAATATCAAGAGTGTATCTACTGAACAATTTGATCGACTACTGGCTGAACTTGAAAATCAGCAAGCATCTGTAGGTCTTTCATCTAGGTTAAAAGCCCTTTTAGAGACAGGAGTGCTCGAATAATGACATTAAGCGGAGACTTTATACCAGCCGAAGATGAGCTGTATGATGAGCCGATAAACCCTGTCGTCTTTGGCATTGAGCTGACTCCCAAGGTTTTAGGGATTTTGGCTGCTCTGGCGGGCATTGGCTTAGCCATTTTTCTTTTCCAGCGCTTTGTTCAACCCGTTCGTCAAAGCAATCAAGAATTGCGAGAGGCTATTGCTGAGAAAGAGCAACAATTGGCTACTCAATCTGAACGCCTTGAAGAGATTGCCAAGCTAGAAGAAGCCCGAGATGTTGCGTTGGTTCAGCGGCGGAATGTCTATTCCTTGTTTGCAGATGAGTCCTCAATGGACACCCTGTTGTTAGACATTAACCAGCGCATCAAGAATAGTAATGCGACGATTGCCGCAGAACGTAATCAGATTAAGACCCGTGGCATTCCGCCGATTTTAGTTGAGGCTCAGCTAAACAGCTTCGTTCCCAGTGAGGAAGTTGTTATTGACGATGGCAGTTTGGGGGAAGAGGTGAATGGAAAACTGAAACGTCAGACCTATGACGTTCAGTTTTCAGGGGACTTTGGTCAAACTCAGGCAGTTTTGGGCAATGTTGAGCGATTAGAGCCTTTACTGTTGCTGAGGAATTTCTCCTTAGGTGCAGGACAGTTAGTAACTGAAACTGTTCTTAACAACCAGGGACAAGTGGTGGGGCAACCAAAACAGCGCATCAATACTTCCTTTGAGGTAAATGCGCTGATCCCAACGGGGGATCCGAATGTGCCGCCAGAAATTGCACCACCGCCGCCACCTGAGGGTGAAACCCCTGCGGAGTAGTAGATAGTCTCCGATCAGTGGATTGGTAAATCCTATCCAATTTCAAAATTCCATCCCTAGGCATTGACGTACGCTAACTAAGATTTAAGGAGTGAACTGTGAAACGCTTTTTCAAACTCGGAAGTTTAATTGCTGGCGGAGCTATCAGCGTCCTCACAGCCCAGTCTGCTGAAGCTGCTGCTACAGCCATTCAAGACGTTGAACTTAACGTAACTAAAACTGGCATGGAGTTGCTGCTTTCAACTAAAGGCGGTGATACTCCTCAAATCTTTGCTGTCAATCGCGATAATGTGCTACAGGCAGACATCACGAATGCTCAGTTGACGTTACCTAGCAGCAAGGCCTATACCAAGCAGAACCCTGCATCGACGATCAAGTCGATTCAATTAGAGACCCTTAATGATAACACTGTGAGGTTAACTATTAAGGGCAATGACACGGCTCCAGTGGCTGACTTGCAAAAGATTGATGGTCAAGGCTTGCTCGTAAGTCTTGATACACGCCCCAATGCTATCCCCAAGCCTACAGAGCTACCCGAATCCATTGAAACCGTCACCGATGAGACTCTGCTACCCACCCATATCGCCCAGGCAGACACAGATACGCCGGAAACAGATACACCGGATATCTTAGTCCCCAATCCCGAAGTCATCATCGATGGCGAAGTTGTACCAACTCCATCAGTCAACGTTGCACCGCCATTTTTACCCCAGGCTGTTCCACCTCCGGTGGGTGATATTTCGGTATCTGAAATCAATTCTGGCCTAGATGTTATTGATCTAGGTACGGCTGAGCGGGTTCCCCGTTTAGTACTGAGAGATGCAACTGCCCGTGAAGCACTATCACTATTGGCTCGTGCAGCAGGCCTGAACCTAGCGTTCACCGAGGCTGGTGCAGATGGCGAAGGTGCTGCAGAGGCAGAGACTAAGGTGACTCTGGATATAGAAGATGAGCCTGTGCAAAATGTCTTCAACTATGTTTTGCAAATTTCTGGCCTTGAGGCCAACCGTGTCGGTAGAACTATTTTTGTTGGACCCCGTTTACCTCAAGCTGCACGTAACGTAAACATACGCAGTGTTCGTCTCAACCAGGTGGATGTTGCAACGGCGATTAACTTCTTGGTCTTCATGGGCGCTGAGAGTGCGTTCACTGATCAGCAGGAGATTACTGAGGTTGTGGCCACGACTGATGTGGGTGAAGTCGAGGAAGTTGAAAGAACTGAACTAGAAACCGAAGTTGAGATTCTGCGGGCAGAATATGAAGACTCTGCACCTTTGCTGCGCGGTTTAGAGGTGATTGGCGATGAGCGGACTAGTTCCGTAACCTTGGTGGGTACTCCACGCCAGATCGAAATTGCTACCGCTCAGCTGGTACAGCTTGATCTTCGTCGTCGTCAGGTAGCTGTCAACGTAAGGGTGATCGATGTTGACCTCAGTGCCATAGAAGAGGTTGATACTAGCCTTAGCTTTCGTGCAGGGGATTTTGGGTTTGAGGTTGATAATGGAAACGCTAGCTTTGGTATAAGGAATTTAGCGCAGCTGGCCACAAGCTTCTTTTTGGATATTGATGCCCAAATTAGAAATGGCCATGCCAAGATTATTACCGATCCCACATTGATTGTTCAGGAAGGACAAGATGCTGCCATTACTCTAGTTGAGCAGGTTGTAAGCAGCATTACAGTGAATTTCACAAACACTGATCCTCCGCGGCAAACTAACACTGTTAACTTCGAGGACGTTGGTTTGACACTACAGATTCTTATCGACCGCATTGACGATAATGGATTTGTCAACATGACGGTAGCGCCAAGTATTTCATCTCCACTGGCTGATATTGATCTAGGAGGAGACCAGGGACTAGTGACCCCAATTTCGACCAGAGCTTTGTCATCTGGGCAAATTAGAGTTCGAGATGGACAAACGTTACTGCTATCAGGCATTATTCAAGAGACTGATCGCGTCACAGTCAGTAAAGTTCCAATTCTGGGTGATTTACCCCTAATTGGTGCTTTATTTAGAGATACACAAAATGAAGATGAACGCCGTGAACTAATTGTTTTGGTTACACCCCAGATTTTGGATGACTCTGATGAGAGTGTCTTTGGCTATAGCTATACACCTGGGGAAGATGTGCGGGAATTGTTAGGAGAAGACGAGTAGTTTACGTTAGCCTCTGTAACATTTTTGTAAAATCTCTGAAGACCTTATTTTTTAGGGTTTTCAGAGATTTTTCTGCTTTAAAATGTATCTTTTGTGAGGACAGATCCTATGAATTTTCCTAAAAATCGCTGAAATCCATATAAATTCAATGTTTTATAGATCCATACTGACAAAGTACCCCTTAGAATAGGGCAGAGAAAACATGGGGCCTCAGGGGTTTCAGCGATCTGTTGAGATTTTCCTTATGTTTTTCGACTTGTTTGTCCAACCATGGACATGGTTCATTCATTGGTTTTAATCTGCGAGGAGACGAAGATGAATAAAGGTGAACTTGTGGACAAGGTGTCTGAAAAGGCCTCTGTTACTAAAAAGCAGGCTGATGCAGTCATCTCTGCAGCGGTTGAGTCTATTATGGAAGCGGTTGCCGATGGCGAGAAGGTAACACTGGTAGGGTTTGGCTCTTTTGAGCCTCGCCACCGCAAAGAACGTGAGGGCCGTAACCCGAAAACTGGCGATACTATGGTTATCCCAGCTACTACTGTGCCCGCATTTTCGGCAGGTAAGCTATTCAAGGAAATGGTTGCTAAAAAGTAAGCTGGTCAAAAGTAATTAGAAAATTATTAATAGTGTCGTTACGACTTTGCGTATTGGCAGTGTTATTGTCAGAAATTATTCTGCAACTACACTCAAACCGCTTTTAGTTGTAGCGGCACTTCTTTTTAGCTGTCTTAAAGGTTGTTTGTAATACAAAGCAATGTGACAGACGTTGATGGGACAGTATGGCAATCTACGACACAGATTATGACTTGGCGATTTTTGGGGGTAGTCTCAGCAGTCGGATGGCTGCTTGTACTGCAGCTCAAAAAGGTGCTCGGGTCGCTTTGATCGCGCCGCACTGGCAGATTAGTGATATGACTCGATACACCTTGGCAGCACTTAGCTATGCTGGGTCTACTTCAACACCAAAGAAACGTTGGGCTTTTTGGCGTGATTGGGTTGCTTTGCAATGTGCCCATACAGTTCTTTCTCCTGCGGCACTTAACTCCCAAGGTGTGGATGTAATCCTTGAACCGGCTAGTTTCACACGAGGGCGACGGTTGAAACTAGCAAATCGTTATCTTAAGGCAAAGGGATATTTGCTAACGGATGGTTATGCCACATCAGGTCCCATGGCGACTGGTCTCTTATGCCATCAGTTAGCAAAACTTGAGACACTTCCTAAAAGCATTGGCGTGATTGGATATGGTGCAACAGCTCTGGAATGGGCCTATGCTTTGAGTCATCATGCCAAGGTCGTTCTCATTTTGCAAGATCGGTCGCTTTTACCAGCGGAAGATGAAGATATTCAACGTCTTGCTGCGGCTCAGCTTCGGAGCATAGGTGTTAAGGTCATTTTCTCGCATAATTCCCCTGGATCTGATGAGTGCCAGTTTAAGGCGGAAAAATTTAATGTTGAGCAATTGGTGATTGTACCTCAGCCCTATGCCTGGGAGACGCTAGCTTTAAGCAATGTTGGTATTGCTTCAGATGTTCCCATGGCGGTTAATGTCTGTCTGCAAACACAATGGTCTCAGCTTTATGTGACTGGCAGTAGTCTGGGGGGAGAGAATCGTCCTGAGTTGACCCAGCAAGAAATAAGTATTGCTTTGGTCAATGCCTTGTTTGGGCGACGATTAACGATGCAATATGAGCGGGTGTTGTATGGAATTAATTTATTGTCCCCCATTGGCCGCTGGGGTTTGACGGAGCGCCAGGCGAGACGATGTTATGGGCGTGATGTGCAGATATTTCAGGCATTTTGTCTGCCAGTGATGGCTGAAAATGTTGCACAGATTAATTTTTGCAAACTTATTATCTTAGGTCAGCAGATTATTGGGATGCATCTGATGGGGGATGGGGCTCCTACATTGGCAGCAGCTTTGGGTAACAAACCTGATATGCAGACCTTGAGCCCATGGATAACTGCTAGTTTTAGACCTGGCACATTGCTGGATGTTATTTATCAAGCGATTGATCAATGGAAACATTGCCGTTGGTGTGAAGGGCAATGGCGACGAGATGGGGCTGAGAATTGGTTTAACTTCCGGCGTTCGTTGTAGAGGCGTTCCATGGAACGCCTCTACAACGAACCGTCTCTATATATAGTATCGGTTAACTAAACCCGCGCCAGGGTGACCATTTCTGATTGATCCTGATACTTACCCTGGCGAGTTTCATAGCTAATTTGGCAAGGATCCCCTTCCAAAAATAAAAGCTGCACGACGCCCTCATTGGCGTAGATACGGCAGTCTGCGCTGGAGGAGTTGGAAAACTCTAATGTAAGGTAACCACGCCAGCCGGCTTCGGCTGGTGTCAGGTTAGCGATAATCCCGCAGCGGGCATAGGTACTTTTGCCGATACAAATAGTAGTAATGTTGTCGGGAATCGCAAGTCGCTCTAGGGCTACTCCCAAGCCGTAGGAATGGGCAGGCAATATGAAATAGCTGCCGGATTCATCACGTTGCAGCTGAGTGAGCTCCAAGTTTTCTGGATTAAAGTGTTTAGGGTCGATGACCGTGCCTGGTATATGACGGAAAATCCGAAATTCTTTAGGTGATAAGCGGATGTCGTATCCAAAAGAAGATAGTCCGTAGCTGATGACGGGCACGTTGGCACCATTTAGGTCTACCCGTCGCACTAGTTTGGTTTCAAAGGGCGCAATCATGCCCTCTTTGGCCATGGTGTTGATCCAAGCATCATTTTTGATCATTGTTTACGACTCACGACTCACCATATGGAAATGGGCTTGATTGCCTTTTGACTAGGGCAAAAACTCACGGCGGAACTCAGTGACCTGATCGGCCATTGACAGAATTGAATAGGGCATCTTAGGGCCTGTCAAAATGATATCCATTTGAGTGGGGCGGTGCTTAAGTAAATCGAGTACCTCTGCTTCGGGAATTAAACCGTATTCAATGGCAAGGCTGAGCTCATCTAGCATGACCAAACCATATTGATCGCTTTGTACAACTGACTTGACATGGGACCACAGCTCACCTACTGCCCTTTGGGCATCGGCATCGTCTGTAGTTTCAAAAATGCAACCAGCGTACCCGCAGCGTAACCAGTCTAAGTTTTGCCCCATGTGGGTCATGTGACCTGGGCCTTGGTCAATACCGCCTTTGAGAAACTGAGCTACTAGTACCGTCATACCTTGGTCTGCAGAGTGCAGGGCTTGAACCATGACATTGGTAAAAAAGCTGCGATGAACAGATGTAAATACCCGTATTGATCCTTCAAGGGCTTGTAAAAATGGGTGACGCTCCCCGCTGGCAATGCTTTGGGAAACATCAGGAACAGGCGAGAGGCGGGATGGGCGGCGGGCATTCTGATCTACCCTCAGCTGTTGAACCATAAAACGCTATATCTAGTAGCACTTTCTCAGTAGAGCCCTAAATATAGCGCATACCTGACAGATTTAAGCAGCTACTTAACATGATGATTTTCTTGCAAAGATAATGATACTCACCACTGGTGATGGATGCCCCAACCTTGCATAGCTCAGGCTTAGTGCTATATAGACTATATAGTTAAGATGTACTATCTGATGGGAGGGAGAATCTACGTTGCGAAAGCTGGGGACGCTAAAGCCACCACGGCCACCAGGGTAAGAGTTGCGATCGCAATCACCACGCTAGCTCTATCTGCTTTAATCCGTTTTTTCATCGTTCAAGTCTCGTAGGTCGCTATCGTAACACAGGGTTTGAGGATAGCCACGACACAGCTCTCAACGGCTAACCCACGCTATGGTCGAAGAGTTATATCGTTTTTTAGAACGCCACTCCAATGTTAAAAGCAGTTTTATTTGACTTAGATGGCACCCTGGCCAACACCGATCCAATTCACTTCCAAGTGTGGCAGACATTGCTGGCATCCCATGACATGGTCGTCGACCAGGAATTTTATGATCGCTTTATCAGCGGGCGTCTTAACCCTGATATTGTGCAAGATCTCTTACCGCAGCTTTCAGTGGAAGCAGGAGTAGCTTTTATTGCTGATAAAGAAGCTCAGTTTCGAGAAATGGCCGCGAATCAACTCCAGCGGATGCCAGGGCTGACCGACTTTCTTCACTCCATTGAGCAGAAAGGATATGCCATTGCCCTAGTGACAAATGCCCCCCGCCCCAATGCGGAATTTATGCTGAAAACCCTGGCCTTAAACGGTGTTTTTGATCCTATTGTCATTGCGGATGATTTACCTAAAGGTAAGCCTGATCCGCTTCCTTATCAAACTGCATTAGAGCAGTTGAGGCTGCTTCCAGATGAGGCAATTGTGTTTGAAGATTCCCCCACGGGTGTTCAGGCAGCGACTGCGGCGGGCATTCCCACTATTGGCGTGACGTCTACCCATAGCGACACGATCCTATGTCAATTAGGAGCCCAGTGTACGATTGCAGATTTTACCGATAGCCGATTGCTGGCCTATGTTGGCGATCCGGATGTGGCAGGTACAGCATCAAGATAGCGCTTAGAACGTTTGTCAGGGCCAGTCAATGATGAGTTGCAAGGACGTCCCAGACTCTTAGATGCTAGGAAGGGATTAGTTATGGATTTCCATTATGAGCAACGCTTCTGAACATTCGCCTGAGTCACAGACGGTCCAAGACCGTTTAGTGAATTTGCGTCAACTAGCGCAAGCATTTCCTAAGGAACAGCGGGAAGATGTCCTGCTAGAACTTGATGACCTCAGCACAGATCTAACCCATACGGATGGTTCTAGCTTGCAAACCCTCCACAAAAGGCTTAAACGGCTGGCTGCCATTGCCATGATGGCCCGTATGTTTGCTACGAATAACCAGCAGGTAATTGAAGAGTTTGCCAGTAATTTAGTCGAGCTGACCAATGCAACGAAGATTGGCGGGGGAGATAGTGAAGAGTAGGAGTGGGGGTAGGGCTAGTAATAATTTCTAGCGGGGGGTGGTGTGTAGGCCTGTTCTACCCAAATCTGGGTATTTACTGGTCCATAATGCTGGCGTAACGCATTTTCCACACGTTCACCGATAGTGTGGGACATGGCTAAAAATTCTGGATGAACGGCCAGATAAAGTTCGATCCAAACTTGGCGACCGACCATGCCCCGTGACCGAATGAGATTGCATCGGGTGACCCCCTCTACGCTAGTCGCTACCTGGGCAATCGCTTCAGGTGCAATGGCAGTGGGACGTAACAATGTGGGTAGTTGGGTGTCTAGGACGCGCCAGAAGCTGTGAAGGGTGAAGATGATAAGTGCGATCGCAAGCAGTGGATCGAGCCAAGTATAACCACGCCAGATACCTACCAAGCTTAACAGCATTATGATGCTGAGCCAGCCATCGCCTAAGACATGTTGTGTCGTGAGTTTAAGGGCCAAACTATTTAGATATCTGCCTTGGTAAGACACCAATAAAGCTAACGTTAAGGCAATGGCTACCATGGCAGCCATCAACTGCATCAGCGCTACGGTCACTTCTACTGGAAAAGGAGTCGTAATCTTTTGCATTGCTAGTTGAAATTGCCCTAAAGCAATGATTAATAGGCTGACGCCAAAGAACCCTAACGTAGCTGCTAGAATTAATGCCCCTCCTGCTTCTCCTCGACCATGGCCCCATATTTCGCGTCCTAATGGACGATGCGGTGAAGCGACCGCTGTCAAACTTAGAGCCGTGCTAAATACATCAATCAGAGTGTGGAGTGATTCTGCTAATAGACATACAGAATGACTGACCCAACCCGCTATGACCTCAATTGTCAAAATCACTAAATTAGCCCAGAGCATCATGAGCAATAGGCGGTAGCATGTTTGCCTTTGTTGCCCAGCATCTATGAACATGGGGGATTTTCTTTCAAGTTGAATGTGGGGTTAGCCATGATTTTCCCTACCGAACGCTATCAGTCAAGATGTCGTATGAGCCATGAACATTGGATCCTACCTATAGGAAACAATAAAAAAGCTACTGATTTAACCAGTAGCTAGAGTAAATATAGTAAGAATAGACCTGATGCCCCTAAATTAATTTCAGGTCTGACAGGCAAAGACATCACGAGCCGATGCCATCGCTCATCATATGTTTCTCAAACGTCTGTAACTTGCTGACAAAAGCAGACAGAAACTTCAGCTCAATATTCAAACAATACGAATAGCTATACGAGTCCTTGACAGCAGTTTAGAAAAGTTGGTTGCAGCGAATGCTTTTCTAAATCTTTTAAGAAGGATGTGGGAGAAGCAAGTGTATCTGATTGACTAATTGAAAATTTTAAAAGCAGAAAGGGTACCGACGACTGGCCGTGTTTCGTCTCGGTACCCTCACTGGTTCGCTCCTCACACACATCCATATGTTAGGGCACATCGTGGACTTTGTCATCCCCCCGTGGCAGGTTTGCATAGGTTAGATATCTAGAGTACCTACAATCGTTCAGCTAGTTGGTAGCCTAATCTGCCGTTCACAGACTGTTTCAAGACAATTCGAGTTGATTCTAGCCAAGGTCTAAGGGCAAAGACTTCTGGTGATTGATTGATTGGCGTAGTGCAGGCTGCTAATGCCAGGACAAGCTGTTGAACCTGTCGCAAAAGCTGAGGTGAGGTTGTCTGATGCCATCGATCGCAGATATCCAACAAACAATGAATCAGAGCTTGTAAAGGAGACCAGGAAGTTTGAAATGTTTCCGTTGGGCCCCTTTCGATGCTCCTTGCAGCGCTTCTTGTAGTTAAAAAATCGCGCTGATGATCACGGGTTTGCCATCGACAGCACAGCTCATAAGCAGATTGCAGTTGCCATAGGTCTTCAGGCGTAATCGGCCAAGGCGATGGTGCCAAGGGCAGTATCCACTGTTCTAGCTGCTGTTGCCACTGTGCCATTCCTCGCTGAGAAATGACGAACTCCAACCAACCATCCCTGGTCTTATGAACACTAGACCATAGGGGTGGAGTGGTTTGTTGGCGTAAGATCGATAACAGCATATTTGCGATGTCATCGCTTGGCTGCTGCCAGATTGTCGCCAACTTCCGTGAAATTGCAGAAATGTATGTAACTGTTCCGTTACAGTTAACTTTTTTTAAGGGAATATTCTGATGACAAATCTGTGTGGTTTTACCGATGCTTAACAAAACTGCTGAATACCTAAGGTGAGTATGAAGGTTTAATCTAGGTACATCTTGATTGATGGGATTAAGAACTTCAATCGAGGAAGCTAGATTAGACTGCAATGTCCGTTTTAACGAAAACCATGTCATATTTGTAATAGTCAAAGTAAGTAGGACAGACCCGACTCTGTTCAGGCCTTTTTAGCTTTACTGAAGGTTAATGGTTGTATTTCAATCATCTACTTCAATAAAAGCTGAAGTAAATATAAAGAAATCAATTTTAGGATGCCAACCAGGTTAGTCGTTTGTATTAATGTACTTGACATGTTTGTTCCGTATACTGATCGTGGTTTTACGGTTGACAGATATGGTGGTTCCTTGGTAGTTGACATAGAGCTTTAAATTACTTCTTTTTAATTTACATAAATGATTACTTTCAGGGCGTATCGATAACTGGAATTTTCTTTAATCGGAAGCTTTCCAGGTTGTTTGTTTTGTCTACAAACTCTATGGCTTGACACTAGGTAAATGACACTATCTGAATTATCGACAACTTCCAGCACCTCCTCCATGTCCTCATCTATCCCATCAGATGACGCTCGGCCATTTCATGTATGGCAACGCATTCTGGATTGGGCGCAAGAGCACTATCGATGCCGCACTTTTAGTAAAGATGAGAGGATTCCGACACGCCCTGGACTGCTTTATTTAGTGCAACAGGGAGCTGTGCGCTTAGTTGGAAGCGCTCAGGTTAGCGCCACGCTAAAGCAGCAGAAGAGTTCATCTGCCAGGGTCCCCTTGGTGGCAGCTGAAGAAGCATTCCTAGGGTTTGTCGGTGCAGGTCAGCCGTTTGAGATCGTTGCGCAGCCACCATTTACCCTGCAAAGTTTTTCCCATGTAGATCAAACAACTATCGTTTGGCTTTACTGGAACGATTTGGACACGTGGCCTCATTTTCGTCGTGAGGTGCTAGACGCATTTCGTCGTCAGCACCAGCGTAAATTGCTTTGGTTAAGTACTTTGGGGCAGCGTCGTACCATCGATCGCCTGCTTGGTTTTCTAACTCTACTGGTTGATGAGTACGGTGAGCCCTGTGAAAATGGCTATTACCTGCCCTTCCCATTAACCCATGCTCAAATTGGTAGTGCTATCGGTTCAACCCGAGTAACCGTCACACGTCTGATGGGCAAATTGCGTCAGCGGGGTCTAATTCAGAGCCATGGGGAAAATTTGATTAGTATTCCTTTTAGTGCCAGCCTCAAGCAACAGGGATAAGAGCTGAGTTTATTTTTATTTGCCAAAACGTAGGGGGGTGCATGCACCCCCCTACGTTTTGGTGTTTCTAGAATTTGTGGAGCTTGGCACGGTTCCTTAGGATTATTGCAGGCGTGCAAACCCTACGCTGCTTAAAGCGGCTTGACCTTCATCCGATAAAATTAGCTCTGCATAGGCTTGGCCAATGGGCTTATCGATATTTGACACAATATAAATTTGACGCGTTAGAGGATAGTTTCCTGACTCAAATCCCTTTAGGTTGGGTTGATTGCGCTGATTAGGGCAGTTTTGTAAATCAATATAGGGGAGTTGATACGGAGGCTGTTGATTGATGGAGAGCGGTTTGACCGTACACTGACCTATGACTTCTGGAGCCGATGCAAAGTAAATAGCGCCTGGTGTGTTAGCTGTGAGACGAATCGCTTCAGTCGTGTTATTGCTGCGTTGTACCTGAGTACTTAGGGCTTCTCCATTCAGCACGGTTTGGCTAAAAAACATCACGGTGCCACCTGCATCATCACGGGAAATGGGTACAACGGGAAGATCAGGGCCACCGAGTTGTTGCCAATTATTGACACGGCCAGTGTAGATATCCCGGAGGTCAGCCTGACTCAAATTTGAAAGTGGTAACGTTGGGTGGGTAACGACGGCAACACCTTCAATGGCCACAGGAATTTCTTGTAACGCTATACCCTGTTGGTGGGCCTGTTGCTTGTCGGCTTGAGTGAGAGGGCGCGATGTCTGGGCAAAATCTAGTTCACCCTTGATCAGCATTTGAATACCAGCAGACGACCCTGGCGCTTGATTGCTGGGTGCTTGGTAGGTTAGTTGTAACCCCGGAATAGCCTGCTGTAGCTGAGGATCAATGATGCCTCGAATGGGAGCCCAAGTGGTGCTACCACCATAGGTGAATTGCCCGGTTGGTACATCGACATCTGCAAATTTTTCTGCTGGCTTGATGTCGGATAGCTGTGATGTTGGGGTGTTAAACAGACCCTTTTGTTTTATCCACCAACCTCCTCCAGCTACCAATGCGACGAGTAGAGCCAGACCGAGCATCCATGACCGTATGACTCCTGGTTTGGTTTGGCGAGTTGAAACAGGGTTTGGGGAGGCTGCTGTGTTGAGTGGCTGAGGTGGTGACGGTGACGTCGGTGTTTGGGGCGTAGGTGTCGCTGCACCAGATACCGAATGACTGATGCTGGGCATCAAGACATCTAAGGCGGCCTGGGCACTGTGATATCGATCTTGAGGACTAGCACTTAGTAGTTTGGTGATGACATGGTCCAGATTTTTGTCTTCAAGGGTGATGTATTTTTGCCAAAGCCACTCGCTGCTATAGCTATCAAATAGATCTGCTGTTTCTTGGCCAGTCAATAAAATAATGCAGGTAACGGCTAAGGAATAGAGATCGGACGCTGGAAAAACTTGTCCACCGGTAACCTGCTCGGGAGGTGCGTAGCCTGTGGTGTAGATGCCTGTTGAACGATTTGATGCAGCGGCTCCAGTGACCTGTTTGACTGCTCCAAAATCTAACAAATACAGCTGATTATCAACTGTTTTCATAATGTTAGAAGGTTTGATATCGCGATGAATAGCTCCGTTACTATGGACAAAATCCAGGACTTTTAAAATAGAGATGAGGATAGCTTTAACTGCCCTTTCGGGTAAGGTGCCGCGCCGATCGAGAATTTGGTCTAAGTCTTCACCATCAATAAATTCTTGGACCAGGTAAAAGTATTCTTCATCCTGACCCGATGATGGAGATTTCACCACGATGGGGAAATAGGCGTAGAGATCGGGAATTTGTGGATGTTGATTACCTAGACGCTCTAGGACCTCAGCCTCACGGGCAAAGAGCTTCTGAGCAATCTTTAATTGTTGTTGGTTGAGTTGGGCTGATGGTTGAAATAGCTTGACAACGCAGGGACGTAAGGTGGGGGTGTCGCGATCGCACGCATAATAAGCTGACCCAAACCCCCCTTGACCTAAAAGTCGCTGTGGCAAATACCGTCCTCTTAAAATTAACGGCATGCCACAGCTCGTGCAAAAGAGCTGAGACGCTGTTTGAAGCGAATCCTTTAGGTTTGGATGGAAGTTAACTGGTCGAGAACAGCCGGGTCTAGTGCAGTGTAATTGCATGGAGCAGCAACGTGACGACGTATTCAAGTGGCAACGCCCAAGAATAAGCTTAACTAAAGCTTAACTGCTCTCTTCAACAGGTTTTTGGTCTACTTGCTTGCCGTTGGTATCTGCTTTAGCGGGTGCTGCCTGATTTCCCCCATTTTTCTTGCGATCAGAGCGCTGGTCAAAGTCAATTTCCCGGTTTGTAAACTGAGGCAGAATCTCCTTGGTAAAAGCTCCAGCTGCCGTTGAGCGATAGCGATTGGGATTAAAAATCACCGATAGGGTTCGTTTGACTACGACTGAGTCAATTTTGGCTCGATGCAATACTCCCATCTGTAATTCTTTCTCAATGGCTGAGATTGAGACAAAGGCCACTCCCAGCCCAGACTGAACGGCGTTTTTAATGGCCTCAATGGAGTTCAGTTCCATTTCGGTTCTTAGCCGCCGGGTTTCAATGCCGCACCGGGTGAGTACCTGGTCGATTACCTTACGAATAGTAGATTGGGAATCGAGGGAAATAAATTTTAGTTTGTAGAGATCTTCTCGCTGAATCGCTTGACTACTGGCCAGTGGGTGGAAGACAGGCATAATCAACGCCAGTTCGTCTTCAGCGTAGGGGATAATTTCCAGCGAATCCTGTAGTTCTGGAGGGACTTCACCCCCAATAATCGCCAGGTCAATCTGGCCATTGCCGACACTCCAAGAGGTGCGGCGAGTGGAATGCACATGAAGCTGTACCGCCACATCTGGATAGCGTTGACGAAACAGGCCAATCATCCTTGGTAGTAGATAGGTGCCTGTGGTTTGGCTGGCCCCCACAATCAGAGTGCCCCCCTGTAGTTTTTGCAAATCCTCAATGGCGCGACAGGTCTCTTGGCAAAGACTGAGGATGCGATCGCCATATTCCAGCAACAAATATCCCGCTTCAGTGAGCTGTGCTCTCCTACCACCACGGTCAAATAGAGGGACATCCAACTGACGCTCTAAATTTTGTACCTGCAGGCTAACGGCAGGCTGAGATACATACAGACTATCGGCAGCTCGCTTGAAACTACCCTCTGCCGCAATCGCCTTTAGAATGCGCAGTTGATCTAACGTAAACGGGAGGTCAGACATAACGGTTAGGGTGTTAACGCCGGTATTTCAAGCAAAATCCGTGGCACGATCAATAAGGGCCTCTACTAAATAAGAGCACTTTAAAGTATCTAACAAATAGAGCTACCCTGTCGCTGCTTAACACACTTACTAGCACGTTAAAGTCCACAGGATACGTAGATCATTCATTCCTTATGAGGGGAGAATAACTCAAAACGTTAGCTAAAGTATTTTTTGTGAGGAAAACTTTTAAAGCTTGTCAATGAGTTTACCGATTTTATTGAACGTTTGTGGTCATATTCTATCTGCTCTAGTCTTGCTTATATGCAGTTCCAATTAATTCAAAATTTTCTAGACCTGCCCGGTATTATTGGTTTTAGTCTGGTGCCTTTAAATGACACCTCCAATCACGCTTATAGCGTTGGCTTTCCTCAAGGGAACGGGCCTGATAAAAATCCCCTACTGCTACAAGGAATTCAACAGATTATCAAGACAACGCCCACCTCGCTAGAATTTTGTGCATTTCAATTTGGGTCGTATCAGGTGGAGTTGCACAAGGTTGAGAGCGGAGCTGTCTTACTAGTTTTTAGTGAAGGTGCACTCTCTAGCCAGTATTCGAAGTCGGTCAGTGAGCTAATGCAGTTCATTAAAGCTGACTATTTAGCGTTAGTTGAGAGCATACAGTCCATTCATGCCGACAATGTAACTCCTGCCACAACATTCTCTGCACAGCGGCAAACAGCTAGTGTTGATGATGTTGTAGCGGCGATGAATAGTCTTAGTCAGGTAACGAGTCGATATTTAGGCACGCAATTGGTGGCTAATCATTGGCGCACCTATCAATCCCAGGATATGGTCTGGCTGAAGAAATTTTGTATTTCTGTTGATGGCACGATCAGTGTGAAGGATGTAGATTCAAAACTTTCGCCGGAACAGCTCACAGAGATTCGTCTGTGGACTCAGCGATTTCATCAGCGATGTACCCGTATTATTCGAGATTACGACGTATTAGTGGAGCAGACACTACCTAAAGAGCACTGGCAGCTGCTGTTTGGTGGCTAACTATTGTTTGGCGGATATTAGTGGCGGTAAACCAAAAACTGAGTCAATTTTAAACACTTGCCAATCACTATGTTTACGTGAATAGTGGAAACTTTTGCTCGATATTTAAACACCTATGGTAAAGACAGTTCGGTTAGAACCGATTGCTCAGGAGAGTGCCGTTGAAACTAACGGCAACCTGTTATCGGTCTTATTGCATCAAGAGTTAACTGTATTAAAGGAATGTGGCGGACGAGGTATGTGTGCTACCTGTCACGTTTATGTCAATGAAGGCATGGATGAATTGACCCCCATCAGTCGACGAGAGCAACGTACCCTAGCAATTATTACTTCCTGTAGAGCCAATTCTCGTTTAGCCTGTCAAGCTCGGGTGAAGGGGAATGGTGTAGTGGTGGAGTTACCCCCTGGCATGTACGTCAACTCCATCAAGGACATTGAGTCCCTGATTGGTCGTCGAGCCGACCAAGATTTACTACACCCTTTGACTGGTGCAGTGCTGGTAGAACAGGGCAAATTAATTACCCGGTCGATGCTACGCAAAATTGCAAATGGTGCCGATTTAAACCTGAACGAGTATTTCAACCACAGTACCTAGAATGTAGGTATCTGGTAGACGGCACTATGTAGGCAGGTCCCTGTATTGCTTAGATTATTTTGTAACGATATGTTTACGCCCATAGTCTTCAAGGTCTTTTTGAGAAAGACAATTTAATATCTTTATTAAAAGATTTAGTATCTTATTGAGCTTTCTAGGTAAACAGCACCCTTTAGTATGGGTTTAATTGAGGGCTCGGCCAGATAATACTTGATGTGGCTGCTTGTATTTTTAGATATTGATGGCTGTCGATAAATCTAGGGATCTTAATCTCCGTCAACAAAATGTGATGCGTGCCACTGTGCGCCACTATGTGTCGACAGCAGAGCCTGTGGGGTCCAAAGCCTTGCTGGATGCCTATGACTTAAATGTCAGTGCGGCCACAGTGCGAAATGTCATGGGGGCACTGGAGCGCTCTGGTTTTTTATATCAGCCCCACACATCAGCAGGGCGAGTGCCTTCTGACTCAGGATATCGGCTCTATGTGGATCAGCTGATTAAGCCTTCAAGGCCAACGGCTCTGCGGATCGATCAACTTTTGTCACAGCATCTAGATTGGCAGGGATGGAGCATTGAGGCCTTGTTGCAGGAAGCGGCTCACATTCTGGCTCACTTGAGTGGCTATGTGGCTTTAGTGACCATGCCTGTATTAGAAAAAATGGTGGTCAAGCACTTACAGCTAGTGCAAATATCGGCTGAGCAAGTGCTTTTAGTGGTGGTCTTAGATAGCTACGGTACTGAGTCTATGGTGGTTAGTTTGCCTAGAGGCACTACGGGGGCCGGGGGAACCCAAGACGAGGAAGTGCTGGATCGAGAGCTACAGATTTTATCCAATTTTTTAACCGCTCAGCTATGTGGCAGGCAGCTGTCTGAGATCTCTAGCTTAGATTGGGATGAAGTAGATACAGCCGAACATCATGTTGTAGCCCTTTGTCAGGCCATTGATGACCTGTCGCGCCGTAAGCGTCAGCCCCAAACCCATATTTTGGTAAAAGGTGTAGCGGATGTGTTGAGTCAGCCGGAGTTTGCAGAGCAAAGTCAGCTGAGAAACCTGGTGTCGTTGTTGGCAGATGGACGCGAGCAGCTATGGCCCTTGATCTACTCAGACGATAGCCCGCTGCTTAAGATTTGGATTGGAGAGGAAAATCCGCTGGAGCCAATGCAAAGCTGTGCTCTGATTTCAGCGACCTATAATCGGGACTCTCTGCCGTTGGGTAGTGTGGGGGTGATGGGACCCACTCGGATGCTGTATGAAAATACAATTGCAGCTGTTGAAGCCACATCTAGTTATCTATCAGAGATTATGTCAGGCTTAGACGTTAACCAGTAGGCGGCGACAATGCCACTGATAAAGCCAAAAAGGTGGCTTTCCCAGGAAATTCCAGGTTGTGTGGGTAAAACTCCCCAAAACATTGCGCCATAGGTAACTAGGATAAATAAGGATATTGCGATCGCACCCATCGTTCGTTCGTAATATCCTCGGGCTACTAAAAATCCTAAATAGCCAAAGATTAGGCCACTGGCCCCAATGTGGACGGTTGAACCTAGAGAAAAGAGACTGCCCAATAACCATGTGCTTGCTCCCCCCAGGATCGTAATCATCACTGTGGCTTTGATCCAGGTGTCGATAGAGCGCAGCATCACCCACCAGCTGAGGGTGAGCATGGGTACTGTATTCGCTAATAAATGATTAAATCCACCATGGAGAAATGGGGCAAAGAGAATTCCCCAGATCCCATCTATAGAACGGGGGCGAATACCGTATCGATCGAGATGCCCACCAAACACTAAAAAATCTATAATTTCAATACACCATAGGGTAATCAAAATGATACCCAATAGCTGAAATCGAGCTACGGTAGCAGATTTCAGTTCAGATAAGAGAGGACGATCGGATGACATGTTTTGAGATGGCATTAATTCAGGATGTGGGCAACCTATGCGGCACAGGCTTGGAATAACCACTAGTTCCTAGGTTAAGCCAACTACCGTAAAGTTGCCTTCGCTTCTCTTGCAAATTTGCATTTCTACCGCCCTACCTGCGTCACCACCCTCATCTCACGTTTGACTCCCTTCACTCCATTTACAGAAACGACGTGATCCTTCCAGAACTGCTAGCGGTGCTCTCGATTTCGGCAGCCACTGGCCTCAGACTGGCGTTACCATTACTGCTGATTGGCCTGTTTTCAGGCGAACAGTTATGGGCCGCTGTGCCAATTTTGGCCAACATTCCTCAGATGTTGGTGGTTGCCGTGTTGGTGATTTGGTCCCTGCTAGAATTGACGATTTCTAAAGATCGGGTCAGTCGTCGATTTTTGCAAAGTGCGGAGCTGTTTATCAGTCCGTTTGTTGGCACAATTGCTGGCGTTGCGATCGCACGCCTCGCTGATATCAATGACAGCCTCACCCTTGTCCTTTTAGCCGTGACCGGGGGCGTGCTTGCCTTGGTTATTCAAATGGTTCAAGTGGGTTGGCTATATCGTTTTAACAGCCCGCCCATGTGGATGATTTTTGTGGAAGATGCCCTTTGCATCTGCCTGGTATTCTTTGCCTTTGATGCACCGGAACAAGGTGGCCTAATCGCTTTATTTTTACTTTGGTTTGCTATCCGGAGTTCAGCTGTCTGGCGGCAATGGCAGAAAAAACGGTGATAAAAATGCCGGAGGGTGAGCATTGCCCACCCTCCGGCATTTTTGTATTGCTCTTGCAGAATTACATCAGTCCAGCAATGTGCAGCGGCCCATGACCGCTTACCATTTCCAGCAGTAGTGCCAAGAAACCCACCATCGCTAGGCGACCATTCCAGACCTCGGCAAAGGGAGTTAACCCCCATGCAGACTTATCTTGAGGGTAAATACGTACCTGTTTCTGCAACTGCGCAGCGTCAGAAAATAGCTTACGGGGAGATTCCAAAGCCTTTACCACCATGTTACCCATGTCTTCAATAAAGACAGGATAGGTATTCAGGGCAGGAACTCGGTGGAATCCTTTGATGCCAGATTCTTCAGCCAACTCGCGATATTCAATATCGATTTCCTGCAAAGTTTCAATGTGCTCAGATACAAAGCTAATGGGCACAACCACAAGGTCATCAATGCCTTTCTCTGCCAACTCTTCAATGGCATCTTCTGTGTAGGGCTGTAGCCACTCTACGGGGCCTACACGACTTTGATAAGCCAGTGTAAAGTCATTGGGACGATTGACCGCTTTTATGATTAAGTCAACGCAGTGCTCCATCTCTCGCTGGTATGGATCACCTGCTTCTTCGACATAGCTAACGGGTACACCATGGGCGCTAAAGAAGATGTGACCACTTTCAGGATTTGGTAGTTTATCCAGCTCTTGAATGATCAAATCTGCCATAGCTCTGACATAGCCAGGGCTGTTGTACCAAGACGGAATCAGGGTGTAGTTAATTTTCTGTAGGGCGGGGTCAGCCTGCCAAAGTTTTTCTAGCAGGCGGAAACTAGAGCCGCTAGTACTAATGGAGAACTGAGGATAGAGAGGCAAAATAACGAGGTCTTCAATGCCATCTTGCTTAATTTGAGCAACAGCCTCTTCAGTGAAGGGATACCAGTAGCGCATGCCAATATAAATCTTGACATCGCGCCCCAGTTTTTGTAAGTAATCCTTGAGAGCCGTTCCCTGCTCTTCAGTAATACGGCGTAGGGGAGAGCCACCCCCAATTTCCTTATAATTGTCCTGGGATTTGTTCGCACGGCTAGTGGAAATTAGCCAAGCGAGAGGTTTTTGCAACCAGGGAAATGGGAGCCGGATAATCTCTGGGTCAGCAAACAAGTTGAACAGAAAAGGACGGACATCCTCTAACTGCTCTGGACCCCCAAGATTAAGTAGTAAGACTCCAGTACGACCCATGACAGCGCAGTTACCTTTATAAACGAAGTTTTAATCATCTTTGACTTATCGTAACAACTAACTACTCGATAGGCATATCAGATTTGTAGAAGTTGAGAATTTTTTTCATTTAGTATGGCGGATGTATCCATAGCGCATTCCATAGATAAGTCATTAGCGCAGGTGAATCAGCGCTTAAAAGCTGCGAAATTAGGGCTGCAAATCGAACGGCGAGGAGATCGCTTAAATCTGCGGGGTACGTTGCCACCACGGCCTGGTAGCCCTAAGCTACGCCCCTATCAACAGCGAGTTCCTTTAAAGTTGCCTGCGACTAAAGCGGGGCTGAAGCAATGTGAGCAAACGGCTAAAATCATTGCGGCTCAGTTATTGCAAAACACCTTTGATTGGCGCAACTATCTGGGAGTTGTTGCAGGATTGCGCATGGCAGGGGCTGATTTATCTGCGCAGATTGATGCTTTTGAGCAGTATTTTTTTGAAACCCGGCGCTCACAATCCTCAGCTGCTTCATTGCAAACGACGTGGGAAAAAGCTTACGTGCCTTACCTGCGGAAACTGCAAGCCACAGCGGAGCATCATCGTAACCTCAGTTTGCCTGAGGCCATTTATGCCACAGTGCAAAGTACCAAGCCCAATTCCCGCAGCCGTCAGATTTGCTGCACCGCTTTAGCTGCCTTAGCAGAGTTTCTAAACTTAGACCTGCCTACAGATCTCAAGTCCTTTTGGGGTAACTATGGCAATAGCCAAACTCAATTACGGGAGCTGCCTTCTGATGAACAGATTGTTGAAGTTTACGACAGCCTAAAAAATCCTCGTTGGCAGTATGTTTACGGCATGATGGCTACCTATGGTTTACGGAACCATGAGGTGTTCTTTTGCGATCGCACCTGCACCCCTAACGCTGAAATCATTGTCCGCGAAACCACCAAAACCGGCCACCACGAAGTTTGGCCCTTTTACCCCGAATGGGTAGAGCGTTTTAACCTCACCACTGGTGAACTCCCAAACGTCAATACCGATCTAGATGCAACGACTTTGCAGCGTGTCGGTCAGCAGGTGACCACCCAGTTTCGTCGCTACAAAATTCCGTTTTCACCCTACGACTTGCGTCATGCCTGGGCTGTGCGCACTATATTAATGGGCCTACCCGATGCCGTCGCCGCCAGAATGATGGGCCACTCGGTACAGGTACACAATCGGACGTACCACCGTTGGATGACCTACCGAGATCAGCAGGCGGCGGTGCAGGCAGCGTTAGCAAAAAATGAGATGAAGGCACCCATGTAGGGGCGTTGCATGCAACACCCCTACATCCAACACCCCTACAAATTGAATTTCAATTACATCACCATGCCGCCATCCACATTCATTACCTGACCGGTGATGTAAGCTGCTGCGGGATCAGCTGCTAAGAATCGAATGAGTCCAGCAACTTCACTTACTTGACCGTAGCGACCTAACGGAATGTACTTGAGAATTTCCTCGGTGTTAGGGAGTTCGCTGGTCATATCAGTCTCAATAAAGCCAGGTGCAACGGCATTGACAGTTACACTACGGCCTGCCATTTCCTTGGCCACAGTCTTTGTGAAACCGATGACACCTGCTTTAGCGGCACTATAGTTAGCTTGACCGGGGTTACCCATGAGACCGGCCACGGATGAAATATTAATGATGCGCCCTGAACGCTGTTTGAGCATGATTTTGGCAACGGCACGGGTGCAGAGAAATACGCCTGTGAGGTTGAGATCGATCACTGCCTGCCAGTCGGCGGGCTTCATTCTGAGTAGCAACGTGTCTCGGGTGATGCCGGCATTGTTGACTAGCACGTCGATGCGCCCAAACTTTTCCATAGTGCCCTTGATCAAGGTCTCTACCTGATCTTCTTTAGAGACATCAGCCTGAAGGGCAATGGCATTACCACCTGCACCCGTTATTTCAGAAACGACTTCATCAGCAGCAGTACTAGAGCGTGCATAGTTGACCACAACGCTGGCCCCTTCTGCGGCGAGGGCGAGGGCAGCTGCTTTACCGATGCCACGGGACGAGCCGGTAATGATAGCGACCTGATCTTGCATTGCTCCAGTCATGGTGAGGGGAAATGGTTAACGGCTCGATCACTCTATTATTTTTGGGGGTTGGGGATCAATTACCCTCTTTTCACTGCCCATCTTGGCCCAAATAGTTAGCCTAAAATCCAGTACCTTACAAATGCTTATAAAAATGCCAAGAATTCCCTTAAATTCCCACCATTTTGATGGGGCTCGCTTAGCATGAAGGCTGAACCTAGCCTGGATTTAGGACAATGGCTGTAAAACAACAATTTTCTAGTTTTGAGGATATGTTAGCTGGGTCTGATAAGCCTACGCTGGTGGATTTTTATGCTACCTGGTGTGGTCCTTGTCAGTTGATGGCAGGAGAATTGAAGAAAGTTAAGGATGAGCTACAGGATAAGCTGCAAATCGTGAAAATTGACACGGATCGCTACGACACGCTGGCATCCAAGTATCAGATCCATGCGCTACCGACTATGGTGCTCTTTAAGGATGGTCAAGAAGTGGACCGAATTGAAGGTGCCATGAACGCTACTCAATTGGTTACGCGATTACGGCCGAATTTATAATTGGGAACTGCTGACTCAACTGCTTGGTAGCAACGGGTATGATTGAGAGTCCCCAGGCATGCCTGGGCTCGTGACGACT
>NZ_QXHD01000004.1:1973289-1988539 GCF_011009555.1 Adonisia turfae CCMR0081 | reverse complement strand
CACCCATGTGTTGATCACGGAGTGCAGAGGCCGTCAACTTCATAGCCTGGCCGTTTGGACGGAGGGAGAACTGCAGCCGAATGATGTGTACCCCTTAGTGAAGACCCCCTGCGAGCAGGTAGTGCAAGCGGGCATCTTTTGTTGTGAACAATCTATTCAGCAGCAGTTTCCTGACTATTTAGCGTTGCGTGAAATGGCTGCAGAGAGCTATGTGGGAATTGCTCTACGGGATACGAAAAGAGAGGTGACTGGAATTCTATGCATCTTTCACCAACAGCCATTGCAAGACGTCCAGCGGGCCACCCAAATTCTACAGATTTTCGCTGCGCGGGCTGCGGCTGAATTAGAGCGACAACGGGCTAATACGGCATTGGAGCAACTTAATCAGGCCTTAGAAATCAAAGTGGCTGAACGGACAGCTGAACTTTTAGAGCGAGAGCAATTTCTCCAAACTGTTTTGGATACTTTTCCACTGCACATCTTTTGGAAGGATCGTAATTCTGTTTATTTAGGTGGTAATCGTAATTTTTTAAAGAATGCAGGCCTAAACTCCTTGGTGGATATTCAGGGGAAAACGGATTATGATCTCCCTTGGACATTGGCAGAAGCGGCAGCGTATCGAGCTGACGATCGTCAGGTAATAGAATCCAATACCGCTAAGCTTGGCATTATGGAGACTCAACGTAAAGCTGATGGTCAGTCAATTTGGATTGAAACAAATAAGCACCCTTTGCACAATCTGGATGGAGAGACTATTGGTGTATTAGGTACGTTTCAGGATGTTACCGATCATAAGGTCGCAAAGGCATTGATTAAACAGCAATTGGCGGCCATTGAGGCTGCTATTGAAGGCATTAGTATTTTGCAAAACGATGTCTACACCTATGTCAATCCAGCTCATCTCAACCTCTTTGGGTACACGCATCCCGACGAACTGTTAGGACAGTCGTGGCAACTCCTATATTCTTCAGAAGAGGTACGACGATTTGAACAAGACATTTTTCCCACATTAGAATGCGATCGCGCCTGGCAAGGAGAAGCCATTGCAACTCGCAAAGATGGCTCCCAGTTTCCTCAAGGGGTTTCTTTAACCTTAATGAATAATGGATTGGTGATCTGTGTTTGTCGTGATATCAGTGATCTCAAACAGGCACAAGAACAAATTACCCATAATGCCCTCCATGATCCATTGACGGGTTTGCCCAATCGACGATTATTGTTAGACCGTATTGAGTTTGCCTTACAACGATCGAGACGCCATCAAACGTCTCACTATGCTGTGCTCTTTCTCGATTTAGATAGATTTAAAGTTGTCAATGATAGTTTGGGGCATTTAGTGGGCGATAAATTACTCATTGAAGTGTCAAAACGACTAAAACAACATCTCCGCAGTACAGATATGGTTGCTCGGCTCGGTGGGGATGAGTTTGTGATCTTGCTGGAAGATGTGGATACTGTTGAGGATATTGTCCAAGTGGTAGAGCGGATTTTGGCGGACTGCCAAACGCCGATTCTGATTGATGAGCATAAGATATTTACCAGCACCAGCATCGGCATTGCCATTGGCAGTGAAGATTATCAGGAAGCCGCTAATCTCATTCGAGATGCTGATATCGCTATGTATCGCGCTAAGTCAGAGACTCATAATTCCTATAAATTCTTTGATGCAGCCATGTATTTAGAGGCCATGAGTCGCCTCACCTTAGAAACCGATTTTCGGAAGGCGATTACTCAGCAGGAATTTGTGATTCACTACCAACCCATTGTTAGCTTAAAGGATAGTCAGCTCACTGGATTTGAAGCATTGATTCGCTGGCAACATCCAGACCGTGGTCTTCTCTCTCCCAGCGAATTTATCCCTATGGCCGAGGAGACAAACTTAGTCACTGGTTTGGATAGCTGGGTGATCAACCAGACGTGTGAACAGCTGATGGTGTGGAAGCAACAGTTTCCCAATCATTTTCCTCTAAAAATCAGTATTAATCTCTCTGTTCAGGACTTACACAGAAGTACGTTACTTCAGGATATTGACGATATTCTGAGCGTGATGAGCTTAACGGGAGATTTGATGATTTTAGAAATAACTGAAAGCATGTTGATTGAGGATATTGATATTGATCAAACCATTGACTTGTTGTCACAACTGGCATCTAGAAACATCCAAATCAGTATTGATGATTTTGGCACTGGCTATTCATCCCTAAGTTATCTCCATCGATTGCCCATTCATAGTTTAAAAATTGATCGTTTGTTTGTTGGCAATATGCATTTGAAAAATCGTAACTATCAGGTAATTAGCACTATCCTTGCTCTAGGTAAGCAGTTGGGGTTGACCGTTGTGGCAGAAGGCATCGAAACCCCTCATCACCTTCAACAGTTGCAAAAACTGGGCTGTGATTTGGGCCAAGGATATCTATTCTCACAGCCACTCACAGCCCATGATGTTGAAACTATCCTCAATAGCTCGACCGGAGTACCCAGGATGTGGGTGTTTTAGGCACCAAATTAGATGAGCACAATGGAACTTACGAGGCTTGTTGCATTTTTTCTGGCAAGAAACCGGGTAAGGGGACATTGAGCCGCCATTGCTTGTCACCATAGAACAAGACCTGATAAATGTGCATACTGCCATCTCTGAAGGAGGCTTCGAAGGATTGCAGATAGAGATACCACATCCGTAGAAATCTCTCATCATAGTTAGGTGAGAGGGAAGAAATTAGTTCGCGGTTCGCGGTAAAGTTTTTGCCCCAGCGTCTAAAGGTTTCTGCATAATGGGGTTTTAGATTCTCGCAGTGGGCTACGGTTAGTTTTGCTGCCCGCAAATCTCGACAAATTTCGGATAGCTGGGGAGCATAGCCACCAGGGAAAATATATTTGTCGATCCAGGGGCCGTTACGTTCAGAACTCTCGGTAGTAATGGTGTGGAGCATGCCAACCCCGTGGGGTTTCAGCAGGGCTCTAGCTTTTTCCATAAAGGTGGAGAAATTGCCTTTGCCCACATGCTCAAACATGCCGATGCTGACAAATTTGTCGTACTGCCCTTCTGTTTCTCGATAATCTCTAATTTCTATTTTGATTTTGTCTTCTAGACCTTTGTCGGCAATCCGTTTTTTTGCTAAGGCAGCCTGTTCGTCACTGAGGGTAACGCCAGTGCCGGTGATGCCATAGTGCTCAGCGGCATAAATCAGCATGCCGCCCCAACCACAGCCAATGTCTACTAGAGTCTCTCCCGGTTTAAGGGCAAGTTTGCGGCAGATGATTTCATACTTTTGGTTTTGCATGGTTTCTAGACTGTCCTCAGGGGTAACCTGATAGCCGCAGGAGTAGGTGAGGGTAGAGTCTAAAAACAGCTGATAAAAGTCATTGCCGAGGTCGTAATGGTACTGGACATTTTTACGACTATTTTTGAGCAGTAGTGGTACTGTTTTCAGCCGTTGAGAAATGATTTGCAGCGCCAGGGGAATGGTTAGCTTTTGGCTGGCCTTGGAGTAGACTCGGTTGCGATAGAGCATACTGATCAGCTCTGTCAGCTGGTCGTTGGCTTCATCCCACCAGCCGTCCATATAGGCTTCCCCAAACCCCAGCGAAGCAAAGGTAATGATGCTCGCATAGGTGCGTTGGTCGTGAATTTGTAGGTGCACATGGGGCTGAGTGTCTGGGGAGCCAAAGTTAAATATCTGACCGCTGGGGTTGGTGACGGTCAAGTAGCCATCGCTAATAAAGCTGAATAGCTCATAGAGATAGCGTTCAGCGGTCGGTAAATTTTCCATGGCTGGGGCTTAGTAGATCAATCCCAGCGTATCAAATAGATATGGACTGTTTGTGTTGCGTTTGTTGCTATGACGTCAACCATCGGGTGACAATTGCCATGGCTATCTGAAAAATTCCTACGTTTGCCTGAAGCTAAGACGTAGTCCTAACCTGCATCTACCATGCCCCCGTTTAATACCTTGCCCCGATGGGTCAGTAGCCTACGAACCGAAGCTAAGGCCTCACTTCGTCTGGCTATTCCTCTGATGCTGATTCAGCTGTCGGAAGGGGCTGTGAACTTTGTGGATAGTTTAATGATGGGTGGTTTGGGTACGGCAACCTTGGCTGCAGGCGGGCTGGGGGCAACAGTGTTTTGGATGCTGCTATCATTGTGCACTGGCCTGTTGGAAATGACGGGAGCCATTGCTGCTGAAGCCCATGGTGCCCGAGACCATCATCGTGTTAGTCGGATTAATGTGCAGGGGTTGTGGCTGAGTTTTAGCATCTCTCTACCCATGATGGTTTTGATTTGGCATATGGATGTCATTCTTAGACTGTTGGGGCAGCAGGCGGCTACTGTGGATGGTGCGATCGCATATTTGCATGCCATCGTTTGGGGCCTACCCGCAGCCCTGGGTGTATTTGTGTTTAAGGAAATTCTGACGGCCCTATCGCGACCGCGTTTGGTGGTATTGCTGATGGGGTTGAGCATTCCCCTGAATATTGGCCTGAACTATGGGCTGATGTATGGCAAATGGGGGCTGCCAAAGTTAGGTCTAGCAGGGATTGGCTGGGCCAGTACGGTGATATTTTGGTGCAGCTTTGGAGTGGCAGTGGTGCTCTTAAAGGTGTATCCGTCGCTGCGGCGACTGCGGTTATTCAGGCAGTGGTGGCGGTGCGATCGCAATATCCTCACCGAAATAATTCACCTGGGCTGGCCCCTATGCGTCGACTATGGCACCGAGATGGGAGCCCTCACAGCCGCTGCCCTGCTCATGGGCCTCTGGAGTACAGAATTACTGGCCGCCCATCGCATCGTCATGACCACCACGGAGCTGTTGCTAATGTTCTCTTGGGGCTTTGCCTATGCAGCTGCCATGCGTACGGGGCATAAAATCGGGGCAGGGGCACCGCGAGGGGCTCGACAGGTGGCCCATGCTAACCTGCTCATGAATTTGGTGTTGGTTATGGTGCTGGCAATTCCGCTCTGGTTTTTGCCCCAAACCATTGCCAGTTTTTATCTGGACGTGAACTTACCAGAGAATACCGAAACTGTGACTATTGCAGCCACCCTGTTTAAAGTGGGCGTAGTATTTCAAATTGCCCAGGGGATTCGTTTAATCAGTGCTGGAACATTGCAGGGACTGAAGGACACCCATCTATTGGCAACGGTAGATGTGTTGGCCCATTGGGGTGTTGGCATTGGTTTGGGGTATGTGATTGGACAACTGCTGGGGTGGCAAGGCATTGGTCTGTGGTGGAGTTTAACCTTCGGACAACTAATCGCCGCTATCGTTCTAACACAACGGTTTCAGCAATTAATCTCAGTCCGTATTCCCTGTATTTCACCTCAAAAATAAGTGTCTCTGTTTCGGCACTAGAGACAATTCTCACCCAAAGGGATTAAGGGGGGGCATGAAAGCTTGTGAGCGGAGTTTGAGAGGTGTGTATACGTTAGGGACATACCGACGCCCACCTTTTGATGTCAGCCGCAGCAACCTCAAACATGTGTCGCTAAGAGCCTGGACTATAGGTCGTTCAGCGATAGAATCATCATCGTTCCTATACGCTGATCCATGGTTCGACATAATCTGCTAGCCAGGTATTTTGGTTGGTTGATAGTATGCGGTTTTTTCAGTGCCTGTACTCCTCAGACAGAAGTCACTGAAGTGCCCTCCCCACCATCGCCGCCACCTCTGATTCTGGATAATGGTAGACCCAATTTAATGCCATTACCGACAGCGCAGGAAACCTGGCAATGCGAAGTAGTCGTCATTGGTGGTTCCCTGGGTGGTGTGGCAGCGGCTTACCATGCCATGGAGGTCGGGGCGACCACCTGTTTGATCGAGCTGACGCCATGGCTAGGGGGGCAGATCAGTTCTCAAGGTGTATCGGCGGTTGACGAGTCCTTGGCCATGCGAGCGGATCAAAACTTTTCGGCTAGTTGGCAGGCCTTTAAGCAAGAAATTGCTCAGCAGACGGTGACCTTACCGGAGTGGACAGGGAAGGGGGACGTTACGGTAGATGAGGTGAACGCCTGCTGGGTGGGTAAACTCTGCTTTGTGCCCGAGGCTGGCGCGGCGGCAGCCCAAGCACATTTAGAAAGTGTTTTGCCCCAATCCCCTGAAAGTCGTTGGCAGACACAAACAGCCTTTAAGGGAGCCACCTTTGATGACAGCGGTCAAGAGATTGTTGCCATTCATGCTGTGCGACGTATTCCCAGGCGCTCAAACTACATTCCCACAGGTCGATTTTCCCAAGCGCTGGCTAGCTGGTATTCCTGGTCAGCTGATGCCACCTTTGAGAAGGTTTCCCTAAGGTTAGAACCGCCATCGGGACAGCGGATGATGGTCATTGATGCCACAGATACGGGGGAGTTTGTGGGGTGGGCAAATCTACCCCATCGACTGGGGTCAGAGGCTCAAACAACCACTGGGGAGGCTCACGGTTCAGAAAGAGATAATCCGGCCTGTACCCAGGCCTTTACGTACCCTTTTGTTATTGCTCTCAATGATGATGATGGCAAGAGTCTGACTGCGTTAGAGCAAATGTTGCAACAAGAACCGCCACTCTATGGAGCCCATGAGCACGAGAAACAATTTGAGATGGAGGGATTTCCCTTTTTTACAGGGCGGAGCTTTTTTAACTATCGTCGGATTGTGAGTACCACCCGCAACGATCCATTTCGGGACACACCTGTGCTGGGTGATATGACGATGGTGAACTGGAACCGTGGTAATGATTGGACGTGGATGGATCCTCCGCTGATTTTTACGGCAGATCAAATTAGAGAGAGTGGCCAACAACAGAATTGGTTGGGTGGCATTTCGGCGGTAGCCTTGCGCCATGGTGAGGACCATGCGCTTTTATTTGCTCGCTGGTTACTAGAAACTCAGTCACAACCAGGATTCCCGTTGAGCTATTTGATGGGAGATGAGGCCTATATGGGCACGCAGTCGGGATTAAGTTTGATACCCTATATCCGTGAAGGTCGGCGGATTTTAGGCCGGTCTGCCTATGGGGATAAGGCTTTTCTCATGCGTGAGGCTGACCTGCGAACAGATCAAGTCGGTGGTCGTGATTTTACGCCAACAACGGTAGCGGTCACCCATTATGACATTGATATTCATGGCTGCCGTTATCGTAATGGCGCTCCTTCGTGGGAAGCGGGTAGTGCTCCGGCAAAGGAGTTTGTTGTACGTCCGGTACAGATTCCATTAGAGAGTATGGTGCCTCAGGAGGTTAATAATCTGCTAATGGGTGGCAAGAGTCTTGCTGTGAGTCACATTGTGAATGCGGTGACGCGGGTTCACATTAGTGAATGGGGGGTGGGTGCAGCAGCGGGAACTACCTCCGCATGGCTTATTAACCGTCCTAACCTGACAGCTGCCGATATTGTTGAACAAGGTTATATGGATGAGTTACAAGAGCAGATGTTAGAACAGGGACTGCGGCTGACTTGGTAGCAGTAATGTTAATGGCGTCGACATCACTCACACCACTCGAAGCCCCAAGCAAAGACATCAGCGAAGAAGGCATCTGTTCTGCTTAGGGCTCTGACTATCTTATCTACTAGTAGGATTCAAGACACTATGCCTGAATGACAAAATCATTTGCCTCCAGTGTGGGTGCGCCTTCAATAGTGGCAAACTGAGCACCGTTACCAAAGCCATCTTCAATGCCGTTCGGGTTGTAATACAAGTTCCCAGTGTCAGCACCATAGATAATTAAGGCATCACTCAGAGCTGCTTCTTCAACACTGTTGACCACTGCAAACTCATTAGCAGACAAGGTACCGCCCACTGCGCTGGTTAGCTCAGCGAACACAGTGACATCTAGAACAATGCTATCGATGGCCTCAAAGTTTTGAATTTGATTAGTGCCAATGTCAGCTGCATTAAACGCTGCGCCGGTGTCGAAGCCAAAGAAATCAGCACCATCACCACCAATGAGAATGTCATTGCCTGCCCCGCCAATCAGTAAGTCGGCACCATCACCACCAATGAGAATGTCATCGCCTGCGCCACCGATGAGAATATCGTCGCCATCGCCACCGTCAGCAGTCACTGGAGTTAATGTGCCGCTAGCATTTAGGAAGTCATTACCCGCACCACCGGAGAAGAGCACAGACTCTACCTCACTGCCGGTGAGATCGCCAACAGTGAAAGAATCATCACCACCTTGGCCATTGATTTCAAATTGTTCAATGCCTTCGTTAGTAAGGGTAAAGAGACCCAGATTAAGACGATTGAAAATAGCTTGACCGTCTACTTGGCGAAGATCAAACTCATCACCGGCTCCATCTGCACCATTGACTTGAGTCACGTCAAAGCCTAAACCACCGTTGATAAAATCGCTGCCGTCACCGTTATTCCAGATAAAGCGATCGTCACCCTCTTCCAAGTAAGCTATATCATTTCCTCGCTGGCCCACGACAATATCATTACCGGCTCCAGCAAAGAATGTATCTACGGCAGAGCCACCTAGCAACAGGTCATCACCATCACCACCGAAAGCTTCAATGGTAGTGGAGCTTTCACGGGCATCTAGCGTATCGTTGCCATCACCACCAGAAAAGACAACTTTCTGTACATCGCTACCAGTGAGATCGTTAACTGTCAGGGAATCGTCACCGCCTTGGCCATTGATCTCAAATTGCTCGATTTCTTCGTTAGTGAGAGTAAATAAGCCCAGGTTCAGGCGGTTGAAAATAGCTTGACCATTTTCTTGACTGAGGTCAAACTCATCGCCTGCGCCATCGGCACCATTCACTTGGGTGATATCAAAACCAGCGTCGCCATCAATAAAATCACTGCCATCACCGTTGTTCCAGATAAAGCGATCATCACCGCGCCCAAGATAAGCCGTATCATCGCCACGCTGGCCCACAACAACATCATCGCCAGCACCACCATAGAAGGTGTCTTCAGCAGAACCACCTTGCAATAGGTCATTGCCATTGCCACCGCGTGCTTTAATTTCTGTAGAGCTTTCACGAGCATCTAAAATATCGTTGCCATCACCACCAGAAAAGACAACTTTTTGCACATCACTGTCAGTTAGGTCACCAACCGTTAGCGAGTCATCACCACCTTGGCCATTAATTTTAAATTTCTCAATACTCTCATTGGTTAGGGTGAATAAACCCAGATTCAGACGGTTAAAAATAGCTTGACCATTAGCCTCAGTGAGCTCAAACTCATCGCCTGGTCCATCGGCCCCGTTGACCTCAGTTGTGTCGTTGCCTGCCCCACCATTAATAAAGTCGCTACCATCGCCGTTGTTCCAGATAAAACGGTCATGCCCTGCGCCTAAGAATGCAACGTCATTACCCGTTTGACCAACAACCGTATCATTACCTCTCCCTGCGAATACTACGTCAGTGCCAGCGCCTCCAAGAATGGTATCATCGCCATTGGCACCAAAAAAGATATCGTCTTGGTCACCTCCTTGAAAGTTGTCGTCACCATTACCACCAATGAAGATATCGCCTAAATCTTCAATTTCAGGTGCATTATCAAATATGTTGCCAACAATCTGATTAACAAGAAGAGCTAGAAAAGCGTTCATGGTGTGTTCTCCTATAAGTTTGTAGATGAAAGAAGTGGACATCTCTTAAAAGAAATAGTCAGCAGATTCAACTGGACCGCAGGACAAAGTGCCAAGGCAGTTGTTGCGAATATTTCTAGGGAGAGAAGAGTGAATGAATAGACGTGTACTTAGGAGCCTTTGCCAAACAAGAGCTAGGGCCTGGCAAGAACAAAATTTACACTCAGTTATAGATACGAATAATGTTCGATATTGGATGAGATAAAGTTGAGAGTTTTTGGAATGGGCTGAAACATTCTTGAAGACTGCTAGACAGCAAACTCATACCCTCAGGCACACCATTACACAAACAGAATGTAATAGTGTAGTTCCAATAATCACCTTCGTAACAACAACTTACCTGTAACTTATCTGTTTGACTATTAATACGAATGAGGTTGTGGATCGGATGAAAGTTTTTTTGATTTATCTTGAAACCCTTGAACTTAGCTAGTTGCAGCGACGATTGGGCCGGTGGGTTGAGCGGGTAAATCGGCGGGTTCAACGGTTACGATCACATCTTGTACCCAGGGTCTAGATTGATAAACCGGGGGCATGGGCAACGTGGCGAAGGCCGTGCCGTCTGGAGTGGTTTGAAATACACCGCAGGGAATATATTTGCCCTGGTAGCTCACCCACAGAGCATAGGTTTGATTGTCCGCAAGGGGGGATAGGTTTTCAAATGCGATCGCAGCCTGCAAACCATCTGTATCCACAATCATGTTGCCAAATGTATCGATAGCATTATCGGTCCCGGCAAAGTCATAAAAGCGTGTGGAGGGCTGCTGCAAAATGCGCTGAGCCTGCTGTGCGGGCATCACGGCTACCAAATCCTGCTGTAGCTGTTGATTGGCTAGCCGTAAACGATGATTACTCATACCCAGCGATAGGGATAATAGCGTTGCGCCAGCAGCCAATGCTCCTAGTATCCAGGCTAGGGGTAAGCGGTGCGATCGCACAGGCCTATTCTCCCCAGCCAAGACCGCATCCCTCAAACGCTGAGGCGGCTGCATCATTGGCAGCTCATCAAGCATGAGGCTAACAGTTTTCTCAAGACGATTTACCTCTACCTGCAGTTCAGGCTGTTCTGCAACTAGACGGGCAAATTCATCAGCTTCTTCGGCTGAGAGATTACCAGCCACATAGTCAGCTGCAAATTCATCCAATTTTCGTTCAGAAGCCATAGGACAGAAATAGGTAATCAATCAAAGAGGAATAAGCTAATCGACCAGATCTTGCAACGTGCCTTTGAGCTTGAGTAAGCCCTGACGCATGCGCGACTTGACGGTCCCTAAAGGTATATTCGTATGATTAGCAATTTCGGATTGACTAAATCCATGATAATAAGCTAACCATAGAAGCTCACGTTGTTTTTCAGGCAAGTTTTTCAGTGCTGCCCGTACCCGCTGGGAGCGTTCTCCCAATGAGGCCTGCTCCACAGGTAGCGAAAAGGAAGCCACAGGTTGAGACTGCTGGGGCACCATACCTTTAAGAATCCGCCGTCGGATGCTGCGGGAGCGGACTCGATCAATGGCTCGATTCCGGGTAACGGTACTCAAAAAACGACTAAGGGCACTACGGGTTGGGTTATAGGTTTGTTTTTGCCAGAGGTTCAGAAAAATTTCCTGGGTCAAGTCTTCGGCTTCTGGCCCATTATTTAAAATCCGAAATGCAACGGTATAGACCAATCGCGAATAGCGATCATACAAAATGGCCAGTGCTGATTTATCCCCCTGCTGTAGGGCTACAAACAATGCTTCATCTGTGGCGTCTCCCCAATCTGGAGATTGACTTTCGGGACGTTCAGAAAGCATGGGCGAGGAACCAATAAAAGGTAAATATATGAACCTGTCTTCAAAAGCACTGCTCTATATAATAAGCGTGCTTTGCAGCACAATACGTGGATGGCCTTAGGCAACCATCCAGTATGAGTACGGGAATATACCTGATTTGGATGTGCTTCGGGGGCAGAAATTTTGCGATCGCTGATCCTCAGGAAACTGTAATCTAAGCAAGACTAATGTCAGGGGGGCTGCCAGATTGACCAATCCCCTCAATCAACAACGGCAAAAATTCTGACCGGAGATTACTCAGCCTGTGTTGACAAGGGGCAATGTAAACCAAAACTCTGCCCCTTGATTGGAGAACGATTCCACGCCAATATGCCCGCCATGGGCCTCAACGATTTTGCGGCAAATGTATAGACCCAGGCCATACCCATCTACTGAGAACTGGCTCTTGCCACGGGCATAGATTTCAAATAGCTCCTGACTTTTGGCAGGGTCAATACCCATGCCATTATCCGTCACCGCGCATCGTACCATTGATGGATCGTCGTCCCAAATGTCGGCGGTTAAAGTAATGGCGACGCCTTTGGGATTGTACTTTAGGGCATTATCAATTAGATTTTCGAATACTCGTCTGAGTTGGCAGAAATCTCCATAGACCTGTGGTACCTCAGACGATACATGATTGCTTATTTTGGCAGTGGACAACGTCTGTTTGGTCTCATAGAAGAATCTCAAATCTTCCGTTAACTGCCGCAAGTTTACATTGTCTTTCTGTAGAGATATGCGCCAAATATCAGACGATTGCACCTCCATCAGAGAATTCATAAGCTTAAGCTGGCGATCGCAACTCTGCTGAATCATAGAAAGCGCCTTGGGTTCCATTACAATTGATGCTGGCTGAGTAGAGTCATGGGTCTTGGCTTTAGATGAGCGAAAAATAATGCCCTGCACCAGGTTGGAAATACCCATAACCAAGTTCCGCAGGTCATGGTTCATGGCATGGGCATAGGTCTGTAATGCCTCTTGAGCAGTTTTGCGATCGCGCATTTCCTGCTCTAGCGATTGGGTACGCTCCTGAACCGCCAGCTGTAGATCTTGCTCACGGCGACTGAGCACATAGATCATGTACTGAAACGAGCGAGCCAGTTGCCCCGGCTCATCCCGTCGCAGGGTTAATTTTTCCAGATGTTGATCTTGTGGAAATACATCTTGCTCTGACGTAATAGAACAGCTACTCACAGCCTTTGCAGTATTAGTGAGTATCTTGAGCGGCTTCACCACCGTGCGCCACAATAATAGATTCACTACGACAAAAAAGGCACCCAGTGTACCCAAGAGAGTTTTGGTTACCGTCCATAGGTTCTGACGACCGCGATCGAAAATAATATCTGCAGGTACATAGACCATCTGGGCTGCCACAACATCATTAAGCTGCCAGCCAAAGCCATTGCGATCGCCATACATATTCACGAGATATTCAGGCGCATCCCTAACCTTGCCATGGCACTCTAAACAACTGACATCGCTCATGACTAGAGGCTGCGCCATATAGAACAGCTTCTTGCCATCCAAAAAACGATAGCCAGAAAGACCCTGCGACTCAGAAGTTACAAACTGCTGTAGTTGACTAAAAATATCAGTCTCAAAGGCATCTGCTAGATCGGTAGGATTAGTAGGATTTGGGGTTGCCTCTTTATACAAAAAATCTTCCAGCAGTTCATCTTGTTGCTGAAAGTCAGCAAAAATAGTTCTAGCAGCAAAATTTGGGATACTTTCCTGGATAAAGAAACCCATATCACTACTCTCTTTTAGCACTGGCTGAACATGATCACGAGTGTAATCACGAACTGCTTGCATGCCAGTCAGCACAATTTTTGCTCGTTCTTTTACAGCTTGCTCAGCATGGGCATTGAGGTGCTGCGAAAGCATAGCTATAGTAGAGCCGCTAACCAACAGCCAAACCAAAAATAGAAATAAACTAAACTTTGCCCAGAGGTTCCAGCGTATCATTGAGGGCGCTTATATTTTAGATTTTACGCAGTTTGCAACGTGTCTAAATTAGTTGTGTTAACCCAGATTGCTAACTGTGTACGATCTCTTAAGCCTACTCGATTTAAAATATTACTAACGTGATTTTTAACGGTTTTTTCAGCGATGTGGAGCGTTTGAGAAATCTCTCGATTATTGGCACCTGTTGCAATCAGCTTTAAAACCTCTCGTTCTCGTGGAGTCACCCCCTTCCAATCGCTCACAACTTTAGCAGGTTGAGGAGATTTCAGATGTTGATGCAGCTTTGAACCGATTGTAGGATCAAATTGCATATATCCTTTGTGGGTACTTTGGATAATATGGATAAAATCTTCAGGTGGTATGTTTTTTAACAGATAGCCTGAAGCACCTTGCTGAATCGCATCGTGTAGATGCTGATCTTCTGTAGACGTTGTTAAAATTAGGACTTTAACATCAGGCACCGACTGACAGATCTTACCTGTTGCAGTGACACCGTCCATCATAGGCATACCGATATCCATGAGGACAAGATCTGGTTTTAACTGTTGGGCCTTTTCAACGGCTTCCTGGCCATTAGAGGCTTCGCCCACAATTTCTATCGCCGCTTCGCATTGCAAAATGGCACTGAGGCCATAGCGAATAATATCTTCGTCATCTGCAAGTAGGAGCCGAATTGAACTTTGTGAACTCGCCATACTGTAGCCTTTACCCATAACATCGCCAAAAGACCTGAGGATACACAGGTTCTTCCTTTTAGCCAGAATTATAGATTTGTACATTTTCGAATAGATGAATGGCAACTGAGAAAGCGCTGTGCTCTGGATAATTATTACTCGTCCCTTGCTTACCCGTACATCCAGTCGCTATTCGTAAAAATAATTTTACATCTTGAAATTGTTTTACATTTTGCTTTTATCACCCTGACTAGTAGATCATCAGGCAACATAAATGAGAAGCGCCTTAAAAAGGCTCTTACAAACTGAGAGAAAGATTAATCAATGCTTTTCAAATGATACGTTTTCGCTTTGTTTGACTCAGTTTGTTTGGCAACAAAAGAACAAGTTTTATTTGGGACTTTAGACCTATCCCTGATTTAGGCCCTATGCCTCAAGCGTTATCTCTCGTAGCTTCCTACGATGCAGACATGAACAAAATCTGTTCATCTTATTCGCAACAGATTAAACAAAAGAAACACTTAGAGGCATCCAATCATGCTAGAAGAACTCACTAACCCCATTGTTCTTTCTGATGGTGAAGTTGAAGTTATTGTTGATGATATTCAAGCACCAGCTGGAGAACCTGCCATTGACATCGCAGGTGATCAAGCGTTATTAGCCGTTATCCCTGGTGGCTCAATAGCAGCGCCTGACTCAGGGAATACAGCAGTTCAGGCCAGCGATGACAATGCTACCATCCTGAACCTAGGAGAGATTTCTGGAGATCTAAATGGCATTAGTTCCACAGGCGACAACCTAAGACTTCTCAATATTGGCACAATTCAGTCCAATAGTCGCGCCGTCGATATAAGTGATGGTGATGGAAGTTTTGTGCTGAATACAGGCGACATTTTAGGAACAGGGAATCAACGCAACGGCACACTCTATGTTGATGGCACCGTTGATGACCTGGGCTTAGTCAACAGTGGACGCATTGATGCTGGTGAAGATAATCTGGGCGATGCTGTTTCTGTTCAAGTGGGTGCAGCTGATGACCCTAGCAATGAGAACATTAACATTACAAACAATGGGTTATTACAGGGTCGTGGCGATGGTCCCGATGTGTTTGCCAACGGGGGTCGGGTAGCTGCTAATGGCTCCAGTGGTTTACGCTTCTTCAATGGTTCTGGTGAAGCTGAATCCACGGTTACTGGCTCGGTGATTAACCGTGGCACC
>NZ_QXHD01000004.1:1939687-1973279 GCF_011009555.1 Adonisia turfae CCMR0081 | reverse complement strand
ACCATACCCAGAGTCTTAAACGACCCGCTGGCAATGCTCGCTCCCACATTGCTCCAGGTATGGCACCGTAGAGTACCCGCCGTTGGCACCCCGGCCCGCTCTCGCCAAAACAGGGCCTGTTGATCTAAATCCCCGGGTAAACGCACCTGTTCCTCAGCCTGCCAAACCATATAAACAGCTTTGGAGGCTACTAAATCTATGGGGTAGCCTGCTGTGAGTAAATGTTTGATAGCTCGTACGGCGTAGATTAAACCAGAGGCTCCGGTTATGCCTAAAACCAGGGGACGAGATGACGGAAAAGCGGATGCGGCCTGTGCATCTTGTGGCATCACTAAGCTACTCTTCTCCGTCATCAAAGATGTCATCACCATTCATGGACTCGACATCTTTGATATCATCGTCATCGTCATCAATGGCTTCACTACCACCACCTACAGCCACTAAATCAATCTGCTGACGGTAGTAGTCTACGCTCTTCACCTGAACTTCCACCCGATCGCCTAAACGATATTGCTGGCGATTTTTACGACCCATGAGCTTTTGTTGGCGAGAACGATATTCATACCAATCATCCTTAAGAGAGCTAACATGCACCAGCCCTTCTACCAGAAGTTCCTCTAATTCCACGAAGAAACCATAGGATTGAACACCTGTAATTAAGCCATGGAAAACCTCACCCGTATGGGCTTGCATAAAGGCAGCTTTTTTAAGGCCTTCTAAATCAGACTCAGCTTCCTGAGCCAGACGCTCTCGCTCCGTCAGATGGGTGGTTGTATGGGTGAAGAGTTCTTCAAACTCGTTGTGAATATCGGGTGGCAGTACGCTCCAGCTCACATTGCCATGGCTGCTGCTGCTGCGTAAATCCACCCGGTCTCTGGAACGGGTGGTCTTGCGATCTCGACCCTCATCAAACACCGCATGGAGCAACCGATGTACCAATAAATCGGGATAACGTCTAACAGGAGAAGCAAAGTGGGTGTACCCATCTTCTAACGCCAGACCAAAATGACCATCGGAATGGCTATTGTAGGAAGCTGGCTTTAAAGTCGACAACAGCAAATAGGTGAGTACTTTTTCAGCCTTAGACTGGCTAAACTGTTGAACAAATCCTAAATAATCCTTGGGTGAAACAGACTCCTCATCTTCCAGCTGTAGATTGAGTCCCATGTTATTGGCTAGCTTAATCAGCTCTTGCACATCGCCAGGGTCAGGGGTGCCATGGAGACGATAAATAGCTGGCACACCTAACTCTTTTAGATGCTTGGCCACTAGCTGATTTGCTAGCAACATACATTCAGTAACAATACGTCGCGCAGGCAACAAATCCGAAACCACCATGACTCCGAGACCACCCTCATCATCATGTTGAAATTTAGGAGAGAGATAATGGGAAAGTTCTTCTCCTGCTTCTTCAGGAAAGACATGGTCAGGTAAATTTAAGTCAAAGGAGCCACGCTGATTACGTTGTTCCTGTAGAAGTTTACTCACTTCAAACAGCTGATCAATGAGTTCAAAGCTCTCTTTGAACTTAGTCAAATCACGTTTTTTAAACGACAGGGCTTCCATCGCATCCTTGTCGTCCCGTGCCAGTATGGCCTGGGCCTGATAATAATTCAGCTGATGATCGTTACAAATGACGGAGGGTTGTACCTCATAGGCCAAAACCTCACCTTCGGACGAGAGAATGACCATAACCGAAATAGTCAGGCGCTCCTTATCTGCCAGCAGTGCACACAACGATGTGGATAACGGGGGTGGCAGCAACGGCACCGGTGAATCCGCCAAATATACGGAAGTCCCACGGCGATAGGCTTCTTGGTCAATGGGACTGTTGGATGGTACGTAGTATGAAACGTCTGCTACGTGAATTCCTAATAGCCAATTACCATCATCTAGCGGCTCCAGGGTGAGGGCATCATCAATCACCTGGGCACCATCCGCATCAATACTGACGGTGGGCTGGTCACGCAGGTCAATGCGTTTTTTGATATCAGCTTTGCGCACCCGATTGGGCAGCGCTTTAGCCGCCATCATGACTTCCTCAGGAAACGCTCGGGGCAGATCGTGTTTACAGTAAACAATATCGATATCAGCTGCCGCTTCGGCATCGCTACCCAAAATTTGAGCCACTTTACCTTGGGGTAAATATTGCCCAATGGGATAACGCAAAATCTCTACATGAACCAGGTGGTCTATGGCTGACTGCAAATCTGATTGATTTAATTCGTCGTTATCTTGATTTTTGAGATCGAGCTGAAATAGCAATCGATCGTCTAGAGGCACCGCTTGTAGACGATCACCCTCTTCAGGCTCTTTAATTCGCGCCAGCACGGAAGAATTTGCTCGCTCCAAAATCAATTGCACTTCGCCTTCAGGACTCCGACGTCGATTGCCTTCCTTGGTCACCTTCACCAAGACTCGATCCCCATTCCAAGCATGGTGAAGATGGGCTTCTCTTACATAGATATCGTCGGCTTCTTCCTCATCTTGAATAGCGAAACAAAACCCCTTACTAGAACAGCGCAGCTTACCTTCAATCACCCCATCTTGATGAATACGGCGGTATTTGCCACGCTCCTTTTCCAGTACACCAATGCGTTCCAATGCGTCTAGGGCAATGCCCAGATCCTTAACCTGGTCGTCGTCAGCACAATTGAGCTTTTTTTCGAGGGTCTTAGTCGTAACGAGCTTATCGTTTGAGAAATTAGCCAGCAGGGAAGCAATTGAAAAATTCATGTAGCGATGAATCCTACGCATTAGTTGAGACATGCCACTGGTTTCTTGGCCAGAGACTGGGCATAGAACGCGTTGCTTCCTAAGAAACCTCCAAAAGCTGCATCCTTCACAACACCCAAACGCCAATGACAAACGTTGCCCTGAAGAACGTTAGTATGACGACCAGACCATCTAGCAACCAGCAAATTTACAAGGTACGAGGGCACTCCCCCAAGACGCATCCCTGAAAAATCACTCCGAACTACCGCTATACAGTATGGTATGCCATCTAAATCGTACCTATTCGAGCACGCTCAAGAAAATTAGCATATGAACGGTATAAGTTTTCCTTAAAGTGACCATTATGTCAAATATGTTTCAAATAATTTATTTATTTTGGCAAGAGACTTAGCGATAGGGGGTGGGGGAGTAGGCAATAGGGGGAATGCTCCTGACCTCTTCGCCATTCAGGAAACTCTACTTCCCAACCCCTATTCTCATGCACTCAGGCATCAAAATAAATTAACTTCCAATTTTTGGATGTACAGACATTCCATGGACCGTCTCTTCACCATTTATTTTTGGAAGTATTTATGGCTTACTCCTAATGTCGTTCTCCAGTGACCACAAACACGACTCGCCGACCAATATTTGTTGCGTGGTCGGCAATGCGTTCTAGATAACGAATAACCAAGACTAACAGGACTGTGGGCTCAACATTACTAGCAGCGGTAGGAGATTGAACTAAAAGATCAAAGAGACGTTCGTAGTCATCATCGACAACGTCATCCTTTTCTTTAATTTCTCGGCCAGCGTCTACATCAAGCTCTGACAGCGATAATAAACTCAAGGCAACCATTGAGCGACACCGATCCAACATCACCTGAATCTGCTCTATAGCGTCGTGGGGAGGATAGGGAAATAGTTTTAGAGATACCTCACCAATATCCTTGGCATAGTCACCGATGCGTTCTAAATCTCGAATCATTTGCATCAACGCACTGACCAGACGCACATCCCTGGTAACAGGGGATTCTAGAGTGATCAGGTTGATACAATCTACTTCAATTTGTCGGTAGAGATAGTCAACTTGTTTATCGTGCTTCTTCAGGTTTTTTGCGGCATCAATGTTGCGATCGCATAGTGCTTCCCTGGCCAACAAGCAAGAACTTTCCACTAAAGCCCCCATACGCAGCACATCCCTCTGAAGCCTGGTCAACTTAAGATCTAAAGCTGAACGAAATGTTGGAGACACATTCAGGGGTTGCTCGATATTGTTTGATACAGTCGGATTAATGCTTTCGACGTCAGAGGAGGCTGTATTCATCGCTTAATACAAAAGTAACTGCACTGAAGGCAGTTCTTAAACGGTTGATTTTATTCAATGGTGATGTCTAGTAGTGATAGCGCATTCGTTATTGATAGGGGTGTTGTCAAAGCTACATTCTAATTCAGGCAAATCACTATTTTTAAGATAGTTTGAGAAGTTTATGAAGCCTGTCAATGTATGACTAATTTCTAGCACCACCCGATAGGGTGTAACACCCGCCCGCTCACCGTATATAAACATCGATATATAAACAGCTATGAAGCTTTATAAAGTGCTTATCTTCATACAGATAGCTCCCTTGACAGTTACAAATCTCTTGTTAGCCAAGGCTTAGCACAGAATACGTTTGATAATCAGTTGTTAAAGACTGTAACAGATTAACTGCGAAGCGTCTGATTGCGCCAATTTTAGTCAACAATTCTCTAAGAGCATAGTAGTTAATATTTAGTAAGGAACTTGGCACTCTATGGCTTTATCTGACACTCAAATCATCATCGCTTTGCTGATTGCTTTAATTCCCGGTGTTTTGGCCCTTCGTCTTGGCACCGAACTCTATAAGTAGAAGCACGTCAGAAGTACGTCTGACTGATTTCAAGCGGCCCTGCAAGCCATTTGCTTTGGGCCTTAGTGTTTTGCTTTGGGCCATAGATTGAAGCACCAGTTTCCTTCTGAGCCTTGTGGGCGTAATAACCAATCCTTTAGAGCAATGTTTATAGTGGCCTCGGGCAGACTATGCCTGGGGCTATTTTGTAGGGCGTTCCCTGACAATCAAAGGAAAATTATCGCAAAAAGATGAATTTGTGGTGCAAATGAAACAATAGCCCCATAATATGGTCAAGCTGAACAACGTGCTGGGGATGTATATCAATGACTCGACGGGCAAAACCAATGGTTATCAGGGGCAAAGCTCGCCAATCGCTGGTTTTGGAGTCTACGGTAAAGCTCACCGTCAATATTCTGCTGGCAGTGGTTGCCACATCTACCATTGCTAAGTTGTTTCCCTACTATCGTCAGCAAAAAGTTGAGCTAGAGCAACTCAACCACTCTATTCTCTCTTTAGAGAGAGAACATGCGGGTATATGGCAGGACTTTAGCCATAATTTTGATCCGGAACAATCGAGCCGCATCATGCGCGAACAAAGTGGCCAAGAGGATCCTAGCCGACACTCAATTGTTCTGATCGATCCTCTCCAAAATTCTCAGCCATCATCTCCCTAACGGCTATCTTCAGCAATCTAGGAAATAACGCACTACAATCTATGGGCAGTCAATTGACAGTCAATAGGCGGAATCCGTGGTTGCCAACGTTAATCCATTTTCTTTTCCATCCAATTCGGACGCCAGTCAAGCAGCCAGTCAGACCATAGACCAGAAACTGGCGGAATTTCAGTTTGACAGCGTCGATGCAGCTCTGGCAGATTTGGCTGCAGGTAAAGCGATTGTTGTCGTCGATGATGAGAATCGCGAAAACGAGGGGGATGTGGTTTGTGCAGCTCAGTTTGCCACCCCCGATATGATCAATTTTATGGCTGTTGAAGCTCGGGGTTTGATTTGCCTTGCCATGACGGGCGATCGCCTGGATGAGCTCGATCTGCCATTGATGGTCAGTGGCAATGGGTTTGAAGATGAAAATGAGCAAACGGCTTTTACCATCAGCATTGACGCTAGTTTGAGCTGGGGCGTAACCACAGGTATTTCGGCAGAAGATCGGGCGCGTACCATTCAAGTTGCCATCAATCCAGAGGCCAAGCCTCAAGATTTACGCCGACCGGGACATATTTTTCCCCTGCGAGCCAAAGAAGGTGGCGTCCTCAAGCGGGCAGGCCACACAGAAGCTGGGGTGGATTTATCCAAACTGGCAAGACTTTACCCTGCAAGCGTTATCTGTGAGATTCAGAATGCTGACGGGTCCATGGCACGACTGCCAGAGCTAATTGATTATGCTAAAAACCATAGCCTGAAACTGATTAGCATTGCCGATTTAATTAGCTATCGCCTGCGTCACGAACGGTTGGTTAAGCGAGAAGCGGTGGCTGATTTACCCACCCAGTTTGGGAAGTTTCAAATCTATGCCTATCGTAATTTGCTGGATAATTCCGAGCATGTGGCCATTGTTAAGGGCAACCCAGACACCTTTGGGACTCAACCTGTCATGGTGCGGGTCCATTCAGAATGCTTGACGGGGGATGCTCTGGGTTCGTTGCGGTGTGACTGTCAGCTACAGCTACAGACAGCGTTGAAAATGATTGAGAATGCAGAGACCGGTATTGTGGTCTATCTGCGTCAAGAAGGGCGGGGTATTGGTTTAGTCAATAAGCTCAAGGCCTATTCTTTGCAGGATATGGGCTTTGACACCGTTGAGGCCAATGAAAAATTGGGACTACCTGCGGATCAGCGGAATTACGGCATTGGTGCTCAAATCTTGAACGATCTTGGGGTCCATCAGTTTAAGTTGATTACTAACAATCCCCGTAAGATTGCCGGTCTTAAGGGCTATGGCCTAGAGATGGTGGACCGGATGCCATTGCTGATCGAGGCCAATACGTACAACTCAGACTATCTTTCTACGAAGGCTCACAAACTAGGGCATTTGCTTCTACGGTCGTATTTAGGGACGTTGGCCCTCCACTGGGCACAACCGTTGCCATCGGCCGAGCGCTATGAAAAGGTGAACTCGCTGCGGCAGCTAGCCCATAATTCAGGTCTGCTGTTGCAGGAAGAGGCTCGTTCCATTGCGGTTTCACTGTTTAGTCCCCAAGCCCTGATTGTTAACCTGGGACTGGCGGAACCGGTGGTTAGCAACTGGTATCAACAGCCTGATCATCAATATCGTGGTGCGATCGCAACCTTACTGGAACAGCTCATTCAGTGGTCCGATCTAGAAGAGCTAGACCTGCTTATTGCCAATGGCAGTGACCCATTCACCACACTGCAGGTAGGGTTAGATCGACAGATATTTAGTTGGCAGTCCCCCGATGTCATTGGTGAACAGCTCAGCACGCAAAGGATCTACAGCTTTTCTCGCCACAGCGTTAATGATTAAAGATGCAGAGGCGTTCCATGGAACGCCTCTGCATCTTTGTGGATCGTCTCAACCGTTTTATTGATGTGGCTGCGTCGCTAGAGCGTGCGTCGCTAAGGCATGCGTCGCCCCAATTGGGGCACCCGTGGTACCGGGGAAGACACCGTAGAAAGCTGCTGGCGACGTTTGGCAGCAGCCACTTCTGGCACCAGGGCAGATACCGCTTCAGCAAATTGTGGATCCCTTGCGGTACCCATCAAATCAGGGTTTCTGGTTAAGGTACTACGTTCATCGGAGGACAGGTCTACTTGAATATCAGGGGTAATGCCTCGACTACTGATATCGGTACCATTGGGTGTAAAGTAATGGGCCACAGTGACAGCCACTCCAGACCCATCAGAAAGACCGTGCAAAGATTGAACCAGGGCTTTACCAAATGTGGGACTGCCTACCACAATGGCACGATCATTATCCCCCAGTGCTCCGGTGACAATTTCACTGGAGCTGGCCGATTCTCCATTGACTAAAACCGCCAAAGGTAACTCAGTCAGATGAGTTCGGTTTGCCGAAATTGCTTCACTGTCGCCGCTGCGATCCACGGTGCGCACAATGGGGCCACGCCGCAACCACATACGAGAAATATCAATACTCGCCTGTAGCAGGCCACCGGGATTATCCCGCAGGTCTAACACAAACGCCTCGGCTCCCTGCTCACTCAGCCCAGCAATAGCCGCTTGCATCTGTTCTGCAGCATGGGCATTGAACTCATCCAGACGAATGTAGCCCACATTGATATTGTTCTGATTTTCTAGCTTGGCATTAACCGTTTGGATTTCTACTCGAGCCCGAGAAAGCACCAATGTCTGAGATTCGCTATTGCGTTCGATGGTCAGCGTAACCTGGGTGTCTGCATCTCCTCGCAGCAGTTGGGACGTCCGCTCTGCACTCAGCAGGTCGGTGGCCCGTCCGTCTATCACTAAAATGTGATCTCCAACCTTCAGCCCTGCTTGCTCAGCTGGGGAACCTGCCACAACATCAGTAACCACGATGGCCCCAGCCTCGTTATCACGATTCAAGCGGATACCAATGCCAGAGACCTCACCAGAAGTTTGCTCAGTGAGCTCAGCATATTGATTAGGGCTTAGGAAACGCGTGTAGGGATCATCCAGGCGGCGTAGGGCCCGACGTAACTCTGTGTAAGCGGCTTGGCGTGACGTGTAGTTTTGTCCTAGCAGCTCCTGACGAACCTCAACCCAATCGGTGCGATTAAAGGAATCATCAACGTACTCGCGATATACAATCTGCCACGCTTCGTCAAGAATCGTCTTAGGTCCATCCGTAAATGCCGCCTCAGCTGGAAATGAGGTAAAAAATGCGGGTGCTAGAATAACTGTTGCGATCGCGCCAGTCGACCGAAGTAACTCTAATGTGGTTTTCATTGAAACAGTTGCGGCAGGGGGTAATGAGATGTTTGCAAGCAATGTAAGAATCTAAACGGAGGAGTAGATTAGCCCAGGATCAAAATGAACGCTAACAAAAATAAATTTTCAAATTATGCAGCTACAAATTTGCAATATTAACGTAAAGTAACCAACCGTTTAGAATCAGCCCCTTACGTACTGAGTTTTTCAGCATAAATACTGGACTTAAATCTAGCGCACGAAACAGGTCAATTACGTAAAACTGCAGTATCTTTATTCAAACCTTACTTTTGTTATGGGCAGAAACAGTGATATCTGAAAGGTTTTGCTAAAGATTTTAACTAGACCAATCAAATTATCTAAATACTACGTCCTCAAAGACTCATAGTCCATCTACAGAGTATGCTTTGGACCGGGGAATTACAGGAGTATATTTACTGAAGCCTGCAGCGAGAGCTATCTACTATGTCAAAGGCCAAGACGTTAAAACGACGTTTAAGGCACGTCGGACTGGGATTATTAGTGGCAGTTACGATTGCTACATTGATTGCCTTCAGTAGTCTATGGCCAGCCAGCCAGCGCCCCACAGATGCTTACCTGGTTTTAGGCGGTAGCATTCGCCGAGAAATGTACATGGCTCAGCTAGCTAGTACCTTTTCAACCGAGATACCCATTTTGGTATCTGCCGGTTCTGCTGACCCCTGCATTCGTTTGCTATTTGAGCAAGCAACGGCGTCTCTAAATCAGGTTTGGCTAGAGAACTGTGCTGAGTCTACCTTTGGTAATTTTGTTTATTCTGTCCCTATTCTAGAGCGCTGGGGAGCTCGTCATGTCACTCTAGTTACCTCTGGCAGCCACACATTTCGAGCTGTCACCCTGGCCCGTATTTTGTTTGGAGCCCAGGGAATTTGGGTCGAGCCCCTGATTGTGGATGAAATTGGCATCCCTGGCAATCAAGAAACGACGCTGAAAAGTACCCTTGATATCAGCCGCAGTTTGCTGTGGGCATTCGTCGCTCAAGTCCATAGGCCTACCTGCCATCGGTTAACCCCTCTGACCGCAGTGAACTTAGAGCAGTGGCGGCAAAAGGGGTTTAAGTGTGAGCATCAGGCGGGGATTGAGGGAAGTTGAAGGAATTTTGAGTTTTTTTATTGGTTATTGGTTATTAGTGAGTTGCTTTTTAAGGGGTACGCACTAGTAAACGCCTAAGACCTAATATCCAATACCTAAGACCTAATAACTCTCCACCACACCTGAATATAAGTAATAGTCCTTAATCTTCACCCCAAACCGCTGTACTGGAATTGTCGTCACTTGCTCCCAGCCAGACTTTAGCGTCAGCGGTCCTGCACCAAAGGGATGCCAGTCGTCGGCTACAACCAGGGCCGATTGGCCAATCAAAGCTCGTTTGCTAGCCCAAACATCAAACTGATCGATGCGATCAGATATGGCTAAAACACGATCGTCATTAAGCGCATAGGCCAGGGCAGAGGCAGAGCGGTAGTCGGTCGTCAACAATAAATTGTGCTGGGGGGCATAGTCTTCGACAACCGCTGCCACCTGGTGCCATCCAAACGACATACGCCCATCGGGATCGCCGTCTGGGCCAAATAGAGCAGTTACTGGTAACAGACAATAGTTAATCACCAGTAGCCAGGCGACAACTACTCCTAAAATTTGCATGCCATTGAGCCAGTCTCGATGACGCAGGGTTTCAAGATTCGTATCAAGGAAAAAGGTGGGGACTAGCGGTATCAATAGCAGGTAGGCCAAAATATTCCAGTAGTAGAGCGCAGTGGAAAACAGCCCCACTAAGGAAAGCGTTCCTGTTGATGTGAGGAATAATCCTAAGGCTATGATGCGATAGGTAGGAGAATTTAAGGGACGTTTGCGCATCACAGACCGTACCATGGCCCAAACTAAAGGGGGTGATAAAATCAGCGCCGCTGTTAGCCAAAAAAACAAAACGGCATCGGGCCGCAACGTGGGACCACCGCCACTGTCAACGCTGCGGGTGAGGTAATACTGAAACGACAGCCAGTCGTTTTGAAAATTCCAAATTAAAATCGGTAGGCTGAAAAGAGATGCGATCGCAACTGCCCCGTACAGTCGCCCATCCCGCAAAAGCCAGCGGAGTTTGGGCTGACTGATAATCGTACCCAGAACCGTTATGCCCACAAATACAGCCGTATATTTACACAAACCGGCCACCCCTAAGGCAGCAGCTCCTCCATAGAGATATCTGCTGTTGCCCTGCCCCGTTAACCACACCCCATCTAAAAATCGTACAAACCAGTAGGCCGATAGTAGAGAGAATGCAATTAGCCACTGATCGTGCCAGGCCAATGTTAAAAATAAAAAATAAAGCGGACTACTCCAACAGCACAGGATGGTAACAACCCATGGGGTATAGAAGCGTCTGCCATAGATATAACGAGTAATTTGATAATAAGCCCAGAAAAATAACCCATTACTTAGCACTGTGGGTAGCCGCAACACAAATTGGGAATGTCCTAAATAAGAAAAAAGCCCCTGCACCCAGGCATGGAACGGTGGATGGTCGTAGTAGGACCAATCTAAACGCTGACCCCACAGCCAGTAGTAAGCCTCATCAGGATTGGGAAACGCCGTCAGCCAATAAACAATATGGGCTAGTAACATTAGCCACAGCCAGGGGGCTTTCAAAAGCCAGGGTGCCTTCAAAATAGGATGGGACTGCAGTGAGCCTTTTAATTTAAAACTCAAAATACCCTCCGGGAAGCCACTGAAGCGCTTACTCAAATGTGCGCACCAGAATATTCTAGGGCACCTGTCCTCCCTTACTCTTCTTTGCTATGGTCTCACACTCGATTTTACGGGTCGTTCCTAGGGTTCCACCCCATCATCTGCCGCTTCAATATCAATGCCCCAATCCCGCAGGGCTTCGTCTCCGTCGTCAATCAGCTCCTCAGACTCGAACTGGGGTGAAATTACCAGCTCTGAACGTTCTTCTGGATCGCTCCACAGGGTTGGGGTATAGATAATTACAGGTAATTCTGCACCCTTTAATCCACGGATGATGCGCTCTGGGGTTTTGGGAAAGGTAACAAACAGCGGATAGGGCTGCTCTGAGCCCTCATTCATCAGATGTTCATGCCGTGCTGGCATGAGCCATTCATAGTTTTCCGACAGCAATATCTGGGTTTGTCGCCACCGAGATAACAGTTCCGAAAAATCTTCATCTGGACGGTGAATAAAAAGAAGCACATCCACACCAGTTTTGATTTTCCATTCAGGGTCACACATGAGGATGGCCAAATCGCAGGGTAACGTGACCACCTCTCGGCGTTTATTCAAGGGGCCGACGGGACTCTCAATAGCGCGTCGAATACTAATATTAGGTAAGGGAATCGTGACAATGCTTTCCTGGGGGCGGCGCATGCTGGGCAACATTTCTAGATAGGGGCGATACTGCTTGAGCATGGCTAATGCCCCTCGGTAGTTGCTGCACCTTGCAAGCAGATTTTCATAGTCGCCCTGCTGAATAGCCATGGTTGATTGAACGCTGATCAAACAAATTCATTCTAGCTTTCCCAACTGACTACCCACCATTGTCGGGAATTATTGTAGGGGTGTCCCATAGGACACCCCTACAATAATTCCGTAGATCTCTCTGCTAACGCTGAGCGCTCACCCCGGGTTAGCAAAATATGACCCGCTAAAGGCTCATGCTTGAACCGCTCTACCACATAAGCTAAACCATTACTAGCGGCATCCACATAGGGATTGTCGATTTGTGCTGTGTCACCCGTCAAAACAATTTTGGTGCCCTCTCCTGCACGGGTCAAAATAGTCTTAACTTCGTGGGGAGTCAGATTTTGAGCCTCATCAACAATCAAAAACTGTTTCGGTAACGTTCGTCCGCGAATGTAGGTCAATGCTTCGATTTGCAATAGGCCCATTTCCATAAGTTCTTCATGTCCCCTGCGCCAATGGGCGGGTTGACCAACCGGATCTTGAGTGCCAAAAATTAGATCAAAGTTATCGTACAACGGCTGCATCCAAGGCGTCAGTTTCTCGTTAATATCCCCAGGCAAATAACCAATATCTCGTCCCATGGGTACCACTGGGCGAGATATTAACAACCGACTGTAGGATCTCTCCTCCGATACTTTTTGAACACCTGCCGCAATGGCCAACAGAGTTTTACCCGTACCGGCTTTACCTACTAAAGTAACCAGAGGGATAGTGTCATTTAGTAACAAGTTTAATGCAAACTTTTGTTCTCGGTTACGGGGATGTACTTGAGAGATTCCGGCATAGGGCACTTTTGGCAAGGGAACAATACGTCCTGATTCCCCTTCCACCATGGCCAGTGCAGTGTGGGCTGGATTGTTAACATCCACAAGGGTGAGAGACTGGTTAGGATAGAACTTGCCATCTAATTCCAACGTTCCACCACGAAACAGTTGGCTCAGTTGTTCTGCATCAACCAGTAGCTCCCCTGTCCCAGAATACAGATCGTCAATATCAATTTTGTCGGTTTCATAATCTTCGGCAGCCAGACCTAAGGTATCGGCTTTAATGCGAAGGTTGGCATCTTTACTGACCAAAACCACAGGGCATTGACAGGTTTGTTTGTGCTCTAGGGCAACGGCTAAGATCTCATTGTCGGCCTTATCGCCTTCAAGTTCTAGGGGCAATGAAGAGAGAGTTTCTTGATGACACAAAGAGACCTTGAGAGTACCGTCCCCTTCCAAAAAGATCCCTTCAGTAAGGCTACCCTGCCCGCGCAGTTTGTCTAAGGTACGAGACACTTGACGAGCATTACGGCCAGTTTCATCCAGGGACTTTTTAAACCGATCGAGTTCTTCAACGATGGCAATGGGTAAGATGACGTCGTTTTCCTCGAAACGATAGATGGCTTTAGGATCGTGCAACAGCACATTAGTATCGAGGACAAACGTCTTTTTCATAAATAAGAATCACCCTTGAAGTTCCTTAAAATCCAGATTGGACAGGAACTTCGTTACAACTAAATGACATCAGAAATATATGTACTATTATCTATTAAACTGCATCGGTTTGAGTAGCAAACTACCGTAAAAATGACTTTAATATTTCCCTCACATTTAGCCCTTGACTTAGACTAGTGTCCCCAATAAGGGAATGCTCTAACGGCTATAGCGACGATCAGCAACACCTGAATTTAGCCGTTAATCAGGCGTTATCCTTCTGAGTTCCTGATGGACACTGGTTCCTACCTGCAGGGCTTCGTTGAGAAGTTGAGCATAGTCTCCAGCCATCTCTGAGGCCTGGAGGGACTGTAGGCTGGAGAGATTAGTCTCAATGCTGGCAAATAGTTCATGGCGACGCGCTATAAACCGCTGGTGTTTGCGCATAATCTTATCGCTCGTAAGTCCGCACACTAAACTCTCGCGGGTAAGGTGTAATGCTTCTTTGACAGCATCGGGATTATCTAATGCCAAACGTCTAGATGTGCGATCGGCCTGACGTAATTCTTCTAAAATTTCAACGGCCTTAATCATTTCGTTAAAGCGATCCACCTCATCCAGTAGGTGGCTGAGCACCTTAAGTTGCCGGCCTTTGTAAATGCCATAACTGCCATGGGCAAGGGTAGTGGCGATCGCACCCACCACACCAATACCCATAAACACAACCACCGCCTGCTGGGCCACATTGCGGCCCAGCACTAAACACACCGGCAACCAGAGCACCAGCGCCACAGCCAGCACCAGCCCTTGATTTATCAACCAGGCCCAGCGTAACCGTGGCCGCCGAAAGACTGACAAGCGGGTCCCCCACCCCATGGATAAATCGCTAATATCCAGCCCCGTCAGCTCGTCCAAATCACGATTTGTAATCCGCAAACTATCCAGATTCACGTCGCTCATGTATGTCTCCATACTGTGGAAGCGTTCTGTGGAACGTTTCTACAGACCTAATAGGGACCCCAGACTTGTCAAAATCTGAGCGTAGAAGTTCCCCTCAATTTCGGGTCGAAATATCTGAAACGGTTCATTAGGGGCACCGAAAAAGGGACGCAGCGTCCATCCTAATTGTGAACCGACCAACGCATACAAACCTAGCCAACCTAACAATAAACGGTTGCGCAGCTGACTACCTGCTGCATCTTCGCCCACCACCTGGCGCATCCCCTGATAAAACAGACGCACGCCAATCACACCGGTTAGGCCCATCACTGCCACATTGAGTAGCAAAAAGAAGTTATACCCTTGAATTGAAATCAAAAAGAATAAGACCACGGGGGCAAAGCTGAACAGCAGCACGCTAATCACAGCCACTGTGGTCATTAGCATGGCACTATATTGGCGAAAATTTAACTTAGAGCCAAAGAGAATATCAAAGAAATAAAGTGTGGGAAGACAAATGGCTAAGGTAATCAGGTACAAAGCGGGTAGTTTAACCGCCGATGCCATCATCTGTAGCCAGCTGCTGGATGAACCAATGATGGCTCCATACACCCCAAAGAATATACAGCTGACGACCAGCAACGAAAAGATTTTACGCTCCAGTTTGACATCACGCCGAATATCCTCAAGAAACTGATTGCGATCGCGCAATAACTGAATCAAGACAGCAAAATGCTTCATATGATGCTCACCGGAATAACGTCAGAAATACTCCCAGCCAAAGCTACAAAGCACTCACTAAAAATTTCGAACGGGTCCGGTGTTTAAAAATAAAGCGTCAGCATTGTTAGCAATGCTGACGCTTTGTCAAACAAATTTATTAACGGGCTTTAGCAGGGAGAATGCCATCCGTTGAACAATCTCAATGGCCTACTCTCCAATCACGGTGATTGCCCGCACTCCGTACTGGAGCTATCACCTATGACCCTTGAGCCTTGAGCTGTTCAATTTCTTGACGAATGGCCGATAATTGCTCAGTCAACGCCTTAATTTCAGCCTGAATACCGCTGTCTGTCACAGGCTTAGCCACTGTATTGACAGTGGCATTGCTAGCAGAAGACGGGGCAAAGGGATTAGGGAACTGATCGTTAAAGTTACTACTAACGCTATCAACAAACTCACGCGCTTCTTTCTCGGTGACCGCGCCTTTTACTTCTAACTCATCGGTGAGCCGATTAAAATCTGTACCAATATCAGAAAATTTGTTAGCAGACGCCTGAGGATCTTGAATAGCCTCGACTGCAGACGCTGCTGCCCCTAGAGAAACCCGAAAACTTTTTTGAATAAACTCAGTAAAAGTATCAAAATTCATGACTCAAGTCGATCTAAACGCCTAATCACCGCGAGCATACATTATAAACACCATTGAACGGACTTACTCTGGTCAGATACATAGCTCAATACCCCGCTGTTGGCCCTAGAGGCCAAGACATTGCCGAGCCATCCAACCAATCTGCTCTCCAATCTGAACTCGGTACCAACCGCGCCCTGCTTCCCCCAGCAATGTCACCTGTCTGCCATTTCTGTAGGTTCCAATCACACGGTATTGAATGCCCCCTTGACTGCGCAAATTACAGGCATTGTAAGGAGCTGGAGCTTGGATCACCCGTACTTGCTGCGCTTGCCCAGGGCTTCCTAGTATCAAAGAAGCCATTGGTATCAGCATTAATCCGCTCCATCGCAGTCTTTTCAGAGAAATAGATCTTGGAGAGAGTTGAGTCCCTAACTTAGTAGTCATTTGCTAATAAAGCCTTCACGAGGTTTCCATAGCAGCTCTTTATATTTAATTCTAACCAGAAAAATTTATGCTTCAACAATTAAGCGAATGATACATATTTTTCTAAAGTATTAATAAATAAGTCACGCTGTTAAAGGTGTGAGCAGGGCTGTTAAGCCAAGAAGATTACGCTGTTAGAATCAATGTGATTCCAAATACAAACAATTAGGACTACGTATGCGCTCATATCTTGTCGCGGTTGTAGATGGTGCCCAAGCTCGTTTTTTTACCCTTAACGGAACTGAGTTTTCTGATCAGGGACAATCAGGCCCCCATTTAACCGAGCACAGTAGCCTGAATAATGCCGAAAAGCCCATAACCACCAAAGGGCCTAGCAACAATCTAATTGGGCGGAAACACCACGGCAATCGCCACGAAAAAACAACACAGTTTACAGAAACCAATCGCCGCTTTGCCAGTAAGGTTTTACAGCACATTGGCAGCATGGCCCAAAGCTTCTCTGGCTATGACCTCGTATTGGTAGCAGAGCCTCATATTTTAGGAACGTTACGTGAGTCTGTTCAAAACTATGTGCCAGGAACAATGACCATTAACGAGTTATCCAAAGATCTCTGCCGTTTAAATGCCCATGAACTCCACAAATATCTGACCAGCAAACAGATGTTGCCTGGTCCCAAACGCATGGCTAGTCAATAAAAACAGCTCCATGCCAAGTCTTTAAAGTATTCGATCAATTTAAATCATTATTTTCCCTGTGGATGATCCTTTTTAAAATCTACTGTCCATGAGGGTTTGACAGTTACAGGCGACACATTTTATTGCCATGTCGCTGGCAATAAATAGTTACACTTGTTATTGTAAAGACAATGTGTGCAAAATCCCTTTACAGGGCTTAACCATGCTTAGAGTATTTAGCATGTCACGAATGTCGCCCGTTGTTTGGTATGGAAGGAATGATAGACGCCTTTAAGGCTGTCCAAAAATACAGTCTGCTACAGCGTCTAATGCTGGTTGTTGCTATTGGGCATCGATCAGCTAGCTATTCACGCAACGCATACCCCTCAATTTTCTGTCAGTAGCCTAGATTACTGACAGAAAATTGTTGATTTAAAGCTGTTGTTAATGAGGTTTTTTATGCTGATGGAATCCTGTCCCTGCTGTGGCGTTCAATTACTACGTCATGCTAGTAAATCTGGCTCTTTTTTACGCTGTGGCAGCTGTCGATTTGAAATTCCTGAAGAACTCCCATCCGTCACTGATAAAACATCTGAGTCTGCTGGTAGTCTACTGGACAAACTAGAGGCTGGTTTACTGGATAGTTTGGATGCTGAAACAGCAACAGCATCGTAGCTACCCGTAAACATTGCAGGTTTGATTTTTCTGTAAAACCGTGATTTAAAGTCTGAAACCAAAAGCTGTGATCGATGCTTTAAGTAAGATCACAGCTTTGTTTTAGGCATTTAAAGGATGTTGTATTCTGAAATAAGTGGCGTAGTTGCCTGAACTCCCTGGCTGTAACTGATTTGCTATGTCTCAATCCGAGTATGTTCTAGCTCAGCAAACTCTTGATGTACTCACAAATTTAAGCTACCGCGATCGCAATCTTACCCACTATCTAAATCAATTAGCCCAGGGAGTTCAGAGTATTTTAGGGACAGACTGGGCTGTGGTCACCCTTTGTTGGGATAATTCAGAACGAATTCTGGCCAGTACCCTTGACTTAAACGACGATCCAGAAGCTGTGTATGAATTGCATGGCACCCTAACGGACAAAGTGGTGAAAACGGGATGTCCGCTGACGGTGGAAAACTTTATTGTCGATCGCAACCATGGTGAAGGACCGGAGGGATATTCTGCCTATTTGGGCGTCCCACTGCGGACGGTGACGGGTAAGACCATTGGCACAATTTGTAGCTTTAGCCAACAACCACGACCGTTTTCTAACGAGCTCATCAGTATGGCAGAGCTTTTTGCTGAGCGAGCGGCAACGGCCATTGATAATCATCAACTATGGCAACAACAACAGAAATTTAACGAAGCGCTAGAAGCAGAAGTGATCAAACGGACCCAGGAGCTGCGTGCAGCCCAGTCTAAACTGATGACAATCAATGCTGAATTAGAGCAACGGGTGCTCCAACGTACGGCGGAACTGACAGAGCTGAATGCTCAGCTTAAAGACAGTGAAGAGCACTTACGCCGAATTTTCGATGCTTCAAACGACGCTATTTTTGTCATTGATCCCACTAGCGATCGCGTTTTGGAAGCGAACCCTCAAGCCACGCAACTACTTGGTTACAGCCACCAAGAACTACTGGAGAGTGTTCACATTTCCAGTATTCATCCCCAAGAGATGCCACAATTTTTGGCCTTTGCCGAATCGGTGTTGCAAACAGGTCAAGGCTGGACGGATCAGCTCACTTGTCTGACCAAATCTGGTATCACCGTACCCGCAGAAATTTCTGCCTCGACGATAGAGTATGCCGAGCGGATATGTGTGGTGGCGATTGTCAGGGATATTCGCGATCGCAAACGTGCCGAACAGGCCCTGGCGGCGTTGGCAGAAGTGGGGGAATTGGCCTCTATGATTGTTCATGAGGTGCGTAATCCCCTCACCACGGTCAAGATGGGGTTAGGTGCCCTGCGTAACGCTAATCTCTCCGAGAGAAATGCGATGCGTCTGAACCTGGCCGCTGCGGAAGCTGAGCGTTTAGAGTCCCTGTTAAACGAGATTTTACTCTATGCCAAACCACAAAAATTGCAAACTACCCACGTTAATCTAACTGAGTTAACAACTGAGGTGTTAGACACCCTCAGGGTTCAACCCATTGCAACAGGTCGATCGATGGTGTTAAAAACCACTGACCAACAGGTAATCATCCAGGGGGATGCAGACAAGTTGAAACAGGTGCTGATCAACTTGGTGAGTAATGCTTGTGAAGCAATTGAGCCAGGCAGTGCGGTGACTTGCTATTTGGAGACAGAGCCCGGTCAGGTGTGTTTACGTATTCACAATGGCGGCGAGCTAATTCCGCCAGATGTGTTGCCCAAGTTGACCAAGCCATTTTTTACGACAAAATCTACAGGTACAGGATTGGGGTTAGCGATTGTAAAACGGATTGTGGAGGCCCATGGGGGGTATTTTACGATTGAGTCGACGGCGGCAACAGGGACGGTGATATCGGTGGTGTTTAGGATGGCTGAAACTAATTAACTCTTGATAAGGGTCCTTTAAAGCTACAGGTTACAAGCATAGTTATCGCCCATCGCTACTGATAAAAATGCTCAATCTAGCCGAATCTACTACAAAGCGAAGCTACTCTCTACTCTGATAATGATGATGTTTGGGCCCAGTGTAGACAGACACTGATCAGACGGTTGTGCGATCGCACCCTTTAACCATCATCAAACTAACTCAGAACTGCACTGTCTTTAATAACCTCGTTCTAACCAATAGGAATCCATTAGTTGGACGATTTAGACGCATTTATATAAATAAGCTAAGCCAGGAACTATATGTAGCAAACTGTAGCAAACTTGTGAGCTACGAAACATTGAAACAAATAACTACCAACTAAGTCTTCCCTGGATTGTTTTATCCTCTTTTAGAGAAATCTTCTGGCTCAATTTGCCAAAGCCGCTCTAGCTGCCTTAATTGATGCAACCGTTGAGACTCATTATTTTGGACCCAACGATATAATTCAGTTGGAGTCTCAATGGTGTCAAAAAAATAATTACTCGACGGCTCAGATAAATTCCTAGAAGCAGAGTTTGACTCAGAAAAAATAACCTGGAGCATTTCAGACTCAATGTGCTTTAGATCACCCGAGGAAAACATCATAGGATAAGCAGTAGCTATCGTAAACTTTGGACAAAACTTAGAACTCATGATGGTTTAATCTATCTGCACAGTGCAACAAATTCACTGTTGCAGTCATCCTTGACATAAACAATCCGGAAAAGTTCATGTTTATTCAGTTTTCATCAACAGTTTATTCAGATTAATTTTTATCAATGACAGCGTAAAAAGCTTGTGGATTGACTTTGAGCTTTATTTGCAAAGGATAAATATTAACAAAACGTGACTCTTAACACGCCGTTTAGCATTTCACTACTTAGAACACCAACCAGTGTCGCAGACAGCACAAATTAGGTCTGTATCAAAGAGCCTGCTACCAAATTGTCAAACGGAATAGCCGCAAACCTTAGATTGCACAGTGACTTATTTCTTTAAGCTGTATGATACTTGTCACTATGCGCCACGCTATCAATGGTTAGGGCTCTAACGACAGCTCTAGTTGAATATTGCAACGCTCATAGGGAGACGCTGGACCAACAATCTTTTGAAATCCCAGTTTCTGATAAAGGCTAATGGCTGGTTTTAATGTGGTATTGCTTTCTATATAAAGCGTTTTCGCACCTAATTCATGACCTTTACGGATGGCCGCTTGACCTAATGACCAACCAATACCTCTACCTTGCATATCTGCTGCAACAGCCATTTTAGACAGCTCGTAGCGAGTATCATCTATTTTTACCAGAGAGCAGGTACCGACAATTTTGTTCTCATATCGAGCCATGTAAATGTGCCCCCCTGGTGCCAATATTTTTTGATCAGGATGTTCTAGATACTGGCGATCTGACTCTTCGACGGTAAAGTAATACTCAATCCAGGTGTAGTTTAGCTGCTTAAAGTCGTCGTGAAACTCTGGCCTGTAGTCAATAATCTCAATTTGCTGCTGCTCACGTAGCTTACGGGCATCTCGCACACGCACAAGAAAGTTCTTTTCATCTAGCAAAAATTCAACCTCTTCCAAGGCTTTCCAGAGATTGAATTGGGTTTCTGAAAGTAAAGATTCAACGGCCTGAGCAACATCACTATATTGCTTATCTATCTTGGGGATTAACTGCCTGCCTGTTTCAGATAAGCGAACAATAGTTACCCTGGCGTCTTTTTGGCTTTTATCGGTAATCACTAACTCTTTTTTCTTCATTTCTTTGACAATCTGGCTCACTGATGGGTGGGAATGACCAATGGTTTGAGCGATCTCCGTAATGGAAGCACCTGGCTGATGGGAAAGCACATAAAAAACAGGAAACCATTTGGGATCAAGATCCACATCGTATAGAGCATAGACTTCGGTAGCATCCTCCAGCAGCTTTTCCCCTAAGAGGCGGAGACGACTTCCCAAGGCCATTTTGCCCACCTGCTGATAAAAATTCATAACCTTGAAGGTAATTACGTAATTGATTACATAATAATGTAGAGCCATTTTCTGATATCGACTTACAAATTTCCATTTAAGGTTTTGTAATCTATTGCTTATGGGAAAATGGCTATTCACCGGGATGTAGCATCAAGGAAAATGCTGATATGCTGGACGATGCACGGTTAGTCTGGGACTTACAACGGGCCACTCAAATTGCTCAGGGATTTTCTAGTTCCCTTGATCAAGAAGACATTGCCCGCGTAGCCACAGAGGGTTTAATAGAGCAGTTTAACTGTGCCTTTGCGCGAATTTGGTTGGTTGAGCCCGATCGTAAACTGTTGCGACTGGTGGCATCCTCGGGGCTGTATACTCGCACAGACGGTTCGTTTAGCCGTATCCCCATGGGGGAATTAAAAATTGGCAAAATTGCGCAAAATCGTGTCGCTCTCTTGAGCAACCACTTAGCCGAGGAATCCTGGATTCGATATCCTGAATGGGCGATCGCTAATGATATTACTAGCTTTGCTGGCTATCCTTTAGCCAATGCTGACAAGGTGATTGGCGTGTTGGCCGTCTTTGGCTATCATCCCATGGGGGCAGAATTTTTAGAAGTTTTGTTGGGGTTTTGTACCACATTAACGGTGGCATTAGAGATGGCCTCGCTGCATCAAAAAGAAACTCACCCTTCACCCGTAACTATTCCCGCAAACACCCTTACTGAGTTTTCACTCTCTGACAGCCTCGCACAGATACTGGGGGCGATAAAGTTGACAGTTTTAGGAACAGAGCGCGCCCTCGATTTATCCCAGACTCAACTATTCCTAAAGGTTGCTGAAATTCTTAAAACCCTCGATTGTACCTACTGTCGTTTAACCTATGACATCGAGTCGGTAGCCTTAGAGGCAATAGTGACAACCACATCTTTGATGTACCAGGAACAACAAGCTTGGGAAGCTTTAGTATTTGGGAATTTAACCTCAATTGCTACCTATTTTGGTGGCTCCCTGAAGATTAATGCCGAAACTAGCATTAATGCTCTGCACATATCCCTGGCATTTCCAGCGGTAGTGAGTCTTCCAGAAGTATCGCTGAACATTCAATGTCGCTTACCACTCTTGCAAACTGGCTTTACCCAACTAGCACATTTGGCTGGGATCACAGTACAGATGACTCAGGAACGTCATATTCCTTTGTTAACGGATCAGGTTGATTTAGTCGGTAGTTGCGATCGCATCATTTGGCTTCATCACAATGCCAACATCAGACCGGATGGGGTCAATGCCCAAGTCACACTTTCCACCACAGCCAACCAACTACGAGCTGCTGTAGAAGCAGTCATAAAAGGAGAGGAATGGGGTCTTGGCAACAAGGGTAGTCAACCACAACTGCGGCTTTCCAATCGAGAACAGGAGGTGATTGGATTACTGACCCAGGGATTTCGCGATCGCGACATTGCAGAGCAGCTCCACATTAGCGATAGTACCGTCAAGTTTCATATCAACAATATCTTAGCTAAAGTCAAAGCCAAAACCCGATTGCAGGCACTGTATCAGTTAATAAATACCCATGGACTTAATTTGTGAGAGCCGTCAGTCATCTCTTTTCTCCTTAAACAGCCTGCAACCTATCCAGCCCAATACGATTGCAAAAGGACCCAAAGCGTTCACCGGGTTTGCGATTGGCTTGAAAATAACGAAATATCGGTTCTAAAAAAGTTTCTAAGTTTTCAATCTGTAGGCTTGGGCCATAGGGTTGGGCTAATGCTGTTCCATCAGGAGTTCCGCCTAGCCAAACCTGATAGCTGCCAGGTCCCTTGCCCACTAAACCTAATTCCGCTAAATAGGGACGGACACAGCCATTGGGACAGCCTGTCATACGAATGATCAGGGGTTCATCTGCCAGATCTAGCGTTTCTAGTAATTGATTAATTTGCTGCAAAACCGCTGGAAATACTCGTTCTGATTCAGTGATGGCTAAACCACAGGTGGGGAATGCTGGACACGCCATACCATAGCGAATCAGGCCATTGAGTTGATCTGGATGACTAGTCAAGCCATGTTTTTCTAAAATTGTTTCAATGACATGGCGCTGAGATCGCTTAATATCGCAGAGGAGAACATTATGGTGAGGGGTCAACCGCAAGGGGACGTTAAACTGTCCTACAATTTCCCGCAAAGCCGTTTTTAACCTCAGGCTACCCTGATCTTGAATCCGTCCATTCTCAACTAAGAGGCCAAGAAATAGATTGCCATTTCCTTGCTCGTGCCAGCCAAGAAAGTCTTGGTATTGCCAGGGAGGAAGGTCCTTAAATGGTTGTAAAGGTTTGCCAAAATAGCCTTCGACCTTAGTCTTAAACGTATCGATGCCCCAATCGTGGATCAGGTATTTCATTCTGGCATGGAGCCGATTCGTGCGATCGCCATAGTCTCGTTGTAGTGCACCAATGGCTCTAAGTAAGGAGTAAATGTCATCCTTATGGACATAGCCCAGGGGATCAGACAGACGAGCAAACGTTTCTTCTTTATTATGGGTACGCCCCATGCCTCCACCGGTTAGGACATTAAATCCCTCCAGCTCACCATTTTGATCAGTTATGACAACTAGACTAATATCGTGGGTATACACATCAACAGAGTTATCCCCTGGTACGGTCACGCAGCACTTAAACTTTCTGGGTAAATAGTGAGGACCGTAGAAAGGTTCAGTGATGTTGGAGCTGCCGTTATTATTTAAAACTTGTTGTCGAGCTGCATTTGGGTTGAGATCTTCTTCAGCGCTGATGGCCTTGTCGCCATCTAGCCAAATCTCATAGTATGCCCCTGTTTGTGGCGTGAATAAATTAGCCACATTATTGGCATATTCCCAAGCATATTGATAGTCTGAGCGCTGTGTAAACGGAGCGGGAGGGGCCATCACATTGCGATTCAGATCACCACATGCCCCCAGGGTTGAGCCCATATTGTTGATAATATCAGCAATGACAGTTTTCAAGTCTTGCTTGAGTACCCCATGCATTTGAAAGGCTTGACGGCTTGTTGCTCTCAGGGTTTGATTACCGTAACTCTCTGATAAATGATCTAACGTTAAATAGAGCTGCGGGGGCACAATTCCACCGGGCGTTCGTGTGCGCAGCATCAGTTGATAGTCTTTCCCTTGCCCTTTGACTCGGTTATCACGGTTATCCTGTTGATAAGAACCATGAAACTTGAGAATTTGCTGGGCAGCTTCACTAAAATGGTTCGTATCTTGTAATAATTCTGTTGCTAAGGGTTCGCGCAAAAAATTACTATTTGCCTTTATCTTTTCTATTTTCGAGAGTTTTCTCTGAGAGGTTCCTTTAGAGGATTTTTGAGCGCCCATCTTCTTCTAGACCGAGAAACAATAGTTCAGATATGGTCATATCCAAACCGAATTCTGTTACAGCTTAAGCGTACTGAAGTAGGCACCGTAACCCTATATTTTAGGAGTATTGAGAACGGTTTTAAAGCGAGACTGGTTGTGAATTTCAATATTGTCCACAGTCTATGCAGACCAGGACGTCAAGTAATCGAGCTTAAGCAAACAGCGGCCATATACAACAGGGTTACTATTGATTTTGCCAGGGTTTCACCCCTGAATTATGGGTAATTTTCAGCCAGTGACGGTTCATACCTATGGATTTCGCCAGGGCAAATGTTTGTTGTTAGTGCCAGGTGACCCAGGTTGACTTTAATGACTATGATCGTCAGATACCCATAGGTGCCGTACAATCATCTTGACAGCACCTCCATAGAAGGAGGCTTAGATAGAGGATGTTTGGATAGAGGAGGCTTAGATAGAGGAGGCTTAGACAGAGGCACCGACAGTAAACATTAACCATAGAGCATTAGCCTGATTTATGATTGAAAGCCTGATACCAACCGTTTCAGAGGTGGCCCAGTATCAGAAACAGATGTTTATGGATGAAAACATTGTCTTTAAGACTAAAACAGACAAGTTTGACATTGTTTCTGACGTGGATATGAGATCGCAACGCATCCTCTTAGCAGCCATTGAAAAAGACTTTCCCGCCTCTGGTATTGTGGCTGAAGAAATCGGACAGGATAAACCATCCCAAGATGGCACCTGGTTTTTGGTAGATCCCCTAGATGGTACCGCCAACTTTAAGGCAGGCATTCCTCTATGGGCCATTTCCATTGGCTTTGTGAAAGATGGTGCCATCAGCAGTGGAATTATCTCATTGCCATTTACAAGGGAACTCTTTTTTAGCCAGGACAGTGTGCCGATTATGAAACCGTTAAAGACCTTAGCTTCAGCTGAGTTCTACGGTATCGACAGCACGTTTGAAAATCAACCCTTGCACGGATTAACGCTCAAACGTCGACAGTTAGGGGCGGCTGTGCCTACGTTGATGTGGTGCTGTGATTCTCGCCATCGTCAACGCCCACGGTTAGACTTTGCCTTGATGGGTAAGGGCTCTTTTTGGGATGTCTGTGGTGCGATCGCATTTCTTAAACAGAAAGGTGGAGCCCTGATTGATGCCACCGGGCAAGACTTTACCGAGTGCTCAGATGTATTTCAGACATTGGGGGGGCTGCAAAAACTTCGCACCTACAACTTTCGATATGTCGCCAGTGCTAACAAACATGTTGCCCAGGAGATATATCAGCGTTATTTAAAGACCTAAAAGGACAGTCCCATGCAGAAAGATACGCCCTATTACGCCTCCAGACTATTGGTGTTCTCAGTTCTCATCAGTTCTCACATGAGGGTTGAATAGTAGGGTGTTCTCCACTTAATCGTGTTTTTACCGCAGGCTCACCATCTCAGCAATGGCTTTTGAAAAACTCTGTTTTAGCTTGTCCGGGTTTCTCATAAAATAAAGAGACTGAATGCGATTATCAACAATCTCAATGGCCACAACAGTTTCGATAGTGTTGTCACGGGTGTAAACCAGGCCAGGTTGGCCATTGATCTGAGCAAGCTCAACCTCATATTCCCAGCCAAGTTTTTGAGCCCGACGGTAGATTGCCCGTAGGAATCCGGCCACCTTAGCTGCACCGTGCAGCGGCTTCAGACAAGCCACAACCTGACCACCACCATCGGACCAAAGCGTAATGTCTTTAGCCAGTAGGTCGAGTAGTCCCTGGACGTCACCCTGCTGAGAGGCCTGCATAAATTTATAGGTGAGCTGTTCTTGCTGCTGAAGCGAGGTCTGGAAGCGTGGCCGCTGATCAGCCAGGTGCTGACGTGCCCGTCGAAAAATTTGACGACAAGTGGCTGCTTTTTTCTCGACAATCTGGCCAATCTCGTTGTAATCATAGCCAAAGGCTTCCCGTAGCAAAAAAACAGCCCGCTCCAATGGTGATAGTCGCTCTAGTAAAACCAAAAAGGCCATGGTTAGAGAGTCTGCCAACTCAGCCACTGTCATGGGGTCAGTAGCCGAGTTGGTAGTGGATTCAGTGACGATCGGTTCAGGCAGCCACGACCCGATATAATGTTCTCGCTGGACACGGGCAGAGCGTAGCCGGTCAATACACAAGCGAGTAATGATTGTAGTCAGATAGGCTTGGGTCGATTTGATGGATTTCTCAGATGCCTGTTGCCATCGGAGAAAGGTGTCTTGCACCATGTCTTCGGCATCCGTGACACTGCCAAGCATGCGATATGCGATCGCAAACAAAAGCGAACGATATTGATTAAACACGTCAAGTCGATCGATGGGGTCGTTTTTGGCTACGGTAATCATGGTCACCTTATCCTATACTGCTTGAACTTGATAGCTGCCGGGTAAAATCTGGGTTGTAATGCTAAGGCGATTCCAAGCATTGATTGCAACAATCGCCATCAGCAGGTTGGCGATTTGCTCAGGTGTAAAGTGGCGGTTTACCTCTTCATATACTGCATCAGTCACACCATTTTCTCCAATCAAGGTGACGGCTTCGGTAAGGGCCAAGGCCGCGCGTTCTTGAGGTGTAAAAAAGGGCGTTTCTTGCCATGTACTGAGGGCATAGAGTCGCTGCTCTGTCTCACCCCCATGTCTGGCATCTTTAGTGTGCATATCAATGCAGAAAGCACAGCCGTTAATTTGGGATGCTCGGGTTTTCACCAATTCCACCAGGGAGTTGTCCAGGCCACTTTTACGAACATAGTTTTCTACTTCCATCATGGCTCGGAAGGCAGCGGGGGCCACTTTTTGAAATTCAAATCGTGTCGTCATGGGGGATATTCCGATCAAAGGTCTCCATTAGAGAAGACGAGATGGGAACTAGAAATGTGACAGGTACTCTATAATCTGCTGGGAAGTTTTGGATGGGAACACCGACAAATTTTAGGCCTGTGGTAACTTTACTTATCCATTTGCCGTTAATAGTGTGAATTATGCCCCCTTTACTGTGAAAATTGGCTAGGCTGAGGTTATTCAAACTAGCTTGGGCTAGATCCTTAGGCAAAGGAGTAGGGGAAGAGAATGCGTTGGAATCTCAGTACCAAGCTTGTCGTTGCTTATTCCGGTCTGCTTGCTTTGATGGCAGGTGCTCTATCTGTAGGAATTTATTGGCAGCTACAGCGATCTCAACGGGCAGAATTACAAGATCGGTTACTGGGAACCGTTAGCTTAGCTGCCCTACAGATTGATAGTGCTTATCAATCTGTCAATGATCAGCCTAAAGATACTGACTCTGACCCTATTGTTAATCAGAAAATATTGCAAGATATTCAAGCCTCGGAGCCCAGGATTGTTCGTCTTTACATCGTGCAACTTCGCAATGGCCACTACAGCGTTACCTCAGACTATCGTCCTGGGGGAAATCGTCTTCCCCAGTCTCCGACTAGGGTCGGAGATGTGTGTTCTGACTTACCCCATCTTTTACAACAGCAGACTAAGATTCAAGCACCGATTACTGAAACAACTATCCGTACCAATCGAGAAGGCATAGCCGTTTTACATGGATATGCCCCAATTCAAAGTCAGCTAAGGCGTTCTGATAGCATCCTGGTAATTGAAATGGATGCAACGTCTGTCGGTCAAAACACGGTGCGTGTTTTTATCATTGCAGGGGGCATTTTGGGCGTTATGTGGTTGATTGCCCTACCTTTACTGGGGTGGTTAGCGCGGTCATTAGTGGTTCAGCCCAACTTACATTCCAACCACGGAATTCTCCAACTACAGGCAGCCTTTAAGGAATTACAAAATTACTCTCAAAATCTAGAGCACACAGTAAAAGAGCGCACTAAAGAACTCTCTGAGTCTCAAAATTTGCTCTATCTGGTGATCAATAACCTACCCCAATCAATTTTTTGGAAAGATCGAGAAAATACATTTCTAGGGTGCAATCAAAGTTTTGCTGAGGTAGCTGGTCTAGAGCCTGGGGAAATCATCGGAAAGACTGACTATGATATGCCGTGGGCCAAGGAAGAAGCCAGTTTCTATATTGAGTGCGATCGCAGAATCAGAGAGTCTAAGGAACCTGAGTTTGGCATTATCGAACCGATGTCTAACGGCAAGGGTAAACAGGGCTGGTTAGAAACCAATAAAATCCCCCTTCAGAATTTAGACGGGGAAGTCATGGGGGTCATTGGCATTTTCCAAGATATTACCCACTACAAAGAAGCTGAGGACGCGGCCCACCAGGCTAACCGCACCAAGACTGAATTTTTAGCTAACATGAGCCATGAGTTACGCACACCTCTTAATGCCATCTTAGGTATGGCAGATGGGTTGCAGGAGCAAGTGTTTGGCTCTATCAATGAGAAACAACATAAGGCCCTGGGCACTATCGAGAGCAGTGGTAAACATCTCCTAGAACTGATTAACGACATTCTTGACCTATCCAAAATTGAATCTGGCCATGTCGCTCTAGATTGTCATCCCACTGCCATTGCCCCTCTCTGCAACTCTAGCCTTGCTTTTATTAAAGAGCGAGCTTTGAGAAAACAGATACATCTCAAAACCGAACTACCGCATAAGTCTCCCCTGTTGTTTATTGACGAACGACGGATTCGCCAGGTTTTGATTAACTTGCTCGATAACGCAGTTAAGTTTACTCCTGATGGTGGGTGTATCACATTAATGGTTAAGTCAGGTCCACCCTTACCTATATCGACACAAGACAGCTATAAAGTGGCCAACAGCTTAAAAATTTCCGTTATTGACACCGGTATTGGCATTATTCCTGAAAATATTCCAAAACTATTTCAACCATTTATTCAAATCGACAGTGCCCTCAATCGCCAATACAATGGCACCGGCTTAGGGCTTTCCTTAGTCAAGCGGATTGTTAAGCTGCACGGTGGCGAAGTCAAGGTCACGAGCCAAGTCGACAATGGCAGCTGCTTTAGCATCACCCTGCCTTGTTCTAACGAAACTCAAATCGCAAACACGACTGATGCCAGTATATATACCGGCATCGAACAACCTACTCAGGTAAACGAGCGTGGTCCCATTGTTTTACTGACAGAGGATAATGAGGCCAATGTTATAACACTCTCCAATTATCTCCAGGCCAAAGGCTACCATTTAATCATTGCCAGGAACGGTGAAGAGGCCATTAGCCTGAGTAAATCCCAACAGCCTGACGTCATCATCATGGATATTCAAATGCCACAGATGGATGGTCTAGAGGCAATACGCCATATTCGCCGTGATCCGGCCCTTGCCCATATTCCCATCATTGCCCTAACGGCATTGGCCATGGAGGGCGATCGCGATCGCTGCCTTGAGGCTGGGGCCAATGAGTATCTCAGTAAGCCGGTTAAACTCAAACAGCTGGACCAGCTTATACAACAACTTCTAAGCAATAGAAATTCATAACTTGGACATTTTCGTTACGGGTGCGCTATCCTAGTCAAAACTCCGTTAGGCTCTAGCTCTAGATTAATGAAGTAGTATTCTTAAGTGAAACAAGCCAAGACATTAGCTTTGTAAGCGTGCCATGCCGGTTCTCTTCACCGGCAGCAATCGATATACGTCTGGCTACATCACTGGCTGAGGCAAGTTCAGTATCGGTTTTGCCTCGATATCAGTCTTTTCAAAATTAAGTCTTTTACAAAGATTCAGTCTTTTACAAAGATTCAGTAATGCATTAGCAAGGAGCTAAGGGATGTCTAACCCTCAAAGGCCCTATGTCATTGCGGAGAGCTTAGGCTACGCAATAGAATCCACACGAACATTGTTTCAAGGGATTTCTCTGAGTATCACGCTGGGCGATCGCATTGCTCTAGTCGGTCCTAACGGTATCGGAAAATCAACCCTGCTGAGGATTTTAGGGGGTCAACTTCGGCCTACTCAAGGCACCGTGAGTACCCATGGTGCCATCTACTATCTGCCACAGCTCAACACAATTAGAGCGTCACTGCGATCAGAGTCTGTTTTTGACTTTCTCAATACCATTTCTGATGAATGGTGGGAAATTGAACAGCTGCTGGCAACTGCTTTCAGCACAAATCTGGATTTATCTCTATCTATGCAAAGTCTGAGCGGCGGAGAACTCACCAAGCTATTTTTAGCCATGGGTCTGGCCCAATCGCCCGATCTACTCTTGCTAGATGAACCCACTAATCATCTCGATTACCTGGCCTTAGAAGAGCTGGTTCGGGTCCTTGACCAGTATCAAGGGGCATTTGTCGTTGTCTCCCACAAACCATCATTTCTAGACCAAGTAGCTAAAACCACATGGGAGCTAACGGCGACAGGTCTGCACGTTTACGGAGGGAACTTTTCGTACTATCGAGAACAAAAACAGCTGGAAGAAACAGCCAAGATCAGGAGCCATGAGACGGCACGGAAGGAACTAAAACGGGCTAAGGCCACTGCCATCAGGGAGCAAAAACGGGCTAGTCAGTCTCATCGCAATGGGCGGCGACAAGCCCTCAATGGCAACATGCCTCGCATTGTTGCTGGCAACTTAAAGCGTAAGGCTGAAGTGGCTGCAGGCAAACTGAAAGAGAAACATGACAAGGCAGTCACTGCAGCGACTCAAAAAGTAGCCACCACCAAAATTAAAACCCATAAGACAACGAGTATTCAGCTAGAGGAAAATGGCCATAAACATAGGAATCTAATTGATATCCAGAAAGCTGATCTTTGGGTCGGAGAGCAATTATTACTCCAAGCGATTGAGCTACAGGTCAGCAGTTGCGATCGCATTGCCATTGCTGGCCCCAACGGTTCAGGGAAATCCAGCCTCATCAAAGCCATCCTAGATGTCAGAGACACCCCAGCCCATTTGCAAGGCGGCAATATTCATTTAGCCAATATGCGCACAGTCTATTTAGACCAAACCTACGATCTAGTTGATCGCACTCAAACCGTTTTGCAAAATATGCAACGGGCCAATCCCACACTGACCTATCAGCTGCTGCGACAACAGCTGGGGCATTTTCTATTTTTTAATGATGATGCCCATAAGATGGCCTCAGTGCTAAGTGGCGGGGAATTGGCGAGGCTTGCGATCGCAATGCTGACAATTTCAGAACTTGACCTGCTGATTCTAGATGAACCCACTAACAACTTAGACATAACTACCGTCGATCAGATGGTAACGGCCCTCAATAATTACCACAGTGCCCTTTGGGTGATCTCCCATGATTTAGACTTTTTAAGCCGCATTCGTATCAACCGCTCTTTTCAACTCAAAGCCAGGACCTTACAACAAACCGCATATCTTCCCAAGGAAAAAGCCCATTACCGCAGTAGCTTAACTGCATAAAACCGGTAGCCTGTCAAGGCTTGTTTTTTTGAGTAGAAGAGGTTTCCAGCTTTGCCAGTTCCTTAAATAACCATCAGCCACAGGCTCAAACCCCATCGGGTTCAAACATCTTGCAACATTACACCCAGTGCTTCGAACTGTTCGTTTTGATGATCAATTTGAATTGAAAGCGCATCACAAACCAGTTCACAAAGTTCAAAGATAAATGGATTTGAAATTTGATAGTAGGCACAAACTCCCCGAGCCTGACGGGAAACAATCCCAGCCTGAGCCAACATTTTCAGGTGCTTAGAGACATTGGCTTGCCCTAAACCGGTAATTGCAATAATCTCGGTAACATTCTTAGGCTCGGCCTTTAAAGCACACACGATTTGTAGTCGACTAGATTCAGATAACATCTTAAAGAAATCCGCCATTAAACCCAGTGCTGCAGGCGACAGTTTAGCCACTCCACAATCGGCTAATTGAGCGACATTAGACAAGTTTTTCTTAGAAAGAGCTGCTTTTTTTGGCATCGAAGGAGGGGTGAATCTAGACAGGTTATTCCATTATATTGCCAGATAGTAGTTAACAATTGATTCAACTCACTTTTAATAGTGCACTTTAAACACAAAACTTTACTTTTGAAGAAGCGTACGAACTAATGAACTCATGACTTTGATAACGAAGTGTACCCTTTGTCTAAAATATAACTAGACAGTGATATAATCAGCTAATCAATAAAGCCTTCTCTAAACAGTAGTAATCCAAGGTCATGACTCAAATGAATGCCAAACAACTACTTGTTCAGCCCCTTAAGACTGGTGATATCACAGTCATTAGCAATGTCACCAGTGTGACCGTTAATGCAAATAAAATCTCTCGACTCGAAAAAATTCCAGGGCATGAGCAGGAAAGCCCCTCAACGGTACATGTGGACTTTGATGTAAATCAGCCCAGCCGCCTGGCTGCAGTTTTAGAAGAGACTAAAGAACTAGGAATGATCCTTGAACTAGAGGATGCTGTTCAACTAGGCATTTTTCTGATCGCAATGGGAATGGAGAATGCAACACCTGATGATATCTCGGCAATCATGACACGTCTGTCTAAATTGATCGCTGATTTACAGTAACCTAAGCTATTCAAGGCTTAACTCAATAATTATTCAAGACTTAACTCAATAATAAGGATCCGTTAAGCAATAACCTCATGATTTGAGTTTCACACTCTAAATCTTCCGCAGAAATCGATACGTTGGTTTTTAGGGGGGCGTTTCGGCCCTAACCATGGGGAAGCCCAGTTGGCCTAGTTGAGATAACTGGATTACTTCCGGAAAGGGAACTCGGATGGACCCCAAGCAACATCTTTCACACCCAACCAGTCGCTCAAGCTATTTCCCTAGCTAAAACCACGAGCTTAATTTTTAACAACCCCTAGGTGAATATAAGCGATCGCAGGAGCGATCGCTTATATTTCTATCATTGATAGATGTGCTGTTTGATCATCACAACCTTTTTGGCCAACGGAGGTGTCTCAACCGAGACGATTGTTGGATGACA
>NZ_QXHD01000004.1:1924077-1939677 GCF_011009555.1 Adonisia turfae CCMR0081 | reverse complement strand
AGACGAACCTTGAAAACCTAATTCTTCCGTTGACCCCCTCAGATTGATTACTGTGAGGGACATTCAAACGTTTTTCACAGGGTCTTATTGGGAGTCATTTTCGATTGTGTAGGGTCAGTTTTGCCCCCCTCAGATTTAGGTGTCTGGAAAGCCCTAACCACAGTAGTTTCAAAAGGTAGGGGTTCAGATTCCATTACCCCGAAAGGGGACGGAAACCTGAGGTTGAGGTTGCGAATTCCAAGGTCCGCAAATGTTCAGATTCCATTACCCCGAAAGGGGACGGAAACTAGTAAATGAACATGAAATCATCAGCCTTAGGACCAATAGTTCAGATTCCATTACCCCGAAAGGGGACGGAAACTCTGTTTCATAGAGGATACCTTCATAGGTAGCAATGTTCAGATTCCATTACCCCGAAAGGGGACGGAAACAAGAATCGATCCGTTTCTCAGTTTCAGAACCTTGGAATGGTTCAGATTCCATTACCCCGAAAGGGGACGGAAACTTATGTACGGCTTGGATGAAATTCAGGTGTTCCTGTGTTCAGATTCCATTACCCCGAAAGGGGACGGAAACGAAGCAAAAAACGGAATGAACAAATCGTCAGAACCTTCGGTTCAGATTCCATTACCCCGAAAGGGGACGGAAACCCGGGCAGAGCTATTGGGATCTATTGAAACCTGAGGTTCAGATTCCATTACCCCGAAAGGGGACGGAAACCTTCCAATGCAAGCTGCCTCGTTAGATCAAAGATCAAGTTCAGATTCCATTGCCCCGAAAGGGGACAGAAATGACTAGAATTTCCCCCAGACTGACGTGAGGGTATGTAGATACCTCACTGGTGGTTAGTTACTTGGTCCGCTGCGGTGCTGGCAACTAATCAATTTTCAAAAAACAGCCCTGACCTTTAAGGGGTCAAGGCTATAAAAACTGAATTCAGAGGCGATTGGGGCTGGCTACGTTGTATAGCTGCCACCTGATATTGCTTGGCGGGGCTCCGTACGTTGGAGCTGATTGGCAAGGTTGTGCTGTCCATTATCGGCAATAGCAGCGCGATCGCAGGATTCAATCAAGCCAATGAAACTTGCCTCTCACAAGTTTCGCTAACTGCGGCTTGCCACTCATTGCTAACAGTGTCCAGAACAAAGTATGTTGCCGCGAAAGTATTTTCATTTTCTCTCGTAATAATCTGACGAAGAGAAATTAGCTCATTCCTTGTCGTAACTGTGCCTTCCCAAATGAGTTGCTCATCTTGCCAGCCTGATGACGTCAGATTGAGCAAGTTACCATTGCTAGCTACAGACACGCGAACAAGATGCTCTGAGACCGCATCGTATCCTAAAAATTCTCGCGAGCTAGTAGGGTCAGGATTGGTTATCGTTGCGACTTCTTCGGCATAGCCAACGTACCAGGAGTCATTTAGATCGCGCTCGACTTGCCAATTTAGGGCAATTGATTCTGACGATAGTGAACTCGGTGGTTGCTGACAGCGCCAATTCCCCTCGAAATACACAATTTCATCGAGTTCAGATGTCAATTGAGAGTCCGGAGAAGAGGGGGCCTGCTCAACTGTTTGTGAAAATGCAGGGCTGACCGCAATAAGACAGGAGGTTGTTAGCAGCCCGATCTTAGTTAACCAGAAGATTATTTTCATGTTCTCTATAGACTGAGAGTACTGTGTCAAAAATAGCTGGATTCTAACCGAACCAGCGGGGACAGTTAAGCACCACTACCTTGTTCCTTGGTTGCGTCTACAGCCCCCTCCTTAAACCAAGACTTTAAGGACAGGTATTTCATTGACTATTTGCGATGCAGGCAACTAATCAATTTCAAAAAAACAGCCCTGACCTTTACGGGACAGGGCTTTGGCCTTCTAATTCAAAGAAATTAGCACATCCTTAGAATGCCCATGCTAGCGTCACTGGCACATCCGGGTTATCGGCTGATCCAGTCCAAAAGTAGCCCGTCGTTTTTGGCCAACTGGCACATACCGGCTAATGGAACACTGACGCCGGTTAGTCAGGCAGTAACTTTTTTATCGCTGCCTTCAGCTCTTTAGCATCGACTGCCACCCGATCACCCATCACAGGATTCTCAAACTGTGGAGACGTATCAATGACGATAAACACGTCATTTGTTAACGGCTCTTCAATTAATTCTAAGCTCATGGGCATGGAGTGACCGCCATCGCAATCCCGACCAATATCAAGTTCAACTTTCTTTCTTTTCATGTGCATTTATCCGTTGCTAATGACAAGTAGAGTGCGCTATAAATCCCTCTCAAAAATTGAGAAAACACCGTGTGGACTTGCAGTGGATATCACTGTGGACTTAACAGTGGATTAGGGTCCACAGCGTTGTGGACGTACACCACAATGAACATTGTTTTGTGGACCGGTCCACACCATATACAGCAATTGTTTTAGCGTTTTTGTGGACCTGTGGACTTTGAAGAAATACGTTGTTATTCCGCCCAATATAGGGGGATAGCTTTTACGGCTCAGGGGTCCACAAAACCTGAAATGTGAGCTTGCTGTGATAGCTGCCAGTCTCTATTTTGATCACCCGTTTTAGAGACTTACTTAATAGCATGCGGTGCACCTGCTCAATGTTTAAATCATGGTTCTTTCTGAGGGAACTAGCGAATCTAAAAAAGGATGAAACAGTATGAATTGAACCGACTTGAAGCTCAAATAATTTCTTAACGCAATAGCGAAAGGCATCCAGGCTAATGCCCTCTGGAATATCCAGCTTTGATGGTTCAGCTTGGTTAGCCGGACCCGGTTCTTCAGGGGGCCTGGCCACTAATTTCCCTCGACTGTTGCGTGGGTAGAACTTCCAGAGCAAGGCTTTATCCACTGAATCGTAGAAAAAGTCACCATAGCCTTGGATGTGCAGCACTTCTAGAACCATTTCAAGTTCACTGAGGCTTTTCACGGGGTCCCAGCATTGAACGGGAATGCGCAAATCTAGCAGCCCGGTTCCATCGTCCAGAATGCTTCGCTTCGACTCGTACCACACCAAAAACTCATTGGCTAATCGTCGTTGCCTGGGGCTATAGCAGGCAAGCGGGTCTTTTTGTTGAGTGGCATCAATGGGTAGATGCTCGGTCGGGGTCTCCGGGACTGATTCAGCGGGGGCTTCAAATCCATAGGGTGAATCCAGGGCAGGATTCACCACGCTGGGTTTTATCGGTTGGATGTCCCAGCGTTGAGGCAGCACAATCAAACGCCACTGGCCCCCAATGTTCGTCAAGGCCAGCACGACATTGACGGGGGCTTTATTGGCGTTATGCTGCTCCAGATAGGCCGTAAATTCCTGCTTGAGGTCCGCTCGGGTATCTTTGAGCGCAATATATCGGGCATCACTCAGTAAGCTCTCAATCGCCCCATAGATGCCATTACGTCCCAATGCAATCACATAGTTTTGATTACGCACTTCCTTATCCACACCTGATTTATTGGTGCTCAAGTGACCGAACACCACCCCGCGAACCCCTTTGCTACGCCCGTCCACAATCAGCGTTTCAATAAAGTCGCTGTATTCCTCTTGCCAGTCGGGGATATTTGACTTTTTGGGTGGCCCCCCGGTTTCAAGTTCAGCATAGGTACGGGCGGCTTTTGAAATCGCTTTTGTCCCTTCGTTCGACTCATCGATCAGCACAAAGGACGGCACCAGGGAGCCGGTTTCTAACAGGTTTTCGATGGCATGGGTCCGCAGCCGTAGCCGTGTTGCGGCATCCACTAACGTCTGACCCTGCATCGTGCGGGTGACCACATACATATCGTGGGTGTCCTCCAGACCGGCCATGGATAGCGTTTCACCACGGGCCGAGTTGCCCGATTTGTGAGCGATTGCCACAAAGTCAGTGGATTCATCCACTTGATAGGCATGGCTCACAATGGCCTCTAAAAACGCTGATTTACCCACCCCAGTGGTCCCTAACCCCAGTAGGCCTCTGTCATCTGCAAGGAACCGGGGGATGGGATTTTCTATTTTTAAGCCACAATACCGACGCTTGCCCGTCAGGTCGACACAGCGCTCTGAGGCCTTGGTCGTCGCGTTCTTGCGGGTGGAGAATTTCAGGTCTTTAGTCGTTTCAGTGGTGGTCGCCTCCGGTGAATCCTGGGTGATGCCCATCAAGGCTTTGAATTGTTCTAACTCCTCTTGTGAGGTTTTAGCGGGGACCAAGCCGGGTTCCTTCATATGGTCCGGCAGCGGTGCATTGTTTTGCAGCTTCACTTCACTGACAGCTGTGTAAACACGACTGGTTTCTGAATCCTGAAACGCCTGTTTCTGTAAACTCCGGGTGAATTGACGCTCTTCTTCTGCTTCATCTAACTCGCGTTGGAATTCATCCAGTCCGGCATGGGCCATCCCAATCAGGGTGAGGCCGGTGGCTGACATCATGAGGCCCAAGGCTGGTGGCCAACGATAGTTCAACCCTTGGTCTGAATAAAACCGTCGCTCTACTGGGGCAAACACGAGAAAGGCCCCCAGGATGGCCATGCCGTAAAGACAGAGTGCTCGTTTAGGCGCTGCGACCCAGGCACCTTTGAGTAACTGACCTGACCCTTGTATTAACCGACGCCTAACGGCAGGGGACAGGAGATCCGTGTCTAGAAAATGGCTATCCATGTGACGATGCCTCCCAACGTGATGGCGCTGACAAACGCGATAAACTGCAAAATTCCAACACTGCTTGCTTCAAACGTGAGGCGTTTAGCCCATGGATGGCCTCGTGTAATGCCATTGAGCTGTAGGCTTAGCAGGCTCACAACGACGAAAAAAGCGGCCACTCCCACCGCGAGAAGCGAAAATTTCAACGGGGGCCATAGGGCCGACAGCTGGACAATGGCTGAGGAGGCACAGGCGATCAGTAGGTACTGGGTGAGCTGGGCTCCTAAGTGATGGTTGAGTTTCACGGTCCTAAGGGGGCAATCGCCCCCTGATAAACGGCTAGTTCTGTACAAATTGGTGCTCTAAATGTGAGCCCTGATGAATTCCGTTTCGGCTGATATCCGTGGCTGTGTGCAATTTCTCGCGGAGGCCACGATCAAACTTGGCATAGGCAATGTTGGCGTTCTCCACGTCAGACGCATGCTTTAAACCCGCTTGCTTTCTGGCTAGATTGAGCTGATGCTTCAGTGTTTGCCATTGTGCAAACGCTTCCTCAATGGTGATTTCAAGCTTCGCTACTTTCTCGCGTAAGCTCTTGAGAGCCGTCTGGTACTTTTGTTGGCAATCGATATAGTGATTAGCGGCATCAATCGCCCGTGTTGCCTGGGATAGTTGCTCTGACTCTGCGGTGATGTGGTCAATAAACTGATCCGCCGAGGCTTCTGTGCCACAGTCCGTTAGAAAGTTGCCAGGAAGCTGGGCAACGTTCGTGAAGTCAAGCCGCTCTAAGTTGCTGGGGTTGATCCGTTCGTTGGTCAGTCCCGTTTTGGCATTTAAAGTTCGTTCAAGATTGCCGGTCAGGTTAAAAGCCATCGTTCGATATAGGTAAGGTAAACATCAAGGGGGGCGACGCTTAGCGCCGTATGTAGTCTCGGTTTTCTAGATAGAAGTCCCTCAACGGCAGGGACCGATAATGGTTGTGGATGGTGGATACAGCAAATGCACCCGCCAGGATTAATAAGACCAGGTGCGTTAACGTCAATCGAAATTGTTTCAGTCTCGACAGGTCACGGGCTTGCTGATGGTGGTCAGCGGTTAGCCGCTCGATATAGCTATGGTTCAGCTCGGACAGATCACCCAAGTGAGTGACCGTTCCTTTAATGAGGTCTAAGTCTTTCTGAGTCAGCTTTTCGCCTTGTTCCAGTACGGTTAACTGCTTACGAATCGTGGCGAGCGCGCGTTTTATCTCGGTTGAATGGATGCCGTGAGTCTCCTCAAGGTCGGCAACCGCCGTCCTGAGAGTGCTAAGCCCAACGCCATGACGCTCAACGGTTTTGTTGAGAATGCCAAGTTTCTCAGCAAGACTTAAATCGTCAGTCGGTGGTGGCTCAGCCGGGGGGTGCACATCTGGCTCGGTACATAACCAAGTCAATGGATCATCGCTCATGGCGCTCACCTCCGTTAGTTCCAGAACGTGAGGGCATCAAAAAAACCAGTCGAACAGGTATAGGCCGTTACCACTGGCTGAGCCGTGTCTCTCAATTTCCAGCCTGCCGAACCAGACAGCAGGCACAAAATCAGCATTAAAATGATTTTCCAAGGCATGATGAATCGGTTCCTGGTTGATAGGGCGTGAACGCTGATGGTTTGTGGGAATGACTACAGATTTCGTCTACCTAGGCCGTTATTGCCATAGACGGAGATCAGGCGCTTAAAGTCTTTGGTCCGTTGGCATGCACCACAGGTTGTCTCACTGGGCGTAGCGGTTAGATTGAGTTGCTGTCCATCCAGTGGGGCCGTATAACGCCCGCAATAGGTCAGCAGTTCCAGGGTTTCAGGGTCAAAGGCTTTACTGTTTGGATCTAATCCAGACAGACGGGTCAGATGGTGTTTGAGCATCAGATGCTAACTCCAATCGGTAAGTTGTGAAAATTCGTCGTTGGGCTCAGCGGCCTGGGCCTGGGGCAGTGACGCAGCCGGTTGATGACTGGCGTGCTGACTGGCGGCCCAGGTGCTAATGATGTGGTTGAGTGCCAGCCGTGGATCGTCGGTGTGGATTTGCGCCATCACCTCACGTATCAACGGCTGAAACCCTTTATCTATCGTGATTCTCATGCGTTGACCTTACGGATGGCATAGGCATAAAGGCCACGGGAGTTGGCCCACTGTGGCTCGCTCAGCACCTGAATATTGCGCTTCGCTAATAGACCTTTGATGCCAGGCAGACAGGCACCGCCGCCAATCGCGATCAAGGCTGTCGCTGACGCCATACGATCTTCTGTCGGTCTGACCATGGGCTTAAGCACCCGGTTAACCCACTGGGGTAATTCCTGTTTGTAGGCTTCGGTAAATTTCCAGTTTGGATACTGCGTGCCGTAGGTGAAGTGGGTGCTCTCAATACCGGCTCTAATCAGGTGGCGATCTCCTTCTCTCTTGAGGTGTTGTCGCACTAATGGGTTTGTTGCAACCGCATCAATGAGACTCTCAACACCCCCGTTTTGGCTATAGCTTCTATCGGTCATGACCAGACCATTAAAGGAGCTAACAATCAACGTGCCATTGCCTAAGTCATAGACTAAAGCATTCGTGAAATCAGAGTGTCGTTGATAGGCCAAAACCGCCCCAGTCCCTTCCTCTAGCACGCCATTAACAACAACAGAAATCACGGAGAGTTTGTTGTTAACCATCACATGATGTTGTCCTTCGAGAGCTGTTTTTAAGCCCTTTCCGAGAGTCGCGCCATCATGTACTGATGCCGTAATAGAGAGACTCCATTCTGAGCGAAACGGCATCAGAGAAAGCGCACTAAGTAACAGTTGTAAACCCAGGTCAATCTTGCCGGTTTTGTCATCCGTTACCCGTGCTAATGCCCGTGGTGCATGGTAGTAAGCATTGATACCACCGATCCATTGTTTGCCGACCAGGTCAGCGCGATCACCCTGGAGATACTCTACATAGCCTTGGGTTTGACCCATGCTCAGACGCTCAGTTAGATAGGTCACATAGCTATCGAGGCGGTATTCTCCCAGTCCCGTCACCAGCTTTAAAGCCCCATTGCCAATGTCTACACCAGCCGGTTGAACCATGGGGCTGGTAGCGTCAGATGTGGCAGAGACGGGCAGATTTGCCAATACTTGAGTAGTCATATATTTGAACCTCTATGGGTTGATGCGTAAGGGGTTGAGTGGAATGAGTCTTAGTTTTCAGTCGTTGCATGGACTGACTGAATGAAACAGATGTGGCAGATTTAGACAGATTTGCCACGCAGTAGGGCACAAGAAAGCCCCTGGGCAACTCCATTGCACAGGGGGGATTCAGGAACTCTGTTTAATATGGCCGATGGCGTAAAAGTCACGAACCAGGAAAGCTTCAAGGTCAAGGAAGTAAAAATACATCTGACCTTCTATCTCGACTACACCGCTTTCTTTAACAACAAAATCTGGGAATGACGATAGATCAACCAGTTGTACGCCTATTGAGGCTTCTAAATTCTCGATAGCTTTCAGCCGTTCTCTCAACTGCTGACTTTCAGCTCTTAACTTTGAAAACTCTTGAAACAGCTCGTATGGGCTTATTTTTTTGGATTCGTTAGGTACCATAAAAAGGTCTCTCCTTTAGGGACATGGCCCTGGGCTTCGGGTTCCAAGCTTTGGCCCAGGGCTATTAACTGTTTTTTTGAATGCGCCGAGGTGGTTAGACTTCGGCGTTTTTTTGTGCGATTGCTTCTTGCAAGAAAGGTACTGGATCTGAAGACTTCAAGCTGTCAGGCAAATGAGTGATGCCTACACCAAAGTGTCTTTCAAGAAGTAGATGAAGGTTCTTAGCCTCAATGGTTGTCCATGTAGGCTCAGTGCCATTTTCACCTCGCCAGATCTTCCTTACAGAGCAGCCGATCATTTTCGATAAAGCCTCTTGGGATATTCCACCAAGGGCATTCCGAAGCTGCTTTAACACCACTCCCTCTTGGTTGACATTACTTTCTTTCATGTTATAACGGCTATATGACCGATTCGTCAACCTTATTGGTTTATCGAATCGGTCATACTCAACTAAACAACATGCGGAGGAAGATTGACGCCCTGACTCCGCGTGTTAATTATCTCAACCCTGACAAGCGTGATAGAAGGTGTTTCGCATTAAGCCTCATTTCAAATCAAGTAAGAAAGTAAACTCCCATGTTCTGGCAATCAATAAATCAATTAACCCATGACCTACGAACTTACGCATGGGGCGTAATAACGGACCATCCTTGTTGGAGAGACACCCAGATCGGGATAGTTTGGCCTCTCCAAATTAGGAAACTCAATGCGCCCTATGGCTGTATATTTCAAGTCGGCTTTTATCAGCCCAAGTTGCAAGTGCTCAACGCCTACGAAATGGAAGTTGACTATCTCATGCGTGGAGGGCAATCCAATGCCAATGGGTAGCAACCGTATTGAGTTGACTTGGCTCGCTGCAAGCCTGGTTGCGGCTAATCAACAGCAGCGCTTCTATGTACTGCGGTTTATGTGGACTGCGATCGCATCGTTCGAAAAGATGGGACTACCGCCCGAGCAGATCAATGAGCTGCGTGGGATCTACACCGGCCTGGCCGAGGGCGTGTTGTTTTCGGACTTTATTGACCAGCAAAAAAAGGCTGACTCACCGAGCCAGCCTCACAGTTAGTACCGAGATGTGGAGCGGGGCTGTCCGTCAGCCCCTGAAAATCTTAACTTGTAAATATTATGGCAAAGATAGCTCAGGAAGCACGAAAGGGTGCGGCCTGTCCATTGTGTGGTCGCGAGTCGTATTGCTTCCTGATTGGTAGCGATCCACAGAAACCCGATAAAGTCCTTTGTTCCTGGACTGAAGTCAATCGACCACCCGTGGGGTGGACTTACCAAGGGCTGGCCAAAGACAACCGGCCCATGTTTGTTCGAGATAGCGCCAAACAAAAGCGAAGTTTCAAATATCCGGAACTAATTCGGCTCCAACCTAAAGTATTCGATGATTGTCCAGAATGGCACTTGGATACGCCACGAGAGCCGGTAGGACCAGGCGATCTAATTGTAGTGACCGATGGCGTAACACCAGGCATTCACGAGGTGAAACGCCGCGTTAAAAAGACGCTTCACTGCTCACCGCCTGGGGGGACTCAAGTCTTTTTAGAGGTTCGAGAATCTAAAACTAAGCCCTGTGTGGAAGACCCCGATACAGGAGCTGAGCTACAGCAGATTGAATACCTCTATCCTGATCCAAACAATGTGGAGCAGATGATCGGCAAGGTGGTCCGTCGCCAGTGGAGCGATCGCCGCCAATGGATGGAGGGGTTTACCAAAACGAAAGAGGTCCGGCCCTGGTACTGGAACAGTGACTTACCCGGCTGGACCATGGGGCGAGGGTCTAGACCGTGGCCACTCTATCGAGAGAATGAGGCCAAGGAAGCCATTATGCGGGGTGAGGTTCTATTTGTTGTTGCCGGTGAGCAGGCCGTGGAGGTTTACCGGCGGCTAGGCCTGGTAGCCACCACCAACCAGGGCGGAGAAGCCCGGCATAAAGACATCCCGGATCGCTTAGCCAATGCCTGGGCGATTGCCAAAGATGCCAGCCTGAAACCACTGTTGGTCATTCATCCCGACTTCGATCTCACCGGCGAGCAAACCTTTACGCGATCACTTCAGCGAGTATGCCGTCGCCAGGGCATGGCTGCTGTTAGCTTAAATCCACTGTCCATCTGGAATGAGATGCCCCATGGCGGTGATATCAAAGATGTTGTTGATGGCCTGGATATCCCCCCCGATGAACTCCTAACCCGGCTCGAAAATGCGATTGATGAAGCGATTGATCTAGCCGAGTTAGCCGAGCGCAATATTAAACGGCGGTTGTGGTGGAACGCGCCAGACTCTCTTGATGGTGAGCTGGGGTATTGGAAAGCCACCGGCGGCGAGGACGAGCGGCGGTTTATGCCGCTTACGAATTTTGATTTACAGATAGAGAAAGAAGTGATCAGCCTCGATGGTGGTGGTTTCTTACTGCAGGTGAAGCGCACCAGCGAACACCATCAACATCGTCTGTTCCTGCCCAGCCTCAATTTTACGAGTGTCAATAAATTTGAGGACACCATCAAACAGGCCCTGGGCGGTGCCATCATCTGCCGCCTGAATGTGAACCAGATGAAAAGCCTTTTGCGGGTGCGCTTAGATGAGTACCATTCCCGTGGTGGCAAACTCTATCGTCTGGCAGAACGGGCCGGTCAACAGGCCGATGGCTATTGGGTATTTGCCAAACATCAGCTCAAGCCCGACGGTAGTGCTACGGATGAAAACGAATCGTTATGGATCTGGAACGATAACATCACCGGCCAGGCCGACACACTGCCCCAACCTCAATACAATCCACCGTCTGACGAGGCACTGCCTAATTTAGTGAAGGCAATGATTGGGTTTTATGGGCCCAAAAATATTTACCCAGCATTGCTCACAATTGGCTATGGCCTGGCGGCTACTCATTATCAAGAGTTTATTGAGAAAACTGGTAGCTTCCCTATTCTCAATGTCATTGGTGACGGCGGAGGTGGAAAAACGACCGCTGGTGAATGTGCCTTATCGCTTTCAGGCATGCACACCGATAAGGCCGGTGGAATGCTCAAAGAAGTCACGGTGTCTGCTGCCTATGAACGGCTCAAGTTATTGGGGGGATTGCTTCACTGCTGGGACGATCCACACCGGACACCGGAACTAGACGAATTTCTAAAAGGGCTTTACAACGGCAAACCACGCTTGGTCCGTGGGGGGGACGCTGGCAAGTTCAATGCTCAAAAGCCCCATAGCGCCTTGATGGTGGCATCTAATTTCGCCGCCGGTGAGACCAATGCGGCAACAATGAGCCGATTAATTCTGTTGTGGTTTGACTGCAAAGACCGATGCCGGGGGCGTGATGAATGGCTCCAGCTGCGGCAGGCCATGAACAAAGCCAGTGGAGCCATGGCCAAAATTATCAGTCTGGGGGTGGACCTTGACGCGATCGGGGCATGGGAGGAAACATTAATCCCCCACTTACCCCATGCCCATAGTCGGATGGCCCGCAGTTTGGCCATAATTCTCCATTACGGAAACGAAGCGTTACGCCTGGCTGGCATGACTGATCACTATGACTTGCTCGACTATCTAATTAAGCAGGTCTGCTCCATGGCCAACGATAGCGATGCATCCACCGACAGCCTGCGCGATTTCGTTGAACGCATGAGCACCTTCAGGTCTGAATCCAAATTGGGGGAGTGGAACATGCGGTTTGTCCGTGATGGTAATCGTCACGGGAAAATTTCTTGTTTGTCCATTCGCCTAAACGATGTTTGGCGTGTGGTTGATGGCAATTCAAGCCTTGCTTACAACAAGCAGATTCTTAAGAATCTACTGACATCCGCCGGAGCCAACATGGCCGACCGGCAAAAGTTTCATGGTAATGAGGATGTGAGTAAGGCCTTTGGCAGAAAAGCCACCGACGATCCGAAATGGCGACTCAGCCGATGTGTATCTATCCCTATCGGAATTATCCAAGACTATATCGACGCTGAAGAATCGTCAGTTGATGTGTCAACCTTGTCAACCAACGATAGCGATCAGGGTGAACTGCTTGATGGGCAAGACTCCCATAGGTTGACACCTATATGTCAATCTACTGTCAATCTAAAAGAAAAAAGTCAACCTATAGATGATGAGGGCATTACCTCTACTGAGCAAACTGGCACAGTGGGGGATAGCTGTGTTGACAAAAAAAAGTGTCAACCTGAGGCCTTCGTTGACACCTCTTTGTCAACGGACGAAACGAATACCCAGCAAGGCTTAGAGGGTGATTTAGACCCTAGGTTGACAAGGTTGACACAAAAACATGCCCCTATCTCTGAGCCCCCCCAAATACCCCCTCTACAGGTAGGCGATCAGGTCATTCCCACGGGTGACACAAGTTGGATTAGACGAGGCAGCACAAGGCTTCCGAAAAAATCTATAGAAACCATAGATAGAAATTCCCCCAGAATCCAACTGTCTCGGATGACCGCTGAGGGGTGTCACACACTCCAAAGGCCGTCTTTAATTTTGACGATTTCCAAAGATCGCTCCGTGATCAAGGTGAGAAATCAAGACTTAGGGCGCACAGATTTTTTCACTACGGATGGGGTTCAGCTGTATTGCAAGCGCTGTGACGTGAGCGTTGGAGCCGTGGTGATTTATGTCGGCTCCAACGCGAAGCTCAAGAAAACGTTGTCCCATCATCGGTATCGGGTGGCCGCGATTGATGCGGATCACGCTCAACTCACGGAACTCACGGGTGATGACGTATTGGCGACGGTACCCGTGGCTGATCTGTTGAATGCCTCGAAGCGAGTTGCTGATCCAACTGAGCAGGTGACCTGATGGATCGCCAGATAACCCCTAGAGAGCTTTGGTACCTATGGCTTGCCTATGTCGAGTACAAAACCCCCTACGTCGCCCCTAGCACCGTCGTTCGGGATTACGCAAAGTTTGAAAAACGGATACTCAAAATGATGAAAGAAAAACCAGAGATCAATGATGCGCGTGATGTCCGCGCCTGGCTATTGGACAACTTCTCACTAGAAACCGCCAGGCGAACCATTCAACAATTCAACGCCGCCTGTAAGTTTGCCGTCGCCATGGGGGATCTGCCCGTCAACCCATTCGATGGGCTCACTCGGTACTGGGGCAAGCGTCGCCGGATAACCGAGGATAACTACACCGCATTCACGCCCCAGGAGCGCGCAGCGATCATTGATGCGTTTGAGCGGGACCATCCGTTCTATGCGTTTTGGGTCAAGTTTCTGTTCTTGTCCGGCTGTCGGCCAGAGGAAGCCAGCGCTCTCAAATGGGGGGATGTGGCCTCCGACTTCAGCGAGATTTTGATCAATAAAGCGCTGCCGGTCGATACCAGGATTGAACAACCAACCAAGACCTATCGCTCTACGCGGTTCCCCTGCAATGCCCAGATGAAACGATTGCTTGAAGAGCTATGGAAGCGAAACTACAGGGAGGACATCACCCCAGAGACGGTTAGTACTCACTGGTTGATTCCATCGGTCAAGGGTGGCCCCTTCGACTACAAAAACTTTCAAACTCGCTACTGGAGACCCACCGTTGAGCAATTGGTACGAGATCGCAAGGTGGCCTTCTACTTCAGCGAATACCACGCCAGGCATACCTTTATTACCGAGCTGGTCAAAAAAGGCATGGATGAGCAGGACATCTCTTATTTATGTCGAACCAGCGTCGCCATGATTCAGCGCTGCTATGCCAGTCAGTCCAGAATCGTTAGTGTACCGGAGTTTTAGCCATGAGATATTCGAACGAGACCCCTGAAGAAGTCTTAAAGAATTCATCAGAGCCATTCATCCATGACGACGAATACGATCTGGACGACTACACCGACTATGACGAGAACGGGCCATATTTTGACCCATATGCGGGCTGTTATGACGATGAACCCCATGATGTGTGGGGCAAGCAAGACGACTACGAGTATTGGCTAAATGAGTGTGGCCAGGGTCAAGGGTATGTGGGCTGTCTCAAAGCAGGCTCTGAGGAATGTGATTTTGAGTGTCCATTTAGAGATTCTCTTGAGGTCCTCGAAATTACCCGGCTGCAAATGATAGAGCGGTGGGTGCTGGACAAGCTCCCATGGGTACTTCATGCATGGCGAAACCTCATGATTGGCCGCCCGTATGAAGTGAGCGCAGATGCTGAAGAGTTTTGGGCTTGTTTCCTGCGAAGCCACAACATCTATGGAACCCCGTGGGATGCGTATCTCATCAACCAGCTGTTTTTTGATGGCGACCACGAATCCATTCCATATGACGACATACCCTTTTGAGTTTCAAATAACCCCCTGAATTTGAAACTCAATCTGAACACTTGCAATGACGTGGAGACTTTTGAACATGCCGATGGATAGACGCTTGTATCCTGATAACTGGAATGAGATCGCACAAAAAATAAAAAATGAGGCTGGTTGGACTTGTACCAACTGTGGCAGGCCCTGCCGTAAGCCTGGGGAGAGTGAACATGAATTGTTTGACCGCCTGCCATCTGCCTGGCTGAACGATTGGTATGAAACGGTTGACTCTGAGGAGTTTGGCGACGTTGAAATCGAGAAGCCTGGGCGCTTCATCTTAACGGTGGCACACCTTAACCATCGTCCCGAGGATTGCGATCTCAGCAACCTCAAAGCGCTCTGTGCTCCATGCCATTGTCGCTATGATCTACAGCCCTCATCCATGTTTATCAAAAAGCAATTGAAGCTTGAAAGGTGTGGCCAGTTAAGCCTGGAGGTTGGTTGATATGGTGGCCTACAACTTTAAACAGCAGTTTGCTCCACTCATTAGAGCGGGTGTCAAACAGCAGACTATCCGAGCACGTCGAAAAAATAGACATGCGAGCGCTGGGGAACCCATTCAGATTTACACCGGGATGCGTACCAAGAGTTGCATCAAGCTCATTGACCCAGACCCTTTGTGTAGAGCGGTTTTGCCTATCAGTATTGATGGTGTAGAAGTCCTAATAGATGGTACTCCCCTTATGGGTGAGGAGCTAGAAGAACTGGCGGTTGAGGATGGGTTTAACTCCTTTAAGGAGCTCGCCGAATTCTTTAAACCCAGAATGCCGTTCGAGGGGGTTCTAATTGCCTGGGGTGATTGGCAGCCCTACTGGACATCGGTTTGATCAGACGGCTGTTCGGTAGGCGTGAATTGCATGACGAACTTAACCGTTCCTTTCGTCCATTGACCACCAGGGTTGAGAACCTGGCAAGGTACTCCAGAGGCCCATCGCTTAACCTGCTTAGGGTCATTTTTGATGGATTCGATGATCTGTGCTGACTGATACCCCATGACGACTCCACCGACACCAGGAAAGTCACTGGAGCTCACTACTCTCACAACACTAAAGTTATCAACGATCTCTGATTCGTTCATAAAGGCTGAAAGCTATATAGCGT
>NZ_QXHD01000004.1:1903731-1924067 GCF_011009555.1 Adonisia turfae CCMR0081 | reverse complement strand
AGCGGTGTACATACCGCCACAGGAACCAGCACCAGGGCAAGCGTTTTTCTCAACGGCCATCAGGCGCTCTTCGTCGATCGTACCGGCGCTGTACTGACCAACTGCTTCAAAGGCACTGACTACGGTGAGGTCTTCGCCGTCGAGGTGGCCGGGTTTGATGGTACCGCCATAGACAAAAACGGCGGGGATATTCATGCGTGCGATCGCAATTATTGCTCCTGGCATATTCTTATCGCAGCCACCAATAGCCAATACACCATCCATACTCTGACCGGTGCAAGCGGTCTCAATAGAATCAGCAATCACATCACGGGAAACCAGAGAATACTTCATCCCCTTGGTACCCATGGAAATACCATCACTGATGGTGATAGTGCCAAACATTTGCGGCATTGCCCCAGCATCCCGCAGAGCTGCTTCACCCCGCAGAGCCAGAGTATTAATCCCCATATTGCAAGGGGTAATTGTGCTATAGCCATTAGCTATTCCAACAATGGGCTTATCAAAATCATCATCTCCAAAGCCCACGGCCCTCAGCATGGCACGGTTGGGTGAACGCTGTACCCCTTGGGTAACGACGCGGCTTTTACGGTTGTCGGCCATGGTTAATTCCTTAGCGATCCATACAGACCCTAATTGTTACAGATTAGGGCAGGAGACAAATTATGCTACGGCGGCTAAAAAATATTTTCATTGCCCTTTACGATTGAGCCATCAATGGATCTATATCAACATCCGTCACACAGGGCTCTAATAAATAAGTAATCATGGGTCCTTTACCTTTGATGACGATTGGACCACGCTGATGAAACTCATAGCGTTCATCCAACTTCTGTAGACGTTGATAGGTAGCCTCGCTAATTTGAATGCCATTGGGCACACCGTGGGATTCCATGCGACTCGCTGTATTCACCGTATCGCCCCAAAGATCATAGGCAAACTTCTTTAGGCCAATCACACCAGCCACCACTGGACCGGTATGAATCCCGATACGTAAGGCAATATCTTGACCGGTTTCAGCATTAAAGTCCGCCAATGCTGTTTGCATTTCTATGGCCATGGCAGCAACAGCTGCTGCGTGGTCAGCCTGGGGTTGTGGCAACCCTGCTGCCACCATGTAGGCATCACCAATGGTTTTGATCTTTTCTAAACCATGGTTCTCGGCTAACTGATCAAAGCGAGAGAATACTTGGTTGAGTAGATCAACAATGTTGGCTGCTGGCTGGGTCTCGGTAAGCTGGGTGAAGTTAACAATATCTGCGAATAATACTGTTACCTCAGAAAAACTTTCAGCGATAATATCTGGCCCCTGTTTCAATTTCTCAGCCACTGTTCGAGGCAAAATATTCAGCAACAGTCGCTCAGACTTTTCTTGGGCCTCCAACAGCTCACGATTAGTGGCAAAATTTTCCCGTGATAGTTTTTCATAAAAGTAAACCGAGCAGTTGCAGATACAGCAGATCCAAAACGTGTTGAGCAACAGGCTAGCAGCAGGCAAACCAGGGGTTACCACCTGTAACCCTAAAAGGGTATTGACACCAAAGTAGTAAACAATTACCCCCAGCTGAGAGATTAGATGGAGGGGCCAACCCACTGGCACTAGAGTAGCTTGAGTAATAAAGGAGAGTGCCCAACTAAAAAGATCAGGCTCGGCAATGGGGGTGTTGCTAGCTAAACCAGTGTAGGTTTCATGGAACCGATGCAACAGACTAATGGACCATGATGCCAGCAAAAAAACACCAATAATGCGACGAGGTCGATAGATATTTTTGCGAATTAGCCATAGGCAGAAGAACAACAACCCCATCCGTATTAGATTCGTGATGATCCAAAGCAGTACAAAGGGATCGTGCCCCTCAGTAACGTACGTCAGGGTGTCTAAGGGCAAAAATGTGACAAAATAAAACAGGCCAAACAGAATACCCAACCGCAACCGCCGCTGCATAAATTGATGACGCCAATGGGCATAGGATGCAAATTCGTGGATGGGCTTTATTCGGGAAAAACCAAACATGGTAGAACAGCCCAGAAGCTGGGTGCTGTTGAGTTAAAGAACAATCAAGCTGACAATCTACAGGCACGGTAATTGTGGCACATAGATTCAAACCATATGTCTGCTGATTCCTCAGACCATGTCATTTCTTCACACCCATTCGCCAGACGTCTGTAACTTTGTCGCATATCGCAGAATTTGCCAAATTTGTAGCAAAATACTCGCCCCCAGAACATTGTTCTGGGGGCGAGTATCTAAGAACTTAGAGTCGTGGTCTGAATCTATGCGGCAACTTTCATTTTGCCAGCTGTACCCATAGCCATCAGCATGTGATACGTGATCAACAACTGAGTCAGAGCTAGGGGATAGCTCTGTAGAGTTTCACCAGTGGTGCCAACAATCTTACCGACTTCCTGGTTGCCCTCCAGACTACAGAACTGCCCCAGATAAGGAACATCGCTACAAAGAATGCGCTCAAGCTGCTGCACCTGGTCAGGGGTAGCATGACCATCAATAGATAGCACGTCTACGGGCTTACCCATATCACGCTCTAGCCCCAGACGAATGGCTTTACCTAAATCACTGTCCAATATATCGGTAAAATCGGGGTGCGGGATCGTGGGACGCAACACCAAGTTTACGTTGAGCAGTAGATCGTTAGCCTGCTCTTCAGGCGCATCTGGTGGATAGAAAGTAACAATTACATCAGCCCACTTACGCTGGGGACGGATGAAAGCCTCAGAGTCAGGCTCGCGTGCAGCTAGTGCAGCTAATACGGCAGCCTCATCATAGCCACGCTTGCGGGTATCACGCTTGATTTTCCACTTGGTGCGTAGGTCTTCGGGGGGCGCAAGGTAAACCTTTACGTCATAGGCATCGCGAGCAATCTTACTGGAGTAGCCCAGCAAACCCTCAACGATAACAAACTTCTTGGGCTCAATGTACTCAGGAGCATCAAACTCACCAGTAGTGTGGTTATAGATGGGCTTAAGTATAGGTCGGCCTTGGCGTAGTAGCTCTAGATGCTGTTCAATGATGTCAACGTAATTGCAATCGGGGTGAAGTGCAGAGATCCCCATTTCCTTACGCTGTTTACGGTCGTAACGATGGTAGTCATCGGTACAGATGGTCGTCACATCATGCTCACCGAGTACCTGGGCGATCCCACGGGTTAAGGTAGTTTTACCAGCGGCACTGTCTCCGACAATACCGAGGATAATTGGGCGCTCTGCCATGGACGTATCTCCTGCTTCTTTAGACTTTCTTAAACTCAGTCGTTAGTTTTATCTTATGCACCAACGGTACTGGGCTCAAGATTTTGTGTCAGAGAATACGGCTTGCAAACACCAGAAACCATTGAGTAAAAATACTCATAATCATTGAGAATGAAAGCATACAAAGGTCACTACGAGACTTAAAGTATGTAAAAAAAATTTAGATTTCATAACCTAAATAGGGTTTAGCCCGTAATGCAGTCTAGTCCGTGACAAAGGACACTTTCAGGCGATTACGTCCACGCTTAGTCGCCAAAGCTAGAAATTCTTCCGCTTTGCTAAGTAGCAATTGCTCACTTTCGGTCGGATGGTCAGGGTCAGTGACCACGCCACCGATATTGACGTCGATATTAGTCTGCGCACCATCCTGCAGGGTTATCGGTGCATCGGTCAGGGCTAATCTAAGATTTTCTGCATATTTCGTAACGGCTTTAACATCTAAACCAGTGAGGCTACAGGTAAATTGCCCTTGGTTATTGCTAAACAGCCAGGAATCTACCGTCAGGTTTTGCTGTAGCACCTGAGCGATCGCATTCCATAGGGCCTGATCTTGTTTGAGGTCGCTAGGCTCAGGTTGCTTACGCTGGGGCTGAATCAGCAGTAGCCCTACGGATTGAAACTGATGATGAAGCGGCTGCATTTTCATTCGCTGGAGTAGGGCTCGAATGACACGCGAAACCACCGCATCACTAACTAAACCAGTGGTGTGATCCAACAGATCCAGGGATTCCAAAAGGTGGTGATAGCTCTGGCGTAGATTTGCGTTTTTACGCGCTTGATTGTTGACTTCTTGCTGCTTAGCTAAAAGCTGATCTTCTAAGCTATGGGCCTGTCTTTTCCCACGGGAAATGCGCCATTCTCGCTTGAGAAATGCCGGAATGGTGACTAACAGTCCGAAAAGAACGCCCAAGCCTGATGCCAGCAACAGAGCAGTGGCCAGGTGCTGCTGCTCTAGTTGCCAGATAAAAAAGTTGATGTCGATCAGCTGGTCATTTTGCAGGGCGAATGCGATCGCAAAAAACGCCACTACCAGAGCAAAAATAAGAAATAGCGCCATAGCAGAGGTAACCAGTAGTAGGAGTTGACCCAAGCCTAGTGAAACCGAGCATGCGTCCACATCCACCAAAATTGAGAATTTCTTCAATTTTCACACCCGGTGGTGGGTTGTTCCAGTCCCTGCAAAATCAAGATAGTTGCATCAAAATCATAGGTAATGTGTTGCACGAGGACATCTGCGATGGCTGAGTTAACTGGTCCCTGGCTAGGGTCTTACTGGCAGGCAAACTCCCCCACCCGGTTTGAAGCCACCTTTGTCCAAGCGAACAATAGTATTAGTGGTCGCATTGTGGATGATGGGCCCTTAGGTGAAGCCCAGGTACACGGACAAATCACTGGCCGCTATGTGACGTTCACAAAAAAATATTTCAACACTCCCAGTTACGCTATCCAATACACCGGAACAGTGTCAGAGGATGGTGATCATATCAATGGCCACTGGCGACTCGATTCTAAGCATAGTGGCGAATGGGAAGCCCACCGCAGCGATAACGATCTCAGTAAAGAACTACGTGCAATATTGTCCAAAAACGCACCAGAATTGGCAACTACCCCAAATTAATTACCCTCCTGTAGGGTCGTTGCATGCAACGACCCTACAGGGGATAGATAGTTTCTAGACAAAATCGTTATTTGTGGAATGTGTCCTATAACTTCAGCATTACCTGAGGCAAAATTTCAGCGGGCACCTTATTCAGGGCATTTTGCTGGCCATCTAACCCTAGCAGTTCATAGTGGGCAGAAACATTGCGTACCAAGGCTTTGAAGATGGGCTCATAGCTAGATGCCGTTTTGGTAATTTGTTTGAGGGCAGTGACGTAGTGCACTAAGGCACGGTCCAGGTTACCGACAATCAGAGCTCTGTTATCGGTAGCTCGGGCCATTCTGTCATAAATACTGCCTAAGCAATGGCGAATCGAAGCGAGGTCAAGATTATTGGGCGCTAATTCTGAGGCTTTGAGGGCAGCTTCATAGGCAATTACAGCATTTTGCTTATAGCGCCCTTCAGGATCGGCTGGTGCCTCAGGATGGTTTGCTAATTCCCAAAACGCTGTGCCCAAATTGTTATAGGTACTGGCACAGGCCGTCGGATCAGTGCTGGGGGTACGATAATTCAGCGCATCCCGGTAAGCGGCAATGGCATGTTTGAGTAAAAATATAGGACGTTCATGACGCGACAAACTCCAGTAGGCAATGCCTAAATTGTTTTGTACCGCTGCATATTCTAATGGGGACGTTTCGGGGTGATGACAGCGCAAAGCCTCGTTATAGGCGGCAATTGCCCGATGCAGCTGGGGCTTGGGTTGTTCATAGTAGGCCAGCTTCCAGTACACGGAGCCCAGGCTGTTCTGCAAGGTGCCATATTCTTCAGGATTGCTATCTGCCGAGCAAAATGGTAACGCCTGACGATAGGCGGTGACAGCGTCCTTCAGGTGGGTAATGGAGTCGTCGTAATTGGCTAAGGCACTATATACTGCCCCCAAATTGCCGTACAGGCGGCTGGTGGTTTCTGCATCACCATTGGCACTCAGGCCTTCTCTATACAGCTTCACACTGCGGTTCATGCCCTCAACCAGGGCCGAACGCTCACCTTGGAGCTGAGCGTTGAGCCAGTGCAATGTGCCTAAATCATTGAGACCAGCAGCCCGTTGAGTATCCTCCGTTGGCAACCAGTTTAGATAGAGTTCAAAGGTTTCAATGGCGGTTGCCAATAGATTGGGGGTCATTTCCCCAGCTTCAATGCGATCGCGATAATGATTGCCAAGGGTATGGTAAGCCTGGGTAATCTCCTCAGGTGTGGCCCCCTGCTCTTCTAGCTGAGCGAGTGTTTCCAGAGGATTCTCCAGGGTAGTCACGTCTACGGTTACGGATGGGCTCTGTTCTGGCTCAACATCAGTAGCCGCAACATTAGCCGCTGCGGGCTGCTGGTCTCTCTGAGCCAAATCCTCACTGAGAATCTGCCAGATATCAGCATTTTGAGCAGTGGACACCCCTCCATAAAGCGCATCCGCCACCTGGTGACCGGTATTAGCAATCTCTGGAGCAGAGGACACAGGCTCACCCACAAAGGTGAACACACCACTACGCCACTGCCAAAACTCAGGGGCAGACTGTTGCAATGTGCGATACCAGGGCCATGACAGCCACAGTACCAAGCTGCTTTCAAGGTGGGGGAGCAAAGATTGAATATTTTCAAGGGATCGCAAAAAGTGATTTTGCGATCGCATCGGCTGGTGGGTCATCGCCTCTAAACCAACAATCTGTAGATGGGGTGTGGGTTTGGGCGCTTGCTTTAGCCAATGCACCAGCTGTAGCATCAAATCGGGCTGACTCGGATCAAAGGCAAGCTTCGCTAGGGTTACTGTCCCAAAATCATCCAGGGTATTATCCGCTGCTGTTAAATCCGCTTGCAGTCTGGAGACCAGCTGTGTCTTCAATGTGTTGCTATCGCAGACCGCAATCAAAAGCTGGCGTCTGAGATTAAGCTGGAGTGCTGTTTTAAGCCCTTCGTACTGACGTTGATTTAACCCCAAAACTTTGCGAGATTTGAGTTGTGTGGCCACCATAGCGTAGGAAAAATGTGTGTGATGTTGAAGTGGGGCAACAGAAGTGGAGGCTTAGGCCTTGGCAGTATCCGACGATCGGAATGCTTACGTGGCCCGTGTTATGCCCTAATAAGCACAACAACTAAGTACCAATCTTTTCCCTAAAAAAAAGTCAACATCAGGAATAAGGTGACGAATTGGATCATAGGTAGTTGATTCTGCCTGAGACCTTTACGCTACTGTAAACTTGATTTATCACACCACCCGCGACGATACCGTTTTTCAATGGTGCAGTCCAATCTGTTTATAAGGTGAACTGAACGCTCATCCATGTCGATTACGGTAAAGTACTCCATCCGTCAGCATCAAAACTCTGTCATCTGTGAGTTGGCTGACATCATTGAAGAGACCTGGCAACACCATCTTGTCCTCTCGCCTTACAATCTCCCCAACGATCTGGGCTATGTAGAAAGCCGTCTAGAAGGCGAACGACTTGTCATTGAAAATGCCTGCTATCAAACCCCAGAGTTTCGTAAACTTCACCTAGAACTAGCGAAGGTGGGTCCCAATCTCGACATTCTGCACTGCGTAATGTTTCCTCGCCTTGAGTATGGGCTACCGATGTTTGGCTGTGACATTGTCTGCGGTCGCGGGCAAATTAGTGCAGCCGTTGTGGATTTATCCCCCACTAATCCCAACGGCTTGCCCATTGCCTATACCCATGCCCTTAAGGGTAAGGGAACAAACGGCTATAGCCATCCACGGGAACTCCCTAGCTGGGGCCACATTTTTTCGGACTATTGCTGTTTTGTAAAACCCATAGGTCCTCAGGAAAATCATCGTTTTCTGGAGCAGGTGCGCTACTACCTGACCTTGCACTGTAAACAAGCAGTTGCCATGACTCCCACCCCCCATAAACGGGCTGAGATCTTGGCAGGTCAGCGCAACTACTGCACCCACCAGCAGCAAAATGACAAAACCCGTCGCATTTTAGAAAAAGCATTTGATCCTGTCTGGGCTGAACGCTACATGAAGACGGTGCTATTCGATCTATCGGAGGAATAGGTCTGTAAAATTTCCGTAGTTTTTTCTGTAAGTTATGCCTTCAATATCAGTTCCCTTGAGTTCAGAAATCGTTGTTACGTCTCCAACCGTAGGGCAACTGATTGTCTTTACAGGCCCCAGTGGCGTGGGCAAGGGAACGTTACTACGCCAGTTGCTCAAGCATCATCCGGACATTCAGCTATCGATTTCAGCAACCACTCGCCAACCTCGTCCAGGTGAGGAGCATGGTAAACATTATTACTTTGTTTCACGCCCGGAATTTAAAGCCATGGTTGAACAAAATCAACTACTGGAATGGGCTGAATTTGCGGGTAATTTTTATGGCACCCCGCGTCAACCCTTAGAAGCGATGATTTCCCATGGCAATGTGGTGATTTTAGAAATTGAGTTGGAAGGGGCCCGTCAGGTGCGCGCCACGCTACCAGAAGCACAGCAGATTTTTGTCTTGCCCCCCAGCCTCCAGGAACTAGAAGATCGCATTCGTCAGCGGGGTCAAGATTCGGAAGATGCGATCGCAAAACGTCTGGCGCGGGCCAACGTTGAAATTGAAGCTGCTGAAGAGTTTGATATACAAATCGTCAACGACAACCTTGAACGAGCCACCCGTGAGTTAGAAAAGATCCTATTTACTCCGCGTGCCTTGAAGGAGGAACACCCGCCATCACCACAAGAGACTCAACTACCGACTTAACCAGGGGCGCAGTTACCGTTGAACCATAGGCATCTTCACCCAGAGGTTCATCGATCACAGCCAGCACCACATAGCGGGGATTCTCCCCTGGCACAATGCCCACAAAGCTAACGATGCGACCATCGCCATATTCACCATATTCATTGGCTTTTTGGGCAGTCCCTGTCTTACCCGCTAGCCTATAGTTGGCGATGCGAGCCGTTTTACCAGACCCAGATTCCACAACGGCCTCCATCATTTGGAGGACTGCCTGGGTCGTGTCTTTAGAAAACACTTGTTTGGCAGGTGGTCGCTGAGGCTGCCACGTGGGGTTTCCTTCCTGGTCAATCAGCCCCCTGACCAAATGGGGTGTTACCAACTCACCGCCATTGGCCAAAGCAGCATGGAGCTGTACCAACTGCATCGGATTGAGAGAAAATCCTTGGCCAAAGGACGTGGTTGCAGCTTCCACTTCACTGTTAACAAACTGAGAGCGACTTTTGAGCTGGGCGGTGGCCTCGGCAGGAAGCTCAATGCCCGTTGCATTCCCTAACCCTAATTGTGCCAGCCAGTCGTAGTACGTCGAGCGTTTTAACCGCTCCATAATGTGAACCATGCCCACATTGCTGGAATGGCGCAAAACATCAGTGATGGTGATGGATCCCCGTCCTCCCACGGCTTGATAATCAACATTTTGAATCGTCCATCGGTCATATTGCAGACGACCTTCGTCATAGACGTAGTCACCAGGAGTAATTAAGCCTTCTTCGAGTGCGATCGCAACATTGATAGGCTTAAAAGTTGAGCCCGGTTCATACAGATCGCTGATCACCCAATTCCTAAACTGCGCAACATTCGCCTCATAGTAGCGATTAGGGTCATAGGTGGGCGTCACAGCCAACGACAACACAGCCCCATTACGGCTATCCATCACAATTAAGGCCCCCCGCTTGGCCCCATATTGACGGACAGTTGCCTCTAAATTTCGCTGAGCAATGCGCTGCAAACGACTATCCACAGTAAGCTGTAGCCTGAGCCCATCACGATTAGGCAACTGTTTCGGCGTATGGGGCAATGGCACATTATCCAGCTTATACAGCAGCCGATCCTGCAGCATGTACTCCAAGCCAGCCTGGGGTTGCCCTTCCAAATTGATATACCCCACCAGCTGAGACATCAATGTTTGCTGTGGATAAAAGCGCTGCTGACTAGGCAACAATTCCAAACCATCTAACCGTAGATCACGAATACGCTTGGTCAGCTCTTCTGAAACATCTACAGCAACCTGAATACCCGTTTCCTGCTCTTGAAAACGCTGCAGCAACGTATCTTGGGGTTGACCCAGGGCGCTTCCCAAGGTTTCAGCCATCTCCTGGCGAGAGCGACTAAACAGCATGGGGTGAGCATAGATGGTATAAACAATCCGATCCACCGCCAACACATTCCCCTGACGGTCCACTATCGGACGTCGTGATGCCCGAGGAACCTGGGGTACATTTTGTCGCTGTTGCTCAGCCTGGAGCTTAAGTTGGTCACCAACCACTAACTGCAACCGAGCAAGACGCGCACTTAGGCCAAACATCACCAACACCATAAAGGCCCAGACCGTGACAAGGCGAAATCGTGGTGAAGACGTATGACGAGGGCGACGACGACTAAACGGACGGCGCTCCGGACTAGATGGCTGCGTAACCATAGATATTAGGCGAGCACAATAAGCATACAGAAGGCGCTCACATCAAAAGACCTCACTGACCTAATAACCCAGGGGATGGGGCATGGGAGAAGGAGCTTCAGGCTCAACAGAGGGCTCAACTGATGGACGCGCCGGAGCAGGTGACAAGAAGATAGCACGCTTAGGCTCAAACGGCTTAAACCCAGCAGAGGGAGACTCAGCCTGCTCAGCCATATTATTTTTCAACGTTGCATTGGCAGTAGTGACCTGTTGGATCGAGGCCTTGAGCGTTTCCAAACGCTGAAATGAACGAGATACGGTTTTATCTAAATAAACTGTCCAGCTATAGACCACTAAGGCCGTTGCAACTAAGCCACCGGTCAGAACAGTAGACCCCTGCTGCACTCCCACTAAAATTTTGAGGCCGAGCGGCAGCCGAGGCGCTCTAGGCAGTTGCTTGACCTCAGCAGGCGCGTGCACCTCATTGGGCACTGCTGCCACAGACGGAGCACCCGAATTCGCGGCAGCCTTAAAAGGATATCTCGCCACCGAGGATGAAGCTGTCTTATTGACGGGATGCAGTAATACCAGATTTCGCTTCTTAGAGCTCTTAACGCTATTACTCTTATCTCGATCAGCCCTAACGGCAAAACCCACTCGTTTACTCCTCACTTTAAGCGTCGCCCCATGCGCCAGAGCGATGATCACTCAAAACGCACTGTGGTTACCCACATTCAAATAGAGATCTACAGGCTTCCATAAGCAAACCACAGATCCGAACACAGACAGAACAAACCTGCCCATGCTCCACCAAAAAATAGCAGAAAAGGTCAACTTATCAAGTATTTTTTGGCACTCAATGTAAAATTACAGCCAGCCTGCCTGACTATTTCTGCCAAAACCATCCCAAAGTAAAACTAAGAATAGCTGATTTGCAGTTTATAAATTGAGCCTCATGCTACAGGAGCACTTTCCAAAGAACAAGCCCTCAAAAATATCTGATAGCGACTTTTTAAATTGATAGGAAGTTTTAGTCAAGCAACTGTAGAGCTTAAAACGAAAATGGGCAGTATTCCTGGAGGAATACTGCCCATTTTCTAAGCAATTGAGAACTTGATTAGCTTAACAAGCAATCAACTCTATTCAGCTGCAACTAGTTCAGTGCTGCCCCGACGACGACCGCGAGTCAAACTATTAAACAGCATCTGACCAATAGCTTTAACCAAGTTACCCTCAAGCTCTTGGAACAAACGCATGTTGATCCCAAAAGCATCGTTAGCTTCCTCTACAATGCGATCAGCCATCGCCTCATCAACAGGGGCGGCATCAATAGTGCTGCGGTACTTATTCTTGAACGCGCCCTCATCGGGAATCGTGGGAAATTCGTAAAACGCTACACCTTCATCATCCGCCAAGTTCATGGCACGTTGGGCAATGCTCTTAAGGATCTGGCCACCCGATAGATCACCTAGATAGCGAGTATATGAATGACCTACAAGCAATTCAGGTGACTCGTTAGAAATTTCACGAATCCGATCAACATAAGATTGACCCACTGGAGAAATAGAAACTTGCTCTTGCCAGTTAGGACCGTAGTAGTAAGCTAAATCAGTCTCAAGGGTTTCTTTACGGTATAGCTCAGGGTAGTAGACCGCTGAAACTACCGGATGATCCTTGTGGCGCTCCAACTCTTCTTCCATTGCAGCGTACACATAGTAGAAGTTAGCCACTAGCTTACGGTAGGACTTCTTCTCAACAACGCCACGCAAAAAGCAACGAACAAAGCCCACATTCTCGGCCATTGTGTGCGCTTTCTGCGTACCTTTCTTGAGCTTCTCGGCTAAATTGCTGCTCATACTAAATATCTCGACGTTAAATGAATTTAATATCGTCCGCCGTACGCGTAGGACGACGAGCTAAACGAGTTTGAACGGCTTTATAGAGTTAACAACGTCTCCAAAACGTATCTATCAAGCCTGTTTGGGAAATAGGGACATCGCCACAATTGCTACCGTAGACCGTTTTGATGAGCCAATACATTACATTTTTTTACGCAGAAGGCAGGCAAGCCACAGTGATTTTTGGCCCCAAAAAGCTAAAAACCTATTTCTGCATAGGATTCATGACAATGTGTCAACGTGTCTTTTTTGTAGCATTTCGAAATCTTTTGAAATTTAGGCCAAAGGTTTCTGAAAATTTAATTGCAGTCTGGTTACAGTATGATTAGCCAAATATAGGCCCATACCCCCTAATCAAAAAAGCGATCAAGGGCTGCTTTCAATTCAGTCAGCTCAGCTTCAATATTGCCTTCAGTGACTGCACGGCTGATGCATTCACTCAGATGTTCGTCCAGAATGAGGCGTGCCACCCGATCAAGGGCTCCTCGCACCGCAGCAACTTGTACTAATACATCTGGACAAGGTCTACCTTCATAAACCATTGTCTTGATGCCACGCACATGCCCCTCTATACGAGATAGGCGGTTAACAATGCGTTTTAGAGATTCCTCACTATGGGTGTGGCCGTGGGCGGCATGGCCATGGCCATTGGCATCATGGGAATGGGAAACAGCGTCTGAAGAGGTGCTCAAGGGCTAAAACAAGTAGGTGGGCTAAAAAGAGTCAAAAAATAACGAACACCTCCACCGGAGATGTTCGTTAATTATTGTTACGCCTGCATCAGGTTTTGTCATCCTGGTTAGGTTCTATGTGTTCAATGCCGCAGCCAGCCTAACTACCAAGCTTAAGACCAATGACGCTGGAAAAACGCATTCTATTGCCCCTTTAACCAACGAGCAACATCCTTAGCGTGGTAAGACAGAATTAAGTCAGCCCCAGAGCGCTTAAAGCTCATCATGGTCTCCATTACCAGCTTTTCTTCATCTACCCAGCCATTTAAAGCTGCTGCTTTGACCATGGAGTATTCTCCAGAGACATTGTAAGCAGCTACCGGTAAATTGCTCGCTTCTTTGACGCGCCAAATGATATCCATGTAGGCAAGGGCTGGCTTCACCATCAGCATGTCAGCGCCTTCGGCAATATCTAGCTCAATTTCCTTGATCGCTTCTTTACCGTTAGCTGGATCCATTTGATATGTGCGGCGATCGCCAAATTGGGGGGCAGATTCAGCCACATCCCGGAATGGGCCATAGTAAGACGATGCATACTTGGCGGCATAGGACATAATCGGAATATTCTCAAAGCTGGCATCATCAAGCCCTGAGCGGATAGCTCCTACAAAGCCGTCCATCATGCCAGATGGGGCGATGATATCTGCCCCTGCATTAGCCTGGGAAACGGCTGTTTTCTTAAGCAGTTCTAGCGTGGGGTCATTTAGCACTCGACCCGTCAAGTCTCCCACCTCTAGATAGCCACAGTGTCCGTGGGGAGTATATTCACAGAGACAGGTATCTACCGCCACGATCAGGTCGGGAACAGCCTTTTTGACGGCTTCTGTTGCTTTCTGTACAATGCCGCAGTCATGCCATGCGCCGGTGGCATCATCATCTTTTCCTTCAGGGATACCGAACAAAATAATTGAGGGAATCCCAAGGTCGTAGACTTCCTTGGCTTCCTCTACAATTTTGTCCACCGATAGCTGATAAACACCGGGCATGGACTTCACTTCATTAGCAACGCCCTCACCAGGAACCGCAAATAGCGGATAGATGAAATCACTGGTGGTAACAACATTTTCGCGAACCATACGGCGCAATTGTGGATGGCTGCGCAACCGGCGGGGGCGATGAGTGGGAAACATGTCAGTTCTTAAAGAAAGCCGTATAAAAGGATTAAGTAAACAGTCTAAAACCTGCTCGGCTGTCTACTTTCAGTCAGATTAGAAAAAGTAACGTTCTCGTCAAACGATAAAATAAGCCACCGTCGCCGTGAGGAATATGTAGGTGTTTGCAACGGCAGAGTTGCTGTGGGCGTTAATCGGCTTGATTCTAACCATTGGAGGCACATGGCTAGAGGTCTTTATTACCAATGGGCCTTGGAGTTGGGCCAACGGTGTGGAGGTGTTTTCTTTAGGCGTGAGTTTTCAAGTGGGAGCTGTATTGCTTATCGGCTGTTTGGGGGGGCAAAATGCGGCTGCGTTGTCCCAGGTCGCCTATCTGAGCTTGGGCCTTTTTCTATTCCAGGCCTTTGATCTGCAAGTATTTACCCAGGGTGGTGGGTTGAGCTATCTCAGGGAGCCTAGCTTTGGCTACTTGTTGGGCTTTATCCCGGCAGCATGGGTTTGTGGATACCTCGCGTTCTGGGAAACCCTGAAGCTAGAAACCCTAGCCTTAAGCTGTTTAGGGGGGTTACTAACAATTCATGCAGTGGGATTGGTTTATTTGCCCCTAGCCTATGTATTACAGTGGACAGGCGACAATGCGCCATCATTAATAGAGGCCATTTTCACGTACTCGATTGCACCTTTCCCAGGACAGCTAATTTTAGTCTGTGCAGTTTCAGTACTGGCCTATGGTATGCGTCAGATCATGTTCTACTAGCTTCAGCACCGTCATAGCAACATGGGCAGATTACGGAGAAAACAGATCAATCGCCTGTTTTGGGTGGCTGCTTTTATCGGACTCTTATTAGACCAAATCACCAAACATTGGGTTGTCCAGAACTTTAATTTGGGCGAATCGGTCACGATTATTCCGGGGGCTCTAAATTTTACTTACGTTCTAAATCGCGGTGCGGCCTGGAGTATTTGCAGTGGAGAAAACTGCCGTTGGATACTGCCGTGGTTGTCAGTTATCGTGAGCATTGGAATTGCTGGCTATGGTCTCTTGTTTCGGATTGAAGATCGCTGGGAGCGGGCCGGATGGGGATTTATCTTAGCCGGAGCCTTGGGTAATGGCATTGATCGCGTCAAAGCAGGGGAAGTAGTGGACTTTATTCAGGCCTTTCCCATTACCCGATTTCCGGTCTTCAATCTGGCAGACATCTGGATCAATGTAGGGATTATTTGTTTGTTAATTGCTATTTTGTTGACACCAAAACACGAACCAAAACGTCCCTAGACAAAAACTACGGGAAAATCACGCCACCTTTTTATAAGCGGCCTAAAATAGGCCGTATTCCTATCCGCAATTCTGGGTGTGTTAGCTGTAGCTGTAATAGCTAGATCAGGGGTCAATGATTGAGGGGTTATAGTGAACCCATATTTTGAACATCCGCATTTTCAAACACTCTACGTCTAAGGATGACTCAGCCACCCCGTCATAATTCATCGACGACGCCTCCTCGAACCATCTTGGGCACGATGACCCAGGTGATTCAGAATGTGGCTCGGGTAGATTTCAACAAACTGGCGTTAAAACCAGGTGCTCGGGTACCTAAGCTGGTGGTGGACTATGACAACCAGCGACAGGTGTATGACCTGGTGGGCGATCATTATGTGCTGGGGCGTAGTTCTAAAAACTGTGACATTGTAGTGCGCAGTCCACTGGTGAGTCAGACTCATTTGACCTTGACTCGCGATCGCAACCAGCCTGGCAACCCGTTTGTTCTCAAGGATCAAAAATCCACCAACGGCACCTACTGCGGTCAAAAACGACTGAAAACCTTTAAGCTCCGAGATGGCGATGTGCTGAGCTTAGGTCCCAACGAGCTGAGCGATGCCGTTACGGTACGCTTTCAAAACCCAGCACCCTGGTATCTCAAAACCATTCGCTACGGTCTCTATGGCATCACTGGCAGTGTTGCTCTGACGGTCTTTTGGGTAGTTGCGCTTGAATGGCCCAAAATTCCGATTCGACCCATACCCGAATCAGTTCAGGGACCTGTCTCCATCCTTGGCAATGAAAATGGCGATCGTGTGCTGCTGAATCCCATCACGAACCAGGCGCACATCGAAAAAACCAAACTGCGGGAATATTCCAAATATTTGCCTCAAGCCGTAGTCGCGTCAGAGGATTCTCGCTATTACTGGCACCTGGGTGTGGACCCCTGGGGCATTGCTCGAGCGGCTAAAACCAACCTGAGAAGCGGCACCATTCGAGAAGGCGCTAGTACTCTGACTCAGCAAATGGCCCGAAACATCTATCGGGAATATGTGGGCAGTGACGATAGCGCCATGCGCAAAATTCGCGAGATGATCGTCGCCCTCAAGCTGGAAACGTTTTACAGCAAAAATTACATCATGTTGCTGTATCTCAACCGAGTGTATTTAGGCAATAACCTCTATGGTTTTGAGGATGCCTCCCAGTTTTACTTTGATAAGTCTGCCAAAGACTTAAATATCCAGGAAGCCGCCACCCTGGTGGGCATTTTGCCCGCGCCCAATGCCTTTAACCCCGTCCAGAGCTACAATGACGCGCTAGACTACCGCAACCGTGTGATTGAACGCATGGTGGCCCTCGGCATGATCAGCCAGGAAGACGGCCGCCGTGCCCGTCGCTCACGCATTGAGATTAGCCCCAAAGCACGGGAACAGCTCCAGAGCATTCGGGCCCCATATTTTTATAGTTATATCTTTGATGAGCTAGACCAGGTTCTGGGCATCAGCTTTGCCCAAGAAGGTAATTTCTATGTAGAAACTAGCCTGGATTTAGCGATACAAAGCCAGGCAGAAACGTCCATGCGCTCAGGCATTGCCAACCTGGGTGGCCAGCATGGTTTTTCCCAGGGAGCCCTGGTCACCCTGAAAGCATCCACGGGTGAAATCCAGGCCCTCGTCGGCGGCGTAGATTATAGCCAAAGTCAGTTTAATCGAGCTTCTCAAGCTGTTAGACAACCTGGTTCCACATTCAAAATTTTTGCCTATGCCAGTGCTCTAGAACAAGGCATTCCCGCTAGCACCAGTTTTAGCTGCAACGATATGAGCTGGGGTGGTCAGTTTTATCAGGGGTGTCGTTCGGGTGGTGGTGCGCTCGATATGTACGATGGCTTTGCTCTATCAGAAAATGTAGTCGCCCTACGGGTCGCGCGTGAGGCTGGTCTAGACAATATTGTGAACTTGGCCCAAACCATGGGTATTGAATCGGAATTAGACCCTGTACCAGGGTTGGTGCTCGGTCAAAGTGGGGTGACACCATTAGAAATGACTGGATCGGTGGGTGCGATCGCAAACAATGGTATCTGGAATCGTCCCCACGGGATTCAGCGCGTGTTGGATAGCAGTGACTGTGAAGATAATAATGATCCCAGTACCTGCCGGGTCATTTTCGACTTTTCCCTTGATAACAGTGCCGATCGCGATCGCGATGTTCTTAGACCCAATACGGCTCGCACCATGACCTCTTTTATGCAAGGCACCATTAATGGCGGCACCGGTCGTAGCGCCTATTTAGGGTTAGGCGAGGCTGGCAAAACTGGCACCACTAACGATGGCGTTGACCTTTGGTTTGTGGGCTTTGTCCCTAACAATGATTTAGTCACTGGCATTTGGCTGGGCAATGACGATAACACCCCCACCAACAGCAGCAGTTCACAAGCCGCCCGGCTCTGGGGCAACTACATGGGCCAAGTTGTGAGATAAACCATCCCCTCATAAACATTTACCGTTTTTGAACAATTTAATTCGTTTAAACTGAAGCGTTGTACACAACATTAAAGGGTGAATGCAATGCTCGACGAACAGGCCAAAAAGACGATGCTGCGCAAAATTCCCCATGCGCTCTATATCTGTGGTGTCAAAGACGGCGAAGAAGTCAATGGCTTTACCGCTAGCTGGGTGATGCAGGCATCCTTTGCCCCACCGTTGGTTGTCAACTGCGTTAAAGCCGATTCCACTTCCCACGCCATGATCAAAGCTAGCGGCGTCTTTGCCCTCAGCATCTTAGAAGATGGCCAAAAAGAGTTAGCTCAAAACTTCTTCAAACCCCTACGTCGTGTCGGCAACAAATTTGAAGACATCGAATTTTACCCTGGTCCTGAAACCGGCTGCCCCATCATCAAAGACACCCTGGGCTACGTCGAGTGCAACGTGATCAGCACCGTTGAACATGGCGACCACACCGTCTTTGTTGGCGAAGTCATCGGCGCAGGTATTCATCGTGAAGGCGATGCGTTGTTGCTATCCACGACCGGCTGGAACTACGGAGGGTAGTGGAATTTTGAGTTTTGAGTTTTTAATTTTGAGTTCAAGGAATTAGCAAGGTCTATACCCAATAGAGGCAAAGAACTAAAAACGCAAAACCAAGGACTCTTTCACCCCAATAACATCGATTGTTTATTCTGCAATACCCATGCCCTTAATCAAAGTTCAAACCTCCGTCGAAGCCCCCTCTAAAGGCGCTGTGGAAGACATGCTCAAACAGCTGTCAGCTAGCCTGGCAAAACATTTGGGCAAGCCTGAATCCTATGTCATGACTGCATTTCAACCCAGCACTCCCATGACCTTCGGAGGTAGCACCGCTCCCACCTGCTACATCGAAATCAAAAGTGTTGGCACCATGGGCAGTAAAACTAAAACCATGAGCCAGGAGTTTTGTGCCCAGGTACAGGCCGCACTAGGGGTGCCTCCTGATCGCACCTACATTGAATTCGCCGACTCTGCAGGTGCAATGTGGGGCTGGAATGGTAGAACCTTTGGTTAATTAAAAAACAGCCATTTTAACAATGGCCCTAGACCGGTTCATCCTTTAGAATCAGCCATTGCAAAAACGCAAACAAAGGATCATTCTCAATTTGATCTACAGGCCTAAAGCCATCACTAAAATTGGCTTTAGGTTTTCTTTAAAAAGTTTTATCGTGGTTTTACGGTAGTGTGCCTAAGAATTGGTTACGTTAGATTTGTTATTGCAACACACTCTATATTTAACACCTTATGTGTAACCCACCCCGGCAGCAATGTCGGGGTTATTTATTGGGTTTAAATAATGACATTCATTATCTATCCATCACCATTTAAATGCGTAAAACATGATAAATAACATTAATTAAAATCGTTCAAAATGGTGATCTAAGTCACAATTTACACACTTATTTCTGAACACCGACTAATAAAAAATAAACTTGATATATTCAAGCAACAAAAAGTAGATCCCCCTTTCTACATTGGTTTCAAGGATAGAGAAAACAAATAGCCAGATGACTTTAGCCAGTCTTTAAGCAAATTTACGGGGTATTTACGGTGTTGGGTACAGAAATTAATTACATTGAATATGTGCTTAGGGCACACCTTATATGAAACCCACTATGTGTAATCCACCCCGGCAGCAATGTCGGGGTTATTTATTAGATTCAGATATCTTTGAAAGTAGAGCTAAAAAGTATCAAATACATCAATTTTGATGCATTCAAAAACATGATCTAAATCACAATCAATGCTGACTTGACATCAATTTAAGGCGTTCATAAGAACGTGATTTAAGTCACAAAATTAGTAAGCGTCCCCTGAGCGGAGTCGAAGGAGATGCTGGCTGGGGGTGTTGGCTTCGACTTCGCTCAGCCAACGGCACTGATGAGACGGTTACCCAAATTATGCTGATCTGCGATTTTCCAGAGTTCCCCGAGTAACACCAAGTTGGTTAGATAGCTGTAGGGTTTGCCAAAGCTGACGCCCAGTTATGTCCCCCCTTAGCAGCTGTTGATAGCAGCTAAGAATCTGCTGGACCTGGTTCGGTGTCTCGTTAAGAAAATCAATGCGAAAGTGACGTGCTCCCTGCTCAATCAGGCGAGGGATAAATTCTGCACCGGTTTGGGCAACGCCATTGTAAAGAGTGTTTCGGCAGCCTGCATCAGCCTGGAGAACATGCTCAGTGCCCGTGCGATCGCACAGTACCACCTCATGTTTCTCGCACGGGCGACCACAGTTGGAAAAGTCAGTCCCATCAGATAGAAACGCACAGAAGACACAGTGCTCCATATGGAACATCGGCATATGCTGATGCACCGTAATGTCAAACCAATCAGCGGGTGTGGCAGTCAGCAGGTCCAGTAGCTGCGAGATATTCAGGTCATAGCTAGCAGTCAGTCGTTCTAGACTAAATCGAGTCTTGAAATAATCTGCCGTAATCGGATTAGCCACATTCAGGGAAAAATCTCCGATGCAGGGCTGGTGGGCAAAGAATTTTAGATGGTCGTAATTGCGCACCAGGTAACCATCGGCGTCCGAC
>NZ_QXHD01000004.1:1890052-1903721 GCF_011009555.1 Adonisia turfae CCMR0081 | reverse complement strand
AAGAGACCCGCGAGGCCCTTGAAGACTTTGCTCAGCGGTGTCTGGAAACTGTCACCGGCGGCTACAACCCCGACTTCGACCCCAACCGACCCATCTGGGACAATTTGCCGCTGCCACAAGTCGATTGGGGTGAAATCTTGCAGACGCCACCCGTCAATCCGGAAGATCTGTACCCTGGGGGCTTTGGGGAAGGACCGCAGCCGGAAGTTGATTTAGATGATTTATCCGATATATTGAGACGAACTCGAGACACTTCTCCCACCCCTCAATTAGACTTGAGAGATTTTATCTTTGATAGCTCTTCTGATCTGCCTAATAACTTGGAGGAATACTTAGAAAATTTATCCAAACCACAACAGAGATCGGTTCGTTCATTAAGTAAACGTCTACGAGAGCACGAAGAAAAATTAGAAGCATATAAAGCCAACCCTGAGGCATTTGACAATAAAAAATCCTCAAAAACGCACCAAATGATGTAGTCAGGCAAAAAATCATCGAGGGTAGAATTAGACATCTAGAAGCCGAAATAAATGCTTTCACCAAAGGTATCATGGACATCATAGAGTCAGGAGACGAACAATGAAAATAAGCATAGATTCGCTACAACAGTGTACTGAAGTCTTATTCAATCACTTGAAAGAACTGGGTATAGATTCAATCGAATTGGATGAAGATTTCTATTGGGAAATCGTAGATGATAATAGATATAATCCCTACGAACAGCCCAAAGAATTTAGTTTAGGAGAGTTGTCAAGTGACTGGAAAAATCTTGAAAAGATAGTTACAGGTGAAGAAGAGCCAATTGGCTATGGCTTTGTTTGGCTCTCTTCTCTAGTAAAATTGTTAGGAAAAAAAAAGCCTACATAGTTACGTGCTATATGCCTTTATCCCAAGCAGCATAAATAAAGTCAGGTAGGTGCGATATCATTGCACCACTTTCAACCCTCTCCATCCCATAACCAATACTCTCTTCTAGCCTCAGTAGGCATTGTTCATCAGTACTTTTATAAGCTTCAGCCCCGTTTTATCTCAACTATTGAATTTGTAATTTATCGAGCTTCTCCTGCTGTTTGATAAGAGAATCTGACTAGCTACTCCCGATATCGAAGAACACCCCGGTAGGGAAATCTCTACCAGGGTGTCCGTTTTTAAGTAGGGTTACAGCTGAATAAGATTTGGAAAAGGACGTAGCAAATGATCCGTCAACGACCCTCGGGGCAGATAAGTTTGGGAATACTTGGTCCGCTAAAAATCTACCTGATGGCAGACGAGTATGGGTTAGGACTCGTAACGGTGTCATTAATGAAGGAGGGGTAAATGTAACACCCAGATCATTTAATTCTCAAACAGGGCTCAATCGAAGTACATGACCTCAAGGAGGCAAATAAGTATGGAAGTTTTGTTGAGTGAGAGAGAAGCTTATACAGCAATGTATGCTTTCTTAGTCAAGCTATATGATAGAACTCAATCTGATGATTTAGGGGGATTGCTAGGCGATATGAGCACTCTAGAAGATGGAGATCCAGCAGATCCTGCTGTTTGGAGCGAGTGGATAGAATGCATTGAGAAAACGAAGAATGGTCAAATTAGTACTCGAATGGAACTGAGCGCACCAAGTGATTAGAAATGTCTCTCAAGAGCAGATTATCACTATCAATTTTGCTTAGATAGAGTCATTTCTCTTCTCAAGACCTCATTGACCACATCATTGAGGTCAACCCCCTTTTTATCTGCCATTTTCTTTACAAAAACCTGCACGTCCTCATCTAGATAGGCGACTTAAACGTCGCACTAGGTCGGTAGAACTTTCCCCGTTCCGCCTTAGAAAAATCATACTCAGCTTCCATAAATCTCCCTCCTGATAACGACGCATCTCATCCTTAGCAAGCGTAGGGTGCGTGACTCACGCGCCACGTCCAAGAGCTAAAGCACTACTCCAAAACCCTTGAATTTGGACGTTATAACGGGCAAACGCGACAGTTTACCTACGACACTCTCGACCATCGCATTGGTGAGCAATGGCTAAGAAGGCTTGGGTCGATCAATTACCTAACAGTTGTCGCAACTGCTTGATGATGTTGCCAGAGGGGCAGGCAGTATCGGTGATGACATCGGCAGAGCCTTAGCGGGCTCCGGGAATGAACTTGTTCCGGCCTTGCCCCGTGGAGGCAGACTTCCAACTGGGGCAGTCGATGACCTTAATCCTGCGGCTCCGCTACGATCTCAAGGTAATCCAGGTCCCAATAGAGCAGTAGATGCAGATAGTATAGTTGGTAGTTCTCGTAAAGGCCAACAGTCTATATCAGAAGATAGAAAAATTTCTGCTAATAGTAATAATACATCTGATGCACTAAATAGAAAATTTAGAATTGCTGAAAACGCCCAAGAACGATCTGTTAGAACGAGACAGCTTCCTGACGGTCGAGTTCGTTGCTATGAAGCCGAGGTACCAGCAAGTAAACCTGGACCATCACGAGGTAGATCTCATGTAACAGAATATAATCCACGAACAGGTAGAGTAAGAGAATGGAAAGAAGTTTATGATCATGCTGGCAATATGAATAGAGTGCACCTCAAGACAGAAAATGGACTTCCACTAAACTCACCCCATTTTCCACCAACTGGAAATGAATTAGGACTATGATTTATTCAAAAAAGAACTTTGCAGAAGATTTGAAGAGAAAACTTCAGGGTAATTATAGCGCTGAAGAGCTTTCACAGTGGGCTCACTTATTACGAATAGATAGATATCGTGAAATCGATTTTGAATTAAATTCAATAATTAGACAAATTGACGGCATGGATATGGGGCCAGAATTTGAGCTATCAGAAGAAGAATTGTGGAATCTCGTTGAGGAATTGGAGTCTAATTCATAGATTGATCTTTCAAAACTAAAGGTCCTGAAGTGCCTCCCTTCATTCGGACAGCCAGGAAGGACGCGTGACTAACGCCACTTTTCCAAGGGGACTTCATCCCCCTCTCCATCAACGGCGCAATCATTGATTCTGCTAATGCGTTGCAGGCCTACCCCTGACCCTTCCTGACCTCTCCCTAAAGTCCCTCTCCCAAACTTGGGAGAGGGACTTTGATGTCGGCTCATTATCGGTGATGACATAGGCAAGGCCTTGGCGGGCTCCAGGGATGACCTTATTCCAGCATTGCCCCGTGGAAGTAGACTTCCAACTGGGGCAGTCGATGACCTTAATCCTGCGGCTCCGCTACGATCCCAAGGTAATCCAGGAGTTGGAAGGGCAGGAGATTTACTGGAAGGAGCATCCTCTCCTAGTGTAGGTTCCGCTGGAAACAATATTCCAAATCACTCAAGTCCAGCAGCGAACACCCCTCCTTCTTTACCCAGTCGGAAAACCCAAGAAATATTCGATAGTATTCAGGAAGGCATCGAAAGTGGTGATTTTTCTGTCACAAGAAACCGTCTAAATCCTGATACTTTACAGGAAACGAACGTTACTATTGATTTTGGAGGTGGAAGATCGGTAAATCTAAGAACAGAAACTCATCCTCTTGTTAAGGGAGGTGACCCTATACGTCATACTAATGTTGAGGCTCTGAGGAGAAATGCTAGAGGAAAAAATAGACGGATTTTCAATAAGCATATTACGGAGTAGCAAAGAAAGTCTCGAAAAGCCAAACACTCTTTTGACACAAAATAAAAAAGGTATCGCTCTAGAAGATGATGAAAAAATTTGAGTTTGAGTTTGAAGATCTTTCATCACAAAATACAATTGAATTTGATTATGATGAAGAGATAGATGAAGAGTTGAAGATTGTGATTGAAAATGGTATGCCAGTTCTATACGCTAATAAGCAGGCTTATATAGCTTTAGCCAAGACCTTTATAAGGATGGCTCTTGGTGAATACTCTAATGGATTTCATGTTCACCTTAATCAAGACCTTGACGCAGACGAACAGGAGATTATGCGCTGCCATATATGAGGGTAGGTACTGAACATCTCCAGCATCCGAAAGAGCTATCGCTTCTCGCCGTAGGATGGGTTGATGCCAAGAAACCCAGCACTACACATGTATGCTGACGGATGGTCAGGGTAGCGATCGCAGGCAGTGAAATGAGGGCAGCGATCAAGAACATTGTAACTCTCAGTGCGATCGCCCCTCGCCTTAGGCTGGGTTGATGCCAAGAAACCCAGCATAATAGATTGAGCGAGTGTCCGCGAGCGGCAAAATTCTCAACCGCATCGTTGATAACAGCTTTATCTACGAACCAACAAGCAGCTGTAGGGTTTGCAGTTGACCCAGGAAGCTATGTGTATGAAATCACTCCAACACCACATGGAGTGAATGTCCAAGCAGCTCTAAATGTTCCTCCGGGACCTTATGGCAAAGATGAAATTACCTTTTATGATGGAATTGACCGTAATTATATTGAAGGCTCCAGACAGATTGTTCGTGAAGTAACGACAAACAAAGGAACCGTTTTTGTACTGGGTCCTTACATCCCATTTTTGTGATAGGGAGAGTAGAAGAAAATGCAGCAACATTCAAAAAGTTTTCAACCCCAAAAAATCGAAGTCACGGATCAAGTGAAGGAAACCGCAAAGCAAAATCCTAATGGATGGGTATATAAAGTTGATGCCGAATATGACAAAAATGGTGATGTACCTTTTGTTGGGATTATAGGCTGGTGGAAAGTTAATACATCAGGAAAGATTTGTAGTGAATTTATTCATAATCCTGAATATCAGCCGCTCAAAAAAAAAGAGGAGTGAAACAAAGGCATGTTTAATTGTTCTTACGCCTGGACTGGTCTCGGCAGAATATATAATATTTGGCACGGGTCCGAGCATGAACCTTTTTTTTCTGTAGGGCAAGTCTTTTCTGAAAGTTCAGAAAAATATAAAATTACTGAATGCCATTTTCTTGAAAACGCTCCTCAGAAAATCACAAATAAAGGAGAATTTGAAGACTCTACATTTGTATCTCTGTCCCCAAAGGCAAATCTTATTATTTCCCATGATGGAAATATGATTAGGGTTTGGGATATATCTTCAAAAGATGAGTTGTCTAAGTTTAACAGGACGAGTAAAGTAGTACATTCATCGTTTGTAAGTGATGATGGTTCAAGACTCTTTGCTAGCTTCAATGATGGATTAACCTATGTATGGAGTCTAGATGAATGTGAATTAGCGTATGCTTTTAAAGGGATTCTCTCAATACATAAAAGATGCTTTATCCTTTCCCTTGAACAAAGGGTCATAATATTCATAGATCAGGAATTCAGGAATGTCATAAAGATATTAGACTATGCCACAGGACAAGAGATAAATCGCATTAATTTGTCAGATTACTCACTAGATTACGTTATGTCTTTGTCCATTATTGAAAGGCATAATTTACTTGTAATCGGTAGTCCTAATGGGACTGTAGCTATTTTTGACATGGCAACCAATCAGAGAATTGAATCTATTCAAACAGGTGAAGCTATTGAAATAGTCAAACTAAGTGAAAATGGCAATCTCTTAATACTTGGAAACAGGTATGGAAATATTCGCGTCCTTAATCTTAGCAATGATGAAAACTTTTCTTTGATTAGTGCTCATGGGCGGTCAAGGGTCGAAGCGATTTCGATACTCGATGAGCAAAGGTTTGTCAGTGCTGGATGGGATGGCCGTTTGAAATTATGGACTAGGCAGTGACTGGAATTGATCTTCTTCGGTAGTGTGATATAGTGCGATCTCTCCTCATTAAGATCAGAAAAGCCAGCACAATAACGTGCTCTGAGCCAGCATCACAGCAATATCCTCAACCGCATCGTCTATGACAGTGAACCCCCTAAGACTTTGCTCAGTGGTGTCTAGAAACTGTCACTGGCGGCTACAATCCCGACTTCGACCCCAACCGCCCCATCTTGGACAATCTGCCTCTGCCAAAAGTCGATTGGGGTGAAATCTTACAGACACCACCCGTCAATCTCGAAGATCTGTACCCTGGTGGCTTTGGTGAAGGGCTGCAGCCGGAAGTTGATGACTTTGATGCTGATCCAAGATCTCCTAATCCAGAGCTTGAAAAACCGTTTTTTGAGCCTAATGACTTAGCTGCTCCAGGGATTGACCAACTTTTCGGAACTGGTAATCCCCCCAATGCTAGCGATATTAGAAATCTTGCGGAAAGCCAAAATTTTACGCGAGTTCAGAATCCAAATGGGCCAATAAAATATGTTGATGGCAATGGAGTCATAAGAATAACTATCAAACAGGGTAGTCAGAGAGCACAAGGTAGTGGATCTCCTCATGTTGAGTTGCGTTACGCATCTGGTCAAAGAGTAGATCCATTTGGCAACCCTGTCACTAGAAAAAGCCCTGGCAATCACACACCTATAAACTATGATCTATAAAAACTCTAAGGAGGAGAAATGAAGTTATCCCATTACTATGAATTGCCAGATCTTGAACATGTTTACTTGGAAGACAGCTATGTTCTCAACATAGAAACCCTTGAAACTTGTGTAAAGTTCTTGCTGGATGTTGTCTTAACAAAGGAACATCCAGCATATCGAACTCCACCACATGAAGAACAATATTGCTATAAAAAAGCCTATCTGGAGTTTAATCAAGTAGATAAGGTGAAGTGGATAAATAAGGTGATGATTCCATATTCGGATGCCAGTGGCGAGATCGATTATGGCAATATAGACACTCTAAGCTGTTCTCATGGAAATTACCACTTATCTGGAGATTGGGGAGAGATTGAAATTATCTCTTCTCCTCCAACTATTGAATTCTTGGCTAGTGACAAAAATGAGAGCAAGTAACGCACCGCCTACAATGGCTGTACTCTCCTAGATTGTTACCGCTTGCCCCCAGTTGCAGGAAGTTTTGTCTCCAATAGCAGTCTAGTTCTGAATCTTCCACTTTTCAACGAAGACTGATCAAACGGACGATAGTCAACTATGCTCGACTCAATTAGCTAAACAGGTGTGCTTATGGTAAATCTATATATAATCGTTGTGGACGTGATACTCTCAGGCCTGGGTGGGTTTGGAGCTGGAGCATTATGTATCCTTCTTTTCTTTGGTGATACAACCCCCGAGCACAGGTGGTATATCCTTAGCGTATCATCAGGAATATTCGCTGCAGGCGGTTTTATGAAGGCATTGGACGAAATCCAGTTCTTTCCCTCTCTACTGAGAGTTTTACTATCTCTTTTCAGGAGAAGGTAGCAAATTTCAAGCAGCAGGTAGTATAGGCATTACCTACCTACATTCTTCCGCTCCGGCTACACCGGCAGAGAGCGAGATTAGGCATTACCTACCTACATTCTTCCGCTCCGGCTACACCGGCAGAGAGCGAGATGACGCGACTGGGTTGATATACTACCGGGCACGCTATTACGACCCGACGGTGGGACGGTTCCTCTCGGAAGATCCGCTGGGCTTTGATGCAGGCGATGCCAACCTTTATCGCTATGTCTTTCATAGTCCCACCAACTACACCGACCCCAGCGGGGAAGCCGCCCTTGTTACTCTAGCAGCCGTAGGCGGCGTCAATGCCATTAAAGCCGTAGGCGGCGCTGTACTCGCGCTAGGGGCAGTCCATCTGCAATAACCAACTGCAATCAGAAGAGACCCGCGAGACCCTTAAAGACTTTGGTCAGAGGTGTCTGGAAACTATCATCACCGGCGGCTATAACCCTGACTTCGACCCCAACCGACCCATCTGGGACAATCTTCCGCTGCCGCAAGTCGATTGGGATGAAATCTTACAGACGCCACCTGTCAATCTCGAAGATCTATACCCTGGTGGCTTTGGTAAAGGACCACAACCAGAGGTTGATGACTCTGGCCCAATGCTAGGTGTCGATTCTAGACCTAACTTTGAACAGCCTTATTTTGAAACTGCTTCAGAGCCTTAAATTCGTGGTGATATAACTTTGAGTGGAGGACGTAGTGGTAACAGAGTAAAAAATCTGACTGGGCCTCCAAATAGTGCAATCAGAGGCAGCGGGGAACGGATTTATGTAGGGTTTGCTGTTGAAGTCTAGCCTTCATACTCAGCAAGGGTTTCAATCTATTGAGATTTGCTTAAGTGCACGGAAAATTGGTTAAACTGCTCAAAACCCTTGCACCTACTCAGGGAAATGTACCGACAATCTTCACCCGGCCAGCTATCCTTCCACGATTTTTATCTGCCGTTTGGAGGCAAATTATCGCCGGAGAACCGTTGGGTGAAACTGGCCGAGATGATCCCATGGGAGGAGTTTGAATCGACCTATTCGAGCCAGTTTAGTGAGGATATGGGAGCCCCCGCGAAGGGCTTTCGGATGGCGTTGGGCGCATTGATTATCAAAGAAAAACTGGGTATCAGCGACCGAGAGACGATTGACCAAATACGAGAGAACCCCTATCTGCAATATTTTCTCGGGCTTCATGAGTACAGTGACAAGGCCCCGTTTGATGCGTCAATGCTGGTCCATTTCCGCAAACGCATTGGTCTCGACCTGGTGTTAGCGGTCAATGAGTCCGTGGTTCAAGTGGGCATGGAACCAGCTCCACCAACTACTACTCCCTCACCTAAGGAGAGTGGATCAGAGACCAATGATGACTCAGATCCACCGGAACCGCCATCAAGTGGCAATCAAGGGCAGTTGATTGTGGATGCCAGTTGCGCGCCTGCCGATATTCACTATCCGACCGACCTTGATTTGCTGAACCAGGCCAGGGAACACAGTGAACGGCTGATCGATGAATTGTATCAACAAGTGGCGGGATGTCTAGAGAAGAAGCCCCGAACGTATCGTCAAACCGCCCGCAGAGACTACCTCAGGATTGTGAAACGGCGCAAAAAGCCTCGCAAATTGATCCGCAAGGGCCTCCGACAACAGCTCAACTATGTGCGACGAAACCTGGGCCACATTGACCCGTTAATCGAGGCAGGAGCCACGCTCGCGGCGCTGAATCCACGGGAGTACAAGATGCTATTGGTCATTCATGAAGTCTATCGCCAACAACAGCACATGTACCACTACAAACAGCGGCGGATTGATGACCGCATTGTGAGTATTTCACAGCCCCATGTGCGCCCCATTGTGCGCGGTAAAGCCGGAACGCCCGTCGAATTTGGGGCCAAATTCGCCATCAGTTGTGTGGCGGGCTATGTGTTTCTCGACCATCTCAGTTGGGATAACTTCAATGAATCCGAAGACTTGATTGCTCAGATAGACCGCTTTCGAACTCGAACAGGCCACTATCCTGCCTCGGTGCATGCCGACCAGATTTATCGCACACGCGATAACTTGAGATGGTGTAAACGACATGGTATCCGTCTGAGTGGTCCGCCCTTAGGTCGACCGTCGCTCGATGAAACCCAACAAGCACTTCTTCAACAACAAGTTCGAGAGGATGAGAGTGTTCGAGTCGCTGTCGAAGGCAAGTTTGGTCAGGCGAAACGACGATTTGGCCTAGGACGTGTCATGGTCAAACTCGCCCAAACCGCCGAAACTATGATTGCCATCACTTGTTTGGTGATGAACTTGGAGAAACGGCTACGCCGTTTTATTGTCTTGTTGTTGATAGTGTTGATACGCTTACTACGCGGCTATCAGGCAGATGTGCGCCCCTTTACAGCAACGTTAAGCGATGATTGGCTGAAAACCCTCGATCATCGGCAAGGCAATACTGACCACGTCTGGGCTGCCGGATAATCCTTGAGGTTTTTATTGAGTTTTTCAGCAAACCCTATGTAACCAATGAAAAGGGTGAGGTTGTTCTTGATATTACGAGAGATAGAGTTAAGCCTGTTATTCCAGGACAAGGGTTTGGGGACAAGCGAGCACCTACACTAAAGGAAATCTCGTTACTCGAAAAAGTCATAAGAGGTGGCTAATGACAAGTTTATTTATGGAAAGTTCTGAGCTTAAGAAATCTCTTCGTATTCTTCGATACTGTTTTACTGCATTGATCCCATTTATCGAGCGTATGAACATTACTTGGATGGAACATGATGCCTATGACGAATGGGAGGCAATAGCATCCACACTTTATGAGCAAATTGTTTTGAGCTACATTCGCTATTCTGTCAAGGAATGTAGTGAAAAAAAATTTCCTGTTTACGATCTTAAATATTCCTCCTATCGGGAGATGGCCTACATTGAAGTAACTTCAAAGGACTCTGATTTGCCTCCTGGTCCATTTGTTGGTTTTCTGGCAACAGAGCCAACTTTCGAGAAGCTAAAGTTTATTGGGCTTCAAGATAGAGAAAATCCACATAGCAATACTATTTTGACAGCAACCTTTGAAGAATGTGAGTTTCAATTGAAGGTACCTGTAGAAGATAATCAGTCTCGACCGTCGCACGAGTGAGCAATGGCTGAGTGCGACAGATGCCGTGCAGCGCACCGTTGGCTATGGCTTTGACGCGCTGGGGCGACTGACCCAGGTGCAAGATACCGATGCGATTACCAGCACGGTGTTGAGCAGTAACATCTATAGCTTTGACGCCCTCGACCGGCTCACCTCCGAAAGCATCACCACGGCACCGTCGGTGCCCCAGGTGGTGTTTGACTACACCTATGATGCGGTCGATAACCTGACCCAGACCACCGACACGATTGCCGGTACCCTCACCGGGACAACGGACTATACCTACGATGCCCTGGACCGCATGACCCAGGTGCAGCAGGGGGGCACAGCGGTGCAGCCCAAGCGGGTCGAGATGGGCTACAACGTCGCCAGTGAGTTGACTTCCCTGGCGCGGTTTGCGGGAGCCGATGGCAATACCCCCATTGCCAGCACTCGCTACAGCTATGACGGTAGCGGGCGGCTGAGTCAGCTTACCCATGCCACAGATTAAGTTATTCAGGCATTGTAGTTTTTATCCCTTGAACGAATTCTCCCTGATAAGATACCCCACTAAGATTACTCAGTCATTGCTTGTTCTGTAAGAATATGGAAATAATTCTATCCACTGACATCTCTGATCTAGGGAAAATAACAACCAGCTCAAAATCAATTATTGTAAATATTTTAAATGAAACACTCGCATCAATCCACGAGTATGAATTTTCTTCCCGAATTGGATGTTCACTCGACGAGTTTAAGGAACTAATCAATGATTTTCGTAAGTGGGAAAAACCAAGGCCAAGTGGAGAAGAGTACCTTAAAAAGGGTATTAAAATAGTTTTACCACTCGAAAAGTGGATAATATTTTCGCAAGCAATGAATGCTATCTGCTATGGGGTTAATATACCAAACTTTGAGGAAAAGATTGGTATATAGGGTGACAATTACATAGGCAGCTAATCAGGGTTAATGACAATTAGGTAGTCCGGTCATATCAAAGCTCCCCATAGAGGAGTATTCAGCATTGACCAGAGACGAAGGCCGTTCATAAAGAAAGACACTAGGGTTGTACCTCTCCAAGAAAAAGAGACCGCTAGTGCCAGTCGCAATTTACCGCAATCAAGTAGAGCTGTATATGGAAACGAAACGCCAAGGCCAGAGTCAAGTGAGTGCCTCAGCGAAAGCCGGGATCTCATCGCGCACCGCCCATCGCATCGATAGTGGGACCCATCGTCCCAACCGAGGGCGTCCACGGGATTGGAAAACGCGTCAAGATCCGCTCAATGGATTATGGGAAAGTGAACTAAAGCCGCTGCTCGAGGCGGAACCCCGGCTAGAAGCGACGACTGTGTTTGAGATCCTTCAAGAGCGTTATCCGCAACAATATGACGACAAACTCAGAACGGTTCAACGGCGAGTATCGAAATGGAAAGCGCTCCATGGCAAGCCGAAGGAGGTGATGTTTAAGATCCGCCATGAACCAGGGGAGATGGGTCTATCGGACTTTACCCATCTTAAAGGTGTGACGGTAACCGTTGCCGGTCAAGCATTTCATCACCTTCTTTACCACTATCGGTTGGCCTATAGCGGTTGGCAGTATGTGCAAGTAATCCAAGGCGGAGAGAGTTTTATCGGCTTATCCCAAGGGCTTCAAAATGCCCTCCATGCCTGTGGGGGAGCCCCCAAGACCCATCGGACAGATAGTCTGAGCGCGGCCTATCGTAATACCGGGGGGCGTAATCCTAAGCTGACGCAGCTGTATGCGGATGTGTGTGACCATTACCGCATGGAGGCCACTCGCAACAATACGGGGGTTGCCCATGAAAATGGCGCGATTGAATCTCCCCATGGTTATTTCAAGCGACGCTTATGTCAGGCGTTATATCGTCGGGGCAGTTTTGAGTTTGACTCGGTGGCTCAGTACCAGAGGTTTATCGAGACGGTCATCGCGAAGCTGAATGGCAAGTGTCAACAGAAATTTGAAACCGAACGCCCCACCTTACAAGCCTTACCCCGCTATCGCACCCCTGATTATGAAGTCCGCAGTGCGAAGGTCAGCACCCACAGCACGATTAATGTCCGCTGCATCCTTTACACGGTGCCCTCTCGATTGATTGGTCAGCGCTTAACCCTGCACCTCTATCATGACCGTCTAGTGGGCTTTTTGGGCACGACTGAAGTGGTGTCGCTGCCACGAGTCCATGTCCATGGCAGTGACAAGATTCGCCGAGCACGCAGTATCAATTATCGCCATGTGGCCGAAAGTCTCCGTCGCAAACCTCGTGCCTTTCTCTACTGCCAATGGCAAGCAGAGCTACTGCCTAATGACCAGTGGCGGTCTCTATGGGACTCACTCAAAACAACGATGGAGCCTGATAAAGCCGCTCGTTTGATGACCGAAGCCCTCTATATTGCAGCGACCCAAGATAACGAATCCCAGGTCGCCGAGTACTTACACCTCCAATTGGAGCAGGCCAGTCTGAGTGTGGCGGGACTACAACGGGCCTTTGAGGCCACCCTAACGGCCGACCAATGTCCCACCGTCACCTCAGTGCAACATGATTTAGCCAGCTATGACCAACTCCTCACCACCGCCCCAGGACGTGCCCTATCAGACGCTGATGAGCACCCTCAAACACCTCAAGCTCAAACACTTTCTCGACCAGTGGCAATCCATCGAACACCAAGCCACCCAGGAGCATTGGTCCTACGCCCAGTTCCTGTTGGCTTTGGCCCAGGGCGAAGCCAGTCGGCGCGAACAAAATCGCATCACCCGCGCCCTAGCCGAAGCGCAGCTACCTTCCGCAAAGTCTTGGACCAACTTTGAGTTTGACCACCTCAGGGAGTTTAATCCAGCCGCGATGATGGCCTTCGCGCAATCGATTGACTGGATAGAGGCGGCTAGCAATCTCTTGCTATTTGGACCCAGTGGAACCGGCAAAACTCATGTTTGTGCGGCCTTGGGACGCTCCATTGTTGAGCTTGGCAAACGGGTTAAATTTGTCTCCGCGACCGCCTTAGTCCAACAGCTCCAGTTGGCTAAACTCCAACTCGAATTACAGGCTGCACTGGTCAAACTTGACCGCTATGATCTCCTCATCATTGACGATCTCGGCTATGTCAAAAAGTCCGATGTGGAAACCTCGGTTCTGTTTGAACTCATTGCCCATCGCTATGAACGAAAGAGTGTGATGATCTCAGCCAATCAGCCCTTTAGTCAGTGGGATACGATCTTTACCGACTCGATGATGACCGTTGCCGCCATTGACCGGTTGGTGCACCATGCCACTATTTTTGAGTTTCAGGCTCACAGTTTTCGTAAACAAGCCGCTGCTCAACGCTCGCCTAAGGCCCA
>NZ_QXHD01000004.1:1826415-1890042 GCF_011009555.1 Adonisia turfae CCMR0081 | reverse complement strand
GTATTGGAGGGGTGATGGCCTGGTGTTGGCCTCAAGGGTATCCCTATTTTGGTGTCATTGGCATTTTAATTATGTGTTGGGGCGATGGCCTGGCTGCTTTGGTGGGGCAGCGATGGGGGCGGCATCCCTATGAACTGTGGGGGGAGAAAAAAAGCTATGAAGGTAGCTTAACGATGGCGATCGTAAGTACGCTGATTGTGCTCATTGTCCTCGGCTCGCTTCAAGGGCTGAGCGGGTCGCTGCTGTTGGTGGCCTTAGGCGTTGCGATCGCAGCCACTGCCCTGGAAGCTGTGTCTAAATACGGTATCGATAATCTTACGGTTCCTATCGGTACAACTACTGTATCTCTGATATTAAGCAGCCTGTTAGGCTAATCCCACACAAGTGTTCTAGATAGATTGTTTCAAAAAAAGTCATGGAATGCTTACCTGGGAATTTATGTAGGCCATAGGCCATGCTTTTCGTTCGCGGTGATTGTCTGTGCCTATAGACGAATCTTGCACCCCCCTGTATAAAAAACCAAGTAAACAAATAGCTTGAGCGACAGTCTGAATCAAAAACTGATGCTAGAGTTTAGGCAAGGAAAGGCTTAACTTTTCAGAAGCAGCAGTCTGCTTAGTCGTTGTCCAGCCAGTAGATGGTTAGAGTTTAGAGTTTTGATTGTATGGTTCAATAGCCAAAATTTAGCTTAAGTGTGCATCTGGGGGCCTTACCCCGTGGTAGAGCTTTCATTTTTTACTGCTGTCCAACCGTACGGGTACTGATTACTGTGTTTATGTTCAAGCGAAAGCCAGCGACTAGTTTTACCTATCTCAGCAGAACATGTGAATTAGAGGGCAACGTTCATGCCGAAGGCAAGTTAGTTGTTGATGGCATTGTTCACGGAATTGTTGATATACAGGGAGACCTGGAAATTTCTAAAACTGGCCTGGTAGAAGGCCAGGAGGTGCGTGCTCACGACATTGTGGTTCAGGGTGTACTGAAAGCGCGAGTATTTGCTGAAGGTAAGCTGATGTTAAGCGGTACAGCCCGTTTAGAAGGCGATGTAGTGGCAGGTTCCTTGGAGATAGAACCGGGGGCTTACTACACAGGATACATTGAGACTCGGGAATCACGGACACTACCACCATCACGTGATCTACCAGAACTTTACGGCACCACCGAACCTACTGAGAGTCGTACATCTGCCTAGGTGCAGTCAACGCAGCGTTATTAATAGCCTGAATGCCCAACTGTAGTCACAGGGACTACAGTTGGGCATTTCAGTGTTAGATAAAATAAGTAGTAAATATGATACTCTAACGCGCTAACCGCTTTACTTCTTGGTGTAGCGCTTGTAACTGTCTTATGTGATTGGCCGCATTTTTCAGGTTGCCTTGCTTAGCCAGCATCTCAAGCTTGGCAGCAGTTTTAGACATCCCAGTGGCACCAACGTTTGCGCTGGCCCCTTTGATATAGTGTGCTAGCTCTTGTACAGCGACTGGATTGTCCGTAGAGAGTGCTGTTGTCAGCTGAGTCAGACTATTTTCAGTATCCCCTACAAACATCCTCAAAAGTTCTTTTTCAAAGGCTTTATCTCCTCCAGCAAGCTGTTCTAATTGCTCTAAATCGAAGTTCTTGGCCATGGCTTGTGATGACGTGTTTATACACAGCTTTGTATAGAGAGTAGCTTACTTGCTCGGTTTAGGATTAGTTGCTTTGTTAGGGATTAAGCAAATGCTGTTACTGCTTCAGGAAATGAAGCGATCTAGAAAGCTTGCTCTACATTATTGTTTCCGATTAAATCCTCCTGAGGATCCGCAATGGCAAGTAAATTATCCTGTCTCAAGTATTTCTGCCATTAGCTATCCTTCATTAACCAACTCAATAGAATTGAGCCAACGATCAGCCACAGCCATAGTGGCATTGTTGACAGAGTAGGCGTCAAATGCGCTAGACCATCAATGGCAAAGCATAATGGCAGGCTGATCAGCAGAATGATTAGGCCGACAATGAATGGCATGGATGTGTGGCATGGAGGTTGATAGAACTACTTTCTAAGTCTATAAAATCGTGTGGAATTGTTGTGATTTTCTATTTCCCCAGCCATCTCTGTTAAATTCTTGTCATATTCGTACATTTAAATTTGTAAGTTTTGAGTAAGCTGGCTGAACTTACTGAATTTTCTGAGGTTGATAAGGGAGATTGACTGTGGCAATAACAATGATCCATGGAAACTCTGAGCAGTTTTACTATTTTGCCTATGGGTCATGTATGTGTCCTGTCGATCTCAAGCGCTCTTTGCGGGAAAACACCCATCCCTATGTGATTGGACCAGCCCAGCTAAAGGGCTATCGGCTTGGCTTTTTTCGATACTCGCGCCGTCGTCAGTGCGGTGTTTTAGACATTATGCACACCCCCGGTGCAACGGTGCACGGAGTATTGTACTCATTGCCCTGGCATTTAAGTGCGCTGCTTGATCACCGTGAAGAAGGCTATGTGCACCACCCAGTCACTATCGAATGTCGAGGTAAGACGTTCTCTAACACACGTACCTACACTGTGTTAGAGAAGTTGGGGCATGAGCATGCTCCCAGTGATTGGTATTTTGATGTGGTCATGAGAGGAGCTCTTACCTGTGGTTTACCAGAGTCTTACTGCTGGCAGTTGTTTGCCCATATGCATGGTCTGCAATTGCAGCAGCAGCAAGCAGCTTAGAATTTTAGCGTTAAGCATTACGCCATAGGGGAACGTCCTTCGCTACTATTAAACATGCTGCGGAGAAGTCGTGCATGTCTACTGAAGTATCTGGTGTTAGCTATCGGTCTGAAGTGAGGCAGGTCTTGCTAATCACCCTGCTTCTTAATGTATTGGTTCTGCTTCTCAAGGTACTGGTCGGTTTTTGGACAGGGTCCTTGAGTTTGTTGGCTGATGCGCTGCACAGTGTTACCGATAGTGCCAACAACATTTTGGGATTGGTGACCAATCAGTTAGCCTCTCCAGAGCCTGATCGAGAGCATCCCTATGGCCATCAGAAATATGAAGCTGTCGGTGCCTTAGGGATTGCGGCTTTTTTGGGAATTGCCTGTTTTGAAATTTTGAGGGGTGCGTTTGAACGTTTGTTGATGGGATCTGACCCCGTGATCCTTACCCCTATAGCTCTTTGGCTCATGTTGTTGGTATTGGGCATCAATATCATTGTGGCTGTTTATGAGCGCAGGGTGGGCATGCGTTTGGGTAGCAAACTGCTGATCGCTGATGCGCACCACACGATGAGTGACATCTGGATCACCATTGTTGTCATTGCGGGTCTGATCGGGGTGTGGCGAGGGCTGGGTTGGTTAGATATTGTGATGGCATTGCCGGTGGCAGTGTTGGTGTTGCATAGTGGCTGGGTGGTGTTGTCGGCAAATTTACCCTGGCTAGTGGATGAAATGGCCATTGCGCCAGAGGCAATCCATCGAGAAGTAATGCGAGTACCTGGGGTTTTGAACTGTCATAGCATTGCTTCACGAGGCCTCTTGGGTCGCCAGGTATTTATTGATATGCATTTGATTGTGGAACCCAAAGATGTGGTCAGTGCCCACGATATTACTGAAGTGGTTGAACAGAAACTAGAGAAGGTGTTTGGGCCAATTCGGGTCACCATTCATGTCGAGCCGCCGAACTATCGGGAAGATTATATTAGCTATCGGTGAGCCCCATGAATTTACCTACATGGATTACTGTTTCTCGACTGATGGCGATTCCCTTAGTGTTTGGCTTGCTGGCAAGTCCCTCGCCCTCGACTAACAATCGTTGGTGGGCAGTGGTTGTGTTTCTGCTAGCGGCTTGTACTGACTGGCTGGACGGTTATTTAGCACGACGTCTTAATCAGGTGACTGACCTGGGAAAGTTTTTAGATCCGCTGGTGGATAAATTATTGGTGCTGGCTCCGTTAATGGTCTTGGTGCAACTAGGAACGGTACCTGCTTGGGGCGTATTTTTGATTTTGGCCCGGGAGTTAACCATTGCCGGTTGGCGTGTAGGGCAGGCGACGATTACAGGAGCCAATATGTGGGGTAAGGTGAAAACAGTGGTGCAGATTGTTGCGATCGCACTCCTGATTTCACCCATATCCCAGCAATATCCTCTACCAGCCCTGAGTATATTCTGGCTAGCTGTAGGATTGACCTGGTGGTCCGGCCTAATCTATCTCACGGCTAGAAAAGTTACGGGTAAGTCATGAACTGATGTCTGTTCAGAAAACTATGGCTGCTGAAACACCTGAAGACACTCAAAATACCCAGGAATCCGACTCCTGGCACGTGATAAAGCAAACTGACGGACACTGTGAAATTTTTAGTCAGGCTGAACTCGCTCAACGAGGTGATTCCCCACAAATGTGGGGGCCATTTGTTAGTCGAGCTGAAGCAATAGCCAAACGTGTGGGGCTCATTCGAGCTGGTAAATGTTTGCCTAAATAGAGAGTGACAGCTTTTAATTAACCGAAACTACTCCAGCATTCGCTGCTTCTCGCTGGCCACGAATGATATCGTTTAAGACTTCAATTGCTTTAGCGTATTGAGGGTCTTCTTCTGTCCCAATCCGTTCACGGTCTTCACTCAGATATTCCCGCTCATCATCACTAAGCTCAACGGTAAAGTCAGGTTCAATGCCCAGGGTATTGATATCGCGACCGCTGGGTGTGAGGTACTTAGCAATGGTCACTGCAATCCCTGACCCATCTCCAAGTCCCCGGACCGATTGCACTAAACCTTTGCCGAAGGTTTTCGTACCCACCAATACCGCTCGATTATTATCCTGTAGTGCTCCGGACAGAATCTCACTAGCACTGGCAGAGCCACCGTCAACCAATACAACCAGGGGCTTATCGGTTAGTGCGCGGTCACTGGCCACATTCTCATCAACGGTACCTTCACGGTTCACGGTTGAAACGATGGTGCCGTCGCTGAGCCACATGCGAGAAATATCAATACTGGAGTAAAGTAATCCACCCGGATTAGAACGTAAATCCATTACGTAGCCAGTCACATCCCGTAGCTCTAGTTCCTGAATCGCCTCACGCATCTCAGAAGCCGCATTTGCACTAAACTGCGTCAGACGAATATAGCCAACACCACCTTCCTGTTCAGGATGATATGCAAAGCGTACAGGATGAATCTCGATGCGGGCACGCACAAGATCAAAGTTTATCTGCTCACCATCACGGATGACCGTTAATGTCACCTCAGAATTCACTGGACCTCGGATCAAATTAACCGCATCGCTTAGATCCATGCCTTCGGTCGATTCTCCGTCAATACCGGTAATAATATCTCCAGAGCGGACTCCTGCCTCAAATGCCGGCGTATCTTCAATGGGAGAAACGACGATGATTTCTTCTGTTTCTTCCTCCTGGGAAATTTGGATGCCCACACCCGTTAGCTCACCCGAAGTGTCAATTTGCATATTGCGGAATTCTTGGGGATCCATGAAGCGAGTATAGGGGTCATCCAAAGAATCCAGCATCTCGCGGATGGCATCATAAGCCGCGGTGCTATCTGTGTAGTCACGGTTGAGATAGTCGTTGCGAATCGCTAGCCAGTCTTGATCGTTGAATGTTTCGTCGACGTATTCGTGATCGATCAGTTGCCAAACTTCATCAATAACCTCTTTCGGGCTCTCTTTAAAGAACGCCTGACTTTGAGACCAGTGAATGCTTGTTCCTGCAACGACAACAGCCATGCTTGCTAGCGCTGCTGCACCCAAAATCAGGCCATGCTTCTTGGTTGCCATAAAAAAGAGATCCAGAACAATAGGACGATACGAAACTAGTCAAACGGCCAAAATAACTAACTCACACCCCTTATCAAATATATAGGCTTTGCTCAACTGCCGCAGGGGGTATAGAAATATTTAGTTATTTTATGCAGCTTAGCAACTCCTCTCGGGAATCGGTAAGTAGATTTAGCAAGGAATCTTAGCTTTTGGCTGGTTAAATGTGCATTGGACTCATGCTCTATGCTCCAAGTTAACAAATGGATATGAGTTGGAGATGAAGTTTTCCTTGAACAGTACTTAAAACATATCCGGGGCTGTCATTTTTTCCTCAGGAAAAAATGACAGCCCCGAATGCTGTACTCGGTAATTTGTTCTACAGATATGTCACTTATTTGTCCGGCTCTACCCAGCGACCATCACTCTTGATCAGGTTAATTAATTCTTCTACGCCGCTTTCTTCAGGCACACGTTTGATTTCTTCACGCCCTCTATACAGGGAAATATATCCAGGCGTTTTACCCACATAGCCGTAATCAGCATCTGCCATTTCCCCTGGACCGTTAACGATACAGCCCATCACAGCAATATCTAATCCTGTGAGATGGTCAGTTGCAGCGCGTACTTTGTGTAGAACTTCTTCCAGATTAAATAAGGTACGCCCGCAGGATGGGCAGGCAACGTACTCCACCATGGTTTTACGTAAGCCCAAGGCCTGCAAAATGCTATAGCACACTGGGATTTCTTTTTCAGGGGCTTCGGTTAGAGAGACACGGATGGTATCGCCAATGCCTTCGGCTAGGAGAGTGCCAATACCGGCTGTCGATTTAATTCGACCATATTCTCCATCCCCAGCTTCAGTCACCCCCAAGTGCAGCGGGTAGTCCATGTCTAGCTGATCCATGCGTTGAGCCATGAGACGATAGGCGGCCAGCATGACAGGTACCCGTGAGGCTTTGAGGGAAATCACTAAATTATGGAAGTTTAGGGATTCGCAAATACGAATAAATTCCAGGGCCGATTCCACCATGCCTTCAGGGGTGTCGCCATAGGTGAACAACATGCGTTCTGCTAAGGATCCGTGGTTGACTCCAATGCGCATGGATTTGTTTTGGTCCCGTAGGGCAATGACCAAAGGCTCTAGGGTTTCTCTGATTTTTTCACCGATTGCATCAAATTCTGCCTGGGTGTACTCAGTACGGTCATCGCTAGGCTTTTCAAACACGTAAAGGCCGGGGTTGATGCGTACGTTGTCAACGTGTTTGGCAACTTCCAAGGCAATTTTCATGCCGTTGTGATGTACGTCAGCCACCAGAGGCACTGTTTGATAGGTTGCTGCCAGTTTCTCCTTGATGGTTTCCAAGGCTTTAGCGTGGGCTATGCTAGGAACCGTAACGCGCACAATTTCACAGCCAATTTCATGCAGACGGCGAATGGCGGCGACGGACCCTTCAATATCTAGGGTGTCCTCATTGATCATTGATTGCACAACGACGGGAGCTCCGCCGCCAATGATGACGTTGCCAACCGGCACTGGACGCGTTTTGCGACGAATAATTTTGGTATCGAGCAGTTCGTTTAAACCAGTATTTGAAGAAGGGGGCGTCAGGGTTTGCATACGTCGTGAAGCGAATTTTAAAGTTATTGCCTATTGTATTTTGTCAGGGTCTCACAAAATGCAAGTGGTTACTCGCAGTCTGGGCGACATTTCAAAAACACGGTTCACTAGACAGCAACTTTAGATCCACCAGCGCATCAGGTTAATTTGGCCGTACATTCCAAAATTAGCCGTTGATTGATTAAGGAAAACGGCTGAATATCTAGGGTGCGACGAAAGCATTGAATAGCATCTAGATAGTTACCGATGGATGCATGACATAGCCCTAGACCATGGAGTGCGCCAAAGTGGTAAGGGACGAGCTCAAGGGTTTTTTCACAGTCGTTAATAGCCGCTGGGTATTTGCCGAGCATGTAATTCAAAACGGCACGGCGGTTCCATGCTTCGGCAAAGTCAGGTTCAGTCACAATGAGTTCATCGAGAATGGCTTTGGCTTCATCATTCCGCTCTGCTTCTACTAGGGTCTGACTTTCAATCAAACGCTTGGCCCCTTGCATCCCTTTTTGGTGAAACCACATATGCCAGAACTCACCTGTTGCTTGATTGCGAACAGTTTCATCTGAATCTTTTAATGCCTGTAATAGGCGCTCAATGTAGGCAGAATCCATCAGTTAGACAAATCGAGCGGGGGCGAGTGGTCCTGTAAAACAGTGGGTCCTGTAAAGCAGTGGGTCCTGTAAAGCAGTGGGCCTGGCAAAATAGTGGGATCTCTGAATCAGTAAGTCTGGGAAAACAGACGGTAGCTCCTTAAGTAGTCGAAAGATAACGCTAAGCCTGAATAGTGCGGAAAGCACCTATTGGGTTATGAATAGGCCTAGGGAGGGGACAATAGAGAGTGATATACCCCACTGGGGAATGTTAAGGCAAATGCCGTTGCTCATCTTTGAGATGTTTTTGTAGGTCTTCTCAGTTATCTATCGGCACTTCCTACGTAGAAACATTTTCATAGGGATATCTTTAACAGCAGCATTAGCTAATCTTTATGGGCAGTGTACACGTTATAGCCCATACTCCACTTACAAGGGATCGGTGTCTTTGGTGTCCACGGTAATTCAGGTGCGCCCTCAGCAGTTTGTAAAGACTGCTGCACTTGGCCAGATTATGAAGCGGGCGCTGCGATATTTGCGGTCTGGCTATTCCATTCACTTGGAAGGTCCAACGGGAATTGGTAAAACTACGTTAGCTATGCATTTAGCGGACTGTCGAAAGCGTCCGATGTTGCTAGTTGTCGGTGGTCATGAATTAACTGTTTCTGGTCAGCAAGACTCTTGGCTCAGGCTAGCTTGCGCCGAAGGTTGGACGCTGATCTATGACGAATTTAATCGTTCTCGCCCTGAGCTCAATACGGCTTTGTTATCTGCTTTAGAGGAGCGGATTCTAGTGCTGACTGGTGACCATGGCTCAGAGTATGTTTCCATTCATCCTGAATTTCGAGTGATTTTTACTTCGAATTCGGAAGAATACTATGGTACCTATGGCACCCAAACTGCATTACTGGATCGTTTGATCACCATACATTTGTCGGAACCAGATGTTTTGACTCAGCAGCAGCTGTTAATAGAATTAGCGGGCATTTCTAATGATGCTGCCACTTTGGTGATTAGGATTGTGCAGCAGTTTTTTAGACACGTGGCTCCTGAAGGGCAATTTAGCTTACGTCCTAAGTTGATGATTGCCCAGGTTTGTCAGCGTGAGAGGATCCACATTTCAGCGGATGATGCTGAGTTTCGGCAGGTGTGTCGCGATATTTTGCTTTCCCGGTCCTCTCAACCCACAACGGATGCTAATGAGGTGCTTTGGGAGTTATTTAATCAATTGTCCAAACCCATACCGGTGATTAAACCAGTGGCACCTCATTTGTCGCTGGAGCAAGTGGAGCGTTGATAGAGAAGTTTTTCCTGGGCAAGTGCCACTCCCCATTACTCTCTATCCATTAGGCGGGTACTTTAATTTCTTGACTACCTGCTAGGCCAAAGGCGGTGTGCACAGCCTTTAGGGCATCAATACCGCTATCTTCAGCGACGACGCAGCTAATTTTGATTTCTGAGGTGGCAATCATCTGTATATTGATATCGCTATCGGCCAATGCTTGAAACATTTTTGCAGCGGTGCCGGGTTCGGTCATCATGCCGATGCCGACGGCGCTGACTTTAGCAATGGCCTTATCCAGAACAATTTCACTACTGCCAAACTCGGTCGCGAGAGACTGGAGGACGCCCCTGGCCATGTCCGCATCAGCCTGGGCTACTGTGAAGGCAATATCACGGGTTTGAATGCCGTTGAGTTCTCGACAGCGCTGGGCCTGGATGATCATGTCGACACTGATGCCTCGATCGGCCAGGACTTGGAAGAGTTTGGCTGCCATGCCGGGTTGGTCGGGTACATAGCGTAGAGCCAAGCGAGCTTGGTTACGGTCTAAGGCAACTCCACGAACAGCAGGGCCAGGGACGGTTGCAGTGGCATCTAAGCGGGCGGGTGACTGATTGAGGTCAAAGGCATTACAGAGGGCTGCGATGGTGCGATCGCAATCCTCAGCAGCAATGGTACAACTCACCTTGACCTCAGACGTCGCAATCATTTGGATATTAACCTCTGCGGCTGCCAAGGTGGAGAACATCTTGGCGGCAACACCGGGGCGACCAATCATACCGGCACCAGCAATGCTCACTTTGGCAATTTGGGTATCAGTGACCAAAGCAACCGTATCGCCATCCTCAGAGGTACCTCGCAATGAAGGAATCAGTGATGATGCCAGGTTTTTGGCGTCTTCCAAGACATCCTTTTCAACGGTAAAGGCAATGTCATTGAAGTTCCCTTCGTTGATGGACTGAATAATCAGGTCAACGTTGAGATTTTGCTGAGCCACTGTACCAAATAGCTGGGCCGCTATGCCAGGTCGATCTGGCACCCTGAGCAAGGCTACCTTGGCCTGGTTCGTATCGAACTCGATAGCGTCCACCGGGTGAGCTAGCTCTAACCCTTCTAAGGGGCGTGGCAGTCTGTTCGGGGCGGTAACCTTGGTCCCAGGATCTTCAGTCCAGCTAGAACGCACCACCAGGGTAACTCCGTAGTTACGGGCAATTTCCACGGCCCTTGGATGTAAAACCTTGGCCCCCAGGCTGGCCAGTTCTAACATTTCATCGCAAGTGATATCAGTCATCAGCTGGGCTGATGGCACCAAACGCGGGTCCGTGGTTAAAATCCCTGGAACATCTGTGCAGATTTCACATGCATCCGCTTGTAGGGAAGCAGCTAACGCTACGGCAGAGGTATCTGAGCCACCACGACCAAGGGTGGTAATTTCTAAATCAGGGGCATCACTAATGCCTTGAAAACCAGCAACTACAACGACTTGACCCTGTTCTAAGTGGCGCTTGACTCGCTCCGTTTCAATACGCAGAATACGAGCATGGCTATGGCGAGCCTCTGTCACAATGCCAACTTGGGCACCGGTCATAGAAACCGCTGCCTGGCCTCGTTCTTGGAGAGCCATTGTCAATAACGCAATGGATACTTGCTCTCCAGTGGAGAGCAACATATCCATTTCTCGACGACTCGGTTGGCTAGAAATTTCGCTAGCGAGTTTGACTAGGCTATCAGTGGTTTTGCCCATGGCTGATACGACCACGACAACGGAATTGCCTGCCTGTACCGCTGCCTGTACCCGTTCAGCAACGGTTTGGATCCGCTCAACGCTGCCCACCGATGTGCCGCCGTACTTTTGGACGATTAAAGCCATAGTTTATCCCCCTCTCAAACCCACAAACTCAATTTGCCCTCTGAAATATCTGAATAGTTTGTCTCGTCTAAACCATCAGAAAAACATGCGCCTAGCACTGTTTTATAAACCTGGTTAATCAGATTACCAAGTCAAGCCCCGTCTTGGTGCTTCAGACTCATGAATCTGAATGATATGTATTCTTCCGGACGGAACAATATAGAAGCATGTATGTAAATCCCATGACACATTAAAAAACATACTGAGAAGTAAATACGTCATCTGATTTTGGGACTGATTGTGGTAGCTTTCTCAGGCTTTTTTCTTAAAAAGGGAATCTTCAAAATAGGGAAAACCCCTATATCAGGCCTACTTCATGAGCTGATATATAAATAAACTTTGAAGAAGACCCTGGTTTAGGCGTTCAACTCAGAGATAGACGATATAAGATTGTTAATCATACGTAATAGTTTTTAATGCTATGACAGCAGCCCTTTCTGGTCAGGCTCCTATAGCCCAAAAAACCACAGCTCAGCAAAAATCTCTACATCATGTGGTGATCGTTGGTGGAGGCTTTGCCGGCCTTTACGCCGCCAAGTCTTTGGGCAAGGCCCCAGTGAGGGTGACGCTCATTGATAAACGGAACTTTCACCTGTTTCAACCATTGCTTTATCAGGTAGCTACAGGTGGACTGTCAGCTGGTGATATTTCTTCGCCTCTACGTTCTATACTCAGTCGTCAAAAGAACGTCAAAGTGCTGATGGGTGAGGTTGTGGATGTTGATCCCGATGCTCAAAAGGTTAGCCTCAAGCGTAATGAAGTCATTGATTATGACAGTCTGATTTTAGCGACTGGCTCTAGCCATCATTACTTTGGTAATGATCATTGGTCTGATGTTGCCCCTGGAATGAAAACTATCGAAGATGCCCTGGAGGTGCGTCGTCGTATTTTCTTGGCATTTGAGGCTGCTGAGAAGGAGTCCGATCCCGAACGTCGTAAGGCACTTCTAACCTTCCTCGTGGTGGGTGCTGGTCCCACTGGTGTTGAGCTAGCTGGAGCTCTGGCTGAGCTAGCCTACGAGACCATCAAGGATGACTTCACCGATATCGACCCCCAGGAAACCAAAATTATTTTGCTAGAGGGTATGGACCGGGTGTTGCCCCCTTACCCTGCTGATTTGTCAGTTGCAGCTAAAGCTTCTTTGGAAAAGCTAGGGGTTGAGGTGCGTACACAGTCCTTGGTTACCAATATCGACGGTGACACAGTTTCCATCAAACACGATGGAAACGTGACTGATATGCAGGCTTGCACCGTACTTTGGGCGGCTGGCATCAAGGCTTCTCCCCTGGGTAAAACCATTGCAGAAAAGACTGGCGCTGAAACCGACCGCATTGGTCGAGTCATTGTTGACTCTGACTTGAGTGTGCCGAACTATCCCAATCTTTATATTGGTGGCGATTTGGCTCACTTTGCCTACCAGGGCAATGAAGGCAAGCCTTTGCCGGGTACTGCAGCTGTTGCCATGGATATGGGTAGCTATTTGGCTAATGCCATCAAGACTAAGTTGGCTAAGAAACCAGTTCCGGCGTTTAATTATAAGAATAAGGGCAGCCTGGCCGTGATTGGCCGTAATGAGGCCGTGGCCGACCTGAACTTTATGAAGTTATCTGGCTTCCCTGCCTGGTTTATCTGGATTTTTGTTCATATCTACTTCCTGATCGAATTTGATAACAAGCTGCTAGTGCTGTTGCAGTGGGGCTGGAATTATTTCACCTATCAGCGTGGTGCTCGTCTGATTACCGGAGATGATTCGATTCCAGCATTGTCAGAAACGGTGATGAATGAAATGGAAACCGAAATCGTTACCGTTGGTGATGGCGAGAAGAAAATGGTTAAGGCTTAATCATAATTACGTAGGAATTTCCGCTGTAGGGGCGTTCCATGGAACGCCCCTACAGCGGTTGTCGATAATGATTTGGAAATGACAAGAGGCCAGGGCCATCGGCTCTGGCCTCTATTTTTGCTTGAATACCGAACGGTAAGGCCGCATTGACGCCATCATGGCCAAAGGGCAGATTAGCGACGATGGGAATACCCAGGTCCCCCAGACGTTCTTGTAAAACTTCCTTAGCGCTGAAGCTAGGAATATTAGCTGGCGGTTCGCATTGGCTAAAGCGACCGAGGGCAATACCTGCTACCTGGTCAAATTTGCCTAACATCCGCCAGTGGGTGAGCATGCGGTCGAGGCGATAGGGTGCTTCGGTTACATCTTCAAAGGCCAGAATTGCTCCGGCAAAATTGGGTTCATGGGTGGTGTTCAGCAGGCAGGTGGCCACGGTCAGGTTGGCAGGCAGCAGTTTGCCTGTGGCGATGCCGCTGACCCAGCTATGACCTTTGAGTGGTTCTAGGGTTTGGTTTTCTAACCAGTTAAATAGCCGTTGCAGTGACCAGTGGGCTTCTTGGCTGATGGTGGTGAGTAGGGGGCCATGGACGCCGCCACTCATCTGACTGCTCCACAGCAGGCTGGTAATATCGGAAAAGCCAATGAGCCATTTACTAATGCCCGTTGGCCATTGAAAGTTTTCTAGCAGACGGGTGCCACCATAACCGCCTCGAACACATAGTACGCCACGATAGCTAGGGTCTTTCAGGGCGTTAAGTAACTGCTGGCGACGCTGCTCGTCACTACCTGCTAAATAGCCCCAACGTGTGTCGTAGGTGGGGCTGAGTTCTACCCTATAACCACGTTTTCGCCACACTGCCACACCTGCCTCGAATTTTTCGGTTGCTCGTAAAGCGCCACTGGGAGCAATAGCGTAAAGCAAATCACCAGGAGCGAGAGGGGAAGGTAAGGGATGGACCATAGCTGTGGCAACTGACAGAGGAGATTCACAAGTTGCCTCTGATCATGTCACGGATCATGTCACGGAGTGGTTGCTCCGTTGCCATACGGTGACGGTTTCGTCCTGGCTGCTGCTGACAAGGGTGTTGCCGTCAAACGAGATCGCAACCACTCCCCATCCCTGCGCTAATTCAGAAACACACTGCCCGTTAGTGCCCTGATAGATGCGTAAAGCATTGCCATCGGTACCAACTGCCAGCAATCGGGCATCGGGGCTCAGGGCTAGGGCCGTAATCCCATCATCGGCACTGCATAGTCGATCGGGTTTAGCGAGGTTAGCTACATGCCAGACATTTACCTGCCCTTGGTCATTGCCAACAATCACATGCTGCCCGCTGGGGTGAAGGGCGAGGGCTCGGCTGGGGCCAATGGGTATGGTTTCCAGCAGACGCTGTTCGGGTAAAGACCATAGCCGCAGGGTGCGATCGCGACTAATGCTGGCTAATTGTTTGCCATTGGTTGCGATCACGCTAACCCAATCCTGATGTTGATTAAACCGATGGCAGGGTGAGAGCTTCGCCAAATCCCACAGATCGATATAACCTGTGCCATCGCTGATGATGAGATACGGTGGTGCGACGGCCAGGTCTGTTGGTTGCCAACCGGGTTGTTGCAATGTTTGCACAAGCTCACCACGGTTCAAATCCCACAGTTTGACGGTGCCATCACTACTGGCGCTGAACAGGATGCGCTGCTGAGGATGGAAGGTTAAGGCAGTGATGCGATCTCGATGGCGTCGACCCTTTAAGGTATAAACCTCCTCACCGCTAGGTAAATCACAAATGAGCAGACTGCCAGAGCTAGTGCCCATAGCCAGGATATTGCCTTGAATTGCTAAGGCCGTGGTGATGCCGGTTGAAAATTGGTATAGAAATTGCCACTGGAGTTGTGGAGAGGACAGGGCCGTTAGAGATTTAGAGGATGCGGGGGCTTTGCTTGCTTGTGGAGGCTGGGACCAGGTATCTATTGGCAATAGTAGAGAACGGGCTTTATCCAATAGGGAGACGGCAGAAGATTTTTTTAGGTCGCTAATCGCTTGACTGGCAGTGGCATAGCGAGTTTCAAGGGACCGTGCCAACAATTTATGGAGAACGGTGCTGAGATTCTTGGGTATCGGTGTTGCGACTAAATCGGGCCAAATCCAGCGATTGTCAGCGACTGAATAAAGATCAAACGGGTTTAATCCGGTCAGTAAATGAATGGCTATCAATCCCAGGCTGTACAAATCGCTAGCGCAGACTAGCTGACCAAGGGCCTGTTCGGGGGCCGCATAGGCCGCGTCGCCACCAGTGACGTTGAGGGGCGTTTGCTGTCTGTCCAGACGTTTGGTGATACGCAGGTCAATGAGCATCGGCTGCTGACCTTGACGAATGTTGTCTGGGCGGATGTCACCGTGGATAAGGCGGAAACTGTGCAGATATTCTAAGACTGCCAAAAGGGATAACAACCAAACTTCCACCTTTTTTGCTGGCCAAGGCGGAGGCTCTGCTTGGGTGATGGCTGGGGCATCAATGTACTCAAAAGCTAGAAACTGCCCTGCCGATGTCTGCCAACTATCGACGAGTGCCGGTAGCTGAGGATGTTGGCCCACAGCTTGCATCCGCTTCGTTAAGGTATCGAGCGGTTCCTGGGGGCGATAAATTTGTTTGATGACAACGAGGAGCCGTTGAGCGGTCGGATTGGATTCAGGTGCTACAACATGGGCGAGATCGGTTTGGCCACTTTGCCCTCTGCCAAAGCTTTGGATGATTTCATAACGGTGTTTTCCGTTAACTGTCCTTTGACTCACCATGGTGTCTGGGCGGTGCCCACTTCGTTACCCATGGGCATATTATGTGGGGATAGCTTCACCGGGACGCAATCTTGCCCATTTGCCCATATCCTGTTGAAAACTGTCGCAGCCGACCACATCGTATTCAAAGCCAAAGTCGCCAGACTGCACAATCCGATCGCCTTCTACGCTGACAATGGGCGGGCTAATGTTGGCGTTAATTGTCGGATTTTGGGGGTCAAAATCTGGAGAATCTGTTAAGTGGGGCTGCCGATGGTTCGTTTCAACCGCATGGTAAGTGATACAGCGGTCAACATAGTGGCAGTTGATGCAAATACACATGGAATGGAAAAGGTGTGCTTAAGGGGCTGAATGGTTGAGAGTGAAAGCAGGGTAGGGAATAAATAATAAAAGTTGCTGCTGCTGGCACTTTGCAGATGATGGGGCGTACCCAGTGAGGGCATTCCTGCAGAATATATGCACTTTGCCACCACTTTAACGCAGCTAAAATATAGCCAGGGGAATTTGTTTCAAAATGTGCGGTTGCCCCTAAGTTTTAGCGAAAACCTAGCAGAAGCCTAAAATTAGGTTGCGAAATACGTGTTTACGGGCGACGCAATATAGGAAAATTGTAAGCCGCACTACGTTTGGAGCTGCATCGTTGAAGTTTGTGTCGTCTATGGCGTCTGCCTTAATTCCTAAAACTTGGCCCTTTGATAGCCGCCTGCTGCCGGAAACAGCCTGTGTTGTTGGGGGAAGTGTTCGGGATGCTTTGCTAGAGCGCCAGGCAGAATATTTAGACTTAGATTTTGTCTTGCCGGATGGGGCAGTTGCGATCGCGAGTGCCATTGCTAGACGCTATCGGGCTGGCTTTGTGGTGCTCGATGCCGATAATCAAATTGCCCGTGCTGTCTTCGACCAGGCGACCATCGACTTTGCCCAACAGGTAGGCCCCACCCTAGAAACGGATCTGCAGCGACGCGACTTTACTATTAATGCGATCGCGTATCATCCTCCCAGTGATCGACTCATCGATCCCCTCAATGGCATTGCTGACCTGCGACAGCAAACATTGCGGATGGTCAGTCGTGAAAACTTGGCTGAAGATCCATTGCGACTGTTACGAGCGTATCGTCAAGCAGCTCAGTTAGGATTTACCATTGACAGTGATACTCGCGCCTCTATTCGTGAGCTGGCACCACTGCTACAAAAAATTGCCCCCGAGCGTATTCGCCATGAGCTAGATGCCCTATTAAGTCAGCCTAACGGGTCAGCTTGTTTCAAAATGGCTTGGCAAGATGGCCTATTTGATGCCTGGCTACCCCACCTCAATGCTGGCCATGCCCAGCAACTGGCTAATTTAGATAGTGCGTTAGTCAACTTGCCCAACCTACCAGGTTACCTACAGCTGCTCCATGGCTGGAAAGATACAGTTCCCGCAGGGCACTATCGTAGCTGGATTAAGGCCGCTCGCCTATCTCGGTTACTGCCGCTGGATGAAGAGGCAGCTCACCGTTGGTTGATGCGTTTAAAGTACAGCCGCAGTGAGGGGCAGGCCATCTTTAGAGTGCTCCAGGTGCAGCCCTATTTGGACCGTATGGCTGAGCAAAATGGTTGTTTATCCAAAGCAGACCAATTCTTTTTATTTAAGTTCGCTGGCACCAGCTTGCCCGCTGTCTCGTTAGTCGCCCTTTCCATGGGTATACCGGCCACCGCTGTTGGGGTGATGGTAGAACGCTATCAGACACCTGATGATCCGGTTGCCCACCCTACACCACTACTCAGCGGTAAGGATCTGATGCGTGGGTTAAATCTAAAATCAGGCCCTCAGATCGGACAATTGCTCAGTGCCATTGAACAGGCCCAAGCCAGTGGAGAATTGACCAATGCGGATGAAGCGTTGATTTGGGCAAAAGATTGGTTGGCTGAGTAGGGCAGTATAGCAAACTGCTGAATGCACATCTCCAAAGGAGAGGCTGCCTCAACAGTCGTTTGTTATAGGTATTATTCCTAGGCCAAAAATTGAATACCACCACCAAACATACGTAGGCCAATGACCACCAGCAACCAGCCAAAGATTCGCCGTAGCTGCTGCGGCGAAATAATGTGGGATAGCTGAGTGCCAATGGGGGCTCCGAGCATGGTGAACGGGGCCACTAAGGCTACGGCTGGCCAGTATATGTAACCCGTTGCCCAGGAGATATCTGTATATCCTTGGGAGAATAGTAGAAATGACAGGGTACCGACGATGGCAATTGGCAAGGTAAATGAGGCGGAGGTACCGCTAGCCTTGCTCATGGGAAGACCACAATAGAGGAGAAAAGGTACACTGATTGCGCCTCCGCCAATGCCTAGGATGCCTGATTTAAAGCCAATTAAAGTTCCAACTGTGGCGATCAGTACAAGGGGTGGGGAGCTGGTTTCTTCAAAGGCAGGTTTCCAGTTAAGCAAGATTTTGACGGACACCAATAAGAGAAATGACCCAAAAATAATTTCTAGCCAATGGGTGTCTAAATGATTAGAGAGTAGATTACCAATTAAGACACCCACACCAATGGCAGCGATGATCCGACCAAAAATATCCCAATGGACGTCCCCGCGCATATGGTGGGAAAACGTTGATGCTGCTGAGGTAAAAATCATGATGCACATGGCACTGCCTGCAGCGAGATGCATCAGGCTGTAGCTAGGCAAGTCCATCAGTGAAAACAAATAGAACAGGCCAGGCACAATGACCATGCCACCACCAATGCCCAACATGCCAGCGAGGGTCCCAGCGCCAAGACCTAACAGGGCAAACAGGGCAAAATCAGCGAGGCTTACCATAGGAGAATGCAACATCAAGGGAATAGATTACTATTCTATACGTTCTCCTAGGGCCAAATTGTTTGAAATCGCTATAAATCCAACAAATTCAGGCTTTCGATAGGGCGCTCCTGGGTAATGTGTACGGTTTGCAAGCCAATCTGCTGTGCTCCGACTAAATTGTGGGCTGTATCGTCGAGGAAAAGTGTTTTTGCGGGGTCAAGGTTGTTTTCATCGATGACCCGTTGAAAAATGCTGGTATTTGGTTTGCGATCGCCCACCAGATGCGAATAATAGACCCGCTCAAACTGATCGGCTAGGGTGCCAATGTCGTTGCCCATGGCTTCGGTGAATTTGCGATCGCTCGTCGCTAAATGTAGTTCATTAATATTGGACAATAAAAATATCCGCTTCTGCTGGCCGAGCTGACGTATTAACTCCACCCGCTTTGGCGGAAAATCAAGAATCAGTGCACTCCACGCCTGATTAATTGCCTCATCGTCAGCTTCAAACTGTAGCAACTGCATCAGACTGCGTCTAAACTCAGCTGGTGTAATACTGCCAACCTCAAACTTGGAAAAAATGTCTGCTTGGCTCTGTTGACTATACTGCTGAGTGACGTCATAACCAGCCAACTCACTAAATGCTTGAATAGTGAGACCATAATCCAAATTGACAATTACCCCACCCAGATCAAAAACTATGCTTTCAATCTGAGCATGAGAGTATGGAGCCATTAATCTCCCTCCAAGCAAGCAAACACAATTACTCTACTTAATAACAATACCGTTTAATAACAATATCGTCCTCTGGCGTTAGGTTTTGGTTGCTCATGGGATTGGCGGATAGCACCCAATAGGGTGGACATTACTATACAGCTTTTTATGGATGGTGCCCTGCTGCTGGTGAACGTAAGCGTCCGCGTCTGTGAAGCTAACCGTCCCTTATAGTCAAAGCGTATATAGTACGCTCCATCGCGCTTATGCAAGGTGGTATCTGCCAGGTCAAGATCCAGAGCTTTATCACCCAAAGATGTCCAGTCAACAGGTACACCTGACAGCGGGTGCATGGCCCATTCCACCTCGCCCGCGAGTGATTCACGAATACTAAATTGCCAGGTTACGTGCTGATGCATTGCCATCGCTTGAGTTTTGCGAATTGCACTATAGGCGTTACTTTGAGCTTCAGAAACCCGCCATCGTTCTTGCGATCCATTCCATGTTGGTAATACTAGAGCACTTAAAATACCAACAACGACGAGAACTATAATTGTTTCTAAAAGTGTAAAGCCAGAGTCCCTAGCAACAGAATATTGAAGTCTGTGGAATTTACTCATAGTCTAGCTAAGCGGAAACTTGCAACACTTTTAAAATTCCCAGAAATAGCCCTAAATTGGCTGTCAACAAGCTCGACTAATATCAAATGCTCAAGCCTTAAACTCTCATATTTTGTGAGAGTTGTCCTTAGTAAAGAGAAGCATCACAATCGTTACCATTCGCTTGCACAATGCCGCCAAGTATAGTCGGCACAATGATACATTTCGGTGTCTCACTCAGTTCCGAGGTGACAGACACAATATAGGGTAAATCTGTTGGATTAACGGGTTCAACTTCCCCTTTATAATTAAAAACAAACTCTTGAACATTCGCCGTTAACCGAATACTGCCATTTTGTTCTCCACCAACAGACTGTTCTCTACCAGTTGTTTCACCAGTTGTAGAGTTTACTTGTACTGTAGGAGCAGCTGATACACCCGCAGCCCCAGAGAATCTGATGACTCTAGTGGAGTTTTTTTGTTGTGCATCAGATTGAGCAGTTTGAATGATTTGGGCTAAATCGCTACGGGCACGACTCACACGTTGACGATTCATATAACCCAGCCAGCCAGGCGCAACAATGGCGGCCAAAATGCCTACCATAATGATAACCACCAATAGCTCAAGCATTGAGAAGCCAGCTGTTGAAGAGATAGATTTTTGTGGCTTAAATCGCTTCATGATTAGTGTCCTTATCGCTAATTATCCATCTTTATTGATGACACCGCGCAGCTTGACCTGAGTTTGTAGTACAGGGAAACGGCTGCCGTCACTTGCTGGCCCTAAAAAGCGATTTTCCGATTCAACATCACCCCTGAGAAAAAGATAGACATCCTGAGTTGTCCTAAAATCTCCGTCAGCCAGGTTAGGTTGTCGTATACAAGCAAAAAAACCAGCTGCATCGGTCGCATTTTCAGGAGTCACGACATAGTCATATACATCATTAGTGTTATCGTTTTCTCCAGTTAAACGGCTATTGAGACCAAAGACTAAATTACGACAGTCAACAGCAGTCCCCCCTGGATCCGCTTGTTCCACAAAATCTACTAACGCGACGCTATTGCCGCCAACAGCATCAGGCGTTGTACTCGGCTCCCAGTTTTCAAAATCAGTAGCCTGGTCCGTAATAGGGTCCGCGTAACCAGGGGTTTCAGTGAAAGTGGCTAAGTTGGCATACTGGGGCAGCTCGTAACGTCTGAGGACGCTGGGACCCTTCCAAACATAGTCTGCATCAGTATCATCCCGATGCTGTTGATAGTAAACAATCAGGGAATAACTCGCTCGACGTGTTCTCGCAACTCGACAGATTTCCATCTCATCGTCATTGCCTGTACAAGTATCAGGCAACACATCATCATCTAGAGGCACTGTGCGCCAAAAGGCAAGTAAGGGAACCGCATCACCACTACCCTCCACACCAGTGCCCATCTGGTCACTTAAAATCTGGATATCGTCAACAATCTCCTGCATGCGAACATCGTTATAGACGTAGACAGCTTCTTCTAAATCATCAGCGATATAGTCTATGGCACGCTGCATATCCCGTTGAACCCGTTCCAGTGCAATTTCTCGACGGTCTATTTGTAACAGTTCAACCACTAAAAACAACAAGCCAGATATAATGATGCCAGCAATGATCATTGAGATAAGAACTTCCATTAAGGTGAACCCAGAAGTTCGATGTTTTCGTTGCTGCAACAGCCATCGATACAACCAACTTTTAGAATGGTAATTAGCCATGGAGCTTTCAAAGAATAGTGCAGTTAACATTCAGAAGGCGTAGAAACAGTTGTTCCTTGAACACTGTTGATGAATTCGTAGTAGTCACACAGTGATTCTTCATCATCACTTCTGATGAGGCTAGTGTAGATAGTGGAGAGGGGGGCATTACCTGATTGCCCTTCACCGCTGGTCATAATCAGGCTGGCCTGTTCCACATCTGTGGGATCTAAACTTCCTATGATGTCAGCGCGATAAACCCTAACCCCTAGATCAAACGCGACGGGGATTGTCCCGCTTGTAATTCCGTCAGTTTTGAAAACCTGAACAGCGTAATCGGCGTTGCCATCGTTATCCACATCAATGGCCCGAGCCGCGTCAGTTGTTGTTGAGTATGTGTTGTCGTTAATAACATTTGGCGCAGGGACCGGAACAACATCAAAGTCAGCTACGCTATTTACACCCGTTGGTGTTGGCGCAATATTTAAGGTGTAGTTCCCACCCTGACTAACAATCAGCTTTATCCGGTCTACTTCTGCCTGGGCTATTTGAAAGGCTTGCTCTGCCCGTTGACTTTGAACTCTGGTCCCAACAGCCAGGATGACCATTGGCGTCATGACTGCCGTAGCGATGGCGATAATCACAATTGCCACCAACCCCTCAATCAGCGTCAGACCACTGTCATCGGCCTTAACAGGTACTTGCGACTTAGTACTCATTAGCTTTTTTAGTTGCCTATTTTTCAAAAACATTTTCGATTACTCCCTATTGGCAACCAACATCAGCACCGAGTACAAGGGCACCGGTCGAATCTTCTGCTGTACAGAGGTTAGCGATATACTCATCCTGTAGAGGCAGCTCCCGATAAAACTCACTTCTGGGTCGACCTAAGGCAACGAAACGACGGGCAATGGGAGCAACACTGGTGTACTGGAAACCGACATCGTAACCCCAAATACGGGTGGCGGCACCGTAGAAGCCGTTGTACACATTGTTACCACCAGTAGAAATAGGTGTAGTACCTGGTTCCCAAGAGTCCTGGTCAAATGGAGCCGTTGCCTGGGTACTAAAGTTCAACTGGAAAAAACCCCCTGAAATAAACAAGTTTTTACCAGGCCAATACTCAAGCAGCCGTGGGAAGTTGTGTAACCCACCATAGTTTTGGCCTGCTCGCAGCGGTACAATACCCGAAACTAACAGTGCATTAACGCGGGTATTATCAGCTGCTGGAATCAGATTCTCCTGACGTTCAGCCTCATCTGAAAACTGGATATGGTTTGCACGGCCACCATTAAACGTAGTGGGGAATTCGGTGTATGCAGAACTTAAGTCCCCTTCAGTCTGTGCTTTAGCTGCAATGCCGTTCCGATTAAATCGGATTGGCAGCGAAACATTGCTATCACCCTGTTGGTCTGCTAAATCTTCACGCTGCCAGTGGCGTGGCTCCCATGTAGCATCATCCTCCCTAAGCGGTCGATCCGAATTTAGATATGAGGATTGAGCACTATTAGCCCCTATGGTAGTTGTACTACCGTCAGTTTCATAAATATAGGCATCTTCAACGTAACCATCGCGGAACTCACTGGAGAGAATGCTGACTGCATCAGCAAAAATTTCGGCAGGCCTCCATAGGTCTTGGCCGCCCTGTGCAAAGTCCTGGTCCAGGGTGCTACGTCCATAGAAATCGTTAAAGGGGTTGCCTGCTCCGGTGGCAAAGTCTGTGCCTAGCTGTTCTTCAAATTCTTCGAGAATATTGCCAGAAGTATCTTGGTGGAGATTGAAATTACCATAGATATAAGCTGGATTATCGGTGACAAAGGTAACCCCTGCGGCCTTATCGTCGCCTGAACGATGGATAATCGCACCATTAATTAATCGGAAACCGTAGGGGCGTCGATCAGGATCGGCATACATATCAACCGGCTTTGGACTAATTAAGTTGTCTGCCAACGGTGGATCGTAGGTTCCTTGTTGATTAGGGCCATTTGGCACAACATCCATTGGACAGTTTTGTCCGTTATCTTGCAGATTGGCAAAATCTTGACAGGTAGCCCAATCTGCCTGGCGAGGGCGAACGATATTGTCTTCTCTCACAGCATCTTCTCTGGCGGCATAGAAAATACCATCGTCTTCTGGAATCCAGGCAATTTGCTCGGTGCCAACGGTAAAGTATGAACGAGCGTCCGCAGTAATATCCGTCAGTTTATCGATATCTAAATCAAGCACGCGAATATTTAACAACTCGCGTCCATCCATCATGGCTTTGTCAAGAAATGCAAGTTCTGTGATGGTACCGTCTGCATCAATTGCATTTGTTTGGAGGTCATCGCGGGTGCTGAGGCCAGTACCCGCACTGGTTGGCTGTCTGAAATTGGCAAGACTGGTCCTGGGTGCTAGGGCAATAGTATCTGGCCCAACTGTTGTAAAGAGTATGCTGTCATCATCATTTACACCACCAATAATTTCATCGTCAGCCGCATTTGCAAGGCTCCCTGTGGTACCTTTCTCATCAACCTCGACAACAAAGGGAGACGCGGTGCTTCCTTCATTCAAAAGTTCTTCAGCAGTTGTGGTTACGGCAGTGGGATAGAAATTATCCCTGTAGGGTTGACGATAAGTTGAGTTATTTAAGTCAAGATAATCGTGGTCCGTGACTGGGAAAAGATAATGCAAGATTGGATACTTTGGCCCTTCGGAAATGGAACAAAAGGCCATTGTTAAACCAAGTTGAGCGTTTTCAGAGTTACCACCAGTGGTGGCAAAGCCAGTTGGGTCACAACCGGCACCAAAGATTTCACCAGCAAAAGTTCCGCCAGACCCTTGATAGGTATAGGTACCTGTAGCTGGGTTATACCCTGTCCCTGAGCCAGCAATCCCACGGGATGTTCCCGCAGGAATAAAGCCCATTGTGCGGTCTCGTAAAACCTGTTGTAGTCTGCCAATTACTTCAGCTCGGGCTATGGCTGTATCAAGGTTTGCACCCAGAGCACCATCATTTTCAAGGGCGTTGAGCCATTCCTCTTTTGTAAATTGAGTGTAATAGCTTGGATCGTAGGGACTAGGTGGACAACCTGTACTACCTAAGGAAGTTGTACAAAGGTTAGTTGTTGTATCTTCACCAATCTCACCATTGGCAACATTTCCATCCATTAGTTTAGCCAGCTGTACCCCAAGAGCATTTAGGCCAGCGCTTCCATTGGCTGGAATGCTATCAAACTCAAGCTGTAAACTATTTAAGTTATACGCCAGCATTCCTAGCGTACAAGCCGCAGAATGAAGGGTAGACTTATCTGCTGGGCTCAAATCATCGTATTGGGCATCAGTGTTGACCGTGTAGTCGTCAAAAATACGTCGGAGCACTGAGAAGTCTCCCCACATGGATAGGTAGGGATAGGGATGAACAAATTCGTCAGCCTGACCGGCTTCTCCTTGAACTGGGGGAAACGATGGCGCACCACCCTGAGGGTCCCCGGCAAAATACGCTAGATTACGGAGCGCCTTGCCCATGGGTTTGTCATCGGCAAATTCATCGGTGATGTCGCCGTTACTATTACTATCAAAACTACTAAAATTAAACTCCCAGCCGTTAGTTCCTGTTCCTGTTAGGAAATCAATTTTCCAATCATCTGTTTCTGGGTATTTGGTAAAGGTACGGCTATTTATTAAAGTATCCAAAGTACCTGGATGCACTGTAGACGCTGAACAAATATAGGGTAAGTTTCCATTGTCTTCGGTGTAGTGGTAAACCACCATGCCCTGCACAGCTGCTAAATTATCCCGCAGAGACTTTTGTTGCTTAGCTTGAGCAGGTGTCTTTTCTATGTCACCTCCACTACGAGTTAGATTCTGAACTGTTGTGGGTGGATAAAGCGGATCATCAGCTTCCCATCCAAACTGATTACCTAGCTCTAACCGTTGACCAACAACAACACGTAAACCCTGAGAAATAGAGCGTCGTTCCCAATACCCATCTAGACCGTACTCTTGCTCAGCCGCATTATCACTAGCTAACACTGAGTTGTCATTAATTTCATCACCAATTTGGTGAGGTGTAGAGAGATATACACCATTAGCTTGACTTAAGCTATTTTCAGAGTCGTAACGGGGCTTTGGCCCATAGCGATTGTCTGCTCGAAACCCATCATCTACAAATGGGCGAGCTGCATCGGGAAAGACACGCACCCGACTGCTATCACTCAACAGTTGAACTTGATCATTGGGCTCTAAAGGATTTGGAGATAACGCATCCTTGGCAGCCTCAGGATCCCACGATGTATCATCCAAATTAACAGTAATGTCTTCTGTAAGAATTAAAACTGGGTCTACAGCAACATCTGTGACATCAGTTCCACCAGTTTCATCAACTGAATCGGTATCATCTTTCAGATTATTTTTGCCAGGGTTAGTGGGGGTAGCATTATTCTCTTTGTGAAATTCTGTATTTCCCCCAAAATCGTCATCCCTTGATGCACCTGAAATCAAATGCCCTTGGAAAAATTGATCATCAGTGCCATCGCCATCGGTATCGTAGCCACTCACACTGAGACTAATTTCCGATGCATCGGTACTGAAAACACAGGACTCTGGAGAACTGACTAGATAGGCCTCTAGATTCTCAAATGCAATGATGTTTGACTCTGAGTGCATGGCTCCATTCCAGCGAAAATCTCCACCTGGGAATATTTCCATGTCGTAACGGAACCAGGCACCATATACATTCCCCTTTGGAATAGTGCGTACTTGCTGATATTCTGCGGAGCTAACCGTTCGATTAATATTGTTGGGGTTAGCAATGTTTAGAACGTCAATTTGAAAGACTTTTTGTAGAGTACCGCCAGCATCTTGCCAGCCATCACCGGCCAGGGTACTTACAGGGCAACCATCAACCGACTGTTGCGTATTAATAGGACCGTTGCGCGTAACCAGGTTATCTGCTTTTTCATCTACCTGGTTAGAGGTTAGGGTCAGTTCATTACCATCTGAGTCTTGAATAATGTCACCATCTGAATCTCTTGCTTCGTGAGAGGTGAGGATTGAATAAACAATGGTATTGCCATCACGGGATTCAAAGCTCCACGCAGGGTCAGGATTACCATCGTCGTTGATGTCTAACTGGGTTTCATCTGGCAATGTGTATGGATCGTCATTGGCTTGATTTGCAGCCCCCCAGATTTGGCCGTAACCTCCGTCTGCCAATGGCCTTGAATACTTTAAAAGTGAATTGATTAAGTCACTGCTAGAGGGTGGTCTCTTGTTAATGACTTCTGGATCTTTTGTAAATAAGTACTCAATTTTAGCCTTAGCCCTGTCAACGGCGGGCGCAGCAAAGTTGTCAATCTGTTGTTGCTCACGATATGCGATTGTCTGAGCAGCCCGATTGAATGAGCGGAAACTTAATCCTCCAACAGTTAAGGTGAGTACCAGAAGCAGCATTACCGTTGTTGGTAATACAAAGCCAGCCTGTCGAGTGCGACTGAAGCGAGCACCCATAAAAGCCAGCCTTAGCACCCAAGCCATAAACCGCTTAGGTATTCGACCAATATAATGATTTAGTGAATGACGATTAGGGACAGGAACCCGAAAGCGTTTCATATGTATCCTTCTATGAGGCAGGATACTTTAGACTAACGACCTTGAGTTCAAAGATGGTTCCCAGGATACACTGATCTGTTTAGACAACTACAACATTTCAGGGCTAAGGGTTCCCAGGATGTACTGAGATATTGAGAGAGTTGAAACGTTTTATGACTGACAGGGTACATTAACAAATCTGCCTGCTTTTACAGCCATTATTCTGTTTATCGTATTCTGTTTCTACTCATAAAGAGCGGCATCGCATTCATCACCTTCTGCTTGAACAGTCCCACCTAATAATGTTGGTACTATGATGCATCTTGGATTATTACTGAACTCAGACGTTACAGAAACAATATACGGCGCACCCTCTGCTTCACCACGGTAGTTAAACACAAACTCTTGGTCGCTAGTTGTTAATTGTATGCTGTCGTTTTGTTCTCCACCGACAGAACGATCTCTACCCGTTGTTACACCAACTGTAGAATTGACTTGCACTGTTGGAGCACCAGGTATTCCAGTATCTTCTGCAAATCTGATAACTCTTGTTGAGTTTCTCTGCTGTGCTTCGGTTTGGGCATTTTGAATGATTTGAGCTAAATCACTACGGGCACGACTAACTCGTTGACGATTCATATAACCCAGCCACCCCGGTGCAGCAATGGCGGCCAAAATTCCAACCATAATGATCACTACAAACAGCTCAATTAAAGTAAAACCAGCTGTTGCATTAGCAGAATTGGGTAATCTAAATCGCTTCATGATGAGTGTTTTGGTTGCTATTTATCCGTCTTTGTCAATGACACCACGCAGCTTTACCTGGGTTTGCAGTGCAGGGCGAATGCTGTTGTCACTTGCAGGTCCTAGAAAGCGACTCGCAGACCTGGTATCACCTCTGAGAAAAAGATAAACATCCTGAGTTGCTCTGAAATTTTCACCCGCTGGCTCAGGTGCTCGTACGCAGGCAAAAAATCCGGTTTGCTCAGTTGCATCTGTAGGAGTAAGCACATAGTTGTACTCATCGGCTGCGATGTCTACCTCTCCAGTCAAAGGGCTGTTAAAGTCTGCAATTAACGCTCGACAGTCAATAGCACCAGCGCCATCTATATTAGCTTCTTCTACAAAGTCGACTAGTACTGCACTTTCACCCCCAGAGATAGCAGTCGTTACTATATCGGTCCATTCTTCAAAAATAGTTTCCCCATTGTTTAGATCAATGGGCTCTATATAGCCAGTTGTTACGTTCAGTGTGCCTGGGTTGTATTGTGGAAGCTCATAACGTCTGAGAACGCTTTCACCTTGCCAGGGATAATTCGCTGCGCCATCATCTCTATGCTTTTGATAGTAGACAACCAGTGAATAACTAGCTCGACGTGTTTTCGCAACTCGACAGATTTCAATCTCCCTACGACTGCCTGTGCAAGTATCGGGCAAGACATCATCTTCGATAGGGACCGTGCGCCAGAAGGCAATTAAGGGGACGGCATCACCACTACCAGTAACACCAGGGCCTTCTTCATCACTTAACTCCTGAATATCGGCAACAATATCCGGTAAACTGCTGCTGTCGTAAACATAAACAGCTTCCTTTAAGTCATCAGCGATGTAGTCCATCGCCCGTTGCATATCTCGCTGGACCCGTTCTAAGGCAATTTCTCGGCGGTCTATCTGTAACAGTTCAACCACTAGAAATAACAAACCAGACACAATGACGCCAGCGATGGCGATTGAAATTAGCACTTCTGTTAATGTGAAACCAGAAGCCTTATATTGTCGACGCTGCAATAGCCATCGATACAACAAAGTTTTAGAACGATAATCAGCCATGGATGCTCTCAAGGGATGATGCAGTTAACAATCAGCTGGTACTGAAGCAGTATTATCAATAAATTCGTAGTAGTCACAAAGTGATTCTTCACCATCACTTCTGATAATGCTTGTATAGATATTGGCGAGGGGACGACTCCCTGCCTGCCCTTCACTGTTGCTTACAGAAAGACGAGCCTGTTCTACCCCTAAATTAGCGCCAGGTGCTAAAGCATTAGCTCTATAGACCCTAACCCCCAGGTCAAAGGCAACTGGTCGACCGCTTCTTTCAACCCCTGCAGTTCTAAAGATTTGAACGGCATAATCATCGTTGCCATCGTTATCAAAGTCAATGCCCCGAGCAGAGTCAGATGTCGTGGAGTAATCATCAGCAATGGTGGCAGGCGGCGGCATTATGTATTCAGGAGGATCTGAGCCTGGTACTTGTGTCTCAAAATCAGCTGTACTAACAACAGCAGCTGGCGTTGGTGCAATGTTTAGGGTGTAAGCCCCGCCCCGCTCAACAATTACCTTGATGCGATCTACTTCTGCTTGAGCTATTTGAAAAGCTTGCTCTGTTCGCTGACTCTGAACTCTGGCTCCGACTGCCAGAATTACCATTGGCGTCATGACAGTAGTGGTAATGGCGATAATCACAATTGCTACCAGCCCCTCAATCAGCGTCAGCCCGCTGTCATTGGTCTGAGTAGATGGTTGTGACATTGTCCTAGCCATCTTTTTTAGTTGCCTACTCTTCATAAACATTTTTCGCTCACTCCCTATTGGCAACCAACATCAGCACCGAGTTCGAGATCACCCGCATTATTCCTTGCTGTACAAAGGTTAGCGATGTACTCATCATTGAGTGGTAGCTCTCGATAAAATTCACTTCTGGGTCGACCAAATGTAATAAATCGACGGGCAATGGGGGCAACGCTGGTGTACTGGAAGGCGACATCATATCCCCAAATACGGGTAGCGGCACCGTAAAAGCCATTGTCCACCTGAGCGCCATTAGGATTTGCCCCTGGTTCCCAGGCATCTTGGTCAAATGGAGCCGTTGCCTGAGTACTAAAGTTCAACTGGAAAAAGCCCCCTGAAATAAACAGGTTTTTACCGGGCCAATATTCAAGCAGTCGTGGGAAGTTGTGTAACCCACCATAGTTTTGGCCTGACCGCAGAGGCACAATACCTGATACCAGCAGTGCATTTACTCGGGTATTGTCTGCAGCCGTTATGAGGTTTCTCTGACGCTCAAGATTTTCGTTTAATCCGATTTGATTAGCATTAGCACCAGCAAAGGTAGTAGGAAACTCGGTATACGGAGAACCTAGATCAGCCTCATCTTGCGCTTTAAAAACTCTCCCATTGCGGTCAAACCAGATAGGGAGGGTAACATCAGTATCACCTTGTGTAGCTGCTAAATCTTCACGTTGCCAATCGTCAGCTTGTCTAGCGTTTGTACCCCTACGAGGCCGATCCGAATTTAAATATGCGGAGCTAACAGCTGCAGTACCTTCAGCACCATCAGTCTCGTAAATATAGGCATCCTCAACCCAACCATCACGGAACTCGCTAGACAAAATGCCAACGGCATCGGCAAAAATTTCAGAGGGCCTCCAAAGATCTTGACCACCCCGAGCAAAGTCTGCATCTAGGTTTGTGCGGCCATAAAAATCATTAAAGGGATTACCTGCTCCTGTTGCAAAATCTATACCCAGCTGTTCTTGGAATTCTTCTAGGATATTGCCAGCAGCATCCTGGTGTAAGTTGAAATCGCCATAAACATAGGCCGTATTGTCGGTGACAAAGGTAACACCAGCTGCTTTGTCATCTGCTGAGCGATAAATAATTGAGCCATTGATTAATCGAAAGCCGTTGGGGCGTCGATCTGGATCGGCGTACATATCAACAGGTTTGGGACTAATTAAGTTGTCGGCCAATGGTGGGTCAGAGGTCCCTCTCTGACTCGCATCAGCCGGGTTGGCAACAATCATTGGACAGTTTTGCCCATTATCCAAAAGGTTTGTAAAGTCTCTACAGATTGCCCAATCTGCCCGGCGGGGACGAACAATACTATCTTCACGCACGGCATCTTCTCGGGCCGCATAAAAAATACCATCAACCTCAGGGATCCAGGCTACCTGGTCAGGGCCATCAGTGAAGAATGAACTTGCATCAGCAGTAATTTGGGTGAGCTTCTCAATATCTAAGTTGAGTACACGGGTGCTTAAAAGCTCACGCCCATCCATCATCGCCTTGTCTAAAAAGGTAAGCTGATTGAGGGTGCCATCAACGTTAAAGGTAGTACCACCGACATTAATGGTGCTTCTTTGTAACTCGTCACGGATATCTGCTTCAGGAGCTACAACTTCCGTTGGTTGTTCAAAATCAGCAACGGTATTTACAGGGGTAAGTGCAAGGTTACTTAAATCAGTAGGCTCTGCATTAGTGGGGTCAAGTACTGCATAGGCAACTGCACTATTTACTCTTATATTTCCTGGGGTTGCTGCATCAAAAATATACTTGTCGGTAGCTGGGCCTTCAGTATTGTATTCATCTATTTGAGTTGCAGGGATGACACCAGGAAGAAGAGGTGTAGGATAATCAAGAACATCAGGACTGGCAGCGACTAATGAACCATTTTGGTTGTGAGCAAGAGTTGGGAAAAGATAGTACAACGATGGATAAGCTGGTCGTTGAGTGTCCGAACAAAAGGCAGCAACGATACCACCTGCAGCTACTCCTGGAAAGTCACCTACTGCACAGGTCGCAGCTCCCGCTTCGGCAAAACCAAACTGGCGATCCCTAAGCACTTGACGATACAAAGCTATAACTTTTGCTGCTTCCAAATTCGCTACTGATGAGCCACCTGTTTCCAAGGCATCTATCCAATCACTACCCTGACCAGATGTAGGCGCTGAACCACCAGCAGCTATGTTATTTAATTCAGTGGCGAGGGCAGTAATAGAAGGGTTTGTTGCGGGGTTTATGACATTGTTGTAAGACGCTTCCAAACTTTCCAAATTGGAAGCCAACATCCCTAGAGTACAGGCTGCAGAATGTAGAGTTGATTTATCAGCAGGACTTAAATTCCTATACTTGTCCAGAGTATCAACTAAATCAGTTTCACTGCCGTCTGCGTAGTTATGCTCAAACAGAATTCTGCGCAAAATTGAAAAATCACCCCACATAGATAGGTAGGGATAGGGATGAACGAAATCATCATTAGGCTCTAGAGTAAGACCTACAGCATCGTTCTGAATACCTTGAACAGGCGAAAAGGATGGAGCTCCTCCCTGAGGATCACCTGCAAAATGCGCCAAGTTACGTAACGCTCTTCCCAATGGCTCATTTTCTCCAACAACTTTATTACCAAAAATATCTGAGGTGGCATACTGACTTTGAAAATCAAATTCCCAACCGTTAGTACCTTGGCCAGTTAGAAAATCAATGCGTCTTGCCCCTGTTTGAGGATAGGTGCCAAAGGTTCGACTATTTGTGAGGGTTTGTTCAGTCCCTGGATGTACGGTTGAAGCCATACAAATATATGGCAGTTCCCCATTGTCCTGGGTGTAGTGGTAAGCAACCATGCCCTGCACAGCTGCTAAATTATCGCGCAATGACTTTTGCTGTTTAGCCTGAGCAGCACCTTTATCGGTTATGGCCTGAACTGTTGTAGGTGGGTAGAGTGGATCATCAGCTTCCCAACCCAATCTGTTACCCAGCTCTAGTCGTTGTCCAACAATAACTCGTAACCCCTGGACAACTGAGCGACGTTCCCAGTAGCCATCTAAGCCATATTCCTGTTCAGCTAGATTATCATCGGCTAACAGTGGATTATCATCAATAATGTCGCCAATCACATGGGAAACGTTATTAGTTTCACTATTAGCTTGAGTCAAACTATTTAATGCGTCATAACGTGGCTTTGGACCATAGCGACTATCAGCCCGAAATCCATCATCTACAAAAGGACGAGCCGCATCAGGAAACACTCTTACTCGGGCACTATCAGTCAAGAGCCGTACAGTTTCATCAGGGTTTGCTGGATTTAATAAGGCATCTTTGCCAACTTCAGGATCCCAAGTACCTTGATTCAGGTTAACGGTTCTGTCTTCTGTAAGAATCAAAACCGGATCTACAGCGACGTCTGTTACGCGTGCTCCGCCTTCATCAACCGAATCAGTATCCTCTTTCAGAGGAGCTTTTCCAGGGTTGACCGGATTGGCATCATTTTCCTCATGAAATTCCTTACCTCTCCTCCCAGCAAAATTGTCATCTTTTGAAGCACCTGAAACTAAGTGCCCCTGGAAGAATTGATCATTAGTTCCATCGCCATCGGTGTCATAGCTACTTACACTAAGGGTGATTTCCGATGCATCTGTACTGAAGACACAGGATTCTGGAGAACTGACTAGATAGGCCTCTAGATTCTCAAATGCAATGATGTTAGATTCTGAGTGCATTGCCCCATTCCAGCGAAAAGCTGCACCCGGAAATATTTCCATGTCGTAGCGGAACCAGGCACCATATTTATTACCTTTCGGAGTACTACGGACCTGTTGATATTCTGCGGAATGAACCGTTCGATTAGGGCTGTTAGGGTTAGTGATTGTTAAAACATCAATTTGGAAATTTTTCTGTAGATTACTGCCAGCATCTTGCCAACCATCACCTGACAGGATGCTTACAGGGCAACCTTCTGCTGATCGTTGTGTATTAATAGGGCCGTTGCGCGTAATCAGGGCATTCGCTTTTTCCTGGGTCCTATTGGAGCTTAGGGTCAAAGGTGTAGTAGTTCCTGACTCATTAATAATATTGCCGCCGCTATCTCGTCCTTCATGAGAGGTCAACAGAGAATACACAATGAGACTGCCGTCGTCAGATGGAAAACTCCATGCAGGGTCGGGGTTGCCATCACCATTAATATCTAGCTGCTTTTCATCAGGTAAGGTGTAGGGATCCTGCTCTGAATGGTCTGCATCTCCCCAAGTACCTGACTTAGCTAAGAGCGCATTGACCAAATCAGTACTTGATGGCGGTCGCTTATCGATGATGGCCTTATCTTTTGTAAATAAGAACTCAATCTTTGCCTTAGCCCTATCCACTGCTGGAACAGCAAAATTATCGATGCTCTGTTGCTCACGATAGGCAATGGTTTGGTTTAGTCGGCTAAACGAACGAAAGCTGAGACCACCAACGGTTAGAGTCAACACCAAAAGCAACATCACTGTTGTTGGCAAGATAAAACCGGCCTGGTTTGTGCGACTGAAGCGAGCGCCAGCAAAAATAAGGCGAAGCAGCCAAGCCATAAAATGCTTGGGTAATTGCCTAACGTGAGTCAAGGATCGACGAAGATTAGAAACTCGAGAGCGTTTTGGGGTAGACATCGCTGACTTCTAAAAAATAAGCGTTAGATCAGATATGGCATATGCCAACATGACCATCGATTTGTAGTCTATTTAAGACTTAAAGCAATTGAACTCTCAGGGAACGAAAACTTGCGTGGTATCTACATGTCCCATAGTAGATTTACCCAGCCTAAACCTTTAATTACCAAACTGGTAATCAGTATAAAGCCTGAATAGTTTACTTGAACTTTACCCATTCCTTATGACGAATCGATCAGATCGTGATCAAAACAATCCATAGATATCTGTCTCTACATCACGATCAGTTCGACATAACTAAGGTTCTGCAAGATCCTGCATTTGAATATCATCGACTATACATACAGTAAATCCCCTGACTTTGCAGTCAGGGGATCTATCCGTGAACATACCAAAACTTTAAGCTTTTGATAAAGCTAAGTAAGCAGCATTAAGTTGTATCAACTCAGGCAATTGCAAACTCAATAAATTAATGCCTGAACCAGTGCCACAGTCTCTAATACTTACTCAAATCAATGCCTGCCTCACGGGCCATTGCTTCAATCCCTTTCTTTTCAAGGGTTTTAATCGCTTTAGTGGATAAACGCAGCTTTACCCAACGTTTGCCTGTGGGCCACCAAACCCGCTTGTCTTGAAGATTTGCCTGTTGTAGACGCTTGGTACGTCGGTGAGAGTGAGAAACAGCAAAGGCATTATTAGCCTTTTTATTCGTCAGATCACATCTGCGGCTCATGGTACAGTCCTTGGAATACAGTCCTTAATCCTTACATGGCTGCACTCTTAAATGCAACCCCCTCATATTTTAGGGCTGATTCTCAAATCAAAAGATATTTCCATGATTGAGTAACAGGCCAAGGGGTTTCAGGGGGCGGGCAGGCCCCCTACCCCCCAATACTGGGGGCTGTGAGTCTTGTTTCCCCAGGATTGGGAAACCCCAGTATTCCTAATTTGGAAAAGGTGGACTATTCCATCAAAAGGGCTACGGTGTACACACATCTCGAAAGGGAGTTCACAATCGTGCATTACCCCCCTTAATACCCTCTAAAGCCCTCCTGGCATGGGCTAAAGCCTAAGGTAAAGGGGGAAACTCCGGTCCTCCCCCTTACCAACTACGGTGTATACACATCTAGAAGATAATGTCCCAAAAAGTAGACCTGACCTTGAATTGGCCCTCATCCTAAATCCTTCTCCCTGGGGGCGAAGGACTTTGAGGCCAGGCCCCCCTTCTCCCTTAGGGAGTAAGGGGTTGGGGGATGTAGAGCTTTGCTCTTCTCGCAGAGTGGGCTCGAGATTTGGAGCGACTCTCCGACTTATGTATACACGGTAGCCCTTACCAAGGGGGAGTTAGAGGGGGGTAGACAAGCGCAAACGCTAGTTTCCAGGACTTGTGTGTACACGATAGGTCAAAAGGGGGAGCCTGCAACCGGTATAGCCTTTTCTAAGAAACACCTATGAGGTCTTCAAGAAAACGGCCATTGCCTATGATTTGGTTAAACCTGTTAGCAGGCTATTGGAGCGTTCCACAAACGACTTCATGCCATCGGCATCAAATCCTTTCTGCGCCATTAAAGCCAGATCATAGACATGTTGACAAATCATATTGGCCATGGCCGCAGTGGGAGACTCGCCACCGTCAGCTTGTACAATTGCGCCCTGACTCATGTCTAGCAGATTCTGGATCAGTGGATGAGCCGTATTCACCAGCAAGGTATGTTCCTCAGGAAATTGAGCCGTCTGCTGCTGCATCATCGCCATCATTTCCTGCATGCGGCGCATTTCTTCGGGAAGTAGCACAATGGCAGGCGGTGCACCCTGGACATCGTCAGACTTGAGGGCATCGGTTCGAATCGTAACCTTGGGCTGAGCGAGGGCTTTTTCAAATAGCTCCTTCACCCGCTCACCCTTAGTTTTATTAGTGGTTGGGTCGACAATGTCACTACCCGCTGATTCGTCGATGAGGGTGTCATCCAGGTCAGAGTCTACACGGGAGAACTTAACATCAGAATACTCCCGTTCTAGAAACGGTACAAAGTGAGTGTCGATAAAGGAGTCTAGATAAAGGACTTCCAGTCCCTGACGCTTGTGCAGATCGATATAGGTGGCTTGGGATACTTCGTCCGTTGTATAGAAGACTCGGTTTTCATGCTTCTCCTTATTCCGCTCTAAATATTCTTTGAGAGTGGTGTAGGGATTACCCTTGGCATCAATGGCTGCACTTTCCTCGTCTGTTGACTGCCAGGCATCGTCTTCTGCCGTTTGCACTTCAACTTTTGGCTGATCGCTGGCGAGGCTTGCCGTGGTGCGGAAAATTATAAAATCGGCGATCTGCTGCTTGAACTTATCGTTATTGAGGGAGCCAAACTTAACAAAGGTGCCCAAATCTTGCCAGCACTCAATGTACTTCGCTTTATCAGTGCGGTATAGCTCTTTGAGACGATCACCTACTTTTTTGGCAATGTAGTCAGCGATGCGGCGGACGGTGCGATCATTCTGTAAAAAGCTGCGGGAGACGTTTAGGGGAATGTCGGTACTATCGACGACACCGCGCAGGGGTAGTAGAAACTGTGGAATGATTTCTTCGCAGTTATCGCTGACAAAAACTTGATTGCAGAAAAGCTTAATTTGCCCTTTGGTAACGTCGACGTCGGGGCGGAGCTTTGGAAAGTACAGAATACCGTTAACGACAAAGGGATAGTCCGTATTTAAGTGGACCCAAAGCAGCGGCTCCTCTTGGAACGGATAGAGATAGCGATAGAGTTCTAGATAATCCTCATCGGTGAGGTTACCGGGGGATTGCTTCCAGGGAGCATTTTGTTTATTGGCAGATTCCCCATCTAATTTGATGGGAACAGGCATAAAGTCGCAGTAGGTTTTGATCAGCTGCTGGATGCGAGTCGTCTCCAGGTATTCAGCCTCTTCCTCCATCAAATGTAGGGTGATGGTGGTGCCTCGATCAGTTCGTTCTGAATCAGTCAGCTCAAAGGAGGTAGTGCCATCACAGGACCAATGGACAGCAGTGGCTTCTGCTTGATAGGACAAGGTGTCGATTTCGACTCGGTCGGACACCATAAATGATGAATAGAACCCTAGGCCAAAGTGACCAATAATTTGCTGGTCAGTATTGTCCTTATACTTAGATACAAATTCTTCGGCACTGGAGAAGGCTACCTGGTTAATGTATTTCTTAACCTCATCAGCGGTCATGCCGATGCCATTATCACTAACACTTAAAGTTTTAGCGTCCTTATCGATAGCGATGGTAATTTCCGGCTCGCCGACTTCGCCAGTGAAGTCGGAGCTTCGGGACACCATATTCAGCTTACTGATGGCATCTACCGCGTTGGAAATTAACTCCCGCAGAAAGATTTCATGGTCGGAATAGAGCCACTTTTTGATGATGGGAAAAATATTTTCAGTATGGATACTGATGTTTCCCGTTTCTTGAACAACTGCCATGACTTAGATTTACTCTGACTCATTAAGACTTGCTAACGGTGTTGGCTCTATGCACTAATTTATACAAAATCCTGACTGATGGTGCCCGTTATTGAAGGGCATCCCCAAGGGAGTGCCCCTACAGGATTGTCCATTTTTATCGGATTTGTATTAAACGTGCATAAAGCATGCCGCACCATATATTGATACATCGTAAGTTGGATCCCAATTGTAGATTTCCGCTAATGTAGTTCGGTTTCCCCTACACCTTTTCTGGATTTTGGACTGGTTGTTCAGAATTTAGTATTAATACATTTTTCCTAGAAAAGTACTCTAAAAGTCTCTTCAGCTGTTCTGCGTAGCGACCATGGCTCCTTGTGCTTTTATTGCTAGCCTTAGGCCAATGTTTGTGTTGGTAAAACTGGCAAATTGACTTGTTGCACCAGGTTCTTAACGTAATTTTGCTGTTCCCTGGTAAACACTGATAAAAATTTCTGAGAATTTGTATTCTGTATATTTTTTTGAGTTGAGGCTTTCCAGGTTTCGCGAGATCGGATTAATTGGCTCGATGTATTGCGATAATTTTCGAGCATGTGATCATCAAAGGGGACACCAATAAAATTACAGAGGCGTTTGACTTCATCTGTTGGATGGCTAACCATTTGTTCATAGTGAATCAACGTATGGTTAGGCTTATCCAGATACTGATGCGTGATGGCAATGTCCTCAGTCCAACGTTGAATACAATTATCTAGGGTTTTAAAGGTGCGTCCCCAATGGTTGGGATGACGCTGAGCTAGGTCATATATAGAAGCAATGACATCCATGCCGCTTCTAACAATGTGGATCACTTTGGCCTCTGGCATGTAGTGCTCGATATATTTCAGTCGGTGTAAATGTTCAGGGGTTTTTTCTAGCCAGATAGATTTTTTTTGTAGATGGGTCAATTCGCCCATTATTTCTTTAAAGCTACGAACGTAGGCCTGAATGAGGGGTAAACGCGGAAGTTTATAAGTGAGTTCTGGATGCCCAACTTCATGCAAAAACGATTCCATTGTGTTGCGCATTTCCTTAGAAACTAGACCTAAGGCATAGCGACGTGAGCGTTCCTCTGGCATCCAAACAAGATCTACAAAAAATTTGGACTCTGGGAATGAAGCAATATCGGGATGACTGGCTAGCAGGCTTTGTAGAAGCGTTGTGCCCGAGCGAGCACAGCCAACAATAAAGATAGGAGATGCTGTATATGGATGCTTGTGTTTTTGAGTCATCATATATAGATAAAAATTAATAGGTGGCTTTAAAGAGTGGCTTTATTAATAGTGGTTAATTAGTGCAAAGGTGATTTCTCAAATTTATTGCAATAGTTCTTGGTAAAGTTGCTTATAGGATGCTGATTGGACTTCAAATGAAAACTTTGTAATTACAGTTTGTCGAGATTGTTGAGAGAGTTGTTGTAGACGCTCGGTATTTTCAAGAGTCCATTCAATACCTTTAGCCAAGTCTTCAGCACTAAAGCATGCGGCACGATAACCATTCTTTTGATGTTCAACAATATCGCGTAAGCCAGTGGCATCAAAGGATACCACTGGTGTGCCGCATGCCATGGCTTCAATGGCGGTTTTACCAAAGGCTTCTTGAACAGAAGGGACTACCATCACATCAGCGGCTGAATAGGCGAGTGCCAGTGTGACATTGTCGTTTAGGCGTCCCAGCATAGTGTGAGGGATATTGAGTTTCATTGATGGTGATATTTTGTTCGCACCAAAGATGACAGCTCGCAGAGGCAAGGTATTGTTACTTTTTAGTGTATTTAGAGCAGCTCTTAAATGGTCAAAGCCTTTGCGCTTATCAGTGGTTGCACTTAACGCACCAAAAAGGATGAGTTTATCCTGTTGAGGCAGTTTCAGAATGTCACGGGCGATATTTTTGTCAATAGGACGAAAAATATCAGTATCTACGGCATTGGGGATGACTTGGGCAGGATATTGGTTTAATAGAGTGCTTTTGCTGGCGCAGTCAGCTACCCATTGGCTAATGGGTACTAAGGTTAGATTCAGGTTTTGCCAGGCATGATATTTGCGTTGCCAAACTTTTCTAGATAAGTCTTTTTCTTGAGTGGAGCCCAGCATAGGACAGCGGCCACATTGCTGTTGATATCGAGTACAGCCTTGGGTGTAGCAGCAACCTCCGGTAAAGCTCCACATATCCCGTAATGTCCAGACGATGGGCTGGGTAAATGTTTTGAGTTGTTCTGGCCTGAGCAGCCCTAACCCAACCCAGTGTAAATTAATGATGTCTGGCTTAATTTGTTGGATTTGTTTGATAACTGGATTGGGGTAAATAGCCGGGGAAAAGAGCCCTGGTAATTTGTGGGGATAACGTTTTAAGGGCCAGTATTCGACGGTTTGACGAATACCGTTAAGAATTTTTTGTCCTCCTGTAATGCCACTGGGGCCAATTACTGTTGAGTCATCAGTATATTTTTCGGCCACGAGCATGTGGGAATCAACGCCAGCTCGTTTGAGGGCCGTATGCATCCAATAGGCACCCCGAGCCGCTCCGCCATTCGCATCTGATGTGCTGAGATGTAATATTTTCATCGAAACTCAGCTATTGCAAGACAGATTGCACAACGTCGGAGGGCACGTTATGTTTTTGGAAATAAGCTTGAACATGTTTGTGGCGTAACGATGCGGGAATGAGGGCGCTACTAACGAGTTTTATGAGTTTTTTGAGATGAAAAATAAGGTAGATCCAGCGGGGTACATGGTTAGACTGCCGATGGATGCTGTTAACCATGTGCTCGACGTTATGGGGCGATTTTCGATTAGTTAAGCTTTGGAGAACCTTGAGCTTATCCGTAAAGGTTTGGCTGATATACCATTGAATCCACAGGGGCATGTAGCGAATGACGTCACTGGTTTGCCAATCAGTGCTTGCGTTTAGTTGATTGGACAGTTGCACTTTGTACCCTGCTTCCTTCGCTCTGCAGATATATTCGTAATCACCGCCGTAGTGGCGAAATCGTTTGGCATTGGGGAGGTCAATGTCTGCTATCAATGCAGTGGGTATGACGGCAATGTTGCCGTTTAAGGTATCTACTGGAATTATTGGACTATCGCTAAATTGCTCCAGGTTATTAATGGGTTGGCTGGCAATCACCCCGCCAAATACAATCCAGTCTGGGTGAGATTGAGCACATACGATGCCGCCGGTGATTACTTTTTTATTTAAATTTTTCTGACATACCTGGATTAGTTGGGATATAAAGTCGTCTGCTAACGTGATGTCGTCGTTAAGCCAAACGACATAGTCTGTTTGCAGTTGCTGCTGGGCAAAGTTCATGCCGGTTGCGATCGCACCCGTCCACCAAAGCTCGCCATCCCCTTGTAGTAAGTGAACCGCTGTAAAGGTTTGGCGAATCAACTCAGGTGTCCCATCGGTAGACCCATCATCCACCACTATCACTTCGATGGTATGTGCACCTGAGGACGCAGAAATTTGAGCCCTCAGCTGATGCAAAATGGCTGATGTATAGGCTTGACGATTTCGAACGGGCAGGATGAGTGCAGCACTGACACAGGTCATAGGTATCAAATAAACATAGCCTTGGAGGGCTGACATCAGGAGGCGCAGAATTATGCAGTCCCTACGGTTCTATATTCCCAAAGTAGTTGAGATAATTGATATCTCAAGATTTATTTTTTAGAAACCTAAGCAATAGTAAACGCCAGATATAAAGTGGGCTGACCAAGCTGCAAAGATAGAATTCTAGCTCACATGCCGGGACAACCTTGGTTTGGAGTAGTGTGCGGTAAGTCACCACATGGTGTAGGGCTTTAAGCAAATCGCTGGCTATAAACACCCAAAACATAAAGGGACGCTGCCAGGAGGGCATGTTGAGCATGCGAGTCACGTGGCGGCTGAGGCCAATGCCTCGGAAAAATGGCAGCAGATAACTGCGCTGCAAACGACGGGCTGGGATCTGATGCCAAACCTTCATGTCGGGGTTGTGCCAAATTTCCCAGTTACCTCTGCGGATGTGGGCGATGGCTTCTAAATCTTCGCCCGTGAGCATTTGTTCGTCATGACGCCCGGTCAAAATGAGTTGACGGGGGACGTTTTTCAACCAAGCCTGCCGCCGCACCACTAGACCTGCAGAGGGTGGCAAGACTCGCTGGCGAGGCTGATAAACATGGGCTTCATCACCTCGCTGAGTTAGGGCGAAGAATGACTGGATCCGATGAAAGTCATCGGGGAGCGTGCCTTCAAACTGGCCATAGATTTGACTGCCGTAGGCCCCAACATGTGGGTGCTGCTGGCCAAACTTATAGGCCGTTGCTACCCAGTTATCAGCCGGTAAATTATCGTCATCTAAAAAACCAACCAGTTCGCTCTTAGCCGTTTCCATGGCTAGCTGGCGAGCGTAAGCGGCCCCTTGACGACCCTCAAATAAATACCGCAACGGAATGTCAGACGACCACTTCTGCTGGTATTCCTGGACGACTGCAGCTGTAGAATCGCTGCTGTTGTTGTCGATTACAAAAACTTCCCAGCGCAGTATTTGAGTATTAAGCTGCTGCTGTAGTCGATCGAGAACAGCCGGAATACGCTGGGCACCGTTATAGGTGCAAATAGCAATCGTGAAGTCACATGGCCGCTGCACTGTCTCTGTTAATGGAGAGGACAACACTACTGAATGGCTCATGGTCAATGGGTTGATTCACAGCATTGGATACAGGGAAGTAGAACTAACTTCGGAAAAACCCGTAAAAGGAATTGAGTTAATCGTTAAGACAGGAAATCTTTACCAAACACCACGAGAATGCTATATGGAGCATTATGTAAGCCCAGTGCCAATTAGAGTATCTATAACCATATATTCTTTAGGTCCTCTATATATGGCTACCCTCATATTGCAGCTTACCGGTCAACCTATTAGTAACTTTAGTAATTTGACCACTTTTTAAATCGCACCTGGCTCACAACCCTAGAACTGAGCTTTAAAAAATAGCCTTGATCCAATGGAATCAGGCCTTGAACGTTGCTTGGATGTGGATGTAAATACCCCTGGGTCTTGCAATTAATATAGCCTGACAACGGTATATCGTCTCCCCTTACGTCATCTTGCTAAATCGTCGATTAGTTCGTTAGTTAGGATTGACGGCTGTTTAGGGGTTTTAGTTCACGTAATGGATAAAAAATTTACTGATCGCTACATCTAGCGTTCGCCCTAAAGGCAAGACGCTAGATTTTTTTTGATGGTGGTGTTAGGCTTTATTTCCATGTGCCATAGCACATTTAGAGTGTTAACAAGTATTGGGGACATCATTGGCGCTACATGTGCTGTTTCCCAAGGTTTGATGTACATCCCCATCGTTAACGACCCTATTTCACTCACACCCTTAGATTCGTAAGGAAGTCCAGACGAATGGTTCAAGAGTTAGAACGACTACGTACAAAAACGCCTTTCCCTGGAACTGCGCCAGCGGCCTATCCAGTTTTTTATCGTACCTATAGCCGTCGTTTGGACGATGGACAGCGGGAATCTTGGTATGACGTTTGCGATCGCACCCTAGGCGGTCTGGTGGAACTGGGTAAGCTGACGGCGGACGAAAAGGCCCTGGTGCAGCGAATGCAGCGGGAATTAAAGGCGCTGCCGTCGGGTCGTTGGCTCTGGGTCGGGGGGACTGAGTGGAGTAGGCAGCAGAAAAATTTCTCTGGGGCCTATAACTGTACCAGCACCAATGTGGTGGACTGGCGTGCCTTTGGTCTGATGATGGATTTAGCGATGATGGGCTGTGGCACCGGTGCGATGCTAGAGCCTAAATACATCGATCAGCTGCCAGTGATTCGTAATCGGTTAACGGTGACCATGGCTGGCGATGTGGGGGCTACGCCTGTGGCTCAGCGTCGTGAAGAAACGGATGTCGTGGTGGATGGCAACCGTGTTGAGATCCGTGTTGGTGATAGTCGTAATGGCTGGGTGATGTCGTATCAGACGATTTTAGAGCTTTCCAGCCGTGAAGACTTCACGGGTGATGTAGATGTGGTCGTTAATCTGAGTGATGTGCGTCCTGCGGGGGAAAAGCTGAAGGGATTTGGCGGCATGGCCAATCCGGTGAAGCTGCCGGGGCTATACAATCGCTGCGCCACAATTTTAAATAAAGCCATTGGCCGTAAGCTCAACTCTGTGGAGTGCTGTCTGTTAATTGATGAAGCTGCGGCCTGTGTGGTGGCTGGTAATATCCGGCGGTCGGCGGGGATGCGTCAGTTTGACAGCCATGATGAGCAAGCGGCGGCGGCTAAAGATAATCTGTGGCAACAGGATGCTGACGGCAACTGGCGAATTGACCCTGAGCGTGATGCGCTGCGTATGGCTAACCACACGCGGGTGTTCCACACCAAGCCATCCTTGGAGGAAATGACCAATGCGGTGCGTAAGCAGTTTTACTCCGGTGAGGGGGCGATTCAGTGGGCGGGTGAAGCAGAACGCCGTGCCCAGGGCGAAGGGCGCTATGGCCTAAACCCCTGCGGTGAAATTTTGGGCCAGAACTTCCACTGCAATCTGGCGGAAATTCACTTGAACCAAATTGATCCAGAGAACCTGCAGGAACAGGAAGATGCCTTCCGTGCCGGTGCGATCGCAGTTGCTGCTCTGCTCAATCACCAGTTTATCGAACCCCGCTATCAGCAATCACGGTTGGATGATCCCATTGTCGGCGTATCCTTTACCGGACTATTTGACTTCTTTGTGCAGGCCTTTGGGGTGGGCTGGCTGAAATGGTGGGAAGCCGGTCGTCCAGACACTATGCAAGGCTTGCAGTTTAAGGCCAAGGAGCAAGAGTATCTAAGCCGTTGGAAGGCCATTGTCCATGGGACGGTTTGGGACTATTGCGATCGCCATAACATCAAGCGTCCCAACCGCTGCACAACTGTGCAACCTGCTGGTACGAAGAGTCTCCTCAGCGGTGCGTCTTCTGGTTGGCATCCACCTAAGTCCCAACGCTTTATCCGTCGCATTACCTTCCGCAAGGATGATCCGGTGGCCCTGGCTTGTATTGACTATGGTTATGCGGTGGTGCCATCCCAGTCTGATAAAGATGAGAACGGCAACCTGCTAAATGATCCTTTTGATCCCCGCTGTACTGAGTGGCTAGTGGAAATGCCTGTGGAGGTGCCCTGGGCTAATTTGCCAGGGGCAGATCAGATTGCCATTGAGCAGTTCTCTGCCCTGACTCAGTTTGATTTCTACATGCAGGTACAGCGGCACTATACGGCGCATAATACCTCGGCTACTATCGAATTTCGTGAAAATGAAATTGAGGTTCTAGCAGAACGCATTCACCGGGCGATTCAAAATGACGAAGGCTATATTTCTTCGGCCCTACTGGCACGCTTTGATGATCTGCAAACATTCCCACGTTTGCCGTTTGAACCCATTGATAAAGCACGCTACGAGGAATTGTGTAACGAGGTTCTAGCCCGTCGTTCCACCGAGAATTTCCATGCAGCGTTAGAGCGTTATGATGCGGGTGAACTGATTGAAGCTGGTCCGGCAGGCTGTGATTCTGATAAGTGCCTGTTGCCGGAGAAGACGCCTGGCTAGGGGCAATGGGGAATAGACAGTGGAGAGTGGGGTGATTTCTTAAATAGTCACTCACCTTACTAGGGTTTGTTCTATAAACCAGGGTTCTCTTGCGCTGGTTTTAGATAATTACATCTGAGGGGGGATTCACAATTTTGCGAATCCCCCCTCAGGTGTTTAATTTAATTTTGAATTGTTGTCTTATACAACATCCTGGTTATCTGCACCCAATATCGAAGGGCAACCACAAGGGATTGCCCCTACGGGATTGTCCCTGATTAATCGGAGTGACTGAATTCCGATTGGTATTAGAACGGGTTAAGGATGACGGATAATCATTGCATGGGGTTGACAAACAAACGTGAGCCCATAGACCTTAGTCTCTAAAGTCTCAGGATTTTTTCTTAGGGCTGATGGAGACGCCGCCGTCGCCGCCAACGCTGACTATAAACTCAGATGAGTTACCGGATCGTGTTTTGGACTCTTTTCCCTGATGTTTGTTGCCATTGAGCAGCATAATTAAACCGGCAAGAGTCAAACCTAGAATCATTGACATATCCATATGACGATTCTCCTTGGTAAATGCTACGGATAAATACAGTTTTGAACCTATCGATTCCAGAGCAAAGCTGCATGGGTTCTCGGATAGTTGATTTAATTGTCACCAAATGTCCATAAACGACCTCGGTGATTACACGTAGTCGACAAAAAAATGTAGGAGACTTAACGTTCCTTTAATCAGGAACTAGGGTAGATAACTGAGCTTGGTATAGTTAGCTACTGTTGTTGTTGCGGTCTTCACGCAACCCGTTTTTATGTTTTCTGTGTATGGTGCGTATACCCACGCTGCGGTTTGATCGCGGCACATTAATTTTGCACCCGCCGCCGCGAGGTAAGGGGTGGATTGATCATGCCGTGTGGGATGACCGCATTGAACGGTTTCGGATCCCGGCCCACTGCTATCGCCCATTGTTAGAGACGCTGCGTCGTGAGCAGGTGGAGGTGAATGATCAGGCGTCTGACTTTACCGCTTTGGAACTAACGCCTCGTCTGACGTTTAAACCTTATCCCCATCAAAGCGAAGCTCTCCAGGCTTGGCAGCAAAACAGGTGGCAAGGGGTGGTGGTTTTGCCGACAGCGGCGGGTAAGACTTACCTGGCTCAATTAGCGCTACAGGCTATTCCCCGCAGTGCTTTGATTACGGTGCCCACATTAGATTTGATGCATCAGTGGTATGCCCATTTAGAGACGGCATTTCCCGATGCGGATATTGGTTTGTTGGGTGGGGGCAGTCGCGATCGCACCGATATTTTAGTGGCGACCTACGATAGTGCGGCGATCCATGCAGAGAGTTTGGGCAATCGCTATGGCCTATTGGTGTGCGATGAATGCCACCATTTGCCCAGTGACTTTAATCGGGTGATTGCTGAATATGCGATCGCACCCTACCGATTGGGGCTCACCGCTACCCCTGATCGGGCTGATGGACGCCATAGCGATCTCGATCAGCTACTGGGGCCAGTTGTCTATCACAAAACGGCGGCTGAATTGTCTGGTCAGGCGTTAGCCCCCTATCAAATTGTGCAGCTAAAAGTCTCTTTGTCAGAAATTGAGCGGCGGCGGTATGCAGAGCTGATTCAACGACGCAACGACTTTTTGCAGCAGTCTCGGATTTGGCTTGGCAGCCCTGAGGGATGGAAGCGATTTGTCACCGCCAGTGCACGTTCGCAAACGGGGCGTCGGGCAATGCTGGCTCATCGTGAGGCTAAAAATATTGCCCTGGGCACCGCTGGCAAACTGAGGGTATTAGAAGATCTGTTGGCTCAGCATTACCCTGAACGCACCATCATTTTCACCAATGACAATGCCACAGTGTATAAAATCTCCCAAGATTTTTTGATCCCTGCCATTACCCATCAAACTCCGGTAAAAGAGCGGCGTGAGGTTTTGCAAAGCTTTCGCACAGGAGACTATAAGACCATTGTTGTTTCCCATGTGCTCAACGAAGGGGTGGATGTTCCTGACGCGAGAATTGCAATTTTGTTATCAGGCAGTGGCTCTACTCGGGAATATATTCAGCGTTTAGGTCGTGTGCTCCGTAAGGGAGATGGGAATAAATTAGCGATCTTGTATGAAGTGATTGCAGAAGAGACTACGGAGGAGAATATTGCCCGTCGACGCAAACAGTCCCCACGTAAACGAGAACCAGATCAGCGGGATAAGGGGTATCGTACAGATGTCGGGCAGCTGCCCTTGGTGGCGGAGTCCAGTCCGGATTGGCAGTCTGAAGATCTACCCTATTAACTTGCGACTCTGGCGGATTTGGCGATGGCTGGATCAGCGGGTAATACGTCGATGGGTAAGGTGATAAGAAACTCAGTCCCTTTACCTACCTTAGAGCGTACTCGGATTTTGCCGTGGTGCTGTTGAATAATCCTAAAACAAATGCCTAAGCCTAGACCTGTCCCTTTACCCACTGGTTTTGTTGTGAAAAAGGGGTCGAAAATCTTTCTGCGGATCTCGCGGGGAATGCCGGGACCTCGGTCACAGATAATAATTTGAACATGCTTGTTATCAACCCTGCGGGTGATGATTTTTAGCTTTTTGCGATCGCAATTAGCCTCAAACATGGCATCTAAGGCATTGACAATTACGTTAGTAAATACTTGATTAAGCTGAGCGGGATAACAGCGCACCAGGGGTAGCTCACCATATTTCTTTACAACGGTGACTTCGTGTTTGATGCGGTGATTGAGGATAAGTAATGTGCTATCAATGCCCTCGTGGATATTAACATCTTTGACCGTGGCCTCATCCAGACGGGAGAAATTGCGTAACGACTGGACAATTTCATGGACTCGTTCTGTTCCCACATTCATTGAACCCAAGAGCTTATCCAAATCTTCTAATAAAAAGTCAAAATCAATTTCTTCTAACTTTTGAAGAATTGCTAAGGACGGTTCTGGATACTCTGTTTGGTAAGTTTTGATCAGCTCTAGTAAATCCTCAAAATATTCCTTTAGAGGCTCGATGTTACCTTGAACAAAACTAATGGGATTATTGATTTCATGGGCAATGCCAGCGATCATCTGGCCAAGGCTAGACATTTTTTCAGTTTGAATCAGCTGGGTTTGGGTCGCTTTTAGCTCCTTTAAGGTGTTGGATAGTTTTGTTGTTCGCTGTTGTACTCTGCTTTCCAATGTTTGGGCCGCTACTTCTAGTTCATAGGTATAATGGCCAACCCATTCAATCAGCTGATTGACAGACAGGGCTAAAATACTAATATCGTCTTGCGTACTGGCAGGTGCCCGTAAATCAAAGCGACTTTCTCCGGCTACTTGTTGTGCTATCAGAGTAATATCTTGAATGGGTCTGGCTATTCTTTTTGCAATCCAATAGCCAAGGATAGAGGTAATAAATGACCCACCTAATGTGACAATGGCGATAAAAAACCAAAGTGCGTCTTTTGCCTGAGTTAACGACTGTTGGGAAATCAGTAGCACTAGCTGAAACTGTTCACCATCGAAGCTAGCCAGAGAAATAGACTCCGCTAAGAATTTCTGACGATCGATAGTAATACAATCCTGGAGATTATCGAGACTTAGTTGATCTAAATGGACAGTGTCAGATGAAAATGTGGAGGCGACAATTACATCATCTGATAAAACAATGATCTGTTCTTGAATCGTTAAATTAATTTGATTGAGAAAATCACTATCAAGGGCTGTACCCAGTAGAACGCCGCCGATTACCCCTTGATCACTTTTAATGGGTGCAGTACCAATTAAAACAGGAGGTCCAAAATTATGGCTACTGACAACATCAGTAATCTCTGATCCTTTGATTAGTAGGTTATTGATCTCTTGGTCGTTAAGATTGAAACTCTGTAGTTTAGTATCTTTGTCGTGAAATAGTTGTCTTTTATTATGATCGATAATATTAGTAATATCGGTCTCTAAAATCCCTTCGAGGGGGAGTATTGTTTGCTGGAGTTGATTGATATCTTGATTGATGATTGCCTGAGTTATGAAGGCTTCAATGGATAAAAAACGGGCCCCTTGCCGTAGAGAAGCCATTTCTCGATAAATATCTCTCTCAACCAAAGCAGCAAGTTCTTCTGCCTGCTCCTTTTTATCTTGTTCTAACTTATGTGAGAAAAACTTTCCTACTGTAGCAACGCTGACTACCCAGAAACCTAGAAACATCACAATGAAAGGCACGCTAATCTTTAGTGGTAGTGATGCTCTCTGGTATTTAAGTAGCAACCTTTTGAAGTACAGCAAGCCCATGGGTTAAAACATTATTCCAGACTAATTGGTGTTGATTGGAAGATAGTCGCTATTACCTAAAATTTGTTGTCCTTCAAGGTATAACGCATCCAGGTTTTGCTCATAATACGTAGATGCTGAAGTCAAATCCGTCATAAATTGGGCTGGTCCACGAGTCTTCAATTCTCTATTCATCAAGTACCCCAGGTGTTTAAAGTTTGTGAAAAATCTTCAGTTGATTGGCAACTTTATTGGATGATTTTCGTCTTGGAAAGATGGGATAACATCAAAATAAAAAAGACACCATTATCTATTTCTTTAACGCAATAACAATGTCTAATGTCTATTGAGGTCCGTGACTATGACAGTATGCGTGGGGCATTGTTGAGTTAAGGTATGGCGGCATTGAGCCAGCTGCCACCATTAATGGGATGCTGGTCCAGAATCATAGGTCGGCCACCCACGTTACACTAGCTACGGTTGTTCTGCGTTGACTAATGACTCTGCTGGCTTTACGGGACATAAATAAGGACTTTGGCATTAAGGAAATTCTTCGGGATGCCAGCTTTAGTATTGAGGAAGGGGACCGGGTGGGGCTGATTGGCACCAACGGTTCGGGTAAGTCAACGCTGCTAAAGATGATCGCGGGTATAGAACCCATCGATAGCGGCGAAATTTGGAAGAATGCCAGCAGCAAAATTGTCTATTTGCCCCAGCAGCCAGACTTGGATGAAGACCTGACGGTACTGGAGCAGGTGTTTGCCGATAGCGGTGACAGTATGGCGCTGGTGCGGGAGTATGAGCTGATTTCTGCTCGGTTGGCGGACGCGACAGGAGATACGAACCAGCTGATGGCGATGCTATCACGGGTATCTCAGCAGATTGATCAGGCGAATGCGTGGGAGCTAGAGACTCAGGCGAAGGTGATATTGACCAAGCTGGGAATTGAGGATTTTAATGTCAAGATTGGAACGCTGTCGGGGGGATATCGGAAAAGGATTGCGATCGCAACCGCCCTCCTCTCCGAACCCGACCTCATTCTTATGGATGAGCCTACCAATCACCTTGATGCCCTGTCGGTAGAGTGGCTCCAAGACTACCTAGGCCGTTATCGTGGTGCCCTATTCCTGATTACCCACGACCGCTATTTCCTGGATCGAGTCACCAACCGCATTCTAGAAATTGATCGAGGTGAGCTGTATCCCTACTCAGGCAACTATAGTTATTACCTAGAGAAAAAAGCGGCTCAAGAAGATGCAGCTGCCAGCAGCCAGAAAAAGCACGCTGGAGTGCTCCGACGTGAGCTAAAGTGGCTACAGCGCGGTGCCAAGGCCCGTAGCACTAAACAAAAAGCCCGCATTGATCGCATCCGCGATATGCAAAACGCTGAGTTTAAGCAAGTCCAGGGCAATGTGGAGATTGCCACTGCCGGTCGCCGCATCGGTAAAAAAGTCATTGAGCTAGAAAACGTCACCAAAGGCTACGATGACCGCATTCTGATCAAAGACTTTTCTTATTTATTTACCCCAGAAGATCGCATTGGCATCATTGGCCCCAACGGTGTGGGCAAGTCCACGTTGATGAATATTATCACCGGGCGCGAGCAGCCTGATGCTGGCATCGTTGAGATTGGTTCTACTATTCACATCGGCTATTTCGACCAGTATTCCGACGATGTGAACATTAATGAAGACCAGCGGGTGATCGATTATCTAAAGGACGTGGCTGAGCTGGTAACCACTGCCGATGGTACGGTGATTACCGCTTCTAAAATGCTGGAACGATTTCTCTTTCCGCCCGATCAGCAATATGCGCCAATCCATAAGCTTTCTGGTGGTGAGCGACGACGTCTGTTTTTGTTGCGGGTGTTGATGCAGGCTCCTAATGTACTGATTCTGGACGAGCCTACCAATGATTTAGACGTGCAGACCTTAGGCATCCTAGAAGACTATCTAGAAGACTTTAACGGCTGTGTGATTGTTGTTTCTCATGATCGTTATTTTCTCGATCGTACTGTTGAAAACGTGTTTTCGTTTGAAGGGTTAGGTAATCTCAAGCAGTATCCTGGAAACTATTCAGTCTATTTAGACTATAAAGAGAAAGCTGAACAGAAAAAGAAGCTTAAACAGGAAGCTGCTGCCAAACCACAGAAAACTCAAAATTCAAAACCCAAAACTCAAACCTCATCAAAGCCCAAGAAAATCTCCTATAAAGAAAAGCGTGAGTATGCCTCTTTGGAAGAGAAAATTCCAACTTTAGAAGCAGAAAAAGGAACCCTAGAAAACCAGCTGTATACTAACCCACCTAGCGACTACAACGAAATGCAGGTACTGTCTCAGCGATTGGCAGATCTGACAACGGAGATTGATACGGCAACAGAGCGGTGGATGGAGTTAGCGGAGCTAATGGAGTAAGTTTTGAGTTTTAAGTTTTAAGTTCTTATTTTGGGTGGACTGCCTAAAAATTATTAAGGCAACTTGATGTATTCTCTTAAACTCAAAACTCAAAACTTACTTAACTACGTTTTAAAAACTCTACCTGTGGCACTAGCGGATCGTTAACGACTCCTACACCCTCATAGCCCCAGCGCTCCATCATTTGCTTAAGCTGTGGCCCACTGATGGGTTCGACGGCAAAGCGATTAGCGACTTCAGCTGCATGCTGATTAACATAGCTAAGGGCTTCATAGTCAGCGTTAAAAAGCATCAAAAACCCTTTTGAGGTTTCAGTATTGCGAGGTTTCGCAGCGAGATATTGCCCGTCGTGGGTGGAGCGTAGTAGATAGTAAGATTTGGTGAACATAGTATACGAATTGCTTTATCCTTACGCTAAGAGAAAAGTTCTCAATCGCCTACGTTCCTGTTGCGAAGCTTAATTGATCTAGGTGGGGGTGGTTGGCTAGAGACCTTTGTTTAGAAGTCAAACCAAAAATCATAGTTCATTCCTTGAGGGGGGTAGACAACTTTTTCATCAGAAAGAGAACGAACGTTGCTGAAGCTATATACGAGATTTGAAACAGTTGATGCAAAAAGGTATGCCACAAAAAGGGTTGGTACTTTGTGGATATTTCAGCGGACGGACAGCGTGAACCGGTGAAAGTTGAATAACCTATTAGTGCACTGTTACTGGACGGCATGCCTTGATGACCTATCGCCACTTGCTATTAGTTATCCTTCTGCTGTCCACTATGGTTGGATGCCGCATGGGAGGACTATTTCCCCAGCGCAGTCTTGTCGCCGATCTGCAAGCCAATGATCGTGAATTGAGCCTGGCTTCCATTGGCCCTAACACTTGGAATCGCATGTGTGTGCTTGCGCCATATACCACCAATAATATGGCCCAATCTACCCTTGGATTTCCTTGGGATGTAGAAGTTCGAACCGGTATAGAAAAGCGTGACGATATCTATGTGCTTGTGTTCGTCAACGAGGACCAAGTAGCCATGTATCTTAAAATGCCACGCCACGGAGGGGATTTACTCCACTCAGAAACGTTGTGTTTTGAGTTTTCTGATGAAACACTCTATCGAGATGAGTTGGGAAACTGGACAATTCAATGACACTAAAATGCAGTTGTATTGTCCAAGCCAGCATTACCGAGGATAGTAAGCTTTAATGCACGCTGCCTTCGCATGACCGTACCTGGGGGAAGTTGAATTTTTTCTGGAGAAACCACAGCGTACATGTTTCAATACCGTCCGTTAAACTCACGGAATACATACATGTTAATAGCCGCTACCACAAAGCAGATGATAAAGATTAATACACGAATGCCGTAGATGGGTTCATTCATCAGCTGGCCATCAGCAAAGATCGGGGTAAATGAAGGTTCTATTTTTGCCATGATGAACCCGGCAACGAAGGCCGTAATGGTAGAGGTGGCTTGAGAGAGATTTTTTAGTTCATTGCTGGTGTTTGGAGCGACCAGGAACCCTACTAACCATCCCCCGGCCCAACCGGAAACGGCAATTAATATCGTTTGGGCAAAGCCTGGGTCGTTTAATTCACCGTGGACCCGGTTCGCTAACCAAATCACGATGCCAAATACTATAAAGCCGACAAGTAGACCACTGTAGGACCTAAAAGGCTGCATGGTCTAATTCATCTTTGAGAGTTTAATGCGCGGGTCCACAAAGGACAGCGCCAGGTCAGCCAGCAAGTTACCAACGATTAGCATGGTGGCTCCCATCATTAGACTGGCCATAATCAAGTACAGGTCTTGGGACTGCACTGCTTGTAACGTTAATCGTCCCAGACCTGGCCAGCCGAAGAAATATTCAGTAATAAATGCACCACTCAGTAAACTTGCAAATTCAAACCCTAGCAAAGTAATCAAAGGATTGATGGCATTGCGCAGGGCGTGGGTATAAATGACTCGCTCTTCTGGGAGACCTTTTGCGCGGGCAGTACGGATATAGTCCTGTCGCAATACGTCGAGCATTTGGCCCCGCATCAGTCGCTGTAGGCCTGCAAAGCTGGTAATGCTGAGGGCCAGTGTCGGCAAGATCATGTGCCAAGCCACATCTAGCACTTTGCCAATCCAGTTGAGGTCGTCATGGTTGATGCTGGTGCGTCCGCCCACTGGAAATAGGGGAGTGGTGAGCTGAGCAAAAAATAGCAACAGCAGACCCGTAATTAGGGCGGGAAAACCTTGGCCAATGTAGCTGAGTACCCGTAGGATACGGTCGGTAAATTTGTTGTGATTAACGGCCCCAATGATGCCCAGAGGAATTGCAATGGCCCAGGTAACGATAATGGATGCAATGGATAGCAGCAACGTATTGGGGATACGCTCTGCCAAGATTTCTACCGCTGGGCGTTGATAGGCAAAACTCACACCAAAATTGAGCTTGGTGACCACCTGGTAAATCCACTGAAAGTATTGCTGCCAAATGGGTTTATTGAGTCCAAACTGTTCTTCAAACTGCTGGATAGTTTCAGGAGAGATCTGTGGATTTTGTCGCTGAGCATCTAAAAAGTCCCCAGGTGCTAGCTGAATGATAAAAAAGCTAAAGGCTGAGGCCAGTAGAAGCGTCAATAATGCCTGCAAAATGCGCTTGAGCACATAGAGCGTCGTCTCACTGGTGAGCACCATCTGCAGTGTTTGCAATGGTGAACGAGATTGGGTAGAAGTGGGCTCTGCAGTCATGGGCAACGAAATTAAAGTTGGGTGCAGAATTTCGTTGTAGGGGCGCAGCATGCTGCGCCCCTACAGGCGTGATCTCAGTATGACAGTAGCGTGGTTATGGGAATTCCGTCAGGGAGTTTTTGGCGACCATTCAATTCGCTTAGCTCAATTACAAAACTAAAGCCTGCAATGGTTGCGCCAGTCTGCTCAATCAACTTTGCTGTGGCTGCTGCTGTGCCGCCAGTGGCCAGTAAGTCATCTACGATCAGGGGGCGGTGACCGGTATCTAGAGCATCCTGGTGTACTTCGAGGCTATCTTGCCCATATTCTAAGGCGTAGGAGACTTGGTGGACAGCGGCGGGGAGCTTGCCGGGTTTGCGGACGGGGATAAAACTCAGACCGAGTTGGTAGGCAAGGGGCATGCCAAAGATAAAGCCTCTGGATTCAATGCCGACGATGCAGTCTGGCTGATGGTTGACGGCTTGTTCTGCCATCAGATCAATAGTGGCTCTCAGGCCGTCAGCATTTTGTAGCAGAGTTGTAATATCTCGGAAAAGGATGCCAGGTTTGGGAAAATCGGGTATCTCACGAATCAGTGCATGGATATCTGTGGTGGACTTCACGGTGGGGGCTGATGCAGGACGGCCCTATTTTATACTCTGTGGGGCTGTTGTTGTGTCGGTCACGTGTGGGACTGACCAACCTGTCAGTTTTGCCTTGCCTTCCGGTGAGATTCCAGTAGGATAAGGGGCAGAAAATGTCCGCGAGGCTGTGTTTATCTGTGAATAACGTTCCTCAGTCGCCAGCTGCCCCTGCTAAACGTCGCTGTACCGTTACAGTATCTGCGCAGGCCTGGCACGGTTCAAAAGCGGCGGCGCAAGCGGTGGGTTGTGGCAGTATTTCAGAGCTACTGGAAAAACTAGGCAATGGTGAGCTGGTTATTGTCACTGCCGATGAAGTGGGACCGCCTATTGATCAAGGGAGCTCTCCAGTCAGTGATGAGCCGTGGGGAACGTTTGCAACGGATATTCCCACAGCCCAGGCTCGGACAGTCACAGCATGGTCGTCAGATTCAGTTAATACCCAGGTAAAGCCCTATCCTACTAATCAAGGAGCGTCTCAAACCAAACAGCTTCGATTTTCCCTTGGCAGATTGCCAAAGCTAGCCCTGACGGCAACCTGCGCGTCACTTATTTTGTTGCCCATTCTCTATGTGTTAGACCTGCGGCTGTCAGGGCCTAAGAGAGCCATAGTTGATTTTCAGAGTGCGTTGACCCTGAAGACGGGCGATACGATCGCAGGTTATGACGTCACTGACCATATGCGCATCCGGCCTGTGCATCCGGTAACAGGTGCCATTAATGTGCCCCATAATGGTGTGGATGTGGCGACCCCGTCAGGTACCCCAGTGTATGCGGTGGGGGTGACGGGAGACCAGGTTACGGTGGAATGCTGGTGGGATGTGGATGGCGGTGGCTGGGTTGCCAATCAAACTACAGAATCCTACCCGAAACTAGTGTTTCAGTCCCTGCATTTGCTAGAAAATGAGTGCCGTTCGGGACAATTTACTAGCGGCGAAGTGATTGCCCTGACTGGCAATAGCGGTCTGGGGTCAGGCGAACACTATGATTTTCGAGTCAAACTCGACGGAAATTATATTGACCCTCCAAAACAGTTTCTAGAAGCGGCTCTGACGGGTAAAACCTTATCTCGTGACGGTCAGCTAGCGGACCTGTAATACCAGTTTTTATTGCAATGGCTGATCGGGACTGCACACTGTAGACCAAAATTCTACATCTGTGCGAGAGTCGAGAACGCCTGTGAGCTGGCTGCGATAGCCGGTTAGACGCTCTCGTTCTAGGCCCTCAGCATAGGGGATAAGCTCATCGACAGTGGCGGTAACGCAGACCCAATCTTTGGTTTGAGCTGCCAGGTTTAGCCGGGCTTGAAGGGTATCGACCTCTGCTTGAATAGCGTCAAGGCGATTACGCTTGATGTAATACTCCATGTTTGCGATCGCATTCAGGGCATAAACATCATCTGGCCGTTCCTCTAAAGCCCGACGAAAGTTAATGAGTGCTGTCTGATAATCAAATTGATTTGCATAGGTATAGCCCAGGTTCATTGCTTGGGTATAAGCGTCTTCTGGCTCCGGCGTCGTTTCAATTTGCGCCAGGGCCACTGTCCCAGGCAAAAGCATCGACAAACCTAAAAGTGAGCTCCATAACCACTGCTTTGCCATTAATCGCCTAATTGACCTCTGTTATTTTCGATATTGTTACCACGGATTGCTACGAAGCAACCCCATCGACCATAAGGTTTATGGGATGAAGTTACGTGAACCGGAGTTCAACATAATTGAAGGAAACTGAAGCATTAGGCTACCCCGCCTGTATTTCAATGTTTCATGATGCAAAGGGCATTAGCCACAAAAACTGAGGTTGCGTCGTGTCTCGTAAATTGTTACATTAGTTTACATTAATATAAGTTTACAAAAGCCTGCACACTTTCGGTGCTGTACTGACAAGTTGCTGTTTTGGGCGATGTAACCCTATCCGACTCTGCACTAGCGGTTGAGGAACCACCTTTGGAAGCATCTCAGTTAATTAGACGATATAACATTGGTCAGCGTCAGTTTGATCGAGCAGATTTGCGTGAGGCCCAGCTGCCTGAAGCGACGCTGAATGGCTCATGTCTGAATTATGCGGACTTAACATGGGCTAACTTGAACCAGGCGAATCTGGAAGCAACTCAATTGGTGGGTGCGATGATTTGGCGAGCCCATCTAAGCTGGGTCAATTTGAAGCGAGCCGACTTGTGTCGAGCCTTAGTATTGCGCAGTTGTTTCACATTTGCCGATTTATCCGATGCATCACTACAGCGAGCGGACTTACGTTTGAGTGATTTTAGGCAGGCAAACTTGCAGGGGGCAAACCTACAGGGCGCTAAGCTCTGTTTTGCTGATTTGAGTGGTGCTGATTTATCCTATGCCAACTTGAGTGGTGCTGATTTGACTGGTGCGATTGTGCGGGGTGTTAACTGGTCCAATGTGCGCCTGGATGGAGTGATTGCCAAATCAGTTGAACCGCCTGCCTTGGTTTAGTGCTGTGTGGCGTAAATCTATCCACTAGGGATGTGGATGAGGGGATGCAATAGCCGCTACATTTCGGCCATCGGGTTGCTAGTTTATAGTCCTCTCCTTAGGCCCAAAGCCGTATTTGAGTGATTTCTGGTGCGACAACCACAGCTGCTGTATATCCGTCGCAGGGAGTAAATATCTGTAGCTGCCATGGTTGACCTGTTACCTTTAATTGCGGTGTTGGTGACAGGTCAACTTCAATGCCAGCTAGGGATTCGCTGATACCCTGGCCTGTGGCTTTGAGGTAGGCCTCTTTGCATGTCCAATATTTTAGAAAAGCGCTGCTGTGCTGTGTGGGTGAAATGCTGGCAAGGGACTGTTGTTCTGATGGTGCCAGGCAACGCTTGATCAGGCCGTCTAATCTATCCATAGAGCGCAATTGCTCAATATCTACGCCAACAACGTGTTGGGCAACACCACACAGGGCATATTCACCTGAGTGAGAGAGATTAAATTGCCAGTCACAATGCTTGTGCAGGGATGGCTTGCCATGGGTCCCATAGTTAAAAATAAGGTCAGCAGGACTGGTTTGACAGTAACCGGCCAAAATCTGACGTAGACTACTGCGGGCAACTGCAAATTTACGCTGATCGGCGGCAAAACGATAGCGATTCATGCGGTTGAGCTCATCTTTTGACAGTAAATCCACTTGTGCTGGTCGATCCAGGGGAATGCGCCATAGATCCATTGTGCTGTGGTCTATGGTTTGGTAGCAATCAGCTGGAGCTTGCCTCCAAGTTCTATGCTCAAGATTGTCTTGGATTGCCTTTGTCATAGTCTTGGGAAGCTGCCAGAATTAACCATAGGGCTTTCATTATCTTAATCCTGAGGGTTGCCGAGTCAATCTTGTTGACCGCAAGGATTTGTAGCCCAAGACTGCAGCGACTGTGGGGGATGCTGCGTTGGTGACTATGTTGGCTTCTAAACAACTAAACGTTAGAGCACCCATGGTCAGAATTATAGTCAATCGCTTTATGTAAATCTGGAAGTATTACTACCGGTTATTGCTATTAAATAAATAGTCCATATGGCCCTATCTCCTGCGCAAACGTCTTATTCCGGTCGTTCCACTAACTATTGCCCACGTATTGTGATTGTTGGTGGTGGATTCGGCGGTTTGTATACGGCGTTATATCTGCAGAAATATCGTCATCTTAGGGACAGTGCCATTACCCTGATCGAGCCTCGCGAACGATTTCTTTTTACACCACTGCTATACGAAGTTTTGACTGAGGAGTTGTTGCTTTGGGAGGTCGCGCCTGCTTACCAGAGCTTGTTAATGGGGACCAATGTCCAATGGCAGCAGGATTGGGCTGACCATATTGATCTAGAACAGCAGCGAGTCATGCTGCGTCAGGGTGACAGTCTCCCCTATGACTATCTAGTGGTCTCTACCGGTGCTAAAACGCGACCATTGCCAATTCCTGGTATTCGTGAGCATGCCATTACGTTTCGCAGCCTTGATGATGTGGTGACTGTTAAGGCTCGGTTAGATCAGCTGGTCCAGGCTGCACACCCGGTTGCTGTCACCGTTATTGGGGCTGGAGCGAGTGGTGTTGAATTGGCGACAAAGGTCGCTGATCGTCTTGGTCAAAAAGGGCAGGTGCGGTTGGTGGATCGTGGTCATCAAATTCTTAAGCCCTTTCCTAAAGGACTGCAGCGTCAGGCCATGGATGCCCTGTTGCAGCGTAATGTAGACGTGCTGTTACAAACCCAGATCAATCAGGTAGGGCCTACTACAGTGGGGTTAGACGAGGGTGATATGCCCAGCCATCTCACCCTTTGGGCTACGGGAACTGAGCCGGTTGAATGGCTAGGTACCCCCGTGCGTACTAATGATCAGGGACAGGTGTGGGTGCGTTCTACGCTACAGCTAGAAGACTATTTCAATGTTTTTGTGGTTGGAGATGTGGCGGCTCAACCAAAGCCGATTCCCAACACCGCCCAGGCTGCCTATCAAGCTGCCGCTGCTGTGGCTAGCAATTTGGCCTATATGACGCGACAGCGACAGCCCAAATCTTTTCGCTATTTGCACCTGGGTGACATGTTGGCCCTTGGCAAGGGAACCGCTGGGGTATGGAGCTTTGGCCTTAGTTTGGGTGGAAAACTAGGTGGCATTATTCGCCGAGCTGTGTATATTCATCGTCTACCCACCAATCGGCATCGATTGAAGGTGGCCCGTCGTGCCCTACAACAGATTGTCGCTGGACTTTGGCCGTTTAAGAAATCGTAGAATTGGTTTGGATGATGGGGGTTACTGAACTGGCCTAAGTGTTTCTGGGTGAATGGTTGCTAAATTACCTTTGCGTTGATTTTTTTGTGAGGTGGGCACTGCCCACCCTACGTGCTCCTTTGTTACCTGTTTTCTGCCATGATTTCTCGCTGGCTTAAACCCCTTGAACATCGTTATGGTCTCGATTTACGTTCCTTAGCGCTGCTGCGTTTGGGGCTGGCGTTGGTGATTCTCTTCGATGTGTGGTTCCGCTTGGGCAATGTAGTGGCTGATTATACTGACCAGGGGACATTGCCTCTTAGTGCCCTGGGAGCACTTTGGCTGCCAGGGTACTGGTCGATTCATGCGTTAAGTGGCTCAGTGGTGTGGCAGTGGGGGTGTTTTGCGATCGCAACCTTTAGTGCCCTACTTATGCTGATCGGCTATCGTACTCGCTGGGCTACCATCGTGGCCTGGCTCATGTTGATCTCATTGCATAACCGCAACCCTCTGATCGTATCGTCAGCTGACGATGTGCTGCGAGCCATGGTTTTCTGGGCCATGTTTTTACCGTCGGGCAGCAGCTACTCAGTGGACCAGGCATTAAACATGGCCAAAACTCCCCAGCCGAAACGTATTGTGACCATGGCCACCGTGGGGTTGATGGCTCAACAAAGCTATATCTATATAGCGTCTGCCCTGTCTCAACCCCTGAGCGGTGGTACCGGGGTGGGTATGATGGCCATGGTGTTGGCATGGGTAGGCCCCCTGCTACTCTGGAGCCCAATCAAAACTGATGTTTGTCGCCTGTTGGCCGTTGTGCTCTTGCTGCTTTTCCACATTGGCGGGGCACTTACCTTAAACCTGGGCTTACTGCCTATGATCAGCTGTATTACCTGGTTAGCCTTTGTGCCCTCATCGGTGTGGGATAACTTAGCTGAGCGCACATTTACCCCCAAACACCTAGGACTCAAAATTTATTACGATGCGGAGTGTGGCTTTTGCAAAAAGGTTGTGCATCTGATTAGGACGTTTTTAATTTTGCCGCGTCGAGTCCCATTGCAAATTACCCAGAGTGATCCGGTGATCCAGACCGCGATGGAAACCCACAACTCCTGGGTGATTGTCGATTGGCAGGGACAGCATCATTACAAATGGCATGGCATTGCCTATGTGGTTAGTCTCTCACCTGTGTTTCGTCCCCTAGCCCATGTACTACGAGTGCCTCCGCTGATGGCCGTGGGTACTCGCCTCTATGAAACCATTGCCAGTAATCGTCGCTTTGCTGGTAACTTTACCAAGCCCTTTAAATATCAGTCGTTTACCGTCCGCTCCCACCGTGTTTTCAGCGTGCTCGCTCTGGTTGCGCTATTGTTGATTACCCTGTTGAATCTGCGCAGTATTACTGCCTACGATGCCATGGCTACGAGTCAACAACCGGCTGTGGCGTTACTGCGTCAGGTAACCGATGGTCCGATAGTGCGAAGTCTAGCCCCTTTAGGCCAAGCGGCCCGGCTGGATCAGTCCTGGCACATTTTCTCCCCTGATGCTGATGGACAAGAGAGTTGAGTGCGATCGCAACCCTACCCAAGACTCCCCATTCCCCACTTCCCTGGACTTGATACTATAGTTCTGGCATTCCAGCGCACCCCAGTATCTCCATGCAGCTTCGCGCATTTTTTCGCAACGCAGGGCAGTGGCTTTTTAAGTCTCCTGACCAATCACTTGATCAGGCCTACGGAGCTGCTTTAGCTATCAAAAAGATAGAAGACGACTACTTCGACGGTAAACCCATCACTCAAGACAATAGTGAGTACGGGGACAGTGCCTATCGCTACATCGAAGGAGAAGTTGAGCGTAACATTGCCCTAATTCGGCAGCGAATGGAGGAATTTGAAGCTACTCGATCCAGCCTTTCTCAAGGGCGGCAGATGGAAGTGCAGTCCTACGACGATCAGCAGGATGAATATACCCTCGATCTAATTGATCAATCTGCCATCATCTTCAAGAAATTACGGTTTATTGATGAGATTTTGGGGCGCTACAACGACCTGTCTGCTTCGCTCACCTTGAGCAAGGTCAATGACACCAAGACAACTCAGCAAAATTCAAATAATGTCGCAGGCAAAACTGAGAAGAGCCGAGCCGGACTAGCCGCTCGCAGTAGCGTGTTACCACGCTCCATCTTGCGTACGGTCGATCGGGTTAAACAAGATCTCGATCCTAAGGCTGAAGCTGACGTGATGCGCGGTTTTCGCAAATCTCAGAATAAGACGAAAATAGCCTTACGCTTTATATTGCTCCTGGTGATTGTGCCCCTGCTTACCCAGCAGTTGACCAAGCACTTCATTGTTGGCCCTGTGGTGGACTATGTGCGCGAAACCACAGCAGCTGAGGTATTTCTCAACGATGAGATGGAAGAAGAAGCCCTACATGAACTACAGCAGTTTGAAGAGCGACTGCGGTTTGAGGTGATTTTGGGCAAAGTGGCTGCCCTGAATGAAATTCAATTAGAAGAGCGAGTATTAGCCAAAGCCTTAGATATTGAAGAAGAGTATCGTGAACGTAGTGCCGATTCAGTCAAAAATGTTTTTGCCGATATTTTTGCGGTGTTCGCGTTTTCACTATTGTTGAGTACCTGCAAACGTCAGGTTGCCACCCTCAAGGCCTTTATCGATGAAATTGTTTACGGCTTGAGCGATAGTGCCAAGGCATTCATCATCATCCTGTTCACGGATATTTTTGTGGGATTCCACTCTCCCCATGGCTGGGAGGTGTTATTGGAAGGTCTATCGCGCCACCTGGGGTTTCCGGCCAACCGCGACTTTATTTTTCTATTCATTGCCACGTTCCCGGTGATTTTAGACACGGTGTTTAAGTATTGGATTTTCCGTTATCTCAATCGGATTTCGCCATCCGCCGTGGCCACCTACAAAAATATGAACGAATAGGGGGAGGCCACTGGTAGAGACGTTCCATGGAATGTCTTTACCAATGGCCATAAAAAAAATTAAAGACGGTGGTTGCATCCGTGGGAAAACCCACTACACTGACCAATTAGTCCCGATACTGGTAGGGGGATACTTCCCCCGATCAACTTTTAGTGGGGCGCACACTCACCTGTGAAGGAGCCGATCAATGAGCACACCCTGGGAACCTGGCACCCCGTTGGGCGCACGCTATAACGTACTGCGAGAACTGGGAGAAGGGGGGTTTGGTCGTACCTATTTATCTGAGGACCTACATCGGTTTAAAGAGCTTTGCGTGTTGAAAGAATTTGTGCCCCAAATTGACGATCCGGGCTTATTAGCCAAGGCGCAGGAACTATTTGAGCGGGAAGCCAAGGTACTTTATCAGTTGGAGCATTCCCAGATTCCCAAATTTCGCGAGTTGATGCGGGAAGGCGGCCAGCTATTCCTGGTACAAGACTATGTGGCAGGGACTACGTACCGTAGCTTGCTAAAAAATCGTCAGGACTATGGCGGTCATTTTAG
>NZ_QXHD01000004.1:1743719-1826405 GCF_011009555.1 Adonisia turfae CCMR0081 | reverse complement strand
TGAGCAGTTTTGTGCCCTGGAACTCTTTGACTTTCCCAAAATGCATATGTATGGAACATTCTCACCAATCAAATAGGAACGCTATATTCTCGATTGATTTTCAATCTAAATTCAAATCTTTACAATGCCGAGTTGGAGACATCGGTAGCGTGAACAAGGCTATTCAACAAACTTACCTGAATGCCACTCTTTTTTGTTAGGAATGTGAGTATGCTTGCAAAGGAGAGAGGATAAGGAAGAAAAAGGAAGAAAACAGAGCTCCATTAACCATGGTAAAGCGGTGCTCCTTATATTCTTAAGCTCGGGCATGAACAAAGGAATACCCTTTAAAGAATGGGCCATACCACTTAAAAAATCGTTAGGGTGATTGCTAGACTAGAATGTAGATTCAGTCTATGGTTCAGTGGTTTACTAAGGGGGAGAGACGGTATGGCAATACCCCATGGCAACTGGCGAGTGTTTATCTACCGACGTGTCACACTACCGGTACCTAGCCCTATCGAAAGGTCTGGACTGAGGGACTAGAGGCGCTATGACGATCAAGGGATCTCAAGGCAAGCCCGAGTCATGTGGCTTAAGCGGGAACATCCCTTTATAGCCACCAGCCCAGTGAGTTCGGAGACGTCAAAACCACTATATCCAAAAAGGAATAGGTTGACTTATTATGTCACTACTTCATTCGGTTTTCGAGCTGTTACAAAAAACATTGTGACATCATTCCAATACCCTTTTTTATCTGAAACTTTCTCTATTTCTGCGAAATACTCTTGCCTGCACTGTTCCAACTTTTTGTTAGACCATTCCACATCCTGAAGCCCAAATGCACTTCTGGCATTACCAGTCCAAACAGATTCTATATCTTGAAGGTAACGGCCAAACTGCTCAGTTATGAGCGAAATATCCCTAAAGCCGACCATTTCAAGCAGGTCACGACATCGTTCATGGGACCCAAGCAATTCATTCGGATTGGGAATATTGATGCCATATGAGCGAACTACCTGTCTGAATAAGACAGATGCACTAGGAGAAGATTCTGCCAGGCAAGAAAAAGCGACTATTCCTTGTGGTTGCAGCGCTCGATACCATCGATGAAGTACAGTTGGAATATCCGTCAAGTAAACAATTGCAGATGAGCACAAGATAGCGTCGTACCGCTTCTCTGGCAATGTTTGTTCATCCGCATCTACTTGTGCAAACTCAATATTTTTCAGTCCTAAAGTCTCAAGCTTTTGTTTCGCTTGGCGTAACATGCCAATAGAAAAGTCAGTTCCCAGAACATATCCTGTGGAGCCAACTATCTGAGCTGCGGCAATTGCCGCCAAGCCAGTTCCAGTGGCAACATCTAAAACATACTGACCTGGCCGTAATGTTGAAAGCTCTACCAATCGTGCAGCAGCCTGCCTATGAAATTCGTTCTCATAGTTTATGCGATTATTAAAGTCATTCAGGACTTGTTGCTTGTATGTATTGCTCGACGAGTCGGCCATATAATCCACTAATTAGGTCTGTTGATACCAAGTACAGGCAATACCACATGCCTTACATAGAAAAGCGTAAAACATGCCATCTCCATATTCTTCAACATCTTCTCGATTCATCTGCCCAATAAACATCATCAACGTATTACACTCTGGGTAACTTCGCTTCGGATAAGCCGGTAGCGGATAAAACGCTGGTCTTGGATCACAATCTCGCCATCTTTGTGGAAACCAAGCCGCCGCAGCGCTGCGACCCGTTTCCTACTGGGGGGCAGCAAAGCAGTAATAGAGTCAACGCAGAGCTCTTCGAATGCATGTTTCAGAATCCTCCGGTAGAGAGCAGATCCTGCTCCCCAGTACTTTTGATTGAGGACGAGACCCAAGTCTACATCATCACCCTCCGGCTGCAGGCCACCCCAGCCGATGAACTCGTCATCCAGCACAAAGGCCCAAGGTCCAAAGCCTCTCTCCTCCCACATTCGTTCTTTGATGGCGACAAAGCGATCGCACTCAACATATCCAAACTCATCCTGGGCCAGTGGCAGGTGCCGCCGGACTGCGGGATCGTTCATCAAGTCAATGATTGCGTTCGGAGGAATCTTACTCAGCCGCGTGAACGTGATTCTATGGTAATTATTGGCTGACATAGCTAAGGAGTTTGAACAAGAGACTGCAGCAGAATTGCTGCCTAACGGATTGAAATCAGGGATGTGAATATATTTTAAAAGCTCTACTCGCTAACTAAATTTGGCAGGCTATGGGCTAGGGCATGTAGTCGATGGTTGTAGGTCAAATTTTTAACAAATTAAGCTGATTCTTCTAAAGTCAGTGGGGAAATTTAAACTAGCAACCTCTATTTTATTGTCCCATGACCGCCCTTGAGCCCATCAGCCCATCTACGCATCGGCGGGGCCTCCCCATCGGTCTTAAAATATTTGGCCTGACTGCCAGCTTACTTGGACTGATGGTAATAGTGGTGGCGGTCTCCACTCGACGCCTGAGACAGGTAAACGAAGAGATTATTAATCTGGCGGATTATGCCCTTCCCATTACTGATCGGGTGGCACAAATTGATGTGCATGTGCTGGAACAGGAGCTGCACTTTGAGCGGGTGCAAACGCTGTATGAAATTGAGCCCCTACATGAGGAGCGCTTGCAGTCAGAGCTAATGGGATTTGCAGAGCGAGGACAGCAGGTCGATGGGGAAATTGAAGCTGCGATCGCACTGGTGCAAACCGCCATTGATGAGACGACTCTTCCCCAAGCCAAGGCCGAATGGCAGCATATTGCCCCCAGGTTAAGGGCCATTGAAACCGAGCATCAAGCGTTTCAAACCCATGCTAGTGAGCTTTTGGAGCTGTTAGCCGCCGGAGATCTAGAGTCTGCCCATCAGCTGGAAGAAAAGCTGATTGCCCAAGAGACCAACTTTAACCAGGCAATTAACGATATTTTTTTGGAGCTAGAAGCCTTTACTGTCGAAGCGGCCCAAGCGGGACAACATCACCAGCAGGTAGTGCAAACCCTCAGTGCATCAGTGGCAAGTTTGGCCACCTTGGTGGGTTTGGTCTATGCCACCCTGGTCACCCTAGGGTTAGTGCGGCCTGTGCGTTCCCTTAAAGTGGGTACTACCGCTGTGCAAGCCGGTGACCTGGACATTCACTTAGACACCTCCAGCCGCGATGAGGTGGGCACCCTGGCCCGTACCTTTAATACTATGGTGGATGAGCTAAGACTCAAGGCGCGTCTAGAAGAGACCTTTGGCAAGTATGTCGATCCGCGCATTGTAAAATCCCTTGTTCAGAGCAGTGACACCGCTGCCACCGATGGTGAACGCCAGGTGATGACCGTCTTTTTTGCCCAGGTGCAAGGTATAGAAACCTGTTTGGCCCCGCTAACACCGACAAACCAAGAGCGGATCATAAACGACTACCTGAGCCTGATGTCGGCCCCCATCAGTAACCATGATGGGGTAATCGACAAATTTATTGGCACCCTGATTATGGGGTTTTGGGGACCTCCCTTCACCGATGGGGCCAGTCACGCTCGCCTGGCCTGTGAGGCGGCCCTAGCCAGCATTGACCAGCTTACCCAGCTATATCCCAAACTGTCCCAGCTAGACATTACGCACACCGGAAATCTCCACATTGGTCTCTCCACCGGTCCCTTAGTCGTGGGCAATATGGGCTCAGAGGCGGCTAAGGCGTACACCGTTATGGGAGATACCGTAAATACCGCATCCCGTCTCAAGGGTGTGAGCCAACAGTACGGAGTGACCATTGTGATCAATGAGGCCACCCAGCAACAGGTGTCAGATGTCATGGCCACCCGAGAGCTAGACCTGATTCGAGTGGTGGGCAAAGAAGATCCTATCCACATTTATGAATTACTGGGTCATAGAAATACTCTAACGACTACAGATGGGGCTGCGATCGCAGCTTTTGCCCAGGGTCTTGCAGCCTATCGACAACAGGCATGGAACCAGGCCCGCCAGCACTTTAATCAATGTTTGGCCCAAAAACCTGGCGACCGTCCCGCCCTACTCTATCTAGATCGGGTTGACCAACTAGAGGCGAATCCACCTGACACCAGCTGGGACGGAGTATGGCAGCTAACCCAGAAATAAATAATCTGCCATTGCTGATCCTTCCATAAATCAGCAACAGCAATAATCTCCTTAAAAACTCCGTTCTTCCTCAACCCCAGAGTCCCTCTCCACCACACTTACCATGCAGTCCCGTTTTTCTCTCTCCATTGGCACTAAGATTTTTGGTATTGCCAGCAGCATGCTAGGTCTACTGTTAGGGGTGGCCTATCTCAACCATGTCCGCATTCGCCAGGTTAACTATGAACTGATTGACATTGCCTACTACCTAGCTCCCCTGACAGAAGATATCGCCAATATTAACGTCCATGTGCTTGAAGAGGAGATTCACTTTGAACGCATGGTTCGGTATTACACCATTAGCAACAACAAAATCGACGGTATCGGCAGCGCTAAAGTCAACGCCGAAGAAGAGGCCTTTAAGGAACGGGGGGAACGGGTTAAACAAGATATTGCTATCGCCATCGCCCTTGCTGACAAGGCCGCTCAAGCGGCCCACACTCCTGAGGATATCCTTGAAATTGCTCGCATTCGCCCACTGTTAGAAGTGCTTGCATCCGAGCACCAAAACCTCCACCACTATAGCTTGGACATTATTGACCGCCTAAAAGCGAGTGATCAAGAGGCTGCCACCCTACTAATTGATCAAATTACCGATTTTAAAGACGATTTTGATCGTCGAATTCAGGATATTTTATTTGAGCTCACTGCTTTTATTGAACAATCTGCAAAACATGCCCAGGCCACCGAACAACGCACACTAAACCTGAGCTTTTGGTTAACCGGTCTTGCCAGCGGTATTGGTCTCCTATTTTCTGCTTGGGTTACCGCTGGACTAGTACGCCCCGTGCGACGTTTAGTGAACAATACCGAGAAAATTGAACAAGGTAACCTGAATGTGGAAGTCCCTGTCTACTCCAGTGATGAGATTGGTCAGCTGACAGAATCTTTTAACCACATGGTCAGCAAGATTCGTGAAAAAGAACAGCTCAAAGCCACCTTTGGTCAATATGTGGACCCACGCATTGTAGAAACGCTGCTGGGACAACCCAACCCAACTGAAGGGAGTCAACGGCAGATGATGACGCTGTTCTTTTCGGACATGGCCAACTTTAGCCGCATTAGCGAACTACTCACACCAACGGGGTTAGTCACCCTGATCAATCGATATTTCACCCTTGCTTCTGCTCCCATTAAGGAGCACCATGGAGTGATTAATCAGTTTGTTGGTGATGCGGTCAGTGCGTTTTGGGCTCCCCCCTTTGTAGATCCAGCAGATCATGCCAAGCTGGCTTGTTACGCGGCCCTAGAGCAGTTTGACCAGCTTACTAAGCTACGGCGTAGTTTGCCAGACTTACTGGGTATTCGAAAAGGTCTGCCAGAGATTAATATTCGCATTGGTTTGGCATCGGGGGAGGCCTTAGCTGGGAATATTGGCTCTGAACAATCTAAGTCTTACACGGTTATTGGGCCAGTGACCCAACTGGCGGAGAAACTAGAAACCTTAAATAAGGTATACGGGACTCGCATTTTGATGACGGCTAAAACCAGAGAACTAGCGGGTAATACCATCGAGGTTAGGGAAATTGATCGGATTGCCTTCGCTGGAGAACCTGAGTCTATTTATGAACTGCTAGGTATTGCTGGTAGCACAGATCATAAGTTAATTCTGTTGCGAGATTGTTTTCAGACGGCATTAGAAGTCTATCGAAATATGTCTGGTGAAGAGGCGATATCAAGGTTTCAGGCATGTTTAGACATAGTCCCAAACGATGGACCTTCCATGTATTATCTCAATTTAATAGCGTCAAGCAGTTCTTCAAAGCATGTCCATATAAAATAAATTTTCTAACAACGTTTAGGATCACCGGACAGGGGCTTGGGGTTGCCGAGTGTAATGAACACAATCGCGTTTTATCCGTTGGTTACCTGACCTCCTCAGATGCTGCGCCCTGATCGTATTGACGGGCACTGTCAATAATGACCGGGAATGTTTTTAACGATGCCTAATGCTTTAAACCTTGGATCAGGGTTCGATAGGTTAACTTGGCGGCATCATTGCGGGCAATATCACCACTTTGTATGGCTGACCATGCTGCCCAGATCAGGGCATCAATGGTGGTGGCAACCCATGCATTGGGGACATCGAGGGCAATCACCCCATCTTGTTTGAGGACATTTACAAAGTCATTTAGTTCTTGCATTTGTCGGGCGTAGGCCGCATTAATATCTGGGTCGGTATAGGTTGATGATTCTGCTACCAAAAAGTGAAACCGATCACCTAGAGGCACCACTGCCTCTAGAAACGCCAGTAGGGCATCGGCAGCCGATAGGTTTTGATTCCTAATGTGAGCTGTGATTTGATCAATGGCCTCAATCGCTTCGAAGGCGATCTCACGGATCAGGGCCTCACGGGACGAAAAGTGGCGGTATAACGTCGCTCGCCCAACACCGCACTTGCCTGCAACATCACTGAGAGAAACCCCTGGATTTTTCGCTAATACAGCAACAGCTGCGTGTAAAATAGCCTGCTTGTTAGATGCGTTTCGAGACGATTGACCACTCATTAGACTAGTACTTTATGGCGTAAGTTTGCCCACCATCACATGGGAATGAGTCGATGGATGGATGGGTGGATGCAATAGCGCCAAATTTTTACCATCGGCTACTAGTATAGCCTAATGAGACAAAGATGTCTTACCTTAGACAAGTGTGTATATTTATTGCTGGTTTACCCTAATAATTGGAGCTGGTATCTACGCTAGGGACGTGTATGTCTGGCAATTCTTTGCCCAGGCTAAGGGTTCCGACAAAACTCATACAATACTATTATCTCAACCTTGATTTTGGTGCCGAACTCAGGTCCATTCTATCCGTCTATTATCCTGACGGTTCTCTGATTTAATTGCTTATTTTTTAAAGGCTCTATTAGCAACTATGAAAGCCCTTCACTGGTTTCGGAACTTAGCCCTGTTTCTAGGCGGTGCTGCACCGCTGGTGTTCATTGCTCCTACCCTGGCTGCGGAAGATGTCACCCTATCCTATGGATTGTTAGAGCTATCAGTATCAGTGGCCTCATTGGAAGGCTATGCCACTGACAACCAAGTTAGCGAGGAGTTAGAGTTTTATCTTAAGTTTCTCAATGAAGAAGAACGTCGCGATCTGCGAGAGATTTTGACGACACCACTGGATGTGAGTGCGGTCACCCTATCCCAGGTACTTTACGATCCCTTAGGAGAACTCTGGTTAGATCGATTGGGGAACGTCATTCAAACAGCGTCGCGACAAAATGGGGCGCGGGGACTGCGGGGTGCCCTGATTTTGGCCGCTGATGATGAGGGAGGGCTGACTCTGCTCAATCTGATACGCCGGTTTCCTACACCCACGCTGCGGATTAACTCGGTTGAGATTTTGGATGTGGTTAACACAGTGGTAGATCTGCTGGACCAAACTGAGACTGCGATCGCAATGCTCCACACCCAAACAAATACCGAAATCTCCGCTACCGAGCCCATCGACTATGCCCAACGCCCTGATCTAACCCAGGCGGGGCCAGTCTCCTGGCGAACTCAGACGTTAGAATTGCGAGACTTACAACGCGATCGCCAATTGCCCGTGGATCTATATATTCCCCAGAGCAATACCCCCGTTCCTCTGGTGGTTATTTCCCATGGGTTTGCCGCCAGCCGCACTAACTTTGTGGATGTGGCCCAGCATCTGGCGAGCTATGGCATTGCTGTGGCAGCCATTGAGCATCCTGGTAGCAACTTTCAGCAGGTGGAAAATTTACTGGCGGGCAATGCCTCAGCTGCAATGGCCCCCAACGAATTTGTAGATCGCCCCCAGGATATTTCCTATTTGTTAGACTACCTGGAAACCCAAACGAGAGGAGCGCTGGCCCGTCAGTTTGACCTCAATAGCGTGGGTGTGATAGGGCATTCTTTTGGGGGATATACAGCCCTTGCCCTGGCTGGTGCTCAAATTAATGTTGAACAGTTAGAAACCCGTTGCACCAGCGACTTAATTGAAGCAGACTCGGTTAATATTTCCATACCTTTACAGTGTCTAGCCCTACAAAGCCAGTTTGAACAACCCCTCCAAGACGAGCGAGTCACAGCAGCGTTTGTTTTTAACCCCATTACCAGCTTAGTGTTTGGAGAAGCCGGGCTGGGGCAGCTCAGTACGCCGATATTGATGGTGGGAGGCAGTGCCGATCCGGTGGCTCCGGCCTTAACGGAACAAATTCAACCGTTTACCTGGTTAACGCCGTCGGATAAATACCTGGCGCTCATGCAGGGAGGTCACCATAACTATGCCCAGTCTGAGACGTTGCCTGATGAGCTATCGGGTCCCGACCCGACCCTGGCCCGCGAATATCTTAAGGTCCTGGGTCTGGCATTTATGCAAACCCATGTGGCTGGGCAGTCAAACTATCGCCAATTTTTACAAGCAGGCTATGCCCAATATTTAAGCCGAGAGTCTTTACCGTTGACGCTGGTGCAGAATGTCTCCTTGGAAACGTTAGAAGCCAGTCGGTAAGCGACCATGAATTTTTCTAATGAAGAACAGATTCTCCACTCATGGCAACAGAATGCTGCCCCGTGGACTGTGGCTGTCCGTGAGCAACAGATTGAGAGTCGTCAGCTAGTTACCAACCAGGTAATTGTAGAGACCGTAGTGTCCTATTCACCAAAGACGGTGTTGGATATTGGCTGTGGTGAAGGCTGGTTAGCCAGGGCGTTACATGCCCATAACATTATGGTTCACGGTGTGGATGGGATTCCAGCCCTGGTGAAACAAGCCAGGGCCAAGGGAGATGGCAGGTTCGATGTGATGTCCTATGAAGAGATTAGTGCGGGCAAATGGCGAGACATCTTCTTGCGAGACACCTTTTTGCAAGACACCTTTTTGCAAGACACCTGCTTGCAAGACACCTGCTTGCAAGACACCTTCGATGTTGTTGTCTGTAACTTTTCCCTATTTGGCAATGAATCTGTAGCCGCGCTCTTAAAACAGGTGTCGACATTACTCAGTCCTGGTGGTCATTTTATAATCCAAACACTACATCCGCTCATGGCGTGTGGTGACCAACCCTATAAAGATGGCTGGCGTGCAGGCTCCTGGGCTAGCTTTAGTCAAGACTTTGTAGACCCAGCTCCTTGGTACTTTCGAACAATGGCAAGCTGGATCGGTCTTCTCTCTAAAAGTGGCCTGGTATTGCAGGACTTAATTGAACCGATACATCCCAAAACGGGTAAGCCGGCTTCTGTTATCTTTGCCTGTCAGAGCAACAGGATATGTCATCAGTAACGCATCGCGTTTCTCATTGGCGTTAAATACACCCTGCCCATATGCACCACTCACTACTTACCACTCACTACTTACCACCAGGTTTTATTGATCCCAACCGAGAACTGCCACATTTTCGCAGTGAGGCTTCCGTGCATATGCTGAGGAGACTGTAAATCGTTGGGTGATATGCCCCCTATTTACGCATTTATTCTGATGGTAGGTTTGACTAGCCGACTTAGAGTTAGAAACTATCAGTTCTAAACTCTCACTTGTTTTTATGAATAGGTGCCTTCAATCTATTCCTTTAGGAATAGTTAGCCTTTTGGGCTACTTAGCTGTACCCGCCCATGGTGATGACTTCAACTGTTTACAGCTGAATATCTGTTTTTCGTCAGCATATCTTTTTGCCGAGCCCTGTCATGACGAACCAGCCATTAAGATGACGATCGATGATTGCACCGATGATGCAGTTTTGCCATTCGACAGCCTCACCCATAGAAACTAAAATGCGGCTTACCTGTCAGAGCAAGGATGGTTGATAATAGAAAGCGTTGTCAAAAACGTTAATCCATTATGCCTGTACCCACTAATCTGACGACTCTGGATGGTACCCCCCTGTCCCCAGATGCGATCGCAAATAAAGTTGTACTATTCGTTAACGTTGCCAGCGCTTGCGGTTTAACCCCCCAATACAGCGGCTTGGTAGAGCTGGACACGGCATATGGCTCCAAAGGACTCGTCGTTGTAGGCGTACCCTGCAACCAGTTTGGCGCTCAAGAGCCTGGCACTCCTGATGAAATCAAGGACTTTACCAAGACTAAATACGATGTAGAGTTTACGCTGCTCGAAAAGCAGGACGTTAATGGTGCTAATCGTAGTCCTCTATACCAGTTTCTAGTGGGCGACGGCGACGATATCACCTGGAACTTTGGCAAATTTGTAGTAGGGCGCGACGGTAATGTCGTTGCTCGCTTCGATCCTAAGACAGCTCCTGATGCACCTGAACTCAAGGCTGCTATTGAGGAAGCTCTAGGTTAAACCTAAGGTTTAAATTGCTTTCCCCCTTTATCCTTAACTGGATAGAGGGGGTTTACATTTTTATCTAATCGGATAATCCGTAGGGGCGTATTGATATGTGCCCAGTGCAGAAGATAAACCATTTGCCTATACACCGCAGGGTGCCCTGCGGTGCGCCCCTACAAAATAACCGGATATCTTAAAAAATCTCTTTCCTGAGAATATAAATTCAGCCGCACTCTCCAAAATAAAAACATAATTAGGCGAGGCAGATAGAAAACGGCCTATAGAATTTAAGAACAAGGCTGACGAGGTTTCAGGCTCTATTCTTATCCCCTCTTTTCCCAATGCAAATAAAGTACACTGCGCTCAATTTTCAAGAAAAGCTAGCTAAATTTAGCGATCGCTGGTCTCCTAAAGTCATTGCTGAGATGAATGATTACCAGTTTAAGCTAGTTAAACTAAAAGGTGACTTTGTTTGGCATGCTCATAAAGATACTGATGAGGTATTTATTGTTGTCGATGGTCAAATGATCATTGAATTTCGAGATGGTGCTGTAGAGCTATCTACAGGAGAGATGTTTGTTGTCCCCAAAGGGATAGAACATAAACCCCATGCCGAGAAAGAATGTTATATGTTACTCATTGAGCCTCGTGGTGTCGTTAACACAAGAGATACTGTTGGAGAGAAAACGGCCCAAAATGGCATTTGGATCTAAGGATATCCAGGTGGCAATTTAGGTATAATATGTGTTCTCCATCAGTAGGGACATCGATTTTATGACTAACAGTTTTCACTATGCATTCAAGGTAAAAGATCTTGACAGCACAAGGAGATTTTATGGAGAGATTTTAGGTTGCCGAGAAGGTCGTTCAACCGATAGCTGGATCGACTTTGAGTTTTTTGGGCATCAGCTTTCTGCCCACGTAGGTGACGTCAGTACAAACGTTGATTACTGCGGCAATGTCGACGGCATATCAGTGCCTATTCCTCACTTTGGATGTCTGTTGAGTAAAGCTCAGTTCAAATATGTACAACAGAAGCTAGAGGCTGCTGACATTGATTTTATAGTTAAACCTCAAACGCGTTATCCAGGGGAAGCTGCACAGCAGTCCACCATGTTTGTGCTGGACTATAGTGGCAACCCACTAGAATTTAAATCGTTTGAAGATAGCTCTAAAGTGTATGACTCATCGGCAAAAGTCGCTCTGAGTTATTAGCCACATAACTGAACAATGAGTTGTTATGCAGTAGCGTAAGTCCAATATTCAATGGCGGGGCTATCCCTCGCGCGCTTATGTCCCCCTCAAAGTTCGAGCTTTTATGGATTTTCTCAAACAATCTATAGCCTAAAACTCAGAATGATGCACCTCATAATGCAGCGTTAGAGACATCAACCCCGCAATCATGGCAGCCGTTAATTCGTGATAGCCAGTCACAAGACAGATCTGATAGCTTACTAAGCACACCCAGATTGTCTTTCCTGCTGGTGTAGTCAAGCAGTCAACATGCTCAGCGATATACTCCAATATTTCTAGGAACTTGAGAAACCCATAGAGAATTGCCATAGATAATTAAATGTTTTGGGCCATAGCTAACTCAGAATAATTCTGAGTTAGCTATATTTTAATCAGAATTATTCTGATTTGACAATAATTCCTCTCTGTTTGCCTTGAAAAATTGAAAATGTGCCCTTGGGATGGTTTAGGTATACGTTGATAAGCACCTGGTGCCGAAGCATTTTCAGGAGTCTTGGGCAGCAGGCAAGATATGTATGATGCGATCGCTGATTGAAGGAATGCACCGGTCTAGAGTTATGGCTATTTAACGATGCTTCACCACTAAAGGCATCCCAAGGATGAGCAATGTCGATATTATTTAGACACAAATTTTAATTATTTATGCAAGCGGCATGGGCACCGATGAATACAGATAGCTCGATACAAACAGCTAAAATCGTCCGTATTGGGGTTGATATTGGCATTGTTGTTGCTAAATTAGAGCGCTCTCTCAGCTTTTATCGAGACTTATTAGGGATGTTAGTTGTTGCAGAGGTAACAACCTCACTCATTGGTAAAGGGCGTATGGTGCAACTCCAGCATGGCGAGTCCCTAATTAAGCTAGTGGAGTTACACCCCCCCCCCTTCTAAGCCCGGCCCAACAGATATCTCAGAATTTCTAGGCTACCGATATGTTACCCTGCTCGTTGCTGAGCTAGATGTCATTATGGCCAAGATTAAAGCTCGAAACATCTCTATTGCGCTACCCGTTACACAGCTGAACAACGGGACCAGAATTGCTATGGTAAAGGATCCTGACGGTAACATTGTTGAGTTCGCCCAAGAAGTGAATTAAATCACATCTGACAAATTTTGATAGATGTTCTATAGTTTGTATTAGTTTATCCAAATTAAAGTCCTGTGACTTTTAGGTAGCATAAAGTATCAAAGCCGACAGGCATGAGACACTGAGCACAGTATAAGAAAAGCTATGTGTTCTTAAGAACACATAGCTACGTTTATCTCACTGACCCATCTAATCATTATGGCGAACCTTATCAATCAGGTGTTTGACCTGCTTAACAAGTCTTGGTGGCTGGAAATAATGGCTGCATCTCCAAGTTGTGGATATTTTTTCGGTCCCTTTAATTCAGAAAGCGAAGCGCTACAGGAACAATTGCGCTACGTAAAAGCTCTAGAACACCAGGGACGTGAAGTTTTACTAGTATCGGTTGTCCGCCGTCAGGCCCCCAAAAGGCGTATGGTGAATTACTCTGAGGCGGCTTAATTGACGCAATATTCTTTTCTTACAGTATTTTTTGTATCTCCAGGCTACTACGGAAGAACAGGCTCTAGATAGCCGTTCCGGTTTACCAAAACATCAACTACTTATTCCTAAACCTTGTAGTACAAAGACTTTAGGAATAAGTAGGTTTGTTAAGTGTTAAGCATAAATACTCATTTACTTGTTATGTGTATAGTACTCATCAAAGCAGATGAGTATTTATGCTTATGAGAACTATTGGCTCTTGCTTGAATAAATGTGGACAATCCTGTCGGGACACCCCCTTGTGGATGTCCTGAGAATGATCCTAACGAGGGAGATGTAGTATCACCGTAAAATGTGGTAAAAATGCGAAGGCTCACCCCATGACTCAACTCAATTTTGCTGTCTGGGACAGTCTGCTACAGAAATATGTGGATGGTCAAGGCCGAGTAGACTATAGCCGCTGGCGGCAAACATCACTGCCAGTGCTAGAGCAGTGGCTAGCAGAGATGAGCAGTGTGGACCTGCGAGGATTGGAAAGGGCGCAGGTGATCGCAACTTTCCTAAACCTGTACAATGCCCTGACGATCCAACAGGTGCTTTATGAGTACCCCATCGATTCCATTCGACCTAAGTTTCTAGGCATCCCTAACTGGCTAGCTTTTTTACGGTTTTTCACCAAAAGAGTCTATACCTTAAACGGTCAATCTCTGAGCTTGAATACTATTGAGCACGACATTTTGCGCCAGCAGTTTCTCGATCCGCGTATCCACTTTGCCCTAGTGTGTGCGTCCATTGGCTGCCCATTGCTAAGAGCGGAGGCTTACACGCCAGATATGCTGATGGATCAACTGGGGGACGATTGCGATCGCTTTATCAACAACCCAGACAAAGTTCGCTACGATGCTGCTAACAGAACATTGTACTGTAGCAAGATTTTCAAGTGGTACAAGGCAGATTTTTTGACGACAGCGAATTCGATTGTAGAGTATTGCGATCGCTACTACACTGCCGCCCAGCTGCCGACTACGCTCAAAGTGGTTTACCTATCCTATAGTTGGGAATTAAATGGGAATTAAATCCATGGACCCAAAAGCTCATGTACTGACGGAAGTCCAGTCGCCACCGCCGCCGCCACCCACCAGACCCACAGCGGTGGGCTATAAAGATGACTCTTTCCCCCCTGGTCTTACCCTAAGAGAAACCGATATCCTTCGGTTGATCATAGCAGGGCGAGATAATCTGCAAATCGCACAGCAATTAGGCACAACCCGTCACAATATTGAGAAATATATTCTCCGTCTCCAACAGAAAGTTACTAGATACAGTAAAGAATCTCCCCTAATCCAGATCCTTAAAAACAAGGAGTAAGCAGTTGGCAAGGGACGTTAGTGCACATCTTCGCAAAATTGCCTCAGCCATCACTCAAAAACACCCATACCCCATAGAAAGCCAATGACCAGGTGGATAAAAGGCGATTTGGAACTGTGGAAATTTGACGGCAATTTCACTTCCTATGGTATCTCAGCCAAAATCTTCTCAATAACACTTACAATCTCTTCAGATTTTTGTGGGTCAAGTGCATCCGAGTGGGGCGCAGCAAATTGACCTGAGTCATTGTCAAAATACTGGCCAGAAGCAGTGCCAAATTCTTCTGAGAATGCTGCACGAGTGAGTATTTCAGCTCCGATGCGAATATCACCACCTGCTACACCAAAGGCCTGTTTCACCATCTTGCTACCGAGCATTGATCCAGGATTGACTGCGATAATGGTCGGACTATTTTCTTTGCGGGAAAGCGCGCACGACCACATCGTCAGTGCCAATTTGCTTTGGGCATAGGCTGAAAAGTCTTCGTTGAGCCTAATCTGGCCCGTTAATGCCTCTAGCTCAACGGGTTCTTGAGCAGCAGAGGATACATTAACAACTCTTCCGGATGCTCCCATCAGTGGCATCAGTTTTTGCGTTAACAGATAGGGTGCGATCGCATTGACAACAAACCGTACATCCAGACCATCCTGCGTCACCGGATTGGACGCGCTATAGACACCTGCATTATTGATCAATACGTCAAGTCTTGTGTGTCGTTCAGTAACAGCCTCCGCGAGAGCCTCCACATCGGCCATGCGAGAGAAGTCAGCCACATAGCTTTCAACCTGTCCTTTGTCTGTAGCTAGGATTTTTGCTAATTCTTCCAGTTTTGCTCGGTTACGCCCATGTAACAAGACATTATGGCCCAATGAGACTAACATCCTGGCCGTTTCCAGGCCGATGCCGTCGGTTGCCCCCGTCACCAGAATAGTCTTTGTCATAATTTTGTTTCCTTGTCTTTTTTTCTAATCAGCGAAGTCTGGCAGTATGGCATCGGCGAGACGTTTGAGCGTTGTCTCCATAGCTGCTTGATTAAACCGTAGGTTCAACGCCACATGATTTACACCAATCTCTTCCAGTAATTTTAGATGAGCACGCAGGTGGCGCGTGCCCAGCCGAAAACCTAAATGGATCGGCTGTGGGGGTGTCTCAGGATTGTCAGTCAGATCAATGTAGAGCGGTTGCATCACCGGCTTTGTAGATCGTCCCGCTGCCTTAACCCGCGCCTGCCAATCGCAAATGATTTTTGCCTGCAAGTCAGTATGGCGCGGATACATCATCCAGCCGTCTCCGTTCTGTGCAATCCATTCGGGAGTTTGCTGACTGCCTCCCGTAATCAGCAGCGGCAGTTTTCCAGACACTGGTTTAGGCAGCATGTCCATGCCACCATTAGGGCTACCATAGCGGTTTTCAAAAGATGGGGTATCTTCGCCTATGCGTCTAATGTAGTCAAAGCTTTCGCGAAATCGTGTACCACGGTCAGCAAAGGGCAAATTGAGTGCCGGATACTCCTCGGGTCGATCTCCGGAAGCCACCCCCAGAATAAGCCGCCCCCCAGAAAGTACATCAGCGGTGGCCGCAGCCTTGGCAACATGGGCCGGATGTCGCAGCGGCAGAATAATACTGGCCACACCCAGGGCAATCCGCTCGGTCTGGCCCGCCAAAAGACCTAGATAAACAAAGGGATCATAAATCTGACCAGCATCTCCAAATGAGGGCACGTTGAATGGAACATCACGCAACCAGACGGCGGAAAATCCTAATTCTTCTGCAAGTTGGATACGTTCCAGGTGACGGGCCATGGTCGGTACCGGACTCTTTGCATAGGTCTCAATTGGCACCACCAATCCAAGGCTCAACCGATTTGGCCGAAACACGGAATTATATCCTCTATTGATGGGTTGAAACCTTATCTCTTCAATATGTTTGAGCATTTTTGAGTTCTGTTCAAAAAGAACGTGATCCTAGGCGTCAATAAAAAGCCGTTTGACTTGGTACGTATCCATATATTCCCGAAGCGAGGTGATTTTACCGTCCAAGACCGTGACCAAGAAATGGTAATGGTTGTTGTAAACATTGCCATTAGCCATTTTGCCGTAGGATTCCATTTCCAGGGCCACTCGATCGCCTTCAGCTGTCCATCCAGTAGATGTTAGCGTCATACCATCTGGGATAGCAGCCTTGACATTACCCATCAGCGTGCCAATGGCTTCCTTATTCATCTCACCGGACATGGGCAGCCCACCTTCACGACCCATCACACGCCAGATGGCATCATCATCGAGCAATTCAAGAGCGCCTGGTACGTCTGCTGCCGAAAAGTATTTGAAGAAATCAGCGACGATTCTCTTATTATCTTCGATACTCATTATTTAATCTCCTGAATACTAATGAGAGCCTCTTCCCAGCCGCGCTGATTGTCCATATCGAATTGTGCACCGTTGTCGTCGGCCCACTTAAAGCGCTTCAGCGCTGGGGTTTGACTTGTTGCCTGATAGAGCCAATAGGCCTCTTCCTTTAGCGCTGCCTCAATGGGCTTGTCAATGGAGGCATACACAGCCTGTTTGCAAGCATTGATCGACTCGGCGGGCCAAAGGGCAATGCGGTTAGCCAACGCTTCAACAAACGAGCCGATTTCTTCGGGGTCGAGCGCCTTGTTGATGGTGCCATAGGCCTCGGCCTGGTTGGCATCATAGTCTCTGGCGCTCAGGATAATCTCCAGTGCACGCCCTAGACCAATCTGACGGGCCATGCGTGACGCGCCACCACCACAGGGCAGAATACCCATGGCGACTTCCATCTGCATGAACGTTGCCTTGCCGCGGGCGGCAAAGCGCATATCGCAGGCAAGGGCAAATTCGTGACCACCACCGCGGGCGAAGCCCTCAATCTTCGCAATGGTTGCCTGGGGCAGCTTACTGATCCGTTCTAGCGTGGTTTGCAGATCGAGCAGTTTAACGTCGTCACGGGAGACTACAGTCGCGGACATTTCCTTAAGGAAGTCCGTATCAGCATGGGCTACAAAAATCTCTGGGTGGGCGGATTGGAATACAACAACCTTGATGTCGCGATTTGTTTCCAATCTTTGGGCCAACGTATTCAGGTCGGCAAGCATAGGCAAGCCTTGAATATTCACGGGTGGATAATCAAAGGTGACCCATGCGATCGCATTTTCAACCTTAACGTTGAAAGTAGTGAAATTATCTTTCATTGGGTGTCTCCTAGAGGCTACAGGGTTCGCTTTTGTCAAAGAGTTGGCTTTGCTAGTTACCTGGTCTTGAAGGGGGAGTAAGCTAGGACGCAATGTTCTCCGTTGGATGCATCCTTATTCCAGCATCAGCCTATGTCACTTAAAACGATATTGACAAGTACCCACATTTTTGTAAGTAATGGAGATCTTTGAACGTATTGGCACCCAACAATGACGCGGAAATATAACTGGAAGACAGGTTGCGATGTGGAAGCAACGATGAGTGTGATTGGCGGTCGCTGGAAGCCAATACTCATTTGCCATCTGCTAGATGGGCGCAAGCGTTTTGGTGAACTGCGACGCCTCACTCCTAACGCAACAGAGCGCATGATCACATTACAACTGCGCGAGTTAGAAGCAGATGGCGTGGTGGCGCGGCATGTCTATGCCGAAGTTCCGCCTCGCGTTGAGTACGAGCTAACAGAGTTTGGGCAATCCCTGAAGCCCATCCTCATTGTCATGCAGGAGTGGGGCCATGCATTTAAAGCCCGTCGGCTTGCCGAAGAAGCAGAACACAATTAATCTGGCATTGCGGCTCCTTAGAATGACTTTAGTGGTGAAACACCATAAATAGTCATAGCTCTAGACCGGTACATCCCTTAAATCTACAATCGCATCCATCTACGCATCAATGAATTCCCTTGTTTCATATTTTGAGATACCTGTTACCGATATAGATCGAGCAGTCACTTTCTATGGGACTGTTTTCTCCAATACATTGGAACGCACGACGATCGACGGTGTAAACATGGCACTGTTTCCAGTCACGGAAGAGGGTCAAGGTATATCGGGTGCACTGGCTCAGGGAGAAAGCTATGTTCCTTCAAAAGAAGGGCCACGGCTCTACTTTTCGGTGACTAACATTGACCTTACCCTGAGTCGGGTAGTCGCTGTAGGCGGAAAAGTGGCGTATCCCAAAACATCGATTGGGGAGTTGGGGTGGGTGGCTGAATTCGAAGATACCGAGGGAAATTTGATTGCTTTACACTCAAACAATGGGTGATCACGTGGGTGATTAAGAAATACTATCTATCGCGAGAATTCATACCTTATGGCTCAGTGGCAAGATAGCAAGATTTGGATTGTTGATGACTGTCTGACGTTTGAAAATGATGTCTGTATCGTTTAATCAATACGGACGACATCATGAATGTGCTTTCTAACAAGGTTGCCATTGTGACAGGTGCTAGTGCTGGTATTGGCTACGCAACTGCCAAACTTTTTGCTAAAGCAGGAGCTGCAGTTGTTGTTGCAGCAAGACGGCAGGATAAGCTCGATGAGTTGGTTGATTTTATTGGTCACTCGGGTGGACAGGCAGTTGCTTTGGCAGGAGATGTGAAAGATGAGGAATTTGCTAAAGCTCTAGTGACGCTAGCACTAAAAGAATTCGGAGGGCTAGACATCGCATTTAACAATGCAGGGATTACCGGCATACCTGGCGCTGTAACTGATCTATCCCTTGATGATTGGAACAATATCCTTGCCACTAACCTGACCAGTTCATACTTAGGGGCAAAATACCAGTTACCGGCCATGGTCAATCGCGGTGGCGGTTCTTTGATCTTTACCTCAACCTTTGTTGGCTACACTGTAGGCATGCCGGGAATGGCAGCCTACGCAGCAAGTAAGGCAGGTTTGATTGGTCTTACGAAGGTGCTCGCTGTTGAATACGGCAAGCAACAAATTCGGGTCAATGCTTTACTGCCAGGGGGCACCGATACACCCATGGGACGTGATTTTGCCAATACGCCAGAGGCCTTAGCCTTTGTACAAAATCTCCATGCACTGAAGCGCATGGCAACACCCCATGAAATAGCAGCTTCAGCTCTCTATCTGGCGTCAGATGCTGCTAGTTTCACCACGGGGTCAGCCATGCTGGTAGATGGTGGTGTATCCATCAACTGCGTTTGATCAAGCTTATTTACGCAATGACTAAGACTAAGTGCGCTTTAGTGTAGGAAATCTTGCATCGATCAGGTCAGAACAGAGTTTTTCTAGCTGCTGGTAGAGATAGGTTGGATCCACCAGCTCAATTAACTTTAATTTTTTCTTTCGTTTATCGGCATGGGCTTTCTGAATATTAATAGTATCAGGATCTATACCAAGGAAACTGGAAATCTCTTCAATTTTTGAACGAATTTCTTTTGTTTTCAACGTTAAAAGCTGCTGTTTAGGCACTGAGTTGATGACAAATTGATTGTGGTCTCTCCAATAGGATAAATAGCTAGCAACAGGATAAAGTCCTGCTTGCCCTAGGGCCGCGTCATATTTTGTAAATGGATGCCTGTAGCGACCATAGCGATAATCTTCTAATTCCCTCCAAAACGGTTTATGACGACTACCATAATTACGATTAATTTCTGATTCTAGCCAGCTGAGGGGGTCCCTAACGGTAAAAATAAACTTGGCCTGTGGAAAGCTTTTGGCCAACACATCAGCTACATGATGTAGATAATGGGCAGCTTCCAGCTCCAAAGACATTTTTTTGTCACGCCACTTGAGCACACTTTGAATGTCAGCATAGGAATACTGGCCCGTTTCCCATTTGAGTAAATGGTAGATTGCATAATACGCATGGGGCTCATGTAACGCACCATAGTGATGCTGAAACATGTGGGCTATGGAATGGGTACCGCTCCTTGGCGTACCAATACAGTAAGCATGAAAACAACGTTTTCTACTGGCTGGTAAAACAGCATTGGCCTTAGAGACCCAAAACTCTCTTTTAAGACTAAGACTAAGGCGGATATCTATTTCTCTATCGGCAACATTAGCCCTGAACGTATTGGCTAAAATTTGACTGCTAGCAAGATTCATTAGGGTATTCGTATCAGCCCATAGGCATTTATGGGAAAAGGTGGCCAATGCCTATCTAAATCTAGTAAGCCCATTTCCCCTCAGATTTGGCACAATAGCGAAGAGCGCCGAAAGAGACCAGGAATCATGGATTCAGAATCGCTATCGTTCAGTATTGTGATTACGACCTATAACCGGGTGGAGCTGTTGAAACGTGCGATCGCAACCGCGCTTGACCAAACCGTGCCATGTCAGGTGATCGTGGTCGATAACGCCTCCACTGACGGTACCCAGGCGTACGTCGAAAGCCTGGGCGATCAGGTACTTTACCATCGAAATCCTACCAATGCCAACCACTCCGGGGCTGTCAATGCAGGTGTAGAGCGAGCCATGGGCACCTGGATTAAGCTGGTGGATGACGATGACTATTTGGCCCCCAACTGTATTGAAGAACTGATCAGGGCGATTCAGCAACGTCCTGAAGCGGTGATTTGTTCCTGTCAGGCGGCCCAGGTGAATGGCGAGGGGCAAGAACTGAGTCGCACCCCTGTGACCGGTCCAGGTCAGGCATTTTATATTCCCCAGGTAGACATCCACTACGGCATGTTTTTAGAGGTAGTCCCCTTCGGCACCCCCATTCAGGTGGCCGTGCGCCGCGATGCCTTTATGAAATCGGGCGGCTGGGACCTGGGCATGACCGGCTTTGATGATATTGACTCCTGGATTCGTGTTGCCGACTACGGCGATGCCCTATTTATCAATAAATGCCTGACTTACCGTACTGTATGGCCAGGGGGCTACGACCAAAAAATCACGCTTCAGCGTCGTCTCGACACTAATGTCCTGATTAAAGAACGCATCTACCAGCACGTTAGCCCCAAACATCAAGACAAGCTGCCGACATTGAAGACGATTCGGCAATACCTCAGCCTGCACTGGATGATCGTCGCCCTCAAACAAAAACAAATCCCTAGCGCCCTAAGTTTTGGCATTCCTGCCATTTTTTCCCCTAAAGCCTGGCAACTACTCCAACAGGCTGTTAACTTTCGCAAGCAAAAGTCCACCCCCCCCATTGCTAAGCTAGTGCTTGAATAAATTACGCAACTCCTATGGCCACCACCACATCCTTATCTTTTTACCAAGTTGGCGGTAGTCTTCATCCCCAGGCACCTACGTATATTAAACGACAGGCGGATGATCACCTATACGCAAGTCTAGGACAAGGTGAGTTTTGCTATGTATTTAATACGCGACAAATTGGTAAATCGAGCTTGCGGGTGAGAACAAAATATCGCCTGGAGCAAGACGGTGTTTGTTGTGCATCTATTGACCTGACCAACCTGGGTAGTGACAATGTTACTGCTGAAAAGTGGTACATGGGAATTGCGGCAGAGCTATGGCGCAGCTTGCAATTAAACGGTGATTTCCAAGAGTGGTGGCAGCAGGGGGATGGTCTTTCTGCCGTGCAGCGATTGGATCACTTTTTAAAGGATGTGATTTTGCGGCAGCTTGCGGCGAAACGGATTGTTATTTTTATCGATGAAATTGATAGCGTATTGGGACTGCCGTTTGCGGCTGACGATCTGTTTGCCCTGATTCGCTATTGCTATAACCAGCGAGTCGATAGCCCAGAGTACCGTCGCCTCACGTTTGCCCTATTTGGTGTGGCAACGCCCACCGACCTTTGCCAAAATCCTAACCGCACCCCATTTAACATTGGTACAGCCATCGAGCTGAGTGGGTTTACCACTGCAGAGGCCATATCCCTTAGTTACTGGTTAAAACCAACGGTGGAGAATGCCACTGAGACCCTGGAGCACATTTTAGCTTGGACCAATGGTCAGCCTTTCCTGACGCAGAAGCTGTGCCAGTTGGTAGTTGCTAAACTGGCCCCCCGCACAGAGATATATGTTGAACAGGCTTGGGTGGATGGTTTAGTGCGATCGCAGCTGATCAAAAACTGGGAATCCCAAGATGAACCCCCCCATTTGCGCATTATCCAGGATCGGTTACTGGCTCACCCGCAGCTGATTAGTCGACTACTGGGGCGTTACAAAAAACTGTTATCCGGTCAAACCCTATCTTTAGAAGACAATCACCTCCAAGAAGAACTGTTACTCTCAGGCCTGGTGGTCAAACAATCAGGTCACCTCAGTATTCGTAATCGAATTTATTCAGAGGTGTTTAACACCCAATGGGTAGACTACCATTTGGTACGTTTACGTCCCTATTCCCAAGCATTCGAAGCCTGGGTTAACTCGGGTCAACAAGATCGTTCCCGATTGTTGCGCGGGCAGTCTCTCACTGAAGCCCAGGTCTGGGCCAAGGAACAACAGCTCAGCGACCTGGACTATAAATTTTTAGCAGACAGTGTTGCCGTTGATCGGCAAGAGGTACAACAGGCATTAGAATCCGAGAGACTAAAGGAGTTGGAAGCTCGCCTGGAGGCGCAGCAGCGCAATGTCACCCTACAGCGGTTTCTACTGGTGGGTATGGGAGTGGCGTTTCTCAGCATTACGAGTATTGCCATGTTGGCCTATCGCCAGTCTCGCCAAACCATGCTAACTCGGCAAGATAACGAAAACAATCAGGCCTTGTCCATTAGCTATTACTCTGACGCCCTGTTTAACCAGAATAATCGTCTGAAATCTTTGCTAGAAGCGGTGCGAGCTGCTCAACAGCTACAACGCTTACCGGTGCCTGCACCCGATGTGAAACAACAGGTAGAACAAACTCTCCGCCGCACTCTTCAAAGTATTACCGAAGCTAACCAGCTGCGGGGCCATGGTGCACCTGTGTATGGGGTAACCTTTAGCCCAGATGGTAACTATTTAGCCTCAGCTAGCTGGGATAATACCCTCAAGCTATGGCGTGCCAATGGTCAGCTGATTACCACCCTGAGCGGACATACCAATGCTGTGTGGGATGTGGCCTTTAGTCCTGACAATGAATATTTGGTGTCAGCCAGTGCCGATAACACCGCAAAAATTTGGCCCATCAGCGATGATAGTGACATTCTCTCTGTGGTTGCGCCCCCTGTGACGTTAACGGGGCATGAGGGACGAGTCAATGATGTTGATATATCCTTGGATAGCCAAACGTTGGTGACCGGTAGTGACGATGGTCACCTAAGATTTTGGGATCGGACGGGCAAGTTGTTGCTAGATATTCCCGCCCATAACGCTAGGGTCACGCAGGCTGCCATTAGCCCGGACGGTCTCATTTTGGCCACCGCCAGTGAAGACAACACCATTAAATTGTGGGATGCCACCAGCGGACAGTTATTAAACGAATTCAAAGAACATCAAGCCCCGGTATATGGCCTGGCCTTTAACCCCAGCGGTCGTGTCTTAGCCTCTGCCAGTGATGATCGGACCATTAAACTGTGGCACGTTAACCCCGATGGCAGTCTTAAAAAGGGAGAGTCTGGCAAGAGCTCAACCATTACCCTGGACGGGCATCAGGACCGTGTCTGGCATGTGAAATTTAGCCCTGACGGTCGTCAACTTGCTTCGACTAGCCTCGACAACACCGTTAAATTATGGACCAGTAGTGGCACTCTGGTAACTACTCTAAATGGCCATGACTCTGGCACGTGGGGCATAGATTTTAGCCCCACTGGAAACGTCTTAGCCTCCAGCAGCGATGATGCAACCGTCAGGCTATGGCGCTTAGATAAAATTCCGCAAACCCTGCATGGGTACCAGGGACCGGCTACCAATCTAGCCATCAGTCAACAGACGATTGCTGCCGGTAGCTGGGATAAGACTATTCGGCTTTGGAGCTGGCAAGGTAACTTTAAATCTACACTAGAGGGCCATACTGACCGGATCTGGCAAGTGGCCTTTAGCCCCGATGGTCAAACGCTTGCTTCTGCTAGCTGGGACCAAACTGTCAAGCTGTGGACTGCTAAAGGAGACCCATTACAAACGTTGCGAGGTCACCAAGATCGGGTTTGGGGAGTCGCGTTTAGCCCCGAGGGCGATGAAGTGGCATCGGCCAGTTGGGACCAAACCATTAAGCTATGGACGCTGGATGGAGAACTTTTGCGCACGTTACGGGGTCATCAAGATCGGGTCTATGGCGTTGCTTATAGTCCTGACGGCAGTTATCTAGTGTCAGCAGGGTGGGATCACACCATCAAAATTTGGAGTCGGCAAGGGCAACTGCTGAGAAGTATCCATGGCCATCGAGCCCCCATTTGGGGAGTGGCCGTCAGCCCTGATAGCCAGCTGATTGCGACTGCTAGCGCTGACCATACGATCAAAATTTGGTCGACTTCAGGGCGTCTGATCACCACCCTAGACGGTCATCGGGCCAGGGTTCACAGTGTAGCTTTTAGCCCGGATGGCAAGCTGCTGGCATCCAGCAGCTACGATCGGACTGTACGTATCTGGCGACAGGACGGTACCCTTGTAACAACCCTGTATGGCCACAACGGTTCTACTTGGGGGGTCGCTTTCAGTGCTGACGGTCAAACGCTGCTGTCTAGCGGTCATGATCGGAGAATCATCCTGTGGGATTGGCAGGATAGCCGTAGCTTTGAACAATTGCTAGAGGATGGCTGTCGTTGGCTCGACAATTACCTCGCCCATGGAGATAACCTGTCTGATGCGGATCGTCAGCTATGTAGCGGGGGGATTTAGGAGGGTATCTAGGAAGACTAAGAGAAAGTTCTTTTAAATTACTTTTTTCACCTTACACATCTTCCGTGTTTTCCCTTAAATTGCTTTCATAGCAATCTAGTCTATTCAATTTCGACTGACCGAAGGCTAGTTGCGTCCACGTCTGTAGTCAGTTAGAGCAATAATAATATTTACATTAATGCTGGGCAAAGGTCTCTAAAGGGGGCCTATGCTCAACAGTTTTTGTTTTTTGTGCTTGTTCAATTTCGGTTTATTTCGTAAGACTTTCTGGCCACGTTCCCAGAGCCGTCCAGATATCGCCATCCGTATTACTACGCGATTTGCAGGATCATAGGAGATAAGGTTATGAAGGCTATTGCAATTGTTGGAAGTACTGCTCAGTCTCAAACACTGCTAGCCGATTTGTTGCATTGGCATGGACTATCCGTTTTTCAGGTCGATGAAAATGAGGCTTTGCTATCTCTGCTGAGCTTTATTTCACCTGAGTTAATTATTATTGAGCCCTCAGTGGCCACGGCTGAACTGGTTTGCGATCGCATCAAGCATAGTTCATTGTTAGACAACGTACCCGTTATTGTGTGTGCCGACCGTATGCTCGGCCAAGGGAGCGCTGATGCCTACCTCTATTCTCCCTACACCGCTGAGGACGTGTTTGCGAATATTCAGGTCCTACGTCCTCTGTCTGCCCTCTTGTCAGACAGCGTCGTCGGCTCAGCCTGGGGTGATGTTTAAGCATCGACGCTTAAGCGTCCGCCAAAGTATTGTCTGTAGAGGCTACAGCTAGCGGTTGCCCTATTGCCTGCTAAGGTAACCAACCCCATACTTTCCAGGCGATAGGCGGTCATTGGTTCAAGTTCTGTGGCCGTATCTTGTTCAATTACCTTGTAAAAGGTACGGGCCAGGTTAGGTTCCGCTTCAAAGATTGCCAGATAGCTACGCAGGTGATCGCTATAAATGCCACTTTGCTGAGGGGCTTCATCAATCAGCTGCTTTAGTTCCATCTTGTGTACGCTCAGGTTATACAGCGCCAAATGAATTAGATAGGGATGTCCTTCAACCAACGTATGAAGTGAGATTAAACTATCGTCCCATTCAATGCGATAACGCAGAGACAGCTGTTGGGTTTGCTCCAGAGTAAAGGCAGGTAGCCGCAGGGGCAACCCCACATTAAACGGAGATTGGTGAATTTGTAACGGAATGTATGCTTCTGTGGCATAGGCCACCAGGAGGCGTAAGTACCCCCATTCGGTGAGATTTTTGGCTTCTTCGTGCCACACCCGCAACATGGGCAAAAATTCTTGGGCCATGGCCGGGTGCTCAAAGACTGCCTGGAGATCATCAATCACCAGTAACAGTGGCTGCTGCAGCGGATTTAAAATGCTGCTCTGCATATAGTTAGTACAACTGACCTTACTGCCTAAGTCGACATTCCATACATCATCCAGCTGGGCTGTGAACTTCAGCTGCTGGGTAATATTGGCGCAAAACCAGCGTAGAAATTTATCAAAATTGGCCAAGACACAGCTATCAGCCTGGCGGAAGTTAAGCCGTACAACTCTGAAGTTTAAGGTTTGAGCTTGGGCGACCAGGCGATTCACCAGGGATGTTTTACCCCAACGTTCCGGCGCACGAATTCTTAGCAGCGCACCTGGCTTGATCAACTCCCCCATGGCCTGCTGCTCTACTGGAGGCCGTTCGATGTAGAGCGGAGACCCGAGGGGAAGTGGGCTGCCGGGGAAGGTGGTGTCTGATTGATCGGCACCAGGCCACCATGGCCCTGGTGTATTGGGCTGATGCAGCTGATAGGCTTGCTGACGCAGCACTGCATGAATATTCTTTTTTGTTACTCGCTCTCCCAGTACTTGGGAGATCTTTTGCCACAGCCGTGAGCCTGTAACGCGAACATAGTCAGCATCGTAGCCCTCACTAGCTGCAATTTGCGCATAGGTTGAACCTTGCCAGCATCGCCGAAAAACGACTTCTTGAATAGCCGTCAGCCGATACGGTGAAAGGAGTTTATCAACTAGCGTGATGGCATCTTCAGGGGACATAGGGCCACCACCATTAATCAAAAGTATAGAAAATCACTATCAGTGGATGTCTCTCCTATTAACAATGGTTGGACATTAGGAAGCCACTAATATATCAGGCCATTTGCGTTCTATTTTGTGATTCAATGTGTATTTTTGATACAGAAAACCGTTGAAACCTATGCCAATCAATAATTGTAGCCTTATTCACTATCCATAGGTCTAGCTGATCTGTACAGCCCATATAGCATCATGCTTTAGGGCACTTTGCCCCCTCTATGACAAATTTTAAGCTAGTGTTTCCAACGATCGTATCCTATGGATGCGATCGCACCGAAATTAAACCAGCACTGAATGATAATTTAATTTTTCAAAAAGAACTAGTTATTAAGTATAGATCTCTAGTATGAGGGGTTAAGCCTCACAGGGGTAAGGGACTTTATGCATAATCTGTGAACAATGCAGCGACTGGATTGCGATCGCTGGGGTGATCCCAATCGTTACCAGAGAGGACCTCCGCTTTTCTAAATAGGGATACCCTTGTGATGGGACAAAGCGGCCATCACAGCGATAATGCGTTGTTTTATCATGACTCTACAAACCTCACTCTCCACAAAACCGCTTCATCAGTTTGGGATGATTTTGTTGTAACGCCTCTTTAGGATGCCTGAAACCAATGCTGTTGCGATTTTCATGGCTTAGGTATGAATAACAGTAACGCATTGGGCAACAGAAACTATAAATGCCTGCATGATGGATAGTTGCATAGTTAAGTCAATTTCTCGAAATGGATACTGTGCAAGACCAGTTTGTTGGAACTCACGATTGTATTGTTCAATGGCTAAGAGAGAGCCATTTTTTAATGCAGGACATACGGCTAAAGGCAGTTCTGTTGCCCCCATAAACTGGGGCTGAAAATGTTGATCAACAAAAGCCAGTGAACTGCCGGGAGATTTTCGGTTTTCCCCATTGCTATTGGCAATGGATAGCTCGAAAAAACCGGGAGAGAAAGCTACTTGAGAGAGTCCTGTGGGGTCATGGGATAATAGTGGTAGATCCTTGGGCAACACCGTGGCAATGGAGTTTGCCACAGGCTCTATGTAGCTCGGATTGACACCCTGACCGATGTAAAAAAAGAGGCCTGGTGAGATCACCCCAGCTGAGTGCAGAGAAAAGTAGGCATCTATGCGGGCAAACCGCTGTAGCCATTGACGGATGGCAATGCACTCAGGATAGGTATCTGTTATGAAATATCCTTCTAAATCGCGACAGTGGTTTAATCGGAGGAGATCGCATAATGTGGGTTTTGACGGTAGCTCACTGGCGTTGCGACTTAGAGAATCTGGATCTGCAACCGGCACAATGCCAAATTTCACCGTTGGCAATGGCTGCTGAGTGAGACGGTGCAGCAGTGATACAGCCGCCAATGGGCCAATAATTTCATTGGCATGGCAGCCAGCTATGATAACAACAGTGTAGGGGGCAGAACTATCGCCGATGGTAATGCCATACAGCGGTCGACCTTCACCAGAAACCCCGATCTCTTCAAGCTTGGTGCCATCAGCTTCCGTAGCTTTAATGAGACTGTTAAGTCGCGTTATATCGGTCCATTCCATCACAGCCCCCATAAGATTCTTCTTCAGCATAGCGATGGGGCGTGAATATGGGTGAAGAATTAAAACCTATCTGGAAACCTATCTGGCTACCAGGTATGAGTTTTTCAGTCTGGCCATCATGGCTATAGTGAGCTGGCTAAAATTTTGCGGGCCAGTTGTCTCTTTGCCAAATCTCCTAACGTTTTCATCCCCTGGTCAATGGCATCCGACCAAGGTAACCCCGTATTCAAACGAAAACAGTTGCGATAGCCGTTGGAGGCCGAAAACATGGGGCCAGGGGCAATACTAATGTGATGTTGAATGGCGTCTTCAAACAACTCTAGCGCGTCAAAACCACCGGGAATTTCAACCCAAAGAACATGGCCTCCCGAGGGACGAGTAACCCGGGTCTCAGCCGGGAAATAATCTAGAATCGCCTGGAGCATGCGGTTCATTTGTTGTTGATAGGCACGGCGTAAATTGCGCAGGTGGCGATCGTAACCACCATTGGCAAAGAATGCTGCCACGGCCAGCTGTGGGGCTGTCGCCGTCATGTGGCTAACGACAACTTTCAGATGCTCTACCTGTTGTTGATAGCGACCTGGAATACACCAGCCTACCCGTAACCCTGGAGATAGGGTTTTACTGACCGATGAGCAGTAAATCACCCGGCCTTCGGTGTCAAATGCTTTGATGGCCTTGGGACGACTGCCCTCAAAATTGAGATCGCCATAGACATCGTCGTCGATCAGGGGCACGTCATGCTGGTTAAGCAGATCCACCAGGGCTTTCTTTTTGCGATCGCCCATACAGCTACCAATGGGATTACTAAAATTCGATACCAACATGCAGGCCGCCACCGGTTGATTTTCCAATGCAGACTGTAGGGCACTTAGGGAAATCCCGTCCCGTGGGTGGGTGGGCAGCTCCAGGACATTTAAACCCAGGGAGTTCATGGCTTCGAGGACCGCGTAGTATGCCGGAGACTCAATCACCACCGTATCTCCGGGCTGGGTCACGGTACGCAGGGCGATATAACAGGCTTCTGTGGCTCCTGCCGTTACCACAATCTGATCCGGCGTAATGGAACAGCCCGCATTCAGCATGCGTTTGGCCACTTCTCGCCGCAAAGGTTCGCACCCTGGCACCGTTTTATAGGTATGCACCGCCATCGGATTGTTTCGCATCACCTGCCCCATTAATCGGTTGAGCGTATTAATGGGAAAGTGCTCCAACCCAGGAACGGCTGCCCCCAGGTGGATGGTCTCGGGGGAAAGGTCCATCCTTAGCAGCCGCAGCATGAGGGAAATATCAACGGGGCGCACCTGGGGGGTGGGCATAGATTGGGAGGGTTCGTTAGGAAGCGCCAGTGCCGTGGTCTTGACGTAATACCCTGACTGGGGGCGAGCCATAATAAAGCCCCGATCTTCCAGTAAGCGATAGGCTTCCAGCACCGTAGACATGCTGACCGATAGCTGCTGCTTGAGTTGGCGTACCGATGGCAGTCGATCCCCTGGTTCCAGGGTACCCTCACGGATCAGGGCCTGAATACGCTCAGCCACCTGTTCATAGAGGGTTTGGTCAGTAGAGGTTTGTAGCGGAGACAGTTGGGGAATAGGGCTGGTGGACATGGCTATGGCTCTGTCTTTGTGGGCACCGGTACAGTTAAGCGTCAAAAAACCAGAACAGTTTACCTTATTGGAACTGTACCCATAACAATTTAGCTCAACTGAGTCTGTTCTGGTCAGATGTTTTTCGCAAAAATATAGCCATGCCCTATTTAAGGGGGTGTTCACCGGGAATGGAGGTCTGTCCCATGAAGTTTCAGCGTCGTTTATCTGAGCCCCATTTTGTTTTTCTACAAAAACAGCCACCCCGGTGGTCCTTAACCGGAGAATTAGGGCGTTGTCTCACGTCAATGCCAAAAGAGGTCTGGACATCTGTTTTGAAGTTAATGACAGGATCGTCTGAACCCATGATTCACAAACAATGCGATCGCAGGGGCCAAATCTCTTACAGCATCTATGACCCGAGCACTCAACACAAAATAGCCGGGTTATCAGAAACAGAGGTCCGGGTCTGGCTGGAAGAGAGATATTATCAATAGTCACGGATAGTCCCTACAGGTGGCTCTACAGGGTCCCTACAAGGGGGGTCCCTAAAGGGGGATACAGGAGACTTACAGAGGGGCATCAGCCTCAACACAGGTGCCTCCCAGGGCATTGACCACCGTGCAGGTGTTGGAGACTAACATCGCTTGCATGGTCTCTGCACGGGTACCTGGTCCGCCAGGTCCTTCCACAAAGAGCGGATTAGGGGCCACCTTAACATTTGCATTTTTTGCCAGGGTCTCAATCAGCTGGGTATTAGAGGTGGTTTCCGCAAAAATGGCAGGGACACCTAAGGTTTTTACGTCATCCACCAGGTCGGCCACCCGTGAAGCCGAGGGAGATGTTTCGGTATTGATGCCACTCAGGGCCGCTTCAAGCTCTAAACCGTAGGCATCGGCAAAATAGTTAAAGGCTTCATGGGTGGTCACCAGCTTACGATTGCTGGCGGGAATGGTGGTGACTTGGGCCTCTATCCAGGTATGTAGCTCCGCAAACTGAGTCGTGAGCAGTGCTGCGTTTTGGCCGTAGAGATCCGCCTGGTCAGGATTAATCTGTTGCAGCTGATCTGCAATGACTTCGGTGATATTGCTGGTGTTGAGCGCATTATGCCAAATGTGAGGATCCGCAACGAGTTCTTCTTTGTCTGTTCCCTCTGCATGGGTCTCATGGCCATGATTTTCTTCGCCATGGTCTGCATGGGCCTCATGGTCATGGTTTTCTTCGCCATGGTCTGCATGGGTCTCTTCACCATGGTCTTCTTTGCCATGGCCATGGTCATGGTCATGGGGATCAGCCAGGAGGGGATTGGGGACTGCCTGTTCATAAACCGCTACCTTGGGGGCCGTATTCGTGCTGGCTTCGACCATGGCAATGAGTTGAGGGGCAAACCCATAACCGTCGTAAAGTACCAGGTCAGCTTCATCAATGGCTTTGCGATCGGAAGGGGCGGCGGCGTAGGTATGGGGGTCCTGCCCGGGCTCCATTAAGCAGGTGAGGGCGACGGTGTCTTGAGCAATCTGTTGAGTTAGGTCACACAGCACACTGGTGGTGGCGACCACCTGAGGCAAATTAACTGCTGTGGTTGTGTTATCGCCTGAAGCAGCCGTGTCATTCTGTGTAGCCGGTTGGGCACAGCCCACTAGCCCCACCAGCATAGATACGGAGGCTATCCAACCCAGTTTGCTGATACGTAGCAGGCCAGAACCTCGCTTGTTAGAACTCAAAACCTGATGATTGCTCAACATTTTTAGGATTCCTGAAACCTGATACTGGTAATTTTGCGATGCGTCTTTCAAAGAAATGATAATCATTTTCATATCAAAAGAATGCTAAAGCGTCTCCATCTATCTGTCAATCCAAGAGAGGAGAGTGCCCCTGGTGCAAGGCATACTGCCAAAACTCTTTGTGAGGGTTAAAAAAGATTATTTTTCTTTGACTATAAACAAAAATAATTTGAAAGAATGATAATCATTCTCATAGTATTTAAAATATTGAGCCGGAGGACCGTTGAGTAGTCATTTGAATCCATTATCTATTCATAAGCCTTTGGACATTGCCATCATTGGAGCTGGACCTCAGGCGTTAACCCTGGTAACCCACTTGTTGCAAAAGAAAAAAACGATGCGATCGCGGTTTCAGGTTTTTGACCCCAGCGGTCAGTGGTTGACCCAGTGGCATCGACAATTTGCGGCTCAAGAAATTCCCCATTTGCGCTCTCCTGCCGTTCACCATCCAGACCCTAAACCCCAAGCATTGTTGAATTTTGCAGACCGGCGTTATCTGGAACTGCACAACCCCTACAATCGTCCAGGGACATCTCTGTTTCGAGACTTTTGTGAGAGGGTGATTGAGGGCTGGCAATTACGAGATCGGGTTTTACCAGCACAGGTGACGGAGCTTATCTACCAGAGAAGACGGTTTGCACTAACGTTAGACAATGGGCAAAAGGTGATCGCTCGACGGGTGGTGCTAGCGGTGGGTAATGCCATACCCAAGTTACCCGACTGGGCAGTTTCAGTGGATGCCCCACCGGGTCGTCTATGCCATAGTACAGCGGTGGATCTTCGTAATTTACCGTCACTACAAGGAGAAACTGTTTTGATTGTGGGCAGCGGGCTCACCAGTGGCCACCTGGCCATAGGGGCAGTGAAGCGAGGGGCCAGGGTGTTGTTAATGGCTCGCCGCAGATTTCAAGAAAAGATTTTTGATGCTGCTCCTGGCTGGCTCGGACCAAAATATCTCAAGGGATTTCATGCGGAAACTGACTGGCATCAGCGCAGTCAGATGATTCAACAAGCGCGAGACGGTGGTTCCTTAACGCCCGATATGTTGACCAAGCTCAGGCGTTTGTCCCGTGAGGATAAGGTGACATTGTACGAACATTGTCAGGTGAAAGAGTTGGCTTGGACGGGGAATGCCTGGCAAGTGCACTGTCAGAATTACGCGGTGCATGATTGTTTAAATCATCAGTCGATTGATCGCATTTGGCTGGCAACTGGCAACCAGCTTGATGTTGCAAATCAGCCGTTACTCAAAGATGTGATGGCTCGCTATCCGGTAGAGATAGTCAATGGGGTACCTGTTTTGGATAAACATCTGCGATGGCCGGGATGCGATTTGTTTCTAATGGGACCATGGGCGGCATTACAGGTGGGGCCAGTGGCCCGAAATTTGTTTGGTGGCAAATTGTGTTGCGATCGCATTGTGCCTGCACTCATTAAACAAGTGGGTCTGCATCGTTGCTCATGAGACATTCACCACTTGCAACACCTCATGACAGGTTTCTGCTGGTGTTTTAGCCTTTGTATACACCGTGAATTTAGCCAGAGTGCAATTTGAAGGATGTTTAACAAAATGTTCATTAGTCCTGCGAATATCCTCTGGCAGTTTGTGGTTACGCGTATTCAAAATATCGAGCGATTCTTCTAAATCCGGTGATGGCATTAAAAGAACAACATTAGGATAGGGGGCTAACGCTCGTTTTACCCGTTGAAACAGCAGCGGATCATCATAGACGGAATGACCTGCACCAAAATCAATCACACAGTTTGTATGCTCTGACAGTAACCTCTCCACCGCATAGGCCTCAAATGGCTTCCAATAGCGAATAATGCCCCAAGCTCCTTCCGTTTCCCGCTTTTGTTTGGCGATGGTGTCATCATAGCCAATTTCGGTGTAATAGTTCCATCGATGTTCATCCATGGAACATTGTGGCAGATCTAATTGTTGTGCTAATAATTCTCCAACAGTCGATTTGCCAACCCCTTGGGGGCCAATAAGAATAATGTCTGAGGGCATCGGTGGTTTTGTAAGGTCCTAAAAGTTTACCTTCTTATGTTTCGCTGAAATAGCTTATAAGAATAAAGAATTAGAAAAAACAGCGACTCCCTTTCACGAGTAGCCCCTCCATGGCCCAGCTAATTACAAACGAACGAGTCGATCTTCAGAGGAGCCATCCGACCCAACCTCTGAGGTAATTGCCGAGGGATTTGACATGACAATGACGCAATCTCTCGGTGACGGGGTAAAGGGCTTCACCTGGAAAGAAAACTGGTGGGTGGTGCATTCCTTAACCCTCTAGTTTGAGTGAACCATGGGTCAACAGATATCAACTTTATGCATAAATGCAAAAAGTCATTGTTGCTGCATGAAAATCTTCCTAGCTCTGTATTACATCTGATACTTCGCAGAAGTGGGCAATTTTCATAAATTGGATATGAATCATAGAATTACTGGTTGCAACTCAGCTTCACCATCAGTTTTCTATGTTCATTGAATACCACATAAAGGAAAATTTAGAATGATTAGTTCGTCTACACTGACTCTACAAGAAGCCCGATTGATCGCAAAAGATGCGTTCATTTACGCGTATCCAATGGTGGACAGTTATCGGATACTTTTTGCGTTCTTTCTTTGGCCCAATAATGCTGAATACAAGGGACCCTTGAATAAATTGCTTGGCGAAGCACGACTGTTCACACCATCGGATACAACAGTCCAGACACCGAACGCGGATACACCTTACTGTGTGGTTGGCGCAGATCTTCGGGCGGAACCTTTAGTTTTGACGGTGCCACCTATAGACCCTAAACGATACTACTCTATCCAACTCATTGATACTTACACTCACAATTTCGAATACGTTGGTACTCGAACGACGGGCAATGGCGGAGGCAAGTACTTGCTGGTAGGGCCTGACTGGACGGGGCAGACACCGGCTGGAATCACCGCCGTTATCCGTAGCGAAACCAGTCTTGCCCTAGCCTTGTACCGCACCCAGCTTTTCGACTCAGATGACTTAGAGAATGTCAAAAACATCATTGAGAACGGGTATAAGGTTCAGCCGCTGAGCCAGTTTACAAATACGGAACCACCAGCAAAAATACCAGCGGTGAAATACCCGAGACCTGTAAGGCTTGACGAGGGCGAAACGTCACCCAGAATATTTCGCCTGTTGAACTTCCTGCTCACGACATTTTGTTCAACACACGAATCGGAAACAGAATTGATGACACGCTTCGCTAAGCTAAACATTGGACCTGGTCTGATCTTTAATCCAACAGAACTCTCTGAGAAATTGAAACAGGCCATCGAACAAGGCATAAAAGACGGTTGGGAGACTTATCTGGAGCTGAAGAAGACTAAACTTGCCACTCAAGACGTCACCGCCGCCGACCTATTTGGCACCCGTGAACACTTGACGGCAACCGGTAACATTTATCTATATCGCATGGCTGGCGCGATTCGTGGTATTTGGGGAAATTCCATTGAGGAGGCCATGTATCCCTCCTACTATAACGATTCAGACGGCAACGAATTAAACGCCTCAGGTGATGTCCGTTATACACTACGCTTCGAGCCAGGTGAATTGCCACCGGCTGACGCTTTCTGGTCGGCAACCATGTATAACCTTCCTGAGCAGCTCCTCGTCGAGAACGACCTCAATCGCTATCTTATTAACTCAACGATGTTGGACAACAACGAACTCGTTCTCGACGAAGACGGGGGACTGACGCTTTATATCCAGCATGCTCAACCCACTGAAGAAAAAAAGAAGAAAAATTGGCTGCCTGCACCAAATAAGGGCTTCTTCATAACCTTGCGGCTTTACTTACCGCAACAAGATGCGATTAATGGCACCTGGCAAACGCCACCACTAAAGCGAGTAAAGCCCGCACCACCCTGGATAATCAGGCTTAAGCGTATCTTTTTAGCTCTCTTTCGCGCCGGTGACTACCCCCGTTAAGCCTCTCTTCGATGCTAATTAAGTCATCAACCAATATAGGGATAAATAGCCTCTTTTGACTGTAGAAGCATCTTCCAATAATGGCTTGCGTATTTCTCACACTTAGCTAAATCTCTCTGATTATGGCCTGAACCTATTTGAAATGAGTAATAAGAGAGTTTAGCCTTGCCCGAAACAGATAATTTATTATATTGTTTAAGGATATAGCCTATGGTTGCAATAATCTTTTTGTGTCTAGAAAGCATTCACCATGGTAATCATAGGCTAGTATTGCATGGGAGCAGATAGCTAAGAGAGTCTATTACTCAGTTGAGAACTGTTTCTATGGATTAGTATAGCTGCTAGAGATTACTCGAATCAATTAGGAGGACAACATGAGCAAAAAACTAATCAATCCAGAGGAACTGTATGATGGTGCTGCATTTGGCATGTCTCAGGCTACTGTCGAGACAGACTTGGGACTAGTTTTCGTATCTGGTCAGGTTGATTGGAATCATCAATATGAGACCACAGAGAACTCGATCGAAGGCCAAATGAGAAAGGCACTTGAAAACCTTAAAATTGCTCTAACAGCAGCTGGTTCATCGGTTGAACAACTATTGCAAGTTCGCGTATATATCCGAGGTGAACTTGGAGAACATATGGAAACTGTTGCCCCTATTCTTTCTGACTTCTTAGGCAAGTCTCGCCCATCGGTGACCGGTATCGGTGTAGCTTCCCTCGCATCACCATCAACACTGGTTGAGGTTGAGGCAATAGCCAGCGTCAGATAGGTAAGTGGAGAATCGGTCTGTAATGCTATCTGATACTATTCTGGAAAATTGGATCTGATCTGTCAGATATGACGTTGAATACATATATTGAATAACTATATAGTTAGGTGGTGCTCGTAGGCTCAGGAGAAAACGATAAGACGATGAACAACAATGAAACAACCGATGGTGCTGCGGTGCTGGTGCCGCCACCACTCTTGCATCTGGTGGTAGGGGTTGTAGGCATCGCGCTGAATGAATTCATCTGGCCGTTGCCCTTCGCATTCAGTGCTAGTATTCGACTTGCGATCGCCTTGGCGATTGCCGTGCCGAGCATTGTACTAGTGGCCGGGGCATTGAAGCTCTTTTGGGCCACAGGGCAGAACCCCGAACCGTGGATTGCCACACCGGAGATCGTTCAGACGGGCGTCTACCGGTTTACGCGTAATCCGATGTACCTGAGCTTAGCACTACTCCAGATTGCCATCGGTATTGGCCTGGGCAACCTCTGGGTTGTGCTGCTGGTAGCGTTTTCTTGTCTAATCGTCCAGATCACGGCCATTCGTCCTGAGGAGGCTTACCTTGAGGGCAAGTTCGGTAGCGAATATCTCGACTACAAGGAATCTGTACGTCGCTGGCTCTAGGCAGCCCCGAATTCATCAACTATGAAACCGTGAGCGGGTCAAGTGGGTGTCGGCATATTTTTTCAGGGAGTCTCTCATTGTTTGTCACCACAAATCTCTCATCTTGTGGTTGACCGTCCCGAAAAATTCGTGCCCACTGCTGACATCTGAACCAAGCTTTGACTGAAACGAGATAGCCGTGAATCAGTTGTTTTGATGGAGATAGGGTGATGAAAGAAACAGTTGGTTCATTAAAAGCGTATATTATTATCTCTGTTCTAGTTATATTGGGAAGTGTAGCGGCTTTTGGATCATTGCAAGCGAATCCACTTTGAACGAGGTCAGTCCTCCTAGTAAGAACAGGTAATTTGTAACAGGATTTATTACGATCGCAAAAACGACTTGACTTAGAGCGTGCTCTAACTTCTAGGGTATAGCTATGGAATAGGAACAGGCTATCCAACCAGTAGCCCAAACTACAGGTTCAATATCTCCGTCTTTCAATCTTAAATCACTGTTGCTGAGTCACCAGTGATTATTCTCATCAAATCGAACAATCACTGATCATGATATAGGGGCCTTAACTAGGGACCACTTCAAATGCCTTCTGGCCAATTCAATCAAATCAAAGCTGGTATCGGGCGCATGACATCGTGATGCATCTCCAGTCGCTAGAACCTCATACATCAGTCTAGTTCCATGAGTAAAACCAAAGGAGGCCGTATGCTCACAGGTCGTTATCTCAAAGTTAGTTTGATCGTTTTGATGGTACTTCTTGTCACACTTACAGAATATGGAACAGCGAATTCCACATTGAATACAACGGGTCAGATAAACGAATGGTCAGATCGATACAATGTTGGCATTGAAGTCCTGAGACAAGTCGGGGGCGAAAACTATGATGGACCAATCAATCGCCTTAGCGATATAGCCCCTGACCTTGCGCGATTCACTGTAGAGTTTGCATACGGAGATGTCATGTCACGAGATGCACTCGACCTACAGACTCGCCAGCTCTCAACCGTCGCGGCGCTTACTGCTCTAGGAAATGCACAGCCGCAACTTAAGTATCATATCAACGGATGCCTTAATGTCGGCTGTTCACCACCCCAAGTGATTGAATCAATTTTGCTGAGCACTGTCTATGCTGGATTTCCAGCAGCACTCAATGGTGTCTTTTCTGCCCGAGAGGTCTTTCAAGAACGCGGAGTTGCCTTCACGCCCAGTTCTAGCCCTACTGGGAATGATCGGTATGAACGAGGACTACAAACGCTTGAGCAAGTGAGTGCCGGTTCGGGAGCTGACGTTGTGCAAAGCTTACAGGATATCGCTCCAGATCTTGCTCGGTTCATCATCGAATTTTCATATGGCGATATTATTGCCCGTCCAGACCTGGATCTTCGCTCAAAAGAACTGGCCACTGTTGCCCTCTTGACCGCTTTAGGTACAGCACAACCTCAGCTAAACGTGCATATCAATGCGTCCCTTAATGTCGGGGCATCACGAGAGGAGATCGTTGAGGTGATCCAACAAATGGCTGTGTATGCAGGCTTTCCTGCGGCTCTCAACGGTATCACAACTGCACGAGAGGTATTTGCCAACGTAGGGTAGAGCTACTTTGCTATGCTCGTCCCCCATAACGCCTATGAACACTGACCACCGACAGTGGATTAATATGATGCAGAAGTTTCTGCAGCGGGTGCTGAGAAAATCTCATCACCATCAGAATCATTCCTTCATATTCACCAGTTCAGCCCTGATCCTAACCACCCTTTTCGGTTGCGGTCCGTCGTCCAAGGATCTCGCCGCTCTGAACTACATTCCCTTAGCTGGCGATGACTGGGAAGTCTCCTCACCGGAAGCAGAAGGACTCGATGCCGATACGGTGGCAGAGCTGTATTATGATTCTGCCAAACTGAATTCCATCTATAGCCTACTGATCGTCAAGAACAGCTACCTGGTTGCCGAGAAATATTTCAATGATGGCTCCATTTACCTAAAGTCAAATCTACAGTCGGTGGGTAAGAGCTTTACCTCTGCCCTTGTGGGTATTGCCTTCGAGCAGGGTTGCCTACCCAGTCTAGATCAACCGTTTTTAGCCTACTTTCCGGAATACGTTAACCTGATCAAAGATCCAAGAAAGCAGGAGATCACTATTCGTCATCTCCTACAGATGCGCTCCGGTTATCCCTGGGAGGAATCCGATAGGGATCTCTGGGAGGTTTTCGTCGCGGGAGACTTTCTTGGCTTGATGGTTCACGTCCCTCTCATTAACGATCCAGGCACAGAATTCCATTACAGTAATCTCTCCTCGCACTATCTTGGTGTTATCGTTGACCGAGCTTGCGGCACAGATCTCAGAACCTTTGCAGAGGAACAACTATTTACTCCTCTAGGAGCTGAGTTGGGTGAATGGTATACAACAGCCTCCGATGATAGATACCCAATGGGTACCGGCACGATGCATATGACTGCGCGTGATGCGGCTAAGTTTGGGTTGCTCTACCTAAATGATGGCATTTTTGATGGAAAGCAGGTTATTTCTTCTGAATGGGTGCACGATTCCCTACAGAACTATACCCAAAATCCATCTGTTGGATGGCCCAAGGAAGGCCGCAACGTCAATAGGACAGGATACGGATACCAGTGGTGGGCTATACAATCAGGTGAACATCACTATCATGCGGCTTTGGGCCATGGCGGACAGGTCATCGCGGTTTTGGATAAGTTTAATATGGTGATTGTTGTGACCGGTGATCCCTTCTTCTTGGAACATAATGCCAAGGCTTGGAAATCTGAAAAACAGCTCATAAACTTGGTTGCTGACTTCATTGCCTCCTTACCGAGTGAGTAATGGGCAAGCGGGTTCGGCTGGCTCACAACTCGCTGAGACGAACTGGCTAAGCGGGCAAAAGCGATGTATGGGGTTATGTAACTCGTAAACTTTGCTACGGTTTAATTATGCGGAGATAGTGACCTAAAGGTTGTTTGTGAGCAATTGGAGCCAATTCAGTTGAAGTTCATTTGAGAAGTAAACTTAGGGCACGACGGATATAGACTTTCCAAGATTCTGTCGGCGGGAAGATCAATGTATAGAGCATGATGCCGCTCATTGTGTCGAAAACCAAACCTGAATCTAAGTCTGTTGAAATTTCGTTTTTTGCTTTTGCCCGTTCGATGACAATGTCGAAGGCTTGTCTACGGGGTTGTAGATACTTCTCCCAATAAACTTGAGCAAACCCAGGATTGCTTGATGCACTACTGATAATCATGGCAACAGCCTGCCGCCCAATTGGAGTAAGGGTTATTTGTGCTGCATTTTCAATAAGTGCATCTATATCACTCCAAAGGTTTCCTGTATCAGGAATTAACACCTCTTCCCTAATGCTTTCAATTGCATCAGCAACTAGTTCATCTTTACTGCTATAACGCCGGTAGATGGTGGTCTTGCCAACTCCAGCACGAGAGGCGATCGCCTCAATACTCATCGCTTCAAAGCCGACTTCTGACAACAAACCTAGCGCGGCTTTCAGCATTGCCTGGTGAGAGGCTGCGCTACGAGGTCTTCCGGGAGATTTTTTTTTGGTATCGTTCATAGATGCTATTATAATTTACGATACCGTACCGTATCGTAAATGCTATGCCCCAAAAACCTCTTTACATGGACAAGCACAGTACTCAAACCTTACGAGCAGGTCTAGCGGAGTACTATGCTCTCAATCCACACGTTACTGATCCAGCGACACAACCTTCAGACTTCGGCAAAATTTTGAGATCGCACGATGTAGGGCATGTGATTTACGGTTGTGATACAGGAATGTACGATGAGCTAAAAATTCTGCCGCTATTTTGGTGGACGAGTGAATGTACGTTTCAGGTGTACTTAAAGATGAAAAACTCCCCTGCCGTTGATGTGATGTATGAAGATATGATCAGAGGCAAGGGCTCGCTGTGGCTGTACGGAGCAATTTTGAGGGTGCTTCCTGGGGTACTTTTAGAATTAATTCCAATTTGGTTTAAAACTCGCAACCGCCCAAAACTACTGCCATTTCTTGAGTTTGAGCCGTTGCTTGATCGTTCTCTTTTGGATATCCGCCAAGAGTTTGATCTGTTGCTTTTTATAAGATAAGTTCTAATTGCGCATCAGCCACCCAATACTTCATGGCAGTTGTAACAACCAACGAGTTGCATTCAGCTCAATTAAGAGAAACTATGATAGATATCCTAAATTGGTCTGCAAATCTTGAATATATAAAAGGAGATCGAAGTCGTCAGAGATTAATGGTTGAGATTGCATCAATCCTCAAAACAAATTTATAAAAGTGATGGATAGACGCTATAACAATTTGCTTGGATCGGCTCACGAAAGCCACTGTCATCCAAATTGCTAAAGCTTTCAAAGCTGACATGACAGGTATCTGTAGTCTTTTGCGTAGATTAGGGCTGCAACGCGTACACATAGCTCTGCAAACCAGCAAGCAAGAAAGCCAGCATCGTAACCAAGAGCTCTAGACCAGCCAAAGCCGCGGATCGCGGTTGCCATTAACTCCATTGCGTAATGAGGGCTATGCCCTTTGAAACATCTATCTAAGCATCCAGTGTGTGTTAGGGTAATAAACTGCAACTTAGTTCCGGTCTATTGTTGCAGCCTTGGTACTTGTTGACCCAAGTCATCCAACGCAACCATACGTTTATTGCTCTTAAGACTGGTCCCAGCATTGCATTTGGGTTAGGGGCGCATTTAGGAGCTACTAAAAACCCATGACATTTGAGACGCTAGGTCTTACGGCCCAACTCCTACGTGCTGTGGCTGAGGAAGGCTACACAGCAGCAACTCCGATTCAGGAGCAGGCAATTCCTCCCATTTTGCAAGGAAATGACATTTTTGCCAGTGCTCAGACGGGTACGGGGAAAACAGCAGGGTTTACCTTACCCTTGCTGCAACGCCTCAGCAGCAATCCCCCTACCAAAACGCAACGAGCCCCACGGGCTCTAATCTTGACTCCCACCCGTGAATTGGCCGCTCAAGTTAACAATAGTGTCAATACTTACGGCAAATACCTGCCCATTAAATCAGTGGTGGTGTTTGGTGGCGTCGGCATTGTGCGCCAAATTAAAGCGTTGAAGCAGGGGAGTGACATTGTGGTCGCAACTCCAGGTCGCTTGCTGGACCATGTTAGTCAACATACAATTGATCTATCTCAGATCGAGATGCTGGTGCTGGATGAGTGCGATCGCATGTTGGACATGGGGTTCATCCATGACATTCGCAAGGTTTTGGCACAACTGCCTGCATCGCGGCAGACCCTGATGTTTTCCGCCACATTTTCAAAGGCTATCCGGAAACTAGCAAGCACGCTGTTACACAATCCAGTGCAGATTGAAGTTGCCCCCCGTAACACGGCGGCTGAACAAGTTGAACAACTCGTATATCCCGTTGATCGCACGCGTAAGCGAGAACTCCTGTCATATTTAATTGGCTTTAACAATTGGCAACAGGTGCTTGTCTTCACCCGTACCAAACATGGTGCCAATCGTCTGGCCGAACAATTGGCTAAAGATGGCTTGAAAACAGCTGCCATTCACGGCAACAAAAGTCAGGCCGCTCGTACCCGTGCCTTGCGAGACTTTAAGCAAAGTAAGGTGCGAGTGCTGGTTGCAACCGATGTTGCCTCACGGGGGTTAGACATTGACCAGCTTCCCCACGTCGTCAATTTTGAATTACCCAATGTGCCGGAAGACTATGTACACCGGATTGGTCGGACTGGCCGGGCTGGTAATGAAGGCCAAGCCATTTCGCTAGTTTCCAATGATGAACAATCTCTGTTAAAGAGAATTGAAAAGTTACTCAAGCGCAAACTCACTCAGTCTGTCCTTCCCGGTTATGAACCAACGGCTGCCCCTAATCATCAGGGAGAGCAACCAAAGCGTCAACGCTCTAAGTCACGTCGGAGAAATTACAATTCATCCAACACTCAAGCACGTCCTGCCCAGGGTAAAAAGTCTCCCACCGGTAACCACCGTAAACGGCTCCGTAAGGCTTAATTGCAAAACCGTTTATAAAAACAGGCAGGTTTCAAGAAGAATGCTACTGGTTAGGAATCAGAGGCGATTTGAGGCGACTCATCAATGCAACCGCTGCCCTATCACCTGGCATTTGATCGAGGCCAGGATCGCACTTTGTGCCAGTGGACAGGCTACTGGCACAAAGTGCTGAGTGTGAAGGCAGGACGTGAGCGAGTGGCCCATTGAGTGAGTACAGGTTAGGCTGCTGAGGTTAGAAGCCAATTTTCATCAACGATGACGACATGCTTAGACACAGTACGGTATCCACAAGACATATGTATTGCTCGTGCGACAGATGATGCCAGTGATCAGGAGGCCAGTAAGTTCCACTTAGGAGCAAGCCATCCATAACGTCCAAAATTTGGACGTTAATTTATTTTATTTCCTTAGAATTATTAAGGGATAGCGCCGTCAGAGATCTTCTTCCTCTGGAAAGTGAGCATCCCCCTATAACCTGCAAACTCAATATCGAGCCCTAGTATGAAATTCAGTAAAATCAGTATAATTATTGGTACTCAAAAAGGCGGCACAAGCAGTTTATTTAATTATCTATCTCAGCATCCACAGGTATCAAAGTCGAAGATGAAAGAAACTGACTTCTTCTTAAAAGACGGTAAGTGGGGCAAAGGTATTGACTACTACGAGAACCTATATGCGTGGGATTTAAACAAACATTTAACAGCATTAGAAGCCTCACCAAATTACACTCGTTCTCTGAATAATGTCAGAAAAGTTATTCAGCGCATGAAAACAGTGGACATCAGGTATAAGTTTATTTATATCTTGAGAGACCCTGTCCAAAAAATTGAATCTATGAGGAAGCAGGGTATTTATCAAGGCTGGTATGCTAAACATTTGGCAAAAGAAACACCAAACAGTTTGCCGTTAAATGTAATTGAATCTGTTAGCTATGCAGCAATAGTTGATGCTTTTACACGCAACTTTTCAAGGGAGCAAATACTTTTACTAAAAACAGATGAACTAAAGAAAGACGTTATTTCTATGACTTTGAAATGTAAAATCTGTCCCTTTTTGGAGATAGAACCATCATTCGAATTTTCCCTTGGAAAAATACATAATTCCAAAAACTCCTACAGGACTGACACAATTTGGCATTACTTAAGGGAGGCCAAATATTTAAATCCGCTCAAAAATATATTCCCTGACTCAATCAAGAACAATGCCCGTAATGTGCTAGCGAGGCCACTGATGAATCAGGATCAGGGTAAAGTCCCCCCTTTAACAGATGCGCAAAAAGATTTCATTCGGGCGATGCTAAAGGACGATAGTCATCGCTTAGAAACTGAATACAGTTTGGATATATCAAATTGGGATTTGAATTAACGGAATGTACTCATATTATTTTTGGTGTGCCTTGACTCTAATCTTTCTTTTTCTATAGTCCTTCTTTAAATCAATCATGAAGTAGCTTTTAAGGCTGTATAGGTTTAGCGCATACTCTGGGGCCAAAATTGACTGGCGTACAAAGCTGCTTGTGTGCGATCGCGCAGTTGGAGTTGGCTCAAAATGCTGGTGACATGGTTCCGAACGGTGCGCTCAGAGATAAAAAGGTTTTCTCCAATTTCGCGGTTATTGAGTCCTGTAACAATCAATTGGAGCACCTCTTGTTCGCGGGGGGATAGCGATCTCAATTTTTCAGGAAGTGCAGTTTCAGCATGAACAAGAGGTGCTCCTGGTGCTTGAGAAGCGCCTAACGTCTTTTCAAAAAGACCAGGTCCCATGTGGGTATAACCTTGATAGACAGCTCGAATAGCCATCACCAAGTCCTGAATAGGGGTTTGCTTAAGCAAATAGCCTTTAGCCCCCCAACCCATAGCTTGCTGGACATAGTCACTATCGTCAAATGTGGTGAGCACTAAAATGTTTACCGCTGGAAAGTCGGCACAGATCTGTTTTGTTGCCGCAACACCATCCACCACCGGCATCCGCACATCCATCAAAATTACATCAGGTTGATTGGGGGTGCCATAGAGTGTTGAGACGTGATCAATCGCCTGTTGACCATTGGCTGCGTCGCCAACTACCTGTAAATCAGGTTGATTTTCCAACAGATTGGCCAAACCTTGTCGAATAATGGGTTGGTCATCCACCAGTAAGACACGAATCATCCTCTTGACCTCCTTAGATCTCCCCATTCATCAATCTCTCATATAAAGTTCTGGTCACCTGTCACCGATACTGAATTCGAATTTGGTAGAGGTAGAGGAGACTCTAGAGTCTGAGGAAGAGGCAAAACTACGCTGATGCGACAGCCAGTCCCTGATGCACTCCAGATTTGGCAGGTTCCACTAAGTGCGATCGCACGTTCTTTCATGCCCCGTAAGCCAAATCCGGTCGTATTTTTGCTAGGATCAAACCCTTTGCCATTATCCAACACTTCTACATAGAGACTCTGTGGTTTAGTCGATAGCTGCACAGATAGCTGTGTGGCTTGGGCGTGTTTCACCACATTGGTGAGGGCTTCCTGCACAATCCGGTAGGCGGTCAGACTCAGCTCATCGGACAGCGGTGCCGTAATATTAATCTCACACGCTGGCGTTATCGGTGTGGATTGACAGACCTTATTAACCAATTCGGTAATCGCCACCTGCAAAGATTTATCCGTTTGAGGAGAGTCGCGCAGAGCCGCAACAGCCCGTGAAACCTCTTTGAGCGCCTGATAAGATGAATCTTTAGCTTCAAGCAGATAGGATTTTGCCCGTCCATTATCTTGTCCCCAAAAGAGGAGGACATTTTCTAGCAAAATAGTTTGAGCGGTCAGGGAATGTCCGAGGGAGTCATGAATTTCGCGGGCGATGCGATTACGTTCTTGTAATGCGGCCTGGCCTTCCACCTGTAGCGCATATTGTTGTAATTGACCATGGGCGCTCTCCAGTTTCTGTTGATTCCTATGAAGACTGAGCAAAGCATCCACCAGTAAAAAAACAAACAGTAGCGCCAGGGTAAAGAGAATAATGGCATTGGTCTGAAACACGCTTACCTGCCATGCCTCAGGGGTTGACATCAGTCGGGATAGATTTCGGCTCATGGCCGTCTGACCCAAAGTTAATGATAAAAATAAATGTGAGCTAAACGTAATGCCGGCCACTACGAGTCGCCCTCGTGTGTGAAAGATTTGACAACTACGGATGATAATGACCAATCCCAGCAGTGGGATAATCCTGACCATCAAAGGATTATCAAAACAACGCAGAACCAAAATACCGAAGAGGCTAAGCTCGATTGCGGTATAAAGAATCTTGGCCCGGCACTGAGTCAGCGGTAAATAAAGCCCCATGACGCCAATCAAACCAAACAAGAGCAGTTCTAGCCAGGTAACCTGAAATGTCCGATGGAAAACCATGGCCGTAATGCTAACCAGCACACCCATACTGAGCAAAATCCACTCAATATGCAGCAGTATGCGTAAGGGTCTGGTGACTGTGAGATCTGGGAACAGTCGGGAGGGTGGATTTAGGACCATTAGGCTTCAACTCTTAACACAAAGGGGTTCTCTCTAGGGTTCAGGCTAGCCTGTATACAGCTCTATGCGACGTTGCCTGATGACGACAGTTGCGGTTCCCCTTAGTCAAGGCTACGGTGTACACACAAGTACTGGAAACTAGCGTTTTTTGTTGCACTACCCCCTCTAACTCCCCCTTAGTAAGGGGGAGAACTGGAGTTTCCCCCCTTACTAAGGGGGGATTAAGGGGGGTAATGCAGGATTTTGAGCTCACTTCCGAGATGTATATACACGGTAGCCTTAGTCAAGGGAAACCTTGGGTTAGAGCATCTTGAACCTAGGGCATTGCTTGAAATAATCCCTAATTTACCATTGCGAAATTGAGCCGCCCAGTCACTTAAGTCCTAATTCTATGGGACTTTCGGTAGGACAATAGTCCTGGTAAGACATGCACTCAGTTGCGCATGACGAAGAATGCATAGCTGAAGTAGTCAGAGTACTTGCGGAAGGTTGCGATCTCGTTTCTCGCCTCTTTCAGGACAGCCTCTGCCTCCGGTATGCCACTCCACTCTGCTGTTTTATCAGCGATGCGCTCCTCCATTGGGTTGTAGTAATGCTCAGTCCATGCGGTAGCTGGCAATACAAAATGTCCGACGGACTCGTAGCCAATGCGCTTAATAACGTCAAGTTTCGCAGCTACAGTATCAATCTCGGGATACTCTTTCCAGAATTCAACTGCCTCAGCCGGGGGGTTAGGTTTTAACCACACCACCTCGCTGACCGCTACGTAGCCACCTGGTTTAAGGAAATTTTTAACTTTCTTGAGGCCCGTTTCGAAACCTAAGAAATAGATCGAGCCCTCAAACCAAACAACATCAAAGCTCGACTCTGGGAAAGCCATCTCCGTCATACTCTGCTCTAATGTTTCGAGGCGATCAGAGACCCCAGCATTTTCAGCTCTAGCTCTTACTTGGGCAATCATTTCTGGGAGGAGGTCAAGGGCGACAACTGTACCCGATGTGATACGCAAAAGCTCGACTGTCTGCATACCAGGGCCACAACCAACGTCCAGGATTTTAGCTGACTCAGGGAGATTCGACATCATTTCGAAGGCTCTCCGAGTCAGCTCGTTGGAGCCAGGGCCAGCTCGCGGCAAGGTTCCATAGATCTGGAGAAAGTAATCCATCAGATTCCTCCTTTAACTTTTCAGATCATAGTCTCATCAAATGATGGGTTTAGCACCTACCAAAGAGGGTAAGCGGTGCATGACTCACACTACGACCATAGTTACTAAGCTTCTTGAATGTAATCAACCTAAAGGGTATAAGTGCCAATCTCATCAAGTATTCAACGTTTTGTTCTTGAAGGGCAGCAACAGATTTATGTTCTTTCTCACCCTCAAAAGTATACACGCCAAAGGCATTGAATCTTCTCCACAAACGAATAAGACGAATAAAATCCTTTTGTGAATTTATTTTAATTCCTTGCAAGGGTAGGCAATGCTTTCTTGGAAGGCTGAAAAGGTGGCTAATTCTGGCTTTTTAGCGGAAAAGTTGACGTGTTATGAGATTGGTATAGACAAGTTTAGGCTGTCTGAAGATGGGAATATTAATCAAAATAAATTAATAATTAGGAGCGTATTGAGTTCAATTTGAGAAAGTCAAGGGTTGTTCTCCAAAATGTTGAGTATTTCATGGCTTAGCCAATATATGCCCCATGGCTACTGCTATGGGTGGAGGCCCAGTCTAGTTGGCTTACATTTAGTATCAGACACTTTCATTGGGCTGGCTTACTATTCTATTGCCATCACCTTAATCTGTTTCCTGAAAAAGCGTGAGAGTATCCCCTTTTATAAAATATTTCTGCTTTTTGCAGCATGTATTTTTTTATGTGGCACCACACATTTAGTTGAGGTCTGGACCCTATGGCATTCAGACTATTGGGTTTCTGGTGTTCTTAAAGCGGTGACAGCCGGTATTTCTACGTATACTGCGATTGCCCTCATCCCCATGCTACCTAAAGCTCTAGACTTACGTACCCCAGCTAAGCTAGAAGCCTTAAATCAACAATTGGAACAGGAAATCGCTGAGCGTAGACAAGCTGAAGTAGAGCTACGAGAATTATCGACCCGGCTAGACTTAGCGCTGGAGGCAGTGGGCATTGGTATTTGGGATTGGAACATCACTCACAATAAATTGATCTGGGATAGTCGGTTCTATGAACTCTATGGCACTACACCGGAAGCGTTTGAGCGAGATTACTCAGCCTGGGCAAAGCGTGTTCATCCAGAGGATCGACCGCATGCAGAAGCTGCTATACAGCGTGCTTTACGCAATGAAGCCGTCTATGACATTGAATTTCGGGTAGTTCATGCCGATGGCGTAATTCGCTATATGAAAGCGGATGGCCTGGTGCAACGGGATGACGAGGGAACCCCTATTCGTATGATTGGGACAAACTACGACATCACCGATCGTAAACAGGCCGAACACCAGTTGATGGCGAGTGAAGAACGCTTTGCTAGCCTTGCGGCTACGGCTCCCGTAGGCATTTTTCGGGCAAATACTGAGGGAAGTTGTATTTATGTCAACAAACATTTATGCGAGATTGCTCGGTTGCCCTCGGAGAAAATGTTAGGAGCAGGATGGATTCAGGCTATCTATCCAGAGGATCGAGACGTTATTTTGGCAGAATGGCATAACGCTACTAGCCAGAATCTTCCCTTTCAAGTGGAATATCGATTTGGAAATCCATCAGGCCCAGTGACTTGGGTATATGAAAAAGCGGTCCCAGAGTTCGATCACGCCCATGAAGTGATCGGCTATATAGGATGTCTGACTAATATTACCGAGCGTAAACAAACAGAACTTCGACTGAAAGCTGCTACAGATGAAGTTGCGCAAAAAGAAGCCTTGTTTCGAAACACGTTTGAGCAAGCGGCGGTAGGCATTGCACATCTTGCTATCACCAGGCAATTTATTCGTCTTAATCAGCGCTACTGTGAAATTCTTGGCTATTCACAACAAGAACTTTTAAACCTTACGTTTCAAGACATTACCTACCTAGAGGATGAGGATGTGGAGCATGACCTGAACTATACACAGCAGGTTCTTACAAATCAGATTCAGACCTTCTCCATGGAAAAACGCTATATCCGAAAGAATGGAACTCTTATGTGGGCCCATGTGACGGTTTCCTTGGTAAGGCTTCAGAATGGTGAGCCGGATTATTTTATTGAGGTGATAGAAGATATCACGGCTCGCAAACAAACGGAAGAAATGCTGCGTCTCTATGAGCGTGCGGTGTGTACTACACCCGACCATATGTCATTTGTGGATTGCCATTATATCTATTCCATGGTCAATGATGCCTATGCTCAAAAATTTGGTAAATCCAAAGCCGAGATTATTGGTCATTCCGTAGCAGAGCTTCTGGGCGAGGGCGTATTTTTGCAAACTATTAAACCTAATCTTGATCGCACCTTTGCAGGGGAAACAGTTCACTACCAAAGTCTATTTTCCCTGCCTGATGAGCGACAGCAACAGCAGTATCTGGATGTTACCTATGCCCCTTATCACGAAGTAGATGGAACGATTACCGGGGCTGTCGTCAGCGTGCGAGATATCTCAGAAATCCATGCAGCTGAGTTAGCCCTGACCCACCAGACATGTCGGGCGGAGGCTTTGCTAGAGCTATCTCAACTAGCTGAGCAATTGAATGAACATGAATTTATACAACAGGCCCAGGATATTGCCAAAAACCTGACGGGTAGTCAGGTCGCATTCCTTTATCTTGTCTATGAGGATCAAGCAACCTTTGAATTGATGGGTGGGGGGCAGCAAACCTTAACTGACTTTGGTAATACCGTCGCTAAGGCTGGTCTGCCAATTAATCAGGCGGGGATTTTGGCTGATGTTCTACATCAGCGCAAGTCTATAATTTGCAATTATGCCTGTGGTCCCGCTCGACAAGAACAAGACTTTCTTCAAACACAAGGATTATTGCAAAATCATGAGCACCTTAGTTGCCTCCTGAGTATTCCTGTCATTGAAAATGGCAAAGTCGTGATGCTCACAGGAGTTGGCAACAAGGACAGCAGCTACACCGATATGGATGTTGAGACGGTGCAGTTGATTTCCAATCTGGTCTGGCACACAATGCAGCATTATCGATCGCTACAAACGGCTCGGTTGCTGGCTGCGGTGGTGGAGTCTACCGAAGACGCCATCATTACCAAGGATCTCAATTGTTCCATTACCAGTTGGAATGTAGGAGCAGAAAAACTTCTGGGGTATTCAGCATCAGAAGCAATCGGACAACCGATCACCATGCTTTTCCCAAATGATCGGATTTCTGAAGAAGTTTATATTCTTGCACAGATCACTCAGGGCAAGAGCATTGACCATTTTGAAACGGTTCGTCGTCATAAAAACGGTACGCTTTTAGACGTGTCGCTGACCATTTCCCCCCTAAGGGATCGAACTGGCCAGGTGATTGGGGGCTCAAAAATTATGCGAGATATTTCGGCCCGTAAGGCGGCAGAGGATCAACTTAAGGCCGAAGTCAAAAGGCGTCAGCAAGTGATTCAGGCGTTGCAACTTACCACCCAACGCCTAGGGGAAAGTAACCAAGAACTTCAGGATTTTGCCTATGTGGCTTCCCATGATCTCCAGGAACCTCTGCGGAAAGTACAAGTCTTTGGCGATCGCTTAAGCCATACCTGTCAAGATCGGCTTTCTGAGAAAGGGCAAGACTATTTGGCACGAATGCTAAATGCGGCAGTGCGTGCCCAGGCGCTGATTAATGATTTGCTTAGCTTTTCGAGGGTGACAACGCAGGCTAAACCCTTTACCCCCACAGACTTATCACAAGTTATGGCAGGGGTTTTATCGGATTTAGAGGTTCGCATTGAGCAAACTGGGGCTACCGTAGATGTGGAGCCGTTACCGATCATTGATGCTGACCGCATGCAAATGCAACAGGTCTTTCAAAATCTTGTCGGGAATGCCCTCAAGTTTCATAAACCAAATGTAGTACCCCAGGTTCATGTGAGGATGCGGAGTTATTTTACGGGAGGAAAAGAATTTTGTGAATTACGAGTAATCGACAATGGAATAGGTTTTGATGTTAAGTATTGCGATCGCATTTTTCAGCCATTTCAGCGCCTTCACGGACGCAAAGCCTATGAGGGCAGTGGTATTGGTTTAGCAATTTGTCGTAAGGTGATTCACCGTCACGGGGGAATACTCCGGGCAGAAAGTCAGCCTGGAGAAGGAGCCACATTTATCGCCACCTTACCAGTTCATCATTCCCAAGGAGAGGAGAATGTCTCAACAACGGAGTAAACCTGCGATTATTTTAATGGCCGACGACGATGAGGACGATCGCCTTTTTACCCAGGAAGCCTTAGCCGAAAATCGAGTTGCTAACGAGCTGTATTTCGTTGAAGATGGGGAAGACCTGATGGATTATCTATATCAACGAGGAAACTACAGTGACCCTGATGTTGCACCCCGTCCCACGTTAATTTTATTGGACCTGAATATGCCTCGCAAAGATGGTCGTGAAGCCCTGGAAGAGATTAAGAAGGATCCTGTACTACGCAGTATTCCAGTCGTAGTATTAACCACATCTAAAGCCGAAGAAGATATCTTAAAAACCTATGATTTGGGTGCTAACTCATTTATTACTAAACCTGTGGGCTTTCAATCCATGGTTGATATCATGAAAACCCTTGGTACATACTGGTTTCAAATTGTACATTTGCCAGATGAGGTCAGCTCAGCATCAAGGCCTTAAGACACTCTTTGAAGTACATGTCAACGTTTTTATACCTTATGCATTCAGCTTTGCAACCTCTTAAGAGCGCTAGAAATCTAAAGTACTGAAAGGTTTCCTATCAAAGGTTATCCATCTTAAAGACTCAACTCTTATCGTCACGGATCTTAGGAAAATGATAACAATGAGTGATTTGTCATACCAAGTCTTACTAATCGACGACGATGAAGATGATTATATTGTTACCCGAGACTTATTACAAGACTCAGAACAAGCATCCTTTGAGTTGAACTGGGTAAATACTTTTCAAGCTGGCCTTGAGGCCCTACATGCTGATTTTTATGATGTTTATTTATTGGACTATCGTTTAGGGGCAAAAACTGGCTTAGAGCTATTGCAAGCCGCTGTAGAATCTGGTCTACGTAAGCCAGTGATCCTTTTGACAGGGTTAAGCAACTACGATATCGATCGTCAATGTATGGCGATGGGAGCCTCAGACTATTTAGTTAAAGGTAACCTGTTGACCGGCCCACTCCTGGAACGTTCAATCTTGCATGCGATAGAACGCACTCAAGCGGCAGCGGAAATATGCTTATTAACCCATGTGCTTCAGAGTATTCATGATGGTGTATATATGGCGACTGAAGAGGGAGCGTTACTGTTTTTAAATCAATCCCTCAGACAACTTTGCACCCACCCAGCTAAACCAACATTGGGACAACCACTAGACCCACTGCAATCTCCAATATTGCAACAATTGTTATCCCAGGGAAACCAAAACCGTCAAACACAAAAAAACTCTACATTCAAAACTGAGCTGTCCCTGGAATCTTCCATAGGGCTAGATCGAACCGTGTTACTGTCTGAGTCGTGGGTCAAAGCGCAACAACAAACCCTACGATTTGGCATGATTCATGATATTACCGAACGTAAGCAAGCTGAGCTAGAACGCGATCGTTTTTTCAACCTTGCGATTGATTTATTATTTATTGCAGACGCAGACGGTGTATTTAAGCGCATCAATCCTTCCTGGTTGGCTACATTGGGTTATGCCGCTGATGATTTGTTAGGCCAGTCTTTCTGGCAATTCATGCTTCCCGAAGATCAGCATAGTAAACAGGATTTACAGGATACCCTAGCCCAGGGACAAGACATCAATGGGCTGGAATTTCAAGTGCGATCAAAAGATGGAACTTATCATTGGATAGCCTGGAATCTAGTGCCATTCCCCCAAGAGAATTTATTGTACGGTAGTGGGCGCGATATTACTCAACGCAAGGCGTCTGCAGCCCGTTTAACTTACGAAACATTACACGACAGTTTAACTGGCTTGGATAACCGAGTCTGTTGTTTAAACCGCCTGGAACTTGCCATCGAGCACCAGAAACGGCAGCCCCATGAACATTTTGCGGTTCTGTTTGTGGATCTCGATAACTTTAAGTATATCAATGATAGCCTTGGGCATCTGGTGGGTGACCAGCTACTGATTCAGGTCTCCCAAAGGCTGAAGGCGGTAGTCAGAGGGATAGATGGCGTGGCGCGCTTGGGGGGTGATGAGTTTCTGATTCTGCTAGAGAAACTAGATCATCTGAATGATGCTTTAAAGACGGTATATCGCCTACAAAAGGAGTTACAAAAATCTTTTCAATTGGGGGCTCGGGAAATCTTTACCAGTGCTAGTATTGGTGTTGTTTTTTCCAATTTATCGTATCAATCGGTTGATGACATTATCCGCGATGCCGACATTGCTATGTATCGGGCTAAAAGCCAGGGAAAATCAAGCTACGCCATCTTTGATCAAACGATGTATCTTCAAACCCTGCGTTTAGTAGAAATCGAAACAGCGTTGCGAAAAGCCATAAAAACACAAGAGTTTTGCTTGTATTATCAACCCCTGGTCAATCTTAATCCTCCCCATCAACTGAAAGGATTTGAGGTTCTATTGCGCTGGCATCACCCAGACCAAGGTCTTATCCCAGCCTCTGAATTCATCCCCATTGCTGAAGAAACAGGACAAATTAATGTCATAGATGAATGGGTTTTACGAAATGCTTGCAAGCAGTTAAAAACCTGGCAAGCCAAGGGAAAGGTGACGATGGATGTATACTTAAGTGTTAATCTGTCTGGTCAACAGTTTCGGAATCCGTCTCTAATTTACACCCTTGATACTATCCTGACAGAGACTCAATTGGATCCACAATGTCTCAAATTAGAAATTACTGAAAGTAGTCTCATTCAAAATACCCAAGCGGCTACTGAAATTATGAAGTTGATTTGTAATCGAGGTATTGAACTGAGTCTTGATGACTTCGGCACTGGGTTTTCCTCTCTGCGATATTTGCAGCAATTTCCGATCTCAACAATTAAGATCGATCGTTCTTTTGTCGATGGGTTAAATAATAGCGATCGCAATTTTAGAATTACGAGTGCGATTGTAAACCTGGCTAAAGCATTAGGGTTTAACACCATTGCCGAAGGGGTTGAAGCCCATGAGCAGCTGACTGAATTACATGAACTGGGATGTGATGCAGGCCAGGGATATCTATTTTCTAAACCCTTGCCAGCGACAAAGGTAGAAAGTTATCTAGCACAAATTATTGCTTGTACATAAACACTCTCATCCCATGGGCACTAGTGACAATCAACCGAGCAGAGCGCACCAATGATTATGGGTGAAACGGTGTTCATATAAGGTATACGTCTACCTTTTCATGTGATTTCTTTAAAGATTTAAAAGCTAGCAAACGTCTAAGAGAACCTTGTAATAAGCCATCGCTGTGCTAACGCAGCAACGTTAGCAAGGTAGGACCCTGGATGCTGAAATAGCTCTGAGATAAACTGCCAGTGTAAGGATAAAAGATTTCCATGGGCTATTTGATGCTCATGAATAGCTTCTTTGACCGCAACCCAAGCTTCACTACATACATCTTGGCCCAACTGTTCCTGAGCTTCAATCAGTCCGGTTGGCGAACCTGGGTTAAGCTCAGTAATATAGGGTCTGTCCTGCCCAATTACATCAACGCCAACAATAACAATCCCTTGTCTTTTACCCCAGTCAACAACCTGATGCACGGCTGCCATAGTAGTTGGTGAGATATTTCTCAGCGGAACAGCAATGCCAATGCCGCCTTGAGCCATATTTGCTAGGGTTTCTTCATGGGAGGGGACACGATTTACAGCGGCAATGGGTTTACCATTGATATAGAAAATACGCATATCGCCATTCTTAACATCGGACAGAAATTTTTGGGCAACAATCATAGGACGTTTAGTTGCGTTTTTTTCCTGCGTATAGTCTCGTATTTGCTGCTGCCAATTTACATCTGTTAATTGAATGATTTTAACATCGTTGCCACCATAACTCTGGGTCGCCTTAAGCACCAGTTTTTGATCACCTTCATACTTCATGTGCTCTGCAAACCCAATCAGTTTATCTGCGTCGGCAGTGATCATACTGGGTGGGCAAAGATCTGGAAAATCTGTGACGATTGCAATTTTGTCTTCTGTGCTTAAAGTGGCTTCACCACCATTGAGGACACAAATCTTGGGATGTAGCCTGGTGGCAATTTGCTGGGTTGACCAGTCACTACGGTCATCCTGCCGCTGCAAAACCGCAACTGGTGCCGCAATAGAATTTTTACCTGCGCTGCTTCCAGGTGGGTAATTAAGTGTCATATTGACAACAGTGCCATTAGTAACAGGTGCTGAGACCCTTTTATTTTCGGTTGGATGTTGCTGTTGCGCAAAGCTAGTGACTTCTCGAACAGCGGCATATATATTACCAACATGGCTGTCGGAGTTAATCACGAAGTCTTTAGGGGTGGTGACAAAAACTCGATCGCCATGTTTAATGGCAGCTTCCATCAAACCCAATGAGGTATCGTGCCCTGGCTCTAAGGAATCAATAGGGTCAGTGATGAATAACACATTTTTCTGCATCATGGAATCAAAGATAAAGACTTTGTGGGTCATAGAAAACCATTACCGCCCGTCCCCGGCCCGATGATAGAGTACACGAGCAGGCGGTAGTTCGTAGTATTCCCCAAACTGGGCATAGCCCGTTAACAGATCTAACTTGTCGGCATAGTGCGGTTTACTAAGCTGTTGCGGATCGATATCGAGTCGTTGTAAGGACTTACGATGCTGTTCTGCTTCACTCACATAGGTTGTTGCCTGTAGTTTGTTCAAAACTTGTTGAATTTCTGGTGTATCTTCTTTAGCAGATAATTCATGACAGGCCAAATCAATAATTTCTTGCCAAACTGTGATGGCAGTTTCTCCTCTGTAGGGTAAAGTTGTTCCGTAGAGACTATTTTTTAATAAGTTCTGCTGCAAAATCTTATTGCGTTCATACGCATCTTGTTTACTATCTGTAACATCAAGCAAACCATAACGCTCTAAAATCTGACGGAATTGGCCACGGGCTTCGGCACTATGGGTCAAGCCATGAATAAGCGCCACATTCATGACAGCTTTGCCCATACCACCACCGTCGGGAATTCGGAACTCCGTGAGACACATCATGCCATCAGCAGCAAAGGTTGGTTTCACACGGTAACTGTTATAACAGGTGCGGGAATGATTGATATATTGCTCTAATGTTGGTGCAATAAACGTATCGTCAAGATGTATGCCGCCAGTTCGTATGAGATCGGCAAATGTAACTGGTTTAGCAATCTCATGAAGATTATTGTATTGGTCAATGCCATACCACATCGGTTGATTGATGATATGTGTGATGACATCATCGAGGGTCACTGCACCAGAAAGCTGCGGTGGCAAACCAAAACGGTTATCACTGCGAGTGAGGCTTGCATCCCATAAGAGTTCACGGACAGAATTTTGTGCATTCTCAAAATAGGAAAACGGACTAGCATGATTGGCCGCAGCAATGAGTGAGGTTACTGCACCAACAAGGGTTAGTGTTTCTTCGAGTACTATTTTGTTGTGAATCGCAAATGTGGTATGGATACCGCAGGTTGCCAAAAGATCATGGGCAGAGTACGGTTGTTTTGCACTGTCGATGCTACGCTGAAAGCATGGAATGACTAGTTGGGTGCGTTCATCAGAAATTAGCTCTTGATCAATATGGTTAATGTAGTCTGGATCAGACCAATTGGCGCTAGGGTGAACAGATAATGCTGATGGTCTAAGGCCATGACGCTCAGTTGTTTTTTGCAGTAATTGCTCGGCTTCTTGACCATGCTGATAGAGCGCAGTGATAGAATCGCGGGGGGCAGAGGCAAATTCTAATTGTTGAGCCAGGTCTAGTGTATAAACAGCATCGCTGGAATCCGTATTCGAAACCTTTAAATCATCTAATACACGCTGAACTTGAGCGACATTAGCCAGATGTCCTGCATAATCGCTTTGCTGTTGTAAAGCGTAGAACTCTACCTCAAAACCATAGGTTTGTGGACTAACCGTATTGCTAGATAAAGATTGTTCATAAAACTCATAAACATCGCCCAAACTAGATAACCATGGGCCGTTTTCTTCGAGATAAATTACACTTGTCATTTTTACACGTCTTCTGTATAGCCTCTACCTAGTTGGTTGGTGATAATATCTCGTATATTTACATGTTCGGAAAATCAAAGATTTCGGGTGCACAAAAATATCCAGAAAGGGCATTAAGCACTGTAAATGGAGGTTTCAATTCAGCTATATGTCTGACCCAAGTCTTTGCCTACAACCACATGTGTTGACTCGGATTTTGATTTGGACCATTGGGGGCAAAGCGAATGAAATGAATCCGCTATTGGGGGCTGGCAGACTTGAATTGAGCTCATTGCCCATACCCCCCAATAGTAACTGGCACCATGCCACAACACAATCAAGCATTGGTCTGGAAACTGAGATTGCAAAAATTCGAGGTAGGCCAGCGTACAGGTCATATTCCCCGCCACTTGAGCCTCAATGAAGATGCGTTTGCCCAGAGACTGTCTTTAAAAGTTCGACTTAGGTATTAGATGGCCCTGGGGCTAAATCACTGGGAATAGAGCGAGATGGTTGGTGGTGCGAGTCCTGTAAAACACTCCCATCCCGAAAGGTGATGGTACGTCGACAGCGCTGGGCGACTTCCGGATCATGGGTGACCATCACCAGGGTCATGCCCTGCTGGTTCAGCTCGGCAAAGATATCCATGATTTCCTGGCTCATCTGAGAGTCCAGAGCCCCCGTCGGTTCATCGGCCAGGAGCAATTTGGGTTGATTGACGATGGCCCGTGCGATCGCTACTCGTTGCTGTTGTCCGCCAGAGAGTTGATTAGGCCGATTGCCTAGCCTGTCCCCTAGACCCACCCGCTGCAATGCCGCAATGGCCCGTGACTCCCGTTCGCCAGCAGGCACCCCCGCATAGACCATGGGCAGAACAACATTTTCTACGGCTGTCAGCTGATGGAGCAAATGAAACTGTTGAAAAATAAAACCAATTTTACGATTACGAATGCCAGCCAATTGCTTAGCAGTTAGTTGTGAGATCTTCACACCATCCAGCCAATAGTCCCCCTGGGTAGGACGATCAAGACAACCAATCATATTCATCATCGTTGACTTTCCCGAGCCAGATGGCCCCATAATGGTGCAATAGTCTCCTGAATTTATGGTCAGATCAACAGCCTTCAAGGCATACACCTGGAGATCGCCTATGCCGTAGGTTTTAGATAGGTTTTGCAGTTGAATAAGATGGCTCATAGCATGTGTTGTTCTAACTCCGCAGGGCCACAATCGGATCAAGATTTGCCGCTCTCTGGGCAGGCGCAATGCCAAAAATCAAACCAATACTGCCCGACACGGTAAACGAAACTATCACAGCGTTCAGGCTGACCCCAGCCTCCAAGGGGCTAAACAATGTCAGACCCACCACTCCAAGAAGCCCCACACCAATACCAATCATGCCGCCCGTTGCCGCCAGGATAACAGCCTCAATGGTGAACTGGGCCAGAATATCTGTCCCAGTGGCCCCGATTGCCTTACGGAGACCAATTTCCCCCGTGCGTTCTGTCACCGAAACCAACATGATATTCATGATGCCAATGCCCCCGACTAACAAGGAGATACCGGCAGTAAACCCCAGCACTAGCACCAGAATATCTGTGATGCTGCTAGACCTCTCCAACAATTCCTGCTGGCTTTGTACTGCAAAGTCGTCGTCTCCTTGCAAAATGTTGTGGCGCAGACGCAACAAATTTCTAATTTGATAAACGGCTGCATTAGTTGTGTCTGGGCTTTCCAGAGAAATTGAAATCACCTGCACCGTTGGGCTAATCTTGCCGGTCTCTTGCCCTGTCAACTGGCTCACCATCACATTGATTGGGATGTAGACTAGCTCATCCTGGTTTTGGCCAAATGAAGAACCGCGCTCTTCCACAACGCCGCTAACCGTAAAGCTCAGGTTACTAATGCGAATTTTGCGACCGACCGGATCTTGATTTCCAAATAATGTGCGAGCGGTTTCACTACCGAGAACAGCGACCCGTAAATTAGTTTGGACATCAATGGGATTCAAGAACTGTCCTTGGGCGATCTGGATATCTCGCACAACCTGGTAGTCTGGTGTAGTTCCTGTCACATTGGCCTGGGTCTCGGCGGCCCCCTGGGTAATGCGTAACCGCGTATTTTTTTGAGGTGCGATCGCACTAACAGCCAATACTTCTTGAGTAATCGCCTCAGCATCCGCCAGCGTCAGGGTATCTGCCTGAGTTGTACCGGCAAGCGGCCCCCGCTGGGCATCACCAGGGGTAATAAACAACAGATTGGTGCCTAAGGATTCAAACTGTGCCGTGACAAACCCTTGGGCCGCTTCTCCGGCTGCCACCATGGCAATAACAGAGGCGTTGCCGATGATAATACCTAGCATGGTAAGACCACTTTGCAGTTTGTTGGCCGCCAGGGTCTTAAAGGCCATCTTGGCATTTTCAAGAACATTAAGTCCCATTGGTTTCAAAGGTGTGAGAGTGAATTGAATTTGTCACCAGCTAAGGTAAAGGAAAACCAGATTGACCAGGGCGTTGTTCCTCCGGTGGCAGTTCCAGAAAAATTCGCTCCCCTGCTTCTAGGCCTTCAACAATTTGAGTACTCCCTGCCTGGGTGATACCGACAGTAACCGGTTGAAACTCAGCATTGCCCTCACTATCTGGCATTTGCACGCCCAGCTGTCCGTCTTGGGTGGCGATCGCAACAGTTGGCACCATTAAAGCATCTGTTAAGGTCTCACCCATAAAAGTGGCATCCACCGTCATACCCGATCGCAGTTGGTCAGTGCCCGTCAATAGCTCAACAACCACCTGAAATGTGGTGACATTGTTTTCAATAATCGCCTCTGGAGCAATCCGTTGTACCCGACCTGTATAGACCTGGTTGGGAAATGCCTCTGCGACAATCTCCACTGATTGGCCCACCTGAATTTGGCCAATGTTGGCTTCTAAGATATCCACCTCAACTTCGAGACCTGAGGATAAGGCCAAAATGGAACTGGAGGTGGCGGATGCGGTGGCGGATGCGGTGGTGGTAGGTGTGACAATTGCGCCAATGGTGGCATAGGTTTGGGTTACATACCCAGCAAAGGGGGCCAGGATATTCGCGTCTGCCAATTCCGTTTCAATCACCTCAATTTGCGCTTGAGCCGCTGCTACATTGGCTGCTGCCGCTGCAATGTCTTCGGGACGCGAGCCGTTGGTGGTTTCCTTAAGCTGTTGTTGTACTTCATTAAAATTTGCCACAGCACTTTGGGCTTCATTCACATACTGATCTAAATCATTTTGGGAAATCGCCCCCTGACGGGCTAGATCCTCAAACCGCTCCAGACGAGTTGTCGTCAGATCAACCTGGGATTGGGCTGCCACCAAACGAGCTTCAGCCTGAAGGATATCTTCCTCTCGATTACCGGCTACAATTCTGGCATAATCAGCTTGAGCCTGATCAAGCTGTGCTTTTCGTTGCTGTAGCTCAGCGGCTAAACTCCCGATTTCCATGCGGGCAACCACCTGACCTGCCTCCACGCGATCACCCTGCTGGACATCGAGATTGGCCAGACGACCCGTTGTTTTTGGGCTGAGGTTCACGGTGTCCTTTGAAATGACCGTGCCATTACCCTCAATCCTCACTGCTAGAGGCCCATGGGTTACCGGTACCGTCAACGATTCCAGTGACCCTGCCTGATTATGGCCGCGAGGCATAGATGGCAAGCGTAATACTATGCCCACCCCCAGACGTAACAGTAAGCTGAGGAACAGTGCTCTCCTCAGCCAAAGAAACCAACGGCGAGGCCTTTTTTTCTCAGATGATATGGGGGATGTGGCATGGAGTGCTTCGGTTGCGATCGCTAGTGTACTAGTCGCGTCAGTGTGATCATCCATAGCAAGACTGAATATTTGATTCAGGTCGAACGCATCATTAGCAATGAGAAAAAGCCCCCCTTAGTCTCTTAAATCAGCTTAAGAGGAGCCCTGTGGTGAAGTGTGAGTTTAGTGATGTAGTATAAGCTAGGATGGTCTTTTAGAGCCGATTGAAGGCAGTTACTTCCATAATTCCTTCAAGCTGTTCAGGTGTCAGAACCTCTTGCAGTTCAGCAACCGTCTCTGCATGGGCCACAGCAAGCTGTTCCGACTGAGTATCTGTTAAATTTAAGGCTTCCTGTAGTTCCTGAGGGTCCTGAGACTCCTGCTGTTCCCGTGCAGATTGTAGTGTCTCAAGTTGCCCAGGGGTGAGGATTTCTTCGAGTTCAGAGTTTAAGTCTCGCATAATACCGCCCACTTGTCTCATCTGAGAGCGGCTTAAGTCAAGCTCTTGCGCTACTTCCCGAAAGGTACTGCGGTCAAGTTGGGCTGTAGCAGGCTGACCATTAAAATTCCCCAGACCCAGGGCTAGAGTGCCGATCAACACAGTGTTGACAATTCGTTTTCGAGTAATTTGAAATTGCATGGGGATGCTCCAATGAGTCACTAATTTGTTTCTTTGGCTGGAACATGCCCATCCTATGCAATTTGGCTTGCTGAACGCTTGTAGCAAACTTCATAAATCGCATAGGACATATATCACGTTTTCTTGTAGGAGGATTGACTTAACGCCAATAGCAGTTCTTAGTCCCTCATTTTAGATTTTATGGGTCTGTCGTGATCTTCTGAGCCTCGCGTAGTTGTAAGAGATCCCAGAAATCACTTTCACTGTGCTCTTTACCATTCTCCTTAGGAAGATAGTAAAACATCGCCCGGCGGATCACCACAATAGCAATCACAAATCCGATAAACTCGGGTATCGCCAGCGCGATGCGGGTCATAGCATTCACCTGTGCCACTTGTTGATTAAACATAGCTGTGCCAAAATCGGCTACCACAATCCGGAGATTGAGAGAGAAATTGGCAATACCTGTCCATAGATTAACCATCAAGATAATTATTGTGCCATTGACAAGTGACCGATAGACCCTTGACTCTGTAAGCAATGCTTTTAATGATTTTTCTTGCTCCGGCGACTCCGGACTAAAGCCTTGCATCAGAAAATAGTAGATGATCGGCTTGCGAATGATGATTGAAGCACCAAATACCACGGTCAGAAAGATAGACCCAACACTATCTTTAAAGGCAAACTGAATACCATCGACAAACCAAAATGCTAGCAGACCACGAATAATCGCAAACGTGCCAATATAGCTGGTAATAAAGTTAAATCGTTTAGTGATAAAAAATAAATCAATAAACACCCAGCCTACTGGAACAAGGGCAGCAACAACATAGGTCATTTCTGCTCCGAGTTGTTCATTCAGACTGCTTAGGACCAGGATAGGGATGACAGATCCCATAAAGATATCGAGTATTAGTTTTCGGTTCATGGTTTAGTTGTCCTCCTATTTCTTTTTTTTATTTTCGTTGGTATTCAAAGATAGAATCTCATTAGCTGCCCGGATACCACTTTCTAACGCGCCGTGGACGGTGGCTGCACGGGTTGTATGGGTTGCTTCGCCAGCAAAGAAAAGGACCTGATTGACTGGCTGGGCAAGTTGCGATCGCAACCCCACCCCATTTACAGGAACATAGGAATAGGCCATCCGGGCATAGGGATCTGCTTGCCAATCAACAAAAAGCGCATCCACTAATCGATCTGCCAACGGCATCTCAAACATCTGTTCTAAATTTTGTAAGCCTGCTTGAACCGCGCCTGCTTGTCCAAGCTGCCCCAGATTATTGGCTCCGGTTGCGCCTGTAAAGGCTGTTAAAACAGGTGCCTCATGGTGGCGTTTCCAGCCCGGTCTCCACCAAAGTTGAGTATCCAGTGTGGTCAGGCAAGACTCTAATTCCCTAGACCAGAAGGGCTGATCAAATTTCAGAATGAGTTTGGTAATCTGTCCGGCAGCGAGGCCGTGAATGGCATTGAGTTTGGCATCGGGCAACTCAGGTTCAAACTCCACTGCATTCTCTTGCAATAGAGCCAGGGGCAGTGTGATCACAATTTGTTGTGCGGTGTAAGTTTTGCCGGTTTCTGTATGAATCTCTATCCCCGATGAACGCCAGTGAATGCGTGTGACTGGTGTTTTATAGCGAATCTTGAGTCCGGCTGCAAATTGCTCAAATAGATGGGAGTATCCCTCGATTAGCCGAGAATAGCGATCGCCGTCGCCGGCATAGGTCAACTCCGCTAACCCATATATTCCCAGCTGATCGAGATTAGCTGCATAGCTACCGCTGAAAAAATGGTCCATGATGCGACGCACATCGGTTGACAGCTCGACTTGAGCGTCTAAGAGAAACTGCGCCAGACTGACATCGGGTTTGCCAGCATCAATCCATGAGGTGATCAATGTATCAATGGGCGAGTCATCCATCCAATCAAGCACTTCCATGCCAGGAATGGCTGACCAACGTCTAAACGGGAGCAGCTTTTGGTTGACGTACATGAACTGGTGTCGATATTCATCAAATACGGGCAATGTCCCTAGCCGGTAGCGACGCACCCAGTCCCAGGTCACAATGTTGTCACCATGGAGGTATTCCGCACCGCATTCAATGGGGTGCGAGGCAAAATCGTAATTTGTATGGACTCTGCCACCGATGCGATCGCGAGCTTCAAGCAGGAGTACAGACTGGTTAGCCTCCTGCAATGTCCGAGCGGCGGCTAACCCTGCCGCCCCTGCACCAATCACGATGGTGTCATAGTGGGTTTGATCTGGCAACGCTGGCGCAGCAATGGGTTGACGAGTTTTTTTTAGGAAGGGAATAGCCGCTAGCAGGGACACCAGAATGCGCCGAGTAATAGTTCGCATGGGAAATGGGCCTTCAAAGAAGCAGAAAACTGAACAATGTTCATGTTTCAAAAATACGAATAATATTCATGTTTTGTCAACCTAGCAAAAAAATAGTTGCCGTCGATCCTCGGTATGATTTCATCTTGAATAGATAGATGCCTGCTACCCAGTCGATCCGTCTTCGCAATCAGCAACAGCCAAAATCAATGTCCCTACCGGATTCCTCTAGTTCACCCAAACTTAATAAGATGCGACGACAGCCTAAACAGGCGCGTAGTCAGGAGCGAGTCCAGCACATTCTGGATGCTGCCGAGCAGCTATTTTTGGAGGTTGGGTATGAATCAACGACAACGCGTGCGATCGCAGCCCGTGCCAAGGTGTCAGTTGGCTCACTTTACCAATTCTTTCCCGACAAAAAAGCTATTCTTAAGGCCCTGGCCATTCGCTATATGCAGACGCAATATCAGCGATTTCTCGATCTGCATACCCCCGACACAGTCACCCTAACGTTACGCAGCTATGTTGATCGGATGATTGATGTGTTTGATCAGTTCTACACAGACTATCCGGGGTCACGCGCTATTTTTGAACAGCTTTTAGACACCATCACCTGGTCTGCCATTGAAAAAATCGATGACTTTGAATATCAGGTAATCAATGAACTCGCTCGCTTCTTCCATGCGCGTAAGCCAAGTTTATCAATAACAAAATGTGAGCGCATCGCTATGGTTATTACTAAAACAATTACTGAACTTTTATGGATTTCCCTCAGTGGAGATCAGGAATTCCGTCAAGAACTGGTGGCAGAAACTAAGCTGCTTACCCTCAGCTATCTTCAACAATACTTGGATTAGAAACACCCTGTTTAACAAATCGTGGCTGGGTTCCAGCAGATGAGCGGCATAAACAAGGAAGAGCTTGATAGTGATGATGGGTACGGTAGACTCACTACTCCCCTCACGTTGAAGCGGGATCAAATTCACGGGATCATTTTTTGAGTAATGTACATAATTTAATAATGTACAGGCCGATTTTAACCACCAAACTATATATCCCACCCCCACGACGCAATGCTGTGCGGCGTCCACGGCTACTTGAACAGTTAAATAGGGGGTTACACAGAAAACTCACTCTCATCTCCGCCCCTGCTGGCTTTGGCAAAACAACGTTACTCAGCGAATGGGTCGCGGTCTGTGAACATCCGGTGGCATGGTTATCACTGGATGAGGAGCATAATGATCCAACTCGCTTTCTGGTTTATCTTGTGTCTGCCTTGCAAAGGCTCACCTTCAGCAAGGTTGAGGGGGAGGCTCCACTGGGTGAGAGGATTTTAAGTTCACTAAACTCCCCCCAACTGCCTCCAATCAATGCAATTCTAACGACATTGATCAATGAAATTACAGCGGTTTCTGAGAATTTTATCCTCGTCCTGGATGACTATCACCTGATTAAATCTGCACCGGTGGATCAGGCACTAGAATTTTTGGTCAATCACCTGCCGCCATCCTCCATACACCTTGTTATTGCCACCCGCAAAGACCCACCACTGCCCCTGGCACGACTGCGTGCCCGTGATCAACTAACTGAGTTGCGTGCATCTGATGTGCGCTTCACCCCAATCGAAACGGCGGAATTTCTTAACCGGGTAATGGCGCTCAACTTGTCGGCAGACGATATGACCGCACTTGAAACCCGCACTGAAGGCTGGATTGCCGCACTACACCTGGCAGCCATATCTTTACAAGGCCATCGGGACACAAGCAACTTTATCCAATCGTTCTCCGGTAGCCATTACTTTATACTAGATTATCTGGTGGAAGAGATTCTGGAAAAACAACCTGAACGCATCCAGAATTTTCTATTGTTCACATCCATTCTTGACCAACTGTGTGGGTCTCTTTGTGATGCTGTTGTGCCACAATCTTCCATATCAGGCCAAGCAATCTTAGACTCTTTAGAACGTACAAATCTGTTGTTGATTCCGCTCGATGATAAACGCCAGTGGTATCGCTACCATCATCTTTTCAAGGATGTTCTACAGGCGCGCTTAGCTAAGCTTCAGCCGGGCAATGTAGCCGAGCTACATCTAAGGGCCTGTGCCTGGTACGAGCAAAATAATTTGCGACTCAATGCGATCCACCATGCCCTTGCTGCGCGACAGTTTGAGCGGGCGGCGGATCTGATCGAATGGGAATGGTCAGCGAATATTGGCTCCTACTATCAGAATGCAACCTGGACAAAATGGGTGCAGACCTTGCCGGATAAGTTAGTCCGAACGCGGCCAACGCTCAGCATTGGCCTGGCATGGGAGTTGCTTTTTTCAGGTCAGTTGCAGGCTGCAGAGAGCCGACTAAAGGATGCAAGTCGTTTATTGGCAGTCAACAACAGAGATTCTTTGGAGGTCTCGTTAAGCAGTCAAGATGAGAGCATAGTCCAGTCACCACAAGAGTTATTGGACCTGGCCTGGGCATTTTATGCCCAAGCCCTTGGTGATCATGCTGGCACGATCAAATATGCCCGGAAAACCCTCAGCCTGCTGACTGAGACAAATCACTATATAGCTGGCCTGGCAAGCTCTCTGCTAGGTTTGGCCTATTGGAGAAATGGAGATTTGGAGACAGCGGCTCAGTATATGACTGATGCGATCGCACGCTTACGGACCACAGGACATATACTGTTTGCCATCAGTGGCTCCTATACATTGGCCAGCATTAAGATCGCCCAGGGCCGTCTCTTTGATGCAAGCAAGATCTACACAGAGGCCTTACGGTTTGCGACAGCGCAGGGCGAACCAGTGGGCACAACTGACTTACATCTGGGGTTGAGCAAGCTTTACCATGAACAGGGCAATGAAGAAGCTGCTCAACAGCAGCTTCAAAAATGTCTGGTACTTGGGAAGCAAGCGGCATTACCGGAATGGCCCTATGGATTGTATCTCGTTCAGGCTCAATTAAAGGCCGAGCAGGGAGACCTCGATGATGCCCTCACGTTACTCGACAAGGCAGAACAGATATACCAAAAAAGTCCTGTTCCTAATGTTTGTTCTGTAGCCGCATTAAAGACACGGATATGGCTCCGTCAAGATAGACTGGCCGAAGCTCTCAGTTGGCTGCGTGGACAAGGCTTATCTGTTGAAAATGAGCTCAGTTATTTGCAAGAATTTGAGTACATTACATTTGCCAGAGTGCTCATTGCTCAGTACAGACATGACCAGACAGATGAAACGTTGCAAACAGCAATATCACTGCTGAAACAACTATACTCGATGGCAGAAACAGGCGGCAGATTAGGCAGCATGATTGAGATTGTTGTCTTACAAGCACTCATCAATGAAGCCCAAGAAAACATCCCGTGTGCGCTCCAATTTTTAGAACGCGCGCTCACACTAGCAGAAACTGAAGGTTACCTGCGTATCTTTGTCAATGAAGGTCAGCCCATGGCCCGTTTGCTCTATGGGGCTCTTTCTCACAAAATAAACCCTAATTATGTGCAGCGCGTGTTAGCGACATTTCCTCCGAACGCATTAGGGCCTAAAAAATCATTCACAACACAGTCTCAAGCAACCACCTTGCTCGAACCCTTGAGTAAGCGAGAAATCGAAGTGCTCCACCTGATAGCCGAGGGTCAGACCAATCAGGAAATTGCAGCCAATCTCTGCCTTTCGGTGAATACAGTGAAAGTTCATACGCGAAATATTTATGGCAAACTCGATGCCCATCATCGAGCCGATGCCGTTGCAAAAGCCCGTGTTTTCGGCATTTTGTCGTCAACATAGTAATCAGGTTTCCCCTGGTAATTACTCCTCGATTAATACCTGGGTGGTATGACGCTTGTCCCGTCTTGCCCATAAGCTACTTGTGTGGGTGATAAGGACATTTTTAGAAAAGAAGTTCAATTATTCAGCCCCCCGCATTCTGGGATCTTTGAGTCTTGCCCTCCAGAATGCGTGAAACAATGCTCTGGTTTTCATTGTTGGTTAAAGGGGTAAATGTTGAACAGAAGGAGATCTCAATGAAAAAGATTGTGTACACAAAATATGGCTCCCCGGATGTCATTGAACTGATCGAGACCGAGCAACCGGTACCCAGTGATCATCAGGTTTTGGTCAAGGTTTATGCGGCATCTGTCAATGCTTTAGACTGGCATCGTTTAAGAGGGGCCATGGGGATCCGTTTACTCAACGGTGAACTGTTTAAGCCCAAAGAGATATCACTGGGCCTGGATGTAGCAGGTCGGGTTGAGGCTGTGGGCAATCGCGTAACAACGTTTCAGCCAGGGGATGAGGTTTTTGGAGTCGCCAAAGGCTCATTCGCAGACTATGCCTGTGCTGACGAACATGAGTTGGTCCTGAAACCAACCAACGTATCATTTGAGGCCGCAGCCGCTACGCCTGTTGCAGCTCTGACAGCGCTGCAAGCGCTGCAAGGTCGAATTCACCCAGGTCAAAAAGTTCTCATCAATGGAGCCTCTGGGGGCGTGGGGTCATTTGCCGTGCAGCTAGCTAAATCTTTTGGGACAATGGTAACGGCTGTCTGTAGCACCCGAAATCTTGATATTGCCCGTTCAATTGGCGCAGATCACGTTATCGATTACACACAAGACGATCTCACCACCCATGGGCAGCAGTATGACCTGATTTTTGCGGTCAATGGCTATAACTCGATTTTTAATTACCGTCGGGCATTATGCCCTAAAGGCATCTATGTTGCGGCTGGGGGAGCACTGGCTCAAATTATGCAGGCATTGCTTGTGGGACCCATATTATCCAACGTTGACAGTAGAAAACTCTCATTTATGGGGGTAGCGCAAATAGAGGAAAAGGACCTGTCCGTTATTGGGGCACTGCTTGAATCTGGCAAAGTCGTCCCTGTGATAGATCGATGTTATCCATTGAAGGCAACAGCAGCAGCCCTTTGCTATCTTGGGGAAGGGCACGCTAAGGGGAAAGTGGTGATTACTTGGGATACCCATAGCAACGCCTAACTCCTTAGGCGCATTCAACATTTGTTAGACCCGACTTAACCCAGTTCAGGCTGTTATCTGTAAACCATGGATGTGCTGCTGAATGAGATATTTTTGCTGCTCTATAGAGAACTGATCAGGGTTGATGACGACTCCGATGCCAATGCCATCGACTAGGGCAATCAGAGCATTAGCTTCAAGTGCTAAATCAAGATCGGCTCGAATTAATTTGGCGGTTTGCAAATCAGATAGCTCTTTTCTGAGCACCTGTTGTATCTGGCTATAGCGTTTTTGATGCGCCTGAACCAGGTGTTCACGACCAATGGAATAGCCTAAAAATGCTATCCATACTGTCCAGTCGTCTCTATCACTAACCTCCAAAGGTAGAGCCGAGAAAAGCATTGCTTCTAATCTGCTGATTCCGTCTAACCCTGTAGCACGGGTTTCCATATACTCAAGGGTGCCTTTCACCACTTGCTCTAGGGCAAATAGGGTGAGCTCTTCCTTATTGCGAAAGTAGTGGGTGACCACACCGGTTGAGGAGCCGAGTTCCTGTGCGATCGCACGCATACTCGTCCGGTCTAACCCTTCCCGCACAATCACTTGCCATGCAGCTTTGGCAATCTCAATCCGGCGATCTTCATGACCCATAGCGTTTAGCAACTCTACCTTGACAGGTTATCACAACAGTTGTTATGTTTTGAGCGATATAACAACTGTTGTGATGTAATGATTCGATCGACTACGCTCGATGACACGGCTGCGCTACTTGCCTTAGCTAGTGAGGCAATTGGCTTCTCACCAGAGGAGTTGAAGGAGCTGAAATCAAGCCTAAATGATTACTTTAGCGGTGAAAATGGCGATCATTTTTGGCTGACGGACGATGATGACGGGCTAGTGGCGGCGGCCTACTGTGCGCCTGAGCGGATGACCAATGGGACCTGGAATCTACTCTTTCTCGCTGTCCATCCCGAGCAACAGGGGCAAGGGCGGGGTACAGCAATGGTGCGCCATGTTGAAGAAACGTTGGCGGCACGGGGGGCGCACTTATTATTGGTGGAGACATTAGCAAGCTTCGAACGGACACGAGCGTTTTATCTTAAGTGTGGTTATGGGCAAGAAGCGTGCATTCGTGACTTTTATGAAGCAGGCGCTGACAAGATTGTTTATCGTAAATTATTAAATTTTTGAGGTTAGATGTTTGAAGACACTGAGTCTGATGATTAGCTTGCCCTAAACGCCTTGGGGCTCATGCCGGTCACTTGACGAAACTGCTTGCTTAAATGACTGTGGCTGTTAAATCCACACTCTAAGGCAATATCAACGATGAGACGGTCTGTTTGTTTCAATAATTGTTTAGCTCGTTCTACCCGTTGTTGTACCAGATATTGGTGAGGAGAAATGCCGATGGACTGTTTAAATAAGCGGCTGAAGTGAAATTGGCTCATGTCTAATAGCTGGGCCAGGTCCGCCAGTTTGATCTCGCGATCCAAATAGGCATCGATATAGTCCAAAACTCGCTGCAGTTGGTACTGGGGTAAGCCACCCCCATAGGTGGGAACTGATGTTTTGGTGGTGGTGTGCTGTCTGAGTAAATTGACCGCCAGAACATTAGCTAGGGAATCCAGGTATAGCCTGTTGCCTGTTGCGTTTTGCTTGAACTCGGTGAGGAGCATGGTGGCAATGGATTCAAGCTGGGGATTATTGGTTTGAAATTGGGGGAGAAGCAGGATGCGATCGCAATCCTGCTGAATCGTCTCTTGAGCGATACGTTTCACAAAGGCATCGCTCAGCTGAATCTGTAAACAATTTTCATCTCCTTCCCACCGAGCAAAAAATGGGGTACTCGCTGGAGTAATAGAGATATCCCCTTTTTTGTACAATCCCGTATGGGTTTTGCCATCTTGTGCTTGCAAATAGTAAATAGGCCGAGGCACAAGGGACATAAACAGCGTGTGTTTAGTCCCACAGTGATAATGCCCTTCGCCAGGGGGATTTAGGAGTTGTGTGATACGAATAGGCTCCACGTCCTGTGTCTGGTCGAACGAAGAACTTGTTTGAACCGATGGTATAGCAGGTTCTTGCACGGAGTCAGCCCATGACGTCAGCACCTAATTATATCGGTTATCTAACTGTAATCAGGTAACTTCGCTTACATACTTTAGATTTCAGCCTTTCTCTGCCTCTTCTGCGTTTCATGTCCACATTTGACAACTCCCCGCAAGATTGTGACAGGGCCGCAAGAAATAAAAAGCCCAGAAATAATCGCCTGCCTAAGCTAAGGGTGTCATTGCTTAGGAGCAAACACCATGAAACTAGTTATTTTCGGAGCTACAGGCAGTACCGGGCGTCAGGTTGTCGAACAGGCACTGGACCAGGGGCATAGGGTCACAGCCTTTGTCCGGACCCCTGCTAAGTTGAATATTCAGCATCCCAACCTTAACGTGGCTCAGGGAGATGTGATGGATCTGCCATCGGTAGAGCAGGCAGTCCAAGGTCAAGAGGCGGTTGTATGTATCCTCGGGTCTGGTCAACAGCTAAAAAGTAATATTCGCTCAGCAGGAACACAGCAGATCATCCGTGCCATGGAACACGCGGGTGTACGACGATTTATCTGTCAAAGCACTCTTGGTGCCGGAGATAGCTGGGGTAGCCTAAACTTCTTCTGGAAGTACATTATGTTTGGCTTGATTCTGCGCCATGTGTTTGCAGATCATGAGCTACAGGAGAGTTATGTGCAACAAAGCAACCTGGATTGGACCATTGTTCGACCTGGGGCATTGATTGAGGGTGGTCGAACAGGACAATACCGCCATGGGTTTCCAGGCACCGATAAAACTTCGAAATTGAAAATTACTCGCGCGGATGTGGCGGATTTTATTTTGAAGCAGCTGTTCAATGATACCTATCTTCGTCAAGCACCAAGTTTGTCTTACTGAAGAACGCATTCGCTATCTTAGGGCAGGCACAAGGCTTGCCCCTACAGAATTCTACATTGGACCATGTGCGGACAGAAGCATCCTTTTTGGCAGCAGCTGTATTCACCCTTTCCCTATGTCTTTAGCTAAACCTTATCCACGTTCGCAGCTAAAGGGTCCGAGTAAACAGGCTGACAGCTTCAACATTGGCACCTAATCGAGGAGAATTTTATGTCTGATACTCACCAAGCAATCATCCGTCGTTACATTGAAGAGGTGATCAATAAAGGCAATTTCTCAGCTATAGAGGAGTTTGTTCATCCAGACTATATCTTTGGTAGTCCCAGTGAAGAGGTCCAGGGAGCCGATGGGTTAAAGGGCTTTATTGAAGCATTTCGCACAGCCTTTCCTGACCTGAAGATACAGGTTGATGACTTGGCCACTGAAAAGAACAAGGTTGTGACCTGCTTTACGTTAACCGGAACCCATAATGGCGACCTGATGGGAATCCCTGCAACTGGCAAACCAGTGAACGTCCACGGCATGATTCTCAGCCGTTTTAAGGCAGATAAAATTATCGAGGAATGGGAAATTTTAGACCAGTTGGCAATGTTTCAACAGCTTGGCTTTTTCTCTCTACCCACATAAAGCACAATAGATTTAGCTCGCAAACGTATATCAAGCCGTAACTATAAACAGGAGGCAACTATGAACCCAGAGCTGATCCTAGAACAACAATATGATGCTGTAATTGACTTGCTCAAGCGGTATTATGACGGTCTATATCGATGTGATGTATCGCTCTTAAAAAAGGTGTTTCATCCCAGGGCACAATATTTCACAGCATCCGATGGAGAACTGTTACATCTTGATATGGATACCTATTTACCAATGGTTGAAACCCGTGTTTCACCAGAACATAATGGTGAGCCCTATGGGTTTTCCATTGATTCGATTGAGTTTGCAGGTGCAGTAACTGCGATCGCGAAAGTTCGCAGCTCTATGTTCTCCAAAAACTATATCGATCTGCTATCTCTCATTTACTTAGACGGTCAGTGGACAATCATCTCAAAAGTTTTTCACTACACGCTTTCAGATAAGGACCAAGATAAATAGAGCTCATCCAGTGAAAAAAGTTGATCTAATGTATCTATAGTTTTTTCATGGTTCAGTGCTTTATCACAACAGCCATTAGCGTAGCAGCCTGGCAATTGCCGTTGGCATAATGGATTGATGGTGATCTGAAAAGGGAGAAATATTGGTAAAAAAGGTGGTTGTATTCGGTAATGCTGACGGCGTAAAATCTACCCTCAACAGACCCATCGCCGCCCTAGAGAGAGGGTTGATTACTCAACGTATACTTCTTCTTCAAGTATCAGCTCTTCTTCCAGGATTACTGCTTCTTCAATGATTTCCTCTTCATAGATTTCCTCTTCTTCGACATATTCTTCCAGGATTACCTCTTCATAGATTTCCTCTTCTTCGACATATTCTTCCAGGATTACCTCTTCTTCAATGATTTCTACCTGAGCAGTGGCAGGTGAAACTGCCAATCCCAATGTCAAAAATAATGTACACAATATGTACTTCATAGACCTTCTTTTAGATGTTGTGTTGCACAAAACTCAATGCCTTGTTGACAAAGTCATTTATAAGATTGCCCCAACCTTTCTACAGGCTAACGGTACAGTTGAGCTATAAATAATACTTCTGGAGAATAAGATCGCTTCACCCCACCCTAATTCTTTGGGTATATGCGGGGTACCCTGATGCTCTTAAATAAATAGTTGATACATATCTTGGCCAGAGCATGCACCAACTATGGCTTAGTCGCAAATGCGATTCCCTGATTATTCATTAATGCATCAGGGTTTAGTGGATTAAGGCTAACTCTAATTTAGTGCAAAAACTTGGTGTTTCATATGGATCTTCCTTTGGAATGTGAGCACATCAATGTTTGTTGAAAACACGGTCACATCAATATCACAGCATATTGAATATTAGCTCACTCAACCCTATTAGATCTGAACAAACCTGAACTTTTACCTGCATGAGCCTGAACTTTTCGTTAGCACAGAGAGTCACATAAAGTTATCACCCGCTAATGTGTGCCATTGAACTATTAGCGGGTTTCCTGTTTGGGCTACTACCAGCGGTACGGGGCTAAACCTGTTATTAAAGCCGTTACAGAGAAGTTAACGGTCACCAGCACGGTTACGAGCACTAGCTCGGCTAACCTCCCTCAATACCATCCATTGAGCATTCTTTTGCAACTTTTAAAGACATTCGGTAGTCAATTTCATGTATTACACAAGATAAAAGGGGGACTACCGGACTCTATCTAAATGCACTTTTTCATATCCCTTGGCTGGTAATGGCTGAGGGATTTTTTTTCAAAAAAAGAACGCCCTAACGGATAAGGGCGTTGTGTGCTAGCGCATACTTCATACTTCATTAGCATTCCCAGGCTGATGGAAGGCTATCGTGGTAGGGGTAGGGGGTAAATGCTTATAGGCTTCGGTTGAAGGACTTATTCCACCCTTCCCTTTAGTTCCGAGAGGTAAAACATGAAAAAGCCGATTATTCCAAAAGAGTTCTCTCATTATTACAACGACTGGCACTTCGCACCTGCTGTCAAAATTGACAAGTTCGTATTCTTTTCAGGTGCTACAGGAACACGTCCTGATCGTAGTATCTCAAGCGACCCAGAGGCGCAGTTCCGAGAGGCTTTTGAAACGGTTCTACTATACTTGACAGAAGCCACGCTTTCTTTCGATGATGTTGTAGAAATGACAACCTACCATGTTTCTCTACGTAAATATTTTGACACCTTTACGAAGGTCAAGGATGAGTATGTGAAAGATCCTTATCCTGCTTGGTCAGCTATTGGTGTTTCCGAACTCATCACTGAAGGTGCATTAGTGGAGATTCGTGTCATCGCTTACCGCTCATAGTCCCCTGGTTAGCGAACTATGATAAACGCTGCCCTCCAATAGGGTAGCGTGTTGAAAACCTGGTTGAAAAGGATGTAGCAGCTAAAAATGATTCCAAGTAAATATGCAGGCAGCAGCAAAACGCCAACAGTAAGTAGCCACCACAGACGTCTTTCAAATCTCGAACCAACCGCTGCCGCTCTCCCCTGCCATCATGAAAGTTCGCTAGAAAGGGGTTTTACGGCGTAATCTTCAAAACTCAAATCGCATTACTAACGTCAGTAACGTGTTCAAACGGCTTACTACATTGGCTGTTGATCGTGCTGCTGGCGTTACTCAAATTATCTCGAAGCTGGTTCTTGAGAGGGCGATTTCACATCACTTGTGCGGTGCTCCTAAGATAACTTAGCTGGCCAATAAAGCCTCAAGAAGAGGAGTGAAATCAACACTAAAATAGCTGACTTAACCGATGGTGGAGTGGATTCCTCCGTCAATACAATAATCCCGAATCCAAGACTACCCGCTGCACATATCAACTTTAAAAAAGTCATTCTTGACCTCATTAACTAGCCCTTGCAGTCTACCCCCTCGCAAATTCCAAGATCGAGCAATGATCTGAATGAATTCTGTATGGATAGTATTGAATTACTGGCATGGGGTTTGACTAGGTCACTATGGTAGGTTGGCCGATGGCTGCCTAATTTAGTAAATCAGGGGATTGGGCAAAACACTTCTAGATAATGTCCTTGTAGGTGTGTTATCCAGAAGCTTTCCGCATGCATAATAGTTAGCTAGCACATCTTTGATAGTGAACTTTTGAATCCTAAGCAATGAGCACAACTATCACCTTGATTAGGCATGGGAAACCAGCAATTACACCACAAGGATGGATCAATAGCTCCGATTTATCACAGGTCATTGGTCATTATCAATCAGCCAGAATTGCAAGTGATTCTTTCCCTCCAGAAGCTATTCAAGCGCTAGTTCAATCAGCAAAGCTAGTGTTCACGAGCGATCTTCCTCGTTCTATACACTCTGCTCAAATCCTTGAACCTACCATTCTCCCTATTAGGAATCCTATCTTTCGTGAAGTAGACTTTTGGCTTGAGTGTCCGCTCAATATTCGGTTACCATTTCATATGTGGCTTTTTCTTGATAGGTTGCTATTGAGTTTAGGTTATTCTCCTCACTCTCAATCTCAGACCTATAACAAAGAACGAGTTAGAAAAGCCACTGAATTATTAGAACAAAAATCTTATGAGACTGGGTCTGTAGTCCTGGTGGGTCATGGCATCACAAACTTATTTATTGCTAGAGAGTTAAAAAAGCGAGGATGGCATGGTCCCCAAATGCCAAAACTGGAACACTGGGGATGTACAACTTATAGCCGTTGAGTTATCTGCTGAATATTTTAAGCTAGTGGCATGTACGTGATATTGCCTAGAACGCAACTATGCACCATCATGTCATCTAATCAGAATAGAGAGACTCTCATTTGTGATGAGTCTCCAAATAACTCCAGGCCTGCTCCGACCACTTAAAGTGTTGTTGGGCTGCGCATTTCACAATCTAAGCAACGTGAGTTCAGAGGACTTTATCCAGAAGGGACATTAAGCGATGGGTCATGTTTTTCCGTCGTATGGCAATCAAGGTAAACCCTTGCTGATAGAGGGTTTCAAATAATGCCTGAGACACATAGCCTTTATCACCAAAAAGTTTCCCCATGAGCTGTTTGGCCATCTCCGGGACGGGTGGTTTTCGGCTAAGCTACTCATTTCACTCTGACAGACGTTGCTTTGACAAACGTCTATAGAGTACATAGGCCACTATAATTAAGCTAAACGAAAACAGAGTGGTCAACGTGCCCAATGCATAGAGTGCCGGGGACGTAACATTAGTCGTCATACCAAAGATTTCCAAGGGCAATGTATTGTACTGTCCAGACACCAACGATGTACGCGTAAATTCATCGTATGAAAGGGTGAAGGTTAATAAACTCACCCCGATGAGGCTAGGGGCAATCAGCGGTAAGACAATTTCCAAAAATGTTTTGGCATCGCTGGCCCCTAGATCTCGGGCCGCTTCTTCATAGGACGGATTAAACCGATTAAAGATACCCAACATAATCAAAAATGCAATGGGCAAGGTCCAGGTCAGGTGAGCTCCCAAACCTGAGCTATACCATCTGGTGGGCCACTCCATGACTTGGAACATGACGCCCAGCCCCAGGGAAACCAAAATGCTGGGTACAATTAGGCTGGCAATACTCAAGTAAAACAGTATAGTTGCACCCCGAAACCGTTGTCGGAAGGCCATAGCTGCGGAAATGGCCATACTAGCCACTAAGGCGGTTACCAAACCGCCCAGCACTAGCGATCGCTTAAATGGCTCCACAAAGTTACCCACTCGCTGCTCTTGGAAAACCTGCCCAAGCCAGTAGAAGCCAAAGCTGCGGACAGGAAAGGTGAGTGTCCCATCTGGCCCTTGGAGAGACAAGATAAAGATGGTAATCATCGGGCCATAAAGAAAGAGAACAAACAGCCCAAAAAATGCAGCTAGCAGATAAAAAGAGAGAGAGCGTTTTTTCATAATTCCTTTCTAATATCCACAAGGCGCAAAATCGAAATGACCACTAGTAACGTCACGGCCAATAGCACAATGGCATTGGCGGCTGCTAGGGGATATTGCAAACTGCCAATCTGAGTTTGAATCAGCTTGCCAATGGAAGCTGCCTGCCCCCCACCCATCAGCCGCACCGTGACAAACTCCCCCATCACCAGCGTGACGATAAAAATCGAACCAATGGCAATGCCCGGTGCTGATAGGGGAAAAATCACTTCCCTAAAAACCTCAAACCCCGATGCACCCATGTCTTCTGCAGCGGTGATTAGGGTGCGGTCGATGCGCATCAGGCTATTGAAAATAGGGGCAATCATAAAAATCACATAGAGGTGCACCATGCCCAGCACCACCGCAAAGTCTGAGTATAGTAAAAACTCCAGCGGCTCCTGGGTGATGCCTGCCCCTAGAAGTAATTGGTTAACCAGCCCCTCTCTTCCTAGCAGCGGTAACCAGGAAATCATACGAATGATATTCGAGGTCCAAAACGGGATGGTACAGACCAAAAACAACAATACCTGCCATCGCAGTTTAGGAATGTGAAATGAAAGAAAATAGGCCACTGGGTAGCCAATTAGCAAGGTAAATAGCCACGTTAACCCAACAAATTTAAAGGTGTTGAAATAGGTTTTAAGGGTGACATCGGAGGTAAAAATGCCGATGTAATTATCCAGGGTAAAGGCGGGGGTCATGGAGTAGCCATTAAACTCCCAGAAACTGACCACCGCAATGAGTAGTATGGGGAAAATTAAGAATAGCCCCAGCGCTAGCGCCTGGGGCGTTGCGAGGAAATAGGGTTTTAGGTTAGTCCAGGCTTTAGCCATGGGTCTATAGGGCCTTGAATAAAAGGTTGGCTGGCAGACGTTGGCCCTCATCCCCTACCCCCTTCTCCCTGGGGAGAAGGGGAACTAAAAGTCCCTCTCCCTGGGGAGAGGGATTTAGGGTGAGGGCGACTACGACGCAATAAACTCGTTCCACTTTTGAACGAGGTAAGTGTTCTCTTCCATGGTGGAGTTCCAGCAGACGATGTTGCCAAAGCGATCCTTGAAGGCACCACCGTCACGAACAGCCCCAGCCTTGGCTAGGGTTTTCTCAAAGGGGTCTACCATATCCACAGCGGCGGGCTTACCCTCGTACCAGAAGTCCCACTCCTCAGCAGACATATACTTCTTAGCGTTTTCTGGTGCAGCGCTATAGTAACCCTGACGACCTAAGAAGGCACCAACCCAGCCCTCTAGCATCCAATTCATATACTCGTAGGCCGCATCTAGCTGGATGCCACTGAGGTTCTTGGAAAGGCCAACGCCACCACCCCAGCCGCGATAGCCTTCTTTAAGGGGGGCGTAGATGCACTCAATGCCTTTCGCCTGCACCGCAGTCACCGCAGGAGACCACATGGATTGTAGTACAACTTCACCCGAGGACATCAGGTTTACTGACTCATCAAAGGTCTTCCAGAAGGCACGGAACTGCCCCTTGGCCTTTTGTTCTTTGAGGATATCGGTAATCTGATCAATTTCTGCTTTGGTCATGTTGCCCTTGTCACCAAAGGTCATCAGACCCAGGGCTTCAGCCACCATGGCCGCATCCATGATGCCGATCTGAGGAATATCCAGAATGGAGGTCTTGCCCTTGAATTCCTCGTTAAAGAGTTCTCCCCAGCTTTCAATGTTACGACCCACAAGATCAGGACGATAGCCCAGAGTGTCAGCATTGTACTGGAAGGGAATCAGGGTGGCAAAATCTGTGGGCGTGGCTGAGAATTCTTTGGAATCTGCCCCAGTCAGATACATCACTCTGTAAGGAGCCGTACCCTGGGACGTTTCCACCGGCATGCCTTCAAATTTGCCACTGGTGAAGAAGGGAACGATCTTATCCCAATCTTTGATTTTAGAGACGGCAATGGGTTGCAGGTTGCCGGAGGGAACCACTAGGGGCAAACTAAAGTATTCGCCGTCAAAGATATCGTACTGATCGGGCTGGGTGATGGCAATTTGGTTGTTTTCTTCAGTACTCAAAGCCCGCATTTCTAGCTTAAAGCCCAGGTCCTCTTGGGCCTTATCGCGGATTTCGTTGATCTGGGAAACGCCAGTACCGATGAGGCGCAGGGTGACGTCTTTAGTTTGATTTGTGTTGACTTCAGGGCCGGGAGCCGGATTGTTAGGGGTGCCTTCTGGTGCAGAGGACGCGCATCGTGTGGTCGCAACGGCAGCCCCAGCGGCCAAACCAGTGTAAAGTAGCTTACGACGAGTGATTTTAGTCATAGATTAGTCCTAGAAACAAATTCATGTGAGTTCTGTGACTTCGATTAGATCAGCGATGAATGCCCATCTAATTAGCTAGGAAAACACAGTCGTTGGCCGACCATTTGAGTGAAACAGTCTGGCCTTCTTGCAGGGCAAGGTTTTGAAAGTCTACTGTCCGTAGCGTATGCAGTAGAGTTTGGCCCGTGGCGGTTGCCATGAGGGTGACACGGGTGACGAAACCAGTCATTTCCACCTGGATGATGCGGGCGGTCAGCGTATTAGTAGGAAGAGTTTTAGAATCAGTAGGAGAATCCGGCTTCCCTAGGGTGAGAAGATCAGGGCGCACAGAACATGCGGCGTTGGTGCCAGGCTGACTACTGTGACCAATGGCGTGCAGTAAGCCTATGCCCTCAACATCAAGGCGAATGAGATCCTTACCATTGGCCTGGGCAGTGGAGGTTAATACCTTACCGGAGAAAATATTGTTGTCGCCGATAAATCGAGCAACAAACCGAGACGCGGGCTGATTGAACAGCTCAGTCGGTGTGGCCACCTGATCAATATGACCATGGTTCATCACCACAATTTGATCCGATAGGGAAAAGGCTTCTTCAACATGGTGAGTTACCTGAATAAATGTGAGACCGAACTGTTTTTGAATATTACGGAGCTCTCCTCGCATCCGGACTCGGAGGTTTTCATCCAAGGCACTGAGGGGCTCATCTAGCATCAATACCTGGGGCCGGGTGACCAAGGCCCGTGCCAGGGCAATGCGTTGCTGCTGCCCACCACTTAGCTGATGAGGCTTGCGTTTAGCGGTATTACTGAGACCAACCAACTCTAAAATTTCTGCCACACGTTCCCGTCGCTCTGTCAGAGGAACACGCTGCATTTTGAGGCCAAACTCAACGTTTTGCCAGACAGTCTTATGGGGAAATAAGGCATAGTTTTGGAACATCATGGCAGTGTTCCGTTTTGCGGCTGGCAAATCATTGACACAGCGATCTCCAATCAAGACCTGGCCACTGGTGACTGACTCATGGCCTGAAATCATCCTCAGGGCAGTGGTTTTACCGCATCCGCTGGGTCCTAGCAAACAGCAATAAATGCCTGCTGGGATATCCAGGGTCATGTTTTCAATGGCGATGACATTGCCATATTTTTTGGTGACGGAGCGCAGTGAAACACCTGCTGCAGCTTCAGTCGATACTATGGTGGGTTTGGGAGGCTGCTCTTGAGGGGCTATCGGGGAGGGCCGATCAGCGCTAACCGCCATGGGGGATGTCTCCTATAGGGATGAGAAGGGTGCGAAATTGAAGCTAAATGTTTAATCTGAATACAACTATGGGCCGTGAAGGTTAGTAATAACTGTTACCAGTGAACATGGGACAACAGTGAATGTAACTTAGGAGACAGCTGGGTAAAAACGTACCAATAGCTGCCTTCAGAAGGTGGAAAGTTCCATTAAACTTTAGATTCTGTTCTAATGGCTGGAGGATATTCTGGGCAACGATAATGTTGATCTAACTTCAACAAAGTATGTAATAAAATATTTGCGCCTTGAATGCAATGTTCAGGCGTTGTGTACTCGGTTTCAGAATGGCTGATGCCGTTCTGGCTGGGGACAAAAATCATACCCATATCGGTAATGCTAGCGATAATTTGGGCATCGTGGCTGGCGCGGCTGGGCAATGATTGAGCCGGTAGCCGTAGTTCATCGCACACCTGGGCAATGGCATTGTAAATGTGGGAATTAACGGGAACGGGTTCGTTGCGGAGTTGTGGCTTGATGTGAATTTGGGTTTGGGTTTGGGTGGCGATCGCATCCATTGCTTCCTCCAACTCTGCCACCATGGCATCCAACCGTTGATTCGACAGATCCCGA
>NZ_QXHD01000004.1:1731468-1743709 GCF_011009555.1 Adonisia turfae CCMR0081 | reverse complement strand
TGGCTTTAAAAACACAAAAACCGCTGATACCAGCGGTTTTCATTAATCGGAGCGGCGGGATTTGAACCCACGACCCCTACTACCCCAAAGTAGTGCGCTACCAAGCTGCGCTACGCCCCGATGCGTTTTTAACGCTTGACTAGCATAGCATACGGTCAGGTTATAGGTACACCAAATATGGTGTACTGGGACACTTTAATAAAGGCGGCTTTTCTGGTGTTGGGTTAAGCTCTGTTTGAGCCAATACCCACTAAAATCCATAGCTCCAACGGGCATAGTAACCCCGAGTATCAATGTGGGTAAACACAGTAGCGCTGGCTAAACCACCTTTAGATCCCCACCAACGGTTAAGTCGATCGTAAACATCATAAGGATGAATACCGGAGGCCACAAAATCAACGGCATCACCGGATAGATGGCGTGATCGGCTAGCGCCGCCCACACGACGATTAGTGACTGGATCACGGTACCAGGAGTTGATGGTAATGGGACGCCCTCCCAAGCGATCGCGGACCTCTTCCATCACACGGGCAATGCGAATAATGCCGTACACTACATTGCGATTGACTGGAATACGACTGCCACCATGGGTGGCTTCTCCCCAGGTGAAGTGGCCGTTGGGAATAATGGGGTTTGATAAATAGAAGTTGCCTTGAAACCCGGGCAGTTTAATGTAGGGACCACTGGGCTTTGGCCGTGGTGTTTCATTTTTGGGCTGGTTATCTTTTTCGTTGCCCTCAATTTCAATGTCGGGTTTATAGGCGTACCAAATTAGTTCAGGGCGATTGTTAAAACTGGGTTCTGCCAGCTCAACTTTGACATGGTTCGATGGGGCTAGCTCATGGCTGATTAGCTCTAATTCAGTTGTGTTTTTAACAAATACTTTATCCTGGTTGCTGAGCTTAGACGACATCTGGGGCGATGTTTTAAACAGGGTATCACTAGTGACCGTTAGGGTAATGGTGTCGCCCACAATGCGCACATCTGGTTTGTAGACGTACCATGTTGTCCGATTTTCGGGACCCAGGAATGCATTTGCGATCGCAACTCTAATGTGCTGCCCTTCCGCTGGTAAATGGGACTGTAGGTAATACTCTGTGCCATTAGGAACAAACACCTTTTCGCGATCGCTCAGCTGATTTGACAATACAGGACGCTGCTTAAACAAGGTATCGCTCATCACCGTCAGCTTGACATTAGTGTCATAAACCCGCGCATCAGGTTTATACACATACCAGTCTTTTTTACTCGCTGGCCCCAAGGGTTCGACCAGAGCCACCTTATAGTGACCATCCCGCGTAACGTCTAGCGTAGCCAGATCAAACTCTGTACCATTGGCAACGAATACTTTCTCCTGCCTTGCCAGATCGGTAGATAGACCAGGACGAAGTTTGAATTGAGTATCGCTAACGACCTTTAGTTTTTTCATATCGTTTTTACACCCTGATCACTAGAGCATCATGCCCGGTTAATCCCAATGAAAACTTTCAATGTTGCAGAGATTTACCATACATTTGCCCAGTGTAAAGCAATCGGTCGATGTCCATATCAAAATACGTTGATACGGTCTAATTCGGCTAAAACCTCTGGAACAATATTAGGGGGCCATGCCCCTTCTCCACCACGCCCATTGAGTAATATAAAGCGCAAGCCATAGGTATGATGAAACCCCTCGGCTTCCATCCAAAGCTGAGGAGTTTCTTGTTCACAGGTTATGTGCTCATCAGGCATCAGCTCGGTGGCCATAGACGTCATCGTGGCTGCTAACTGTTGGGCTATACGACGCAGGGATTCGAACTCAGACTGCGTCAGCTCCATGGCCCAATGCTCACCGCCAACTAAGGCCTTAAAATTAGCGCGATCGTCATCCCAACCTAATCGCCAACCCTTACCTTCCCTGAGCAATGCAGTCATTACTGATTGAAAAGTTGCTCCAAACTACGGACAAGCTCATGTCTTTGCTGACGACTTAGGGTCTGCATCGCCTGCTTGTCAGCACTCGTGACGACAGATACCTTGGAGCCACCTCGATGATAAGGGGCATCAAGATAGTCAGCCATGGATAACTCCCAATCAAGGTGATACTGAGCTGGTCGAGCTTGAGTATCGAGATGGTAGTCAATAAAGCGACTTAATAGCGTGGTGTTCTCCGCCGTTGCTCGGGGAATATCGGGATATTTACCGTAAAGCTGGTCTGCTAGCTTAGTGGTCGCGCAAGCGACGACTTGGCAGTTAGTCTGTGGAGTCTGAGCCGCCATCAGAGGCTCACCCACCTGTAAAATGCTGCCAGCTAAGACCATTAGGGTGGCTAAAGTGGCCAGGAATAAAAATTTGAGCTGCTTACCCATACCGCTGAGCATTAGTGCGATTAGTAATAAATAAAAGAAAGATATCTGCTAGTTCTAGTTGTATATACCGAATAAAACTGGTTTATCGGTGTAGTAAACCAGTTTCTTCAGTGCTTTATTCGCCAATAATTTCGGGCTGAGTCAGCTCATCTGACATTTCAACGATAGCGCGCAGCACAGGCTTCATGCGAGACTCATCGATGTTGTCAAACTCTTCGAAACGACGACGCTGGGCGCGATTGGCCACTTGAACAGTGATGCGATAGCGGTTTGATGCTGCACTAATTAGGTCTTCAGTACGGCGCATCATCTGAGTGGTATCGATTGCCAGACGCTTCATTAAGGAGTCCTCTAGGGTCGGTTTTTTAGAACCTATCCATACTAACGCAGCTTACTGGCAGTCATGACAACGCAAATCTTCTTTTCGCGCTGCCTACGTTCTCATAAACTTTTACAATGATTAATATACCAATATTTTGTGGCCAGTTCTAAATTAAATAAGGTTCCGCATACCTTTATTTGTAAGGCTTTCTACAATAAACTATCGGAGCTTGTGGGATGGCGGGTTGGTGACTAGGTTAGGGGACCATCCCCACTAATCATTGACAGCACGCTATCTCATTTGAGTTTTCTGGCCCATCACTTAAGCACCTTTTCCCCTGTTGTTCGATCAGAATTATGCCAGATACATTGACGAAATTCGTTTACCAAACCTTTCAGCAGGGTAAACAAGCCTTTGGTTACACCCACAAAACTGTGCTCAATCGTCTACGCGATGTAGTTTCTCCAGTGGAAACGACTAGCAGATCTGAACTTCCCGCATCCACATTGGCGCTTCTAAAGCGGCGACTAGATGACCTGACTGAAGTTGATTGGCAGGATGCAGAATCTGGGGTATATCCCAAAAGTTTGCTGTTTGATAATCCCTGGGATGACTTTTTTAAGTATTACCCCATGGTGGTTTTGGATACGCCCAGTGCATGGGACCGTTCAAAAAATAAGCAGTATCAAGAATTTGACTCCGAGATTAGCACTGAAGGCTATCCCAGCTACTATGTGCAAAATTTTCACCATCAAACCGATGGTTATCTGAGTGAGATGTCGGCTAATCTGTATGACCTCCAGGTAGAGCTCTTGTTCAACGGCTCAGCCGATCCAATGCGGCGGCGCATCCTGGCTCCGTTGAAGCGTCATATCGATAATTTGGCGGGTAATCCAAAAGTATTGGATGTTGCCTGCGGTACCGGGCGTACCCTCAAGATGATTCGGGATACTCTACCCCAAACATCACTCTATGGTGTGGATTTATCTCCTACTTATTTACGTAAAGCTAATGAGCTGCTGAGTAAGGAGCCAGGCACGCTGCCTCAACTCATTCAGGCGAATGCTGAAGCGCTGCCTTATCTGGACAATTACTTTGAGGCCACGGTCAGCGTCTTCTTATTCCATGAATTGCCTGCCGAGGTGCGCCAGACCGTGATTAATGAGTGCTACCGCGTTACGAAGCCTGGCGGGGTATTTATCATTTGCGACTCGATCCAAAAACTCGATGCCCCTGAGTTTGCACCTATGATGGAAAACTTCCCTACTATTTTCCACGAGCCCTACTACCGTCAGTACAGCACGGATAATATTGAGGCTCGTCTGGAGTCTGCAGGATTCCAAAGTGTAGAGATGTCCAACCACTTTATGAGTAAGTACTGGGTAGCAAAGAAGGCTTGATGTTTTTCCAGCACTGTTCCAATTTTGAAACACCAACCGAGTTCTTTCCGCTTCCTTCTCTCAACATACAAGGGGCTCAGGGGTGGTTTAACCGCTAAAAACTTTCTCAGCCAATAAAAAAAGGGGGGATGGCTGTGGCCATCCCCCTTTTACTTAGCTTTGTTAACGACTTCAGTTAAACTAACGCGTGCTGAAACTTAAACAGCAACAGCAACCTTAGCGTTAAGTTCACCCGCTTCGTACTTAGCAGCGAAGATTTCAACACCAGCCTGCTTGATCTTAGAAGCATTACCAGCAGTACCGAATGCAGTGTAGCGATCAGAGCACACTTGCTTCATGTACTTAATGGAAGGCTTGAGGAAGTGGCGAGGATCAAAATTGGCAGGATCCTTCATCGCAGCTTCGCGGATAGCAGCTGTGATAGCCAGACGGTTGTCAGTATCAATGTTCACCTTACGAACACCGCTCTTGATACCCTTCTGGATTTCTTCAACAGGTACACCGTAAGTTTCAGGAATGCTACCGCCATGGGCGTTAATCATGTCCAACCACTTCTGGGGAACGGAGGAAGAACCATGCATTACCAGGTGAGTGTTGGGCAGACGCTTATGAATTTCTTCAATGCGACTGATGGCTAGGATTTCGCCAGTGGGCTTACGGGTAAATTTGTAAGCACCGTGGCTAGTACCAATGGCAACAGCCAGGGCATCAACCTGAGTCGCTTCTACAAACTGTACAGCCTCGTCAGGGTCAGTCAGGAGCTGGTCATGGCTAAGAGTACCTTCAAAACCGTGACCATCTTCAGCTTCACCTTGACCAGTCTCTAGGGAGCCCAGGCAACCTAGTTCTCCTTCAACACTGGCACCAATGGAGTGAGCAACCTTAACCACTTCAGCAGTTACGTTAACGTTGTACTCAAAGCTAGCGGGAGTCTTGGCATCAGCTTCAAGGGAGCCGTCCATCATCACACTAGTAAAGCCATTGCGGATTGCAGAGTAGCAAGTTGCAGGGCTATTACCGTGGTCTTGGTGCATAACCACCGGAATGTGAGGATACGTCTCGATAGCCGCCAAAACAAGATGGCGCAAGAAGTTCTCACCAGCGTACTTACGGGCACCGCGGGAAGCCTGCAAAATTACAGGACTATCAGTCTCATCAGCAGCCTGCATAATTGCCAGGATCTGCTCCATGTTGTTTACGTTGTAAGCGGGAATGCCGTAGCCGTTCTCAGCGGCGTGATCCAGCAAGAGCCGCATAGGTACAAGCGCCATATAATCCTCCTAGTACTTTTCGCCGTTTTGGCAGCTTCAATTAAAGGGTCGAATAGGTATCCCTACTCATCAATATTAGGTCACAACCCCGAACTTATGACGAGTTGTTTCTGAAACCTGAGTATTTCATTAAGGATAGCAGCATCCATAATAATGGCTCTGTGGAATCGGTAACTTTGACAATTCCTTTGTCAATAAAAATCTAGAAACCTTCCCATCAGGCCCTTTAGGCCTAACCAAATTAGTTCAAATCAAAACAAGTTTAAAACGAGCTTTACAATATGGGTCGCCTGGGATTCGAACCCAGGACCAATCGGTTAAAAGCCGAGTGCTCTACCGCTGAGCTAGCAACCCGCGTTGAGAAAATTATCTCGAACACAGTTATTTAATATAACAGATGTTTTCCAAGTTCGAGTAGAAAATTTAAAAACCTGTGGATTGGTCTTGGGTCAATTGGGTTAAGCCTAATGGCTACTTGGGTTTGCGGGTCTGTGGAATTCGTTTTTGATGGACAATGGCCACTTCGCATGCGTCGTGTAGTTTTGTTTAGGTAGTAACACGGTCGATGTAGCGGCCATCAATTAGAAAAGAGCCTCTCTCAAATTTAACGGCCCAATAACCGCCCAGTTTTTGTTCAAGGACAATGCCTTCTTCCCCCAGATTGACTAGATCGGGGGGGCGCAACATGGGCATGGAGGCAGCGGTTTTGAGATAGGGAGGTGGGGTGGTGACCGTGACGCGATCGCCCACCGTGAATAGCTTGTCAGCCATGGCAGGTTATTTGTACTTCAACGAATTACCCTAACCTATAGCATTGACAGAAAAATACCAACGTAAGTCTTTGATTTCACTGCAAAACTATTGGGCAGCTGTATCTCATAGACAAGGTTTTCTTGGCTACTTAAAGGAATCTCTTAAAAGAAATCTCTTAAGTGGTGTCACCGTTTATCCACTAGAGTTCTTCTGCTACTGAATGATATGAGGCTTGGGTTTATAGTCATGACGTATGAAACTGTAGAATGACTTTTCTTTAATCGATAGTTTTTTTATCTGCAATGGGAGGCCCAGTCGAATCGCTGAAACTACGCATAAGATCCGAGCTGGAGGAGGCAGAGACGAAACTGGGGCTGGGGGTGAATATTGCGATCGCAACCCTAATCCTGATTTCAGCCGGACTGTTTATCGTTGAAACCTATCCCTTACCCACGACTGTGGGTGTGGCCTTAACGTACCTTGACTGGCTTATTCTGGCTATTTTCGTGCTGGAATACGGTGTGCGCCTCTGGGCGGCTGAGCGACCGCTACGCTATATCGTTAACCCCTACGCGATTGTGGATTTGGTGGCAATTTTGCCAATTTTAGTTGGTTTTTTTGACATGCGCTTGCTGCGGCTAATCCGCTGGTTACGTGTGCTCAAACTGGCTCGATTTCTAGAAGAAGAACGCTGGCTAGGGCGTGAGGGGCTGATCATTGCCCGCATTGTGTTTACCCTGGTTTCTATTATTTTTATTTATTCGGGTGCTATTTATCAGGTAGAGCATCCCGTTAAACCCAACGTCTTTGGCACGTTTTTGGATGCGATGTACTTTGCTGTTGTCACCATGACCACTGTGGGCTACGGCGATGTTACCCCCGTCTCTGACGCTGGACGTACCCTTACAGTCATGATGATTTTGACAGGGATTACTCTCATCCCGACTCAGGTTGGTAGTTTGATTCAAAACATTAACCGGATTCAAACCGTCAATGCCATGAGGTGTGAACACTGTGGGTTGTCAGGCCATGAAAGCGACGCCGTTTACTGTCGACGTTGCGGTGCAAAATTACCGGAGGTGCAGTCAACCTCAACAACGTAAGAAAGGATGGCATTGCTACTTTCCCTTATGGGCTTAGAAAGCGGCATTGGACACCAGCGCTGGCCGCTGCCAATGTGCCCTATCGCCAGCCATACAAGACAAGACACAGTTTTATCTCTCAGGCAATCGACCAAGGCTGGTCTATCATAGATTCGCGCAAATGTACCTTGAAAACTAACTGCAGCTAACGTTTCAATGGGCTGCAGTCACAATCAACCACTTCCCCTCACGGGGATTGAAACGCCATCTTTGCTTACCGGCTCGACTACCTTCAACAGTCACAATCAACCACTTCCCCTCACGGGGATTGAAACCTGAGTGTTGCGAGTACAGCAACTCAAGCACCTTCAGGTCACAATCAACCACTTCCCCTCACGGGGATTGAAACCTGAACATCGCCTCCACTTGCTTCAGTGGCCTGAATCGTCACAATCAACCACTTCCCCTCACGGGGATTGAAACACAGCGCTGTCCAGAGCCACCATTAAAATTATTGGTCACAATCAACCACTTCCCCTCACGGGCTACTGTGTACACACATCTCAGACTGAGGTTCAAAATCCTGAACTACCACCTTAATCCCTCCCTTGGTAAGCTACGGTGTATACACATCTAGAAGATAATGTCCCAAAAGATAGACCTGACCTTGAATTGGCCCTCATCCTAAATCCTTCTCCCTGGGGGCGAAGGACTTTGAGGTCAGCCCCCCCTTCTCCCCCAGGGAGTAAGGGGTTGGGGGATGAGGGCTCGATACTTAGAACCACTCTCCGACTTATGTATACACCGTAGCCTCTCACGGGGATTGAAACATAAAAGCTTTTATAGTTTTTCCTCCAACCACCTGGAGTCACAATCAACCCACCCATCACTCCATCTCCCCCAACTCCCGCATCACCCGACGCGCCAACTTCGAATACGTCTTCGCCGTCTCATAAGCCAACTCCATATCATCCGCAATCTCCTGCAACGAATCCCCCATCTCCCGACGCGCCAGAATCGTCGCCCACGTCTCAGCCGTATCAATGGCACGACGACCACCCTGACGTTTTTTAGTAGAGAGAAATATCTCCGTCAACTCATCCATACGTTCAGCCAGCAATCGCTGCTGAGTCGGCACCTGGGGTGATGCCTGGGCCGTATGCCACCCCAACTGAGTTTCCCCTAAACCAAAAGTAGTTTTATGACCTGTGCCACAATAAGGAGCCAACTGAGTCAGAGCATAAAACATAGCCACAAAAGGTCGTTCAGTGATACCGCGTCGGTCAAGCGCATAGGTCACAGCACCGGTAAACCCGGTTACAGAGCCCCGTCTGCCGACAGCTACTTTTTCTGTAGCTATCTGATGTTGGGTCAGAATCACATAGGTATCAACCCAGTCGAGAAAGTCATCCTGATTAACAGGCTTTTTAGCAAAATGATTCCAACGACGTAGATAACTATGGAATACATTGGGAGGCCAGGGTAAGGGTAAATGATGGCCCTTACGCCGAAAACTGGTAGGGCTATGGAAGCTAAGGCTAACACTGCCTTCTCCCATTTGCCCTTGCCGCAAAAGTTTGGCATAGGTAGTGGGCGGCTGTGCCAAATTAACCGATTCTATGATCAGGGGTGTATTTTTTAGGACAATCTCGTTAGGCAATTGTCGCAGCCAGGTAACGAGTCCCTGAGTGACAGGTTTACAGAGAGAACTAACGCGCCAACGATAACGTTTATTTTTTTGTAGCTGCAACGATTGACTTTGGGGAATAAACTGTCCATCTAATCCAGTGAGGCTAAACGGCTTTTCTGATTCACCATCATGCATATAGGCAGATAGCTCCGGGTCAATACCTTGTATCTGATGAAGCAACCAAGCATGGAGCCCAATGGTATATTGAGCATAGAGATCGCTATTAGCCACAGGCTTAAGGACAAATTCTAAACTGACTACCTCAGTCGTTTTAGGCCAGTAGGTTTTAGCAGAGAGATTGAGGCTGGTGTCTGATCTTTTAGTACGCGGCATAGCTTCGACGTCGCCCAGCTGAGCGGGAAGAAGAATTTAATTAGGGCATTTTATCCCCTATGGGGGATGATAACCCATAATCTTACAATCGCAACCCATCAATCGCGATCGCATCCACACATATCATGTATCCATGTGGTTGGCATTGCCCCCGTGACATCCATTCCACCCCCATCGATCACTAGGTTACGGAAACCGTAACAAAGCTAACAAAAGCATTTTCCCATGACACATTAGAAAGGTGCTTCCACAAACGTGAAAAGGGGATATAGAACCAATGATCACATTACAACGATGGATTTTGCCATCAGCAGGTTTAGTACTAGGGGCCACAGCCCTGGCCCTAGGTTTGATCAATACAGCAACAATTTCCCCCGCTAACGCGCAGGAACCCTTGTTGCGAGTATTAACCGTTACCGGTGAAGGTAATGAAAGCATTCCAGCCACCCTAGCCCAGGTCCAGCTTGGAGTTACAGCACAAGGGAATACTGCAGAGGCTGTGCAACAAGAGATAGCCCAACGCTCATCCGCCGTGATTGAGCTATTAAAATCGAACAATGTTGAACAACTCCAGACCACCGGTATCCGGCTAAATCCACAGTATGACTATGAAAGTAGCCGCCCACGGATTACAGGATACAACGGCTCTAATACCGTTAGTTTTGAAATGCCAACAGATGCAGTTGGCCCATTGTTGGATAATGCGATTTCCGCTGGAGCCAATCAGATCAACAACGTTAGCTTTATTGCCGAAGACAATGCCATCGACAGTGCCCGCGATACCGCTCTGCAAGAGGCCACAGCCGATGCCCAAGCTCAGGCAAATGCAGTACTGGAGAGCCTTAATCTAAGTGCCGGAGAGATTGTCAGCATTCAGGTTAATAATGCGGTTCCTCCCAAACCCATACCCTATGCAGCTCAAGCCAGATTAGCTGATGAAGCCGCTGCCCATAGTAGCACCCCCGTAGAAGGCGGAGAACAAACCGTCAATGCCAGGGTAACGTTACAAATTCGGTATTAAAGGGTATGCTCGCAAATTAGGAACTGTTACGCATTGCCAGGGTTTGGGTGGTTATATATGATGTGGGAGATGGATGCGATCGCAATTCCTATGCTTAATCAGCGCAATATACTAACGGCACTTGGATGCTCAGGTTCCTTAGCTTTAGCCCTATCAGTAACTCAGCCTGCCGTAGCCAGCCAACCTACAGAGCACACTGTTGAGGATGGACTCACTAATCTAGTACAAGCAGACTCCAACCCAATTACAGATGCACTAACTTGCAGCTGTGCTCGCTGTCTATGGGGACAGCAACAGACCTCCATGTAGGCATTTGCGGCTGTAATATAACTTCAGTGGGCCCAGGCAGCTAGCTGTTCTGGGCTCATTAGAGTGTGGCTAATACACTACTAGATGCAAGGGTTACACCAAATAAGCCTAGCCCCAGCAACATCACGCAGCTTGCGCCTAATACCCTGAGCCACAGGGTGAACTGTTGTCGTCTTTTTCCCAGACGACGATCAGCATATTGTCGTCCCATAATGGCCATAGTGCCAATCCAGGCTAGGGTGATGGCCATACCTGCCGAAATCGCCAGCACCATGGCTACACTGGGCCACAATAGATTGTTGGCCAGACCGTAGAGCAACACCAGCAGGGCTCCACTACAGGGTACTGCCCCCACCGCCAGGGAAAGCCAGCCGCCCCCTTCACGATCATTACACGTAAAACAATTACACAGCCTTGCCTTCGTTTGTTTAGCCTGGGGCGGCGGCGTTGCTAAAACCTGGTGGGTCAGGGGTGGCGATAAGACAACCTCAGGGGTCACCGGGTGAGACTTCCTTGCAGCTGGCAACGATTGCCAGAGTAGCCAGGCACCAATTATTGCGATCGCGCCATAGCTGATTAACTGCACGATCTGATAGTTCTCAGATGTACCGCCCCCTGTCTGACGCACAATGGTATCCGTAAGCACCACCACAATAATGGCCGACAACACATGGAATACGGCAATGCGCACACCCATCGTGATTCCCCGTCGTAAGCTGCCGCCTTTACCCACAAAATAGGAAATAATCACGGCTTTACCATGGCCTGGGCCGAGGGTATGCAGCACGCCATAACTAAACGCCATCAGCAGTCCCAACAGAAACGCTCCGGTTGAACGCTGGCTATGCAAATTGCCCATAGCTTGCGTCAAAATAGCAGACACCCTGACTGGCAATGTTTTCCAAATTGGCCCAGCGGGTATCACCACCTGAGGGGGGTGAGGATTCACAGAGTCGGTCTGATTCAAGGCGATGTCTGTGGGGGTCAGGGCATAACTGACATCAACCGCCCGCGAGCCATCAACACGAAACAAGTCATAGCTGGCAGGTTGTCGTCGGAGTTGGCCAGTTACCGAAACAGGTGCAAACAAGCCAGGGGCCGCAATGGCAACCGGAGGGTTTACATAGACAATCTGATTGGGTGGGGGTGGGGGTACATGAATGCAAGCTCCCACATAGGGAACCAACAGAAACTGGGTAACCCGCTGTTCCTGGTCCCAAGTAAGCGGTAAAACATAGCCTGACAGATTGACTGACTGCTCTTCTAAAACAGTATTGGTAGATTGGGACTTTTCTTGCCAATATGCTTGAGCCTGATCCACCTGGGTGAGGAGTTTATCAACATCTAACCCTTGTTCCTCAAGGTCTTGCCTCAGTCGCTGTACTTCCTCGGTCTCCAACTCCTCTGGGTAGGTCTCATTTTGATCCAACCAGAGTTGAAGACGTACCAACATCGATAACTCGTAGGCCTGGTCGATAGATAAATGCCCATAGGGATTCTGCAACCGGGTGGTTTCAGGCTGCAGGTCCTGCCAGGTAATGGGCTGCGGCTGCGGCTGCTGTGCGGCTACTGGGTAGGCACTGGCAAACACCAGCAATATCCCCAGTAGAAAACCGATGATATAGCGCCACCAACGTTGATAACGAGCTGGGTTATCCATAAAATAGGCCCATGGCGAAAGCAATCAGGTTAATCTGTCCTATCTATCTGTC
>NZ_QXHD01000004.1:1649938-1731458 GCF_011009555.1 Adonisia turfae CCMR0081 | reverse complement strand
GGCAATTTCGGCCATGCTGCCCCATGGCAATTCCATCATGGATCACCTGGAAGGCGTGGGTAAAGGTATTGCCCACAGTGGAGAGAAAATCCCTTATCTAGCGCTGCCCACCACCTCTGGCACGGGCAGCGAAATGACCAAAAACGCCGTCATTAGCAAAGTGGGTCCCCAGGGTTTTAAAAAATCTATCCGCCATGAAAATCTGATTCCTGACGGTGTAATTGTCGATAGCGAGCTGTTAATTACCTGTCCACCCCATATTACGGCTGCCTGCGGTTTAGATGCATTTACTCAACTCCTCGAACCCTATCTGTCCCCTACCGCCAGCCCCATGACAGATGCCTTGGCTTGGAGTGGTTTAACCGCCATTGGCCCAAATCTATTGGCAGCCTGCGGTGACGGTGCTGCCGATTTAACCGTGCGTGAGGCCATGGCCTACGGTTCAATGCTCTCAGGCATTTGCCTAGCCAATGCGGGGCTGGGCATTGTCCATGGATTAGCCTCACCATTGGGTGGATTTTTTCCCATACCCCATGGTGTTGTCTGTGGCACTCTCCTAGCCACTGCCAACCAGACAAATTGGCAAGCGCTTTTAGAGCGAGACCCCAAGAATCCAGCAGTAGACAAGATGGCTAAGCTGGGAGCTTTCTTAGATGGCGAGCCAGGGAAGGAGCCCGTTAAATATGGAGAGTCACTGTGTCAGACTTTGTGGAATTGGACCGAGAAACTTGAGATACCTAAGTTAGGTGAGTATGGCGTCGAAGTGTCAGATTTAAAACGAGTAATCGCTAAAACTCGTAATCGCAATAACCCTATTCAACTAACTCAAAACGAGATTAGCACTCTTGTACTCTCTCGTATTTAAATCATGGGGCAACTCAATGCCACTCCCTAAAAATTTAGCTATGGATATTCCTCACAATCCAATAACTAATTGACAGGGCGAGAATCGCAACTGCCAAACCAATAAGGCTAATACCGGTTACCTTTTCTAGATCCAAGATAATAATTTTACGCGCCACCGCTGTCAGTGAGGTAACGATCACCAGCTCTACCTGCACCACATGCTTCTTTAGATAGGCGGTGATATTTTCCAAAATTTCTAGAGCAATTAGGACGCTCAGAAATAGGCCAAAAATTTCACTGAGGGTGTTTTTAAAAAAGCCTGAAGGGCTAGGCTCTAATAATGCCACCGCTAAAAACCGAACCAGATCGACCATGATCACAAAGATCACCACCAGCATGGCAATGGATAACAGCTTCGAAACAATAGTTTCTATGCCATCAATACCGTGGAGAAAGCTTTCAGCACTTAACCAACTCCATCGCTTGCCATTTTTCTTACTGCCCATACAGATGCTCCAGAAAACGGATCCCCTCTAGGAGCACTATACAAGGCAGATGGTGGGGAGCGGGGAATAGGGAGTAGGGAGTAATGAATAGGGAGTGGGCTTTGAGGCGTCAAATTATTAGGGTGCTGATAAGCGGTTAAGATCCCCCCATTGCCCATTGCTTACTACCCGTAGTAGGCCTATTTACATAAACCGACCAGCCATTTTCAAAATATCACCCATATCCACATCGCCATCGCCATCACCATCGAGGAAAGCAGTGACCAGTGGATTGCCTTGGGCTTGAGTCCCAGACTTAGCAGCTCCCTGATTAAGAAACTTCATCACAATGGGAATCACCATGGGCAGCATAGCCTGCACCTGATTGGCATCAAGGCCCGTTTTTTCAGCTACGGCTGCTGCCACCGCACTTTGCTGTGCAGGGCTAAATAGTTGAGGGAGTACACCAGCACCATCTGTCGTACCCTGTTTGACTAAGTCAAGAACAGCGTCCATACCCTGGGCTTGTTGTTTTTCCCTCAGTGCCGATTGAACAAAGCCACCCACCACAGAGGCAGCTTGCTGAGTTGCTGAAGGGTTAGCGTTGTTTGACTGAGCAACCTGCTGCGCCATCGATACAATTTGGCCAAGCTGACCGATGCTAGCTTCACGATTGGGGTCCTGAATGGCTCCCATTACTTGATCAAATATTCCCATGGGGATTAAAGATGTCCTTGGTTAGCAACAATTGGCGACACTCATCCGCCTTGTGTATAGTAGGACGCTACACTAACTCAGGTAAAAAATTGGCAATTTCATTTTATGAATTTAGGCTATATGTCTAATATTCAATCAGCGATGTCACCTAACGACAGCGAGCACCATCTATGCGGCGACCTCTAATCATCGCTATTGCAGTTTTGATTTTTCTCGGTTTGCTGTTATGGCTGATCAGCACCTTGGGGACTCTCTATGCTGGCCTGTCTAACTTACATCCATGGTTGGCTCAGGCAATCACTAGTTTGATCGTGGTGCTTATGCTAGCCGCGTTGGGAGTAGTTGCTTATTATGGCTGGCTGTTTTTGCGTCCGCGTCATCGTGCCCAGCCGCCACCATTGCCCAAAACCACCAGCGAAGCTGCCGTCGCCCAACTGCAAAGTCTGGATCAACAGCTTAGCCACATCCAAGATGAAGTTGCACGGCAAGCGTTAGTTCAACGGGCGAAAACCGTAACCCATGCCTTTGAACAACAGCGGCTGCATTTAGTAATTGTGGGCAGCGGCTCAGCAGGTAAGACATCTCTGGCCAATGCCCTAATGGGAGAAATGGCTGGAGAAACAGCGGTCACTAAAGGGACAACGACTCAACAGCAAGATTACCGGATAGCTATTCCGGCCATTGATGGGGAAATTATCCTCAGTGATAGTCCCGGTTTACTCGATGTTGGTGCGGCAGATCAAAACACCCGAGAACTCGCAACCCAGGCTGACTTATTGCTGTATGTAGTCGACAATGATTTGCATCGGGCGCAGTATGAGATTTTGATGCAGTTGCTAGCAGTGGGTAAGCGCACCTTGCTAGTGCTGAACAAGATTGATCATTACACCGATGATGAGGTGGCGCTATTGGTCAGTCGACTGCGGCAGCGGATCGGACAGCAGATGGAGGGTGAGGATGTGGTTGAGATCGCAGCCCATCCCAAAGACGAACCCACCCCCTACATTCAGCCCCTCATCGACCGCATCATTGCCATTCTTCGGGCCGAAGGTCGCGACCTGATTGCCAACAACATTTTGCTACAGTCCCAGCGGCTGAGCATAGAAGCACGACAGCTGCTAACCCAACAACGTCAGCAAAAGGCTGAGGCCATTATTGACCGCTACCAGTGGATTGGGGCAGGGGTATTAGCCGCCACACCGCTACCCGTCGTGGATATGCTCGCCACCGCCGCCGTGAATACCCAAATGGTGGTGGAATTGGGTCAGGTCTATGGCATCTCCGTCAGCATCGAAGATGCCCGCACCCTAGCGATCTCGTTAGCCAAAACCATGGGCAGCTTGGGCCTGGTTAAAGGAGCACTCAAACTATTAACCGTTGGACTCCAGGCAAATCTGGCCACAGCCGTCGCTGGAAAACTTTTACAGGGTGTGAGCGCCGCCTATTTAACCCGCATCGCGGGCAAAAGTTTTGTGGACTATTTTGAAAACCAACAGGATTGGGGTGATGGCGGTATGCAAGCTGTTTTGGAAAAGCAGTACCAGCTCAACCGTCGCGACCAAATCGTTCAACAATTTATTCAGCAAGCCATCGCCTCTGTTCGTAGCTGAACCCACTGCTGAGGCCACTACGGATCAGGTTTATGTAACAGAGATGAAGTTACCAAAAATGACTATCTATAAGGAAAACTTGTCCATAGAATGGTGATACAGCGATTAATCTGATGGCATCGTCAGATTAATACTCCTTAAGCCCATTAGATACATCTCTACACCCTAGAGATAACGACAATAGATATTTAAATTGTCCTAGCCCCAATCTACTCAGCCCTGATTAACAATGACCGCTAACAACGCGCAGCCTGTCCCCAGTATTCTCAAGTCAGCTGTCGCCAAGCGCACACCAACGTTTCTGATTATTGGTGTGCAAAAAGCAGGGACGACATCTATATATAACTATCTAAAGCAGCATCCCCAGGTGTACATGAGCCCGGTTAAAGAAACAGACTTCTTTAACAAGGACTGGGACAATGCATCAGCTGAGATGAAACGCCGTAAAAAAAATGGACTTGTTAGTTGGGACCTATATACCCAACTATTTGATGGGGCAACCGATGAGCATCTGGCCCTGGGAGAGGTGTCTCCCAACTACATGCTCAACTACCAAACCTCGGCTGAGCTGATTCAACAGCGTTTACCCAAAGCCAGACTGATTGCCATACTACGTAATCCCGTAGAACGGGCCTGTTCTGACTATTTAATGAACAGGCGCGACGCCATCGGCAAACAGACGCCTCTGGCGGAACAAGTCCGCAGCCGTGGCGACACGTCCTATGTGTTGCTAAAGGGAAAATATTACGAATCCCTAAAGCACTTTTTTGATGTGTGCGATCGCAACCGCATAGATGTCTTCCTCTATGACGACCTGCGCAAAAACTCTCAAACCTTTATGCAGGGCATCTATCAATCCATTGGCGTAAACGCTGATTTTGTGGCAAATACCGCTAAAAAGGCCCAAACAGCCAAAGTTCCCAAGAACCAAGCACTCAATCGCCTACTCAAAACCCAAAACCCCATCCGCACGGTTGCCACTGGCATCATGCAGCTCGTTCCCACAGATCTGAGACATCAGCTGCGTGAAAAGCTGATTTCCATAAATTCCCAAGACAAGGACAAAGCAAAGTTCACAGAGGAAGACATGCTCCTCCTACAGCAGTACTATCGCGAAGATATTCTAAAACTCCAGGATCTTTTGCAACGGGATTTGTCGGCCTGGCTGAAGGATGCCAGCTAAGGAAAAGGACTTGAAAAATACAGAATTTCTTTTAACTGACCAAGAAATTCCCCCAACCCAGCACCAAACTACCCATCGGTGCTGGCACCATTTCGCCACGAAAATCCAGCATCTGCACCAGTAATAAATAGGCAATGGCTAATACTAATGAAATTGCACCCGTAATAATCGCAACAATTTTTGAACGATCCATATTAAAAGAGGTAGTCTAACGTTTTGGCATAGTATGACAGGGCTATTTAAACGCTCTGATAACCTAATCTAGGTTATTGAGAATCTACCCCCTTCTCAACTATACCGACTAGACCATACCTAATGTGTGCAGCGCCCCGTTAAGGGTCGTATTTTGTGAGTTAATGGACACCGTTTTTCCCACTGGTGCTAACCCGTCTGCCATTGTGCATCGTCCGGTTATCGTTAAAACTCAGGATCTGAGTAAGACCTATCGCACGGGTTTTTGGCTAAATCAAAAGATAACCTCACTACAGCATTGTTCCTTGGAGATATATCAAGGAGAAACGTTTGGATTATTAGGCCCAAACGGTGCTGGCAAAACCACACTCCTCAAACTGCTTTTAGGTATTATCCGTCCCTCTTCAGGCAGTGCTCAGCTGCTTAATCAGCCTGCTGGCGACCCAACTGTTAAGCAGCAAATCGGCTACTTGCCAGAAAATCCTTACTTTTATGACTATCTAACTGGCTGGGAATTTCTCACCTACTCTGCTGGTTTGTTTAATATTCCAGCCTCTATATATAAAGAGCGAATTCCTGAACTTTTGGATCGGGTAGGTTTATCACGACAGGCGGCCATTAAAAAACAGCTGCGCCAGTATTCCAAGGGGATGCTGCAGCGCATCGGCCTGGCCCAAGCCCTAATTAATGATCCAGATATCATTTTCTTAGATGAGCCCATGTCGGGACTGGACCCTACGGGTCGCTACCTGGTAAGGGAAGTCATTCTGTCGCTGAAAGACCAGGGTAAGACGATCTTTTTTAATAGTCATATTTTGGCCGATGTGGAAGTCATTTGCGATCGCATCGCTATCCTTAACGAAGGTGAACTGATCTGCCAGGGCAGTCTCCATGAGCTACTCGGGGCTCCCGATGCCTATTTTGTAAAAGGCCAGGGGGGCAGTCTGGATGTTCTAGAAAAATGGCTGCAAAATCTCACCTTCGAAGGCGGCTACTGGCAAGGTTATCTCCAAGGGAATCCCAACGACTTTATGGCCAGCGTCACCTTGATGAATGGCCGTCTAATTACTCTAGACCTCAGTCGGCTTTCCCTAGAGGCGTTTTTTATTCAGCAAATCAACCAGCAAGGGACAGCACCCAGCAAAACCTAAACACTAATTTCCCGATCAAGGGGACACAATCACCCCCAAATAGCTCTAAAGTATAAACTTCACCACGTAGTGTCTCAGCATTTGTCATGGTCGAAGTCTCTACTACTGCATTTATTGATCGCTCAGATTGGGGGCGGATTCAGATCACTGGAGATGATCGACTCCGCTTTCTCCATAACCAAACGACGAATGCTTTTGAACAATTAGCACCCGGCCAGGGCTGTGAAACAGTACTGGTTACATCCACAGCACGCACCCTGGATCTAGTCAGCGCCTATGTAGATAACAGTAGTGTTCTGCTGATGGTATCTCCTGGCATGGCAGACGAACTGATCGCCTGGATGGACCGCTATATCTTTTTTGCCGACAAAGTTAATCTCAGCAATCAAACCGAAGTAACCTTTGCCATTACCATCCTAGGCCCAGAAACTGACCAGCTTTTAACCAAACTTGAGTTACCTCAACCCGATACTGCCCCTTACAGCCATATCCTGGCCAATTGGCCTGCTGGCAACGTTGAAATTCAAGTTGTCAGAGAAACCGGTTTGGGAATACCTGGCTATACCTTAATCGGTGCTAAAGAGCACGGTCCTGCGTTACAAAACTGGCTAATTGAGCAAAAGATATCTTGCCTATCCGCCCAGGAATGGGAAGTACTACGGATTCGTCAAGGTCGCCCTATGCCTGGGAAAGAATTAACCGATAAAGATAACCCCCTGGAAGCTGGACTCTGGCATACAGTTTCCTTTGAAAAAGGCTGTTATATCGGCCAGGAAACCATTGCTCGACTCAACACCTATCAGGGCGTGAAGAAACAACTTTGGGGCTTTAAGCTGGACAAACTAGTACCTGCTGATGCCGCCCTCAGCCTGGAAGGTGCTCCCATGGGCAAAATCACTAGTGTGGTAGCTGACGATACTGGTGTTTGGGGATTAGGGTACCTGCGTACTAAAGCCGGAGGCGCGGGGCTAACTTTAGAGGTAGAAGACACTACAGCTGAGGCAATAGATCTGCCATTTTTATCCCGTGGCTATTTGGATGCCAGTCAGTCTCCCATTACTGCTCCCTAGCTCAACGGATAGCAATGTTATTTTTTAATATTTTCTCAGGAATTTCTTTTTTAAAACAGAACAACTAGTAGCTACAATAGGAGAAGCGTGGCTTTTTCGCTGTAGATTTTTTAAAATTTAAAAATCGTTTCCGAGTGGAAAGACTAACTCTGACATGGGTACTCTGAAAGTGCGTTAAGAGATTCATGGCAGTTTAGTTCTGAAGAACACTCGCTGTCTACAGGAATAGGCCAACGTATCAGGTTTGAAAAAAACTTTATTCCTAAGACTAGCCCTACCCCAGGGTAGGGCTAGTCAGTTTCATATCAATGTGGCAAATAACAATACTATTTAGAGGTTTTAGTCATGGCAACATCCCCTTGGAGATTACCGCTTGATCGAGCAGTTCGCTACGCTGTTAGTGATGCGTTAGCGTCAGTCAAATCTTACGTGTACGATTTAGAGTACTCTCAGCGTCAGTCCTCCCAGGAGGTCATTACCTGGAACAATTATTTAGCCGAGCTCAGAGCTCTGCATCAGCTGCTGCTGAATCTACCAAGCCTCGAAACGGCTGCATGGTTAACCGACGACGACGCTTACAATGCCCCCACATTTACACCATTTGTTAATGGCATTGCTGACGCCAAAACAAGTATTCGTAGGATTCACGGCTGGTTACTCTCTCTGTCTCATGCCACAACAGATCATAAGTCTGAACGTCATCCCCGTTCTATCTCCATAGAACAAGAGTATTATTTTCGTCAGATTGATAAGGCGTTAACTCAACTACAATTGATGCCTACACCTGGTAGCGAAGCTTGGTACACCAAGTATGAACCGGCTGTTGAGAAAGTAGCATCTGTCACAGCAAGTCAGCAACCTCGGGAACGAGCAGTCGCTTAACCCTAAATGGGCTAAATTTGCTCGGTGTTGCTTTCATATATATATGCTGAACTCTCTATAAAGGGAGCTGCCAATAGGCAGCTCCCTTTAATGCTGATGGTTGTTGATGGACAATCCCATGGGAATATTGGCACAGACAGGTCACGTTACCGTGGCGATAATTCAATAGTTCGATATACTAGATGCTCACGAAACTTATAGCACACTGCTGAATGCATATCTCATCTCCGAAGGAGAGGCTGCATATCTCTGAAGGAGAGGCTGCGCCAAGCCATATGTATAGCAATATAGCCACGATTCTATTGCGATATAATCTAGAGCCTTTATCAGGATTCCAAAGATTTTTCGTTTCAACTCCAGGGTTAATATCAAAAGCACGGAAATTAGACACCCTCATCGTGTATTTCGTGATCGTGGGTCTTGCATCACTCATTGACCATCAATTCACCTGTCTAGGATCCTGAAACTTGTCTTCCCGCCCTCCTATTAATTCTCTTGATGAAGAATCTGCCCCACAGCAAAAGGCAGATTATGGTCCTCTGCTCATCACAATTTTGATGTTTTTAGGGGTTATTGGGGTGCTTTTCCACTGGGCATCCCCAAAAATGAATTGGCCCTACCGTTTACCAAAAGCATGGTTTGATCCATCTAGGTTATTAGGCCTAGGCTCAGCTAATTGGGTAGAATCCCCATTGCCTTTGGCCATGGTGGGGGGTGATCCATATATACGTGCCCTAATGCGGACCATCTCAGCCAGCGAATCTAATATGGATAAGCCATATCGCCTGCTGTATGGTGGCAAGACCATTGATCAATTGAGTCACCATCCTGATACCTGTGTACCGATCGAAACCGGTCCAAATCTGGGTGACTGCACAACCGCTGCGGGGCGATATCAGTTTTTGACAACAACCTGGCAAGCCAAAGCCGAGCAGTACCATCCTTCTCCGCCGGACTGGTTTGAATTTTGGCAAGTCTATGATTTTTCGCCTGAATCACAGGATGTTGTTGTCTATCGCTGGCTGGCTGATCCAGATGCTTGGGGAACGGATATTAGTCAGCAATTACAGGCTGGGGAAATCAATCAGGTATTAGAACTGCTATCAGGCACCTGGACCAGTCTAGGTTATGGCATCGAAACCAATTCTATGTCCGGCCATCTGCCTCGCATCTATGGCGAGATGCTAGAAGAAGAACTCTCAGTCCCCTAGCGGCTGATCGGCAGCGGTGATGGAAATCATTGATTAAACAGCAGAGAGTTGAGGATTCAGTACGGTTGCGATCTCATCTCTAATCTGTTGGCGTTTAGCCTGTACCTGACCAGACTCCAGCAACTGCTGCGCCTGTTGTAAACCATCTGTGAGAGTTGCTGCCACCTCTGCGCGCCATAGATAAAACCCCCCATTCCAAATCACTGAACGGGTTAACTCCGTCGGCTCCCCATAAATTGCCTGTTCTAGATAACGATTAAAATTCTCATCTAAACTCGGATCAGCACCTTCAAACCCATAGTCTCTTGGATGGAGCAACAGACGTTCAAATACAGGTTCTCCATCTTTCAGACTTCCCATGCCAATAATTGCTGTCCGACTGCGGGCTAAATCACAACTGCCTTCTAACCCTTTAACCGTTGTAAATTCTTCGGTATGGCGCAGCTGATAGGTTTCCTGAGTACGGGTTTCTGTAGGCGGATGTACAAAACTACTGACAACATGATGTTTACCATCGCAGGGGGACCACATTAACTCTACGGTAGCCAGTGTGGGTCGTTTGCCAATTTGCTCTCGATATGGAACTAACCCATGGGCTGCAAGAAAGTGTTGAGGCATGTAGACAAAGCCCACATGGGTAAGCTCAAACACTTTTTGGGTTTGGTCAAGCGTTAATGGTCGCCAAGTCAAACCTAAATCATGCCAAATATCAACCAGGGGTAATCCCATTTTGGTGGGCATCCGCTCGCCACCATGTAAAATCACCGGCACCCCTGCAGCAGCCAAAATTAATGCAGTAACAGGTGTCACCGGAGCATTACGAGCACGACCATCGTAGGGATTGTTTAACACCATCGTCCGATAGTCGGTCAGCGGTGCTGTTAATTTTCCCCCCATTTGATCGTAGCAATCTAGCATGCCAGCAAGTTCTGGAATGGTGGGTCGCTTAATCCTCTGCGCAATCATAAAAGCACCAATCTGAGCAGGGGTTGCCGTTTGCTCAAGCATCATCCGAGTAGCAAGGGCAGATTCTTCTCGACTTAAGTGCTTTGAGGTATGGGTGCCACTACCGATCTTCTTTAAAAGATCTCGAAAGGTGTTGCTCATAATGAGACTGGGGGTGGACGTTAGAGATTGGGGGTATACCCATCAAAATGACCTAGATAGGCCAATTAACTTTAGGCTACTAGGCTAGGTAATTCACTGAGCTGACTAAAGCTTTCATCTGCTAAACGCTGAACCATATCGCAGAACTGTCGTACGGGCGGTAACCGCAGACGATCTTGGGTAGTCACCATGACCACTTGACGAGTCAGAACAGGTGCAGCTGTGCTGCGAACAGCTAAACCAGGATCTCGACGACTTTCAGCCAGGGCCGACTGAGGCAATAGGGCAATCATTTTACCTTGGCGAACAACACCTCGAAATGCATCGAGGGTATTAAGTTCGAGGGCCATTTTTAACTCAGTTTCAGGCACCTGAGATTGAACCAATCGCTGCATGCCATAGCCATCTTTAAAGACCACATGGGGGTAACGGGCAATTTCAGACCAAGGAGCCGGGCTATAGGTTGCCAAAGGATGATCAGCCGCCATCAACACTTCCACCCGATCCTCATATAGAGGAGTGACCGATATCTCTTGGGAATTAGTCAGCATGGGATTGTGCATAACGATGGCGATATCCACCAGGCCATCTCGCAAAACCTTGAGAGATCGATCGCTACCGAGGGCCGTTACCCGCAACTGCACCTTAGGATAGCGCTGACAAAACTGAGTGATAATTGGCGGCAAAAAGTGAGAACACACCGACTGAATCCCCGCAACACAGAGTTCTGGTTGGCGACCTTCCAGCAAATCTGCAATTTCACTCGTGGCCTGCTTCCACTCCTGACAAATCCGGCGGGCCCTGGGCAAAAGCCGTTCTCCACCAATGGTGAGCTTGGCTTGGGCCGTACGATGAAACAAGGGCATACCCAAGTCATCTTCTAAGCCACGAATTTGTCGGCTAACGGTGGACTGGGTAATGCCACATTTACGGGCTGCTGACTGAAAACTGCCGGTCTCGGCAATGGCTAAAAATGCTTGTAGCTGCTCTATGCGCATGGACTTACAAGGATTAGGGGCTTAAAAATCACCAAAAATGGCGAAGCCGTTCATCTCCACTCTAGGCAGCCTTAACATTATATTTAGTGCGTCTGGCTACCGGTGGCGGACCAACTAAGCAAATATTGCTAAAGATTTTTAAAACTGCACTATACATTCCAACCAGTAGCAATCCTCACAACCCCCTTAGGGTAGGTCGGTTGCTGCCATTTTTTGAAAATAGCAGTCAAACAAGCACTGAAATAATGCCGTCAGTGTTTATCAAAAGAAATATGGTTCTGAAAATAAGGATTGAGAAACAGGAGATCAGATTTTTATCTTTATTTTAATATTTTCTTAAGCTTATAGGTTGACCTTACTCCTGACTAGGCCTTAATCGGGTAAATTACCAAAGCTTCAGAACATCTGCCTGGTGTTCAGGGCTATCTTCAAGGTAGTTTGAAACTCGTTCCAAACTATGGTCAGGCTCCAAACGTTTTAAGGCAGCAATGGTGTGAATTGGGATAGCATCCGCCGTATGCTTCAGTAATGGTAGTAGTGCATCAAATGCCTGGGGGAGTCCCAAACTAGCTAATGCCATAATCACTGCCTGCACGACAGCCTCCGATGGTTTGTTTTGTAACTGTTCAATCAAACTGTGGGTGGCTTGTTCAGACAGGGCTACCTGGCGCATGTCCCCAAGCACACGAACAATAGCTACTAATACCTGCGTTTTTTCTTGAGCAGTAAACAACTCGCTATCGTCAGTCTCTGTAGTTGCAAACGCTTTGAACGCATGGGTCAAGATGGCAAAAGCTCGCTGTGTACTTTGTTCGGTGACAGCGGCAACATGATCGCAATACCACTCCAATGCTCTCACTGTATCGATGCGTAGAGCTATTGGCGTGTGGATTGACAATAGTATCCGTTGGAGCGCATCAAGACTATCTTCATCACCTAAACGACCCAGGGCAAGGGCTGTCTGGCAACAAACACTGACATCAATATCCCATAGCAACGGTTGAAGCATTTGACTGATCTGGTGATGTGCTTGCAAATCGTGACGACGCCCCAACGCCATCACGGCTGCTTTACGCACCGCTGTAGCTGGATCGCCCAGAGCAGTCAATAAAACAGGCGTAACAACACTGCTATGGAAACTGCCTAACGCATCGATGGCATAGTAGCGGACAGTTGCATTTTCATCCCCGGCAACACTGACCATAGCGGGAATAACACCGCTAGATCGTACCTGGTTAAGGGCTTTTGCTGCTAGCAAACGTCGCCTGGGGTTTTGCAATAGCTGACTCAGAACAGTAATGGTAACAGGCCCCATGGCCGCCAACGTCTCAATGGCGAAAGCACTGAGCTCTGTCACTTGCTCTGCCGTACGATTTACATAGTAAGTCGTATTATCAATCTGCTCGGCAATGGCGGCGATCACCTCAGGTCCAGGGAAATGCCCCAAGGCACGAATGGTAAACCAGTGGGTTTCAGCATCAACGGCAGGATCATTCAGTAACTCTAGGAGGGGTGCGATCGCACTATCCCCTTCTCTCACAATCAGCTTGGCACTGTTCCACTTTTGCTTAAAATCACCCGATTTAAAGTACTGCCAGTGACTTACTCGACTTTCCAACTCTGAGGGTTCCACGCCGCTAAGACCCTTCGATGGTGGCATACATGAACTCCACAGACATCTCGTTCATTATTCCGCGAAAAGGAGCTGGTAGCACATTTACCCATGCATATATCGATTTTTCAAATGCAACATATGCATTATTTTGCCAACGTATCACTGCTTAAGATGGGATCTCATTAAAGTCCCAATAATTAATTGTAGGCATTTACAGATGGCCACACCTACTTTAGAAGCTAGACACTGACTACTATCAAGACAAACCCAGAACGCTCAATTAAACCAACTGAAACCTGTAAGAAACAGAGATCAAAACACCAAATAACGCATCACTCCAATGCAATTCATGCAAGAGTGTATTGGGAATGGTAGTTTTCTATACAAAAAAATAAGGTTTTTCTCAATATTCTTTATTTAACTCGATAGCAAGCGAGCTAAATGAACTCCTGAAGCGGTTCCTTATAAGTGTGTCTAGCGGGGCAGGGCCATAGATTCTTAGGAATCTTGGTGTTTTGCTCCCGTTTTTTTTGCTTCGGCTAGACCGATGAACTGCCTAAGGTTGCACCTATGGCCGATGGGCTCAGGTGTTTTCTGTTAATTATGTTGGGAGTGCTGCTGTGGTCACCGCATCCACTACTGAGAAAAAGGTAAAACTCAATAAGTTTGAAAAATACAAAGCCGAAAAGGATGGCTTGGCAGTTAAGGACGAACTACAAAAGTTTGCCGAAATGGGTTGGGAAGCTGTTGATGAGACTGACTTAACCCAGCGTCTCAAGTGGTTAGGCATTTTCTTCCGCCCCGTTACTCCTGGTAAGTTTATGCTGCGGTTGCGCATGCCCCACGGATTAATTTCGGCCCAACAGATGCGTGTTCTAGCTGAAATTGTTCAGCGATATGGTGACGATGGCAGTGCTGACATTACAACCCGGCAAAATTTGCAGCTACGCGGCGTTCACTTAGAAGATATTCCTGATATTTTCTCCAAAATGCATGCCGTTGGTCTCACTTCGATGCAATCGGGGATGGACAATGTCCGCAACATTACAGGCTCCCCTGTTGCTGGCATTGATGCCAATGAATTAATCGATACCCGAGAATTGGTTCAAGCCGTGCAAGACATGATTACCAACAGTGGTCAAGGTAATTATGACTTCACAAATTTGCCGAGAAAATTCAACATTGCCCTCGAAGGAAGTACCGACAACTCGGTGCATGCCGAGATTAATGACATTGCCTTTGTCCCCGCTTACAAAGATGGCAATCTTGGCTTTAATGTATTAGTCGGCGGCTTCTTCTCATCCACTCGATGTGCGGCAGCCATCCCTCTAGATGTATGGGTTCCAGCAGACAAAGAAGATGTTGTTGAACTGTGTCGAGCCATCTTAACGGTTTATCGCGATAATGGTTCTCGGGGTAATCGTCAAAAAACCCGTTTAATGTGGTTGATTGATGAATGGGGGATGGACAAGTTCCGCACTGAAGTGGAAAAAAGCGTTGGCAAGCCCCTAGCCACAGCCGCACCTGAAGATGCCTTAGATGCTGATAAGCGAGATCACGTCGGTGTCTTTCAACAAAAACAGGAAGGTCTTAACTATATTGGCTTACATATTCCCGTAGGTCGTCTACGGGCAGAACAGATGCTGGACTTAGCTCGTGTAGCTGAAGTTTATGGCAGTGGCGATCTGCGGCTAACCGTTGAACAGAATGTCATTATTGCTAACGTTCCAGATAATCGGTTAGCCGTCTTTTTAGCAGAACCTATTGTTCAGACGTTCCCCATTCAGCCATCTTCTTTAGTGCGCTCTTTGGTGTCTTGTACAGGGGCCCAATTTTGTAACTTTGCCCTTGTGGAAACCAAGATGCAATCCTTGGCCCTCGCGCGACGTCTCGACTCAGAGTTAGATATTTCTGAGCCTGTGCGTATACATTGGACCGGTTGCCCCAACTCCTGTGGTCAGCCTCAGGTGGCACAAATTGGCATGATGGGCACCAAAGCCCGCAAAAATGGCAAAATGGTGCCTGCAGTAGACATCTATATGGGCGGCACCGTAGGCAAAGACGCTCATCTGGGCGAGCGGGTCATGCAAAAGGTACCTTGCGATGAACTCCCCGGCGTAGTGCGCAAGCTGCTGACTGAAAACTTTGGAGCAACCCTCAAACCGGGTGTAGTGATTGACGAGCCTGTTGAAGAAACAGAAACAGCTACTCCTGTTAAAACGAAGAAACCTGCCGTTGTTGTTTTCTCTCAGTCTGACAAAGAGATTAACTGTGATGATGGTCAACCCATTTTGGCAATTGCTGAAGCAGCAGGGATAGACGTTGAAAGCAGTTGTCAGTCTGGTTCTTGTGGCACATGCAAGCTACCTCTGATAGAGGGCAAGATTCGTTATGAAGGCGATCCAGCGGCTCTTGAAGCTGGAGAGAAAGGTGCAGTTTTGACCTGTATCGCGCATGCGGAAGGTCGGGTAGTGATTGACGCTTAAGAAAGCATCATTTTGACAATTGCAAACTCCCTTGACAGCATCAACTATCAAGGGGGTTTTTATTAGGAAAAACGACAGTAAAACACCTGTAAAATGCAAATAATGCATTTGATATATGCAAAATAAAAATCAGTTTGTTAACGCCGTTAAAAATGTTACAGAACTGGCGTATAAACCATGGGCATTATTGGCGTCATTAGAAACGCTTTCTAACTAATGAATAATCTAAAGTCATTGATATTTCCTGCTTTCCTGGGTCTTACTGCTGGAGTAGCCCACGGTATTATTTCGCACCAGACTGGATTACCCATGTCATTAACCGAGCAATTTATACAGCCATTCACTGCTTCTGAAACAGTCAGCTACTCGTTTCAAGACTAAATTTCGTAAACAGTATTGTTTGCTACAGAATAATTATGGGATGCTTGAGCTGACATTATAGTTCAGGGTTAGTTATATGGACTCCCAGACTCGTGCCATGTCTACTCAAGTTTCCAGCCTAGATCGAACTTTGGCGGCGGCTCTAGCAGCGTTTTCCATGTTTGTGGTTGGTTACACCGCTGTTCGTGTTTACTTAGCTCAGCCAGCTACAACCGCAGATGTGACTAACGTTACGCCTCACCAGGCTACATTGTGGTCTGAACTTGGCAAGTAGTTTGCATGATTAGCTAGACAAGCTAGCAAGAGCTAGACAAGCTAGCGAGCAACATAGACAGTTGGTTTTTCGATAAAATCTCTTGAAAGCCTGACATTCTCTGAGCGGAATGTTAGGCTTTTTAGCTGAAAAAACTTCTAATATCAGTCACTATCTAAAGTCTTGCATTTAAGCTATGAAACGAGCGCCAGGAATCTTGTAGCTACTGGCCACGACATCCGCAGAAGAGTGATCCAATAGTGTGGCCAAACTGCTTTCACTTCAGCATCTTGGGCGGCTTTATGCAAAAAACAAACAATCACATGCAAAAAAAGAATTACTTGGCGTTAATGGTAGCGAAAGGCACATTTTTACTTGTTGCTCACCGATAATGTAACGCTATGGTGATTTGGCTTTAGACTTTATCTGTTCAACTAATCTTAAATCGACAGATTTCATCAAGTTTTTGTCAATGATTTTTGTTTTTTAGAGTGAGTTGATTAGAGAGATTCAGGGCTATCCACCATTAAATCTGTTGCGTCGCGTTGTCTGTTGTCCTTTCAGGATCCATAGCATTAGCGATTTTGTTCTAAAAAAGCAGCAGTCTGAAATCTACTAATGAGTGAATTTCAGAAGGAAAGTGAAATGTTTGTCTGTCCAGGAGAATAGAACTGATGCTAGGAGAGATGTGGTCCTTTAGGGGACGCTACAAAATCCTCCACATGACCTGGTTTGCCTTTTTCCTGTCGTTTGTTGTTTGGTTTAACCTGGCACCTTTGGCGACAGCAATTAAGGCGGATTTTGGTCTGGAGGTAGGTCAAATTCGTACCATTGCTATTTGCAATGTGGCTCTTACAGTTCCAGCTCGTGTCATCATCGGCATGTTGTTGGATAAATATGGTCCTCGTTTGACCTATTCGCTGTTGCTCATCTATGCAGCGATTCCCTGTATTATTTTCGCCTCTGCCCAAAGCTTTAACCAGTTGGTGATTGGCCGTCTGCTCATGGGTATTGTGGGTGCTGGTTTTGTCATCGGTATTCGCATGACCGCAGAGTGGTTCCCCCCCAAGGAGATTGGTCTGGCTGAAGGTATTTATGGTGGCTGGGGTAACTTTGGTTCTGCATTCTCTGCATTTACTCTTGTCGGTCTGGCAACTGCTCTCAACTTCATTCCTGGTGCTTTCCAAGTCCCTGACAGTGGTCCATTACTCAACTGGCGCATTGTGATTGCTGCCACTGGCATCATTGCAGCCCTTTATGGATGCTTATACTACTTCAGCGTGGAAGATACGCCCCCTGGTAAGGTTTACCAGCGTCCCCCCAGCACTCGCGGTATGGAAGTCACTACGGTAAGAGACTTCTGGGGTCTGATGCTTATGAATCTACCTCTAACTGGCATTCTGGTTGTTCTGGCTTGGCGTCTTAAGAAAGTTGGTTTCCTCAACGAAGGTACATTTGGTCTTGCGATCGCAGCCCTAATCGCCCTGTATCTCTTCCAGGCTTACAACTGCTGGACAGTCAATAAAGACTTATTGTCTGGTGCTAAGCGCTACCCTGCTGAAGATCGCTATAAGTTTAAGCAGGTTGCCATTCTTGAGCTAACTTACATTGTGAATTTCGGTTCTGAGCTGGCTGTAGTATCCATGCTGCCCGCTTTCTTCGAAGGCACCTTTGGTTTGAGCAAAGCCCTGGCTGGTATGTTGGCCGCAAGCTACGCGTTCATGAATCTGTTTGCTCGTCCTAGCGGTGGTTTGATTTCCGACAGACTCGGTAGCCGTAAAACAACTATGGGGGTTCTAACCCTCTTTATGGGCATTGGTTACCTTGTCATGAGCAGCATCCCTAGTATTCGTGATGCTCTCGGCGGCGGCGGTACCTTTATGGTTGGTCTCGCCGTTATCTTAACCATGGCTTGCTCCTTCTTTGTACAAGCTGGTGAAGGCTCCACATTTGCCATCGTGCCCCTTGTAAAGCGCCGTGTAACTGGTCAGATTGCTGGTAACGTTGGTGCTTACGGTAACGTTGGTGCGGTTGCTTACCTGACTCTTTACAGCTTGGTACCTGAGGGAGATATCGGTAACATCATCTTCTTCCAGACCCTAGGTGTTGCAGCAATTATTGTTGCCTTCCTATGCTTCTTCATCCTCGAAGAGCCCAAAGGTTCCTTTGCAGAGGCCCACGAAGGTGAAGACATATCTAATATATCTGTACCTGCTGATGGTTCCTACGTTGGCTAACGCCACAACAACGTTCGCTTAAGCGAGCAAAACAGCGTCGATACTGGTTGTCATTATCCCAAGTGTTATAGCAACCAGTGATGATAGCAATGTCAACTCAACAGATTGGGGGGCCGGTTTGCGCTCCCCTTTTCTGTCTAAAAAAGATTTAATTTTCGAATTAACATAAGACAGATTTCTTGTGGATGGAGGATGCGATCTATGGCTGATGGAGCAAAAACACTGTGCCCATACTGTGGTGTAGGCTGTGGCCTTGAGGTATTACCTCCTGCGCAACCGGGGCGAGCTGTAAATCGCGATGAACAGGGTAATCCGGTTTGGCAAGCGCGGGGCGATCGCAACCACCCATCAAGCAAAGGTCAGGTATGCATCAAGGGGGGCACCATCGGCGATTCCCTTGATCGGGGGCGATTGCTTCACCCAATGATGAGAGAGTCTCTCGACCAGCCACTACAGCGTGTCTCTTGGGAAGATGCCCTCAATCGCATCACCTATGAGATTCGTAAAACCTTGAATGAACGAGGTCCAGAAGCCATTGCCATGTATGGATCTGGCCAGTTTCAAACAGAAGATTATTACACCGCACAAAAGTTATTGAAAGGTTGTTTAGGTACTAACAACTTTGATGCCAACTCTCGCCTATGTATGTCGTCAGCGGTAGCGGGCTATATCCAAAGCTTTGGGTCAGATGGTCCCCCTTGTTGTTACGACGATTTAGAACAAACTGACTGTGCCTTTTTAATTGGGACCAATACAGCCGATTGTCATCCAATTGTGTTTAATCGGTTGAAGAAATACCACAAGAAAAACCGCAAGGTAAAGATGATTGTGGTGGACCCGCGCCGCACCGATACTGCAAAGGCAGCGGATTTACATTTGGCCATTAAGCCGGGAACCGATATTGCATTGCTCAACGGCATCGCCCACCTACTCTTGAGACATAGCTGGATCGATCCCAGCTTTATTGACTCCTGTACTGATGGCTTTAGTGACTATGCCCAGGTGGTGAAAAGCTATCCCCCCGAACGAGTGACTGAGATTTGCGGCATCACCCTGAGTGAACTTACCAAAGTAGCTGCCTGGTGGGGCAAATCTCAGCGAGTGCTATCCCTATGGTCTATGGGGGTGAACCAGTCCACAGAGGGAACTGCTAAGTGTCGCACCATCATCAACCTGCATCTGATGACAGGTAATATTGGCAAGCCTGGAGCGGGTCCTTTTTCTCTCACAGGGCAGCCCAATGCCATGGGGGGTCGAGAAGCGGGTGGATTAGCCCACATTTTGCCCGGTTATCGCCTGGTAAAAAACCCAGAGCATCGCCAAACAGTAGAAAAGGTATGGCAGGTGCCTGGGGGCAGTATTTCTCCGGTACCGGGGCTGGCGGCTTGGGATATGATGCTGGCCCTGGAACGAGGGGATCTAGGCGTCTTTTGGGTAGCTGCTACCAATCCCGCCGTCAGTATGCCAGATATTAAGCGCACCCAGGCTGCCCTCAGAAATTCTCCTTTCACCATTTGCCAGGACGCTTATTACCCAACCGAAACTGCTGCCTTTGCCCACGTAGTTCTACCCGCTACCCAATGGGGTGAGAAAGCCGGTGCCATGACTAATTCTGAGCGAGTGGTCACTTACTGCCCTGCCTTCCGTAATCCTGTTGGCGAGGCTAAGGCTGACTGGGAGATTTTTGCTGAAGTGGGTCGTCGATTGGGCTTTGAAAAACCGTTTGCTCAGCGCACATCAGCTGAGGTATATGACGAGTTTGTGACGCTGACAGCCAATCGCCTATGCGATTCTACAGGCCTCAGCCATGGGCGACTGGCGAAGGGACCCATTCAGTGGCCTTGCCCGGCAGGGGAGAGTGATGAGATCGCCTATGGCAAACATGACAAGCGACTATACACGAACTATCGATTTGCCACGCCTAATCAGAAGGCTAAGTTCTGTGCCTTCCATATTAAAGGGCTAGCTGAGCCCCCTAATGAGGATTATCCCTTTGTGCTGACAACGGGTCGACTGTATGGGCATTGGCATACTCAAAGTCGGACGGGACGGATTGAGCGGATTACAAAGCGTTATCCGGAGCCGCTGCTGGAGGTGAATCCTCGGGATGCACAGTTGCTGGAGGTGCAGTCTGGGGATTGGGTGGAGGTGCGATCGCAACGCAGCTTTGCCCAGCTAAAAGTTCTGGTCACGCAAAACATTACCCGTGGCACCATCTTTATGCCCATGCATTGGGGGTTTCTCTGGGGTGACAACATGGAAGTTAATGCCTTGACTCACCCGGAGGTTTGTCCAATCTCCCTGGAACCTGAGCTTAAGGCTTGTGCTGTGCAGGTGATTCCAGTTCCGGCACCTCAGATTTCCGATGAGGCCACTGTTAAGTCTCGGTTCGAAGCGGCCCAGAAAATAGCAATGGAACCTGTGAAAGTTTAAAGTTCGAGCATGGCTAATCCTCGGGAGAATTTAAAAGGCATCTAGGCAAACGCTTGATTGACCATATCTCGACACGGTTCACCGCACTAAGGGTAAGGGGACTGCACAACAATAAAGACCCAGGTTGGGGCTGTAGATGGGTGCATGAGTAATGGGGTAATGGGGTGGTTATTTAAGCGCAAGCGCCTAAGCCATCAGAGCTGTCAAAGCTTTTTAAAATTGATCAATACCTATGCATTAGCAAAGCAGATTAAATAACTAAAAAATCATTAGCTAAGCTTATAAGACAATTAGAGAATTAACATTTTACAGATCCTGATTCTGTCGCCACCATAGGGACAAGTCCATCAAATTTTCAGTCAGGATTTTCACCCTATGGTTACTCTTGCTGCTCCGTCAATAACAACGGCTTCACCAAATAGACTGACAATCCAAACTGCTGAAATTGCCTTGGGTTCTACAGCAATTCGTTGCCTTGACTGGGATCGAGACCGTTTCGATATCGAATTCGAGTTAAAAAATGGAACTACCTATAATTCTTTTCTCATCCGTGGTGATCAAACTGCGTTAGTTGACACATCTCACCAAAAATTTGAAGCGTTATATTTTGAGACTCTCGAAGGTCTGGTGGATCCAACAACAATTGATTATCTTGTCGTCAATCACACTGAACCAGACCACAGTGGCTTAATTGGCCGTTTGTTGGAGATTGTGCCCCAGTTGACAATAGTAGGCTCGAAGGTAGCCATTCAGTTTTTACAACATCAGCTGCATCGTCCATTTGCTTTTCAATTGGTTAAAAGTGGCAGCCAGCTAAATTTGGGGCAGGGACACTGTCTGGAGTTTGTTTCGGCTCCTAATCTTCACTGGCCCGACACAATCTTCACCTACGACAGTGGGACTCAGGTGCTCTATACCTGTGATGTGTTTGGCATGCACTACTGCGATGACGCTCTCTACGACGAGATACCAGAGCTGCTAGAGCAAGACTTTCAGTATTATTACGACTGTTTGATGGGGCCTAATGCCAGGTCCGTATTGGGAGCCCTAAAGCGGATGAATAAGTTGACGGTGACCCTAGTGGCCACCGGACATGGTCCCCTACTGCAACATCACCAGCAGCAATGGCTCGAATACTATCGCACCTGGAGCGAAGCCCAATCTAAGGCGACTCCCTACGTAGCGCTGATTTACACCGATGAGTATGGCCATAGTGATCATATCGCCCGTGCAATTGCTCAGGGTATTCACAAAACCGGCACCGATGTTGAGCTAGTGGACTTAAACGAAACCGATCTCCACGATGTGAGAGAAATTGCCACCACTGCCACCGCCCTGGTGGTAGGGATGCCACCTCAAGCAACCAATAATAGTCACGTCTCTGCTGCACTCAGTACAATTTTGGCGGTGGCCCATCCTAAACAGGCCATTGGCTTATTTGAAACGGGTGGCGGTCACGACGAACCGATTTATCCACTGCGTAATCGGTTTATAGAACTGGGACTAATAGAAGCATTTCCACCAATCTTGATCAAGGCGACCCCATCTGATGCCACTAAGCAACACTGTCAGGAAGCAGGCACTGATCTGGGGCAGTGGGTGAGTCAAAACCATCGGCAGCATCGCAGAGAAGCCTCAGACTCTAGCTTAGACCAGGCTCTAGGGCGGTTGAGTAGTGGTCTTTATATAGTCACTGCCCGTAAAGGAGATGTCACCAGTGCCATGTTGGCCTCCTGGGTCATGCAGGCTACCGTTGAGCCTTTGGGGCTGGCGGTGGCCGTTGCCAAGGAACGTGCTATTGAATCTCTGCTGCATGGAGAGGATTATTTTGTTCTAAATGTGTTGGAAGAGGGCAACTACCAGCGGTTGATGAAGCATTTCCTCAAGCGCTTTCCCCCCGGCGCCGATCGGTTTATTGGCATTGCCACCTACGATGCGGAGAACGGTTCCCCGATTTTAGCTGAAGCACTGGCATATTTGGAGTGTCGGGTCATCAGCCGTACCGATGCAGGAGATCATTGGATAATGTATTGCGCTGCCGATCGTGGACGGGTGGCTCACCCTGACGGTATCACCGCTGTCCATCATCGCAAAGCCGGTAGTCATTACTAAAAATGGTGACTAATAACAAACTTTTTGGGTGTCATTGCCATGCATGACACTTCATTTTGTACTCACAGAAGTTTTTGCTCTAACCTATCACCAAGAGAACATATACGATGACTTATACAACACCAACAATTTCGTCAACCGGCAGCCGTCCTCGGGATGTGCAGGTGGCAGACATTGGTACACAATCCCAAGTATTACGATCTCGCACCTGGGATCGCCTCAAATTTGAAATTGAATATGGACGGCGGCGGGGCACCACCGCTAATTCCTACTTAATCAAAAGCGAGAAAATCGCCCTTATCGACCCGCCAGGTGAGTCTTTTACAGCTACCTATTTAGCTACGCTACAACAACAGATTAACCCCCATAACATTGACTACATCATCACCAGCCACGTAAATTCTAATCGGATTGTTACCCTCAGGGGCCTACAGCAGATAGCACCCCAGGCAACACTGGTGTGTTCTCACCCTGCCTTCAGTACCCTAAAAAAATCAGGTCTAGTTTGGTCGGTGGTCCCTGTCCGTACAGGAGATACGCTAGACTTGGGTCAGGGACATCGCCTCAGCTTTATTAGTGTGCCAACCCCACGCTGGCCCGATGGACTTTGCACCTACGATCCAACCAGTGAGATTTTATATAGCGATAAGCTATTTGGCAGCCACTTTTGCGGCAACAATATTTGGGATAGCCACTGGCGTGAACTCAATGATGACCGCCGTTACTATTTTGATTGTCTCCAGGCCCCCCAGGCCAAACAGGTAGAAGTCGCCCTAGATCAGTTTGATGCCTTTTCTTTCAAGATTCTTGCGCCAGGCCATGGTCCCTTAGTACGCCACAGCCTGAGTCGATTTCGTCAGGACTATCGACAGTGGTGCCAGGAACAAACCCAACGGACACTGCGGGTTGCCGTACTCTACGCCTCGGCCTATGGTAGTACGTCCACCATCGCCCATGCCATTGCCCAAGGTCTCACAGACAATGGTGTGGCGGTGGAAGCTATTAATTGTGAGTATACTCCCACTGAGACTCTCACTAAAGTTGTTGCCGACTGTGATGGGTTTATTATTGGGTCGCCCACATTGGGTGGCCATGCCCCAGTACAAATTCAAACTGCCTTGGGTACAATCCTGGCAAATATACCTAAAACAAAGTTGACGGGAGTATTTGGCTCCTATGGATGGAGTGGCGAAGCGATTGACTTATTACAACAAAAGTTGCGGGATGCAGGTTATCGGTTTGGCTTTGAGCCAATTCGCGTGCAGTTTAGCCCCGATTCGACTACCCTCAAGATATGTCAAACTGCTGCCACCGCATTTGCTCAGCAGTTGCGTAAGCGTTCCCGTCAGCAGGTACCGCGTCAGACGATGGTCGACATTCAGACTAGCCGTACCGCTCAGGCCCTGGGGCGCATCATCGGCTCTCTATGCGTAGTTACCTTTGAACACCACAGTCACCATCGGGCGATTCTCACCGCCAGGATTTCCCAAGCCAGTTTCGCACCGCCGGGGATTATGATGGCTTTACCTATGGGGGATGATGCGATTTCAAGTCTACAAACCCAGGACTCATTTGTTCTCAACATCCTCAAAGAAGGACGTAGTATCCGCCGCCATTTTTCCTATCAAAAATCCTGTCAGATTCCCGTAGATCAGCTGAACACCGAAATCTTACAAGGGGGAAAACCGATATTTACTGATGCTCTAGCCTATTTAGAGGGTACCATCATCAGTCAACAAACCATTGGCAGTCATCTATTGGTATACGCTCATATCAACAATGGTCAGGTATTAGATAAAGGGGGACTGACTGCCATCCATCAACTGTAAGGCATTAGGGCACCCACAAGAGCTGTCCCTACAGGATCGTATTCCTAAAGAATTTGAGACAAGAACTTCTGGGAGCGCTCTTCTTTAGGGTTATTAAAGAACTCATCCGGCGTGTTCTCTTCCACGAGCACACCAGCATCCATGAGAACAACTCGGTCAGCCACTTCACGGGCGAAACCAACTTCATGGGTAACACAGACCATGGTCATCCCTGTGTCTGCTAGACCACGCATAACATCGAGTACTTCTCGTACCATTTCAGGGTCGAGGGCAGAGGTGGGCTCGTCAAACAGCATAATCTTGGGTTGCATGGCGAGGGAACGGGCAATGGCCACCCGCTGCTGCTGACCACCGGACAACTGCCCTGGAAACTTATTAGCCTGCTCTAAAATGCCTACACGCTCTAACAGCTGCATGGCAATTTCTTCTGCTTCCCGTTTCTTCTGCTTACGCACCCAAATCGGAGCCAGGGTGACATTTTGCAGAACCGTCAGGTGGGGAAACAGATTAAACTGCTGAAACACCATGCCCACTTCCCGACGAATCTCCTCAATGTTCTTCAAGTCGTGGGAAATCTCAATGCCATCAATAACAATGCTGCCCTTTTGGTAAGGCTCTAGAGCATTAAACGTACGAATAAAGGTGGACTTACCGGAACCCGATGGCCCCATCACGACCACCACTTCCCCCTTATATACATCAAGGCTGACGCCCTTGAGCACATTAAAGCCGTTGTCGTACCACTTCTCTACATCGCTAGCAACGATCACTGCCTCAGCACCGACAGAATTGCCATTGGCATGATTGGTCATGGACATATCCGCTTGGGTCATCGTTATGGTTCCTCATGGTGGGGAAAAACCCCAGGACTATTTTGGCATTTACTACCCGTGGCGCTGTGGTGGACGACACGGGATTTAACATCGAATCGATTAGTACTTAACGTTCAGTGTTTAAGGCCTGCTCAATTCGTCGACTGCCCAAGGACATGGCATAGCAAAAGAACCAATAGAGCACGGCAATAAACAGATACACTTCGGAGTAATCTCCCAAATACTTGGGGTTAGCCAAAATACTGTTACTGATACCCAATAGTTCCACCAGACCTACAATGCCCAGCAGTGTGGTGTCCTGGAAAAGGCTGATAAACTGGCCCACAATCGCAGGAATTGCGGTCTTTAAAGCCTGAGGTAGGACAATCAAGGCCAATGTTAAGGGGCTATTCAGTCCTAACGAGGCTGCAGCTTCAAATTGACCTCGGGGAATAGCCTGCAAACCGGCCCTCACATTCTCTGCCAGATAGGCTGAACTAAACAGGGTCAAACCCACAATGGCCCGCACAATGTTGTCTGGTCGCACACCCTCAGGTAAAAACAGCGGAATCATTACCTGCCCCATAAACAGTATGGAAATCAGAGGTACACCACGAATCAGCTCAATGTAGGCAACGGATAATCCCTTGATGATGGGTAGACTGCTGCGCCGACCCAGGGCCATTAACACACCAATGGGAAAACATAGGGCAATACCAGTAATGGCAAGAAACAGCGTCAGGGTTAAACCACCCCAATTGTTAGTGCCAATAGGCTTTAGCCCAAAAAAGCCGCCAGCAAGATCAAATATAGAACTGATGGCAAAGCAGCCTAAGCCAAAGGCAACGACAGCAATGACAAATGTAGTCAGGGTTTTACGCTCAGCCAAAATTGGCACCAGCAGCGACACAAAGGAAATATAGGTAACCAATGTAAGCAGCTTTAGGGGTAGCGGCACATTTAAGAACCCATACACTGGCCAGAACAGTGCTACACTGCCCGCAAACCAGACAATGCGCATCAGCCAAATGCCAATCGGGTTAAGGCTAACGGCATCAATAATTGAAGAATTGGCTAACAGTTTAAGTGCCATTGAGGCTAGCCAAATACTCGCGCCAACGGTGAGTACCAAAAAGATCAGGCTGTTGCGAATATCTCCCCCTGCTAGAATCAGCAGCGAAATAGAGTAAGCAAAAAACCAACCCGCCGACAAAAACTGACTGAGGGTCAGCTTCCGTTGGCCAATAGTTTTAGCCCCCCAGGCACAGGCCAGGGTGAGCACCACCATACCAATCAATGTCAGGGCCGATGGCCGAGTCAGTGGCAAAATAATCAGGCCAGCGCAAAGAATAGCGACGGTGATCAGCCCGCTGCGACCCAAGAGCTTGCTTTGGTTACGCGCTAGCAGTCCCCAGGTAAAACCGCCCATGGCAACATTGACAGCAAGGATGACCCAAATACGTGAACGGATCTCCGATGGGTATAACCCTGACATAAATAAGGCCAGGTTGTTGGGGATTACGGCCCACTCAGCCAGTCGAATCGCCCAGTTGAGCATGCCCCATAGTGCTGCCAGCATGATGCCGACCAACACGACTGTTAGCAACGCGTTGTACCAGGTGTTGAACAAATGCTTACGCAGCCAGGCTACCGGACCTGCTTGGGCAATGGGCGGCGGGCTAGCGTCAACTACCAAAGGTGAATCAGGTGACGTTGTTGTCATCGCCTCTACCGCTCCTTAAATTGCACAGCACTGTTGAGTTGATTCATATTTACTGAAATCAAAAGGTTGATGATGAGATAAGTGGCCATCATCAGTAAAAAGACTTCGACCGGTCGCCCCGTTTGGTTAAAGGTGGTGTTGGCCACGGAATATAGGTCGGGATAACCAATGGCCAAGGCCAAACTGGAGTTCTTAGCCAGGTTGGCAAATTCACTGTTGAGTGGGGGAATAATCACCCGTAATGCCTGGGGAAACACCACCATACGCATGGCTAAACCTGATGACAGCCCTAGAGAACGGGCGGCTTCCCACTGGCCTTGAGAAACCGATTGAATTCCGGCCCGAACAATCTCAGCAATAAAGGCTCCGGTGTAAAAGGTTAACCCCGTCACAATGGCGGAATATTCTAACGACAGCCTCAGACCGCCAGTAACACCGCCGCTAAATGTACCGTCATCTCTGACACCAGCAACGGGTGCTTCCCAGCCGAGGGCAAAGAGAATAATGAGGACGCCGAGGAGCAGTAGACCTGCGATCGCAATCAGCTGTGGTTTACCCGACTGTCCCTGCTCTACAATCAGCTGTGTCCGCCAGCGGTTCAGCAATACCAAAGGCACAATCATCACTAGCAGCACAATCACCCATAGGCCTTGAGAGCTAGAGAATAGCGCGGGTAATGCACCTTTAAAATAAACCCCCTTACCCGCATTCCAGTTGAACAGCAGAAAGAACTCAGCCAATACCAAAATAGGGATCAAAAGAATGCTAAAGCCATAGTTGAGTAACGGTCCTATGCCGCCCTGATAGCGGCCAGCACGAATGACCCCAATCGAGCGCATCAACACGCCAATCAAAAGCAAGGACACAGCCAACAAAATCAAACTAGTCCACGTTGCTGGTGTAAACGATGGCCCCGGCAAATATATTCCTTTTTTGCTCAGTACCAGCCAGCTAGCATTGGCATTGGGAAAAATAAACGGGCTCCTCGGTGCAGGAAAACTAAAGAAAACCGCCAAATACCAGAAAAACAACTGGAGCAAGAGCGGTACATTACGCACCAGTCCTACATAGGCTCGACTAATTTTGTAAAGTAGCCAATTATCAGAGAAACTGGCTACTCCAGCGGTGATCCCAACCGTAGTTGCCAGAATCACACCGACAATCATCACTCGCAGAGAATTGATGATACCCACCTGGATAACCTTAGTGTAGGTATCCTGCGCCTTATAGTCCAAAAGGCTTTCACCAATCCCAAATCCGGCTGAATTCTTGAGAAAACCAAAGCCAAATTGAATACCTCGACCCAGCATGTTGTCATTGAGCGTGGCTGAGAAATGCCAGAGCAAATTCACCACAAACAACACAATCAGCGCTTGGAACGCAATCTTCCAAAAGCGTTCATCACGGAATAGAGATTGGATACCAGAAATTGGACTGTTACTTCGACTGGTCATAACATAGGAACAACTAAAGGCTTAGCAAAAGCAAATTTAAACCACATCGCACATTAAATTCTCAAATGTGCTCTGATTCTCAGCTGTGCTCTGGGAAAGACATATGTATATACGAACAAAGCTCTTATCATCAACACCTAAGTTCAATCATCATAGGGGGGTGACGATAGGAGATTCTAGCTTTTTTGCCCAGGCCACAAAAACTGTTAGTAAACGTAATGTAATTCCTTAGGTGCCGCAGTACGATGGGCTACCGTGCAACTAACTTCATCATTTGAAATAAAAAAATAGGGGCCTAATAGGCCCCTAAAAACTATCCAATGCTGGTTGTTAAAAAACACCATTAGATAGTTTCAGTTATTTAGCGGAAGGGAGGTGCATACATCAAACCACCATCGGTCCAAAGCGCATTCTGACCACGATCAAGTTCAAACTGGGATTCCTTACCCAAGTTGCGCTCAAAGATTTCGCCATAGTTACCAACGTGCTTAATAGCGCGTAGCATAAAGTCATTGGGCAGACCCATATCATCACCCAAAGTACCTTCAGCACCTACGAAACGTAGAATGTTGGGATCTTCGCTGTTAACGGCTTCTTCAATATTCTCAGAGGTTAGACCAAACTCTTCAGCCTGAATCAAACCGTAAGTAACCCACTTGACAGTATCAAACCAAGCAGAGTCGTTGTTAATGGTTACCGGTCCCAAAGGCTCCTTAGACATGGTGACATCTAACAGAACATGAGCATCGGGCTCGCTGAGGGTACTGCGACGAGCGATTAGCTGAGACTTATCAGAGGTAAAGCCTTCGCAACGACCTTCATCGTAGGCAGCATAGCCAGCATCAGCATCTTGGAAGACAACGGGCTCAAAGCTAACACCACGCTGGCGGAACTGGTCAGTCAGGTTGAGCTCAGTAGTGGTACCGGTTTCAACACAAATGGATAGGCCTTCCATGTCTTCAAGGGTTTCAACACCACTATCAGCACGTACCAGCATGCCCTGACCATCAAAGAATGTAGTAGGAGCAAACTCCATACCTACAGATGTGTCGCGACTGATGGTCCAGGTGGTGTTACGGGAGAGCATGTCCACCTCACCCCCCTTAAGGGCCTCAAAGCGCTCGGTGGAATCTAGACGGCGATACTCAATGGCTTCAGGATCATCAAACAAGGCAGCTGCAACAGCCTTACAGACATCCACATCCAAACCGGAGTAAGTACCGCTCTCGTCAACAAAGCTGAATCCAGGAATACCACCATCAACACCGCAGTTTAGGGTGCCGCGACTAAGAACAGTTTCTAGGCGGCTACCACCGCTAACGGCACTCGAAACCGTATCGACAGCATCACCAGCCGCATCAGTAGCTGTATCAACAGCATCTTGAGCACCACCGCATGCAGCTAGCGGTAGGGCAACAGCAAGTAATGCTGCTAATGAAGAACCCCTTTTTGCCATAGTTACCTCACACACTCCATTGGAATAAATCAAGTCAGCTTAGTGGAAAAACACAGCCTGTAAATCGAGAACCAATGCAGTTTTCAGAACCACGATCCACGACTTATGTAATGTATCTAGGCTGGATTTTTATGCATTCTAAGACGTTATGTTATCGCCTACCAGGAATTAATACGTATAATACGCGGCAGTTATGGCAAGAATATGAGGGCAATAAGGATTGATTTCAAAGAGATAGCAGCACTTTGTATTGCAGATCACTATTTTTGAAATCGAGTAAAACTTAAGACTTACTTAACCAGTGTTATTTAGGTTACCTATCGAAACGATAGAAATAATACTAGGAAATGAAGTCTATTACTATGAGAATCTCTAATTCCTACCAAACAAAAATGATTGAAAGTTTATTCATTCTGAGCAATATCTCGAATTAGGGGAAGCTTAGAGCGAATGTAGTGGTTGACCTGGCTCAATTCAACTGTATCTAGAGGAGACTGATGACATAGCTGCTCTATCACCCAGTTGGTCAGCCCCTGATCGTCTAGGCTGAGAATATAGTTGCTGTGGGCGGCATCAATCACAGACCAAAGTTGACGAAGCAGAAAAGGAGACATGCAATTTTAATATTGTTTTAACATTCTCGTTTCCATTATCACTATTACATGCCAGGGTTGATGTTTAATTTTGACAAGTTTTCTCACAGACAAGCCGACTTAACTCAGGGTTGGTCGCTGTCATGAGGCTACTTTGTATCAGTAATGGGCACGGGGAAGATCTGATCGCCATCAGAATTTTGCAGGCTCTGCAAGGGTTAGCCCCTCATCTAAAGATGGCAGCCTTACCCATTGTGGGTGAGGGTCGGCAATATCAGAAATTAGGCATTGAAATTATTGGCCCCACGAAGAAAATGCCCTCCGGTGGCTTTATATATATGGACAGTCAGCAGCTGGCTCGGGATTTGCAGGGGGGGTTGCTTCAGCTGACGATTGCGCAGCTACGGGCTATGGGAAAGTGGCTGAATCCAGATGATGTGGTGCTGGCGGTAGGGGATATCGTGCCGCTACTATTTGGCTGGCTCAGCCGCCATTCATATGGGTTCGTTGGCACTGCCAAGTCTGAATACCACGTGCGGGACGAGCAGGGCACATGCCTAGTAAAATCAACGTTGCTTGACGTCCTGGACTTTCAACGGACCTGCGTTTACATGCCTTGGGAGCGCTGGCTAATGAAACGTAGTGCCTGTGTATTCCCCCGCGATGGTATTACCACTCAACGATTACATCGCTGGGCCGTAGAAGCCTATGATGCAGGCAACCCGATGATGGATGGGTTTGCCATTCCTACCAGTCAACAGGCCCACCAACAAGGTCTCACTGTTTTGTTATTGCCGGGTTCCCGTGTACCTGAAGCCTATGAAAATTGGCAGCGGTTACTCCAGGGTGTGGATGACCTGACTCGCCATAGACATGAGCCAACCACTTTTTTGACCGCCGCTGCGCCCAGCTTAGATATGGAAATGCTGACGGAAACGCTCACTCATTATGGTTGGCAGTTTACAGGACAGGACCATCAACGAGGTCAGCATAGGCTACAGCTTGATCAGGGGTTATTTGTGGATTATGCCTATCAGGCTAACGTTGCGATCGCAACCGCCGGTACGGCCACCGAACAGTTTGTTGGCTTAGGTAAACCCGTACTCACCCTGCCGGGCAATGGCCCTCAATTCACCCTAAGTTTTGCCCAAGCCCAGGCTCGCCACCTTGGCCCATCGGTCACCCTGGTGGAGCACCCAAGCCAGATCAACCAAATGCTCACCGCCATCTTAAATGACCCAGAACGCCAGGCTATCATTTATAAAAATGGCTTGCACCGCATGGGTCCTCCCGGAGCGGGCAAGCGTATTGCTGAAATTTTGCTCAAAAAACTGCTATTGGCTGCCTAAATCAAGGGGCAAGGGCGCAGGTTATAGGCGTATGCGCCCCTACGGTTTGCACCATCTAACCGATGACTGCACTCATGGGTGCTTTGGCTTTCAGGTATTCCGTGTTGACTCCAGACTCACGGGTGAGGGCAATTTTGCCAGTGCGGGCAATCTCACGCACACCAAAGCGATCTAATACCTGAACAATAGCCACCATTTTGCCTGGATCGCCAACCACTTCAATGGTCAGCGACTCGTCTGAAACGTCCACCACACGAGCCCGGAAAATTTGGGCAAAATTGATAATCTCAGCCCGCGTGCTGCTAGTTGCATTGACCTTTAGCAACATCAGCTCGCGCTCAACACAGGGCTTCTCAGTAATGTCGTTCACCTTGAGCACATTGATGAGCTTGTAGAGCTGCTTGGTCAATTGCTCAATGACACCGTCATCTCCTGGCACCACCATGGTGATGCGAGAGATACCTGCCTGTTCAGCCGGTCCGACAGCCAGACTCTCGATGTTGAAACCACGGCGGGCAAACAATCCAGCAATGCGAGTCAGAACGCCTGCTTCATCTTCGACCAAAACAGAAAGGGTGTGTTTCATGGGAGGAACAGTGATGGAGATGGATCCAATCATGGGGTAGCCCCAATCATGGGGTAGCCCCCAGCAATGGGGGTGGCCCATTATTTTATTCCAGAACCCTACCTTCGAACACATCAACTTCAAGAAACCAATTTAAGAAACTAGGTTTCTTAAGGTGAAGCATCCCGGAAAGTGAGAATGTCCCTCGAAAATTTTTATACATACGGGCAAAACAGGCAATTAAACAGAAACATTTCAGAAATATTTCAAATAACAGCATTACTAACAGACCTAAAACGCTGTTTATTCAACCCTTTAGGGAGATTGGGAGATATGGGCAAACACATATTGCTGATCGCGGTAAGCACGGATGAATTGGCTATAGACACTATGGAAGAGTCTCCTGCGATCGCAAACGTCACTGCCCTCAGGAAAGCGCTATTAGTTGATTTAGAGGGGCTGCGGGATGATCAGATCATCACCCTAATCAACCCCAATCTGCGACAGATGCGCCATGCCATTGCGCTGATGACCTATCGCTGCCGTCACGATGATCTCTGTCTGATTTACTACACTGGCTATGGTGTGCTTGATCCCCGCACGGGGGCTATTTATCTGCCCGCCAGCGACACTGACCCCCATGCCGTTGCTACCACAGCCATCTCCAGTGACTATATTCGCCAGGCCCTACCGTCACTACAGGAGGGGCTTAATCGAGTCATGATACTAGATTGTCTTTGGAGTTCTTTACCCCAAAGCAACATTGATAATCCAACTATGCTACAAGGGGGAATGTCTCCCAACGGTCACTTACCAATGCCCCATTTGGCAGACTGCAACTGTGCCCTGCTCACAGCCTTAGCTAGCTCCGCAAACCCTTGGCCCACCGTCGATTTAGGTCTATCTCTCTACACTCACTATTTGATTGAGGGGATTACCACAGGATTAGCCGATACGGATGCCGATGGGGGTATCTCCATCGATGACTTACAAACTTACCTGGCGCGGGCACTCAGTGAGAGCCATACGGACATCTTTCCCATTGCTCTCTACACCCACAACGAAACAGCCGACACCCCACTGCTAGCCGTTCCTCCCTATTCTCCTGAACGGGAATATCGCAGTAGCCTTGAGGAATATGCCCACCGCCATCAGGGCCATATTCCACCCGCCAGCCGCAACATTTTAGAATTTCTACGCCATCAGCTGGGCATTAGCGTTTACCAGAGCCAAGAAATTGAAGCCAATGTGATGGCTCCCTACGCCCACCATAAGGACAGTTGCGATCGCTATCGACAGGCCATGCTAGCCGCTTTAGAACTGGAAAACCCCTTGGGCAAACCGCTAAAAAAGTGGCTACAGCATCTTCAGAGTGAGCTTGCTCTGAGTTACGAAGATGTGTGCGCCATTGAAGCCCAGGCCATGACCCACCCAGGCTCTGCAGGGCACCTGCAAACCTTGCCCCGCTGGTTAACCCCCATTGATGATCAACAGCCAAAACTGCCTGCCCATGTCCCCAATGGTCGTAACGGTCAGGACTATTACAACAGCTAGATCGACATTTAAAGATTCCCCTCATTTGGACTGTATGGGCAATATAGTTCAATCGATCACGTCAATTTGCTATTGATGATTGCCAGATGATCCGGTAGCGTCTTTGGCATGATCACCATCGGCTCTGTTTAGCCGTCCTGTTTGACCATGCAGTCAGATTTCTCATATTCCCAGCCCCAGTGGCTCCAGAAAATTTTTACGGCACTGAACCTGCGTCCTGAAGAAGGCCATCGCACCCTGCTGCTGTTTACCTTCTATACCTTCATGTCCATGGGGATTATGTGGCTGGAGGTCAGTTCGGCAGCGTTATTTCTAGACAAGTATGGAGCCAAAACACTACCGCTGATCTATTTGTTTACGGCATTGGTAGGAGTAAGTTTAGGCAGCGTCTATTCTTGGCTACAGCGTCTGCTACCCCTGCGCCAGGTGATTGTGTTGATTGCCCTATTGATGACCTTACCCATTGGCCTATTTCGCATTGGGTTAGGCGTTGAGGTTTGGGCCGCCCCCACCATTTTTGCACTGCGTCTGTGGATGGAGGCCATCACTAACCTGAACGAGCTGAATTTATCCGTATTAGCCAATCAGCTGTTTAATATCCGCGAGATTAAACGCACCTTCCCCCTGATCAGCAGTGGCAATTTGGTGGCCGACATCCTCAGCGGGTTTACCCTGTTTGCCCTCCTGACGGTTTTAGATGTCAACAATGTTGTCTATCTGGTACTTGGCATCATGCTGGTGGCAACAGGCGTGCTGTTCTACATCAGCAAAACCTATGAACATGCCTTCCCAGACTCCAAACGCCGGACAGTGGAACTGTCCAATGCCAATTTTTCAGCCAGACGGTTGCGTAAGCTCATTCGCCGCTATGTGCTGCTTTTACTGAGCTTTTTTGTGATCGCCCAAATGCTTCTGTATTTGGTGGAATATCAGTATTTTCTACAGTTAGAAGCCCAAGAATTCAGCATTGATGCCATGGCCAAATTCCTGGGTATTTTCACCGGGGTATTGGGCCTCATGGAATTGCTTACCCAGCTATTTACCTCCAGTCGTTTAATTGAACGGTTGGGATTGTTTATGACAGCAGGTTTATTGCCAGCCTTAATGGCTATCTTCAGCTGTCTGTGCTTAGTGGTAAGTCTACCGGCGGTGGGTGGCGCAACCGGACTGTTTATCGGCCTGATATTGCTGAAGTTTATTGATGAATGGCTACGCTACACCATTGTGGCTAGCAGCCGCCCAGTCCTGTTTCAACCGGTTCCCGCTCAGCCACGGGCCAAGATCCAATCATTGGTCGGTGTAGCAGAATCCATCGCCATTGGTATAGTGGGCATCGGGATTTTACTGGTGATGGCTCTAGCAAATCACATTAGCTGGATGCAGGGGAGCAGCATCTTTTTGTTCATCACCCTCGGTCTATCATTACTGTGGTTAGGCAGCATTTTTTTGTTGCGATCGCAATATCTCAATCTTCTTGTACTCACAGCTGAACGCGGTCTTTTAAGCTTTTCCGACGCCAGTTTACGGGTATTAAAACAGGCGATTATCGAAGCCTTAGACAAACCTGGCCCCGAAGCCGATAAGCGCTCCCTAATTGAGCTGCTCACTCAGATTGAGCCTCGCAGCATCAGCGAAGTGTTGGCTCCCATGCTCAGTGAGCTTTCCCCCAATCTGCAACAGCAGAGTTTGGAGACCATGCTGGTCTATCCAGATCCCACATTTACGGGCTATGTCGACGCTCTCATTTACCCGTCCCAAGAGCCATCCATTTTGGCCTTAGCCCTCCGCTATGTCTGGCTGACCCAGCAAGATGGCGATGTGAATCAGCTCAAGCCCTATCTGAAACCTAGCATTGATCCAGCTGTACGCGGCACGGCTGCTTCCATGATGCTCAGACATGGAAACCCAGCAGAGCGGGCGCGGGCCACATACCTGTTGCAGCAGATGCTCACCCACCAGGAGGAACTGGAGCGGGTGATGGGCTGTCGCGCCTTAGGGGAAGCCGAGTACATGCAAGGACTGCGGCTCCATGTGCCCAATTTGTTGCAGGATGATTCACTGCGGGTACGACGGTCAATGTTGGAAGCGATCTCAGCCACACGGCTAGAAGAACACTATCCCTCACTGCTAAAGGCCCTCAGTTATAAATCCACCCGCGAAGCGGCGATGAAAGCCCTGAGCGAACTGGGCAATGACGCCCTCCCGATGCTAGTCAAGCTGGCCAACGATCCCTATAAGAGTGAAACCTTACGCCACCAGGCTTGGAATGTCATTGGCCGCATCGGCACCCTACAGGCCCTCAACCTATTGTCATCTAATTTGATGACGGCATGGGGAGGCCCCCGTCGCTGGATTTTACGCATTTTGTTAAAGCTCCTGGATGAGCAGGGCTTACGCCGGTCTACGGATATTGATAGTGCCCTTGACCAGCTCGGTCGTCCAGGGGTAGAAACCTTGTTAGATCAAGAGCTACAGTTTATTGGTCAGCTCTACAGTTGTTTGGAGGACTGTTCCGAAGAAAAGGCATCTGGAGAAACCTGCGAATGGCTGCGACGGGCTTTGCAGGATATGAAGGCGGATGCCATGCAACGCATATTGTTACTGCTGCGGTTTCTTTACCCATCTTCAGTGATTCAAGCAGCAGAGCTCAACCTGGATGGCTCAGCCGCCAGTCGAGCCAGAGGTCTGGAGATTTTAGACAATACGTTGAACATTCCTGCAAAGCGCGCCATTCTCACCTTATTTGACCGATCTAATTCTAATAATGAAACGACGCTAGCCGCCCTCCATCCACTGGTCACGTACCAGCCCCTGGAACCCCAGGAACGTCTACGCCAACTCATGGAACTAAGGCATTTTCTATCGGATTGGGCCTTAGCCTGCTGCTTTCATGTAGCCCGCACCGAGCGCTGGCCCCTAAGCGGTGACCATGTGATGGCATCGCTCCGCCACCCGGTCAGCTTTGTGCGAGAGGCCGCTTTAAGCTATTTAGACATGGCTTCACCCAGCAGCCTTCCCAGGTTGCTGCAGTTAATGGAAAAAGACTCTGATCCGCTGGTGGCTGACCAAGTCCAGAAAATGCTGGAAAAGCATGTGGCCACTCAATAAATACACAGTTTGAGGCGGTGGGATTTGGGTATGTTCAGGGTTAAGCAGATGTAGGTTTGGATAATGTATGTGGTCAATGTACTACCCTGTATTGCATCGACTGCCTCCGAGGGTTACACTGCCATAACTGAGCGGCCATCCACCGCTCAACTGTGCTCACTGTGTGGTTTTGACCAAATAGCATATCTAAACCAAGTTCACCATGCTCACCAGCGTTGATCGTTTACTATTCGTGCGGGGTGTCCCCATCTTTAAAGAACTGCGGGACGACTTTCTAGTGCGATTAGCATCCATCATGGATGAGCTGTCTTTTCCTGCAAATCATAGAATTTTTAAGGAAGGTGAAGAGGGCCGTTCTCTTTATATCGTGGTCTCAGGACAAGTACGGGTACATTTGCGATCGCAAAACCTAACCACCTTAGATAAGGGGACGTGTTTTGGTGAAATGTCCCTGTTTGATGCTGAACCACGCTCCGCCTCAGTGACCACCATTAATGCCTGCGATTGTCTGGTTCTGACTCAGCAGCAGCTATACGAAGCCATCGACGAAACCCCCGGCATCGCTGTCAACATTATTAAGCTCCTGTCGCGGCGCATTCGCGAGATTAATAAGGAGCGTAATCAAAAACAAGCCAGTCAACCCACAAAAATCTCACCCATCCTTCAGGATGCGCTGCAAGAAGTCCCCAGGCCTAATGCTAGCAACGGCAATAGCAAGTCCCAGAGCCCTGCCAAAACTCGGCAGAGAAAAGTGCGTCAGACGCCAACAACCACTCGCTATGAAAACCCATGGCCCTATTAGTCACCCCGCTAAACCATGAATAAGACAAAAAAGTGGCTAAAACTGGTGGTAATTGCGATCGCAACCATCGCAGTTATTTGGATCATTCAACGCTATGGCGTTAGTCAGCTACGAGACAACGTTGAAACCTTTGGCGTTTGGGCACCATTAGCCCTATTTTTCCTCAGGTTTACCAGTGTTGTTATTCCCGCTTTGCCAGGCACCGCTTACTCTGTATTGGCCGGGGGCCTACTAGGTTTTTCCCAGGGTCTTTTGGTGATCTGTCTGGCCGATCTCTGCTCTTGCAGCTTGAGTTTCTTTTTATCAAAGCAATTTGGTCGTAGCTTTGTGCAACGCCTGATAGGCGAAAGATTCATCAGCCGCGTTGATAACCTCAGTCAAAGGCACCTAGAACGCAACTTCTTCTTAATGACAGCCTTTCTAATGACAGGTTTTTTTGACTTTGTTGCCTATAGTGTTGGCCTCACAAAAGCACCCTGGTTACGATTTATTCCAGCCCTTATCCTGAGCATTGCCATCTCGAACCCTCCCATCGTCGCACTTGGGGCAGGCGTGTTAGAGCAAGGAAGATTACTGTTAGTTTTTGCAGTTTTAGGAGCCTTTGCCTTAGCACTTTTAACCGGCTTCCTACAGCGCAAGCAGCCCATAAGCTAATGCTTGTGCCCCAACCATAGCCAAAGACTGAATCGCATAATAATCAGTCCTATGGAAGAATAATGCAACATTCACTGCTCCAACGTTAGGGAGTCTAGCACCCATGAATGTTGCATTATCGTTTTTTACTCTTTAGCTAACAGCAACTGGCTGACGACTCCACTGATGCCGTATTTGTTGACTTAACTCCATCTGTTGTACAGGGGAGCCTGCCAATAATACAGTCACCTTACCCGCCTGAATAGTCCCCCAATTAACTAACACAACACCTGTTTTAGTGATTGGGTCAAATTCTAGGCCATCTAAACTCAAGTCCGCCAGTTGTCGACAGTCAGTATGCAAGGTTTCACTACACCAACTTGGTACATTCAACCGAGCGGCAATCTCAGTGGGATACGAGGAACCGTTATATCGAGGGTTGCATTCAATCGCTAAATATAGTGGCCCTGTTGGAAAATCCGCAACCGCCACATCAAACCCAAAGGTCCCCCTCATCCCCTGTTCAAACATCCATTGAGCCATGGGATCTGTAATATGCCATGGCTGATGCAATGTTGGATAACGATTACCGCCATGCACACAACCGTCTAAGATTTGCTCAGACACCAGAGCACGCGTTAATCCCTCCGATGTCACCCGATATTGCAGATTGAGAAAAGCAGAGGCCTGGATCTCCACCTGGACTTGAAAAGGCTTGTCTTTCGGAAACTGTTCTACAGCATCTAACAGATCCGCAGAATTCTCACATCGAAAAATACCAACACCATGATCTGAGACAGCTCGCTTTACATAGCAAGGATAGGAAAAAGCTTCAAGATTTCCTAATTGCGTACGACTTTCAAAACACTCAGTCTGGGGAACAGGAACACCGAGTTGATGAGCCAATGCGACAAAGTTATTCTTAGAATTCATGTATTCAACAACTTTGTACCAGTCGCCATCTAACTGCCTTAGGATCCTGGCACAACCCTGATTATGATCAGAGGAATCATATTCAAACGCATGGCCAAAGAAATAGACCGAGATTTCATCAGGAGACTGTTGAGCCAGCTCTTCAAAAGCAACATCCCAAATAATATCGTGACTATGCTCTAACCCAATGCGCGCATAGTGCTCTCTCAACATTGGCCAATCAGCCATCAAATCTGGATGTAACTGGACTTTATCCCCTGGAGAGCTTAAGCCCAAAGCTCTTCCTGAAAAAAGATGAACCCCCCGATTGACGTCCAGGGTACTCATCATGATGTCATGGTTAAAGATCTTCATTGTTAAAATTCTCAGAGCGATAGTGAACTTAAATAACTAACGTAAGACTGCGAAGATTGCCCGCTTGCTCTATGTTTCCAGTGTCTGAGAGACAAATCGATTCAGAACACGACCTCCAACCACGGATCAGCATGAAGTATCCTGCATCACTAATGCAATAGTAAAATATTAAATAATTTGAGATATCAATATCTCTAGAGCACAAGCCTCGACTGCACACAGGCACTCCTACCAGCTTCTCAGACTCAACGTATCCAGCAAAAACCTCAATTAAGACACGATCATCAGCCAATCAAAGCTCTTTTCTCCCACTCTAAAAAACAGATTTTTTTGCCCTTAAAATATCTTGTTTTCATGACATGAGAACAGAAAACCTGTAAATCAATACTCTGTTTTGTTTAGAAAATTGTTATATATTCTTCGAACAAATGATTTCCAAGATCAAAATCAAACTTAACTCTTTAGTAAGATTTAAAAATATAAAAAACATTCTCCCGGCATTAAGAAGCCAGGAGAGAATAAAAAACAATGGGGCTTGATCTAACTACTGCTGACTGTAGCAGCAGTTAAACGACCTAATTGCTGCTTATGTTGGAGCAATCAAGTTTGAACTGACATCTGCACGGTCAAACCAGCTTTAGTTAGAAGCTGAATCAAATCTTCCACTGAAAACCGGCTAATTTCGCCATTGATCAGATTTTGCATACGAGGAGAAGACTGCCGAAAAGCTTGGGCCGCCTCATCCAATGTCCAATGTCGTTCCTGAATATATAGCCGCAGCGCCAGCATTAACTCTGTCCTGATGCGCAAGCTCTCCAGCTCTGCTATTTCCAAATCTAATGTGGATTGCTCTAATACGGGTAACCCACTCACTCTCAAGTCTTGGAGCAAATTCATGATTAGCAATTAGATATGCTGACTTCAGCCACTACATTATGCGATACTTCTGTAGCCAAAGTAACCGAGTCTAATGCGCTAATAACTGAGTGCGTGAGATAACAGTGGGTTCCAGTTATTTGAAATTTTATTAAGCTATGCCAGATCAATTCTCTCTCATTATCCATGGTGGTGCAGGAGCTTTAGAACAAATAAAGCGTGAGGGAAATGAAACAGAGTTTATGGAAAGTATTCGCAGCATTTTAGAAAGTGGGCGCAGTATTCTAACAGCGGGTGGCAGTGCACTAGATGCAGTTGAACACTGCGCTGCTCAGTTAGAAGATGATCCACTCTATAATGCAGGTCGTGGTTCTGTTTTAAATGAATATGGTGAAGTAGAAATGGACGCTGCCATTATGGATGGCAAAACCTTCCAGGCAGGAGCTGTTGCAGGCATCACCTCAATCAAAAATCCAACTGCCCTAGCGCGCCAGGTGTTAGAGAAAAGTGAGCACGTTATGCTCATTGGGAAAGGGGCCCGTGAGTTTGCTAAATTTTGCGGTTTACCCCGCATGGCCAATGATTATTTCGTGATTGAGACTCGCGTTCGTCAATGGCGTGAGGCTCAAAAGGTAGGGGGCATGATGCTAGACCATGAAGCCGCCACACCTAGCCAAAAACTTGGCACCGTTGGGGCCGTTGCCAGAGATAGTGCCGGGAATCTAGCCGCCGCTACGTCTACGGGAGGGATTGTGAACAAACGCTGGGGGCGTGTGGGGGACAGCCCTATCGTTGGTGCTGGTGTCTTTGCTGATAATGACACCTGTGCTGTTTCCGCCACCGGCTATGGAGAACAGTTCCAACGAACGGTACTGTGCAAAATGATTGCGGATTTTGTTTACTTCCAAAAGTTGGATGCCCAAGCTGCAGCCACTGCTGGCATTGATTACTTAGTGAAAAAAGTCCAGGGTTTAGGGGGGGTCATCGTGATCGATCAAGCAGGCAACTGTGCAGTAGGCCATTCAACATCTGGCATGATTTACGGTTGGATTGAGCATGGCGGCGAAGCCCTATGTAAGTTGGCTTAAATCCATTGGCCATCCATAGGGTTAAATAGTGTGACTAAAATCACTGAATATCAATCAAAATTGTTCTTTAGCGATAAAAATAAAGCTGAATATCGGAGACAAGCCTCCAAAAGTACTCATTTCTGTTGGATTATCTCAAGCTCTTCTGTGTTTTTTGAGAACTATCACTCACCTGAGGTGGAAGCGAATGGGCTTTAGTCGCATCGACAATAATTCCATAGCCATTACAATGTTCACAGGGCCCGCCTGCACCACCGCACACAGGGCATAGCCCCTCGTGAGCCAGGGATTCATTAGATAAACGAATGCTCACGAACATGACGAAGCCTAACGCTGTTAGGATCGCTAAAAAAATCCATAGGGGAAACATCACCACCTAACCTCTGCATCAGCATTAATTATAGCGAATGTCTATTCACAAGGACGACTCTGATGAAGGCCTTGCATATCTTTAGTCGTATTTATTTCTCCTGTAATTGCCAGGAACCATTCCAACTCTTTTTAGGCGGATGTTTCTGAAGCTGCTGACAACGTTCTAAATAAATCCGTGTTGCTTGATCCTCAGGTGTTTTACGGAGCAACGTCATAAAGGTTTCAATGGCAAGATCAAACTCACGCTGCTCGTAAAGCATTCGGCCTTCTTCGTAGAGAGCAATGTGTTCTTGTTGAGTAGAGTTTAGGGGTTGTGACCGCAATCCCAACACTTCATACAAGTGCACCGGCTGCCGTTTACCCCGTACGCACACATAATCCAACTTTCTCACCCAGACTGTCTTCTTGCATAGCTCATAGGTATTTTCGCTAATGATAATGGGGCAACCATAAAACTTGGTAGCACTCTCAATGCGAGAGGTGAGATTCACACCATCACCGATGGCAGTAAACTCCATACGTTTACTGGAACCGATATTGCCCGTAATGACATCATCGGAATTAATGCCAATGCCAATTTGCAAAGTAGGCAAGCCCTGTAGCTGTTGTTGTTGATTAAAAACCGTCAGTTGTTGTTGCATACCTAAGGCGGTGGCAACTGCCCGCTGGGCATGATCTTCTTGGGGAAGTGGTGAGCCAAATACCGCCATAATGGCATCACCAATAAATTTGTCTAGGGTACCTCGGTGGGCAAAGATCACATCCACCATGGTCTCAAAGTAACGATTAAGGAGAACAACAATCTCTTCAGGGGCAAGCCGCTCAGTCAGTGCAGTATAGCTGCGAATATCAGCAAATAAAATCGATACAAACTGGCGCGCACCGCCTAAGGTGGTGTTATTGTTATCTAGTAGTTGTTCAGCCAGATCCTGACTCAAATAGCGATACATAGTAGCCCGCACCGTCTCTGTTTCTCGTAGTGCGGCCTCTGCCCGCTTACGCTCAGTAATGTCCTGTACTGTCCCCGTAATCCGATCGGTTTCGATGTGAACATGCTCATTCACCGTACGCTCTGTACCATCGGGTAAAATCAGCCGATAGTCTAAACGGTAGGGTTTTTGATGGGTTCGTGCTACATTCCAAGCTAACCCCACCCGCCGCTGGTCCTCTGGGTGTACCCGTTCTAGAAATAACGATTGACTGGGTGGGACCGAACCAATAGGGTAGCCCAAAAGGTTATATAGCTCATTGGACCAAATGAGAGAATTATTGTGAGGCGACAGTGTATTGTCTTCCGTTTTTGTCACCACAGCATTGACAGTTTTATCAAGCGCTTTTTCATTCAGACTGATGCTCCAATCCCAGTTACCTAGCTGAGCAATGCGCTGGGCGTTAGCCAAGCTTGCTTCACTCCGGGCTAACTTTGCTCGACTTTGCTGACGTTCTGTCACAACCACCGACAAAACCAACGCCGTCAAGGTAATCACAGCCGCATAGGTCTGGAGTAGCAATATTGCTTCCTCTAGGTTGCCGTCCGCTTTCGTAATAAACGGCCCACCCCGGTGCACGGCCCCTGTCACGGCAATGACTGACACCAGGAAGCTTGCCAGGGTAGTTCCGCGCAACCCCAATCGCAGGGCAGACCAAACGACAAAGGGGAAGGGGAGGTATTCTAAGGGGTATTTTGCGATCGCACTATCCGTATGTGCCCCAAACACCATGGCACTGACGGCCACCAGCAATCCTAAACAAAGACCTAACTCCCACCGGGAGCCAATGCGGAGGGTCATCTGCCGTTGCCGACCCGCTGCGATCGCTAACAATAGTGGTGTCAGCACCAAAATACCCATGCCATCTCCGAGCCAGATGACGATAGCATTTTGGACCAGCTCTTGCCCTGTTACTGCGCCAAACCCATAGCCCACAATAGTGCTATATACCGCATTAATAATAGGGGTGAGCAATACCCCAAAGCCGATAAAGGTTAGTAGATCATCCAGCTGCCAGTCGTATAGCTGCAAACTTTTCTCCCATCGACGGCGTAAGCAATAACTACCCACCACCGCCTGCAGAGCACTGCCAAAGCAGAGTATCAGAGACATGATCCAGGGTGCTTGATCAGCGAGCGAGGCCCAAAATGCACCCAAGGCAACGCCAACCCAGAGGCTTTGGCCATTTATTAACAGAGCAGCTAGGGCAATGCCAGCCGGTGGCCACAGGGGCGAAGCCGTCGCTTCTATATTCAGCGCGTTGGTGGATAGCTGGGCGGCGAGAAAGAAACAGACGGCCAGACAGCCGATACGCACCCAATAACTGGTGTGCCATTGATGCTCATTTGCCATTGCTCAGTAGATGTCATAATTTCACGCTACACTGGGACAAACCAATGGTTCCAGTGGTCCCCGTTGAAAAAAATGCAGGTGGGTAAGGTCAGGGTACCCAACATTAATACATGTGTTGGCTAATAGTAGCTATTTAGATGCCGGGGCAGTGAAGAGGCAATTAATGGGTAGCAAAGGTACTATTTACCTAGCATTGCTGATCCTCGGGATGACTTTAGTTATGAGACACCGTTAAGTAGCAATGACTTTAGACCGGTTCATCCCCTAAATCAGCAATCGCATTTATCCCAACAAATTCATTCCTTGACCCAGAGGTGACAGTTAAGGCTACAAGAAAGCGGCATTTGCCACAATTCTATCTGCACCTGACAACTAGTAGTCTGTGACATCAGGACGAAAACCACCTTTAGATCACCAGGCAAACTTGCAAAAGAGAGACAAACTTAATCGAAAAGAGTTTTGTTAGATACAATACATGCAGAAACATGTAGAAGCATCAGCAATCCCTGAGAGGTCTAAATAACAACAAATACAAAGGCCTCAGGCGCATCATTAAAACATTACAACACAATGGGTTAGACCCCCTTACTGTCCCCCATACTACTGCACCACCTCCACTTAAGAACTACAAGGAGACTTTGATTAACAATTTAGACTGAAATCTAAAATATTTGTTAAAATCTTTTAGAGAGCCAGATAGCATTGATATCAGACAAAATGGCCCAGTTATCAAAGTTATCGTTGGACTTATACGTAGCTGATCCCCATAACATCCTCAAGGTCATCCTTTATGCTATGTATATCGAGTATTGAGTGAGGCCACTATGAAGAAAGTTGACAGTAAGGCAACTGGATGCTCCAATCAGCCTGGTCCAATTTCTTGGCAAAGCGTTCCTGAATTTATTCAAAAAGCATTGGCTGCGCAGGGTTGCGTTCTACTTAGGCATCGTCAACAACGCCCGTTATTAGCACATATTCGCTTTCAATACACCCCTTTTTCCTATGAGGGCGCACTTTATTACCTACAGTGCTGGTCCCATGATGAATGGGGAGTTTCTCCTAGTCCAATCATCTTTCCCTCTGAAGGCTCTTGTTCTTTTGATGAACTCAACAACGGCAGCCTGCTTTCACTAACTGTCAAAAAAGCTGTTGCTAAGTTTTATGGCATTTTTCCGGACAACTCTCCCTCTACTCCACCGTCACCTACCAAACAGTATGACGATAGATTACTACCGTTAGCTGGTTAAACCCATACGTGACGAATGCTGTCCCACGCTGAGTCAGCAGACAGCATTCCCTATCACTCGATCATTTGCTCTAGCTCAATCAGTGGAATTAGCCAGGCTACATCATAGGCAGCCAAGGTAACACTGAGGGTATCATCAACAATTCGCCAACCGCGACGCCCCATCAGGTCATACCAGTAATTATCCTGAGGAATTGCACAGAAAGGTTTGTTAGATCCATTATGAGACGTGTCTAACCTTTCTGATGACTGGTCTGATGACTGGGTATAGACGCCAGCCACCCCTAATCGCTCCAGTGGAATCGTAATCTGACAGCGCTGAGATGTCACATTAGTTAGCGTTAAAATATGTTGCTCACAGTCAGGCGAAATCCGTAGCAACGCAAAAACCGCCGGATCTACTTGAATTATTTTTTGGTCACCATTGGGATGAAAAGCCTTATTGCTGACCCGCACATCCAATAGTCGACTGAGTTGTGTGATCATCTGAGCAGGTCTAGAGTCAAGGTTTTTCAGTTCTTGCTTCAGGTCTGCGTAGTGAATTACGGCACGATTAATATCGCGTTTCACTTTTGTTTTTAGGACCGTCTCAATATTGTTACGGGTACCAACGAGACCATGCAAGTAAATTCCTGGAATGCCTCTAAGGACTAATGCAATACTGCGAGACGCGACCATACGTTTAATTTGTAGCTCTAGATCCTCATATTCACTATCCAAATTCAAGGCGCTAAACCAGGTGGAATTAATCTCATAGGGTTCTTCCACACCTCCTTCAGCCGTTCGATAGGAAATTAAGGCCCCGTGTTCTCTGGCACATCGAATGATAAAGCTAATCTGTTGCTCTGACAAAATATTTTTGACACCCAATAAACCAATCCCATCATGGGTATCAAGAATATTAAAAAATGTCATCGCATCCGACGGATACTCTAGAGTCTGTACCCATTTGGATAATTCTGTTGCGTCTTCTCGGTAAAAGGTGTATAACACCAGCGGTGGCAAAGCGAAGTTATACACCATCTGGGCTTCATCATACCCGTTACCGAAATAGGTAATATTCTCCTCATGGGGAATGTTAGTTTCAGTCGTTAAGGCAACTTGTGGTGCTGCAATGTCCAAGACATCCCTAAATAACCGAATCACCTCATGGGTTTGGGCCAGGTTAGCGCAGGGCGTTCCCGGTTCTTCCCATAAATAGGTCACTGCATCCAAACGGATAATATCGGCCCCCCGCCGAACATAGAGCAGTAATGTATCAATTACCTCCAGCAGCACTTTGGGATTCGTAAAGTTCAGATCAATTTGATCTGGTGAAAAGGTTGTCCAGACCCAGATGGGACCCTCAATGGACTGATATTGGGTCAAAATATCCGATGTGCGCGGTCGCACAATCATCTCTCGCTGTTCAGGTGTCAGCTCATCGGGTGAACGGTAAGCGGTGGCAAAGTTATGATAATCCGGATTGCCATTCAGCATTTCCTGAAAAGCTTTACTTTGAGAAGATGCATGGTTAAAAACACCATCAAACATCAACCGATAACGTTCTCCTAGGGACTCGATATCCTTCCAGGAGCCAAGGTTTGGGTCTACCTCTCTAAAATTAGTAATAGAAAAGCCACGGTCAGAGCTGTAGGGAAAGAATGGCAAAATATGCACAGTATTGAATACCCCGCGCAGACCAGGCGTGCATTCTAAAAAGTCAGCTAGTGTGACCAGGGGAGAGACTGATTCACTGATCAAAATATCGCCATAGGTAATCAGGGCAATATCTTGTTGTGTAAATCTATCGACAGGATTAAAGTGACCATTCTCTGTCTTCTTCCCAGGTGTTTTGTGGGCATCGTGCACCTTGATCAGTCGCTCTAGCTCAGGGAGAGCTCGAGTAGCATCTGTTTCACCATAGAGAAAGGTCAGTCGTCCTAATAATCGCTGTCGTTGCTCTGAAGAAATCTGTAACAGTGGGGATGTATAGTCTGGGGCAGCACTATAGGCTTTTCTCTTGAGAAAATCAGAGCTTGACATAAAATACAGACCTTAGAGGACGACTAGCCCAGATTCTCCAGTTATCAATAGGCTCATTTTCAGGTGTATCGAACTCTTACCAACAATGGCAAGCATTCCCAAAAATTAGCGCTGGATTCTTGATAAAAATTGAAATTTTGTATCAAACTACACCTTACAAAATTGAGCCCAGGAGACAGGTCTATGCTACCTTTTTGTGGAAATGCTTAAAATCTCCTAGGCCATGTATGGGCATTACAGAGGTATAAACTCTGCATATTCTTTGAGAAGGGGATATGGGCTATCAAGGAGTGTGGCAGCAAATCTGGTAATAACAACAGGTGCTCCACTTCCTGGGAAGAAATGGAGCACCTGAGAAGGAAACGCTTGTACTTTCTAGAATATGAGACTAAATATTGGTGCAGGTAATCACCTGACCAACGGCTGCTGAAATAGCTTCAATAAGACGTAAGTATCTAGACTGTGATTTTAGATACCCACTCCTGAACGAATGCGATCGCACTCTCCAACCAGCTACAACCCATAAAGTTGCAAATTTCAATTGTCGCAAGCAGCATAAGGGTGTTCATAATTATTTCTCCAAAACCTTAGCTACCCATACGCCAGCGGTTAGCTTCTCCCAGGGACACCCTCGTAAAGATCATATAAAGTTCTGAAAAGGCTACGGCATTCAAATTTTGAACGGCCTAGGGCATTGCTGATGGCCTCCGGTTAGGCAATAAAATGAGTAGGCCCCACCGGGTTCTTTGTGAGCCAGGTCAATGAACGCATCCATATGATTGCCAATGAAAGTTAGACACCGTTAGGCATATGCATAAAAACAACATGCAACTCGGCAACTAATAAGACCACCACTGTGGCACTACTTGATTCACCATTTGTCGCACCGTCTTATTAATCGCCCGTGCTGCCTGAATGTGGGGTTCATCGGGCACAATGGGGGTAATTTCTGCCGCTGTTCCGGTGCCCAGCATGCTAATTACCTGATTCGCTGCTTCTAAGCCAGTAACATAGGCCTTTTCCTGGGACCAGGAGCCGTGGCGCGTCACAATCCAATCACCACTCATAAACACATTGCTAAAGCTGGTTGTTCCCGGCAGCAGATAGCGATAGCTTCCCGGTGCAAAGTGGCTAACACCCTGGGAGATTCTCACAACGGCTTGGTCGACAACCTGGGCATCAGCAAACTCTGGAATACAGCCTGCCAAGTCTTTTTTCGTCAGGCTAACCACCTGTTCGTCACTTAAAGGCAACAACTGATTTGCATGGTAGTAGTCCACCTCAATCACACTACCGGGTTCATCCTTATACTCATCATGGAGAGCATTTAAGTCAAAGAAGGTCCATCCTGTGGCCTGATGAAAACCAAAGCAGGCATTGGATGGCAATGGTACGTCAATTTTGCGATCAAACCACAGTCGTGTCGCCAACACATCCACACCACCGAGGTTTTGCAAATCCCTAAATTCAGATCGATTGCGTAGAGCGTCACTGGCCGCAACAATCTTTTTCATTCCAGTAATGCCGACTGAGAAAATTACGGCATCTGCATCAAAGGTCTCATCCCCATCCATACCTGTGCAGACTACACCTGTCACGCGGTTATCCTTTACCTGCACATCACTAACTCGCTTATTGGCCAATACTTTGCCACCTAAAGACTCAATCCGTTCTACCCAGGGACGAAAGATCATCTCGCCTACGGTGCCTCGACACCAGCGCACATCAAAGTCAGGCTGGTGGGCCAAAATAAAGTAGTAGAGCATGCCCAATGCCGCCGCTGCCGAACATTGCTCACCCGGGGCAAACAGCCCCACCAGCAACATGGGTTCAAAGGATTCTTTATATAGACGTTCTGAAACACCATACTGCTTAAATAGCTCTCTAGCGGTCATGCCGTCGTAACGTTTCCAGGCATCGTCAGAGTTATCAAAATCCACCACTGCGTATAGCAACGGCAGTGCCGACAGCCGATCTGCCAGGGGTAGCCGCTTAAATTTGGTATGGACAAAGGTGCCCATGGGGCTGGGCAAATAAGGCATTGCCTGGAATAGGGGCGACTCCACCTCTAGACCCGCTGGGGAATATTGAGACGAGCGGGTATAGGGGGTAAACGGTTGAATACCCAGTTCATCCACCAAACCAAAAATATTGTTGTAGGGATACCAGAAACCGTGAATACCGGCTTCTACAGAACGTCCCCCCGGCGTTTTCCAACCAGCAACTAGGCCACCGGGCTGGGGGCCAGCCTCAAGTAGCGTAACGTCATAGCCTTGCTTGGCTAGATGATAGGTAGCTCCAAGGCCAGCCCAGCCAGCACCAACAACGATTACTTTTTTCTCGGCTGAATTCATAAATTGCTTACTCGCCTACCTTTGTACTGTAGACCAGAAGCTCATCCGGTGCAGCCTGTCGCGATGCTCATCCCTAGTAAAGGGATTCATCAGACATCACCAGGGGTATTAGCTAATAGCTTGATCAATCCTTTCCAGAAGTTAGGTATTATCCATTTCCATGGGATTGCCAGCGCTGACTAGACTGAGAAGTGGCCCCATCTGTTCCTGCCCATTGAGGGCTAGTTCACTGTGGCACAAATAAAGTCTTTCTGTTGTTCGTCCTAATAAATCTCTCAAAATTCTCTCTAACCTGGCCTCGTGCATGGTCTCTGTATCCGCAGCTGTGACTGGTCGTTCTGGCCAACTGCTTAAGAAAATCTCAGCCCCAAACAGTTCATCACGACCCGTCAGCCAGCGGGGAGAACCGGCATCTAGCCAAAACTGCCAACGGTGGGTAAGTCGCTGGGCTCGATACTGAAATACAGTGGCCAACGTTACCCCTTGCCGCTCTCCATCTAACGATCTGGCCGGATAGGGATTGGCTGATACTGTGCCTCGCTGCAGTAAACGGATAAAACGCCCCACATCACTGAGAGAATCGTCTCCTGGCATGCCGCCATAGAGAGCCAAGCGCTGCTCCACATCCCAAAAGTATTGAGCCGTTTCCATCAGTTCTCGCAGAGCTGAAAGCTGATCGATGGGTAGATAGTTACCACGCCATAAAAAGTCTTGCACTGCCCGGTCCAGCATGATTACTGGACTGGTGGGATACCGCTGCTGCTGTTGTTTCTTTTGTTCGCTGAGCCAGTCCAAAATACGATTATAGGACTCTGTAGCCTGGTGGCCCAGACGATCCCACCGGGGAAAATTCTCCACCGGCAGCAGGCGAGGATGCTCAATATCGGGGACAAAACAATGGTCGGCAATTAACTCCGACCGCACTGGATCAATGCGGGTCAGGTCGAACCAGGGCAAACTGGCCTCAGTTTCTGGGGTTTGGCTGAGCACCACTAGCATTTCAGCCACGGCATCACGATTAACCAGTCGTCCTAACCCTGGATAAACCAGAGATAGTAAGGCAAGCAAAGCCCGCACAAATGGAGAACTAATTAAAGGTCGCTGATCTTTAAGGGAGGCAACAACAATGCCTCGATCACTCAAAATCTCGATTAGACTGTAGCGAGCAATGGCGTCTAAACCAGGGCCAATCACCGCAATTTCTGCTGGCGTCACGACTTCACGGTGAATGGCATCGGCAATAAGATCCGCAGTCTGCCGCAGCATTTTGCCTCGGGTGGTGGCTGTGATTAATTGCACCTGCTCGGGCAATTCGGGGATGGCCAACGGGTCTTGCACCCACTGCACCACATCATCGGCCATGGTGTAGCCGAGGCTATCAGTATCGGGGTGGGGCAGCTGTATCTGCTCACAGTCTGTTGCCAATGTTAGAGTGGCCGCAGGGTCAGCCCCTACGCCTAACCGCACTTGACCGCTGGGGTTATAGGTAAATGCCTGGGAGCGACCGGCAGTTTTGAAGATTTGGAAGAGGGGAATTGCGATCGCACTATACTCATCGACATCATCGGCAGCTGTCCCAGCAAATCTCTCTAGCAGCTGCGACTGATACTGAGATAAAGGCAACAAGTATCGCCAATAAAGCTCCGTCATCAGTCCATAGGTAAGCAACCCTCGTTCCAAACACCAAATGCGCCACTGCAACAGCGCAGCCCCAATCGCTTCCCAGGTATTGGCTGGTACCAGGTTCGGCATCATTCCCTGTTGCAGTCGCAGGGTAATTTCTTCAGTTGGAATACCTGCCGAAGCTGCCAACTGCAATAAATCTAGAGCCCGTCGCACCGTTTGGGATTCTGGCCAGCCTTCCACTTGCAACTCTTCTGCCAAAAGTGGCTCCCATAGCTGCAACGCCAACAGCTGTTCATTTTCAGGACGCAGCTTGAGGGGAAACTGAGCTTTAAGAACCAGAGACTCTACTAGCAAAGGCCAGAAAAGAATGACTTCATTCTGAATAAAACCAGCGGGCGTAGTTGTGGTGTAAGGTACCTGATCTTGCACAGCAGATGCCAGCCGCTGAGCTAAAGCCATGCGGTTATCACCGTTGGCAGCAAACACTAACCAAGGACGTTCAGCCGTAGCCGTCTGCTGCAATAGCCAATTAATCAAATGCTGGGTTTTACCACTGCGCGTAGGCCCCGTAATCCACATCGATACCATAGCCGCCTCGTCATCCTGGACCATGACATCTGATAGTAGCTCTAATATTCGTGATTAGTTGTGAGTGATTAGTTGTGAGTAATAAAACCCTTATACAGCAAAGAATAGCAGTTCTTAAATTTTAGGCCTTTGGGCAGTTGTCCCCATCCTTAGAGCGTCTCAATAATAGAAAAGGCTCGAATAATGCGAGCCTTTTCTAAAGGTAATAAGCAGTTAGCCGCTACTCAGGCAAGCCAGTCAAAAATTCAAAGCTGTCTTAGGAAATTACGGTTGTCAAAGCAATCAAGCCAACCACCAGGGCAGCACCAGCAAGACCCAAAATAACGTAGTTACGCTTTTCACTGGCTGTCGGAGGCTGAGCCTCATACATCTTGGGCTCAGAAGCAAAATTGTTAAGGCGTCCACCTTCTTCAGTGGTGTATGGCATAGGTATAAACTCTTACGGCACCATCACCTGTTAGCTTAGCAAAAGTTAGTGTAGTTATTTATCAAATCCGACACATTACACAATAAATCGCAATAATTGCTTCCGCAGGCACTTTCATATCGAGTAGTGAAATCAGCACCTAATCGGGGTGAGGTTCCCTCCTAGAGAGCGTTGAACTGATCGATACAATACTATTGAAGGCTCCATGAGGAGATGCGATGGCAGCATCCGCCCAAAATCCCCAGCCCAAAATCCCGTCATCACAAACGCAGCGCTGGCTAACGACTTGGCATGCAATCAAGTCCGGTATATCTCTAGATCAGGTCACCCAACGAGTGCTGAAATGGTTCGCAGTCGATGATGACCAAGTTGCCAATATCCTGGAAAAAATCAGGGCGGAACTACCTACCACTGAAGCTTGGCTGATCGGCAAACCCCAATCGGGCAAAAGTTCAATCGTGCGTGGGTTAACCGGAGTCTCCGCAGATATTATTGGCCAGGGATTTCGGCCCCATACCCAACACACCCAGCGTTACGCTTATCCATCAGCAGATCTGCCACTGCTGTTATTTACAGATACGGTTGGGCTAGGAGATGTGGACCGCGATGTAGACAGCATCCTACAAGAACTCCAAAATGACCTTGCTCAGCAGGCGCGCGGGGCGAGGATATTGCTGGTGACAGTTAAGGTCAATGACTTTGCAGTGGAGAGTCTGCACCAGATTTTGCGTGGTGTTAGAGCCCAGCATCCAACAATTCCAGTGGTTTTAGTTGTCACCTGTCTGCACGAGCTTTATCCTACCGGGGCTGAGCATTCGCCCTACCCACCTACACAAACATCAATTCAACGGGCCTTTGGTGAACTCAAACGCAGTTTTGACGGTCTCTTTGACAGTGCCATTATGGTTGACTTCACCCTTGAAGAAGACGGCTACACTCCTGTTTTTTATGGGCTGGATGCGCTACTCACTGTCCTATCTGACCAGCTGCCCGAAGCAGAGTCCAATGCTATCCATCAACTGCTAGATCAGGCTGATGACGCCACCACCCAACTAGGGGCGATCTATCGAGATGTGGCTCGACGTTACATTTCAGCTTTTTCCGTGATTGCGGCCACATTAGCTGCGGTGCCGCTACCCTTCGCCACGATGCCAGCGATTACGGCGCTGCAAGTTTCCATGATTGTTGCCCTGGGGCAACTTTATGGTCAACGCCTCAGCTTTTCCCAAGCAGGCGGTGTTGCTAGTACCATCGCTGGAGGTTTCTTGGCCCAAGCCATCGGGCGAGAATTGATTAAATTGATCCCCGGTTTCGGCAGCGTTGTTGCGGCTTCATGGGCAGCAGCTTATACCTGGGCGTTGGGTGAAGGTGCATGCATCTACTTTGGCGATCTGATGGGTGGGAAAAAGCCTGACCCTGAACGCATTCAAGCCGCCATGAAAGATGCCTTTAAATCGGCAAAGGAGAGATTTCGTAAAAACCCCATGTAGGGGCGTTGCATGGAACGCTCCTAAACAACGGATTCGTTTATTATCCAAAATAGGGTGGTTGCGTATTTTTATGGGGCCAACTATTAGAAATGAAGTGCCATAACGTAGGCGCAGCCAAACACAGGCCGATAAGGCCCACCCACCAAGTCTGCTGAAAATCACCAATATCAAATGTTTGGGGACCAGGTGATAGCAATTCCGGTGCAACCGAGACAACATTGTTGAGCGCATGGGCAATAATCGGCACCCACAAACTGCGGGTGCGAATATACAACAGCGCCATAATCACACCAAACATGGTGAGCCCCAAGGGGTTGTTGATGTGTAACATGCCAAACAGTAAAGATGACATGATAATCCCCACAGGCAAATTCCATCGCACAGCCCAGCGTTGTAATAACACACCCCGAAATACAAATTCTTCAGCGATGGGGGCAAAAACCAGAACAACAAACAGCATCAAGTAGCGATATAGACCAGGAGCCACTGTTTCAACATTTAGCAGCTGTTCCGTCAGTCGTTCTTCCACAAACCCAGGAGCAAATAGTGAGACGGGGTAAAACAGCAATAAAAAGCTACTGAAAGAGAAAATCAGCATACTGGAAATTAACAATATGCCATAGGCCCACGGGAAACGCGGCGGCGGCCCAAATAAACGAGTTAGCTGCAAACCAGCTCGCTGCCCGGTGGTGATAAGAACGACACACACCAATCCAAAAATAATTATGAACTGGACAGGTATCCACAGTTTGTCATTTAGGGGCCAGGGCAGCAGCCGTTGATAATCAAGGATGCCATAGATAATTTCTACCAGCAGGTTGCTCACAATAAAAGCAACTAACACATGGGTACGGAATTTGAGTACTTCGAAGGGGTTCCTACCCATGCGAACACCTTAATAATTAGAGTGCATTTAATTTCAAAACAGATGACCCACTCGGGCATTACGGATCTATGCCGTGCATCAGAAACGATATGACGCGTCGGGATGTAACAACATATTTGTACCAGAGCTATGTTAAAACTGCATAGCAGTAGCGGTTTATCAGGATAGATATATGTGCGATCGCACAGACTCACACCCTCGCAAACCCTGGCAGTCCCATACCCTATGGTCCAAACTCCAAGCCCAAACCGAGCATGGCTTAACTACTGAAGCCCTAAAACCCATCGACACCGAGTATGAACTTGTTACCGATGGGTGTGTGGAGTTTATTATAAGAATTTTAACCAACCTAAACCGCAAAGCTCAGGCCCGTAAGGTTCAGGCCAAGAAAAAGACCAATCCGTTTTTACCCTACGACCCCAACCTTTATGTCACAGACATCTCCGACACCCATGTCTGTCTGCTAAACAAGTTTAATGTCGTTGACCATCATTTTCTGATCGTCACCCGTAGCTTTGAGTCTCAGCTCGACTGGCTTAACCTGGCTGATTTTGAAGCCCTTTGCCGCTGTATAGAAGAAGTCGCTGGCTTATTTTTCTACAATGGTGGATCCGCTGCTGGAGCCAGTCAACCCCATAAACACCTTCAGCTTATCCCCCAACAGTCCATGGATTTGCCCATTGAAGCAGCCATCCGCGTCACCAATTTTATTGATGGCATCGGTCAGTCGCCTCAGCTGCCCTATGCCCACCGCATCGTTCAACTCAGTCCTGATGACGGACCGCAGCAATGGCTTCAGCATTATCGACGACTATTACATAGCCTGGCACTAGATGATCCCACCGGACAATGGCAAGGGTCCCAGCGAGATGCCTATAACCTACTGGGCACACGCAACTGGTTAATGGCCGTGCCACGACGTCAGGATGACTATCTGGGCATCTCGGTCAACTCCCTCGGTTTTGCCGGTTCGTTATTGGTCAAAAACCAAGAGCAAATGGACAAACTTAAAGAAATCGGACCGATGACCTTATTAAAGGAAGTCGGCAAGGCAATTTAACTATGTAGGGACGCTCCATGGAACGTCCCTACCATAATGGGAATGTCCCTACACGAGTGGATACAACCCACATCTAAATTAGAGCGGAAATATCTTCGCCGCATTCATCGGCCAAGAAACATAGGGCCCGGAAGCGTAAACCCACTACCTCGTCATATAAAGGGTTAAGCTTACACATCGGAGGGATGTGAGCGATTGTGCGGCCAAACAGGACAATATCACGTTCAAATGGACATTGAGCAGGAACGACGCGAGCAATCCAACGTGCTTGCTCAGGGTCTTTAACATTTAAAGAATCGATCCAGAATCGAAGAGGCTGCAGCGGCTTGAACTGGAACTTGATGCCATGGAGAACGTGGTTCTTCAGAAATGCAGTGGCAGAAGACATGAGTTAGAAAGAAAGACTTAATTTTTCAGGAGAACAGATTGTTAGAAGCGCTGACTGTTTAGATAGAAGATTTATAAGGAGTTTAGTTATTAGAAACGCTAACTGTTCAGACAATGGAGTTATAAGGACTTGAGGAGTTGTGTGTTAATTCCCTCTAAGGTAAGCAATTAACGTTGTGCCTAGGTAAAGCGAATAATAACCCTGACGAAAGTTTTCTAAAGGTCTAATAAAGAACGGAAACTATAAAAACAATGTAATTTGAACTGGATTTCAGCCCAAAATAAATGCTAGAAGATGGATCCCAATTTGTGTGTTACGAACGAGACATTTTCTAGAATCTGATGCAAGATACGCATCTGACCTTTACCTTTCCGGATACTCGTAGCCCCTCAGAAAAACTTTGCAAATTTAGTCAAGGCCGTTGGTAGAAAACTAGGGAACGGAATAACACTAAAGTCATCTTGCCCAGATTCCCAAAGTTATTACCTACGAGATTGACGTAACAATAATTACCTCTCTCGGTAAATATATTAGTCAGTATTCAGCGGCATTAGGAAGTTCCCATCAGATTACCGTTGGGTAAAGCACTTAATACATTGGGCAAGAAATTTGTCAAACCTGATACTCTACGCTGACCATCTTCTAGAGAATTGAATAAACTCAACAAAAGTTGATACGCCAGGTATGGCCACACTGCACAGCTACAGGGAGCATCTGAATTGCGGCATCTGAATTGCGGCATCTGATGGATACTGCGCAGGCAGACCAAGCATGGGGCGGTTCTAAGGATCGGTTATCGCGAATTAAGCAACACCATGTCGTGATATACGCTTAGTTAGCACTCTGACTCAGAGAGTGCTAAGGTCTTTCATTGCAGAGCTAAACGAGCTGACTATGGCGAAACTGGTAGTATTTGATGAAAAGTCCCGCCAGGCTTTAGAACAAGGCGTTAACGCCCTGGCCGATGCGGTCAAAATTACCCTTGGTCCTAAGGGTCGTAACGTTGTTCTTGAAAAGAAATTCGGCGCACCTCAGATTGTCAATGACGGCATCACCATTGCTAAGGAAATTGAGCTGTCTGATCCCTATGAAAACACCGGGGCACGGTTAATCCAAGAAGTAGCTTCTAAAACTAAGGACTTAGCTGGTGACGGTACCACCACAGCCACTGTGTTGGCTCAGGCAATTATCCGTGAAGGCCTCAAGAACGTAGCGGCTGGTGCGAACCCCGTGAGCCTACGTCGCGGTATTGAAAAAGCCGTTGCCAAATTGGTTGATGAGATTGCAGCGGTCGCTAAGCCTGTAGAAGGTAAGGAGATCGCCCAGGTAGCTACGGTATCCGCTGGTAGTGATGAAGCCATTGGCAGCATGATTGCCGAGGCTATGAATAAAGTTACTAAGGACGGTGTGATTACCGTTGAAGAATCTAAGTCCCTCAATACCGAACTCGATGTGGTTGAAGGGATGCAGATTGACCGGGGTTATATTTCCCCTTACTTCGTCACCGATCAAGAGCGAATGATCGCTGATCTTGAAGGTGCACTGGTGCTGATCACCGATAAGAAGATCAGTTCTATGCAGGACCTGGTAGGCGTCCTAGAAAACATCGCCCGTGCTGGCAAGCCCCTCGTCATCGTTGCTGAAGATGTAGACGGCGAAGCGCTGGCAACATTGGTTGTCAACAAGGCTCGTGGCGTCTTGAATGTCGCTGCGGTTAAGGCTCCTGGTTTTGGCGATCGCCGTAAGGCTATGCTGCAGGATATTGCTGTACTGACAGGTGGTCAGGTCATTTCTGAAGACATTGGTCTCAGCCTGGAAATGGCGACGGTCGAAATGCTAGGTACTGCCGATAAGATCACCATTACCAAGGACACCACTACTATTGTGTCTGAGAGTGGCAATAAGGCAGATATCGACGAGCGCATCGGTCAGATTCGTAGAGAGTTGAACGAAACTGACTCTGATTATGACAAGGAAAAGCTATCTGAGCGTTTGGCTAAGCTAGCGGGTGGTGTGGCCGTAATCAAGGTTGGTGCTGCCACTGAAACTGAACTGAAAGACCGCAAGCTACGCATTGAAGATGCCCTAAGCGCAACTAAAGCAGCTGTGGACGAGGGTATCGTTCCTGGTGGTGGTATTACGCTATTGCACCTGGCGCAAAAGCTTGACGACCTTAAAGCTAGCCTCAGCCCTGAAGAGCAGACTGGTGTCGACATCGTTATGCGGGCTGTAGAAGCTCCTCTGCGTCAGATTGCTGACAATGCTGGTGATGAAGGTAGCGTAGTTGTCGAGAAGGCACGTTCACTTCCTTTTAATGAAGGTTACAACGCCCTAACCGGTGCCTACGAAGACCTGATGGCTAGCGGTATTGTTGATCCCGCTAAGGTTGTACGTTCTGCGTTGCAGGATGCTGCGTCTATCGCTGGCATGGTCTTAACGACCGAAGCACTTGTGGTTGAGAAGCCTGAACCTGAAGCTGCTGCACCTGGTGGTGACATGGGCGGCATGGGCGGCATGGGCGGCATGGGTGGCATGGGCGGCATGGGCGGCATGGGCATGCCCGGCATGATGTAACATCCATCCTGTCTTTTTAAGGCCATATTTTGTAGGGGCGTTCCATGGAACGCCCCTACGTTTTTTATGATTGATTGGCGCAGGGATATTAATCGGCTATATTCTAAATAGTACATATTTACTTAGCGATTGGAAAAAGCCAGTGACTCAAGTGTCTGACCCAGCCAAGCTCCATGAGGTGGAACTCAGCCAGCGGATTTTAGAGATGGCAAGGGCAGGTGTGTATCGCGAGTCGCTGTTTGATACGTTTAATGGGGTGGCGAGCAAGCGTCAGGTGCGGGCTGCGATCGCAACCGCCAAACAGTTCGGCCTCCGTTCCAACCCAGCGCTCCGGGATACTGACCTGGGTACTTACTACCACATTGATTCCAAGCAATACGACAGCTTTCAAACGCTACTAGAATCAGCAATTTCGCCTGTATCCACCGATGATGTGGCCACTCGTCTGCGCAAACTAACGGAAGCTGTGCAGATTTTGGTGCGGGTATCGGGTGGCGTTGCGATCGCTCTTCTAATTAGCGGTAGTCTCTGTGTGCTGAATGGCAAGCTGACGCTAGCCGCAACTATCTGGAGCGCATCTCTGGCCGTAAGCCTGGTTTGGATGCTGCAAAAATTATTGGTTGGGTCATTGTTGGATTAAGGTTTTGCCCTCGGTATACCAATAAAAAATTAGATACCCCGCAGGGGCAATCCCTTGTGGTTGCCCCAATTCCTACGGACAACATATTTCTTTCGGGTGGTACAAAATTCTGGCAAATAGCGAGCAATATCGCGGGGTAAGCACGAGGCATTACCCCTACGGTGTTTCCATATATTGGAGATGTCAGGTGACCAACAAGGGGGTTAGGGTTCACCACCTTTTACATGGTCATCTAACCAAGACACCATTTCCCACAACACGTGGCCAACGGCTTCGCGCGAGCGATATACATGGCCCTCTGCCGGTAATGACACATAGCGCACCGTACCACCGAGGCCTTTCATCGCCTCGTAGAGACGCTCAGACTGAATCGGATAGGTACCTGGGTTGTTATCCTCAGCACCGTGGATCAACAACAGTGGCTCATTAATTTTTTCAGCGGCAATAAACGGAGACATGGTTAGGTACGTCTCAGGTGTTTCCCAGAAATTACGCTGTTCTCCTTGGAAACCAAAGGGTGTGAGCGTCCGGTTATAGGCCCCACTGCGAGCAATGCCTGCCTGAAAGAGATCGCTATGGGCGAGCAAATTAGCGGCGGTAAATGCACCATAGGAGTGGCCGCCGATGGCTAAGCGCTGACCATCGCTAACACCTCGTTCTACCAGCAAGTTAACTGCGGCCTCAGCACTCGATACCAGCTGCTCAATGTAGGTATCATTCGGTTGCTTATCCCCTTCACCCACAATCGGCATGGTTGGTCCGTTGAGGACAGCATAACCCTGCGTTAACAAAAACAAAACCGAATCTCGTCCTGGACGAGTGAACGTATACTCTGAGCGAGTATTCTGGCTAGCAACTGCACGATCTTTAAACTCTCGCGGATAAACCCAAAGCACCGTAGGTAAAGGGCCATCGGTCGCTGGATTATAGCCCGGTGGCAGGTATAGAGTGGCTGTCAGCGTGACTCCATCCGCACGGGGATAGCGCACAATTTCTTTTTGTACATCAGCATACCAAGCCAGGGGATCAACAAATTCCGTTAGAGGCTTCTCTTCTCCACTGGACAGCATCAGCTGATGATAGTTGCCTGGGCTAGTCTGAGATTCTCTTCGAACAATAATATTTTCAGCATTAGCATCTAGCAAACGCGTTATCCGACTAAAGACGTCTCCTTCAGCCTGCCAAAGACGCTCTGTTTCTAAGCTAGTCAGATCCAGACGATCTAAAAAGGGAAACACTCCATCGGGTGAAGCACCACCGCCGTTAAGGTACATACTCTTGCCATCCTCACTGAGCATCAGCACTGAACGGCCATAGGGCCCTGGCATCAGAACTGGACTACCTGGATTGGCATAGGCATTCTGAAAGTCTCTTTCATCTAGCAAGACTGGCTCCGAGGCAGTTTGCCCAAGATTAATGGACCAGGCTTTTAATTGACGGCTGTCGTACCAGGCTTCTGTCACAACAGCAAAATCTTCTGTGCTCCAGGTAACCCCACGAAATCGCAGGGTGGAACGCCATAGTTCTGTTGGCTCCCCGTCAAAAGGTGCAGCCAGAGTATACAGCCCATCCCGATGCTCCGCCTCATTGCTGGCATCACCACCGTCTAGGGCCTCTGTCCAGAATAGGGTGGCAGGCTGATCGGTCCGCCAGCCGATGCCCCGTTTACCCTGCCGCACTGAGTCAAAGGCAATGGGAATATCGTCGGCCAGGGGTAAATCCGCTAACTCATGTACCACCTCCCCCTGGCGGTTAAGCACCTCGTAACGCACCGGAAAACGAGATAGGGGAACCTGATAGGAAAAGGGACGATGCACGGTGGACCGTAACAGCCACTGACCATCGGGAGAAACCGTTACATTGCGGAGCAGGCTGGGATCATCCAGCAGGGTAATCTCTCCATCCAGGCTAATGTGGGCGATCTGAGAGGAGAAATAATATTCAAGCAAAGCTTCATCGTGGGGGCTCTGCAACAAATTAGTATAGGTGCGAGTCGCGGCCACCCGTCCCTGGCTGCTTTCAATCACAGGTCCAACAGGCACCTTAGGCTCAGTGGGGGGGACACCTAGCCCCTGGGGTCGCACTTTACAAATCAGCCCCTCATCCCCCGGCAGCCAACGACAAGGGCTGTTATACACACCATTGAGAAGCGGACCGCTCAGGGGTCTTGCCTTAGCTTCCGCCACATCTAAGACCCATAGCTCAATGCCATCAGCCTGGGTCAGCGTAAATGCCAAATAGCGATTATCGTAGGACCAGCGCAGGTTGCGGATCCGTGCATCCGGTGGTAAGTGGATGGGAGTACTCTCTAAGGTCCCTAGACGACGAACCGTCAGTCCTTTATAGGAACCTTCTTGGGCAGGTCCCCAGGTGTTAGGGTTGATTTTTGTACCTGCGATCGCAAGCCAGGGTTCTGATAATTCTGAAATTGGCAGCAGCGCCCGTCGTTCTAGTTCTACCAGCCACTGGTTATCTCGTGAAATCGACACTGCCGGTAGCGGGGCCACATCCAACATCGACGTAATCGGTTCAGGTGGATTTTGCCAGGTGGACATGGGCTGATCGGTCTGGGCTGAGACAGGCATAGCAATTAAAGGAATAACAACAAGCGGGAACAAGTGTCGAAACATAGCGTATTTTGGGCTAGAACCTAGAGTCTAGATGCTTCCCGCAGCCTTGTGTTGTGCTGTCATGAAATCTAAAAAACTCAACATACGGGAGTTAAAGGGAATGGGAAGTAGGGGCAATCCCTTGTGGTTGCCCTGAAACGACAAGGCAGAACAGAATCAATTCCTTGTGGTTGCCCTGGGGCAGCATTACATACCAGGAGCAATTCCTGATATTCACCCTCGGCAACAAAAAATAAGGAGGCAGTAGAAAAATAAAGGACTGGTTAACAAAGGTATTAGGTTCTAGATAGTTAATCCTGCTGCCCCAAAAGGAATTCCTCCACATTTAGTCTGTCAGCTTCTGGAATGTTCACAACGACAAGATATCCAGCGAAATCCTCGCCATCAATATCCGTCAAGGCGGCCAAAATTTTGGGCATATCAGCCCGTTGTAGCCGCCCCTGATGATCGTAGATTTCAATGGCAGACAGACAACCAATGGTAGGATTCCAGCCTGCGCTGGCAGGGTACTGACGGCTATTGGCAAAAAAGCCTGGATCTTCACCGGTACCGTGGATGCGGAAATAGTTACGTCCTGCTTTGCCGGCCCAGTAGGTTTGCTGAATGGGTAAATAATTACGCCAGGTTGGGGGCAGCAACACCTGGTAGGCAGCCAGTCCACCGCTCCAGGATGCCTGGCCTGCCTTAGTTTGGGATGGTAAAAAGGCTTGTACACCGGGCTCGTGGGGCACAAACAGCTGCACCAGGGCAAATTGACCGTAGGGTCGAAAGTAGTCGGTATCGGGCTGGGGAATGGTGCCTTTGATGCGATAAACTCCTTGAGGTGTTTCGCCTCGGGTGAAGTTCCAGGAGAGACCGGTGTGGAGCGATCGCAACCCCAACGGCACAGACCATAGCTGTCCGTCTGCTTCGCGTACAAATTTGCCCTGGCGATCTTTGAGTACGGCCTGGCACAGCTGGCCTCGGTCAGAAGAGCAGAGCACGTAGAGATGCAACTGTTCAGGAGCAATGGTCCAATCTAATAGCTCATCCAGGGGCGGCATGGCAATCGGGTGATCGATGGCAGCCACATCATGCAGAGTAGTCCTGAGGTATAGGTCTTGGTGCCAGTTGGGGAAGCGTTGGCGGATGCGATCGCTGAGGACATATCGCTGTTGAGGCGTCGTTTCACCTTGAGCCAGGGCAGATAAGGCCATGGCTGACCATTTGGTATTGTGCACCTGGTCAACGGCATCCGCCATGGCCTGCCGAATTTTAGGATGGGCATTTGGAGCGCTTAAATACAGCTGGGTACCGATTTGAAACGCCATTTCTATGGTTTGGCGTTGATTGGCCGATAGCTGAAATGCGTTGGCTTGCCCCATCAGGTATGCAATAGCCTCATCAATGTATGCAGCCCGTGGTTCTAAAATGCCCGTAGACCAGAGGAGGTTTTGCCAGTGGGTCTGGTGCTCTTCGGTAAAGGGATAGAGGACCAGACTGTAGTTGTGGGGTTGGATGTGCGATCGCTGCTCTTCAACATAGGTTTCTCGGGCGATTGCTGTTGCCACCGGCAGTTGGGTAATGGGCTGGGTGCCATTGCGGGTTAAGTCCTCAACCGCTATGGCGTCTGCCTTGGCGGAAAGTGAGGGACACAAACCAAGACAACAGACCTGAAGAACGACAAGACCGCTGACTCGATTGAGTTGGCTCGGCAGATTGAACATAAGGCTGTATGGGCCAACATTATATTTGGATCATGTTTTAAAGATAAAACATATCCCATACAGCAGCTTACGAGCCCAGACGTTATTGATACCCGTGCTAGTCATATTGTGGGAAAGCAACAATTGAAGGTTAGCCTTTATCCCATAATGCCGTACTCCCAAACCCAATCGGGGACTAGGTCTTCTTTTTTCATTGTCTCTTGCTTTTTCATCATCTCATGGTGGTTATGGGTATCCCAGGTGAAACCTGATGAGGGAATCTTCGGCATCTCATAGGGACTGCCTTTTTCTTCTATGGTTCTAGTCGAAACAGACTGAACATTGTAAGACTGACTGCCAGGAATGGAGGGTTCAGGTGCCATGGTGATTGCCTTGGGTTGCTTGAGGCTTGTATTTAAATATGGATACATGCCTGTAGCAGTAATTTCCAAGGAGGAAAAGCTGGTATTTTAATTTTTTCTGATTTTGGAAACCCATTGTTGGGTTGATGGTTGTTGGATTAGGTTGGGAAATACACAACGGTTGGTTTTATTGGGTTCCATAGATTCAACCCAACCAAGCATTGCCATGGGAAAATGTGGATGCATCCCGAAAAATGGAGATAATGTAGAATTAGTCTAGGTTAGACTGTCTGATTTTAATTGATGGACTCATGAGGCTAAAACCATTGATTAGTAAGGTCTGCATAGCCATTTCAACTCCACCATGGAGATTAGTCATGTCAGTGGATAACATTTGTCATAGAAATTTACCTAGCAGTCTCAATATACCTATCTAAGCTCTGTTCATTAGACGTTCTAAACAAAGCCGTTGTTTATCAATGATTGTCATCTAAGAATTCCAAGAGGTATTTAGTGTGATCCAAAATTGTCAAATCGATCAAACCCGCCTTGAACCCATGATGGACTGCATGGAAATCATGGATATCAGTGAGTTAGCTGATTCTGTTCCAGAAGATGAGTGGGACTGGAATATCATCTCAAAAAGAGCGGTTGTTTATTCTTGTGGGATCATTTGTCGAGATGGAGATGTTGTAGAACACAACCACCATCCGACCGAGTTTGACCTATGTCAGCGCCTATCCCAGGAAACCGCTGACATTATGGATGGCATATATATCAAGATGGCAGATGAAGGCGATCATGACTTCTCACCATTCTATATTGTTGCGAATAGTGGCTCTAGTATTCCAGAAGAGATTACAGAAGACTTAATACGTTCAGCCTTTGGTGGCACCATTCACTATACTGCCAGAATCACGGTTGAGCCATTAGACGGAATCGTCAGTCGGGTAGAAGACAATGCAGACCTGGACTATGGCGAAGATGATGGGGATAAAGTGTACAGGCAAAGTGAAGAACGTTATGTCAAAGCTTGGCAAGCTCTAGCGAAATGGTTTAATGAAACACCAGAGTTACAGGCTCCTGTGTTTGTGAGTGTGGACGAAAGAGGTGACGATGATGATGAGTCTATGGTGGGCTCTGTGTTTCCTAGGTTAGTGCTGGCACTGACTAAAAATGGTAGTCTAGTTGGTCTTTTTAGCTGCGTGGTTCATACTTGAACAAATCGTAGATGTTAGGGTGGGTTAATTTAGCACTGACGACCTAAGACTAATCGGCCATCTGTCAGCTGATATAGAGCATTAGGCTCTTGCAATGATATCGATGGTGTGGATGTGACTAATTGTACTGTCTCGGTGGAATAGTTTGTCAGACTCACGTCATCTGGACCGGCAGGTAAGTTATCGCGACCAGTGATAATTAATGAGCTTTGGTCGTCGGTAGCACCGGCAGCGATGCAGCTACTGGCCGTGATTGTTGTTGGGTCGATAAGGGTATCGTCGAGTTCAGTTAGGCTGTTTTCAAGGGTATCGGTGTTGAGGGTGGCGAGGTTGACGGTACCGTTGATGCCTAGCTCGGAACTGGCAGTGATATCGCTGAGGGGGGTACGTTGGGGTCGGGGTTGAATACCAAAAACACCTCGGGCAGTAATGTTAACATTGCCGCCAGTGCCTTCAAATGCGTCAGCGGCGATATCGCTATTTTCGTTGGGGATGGCAACAATAAAGGGGCTGTTGATGGTAATGTTGCCGCCGTTACCAGAGGCTTGGGCGGTACCTGCTGTGGTGGAGATAAGACCTTGGTTGCGGAGAAGCAACAAATCATTGAGAGTTATGAAAATGTTGCCGCCATCGGTGCTAGCGGATTCAGCGATGATTTGACCACTATCGTTGAGAAAAATTTCTGGTGTAGTACCCGCTGTACCGATGATGATGTTGCCTGCGGTACCGTTAGCGGTAGAGCGTACAGAAAGTATACTTTGGGCACTTAACACTTCAGCAAGCTCAGGATCAGCAGCCACTAGATTGCTAAAGTTGGGATTTCTACCTGCCACAAGCACCCCTTGAGTGGCGTCAATGCGAAGATTGCCAGCCACTCCACTACCTTGGCTACTCGAAATTATCTGACCGCCGTCGAGTATCTCCAGACGCCCCAGGGTAAGAATAATATCTCCTCCCGGTTGGGAATTGTTAGTATCAGCCAACAGTGCAGCTTCCTTCAAAATTAATAAAGGAGCAACAATACGAATATCATTTCCTTCACCAGTAGAGGAAAGCTTATCACTTCTAGTATTAATGCCTGCATTACCTTGTATGAGAATGCGATCGCGTGTCGTAATTACTACCTTGCCTGCATTCCCAAGTCCAAACGTGCCTGTCGCTAGAGAGGCACCATTGAGCACTTCCAGCGTCCCAGTCGTAATCACGATATCGCCACCATTACCGTCCGTAAAAGGATTGAGTACGCCACTAGTAGCCCCACTACCAAACACACCATCAGCACTGGTGCCTTCAAACCGAACGCGACCACGAACATTAATCATAATGTCCCCTGCATCCCCTGCATCCTCGGTATCAGCATCTAATCTTGCTCCATTGATTACGTCCAGCGCTCCAGCCGTAATCACGATATCGCCACCATTCCCATCGCCATCCCTTTGAACACGACTGGAGGCTTCGCTGTCATTCAAGACAACACCATCTTGAGCCATAATTACGATATCGCCAGCATCTCCCGCCCCAGACGTCGCTGTTGTTAGGCCAGCATTAAGTACATCCAGCGTTTCAGTCGTAATCACGATATTACCTGCATCCTGAGTACCGGATGTTGATGCTGTTAGAAATGCCCTATTAAGTATCTCTAGTGTTCTAGCCGTGATTGTGATATTGCCGCCACGCCCTTGAGAACTGCCAAATACCCGACTACTGCCACTACTATCCTCAAACCGCACCCCATCACGAACATCAATAACAATACTGCCTGCATTTCCACTGCCGTTAGCATCGGTCTCTAGTCTTGACCCATTGAGTACGTCTAAGCTTCTTGCCGTAATCTCGATAGCGCCACCATCTCCATTCGTTGTAGAGAAAGACCTGCTAGAGATATTGCTATCATTGAAGACAACACGATCTTGAGCCATAATCACCACATCGCCTGCATTCCCAGCCCTAAAAGTGGAAGTTCTTAGGCGTGTGTCGTTGAGCACCTCCACTGTCCTCGCCTTGAGCACGATATTACCGCTATCACCAGTTCCAGCAGAAACAGACCTGCTAGAGATATTGCTATCATTAAAGACGACACGATCTTGAGCCGTAATCATCACACCGCCTACATTTCCAGGTCCAGATATTGATGCGCTTACATCCGTGCCATCGAGCACCTCCACTGACTCTGCCCTGATTCGAATATCACCGCCCTGCCCTTGTTCATTAGACAGATTAGTAGCTACGACCGCGCCCTCAAACCGCACCAGACCCTCAGCGTTAATCACAATATCCCCAACATCCCCAATACCGGACGTCGCAATCAAGGCGTTAGTCACTGTCACATTGTTACGGGAGTCAAAATATGCATTTTCCACCTGACTATTTAGCGCCCCCCTAATTCTGTCTGCAAAAATTCCGAGATCAAAGAGTCCGTCGCCTGTGATCAAAATATTGCCTGTTAGAGTTTCATTGGGCTGGTAATGATTCGTTAACAACACCAACCCATTAGCGGCCCAAAGTGCAACATCACCAATTTCAATATTTGCACCAGATGGAATATTGGTCTCAGATATAGGAACTGGCAATAGGTCAAATGTGTTGTTATCAAAGCCTGTTAACAGACTAAGGGGTGGTTCTCCAAGCGCTTCAGGTTTGACCCCAGCACGAATATCTAATGTTGGCTGTGCACCACCATCCACCTGTACCACTGTGTCGTCTAATAGGGTAATGGTTTCCCGCAAAAAATCTACTCCTAGGGCACCAGCATCTGGCTCTGTGATGATTGCAGTGCCGATCTTCACTGATCCGCCTGCTAAGATGTGCAGCGAACTTCCCCTATATCCATCAATTTCTACATCTCCCAGGGTGCGAATAATCGGATCCACTGGGCTCTCTAAACTGCCTAGCGCACCATCTAGGGCCTCTACTCGAAAATCACCACCACTCCAGTAGTGGGCATCGCCACCCACCGGATTTGCTGACTGTAACACCATGTTGCCATAGGAATATAGCCCGCTATCCCTATGGCTCAAAGCTAAAATGTCCACCTGCTCACGGCCCTGTACTCGAAGTTCATCACCAGCAAAGCCGACAAAAGGGTCCGTTGCCGTATCTCGAATCTTGACGTTTTCTGCCAGCAGGGTCAGGTCATCTCCAGCTGCCATCTGTCCTTGTAAATCCAGAGTATTAGCTACCATAGCAAGATTCTCTTGAGCTGCTAGCTGCCCTCGGCTTGTAATATCTCCAGAATTTCTCGTTAAGTACTGACCAACCAATACACTTGGAGACACCGTCAACAATTGACTTGTATCCGGTGCAGTAGCACTGTACACGCCATTACCTAACGAAATTGCCTCCTCCGTGGTCACATAAAATGACCCTTCCACATCCAGCACCGCCTGCTCGCCAAAGATAATGCCGTTAGGGTTTACAAAAAACAAATCCGCTGGTCCATCCACCCCCAGGGTGCCAAAAATATCTGACCCGTCATTCCCGGTTACTCGACTGAGAATGGACTCTACATCATCAGGATTCGCGAAATAGACCCGTTGCCCGGCATTCACGTTAAATTCTGAAAAGCTATGGAAGAGATTACTATCTCGTTTGGCTCCTCCATCTATCAAATCAGCTATATCATCCTGAATTATTGCCCCCGATATTACTGTGGAACCTTCATTACCTAGAGTGGCATCGGGCACAATCTGAGCCTTGGCAGCCATCGCTGACATAACCACACCAGCACTGGTTAACAACAAACTGGCAAGCGTACTGCAAATGACTAACTGTGGTATTTCCCTAGCCTTAGGCGCAACAGCAATAAGCTTTTCTTTGAAAGACCTCTTAGGCGGCTGATTTCCAGGTAAAGACATAGCGCACGTTCATCTAAGGGATTTTATGCACTTATTCTACTGAAAGCAAACGTTATTACATGTAGAATTTACAAGAATTTGTCGACTCATAGACATCAAACCTGTAGGTTGGATTCCACACCACTAAAATCTCTCGCCTGCACACAACAACCTGATTAACCCAACATTGCCAAAATCCCACAATACGAACCATAAAGCGGATCGGGAAATACACGACGGTTGGATTTGTTGGGTTTCATATATTCAACCCAACCTACGCATTGGCTACATAGAAAGAAAAATTATTCTTCGCTATATCTAATCTTCTGCTTCACTTTCTAGTAGACGCTGCAACGGTTCTACCAATAGAGGAAGCTCCTCATGAATACCTTGCCATACGATATCCAAACGAACCTGGAAATACTCATGGGCAATCACATTCCGAATATCGTTCATTAAACGCCAGGGTACATCTGGTGCACGGTCTTGAATTTCCTCTGGAATTTGCCTAGCAGCTTCTCCAATAACAACGTATTTGTACAATATTGAATCAACCAGGGTTTCATTTTTAGAAAATGCTTCATAGGTCAGCCCTGACGTTCGCTGTCTAATGCTTTCAATAGCGATTAAAATATCTCGGACACGTAATTTCCAAGTCCTAGAAGACACGAATTTTATCCTCTAAAACAGGCTGTCTTAAGTGTTCTTTCAATGCATCTTCAGTGCCAATATCTACAGGATACTGAAGCAGATCTTGAAGAAATAACCTAATTTTACTCAGACCAAATAGCCCGATAGGACGGGAAAACTCTACTAAACAATCAATGTCGCTATCGGCAGTGGCCTGATTTCTGGCAACTGAGCCAAAGAGCTGCAACGAGGAAACACCTAGCTCCTGTAGAACAGGTTGCTGGGCTTTAAGCTGAGCTAGAATTTCGTCTCGAATAGGAACCGACTTCATAATTAGTTGGCAAGTATGCATTCATCGTAGCAAAGCATCGTAAGCCATAGACGAGAGAGTGCGATCTCACAGCTAAAGGGTAAGCCCCAAAGGGAAACAAACCCTGAGAAAAATTTCTATGACAAAGTTGAGACCTATCAATTAAGTACATTTAAACAACACGATCGCACAATCGTAGGTTGAGTTGAGCTTATCGAAACCCAACAATATCAAGCATTTTATAGTTTTACATATCGCGATTCATGCCCCAACATGGCCCACATTTTATATTGGCAACTGCTTTATATTTTCAATCCCATAATGAATTATCCGATTTTGAGATATTGGCATAATTATTTTTTGATAGTTGCTAAAGTCCACAAATATGAGCACGAGAAAATATGGCTGTCTTACGAGATGCTCGGAACAGACCATTCCATTCGCAAAATGGTAAGTGCCCTTTTGGACCAGAACCATCCAGTCTTAAATTATATGTCCAAACACCATTTTCTCTCCATCCAACAGCTACTCCAAATCCTATTGCTGCTATTTCATAATGCTGAAAATCAGCGACGCCACCAGCATCTAAATAAATCTCTTTTTGTATGCTGAAACCAAAGCGCCCTCCACTAAATTTCAGCCATAGTTGGTCAATTAGCTGTAGGTCTTTGCAAGAAAAGTTTCTAATATTTTCTACATCTAACCAGTCAGATTCTAACCAGTCAGATTCTTGCCAACCTACAATCTCTAGCATGACCTTCTCAGTTTCTTTATCTGCCTCTTCCCAACGGTTATTAACTAGATAGTTAATAAGATTTGCATAACGCATATGAATCCGCTCACGAACAACATAAAGAAGATCACCAGCAGTCTTAGTTGACTGGGTAAAAGCTTGAAGATCTCCATTTAATAGAATCGCTTCAGTAGTGGGAATCAGCTGCTGCCCTTTACCATGTGGAGCTAAGCGATATTTTTTCAGGATTTGCCTCCATTCTACCTCTGTCGGTAAGCGATAATCATAGACAGCATTGTCTGGTGCGAGCCCAGTTTGTGTACTTAACCAAGCACAAAACCAGTTAGCTTCATCCCAAGTAAGCGATAAATGAGATTGTTGGTCATTAAGCTCTGACTGCAACCATTTCCCAGGATTGACTGGAGCATTAAAGTGATTATTAGCTACATCCTGTAAGAATAGCCAATATTCTCTTCCTGAAATAGAAGAATCCCGAATAACAGTATCATTATCAATTGGAATGAGTTCATTAAAATTCTTCTTCAGAACTATCTCTGTAAACTCTCGAGAAAACTGGCATAAGTCGACACCTCCTCCCAAGGAATACGCTTGTTGACTACTACCATCTAGTATTAATTTTAGCCCTGCATAAGAACTGACTGAAGCGAATTCAGCTTTATCCAGCAAGACTGCATCTAATTCTTTTCGTGTATTTGTAGAAATCTCTCGTCCTTGATTAGAACAGCGTTTAGCTAATTCTAATAAGTAAAGTTCAGATGTTTTTGAATATAGTTGCAATAGAGTGTGAACTATTTGAGTCACATCTTTCTGGGATGCATAAAAACAGATTATCTCTTGCCAGTGGTCATTGACTAAATTCTCAAACAGAATCTTTTCTCCTGCTTCACCTAATTCCTTAACATGACAGGCTGCTAAATATTCCTGAAACGTTTGGTGACTAAACTCATATAATTCCGTTTCTTTTTCTACTAAAAGTCCCGAAATATCACGTATCTCTTCCCAAAACTGTTTAGACCCAAACGATTGCCCTTTGGTACATCGAGCAAGCTTCTCTGCGATCCAAGGTGTCGCTTCCACTAGCGTAAACTGCGTAGTCTCTCTCTGCACCATCTCCCAAGCTAATAACTGCAACAACGCCTTATTCTCTGTCGCCGTCAGACTCAGCTTGGTCCCTTTCGCATAGGGACGAGTTCCCAGAAATAAATTACAAATGCGCTCATATAGCTCCACCCGTCGCTTAGGCAAAAACGTATCCGCCCGATGAGTGTTCGCAATCAACGTCAGCAACAACGGATTACTGGCAATGGCCGTTAGTTGGATATCTGCAAACAACTGCTTTCTTAAATCAGCCGCACTTTTTTTCACCTCATCCTCAATGTGAGCACTAACCTGTTCAGAATCTAGCTGCTCTCCTCGTTCCTGCTGATTACTGCTCCACTCCCGCTCATACAACGCCCGATACCAGTTATTGATAAAGGTTTCCTTTTGAGGATTATTAAACTTCAGCACTTCTAGCCGAGTATCAACTTCAATCGGATGACTAGGCTCATCAGGCCGCAGGTCAAAGCCATGGGGCCGCGATGTCAAAATAAACTGCACATTGCCATAATCCTGCATCTGAGTATCCACCCAACGACGCACAGCCTGCCGCTGAGCTTTGGGTACCTCATCTAACCCATCAAACAGCACCACGCATTTGCCCTCTTTAAGAACCTGATCAAACCAATGTTTTGAAGGCTTCAGGTTCTTACAGCCTCGCTGTTTTGGAATATGCTCCACAATCAGCTCACTCAAGGAGCAAGTCCTTTGTTCGTCCTCATCTATCCACCGTAATAGTCCATAAATTTCTCGCAAGCGCAGCAGTACTGGAATAAACTGCGGAGTATCGTCCGGTGGGTCAATGGCATAGGTACGGGTCAAATGGCGCATCAGTGTCGTTTTGCCATAGCCCGGAGCTGCCAAAATTGCGATACGTCGATGGGGTGACTGGCTCGGTGTTTGATAACGTTTGGGCAAAAAATCCCAAATTGTTTTCTGGCCTGATAGATTCAGCTGGTCACGGGTTTGAATCTGCAGCGGCACATAAACCTTATCCAACGCTAGAGGCTGTAAGTTTTGAAAACCTTCTAGTTCAATGCGATCGCACTGAACCTTCAACGCCTCCAAATACTGCTTATCAAAGCCACGATTCAGTACCCTTGACGTCGCTTTGTCGAATTCCTCATTCAATGCATCTGCTGTTTTTTCACCAGAAGACTTCAATCCAGATTTCCACTTGTCGATAATCGGCTGCCCAAAGCTGGTAACCAAACTGGTCGTCAGAGAAATCCCAAATGAGATAGCCGCCTTTGGAATGTCCTCTAGATAAAGGTTGTATAGGCCATAACCGCCACCGCCAAGCACCAAAAACTTGGTCAAAGCATCAGCAAGTTTTTCTTCCAGAGACTTATTATCGGGCTGATTTCCAGGCGAAGACATAGGATGCAACTGAGGAACTCACGTCCCTATTCTACTCATGTAGCATCAGTACCGCGATAAAGCTCAGCCACCGAAAACTCCAACTCAATACTGATCAAAATAATCACAGTAAATTCCGCTCTGCCAATGCAATAAACCGCTCACTCTGCTGAATCAGGATCTGTACCTCATCCAAACTCAGATTAGTATCATCAATGTTGTAATCACCTTGTGTTCTCTTATCTTGAGCATCGATCAAATAACGATGCAACTCAACGGGAACCAAACCTGGCTTAGCAATCTCTCTACCAAACGCTGAAATAACAGCAGAATGACTAGAAAAGGATAGTCCCTTCTTCCACAGGAACGCCTCGGCAATGTAAAACATGGTGTAATACGCCCTTGAACCAGCAAAGTCATAAAGGCCGTTATCAGCCAAGAGTTTAGAAGCTACTAAACTTTCTTTTGCCTTATCGATAAATGCATTCAGGTTAGCTGTCATACAGTCATACCTTCTTTTTTAATATTAGAGAGAAAAGGATTATTCTCTGTATGAAACTTCTCTACAGAAATAAAATGCCGTGAGATCACCACATCAAATTCAAGACACAGGTGTGCAATAAACTGGCTTGTTCTATCAATTTCCTGATAAGGATTGACTTGCTCGTTCAGAACTACCAAAAGATCTATATCAGAATCTGAACGACTATCCTCCCGAGCTTGGGAGCCATACAAGATAATACTTTGCAGCCGTTCCTGATACAGGTTGCTAAGAAACTGCTTCACTTTTTCTAAAATTAACGCTAGATCAGGATGTTTCATTGCAGCATTTGTCCTACAAAGACTAATTTTAGCAACTCTTAAGGGAGCAAAATGCCGCACTGACCGCCTAGATCCATTCTCTAGATTCATTGTAGACAGCTAGTTCCGCAGTTGTTCTAAAAGGGCAGCGTCTGCTGGTTGTAGATGATTCAGTAGTATGGCAGCTTGAGTTGCACATAGCTACAGACGAAAGCTGTTAGCGATCGCAAACTAAATGCACCGAGCCAACAAAAAAGAGATTGCTAGACAATATTTTATGCACTGTATAAACGTGATAACTAGCCAAACATTGGCAATCAATAACTACGCTTCGTAGGCCTCCATGGGTAGGCAGGAGCAGACTAAGTTGCGATCGCCATAGGCCTGATCGATCCGATTCACCGTCGGCCAGAACTTACGGTTCTTGGTCCACTGTGTGGGATGTACCGCCTGCTCACGACTGTAGGGTCGATCCCAATCAGCCGTCAGATCCACCGTCGTATGGGGCGCATTCACCAACGGATTATTATCCTGGGGCAGTTCACCCGCCTCAATTTGGCTAATCTCATCACGGATGGCAATCATTGCTTCGCAGAAGCGATCCAGCTCTGCCAAAGACTCACTTTCAGTCGGCTCCACCATAATGGTGCCTGCCACCGGCCAGGACATCGTGGGCGGATGGAAACCATAGTCAATCATGCGCTTGGCAATATCATCCACATTCACATTGGCCGACTTCTTAAAGCCACGCAGATCCAATATGCACTCATGGGCAACCAAACCAGCATTGCCCTTATAAAGAATGTCGTAGTGACTTGCCAAACGCTTGGCAATGTAATTGGCGCTGAGAATCGCTGTTTCAGTGGCATGGAGCAGACCAGCAGTCCCCATCATCTGAATGTACATCCAGGAAATGGGCAGAATGCTAGCGCTTCCCCAGGGGGCAGCTGCAACCGCACCGACGGACTGCTCAGTGCCCAGGGCGGGCGTCAGACTATGGCCAGGCAAGAAGGGCACCAGGTGCTTTTGTACACCAATGGGGCCAATACCCGGGCCGCCACCGCCGTGGGGAATACAGAATGTTTTGTGCAGATTCAGGTGACACACATCGGCACCAATGTCCCCCGGGCTACACAGGCCCACCTGAGCGTTCATGTTGGCCCCATCCATATATACCTGACCACCATGCTGATGAATGAGGTCGCACACAGTGCGGATAGTGGCTTCAAATACACCGTGGGTGGACGGATAGGTAATCATCAAAGCCGCTAGCTTATCGCTATGCTTCTCAGCCTTGGCAGTCAGATCCGCCACATCAATGTTGCCGTCGTCATCGCACTTAACGCTGACAACTTTCATACCGGCCATGACAGCACTCGCTGGGTTTGTACCGTGGGCAGATTGAGGAATTAAACAGATATTACGGTGCTCGTCACCTCGTGACTGGTGATATTGACGAATTACCAACAGACCAGCGTACTCCCCCTGGGACCCGGCATTGGGCTGTAGAGAAATGCCAGCAAAGCCAGTAATCTCAGCCAGCCAGGTTTCTAGTTGCCCAAACAAAACCTGATAGCCTTGGGTCTGCTCCAAAGGCGCAAAGGGATGAATCTGACCAAATTCAGGCCAGGTGACCGGCATCATTTCAGCGGTGGCATTCAGCTTCATGGTGCAGGACCCCAGGGGGATCATGGCCGAGGCCAGGGACAGATCCTTCATTTGCAGCGCGTACATATAGCGCAGCATCTCGGTTTCTGAGTGGTAGCTGTTGAATACTGGATGGGTTAAATAGTCACTGGTACGGGCCAGCTCTGTGGGGATAGTGGGCTCAGACTTAAGCAGTTCTATGGCTGGCATCGGCAGCTGGCCTGCAAATACCTTAAGGAGATGGATAACAGCCTCAGGGGTGGTGGTTTCATCCAGGGAAATACCAATGGTGGTGGCATCAATGCGGCGGAGATTAATACCTTGGGTGAGGGCGCGATCGCAAATCTCCCCAGCCTGCTCACCCGCATCCACCGCCAACGTGTCAAAGAATGGCGCTTGCGGCAGCTCAAACCCTAGCTTACTCAGCCCTGCCGCCAGAACCACCGTCAACCGATGTACTCGGGTGGCAATGGCCTTGAGTCCAACTGGACCGTGGTACACCGCATACATGCTGGCCATGACCGCCAGCAGCACCTGGGCCGTACAAATATTGCTGGTCGCCGAGTCCCGACGAATGTGCTGCTCACGCGTCTGCAAGGTTAAGCGCAGAGCCGGTCTGCCCTTACTGTCTTTGGAAACACCCACCAGACGACCGGGCAGCTTACGGGCATAGGCCGTCTTAGTGGCAAAGTAGGCAGCATGGGGACCGCCATAGCCCAATGGCACACCCAAGCGCTGGGTATTGCCCACAGCAATATCTGCCCCCATCTCGCCCGGAGCCTTTAGCAGAGTCAGGCTCAGTAGATCGGCGGCAACGGTCACCAGCGCCCCCGCTTCGTGGGCAGTGGCAATCACATCGGTATAGTCGGTGATCGCCCCAGTACTGGCGGGATACTGCAACAGCAGACCAAACAAAGGTTGACTAAAATCGGGAGCCTCGCTGACCACCACGTTAATTCCCAAGGGCAGCGCACGGGTTTGAATCACTTCAATCGTTTGGGGATGACAGCTGGCTGATACCCAGAATGTCTTGGCGGCCTTGGCGGCTTTGTTTTTGCACACGCCTAGACTCAGGGCCATGGCTTCAGCAGCAGCCGTGCCTTCGTCCAGCAGCGATGAGTTGGCAATTTCCAGCCCCGTCAAGTCGCTGACCATGGTCTGGTAGTTCAGTAGCGCTTCTAAACGACCCTGGGAAATCTCGGGCTGGTAAGGGGTGTACTGGGTGTACCAGCCGGGGTTTTCTAAAATATTGCGCTGGATGACGGGCGGGGTGATGCAGTTGTAGTAACCGAGGCCAATGTAACTGGTAAGGACCTGATTTTGGGTTGCGATCGCACGAATACTCTGTAACGCCCCATGCTCACTCATCCCCTCTCCCACAGACAAGGCACTGGCTAATCGAATCTCACCAGGCACCGCTGTATCAATCAGTGCTTCTAGACTGTCATACCCCAGCACCGATAGCATCTGAGCGATGTCTGTCTTAGTCAGACCGATGTGCCGTTGAGGAAAATCATTGGGTACAGCTAACTCATTAGCCCAGGTATTTGAAATGGTTGCAGACATCGACTCAGACTGTTCGTAGGACATCAATAGCTCCAGATAAAGCAGTTTTATGGACTGACACCAGCAAGCTGAACACCAGCTGAACCAACAAGCAAAAACCATCAGACATAAGCTGATGGCTACAAGTACTTATTCTTACCTATTTCATTGGGGATTTCACCTGCAATTCAAAGCCTGCTTTTCAAATATGGCACCTCTGTAAGGGCGTTGAATGTCCCCCTACAGACCCTCGACCTGTTCGGTATATTCCTCAGCCGTCATCGTATCGTCATCAATATCATCCAAATCATCAGCTTTGACCCGAATCAGCCAGCCATCACCATAGGGGTCATCACCAATTTGCTCCGGGGCATCTAGCAGCTGATCATTGCGCTCAAGAACCTCACCATTCACAGGAGACTTTAGATCTTCTACCGCTTTGACAGACTCAATCGTGCCAAACTTCTCACCAACTTCTACGTTATCACCCAAATCAGGCAGTTCCAGAAACACAACATCACCCAACTGGTCAATGGCAAATTCTGTGATGCCAATGGTAACGATGTCACCGTCAATCTTTAGATACTCATGAGTATCGGTATATTGCAAATTGTCAGGATATTCAAAGGCCATGGGGGTTCCTCAACAAGTCCATAACTTGTGAACAATAAGCCGCTGCTGATTCAGAGGATGAATCAATCTGCAAGACGGGCAATTAGCCAAGACTTTACAGATGGAGCCATACTTAGGATCAGCAACGCCCACAATGAGACGCCCAATGCCTGTGATCACAGGCCTTAAGCATGTTGCTCCCTGATGGATAGCATTCGTTGATGAAAGTTTGCCACGGAAGTTGGCCCAATTGATAGAGGTTTTAGACTTTTTCTTGGTTTTTATAGGATTTTTTTTGTTAACTTGCCTCAAAAAAACATTGATGCCATACACTAGCCGCAGAACGTATGAGTGACCCATTCACAGACCCTGGCAAATCCATGGCAAATTTTACTGACGATATCCCTGAAGCTAGGCGTGAAACCTTGATGGCAAGCGCTGAGCCAGCGTTAGCTAATTCTCCTGCAAACATCACACCGTGGATTTTCCTGACGATGGCAGTCTTAGGGTTGGGCAGTGCCGGGTTCTGGTGGCTAAGGCCCAGTACATCACTGACAGATGCACCTGACATTGAAGCACCGCCCGCTACCACAACCAGCTCTGCCGTTGCTGCAGAGACCCCGGATGTCACTGCCAACACACCAGCAGCCACTCCAGACAGCAATGAACCGGGTAGCCCCAATAGTCTTTTGGGCCATCGTCCTTACGATATTGCCGATGCCACTAGTCTGACCCCATTGTCGACTAATGCCATGGTGCGGCTCAAACCTGAAGCCGCTCAAAAGGTGGAAACAATGATCACCGATGCTAAAGCGGTGGGTGTACGTTTGGGTGTTATCTCTGGGTTTCGTTCCTTAGAAGATCAGCAATACTTGTTTTTTGACCTGAAGGCAGAACGGGGCCAAACGACTCAAACCCGTGCAGAGGTCAGCGCCCCTCCTGGATATAGCGAACATCACACAGGCTACGCAGTTGATTTTGTTGACCTCTCACAACCTGCCACTGAACTCAACGTCTCTTTTGAAGAGACTCCAGCCTTTCGCTGGCTAAAAGAGAATGCAGCCTACTACGGCTTTGAAATGTCGTTTACTAAAGACAACAATCAAAATGTTGCCTATGAGCCCTGGCACTGGCGATATGTGGGCAATCAAGAGAGTTTAGAAATGTTTTATCAGGATTAGTGCGTGTCAACGCTAAGAATTCTGGTTATGACAGTGAGTGGTGAAGCGCGAATTGTGGGGAAAAGGATGTATTCAATACGATTGAAAATCGCTATAAACTACGTCCAAGAATGTCGGCAATACCCAATTTAATAACCGTGGCATTTAAGTAAACGTAATCCTTCCAATCGTAACAGTTCTGGATAAAGGGTTTGGTAAATAGTACAGTTAGGACTTTTTACATCCCAACGGCCAGTAACGCGAAAGGTTTCCACCGGGCAACCCCCCGTACAGCGGTAGCGATAGGTACAGGTCTGGCACTCTGGCTTTTCCTGTACCGATAGGTTTTGAATCGGACCATGGGCCAATGTAGGCAAAAGCTGATGAGCATCGAGATGATCGCTAATCGGCTGATCCAGGTGCATTTGACATTGGGCCACTTGCCCAGTGTGAGTGACCACCGCGTAGGTTTGCCCCACACCACAGGTGTGGGTATGGGCCTGGGATTGCACCTTATCCAATAGGCCATTGACCAGGGGGCGCGACGGTAAATTCTGCACCGTTGCCTGGTCAATGGTCTGCTCAATTACACGATAGGCAGCTTGCATGCCCTCAATAATAGTCTGCTGTTCTAGTTCAAAGTCTTGACGATCAGCACTCAACGGAGTTTGGCGATAAAAGTTCAGACTAAAGGGCCAGTTGTGGTCAAGTATCCACTGTACTAAATCCGCTAGATAGGGCGCACTGGCCCCCGTAACTGTGACACTCAGGTGTAGATCAATTTGACGCGGCTGCACTAAATTTTCTAACGTGTGCATTACCTGTTCAAAGCTCGCCCCTCCTCCTTTGCGTGGACGTTGCCGATCGTGGACGGCACCCAAACCATCTAAGGAGACCATTAAACGTACTTGCGTCGATTCAAACCAGTTCAACATGGTAGAAGTCAGGGTAACTCCGTTGCTGAGTACCACTTCTCTTAACTCCAATCCCGTTTTTTGGGCTAATGCCATGGCCCGTTCATGTAGTGTTTGAACCAGGGAAAAGTGAAGTGTGGCTTCTCCTCCAGCGTATTTCAGCTTAATTCGAGAAAATCCCTGACGACAAGCAGCGGTAAAAAGATTGTCTACAGTTTCTAAGCCCGTTTCTAAGCTCATATGGGCAGACGATTTACGCACATAGCAATAGGGACAATCCAAATTACAGGCATTAGTAACATGTAACCAGGCCGTCAGCTGATCGGGGGCAGTGGGTTGAATCTGAGGCTGATGCCCGGTGGGAATCAATAAATTTTGTTGTACCAGTTCATGATCGATTGTCTCTTTTAATGGCTGGGCCTGTTGGTGAAAGGTTTGGTATCGCTGCCATGCGGCTGGATTCAACACACTGGGACCAGCAGGAGCAAAGGGACTAAACGCCAGTTGATACCCCTGGCGTAGAGACACCGTATAGGTTTCTGGCCAGGTAGAGAATGTAGTGTCTAATAGGTTTGTTGTGGTAATGGTAAAAGGCGCGTTAGGACAAGCACAGTCGCAGTCTGTTTCACCACTATTGACCACATTGTCAGCCGATTTGCTAGTCAGCAACTGTGGGGTTTGCAAAGCACTAGAAGACGGCTGCAATGTTTGATTGCCTAAATCTTCTGATTTATGTAAGCCAGACACGGCGATCGCCTCAATTGTTATTGATATCAGATTCAGCCTGGGAAGACTCTTTCCCTTCTTTCTTAGAGTGATTTCCAGACTGCCACTTGAGGGTCAC
>NZ_QXHD01000004.1:1639068-1649928 GCF_011009555.1 Adonisia turfae CCMR0081 | reverse complement strand
ACCCCTGTGTTCATGTTAAGCACATAGGCCCCGTTCCAGAAGCGCACATCTAAGCTGTCAATGCCAGCACCGCCGTCCATGCGGTCAACACCAAAACCACCGTCAATCCAGTCATTACCCGCTTGTCCGAAGATGCGGTCATTGCCGTGCCCACCCCGGAGCACATCGTTGCCAGGGCCACCGTAAATCGTGTCATTGCCTGCACCTGCAAATACACGGTCGTTGCCTGCGCCAGTGCTGATAACGTTGTTGCCAGCAGTACCGGTGATGGTGTCGTTACCTGCACCTGTGTAGACATTTTCAAAGTTGGTGGCGGTTTCTCCAGCGTAGTTGGTCACCCCTGTGTTCATATTGAATACATAGGCTCCGTTCCAGAAGCGCACATCTAGGGTGTCAATGCCAGCACCGCCGTCCATACGGTCAAGGCCTAGGCCACCGTCGATCCAGTCATTGCCTAAGCCACCAAAGATAATGTCGTTACCTGCGAGACCACGAATTCTGTCGTTGCCTGCGAGACCGTTGATGATGTCGTTTACATTGGTGCCCACTAAATTGTCATTAAAAGGGGTGCCGTTAATTAAAGCCATGGAAGGGTTCTCCTGAATGGTGAAGACTTACAAGATTTTGGAAAGAAGTTGACAGGTTTGTTTTGGTGCTGTTTTCTTTCCGTTCAGTAGTCACTCGTGGCGTTGCAATGGGTTTTATGCAAAAAAATTAGTTTTTTTGAAATTAGTTTTTTCTTGATCGCTATTCTCTTTGCTATGCAAGGCTTTGATGGATTTCAGAAAATATTTTTCGATGGGTAAGGGTGGCGATCATCGAAAAATATTGCATTTTGCATAAAAAATGATCGAATTGAACGAGTTATGGAGAAACGAGTCGATAATTTTGAGGAGGTTATCTATGAACCCTCGAATTACATTTCACCAAAATCGTCTATGGAATCGCATTTTAAGCAACTTATCCTGGTTCTCCAGGGGCAAGCGCCAGGGGAGGCTGAACGCGCATTCTCTGATTTGGTTGAAACGATGATGCGATCGCGAAAAATAGGACGCCCCCCCCGAGGTCAGCCCCTGACCGGTATCTATAAGGAAATTTGCGATCGCATTCACCAACAGCTCACCCAGGCTTTACAGGATTGCCTCGACCAGAGCCTTCTAGACACTGACCCCAACTGGGGCTATCAATTGCGGGCCCAGGCGACTAAAGATGCCCTAACTGACCCCTTACTCAAAGGTCTGGCCCTAGAAGCCCAAGGCCAGCCCAATCCTAGCCCTCTACGGCAGCATGCCCTCCTCCAGCTAGTGGAGGCTATTCGGGCCAGTGGTAGGCTGGCCCATCCCCACCGGGCCAAGTTTTCGCCTTCTTTCTATGACTTGCTCTATGAAGAAGCCGTCAACCGCACCCTGGTGTATGTGTGTCAAAAAATTGACACCTACGACCCAGAGCGGGGTCAGGCGCAAAAGTTTATGAACTGGGTGAATTTTCGGCTAGACCGCATGGTGATCGAATGCCGACGGCAATTTAGCGATCGCAACACCCAGGAATTGCCTAACCTGAACGACCTGGAGCGGCTCTCTCAGCCAGAACCGACATCCACCCTGGCGAAGGATGTCCAGGACTATATCGCGACCGACCGCGATGACGTATTCAAATCCACACACATTCGTAAGCGACCGGATGCTAGCTTTCAAGCCATTGCCCTAGCTCGGTTCGCTGACCAAAGCTGGGAAGAGATTTCGACCCAGTTTGATATCAAAATCCCCACCCTTAGCAGTTTCTTTCAGCGCTGCTGTGACAAGTTTTCGGATCAATTCCGGGAGCTGCTTTAGACCCAATCTACCAGACTTATTTCAACAACTCGCTTAAACGCTTGCCCACTTGTGAGACACACGCCATGAACACCTCCCCTCCTCCTTCGGACTTTACAGTCCCCCTCTCCTTAGAACCTCATCACCAGGCCGAACAATTCCGCAAAAATCAGTCAAATCCGCAGAAAGGCAAGCAGGTTTATCTCAATACGCTGGCTATTTATGCCACTCGTTTTTACTTGGAATGTCTGGGGTTCGAGCCCGATCTAGACGCTAGCGATGGTCTTAACCCGGTGCAGCAAATGTTATTGGGAACAGCGGGGTTAGCGGTGGCCGACCAAGGGCAGCTGGAATGTTGCCCGGTGCTACCGGGTGAAACTGAATTGACCATTGCCCCTGAGGTCAGTTGCGATCGCATTGGCTATGTCGCTGTACAACTCGACAACAATTTACGCTTGGCCACCCTGCTTGGATTTGTTAGCGAAGCCACTGAGCCAGTTCCCCTAGCGCAGCTGCAGCCCATGGAAGCTCTCTCGCAGTTGCTCACACCGTCTATGGCTCAACAGAGAATGCAGCAAGCGACCCAACAGGCCAGCGAACAAATTACCCAGCTCAGCCAGTGGTTACAAAACCTGGCCGATGACAGTTGGCAAGCATTAGACAGCTTTGTTAACCCAGCCAGCCTAGCCTTCAGAAACCAAACAACAGGTTTGGGAGAAGGCATAATTAGCCGTTGCAAACGCATTAGTCTCAATGACCAAGATGTCACCCTTGCCCTGGGTCTTTTGCCCTTATCCGAATCTTCAACAGAGATTCAGGTGCAGGTTTACTGTACGCAAGAACAAACTTACCTGCCTCCCCAGCTACAACTTAGTGTTCTAGATGCCGACAACCAAGACGTGATGCAGGCCGAAGCCAGGGCCACGGAAGCAATTCAGCTCAAATTTACCGGCAGCCCCGGCGAACAATTTAGCCTTAGAGTCGCATTGCAAAACGCCAGCTTTGCTGAAACCTTTATTATTTAGAAAGTCTTGAGTTTTGTAGAGCTTTGCTCTTCTAAGCTTGCTGAGCATTTTGAATTTTGAATTCGAGCTGTTTACTTAGATCGCACCTACCAAATAGTTATTAGCTCAAAATTAAGTAGGCTAGCTCAATCCTTTATAAGATATGAACCAACCGTTTAACGTCTTGGAAACGGAAGGGGGCCTGGATATCTGATAGCTAATTGGGAGTACCTACCAAACAGCTAAGAACTAAGAACCCAAAACTCCCCCTCTCCTGTGTTCCCTTCGCTAGAATCCTGCCCATCCCTCTCCCAGACCCATGACCGAAAAACTGGTAACTCTAAAACTTGAGGGTGATATTGCCACCACTGGATTTCACGTGCTTCTAGAGATTGGCGAAGAGGGTGCTCGGCCAGATATCGAAGCCATTGGCTCTCTGCCTGCCAATCCCCAGCTGTTGCAACAGCTGCAAAAGTGGCAAGATAGCTATCGTCTCCTAGATACACCCTCGCGCATCCAGCCAGTAGAAATCACCTATGTGGGGTCTCTGCATACGGTTGATGCCTGTCAGCAGGAGGCTAAACATCTGGATCAGCAGTTTAAAACCTGGTTACAATCATCCACGTTTGCCTCGATTGATCAACCGCTGCGAGAAGAGCTGAGCCCAACGGATACGGTGCGGATGGTAATGCGTACAACCAATGGCCATTTGCACCATCTACCCTGGCACTTGTGGGATTTAGTGGATCGCTATCCGAAGGTGGAGATGGCCCTGGGCACGCCCACGATTAAACGATGCGAAGACCGTGCAACCCCACAGGGGATCGTTAAAATTTTAGCCATTCTCGGTGATAGTAGTGGCATTGATGTAGACGCAGATCGTCAGCTATTGGAGACGATTCCTGGGGCGGAGGTGACTTTTTTGGTGGAACCCCAGCGACAACAGATTACCGATCAGCTGTGGGAACAACCCTGGGACTTACTTTTTTTTGCCGGTCATGGTCGCACTGAGTCGGGGGCAGGCACGATTTATATTAACCCTCAAGAAAGTCTCACATTAGATGAGCTGAAGTATGGGTTACGCCAGGCGATTAAACAGGGACTACAGCTAGCGATTTTTAACGCTTGCGATGGGTTAGGTCTGGCGTCAGCCCTGGTCCCCCTCGGTTTGCCACAAATGATTCTGATGCGTGAACCTGTACCTGATCGGGTTGCTCAAACATTTTTGAAATACTTTTTAGATGCTTTTGTGGCGGGTGAATCCCTTTACCTGGCGGCTCGTCAGGCAAGGGAAAGACTCCAGGGGCTGGAAGATCGGTTTCCCTGTGCTAGCTGGTTACCAATTATCTTTCAGGTCAATCCAACTCTGCCCAAACGCTGGTCGCAGCTGGCCAAGGCAGATGTTGCGCCTGTTGAGCCCCATAGGTTTAGGACTATCCCTAAAGTAGGTGGTTTGCCGATTAAAACTCTGTTGACCATCAGCGCCGTAGTCACCGCTGCCGTTGGCCTACTGCGTTGGACAGGTGGGTTACAACGGGCAGAGCTGCTGGCCTACGATCGGTTCATGCGACAGCAGCCGACCCAAACCATTGATGACTCGCGATTGCTTGTTGTCGAGGTTACAGAAGCTGATGTCAATACCTATGGGTACCCCATTCCCGATGATGTGTTGGCGCAGGTGATTGATCGGTTGCTGCCGTATCAACCACACGTTATCGGTTTTGATATTGCTCGTAACCGGGTAACCCCGGAATCAGGGCCCTTAGGACAGCATTTTCAGCAACAGGATAATCTGGTGGCTGTTTGTAGTTTTGGCCAGGCCGGTGACGCCAATAAATCTGGCATAGGCCCCCCATCTAGTATGCCGGAAAACCGAGTAGGCTTTGGGAATGTGGTGCCTGATCCGGATGGTATTTTGAGGCGGCAGCTGCTGTTTGCCCAGCCAGATACCACCAGCCTCTGCACGAGTCGGATGTCTTTGGCCATGCTCACAGCGTTACATTATTTAGATGCTTTGGGGATTCAGCCGGAAAATCTGGATCGTGATCGGCTACAGCTGGGTGCGGCTATTTTTACGCCCCTAGAAGATCGTAGCGGTGGCTATCAAGGCATTGATAGTCGTGGTTTTCAAACGCTGTTAAAGTACTCACCTAATTCTGATATTGCCCAGCGGATAACCCTGACGGAAGTACTCTCGGATGAGATTTCGTTAGAAAGTTTAGAGACTCGTGCTGTATTACTCGGTATGAGTGCGCCGACGTCCAATCCGACGGAGTATTTTCTGACCCCGATTGGAGCAGGAAAATGGCCCCAAGAAACTCTACCCGGCATCGATATTCATGCCCAGATCTTTAACTATGTGACAGCGGCAGCACTGGATGACTTATCGGTGTTGCAAACGTTGCCCGCATGGAGTGACGGACTGTGGATCACGGTGTGGACGCTTGCAGGCATAGGGCTAACCGTTAAACCGCGAGTCTGGCCAGTTTGGTTACTCAGTCTGGGCGGGGCCGTAATTGTGCTCTATGGCACGAGCTGGGGCCTGTTTGCCATGGGGCTGTGGGTGCCGTTAGTGCCAGCGGCCCTAGGGTTAGTGGGGACAAATGTGGGTGCGATCGCCCTAGCCCATGGGTCCAAAACAGCAAGCCATAACAACGATACTTTAAACAACTCCGGAAAAGCACCCAAACCATCGTAGTTAAAACGTATACAGAGAGAGAATCTACCCATGGCCAAACAACAGTATTCAACTCGTTTAATCAGTTTGTTTGCTGCGCCTGTGGCGGCACTGAGTCTGTTTACTCCAGCCATGGGTCAGTCTGCGCTTCAGCCTGAGCTTACCGCTGTTAATTATAATCCTCCCAACCGTGGTGCACCGTCACACACGCGGAATGCCTTGAGCCGGGCTGGACTCTGTGGGGATCTGACTGCGGTACAACCCACCCAGACTAACTGGGGAGAAACGTTAGCGGCGCGTCCCACCTTTGGCATTTACGTAAATGCCCCCGCCACCCATTTAACGTTTGAACTTAAAGACGAGAGTTCAGGAGAGATTCTTCATCAGGCCACATTTGAACAGATTGCAGGGCCAGGAATTAGTCTCTACACACTGCCAGATACGGCACCAGCTCTGGAAGTCAATCGTCCCTATCGCTGGCAGGTGAGCCTGGAATGTGAGCAGTTTAGTACGGTGCAAGTTCCACAGCGGGGGACGAGAACCTCGGATGGTATGATTGTGCGTCGTGCCCCTGGTGACGAACTACAAACGGCCCTAGCTGCTACATCAAATAACGAAAAGCCATCACTGTTGGCGGCCAATGGTCTCTGGTATGACACGGTTGATGCTCTACTCACCTGGCGTTTGACATTTCCTGAAACAGACACCTGGACGGCGCAGTGGCAGAGTTTATTAACCCATCCTATGGTACAGCTCGATCATCTGATGGAGGCGACTCCGATCGATTGTTGTTTAGCTGCCGATTGCCCCCATACGGATACAGAACTAGACTTATCCACATCTCTGTAGAGAAAGACCCGCTGCTTTCTCTCTGTTTATCTACTCATTTATTCCCACTGAGACTTTACCCATCACTCACACCCTAACAACTCTTTCAAGGAAACAAAATTCATCAGATTCCATGCTTAGATATACAGGCATTGCATGCAACGTCTCTCCAATATCTACTTTCGGATTTGATCAATAGCTTCCCCTAAGACTCTCTTCATAACTGGAGATTTCTCCCATGTTGCCAGTTGTTCTACTGCCAGGTAACATTCCGCACCCCCCACTTCTGTTCGAATTGGGACAGTCTGCCCTATCTGATGTCAAACTGAGCAATGCAGAAACGTCTTCCACATCCCCCGTATTTAGCAATGGGGTAAGGACAGACACACTGCTAGCTCAGGCAATTACGCCTGGTTCTGCCGATGTGGGCACTGTTGTCAATCCTGGTGCCACCCAGATCGACATTACCGGTGGTCAGGTGTCTGGCGATGGTGCCAACCTATTCCATAGTTTTCAAGAATTTGGCCTCACGGAAGGCCAGATCGCCAACTTTATTGCTAATCCAGAGATTCAAAATATCCTGGGCAATGTGAGCGGTGGTAATGTCTCCTTGATTGATGGTGTACTACAGATCAGTGGTAGCGATGCGAACCTCTATTTGATTAATCCGGCAGGGATTGTTTTTGGAGCTAATGCAGAGCTGAATCTCAATGGTGATTTTACGGCCACCACAGCAGATCGCCTTGGGTTTGGGGATGAGTGGCTGGATGTGCTGTCTACCGGGGATTATCCGCTGCTGGTGGGTGCGCCCAACCAGTTTGGGTTTAGTGCTGAGCAACCGGGCAGCGTTGTGAATTTGGGCACGTTATCGGTTACACCCGGGCAAAACATAACGCTCATGGGGGGGACGGTGGTCAATGGAGGAGAATTGTCGGCAGCCGATGGCACCCTTACTTTGCTGGCTGTGCCGGGAGAAAAGCTGGTCCGCATTAATCAAGCAGATACATTGCTGGGTTTAGAGGTTTCTGCTTTGCCCACGGCAGATGCTTCACAATCTTTAGACCCACTGAGTTTGCCAGAATTATTGACCGGTGGTTCTTTGGGAGCAGCCGATTTGGCATTAGTGACAGATACCGACGGTACGGTCAAGATTCAAACGACATCTAGCACAGTGCCCTTGCTTTCGGGAAGTACTGTAGTGTCAGGGCAAGTGAGCACTGCCGGTGACCAGGGTGGACACATTGCGCTGCTGGGTGAGCGTGTGTCTCTTCTGGGTGCTGATGTCGATGCCTCCGGTAGTGTTGGAGGAAATGTGCGGGTTGGAGGTGGATTCCAGGGGCAGGGTAATGTACCCAATGCATCTCGTACCCTTGTTGATGGCAGTTCTCAACTCCAGGCTGATGGTATCGGTGATGCTGGTGAAATTATTGTGTGGGCCGATGACCATACTCATTTCTCAGGTGAGGCCAGGGTTACCAGTGCCACAGGTGATGGCGGTTTTGTTGAGATTTCTGGCCGTAATTCGCTGGTATTTGTGGGACAGGTAGACGCCTCAGCACCCAACGGCGCTACAGGAACACTCTTGCTGGACCCCACCAATATCGAAGTGGTGGCGGCTGGAAGTGACACCAATAATCTGGGGGATGTGGATGACGTTAGCGACCCTGACTTGGGGGCAGGTAATACCACCCGGATCGATGTTGCTGCTTTAGACAATGCCAATGCCAATATTGAGCTCCAGGCGAGTAACAACATCACGTTTAGTACTGATGTCAACACTAATGTGGGGTTAAGTGCGATCGCAAATAATGACATCAACATTAACGGCAACATTGTCACTGACAGTGACTTAAATTTTCAGGCTGGAGACAACATCAATATCAATAGCAATGTCACCGCTGACGGTAGCCTTACCCTTGGAGCTGACACTGATGGTGATGGCACCGGCTCAGTGGTTACCAATCCGGGGGCTCAGCTGCAAAATTTTGGTGGAGATGCCAACATTTCTGGCGAAGTGGTCCAAGTAGGCACTATTGACACCAATGGTGGAGACCTGATTGTGACGGCAGATGTCAATGGTGACGGTACCGGTGGCGTCACCGCCATCGTCGGGACTCAATTGATCACCAATGGAGGGACTGCTAATGTCACCGGGGCTGAGGTGCAATTGGCCAATATCGATACTACAGCTGCCTTTGCAGACGGTGGAGATGTCAATGTAACGTCTGAGGGTGACATCTCCTTTGAAGCCATTAATGCCAGTAGTACCGGGACGAGTGTTGGGGCTGGTGGGGATGTGACGCTGACGGCCAACGGTACGGTGCAAGGAACAGGCGAAGTCACCCCTGGCACGACAATTCAAACCACGGGGCTAACGGGGAACGGTACCGTGCAAATTCAACACGATGGCGGCCCTGACAATGTGTCCTTTACCGTGGGAGATGCCTCTGAAAATGGCACTGCGGGCAATATTGTTGCCGATGGTGTTCTCAGTGGAGTCTCTTCCCCGGTTTTACCCAATGGGGGTAACGATACCAATATTGATCCAGCCACAGGGGTAACGGTCACGTCGGTGAATGCTCCACCCACCCTGAGTGCTGATATTCAGTTGCCGGATACGCCTACTAATCAAGCATTAACATTCACGCTAGCTGACATCAACCCAGCGGTGACCGACAGCAACAGCGACAATATCACTTTCGAAATAGCGTCGATTGCAGCGGGGACATTGTTGTTGAACGGGATGGCAGTGCAACCAGGGGATGCGATCTCACTCACCGATACCTTAGAATTTATTCCCCCTACTGATGCCACCGGACAAATTACGGCCTTTACCCTGCGTGCCAGTGATGGCGTCTCTCAGTCAGCCGCAGTGCCAGTTTCTGTCGCTTTAACAGATATTCCTCCAACCATCGACCTTCCCCTTGATCCCACCTTAGGAGTGGCTCAAGCCCCCCCACTACCCGCCTTAGCACCTGAAGAACAAACCTTTGTGCTGGGCATGCCGCTGGCCCAATCGCCTCTTTTGGAAGAGTTGACTATTTTAGGAGCCGTTCTGCCAGAAGCTTCCTTGTTGATTGTTGGAAATTTGTCGATTTTACCTGAGAACAGGGTACCCACGTCCGGCACCATTAATCCTGGCTTTTTGCCCAACCTAGGGTTGCAATTTACGCCGGGGGGCAATGATCCACTTCCCAGTCTCCCCGGTGACCCAGGCACGACAACCGATATTTTTCCAATTATTCTGCCAAATCCAGAGCTTACCGATGTGCCCGCCGATCCAGGCGGACCTGAGCCCTCTGCCCCCGGTCAACCGGGTACATCCCCCGACCCTGGGGTGCCTGGGTCGGAAACCCTTGCCAGACGACCAGACAACAATACGCCAGAGGGCACTCATCTCAATACAAATACTGTTGTGGGTCCTCCCCAAGGATTAGAAAGCTGTCAGGCCCAGGCGCAAGAGATTGCCATGACTACAGCCCGTACCCAGACGGTTTACGAAGGGCTGATCAACTGCCATGGGCAAAACCTGGCCAAAGCGGTTGAGTTAGATAATTCCGCCTGGGTTGTCTATTCCCTCAACAATTTAGCCATTTCCCATTTTGTGGTGGGGGACTATTTAACCGCCCTGGATTTTCATGAACAACAGCTAGAAAAAGCCATCAAGTTGGATGATGCAACTCAGCAAGGCATTGCCTTGGGGGGAATTGGTGCCGTCTATGGAGCCCTTGGTGACTATGCCACTGCCATTGACTACTACCAGCGCAGCCTGGACAAGATGCCCATCGAAACAGCCCCCCAGTGGAAAGCATTGACCTACCGTAATTTAGGCAACGCTTACTTTGCCGAAAAAGAGTATGACCGTGCTGCTGACTATCAACAGACCAGTCTGGATATTTCTCGCGGCATCAAGGATACCTATGGTGAAATGCAGGCCTATGGCAACCTCGGCCATACCTATGCGATTCAAGGAGATTTTGCCGGTTCGATTGCTGCCTATGAGCAGGGTCTGGCCCTGGCCGATGATTTGAACAATCACCTGGAGACAGCTCAAATGTTGTTGGGGTTGAGTACGACCTATGCCTATCAGCAAGGCTATGATCAATCCTATGACTATGCGCAACAGAGTTTGGCCATTGCCCAAGGGCTGGGGGCACGGTTGGGTGAAGGCATTGCCCTGACCAATATGGGAAATGCGTTGCTATATCTCAACCGGTTGCCAGAGGCAGAAGACGTGCTGCGCAATGCCATCACGATTTGGGAATCTCTGCGGGCCGGTCTGGGCACCCATGATGCCTTTAAGGTGGCAATTTTTGAAACCCAGGTGGCGGCCTATCGCAATTTAGAAGAAGTTTTGGTGACCCAAAACAAACTAGAGCCGGCCCTGGAAATTTCTGAGCGGGGTCGCGCCCGAGCCTTTGTGGAGCTAATTGCCAGGGGCAAGGTAAATCCCAACCAGGCCGGGCCGATCACACCGCCGTCCATTGAGCAGATGAAGCAAATCGCCAGGGCTCAAAACTCCACCCTGGTGGCATACACC
>NZ_QXHD01000004.1:1636140-1639058 GCF_011009555.1 Adonisia turfae CCMR0081 | reverse complement strand
GGGAACTTGGCGAGAGTCGGCATCGACATTAGAAGAATACCTAACGAATCCATACCCGAATGGCGCAGGCGTCTCCAAAGAAGTGCTTGCACACGCAATCAAAGCTCCATTCCGCCATCAACTCAGGCAAAAGATGGAAGAGTTCGAGAACATGCGCAGAGAGGTTATTGAAGCTCTAACACCTGAAGATGCTAGAGAGGGGAATTTCAACGGAAACCAGTACACAGAAAAGGATTTGGTTTCGGGACATGATGTCCCGAAACCACTTAACGAAGCAGAGGAGAAGCGCCAAAAGCGTGCCCGTGCGATCGCTCGTGCCCCCCAGATTGCCAGGGAGTTGTATCACTCTGATTTGCTGGGTCAGAATGAGGCGGTGAAGTTAGGCCCTAGGGTAAACCAGCATAAGCCAACACCCAAGCAGTTAGAGGTTAAAGAGCAGGCAGACAAGATCGGGGCTGAGTTAGAGAAATGGGTTGAGGAGAATCCAGCCCCTATGAACCTGCTTGAGCGGCCACAGTATAAGCGGAAGGCCACTGAGTTCGTAAGAGAGCGCCTGAGTGGGACAAAGCGAATTACGGTTTCCTGGACTGAGGGGGTTGGTGCTGAAGAGGTAGCCGGGAAACTGTTTGAGCGCCTAGATCATGAGCTGCTGGTTCAGGTCGTAGCGATTTTGAATAATGCGTTAGTAGATGAGGGCTAAAAGATGGCCAAAGGGTTTGGAAAGACTGCACCACGGACAAATCACACCAAGCCAGTCGCGATCTCAAACTTGGACGATGAGTTTATCCACGTCAGCGAGTATATGGGCTATGACTGCCTGTACCGTGCTTATCGGGGTGCTCAGTGCTTAGGTGATGATGCTAAGGCAATGGCTGGGCAGGCGTTCGCATGGGATAGCATTATGGGTAGCTACGACAATCTGTATACCTTTCATAGCTGGGTTATCCATGATGGGAAGTTGTGGGACTCTCATGCTGCTTTGGAGTCAGTGCTGAAGGAGTCAGTTGAAAGGGGTATGGCTTTCCCTGGCTTATTGGAGAAGGGGGTTGCTGGGCTGACGGCTAAAGCCAAGATGCCGCCTAAGGGTGTTAGTGATCGAGCCAGTATTGCTCAATGGCTCAAGAAATATAAGAACTGCAATTTGCTGTACGTACCAGGCTGTGTGCTCTTGTCAGCGGCGATACACAGGGAAGCGCTTAAGGCCATTCGGGATACTGGCAAAAATGGCTTTTATCAGTTAGGTAATCCTGAATGAGGCGTTGGCCTAACCCCGCCAGAGGTCACATGCGATCGCCGCTGGCAAAAGTTTCAAGTTGTATAGTTAGCTGCTGTAAAGAGAAGCCCGTCAAGGTGACTCGCACCACTCAATGGGATTGTTACAATCTGTACCCAGGTTTCTACTCTGGTCTGTGTACAAACGATCTACATTAAAGGTGCCACTGTTTCGAAAAGGACACCCTATCCCTATGGCTATGCAACTCAAGGTTTCTTCCATCGTTTGTGATGGTTGCGCTGACACGATTACCAAAGCCATCACCGAGCTGGACCCCGGTGCAAAGGTCAACATCAATGTTGAGACGAAGGAGGTATCTGCCGAAACCAGCGCCTCTGAAAATGCTGTGCGGGAAGCGATTGCTGCAAAAGGTCATACGGTCGAGTAAGATTTCTTATCCTGCTTAACAGTTAATCGTCGTGGGGAGCGCCGAAGGCCGGATTCTGAATAAAAGTTTCATCGGTCAACGTATTCAGAAATGCCAGCAAATCTTGTCGCTCCTGCTCGGTTAAACTCAAACCCCTGAATGAAGGTACTCTTTATGGGATTGGCAGGGGCATCGGTTGGTGGTGGAGTAGCACTCACCAAAAGCCTTAACTTTTCGGCATGCCCTGATACTGAGGTTTAACTCAGATCGCTGAAGTTATTGAAAATCTGTGGATCCGGCGGTTACAACTATTCCATGGTAGGGAGCCTTGGATGATTAGGTAGAAACTTTCCCCTCAATAATGAGTTAGCTACCAAAATCAAACCAGTGGGATTATTAGAAATGGAACCAGTTGAAATTCAACGTCGCCTTGCATTTATCCAGGGAGCGGAAAAACTCAAGAGTGTTCTGAGAAGCTCTATTACATCCGATGGACGGAAAGAAAGTACGGCTGAACATACGTGGCGTCTTTGTCTACTCGCTATGGTTTTTGAAGATCATTTCCAGCATTTAGATTTTGCAAAAGTCCTAAAGATTTGCATTCTCCATGATTTAGGTGAGGCCATTAGCGGGGACATTCCGGCGGTGAATCAGGTGTCAGGTATTGATAAATCGGCACAAGAACGAGAAGACTTGCTACTACTGATGCAACCGCTTAACACACGAATTCGTGAGGAATTTCTTTTGCTCTGGGAGGAGTATGAAAACGCCTCCACTCCTGAGGCACGGGCAGTTAAGGCTTTAGACAAAATCGAAACTCTAATCCAACACAATCAAGGTGCCAATCCACCAGATTTCGACTATGAATTTAATCTGTCTTATGGGAAAAAATACACGGACGCAGACCCATTATTCTCCAGAATTCGCGCACTTATAGATGAAGAGACCCAAAGAAATGCGCTTGCTAGCAGGCGTGAAGGCGAAAATGGTAGCTAACAATGCGTTGCAATTCAATTTGAAATGACCTATTTCCATTCTCTTTTTTTAAGGTTGATACAAATAGGCAAAAAAATAAGATTAATACGGCTGATTTTTGAATAAGTCAGAAATTAGCATGCAAATACAAACAGAGAGCTATCAGGCATAGTCTAAGATTATCAATTACTCTCTGAGAGACCTTGAGGACTGTGCTGAAGCCTCTGTTTGTAAAACATATCGGTAGGAATCAAGCAAGGCGCTGACCAGATTAGACGACGATGAAAAGGGTATATGTTTAAG
>NZ_QXHD01000004.1:1624599-1636130 GCF_011009555.1 Adonisia turfae CCMR0081 | reverse complement strand
CTATCGGATAGGGGCACGCTGTGCACAACTCGATTGCTAGCTCCAGGACACAGACACCTGTTCTTAAGTCGGAATTTGGAATTGCTGGGATGATGCCGCCGCGAACTGGGGTGATTGGCGCTTCCCAGACGATGATGACGAAGAGCTAGCGCGAGATATTGGGTCGTATTGCGATCGCCTCAACTTAATCGATAATTTCAACGAAGCCGCGAGTCTGGGGCGGCTGTATGGCGACGGCTATATCTTGCTGGACATTAAAGACGGCAAAGCTATCAATGAGCCGGTCGATATGGGTCGGATTAAGTCAGTGGAAATTGCGGGTATTGTTGACCGTGATGAATTGCGCCCTGATCCAAGTTTTGGCTATCGGAATCCTAAGACTTACTACTTAAATGTTGAGCTAGATGCACCGCAGTTTGATGGGGTGAGTCGTGGTTTTTCGACGATTCACAGAGATCGCGTATTGAGATTCCCAGGCAAACGATTACGCAGCTATCAACTGCAGCGCAATCAGGGCAATAACGATTCGGTCGTTCAAAGTTTGTTCAACGGGTTCTCGATTTATATGCAGTCGTTCACGAGCGTCTCGACGATGCTGAGTGATGCGAATCTTTTCGTCTATATGCTAAATGGGCTCTCTCAGCTAGCGAAGGAAGGTAAGGCAGACCAATTGATTTCACGGTTTGCGGCATTGCAAATGTCAATGTCCAACCTGAAGGGGCTGGCGATCGACAAAGACAACGAGGCTGTGGACTATTTGGCCCGGAACTTTGGTGGAATCGACAAGATTTTGGAGCGTGTTGAGAATTTCTTTCTAGCTGAGACCGGCTACCCTCGTACTAAATTATTTAACCACTCCGGGGCGAATAGCCTCAGCGAATCTGGCAAAACCGATGAGCGCTTATGGGCCAACCTAGTTGCATCGTACCAGCGCAATATTTGGGCGGGGCCACGTCGTCGGGTTAGTGAATTAATTACTGCAGCTAAAGATGGCCCAGACTATGGCGGGCGGGTGTTGTTTGGCTGGCAATCTCTGATCCAGTTAAGCGATAAAGAAAAAGCGGAAATTGCCAAACTTGAAGCGGAAACAGCCGCTATCCTGGCAGAATTACCGGAAAGCGATCGCCCTAATGCTCATATGGATACCGCAGATGACGAACGCATCCAGGGCTCTAGTAAAAATGCTGAGGGCAGCGCATCAGCAGGCGGTGGCAACATCGAACTGAGCGAGGCTACGATCGCGGCGCTGGAAGAGAAAGTGACCGCTCATAATGAAGCGCATCCTGAAAAGGGTAAGCAAGCTACCGTCGGAATACTCAAAAAAGTGTGGCGGCGTGGAGCGGGTACATACTCTGCCAGCCCTCGCCGTACCGCAAAAAGCCGCAGCCAGTGGGCGATGGGTCGCGTCAATGCATATCTCTATCTGCTCCGCAACGGCAAGCCTAAGAACCGTAACTACACCACAGACAATGACCTTCTCCCCGCTGGGCATTCTCGTTCTAGCCGCAAGGATGAATTGCCGTTCGAAGATGGGGAGTGGGATGCGATCGCAAATGATGTTGGTAGTCAGCCAGTGGTAGAGGAGGTGTTGAGTGCGATTGATGAAGCTGTTGGTGAAGAGTTTCCGGAGGCTTCTTAGAATCATGAATAGCATTGACAGTAATCAAAATCAAAAAGATGAACTAGCGAAAGGCATTATTGCTGCAATTTCTAGCAGAGCGCCCAAAACACCACAGGATATTCAGGTTTTCGTGAGTGTCTTTCTGATTGCTGTTGCTTCTCTCAACAAAGAAAAGATGACATTCCAGGAAATTATGGAATGCGCCTTTGCTGCGCTAGAGCAAATTTATAAATGAGTCACTACATAGTTAAGGGCCATGGAAAATATTAGAAACCAAAACGCATGTGGAAATTGCAAACATTCCGCCAAAATCACACAAGAATCCGTATTTGATGGTGATAAAACGACACTTTGTTGCGCCGTCAAGGGCTTGCCATCTGAAAAGTTGAATTACCACTACCGATTGGAAGATTGGGTTGAGGAATTTGAAATAAGCCCTTATCAAATTTGTGATTTATGGGAGGCGTAACATTCCCTGATCCAGAAGGCTTGAGGCTCAGTAGAGTGGCTTGCGAACCGAAGCATATCCCTATGATTCACCGTTAGTTGAGGACTGCAGTTACTATGAGCTTTACTCGCGATTACATTTTAATTGGTGATTTTTCCGTTTATGACGGGGGCCGTCAATGTTTAGAGAGCTTTGCTCGTAAATGCGGATTAAGAATCTACCAGGTAGATGACCACGTCTGTCAATGCCTCTTTTCGGGTCTTTTGCCAGATGAGGTTTACGATATTTATGAAGATTGGGAATGGAAAGAAAAACCCCGAATCGTTGTTGTAAATGGGCTTCCTTACCATGAAAATATAAAAATGATAGAGGAGCCAGGAGTTCAATTTGAAGAGCCGCTCCACTACATCAAATACGGATACGATCACACGTACAAATTCGATTGTGATGAAAATGACGAAGAGTAATTAGGATTGACATCCTATCCCAGCAAGCCGATAGGATGTCAATCCTAAGCCGCTGACAGCCCACCTTTAATAGCATCCTCCAGCGTCATAAACAACAAATAGCATTTGCAATTAGTCCGGCATTCGCAATTGGTGGCAGGCGGCGTAATCTCAGTGGCCAGCCGTGGTTTTAGCTGTTGGTGCCTTAGGCAGGAGTCACAATGCTCATGATTGGGCGATAGGTGTCGAGTAGCATAGAGCTTACCTTCGTCAGCCGCTGCCCGTCGCTGCATCAAATCACTGGATAGCTTGCCAGATTTGGCATACATCCTGAGCCGTGCGACCAGCTGAGCCTCACTAACTTCGCCTTGCTCTACCTCGGCGGTGAGATGCTTCAGCCCGTAAGGCTTACCATCAGCACCGCGTCCTTTGTAGAACTGACGCTTGAGGATTTCTGTGATTTGCGCCCAGTCTTCGTTCGTTACGTTTTGGGGTCCACGCTTAGCGATGATGGCGCTTGAACCATGAATACGGCGTAGAGCTTCGCCGGACTGCTGTTGGAATTCGCGGGCGTTCAAGGTGCCTTCAAAAAAGTCGCGGCCCAGTTGTTCAAGGCGGGTTGACTCTGCTGTTATTACCCGACTGGTGACACTAAGAACAGCCTGCTCTGATGCGAGCTTGCCAGCCGCTGCGCCATTGGTCCAGCGGAACCGTTGGATGGTAGCGTCCCAAGCGTAAGGTAATGCGTCTAGGTTCATGGCGTGCCTAGGTAGGTGAGTCCACATGGCGGGATTGTCAGTTCGCTACGAGATTCGTAGAGCAACACAATCGCTTCTATCTGCTCAAACACCCAAAAAGCAAAATTTTCACGATACGTTGTGCCGCCTGACTGAAACGTAGGCTGCCCAGCGGTGAATGAACCGCGCATCGGATCGCTAATCGTATCAATGTATTGCGACTTGAGATGCCGCCAAGTATGGACAATGATCGGCCAAGTGACGGTTGGATCGCCGCCTGCAAGATTGGCATAGATCGCCGCTTTCATAATTAGCGCTGACGCATGGGGTTCTTCATACAGAGAGACTGGATCAGCCGCTGGCAAAATGTCTGTCAACGGTCGGACTTGGCCACGCAAATAATAGTCATTGTTGAGAAATTGCAGAGCCCGCATAGCGACGGTTTGAGCGATTGCGTCCCCTGGCCTGAGGTACCAGGAGTAGGCAGCCTCAACGACTGTTCTGGCCGTGTAGCCGATCCACTGCGTATTCGGATCTTCGCCAATCCAGGAAAATTTATTGATCTGCTCTTGGGAAACAGCCATCGTATCCCAAGAAGCCCAGTTAAGGACTGGCGCGAACAATCCAGTTCGTCCAGTGGGATGTTGCTGGAAATAAGCCGTCTGTGCATCGGAAAGAAACTGGATCACATTATCAGCAGCTTCGTTGTTGCCTTGCTTAATCCAGAATGATGGCGATTGATAAGCCGCGTAAGGCGAGCCGCGATAAGCTTCGACCAGTCCATTGTCTGTATTGACTGTGAACGGCCAGACGCCGGGTGTATAGGGAAGTTCGTCAAATGGATTGTTATTCGGCTTGAAGTCGCCAATCTCAATTGTGTGAGCCGCCTGCACCCGTGATACGAATGACCCTTTATAGATGATTAACGGCAGCGGAATCCGTTCTAGTGGTACCTCACCCGCCCAAAGTACATCCACTGTCACGGTTTGATTGTCATCGTCGGGCTCAAATTCAATGCCTTTAATCTGCTGAGAATTTACAGCGTCTGTACCGCCTACATAGTGCACCCACCCAGCCGGGATTAATTGCCAGTTGGGCGATGGGCCGATATCCCGTGAGTATTTGTCGTCGTCGGCATCTGTAATAAAGCAGGTCACAACCCCGCCCTGAACCCTCACGTACAATTGAGGCGGTTGGTTCGTGGCACCGCCGAGAGAGCGCCCATCGTTTTGCAGCAGCACCAAGCCAGCGCCAGCGAAGATTGTCTTTCGCAGTGTTAGCCGAACGGCAAGGTAGCTCGATATCTGTGCTGAGTCTGGAGTCGATGGGGCGGTCACTTCGACCAACTCCGACTCTGAGATCGTGTCGGGGTCGCTGTCAGAATAAAGATAAACAGGATTATCGGCCAGGCGCGGATGCCACACCAGATATTGTTCACCCCCCGCTCGGTAGTCACCCACTTCAAAGCCATAGCCATAGCGTGCAAAATCCCAAGCGTTAAATGTGCGTGTGATTGGTACATTGGCTTGTGCCACCATGAACACCTTATAAAGCTGGGACTGGTCAAAGGCATCCGTGCTCGCTGAGAGCACAATTTCTAGAATCGCATCGACCGAGCAAACCACCTCAATCGATATCGTGCCGTAATCATAAAGCTGGACGATGGTGGCAAAATTTTGCACTTCCATCGAAGCGAAAGGCTGATCCGGTGTATTGGTAACGATGCGCAACCACTGATCCCTTGCACCTCCGTTAATACGCTCAATGGTCCCTTCGTTGTTATTGAAAATCCAAAATACTTGGGAACCTGGCCACCTTAGCGGAATGTCGTAGAACGGTTCTTTTTTATAAAAATACGAAATATTTGGCACTGTAGCCGTTGAGATCGCAGTTCCAATGGTCGCATCCCGCGCTCGCGCCCACTTAGCATTTCCGGTTTCTTCAAATAGCAAATCATAAGCCTCGGATAGCCACGGAAACACATCAAATGCAGCGAAGCTCTCCGCCGCCCCAACCGGACGCAGCAATGGTGATGGCTCAAATTTTTCATTGACCCCAACGGTCGGGCCTGAATAATCCGAATAAACAACAATCGCCTGGCCAGAATAATTTGAGCTTAAAACAATCGTGCCAGCACCCTCAGTCGTTGGCACTAATGGCGTGCCTCCAGGCTGGATATAATCAGGCGCAATCCGAAAGCGATCTCCTTCTAGCAACAGGTTGCTAACCCAGTAATTAACCGCGTACTCAGTGCCTTGGATGAGCGGGGAATAGACGTAGGGCCACAGCAGCAGACCATCAGTAGAGTAAACCTTGTACACGTCGGCCAGCAGTCCGCCGGGAATTGTGGCGACGCCATTGGTAAAGGTGAAGATCTCCCCGAACCGACCATTGGAGATAGGTGGGTTCCGCTGGATGCCTTTCGTCGGGAAACTGCCACGCGCATTGATTAACCAGTGCGGCACGTAGAAATAATCGAAAGCATTGCCGCCCGCTGGTGGGGGAGGGACAACATAGTAATAGTCTTCAATGGCTTCAGCCAGAAGGATAGCGCGGTCAAGCCAGGACTGCTCACCCGTAATTCGATACGCTTTGATGGCTGATCTAACCCCAACTGCTTGACCTTCGGTCGTTCCTGCTGTTGCGGGGAAGTAGCCACCGCGTCCTAGCACTTCATGAAAGCTGTTGATCGAAACACCATCATTGTTAATCAGGAACGGCGCTTGATTTCTCGTAAAGCGGGTAAGATGGTCGTCAATGCCGTCGAGTATATCAAGCATCAATGACGGGTCTAGCTCTGCCCTCAATTCTTCGCAGCTGCCGCCCGGCTCTTCAATAAATGTGGCGCTAAAATTGTAAAGTGGGTTAGGCTCTCCTCGGAGTTCTTCAAATTCATAGTTTTTGCAAATCACTAATGCCAGTGGCCAGCCGTCATAAGGTTGCCATTGAAACGCAATCCAGCCATGGTATAAATCCAGCAAATCTTTAAGGCGGTCTCTCTCTAGTTGTGGAATTGCATTAGATCTAACCTGCCATTCAATCCGAGGAACAATTGAATTCGCCCCAGTTGCAACGTATTCGTCGCCCAACTCCAACGCATAGCCACCAAATGCCGCTGACATTTCGACATCGATAGAAACCTTGAATTCTAATTGGGGGGCTGACATGGACGATCAAAGGAACTGTTGCTATTCTGCTAACCCTTTTGGCTTAAAGTAGATGCGGACACTCTGGGGTTCTCTGCTCTCTGCCTCTAATTCGAGTTGATTAGAGGGCACGTATTCAGAAAGTTGGCTTTCTACCAACTCCATATCTGTCTCGTCAAAAAAGCTAATTGAAACATAGCTAGACACAAAAACCACACCTTTGATTTTCCCTGTGGCGGCCCATTCTTTTACAGGGGGTATTTTTAGCAAAGGGCTGTCAGCAAGGCTTGACAGTGGAAACCCTTCTTTTATTTCTACTCTGAGGCTAGGCGACGGTGCGGACATGGGCTATTGACGAAACTGCTGTTATTCTACTTCAGTCTTAACAGAGGGCAACTCTGAGAGTTTTGCCGAATTGTGCTAGTTTTTATTCGCTTTTTTGCGAGTGTTAAGATTGGCGCAGTGACGATTTTCAGGTACCAACGCGGGTCTTCTTGTGAGGTTCGCGTTTTATTGATTAATGAATAAAATCGCTGTTTCAGTTAAACAGAAGATCTCAGCCCTGGCTCAGGAGGGCTCGCCTTATGAGGTGTGTGGGTTCATCTTGGCTGACGATTCGTTGCATGTTGCGGAAAACATAGCGCACGAGTACAAGCAATGTGATCCGGGTTATGATGATGCTCGCGAAACGCATTTTGCAATTGATCCAGACTCTCAGAGCTTTTTTGAAGAAAACCAAGATCTCATCAAGGCTGTTTTTCATTCCCACACAAGTCCTAAGGTTAGCGGTTATTTGTCGCCGGACGATGTGCATAATTCGATCGCGGCGAATGTCCCGTATGTGGTTTATCATTGCCATCCTGATTTTGAGTCGTGGGATCTGTTCGATCCAGATGGGCTACATCCATATCCATTAGAGCGTCGCGGGTCGGCCAATCCTAGCTCATTGGCTTTCTATCTGGGTTGGCGCTTTGAGTTTCCTCGTAGCGATTGCTTGACGCTGTTCCGTAATTATTTTCGGGGTAGGCTGGGAATAGAAATTCGGAATTATCCTAGACCCAAGCGCCAGCGAGATTGTTTCGTGGAGGGCTGGGACGCTTATCGAGAAAACTTTAGTCGTGAAGGATTCGTTAAACTGCCTGAAGGAGCGACTTTGAGGGCGAACGATATATTGCTGTCTACCTTGGTTGGGGTAACGCCTCATCATGTGTCGATTGTGATAGATCCTGAGAAGAAAACAGCATTGCATTTGCAAGAGCCAGGCATGGTCTCTGAGTTGTATGTTCATTCTGGCCCGATCTGGGAGAATCGAACTAAGTCTGCATGGAGGCATCGGCATCTGACATGATTTCACTAAAGTTTCATGGCGTTCTGAGTACGCTAGCGCAAGATTTTGAAGCTGAATTAGGGTCACCACACAAAGCATTTCGCTTGGCCTTATTCAACTTCCCGTTGCTTGAACCTTACCTGCGGGCAGCCGAAGACCTGGGCGTTGTTTTTAAGGTTGTGCTGGAACGATGCGGAGTCCGGCAAGAGCTAAACGAGATAGATTTCTGTGAGGCATCGGTATCGCAGGGAGAACTGCACATCTATCCCGTCATCAGCGGCGGCGGGCAAATTGGGAAAATCATTGCTGGTGTAGCATTGATCGGCTTAGCGATTTCAGGGGTAGGTTTTCTAGGCTTGTCACCGCTGATGACTGGGGTGATGGGCGAACTGCTGTTGTTCCAGGGTGTAATGGGCGGAAAGCCTGATGCGCCTAATCCTGATGAAGAAAATACACGGTCTAACGTATTCTCTGGTCCGGTCAATACAGCATCAGTAGGCATCCCGTATCCTCTCGCGCTGGGTTACGTGATTGAAGTGGGCTCTTTGGTTGCATCAGCCACTATTCGTTCATTCGAAGTAAGAGGCTAGTCTTGTTGCCGCCGCAACGAAGGCACGCCACCAAAGCGAGATTGGTTATTCCTGAGTCTGCAATCAGCTAGCCCTTTCCCGCATCGATCTAGATTTGCGTTCAGGGTGGGCTGCCCTGTCACCGTGAACATTCTGCTGCCCGTATATCCGCATTCGGCACCTCGATACCGCACAGTTGGATCGCATTTCCTCAGCGCTTTGCGGTTTGGCAAAGATCTTCCCTCTGCTGAGATGGAATTCTCCAACCGGTAGGTAGCCGATTCTCCTGGTACTAGCACTCTACTCATGATTCGTAGCCGTACTTGAGAGAGAACGCGATCGCTCTGCGGTAAATTCCCCAGTGGCCCACCATCTAAATAATCAGGGCGCGTATACAACACATCAACTCGTCCGCCAACAATATGAGGGAATAACTGATCTGCCTGGGTAAGAAAGCGATCGGCATCTGAGACGGTCAGATCAGCCTGCATTTCCGTGCCTTGCGATGTAACTTTGAATCCTGAGAGAGAACAAGCCCGTGGTGTGTAAACTTTTGAGAGGAACGTTACTCCGGTGTGAGCACAGAAGTAGAACTCGTCGCCAGCACCCGGATTGTAGTTAAACACCCGAAAAAGCTGGATGATTACGTCCTGATCAAGGGATTGCAGTTCGGAGGTGATTGACATCCTGATTGAGTATGGCTTTTGTTACCATTGTGCTGACACAGCAACAAAAGTGCCAATGGAGAAGGTAACAAGGCGGGTGGTAGACGTACCCTCATTTGGAATTATAGGCGGTGAAGTCTGCCGGGTGAGTGATTTGTCAACAGACGAGCGCAGCCACGCGATCTCTACCTTCTCTAAATCAGCAGCTCCGTTAGGGCTTGATATCGACCTGACCTATAGCCAGGAGCTATTTACCAAAGTTGACTCTCGGGGTTGGCTGTTCAGAGCGCCAGGGGCAATGCCGGTGTTGTTTGAGCGTGTTCGCGTTCGTAATTTTGTTCGATGGGTTTGTCATCAGCACAAATCCGACTCGTGCGATCGCTCTCCAGTAAGCCATTGCTATCGGGGGTACAATCGCCAGCAATGGTATCGCTGGGTGATGAAATTAGGTGAAGCAACCGGGGCCAACAGCCGTGATGACCGATGGACTGACATTCAAACTGGGCTTATACTGGGGGCCACATTCACCAGCCTAGGGATGTTCCCGTCCAAGGCTCGTCCTTATTTGCCTGTTATTGGTGCGATGGCTCTGAGTGAGTTTAAAGATCTTGTTAATGCAATGCCGGTGAGGTCGGGTAAGGGTCGGTATCAACAGAAAGCCAGCTAGTTAATACCAATCCTGAACAATCACTTTTTTAGCCAACCTTCGCCCGCCGGTTAACCTCGTCCTCGATGCCCTCGATCTGAACAACCGCAGCCGCCACGGCATCGGGTAGCCCATTATACATGCGACAAATGATGTCGATCGCTTTGTCGCTGATCGGTTTTGGTTTTTTGTTGTCTTCTGGTTCAAAAGGTAGAAGATCGTTAGCTGCAATAGCCTTCCCTTTACCACCCCCGAAAGCAGACAGTGAGTTCAAAATCCCAGCAAACCCATAAGACGCGGTGCGGGATGCAATATTAGCGTCCCGTCGTTTTTGTTTGAGGATTTGGCTATAGGCTTCGAGCGCAAGCCATTCGGGTTGGTCGCCAAAGTTCTCCCAGCTAAACCTAGGATCGCTAGCAGGTAGTCCGGCTAGGCAGCACTGCCAGTAGACGCTGCTCCAATCAATTCCTGTGGCAATTTCTCGTCTGCTTTGGAGGTCGCGGACGAGTTCTCTAACTTTCCCGTTGACATATTGGAGTCGTCCTCTTTCTGAGTGAATGCCATCCGTTCACTGAGATAAAACTCATGGATCTTTCTGACTGCATCTATGGGTGCTACGGGCAGGGCGCGTGTATTTTCAACACTCCAATCAGAATAGCCAACCAGGGGGGTGAGATCTTCACCACAAAGAAAAGCAACCTCTCCACCGACGCGACTTTTCAGTGGTTCTTTGAGGGAGATAGTCTCATCGCCTTCTGCTACAGCTTTTGCTGTTTGGATTAATTGCCCATCGGCATTCAACCAGGTTCCTTTTTCCAGGCTGAAGGGGCACGGCCCAATAGTTAGTTCCTCCTTCCCAGCACGGGCCGCTTTGGTTAATCGAATTCCGTACAGCGTCCGGCCCTGAATCAGGATTGTCGCTGTGCGGTCAATCAGACTGCGGTCTTGGTTTTGTTGGGCCAATGCGCGACCGAGTTGCAGGTATCGCTCTCGGCCCATATTACGGAACAGAGCAAGCTGTTGGTTCTGGCTTTCTTCCGTGACCACCTCAGCCCCTTCGACTTGAATCATTTCACCAAATAGCTTGGCCTTGGCGTGCTCAAAAGTCAGTCCCGTTTCTTCCATGATTTCAGCGATCGCTTCCAGGGTCAGCACCTGAGAGCTTAGCTGAGATTCCAGCAGGCTATTGTCCGTCACCTCGGCTGCGATCGCTTCATTCACGGTGATGTATCCCAGCTTTTGAAGATAAATCGTTGTGAATCCTGGAACGTCGATGCGGTGGAATGAGATTGCGGTTGAGGTTTGTTTTTGACGGAAGGGTAGCATGGCGAATTAGTTGGAACTGTCGCCATTGTAGGTGAATACTCCCGACGCTGCCCCTGCACTGAATTGACGAGGGTTCGAAGGCTATCATTTGTTTACGTATTCATGGTCATTTTGTCCTTATCCTCATACCTGACGCTTATCCGTTAGGGCGTTATTTTTTATAGAAAAAATCCCTCGGTCATTACCAGCCGAGGGACTCGAAATTCTATCAGAAATTATTAATACTGACCGGCAAGCACCTTCAGGAGTTGCAAGCATCGGACAGCTTAAGCGTTTTGTCGTGCAATCTGTCGGTAACTTGGCCTAACGCTGCGACTCAAAAGCGATCTTAGTCGCGAATTGGGTATAGTTTTCCTCAGGCATCTTTTATACGTGGAGATTCGCCTAGAGGGTCGGGACAGGGGCAACTGTCCGGCTCTCGCCCTCATCTGTACTAAGGCTGATGTTGATGGGTGGGAACTGCTGAGCCCATCAGGATGTCGTTAATTAAGAGTAAAAAATAAATAGCTCTGTCCCCTCTGGCAGCCAACCAGCCAGAGGGGTTTTATTATTCAGAACCTGCTTCTAGTCCCCTGCTACTCTGCGGGGTTGGGTGCGTTG
>NZ_QXHD01000004.1:1609588-1624589 GCF_011009555.1 Adonisia turfae CCMR0081 | reverse complement strand
ATTTCCTCTGCACAGCGCTGACTGAGTTGACCATAGGCCGGGTCGCCATAGCGTCGCGAAGTAAATTGGGGGGAGAGACGGCGTTCTATCTGGGCTTGCTGATCGGGATCTTCGATGGCAGGCAGGTTGAGTTGTGTGGCCAGGGCGGCCAGGGCTAAATTGGGCTGACATTGGTAACGACGTGGGGCTTGTGAATTGAGCGGTAGTGATGAGAATCGAACACAGCCAACCTGACGGCGCTGGACGGTAACTGTGTGGGTAAAGATGCTGTTACTGGCTTCCAGACTGCGTACCGTGGTGGTGCCTAAAAGGGTACTAGTTTGGATATGGGTGGGGGTGTCAGGGGCTGCGATCGCAACCTCTCCTCCTCCATCCACCAAACTGGTTACCACCCTTAAGTCTTCAATCGTTTCAGCAATAGTGACAGGGCCTGTAATGGTATGGTCCAGTTGGACGGTCAGCAACGAATTATTTGCCTGAACAGCCAGACTACGGGGTACCGGTTCAGTGGTAGTAAAGGGAACAAGGGTACAGTGATCTAATTGAACTCGATTCACATTACCTGGCTGCACCGTAAGTGAACCTTCTATCCAAAGACCATTCAAAAACAACTCGCCGGGGCTGTCGTTGCCGTCGGGAGCAGTTCCCGCTATTGTCAGGTCACCCTGTAAATGGGGACGCAAGAATTCTGGTGCTAAGTCTCCCAGCTGGCGCTGTAGTAAGGGTGAATCCGGTATGGGCACCAGGGGCCAGTCTGCTGCTACGATTAACAACTGACTCCCTTCAGGAATATTAATGGTGGGAAAGTCTTCTGCATAGGTTTGACTGTCGATCATGGCAATAACACCAAAGCTGCCAGGGGGCCGAGCATTCCACTGGTTAATAGCCTCACTTAAGGTCGGTACGACATCGGCATCGGCAGGTTCAGCAGCGAGACTCACACCCCGCTGCCAGGTGACCGGACGCTCCAACAGGGGGAAAACGGAGTCTCCACGGTCGTAGGGACCCCCACCCACATCGTGACTAAAGCCATAGGTGTAGCCGACATTAACCTGTTCCGGCACTACCTCTGGTGGGAAAGAGATGCGCCCGAGCAAGGGATCCACAGCCACTTGAATTGGCAACGAGACGGGAGCCTGGTCTGGATCAGAGGGCTGATAGGATTTTGTCGTGGGTGGACGTCGCCAATCAGCCAGATTACAGATGAGAATTTCTTCAGGGGGAATGGATGTTTCTACACCATTGTCCACAACAACAACCTCAAATACCGGCTGTCGAGCCCCCATCTGACTGGAATCCCCCGTAGCAAAGTACTCAGGTTGAAACGATTGTCCATTGGCAATGGCCTGTCGCCAGGCCTCCAGCTCCTCATAGAGCACACAACGAGGCAAGGGATCTGGCACATTAATCGGGGCGGCCAGGGTAAACAAAATTTCTGGTAAAGGCGGGTTAAACAGGGGGGCATCTAGCCCCACCGGATGGAACCGGTAGCGGCCATCGGCTAGGGGGCCTACGGGTCGAGCAGCACTCAGAAAGAGACTGAGGCTGTAGGGCTGTAACCGCCACAAATGTAGGCCAATATTGGGAATGTTATACCGTCCCCGTTGGGAGGCAATCCGTCGCATTTCGGCCAGGTGGGGCGTTGTTTCAAAGGGAGTGCCAAAATAGGTCAATGCCTGCCAGCGACGTAAATCGGGGGTAACAAGATTGTGCTGTCGTACATGGTTCATGGACTGAGTGGTTGACAGCAGCTCAAAGAACTCCACCACCCGAGCTGGCCACCCTGTTACATCTCGAGCCAGTTGTTCTAACATGGCTGCCGTACCCTTACGACGGCGATAGCCGATGGTATTTGCTACTTGATCACGATTACTGGGGAATTCAGGCAGATTCGTATAAAGGGGACGATTCCCAATCAGATCGCCAATGTAGGGCACCACCCACTCGGCACAGGTTTCAATAAACTGGTCATCATAAAGCTGTTCCAAATCCGTTTCTAGAACGGCCACTTCCCTTGCCAATACCTGAACCAACGCCTTCAGGGGTTCTCCCTGATCGACATCACGGATGCGATAAATGGCGGGCAACAGTTTGTAAAGGGTTTCTGCATCAAACGTCATGACAGTACCCCCAATTGATCAAGTGCCGCTGGATCTAAGGTCAACAGTTCTGCCGCCAGCAAGTTAGAACCATCGTGCTGAGGTACGGCTGCCGGTAGTGGCCTTTTCAGACCGTTGATCAGCAACAAACCATAGCGTCTGAGTAAATCCAGGTCCACATGCACCACACCAGTCACACGTTGCATCACCGCCAAAACCTCACTCAGGGCCACCCCTTGCCCAAAAGCACGGGCTTCAAAGGAGAATGCCCTGCGCATAGCCTGTTTTACGGCATCCAGTACGCTATCAGCCTGAAAATCAGGATTGATTTGAATCTTGCCTGCCAGCGTAAATTTGGCCGCTCGATAAGACTGGACCTGTATTGGCACATGGGGATCGCCAGACTTCTGCAATTGTTTTAGCAGTTTAGCAATCAGCTCAGCTTCAATGGCTTCTCCGTTGGGACCGGCCACCGTGACAAATACCCCCCGATGTTGGCCCATCCAGGTCCAGGTGGCCAGGGCCTTGGCAATGCCCCCAAAGGCTCTAGAAAAGTCTTCAAAGTCCTGTAGCGACACCACCCGATCAAGGGTGAGTACGGTCAATGGCGCATTGTCGCGGGCGTTGGCCAAACTCTCGCCATTGTCCCCACCGGTAGCGGGTAGGGGATTAGTGACAGCTTTCAGTCCCAGGGGACGAGACATTAAATTGGTCAGCTGATCAGCTCTGACATTACCTGCCAGACCCAGGCCCTTACGATATCGGGCATCGATATTGTTAATGCCAGTAGGCAATCGCTCACCGGTGTGCCCATCCCCAAATTTCACCAGGGTGTTACCCGCTTCAGTGAGGCGAGTGATAAAGCTGCGATCTTGAGGTGTTTGGCCATAGAGCATGGGCGCTTCATGCCAGTGGATATCATTTACACGAATCTCTAAGGTGGAGAGGGCACCACTGGGGGTGGCATCACTGCTGACATGGGTGAGTGGCGACTGTCGCAGGGTAAATGTTTGATACACCTGGCTGGCATCGCCATTGCCTAAAATCTCTTGAACAGTCTCACCATGGGTGGCCGGGGCCACATTGGCGTTGATGGTGACAGTATCTCGCCGGTAAGGATAGGTAAGACCTTTTTGTAAGATAATTTGGGTGTAGCCGCTTTGAATGGTAATTGTTTTTAGGGTAAGAACCTCACTGTGGGTCACTCCAGGAAGATCGGCTCGTTCCCCGTTGAGAATAAGAGGCTGCCCTGGTTGCAATCCCAGGTAAAAGCTGTCCAGTGTAATGGTGTCTCCTTGCACTGCTTCTGTTATTGGTAAATTTGCCAATGACAGAGCTTCGCTTTGGGCATAGACCAGGGTCCGTCGGATAATGTGAAAACTATTGGAATTGGCCTTCCACCAGTCGGTATCCAAAATCAGGCGAGTGGTTTTACCGCTGAGATTATACTCACTGCGGGTCAGGGTACTCACCTGGTTGATTGTGGCAATAACAGGGTTAGAGCTGGGGGCTTTGCGAATGGCCACATAGCCACCCTGGGTAATGCCTTCATAGGCATTATCTAAAAATAACCAGCTGCCAGATTCCCCCGCAGGCTGCCATTCTATCTGCTTAAGCGTGCCATTTTCGATAACAGGTGTGGAATAATCACCACTATCGTCATATTCAATTCGTTTGGCTGCATTATGGCCAAACACGGGCGCACTCAGGCGAAAAACGTAAATCTCTGCCGGTTGAGGGGGGGCAGTTTGTTGAGTAACGATTGTTTCTGTGAGACTGTCTACAGACCATCCCTGGTTTTCTATCAGGGCTAACAGATCTTCCTGGGACCAGCTTTTGCTAATGATTCGACTATCGATTTGGGCCTGGGTAAGGGGAACTTGCTGGTTAGGTTCCACACCTGGAGGAAAGGTGGGATTATTAAATCCAGGCAGTGCCGGTGGCGCACCCGAGATCAGATCCAGACGAGTGGTATTGGCTGCCTGGTCGAGGGTTACGCGAAAAACAGTTTTGAAACTGCGGCTTGAGCCTTTGACAATCAGGAGTTTGTCTCCTTTTTGGAGACTGTTGGCAATTCCCTGTACGGTAACGCTCTGATTAACAGAACTGTTGGTTTGCGGCTGAGTTAACCGGGGTCGCAGGCTGTTCCAGGCAATTCTGGCTTCGATGGGGGTTGAGGTTTCGAATAGCTGGGGTAGCTCACCTTTGCCGGGAATACTCTGCACCTTTGTACCAGCGTCCAGGGTAATTTGGGTAGGAGAACCGGGTGCAGTATCCAGGGTAAAGGCCAGCTGGGTGCTGGCAGCGACACCCGGTTGTAACTGGTAGCCAATCAGGCGAGCCAGGTGTCGAATCGATAGGCGTTCGGTGGCGGTATGCAAATAAGATTCTTGAGCAATACGCTCCTGGTAGAAGGTGAGCACATCAGCAACAGTGGCCCAGGCGTCAAGGAGTGCGATCGCAAAGTCATCATCATCTCGGGTTGTCAGCGCCTGTAGGGCCGACAGCTCCGCACTAGATAGCTGGGCCAACATGCTCTGCTTAAACTGGCCATGGACACCAGCGCGGTAGGTGATAGTTTTCAGCCCGGCCCGATTAAACACCTCTACTGGCGTATATAAGCCAATGCCATCACAACAGCCACAGTCATTTAACGCCAGCAGTTCCCGAGCCAAAAATGAGTTCATTTCCCTGCCTCCATCTGCAAGCGTAATACTCCCTGCTCCTGGAAATCAGGATCATTGTTGAGACGGGCAATTTCCAGACGATCCATCTCTAACACCCCAGTGACAAGGCCCTCTTTACTGGGGATACCCTGTCGCTGAAAGATTTTAATGTGGGCTGACGCCACCCCGGTAACAGCCTGTACAGCAGCATAAATGGGACTGAGATACACCGACTGCCCAAAGGTAAAATTGTCGGGATGAAAGAGACCTAACCGACCATCCGGCAGTCTACGATTGCTCAATACCTGTAGTACCGCTGCCTTAACATCGCTGCGAAAATAATTGTGATGCACACACACCAACATCTCAATTTCCAAAGAGACAAATCGCGGCCCATCCACCTCCAGGTCATAGCCCGCCATCCGAAATCGTTCCAAATGCTCTCGTAGCTCTGTTTCAAACTCAGCATCAACTAATCTCCCCCCCAGACGATCCACGGTAACAAACACAGTGCGCCAGCTCCCTGTCCAGCGAAATGTGGCCACAGCTTTTTGTACTTCTGGGTGCCGTTCAGCAGCAGCAGCGTAGTCCGCCAGGGTCACGGCTCGTTCCTGCACCCTAAAGGCATAGGGCGCAGCCTGACGCACCTGTTCAAGACTTTCTGGGGCCTGTCCTCCTCGGGCAGGCAATGGGTTACGAATCTGTTGAATCGTGCCTAGCTCGCTCACCGCATGGGCTAAGGTGTCGGCTCCGATATTACCTGCGGGACCATTGCCAATGCGATAGGTGGCACTCAATCGGGTACCTGGGCTGGGACGTAAACCATAGCGATCGTCTCCAAAGCGGATCTTGGCACTACCGTCATTCTCAGTTTCGACCACAAAGTTCAAATCTTGACGACCACTACTCAGTAAATCTCTGACGGGTCGCCATGTCGCTGGTTGGCTGCTGAGTTCACTCTGCAACGTAATGGCCGGTAAGGCCGTTCCCAATTGTCGTTGGAAGGCCACCTGGGCAGACGATGGGGGAGATGTGTAGGCGGTGACCTGGGTCAGGGGGCCTGTTGCCAGACCGGGGCGAAACTTAGGAATAACCGGATTGGGAACCGTTGGCTGACAGCGATCGCCTGCTGCCACGGGCACTTTAAACAGCGTTGGCGACGGTACGGTACCCAGAAATTCTTGAGCAATAGTGGCCCCGTGATCGGCGAGAACAATATTACCCAAAGCCACTGTAACGTTCGCTAAAAACTGTTCCCCCTGGACGGCATCTGCCTGGGCAGACAGACATAGGGCAAAGGGTAGCGCATCGGCATCATCCCAGGTGATTTGGGTGACATTTACCGGCTCATTGTTGGGGGGCTCAGCAAACTGTCCACCGATGGGATCTGCCATTAAGGTGACCTGGGTTAACCGTACGGCCCAACGGTGGCTGGGGTCGGCATCTTCGGGGTGTCCCGTGCGGGGTCCCAGTATCTCTTCAAAAATTAAAATGTCGCCCGCATTCAGATTAGGATAATGATCGCTAAGGGTGGCCTGGGTGCTCCCCTTGGGCAAACAACAGTCTTGATCTCCCCAGGTGTAAAACTCTAATTGATTGTGGGTGGGAAATAGAACGGCCTCCGTCATGGTTTCAAAAATGACAGGCCGTTGCCCGAGGGCTATTTCGTATTGGGAGGAATCCGGTGGAATCAGCCTGGGTTGTCCCGGCACCTGGGTGAGTACCTGGGTGCCCTGGGGTAGGTTAACGCTGTTGTTGCCGCTGACCTGTACCTGCACCCAGGTGCGGGCATTACAACCATCGTGCATGAAATAATCTACAAGGCGGGCATGGCGACGCACAGAGGTGCGTTTGCGGGCTGTGTCGAGATAGGCTTCGGTTGCGATCGCATCCTGTTCATAGCTAAGATAATCCCCCACATAGGCCATTAGCTCCACCAGGGCGATGCCGATATCCGCCGGATTCCGCTCAAACCCTTGAGGCATCAGCACCGCCAACCGATCCAACATTAACCGCCGAAAGCTAGCATAATCCTTGGCCAGATAATTAATGGCTGGTGTGGGCGTTGGTTCTGGAGAACAAATTCGTTCTGTTTCGCAATCAAAATCGCTAGGGCAATCAACCTTAAACGAAAAATTAATCGCCGACAAAATTGGATCTAGCCAGTTGGGCGGTCCGTTACCCTCAACAATTTTGAGGGTATAAGTGGAATAATCTCCCCATTGATTAACCCGCAGTCGAATTTCTACAGAGTCATTAGCGGTAACAATCTCCGTTACCTGAATATCTCGGATTCGCTCGCCGCCCTCAATCTGAATATTGTCAGCATCGAGACCATTGGCCCCCAGCGGCTTTAACAGAAAAACCAATAAAATTAGCTGCCGATCACTGTTGTTGGGTGCATCATTATCAAGCACCTCTAAATAATCAATGCCATTGAGACCACTGGCAAGAACAGCAGCGCGACGGCGATGATCACAACAGAAATACCGCAGCATGTCACACCTCCCGCGTAAACTGTGCAACCTGCTGTTGTTGGGTACGGCGTACCAAATAACGCACGGTGACACGCAGGGTAGACGCTTCGTTTTCCACCATCACCTCATCCACCTGGATTAAATCCCCCAACCACCGTTGTAAGCCCCCCCTCACCGTGGCCTGGGTTGCCGCCGACAAAATGTCACTGTTTGGGGCAAACACAAGTTGTAATAACCCACTCCCAAAGTCCGGTCGATTTACCCGTTCCCCAGGCGCTGTAAACAACACCTGCTCGATTAGATCACGAATGTGACCTGACCCATCGGTCAGAGCTGTGCGCCCTCGACTCCGATCAATGTGGAAGGGAAAATCTGTCACCATCAGATCGCACTTACCCTCCCCTGGGTGGCAGCAATGATCAAGGGAGTGCCTGTTGGGGTACAAATTGCCTGACTATCCAACAACAACACAGGAATACCCATGGACGTCACCCGAGTTGAACCGGTTACCCACTGGGCCGTCACACAGGGACCATTAGCCGCTGGCGGCGGCGGCAGCGTACATCCCGCAATTCCATAGACCGTCGGCTGAGTCACAATCGGCTGACCACTCACCGTCACCCGAGGGTTTACCGATGTGGGTTGAGCTTGTCCAGCATGGCTGCACAACACCGTTGCTCCTTGATGCAGAATAAATCCTGGCATTGTTCTTTGATTCCTCCCTATACGCTCCTTTCTGTACTGCTAAGTCACCTTTAAAGCCCCCGCATTAATATCCGTAATGCCTGTAATATTCACCGTCGTCGCCTTGAGCGTGATGGTAGGTGCTGTAATCGTCACGCCACTAGCATCAACGGTAATAAAAGAAGCCGGTCCGCTATTGACCATCACCCCCGGTGCCGTCATCGGAGGAACTGGAGCATCGCTAATCACCACAGCTCCCTGGGTGACACTTTGCATCACCGCTACTGGAGTTCCAGGCGTCGTTTGTCCCGCCGCCGTGGTTGGCACCTCCGGTGTAGACCCCCACCAGCAGCCCACCCAAATCGGATAGTCCGGATCACCCTGTTCAAACTCTATCCATACCCCAGCCCCAATTGGCGGAATAAAATACATCCCCATTTGCGGTCCAGCCCAGGGAAAACAGGGTAAGGCCCAGGTGGTAGACGGCAACAACGAAAAATCCGTTATTGATACTTGAAGACGTCCCCGTCGTTCAGGGTCAACGTTATTGACCACCGTGCCGCGATATTTACCATAAAACTTCTGTCCATTCATTATGCAGGCACCTGGGAAACAGTGGATACTAAACCATTGCGAGAGAGTTCAAAACTTTGCTTGTGGGCATCACGGGTGATGGTGTGGGTAACATTATTAACGTAATACAATCCATCAAAGGCCACACCTGCCCCCCGCACCCCCACCAATTCTCTTGCTTTTAGCAAGCGGCCATAGCGCAACACATCCAGACTGCCCGAGCCAGTTACCGCTTCGGCAGAACGAGCTGCCTTGGCAAGACCCATCATGGTAGCTCGTACAGGCGAATATTTAGCTGAGTCAGAAATCACCTCAAACTGTTGAGGGATAGGCGACACGGCCCCCAGGAGAGGATTTAATGGTGTAATATCAGGAATAGGGATGGGAATCGGAACTTTTGTTGTGGGATTTTGAACTGTCACAATTGGCAACATCTTTGCACTATCATCAAATCGAAAGCTGAGAGATTCCACATTGGTGTAAGCGTCCATATCTACATTCAATGCCGGTTGAGGCTGACCCACTTTTATTTCAGGTCCCCAATAGGCACAGCTAGTCAGGGGAGCTGGTCCTGGCTCAAGGTAAAACACATAGCCCACCTCATCGGCAAGCTGTTGAATATAGTCCAGATCGGTACCTTTTTGTTGGGGAACCCGGTCGGTTGGTAGCGGCACATCTAACAAAACACTGGGTAATGCTTTAGGAATAATCCCTAAGGCAGCGTATTTGGCCAGGATAGTCAGCACTCGGGTAAATGGCGGCATCGCTGGAAAAGGCGTACCCGGCGGATTACTAAACCGGGGGTAGTTCATCACTTCAGTGAGATCGCTGCCCATAATCGTCAATGTGGCTGGCTGGCTGCCAACGCCAGGTGCAATTGAATGCTCCTTAACTACCCCATCAATCAGTACCTGGGGTGTGCCATTGACTGTGACGACAATAACCACCCTTAGCAATGGAATCGTTGCTCCTCCAGAGAGCAAGAAAAGGGTTTGCAAGGGGGAATTGTTGCTAATTTCAAAACTCAATTGAAATCCACTGGCGGAGCGTGCCGAAATGCTGATTGAGACTTCTGTTAAGGCATCCAAAACAGTTTGTGGGACTGGTACTGGTACAGCCGGTCCCACCATGAGGGTAAGCAGGTGCTGACTACCCCTAATCATTAGCTGCCCCTGGAATACCTTCAGGCAGAGTAATCCGCAGCGTTTGCCCCGTGGTTGCGGTCAGGTCATTGGGACGGATGGCACCGTTGGCATCACATATTCGCCAAAACTGTTCCGGGTCACCTAGATACTGGGCAGTGAGATTATCCAGTCGCTCTCCGTCCCTGACGGTATGTTCTTGCAATAGGGCAAATCGTTCTGGTGGCGGAACAAATCGACGACACAAATACGCTACAGACTGGCCTGTCTCACCCTCAAGCGTCTTGGTTTCAATAGTATGGTATCGACTGGTGGGAGGAAATATGTCATTCATTAGGGCAAGCCTCCTATGCCAGAACTATTGAAACTGCCACGGGGTATTTTGGTTGCAAACTGTTCTTTTTGTTCTAGATAGCTCATAAATAGTCCCCCACCATAGCTTTCAACGGGAATATCAAAAATGCTGAGTACCCGCATACCCAGACTGACTTTGGCCCGTACCGGATTTAAGAAAGAATCAAAGGCTTCTTCGGTAACGCTAAACTCTGTGAGGTTGACGGGCAATATACGCTGTTTTCCCCAAATAAATAACAGTAACGGGGCCTGCATTGGGGTAATTTCTAACGTTCCTACCTGGGCCAAACGATGATTAGCCTGAAGTTGACTGGTGCTGGGGTAAATCAATGTTTCCAGCGCCGCTAACTGCGGATAAAGGCCAAATTCAACCGCATCCGGGTTCTGCTGCGGAAATTCACGCTGGTCCGCCGTATCAAATTCAACTTCCAAGTTAATGGTTTCGGCAGCAGGGCCTTTTAATCGCAGTGCTTCTGCCCGATTACTATCCCCCGACTCCACCCGCAGCACTTGCAAAGAACGACTGAAGGTTTCGGGATTAAATTGAAAATTGATCAGCCTTAGCAGTTGACCATTATCTGCATCAACCTGGGCAAGCCCGCCCTTTTTTAAGAGAGGTGAGATTGGAGTAGTCATTAAACGATTGTCTTAAGGGGCCAAGAACTTGCTCAAATGACTCTGAAAATGTAACCCTGGGAGCTGATGATCCTAGTTATAGGTGTAAACCTAAAATGCCATACAACTGTGTGATTTAACTTTACTCAGAAGCTACCGAATCTGCTTTAGAACAACAAACAGTGCTACAAATTTGACTAAAAATGAAACTTATTGAACAAATTCGTAACTTACGTTAATCAAGCAGAACAAATCATTGTTGCTGGTGTCGATTTCCCCTTTCTCGAAGAGTTTTACAGAGAACTCAAATCATCAAAATCCAAACTGATAGGCTGCTTTCGTCTCTTTTGTGTTAAGGCTCCTGGCTTAACCTGACGGAGCTTTAAAGCCTCAAATCCGTCTTTTTGACTGTTTTGGCAGGTTCTAGTGGTGCTCGAACTAGTTTCAGTGCCTGTCCCTTCAACATAAACTTTATTACGGCTTACAATTTTTAGCTTTTTCGGATTTTTGTTGTTGATGTGGGGGCAGTAACTAATGGTATCGTCACTCCTGTAAACCACAGTACAGAGTTGTTTGGCTATACCAGCTGGCAGAACTGAGAGAGTTGCCGTATTACAGGCATAGAGATTAATGACAGCCCCAGGTGCAAAATATGGCTTCAAATCCATACCAGCGGCACCATCAACGCTCAGCGCATAGCCATTTACGAGACCTGTCTCATTAAAGTTAACCCTGGCTGTACTAATTGGCCTCTCATCTTCATCGCCATATTCGTCAATAATTTCTTCCCCAGGGGGAAAGATTTTGCCGCTGAGTGCCAGATAAGAGTCATTGCCATGACCGACGAGGTTGAGTTCAGATACGCCTTTTTTACCCTGGGCCTTAATCTTATCTGCCAACGCTTTAACGCTACCAATCACCTCTCCTTTCCCACCGGCTGCTGCTCGAAAATCCTCAGTCGATGGGCTCCATGTATGATCACCCACCATGGCTTTCGCTTCTCGATGTTGGTTGTTCCAGACAGCGGGTTTTTTGAAATCTCCTAAAACCCAGAGAGTCTTGCCCTGGCTGGCTGGTGGCATTTTGAAGTCAGGGCAGATGGTCTCCTCTGTTTCCTCTGCATCTTCTTGTGGTGTGGCAGTGTCTGTGGGTGCGCTGACATTGCCGAGCCTGCTGCAGACACCGTAGGCTTTGCCCTTATCCGTTGCGAGATCAAACGCTTGTAGTTTCTGGATTAATGCGTTGTCGGTGAGGCTAAAGTCTGAGTCGCCACAGAGAGATAGCAGGCAAATTCGGCGGGCACGTCTGGCTCGTAAACGGCGTAAGGGGCCCACTTTGAGGTTTTTATTTTCAACCTTGCGCAGCCATCCTGTCAGAATGGAGTGGATCAGGGGACGGCGGGCACGATTTAACTCCGTTTCTTCCTCTTCGCTTTGGGTACAAGTTGGCCTGGCGTTCGTATTGTCTGGGGCACGCTGTAACGTGTTGTGGGATGATGCCCCCTTGCCTTGCTGTAGGGTGTGAACTAACTCGTGCGCAATCAGGCTTTGTCCACCTGATGTGTGAGGGTTAAAGGCTCCTTGCGCAAAGGCGATGTGGTTGCCCACAGTAAAGGCGCGAGCATTAAGGCTGTGGGCGAGTTGGGGAGCTTGCCCCGTCGTGTGTATATGGACGCCTGAAAAGTCCTGGCCGAAGCGAGGTTCCATGAATGTTCGGACATTAGAAGGTAAGGGTTGTCCAATACTTTGCTGTATAGCCTGAGCCCCAGATTGAATGGCAGGTGTAGCATTGATTGATGGGTTAGAAGAACGTTTGGTCTGTAGGGTTGCGTCTTCCTCTTCCTCTTCCTCCGAATCAACCTGTCTTTGAATCAGAGGGGAAATTTGACCAGCGATGGGTGTTGCTTGCAGTGTTGCTTCTTTCTCCTCTTCAGTGCCTATTTGCCGCGGCAAACTAGGTCCTGGCATCTGTATAACCTGATCAGCAATGCGATCGGCTTCCTGTTCATATTTATCGTTGGGCTGTCCTATTTTCAGTCTGGACTGAGTTTTAGGACTGAGTGATGGCAACGCCTCATGCAAAACAGGTGACATTTTAGAGAACGCTGGGGGCCATACAGAGGGACGTTGCCGATGCTGCTGCTGACTCTGAAATTGGCTCTCCTTCTCGGACACTCCCACTGACTTATCACAGCCACAATTCCGTTTCAGAAATCCTGGCGACATAGGCGTGAAAGATGGTTGTTGTAAGGATTGAGCTTGAACAAGCGATCGCATGGGCTAGTCCTCCAGGCTATCTGTAGCCATCCCCTAACCTCCCCAATTAAATCAGGTTAGGTAGAGCGATCGCGTCATTCGTGACAAACCTTTGCCTATCCCGCCCAGTTGTGGATGGGCAGGAAGATGATTTCCCTAGAAAGGGATATCCTTGAATTAAGGCTAGTGGGCAATGCCTAACCCTAGTTCCATCTAACCCTAGTTCCATCTAAGTTTGTTTGGATAAAATAAGGGTGTAGAGTTTGGAGGTCAAAGACGATGGCCAAACGCAAGCAACGAAGGATAGCTGGGGATAAAACGATACCCTGAACGTCGAGCCTACGATAAAGTAAATCACTCCCAAATTATTGCCTTGCACTTTTTGGTGATCCACAGTAAACTACATACATGTAGATAGATACTGAAATCACTTTGAGCGATACGAGGACAAAAATTTTGGACGTGGCGGAGCACTTAACCCAATTAAAGGGGTTCAATGGCTTCAGTTATCTTGATTTGGCTGATGCTATCGGCATCAAGAATTCAAGCATACATTACCACTTCAAAGCTAAGGCTGACCTGGCTTTGGCGTTGGTTGACCGCGTTTATGAAGTCCAAAGTACCGCCCTTGATGCTTTCGATAACAATCTCGATACGCCACAACAACGATTGCAAGCAGTGGCCGATTCTTTTCAAGCCTACATTCAGGACGAGAAGTTCTGTTTGTGTGGAATGATGGCGGCAGAATTGCAATCAGTGAGTCCCGCCGTGAGAAGTCGCCTTACTCTGTATTTTAAGGACCTTCAAGCCTGGCTCACTAAGCAGTTTGTGGCAATGGGAGAAACCGATGCTCAAAATAGGGCACTCAGGTTCGTTAGCACAGCGGAAGGCTCCTTGTTGCTGGCAAGACTTGAGGGTGATCCTCAAATTGTTGGTCAAGCGTTGAAGAGTTTCATCTACGACTGATAGATTTTTTTGCCTCGTTTATCTACATACATGTAGGTCAGTCTTTGGCGCATACTTGGCGCATACTTTGTTGAAAGCTGGCCTCAAATCTTTTCCCTACCTCCCCCTAATTCTATGAGCCCAAAGGAGGCTATTATGAAAACCGACAAACCTTTAGAAATCTCTCTGTTCTTAATCCGCATTAGTGTTGCTGCCTTTTTCTTGGTTTGGGCAATTGGAAAAATAATTGCGCCTGGAATCACTCAAGCCGTTGCTGAATCTTACTACTCCTCACCTGTGACAGGATCTGTTTCGGCTGTTATAGGGATTCTACAGTTAGCGATTGTTCTAACTTTTTTGGCGGGTTTATTGAAGACCTGGACCTATGGCTTGCTGCTGGGAATGCATGCTGTTTCAGTACTCGTTTCACTCAAAAATTTGGTTGATCCATACACAGCGCCTAATTATTTATTCTGGGCAGCCATTCCCACATTGGCGGCGTTAATTGCGTTGTTTCTATTGCGTGAGCGTGATCAGCTGTTTGTCTTAGGTCGCCGTCATCTGTCTCAAGAGGATACAGCATCTCGCCAAATTCTATAGAGTTTATTGGATGCTATCTGGCATTCACCTGAAAATGCCAGATAGTGTCTATACAGACAATAATAGGGCACTTTTGTTTATTCAGGCACTTCGTTAAAACAGCGTTCGGTATCACGTTTGCGCCGCGGCTTACTACATTCTTTGTCTCGACATTGCATAAATTTTTGGAGTTTTGGTGCTCGTTCAAGAATCCAGGAAAACTGATCGCCTCTCTGTGTCAAATTTGCAAATTCTGCAGATGCATCAGCTTTTTGCCTTGCCTGCCGGAGATCTTCGCGAAGAATCTGATTGACCTTTGTTCTGGTTGATTCTCCAACATTAGTCTGCTGCTGAATATCATCAATAATCTGAATAATTTTTACTTGGGGTTCTTCTCGAATGTCTTGAAATCCATAACATGGGTCACTTGCACTCGGTCCAGATCTCTCAAATTGATCTAATTCTGCTATTTTGCCTTTGACATTCACAAGATTAAGCTCTTTAGGAGGTTCTTTAGCAGTAGAAAATCGGTTTCTTTTACAGGGATCCCTACGTGATTGAATCTTCTCTAGTAGAGTTTTCTCGCCCGGTGGATTAATGATATCTAATTTT
>NZ_QXHD01000004.1:1601993-1609578 GCF_011009555.1 Adonisia turfae CCMR0081 | reverse complement strand
ACTTGTCATAATCCGTATTGGGATTGTATTGGGCATGGGCGGTGCGATCGCAAAGATGATCACCCCCTTTAGACTTTATGCGGGCGGTCCCATTGGTAGTGGCAAACAATGGTTTTCCTGGGTGCATCGTGACGATCTGGTTAGCCTATTTATGCAAGGTTTAACCGATGAAAAAATGTCCGGTGTTTACAACGGTACAGCCCCTCATCCTGTGCTCATGTCTGAGCTATGTGATGCCTTAGGTAAAGTGATGAACCGGCCCTCCTGGTTACCCGTCCCTGACTTTGTCATTGAGACTTTGTTAGGCGATGGTGCAGTGGTTGTGCTGGAAGGTCAGAAAGTTTTACCAGAGCGCACTCAATCCACCGGATTTTCCTTCGCCTATCCCAAAGTGGAGCCCGCCCTGCGAGAAATAGTAGTGGAGTAGAGTTGTCTGCTACTACTGCACTACCTGTGCTCCATGACTCCGGGGATCATCGGCTGAACCTGACGGCTCTAAAGCAGTTTCCACATCCGAGGTTTGTCCCTCAGCCTGGGCATACGGCAGCTCGTTTCCAGCGACTAACGCTGTCAGGTTCTCTGCCAGGACTGCCCTTGGAATTTCACCAATGGCTGCCCCGGCATCGTTCCCGGTCTCAGTCAGAAATGCAAAGTGGGGGATGCCATCTACCCGGTAGTGCAACATTTCTGGTAGCCACTTATTGTTATCCACATTCAGCATGACGAAATTCACATCCTGCTGAAACTCACTTTTGAGTTGCTGTAAATCGCCAGCCATGGCCTGGCAGCTAGTGCACCAATTAGCATAAAACTCCACTAGAGTGGGTTTTCCATTGGTGATCGCCTCATTTAGCGGTACAGATGCTTCTGCCATATCTGAAAGAGACGCCGAGGGGGTACGGGTTTGCAGACCCAGGACCACGGCTACACTGAGCACCACAGCTACACTTACCACCACAAAATTTCGCAACCGTTGCCCTAGACCACCAGCTTCAGGGGAGTTAACCGACATAGAATAAAAAAGCGCCCGTGGCGTCATTACAGCGTCTTCTTTAGTCTAGCGGAATGAAAAAGCGTGTTACCCTGACCTTTCCAAAACAGACAGTGAATATGCCTATTACCTATCGGCTGGCGAAGGATTTTAATGTCGCAGCCAATATTATTCGTGCACAGGTGGCACCGAATCGAGTGGGTAAGGGAGTAATCGAGCTATCTGGTGACATTGATCAACTAGATGAAGCGATTGAATGGATGCGTAACCAGGGCATTGGCGTGTCCCTATCTAGTCGCGAAATTCTCATTGACGAAGACCTTTGTGTCCACTGCGGTCTATGTACAGGCGTTTGTCCCACAGGTGCTCTCCGATTAGATCCCGAGAGTTTCAAACTCGTTTTTAACCGCGCTCAATGTATTGTGTGCGAGCAATGTATTCCCACATGCCCAGTCCAGGCTATTTCTACTAACCTGTGATGACACTGATAAAAAAATTGCCTTGGTTGTCGTCACTGCTTTTATTACTGGCCTATATGGGCTTTGGTGCCTTTTTGCATTCTCGTCACAGCTCCGACTTTATCTGGTGGCTAGCAGTCATTTATGCAGTACTGGAATCAGCATTACTAACCATCATTTGGAAACCCTTACGCAACTTTTTTTTGCTTGGGTTTAAATCTGATATTGGCTATACGATCATGGCTTTGGTCATCGCCTCCCTAGCTGTAGTTGTTGTGTCCTGGATTCAGATTTTTGTCTATTTCCTCGTAATGTTAGCAGCAGCACTTTTACTACGGGTAGAGCTACTGATTCGCGATATTGGGAACAATTTAGCCTTTGTCACAATTCTATTGTTATCCCTCATGGGACTAGCACTGAGTCGATTGACGACAGAGCTGATTATGGCGCATGGCAATATGGATCCAACCATCATTGGACTATGGACACTATAGGAATCGGCATACGCCAAATCGCGTAGGCTTTGCTTTAAGCGATGCTAATAACAGCACAAGCGTTTAACTGTTGCCCCTACCTCGTGAGCTTCATGCTCTCGGGGTACTTTTTTATTTAAAAGATGCAATGCTCAAAAAATGCATCCCATAGGTGACACACCCTTAACAAAGTACACAAGCCAATAAGCTATAGAAGCAGTATCGCCAATAGCGGTAGAAATGGACGCTCTATAAAGCGTCACAAAAATAATCGTTCAGTAGTTTTCTTGAGCGATGCTAATAACAGCACAAGCGTTTAACTGTTGCCCCTACCTCGTGAGCTTCATGCTCTCGGGGTATTTTTTTATTTAAGAACAACTAGCAAAGGGATGGTCGTAATTCGACCCAACTAAACAATAACTATATAGTTATTGTTCGTAGTCTTTAACAAAGAGCCAAATATAGGTGGTAGATGCACCATAAGAGTATCATAGCTCACACGACTGAAACCCATGCTGTAAATAAATTATGGACACTATAGGAATCGGCATAGGCCAAACCGCGTAGGCTTTTTTTTAGGCGACTCTAATAACAGCACAAGCGTTTAACTGTTGCCCCTACCTCGTGAGCTCTACGCTCTCGGGGTACTTTTTTATTTAAAGGTAATGGGTGAGCCAGCATCACATTTAAGAATGAGAGCAGGGTGAATGCGTTATGGGATTAAGGGGGAGTCGCTGATGGTTAATGGGGGTACTGCGCGATGCTTGCAAGCTAAGACCAGTTTGCAAGCGTTATGAACGGGTAAATACACCATAAGAGTTCCGTGACTAGCACAGCTAGAAATATCGCTGTGATGGCATTATGGACACTCTAGAAATCGACACAAAAATACAGCGTTTAGGGAATTGTCTAAGCGACTCTAATAACAGCACAAGCGTTTAACTGTTGCCCCTACCCTGTGATACACCTTGGTGTTTCCAGGGTACTTTTTTATCTATTGAGCCGTGAAAGCGGAGAGGCTCTGTACACGCCTACAAAGTTGCAAGGAGGGCGACTCAGCTATATCAGGATTTGATTAAGCTGGTTGCCGCCTTCCTTTGTACCCATTCGGTGATTAATGAATTCACCAGTTCGGGTGCTTCATCTTGGGGACAATGGCCCACTCCTTCGAGTGGCATGAATTGTTCGACGACTTCATATTTGCTGAGTTCCCGACCTAGTTGAATGGGTTCCCACGGATCAGCCTCACCCCATAGCATCAGCACAGGACAGGACAGCTGAGGTAACAAATCTTCAGGCAGTGGCCCCTGGGAATAGCTGATAAAGGCTACGAATACATCCACAGCTGCAGGATCGCGAGCGGGCGTCAGCAGTAGCTCAATGAGTTCATTGGTAACGGCCTCTTTGCGACCATAGGCCTGCCTCAGAATATTTTTGAGTGTTTTGGGCTTGGCTAAGCGAGAGAAGAAAAACTTGCCAATGGGTTTGTAGTTGAGAATGGCCTGGATGAGGGGTGTGGGTGCACTGCGATACCAGGGAAGGGTGGCACGTTTACGATCGTGCAGTAATCGCAAGGAGCAATCAAGAACAACAAGACCGAGAACCTGGGACGGAGCCATGGTAGCGGCTTGCATAGCCACGATACAGCCAATGGAGTTACCTACGAAAAAACCAGGCTCACCAATGATCTCCCGACAAAAATCGATCACTTGCTGCCCCCAGGTTTCGAAAGTGTAGTTGATGGGGGCACCGGGTGTGGGTTTAGCAGACTGGCCATAGCCGATCAGGTCAATGGCATAGACGCGATGGCTGTGTCCTAAGTCAGGTAGGTTTTTGCGCCAATGATCACTGTGGGCTCCAAAGCCATGGATTAGGAGTAGCGGTGGTCCTTGGGTTCCAGCCGTTTGATAACGGATTGAAAAGTTTTGCCAGGTCCAAAAGTGGGTGGTAGGAAGTGTCATGGTGATGTGGCGCGATCGTGCTTTGAATGTCTCTGCCTAGAGCTAAAATCAGGCTAGGTGGATTATTGATGAATTGTTAAGACATATAAAGAAGTATAAGCGCAGATTCTAGTCGGTTCGTTCGCTTGAGTGTACGCGCATTGAACAGGTCTGTATGGATTTTTTTCAAATACGGTGGCGTTATCCCGCACTCAATTTGCTCTGACGGCGATTTTTTATATGCTGTGGCCAGTGCTGACAACAGGCATGGCCATTTATTTTGTAGTTCTGGAGGGCCTTTGGCTACGGACGAAGAATAAGGAGTATTACCACCATGCTCGATTTTGGTCCAAAGTAAGCCTTATTGTCTGATGTATGTCTATCTCTCCAACTCTTCTTGAGTTCTAACTCTCTTTAGCTATCCCTTTGTATCACTGTTTGGTGCTCTGTGTTCAAGACTTTCTTTGAATGACTAAGAGAGCTTTGAAAGCTAAGAGTTGGAGGGGGCTGATACATCTCTTGTTTGAGCTAAAGGTCAAGCCTAAGAGATACTCGGGCTATTTGACAGTATTTGAAAGGGTTTTTGTAAATACTCTTTTGTAAACTCTCAATGGATGCCCTTCTGCATTTTCTCCCGCAAGTTTGATTTGTTATTTTCGCGCTTTTTCTTCTACTTTATGTCATGCTCGATGGCTTTGATTTAGATATGGGTATTCTCTCGTTGACTGCATCAACAGAAAAAAGGATCTCTGTGGATACAGCGGGTCATTTTGTGGGTGGTACTTTTGATTGGCTGGATTGGCGTTCAGCTTTGGTGGCGCTTACCTTGATTTAAGAGTATGTGTTGATTGGGTCTACCTATTTGATTTGGAAGACTGAAGGAGAACTGCAACAAACGCACTATACGACGGCTAAGATTGCGGCTTGAACGACTTTGTTGGGTGCGATCGCAATTACCATTGCCACACCAATTGTTTACCAAAACGCCCGTGAACGACTGTTTCATTACCCCGAAGTTGTTGTCTTTTCTATGATTCTAATTTTGGGTGTATTGTTGGTGGTTTTGTTGCTGCAAGGTTTGAGTCAACAACGAGAGAAGTTGCCTTTTCTTTGGGCAATCTTGATCTTTCTCCTAACGTTTATAGGGTTAGGGTTGATTGTTTTTCCCTACATTATTCCGCCTAGTATTACTATTTATCAGGCAGCAGCATCTCCTAGTTCTCTCGTCTTTATGATCATCTTCATTGGATTTTTGATCCCCATTATGTTGTTTTTCGAGGAAAGGTTAAAGCTCCTATACATGAATAATCATTAAAGGCCTTTCAGTTTACAAAACAGCCGTGACCTTTCAGGTGGTCAAGACTATAAAAACTGAGCTCTGAGCTCAGAAAACCAAAAATCTGCGTCAGGATTCACGATTGAAGCAGCAAAACCTTTGGCTATTGGGTTTGGCTATTGTTGTATTGGCAGCTACCTGTCTATTGCTTGGCGGGGATGCCGATAGGCTGGAGCTGATTGGCAAGGCTGTGCTGTCCATTATCGGACTCATCAGCGAGATCGCAGGGGTCAATCATGGAAAAACACATCATACAGTTACGCATCAAGTGGACAATGCATTATTGCACTGGGGTATTGGTATAGACGGCTTCGATGGCGTTGAGAAAGCCTTTGAGCCCATCACAGCAGGCAATCAGAATATCCTTCAATCCTCGATTTTTAAGGTCTGTGAGCACTTTCAACCAGAATTTGGCTCCCTCCGTTTCAACCTCACCGATCCATAAACCGAGTAATTGTTTCTCTCCCTCTCGGTCAATGCCCAGGACTACGTCAACGGCTCGCTTATCGTGGCTCCCCCATACAACTCCTTGAGCTGAGCCTAGACCCGACTCGCCCAAAATATTGCAACATAAACAGAGAATATTCTTCTACCTTACGGGCATAATCTGTTTCCCAGTTGGTGCTCACCACCTCAACCACCGGATGGATATCACCCAAGGCAAGAACTGAAAGATAACGTCTAACTTCTCCGAATCAGGTCTAATCCGCAAATACCAGCAAAACCGGCAAAGAAGTACGCCGCAAACTGCCCTGGATGAGAATCTATTAACGGGTCTTCAGAGCCAATCAACCGACCAGAGTTATCGCTCGCCGCAAAAATCAGCACAAACGCTATCAGACAAAGACCGATGCCTTTACCAATGGCATATCGTCTACCGACAGAAGATTTAGACTGGATGGACGGCTTCTGCATCGTTGGCTCTCGATGTTTTAACTGCTTGCCATTCATATACCTACTCCTTGGATGCCATCGTAATTAGACCCACACCACCACCCATCAACAGGGCTGCTACAGCAGACACCTCACGATTTGGAATCAGGCTAATCGCCGTAAACAGCAAACCAATCCCAAACATCACACTACCCAGGATCGCAATCATACGTTCAGAAAGATTCATCATAGGCAGTACCTGAAAGCATCTAGAAATCATTGTAGGAGGCAGACCGTTTTTTACAGGATTTTCGACATAATCTAGTTCACATCCAGAACTGTAGTTTTTTGGTATAGGAAACCTCAAGATTTCAGCTTAGATCAGGCTGCGTGCAGTAACCTATGGCTGAGAGTTCCATACCACTCTGATGACTGCCCTTGATCGCAACGCACAACTACAGAAACTACGCGATAGTCTGCGCCCTGGCCAACGTCGCTTGGCTGACTGGCGCGGTGGACCGCTTGCTGTTTCAGCCGTGCCAGGCTCTGGTAAATCTACGGGTATGGCTGCTGGTGCTGCGATCGCAATCTCCCATTTTCAACTCCACGCCCGCAAACAACTTGTCCTCGTCACCTTCACCCGCTCTGCTGCCGCCAACCTCAAAGCCAAAGTCCGCCATCACCTCAAGGCCCTCAAACTTCCCTACAACAGCTTTATTGTCCAAACATTGCACGGGCTGGCCCTCAACATCGCCACCCACAACCCGGAAGTCTCCGGCATCAACCTCGAAACCACCACCCTCGTCTCACCGAACCAAAGTAACCGTCTCATCCGCACGGCTGTAGAATCTTGGATTCATGAAGCACCAGCCCTTTATCATCGGCTTGTGGAAGGCCAAAGCTTTGACGGGGAAGAAACTGAACGATTGCGACGGCAATCAGTACTCCGCACCGAGATACTGCCAGCCCTGGCCTACACCGCTATCCATGAAGCTAAAAGTTCAGGCCTTCAGCCTGCCGACCTGAATCGTATTGGTCAGCAAGCTCCGCCTAACATTTATCAACTCTTAGATATCGCTGCCGGACTCTACGGACAATACCAAACCCTTCTCAGTCAGCGAGGTCTAATCGACTACGACGATATGATTTTGGCTGCACTGAAGGCATTAGAAGATCCAGACATCAGCCGTCGTTGGCAAAGCCAATTCTTTGCTGTATTTGAGGATGAAGCTCAAGATTCATCACCTTTACAGACAAGGTTATTGGCGAAATTGGCGGCCAATCCTGATGTTGACCCAGAAGCAATTGGTTATCCAGATCCCCCAAATTTGGGGGACAGGGGGGGCTCCCCCAACCTCGTCCGCGTCGGCGACCCCAACCAGGCCATTAACTCTACCTTCACCCCTGCCGATCCGGTTTTCTTCAATCAATTTTGTGACGCCAACCGACCTGATCGCCTTGCCACCATTGACCAGGCTGGGCGCAGCACCCCAAAAATCATGGATGCTGCTAAC
>NZ_QXHD01000004.1:1595108-1601983 GCF_011009555.1 Adonisia turfae CCMR0081 | reverse complement strand
GTGAACTCCATGTGTTGGGCCGTTGGTTATTTAATTGGTCCCCCCTTAGGCGGCTGGGCCTTAGACCATGCCATGGCCCATCAATTTTGGCTGTGGTTAATGTTCAGTACCCTAGGCGGCATCATAATTTTGCGCACGCTGCAACTACAGATGCAGCCACAAAATTCTCACTAATCTTTATCTCACCAATCGTTAACCGCCTAGCCCTAGAAATTTCGGAACCAACCCTACTCCCCCAAGCACTAAGACCTATTCCCCATCTAACGAACACTAAATCATGTCAGGAAACACCTCAGGCGAAAACATCTGCCATAGCGCCTGATGATAAGGCTCATAATGCTTCACCCGGGACTGTTCTACATACTGTTCAAACTCTTGACCCATCAAATGGAGCATGTGTCTCACCAGCTCCCAATTTACCTTGAGCGTCGGATAGAGCATGACACACAGTGGAAAAAGCTCCTGCTGGATCGCCGACAGACTTTGTTCTAAGACACAGGTCCATAGATAAATCTGAAACATCTCCGTGTCACGGACACTAGAAACACGCACAACGTCACTGTCTAAACGATCTGTGTAGCACTGATAGTTGGGATAAATCGTATTAACACGATCGACCACATTATTTGCGATTACAGTGCTATGGGGCAAAAGCGTCTGCACAACCTTTAAACGCTCATCATCATAGGCATACCTAGCGGCAGCAGCATAGGCACGCTGCAACGGCATATATAAGTGATCATCAATCACCTTAAAGTAAGCGGCCAGTGTGCCTTGCTCAGACTCAGGAGCAGACTCTATGAGCATTTGACCACAGTGGTGAAACTGCATACTCACAAACCCAATCAACCTTGGGTCCCCAGACGTATAGCGCTTACGAATAACGCCTAAACCCGACGCAATCTTGACCGATAACTGCTGAGGAGGAATATGCTTGCCGTAAGCGGCTAACGCCTTGGCATAAACTCGATGCACATCACCAGCAACACTCCACGGGTCAATCAAATTGGCATTTATGCGATGACGTTTTACCTCATGGGCAAGGAAAGATTCAGTCAAATTCCATGCTTTTGCACTGGCGGAACGGAGTTCCGAGGTCAAGTGCTCAACAACTGCTGTACGAGACTGGGGATTCGACTCCTGTAGAGTCCCTTCATAGGTTTCAATAGCAATGACATATCGCTTAGCCCAAAGCTGAGCCAATTGGACTGGGCTAGCTTTAGCAAGTGGCTCATCGATCGCTTGCCTTTTATTGGGTTGACGCATTGTTTTTTGAAAAACCCTGTAGATTTTGGTTAGTAAATGTCAGCAATGGGCGAAATTCGACCACCTATTTGCCCCCTAATGGCCATCAAAGAAGCAAGACTTTCTAAAAAAAGAGCATCCCCATGAATCGCAATCATTGAATTCGATAAATCAGTATTGATATCTAGAATTCTTGTCGATTTTTATACTTATCTATAAATATAAGTAAGTTCTCATGATTTAGAAACGGTGTTTTCTACGCAAATTTGCGGAAGAACCTTGCAATTAAGAAATCTAAGGACTTTCACTAGACGAAATGAAGCGATTAAAAGTGAAATCTCTATTTGTCAAGGTTGGATTTTAGAACACAAACTCTCCCCCATTAATTGATGGCTGAACTGACTAATTGGATGAAGAGAAACGTGTAGAAAAAGATGATTTTTTCAATAGTGATTGCTGACAGGACAACTAGATTTTGTTGTCACCTGCAACACAACAATCTTGTGAGATCTGCACAACACGCTCAATCTGTATCTTTAAGAACACTTACCTCACTCGCAATCTATGGTTGCTATGGGCATGTCTCAAATCGTGTTTCATTTTTGTTACATCTACGAGAGTGAGCCAGTTCCGCTCAAATCTGCGTGATAGCATACACACCATAGCTTTTAATCGATTTGGAGAAAAACCTTGGCACTTCGGGTTGCGGTTGTTGGAGGCGGTCCAGCAGGTTCTTCTGCTGCTGAGACACTAGTAAAAGCAGGTATTGAAACCTATCTATTTGAGCGCAAGTTAGACAACGCAAAGCCCTGTGGTGGCGCGATTCCCCTTTGCATGGTGGATGAGTTTGACTTACCCCCTGAAATCATCGATCGTCGCGTACGTAAGATGAAGATGATTTCTCCTTCAAATATTGAAGTTAATATCGGTAGCACCCTCAAGGATGACGAGTACATTGGCATGTGCCGTCGTGAGGTGCTTGATGGGTTCCTGCGTGGGCGGGCTGAGAAGCTTGGCACCAAGGTGATAAATGGTACCGTGCACAAGTTGGAACTTCCTTCTAACGATACGGATCCTTACACTCTTCACTACGCTGATCATTCCAACGGCACACTCCAAGGAGATGCCAAGACTTTACAGGTAGATATGGTGATTGGTGCTGACGGTGCCAATTCCCGTGTTGCCCGTGCGATTGATGCCGGTGACTATAACTATGCGATCGCATTCCAAGAGCGCATTCGCATCCCTGACGACAAAATGGCTTACTACGAAGAGTTAGCAGAAATGTATGTCGGTGATGACGTTTCCCCTGACTTCTACGCGTGGGTTTTCCCTAAGTACGATCACGTGGCTGTCGGTACTGGTACCATGCGGGTTAATCAGGCCAAAATTAAGCAACTACAAAAGGGCATTCGTGAGCGTGCAGCTAAGCGGCTTGAAGGTGGCGAAATCCTGAAGGTAGAAGCTCATCCTATTCCTGAGCATCCCAGACCTCGCCGGGTTGTTGGTCGTGTTGCACTTGTGGGTGATGCTGCTGGCACAGTAACCAAGTCTTCTGGTGAAGGCATTTATTTTGCCGCTAAGTCTGGTCGCATGTGTGCTGAGACTATTGTTGAACTATCCAACAGTGGTGAGCGAGCTCTAACTGAAGCTGAACTCAAGACTTACATCAAGCGTTGGGACAAGCAGTATGGCGTCACCTACCTGGTACTGGATATTCTGCAGCGCGTCTTTTACCGCTCCGATGCTACTCGCGAAGCGTTTGTAGAGATGTGTGCTGACATTGATGTTCAGAAACTTACCTTTGACAGCTATCTGTACAAAACTGTCGTACCTGCTAATCCCATTACTCAAATGAAGATTACTGCCAAAACTATCGGCAGTCTAATTCGTGGTAATGCCTTAGCGCCCGCTGAGTACTCTCCAGTAGAAGCGATTACGCAAGCGATTACTAAGTAGCCACATAATCAACTCACAGCAGGCATATATCTGATCTGCTAGCTCTTCCAGAGAACTATTAATAGAGCCTACGGTAGAAATGAGTTCTACCGTAGGCTCTATTTTTTCTAGAGAAACACAACATTCACGGCTTTACATTCGCCCTACAGTTAAGTTCCCGCAGACCTGCTATGCTTCGCTACGCTGAAAAGTTCTCATCTCAAAAACCAAGCACCAGGAACCAAGAACCAAACCCGACTACCCATCAAAAAAGGGAGGCCTTTTTAGGCCTCCCTTCAATGCTTTTTTAATGCTTTTTGACGGTGCTGTCGCTTTATTCCTCCAGATGCACAGCAGCAGATAAAACGTAAACACTAAAACATATTCTCCCAATGTTCACTGATGGATACACCCTAGCTTGCCGCGCGGTTCGCAAATGCCTGATCATCCTGAGGTAGCTCCAGACAATAGCCAGCACCATAAACAGTTTTAATAAACTTAGGATGGCGTGGGTCCGGCTCTAACTTAGTTCGCAGGTGGCGAATATGTACGCGGATGGTTTCAATATCATCGTTCGGGTCATATCCCCAAACTTCCTTCAAAATTTCACTAGGAGCAACTGTCTGTCCATGACGCTGCAAAAGACAGTGCAACAGTTCAAATTCTAAGTGTGTCAGCTTCACAGTGCGCTCAAACCAGATAGCTTCAAAACGCTCAGGCACCAACGTTAGTGGGCCATAGCTCAGAATTTCACTATGTTTAGCAGCCTGAGGGATACGGTCAGTACGCCGTAGCAGCGCTCTGACACGAGCCAACATTTCCTCTAATTCAAAAGGCTTTGTCAAGTAATCATCAGCACCAGCATTGAATCCGTCAACCTTATCTTGGGTTTGCCCCAAGGCCGTTAACATCAACACTGGAATATCTGCTGTTCGCTCATCACGGCGAACACGTTGGCAAACGGTAAGGCCGTCCACCTTAGGCAACATCAAATCAAGCATGATCAGATCTGGCAGGAGTTGCACAGCTAGCGCTTGGCCCCTCACACCATCCTCGGCCTGACTGACATCATATCCAGCCATTTCTAGATTAACTGCCACCAGTTCTGAAATAGCGGGATCATCATCGATGACAAGTATACGAGGCATCTTAAAGACAGAGAGTTTGTTATTCGGAATTCCTAGAAACCTCTTAGGTTTCCAATTCGCTCCCCATAGAAATAAATAAATTTATAGTGGGAGACAAATTTTATCCCAAATATATACTATCTCTACAATCAGTTAAGCGAATGATACCTTAAGGTTTAATTCACGTTACTCGCCCTTACACCATCAGCAATGGCGGGACAATGTTGATCAACTCCCACGGCAGCACCCCTCTACCAGCAAGCAGTACAGGGATTCCATAGAAATTCTCAAAACAGCACAGCCATCTTGAAAAAATCACACAAACTATACAGTTTATAAACTCCCCAGGTAGGATTCGAACCTACGACCAATCGATTAACAGTCGACCGCTCTACCACTGAGCTACTGAGGATCATTCAGCTTTAATAATATAGGCAATTGTGTAGCCGTTACGCAAGGGCATTTTTAATTTTTCCTAGAAAAACCCGCATGCCTCTAGAAAGACATCAGGTAAAACAGTCCTATTTAGGTTCTTTTCAGTCCATAAGCTTTGAGCGAAGCTTTGCCAATTTTGCCTGAGTCTCTGGATTAAGGGATTTTGAAAGAAATCGCTGTTTAGAGTGTTTTTTCGGCTTTTGACGGTGTTTTACTTTTTGTACAGAAAGATCCACATCTGCATTTAATTGGGCAGCTGACATCCATTCAGCCCCGTAGCCTACTACGGTTAATTGCTGGGCACGATCAGACGTCGCCACAATCAAGCGTTTTTCAAATTTACGAATATCGTCACGAAATTTGGCACAGGATATTTCTATATAACTATCAGCCGTCTGGCCAAAACTGGTGTAATGAATGGCCAAATGCTGAGTAAACTTTTCGATGCGATGGGATTGACGCTGGCCATACGCATCAAAAACTAACAAGGTTTCAAACCCTCTATAGGCACTATAGTTGGCCAACGTTTCAGCAAGGCTTGTACGGGCCACCCCCAGCCCCTGAAAATCTCTCAGTTCTGTTAGCTCAGGCCACGCACCGATAACGTTATACCCGTCGACTAATAAAATTGCCTGGGAGGTAGAACCTTTCATCTGCGGTTGCCTGGATAACGTATAAGCTCAGTCTATGATTCCTCTAGCTTAACGTTCGCTATCTACGTAACAACAAGCCTGAAGGATTTTTCTCAGGTTAAATGAAGATTTTGCAAGGCTTGTTTCACCTGTTCGGGCGCACCTTGGGTGGCTACATGGCCTTGTTCTAGCAAAATTGCGCGATCGCAATAATCTAATTCCACCAGTCGGTGAGTTACCCAAAGTGCCGTAATCCCCTGCTGTTTCACTAGATCACGCACTTGGGCAACCAACTCAAGCTGACTATCTGGGTCGAGGAGGGCAGTGGGTTCATCAAATAGAAGCACTCGACAGTGTTGGGCTAGAGCCCCCGCGATCGCAACTCGCTGCTTTTGCCCACCACTCAATGCATAAATGGGACGCCGCTTGAGATGCAGCAAATTAACCATCATGAGTGCTTCATCTACTCGCTGACGCACCGCTTCGTAGGGCATATCCTCATCCACAAGGCCAAAGGCAACATCAGCTCCGACCGTGGGCATTACCAGCTGATGATCGGGGTTTTGAAAAACAAACCCCACTGGCTTTTGTAAATAGATTGAGCCTTGAGGTGAATCTAATAGACCCGCCAACAACCTTAATAATGTCGATTTTCCACTGCCATTAGTCCCGAGAAGCATACAGAACTCACCTCGCTTCACTTGCAGTGAGCATCCGGCAAGGACTGAAGCTCCTGATTCCCAACTGAAATGCAAATCGTCAATTGCGATCGCACAGGACTTGTCAATCATCAAAAATCAAAACATCTAATAGTGTTAGCTGCACCGCACCCAATAGCATCTGCCATTTACCCCTACTTGTCTCTACGCATCAAGACAAAACTCGCAGGAAAGGAATTATTCATTAGCCATTGAAAAGAATCCAGCTGATTTACCTGAAGAAGAAGTACCACCAGACTTTTCATAAACCTGTACCGCAGCCAGTTCACTCACTAAAACTGAAAGCTTTTTGCCCTCTTGCTTATCACAGGCCAACTCAAGAATGACCGGTTGGCCTGTCTTGAGAGCATTCAGAGCAATTGCATAAGCCTCATCTGCAGCCTCCTTAGTCTTCTTTTGGACTGACATCGGTAGGGCCGTATGCTTCATTGAAAGTTCAACTATATACATGAGCGAAAAATATCTTTACTGAGGAGTCCGGTCTCTAGTATGTCAAAAATGGCCGACAAGTACGGCACCGATAATTGAGCGCGCGCAGCGGATCGCCGAACCAAATCTTAAGAGAAAATACCACTTTCAAAAATGACAGTGGCCTTTCAGAAAGATACCTCTATAATGAGAAAAATAGTAAAGATAAGTAAATTTCTACTCATAAAGTCGACCGAATACCCAAGGCATTATTCCGCAGTGCGGATTTACATTTTTTATTTTCGTGCCCTCGTTCGCCTCAGTAGCAAAATACCTATCTTTACTGCTTTGGAAAAAATCACACTAGAGGG
>NZ_QXHD01000004.1:1586051-1595098 GCF_011009555.1 Adonisia turfae CCMR0081 | reverse complement strand
GCACAGTGGGTCAAAATTGCATAGGGTTGCCATGCTCCTGTACTGTGTAGAGGTCGATTGCTAAGGCTTGCTATAGTTTCTAATGCTGAAGAAATTGTTAACATAGTAGGCCTATTACCAAATTTCATTCATGCGTCTCAGTTTTGGGAGGATTCTAAACATCAACCCAGGTTGAGTTGTGAGAATCTCCCATGACGTTAACATCACTCCAATAGCAACGTGCCGTTAGCTTTACAACTTGATGCTTCAGCGTTGGGTAAAAGTAAAATATGTTAGTGATTATCGCCTGCCAACGCCGTCTTGAAATCAGGCAGGTTAAGGCCCCTAATCACAGGATTAAATGCTGAGTTTGACGCAAATTTAATTTTCCCTGCTACTTTGATGAAAAGACAGGATGGAAAATGTTCATCGCTCGGAGCAGATAAATGGTAACTACATTTAAATTTAAAAACGGCGACCAGATGCCGATTTTAGGATTAGGCACATGGAAGTCTGCACCTGGCGACGTGTATAAGGCTGTTAAGGCAGCCATTGCAGCGGGGTATCGCCACATTGACTGTGCCCACATCTATGGCAACGAAGCCGAAGTTGGTCATGCTCTGTCAGACGCATTTAGTGAAGGCGTGGTTACTCGTGAGCAAATGTGGATTACCTCAAAGCTATGGAATGATTCCCATGCGCCGGAGGATGTGCGGCCTGCCCTGAAGGAAACCCTCTCGAATTTGCAGTTAGAGTATCTGGATCTGTATCTTATCCACTGGCCTGTTGCCCTGAAAAAGGGGGCAACGTTTCCCCTGACGCCCGAAAAATTAGTTTCGCTGGAAGTATTGCCCATTTTAATTACCTGGAGTGAAATGGAGGGTTTGGCAGATGAGGGGCTATGCCGTCACATCGGGGTGTCTAACTTCAGTATGGCCAAACTACAGGATTTACTGGAAAACGCCCGCTTAAAGCCGGAAATGAACCAGATTGAGCTGCATCCTTACCTACAGCAAACCTCAATGCTGGATTTCTGCGAAGAAAACAATATTTATCTGACGGCCTATTCACCGTTGGGGTCAGCGGATCGGCCTGATAGCTTGAAGGCCGATGACGAACCTGTTCTGTTGGAAAATCCAACCATTGCAACCATTGCTAAACACCATGGAGCCACACCCGCTCAGGTGCTGCTGAGCTGGGCCATGCAGCGAGGCACCGCAGTGATTCCTAAGTCAGTTAATCCTGACCGTATTAAGCAAAATTTGGCCGCTGCTGACTTGTCGCTAACTGCCGCCGACATGCAGACAATAGCCGAGCTAGATTTAAACCGTCGCTATGTGGACGGCACTTTCTGGCAGGTGGACGGTGGACCGTATACCCTAGCCGCCCTGTGGGATTTGTGATTTAACGCTGTAAACGTCCATTTTCATGCATTAACAATTGGTACTACCCCTGCTCAAAAGGTAATCTAAATATCTGAGTACTGGTCTCATTGCTACCATATTTTATGAAACCACCGGACACATAAATGTAACCATTATGGACAAAGGCAGCATGGGCATAGCGGGATTCGGGTAAAGGCGGTAGCTCTGTCCAGGATCCGAGATTACCTTGGTCATCAACCGTGGCGGCTTCGACGGTGGAGAGAACTTTGTTGGTTGCACCACCTGCGATCGCAACCACTGTTCTATCCACCAAAACAGTTGCATGTCGCTGTCGTGCTGTAATTGTCCCCACCGGTTCAAACGGTGACAGGGTTTTATCCACTTGAACATCAGCCACCCAAACCTGATCAAGTAATTCACTCGGTCTAAACTGGGCAGTGCCAGACACTGCAAAAATGCGATTGTCCACAGTTGTTGCCGTTACCCAGCCGATGGGTGTAGGAAAGGGGACCAGCTCTTGAAAATCTCCCACCGTTCCATCAGCGGCAATGGTCGCTGTAAACACTTTATCAATTACCGTCGTGTTGTTGGGGCGAAACGTATTGCTGCCACCCAGAATATAAAGCTGATTATTCAGGCTAGTGACGGCATGGATTGTTAGTGGCTCTGGTAACTCTCCTACATCTACCCATTCTGTAATATCACCTTGCTGATTGGGCACCGCCCGCAGAATTCGGCTAGAAACCTCACTGCCATCCCAGAAGCCATTATCTCCTCCAAACACATAAAAAGCACCCTTATGGATAGCCACCATATGGTGTTGTAGCTTTAGAGGCAACGGAGCCGTTGTGTCTTGCCAGTCACCAAATGTGCCCTCTGACGTTAGGGGCGCAAAAAAGACATCCTCATGAATGCCTTTGGTCTCATTCCAGCCACCAATCACATAGATATAGTCACCCAATACCATCATTTGGTGGGATTCTAAAGGCGTTGGTAACTGACCAATTTCTTGCCAGGGAGAGTCTTTTGGGGTTTGGCTAATTCTTTGCGCTGTCTGCTGCTGCGGGGTACAAGCTATTACAGGAAAAATAGAAATTGTCAAAGTCAGCCCAACAGAAATAAATCTTCGAGTAAGCCTTACCATAAGCAAGTTTCAGTTATTGATTTTCTATGAGTTCCAACACCCATTGCTGATGTTCGGGAGCGAATTTAGGACTAGGAGGTTGACTGTAGTCAATAGCCAAATGATATCGGCCCTTTTTATACACCTGATCGAGTAATGGCTGGAGCTCTAGTAAAACATCTGATTCACCGGGCAACAGCGGAATTGGAATAGGGGGAACAGTCTGTTGTAAGCTGAAGGCAAATAGATTCCCAACTGGAAACGGTGATGCCATGGTCAAGTGATTTGGCAATTTCCTTAATTATGGCCATTATAGCCCTACACCTTCCAGTGTCTCATCAGCGACATCATAAAGCTCCTGTAGTTTTTCCAGGGTTTCTTCTTCAGCTTGCCATAGCCCACGTCCATTAGCCTCAATCATCCGTCCAATGATATTACGGAATGCTTCTGGGTTGGATTCCCTCAGTCGATTCGCCATGGTTTCATCCAAGGCATAGGTTTGGGCGGTCTGGTCATAAACCCAATTATCTTGGAAGCCAGTGGTCCCTCCCCAGCCAATCAGGGCCGTCATCCGTTGAGAAATTTCATAGGCTCCACCAGAACCTTGGTCTGCCATGGCTTCAGCCCACTTAGGGTTAAGCAACTTGGTGCGATACTCCATGCGCAATACCTCTTCCAGCTTGCGGGGGGTGGTGTCCTGGGAAAAACTCTCCACAAAGCTAGCAGTCACTCGTTTACCTTGACGTTTTTCGGCAGCCTTTTTGAGGGCTCCGGTGTTGGCGTAATACTCCTGAATGTCGGTGAGGCCATATTCCACAGAGTCAATTTGCTGCACAATGCGGCCTGTGCTTTGTAGAAGAGTATTGAGCACGTCTGGGCGAGCCTGTCCTTTATCGCTACGACCGTAGCTAAAGGCATTGCGATCTCGCCACGTATCCGCCAGCTCTTCCCCCGACTCCCAGTTAGAATCCGTCACCCGGTCATTCACCAGCGACCCATAGTCCCCAGCCGGATTGGAAAATAATCGAGCCGACACATTCTCCACCCCTTGGGCTTTCAGCTCTAAGGCATGCTTACGAATAAAATTCTGTTCTGGGGGTTCATCAGCCTCGGCAGCGCGGAGAAACAGATCGTCCAACAACTCAATGATATTCACAAAGCTATCGCGAAAGATGCCGGAGAGATTGCCCAAAATATCGATGCGGGGATGATCCATCTGCTCTAGAGGGATTAGCCCATAGCGCACAATCCGCCCCGTACCTTCTTTAATCGGTTCCGCCCCCACCAGCTCTAGCAAAATCCCTAAAGATTCTCCCTTAGTCTTGATGGCGTCCAAGCCCCAGAGCATCACAGCAACAGTTTCAGGATACTCACCAGAGTCCTCCACATTCTGAGCGATCAGCTTCCGTCCAATGGCACGTCCCCGCTCATAGGCAGCTGGAGAGGGCATACGATAGGGATCTAGCGCATGGATATTTCGGCCTGTGGGGAGAGCACCGGGACCATCCCGTAACAGATCGCCACCGGGGGCTGGAGGAATGTACTCGCCGTTAAGGCCTCGCAACAGATTGGTGAGTTCATCCGTGGTTTGCATCAGGCCCTGACGAATAATTCTGGCTTCGTCCAATAGCGCTGCGGTGATGGGCGCGCTGGCTGGATAACGCTTGTTCAGGACGTCGATCTGAGGTTTCTCCGGTAGGGTATCCGTTGCGATGTGTTCTATTAGCTCAGGGTGCAGGCGTTCTCCAAAGTAGGCAGCAAGATAGCTGGTAATAGCTTCTGTCGTAGGCGATTGACCCAGCCCATGGAGGCCACTGGAAAATAGACGATTTTCCAAGACTTGCAGATACTCATATACCGTGACAAAGTAGGCATCTAAGACGGCATTACTAAACAGTTTGGCATGCTCTGGGGTAAACTCTAATCCTTGCTGCTTTAACTCCGGCAGCGGACAATCTGTGGCCAGACCTGTATCGGTAATCTTGGTGAGAATGGCATCTTGCAAAACTCGGTTTGCCTGGGGCTCTTCTCGAAATTCAGCGATCAGCTCTCGCAGCGTAATCAGTTCTTTGTATAACCCTGCTCGTCCATAGGGGGGCACATTGTGGGAGACCAGCACTCCGTAACCTCGCCGCTTGGCTAAAATGGACTCTGATGGGTTGTTGGCTGCATACACATATAGGTGTGGAAGATTGCCCAACAGAATGTCAGACCAGGAATAGCCCGTATTTCCCAATGGGGAACCCGGTAGCCATTCCACGGTGCCATGCATGCCAAAATGCACCACCGCATCCGCCTGAAACTCTTCTTGCAGCCAGGTATAAAACGCTGCGTACTGGGGGTGGGGGGTTAAATCTCGTTCAAACATCAGCCGCATGGGATCCCCCGCTAGGCCTAAGGGGGGCTGCACCCCAATCCACACATTGCCCAGCTGAATGCCACCCACATGGAAATTTTCACCGATGGTCTTAATACCGCTTTTGGTAAGGGACTGCCATTGTTTTTCAATTTTGGAGGTTTTCAAATAGCCCAACCATTTTTCTAAGGTTCTGACATTGACAGTGGCTGGGACGGAGAGTGGGGGGAGTTCTTCGTTATTGGTTATTTGTTCTGCCTGTTTGGGAGTCATCCATTGATTTTCATCGTCGGCTGCTTTCACCCAGTCAATGATTTTCTCGCCATCTTCGGGGAGTTCTCCCACCTGGTAGCCCTGGGCTTTTAGGGCTTGTAAAAGGGTTAGGAGAGATTTTGGTACATTCAAAAGCGCGGCTGTACCGGTGGCTCCATAGCCTGGGGGGAATCCGTAGAGAATAATGGCGACTTTGCGATCGCACCGCTCTTTCCGCCTCAGTGCAATCCACTGTTTCACCCGTCCAGTCAGACGACGCACCCGTTCCGGTACCAGATAAATTTGGTCTCCCACCAGGCCCCCCAGCGGAATCGGATCAATGGCTCCATCCAGTTCCGGTAGAGCGTACAGCACCACACTTTGCAGTCCCCCCACCCCCTGACGAGTCCAGGAGTGAATATCCTGAATCAACAGCGGTGCTGCCACAAAATAGGGCACATTTTTTGCCCCTAAAATCTTCTTGGCCACGGCCACTTGACGCCCAGCTTCCATAGACCCTGCTGGACCACCTACCAGGGGAAAGCCAATGGTAGACACAATGGCATCCACCTGTGCCGCTTCGTTGGAAAGAGAGGCACATTCCACATTGCCCAAGGCTCGCTGGGCCTGTTCATATCCGGTGGTCATCAGGTCCCGCACGGCTACGTGGCCTTCCACACCGTTGATAAATATGGGCACCGGCATCAGGTCTGCTTCCTCAAAGTAGCGAATCAGCTGCGGGATATAGGCCTGCTTGGTAATGACATGCTTGCGATACAGGAGAATGCCAACACGGGGTTGACTTCGACTCCGCTCAGTCAACGGGGGGCTGAGCGAAGTCGTTCGCATAGCGTCTCCTATGGAGTTAGCCCGATACCAATCTACATACGCCCTCGGCGACTCAAAATATCCTTCATAATCCGGATGCAATAATCCAATATTCGGCGTCTCAATCACCGCTGGGATCTCTCCGACGGTCAGGCCTAAATATTTCTCTGTCAGCACCCACAGCATGGAGGCCACATTCTCAGTACCGCCTGCATTCCAATAGCCGTAGATAATCAGCCAGTTGCGCAGGTCCTGTACTTTTTGGGCGGGAATATATTTCAGTAGCTTGGGGCCAACTTTGAGAAAGCTAATATACCCAGCCAGTTTGTCTTCTTCTTTGCCGCTGCCAAACTTACTGAGGATAAACTTGACCGGCTTAGGCATACCTTTTGGCTTCGCGCCAATGACAAACTTACCCAGATGGGTGAGGGCCATAAGCTCCAGGGCGGATTCAAAGACCAGGCGAATGGGAATATCCTGCACGCGCTCCCGCAACCAGAGGACCTGGTCATAGTCAAAAATTAGGCTGGCGAAGAATACGTCGGCTCCATCTAAGGCCGTTGCAATGGTGTCAGGTTGGGTGGTGAGGTCGCGATCGCAAAATACCCGAATGTCTAATTCAGGACAGCGCTTCTGAGCCATATCCGCCGCCTGCTGATATAGCTGTGTATTAAAGGCTTCAAACCCAGCAATTAGGACAATCCGTGGCATTCATTAGGACCCATGGCAGCCCCTTAATTTTAACGAGTTTTAATGGTTTGGTCTGAGCCGCCCATATCTCTCCATCAAAATTGGCTAAATACTCTTTGGCGGCTAAGCCATTGCATAGTCAGTATACTGCCGCATCTCAGGAGCTTGGAACCCAAGGACAATATCCGTTCTCGGCACTCCTCGATCAACCAGTTCTTGAGCTACTCTAATCTCAGTCATGTTCTGCTGAATCCAAATTTTTCCTGCTTTAATATCCAGGTGCAGCACACAACCATACACTCGTCGGTGACCGTCCCAACCCACATTCATCACCTGGTAATGGTCTTGTTGTATATCAAAAACGGTATGGCATTCAATCTCGCCATTGGAGATTGGAATTGCTGCATACTCAGTCAATAATGTTTGAATTATATTTCGATAAGACGTTATGTTATCCATCGAACAATTACCTCTTGAATAGGGTCATAAATGATTTGCTTAATCTGATATCGTTCCACTGAAAGTTGTGCAAATTCCCGTTTAAAGAAGGCTTCATAGGCTATAACAGGTACTGCCAAATAGAGAATACGTTGCGGCTCACTGATCTCCAAAGCAAGTCTATAGTTCAAAAATTGCCCTAACGCAGCATGATAGTCCGTTAGTGGTGAGTCACTTAAAAAGGTTTTAATTTCAACCGCAATTTTCTCTGCTCCTCGTTCTGCTGCTAAAAGTTGTTCCGCACCTAAATCAATTTCAAACTTTGTTCCACCAACGTCAAGTCGCAATGGATCATCAGTAATTGTCCATTGTTCTTTCTCCAGAGCAATTTTAACGACTTCATGAAATCGATCTTTGGCTGCCATTATCCTCTTATTCAGCTATCTCTGTGATATTAGTTCAATTAATACATGCGATCTTATAAGGTTCATTAGGCAAATCGCAAAATACCCGAATGTCCAACTCAGGACAGCGCTTCTGAGCCATATCCGCCACCTGCTGATATAGCTGTGTATTAAAGGCTTCAAACCCAGCAATTAGGACAATCCGTGGCATTCATTAAGACCCATGGCAGCCCCTTAATTTTAGCGAATTTTAATATTGTGGCTCCTTAGTCTGCGAGCATACCTGCTGCTATAGATATGAGAGTAGTACATTACTATTAATAACGTTACTATTAGCTTAGAATGTTTTGAGCAAGGGAAGTCAGCAATATGCCTTACAGCAAATTCACAACCCTCAGCCAGGTAGAAGCAGCCTTTGACTTAACCCTTGACGAACACCATAGACTTTTCAACGATGTAAAACCTCTGCAGCCAGATCTTCGTTTAAAGGAGACTTTGCAAGACTATTTACCGCTTGCCAATGCAGTTAATACCGAAAAAGCCCGCTCTGAGCTAATCATTGCCCCTATTTTGCTAGAACTCAGGCGACAATATAAGGGTAAAGTAGGTTTTTTCTCAGGGACTGAGTTTACGGTTGATCCCGATGCGGGTTTATCTGGTTACTGCGACTATATCTTGACAGCATCAGCAGACTTATATGAGGTTCGCTCTCCAGTGGTTACCTTAGTAGAAGCCAAAAATGAAGATATTAAAGGTGGTTTGGGGCAGTGTATTGCTGAAATGGTGGCAGCCTATAGGTTTAATCAAAAGCAAGAAGAGGAGATATCAACTATCTATGGGGTGGTGACCACTGGCGTTATCTGGAAATTCTTGCGTTTGACCTATCCAATTGTGGCCATTGATTTAGAAGAATACTACGTTAAAGAGATTGACAAGATTTTGGGTATTTTGTCATTACCATTTTTAACTGAAGAAGAGTCTATACATACAGCCTAAGCATAGAAATATAGGCACTGCTATAAGTTTTCCCAACAGTTTTGACAACCTGATTTCGTTGATAGTCTAGCCACAGTTGATTTGTAAATTGGATAACTACTGATGACAACTGCCAGCCCTAAAACTCTTAACGTTGCCGAAGCCGCCTTCCAAGACTTTTCCCAGGGGCTATCAACGGGAGATTGGTCTCGTTTTTTAGCCTGGCTGAGTGATGATTTTACCTTCTGGTTCCCAGCAGGTCCCTTCAAAGGTCTAAATTCTGGCAAAGAAAAGGCTACAGACTTTTTTGCCATGGTTTCAAAAGTCTTTCCAGAGGGGCTGACCCTAACCCTAGAGCGCACGTTTAGCAGTGGCAATACGGTTCTATTTGAAGTGCGTTCTCAGGGACTGATGTTGGGTCATCCCTATGAAAACCAGGCGGCTATTTCCTTTGATATAGCCGGTGACAAGGTTTGTGGATACCGGGAATACCTGGGTGTAATCTTTCAAATTGGGGGATAACCCATGGCCAAACAGTATCGCAAACTAGTGGCCCGACAGCTTAGCCATGATTTTCAATCTGCCATTGACATTGTGGAAGAGGACATACCACAACC
>NZ_QXHD01000004.1:1454046-1586041 GCF_011009555.1 Adonisia turfae CCMR0081 | reverse complement strand
CCAGGTTGTGGGTGTTGGCTCGGTGGGTCGCACGCCTGGAAAGGCGACGTATACACTATTCAGTCCTGAAAAAGGGCAGCTTTCTTTTAGAACCGTGAATTATGGAAAGGCGAAGGGGTTTGGTGCAACAAAAAGATAATATTAGGGGCTGTAAAAACCTATTTCATGGTTTGCGATAACCTGACCCCTGACCTTGCCATAACCCAACTACGCCCGAATCACTAATGATGAACGACATCATTCTAAAAAGAGACGTTATCTAGTTCATGTTAGGCCAAACAGTTATAGTCAAAGAATGAGCTTAATTTTTACATAATCCCCTTACGTCTGTTGCAGCTCTCTCCAGGACTGAGAAAGCACGGTTCCAGCTGATTTCGCAAAGACAACGGTTAACAACAATCCAACCGCCAGATCGGGCAAAATTGAGCGGGTAAGTAAAACTAAGACTGCCGCAGCCAGAACAGACGTGTTGGCAATGATGTCATTGCGAGAACACAGCCATACCGATGACATGTTTAGATTGTCGTTGCGATGCCGTGTCAACAACAATAAACACAACAGGTTAGCCAGTAGCGCCAATACGCCCACTGCCCCCATGATGGAGCCTTCGGGACTGGCCCCTGCAAATAGCTGATAGGTGGCTCTGGCAAATACGGCAATGGCAAACAAAAACATGATCAGACCCTTAAGCAGAGCTGCTCCCGCCTGAGCTTTTGTGCTTTTGTGAATCACATACAAACTGCTGGCATACACCAGGGCATCTCCCAGCATATCCAGCGAATCTCCAGTTAACGACAGAGAAGCTGCTCGAATACCCGCGCCAAATTCGACAACAAACATCACAGCATTGATCCACAACACCGACCAAAGTACCTTTGCCTGCCGCTCTTTTAGCTTGGAAACTTCGCAAGCTTTGGCCTGACAACAATCATCAGCCATGGTAACCTCCAACATTCAGTCATTCAAACATTCAAGCAAGCATTAGAACGTTATCACGAAAAAAGACATCATTCAAACCATCATTAGAATGACAGCAGAATGCCCCCGATGGCTGCAGAATGAGGATTCAATTAGGTTCTATCTTTTACCGTCCAGGCGTTCCATGGAGCGCCTCTGCAGACAACATTTTTGGATCTGATAAAATCCTGATCCCTTACTCGACCAGCTGCCTTAGTGCATAGCAAAGAATGTCAGCAACCCGTGGATCTTTTAGGGAGTAGTAGGCCAATTTACCGTCGTTGCGATACTTCAAAATACTGAGGTCGCGCAGCTTCCGTAGGTGGTGAGATGCTGTTGCCACCTTGATGCTCAATAGGGAAGCCACATCACAGACGCATAGCTCCTCATCATTGCGCAGGGCGTACAAAATTTTTAGCCGAGACCGATCGGCCAGGGCACCAAACAAAACTTGGGCAGATTCCAACAGGTCGTCGCCGGGGAGCACCTGGCCGATCTGATGAACTAACTCTTCGTTGAAGCAGCGGACTTGGCAGACATCACTAGGTTTGGTCACAGATTTTGCAGGGTTCATCAGGTGCTATAGGTTCATTCTACTGATCTATGACTGGCCATACTCAAATCTCCATCGCTCCTAAACGCTCCTAAACGTTAATAAAGGGTAACGACTCAACGTTTTAGTAGCAAGAATGATTATCATTCTTATGTAATTATAACCAGGTGAGCACCCTGGCAGCGTCCCCAGATAAAAGGCGAAGCGCGATGACAGTCAGTCCCTATCAAGAATTAACCCGCCCTACCCTAGGCGGACAGGTGCAGCACTATGACTGGACCTATCAGGGGCAAACGGTAACCCTCGCCTACGAAACGTCGGGGGCAGGGCCAACGGTGTTGCTGCTACCCGCGTTTAGTACCGTTTCAACTCGGGCAGAGCTGGCCCAAATTGCTCAGGTGCTGGCGTCTCAATTTCAGGTTATAGCCCTGGACTGGTTAGGGTTTGGTGATTCTGAGCGACCTGCTTTCACCTACAAGCGATCGCTGTATCAGGCATTGCTCAAGGACTTTGTACAAAACTGCTGTCCAGGGCCAGCGGGGATTTTGGCAGCAGGCCATGGGGCGGGGTATGCGCTCCATCTGGCTCAGAACCACCTGACCCAGAACCAGATAAGCACCCGACTGCTGCTGGTGGCACCCACCTGGAAAGGTCCCCTGCGGGCCATGGGTGCACCCGGTTGGTTAGCGGCCAGCCTGCGCAGGCTGGTGGGGTTGCCGATCGTTGGGTCTGCTCTCTATGGCGCAAATACCCATCCAGCCTTTCTTAAATGGATGTATCAGCGCCATGTGTTTGTGGATCAGACGCGGCTCACTCCCACATTTATTCAGCAACGTCACCGCATTACCCAGCAACCGGGAGCCCGATTTGCTCCTGCTGCCTTTGTGACAGCGGCCCTAGATCCAATGGGCGATCGCACCGAGTGGCTCCAGATTGCAACGGCGGTCACCGCGGACCCCAATAATTCTGTGCGGGTGATCCTGGCGGACCAGGCACCACCCCAGTCTAAAGCTGAAATGCAGGCGCTGTCAGAACTCCCTGGCATCCAGACCGACCATCTACCTGGTTCGCTGGGGCTATACGAAGAATATGGCGCTGAGGTGGGTGCGATCGCGCTTGCCCACTTTCAAGTCTAGGCAAACACCATTCAAGGAGACTATTCATGGTAACTGACGACATTTACAACACCGTGCCCGTAACCGTTTTAACTGGCTATTTAGGCGCAGGTAAAACCACTCTGCTAAATCGCATTCTCACCCATGAGCATGGCAAAAAGGTTGCAGTAATCGTCAACGAATTTGGCGAAGTGGGCATCGATAATCAACTGGTGGTGGATGCCGATGAAGAAGTGTTTGAAATGAACAACGGTTGTATTTGTTGCACCGTGCGGGGCGACCTGATTCGCATCATTGGCAACCTGATGAAGCGTCGCGACAAGTTTGACCATCTAGTCATTGAAACCACAGGGCTGGCAGACCCGGCCCCAGTGATCCAAACCTTCTTTGTGGATGACGAAGTGCAGCTACAAACCCGTCTGGATGCGGTGGTGACGGTAGTGGATGCGCGCCATATCTGGCAACATTGGGAAGCAGAGGAAGCCGTAGAGCAAATTGCCTTTGCCGATGTAATCTTGCTCAATAAAATTGACCTGGTTACAGAAGACCAATTAACCCAACTAGAACAGCGCATTCGAGGAATGAATGCCCTGGCCAAAATCCATCGCACCCGTGATGCCCAAGTTGAAATGGATGCCCTCCTCGGCGTCAGCGCCTTTGACCTCAATAACGCCCTAAAAATCGACCCCGATTTCCTTGACGAAACCGCCCATGAGCACGACGAAACCGTCGGCTCCATTGCCCTGGTGGAGTCAGGAGAACTCGATGGCGACAAACTTGACGCCTGGATAGGAGAACTACTGCGCGACCACGGACCCGACATTTTTCGCATGAAGGGCATTCTCAACATGGCCGGAGAAGACAATCGCTTTGTTTTTCAAGGTGTACACATGTTGTTCGATGGTCGCCAGGACCGCCCCTGGAAACCAGACGAATCCCGTAAAAATGAACTGGTGTTTATCGGTCGTAACCTGGAGCAGCTAAATCTAAGCGAGCGCTTTCGCGATTGTTTGGTAACGAGTCGTTAGGCAACAACTTCATCATTTGAATTTCATGCACTAAATTTGCCGCAGGAATCGATCCAGAACATTTATAATCGACCCCGCCGTAACCCTCAAACTTAATGCCATTAAGAACAACCTAGTACGTTGGGTCCTAGGGCAGCGTCCTGGCCCTAGCCAGGGGGTTTGGGGAACTCGGAGGGACCCCAAGCAACATCTTGAAACTCTCCACCAACATTTTACGCTAAGTGTCCTAAACAGCCTCTCTAGCCACTAATACCCAGAAACATGCTGAAAGTAAAAAAGCATAAACAAACTGTACTGAAACCGCTGTGGGACACCCGTCTTTCCGACTATGTAACCGCCATTGCCTGGTCACCCGACGGCACTCAACTCACTGTCAGCTCTGGCGCAGGAGAAATAGCACTCTACACCCCTGCAACGGGTGAATCCACCTGCTTACAAAGCTCCCAGGGCGAATCTGTGGATGCTTTGGCCATCTCCGCCGATGGTCAATTTCTAGCCGCTGGCGGACAGGCAGGCACAGTCTGGATCTGGCAAATTGACCGTGATTCACCCACACTGTTAACAACTTTGGAACATGCCCGTACCTGGATTGATCGGCTGCAATGGCACCCGAGTTCTCCAGAACTGGCCTTTAGTTTTGGCCGTTATGTGCAGGTGTGGCATGCGGTTGAGCAAACGGTTGTCACCACCTTGAATTTTGAAGAGTCTTCAGTATTAGACCTCGCCTGGAACCCCCAGGGAACCAGGCTATCGCTGGGGGGTAACCAGAGTATTAAAACCTGGCATTATCAGGATTGGGATGAGGACCCAGCGGTGAGAGAAGTAGGCGGGGCTAGTGTGGCAGTTGCCTGGTCGCCGGATGGTAATTACCTGGCTTCGGGCAACAATGATCGGTCGGTTTTGGTGTGGGCAAAAGATCATCCCGCTCCCTGGCGGATGCAGGGATTTCCTGGCAAGGTGCGACAGTTGGCTTGGTCGAAACCGGCGGTACGGGATGCGCCGTTGCTGGCATCAATAAGTGTTGAAGGAATCGTTGTGTGGACAAAAGCAGCTGATCCATCGGAGGGTTGGATGCCTCAGGTGTTGGATGCCCATGAGGGAATGGTGCGGGCCATTTCGTTTCAGCCCGATACCCTATTATTGGCCACTGCCGCTGAGGATGGTTGTTTGTATTTGTGGCAGAAGGCCCGTCGGATTGCTCAAAAGTTGGAGGGTGCTTCCAGCGGATTTTCGTGTCTGGCCTGGTCTGGGCAGGGCACAATGTTAGCCGCTGGTGGTAGTGGAGGCGAGCTGTTTGTATGGACTGAAACGACTAAAGGAAAAGGGTTTAAGTAGAACAACAGGTCAATCGTTTTCCAGTAGCATTTCACTTCTTCCCCTTTATACAGACACATCTATATTATGAGCGTTATGGCTCCCACTCTTGATTTTCAGAAGCTTCCCGTGACGGTCATCACTGGCTTTTTAGGTAGTGGGAAAACAACGTTACTGAATCATATTCTCCAAAACTTTGAGGATTTTAAGGTAGCAGTTCTCGTGAATGAGTTTGGGGACATTAACATCGACAGCCAGTTCTTGATTGCGGTGGAAGAGGACATGATAGAACTCACCAATGGCTGTATTTGTTGCACCATCAACGACAATCTAACGGATGCGGTCTATCGTGTATTAGAACGGAGGGATCGCATTGATTACCTGGTGCTAGAAACCACGGGCGTCGCCGATCCGTTACCTATCATGCTCACGTTTCTTGGCACAGAACTGAGAGACTTGACCCAGTTGGATGCCGTAATCACCTTAATCGATGTAGAAACCTTTGACCCAGATGATCACTATGAAAGCAACGCGGCGATGAGTCAAATTCTCTATGGTGATATTATTCTTTTGAACAAAATCGATCGAGTGCCTGAACCTCGAGTTCAGAAGTTAAAACATCACGTTCTTTCCATTAAGGATAGAGCCAGGGTATTAGAAGCAACCCATGGTCAGGTTCCACTATCGTTGATTCTAAATGTTCAACTAACAGATGCTGCTCTGGTCCAAGGGAATGCGTCGGCTGCCGATTCTTCTACCCAGCATCTTCAAAATGATGGGTTTATGTCTGTTTCATTTAAAGGCGATCGCCCCTTTGCCCTCAAAAAGTTTCAGCAATTTCTCGACTATCAGCTTCCTAATAATGTATTCCGGGCTAAAGGAATTGTCTGGTTTGCAGAGAGTGAAAAGCGCCATCTATTCCAACTCAGTGGGAGCCGATTTACGATAGATGACAGCGACTGGAAAACATCCCCAAAAACAGAAATGGTGTGGATTGGCCGTCAGTTAGATGTACTTTCGTTGATGCAAAAGTTGAATAACTGTATGACTCGATAACTGTCATCAGGGTCAATGTCGGGTTCGACAAGTTTCCGCACCCAGAGAGTAAGGGGTGGGAATGTTTCGAACGTTCATGATAGACTGAGAACGATAATCATTATCATAAAACTGGAAGTCTATCCTGAGTCATCCCTGCGACTCCATCACTGTTTTTAGTTAACATCATTTTCCATGAACCTCACCCTCCATAACACCCTGACAGGCCGGAAAGAGCCTTTTATCTCTATTCATCCGGGACGGGTGGTGATGTATTGCTGTGGTGTGACGGTATATGACCATTGCCACCTGGGGCATGCTCGTTCGTACATGGTTTGGGATGTGCTGCGACGCTATTTGCAGTGGTGTGGATACACCGTGCGCTATGTGCAGAACTTTACAGATATTGACGACAAGATTCTCAATCGTGCCAGTGTGGAAGGGATAACGATGCAGGAGGTGAGCGATCGCAACATTGCCGCCTATTTTCGAGATATTCGCCGACTCAATATTCTCGATGCCGATGACTATCCCCGTGTGACGGAGCATATCCCTGCCATTCATCAATTGATCCAGGCGCTAGAACAGAAAGGATACGCCTATGCAGTCGATGGCGATGTGTACTACAGCGTGCGGCAGTTTGCGGAGTATGGCAAGCTCTCTGGACGAAATCTGGATCAACTGCAGGCGGGGGCAGGGGGACGAGTTGCCGCTGATGCTCCAGACCAGAAGAAACGTGATCCGTTTGATTTTGCCCTATGGAAATCGGCAAAACCGGGTGAACCCGCCTGGGAGTCACCCTGGGGCCTGGGACGACCAGGATGGCACATCGAATGTTCGGCCATGATCCGGGCGCGATTGGGTGAAACCATTGACATTCACGGTGGTGGTGGCGATCTGGTGTTTCCCCACCATGAAAACGAGATTGCTCAATCGGAAGCGCTGACGGGACAACCGCTTGCTCGCTACTGGCTGCACAATGGCATGGTGACGGTAAATGGGGAGAAAATGTCGAAATCCCTGGGCAATTTCACGACGATCCGTGACCTGTTGGATGGGGCGTGGGCAGAATACCCACAACCGGTAGACCCAATGGCGGTGCGACTGTTTGTGCTGCAGGGGCACTATCGGAAACCGTTGGATTTTACAAAAGATGCGATCGCAGCTGCAGTCAACGGCTGGCAAACGCTAAAAGCCGGACTTCTCTTTGGCAACCACCATGGAGCCGCATTGTCATGGCCAGTTGCCAGCCTCCAGGCTTCTCCTCAGGAACCCAACTCACAGGAACCCACCTCAGAAGACCCATGGGTCGAACGGTTTCAAACCGCCATGGACGATGATCTGAATACATCGGGTGCTCTGGCAGTGCTATTTGAGCTGGCCAAAGGGCTACAGCGAGAGGGGAACCGTCTGATGCACGAAGGGCAGACCCAATCCAGTCCAGAGATTCTCTGGCGGCAGTGGCAAACGTTGTTGCACCTGGCCCAGTTACTGGGGTTAGAGGCCAAAGCCGACAGTGATACTGATGCGGCAACGGGTGAATTGGATGAGGGTGCAATCTCTGACCTGATCCAGCAGCGTCAAACGGCCCGACAACAGAGAGACTTTATAACAGCAGATGATATTCGCGATCAACTAGCGGCAGTGGGAGTTACGGTGGTTGATCAACCAGATGGAGCCGTCCGTTGGCATCAGCAGTAAATCAACGATAGCGCCAACAGCCTCATTATTAGATTATCAATTCGGGTTTCCACGACAACAGTTCAACTTCAAAGTCCTGGGCCAATCTCTGTAGCTGTTCAAGATCGTCTTGCAATTGATGTTCCCAGGAACGGGACACCTCCCAGAACAATCGCCGTTAACACCAGCCATCATTTAGATTTCACATTTAGAATTTCCATAATTTTGACTCACTTGAGAATAATAATCATTCTCAAGTGAGCTATCATCACCTGTATCGCGTCAAGTTGTTTTTGGGGGGTAGAACCAATGAGTTATCCAAAGTCGAGTGTGTTATCCCTGTTGTTGGGGGTGATTGTGCTGACGGGTTGCAACTCCCCGTCAACGGATTCTGTCAGTGAAGGGAATGAAGCTCAGACTGCAACGACTCCAGTCAGCAGTGAACCTCTGGAGCTGTTGGACATTACGGTTAGTATTTTGCCCCAGGAATACTTTGTTGAGAAAATCGGAGGCGATCGGGTTGAGGTGAACGTAATGGTGCAACCGGGGGAATCACCGGCAACCTACGAACCCAAGCCCCAACAGTTGAAGGACTTGAGTGAAGCGGAAGCTTACGTCAGTATTGGCGTTCCTTTTGAAAACGCCTGGATGGACAAGATTCAGTCTGCTAATGCCCAGATGCTGATGATTGATTCTGCCCAGGGAATTGAACGATTGGAAATGGCTGCCCACCATCACGACGAGGATCATGCCGAGGAAGCAGCGGACCATGACCATGAAGAAGAACATGGGCACGAGGACAAACATGAGCACGCTGAGGGAACTCTGGATCCCCATATCTGGTTGTCACCGCAACGGGTCAAGATTCAAGCCCAAAATATCTATCAGGGATTAGTAACGATCGATCCCGACAATGAGGCAACCTATCAAGCCAATCTGACCCAGTTTTTAGGCGAAATTGATCAGTTAGATCAACAAATTAAACAAAACTTAGTCGGGGTTGAGAATCGTGAGTTTATCGTTTTTCATCCGGCCTGGGGATACTTTGCCCAGGATTATGACCTGGAGCAGGTGCCTATTGAAATAGGTGGTCAGGAACCCAGTGCAGCGGAACTGGGGGAACTGATACAACAGGCAAAAACAGAAAACATTAAAGTGATTTTTGCCCAGCCAGAATTCAGTACTAAAAGTGCAGAAACGATCGCTACCGAAATTACTGGAGAAGTCCTGTTCATTACTCCCTTGGCCCCCAACTGGTCAGATAACCTGTTGCAAGTTTCCCAAACCTTTGCCAACGTGCTGAACCAGAACAGGGGCGAAAATTAAATGACTGAGGTCATTACCCTGCATCAGGTCTGGGCGGGCTATGGGACAACTCCGGTATTAGAAGATATTAACTTGGTGGTGAAGGAACGAGATTTTATCGGTTTAATTGGCCCCAATGGCGGGGGAAAAACAACGTTGTTGAAGGTTTTGTTAGGGCTGATTTCACCCAATAGCGGAGACGTCAAAATCATGGGTCGCCCGGTGTCTCAGGGTCGAAAATACCTGGGCTATGTGCCCCAATTCCTGGAATTTGATCGGGAGTTTCCCATTCGGGTAGAGGATGTAGTTCGCATGGGACGCTCAGGTAAACGCCCTTTGCTGAGACGGTATAACCGCAAAGATGAGAGTATGGTCACTCGCAGCCTGGAGCAGGTGGGAATGCTGGGATTACGCGATCGGCCCATCGGTCAGCTATCCGGTGGAGAGCGTCAGCGGGTTTACATTGCGCGGGCTCTGGCTTCTGAACCCCATATTTTACTTTTGGATGAACCCACCGCTAACGTGGATAGTAAAATCCAGAAAAGTATTTATGACTTACTGGCGGATCTCAATCAATTTATGACCATTTTGATGATTTCCCATAACTTAAGTGCTGTTTCCACCTACGTTAAGACGGTGGGGTGCCTTAACCATCGCCTTTTTTACCACAATGACAAGTTAATTACGTCGGAAATGCTTGAGCAAATCTATCAATGCCCCGTAGATCTGATTGCCCACGGTGTTCCTCACCGCGTTTTTTCTCACCACCATAATGATTGAAACCATTGGACAAGCTTTGCAATTTGACTTTATGCGTCATGCTCTCCTGGCTGGGGTACTGGTGAGCATTGCCTGCGGCATTATTGGTACTTTTGTAGTGGTCAATCGCATTGTTTTTATCAGTGGGGGCATTGCCCACGCCGCTTATGGGGGCATTGGATTAGCCTATTTCTTTGGCGTTAATCCAGTGTTAGGAGCGATCGCCTTTGCCCTGGCTGCGGCCCTGGGCATGGGCTGGGTGGAGCGCAAGACCCAACAACGGGCCGATACAATTATTGGGGTAATGTGGGCCATCGGTATGGCAGTGGGCATTATTGCCATTGATTTAACCCAGGGCTACAAAGCGGATTTAATGAGCTATCTCTTTGGCAGCATCCTCACAGTTCCCCGCCAGGAGTTAATCATTATGCTCATCCTTAACCTGATGATTGGCGCGATGGTTTTTCTCTTTTATAAAGAATTGTTGGCCATTTCCTTTGATCCTGTTTTTGCCATCACCCGCAACATTCCGGTGGATGCCCTTTACCTCACGCTGGTGGCAGCGATCGCCCTGACAGTCGTGATGGTGATGCAGGTGGTGGGGTTAATTATGGTGATTGCCCTGTTAACCATTCCCGCAGCGATCGCTGGCCAATTTGTCCAGGACATCAAGCAGATGATGTTTCTGGCCAGTCTACTGGGGATGGCGTTTACGACGACAGGGCTGTGGCTCTCCTATTTTTTCAACCTCACCTCCGGCGCAACGATTATTCTTGTTGCTGGAGCCGCCTATTTGCTCAGTTTGCTCCTGAAACAGGGCATTAGAGGCCAAAGCCGACAGTGACGTGGCAACGGGTGGATTGGATGATGGTGCGATCGCAGACTTGATCCAGCAGCGCCAAACGGCCCAACAACAGCGAGACTTTATAACAGCAGATGATATTCGCGATCAGCTAGCGGCAGTGGGAGTTACGGTGGTTGATCAGCCCGATGGAGCCGTCCGTTGGCATCGGCAGTAAATCAGCGCGATAGGAGTGATGGTTTAAGTGAATCTGGTCTCTGACTTGGTTTGGTAGCTTTCGTGGTTGTGATTCTGTAGGTATTGGACACAAAAAGAATGTGTTTATTTTGACCTGTAATTAAAAAAAATACTGATAAAACTCGGCAGCTATACTGAAACTTGTAATATATTCACCTAACTTGAGCGTACTATGTGGACAACTTGCAGCCTATCCATCTGATTTGGCGAGATATACTACGAAGAATCAGTCTAAATAAGAGTTAGAAGCCTATCTTAGTAAGGGTGTATGTTTTGGATATTAATCTAAGAAATATTACCAAAGACAATTGGGTCGATATGATCGACTTAGAAATTACAGAAAAGCAGGAGGGTTTTGTTGCGCTCCCATCGGAGGCTATTGCAGCGTCAAAGTTCTATGAATACTATGTGAATCGAGGTATCTACTTGGGAGATGAGCCTGTCGGTTTTCTTCAATATTATCCGAACTATAGAGATGGGAAATCAAACGAAATATTTATAGATCAACTATTGATCGATGTAAGTCAACAAAGAAAAGGTTATGGGACAAAAGCAATTGACTTAGCGATTCAGGAGATAAAATCATTGAACGGCATTACTTCTATTTCGATATGTTACGTTGAAGGTCATGACGTAATGAAACACTTTTTTGAGCGATTTGGTTTCGAAGTGGTTAATCAAGAAGAGTTCGAAGAGACAATTATGGAGTTGAATTTTTCCTGACAAAAAGCTGCACACGGACACATGCAGCTCCGCCCGTTTTTGTTTGGGTCGCTGCGCTCGATTATCACACAAAAACTTCTCCACAGCATGTGCCGGTGAGCTTGGCGTTAGGCTGCCAAGACTTAAGGGCATGGACAGGATGACTAACAAACAATCGCCAAGTTTTGTGGTTGCTATAAGTGGACCCTCTGGATCAGGAAAAACTTCTCTGGTTCAAAAAGTAACCAGTTTGCTAGAGGATGCTGTATCTTTCTATTTCGATGACTACGCTTCCGTATCGAAATACCCCTCGAACTTCTCTGAGTGGATTAGAGAGGGAGCCGATCCTAATCAATGGGAAACCCCACAACTCCTTAAAGACTTGCAGATGTTACGGCATGGGGAATCCATTTCTCTCCCCGATAACAAAGGAATGATCAAGGCGGCCAGCTTCATTGTTATTGAGGAGCCATTTGGTAGAGAACGAGCCGAGATGAATGGACTTATTGATTTTGTAGCATGTATCGACCTTCCGCTAGAAGTTGCCTTAGCACGTCGGCTGCTTCGAGATGTTGAATGGTGTCTCATTAAAAGAAATCCAGAATATCTGGCAGCCTATCTTAAAGAATATCTAACGGGGTATCTTAATGGTGCTACCCGAGAAATGTATCTTCAAGTAAACGCAAGGGTCTTGAAGAATTGCGATTTGGTTCTAAATGGAGTCAGCTCTGTGGATGAACTGGCAGATGAGATAGTCACTGCGATAAAAACAAAGTTGGGGGCAGTCTAACTGCAATCGGAGGTAACCTAACAACCCCGTTGCACACCGATCGTATTGAGTCTTTTCGCTGAGTGCGAAAAGTTTTTGCGACGAGTGAACGGGAACATTAATTCTCTCCAAAAGTTGCTGAGGCTGTCACCAATCAGCTTCTAGGAAGTAAGCTACCTGTCAGAAAAAGTTGTTCCTTCCACACATAATTCGAGACCTTGCAGCACATCTCTAGATCGTGCTCAATCTGATCGGCTTGCGGTAGTAGCTTGTACTCATACGTCAGGTTGAGCATCTAATCTGCCCTAACAGATTGAACAGGCTCGGAAATTTCTTTTCAAGCTAAAATAGAACCGATTATATATTGATCCCTCCGGAACATCAGTATGGTACAAACGACAGAGCACTGCCATATTGTCAGAAATGACCAAATACTGAGCAATGAGCCCATTATTAAAGGTACTCGTACACCTGTTAGAGCAATTGTAGAAATGTGGCGTATTGGAGTTTCACCTGAGGAAATCCCCCAAAGACTGCCACACCTTGGTTTATCCCAGGTTTTTGATGCACTCAGCTACTACCTGGATCATCAAGCAGAAATCAACGAATACATTGAGCGAAATCGTATTCCTGATCAGCTGATTGATTCACGAGTATGGAATCTATGAGTGATATTTCTATTCACATTTATTTGGACGAAGACTTTGAATAGGTAACTCTAAAAATGTCATTTAGTGATTTCAAAACTGTTGCAGATGTGCAGAAGAAGTATGACATCAAATATGATGAACATGACTTTCTTACGGTGACGGAGATATCACCCTCTGAAGCTTTTCTAAGCGATTTTCGATTTAGCAAAGAGAATATTGATATTTTCACATCGGAGGCATCGCGTAGCGAGCTGATTATATCCCCGTTACTGCGCGAGCTGTATAAAAAACACAGTCAAGACTATTCTTTCTGGATTCAAAAGAGTATCTCCTATGATTCCACACTTTCAGGGACGCCAGATTACATCTTTTCAAAGCGCTCAAACCTCGGAAAAACAGTCCTAGAAACGCCGATTGTAGTCGTCGTAGAAGCCAAGAAAAACGACTTTGAGCATGGATGGGGACAATGTTTAGCCGAGTTAGTAGCCTCCCAGAAAATAAACGAGGATGCCACATTTACGGTCTATGGCATCGTCACCGATGGTAACCTTTGGCAGTTTGGTCGATTGGTGCTAGACACATTCACCAGAAGCACCGGTAACTACACTATTGATAATTTAGCCAGGCTATTTGGTGCCTTGGAAGCATTAGCACAGCTGATTGAGGAAGCTAAACGGTAATAGGTCTGCATCATCGAGCATACCAACAAGTCAATTAGCCCAGAAAGCTCCACATTCAATATGCCAGCCTTTACAATTAAACATAAATCTTTCCCTCGCCAGCGACAATGTCATATCCATCTACACCCTCAGCAGAGGCTTCTGCTGAGCCCTGCGTAACCACCTTCGACGAGTTTGTGCAATTAGCAGACTATTCCCTGATGGATACCCTAAATGCCGATCCTGATGCCACGGTCGATGGGGATGATCACCGTGCCCGCCAGGTTTTTTCAGGTCATTTTGTACCTGTGGCACCCATGCCGCTTGCAGAACCCGAATATGTAGCCCACAGCAGCACCTTTTTTAAAGAACTTGGGTTGAGCGATCAGCTGGCGCTGGATGCAAAATTTCGGCAATTATTTTCTGGTGATCTCTCTGTCGCCCATGAGCCGATGCGTCATGTGGGTTGGGCGACAGGGTATGCACTGTCGATTTATGGCACCGAATATATCCAAAATTGTCCATTCGGTACGGGTAATGGTTATGGTGATGGTCGAGCAATATCTATATTTGAAGGAATCATCAATGGCCAGCGTTGGGAAATGCAATTGAAAGGGGGTGGCCCAACACCTTATTGCCGTGGTGCCGACGGGCGCGCAGTACTACGGTCAAGTGTGCGTGAGTTTCTAGCGCAAGAATACATGCACGCGTTAGGTGTGCCCACATCGCGCTCCTTGACACTGTATGTTTCTAAATCTGAGACCGTTACCCGGCCTTGGTATTCCCAAGACTCCTGCTCGCTTGAGCCTGATGTTTTGGTGGACAATCCGGTAGCCATTTCAACTCGCGTTGCACCATCTTTTTTGCGCGTTGGTCAGCTGGAGTTATTTGCTCGTCGCGATCGCAGCAATGCCCATCCAAAAGCATCAGAAGAGTTGCGCATGGTAGTGTCCCATTTAATTGAGCGAGAATACAAAAGCGACATTAATCAAACTCTTGGGTTTGCAGATCAATTAGTTGAGTTAGCTAAGCTATTTCGCCAGCGTCTGACGTCACTGGTGACCCATTGGCTACGTGTGGGTTATTGCCAGGGTAATTTTAATAGTGACAACTGCGCCGCTGGTGGCTTTACCCTCGACTATGGCCCCTTTGGGTTTTGCGAAATTTTTGACCCTTGGTTTCAACCCTGGACTGGTGGCGGCGAACACTTTGCATTCATCAATCAGCCGAACGCAGCAGAAGCGAATTATTACATGTTTTGGAAAACTGTGAGACCTTTACTGGCGGGCGATGCTGACGCGTTAGAACAGTTTGACCAAGTAGGCCGTGGCTTTGCAGAAGCCATGCAACAACAACTCCAAACAATGTGGGCGGCCAAACTTGGCTTAACTGAATTTAACCCAGAGCTGTTTCAGACATTAATGCAGCTAATGACCCACTCAGATGTGGATTACACCATTTTCTTCCGCGAGTTATCCCATATACCAGACGATGTCTCAGCGTTGAAAAAGAGCTTCTATGGTAAAACGTCACAACAATTTGATGAACAATGGCAATCTTGGCTAAAAAGCTGGCGCGACCTCATTAACGATGGCAATTTGGCTGAGATATCCACGAAGATGAAACAGATTAATCCAAAGTACACATGGCGAGAGTGGTTGATTGTTCCTGCCTATCAACAAGCCATGCAGGGTGACTACACGTTAGTTAAAGAGTTGCAAGAAGTCCTTAGCTATCCCTATGATGAGCAATCACAAGAGGTAGAAGATAAATACTATCATCTAAGACCTAGCGCGTTTTCTGACGTTGGTGGCGTGTCGCACTATAGTTGTTCATCTTGATGACGCGCGGGCTGTCGATCAGCGCATGAGCGTCATATCGTACTTGCAGAGTCGCGGATGCTCCAGCGTCTTAGGGATCTGCCAATAAATAGAATACCCGTTTGAAATTGTGTTGTAGGATTTCCTCCCCTTACGAAGGGGAGGCGCCGTAGGCGGAGGGGTTTCGACCAACAGCGCTAGTATCGAAAACCCCTCCCTGACGGTTCCCCTTACGAAGGGGAACCAATTGTCACCAAGCCTCTCAACAGGTAGATTATTTTCCCGCGCATCCCTTATCTATTTATCAACAATCGCAATCCACTTAATGTGACAAGCACTGTGGAGCCTTCATGGCCTAACACCCCAAACGGCAGCGTGATATTGCCTGCAAAATTCAGGATTAACAAAATCACGACAAAACTCAGGGCAAAGACAATATTTTGCTTCACGATGCTCTGGGCGCGACGACCTAAATGAATCGCATGTTCTAATCGCTCCAGGCGATCGCCCATCAACACAATATCAGCGGTTTCCAGCGCCACATCGCTACCCGCCGCCCCCATGGCAATGCCAACGGTGGCCTGGGCCAGGGCTGGGGCATCATTGATGCCATCTCCAACCATGGCAACGCTCTGATACTGCTGCTGAAGTTTACGAATCACCTCGACTTTATCTTCGGGTAACAGTTCTGCGTAAACCTGATCCACACCCACATGCTCTGCGATGCTGCTGGCGGTGCGGAGATTGTCCCCCGTCAGCATGACCACATGCTCTATACCCAATTGTTTGAGGCGGGCCACAGCCTGGGCAGCGGCAGGTCGAACGATGTCAGCTACGGCAATCAGTCCCAACAGTTCTCCCGCTTGGGCAACCCAGACCACTGTTTTACCCTCTGATTCCCACTGCTGGCTTTGCTCCAGCCAATGGGGAGAAATGGTCTTTACCTGTGTGCGAACAAAGACCGCTTTACCGACTACGGTACTCTGACCCTCCAGATTGGCGGTGAGGCCCTGTCCAGCCTGGGCCTGAGCATTGGTGGCTGTTGCCCAGGTGAGATTTTGCTGGCGGGCTGCCTGCACAATGGCGTCCCCAATGGGATGTTCCGACAGACTCTCCAGCGCGGCTGCTACCTGTAGGAGCTGGTTTGAGTCGGGCTGAGCCGCTACCATGTTCACAACCTGCAGATGGCCTGTGGTCAGAGTGCCGGTTTTATCAAATGCGATCGCACGCACACGTCCAATCTGCTCTAACTGTGCCCCGTTCTTGAACAAAATGCCTCGACGGGCTCCGTTGGCAATGCCCGATAGCAATGTGGGCATAATCGAGGCCATCAGGGCACAGGGGGAGGCCACCACCAGAAAAATCAGCGCTCGATAAATCGTTTCTTCCCAGGTCCATCCCAGCAGGAAAGGGGGTAGTATGCCTAGTAGTATTCCGGTAATAACAATCACTTTGGCGTAGCCCCGCTCAAACCGCTCGATAAATTGCTGAGAGGGAGGTGCTTCTGTCTGGGCCTGCTGCACCAGCCGGATTACCCGCTGAATTAAGCTGCTTTCCGGCGGTTGATGCAGCTTGATCCGCAGTGCCCCATGGCCATTCAGCGTACCCGCAAAGACTTCATCCCCAATGGTTTTCTCTACGGGCACAGACTCTCCCGTAATCGAAGCCTGGTTGAGGATACTCGCGCCGTCTACCACTACACCATCGGTGGGCACCAGCTCTCCCGGCTTGACCAAAATGAGATCGCCTACCTTAAGACGGGCAATGGGGACAGTGCGCTCCTGCCCGTGGTTCAGAAGTCGGGCGGTATCTGTTGTTAAGCTCATCAGCCCCTGGATACTGCGCTCGGTGTGCTGCATGGCGTAGCCTTCTAAAGCCCCACTAATGGCAAAGATCAAGATCAGGACGCCTCCATCGACGATCAGGTAGTATTCCTGCTGCCATAGCCCCAAACTGGCAGCGCCCAGCGCCGCCACGATCATCAGCAAATCAACATCCAGCTCTTTCTCTTGTAACAGAGTTGTAATACCGTCACGGGCGCTGTCCAAACCGCCAATAACGTAAGCTACCGTCAGGATCAAAAGGCCTCCTCCCACCCAGCCAAAATTGAGGGACTGCCAGCCCAGCAATACCAGGATGGCGCAGGTGATCGCAGCGACGGCCTCGGGATGGTGCTTGAATACATCCTTAAATAAAGTCGAGAGACGGGGTGATGCAAGGGCTCTGGCAGCCATAATCTGATCTGTCCAATAAAAACTATCCGCCAGCATAAACCTTGACATTAGTGTCAATGTCAAGGTTACTGTAAACTCAGTGAATGAAGACAGACCATCTGACTATTAAAGAACTGACGGATGCCGTGGGGAGTGGCGTCACCCCGCGCATGGTACGGCACTACCATACCCTTGGCTTACTGCCTCAGCCCCAGCGGTCTGAAGGTAACTACCGGCTGTATACCCAGCAGGATGTGCAACGGTTGCGGCGGGTAATGGCACTGAAGCAGCAGGGGTTTCAGTTGTCTCACATTCGCCAGCTTTTAGACAGCCACCCTGAAGCCACCCTGGATACTACATTGATCATCCAGCTACAGCAGCAATACCATACGGTCATACAACAGATGACCCAGCTCCGCCAAACAGCAGCTGCACTAGAAGGTCTGTTGGGGCGCGATCGCAACTGTCAGATCGCCCAGGCAGAAGCGCTATCGCAGCTGAAGCAATTGGATGTCGATGTCCAAGCCGGATTGGGGCAACTGGATCAGATCTGGAGTCATTTTGATACCGAAGTCACCACACACCCGGAGCAATTTCAGGAGTCGTTGAAGCTGTTACTGCCCGATTTATCTCACTACTCTGAAATTACGGTTCACCTGTTGCATCAATTGGTGTTGGCCTGCGGCGATGTCAGTCTGGTCAGTTTTGTGCGCCTCGGTCACAAGGCTGTCGCTGCTGCCCGTACTGCCCTCAAAGCAGGCTGTTCAGTTGTCGTGGATGTCCCCGCTGTTGCTGCTACCCTGGATCAGACACGGCTAGCCCATCTAGGAAATCCCGTGACAACGCTGATTGATGACCCCCACATCGCCGGAGCCGCTGATGCCGAGCAAGCATTTTGGCGAGATAATCTCTGGCAGCAACGGTTGCAGGAGGTTCCGGCAGGCTGTGTGCTAGTTGTGGGGTATGCCCCTTCGGTCTTGCTAGCTGCCTGCCAGTGGATTGACCAGGGAAAACTTCAACCCGCTCTTGTGATTGGGATGCCCATCGGCTTTGGTCATGCTCCTGCAGCCAAGCGCCAGTTGATGTCGCTACCAGTGCCTTACATCACCATTCAAGGCAGTTTGGGAGGTGGTCTTTTGGCGGCAGTTACCCTGAATGCACTAGTGGAAACCCTGATAGAAAAACCTGATTGCCACTGTTACCTCACCCGTCCTTAGATCAGCAGGTTGCAGCAATCCATTAAGTTGTTAGACTTTGTAAGCGCTATACCCGTGGAAAAAAGATGTGGACGTGATTGCTATTCGTCTTAAGCCTGGAGAAGATCTCAAACAATCTTTGTTGAGATACTGTATTGACCAAAAAATAGATGCCGCTTATATGCTGAGTTGTGTGGGTAGTTTACGCAAGGCAGCGATCCGATTTGCCAATCAACCAGAAGGAACAGTTTTTGAACAACCATTAGAGATAGTGTCGCTAGAAGGTACACTCTCGCAATATGGTGTTCACTTACACATTGCCGTATCAGATAGTGAAGGCCAGGTCATCGGTGGTCATTTGATGGATGGCTCGAACATTTATACGACAGCAGAGATAATCTTGGGGATTGTGCCTAACGCTATTTTTAAGCGGGAGATTGATCCACTCACTGGATACAGAGAGCTAATAATTACTAGCTAGAAATCGGGAAGGAGTGAGTTCGCTGCTCGCCATATCTACCACCGGTCCGTTAGCAACGCGATTTTGAATGGCAGATGATATTCGCGACCGGCTGACTGCAATGGGGATTACGGTGGTTGATCAACCAGATAGAAAAGTTCGCTGGCATCGACAGTAAATCAGCGCGATTGGAGTTATGCTTTAAGTGAATCTGAGCTCTGACTTGGTCTACTAGCTTTTGGGCACCTCTATTTATTGATTTTTTGAGGAATCGAGTCTCAAATAAGACTGTTATCCAGCCTTGTTTCTGGAAATCAGAATATGAAATAAACACCCCCCATGCATTGTGTCCGTTTTAGAGCTGAATATCCCATCCTTTAGGCAAATACTTCAGCCATGTCTTGTTTTTGCCAGAAGACATACCGCTTGAGATTGTAGGTCAAGTTTTTGAGGCCGAGCATGGTTTTGGCCCTGGCTAACCCAATGGTGCGAACAACTTTGCCCCCCATCTCATTGACCATCGACCCAAATACATGTTCAACCTTGGCCCGGGTTTTTGAACGCTCACGATTGTCCGCTATCTGCACCTCTGTTAGGGGGCGATTGCGATAGGCTCGTTCGTTAATATGGCTCTCAAAACCCATCATCTCTAACACGGTGACAATCGCTATCGAGAGATAGGCGCTATCGGCCCAAATCTCATCATCAGAATTGTCCGCATCTAGCAGTTGACCCAATACCTGAGAATCATGAACCGAGGCATCGGTGACCGTATACCGACGAATAAACCCATGCCCCGCATCCCGATTGATATGGTTTTTATACCCGTAATGAGACGTGCCATTCTTTTTGGTCCAACGAGCCTCCACATCCTTTTGGGATAGCTTATGAGGCTTGTCCTGCCAATCCTCAGGCACCTTGCCTGCTTTGACCTCGGCATTATCGTCTCGACTATTCCGTTGTTTAGGCACTGGCACTAAGGTGGCATCGACGATTTGACCACATTGGGCTTGGTAGCCCGTTGCCTTCAGATAGGCCCCAAACTGCTCAAATAGTCCTTCCACTAACTCGGCCTGGCGTAAGCGCTCCCGAAATGACCACACCGTTTTCGCGTCTGGCACCGCATCTTCCAGGCCCAGATGTAGAAATCGCATAAATGACAACCGGTCATTCACTTGGTATTCCAGCTCATCGTCACCAATGTTGTAGAGCTGTTGCAGGATTAACAACTTAAACATGAGGATGACATCTATCGGGCGACGACCTGCTTTACGCTTACGGGATTTGACATACACGCTTTCTAACAGCGGTCGAAACTCATCCCACGGAATCAGCTCGTCCAGGCAGGTCAACAGGTCTTTTTTTGATTCCAGCTTTTGATGACGGATCTCAAAATCCCAAAATCCTTGTTGTCCCATCAGAAGTCTCCCTGTCAACCCTAATCCGTAACCATGATCTCATATTGAGACTCTATTTTTGAATTAATCGAGGTGCCCTTTGGTAGATTTTGGCTCTGTCCAGGTCCCGTTTCTAAATCCATCTGGCACGTTAACCATTGTGGGCACCTATGGCTATATGCCACCCGAGCAGTTTGGTGGACGGGCCACACCGGCTTCAGATTTATACAGTTTGGGAGCTACACTAATTTTTCTGATGACAGGATGCCATCCTGCGGATTTACCCCAAAACAATATGCGCATCCAGTTTGAGAGCAAAGCCAAACATATCAGTTCTCCCATACGCCAGTGGTTGCGCTGGTTGATACACCCTGATGTCAGCCAGCGACCTGCCTCAGCCACAGAGGCCCTAACTGGCTTACAGACGGTTTTAGAAAAGGGTACTTTAAGCGCTTTATCTGAACGCCCTTTTGATCAAAATCGCATTTTAGTGAATCAGCGGGACGGCACCGTAGATACTGTTATTCGTCCCTATGGTTTTCGAAGGAAACAAGTGGGTTCATGGTTAAATCTACTGATTCTTGGAGTCATCTTTAGTATCTCCTCTTATGTCGGAACAGTGGCTGTATGGATTGTTCTTTCATCTATAGGTTTTTTTGGGGGGCTTTTTGGAGGCTTTCTCTGGTTTTTTAACACCGTCGTTGTTAGCTCTATTGCAGGGTTTACAGGCATAGTCCTACTACCTACCCCCTCCAGGAATCGTTTGCTGAGTCAGTTACATATATGTCTCAGTGATGACAATCTCATCATTTATCGAGAAACTATACTGTTAATGCGATCGCGCAAAGTTCTGTTTCAGACTCAGCGAGAAGATATCTTGCATTTAAGGCTAGAGACAACTAAAAACATCCTTGAAATTCACACGAATCATCGTTCTTATAACCTTAAATGCAAGACCTTAGGCTTAACCACAAGAGAATCCCAGTGGTTGGCTCAAGAACTGAGCAATAATTTAGGCGTTAGCCTAATCTCCACTTGAACAGATGTGATTGAACAAATGTGATTAATTTGTAGGCGATAACGGTTAGGCAAACACCACTGTGCGATTGCCATACACCAGTACGCGGTTTTGCAAATGCAGGCGCACAGCACGGGCTAGGACCACCCGTTCTAAATCCTTACCTTTACGAATTAAATCACTGACCTGGTCGCGATGGCTAACATGCACCACATCCTGCTCAATAATCGGCCCTGCATCTAAATCTGAGGTGACATAGTGACCCGTCGCGCCAATGATTTTGACGCCTCGATCATAGGCGCGATGATAGGGATTGGCCCCCACAAAGGCGGGTAAAAACGAATGATGAATATTAATCACCCTGGGAAACTGCTCGATAAAATCAGGGCTCAGAATTTGCATGTACTTGGCCAGAACGACCAAATCAATGGAATGCTCTTTTAGCAATGCCAGCTGCTTTGCTTCTTGCTCAGCTTTAGTCGCCTTAGTAATTGGAATATGGTAAAAAGCGATATTAAACTGCTCAGCAATGGACCGTAATGTTTCATGATTGCTGATAATCAGCGGAATCTCTGCTGCTATCTCTCCCGCTTGATATCGCCAAAGCAAGTCTAACAAACAGTGATTCTGCTTACTCACCCAGAGGGCAACGCGAGGGACTTCATCAGAGAAGTGGAGCTGCCATTTTGCCTCTAAAGGTTTAGCAATGGAATCAAAGGCTGCTCCAATCAGATCACGTTTTAGATTAAATCCATCCAGTTGCCATTCAATGCGTGACAAAAAAAGTTCTGATGGCTCATCGCGATGTTGATCAGCATGGACAACATTGCCCCCATTGGCGTAGATGAAGTTTGCAATTTTAGCCACAAGCCCTTGCTGATCGGGGCAAGAAATCAGAAGTGTTGCAGTCGGTGAAGCCACAGTTAGCAGTTCCTATACATGAAATTAAACGATATTGATATTTCTACAGCAGTTACCAATTGAGATGAATATAATATCGCCTGGTGGTGTAAGTGATACATAAAAACAGCGAGTCGAGGCAATAATGTGCTCGACTCACTGCTGAAATCATTGATTCAAAATGAAACCCATCCAGTCAATAGGCCTCAACGTTTACATCCGCTGCTCTAAGAAACCAGTGAGGCGACCCAACGTATCGTTTAGCTTTTCATCAGTGGAAGGACCAGCATCCACTTCTTCAGTACGCTTCATACGCTCAAATGTACGAATTAGTACGAACAAAATAAAGGCAATTACAACAAAGTTAATCACGGTCGACAGGAACAGACCATACTTGACGCCATTGGCAGATAGCTCTGCAATATCGGCAACGCCAGCCTTATTGAGTGCAGGGCTCAATAACAGAGGAGTGATGATGTCCTCAATAAAAGAGGTGATGACAGCACCAAAAGCACCACCAATAACAACTGCCACGGCTAAATCGACAACGTTACCACGCAGCAAAAACTCACGAAAATCGTTCATAAAACTACCGGCAGAATTCACTGCACGGGAGCGAGCCTGATTACTAACCATAACTGTGTTTTCCTTAAATGCAACAATTCAGTGTGTAGGCTAAACCACATTGAGGTGCAGCTTAGCTCCTCGATAGAGCCAACTAAAGCACTACGGCTGTAACGTACAGCCCGCCTAGGCTTTTGCGACCATCAAAGTGAATTGTTTGGAAGTATATCAGTGTTTTCAACAAACGGGTAGGTATTCTAGGTTACGTTAACCTTTGTGGGTGGCACACTCACTTCTTGAACTGGCTGGGGGGAAATCGAACCACAAACTTGGGTGTATTGTCTTAACGTTGATAGACAATTTGCGTAAAAATCGTAAGCAGCTTGTTGCTTTTCTGGAGCAAAGACAGCATCATTTAACGTCAGTTTATGAAACTTTTTACGCAGAATCTTGCCGGCTTGAATTGCTTTGGAGTTATCTCCATACTTTAGACGAGACGTGTGTTTCGCCACCGTATAGCTATCGGAAAATGGAGAACTCGTCCCAAGAAATTTCTGAAAGGCAGCCAACGTAGCGTCGGTATCAGCTAGTAAATCCTTGTATTTCAGTGTTAGGCAGCGACTGGGGTCATTAATTTGCATCACTAGCCTTTCAAAGCACTCTAGCCGCCTCCGGTAATAATTAAGCCATTTATCGACACCTTCTGGGGACTCTTGTCCTGAAAAGGATTTCACTGTACTTGTGTAAGTGGCTGCGGGATCTCGCAGAAGAAATATAAACTTAATCTGTTTATTTTGCAGAATGTTGTCCGCAATCGGATAGTTTCGAACAATCTTATCCACAATGTAGGTATGTTCCATTGGATCAAAGTTGTCCAGAACTGCAGCTGTTCTCCAAGTTAACTGGCGCAGATCCGTCTCTGATGAATACCCCACATGGCTTTCACCATAACCTGCCACTTCCGGATGACTGTAGAGTATGTGGCCTAGTAATGTAGAACCAGATCGTGCGGGGGCCATAACAAAAAGATATTTTGATGGCTGTTGCCGCTGGTTTAACGTTTTGCTGAGGAATGGACCCAAAATGCGGTAGGCATAAATATCAAATAGTAAAAAGCTTTCGATTTTTGAAATAAACGTTCTAATGCTGACTGGAACGAACTTTCTTATGTAGCGTTTTAACATGGTGAGTGTTTCCTGTAAAAATCCACAGCCAGAAGCAGTAAAAGCATCTTGTACGTGACAACAAACGCATTTCACTGATTGTTGTTGATTCTTCTGTGCCGTGTATCTGCCAATGCTCAGATACCTTTTAATACACGTCTAAAAGAGGTTATACGGCTATACACGGCTAAGTGGATATGCCAGACAATCGGACGTGTTGTTTCAACCCTAGTTTCTAAAATTAACGGACAATGGCATTACGCAACATATCTTTAATTACCTGTCTATGCATAGGTAAAATAATGTAAACATCGCAAAACATCGCCTCTTCATTAGAAAAGCCGAGACTAATGACTATGAATGAGCGTACTAGCAGTATGCCCACAGAGACTATGTTAAACCGCTGAGAATTAAACCGCTAAGAACTCTTGAATCACATCATTACTGAGTTGATCCGTTGACCCCGATGCAACAATACCACCTTTCTGCATGGCATAGTAATAGTCGGCTTGACGGACGAAATGTAAGTGCTGTTCTACTAACAGAACGGAAATACCCGTAGTTTCAATAATCCGTCGTACCGCATTTTCAATGTCTAGAATAATTGAGGGTTGGATACCTTCGGTTGGCTCGTCTAAGAGTAATAACTGAGGTTGCCCCATAAGTGCACGGGCGATGGATAGTTGTTGTTGTTGTCCACCACTTAGATCTCCGCCCATCCGTGACAACATTGTTTTTAAGACGGGGAAAAGTTCAAAGATGAGGTCGGGAATTTCTTTTTTAGCCTTGGGGGCACGCTTTCCTAGCGCTTCTAAACCAATAAGAAGATTCTCTTTGACCGTTAAGCGGGGAATGATCTCTCGTCCTTGGGGGACGTAGCCAATGCCGATGCGGGCTCGGTTATCGGCAGTCAAAGTATGAATATTTTGTCCGTCATATGCGATCGCACCACCACGAGGCGACAACAGCCCAATAATATTTTTCAATAAGGTCGTCTTACCTACTCCATTACGTCCAATCAAACACACCATTTGGCCCCTGGGTACCGTGAGATCGACATCCCGTAAAATATGGCTCTCACCGTAATAGAAGTTAAGGCTGGAAATCTTCAGCATTGGAGCCGTGGAGGTGACTTTATGGGTAGGCGGGTAGGCTGTCTCTGTCATGGATGAGGATTGTTTAAGGGAAGTAAGAGGAATAAAGACTGTCTAGATCGAAGTTTCGAATAAAGTGCAGTTGGGTACCTAATTAGCGTTTTCAAATTGTTCTAGAGCAGCGTTTTCCAAACGATTTACGGTTTCTTCAGGCAGCGCTAACAGGTGTAACAGTTGCTGATATGCCGATGCTTCTGCCTGGTTAATTTGGTTAGCCTTAATGACGTCATAGCTCAGCATCAGTGCCTGTTCGCGCTGGTCGGGTGTTTTCAGCTGAGGAACCAACTCTTGTAAAGGAATTCTCTTCGCTAACAAATCTTTTAACTCTGTTTTCAGTGCAACTTGTTCCTCTGGTTCATAGGCAAACTGACGACTCAGGCGATCAAGAATAATCTCTTGTTCTATGGGTTCAAAGTTGCCATCGGCCCAGGCCATAGTTGCAGCGATACGTAACAACAACATCTGGTCTGGTGTAATGGACGTCTCGGTACCTAAATATACTTCAATCACCCGAGGATCATTTTGTACCTCATCCATCGTGCCTTCACAGAGCACAGAACCTTCGTGCAGCACCGTTACCTGACGGGCAATCTGACGCACAAATTCCATGTCGTGCTCAATCACGATTACAGAATGGCTTTCGGCTAAGGCAATCAACAGTTCACCTGTGCGTTCAGTTTCTTCATCAGTAAGTCCGGCAACCGGTTCATCCACCAGGAGTAAATCTGGGGACTGGGCCACTAGCATGCCAATCTCCAGCCACTGTTTTTCGCCATGGGAGAGGAGCGCAGCAGGCTTGTCGGCCTTATGGTCAAGGCCGATGGTTTCCAGCAACCCACCCACGGTACGGCGTTCTGCTGTGGGTGTGGGCTTAAACAGAGTAGATAATACGTTCTTATCCTGGTTGCAGCATAGCTCCAGATTTTCGCGCGGGGTCAGATTAAGGTAGATGCGTGGGGTTTGGAACTTGCGACCTATGCCTAGACGGGCAATGTTATGTTCTGAACGACCGCTGAGCTTTTTGCCTTTGAACCGGACCTTGCCGTGGGTGGGTTGGACTTTTCCAGTGATGACATCTAGGAATGTGGTTTTACCTGCGCCGTTGGGGCCAATGATGACTCGCAGCTCACCTTCGTTCATGGAGAAGGTGAGCTTATTGAGAGCTTTGAAGCCGTCGAAGCTGACGGTGAGGTTATCGATTTCGAGGATTGGGTTGGCCATGATCGGGTGTGCAATGATGGTCGCTTGCAGAGATTGGAGAAAGTGGGATGGAGGGATGTTGGATTGAGCGGTGTTGGTGTAGCAATCAATAAAAGAGCTAGCGCTTAGGCTCAACCCAACCAAGGCTTTTGGTGGTTATTTACCGGCTAATTCGCGCTGTTCACGTTTGACATCGGGATCTAGCTCCAGATCTGGATAGGTGCTGAGCTGGGGTTGTAGACCAAACAAATCACGAATCTGGCGGACGGCATCATCACGGACCCAACCAACGATCCCCTTAGGTAGCACCGTCACCACTAGCAAGAACAGGGCTCCTTGAAAGAATAGCCACACCTCTGGAAATTGTTCACTCAGGAGAGCTTGGGCCCAGTTAACCACCAAGGCACCCAAAATCGCACCGCCAAGGGTGGCGCGACCACCCACGGCAACCCAAATCACCATTTCAATTGAGAAGGCAACGCTCATGTACTGTGGCGTGATACCGCTAGATTGAACGGTATACAAAGCACCCGCTGCTCCAGCAATACCACCTGCCACGGCGAATACCAGGACCTTAAACATGGCAGGGTTATACCCTGAAAATCTGAGGCGGTTCTCATCATCGCGAATGGCAATGAGTAGACGACCAAAGCGACCACGGGTCAACCATCGGCAAAGACCATAGGTAAGGGCAAGGACAATAACGGTGGCAACATAGAAGGCAAACTGCATGCGATCGCTACCCACCTGCTGACCAAACAGAACCGTGGTATCGGTAGTGAGACCGTTTGTACCATTGATTAGCTTTTGTTGACCATTAAAGAAGTTAAAAAATACCACCAACATGGCCTGGGTCAAAATCGAGAAATAGACGCCTCGAATCCGGTTACGAAAGACCAGATACCCCAATAAACCAGCCACTAAACCAGGTAAGGCCACAATGGCAATGAGGGTGACTGGCAGTGAATAGAACGGCTGCCAGAACCAGGGTAGCTCTGACACACCATACAAGCCAAAAAATTCTGGCAGACCATCGCCAGCCAGATTGAGCTGCAAATGCATCGCAAATGCATAGCCTCCCAGGGCAAAGAAAATCCCCTGGCCAAGACTCAGTAACCCGGTGTAGCCCCAAATCAGGTCAACCCCCAGGGCCACAATCGCTAATGCTAAAAACCGCCCTAGTAACCCTAAACGGAAACCAGACAGTACTAACGGCGCAACAAAGATAAGGGCAAAGGCCAGACCAATAACAATACTTGCTTCGAGGGCACGTCTGCGCTTTTTGCCGACGGGTTTTGTCGTTACCATCGTTACACCTCCACCGAACGGCCTTTTTGTGGGAATAAGCCCGCTGGCTTAATCTGCAGAAAGGCAATAATCAGAGCAAATACTAAGACCTTGGCCATACTCGTTGTGGCAAAAAATGTCACCGTATCAATCAGAGGCTGTAAAGACTCGCTAGAGGGCAGCATCAGTACCAAAGTGCCGGAACCAACGATGTAGGTAATGATGCCAATTAACAGAGCAGCGACAATGCTACCGATAAGCTTACCAACCCCGCCAACGACCACCACCATAAAGGCGTCAACAATATAGTTGCTGCCTAGGTTCGGACCTACAGAGCCCAGCAGTGTAACAGCACAACCGGCAATACCAGCCAGCCCGGACCCTAACGCAAAGGTAAGGGCATCCACTCGCTTTGTAGGAATTCCCAAACAGGCGCTCATGTCACGGTTTTGGGTCACCGCTCGAATCCGCAAACCCCAGGCAGATTTATTGAGAAACCAGAATGTACCCAGCAGGCAAATAATTGTCAGTGCAATGATAAAAATACGTGCAGCTGGAAATGAAAGCGTATCCGTAACACTAATACTATCCTGGAGCCACTTGGGAGCCGTTACATCTACGTTACGAGCACTAAACCAAGGTTTGGACATGGTGGGATTACCATTGAGAGAACGCCCAAACGTGATGCCAATGGCGGCAGAAAGTACTAAAACAACAAAGTTAGCCAGCTTTTGACGCGGCCCCAAGTGAGCAAACTTGTTCAAAACAGCCCGCCCACCAAAAAGCAGTACACAAATAGCCAGAATGCCAAAGGCCATAGCCCAACTAACACTGCGCACAAACTGCTGCAAAATGAGGCTGACACCCCAGGTGGCCAAGAGCGTTTCCAATGGTCGCCCATAGAGCAATCGAATGACGCTGCGTTCTAACAAGAGCCCCACCAGGGCTGCCACGATAAAAGAGAGGGGTAAAGCTAACCAAATGTAGAAGTCTTGAGCCCCGTCCCCTAAGGACTTAAAGCTGTTCTGGACCACATAGGTGGTGTAAGCCCCTAGCATCATTAGCTCTCCATGGGCCAGATTAATTACACCCATGAGACCAAACACAATGGCCAGACCCAGGGCAACAATCAGTAGCACTGCCCCAATGCTGATGCCGTTAAATATGCCGTTGATTAAACCGTCGAGCACGACAATTACCTGTCAAAAAAGTAAACTCTTCTTCCCTTGAATGAAAAAAGGGAAGAGCCACAGTGACTCTCCCCTGTCAGCTAACCTACAAAAGCTTTAGGCTGCTTTAAACTTGCCACCCTTAGCAGGGTCAGACCAGTCGCACGCATAGCCCTTAGTATCAGGAACAAACTGATTCCAAGGAATTGGATCAACCGGACCATCAGTCTCGGAAACAATTTCAAATAGACCGTCTTCGCGGATTTCACCAATGCGAACAGTCTTAGAAATGTGATGGTTGGGGTTCATGGTAACCGTACCACCTGGTGCGTCGAAGGTCTGGCCATAGGCTGCTTCACGTACTGCGGCAATATCAGTAGAACCCGCTTTCTCAACCGCTTGTTTCCATAGGTAAACCATGATGTAAGCGGCTTCCATGGGATCGTTGGTTACGCGCTCATCGCCATACTCAGCTTTAAAATCGGACACCCACTTCTCGTTAGCAGGGCTTTCGACAGTTTGGAAGTAGTTCCAAGCTGCATAGTGGCCTGTCAGGAAGTCGGGGCCAATGGTGCGAACTTCTTCTTCTGCAATACTTACAGACATGACAGGATAATTATCAGGTCCCATGCCTGCACCCTTAAGCTGCTTAAAGAAGGCGACGTTACTGTCACCGTTAAGGCTGTTAAAGATCACACCGCCATCGGGTAAAGCCGCCTTAATCTTAGTGATGATGGGAGTGACCTCTGTGTTACCCAAAGGTAGATAGTCTTCACCGACAGTGTTGCCACCCTTGGCCTTGAGCTGCTCTTTAATAATGGTGTTAGCAGTGCGGGGGAATACATAGTCAGAACCCACCAGGAAGAAGTCTGTGCCCTTGTTCTCAAGCAGCCAGTCTACAGCGGGCTCAATTTGTTGGTTAGGTGCCGCACCCGTGTAGAAAATGTTCTTGGAGCATTCTTGACCTTCGTACTGTACGGGGTACCACAGCATGTGGTCCTTCGCTTCAAATACGGGGAGTACCTTCTTACGGCTAGCAGAGGTCCAGCAGCCAAATACCACGGATACCTGGTCTTGGTCGATGAGCTTTTCAGCTTTCTCAGCAAAGGTATCCCAATCAGAGGCACCGTCTTCCTTAACGGCAACAATCTGTTTGCCGAGGACACCACCAGCTGCGTTAATTTCTTTAATTGCTAATTCTTCAGCGTCCACCACGGTGGTCTCACTAATGGCCATCGTGCCACTTAGAGAGTGCAGAATACCGACTTTAATTGTGTCGCCATCACCAGCGGCCGCTATCGTAGTTTCGCCTTCGGCTGGTGCAGTATCTGCAGTGGGCTCAGAAGTTCCACCACAGGCCTTTAGCAAAATGCTGGTACCCACGGCAGTGGAGCCGTACACCAAAAATTTACGTCTATTAATCCTCGTCATTGGGCGTTCCTTTCTAAAGACTCACACACCTATGGCATCAAGAACCGGCCACTGCCACAAATCAAGTGTTGCAGTTACCGTAGATACACTTATTCGCTTCGTGATGGTAAGTCTTGAGGAAAACGACGATTGTAGCCTTTGATACTTTTCGGGTCTCTGTAGATTTATTTGTTTTTGTTTGCGTTTGATCCCCGGTATTAAATAAAGCGATTATGGCTCCAATAAAGACTCGAATGTTATGTCTCAATAACCTTATCTCTTGCAAAATGAATTATTTAACTTTCTAAACAAGAGTTTAGAAACAAGAGTTTAGAAACAAGAGAAGTTTTGGCAAGAACATTACGCACCCCTATGTGAGATTTGTAACTGGCAACCGCCCGTGAAACTGAATAAATTGCTGAATGGTGTCTAGCCCCTGGCTGATTTTAAGGTTTGTAAAGACAAAGGGTTTATCGCCACGCATGGTTTTAGTGTCGCGATCCATCACCGATAAGTCAGCGCCCACCATGGGAGCCAGGTCAATTTTGTTAATCACCAGCAGGTCAGATTTAGTAATCCCTGGACCGCCTTTGCGGGGGATTTTGTCGCCAGCGGACACATCAATGACATAGAGTGTCAGATCTACCAGCTCTGGGCTAAAGGTAGCGGCTAAATTATCGCCACCGCTCTCTACAAAGATTAGGTCTAGGTCATCAAACCGGGTTTCTAGCTCCTCAATTGCCACCAGGTTAAGGGAGGCATCCTCGCGGATGGCGGTATGGGGACATCCACCGGTTTCTACACCAACAATGCGGTTATGGTCCAGTAGGGCCTGACTGCGCACTAAAAATTGGGCGTCTTCTTGGGTATAGATATCGTTGGTAACCACGGCAATGGAATAGTCATTGCGCATGGATTTGCACAGGGCATCGACGAGGGCCGTTTTACCAGAACCGACGGGGCCGGCAACACCGACACGGTAGGGGGAGGAAGTCATGGGAGCATGCCGGATAGGTAATGGAATAAATCCCAGGATAAAACCCCTATTTAATGAGCCTAGAATTTACCTTCAAAATTTTAGATTTTACGTTAGCTACGGAAGAGGCGGGTGTATAGCGTTTCGTGTTGCATGCTTGCGATCGCACCGCCCCACCCACTCACATACAGCTGATCATCTTGCAGTGCCACCATGGTGGCTGCTGCCGTCCTCAGTTCAGGAATTAGCTGTAGCAGACAGCGTTGGCCGTCGGTTTGGCCCAGGGGCACCAGCTTAACGGCTGCACCGATCAGGTTAGCAGCCCAGCTTTGCAGATAGCCGAGGGCCATGGTGTGAACATCCATTTGCCAGTGGGCGGCGATGATGCCAAAGGCAACGGCAAAATTGCAGGGGGTGCCACAGGCGTTAAATGTGGCCTGAAGCTCTGGGTGAAGTGTGCAAACCAGACGCACCAGGGCGCGACCCATGTGCCAGCTTTGCTGGCGTAGTTCAGCGGTGTCGCGGCTGGCGGTGAGCCATTGATTCCAGTAGGCAAGCTGATCAGGGCTGTTAAGGTTCTGGTGGATGCGGGTTGCGATCGCAACGTCTAAACGCACCGCCCCATAGCGTAGCTCCTGCAACAGCCAGCTGTGTAACGCCTCACCATCGGCAAGATGCCCCTGCATAACTAACGTTTCTAAGCCTTCTGAGTAGCTGAAGGCACCGACAGGTAAAGCTGGACTGCTCAACTGCAGCAGCTTTAGCAGCGCTTGCTCATCAATGGTGATGGCCATAGGCCCCCGACTCTGGTTGAAAGGGAACAGTTTCTTCCGTGACCGTTACACCCAGCTGATGCAACATCGCTGCCAAAACCGGATCTGGCGCTAAGCGTAAGTAATCAGCCCCCAATTCCAGGGCCACATGACGATTACCCAAATGATACGCCGCCTGCAAAAGTCGCAAGGACGCCTGGGCGTTAGTCGATGGGGGCTGAGCGTTAGTCGAAGCCCTCACGGTCATTACTGGCTCAGGCTTTGCCACAATTTTTAATACCTGACTATGGTTGCTGCCTCCCAGGCAATCACCGTGTCGTAGCGTCGTTCCACGGGGTAGTTCTAGATAGATTTCATCAGCCTGGGTAGTCTCTAGCTGGGTTGTACTAAAGTCTACAGTCTCCCCTTTAGTGTCCGTAATACCACCGGAGAGACTGTAGCGATATCGTGAGCGAGTACGCTCGTCCGCCGTTAGTGCTAGTGCCAATGTTGGCTCCAGTGCTGAAGATACTTTTTGAGTAAAAACGTACACCGAGATTCTATCTACGCATTGCTTTTACAGCATGCCACATGCTCACCCTATCCCCTAATCAAAACACGCGCACTGATTTATGCCGCCCGCCAAACTGTCACAAATTCATGCGGATTTTCCAAATTCGGAAATGAGGTAAATACCAACAGCGGCATCCGTATTTTCTACTAGTTTAATTCAGCATTTGATACGAATCTCACAGACGCCACTAGCACAGTCAACGAAGTTCAGATTTTCATCCGCCAATTACTTCTCGTTAGTTATGGCTTCTCAGACTCAACTCGTTCCCTCAATGGCTCCTTCTCCAGTTGCAGTAATCGATGATTCTAATGACTCTTTTAACATGCGAGCAGCTCTATTAATAGCTGCCATTGAAAATTCCACATTTGGCCTTGTGATTGTTTCTCAAAATGGAACTATTCTTCTCAAGAACAAACGTGCTCAATCACTACTTAAGAAGATGTCGTGCCCATCGTCCAGCAATATTCCTGATATTCTCTGGCAATCATGCCAAAGTCTTATGGAAAACCAAAATGAAGTCTCAGATCTCTTTCCCACACATTACACCATTGTTTTAGAGGATGAGCTTGTCACTGAGCATGGCAGTATCCATTTGCGAGCCCAATGGTTTGATTGGGAGAATACTGGCTATCAGCCTAGTAATTGTTTCCTAATCACATTAGAAGACCGCCAACATTCTCTCACTGTGATTGCCAATCAAGAGGCCCAGCGCTATGGTCTCACCACTCGTGAGACCGATGTATGGTGTCTAAAACGGATGGGTAAAAGTTACAAGGAAATTGCCAGCGCACTATTTATTTCTGAAAATACTGTCAAGAAACACTTGAAGAACATTTATTCAAAGAAAGAACAGTCTACTTGGTAGGCACAGTCAACTCAGTAGATTTAAACAGGAAGAAAACAGCATGCACCTATAAAAGGTTCCATGCTGTTTTTTCTTGCTTCACCTCAAAGGCACTCAACACCCTGTTTCGTCAGCTGTTTCAAGTGATTTTAGAAAGCCTGATGTTAAACGGTATCAGGCTTTCGCCAGCAGCTTAAACGTACTGGAAGCTAGAGCTCGATAGATTCAGGTTGCCTGCGCCTTGAATGACAGCAATCAGCTCATCCTTTTGGCCAGCCCCATTATCAATAAATAGAGCTTGACCATTGGGTACACCCTTTGGAGAAGATCCTAAACGATAGTCATGATCGTTGCTCAGCTGAATGATGTCTCCTTGACCAGCTTTGAAATCCTTGATTAGGGCGTAGTTGTTTAGCCCACTGGTTTTGGCTTTGCCATCATCGTAGAAAGCGCCAGCTTTGTTACCTAAAACAAAGGTATCGCGACCGTTACCACCCGTCATAATGTCTTTCTCGGTTGCACGCTTTCTAAAGGAGGTCCCTTGTAAACGGTCATTACCGTCACCACCGACTAGAACATCCGACTGTGTTCCGCCTAGCAGCCGATCATTGCCAGCACCACCATAGAGCTTGTCATTTAAAGAGCCACCATGGAGCGTGTCATCGCCATCTCCGCCTTTCAGGATATCTCTTCCGGCATTACCGTAAATCGTATCATTGCCCCCTTTTCCGTCGATGACGTCATTGCCGCTCCTGCCAAAAATTCGTTGGCTTTTCGAGCTACCAAACAACTTGTCAGCCTTGTTAGTTCCTCTAATAACAGAGTTGTTATTTGAGTTGGAAGGTGGTTTGGGGTTGGTGGGATTTGAGGGTGGCTTGGGTGTAGTTGGGTTTGAAGGTGGATTAGGTGAAGATGTTTCAATTGTTCCCTTACCAAACACCTGGGTCCAATAACTGTTGTAGTTAACACTACCCGTATCATTTTCTAAGAAATAATACCCGATGCCAATTTCGTTATAGTTAGAATTTAGCAGGTTGGCGCGGTGGCCAGGGCTGTTAATCCATCCATCAACTACATCTTGGGCAGAACGATATCCCGCTGCAATATTCTCTCCAACAAATCCAGATTCATAGCCTGCATTTTTAGCTCGATCTGCAGGGCTTGATCCATTTTGACCCTGATGGCTAAAAAAGTCTTTTTGGGCCATGTCCTTGCTATGCTGATCTGCAGCTTTGTTCAAGCTTTGATCAAAAACAAGAGGCTTTAAACCATTTTGCGCACGAAACTCATTGGTAAGTTCAAGAACTTCCCGTTCAAATGCGTTGATTTGCATGTTCTTTGCTTTTTTAAAGGATTAGGTTGAAAAGTGGTACCTGTACCCCGTTGAGAATTCACTACTTCCCCTAGCCCTTAAATCTCAGCTAGTATAACTAACTCGATTTAACTTAACTGCCGTAGATACGGCACCGTTGTTCATAGCAAAACCATCAAGGGGTTCTCTAGCGTTGAACACACTTAGTAGAATGAGTCACCTATGCGATCGCAACAATTGCAACCTTGCCACTGCCTCAGGTCATCACAATATGAAATATCCAACTCTGGAGGCAATTGGGAACTTTTGTATGGCCCTAATACCTATCACTCTATAACGGCATTAGGTTGAGGATAAACTAGTCGGCTAGGATCTCCCCTTTGTTGTTGTGGCGATCTGCACCTGTGATTCATCATAGAAACTGATTCTCATAAATGTCAACAGTTCAAGACTATTTGACAGTGATTTAAATCTTTTCAAGCCTGAAAAGCCCTGTGAATAAAAGGTTTTTCCCATTTATAAGTATAGCTGATGAGAGTTTTTAAAAGCTGCAAATGTCCCATGATATTGAGACGCATACTTTAAAGAAAACCTTGTGACCCACGTGCCAGTTGGAGAAGTCATACAAACTCCTCCGGATTGTTAATCCTATTGCCAGATTGACCTTTAATCCATCATTTAAGTGTTAACCCGAAGCAGAAACAAACACCTTCAATAGCCATGGAGAGCAGTCTTCAAGCATATTGTCCCCATAAAATGTCATGGGCTTCCCAGAGCCAGACTAAAGCAGCATAACCAAACACCGCTTAATATAGTAAGAAAATAGCCATTGTATAGCTAGCTCACGCCTATGCTGCCCAAAGACGACCTACTCAAGGGTGTTGAAAACACCGAAACCCTAACCCGTGTAATTGATCAAGCCGATCAGTCTATTCGTACATGGGAGCCGGTCACAACTGATTTTCTGTCACCACCAGAGCTTTACGAAGCCCAAGCCATATTTGGTCGTCTTACCGATATTCATACCCAGGCCCACGGAGGGTACCCCCAGGCCGAACGGCAGCGCCTGACCATAGCACGAACTGAAATTCCGTTAGCAGGACAAGCGCTTCCCTTAGCATTACTTAGCGTAGCGGGTAACTTTTTGTTTGATACAGCAACTCACCGGGACTTTTTGGGCGCATTATTGGGCACCGGCATTGTGCGGGAAAAAGTGGGGGACATCATTGTCTTGGGTGAACGCGGTGCCCAACTAATTGTTGTTCCGGAGCTGGTGGAATTTTTAGAAATAAGCCTGACCCAGGTACGCTCAGTACCCGTTAAAACAAAACCCATTGACTGGAGTGAGTTAAGAGTACGTGAACCCAAGAAAAAAGAAATCACAACTGTCGAAGCTTCTATGCGCTTAGATGCTGTAGCGTCAGCAGGATTTGGCATGTCCCGCAGCAAAATGGCAGACATGATTACTGCGGGCGATGTTCGAGTCAATTGGAAAACGATTCCCCAATCCAGTCATGCGCTAAAATCCGGTGATCTAGTCGCTATTCGCGGTAAAGGTAGACTGGAAATTGGCGATGTGATGATCACCAAAAAACAGCGCTACCGCATAGGCTTGACTCGGTATGTTTAGGCAGTCGCTATCTGGATGGCAAAATAAATCAATGACTGTGCACCCAATGCTGACTCACAATCAAGGTGGGTGAGAAACGCTACATTGAATCACAAAACTGCGAGGGGTCAAGAAAGAACCCATGGGTTCTTTCTTGACCCCTCGTAATTAAACCAGACTTGATTACAAAAGTGAGAATAGGCAAGCCTAAACCTAAAATGCCTATCGTTTAGTTTCCTAAGATTTAGTTTTCTCGGACAGCCATACCAAACACATTAATATTGGCAATCCGCAGTTGATCCAGAGCCTGGTTGATTAGATTTTGCTTAATCTGACCAGGGTTCGTAACAATTAACATGCCATCTGCTTGCTCAGCAACCAGATATGCATCGGATTGACCCAGCAAGGATGGTGCATCGAATACAACTAAGTCAAATTTGGTTTTCAACTGTTGAAGTAGGCCTTGAACACGCTTAGTTGTTAAGATATGGCCCGCATCGTGACCTTTTGTTCCGGCACAGAGAACCTTAAGCCCATCAATAGGTTCATGGAGAAACGTATTTTTGGTAATGGAACTAGGATCAATCGAAGCCAGATCAGTGAGACCTGCATCATGGGGTAATTTAAGATAGCTGTGAATCTTAGGATTACGTAGATTAGTATCCACCAGCAGTACCCGTTGCCCCATCAAGGCAGCTGCTTCAGCCAAGTGAATGGCAGCAATTGATTTACCCTCATTATCCATCACAGAGCTAACCACGACCGACGTTAATGGTTGCTCTACACTGCTGAGTCTCAGGTTAGTGTAAAGGGAGCGAAACGCCTCCATAAATGGATCCTCAGTGTAAGATGCCGACCCGTTGCTTAAAGACGTTTTCGCTTGGGCATCGCCTACAGAAGACTTATTGACAGATAACTGTAACGCTTTGACAGGTTCTAGAATATCTTTTTCAACCAGTTGAGGCGTGGGGATCTTGCCTAAGATAGGCAATTGTATGACCCGTTGAATTTCTTTATCTGAATACAGAACCCCGGATGATTTATCCATCAAGAGGGCCATGATCGAACCCACTAATAATCCCAGGGTGCCGCCCAGTAACAAATTCTGCACCATGCTCACAGCCTGGGAGCTGGGTTGTGTTGGCGGGGTGACAATTTCCCAGGGAATTTCTCGCTGAGCCTCATCAATTTCTAAAGCCGCTTGCTTTGCTAAAAACTGATTCAGGTTTTCTGTGGCAATGCCTAGCTCCCGTTGAATTTCTAAATAGTCTCTCGAAATTCCTGAAAGGTCATCAACACCTGAGCTCAACCCCTGCAATGTTTGATTCAATGCCCGTTCCTGTGATTCTAGCTCTTGCAGCTGACTGATCAGATCTCTCTGGGATTGTTCCCCCTGTTGTTGCAGTAGCGCTAATAAATTCTGACGTTGCTCTTTGAGCACTTCCATATCAGGGCTACTGTCTAGATAAAGTGTGGAGGCCTCAGCAATTTTGGTATCTAGATCCAACAACTGATTAAGTAGCGTCTGATATCTGGGGTTTTGAGCTAATGCAGAGGAAGACGCCTGTTCTTGAGGCCCACTCAGCTGGCCGCGGAGACTATCGTAGGTCGCCCGATTTTGCTCCAGCTGTATTTGCAGGTCAAGCTGTTGTTTAGAGAAGGCATTTACCTGCCCTGATAGTTGAGCTCCACGGGAATCGGGATCAATAATATTGTGCTCTAAACGCAGTGATTGCAGCTGATCTTGCAAAGACTCTACCTTATTGACCAGATCAGGTAGCTTTTTCTCAACAAACTCAATTGCTCGGCGAATATCAGCCTGTTTTGACTCTAAGCTATAGGCAAGATAGGCTTGAGACACTAGGTCTAAGATAACCCGAACAGTCTGTGGATCAGGATCTTGCAATGTTACCTGAATGATGTCTGAATTCTTGCCGAGCTGCTTTACCTTTAAACGACTAGTAACCAGCTGGTAGCAAGGATCATAACTGAGCTCCAATGGTTCTGACTGCGTGGCTGCTGGAGGACAGAAATTAGGATATCGATCTCTAATGCCTTCAATAACAGGTTGTAAGACCTTAGGCCCTCTTAAAATCTTGAGTAGGTCTCCATCAACGGCCACTTGTTCTTGGCTTGTGATTGTTTCAGGAACGTTCGAGATGACCTCGGTCTCAGTACTTTGAGCCTGTACTAAAATTTCAAAACTGCCATTATAGACGGGTTTGGTAGTTATCACTTTAACCGCAGCCAAGCCCATGGTCACAACTGTCATGCCAGCGATGATCCACCACTTACGCTGTAGTGTTTTAAGGAGACCGCCAACATTTAGACCACCTTCATCTTCTGTCGTTGGTAGACGATCTTGAGGGGTCCATGGGGGTGAAGAGGGGAGGGTATCGGCTCTCATAGGTAGAAGATAATTATAATAGAGGTGAATTGTGCAAGATTAAAAGTGAAAATTCAGAGTTCTTGACTATCTCTGCCTAATCGAGTATATCCAGGAATCTTAGGGGAGAGAAGACATTCCTAATCACTTGTCCAACTGGCTCTAGTACAGCTCCAATATCATCGGTTACACGAGCTAGAGCATTGGGATTAACGATAACGACATCGTTATTTTGCAAGATAGGATTATTCTCGTCATTAATTGCTTGAGCAAAGTCCACCGGAATCGTTTCACGGGCAACGGTGCCATCCGCGTTGAGTCTGATCAATTCCGCTTCACCTTTTCTGGCACGACGGTTAAACCCACCAGCTGCAAGAATCGCTTGGCTGAGAGAGGTGTCAGGGGGTAACTCAATGACTCCTGATCGGCTTACTTCCCCGACAACGTTAACGCGAATTGAGTTAGGTGATAGGCTGGAACCTGCAACTGTCGGTACTTCAGCAGGGTTCAAAGCTGTTGCGACTGGAACAAAGATAGTATCGTTAGGCTGCAGCACGACATCTTGATAGATATCCCCTACTTCCAGCAATTTCCACAAATCAACATCAATAACCTGGGTCTCACCAGAACGGGTCGGGCGCACAACTTGCACCTTGCGAATATCGGCTCTGGGTTTGATGCCGCCAGCCAATTGTAGCGCTCGCGTCACCGTAGTGGGGGTTGACGAGCTAGAAGAGGCACCCGGAACACCAGCATCTCCAGTGCTAGCCCGACCTCCTTGCAGTGTATATGGACCTGGACGATAAACCTCACCAATCACAGCCACATTAATGGGCTGACTAACGCTGGCGGCAAAACTAGCATCTGCTAAAAAAGAGGCTTCTTGTAGAGAGAGGGTACCTGTGGGGATAAAAATAGAATCTCCATCTCTTAATGATATATCGTACTGGGAGTTACCAGTTTCTAGCAGCTCCCATAGATCAACGGTGAATGTCTGTTGTTCTCCATTACGTCCAGGGCGCTGGATCTGAATGTCCCGAATAGCCGCAACTTGCGTCACCCCCCCAGCCCGTTCTAGTAACTGGCTTAATCTGGGGGCCTGGGTCCCGGTTTGAGTCAGGGTGTAGGAGCCAGGGCTGTTGATTTCACCTGAAATACCAACTTGTAGAGGTCGTCTATTTAATAGACTGAGGGTAATTAAGGGACGCTTGAGATACTGACCGTACTGACTAGACAACAACTCTGTGGTTTCGCCTAACGTCAGACCCGCTACGTTTATAGGCCCCACGAGGGGTAAGTTAAGAGTGCCATCCACAAGGACTTCACTCTCGCCACTGTATTGCGGCACTCTAAAGATATCGACACGAACTACATCACCAGCACCTAATGTATAAGATGTTTCAGATGGTGGTGCAATGGCCTCTGATGTGGGTGCAGCACTGCGGCTTGTGGGGACTTCTCTATTACGATCCAACCCTGGCAATGGTTGAAGCTGAGCATTTGCTGGAGAGGTAGAGATACCCATTGCACAGAGTGCAAAACAGAGTAGGGCTAGGTTTTGCTGGGACAGGCGACGATTAAACATAGGTATCAAACAGATTGCAATGTGAGAAGTTAGAACACAAGCTTCGAACACACTGTATTCAGGCCATAAGCTATAAGCCTTTAGGGGTGTATCAGTTTTCTGTGTGAATCTACACCAATCCGTTTAATTTTGAAATCGCTGCCATTAATTTCACATATTTACTGGCAGCAGAATCGTCGTAACCCTTGATCTGCCGTACATTATTGCCTGTTGTTATCTATATAAGTAAATAGGTCTCATCAAGACAATAGCCGTAGTTATAAAAATGCCCGTAAAACTGAACAATCGATTTGTAGAGATCCATTGTGCAACTTAAATAGATGACCACTGCCGCTAATGACAAATCATTTTTTTTTGTCTATACTGGCTGCAAAGCAAGGGTGTTTATGAAATAAAAACGTGTGTTTATAAAGCAATTATGAAGTATAGATTGCTTTCCCACTGAGAAAATGTGTTTTTATCATATGACGACACCTATTAGCAAGGAATTTGTCAATATGTAACGTAGGATGAATCGGCAGGTTTATCTTCGTGTACCCAACCCCAAATCTACAACGGCTAGAAGGTCTACCATATTCGTTTCAGGGTCTCTGAGTTTTATCGCGTTAATTAAACATGACTAACAGATAATTCTCCTGAGGTTGCTACCAGCCATTGAATAGAGTGTTGTTCTGTGTATTATCTACCTAAATCTTTGGTAAAGATTTACACGGGGCTCAGGGTTTACGCTACCAAGGAAGTTTTTCCATAGGTCTTTTAGTCTAAATCAGTCTTTTAGACTAAACAGATTTATCTAAGTAAATGGATAAAATGCTTGGATTAAGGGTGTTCTGAAGATAATCTTCCAAACTTCGTCAGTCTTACGTTCAAGGCAGCAGTAACGCAGCAGTGACTTTTATTACATGTAGATGCTCTAGTGCATCACTGCGAATAAACCTTCTTAAATCATTTAGTTCTCTTAATGTACTTACAGTAGTGCAAGTTTGATAAATTTGATTTTAAGAAAGCAGATTTATCAATAAAGATTCATAGGTTTATTCGATTTTGTGCGATCGCATTAGAAACAGAAGTTTTTGTAATCCGCCCTCAACAAAAATCGAGAATCATTATGCTGTATTCGACTACTAAGTCTAACCTTACTGGTCTTTGGAAGAGAAGCACAAAAAAACTGGAAAAGCAGAGTGTGATTGGTTTTCCAGTTACAGCAGAACCCTTTGAGGCCCAAATTAATACGATGTTAGGTTGGGCACATCAGCGACTCAGTAAAGTCGTGTGTGTGGCAAATGTCCACATGTTAGTTGAGGCCAAATACAATGAAGGCTTTGCCTGGGTCTTACATAGAGCCGATATGCTCACGCCGGATGGTATGCCCCTAGTATGGCTAACCAGTCGCCTGAGAAAGCGCAAGCAAGATCGAGTCGCAGGAATGGATATTTTTCTTAGCCTGTGCGAAAAAGCATCTAAAGAAAATATCAGCATCTTTTTCTTAGGCTCTACTCCTGATGTGCTGTGGAGTATGGAACAACGGCTCAAGCGAGAGTATCCTAACTTAAAGATTGCAGGTATGGTATCGCCACCCTTTAGACCACTCACCCGTGATGAAGATGCGGCCTTAGTTAAGGAGATCAACGATAGTGGAGCTGGCTTGGTACTGATATCGTTGGGCTGTCCTAAGCAGGAGTGGTGGATGCATCATCACAAAGGCCGGATCCAGTCAGTTATGGTGGGTATAGGTGGTGTATTTCCGATTTTTGCTGGTGAGAAGAAGTGGGCCCCTGTTTGGGTGCAAAAGAACGGCCTGGAATGGCTATATCGCTTAGTACAAGAGCCAGGCAGACTTTGGAAGCGCTATGCCAAAACAATCCCCTTATTTTTGTTGTTGGCCTTTAAGCAACTGGTTAAGGTGAAGTTAGGATTAGAGCCTAGATTTGGTTGCCCTCAAGTAAACGTTGCGTTTGGGATGCATGGTAGACGATAGCCCAAAACATTAGGTGATTTGATAGAACGCTTTCAGTAGAAAGCTTTCTATCGCTTGTAGCCCATTGAGGACATGGAACAGCTCGATGGGCTATTTGAGCTGTCTGAAGCAATGCTAAAAATCAGATAGTTGCTTGATGAAGCAACTGTTTTAGTGATAGCTAAATGATGTGGTTTAGGTAAAGCTATGGGTTGCTTTTCGGTGTTTCTGACCTTTCCCGAAAATCGCTTTACATTAGGAAAACTATAGTGTGATGCGTATAGGCTCAGATTAACGTTTGTGGGTTATAAACTGCTTCCCAGAAGTATTTTCTATATTTTGACTTCATGAAAATAAAGCTACCTGGTGCCCTTCGTACACTGATCAAAACAACTCAGATCTGGAAGGAACATCATTTAATTCTTAGGGAATTTAAATATTTTCGAAGAATCGTCTTTCTAGCAATCCTCTTTGCTCTGATTGCAGCTGCCTTTGAAGGGGTAACGGTTGGATTTATTGCCTCCTTTCTACAAGGACTCACTAACCCTGAAGAGCCTCCTATTCAAACAGGAATTCAGTGGTTTGATACCATTTTTTTGGCAACCCAGGCTTCTGCAACAGAACGGATCTACAGACTGTCTGGTCTATTGCTGGTGGGAGTTTGGTTACGGGGTTGCTTTGATTATTTAAGCACTATCTATGCTAAGAAGTCCTCTTTGACTCTTGTCAATCGCTTACGTGGTCGAATTTTTGATCAGCTAGAAAGCTTGCGACTCAGCTACTACACCACCGTGAGTCCTGGAGCTTTGATGAGCACTATCCGGGGGGAAGTGAATCAGGTTCAGCAGGCATTTAATGTTCTTGCAACGTCTGTTGTCCAAGGCTCTAAGGTTTTGGCCTATCTAACGTCCATGTTGCTGTTATCCTGGCAGCTATTTTTAATCTCCACCCTTGTCTTTTCTCTAATCTCCGTTGGATTAACCTCTCTAACGGCCAAGGTGAGAGAGGCTAGCTTTGCAGTCCCGGCTGCTAACAAAGCCTTTACTAACCGAGCGCTTGCATTTATTAACGGCATCCGCACCGTTCACGCCTCAGGCACACAGGACTTTGAACGAAAGCGCTTTTATGCAGCTGCCCAGCAAATTCATGATTCTCAGCTGGCAGTCATTAATTTTTCCGCATTAGTAAGACCCTTAATTGAAGGTCTGGGCGTTACCCTCCTGGTGGGCATGGTTGTCATATCCTTTAGCTTACTCATTGCTAGGGGACAACTCAAAGCAGCAGAGCTACTGACATTCTTATTTGTACTGATTCGTACCACACCACTGGTTTCATCCTTAAACGGCATCCGTGTTGGTTTTCTCTCATCGCAAGGTGCCTTACATTCAGTCAATGACCTGCTCCGACGCGATGATAAGCCCTATTTCCAAGACGGCCATCAAGAATTTCATCGGTTAGAGCGCTCAATCGATTTTGTTTCGGTTGACTTCTCCTATAATCCTGGTGAGCCGATACTCCACGACATTACGCTCTCCATTAAGCGAGGAGAAACGACGGCGCTGGTAGGTGCTTCCGGGGCTGGGAAGACTACGTTGGCAGATTTGATTCCACGTTTTTATGACCCTTCGCGCGGTCGAATTTTGATTGATGGCGTAGATCTAAACGAATTAAAAATAAATTCGTTTAGAAAGCGAATGGCTATCGTCAGCCAGGATACGTTTATCTTCAATACAACAGTGGCCGAAAACTTAGTGTACGGTGTTGAAAATGTTAGCGACACGGATATTATCGAAGCGGCGAAAGCATCTAATGCCCTGGAATTCATTCAAGAATTACCGAAGGGATTTGAAACGATCTTGGGTAATCGGGGTGTCCGATTATCAGGAGGACAGCGTCAGAGGATTGCGATCGCGCGTGCTCTGTTGCGAGATCCCGAAATTTTAATTCTGGATGAGGCAACAAGTGCTCTTGACTCATTAACTGAAAAACTGATTCAGGAATCAATCGAGAGGTTATCAAAAGGGCGCACTGTAATTGCTATTGCCCATCGACTATCAACAATTTCTAATGCGGATAAAGTTGTCGTCTTAGAGAAAGGGCGAATTGTAGAGCAAGGAAATTATCAGAGTTTACTCAAAGAGCGCGGCAAGCTTTGGAAATATCACCAAATGCAATTTGAAATAGGTAGCGCTAATTAAAGCGCTAATTAATCTGAAAGTTATCAATATTGGGAAATCAGCATGCATACCGTTAGTGAAGTAACTTATACAGAAAAAATTGTTTCAAAGTTAGTCAAGCGTTGTAGATCCGCTACTGTTGGCAAACCATTAGTGACCTTTTTTATAGCAGGAACACAAAAAGGAGGAACAACAGCTCTGCATGATTTTCTTACTAAACATCCAGAGATTTGTATGCCCTATTCCTTAAAGGAAGTGCATTTTTTCGACAATGATAGATTTTTTATAAATTTGCATTCTATTTTTCCAGCTTATCGAAAATATCATGCATTTTTCCAACCTTCGCCATCTACTAAAGTTGTTGGCGAAGCATGCCCTTGCTATATGTGGAATGAAAAAGCACCAGCAAGGATTCATACCTATAATCCAGATGCAAAAATCATTCTGTTGCTAAGAAACCCTATCACTAGAGCTTATTCCCATTGGAACATGGCAGCTTCCAGAGGTAACGAGCATAGAGATTTCTCTGAAGCAATTTTTACCGAACTTGATTATTCACGGGTCAAGACAGGAACGTCAAAAATGAAGAGATTTATCTCAGACCAAAATAGAACTTTTTCCTATCTTGATCGAAGCTTTTACTCATCCCAAATACGCCGCCTCCTTAGATTCTTCCCAAGGGATCAGATTTTGATTCTTTTATCAGAAGATCTACAGGAAAAACATAATGAGACACTGTCGCAGATATTTTCTTTTTTAGAAGTTGATGACACGGTTAAAATTGAGCCAAAAACAATTCATAAAAGGGAATATAAAATACCGCTAAAAGATAAACAGCTCCAAAGGCTCAAAATTCTTTTCGAACCTGAAATAAAAAGTCTTGAGTTATTAACTGAAAGAAATTTAGACCATTGGTTGAAATGTCCAGAAACTGTAAGTCGCTAAGATTTTATTGAAAATTAGTACGTTAGGAGTTTAACCCTATGAGTTTCGCATTTATTCTTCCTGTAATTCATCCTGATAGCGTTAAAGTAAGCAACTATGAGCATGTTGAAATAGTCCTTAAAAGGACATTAGAGTCATTACGGCGACAAACGTTTACTGATATAAAAATCATAGTTGTCTGCTGTAAAATTCCAGACTGGGCAAAAGACATTGGTGACAATATTTATTTTCTAGATGTAGCCGACTCTAAAACCTTTAAACCAGATCGAAATATTGCAAGGGTAGATATGGGTTTAAAGTTTATAGTAGGCATACTTTATGCTATCGAGAAATTCAAAGTAGACTTATTTATGCGCGTTGATGGTGATGACTATGTGAATAGTAATCTTGCTAAATATGCCATCAATTCATTAGATAAAACGCTGCAAAGTTCTACAGTAGATGGCTATATAATTAACAAGGGTCTTCAGATAGAAGTGAAGGTTAACTCAAACAATGAGATTGAATATGGAAATACATATTTCATCAGAAGATTCAACTCATCTTGTGGGACATGTCGCATATTTAAGCAAGCAACTTTACGTGCTAAGCTTCTAGAAATTCACTCAGATATATTTAGTAAATCAAGCCATTGGTTGGCAGCACACCAAGAAAGAACTGTTGCAATACCAACAGAAATGACGGACTGGCTAGATCAGATTTCAAAGGACCACTATGCAGAAGAATGGCATCCTGTAAATATTTTGGGGAGACATATTAATCAGTCGGAATACCTTAATTTTGAAAACTTCCCATTCTTAGGGGCGGCTAAGGCCTGTGGACATGGGAACCACGATGGTCCCCGTGAGGGAAAAATTCATCAAGATAAGATGATTGGAAAACTACCTAAAAGCATTTTAGAATCCACTTTTGGCATCAAAGATGTACCAGAAGCCTTCAGAATGGTTTTAAATTTCTATATGAGTACAATATTTCACTTACAGTCGAAGCTTAACTAACATTTATTTCAAGCATTAGTTTTAATAGAATTGATGCTTGAAATACTCTCTTATCTCTATATACTTTTTATCGCTAGGAAGCTCTAGCTAAATTGTATTCTAGTCAAAATAATTTCAACTAGCTAAGCTTCTAAGGCATTGATGAGAGACATTTATACAGTATAGGAATTCATTATGAAAAACGACCCTAAAGTAGCCATTATTTCTACCGTTAAAGGGACTCTAGAGGAATTAATTTTATTCATCAACTATCATTTGAATATAGGGATTGATAAAATTATTTTATTCTTCGATGATCCTAATGATAATTGCATCGATCACATACATTCAACATATAAAAATGTTCATGCAGTAACATGCACGGATGAATATTGGTTAAAAAGGTCTTCCCATAGACCTGAGTTGCATACGGAGAGGCAAGTTATCAATGCTAATGAAGGTATAACTATTGCAAAAGAACTCGGCTGCAAATGGATTATACATATTGATAGAGATGAATTAATTTATTCATCCAAAAATTTCAAGTCTGTTTTAGATAATAGTGAATCAGATGTCATAAGATTATCAATACGTGAAGCTATTCCTGAAATTGAAAATTACAAAAATATCTTTGAACCTAGGATATTTAAAGTTCCTAACCCATCACCTCGAAAAGTAAAAGTAGCTAAGGTATTCGGCTGCAAATCTGTTTTCTATGGAGATAATTATTTCAAAGGTCATACAAGATCAAAAGTAGCTATAAAAATAACTTCAAAGATTCAAAAAATTGCGATTCATCAACCACTTGAGTATGACAAGAAAAATACAAGATTTATAGATACTAAAGAAATAAAGTTATTACATTTTGATTCTATTGGCTTTCATGATTGGTATCAAAAATTTTCCAATAAGCCTGAGAACTTTTCTAAAAAACCAAATGTGAAAAGAGGAGCCCATAGAAAATTATTAATTCAAGAGTTTATGGATGCTCAATCCAAGGGGATTCAACATTTGCACTCTCTTTATAAAGAAAGCTATATGATTTCACAAAACAAGATTTTTATTCTATCCCTTTTGAAAATGGCAGAGAAAATTTCTATTAATCAAAAACTTTTTGAAACTCCATTTATATAAAAATGCCAAAATTAACCTGTTTAATCAGACTGTTCCATTACGTTAAAATTTGAGGGATAGAGTTATTTTGAAGTCAATTTACTCTTTCTAAATACAATTTTATGACTTAATCTCTTGATCATTAACATAAATGTTTTTTTGCTCAAGAGCGTAGTAAGCCTTCTAATTTCAATATAGGAATAAGGGCTATTTTAAATATACTTAATAGTATGGAGCTAACCTAGGAGAAATAAATTTTCTTTATTCATAAAACAATTATCTGATTGTTTGATTCCTTACAAGAAAAAATACGGTTATCCATAAAACCAACGAATCATTATGCTCCTTTCCAAAGACAAGCCCCCAATCCTGATAGTTGGCTTACCCAGAAGTGGAACAACGTGGTTGGCTTCTGTATTGAATACGAGCAAGAATATAAAACTTTTTCATGAACCATTTAATATGGATCATGTCTCTGAAGCCTCCCCTCATTGGCTCAAATACCTCCGTGCAGACGACAATGATCTTGCATTTAAGCATTTTTGTCAAAAGGTGTTCTCTGGCAAAAGCAATCATCCTTATATTAAGTGCAAGCTGACTGGACATTATAGTCGTCTTAAAAAAAGACTCAGTTGGTTGCCTGGTCGAGTCATCGTGAAAGATGTTCATGCTTGCGCAGCATTAGATTGGATCGATCACAATATCGCGCCTCAGATTGTTATCATCACTCGCCACCCCTGTGGTTTGGCTTCTAGTTGGTTAAGAACCTTTAAATCCTCCCAAAATAATGGACGTGGTAGAGCTCTGAATAGATTGTTAGCACAGCCGAAATTACTCGAAGACTACTTGCATCCTTTTGAGGATGACTTACGCAATAGCGATACTTTCTTTGACAATATAGCTCTTTATTGGGGGGCAATCTATTACATTTTACATAAACAATATCAAACCCATCCAAATTGGATATTTATTACCCATGAGGAGCTGTGTAGAGATCCCATAAAAGAGTACAAAGAACTCTTCAATAAATTAAACCTTGAATGGACTTCTAAAACAGATCAAATTCTTGCGACATCTACTGTTGCCGATAGTGGCAGTTCTTATTCACCAATGCGTGTATCTGCTAATGAACCTAGTAAGTGGTTAAAGCAATTAACCCCTGAACAGATTGAGATAATACAGAAAAAAACTAGTCTTTTCAAGCTTCCTTTTTATTCAAAAGAACTTTGAGAATTCCTCATTTTAATACAACTCCTAAAAAGAAAAATTATCGTGATTATTACTCAAAAAAATCACAAAAACTTGTTGAGTATGTATTTCAGAGAGATTTAGATCGCTTTGACTATACATTTTAGGACTGGTTCAAATAATCAAGACTCAATCCTGAACTAAAGCTATTGAGTATGAAAAACTTTAGTGAAGTTACTACCAGTAAGATGACCTCTATCCCCCATGATATGGTTGAGCCAATCCGCTGGTTTAACCTGCTAGTTTGGGCTCGACAAACCGTATCCGTCGATCGTAAAAATTATCACAAAAAAAAGCGACCCGTATCTACTACTAGACTATGGCATTGGCTATTTCCCAATCTGAGCCGTCCAATTTTTATTGTGGGTTCTCCTCGCTCTGGCACCACATTTCTAGGATCATGTATTGGCCAACTGCCGGAGCTTTCCTATCACTTTGAGCCAGTCGCCACTAAATCAGCCGCTCGCTATATTCATACCCAGGCGTGGAGCTTTGACAAGGCTAAATTTTTCTATCAGCTTGTTTACGCATGGCTAATGCGACTGCATGGAGATGGAGATTTACGCTTTGCCGAGAAAACCCCCCGTAATTGCTTTTTAATTGACTTTCTCTATCAAGCCTTTCCCGACGCCCAATTTATTCACATTATTCGTGATGGCAGAGATGCCGCGCTCTCCCATAGCAAAAAGCCATGGCTACAAGCCGCTTCGGCCAACTCTGACAAACGAGAGTCTAGTGGCTATCGCCATGGTCCCTATGCTCGCTTTTGGGTAGAACCTGAACGTGTGAAGGAGTTTGAAAGCACTAGCGATATTCATCGTTGTATTTGGGCCTGGCGACGTCATGTCAGCAGTATTCTTGAGCAGGCCCAAGCATTGCCAGCCGATCAATACTACGAACTACGCTATGAAGACCTGGTTAGTCAGCCTCAGCAGGCGGCACAAAAGCTACTTAACTACTTAGGAATTGAGAGTTCGGTCTCTAGCCAAACGCTCTACGAGGCATTCTCACAAGCTAAAGCAACATCCGTTGGCGGTTGGGAAAGGGAGTTTGCTGAAGAACAACACCAACAGGTGAATCAAGAGGCAGGCTCTCTACTCCGGCAGTTGGGATATGCTCACTAGCGCCATGAAAGATAGCAAACCTATGCAGACCCTAAATCCTATTTTTTTGGTGGGGTGTCCGCGCTCTGGTACCACGCTGCTACAGCAGATGTTGGATGCTCATCCAGACGTTGCGATCGCACCTGAAACCCATTTCATCCGAAATTTTTGGCTAAAGCGGGAGCACTATGGTGACCTAGCAGAAGATGCAAATTACCAAGTCTTGCTTCACGCCATTGCCGACATCCCCGAATTTGCGGAGATGGAACTAGACCTGTCAACTTTTCAGGATGCTGCACAAACACTCGATAGAAGCTATGCTGCACTGTTCACGTTGTTGCTGGAGCAGTTTCGACAAGGTCGCAATACCCAGATCGTAGGAGAAAAAACCCCTAACCATCTGCTCTATATGCAGACCCTACAGACCTTCTTTCCAAAAGCTCGTTTTATTCACATAATACGAGATCCTAGAGCTGTCATTAATTCTTGGAAGACGGTGCCATGGAGTACAGGCAGTGTTGGGGGTGACGCTGAGGTTTGGCGGAGATATATGGCCACAGCACGTCAGTCGCCACCCGATAATGGTGCTATTTTTACATTGCATTATGAGCAACTAATCTCAGCGTCAGAAGATTGTCTTAAAAAGCTGTGCAACTTTTTAGAGTTATCGTTTGATGCCAGTATGTTAGACTACCACACCCAACAATCCAAGCGAGTCAACGTTAACCGTGAACCTTGGAAAGGAAATGCCGTTAGACCCGTCAATAACAAATCCTTAAACCGCTGGCAAACCGAGCTATCCACCCTAGAAATTGCCACCATTGAAGCGGTTGCCAGCAGCGAGATGTGCCAACTTGGATATAAGACGCAATCTGCCAGTTGGCCGCTCTTAAAAGCGAACGCCCAAAAACATACTCAGCAAAAGTTAAAGCTTGCCAAACGCTATATAAACAAGCTAGTAAAACTATGAATATCGGTTACTTACATGTAGGCCCTCAAGAACATGGCCTACATCGCTATGGTCGGCTCATTGCTGAGGAAGCCAAAACACGCCCCAATGACTCTGTTATTGAAACCAGTGCGGCTTTAGACAAAGCCTGGTGGCAAAACCTGCTAACGTTGCATCAAGCTGCTCAAAAACTGGCCGATGCAGATATCGTTCACTTTCAATATAACAAGACCATCTGGGGGAAAACACTAAGTGTGTTAAACCTCTTTATTTTTGCCCTCAGCTGCAAAGCTGTCTTAGTTGTAACCTTACACGATGTTTACTGGGAACAAGTCCCCTTTCAATGGTCTAAACCAGTCTTTTATTTTAAGGCCATGTATGGGCCTAAAGCACTAGCGATTCGGTTTTTGATCCATCGTATGGGTAAAGTCTTTGTTTGTACCCAACAGGAATTTGACAGACTGGTATCTGTATCTAACTTGCAAACTAAGGCTAAAGAAAAAATCAAAATAATCCCTCACTTTGTGGAAACAAGGGACATTCAAATCAATCCTGAAGAGGTTCGGCAGTCTTTAGACCTTAAAAATAAGAGGATCATTACACTGCTAGGTTGGATTCATCCCCGCAAAGGCCATCGACTTGTGGTGGAAACGCTTCCTGAGCTTCCCTCAGATGTGATGGTCGTTTTTGCAGGACAAAATAGTGAAGGTAGTGGTGGCGAACAGTTTTTGCAAGAACTCACCCAATTAGCGGAAACTCTCAAAGTTGCTGATCGGCTAAAAATCACAGGCTATCTATCCGAAAAAGAACTAGAAGAATATCTTATGGTTACAGACGTTGCCGTCTGTCCATTTATGAAGTGCTCTGCCTCCGGTTCACTATCTACCTGGATATCGATTTCACACCCAAAGGTAGCCGCCTATAAGCTCCCTCAAATTGAAGGATACAACAGCATTTCACCGGGTTCAATCCATACCTTTGAGCCTTACACTGCCAGATCTCTGGCCATGCTTCTGAGCAATCTTCTATCTCAACCGAAAGAGTCTAACAATACAGCTATCGATCATTTACGTAGCCAGTTGCAGATTCGCACTATTGTTGAAGATCATACCCAACATTACGCCCAAGTAATTCATCGTTCCAACTCTTTCAATTCTAAATGCAATAGCTCTAAACAGTCCTTTCAAAATTTGTAACTACTTGTCAGTTAAATACTTAAACACTTTTCTTAGATCTTACTTCCACAATCGTTTTTCCAATAGCTATGCAGAATTTACTTTATTTTTCTCCACTTCAGACCAATCAAATGAAGTCAAAGATTTTCTTCCTTCATATTCCAAAATGTGGTGGAACATCCATGGATGAAGCAATTCGAAAAAGCTTTGGATTTTTCGGCAAGAAAAGAACATTCCAATTAAGTGCCCATGCTTCTTTGAAAGGGGCGACAATTGCCAACAAAAATCTAATGGACTTTCGGGAAGACATTCTACTTTACAGCATGTCTAATCATAACTATCAGTATATTGCAGGTCATTTTAGATATAGTGACAAGGTCTATAAAGAATTTGGCCAAGACTGGGATTTTATGACAATATTGCGACATCCTGTTAAAAAATGGATATCTCAATACTTCTTTAATAGAAGCAAAAAAGATAACCACTTCAGCATTGATTCTGACTTGGAAAGTTTTGTAGATTCAGAAGCAGGAAAAAAGCTAGGTAGTGATTATGTACAGAAGTTGACGGATAAAAATCTGGGTTTAGATCCTACCTCTGAGGATGCGATCTCAATTGCAGCAGAAAACTTGTCTAATTTTTCTCTAGTAGGCTTTCTGGAAGATTTAAATGGCTTTACTCAAACTTATAAGGATGTATTTGGTGTTAGTCTAAAAATTGAAAATAAAAACTCAAATCCTGTTTCAAAATCACAACAAAGATCTCAGATTTCTAGTCAACTAAGAAATAAAATTGAAGAAATCTGCCAACCAGATATTAAATTGTACAAATTAGCTGCAAAACAATGGAATTCAAAGGTGTTAGATGTATTTTGAGCTTTCTAAATGATTCTCAATCTATACACTTTTCTTCATCGTAGTGTAGGTTTCATTTTAACTTGGCTTGAGGAACTAGGAGGTTTAAAGTATATGCTTGGAGCATTTACAAAAAATAAGTCATTGACTCAGACTGACCAAGAAGGGGCTGCCGAGAATAGTCTTGGTCAAAATATCCAAGCATCTAATCAATACCAGGATAGTCTTAACGTGATTATTGCCCCCTGGTATACTGACAACCCGTATCAACAGAAATTATCTGATCAGTTAACCCAAAAAGGGCACAAGGTCACAGGCGTTAGCTGCAGCACATCTAGCTTGCTTAAAACAGTTAAAAGTAATCAGACAGATGTTCTACATTTACATTGGTTACATCATTTCTTTTTAGAGGAAGAGAGCGGCTTCAGAGCCGCTTTGAAGCTTTGTCTATTTATTGTTCAGCTACTTATTCTCAGGTTCTCTCAAGTTAATATTATTTGGACAATTCACAACTTAAAAAATCATCAGAATAAATATCTGCTGCTAGATAATATTGCGTCATTTTTAGTCGCCCACATTGCTCATAAACTAATTGTCCATAGTGAGACAGCTAAAGCAGAAGTAGCTCAAAGGTTTTACTTCAAAAATCAGCAATGTATTTATGTACTACCCCACCCTAATTACATTGATAGCTATCCTAATACAGCAACACTTCAGGAGGCTAGACAAACACTCAACCTGCCAGAGTCAGGCTTAGTTCTATTATTCTTGGGAACCATTCACCCCTACAAAGGTGTGGCAGATCTTCTCCAAGCCTTCAAAAGACTAGATTCAACCAACACATATCTGGTCATTGCAGGCAAGCCTAAAGATCAAGAACTAGCTAACCAATTAACTACTGCTGCTGTAAACGATGCTCACATTCGATACCTACCAGGCTTCATCCCTGATAATCAGTTGCAAATTTACATGAATGCGGCCAATGTTGTTGTATTTCCCTACCGAGAGTTTTTGACGTCTGGAGCTGTCATTTTGGCAATGTCTTTCGGGAAAACATGCATTGCACCTCGTAGAGGGCATATTGGAGAAGTTTTGGATGATCTGGGTGCATTTCTGTATGACCCAGATTCACCAGATGGGTTACGTCAGGCATTACATGCATCTATGCAAGCTTCAGATCAGCTCAGCAAGATGGGGCAACACAACTACCAGATTGTCAGCCATTGGACCTGGGATACCATTGCCGAAAAAACGCTTGCAGCGTATCGGTAATGCCTAGTTTCTAGAACTTGACGCTAAACCTTAGAAGTATGTTTAGTTTTAATAGGATAAACCATGAAAAATCAGGATATTGACATTTTTTTGCTAATGATTGGTTCTATGAAATGCGGAACCACAAGCCTATTTCATTATTTGGCTCAGCATCCTGAGATTTCACGTTGCAGACAAAAAGAACCGAATTTTTTTTCAAACAACAATTCTTGGGTACGAGGTTTTGACTACTATAAAAGCCTCTGGGACTATGATCATGAAACTCATAAGATTGCGTTGGAAGCTTCTACAGCATATACAAAACTACCTAGAAAAACTGATGTAGTTGATAGAATATATCAAATTAAATCTGAGCAAAAAGTAAACTTTAAGTTTGTCTATATCGTTAGAAACCCCATTGACCGGATAGTTTCCCATTGTACTCATGATTTACAAGAAGGCTGGTCACTTAAATATAAGCAAAACATCGTCCATGGCATCCCATATCCAGCTATTGAAGTTTCAAAATATGCGATGCAATTGGATGCATATCACAAAAGGTTTCCTAAAGAAGATATTTTAATTATCACGTTTGACGATCTTAAAGCCCGACCACAAGAGGTATTAAAAAAAATTTGTGATTTTGCAGGCATAAATTCTGATTTTGACTTTTCTGATGTCTCTAAATTACATAACCGTTCAAAGGGGATGATGAGAACAAATTCTCTCTGGCCAACATTTGATAGATATATTGCATCACCAATCATTAGCTATTTACCCTCTGGTAAACAGCGCAGAGCGAAAAACGCTGTTCGCAAATTTTTCACGGTTGAAGAAATCACTGAAAAAGTAGAGTTCTCAGAAAGTCAGCGTAACTTTATCACACAAGAGCTGCGAGATGACTTGAGAAAGCTCACTCAAGAGTATGGCATAGATATTTCTAGATGGGGCTTGGGAGTTTAAGAGTTCAGATCTTTTCTTAAATATAAATTTTTACTTTGATCCTCTGCTTTTCTTACCTACCTTGAATAAGGTCTTTAACCTACCAGCCAATACAATGACTGCTAAACTAGCTCAAACTCCATTTGTTTCAATTATTATTCCTGTTTATAACAGTAATAAGTTTCTCGGAAATTGTTTGGCTGCTCTGAGCAAGCAAACTTATGCAAAAGACAGATATGAAATCATCGTCGTAGACAATAATTCGACAGAAACGGTTAGTGATGTCACTAATGATTTTGAGCAAGTCACATTAACGCATGAATCTCAGCCTGGTTCGTATATCGCACGTAACAAGGGACTGTCATTGGCCAAAGGCGATGTCATTGCTTTCACAGATGCAGACTGCATTCCAACTCCAACATGGTTAGAAAATGGCGTAGCTGTTCTACTTAGTGAACCCAATGTTGGTTTAGTCGCTGGTCACATTGATCTATTTGCCGAAGATGCTAATAATCCTAATCCCTATGAGCTCTATGAAATAATTGCCCTAGGATTTCCGCAGGATCAATTTTTAGAGAATGGCCAGTTTGGCGTCACTGCCAATCTATTTACATTTAGCCATGTCATCAAGGCTGTAGGTGATTTTGATAAAACGCTTAAATCTGGCGGGGATAAGCAATGGGGACAGCGAGTTTTTAACACTGGCTATCGACAGCTTTATGCTAAAGATGCCTGTGTAAAGCATCCCACTCGAAATACCTGGGATGATCTTTATAAGCGTTGCACTCGAATTATGGGTGGTCGTTATGATGCTATTAAGACTGGCAAAACAACACAGTTGGCTTTGCTAATCGATTTTATTAGCTTTCTCAAACCTCCTGTCCGATTTTTTATACGTACCTGGCAAGACAAACGGCTACGGACTCCCCGTCAAAAAATCCAATTTACAACAGTAATGTTACGTCTCAGAGGCGCAGCGATCAAAGAAAGAATGAGACTACAGTTTGGCGGTGGTATATCTGAACGTGGTTAATTTTTAATCAAAATGAGATCGCATTATGACCAGTTTTACTGTCCCTTTGAATGATGTATAGAGCAATTGATATTGACCATGAGTGAATATAAACCCTTAGTTAGCATACTCATCAATAACTATAACTATGGTTCATTTGTGAGTCAGTCGATTGACAGTGCTCTTCATCAGACCTATGAAAATGTCGAAGTTATTGTCGTGGACGATGGCTCTAAAGACGAATCTCCAGATGTTATTCGTAGCTATGGAGAGCAAATAATAGCAGTCCTTAAAGAGAATGGTGGCCAAGCCTCGGCTTTAAATGCAGGATTTGCCAGAAGTAGTGGAGAGATTATTTGTCTACTAGATGCAGATGACCTGTATCTGACTAATAAAGTTGCAGACGTCGTTAAGGTATTTAGAAAAGATAACAAGACTGACTGGTTTTTCCATCGGTCAACCCCCTATCGCTCTGATCAACTCGTCAATAATCGACTGACAGATTACTTTCAAGAGGTCAATCAAAATAATACGACTGAAGATCCTAGAAAAATTGACTTTAGAAATGAGCTCAAAAGTGGTAAAGCTCCTGACTTTGCCCCGGCAACATCTAATATCTGTTTATCTAGAACCTTAGCTGAAAAAATTTTTCCAATGCCTGAAGTTCGTGGTAAATCGGGTGTTGCTATTTCAGATTTATATATAAAACTCTTAGCAGTTGGGCTAGGCACAGGTTATCAGACAGAAAGAAACCTATGTATTTTTAGACTGCACAATAATATTTTTTCAGAAACCGACTTTACCAATAAACGGAAAATTGGAGCTGAGATATCTATTGCCACTGGCTATTGGATTAGAGCTAAAGGTCCTGACTTTGAGAGTCTGAGTAATAAGCTTCTAGCCAAAGGGGTTAGTCTCAAGAAAAAAAGTCAGGTCAATGATCAGAGCTTTAGCAAGTTAATCGAAGACTATTTTTCCCAAAGTAACTTGTTAGAAAAAATAAAACTAAATTTTATGGTTACCTATTATCTTTTAAAGCTCTCCTTCGTGAAGATGGTTTAAAGGATATTTTTTGTTTAAATTAAATGAATTGAAAATAAGGACTAACGTTATGAATATGCCAAATTTTCTGATTATTGGTTCTGCCAAAGCTGGCACTAGTTCACTCCATTATTATTTAAGACAGCACCCGCAGATTTTTATGCCCTTCTCAAAGGAGCCTAAATTTTTTGCTTTGGAAGGAGAAGAAATCAACTTTCAAAACCCCGACAAGGGCATTAATCTATACTCTATAAATAATCTAGAAGACTATCAAAAGCTGTTCGAAGACGTAACTGATGAGATTGCCATTGGCGAAGCATCTCCTATCTATTTGTATAGCGAAAAGGCTGCCGATCGAATCAAACACTACATTCCCGATGCCAAGATGATCGTTATTTTACGACATCCGGTCGATAGAGCCTTTTCCTGCTACACCCACTTAAAACGTGAGGACTATGAACCCTTATCTTTTGAAGAAGGGCTCAAGGCAGAACCATCAAGAATTGCTAACAATTGGTCTCATCTGTGGCATTATCAAACAGCTGGATATTACCATGCACAACTTAAGCCGTACTTTGAACGGTTTGATGAGAAACAATTCAAAATCTATCTTTTTGAGGATTTATGCCGTGATTCTCTTGGTATTTTGAGGGATATTTTTGAGTTTTTAGGTGTTGATCCCGATTTTAATCCGGATATGACTAAACAGAATGTATCTGGGATGCCTAAAAGCATGCTGCTACAGAAGTTCTTCTCCAGGGATAATGTTTTAAGATCAACTATTCAGACCATTGTTCCTGAAGATTTACGACACAACGCTGCCAAGCGCATCAAGCAGTGGAACATTGGGAAGAAACCTGAATTACTGCCTCAGACGCGGCAACAACTGACTGCTATTTACCGCGACGATATTCTAAAGCTACAGGACCTGATAGATAGGGATCTATCTACATGGTTGAAGTAGATGAGGTGTCCCATAAATTCTATTATAGGAATCGGATATGAGTAGTAAATCGCTGGTTAGCATTATTATTAACAACTATAATTATGAAAAATTTGTCAAAAAAGCGATCGACAGTGCGTTGAGTCAAACCTATGACAATATTGAAGTCATTGTGGTAGATGATGGCTCTACAGATAACTCAAAAGACTTGATCCAGCAGTATGATTCACGTGTCAAAACTATCTTTAAAGAAAATGGTGGACAGGCTTCAGCCTTAAATGCTGGCTTTTTTGCTAGCCAGGGCGATATCATCATTTTTCTTGATTCAGATGACTATCTTTTTGACAATGCTGTTGCAGAGGTCATGGAACACTGGCGAGATGATCTATCTAAGCTTCATTACAGGCTAGGCGTTGTAGACAGTGAGAATAACTCGCTAGACTATACCTATCCTAGGAACGCTAAGTTGGCCATTGGCGATGTCTATAAGACACTTCTTTCAAAAACAACCTATGCTACCGTTCCTACGTCTGGTAATGCTATTAGTCGAAAAGCACTAACCGAAATTTTTCCCATCCCAGAAGATGATTTTAAGTTAGCTGCTGATAATTATTTAACAACACTCGTTCCCTTTTATGGTTCGGTGGCTTCCATCGAAACTGCGTTAGCAGGCTACAGAATACATCAAAACAATAGGTGGGTTTCTGCCACATTTGATGAAGGGAAACTGGGCAAATACGTACAGCATGATTTACTAAGGGATAGACTCTTAATAGAAAAGGCAGAACAGTTTGGTTACGAGATGCCAAAGGACTTTGAGCTAAGATTTTTTGGACGTCTCTGGTCTCGCCTAGCGTCATTGCGTTTGAATTTTAGCAATCATCCTATTCCATCAGATAATCGTCTCAATCTAACTTTTTCTGGTTTGATTTCGCTTTGGAAATACTCAGATTTAACACCGCTCAGACGGGCAATTTATAGCGTATGGTTTGTTTGGGTCGGTATCATGCCGCTATCATTAGCTAGGCCAGCAGTGATCTGGTTATTTTCACCTCAGGCAAGACCTAAACTCCTCAAGATGATGGTATCGAATTGAGCAAAGACTCTTGGCACTCAGCTCTCAGATTGAGCCGTTATCCCGGATGAGTCCGGATCTATTGCTAATATTACCGAAAGTGATGTTACAGGTTGGCTAACACCACCATTACATGCTGAATGATTGACAAGTTGCATCAAGAATGCAATTCAAAATTCAGAAAAGATATCCCTACAAGGGGCTCACCGTTAAACAAGTGCCTAAGCAAGCTAAATGAGAAGAGATAGGTCAAACTATCGTTTAGGAAATTTTTAAAGGAAACAATGTTTCTGGTCATCCTCTCAATTAGCTTTTTCTTGAGTTAAGAGCGCTGGTCTAGGAATTCTTCCCTGAGTGACCTTATCGCTTTTTATTTGTCTTTTACTAAATCATTAGTGTTAGGTGGTTAGACACATGTCAACTAATAACTTTCGCTTAGGCGTTGTTTTTACTCATCCGACTCAGCACCATGCTCCTCTCTGGCGTCAGTTGAATGCTCAACCAGGAGTCGATGTCTCAGCCTTTTATCTGTGTACTGAAAACCAGGCCCAAGGGGCTAAAGGTGTGGGTAATACAGCCGCTTGGGACGTGGATTTGACCAGTGGCTATACCTATGAGTATCTGAAGAATTGGAATGGTAGTGTGGCCCCAAAGATTAAGCGTGGACTGTTTACTCCAGGCTTGATCAATAGGCTTAAGGCAAAAAACTTTGACGCTGTCTTTGTCAGTAGCTTTTTCACCTATTCCTATCGACTGGCAATCTTGCTGTGTAAGCAGCAGGGCATTCCCATTATTATGCAAAATGATGCCACAATTATTACAGACTCACATTTTAGCTACTTAAGAAAGCTGGCCACTACTTTACTGTATCCATCCATGTATGGGCTGGTAGATCATTGGATCTCCAGTGGTGATCACAATGAAATATATCTCCGTCACTATGGCGTTTCCGCTGACAAGATTGTACGGGGATGTTATCCGGTTGATCGCGATCGCTACGAGCAGACACTGGCCCAAAACCCAGAAGAGATCAAGAAAATTCGGGCAGAGCTAGCCTGGGATGACGATACGATTCTGTATAGTTTTGTTGGCAAATATATTGAGCGCAAAAACCCCTTTGAGTTCATCGATGCCGTTGTGCAAGCCCATCGCAAAGATCCACGGGTGCGAGGCATTATGCTAGGCGGTGGTGAACTCAATGATGCCATTAATGAGCGACTGAGTGAGTTAAATGGAGAGGTGATCAACGTTGGCTTTATTAATCAAAGTAAGCTGCCCCTATACTATGCAGCTCTAGATGTATTTGTGGCTAGCTCATGGTCAGACCCCCATCCTCTGGTGGTTTCTGAAGCCATGGCCTGTGGTTGTACCGCCATTATTAGCGATCGCTGTGGCAACTGGGGCTATAGCGATACCGTTCGTCACCACTATAACGGTCTTGTCTACCCCTGTGGGGATGTGGATGCCCTTGCCAAGGCTATCCTCTCGCTGACCTGTACCCAAACTCGCAAAACCTATAGCCAACGTGCGCGCGAAGTGTTTGCTAATCAAGACTTAAATTGCGAAGTCAATGCCTTTTTAGCAGTTATTGAGCGCATCCAGCGGCAAAAAACTGGACAAAAATTGAATTTACATCCTGTTTCGTCTTAGTATTTCGAGATTTAACGAGATGAAGTTGTCTGTAAATACTAAGGACCTATACCTGAAATGCGCATAACAATATTAAGGCGTTCTCCCGGCGTTTCTTTTAGTATGGATGTGTATGCCGACGCCGTGGTGGAAGGACTTAGAGCCGTTCGACCGAATTGGGAAATTGTGGAAAATTTTCCTGATAACCCTGTTCAGGGCAAGCGTACTAACTCTCTACTCAAAGGCATACAAAAATATCACCAGAGATATTGGCAATATCCTAAAGGCTTACAAAATTGTGAGTCCGACATTTTTCATATTATTGACCACAGTGATGGCTATCTCGTGAACTGGCTTAAAACAGCCCAGGTGCCTGTTGTTGTTACCTGTCACGATTTGATCAATCTAGTCCATCCAGAGTTATTTCGTGATCGAGCTCTGATGCCTTGGTTAAGTTTAGCCACATGGAAATATTCACTGCGCAGCATGTGTGAAGCCCATCGAATTGTTTCAGTTTCGGACTATACCGCCCAAGATATTATTAAGTATTTGGACGTGGGTGCAACGAAAATCCAAACTGTTCCCAACGGGGTAGACGATATTTTTCAGGCTATAACTTCCCAGGCAGAGGGCCATTTTCGTCAAGATTTAAACATACCTGCGGAAACATGCTGTTTACTCAATGTTGGTTCTAACAACCCACGCAAGAATATCATTACAATTTTGAAGGTTGTGGCTCAGTTGCAAACTAAAGGATTCCCCATTCACTTTTGGAAGGCAGGGGATGACTTTACCCATGACCAGAAAAAATTTATTGCGGAACATCAACTTGATGGTCGTATATCTTATCTAGGTAAACCTGACAAGGAGACTTTGATCAAAATTTATAATGCAGCTGACATATTAGTCGCGCCTTCAACATATGAAGGTTTTGGGATCACGGTTTTAGAAGCAATGGCCTGTGGTCTGCCTGTAATTGCGTCCAATGTCACCTCACTACCAGAGGTGGTTGATGATGCCGCTATCCTTGTGGAGCCTCTGGATATTAATGGTATTGCTAAATCAGTAGAAGCAATCTTTAAAGATCCAGATGTAAAACGTGAGCTGATAACTAAGGGGACAACACGCGCAGCGAAATTTACTTGGAAAAACACCGCCGAGCAAATTGCTCAGATATATGAATCGCTATTAGCTAGTGCTGCTGAAACAAATATTGCTTAAATTTAAGGAATTATAGGATGAGCTATCAACTCAGAAATGTTCTAGGCTTACATGCTAGAGATGCTGTTTTTTTGACTAGGACGCTTAAAGCGAAAGCTCTTTCAGGTAATCGCCCTAAGAATTTCGTGATCTGTAATTCCTATCCTAAAAGTGGCACTCACTTACTGTATCAGATTCTTTATTCAACCCCTGGCCTCAAGCGATGGGATGACATTATTTCTGTTCAAGCCCTTTGCGGCATTATGAACACGCCTAACCATATTCGATGGAAGTTAGGGTCTGCCCCTAATCAATCTATTGTGCGATCGCACCTAATGCATTCACAAGAGATTTTAGACATCTTAGGTGAGCACCATTGCAAGCCTTTATTTATCTATCGCGATCTCAGAGACGTAGCGGTTTCCCATGCTCGCTGGGTAACCAAAGAGAAACGCATATTTTTGCACGATATTTATCAGCAGCAATCTAACTTCGACCAGCAGTTAATGAACTCCATTGTCGGTGTCCCTGTCGGCTCACCGTTTGGTTCAAACCTTTCCCAGCCTAATATTGCTCAAGACTTCTCACGCTGGCATGGCTGGCTTCAGGATTCACAAACCCTGGCGGTTAAGTTTGAAGATCTGGTGGGAGAAAGGGGGGGTGGCTCTGAAGACAAGCGGCTACACCTTATTGGTCAAATTATGGATCATCTTCAGGTCAACCTTTCCTCTGAAGAAATCAAGGCTAAATTTGGTTCCTATGCCATGAACCCAGAAGAATCTCACACATTTAAGAAAGGTGGAAAAGGTGCTATTGGAGGATGGCAACAGTACTTCAAAGAAGACCATAAGGCAGAATTTAAGAAAATTGCCGGGGATTTGCTCATTGAACTCGGTTATGAAACGAGTCTAGCTTGGTAAAAAGCTTTAGATTTTTTCAATATCAACCATAAATATTTGTGGAGGCTAACCCTATGACAGTTCAGGAATACGAGGTACTAAATGCCAAGCAGATAGCAAGTGAAACAGATCCATTCACTGAAGAACGCTATAGACAGTTTTATAAGTTTTTTTCAAAAAAGTATGAAACCGTGCTTGATGTTGGCTGTAACACTGGTCGTGGAGGCCACATTCTAAAGCAATGTAATTCACTTCTAAAGATTGCAGGTTTAGACTGCGTTCAAGATCGATTAGATCGGCTATCCAAAAATATCTATGCCCAAACTTTTTATGGTCTATCTACAGATATACCTGTGAGTGATAGGTCATTTGATGTTGTAGTCGCTGGTGAATTCATAGAGCATTTGTATCCAAATGATGTAGATAAAACCCTGGGAGAATTTTTCCGAGTCTTAAAAATAGGGGGACGATTAATGTTAACGACTCCTAATCCTGAAGACTACAAAAAGAGACTGCGAAAAGAGAGTGTTTTGGGCGAGGCGCATGTTTCGCAACATTTTCCACATGCATTAAAATGCAAGCTTCAAATGATGGGATATAGAAATATTCGTTTGTTTGGTAGCGGTAAAGTTACTCGCTATTTAGGATATTACTTTCCTATACACAATATTTATGGTAGTTACCTCATAATTGCGGACAAAGAATAGCTGATTGTTACGATTAGCCACTAATGTAGACGTAGATTGTTATGAAAATTCTTATCTCTGCCTACTCTTGTGAGCCTAATAAGGGCTCAGAACCTGGTGTGGGCTGGAATATTGCCCGAGAAGTTGCGCAACACCATCAGGTTTGGGTGCTGACTCGCCCTGATGAGAGCAAAGAGGCCATCGAAGCTGAGCTGGCTCGCAACCCCATTCCCAACCTGAAATTCGTTTACTTTACGCTGCCTTTTTGGCAAGATAGCATGCGCCTGGGACAATCGGGTGCCATGCAAATTCACTATTATCTGTGGCAGATTCAAGCCTACTTTGTTGCCCGGCGCTTACATCAAGACATTAATTTTGACGTGGCTCACCATGTCACCTTTGTCCGTTATTCAACACCTAGCTGGCTATCCCTACTGCCTGTTCCCTTTGTTTGGGGGCCGGTGGGCGGTGGCGAACAGGCTCCTCAGAGTTTCTTCAAAGACTTTAGCGACAAAGCAAAACAGTATGAAACCCTGCGTAAGCTAGCCCATAAAATGGGTGAAATTGATCCCTTTACCCGGCTAACGGCGCAACGTAGTGCTGTTGTACGAGCAACCACCCATGACACGGCTAAACAACTAAGCAAAATGGGCGCATCCCATGTGCAAATCGCTTCAGAGTCTGGTCTGGCTCCAGAAGAGATAGAAAAGTTAAATAGTTGTCCCCTGCCAGAGACTGGCCCCTTCCGCTTGATCAGCATGGGACGTTTACTCCATTGGAAAGGATTTTATCTGGGTATTCAGGCGTTTGCGAAAGCGAATTTGCCCAATGCTGAATATTGGATTTTGGGAGAGGGACCGGAGCTGGAGAACTTTCAGGCACTAGCCAAGGACCTGGGAGTAGCCGACAAAGTCAAATTTTGGGGACGGCTACCCCGTAAGGAAACCCTGGAAAAGCTAGCTCAAAGTCACGTGTTGGTACACCCTAGCCTGCATGATTCGGGTGGTTGGGTCTGCTTAGAGGGGATGGCGGCAGGGCGTCCGATTCTCTGCTTAGATTTAGGCGGTCCAGCGGTCCAGGTGACCGATGAAACTGGATTTAGAATCGCAGCCCATACACCAGAGCAAGCGACCCAAGACCTCAGTCAGGCAATGCTTAAGCTGGCACAGGATCCTGACCTGCGGAAAACTATGGGTGAAGCGGGGAAAAAGCTAGTGCGTGAGCACTATAGCTGGCAGGCAAAAGCGTCACAGCTAAGTCAGCTGTATCAAGAACTCTGTGCTGGGTCACCAGGTATGTAACGTAAGCCCTTTCACAAAAACTGCCGACCTCTTTCAAACTATTCCGACTTGGCAGTAAGGACTCGTAAATTTAGACCGTAGGGAGTTAGATTACAAATGCGTATTCTAGGGGTTCACAATCGCTACCAGATCCGTGGTGGCGAAGAAGAATGCTACGAAGCTGAAATGGGTCTACTGCAAGAGCAGGGGCACCAGGTGGATCTCTATGAGGAAACCAATGACCGCATTGCTGAGGTGAGTAAGTTATCCCTGGCAGCACAAACTGTGTGGTCACAGACTACCTATAACGCAGTGCGTAAGCGCCTGGCACAACAACATTACGATATTGTGCATGTGCAAAACTTTTTCCCTCTGATTTCTCCCTCCATCTATTACGCTGCTAAAGCTGAGAATATTCCTGTTGTTCAAACTCTCCATAACTATCGCCTTGTCTGTCCTAACGGCCTGTTCTTCCGCCAGGGACAGGTGTGTGAAGACTGTATCGGTAAGCCAATTCCCTATCCGGGCATGGTCCATGGCTGTTACCGAGAAAATCGTGTAGCCAGTGCCGGAGTTGCGGCCATGCTCTCCACCCATCGAGCCATGGGCACATGGAAAAATAAAGTTGATTGCTATATTGCGTTAACAGAGTTTGCGCGACAAAAGTTCATTGAGGGGGGACTACCTGCTGACAAAATTGTCGTTAAACCCAACTTTGTTGCCCCAGAGCCGCAGGTGGGTACTGGCAAAGGCGGTTACGCTCTGTATGTGGGGCGTCTTTCTGTGGAAAAAGGGCTGGATACCTTGCTAGACGCCTGGAAACAGCTCAAAACACCGTTACCCCTCAAAGTTGTAGGGGATGGGCCACTGTCGACACTGGTGACCGCAGCAGTTGAACAGATGCCCCACATAGAATGGCTGGGCCGTAGACCGATGGCTGAGGTGCATCAGCTGATGGGGGAGGCTCAGTTTTTGATCTTTCCATCTAAGTGGTATGAAACCTTTGGTCGAGTTGCTGTCGAGGCATTTGCCACGGGTACTCCTGTGATTGCCTCTAAGATTGGTGCCATCACAGAAATTGTTAAATCTGGCCATACTGGTTTACATTTCACCCCTGGCAATCCTGACGATCTAGCCCGTCAGGTGCATTGGATGTTAGACCATCCTGAACCTCAGGGACAGATGCGTCAAAATGCTCGTGCTGAGTTTGAGGCCAACTATACAGCAACCGCTAACTATTCGCAGCTGATGGCCATTTACTCCCAACTTGTGCCCGTTTCTCCATCGGCTCCATCGGCCACACCGGTTACTTTACGCTAACAATGCAGACTCAGACTCTACCTCGTCCCAAAGCGCCTGCGGGTTTCATTTCAAGCTCTCGCTTGTTACTAATTTCATTTGCGACGGTTTTTTTTCCCAGACTCCTTGAGTCAATGGGGGCTCCAGCACCGATCAATTTTGTTCACTTTATTGTGCTACCTGCGGCTTGCAGCCTAGTGATGTTGAGCAGTCGGCATCAATCCCGCAGGCAGTTGGCTACTGTACAGGCTCTACTTGTTGGATTGGTGGCATTGTTTGCGATCGCAACCGCCAGTGCCTTACTAAATAACGCAGGCCTGATCAATGTCTTCTTAGGGCTCATGATTATCTCAGAGCCTTTTATTTTTTTGGCCGCCCTTATTTCCGTTCCATTTACACAAGACTCCTTAGACCAATTCAAAAACTGGATTCTTCGTTTTGGAGCTATCCATCTGGGGCTAGCCTTGCTTCAGAAAGTAGGTTTAACCACAGGTCTGTTAGCCCACACTCGGATGACCATAGAAGATAATATCCAAGGTGTTTTTTATCTCTCCTCCGGTGGTCACGTAGTGGGGGCGAGTGCATCCTTAGTATTTGGTCTTTACTATTACGTCAGTGCTAAGACAATGCCCGTTTGGATACGTACTTCTGTGCTTGCCGCAGTGATGGCACAGGTCTTATTTGCTGATGCGAAACAGGTAATATTAGTCGCATTTTTAGCCTGGGGCTGTCTAATTTTTAGCAAAATCACCGATTTCAAAGTAGCCTTCCAATATATTATTGCAGCCGGTCTACTGGGGTACACCTTCTATTGGTGTATTTACAATGTCGATTTTTTTAGCGCCTATAGAGGCTGGATTCGCCCCCATATCTATGGCCCTAACGGCGATGCAACCGTTCTCAAAACCACCCCTTTTAGAGTTATTCCCAACCACTACAATTCATTCTTAAACTGGTTCTTTGGTTTGGGGCCTGGGCACACCATTGGTCGCATAGGAGGCTGGATGATCAGAGACTATTGGTCTCTTGTTGGACCCATGGGTGCAACGACCCATCCGGTCACTGATTTAGTTTGGTCAAGGTGGCGTGGGAATTATTTAGATTCAAGTTTTTTCTCTCCCCTATGGGGCTGGGCCGGTATCTGGGGAGACTTAGGTCTTTTAGGTCTAGGCAGCTACATCTATTTATGGTTTGTTACCTTAACTAGAATTACTAAAGACGATGTATCTCGTTTCTTAGTCCTCAATGTCATCGTTAATGGTTTTATCTTTACTCTTATGGAAGAGCCTGGCTTCACACTGACGAGTATAGTGTTAGTTGGGCTCCGCTGGCACGAGTTGCGTATTAAAGGTCGTGGATAATTGAGAGCACGGGCCCGATCAACCTAGTACTTTGTGGCGTAATTTTGATCATTATCAATTTTCATACTATCCACTACCAAGCCTATGTCAACACAAAAATTCTTTGATATAAAGCAGCTTATAACGGTGGTTTATGCTCAGTTACAACAGACCATAAAGACTAACCATGGTCGGTTGATGCTCTTGGGCTCAGTTGTGGGGTTAGTATACCTACCCGTATGGGTTGGCTATCTCTTTCCTCGAGCACTGAAGGGAAAAATTGGCTGGTTTTTAGTATTAAGTATGCTACTCATAGCAGCTTGGAAGCTATGGCAGCGTCGCCAGGTGTTTAGCACCTTAAAAGCATCGGAAGAAGATCGAGCTTTAGGCTATTTATTAATTGTTGTCGGCATAGTTGTATTCCCATTTTGTCGATTTGCCATGTGGCCCCAAGCGTTATTGTGGCTACTTATTATTATCGGTATGGCCTGTAGTACCTGGGGGCTTAAAGTCTTTAACAAGTTTATGCTGCCAACCTTTTTTATTGGTTTAACCGTATATCCTCGCATTGGCATTATTTCTCGGGGGCTGTGGGACTTTTTCGTTCCTGATCAAGGATTAGAGAAAGTTATGGCCTGGGCAGGCACACAATCAATGCAGTGGATTGGATTCCCAGCAACGCAGCAGGGCATCTTTATCACATTTCCTGAAGGAGCTGTGGAAGTAGGTTGGGGGTGTAATGGGTTAGATATGGCAATTACCATTGCCGCAGCAGGTTTATTTATGGGGTTGTTGTACAAACAAGATCGCCGTCAAATGGTGCTGTTAATTATCGCTGCTGCAATCATTGCCATGATCGCTAATGTGCCCAGACTCATGTTGGTAACCATTGCCCATGTGTATTGGGGACCAGAGTGGTTTAAATTCTGGCATGGTTTTTGGGGTGGTCAAATTTTCTCGGGCGTTTTGTTTACGGCTTATTACTATATTGTTGAGGCACTAATGAAGTCTCAGTCTCGACAGATGAGCGGATAAAAAATCATAGCAGTCTCAGCCAGGCCATCCAAAGCATTTGCCCCAAACACGTTATTCATAAACCTTAAAAGAGATAGACTGTAGAAGAACTAGAGCCTATCTCTTTTTTCGACTTCGCTTAGTCAACTATCTCGGCCAGCGTTCCCTATCACTTTGAAGAAGTCATACCAACAGCTTCATATAGGGGACGCTTACCCTTTTCTACGCATCTTTAAGCAACGGTTTTCAGTCAACCACAACTAAACCATTAGCTCTTAAAGACTACCGTAGACCCATTAGGCATCAGCGGCTTCACCACGTCGCTTGCGCATAAAGGCAACACCCATACCAATCAAACCAGGCAACACAGCTGGAGTGGGAATTTCTTCACTAGTGACCGTCAAACTGGCAATGGTGTAGTCATCATCCAGCTCAGGAGCACTAAATCTCCAAACATTACCACTAGGCAATAGTAGGGGCGTAAAGTCAAAGGTGCCTATACCGGAGTCAAGGCCATTACCACCAGGGATATCAGCGATCTCGATAACAGAGTTACCGTCAACCGCCAGACTAAAGTCATCGTTACCAACTTCACCTACCTCATCAATAGGCACATTGGTACCAACACGTCGGAACGTAGCAGAGACAATGTTTACAAACCGACTACCAAAGTCAAAATCCAGGAAGTCTGGACCGTTTAAGGCAAGGCCATCCACCTGTTCAGGAGGAGCAACGCTTAGGACCCTGGCCAAACCCAAACCGTCAGCAGTCTGAGTGACGACACCATTACCACTTACATCTACAGTTAGACCATCAACTGTAAAACTGGATGGTGCAACATCAATTAGAAGCGGTACGTCAAATCTTCTGAAGTTATATGTAATAGAAGCAGCGTTTGCGGAATCAGCTTGTGCCAGAAAACTTGCAGCTAAAGTACTTGCAAACAGGGCACCTGTTAGAATGTATTTTTGCATGATTTTGTAGGGAAAAATGTTTGCTTGAAAAATGTATCGGTAGAGCCCAATTTAACCCTATAACTCCAGCCTCGTTGAACTAAGTTGCCCACTTGAATTCAACTGGAGTATTTGTCAGAATCGCACAAGAAACAGGAACACCTCATGCATATGCACCATAAGACTTTAAAGCATATGCAAGAATCAAGGAAAAAGCTTTATCAAGCTTTCTTGAATACATTTTCTGCCCTATGAAGCTGAGATATCCTCAATTGGTGACACTTTAATTAGTTAAACATCGATCCCCGGAGTCTCCTTTAATAAAGAAAGAACCCCAGGATTTGACGAGGATATCCAGAAAATCGTACAAAAATAAGGAGCAATAATAGAGATATTTAGGGCAATAGGAAAGGAGAAGAGAAAGCTGTCTGATGTGCTATATCCACACAAAAAATCTCGCTTACTATCAGACTCAACGTCGTCCAGCATTCTCCTTAGGATTGACCAAAAACTATTGGCTATACAATAGTCCTAAAATAAGAAGCCCCTATCAACTCTCACCTAGCAGTTAACAGGGACTCAATGACTATTCAGTTATTTGATGATAATAGCTATTGAACGATCAGCTGTATCAATATCAACCAGACTTATCCACGCTTAATGCCCAGGCGACCTAATCCTACCAGCCCTAGTCCGACTGCTATAAGATTACCGAGGCTGGCCACACTATTTTTAGTAATACCCTGACGAGCATTTTGCTTGAGGGCTTGAGCCTGACTCGACAATTGTTGAGACGCTTGCTGTAATTGCTCAAGAGTCACGTTTTCCGGTAGGCTGCCACCAGCTTGGACCTGTTCAATCTGCGTCTGGATCTGTTGTTCCTGATTGTTGATATTTTGCAAAGCCTGTTTTTGAAAGACCAAGTTATCCCGGATTACTACACCACAGGACAAGACAAAGGCAACTCCTAAAGCTAGACAAGCATACCCCAATGAACGTTTTAACTGGCGCTGTTCAAAAGTGGCAAATAGCAGCATCCCAACTGCCAGCAGCAATACAATACTGCGATCTCCAACCTGTTGCATCACATTGATACGCCATTCTAAAGCAAAGACATTGAGCGGTGTAGCCAACACCAACATGTCAACTAAAAATCCCAGCAAACAGGTAAAACCAACAACTAAACAAATATTCTTAGCAGCAGGCATCTGTGGATTTTGGCCAACATCTGTTTGATTAGCTTTAGAAGGAAAGGGTCTAGGAAGGCTTGTCATGGCAAAAAAGAATAAATCAAGTGGTGTCGGAACATAAGTTAGGCGCTTAGGTCTTAATATTAAAGCGATACTAACGAATGATATATCCGTTGTCCCCATACATGAGAGTGGGCATTATCTCGGAATCTAAGCAGGAGCAATGGGAAGATAAATCTTCAAATGTGGTAAACTAGTCTCTATAAAGTTTGTCTGTCACCTCTCGATTGCCTCCTTTGTTTAATCGCAACAAAAGCGATAGTCTTACTAATCAAGAAATAGGCATAACGTATTAATTATTTTCTCTGGTCATAAGGAGCTATCCGTAAAGTTCCTGACATTTTTCTACGTTGGCATGTCCGTATGGCCATTATTTGCTAAGTTGCATCACCCGGAAGGGTCGCAATAAATAATATATAAAGAATAAAGATTTAGGCAGCGATACTGTAGCGATATCTGCAAGAGTCGGCTGCATAAGCGTTAGGATAAATTTAATACGATTTTTCCACTGGCTCATAAGCCGCAGTTGATATGCAGCGTTGAGAAGATCTAACTTTGACTTAGAATTTATATTACTCTTTAGTATTATTTGTCGTTGTAATGCCTCAGCAAGTTTTTGAATAAAGGTACAATTCTGCAACGGCTGTTCAATCTGGTCGGGCAAAGTGAACCCATATAGTTGACGAATCAAACACAGTCCCAATAAAAGCCTAGGAAGCACATCCATCTGCTTTGATAGTTTCACTAGCTGATCCCAATCTAAATCAGGGTGGTTCTTGATCAAGATTGCAACATCAAAAAGCTTACCTAGATGATTCCAGCAATCTTCAACACCTTGTGCGCATAACACAAGTATCTGAACCTCTGGTGTCAAACCTAAGACTTGATGTCCTCCGATTTTAACCTGCTGAGTGTGCTCCCAAATCCATTGAGTGTTAAATAATGGGGAGAATTGCTTAGATAAAACTCCTTGATGAATATCAAGAAAAATACGATTTTTGGCATTCACTAAACTATACTCTTTTTGTGAGTTGAAATATAGTTCTTGGTCTTGAAAGCTAAGTTTAGTCAAACACTCTCTTTCTTCTTTCGCCATCAACAAATCACACGTATAACCATGATTTTTGGCAATATCTCTAAGTTTAAAAAAATCATGGGAATGTACTAGTAAATCTAGATCATAGAAGGTGCGCAATGATAAATCGCCATAGGCAACCATTGCGGTCATTGGCCCCTTAAATGTAATTGCATCAATCTGATGCTTTTTTAGGATATCTAAAAATCTAATGAGCTCTTGTAATAGAAAAAAGTTACGTTTAATATTTTTAAAGTGTAGTTGATGTAACTTTGGCAGGACAAAATCTGGCAGTTCCTGTGGGGATACTAGAGTAAGAGTCTTATGGAGTATGGGCAATACCCTATGAACCTGCGCCATTTTAATGACTTCATCCCAGTTTAAGCTGGTTTGTTGGATTAGCTGGTTAATCTCGCACGGGTCATCAATATTCAGATATACTCTGGCGCATTTTAGTAGAAATGAGATTTCTGGATTTAGCTCAGTTATTCTTAAAGTACTCACAGCTCTAAAGTAGTTAATTGAAAATCAAATAATAGATACTACCTCTACCAATAGTTTTTAGCTTGAATTTCAAATAAATGGGCGTAATTTCCCTGTTTCTCCATTAACTCTTGATGTGTACCGTTTTCTATGAGTTTGCCGTTGTCCATGACATAAATACGATCAGCCATTTTGACTGTAGACAAACGATGGGTAATTAAAATTGCTGACTGGTCTTGAATTAACTCACGAAACCTACTAAAAAGTTCGTACTCAGCCTTGGGGTCCATGGCACTGGTGGGTTCATCTAGAACAATCACCTGAGACTGACGTAAGAAAGCTCTGGCTAAGGCAACCTTCTGCCACTGACCAATACTAAGTTCTTCTCCACCCTGGAATAATTTGCCTAACATAGTGTCATACCCATGGGGTAACTGGGTAATGACCTCATGGGCTCCTGCATGTTTAGCAGCTTCGATAATAAGTTGATCGTCCAGCGGCAGCTGAACATTACCTAACCAAATGTTGTCTTGGGCTGAAAGATTATATTTAGCGTAGTCTTGAAAAATAACACTAATCTGTTGTCGCAAATGGGGAACATCGAGATCTCGCAGATCGATGCCATTCAGTGTGATTCGTCCTTCAGTCGGATCGTACAGGCGACATAATAATTTAATCAGTGTTGTCTTACCTGAACCGTTTTCTCCTACCAGAGCAATGGTTTCTCCAGGTTTGATATTGAAAGATATATCTTGAAGTGCTTGTCGAGACGTTCCTTCATACTGGAAATTAACGTTCTCAAACGTAATGCCCTGCGCTTTTACAGGGGGGCAGAATTTGGGCTGTGCTGGTGTCACAATCTGGGATTTTAAATCTAGAAATTCATATAGATTTGCTAGAAATAGATTGTCTTCATGCAGTCCGGAGAGTCCAGCAATAAATGATTTGAGCCCCTTTTGACCTCGCTGTAATGCCTGATGGTAAAGTACAAGATCCCCAAGCTTTAATATGCCCTGAAACGTTTGATAGAGGATAAAGGCATAAATTGCACCAACCATCACCCCTGCTATGACATTGGCAGCTAAAAACGAGAGTGAACGCCATGTCATTAGTTTGAGCTTGGCGTGGTAAATTTGCGATCGCAGCCCATTAAACCGCTGACTAAATAGGTCACCTAAGCCAAACAAGCGAATTTCTTTGGCAAACTGATCCCCTATCAACAACCAAGAAAGATACGCTGATTTCCGTTCGACAGGGGTCCAGGTACGCTGCCAAGCATATAATCTACGCGTATAGTGTAGCCGAACCAATACGGTTGGAATAATTGCAACTAATAAGGCGCTAGTGATACCCCAATGGAGGGTTAATAACAAACCCACCATGGCAACCAATAAAATACCGTTTTGGCCAACCAGCGCCAGCCGCTTTAGAATCTGATTAGGGCGATAAGTTGCTTCTTGCTGAGCCCGCTGTAATGTGTCGTGATAACGCGGGTTCTCATAATAGCTAAGATCAATCTCAATGGACTTAGCATGCAAAATACCCCGCATGTAGTCAGAGACCTTTTGAGATTGTGACGATGTGACTAGCTCTGAGAGTGAAGTTGCTATCATGCCAACCAGTAAGACCACAGCCAGTCCGATAAATAGCAATTTATTTTGACTGAAAAACTGTGGTGATGTGGTCAACTCAGATTGAGTTGTCACGACATCAACTAATAGCTTGATTAGATAGATTTGCAGCAGTGGCTGTAACCCCTGAATTACCAATAAGCTAAGTTTAGCCATGGTCCAGCCAGGGCTACTACGCCAAACCAGGCGCAAAGCTGGCATCAATCGCTGGGTTTTCTTAAAGAATGCCGCTAATGGCTTAGCAAATTGCACGGTAGGTTAACCCCTAGTGGTTAAATAGATGGTTCTTGCACATGTTCCTCTACCATTCGCACTAAATCCGGCAATTCTTCTAAACCAGGTTTCCGAGTAAACCGGTAGTATGACACTTGTTTAAGCAATTGGGTACATTGTTGAAAATGGACCTTTAAGGATTGGTTATCTCGCAGCACATCCATAGCACGGGTATGGCTCACCAAATATGCAAATGCATCCATGAAACCCAGGGGGATGATACTGTGGCTATCGCCTTTGGATAAAAGATAAATACTTTGTAATGGAAGTTGCTCTTGTTGAAATCCCGTTTGAAAGTGATAGGCCCGTTTAGAAGAGTGGGCGTAGAGAAATTCTAAGCTAGCCGGATCTTTACCCAATGCGCTGGCAGCTTGCGGAGTAAGCTTACATTGAGGAAACGATGGAACCACTATAGGATTCTCAATATCCTCTAAACTAATCGCCAAGACATCGTCGGTAATCACACTGTGGCCATGGGTATGCAGTGCTGCAGCCAGAGTGGATTTTCCCCAACCAGAATGCCCTAAAAAAGCGACTACGTTACCTTGTACTGCAACGCTGCTTGCATGTAGAACTAGGAACCCGCGCTGTCTTAGAATAACCGACATACAGCCCCCTAAAACATTGGGATCAATCATCTCATGGGTAACTCCCTCAAACGGAGTGATAGTAATAAACTTTCCATCTGAGATTCGACATTTTCCTATCCCTGCTAGTCGACCCCGAATATCCTGTGCTGGATTGCTCAAGTCAGGAGCAGGATGTTCTTTAGAATCCTTTAAACGGACAATGACATCTGGCTCACCGTTAGCACTAGGCAGTCCCGACAGCGGAATTTCTGAGTGGAGGCACAGCTGATAAGCAGAATAACAGTACATGATTTAGCAAAAATACGTCTATTTAGACGTGAGATACAGTTTTGCAACAAAGTGCCAGAATATTTTCTATTACAGATTAATGAGATACCTATTCACTATGTTTGCATCTACCAAAGTATGATGGAGAAGGGGGATCTAATAAGAATGCATTTCGAATCTATTCAATACATCGCTAAGGTTATAGGAGAGAATCTCCCATCGGCCTTTAACAAATATGAACAGCAAGAAATTTATCGCCTACTAGATCCTCCCAACAATTAGTCAGAAAGCTTAGCCTCAGAGGCTAAGCTTCGATGGAGATCTCCGAATCTATAGATTCAAAATCATCAATAGCTAATGGCTAACCATCCAGACCAATCAAATTGAAAAAGATTATGGCCTCTTCAACATCGATAGTTCCATGTTGGTTAGCTTTTGTAAGCTAACGCGATTAGATTGCACCTTCAACATCGATCTCGATATCTATAGAGCCCTGGCCTACAGCTTCAACTGGATCAGGCTGCTCGCCAGGTAGGTTAGATAGGATGAAGACATCCGCAAGATTGATAGAGCCATTAGCTTTAGTTAGTTTTTCTACACTACCGTAAGCTGTCAGGCTAGGCTGAGTATATGCTTTCTTAGTCATTGTAGGACCTCTAATTACATTAGTTGAGTTAACAGTTGGTGATACCCCCCTGGTTTGGACTTACAGTCAGGGATATATTTCCTAACCCGCCAAGATTAACGTTTGTCTTGACAAGCAAATGTCTTTACATACGCTGAAACCAAAGCGCTAGAACTGTTGCTCGCCACACCATAAAACAGTCCTGAGTGGTTGAACTCACTTTTTTCTTTGATTCAGGATACTGCTTTATTCGATGCCAAGCATTCTCCCAATCGTCAAGATTAACGTATCTAAGTACAGAGTAACTGTACTTATTAAGTACTTGCTCAAATAATGGGCGATTAATATTGAGTAACCCATTTACAAAATTAGCAGTCATATTAGCTTTATCACCCCGCCATTGGACTGCTGGGGGTAATATATCATTCAGGCCTTGACGCATAATCATCCGCCCAAATCCTCTCCTGAATTTTTGGTCAGATGGAACAGCTAGACAGAATTCAACTAACCGACGATCTAAAAATGGGTGGCGTGCCTCTAATCCAAAGGCGGCTGCACAACGATCCACTGCCTCAAGGTTCACAGCCATTACACCTCCTGTCATTGACTGCCAGTGCTCCTGCCGCACCGTTCCTGGAGAAACCGGTTTAGGAGTGTATCTCCGAACTCGTTCCTTTAGATGAATCTGTTCTGCAAAATCAGCGTTTATTATTTCTCTTGCCTTACCTAAATTATCGACTGACTTCTTTGGCGTTCGATCAAGTTTGTGTAAAACCTTGTTGAAAATTGGCTTAATACCTTGTCGAATTAGTAAACTACGCCGTGAGTATTGAAAGCGATGGTGAATGTAATTAACCGCTTTAAGAAAGCCGAACCACTGTCCTTGCGTACTTAGCTGCCTCAAAGCTGGCAACCCATAATACGTCAGCATGTAGTTAACAGAAAATTTATAATTTTTGCTGGCAACTTCTATAGCTTCTGCAAATTCTGACCATTTTTGCTGCAATGCTAACTCTCGTAACCGATCTAGGCCATGGGATACGACGGAATCTCCGTCAAAGCCGTCAAAAACGATGCGTACATCTTCTTCATGGGCCGCCTGATTTAAGCGCCAGGGATAATGATGACTGGGACCTAAGATTGGCTCATCTTCATAGTTCCAAATCTGCTCCACATCCGTTAAAGGGCCAAATGCATCGGCATGAATGTAGTGGGGGGTATAACCACCCTGTTTTAGGACTTCATCAATATAGGAACGTTCATCACATTCTTTGACCGTGTCAAAAATGTTTGAAAACGTATGAAGTGTTTCTCCTGTTGTTTCACTTAGGATTTTACGGGCTACACAGCTAACAGAAGAAGAGTCTAAACCACCACTGAGATGGGAACCAACTGAGAAAGCACTTCTTAGGCGGCACCTGACCGCTTCAATAAAAATCTCACGGAAAGCTTCTGCATAGGCATCATCTGATTCTAGTTTTAACTCATAGTTTGAATCGAGTTGCCAATAGGTCTCAACTCTAATGCCTGAAGCGTCTGCCCATAGTCTGGAGGCAGGGGGCAACCGAAAAATATTCTCAAAGGTAGTAACTACCTTATCCTCGAACATCAGGGCTAGATAGTCGGCAATACGCACCTCATTAATTTGTTGAGGAATCCAGTCTAGGCAAAGCAATCCTTTAATCTCTGATGCAAATGCAAACGTGTTACTTTCTTGATGAAAATAATAAAACGGCTTCACACCTAAATGGTCGCGGGCACAGAATAGCTGCTGCTTTTGTCCGTCCCAAATGCCAAAAGCAAAATCCCCTAGTAAATGTTCAGGGCAATCACTCCCCCATTTTTCATAGGCTGCCAAGATAAACTCACTATCAGTCACCTTTTCTAAAGGTCGATCGGGTAAGGTCAGAACCTGGGCTAGTTCATCTCGGTTATCAATGCGAGCATCTGCAGTGATAGTTAAATCACCCTTAACTAAAGGTAGCTGTTCATGGAGTGATTCTAGCGTTGTCCATAGCATGCAATGGCCAAGACCGATGGATTCTCGATACCAGGTGTCAGATCCGTCAGGTCCGCGATGGTCCAAGATATCTACCATCTGATGCAGATCACTGGATTCCACTAGACGTTGATCGAGATGGTAAATCCCTACAATGCCACTCATTGCTTCGCTCCTACAGCAGAAAGCGGTTTAAATTGACTCAAGTTATGTAGACCACCAACAATGACTCGTCCTTTGTATTCAATCCAAGCATGGGCAGTCAAATTACCGTTTTCACTCTTGGCAACACCAATGTGGAATTGGTGCGTATACCCGTAGCGAGTTAAGAGTAGCTGGGTTGTTAATGCCCGCACTAAACACATTGCCCCGCCTGGGGTATAGCGACTGGCAATATCAACACTCCAGACAATCTTTCCTACGGAAACAGGGGAAGTCAAGTTATGGCATACCCACACAGAAGCAAGGCGCGATATTCTTTGCCTGACCATATTGAAAGGCAACAACCACAGAGCCAATCGAATTCCATTAAGCAACAGACATGCGTAGAGTAAAACTCGTCGCTCAACTCCTGAAAGTCTTAGGAGATTATTCAACTGTTTCATCACTCACCTCAATCAGGTGGGCATGCTGCATTTCTGAGAGAATTGTATTTAGATCATGCTCGCAAATGTCGGGTTGTACGTCATATTCTGCCAGTAAGTGCTCAAGTATACTGGCGAATGTACATGGCTTTTGAATAAATTCCCAAACACTTGCGCCTACTTCGTTCAGGCCATAATACATGCCTGACTCTAAGTTTAGAATCACCGCTTCACCACCTAATTCAGAGGCAATTTGGTTCTGTGCAGGTGAGATCATTGATGTTGGCGATATTTTTAATGTTTGAGAAGTCATAAAAACCTCAATATAGACAAGTTGTTAACGTTGAAATAGGAAAGCGTTATATAAGGACTGCAGCTTAAACTCGCGAGAAAACGTTCATGTTTTCATGACTATTGAGCTTTATTCAGTTAGAAATGGGCACTTTTGCCTTGATTGAACGGTCTCAAATAGTGAGTGTTAGTATGCTCCCTGTCTGTTAAAAACAACAGCGAACGTTTGCAAGATTAGTAGAAGATCATAAGTTATTGACCATTTTCTCTGATAATTGAGATCCATCCGCACAATTTCGTCAAAGTTTTCTACATTAGAGCGTCCATAAACTTGCCACTCACCCGTAATGCCGGGTTTGACATTCAACCGCTGGAAATGGTATCTAGAATACTGTTCGACTTCCTCAAAGGTAGGCGGACGGGTGCCGACCAGGCTCATATCGCCTTTTAATACATTAAAGAACTGTGGCAGTTCGTCCAAGCTTGTTTTTCTTAAAAATTGTCCTACACGAGTGATTCTAGGATCATTCCGATTTTTGAAGATGTGTCCAGCAGCTTCATTCTTGACCAGGTGCTTCATGCTATCTGCATTCGTCACCATCGAACGGAATTTCCAAATCTTAAACTGCCTACCCTTTAATCCACATCGTTGTTGATTATAAAAAATGGGACCAGCGGAATCTAAGCGAATTGCTATTACTATTGGCAAAAATAAGATAGAGGTAATCGTTAAACCCAGCAAAGCACCAACTATATCTATAAGGCGCTTACGTTTACTACGCACTGAAGGATGCGTCGCAGGTGTAACTACCTGTGGGGTAGGGGAGTATGTCGAGAGTCGCATAACGCAAAAAGCTATTTGGGTGCAACGGGAGAGATCGGTATACTTTCAAAATCCAAAGGGCTTCTGTTTGAGTCAAGATGTTCAGCGTCAACAGAAACCCTTAGTGCATCTAATAAGCGAATAACTTGCGTGCTATATCTCATGTTTGAGCTGTTTCAACCTTCCAGATAAGGCGTTCTTATCTGGAAAAAAACACCTGCTTCATGTAAGCTTTGTTAACTTCATGGAGTGCTTACATTGTTTGCAGTGTTTTTACACTGAACAGTCTATTTCTATGGGTAAACAACAGTATGCTGATTTTGTTGGCTGATTTATCAAGGTTATTAGTTTGAATGTCATCGTTTACAGTTTGAGTTTTATAGCTCAGGACGAAATCACACTGTAATTTTGCCGAATAGATGGCGTTAACTATTCCTATAGCCATGGTTTTTTGTGTAAATCCCCGGACATTTGCTTAAAACCTTGTAGAAGTCTGTAAGCCAAGCCATGTTGTTTCTGTCTTCGTTGGTATGACTTCTTTCTGTAACACACCACAACCCACCAAGCCCTGGCAGCAGCTAATCGCTGATTGTCTAGGAGATGAAACGCTCTACCAACGTCAAGATGGCGATCTGGACTCTGATATATCTACGTCTGATAAATCTGATCAGGTTTATTGGGTAGATGACTTATCGGTTCCTGCTCCACCATCTTCGCCTTGGCAATATCATACAGCCTTAGCCATTGGTGCAACGGTGGTATGCTCTGCCGGAGCCCTGATGCAACATACGGAAACAGGTTTTTGGCATCCGCCAGAGGATTCTGCTTCAAACGACAACACAGCAACTGTAACAGACGCAGAGTCTGCCGCCGCTGAAGCTGACGTGTCTACACCGCCGATTGCCAGCCCACAAGCGTCATCGAGTGTGGCGTTTAGTTCTGGTGCTGGTGAGCGGGATACTACTTGCAAAGACAGTACTTGTAAGGGGCTTGAGTTTATTGATCAACAAGTGCCTCAAATTCAAGAGCAAGTTCGTGCACTGAGATCAGAAATGCAGATGTTTCAAGCGAAGCATACAACGCAGAATCTGCAAACACATCGCACAGTCTTGGCGTATCGTAGTAGCGATCTCTCCCATAGACAGGCTGAGTTAACGGTGCGATCGCAACAGCTACAGCAAAAGCTTTCTAACGTTACCTCTATCTTGGCTTTAGACTCAGATGAAGTTAACTATATCAGCCATCTGCTAGTAACAGACCGCGTATATCAAGAGCAACTGCAACAACTTAAAGCATTAGAAACCGACATCGCTGTTGAATTCAGCAATCCTGACTTAGACAACACTCAGCTTGGGGAGCTTTATGCAGCCTACTACCAACTTGAAGGTCAGCTACGTCAGACTGCTCAAGTTATCTTGGCAGATTATGCCTATGTAGCAAGTCTACAGTCTCCCGATCCACTATGGCAGGAAGCTGCCTATGAAGCGCCTTTACAGGAGCTAATGGACATATCCCACCACCAGCAAATGTTGGTGATAGAGCAACAGACACTGGATCAAATTGCCAAAAAACTAACTGAGCGACGTACTGAACTAGCTACCCTGCTAAGACAATATGCTGTCATGCAACGTGAGTTGGATGGTCACAATCAGGTGCTTCAACAGTATGTTGCTGAACGTCAAGAACTCACAAGTGAGCTTACTTAGACAAACATGTGTTAGGAAACAATAAATGAGGTTATAGACCCCATTTATTGGCGAGAACGGAGCTTCCCTTTATGTGGAAGCTCCGTTTTTTTGTATTAAGTGCCCCTACAGGATGGTCCATGTAATCAGTGTTAATGAATTTGGATTTGACATCAGGAGTCAGGATCTAGAATCTCACTGCCTCCTGGTTCCGGACTGCCATTTGTTTGAAAAACGTCCTTTAAACTACCACTCTGTTCTTTTCGTATTGAGAATTTATGCCCCATGAAAATAAAAAATGTCTATATCATGTTTTGAGTCATGTTTTGATATCTGGTATTTCCTAAAAGTAATCAGATTTTTTAGGGATAAGAATGTGATTTTAGTTGGCAATTCAGTACATCAAAAAAACAAAGATAACTAATAATTAAAGTCGACAAAAAGTAAATATCAAGAATTGTAGTGAAAGAGGGTAAAGATAAAACCTATACATAATAAACCTAGCTTTAATGCCTGGTATTGTAGCCTTTGAAGACACAAGTCGACTTATTGTACAGTTCTAGGAACGATTGACGGCAGGAACCTCAAGTAAGAAAATAACCCTTAGATGACTTTAAATTATGTCAGGCTCTGGGTCATTCATCCTTGACTTTGTCTAGATGAAAAGTCTATTTGCTAAGACAATGCTGGAGGTTTTCGATTTCTGTTAAGTTTTGATGGTGGCAAGACATTTCAATTCTTATCCTTCTGAAATTTATAAAAGATTTCGAATAAAGAGGTTGAGATAAGACTATCAGGTTTAATTTTCATTAATCTAGTAAAAACTCAACCTAGCTTGAGAAATCGCACATATTTGATGTGTAGCCCTAATTAGGGTATTTGTTTCAAACTGTCTGCCATCTGAGGGTCTTTCATTTTATGGTTTTGTTGTTCTTCTTGTTGCTTGATGATTATGTTCAAAAGATTTTCTTGTGTGATCCTGGGAGCTTTAGCAGCCTCCCTCACTGCATCAGTTGAGCCAGCCCAAGCGTTTAGGCTCAGTTCTGGTAGCTCCAATAGTTTTACAACGCCCAGTGCTTCTAACTCCTTCAGTTCTTCAACTGGCAGCTTCGGTCAATCAGCATACGGTGGTAGCTCTTCAAACTATATCTCTCAAGGAGGATCGACTGCATCCAAGGGAGATGCAAATTCTTGGGCAGAGATCCTGGCATTCATGATGATGCTGTACTTCGTAGCAGAAGGATTAGATACTACTGGTGGAGGCAATAAAACTGTTGTCATAGATAAAGAAATAGAGCGACCTGGCAAGCCCAGCAAGCCTGGTAATCCTGGCAAGCCTGGCAACCCTGGCAACCCTGGTAATCCCCCCACTCCTGTGCCTACACCAGCTCTCTTACCTGGTCTCATCGGTATGGGGGTCGCAGCCTGTCGTAAACGGAATCTAACGTCGGCTAATCAAGCTTAAATAGCTTAGAGTTGAACCCATACGATAAATGTATTTGAGTATCAGCTTGAGCAGAGGGGTAGCCAAACCCCTGTAATTAGCCTCTAGATTAAGGGGGAGAAACTTGAATAGGCATATTCAAGGCTGATCTAAGCCTTATTAACAACATATTAAAAAGAACAATATCTCTAATTCTTCTGAGATATTGTTCTTTCTTGCAAACTAGTTCTATGGTAAACCGAGACCATTAAATGGTGATATTGTGATTTTTGTGGCCGTTCTGATGGTCGAACAGGTGTCCAGTCTGACTCGCAAGAGAATCATTGAGCGAAAAAATAGCAAATGATCACAGGACCCAATCTCTAGCGAATAGTCATGCGGAGACCAACCAAAATTAATGAGATGCCAAACAGCCTGCGTAGAAACTGTTCCGGTAAATCAACAGCAAACTTAGCCCCAATTAAACCACCTAATACAAACCCAAGACAGATGAGGGTCGCGGCTCTAATATCCACATATCCCTGTTGAAAGTAGGTCCAGGCTCCCAATAAACCAATGGGAGGCACCAGCAAAGCGAGGGTAGTACCCTGGGCACTGTGTTGCGAAAAACCAAACCAATAAATAAGAGCAGGGGTAATGAGTACACCGCCACCAATACCGATGAGACCGCTCAGGGTCCCTACCGCAAGGCCTAATCCTAGATATAGAAACAGGGCCATACAGCTTTCCTGCTAGAACTTGCTAAATGAGACGCTGACGAATTCTAGCAGATATGGTGTCAATTAAAGCGACAGCCACGATGAGAATCAGCAAAATAGCGGAGACTTTTCCGTATTTGAAGGCTCGAAAACTTTGATAGAGTGATACACCAATACCCCCTGCACCGACAATTCCTAATACGGAAGCAGAGCGTACGTTAGCTTCAAAGCGATATAGGGTGAAGGAGGTCCACAGGGGAATAACTTGGGGAATCACACCAAAGATAATTTCCTGTAGCTTGGATGCTCCGGTTGCCCGAATGCCTTCTACTGGACCAGGCTCAATGGCTTCAATGGCTTCTGAGAACAATTTGCCCAGGGTGCCAGTGGTATGTACAAACAGCGCTAACACCCCTGCAAAAGGACCTAGACCTACAGCGACAACAAAGATTAGGGCAAAAACAACTTCATTAATGGCGCGCATGGCGTCCAGAAATCGCCGAATAATAAAGACCATCCACAGTGGCGCAACGTTTTCAGAAGCCATAACGGCTAAGGGCACGGCAATGATTGCGGCCATCAGGGTGCCCCAAATACCCATGCCAATGGTTTCTAGGATGTCTGATAGATAAAACTTCCAGTCGGTAAAGTCCGGGGGGAAATAGCGGCTGATATATTCCGCCATATTGCCAGTGCCTTCGGCTAGTTCGATAAGGCTAATGTCGCTCTTTTGGGCGGCATAGATCAAGACTGCGATCGCAATCAACAGCCACACAATCCGTAGGGGGGTAACCAGCTTCTTTTCCTCAGCCAACACCCGCATGACTTCAGTTGACACATTACCGTCATCACGAGTTTGGGACGTAACCACCGACTTAGCCATATTTAAAAACGTCAATAATGAACCGCTGCCACGTCTAAAATGCCAATTTCTTTGTAGAAAACACTACAGGTTTTGACTGAGACGTGGTTAAAAAACACGAGCAGCCCAGGGGCTGCCTATGGTATCAGTTTTAGCTCAATGAGCTCTCAGGTAAGAAGAACTTACTTAAGCGCCTCAAGCTTCTTGTTAAGTTCGTCAAGCTTGGTCTGCTTGTCAGCATCGCTCAGGTTCTCATCATTTTGAACTTCCAACAGATCCTTAGCAATCTGCAATTCACGAATAGTGTTCCAATCTTCATCCTTTGCAGAATCTAGACCAGACCACTGTAGACCTTCTAGAACTTCAGCATTGTCATAGTTGATAAAGAAATCCTTCATGGAATCCTTTAAACAATCGGGCAGGTCCTTACGATAAGCAAGAGGATCGCTAGGAATGACAGGAGACGTCCAAATAATCTGAATCTTTTCAAGGGCATCGGGAGCCGTCTCTTCTAAACGAGCCAAGTTTTCGTTGTTGTTAGTGGCAACATCCACCTGGTTCTCAGCTATAGCCAAAGCAGTTGCTTCGTGGCTACCAGCAAAGACAAGCTCGCTAAAAATTTTGTCGGCATTAGCACCCTGTTGAGCAAATACATAGTAAGTGGGCACTAAGAAACCAGAGGTGGAATTGGGATCGTTAAAAGCAAACGTAAGGTCAGCAGCATTCTCAACCACATACTTGTCACCGTCACCCGCTTCTAGATCAATTTCACCAACAATAGGATTCTCTACGTTAGTGATCAGGTGAGAGTAATAACCTTTGGAACCATCAATCGCTACAGTCTGAACAAATGCTTCCGCTTCGGAACGCTCAGCCGCCTCAATGTAGGACTTACCACCGTACCAAGCAACCTGTACCTTACCCGCACCCATGCCTTCAATTACACCAGCATAGTCAGTGGCGTAGAAGCCCTTTACAGGACGGCCGATGGCCTCAGACATATCAGTCAAGAGTGGTTCCCATTGAGGCTTAAGATTGTCGGCAGACTCCGTGGAGATAATACCAAACTCAATTTCTTTAATATCAGCTGCACAAATGCCGCCTTCAGTCACAGAAGTGGCTGCATCTTCTGCAGCATCAGTTGCTGTATCAACACCTCCACCAGCACCGCTACAAGCAGCCAAAGAACTAACCATCATGGTAGAAGCTGCAAATAACGATGCGAATCGACGCAAGGAAATAGTAGACATGATTCCGTGTTCCTTTGATCTTATCCGTTTTTGTAACCGTGTGTGTGCGAACCCCAGATAATGAGCAGTTGTCAGCTTGCAAACACCTCGCTGTGACCGCTCATTACCAACTCTTCAACCGCCGATCCATAGATACTGTTGAGGCGAGCCGCATCTAGATCAACTGTATAACCGTCAAAACAAACCTCTCCCTGGCGTAGCGCGAGAGAACGCTCGAAATAGCGCTGCACGACCTGCACCTGGTGCAGCGAGGTCACTATTGTGATGCCTTGTTCTCTATTTAGACTGGTCAGTAGTTCCATAACCTTACGGGCTGAGTCTGGGTCTAAAGACGCAATCGGCTCATCTGCCAAAATAATTTTGGCCCCCTGCATTAGGCAGCGGGCAATGGCCACACGCTGCTGCTGGCCACCGGATAACGTCGATGCTCGCTTATGAGCCTGGTCTAAAATACCAACCCGCTCTAGGGCCGACAACGCTCGCACTTTCTCCACCCTAGTGAAATTGTGACTTACGGAGCGCCATAGGGACACTTGAGACAAATTTCCCACCAGAACATTTTCTAGAGCCGTCAGCCGGTTGACTAGATTGAACTGTTGAAAGATAAATCCCATTTGGCTACGAATCTGGCGAGCTTTGGAATGGAGTTCGCCCTCTATCTGTAAGATATTTCCAAAAATTTCTACTCGCCCTGCATCCGCCTGCTGTAGACCATTGAGATTACGCAGTAATGTGGACTTACCAGAACCCGATGCGCCTACGAGAGCAATCATTTCACCCGTGTGCACCCGCATGTTGACATTCTGCAAAGCAGGTTTCCCCTTAAACGCTTTTGATACCCCCATTACCTGCACAGCAATCTGAGGGGATATCATATTCGAGTTCATTTCTGCGACTGATTGCATTGCCTCTCCGCCGAATTAAATTATTTATTTGTCAGATGATACCCATTTAGGAAAACGCCCTAAGCCACTTTTAACAAGGGTTTGACACAGCCTTGGAAATCCTTAGACCCAAAGGCATTCATTCCACTAAACCACTAAGCCAAACCTATCAATGCCAAATTCATAGACATTGACATGTATAGACATCTATAACTAGCAATGTTCAATGTCATTGTCATCGCTAGCAGCTTAAGAGATAAACCAAGGTAAGTTAAAATTTAGATAAAGTCAGGTTAAGGGTTAAGGGCACAGAAGCTGTTAGTAATCCTCTGTAATCCCTTTTTTTGTAAGGGGTTGATGTTGGCTGAGGTTCTTAATCTCTGGCATGTGTCCGCTGCGTTTTTACACGTCGTGTTCCATGACCAGTTCCATGCGATCTCCTCGGAAGCGGGTCACACCATACTCAATGACGGTACCGCCAGCTTGATCAGCGTTAATGGATTCTGATAACAAAATAGGGCTATTGGCAGGCATTTTAAGAAGTCTTGCATCCCGAGGGCGAGCCACCCGCGCAGAGATGCGTGTGGACCGACGCAGGTGGTCACAGTTATATTCTTTAAGCAGCATCTGGGAAATAGAACGATAGTTTTCGCAGTAGGTAGCTAGCTCTGGAAATCGTTCGCCAGGAAAATAACTGCTGCTGATGTTGATCGGTAGATTGTCAATCAGACCGAGACGCTCGTATAAGATCACTGAGGCTCCCAGCTCCAGTTCAAGATGCTTCGCTAATTTTGGATCAGCTTTCATGTCAACGATTCTAAGCACCTGCCAGGAGGGTGTTAACGCTTGAGCCTTGAGGGCCTCGTTAAAGCGAACGCGCTTGCCAATGGGTAGAGCAATGGGCGCTACTACAAATGTGCCGCGACCACGTTCTACATCGACTAATCCTTCTTGACGGAGGACTTCTACGGCGCGGCGTAGGGTGTGGCGATGGACTCCGAACCGCTTACTAAGTTCTAGTTCTGTGGGTAGTTGATCGCCGACATTAAACACCGATTCTTCGATGTTACGGCGTAGTTCGTCAGCAATTTGAAGATAAAGAGGCAAGGCGTCTTGGCGCATCATTCCTTTTGTCGTTACCCACAGTTTAACCCGCTTTTAACCTATCTAATTTTTAGCTGTATTAGGGTTAACAGGGAGTTATGTTTTGCACACTACCTTAAGGGTTGCCTTAAGAAAAGTACGTCAAGTTCTACAGCGGACTGCTTTGTTGTTGAGCCTGACATGGGAATGCCCTTTATTCTCGTTATTCTAGACGGTTTGCGCTTTGGTGTGAGCCAGACCTCCATGGGATATCTGGCTCACTTGCTGGAAGCCAGACAGGCCAGTCTCCATAAGTTGAAAGCGGAGTTGCCAACGGTATCTCGGTTACTCTGTGAGGTGTTATTGACTGGGATGCCTGTATCCATCAGCAGTATTACGGCCAATGAGGTGGTCTGACTGTCCCACCCAAAAAGTGTTTTTCATTTGGCGATAATCAAATCAATGATATGGGTTACGTTCAGGTCCGCAACAGCTTGCCATCATCCAATTAGACTTAAGCTGAAACCAAACCAAGCTGCTGCATAACTTCTAACAAATTGCACTCGTACCACCACTCTACAATTTTGCCATCTGCAATCTGAAGCAAAGTGAAATCATTCACTTTGACAGACTTACCTGTTGGGGGCATGCCTAAAAAGTTGCCTGTATGGGTTCCCTGAATGGTTGTGCGGTATACAACCTTGTCATTTTCAGCGACTATATCCCCCATACGTTGATAGATGTCGGGGAACCCTTGAAAAAGGATCTCGTTAAATGCCTTATTGGCGTCCAACCCGACAATTGGCTCCGCTGCACTATTGAAGTGATAGACAACATCTGCACTCATTAACTCATCCCATACCCCACGCCAATCAGATTGGATACCCCATCCATCTTGGGCAAAGCGGAGTGCGATCGCTTTATTTTTTTCAATTAAAGTAGTCATGCTCATTACTTCCATACGGCAACGTATGGATATAGATTAATGTCGTATCTAAAAAACGTCAATACGCTACCGTATGGAAAAGGAAAATAAATCGTCCAAGTTGACTCGCCAAGATTGGATCAATCAAGGCCTCCAGACACTTGCAGAAAGCGGAGTGGAGACAGTCCGCGTTGAACCCCTTGCCAAGTGCATGGGGGTAACAAAAGGGAGCTTTTACTGGCACTTCAAAAATCGAGACGTGTTTTTAGAAGCTATCTTGCAGGAATGGGTCAATGGTCAAACCAGTCGCATCATTGAACAGGTTGAAACGATTGGGGGCGATGCAACAACAAAACTGCTTTACCTATTTGAGTTAGCTGTTCAGGATGATGGTCGAGTAGAGAATGCTATTCGGGCTTGGGCAACGGGTGATTCCAAAATTACTACCGTTCTTGTCGAAGTGGATCAACAACGCTTGGAGTATACAAAAGACTTATTTTTAGAAGTTGGATTTGAACCGTTTGAGGCCATGGTACGTGCTCGCATGGTTTATTACGCGCTAGTGGGCGAATTTACAATCGGGGCTCGCAGCGATCACGCTGAACGATTAGCTGAAATACGACTTCAGCATGCCATTCTTACAAAAAAAGCATGAGTATTACTCGTGCGTTAGTTCATCGGCACCCTACCCTCATACGCTATTAGTAGCGGCAGTTCGACTCACTATTACTTCCATGCCTTCTTTCCCAAAACCCACAAAAGCTGAAATTCAGGCGGCCTACGGTAAAACTGTTCCCGATATCATTGCTCCCAATCTAAATGTGCTCTTTTGTGGAATTAATCCCAGCATTTACAGTGCTGCAGTGGGGTATCATTTTGCCCGTCCAGGTAATCGCCTTTGGAAAACACTCCATGCTGCAGGGTTCACCCCTCGACTGTTTCATCCGTCAGAGGATCGAGAGCTGCTATCCCTGGGACTGGGTATGACGAACATTGGTGAACGCGCTACAGCTAGGGCTGACGAACTCTCCAAAGAAGAGTTATTGGCAGGGCGGCAAACCCTTGAGCAAAAGATCAGACACTATCAGCCCAAGGTGTTGGCTATTCTGGGTATCACAGCCTATCGCACGGCGTTTCATCAGCCTAAGGCTGTCATTGGGCGGCAGGCCCATGGGTTACATGGCGCTATCCTGTGGGTGTTGCCTAATCCGAGTGGTCTCAACGCCCATTATCAGGTTAATGACCTGGCACGGGTATATGCTGAAATGAAACAATTTAGCGATGGCTGATTTAGGGGATGACCCCGTCTAGCGCCGTTGTTATGGATTGAGTGAGATGTTTTGGGTGGGCTTTAGTCAAAGCCACGGAGTCACATTGTTGAAAATGACAGAATTGTATGATGGCGTCTACAAATGCAGCAATGACTAAATCTTCATCAAAATTATGTTGTTCCAAATGGAGTAATTTGATTTCTAAATGGCTGTTTTTTCGATGGGCTTTACAATCCATCCGTCCAATAAATTCATCGCGGTAAAGGAGTGGCAGGCAAAAGTAACCATACTGACGTTTGGCTGCGGGGACATAACATTCTAACCGGTAATCATATTGAAACAGTGCTTTGAGCCGTTCTCGCTGAATGACACTATTGTCAAATGGCGAGAGAATCAACATGCGGTTGTTCAATCGGGGAAGAGAGCGTTCGAAGGCACCTGTTTCTAATAAAAATACTTCGCCACTGCTCACTTGTACTTGTTCTAACGTGTGCTCTGCCAACCTTGTGTTTACCAAAGCTTTTACAGCCTTGCGTAGGTCAGCATTGCGGCGCTGATAGGTCAGTCCTTTGAGTGAAACCAACCCATGGCAGCGCAACTGTTGATCGACAATATGCGTCGCAAATTCTTCCATGCTGGGCATTTGTGAATTTACGTGAGATGGCAGCACCCGCTCGGTCAGGTCATAGGTTTTCTGGAAACCTTTGCGATCGCTGACCATGAGGTCGCCTTCCATATACAACTGTTCGAGTGCTTTTTTAGCAGGCTTCCAGTCCCACCAACCTGCACGTTTTTGGGTGTTAGTTTCTATATCTCGGGAGCGTAGCGGGCCATCTGAACGTATGCGGGCCAACAGTTCACCCATGAGCTTTGTATCACGGTTTCTATACCAATGGGTTTGGCCGCTTTTTATGGCGTGTTTGTAGGGTAAGGAGAAGCGAAAATCGGCGATGGGGAGAAAAGCTGCTGCATGTGCCCAATATTCAAAAATGTCTCCATTGAGCAACAGTTGATTGGTCATGGAGGGCTTAAACTCAGGCACCCTAGAGTGGAAAACATGATGGTGTGCTCGTTCTACCACCGATATGGTGTCGATCTGTACATAACCGAGGTGGTTAATGGCTTTACGTGCCCCTGCCAAACCACGTCCATAGGGTTGAGCTTGCAGCAAACCTTGTGCAGCCAGGGCAAGGCGGCGTAAACGCGCCTGCTCTTGTGGATGTTTAATTTCAATCATGGCCATACTTGCCGCATAACGGCAGAGTTGTGCGGCTGTGAAGCACCTTTCAAGCTTAGCCGATATTTTCGCTCAGACAGCATCAACGCCATGTTCGGGGGCAAAACCTCTGGCGGGGGCTGCCATGATTTCAGCTGGAACTTCCGACTTCTACCGATCCCTCAACGCTATTCACCCTGAGCGATCCACCGATATTGAATGGGGCCTTGGCCAATGACCAACCGTTGACAAAACATAACCTTAGCTAGGTGGCAGACCCCGCCCCCCACCGAGTGCACTTGTCGTTAACGCTACGGGCGATCGGGATATTGCGACAAGCGACCGCCGAGATTTGTTGGAACTGATGAGATTTGACCAGTCGTTATTAAAACTCAACTGGATGCTATGAGCGACAACGTTTGGGGACTTGTTGCAATTTGGGATACCTGCACTGCACTCAGCCCAAAAGGTTCATCAATAGACTAGTTGAGTTGTGTTCAAGAACGGACCTTAGAGCTTGCTTGCTCAATAGGCATTGTATGCTTCATTGGCTGATAGGACATGCGTAGTGGAATTTCTTGATGGTCTTGCGGCACACCCCAAAATTCTCTTAATGTTGGTCCATTTATTATGCGAGAGTCGTGAAATAGAAAGTTCCAAAATTCATGGACTATAACCCGTCGCCCCATGCGGGTAAACCAATTCATGCCATGCCGTGCAGCTCGATCTGGCTGCAGAAATGATCTCCATAACGCCTTAGGGCGAGCCTGCAGAACTATTTCAATAAATTTCACCCACAGAAAGATACGCCAGGGAGGCATGTAGCGAGTTTCTAATACCTGATGTTTATAGTCCCACTTACGTTGATCGGGTTGGATAATTCGCCTCTCAGAAGCTATTCGATAATATCCAGTCCAGCGATGGGGTGTAACATATAACGACATAAGTTGGTCAGGATCGTACCAGAGTAGCTGTTTGAGCGAACGAATAAAGTCATAGTCAGTAACCTCCTCAAAATCAGTCACCCATGTAGCTAGAGAAAGAATGCCATGCTGTCGAAGGAGACGAATGGCTTCACGATCAGTGCTAGTTTTACTGCCTTTACGAATTGCCTTGAGTGTGACTTCATCGGTATTTTCCATACCCAGGAGAAATCGCTCAACGCCTGCCTGACGGTACAAATGCAGGATATCCGCATCTCGTACAATATCGTCTGCACGGGTTGAACCGATAATACTGATCTGTAGATTTTCAGCAATAATAGCTTCACACAGTTCACGCCAGATGGCTTTGTTTACTGTTGGGTTTTCGTCGGCCAAGTTAAATAGTTCTACGCCATGGGTTCGATGAAGCCAGGCAATTTCCTTTGCAAATTTCTTTGGGTTACGATGTCGCCAACGAGCCCAGAAGCCTCGCTGTCCACAGTAGTTACATAGGTGTGGGCAGCCTCGGGAAAACTGTATAACGACAGCTTGCTTACCGCCATAGTAGCTATAGTTCTTCAGGTCGACTAATTCCCAGCCGATGCGATAGGCATCAAGATCTTGGATCATAAGAGCAGGGAGTGTTTCAATGATCTGATTATTACGACGGAAGGCAATACCTTCTACGTTAGCAAGATCATTCGCCTCTTCAATAGCCGCCATCAGCTTAGGAACAGTGGCTTCACCCTCACCTCGAACAATCACGTCAATCTGAGATTCTTGGGTGAGTATGTCGTGGAAGTGATATGTGGGAAAGACTCCACCGTAAACAATCGTGAGGGAGGGCAACTCTTGCCGAAAGCGAAGAGTAAGATCAACAACAATTGGGTGGGCTGAGGTTGAGCCTGAGTGACCAATAAGCAGTACCTGTGGACTGTGAGTAACAACTTGCTGAACAATTTCATCATTAGAAAGTGGGCCAAGTTCAGCGTCAAGCAACGTAACGTCATGACCAGCGTCCAATAATGCTCCACCGACACACAATAGTCCCAGAGGGGGCAGTTGCTCCCGTGGAATACGACTGCCAATGGCGGGGTGCGGTGGATTCACGATGAGAATACGCATAAACTCTCTGCACTGTGGCTACCCCGAAAGCATAGCGATTGGTCGGGCGGCAAAGTGCAGCAGATGCAGCTAACGGCAGAGTTATGCGGCGGTCAGTACCCTAGCCTCGAAATCAGTAACCCTTGCACCGCCGCACCAACCTAGTGTTAGCCTTCTTGATGTGCAAAAGCATTATGACATTATTCAGATTCGCTACTGTGAAGCTACGTTGTCCCTTATAATGAAGGTGTATACCATAACTTCAACAAACTGTCAAACATGCTGAGGTCACTGAGAATTGAAAATTTTCGTTGTTTTCGAAGATTTGAGCTTCAGCAGCTTGGCAAATTAAACTTGCTCGTTGGCACTAATAATAGCGGTAAAACTTCTATCTTAGAGGCTGTGCAGCTTCTTTATTCTCAATCTAATCTTGAATCATTGCGAGAAGTAATGATCGGTCGTGGTGAATATATTTTTAGTGATGAACGGGGCGGTAATCGTGAGCTAGATGTTCGTCACCTTTTCCATAATCATGAAATTGATGTAGGCAGCAAGTTTTCAATACTCAGCAATACTCATAGCAATGAAGAAGGCGTCACGGTATCTGTAGAAAATTCAGGCCAAATGAGTCTATTTGAAGATCTACGAGAGCTTGTATTAGTTATTGAGTGGTTGGGACAGGAAAATGAGAGCATTAAACTGCCCTTATCCTCTAGAGAAGGTTTGCCGTTAGATTACATAAGACGTGTTCGCAAAGATTTAAAGAAATTAGGATCAAGAACCCAATTTATAACGTCTTCCTCCTTGACCAGTGAGAAAATGGTTGAGTTATTTGATCAGGTTGTTTTGACTCCAGAGGAGGAGCTTGTTACAGAAGTACTCCAGATAATTGAGCCAAGTATTAATCGTATTGCTTCAGTTGGTTCTGAAAAGTATAGATATCCTGGTGATTCACGTAGTGGGTTTGTTGTCAGGCTCACTAATGAAGACCAACGCATACCGATTGGTAGTATGGGGGATGGAATATGGCGAATGCTTGGCCTTACGTTAGCTATTGTTAATGCAAGGAATGGTGTTTTATTAGTCGATGAAATTGATACTGGATTCCACTTTAGTGCAATGTCTGATATGTGGAAATTAATATGGAAAACAGCTAAAAGGCTTAATGTGCAAGTTTTTGCCACAACTCACAATAGTGATTGTTGGACGAGTCTTGCTGCAATGGCAAATTCCGAAAACGTGATTGAAGAGGGAATTACAATTCAGAGGATTGAGAAAGATAAGCCAAAGAGTATTGTATTTACGGAACGACAAGTTGTAATCGCTGCTGAACGTGGAATTGAGGTGCGATAGGGCATGGCTGACATTTACCCCAACGTTCTTCTTGTCGAGGGAAAACAAGATCGTTTCGTAATCCCAGAACTAATCGAAGCCAATGGTGTGAATTGGGGAACTCGGACAAGACCGGTTGTTTTTATTCGTGATTATGACGGTTATCAAAATTTAGTCGATCCAGACTTAATCTCGACAGAGCTACAAGCCTCTGGGCTTTCGGCGCTCGGCATTATGATTGATGCTGATGATAATCCTATAGGACGTTGGCAAAGTATTAGAAATGCAAGCTTAACCAGTATTCCTGATATTCCAGACGTCTTACCTGAAGATGGATTACTCCACACTACTTCTAGTGGAATTAAGTTTGGAATTTGGATAATGCCTGATAACAGGATGCGCGGCATGTTGGAAACCTTCTTAACTTATATGATTCCAACAGACAGTGAAACACTCTGGCAGTTTGCCCAGGTAGTAACCAACGAGGCTAAAGGTAAAGGTGCTGTATTTACAGATCCTCATCTCGATAAAGCTAATATCTACACCTGGTTAGCTTGGCAGGATCCTCCAGGGAGACAGCTACATCAAGCAATTATGGAACGCATTTTGCATCCCAATCATCCTAATGCCCAGAGGTTTGTAACCTGGTTCAAAACTTTGTATGGCTTGATTTAAGGGTTTTTATTGCAGAACATTAAAGCATTTTCAATAAAAGGTAATATCTGTGTGTGTCGCGACTGAAAAATTCAGTATAGTTAACCTTTGAACACAGTAAAAACTGGTGCAAGCGGCTAAAAAAGAATACATATACATATATTATCCGTAAAAGTGTTAAATTTTGGGACCTACCCCTTGAAGCTCGTCTAATGTAAGGATTACACTGTCTCCAATTTGTAGAGGAAGCTATGAAGCTGTTCCGAGTTTTACTCACTACAGCCATTATCCTTCTAGTACTTCAGGCTGAAACACCCCTGAGAGTCGTTGCCTTAAGGGCGACTAAAAATTGTTCCGGCTGTCGGTTAAAAGGAGTACGCATTCAGCATGCGGATTTGACTGGTGCGGATTTGAGTAATGCGGATCTCAGATGGGCACAGCTGGATTCCGTCAATCTTAACCACGCAAATTTACAAGGGGCAAATTTGCGCCATGCCCGTCTCTACAATGTGACCACTAAAGGTACAAATTTTTGTGGGGCTGTCTTGATGGATGCAGTCAAAGGCTATTGCAGTCAGCCATAATGCGAAAGACCAAAGCTTTGAGCCCCAGATCATCTATCATTCTGGATCCTGCGGACGCATCACTCGCGAATACATTAACGCCAGACCAAATGCATAGTAATACTTGAGTTGAATTTCAGCTGTACCGATGGGTTCTGCTTGAGCATTAACAACACAGGTGCCGGCAATTCGATCACGTAAGGATTGGCGATCGTCATCAACGCTGGACCATAACAAATCAAACAACAGATTAAACGGGCCAAATGCCCATAATAATAAACGAAAGGTCATGCGAAACATGGAGGGGCGTCCACCACGCAGATTAATGATCCGGGCACCCATCAGCCGATAACCCACCGTGCGAATGCGTGATGATTTGAGAGTCGTTAAGTAAGCCCACACTATACCAAAATAGAGCAACCCCATTGACCCGTTGCGGTTACCAACGATTGGTATCAAAAAAATGGCAAATAACACATATACGATGATCAGCACTGCCAAGTCGATAAGCAAAATGGCAATGCGACGCATCATACCAACATAATCATCCGGGGCGAAATAAACACCCATGCCAAGGGAAGTATCGTGGTTATGGGTTGTCATGGTGTGTCGCCTCCCTTAACTAGTGACTCATCTATATAAATTGTCGCCAGTACGTCTCTAACGCCTGCCTGTCTTCATGATTGTGAAATGTATGATCAAGCAAAATAGAGTTAATCTCTTCTGGTGATAAGCCACCCTTGGACAAAGATTCCTGCAAATTCTGCTTCTCAATTGTCTCTTCTCGTTCTACGTTAAATTGAAGAAAATATCCCGTAACCCTCAGTTGAGCAGGGGTAAACAATTGAAATTTTGAAGCGACATAGTTTTCTACATCTATTTGATAGGTCAAATGAAAGATTACCGAGTCAAATGTATTTGACCAGTATGCAGGATCTTCATTATCAATGTTGCGGAGATACCAAACCATGTAGGCCGGCAGGTAATAGTGAAAACCCTTCGAGTCTAGAAAACTCAGAACCGCATCAGAAAATCGAATATCATCTTCTGGAACGTCTTGCCACTGGTCTTCAGTATCCTGTGCTCTAGCCTCAGCTCGCTCTGCCGGGCTACCGTAATCATCGATCACCATCGCCTCATGGAGCGTGACGCCATCTTCACGGGCAACACCATCAAATGCCTCGTTAATTTCTTTAATTAGGGCAAGCTTCTTGTTTTCATACGCTATTTTCTCATCTGGGTTAGAAAAGGAAATACCCATCAGCCTTCAGCCTCTGCTTGCATCTGTTCAGCTACTGCGATCGCAGCATCAAATACTCGCATCAAATTACCACCCCAGATCTTGCGAATATCATCAGGCGTATACCCCCGAGACAATAACTCTTGGGTAATATTAGGCATCTGAGAGACATCTGCAATATCAACTAAGCCACCACCGCCATCAAAATCAGAGCCAATGCCCACATGGTCAATACCCATCACAGCTACCATGTGGTCAAGATGGTCTATGGCATCCGCCAGGGTCGGTTTAATTTCAGGATATTGGGCGCTGATGGCCCGATACTGATTCAGTAAATCAGCCACCTCTGCGTCGCTCAGATCTCCTCGCAGCCAGGCGGCCTGTTGATCTGACAATGCTTCTAATGCAGATTCTCGTCTTGGATCTTGGTCAATCTCTTTAATATAATCTCCTAGCAAACATAGCTGTACTACACCACCATTTTCCTTAATCGCCCGCAACATGGTGTCATCCATATTGCGGGGGACATCTCGCAGGGCACGGGCACTGGAATGGGAAGCAATGAGGGGTGCTTGGGTGAGACGCATGACATCCCAAAAGGTATCGTCATGCACATGGGAAATATCGATCATCATGCCCAAGCGATTCATCTCATGCACCACAGCTTCGCCAAATGGGCTTAACCCTTGCCAATCTTGCTGATCATCTGTGGAAGAATCCCCCAGCTGATTATTTTTAGAGTGGGTTAACGTAATGTAGCGAATTCCGCGATTGTAAAAAGCGTTGACTGCCTCAATATCGGTGCCTAAGGGATAGCCGTTTTCCATACCTAGAAAAATTGCCCGTTTTCCCTCCCGTTCTAGCCGATAGGCATCGTCTGGGGTAAGCGCGATCGCAACCCGATCTGGGTAATCGACCGTCAGTTGATAGGTCCAAGCAATCATCTGATTCGCCAAGGTTGCTGCCTGGGCATATCCCTGGGCTGTCAGCTCTCGCTGGGGGGTAAAGATGGAGATAAACGCCCCGTCAAGTCCGCCCCTCGCCATCCGCACCAAATCCCACTGTCCACTACCAGGGGCTCCCGTCCCATGGCCCATACCTGGGTCAAATTCGGGATTCACCGACTGCCGAATGGGCCAATCAATATGGCTGTCGATGGTTAATACCGTCTGATGAATAATCTTGGAGCGAGTACTGACCAGATTAGATGAGACATCGATGGGGGATAGGTTGCTAGCATAAACAGTCTTCCATCCCAAGGCCGCCATTACCGCAAGGATAAAGGGGAGCACTCGCTTGAGAAAATCAGATGTCATGACGGTGGTAGATAGCGCTACCAGTATTTTAGTCTGACTTTATCAATGAGAGAGCACCGCGATAAAGACCGGAAAACTTGAGCTCGGCAATGCCATCAGGATTGTTCCAGGTGGCGGCAATACAGTAATGGTGGCCATCCGCATCCTGCAAAAACGTCAGAAGATACTGGTTCCCCCTGGCCTCAACACTCTGATACTGCCCCAGGGTAGCGGTAATACCCTGCACAACCTGTTCAATTTGGGTCAGAGAAATCTGCGACAAAAAGCTATTAGCAAACCAGCTAGCCTGAATTTCTGAAGACGTAAATAACCGGGCCAAAGCAGTTTCAGATGAAATTGTCACGGCCAGGGCAACACCACTTGAGCCGGGCAGCATAGGCAAGGTTGTGGGTAAAAGCCAACATACGAAACCTAGCAGCAAGACAATGAGCCAACGCATAGGGCCTTGTCGGATAGTGATATTCCCCATAGCATTTGATAATTGCTTGCCTATAGAGGACAGAATCAGCATTGCTCGCCTTAGGCGAATAACCGCGGTGAATAACCGCTAAAATGAGACCCAGAGTCTTGGCATAACTGTAGTGCAAATTAGTCTTCAAAAAGTTAGTAGTTTCCTTTTGACTACGTTGCTGACATTTAGTTTAGCGGGCTGTCGCACGGCTACCTCAACCGCTCCATCTCAGTCGACTAACACATCAGACTCAGCGGACACTACTTCTGTAGCCTCTACTCCTCAGGAAATAAACGAGACTCCCATGACTGAACCATCTGCTGAAGAGAAAGCTAAGGCGGCCCAGAATCGTCAGATGGGGCTGGAGTATCGCGGTCAGGGGCGCTACAAAGAAGCAATCGCAGCCCTGCAGGAGGCTGTGACGTTAGACCCACAGAATCTTTCGGGCCAGGTGATATTGGGGTGGACCCTGCATTTAGATGGACAGGCGGAAAATGCCATCGATGTTTTGCAACGTGCATTGGACCAAGATGATAACCACGTGCCTGCTTTAAATGCATTGGGCATTGTGTACTTGGTGGATGGTCAATTAGATGCTGCCGTAGAAACCCATACCCAAGCGATCGCACTGAAGCCTGACAACGAAATTGGATACTACAACTTAAGCCTGGCTTATCATCGCCTACAGGAGTATGACCAAGCCATTGACCATGCAGAACAGGCAACGGTTTTAGAACCGGGCAACCCCCATCCTTGGGTAGCTTTAGCCCTAGCTCAATGGGACAGCCAAGCAACTGAAGCAGCCCAACAAACCTATCAGCAGGCGGTTGCTTTAGACTCTCAATATCGTGAGTCGTGGTTTTTAGATCATTTACGACAGGCTGGCTTCAGTCCAGAACAAATCCAGAAAACTGAAGCGATCCGACGGGCATCCTGATTTTTAGTAACAATATTTCATCTAGACTTTTCTCTTTCTAGAGGATCAGTTCCACACGGGCATTAGAAGATTTCAAAACCTGATTTGCATGGGCGATCGCAACCTTCCCCCTTGACGCCATCTTTTAAGCTAGATACTATTTAGGAGTTCTAATTATTAGGAATCCTAAATAAATAAAGGAGGTCGTTTATGCGACGTTTTATTGGGTTGCTTGTTTTAGCTGTCAGTTTGATTATCTTTACAGGGGTATCCCAGCCCGTTCGAGCAGTTCAGGCAACTGACAAAAACCCAGCTTTGGAGATTCAATTGGCACAGGTGCAATATCTGGACGATCTGGACCTGTTGGTGTTCGAGCAACAGGTGAATGGCATGGTAGGAGCTACATTGCCTCAAGCCGCTGGTCAGTTAGATGGTGCTCCTGTCTTGGGCTATGTTTTTCCAACGACATTGGCCCCTGACGATGTGGGTTTCAATGCCACTGACGGTATTGTTGCCCTGGCCGTTACCTCACATCCTGATTTTGATGACACACCTCTATGGGATGAAAACAATGATCGTAATTTCGCGAATGACGGAGTTATCTGGCATAGCCACTGGGTTGTGCTAACACCTGATGACCGTGTATCTGGCGGTTTGTCCGTACTGGAATTTGCCCAAGAGGATGAGAGTGTTGTATTACCGCCAACTAATCCAGGTATGCCCATGTATATGGATTCTCCTGGGTTCTCGGTCATAACCGATCAGAGCACATTGCGAGTATTGGTGCCTGCACAACGGATAAACCATGTCACGGAGTTTAACTTTGACGGTGTTGCTGCCTACATGGAGGTCAACACATCCGACGCCAACCGCCCTCTGCTTGGAGTTTACGAGGTTTATAGTGTGGTTTCAGGGGATTTGAGTTTGCCCTATGTGGTTCAGGCCCGTTGAGACTGTTGTGGGGTGCATTAACACTGCACCCACAGTGTAGATCTTTTGCGATAAATCAAAGGAGGTGACTCTTGTGGCTAAATTTAAAATGACCATTGACCAAGTTCTACAGGGCGATTTTCAGATCAAGGATTTAAATCTTTTGTTAGTCTTTCAGGTCAATTGCCCTGGCTGTTTTATCCATGCCCTACCCCTGGCAGAACACCTACATCATACCTATGGTAATCGTCTCAATGTTTTAGGACTTTCAACCGCATTCGAGGACTTTGATCTAAACACCGCCGACTACACCCAATGTCTGCTGGAAACAGGTGAAGTTATTGGGGCCACTAGACTATACTTTCAACACCATGGTCAGCGATCCTACACCGTCCCCATTACCTTTCCCGTAGCCTTTGACCAGGTAGGCGACGCGGCTGAGCTTTTTGATGACAACGATGTCGAGCACGTATGTCATCTCACACCCTCATTCCCCCATATGGATGAAACAACCCAAGCCCGTGCCCGCGCTAGGATAAAGCAAGTTCTACAGAGACTATCACCTGCCGCATATACCTTTCATGTCAATCAGCTTCAAGGGACTCCATCTTGGATTCTATTTGATGGAGACTTCACTATCCTGGCACAATGGTTTGGACATAAAGCCGAAACAGAGGTGAGTAAAATCATTAACCATGTGTTAGAGCCTGTCGCGATCATACCACCGTACACTTAATGGATAATCCATTTGACACCATTAATGAACCCATTGGCCAACGGGTTATCACAGGGCTTTCCAAAATTGGTATAGCCCTGCGTAGTCAGTCCTGGCAAGGAGCGGAAGCTCAAGGGTTAACTCCCACCCAAGGGCAGATTTTGGCATTGCTCCAATCTAGCCCAAAAAGGGGAATTCGCCTTTCTACCATTGCTAAAGGATTGGCTACCAGTGCAGCGACGGCAAGTGATGCGGTCTCATCCTTGGTAAAAAAGGGGTTGGTGTCTCGGGAAAAGGCAACGGATGATCGTCGAGCCATCGCCATTCGGCTGACGCCTAAAGGTCAAAAACAAGCGGAAAAAGCTGCTAGCTGGCCAGATTTCTTATTAAGTGCAGTCACAGAACTCTCTGAAGAAGAGCAAACGATTTTCTTTAGAGGCTTAACTAAAATGATTCAGAAGCTGCAGTCACAGGGAAAGATTCCTCCGTCACGGATGTGTGTGACTTGTGAATATTTTAGGGCCAATGTATATGAGGATGCTGATCGTCCTCATCACTGTATGTTAGTGGATGCGCCGTTTGGTGATCGCGATTTGCGTTTGGATTGTCCTGAGCATCAGGAGAAAGAGGCGGCTATTGTTTGACCATGGAAATATTTCATGTAACGGCTTGGAATAGCTGACCATCAAGATGACGAAGATAATCAAGGCCGTAATCGCCATTTTCAAGGGTCTCGATTAAAACAGGTGGAATATTTTGTTCTACTTCTTGGCAGCAAGAGGCTGCACCAAGGGCAATGGTGGCAACTGTGTCTACATCACCTGTAAATGCAATACAAGTTTTGAGAATTTCGCTGAGGGAATCGTGGGCCATGACAGCCGTTAGGGCCGCATGAACACTCATCATACCTTTGGAGCCAACCTTGCCTTGCCAGGGTGTTATCCATGGTCCAGGTACACGTTTATGAATAAACTGTGGCAATTCTGACTTGGGGCCAAGCTGGTAGATAAAGTAATGGGACATTAGACTGGCCGCAACTGCAGCGTTGATGCCATCTGGTGTGTCGTGGGTTAGGGTTGCCTGTAGTTTGCAGCGTTCAATCACAGTTTTAACAGTTGGGAAAATGCCAATGGGAACGGCTCGCATGGCGGCTCCACTTTTGTCACTATGGGGCCTAATTTTGGCAAGGAATTCATCCCCACCGTTGATTGCTTGCAAAAATCCATAAAAGCCACGGGCATAGCCTTCACGAGGATCACGCTTAAAGGCTGAGACAAAATAATGGGCTAGATTCTCACGAGTCCAGGGTTCACCCGACACAATGGCTTCGGCAATTGCAATACTCATCTGGGCATCGTCGGTATAGTAACCTGGCTGAATCTGATGTCGTGGATGTTGCACATACCCACTGAGATCATTCTGTTCACGGATCATACTGCTGGGGGAATATTCAAACCCAGCACCATAGGCATCACCAATCGCAAGTTCTACCAACATTGGCTATGTGTAAGCCTCAGTAACGATGAAACTCAACCATAGCAAACGTGTATTGCGACTGCCTAGGTAAGGCGCTTGCGCTTAAATAATCACCCCATTAGCCCATCACTCATCCACCCATCGACAACCCCAACCTGGGTCTTTATTTTTGTGCAGTCCCCGAAGCCTGTGGACAACTCTCTCAGCGCAGTGCGCGCAGTGCATCTAAAATTGATGGTCGCACCCCTACATGCCGCACCACTAAACAATATAGCCAAACATTCCACATAGCCATGGAAAAGGCGGTGGCCATGGCGGCTCCAACAATTCCGAAAATATGAATGCCAACTAAATTCAGAATGACATTAACCAGGGCACTGATTGCCATAACAACGGCGGACTGGCTTTGATAGCCGGTCATTGTTAGGATATAGCCCACTGAACCAGCTCCTACATTGACTAACTGGCCTAGGACCAAAATGGTTAATGCACCCTTGGCAGCCACAAATTCGGGGCCAAATAACTGTAGTACAGGTCCTGCAAAACTGATGAGCCCAATCGATGTGATGAAGGCTGGATAAAACATCCATCGGGCCACAGTAGAGACTAATTGTTGCAGTCTCTCGTGATCGCCCTGGGCATAGAGGGAGGCAATCAATGGTGCTGCGATCGCATTTACAGAGGCCAAAATAAACGGCACCCATAATGCGGTTTTGAGAGCTGCGCCATAAATGCCCACCTGTTTGGCATCTAAAAACACACCGATCATTAATGTGTCTGTTTGGCTGAGCACCATGAATGAACCACCAAACAACATTAAGGGTACAGCCGCTTTCCACCATCGGGAAATCTCATAGGCGGGTTGGGCATGACGGATTTTGGTATCTACACTTTGTTGAAATAACAACCATTGCAACCCCAGGGTTAATAATGCAGAAAGCAAGGAGAGTGCGATCGCAACTGTGCTGGTCAGCCCATACAACCTTTGCCAAATAGCCGCCATGATCATCAGCAACAGCGGCTGCATAACCAGTGATGGTGCATAGGACAATACAATTCTTTGAAACCCACGAATAATCTCTTTTTGGAGACTCACCAGGGCAACGGTCGGAATTGTCCAAATCCCAATAACAACAGGCATGGTATAAGCACCTAAATCACGATGAGCATTGAGCCACAACAAAATGCCAGTGCCACACAGCGAGGTGAGAATACCAATCAACAATGTCTGTAGCCAGCTGCCCCAGATGATTCCCTTTAAATGGGACCAATCTTCCTGGGCATTGTAGGCTGAAATAAACCGCAGAACCGCCGTTGGCAAGCCAAATCCAGCAATAAAGGCCCAGAAAATGCCAATGGCTGTAGCATAGTCATAAATCCCATAGGCGGCTGTGCCCATCCAACGCGCCAGCAACACTTGAGAGCTATATAAAACCCCCGCACTGATTATCTGCACTGTCAATGCGGCCCCTGCCCCTCGCACTAGTTTGGCGAATACATTTGGTTCCTGCAAGCTGCCTCCCTGGTTAGTCACTAGGCACCATGATAGTCAGAGAAGTCTCGTCACCTGCGCCCATGGGACTGAAGCTACCGTCATTGAGCACACCAAACTAACCTCTATAAAACAAACAGACATGCACCTGACTGGGAGCAACAGAAAACGGAAGATCCTGTTGCCAAAAGCGATTGGAACTAAGGCCAAACTGGCAGGATGATTTTAGCTGGGAGAGGCGGTCAGATAACAATGGCTCTAGACCGGCTCATCTCCTAAATCAGCAATCGCAAAATATCTTTGATTGTCAGGTTTTATTAACTTATTGCCATAGAGTAACCTTTATAACCTCTATTTTGTAAAATTGAATACATAAATAACTGCGAAGTGAAGAATGAGTATGCTCCTTCAAGCTAGCGCTCCCACATGCCCATTGGTACCCGAACCAGAAGTAGAACCTGCGCCAAGCTGGTATTCTGTTTGTCAGCTTAATTACACCCGCGATACCTGGGTTAAGCTGCTGCAACCACCTAGCTATTTTGCTTATGACAAGGCTAAGTTACTCTGCCAGGCATCAGACGACACTTGGGCTGCTTGGGTCCCTGACCACGGTGAAGTGCTATTGGATAGAAGTCATTTCTATTGCTGATAAACAAGAGTGAACCTCTAAAACCTATATTCCTGCTGACAATCAGCAACTCACAAGCTTGAGTAGCAGAAGCTTGGCAACTGCAAGAAATGCTTTTGCGGTAATGACCAGGGTAGACGGAGTCCATCCAACGGCATGTCATTTGGTAACAACCCAAGAAACTAAAGAGAAAGTGTTGGAGGAAACAGTATAACCACACCGATTGTTTCTGTACGTAATCTAGTGGCTGATAAAATACCCGCTGCTAAGGGACAGGGAAGGGGGCATGGGGTTACTAATCTAAAGGCACCTATGCCCCATCAGCGCTCTTTCAACCTTTAACGCTCATTTGCTTTAGGATCCGGCCCAAACTTGTTAGACCCTGCGGTCCCATCCGTTACAGCAAAGACCAAATTTACAATTGGACACAGAATCCACCACCCACTGCGGTCAACATCGTGCATACGACGAATACCGACAGCAATAGATGGAATCAGAACAGCTAAATTATAAATAAAGCTGAGGATACTTTGATCCGTATTACTGAATGCTCCCAGAAAGCCTTCTATGAAGCCTAAACATAAGGCAGCGAGAAAATTGAATAGAACAAACATCCAGTATTCTTTTCGGCGCGCACGTCCTTCAAATACTGCATAGTTCTTTAAAACCTTGATATACCATTCCATAAATGTTTACTCTCTACGTATCTTTCAGTGTCTCAGACCTTGGTTAGACCCTTAATTTGGTCTAATTTTGCCCTAGAGCGTACCCAGCCACTAACCAGTAACATAATTCTTGATTTATGGCTCAACGATACTAGTTAGGATTTATTTCGCATCTGATTAACGTTTATCCTCAATCTACAAAACCGTAGCTTAGGAATAGGCCACCATGAAACACACATCTGCAGAAACAATAGCTTTCCTCAACGCGCTACTAGAACAAATTCGTTCTTTACCTGGTCTCAAAGAGAAAAAGCTCGGTATTTTCTATCGAAAGTCTAGGGCATTTCTCCACTTCCATTCAGAATCATGCACAGACGTTCCATGGAACGTCTACCAAGCCCTTATACTGCTTCATTCTGCACACCAAACTTCTCAAAACCACTCTTGAGAACCAATTTTGTATCCATCGAGCCTACCTCAATATTCTCTTTCAAGAGTGCAACCAGACAACGCTGACGTAGCACACGTTGAATCTTCAAATGTTTACCAGGCTTAACTTTAGTTTGGGTATAAATTAAACAAATCTCTTCCGAGAATGTTTCTACGCCTTCAATATGAGTTGGCTCTAGGACATCGTCCTCGTCCTGACACAATTCTATTCCCACACGCTCAATAATTTCAAAGGCCTTTTCCGGATCTACCTCGTAGGTGATAGACACCTCTACCGCTGCATTAATCGGATGTTTAGAGTAATTAATAATCGATCCAATATCGCCATTTCTCAGAATCTGAACCTGGCCATCGGGATGCAGAATGCGTGTCGTTCGTAGCTCAATCGATTGAACAATCCCCTGGGCTTCGGCAGTTTTAATAAAATCACCCACTAAGTAATAGTCTTCAAACAGGATAAAGAAACCGCTGACCACATCCTTCACCAGGTTTTGCGCCCCTAAACCAACGGTTAGACCCACAATCCCGGCACCTGCTAAGATTGGCCCTGGATCAATATTGAGAGCTTTTAACAAAAATAAAGCCGTGCCAAAGTAAATAATATATCTAAGTGAACTTACAATGAGTGGGGTGATGGTCACCCGTCGCTGATAAATTGCAGTCGATGTTTCCTCAGTGGACAGCAATAATTCTGAGACAAGTAATTGTGCGATATTGGCAGCTAATCGCCCTAAAAAAACTAAGACAATGACCTTCACAGCCATTGCGCCATAGCCTGCTAAGTTAGCAATTAAGTCAATTTGCCTGACTACTAATATACCTACATAGAGCCAGACAACATATTCCAAACAGCGCTTTAAAAAAGGAACAAGATGTTGTAAACGATCGTAAAACCGCAACAGATTACTAGGGCTAGAATACTTTTTACTCAAAGCATCCAAGCTATCAACAACAACACTTACGGATCTAAAAACGATAACGCCAATGGAAATAATCAAATAGATTCGCCAGGTTGCATAGAGATAAGGAGATATCTCTTCGGGTAGATGCAAAAAACGAGCACACCATATCAAGGCCAAAAGCCACATGCCCACGCGTAATACGGTACTTAAGGCCTTAAACAAATGTTCAATACTCTCATCATTCGCCGTGATTTGCTCTATCTGCTTAACGTGGCGACTAATCTGAGCTAACCTGTGCTTGAGGGGACGCTGCAAAATACCGACCAGGACCAGCAAACATATACTTTTGGCAACACCTGCTGCTATGCCCAGCCAAACTTCCTGAGGTGTGTTTTGAATCAAAGACAGGGTATACGTATCTGGCTTTTCACCCTGTAGTAGTATCCACCCGTTGAATCCTGCTACTAATAGAACGAGCAAGCAGCCTGAAATCAGAACGATGCCAAATACGTTTTGTCGTAGCGTTTGCAAGCCTGCATCATCCATCTGTAGTGGAGATGCTTGTAAAACCCAACGAGAACCCCAATTAAAAGAAATATATAAAAAACCACAAAGAATAATAATTAAGGCTAGCTCAATGGAAAATAGCACTAACGCAGCCATAATTTAGCGGCCTCTCAAACAGGCAAGTAAACGTACAGATAGGGCGTTTGCCCCATGTTCTAGACATCTTAGGGCATTGCTATACGCACCATACAAAACTTGCTGATTAAGTGGCAATTAGGGGCTGCTATTTAATTGAGAATTCAGAATGGCTGGTAGGGGCGCACTGTCGTGCGCCCTTCAGATACAGGCAAATGCTATAGGCCAATGCACCATATCCTGCGTAGGGGCGCATTGCAATGCGCCCCTACGTAACAGATTCTAGAAAAGACTATGGTTACTGAGGAGGCAAAATTACCGCATCAACAACGTGAATAATGCCATTGCTGGCTTCAATGTCAGCTGAAACCACGTTAGAGTCATTTACGGTCACTCCAGAACCCACAGAGATATCTAAAGGAATTCCAGCAACAGAATCAACGCTACCCGATGCCAGATCGGTAGACCGCACACTGCCGGGCACCACATGGTACGTCAAAATGGTTGCCAATAGCTCTCTGTTTTCGGGTTGATAGAGACTCTCAATTGTGCCTTCAGGCAAACGGCCAAACGCATCATCAGTAGGGGCAAACACTGTAAACTCTGTTTCACCATTGAGCACACCTACTAGCTTGGCGTGTTTTAGCAACGCAGTCAAAACATCAAAGGAATCATTGGTGGATGCAATACTAACAATAGTGTTTCCAGTGTGTCCATCTTTGGACTGAGCAGAGGCTGTCTCTTTAGCCTGCACTGGAGACATCGCAAATGTAGCAGCCAATAGGCTGGTGAGTACCATTACCTTCTTCATGAATTAATACCTTCCTAACAGGTGTTCATTAGAGGTACGACACCTAACCAAAATTGGATCACTTTTATTTATAAATCAAAAACTAGGTCTCCATTTCATGAGAAACCAGGTTCAAACGCCAATGAAATCGCTATAAGGGAAATAGGCAAATTTAAGCCCCTTACTTCATCACTGAACTTTTTGAGTGCCATAGCTCTATGTCATCCCGACACACCACCATAAATCAGTTGCATCTTCAGCCTAAAGGATCAATAATTTGTCTAGACGTCTACATGAATTTAACGATCAGTTAACAATTGGTTAAGTTATGGTAAAGACAGCGCTACAACCATCTAGAGCCGTCTGGATGTCAGTCCTAGCTAAAGCGCCCTTGATGCTTTTAGAAGAGTGCGTTGCGACACTTGACGATGTGCCTGGGTATGGATTTTTGCGATCGCCCGAAGTTGGTTTGACCATGGTGCGAGGTCGAGCCGAGGGGACTGGGCAACCCTTTAACCTGGGTGAAATGACGCTGACTCGTTGTGTAGTACAGCTGGATGAGCTGACTGGCTTTGGGTATGTAGCGGGTCGTTCCAAACGCCATGCAGAGCTAGCAGCTGTGTGTGATGGGCTGCTACAGCACCCTGGTTGGCATGATCGGGTGCAGGCCCAGGTGATTATCCCTTTGCAAGCGGCAGCCCAGGAAAAACGAGAGCGGGAAGCGGCTGAAGTTGAATCCACCCGTGTCAACTTTTTCACAATGCTGCGGGGGGAAAGCTAATGATGATTACTCAGCTAACCGGATTTACAGATACAGTTTACGACGCCCAGAAAACCTTCCGAGCGTTGTTAGATGCCTTGGCAAGACCCGGTATTCTGCAAACAACTGTTTCCCTGACCACACCTAATGGTCTTGAGCTAAGTTGCGCCGCTGCCTGCCTCACCCTGTTCGATTTAGAAACTGTAGTGTGGTTACAGTCAGGATTTACTGAAGATGTGCGTCAGTGGCTAGTGTTTCATACGGGCTGTCGCTTTACCGACAATCCCCAGGCTGCTGATTTTGCCTTGATTAAGGAAATCGCCACCGCCCCTAAGCTGGCTGAATTCTCCTGGGGCAATGCTGAATATCCAGAAGCGTCTACTTCGTTATTGATCCAACTGCCTGAGTTAACGGGGGGATTACCCATGAAACTCAAAGGGCCAGGGATTTTGGATGAAATTGCGGTGAGTCTGCCTCTGAATTCTGATTTTTGGCAACAGTGGCAAATGATGACGGCAGATTATCCCTTGGGTTTAGACTGCTGGTGTTTTGTCGACGATCGAGTGCTGGGGCTGCCTCGCACAGCTCAACCCATCATAGAATCTCAAGGGGGCGTATGACGCTAACAATTCGTCCTGGCAGCCGCGAAGATTTACCTCAAGTTGTGGATATCTATAATCATTCGGGGCTGGAGCATGACGCTGTTTTGACCTTAGCTGATACCGAGAAATGGTTTTCACGGGTTCAACAGTATCCAAATTACACGCTGTGGGTTGCCTGTTTCTCCGAGAAAGTTGTTGGCACGTTTGCCTTGCTGATTATGGATAATCTGGTTCACCATGGCAGCCCATCTGGCATTGTCGAAGCTGTGGGGGTGGCTCCTGATTTGCAAGGCCAGGGGATTGGTCGGCGAATGATGAACGTTGCGATCGCACAGTGTCGTTCTGCCGGATGCTACAAACTCACCATTTCCACTAACCTTCGCAGAACAGCTGCCCACGCCTTCTACGAATCCTTAGGATTCACCCAACACGGATACAGTTACCGAGTCGAACTTAGTTAACGAAATCTTCAGGAGAAAATCCATGCCCTATGTTGCGGTCAAAGGTGGAGAACAAGCCATTCGCAATGCCGAAGCCTTACTCAAGGCAAAGCGGCGAGGCGATGAGACTGTGCCGGAGCTTTCCGTGGAGCAGATCAAGCAACAGATGCAGCTGGCGGTAAACCGAGTAATGGCCGAAGGCAGTTTGTATGATCCGGACCTGGCAGCATTGGCCATAAAACAAGCTTGGGGAGATTTGGTCGAAGCGGCTTTTTTGCTGCGGGCATATCGAACAACCTTGCCTCGACTGTATTATAGTGAACCGCTGGATACGAGTGCCATGGCAATTCAGCGGCGCATTTCGGCCATCTTTAAGGAGGCCCCGGGTGGGCAGAAGCTAGGCCCCACATTTGACTACATTCATCGACTGTTGGACTTTAAGCTGGCGGCTGAGGATAATGCATTTTCTGCACCCACCAGTGAACAGGTTGATGTCAATGAAACGACGCCTCGGGTGGCTCATACGTTGGAGCAGGAGGGATTGGTGATACCTCCTGGCAATGGAACGGTGGGGCATGGGTATGATCAACAGCAAGACACTGCACCGTTTGACATTACGCGACAATCACTCACCACACCCACCCATCGCGATGCTCGTTTACAGAACTTAGCCCGTGGTGATGAAGGCTTTTTGTTGTCTATGGCCTATTCCACCCAGCGGGGGTATGGCAAAAATCATCCCTTTGCTGGTGAGATTCGCATGGGTGAGGTGGAAATGATCATATGTCCTGAGGAACTAGGATTTGAAATTGCCATTGCCGATATAACAGTCACCGAAGTGCAAATGGTGAATCAGTTTAAGGGCAGTAAAGAAATTCCGCCACAGTTTACCCAAGGGTACGGCCTTACGTTTGGCTACAACGAACGCAAGACCATGGCCATGGCCCTTGTGGATCGAGCGCTTCAGGCTCAGGATTTAGGAGAATCTCTAGATGGTCCAGCCCAGGATGAAGAGTTTGTTCTCTTTCATTCTGACAATATTGAAGCTCAGGGCTTTGTGCAGCACCTTAAGCTGCCCCATTACATCGATTTTCAGGCGGAACTAAATCTGATTCGTAAGCTACGCCGTGATTATGAACGGACCCAGGCGGTAACAAACCCACCGTCGACTCAGGCTGAGAGTCATCCACTTGTTTCCCAGGAGGCAACAACAGCATGATTAAAGGGCTAAACCCTACCATCTTTCTTTCCAGGGCAGGTACAAGACCAGCCCCTACGGCACATATCCCTTTTCTCTTTGCTAAACCATGACTTCCCTGCCCTCTCCTGCTCTCCCTGTCTCCCCTGCTCCTTCTAACCCTGAACCAGGGTTTAACTTTGCTTATCTGGATGAACAAACTAAACAATCTATCCGTCGGGCCATTCTTAAGGCCGTTGCGATTCCTGGACATCAGATTCCCTTTAGCTCGCGGGAAATGCCAATGTCCTATGGCTGGGGCACTGGTGGCATTCAGGTGACGGCCTCGGTGATTGGTAAAGAAGATACCTTGAAGGTGATTGACCAAGGGGCTGACGACACCACTAATGCCGTGAATATCCGACGTTTTTTTAAGAAGGTGTGTGGTGTGGCGACGACCGAACGCACAGAGGAAGCGACCCTGATTCAGACCCGTCACCGGATTCCTGAAACACCTCTCAAAGAAGGGCAGGTGTTTGTGTATCAGGTGCCCATGCCTGAGCCGCTGTACTTTATTGAGCCGTCTCGGACTGAAGCCAACAAAATGCATGCGTTAGAAGAATATGGCCCCATGTACGTCAAACTCTATGAGGACATTACCAAGTTTGGGCGGATTTCTTTGGCCTATGACTATCCGGTCATGGTAAATGGGCGGCATCTGATGAACCCCAGTCCAATTCCCCGGTTTGATAATCCGAAAATGGATATGAACCCGGCGTTGCAACTATTTGGGGCAGGACGAGAGAAACGAATTTACGCCATACCGCCCTACACCCAAGTGAAAAGCCTGGATTTTGAAGATCATCCGTTTTCGGTGGAGAACTGGGAGCAGCCCTGTGAGTTTTGTGGGGCCACCGACAGCTATCTGGATGAGGTGGTCATTGATGACCAGGGGGGACGCATGTGGATTTGTTCAGATACGGACTATTGCGAGCAGCGTCAGCGATCGCAATCGGGTAGTGCACAAAAACTAGGGCAATAGGAGAAAGACATGATGCAGCCGCTACTGACGGTTAATAATTTAAGTAAGTATTATGGCGATCTGTGTGCCTGCGATCGCATCTCCTTCAACCTTTACCCAGGTCAGGTTCTGGGCATCATCGGCGAGTCTGGCTCCGGCAAAAGTACCCTGCTGGATAGCATTGCCGGTCGTATCCCCTTTGAAACAGGAGAGATGTCCTATTGTGACCGAGACAACAACTTTATCGACCTGCGTACGCTACCTGAACCCCGTCGTCGTCGGTTGATGAAAACCGAGTGGGGCTTTGTCCGCCAGAATCCCCGTGACGGGTTGCGCATGAACGTGACCGCTGGGGCCAATATTGGCGAACGACTGCTCGATGTTGGCCAGCGGCACTATGGCAATATTCGTACCGAAGCCCTCCAATGGTTAAGTGAAGTTGAAATTCCGGCTGCCCGTCTTGATAACTTTCCCCGTACTTTTTCCGGCGGCATGCAACAGCGTCTGCAGTTGGCCCGCATTCTGGTGACACGCCCCCGCATTGTGCTGATGGATGAACCCACAGGCGGTCTCGATGTCTCTGTCCAGGCCAGACTGTTAGACCTGATGCGATCGCTGGTACGCACCCTTAACCTCAGCGTCATCCTGGTCACCCACGATATCGGCGTCGTGCGACTGCTGGCCCATCGACTGATGGTGATGCAGCACGGTCAGGTTGTCGAAGCCGGACTCACCGACCAGGTGTTGGATGATCCCCACCATCCTTATACGCAACAGCTTGTGAATGCCACGTTAGTGCCTTAATGAAGACTCACTACAACACAATTGTCCCCCCATGAACACCTTACAACTCCCATCTCCAGCAACCGCCCCAACCAATACAACAGCCCTGCTGCAAGCAGACCGGCTCCATAAAAGCTTTGTGCTTCATCACCAGGGCAGTGTCAATCTTCCCGTGCTCGAAGGGGTTTCCCTCACCGTTAACCCCGGTGAATGTGTTGCCCTCCAGGGAGCCTCAGGTTCAGGGAAATCCACCTTTATGCGCTCTCTATACGCCAACTACCGTGTGGATAGCGGCTCTATCTGGGTCAAACACCAGGGGGAGTGGGTTGATCTGCCCCAACTCGAAGCCCATAAATTAATTGAAGTCCGCCAATATACCCTCGGCTATGTCAGCCAGTTTCTGCGGGTGATTCCTCGGGTACCAGCGTTAGAAGTTGCTGCAGAACCCTTGATGGAACTAGGTTTAGATACAGATAAGGCTAAAGATAAGGTACGAGACTTATTTTCTCGGCTAAACTTGCCAGAGCGACTATGGGAACTGTCACCTACCACCTTTTCTGGGGGTGAAAAACAGCGGGTCAATATCGCTCGTGCGTTCTCCATGGACTACCCTATTTTGCTTTTAGATGAACCCACATCAGCGCTAGATGCGGCCAATCGAGACGTCGTGATGCGGTTAATCGAAGAACGTAAAGCCCAGGGCTGTGCCATGGTAGGAATTTTCCATGATGACGAAGTCAGGGAAAGGGTTTGCGATCGCACCCTCCTCTTTGGCTAACCCTCGCTTGCTTGGTCAGTCAAAATAGCCACCAAGATACTCATTAGAGGGTCTACATCAGCGGGTACTCGATATAGCTCTAAATCTTGAGAAATTTTTCTTTGCTGTCGATCAAGCACAGCAAACTGCCAGATACGCCCAATCGAAACTGCACCATAAAGGAGATTCCCCGACGATGAGTCCGTGACTTTATCCAATGCAATGAGTTCAGCCGCCAGCTGTTTAAATCCGCGTTCCAGATTTTCATCTGTGGCCTCGATAATCAGCAAACTATGGCCAGACTGAAGATAATAATCTAAAAGGCCCTTCAACTGATCCGTCGCCTTAAGAGAATAGCTAACCTTAACCTTGACATGGATTAAATGCACTAACTCTAAAACCAGAGGCGCAATCAAAAATTCTCGGCGCGCCGATTCACTATCTAATGTGACGAACGGCAAACTCTCCTCCAAACGCTGCCTAAGTCGATCGATAGTGTCTACTGGTTTTTCTGACTGAGGCAAAACCAGCGACGTCAGCTCTAAGCTATACCCAAAGTGGGTCACGATATCTTCCAGATAATAATTCAGCTTGAAATAGTCAGAAAAATAACAGGACTCTGGAAGTTCAATGATCTGAGCCATTTTTTGTCTCCTAACCCTAAAGATAACGTTAACTTAACCTTGGTTAGATATCAGTTAGAGATGTCTAGACATTTTCTAGTGGTATCTAATTGGTAGAGAAGCCCGTTTACCCAAATAAATCCAGACCATACGCCCCATGATTGAAACCATCTACACCAATTATCGCTTGCAGCTTCCAGGCCAGGAGCTACTGGGCACCCTTGTCGTCAAGGACGGTCTAATTGCAGACATTCAGCCAGGTACTGTGGATCAAGGGCAGAATGGCAACGGCGACTATCTACTGCCAGGGCTGATCGAACTCCACACGGATAACCTGGAGCGCTGCATGTCACCTCGCCCCAAGGTGAGCTGGCCTCTGGATGTGGCTGCCGTACACCATGATCGAGATTTAGCGGGGGCCGGTATTACAACCGTGTGTGACGCCATATCTATTGGCGATCTTACCCCTGGCTCTCTGCGCATGACCCAGTTTGGCCCCATGATCAATACGATTCATCAGGGACAAAGCGACGGGCGCTTCTCGGTGGACCATCGACTACACCTACGCTGTGAGCTGGGATATAACCAGGTATACGATCTGGTGGAAACCTATGCCGATCACCCGCTGCTGTCACTGATGTCCCTAATGGACCACACCCCCGGACAGCGACAGTTTGTAAAACTTGATAAGTACAAAGAGTATTACCAGGGCAAACATGGGGTAACGGCTGAGGAAATGGATGGCTTTATTCGCGATCGCATCGAAGCCCAACAGTGCCATGCCGTCGATAACCGTCGCAGACTGGTGGAACTGGCCCAGCAACGCGACATTTGTCTGGCCAGTCACGATGATGCCACCCCGGAGCATGTCCAAGAAGCCATTGAAGACGGGGCTGCCATTGCCGAATTTCCCACCACATTGGATGCGGCGAAAGCAGCTCACACCCATGGTCTACAGGTGCTGATGGGAGCCCCTAATTTAATCTTGGGCGGCTCCCATTCAGGCAATGTGTCCGCCATGGATTTAATCGAGCGAGACTTAGCCGATATTATCTCGTCAGACTATGTGCCCCAAAGTTTAGTTCAAGCGATGTTCCTGATTGTGGAGAAGGCTCAAGTGCCGCTGCATCAAGCAATGCGTCTGTTTACCGTAAATCCAGCTAAGGCGATTGGGTTGGATTGCGATCGCGGCAGTCTAGAGGTCGGCAAACGGGCTGACATGATTACCTTGCACCATGATGGTGTGATTCCCCGACTAACATCCGCTGTCCGTCAGGGATATCGCATTGCTTAGAGGCAAGGGGATGGGAGAGTTTCCTCACTGAAACCTGATTTTTTCTCTCTCCTTTTCCTGGTTAAGTCATTGAGACACTTGATTGAAGGTCTTTATACCTATCAACAAGATTGTTAGATTATAACAAAACTATGACGATTTTATCCTGTTAAACAACCGCGTTCACCCATTGTCGGGATGTTCCATGGAATGTCCCGACAATGGGTTATCCCTTTTCTTGCAATGCACATAACAACTCTAGACCCAATTCTCGATCTTTATCGCCAACGTGGCCAAGCCCAATATGGTGGTGAAGCCGTCAGTCAGTTAGAACATGCCCTCCAATGCGCCACCCTCGCCGAAGAGAATGGTGAATCACCAGAGCTGATCGCCGCTTGCTTACTCCATGACCTGGGACATCTGGTCCATCATCTTGGCAACAACCCAGCAGTGCGGGGCGTTGATGATTGCCATGAATATCGTGCAATTCCCGTATTAGAACCCCTATTTCCAGAAACTGTTACCACACCCATTCGTTTGCACGTAGCCGCCAAACGCTATCTTTGTGCGATAGATGAGAACTATTGGGAAGCACTCTCGCCTGCCTCTAAGCTAAGTTTGAAGCTTCAGGGAGGTATTTTCTCACAGTCGATGGCACAAGCTTTTATTGACCAGCCGAATGCAGAAAATGCTGTCAAACTGCGTCGTTGGGATGATTTAGCTAAGATTAAAAACCTAAAAACCCCTGACTTAGATCATTTTCAACCTATTCTAACCACTGCGTGTCGGGGACCCGTCGTATGATCCTCATCGCCCAAATCAGCGACCTCCATGTACAGAGGCCGGGCAAACTCGCCTATGGCATCGTAGACACTAATTCCTTAGTTGCCGAGGCCATTGCCCGATTGAGCAGGCTTCATCCTCAACCAGATGTGGTGGTGGCATCAGGCGATCTGATTCAAGACGGCACTGTGGAAGAATATGAGCTGCTAAAAGCCATGCTCGCACCATTGCAGTGTCCCGTGTATTTAATGCCAGGCAATCACGATCATCGCGATCATCTACGACAGGTATTTAATACCCACACCTATCTGCCAAAGGCGAGTTCTCACCTTAGTTATGCTGTCGATAACTATCCCATGCGCCTGATCATGCTCGACAGCATTATCCCAGGAAAAGGTGGGGGCTGTGTCGATGCCGAGCGTTTGGCATGGCTAGGGCAACAACTGTCAGCAGCACCTGAAACACCAACCCTCATGTTTATGCACCATCCTCCATTTGCCACTGGCATTCCCTGGATGGATCGCAAACGGTTTCAAGGCCGTGGGGCGCTGGCAGAATTAATTCGCCAACACCCTCAAGTAAAACGCATTAGCTGTGGCCATTTACACCGCACTATCTACTGCCCATGGGCCGGGACGGTGGCCAGCAGCCAGCCTAGCTTAGTCCATCAAAGTGCTATCGATTTTGACCCTGACGGCTCTAGCCAATTTGTGATGGAACCACCCGCCTATCAGCTCCATGTATGGACAAAGGAGACGTTAGTTTCCCATACCATGTATGTTGGCGAGTTTGATGGTCCCTATCGGTTTTCTGACGGGAAAAAGGTGGTTGTGGCAGCTTTATAACGATGGATCAACCCTAGGCAATTCACAATCAGTCAGTCTGTATGTTGTACAATCTATAGCCCACACCATAGGCCTGGTAGCTAGCATCAGAGCAAGATTTATGACTGCCCTCAGTGTTAATCTCAACAAGATTGCCCTTGTCCGGAATTCCCGCACCATGGGTATACCAAGTGTTGTTAAGGCGGGGGAAACCTGCATTCAAGCTGGAGCCTATGGCCTCACGGTGCATCCTCGCCCAGATGAGCGTCATATCCGGCGTCACGATGTTTATGACTTGGCGGAGATGCTCAAGGCACATCCGACGATCGAATTTAATATTGAAGGGAATCCTTTAGAAGCTAGGTTCATGGACATTGTGCGGGATGTAAAACCCCATCAGGTGACGTTAGTTCCTGACGATCCTAATCAGTTTACCTCCGACCATGGCTGGGATATTGCCAAGCACGGTGAGACTTTGATCCCGATTATTAAGGAAATTCAAGGGCTAGGGGCGCGGGTTAGCTTGTTTATGGATCCTGACCCAGAGCAAATTCGGCTGATCCCCACATTAGGTTCGATGCAGGGGCCGACAGAGACTCGTATTGAACTCTACACCGAACCCTATGCTACGGCATCCCGCGAAGGAACTGAGGAGGAGTTAGAAACACTGCATACCAGCTATGCGGTGGCGGCAAAAGTGGCCCAGGAATGTAGCCTAGGGGTGAATGCAGGTCATGATTTAAACCTCGAAAACTTGCCTCAGTTTTTGCAGATTCCCAATATCTTAGAGGTGTCCATTGGCCATGCTCTCACAGCGGATGCGTTAATGATGGGTCTGGAGAATGCGGTCAAGGCTTATTTGGATGTCATTGCAGCGGCAAATCAGTAATACATATAAAGATAGTCATGGATGACCCATCTATTGTTCGTCATTTTACTGGCACTCCTTGGGAGCCAAGGGTAGGGTACTGTCGAGCGATTCGAGCGGGCAACCAAATTTTTATGTCGGGGACTGCTCCGGTGGATGATCAGGGGAATACCGTTGCTCCAGGAGATGGTTATGCCCAGGCAAAACGGTGTTTTCAGATAATTCAAAAGACGCTCCGGGCTATGGGTGCGGATTTATCGAATATTGTGCGGACCCGCATGTATGTAACAGATATTAGCCGCTGGCAAGAATATGGTCAGGCCCATCAAGAGTTTATGGGGGCTTATCCCCCTACGACGGCGATGGTGGAGGTTAGTGCGCTGATTGATCCTGATATGCTGATTGAAATTGAGGTAGAGGCTCTGGTGTTTTGAATTATTTTGCGCTAAAAATTCGGGTTGGTTAACGAGTAAAGGGTGAAGGGTAAGGAGTGGCTCTTCACCACTTTAGACTCGTTACACTTTAACAGTCTTACCCAAAATCTGATTCTTGACAGACCACTAGGAGTGCATCAGTGCTTTATTGCTTAAACCCAAGCAGCTAAGACTCTCTCTGCAAACCAGATGCTGCCCATGAGAATCATCAGTACTGAAGCAGCGTAGTTTAGGAAGATGGCTCCTCGACGTTGTTGTAAAAATCGCAATCCGTAGAATGCCAGGACAACAATGGCAATCTGACCTATCTCTACGCCTAGGTTAAAGCTGGCTAGGGATAAGATCAGGTTGCCCTGACTTTGGGTGAGGTCTCTCAGAATATTGGCGAAGCCGAGGCCATGGATCAGCCCAAAGCCGAAGGTAAACCAGGGTCGATGGTTCATAGGTTTATGCCACAGATTTTCTATCGCTATGTAAACGATGGATAGAGCGATCGCACTCTCGACAAAGGCTGTGGGCAAAGTGACAATATCGAAAGCGGCTAAGGTAAGGGTAAGAGAATGGGCAATGGTGAAGGCGGTAACGATTGTTAGGAGTTGAGATAGGCGACCTCCTGGTAAAAGTAGAGCAATTAAAAATAGGATGTGGTCGTAGCCGGTAAAAATGTGTTTAACGCCCAGCTGGAGAAAACTCAGAAACTGTTGTTGCCAGGGGATTGTGTCTGCTAGTTCTACTGTGTTGTTTTCAGGGGTGAATACGATATTGCGGGTACGGTTACCTTGAGTAATGGTGGCTAGAGCCTGTTCATGTTCAGGGGGAAATAAATTATATTGAATGGTGAGTTTTTGAAGGGTTGTTGGCCATTCATAGCTTAATAAAAAGGTGCTATAGGTGATTTTGTCTTCAGGCTGCTGAGCTGTTGTTGAGGCGAGGGTGAATTGTCCTGATTCATCTGTTTGATTTTTTAAAGTAATGCCATTGCCTAATTGTTGTTCTAGCTGGGTACGATGCTGTTCAATTTCTGATGATGACAGCGTTTGATTGCCGTCGTCATCAGCAAAACTGAGCAATGCTGTAGGCATTGTCAACGTGATTTGGGCGTTGGTGTCGGTGACAATGATGTCGGCTACGGTGAGGTCGTCCCAGTGGGCTTGGGCGGGTGCGATCGCAACATTCCCCAGCCATACACTAGCCAACAAACCCACAATACCGACCCGTAAAAAGCGAACAAACCGTTTCATTTGAACCTCCTAATAATTTAAGGCATAAAAAAGGCATAAAAAAGGCATAAAAAACTATGGGGAGGGCTAATGCAGTCCCCTCTTGGGCGGGGTGCCTGAAAAGCGGGGTGGGTTAACCGCAAACACTAATCAGCAACCAGCCCCCAAATCTGCTGATCCCGTTCACCAAAGCTGGGATCTACCATCTGGGCAGTCTCAAAATATTGATTCGCCTTAGACCCATTGCCCAACTGTTGCTCAACCAACCCAGCCCGATAAGAAATCACCGCATTGCGCGTGCCCTGCTCAAGGGTTCTTTGCAACGCTCGTTGAGCATCCTGCCAACGCCCCAACTGCATGAGCACTCGGGCGTAAGTATCTAAGGTGTCTGCATCCTGACGTATTTTTACATCAGCGTCCATCAGTGCCAAAGCTTCCGATAGATCGGCCACATCACCTCGGTCCAATAACAGCTGTGCTAAGGCACGACGATGCCCAAAGGTCTCTAAGTCTTCATGTTGTCTAAACTGTTCTTCGGCTTGTTGCCACAACTGTTGAGCTTTTGCTCGATTACCCTGGAGGCTCGCAACTTGAGCCATGCCTTGAAGTGCAACATGGTCCCACACATGGGGATAGTCTTGGGAAGTAAACACCTGAGAGTAGAGCTTTGTCGCAGCTCGGTAATGCCCTTGGCGAGTTTTGAGCTTAGCCATATGGACTAGGGCTAAAGGGTATCGAGGCAAAATGTCTAGGGCGTCTTGGTAGAGTTGTTGAGCAGTTTGATAATCTCCTCGGCTAGCGTAAAAACGCCCCATCAAAGTACGAGTCCAGGCAGAACTCCCTGATTCCTGCGGTTCTTCCGCGTTGAGGGCGGCTTCAAAGTCTTTAATCGCCAATGCATCCTCGCCTTGGGCACTATGCACCAGGCCCCGCAGCGTGAGGGAGCCTAGGGTGGGTATTTGCTGCACCAGATTGTCTGCGATGGTCCTGGCTTTAGTGAGATTGCCCTTGCCTAAGTATGCTGTGATCAAGATAGACTGAGCTGGTTCAGAATAGGCTTGGGTGGCAAGCACCTGGTTCGCTATAAGAATAGCGCGGTCGAAGTCGTGCTGAGCTTCAGCGACTTTGGCTTGAACAATTTGAGCCCCTTCGTTGTTAAACGTCAGCTTTTGTAGAGATTGTTGAGCCGCTTGGTCAGCAAGAAGATACCAGTTGGCATCACCAGTGGCACGGGCCAGTTTTAAGTAAGTGCTAGCGAGGGCCGCTTGACTAAGACCGTCTTCTGGAGTTTGGCGGATGCGATTTTTATAGAAGGCAATCTCCTGTTCGAGTTGGCCAGTGATGTCGGTTTGGTCTGGAGGCGAGAAAGAGTAATCGTAGGGGCTGGTGTTGAGGAGAGGTTTGAGTTGATGGACGGTAGTGGCAATCAGGAGGATGCCAATGCCCCACAGCAGCTGTCGACGACGCTGGGTGAAACGAAGATTGAGAGGTAATAACATGGGTTTATGTTGTTGCGTAGGGGCGCATGGCCATGCGCCCTTCTGAATTAGGACATGATTAATCCTCTTTGATGTCCTGCTTGCTATCTTTGCTAGCAAGAGGGACGTTGGGTGCAGGCTAATTAGGCAATGCCAAGTAAGGAAACGTATGCTCTAATGGCTGATGTCCCTGGGCCGGATTTCCAGGAGTGCCTTCATAGGAAACATTGTCGGTCGTGATTGCTCCATTAGATAGAACACTCAGCGTGATATCAATGACATCATCCTCTAACATGCGCCCGCGCACAGGGCTGCCTGCGGCATTTAGATCATTGGCATAGCCACTGGGACCGCTGGTGTCGATGCGCATAACGTCGGGTAAGAAGGCTCCCAATAACGCATTAGCACGTTCTTCACTATTGCCTAGGGCCAGCAAGGTTTTCTTAGCTTCACCCACAATGGGGCCAGCAATATCGGCGGCGGGTTGTTCCCCTGCTAATGCGGCGGCTTCGAAGTCAGGGCCAACACTATTTAGAGCATTTAGGAAATCGTTGGTAATCACTAACCCTTCGTTAATACCAGGGCGGGCCAGGCGTTCAACTTGGACATAGTTGCCACTGGCATCAGGGGTGGAAATCGTCGTCCAGACATCAAAAACATCGGCACTTGTGGAGCCTCTTAAGACCTTTTTCGGGATACGCACAGCGATAGTATTGACATTGTATCCAGCAGCAAAGTCAACCGCTTCATTGGCACTGCGGAAACCAACAGCAGGACCAATGCCAGCCGCTCCAGCACGGACACGGAAGAACTGCTCTACATCAAAGAAGAAGGGATCTTCTCGTAATCCGGCAAAGACAGTCAGACGCTCGCCACCTAATTTAACATTGTTAATATTGGGTGAGGAATCGAACAAAGATGTTGTGACAGCTTTCCGAACTCTGGTTTTACCGTCTCTGATGGTCGTGACCGTAACCTCCTGTTCTTGGTTTTCATTGGGAGGGCCAAACTCGAAGCGCAGCGTTAGATCCGGCTGACCAGCAACCTTGGCATCTTTATTGGCGACAGAGTCAATATGAAATTCATAGCGAGCATTGGTGCTGAAATAATATTGTTGTCGCGCTAGGGAGCGAGGATTGGTATTCATCATGAGGATGAGGTCATCTTCAGACGCATTGGGATTTTGATCTTTCTCTCTAAATGCATAAACGTCAGTAATGTTGAGGTTACGACCTTTAACATCTACTTCTCCATCATCGTGGTCCGACGCGTTAATTAATGTTGCAGCTCCCCCTAAGGTGAGGGTGGTGGCTAGGAACACTCCGCTGAGTTTTAGCCAGGTTTGGCGCTTAGACAGTTGGCCTAGAGTGTTGTGTAAAGACTTCAGCATGGTTCAATTTCTCCTCTTGGGAAATGAATAGAATGGGGTTTTCGTTAAACCACGGCCAAAGCTGGTGTTTTCTCTACTGAAAACTTACAATTCTGGACGTGGGCAAATTGCACGCATTTCAAAGCAGACCCGGTTGCTAGGGAGCATGGGCCATGACAACATATAAAAAACGTCAATATTGTCGGAGCAGAGGTTTTCTGCCCTATTTGTAAGCAATGATTTTGTGCAATCTGAAAAGGTATACGCCAGGCTTGGCGGATTGGATCTCTCGGTTTCAAAAAAAAGTTGAAATAAATGGCAAAACTGCAATCTAAGGATGAAACCGAACTGATTAGTCGCATGGTGCAAGGAGACCAGGCGGCGCTCAGTCAGCTTTATGATCGCTACGCCCGAGTCATGTATTCATTGGCCTTCAAAATACTTGGCTCTGTGGAAGAAGCGGAGGAAGTTGTCCTGGATGTCTTTGCCAAGGCTTGGCGAACGGCTGCCCGATATGATTCCAGTCGCAGCCGTGTGGATTCTTGGTTATTTTTAATGACCCGCAGTCGGTCGTTGGATCGATTACGGCAGCGGCAACGGCAGACTAAGGTTGTCGAAGCGGCTACGAAGACGGTCGAGACGAGTGCTTCTGATAGGCCTGATGAAGCTCTGATGATTGCTGAGCGGCGGACAGTTGTGATGCAGGCCTTGGGTGAGCTGCCAGACGAACAGCGCCTAGTGATTGAGTTGGCCTATTACCAGGGCTATAGTCAGTCGGAAATTGCCAAACAAACTGGTCTGGCCTTAGGCACGGTCAAAACGCGGATTCGGTTGGGATTGCGCAAACTAAAACAGGCTTTGGGAACAGGTTAAAAAATATGAGATCCAAGCCGGGATGGCTAGCGTATACCTATATAGCTATCCTCTAATCCTATAGGTTTCAAATGCCGAGTTAGTAGCCGAGTTAGTATAAGAACATGACATCTCCTGAGCGCTATCAAAATGCCGATGCAGCTGCCCTCTATGCCCTTGATGCGCTAGAGGCAGATGAGCGTAGGCAGTTTGAGCAGGCGCTATTGGATAGCGTAGAGCTGGAGCAGGAGGTGCGTGGGTGTGAAGAGGTGGCGGCTAATTTGGCCTATGGTGCCTCACCTGTGCCGATGGCAGCAGATTTAAAAGATCGCTTATTTCAACGGATCGCTCAGCAGTCTATCGGGCCGAGTTCAGATTTAGTGGAGCTGCTAGATTTGCCGATTGCTGAGCTGAAGCACCAGGCGGCTGAGTTAGACTGGGCGTTGATGCCTGGTAACTCGGGGGCAGAAATTGCCATGTGGCGAGTTGATGATTGCGATCGCGAGGTTGCCTTTTTTGTACGCAAAGCCACAGGCGGGTTATTTCCTAACCATGCCCATGCTAGTGGCGAAACGGTGCTGGTGTTGGACGGAGATTTTGTTGTTGACCACCAGGTATATCGGTCAGGGGAATGTGTATCGTCTCCTGGTAATACAAGCCATCAGCCAAAAACGTTGAACGGTTGCCTATTATTCTGTGTGTCTTCCATGGACGATGACATTTTGGAATCTTAAGAATAAAGATTTTTTAAGATGATCAACCCAATTCCGTAGGGGCGAACGGCTATGCGCCCGTCAGCCTATATGCAAGCTCTCAACCCTGCCCAGTTCGTTTTTCATTGTACGTAGTCTTAAGCTTTGAAGCGACAGCAGAGCGCTGTTAGCATTCGTGTCACCACACTAGTTCTTAATTAACCGAGCTAACATGAAGCCATGAACCCTCCTGAGTCCTACTCAAATGCCGATGCAGCCGCCCTCTATGCCCTTGATGCGCTAGAGGCAGACGAGCGTGCCCAGTTTGAGCAGGATTTGTTAGACAGTACAGAGTTAGAGCAGGCAGTTCGTGAGTTTGAAGAGACAGCGGCTACATTGGCCTATGTGGCCAAGCCGATGCCAATGGCAGCGGCTCTAAAGGAGCGCCTATGGCAACGGATCGCTACTCAGTCTGTGGGAGCGAGCTCAGAATTGCTGCAGCTGTTGGATGTGCCCATTAATCAGCTAAAACAAAAGGCAGCTGAGTTAAGCTGGTCTCTGTTACCTGGTAAGTCAGGTGTGGAAGTGGCCCCCTGGCAAACAGAAGAAACCTCCCGTGAAGCAGCCTTTTTTGCAAGAAAGATTGGCGCTGGTCTGTTTCCGAATCATTATCATGCCAGTGGAGAGACCGTACTGGTACTGGATGGAGACTTTGTAGTAGATGGTCAGGTATACCATCCAGGTGAACAAGTTTCTGCCCCTGGTAAGACTAGCCATCAGCCGAAATCGCTAACAGGTTGTCTGTTATTATGCGTGTCGTCGATGGACGATGACATTTTAGATGTTTAAAGGCTCTCCATGTTTCTCAGGGCCTAAATTCTATTTGGGTAGTGCTGAGCAACGCTACACACTCTAAATTGATTTCTATGGCAAGAAAAAACGTTTCCTCTGGTTCTCCAATGGAAAAACCAATAGGGTTTTCAAGGGCAGTACGGATTGCTAACCTCATCTCAATCGCAGGAACGGCACCCATTGGGGATGACGGTTCCACAGCTTGTCTTGGGGATGTATATGGTCAAACATATTGCTGTTTAAGTATTATCCATAAAGCAATTCAAGATGCTGGTGGCAAATTAAGTGATGTTATTCGGACAAGGGTGATGCTCACAGATATTTCCAGATGGGAGGAAGCCGCTAAGGCCCATGGAGAATTCTTTTCTGAGATTTGTCCTGCTTGTACTTTTGTAGAAGTATCACGGTTTATTAAAGAAGATTGGTTGGTGGAAATCGAAGTAGATTGCGTCGTTACGTGAAAGAGAGATGACTCAATGGATGTTCACCGCCCGCCAACGCTTTATCCCATCCCAAACTCAAGACTGGCATAGCTACATTAAGTTTTCTGGCTTCACCCACATCACTGAAGTTGTCACCCTTGACTATATTCTCTGCCCTGATCTGATCGATGATCTTATGGATGAAGACTGGTCTTACAATGTCCAAGCAGATTGTCGCATTACCTGGTTCACCAATCTCGCTTACCTCCGCCAACGCATTCGCTGGCGTATAGGGCAAGATCAGCTACTAGCTATCCTTGAGCAGCCAACCCACATCCACGCAATACCCCCCAAATTTGAATTCTGTGGTTTTGACATTGTCGATGATGCGGAGGGTAATAGCGTTTTGACCAACTGCGGGCAATTTTCAGATCAAGACGCTGGTTTTATCCCCTCAGATGTTAATCAATTTGGACTGCTGTCAAACCTGGACCATGCAAATGCTGTCGCTGCTCAGCTTCGTTTGTCATTTTCAGATGATCCCCATTGTCGCAACTGTCGCGTTTGGCAAATTGCTCGTGATCTAGAGCCTGATGACTGATGGCCTATTCTATGGAACATCAGCCAACATCCGAAGGGTGTGCCCCTACCATGGCGAAGCCGAACATCGATGGCCAAAAAACAACCCCCATGCTATCTGAATCGAATCGCACGAGGGTTCAGTTTGTCTATAACGATAGCGGTTTTTTCCCTGAACCGTTATGTCTACTCCACCTTACGGACAAGCGCTACGCTTTTAACACTAGACGTGAAATACTAGCAATTTGTCATAAGTTTCACCGTACAAAGTGCTTAGTCTGTATTAGCAACTTACTCAGCGCAGGGCAAAAATGAATCAAGAGTTGAAATTACTCCCATGGTCCGCGCCAGCGCTGGCACTTCCTTGTCTGAACAGTTCGATGGAGTGTCTAGAGATGCTGACGCAGCAGGCGATAGCGCAGTCATCAGAGGCCGAGTAAAACATGGGTTATGTATTTGGCAAAGATTTGACAGACTGCCAGAAAAAATAGTACGAATGATCTAAAATGATTTAATACATGGTTTTTCAAATTCTGATGGCCATAGCAATGTTTTGATGGTTTAGAGTTGGGATACCCTAGACCACAGCAAATCAATCTGTTTGAGGCAGTATGGCGATAATTGCGCTTAAGGCTTGGTATCTCCAGGATTATGAGCCAATTCGGGATTTAGAAAGGCGACCCCACGATCTGCGGCTGGCAAAGAATAGTCTGCTGAAGTCAGCGCTGCGGGCTGATTTTTTGGATGATATTGCCGATGTGCGCGACGCAGAGTGGTTCCAGCGTTACCTGGAAGGGGATGCGGTGGAGTTTTACATTGAAGGCAGCGGGACCTATGCGATCGCAAATATCGACCTGATCAGCCACGAAATCTACTTTGCCAAGGCCGACTCCCTCGCCAACCTTGATCCCACTATTTTCCTCTGCTACCAGGAGGAATATCCAGAATCCAGCGATTTGCTACAGGCAGCCCTTGAACCCTACGTCGAAAAGTTTAACCGTCGCTCTCGGCTACCCATCAAGCTAGTCGAATCCCACCGGCTCAGCAATGGCCCTGTACGACTAAACAGCAACCTGATGCGCCACATTCGCCGAAGCCTGCTGTTTATTGCCGATGCCACACCAATTTTTGAAGTCGATAGCGATTTGCCCTTACTAGTGCCCAATCCAGCAGTTTGCGTAGAGCTGGGGTATGCCCTATGCAATAAGCGACCTGAGCAATTGATTGTGGCTCAAATGGAGCGGGGAGACTTACCAGGTCAGTTTCCGTTTGATATTGCCGCTCAGCATAAGCTGGAATTTACCAGCAAATCCGCATTACAAAAGACCCTACCTAAAATGCTAGATGCCAAACTACAGCGATTTAACTTGGGGCTTGTTAAAAATTAAGCTCATGGGTTGACCATGGCTATTTTGCCTAACAGGAAATGGGATAACCTCTCCTTTTAGAATTTTGTCGCAGCGCGCAAAATTCTAAACCACTTTGCCAACTGCCCAAATAGGCTGCTAGGGATATCATTGATATTTTTCCGAGGGTTCTAGGGCGGCGGTCCGCCCTAGCCATGGGGGTGTGGGGAACTCGGCGGGACCCCACGCAGCGGGTTTTGCGAGTTACCAACCTCCCAAGATACATCGGTTGAGCATAGGGTAATCGCGATAGGGATTGCTCAGGGCTTTCCTCCCTGAAACCCTCCTGTTCGTGGGGGCCTCGACTCCCACACACCCCCCGAAAGTAGGATGTCGCTCATTGCAAAGATTCAGGTTTGGTGGGAGTTACGGTGAGGTCAGGATAAACGTTACTGCATTCAAATCATGAACTTGTTTCTTAACAGCTCCTTGGTGGGTTAAATGTAGAGTCCTATCGTTGCTTGAGCAGACAGTCCTCACGGGGAAAAACGCTGCACAATCAAACAAAATATACTGGGAATCAGCGAAAACCCAAACACAATAGCACTCAGTACCAAGGCTACTGTGACCATAGACCATTTTTCAGACCAGCTGTCAATAATGGCCCTCTGTGGTTCAGTGGGCGTATACAGCACTCCGACAGACTCTCCTTTCTTGTAAGTGGGGGAACCTGTCCACCCCAGTGGAGAAACATCATACAAATCGCCATTAGGTCCCTCAAATTCAACCACAGGCCGGTAAAGAGTATCACCATACTCATCTGTCTTCTCATTGACCTGTGAGACAGTCCCCGTAGTAGGTGATAGGCTATCCAGCCAACTGACACGATTATTTTGCCAAACAATAGAACCCAGTAAGGCTGCTACAGGTATAACCACCAATGACAAAAAACCAATAGCTGCCCTTTGGAGTTGTTTTTCAGGTTTACTTCCTAGAAAATCAATAGCAAGAGGGTATTTCCACGTCTTTCCCTTACTAGCTTGAATAGCTGCAATAATCGGAAATACAAAGCGCAACCCCCATAACACCGGCAGTAAAATTGTCCCGACTAACGTAACCAGTAAAACAACGCTATAAACTGTCGATGAAATCAGCCAATTAATGGCATTACGCGCATGGGGCTCAATTTGAGGGGACTGTTTTTTAGTGGCTTGCCAAATAATAATTGGCACCAAGATATCGATAAAGGGTATAGGAACAACCCAACTCAACAGAAGGGAAAGGTGGAGAAAAATTTCTACTGAAGGAGTTGTTTTTGCCTGACTCATAACGATGGTAAGCCCATGGTATTCATTTATACTTCGACGTCTACAGCATGAAATACATCAATTTTGGATAAAACTTAATATCCATCCAAAAATGAGGGGGCGGGCAATATCTATAAAGCCATCACGGGCAGCATCGGTTAAGGCCGTTTTCTCTAAAAATTTTAGTAAAACTGGTTCATCTGACATAGTCGAAACAATTTTAAACTTAAAGCCACACAAAAAGCCCCATATATATCCATAGGAAAGGCATTCAGATATTAATCCTATAACAAACTTCCAACGGGCTTTATCTATATGTTCATAAACTTCCTGATATCTGTTATTTCTGACTAACTCATCAGCCGTAAAAAAATCTTGATACGTTAATGGGAAAACGTACAAAAGTTGTCTGCCCAACGTACGAATAGACCATTAGTTAGTGTTTCAGTCCCGGTTGTCGGGATTGGTGTTTGGCGAGGAAGATCGACTATACCGGAACTGGCTCTGTTGAGTAGTTTCAGTCCCGGTTGTCGGGATTGGTGTTTGGCGAGTTCTTGATCGATCTCCCACGCTTCAATGGTGGGGTGTTTCAGTCCTGGTTGTCGGGATTGGTGTTTGGCGAGCACACGAAGGCAATTAACCCCTCCTAAAGAAAAATGTTTCAGTCCCGGTTGTCGGGATTGGTGTTTGGCGAGGGGAAAAACCCTGACTTAATCTCTGAATAAGCAGCAGTTTCAGTCCCGGTTGTCGGGATTAGTGTTTGGCGAGTTGTAAACTTCACTCAGCAATGTGTAGTAACATTGTCGTTTCAGTCCCGGTTGTCGGGATTAGTGTTTGGCGAGGAAGTACTTTTCCAGAGGCGGCTGTTAACGAAAAGTTTCAGTCCCGGTTGTCGGGATTAGTGTTTGGCGAGCGCCAAGTCAACACGACTGACATAAGTAAACCCTGGTTTCAGTCCCGGTTGTCGGGATTAGTGTTTGGCGAGTCGCTCAAAATGATCCCTATCCCAGAGAGAGCGCAGGTTTCAGTCCCGGTTGTCGGGATTAGTGTTTGACGAGCCGATGAAGGGATTTTTTAATGTGTGCCCTTCCTCGTGTTTCAGTCCCGGTTGTCGGGATTAGTGTTTGGCGAGGTTTAATATGGTTAAAATTGACGATAACGTATTGATGTTTCAGTCCCGGTTGTCGGGATTAGTGTTTGGCGAGCCCAACTTTCTGAGCCCTTTGTTTTACTTTTTGAAGTTTCAGTCCCGGTTGTCGGGATTAGTGTTTGGCGAGTATCGAAATACTCAGCTAAAAGAAGCGGGCATTGATTGTTTCAGTCCCGGTTGTCGGGATTAGTGTTTGGCGAGCTATTTAGGGCTTCTTGTCGTAACCCCTGTTCGCAGTTTCAGTCCCGGTTGTCGGGATTAGTGTTTGGCGAGGCTAAAGCGATTCAAATTTTAGAAGGGTTTCTGCTTGTTTCAGTCCCGGTTGTCGGGATTAGTGTTTGGCGAGTCTAAGAAGCCTTGACAGAAATCTAAATCAACATCAAGTTTCAGTCCCGGTTGTCGGGATTAGTGTTTGGCGAGTTTGTATTGCTAATTCTGCAATAATCCCCCCTTTAAGTTTCAGTCCCGGTTGTCGGGATTAGTGTTTGGCGAGCTTTTAAGAGCGTGTTCAAAGATATCATCTCTTCTCGTTTCAGTCCCGGTTGTCGGGATTAGTGTTTGGCGAGGATTGGACAGATGAAGATGAATTAAATATAGATATCTGTTTCAGTCCTGGTTGTCGGGATTAGTGTTTGGCGAGCATCAAAGAGCATAGAGAGCATAAACAAGAGAAGAGTTTCAGTCCCGGTTGTCGGGATTAGTGTTTGGCGAGCCAGCAGCACGGTCGTCCTCAATATAGCGAAAGCGACGAGTTTCAGTCCCGGTTGTCGGGATTAGTGTTTGGCGAGCTTTATGACTTCGACTACACTACGCAGTTTTCTGATGTTTCAGTCCCGGTTGTCGGGATTAGTGTTTGGCGAGGCGAGCGACATTTTGGCACTGTCGTGGGCGTTTCGGTTTCAGTCCCGGTTGTCGGGATTAGTGTTTGGCGAGTCTTATGCAGACGCAAACGGCAATTGTTATTGATGTTTCAGTCCCGGTTGTCGGGATTAGTGTTTGGCGAGCAAGCCGTCACCCAAGGTATGAATTCTATCTCCATCGGCTGGTTTCAGTCCCGGTTGTCGGGATTGGTGTTTGGCGAGCTGAGAAAACTGCCGTCCAGTCAGCGCAACGTATGTTTCAGTCCCGGTTGTCGGGATTGGTGTTTGGCGAGAAGGTCTATGGCTTCTTTCTTGTTCAAGGAGTCACGTTTCAGTCCCGGTTGTCGGGATTGGTGTTTGGCGAGAGCAGTGTGGGACGCAAATGACTCACGGGTTGAAGCGTTTCAGTCCCGGTTGTCGGGATTGGTGTTTGGCGAGTTATTCGGTTTCAGTGTTTTGTGATTAGGACGTGTGTTTCAGTCCCGGTTGTCGGGATTGGTGTTTGGCGAGTAGGGTATTTATTTGCAGGAATCCTGTTTAGTGTCGTTTCAGTCCCGGTTGTCGGGATTGGTGTTTGGCGAGATTAATTCACTCATATTTCATTTTTTAGGGTTGACACGTTTCAGTCCCGGTTGTCGGGATTGGTGTTTGGCGAGGAAATAACGGACGAGTAATTATGGAGAATCAAATAGGTTTCAGTCCCGGTTGTCGGGATTGGTGTTTGGCGAGAGAGGGCTTTCCATTCCCATCGTGAATCCTTAGTTGTTTCAGTCCCGGTTGTCGGGATTGGTGTTTGGCGAGTCGAAGAGGGAAACATTAGAAATTCTTGCACAATATGAGTTTCAGTCCCGGTTGTCGGGATTGGTGTTTGGCGAGAAACAGAAGCACTAACAAAGTCGATGCAGGCTTGCGTTTCAGTCCCGGTTGTCGGGATTGGTGTTTGGCGAGCAAAAACAATTCGATTCGATGGGTACGAGGTAGACATGTTTCAGTCCCGGTTGTCGGGATTGGTGTTTGGCGAGTTGGCCTGAAACTCTGGAGATACATTTGGGTTGAATGTGCGTTTCAGTCCCGGTTGTCGGGATTGGTGTTTGGCGAGCTAAAACGATATTTGCTTTTTGGAGGGGATAATTATGTTTCAGTCCCGGTTGTCGGGATTGGTGTTTGGCGAGGAGCCATTGGGCTACACTCAATGGCGAAATTTCCAGTTTCAGTCCCGGTTGTCGGGATTGGTGTTTGGCGAGCGAGGATCTGGGTTAGGTCTTTGGAGGGCTCAACATCGTTTCAGTCCCGGTTGTCGGGATTGGTGTTTGGCGAGCTTCGGATCGATGTCACTGACGAATGCCCGCTTGATCGTTTCAGTCCCGGTTGTCGGGATTGGTGTTTGGCGAGATGTGGTGACCTCAAGCACTGAAACCTGATTACCTTGTTTCAGTCCCGGTTGTCGGGATTGGTGTTTGGCGAGGGCTGAGACATCCACCCGTAAGAATGGACAACCATCTGTTTCAG
>NZ_QXHD01000004.1:1445740-1454036 GCF_011009555.1 Adonisia turfae CCMR0081 | reverse complement strand
TAACTCATCCTGGTGGGCTGCACGCCAGTCTTGGGTCAGCTTGCCCTCCACCGCCGCCTTTAGCACTGCCTGACGGTAGCGTTTTAGTTTGAGCTTGAGCTTTTTCAGCAAGTCAACCCCGGCATCCAGTTGGGTGAAAAGTTCCTCGATTTTGTTGACGATGCGATGTTGTTCTGTGAGGGGAGGGATGGGAATCGAAATATTCTTTAAAATCGTTCCATTAATACCTGGTCGAGTTTGTCCTCTAGTTTGTCCCTTAATTTGATCTTTAACCGTTTGCCCTCCCAGTAAGGCAAACATTAAATAGTAAGGATAGATAATCTCTTGATTGACGGTGATTCTATAAACATGCTTAGTAATGATGGCTGTCTCTATATCTTCAGGAACCACACAACAGCGACCTACTGTTGCCATTACAGTGATCAGCACATCTAGAGGTCGCGCTGTATATTTCTCTAACGTCACATATTTTTCATGACTAATTCTGTTCTGTTTCCCTTTGAAAAACTGACCATTTAGAACGTTATCAATACCAATAGCTAAAATGCCTACGTCTTGGAATTCGGAGTGTTTTAAGTTACTACCAAAAGGTCCACTTTGAATAGAGCGAGGCTGTGTAGATGCAAGCTGTTTTACTGTTGCCCATCCCCATCCTCTTGGTAACTTGGGCAGATTTTCATACTCTCCCATTAAGCAACTAACACCTCATTCAACTCCGACAAAATCTCAATAAAATCCATGTTATGCAAACCTAAGTGTTATAGTCTTCTCTGATTTGAGTAATAACCGCCTTCAACACCGGTAAATCCGTTTGCATCGTATCCCAAACCAGCTCCACATCCACATTCCAATATTGATGCACCAAACGATCCCGCATACCAACAATCTGTTTTCAAGGAATCTGATCATACTGCTCTCTAATCTCCTGGGGAATACTTTTCACCGCTTCGCCAATAATCTCAATATTTTTCAAAATCAAAAGTTGTTCATCTTCGGCTTCAGCAAAATCTGCCAACGATAACCCAGCACTCAATCGCTCAATGGCCCCCAGCGCTTTCAAAATATCATTCAAAAACTCAGATAACTCCCGCTGGGTCATACGTATACCACCTCAGCCAGCACCCGCTCTTTCACCTTTGGCTTCAACCCTTGCTTCGTTACCAGGTCTACCTTCACACCCAGCTCATCACTTAGCTGATCGCCCAGTTCCAACAGCTGAAACAAACTCAACCCTGCAGGCCGCTCGATCAAAATATCCAGGTCGCTTGCTGCTGTTTGCTCTCCGCGCACATAGGACCCAAAAATTCCCAGCTCAGCAATATGGTACTTCTCTCGAATCTTAGGCTTCCGCAGCAGCAACATCGCTTTAATATCATCCAATTTGTAAGCTGCTGGCTGCACTGAAATAGTTGTTTCCTTTTCAGATAATTTCTCTAACCCTGCACCCACAAAATCATCCATCTGGGGCAATATCCCCATCAGCTGAGCCTTTAAGTCGGGTATCGTGTTGTGCACAAAATCCCACACCCGATCAGTTGTCACCGCATAATACTCGTCTACCAAACGATTACCGAAGTCAATCGACGTCTGCCAATCTACTGCTGGACAGCTTTGCCTGAAATATTCAGAGACTCGCTCTAACTCCACAGCTAACCGAGACAGCTTAAACTCCACTGCGGACGAGATCAACGGATCGGCTAAAAACGAGGCTCGGTCATGCTTAGCCACTGTCTCTAAAACTGTTTCAATCCGTTCTAAGACAGTCTCTAAATATTCAGATGTCAACGCTAACCGCTGTTGTTCTTTCATCGTCTGACTGTTCTACACTACCCAGCTATGCCGCTAGTATCTGATTCAATTCTGTCAGAATCGTGGGTAACTCTGTCCCAAACAATTGCACCGCCTTCAAAGGGCCCCCTTTCTGATTAAACGGCACATCCTCAAAATCCTCCGACCCAATCTCCAAACTCGTCGCAATATGATCCCGGATCATCACCAGCCATTCCCGCTGCTCGGGCGAAAACCCTCGCCCCAACCCATCCTGCTGAGCCAACCACGTCTCAAATCGCCGATTTACCACCTCCGCAAACGGTTCCAGTACATCTGTTTCGCCAATAGCAAAGCGTACCAGAGAAATCAGGTTGGTCAAAATTTTCTCCGGGCGACCTTTAACTTTCGATACCTCCAGCTGCTCATAGGCCTGCCATAGCTGATCTGCCCTAAACCGATAAGGCGGTTTCTGAATCGCCTCTGCCAGCTGCCGAATCTGATCATAGGAAAGCTGTCGCTGACCATAGGGCAAGTTATACAAAATCTGCAGTGCGGTAATCTCGTCCTTATTGTCCTCAATAAACTGCCGCCAGTTCTGCACCAACGACTCCGCCCGCTCCCGTGCCGCCGCATCAAACCCGGCAGAAATCAGCTCATCCGCACTGACCCGGTCAATGGTTTGCTCCGCATCGGACTGTAGTTCTTTTAATAGCTGACGCAGCTCCGGCGAATCAAAGGGCAAACAGGCTTCCTCCGCCAGTATCTCTGCCGCCTGATCCTGCTCAGCCTCCGATGGCGATTCCGTCTGAAACTGGGTTTTGGCCCGTTCAATTTGCAGATCCGGGTCCGTTGCATCCAATAGACCATTGATAATCTGCTTTAGGGGCTGCCCCGCTGTGGCCTCAATCCGGCTGCGGTCTGCATCGGACAGCTTGCGATCTAACCGGGCCAGTCGTCCTGCTAAAGAAACGATGAGATCGCAATCCTGCTGGCCCTGGGCTACCCCCAGCATCAGCTTGTCAAAGGGGACCGAGCGCTTGCGCTCCAACGGTCGAGAATCGGTTTTATCGCGATCGCATACCCCCACCGCATCCACAATCACAAAGTGGGTCTTATGCTGAGCCCCTTGGGTTATCGCCTGAAAGTCCGTATCGGAAATGGTGCGGGTGCCTCGGCCCTTCATCTGGTCAAAGAAATTGCGCGACTTCACATCCCGCATAAACAGCAAACATTCCAGGGGTTTAATATCCGTCCCGGTAGACACCATATCCACCGTGACCGCAATGCGCGGATTGTAACTGTTGCGAAACTGATTGATCAGGTCTTCTGCCTTTTTGACCTGGTAGGTAATCTTTTTACAAAAATCATTGCCCTTATCAAACTCCTGGCGCACCATCTCCAGAATGTCCTCCGCGTGGGCATCATTCTTGGCAAAGATTAGGGTTTTGGGTACCTCCGTGCGACCGGGGAAAATTTCCATGGGGAGCCGATCTCGAAACGTGCGAATCACCGTACGGATCTGGTCAATGGCCACCACATCCCGATCTAGCTTTTTGCCGGTATAGCTAAGGTCTTCATCCAGCGTCTCCCAGCGCACAGCACGGGTCTTGCGATTGCGCTTATCCACCAAAAAGCCCGCTTCCACCGTACTACCCTGCTCCGTAATCCGGGTACGAATGGGATAGACATCGTAGGGCACATTCACCCCATCGGCCACGGCCCGCTCATGGCCATACTCCATCACCAGATTCTGATTAAAAAAGCCAAAGGTTTGCTTCGAGGGTGTTGCCGTTAAACCTATCAAAAACGCATCGTAATATTCCAGCACCTGCCGCCACAGGTTATAGATCGAACGGTGGCACTCATCGGTAATGATGAAATCAAAGTCCTCAATGGGAAAGTGAGGGTTGTAGCTCACCTCCCTGGGCGGTTCCAAGTCCATACCCGTCTCAAATAGCGATTGTTCTTCTAACGATTCATCCAGTTCTGCCTCGCCCCGCAGCATGGAGTACAGCCGCTGAATCGTCGTAATACACACCTTACTCACCCGATCCAAGCTGTTGGTGGTCATCCGCTGCACGTTGTACAGGTCCGTAAACTTGCGCCCATCATCCGGCGGCACATACTGCTGAAATTCCTTAAAAGCCTGCCGGGACAGGTTCCCCCGATCCACCAGAAACAAGATGCGCTTGGCTCCAGCAAACTTAATCAGACGATAGACAAAGCTCACCGCCGTGTAGGTCTTACCGCTTCCCGTCGCCATCTGGATTAAGGCCCTGGGCCGAGACCGGGCAAAGGACTGCTCCAGGTTGGTAATGGCCTCAATCTGGCAATCCCGCAGACCATCGGTCATCAGTGAGGGCAACTGGCGCAGTCGAGATCGTAACGTATCTGCTTGGGCCAGCCATTCCCCCAAGGTTTCCGGTTTATGAAAGGCAAACACTCGCCGAGAACGATAGTCTGGGTCTCGCGCATCCCGAAAAAACGTTTCAGTGCCTGTACTTTCGTAGGCAAAGGGAGACAGCTGGCGGTCATACCGCAGTCGAGGAGGAATGCCCTCCAAATAGTCTGCCGACTGTTCTGCTACACCGCCCAATGTAGTCCCTTCACTCTTGGCCTCAATCACCCCAACGGCCTTGCGGTTTACAAACAGCAGGTAATCGGCAAAGCCCCCCGTGGCCAGCGGATATTCCCGAACAGCTACACCCACACCAGCCCCCAGGTTCAGACTGAGGTAGTCCTGCACTTGCCAGCCTGCCGCTATCAGCAGGGCGTCTATGGTTTGTCGTGCCTTTTGCTCTGGTTGCATACTGGTTTGCCCAGGGTTTGCTTGTACTCAAATACAGACTATTCCCACAGTCAGACTCTAGCTGTGATTCTCTGCAAAAAATTCAACTAAAGTTGATATTTTTCCGAAGGATTAACTTAAAATCCGCCAAAAGGCTCACATCAACGCACCGGCTATTTCACCACTAATTCTCAATAGCCCATTGCTGGTTTCCTTTTTTAAAGCTGGTTTGGTTGGTGGCTGATAATTAATATGGAAGCTATATCCAGCACGATCATAGATATCATCAAAAGTAGCTTTGAAATTAATTTCGGGTTCTGGATCACTTGGCTTGAGGTGTAAACAAAACGTTCTGTCAAAATTTCAGCCCATGACATCGGTTCAAGTCACCTCCCAAATCAACATTGACCTGGATCAGCTCCTGGTTGGTGTTGCTCAGCTTGAAACGCCTGATCTGGAACGCTTTACTGAGCAAGTTACCCAGCTGCTGGCCCAGCGTAGAGTGAGTAGCCTGCCAGTCCAAGAAACTGAACTACTCCAACAAATTAACCAGGGCTTACCACCAGAAATCCAACAGCGCTACGACCAGTTACAGGCAAAATTACAAGCAGAAACCATTTCCATAGACGAACACCAGAACCTACTGACCCTGATTGACACCGTTGAGCAGGCCGACGCCAAACGCCTGGAAGCCCTGATGACCCTGGCTCAGTTGCGTCAGGTATCCCTGCCCGATCTCATGGCCCAGCTAGACATTGAGCCCCCTCCGGTTCATGCCTAGCGTCTATATTTCTGCAGAACAGCAGCGCCAGATCATCGAACGGGCCAAGCGACGGTGAGAATATTGCAAAAGCTCTATGGACTACGCCTCACAACCCTTTGTCATGGAACACATTATTCCGGTATCTACAGGCGGAGAAACAGCCCTAACGAATCTCGCCTTGGCCTGCGGTGGCTGCAATGGTCATAAATACACCAAAGTGGATGCCATTGACCCGGCAAGTCAGACTAGAGTTGCCCTATTTCATCCGCGTCAGCAGCCCTGGTCAAATCATTTTGGTTGGAGTGCCGACTACCTTAACGGGCTTGGGTTAACCGCTATTGGGCGGGCAACGATAGAAGCATTAAAGCTCAACCGCCCCGGTGTCATCAACTTGCGGCGACTGCTTCTATTGGCAGGGCTGCATCCTCCGAATGAAGGTCAACCATAGGGATGATAGTACGGGTAATAGGGTGCTATGTATTGCTTTAGGTAAGATTGTGGAATGGTTAGGACGGTCAGGTGTCCAATATGATGCGATCTCGAAGCATCTTCTTATCGACTACCAGTTCCCAAACTGACGATTCAACTCAATCCTTGGGCTAAATTTCATTATCCGTCATCATGTAGAAATGCCTATCCCATATAGATTCTGCATGTTTAACCTACTTATTGGCGAATTAAAACGAACGTGGATTCAATTCATTCGTTACCCCAGTGAGATCATTGGCGGGATAATTATTATCACCACCGTTTTTTACGGTCTGTTTGTGAGTGCACAATACATGGCAGGTCCGGCGATCAACTTTGGTGATCGTCTAGATTCTGTCGTGGTGGGCTATGTGTTGTGGACGCTGGCGCTATATATCGTCAATGACATTGCGTTTAATATTCAGGCTGAGGCTCAGACCGGGACTCTAGAGCAGATTTTTCTGTCACCCTTTGCGGCCCCGACAATCTTTTTTGCACGTGCGATCGCAAGTCTAGCCCTACGAATGACCATCATTGTCCTCATCCTGTTTATCCTGATGAGCATTACCGGCAGCCAACTATCGTTTCCGTTAGGACTAGTTTTTCCATTGCTCACACTGTTGATGGCAGCCTACGGTCTTGCTTTTGTTATGGGGTCCTGCGCATTGGTTTTTAAGCGTGTGCAACAGATTTTGCCAATCTTTCAGTTTGCTTTATTGTTCCTCCTGGCAGCCCCCACTGAAGAATGGAGCGGTCGTGCTCGGATAGTTGCAAATTTCTTGCCGATGTTGCCAAGCACAGGGTTACTGCGCGATCTGATGGCTCGTGGAGAAGGATTGGATATATCTTTGCTTGGTATTGCCCTAATTAATGGTGCGGCCTATTTTGGGATTGGTTTACTGGTGTTTGGCTGGGCTGAGCGCCAGGCAAAACGCAAGGGAATTTTGGGCGGATATTAGAAGTTTCCGATAGTGCTAGCTCAAAGAAGATGTGCCATTATTGGGGTAGATTCTCAATAGAGCTAGAGTTATGAAGCTTGCGAGTGTGATAGTGTTACTTGTCTTATCGATAGCTCAATCTGCCCGTGCAGAGCTATTGTTTGATCGAGGATTACCTTTCAAGCACATTAACAATGAGGCTGGAGAAGGGCGTAGTAATGTCCGTTGGGCCGCAGGCTTTGATAATCAAAATTTTTATGGTGACGACTTTTCCATTGGTGAACTTGGAGAACGCTATCGCATTGATCATATTCGCACATGGGTAGTGCTGGGCTATCGAGAAGACGATCTCCCGGCTGAACCCGGTGAAGTGGGTGACTGGTTTAGTGAGGTGAGATTGCTGGGTGGCTTGCCAGCTGCTGAACCTTTGTCAGTAATAGCTTTGGGAGAGCTAACCAAAGGTTCAAGTGTGATCAATAATTCCAATATTGAGCTGAGCCGAGTTACCTATCCCAATGCTACAGGCTCGAATTACCATAATTTTGGTCGAGATATCACTGTTTGGCAGCTTGATTTTTATGATTTGAACTGGGTTGTTGAAGGCGGTAGACGCTATAACTTTTCAGTACAAGGCATGGGACGTCCGCTAGAAAAGCGAGATTATCTGCACGGATGGTACAACCATGCTACTAGTGCTCAGTACAGAGTTTCACCCCAGCAGGGTGCCGACAATCTGATGCTGGTTTTTAGCAATGAAGGTGAATTTGTTCGTGTTGCAGAGGCTGAAGAAAATTGGGATAAACCGTCGGATATTAATATTCAAATCTTCGGTGAGCAGCTGGCAAATAGTGGCTCACTAGCTGTAGATACTCCCAATGCTCTGATAGAGATTACGAATAATCTGTATCAGGCAGAATTAATCTCAGAACGATTTCGTCAATGGCTACTGATTGAGATTGAGTAGGGAGTGACCGATCGTAAATCCATGCTCTTGGCAGCAGTCGCTGAACATGCATTAGAAGAAAATAGTGGCAGCTATTTGCCTGAACAGTATGTAGATGTAGAGCTTTCAACTGAGGATTCCGCGCTAGCAGCAAGTATTTTATCTCGTCTACCAAGTTTCTTGATGGAATTTATCACTGAGTTTGAAGAGACTTATGGAGTATCGACAACAGATGGGTTGTCCGCTGAAAAGAAGGAAGTCTTTTTTCGAGAACTTGAAGCGGCACATGGCTTAAATGGTGAAGACTTTGAAGCACTTATAGTCGAGAGTGTTCAGGGAGTTTTTACTGAATCTTTTGGAGAGCATCACGGTGTGGGGATAACTAATCTTGGAGACGTAGAAGAACAACTTAGCCAGCGCTTGGCAGAACTTGATAGTACCGGCATTCTAGATAGATCTGTATATGATCATTTACAAAATAAGCTCTCAAACTACGAAATTCTATCCACATTTGAACTGTATGAGAGGGCTCTAGACTTAACAATTACTCTAGAAAATCTTCGGCCACCTTACATCAATGAACGATTAGACTCACTGCAGCAAGCAACTATTCTTTTACCTGAGTC
>NZ_QXHD01000004.1:1409252-1445730 GCF_011009555.1 Adonisia turfae CCMR0081 | reverse complement strand
CAATCCAGACTCTGTCTTAAAGACCACCTTAGCGATTGCGGCCATGGAGGCGGAGACCATGACCTAGGGAGCTGTCTGTGTAGGGGGGCATAGGGAGGTGAGATGCTATTGGGGAGTGTGAGTCATGATGTCATGCATCATGCTCCCTGTTCAGTCCTGGTTGTCCATGGGTCGAATACAACCAAACGTCATGAACACAAGACTGAGGACGTCATCGTAGACCATCAATGACTGTTAACTCCACCATTCATGCTCCTTCAGCTTCTAACAAGCGATTACGCCTGTTAGAAGCCACCATGAAACGGCATCAGTATCGTCCAGATGCGCTGATTGAGGTGTTGCATCGCGCTCAGGAGCTATTTGGTTATTTAGATATCAATTTGTTGCTGCACATTGCTCAGCGACTGAAACTGCCTCCTAGTCAGGTGTATGGTGTAGCTACCTTTTATCACTTCTTCTCGTTAGCTCCAAAAGGCGTACACAGCTGTGTTGTCTGTATGGGGACAGCTTGTTATGTAAAACAGGCGGCACAGCTGCTCAGCTTTTTGGAAAAAACTACGGGTATTAAAGCTGGAGAGACAACGTCTGATGGGCAGCTGTCGTTGATGACGGCTCGCTGTTTGGGTACCTGTGGCATTGCCCCTGTCGTGGTTTTTGATGAGCGGCTTGAAGGGCATCAAACCGTAGAAAGCGTAACGGCACGTCTGAATACTTGTTTATCTGCATCTAAGTCATGACTTTAGAGCAATTACGGCAGTCTGCATCAGCTGCCCCAAAAAAATGTCGCATTTGTTGTTGCACGGTTGGTGGCTGTCTGTCTGCTAATGGTGCTGTCGTTAAAGAACATCTGAAAACGGCGGTGGCTGCTAGTAATTTAACCGCTCAGGTGCAGGTGTCGGGTGTGGGCTGCATGGGGTTGTGCAGTCAGGGGCCATTGGTACGGGTGGAATCCGAAGACGGAGCTGATGTGCTCTATCGGCAGGTGACGCCAGAACAGTCTGCGGCTATTGTGGCATTGCTCACTCAATCGCCTCACGCTGAAAGCAGCAATCTCAAAACTCAGCCGATAGATAGTCCATTTTTTACCAGACAGCATCGGATTGTTTTAGAAAATAGTGGTCGCATTAATCCAGAAAAGATTGAGGGGTATATTGCGGCATCTGGGTATGAAGCGCTTTATCACTGTTTGCGAGAGATGTCACCCGACGAGGTGGTAGATGAGATTACCCGCAGCGGTCTACGGGGTCGAGGTGGGGCAGGTTATCCGACCGGATTAAAGTGGGCCACAGTGGCAAAAATGCCGTCGGGGCAAAAGTATGTAGTGTGTAATGCGGATGAAGGTGATCCGGGGGCTTATATGGATCGCAGCGTGTTAGAGAGTGATCCTCATCGGGTGTTGGAAGGACTTGCGATCGCAGCCTACGCCGTCGGGGCTAACCAGGGCTATATCTATGTGCGGGGAGAGTATCCCCTGGCCATTAATCATCTACAAACTGCCATTCGTCAGGCCAAGCGCCATGGTCTTTTAGGCAGCCAGATTTTTGATTCTCCCTTTGATTTTCGCGTTGATTTGCGCATGGGTGCAGGTGCCTTTGTCTGTGGTGAAGAGACTGCCTTAATGGCATCCATTGAAGGAAAACGGGGAATTCCTCGACCGCGTCCCCCTTACCCCGCTGAGTCAGGATTATGGGGGTGTCCCACATTAATTAATAACGTGGAGACCTATGCTAACATTGCTCCCATTATCCGTAATGGTGCGGCCTGGTTTGCCTCTATTGGGACTGAGCAGAGTAAAGGGACTAAAGTCTTTTCTCTCACGGGCAAGGTGAAAAATGCAGGACTGATTGAAGTACCCATGGGAATATCCCTCAAAGAGATTGTGGAAGAAATGGGACAGGGTGCCCCAGATGGGTCTCAGGTGAAGGCTGTGCAGACCGGCGGGCCTTCCGGTGGCTGTATTCCTGCGGATGCTTTTGACACATCTGTGGATTATGAATCGCTGAAAAAACTGGGTTCGATTATGGGCTCAGGCGGCATGATTGTGATGGATGAGCATACCCATATGGTGGATGTCGCTCAGTTTTTTATGCAGTTTTGCATGGATGAGTCCTGTGGGAAGTGCATTCCCTGTCGGGCTGGGACGGTACAACTTTACCAGTTGTTGACAAAGTTTAAAGAACACCGGGCAACACCCGCAGATTTAGAGCAGTTGGAGATGCTGTGTGATGTGGTGAAGCATACGAGTTTGTGTGGTTTAGGACAGGCGGCTCCAAATCCAGTGTTGAGTACGCTGCGATATTTCCGAGATGAATATTTGGCGGCGATGGCGGTGGGGGTTGTTGAAGTGCCTGCCTGAGATTTTACCATGGGCCATCCCGTATCAGACCTGGCGGAACAGGGGGGAGATCATTAGGCATTACAAACAATGGCTTCATAGGTGGGTTCAGTTGTTTAGGGCTCTATGGTTACGGGAAAAATTCATGTCCACAACACCTAGTACAGACAAACAGTTAGGGTGGCATATTTTGCAGCCCCCACGGCAGGCGTTTGGCATTTTCAGTCGCTTAAGACTGGAATGGGATTATTTTATGATCCATGACCATGGAGGAGCCTTTACTGGATCCATTGGCTATGTGTTAGCTGATCCACCTGCTCAAAGAGTACGTTGGTTAAAACGATTTACACTGTTGCCGAGTGGTGTGGGTGTTGCGATCGCAGGCATGTTCACTAATGGTCACAAAATCGCAAATTTCCTACATTTCGATTTCGATCAGGCTCAACTTTCCACCGATACCAAATCCCTCACCGCCCAGGATGATGTCAGTAATTTCCAGGCTACTTTCCACGTGAAACCCAATAATAGTCTACAGATAGCAGGGCGCACCCATGACATTGAGTATCAGCTGGCCGTACAAGAAGATTGGCAAAATCACTCTTCCCATGGCAGCGAAGTATTTACGCCCATTACCGGTCGAGATATGGGGCTCCTGCCATGGGAACAATGGACAGTTGATGTCATTTGGCCTCGGACTCAAGTCTCTGGCTATATTCGAGACTTAAGGCAAAAAGTAACTTTTGAAATTGTTGGCCATGGCTATCGCGAAAATTCCTTTGGGCGATGGCTATTTTGGGCAGGCGGCTGGGATTTTGCTGCTATGTCAGACGAAAAAACTGGTGTTCAATGGGTTTGGCAAACCTATCATCATTCTCAAGACTTAAGTTATCTAGACCTTAGTTTTCCCATCGAGGGTGTTCCACAAGCGTTTCGCTTTTGGGCTAGGGAAGGCCAATTACAGTGGCAGCATCACCATTGGTGCTTGGACCACAAGGCTCAACAGAAGTTTCCTTTGGATGCAACGATTTATGCCCATAATCAGGACTATATCGTTGAAACAACATTGAGCATTGGTGATAATGAGATTGCACTATTACATGAAAATTCTTGGTACACCAGGATCTATGTCATTTTCGCTCTCTTTCCCTTCTGTAAGGGCTCTATTTATAGGGTAGCTGATGGTGCTCGGGTATTGGAATTTAGCGGCCAGGGGGGAGGAGAATATTCCACTCTACGATTTCCTAAAATACGTTTAAGTTGAAACCGGTTGCGTTGACCAGACAGATTATTTCAAGGATACAGAAAAGTCCACTGTTCTTAAGGACATTTGGCTTTTCTGCATTGTTGGTAGTAACCCCGTTATCAGTTGGTGAGTGGAGCCATATAAGAATATGGAGAGTGCTATCTCGGGAGTCCGCACTCCAGGTGACACACATGCCAGCAACCCAATCACAGTCGCAGCTAACAAACGACTAAAACGTATCAAGCTCATAGCATCCTCCTTCTCCCGGAGAAAGATAAGTTGAAACTGTTTTTATCAGGCTAAAAGGTTAAACCTGTCGTGTTGAATTCTGACCAGGCATATCATTTCAACCCTCAAGAAAAGTCCAACGCCCTTAAGGACATTGGACTCAGGAGCTTTACCACGTACCCTTAAGGGGGCCTGGCAGTTTAGCGATAGAAACGGTATGTCTCATGAGACTCATGGCTGAGCCAGACCTTTCAACTCATGGCCGATTTACTGCGGTCATAACCAGCAAAATCATGGGGAATTTTCCCTTGAATATGGCTTTCATATTCGGCAGCATTTTCCATCGGTAGACCGATATCTTTAGCAGCTCGAACCAGCATAGAGTGTTCACGCCGACGAATATTGCGCAGATGTTTCATAACAAGGCTACGCATCCAAGCCTTAATCGACAGACATTCAACAGGAGCTGTTTCAGCAACAGTGGTTATGGGTGTTGATTCAGCCATTGTTTCACCAACTGTGTAAGGTACACCCCGATAAACCAACTTAGCCTCAAAGGGATACGCAGGCGGAGGATTTTCAACAGTTTTAAATTGAATATCCTGGCCACGATATTTCCCCACATCACCTGTAGGGCGAGTGCCCAACTCTGTAGGCTGGTAATTATAAGAAACACCACGATACTTTAACATAGTGCCGCCTCCTTAGACTGTGTAGAGAAGAGAGGCGCGTTCCTTCGGGATGACTCCCTACTTCCGTCCCTGTTGGTGTTTCCCTATCAGAAAAATCACCATCAAAGAGATGAACGATTTATCCTACATCCTTATTATCTTATGTAGTTTGATGTTTTATCTAAGATGTTTACACATTGACACTTAGAGAAATAAGAGTGAGAAAATAGTCACTGAGGTCAAAAAACTTCATAAGTTTCTCAACGTTTTAAAATAACCTGGAATCAGAGTTGTATCGTCCCTAGGGTCTACATCTTATCTCCTTAAGAGTAATATCGTTTCCATTTGACGTTTACTAGCACTTTATTTTCACACTAATCTCCAATGTCTGTTAAAACTCTAACCATTGATAATCAATTGATTAGTGCCCGTGGGGGAGAGACTATCTTAGATGCTGCTAGAAATGCAGCGATCGCAATTCCTACCCTTTGCTATTTAAAGGGATTATCTACCGTAGGAGCCTGTCGCCTGTGTTTAGTGGAAGTGAAAGGAGCGTCTAAGCTCTTACCTGCCTGTGCGACAGCAGTGCAGGAAGCTATGGTGGTGCAGACGCATACCGAGCGACTACACCATTATCGACGCACAATTGTGGAATTGCTGCTCGCTGAAGGTAATCATGTCTGTGCGGTCTGTGTCTCCAATGGTAATTGTGAATTGCAAGATTTAGCGGTGGAAATGGGGATCGATCATGTTGGTCTTACCTATCAGTTTCCAGACCGTAAGGTAGATATTTCCCATGCTCGTTTTGGGATTGATCACAATCGCTGTGTTCTCTGTACGCGCTGTATCCGAGTTTGTGATGACGTGGAAGGGGCCCATACGTGGGATATGGCTGGGCGAGGCCATACATCCCATGTGATTAGCGATTTGAACCAACCTTGGGGAGAGTCGAGTAGCTGTACCTCCTGTGGTAAGTGTGTGAATGCTTGTCCGACAGGAGCCTTATTTCATCGGGGTTCAACGGTTGGGGAAATGCAGCATGATCGAGAACAGCTTAGCTTTATTACAACGGCTCGTCAGCAACAACAGTGGATTAGATAAACAGACTGCCTTCCCAAGTTCCTCAAAATTTTTACATATATTGCGAGTCTATAGACCATGGCAAAACTTAAACTGGCAACGGTTTGGCTAGGGGGATGTTCTGGCTGTCATATGTCGTTTCTCGACCTGGACGAGTGGCTATTTGAGCTGGCTAGTCAGGTGGAGTTAGTCTACAGCCCCCTAGCGGATGTTAAGACCTATCCTGACGGTGTGGATGTGGTATTGGTGGAGGGTGCGATCGCAAACCAAGACCATCTAGATATGATCCATCAGGTTCGCGATCTCACCAAATTTCTCATCTCCTTTGGTGACTGTGCGATCACTGGCAATGTCACGGCCATCCGCAACATCCTAGGTGCATCGGAGTCAGCCGAATCTGTTCTCAACCGCGCTTATCTAGAGGCAGATGTTCAACCTCAATTGCCCCACGGAGATCTGGTTCCCACCTTACTAAACCAGGTCATACCTGTTCACCAGGTGGTATCGGTGGACTGTTATTTACCTGGCTGTCCACCGGATGCTAAACGGATTCGAGCTGTGTTGGGGCATTTGCTACAGGGGAAACAACCGCATTTGGTAGGTCCTGAACTGATTAAATTTGGCTAGGTGAAGTAAAGCGCTTGCCCTTCAATCATCCCCCCATTACCCCATCACTCATCTACGAAATAAATGCCTGAATAGGGGATTTCCTCACAGGTTCCTCACACTTTCGACATAAAAATAAGGGGTAGGGCACCTGTTTGTATTGGAGTCACCGCTGAGGGAGGGCGATCATGTTATTTGTTAAAGATATTATGACCAAGCCGGTTGTTGTCATTCGCAGTTCGGCTACGGTAGAAAATGCTATTTGGCTGATGCGGACTAAGCGAGTGCGATCGCTAATCGTAGAAGAATTTTATGAGCAAGGTCCCTATGGCATTTTGACGGAACGAGATATTGTTTATAACGTAATTGCTAAGGGGCGATCACCTCATTTTGTTCGTGTTGACCAAATCATGCGACGGCCCTGTATTTGTATGCCGATGGAGGCAACATTGCAAGAAGCTGCCAAAATTTTCTCCGAGTCCGGGATTCATCGGGCTCCTGTGATTGAAAATGAACAGCTCTTAGGGATTGTTTCAATGACGGATATTTTAATGAAAGGTAATCCAGGAGCCTTATCCAAGGATGATCTATCCCGACGTGTCAATGAAGCTCTTCAGCATGCTCGTGTCATTGATGATCAAGATGCGCAGATCCAGCAAGAATGTGATATTGCCTGGCAGGTGCTGGAGGAAATTCAAGCAAATACTGGAGAGACTTTGCCTGGAACGCCTGTATATCCAAACGGTTGACGTGAGTGGACGGTCATTTCGTAGTTAGCCTGAGGAACTATCGGTGCGGTGAGCAAACGAATTGTCATTAACCCGGTTACTCGGATTGAAGGGCATGCCAAGATCTCGATTTATCTGGATGATCAGGGAGAGGTTGCAGATGCTCGATTTCATGTAACTGAGTTTCGTGGATTTGAGAAGTTTTGTGAGGGTCGCCCTTTTTGGGAAATGCCAGGAATTACGGCTCGTATTTGTGGCATTTGTCCTGTCAGTCATTTGTTAGCATCGGCTAAATCTGGTGATCGTCTACTGGCAGTACAAGTCCCCCCAGCGGCAGAGAAGTTACGGCGATTAATGAATTTGGGACAGATTATTCAGTCCCATGCTCTGAGTTTTTTTCACTTGAGCAGTCCGGATCTCTTGTTGGGCTGGGAGAGTGATCCGGCTCAACGTAATGTATTTGGGGTCATGGCAACTGAGCCTGCACTAGCTCGGGGGGGAGTGCGGCTACGTCAGTTTGGTCAAACCGTGATTGAACAACTGGGGGGACGCAAGATTCATCCAGCTTGGGCTGTCCCAGGAGGTGTTAGGAGCAGTCTGTCACGGGTTGGGCGGCAGCAAATTTGTCAGCAGTTATCTGAGGCTAAAAAGACGATCTTAGAAACGCTCACCCTATTTAAGAAACTACTGGAAGACTTTCAAGAAGAGGTTCATATCTTTGGTAATTTTCCCAGTTTGTTTATGGGCTTAGTTGGTGCTGATGGTACCTGGGAGCACTATGATGGCTGTTTGCGAGTGGTCGATAGCGGTGGCAACATTCTTGGGGATCAGCTAGATCCCAGTAATTACAGAGATTTCATCGGTGAGGCGGTGCAGCCAGATTCCTATTTAAAGTCACCTTACTATAAACCTTTGGGATATCCTGATCAGACGCAACATTGTCGCTTAGAAAATGGCCTGTATCGGGTAGGGCCGCTGGCCAGGTTGAATATTTGCGATCGCATCGGCACGCCCCTGGCCGAAATTGAGCTGCAACGTTTCCGGCAGTACGATATGGGTAACAGTTCTTTTTTCTATCACTATGCGCGACTGATTGAGATTCTCACCTGTATTGAACGAATTGAGCTTGCCCTGGACGATCCAGACCTACAGAGCCATCATCTCAGAGCCAGAGCCGATGTCAATCAACATGAAGCTATCGGCGTCGGGGAAGCTCCACGGGGTACTTTGTTTCATCATTATAAAATTGATGACACGGGTTTATTAACTTACGTCAACCTAGTTATTGCTACGGGACAGAACAATTTGGCCATGAATCGTACGGTTGCCCAGATTGCCCGTCATTATATTCACGGTCCCCAGATTCCAGAACCCATGCTAAATCGTGTAGAGGCGGGTATTCGTGCGTTTGATCCGTGCCTGAGCTGTTCTACCCATGCCTTTGGCAAAATGCCGCTGCAGCTCCAGTTGATCAGTGCAGAGGGGCAGCTGCTGGCTGAATGTTACCGTTAAGACTTCATAAGATCCTCATATCTTTTTAATAGCTTTAAGAAAAAGCAGAGCACACACGAGGCTGGTCCTATGCTGCCATCGACTCAAAAATTAACAACGCTTGAATATGACTTTTTAATCATTGGTTACGGTAATGAACTATGCGGAGACGACGCCGTTGGTCCTTGGGTTGCGATGGTGGTGGCCGAATGGCACTTACCGGCTGTTAAATCCTTGGCTGTGCCACAACTGACACCAGAACTGACCGCTGAATTAGCGAAAACAAACTATGTGATGTTTGTGGATGCCTGTGGTAATCAGGGTATTCAAACGGTACAGATTGATCCCATTGTTGCCTACGACGAGCAACCTGAGTCCATGGCGTTTGCAGCCCACAGCTATGATCCGCTGGCGTTACTCAATCTCACCCAGCGGCTGTACAACCATCATCCCCAGGCCTGGCTATTGCAAATTCCCATTGAATCCTGTGGTTTAGGACGTCAGCTTTCATCCAAAGCCCATCAAGGTTGCGATCGCGCCTTGAGGTCAATTGAGCAATTCTTAGTCACCTATCGACAACCAGCCCCATGCATGAAATTGGCCTGATACAGGCTGCTTTATCTGTGGCCTTAGACCATGCGCAAGATCAGGGTGCTCGACAGATTCATCGTATCCAACTCCAGGTAGGAGAATTGTCAGGGGTGGATCCAGATGCTCTGGCATTTGCATTTGACGTGGTCAGTGGCGGTACCCTGGCAGAAAAGGCCGAGCTAGAGCTTATACCAATACCCGTGAAGTGCTATTGCTCATCATGCCAACAGCTATTTCAGCCCTCAGACTGGGTGTATACATGTCCACGCTGTCATCAATTGAGTACGGACATTCGTCAAGGTAAAACCTTAGCACTCACGTCCTTAGAAATTTCATAAGGAGGTGCATTTATATGTGTGGACATTGTGGTTGTCAGCATGACCGGCAGATTTTGTCGTTACATCAGAATGTATTAGAGAAGAACGATCATTATGCCGAGCATAATCGGGCATTTTGGCAGCATCTTCTGGTGATCAATATGTTGTCGTCTCCAGGGGCGGGTAAGACAACGCTGATTCAGCGTATCCTCAACGACCGTGACTTAATTGCGGGAGCTGATCCATTAGACCGCCTACATGGAAAGGTGAAACCAGGTGTGATTGTCGGTGACCTGGCTACTGATCGTGATGCCAAAAGGCTGCGTCAAACCAGTCAGAAAGTTATACAGATTAACACAGGAAATCTCTGCCATCTAGAAGCAGAAGGTGTTGGTCGGGCCGCACGACAACTGGGTTTGGATGACCTAAATTTACTCATCATTGAAAATGTAGGTAACCTGGTTTGCCCTGCTGCCTATGACTTAGGAGAAGACCTGCGCCTGGTGTTGATGTCTGTGACTGAGGGAGAAGATAAACCACTGAAATATCCCGCCCTTTTTAAGTCCGCTCACGCTGTTATCATCAGCAAGATTGATCTAGCTAAAGTTGTAGGCTTTAATCGTGATGAGGCACTACACCATCTACATCTGATTATTCCCCAAGCTTTAGTATTTGAACTTTCTGCTACCACTGGTGAAGGGTTAGCTAGTTTTTATGCTTACTTAGGACAGGCCATCTTTCAATGCCATGACAAGGTAAACCCTGTTGTGAATGCATGTTAAGTGAGATTTCTGCTATCACCTTTAGCCGGGACTGCATTTTCATCCGCCCCCTAAATACATCACTCTTTGGAATTATCAATGGAACTAACACTTGTTGATTTAAACTTGCCCAGCGATAGCAATTTGATTTTGGGGCAGAGCCATTTTATCAAAACCGTAGAAGATCTCTATGAAGTCATGGTCAATGCCTCTGCCCAGATCAAGTTTGGTCTAGCGTTTTGCGAAGCGTCTGGCCCCTGTTTGATTCGCGCGGCTGGGAATAGTGAGTCGCTACAGACAGTGGCAGTTGAAAATGCTAAAGCGATGGGTGCAGGTCACAGTTTTGTGATTGTTATGCAGCAAGGATTTCCGGTCAATGTGCTGAACGCTGTTAAACAGTGTCCAGAGGTTTGTCGCATTTACTGTGCTACGGCCAATCCGGTCCAGGTGGTGATCGCCACCAGCGACCAGGGACGTGGCATTTTGGGCGTTATTGATGGTTTTGCTCCCAAGGGAGTAGAGGAATCGCAGGATGTGGCTGAGCGCCAACAATTTCTACGACAAATTGGCTATAAGCTATAGAAAACATGAAGTTGGAACAGTCATGATGCCGGTAACTCCTTCCCTTTGTCGAAGTCACCTGACTGTGCGAGGGACTGTGCAGGGAGTGGGCTTTCGACCATTTGTGTATCAGCTGGCAACAGAATTAGGTCTGGCGGGTGGTGTGAAAAATACTTCCCAGGGCGTCGTGATTGAAATAGAGGGGCCTGAACAGACGTTACAGATTTTTTTTCAAAAGCTACAACAGGACGTGCCCCCCCATGTAGTGATTCGAGCACTCGAGCAACAGGACCTACCAGCGCAGGGGGTAATAGGGTTTCACATCTGGCCTTCTGAGGCTGTGGGCAAGGCTACTGAGACCCAAATTTTGCCAGACCTGGCCACATGTGCTGAGTGTTTGCAAGATATTCTTTCCCCTGATAATCGTCGCCATCACTATTCGTTTACCAACTGTACCCACTGTGGTCCTCGGTTTAGCATTATCCGGATATTGCCCTATGACCGCTGCCACACAACGATGGCGAACTTTACCATGTGTGCAGATTGTCAGGCTGAATACACCCAGCCTGACAATCGCCGTTTTCACGCTCAGCCCAATGCCTGTGCTGTTTGTGGTCCGCATCTAGAGTTTTGGATAAAAGAACAACAAAAAGGACCACAGCAGTCTGGCAACCCGCTACACTTGGCTATCGCCATGCTACGTCGGGGTGACATTGTTGCGCTGAAAGGGTTGGGTGGATTCCAATTACTAGTGGATGCCCAAAACCATAGTGCTGTGGACCGTCTCAGACAGCGTAAAGAACGGCCTGATAAACCGCTAGCCCTGATGTACCCTACCTTAGAACAGGTTCACCAGGACTGTAAGGTCTCCGCAGACGCTGCTAAATTGTTGTCCTCAGCCCAGGCTCCAATTGTGCTTTTGCCAAAACGGTTAGGGAGTTCTTCCCTAGCCAACAATATTGCACCCAAGATGGATCGTCTGGGGGTCATGCTGCCGACCACACCGCTGCATCATCTTCTCCTTCAGACGTTGACCTCTCCTGTTGTTGCCACTAGTGGAAATCTTTCCGGGGAGCCTATTTGTATTGCTAAACAAGATGCCTGTCAGCGACTAGCTCCCGTGGCAGATGGTTTCTTGGTCCACAATCGTCCCATCCAACGTCCGGTTGATGACTCTGTTGTTCAACTTATCCACGACAAATGCCAGGTGTTACGTCATGGTCGAGGCTATGCACCCCAGGTGATTTCGCTGTCTGGTCTAGTGGCTTCTGACACGCGTATTTTAGCCTTGGGTGCTCACCTCAAAAACGCAATTGCTCTGTTTTCAGGCGATCACATTGTGCTGAGTCAGTATATTGGTGATTTGGATGCCCCACGAACCCTGGAACGGTTGAAACACACCGTGACTGACATACTTTCTCTCTATACCTGTCAGCCGACGGCCATTGCCTGTGATCTTCATCCGGACTATGGCTCTACGCGACTGGCCCATACTTTGGCTGAGCAATGGGCTGTGCCCGTGATCTCGGTACAGCATCACTATGCCCATGTTCTCGCGGGTATGGCTGAGCATTCCCTAGGTGCGCCGATCCTGGGCGTTGCCTGGGATGGTATGGGGTATGGTCCTGATCAAACTGTTTGGGGAGGAGAATTTCTCCAGATTACGACGTCTGGTTTTGAACGAGTTGCCCATTTGTTACCCTTTCCTCTACCTGGGGGGGAATTGTGTAGCCGAGAACCTCGAAGGTCTGCTTTGGGTCTGCTTTATGGCTGTTATGGCGACGTGGCATTTGAGCGCGATGACTTAGTTCCCGTACAAGAATTCTCAGCATCTCAACGGACTGTTCTACAGCAAATGCTGACTAACAAAATTAATACGCCTATGGCCTCCAGCATGGGGCGACTCTTTGATGGCGTGGCGGCACTGCTTAATTTACATCGAGTTGTTAGTTTTGAAGGCCAGGCGGCGTTGGCCCTGGAGTTTGCCGCCGCTGAAACAATGGTTCAGCGAGGCTATCCTTTTATAATTTCAAGTACTGTACCCTACATTATTGACTGGCGACCGATGGTGCGAAAAATCATTCATGATCAGGGTCAGGGGGTGGCGACAACGGTGGTGGCTGCCAAGTTTCACCGCACGTTGGTGGAAATTGTGACTGCGATCGCAAAACTCATCAACAACTCCAATATCATATTGACCGGCGGTTGCTTTCAAAACAAACTTCTCAGTGAGCAGACCATTCAACATTTACAAATTACAGGATTCACCCCCCACTGGCATCAGCGTGTGCCGCCCAATGATGGTGGGATTGCCGTTGGGCAGATAATCGGTGCATTACGTCATCTGTCTATGTCTGTCTAACCCTTAGGAGAACAACGATGTGTCTGGCCGTACCCGGAAAAATCATCAGTATTAAAGGGGAGGATCTATCTCGCATGGGCCGAGTTAGTTTTGGAGGCGTAGTCAAAGAAGTTAGCTTGGCCTATGTACCTGAAGCCCAGGCCGGTGACTACGTAGTGGTCCATGTAGGATTTGCCATTAGCAAACTTGATTTAGAAGAAGCAGAACAAACCCTGACCTATCTTCAACAGATTGCAGCCAGTGCCAACTCGGATTAATCAAGTATGTACTGCTATATCAGGGATGGACATATGTTGACGATATGCCGAATCAAACCAACAAAGGGGTAAAGCCTCGCCCGAGGGAAAGATCAGGGAATCACTGTTTAGAACTTTCTTTAGCTGGGGCAGATAGGCATGGAGGTCACTTTAGTACGGGACAGAGTCATGCCCATAAAAAGTCTCCTTCACAACCGCAAAGATGGTGTGGGCATATGGTTGACTCTCCTAGTATAGAATTCTAAACATGGCCAAGACAACCATTTTGGACATGCATAAGGTTTATTAAATATCCTCATAAGTTCACCAAGATTTTTGTCTAGGATCAACCTAGAGAAATAGCTGGAGGCATCTCTATGGCTGGTAGATGTTGCCCAGTTAGGTTAATTAACTTTGGCTGGCTTCTAACATTGGGTGTTATCTTACTCACTCCTGTCACTGTTGAGTCGCAGTCCCCTACCATGGAAACTCCATTGGCCAATCTCACGGATGGGGCCTATCAGCTTTGTACTGAGCCTGCCCCTGAAGATTGGCGTGATGGTTCAGGAACCTGTCTAAATATTGATAAACAGGGCACAATTGTTGATGGCTACTATGGTTATCCCCACAGCAGTGCGTTTGTCTGTTTACGTGGCTCAGTTATTGATGACTGGTTCCAGGGTAAAGGTCTAGTGATTAGTTGGACAGGAAATCCCTGGCCAGAGATCTCTCAGGAAGAGTTCACTTGGGACTCTCCAGAGGGGCTTTTATCCTTAAGTCAGGCTGAGTTAGTCCATAGCGAGGGTGTGGGAGAAGAACAGGTGAAGTGGATTATCTTTCACACCGCAAAACTGAATATGCAATCCATGTACCTGTATGATAGTCCGCGGATGACATCGCCCGTACAGCTATGTGATTGGCCAGTAAATTAGTAGAGGTATCTATAATGATGCGAGTAGCCGATATTATGACCCGCGAAGTGGTTACTATTCGTAACTCTGCAACCATAGCAGAAGCCGCTAAGCTGATGAGTCAGCGTGGGGTTCAGGCGTTAATTGTGGAACGCAGCCATGCACTAGATGCCTATGGTGTAATCACGGTTGAAGATATTGTTGGCAGAGTGATCGCGTTTGGCCGAGATGCTAGGTGGATAAGAGTCTATGAACTGATGACAAAACCCTGTATCGTCTTAAATCCTGATTTAGGTGTGGAATATGCAGCCCGGTTATTGACCCAGGCGAATCTACACAGTGCCCCCGTCATTCAATCGGAACTATTGGGAATTGTGTCTGTTACCGATATTTTGGAACGTAGTAACGCAATTGAACAACCTCAGGAAACCCTGCTTGCGGATCAAATTTGTGATCTCTCAGAGAAAGCACGTCATGTTTGCCGAGAGAACGGTCCAGCGTCAAAGGCCTGCCTCAATGCTTGGTTAGCGGTCGATGCATTACAAGCAGAAGCTGCACGTCAACGAGCTGAATCCATTGACAAGACGGCCTCTGAGCAATATTACGATGAAGAGTATCCAGAGGCATTTAAGGATAGAGAGTATGAGGCCTGGTGTAGTGGTTAAGGTTGAGGTGGGTATATGACAATTACTCCCCTCGCTAATGCAGTGCGGTTACCCATGCATGGGGAGATAAAGAGGTTACCATGAATACATTGACACTTCGGCTCCTATGGGCAGTAGTTCTGACTCTATCGTCTGATGATATTGTTGGTCTTTCCCATGAGGTATAAACTTATGGGCATAGGCGTTAACGATAAAAACGCCTATGCCCCAACCTATATCACTTCGCTAACTATCAGACTGCTCGCGCGGTTGAATGACGCCATAGCCGCCATGGTTCCGCTCATAGATAACATTGATTTCATCAGTCTGGGCATTGCGAAACATATAGAAATCATGATCCACGAGTTGGAGATTATCCAGAGCCTCTTCGACAGATATAGGAGGCATCATAAAAAACTTGTTGCGCACTACTTTAGGCGGTAGTTCTGGAGAGCGATCTGACGATTCCAAAGCAGTTGTTTCAAGTGACTGATTTAGATCATTGCTAAGGGATTCCCGAGGCTGGGCTCGACGTTGTTTTTTGGTTTTATATTTCTGTAGTTGACGAATCAGCTTATCGGTTACTAAGTCAATGCTGGCATAGAGGTTTTCATGTTTTTCAGCAGCTCTAATAACTGTGCCACTTGCATGTACCGTCACCTCAGCACGTTGTTGGGATGGCTTTTTGATTTGAAGAGGGGCGGATAGCTTAACGTCAACTTTGGTTGCAATATCTTCATGACGTGCTAGTGCTTTACCAATTTTTTGACGGACATAGTCATTTATGGCATCTGTGACTTTAAGATCTTTACCTTGAATAACCCATCGCATATAGGATTGGTCTCCTTACAGGCTACGGTCAGCTTTGATTTACAAGAAGAAGCAGAAGAGTAAAACCGTTTTGCTTAGAGATATCCTTTTCCAGTTATCCCTTTTTGGGGAGATACCCTCCTTTGTCTTTTTAGCCCTTTGAAGCTGATTTAACTACATCATAAGACTTTGAGGTGTTTGTTTTTCAATCTTTAAGAAAAATAAACACCTTTTGGATAAAAATTTCTGTTTGGGTGAATCCCTGTTTTATATGCATTATTCAGATTACTTGACCTCAGGTTGATTGACTTGAGGTTCTTCACAACTTCCTCATAAATCTTGTTTAGCTTATAAATGTAAGCTGTCAAAAGACTTTGTTATGAATACTCATCCTGGAAAAGTGACTCAAACGTTGGATGTTTCGGCATCTGATGTTTCCAATTCTGAAGGGGGCACTGTTACTGAGTCAGAAGGCAAGTCTGCCGAGAGGGTGGTTGTAGAAGAGCTTAAAATTTCTGGTGATGCCCTTGTTGCCAAGGTGAAAGAACTGATTCACCAAGGTAATATTCGCCGCATTATTATCAAAAATGAAGAAGGTTATACTCTGATTGAGATTCCCATGACTGTGGGAGTCCTTGGTGGTGTTATTAGTGCTGCCTTTTTTCCTGTGATTGCAGCTGTGGGAATCATTGGTGCTATGGTAGCTCACCTGACGATTGTTATTGAACGACAAGAATCAGCAGATGTGAATGATCAAGCAAAATAGGACTGAGCTTTGATGCAAGGTGAATCATCTTGTAGGGTTTGGATGGCGGTGACCCAACGGGGAGACTTGAAAGACTGCTCAGCTTAATGGCAGTGTGAAATAAGAGCAACTAAATGATTTTCTAGCCGATAGGGCGCTATAAACAATTACAGAAACCGCCAGACTGGTTGTGTAGCTCAAAGAGTTGGGTGCGATAACCAGTCATCTGGGCGTAGCAACTAGCTGCTAATCCGGCAATGCCAGCCCCAATGATGATCATATCAGTTGCGGGTTCTGTCATGGGAGTCGCCCTATCTTACAGGGACTCATAGGTTCCCCATAATTTCTTTGTACTTTAGATGTACCAGTGAGGTACCAATGAGGTAACTCAGACCTAGACATTGTTCTTTTGATTAAGATTCTCAGGAAAGATGACACTACTCTATCGGAAAAGATAATGCCCCCCACTTTAAGACGAAAGTCCTGGTAGGCCCTCACAGGTACTTGTGGGACCTGCGATTTGGCCATAGGCCTCACCACGAGCCTCACGTCAAGACGAGAGTGCTGGTGAGACCCCATGGGCAGCCACGAGAACCCCTGATAGATCTAGCATTGCTGCTGGGTTTGTTGATTGTAGTGATACCGAGACTGCTGTTTCCACCACAGCCATTGATGTTGCGTCCTATGGTGGCAGAGTTTGGCTTGGTTGCTCTCCGCATTAGCGTCGTGCATCATATTCTATCTCAGCAATATGATGTTGTTTCGTGGGCTGACCATGGGCAGTTGCCCCCTGGCATGCATATTACTTACTGTAGAACATATGCTTAGCTGTGGTGCGGAGAGCAGGACGCAAAACTTATCGAAACTTATCGAATGATGGGATTTCAATCTATCTAATTGTCTACGCGATATCTAGGTTGATTCAGATTCTCCATAGGCTAACCCATTGGCTTCTGCATAGCGATGCATAAATCGCATGAACCGTTCCCAATGATCGTCTCGATCGATCTCAAGTTTGCATTCAACGCCTGTGAGCTCTTCTCCATCTATGTCTCCATAGAACATCTTGACACCAGAGGGCATTATTAAGATTTCGCCCTCAGTGTCGATCAGGTGTAACGCATTTCTTGAACTTTTTCTAAAGCTCAAGAAATGTTCTATAGACGCTAAAGTTTTAAATCGTATCACTGCAATATGGGTTCCTGTTGATGGATCTCGTCTGAGGCTTACGCCGCTTATTTCTTCAGGAATATTTTTAAAAATTTGTACACTGGGTATTTGGGTCATTATGGTAATTCCTTCTCTTCTATTGCTGCTGGCTTGAGCAGGGCCACTGGGGTTATCTGATACGAATTGACTTTCTGTCACTAAGTACGTCTATAGGGTAGACATGAAACGTGAGAACTTTATGAGGTGGCGAATATGGGAAACCGGCAGGATATACTCATGAATTCCTGATTTTCATTACCTACGCTTAAGATGAGATTCTATCTATAGGAGGGTGAGTTTCTGAGGGGAGGCCATGATTGGCTACAGATTTTGGCAAAGGTGGTTGCTTATCTTTGGGGATATTATCCTATACGGTGATTTTCTTGACCTTGTACTGCCTGGTGAGCTGTATCTCTATTATTCAGGGTAGAGTTGATGGTTGACCATCTGCCTATACCGGTGAGCGATGTAATTAGAGAACTCCTCTTTTGGGAACTAGACAAGGCGATTGTGAAGGAGTCATCTCATGAACTATCAAGACGTTCAGCGGTTTAGCAGCCTAGGTTGGAGAGGGTTGGTTCTCAATATCCTGATCAGTTGGTAAATGCAATAAACCGTTACATATCTCACCACAATCAGTGGTTGGTAAGTACGGTTTAACTCACAAGATCGTCATCCCATTCGCTTTATACTAGAGATGGACCAAAGGCAATTACAATCTCCATTGGCAGAGCTGATAGAGATTGATTCTATAACACCTGATAACAAAAAACAGTTGCTCCCAAACGAAAAAAAGTTTCTATGTTGTCGAGCAATTATCCATCACAATAGGGGGAGATAATAACCATGCTGTGGCTACCCCATTCCGCTCAAAAATTGACTCAATTCGAATCTGGTTTTCTACTGCCAGTGCGGGATACTGTGCTATTGCCCAGTATTACTCTGCCAATAGTGGCAGGACGCCCCCATTCTATTGCCTCTGTAGAAACAGCGGTAGCTACAGAGAGCAAGCAGATGGTGATTGCAGCGATGCGTCCAGAGTGTCTAGAGAGATTAGCTAAGGCTCGTGATGCAGAGGCAGAAGCAAAAAAAATATCGGATCTATATTCTGTTGCTACCCTCGGTGTGGTGCGGCGAATGGCACGGCTGCCCATTGGTCCTATTCAGTTGCTGATTGAGGGGTTAGAGCGTATACAGCTAGAGAAATTACACGTAACCAAGCAAGGATTTGAAGTAGAGTTTTGCAGGCTACCTGCGTTGACCGTAGAAGCTGCTGTAGCCGATGGGGGAGAGGTTACAAAGATCAATGCCTTAGTTGATGCCATCAAGTCTCTTTGGGAAGAGGCCGCATCTCTTAATCCTAATTTTCCTGACGAATTGTTAGCTGTTTTGAGCCGTAATGACGATGCGGCCCAAATTGCTTATCAATCAGTTATCCTAATGCAGCAAGATGTGGCTGAAACCCAGTCAGCATTGGCTGAAAATGACTTAGAGACGCTATTAAGGCAGGTGTTAGGTAACTTACAAAAACATGTCGAGGAACAACGGCTCCGTAGTCAAATTTTGGGGGAAACCAAAAAGGAAATTGATGAGCAGCAGCGAGAGTTTTTCCTGCGGCAGCAATTAAAGAAAATTCAAGAGGAGTTGGGACAGGGTAACCCCGATCAGGAAGAAATTGCTGAACTACGTAAAACTCTTGACGCGATAGCCTTACCAGCAGTGGCTGAAAAACAAATCAAGCGAGAGCTGGCGCGCCTCGAACGGATCGGTAGTAGTTCTGCGGAGGGTGGGGTTATTCGCACCTATCTGGATTGGTTGCTAGAAATGCCCTGGCAGAAGACCGTCGAAGATAATTTAGATTTGCAAAATGCTCATACTGTTCTAGATGCAGACCATTATGGTCTAGAGAAGGTAAAAGAACGAATTATTGAGCATTTAGCCACCTTCAAACTCAAACATCGGCAGCAGCCCTCTGATACTGATGGGTCGATGAGAGAGCAGGCGGAGCGTTACGCTGTTGGTACGGTTGTTTGTTTTGTTGGGCCGCCAGGTGTGGGTAAAACTAGCCTGGGACGATCAATTGCTCGGGCATTGGGGCGTCCTTTTGAACGTATTAGTCTAGGTGGTCTACGAGATGAGGCAGAATTGCGGGGGCACCGTCGTACCTATATCGGGGCGATGCCGGGACGGATTATTCAGGCAATCCATCGGGCTGGTGTGAAGAACCCGGTGATTATGCTAGATGAGCTGGATAAGGTGGGTATGGATTACCGGGGCGATCCGGCGTCGGTATTGTTGGAAATTTTGGATCCACAGCAAAACTATTGCTTCCATGACTTGTACTTGGATGTGGACTTTGATCTGTCCCAGGTGATTTTTATTGCCACGGCCAACGATCTCTCAAAGGTGTCTCCACCCTTGCTAGATCGGTTGGAGCTTGTAGAGCTCTCAGGTTATTCCGATCGCGATAAGCTGGCGATTGCACAAACCTACTTACTACCACGACAGCTAGAAAAAGCTGGGTTGCCCAAAGATGCGATTATTTTACCGGAGGTAGCCCTACGCCAGATCATCGACGACTACACCCGCGAAGCCGGTGTTCGTCGTCTGGAGCAGCAACTGGGCAGCCTTTGTCGCAAAATAGCAGTGAAGTATGCGACTGGAGCAGCTACGTCTGTCAATATCCACCCTGAACAGTTGGAGACCTTATTAGGTCCGCCGCGCTATCTACGGGATAATCGACGACAACGACCGCAGCCAGGGGTGGCAACAGGGTTGGCCTGGACCCTGGCGGGCGGTGATGTCCTTTTTGTCGAGGCGGTGTTATTGCCTGAGCTGAGGGAAGTCACCTTAACCGGACAGTTAGGCGATGTGATGGAAGAGTCTGTGCAGATCGCTCGCTCCTATATTTGGGCCCATGCGAAGGAGTTGGGCATTGAGCTATCTCAGCTAAAGAGTAATGGATTACATTTACATGTGCCGGCAGGGGCGATTCCCAAAGATGGTCCCTCTGCAGGGGTAACGATGCTGACGGCAATTGCCTCGCTACTGCTAAATCAACCGGTTCGTACGGATATGGCCATGACTGGGGAGATTGATCTAAGTGGTGATGTGCTACCCGTTGGCGGTATTCGAGAGAAGGTATTGGCGGCCCACCGGGTGGGTATTCGTCGAGTACTGTTGCCACGGCAAAATGAAAAAGATCTGATGGATGTGCCAGACCATGTTAAGCAGGAGATGGAGTTTGTTGGGTGCGATCGCATCCAACAAATCCTCCAACATGCCCTGATCTCCAACTCTCTAGACTCGGCAAATAATGGTCACCGTCACCAGCCCGTAACGGGAAATGGGGTAATTATGTCAGCGTAAGCGCCTAATGCAGATGACTATACAGTTTTGCCTGCCTTAGCAAACTCTCGCTTAACTGTCTCAATGTTTGCTTTCTCCATCTGTTGATGGCCCCAAAGTGTCTGGTTTGATTGACACTTACGATAACAATTGAGCCCAATGGGATGACGCTTGTGGCATAATTTTTACCGAAAAATAAAAATGATTGGTCTTCACAAGTTCCTCAAACTATTTTCTTAATCTAAATACTGTAGATACGGTATTCATGTCCTGGTGAGGCCGCCAACACAGCGTTGAGAAACCATGATGCAAACCTCTGTACCTGTTCAACCTCGGTTTGCCACCTTAGATGGCAACGAAGCCGTCGCACGGGTGGCCTATGCCCTCAATGAAGTGATTGCAATTTACCCAATCACCCCGGCATCACCTATGGGTGAATGGGCGGATGTCTGGGCAGCTAGCAACAAGCCTAATCTTTGGGGAACGGTGCCTGCCATTGTGGAAATGCAAAGTGAAGGCGGTGTAGCAGGGGCGGTGCATGGTTCATTGCAGACAGGGGCGTTAACAACTACGTTTACGGCTTCCCAGGGATTGCTGTTAATGCTGCCAAATCTCTACAAGATTGCGGGTGAACTGACGCCCTGTGTTATTCATGTCGCAGCGCGGTCGGTAGCGGCTCAGGCCCTGTCCATTTTTGGGGACCATAGTGATGTGATGGCGGCTCGCAGTACTGGGTTTGGCATGCTGTGTTCTGCGTCGGTGCAAGAGGCACAGGATATGGCTGCGATCGCAACAATGGCCTCCTTCGCCAGTCGTATTCCCTTTATCCACTTTTTTGATGGGTTTCGCACCTCCCACGAGATTCAAAAGATAGATCTTCTTTCCCAGGAGAGTTTACGTTCTCTGATCGATAATGAGCCAATTACTCAACACCGTCAACGGGCTCTGAGTCCTGACCATCCGGTGATGCGAGGTACGGCCCAGAATCCTGATGTGTTCTTCCAGGCACGGGAAGCCGTAAACCTTTACTATCCTGGCTGTGTGGATATTGTCGAACAGGCAATGGATAGATTTGCCCAACTCACGGGGCGACAGTATCAGCCATTCCAATATTATGGTGATCCTAATGCAGAAAGAGTGATGGTGTTAATGGGATCTGGCTGTGAAACAGCTCAGGCGACTGTGGACGCCCTTAATGAGATGGGAGAAAATGTCGGTGTGGTTAAAGTCCGACTCTATCGTCCCTTTGATGTCCAACGATTTGCGGCAGTTCTTCCCAAAACCGTCAAGGCGATTGCTGTCTTAGATCGCACTAAGGAGCCAGGGGGAGCGGGTGAACCTCTCTATTTAGACGTTCTCTCAGCCCTGATAGAATCACATTTCACCACAGTAGACCATCAGTTGCCGATGATTGTGGGGGGACGGTATGGACTCTCGTCAAAAGAATTTACCCCAGCAATGGTCAAAGCTGTTTTTGATCATCTTTTACTGGATGGGTTTCAACATAGTCAGAAAGAGCCCCAAAATCACTTTACCATCGGCATTGACGATGATGTGACCCATACCAGTTGGGCCTATGATGCCACATTTTCCATCGAGCCAGAGCAGACTATCCGTGCAGTTTTCTACGGTCTAGGTTCAGATGGGACGGTGGGTGCTAATAAAAATACTATCAAGATTATTGGTGAGACCACTGATCATCATGCCCAAGGCTACTTTGTCTACGATTCGAAAAAGTCGGGTTCGGTCACCATCTCTCACCTGCGCTTCGGTCCTGATGCTATCCATGCCCCTTATCTAATTAACCAGGCTAATTTTATTGCCTGTCACCAATGGATGCTCTTAGATCAGCTGGATATTTTAGGGCCTGCTATGTCAGGGGCTACGTTGTTGTTAAATTCGCCGTATGTCCTAGATCAGGTGTGGGATAAGCTACCCGAACGGATTCAGACCCAGATTCTTCAAAAACACCTTGAGGTCTATGTCATTAATGCCTATGAAGTCGCTCGATCCGTTGGGTTGGGAGGCCGGATCAATACGGTGATGCAAACCTGCTTCTTTGCCCTATCTAAGATTTTGCCAACCCCAGAGGCACTGGATGCTATTCGGACCTCTATTGCGAAAACCTATGGCAAAAAAGGTGAAAAAGTCGTATTGATGAACCTGGAGGCCGTGGATCAAACGCTGCAATATTTGTATAAGATTCCTTTACCAGCAGAAATACAAGTTGGCAAGATTCCTCCTTTAAAGTCTTCTGTGGCAGAGGCAGCACCTGCCTTTGTAAAAAACGTTCTCGGTAAAATGATGCAACGCCAGGGAGATACCCTTCCTGTCAGTGCCTTACCCTGTGATGGTACCTATCCAACGGGCACTGCTCAATGGGAGAAACGCAATATTGCCCAGACAATTCCTGTCTGGGATCCAGATATCTGTGTCCAGTGTGGCAAATGTGTGATGGCTTGTCCCCATGGCGTCATCCGTAGCAAGGTTTATAAACCAGAGGCATGGGATGGAGTCCCGAAAACCTTTAAGCATGCCACCGCTCGCGAGTGGTCGGGGCAAGAATTTATCCTCCAGGTGGCGGCGGAAGACTGTACGGGGTGCGGTATCTGTGTCGATGTGTGCCCGGCTAAAAATAAGTCAATTCCTCGACTTAAAGCGATCAATATGACCCCCGTCTACCAAGAAGCATCAGTCAATGGAAATGGTCGAAATATTGTTGATCTACGGCAGCAGGAGAAACCTAACTGGGAGTTCTTTAAGAATCTACCGAACCCGGATCGGCAGCAGCTGAATCTGCACAAGATCAGTCAGCAGCAAATGCAGCAGCCCTTGTTTGAGTTTTCTGGAGCCTGTGCGGGTTGTGGTGAAACACCCTATCTGAAGTTGTTAACTCAGCTCTTTGGCGACCGCTTACTGGTGGCCAATGCCACTGGCTGTTCCTCTATTTATGGAGGCAATCTGCCCACTACTCCCTGGAGCCATAATGCAGATGGACGGGGGCCAGCTTGGTCAAATTCATTGTTTGAAGACAATGCTGAATTTGGCTTAGGATTCCGGGTGTCCATTGATAAACAGACTACCTACGCAGCTGAACTATTACAGCAGGTCGATGCAGAGATGGTTGTGGAAGTTGGCTTTTCTCATCTGGAGCAATTGGCCAAACAAATTCTGCAAGCCCAGCAAACAGATGAGGCTGATATTGTCGAGCAACGAGAGCGTGTAGCTCAGCTTAAAGGCTTGTTGGAGAAATTGATAGTACAGGAGATTTCGATAGAGCTGAAGGATAAAATTCAACGGTTGTTGCCCCTGACAGACTATCTGGTGAAAAAGAGTGTCTGGATTGTAGGGGGGGATGGCTGGGCCTATGATATTGGCTATGGTGGGTTGGATCATGTGTTGAGTTGCGATCGCAACGTCAATATCCTTGTTCTCGACACAGAAGTCTATTCCAACACTGGTGGACAACAATCTAAAGCTACCCCTAGAGGCGCTGTTGCCAAGTTTGCAGCAGGTGGTAAAACAACACCTAAGAAAGACCTGGGTCTAATGGCTATGACCTACGGTAATGCTTATGTCGCTAGTGTAGCCATGGGCGCGCGTGATGAACATACCCTTAAAGCCTTCCTGGAGGCCGAATCCTATGATGGGCCGTCTATGATCATTGCCTATGCCCACTGCATTGCCCACGGAATTAATATGTCCGCTGCCATGAGCCATCAAAAAGCCGTTGTTGATTCCGGTCGCTGGCTGCTCTACCGCTACGATCCTCGCCGTCGTTTATCTGGCGAAAAGCCCCTAATCGTAGATAGTCGTGCGCCGAAGCTACCGTTAGAACAGTCCATGTATGCTGAAAATCGGTTCAAGATGTTGGTGCATAGCCAGCCTCAGGTAGCCAAAGACCTGTTGCAGCAGGCACAACAGGATGTACAAACTCGGTGGCAACTATATCAGTATTTAGCTGCGTTAGGAGAAGAAAAACCATGACTGACATTCACGTAAGTCGTAACTCCTTGGGATGGAAACCTTTGAAGTGGTGGCTGTTGGCTGTAATCGCTCTACTGTGGGCTCTATGGGTCAGTCAAGATCCCAGTGTAATTAAGCCTGTGTATTTGCTGTGGGGCCTCAACGTTTAGTATCACACACCGATGGTTTGTGCCGTACATGGCTGTTGCTATCTAAATTTTTCAGCGATCACGTCTGGCTTGAGCTATGTGCAAAAAATATCTTCTCAGTTACCTAGTCAATGATAAATACTATGGATATTTCTACCACTTATCTTGGTCTCTCCCTCCGTTCTCCTCTGGTCGTCGGTGCCTGTGGTCCCTTAACCGAAAATCTGGATAATCTTCGCCAGATGGAAGACGCGGGTGCCGGGGCAATTGTTCTTCATTCGTTGTTTGAAGAACAGTTACATAGAGATCGCCTCGAACTAGATTACTATTTGACCCAGGGAACTGAAAGCTATGGAGAGGCGCTTAGCTACTTTCCCCAGCGGCCTTTGTTTCATGTCAGTGCTGAAGCTTATCTAGAGCATATTCAGGCGGCTAAACAGCGAGTGGATATTCCCATTATTGCCAGCTTGAACGGTACGACAAATGATGGTTGGGCTAACTATGCTAAACAAATTGAGTCTGCTGGTGCCGATGCTTTAGAACTCAATCTCTATGCTGTGCCGACAGATATAAGCTTAACGTCTTCTCAGGTTGAACAAACCTATCTAGATATAGTGCATTCGGTGACCCACAGTGTTGATCTACCGGTTGCGGTCAAACTCAGTCCATATTTTACAAACCTGGCTAATTTTGCCCATCGTCTCTCCCATACAGGGATAAATGGTTTAGTTCTATTCAATCGATTCTATCAACCTGACATTGATATCGACACCCTGGAAGTGTATCCCCATGTTCTGCTGAGTACCTCACAAGATTTACGTCTACCCTTGCGATGGATCGCTATTCTCTATGGTATTATGCCTATCGATTTTGCCGCAACAGGCGGCATTCACCATGCCCAGGATGCCATCAAACTGTTAATGGCAGGGGCCGATGTGACCATGATGGTAAGTGCGTTGTTAAGTTATGGCATTGATCACCTTAGTACCGTTGAACAGGCCTTACGTCAGTGGTTACAGGACCATGAGTATGCTTCTCTTAGCCAGCTAAAAGGTAGCATGAGCCAGATAAATTGCCCCGATCCCAGTGCGTTTGAGCGGGCTCAGTATATTAAATCGCTCCAGAGTTATCGACCTCAGCCACACTCCATTCATCTGGCTCCCTGATTCATATGGTTCTTTGATATTTGTGGGAACCGTGACTAAAAAGATTAATATTCTAGACCCGTGTCATCGGATAGTCTCTGGATGAAGTATGTTGACGAGTATCGAGATGGCTTGATAGTACAGGATTATGGGGATGCCATTGCATCTCTAATTACCCAACCCTGGACCCTGATGGAGATTTGCGGTGGTCAAACCCACACCATCGTCAAATACGGTCTCGATCAGCTGTTACCACCAGATATCACCTTAATCCATGGTCCTGGCTGTCCTGTCTGTGTGACCGACATGGCAATTATCGATCAGGCCTTGGTACTGGCTGCTCAGCCCGAGATTATCTTTTGCTCCTACGGTGATATGCTGCGGGTCCCCGGTACCTCTACAGATTTGTTAAGTGTCAAGGCCCAGGGTGGGGATGTGCGCATGGTATATTCCCCGATGGATGCGTTAGCACTAGCCCGTAAGCATCCAGACCGACAGGTGGTGTTTTTTGCCGTTGGCTTTGAGACTACGGCTCCAGCAACGGCCATGGCAGTCTACCAGGCGCATCAGCAACAGGTTGAGAATTTTTCAGTGTTGATAGCCCATGTGCTCGTTCCTCCGGCTATGGAGGCGATTTTGTCATCACCAGATTGTCAGGTACAGGGGTTTTTAGCAGCAGGTCATGTGTGTACGGTAACAGGCTATGGGGCATATCACGAGATTGCAGCAAAGTACCACGTCCCCATTGTGGTAACTGGCTTTGAACCCGTCGATATTTTGCAGGGGATTTATCTCTGCCTAAAGCAGCTAGAAGCTGGTAATGCGCAGGTTGAGAATCAATATACCCGGTCTGTTCAAATCCAGGGTAATCAACCTGCACAACAGCTCATGGACCAGGTGTTTCAAGTAGTTTATCGGGTTTGGCGCGGTCTGGGCAGTCTTGATCAAAGTGGCTTGGGATTACGTAAATCTTACGATTACCTGGATGCTCAATTGCGGTTTGCCGACCGATTGACCATCCCCCCTCTCCCCCTCTCCCCCTCTCCCTCTGAAAATACCTGCATCAGCGGTCTCATCCTACAAGGTTTCAAAAAGCCCCATGAGTGCTCTGCCTTTGGGACCAAGTGCTGCCCAGAGCATCCCCTCGGTGCTCCGATGGTCTCTTCCGAAGGGGCCTGTGCAGCTTACTATCGTTACCGTTCAGCCTCATAAGTTTCTCAACTTGGTATGACGCTGGTGTATACCATTCTGAATATTATCCATTTTGTCATGGATGTTCTAGTTGGTGTTCCAGGGTATCAGTTGATGCTACTTGATGGCTTGCCCCTAAGGCTCTTCACCCTGGATTAACTTCGCACACACAATCAGAATTGGAAGCCATCCCGCAGTCATAAAATACTGATAGCTGCCCGCTTTACAGGTGCCCACAAATTAAGCCTTTGCATGTTCCTACATTTAACCATTCCTCCAATACATCAGCAGGAATCGAGAGCCTTACTGGACTCTCTGTTTTTGTAGGTAACTGTAGCTGTAGAGATTCTGCATCCTGAATAGATGCAAACAATGTAAGGATATCGTATTGACCGACATTTGGGGCAGGTAATGTACCCATAAAATGTTGCTGGGTAAGATTAGGGGCACTCAATTTTTGCCCTAAATTGGTCTCTACGACTAGTGGCTGGCCAGCATCAAGATAAACACTGTTTGCTTGAGTTGTTAACCATAAATAAACGCCTGCATTATCCTGTTCCATGGGTTTTAGTACTGTTGCATCCCACTGATTGCCGATTGTATCCGTGAGTGACTGTTGTGAATGATAAACCCATTGATCGGCTTCTTTCAAAAACTGCACCTTTGCTAAGGCGACAGGCGCAGACCATAGGAGCATCAGCAAGAGGGTGAGTCCTAGAATAACGAATAGCTTTGTGACAGTTTGGGTAAAGCTAGGATGGTGATGATCTGAGCTAATAGGGTGTTTCATACTGCCAATCTCCTCGTAAGTTATTTGCCTGTAGCCTCTGATGTCCTGGATTTAGCCAAGATTGCAGCGCTGTTGATGGCCGAAGCTCTGATAACAGTGTTTCTAATGTATCGCCCTCTAGAGTTTCTGTTTGCAGCAGTTTTTGGGCAATACTTTCTAAAACACCTTGATTTCTAACTAAAATTTCAAGGGCCATTTGATACGCTTGGTCAATGAGTTCTTTGATCTCTTGATCAATGGTTTCTGACAGGTGGGGGCTAATGGGACGGCGAGGTTGGGCAAAGCCATCTAAAAACTGAGCCTGGTTACGCTCTATCGCTACCGGTCCGAGAGTTTTACTCATGCCATAGAGGGTGATGCAGCGTTCTGCCAGGTCAGTTGCTTTTTGAATGTCATCACTTGCACCAGTGGATACTCTATCAAAGATCAACTCTTCAGCGGCACGCCCGCCCAACAACGTCATGAGTCGCCCCCGCAGCTCATCTTCCATCATCAAGAACCGATCATCTTCTGGTAACTGAAGCGTGTAGCCTAATGCAGCGACTCCTCTAGGTACAATGGAGATTTTTTCTACATGACCAGAGCCTGGCATTAAGGTTCCAATGATGGCATGACCTGCCTCATGATAGGCGACGGTCCGTTTTTCTAAATCATTTAGGATCCGTGATTTCTTTTCTAGCCCTGTTAACATCCGTTCAATGGCTTCATTAAAGTCAGCCATCATCACCGCTTCTTGATTTTTCCTGGCGGCCAGGAGTGCGGCTTCATTCACTAAGTTGGCCAGGTCAGCCCCAGCAAAGCCAGGAGTGCGGGCTGCTAGTTTGGCTAGTTTTACATCATCCGATAGGTGAACTGTTCTGGCATGGACCTGCAAAATAGCTTCTCGACCCTGACGATCAGGGCGATCGACCACCACACGTCGGTCAAATCGGCCAGATCTAAGCAGTGCCGGATCTAATACCTCTGGACGGTTAGTTGCCGCTAATAAAATCACACCTGTATTTGGCTCGAATCCATCCATTTCTGCCAAAAGCTGGTTCAGGGTTTGTTCCCGTTCATCGTTACTAGAAAAGGGATTATTCGCGGTACGTGATTTGCCTAGTGCATCTAGTTCGTCGATAAAAACAATGCAAGGAGCCTGTTTTTTGGCTTGTTCAAACAGGTCTCTTACTCGAGAGGCCCCCACACCGACAAACATTTCAATAAATTCCGAGGCTGAAATGCTAAAAAAGGGCACCTCTGCTTCGCCAGCAATGGCTCGGGCTAATAGGGTTTTACCAGTTCCTGGTGGGCCAACTAGCAAAACACCCTTAGGGATTTTGGCTCCCAACCGAGTATATTTTTGGGCATCTTTTAAAAACTCAACAATTTCTTGTAGTTCTTCTTTCGCTTCATCTACACCAGCTACATCATCAAATGTGACATGGGTACTACCTTGGGCATAAATACGAGCTTTACTCTTACCAACATTGAGAGCAGCAGGCCCTTCTTGCATTCTATTGGCAAAGACTCCCCATAATATCCATAACAATAATAGGGGAAATCCAAGGAGCCAAAGTCCGACCAACCAGTTGTTTTCATTGGCGGCTGTGGCTGTAATTTCAACACCATGCCTGCGTAGAATACGGGAGAGATCGGGATCATCGGGTAAGGGGGTGGTCACGGATGTTTTCGATACAGTCTCAGTGTCTGCTGGTTCTTGATCAGCCGATGTTTTGAGAGTGTATTGAATCTGGTGCTCACTAATGTGTACCTTAGCGACCTGGCCACTTTCAACCTGGTTGAGAAACTCACTGTAGGCTACTTCCTTAGATCGTTGTGGCATGCGGGTAACTGTGAACATCATGATCAACAGCCCAACCACCAGCCATCCTAGATTAATTAGGGGTGATTTGAATCCAGATGAATTCTTTTGTGGTGGAGTTGAGCGAGGTGGCGAGGAATGTTCTGGCATAGCATTGAGCAATCGTATCTACACAGCTGCTACAGCAGCTAAAAGTTTGGTGGCATCTGTCGTATGTCTTTAATATAAAGATTTTATTTGAGGAACTTGTGAGCATGGTATTGGGGGACTGCACAAAAAAAGACTCAGGTTGGGGCTGTCGATGGGTGGATGAGTGATGGGGTAATGGGGTTTAGTGATAGCTTTTGTTGTTTCAAGCACGTTGCTTGATTACAAAAAATAATTTGGATTAACAACTAAAGATATTTTTGTAGAGATAGATAAAAATAGTAATGTTCCCCTCTACATTATCCACTTAGATCGAGGCTCTATGTTTTCTAAGATACTTGCACCAATTCAGACAACTATGACCGATCAAGGTGTTTTTGATCAGGCTCTTGTTCTAGCGCAACAAAATCAGGCAGGTTTGATGTTGCTCCATGTGATCTCTCCTGAGATGAGGAGTACTCCAGCACTTCCTAATCCAACCTTGTATCGGTATCCAGTCATTACAGATGAGCTGATGCAGGGCTATCAACAACGGTGGGAAGATGTCGAAAATCAAGGGTTGGCAATGCTCAAAGCTTTAGCAGAAAAGGCTCAAACTGCTGGAGTAAAGGCTGAGTTTTCACAAAATGTCGGTAACACTGGTCATGTTATTTGTCATATGGCCGATAATTGGGAGGCTGATCTGATTGTTATTCGGCAACCTGATCGTTCTAAACTAGATGAATTGTTCTTGGGTAGTATTAGCAACTATGTTTTGCACCATGCGTCTTGTCCAGTAATGACAATTCCATCCTGAAAAAAAATACCCTGAGACTTTTGAGATATTCCCCAGTCTCAGGGTAGCTAGCTCAATGAGATGAATGCGATCGCATGCTCAACAAGTTCTGGAATCGATAATTTTCAATAGGTATTGTGAATATTCGTTAATCCTCACCTCGTCAACTCATGGGTAATGGATGGGCTTGTTACCGTATCCACAATGAAGTCAGTCGATAATTTCCTCGAAGAAACTAATGGGTATTGCGGTAGATAGTTAACTGGCTTTGGGTTGGTGATCCAAAACCCAGTTTTCAATCAGGAAAATAGCTACTAGCAAGGCGATCTGAAGTGCCGGAGGAGCAACTCCAATCAAAATCATCACACAGGCCGTGGCGGTAAGCCCAGCAGAGATGACTTCAAATTGTTTATCGGCTGTGAGAAAGACTCTTATAGCTATGAGCAAAATTGCAGCGGCACTAAAAAATATGGTCCACATACTGCTTCTTCCTATGGCTGGCTAGGGGATGAAGAGAACTTGGGCAGCTGAGCTAAGTCCTCAACTACACTGTAAAAGAATAGTTTGAGGAACTCATGAGGAAGAATGGAGTGGTATGTGGATTTTAGTAGAAGAGAGGGAAGATAAGAGAAGAATACAATTCTATATTATGGCCTGATGGGCGTCTGCTCACAACTTCTTCACATTTTTAAGCTAATGTTTATCATGTGGGAGTTTAATGAGCAAGCCCTGACATGGTTTCGCCGTCAGTCAGTGGGATTTGTGTTTCAGTGCAGTACTATGGCCGCTGAGATAACAGGCAGTTTACAGCCTGAAGAACACATTGTCCTGCACCTCAATGGGCAACTCCAGGCAGGGCGTCAAGTTAAACCCAGATAATGTTATGCATGCTGCCTGTCCCATTCCCATTCATCAATATCCTCAAGTCCTTCTGGCCCATGGCGGCGGCGGACGTCTCATGCACCAGCTCATTGAGACTATGTTGCTAGCTACATTCCAGCCGGACCCAGACTGGCAGCATGATGCCGCTAGTTTAACCATGGCCGGTAACCGGTTGGCATTTACTACCGATTCCTATGTGGTCACCCCGCTGTTTTTTCCAGGGGGTGATATTGGTTCCCTGGCTGTTTATGGCACGGTCAATGATCTGGCTATGGCCGGCGCAAGACCGCACTATCTCAGTCTTAGTTTTATTCTAGAAGAGGGGCTGCCGATGGAAACCCTGTGGCAAGTGGTGCAGTCAATCCAAGCAGCCATGCAACAGTCCCACGTACAGATTGTTACCGGCGATACCAAGGTCGTTGATCGGGGCAAGGGAGATGGGATATTTATCAACACATCTGGGATTGGTGTGCTTCAGCACGACGGTTTGATCGGTCCCTCTTCTGTTCAAGTAGGCGATGTGATCATTCTCAGTGGAGATGTTGGCCGTCATGGCATTGCTATTTTGTCTGCCCGAGAAGGGCTGACGTTTGAAACGACCATAAAGAGTGATTCCGCTCCCTTAGTGAAACCTGTTCTTGAATTGCTGCAACATTGGCCAATCCACTGTTTACGGGATCTAACTCGGGGTGGGTTAGCCAGTGCCCTGAATGAAATTGCATTGGCTGCCCATGTGAACATTGAACTAGAGAGTATAGCGATTCCGGTGGAAGAGCAGGTCCAAGGTGCATGTGAAATTCTGGGACTTGATCCACTGTATATCGCTAATGAAGGCCGTTTTGTTGCTTTTGTACCAGCAAGTGTGGCATCAGATGTATGGAAATGCCTGCAACAGTACCATTCACACGCTCAAATTATTGGACAAGTCGTAGATGATCAAAGGGCATTGGTCACAATAAAAAATGCTGTTGGATCCCAGCGGATTCTCGACTTTCTCAGTGGTGAGCAACTTCCCCGTATCTGTTGATGCTTTGATATGTGTGAAGATAGTCATAACTATCCCACTAAACACCTACTATATTGTTGTAGTGGAATCCATTCAAGTTCGCCATAGGTCTTCACTATCAGACGATATAGTATTTCTCGATCAGATTTAGCCGGAGGCAAAACTCTCGTGCCACTTAATAAGCTAGGCTTAGCAAGCTATACAGCCTTATGCACTTTGTTTTCGACAAAAGCTCGTGGGCAGTTATCTTGCCAGTGGTAGTTCCTAGCATCAGGTGGTAGAACAGTTGAAAGTACCCCTAGTTGTGGGGGCAATTACTCAAGCCGTATCGAGAAACTGGGCATATCGCTCCCAACCAACGAACCCAGTGGATAACAGTTTAATTGATTATTTTGAACTTCAGCTATGTAGCGCAACAGGTTTTGACCAGGCAACTTAACAGTCAACTCAGCCAATACATAGGCTGTCGATTGTTTTAAAATCTGGCCAAATACCTGGCTCTGCATCCAAGACCAACCATGATGTCGCCAAAGCTCTGCTTCTAAACGCTGAAGCGGTTTAGGTAGAAGGCTCCAACCTCTATAGGTGGATAACAAGGGTGCCATATTGCCTGATTGTTTCAGCAGACACATCAGAGATTGTTGATTCAGATTGCCGTAATAACGTCCTTGGGGAAAATCAATGAGTGTAGGAGCAAATCGATGCCCACCAATGTGACTAACTTGCCACAGTTTAACGTCGTCACTCAGGCCAAGTTGCTGAACAGTTGCGATCGCATCTCGATAAAATGGATAACCATACATACCGCAGCACTCATTGTGGCTTGCATGGGTACATACCATCAAGTGTCGCTGTGATGAAAGCTTTAGGGGTCGGCATTTCTGCTGAAAGAAATCATCAATGGCTATGGCCATATCATCAGGTGATTCAACTTGAATGTCCCAACAGCCATAGTCTTTCACTAAAGTATTCACCTGTTCGGTTTGGAGGCCACTGTCAGTTGGCAAACAAGCACGCCGAAAAATTAAAATGCGCCGCCGCTGTTGCTGCCCAGACTCTTCATTAGCAATCAGGTGCACACGCACATCAGACTTGGCAACCAATAACGACCTAACCACCTTCCTTAAGGACTCAGGCACCCCTGACGACAACAAGGCTGGCTTATCCCACGGTGGCGGCACCTCAAGCAGGATAAAGGTATTAGCTGGAACAGCTGTACCAATTAAAGATTTAGATCGAGTTAATGTTGCTGTCTGCATGTTCACTATGACAGAGGGTACTGCCCCTTTTTATGAAACCTTCTATTTAATGATATTCATTTTCATTAAATACAGCCATGCCGAAAGTAGTTTTTTATACTGAAATCAAGCTAATATGTTGAAAATTTATATAAAAAGGCTGCAAATTCAAGATACAAAAGCTTTCATAGTGTATGCCTATTGCTAAATCACTATTGATACTTAGTTTCATTTTTGAAAACAATATAGCCTCTGCCACGATGCAAGCCACGGCAGAGACTAGTAAAATGAAATTGTTTTAGCCTTCAGAGGATTCTGTTGTCATAGACGTATTAGGCCATCTATGGGCTCAGCCGGCTCAATTCATCCTTTTGATCCCTTGAGAACGGCGTGTGGCTTCCAGTTTTAGACGGTTTTGCTGGACGAGCGTTGTCTGTAGGCGCTGAGTCTGGGTTGTTAAAAAATCGTCCAACGTCTGATGGATCTCTTCCAGCGTTGCTTGCGGAGATTCCATCATCAGGTTTAATAGCCTGTCATAGGCCGCTATCCAACCGGCGATAGTTGTGTCTTCAAACAGAGCACTGCGGTAGACCGTTGTTAAATGAAGGCCGTTTTCAGCCTCGCTCAGGTGCCAAGTCAGGTTCCACCGTCCATACACTGGGGATGGGGGCACTGCTTCTACGGCCAATCCTTGAAAATCAGGAGTGGTTAACGATGGGTCTAGGTTAAAGAACGCGGGCACAATTGGCTGTAGCGGATCGGCGGATCTAGCCGATGTTTCTGCTCGGTTGTTTTTTGCCCAGCGCGCCCACTGGCTTAAAGAATAGTCGGTATGGTCGTAGCACTCTAACAATGTCGTCCGAATTGTATGCAGATAATCGGTCAGTGATTGCTCCGGGCGAAGCTGGCTATACACTGGCAACACATTCACACAGTGAGCCACTAGCCGCGACCAGCCGGGTTGTCCCTGGCCAGCCACAGAAATACCCACCGCTAATTCTGTTGTTTGACTCCAGCGATGTAGCAGTAAACAAAAGGCCGCCAACAATGTCATAAAGGGAGTGCAACCGTGTTTCTGGCTCCAAACTTGAAACTGTCGATAGCGCTCAGCAGATAGCTGCCATGATTGGGAGGTGCTGTGGTAATCGGGTGACCCCATCGACTCGCTGTCGGTCAATAGCTGCCATTGGGGCAGGGGTTGCTGTTGCCAGTAGGCCGCATCGGCGGCCTGGCTGACTCGCTGGACATAGTCTCGATAGGAACCTGGGGACGGCAGTGGTTGAATGTTATCCCCAACGGCCATGTTATATAGCTGACTCAGCTCTTCGAGTAAAATCTGAGTGGACCAGCCATCTACGACAATGTGATGGACGGTAAGTACCAAACCATGGTGTTGTTCCGCCAATTTCAGAGCCTGCATGCGCAGTAGGGGCGGCTGGGTGAGGTCAAAAACGTGGTGTTGTTCTCGCTGTAGCCAATGCTGAACTTCGAGAGTCTTTTTCTCGGAGCTGAGGGCACTCAAGTCAATGAACGGCAAGGTGAATGTCAGACTGGGGACTACCTGCTGGGTTGTGCCGGTGGAGACAATTCCAGTTCGTAGCGCGTCATGGCGGTCAATCAGCTGTTGCAGGCTCTGGCGTAGCGCCGACTCATGCAATGGCCCCCGCAACTCTAACCAGACACATTCTGTATAGGCAAGGGAGGCATCAGGATTGAGCTGCGTTAATAGCCAAATCTCTTGCTGGCTTTCGGTCAAGGGCAGTACCTGAGCTGCCGTCAATGACTTTCCCGGCAGAAAGCCTCCCTTTTGCATTTGGGCCACCGCTGTTTGGACCGCCTGGATGATTTGTTCAATGTCGGCCTCTGTGTGGGCGGTGGAGAGAAAACAGTTACGTCCTTCCCAGACATAAATTCCCTGCTCAATCAGGTGATAAAACAACAAATCATAATTGCCGGTAAAGGCAAACCGAAAGAGCGAACCAAACTGCACGATCTCGATCGGCACTTCGGCCTGGCTAAAGAACGTATTTAGCCGCTGGGCAAATATCTCAGTGCGCTGGTTCAGCTGTTTTTGTAGGTCTGCTCCCTGCTGCTGAAGGTGTAGCAGAACAGCTTTAGCAGCGGCCATCGCCAGGGGGGGTTTGCAAAATGTTCCGGCAAAAAAAGTACGCTCCACACCCGGATAAGAGTCATCGCCATAGTGCCAGAGACCACCGTCAATGCCATCCATGTATTGGGCCTTACCGGCAACAACACCAATGGGTATGCCGCCGCCCAACACTTTGCCATAGGTGGCCAAGTCGGCCTCCACGCCAAACCAGGTTTGGGCTCCACCGGGATGAATGCGAAAGCCCGTAATAATCTCATCAAAGATGAGCGCCACCCCATGGTCCTGGGTGATGCGACGTAGATCTTGCAGAAAGTCTTGTGGTTGTAAACCGGGGCGACGGCTTTGCACGGGTTCTACTAAGACGGCGGCAAGTTCAGAGGCCCGGTTCTGAATCACCT
>NZ_QXHD01000004.1:1277909-1409242 GCF_011009555.1 Adonisia turfae CCMR0081 | reverse complement strand
TGTAAAAGTTGATGGGACAGTAACGACCCAAGGTGACATACCATCCAGGCGTTGAGTATCTAGAATTTGCGACTCATTCGGCCTCGGATCACCTCCGTATCTTTCATGTGCAGAAATTCCTAACATTAAAACTGCATCCAAAGTCGGGAAGTATTGGCTAAATTTCGAATTTGAATTGACGACAGAAATTTTTGAGAGTCGACTAAAGGCATCTGTCCATATCCTATAAGTTTCTTGATCCTTATTAAGGATTTTGAATTGACGACAGAAATTTTTGAGAGTCGACTAAAGGCATCTGTCCATATCCTATAAGTTTCTTGATCCTTATTAAGGATTATGATGTGGAAACACACGTTTCTTCTCCTACCTTATGGAATACGTAACTCATCATGAATAATGGGCTGATCAAGGCGTGGCAATAAATAGTTAGGAATGACATAGGTTGGAATGCCTCCATCCACACCATTGTCTACAAATATTCCAGGGCCTGCCAGAAATTCTGTTTGAATTCCAGTTTCAACGATTGTAAATGGTCCTCCATTCCAAAAACTGCTATTCACCTCTTGGTGAGGATAGTCTATTGCACCTTCAGCGCCCTCGCTCACCGCCACTAGCCGCTGACGATGATCCCACTCATAGGTGGTCACCGTGCCATCACTAATGCGAGTCCGCCGAATGCGATCGCCCTCATTGTCATACTCGTAATTAAACACCCCATCGGTGGTGAGCTGATTATTGGTCCCCGTCTGATAGCCCGCATTGGTGCGGTTGCCATTGGCATCGTAGCTGTCGGCTTCAGTGCTTTGGGCTGTATAGTCCGTAGCTCAATTCTGCTATGGATGACTCGTTTCAACTCCGCCAACGATATCCATTACTGCTTGAACTCTGCTACTTTCTCCTGAAAAGAGATAGTAAAATTCTCAGTAGAGAGGGAAAGAACTGGATTTCTACCAAAGCCTTTAAAAAACCAGCTACAGCGAATGCCCCTGATGACACACAAAGGACATACCAACGTTGCTCAGGGGTTGTATAGCCAAAGAGTAGGAGAGATATTGCTCCAGCTCCAAATCCGCCCAACCCCGCGAGCAACACGTACACCACAATTATGTATAAATTTACCATAGGTATAGTTGCTTAGCTGATTGAGACGAGCGTAGTTTAATATCGTGCGTTTGATCAGTCTTCGTTGAACAGTGGAAGATTCAGCGCTGGACGTCCGTTGGAGACTAAACTGCCTACAACTGGAGCAACTGGCAACAATGCAGGAGAGTATCTTGGAGTAATGTTGGCACTGGTTGGATAGAAAACAGACTCAGGAGAACGAGGAAAGCTTTCAGGTATGTCCAGCCCATGATATGGAAGGCGATAATCTGATCTGGGAGTCAGCTTTCTGCCTCTAGATTGTATGGCTCGTGCTCTAATGTTAGCACCAACCACAGATATACTGTTTGGGTTGTTGAGTTGAGCACACTCAACCCAACTTACTTGTTGTTGATGGACATGGTGATGGAGTCCCCTTGGAAAGGGTTCGTTAGCCACGCACCCTGCCTGCTTGCTGATGCTTCGCTAACATTGAATTTCATTTATGAAGGTCATTACTCCTCCATGGTGAAATATCCACATACAACTATCTTTGGTACTTGTAATTAACACATCACCATTAAAAAAACACTCACTGTAAGCATTAAGGTGTTCGGTTATAAAACACTCAAGATCAGCTGCATGCACTTTGAATGGTCCAAGTTCTTTCTTGTAAGATGCTTCAGTGACAACATATATATCACCACTAATTTTTTCGTGTTCTGGAAGCTCTTTGAATATATCAATATCCTCAAGCTCCTCCCAGTTCTTTAACTGCTTCCAACTAATACTATTCCCCCTGCTTGATAGTTGATTCAGAGTTTCTTCAAGTGTTAAATATTCAAATCCAAAACAGAATTTAAAGCTGGATTTAAAGCTTTTCCACGAAATGACTACCGATTTAAAGTCGATCATTAGAAAGTTTCCTGCCCTTCGATAAATATCTTTTCAGTTACACTGTGTCGTCTTCCATTAAAGTCACGTACGGTTACATGAGGACCTTCATTAGTATTGGCATGCCCATCGGGGTTCCACTCAATTCTTCGTTTACCATCAGGACTCTCCCACCAATTTGGCTTGTAATTAATATAGTTATCTAAGGATCCACCAGCAGCATTTTCGGCGGCTTCTAGTAATTTATCCTGATCTGGAACGAACGTTCTGATAACTGGTTGGCCAGCCGAGTTGGTTACTGTTTCATTTTCACCATTAGCATCAAAAAACGGTTTTTCAAGCTCTGGATTAGGAGATCTTGGATCAGCATCAAAGTCATCAACCTCCGACTGCGACTCTTCACCAAAGCCCCCAGGGTAAAGATCTTCGAGATTGACGGGTGGCGTCTGCAAGATTTCACCCCAATCGACTTGCGGCAGAGGCAGATTGTCCCAAATGGGTCGGTTGGGGTCGAAGTCAGGATTGTAGCCGCCGGTGACGGTTTCTAGACACCTCTGAGCAAAGTCTTCAAGGGCCTCGCGGGTCTCTTCTGATTGCAGTTGGTTATTGAGATAGACTGCCCCTAGCGCGAGTACAGCGCCTGCGGCTTTAATGGCTTTGACGCCGCCTACGAATATTAGAGGAGCAAAGGCGGCTTCCCCGCTGGGGTCGGTGTAGTTGGTGGGACTATTGAAGACATAACGATAAAGGTTGGCATCGCCTGCGTTAAAGCCCAGCGGGTCTTCCGAGAGGAACCGTCCCACCGCCGGGTCGTAGTAGCGCGCCCGATAGTACATCAACCCCGTTGCTTCATCCCGCTCTCTGCCGGTGTAGCCAAAGCGGAAGTCGAAATCAGGATTCGTCTCACTCGTCACCTGCCCAAAACTGTCATAGACAATGCGATTGAGGATGTTGCCACTGTTGTCGATCACATCGCGGACACTGCCCTGATGATCCGTTAACGCCCAATGAACCGCTCCATCCGCCGTCTCCTCTGCTAAGATCTGGTCCACATTTGGCCCATGCAAATAACGATGGGTTTGATTGCCCGTCTCATCAAAGACCAGGGCAATGTGGTCGCCATCATAGATAAAGTGCTCTGTGGTCGCAGCAGCGGGGCCATCGCCATCCGAGTCAACGCTCTGGCTGAGGCGACGGTCAAAGGCATCGTAGGTATAGGTGACGCGCTGAGTCACCGTAGCACCATCACCCTCGCTTACCGCCACTAGCCGCTGACGATGATCCCACTCATAGGTGGTCACCGTGCCATCACTAATGCGAGTCCGCCGAATGCGATTGCCCTCATTGTCATACTCGTAATTAAACACCCCATCGGTGGTGAGCTGATTATTGGTTCCCGTCTGATACCCCGCATTGGTGCGGTTGCCGTTGGCATCGTAGCTGTAAGCTTCATTGTCCTGGGCCGTATAGTCTGCCCCGGTTAACTGGTCCCGGTCATCATAGGTGTAGGTGGCCGTCCCGTCTGGCGAGATCAGGGTGGTCAGGCGATTGGCGGCATCATAGCTGAGCTGATAGTCAGCAATGGTGGCAGCATCTGTGGCATGGGTGAGCTGGCTCAGCCGTCCGCTGCCGTCATAGCTGTAGTTAGTGCTGGCAACGGGGGTATTGCCATCGGCTCCTGCAAACCGCGCCAGGGAAGTTAGCTCACTGGCGACGTTGTAGCCCATCTCGACCCGCTTAGACTGCACCGCTGTGCCCCCCTGCTGCACCTGGGTCATGCGGTCCAGGGCATCGTAGGTATAATCCGTTGTACCGCTGAGGGTACCGGCAATTGTATCGGTGGTCTGGGTCAGGTTATCGACCGCATCATAGGCGTAGCCAAATACCACCTGGGGCACCGACGGTGCCGTGGTGATGCTTTCTGAGGTCAGGCGGTCGAGGGCGTCAAAGCTATAGGTGTTAAGGCTCAACACCGTGTCGGTAAGCGCATCGGTATCTTGTACCTGGGTCAGCCGCCCTAGCTCGTCAAAGCCATAGCCCAAGGTGCGCTGCACGGCATCTGTCGCACTCAGCCATTGCTCACTGGTGCGACGGTCAAGATTGTCGTAGGTAAACTGTCGCGTTTGCCCGTTGCGATCGCTCATCTGAGTCAGGTTATCCATCGCGTCATAGCCATAGCTGCGGCTAAAGCCGAGAGCGTTAGTATCCTGGATCAGCCGGTTCAGCCCGTCGTAGGCATAGGTCGTCTGGTTGGTCAGCGGGTCTGTCACCGACACCAGATTATCCACCGCATCGTAGCCATACTGGGTGGCCTGCCCCAATGGGTCAATGATGGCAATCTGGCGATTGAGCGCATCGTACTGATACTGCGTTGTTTGGCCCAGGGCATCGCTGGTGGCGGTCAAGTTGCTCACCGCGTCATAGCTGTAGCGGGTCAGCGGCGCAATTTGTGCCCCCGCGCCATCGGGGTCAGGATTTGTGGTTTGAATCAGGCGATTACGCCCGTCGTACTGAAACGTGGTAGTGCGCCCCAGGGGATCGATGAACGCCGTTTGATTATTGGCCGCATCGTAGGTGTAGCCAGTAACCGGAGCAGCCAACGGCCCAGCCCCATCGGGGTCAGGATCGGTGATCTGGGTCAGCCGGTTGCGAGCGTCGTACCCAAAATTGGTCACCCGCCCCAGGGCATCGGTGATCTGGGTCTGGTTGCCCAGTAGGTCGTAGCCAAACTGAGTCACCGGTGCCGTCAGCGCCCCGGCCCCATCGGGATCTGGCTCCGTCACCTCCACCAGGCGGTTTAGTTCGTCATACTGGTAGGCCGTTGTCCGATTGCCAGGGCGGGTCAGCTGGGTTAGCAAATCGACCGCATTGTATTGGTAGTCGGTCACCAGGACGGGCAGTGCTCCAGCCCCGTCGGGGTCGGCGGAGGTGGTGCGAATCAGGCGATCGCGGGCATCGTACTCAAACTGGGTCGTCACACCCCGCGCGTTGGTCAGCGCGGTTAGGTTATTGTCCAGGTCATAGGTGTACTGCGTCACGGGTGCGGCCAGCGGCCCGGTGCCGTCGGGGTCGGCCTCGGTCACCTGTGTCTGGCGATTGCGGGCATCGTAGGCATAGGTGGTGACATTGCCCCGTGCGTCGGTGAGCGTTGTCAGATTGCCGTCGGCATCGTAGCCAAAGTTGGTAATCGGTGATGTCAGCGGCCCGGCCCCATCGGGGTCGGCCTCCGTGATGCGCTCCAGGCGATTCATCGTGTCATAGGCATAGAGCGTTTCATGGCCCCGCCCATCCACTCGCCGCACCCGGTTGCCAGCGGCATCATAGAAGTACTGGGTGCTCGTGGTGGTCAACGGTCCATCGCCATCGGGGTCAGCCTCCACCATTTCAATCAGGCGATTGCGTCCGTCGTACTCAAAGGTGGTGCGATTGCCCCGCGCATCGATAAAGGCGCTCTGGTTGCCAGCACTGTCATACTCATAGCGCTCAACCGCCTCGTCTGCGGTGCCCTGGGCCGTGGTAATTGTGGTGACCAGACCGCGCGCGTCATAGTCAAAATTGGTAATCCGCCCCAGGGCGTCCGTCACCGTATCCACCAGCCCGTCACCCAGGTAGGTCAGACTGGTGACCCGGTCGTCCGTGCCACCCACTTCGCCCACCACCTGACGAATCTCGATAATATTGCCCGTGGCATCCAGTTCATGCAGGGTCTGGCGGCCCAGTTCATCGGTGGCTTGAATCAGCTGATTAAACTGGGAATCAAAGACCTGCTGGCGGCCAGCGGCCCCAGAAAGACTATCGACAATCTGGTTAGGGTTACCCTGGTCATCGTAGGTAATGGTGGTGCGATCGCCCGTGCCATCCACCATGGCAGATACCCGGCCACAGCTACAGTCGCGCTCAAGGGTGAGCACGTTACCCACCGCGTCGGTTTGATTCAGCAGATTACCGGCCTTGTTTAGGGTAAAGACCTCCACATTTCCCCGACCATCCGTCTGGGTAGCGGTGGGCGTAATAATTTCTGTGGCCGTGGGGGTAAATGCCAGCGGCGCGGTGGTGGGATCGATCGTTTGACTGGGTAGATACAGCCCCTTCACCTGAATTGGGTCAATGTCGATGACGCTGCCGTCCCGGCGTATCGAGCGGTCAACACGACCAAAGCCATCGTACTCGGTTGTTTCTCGATGGCCCCGCTGATCGACCTCTGCGGTCATGCGGAAGTTGTTGTCATACTCCCAGGTACGAACGGCGGCATCGGGGTCGGTGATGCTTTGCAGGTTGCCAGCGGGGTCGTAGGCTAGCTGGGTTTGTCGACCGGCGGGGTCGGTAATGGTCGTGACCCGACCCTCGGTATAGGTAAATGTTGTTTCTAGCCCGACGGCATCGCGCATGGTGATGAGCTTACCCTCGGTGTCATAGAGGTAGGTGAGGGTGTTGCCATTGCGATCTTGCACGGTAGCCAGCTGATTGCGCGCGTTAAAGGTTGTCACCGTTTGATCTTTTAGGGTGCGACGAAACGTACCATCAGCAAGCCGCTCCAGCCGTGAATAGTCGCCCGCAGGAGACCCGTAGACGCCCCCGACCTCAGTCGGGGCCTGAAAAATCTGGTGGGTACCGTCTCCATCAATTAGCAGCACTGAATTGTCGGCATTGACCACAATTTCCTGCCAATCCCCCAGGCTCCAGCCGTTGCCAAAAGGACTGCCCGCTCGGTTCACCACCGTAAAGGTGCCTGTGGTGGTGTGCCGCAGAGGGTCAAAGGTGCCCGCCGGGTCAAAGGTTTGAATGTCTCGATCAACCTGGTATGTGTAGACCCCCGAAGCCTGATTTCGCAAATCGGCCTGGAGCGCTCCCTGCACCACCGCATTGTCTTGATCTGGCACACTCCAAAAGTTCTCTCCACCGGTTAAGCCAAACTGATCGCCCGTGTACCCTGGCAGAGCGATGGTTGTATCTCCGGCCTGGATACTCATTTTTGCAATCATCAACTGTGTCCCCGGCGCATCTTGCACGTTCTCATAGGCAAAATGCACAATGGGGCGAACGTCAGCGGCGGTAGAGTCATAGTGCAGGGTAAGGGCTCGGGCTCGGCCCTGGGATTGATAGGCCGTCAGGGTGTGGGTCTCTGTCAATGCCCCAGAGTGCATCTCAACTCTGGAATTGACGTCGACATCAAATTCAGCAGCACAGTTATTGCTTTGGTTAAAGCTGGTATCACCCAGCGGTGTAGCCCCTATGGGTTGCTCCAACCCCTGTAAATCAAACACAAAAATATTGTTGTTATAGTCTGATTCCCCAATATTTTGCGGCTGATTGACAGACAGTATTAAATACTGTTGATCGCCACTCAGCACCAATGTTTCTTCACGGAAAGCAGAGGTTGCGCCTGCGGCAATTGCCTGCTGATTGGTGTAGTAAGTGTCGTCAATATTCGGACCGCCAACCACGGGGATTGCAGTGTCTGTTGTAACATCTAAAGTTGGATCAGAAGAGAGCCAAAACCGATTGAAAAAACTGTTGGCCGCCACATCGGCACATTGAGTTCTCGTGCGGTTGTTGGTTACGGCCCAGCTCACCGTGACTGTCCCATCCGGATTACTACGCAGCTCTGCTTCGGGGGCGATTGTTAAATCTGGCACTCGAAAGATGCAACCGATGCCGATAAATGCACTCACGAGTGGATCGCTGTCTTCTCTCAATCCCGTCAGACTGTCTTGCTGCACTGTACTGCCATGGGCTGTGTGAGTTTCAGCGTCTAAAGAGACTTCAGACAGAACAGCGCTCTCCTCACCAAGCAAGGGTGCTGGTGCAAGATCAATGGGTGGCGGTGCGTCTACTGCAATCGCGCCTGCTGACTGGGAAGATCTTGGCAACACCGGACCCAATGGGGATTCAGCTGTTGCCAAGTTGAGGTGACTGCCGTCTAGATGACTAGTCTCCAATAGAGAAGACTGATCATAGCTATGATCCACCATGAGATAACTTCCTAATTATGAGGTATAAAAAATCGTAGTTGTTGACGTGTCCCCGCCATTTTCCATAACCGAATGGAATCGGTTATTTACATTGCGATACTCTATTACCTGTTCAGTTGTTTTAGGGAACTTGCAAAAAATAGCCCACCCAGGCGTTTACCCTGTACGCGGCTCGTGTTCTCTCAAATTGGAGAGTTTGATGTATTCACATGCTAGTTCCACCTGTACCCGTTTTAATTAACTAACGGATAAGGTTCCAGGAAATAATGTGCTGACAACAACAGCTCCAGTGAGGAAATTGAGGAGTTGTCGTCAGGGTAACAAAGGAGCATCCATGGGGATATTTTGGGGATACTAGTATCCCCAAAATATCATTCCTTGTCTAATAGTGTTTTGGTAAACACCTATCCCTAATTACAGCAAGACGCCTGCAAAAACTAATCGAAGTTAGCCGATCTGCAAGACCAACGTTATTAAGCATTTTTCTCTTTAAAGTGCGTGCAAAAAAGTGCGTGTAAAAACGGTTCTTTATCCCCCCTGGTCAGAGCTGAGGAGATAAACAGGGAAACGGTGAACAATGTAGTAATTGCGTATGTTGAAATTATAGTACAACTACTCGACAATGTATCACTGTAGTTATCTATTGTTGTTACAATCTCCATTGATCGCGTTATGGCCGGGCTTAGTTTTTAGGTTATTCAATGGAAAAGTCGGGCTCGGCATCGATGGAAACGCGATTCCATTCGGGGGTGGGCATATTATTGGTGGCTTCCCGCAGGGTGCCTTCCCAATATTTGCGAATCTTCGCTAAATAGGGGTCGCTGGACTGGAGCTGGACCCGATGACGTATTTCAAAGCTGTCGGCTTCGTACAGAACCATGTTGATGGGCGGACCGACGGAAATATTGGAGCGCATGGTGGAATCAATGGAAAGAAGGGCGCATTTTGCGATCGCATCCAACGACGACCCATGGGTTAACGCTCGATCCAAAATCGGCTTACCATATTTTGTCTCCCCAATCTGCAAAAACGGCGTTTCCGGTGTGGTTTTAATACAGTTACCCTGGCTATAGACCAGATAGATCTCCGGTGCTTCCCCTGGCAACTGCCCGCCCACCAAAAAATTACACTGAAACTTGATGCCATCCTGATCTAGCCAGGTGCGATCCTCATCTTGAATTTTACGAATTTCATACCCAATGTAGCGGGCCACCTCATACATGGTGGGGATAGTATGTAGCGAGTCCTTGGCCCCGTTTTTAATATCCTGACCCAACTGATGAATCACCGCCTGGGTAACCGACAAATTGCCAGACACACAGGCCACAATCACCCGCTCTCGCGGAATCGAGAAGTCAAACAACTTTTGGTAAGACGAAATATAATCCACACCAGCATTGGTGCGAGAATCAGCTGCTAATACTAATCCTTCTTTGACGGATATGCCTAAACAATAGGTCACTGATATCGACTCCTCTTTCATTTAGCAGCTGCACTGAATACAGATATGCACACACCAGGTCGTTTGTAAAATCTGATGCCTTGTCAAGATATCATGATGGTATTAAACCCAACCTTCTGGCATTCTGTCTGGTGTTAAGAATACTGGGTTGTTGGCTGGGGCAGTTTCCCCATGGGACAGCAAGCATGGAGCAGAAGGGGTAAATTAATGGTGAAAATAGGCGTCTATATTGAGAGATCTGCCGGAATGCCGGACATTCTATTTCGATACGTAACGAGATAATGTGCACGCTCCAACATCGCTTGATTTCTATAGTTTAATTAGTAAAAGCAACCACATCAATAAGCATTGACTCTCATCAATGCTTATTGATGTGGTTGCTTAATTTAGCGTTATTTCGGGATCTGGCTTCCATGGGAATAGCAACGTTGTTGTTCTGTTATGGAATGCCAGTTAGGGCGTATTACACATGGGCATTTCTTTATTTCTCTCCATCGAAAATCAGTATGAATCGCTGCGACGAGTAAATAGCATTCCGGTTATGAATCTGATTAGTCATCAGATTGAAGATCAGGTAATTAACCATCAGATTACGGCTGATTTTTTTGCAGGGTTTCAGCGGTTTTCTCATTTTCCCGAGCAATTACGTCGCTATAGCCGCTTAGGGGCCGTTTGTCGTCGAGTTTATGTTTTTGGCATTCCAGACTGTGAGCCCCCTGCAATTTCAGGTCTAGAATTTCTTGAATTGGCCCCAGCTTCATCGTTAGCTCAGGAATGGTTTTTATTGGTAAATACGCCTACTTTTTGGGCCACCCTGGTGGCTCGTGAGGTGGATGGGCAAGATCCGGTGACCAAGAGCCGGCGCTTTGATGCGGTCTGGTCCTACGATGTGGAGGTGGTGGAGCGTGTGGCTTTGCTGACTTCCCAGATGATGGAGCAACCGTACCAGCCGATCCGTGATCGAGACTATGCCCGGCAAAATTTCCATATTTCTGAAATGAACAGCAGTATGGTAAATCAGATAGAGGGCATTAATGAGCTTAGCCAACGACGGTGGTCGCGGTTGCAAACGTTGCAGGCTCTTTCGGCGATCTCTGCGCAACGGTTGATGCCGTTTCTAGAAGAATCGGCCAAGGTGTTGCTGGAGGTTTTTGGAGCGACGGGGGTTGCGATCGCATTCCAGGTGGATAACGATAGCTATAAAGTTGTTGTTGCAGCTGGAGAGGCCATGGGTAAAGGCTGGGGAGTACATCTTACCGATGGCATCTGTGGCAAGTCCATTCGAGAAAGCCGTCCCGTTCGTTATCAAGATATTAGCCACAGCCAACGGTTTGACTCACAGCTACCCACGGCCAAGTGTTTAATTGCGGCTCCAATTCATCACCATAAACAAAGTGGTGTAGTTGCCCTGGGACATCCGACACCTAATATGTGGGATGAAGAAGATTTGGATATGCTAGAAACAGCAGGCCGATTTATGGCTATCGGCATCAGACAGTTTGTCCGGCATGTCCAGTCAAAACTAAAATCTCAGCAGCAACAGCAACAGGAAACCATGTAGCAGTCTTAAACAGAATCCTATGTAGGGGCGCACCGACATTCGTCCTTCAGGACATGGACACCTTATTCGAGCTTGGTTCCTACGATTGTTGGGCCTGATAATCAATCAGCTGTTGTACCTTAACAATCGTCTGGTTAAACTCTGGACCTTTGCGATGGGGCATGGCCTCAAAGGCGCGTTGCTCATCTTCCATCATGAGGACATCCTGCACCACCAGACCAGCCAGCAGGCCACGGGCTGCATTAAACAGACTATTTTTAACAAAGCGACGAAAGCCCATGGGTAGTTTATGTAACCGATGAAAGGCTCCTAGGGAAACAAAATGCACCAGATACGCCTTGGTTTGGGTTTCACTCACCGGGCAAAAGAGACAGTAAATCTTAAAATCGTTACCTAGAACCGATTGCCAGTGGGGATAGACATAGCTAACATCCAGATGGGTAGGGCGTAGCTTGCGCATGGCTGGGATAAACAGCTGGCCGACAGAATAAATCTTGTCGATCTTGTAATAACTCTCGGCGTCGTAATGGGCGTCTACCCGAGTTGGGCTGGTTTCAATGTCACGCAGTACTGGATTTGCCCAGGCCTGTAAATTATCATGCAGTCGTCCATGGTACATATCCATCAGATTCTCGATGAGAAATGAGAAATGGGACGGGGTGTCGATGGTGGTATAGGAGGCAATGTAATTAATGTGATCCCATTCAGGTAATCCCATGGGGGCTAAGGTGTCTGCCTGATCTGCGTCCCCTGGAAATAGCCAGATAAAGCCATCCTGTTCTTTGACTGGGTAGGTGCGTAGACGACAGCTGGGCAGCTTTTGTTTAGCGCTTAAGTAGGGCACCTCCACACAGGCTCCTGCGCCATTAAACTGCCAGCCATGGTAAACGCACTCCAGCTGATTGCCCTGGACCTGACCGTGGCTCAGACGTACCTGCCGATGGGGGCAGCGGTCTTCTAACGCGTGGATCACCTGGTTGCGATCTCGATACAGCACTATGGGCTGATGCCATAGCACCACTCCCAAGGGCTGATCAGTGAGTTCACTGCTTTGGGCCACCACATACCAATGGTTGAGGTTAATGGGGGCGCGGCGAATAGAGTCGATGGGCGGGGGAGATGGCGTAGAGACAGCCGGAGAGATCAAGGAAGCGGGGGATGAGAGAGAGTCCATGGGTAATAGGAGCCTGATTTATACCTTAAATACACCTTCGGGATTGACTGACATGAGCGGACGGCGAGCACTGCCTTCCCTATGTAATACTTCATTGGCGGCGAGTAAGCCACTGCTGACGGCTCGTTCCATTAAACCGCAGGGAAATGGCATTTTAACCCAGTCGCCAGCAAACAGGAGGTTGGGAACAGCCGTGGCACTGCTGGGACGGTTGGGATAGCTGCCCGGTGGGAACCCGGCAAAGTTCTTTTGGTTGACCAGCTCCTGGTGCAAAATGTTGGCTCCTTCTAAGTCTGGAACAATCTCCCAAAGTTCTCTCTTAAAGGTGTCTAATAAAGCTTGCTGTGTGGGAAACTCTTTCTCTTTGTAGCAATAGGCATGCAGTTCTACAACGCTGCCGCCGGTCTCTGCCGCCCATTGGGTGTAGTCTCCTTGTACCTTATGGTAAAGGGTGATGCTATCGGTCAGATCATAGCCAGAAAGAGAGGTAAACCAGCTGTGCTCCCATTCAAAGTCACGGTCTAGCCAGAAACGCCCCACGGCAAAGGGATCGGCCACCTGTAGCTGACTAATCTGAGCCATCACCGTGGAATTGGGCTCTCCCTGGGAGAGGGCAAAGAGATTTTTGATGCCGGGAATATCGGCGGCAAAAATAAAGTAGTCGGCCTCCAAACTGTCGGCCAGACCCTCCGCATTTTTGACGGGGTTAGCGGCCATCAGTTGAATGCGATTGTTCTCTCGTTTGAGTACCTTAAACTGGGCTAAATTCTCTTGGGCCGGACCGCTCATTACCTGACCGTCACCAGCATAGGTGGCACCGTGGCAGGGACACACAAAGCCATCGCCGTTGGCCGCAACTTCTTTGTGGACACTACAGCCTTGGTGGGTACAGGTGAGCGATATGGCCTGATCGCTGTTGGCGTCGACAACAAAGAGTCGGTCGCCTGCGCCAAAATATTCGGTGGTATCGGTGCTGAGGAGAGGGTTGCGATCGCACCAAAAGGGTACCGGATTCACCGCGATGTTTCCTTTTTGGTAATCGACGCTAGCGATTTTGCCATCGGCCCAATTAATCTGGCTAACCGTTACCCCGGTGAGGATTTGACCACCATTGGTTTCAATGGCATGACTCAATGGATCCACCAGGCAACGACCCATGTCCTCACAGGTGCCATTAAAGGCCAAACCCTCGGGGTTGCCAAAAAAGTAGAAGTGGAAAAACTGCATCAGCTCCCCGGCGCTGAGCACATCCGGTGAATTCAGGCTAGACTTAGCAAACGGTAGGAAATAGAGGTCGTATAAACCTTTAGGAAACTGTCCCTGGCCCCACTCCTCCACCGACAGATGGTCCAGGCGCTCATAGGTTTGGGGCATCCGAAAGCTAGTAATCTCCCGAAAGACTTCCAAATGTTTGAGCTTGGTGAGGTTGATACCCCATTTCAGCCGGTTTTCTGAGGAAACCGCCAGGTCCACAATGTTCCAGGGAAAAGCGGCATTACTGGGGTAAAACGCCTCAGGCTTGTAGCCATTTTTATAGAGGACGGCGTAAAAGTTGAGCGACTGAAAGTTGTCCTGGGCCTTGAGCTCATCCACCAGGCTAAACAGATTGTAATACTGGGGAAAGAAGCCATGAAACCCGTGTTCCATACGGAGTTCATGATCGCCAACTTGGATCGGCCAGCTGGCAATTTTACCCCCGAGTTGGGGAGAACGCTCTAGCAGGGTGACGGCCATGCCGCGCTTACTCAGCTCATAGGCAGTGGCTAAACCCGCTAAGCCGCCACCGACAATAATAGCTTTTGTGGCGCGCCCCACCGTTTGAGGTAAATCGAGGCGGTCAACTTGATGTAGCGTCGGTTGAGGTTTGGCAAAACGGGTGTAGCCTAGGGTGCCGCCAACGGCTCCAACGCCTAATAATTTAAGTGCACTCCGTCGTGAAATATCAGGGGTTTGCCAGGTCTCAGGGAATGGATTCATTAAAAAGGGAAATACTCGGTAATTGGTTATGGAAGACTAGTATTAGAGGGAAAATTTGTTAAAAGAGCTGAATCACAAACTGGATTAGCCGATTTTTGGTGATAGAGTCCCTAAACAGCTACGGATACATCAGCTCCTATGGATTGCCGATGAGTGCATTTAGTCTGATGAGTGCATTTAGTCTATTGACAGGTGAGCATGGTAATCAGCCTTTAAATAAATACCTATAAAACTACTGTTGGCATTGCTGCGTTTCGGAATATCAACTACAGACTGTTGGCTAAGCTTACAGATCTAGCGAAACCCTACCCAAACCTGATATAAATCATTTTCGGTACAAATCTTAAACCATAAAGCACTACAGCGGTGAACCATTTATGGCCTATCTGATGGCTCAAATTACCCGATATTGGCAGGAAATTCTGGCGGTCGCGCAGCGAATTTTGTTAGAGCTGGTGCGACGGCGACGCAGCCTGATTTTCTGGGCTATTTTCCCCACATTGTTGTTATTGCTAAATGGGGTCATTACGACAGAACGGGCTCAGTTAGATTTGGCTGATGCGTTGGAGGTCGTTGCTCCACCTACCCTAGTGGGGGCTGCTCTGTTTTTTAGTTGCCTGGGGGGAAGTGTTGCGACCGTTGTTGCTGAGCGCGAGCAAAATACCCTCAAACGGCTGTTTTTATCGCCATTGCGGGGAGTGTCTTATTTCTTGGGAATTGTTTTGGCCCACAGTGCCATTGGTGTAGGCCAGGCGTTGTTGGTGTTTGCGATCGCACTTACCCTGGGGGCCACCTTTCCCGGTTCCTGGCCCCTGGCGATGCTGATTATCCTGCTGAGCATTCTGGCCTATGTGGGGGTGGGCTTTATCCTTGGCACCCAGTTTGCTCGCCGCACTGAAGATGTCAACGCCCTAGTGGCTGCATTTGGTGTACCGTTACTGATTATGGGTGGAGCCTTTATGCCCACCTCGATTTTTCCCGACTCCCTTTTACAGCTAGCACGGTTTAATCCAATTTTTCACATGACGGAAGCCCTCACGCTGGTCATGGCTGCAGAACCGGCAAACGAACACATTGCCTTCCTTAGCATTTTTGCCCTGGCGATGGTGGTGGCTGGCTGGCTGGCCTATCGGCGGATGTTAAACCTTGAGCGTCAGCTATAAGCACTGGTGCCAGTTTTGAGTTTTGAATGATGGCAGTCTTTGGTGTCAAAGCATGTGACGCTGGGAGTCCATGGCTGAATTTGCGGGAATTGTTATTAGACAGGTCTTTATGTATGACTGACACCTAGGCTGGATCAAGGGCTATGGATTTTGCAGTTCTAAACGCCTGATACAGGCTACCTACAAATACGGTGCATGCGGTCAGTTTACAAAATTCTTCAAGGACCCCAAGCGCAGTTTGCATAATCAGGCCCATATCCATACCCAGTAGGAAAGCTAGAATATCGGGTCGATTGGTTAACAGATCTAAAAAGACCATCGCGAAAAGAAAGGCAAAACCAGTCAGCAACAGCGGCAGCACATTTCTGTAGCGTTTCATCTCAGCACGATAGCGATAGACTAAGCCAGCGGCAGCCATACCGTATAGACCGACAATGACATCATCAATGCGGTCGGTAATCGCATTTTCCTCGATACCTAAAATACCGTGGAGCCAGATATCGAACCGTTCGTGAATCTCCATATGCTCATCGGCGGCCAAAAAGACAAACCCCATAGCAATGATCAACCACACGAAGGCAGGGGAACGCCAGCTCCAATCTTTTCTACAGCGTCTGATATACACTCCCATGGATAGGAGGGCAATGGCTATCAGATACGCGGTTGATAGGGAGGTAATAAAACTCTCCTCATTAAAATAAGCGCGTACATTGCCTTCATTGATACCGGTCCATACCGCCAGCACGACCACCAGGGTGTTGATTGTTAAGAGAATTTTTAACAGCCACCCAGTATGGGATTTGTCCTTAGACAAGTCGGACGTGATCGAGGATACAGAAAGTTTCACGTTAAGCTTGCGCTCCTACATCTGTCAGCACTGACAAACGGCAGCAAACAGTGAAGCAAGATCACATAGCCGCTGCGTTTGTCTGCTTTGGTAAAGATTAGTTTAACGCAAGGTTAACCAGTTTAATGTGAGGTTAACAATCGGTGTGGTTAGATTTAGGTAACCCAAGCTGTCAGAGCTTAATACTTATAACTAGAGCGTTAACCCAAGCTGTCGCATACCTGTTCAATGCTTTGAACGCTGCCTGGATTAATCCTGATTCCACCTCAGTTTGTGTGAGGGGATGTAATCAACGGTCTCCGTCCATTGAGAGAAGAGGCAATTAACAAATTACGCATCCAGTCGTCATGATATCGGAAGCCATTGAGTTTCTCAAAGGGACACAAACAGCCTCCATTTTGCTGCTGAGTTTTACGACAGAATGGATGAAAGTTCCACAGCATCGCCATGGAGCGAACGGATAACTCAGCAGCCTCCCAAGCCCCATGAAAATCTTGCATGGCATAGAGTGCCCGGTCGAGATAGTTCATGGGGCGATCCACCTGATTACTGGTGCGATAGGCATTAGGAAAGTCGAAGGCTCTCTGGAAAAATAGAGATTTTTCTCTGAGTCGTTGTAACCGGTCATGGATGGCGTCGGGAAGCTCCACCGATTGTGTCCATTCGAGAAAACGACGCAATCGCTGAGCAAATTGACGTTTGCTGGTGGCGTGATAGATATGCCAAAGCTTGTCGGTTAAGCAGGTGCGTAACTCAGGCTTAGAGCGACACCAATCACGCACTTTAATCACCTCATGTAGAAAGCATAGAATCCAGGTGATGCCAGGAAATAGGGTTTCCCAGGCTCGACGAGTCGCGTCCCATCCATCGGTGGTGACTGTCTCAGGTCGATAGTCAGGGGCATGCTCGCTCATCTCTTGCTCAAAGTCCCCATACGCCGCTTGCAAGTCCTCGTATCCAGCCGTTGGGCTCAGACCACTGCCCACAATACACCCCTTAGCCGCTGTCACCACCCAATAGATACGCTCTCCTTGATGGCTACCATGCTTTTCATCGGCCACTAGATGGGGGGGAGCGACTCTTCTGTTTTCAACGTTGTTCCGACAATGGATGCTCGGCCAAGAGATTGACACAACCGATACCAATGCATCTCCGAGCGGCCCAATACGTAAGCAATCCCATCATAAGAGAGGCCATGCTTTCTCAAATACATTGCTTTGCCTGCTAGCTCAGACGTTTCACTCATATAAGGCGTGACGAAATCGGGACGCAGTTGATAGGCTGTTTTTTGTTTGGGAAGATATATACGACGTGTTTTCAGGTGCTGACGAGCTGAGGTCACCCACCCATGAAACCGATATCCCTCCTCAATTCCCTTGGGGAACAGCTCCGGATAGCTGGCTATTTGCTCGTTCAGGTACTCTCGGTAGGCCTCACGGTCCTCAACCAACTGGTCATAATCAATGCTATCGGCGATGGGCAGGCAGATCGTTTTATCCCCTGCTGTCCCTCGTTGCTTGCGTTTGGCCATCATACTTGGCCTCCAAACTCGATGACCTTATGATATCCAAACAAACTTAGTTGGAACTAGGGGTAATCTAGCATTAGAAAGACTAAAACATCTTTTTAGAGTGAAATAGTCTTGGGTAGATGCACACGAGCAATAAACAGCGAAGAGCCCTATTTGACCTCGACAAATTGTCCTAGCAACTGGACGGCATTTGCTTGATTTTCCAAAGTAACAAACTGCCCCCCTACTTGATTATTTTGAGAAAACCCTGCAAGGCATAAAGCATATTGCTTCCCATCAACGATTACAGTTTCTTGAGATCGACTATTATTGATAGAAACCGTATCAGGGCAAGGTGGGCCAAACCCAGGTGTTTGAGGACAGGTTCCATTGACACCATCATTCGGTGTTTCATTATGGTCAAACTGGAAATTGAAACTCACTTCAACTCCATTAATGGTTACCGTTAACTGCAAAGTAGCAGAACGGATGCTGTAACCATAAACAGGATAGTTGTGATGAACAAAGGTTCCTAAAACAAAATAAGAACCATCCAGAGAAACTGATGCTGAACTAATGCCTTCAAAGTAATAGGAACTTTGCTGGCTTGTATAATTTCCCTGTCCCCAACAAATCTGGTTCGTCCCAACACCAGTTAAAGACGTTGAGCCAGGAACCGCTTCAACGATATTTGACCAAACCCCAACAGTACTTACAAACAAGGCGAGAGATGATATCTGTTGAGTGATATTTCCAAATTGACCAGGAATGATATTTCCAGATTGACCAGGAATAACGTAACCCGTTTGGCCAGGAATAACGTAACCTGTTTGCCCTGAGCTCCCAGAACCTGGTGGGCAACAACAAACCACAAAAATTGGTGGTACTTGGGGAGGCTTACTTGATCCGGGAGGCGGCTGGACAGGTGGGTCTATGGTAGGTTTGGTCGGGGGACATACGGTTCCTCCACCCCCACAAGGCCCACAAGGCTTAGGACATTTGGGGCGGCAACGAGGACTTCTTCTACGACAACCCATAGGAATAATTTTCTCCTCAACGAATAACAAAGGTGTTCAACTATATTTCTCAGATGTCAGAGTTGGAAAATTCTAGATTCAAATATCTTGAAACTGTCCAACTTGACCTCCCAATTTAACCAGGTTTTGTTGCTCTGATCGCTCAGGGAAGAAATCTGAATCACAGATGACACTTTGAGCAATGGCACGACCCAGGCGCGCGGCCTTGACATTATTCTTTGTGTCCATATCTGCCTCTAGGCTAATAGAGGCAAAAAATCGCGCATCACAAAAAATCCCACAGTCAACAGTCGTTTCATAGTCAACTTCAGCGACTTCAATATGAGAATGCAGTTCACATTCATAACATGAGCTTTTTTGTTCATTGCCGATGCGTCCTGCTTTAACCAAGGCCGTTTCAATACTGATTGAGCTATGGTTACTACAAAAGACGAGCGAAGGCGATGATGATGATGATGGAGATAGGTGGCAATTTTCTATCTCAAGATCTGAAAAACCTGTGACATTAACAGAAGCTAAATCTAACCCTTTAACAATCACAGAAGAAGCATAGCTTATCGCCAGCCCGAAGTCAGCATCTTCCCGTATGGGCATGATTTTCACGACACCAGGATTAGTAGGAGAGCCAATAATTTCTACCTGTCGTGCATCATGACCATAGATTTGAACCGCATCATAGGTTCCTGGTTCAACCACAATGATGAGATCAAAGTTTTGGCTAAAGTCATAATTTCTATTGGCCCAAACAACAGCATAATCAATGGTTGCAAACGGGTTAGTGTCGGTCCCTTGCCCCGTTTCGTCAGAGCCAGTAGGGGCGACGTATAGTTTTAAGCTCGCAGTTAAGATCTGCTTACTCTCAGAAATAAGCATTGTTTTAGACATGATGGCAATAAAAAAATACAGCAGCAGTATTAGTTAGCGCTAACAGCAGCAGAAGGGGTATTCACTTCCACAAACTGGCACAGAAGTTGAGCAACATTCACCTGATTCTCCAAAGTGATAAATTTGCTCTCAATTTGGTTGTTTTGGAAAAAGCCAACAATACATAAAGCGTATTGTCTACCATTGATGGTCACTGTCTCTTGAGAGTAATTATTGCTAATTGAAACAACATCAGGACAAGGTGGAGAAAAGTTAGGCGTTAGAGGGCAGGTTCCATTGATGCCATTATTAGGCACCTCATTGTGGTTGAATTGGAAATTGAAATTGACATCAACACCGTTGATTTTAACTATCAACTTCAAGATGGCAGAGCGAATACCATAACCATAGATAGGATAGTTGTAGTGGCTAAATGTTCCTAAGGTAAAGTAAGTACCATCTAAAGCAATGGACATCGCTGCGATACCTTCAAAGGTATAAGCGCTTTGGTTACCTTGAGAACCAGGATTTCCCCAGCTAATCTGATTAGTCCCAAGCCCGTTCAAATAGGTGTAGCCAGGTGCAGATTCTAGGACATTTAACCAAATCCCAAGGCTGCTGATAGAGAATACGGTAGACGATATTTGTTGTGTGACCGTTCCTGTGCCACCACCAATGACCGTTGGCCCTGTTACTACTCCACCCGGAAAACCTGTTCCAGGACGTCCACCACTCCCGGTTATTGTTGTCCCAGTTGTAGTACCGCCACCAATGACTGTTGTACCGCCACCAATGACCGTTGGGCCTGTCCTGCTACCACCATTAATAATCGTTGAACCAGAAATACCGCCACCAACTACTGTCGGGTTTGTTTTACCACCATTAATAATCGTTGAACCAGAAATACCGCCACCAACTACTGTCGGGTTTGTTTTACCACCATTAATAATCGTTGAACCAGAGGTAACACCACCAATGACTGTTGGGTTGGGGTTGCCACCGCCAATGACTGTTGGGCCTAGCTTACCGCCACTAATCACCGTTGGGGCTAGGTTCCCTGGGATGACACTGGTTGGTTGCCCGGTTATGTAAATTGGCTGCACGGGTGTTGGGCAGGGACAGGGCGGACAAACAATGACGTAGCAGGGCGGGACTGTAACTGGCTCCACAATCTCTGGTGATGGATCCTCAATCAATACCAACTTGCCATAAATTTCAGCCTTGTTATCTCGACTCTCAGCCGTTTTGAAGTTTCTAGTGACTTTTCCACCCTGCAAAAAACCAGTGATGGTCAGTGCGTAAACTTTTCCCTGAATGGTGACTTTTTCTTGGGACGTAATTTCTGGAATGGAAACAATATCTGGGACAGGCCCAGGAACATTGGGAGTTTCATTGTGCTGAAATACGACGTCAAACTCTTTTATGCCTGCGCCCTGAATATTAATAGACAGTTTAAGAACTGCCCCGGAGATACTATAATCCCCTGTAATCGTATAATTGAAATGAGTAAATGTCCCTAATAAACAGTCTTCCCCATCTAGGGTGAGAACTGATTGAGTTAAACCGTCAAATCGATAGGCACTTTGTCGATTTTGTGGATTGTCTGTAGTATAAGGCACCCCCCAATTGACCTGGCTTGTAGCAATTCCACTCAGTCTACTTTTTGCCGTATCTCCCTTATGTTTAACCGAAGTCCAAACCCCTGAAGTACTTGCTGTTACGCTTGCAGAAGTTGGAATTAAGGGAGGGGGGATGATCGGGGGTGACGTACTGGCAATAATGGATGGAGGCATATCAATTTCTCCTGAAATTACCTGACCCCATCGTAGTCAAGGTAATTAGGAAAAGTAAAGACGGAAAGGTCGGTCAAACATTTGTTTTTTCGACTCATTGAGTGCTGTATTTTAAAAGGATTGACATTCCTCATAACAATTGATTTGTAAAAATATATATCTCCAATCTGTTAGGATCTGCATCATTCCCTTTATGCTGGTTTTATTGACACTGGCCAGCAGAGCGAGAAAATTTGGGCACTGAAGTTATAGACGATTTTAGCTATTGATTATTCAATGCTACTGCTGTATAAGCAAGCAACCCCTCAAAAACGGTATTCGTCAGCTCAAATCAGGTGAACAGGGTCAATACTACTGATATAAGGATTGCCAGAGGTAAACCATGAAAATCAAAGTCCAATCTCTGAGTCTATCTGTATTAACAATCCTATGTCTTAATTCAACAGCAGTAAGTGTGCGTGCTAATGAGAATCTGGAAAATTATCTAGAAAATACACCTGCTTTAACGAATTTAGAAACATCACAAGCGATCGCACTACTCAGTCAGAGCAGCCAAACAATCTCTCTTACAGGTCAAGATTTAACCACAGCGGATGTGGTTCAGGTTGCTAGACATGGAGCTAGGGTCACCATTAGTGATGAGATATTCGCGCGCGTTCAGCGTTCCCATGACATCCTCTTATTGGCGGCTGAAAGTGGACACCAGATTTACGGACTGACTGCCGGAGTAGGGCTGAATAAAGATCAGGCATTTGTCGATGCTAGCGGTGGCTTAAGTGAAGAAGTGATTCAGCTCTCTAGAGAATTTAACCGTAAATTGATCTACGCCCACAGCGCGGGTGCAGGGCCTGAAATGTCCGAGGAGGTGGTGCGAGCCATTATGGCCACTCGGCTCAATTCTATTCTCTTTGGCTCAACGGGTGTCCAGCCTAGAGTTGCAGAACTCTACCGAGACTTCTTGAACAATGATATTACCCCTGTCACGCCTTCGCGAGGGTCCGTTGGTGAGGCTGATATTACCTTAATTACCCATATCGGGCTCGCCATGATAGGCGAGGGAGATGTGTATTTTCGAGGTCAAAAAGTCCCAGCACGTCAAGCCTTGGATGCCGTTGGGCTAGAACCGCTAGTCCCCTTTGGTAAAGATGCGCTTTCCATTCTTAGTTCCAATGCCTATTCAGCCGCCCTTGGAGCACTGGCGATTGAAGACTTAAGGCAGTTGCTGGAAGTCAATAAGCTTTTGTTTGTCCTGAGTTTGGAAGCCTTGGATGGCAATATTGAACCGTTTCTGCAAGATACCCATGTCATCCGCCCCTTTCCCTATGTCAATTCAGTGGCGATGGATATTCGCACACTGTTAGCAGATAGTTATTTATGGGAGCCATCCGAAAATCGAGCCCTCCAGGATCCCCTAAGTTTCCGCACGGGAGCCTACACCTTGGGTGCGGTGGAGCGATCGCTAGCAGCGTTGGCAACCCAGGTGCAGATTCAACTCAATTCTTCAGATGATAACCCTGCTGTGGTGCTAGATGTGGTGGCCCCTTCGGATTGGCCTGAAGAAGTGTCCCATTATGTGGATAAAGACGGGCTGACAGGAGCTTTGATTCCAACGGGAAACTTTTCGCCGTTACCCTGGGTGATTTCGTTTCAGGAGGCGGCAATCGCCCTCAGCCATTTGTCCAATGCCTCGGCTCAGCGCACCATTAAACTGGCAGATCCGCACTTTACCTATCTCAGTCGATTTTTAGGCACTGAAAATACCTTTCATGCCTATGGTGCCATCCAAAAAGTCTTCGCATCTTTGGCCGCAGAGAATCAATCGTTAGCGCTTCCCGTATCTATGGATTTGGTATCAATCGCAGGGAACATTGAGGATACATCAACGAATGCCCCTCGCGTGGTTCGGCGCTTTCACCAAATGATTGACAACCACTATTACATTCTGGGAATTGAAATGATGCATGTTGCTCAAGCGATTGACTTGAGACAGCAAGCCTACCCAGATTTGAGATTATCGGGAACAACTCGATCTTTCTTCAATGATTATCGACAGGTGGTTCCGTTTTTAGATGTTGACCGCGTTCTTACCCCTGACATTGAAGGTTCTTATTTATTTCTCAGAGAATATCCATTGAACTAATCTTTCTCGATAACTTGATATAGCGATCGCAAGTGGATATTGGTGAGGTTTGAACTTGCATCGCTATGGTCGTATGTGTGGGATACAACAGACACAGGCTGACTTACCCATAGGCAAGCTCAAACATACGCTGACCATGCTCAGGATTTTAATTGATGTAATCGCAGGAATTTTTCATTGGGAAGGATCTAAAAAGCTTTTAAAACATTTGCCAAACATGCCCGCGAAGGAACTTTATTGATTCTTGGAGTTTACAATGCTTTTTTGTGTGTAGGCAATTTCAAGACCCATGTTACATATGATATTCCATCGGGCAAATATGCCGGAATATCTAAAGCAACATTTGATTTTGTCGACCTTGAACAACGATTAATTGGTAAACGCATCTAGGCTATTTCGAGTTTAGAAGATACAGAGAGAGAAAATTATTTTGAGTTTCGTTTGTTTTCAGCAATGGAGCTGGAATACGATTTAAACGACTATGGGTTTAAGGTTGTGGAAAAAATCGACATTTCAAAAGAAAAAACACACATCCTCTTTCATGTACGTTGTTTATTGTGTCTGTGTCTCAGGGAGAGTAATCAGCATTGACCTTCAAAGTGGGCTATGACCTGGCTTGACGGCCAACGATTGGCTTTGCGGGGTCTATCTTCGAGCTGATGGGAGTATAGAAGACAGCCATTATCATCGGCGTTCCCTGAATGAAACCATGATGTATCACATCAAAACCATGTTCACAGGAAAGGTGTCTGCACATTATTGAAGGCTAAGAAGGCAGTCAGCGTAAAGCCTGATTATTCGATCATTTAGCCTGTTTGAGTCAGATTAAATATAAAGAAAAATAAATAAGTCGGAATTGTCGGCTATAAATTGAAACTCAGGCGATTTTCAAGATTTACTACTTATAGGCTGATAAGATTGTGAAATGGAATCAAGCGTTAATGGGTAAAGAATTTATCATCAATGGGAGACTTTCTGGTAAAGATTCTAATCAGTGTGGTAGCCCAATGCCATAAAGCATTCAAACATTGAAGGATGCAGTCATTTGATGTGGACTAAACTTGTAGCATCATCCATAATTCATGCTATTAATTATTCTGTTAGAGATGAGATCAGGATGATCTCATTTAAGGTGAATTTACCAAACAAGCTGACTTTAGTTTGCCGATCGTCTGAGTTGGAGCTAACTTATGAGCGACAATTCCGTCAATTCCGAACTATTCATTATCACTGTGTTGTTTTCTCTTTGGCCTAAGATTAAATTACCGAACAATCCGACTTTACTTCGCTAATATCTGAGGCTAAGATAATGGTGTGAGTGATTCTCTAGCATTTGTGTATTATAGCAACTTTCACTCACGCAAGGTGCATCAAACTCAGTAGCTGTCAGGTCTTTACGCTTAATCCCTGTCCCTCATCAGATAGAGAAACATTATAAATTGTCATCCAAAGGTCGAATACCCTTCGGCTCTTCAGTAATGTCAAACAAAGTACTCGGCTCATCAGAAGTCTGTATTGCTATTTTGGATGGTCAAGTTGACTTGAATCATCCCTGCTTTCAAGGAGCAGACTTGACGTTGCTTCCTTCTCTCGTAAGTGATGGAGTGGTCTCCGATGGTCGAATGTCACTCCATGGTACTCATGTTACTAGCATACTTTTTGGTCAACCAGGAAGTCCGGTTGTTGGAATTTCTCCTCGCTGTAAAGGGCTAATTATTCCAGTCTTTTCTGATGGCGGACGATCCCCGTCCCAGCTTGATTTGGCTCGGGCAATTGAACAGGCGGTCAACGCTGGCGCACACATCATTAATATCAGTGGAGGACAACTAACGGATGAAGGAGAAGCGGAAGGTTGGTTAGAGCGTGCGGTGCAGCTTTGTCAAGACAACAATGTCTTAATTGTTGCCGCCGCCGGAAATGATGGCTGCGATTGTTTACATGTTCCTGCTGCCTTACCCGCTGTCTTAGCGGTAGGGGCCATGGATGGCGAAGGTCAACCGATGGCGTTTAGCAACTGGGGAGAAATCTATCAGAAACAAGGCATTTTGGCTTCTGGGGAAAATATCTTGGGAGCCAGACCTGACGGGGGTACCGTTCAGCTGAGCGGCACGAGTTTTGCCACACCGATCGTAGCTGGTGTGACCGCGCTGTTGCTCAGTTTGCAGATGGAGCGAGGAGAAACGCCTGATCCTCAAAAGGTGCGGACGGCTATTTTGCAGACGGCATTGCCCTGTCATACCAATCCAGAACAGGGACATCAATGTTTGGCAGGAATGTTAAACACTGCAGGCTTATTTGAATTGTTTACAGGAGGAATAATGTCAGAACCATCCGAAGCTATTGTGGCAGCAGGCTGTGGCTGTGGCAATGGGGCAGATATAGGCAATCCTGGAGAAGGTGAAATGGAAGAGATTAGCTCATCAGGTACACCGGACGAACAGATGGCAGTTAGGGCTCAGTCTGAAGTGGGAGAAAATGCTCACCCTGAGGCACCGCGCGACCTGGTGCCAGCGGGCAGTGCTCCGCCCGTTGGCACCTCAGTTGCTCCGTCAATTCCCGCTGTTGCGGTGGCCCAGCCATCGCTTGATCAAATATCCACTCATCAATCATCTAATCGCAAATCCTCCATGTCTAAATTTGTGACTGCCAGCCAAGCGCCGAGCGATTTGGTCGATAGCCAACTTGTTTATGCCCTTGGCACCCTCGGATACGACTTTGGCTCTGAAGCCAGACGCGATTCATTTAAGCAACTGATGCCCGCCTATACTACGGGAGACGTGACGGTTCCTGCGAATCCCCACGATGCTCGGCAAATGGTGGATTACTTAGGTGCGAGCCCGTCGGAGGCGCGATCGCTGATCTGGACGTTGAATATTGAATTAACACCGGTCTATGCGATCGAACCTGAAGGGGCCTACGGTCGTGATGTTTATGCTGCTTTGCAGGAATTACTGGCAGGGCAGGTACAATCTGAAAGCAGTGAATCCTATGTGGAACGGGTCAGCATCCCTGGTATTTTAACGGGGCGTACCGTTAAGCTATTTTCGGGCCAGGTCGTGCCGCTGATTGTGCCCCAAAGCCCACGGGGAATCTATGGCTGGAAAGTTAACACCCTCGTCAATGCGGCCATGGAAACGGTGCAAACAACGGCTGAAGGTGCCAGTGAAGAGGCGATGCGGCGTACCCTGGGCAGCTTCCTCAACCGGATTTACTACGATCTGCGTAACCTGGGCACCACATCCCAGGATCGGGCCATTAACTTTGCGGCGACTAATGCGTTTCAAGCCGCCTCTGCGTTTGCTGAAGCGGTGGCCACCGGGATGGAATTGGACAGCATCAATGTGGAGAAAAGTCCCTTCTGTCGACAGGATAGCGATTGTTGGGATGTGAAGTTGAAATTCTTTGATCCTGAAAATAGCCTCCGCGCTAAGAAGATCTTCCGCTTCACAATCGATGTGAGTGATTTGATTCCTGTGACACTGGGCGAAGTTAGAACCTGGTCGTCACCCTATTAAACAGTCTTCTTTCACCCAAAGAAGCGGCCTGACCCACCGATTGAAGTAGGTAAAGGCCACAGTAGACTGACAGTCGAGACTTTGAACGATTAAGTCTATTTACTGCTTCAAAGACGGGTCGAAACTCAAATGAACTCATGATAGGAGAAATGTCTTATGGACAAGAAGAACTTGATGCCTAACCAGGCCAGCCCGATCAATCGGATGACTACAGGGCAATTGCCTCCAGAACTAGCAGAACTAGCCGAAGAGACCTTGTGCAGCCACGACGAAGCGATCACACCATCTGGTTCCTGTTTCTCTAATATCAGCTGTGCTGCTGGTGGTGTTTTTGGTTTCGGTATTGGTGGTTTTAATGATGCTAAGTTTTGTGCTGGCCTTTGCTCTTATGAGGGAGATGACACCGAGTAGTTTCTACTGCCATTTTCTCATTTTTGCTTAGCATTTTAAGAGATGCTTGGCAGCGTGGGTTAATCCACAGCTTTTCGCAAAAAAAGTTTGCATACCAACAGTCTTCTTTTACTCAAAGAAGCGGCCTGACCCACCGTTCGAAGCAGGCAAAAGGAAACAGAAAATGAATAGCTGACTTTTAACGGTTCAGTTTATTTACTGCTTCAAAGACGGGTCTAGAATCAAGCAAAATATTAGGAGAAATTCCCATGGACAAGAAGAATCTGATGCCTAACCAAGCCCATCCGATCAGTCGGTTGACGTCAGGGCAACTGCCTCCAGAATTGGCGGAACTAGCTGAAGAAACCCTATGTAGCCATGACGGAGGAGATATTGCACCGTCTAATGCCGGTAGTGCTTCTATCGCCTGTGCTGCTGGTGGTGTTTTTGGTTTCGGCATTGGTGGTTTTAATAGAGCCGAGTTCTGTTTTTGTTCTCATGACGGAGATGATGCTGAATAGAGCCTAATAACATCATGAGGCAGACGTGAAAAGGTAGAAGTTAGAAATAGCATTTAGCTTTTACCTTTTTACGTCAAGCTTCTTCAAATGCCATTCAAGACTCAAACGAATCCTGAATATAGAATAAGACACCCATGGATAAGAAAAACCTGATGCCCAACCAGGCTCACCCAATTAGTCGCATCACTACCGGTCAACTGCCTCCAGAACTGGCAGAATTGTCTGAAGAGACCTTATGCACTTATAACGAAGGAAACATCGTACCGTCTAGTAGTGCCGGTCTTCTCTGTTTCAGGATCGTTATTTGCAATGCCCTTGGTTTCTTTGGGGCAGCTGGGGGTGGCTTTAATAACGCGAATTTCGGCACTTGCTCCTATGCCGGAGATGGCGTTGAATAGGGTCTGCTTCTAATAACATATTCTGTTTGAAAAGATTAGGAAAAGTACAAAGAGAGCAACTCATATCCTCCTTTTTTCCTAATTTCTCATTATTGATTTATCTCAATTTAGTCAAAGGACACTAAATCCATGAGACTTCCCAAACAATCATCACCAGTCAAGCGTCCTGACCTAATCCAACCCCACGAAACCGTGGATGTTGTTCACGGCAGCATTGAGGAACTGGTCTCCATTCGGATAGACTTGCTGCATGGCGCTAACTATAACGATCCACCCGCTTTTCAACACCGTACTTATCAACAACTCAAAGGCTCTAGTTGGGGCCATAGAAGATAGATACCCTCCTCTACTTTTTAAGTCATAAAAGTAATTGAGTCCCGAATCGTTGTTTTCCCTCAGTGGAGGATGATCGCCTTGTGGCTATCTTATTACTCAAGCAGCGGTTCATCAGTATAGAGATTTGGCGCTATGGCTCAAGTAAATTCATCCCAGCAACCAGATAACACCCCAGCCTCGAACTCTCCTGCTCTTTTATCGGTTCTTTCCTTTAATGGCCAGGGTGATTGTGTTGATTTAGGGGTACAACCACACTTTAAAGTCCAGAAACATTTGACGCTAGAACTTTGGGTCTGGATCGAAAGCCAACGACAATGGGCCGGCCTAATCTCTAAGATTTTTGATACGGGGTCTACGGAAAGTGGGTACGGGCTATTGCTAGATGGTAATAGCGGCGTCTACTTTGGTGTAAAAGTTCCTCGTCACCAGATGGAATACCTGAGTAGTGGTGCCGGTACTGTGCCCTTGAAAGAATGGCATCACATCGCTGCAACGTATGATGGCAAGTGCTTGCGCGTGTATGTGGATGGTGTGGAAAAAGCGCTTCAAACCCTGGCTGATTCCAGCATTGATTACGTCCCCGATAACAATTTGCGACTTGGGATGTACCGGGATGATAATGAGACTTACGCCTTTCACGGCAGCATTGCCGATGTGCGCTTGTGGGAGGTCGCCCGCACCCAAGCTGAGATTCAGGGAGCAATGGGTCGTCGTCTCACCGGTACAGAAGCGGGTTTAATAGGTTATTGGCCCATGGCTGAAGGGACTGGTACTACTACTAATGACCACACTACAAATGCAAGCCATGGAGCCATTAGTGGAGCGAGCTGGAGCGAGTCAGCCTTACCTATCCTCAATCCCACTGAGGCCGCTGAAAGTTCTGCACAGATCGCGACAGTAACGCTGCCTAACAATAGCACAATCAAGCTGAAGTCGTGGAAAGGGGATTACCTGCATCGCCCTGACTCGGCTCAAGGCGTTACCAGCTGGAGTACGGGCGTTGGGAACGAATGGATCGTTGAAGCGATCGATAACAACAAAATCAAGCTGAAGTCGTGGAAAGGAGATTACCTGCATCGCCCTGATTCGGCTCAAGGGGTGACGACCTGGCATACAGGCGTTGGGAACGAGTGGACGGTTGAAGCGATCGATAACAACAAAATCAAGCTGAAGTCGTGGAAAGGGGATTACCTGCATCGCCCTGATTCGATCCAAGGCGTGACCAGCTGGAGTACGGGCGTTGGTAATGAGTGGGTGCTGGAAACAATCAACACCCCAACATCAGAGTCTCCCCAAGTATTACAGTTTGATGGCCAGGATGATTATGTAGCCGTTGCGATTGCCCCCTGGGAAACATCAACCTTTTCCATCGAACTGTGGGCTAAGGCTGCAACTATCTCCCAGAGAAACTACTCTTCCTTGTTTAATAGTTGGGATGGAGCGACGCCAAAGGGGTCTTTCCAACTAGATATCTTGAATGGCTCTTATCGGTTTCTCCACAGCAATACTCAGCTTTTGTTCACACAGGTGAGTGAAGAATGGCTGCACTTAGCTGTGACCTATGATGGCTCGACCTTGGTTACCTACGTTAATGGTGAGATTGCTAACCAACGGAAGAAAGCCTTAACCATTAGCTTTAAAGACTATATTTTTGGTCGCAATCGTAATCGCGGATGTCTATTTAAGGGGGAATTGAGTGAGATTCGCATCTGGAATCGAGCTAGAACTCAAGCTGAGATTCAGGCAGATGGAACCTGCCGCCTGACCGGTAATGAACCGGGGTTAGTCGCCTATTTCCCAATCAGTGAAGGGGTTGGCAACACCACAAATGATAAGACAACGGATGCCAAGCAAGGCAACATTTATGGTGCCACTTGGACAACTTCGTCTGGCTTACCAATCGCAGCTGGAACACCTCATCAGCTAGATGCCACAACAACTCAACCGGAGACAATTCGTCAGCCAGAGACCACGACTTCTCCAGAGACCACGAATCCACCAGAGACCACGAGTCCACCAGCCATGACAACACAACCTGATACAACAACGTCTACTTTGAGATGGGTTTTACAGTTTGATGGGATAGATGATTATGTTGAATTGCCACCGGCAAGCATTCCTTCTGGTAAGGAAATCACCTGTAGCTTTTGGGCTTTCGGCGGAGATGCCTTACCCAATAATAATTCACTATTTGCTGCATTTGATGCGGCGGGAACTCGCCTTCTAAACATCCATTTACCTTGGGGGAATGGATCTATCTATTTTGATTGTGGCTGTGTTAATAGCACCTATGACCGCATAAATAAGCAGAGTAGTCCAGCTGAGTTCAAGGGTAAATGGTCCCATTGGGCGTTTACTAAAAACTGTGCAACGGGCGAAATGAAAATCTATTTGAATGGTGATTTGTGGCACAGTGGATCGGGCAAGACCCGCCCTATTCCCAAGGCCATCAGAGCCCAATTTGGCAGCTATGCGGCTGGTTCTTATCACTATCAAGGAATGTTGGCGGAAGTTCAGTTTTGGAATTACGCCCGTTCCCAAGCCGAAATTCGGCAGTCTATGAACTCTGCACTAACGGGAACTGAAGCTGGATTAATCAGCTACTACCCCATGCAGCGAGGTGCAGGCAACACGATTCTCAACAAAATTGGCGACACCTACGACGGCACCATGCAGGGGGCCATGTGGATGTCTAACGCTGGTCTGTCGATCGCCCCTGTTCCTGTCAGTCCACCAAGACCTACCCCTATGCCACCTAACCCAGTCACTCCAATCACAACTTCTCCCGCTCAACTCTCTATTATCGAAAGTTGTCAGCCTGTCTTAAAGCTGGGGCAAAATCATCAGGGAATTGCCGTTGGTAGCGGTGCCCTGTCGCCCCAGGGACAATTCACCCTAGAAGCTTGGATTTGCCCCAGCGGCATCACTGGACAGCAAGTGATTCTGGCAGATGGAGAAGCTCTGTTGTATCTGGAAGGGGGCGACCTTAAGTTTCGAGCTAATGCCAATGCTGAGCCCCTTGCCTCCAAAAATGCTGGCCTGACGGCGGGCAATTGGTATCACGTTGCGGTGGTTTGCAGCGGTTCCCAGGCTGATGGCACCAAGCTCTATTTCAGTGGTGAACGAAATGATAATCAGCTGGCGAGTGGCGCGATCGCATCAGGTGGCAGCACCTACCTGGGGGGCCATCCCAACCTGGCTGATGCGAAATTCCAGGGCTATTTAACCGAGGTTCGGGTCTGGCGATTGGTGCGATCGCAAGCAGAAATCAAAGCCAATATGTCCTACCGCCTCACCGGTCAAGAACTGGGATTGATCCGCTACTGGCCATTGAATGAGGGTTCTGGAGCCAAGATTTCCGACAAAACAACCTACCGAGCACCCGGAGATCTGATGGGTGAAATCACCTATGAAGAAGTAGACGTTCCCCTAAAACTACAGCTCGAACCCCAGGAGCGATTAACCCGATCCACCGGATTGGAAGATTATGGCTACTGGTATAGAGAAATGGCAAAACAACAGAAAGCAAAGACAGAGGCAGATCCCCCTTTCCTGCGGGGCCGGATCTGGCGATGAGTGCCCTTGGAAACTCTTCTTCTTGCCGCAAGCACCTCAGTCTATCTGAATGAAGCATGAAAAACCCCCAAATCAAGCCCCATTTCCGTCTAGAAATCATTGAGCCCAAACACGTTTATCTGTTGAGTGAATATTCCACCCAAGCACTCACGGGAGGGCTTTACTGCCAAATTTTGCCCCTGTTGAATGGACAGCACACCCGTGAAGAGCTGATTCAAAAACTGGATGGTCAAGTGCCACCTGAGCATATACATTACGTGCTCGATCGCTTGCAAGACAGAGGCTTTCTAACGGATGCGGCCCATGAACTAACCCCAGAGATGGCGGCATTTTGGAGCGGGTTGGGTGTGGAACCTCAGCAGGTGGCAGAGTACTTACCGCAGAGCCAGGTAACGGTGACGGCGATTGGAGCAACGAATCCTCAGCCGTTGCTCGATGCTCTCCAGGCGATTGGCATTCCAGTGCAACAACGACAGTTAAAGGACTGCCTAGGAGCGGGGGCAGCTAGGAAAACAGAAGCCAAGAATTCTTTATGGGTTGTGCTGACGGATGATTATCTTCAGCCTGAGCTCAGACAGATTAATCAAAACGCCTTGAGCACTCAGCAACCCTGGCTGTTGATCAAGCCCATGGGGAATATGCTTTGGTTCGGCCCCATCTTTCATCCCGGTCAAACGGGGTGTTGGGCCTGCTTAGCGCAGCGCTTGTGGGGCAATCGCGAGGTGGAATCGTCGGTGTTACGGCAAAAAGGGAAGCTGGGTCAGCGCGGGAACGCAAGCGATCATCAGGCGTGTTTACCCGTAGCATTTGCTGAGTTTCCGGCGATGGTGCAGACAGCCATTGGGCTGACGACAACTGAGATCGCAAAGTGGCTAGTGCAGCAGAGCATCACAGACTCACCGATCCAGACGTTAGCCGGAAAAGTGATCACACTGGATCAGGCCACCCTGACATTAAAGACCCATCAATCACCCCATCGTCCGCAATGTCCTGCTTGTGGCGATGCTGACTGCATCAGTCAACAAGTTAATCAGCCGCTTGCCCTCGAAAGTCGCAAAAAGTTGTTCACCCAAGATGGGGGACATCGGGCTTTTACCCCAGAACAAATTGTCAGCCGTCATGAGCATTTGATTAGCCCGATTACCGGCGTGGTCAGCAGTCTGGTGCGCTCGTCCGCCCCGGATAATTCTTTTGTGCATACTTACAGTGCTGTGCATGCCTTTGGGTCGGCGGCTAGCCTGAATCAACTGCGGCAATCGCTGCGGCACAAAAGTGGTGGCAAAGGCAAAACCGATCACCAGTCAAAAGCCAGTGGATTCTGTGAAGCGATTGAACGCTATTCGGGCATCTATCAGGGCGACGAACCCAAAGTGAGCGCCACCTTTATGGAGTTGGACGGGGCCGCCATTCATCCCTACCAATGTTTGCTATTTAGTGAGCGACAATATCAAAATCGAGAGCAGTTGAATCAGGCAGCACGGGTCGAGCATGATTGGATTGCTCAACCCTTTGATAACACTCAAACCATTGATTGGACGCCTGTTTGGTCACTCACCGAACAAACCCATAAATATCTCCCCACCGCATTTTGTTATTACAACTACAAATTACCCAAAGGGCAGCGCTTCTGTTCGGCAGACTCCAACGGCAATGCAGCCGGTGGAACATTAGAGGATGCCATTCTTCAGGGCTTTTTAGAATTGGCGGAACGGGATAGCGTGGCTCTCTGGTGGTACAACCGCTTACCGCGTCCGGGGGTAGATTTAGCCAGTTTCAACGACCCCTATTTACTAGATTTGCAAGCCTGGTACAAAACTCACCAGCGAGAACTGTGGGTCTTAGACTTAACAACAGACTTAAACATTCCAGCCTTTGCTGCGGTTTCTCGGTATACCGGTGACGATCAAGAATACATTGTTGCTGGCTATGGCGCGCACTTCGACCCTAAAATTGCCATCTCACGCGCGGTCACAGAGGTGAACCAGATGGGAGGCCACCTGCCAGAAAAGCATCCTCCCACCGAAGCAGATTCGGCCCTGAACTATTGGTTCACCCAGGCAACAATCGCCAACCAGCCCTATCTGGCTCCTGCCCCCCAAGTCCCGTTCAAACAATACACTGACTATCAGCAGGAGTGGAGTGATGACATTCATCAAGATGTCTTGCAGTGTGTTGAAGTCGTCAGACGAGCAGGACTAGAGATGTTGGTGTTGAACCAGACTCGTCCTGACATTGGCTTACCTGTGGTTAAAGTTATTGTGCCGGGACTGCGCCACTTCTGGTCACGCTTTGGGGCCGGACGCCTATACGATGTGCCGGTAAAACTAGGTTGGCTGTCGGCATCGCTGGCAGAAGAGCAGATGAATCCCATGCCCATGGTGTTTTAAGATGGCTGATCTTTTCACTCTCTCCTTTAGATCCGATATTACCCTTGAGGTGGAAGCCGAGCAGATTGCCTTGCGATCGCCCCAACAGACCCTGACATTGGATCATCCTCAACCGGGTTTAAAGGCCGCCTTAGAGCACCTAAAATATTCAGCACTCACCCTCACCCAGTTGGTGGCTAAGGTGGTAGAACTGGATGGGCCTGAAGCGGGTCTCACCTTTGAGCCTGAATTACAAAAACTGATTCGCCTGGGCTGGATCTGCCATTCTGTTCTTCCCCTGGTAACGGCTATTCCAATTACGGATAATTACCAGTTCGAAGATGGTAGTGCAGATGGGCCATGGCAACTACCAACGCTTTCTCGCTTTGCTTTTTTGCATCAGGACAACCAGCAATTCGTTCTAGAGTCTCCCTTATCCAAAGCCAAGATTGTTCTGTGGGATTATCGAGCTGCTGCGATGGTGGCAAAGTTGGCTACCCCTAATAAATCTCTGACCTTAGAGGAGATTACAGAGACACTGATTGATCTAGATACTGCCCAACGCTTTATACAGTTATTAATCGCCACTGGCATGGCAATTGTTGAACCTGAACCTAAGGCGTTGACCCACTGGGAATTTCATAGCCTATTGTTTCATCGTCAAACTCGATTGCAACGATTAGACGACCCACACCAAGCGGAATTGCCTTTCTTTGAAGATCGCGATCGCTATCCCACCCTCAAACCCCCCATGGGCGATCAGGTGATTTCATTAGTCAAACCTGATCTGGCCCATGTGACAGCCAACGATATGTCACTAACCCAGGCGATCGAGGCGCGTCAGTCCCTTCGAGAATATGACGATCAGCCCATTTCGATTGATCAATTGGGAGAGTTCTTATATCGCTGTGCCAGGGTGAAAGAACTCTCTACCCTGGAAGAAGATTGGCTCAATATTAAAGAATTCACTCAGCGCCCCTACCCTTGTGGCGGAGCCTTATATGAATTAGAAATTTATCCCGTCATCAATGAGTGTGAGGGGTTGACGGCAGGGCTCTATCATTACCAACCCCTCGCCCACACATTACACCTACTTGTTGATGGACAATCTCCCGTAGAAAATTTGCTTTACGATGCCTGGAAGGCAACGGGACAACAAGATATTCCCCAGGTTCTGTTAATCATTACAGCCCGATTTGGTCGCTTGTTCTGGAAATACCCCAGTTTTGGTTACGGCTTAATTTTGAAACATATTGGCGTGCTATATCAGACCTTTTATTTGGTGGCCACAGCGATGCAATTAGCCCCCTGTGCGATCGGATCAGGGAACTCAGAGCAATTTTGTAAAGTGGCCGCCCTGGATGAGATTGAAGAAGCATCTGTCGGAGAGTTTAGTCTCGGTTCATTAAAGCGAAATAATCACGAGCTGCCCTAAACGTTTCACCTGTCTGATAACGCCATTCACCTCTCATTTAACCTGAAGCTACCATGCCTGACTTTGCTGCTATTCCTGGATTTGCTGCCCTCCAATCGCTGACCCTTGGAGATTCTCGCATCAAAATCGCGGTTTTGGACGGGCCTGCCGATCTTGATCGCACCTGTTTCAAAGGTGCCAATTTGAGCCGAGTCAACCCCTATTGGCAAGAAGAGCTGGAGCCCATTGATCCGGTCTATATTCAGCAGGAACTCAAAATCAGAGCACTGACGGAGCAACGAAAAGCGCTGAAAAAGTCCATGAAGGAATGCGAAAAGCAGGATGCAGAGATTATCCCTTCGACTCCAACCGATGGCAACGATGAGCCGCGATCGCAATTAAATGCTCAGGTGACACCCTCTGAGTTAGGGTGCACGACTGGCCCACTGAAAACCATTTTTCATGCTTTGCTAGAAGACATGGATGCCCCTTTGCGGGAGCACTATCGTCAGTTAAGGGATGCCAAGCAACTATCATCGCCATCGCCCAAAACCCTCCAAAACATTGACCATACCGCTGCCATTGACGCCTTAGAAGCAGAAATAAAAGAGCTGGTAGAAGCGATTCCTGAATCAGTGAAAATACGTTTGAATGGGGTTTTCCACGCCACAGGTATTTTTGGCACAATGTTTGGGCAACCGGGCTCTCCAGTCGAAGGGATAGCCCCCCACTGCACAGCAATCAACATTCCCCTGTTTGAGACGGCAACAACCGGTGAAGCTCTATCCCCCCTGAGTCTAGCCCATGCCTTTAACCTGGCACGGGACCTGGGGGTACATATCATTCATTGTGCGGCTTGCCACCCTACCCAAACCGGATTTGCCCACGAAATGATTCAGAAAGCCGTCCAGCAATGCCAGGAAAACAATATCCTAATTGTGGCTCCGGCAGGCAACGACAAGGGGGAATGCTTTTGTGTTCCTGCCGTGCTTCCCAATGTTCTGTCCGTCGGCATGATGAAAGATGATGGGCAACCTGCCAGCTATAGCAATTGGGGGGGACAATATCAGCATCAAGGCATTCTCGCTCCGGGCGAAAACATTGTAGCGGCTCAACCTGGCACTGATGAACCTGCTCGTCAAGAAGGTACGAGTTTATCCGCTCCCCTGATGACCGGTCTCTCTGCGTTATTAATGAGTTTGCAACTGCAACGCGGTGAGCAACCGAATGCAGAAGCTGTGCGGTTGGCTTGGCTGAATAGTGCCCTGCCTTGCGATCCTGAAACGGTTGAAGAACCCGAGCGCTGTTTGGCGGGTCGGTTAAATCTTGCGGGTGCTTATCACTGCCTGACTGGACAATCGTTGCCTGGGGTGCAGCCGGCTACGGTCATGCCGTCAACTATAACGCGGCCCACGGCCAATCTTCTGGCCCTCGGCCTGGTTGAACCGGCACCGATCCACGCCCCAGTTGCACCCCTCAAAGCAGCACCTAGCCCTGAACCAATCTCACAACCCGTTTCTCTCCCCACTGTTCTCCCTGCTGCCGCCTCTGCTCCAGTCGCCCCGCCAGCGACGACCCTTTCTTCAGCGACTGTGACACCCAGTGCAGTCTCCAACAAAGTGTATGCCTTGGGAACCATCGGCTATGACTTTGGCACTGAAGCGCGACGCGACACCTTCAAGCAAAAGATGCCAGCTGTTGCCAGTGATGGCACGATCGTGCCGGCCAATCCCTATGATGCTCGTCAGATGGTGAACTATCTGGATCAGAACCCAACGGCAGCAAAATCGCTCATCTGGACACTGAACTTAGACTTAAATCCCATCTATGTGGTTGAGCCTAAGAATGCGTTTGCTAATGATATTTACGAGACTCTAATCCAAATGCTAGCGGGGCAGTTGGAAGCGGAAAACAGCGAAGATTACATTGAGCGGGTGAGCATACCTGGGCGCTTGCAACATAAAACGGTAGACCTGTTTTCGGGACAGGTTCTGCCTGTGGTCGAAATTGAAAATTCGCGGGGAATGTATGGTTGGCAAGTCAATGAATTAGTCCGTTCGGCCTTGACAATGGTTCGCGATCGCATCCCCACAGCTACCGATGTCGCCATGCAGCGTTCATTAGACAGTTTTTTGCAGCGCATCTACTTTGAATTGGGAAATTTGGGACAACTTGCTCGGGAGCGCGCCCTTAACTTTGCCGCCACTAATGCCTTCCAAGCTGCATCTACTTTTGCTGAAGCAATTGCCCTAGGGATGCAACTTGATAGCATTGAGGTTGAAAAAAGCCCTTTCTGCCGCATTAATAGCGACTGCTGGGACGTGATACTGATGTTTTTAGATCCAGAAAACAATCATCGAGCAAAAAAGGTATTCCGCTTCACCATTGATGTAAAAGATACCGTTCCAGTGACGTTAGGGGACGTGCGATCATGGTCAGTACTCCGATAGTAATCCCTCAGGAGTATTGGAAGATTACTATAAAACAAATCTCTTTTACCCAATAAATTTAGAGAAAATTCAAAAATATAGATAGGCGATGATTCCTTGCAAGGAATCATCTATCGCATCCTCTGCAAAGACTACTAGACCAATAGACATATAGATGTAGTATATTTCAAAATATAAACAAACAAAGGTAAGAAAAGTCGGAAAAGTCGGAAGACCTCTAATAACTTACCTGAGTTTAATATTTATGTGAGAATGTTTAGGTGATTTCCTGTAGAATCTCTAGTTCCTGTAATCGCCTATGAATTCTGATGAAGTTCTTCTGGCCATTGAAGAGCGATTTCTTAAACGGAAGCTAACTCCAGCAGAGCGGATCGTTCTAGGACAAACCTGGAACAAACAAACCTATGATCAAATGGCCAAGCATTCAGGCTACGGAGATGCTCACCTCAAAGACACAGGCTACAAGCTGTGGCGAGCCATCTCTCAAGCTCTTGGACAGCGCGTCACTAAGAAGAGTTTACTCTTCGTGTTACAAGAACACCTACAACCGCTCTCATCATCACACCTACAACCGCTCCCATCATCGTCGAATCTAACCAAGACTTTTGTGCCTTTACATACAGAGGCACTATCAGCACGACGACCGTACCTATCTGGCCCCCTACCGCCTGATTCTCCGTTCTATATCCAGCGTTCTCCAGGCGAAGAATTAGCGTACTCAGAAATTCAGCGCCCCGGAGGTTTTGTGCGGATCAAGGCACCTCAAAAGATGGGGAAAACCTCCCTGATGTTTCGATTGATTGAAATTGCCCATCAAAACAATTATCAAACGGTCCATCTCGATTTACAAACCGTGGATCAAGATGTCTTTAGCAATATTGACACGTTTCTAAAATGGTTTTGTGTACGCAGCAGCCAATCATTAAAGTTAGCGCCAAAACTCCTTGATTTTTGGGATGCCTCCATGGGGCACAAGGTCAGCAGTGAACTCTATTACCAGGAATATCTGCTGGAAAATAGGAAAACGCCTACGATATTGATTATTGATGCAGCTGAACGACTGATTGAACATCCTAAGATCGCCCAAGATTTTTTTCCGCTGCTGCGTTCCTGGCATGAAAAAGCTCGATGGAACTTTCTTTGGCGTAACCTCCGTATTGTCATTGCACACGCTACCGAAATCTATGCTCCATTAAAAATCCATCAATCACCCTTGAACATTGGTCAAGCCATCAAATTACCTAAATTCACTGCTACCCAGGTGGCAGAATTAGCAGCCCGCTATGGTGTGGCAAAAAGCAATGACACATTAGGAAAAATCCTTGTAGATTTGGTCGGCGGACATCCTTATCTGGTAAATATCTTTCTATATTATCTGGCTACGGAGTCCCTATCGATCGATACATTACTCAAAACAGTATCCATGCCATCCGGTATTTATGGGACTCATCTGCGGAATTATCTAGCGCTCCTAAAAAAAGAGCCAGAGTTAGCTATTTCTTTCAAACAAGTGGTCTCTTCCACAACAGGTGTGGAACTAGATGCTGTTGCTATGTATCGTTTAGAAAGCCTTGGTCTTATTACCATCAACGGATATCAGGCCATCCCTAGCTGCAATATCTATCGTTCATACTTTCAACAACAACTTAGTGTTTAGAGATACAGAATTAGCAAACATTAACATTTCCTTGTTTTTAGTCTGTTTTTTGATTCGCTCACCATGAAGATTCAAACTTTAAAAGTATCATTTCATATGAAATAAAAAGAATGCGTAAAGTCGCTCTTCAGCCGTCTTTTCCGACTTTACTTACTTTTGTCTTTTGCTATATATGTAATGTATTCACAACTGAGAATACAGTAAATTAAAAGGCAACTTAAAAAGTTTGAAAAGACTCTTTGATGTTTGCCAATGCGGATCATTTTATTGGTCCGCATTTTCTTATGTAATTAAATACTAACTCAACTATCTCTTGACTTGGCTGAAATTAGTTTATCTTTCTCACATCTAGCTTTTCTTTAAACCAAATCTACTGGAGAAATCTACAGGATATGGCACGGACTCCTCTATTTAGCTTGTTTTCTCGCGCTCTGAGGTCTGCAACTCTTGCGAAGCTTTACCGAATGCCTATTGATGAACTGTATGAACTCCAAAAAAATCAAAAGAAAGGCAGACTGGGACGACGCAAATTCTTGAAAACAGCTGCTGCCTTTGGAGGTGGGACAATGCTGGCCACTGGGAGTCAAGGGCTTCGAAATGTCGTGCTTGCCCAGGCCGTTAATCCTCCGAAAATTGTGATTGTGGGGGCAGGCCTTGCCGGACTTAATGCCGCTTACCAATTAAAAAAAGCAGGCCATCGCGCCACAATTTACGAAGCCTCGAACCGTGTCGGTGGCAGGATGTATACAGTACACGATGCCATTGGAGAAAATGCCTGGGTGAACCTCGGAGCCGAGTATATCAATAGCGATCATGAGGATATGATCGCCCTGGCTGAAGAACTGAATATTCCCCTGATCGATCGCTTTACTCCCGATGAGCTGGCATTGAAGAATCTGTATTATTTCGACGGGCGCACAATTTCTGAGGCCGAACTGGGAGAAGCACTGATCCCCATTGCCGAACGAATTGCCGTTGATGCCAAGCGGCTGGATGAAGATTGGGATACGGTTAGCGTTGAACTGGATGCCCTCTCGGTTTCTGACTATTGCGATCGCCTTGGCATTTCAGGATGGGTGCGAGAGCTTATCGAGACTGTTATGGTTGCAGAAATGGGACTTGAAACTGACGAGATTACCGCTCTCAATCTAGTTTGGTTGATTCCCAGCGTCGGTGAAGACGGGAGCGTTGAACCAACGGGGGAGTCCGACGAACGATACCTTGTCCAAAATGGGACTCAGGCCATCACTGACGCGATTGCCCAACAGGTGCAAGGCCAAATTGAAACAGGAATGACCTTGACTTCTATTCGCAGCCAGGGTGAACGATTCCGACTCACATTTAACTACAGGGATGTCGATGCGGATATTGTTATTCTTGCTATTCCCTTTAGCGTTCTTCGCCGCATTCCGCTACAGTTGGACCTACCTCGATCCCTACGTCAATTCATTCATCAAGTAGGTTATGCCAATAATGTCAAAGTCGCTACGGGGTACAGCAAATCTATTTGGCGAGAACAAAAATTAAGTGGGGTGGGGCATACCAATCTTCCTTACCAAACCTTTTTTGAAACCACGCAACTTCAAGAAACAGAAATAGGATCTCTCACCTTTTACTTAGGGGGAAATGTTGGATTTGAGAGCAAGCGTTATAGCGTTCGCGAAAATGCTCGAATCTATACACAAATGCTCAATGATCTAATTCCTGGTTTAGCAGCAGCCTGGAATGGCAAAGCAACTCGCCTACACTGGCCAACCCATAATTATGCCCTGGGAAGTTATGCCTGCTGGCAACCAGGGCAGTACACCGGGTTTATGCAAGACTATGTTTATATTGAAGGGGAAGAGGAGCAAGAGTTTGCTGTGGGGAACTTAATCTTTGCTGGAGAACATACCAGTGATGAATACCAGGGCTATATGAATGGTGCGGCACAGTCAGGACGTTTGGCAGCCCGTGCTGTCTTATATCGGCTCTTTCGACTCTTAAGTTGACTACTGAAGTATTTTCCCCTTAAATTCTACCTCTAGCTCCAGAATTCATCTAGGTTGACATCTGATATCTCCTCCTGTACTTCCTGAAAGTAGGTGCTTGAAGTCAGGCTTTTAACTTCTTCTTCCCGTTTTTTGTGATCAATCTCGATTTGCAACTCTTCTAATTGCCGTTTGAGTTCATCTTCGCGCCGCTTGCGCTCGGTAATGTCTTGCACAATGCCTGCGTAATACAGCACATTACCGTTGTTATCTTTTACAGAACGAGCATCGATTTGAGTCCAGATAATATCGCCATCTTTGCAATAGCAGCGATATTCAAAGTCTTTGGCAAAGCCTTGTTGGTCTAGCAGTTCTCTAAATTCGGCTCGCCGCTCTAGATCAACGTATAGCGGTTTACCGATATTAGTGATTTGTTCAATCATTTCCTGGGGAGAGTCATAGCCATAAATTTTGGCCAGGGCTGGGTTGACGCTCAGGAATCGTCCTTGGGGAGAGGATTGCACTCCTCTGCGCGCCTTGGGAATATGCCTGCCATCTTGAAGCAGACGGAGCTACCCCTGGTCCAGGCTCTGCTAACAGGGGTAGCTCCGTCTGATGTCATGAAGATCTAACACAGGGTCAGGAGGTGCTTTACTAAGGAATTTGGCATTTTCTTTGATAGCAGATTTATATCTGGTATTTTTTTGAGAAGCTTCCAACATAATTTCCCAGGTATGCCCAAAGTTGTTTCGGTACATTCTTATCGAGGCGGTACTGGTAAATCCAACTTTACTGCTAATTTAGCGACCACTATCGCCCTCCAGGGTAATCGCGTCGGTATTGTGGATACTGATGTGCCTTCCCCTGGTATTCATAACCTATTTGGTCTAGAGCCTGAGCACACCCACAAAACCCTAAATAATTATCTTTGGGGGGAAACTTCTATTGAAGATGCCGCCTATGATGTGGGTGAAAAGTTGGGTGTGGCTGGCGATGGCAAGCTTTACTTGGTTCCTTCTAGTGTCAGGGCCGATGATATTGCCCGCATTCTCAAGGATGGCTACGATGTCAGGCTGATGAACGATGGCTTTCGTAGCTTAGTCAAGACGCTAAAACTTGACTATCTATTCATCGATACCCACCCAGGGCTATCCAAAGAAACCTTTTTATCCATTGCCATTTCCCACGTGCTGATCTTGATCTTGCGTCCCGATAAACAGGACTATCAGGGCACGGCAGTGACTGTCGATGTGGCCCGACAGCTCAAGGTTCGTAAAATGCTCTTGGCGATCAATAAGGTTTATAGCAGCTTAAATATGGACGCCCTCAAGCAAAAAGTGGAGGAAACCTACGGTGAAACCGTAGCAGGTCTGTTTCCTCTATCTGAGGACATCGTACAGCTGGCGAGTGAAGGGGTATTTTGTGTGAACTACCCGGAGCATCCAGTCAGTCAAGAATTTCGTAAAGTCGCCCAGCAAATCGTAGGGGATTAGCCAGGATGTCAGACATCGGAGATTTGCAGTCCCTGGCCAGCTCAATCACGGCGGTCACCTCCCCGTTTCGCAATTATTTGACCGAGCTACACGAAAAGTTTCAAGCCATTAACGACGGTGCTGTAGCTGACTATATTCCTGAACTGGCGCTGGCCAAGCCGGAGTGGTTTGGGATTTGTGTGGTCACCCAAAATGGTCAGGTGTTTGAAGTGGGGGAGTGTGACCAGCTGTTTACGATTCAGTCGATTTCTAAGGCGTTTGTGTTTGGTTTAGCCCTAGAAGATCATGGTCGTGAGTATGTGAATAGCAAGGTGAGTGTAGAGCCGACAGGGGAGGCGTTTAATGCCATTGTGCTGGATGAGGCAACGAATCGCCCCTATAACCCGATGGTGAATGCAGGTGCGATCGCAACCACAGACCTGATCAAAGGCAGCAGCAGCACCGAACGACTCAAGCGCATGCTGGCCATGTTTCAGCGCTACACCGGTCGAGAACACGACATCAATGTGCCTGTCTTTTTGTCAGAAAAGGCCACTGGTTATCGTAACCGAGCCATGTCTTACCTGATGCTCAACTTTGGCATGGTGGGCGACAAAATTGACGAAACCCTGGACCTGTACTTTCAGCAGTGCTCGATCATGGTCAACGCCCGTGATTTAGCCATGATGTCCGCCACCTTGGCCAATGGTGGCGTCAACCCCATCACCCAAGAACGCGCCCTTGATGAGCGCTATGTGCAGGATGTGGTGAGCGTGATGCTTACCTGCGGCATGTACGATGCCTCCGGCGAATGGGCTTATCGAGTGGGGATGCCGGCCAAAAGTGGCGTGGGCGGCGGCATTTTAGCCGTAGTTCCTGGCAAGTTGGGTATTGGTACCTTTTCCCCACCACTTGATGCCAAGGGTAATAGCGTTCGGGGTATCAAGGTGTGTGAGACTCTGGCCACCGATTTTGGGCTACATCTATTTAATGCGGCTAAACCTGAGCGAGAGCTACAAGCCTGGATTGATGGCAACGATGTGGATAGCTGGTAGATACCCCATGAAACTACCAGCTCGCCTGCAGTCGCCCAACAATCTGCCCCTACGAGTGGTCTTGATTGTGCTGTTTGTTGGCCAAATTGTCGGAGCCGTCGGTCTAGTGGGCTATCTGTCCTTTCGCAATGGTCAAAAGGCCGTGAATGGGCTGGCTATCCAACTACGCCATGAGGTCACAGCCCGGATTGAACAAGAACTACAGAGCTATTTTGAAACCCCCCACGAGATCAATCGACTCAACGCCAGCGCCTTTGCCAGAGGCATACTGGATGTAGACGGAGCAGGCTTTGGTGAAACCCAGCTCTATCAACAGATGCGGATTGCCCCCACCATTGCCCTGGCCTACTGCGGTAGCGCCCGCAGTGGCGAATTTTTTGGAGTGTTGCGATCGCCTGAGAATGGTGCACTGCAGCTAACTTATAGTAATCCCGCCACCCAAAAACTGCGCCGATATTACAGCTTAGATGTCCGGGGAGAACGCACTAACTTTCTATGGCAGGCAGATACACCCTATGATTCTCGCCAACGTCCCTGGTATAAAGCGGCAGCCTTGGCCGAGCGGCCCCAGTGGACAGATATCTACATTGCCTTTACCACTGGGCTACCCAATATTACTGCCAGCCTCCCTGTGTATGATCGCTCCGGCAAAGATGTGCTGGGAGTATGTGCAACGGATGTGGTGCTCCCAGAGGAATTTAGAACCTTTTTACAAAGCCTACAAATCGGGCAAACCGGGCAAGCCTTTGTGATCGATCGCCAGGGGCAGCTGATTTCCAACTCAACCGATGAACCCCTGATGGTCAACGATGGGGATACTGCCACCCCCCTGCTAGCTATCAATAGCAGCGATCAGTTAGTCCGAGATACGGCCCGTTACCTCGCCCAGCGATTCAATGGGTTTACTAACGTGACCGAAGTTCAGCAGCTACAGCTACAGCTCAACGGTAAACGCCAATTTTTAGAAGTGCTGCCGTTCCAAGATGGGTTTGGTCTCGATTGGCTGATTGTGGTCGTTGTGCCCGAAGCCGATTTTATGGGCCAGATTAATGCCAACACCCGCAATACCATCCTGCTATGTGGGCTAGCGCTGCTGGTTGCCATTGCCTTAAGCGTGCTGACGGCCCGTCGAATCACCCGTTCGCTTCTACGGCTATCTCAAGCCTCCGATCGCTTGGCCCAAGGCCATCTAGACCCGCAGGTGAAGTCCAGTTTTATTGCCGAAATTGATACCCTGGCCAACTCATTTAACAAAATGACTCGGCAGCTGAAGCAGTCCTTTGAGACTATCCGCATTGCCGAGGAAAACTACCGCAGCATCTTTGAAAACGCCCTGGAGGGGATCTTTCAATCTAGCCCTGAAGGCCGTTTTATCAATGTCAACCCAGCCCTAGCCAACATCTATGGCTATGACTCTCCCCAAGAGATGATCGATAGCATTACCAACATTGGTACGCAGCTGTATGTTGATCCAGAAAAACGGGCAGACTTTCAAGCAAAAATCGACCAGCAAGACAGCATTACCGGGTTTCAATATCAGTGCTACTGCAAAAACGGCAGTATTATTTGGGCCCAAATCCACGCCCGAGCCGTTCGCACCTCCCAAGGTCAAGTGCTCTACTATGAGGGCATTGTCCAAGACATTACGGAACGCAAGCGGCGCGAAGACGAGCTAAAACGCCAGCTGGCCGAGCTAAAAATTGAAATCGATCAGCAGCAGCGGCAAGAGGAAGTCGCCACCCTAACTGCCAGCAGCTACTTTCAGGAAGTACAGCAGGAAATAGCCGAAGTCGATTTAGACGAATTTTGGAGCTGAAGAACCCAGAAAGGCCTATGGCCAAGCTCACTCAATACTCACCCTTGCAAGAGTCTATGGATATTAATTCTGGGAGTCTTAGGAGAGATTATAGAACAGGTTTATCACTGTATTTTAGAACTTACAACAAAACTAGGAGAGAGTTTTATTCTTGCGCATTATCGGTGGGTAATTGAGCGAACATTATCTTGGTTAGATAAGGCCAGACGTCTGTACCGAGACTATGAGATGTTACCTGAAAACCATGAAGGAGCGGTCTATGGGATCATGATTCGCTTAAGGCTGCGTCGGTTAACCGATAATCGACGATGGTGAGCGTCAAAGACTCCTCAGGCTGCTGAGTATTTGTTTATGAACCCACTCTTACTCAATACTCACCCCTTTAAAGGTAGTTGCCTTAGGCTTAGTTGCCACAGGTGCAGACTTAATTTGTTGCGTGCGTAGTCGATGCTTTTGAAAATATCCCTGCCATTCTTGGGGAGCGTTGAGAGTCTCACCACCATGTTGAGTAAGGCGTTTACGTACCTGACAAAGGACAGGAGTGTTAACACAGGCTCCAGAAATAATCACCTGCCCCTTAGTGAGGGCTGGTAACTCCTTAAGTAAATCGCGCCCAGCAGCTTCTACACCATACTTCAGACTTTCTTGATCCACTGGATTCACAATGCGCATAAGAAACTGGCTCATGCACTGGGAGAGCACATCAGAATCAAGCTTGCCGGGCCGTTGGGTGATTAATCCCACACCCAAGCCAAACTTACGACCTTCGCTGAGGATTGTACGGAGCACTGCTTTGCAACGAGATGGTTCCTTGGCTGGGGCAAAGCGATGGGCTTCTTCGATCAAGACGAATACAGGAAAAGGTAAATAGTTTTCATCACCTTCTTCGATTTTATCGCGGGCCGTGTTGATGCGCGCATGGTAGCTCTGACGTAGCACCGCTGCACAGATAACCTGCTGTTCTTCCTGGCTGATTTCGTTCATCTGCAAGACGGTCACCTGCCCCGGCTCAAATAAATCGCGGGGGGCCATGTGGTTCATCTGATGAAAGTAAGGAGATCGAGCTAGACGGTCCAGCTTCCACTCCAACGCAGGAGCAGACGAGCCCACCTTGTCATTGCCCTCATCATCAGCTGTGGTGTCAGCCTCGTAAACTGCTGCAATGAGATCATTTACATTCCACCGGTAGTCTCCCCGTTTATGTTTACCCAAAATGGTAAACGCTTTGTTGAGTATGGACTGTTGACGGTCACTCATCTCGGGCAGTAGGGTCAGAATATCGTAATAGTCCAGGGACGACATCCGAATCTGAATATCTTCAGGTGTGAGAATTTGGACTTTAGGGGCATAGCCATCGCTGTCATGAAAGGCTGAATGACCTCGCATTTCTGCTAGGGTACTGTATTCTCCATGGGGATCGAAGATGAGTACCGCTGCTCGATTATAGGGCTGCAAAAATTCTTCGATGAGGACACCGGCTGTGTAGCTTTTGCCTGAGCCCGTCCCCGCCAGGATAGCCATGTGGGTACTGACAATTTCTTTCACGTCCAGGGCGACGGGGACACTGCCGCCAGGACGCAGTAGTAGAGAACCAATTTGGGCAGATCCCACCTCGCCTGGCTGCTTTTTATTGACGACCTGTTGTAGGCGGCTATCTGCTGCAATATGGACTTTGGCCCCTGGATCTGGGGTTATGCGAGGGTTAATAAACCCAAGGGCCGGATGGAAGTAGCCAATGACATCCACCGTGACCTCATAAATTTCTGGGTTGGGATACGCAAACCCAATCAGTGAGGCAATGGTATCTGGGCTAATTTGTGTGTCAGCAAAAATCCGATCCGGTAGATGATCAATGAGTCGACGGTCAGAAATCTTCCCTAAAATTTCCCAGGAGCCATTACTATCGGGTGCTTCGATGGCATAAAAGACAAATTCACCGATTTTGACTCGCTTGTTATCGGCAGTAATAAAGACATATTGGTTGCCATCTTCGCCAGGGCCCTTGACTGTGCCAATTACTGGATTCTCAGTACCTGAATCGGAGTGAGCCGTTGGAGTCATAGCGGTGCGATCGCATCAGTGCTGGCTTGCAAGCCAATATCACCCACCATAGTAAACCTGTATTGCTGGAAAGAAACCTGATCTTTTAGGGATGCATGCAGTACCGTCCTGAAATGTTCTGCAAGCCATGGTAAGAAAGGGAGAACGGCCTCGAAACATAACTTCAAAAGAAGCTCGTACGACGGCACGTTCTCCATGGGGGACATGGAGAATGACGAACAGGCTATTTTTGAGTTCCCTAAGTTAAACGATAAACATCCGGCAAAATCACCATGGCATCACCAAAGGAATAGAAGCGATAGGCCTGTTTAATCGCATCTTGATAAAGATCCATCAGTCGCTGACGGCCCACTAGTGCGCTCACTAACATCAATAAGCTGGAGCCAGGCAAATGAAAATTAGTGATCAATCCATCCACCACTTGCCACTGATAGCCAGGGTAGATAAATAAATTAACCGCACCTTGGTACGCCTTGAGACTGCCTTCCTGGTTAACCACGCCTTCTAAGGTGCGAGTGGTCGTAGTGCCGACAGCAAAAACATGGTTACCTCGTGCTTTAGTTTCTTTAATCAGATCGACTGTGCTTTGGGGTAAATGAACCCATTCTGCATGCATCTTATGGTCAGTAATCGCTTCTGATTCTACCGGGCGAAAGGTGCCCAACCCTACATGCAGCGTAACTTCAGCTCGCTGCACACCTTTTTCTTCCAGCGCTTGAAATACCTCTGGGGTAAAGTGCAAACCAGCTGTAGGAGCTGCCACGGCACCGGGGTTTTGGGCATAGATTGTTTGATATTGGTCCGGCTCCGCATGGGAGTCGGTGATGTAAGGCGGTAACGGAACTTCCCCGAAAGCTTCCATAAGTTTGTCGATGGGGGTATCCGTTATGGTTTCAAACGTGAGTAATCGACCGTTGGTGTCGAGATCGCAATCCTCTACCCTGGCCGTTAGCAGAGGGTTCTCTAAATCTGGGCCAAAATAGATTGAACTCCCTGGTTTTAAGCGTCGTCCTGGTTTGACCAGTGCCAACCATTGATGGGGTGGGATACGGGGTTCTAGTAATAAAACTTCAACCTTCGCCCCACTTGGTTTGTATCCATACATTCTTGCCGGAATGACTCGCGTATTATTAATCACGAGGAGGTCTCCAGCACACAAAAACTTAGGCAAGTCTTTAAAATAGGCATGCTGGTGATCGGTGTTTGATGAGATCACCATTAAGCGAGAGTGATCTCGGGGTATAACCGGTTCCTGTGCAATCAAACTTGGCGGTAGTTCATATTGATAAGCCATCAAGGAATAATCGCTGTTTGCCTGCTGTTGATCGATCAATTCTTGACTATGGGATGGTTGACGGCTATTAGATGGAGACATAGTTTATAAAGAACAGCAGATGAAATACCGTTGATTTTTGATAAAGGCGTGTTTTCGGCCTTACTAAGCCGAGGGATTTAATGCCAGACTATTAGATGGATTTCTAGGGACCGGCTGCCTAAGTGATTCAAACGATCTAGACTGTAGCACCGCTTTATACCTATGGATTACGTTTACTATTTATCCAATGCCAGTCTTGTTCTGCGAGTTGTTGAAAGGCTACATCGCCTCACTCAGCTCCCGTTAGAGTTCTTAAGTGTTATTCATCGTATCGATGGCTGGATTATTCGGGTTAGGCTGCATGAAAGTGTCTCTCCGGATACGGCATCGAACTTTCAAGCTTTTTTAGATGAATTGGGCGGTCGTTCCAAACCCGGTTATCGCGTGCGGATGGCGTTATGGGGTTTGGAAACTGGCCAAACATCCGTAGATGTCATGCGTCGTTACCAGGTCGCTGTTGTTTCCCATGGCAAACCTGACCGCTACGAAATTGAAGAATTTCGCAAGCAGTTTGTTCAAGGTTTAGGCTATTGCCCTGAAACCCTGGCGTAATTAATTATTCATGGAGGGTGGGGGTTAAGCCCATCCTTCAATGGCATTGACCAAATAATCTTGTAGCACCAGGTATCGCGCACCGTCCGGCAGTTTTAGCTGAGCCCTGGCTGTTTGTGGTGCCTTCCCATGGCAGCTAACCAATGCCACATCTAAACGGCACGGCAACTGAGCCAGATGCGGATGGCGGGTGAGAAAGAGGCGAGCCGTGGTCCAAAGTTTTCGCTGCTTAGCGCGGGTAATGGATAATAGCCCATCCAGATCCCAGTTGCCCCGACTGCGCGTTTTCACTTCTACAAATGCCAGCATTTCGCTACTCAGCTGGCCACCTTGGGTGTTGTAGCCCTGGGCCACAAGGTCTAGTTCTCCCCAGCGACAGTGCCATCGTCGATAAAGAATTTCCCAGCCTTGCTGCATCAGCCAGGTCTCCACTAGTTGCTCGCCATACACTCCCAGATCTTGATCAGGCATAGCCGTTCTTGTTTAAGCCTTCGAGCTAGATTGCCCTGGGCTGTCAGCATAAAATCAAGTACTGCTAACTACCGATGAAAATCGCCAGAGAACTGGGTAATATGGCACAAAATCCCCTGGCTAGACAGCGCATCATGAGTCAAAAACTAAAAGCGGACCTTTATGCAGAGTATCAACAAGCGTTTGACCGATGCACAGTACGGTCAGAGTCTTTAGGGTTAGCGCAGGGGGTGACTAATCGATTGGTGGCTTTGCGATCGCACTATGATGCTGTGGAAAAATCAACCACTGTGCCCTGGTGGTTTGCTGGCATTTTGCATTACAAAGAATGGAATTTCCGCGAGCCTGCCCTCTTTGAAAAGAAAGTGGCAGAAGTTCTCATTGACAAAAAATATCACCAAGCAACTACCCGCACTGTAGCTGCCTATCTCTGGGGATTTGACCTTTGGAATGGCTTTCAAGATGGTTCAGGTAACCAGTCCACTTGGGTGTGGGGCAGCACCAATGTCCTGGCAAAGAAGACCCCTGAAATGGGGGCAGCCGGAATTTTGAAGCGCTTGCAGCAACAGGGGCTAGTGAAGGTTAATGCAACGGCTCCAGTAGCAGCTAAAGCGTCAGCGACTAAGAGTACCCAGCCTGCCCCCGCCAAAGCACCCGCAAAGCCTGCACCCGCAAAACCCGCCCCTAAGCCTGCCAAGAAAGGTAAAAAGCTGCCGGTCATGTACTTTTCCCAGCGTGACAACGCGGCCCAAGCGCATCGGACGTGTAATACCGCCAGCTGTTGGATGGGCGCACTCTACATGAAAACGGCCCTCTGGGAAGAATGTGGCGAAGACCAAAATGCAGACCTCAATTTCTACTTACCTAAAGTAGAAACCTACGGAGACACTACGGACCATGGCGCTCAGACTAGAGCACTGTCAAGCCTGGGGGTGGAGTCGGCATGGCACACTACGCTTTCGATGAATGATGTCAAAAAAGAACTTGATGCAGGTCGTCCGGTCGTTTTAGGTGTGTTGCACAAGGGGCCTGTCAGTAGCCCCCGTGGTGGTGGTCACATGATTTTGGCAGTGGGCTACGACGACAGTGGCATGTTTATCCACGACCCCTATGGAGAGATGGACTTGGTGAACGGTGGCTATCCTGGTTCGACCGATGGGTCCTATCGCCACTACAGCTATAAAAATTTAGGTGCTCGTTTTGAGGTTGAAGGCCCTGGTAGTGGTTGGGGGCGTCTATTCAAAGGGAGCCGTGCGTAATAATTATGGCTACCGTTGCAGCTCGATCACCGCTTATCCATCCAACTGACCATAAAATTCACCAACCCAGGGTAAGCTGGCCAAATCTTCAAAAGCGACCTGCCGCTCTTGCTCTAGTTCAGCGATCCGCTTTTTCTCGGCATAGCTTTGCTTTTGATAGTAGGCGCATTCATCAGGCTGAGTTTCTAAGTCAGTTTCTTCCCACAGTTTTAGAAAGTAACGATATCGCTTTTCGCATAGGGTCTTCTCCATGCAGGCTACGGATGCTCGAATAATTAGGGGGGCACGGAGAATATCACGCTGCGTCTTTTCATCGAGATAAAGCAGGTGATGGACCTGGGAAAGGGGGCCGGTGGATTCTGAGGCTAAATTGCGGAGCTGCTCCAGTAGGCGCATGGGAGATGTGTCAGGTTGCGCCTCATCGGCGGTCTGCCACTGCATCATCATGCGCCAGAGGGCACGATGATGGGAAAAACTCAGTTGCAAATCCCGTTCTTCCAGAGCCTGTTTAACCGCTTGGCGATTTTTCGGCATGTGAATGTAGACCCGTAAAAGCCACCCTTCTGCTTCTTCCAGCGCACTCTTTTTAATGGCGACTTTAAACTTTTGAGGTGCGTCGTCTGGGGAGCGTCGCTGACGGCGTACCTGGGCTAAAAAGTTTTCGGCCAGCAGGGGCACTAGTCGCGCATCACCCTGGCTAAAGATTTCGGCGCAGTGGCGAATATAGTGGGTGCGAGTATCGGCATTGGCAATGTCGGCCAGCAGTTTGACGATATCCTGGGATGCTTTTTGAAACTGGTCGGCCTGTTTCAGGTTTACATTTTGTAGGGTTTGTTGGATTTGCCAGTCGAGCCACAGCGGAGCGGCATCAACTAAGGCATTGTATTCATCAGCGACATGGGTTTTCAGGTAGTCATCGGGGTCCTTGCCGTCAGGAATGTTGAGAATTCGTAGCTGCACGTCACCTCGGTGAGCCATTTCAGTAACTTCACCAATCGCTCGCTGTGCTGCCTTAACCCCGGCAGCATCAGCATCAAAATTAAAAATGATTTGCTTTGATTCGGTGTAGCGCAGTAACTGTCTCACCTGTCCGGCATTAAGGGCAGTCCCCAAAGAGGCCACAGTATTCGTGATCCCTGCCGCGTGGAGGGCAACCACATCGAAATAGCCTTCGACAACAATGGCGCGGTCTTGCTTTGCGATCGCACCTTTTGCCTTATCCAACCCGTACAGAGTTTTACTCTTATCAAACAGCTCGGTCTCCGGTGAGTTTAAGTACTTGGGTTTTTCATCCCCAAGACAGCGCCCCCCAAAACCAATAATGCGTCCGTTGGGATCATGGATGGGGACCATGACCCGATTGCGAAAACGGTCATAGTAACCCGTACCTTTTTTATTAGGTAAAATCAGACCGGCCTGTTCCACCAGTTTGACTGAATAGTTTTTTTGTTCCACCAGATAACCATAGAGGGGTTGCCAGCCATCGGGGGCATAGCCAAAGGTGAAGTGCTTGAGAATGTCATCACTAAATTGGCGTTGCGATCGCAAATAGGCCAATGCCTCCTGCCCAGCACTCTGATATAGGGCGTGTTCGTAAAATTTAGCGGTCACTGTCAGAATTTCAAACAGCTGTTCCCGCAGGGTGACTTTGCGTTGATACTCTTGTTGTTTGGCAGGTTCTAAGGTTTTGACAGGGACCTGATACCGTCGCGCCAGGTCCAAGACGACTTCCGCAAACGATTGCTGCCCCAATTCCATCAAAAACTTGAAAGCATTTCCCCCAGCGCCACAGCTAAAACAGTAATAAAACTGTTTCGAAGGACTGACACTGAAACTAGGGGACTTATCATCATGAAACGGACAGAGGCCCGTAAAGTCTTTGCCTTGCTTTTTGAGCACCACATGTTCGGACACCACATCAACGATGTCCACTCGCTGGCGCACATCATCGATGGTATCTGGGTGTATGCGGGGAGAACCCATGGAGCTCCAGGTGGCTATGTTGGCCTAACCATCATAGGATCAATCATAGCGAGCAAGCTGTAGGGCAAACCAAGTTAGAAGTATGCAAGCTTATTCACTTAATTGAACCAAGCTCACACAATCTTTAATCAGGTCTTCAAAATATAGATATTACATAAATGAAGCCTATCCAGCTATTGAAAAAACTACGTATATATGGATATATTCGTGGTTACATATCCGAAAATTTACGAGGGTCCGTAAAGTAGGAGTACCATCCTAGACTTTAGGAGCTGTAGGCAGTACCAACTTTTTCCAATTGGGTTCTAGCTTCTTGTTGGAAATGTTGTTAAGTAATGGATTCAATATCCAGCGGACTTAGTCCTCTTGATTGTCTGTATCCATTTTTACGTAACAGCATAATAGAAACGTTAAAAATTAGTCCCTAGTGAGGTCATAACTCGTAGGGCTTATTTTGGTTTTGTGTTTTCGGTGTGATTGTCCGTTTTTAACAACATTCGAGCATAGAAGAGTTTCGATGAACATCTTGATGCTTGCTCCACATCCCTTTTACCAGGCAAGGGGTACCCCTATCGCAGTTGACCTTGTGCTGAGAGTTCTCTCAAGTCGTGGTGAAAACATTGATGTTATTACATTTGCCGAAGGCAAGGATGTGTACTACACAAATGTGAGAATCCATCGCACCCCATCATTCAGGTTCACTCGAAATATTCGTCCTGGATTTTCTGGAAAAAAGTTACTCTGCGACGTTTTTGTATTCATTAAGGCAGTTAAATTGGCTAGGACTGGGCGCTATGACCTTGTCCATGCGGGTGAAGAAGCTGTTTTTATTGCGTTATTTATAAAGAAAGTCTTTGGTATTCCGTACGTTTACGATATGGATTCCTCCCTTGTAGGTCAGCTAATTGATAAGTACCCTAGGTTACGGTTTTTCCAGACCTTGCTACGTGCATTTGAGGGGACGGCTGTGAAAAATGCAGAGGCTGTTATTCCTGTTTGTCGGGCATTGGCTACTGAGGTGCAGCGCTACAGCCCGAACAAGAAAGTTGTTGTAATTCCTGATATTTCACTGCTACATCAGTCTCGCTAGAGCTGATTTGCTTGTGTTTGCTTGTGTTTGCTTGTGTTTGCTTCTATCAAAAAAGGGGATTTACCAATGCAGTTAACTCAGTTAAGAAAGACCTATAAAATCACAGGCCCCCTGTTAATGTACGTGGGCAACCTGGAGCGATATCAGGGGATCAATTTACTTTTAGATAGCTTTAAGCTGGCTATGGCGCAGATGGATGCAGTTCATCTGGTCGTTATTGGTGGCGTATCTGAGCACATTGAGCACTATCAGCAATATGCTCGACAGTTAGGGATTGACGCTTGCGTACACTTTATTGGTAAGCGCCCCGTAGAAGATTTGGCGTACTACTTAGCTCAGGCTGATATTCTGGTTTCTCCCCGTACCCAGGGTAATAATACGCCTATGAAGTTATATTCCTACCTGGATAGCGGTAAGGCTTTATTGGCGACTAATTTACCCACCCATACTCAGGTGCTTAACCATCAGGTGGCTAGACTTGCAGCGCCTGAAGCCCAGGACTTTTCCCAAGGAATGTTGCACTTGATGCAAGATCAAGATTTGAGGGAGCAGCTGGGAGTTGAAGCTCAAGCGCTAATTGCGAAGCAACATACCTATGAGGCATTTTCCGATAAATTGACTGGGCTATATGACTGGCTGCAGACTCAATTATTAGGTGAAATTCAACCCTCTAATCTTTCCAATAGCTACTAAGAAAGCCTCTTATCAGAGGGTCTCTTCTGGTAAGAGGCTTTCTGGTAAAGAAGGTCTCTAGTTAGTGACTCAAATGGGTTGATTTGAGGCTCACAGCAGCACGGGCACAATTATGCAGAGAAACTTACAGGCATTATCCAATCAATCGTTTGATCTTTTGGTTCTCGGGGGTGGAATTCAGGGTGCCTGTGTTGCTTGGGAGGCCACATTGCGGGGTTTGTCAGTTGCTTTAATTGACAAGTCTGATTTTGGGGCAGCCACATCGGCCAACAGTCTAAAGATCATTCATGGTGGATTGCGCTATTTGCAAACTGCTGATTTTAGACGCATGCGGCAATCTATTCGAGAACGGCAGACGTTGATGCGTATTGCCCCCCATTTGGTTCATCCCTTGCCGATTTTAGTGCCTACCTATGGGCATGGTCTGAAGGGGAAAGAGGCCATGGTTGTTGCATTGAAGCTCAATGATTTAATTAGTTGCGATCGCAACCAACACTTGAGCGATCCCCAAAAGCATATCCCTCCGGGTCGGGTTCTTTCTCGGCAATGGTGTCAGCAACAAGTACCCGAGATTACAACACAGGGATTAACGGGCGCAGCCACCTTCCACGATGCCCAAGTTTATAATTCTGAACGCTTGACATTAGCTTTTATCCAATCAGCCGTTCAGCAAGGGGCCACTGTTGCGAACTATGTCAAAGCAACGGATTTTTTACAGACCGGGGATCGGATTCAAGGCATTGTTGCTCAAGATGCGTTCACCCATGAATCATTTGATGTTCGAGCCAAAGCCGTTATCAATACCAGCGGACCTTGGCTGAACCAGGTCTTAGCACGATTGCCTAAGCCTCCATCTACCCAGGCATTTGCTAAGGCTTGGAATGTGGTGCTGCGTCGACCGCTGTTGAAGACGCCCTACGCCATTGCCTTGCAAAGTTTACCTGAAGGCATGGGTACCCAAAAGACACAGCAAAAATCTCGGATGCTATTTGTAGCACCTTGGCGTGGCACATCCATGATCGGCACACTATACAGTGTATGTGACGAGTCACCCGATAGTTGGCATGTGGACGAAGCGGAAATCCAAAGCCTGCTGCGACAGATTAACCAAGCCTACCGACCTGCTCAACTGACTAGAGAGGATGTGGCCTTTGTCCATGGTGGGTTACTGCCACAAATAGGCCTTTCTAGCAGTGGTGAACCTCGGCTGGCAAAACGCTACTGTATTCGGGACCATGCCGCTGAGGGCTATGGAGGCCTGTTATCGGTGACCGGTGTTAAATACACCACCTCACGAGACGTAGCCCAAAAGGTTGTGGATTATTTATTCCGTACCTGGGAGCAGACACCCCCACCCTCACGTTCAGCCAGTACAACACTGGTAGGTGGATCCATTGAAAATATTGAAGACTTTATTCAACAGATTCTTGAACAAGACCATAGTCAGCTAAATCCCTCTGAAGTGCGGCATCTTGTCTACAACTATGGTTGTGTTTACTCGGATATCTTTAGAGGTCAAAGCGCAGACTCAACCCAAGCGATTGTCGCTCAAGTTCGTCATGCCGTACAGACAGAAATGGCTCAAACATTAAAGGATGTGATTTTCCGCCGCACTGATCTGGGATCGGCTGGTGTCCCTAGTGATGCCATGATTCGCCTTTGTGGAGAAACGATGGCTCAAGAGCTAGGTTGGAGCTATGCTCAAACCCAAGCAGAAATCGAAGGTCTAATGTCTGGAGATAAAACGTCTAGTCGAGATGTTGTCACCGTGTAGCTGTGTTCAAAACCTGATCTGTTGCTTTATTTATCTTTTATTTAACTAACCTATGCCATCTCCTATTGCCCATTCCGTCTCTGGTTATGCCATCGCCAGAGGGCTGGAGTTTCCTAAAGTTCATAGCGTTTTACCCCTGGCGTTATATGCGGTCTTTGTTGCGATCGCAGCAGATTTTGATTTTCTGCCCAAAATTGTGGCTGGGATCAATACCCATCGCGGCTTTACCCACAGTCTGATCTTTGCGCTTATATTTAGCTTGATGGTGAGCAAATTAGCCAGCAATAGAACTGCTATTAAGCACCTCAGAATCTTTGCCCTCACCCTGGTTATCTACTGTTCTCACCTGGTTCTAGATTTTTTTACCCAAGGAGGCTCAGGTATCCCGTTGCTGTGGCCTGTTAGTGATCAGATGTTTCAGTCCGCCGTCCCTTTGTTTCCAGCGGTGCACCATTCCCATGGTCTATTCAATTCCATCCACCTCTTCTTTCTGACGTTTGAGCTTACCTATACGGTTCTTTTATTGTGGGGATTATCTCAGTGGAAATCATTTAGGCAGCAACAAAAACATAAGACGTCACGCCTTGAACAGTAACTATTACATGATGCGATTGAGCTAGAACAGCCAAATCCTTCTGAGCACTGATTAATCCTATGACCTCTCTAACCAACGCTGAAGTCAATAGAGCCAACCCTCAAACTTTCCCCTCAACCAGCAGTCAGCCTATTCTGATTGACACCCATGTTCATATTTATGACTGCTTTAATATCGATACATTTCTAGACTCAGCCTGGCAAAATTTCCATAGCCAGACTGGGCATCAAGCTGGGTCTACTGGTGTGCTCTTGCTGACAGAGAGTAAATCTCACAACTGGTTTCAGGCCCTTTTGACACGTGTGGGTGAATCTTCCCATCGCTGGACCTTTCATCCGACCGCAGAAACCTTGTCTTTGCGAGCTACTGATACTCAAGGTAGAACCCTTTATCTGGTGGCGGGTCGACAAATTGTTACGGCTGAAAAGTTAGAAGTGGCGGCGTTAATTTGCGATCGCACCTTCCCCGATGGGTTATCGACCCAAGGCACTATTGAAGCCATTCAAGCGGCTGGAGGCATTGCTGTACTGCCCTGGGGAGTGGGCAAATGGGTTGGTAAACGAGGAAATTTAATTACCCATCTGCTCCAACAGAAATCCCTATCCCCCCTATTTCTGGGAGATAACAGTGGGCGACCTCAATTTTGGCTAAGGCCTCCGTATTTCTCGCAAGTAGAGCAGCAAGGACGCCCCGTTTTGCTAGGTACGGATCCGTTGCCCTTGAACTTAGAAGTTTCTCGCCCAGGTAGATATGGTCTCATGCGATTGGGAGAATTTGATGGCCACAAACCGGGGCATTATATAAAATCGAGTTTGCTCAATCCAGCGGTGAGCTGGCAACCCTACGGTAGCCTAGAGACACCCTGGCACTTTATGCGCAATCAAATTGCTCTCAGGGTGGGGGGCCTAAGGGGAGTACCCCTTAGGGGGAGAGTCCAGCCATCTCCACCCCCACCCATGGCAATTCAAAACACGCTAGCTCCTGACGGTTTTCCTGAAACTGCCGATATCGAAACATCCTCTGAGGACTATGCTTCTCGGTTTGCTGGGGCCATTGGTGAGTGGCTATTACAGGTACAAGAAGCGGCCACCTTAAAAATGTTGGCCGCTTACCCAGGGGCGAAGGTGCTAGATGTGGGCGGTGGCCACGGTCAGTTGACCAAAGTCCTGATAGAGCAAGGATATGACGTGACTGTGCTGGGGAGTGCCGAGATCTGTAAGGCCCGAATTCAGACCTATCTTGACCAGGGGCAGTGCGCCTTTCAGGTAGGTAATGTGCTGGATATGCCTTACTCAGATAATGCCTTTGATGTGGTGATTAGCTATCGCTTTTTAGCCCATGTGACCCAGTGGCAGCAGTTTCTCAGGGAGCTTACCAGAGTAGCTGGTAAGGCTGTTATTGTGGACTATCCGACGGTGCGTAGTGTAAATGCGATCGCACCCGCCCTCTTCAAATTCAAAAAAGGGTTAGAAGGCAATACCCGTCCCTTTGTTTGTTATCACGAACAAGAAATTATTGACCACTGCGAGTCTATCGGCTGGCACCCAAGTCAACGCTATGCTCAATTCTTTTGGCCGATGGTGCTTCATCGTACGTTAGGGAAGCCAAAAGTCTCTTCTTTATTAGAGCAAGCACCCCGACTGCTAGGGTTAACGCGATTATTGGGTTCACCTGTGATTGCTAAATTTCAGAAGCGTTAGATGGTTCAGATAATCTTTTGACTGATTAAACTCGCATATTCAAACCTATATGGAAAGCACTCAGTACCAACTGCCATCTGGGAGTCGAGCCCTGGTTACAGGGGCCACTGGTTTTACCGGTTCAAATTTGGTAAAAAAACTCCTACAACAGGGGGTAGAGGTTGTTGCCATTGCCCGTAAAACTTCCAACCTTAAGCCCTTTGAAGGCTTGCCAGTCACATGGTTTCAAGGCGATGTTTTTGACCCAGACTTAGTTACTGCCGCCACCCAAAATGTGAACTATACCTTTCACATGGTGACCCCCTTTCGGGAAGCAAAGTCACCAGACATTGGCTATCACAATGTCCATGTTTTGAGCACTCAGCTCCTGGCAAAAGCAGCCTTAGAACAGCCAGACTTCCGTCGCTTTGTTCATGTGTCCACCATTGGCGTCCATGGTCATGTGGATGAGCCTCCTGGTGACGAGAACTGTCCCCTAAAACCAGGAGATATTTATCAAGAAACCAAGCTAGAAGGTGAAATCTGGATTAGGGACTTTGGTCAACAATCAGGCTTGCCCATGACTGTGGTGCGTCCAGCGGGCATCTATGGACCTGGAGAGAAGCGACTACTAAAGATTTACAAGATGGTGATGCAGGGCTGGGTGCCTGCCATTGGCAACGGTAGTAATCTGTTGCACTTTGTCCATGTGGATGATTTAACTAATTTCTTTATTCACGCTGCAACTCACCCCCAGGCTATTGGTGAAGTGTTTATTTGTGGCAGTCAACAAGCTATTACCTTTCGAGATATGGTCGGCTTAATTGGCAACTACTATCGAGTCTCTGCAAGATTTCTCAGCTTACCAGCCAGCCCATTATTTGTCCTGGCCGATCTGTGTGAACTCATCTTTCGTCCGTTAGGGATAGAGCCACCAATCTATCGGCGGCGTTTAGCTTTCTACACCAAAGATCGGTCTTTTAATACCAACAAAATGCAAAAACTGTTGAATTTTGCCCCCAGTCATCAAGATAAAGATGGGTTAATCGAACTGGCTCAATGGTACCTGGATAACGGTTGGCTAACCCATAGGCATCCAAAACAAAGAGCGTAATCTAACCGCAGCTTTGATAGTGAACTATTTATCCAAAAGTTAGCCATGATATCTTCCCAACATCAAAATCAAGGTCAAAAACGAATTGACAAGACACCCTTGAGTGAACAATTAAATCAAGGGAACGGTTCTGCATTGGCAAAATATCAGGCTAAGGTTCTAGGTAACACAAAACTATTACCTTTTCTTACCTATGAGGTATTCACATTCTTCCTCAGCGATCTGCCCGGCACCTTAGGGTATTTGCTCAGGAAAAAACTCTACCCGGTGCTATTTAAAGACATTGGCAGTGGAGCAATTTTTGGGAAAGGGATCGCCCTACGCTGCCCTGGTCGAATTACCCTGGGGAAAGGTGTTGCCATTGACGACTATGGGTTACTAGATGCTAGTGGTGTGGAAGCAGGTATCACCTTAGGAGATAATGTCATTGTGTCTCGCAACTGCGTGATTCAAAGTAAAACCGCTGCCGTCACCATTGGTAACAATACAGATATTGGCTGCAACACCATTATTTCTTCTAGCGGTGGCATCTCCATTGGTGCATCTGTTTTAATTGCGGGTAATTGCTACATCGGTGGAGGACGCTACATTACCGATCGATTGGATTTGCCCATGATGCAACAAGGTGTATATACCAAAGGTGCTGTCAAGATCGGTGATGATGTGTGGTTAGGAGCAGGAGCCATTGTGCTAGATGGCGTTCAAATTGGTAAGGGCTGTATTGTCGGTGCGGGTGCTGTTGTCACTAAAAACCTGCCCGACTATACCGTGGCTACTGGTGTACCTGCTAAAGCTGTGCGTCAGCGCTCCGAGTGATGGTGTTTTTCGTTTTCATTGTTGCTACTGCTTTATCAAGATCTAGCCAAATGACTAACAAGCAAAGCATTATCAATAATCTGTCCCCATCTGGAGCCCCGAGCCACACTACTGTTGAATCTCCTGTTTTTATTTTTGGCTGTCCTCGCTCAGGAACATCCCTACTGAGCCGACTGATTGGGAGTCATCCCAGAATTGCCATCCCTTTTGAATCTCATCTTTATAATACCTTTTACCCCTGGCTCAAATATTACGGAGATCTGGGTCAGCTGAAAAATCGTGAGCGCTTGGTGGATGACATTCTTGCAACTGAGGTTATGCGAGATTGGTCACCTCGTCTTAGCCGTCAAGAGGTACTAGCAACCATATCCCAGTATAACTTTCATGGAATTGTGGACGGCATTCTACGAACGTGGACCCAGGCCCAGGGTAAACAGCGTTGGGGAGAAAAGACGCCTGCACATCTTTTTTATTGGCGTGAAATTTTGAGTGCGTTCCCCAAGATGCAAGTTTTACATATTGTGCGGGATGGTCGGGACGTAGCTCTGTCCTGGGAAAAAGCACGCTTTGGTCCCAAGCATATGTATCCACTGGCCCAAAAATGGAAGCAACATCTTGAAGTTGCTTCTGTCCTTAAAACAGAACTGGATAATGGCTCTTTTTTGGATGTGAAATACGAAGAACTCTTGCAAAAACCCGAAAGTGTTGTGCGTAGGATCTGCACTTTTCTGAATGAAGAGTTTTCTCCTGAAATGCTTTCCTTTTATAAAACAGAGACCGCTTATCCCACGGATCGTAATAATCAGAAAAATCTGTCTAAACCACCGCTAGTTAGTAACATTGGCAAATGGCGGCTTGAAATGACAGCGCGACAGCTCCATATTTTTGAAGCAGTGGCTGGGACTACCCTTGAACAGTATGGCTATACACCACAACTAAGCCAGCCGCGTGTATCAGCTCTAGAAGCCATGCGATTTCGATTTCTGGAGCATCCACCTCGAAAGATCCTGGCTATGTTGAAAAATAAGAAAGGTCATATTGATGGTCTGCGCAGGCTGCAGATTTATTGCCGTCTCAGATTAGGGTTATAGCAATATCATAGGAGATTTTTTCTAGTTAACCACGGGAGATAGGGCTTGGCTCAGATAAATACCACTTTTAATAAGCTGATTAAGGGCGCTGGGTTATCCTTCCTGGGCCAAGTTATCAGTACTGGTTTGAAGTATCTGACTCAAGTGCTGCTCGCTTGGTTAATGGGTGCAGAGGTCTTTGGACTGTATACCTTAGGTATTATTATCTATCAATTGGGAGAACTGTTTCCCAGGATGGGTCTAGAAACAGGCGCAATTCGCTACGTTTCAATTCATCACGATCAACACGATCAGAGACGACTGAAAGGTGTGTTGCTCCAGGCTCTGGGCTTTCCCTTGATCAGTGGGCTCGTTTTTGGGGCAGCTCTATTTTTGGTTGCTGAGCCTGTTGCTCAGATTGTTTTTGGACAGCCCGAGCTTGTGCCTGCCCTACAGGCTTTTGCGGTAGCGCTTCCATTTGGAGCTAGCATGACAGCTGGTGTCTTTGCCACCACTGGATTTCAGACAGCCACTTACAAGGTTTTTATTTGGGAAGTCTTACTGCCATTACTAAATTTGGTGTTGGCGATCGCCTTATTTTATATGGGCTGGGGACTTCGAGGCGCTGCTATGGCATGGACGTTAGCACTCATTGTTTCGCTGCTAGCCACTCTCAGTGTTTTGCAAAGACTTTGCCCTGTTCTTTTCAAACAACGGCCTCGTCCTATTTTTGAGAGCAAAAAGCTATTAGCTGTTTCTATCCCACTGTCATTGGGGAGTTTTCTGTGGCTGATTATGCTGTGGACGGATATTCTGATGCTGGGATATTTTCGCCCGCCCGCTGAGGTTGGTATTTATCGAGCCGCATCCCAGACAGCATTGCTAATGACGCTGTTTACCCGATCGCTAGTAACTATCTTCACCCCGATGATTGCCAACCTTTACAGCAGCGGCAAACTAGAGGAGTTGGATAAGCTTTTTTGCGTGGCTTCTCGGTGGAGTTTTTCGTTGACACTGCCTCTCTTTTTGAGCGTAGCAGTGATTGGCGAAGATATTCTAAAAGTATTTGGTCAAGAATTTGGAATTGGCTGGCTGCCCCTGATTATTCTTGCTGCTGGCCAATTGGCAAGGGCTGGTCCTGGAGGATTTTCTATGCATATTTTATCCATGTCAGGCCATCAAAATCTCAAACTCATGGGAGATATTGTATTAGCCATCACTAATATTGGCCTGAACATGTTTATGATTCCTCGATGGGGTCTGATGGGAGCAGCGGTAGCTACAGGCATCAGCATTCTGGGAGTTAACCTGTTGCGTGTCTTGCAAGTGTATTCTGTGTTAAAAATACACGGGTTTCAGTGGGGATATCTTAAGGTGATTACTGCGGGAGGTATTTCTCTATTATGCGGTATTGGCATCAACGCTGGACTTGCAGGGTGGCCCACTTTAACAAGGGTGAGCTGCACTTTAGGCATAATTGTGACCCTTTATACAGCATTGGTGCTGACGTTCGGTCTGGAAAGTAGCGATCGCACAATGCTTAACCAACTGCAACAAAAGCTAGGCTTTAGTAAATAGTTGTTAGCGTTATTTTCTTGACAAAAGTCAGTGAGTTTAGCTGCTGATATATGCCGTAAAGCTGTCTGAGTTTACGGTTAGAATCTCTGTAGTACATGTGTAAGTGTGGAGAAACCATAAACCTCTCAATTACTTGTAAAGATTACGTAAAACGTACATGTTTCTCAGTAGAGATACGCATCTCCTAGGTATTCTATAAGCAGGATGATGGTCAGTCAGTAACAGTGTCTCTGTTTTATTAAGTACTGACCTGGTGATATTTAAATCAATATTTGACCTTTTTGCTTCTGGACTAGGGCAAAAAGAGCTGTCTTTTATTGTGATTTCTGTAGCTACTCGGCTTTTCTATTTTCGTTACTCAATTAGTTTCCTGGATATTCTCAATTTATTTTTAGACTGCGGTTATATCATTCGCTAAGTTTGAGGATTTACACTATGATCTCTTCGGTTTCTGTGCATCCCAATGTCCTGTCGAACAATTTTTTGTCTGAGCAACCGGCAGTATCTGAGGAGACCCTATATCTGTCTGTAGTCATTCCCATTTATAACGAATTTGACAACCTGCCTACGCTCATTGGGCAAGTCTCAACCGTCCTAGATCAAGAAGCATATAGCTATGAAATTATTTGTATTGATGATGGGTCTAAAGACGGCTCAACTCAACGGTTAAAAGATCTTTCCCAAACCCATGGGCAACTGCGCGCCATTATCTTTCGCCGCAACTATGGACAAACGGCGGCCATGGCGGCTGGGTTTGAATATGCCCAAGGTCAAATAGTTATTACTTTAGATGGCGACCTACAAAACGATCCACAAGATATTCCTCGACTATTAGAGAAGATGAAAGAGGGATATGACCTCGTAAGTGGTTGGCGTAAACAGAGACAGGATGCCGCCTTAACACGCCTTCTCCCTTCAAAAATTGCTAATTCGTTAATTGCGAAGGTGACAGGCGTTAAGCTCCATGATTATGGTTGTTCTCTCAAAGCCTATCGAGCTGAACTAGTTTCAGATCTGAAGCTGTATGGAGAATTGCACCGTTTTTTGCCTGCATTAGCATTTATTGAAGGTGCCAGAATCACAGAAATTCCCGTACGGCATCATCCACGCCGTTTCGGGCAGAGTAAATATGGCTTAGGCAGAACATTTCGAGTCATGATGGATCTGCTCACCGTCTATTTTATGAAAACCTTCTTGACCCGTCCCATGCATGTATTTGGGGTTTTGGGGATGACATCATTGTCAGTTGGGTCTTTTCTGGCAATCTATCTCGTATTTCTTAAATTTATTCTCAACCAGGCCATTGGTGATCGTCCTCTGCTGATGTTGGCTGTGGTTTTATTTCTCTCAGGTATACAGCTATTCTGTTTTGGGCTACTGGGTGAATTGCTGATGAGAACATATCATGAGTCTCAGAATAAGCCCATTTATCGTATTCGCGATAAGGTTAGCTTCTAATTTTTTGTGGCTATTGTGTTGACTAATCAACACTTTCCCAACATTCTACTTAGGGGATTGGTTCAATTTGAGCATGATTTCGAAGAACAGCGTGTCAGACATCTCAATCATTCTGTTTAGGGGAGATATTTAGATGAAGCTTGATCAAATCAGCCCTGTTGAGAAGACCTATCAGAATACTAGGCCTAATATTCAGCAATGGTTGCCGATCACGCTATTGATGCTCCTAGCGACAGTTCTATATTTTTATCGCATTAATGCAGAGGGGCTGTGGCTGGATGAGCTCAGTAGTATCGAAGATTCTCAGCTACCGGCCATCCAATCTGGTAGAAACTTGTTAAGGCCGCTTTACTACATATTGCTGACGGGGTGGAAACAGTTTGGCAGTAGTGATGCCTGGTTGCGTAGTCTGTCGGTGGTTTTTGCGATCGCATCCATCTTTTTAATCTACCGATTAGGTTATCGGCTTCTAGGAAAAGTGGAAGGGGTGGTGGCAGCGGCTTTTTTAGCCTTTTCTCCCTTATTTATTAACCACGTCCAAGAAGTCAGAATGTATGTGCTATCTGCTTGTTTGGGGATAGCGGGCACATGGTATTTGGCTAAAGCCCTGATGGAAGAACCCACAGATAAAACAGGGGCTCCCAGCCATGTATCCCTGGCTGCCTGGTGTATATTTCGTTGGTTGGCAATTTTGGCTGTGCCACTCAATGTGGTGCTATTGTTGCCCGATGTTGTCATCTATGGTTTGCGCTTCCGCCAGCAGCGGGCTGCATTGATCCGCTTTGCAGGCTGGCTAGTCTTGATACTTGTCTTGTGGTCGCCCTTTGTTTTATCTGTTTTTCAAGCCATTGCTCCAGACTCTACCTATGCATCACACCATCCTGGGCGCAATCCTCCAGGGTTAAGCAATGTGGTACGCACCCTGAAGTTCTGGACGGTGTGGCCATTTTCAGTGCAGAGTGATGCGATCGCATCTTCGTTTTATAGGTTCTTCACCTTTCTATTAGCAGGATTGATTGGTCTAGCCCTTTTCCAAAAGCATAAGTCCCCCCAGGTTTTGTGGGCAGCTGCCTGGTTTGCCTTGCCATTGCTGCCGATTTTAGCCTTTTCTTATATATCGATCCCGATTTGGGTCAATCGCTATCTTGTTTTTGTTAGTCCTTACCTATTTCTCCTGTTAGCGGCTGGGTTGAGCCGACTATGGCGACAGTGGCGGCTTGCAGCCATAGTTGTCAGCCTGGCTTATCTAATCGCCGTAAGCGGCGGATTGGTGCGCTATTACACTGTGCAAGATCGACCTGATTATAAGTTTATTGTTGAAACCATTGAACAATATGAGCAACCTGAAGATGTGGTTGTGTGGTCTCTCTTTGCTCGAAAGCTCGTCTTGAACCATTACTACCAAGGGTCTTTAGAGATCTATTCAAATAAGAGTCGTGGCGTCAAAAGTGAGGCTGAAATCGGCCAGTGGTTGGATAATTTTCCAGATGCGCCGACTCGACTATGGCTGGTTTTAAAGGTGAAGGAGCAAGACTATCCCAACTTTGAGCAGCAAATTAAAGCACAATACAATGTAGAAGAGACTTTCGCATATGAACAAGGCTCTAAAGTATTATTACTGACCCAACGCTAGCTTACTTTGGAGCTTGCCCTGTTGAAAAGGCAAGAGAAAAAAGTACAACATATTTTTCCATAAAAAACGGTAGAGATCCAAGCCAATAATCTCTACCGCCTTTTGTCAAGGAAGCATCCTAAAGGAAGCACCCTGAATGTCCTGTCATATCAAATCCGAATCCATTAAACCCAATTAAAATGGACAACCCTGTAGGGGCACTCCCTTGTGCGGTTCGGCTGAGCTCACCGTCGAAGCCATGCCCTGCGATACCGAGCACTATCAGTCAGGATTGCCTAGAAGATCGGTGTCCGAGTGATTTAGAACTCGTTTACGGCACAGGCGGCCAAATTGGTTTCGATTTGCTGTAGCTGTTCTGGGGTAAGAACCTGAAGCACAGCCTGTTCATATTCTGCTTCTGCGGCTTCAATACTGGCTGCTTGCTCAGCGTTGGGCTCTGGCATGGTAGCCTCTACTTCGGCGTCTAGCTGTTCTTCAAGCACTTCAACCTGCTGCTGTTGCTCAGGTGTCAAAATGCTCTGAAAGTTGCGATCGTATTCTTCTGCGATCATGTCTAATGCTGCCTCCTGATCTGCTGAGAGGGCAGGATCCTCTTCTATTTCTAGCTCAGGAGCGACGCTAGCAACGCTTTCGTCAACCCAGGCATTGAGCTGACCCACTTGCTGTTCCTGTTCAGGTGACAACATTGATGAGACTTGCTGTTCGAAAGTTTGTTCCAGTTGTTCCAATTGCGCCTCTGACTCAGGCGTGGCAGGCATAATGGACTCAATTCTATCGTCCAACTGCTCTTCTAATGCTAGCAATTGCACCTGTTGGTCCTCGCTCAGTTCAATCCCCTCGAACTCGTCTGGACAGACCAATTCCTCAGCTTGCACTTGACGAACTAAAGGCATTGCCACAAGTGAGAGTGCGCCTAGTAAAACAGACAAAGTTTTAAGTTTCATAATCTTTTGGAAATTAAGATTTCCTTGAGGCTACGTCACCCACTCTAAAAAACAGTTTGGAAGAATCTAGGGAATAATTCGGGTAGAAATCGGTTAGTGGCTGTAACCCCTATGATTGCTTTAATCGATAGCCCACTCCATGCACGGTTTCAATGAAATCTGCGGGAGCACCGGCCTTTTTCAACTTTTGGCGTAGGCTTTTCAGGTGGGATTTGACGGTTTCTTCGTCAGGCAGTGCATTGGTTGCCCAGCACTGATCAATCAAGACGGATCGACTTAATACTCGTCGGCCACTGCGTAGAAAGAGTTCCAGGAGGCTGAATTCTTTGGGCGTTAGTTGCAGAGGAGCACCATCGTAGAATACTTCATGGGTGACTGAGTCGAGCTGGGCCTGTCCCCACACCAGCATTGTGCCAGTGTCATTCAAAGTGCCACGCCGCAATAACGCCCGTAATCGGGCCAGCAACTCCAGTAAGTCAAAGGGTTTAACCACATAGTCATCTGCCCCGGCATCTAAGCCAGCAACTTTATCAGTGTTGGTATCGCGAGCGGTCAACATCAGGATTGGCAAACGTCTGCCCGTTTCTCGTAGCCGTCGACATAAGTGGATGCCGTTGATTTTGGGTAGCATGACATCCAGTACCATCAAGTCATAGGTTAAGTCAGTTGCCTGAATCCAACCCATTTCTCCGTCCGTTACCCAGTCCACTACGTACCCTTCATCGGTGAGTGCTTCATTCAATCCCTCACCTAGCTGTAGGTCATCTTCGACTAAGAGAATGCGCATGGGAAAATGTTGCCAGTGAATTACTCAGCGTTGCTGATCCTCGGTACGAATAAGCTGTGAGGTTCAGAGTCATCACAGCTCCGACGGGATGTCCCCAATCAACAACGACCCTTACTCTGACTATAACGACGGTTAAATCGCGCTGTCTAGATTATGGTGGATCCTGCAAGCTTAAGTTTCAAGGTAGGGGTCTGCCCCCTTCTGTCCGATGAATCGTTCTCGCACTCAGCAATGGCTAACAGTAGGGTTTGGTGTTGCGATCGCAACGCTACTAGGGACTGCCTTGCTGGCGCGTAATGCAATTGTCGGTCGAGTTAATCCATCTGACTGGGTGGAGGTGGAGGGGAATGAATATGCCTATTTGAATGGCTTGTTAGTTGCGATCGCAGAAGCGGAAGCCAGTCATCGTTCTTATCTTAATACAGGTGAGGAAGAAGCGTTAGAACGCTATCAGAGCAAGCTTGAACTGATTAATAGTTATGTTGAAGAGCTAGATGCAGAGCATGAAAATTTAGAAGACACAGAGGCCGCCTTTGAAGAAGATTTAGTGTATCGAGAAGCCTTAGAACGGTTACGGGTTGCCACTGAAACCCACATTCAAATTTTAGAAGATGGCATTGAACAATACGACAATGGACAACTGGACCTAACCGCGCAACTAGACATTGCCCAGCAAAGCAGTGAAGTTCGCGTTGATGCCCATCTGGCGATGCAGGCATTGTTAGACGAGGGCAGCGCCGCACTACAGTGGGAAATGGCAGACACCAGCGTCAGCATCAATAATGATCTTTGGTTGACAGGGTTGGTAGCTGGCTTTGGTGTGATTCTCCTGAGCATTTTGTACGGCTGGCTGATGCAAACCCTAAAGCAGCACCAGCAAACCCTGTTAACACAGCAACGAGAAACAGAGGCGCTCACCCATAAGCTTCAAGCTAAAACAAATGCCTTACAAAATACAGAAGAGATTTTAACCACTGAGCTTAACCGTCGCCAGGAAATCGAAACCACCTATAAAGAGATTGAACAAGCCAAGGAATTAACCGATCTAAAACTTAATTTCTTCTCCCTGGCCTCCCATGAGCTAAGAACTCCCTTGAGCGCCATTTTAGTCTCTGCACAATTGTTAGATAACCGCAATGTAGCCTGGTCTGAAGAGAAACGTTCCCGTAATCTTAGACGCATTCAGTCTGCCGCGAAGACTATGGCACAGCTGTTGTCCGATATTTTGCTACTGACCCGAGCTGAAGCAGGCAAGCTAGAATTTAACCCTCAAACGATTGATTTACAATCTTTTTGCGAACACCTGGTCGAGGAAGTCAAATTTAATACCCAGTCGCAGCACCATATTTTAGTACAGCAAAAAGGGACCTATGACGAAGCCTTTCTAGATGAGAGATTATTACGCGCTATGTTGATGAGCCTATTGACTAATGCCATCAAATATTCACCCCCAGAAAGTGAAATTCAACTTAATATTTGGGGTGAACACAGTCGAACTCGGTTTCAAGTCAGCGACCAAGGTATTGGCGTTCCAGCCGCCGACCAGCAACACTTATTTGACTCCTTCCATCGTGGTCAAAACGTAAAATCATTGTCTGGCAGTGGCTTAGGACTAGCCGTTGTCAAAAAATGTTTAGAACTCCACGGCGGCAAAATTGAAGTAGAAAGTCAGGTGGGCGTTGGCACAACCTTTTCTGTAGATATGCCCTGGGTAGAAGATAGCGAACAGCTATCTGACATGGCCCCATCATCGCCAGAGTATAACAGTTAAAAGACGTCTATACTTAAAGCCAATCTAGTGACGGATACTGAACCTTAATAATCGACTTAGCCGTAACCGTCTCCCAACCCAAAATAGTTGCCATAAACGACTACCCTGTCGGGGGGTGTGGGGGAGTTTAGGCCCCCACGAACAGGAGGGTTTCAGGGAGGAAAGCCCTGAGCAGCCCCATCACCCCATTTATCAGTATTTTGACAAGATGGCTCAAACGAAAATCACTATGAAGCAAAGAATTTGATAGAACGACGCGATACTCTCCAACATCGTTGTCTAACCCACTGTAAGCAGCACTTTAAAGTCTTAATAATGCCTAACTTAGGCAACAGCCAATTCCTCTGCAAATTCACCCTTACAAACTCCAACTCTTGTCCAAATCGCTCCCCCGGTTCAGGCCAAATATCCCTAGGCGGCTCCTCACCAAACAATTGCCTATAGCTAGCCAACGTACGCGAATACCAATCCACAAACTTCTCATGCTCCATACCTCCTCCCTGCGTCGGCTTATGGTGCAACGACGTTTGCAAAATCTTGGGACAAAAATCCTCCCAATATGAGCGCGTGTAGGTGAGATGTAAATGCCACACCTGATCCACCTGGTCAGACGGTGTTACCGGATGTCCAGCAACGACCGCCAAAAACGCAAATCTCTTATACTCTTCAATTACTCTGCACGTGTACTTAAATGACCAACAATTTTCCTGGGCGAGACGCTGACTAAACGAAAACTGTGCACCTGGTTGATCTAGAGCATAGATCTGAAGCCGGTTATAAAGCTCTGCTTGTTGAGAATTCATCCGTAGCTGTTGAGTTGTATGCATTAACCACCTCCTCCACAGCCGCCGCCGCCGCAACCACCGCCGCCGCAACCACTACTGCCACCGCTGCCACCACTGCCATCGCCACCATAGTAGCCACCCCACACAGTAGTATGGGACCTCGAAGCCGACTTACGAGGAATGGTTTGATTAAACCTGCGATCGTAGTTGCAAGTTTGGCAGACGTGTCTAATTTCTCTTGTCCCTCGCCTAGATCGGGTTGATTTCTGCACAACTCGATTAGTTCGTTTCAGAGTCATCTGGCCACAATTAGGACAACGTTTTCTAATCGCTACAATGCTGCCAAAAACACCGATCACAAAGATGCCTGGCACTGCCCAACTAAATAATGGAGCCCAAGATGACTGCTTGACGCTCCAATAATCTGTCTGGGCCTGTGGGATATTTAACGCGCTGGTGGGGAATTCGAGCCGAATATTCAAAAACTGTTGTGGTGCCAGAGGGCCACTGGTCACAAACTCATAGGTGGTGAGATTGAGTTTACGATCGCGACTCGCCACCCCTTCACCCTGAAAACTATTCACTTGATCGGCTAACACCTCTGGCACATGCAGCGTTACGTTACCGCGATTAATCGGAGCACTCCGCTCAGGAAAGAGAGCATTCCAATAAAGCTGGCTACGGTTTCCTTTGACCTGAATACCCCCCACAACACGATATTGAAGTACAAAAGTATGGGCAGCAGGAGCATTCAAGGAATGTTGCCAACGAATCCAATAATCATTATTGCGGCGACCCGTTTGAACCGTTAACGGTTCATTGTTTTCATAAACCGCCACATCTGTGATGCTATCAATCCCTTCTAAGGGAATATAGCGATAGCGTTCGTTGCTGTGGGGTTGGGTAAATACATACTTTTGAGTTTCTGTTACTAATAGGTCACCATCCGCTTCCAGGGCCATATCCACATCAATGGAATCCCAAAAAAACGGTGTGGCTGCCTGGGCCAGGCTGATACTAAAACAGAGAACACAGGTAAAGATGGCGGCGCATAATCGCCAACCCGCTCTTCGTTTAACGGCAATCATAAGCTCATTCCTCTTGGTGCATGACCTCAGATTAGGAGCGTTGATTGTTGGTTAGAGGCTATTGCTGGTTATGGATTAGGTTATGAAGTGTTGGGGAGTAGGTCTTGCCCTGAGACTGTCAAAGGGGTTTCAACCTGAATGTTGGGACTGATGGTGTATAGATGCATATCGCTGAAGACGATCGGGTAATATCATTCATAGTTCGTTGTCCTATCGATGGCTACAGAACAGCTTTTTGCCCAAGCGGCGGCACAGTGGAATCTAGATCAGCTTTATGGGGATTTGGCAAAAGCTAAGTCAGAACTAATGCCCCATAAGCGCTACGGGCTGACGGATTTAGAGAAAACGCGACTGCGGGGCCTACTGCTGAGGTATAGCCCAGCGGCAATCTCTGACCATGAGGGGATTGAAGCGCGTACGGTGGAAGTTGCCTTAAGCCAGGGGTTGTATCGTTATGTGGAGCAACTGACGGGTCGCGATCGCAATGCCCTAGAAAGCTGGCGTGACGTCGCCCATTGGCTCGAAGCAGCAGGTTACCGCACTACCCAAGTGGCCATTAACTGGGACCAAATGCCAGATGTTCCGGTCCTCTATGGTCGTCAGGTAGAGCTAGATCAGCTCCAACAATGGATGTTAGGCACATCAGCCTGCCGATTTGTATCCATTATTGGTCCCGTGGGGATGGGCAAAACATCCCTCGCCATTACCCTGGCCAAGGCAGTGCAAACTCAGTTTGATGGGGTTATTTGGCAATCCCTGCGTCATCGACCTACCCTCGATAATGTTCTAGGTCAGTGGCTGAATGAATTACCAGACGATGTGATTCCCCATTCAGATGAATGGTATGACCAGCTCAGCGCTCTAATGGTTTACCTGCAACAGCACCGTTGTCTGGTGGTACTCGATAACTTAGAAAGTATTCTCAGCAGCGGCAGTCTTGTCAGTGAGTATGCACCAGACTACAGCAACTATCGCGAGCTATTAAAGCGTCTGGGCGAACAGCCTCACCAGAGCTGTATCGTGGTCACCAGTCGTGAACGTAACCGCGAACTTGCCGGGTCGAGGGCTGCCAATAGTCCTGTTCGTTATTTAGAATTAGGGGGGCTAAAGTACGATGATGGGGCGCAGCTCTTAACTGCAGAACGGCTACCCGCCTCAGGTAAGCCCCATTGGAAAGGCCTGATCAACCAGTATCGGGGGAATCCACTGATGCTGAGAATTGTCGCCATGACTATTCAGGAGTTGTTTGATGGCGATGTGGATCGCTTCCGCAGACATGGCAGAACCATGTTTGGCGATATTAAATATCTCATCGATCAGCAGTATGAGCGTCTGTCCGAAGCAGAACAAGATATTCTGGGGCAGCTGGCTGAAAAAGCAGAGCCCATGTCCATTGAAGACATCAAACATCCTGATGGACTCGCTGCCATCAGTGCTCTCCTAAGTAAATCCCTGATTGAAAAAAGCCCCGCTGGTTTTACCCTGATTCCCGTGGTGATGGAATATGTGCGTGAGCAGCTACCCTAAGACCCGATCGGACATTACCGTCCTGAATCACCCATGAGCTATTGCATTAACCCCCGGTGTGGCCATCGCGATAACCCCGACGGGCTGTCCCACTGTAAGTCGTGTCAAACGCCTTTATTGATAGAAGGTCGTTATCGCCTGCTGCGACCGCTGCGGGAGTTAGATGAATGGGAACCATCTGAGGTGTTTGAAATTGATGACCAGGGCCAGACAAAAGTGCTTAAGGTGCTCAAAAAGAAAATTTTGCAGCCCCTGTTTGAGCGCGAAGCTGCTACGTTGCAAACCCTGAAGCATCCGGGTATTCCTCAGGTAGACCCCGATGGCTATTTCTCGTTAGAGATTGAAGGGCGACAGCTGTATTGTTTGGTGATGGAGAATATCCAGGGGGTGAACCTGGATAAATGGTTACAGCAGCATGGCCCCATCGATCAAGCTCAGGCCATAGATTGGATCAGACAGCTGGTGGATCTGCTGGCTCAGCTCCATAAGGAAGAACTTTTTCACCGGGATATTAAGCTAGCCAACATTATGCTGCGTCCCACGGGTCAGCTGGCCCTGGTGGACTTTGGCACAGTCCGCCCCATGACCAGCACCTACTTTGCCAAAGTGGCCGGTCAGCGAGATATCACCAGTGTGGTATCACCGGGATATACCCCCCTGGAACAGATCAATGGCCGTGCCGTGCCTCAGTCTGACTTTTACGCCCTGGGTCGCTCCTTTGTATATCTGCTAACTGGCAAACATCCCATTGATTTACCCGAAGATGACACCACTGGGCGACTTACCTGGCTGGATCAGACAGCTCAGCTAGATGCCTGGTTTGTCCAACTGCTGGATGACATGATGGCCCCCTTCCCAGGGCAGCGTCCCCTCAACGCTGAGGTTCTCCTGGCACGGCTGAATAATCCGTCTCTAGTTCAGCAAACTAACGGCAACAGTGAGAAAACCAAAATTCGTTGGCTAATGGCCATCAACATAGGACTGTTGCTATTGCAACTGTTTGTGGGTTGGCAATGGTGGTCTGCACGTCAGCGCATGACTGAGCAAACCTCTAATCGCCCTGAGATACCGGGCGTAGCAATTTCTCCGTCTCAGCTTGGGCCCACTTCATAGCGGTTTCGGCAGATTGTTGTCCGCTTAAAACATCGCCCAGGGCTGTTTGCAAAATTTCTGAGGCGGCTCCGTATTCTTTGATAAAGGGACGAAATGTGGATGAATTTTCCAGGTAGCCCAGTAGCTGGGGCATTTGTGGGTATTTCGCCACAATTTCTGGGTCTTGGAATAGGCTGGCGCGACTGGGCAAAAAGCCGGAGGCGAGAACAAATTGCTTTTGGGCGGCTGCACTGGTGAAGTACTTGATGGCTGTCCACGCTTCTGTAGGGTGGGCGGCATTTTGGGCAATGCCAAACCCCCAGCCGCCACGACAACCTATGCCAGGGGTGTTATTGAAAGCAAAGGGGAGTGCGATCGCAACCTTCCCAGCCAGGTCTGACTGCTGTATCTCTTCCCAAAAATAGGGCCAGCCCCTCAAAAATACGGTTTGTCCCTCCAAAAACCGTTGGAGCCCATCCTTTTCGGTGTAAGTAATCACCTCATCAGGTGAGATCCTCTGTTGAATCAGCTGTTTTAATAGGTTGGCCGATGCGATCGCTTGGGGCGTATCTAAGCCGACATTGTCCGTTTCTGGCTCAATCCATTGAGCCCCCAGACCATCCATGACCTCTGCAAAATTCGCGATTAAGCCTTCATAACGACTGCCCTGCCACAGGTAACCCGTATTGATAGAGGATTTAAGCGTGTCCACAGCCTGGGATAATTCATCCAGAGTTTGGGGCAATGTCATGCCTGCCTGTTTAAGCAGATCTTGGCGATAGTACAAAACCCCAACATCTGCCCGCATGGGTAAGCGATACAGGCTGCTATCTAGCTGCCCCGCTGCCACGTCACTGGCTAAAAAATCTGACAAATCTAGGTGGTCTTTCTGGACATAGGGGGTTAAATCCCGTAAATGCTCTGCAAACTGTAGTGGCCAGACGATATCCATATACACCAGGTCGTATTGGGCGACACTGGCTTGAAAATCAGCGGTGTAGATGGCTTTGCGCTGGTCCGTGGTGTAGCCAATCTCTAAATCGGTAACCAGGTGAATGCGAATATTGGGGTATTTCTTTTCAAAGCCGGTGATGACAGTTTCCCAAGGTTGCACCTCATCTTGGGGAACTACAAACGAAAGTTCTGTGGCGGGTGGTTTTGGCCAGGTCACCCCCCACAACACCAGACATAGCACCTGTGCCGCTATGGCCAGTATGAGCAGCTTAAACCATCGTTTTGTCAGGCTTTTAGAACGCACGTTAATACCATCAACCACATAGGCGTCTCTATCATAAGGGGATCACGCTAGGGCCTGTTTGTTTTTTGGTAATCACACTAAATTCATAACGACAGTTATGGCGCTCCTGATTGGCAGCTTTTCTACGATGCACAGGTCAGTCGAGGAAGCCTTGCATGGATATTCGATGGAGATTTGTCTTCGGTAAATTTTTTGTGTGGTTAGCAGCAGAAATTGTGTTGTCAATGCTGGGGATCGATGACTTAGCAGACTATAGCGAGTTTCTTTTTGATAGGAATGTACCCGTGCTGATGGCTCAAGAATTGGAACTGCACTAAGGGATATTTGGTTTAGATCTGACAATTTTGGGGCGGTAGGTGATGAGTCCGCTTTAATTCATAACTTTGGTTATGAACTGCATAACCTTGTTTACCTTTACCGTATATCCACATAGCAAATGCACTGGCGGTCAACTGCCAATTTGCGTCCTCCGTGTCTACGGGCCATATCTGTCCCTAGCATCTACCCAATAACATCCCCGGTTCAGGTTTTCGTTGCCATTGGCAGCTGACCCTTTCACTAACATTGAGCAAGTGACGTTGATCAAGTGATATCGGGTTTTCTGGCGGCAGGACGCAAAGTGCTAATCAACTGACCATCCTTTGGATAACGCGCTAGGGATGGTCGTTGATTTTCTTTTTTGTGATTTCTTTTTTGTGATTGGAGTTATGGGGTATCGGTTATTCGAGTTTTAGGGTGTTGCGATCGCGACCCGGTACATTTTCCAAAGTTGATTCAACTGCCCGTGCAGCGGCCAAAATATCCCGTTCCGCACCCCCCAGATACAATCGGCCAAAGCTACCGATGGAGGAAATTTGCAGGATGTTGATCTGGGCGGCTTTTTCGGCTTCATTTGCGGCCAAAGATGCATAAGCTGCAGGTTCCACTTCCATGACGTATAGGGTTTGCCCAGCCAGAATCATATTGCCGCGTCGGGTGCGGTTGATCAGCTGCACATGGTGCGGGTCCAAGTTACGGATCACCTGGCTAGACACCATACGTGGTTTTAAGCGATCGCGCATTTTCACGCCAAGCACATCTAAAATCGCTTGCCCAGCTGCTTTCACTTCACCTTGGCTACCGGAGTGAATTTCTAATAAACCATATAAACGTTCAACAATCTGTACACCAGGGGTAACTACAGCCGACTTTAAGGCAACGTCAGTAATACGATTAATCTCAATCCCTGGCGAAATCTCAATCCACAGAGAAGCATCACCCGGAAGTGGCAAAAAGCCAATGGAAACGCTGCCCATATAGGCAGCGTGCTGAGGTTGCAAGTTGTCAATATATACGTAGCTACGAAGTTCTACACCCAAGGTCGTGTCAAAATTTATAACCTGCCGATCTTATCAGGTAACCGTCAGGCAAAGATGTGTTGAGACATAGCTGCTATGGCAGAATTACAAAGGATCTTGCGAGAATAAAAGAAGATTCAGTTTATAAGTTTGGAGTCATCCAGCATGGAGAGCGTCAGAGTACGGCAGCATATTGGCAACGATGGCATCCTTCATCTTGAGATTCCGGTTGGGGTAATCGATCGAGAAGTCGAGGTTATGGTTATTTACCAGCCAGTACAGGTATTAGTTGCGACGACATCTCCCCTGGCTCAACTCTATGGGGTATGCGCTAATGATCCAATTAGTCTTGATACCCAGGGTGTTGCAGAGACTCTTGATGATGATCTAACTGGAGCTTTTGATTAGGAATGCACTACCTGTTGGATACAAACGTCTGCGTAGTGTATTTGAATGGACGTTCTACCAAGGTGCGAGATCGTTTGCTGGCAACACCCTTGAATGAAATGGCAGTTTGTTCGGTGGTTAAAGCTGAGCTTTTTTATGGTGCAATGCGAAGCAATAATCCCACTGAAACTGTTAAACGTCAGCAAGAATTTTTGCAGCAATTTGTTTCATTACCTTTTGGCGATGAAGCTGCCAAAGCGTTTGGGAGGATTCGAGCACAATTGGCCAGTGTAGGAACACCAATTGGGGCATATGATTTGCAGATTGCGGCAATTGCAATGGTTAATGGCTTAACATTAGTGACCCATAATACTCGTGAATTTGACCGAGTTGAAGGATTACGATTGGAGGATTGGGAGCTTGGCGTGTAAAGGATAGAATCTATGTCTCTATCTCTCATATTGTATTACATGAGAGATAGTTGATCGTTGTCACTATCAATCTGAGTGGATGTTATTAAAATGGGTCGCTCGGGTATATCGTAGCCTAAGTGTTTCCAAGCAGCTGGAGTGGCAATCCGACCTCGCGGTGTGCGTTGCAAATAGCCAATCTGTAGCAGATAAGGCTCGTAGACCTCTTCAATGGTCTGGGCATCTTCGCCAGTGGCCGCAGCCATAGTGTCCAAACCCACTGGACCACCGTTAAAGTTCTCAATCATCACCGATAGCAACCGTCGATCGGTCCAATCGAGACCGCAGGGATCCACATTAAACAGCTCTAACGCTTCCCCAGCAATCTGTTCCGTAATTGGCCCTGACGCTTTGACTTGCACATAGTCCCGCACCCGCTTCAGTAACCGGTTAGCAATACGCGGTGTGCCTCGAGCTCGCCGGGCAATTTCCATGGCTCCCGATTCTTCAATATCGGTTTTGAGCACGGTGGCTGTACGCAAAATGATGCTGGTCAGTTCATCTAACTCATAGAACCGTAGCCGCTGGATCAAACCAAACCGGTCCCTCAAGGGTGATGTTAGGGCACCTACTTTTGTAGTCGCACCTACGAGGGTAAAGGGCTGGAGCGGAATACTGCGGGTTCTGGCACTTTGCCCCTTACCAATGGTGATATCCAAGCGAGCATCTTCCATGGCTGGGTACAAAATTTCTTCGGTCACCCGCGACAGCCGATGGATTTCATCAATAAATAAGATGTCTCCGGCTTTTGCATTGACCAGTAGACCCGCAATATCGCGAGGGCGCTCTAGGGCTGGAGCCGTTGTAATTTTGCAATCCACCTTCATTTCCTGGGCCAGAATCAGGGCCATGGTGGTTTTGCCCAGACCCGGCGGTCCATAAAGCAACAGATGGTCCAAGGGCTCCTTACGGGATTGCGCGGCCTGAATCGCAATTTGTAGGACTTCTTTCAGCGCTTTTTGGCCAATGTAATCATCCAAACTGTGAGGTCGGATACCGTCTTCATTACGACTCACCTCATCGGGGCGAGCTGAGGTTTCTAAGAGCTGGTTTTTTTTGGCTGGAGCAGCCGGTGGTGATGGTTTTGACTGAGCTTTCTGTGGCTGATCGTCTGGCTTATTTGATTCCGGCTGCTTGGAAGAAATGATTGCCATGACAACTCAACCAACGATAAAGACAAATGATGGCTGCTAATTTTTACGTGTATAAATCAGCAACGGCAACAAATGTACTATATCGTTTAATAAATCATCACGCGTCCGTCGTTAACAATGTGTACAGCACTGTCATTAACTGCACCACTGGGTAGCAATTCAATTTGTAGGGTATCTGCTTCTGGGCGATGCAGCCTGACTTCAATCGGGCGCTGAGCCGCTTCCCAAAATACAACTGATAAATCGCCTATGCCAATCTGGGCATCAATAGTGATGGTCTGATCAGGCCACATGCCGTAGGGTTCAAAATCCAAAACACGTTCGAGGCTCACGCGCCCCCCGGTACGGTTGACGACTTGCAGTGTTACTGCCTGGCCAGGGGCAAATTGGATTTCATTAGAGCCACATCGGTAGACACAGTCAGCTGCTCGAACAGCTGGAGTCGCGATCGCGATCACCAAAGCAGAGCTTAGAAAAAGTAAGTTTTTAAGCATGACAAATCCTCTATAGGTAGAAGCCGACTTAACGGATTGATGCGTTCCATAGCTGGCGATTGAGGCCCGAGAAATGGCAGTTATGGCAGACGCTGGAGGCCGCCATCGCAGACAATGGGCCGTTATCCTCTTCAGAGTTCCCTCAGCAGTGCAAAGCTATCGGTTGCAAAGCTCTGCCATGTTTTTTCTTAAACGTCGTGCTAGTGATGCAGCAGCCAAGCACAGATGTTTTGCTGTTACTGATGGAGGGTACGAGTTGCTTAGCTATCTTTAAAATTGGCCCTTGGGCTGCATAACCCATAGGATTTCATAATGCAGTCTAAAGACTTCTGCCGGAAACGGCGAAAAGTCGCTAAAGTAAAACAATGTAAACGTTTCTAAGGTATATATGCGCGTACTCCTGATGACTGGAAAAGGCGGCGTGGGTAAAACGTCGGTGGCAGCGGCGACGGGGTTACGCTGTGCAGAACTTGGCTACAAGACTTTAGTGCTCAGTACTGATCCAGCACACTCTTTAGCCGATAGCTTTGATATGGAGCTGGAGCATACACCGCGTGAGGTCAAGCCCAATCTTTGGGGTGCAGAACTGGATGCCCTGCGTGAACTCGAAGGTAATTGGGGTGCGGTCAAGCGCTATATCACTCAGGTGCTGCAGGCCCGTGGTCTAGAAGGGGTAGAAGCTGAAGAGCTTGCGATTCTGCCCGGAATGGATGAAATCTTTAGTCTGGTGCGCATGAAGCGTCACCATGATGAAGGTGAGTACGATGTGCTGATTATTGACTCAGCTCCCACCGGTACCGCACTGCGCTTATTGAGTTTGCCAGAGGTTGCAGGCTGGTATATGCGTAAGCTATATAAGCCTTTTCAGGCCGTATCTGCAGCCCTAAGGCCCATTGTGGAGCCTCTCTTCCGCCCCGTTGCCGGATTCTCTTTGCCGACTACTGAGGTGATGGATGCACCTTATGAATTCTACGAGCAGCTAGTCGAGCTGGAGAAGGTGCTCACCGATACTACTACCACATCCGTACGGCTGGTAACCAACCCTGAAAAGATGGTTATCAAAGAATCTCTTCGTGCCCATGCATATCTCAGTCTCTACAATGTGGGCACCGACATGGTGGTGGCCAATCGAATCATTCCAGAGACGGTTACTGACCCGTTCTTTCAGCGTTGGAAAGAGAATCAGCAAATTTATCGACAAGAGATTCATGATGACTTCCGTCCCTTGCCTGTGAAGGAAGTCCCCCTATTCTCTGAAGAGATGTGTGGCATTGAAGCTCTAGAGCGTCTCAAAGAGACAATTTACGGCGATGAAGATCCTACCCAGGTATATTATAAGGAGACTACATTACGGGTCGTTCAAGAGCAGGATAATTATAGTCTGGAAGTTTATCTACCAGGTATTCCTAAGAGCCAAATTGAACTCAGTAAAAGTGCTGATGAATTGAATATTCGTATTGGTAACCACCGCCGTAATTTGGTTCTACCCCAGGCTTTAGCCGCATTACAACCTGCTGGTGCCAAGATGGAAGATGATTATTTAAAGATCAAGTTTGCCGCTTAAGACGGTTGCAAAATTGAAGCATCTGATGGCCCTGATCTCTTCTGCGAAGAGATCAGGGCCATTGAGTGAATATTGAGGCCGCTTTATTCGCAAGGCTACATGCCAAAGTAGTAGAGTTTGGTTCGGTAGCGAAACACAATTTCTCGTTGTTGGCTATAGCGATTGAAAAGGGTTCTCAGCTCAGTCAGCATCATGTCATAGTTAGACGCATCTGCTTTGGGGGCATAGGAGCACGATAACAGGCGACCTTTTAATCCTTCATAGTCAAATATTTGAGAATTTTCAAAGGCGGCCATTTCCATAGAACGTGGGGCTAAAATATCCGCTAACGTTGCAGATGTTAGACGACGGTGGTTAACTTGTTTGTACTCAATACAGTGGGTTAGCAAAAACTCTTCATAGGCTTGCTGAAACGGATCACTCTCTAGACGAACATTCCAAATCACAGCGACATGACCGCCTGGTTTCAGAATGCGTTCAAATTCTCCGGGTGTTTTTTCTAGATCAAACCAATGAAAAGCCTGACCAGCCACCACCCAATCGACAGAAGCATCGGGAAGAGTAGTGGCTTCGGCTTGGCCATTAATGCTGGTAAACCTAGGATATGCATTCAAAATACTTTCTGCGGCAAGACGCATATTGGTATTGGGTTCTACTCCATACACCCGATGGCCATTGTCTAAAAAGTGTTTTGTTAGCAAACCTGTACCTGAGCCGATGTCTGCCACAACATGAGATGCTGAGAGACTAAACTGTTCTTTTAATTGTGCAAAAAGAGCTTCTGGATAGTCGGGGCGATACTTAATGTAGTCTGCCACTCGATCTGAAAATCGTTCCGTTGGGTTGAGACTGGTCATGGCAAGGTACTGAGATAGGAGATTTCATGGGGCGAATAGCTGTTTGAATACGTCCCATCGTGAACAATTCCAATAGTCAATGTGGGCACAGATGAGCCCCTCTGTATTAATTTGTAGCTCACTCCAACCCGGAATAGAGATTCTGGGTTGCCAGGGCGTAGGCGCTGTAAAGTGCAGCGTCCATCGAGTGATAACTGTATTCGCCTGAGGCTGTTCTACCTTGTGCAGTTCCAGATCGATATTACGGAACCACTGTGCAATAAACCCGATCATGCGCTGATAGCGTTCTATGCCACGAAACTCATTTATGGGGTCTTTGAAATAGACATCCTTGGCATAGATTTGATAGCTTTGCGCCTCAGGAAAACGGGCATAATCTGCTTTAATCTGCTCGATTACCGTCATGGCTATTGGCTCACTCATTTTTGGCAGATTCTGATGGATTAACCTCTGACCATAACCGCTCTAGCTGACGTTGCCATGCAGCTAACGCCCGATCACCATAGTCACTGTCTTTCATATCACCCATGATGCCCTCTGCATAGAAACGGTTGATAAGTTGCATGGTATTTTCTAAGGACTGTCCCTGTAATTTAGCCGCGTGAATGATTTGGCGTACCCGAGTTTCGATCAAGGTATTGAAGAAAGGACTGACGCCGGCTTCTTTCATGGCGAGCAATTGATCGATTGCCGACATGAATGTTTCCGCTTCTAAGGTGGCTAGCTTGTGGCGAAATATTCCCCATAGATTGTTGTCATAGCTAGCGTAGTGAGCCATGTGAGTCTGTTCAAAGTTGGCCTCTAGAATCTCCCCTAAAAAAGGCTGAGCTTCGGCAATGGGGACAATGGGGACAAGGAGCCGTAGCCAGGTTTGGCTATTGGTAAAAAGGACTAGCAGTCGCATTTCAGGGGTTTCTACCTGCCAAGCGTCAGGCGTATCCATTTTGCTGGCGCTATCACCAAAGCGTGTCTGAAGCAGGTGGGTAATATCTTGGGGAGTCATTCATCTATGAACAAAAACAACGGCCATGGCAGACCTCCTTATGGCACCATAACGCAACTTAGCGCCTAACTTTGCCCAATAAAAAAGGAGGTGTGCGATCGCACACCTCCTATCTAATTTGCCTATCTAATTTGATTTAAGGAAGCAGTCTTCCGTGTCTCAAGCGATTTGCGTTAACTAGACTAAAACGCAAACCATTCTTCAACCGCTTCCGCCTTAGTATTGGTGTTACGCTCGGGAGTCTCGCGGGTGAACTTCATATGGATGGAGCGAGTTTGCTCACCATCAGCCGCTACAGCCTTGATGGGATAGTCAATTAGACCATCCTGGAAAGACATTTGGAAGCGGAATGTGCCGTCGGGCTTCAGGTCAATCTTACGGCTACCGATAGTAACGGTTGCATCCGGCTCAGTGGCACCGTAAACAATTAGCTCAGCATCCGCGATCAACCAGAATTTGCGAGGACGAACCGGCGGGGCAGAAGCAGAGAAGCCAACGCCCGACATGTTAATACCAGAAGCCGTTGGCAGGGCCCACATCCCCACACCAGAGGGGAAGACAAAGGAGCTAACGGCTTGCTCAGGGACCTGATGCATGGAGCCAAACAGTGAACCCGCAATACGCTGAGCTTCCATGGACTGAGCCTTGGCAAAGATCTCATCGTAAATGGGGTTACCTTCAGCATCCATCACACCAGCAGCTTTCTTGCTGGGGGGCACCAGGGTCATCACGGTCTTGCCGCGTAGATCTTCATCCCAGTTAACAGAAACGAAGTGGTCTTCGACCCAGTCAGAGGGATAAACGGGAGGAACGTGGATGGGTGCAGAGCGCGCCATCAACAACCAACGACCGTCGGCAGCCACATAGCCGATTTCAGCAATATAGTCGCGATCGCTAACGGGTATAGGCAAAAACCATTCCCGTGCCATCTCATCACATTCATACTGCTGAAGACTGTGGGGAGCAACAGAGTTGATATCAATGTCAGTCACATCGTAGAAACGAATTGCTAGACGCACACCGCCCTGACGACGCATTTCTTCTTTGTGGACACCAGGAATATCCCAGTAAGCATAGGCCCATTGAGGGTCACGAGGCATTAATACAATGCGACTTTCACCGTAGCCACCAGGCAAATCACCAAACCCATCATCCACAGCGGCTAGCTCTTCCATGGTCATACCTGGAGCAGGCGCTTCAATAGTTGTTGCAACCGTTGCCGCTTTGGGAGCAGGTGCACTCTCACCACGAGCCGCCTGTGCTGAACGAATTGCTTCAACTAAGTCAACTTTACGCATACGGCTGTAGCGAGATACCTCGTACTCGCTTGCTACCAGACGCAGCTGTCGCAACGTCATTTCTTCTAATGGAACCCTTGTACCGTTACCCATGGCCATACCTTTGACTTCCAGCACTGCAGAACAAACAGCTAAATCTCCCACCGGGGATCGCTCTTGGAATTCATCATGCCAGGAAAGCCCGTGGGGATCAACCAAAATGATCCCCACGAAATCAAGGCCACATCGAGAATTCAGTATTTTCAGGAAACAAAATGTCATGAATTCATGATTTATTGATCCCATGCAGCCACTTAGCTCGCAAATAATGTCACATTTTCATGACATTTGGGGATCAGTTCTCGCCTATGCTGCTTGAAATGAACGTAGGGTGTGCGATCGCAACCCAGCAATCGGCAAATATGCCATAAGCAGATATGTCATTAGCAGATATGCAATGATTGGTTCGGAACTATTCAGCACTGTCCTATGACCCAAGCCCCATCAGCACCAAAAGGCAGCCGTCTCATTAGTCGTGTGTTGCCTGTGGCTGTAAAATTTTGGCTGCAAACGCAGCTCGATGAAATTGGGGAGTTGGCCTTTGAAATTCAAGCCACCGATCGGCAAGTATTATCGGGTTATATTCCTGGCATTACCCTATCGGCACAGCAGGCGATATATCAGGGCGTGCGGATTACTCATGTCAATGTGCAAGCCAGTGACATCAAGATCAATATTGGTCAGGTTCTACGCGGTAAGCCTTTACGCCTGCAACAGGAATTTCCCATTGAGGGGCAGGTTGCCTTCGATATGGATGCGCTCGCAGCATCTGCCACAGAATCGATTCTGGCGGATGGTCTGCTTGACTTCTGGCAAACCCTTGTGGCTAAAGAGGATGTGGCCACAGAAATAGCAACTCACTATGGTGCCAACATTGCCGCCCTCAAAGATCCACAGCTCTCTGAGTACCAATCAAAATTGCAAACCCTGGACACAGATTTGATGTTGCATCTTGTGCGTAACGAGCAATCAGAAATTGGCCTGAGGGGATCTCTAGACGTTGATCATGGCCATATCCTCCGCTTAACCACCGCCCAGTGGCGCTTGCCTTCTGGAGAGCATGTGCGCAGCGATGCCCTCACAGATTTCTGTTGGAATCTAGGCGAACAGACTGATTTGCAGTCACTTCAGGTGCAAGATGATCAGCTGATGTGCCAGTGCCGAATTATGGTGCAGCCCTAGCTACCTGGCCACACACCAGGCAAACTAGGCAACAACATGGTGATGAAATAAAACACTAGCGGTGCGGTAAAGACATAACTATCCGTGCGGTCTAGAATGCCTCCGTGGCCTGGAATTAAGGTACCTGAGTCCTTAACACCAGCATCGCGCTTCATCAAAGATTCGGTCAAATCGCCCAAAAGGCTAGACACACCGATCATGGTGCCAAAGGCAGGGCCGGTAATCCACCACAGGGGCCACTGCATCAGCCAGGCTCCAGTGCAACCCACGAATAGGCTACCGATAATGCCGCAAAAGGCTCCCTCAACCGTCTTCTTAGGACTAATGTTGGTCAGGGGAGTGCGACCAAAGGTGCGGCCAGCTACATAGGCACCAATATCAGCCGCCCAAATGCAGGCAAAGGCTAAAAAGGTATGCACCAAACCAATGGGTAAGCTCTCTAAATGCCAATCGGTGGGCCAATAGCCACCCAGGGGCAAATTCGTTAAATCACTGCCCCAGTCCCGTAGGCGAATCCAGTAGCTGGGTAAATAGCCGCCGTAAAACAAGCCTAAAATAGACGCTGCCACGTCAGCAATGGTGGCAAACTTGGGCTGGAATAACACGTAAAAACAGATGCACGTGCCTGCCAAAGATAAAATCGCATCCGTTAGGGGTGGGGCGATGTGGGCTGACATCAACAGCACCTGACTGACAATCAGGGTGGTTTTAACAGCCGCGTTAATACCTTTGGCTTTGGTCAGGGCAAAGACCTCTAGCTGGCCTAGGTAGACGATAATGCCGAACGCGATTGTGAAATACCACCCCCCTAAGATGATCATCAGTAGGGCAATTGCGATCGCAACTCCACCACTAGCAATACGGATCCACGGCATAAGCGAATAAGTAAACGGGCCCAATAGTCAGGATAGACCGATTCAGAAGCTTAACACTTGATGGCCCCGTCTCTCCCATGGGGACGTATTTAATGGTCTTTTAGACAAATATCTAAACCGATACTGACATCAGATTTTCTTCCCACTTCCGTGGTGCACTCGCGCGGCGAATATATCGCCAGATCTGGGTTGCCGCCAATGTACCGTCGGCGACAGCCACCGATACCTGGTTCAGCCCCTGCTTCAAATCGCCCACGGCAAAAATACGATCGTGGGTCGTTTGCGCCATCCCATTAGTCACCAAGTTTTCACCATCCCAGGTCAGACCCTCAATTCCTTTGAGGTAATGATTATGATAAATCGACCCCATATTAATCAGCCCTGTGGTCGCTTCCACAATGGTGCCGTCCTTGAGTTCCACACCGCTCATCTTGTGGTTCTCGCCCAAAACACGAGCAATGGGTGCTTCATAGAGAGGATAGCCATGGTCTGCTAACTTTTGCTTCATTTCAGGACCCACGGTGAAACCATTAGTGAGCACAGAAATATAAGGTGTGAACCAGTTCAGCACAAAGGCCACATTAATTTGAGATTCGCGGCTGACCATGACTACCGCTTTCTGGTCCCACATATCAAAGCCGTCACAGATCATGCAAACGTGCAGCGTGTAGCCCGCATAATCATAGACATTTTGCATATCGTCTAACTCAGGTAAGACGTCAATGACGCCAGAGGCGGCAATCAAATACTTACTGCGAAGCGTATAGTACTTGACGTTTTTCTTGCCGATTTTCACCTTGACCGCAAAGGTATCCCCTTCATCAGTCACCTCTTCCACAAATGCTCGCAGGTGATCAGCGCCCCAATCCATAGCCTGCTTTGCACCATGGGTGAGGATGTCTCGCCCCGGAGTGTTAGGGTCTAAGCCAAGGTAGTTACGAGTATCCTGCATCCATAGGGAGCGTCCCTTGCCTTTTTCAATAACAAGACATTTCAGACCGTAGCGCGCCAGATAAATAGCGGCTGATAGGCCTCCCATACCACCACCGACAACAATCGCGTCATAGAGGGTATCAAGATGATTTTCAATATTTGCACTAGATAGTTTCATTGTTTTCTAACCTGCCCTAAGCGGGCGTTGGGGATGAGTCTGTTGGTAGTGAATATGGATAACTCCATGGGTGTTTATCTCAAGCAATGAGAACACCTTGAGTACCTAGAGATACAGACGGCAAAGAAGACATTACCATTAGCCTTCTTTGCCGTCTAGTGTTGCAGGGCTGGACTTCGGCGTGAGCGGTTCGGCTGAGCGGTTCGGCTGAGCTCACCGTCGAAGCCTCACCGTTGAAACCTCAGTTGAACACACAAGTCTCAGTGCCCATAGGATTTAATTTTGATGGGGCTTAGCCAACAAACTCTTTACGAGGGGCAGATACACCAGGAGCAGCAGCACCCTTGAGGTAAGCCAGCATAGTGTCAGCGTCAGAGACCTCAAAGGGGTCAGTGGGACAGTTGTCACCAAAATCAGGCTCAGCAAATAGCTTCTCGATGGCCATATCGTTAACAACCATGGAGTAGCGCCAAGAGCGCATGCCAAAACCCAGGTTAGACTTGTCTACCAACATCCCCATCTTGCGGCTGAATTCGCCGTTACCATCGGGTAATAGCTTCACGTTCTTAGCCCCCTGTTGCTTGCCCCACTGGAACATAACGAAGGCATCGTTAACGGAGAGACAGTAGATATCATCAACACCCAGAGCCTTCATTTCATCAGCTAGCTCTTCATAACGGGGTAAGTGGTTAGAGGAGCAAGTGGGAGTGAACGCACCAGGAAGAGAGAAGACAACGATTTTTTTACCAGCAAAAATATCTTGGGTAGTAGTATCCTGCCAGCGGTAGGGGTTAGGGCCTTCAACGGACTCATCACGAACGCGAGTCTTAAAAACAACGCTGGGCACTTTCTCAATAACAGCCATGATAATTTCCTGTAGATTAATTGTTAGGTGGATCAGTAACTGAAAACGTATTGTCTGTTTGTCAGCAAAGCTCAAACTGAACAAACGACAGACTTACAGATTTCATTGAGTGGTCACTTCCTAAATCAGAATAATTCTTATCTTAAAAAATGTCAACATTGGAAATTATTCAAATTTCGAAGTAGCTGTTAGATAATGTGAATGCTAAGATGGTACTACTTTGCTCGCACTATCAGCGTCATACATGCCTATATCTTGCATGCTCTAATGCTTTTGTGTGTGAAACTCCATTCACATTCTCTTTAGATTTAATCGGCGATGTCTCTGCAGACGGAAGAAATTGTAAAAGTCCTCAAATCTAAGCATCTGCGGGTTACCCCTCAGCGATTTGCAGTCTATGCCAACCTGCTTTCTCGTGAGGATCATCCAACAGCTGAGCAAATCCTGAGCGATGTTAATAAGGATGTGCCCCGGTCTTCCCAGGCGACCATATATAGTTCGCTACAGGCATTACGGGATGTCGGCCTGGTACGCGAGGTGCTGTTGGAAGAAGGTGTATGCCGTTACGATGCCAATGTGGGCCAGCATCACCATTTTCGCTGCAAGGTGTGTGGCTCCATCGAAGATATCCCGTGGGAAAAGTTTCAGTGTCTGGATACGGCGCAGCTGCGTCCTGGATTGACCGTGGATAGTTATGAAGTGACTGTGTATGGGGTTTGCGATCGCTGCGATTAAATCGCCCATTGCAACGGCCTAGCCATGCCCACAGGCACCTTCATGTATAAAAAATGATGTTGGATCACGTAGGGGTAGTGCCTTGTGCCTACCCCATTTCGCGTGGGCCAAAAATTTTTCATCACAATTTTGAGTATTCGCAAAAAACTTCAGCAGAACTTCGACTTATTTTGAAGTCCGCATCACCATATTCAAGGGCAAATTCGCATAAAACTGTATGGGGTGTATCCCATTTACTTCGTTTGAGTTGTCCCATAAACGGTTTTTTTAAACGTATGACAGCCCTCAATCCTATTCTGAATTTTCTAACCCAGCCCTCAAGTTCTGGGACTGCAGCGATTTTGCCTTTAGAGCTAACAAGTGTCGCTGATGGGCAAGATACAACAGCGTCATTGCAAAGTCTTAACGCGGCATTTCTTATGGTTTTGGCTGGTGAGACCCACCCCAGCTTTTCTAACGCTCAAACTTATCTAGAGAAATTATCCACGTCACCAGAGTGGGGTAAAGCCGCTAAGTTTTACATCCAAAGTGCTCAGCTGATTGATCAAGAATTAGAGCAAGTTTGCGAGAAAGATGCTGATCTAAAGTCCAAGTTGGAGTATGTAGCCACCACCCTGGACGGTGTAGCTGATGATACAGTTGCTGCCGCTAATACAGTTTGGTCTGTACTGTTTCCCGAAGGTACTGGCATTTGGGAAAGAGAAGCTGAACAAGTTGCCGCATTGCGTGAAAAGCGTACAGTTTCAATTGATCAGCTCAACCCCAATCCAATTGAGAACCCTGCCAAGCAGGTGCTCTTCACCTCTAATGCTCTGCTAACAATGCCCCTGGGCTCAGCAGACTTGTCCGCATTTGATGCTGACTTTCAATCCGAACTAGCAGATGCGGCGGATGATCCTCAGCTTTACTGGTATGACCACCCCATTCCCATTGGTGTCGCCGCTGAGAACAATGAGATTCTATATGGTCTCAAGCACCTGAACCATGCAGTTGCATACGAGAATGAGCAATCAGGCAGCACCGACAAAGTCAACTGTGTGTTGTCAGTGTCAGTCACCCATGAGCGCTTGCAAACATTGGGTAAGAGCTATTTAAAGCAGGTGTTGGCGGCCAGTGAGCCGTTGGACCATCTGAATATTTTTGCCTTCACAGAGACAGATACTAATAAGCTAATTGAGAAAGTCTTACTGCCTATCTTAGAGAAATCCTCTTCTAGTGAAGATGCCAAAGAAATGTTGGCTGTCTTTGGCGTGGATGGTCGTTATGGCCGCCACTACAGCTTCCTAAAGGCGATTGTTGCTTTGTGGAATGCGCTAGTCGATCCTAAGATTAAAGCCACATTTAAGATTGATCTGGATCAGGTCTTTCCCCAGGCTAAGTTGCTAGAGCAAACTGGTGACACTGCCTTTGGCCATCTAAAGACACCTCTCTGGGGTGCAACAGGCAAAGACTCCGCCGGTCAGCCCATTGAGCTAGGCATGATTGCTGGCGCATTGGTTAACCAAAAGGATATTCACAAAGGTGTATTTACACCTGACGTGACAGTTCCAGGAACTAAGCTTGCTCCCGATGAGTATGTGTTCTTTAGCAAACTGCCCCAGGCGCTATCCACAGAGGCAGAAATGATGACTCGCTATGAGGCGGGCACTGACTTTGATGGAGAGACTAAGGCAATTCAGCGGATTCACGTGACCGGTGGTACCAACGGGATATTGGTGGATACTCTACGCCGTTATCACACATTTACGCCTAGCTTTATTGGTCGTGCAGAAGATCAAGCTTACATTCTCTCGGCCCGTGGGCAGCAGCCTAACCTGGGATATGCCCATGCGTCTGGTTTGATTATGCGCCATGACAAAGAAGGCTTTGCCCAGGAAGCCATTGCCATGGCTAAGGTGGGTAAGCAGGTAGGAGATTATCTACGGATTCTGTTGTTCTCCAAGTATGCTGAGGCACTCCCCGAAGCGACAGCAAGCATTAAGGCAGATATTGCTCCGTTTACAGGCTGCTTTGTATCTCGACTTCCCATCACAGTAGCGATGTTGAGATTCTCTCTTAAGGTGGCAAATCTGTTTAATACCGGCAAGTCAGACGAGGCAACTGAGTTTATCCAAACAGGTGTTTTCCAGCTGCAAGAAGGTCTAGACTTTATCCAGGGAGAACCCAGCGACTTGCAAAAGACCTATGAGGGTGAGAAAGCTGGTTGGCAGTTGTTTTATCAGGCTCTAGAGAGTGTGGAGAAAGCTGTGCAGAATGATGAAGAGTGGGCGCTTGAGGTGAAGCAAGTCACTCAGGCAATTGTTCAGAACTGTCGTGTTAACTAGAGAAGAGAAAACATCAGCTATCGATCTAATATTTCGATAGTTACATATCTGCTCAAAGCCCGAGAGACAGCTATGTCTTTCGGGCTTTATAGGTAAAAGGGCTTTATAGCTCTTGGTATGTGATTTAGATGTGGTTTACGGAGTAGCAGAGTACTATTGAGATGTACACCTACAACTGTACCTGTATGACTCAGGCTAAAGAGTCCCCAGAGTTGCTACAACCGGTGCCACCGGTGCCACCGTCGGAGAGTTTGCCGACGATGTACGATCTGCCGAGTGAATTTCCTGAGGAACCTGGCTTGCCTGACGAGTTTCATGATTTACAACCTCAGTTGCTGAGTCGTACCCTGCGATTGACTCAGTATGCGGCTGATAACTATTTCACGGGTACGGACATTAACCTCTACTATGATGTGCGCAACCCGCTGTGGCATAAGCGACCTGATTGGTTTTTGGCGGTGGATGTGCCAAGGCTCTATGGTGGCAAGGATTTGCGCAATAGCTATGTGGTGTGGCAGGAGGGTGTTAGCCCGCTGGTTGTAGTTGAGTTTTTGTCGCCGGGGACTGAGGCGGAGGATTTGGGGCCGTTTTATGGGGAGGCTACTGACGCAACGAATGGTCAGAGTACCAACGGTCAGTCAAAACCACCACGTAAGTGGCAAGTATATGAGCAGATTTTGCGGGTGCCTTATTATGTAGTGTTTAGCCGCTATACAGGCATAGTTAGGTTCTTTCGACTTGTAGGAGCACGGTATGAGGAACAGGTGGTGCAGAAGACTCAGCCGCAGCTATGGATACCGGAGTTAGAGTTGGGATTGGGTGTCTGGACTGGGACATTTGAAGGCATTAACCATGGCTGGCTGCGGTGGTGTGATGATTCGGGTAACTGGCTGCTGACAGATACGGAATTAGAATCCCAGCGGGCGGATGAGGCTGTAGAAAGGGCGGATGAGGCAGAGGCGCGGCTGCGGCAGGTGGTGAGGAATTTGCGACAGTCGGGGATGGATACGGCTGATATTGCTGAAATAGTGGGGCTACCTCTAGAGGAGATAGACAGCATGAACAACAATCTTGTGTAGGGTAGATTAGTCAGAATTTGTATAGTCTCCTAAATCCATGAGACTGGCTCAATGCATCAAGAATATTTGATGAGTTCTCGTGATCGTGCCTGAATTGTTTGGGTGCAGTATTTCCTGAAGAAGAGTAAACTCTTGTCAGTGGTTGTAACAATCTGTATCTTGACTGGGGTCTAAAAGAGATTTATAGTTTCTCGCAAGCCGCTTTGCGGCTCTACTACAGAACTGAATACCTGGCACTGTCGGCAGGTGCGTCACCACCTAACCGACAGCTGACCCACAGCTGATCTAGCCAACTGCGGGCTTTGGTTATTATGCCTTAGCATCCCCGGTGTGCATACATCTTGTGTGGTTTGCTAAGGCATTCGGTTCTGGTTTCCTTCGCAAACGCTACGTTTTGGAGATCAGAATCCATGTTTCAAAACCAGTCCGCAGTCATGCCGAAATCTGAACCAGCTCCCTTGCCAGAGCACCAATTTGAAACGGTGCGTCATATCCTGTTTGGCACCCTCACCGCTGTACGCAACACCATTGCACTGTTGCACAAACTCAACTACGCCGAACCCAATGATTGGAGTAAGCCCTTACCCACCGGGCGACCTAATGAGGTAATGGCTATTCTGACCAAGCGCATCAGAGTCGATTAACAACAAATGTAGGGTGGATTAGCGATTATTCGCGCAATCCACCGAATCCTACAAATCAAGGTGAGAGAATTCTATTGACACCTGATGAGCAAGTGCTGCTGACCTTGAAGTGAGGCTCTAGTTGCTAGGTTTGAGAGATCCAACCCTCGGGCAATTTATTAAGTTCTTCTAGCAAGAAGTCACCATAAACCCATACCCGAGAGTCATTATAAAGATTACTGAGAATTGGTTTGCGGGTACCCAACCTATCCCAAGGTTGAAGATCGGAATCCAATTCACAAAAGCCAACCCAAGGATAGCCATCTTGCTGTAGTTCTTCAGATTTAACGAGCACAGCTGCCAAAATCGCCAAATCATAGGGTTTTAAAGAAAGGCCCATAGCACCAATCGTAACTTGACGCTCTAGCATCGACTCGGACAGTGGAAAAACACTGAGTCCTGGGTGGGAGGCTAACATTTCTAATCTTTCTGAAACCTTTGTCAGTTCATTGACGACTAATCCATCAAACTGGTTAAATACCCGAAATGCGGCTTCTGCATCTTCAAGGTTTATGCGCCCCTCATCCCTCGCCCATCGCACAAATTTGCGTAAATCTTCTGAACGCGACCGGGGTGTAAATCTCCGAGGTACAGTTTCACGAGCTTCCGCCAGACATATCGCGGGAACAAATAGCCGAAACTCGCCAGCGTCAGCTCGTTGTAATAACTGAATTGCCTGTGGACTCTGTAAATGGGCTGGTGCCGCAAGATCTACAACCCAATTTGTTTCCACTAAAACTATGCTGGGTTTCAACTGGCTACTCTGCTCCACCTGGGGCCAGCTGCCCGAATTTCACCAAGTCTCAGAAGACTAATGGTGGGCTCACTAAAAAGCTGCTTTAAATCACTGGGCAAATTTTCTAAACTTGAAGTGTGCTTGAGTGTTTCTAACCACTGTTGAATCTGTGATTCAAACTCAAGCTCATAGTGCCCCTGCCCCTGCTCATTTGCAGAGGGCAGTAAATGTTCTGGTAGTAATGCTTCGCTAACCACAGAAATCGATTCGCCATCAGACTTTTCTAGGGAATCACGGAGCAGCAAAATATGGTCACCAGTTATGGCCAACCCAACTGAGCAGCTCATGGATGCCATGAGTCTTTTAAGCTGCTCAATAGCATCTTGACGATGGGAAAAGTGATCATTGAGTTTTACCTCAACAATAACCAAATACTCCCCATCAGGACCTACTACGACTATATCTGGATGTGCTCTACTCATAGTCGTATTGTAGCTTGTGCAGACTGGATCAGCGATGATTCCTGTATCCAATTGAATCATGAGGTGTAGCTTTGAATTTATGCATGCGTTGCAACATATCCTACTGGTCGCTTCATATTTTCTTTAATATATGCGTCATAACGTATCCTACCCGATTGATTCTCTGTCAAAACTTTGAATACTTCAAATATTTTGTCGCATAATGAATCCAAATAATTGCAATAGAAACTCTCAGTAAATGAGCCAACTTATCTCCAAATACAACTCCTACAAAAGTAGTAAATACTTAGCACTTTCTAAGGAAATGGAGTACATTGCCCCTAGACTTTAGAGTATGGGAAGTTCAGAGCTATTAAATAAGGGAATACAGATGAAAGACCTGACTAACGAACAAATACTCTACTTGCTGTATGCACGCGCTTATCAAGACGAAGATGGCACTATTACTAAAGGAACAGTCAAAGCACGTTTGCCTAAAGCCATACAAGCAAAAGCTAACTCTATATATGAGGCTCTGGAAAATTTGGGCTTGATCGTCTACGCAAGACGATACCGATTTTCAGTTACAGGTGCTGGCCATAAATCCTTAGTTGAAGGATTAGGAAAAACAGACTATAGATTTACGTCTAGCAAAGGATATAAGGTTACTAACGAATTATTAGTCTGTATCCAAAAAGCTTGCGAATCAGAGGAGGCAGAAAATATCATAACCGATGCAGAGTTTGAGACTATATTCAGAAAACAGTATCTTGAAGAAAGAAAAAGTCAAGCTGAGAATGGAGTAGAGGTTGTTAAAAAGGGTGAGCTTTTTAAGCGGATCTCTGCACATTACATCCTGTCCATAAATGTATTTGCTGAATACTTTGAAAAACTTAAAAAGTCAGGGAAAATATCTGTTTTCAAGGGAAGAGATGACGAAATAATTGAGTGGGTTGAATAAGCAATATGGGATTAGGAGAAGACTCTGGCAAAAAGGAAAGAATAAGAGAGTTTTTAGATCGCATCAGCAATGGGCTTGGTTATATTGAGGATATCTGGATTGATCGCAAACTAAAACCACCTAGTTCCGGAGAAAATTATAGCTCGGGAAGAAGTCTCTCAGGAAAATCCGTTCAGACTTTAGGTGAACTTCTGAAAGATGATATTGAGCATACTTTTGAAAAGGGTCTTTTTACATTTAGGTTTATTGCTGCTGTGCCTGGTAGTGGAAAAACTACTACACTTAGCTATCTTAAGGAGCTTATAGATAATAATCCTGAACATCAGCACACTTCTGTAGTTGTCAACTTTGCCTTCAATGAATTGCTTTCTCAGCCTGGAAGTGATGTTTTTGGGGTCAAGTTTTATTCTGCTGTCTTTTTAAAGACGCTCTGGGATATATTTGGGAGGGAAAAATCAGAGATATCAGATAGAATAAAGGATGCTGCCAAAGATTTTTTGATTAGAGTAACCAATAAAGAAAAAGTTGCTCTGATAGAGGCTAATGCTGATGAAAAAATCATGTTCGAAAATAAATTGAATTCTCTTTTAGAAGAAATAAAAGTGAACTTCAAAGATCTTTTCTTTCAATTTATTAAGTATATTTCAAAGAAAGAGCCTCAAGCTAAGTTTGTTTATCTTATTGATGAGTTAGATGCATTGCACGCGCATCAAGATTATCTAAACGATGCAAGATCTGTGATGCGGGATTTGATCAACACTGCTGTTGATTTTCAAAAGCTTCGCCTGATGGTTTATATCGTTGGTAGACAAGATGATGTTCAGTCCTTCATCATGGCAGATGAAGCTCTACGTAGTCGAGTTTCTAATTCTGTTATTAAGCTTGTTCCTTGTCGGATGGAAGAATGTGAGCAAATTCGAAAGAATATAGAAGAGCGACTAAGAGGTGCTTATTCTGGTTGTAAAGATTTTGATAAAGCTTGGAGTGAAATCAAAGATATTCAGCTAGAAGTTCCGCATGATTTCAATACTTTAAGAGAATTTTGCAAGAAATATGTTCAAGGCATTATTGAGATCCATGAGAAATACTTCAAATTCTTTGATGAATCATTCAACAAATACGAGGGTAGAGCACGTGAGATCTTAGAGCGAGAGGTTCGGCAGCATTGGTTTAGCCTCATTGGTGATTGCGCAGATGAGGTGAGTTTGCCTAAAGATGGTTCTTTTCAATATTTAGGGCACAGTGAGTGGAAAAAATTTAAAGGCAAGCAAAATCACACCTTGCTGATCGCTCAGACAACAACAAACTACAAGAAACATAATCTAGATTGTTATATAGAACTAAGACATAGGGAGGATATAATCGCTCAAGCCTATGGCGAAGCAAAAAACTATAAGTTAATTCAGGAGCATCTGTCTACTTTTTTTGAGTGGTTAGAAGACTTTGATTATCGTACTTCTTCAGAGTATGATTTAGCTTTCATGATTGCGCCCGCATGCAGTGATCAGAAGCTTTTAAAGCTACACAAAAAAGCAATCAGATTTGTGGCAATTGATAAGATTGAAGACTTCTCACAACTAGGAGATGGCTTTTCTCCTAATGAAGAAAAAAATAAGAGAAAACCTATCCAAGAAAAGTTAGGCCATTCATCCGATATTAATGGGGCTACTTTATCTGAACTTCAAGCTACATTTAAGGGAGCAAGGATTCAGCGTAAACTACTTGATAAAATTATTGGTAATCGTCCATATGTAGACCTTAAGAATCTGTTTGAAAAAGTGTCTTTATCTGAGAAAACTAAGAATAAAATTTTAGCCAAACATCAAGAAGGTGAGATTTACTTTTCCTGATTTTATAGATGAGCCTCAGGTGCCTATTAAATTATCGTTATCTTCACGAATATTTCGAAAAAATATCTGCGAAAAATCAACTTCTAATCTCAACTAGCAAAAACTAGAAATCTATGGCGTGGACTTAACCATCCGCAATCAATTGATGAGGTGAGTAGAGTATGTTGGTCTTCTATTTAACGAGACCTATTTAGATACTTTCGTACCCAACTTCTCAGATTAACTTACGCTGCAACCTCATCCTGCTGTGCTTCCTCTAAAAAACGATAGAGATCTTCTTTCCGCACAAAGCCAAACGTCGGACTCGTTTCAGCTTCTTCATACGCATCACCCATCAGACAATAAATTCGCCAAACCTCACTATCAAACCTCCAAAACTCTGGCACCCCCAAACTGGCATAGAGGCGATTCTTATCAATATCCGTGTGGGTAATATCCACCTCCACCACAATATCCGGTGGTGGATCCGTTTTTAGGTCAACCGTCTTACCAGCAACCTTAGGCTGATTCTGAATATAGTAAGCATTATCTGGCTCTGCCCCCTTGTCGAGATCGGCCCGGTCCAACGTCGTAGATCGCATCGACTTCAGCCGTAAACCCAATTCCACCACCAAAATACGAATAAAAAGACCAATTTACTCACTAGCCCGTTCATGTTTTTCTAAAGGCCTAGAGATTTCTAAAACACCACAGTCATAAGTAAGGTGAGCAGCACGAGTAGCCGGTAGTGCATGAAAAACCTGCTGATAGCCCTGGCAGGTAACGTTGGGTAAGACAACTCGTTTTTCTTCAACGGGCGGGGCAAGTGTTCTAACCATTTATTGTTTTATGGCATTAAAATATCCCTCAGCTTTATTGGCTAAGGGTGCGGCTCTTTCAAAGTAAAATTTTGTCATGAAGAATATGGACTCCAGTAGGTTCTGGTATGTATTAGGAAGTCAGAGTATAGACTTATCCATTTTTTGAGAGATAGGTTATAACCTGGTTTGTTCTACGAACATTCTCATCAGTCATGTCTTCTACCATAGAACAAAAGACCTTTGAACAGGCCTACGAGCAGTATCAGGAGCTTATCAAGACGTTGAGTTCAGAGGATGCTCAAGACTGGGAACATGGCGAGATAGAACGCTATATCAATGAGCATGGCACCGAACTGCTCAGACGATTATTGCAAGGACATCTAGACTTACGCTACCAACAAGAGAGCTATCAAAGCGAAGTCTATGGGACCGATGGAGAAAAGCGACCGCATCGTCGCAAACGGACCCAGCGCCAACTCGAAACTCTGTTCGGTGGAGTGGTCGTCCCCCGTGTGGGCTACAGCACGCAAACGCCTAATGTGAGTGCCCTCTATCCGAGCGACGGGAAGCTCAATTTGGCCCCTGATAAGTATTCTGATGAGTTGCGACGGCGTGTGGCCGAAGAGGCCTCGAAAGTATCGTTTTCCGAAACCAGTCAAACCATTGCCAAAACCACGGGTGGACAGGTTGGCAAGCGTCAATGCGAAGAGGTGACGGTGTCAGTGGCTCAGGACTTTGAGGACTTCTATACCCAACGCAGTGGGACCGAGACTGCGGCTGCGGATGATTTATTGGTACTCACCACCGATAGCAAAGGCATCGTCATGCATCCCGATGATCTCAGAGAGGCGACGGCTAAAGCAGCACAACAATCGGCACAATCGCATCAGACTCGCTTAAGTCCCGGTCAAAAACGCAATCGCAAGCGGATGGCGATGGTGGCCTCCGTCTATCATGTGCCCCCCTATTCCCGTCAACCTGACGATATTATTGGTGACCAGAGAGAGCCGCCCAAGCGACCGTCTATCAGTGACAAACGGGTGTGGGCTAGTGTTAGGCAAGATGCCAAGAGCATGATTGCCAGTGCCTTTGATGAGGCCATTAGTAGAGACCCTGAGCATCAAAGAACTTGGGTCGTGCTGGTCGATGGTGAACTCCATCAGTTGAATACGATTAAAGCCACCGCCAAACAACACTCTGTGGCGGTAACGATTGTGATCGATTTCATTCATGTGTTGGAATATGTTTGGAAAGCCGCTTTTTGCTTTCATGCCTCCGGCAGTGAGGAGGCAGAACGGTGGGTACAGGAGCGAGCCTTACGGATCCTCAACGGCCAAGCCAGTGACGTAGCAGCAGGGATTCGACGTAGTGCCACCCTGCAAAATTTATCCAAAAAGAAGAGAGAGAACGCAGATAAATGTGCCGACTATTTGTTGAAGTATCGCCCCTTTCTGCACTATGACCAGTATTTAGAGCAGGGCTATCCGATTGCCTCAGGCGTGATTGAAGGGGCTTGCCGACATTTGGTTAATGACCGCATGGCCATTACTGGGGCTCGTTGGCGACTTGACCGAGCTGAGGCCGTCCTCAGAATTAGAGCGCTCAGGGCCAGTGATGATTTCGATGAGTATTGGGAGTTTCACAAACTGCAGGAATTCAAACGCAATCATGTCAGCAAGTTTCAAGATCCTGAAAGATTGTTGGCATCTTAATTGCTTTACTTAAAAAGAGCCGCACCCATCTCCATATCCTGGGCCTCAATATCCTCGTTATTTAAGGTGCGCTTGGCAATGTCGTACAGGTTATCCACTTCGGTAACTTTTTCCGGTTGTTGTAACTGTTCATAAAGGTCACGGGCCTGTTGAAATGTGGCCATACTTTTGTCCAGGTAACCCTGGGCACCGAGGGTGGTACCTAGTCCTGTGAGACTTTTGGCTTTGCCCGACTGCTCCTCCAAATGGTCGTAGAGTCGCAGGGCATCGCGATAATACAAGCGAGCATTGTCCCAGTCGGACATGGTTTCGTAGGCGTAGGCAGTTTCGTAAAGGGCACTGGCGTGGGCGAGGCGATTGTCGCTGTTGCGTAATTGGCTGACGCTGTTGAGCAGGAGCTGTAGGCCATCCTGCCACTGTCCGTCGCGTACTAGACGACTGCCGAGAACAGACTGGGTGGTGGGTAGGGCCTGCCAGATTTTGTTGCGATCGTAATGTTCGGGATCGATGGCGTCCAGAGCGTTTTTGTAAGCTTTTAGGGCACGGTCTAGATCATTGGAGTTTTGACTGATGGCATAGCGACGGAAGAGGGCATTGCCCAGGCGGTAGAGGGAATCGATATATTCAGGGCTGCTAGAGGGGGCAACTTCCAGAGCTTCGGTTAGAAGAGTAATACTTGTGGTGAGATTAGTTACTACTTGGGTAGGATTTGTTGTGAAGGAAGCGAGTTTAAGGAGAGCTTCGGCCCAATCACTTTGATTGTTAACCCAATCGTAGGGATAAGATTTACGGGTGAAGACTTCAGCAACTTTTTGGTAGGTCCCAAGAGCTAAGTTGAGAATTTCTAAGTCTTCTCCATGGTGAGAATCTCGATAAACATTAGCTAAATTTTGTTGGGTTCTGGCCCAATATTCAGGAAATGCGCTGCGAGTATGGACCTGTAGGGTATTTTGGTAGCAATCAATAGCCTGCTCCAGGTTCTCTGATCGCTCGCCTTGAGTGCGATTTTGATAGGCAACTCCCAGATTCATTTGGGTCATAGCCCAATATTCAGGAAATTCATTGCGTGTAAGAATCTGTAAGGCGTTTTTGTAGCAGTCGATAGCTTGCTCCAGATTCTCTGAATGTTCGCCTCGAATGCGATTTTGATAGGTAACTCCCAGATTCATTTGGGTTCTGGCCCAATCTTCAGGAAATGTAGTACGAGTGTATATCTGTAAGGCGTTTTGATAATAGTCAATGGCCTGCTCCAGGTTTTCTGAACGCTTACCTTGGATACGAGCACTACAGGTATTTCCCAGATTCATTTGGGTTCTGGCCCAATCTTCAGGAAATGCAGCACGCGTACGAATTTGTAGAGCATTTTGATAATAGTTAATGGCCTGCTCCAGGTTTTCTGAACGCTTACCTTGGATACGAGCACTGTAGATAGTTCCCAACCATTCTTGAGTATTTGCCCAATCTCTGGAAAACCTATTGTGGGTAAAAACCGCCAGCGCATTTTCAAAAGCTATCAGCGCCTGCTCCAAATTTTCAGCCCGCTCACCTGTACGACGGTTATGGCACTCAACACCCAGATCATATTGCTGTCTTGCCCAGCTACTATCCTTTGTTTCTGCCATCTTGACTGCTATGCCTGCCTATCTACCGCCATACTAAAAGACCCCTTACCCAACATCCACAATACTTTACGCTTTTCATTTCCTGCGTTACCTTTCCCATAAACACCTAATTTTCTGCTTTCCATGCTCAATCGGCGTCGCTTTCTTCTTCTTAGCAGTCTCGCCATCAGCGCTTGCTCAACTCGTCCTGTGGCCCAGTCAATTCCTAGCACGTCAGCCGCTGAGAGCTTGGCGTCTACGCCAAGCGAAGTACCTGTGGCCCCAAAACGTCATCCCAACTTTGGTCAACCCATTGGCCCTGAAGAACTCTCTGCACCTAAACGCGGTGATGTGCGAGCAGTGGTGATCAGTGATCTGAATTCCCGCTATGGGTCTGTAGACTACCGCCGTGAAGTGATGAAAGGCGTTTCCATCCTGCCCCAATGGGAACCGGATATTGTGCTGTGCATGGGCGATATGGTGGCAGGTCAAGCCACTTTCTTAAGTACCTCCGAAGTGGAGGCCATGTGGGAAGGGTTTGATAACCTCATTCTTAAGCCTATTCGCGAGGCTGATATTCCCTATGCGCTGACCATTGGCAATCACGATGGGTCTAGCCAGACCTACGAGGGGGGTGGCTATATTTATGCCGTTGATCGCGAAGTAACTACCCGCTACTGGCAGGCCCACCAAAATGATTTGGACCTACAGTATGTGGATATGGGTGATTTTCCTTACTATTACAGCTTTAAGCAGAACGATATTTTTTATATTGTCTGGGATGCATCATCGGCGAATGTGCCTACTGACCAAGTTGCCTGGGCTGACCAACAGCTAAGTAGCGAAGCGGCCCAGTCTGCCAAGTTTCGCATTGCTCTAGGGCATCTGCCGCTGTATGCCATTTCTCAAGGTCGCGATCGCTACGGTGAGTTTCTCAATAACGCCGACCAACTTCAGGCCATATTAGAACGTCACAACGTCCACACCTACATGAGTGGTCACCACCACGCTTACTATCCCGGTCACGTTGGCAATCTAAACCTGCTCCACTGCGGTGCCCTCGGCAGCGGTCCTCGCACCTGGCTCTATCGCACCGATGCCGCCATGCAAACAATGACGGTATTAGACTTTTTCTTTGATACTGGCGAAACCGTTTATACCACCTACAACATGAATCGTATGGAACTGGTGGACACCCAAACCCTACCGCGACAGATCGTTGGCCCCACCGGACGTGTACTAAGAAACGACATTACTTTATCTGACTTGACAGCTGACGAGCAGGGCCAGGCCTACATTCGAAGCGACAACTAAGTACTTTCTCGGATTTTCCCTATCTCTTTCTTGTCATGGAGTGCCCACTAAGTCGATACGGAATCCATCGCTAAATCACGTATAAGGAAAAGTTGTGGCAATAATTTGTCTCTAAAGGCGAATTGTTCATCATTCATGCCTTCTATGGTGGTTAAGCAAATTCGTTCGTGGCAAATTCCTCAAAATGTGCCGAACCGACCAGCCGAGTTGCCACCTGGTTCAACTGTTCGATTAACCATCGAATTCGATGGCCATGGCTATTGTCTGATGGCGACAGAATTAGACGGTGATTACACCCTGAAAGAGTGGCACCCGTCCCTCAAGACCGCTGAGCAAAAGGCTGCGGAGATGTTTGGGTCAAGAGCCAAGGATTGGGAAACCATGGGGCTGCCATAGAAAATGATCTGGCGCAAATAAGTCGGGTCCTTCTATAGAAGGACCCGACCTATTTTTTATACAAATCCAGACAAGGCTGCGGAAGACGTTCTTGCGGGATCCAGCTTAAACACAACCGTTGCCAACGGAGGCAAGGTCAAATCTAACGAATAGGCCCGATTGTGATAAGCCCAATCTTCGGACCACTTGCCGCCTAGATTGCCCATGTTGCTACCACCAAATTCGCGGGCATCGCTATTAAACACTTCGCGATAGTAACCTTTGGCAGGTACACCAACTCGGTAGTGGCTATGGGGCTGAGGCGTAAAGTTACAGACAACAACGATAAATTCATCGCTATCCTTAGCCCGACGGATAAAGGCCACAACACTGTGTCTGTTATCACTACAGTCAATCCATTCAAACCCTTGTTGGTCAAAGTCTTGAGTGTAGAGGGCGGGCTCACTCCGATAGGTGGTGTTGAGCTGCTCAAAAAATGCCTTTAGTTCTTTGTGAGGTTGATACTGTAGCAGGTGCCATTCCAGATCACCCCAGACATTCCATTCGCTCCATTGGCCAAACTCCATGCCCATGAACAAGGTCTTCTTACCTGGATGCATAAACATATAGGTGTAGAGACAGCGCATGTTAGCGTGCTTTTGCCACTCGTCACCGGGCATTTTGCCAATCATGTTGCTCTTGCCATGCACCACTTCGTCGTGGGACAGGGCTAGCATAAAGTTCTCACTAAAGGCGTACCAGATACTGAAGGTGACGTTGTTTTGGTGGAACTGACGGAACCAGGGGTCCATGCTGAAGTAGTCCAGCATGTCATGCATCCAGCCCATATTCCATTTGAGGTTAAAGCCAAGACCGCCTACATAAGTGGGCCAAGACACCATCGGCCAGGAGGTAGACTCTTCTGCAATGGAGAGAATACCGGGATAATAGCTAAACAGTAGATGGTTTGTCTGGCGTAAACAATCGGCAGCTTCAATGTTTTCACGACCGCCGTATTCATTGGCAACCCACTCACCTGATTTACGGTTGTAGTCCAAATAGAGCATGGACGCTACGGCGTCTACGCGAATGCCATCAATGTGGTATTTGTCAAACCAAAATAGGGCATTAGCCACCAAGAAATTGCGCACCTCATTGCGGCCATAGTTGAAGACCAGAGTGCCCCATTCCTTGTGTTCGCCTTTACGGGGGTCAGCATGCTCATAAAGATGAGTGCCATCAAAGAATGCCAAACCGTGGCCATCCTTGGGGAAGTGACCTGGCACCCAATCCACCAGCACCCCAATACCGTTTTGGTGACACTGGTCGATGAAGTACATCAAATCTTCGGGAGAGCCATAGCGAGAGGTGGCGGCATAATAACCTGTGACCTGATAGCCCCAGGATCCATCAAATGGATGCTCAGCTATGGGTAATAGCTCAATGTGGGTGAATCCCAATTCTTTGATGTAGGGAATTAAGCGATCGGCGAGTTCTCGATAGGTGAGAAAACGGGCTCCGGGTTTAAGGTCTGCAACGGTTACAACCGGTGATTCAGTCCCGTCTGGCTGTAGAGCAGGATTGTTAGAAGATTCATGCATCCAAGAACCCAGATGCAATTCATACACCGAAATGGGTTGAGATAAGGGTTCCTGATGACGGCGTTGTTCCATCCAGGCGTCATCCTGCCATCCATAACTGTTGAGATCAGCTACAATGGACGCTGTTTTGGGACGAACTTCCTGCTGAAACCCATAGGGGTCGGACTTTTCGTAAATGTGTCCCTCGTGGTTTTTAATTTCGTACTTATAGTGGGCACCGACGGTCAGTTCTGGAATAAATAAGCCCCAAATGCCGCCATGGCCAATATTCATCTGGTGTTGGCGACCGTCCCAGTCGTTAAAGTCTCCTAAAATCGATACATTACGAGCGTTGGGTGCCCACACGGCAAAATAAATGCCTGTAACATCATCAATGGTGGTGGGGTGTGCCCCTAGTTTCTCGTAAATCCGGTGGTGATTACCTTCACCAAATAGATGAGCATCGTATTCAGTAACTAAGGGAGACCGGAAGGCATAGGGATCGTAAATCACATGCTCGTGGCCGTCCGCTTCATAGCGAAGCTGATAGCTCGCTAAATCATCAACGTCCAGGATGCATTCAAAGAAATCACCGTGATGCTCGTTAGTCATCGACACTGCCTGACGGCTATCAGGCATGATGACCCAGGCAGACTCAGCTTTGGGTAAATAGGCACGAACCGTCCATACATCTTTGCCATCTATCTGAATGCGATGGGGACCGAGAACGTCAAAAGGATTATGGTGATAATTGCCAACAATCCGGTCAATTTGCTCTGGGGCCGTTGTAAGTGCCATAGAAATCTAAACCTAATAACCGTATATAAAAACGTGCTTTTAAAGAGAGGGTGGTTCTTAATGCCTTTGTGTGAGCAAAGACTATGAAGTTAGGTTAACAGAACGTAACAACAAATGCTTGTTACGAAAGATCTGTTTTCTGAGAAAAGTATCCCTATGGCAAAAACGGAATCACTGGTTTAAAGGCACGGCGGGCCTGCAATAGCAGAATGATGAAGCGAATGTCAGAATTGAGGGTGAGGACGGTTTGGCGTGTGGCGAGCTCTGAATGGAGTTGGGCGTAGTCAGCGGGTGATAGGGGAGCGCCATCTAATGGAGAGCGGGCTTCAAAGATAATTTCAGTCCTCAATATTTCTTCTGGCACATCGTCAGCGGGGGGCAGCACAATTTGGTCTATATTGACTCCCGAAGTGGTAGCAGGATTTGCTACAGGCTGCTCGTCAGCGGGCATGATAGCTGGACTAATGGATTGTGCTAATCCATTAGTGCTGAGGTGAGACCAGAGTCCGAGACAGCTGATGCTAATACCTAAGATTTTTTGCCAGGGCACCATGGGTTTAGATGGAAAATTTCCGCTATCGTGATGCATTACTAATCATAATTGCTGCTGTGGGCAGCGCTAAGGAGTTCTATGCCTAGCTTTTTCATACTCAGTTTAATGGGTCGTCAGATACATCGCGAGTCTAGTGGACGACTCGGTAGATTATTGAAACTGGCTCAACGGGCAATCTACGCGGGGACAGCCTTAGTGGTGTGTACGGCTGTAGCTACCCCGGTTGCGGCTCAAACCCTGCTTGACGAGCAGCAGGTTGAGTTTCAACCGCAGCAAGATACTTATACGTTTACGGCTGAAGCCGGTCAAGCCATCATTATCGAGATGGTGAGCGAGGAGTTTGATACGTTTGTCACGCTATTAAATCCAGCTGGGGAAATTCTGGAACAGAATGATGACTATAACGGGACTCCCCAGGCAACGATTGTGGCAGAGTTGCCTGAAGATGGTGAATATACATTGCTAGCAGGCTCGTTCTATGGACAGTTTGGGGGGAATTATCGCCTCTCGGTCAAATCTGCTTCTGACTATCAGCTGGTTTATGATCGGGCATTAGAGTTAATGCAGTCTGAGGACTATGGTGAGGCGGCTGAGGCCTATTCGGCAGCCATCGTTCTAATGCCTGAGGATCCAAATGCCTATTTGGGTCGAGCTGATGCTTTGCTACGTCAACAGGCGTTATTGCAAGGTGAATCGTTTGCGGGGCCTGGCAGTTTGCCGACAGACGTTCGGGCAGACATTGTGGATAACTATGAAAAAGCAGCTCAGCTTTATGGGGCGAACGGGCAAGGGGACTTTGCTTCGCTGATTCTCGAACAGGCAGAATTTGTCCGGTCTGGTCAGACGCCTGAGGGTTCATTGGATGGTGCCGGTCAGTAGCATCAATACACTTCAATTTTTTTGGATTTATTGAAAATTGGCGATTTCTTTACACAATGGTCAAAACTTTCCGGATGGCTATGGGTCTTTAAGAAAGTGTGAATGAGTAGATGAACCTTGACATATCCCTCACAGTTAATGCTGAGGGATTTTTTTTGTCTTAATTTTTACTGGATATGCCGGTCTATGGTGGTTGCTGGCGTAGATGGTTAGGTTTTGAGGAAAAACTCGGCAGGGGCAGTAAAGCGAGTGTTTAGGCGGTGCACAACCACTATATTTCTCGGTATTGGTAATGTAGGTGTTAGCTTGCTGTGACGCTGGCCCGTTTAGATGCCTATGCCTTCATCTTTTGAGGATGCTAGCCGTGACGACCTATTGGTGTTGGTTAAGGATTTAACCCAGAAACTACAGGCGTTAGAGGCTCAAAAGCACGATGCAGAGATCATGCTCGATACGGTTGTGGAGCATTCCACCCTATTGGAGCATGAGCTACAGTTGGCTGAACGCCATGTCAGGGAGTTGAATGGTGTATTAGAAGAGCGGGTGAAACAGCGCACCGCCGAGTTGGAAGCGGCGAATCAGAATTTGGCTCGGGAGATTGCTGAGCGTCAGCAGGCGCAGGAAGAAGCGATGGCGTTGGCCCGGCAGGTTTTAGAGCAGCGTTCGCTCACCATCGAACGGACCTACGAGGCAGTGCACAATGGTCCATTGCAAGAATTAGCGGTTCTGCTACGGACGGATATTAGTTCGTTTTCGGATGAACAGTTGCGATCGCAACTCCAAAAAGTCAATACCGATCTGCGGGGCATCTATCAATCCATGCGGGGGGCTGTGGATAATCATCATGAAGTTCTTTGTCTAGAAGGTGGCTTGACCTTAGACCTGAGTGAAGATTTACCGGGGCTACTATTGCAAACCTTTGAACATACCTTAGAAAGAGACTTTCCTGGGTTTAAGACCATTCTGTTTCAGATCACGCCAGACTTTAGCTCGCTGACGACGGCAGCCTTATCCCTGGACCAGAAACGAGGCCTCTGTCTGTTTTTGCAAGAGGCCCTATGTAATGTGGGTAAACATGCCTTAGGTACAACCCGATTAGATGTGCTGTGTGAACGCCATCAAGATAGCCACTATCTGAGCATTGTGGACAATGGCCAGGGCCTTACTGAGGAAAAAGGGCTCTCCACATCTGACCAGCAGGGCACGCATCAAGCCCAACGACTGGCTAAATCTCTGTCTGGGAAATTCCAGCGCCGATGTAATGTGCCCCAGGGGATGTGGTGTGAGTTGGTTTGGCCGTCTTAGTTCTTGGTTCTTGGTTCTTGGTTCTTGGTTTTTGGTTTTTGGTTCTTGGTTTTTGGTTTTTGGTTTTTGGTTTTTCGTTCTTGGTTCTTGGTTCTTGGTTTTTGGTTTTTAGGTTGCTAATCTTGGAAATTCTGATCTTTGAGTTTTCTTGCTTTAGAACGTAACTCCATCACAGGGCATCGTCTTGCTTATGGGGTAGGAAATGGAGGTTGTGGCTTGCTAGATAGGTAAAATTTGCTGTCAGTTTTGCTGCACCCACCTTTCTACTCCAGTATGGTGATGCCAAATACCATCGGGCAACACTATGGATTTAGGCGAAGACATGTCAAGAAAGCAATGTTTTTTGGTCGTTGATGACCATGAAGCTGTGTTGCAGGGTACGGTGCCTGCTTTACAAAAGGCCTATCCCTGGGCAGATATTTTTACGGCCCAAGACTATGGGGCGGCGATTCAGAAGATGCAACAGGTACAACCTGGGCTGATGGTGGTTGATCTGAGCATTCCCCATGCATCCGGTGAGGTGGCTACCCCAGAGGTGGGTCTTAAACTCGTGGAGAAATTATTGACCAGCACCCTAGCTCCGAACATTGCGGTGCTTAGTACGGATATTAATCCTCTGGTGCGGTTGAAGAGCATGATTAAAGGCTATGAGGGGGGCTTTGCTGCCATGGATAAGTCTTTGCCGCTACAGGAGATGCTTAACTATATTGATTTTGCGATGCGGGGGTCGGTGTATTTACCCCAAAAGGTAAAGTCACGACCGGAGTTTCATCCTAAATGGTTGGAACTGCTGCAGCTCAGGTTTCAGGAAGGGCTGACGGATAAGGCTGTGGCTAAACGCATGGGCACTAGCGATCGCACCATTCGCAACTATTGGGTGCGTATTCAGGATGCTTTGCTAATTGGTGATGAGCCTGACAAAGATCTAAAGGTACAAATTGAGATTGAAGCTCGCAAAATAGGCTTGATTCATTAATTGCTACGGGGGCACATCGTCGCTGTTTGACGATGGACTATAAATTGCCAAATTTGGAAAAAACAGATGTCCGAATTGCCACCCAAGGAAAGATTTTTCCATTGAATTAAGCCACACTTAGGTTGAGCAATACAGCCTACGGCTGACGAACTTGCACTCAACCCATCATTGTTCCGCAAAGCAAGAGATTTAAACCAAGTGTGTTTCTAGGGAGATTCAACCATGCCAGTGCCTCAAACGTCAGCAGAGTGCAAACAGTTTCTCAAGATTAAGGAAGTGGGTTCTAGCTATTGGCAACAACTGATCCACATTGGTATTCCCAAGCAACATGCGCGATCAATTGCGGTTGCGATCGCAAAGTACGACATTGCCCAATGTCAACCTCAAGAACTGCAACGCCAGTTAATTTGTCACTACAGTGCCTTTGTGTGTCGAGCCAATCTGTGGCGACCTGGACTGCTGCTAGCTTAATGTTGTTGCAGGCTGAATAACAGTAAGGATAGTTTGTTCATCTTTGAAGATAAACGGTTGAAGCGAAACCGTTGCATCAAGAGAGCTACCATCAGGCTGTGCCCAGCGGAATTGACCACTGAATGTGTGCTGCTTAACCATGGCCATGATTAGCTGCTGAGAGTCCCCTGGGTCAGAACAGAAATCTGTTATTTTCTGTTGCCCTAACTGTTCGACAGAAACTCCTAGAAACTGACAGATGGTCGGATTGCCATAAACAATATGCCCATCCACAAGGCGAGCGATCATTAACCCCACTGGCAACGCTTCTGCAACAAGCTGAAACTGTTCTATTGACTGATTTTTATGCGCTTCTTCAAAATCAGTTAAGCCTGTAGCATGCTCCAGTTGTAGCACCAGCTTTTGATTTTCTTCTCGTAGGGTATCTAAAAGGGTATCCGAGTGTTCAAGGGCCATATCCAGCATCAGCTGTAGGTCATTTTTTTCCTGTTCTAGCTCTGACAATCGATGTTCTAACACAGCCTGTTGATCTGAAACATCGACAGCGTGAGGGACTGGATCACTATCTGACATAACTCGAATAAGAATAACTACTGGTACTGTAAAGGACCTGATGGTCAGATACTTTCCAAAAGTGGAAAATTACGTACCTTATGACTGGCTTAATCAAAAGCACACAAATTACCCTTTCTGGGCTCCCTATATTTGGGTGGACAACTGGCTGTAAACATTCGCTAATCCATGGGTGGCCTAAATCAGTAACGGCAAATCAGATTGAAACCCGTTCTCCTAAGATGTAAGTTGCCTCGACCACCCGATCGTCCCCCATCATGATCAGTGAAAACGTGCGATCGGCCAGTTCTTGAAGATTACTGGGGGCCTCAGACGCATTACGAAAGGCCATTAGCGGTGTGGCCCGTGGATTCAGCACAATAAAATCTGCAGCTTTACCAATGTCAAAATTACCCAGGACGTCATCCAGGCAGAGCGCCCTGGCACCACCTAAGGTCGCTAAGAACAATGCTTTAAAAGGAGACAGCTTTTGACGACGCAATTGGGCGACTTTGTAGGCTTCATTCGCCGTTTGCAACATTGAAAAGCTTGTGCCTGCCCCTACATCTGTTCCCAGCCCTACTTTGACAGGATACTCTTTTGACTTGGCCTGTTCGATTTTGAACAAACCACTGCCAAGAAACAGGTTAGATGTGGGGCAAAAAGAAACGGCGGATTTAGCCTCTGCCAGACGTTTAAATTCTTTATCGGTTAGCTGCACCCCATGGGCAAAAACCGAACGCTCCTTAACTAAACCGGCCTGATCATAGGTATCCAGATACCCCTCATAATCAGGGAAAAGCTGTTTTACCCAGGCCACTTCATCCACATTCTCAGACAAATGGGTGTGGAGATAAACATCTGGAAATTCTGCTAAGAGCTTCCCAGCTAAGCGCAGTTGTTCATCGGTCGAGGTGACGGCAAATCGAGGGGTGACTGCATAATGTAACCGACCTCGTTTATGCCACTTTTGGATCAGCGCTTTAGTCTCTTGATAGGATGATTCTGCTGTGTCACAAAGCACTTCAGGCGCATTGCGATCCATCATCACCTTACCGGCAATCATACAAAGATTACGACGCTCTGCGGCTTCAAAAAAGGCATCAACAGATTGTGGAAAAACACAGGCAAAGACCAGGGCTGTTGTGGTACCGTTGCGCAACAGCTCATTCAAGAAAATCTCAGCCACCTCTCGGGCGTAGGCCTTATCCTTAAATTTGCTTTCTGTCGGAAAGGTATATTGATTGAGCCATTCTAAGAGTTGCTCTCCGTAGGCGGCAATCATGCCAGTTTGGGGATAGTGGATGTGGGTATCGATAAAACCCGGCATAATCAGTCGATTGGCATATTCAATGATTGAAATATCTCCATATTTAGCTTTTATGTCAGCATAATGGCCAAAATCCTTGATCTTGCCATTATCCAGTACCAGTAGCCCATCGGCTATATAGCGAACGCTGTCTGTCTCGGGCTGATAAAAGGGATCGTCAATAAAATCTAAAAACGACCCACGAATACCCTTGAGCAGGGACCAACCTGACTGACCATCTGAAGCAGACATTGACTAGAAAGAGAAACTAAGGAATAAGCCACCTCATCATATCCTGTCCCCAGAACCCCAATCTCTACTCTCCACTCTCATAAAACAATACAGATTTTTTTCCTGTAGCTCACTAACGAACTGACCAAAGAATTCTGACTTAGATGATGTGGGTAAAACCATGGTTTCAGGTCCCTCCCCACTATTCTGTAAGGGGTTTTCTCGAACAGACTATATCGGTTGAAGGCCCCCCTTACGGAAGCTACGGTGTACACACAAGTGATCGAAAATGGCGATGAAGATTGCATCACCCCCTCTAACTCCCCCTTACCAAGGGGGAGGACCGGAGTTTTCCCCCTAACAGGGGGCCTGGATAACTGATGGCTTCTTTACCAGGAATGTCCCAAGGTTAATCGTACGTTTGATTTTGGCTCCTTCCTAAGCACTATGCCCATCACCATGGCTGATCAGGGACAGCTATCGTGGCTGAGCAAACGAACCGTCGATTACCCTGAGATTAATATTAATTGACTGTCTGAGTTTTCCGTCTCTGGAAAAAATACTAAGAAATAGATAGCCCAGTGCCATTTATTACCTTAGGTTCACTGCTGATTCAAACCACTGTGCGATCGCATCATCACCGTACCGGTTCTAAATTGGCGAATTCAGGGCACCACGTTAGATTGTTTAAGGAACGCCCTTTATAGGACTCCCAAGGTCTACGCCTGTGTTCCGCTATGGGACCATGGTCCCTAATGATCCAGGTAGCTCCACTGTGCGATAAGGTATTTTGCGACCCCCATGATCTGGCATTCATGACTAATCCGCCAAATGGCTGAGTCGTCCTTATGTAAATACTCCTGGATTTTTTTAGCATCCATGTAAACATGGCTAAAGGTGCTGCTCTCCCCTATGAATGTTCTTTCCTCTAACTCTGATGATCACGCCCTTGACGGCCAATCGCTGCAACAGCTTGCCGCAGAAAATAAGCGATTGCGTGATTTACTAGCGCTCGTCCAGAGCGAACGTGACAGTTTAGAGGCCTTAGCTAATATTGTGACCGAACATTCCACCGTGCTGGAAAATTCGCTCAATCAACAAAAGCGGGAAATGCTGGGCTACATTGACCAGGTGAAAATTGTTACCTCAGCAGCGGCAGCAGTTCAACAAAATGTGTTTACCTCCCAACACTTAGAAAAAATTGCCCAGCGTGATGATGAGCTAGGTAATCTAGCCAAGGTATTTACAGAAACAGTGTTAGCCGTCAAACACCATGAACAAACATTGGTGGAGACTAACCAACATTTAGAACAACTATTGCAGGCGTACAGTCGCTTTGTTCCTCAGGAACTGTTGCATTTTTTACAAAAAGAGAGCGTGATTGATCTACAGCTAGGGGATCACGTCAGCAAAGAAATGGCCATTTTGTTTTCCGATATTCGTGGCTTTACTACCCTGGCTGAGACCATGACACCCCAGGAAAACTTTAATTTTATCAATACCTATTTGGGATACGTTAGCCCAGAAATTGCTAATCACAACGGTCTGATTATGAAATACATGGGCGATGGCTTAATGGCCGTTTTCCCAGATGGGGTGGATGATGCGCTGCAGGCCTGCATTGCCCAGGCCCAGCGATTGCGAGACTATAACCAACATCGCCGGGCCCATGGTCATATCCCCCTAAGTGTAGGCATGGGTATTCACGTGGGGCGCATGATGGTGGGCATTGTGGGTGAGAGCCATCGCATGCAAGGGGATGCCTTATCTGACAATGTGAACCTCACAGCCCGACTGGAGGGACTCACCAAATACTATGGCGTTCAGTTGCTGGTTTCAGAAGATGTTCTGCGGAAGCTGACGGATTGCGATCGCTACCCAGTGCGCCTGATTGATCGTGCCATTGTCAAAGGTCGGCACACCCCCATTACTGTCTACGAAGTGCTGGATGCCGAAGAAAAGACCCTGCGAGCCCACAAGCTCAAAACCCTACCTCAATATTTAGAGGCTCTAAATTTTTATCAACAGGGCCAGCTAACCAAAGCCCAGGCCTGTTTTGAACAGGTTTGCCAAGCGAACCCCACCGATAAGACGGTGCAGCTTTATCTAGAGCGGTTGCAGCTGCTACAAAAACAGGGACTTCCCGACGACTGGCAAGGCATTTGGGAGTTTACGCAGAAGTAGATTCAGCCCACACTTATGCCAGCACCATCCAAAACAGGAAGGTTAACATCAGGCTCATGGTCCCAATCAAATGGTCAAACTGCTCAGGTACACGGGGAAATTTGATCGATAGCTTTTGAAAAATTAGCAAGTACGCTAGCCAACCAGCTGCAATGGTGATCAGGGGTTTGACAACATTTTTCAAACTGTAAGCTTCATAATAAAGGCCATTTGCCAACACCAATCCGCCCAGCAATATTACCAGGGCTGACCAAAAACCTGCATTGGGGCTATTTTCGGATTTTTCCGAATTATGAACATGGGGCAAAAAGATAAACTTGGCAAATGAGATGGCTGTGCCTAAGGCTGCAATATTCATGCCGATCACTTGCCAGGGCACCAGATTCTTAGAAGTCAGTACTTTAGCGCCAAACCCTGCCAGTAAGGGAAAACCTGAGATGGAAAAACTGGCGATGGCTAACGCTACCCATATAGACGTGGGGATGGGGTTTTTCTTCAGTACCTTAATGTCGCGACTGGACAACTTGCCCGTAATCAGGAAAAGGGCTGATTTTACCAAGCCATGGGTGAGGGCATAAAAGCCACCTACAGCTGGTGCCGCCAAGATAAACCCGAGCTGAGAAACGGTATGAAATGCCAGGATACGCTTGGTATCTTTCGAAAATACAGCGTAGCCCACACCTAAAAGCGCGGTTGCCACACCAAAGAAACGAACGATAGTGTCAATCTCAGGCAACATGAGTGCAAACCGGACGAGGGGAAAGACACCGGTTTTGACCACGACGCCTGACAGCAGAGCGGATATGGGTGATTCCGATTCAGAGTGGGTGAGCGGTAGCCACAGCCCTGAAACAAAGATGCCGCCTTTGGTTAAAAGGCCGATAAAAATGAGGGCAATGGCCTCTGCTGAAGCGTTTGCCAACCCAGTGAAGGCAAAGGAATTATTGGTTTGATAGACCAGCACAGCCCCGAGCAAGTAAAACAGCATGGCCGTATTACTGACAAATAGATAACGCAGCCCTACCCAAATGGAACGGTCAGTGCGGGGGTAGGCGATCAACAAAAATCCGGCAATGCTGATGACTTCTAGGGCAACATAGACGCTAATTAAATCTGCGCTAATAAAGACGGCGTTAACGCTGCCGTGCAAAATGATAGCTTGGGTGTAGAAGAAAGCGCCTTTGTTACTTTGCCAGCAGTAGAGAATGACCGCTGTGGTGACAACGGCATTGGTAAGGATAAAGAAGCCGCTCAGACCATCAATAAGTAAGCTGACGCCGAAGTTATCTAATAGTTGAAACGTTACCGGGTCCGGATTGAGCACATGCCAGAACCCATAGCCGAATGAAACCAATGAAATGATAATGGCCAGAGCCCGATCTAATTTGGGTAGCAGGTAAATGCTGAAGCCTATAAATAAGGGCAGGGCAATCCAAATAAGGCTAAGGGTTTCATGGTTTACTATCATTTTTTCTTTTAAGGCATCCTATTGTAGGAATAGCATGGGACGGACCAGCAAGGTGTATCGATGCAAAAAACTAGGCCTTTGCATCCTGTGGTTGATTTTGACTTATATGGCTTGCCAGTTATATACAGGGATACTCAATGCACATAACCCAGACTCTACCGCCTCTCAGGCACTATCAGCCATGACAAACGCATACAATAGGATTGTTCACGCAGGCTTTTTGGAAGCCTTTCAATCCGTCTAAAGCTTCCGCGTCCTCAAGGAATAAGAAGATAACAATGCCTACCCTATGTGCGATCGCGTCTGTGTGATATTTTTGGTAACAAATTGACAGGAGAAACAGGAACGGCTTTATCAAAGAGGATTTTCATACCGTTGAGCAACACGGGAGACTTGGATTCATCGGCTGAGTCTAAGTCGGATTCAGTGAGGTCGTCGAGATCGTCTAGGGGATCGATATCCAAAGCTCGACCAAAAGGGTGAGGTGTCTGGGGCATCATCATTACCTGACTAGTAGAGGTAGACAGCCAGTAGGCTGAGTTGCGCAGATTAGCACCCCCCCAAGGGGAGAGTAGTCAATTTTTGATACCGACCCTCTGGGTGGCATTCGATCAGACGGGGATGCGCAGGCAAGCTGCCCGTACTGACACAAAAATTCGGATACTCCCACGGAGGCGCTAATCTTGATTACAAGTTGTGATACATACGCTTGTTGAATTTTGCCTCGCTCTTTCTAACCTCAACCACAACTATTGTTTTGTTTGCAGCCACATGCAATCTTGGCTTTAGATGCTTCCCAGCTGTGGTAGCACCTCCCTTCCTTTCGCCATCCCAATCTACACTATCGCCTAATGTCCTGACTCTGCGTGAAGAATCATACAAATCAATGAGATTGTCGCCTGAATCAGTCATCTGTATGTCATCTATCCAGTTGTCAAGATCCTGGTTATCGTTTATCCCAGAATTTCTCAGCTGTTCATTAGTCGGGCCTCCCGGATATAAACTGACTAAGTCAGTTGCATTGCCTCGATCAACATTGTTGGAGATGATTTTTGTAACTTCCTGCTTGACTAAAAACCATGTAGCGAAAGAAAAGCGGACGTCGTCTAATGGCCCTTCTAAATCATCCTTTTCCAAGCCATCTTCGTCCACAGAGAAGGCTCCTTCAAGCTCCTTATTCAACGGGGTCATTAACTCATTACGCCTTGCTGTTTGCGCTGCTAGTGCTCCCAACACAGGTGCAGCGCCTGCAGCTGATGTAGCTGCATCATAGCCATTAACCACAAAGTTAGCAATATCTAAAAGCAATCCTCGCTCAGCTGCATTTAACCCCACTCTGGCAAGGACATCAACGCCACACTTGATGAGCGGTTGAACAAACTCTTTAGAATTGCCACCGTATGCTCGTGCAGCAAAGGCTTGGTATAAAGCATAGGTGAGGAGTCCAGCTACATGATGGCGAGGATCATTGGGTCTTAACAAGTTTTGATAGGTATGCTTCCAGGCATCTACCGTTCGCCAGGCCGCATTATAGAATTTCAAATGTGACTTGCCATGAATCATGGAGCGGATGAAAGCTGGTGCAAGATAAAATTGATCCAAAAACAGATCCACATTACACTGAACAAGCCGCGCTCCAGCTTTCTTCTTCGCTAACCGCAGATTATTAAACATCACTGGATAGCCTGGGTCTTGCTGCCAGGCTAGATTCACCTGGTTTGAAACACCGGGGACAGCAGGGCCACCAGCGTGGTACAAGGTTGTAATTTGTGGGCCTGGTGTGGGTATGGCTGCTGCCCAAGTTCCAGCAGTGTTGCCGTTGGCTGTTGCGAGAACAGTATTGTTAATGTAGTTTTTGAGTTGCCTTAAAAGGCCTCGCTCGTGGAAAGGAGCAGTGACGACTTCTATATGCGGATCGGCTCCACCTTTTCTCTCTTCCAACACGACCTGAATCACAGGTAAACGATCTGCAGCGTTAACCAGAGACAGTCCTTCATCAATTTTTGAAGCGAAGTGGGTTGTGCTGATTACGGGGTCTCCATACGTGTCATGATTCGTAACCCCTTTCACGCCATTTAAATAAAAATCTGCGCACTCCAACTCGAAACCAACTCCTTGAGTATGGCTCAGGTATCTTTCTAATTGAGTCTGCCTCTCAAGTAAAATCGGTAGAGCATTTAGGCGTACCATTGCATTGCGGAACTCAAGAGTTTTGCCAGCAACTTTATTAGGGGAGTCTGGATCAACTCGATAGCTAACCTGCGTATATTTCCTGATATTAGGTCGAGTATTTGCGTCGTCGTATTCTATTTTTAGTTGTCCACCGTTAAGAAGGTTCTCCCATTTAAAGCTGACTATAGTACCGTTAGTTTGCTTAATTTTACCGGAGCTACTATCGCCTGGAAGTGACATTATAATTCCATTCTTACCCACTAGCCTTTGAGCAATTTGGGCAGTATCAATCTTGAGAGATTTACCAACAACGTTAGCATCTCCGTACTTGATCTTAGTTGTCTCAATTCTGTATTTGACTAGTGTGCCTTTTTTAATCAGCTTTTCCCTATCACCAGATATATTATCATCTTTGAACTTAACTGTTTTCAGGCCCATAAATTCGCCATTCTTTGGACTTTTGTGCTTGATTGCACCTACACCTTTGTCTGGACTATAACGGCTAATCTCTCCATGACCTGTTTGTAAAGATAGCTGACTAGAAATATTGTCTGATTGGTGGACTTTGAAATGAGATTGTCTCAGTTGAGTTCTTGCTAGCTCTTGTTGCACAGCCAGTAAGCGATTGCCTGAAGTATTCTGTGTGGAAGAACCGCCATTATATGACTGTGAGTCCGCAATTTTTGGGGATGCTTGTTGCTTTGCTTTAGCAACAGTGTTTTCTAAGTCAAAGAGGTCAGTCATGATAATTTTTTCTCGTTTGGATATGGGTACTTGGATTAATTTTGTTAATCAAATTGCTTAGCTCAGCTAGTGTGCAATTGCGGCTAAAAACTTGAAACAGGAAATATTCACTTCGTTTCCTCCGTTTCCCCATTCGAGGTTTTTTCGGGTAGTTCTGAAACAGTTTCCTGTGCTATCCTCGATTGAGATTCTGCGTTCGATGTCGTTTCATCCGGCTCAGGCATTGCCTTATGCATTTCAGGCGTGGTCTTTTGAAGTTCAGGTTCTCGCTCTTCCGTCATCACTCCATACATCTGTGCTAGATCCTCTTCTAACGCGGCCTCATCTAAGGCTAACGACGCACTGACTGACTGAGCACTCGCCCCTTCCTCTAGTTGAGCTGATTGAGCCCTGGATTGGGCTCTTTTCTCGTTGTCTAGCAATTCATCAAACTCATCCATCAGAACTGATTGAGCTGTGGATTGTATGGTCTTCTCCTTGTTTAACAAGTCATCAAATTCATCAAAGCGCTGCTCCAGGGAGATACTGCCTAAATCAAATGAGTTGGCATAACTCATGTTGTGCCCCATGCGATCAAATACATCATGAGGTTTTTGTTCATCGTCAGATGTGTCCTCTTTACTTCTTGCCAGGGGCAATGATGTGGAGTTCATCTGATTGTGAGGCATGTGTTGAGCCATTTGAGAAAATACATCGTGGGGATTATCCGCTGTCTCTCTGATGTCGTCAGGGAGAGCTGATGTAGAATCTGTCGCAGCAGCTGTCGACATCTGTTGCTCATCTGGATTGGCGCTCACCATGCCACCACGGTCTTTGTCATAGGTTTTCTGACCAGTGATAATCGCCTGCAGATCCGCCGCAAAATCGCTATCACTCATTGCCTTGCTTGGCGTTTCTTGCTTTAGTGCCGAATCCAGATCACTAAAATCTAAATCTTCTGCCAATGTCTCCTCATCGAGATCAACGGCAGAAAATGCTTGCCCAACGGGTGTATCCGACTCGTCATCCTCATCCACCTCAAAGGACTCTACTTCAAAAGCTTCGGCCCCATCGTCCTCGTCTAAGCCAAAGGCACTGGCTTCATAACCCTCGTCATAGCCCTCGTCCTCATAGTCATGGGCGGCTGCATAGGGTTCTTGGGCCACATAGGAATCACGCTCGCTGTTGTAGATCAGCTCGATGGGTTCATCCCAGTCAAATGATTGTGCCCTCACCCGTACTCGACGACAACACCGGGCTGCCACGGGGCGTGGTCCTCGTTTGGGCAAGCCTGGTCGGCGTTTACCCCGACGTTTTCTTGGTGGTTTGCCCGGCTTACCTGGAGAGGTATATACTTTTCGTTCTAACTCCAGCAATCGATTTCTCATGGGACCAGTACCTAAGGGCAAGTAAAAAGGGACAAGTAAAAAGTAAAAAGGGCGAGAGGTTGGGATTTAATTAGGTGATTAAGATACTTTTTAGGCAAATGGTGATGTAATTGGTGGGGGTTGTGTGGAACGTTTTCTTTTATGGCGTTTGTGTTTTAGCTGGGCCATATAGTTCACTAGTTGTGGCGGACAGGCCAGCTGATAGGTCAACAGCAACATATTGTTGCGTAATCCTGCTGCCGCATTAGAGGCCGATGTAACAGCAGTCACACTTTTCTCATGGGCCTGCTGAGGGACATCAGAAGAATTCTTAGGAACAGTGATGGACTCATCTGCGATTGGTTGAGAGAATGACGGTGGTGCAACCTCACTAAAGGTATCGTTGGCAGTGACTACTGGCACTACGTCAATCGTAGCTGCCGAAGCTAGGATATCATCCTCAGATAAAGCCTCTTCTGGTGACATAGCCTCACATGGAGACTGATCTTGACCATCAGAGAATATCTCGATTACTTGGATCTCAATCGACGGAACATCCGACTGGGTATCCTGCCCATGGTCAGGAGCACTCCCTGAGTAATTCTCTAATGGCAAATCGCTGACGGGATTTTGCAGACTATCCTCTAATGCTATTGTCTCCCTTGTCATAGGCTGTTGTGTACTCTCTACTTCCATAACATCTTGTTTCACAACACTATTCAATGCTACTGGTGAGGCATCAGCTTCTGTTGTAAGAACCTCGTCAATAGCCCAATTCATTGCAGATGAGCGAGGCTGTTCAACCGGAGTTGTGGGCTCTGAAGTGGCAGTGGAGAGACCTAGTCTTGCCTGGCGGATACTAGTGGCAAGGGACTTATAGCTGGCTAGGGGAGCAGTCGGGTTTGGTTTGGGTGAGCGAGGGGAAGGCTTCGACTGACGCAGTTCGGCTGAGCCCTTGGGCTTAAGTAATTCGGCTGAGCTTACCGTCGAAACCTCAGCCCAAGGGGGAGATGTCAGTAGGGAGTTGAGGGTTTGGCGACGATGTTTTTGGGCAACTGTTGTTGGAGTTGCTTCAAAGGTTTCGACAATGGCTGGGCTAATGGGAGTGGAAATGGTGGGGAGGTCGGATTTTGATGTGTGGGTCTGGGAGGGAGTATAGTAACGCTGACCAAGCTGGGCCGCCAGCTGACGATAGGGACCGGCGGGTTGCTGAGTTTGTGGCTGCCGGGGCGATTGTAACGCTGAGTTAGGAGTGGTCAGCTCTCGATAGTACCGGGGCTGGGGCTGTTTTAAGCGAGACTGGCGCGACGGCCTGACCCGAGGCTGCTGGGGTCGAATGTGTTGCTCCAGGGCTAACAGACGATTGTGGCTAGGTGGCATGTAGGCAGACATGGTGAATTCAAAAGTGAAAATTCAAAGTTCAAAATTTAAGTAACAAGATTTTAATAAGGTCTCTGTTTAAATCCCTCTCCTGGGATCAATAGAGCTTCTCTATCGAGAAGTGTTATCCCAAATAGCAAAATGGGGCTTCCCAAAAGGCGGGGTGGGTTAACCGCTATTGCCACTAACCGATCCCGAAAATCCCCGACCTATGGTGGTTGCACCTGCGATTCTAAATTCATCGTAAATACTGCGTAGGGATCCAACGCCACTTTCAGCTGATTCCCTCCCTGACCTTGCAGATGAGTCTGCTTAACTTTAAGCTTGAGCTGCTTATCACTGGCTGAGAGAATCTCCACCGGCTGATCGTTGATCACCGCTGCCGGAAACTGATCCAACGACTGAGCACTGGCTAGATTGTTACCTTCTAAGGTTAAAACCGTGTCACCCTGGGATTTAGAGAGACTGGCCTTGGCCACACTGGGGGGCTTTTCCTGACGATGGGCTTTGTTAATTAAGTTGGCTAAGCTACCGTAGTTGAGTTTCTTTTCGGTGACTTTGCCCAGGTCCACATTGCGATCTTGGACTGTTCGACGCAGATCTTCGGTGGATTTAATCCCTAGTTTTTTTAACTCTTTGCGCTCAGTTTCGGGCAGGTCCACCTCATCAATGGAGGTTTCTCCCTGTTGGATCGGTGGCCGAGTGACTTCACGAATTTGGCTATCGCTGATGGACCCCAACTGGAAAGAGATTTTAGAGGCCCCCTTTTCGCCGGGTTTGGCGGTGGTAAAACGCACATTATCGCCATCAAACTCTGGAAACAACTGTAATTCTAGGTTCATGTCTTGCACCATATAGGTCAACCGACGGTTTAACCCTTTGACCGACAGGGTGTCTTGAGCCTTGTCTAACTCAAAGATCAAGGAGTCAAGAAAAGATTCTAAATTCCAGGATTTGTTTCCACTACTGGCCATGGCGCTCCTCCCCGTGATCCTCAACTATGCGCAGCTGCATACGATGAAACACTGGCAAGACTGTTGTTGTCGTCCGCTGGGTGGGAGCCGCCCCCTTGAGGGTGACCTGACCGGCATCATCCACTGTGACCCGCAACTCGATGGGCATATCCACCTTAATTGCTTCCACCGTTAATACCTGCCCCGTCTCAGAGTTTACCCGCTGTTTTTCGTAGTCCGTCAGGCTATGAACGAGATCGGCAAAGGGCAACAACGGATCCAGCTCCTCAAACTGTTCATGGCCAGTGAGGTCGTCTGGAGAAGAATTTGCATTAGTCATCATCGCTAACTCCGATAAAGTGGGCCTTGGTGGGCATGGGGAAATACACCGGAGCTTCTACTAGCTCGGTGACATGACCGTTTTCGTCAATCTCTGAGGCTTGCTTTAGCAAAATCCGCTGTATCTTTAACTCTGGATAGACCCACAGGGCAACGGTGCTGCCTTTGCGTCCTTTAAATTTGACCTCAGTGCGGGCCAGGGCATTGAACAGACTGATGTTGTCGGTATTAAACAGGGCGTTTAACTGTTCGTCGTCGAGGGGCTCATGGTCAGAGATTTGACCGAGCAGTTCGTTCAAACGCTCGGGGTTGAGCATCATCCCAGCCTTGAGTTTTCCTTCCTGACGGGTGTCGCTGGTCTGTTGAATGCGGGAGAGGGTTTCCATCCGGGCCAGGACAGTGCGATCGCGTTCCAATGTGTAGTAGTACTTACAGTCCAGGGTCAACCTACGCCGTCGACTAGAGAGTTGCCCCTGCCATACCTTGTGCCAGTAAGACCGATAGCGATCCACATCATTGAGGGCAACGGTTTCCGACTGACCTTCAATGCGATCAAAGCAATAGTCTCGCATCAGGGTGATCATCTGGGTCATGCTGGTGCCCATGGGTTTCTTGCGGCGTGGGCTGGGGTTTCGTCGCGATCGCCCCTTCCAGGCCAGCACCACCGTCACTAAATAATCCTCGTTGGGTTCCAGCAGTTCCAGCTGGTCTCGCCTTAAGGTGGGCACCACATCCAACGGCCCACTGGTGAGATCGTCAACTTTGTACTTCTTCTCAAGCAAAATCTCCAGACTCTCTGGATCCTTCACCAGGATCTGGAGAATTCCCTTACGGATCGGGCGGGGTGTTTCTAACTTAAGGGGAAAAGCAATGTCGTGATCCTGATGGTAGAGCACCCGAGAACGCCCGTGGAGCATCAGGGGTGTAACATCCATAAAGTCCAGCCGCACCCGACCCACCCGCCGATAGTCAACAACTTCAGGTGACCAAGCTAGGGCATTGACCACCGCCGCTCCATAGGCCCACTTTTCCATGGCAGTATCGTCTGCATTCGCGATTAATTTCTCAATGTGCTGCTGATCTTGTTTTTTATCTTCCAGACTGACTTTGGCTACCTGGGTGACGCTGTCGGTGACCGCCCCCAACATCTTGGTGGGGGATATGTTTTGCATCATCATCTGCACCGTTTCAGGAGTTAAGACCTGCTGCAATAAAGGCATTAGGGACGTTACCAAACCGCTCATGTTGGCACCTCCCATCAGGGCCGAAGCTCCGCCCGTTGCCCCCGCGCCACCTAATCCTCCTAATAGTGACGGCAGGGCTGCCAAGGCTGGCAGGGCCATTTGATCACTGTAGGGGACGGATGCGGCTGTTGAAAAAGATCGGGCTCGACTCAAGTTAGTAGTGCGATTGGCAGTCCCTGTGGGGAATCGTTGCAGCTGATTTTTCTGCAACTGTTGTTGCGCCAACATCGCTGTATTCACTGCCGAGGAGTTGGGCAGTTGAGAGCCCATTTGCTGGGTTGGAAACATTCCTGCCGCCAGCATTGGATTTTGTTGAGCCCCCATTAGATTAGCTCCTGTCATAGCAGGCATGGTACCTGCCCCTGGCATCATGCCCATCTGGGGCGTACCCGCCATACCGCTCTGATTGAGAAAATTCATCAAGAGCTGCATCATCGCCTGGTTATTCATGGGCTGCTGTCCTGTGAGCCCAGTTTTTGACAGGAGTGACGTGCCTGCATTCATCAGCATTTGCTGATTTTGAGGGTTCTTGAGAAACGTACCTGCCTGTTTCAGGGCGTTCTGAGCCTGGGGACTGGTGACAACAGCCGTAGCTTTTTTTGCCAGGGGGGCAAATTTTTTAAGGCCACCAATGACGGATGATAAGCCTTTGAAGGCCATGGCCGTACTCACCGGAGAGGCTTCTTTATAGGAAAAAGCGACCACCTCAACCGGAGGCTGTTCGATGGTTTGTGATGGCATAGAGTCCTCCAAACTTAGGGAGACAGCGTTGTGGGAATCATCCTGCTCACGTTGCAAACCGAAAGCGGGGATCTGAACAATTTCAGAAAGAGCGGGGCCTTCTAGCTGAGCCGTTCGAAAACTAAAGAGTTGAAGATAACGATGTTTGCGATCAAACTGCTCATTTGGAATTTCCAATGTCTTACGGCCCAAACTTTCCTCTGGCAGCGGCCCCATTAGGGGCGAGATAAAGGTTGGATCTTCTAACTGCTTGAGGCCATTAAAACGACGGATCGCTTCATCGCCAATCTGATATCGGTAATATCGATTGGTAATTCCGATATCAATATCGACGTGGGTATAGTCGTCGTCCGTGTCTTGCCACCTTAAGATTGCCAGAGCCATTGTGCTTACCCGATGTCATTAAAACCAAGAGAGAGTCTAGAAACAAAACATCAGCTACTGCCCCGGCAAATACTGCCCCGGTTGTCCTCCTGGTTGGGCCTGCTTTTGGGGTTTTGGTGCTTCCCCACCATACATCGAGGCAAAGTTGTCTAACTTAAAGTAATCAGATTTAAAAACAAGCTCGACCGAACCGGTAATTTGCGCAGCTAAATCAGTAGTTGCGGTACTCTTGGCAGAAGACACGCTAATCTTGCTGCGCTTGTTCGTGCTGGAACTACGTCTGCCCAAGAACCCAAACAGGCCGCCTCCACGGGTGCCACCAGATTTGGTGGTAGATGAATCGGCAGCCTTGTCAGATTTACTAATCTTTTCAGTTGCTTTAACATCAAAGACAACGGCTGCTTTGACCGTACCACGTTCGACCACTAATCGAGAAATACCCATCAAAATAGTTTCTCGCAGCAGGGCTCGTTGTTCTTGAGCCAGTGCCAGTTTAGCGTCCATAATTCTGGCTCTAACTTCGTTATCGCCAATATCCAGCTGTTGTCCACTGGCATTACCGAGGGCCGGTTGCCCCTGCTCATCTTCAATAAAACTAAATTGATCGCCCATACTATCTGCCATGTGGGCAAAGGCATCTTCATCACTGACATTTTTGACAAAGCTGCTGAGAGATTTGGTCGCAGATTTTAACAGGCTCTGATATTCCTGCATCTGCGTTACGGTGACGTTTAAGTTCGCGTCAAAAACACCCGTGAGCAAGTCTTCGACAAATTGAGGAAAATCGACATCACTGATAAAGTCAGCAGCCATCTCTCCCGTTTCTGGGCCAATTCGCTCATTGAGATGGCGTTTGTCATCGATTTGATCACTGGCAGCCAAGCCCGTTGACAATCCTTTTTGAGTTGCTAATTGACCACCGTCTTCATCAGCCAATTCTTTACACTGAGCCATGACTACGTCCTTATACATGGCCGCCTGTTCATTGCGATCCATATTCCGGAATGATTGGGATTGGGACAGTAGCGATCGCGCCCGCGCCCGCGCTTCTGTCTGAATATTTTCGTCATACATCAATTGTGACATGGCACTTTAGCCTCTCTACGCCAAATAGAACTGTTAAATGGACCCCGTTTGACTCATAACGAGTAACCTGTAACTTGTTCCTGTCCTTGTTACTTATTACTTGTTACTTGTTATTCGTTATTCGTTACTTGTCACTCGTTACCTAATTCCAATCATCAAAATCGTCATCCTCATCCATGTCGATATCGTCGTCCATATCGTCATCGTCCTGCCCAAAGGAGTCATCGTCTTCTTCCATGGCGGCCTGGGCAATAATCCAAGCCTCTGCCGAAGAGAGGAAATTCTGGAAAATACTGTCTTGAACCGAACCTTCATTAAAGGTGGCAATCCACTGAAAAACCTTGTTGCCCTCCACTGCAGCGGTACGAATGGGAGCACTGGAGACCATAATTCCCAAATCTTCTTTGGCAATCTGCTCAATCACCGTCCAAATACTCTGACGGCGACCACCGTAGGAGATCACCACATCCTCAGACTTGATGATATCTAGCGCCTCTTGCAAGTGGGCATAATCTTCAGTTACCTGTAGGTGAGACATCCCAGTCATGTTTTCACTCAGGTTATATTGCAGGTTCTTCGTCGCCTGGTAAATGGGGGCTCGGGAGACCCAACCATCTGCTGAGTAGCTGCCCTCCGCCTTGCGAATGTACTCAGCCACCTCAGACATCAGCTGGTGCCATAGCCGGGGAAAATCTTCATTGGGAACCATATTCGAGAGCAGGCGACCAGCACCTCGATTCAGGACTCGGCGATACAGCATGGCTCGCTCTTGAGGTGTGGAGCGTTCGCTACGGAGTTTGTGGTAGCGATAAAGTGCAGCAGCTGTCGTCCCCTCAGGTACATCCAGCATACCGCTAGCCCAGCGTAATACCAGTGCATTGGCCACATCAAACACATGCATGCGTTCCCCAATACAGTAGATGTAGTCCAGCGCGCCCGCCGCCAAAATATTGTCCGAGCTTACCCCTTGTTCTTCGATACTCTCAAAGGTGTCGACAGAGAAATCCCAAGTAGTCTCTCCACCTTTAACCCGTGCAGCATCAATGGGGTCTTCAGCAACCGTACTGGTTTTGAGGGCCTCATTGTAGGCCATCAGGAAGTACTGATCGTAGCCGCCAGCCGTAAAGGTGTCATCATCAATCTCAATACCCAGCTTGACCAAATAATCGGTCATTCCCTGCTGAAGCGAGGCCGTAAAGGAATAGGGAGAGATTGGATTGTCGTCTCTTTCAGCAAACTGGGCTACATAGTAAGGAATATTCCCTTCAGTGTAAAGAGTGGAAAGCAGGTCGGTAACGGCAGGCTCCACCTGGCCAATGGTGATGGGCAGCCCCTGGGACAGCGTGAGGTCGTCTAATTGTTCCCAACGCTTATCAGTGGACTTTAGCCGAATGCGCCTATCGTTGAGCACCAGGGTAAGCATCTGGGCTAGGAAATAGCGCTTGGGAATATTGTTTACATTTCGCAGTACCGAGCTATATAACCCTTCAAGATCATCATCTGATACGCTCTCGTCTTCGCGGGCAGCCTTAATCAAGGTGGCATAAATGATTGGTCTGGAAAGTAATAATTTTGGAATATTGTCTAATCCAGAGCCATTTAGCTTTTCAGTCAGGGTATTAACTCTACTTAACAAACCCTCGCTGGTTATGTAATCTCTAGGATCGTCATCTCCTGCCTGATTGATGAAATAGGTTTCTGTATTACTTAAGGCTGTTTCAGCATAGGAATCTAAGGTGACGCTTGGTGGATTGATTTGTAGTACCAACTCAGCAGTGTATTCCGTGTAGGTGGTAGAACCGTTAGCGTAGGTAAGAACCATGGTAATTTCCCGCAATAAATCAATAAAAAACTGATAAAGTCAGAAATTTCAATTTCTCAAGGCAAAAACTGTCATCAAATAAACCTTAGTGCTTCAAACTCTAAGCCTACTAACGACTGTAGCCTAGCCGACGAGTAAGTCTGAGAGACCAAACTGTTGTTGAACAACCAGCCAATTATCCACTTCACTCAGAGCTAGATCGGTGCTTTCCCCATCAGTAGGACTCTCCCCCTCAGCACTCTCAATCCCAAATAGGTCACTTAGGGTGTCCCAATTATCATATGCAGCCGCTGCTGCAGCTGCTAAGGCTGCTGCCTCTAATACTTTCGCTTCCAGACCACTTAAAACGTCAGTAACCTGTTCTTGAATGGCACTTTTTAGTGTAGCTGTGGCTACTTCTAAAGGATCATTGTTGGTGGCTGGGCTTTTAGTAGGCTGCGAAATATACAGCAAGGCTACTTCTTTTATTTTTGGAATATTTGCAGGCACAGACTTTATGAAATTACCACTCTCAACTATCTCACCTGAATCTTCATTAAAGCTTGAGATACTTTCTTCTAGTGTTGTTTGTATCGTCTGAGCGTTACTTAGTAATGTTTGAGCCTCTGTTGCTGCGGTTGAACCTGGATCGAAAGAGGCTGCTGACTCGGCTGACTCTTGTATTTCTGTAATAAAACTACTTGCTGATGACGATGCTAGACTCAGCGTCTCTCCTACCCTCGCAAGCTCTGCCAGGGCAGCTGATGCTACTGTAACTGGAAGATAAACACCGTTATATACCTCAATATCTGGAAGATAGTCTTTGAGAGCCTCAATCACATTGAGCAGAGCATATGCAGTATTTTCCAGCTTTGCAGTGTAGTTGTCTGTTTCAAGAGAAGCCTTATCGGCTTGAATTTCTTCCGGAGTTGCGTAAACAACTAGATTAAGGTCGACCGTTGTTGTTGACATTAAATTATTCTCCGATGAAGTGGGCTTGAGGATAGTTACCAGTGATCTCAAAGTCAACTGGAGATAAAATAATCATGTTCACCTAAGACTGTATGCCTCCCCGTGAGCAACCTTGTATTATCAGGCAAGCTTGTAGTCTAATAGTCGCAGGGCATCTAATAAGTTAAGCTTGCCAAAGCCTGCCTTGGGATGTTTAAACCGTTTATCCAGTTTGTCGGCGGTATGCTTGAGCAAATATTTCACTTGCCGATCAGATAAGTTAGTCTTGTATTTTTGTCGAGCATAGGACTTGAGCAAGGCGATCGCTCCGGCAACAAAGGGTGAAGCATGGGATGTTCCCGTGGAAAAACCATAGTCATTACCGATGTAAGTGCTATAAATATCTGTGCCAGGAGCGGCAAAATCAACCTGTTTGCCATAGGTGGAAAACGACGTGATTTCCCCTGACTCATCCAAGGCTCCCACCGCAATCACATGGGGGAGTGCCCCTGGATAATAAAGGTGTTCCTGGCCATCATTGCCAGACGCGGCAACAATTGAAACGCCTTTACGGCGAGCATAGTTCACTACTTCTTCATGGGGTAGCCCACCGTCTGTGTGCTCAATGCCAAGACTCATATTGATCACATTTGCACCGTGGTCAATGGCCCACTTAATGCCTGAATTGATGTTATCCACCAAACCTGCGCCGACCTTTTTAGAGCCACGTTTCATCGCTCCCAACACCCGCACAGGCAAAATCTTGCACTTGGGCACCACTCCTAACGGCATTTTTAAGCCCTGGCCAGCAATGATTCCAGCGACATGGGTGCCATGACCCACCTCGTCTTCCGGGTCCTCATCATAGTCCAAATAGTCTCCGAGAAACTTTCCAGATCCATCGAGAATATCGACAAAGTCATAGCCGGGAAGCAACACCTCTTTTAACTCGGGATGATCGAGATCGATGCCGGTATCTAACACCGCCACTGTAATTTTGGAATCGCCCTGGCTGTAGTCATGGGCCTTTGGTAGGTAGATGGCTTGGCGCGATCGCATATCTGTATCAAAACTCAATCCCTTAGCAATCACCGGCAGCTCGGCTGTCGCCACCTTACCGGAGTTGACAGCTTCGACGTTAGGAATAACCGTAATATCCTGAATTAATGCGGCGGGAATTTCTGTATTCTGCTGCAAAATCAGACGATATGTGCGATCAAATTTGCTCTCTTGTTCATGTTGGTCCCAACCATTAGGTTTAGCAGACCTATACTCCCGCGTCACCTGAAACGAATGACCATATTTCTTCGCCACCTGATCCACAGCTGGCGTGAGCTGAGTAGGAGCCTTTGCTTTATGCTGGGCAACATCCTCCCAATAAGGAATCTGACCAGGGGCAACGTCTTTTGTTAAGGTGACTAGGATATGGGGTTTCATAAAAAATCAATCATCGGTGCCAGCAGCGTTTTTTATACCGCTCAGTTAATCATCAGATGACAATATGTTATCGAGCTCAAAATGGTACTCTGTGGTTAGCTCACCTCCACTACAGTCCACTTAACTGCAATCTCACCAGAATGCTTCTCAAACGTCCAATCAATATCTCCATCTTGCCCATCCTCATGTTTTGTAGCATGCGAAAGATCGCCATTGGCCACGAAAAGAATTGTTTCTCCTGGGTCTAACGACCAACTTCTTTGATCGTTAAGGGGGACTAAATCATCTCCGTCTAACCCAGAATCACCAGTCTCCACTT
>NZ_QXHD01000004.1:1270079-1277899 GCF_011009555.1 Adonisia turfae CCMR0081 | reverse complement strand
CATATTCTGATTTCCAGAAACAAGGCTGGATAACAGTCTTATTTGAGACTCGATTCCTCAAAAAATCAATAAATAGAGGTGCCCTAGGGATTGATATTAGCCATCGTTCCCTAAGCTTTACTCAGGGAACGATGGCTGATGGTGATTAAACGCAGAGGCTAAGCGATTGCTGATCTTGCCCAGCTTGATCCTGTGCATTCAGTAAACGGTTAAGACCATTAAGCACAGCCAAGATTGAGGCTGTTGTGATATTGCGATGGGTACCCACGCCATAGTATTTCTGTGACTGTTCCGGACCAGTAACGGCAACTAGGGCAATGGCCTCGGCCCCACTGCCTGCATGTAGCGCGCGCTCTTCATAGTCAGCAATCTCGATTGCCAAGCCACCAAGCCGTAGAGCTGCCACTAGGGCATCGATGGGACCATTGCCAGCCCCTTGCAAACATAGCGGTTGGTTGTCGTAGTTAACCTGCATCACTAGCTGTTGCACCTGGTCATTGTCACCTGCCGTCTCTAGATGGTGGGATTGATAGACCACTGGCCCCGGTGCTGTGCCATAGGTGCTACCAAACAACTGCCAAATTGCAGACGATGACATTTCGTAGCCAGTACTATCCATAACCTGCTGTACTATCTGGCTAAATTCCACCTGTAAAGCCTTGGGTAGAACAACGCCATAGTCTCGCTCTAGCAAGAAGGCAATGCCCCCCTTTCCTGACTGGCTGTTAACCCGCACAATGGCCTCATAGGAGCGACCCACATCTGCCGGGTCCATGGGCAAATAGGGAATCTCCCAGTAGTCCCCCGGCTGTCGTTGAGCAAATCCTTTTTTGATGGCATCTTGGTGAGACCCAGAAAAGGCTGTAAAGACCAGATCACCAACATAGGGGTGTCGTGGATGAATGGGCAACTGAGTACATTGCTGAACGACTGCGGCCACCTGATCTATTTGCGAAAAATCTAGCCCCGGATGAATGCCCTGGGTATAGAGATTCATTGCTAACGTCACCAAATCCACATTGCCGGTACGTTCGCCATTGCCAAACAGACAGCCTTCCACTCGGTCAGCTCCTGCCATTTGGGCCAGCTCTGCTGCGGCAACACTGCAGCCTCGATCATTGTGGGGATGGACACTCAGGGCCACTGCATCACGGTAGTCTAACTGGCGATGCATCCATTCCACCTGATCGGCAAATATATTGGGTGTAGCGACTTCAACGCTGGCTGGTAAGTTAATAATCGCTTTGGCGTCGGGTGTGGGTTGCCACACGGCCAAGACTGCATTGCAAATATCTCGGGCAAAGGGTAGTTCAGTTGAAGTAAAGACCTCAGGAGAGTATTGAAATCGCCAGACTGTTTCTGGTTGTTGTTGGGCCAGCTGCCGAATCAGGGTGGCAGCTGACACAGCTAGTTCAATGGTCTCTGTTTTGTTATTGCGAAAGACAACTTGTCGAAAGACGGGAGCTGTCGCATTATAGACATGGACAATTGCTTGTTTTGTTCCTCGCAGTGCTTCAAATGTTCGACGGATAAGCGATTCCCTTGCCTGGGTGAGGACTTGTATGGTGACATCTGCGGGGATCCGATCTTCTTCAATCAGTCGTCGGACAAACTCAAATTCTGTTGCCGAAGCTGATGGAAACCCTACTTCAATTTCTTTAAAGCCAATGCGCACCAACAGTTCAAAGAAGTGCAGCTTTTGCTCAATCGACATGGGTTGAGCCAGGGCCTGGTTGCCGTCACGTAAATCGGTGCTGAGCCATGTGGGGGCTTGGGTAATGGTGCAACTGGGCCAGGTGCGGTCAATCTGAATCGGCTGAAACGGACTATATTTCTGAGCAGGATGCTTCAACATAATGGTTTTTGTGAGTGCTTAATGGTTGGTTGTTTAATTCCTTTTCTCGGGAAGAGCATGCAAAGGATGCTGTTGCGTTTCCCTCTTGGGAGGGGTGCCCAACGGGCGGTGTGGGTAAAGTCTGCGAGCAACAATGTTTACAGGCAAAAAGACTTAAACCTCTCAAGCCACAACAATTCCTTTAAAAAGCAGAAGGATTGATGTTGAGAGCTCGAAAAATTGCGCAAGGGAAACCCACCCCGGAGCCCCTCCCATGAGGGGATAGGGTATCGATAGACGTGGGAGATTTTGGAGATAGGCAGGCTAGGGAGACAACCTAAGAGAACGCTTTCATTTCAGCAATGGGGCTCTTCCAAAAGTGGAAGAACCTGGGTGAAATGATCGTCCTATGATTTCAGGTATGACATCCAAAACTCAAAGATTCTCGTATATCAGAAACGTTGGGTAATGGATGGGTTAGAAAAAGCCTGCCTATCGTATGGATTGGGGTGAAATCTAGTTAGTATGCGCCAGGCGCAGCAGCAGTCCTAGCCCACCGAGGCTAGTTAGACTGTGTAGTGATAGCTGCTTGACTGCGTTCATGACAAAAAAAGTTTGTGAAAAACTCAATGACGAGATTCTAGCTTACTCTTTTTTAGACCGTCAACTAAATTATTGGATGGTTATTGGTTCCTGGTTCTTAGTTCTTGGCTGCTCATTCTTTGTTTTGAGGCATTGTCTCCCATAGTTTGTTAATGACTTAACGTGTCTAACTTAACTAACTAAGAACTAAAAACTAGTAACTCAAAACAATTCCTGATTAGCGCTTAACCAGGCATCCTGATATTCTAACAAGGTTACAAAACTTTACGTCTTTGCTTTTATGGCTGCCAAGTCGCGCCTGCCGCTGCAGTTTTGGATTGTCACGTTGGTGGCATTCATTAACTCCGTCAGTTTTACCATCATTATTCCAACGCTGTACCCCTATGCTAAAGAGTTTGGTCTCAGTGATCTGGCGGCGAGTCTTCTGACCACGGCGTTTTCCTTGTCCCAGTTTTTGGGTACCCCGATTCTGGGGCGGCTATCGGATCGCATTGGGCGTAAGCCGTTGTTGGTAATTAGCTTATTGGGCACGGTGGTGGCTAACCTGCTGGCGGCGGTCAGTCCCTTTGCCTGGTGGCTGTATCTGGCCAGGATGCTGGATGGTCTAACAGGGGGTAATAATTCTGTAGCCCAGGCGGTGGTCAGCGATATTACGACCCCGGAGCAGCGGACCCAAGCTTTTGGAATTTTTGGCGGCATATTTCGACTGGGGTTTGTCGTGGGGCCGCCACTGGCCTATTTTGCCCAGACTTTACCCCCGATACCGGGTATCACGCCTTTGGGTATGAGTTTTATGGTGTCAGCCCTGATGGCCCTGGTGGCAGCGATTCTCTGTTTTGCGGTATTGCCGGAAACACGGCCATCGTCAGAGTGCGATCGCAAACTCAACCTGTCCCTAAATGACTTTGGTTTTGGCCGCCTGGCCACCTCCTTCCGCAAACCGTTGGTCGGTCGCATTTTCCTGATGACCTTTCTCAATGGGGCCACATTCACCGTATTTACCTTTGCGTTTCAGCCCTTCTTCTTAACGGTGCTGGGGCAAGATACCAAGAATCTGGCATTTGCGTTTGTATTCTTTGGCGTTCTAGCGTTTTTATCCCAGGTGTTCTTATTAGGGCCTCTGCGGAAACGGATGAATCTTGTCACACTGCTGGTGACTGCCCTGATTATGCGGGGAATTTTGCTGATTCTTTATCCGTCGTTCCCCACCATTGAAGCGTTCTGGGTATTGCTATTCTTCTTTGGTATTGTCAATGCATTTCCGATGCCGCTGATCGATTCACTCCTGTCGCTACGCACGTCTAAAGATGAACAGGGTGAAGCCCTCGGTACCAATTCTTCTTACCTGAGTATGGCCAATGCCATCGGCCCGGCTGTTTCCGGCGTACTGGTCACCTTTGGGTATGGCATGCCTTTTTTGGTGGCAGGTGGGTTAACTATAGCGATCGCAATCTTTGCGTTTTCCCTAAATTTGCCAGACAGTAAAGCCCCGGCAGTGTGATCAATGAATAGAACCAGCGGATGGGCATTGCCCATCCGCCGATTAAATTAATCTTGCAATAGCGCTTCTTTTTGCAGCACCATCAGCTGCTTAATGCCCACTTCTGCATAATCCAGCATCTGATTTAGCTGTTGACGATTAAAGCTTTCAGCCTCAGCAGTTCCCTGCACTTCGATGTACCCCAATTCCCCATTGAGCACCACATTAAAATCAATGTCGGCTGCAACATCTTCTGGATAATTGAGGTCGAGAAACGCATCGCCTTCTAACAGACCGACAGAAACAGCGGCAATCTGATGCTTTAAAGGTGAGCTTTGCAGGGTGTTTTTGGCCATGAGTGTGGCGATCGCATCTTCTAAGGCCACATAAGCCCCCGTGATCGCCGTCGTGCGAGTACCGCCATCAGCTTGGATCACATCCGCATCTACCGTCAGCGTTATTTCCCCTAACGCTTCTAAGTCTAGGGCCGCCCGCAAACTGCGACCGATCAGCCGCTGAATCTCTTGGGTACGACCCGATAGTTTCATCAGCTCTCGCCTTGTCCGGGTGTGGGTGGCACTGGGCAACATCCGATATTCTGCCGTGAGCCAACCTTGCCCTGAGTCCTTCAGCCAGCGAGGCACGTCTTCAGACGCTGACACCGTACATAGCACTTGAGTATTGCCGCAGTGGGCTAAGACTGACCCAGCCGCATAACGGGTAAAACGTCGCTCGAACTTAACTGGACGCAGTTCATTCGGTTGCCGACCATCAGGACGCTGCCAAACCATAGTGTCAATGCTCTGTATAACTATTTTCCAACATACCTAGTCTGCCGGAGTGTTGAGGACTTACCACCAGTTTTTTTAGGGTTTGCTTAGATGTCCTTACAAAAATACTTTTATCAAAGAATTATCAGATTTGTTCGCTAATTACCTGAAAAATATAGAGCGATGGAACCTAACTACCTCAGATCATCGTCTTAATAGAAACATGTCGGCATTGCCCCCTCTGCTAAAGCCCATTAAACATCTATGTTTTCTAAGTGATTGGGCTTTAAATCTGCTGCCTATTGCAAATAGGCAATCCCCCCTTAAGAACCTCTTGGCTGTCAAACCACATTGAGGTGATGATTATATTTGCGATAGGGAACTATTGAAAAATGAGTGCTTTGCAGTAAAACTGCTAGTACCCAATGTGTAATAAAACCGTATGACAGGCCCACAGAGCTATCGAAATCACCCATGTTGGATAGTGGTAAAATCCTAACTGTTGACGATAGACCTGAGAACTTAGAGGTACTCACAGAGGTCTTAGCTTCAGCTGGGTATACGGTAGCAGCATCCATTAGTGGCGAGCGGGCTATCCACCGTTTACGGTCTTTTGTGCCAGACCTGATCCTGCTGGATATTGAAATGCCAGGACTTGACGGCTTCGAGACTTGTCAACAAATTAAAGCCAATCCCAGTACATCCCACATTCCCGTTATTTTTATTACGGCCCTATCAGATACTGAAAGTATTGTCAAAGGCTTTTCAGTGGGAGCAGTTGACTTTATTAGTAAACCATTTCAAGAACCGGAATTATTAGCCAGGGTTGCCACTCATTTACAACTAAGGCATGTTAATCAGCTCTATGAATTAGAACAGAAAAAAACAGAAGAACTGACTAAACTCAATAACAAACTTCTGCTGACTCAGTTTTCAGTTGATAATGCAGCCAACGGCATCGTTTGGCTGGATGAAGATGCTAAATGTTTCTACGCTAACACAGCGGCTTGCAACATCCTGGAGTACTCATCTGAAGAACTCACAACCTTATCAGTACCCGATATTGACATTAATTTCTCGCTGAAGCATTGGAAAAAGCTTTGGAACACCATTAAACAGAAGCAAAGCGTTTCTCTTGAATCTCAACACCTCACCAAGAGTGGGCGGGTTTATTCAGCTGAAATCACGGTTAACTATCTTTCTTTTGCAGAACGAGAATGCAGTGTTGTTGTGTTTCGTGACATTAGCGATCGCAAACGGGTTGAAGCTGAACTTCAGTTAAGTCAGGCCCGTACCCAGGCAGCCTTTGAGCAAGCGGCTGTGGGCTTTGCTGAAGCCAACATGACCACTCAAAAATTTACGAATGTCAATACACTCTTTTGCCAAATGATCGGCTATAGCCGAGAAGAGTTATTGCAGATGACATTTGGTGATCTCACCTATCCAGAGGATATCCAAGCGTCTCGTCAAGCGATGGAACGTCTGTATAGCGGGGAGGTAGATAGTTTCACCCTGGAAAAGCGATATCTACGTAAAGATCGTACCTATTTTTGGGCAGAGACAACCGTCTATTTGGTCAAACTGCAGGGGGAGCATGCGATCTATACCTTAGGTCTAATTCAGGATATCAGTGAGCGTAAAGCCACTGAAAAAGCATTGAGCCTGGCCAAGTTTGCCATTGATCATACTGCTACCAGCTGCTTTTGGGTGAATAAGGATGGACATTTTCTCTCGGTCAACAAAGCGGCCTGTCAAAAATTGGGCTACTCTCAAGCAGAATTAACCACCATGTCGGTGTGGGATATTACCCCCACATTTTCTCAACGTGAATGGCCTGCCCATTGGCAAGCCCTCAAAGAGCGTCATTACCAACGGTTGGAAACGTTTCACCAAACGAAGGATGGGCATATATTTCCAGTGGAAGTTGTTGCTAACTTTTTAGAGTTTGAAGGCGAACAGTACAATTTTGCACGGGCAATCGATATTACCGAGCGCAAAGCGGCTGAAGTCAAAATAAATCAACAGAATCAAGAATTGGAACAGGCGCTCAGACAGCTGCAAAACACTCAGCTACGGCTGATTCAACAGGAAAAAATGTCCGCCCTCGGCAATTTAGTGGCAGGTGTTGCCCATGAAATCAATAATCCAGTTGGTTTTGTCGGTGGCAATGTTACTGAGCTCAAACGCGCGCTATCGGATCTGATGGAACATCTAACCCTCTATCGTCAACAGGCCCCTACGGAGAAAATAGTTGCCCATGCTGCCGCCGTTGAACTGGATTACCTATTAGAGGATGTTCCTAAAATGCTGACATCGATGGAAACGGGATGCGATCGCATTCGTAACATTAGTGTTAGTCTGCGCTCATTTGCCCGTGCCGATAAAGAAACCAAGGTCGCCTTTAATTTACACGAGGGCCTGGATAGTACCCTACTAATTCTCAAACACCGCCTGAAGGCTAATAAACAACGGCCAGCCATTCAGGTGCATAAGCATTACGGTACCTGTCCTGAAATCACTTGCTTTCCAGGGCAGTTAAACCAGGTCTTTATGAACCTTTTGGCCAATGCCATTGACGCACTAGACGAAAAAAGCCAATACCAAGATTACGCAGCCCTGGAAACCACCCCTAACCAGATCACCATTAAGACCGAATTCAACCAGGGGAAAATCATCATCCATTTTATTGATAATGGCGCAGGCATGCCTGAGGACATTAAGTCGCAGATTTTTGATCACCTCTATACTACAAAAGAGATTGGCAAAGGAACCGGCCTGGGGCTAGCCATTGTGCAACAAATTGTTGTCGAAACCCACGGCGGGCAAATTACGGTTAACTCTGCCCCTAATCAAGGTACAGAATTTACGCTGACTCTACCGACCTCTGTAACGGAGTGATACCGCTAAAGATTGAGTTTTCTCAATTTTTCTACGCCATTGTGCCCATAAGCGGTTAAAACAGGCATATAAGACAGCAAACCATCTCTAGACCTGTAGTTTTTTGTAAATGAAAACTACAAGTCTAGATGTGGTTTGGTTTTGGCTCAGGGTTAATTTTTATCCCCTATAGAAACAAATTTAGAAATACAGTGGAGGGTCAGATGGACTTCACACGACGGGATGCGTTGCGACT
>NZ_QXHD01000004.1:1234530-1270069 GCF_011009555.1 Adonisia turfae CCMR0081 | reverse complement strand
GTAGGGCGAGGACGAACATTAAGGGGAGGACGCTCAGCAGGGGGGGGGGCTGATTCCCGAGGCGGCTGTGGCAAACCACCTAAGCTGTGGCCAGCGCCATTACCTGCAGGCACCGGTGTATCCATGGGAGGGCGCTGTGGTGACTGTGGTGGGCGTTGGGTTGGTCGCTGTGGCCGACTGCCTGGACCTGAAGGCCCCCCGTTGCCATCATAGCGAGGGTTGTTGTAAAAACTGTTTGAACGATTCCCTGGACCACTATCGGGTCGACCCCGATCGTTCGAGTAGTTATCAAACTCTTCTCCCTGTCTTGGCTGCCCTGGCTGTAAGCGTGCTGGTGGTCGACGGTCTTGATATGGGGCTGGGGGCTGGGGCTCTAAAGGGCGTGGCTCGTAGCGATCGCCATAGCTATCATCCCGATAGCGATCGCTGGGGATACGAGGTTGTCTGGATCCTGGTGTATCCCAGTCGTCCAATTCTGCACGATAAACCCGACGGGGACGTTCCTCATAGCGCCGTGGTGGTGGACCTTCACGCTCCCCTGACCTGACGCGGTTAGACTCTCGTTTGCTGATATCGTTGATAATCAAGGTAGTCAGCATCCCCACTAGCATTACCTGCTGAAAAGAAGCCAGCAGCTCCATATTTAAATGGGCTAGCAGGAAGACGCCAGACAGCAAAAGTAGGATTGAGTAAACCTTGTCAGAGCTGCGTTCATAGCCCGGCTTAAATTTGTCTAGAAAGAAAAGCCCAACCGCACCAAGAATGAGTATTAATCCAACCAGCAGCGGGACAGGAGTACCAAAATTCACAATTGCTTCCTCGTATTATGGTGGCCCTCTAACAGGCGTTTTGCCTGACATGACTATTCCATAGCCACCAATTCTATCCTAGCGGGCAGCTTTGGATTTGTCTTTTGATAAATCAGCTCAGAATTTGTTCAATGGTCAAACTGCAGTCATAAAAAAGAGCACAGCATCGGCTGTACTCTCGGTTCGTTTACACAAGACATTGACCAGGAAATTATCGCTGCTCTTACCTATACTTAAAGACTTAAAGTACTTATGTTTACTTCAAGCCAAATGCAATAAGGTTTAGCGTCTGATTTTGTCGCGCTGACTGATAAAGACAAGAGCAACAGTTACTGGGATCACTACAATTGCAGCTCCAGCAACCAGGCTCAGTAAGAAATTAGTCAGTGAAGGTGTCATGGCTTTACTCTTTAGTTCCGCAAACGTTTGTAATGCTTGCTTAATATAGTATCGAGCAACGTTAACCTTGAGAAGCCTTTTCATTGGGGCAAAAAACAGGGTTAATGTGCTTGAAAACGCTAAATGCTTTTTACATCAAGGCTTTTTAGTTTTTTTACTAAAAAGATTGCGAATGTGCAGGCCATAGCCATCGAGCTAAGCTTTACAATCCTTAAAGTGAATCACTCATTTAACGAGGAACATTGACGATGTCAGGTATCACAATTGGCAATTGGATCGTTGGACCGCTGCTAGCGGTGATGACCTTACTGTTTATTTTCCGCATCGTTCTTACTTGGTACCCCGAGGCAGAATCCACCAAGTTTCCCTTCAATTTGGTGTACTGGCCGACTGAGCCGTTTTTGATGCCCGTACGTAAAATAGTCCCTCCGTTTGGTGGAGTAGATATTTCTCCCATCATTTGGGTGGCCTTTATCAGCCTATTGCGCGAAATATTAGTAGGGCAACAAGGATTACTAAAGATGTTCTAGCTAACCTAGTTAGGACAAATGTATGCAGAATAGAAAGGCAATAGCCCCTGTCTACTAGAACGGATTTGGAGAGACCCTTAGTGCCTTCCGCTGCTGCTGCAACGACGCTACTAAAAGACCCTGAACGCTTAGCAACTCGTCTCAAGGAAATTCCCCAGGAACCGGGCGTTTATTTCATGCGAGATGGGGATGATCAAATCCTTTATATAGGTAAGTCCAAAAGCCTGCGCAATCGAGTACGTTCCTATTTTAGGAATGGACAACAGCACCACGCGCCGCGCATCAGTGTCATGGTGACCCAGGTGGTGGATATCGAATTTATTGTTACGGATACTGAGGCCGAGGCGCTGGTGTTAGAGGCTAACTTAATTAAGCAGCATCAGCCTTATTTTAATGTGTTGCTTAAGGATGACAAAAAATATCCGTATCTCTGCATTACTTGGTCAGAAGATTACCCGCGCATCTTTATTACTCGTAAGCGTCGAAAAACCACCAAGAAAGATCGCTACTACGGTCCTTATGTAGATACGGGTTTGCTGCGCCGGACGCTGCATATTTCTAAAAAAATATTTCCGCTGCGGCAGCGACGTCAGCCTTTATTTAAAGATCGACCTTGCTTGAATTATGACATTGGCCAATGTCCTGGGGTATGCCAACAGCTGATTACGCCGGGAGACTATCACAAGATTGTCCAAAAGGTGGCAATGGTTTTTCAGGGGCGGGTGCAGGAATTGGAGTCAATCTTGGCAGCCCAAATGGAAAAGGCGGCTGAAAAGCTTAACTTTGAGCATGCGGCACGACTGCGGGATCAGATTCGTGGATTGCAAACGTTGAGTGCCCACCAAAAGGTGGCGTTGCCGGATGACACAATTTCGCGGGATGCGATCGCACTCTCCGGTGACGATCAGCACACCTGTATTCAGCTATTCCAAATTCGAGCAGGACGCCTTGTGGGACGTTTAGGCTTTGTGGCCGAGACCGAGTCAGGCACACCGGGGCAAATTTTGCAGCGGGTGCTTGAAGCGCATTATCCCACCGTAGATGCGGTGGAAATTCCCAGCGAAATCATGGTGCAGCACCCGTTGCCGGATGCCGATATGCTGGCGGAGTTTCTTACCCAGCAAAAGGGACGTAAAGTTACCATCGAAGTGCCCCAGCGGCAATCCAAGGCAGCGTTGGTGGAAATGGTGGAGCGCAATGCCCAGTATGAGCTAGCGCGCACCCAGCGGTTTGCCGATCGCAATAACCAGGCAATGCAGGATTTGGCGGAAATTGTCGATCTACCGGGTCAGCCCAAGCGCATAGAAGGCTATGACATTTCCCACATTCAAGGCTCAGATGCCGTGGCTTCCCAGGTGGTATTTGTGGATGGTCTGCCTGCGAAACAACATTATCGTCACTACAAGATTAAAAATCCCAAGGTTACCAGCGGTCATTCCGATGACTTCGCCAGTATGGCTGAAGTGATCCGTCGTCGCTTTCGCAAATATGCAGAAGATCCGTCTAAGGAACGGATTGGCAATCCAGACTGGCCCGACCTCGTGATGATTGACGGTGGTAAAGGGCAGCTCTCAGCCGTGGTCGAAGTGCTAAAAGATCTCAACTTGCTCAGTGAGTTAAATGTGGTGAGTCTGGCGAAAAAACGCGAGGAGATCTTTTTGCCAGGGGAATCCATGCCATTGCCCACTGAAGCAGAACAGCCGGGAGTGCAGTTATTGCGACGGTTACGGGATGAAGCCCACCGATTTGCCGTCAGCTTCCACCGCAAAAAACGCACAGATCGCATGCGTCGTTCTCGTCTCAGTGAGATTCCTGGTCTGGGCCACCATCGACAAAAGATGCTGCTAGCTGAGTTTAGGTCCATCGACTATATTCGTGAGGCCAACGTAGAACGGCTGACAGCGGTATCGGGGGTGGGACCTAAGTTAGCTCAGCAGATCTATGATTACTTTCATCCAGAATCGTCTTAGGAAATTAACCTCTCAATCAGCAAAATGAATGACGATTGGCCATTCGATCAAGCTAAAAATGTGGCTGCTATTACGACTCGACAGGTTTTGGATGAGCATCATTCCATACCCATCGAAGAGAAACTGGTAGTAAAGACGGTTGTCTCAAAACGACAGGGAGTCATCACCGTAATTCGAGCTTAGGGGCAATTTTTGTCCAAATATATGGCCATATCCTCAAATACTGTTTTGGAATGCATGATGAGTGAATGTAAGGTCGGTACTCGCATTGCACCTTGACTAAACTGTCCGCTGGCTTCTGCAATGGTAAGAAGACCATCGTTAATCTCATCACCTAGGGGGAGCCACGCCGCTCTAGGACCAGCCGTACCCCCATAGATTTTCACATTTTCGGGCATAACCAATTGATTCATAAAACCATCTTGACCCAGCATCTGACCCATTTCACCCGTCAGCACACGATAGGGCAACAGCTTTGAAAAGACTTTTGCCGCTTTGCAAGCGATCATCGGCGGTGCCAGAAAGAAACAGACTTTAGGCTGCTGTTTCAGTAAGGGCAAGGCATTGCGAATGATCACAGCTCCTAGGGAATGACCGATCAAGCCATAGTTTTTGGTATGCAATCGATGAATTAAAGCCATGAGGCGATTCGTTACCCGATTTAGAGATTCAAAGGTGGCTGAATACCCAAATAGATGAGCGCGATAGCCCAACTGTTTTAATCGATGTTGCAATATCACCATGGAAAGGGGTGTCCTACCCATGCCATGGATCAAGATCAAATCCATTGAAGTCATTAATCGTCATAGCTAACGCGACCACGTGATGCTTTGCGCTGGCTACGTTTGGTTTTGTTATCAAGACGCCTTTGCTTGGCCGCTTTACTAGGCTTGGTGGGTTTACGCTTTTTCTTAACCGCCATGGCTGCTCTAATCAGCTGCTGTAGTCGTTCCAAGGCATCAGTCTTATTACGGAGCTGAGTGCGGTAAGCCTGAGACTTAATATGAATTACTCCACCTTTGGTTATGCGACTATCGTTTAAGGTCAGCAGTCTAGTTTTATAGTGCTCAGGCAGCGATGAGGCCAATATATTAAAGCGGAGGTGTATGGCTGTGGCAACCTTATTAACGTTTTGACCGCCCGCACCTTGCGATCGCACCGCCTGTAGTTCAATTTCACTATCTGGAATGGTTACCTGGTTAGAAATCCTCAGCATTGCCCGTTTACTCCCATAGCCCCACCTTCAGCATAACCAACTAAACTCTAAAGAAGTTTTGAAGGCTGAATTTTGAAGTTTGAATAGGGCGTAAAGTTCGTAACTCAAACGCCAATCCTGCTCAATTAATAGCCTAGTAACCCTTATGGCTTCAGTTGTGATGTCTCTGCTTAAGTATCCTCAACGTCTAGTGCAAGTAATCCCGACGCTACTTGCCGTTTACTACGCTTACATGCTTGAGTATCGTGCTGAACTTATGTTTTGGGTGCTTTCGGGGTCATTTCCGTTAATCCTTATGGGGTTGTGGCAAGAAGCCGCTCGCAGCGGACAGTTTGAACTGAATCCCGATGATGTGGTGCGCTATTTTTTAGCGGTTTTTGTTGTGCGACAGCTGACCGTTGTTTGGGTTATTTGGGATTTTGAGCGTGAGGTTTTAGAAGGTAAGCTATCGCCGCTATTGCTACAGCCACTAGATCCGGGCTGGCGTCACTTTTCATCTCATCTAGCCGAACGCCTGGCCAGGCTACCATTTATTGCCGCTTTAGTAGCGCTGTTTTTAGTCTTATACCCTGTCGCTCGTCAAAGGCCTACCCACATTGTTTGGGGGTTAGTGGCGATTAGTTTGGCCTTTTGTCTGCGCTTTTTAATGCAATATACCTATGCCATGATGGCATTTTGGGTTGAGCGCGCAACGGCAATTGAACAATTCTCGTTTTTGCTTTACACCTTTTTCTCAGGCATGGTGGCACCGCTTACCCTATTCCCTGAGACCGTTCGCGCAATTGTCATGTGGACTCCATTTCCCTATTTAATTTATGTGCCCGCCAGTTTGATGGTTGGTTTACCTATTCAAATTGGTAAGAGTATTTTAATTACCCTGGCATGGTGTCTAATTTTTTGGTGCTTCAATCGTTTGCTATGGCGGCAGGGTTTAAAGCGCTATTCAGGCATGGGGGCTTAAGTAGCTGTATTTAAACACAGCACATACAGTACTTAAGTATGTGTAGAAAACATAAACTTAGAGATGGTTATGCAAAGTTAATATGTGGCCTGTTCGTCTTAACTTTAAAGCATGTCTAATCGTCTTTATATTCCCCATATTTTCACTGATTAAGTTGAACTTTTTTATTAGACAAAAGCTTTTATTGCCTATCTCTTAACTAACACTTTACGGACTACCTGAAGACCACCGACTAAAGTGGTAATGAGAGTTTTCTTAGGAACAACGCTCGGTTAGATGGCTGATGTTTGATGTTGGTAGCTTTCATTACACTGGTTGATGGGCTCAGTGATCGTCACGAAAGTCTTTGTTATTCCAGAGTCAGAACACTGCCATTATTTCTAACTAAATTTAGGTGTAAGACCTAGCCAATTCAGCCCCCGTATTAAACAACTTCCTGAATTGTTTTTATTATGACTACTATCCAACTTGACGCACGCGCTTTATCCACTGGAGTTCTTGATTCTGTTACTAAAATCTCTCCTTTTCAAGCTATTCAACCCGACAGTCAAAAACTGATTGCTGAGCACCTTAATCAGTTAGATCTAACCGAGTTAATTACTGTTTGTCAGCGTAACCGTTATCCAGAGCAGGCACCGTTTTCGGAGCTAATGCGTCGCTACAAATCCCATGTAGATCGTCAGCTTTATCATCTTGCTCCAGATTGGTCCGACCGAGCTGATCTAGCTCAAGAGGTTTGGATTCGTGTCTATCGCAACCTAAATCGTCTGCAGGCACCCGTAAAGTTCAAGGGTTGGATGAGTCGTATTACCACTAATTTGTTTTATGACGAGCTACGTAAGCGTAAGCGTCACGCAGGCACGTTATCTCTAGACGCCCCTAGGCATTTGGATGATGGTCAGGTTGATTGGGAGATTGCCTCAGAAGACCCTAGTCCCGTGGATACGATGATGACCCATGAGTTTTATGAGCGTTTACAAGCAGCTATAGCTGAATTACCTGAAGTATTCCGCACTACTATTGTTTTGAGAGAGATTCAAGGTCTGCCCTACGAAGAGATTGCTGAAATTACCGGCGTTTCCTTGGGTACTGTGAAGTCTCGTATCGCTCGGGCTCGCTATCGTCTACAAGGTGAGCTGAAGCGCTACATCGATGGTCAACATACTGCCTAGTTAGAAATCTTGTCGATTCTTCCAAGGCCTGTTGCTACGATGGAGCTGATGACTTGGGAGTTAATGACAGTGCGGCGATATTTAAGGGTATTGCGGCTGTTTTGGGAAGTTGCGATCGCAGCTGAACTTGAATACCGCCTGAATTTTATAATTGCCACCCTCAGTAGCCTAACGGCCTTGGGTGGCAGTTTATTTGGTTTGTTTTTATTCTATCGCACGGGCTACGAGTTTCAAGGATGGCAATGGCAAGAAGCGCTAGTGGTATTGGGTGTTTTTACCATGCTACAGGGGTTTGCCGCTACATTTTTGAGCCCTAATCTGAGTCGAATTGTTAGGCATGTACAGGACGGCACCTTAGATTTTGTCCTGCTTAAGCCCATTAGCTCTCAGTTTTGGCTGTCGACACGCACGATTTCACCTTGGGGATTTCCAGATCTGGTGCTAGGGGCTGTCATGATCCTATACGCAGGCAACCAACTGGGATTGGGTATGGGGAATTACTTGGCCGCCATGGTCCCCCTGGCTTTAGGCTTTATGAGTTTATACAGTCTGTGGTTTATGTTAGGAGCCACGAGTATCTGGTTTGTCAAAATTTATAACGTAACAGAAGTACTACGGGGCTTTTTAGAAGCTGGCCGGTTTCCGATAGTGGCTTATCCCGCTGCGTTTCGTATATTTTTCACCTTTGTGATTCCGGTCGCTTTTTTAACTACAGTGCCTGCCCAAGTGTTTCTTAATCGCATTGAAGTTACCTGGTTAGCGGGCTCTGGACTGCTCGCCTTAGGGTTATTTCAAGTATCCCGTTTATTTTGGCGATTTGCATTACGTTTTTACACCAGTGCATCCAGCTAGGGGGATTGCAGGCAATGCCCCTACAATGCGTAAACTAGCCAAGGTCACCAGGCATCGGATGTCATGAAATTTACCCCCCGTTCTCTCCACATTGTTAGTGTGTTGTCATTGTTGTTAACCGCCTGTAATGGCAACTCCCAGAACAACAGCAGCGATACATTAGTCATCTTAGGATCCTTAACTGGCGTAGGTCAGGAGATTGTTGAAGAGGCCTTTGCCCCCTTTACTGCCGAGACTGGAATTGAGGTGGTTTATGAAGGTACAGATGCCTTCTCCACTGTGTTACCCATTCGGGTGGCGGGAGGAGATGTGCCAGATTTAGCAATTTTTCCACAGCCTGGGCTCATGAGAGATCTGGCAAGAGAAGGAGCCCTGACTCCCTTAAATGATATTGTTGAGCTGCCCGCATTAACCGCTGCCTTTGGCCCCGACTGGGTCGATTTAGGCACCGTGGATGAACAAGTTTATGGATTGTGGATGCGGTCCGATCCAAAAAGTTTAGTTTGGTACAACCCTGATGCCTTTGAAGCGGCTGGCTATAACATCCCTCAAAGTTGGGATGAACTGATCGGTCTTACTGAGAGAATTGCAGCTGATGGTAAAACACCCTGGTGTTTTGGCCTGGAGAGTGGAGAGGCCACCGGATGGGTGGGTACTGACTGGGTAGAAGATATTTTGTTGCGAACGGCAGGCACTGAGGTATATGACCAGTGGGTCGCCCATGAGATTCCCTTTAACTCTCCCCCGGTTAAAGAGGCCTTCCAAATGTTTGGAGACATTGTGCGTAACGATCGCTATGTGCGTGGTGGCGTTGTTGGTGCCATCAGTACTCCCTTTGGAGATGCGCCAGCCCCCATGTTTGATCAACCTCCAGGCTGTTATCTGCATCGTCAAGCTAGCTTTATTACCGATTTTTTGCCCGATACCGTTGAGCCAGGGAAAGACACTCGGGTCTTTTTATTGCCGGGGGATGGGCCGCAATCACCTCTGTTAACGGGCGGTTTGGTAATTGCGATCACCAATAATTCCCCAGCGGCCCAAGCGGCCATTAACTATCTAACAACGGTGACTCCCCACGAAAGTTGGGCTGCCCGTGGCTATATTAGTCCCCACCAAGAGGTGGACTTGGCTATCTACCCCAATGATGGAGTGCGCCAAATGGCAGCCGTATTGACCCAAGCCGAAACCATTCGCTTTGATGGTTCTGACTTGATGCCAGCGGCGGTAGGCACCGGTACGTTTTGGGCTGAAATGGTCAACTACATCAGCGGCACAGACGTTGATACGGTGCTATCGGCCATTGATGCGAGTTGGCCAGAAGAATAGTTTGTAGATGCCAAACGATAAAGCTGCAAGGTGCGATCGTAATAGTCATCGGTAAACCCTAAGGCTTCCATTCCGAGCCGAGTCATGACCCGCTGAGACCGAATATTGTCTGGGGTAGTAACTGCATAAATAGTGGGTAGCTGTTTTGTGTGAAACCCATACTGAAGAAGGGTACTGGCTGCTTCAGTAGCATAACCATAGCCCCAACTTGCAGGACGAAAATGCCAGCCAATTTCAATTTTGCCACTGTCAGTTTTGTCGTTCTTAGGTAAAGGAATCAGCAGAATGCTGCCGATGGCTCGATCAATGGCTTTTTCAACAACGGCCCAAATTCCTAGGCCGTCAACACAGCGTTCACAATAGCGCTGTAGTCGTTCTTGGGTCATCTGAATAGAACTGTCAGACTGACCCTGTAGCCAACGTGTCACCCTGGGATCGCCGTAAATATCAAATGCTTGCTGAGCGTCGTAAATCGGACGCCAATCGCGAATTGTTAATCGATCAGTTGTCAGTCGCATAAAGTAGAGCCAATGATTATAGACTCGATATTTTAGCGATGGTGTCACAAAATCAATGGATGATTTTGTAATTATTGAAGATTTCGCCGTAGGACCCTTCCATGGAAGAACCCTACGACGAAATCTTTATGGTCGACTGACCAACGACCACAATGGATGGGAGGGTCCCTGTCGACGAATTTTAGCTAATTGGCTCTCTAAACGTTGGCGCTCGATAGGAGAAATACCTAAGACTAAATGACGAATTTCACGGACTAGTAGAGTGCTAGCCAAACCGACGCACAAAAAGAACCCCACAGCTCCTAAGAAGTTATACTTCAATCCGTAGTAGACAGAGGTCCAGGTGAAATAATCCAACAGTAAGCTGATTTCTGAACGCAGCTGCCATAGAGTTAACGGCCCAATTGTTAGCCATATACCCACCGTCAACCGCCACCAGGTCGTTAAAGAATGCTGTCTCAGAGCTTCAATGGCCCGTTCGGTGGCGACTGTGGTGTAATTGCTGTCGATGTTTTTAGAACCGTTGGAAGAAGTCACCTCTCTGATTAATCAATCTCCTTTGCGACGTATTTAAGATAGACGGCTTATAAAGTTACTCCGTGGCTGATGTCGCCATATCTGTATTAGAGCTAGAGCTAGATCGCCACAAAGCCAGCAGCGTACTAGCAATAAAGATACTCGAATAGGCTCCGGCTAAAAAGCCAACAATCAGTGCTAAGGCAAAGAACTTAAGGGTATCTCCCCCAAAAATCACGATGGCTAATAGGGGAAGCGCCGTTGTCATGGTGGTGTTGATGGAGCGCCCTAATGTTTGATTAACAGCATCATTCACCGTTTGATCAATATCCTGATCGGGCATCAGTTTGAAATTTTCACGGATGCGATCGTAGATGACTACGGTGTCGTTGACGGAAAAGCCAACAATTGTCAGTAGTGCCACAATAAATAAACTGTCTGCCTCGTACCCAATGGTGAGCCCCAGAATTGAAAAAATACCTAGGGTGATGACTACGTCGTGCAGCAGGGCTAGGAGTGCTAGCAATGCATAGTCAAATTTAAACCGAAGACTTAAATAAACAGTGATCCCAACAAAAGCAACCAATAGAGAGAGCAGACCAGCCACTAAAAGTTGTTCACCAATGGTTGGGCCAACGACATCGATTTTTGAAGCTGTTGGATCAATCTCACCGAGATAGCCTTCTAAGGCTGAGCGCAGTTCTGTTTGTTCGTCTACGTCTAAGTTGCGGGTACGAATGGATAGGGCTTGGCCAGAATCGCCCACTAGCTGTAGGCTGCTGCCTTCCAACCCTTGCTCATCTAAAATAGTGCGAATTTCGACGATATCAATAGGATCGGTGCAGCTTACCCCATCGCTGCAGTTGCGTTCTAGCTGTAGTCGTGTCCCACCAATAAAGTCTAGTCCTGGTTTAACAGGGCCATTAAACTGTGACCATGACAGGGCCATGGCCGCAAGGCTGACGACGACCAAGACACCAGAAACGAGCCACCAGATACCGCGTTGTTTAACGACGTTCAATTTCATGATTGGGACGGTTGCGAAGTAGAGGGCAGATCGGTGGCTAGGCTCGGGGCAAAATAGCCCACCTTGCGAAATTGAGGAAAGCTAATCACAAAGAAAAGAAGATTTCGGGTGCAGGTGAAGGCTGTAAACAGACTCACTGCCACACCGACTGCCAGGGTAAGGGCAAAGCCTTTAACTAAACCAGCACCAAACCAGAACAAGGCAGCACAGGCAATGATGGTGGTGACATTGCTGTCGAGAATGCTGGAGAATGCTCTATAAAATCCTGACTCTACGGAACGGTAGAGGGTTTTACCGGCTCGCAATTCTTCGCGGGTGCGCTCGAAGATAAGGACGTTCGCGTCTACTGCCATACCGATACTGAGAATGAAACCGGCAATACCTGGCAGGGTCATGGTCACACCCAAAATGTTGTAGGCCGCCCAGGTGAGCAGGGCATAAACTACCAAGGCAACGTCCGCCAAGAGTCCGGGTAGACGATAATAAACGGCCATAAAGACCAGCACTAAGATCAGGCCTGCAAGGCCTGCGTATAGGCTACGTTGAATGCTATCGCGACCCAACGTAGCGCCGACCGTGCGATTTTCGACCACTTCTACGGGCACGGGCAAAGCACCGCCCCGTAATTGAATTTCTAAATCCCTGGCTGCTTCGGCATTGAAACTACCTGAGATAGTGGCACTATTGCCGGAAATACCTGTGGCAGCATACTGTACATCAACTGTGGGGGCACTAATTAGTCGATTATCCAGGAAAATGCCCAAAACTCGACCTGTGCCTGCGATATTACGGGTCATTTCGGTGAAAAGAGTACCGCCTTCGTTGTTGAAGTAAATGGAGACTTGCCATGATTGACCGGTGCCTAGGGGACTGGCTAAAGCATCTGTGAGTTTGTCCCCAGTCAAATCAGTATCTTCGAACAGTTCCAACAATGTTTCACGGCTGGTTTGCAGGTTCGCTGTAACCCGGTCAAGTTCAGCCAGCTGCTCATCGGTGATGTTCTCATTACCAACAGCTAGGATAGTTGCCTGCTCAAGTTCTTGCTGGTTGACAATATCTGAGATCGCCCTCAGTTGGCCTTCAGTCCCTGGTCTTTGGGAGCGAAACTCTAACTGGGCTGTACCCCCTAATACACGCTGAGCTTGGGCTGGGTCGCTGACACCTGGCAGCTGAATCAGCAGCTGATCTTGCCCAGAGCTTTGGACGATGGCTTCTGACACACCGAGGCCATTAACTCGGTTTTCGATGACCCGTTGGACGGCTTCTAACTCTCGTTCAGAGATTTGAGTGACCTGTTCATTGGTTAGTACTTGGAGGGTGAGTTGGGAACCACCTCGCAGGTCTAAGCCTAGCTGGGTGGGCAGTTGCACAATGGTAAACACTGCTGCGATCGCAAGTCCAACAATGACCACCAACATCGAGCGTTGTTTACCCATGGCCCTTCTCCGTATTATCCATACACCGGTCCTTGTACGTGTGACTAGCTATCCAACCAAACATCCTATTATAGGTTGCCGTTATTGGTTCCATTAATCCCTTGGTAGAAATAAAAAAGCACAGAAGATAAGGCTATCCTCTGTGCTCATGATGCCTATTTAGTAATGACCTACACCCGTGCAGTCATCATTTTTTCCACAGCCTCAACAATTTGTTTGGGCTGCACAATGGTCAGACTTTCCAAACGACCATTGTAGGGAGTTGGAATATCTTGGGAAGACAGACGCATCACCGGCGCATCTAGTTCATCAAAGAACCGATCGTTGATCGATGCAATAATTTCGGCGGCAATTCCCCCAGTGCGCATACACTCTTCGACAATGATCACCTTGTGGGTTTTGCGAATTGATGCCCCAATGGTGTCGTAGTCGATGGGCTTTAGGGAAATCAGGTCGATGACCTCTGGGTCAAATCCCTGGGCTTCAATGCCTTTGACTGCCTGCAGTACATGGTGACGCATACGAGAATAGGTGAGGATAGTGACATCCTTACCGGGGCGAACCATTTCAGCCTTATCCAATGGCACCAAGTACTCATCGCTAGGCAAGTCTTCCTTCAGATTGTAAAGCAGCACATGCTCAAAGAAGAGAACAGGGTTTTTATCGCGGATAGCTGACTTAAGCAGACCTTTAGCGTTGTAAGCCGTAGAGCAGGCCACAATTTTCAGACCGGGCACCGCTTGGAAGTAAGCCTCCAGACGCTGGGAGTGCTCTGCGCCTAACTGACGACCCACACCACCCGGTCCACGAATCACCATGGGGATATGGTAGTTACCACCAGAGGTGTAGGGCAGCATGCCTGCGTTATTGGCGATTTGGTTAAAAGCCAACAGTAAAAAGCCCATGTTCATGCCTTCGACAATGGGCTTTAGGCCGGTCATGGCGGCACCTACGGCCATACCGGTAAAGCTGTTTTCCGCAATGGGGGTGTCTAGCACCCGCAGGGGGCCATATTTTTCGTACAGCCCTTTGGTGACCTTATAAGAACCGCCATAGTGGCCCACATCTTCACCGATAACAAAGACGGTTTCATCCCTGCCCATTTCTTCGTCCACGGCTTCCCGCAGGGCGTTAAATAAAAGTGTTTCTGCCATTTAGATACCCTATTGATTTGCTAACTGCGATTAATTCAGGAGGCGGATTTCACATTACTCTTCCGCAAAGATGTAGCGATGAAGCTCAGCGGGAGAGGGCTCAGGGCTTTCTTCGGCAAACTTGACGGCGTCTTCGACGTGGGCTTCGATCCGCTTTTTAATCGCCTTAAGCTCAGCTTCGTCAGCTAGGTTTTGTTCAATCAAATATGCTTCCATGCGGACGAGGGGATCGCGGGCCTGCCACTCGTCTTTCTCGGCCTGCGATCGCAATTCATCAGGATCCGCCAGTGAGTGACCCCGGAAACGATAGGTCAAACACTCGATTAAGGTGGGACCTTCACCCGCACGGGCGCGGGCAATGGCCGCCTGGGCGACCTCGCGTACTGCTAGCACATCCATACCATCAACCTCATAGCCAGGCATACCAAACACGCTGGCCTTTCGATAAATCTCGGTTTGAGAAGACGCCCGCTCGTGGGCCATCCCAATCGCCCACTTATTGTTCTCAACTACGAATAGAATGGGTAGATTCCATAGAGCCGCCATATTCAGGCACTCGAAAAACTGACCATTGTTCGTTGTACCATCACCAAAGAAGGCAGCAGTCACCTGGTCAGCAGAGGCATCGCCCAGGGCATCACGGCGATATCGCGACTGAAATGCCGCGCCCAGGGCTACAGGGATGCCTTCACCGATAAAGGCAAAGCCCCCCAGCAGGTTGTGCTCTTTGGAAAACATATGCATGGAGCCACCCCGACCCTTGCTGCAACCAGTCTCTTTACCAAAGAGTTCGGCCATTACGGCATTGGCGGGTACTCCGGCACTTAGGGCATGAACATGGTCACGATAGGTGCTGCACACATAGTCATCAGGGCGCATCGATTTGATGACTCCGGTGGAGACAGCTTCTTGACCGTTATAAAGGTGTACAAATCCGAACATCTTGCCCCGATAGTACATTTCGGCGCATTTATCTTCGAAATAGCGGCCCAGGACCATATCTTCGTATATCCTCAGGCCCTCCTGCTTATCGAGCTTTGCCGAAGTTGCTTGAAATGTTGGTAATGTCCTTTCCTGAACCATTGGCTTGCCAATCGCCTCGCCGCAATACAAATTATGATTATTCCAAAAAAGTGATCAATTCATGATCACCGCGCGCTTACGCGGATATTTGTTGGCCCGATTAAGTTAAAATCGACCGAACATAATTTTAGACGACAATCTCGCTTTCCCGGTGACCGATGTTTTTAATCTGCTTGAATATCCACTTAAATTGAGTGGTCGTACCTGGCAGATCAATCCTTAGTATTTGCTTGGTATTGTAGATCTGAGGACTTTATTTTGAAGTTTCTTTCTGCCCTAGAACCAGCAAAGCAGGTAGATTTATGGGGACTGCTACATAGGAAAATGCCCACTAAAAACAGTGGCTTTATAACCTTAATTTCCTCAGCCAATTGTCTGAAAAGTTTGATTCATTGCTGTAGGCTTTCAAATATCAGCATTTCATCGCTATTATGTATGCGGTTTTAAGTAGGCAACTGTTTTACCCGGCTCAGGTAGTTTCTATCCATCCATATTATAGGGATGTTCATTAGTGCCTGTACTAGAGTTCTGCAAAGCCTCACACACAAGCTGAAGTTAACTTGAGTGCTAAGGAAGTCACTGTGCAAATTCCGCTAGATTATTACCGAATTCTGGGGCTGCCCATGCAAGCGACAGCGGAACAACTGGAGCAGGCTCATCGTGATCGTACTTTACAGTTACCTCGTCGGGAATATTCGGAGTTTGCAATTCAATCCCGTAAACAGCTGATTGATGCCGCCTATGTTGCTCTAAAAGACTCAGGCACCCGTCAGGTTTACGATGCTCAACTTTTGGCGGCAGGTGCTGAGCCCGCTTTAATTGAAATTTATGAGCAGCAGCTTATCGGAGCGTTGCTGGTGCTGTTGGAACTGGGTGAATATGAGCTGGTTATTCGCTTGGGACGACCTTACTTAACTAGCGGAGCTAGTGCCCTAGAAGGGGGGGATGAGCATGCCCTTGCCGATGTTGTCTTGACCATTGGTCTGGCTTGTCTGGAACTAGGGAGAGAGCAGTGGCAACAGCACCAATACGAAAATGCAGCAGAGTCTTTGGAAACGGGTCAGGAACTCATGCTTCGGGAAAACCTATTTCCCGAGATGCAGGCAGAAATTCATGCAGATCTCGATAGACTTAAGCCCTATCGGATCCTAGAGCTGGTGGCTCGTCCCCTGGCCGATAAAGCGGCCAGACAACAAGGTGTCGCTTTATTGAAGTCCATGTTAGAAGCGCGAGGGGGCATTGATGGTGCCAATGATGATGCCTCGGGGTTAAGCGTTGAGGACTTTTTGCGATTTGTGCAGCAGTTGCGGAGTTACCTGACATCGGCAGAGCAACAGGATATTTTTGAGGGTGAAGCTCAGCGACCGTCATCCGTTGGTGTTTATCTATCGGTGTATGCACTTTTGGCGAGGGGCTTTGCTAAGCATCAGCCTAAGCTTGTGCGTCAAGCTAAACAGCGGTTGTCCTTGCTAACAGAGCGCCAGGATGTCTATCTAGAACAGGCTGTGTGTGCAGTGCTGCTAGGGCAAACCGAAGAGGCCACCTACGCCCTGGAGCGCAGCCATGAGAATGAACCCATAGCGTTTATTAGGGAGCATTCTGCAGGCGCGCCGGATTTGTTGCCTGGGCTGTGTTTGTACACTGAACGCTGGTTACAACAGGACGTGTTTCCCTTCTTTCGGGATTTGGATCAAAGCAATGTCACCCTCAAAGACTACTTTGCCAATGCGCAGGTGCAAGCTTACTTAGAATCCATGCCCCCTGAGGATGCAGTGCCGCAGCCTCCCATTGGCCGCTTTGGCACATCAGATTATGGTGGGTCAGGCTATAGTCGTGTGCCTACAGATTATGAGCGTCCATCGTTTGGATCGGCACCCTCTGTTGGTGTCGGTACAGCGGCCACGGTCGGCCTCGGTGCTGCTAGTGCCGCCGCTACTGCTGGCTCGCGTCCGATGGCCTACACAGCGGAGGAGGTTTCTAATCTATCTCCTGATGGCCAACTCGATGATGAATTAACTGCCAGTGTTGGGTTTGACGAGCCGGTTGTGAAAACTCGACGGCGTTCATCTCCTAAATGGGGGCGCTTAGCACTGGTGTTACTTTTGGCTCTGGGTGGCCTGATTGTACTGGGATTCATGATGTCTCAGCTATTGAGCTTGTTTGGCGGACTGTTTGGTGGGCCTAAGATCAAGGGCGATCCTTTAGATATTGATGTGACGCGTCCTGCTATTGAGCTGCCGACTGCAGATATTCAACCGACGGCCACCGGTGATGTACAGGTCATTGCTGAAGAGACCATTGAAAAGTGGTATGAGATAAAATCTGAGGCCATGGGTCCCCAGTGGAATGTTGATGCCCTGGCCGATATTTTGTTGGAACCAACGCTTGCCCAGTGGGTTGCTAAGGTAGAGAGCAATCAGCGGGAAGGTGTCCATCTAGAATATGAGCAATCTATTCAAAATCTGACTGCTGAAGAGCTTGGCGATGACCAGATTCAAGTGACGGCTGACGTCAGTGAAACGGGGAATGCTTATCAATTTGGTGAGTATAACGGTGCATTCTCCTATGAAGATCAGCTGACGGTGGAGTATAGCCTCAGAAAAGAAGACGATAAATGGATGATTGAGTCCTTTGCGGTGCAGTAGGGATTGCATATGGGGTGTTGGGCGCTTTATAGCGATGTTCTGTGGAACGTCTCTACGTTTTTAGGGTGAATTTTTCTTAGGGTAATTTGGTCAATGCTGCCCCATTACAAAGCGAAGCAGGTTTCGGTAAATCGTCGCCGGCATTACGAAATAGAAGGACAGCAACTGCCTGGAGTGACCACAGTCTTGTCAGCGACCAAGCCTTGGGAAGATAAAGAGCGTCTGTGGTGCTGGCGGGAGCGGGTGGGCGCTGAAGAAGCCAATCGCATTACCGCCAAAGCGTCACGATCTGGGACAAAAATTCACAAGGTGATTAAGGCCTATCTGCGTCAAGAAGACTGGGTGCTACCGGAGGGAACTGAAGGCTTTTGGGCATCTATTGAGCCGGTGCTCAAAAATATTGACGAAGTGCTTTTGGTGGAAGGAGCGGTGTGGCATCCACTTAAATTTGCTGGGTATCCAGATGCGCTCATGGTCTATGGGGGCCAGCTATTGGTCTGTGATTGGAAAACTGCACGACGTCCCAAACAACCAGAGTGGATTGAAGATTATTTTCTGCAGGTGGCGGCCTACTGCTGGGCTGTGAATTGGGTATATCGGGATTATGGCATTAAGGTGGAGCGGGCGATGGTTGCGATCGCACTCGAAGATGCCTCGCCGCAACTTTTTACACTTACCCCAGACAAATTAGACCAACACTGGGGACAATTTCAGCAGCGACTACGCCAATATTACCGGCTGAAATAGCCGTAATTAAAGGCATTGCTCTTAACACTCCTTTAATTACGCATAGAGAAAAATTTGATATACTTCAGGCGAAACTGCTACGAGTAAACACGGATATTCCGTTATTATCGCCTCTAAGGAGCCCTGCCATGGACGTTCTCGTTCCCTTTATTGTTACCTGGTTGATTACCACCATTGCTCTGGTAATTATTACTTTTTTGCCCACTGGTGTAGAGTCTGATAGCTTTGGGAAAACAGCGATTACGGCCCTCGTTTTTGGTGTGCTGAATGGCGTTGTCAATATTGTTGCTGGCCTACCAGTTTTAGGGGGTGTGCTGTGGTTAGTAACCCTGGGGGGCCTGCTGCTAAACCTGATTCTATTCGGTCTGTCTGCCAAGCTAGTTGAGGGGTTTCGCCTACGCTGGGGCATCTGGAGTGCGATTATCGGTGCCTTTTTGCTATCGGTTATCACCTCTATCCTGAACGCTGTCATCTAAATATTTGCGCAGCCCCAACATATCTGCGCGGCCCCAACAACTGAGCCTTTTGCTGGTTTATTTTTTTGAAGTTGAGGTGAAATAAGGAAGGAGCCCCTAGAGGCTCCTTCCTTATTGTTTGTTGATTAACTAGAGTAGGACTCGTTATTCTCAGAGAAATCTAAATAAAAATGTAGTTATCTATACTATGATTAAGACATTTACTGTTGGATAGTGGGGCAGAATTTACCCAATATCCACATTGCTTAGGGCGAAGGCTGATGATACTCGTACCACCCAGGTGTCACTGTGCCTTCTTGACTGAGCGTTTGGCTTAGGAGATGAGAATGTATGGCTGAGCTTGAAAAGATGCGGCGGTACAATGCGGTTGCGATCGCAAACCACTATCGCTTTCGTCTTTGGACAGTGCTGTGGCGGGCACTTTCGGTGGTATTAATGCTTGGCAGTTTTCTCTTAGGACTGCTGTTTGATAAAGGTTTAGGGCGTCAAGACATCAATGAGCCCAAACGAGCATCTCAATTGCGACAGATATTAACGGATCTTGGTCCCACCTTTATCAAGGTTGGTCAGGCCCTCTCTACGCGCCCTGATTTAATCAACCCAAAATTTCTAGATGAGCTGATCAAGCTTCAAGATCAGCTTCCCCCTTTTGATAGCTATGTAGCGAGCCTAATTATTGAAAAAGAGTTAGGTCGCACCCCTGACGAAGTTTATAGCTACATATCGCCTGAGCCGGTGGCCGCGGCTAGTCTGGGTCAAGTATATAAAGCTCGCCTCTACTCTGGAGAAGAGGTTGCGGTAAAGGTTCAGCGCCCTGGATTAGTGCCGATCATTTGCCGCGATCTATATTTGATGCGTTGGGCTGCCGGTTGGATTGCCCCCTGGTTGCCCCTCAATCTGGGCCACGACCTCACCTTGATCGTGGATGAGTTCGGCTCCAAGCTCTTTGAGGAAATCGACTACTTAAATGAAGGTCGTAATGCGGAGGCCTTCGCGGCTAACTTTGCCGATGACCCCAGGGTCAAGGTGCCAGCAATTTACTGGCGCTATACCAGTACCAGGGTGCTGACGCTGGAGTGGATTGATGGCATTAAGCTAACCGACATCGAGCGGGTGCAAGCGGCTGGTTTAGACTCTGATGACCTGGTTGGCATTGGTGTTTCGTCAGGCCTTCGACAGCTGTTAGAGTTTGGCTTTTTCCACGCCGATCCCCATCCCGGCAACCTGTTTGCCATGCCCAATGGGGCCATGGCCTACATTGACTTTGGCATGATGGATCAGCTGAACCAGGATATGAAGGAAACTCTGGTGGACTCAGTTGTGCATCTAATCAACCAGGAATATGACAAGCTGGCCGATGATTTTGTCAAACTCGGTTTTCTCACCCCTGATGTCGATGTGCGGCCCATTGTGCCTGCTCTGCAAGCAGTTTTTGATGGTGCCATTGGTGCCAGTGTGAGTAACTTCAACTTTAAGAGCATCACCGATAGGTTTTCAGAGCTGGTATATGAATATCCCTTCCGAGTACCCGCCAAGTTTGCACTGATTATTCGTTCGTTGGTTACTCAAGAAGGTCTGGCCCTCACCCTCAATCCGGAATTTAAGATTGTGGAGATTGCCTATCCCTATGTGGCAAGGCGATTGCTAATGGGTGAAACCGAATCTCTGCGGCGGCGACTGATTGACGTTTTGTTCAAGGATGGCCGCTTCCAATGGCAGCGTCTGGAGAATATGATTCGCATTGCCCAAGGCGATCAGGGCTTTAACCTGATTCCCACCGCCGGGTTGGGGATGCAATTTTTAATGTCTGACGAAGGTCAGTATCTACGTCAGCAAATTTTGGCTGCCCTTACTGAGGACAATCGTTTGCACACCGAAGAGGTCGGGCGTTTGTGGGATTTGGTAAAGGACGATTTGCAGCCTGATCAGCTCTTTGATGCAGCCTGGAGTGCGTTAGCAGATTTCTCTCGCAGTCAGGCAGCGGCGCTAGTCCCAGCTGAGCTAACAGCTGTACTATCAGGCAATAATTAGCGCCACCATTGACTGAGAGAGCGAATATCTAAGGGTACTCCGAGCAGAGCTTGAGTCTGTCTCGCTGGTAATTGTTGTGTCAGTAGACATTAAAAATGGACAATCCTATAGGGGCATTCCCTTGTGGAGGTCGGCTGAGCGCACCGTCGAAGCCTGTCCTTCGACATCAGGCACTATCAGTCAGGATTTTGTATAGGTTTTTAGAACGGTTAACAGAACGTTCTGTTATCTGACGTTCTGTTATCTATCGAACCCATCTTCTTCAACAGTAATTTAGAGCTCAAGCACGGGAAAATCTGTCGACCCTTGTTGTGAGCTTAAAATATTCTCCTCCATAGTTGTTTTTGGTGATGCCTATTGACCCTGATGATTCAATAAATTCGTTAAGCTACATAGGGGCATCAATACTGGCTTGTGCTCTAGTAATCTCGGTTATTACCACGGAGTTATCAGCGAGTGAAATGGTTTTTTAAGCAGCGCCCTTTGCCATGGATTGTTGGCGGTGTTGCGATCGCAATTATTGGTATTGGCGCAGTCACCTTCCGGCGCTATCGTGCCAATACCTACGATGTTGATACGTTGACTGTGGCAGTAGAGGCCGCAGAAGTCACGATTCGCATCAATGCCAGTGGTGAGGTAGAAGCCTATCGCACAGTGAACCTGAGCCCTAAGAACTCGGGCATTGTGGATGAGCTGTTGGTTGAACAAGGAGACATCGTTGAGCAGGGGCAAGTTGTAGCCCGGATGGATATCGATGATTTGAATGCTCAACTGCGCCAAAACCAGGCCAATCTGGCAGAGGTAGAGGCTCAACTACAGGATTTGTTACAGGGGACAGATCGCCCAGAGCTGGCCCAGGCTGAGTCAAATCTGGAGGCGGTGAGAGCCCAGCTGGTGGATGCTGAGGCGCGATTGAGCCTGGTGGAGGGAGACTTGGATCGCGATCGGGACCTTTACAGCCAGGGGGCAATTTCTGCTCGCGAACTCGACAATAGTGAGAATGCCGTCGAGAGTGCCCTGGCCAATGTGCGCCAGCTTGAGGCCAGGGTGGTCGAAGCGCAACAACGGTTTGTAGATCTAGAAGATGATCCGGACCCGGAGGATGTTGCCCAGGCCACTGCCCGTGTTGAGCGCGCTAAAGGCCAAGTCTCAGCCGCTCAAACTCGCATCGACAACACCATTATCCGAGCCCCCTTTGCCGGGGTTGTGACCCAAAAATTTGCCACTGAGGGAGCCTTTGTCACGCCAACCACGTCAGCATCTGAAGCGGCTTCAGCCACATCTAGTGCTATTTTTGCGATCGCCGATGGTTTAGAAGTTGTTGCCGAAGTGCCTGAAGCCGATTTAGGTCAAGTTCAAGTGGGTCAGGCGGTAGAAATTGTATCGACAGCTTATCCAGAAAACCTGTTTAAGGGGACAGTGCGGCTGATTGCCCCAGAGGCCATTGAACGCCAAAATGTCACCATTTTTCAGGTGCGAATTCGCTTAGAGAATGGTCTAGAGCAGCTGCGCTCAAATATGAATGTCGATGTCGCCTTTCTCGGCAATCGCCTCACAGATGCTTTAGTCGTACCAGCGGTTGCTGTGGTTACCCAGGGTGGGGAAACCGGTGTTCTGGTACCTGGTGCAAACAATCAAAATATTCGTTTCCGTCCCGTCACCTTAGGGCCTCAGATCGGCAATCAAATCCAAATTTTAGATGGTGTCACGGCTGAGGACCGTGTGTTTGTGGATTTACCCCCTGGCCAAACCCTAGATAATCTCCGCTTTAACCGAGATGAGCAAGACTAGTTGTCGGTTCATCGCCCACCCCCTTTTTCTCTACTTCCCACCCTTCGACAGGCTCAGGGCAAGCTCCCCACTACCCCAATAAGAAAAGGAGCAAAGACCACTAACGCTTGGCCTTCACTCCTTACTGTCACAGCAAAACTTGAAAAAATTGTCGCGGGTTATTTACTGAGCGCTTACATCTATCGACTAATGCAGGATATTAGCAGCAATCAGCTTCACAGCCTTGCTCGGGTCTAAGCTTGTGCCATAGGGACAACACCAGGCTTGCCAATAGCTCTGTACGCCGTGTTCTCATTGCTTTCATGGAAGATAGAACGATCATGGTGTTGTCCTCTGAACTCAAGATGGTGGGGGTTAGTGCTTATTCAAATGATTGCCCAGTTACTCAGCACTGCCTTCAGCGCTTGTTAACTCAATTAACAATTTTGTAGGTACGTCTTTTGTTTCCTTTTTCTTGGACTTAGGAGTTAAGACCTCAGAAAAGAGGAAGAAAGCGAGACAAACGGTAAAAAGTGGTAGAAAGGGCATTGCACAAGCTCCGAGAAAAGCAAAGGATGTTGAAAAAGCGGCATGACCATCAGACATCTGGAATTAATGATACGGATGGAAAATCAGCTAGCCATGCAGGAAAGTAAGCTGTATCACTGATGCTTTATCGAACAATCACAGAATAGCTAAGGCTTCTTTTCAAAACAATTTGCTTTTATGCAGACCTTTGTGGGCTTTTCTTCAGGCTTCTCAGATCTTCTCTCCAAAGCCCTTTGAACTTTTCTACAACGTTGTAGACACTTTACTAAAAAAGCGGGGTGATTTCCCATGAAATCACCCCGCTTCTGTGATTTAAATCATTTCCTAATGTGGATAGTTAACGGCTGGAGCCGAAACCACCATTACCATCACCAGAGCGTCCTGCGTCCGGGGGGGGGACATAGTTGGCACTAGCTGCACTATCCAATACAGAAATGATTGGCATTGAAATCAATGATGCTATGACAATATGGAGCCATAGTCTTTTAGTCACTCTTAACGTAGTCGTTTTTATCACCTCCTAAATGTTACTAAGTGACACCTCATAAATACGTTCCTATTGTGTGTTGATCAGGGCTTAAATTCGAAGATAAATGTATTTAATTCCTAATCTTTATATGCTTACCTGATATTCAAAAGCAACACTTTAAAAACGGCTTTTAATTATTAAATTAAGTAGATATAGGGAAGGTTAATTGACATAGAAATCCCTTAGGTTTGTTGAGTCTATGGATAAATTGACCTCTCGTTAATTTAGAGACTTCCTTGCCAATGCGTGTTCCTTCTCCTGTTTCCACTTCATCAAGTTTTTCGCAAGGTCCGTTATCAGCTACGGTCAGCTCATAATGACTGTCTTTATGTTTCCCCGTTACGACTAGACGAGTTGAACCAACTGCATGTTTGCCAACATTACCGAGGGCTTCTTCTAAAAATCTACATAGCTTGCGTTTAACTTCAATGCTTAATTTCTCGGACTCAATTGGGTCAAACGATATGATGGTGAACTTAAGGTTAGAAAACCCTAATAATGGCCTTGATAACATGGCATCATAAACCTCTTGAAATAATTCGTGCAGAGGTATACCTAAATCAAACTTAGTGCCAGCGTAGCTAACGTCGAGGGTATGTTTGCGATCGCTAGCGTCCTGTTTAATCGAGTCACCTATATAGCGAATTTCACGGTTGAGATCTTCTAGACTTAAGCAAACTTCAGATAAATTAATAGTTTCGTCACGGGTTCGCCTGAGAAGATTTGCCAATGTTTGCAAGGGACCATTATGAATGGAGTCAAATACATTCTCAATTGTTTTTTGGCGTTGAGAATCTAATTGCTCAGACAACTGACGTTCCTTTTCGAGAGCTAGATTCCGTTGCGCCATTAGTTTTTCCCAGCGACGCTTATTCTGAGCATAGTTAATATAAATCAGTCCATTAGCCGTTGTAGATATCAGAGTCGCAGTCAGGGGCAGCCAAAAACCTAGATTTAGCAATAATAAATAGCTTAATAAAGTACCTGAAAAAATAACGATTGATAGGCTAATAATGTTGCTGATGACGTCCTTTGAGAATCTGCTACAGCTGATACCCAGTATTGAGAAAATGATTAAAAATATATACTGTGCAGATTGATGGGTTGAAATTAAAGGTCTTTGGGATTCAACTGCTTGGACTAATTGACTAATAATATGAGCTTGAATTTCGATGCCAGTCACTATCTGATCGTTATCGTTATCATTCAAACTACTTCTAAATACCCTGGTGAGAGGAACTGCAAATCCCGGTGATAGGCCCTCTAAATTGAGGATGATGATTTTATCTTTGATGAGCTCATCCTTGTTTGCTGATACCAGTAACTCCCTGGCACTGATCACTTTAAAAGGGGTGATCTGGCCTCTATAGTTAATCAGGGTTTCAACGCCCTCTATTTCTCGCTCGGTATATCCATAAATAGGTCGGATACGCGGTATCTCAGCAGAACCAAAGCGCATGGTGCCTGTATCTTCGAGACCATTTGCCAACTCAATGGCTTCGCTTTCAGTATTTTGAACTCTGTTTTTGAAATACTCTCGAACTACTTGAACTGGAAAGGAAAATTTGAAGTCATTAGACTCTCCTTGAAACGAAGAGCCTAGTAAAGCTCGACGGACAGTGCCATCCCTATCAAAAATCAGATCGTTGAACCCTACCTGAGTAGATAATTGTTGGCTAGTGAGTCCTGGAATGGGTTCAGCAATGTTGGGGTCGCTATTTTCAACTGTGATCAAGTTGGAATGTTGATTGATAACAGATAGCAGTTCCTGGTGATCGCCTGTGATTCTATACGAAACAATATCGGTGCCAACAACAGCTGGGTCACTGTTGAAGATGCCTTCTAGAACGTTTGCCAGGGAGTCGGCAGTGATTGTGTAACCTTTATCAGCGGACCCTTCCACAAAGGGCTGACCAACTTGCACAATTGCAATTTTCTGATCTGGAGCTTCAATAGAAAGCCGGGTGTTGAGCGTAAAAAAACGATCTAGCACCATCAACTCTAGGGCGTGAAATGCGCCTAGAGTGCGGGCTCCCAAAACTGAAGCAATGATGCCAAAACCCCACAGGCTAGTTTTGAAGATATCTAAGACCCTGTCCCGGCGGCGTTGCTCCTCCATTAGTCCAGTAGCCCTCGCTCACGCGCCCGGATCTCAGTCAGGCTGCGCAAATTTTTGCCGTCTTTTTTATCAAGTTCAGGGTCAATTTCTAGAACGTCGTAGAGCTTGTTCCAATAGTGACGAATTGTGCTGGGTTGTACGTTTAATTTTTGGGCAATAGCCTTATCTTGCAACCCTTCGTGAAAAGCTAACGTAAGTACGTCTAACCACTCAGGTTTAAGTTCAATACCAGCCTGCAGAGCCTTGATGCCTCTAGTGTGGCTAAACCCTTTAAGGGCACCGTCAACCCGCTGAAAAATGTCCTGGCTGGACATGCTCTTATCGACGATGGTGAAGCCACCTTCATGACTATCGATCTCTGAACGAACTCTGACCAAAGCTTTAATGTAGGTACTTTGGACAGTAATATTTTGCTCTGGGTAATGTTTCATCACCTGCCTGAGCAGCTCAATGCCAGTTTCTACCTTGGCATCTTGTTGGTAGGCCTCAGGAATGGATAAATCTAAAACAACCAGGCTGAGGCGATGGTTGGCTAGCTGTTCTAGAGCTTCCTGGGCTGTCTTAGCGGTCAACAGCTCGTAGGTTGGATAGTGCTGCCGTAATATGTCGATGGTGCCGCTCAGTACAACCTGGTGGTCATCAACAATCAGGATTTTACCGGTAGTTGCTTCGTTGAATGTGGGGCCCATGGTTCATGTTCACTATCTATGGCTGCTGTAGATGCTAAAGCATTAACGGTCAATCGCCCCCGATCTCGGACTCGTTTTTGCTCGTTTAGGTGAGATGCACAAGGTTATGGCAAGCATTTCGTTGGTACCGATGACAGAGATCGTTCAAATATCAGAAAACCCTGTCTAATGGTGTATCTACACTAATTTTTCAGTAGCATTTTCGACAATAATCAAACCCTGCAATCTGTTTAATAAAAATTGCTATGAACCTTTGTAGAAAACTACAAAATGATGAAAATTCTTTGTTCGTAGCCACGATGACGGCGGGCTCCCCGCACTGCCATCCATCCAGAGGCAAAGGCTGCTTGGGGAACGCTATAAACCCTCCGGGCGAATGCTGATTAGACCCATGGTTGTCAGCGTTGTTAGCTATTTGCTCAATTTTCTAGTCTATGTCCGGCCAGCAAATAGATCAAATGATCTACTTCACGGGTTGCATAAAAGGTATAGATGAATTTAATCGATTTTATTGAGCACCCTAAGGCAATATTTAATATAGGCCGTATTCATACCTATAGTTTTAGACGACTTTAGGGGCTTTAACTTGGATGCGGTTTTAAGCATCGTCCAATTATTAGGTGCTCCATGGCCGAGAGCAATCCCAATCGACTCAAACTTTCCCAACTCAGGGCACTGGTGGCTATTGCTAAGACCGGTACTTTTAGTGATGCAGCGTTACAGTTAGAGCTATCGCAGTCGGCGGTGAGTCATGCGATCGCAACCCTAGAAACCGAGCTTGGTGTGATCCTTCTTAACCGAGGCCGCCAGGGGGCCGTCCTCACCCCCGTCGGCGAAGCCATCACAGCAGAAGCAGAGCAAGTGATGGACCGACTAGAAAAAATTTGTCAGCAGGCCCAGCTAGCGAAGGGGTTGCAATCAGGTCAGGTGCGCTTGGGGGGCTTCCGCAGTGTGGCCACCCACATTTTGCCAGCGGTGATCGAACGCTTTCGTCAGCAGTATCCCGGCATCAGTGTGACCATTGATGAGTTTAGTCATTACCACCTTGTCGAAGACTATCTACGCCAGGGACGTATTGATATTGGCTTTACTTATTTACCCACCAGTGCCGACTTTGAAGCATGGGAACTGCTGCGGGATGAATATGTGGTGTTATTGCCCCCTGCCGCTAAACCCATGGATGCTCAACTAACCTGGGAGCAATTATTTAAATATCCCTTAATTCAAACACCCCCTGGCGATGGCTGTCGCTACAACATTGAGCAATATTTAACCCGCCATGCTCAATCGATCAACTTTGCCTATGACGTGAGGGAAGATTCCACCATTGTCAGTATGGTAAGGCGGGGGTTGGGGGCAACCATTATGGCGAAGTTAGCCGCTGAACCTATCCCTGACGACATTACCGTTGCGCAGCTACCAGAACCCTTTGAACGGGTAATTGGGGTGGTAACCCTGGTGGATGCGCTACAGCCGCCTTCAGTGTTTGCCTTTTTGGACACCATTAAGGCTGTCTGGGGCGGCAAACCCATTGAACCTAAGGCTGCATAGAGGGATTGCATCTAGGTATGTCACCCCACAAAATGCCAAGAATTCAAAACTTAAAACTCAACATTCAAAACTCATCATTCATCACCGACAATGGGTAGGTAGCCAGCCTATCTAGCGTTTTTGTGGTTCCTTTAAACGACAATAATCCGACTCGCACAACGCCCTATGTGGTGTTTGTGATCATTGCCCTTAATGTTGCGATTTTTTTGTATGAGCTATCTCTTCAAGGCTCAGGAGAAGAGGCGCTTAATCAGTTTTTTACGGTATGGGCGATTGTCCCCGCTGAACTGACAGATAGCTTTGCTGGACGGGCTGCTAATCCCATAGGTGAATGGTTTACCCTGATTAGCTCTCAGTTTCTCCATGGGGGGCCTGCCCATCTGGGGGGTAACATGCTCTATCTATGGATTTTTGGCAATAACATCGAAGACCAAATGGGTCACCGACGCTTCATTCTGTTTTATCTGGCCTGTGGAGCGTTGGCAGGGTTGTCTCAGTGGATTTTCTCGCCAGGCTCGATGATTCCGACATTGGGGGCAAGCGGTGCGATCGCAGGAGTGATGGGAGCCTATATCATTCGCTTTCCTAAGGCCCAAATTCTCACACTGTTGCCTTTATTCTTTATCTTTACAACTGTTCGTATACCTGCGGTCTTTTTCCTAGGCTTTTGGTTTGTCATGCAAGCGTTTAACAGCATTGCTAGCCTGGGTGTCAGCGCAGATATGGGAACAGGCGGTGTTGCCTACTGGGCCCATGCCGGTGGATTTATTTTTGGTGTGGTTTTGGGACCGCTATTGGGTTTGTTTCCAGGGGGACCAGGGGGACGAGGTCCTTCAAACCAAAGCCGTCGTCGTTAGCCATTAGCTAGACCGTGCTTGTCTACAATTCTGGTAGGCCAAAATTAGGCAGCTCTAAATCATCCTTAGGTGCTTCATCGGTTCCTAGATCCGTTTCGTTGGAGCCTGTAACCGGCCCTACCTGAAACGGGTAGTCTACACCCAATCCTTCAGGTTTGCTCATGCCTTCATAGGTTGTTGTCACCCCATCATTCAAAATCGTCAGAGTGTAGGGGACTGCCAGGTTTTCATAGGCGATATTTGCCGCATTGATATCGTTACTGGCCAGATCTTCTAAACTACAGGGGATAGCCAGGGTAACGTAAGCCAAATACTCGCCATCGGGAGCACTGCCTGTGGGCCAGAAGATATTTTCAACCGGAGAGAAATTTTGAGTTTGGCAAAAGCCATTGGCATCTACATCCAGTTGACCGCCTGAAGGCGATGTGGGAGAGCCAAAATCAACAATGCTTCCGGCTGGGTCAACGACGATTAGATCTAGATCATCGCTGGTATTCCAGCGCAACGTCACTTGCACATCACCGGTCTGTAAAACCGGTGCAACATTGCCGTCATTAGGGATGGTACAGAGTACACTCAGGTCATAAAATTCACCATTGCGATCTTGGATATAACAGCCGCTGTGGTCAATTTGGGCTAGAACGCTTGTGGTTGCTGCTTCCCAGAGACTAAGACCTAAAAAGAGTGGGATTGTTTTAAGCGCAGTGGCACCGATCTGTTTCATGATGTGTTGCACTATTAATTTTTCTGACATAAAGACTGTCTTGAGTAGTGCCTTTTCAAGAATTGATGTTACGTGGAGAGCAGGGTATCTCAATTTCCCTACTGTACGCTAGACAGAAACTCAAAAGATGTGTTATCCATGAGCACATTCATCCATCGCCATTGCGTTTCGGTTCCCCATGGGCTCTTCTATTCTCGCTATCCTTTCATTGATCATTATTGGCTACTCGGTTGGTTCTGTGAGGGTTGTCAAAGAAGGCAACGCAGCTTTAATAGAACGTTTGGGTCGTTATCGCTCCACCCTGGAACCGGGGGTTAATTTCATCGTGCCATTGTTGGATGCTCTTGTGATTGAGGATACACTGCGCGAGCAAATTCTAGATATTGAGCCTAGAAGTGCAACGACTCGAGATAACGTCAATGTTGAGATAGATGCTGTCATTTACTGGCGAATTCTTGATCTTGAAAAAACCTACTACGCCATTGAAGATGTAGAAACCGCTATCCAAGAGTTGGTGGTGACAACGCTGCGATCTGAAATTGGTAAGATGGACCTTCAAGAAACCTTTTCTTCCCGAGAAGCCATTAATAAGGCCCTGCTTGATGTATTGGATGAAGCAACTGAGCCCTGGGGTGTAAAAGTCAATCGTGTAGAAGTTCAAGAGATTAAGATTCCATCTGAAGTGGAAGAATCCATGCGGCTTGAGCAAGCGGCTGAGATTGCTAAGCGGGCTGCGATTACTAAAGCCGAAGGTCAAAAAGAAGCCGCTATTCTCGAAGCAGAGGGCAATGTACAGTCGATGCGTTTGATTGCTCAAGCCTTTGATGGGCAGCTAAGTCAGGGCGATATATTAAAATTCTTGATTGCGCAACGCTATGTAGATGCCAATCAGAAGCTGGGTGAGAGCGATAACTCAAAAGTGGTCTTTATGGATCCTCGAGCATTGACGGAAGGCTTGGTGGACCTGATTCAAGAAAATCCTGAGGCAAATAATTAATTAATGACGTTGTCTCAAGGTTGAAAAATTGAGGGTCGACCTAAATCTTCTAAGATATAGTTCCAGAGCATGGGTCTGGACTATTTTTTATTGTGTTTAATCATGGTTTCTACCCTTGATGGTTCACTAACCAATGCGTCAGCTCAGCGTCCTCTTCTGGGGATGAATCAAGCTGAATTGACTGAGTGGGTACAATCCCAGGGGCAGGCGGCCTATCGAGGTAAGCAGTTGCACCAGTGGCTATACGCTAAAGGTGTGCGTTCTTTAACAGACATTACGGTTTTTCCAAAGGCCTGGCGTCAGGGTATGGAAAATGTATGTATTGGGCGTTCTGACATTCACCATCGTTCTATTGCTGCTGATCAAACGGTTAAGTTTCTGTTGCGCTTAGACGATGGGCAGATCATTGAAACCGTTGGTATGCCAATGGACAAGCGTTTGACCGTATGTGTGTCATCCCAGGTGGGCTGCCCCATGGCCTGTGATTTTTGCGCAACGGGTAAAGGCGGGTTTGTTCGTAATTTGGCAACCCATGAAATTGTTGATCAAGTCCTAACCGTACAAGAAGCGTTTGATCAACGGGTCAGTAACATTGTGTTTATGGGGATGGGGGAACCCCTAATCAATGTTCAGAATGTTGTGGGTGCAGTTAAATGCCTTAATCAAGATATTGGTATTGGTCAACGCAGCATTACTATTTCGACTGTGGGTATTCCGGGGCAAATTCGCCGGTTAGCTCAGTATCGTTTGCAGACAACGTTGGCCGTCAGTTTGCATGGGTCTAACCAGGCGTTGCGCACTCAGTTGATTCCCAGTGCGCAACATTACCCCCTCACCGATTTACTCGATGAATGTCGTGAGTATATTGCTATGACGGGACGTCGCGTCACGTTTGAGTATATTTTGCTAGCGGGTTTGAATGACTGTAACGAACATGCGGCTGAGTTGTCACAGCTGTTGCGAGGCTTTCAAAGCCATGTCAACCTAATTCCCTATAATCCTATCGATGAGGTAGATTACCAGCGTCCCTCACGTAAACGTGTTAACCAATTTACCGATAGTTTGAAAGCGGCCGGGATTGCCGTCAGTGTTCGTTACTCGCGGGGGCTGGAAAAGGATGCTGCCTGTGGTCAATTGCGAGCATCCAAAGTGAACGCTTAGCCCAAAGTTATACGGAAAGAGTTTTGCATTTTTTGTGAGTATTTCAAGACATTTAAAGCTCTTTTAATGTGCGATCGCAGCTGTAATCCCTGGTGCATAGGCTTCAATGACTTTGCCAGTTTTTTGGCAAACAATCATCAAGTAGTCACAGCCTGAACATTGAGTCCGAGTTAACTCCTGATCATTCAAATAGTGACGCTCGGCTGACCTTCCACAGTTTGGGCAGTGAATCGTTTGAATCACAGTACTCATAAAGATTGCTAAGTAGGTAGACAGGTCCTAATTATGACAAGTCTCCATGATCGCGACAATGTGTCAAAAGTTACAAGAAGCGCGGGGATCGCTTGATTGAAGGGCGATCCCCGCTGCCGCTAGAGCCTTTGTTCTGACCTATTTTTAGGCGCTTACTACGACCTAAAAAAATAGATAAAACTTAGAGAATTTAAAAAATAAAAGTTATTAAACTTATGAAGAATGTGTTTAGAAGGGATTGTATTGGTGGAATTAATCTAAAGGTTTAATTTATATAATTAGCAGCAAACTATACTGTTTGCCGTATTTACTTGTGAATGGGTATTTTATCTCCTTGTGAATTTACATTTTCATAAGTGAATTTTTATTTTATGCGAAGAATTAATATTTCTGTGTAAATCAGTAAAAGTGACTAGCTAAGTCTAAAAAAGTAAACTTAAGCCCCTCTGCCGGGTAAAAGGCTACCACTGATACGTTTAATGACTCGATTGGCTAGATCTGCGTACCGAATTTCACCAGCTAGTAGTTGACCCAATCGTTTAGTTGCTGTCGGTCGTTTAATGCCAACGCGATAACCAATTTTTTGCATGCGGAAAAATATATTGGCGATCCGGTGACTCCATTGAATGTCGTTGCCCCACTCTTCATGGATAACTTGGCTGTAGTTGGCCAATGCTTTGTTATCGCCATCCAAAGCCTTATTAATGGCTTTAGCGGCCTGAATTCCGCTAAAAATAGCTGGACGAATACCTTCAGCTGTCATGGGATCGACTAAAGCTGCAGCTTCGCCCACTAACAGGGCCTGTTTTGTGTGGAGAGGAGTGTTGCCATTCCAAAGCTTAAGACCATGGGAATAAAGTTGCCCTGCCTCAGCATCGTCACCCAGACCCCTGGCAAAGGTTGCTAAAGACTGTTCGGGATCTTTAAGGTTGTCTCCTAAAAAGCGGGTAATGCCCAAGGAGTGACCCTGATGTTTAGGAAAATTCCAGAGACAACCCTGTTTAACTAACCCAAATTCAAACGCCATGGTTGGATGGGGCTCTGGGGTCGGTAAATCGATTTCCAGCACATAACCCTGACGGACCTTTTCCGATTTGAATCCGAGCCACTTAGCCATGGGGCCATCGGCTCCGTCTGCGGCTATCAAGTACTGGCCTTCATAGGAGCCGTGGTCAGTGTTAACTGTCCACGTTTGATCTTTAAAGCTAATAGACGTAACAGGCGTGCCATCTTTAACGACGACGCCAACCTTAAGGGCCTGGTCAATCAAATATTGGTCAAAGATATCCCGACGTACAATCCACATGGGTTCGTCGGTTTCGAGTTCTGCTTCGATGGGATCATCCAGCTGCCAGGTGTAGCGGATACGACGCAGCTTCTGATCAATCGCAGGGGTGATATCAAAGTCCAACCAGGTGGCAATACTGGGAGCTACAGCACCAGTGCAAGGCTTGTAGCGGGGCAGCGTATGCTTTTCCAGCAGTAACACCGACCGACCCCGCTTAGCCAATTGATAAGCGGTTGTGCTCCCTCCAGGTCCAGCACCCACGACGATACAGTCAAACATCATGCACACCCCATATGCTCCGCTTTATCTGTACTACTAATTGATTGTGGTAATCAGCCTGAAATCAGCCCAACTGATGAGCTGACTGTTTCAGGTGAAAGGCCTCAAATAGTAATGACGCAACTTATTCTAAGCGGCTGTGGTCACCAAATTTTGCATAGGTGACGATCAGGATTGAGATGATTAGGTGCTAAGGATGAACCAATATGGTGCGATTACACCTTCATAATTTCCTTTTCTTTATCGTCTAATGTCTTATCGATGTTCTTAATGTATTGATCTGTTAGTTTTTGTACCTGATCTTGTAAATCGCGGGCTTCGTCTTCAGACAGGTCACCGCTCTTTTCTTGCTTCTTCGCAAAGTCCATGCCATCTCGTCTGACATTACGGATGGCGACGCGACCTTCTTCAGCGTACTTACCAGCTTGTTTAACAAACTCCTTACGACGCTCGGTCGTTAGTGGAGGAATGTTTAACCGAATCACCGATCCATCATTGTTGGGAACTAACCCAACGTCAGACAAGGAAATCGCTTTTTCGATTTGACTGAGAATGCTGGCATCATAGGGCTGAATCATCAGCGTGCTCGGGTCAGGGGTGCTAATGTTAGCCATTGACTTCAGGGGGGTAGGGGCACCGTAGTAGTCAACAGAAATACGGTCTAGCAGGGATGCATTAGCGCGCCCGGTGCGGATGGTGTTAAAAGAGCGTTTCGTGGCTTCAACCGCCTTTTGCATCGCCTGTTCTACGTCGTTAATATCAGCTAACTTCACAAGATCCTCCCACAATTGTGCCAATTGGTTCCCCAGTCATGGCCCGTTGAATATTGCCAGCAACAGCTAGATTAAACACCATGATGGGGATGTTGTTATCTTTACACAGTGCAATGGCAGTACCATCCATCACTTTGAGATCTTTAGCCAGAACATGGCTATAGGTCAAACTGGAGTAGCGTTTTGCGTTGGGGTTAGTATTGGGATCAGAATCATAAACGCCGTCTACTTTAGTCGCTTTAAGTAGCACTTCGGCATTAATCTCAGCCGCACGCAGGGCAGCTGTAGTATCGGTTGTAAAGAAAGGATTACCGGAACCAGCGCCAAAAATGACCACTCGATTTTTTTCAAGGTGGCGAATGGCCCGTCGCCGAATATAAGGTTCGGCCATTTCCTGCATAGAAATGGCAGTTTGTACCCGTGTAGGGACATCAATCCGTTCTAGGGCATCTTGCAATGTCATGGCATTCATGACGGTGGCAAGCATGCCAATGTAGTCTGCCGTTGCCCGATCCATCCCGGATGCAGCGCCTTTAACTCCCCGAAAGATGTTGCCACCTCCGACAACAACAGCAATTTGAACTCCTTGAGCAGCAGTGGCTGCAATTTCTTGAGCGATAGCATCTACTATAGTTGGATCAATGCCATAGGCTAGATTGCCCATTAAGGCTTCGCCGCTAAGTTTTAGTAATACTCGCTTGTAGGTATTCCCCATGCGATAGCTTGTGACTGAATTTCCCCATCAAGATAGCAGTCTGAGGTTGATTGGGGAACCGCATTTAGGGAGGATCTAGTGTAGGCTTTACAATCGCGTTGAATGATTATGCGGATGGTAGTGCATGGGGCAATTGGAGGTGGGATTTACAGTCTATAGCTGGCAGGTTGGTTTGGTTTTGGCCTGGTTGTTGCTGATTGGTTCTGTTTCTGAAGGGGCACGGCGCTCGGGATTTGGTCCAGAGATTACCCGTAAGATTGTGCACATTGGAGCAGGCCATGTGATTTTGTTGGCTTGGTGGTTCATGTTGCCTGCTTGGATGGGGGTAGCGGCCTCCGTCGTGTTTGCAGGTGTGGCGTTAGTGTCCTATCGGGTGCCTATTTTGCCAGGAATTAACAGTGTGGGTCGCCGCAGCTGG
>NZ_QXHD01000004.1:1228565-1234520 GCF_011009555.1 Adonisia turfae CCMR0081 | reverse complement strand
AGGCGTAGGTGTGGGAGCAGGGGGTGTAGGTGTAGGTGTAGGGGGCTCCGGAATAGGCGTAGGTGTAGGTGTAGGGGGTGTAGGTGTGGGAACAGGTGCTGGAGTAGGGTTAGGAGAAGTTGGAGGCGGTGTTGGCACAGGTGCTGGAGTCGGCGCTGGCACAGGTGCGGGTGCTGGCGCTGGCGCAGGGGGTGTGGGCCTTGGTGTCGGATGCCTTGGTGGTGTTGGAGGAGCCGGTTCAGTACCTGGAATTCTGGTGCCTAAGACAATTGTCCAATAATCAAAATAATTATGGTTACCAGTATCGTTGGCTAAAAAGACATGGCCTGCCCCTAGCTGCCGTACATTGGGATTTAAAATATTAGCGCGATGGCCTGGACTGCTCATCCAGTCATCAAACACTTCTCTCACTGTGTAGTGCCCCGCACCAATATTTTCAACAACTGTTCGAGATTGGTAACCAGCAACTCTCGCTCTTTGGGTTGGGTTTGAACCATTAGAACCCCTATGGCCAACAACTAAATCATTATGAGCAATATCAGAAGTATGCCGCTGAGCAGCATGATTGAGTTGTTGATCGATGGTGAGTCGAGACAAGCCTGCCCTAACGCGCACACCATTAACGAGCGCGAGAAACTGCTGAACAAATGTAGCCATTTTTATACGTATTTCGGATCGGTGCGTGCCGTACTGTTCTTTTTTATCCCTTGGCCCATGGCCATCCCCATGGTGCTAACACCCAACTTCATACATCTTTTTTGAAGAAGTTGGGGATTAGTCGTAGATCCACCGAGCAAACTATGACTAGGATTGTTACCGTAGAACACAAAAACTGTTCTACTTGATAAAACACGTCAGTGCATTTACCCATGGTGATCAGAGGTCGTCCGTCTCAGATTTTTCTTGAGCTATTGTGCGCTTAGATACACCCAAGACAACCTTGAATAAGTCAAGGCTATGAAGCAATAAGTTCTCACAGAACATTGAGGAGGCCTTGCTCCATGAGTAAACTACTTCATGCCATATCCTTACTGTTGGCCATTATCCTTTACCGTATGTTGGCTCCAACCCCCATACCCGGTGGATCGACTGGCAATTATTCAATAAATTCTCAAATTTATCTGACTACTGCAACGACCGTTCTAGACTGATTTCAGGTAATTGTTTGCATTCACCATGGTTAACACATCGCGTTATTGGCAAATGATGGTTTTAACGGCTGCAGGGCGACTACAGCGACAGAAATTCCCCGATGCCCAACGCTGGTTTCAGCCCCAATTTGGCCAGCGTTTAGAAGCTGAAATCCTGTCCGAACGCGATTGTCAGTTAGCTTTGTGGGAGTTAACCCAAACCGATGCAGAGAATGCAGCCATAGCTCAACTGTGTTTGCGCTGTTGGTTGTCCCACCAGATTGAAGCTGCCTGTACCCAGTTAGTTCGTCAATTTGGTGAGACCTATAACTTTACAGGCGCAGATCTATGGCCCCTGATTTTGGATGACGATGGTCAGGTTCCTGCAACCTACCCTGCTGTGGCGATGCAAATTCTAGCTAAATACGATCCCAGGCAGTCGGCCTTGAGTACCTGGACCAGTCGACTGACTAAAAGTCATCCGAATCTCAACCGTTTCTTTATGGAACAAGGGTTATATCGCATTAGCCCATGGGCAATTCTCAACGATACCCGCATATCGCAGTTGCCCAGAGCGTTGCCCCACCTCAGTCAAAGTGAGTTGACTGCAGCTAGCCAATTACTCAGTGCCTATCATCGGGTGTATCGTAATGACCGATTAAAACAGCGCCAGGGTCGTGCCCGTCGCTGTGTTGACCCCACCGATGAACAGCTCCAAAAGATTGTACCCAATGAGGCTCCTAACCTGGTATTTGCCCAGTTACATGAGCTGGCAGATCAGTTGCGACAATATCGGATTGCAGTGCGTCGACGTACCCCATTGACCCAATCTTTAGATAACACTGAGACAGGTCTTTCCAATCTCTCGGCACCGACTTCTGATGACGCAGAGAAAGCTCAAGATGACTTTTTAAAGCGTTATCGGACTCACTTTATTACGACTCTCGACCAGGCAATTCACCATATTGTGCAAAGCTATAGCACCCACTATAAAAGGAGGAAACCACCCCAGGATAGCGTTTATCGAAAGGCCCTAATACTATTTCACTGTCAGGGATTATCCATGGGAGTGATTGCGAAACAGTTAGAGTTAACTAATCAGGTAAAGGTAACCCGTTTGTTGCAGCTTAAGCAATTTCGAGCCAAGGTTTGTATCTACTGGTTAAATCAACTTAAAGAGCAAGTCCAGGCGGATGCGTTACAGCATGTTTCTGCTGACCGGCTAACCAAAATTGCCCAGCAACTGGATTACATTTTGACTGAAGAAACAGAAACAGTGATGGCAGAAGCTGCCTCAGAGGCACAAATTCCTAAGAATCGTACGGCAAATAGCATATTTTCCCGTCGTCTGTGTGAAACAGTTTTATCTTCTACGCCTCCTGATGAATAGCCCCTCTATAAAAATACTCCCTGTAAGCTGATCTCATTCTAGTTAACCCACACTGTCACAGCGCTTTTTCACGCCATGAATACTTCATCCCTCGATCCTCAACAATTTGATATAATTCCCCTCTCAACAGAAACAGTTATGCTATCTACCACCTCTACACAATGGGCTACAGACATTTGTCAAGATATTTCGGATGATGATAGCCAATGGCAAACTTTTTTGAGAGCATTGGCTATGGCAGGGGTAAAACAATGGCTTGAAGATACTGGTTTACTTCCTGCTGACTTACAAGAGACAACGTTCACCCAATCGTCTAATTTGAATGTCGGAGACTATCGTCTATGGGTGTTGCCCATGGGCTCAGTAGTTGATGATGCCGTGAGCATCCCAACAGTCGCTGTAACAGGGGATCAGGCAGCCCATTTATATGTCCTGGCGGAAGTGCAAGAAGAAGTGAACCAGGTGCGTGTAGTGACAGGTTTACGCCATGATCAGCTACAGCAATATGTGCAACAACATACCCCTACAGATACTCAGGCTTATACGGTTCCCCTTGATCGGTTTGTGGTCACTCCAGAACAACTTTTGTTATATCTCAATTGTCTAGAGCCAGAGACAATTATTCAGACTGCTCCGTCTAGTCAGCTGAGTGCGATCGCTGAGACTATAACCACAGGTGTGGTTAATGTGGGGAGATGGCTACAGGGTGAGCTAGATGCCATGGCTGAGCAGCTTGCCTGGGAGTTACTGCCACCCTTGACGCCAGCCCATGGCTTGCGACCTGTTAAAGAAGAAATAGAAAATATTGTAGAAGAACTCACATCTCAGGGCATTGAAATCCCTATACGGGCAAGGGGTGCTTGTAAAAAGATTAATTTAGCGGGCTTTCCTTGCCGTCTTTATGCGTGGGTTTGGCCATTGATGGTGGATGATGTGCCTGAGTGGAGCCTGTTTTTAATTCTAGGACCGACACCAGGAGAAACCCTACCGGTTGGCATTGAGCTGATGGTGAGTGATCAGCAGGAGATATTGTCGCGTTCTACACTTACCCAAGAGACGTCAGTTACCTATCTGTACACTCAAGTCATTGGTTACTGGCAAGAGCAGTTCATAGTGGATATTGGGTTACCTAATGGTCCCACCATGACATTGCCGCCGTTTGGCTTTGAGATTAGCCAGGGATAGACGTTGCTGTTTGAGACACCCCATAGACTAAATTGAGAGCTACTGGTTAGACCTGCGTCTTACGTTGCCATTTAACTGTTTAGCCTACAGGAGTATCCATTTTTAATCGGGTTTAATGAATTCGGATTGGGGCTTATTTCTCAGTAGTATCCTTGTTCATAAACTTGGGTTTCCAGTTTTTAAGCACACGCCGCTCACCACGGGTGACGATCAGACAATTATCATCCACGTCTTTTGTGACCACTGCGCCTGCACCCACCGTCACATTCTTACCCAATGTGACAGGGGCCACTAAAACACTGTTGGAGCCTGTTTTAGTATTGTCTTTAATCACTGTGGGATGTTTTTTATAGCCATCGTAGTTGGCCGTGATAGTGCCTGCACCAATGTTGACTTTGTCACCTAAGGTGGCATTACCCAGATAAGACAAATGGGCGGCATTAGTGTTGTTGCCAATGGTGGTTTTTTTGACTTCAACAAAGTTGCCAACGCGGCAGCCTTCACCAATTATCACTTCACCACGCAGATGGGTGTAGGGACCAATTTGGCCTGCACCTTCAATTTTACTGTCATTGATGACTGAATACTTGATCGTAGTGTTTGCCCCGATGGTGCTGTTGTCAATCAGAGTGCCGGGACCAATGTGGCAACCGGCAGCAATGGTGGTGTTGCCACGCAGGTGGGTTTCCGGTTCAATTACCACATCGGGCTCCACCTTGACGGTGGCATCAATGGTGATGCTGTCAGGATTGATCATGGTAATCCCAGAAAGCATCAGTTCATCCTTGATGCGGCATTGCAGAATCGTGGCTGCGTCTGATAACTGCTTACGGTTGTTGATACCAGAAATCTCTTCGATATCGTCTACATCTAAGGCCATTACCGGTGAAAGGTCTTTGACCACATCGGTTAGATAGTATTCATTCTGATCGTTATCTGACCTCAGGTGGGGTAGCACCGTCATTAGCTTTTGCCAGTTAAAGCAGTAAATGCCGGAGTTAATGCGTCTGTTACCACGCTGTTCAGGGGTGCAGTCGCGGTGTTCAATAATCTCAGAGACAATATAATTCTCGTCGCAGAAGACTCGGCCATAGCCGGTCGGATCCTCAAACTGGGCCGTGAGAATGGTGGCAGCATTCTTGTTCTCAACATGGGTCTGCACCATTTTGGCAATGGTCTCGGGGCGCAGTAGGGGTACATCCCCATTCAGCACCAGCAGGTTACCTTCAAACCCTTCTAAGGCAGGAATTACCTGCTGCACGGCATGGCCGGTGCCTAGCTGTTCAGTTTGCTCAACGAATTCCAATCCAGATACGTGGGCCAATGCAGTCTGTACGTCATCGGCCAGATACCCCACAATGGCAATTTGGCGTTCGGGTTGTACGTGTTCCAAGCTAGCCAGCACATTTTCCACCAGGGTGCGACCCCCTAGAGGATGAAGCACCTTAGGCAGACGCGATCGCATCCGAGTTCCTTTACCTGCTGCCAATACTGCCACTGCCAATGGGTTAGTCATAGGAATTACGAGAGTAAACGTTAGCGTAAGAACATCAAAAAATTACGGGAGGAGTATACCGCGCAGCGGTTGGACTTCCCAAGTATGATGGCTACTTAGGGTAAAGGGTATGCCAGGAAAGCCAAAGGGTAGATAGACGTTTAAGTTCTTAGTTCTTGGTTCTTAGTCCTTGGTTCTTGGTTCTTGGTTCTTGGTTCTTGGTCTCTGGTTTTATCCAGGTCAACCAAGTCACTCATTCAAAACTCAAAACTCAAAATCAAGCATTTTTAGCCCCTCTGCCTCGTTAACCAACGTCGTCGCCAGGCACTCGTTGGTTCCAGTTTAGATTCCTGCTGTTCCTGCTGACGCTGGGCCATAATTGCTTCAGCCGTTGCTGCCAGCGTTGGGTCACGATAGGGAATTGCCGCCCGTGTTTGCAGATGCTCTTGTTCCTGTGGCGACAGGTCTGGTAAAGGGCGCTGATCTTTGGTCGCCACGGTGCAGGGCCAATGGCGACCGGTTCCTGGCAATGAGCCCATGGTTAAGCCAGCTAATCCCATGGCTGAACGAACAGCAGCGGCGCAGGAATAGGTGGCCAGGATGCCGCTCTCAGCCAGGCATTGAGCCGTAAGTTTAAAGAATTCCACCGTCCAAAGCTGGGGGCAGCGTGGGGGGGAAAACGGGTCAAATAGAATGGCATCAGCCTGCCAACCCTTGGCGGCCAGGGGTTGCAACGTTTGCCGGGCGTCGCCAAT
>NZ_QXHD01000004.1:1140888-1228555 GCF_011009555.1 Adonisia turfae CCMR0081 | reverse complement strand
GGGAACCTCATGGCCTTTTTGGGTTGGCCCAATTCTTATTATTGTGGTTAGCCTATTGAGTGTTCGTATAATTATGCAGTCCAGGGTTTCCGTCTCTTGTATGCAACAGCGACAGCAAAATCTACAACAACTTTTTGATATTCTTGACTATGATCAAAATGGAGAAATTGAGGCCCACGACTTCCAGCAAATGGTCAATGCATCAGCTCAGGTTTGGAGATGGAAAGATGACTCAAAAGAATATAAAACAGCGTTATCTTTTTGGTCCGGACTGGGGAACACCGTGCAGCAACTGATGGATATCAATGGGGATGGTAAAGTCAGTCTAGATGAATGGATTGAGTTTATGGTTAAGGATTTAGATTTTGACCTGGCAACTGCATTTACCAAATTTCTAGATGTTAATGCCGATGGGAAAATTTGTCTAGAAGAACTCAAAGCATTTTATTACCTATACAAAACAGATGAAGGTATTGCAGAAAAGACCTTTGAGTCTTTAGACTTAGACCAAGATGGTTATATTTCTCCAGATGAAATGAGTAAAACCTTTAAACATTTTATCTATGGTGAGACATTAGAAAGTCTCCAGCGAAAATGGTTGACAGGCATTTAGAGCATGTTGCTTGTATAAATATAAGCAAGCTAGTGCAGCAACGTACATTCCGCAGGTTAGGTTCAAAGATCAGGCTTAGGGGCACTGCGTTGGATTACCCGTGTTCCGTTAGCGCTATCTGCTGCAGCCAGCCGCTGTCCCTATCACCGATTGAGGCAGTTAGACGTGGTCGAACAGCCCTACTATGACCAATCAGAACGCCCGAAAACAGGGGCGACACCCACCCGAGTCACCTATTGAATCACCGCCGATGACGCCGCTATTCATCAGGCAAAGCGGAAGGAAGGATACTTCTGGTCTAGGGGCGTTTTAAAGCACAACAGCACCCAGAACGATCTATCTGAGGAACTCTTCTACATTAGATAAGACGCTCAAGAGTTGTTGTTAGAAGAGTAATCTTGACTAAAAACAATGCTCTCTAGTGCAAGTAAGAAGAAATATCAGTGACCTGTTTGGATGCTGGTATTGAGCCGTCAAACGATTCTGTTGAGATATCGATTGTTGACCTCCTTTGTTGTGATTACGAACTTTTCAGCTCATGTATTCAGCATATTGCTTGAGTGGATCAATGTCTCTTTTCTGACATAAACGTTAATGTTGTTAGTTTTTGTTACTAGTCAGTGAGTTGGGTCTCTAGGATATTGTGGTTGATGACACTGCAAGCAGTGGTGATTTTATACTTGTAGAATCGGGCTGTTCAATCGTAGGTTAAGAGCTGATGCGCCGACCAAGACCGTAAATAGCTAGCCAAGGGGCAGACCCGTTACCTAAATCGCGGAATGCGACTGGCAGGCTGAAGTATTTTCGGCCATTGCCGTACCATATTGCGCTGAGTCAGTTGGCCCGGTTTGAGGCATGGATGTAGGATGTGGACGATGTGGGTAGTCCAGCAGAGGCGGTGGATAGTAGTGATTTTGATCCGGGGTTGATGGAGTGGTAGAGATGGTGGAGATCGCAACGTCAACCCAATAAATTAACTGCCTTTCAATTCCGTAGGCTTCTCCTGTGTCTGTGGAGTGTTGCTAGCCGAATTATCCAAGACTACTGCAGCCCCTAAACCAATCCAATGCGCATTCTCCTGGCCAATTATGGGCCAAGAGAATGCGATGGGTGAACGGATTTTTCCATAAGTACGCTAATCAACCTCAAGGTGACACTGCCTTTTTTTCGGCAGAGCTCTAGAATGCAAAGTGTTCCACTTAGATGCCAATAGCCATGTCGACTGAACCTCTCAATCTCACACCTCTTCGGGATAAAAAAGCCTTCATTTGCGATATGGACGGCGTCATTTACCATGGCAATCGGCTACTACCGGGAGTATCTGAGTTTGTCGATTGGCTACACCAGAACGACAAAGCTTTTTTATTTTTGACCAATAGTAGCGAACGATCACCTCGTGAGTTAAAAGAGAAGCTCAGCCGATTGGGTATTGAAGTGTCAACCAACAACTTCTACACTAGTGCCCTAGCTACCGCTGCCTTCATAGCTCAGCAGAAGCCCGGTGGCAGCGCTTTTGTCGTGGGAGAACCAGGGCTAATCAACGCCCTATATGAGGCGGGGTTTTCCATCAACGATACAGCTCCAGATTATGTGGTAGTGGGTGATACTCGCAGCTATAGCTACGAAAAGCTAGAACATGCCTGCTTTTTGGTACAGAAGGGAGCGAAGTTGATTGGGACTAACCCAGATGTTACCGCCCCGTCAGAGAAAGGAATCATCCCAGCAACAGGAGCTTTGCTATCTCCTATTGAACTGACAACGGGAGTTAAGGCTTACTGTGTAGGTAAACCCAACCCGTTAATGATGCGAAACGGCCTCAAAAAGTTAGGAGCACGTCCGGAGGATACCGTAATCATTGGAGATCGTATGGATACAGATATTATTGCGGGTATTGAGTCAGAGATTGAAACGGTGTTAGTGTTTAGCGGTGTCACGCATCCAGAAGATCTCCCTCGTTTTGCTTACCGACCCAACTATCAAGTCTCTGGAGTAGGACAGCTTGTACCAAGCTAAGATGGTTATCTTAGAGAAAGACAATTTTTGTAACGAAGCTTGCCCCTTAGCCGCATCTTTTAGAATTCGCGATCGCAATAAGCCCATCCCTTTATCCGGTGTCAGGGTACGTATAGCCCGAAGGGCATGGCTCCGCTAGGGCGGAGCCTCTCCGGCGGAGCCATGCAAATAAGATAACCACTGTTGTCTTTGTTCAGCCGTGAGATGGGCTAGCGAGGGTATTGAAAATTGAGATCGTAACTCCTCCCCTATCCTGCTCGGCCCCCAATCCAGCCGTTGCAACTGCTCCACTATCTCCACAACCGTCTCTAACAACCGCTGCTGCGCCTCTGACAGCTCTGTATCTAATAACTCAGCACATAGCTCAGGCGGCTGTTGCCTTAACCATGCCAGGGCCTCCGCCATCAAAATCGGGTCATCCAACGTCAACCAGTAAGCCATCTGCTGTAGATGGGCTACTCTAGACTCCTGGGCCAGTATCTCCTCAGCCTCTACAACCTCCTGCGCTGCCTGTAAATCGACAACGATCTGAGCCTTTGACAACCTCTCTCGGATGCGCTGAATCTCCTCTCGATGAGGATTACCACCCTCTGGCTGAGATGCAACAGATTTCAGATCGCTAGAGCCATTGATTTCACTGCTATTACCATCTATACCTTGTAATAAGCTTGTAGAGCTGTGACAGTTTGGTGCGTTAGTATGGCCAAACTGTTCAGATTCATTTTCATTCTTAAGTTGCGGTGTATGTGAGCATTTTTCCTGTAATTTCCAGTGTGGATGCCAGAGTTCTTTATATCGATATAAAGAACCTCCGCCAATACCAAATTTCTTAAGGGCATTAAACCTGGCAGTTGCCTGTTCTGGCAGTTCATTTTTATCTGAGAGTTCTTTTAGTGCGGCTTGGATTTTGCCTTTGGTCTTTTGGCTCTGCCGTTGATTCCAGCTGGGTTCAGTGTTTTCAGAGTCTGGTTTCTCCTTTTTAGATTTGTATTTTCCAAACTGTTCTCCATAGTGAAAGTAATGACTTTTCTCGATACAGCTGACCCACTCAGAAACACGGTCTTCGATTTCATGCTGATGACGACACCACAGCTCATAGCCAGGCAAAGCTTTAGCTATCGTTAGAACTTCTTTGATTAGACTGTTACCGTGTAGCGTTTCACCGCCGTATATCACATGGTGAAACACATAGGTGCGCATGGTGATCCGACCCAGCAATCGATTTGTTTGCCCATGGTCAGTCCAACCCTGCTCAATTTCAGCATTGAGATCGTTTAGGAATTTGTCGGCCTTGTTCGACAGACGATAACTGCGCCGTTTCTTCTGTCGAATGATTTGCTGTAGTGTCTCATTGCTCAGGTTGTTGCGTCCCTGGCATTGTCTCCATTGATCGACAAAGGTAGTTTGGTCAGTCCAGATCGGGTCTAGATCATCATTGAGTAAATACGACCCACGCTGTAGTGGTAGCCGGTGGGCGTTAAATAAGTTCGGTGTACTTTCGATGGTGTACAGTCGGGCATTGGGAAAGACTTCAAGCTGACCAGGTGTGACCTTAAATCCCTGACTTTCCAAAACTAATGTGATGCCACTGCCTACTTCCCAGGCTGTTAGCGTTTCTGAAAATGGAAAATAGAGGTGCAGGCCCTGGCTATCGGATGAGGTGCAGGTGATTGCTGATACCAGACCTAAGGGTTCCAATGCCTCGGTCAGTTTTTGAAAGGCAATGGGATCTCGCTGGGGATGGTATGCGCTGCCAATATCAATATCGAGCATGGCGTACTGGGTTTCCTTCCCAAACCGCACACCATATAAATAAGTACCCTGTTCAATCAGTCGGTCTGATAATGGATGCCGACTTTCCGTTTGCCATTGAGGGCGTTTACCTGGTAATGGATGCCGCGCGTAGATGTAATCGTGACGATGGGGAAAGAGTTCCAAAAACTCATTATTTTCTGGAACATAGCTAAAACTTAGAGAGGCGGCTACGATAGTGCACCTCCTTTCCTATTTAACCCACTACAAATTGTCAGCCCTGGTAAATCAATACCAGAGTTGCTAGGATCGATAGGCATGCAAAACAAACCCACTTTGTGGGGACTGTTGATAGCACCAAGCTCTTAGCAGACCGGCAAGAAAGCGAAGGGCGGGTGCTTTTGCTGTTTACCTGCTTCCAGTTGAGTAGTTCATCTGTTTCCAGGCACCTGAGAGGTTAACACTAGTCTGTGCTGTTCTCAAGAGCTGGAAATGCCTAGTACGGCAAAGTTATAGGGCTTTGATACGCGAAAGTCACAGGTAAATTGATACGCGAAAGTCACAAGTGCTGGCACATTATTTACGGTAAAGTTACAGGCAAATCCATACGCGAAAGTTATAGGCTTCAATGTATTGCCTACGGTAAAGTTACAGGCAAATCCATACGCGAAAGTTATAGGCTTTAATGTATTGCCTACGGTAAAGTTACAGGCAAATCCATACGCCAAAGTTATAGGCCCTATTTGAGAAATACTTTGAATTAATTGTTTCAGTTGAACTGTACTTAACGGTATACGGCAAAGGGATAGGCAAATCCATACGCGAAAGTTATAGGCTCTGGTGCCTCACATACGGCAAAGGGATAGGCAAATCCATACGCGAAAGTTATAGGCTCTGATGCCTCACATACGGCAAAGAGATAGGCAAATCCATACGCCAAAGTTATAGGCTCTGGTGCCTCACATACGGCAAAGGGATAGGCAAATCCATACGCGAAAGTTATGGGGTTTTATTCAAAAAACATACGCGAAAGTTATAGGGTTTAAGAACTGGGAAAAGCCCTTTATCATGTGGCTGATGTTTCCCACGGTGGCGGTCTTGTCGACAACTAAGGATGCTGCAAAAGATACGACGTTTCCAGTCGATGGGCAGCTCTTACGGGTTCTTCCGCGAGCCGGAGCCTCATTGAGAAATCCAGATGTCAACTTGCCAACGTTACGAACAGATGGTGAAAACTATTACCTGGAGATGCGGGTTGATGCAGATCCAGATGAAGCTAGTGAAGTTGCTGTCACTCGCCGAATTCCTATCGAAGACCTATCTGGAGAGGAATGGGAAGAGCTTAAGGAGCAATATGACAGTTTAGATCTCGAGGCGTATCTCGGGGAAGGAATTAAGGGGTTAGAGAAAATCCAAGACCGACGAATGCAGCGGTTGATTGCTGCACTGCTGACATTTCTCAACCCACGTCAGGTTTCAATTGTGCTTTATCTTTATAGAGCTGCGGCCCAAGAAGGTAATCGTCCTGGTGTCAGCTTTCGCTCTAATGATTTATTAGAAGCTATGGGCTATAAGCGTACTAAGGATGGCGGTTTTCCGGCTAAGCTGCGGTCCCAGCTCCACTGTGATTTGATGGCATTGCATCGTACGGAGTTAGTGTTTGCTCAGTCTCTGCCTAAAGGAGATAGCCTGGGTGCTAAGGTTACGATCAAAAATGTTCTGCGGATCAAAGAGTTTGAAGTGGACAATGTGCCGCGTGACTTTGATCTGGATAAGGCTGCAGACTATACCTATGAGTTAGCGGATGCTTATACGGTGTCTTTGGAATTTTTTGAAGGGCCAGCCCGTACAGGAGACTATGTTCTCTTTGCGAATAATCTCGACATGACTCAGCGTTTGGGTGGAAGTGCAAAACATAATTACAAAACCAAGTTGTTGCTCTATCTTGCTAGTCGGTTAAAGTGGGACTCTCCGGAAGATGGTCAGTTTTTGACAATTTCTAAGCGCTATCTGTTCAAAAATCTTGATCTGTTGGGTAGCAATTCGTCTCGTAACAATCAGTTATTTTGGCGTACGGTTGAGGAACTGCGGAGTGGGGGGTATTTGATGGGGGCTCAAGAACTTCCTGGTAAACGTAAAAATGCGTTGATTCAGTTTCAAATTAATGCAGAGAAGATTAGTGCTTCTTCTAATAAGTAGCGAAGATCACGTTATCAATTACTGGGTTCTTTCGTCATAGCAGCCGTTTCTTTTGATTTCTGACCCTCTGTCTAAAGTTTTTCTACGCTCCAGATAGATTCGGTATCATCCTTACCCTCGCAGGTAAATTGGTATCCATACCGTTCAAAGGTCTCATCTTCGAACACTCGTCGAACTAAATTGAACGGCGGACAAACGAAGCTATAACCCTTGCAAAGTAAGGATTTCACCATGAATGATATATCTAGTTTGACCGTTGAGCGAACGGTTATAGAACAGGCATCGTACATAGCGTTATGTGGGTGCGACGGCGACGGGGGTGAATTTTAGTGATTCGGGCGACTAGGGGCGCGTTAATCTATGGGGTAGTGCCAGACCTTGGATGCTATGAAGCTGCTGGAGGTAAAATTCAGAGCCAGACGCGGACACTTTAAATGCGTGGATGGATAATGAGCGTGGATGGATGATGATGATGTCTTGCAGCCTGAGAATTTTGATAAGGGGAGTGCTGCTTTTTGCGATCGCAGGTGTAAGGATACCTGGATTGAGGGGTGTTTGAGCTGTCGTGTCTGAAGGAGAACTCGTAGGGGGATAGGGAGCCTTGGCATTGGCAGTATGTGGAGTTGGGGAAAAGTATTGGGGAAGAGAAATAAAGTGTGTAGGCTCAGAGGAACCTTCGGTATGATCCGAGCAAGCTATTTACTCTCTTATGTGGAGGGCATGCAGACCACCCGACAGCCGAAGACGTTGTCAGAACGGTATGGACGTATATCGTGGAGACGGCTTGCCGAGCGACTGTAGCTCGGCGAGTAGTGCCACGATCCACCCCTCAGTACCTTAAAAGCATCTGAGTAGCTATCAGTAGAAGACCTGATGCTTCCATCTAATGGAAGATTGTTGTAGCTATTGTGATAGTCTTCAGCACACCATTCCCATACATTGCCATGCATGTTAAACAAACCGAAAGCGTTGGGCGAAGAGAAATTTACATGGACAGTTGATTCTCTATACGCCCCTTTGGGGCCTGCACCATAAGTACCCTTGGCAGCAGTATCTTCTCCATAATAATTAGCGATTTCAGTCGTAATCGTTTCTCCGAAACAAAACGGAGTAGTTGTTCCTGCCCGGCAGGCGTACTCCCACTCGGCTTCGCTAGGTAAGCGATAAGTGCGACCTGTCTGTTCACTCAAGCGCTGACAAAAAGTATCTGCGGAGTTCCAGGAAACTTTCTCTACAGGACGATTATCTCCATCTTGGGTAAAGCGTGAAGGGTTCTCTCCCATGATCTCTTGATACTGCCGCTGGGTGATAACAAACATTCCCATGTAAAAACTCGATATTGTTACCTGTTTTTGTGGCCCTTCGTCGTCGTCTCTGCCTTCTTCAGTTTCTGGTGATCCAATTGTAAAGCTGCCTGCTGGTATCTTCACCATCCGTAGCGGCAGAGCATTCCCCAGTTTGCCCAACAGAAACGGTTCATCAAAATATTCCACTGAGCCTGAGGGCCTTTGGATGATCTGCCCCTTGGCATCGACCTTGACTGATTCAAAGTCAAATCGTTGTAAGGGTTCACCTGTTGGGGTGTTAGCGGTGGTCTGGGTTCCTGTTTCCTGGGTTAGAGAATTGCTTGTTGTTTCTGTTGAAATGTCTGGTGCAAGGTCTTCTGTTTTTGTTGTGTTGCAGCCTTGTAAGAGTAGCTGACTACCTAAAGTGGTTCCACTTCCCACTACAGCAAATCCTAAAAATTTCAACATATCTCGTCGTGAAGATGACTGAGGTAGTATGCTGGCTTCTGGAGTTTTCGACTGTCTTTTATGCTGTGGTGTCTGCGGCAATTCCATTATTTGCTCCTGAGTTTTTTGAAGGACACTACTCACATTTCTTCTTTCCTAAGTTTCCCTACCCCACCTACTTAGACCAGCGGAAACACCGACGCAAAAAACTATGATAACGTTCAATAAATCGTTAACCCTTTAAACTCTCTGCTCTGATACCGTTTCAAGCACAACTTTAGGCATTGGGTTAAGTACCCCCATGAGACCAAGGTGCTTTTGCTTCGTATACTTCGGCTTCTGCTAAATTTGCTTAGCTAGATTATCTGAAAATTCTGGAATTCTTAGACACTCAATTTTTCGATCTCTTGTAAGAGCTTATTGATTTTCGTTAGACGCTTCTGTACCTCTGCTGATTCAAGTAGTGATTTCTTTTTGCGTACAGACTTAAAACGATCAAAGATCTGATCAGAAATAGATAATGATACCGGTGAACTATTCGCTGGCTGTTCCTTTTCAAGTTCTTTCACCAAAGCCATTACATCTTGCTTAGTCAAACCCACTGCTTTTTCAACCAGCTCACCATGTAACTCAGGCTTCTGACGATTCAAAAGCACTGCATTCGTAGGTGATAACTTCCCCTCTCGTACTGCCTCTAAAATCTTAGGGGCCAAATTCAACATCGGTAACCGATTAGAAACAAAACTGGAAAGCTTCATCCCAAACTCACCAAGGATTTCAGCGATTAGTTTCAGCTCATCCGCGCTGAAAATTCTAGAATTCTCAGCGCCTCGGGAACGTGAATTCTTGACCCGATAAAGGCCTGCCTTTACATCTTCAATCGGGATATCCAGGTGCAATGACAGTAAACTTAAAATACTTTCCGTCTGCTCAATTGCCGTAATTTCTTCATTCAGCAAGTGGGCGATCAGTGCGGCTTCCAATGCCATCGCATTTGGCATATCCCGCACAATAGCCGGGACCGATTCCATCTCTAACGCACAGCAACTGCGCCAGCGCCGCTCACCACTGATGATTTCATATTTACCCCTAGCACCAGGCCTGACCAAAATTGGTTCCAGCACACCATGCTTCGCAATCGACTCCTTAAGCCGCTCCATCTTTTGCGGATCAAAATAAAGTCGAGGCTGCTTTAACCTCCCTGGGAGCTGGAGCGGTTGAATATCAGCAACCGGTAATCTAAATGACTGCCCAGAAAGTGACTTCAAACTTTCAATTTCTTCCTTCAGCTGGGCAATCGTCTCACCCTCTTGAGCATTTAAGGCACCACTAAACATGGTCGCCATGGGTCGTTTACTGATGCGAGCCATCGCTAATCCATCTCCTTAATGACTTCAACGGCAATTTTTTCGTAAAGCTTGTTGTTGGGATCCCCTGCTCTGTAGATACCCAATGGCAACCCGGCAGCCGCGGCATTGGCAATATAGGCATTGTCCTTAATCGTCGGAAACATCGGAATTTGCATGTGCCGCATAATATCAGGTAATCCTTCAATATCTGACAGACCTAAATTATCTCGATGCATTGCCCGGTTCTTGGCCCCATTTGGCACCACTCCAAACACCTTAGGCGCAGGCTTTAGACGTAACTCAGTGCGAGTCAGGCTAATCCACTCCAGCAATTTAGCCATCGCATCCATATCCTTGTCCTCTGGCTTCAGTGTGATAATCACATCTGTACTTGCCGACAGAGCTGCGATATGTAGCTGCTCAATCGTGCCAGGGCAATCAATAATTAGCACATCGTGGGGAAGCGGATGATCTTCCAATGCATCTGCCAATAAGTAAGCCCCCCGCTTATCTAAAACGAGTCGCTGTGTCGTTTCAGTGAGTGGTAGTCCCCCCAGACAAGCCTCGATCCCCTCGATACGATCCCTCCAAACCGGAAACAGAGGATAGTCCCCTTTAAAGTCAGGCCGCAACACCCAATCCATTGTTTTCTCCTGCGGAGGATCATCCAATCCACAGAAAAGAGTCAACGAACCATTGGGGTCACAACCAAACATTGCAACCTTTTTTCCTTTGCGGGCGAGCTGGTAAGCCAGGTTAACCGTCAGTGTGGTCTTACCAACGCCACCACTATTCGACATGATTGAAATAACTTTTTTCAGCATCTTTGGTGTGGCGAAGTTTCAAAGCGTGCGCGCACATCATAACTCAATCTGACTGAAAATTCTCAGAATTCTTAAATGGAATTGTTAAATTTGAGAATTCCAGAATTTTCAATAGATTTTTAGCTGTGATATTGATGCCGTAAGTGCTCCTTGAGCGGAGTCGAAAGAAACGCTTACGCTACCTTGTGCCTGATATCGGAGGTCAGGCACTATGAACCAGCCACTCTCTCCAAAAACAAGATTACCTTTTACCAAACAACCCAGACTCCGATGCCTGGAGCGTATCATAAAAACTCTCTTTCGCCTTCAGTTCCAAAGCCCGTTTGGTATAGCGCCCAAACACATTCATTGACTTAATTCGCATCAGCCTGCGCACAAACTCAGGATTCATTCCCTCCAGAATTAGCTGAGTCCCAAATGTATGACGCAGCTGGTGCGGATGAATTTTCTCGTCCAGTTCTGCTAACTCAGCCAAATCCTTGATGCAGTTGTATACCCCTTTGTATCCCATCCGCTGTCCCCGGTTCCGATTTGAGAGACTTACAAACAAAGGAGCCTCCAGGCTAGTATCAAACCCCTGGTTGAGACATCAACCCAAATAACGATCCAATGCATCACACGCCTGGGCCGATAACGGCACAACGCCATCACTCCCCCACTTCGCCCCCTGAATCGAGATAGACCGATTGTCATAATCCCCCACATTTCTTGCTGCCACCTCATTCCCCATCCAATTTGGCTAGCTCTGAGCATGCCCCTAAGTTGGGACATTGAGATGCTACCAATCCCGGTGTTTGAGTAACAGTTTCACAGAAGAACCTAAATGGACAGTACTTTCGAGCCATAGCTTTATTCTAGTTATCTATTAAAACTATTTAGCTAGAACTAAGTCTGAAAGATGGATGTCCCATTGAGCACCCACAGTAATGAATCGTTAGGTCTTAACCAAGCTATGCGTTTTTCACCCGATCCTTAAAGCCCTTACCTGCAGAAAAGGCAGGAATCGTCGTTGCCGGAATCTTGATCACTTCAACCGTTTTCGGATTACGCCCATCCCGTGCTTTGCGGTCCTGTGACTTGACGTTTCTAAGTGAGGCACAAGCACTTATTTTCTGAAGAAAGTCAGGTTCGGTTTACTACAGTATTTCTGGACATCAATGGGTTGCCATTTATTACGATAGTACTGGCAATGCGACTGGTTACAGCATTAGCGATAGTCAGTAGACAGCAACCAGGCAGAGACCAGGGTAAAATTTTCTGGCTGTATATGTTCTGAAAGGTCGCTTAACATCTAGTAGACAGCACTAGTTAGCAACGGTATCATTACCATAGTTCAGATGTATTTACGTCCGTAAACACAGGTGAACCCATGAAAATGCAGCAGCTTAAAAAACGGGTTTGGAAAAGTTGGTCCAAACTCAATAGCTTTAAGGGCAAGCTCACAGGGTCATTAGATGACTATGTGAGAGAGGTTAAGTTGTTTGGGGATAGACGCTATAAAAAGACCTGGATAGCAGCTTTAGCCCGGTTTGAGGCAGCTTTGCACTACAAAGGCACTTTAGACCCCTGGACACTTATCGTTCATGGGTTCAATTTCACTCAAGACCGATGGGATTACGAGTACCGTAATGAAATCCTGGACGAGTTTTTGATGTACGAAGACGGTCTGGACATCATCAAAGCGGGCCTTGAACAGATTTTCACATCGACCGATTTTACTGCTGACGAACAACAGGAAGCACGAAATAATGGGTTTTTTGAACTTCTGGAAGGAAGAGAAAAACAATTACGAGGAACAGGCGTCCCAGTTGGATCTATCGGGCAACTCGCAGGCGCTAACGCCTAAGCGTCACCGGGTTGATGGGGCCATTGTTAACCGTCGCTTTAACAAGGCCATCAAAGACAATGGAGGCGCAGGCGATGTTTATCGTGACAGTGCGATCGCACAAACCCAGGAACTATTTGATTGTGACGTAGACGAACTCTATCGAGAAACTGGTGGTAAGCGTAACGACCGAAGTTCATTGCCCCAGCCAGCGCAGGAAGCCTACATGGTTAACGAGTCGATAACAGCTCACGAACTTGAACGTATGATCGGGACCATTGGTGGTGAGGACCAAGAGGAAGTTAATGACGCGATTGTTGGTCTGGTTCGACAAGAGGCGAAACGAACCCGTTGGCGTTTGCCCTGGTAATGATTTAAGCAAATTTTACTGATAGTTTACTTACAATTTCCTTATTGCTGTGATGCTGTTATACAGATTGCTGCAGGAGGATAGAAACTCAGAGGGTGGTTATATACTTGTGTCCAGTCGGTTATGACAAGCAATTCAATGAGTGAAGAGCTACAAGCGATATTAGAGCGTATTGCTGAGCAGCAAGAGGCAAATACGGCTGCGATCTCAACTCTAATCGAACGTCAGGCCCAGAATGAAGCAACCATTGCGCGGCTGCTACAAATGACGGAACGCCTAACACCTCAAGTAATTGAAAATACCGAGCGTCTAAATAACCTTAGCCCCAGTGTGTAGATCTACAACTCAGACTAGTCGCTGAAGGAAAGCTGCGCTGAGGTGTAATTAGTAACTGAACAACGCGCACTATAGAAACGCTATAGTTTGTTTCAATACCTTGCTCATCAACGGTTTCGGATTCTATCTGTAGTGATGTTGATATCTAAAATCAGATAATTTGAATCCTGCAGCTATTTAATCGAAGCTGCAATATGAGGCAATTAGCGATCTGAATCAGTTAGGTACACCGAATCCATCCGTCAATCTCTCCGGTTATTTGAACAACTCCATACTCTGAAATACCCTATTCTCGATCAAGGCCTAGAGTGCCAAAAGTCTATGTCCGATAAATATCCATATCTCTAGCATTCCGCCCAGAATCCTTGCCATGTGGGAGTTTCACGTTGTAGACATGTCCACAACGTGAGTTTGAAAAATCAACAGATCATGACTCTTTTGGTGTGCCATAGAGATCTTCAAAGGCCTCTTCCATTTTGATATCCAAAGCCCGGTCACTATACCTGGCAAAGATCTTGTCAGAGCGAATGCGAACCGCTCGCTTAGCCAACAAGGGATTCATGCCAGCAGCTACGAGAGAGGTGGCAAAGGTATGTCTCATGCGGTGAGGGTGAATGTCGTCTAACTCACTGGCTTGCGCCAAATCCTTGACCAGCTCATAGATACCGCTATAGCCCAAGCGCTGTCCCCGGCTGTTGTTCGACAAACTGATAAACAGGGAAGCCTCCTGACTAACGGCAAACCCATTCCGTACCAACCACCCCAGATAGCTATCCAAGGCGGCAACCGCATCCGGCTTCAAGGGGACTAGGCCATCGCTGCCCCACTTGGCTTCACGGACCCTCAACCGCTGTCCGTCGTAATCGCTGATATCCAGACCGCACACTTCCCTAGCCCGTAATCCATGACTGAGCACCTGGAGAATTGCCCGGTCGCGCACTTCAGAATCACCCCGGTAGGCCAGGGCCTCAAATAGCTGACTGACCTGAGTTTCCGCTAAATCCCGAGGGGGCTTAGCCGGTGCCTGTGTTACCTGCCCAAACTCAATAAAGGTGGGCTCAGGAATATCACGAGCCATTGGCAACTCCCATTCTTTGAAACAACCCGCAGAGCGAAACACCCAATCTAGCGTGGGCATCGCCCGATGGTAGAAATTCTACCCAAACTAATCCCCTTTATATTGGTTACACTAAAAATACGACTAAAAATAATCTGCTGAATGTAAGCTATCATGAACCTTGAAATTAAAGCGTTTTGTCGATTCCTCGATTTTTGATGGCAGATGGCACGACGCTTTGGTAGACTTTTGTCTCTTTACCTTTGCTGGTCCAGTGCTGGCCTGCGTAGTCGAGGGGGCTACCATCGCTATCGTATTGTTCAAGTGCCTTTTCTGTCGCCAGTTGACCCGCTATATTCAACACCTCTTGAATCTCATCCTCACTGGTTAACATCGAACTGCTAAAGGGGATGGTTACCTGTATCGTGACACTATTAGCATCGCTACTGACAATAGATGCTGGCATGCTGCGCGCTCCGACGACAATGGCATTACCTTAGTCTATCGTTACTGAAAATTACATCCTGGCGAGGTCATACCCCTTGTCTAGCTCCCTGAAACACCGATTGAGCCTCTCATTTATATGCAAGACATTTGGTCAGTAATGCTGTTTAAGCTTTGAGTTAGAAACTGTAACAGAAGTGATTGCGCAGTATGAATGAAAAAGTGATCGCCTGGAATCATTTGCATGGAAAAAGCTGCACTGGTTTGCTTTTTCCATGCTTCCAGCATCTCACAGCTCATAACTGGATCTTGCAAACCACCAAAAGCTGTTATTGGACACTTTAACGGAAATTCTGGCTGATAAGTGTAGGTTGTAAAAACCGCAAAATCTGATCTGAGAGCTGGTAAGAGTAATTGCATTAACTCTTTATTAACAAGTGCTGCTTCTGGTGTTCCATGTAGACGACGCAAGTTCTCTATAAATTCAGCATCCGGTAATGTATGAATAGGAGGAACTGAGAAGGGCAATTGAGGGGCGCAGTGACCAGAAACAAACAAATGCGTCGGAGTGTAAGCACCGATTTTGCGAAGGCAACGGGTTAGTTCAAAGCAAACCAGCGCGCCCAGACTATGCCCAAGAAAGACAAAGGGTTTATCAAGATAGGGAAGCAGAGACTGTACAAGCTCTTTAACTAGAAGGGACATTTGAGTAAAGGGAGTCTCCTTTATCCTCATCCCTCTTCCAGGTAGTTCAATGGGGCAGACTTCTATCGTGGTAGGCAACTGCTCTGACCAGTTACGAAAGCTCAAAGCGCTACCGCCAGCGTAGGGAAAGCAAAATAGTCGTAAACTAGCCAAAGTATTAGGGTTGGGACAAGTTACCCAGGAATTTTTAGGAACGAGCATTATGGTTGTCTATCTCATCAACTATGCATAATTAAAAACACTAGACTACTAAAGGTTAACAAAGTCTGTAAGTCTTTATCTCGTCAAACATTTTGAATCTTTTACTGTAGATTCTTCGCTCTCCTTAATGGCTACCTAATGTAGTAGCAGAAGTCACATTCTCAATTTTTTCCGAGATGCCAGCCACAGTAGGTGACTCATAAATGATGACTAAGGGTAACTCCAGCTCAAACGCTTTGCGCATCTGAGCAATAATTCGTGTGGCAAGCAAAGAGTCTCCACCTAACTCAAAGAAATTATCATAAATCCCTATCTTGTCTACTTGGAGAATTTCTTGCCAAATAGCAACAATGAGTTTCTCATTCTTGGTTCGGGGTGATACATAATCTGTTCTTAACTGTGGACACCGCCCTCTACCTTGAATGTTAGGTAGGGCAGAACGGTCTAATTTACCATTAGGAGTTAAAGGAAACTTATCCAGTAATATAAACGCAGAAGGGAGCATGTAATTGGGCAACTTTTCTTGTAGGAAGTTGCGCAACTCAACAGACTTAAACCGCCTTACTGAAGATGGACCTCTAGACATTAGAACATCAAGTCCTATAAAATCAGCCACACAACCAGGTTGATTCAAAACTACACTTTCTTCAAATTCGTTAGCGGCGAATAACGTCTGCCACTGTTCTCTAGACAAAAGAGCATGCTTTGTACGTAATTTCTCATCCTCGAATACATCAAACCCTTGCTGAAGTCCCAAATGTAGATCAAATGACCGGTGAAACTTAGTTTCTTCTATTAATAGAAGCAATCCATTGGGAGCCAGCAGAGAACGAACATGCTGCAACGTTTTCTCTAAATCACGGGTAGTATGTAGAACACTTGCTGCGATAACGACATCAAAACTATTAGATTCATACCCCTGAATATGAGGATCTTTCTCCAAGTCTAACAGGCCGTAGCTAATGAAGGGGTAATCAGCAAAACTTTCTTTGGCTCTCTGGAGAAAAAAGTTAGAGATGTCTGTGAAAACGTAGGTGGTTTGATCTGGAGGCAGAAGCGGCAGTAAATGTAACGTACAGGAACCGTAACCTGCACCAACTTCTAATATACGTAGTTGCTTTTGCGGTCCTAGATTTTGCACCAAAACTTTAGCTAGTTCGCTAGCTATGGCATGACAGTAGGCAAATCTTTTCTGATAGCCATCCACGGCAAGTTTTTCATTAGCATATAATTCTCCAGAGTGTATTTTTTCGGTGAGAATGTTTGGTAAGATCTCAGCTGCACTGATATCGAGGAAATCAACCCATACTTTTGTAAACTCATTGCTTTGAGATAGTTCTGACTGAACTTCTGGTGATAACTCTTCAGAAACAAGTGTTGGTAAGCCAATGATACTTTCGTAGACCTCACCTTGTTGTTGTATCCATCCTTCCGCAATCAATACATTCAAAGCTCTAAGTACCCATCTACGGTAGCGGGGCGCAATCTGACACTTGGATATCAAATCATCTAAACTATATTTCTCTCCAGCTGAATTATAAGCGCCTAGCTTTCTTAGTGCCCTGCATACTGAGATGGCATATAAATGGTCTTGATACTTCCATAGATGCGAAAATATTTTCGCATCTACATGCCAAAGATCATGCTGAGCTTTTTGGAGACCTGCTTGTACTAAAGATTCCCATAATTTATGAGAATCTGAGGGGTTTTTGCTTTCTACTTCAAAGAGATTAGGTCTTTTATCTGATTCTGGAACTACATAGGCTACTAATTGTTTATCCTCTCTCGATTCTCCAACTGCCGCGACTAACGCTTCTTTAACAGCCGTATGTTGTTGTAAATTTGTCTCAATCTCTCCCAATTCAATCCGGTGACCTTTGATTTTGACTTGAAAATCTTCACGCCCAAGAAATTCAATATTCCCATCCGGTAGATATCGACCCAAGTCACCTGTTTTATATAAGCGTTCCTTGGTTTGAGGATGAATTATAAAACTGGCATTGGTCTTTTCCTCATTTTGCCAATATCCCTTAGCCAGACCAATGCCGCCAATGTAAAGTTGTCCAGGAACCCACAGAGGGCATAACTCGAGGGCGTCATTAAATACATACATGCTCTGGTTAGCCATGGGGCGACCGTAAGGGATACTTTTCCACGTTGGGTCAACCTGTTCAATCGGGTAGAGAATTGACCAAATAGATGCCTCAGTCGCACCTCCTAAACTAACCAGTTGTATATCTTCACAAATGTCTTTAATCTGTTTTGGTAAGTTCAAGGGCAGCCAGTCTCCACTCAACATTACTAGCCGCAAAGATTTAGATAATAATTCGGGACAATCTGCTGCATACTCCATTAGCATCTGCATTAAAGCCGGTACCGAGTTCCAGATGCTTACCTGCTGTTGCGCCATTAGTTTTATCCAGTGAGCTGGATCTTTTGTCGCATCAGCATCGGGGATGACAATTGTTCCTCCAGCAGCTAAGGTGCCGAAGATGTCATATACCGAAAGGTCGAAACTTAAAGATGAAAGAGCAAATACATGGTCTTGAGATGTTACATTAAAACGCTGGTTAATATCCAAAATAGTATTGACAGCACCTCTGTGGTCAATCATTACCCCTTTGGGTTTCCCAGTGGAGCCAGAGGTATAGATGACATAAGCTAAATCAGACGATTTCTGTATGGGTTCTAAAGGACCTATGGAACTAGGAGGTCTTGTTGTGTAATCTATACAGAGACGTTTGATGTTGTCTGGCCATTCTAAGGAAGCATCTAGCTTTGGTTGAGTGATGACCCATTGAACGTTTGCTTCCCGTAACAGATGTTGCCTCCGCTCAGTTGGAAGTGCGGGATCGATCGGCACATATGCGGCACCAGAAGCGTGGATACCCAAGACAGCGACGACTTGCTCCCAGCCTTTTTCCATGACAACTGCTATGAGCTGATTGGATCGAGTGCCTAGCTGTCGTAGGTGATGGCCTAACTGATTGGTGCGATCGCTTAGTTCCTGGTAGGTTAAAGTACGTTCAGAGGTAATCACAGCTGCTTTTTGTCGATGCAAAGCTACTTGGTTAAAAAATAAGGTATGGAGCAGAGCATCTTCTGGAATGGCTATCTCAGTAGCATTAATATCTGTTAGTTGTTTAAGCTGCGTTGGGGGCAACAGCTGCCGTTTGGGTTCTTGCCAAAGGTCATCCTCGTCTGCTAAGCGACTAAGGAATTCACAATAGGCCGCAAACATATCATCCAAAAAATTAGGAGGAAAGAGATTCTTGATGGCATCCCAATTAACAATAAGTGCACCGTCGTCTTCAACCGCCTGGTGATCTAGATAAACCTGAGGCGTTTGACTCAGACTGTAGACAATTTCTCCCATTTCCTCGTTACTAGGCGATGGGGGAAGATCTGTTGTTTGAGTTAAGCTCCCCATAAATGCTTCGGTATCAATACTATCATTGCCTAAAGTGCTGGTATACACTACCGGCATAAGTGCTGCTGAAGGCCGTTTTTGCAACTTGGCTATTTCTCTCAGCACTTCTAAACCACTGACATAACGATGATCGATATCGTTCCAAAGTTGCTTTTGAATCCGTTGAGCTCGGACTTCAAAGGAACTCTGGGCAGAGTTATCTACAGCTAGCAATGCTAACGATGTGAAGTCACCTACGATTTTATTAACTTGAGGATGTAGTGGAAACCGCTTGAATAGGGTTACATTGATTGTAAAGCGTGGATCTTTACTCCAAGCGGTAAGAATTTCGGCAAATGCTGCCAATACGACGACGGAAGGAGTTAAATTCGCTTTATAGCCCCTTCGTTTGAGGCGGTTCCAAGTGTCAGGTTCAAAACGTTTACTATAGTGTACAAATCGGGGGCGGTCAATTGTAGCTAAACTTTTAGCAAGCGGTAGTTGCGGAGCTGCAGGTAAGGTATGGAGTCGGTCTCGCCAATATGCTAGTGAGCGGTGATAGAGCGTAGATTTCCGTAGAGAAATTTCTGCTAAGACATAGTCTCGGAATGATAACTCTAGAGGAGTGAGAGAACTTTCTGGATGATGAATTAGCTGAATGAAGTCTCGCTTTAGAATATCGAAGCTCCAGGCATCAGAAATCATCAGATCAATACTGGAATATAGACGGGTCTTCGATTTACTTAATTTGACAGCGCGAAATTCGAAGAGCGGATATTGATCAATGGGCAGTACTTGATGCGACATGCGGTCACGAATTCGCATCAAATGCGAATTCCTGGTATCTGGGTCACTCTCACTTAAGTCTAAAACTTCTATCTTATAAGCAGGAACCTCTTCTATAATCTGTTGCCTTCCGTCTGGCAAGACAATTGCTCGCATCATTTCATGATGATTAATGATGCGATTTAGTATATTTTCAAATCTCTTCAAATCTAAGTTGATAATATCTACTTCGGCATAAGCATGGGTAGAGATATTACTTAACTCAAATGCATCGTTACGACCGAGCCAGTAAGCCTGCTGAACATCATTGAGAGGAAAAGGCTGATATCGAGAGCTTTCATTGGGAACAATCGTAGGTAGTGATTGAGAGCCAGAACTTATGCTTTCAACAGCACTAAACTTATCCATAAAGGCTAGGACTTCTACTTTCCGCTCAGCTAGCTGAGTACGAAGAGTCGATGTCAAGGTTCCTTTGGGAGCATTACAGTGCAAGTAATCACCCTTACGCTGGAGCCGTATACCTAGATCCTTTAGGTAAGAAACGAATTCCTCTGTAGATTGTTTCACGACTCTATTTCCTTACGATTAACAAAATATCAAATCCTTGGAAGAAACTTTTAGCGCTTGACTGGCCAAATGCTAAAATCCCGGCATTATGTTTTGCCAAATTATCAAAATGAAGCATACTGAGCTAGAGGTTAAGAAAATGCCACTAAACTGGAATTTCTTTTAGAAAATACATGATTTAATCCTCTAATTAGACCATTTTATGCATAGTTAAGCCGAAATTTGAAGAAATCACTAATCGTAAAGTCAAATGGCCTATTGCTTTTAGCTAAAAATATCTGTGACCAGAATGCGAAAGCTAAGAGACTAAGGTTAAAGCGTTGGGATTTGAGCAGGTCAAAATAATTCTGTGAGGTGTCTCCTATTCCCATCGCCCTAAATAACCAACTGGCTGAATTCAGCGTAGATATGATATTAAGTGCTGCTTCATTTGGAGAAATCAAGCCTTTTTCCACCTTTTCCATTTCGGCAATAGCTTTTGAAACATAACCATTTCCCCATGGACTGATTTGTGTATCTAGATCTTCTAAATACTTGATATCAGTAAGCTGCGATAATGATCGTGGCTTATAACCCTTTGTAAAAAGATCAATCTGTGAAAAGCCAAGTTTCCAAACAGGCATTAAATGTTGCATAAGCCAAACACGAAGCCATGCATTCATCAGATTGAAGTCTCTAAATGAAATATATGTACAGTGAGCGATCATGTCATTATAGTTGAAAATTTTCTCCTGCAAACTTGCTAAGGAAAGAAAGTTCTGTGAGGAAAAGTCTTTTTCGGAAACTGCTTGTAAAATTAGTGCAGCAAGTGGATTGATCGTCAAGAAAGTTTGCGATAGCCCAACTGAAAATATCGGGTCAACAAACCCTGATGAATGTGGAAGGATATAAAACCTTTCTCCTACACAAATTCTAGACGAATATTGGATGCGATCAGTAGAGGTCCATCTTTGGACAGTTTGAGCCGACTCAAATTGAGATGCGATAGATGGGAATCGCATTATAAACTGTTGAAATTCTTGCTCTGGAGCAAGACCGTTTTTAGGCAAATAGCGACTATTAAAGTTAACGCCTACACTACACACTGGATTAGTCGACTGCTCATGATTGTCAAATGGAATGACCCACATCCAACCTTCTTTGAATATATGATGCGTTGTTCCTCTTTTCCAAGGGATGTCACTTTTTTTTCCATTAGATTCCCGAATTGCTTCATCAGTACCCTTAACATTAATCATATGGGTAAATAGGCTTCTCGAATGGGTTTTGAAGCGTGTAGGATACTCTCTGAGGTTAAATTTTCGAGCGAGTATGGAATTGTATCCACTAGCATCAACTAAATAGTCTGCAGTAAATGATTCGCCATTCTTGGCTATAATTCTGACACTATGTTGACTAATCTCTAAATCAACTACATTTATATTTTCTAATAGCTTTGCTCCATAGCTGACAGAAGCTTTCACCAAATAGTGGTCAACTTCCTGCCGGAATAAGTGACTGCTGTCGCCTGTTCCCCACTGTATTCTTTCATGGGAGGACTGTTCTTCTCCTTCATTATGGTATAGAAAACCGAATATTCGCTTATGTCCACAGGCAGAGGTGGAAAGATGTTCCTTAATATTTTGAAATGAACTTAAGTGTTCAAATTCAGGAATAGAATAGTTACGACTGAGTAATTTAAGAAGAAGTTCTGTGTGAGTTGTTAGTGATTCCCCAATTGCATATCTAGGATGGCTTTTTTTATCGACCATCAAAACATTTAAATTATGTTTTGCCAATATCGTGGCTAATGTAGCCCCCCCTACTCCAGAACCCAGGATAATGACATCAAACTGATTTTTATGCGCATTATTCATTGCTATTCTTCCTGCTTTATTAAGCGAATTATGGGCTGCTAATCAGGCTACAAACTGTGGTGATCTTTGTCTTTGAGGTTGCCGTAGATTGGTTATCTTCACCTGAATCCCATTAGCAGGCGTCAAAAAAGTTCCTGCGACATGGTACCGCTCTGGCCGTCGATTAATAAGTGTCCATTCATAGTGAGAAACTAGCGTGGCTAACACCAGCTTTATTTCATATTCAGCTAATGGTTGAGCGATACACCCACGCTCGCCACCGCCAAATGGTAGAAATTCATAGTAGGAGAATTTTCTTTCTAAAAATCGCTCTGGCCTAAACTTTTTGGGTTCTGGATATAGGTCCTCACGCTGATGAACTAGATAGATGCAGCAGTCTAGGATTGTATTTGGATTTAATTGATAACCCATTAGTTCGACAGGAGTTTGAACTAACCTTGGTGATGTAAATGGAATAATTGGTGAAATTCGCATTGTTTCATTGCACACAGCTGTGAGATAAGGCAACTTAGCAACTACAACTGGATCTGGATCCTCACCCAAACCATCTAGTTCTTGTCGTAATTTTTCAAGTATATTGGGATGCGTATGCAACCAGTACATAGCCCAGGCAATAGCGATGGCAGTCGGTTCTTGCCCGGCAGAAAAGAGAAAGCGCAAATCATCACACAACTCATCATCTGTCATCGATTCACCTGTCTCATCTCGAGCTGAAACCAGCAAACTCAGAATGTCAGTTCGAGTGGAGTCATTTTGCTGACGACACTTTCTAATTTCATCGTATATTAACTCATCAAGCTGTTGCTTTAAGTATAGGAATTGCCCCCATGGACTCCATCGCCCTAAATCTTTTCTCAGACTAGGGAAAGTTATCAAGAATGGAACTAAAGGATTTTTAGAGTATCCTTTATAAGCTAGATAGCGCTGTCTTAGCCGTTGACGCAATCCTGGTTGATGCAAACCAAGAACAGTCTCTAGAATGACTTGAAGCGAAATTTCTTGTAGCGCTAAATAAATTGAAAAGCCTTGATTTGGAGGATGTCTGCTGATGATTTTTCGAGTGATCTCACAGATGGATTGACCATAGGTATACAATCGTTTGCCGTGAAATGGAGGCAATAAAAGTTTGCGTCGGTGTTGATGGCGTACATCATTAACCACGAACAATGAATTGTCTCCTACAAATGGAGCCATGGCTTGATGTAGTTCACCCGGTGACGTAATCTCTTTAGGTCGCGTAAAAATCTGCTGAATTGCCTTTGGGTGAGTGACCACTACGACAGCTCTAGACTCTGCAATCGATAAACTGCCTGATAGTGTAAAGATATCTCCATGACGTTTAGCTGTTTTGTCTAGAAATCCAATTGGATCAATGATATATTTCATCATCTGTAGCCAATGGGGGGTTTTAGAGCCTGCTAGTTCCATGTGTCAAAATAGATTTCAAAATTACCGAGTACCTAAAAAGATGAAAAACCTACGTATTCAATTGTTGAGTCTTTGCTAGACCAATGCTTAACTACATAATCTTGACTTCAGAGTATGTATAAGATAAGACTTCAATCGATTTTATAAATCAATCTCTTCTCGATCGTCTGCTGCTTGATCTGTAGTTTCAGATTGCAGTTGCTTAGCCGTCTGAATGTTATTAATATGGTTTGCCATGCCAGCAACTGTAGGGGATTCAAATAGACTGCTCGATGGTAAATCTACTTGAAATGTTTCACGAATTTGAGCCATCACCTGAATTGAGATTAAAGAGTCTCCGCCCAACTCAAAGTAGTTATCATGAATACCTACCAGGTCAATGCCAATAATTGTTTGCCATATATCTGCGAGCATCTTTTCCGTCGCATGTCTGGGAGGGACATAAGCATTTTCTAGTTCAGGTCTTGCATGATGTGATTGATCATTATTTCCTTTGATGAGATTTGCTTCTTCTCGTAGCGACTCCCATCTTGTCCAATAATCAACTCTAGGTTGTAGCTCCCTCGTTGAGACAATAATCTGATTAAGTTGACTCCAGGCTAAAACATGCTGGAAAATCTTTATGTCTTCTTCAGGAAGAATCGTCTGCTCTGAACTTGTTTCAACCAATGGTATAGCTTTACTTTCTGGTAAAACAGGTTTTCGCCCATCCCAATTGACACTGAGCCAAGGCGTAGGGAACGCTTGATTATGCTGATGTGCAAAGGCATCCATAAAAAGATTAGCCGCAGCGTAGGCCGCATGGCCAAGTCCACCGAAAAGTGAGGCTAATGAAGAAATTAGCAGACAAAAATCAAGGGATTTAGAGCCCAGGAGCTCTTGTAATATAAATAGCCCATCTATCTTGCCTTGAAACTGTAGCTTACAGTCTGCCGGAGTAATATCTTGAATCGGCTTAAAGAGCTGGGCTGCACCTAATACAACAGCATGAATCACCCCATTAAGTGCGCCAAACTTCTGCTCCGTTTGACTTAAAGCAGCCTGCATTTGTTCGAAATTAGAAATATCTGCCTGCAGGATTAGAATTTCTGCTCCTAAAGACTCAAATTCCTGTATTTTTCGAATCTGGCAGCTAATCTTATCAGATTCCTCATGGGAAGAGAGCCATGCTGACCACTGTTCTCTATTGGGAAATGACGAACGCCCTGTCAAAATTAATTTTGCCTGAACCGTACGGGCCAGGTATTCTGCCAGTATTAGTCCTAGGCTGCCAAGCCCACCAACAATTAGGTAAACGCCTGATTGTTTTAGCGGTAATTCTTCAGTAGGTCGTGCTTTTAAGGTTATCGGTTCAACCGTCTGAACCCATCGTTGCAGACCTCGATAAGCAACTATTAGCTCAGCTGGAGGTGCAAGGATTTCAGCACAGAGCTGATGAATTAACTTTTTTGATTGCCAGTTACTAGTCGTAGTAAGACTAATGTCAATGCTACGACAACGGATGTAATCATATTCCTGGGGGATGACTTTTAGTAAGCCAAGTATTGTTGTTTTTTCTGGATAATATATCGATTCCTCTTCTGTGACAGACTGCATATTATTGGACAGGACTGTCAATTGCAATTCCTGGCTCCAATTTTGTTTGCCAAGGGTTTGAACCAGGAAAAGCAAACTATAAAATCCCTGGGATTGAATCTGATCAAATTGATCAGGACTCGAATGGGGTTGACTTAGGGATGTAATTGTCCAACCATGGACAATATGATTAGGGACAATTCCTTTCTCCTGTAGCGATTCAAAAAGTTGGGAATAATCGCTTTTTTGCTCTGGATTAAGTGTGTAGCTATGCCGAACTGAACCATCCGATAAAGCTTTTTGTTGATGACCAAATATCTCTGAAATCTGAACCGTAATGACAGTTTGTTTCTGTTGTTGTAATTGCTCAGCAATAGACATGCCTACAGCTTCGTTAATGAAGACTAACCAACAATCAGAATGATCAGTGTACGACGTTGATTGTAGTGAAAATGGCGGTAAGGAACGCTTCCATTGAGGTAGATAGAACCAGTCAGCCACATCAGGCTTTTGTTCTAGGTTTTGCTTAGGTGACTGACTACCAAGCTGATTGTTGTCTGTAGCAAGGGCCGATGGGAGGGATGGTGCTGTTGTTTTAGTTGCTTTTGCCAGAATAATACTGTGACCAAATGCACTATCCTTAGGGAAAACGGCCACATCAGTAAAGGCGTTATTTTTGAGTGCTTGCTGCCATTCCTGACTGGATAGAAATGGATTGCCCAATGTGCGATCGCTTTTCTGATCTTTAAAGGGCTTCATTAACAGCCCCCAAGTTACCTCAAAGTTCAGTTGTGGTTGAGTGATCTCCCACAGTAAAAGGAATCCACCTGGAGCTACCAAAGAACGCACATTTCCCAGCGTCTCACCAATATTTTGAGTAGCATGCAGGACGTTAGCGGCAATCACGATATCGAACTCATGCAATGGAAACCCTTGAGTCTTGGGAGACTGTTCAATATCAAGCAATTGATACTGAATAAACGGATAATCAGCAAATTTTTGTTGTGCCTGTGTCAAGAACGCACCCCCAATATCGGTGAAAGTATATTGAGTCCGCTCATGGGGCAGCACTGGTAGCAATACTGATGTGGCAATACCCGTTCCTGCCCCAATTTCTAAAATCTTTAGGGTCGTGTCTGATGGTAGGGCCTGCGTCAATTTCTCCAAAATTGATCGCATAATATTCCTGTAGTAATCTTCCCAGGGAGACTTCTGTGTAGCTTTTACATCTTGATTGTGATAGATCAAACGATTAAATAGTTCTAGCGGTTCCTGATCACCTACCAAGATGTGGACTAAATTTTCACCAAAGAGCTGCACAAAATCCACCATCTGTGGTGTCTCTATCCAGCATTCTTGAGCTGTCTTAAGCAGTGTTTCAATAGCTCCATCAGTAGAATTGTTATCGTCTGGCGAGGAAGGTGACTGCTTAAAGGAACTTCCCTCTTGCTGTAACTGTCCTACTCTTACTAAAGCCTTTAACCAACTTTTAACTAGCTGATGGTAGCGAGGCAGAATCTGACAATGTTTGCATAGATCCTCTAAATTATGCTCAGTTTCTAAACGATCAAACGTGCCTAGCTGCCTCAAGGTTGAATTGATGTAGGCAAGACATAAGCGGTCAATCCATACTATATTTTTGGAGTATGTTGCCTCATCCAGGGCAGCTCCTCCAATTTTTGCCTGTTGTTCTCCTGCTTTTAGAAGCGATTGCCACAGGGACTGCGTCGATAAGTCAGGGTTTAATGGAGAACTGGAGGTATCTGTTGCCCCCAACCAATACCGTTGACGCTCAAAGGGATAGGTTGGTAAAGGCAAACGGTGACGATGTTCATGGGCATAAAAACCATGCCAGTCTATTTGAATACCAGCCAACCACAATCGGCCCACTGCATTTAATATAAAACCGATATCAGATTGGGTTTCCTTGGGATGGTGTAATGATGTCAGAACAACTTGCTCAGAGCGTTTAGCTGAATGCTGTTTCAGCAGAGTACTTAAGGTTCGCCCAGGGCCAACTTCAAGGAAAACATGGGCAGATTCTTGCAATATTACGTCTAAACCATCACTAAACCGGACAGTTTGTCTCAAGTGAGAGGCCCAATAATTAGGATCAGTAGCTGCTTCGTCCGTTATCCAATCGCCTGTAACATTTGAAATATAAGAGATTGTAGGTGATTGAAGCTTAAACTTCTGAACCTGTTCCTTAAAGCTATCCAAGATAGGATCCATCATCGGCGAGTGGAATCCATGGGACGTGTGCAGGGGACGACAATTCACGCCTTGAGATGTTAACTGAGCCTGTAAAGCTGAGATGGCTTCTGTTTTACCCGATACCACGCACGTCGACGGCCCATTAACAACGGCCAATGCTAAGTCTTCTCCCAGGAGGGGTATAACATCATTCTCGGGAAGTGGAATAGCTAGCATCTGTCCAGGGGGAAGTTCCTGCATTAACTGCCCTCGCTTTGCCACAATGGCCAGAGCGGCTTCCAACGAAAATACCCCTGCTAGCGTTGCTGCAACGTATTCACCTATGCTATGACCAATCATGGCCGCTGGCCGGATTCCCCAAGCCATCCAAAGCTTTGCAAGTGCATATTCAATAACAAACAGTGCTGGTTGAGCGATTGCTGTTTGGGTTATTTTTTGAGCTGCTGTCTCCGCATGTTCCAGATCGGGGTAAAGGATATGGCGCAGGTCAAGCCCCAGAAGAGGATAAAGATATGTGGCACAGGTATCCACATGTTCTTGGAAGATGGACTCTTGTTGATAGAGTTCACGGGCCATATTGATATATTGAGCCCCTTGTCCCGAGAACATAAAAATTATGGGCCGCTTATGAGGCGTTTGATGCTGCGTCAAGTCATACTCAGGATCTAGCGATTCAAACTGTTTCTGAGCCTGATCTAGGTGCTGACAAATTAAGATTCTGCGGTGCTCGAATGCTTGACGACCAATGCTCAGGGTGTAGGCAACATCCGCTAAGTTCACATCAGGATGCTGGCTCAAATAATTCGCTAGATTAGCTGTTGATTTATCCAGTGCAGATTGCGTTTTAGCAGATATTACCATCAACTGCCAGGGACGAGAAGAACCTGACGGTTGTCGTGATGGTGCTTCTTCAAGAACAATATGTGCATTGGTACCACCAACGCCCAAGGAACTCACGCCAGCTCTTCGGGGTGTCCCATTAGCATGCCACTCTGAGAGGGTGTGGTTGACATAAAATGGGCTATTAGCAAAGTCAATCTTAGGGTTGGGCTGCTCAAAGTTTAAACTGGGCGGAATAGTCTGATTTTCAAGGGCTAATGCTACCTTAATCAGACCAGGCATACCTGCTGCAACCCCTAAATGCCCAACATTACTCTTAACCGAGCCAATGGCACAAAATCCTTTTTGATCCGTGCTTACTCGAAAGACATCTGTGAGAGCAGCAACCTCAATGGGATCCCCCAAGACTGTTCCAGTTCCATGGGCCTCTATGTACGTCACAGTTTTAGGATCAATTTCGGCGATCGCTAATGCATCAGCTATCACAACGGCTTGACCATCAACACTTGGGGCTGAGTATCCTACTTTACTAGCACCATCATTGTTAATAGCTGAGCCTCTGATCACCGCGTGGATATGATCACCGTCCTCTAGGGCATCAGAAAAACGCTTGAGAAGTACAACACCTGCCCCACTGCCGGGAACAGTACCCTGTGCTTTGGCATCAAAAGCCCGACAGTGCCCGTCAGGGGAAAGAATCCCCCCTTCTTGATAAAAGTAGCCTGTTTTCTGGGGTCCCCTCAGATTTATTGCCCCCGCTAACGCCATATCACACTCGCCATTGAGGAGACTTTGCCCTGCCATATGAATAGCCACCAGAGCACTCGAACACGCCGTTTGAACCATCATGCTGGGGCCTTTGAGATTGAGATGGTAAGAAACTAGCGTTGACATATAATTCAGGTCATTACCAAATGAAGCCTCTACCCCACTCATGGTTGGCTGCAACAAACCCTCTTGACCTGTGAATTTCAAATAGTGACTTATATTGCTACCAGCGTATACACCAACACTACCGTCATAATGCTGAGTAGTATAACCCCCATGTTCAAGTGCTTCCCAAGCGCATTCTAAAAAAATGCGATGCTCTGGGCTGGTTAATTCAGCTTGCCTGGCATTTAAGTTAAAAAATGAAGCATCAAACCATTCAATATCTTCGAGACAAGGATCTGCCTTCACGTAATTTGGCTCATTCACCCAAGCCTGGTTCTTGCCTAAATGATTATGTTCTTGGTCTGAGAAAAAATAAATCGACTCTATCCCATCAGATAGATTTTGCCAAAACTGTTTAGGACTATCAGCTCCTGGAAAACGACAGGACATGCCAATGATGGCAATAGTTTCTAAGGCCTCTCTATCTGCACTAGTTTCAACCATAATTTGTCTCGCTTCATTTCATGTACTCAGTCTTCTTTAAGCAGTAGGGGGGACTTACAGAACCCGTCGCCGTCGTTTCTTAAGCTTTTCTTTGCGACTCTCGGCACGACTTAGCTGTTTATAATTTGACCGAAAATTGCTAGTGTTCTCACTAAAATACTTATCCAAATCATTAATCGTTGGATGCCTAAATATTTCAGTAATGGGAATATCTTTTTTGAAAATCTCCTTGATTTTATTATGAATTTGAACAATTTGGATTGAATTTCCTCCGAGATCAAAGAAATTATCATAAATACCAACCTTTTCTATTTGTAGAACCTGCTTCAGAATGTCGGCTAAAGTATGCTCTGTCTCAGTAGTCGGTGAAACACTCTTCGCTTTTGATGTGGGTACAATATCTGCCGCCGGGAGTGCTTTTCGATCAATCTTTCCATTCGGAGTTAATGGAAACTTATCTAAAAGACAAAACGCTGGAGGAACCATATATTCTGGCAGTTTTTTACGTAAAAATTCCTGTATTAAATCAACAAATAATCTGCGCTGATTTTTTAATGGCGCGTTCTCTTCTTGGCAAATGATATAGGCAATTAATTGCTTGCTCTTTTCATCGACATCTTTAGCTAAAACAAGCGCTGTTTCAATCGCTGGATGTGAACTGAGTACAGATTCAATTTCACCGAGTTCAATTCGATGACCATTAATTTTGACTTGAAAATCTTCTCGCCCAAGAAATTCAATAGTGCCGTCAGGCAAACAGCGCCCTAAATCACCTGTTTTATACAATTTTTCCTGAGTTTGAGGATGGGTGATAAAGCTTGCTTTTGTTTTATTGTCATCCTGCCAATATCCTTTTGCTATGCCAATGCCACCAATGTAAAGTTGTCCTGTAACCCAAGTTGGGCAAGCTTCTAGCGTTTCATTTAGGACATAAATTTTTTGATTGGCCATGGGACGACCATAGGGAATGCTCTTCCAGTTTGGATCAACTTGATCGATAGGGTAAAAAATAGACCAAATTGAAGCTTCTGTTGCTCCACCTAAGCTGACTAGCTTGATATTCTGACATAGTGACCGAATCTGGTCTGGTAAAGACAGAGGAATCCAATCACCACTCATTAGAGCCAATCGCAAAGATTGTGGAAACAGTGATGTAAACCCGACTGAATATTCTACTAACATTTGCATCAAGGCTGGAACTGAATTCCAAACGGTCACTTGCTGTTGGACCATCAATTCTGTCCAATGAGCTGGATTCTTTATCTCATCAGGATCAGGAATAACAATGGTTCCACCAGCGGCTAGCGTTCCAAAGATGTCAAATACGGATAAGTCAAAACTTAGGGATGAAAGTGCAAATATACGATCAGAAGAGGTGATCTTAAAGCGTTGATTAATATCGAGGATGGTATTAACAGCACCCTGATGATCAATCATGACGCCTTTGGGTAAGCCAGTGGAGCCAGAGGTGTAAATAACATATGCCAGGTCGGATGTGCTTTGTACACACTGCACTTTGCTGGCAACTTGAGGCAAGCTATCGTCTATGGAGAGACGTTTGACCGTTTCAGGCCAGTTTAGAGTATTATCGAGTCGCGATTGAGTTAATACCCATTGAACTTTGGTTTCCTTTAAAAGATAATGCTGGCGCTCAGTTGGCAGCTTGGGATCAATTGGCACGTATGCTGCACCAGATGCCAGGATACCCAAAGCTGCAACCACCTGTTCCCAGCCCTTCTCCATAACAATGGCAACCAGTTGGTTGGGCTGAACACCTTGTTGATATAAGTATTGAGCGATGTAAGCAGCTCGCTCACTTACCTCTTGATATGTAAGTATACGTTGGGATGTGGCGATAGCAGTATGATTTGGAAACGTTTCAGCTTTTTCAAAAAACAATGTATGTAATAAAACATTTTTCGAAAAAGAAACATTAGTTGCATTGATAATAGCCTGCTGTTGAGCAGATTTGGAAAGATTACGAATAGGGACTTTCCAAAGATCCTCAGAAACAGCCAATTGTTGAAGAAATAGATTATAAGAAGAGAACATTTCATCTAGTAGTGCCGGAGGAAAAACCTCTTCAACGGCATCCCAGATATAGAATAATCCTTCGTCAAGTTCGGCAATTTGATGATCTAAATAAACCTGAGCAGTTTGGGTTATATTGTAAACGTGCTCCCCTAACCAACCCATTGTCAACGCTTTTGCTTTGGTTGCATCATTTGTTACCCGTTCACTAATTAGCGCACTAGTGAAAACAACTGGCATGAAAGCCTTTGACGAATTTTTCTGCATGTGGGCCAGTTCCCGTAAGACGTAGACGCCTCCTACGTCTTTATGGTCCAGATCTTGCCAAAGCTGTTTTTGAATGCGCCTTGCCCGGTTTGTAAAAGAATCTTGTCCAGAATTATCGATGGCTAATAGTGTCAATGACGTGAAGTCGCCTACGATCTGATTGACTTGAGGATGTAGTGGCAGACGATTAAACAGGGTTAAGTTAATCGTAAATTTGGGATTTTTACTCCAAACTGTCAGAACTTCAGCAAAGGCAGATAGCAATAATCCCGAAGGGGTCAGGCCAATGCTTTTAGCCCGCTGCTTGAGGTGATTCCAAGCATCATTGTCTAAATGACCACTGCGGCGTGCAAATTGGGGATGTTTAATTTGGGCAGGTTGTTTAGCTATCGGTAGCTCAGGGGAGGGTGGTAAAGTAAGAAGACGATCCTGCCAATATGTTAGCGAGCGACTATAGGATTCTGAACTTTTCAGGGAAATTTTCTTTAGTACATAGTCTCGAAATGAGAGTTCTAAGGGGGGTAAAGGATATTCTGGCGTTTGCATCAGTTGGGCTAACTCGCGACTAACAATTGTCCAACTTCGCCCATCGCCAATCAAGATTTCGAAGCTAAGATAGAGCCTTATCCGATTGCCGTCCAGGCGAGCAGCCTGAACTTCAAACAGGGGATACTGATCTACAGATAATACTTGATGAGATAATTGTTCCCGAAGGTTTAGTAATTGAGTCTCAACTTGCTCAGGACTATGGGTCCTCAAATCTAAAACTTTTATTTTATAAGGGGGGACTCGTTCTAAAATTTGCTGCTGTCCATTGGGAAGAATAATAGTGCGTAGCATCCCATGCCGCTCAACTATTTTCTGCCAGGCATTTTCGAAGCGATTTAAATCTAAATCAATAGTATCTACTTCCAGATATCCATGGGTGGATACGTTCCCCAATTCAAAGGCACTATTACGTCCAATCCAGTAAGCTTGTTGAACATCTGTCAAAGGAAACGGTTGATAACGCTGACTAGGATCAACTGTAATTTGAGAAAGCTCATCAGTCGTTAACTTGTTTTCATCACCAGACAGATTCTTGCCCCGCAACCGTCTTTCAAGCAGGGCTAGTTTAGTCGGCGAAAGATCCGATTTTTGTTTAAGAATTTGTTCTTTACTAGTATTATGCATCGTTAATACTTTTATCCATCAAGAGTTGATTGAAAGGGCAAAATCTAAGTTTTACAGGGCTGATTTGACTTCCTCCTCTGTAAGTGATGCAAGTTCTTCAATGATCATCTTTTCGATTAGTAATTCGAGTTCTGAAATGGAAGGTGCCTCGAATAGCAGACGAAGAGATAAGTCAACTTCAAATACTTCGTTGATTTGGGAAATTAATTTAATCCCAATGAGTGAATCGCCCCCTAGATAAAAGAAATTATCATGAATACCGATAGGCTCAAAGCCTAAAACTGTTTTGAAGATATCAGCCAATTTATGCTCCAGATCGGTTTCTGGAGCAACATAAGCAGTCTTTAGATTGGGTCGCGTATGCTGAGTTAATGTATTTACAGCTTGCGCAGCATCTTCCTTTGAAGACTCAGGGTTTCCCCACTTGTTGATCATCTCCTTTAAGTTTCCTGGAGAGATCAATACTTGATTTAAGTTTTCCCAGAGAAGAATGCGTTCCAATGCCTCGATTCCTTCTTGTGGCATCAGACCGAGGTCACCCCAATTTTGAGCTAAAAACTGACGCGAGGCTTCTGCCTCACCTATTTTCCAAAATCCCCAATTTGTTGTTATCCAGGGGATAGAAGACCGTTGATTGTGCCAATGTGTAAATGTATCTACAAAGAACATTGCTGCTGTGTAGTCAATTGTACCTCGGCCGCCCAAAACAGAAGATAAAGAGGACATTAGCAAACAGAAATCTAAATCCTTATCTTGTAAAATTTCGCTTAGCACCCAAGTTCCGTAGACTTTGGGCCGGAAGTTTTGCTCGAATTGATTTTGGTTAATGCCTGCTTCGATGAGAGATAAGCCACCTTCGGAGGTATTGAGACCAGCTACATGAATGACGCCATTGATCGGACCAAATGCTTGTTCAGCCTGGGTTAAAGCGACTTGCATTTGCTGAAGGTTGGCGACATCGGCTTGAATCGATAATACGTTGGCTCCTAATGCTTCTAATGACTGTATCTTATGAATTTTACGGCTGATGATATCATCTTCATCTTCATGGGCTGCCAACCATTCAGCCCATTCTTCCCTGGCTGGTAAGGCTGAGCGACCCGTCAGAATCAACTTGGCTTGCACAGTTTGTGCTAAGTGTTCTGCTATTAGCGACCCAAGATATCCCAGTCCACCGATGATCAAATAAACGCCGTGATGCCTGAAGCGAGTTTGCCCATCCTCAATGCTCTTTAGAGGTGTCTCCTTTAAAATTGGTAGCCAACGGTGACGCTCTCGATAGGCAACTATAGTTTCCATGCTTGGGGTGGTAATCTCTTGCAATAGTTGAGAAACGCGCTCTGCAACTATTGGCTGATTATTTTCTGGTAAGTCAATATCAATGAGGCGACAGCCAATATCCTCATATTCTTGAGGAATAACCTTGATGGCGGCAAGGAGAGGTGCTTGTTCTGGCTGTAGTTTTTCGTCTCCATTGACCAACTGTATCTGGTTAGAGATCACCGTTAGCTGTAAAGGATTAGAGTGATTAGTCTGCTTACCCATGACTTGGGCAATGCACATTAAGCTATAAAGTCCGAAATGCTGCACTGCCTGAAAGTTCTCAATCGCTAACGTTAGCGGCTGTTCAGATGAAGTGATGCTCCAAAGATGTAGAACTTTTGTGGGTGTTAAATTAGCCTGTTGGAGAGCCTGGAATAGAGAGCTGTAGTCGTTTAGCTGATTTGGATTGAGTGTATAGCTGTAATGATGTTTGCCTTCTGCATCTGTAGTCTGCGGACAGTCAAAGTAATCGCCAACCTTAACCATCACAACATCATGGCCTGATTCTTGGAGCGATTGTCCTAACTGAACTCCTAAGCCATAGTCATCTGCAAATACAAGCCAGCATTCTGGATCGACAGCTGATTTTGTCGCGATCGCAGGTCGCAATAATGATGAGCGTGTCCAAGCAGGGATATAAAACCAATCAGCAATATCCGATTTTCTACCCAGTGGATTAAACGTGTTTTGAGCAGTAGTTGTAGACGTTGTCGTAAAAGCATCGGGCGTACTGGATGTGCTAGGTGAGTCTGCTTGGGCAACAAATATTTGTTGCCCAAATACTTCGGTTGCAGAGAATGCCTCCACCTCAACAAATCCATGGCGCTTTAGTGCAGCCTGCCATTGCTCTTTTGACACAAAGGGATTACCCATGTTGCGATCGTTATCGTTCTCATCAACCGGATTCATCAACAGAGCATCAGCAATATCAAAATTAAGCTGAGGTTGAGTAAATTCCCAGATAACAAGGATACCCCCAGGTGCCAACAAAGATCGAACATTCTCAAGGGCTTTCTCTAAATTGCGGGCCACATGGAGAACATTTGAGCCGATGATAACGTCAAAATGATGTAATGAATATCCTTGCTCTTGCGAAGGCTGGTCGATGTCTAGGAAATCATATTCAACAAATGAGTAATCCTTAAACTTCTCTTGTGCTTGAGTCAAGAATAAACGACCAACATCAGTAAATGTATAGCTGGTTTGTTTTGGGGGTAATACTGGTAGTAATTCAGCTGTTGTGATGCCAGCACCACCTCCAACTTCTAGAATTTTAAGCTCTGTTTGAGGCGTCAATGATTTTATCAACTGAGCTAAAATAGCGCGGATAATTGATTTATAATAATAAACCTCTGGAAGCTCTAAGCTATACTCATCTTGGATTTGGTTAACTAATTTTGAGAGAATATCCCAGGGTTCTTTTTGTCCTGTGAAGACTGTTGCTAAATTTTCACCGCAGTTTTCGACAAGCTCTACAAAGTTTAGATTCTTTGCCCATTTTGCTTTGACATCAGCCAGATGATTCTGAATGGTGTTCCTTGAGCAAGGAGCAAGATGAGTGAAATAGTTATCCTCCTGCTCTAACTGGCCAGATTCTAATAATATCGCCAGCCAACGCTCTAATAGTTGATGATAACGAGGAATTGTGTGGCTTTTTTCCACTAAATCCGCCATCGTATATCGACTTTTTGCGTCCAGGAAAGTGCCTAATTGTCTAAACGCCATATTGATGTAAGCAACACAGAGCTGATCCAAGGCTTGTTTATTAGCTATGTGGGTGGACTCATCCACAGTAGCTAATCCATTCTTTGCCTGTATTTGACCAGCTTGTACTAGTAATGCCCATCTGTCTGATGCGGACAAGAGTAATTGAGGGGATGCTACTGCTTGAGGTTCAACCCAATATCGCTGGCGTTCAAAAGGATATGTTGGCAAAGGAAGCCGATGGCGACGTTCATTGCTGTAGAAGCTTAACCAATCGATTTCGATGCCTGACAGCCAAAGCTGTCCAAGGTTGTTTAGTAAGAACGCAGTATCGGATTGCCGATCGTATGCATGACGTAATGAAGATAAGATGTCGGTTACTTGATTTTTCTGCGTACCTAAACATTGCAATGCCAAGCTACTTAATGTTTGTCCTGGTCCAACCTCTAATAACACCGAGTGTTGCTGTTGATGTAATACCGTAACGCCATCTGCAAACCGGACGGGTTGACAAAGATGTTGGACCCAATAATTGGGATCGGTTGCTTGTTGGGCAGTAATCCAGTTTCCGGTTAGGTTTGATATATAAGGAATTTGAGGCGTATTGAGCTTAATATTCCTAAATATTTTAGTGAAAGAGGGGACAATTGACTCCATCATATGGGAGTGGAAAGCATGGGATGTTGCTAGCCGACGACAGGCGATACCTTGGCTCATTATTTGCTCTGCCAATGCATCAATGGCTTCGGTTTCACCAGCGACAACGCAGGCTGAAGATCCGTTAATAGCGGATAAAGAAATCTTTTCACTGAGTAGTGGATGAACCTTTTGCTCTGGAAGTGGAACAGCCAGCATTGCTCCGTTCGGCAAATCTTGAATCAACCGGGCTCGTTTCGCTACTAAGGTCAGAGCGTCTTCTAAGGACAAAACGCCAGATAAACAAGCAGCAACATATTCACCAATGCTATATCCCATCATCGCCGTAGGATTGATGCCCCATGATTGCCATAGGGCTGACAACGCATATTCAATGACAAAAACTGCCGGCTGGGTAAGATAGGTTTGATTTAAAGTCTGGGTAGCTTCATCAGGTTTCTCTTCCCCTCGCCCCAGCATCTGACGGAGATTAATACCAGACTGAGATGATGATACGTTTACCGGTGGTTCAGGATCTTTAGATGTATCCATCTCTTGATTTCGATTGGGATAGATCACATCTCTCAAGTCAAGTTGAAGGAGAGGCTTGAGGTAGTCACAACAGCGATCAATTTGTTCCCGAAAAGCTTCTTCAGATTGATATAAATCCCATCCCATATTGATGTATTGGGATCCTAAGCCTGTAAACATGAAGGCAATAGTGGCCTCATCAGCCTGGTTGTTATCTGAGATGCTGCTGTATATCCGTTGAGGATTTTGAAATGCACTGAGCGCATCTTCAACATCATGACAAAGCACCATGCGGCGGTAATCAAAGACTCGACGCCCCATTTGAAGTGTGTAGGCAGCATCGGCTAAATTCACATCAGGGTTCTGTTTTAGGAAGTCGGTGAAATTGGCCGTCATCGTCTCCAGGGCAGAACTGGTCTTGGCAGACAGCATAACTAATTGCCATGGACGAGATGAGCTAGACTTTTCCATCAATGGCGCTTCTTCTAACACCACATGGGCATTGGTGCCGCCAATACCAAATGAATTTACACCTGCCCGTCGAGGTGTGTTATTGGTTTCCCATTCTGAAAGCTGAGCATTAACCTTAAAGTTGCTGTTCGTAAAGTCAATCTGTGGATTAGGCTGCTTAAAATGTAAGCTGGGGGGAATTAATTTATGTTTGAGTGCCAAGGCTGTTTTGATTAACCCTGCCGCCCCTGCAGCAACATCCAAATGCCCTACATTTGTTTTGACGGAGCCAATCGCACAAGGCTGATTGTCTTTAGAACATCCAGCAAAGGCTTGAGTCAAAGCAGCAATCTCAATTGAATCACCTAAATGCGTTCCACTACCATGGGCTTCTACATAGGTGATTGTTTCAGGGGCAGCTTGGGCAATGGCCTGTGCTTCTCTGATGACATTTGCTTGGCCATCGACACCCGGTGCTGTAAAACCGACTTTTAGCGAGCCATCATTATTGACTGCAGACCCCTTAATAACAGCATGAATATAGTCACCATCGGCAAGGGCATCCTCTAAGCGCTTAAGGAGAACTAAACCGACGCCATTGCCACCGATAGCACCCTTTGCTTCAGCATCAAAAGCACGACAATGGCCATCCGGTGATAGGACAAGACCTTCCTGATAAAGATAGCCTGTTATCTGAGGAACACGAACCGTAACTCCCCCAGCTAATGCCATATCACACTCACCATTGAGCAAGCTTTGACATGCTAAATGGGCTGCCACTAGCGAGGTCGAACAGGCTGTTTGAACATTAACGCTTGGACCTTTTAGATTTAAGTGATAGGAGGTACGGGTGGGTAAAAAGTCTTTATTGCCACTTATCATTAATTGAAAGATGCTAGCAGAGTCTGAGGTATCAACAGTGGGATACAGATTATTTAGCAAATAGGTGTTGGTGCTAGATCCAGCGTAGATACCAATGGCACCTGAATAGTTCTCAGAACTATAGCCAGCATTCTCTAACGTTGCCCAGGCTTGTTCCAAAAAGAGACGATGTTGCGGATCCATCCTTTCTGCTTCTCTGGCACTGGTGTCAAAGAAAAAAGCATCAAACCATTCAACATCTGACAAAATGCTATTAGCTTTAACATAATTTGGATGATTGACTAGCTTTGCATCCACTCCAGCGTCTATTAATTCTTGAGTATCAAATCGAGAAATAGATTCTATGCCATGGCACAAATTATGCCAGAATGCTTCAATATTAGGTGCGCCTGGAAATCGACAGGACATGCCGATAATAGCAATTTCGGAACCATTAAAGTTTGATGACTGGACTGGATTCATTGAATAACCTCCTTTGGAAATAAATAGCTAATCTGCCCTCACTCACTGTTGAGTTGTTCTATACTGTTTTCTCAGTTGCCGGGTTTGTGAGATCGCAAATCGACGCCCTTGACGAGCGATAATTCGATCTTGTGCTTGCTGCCCAGAAGTGATGGCATGATGCGATTGGCTAATGTAATTTGCCAGTAACTTAATAGTCGGATATTGAAATAAATCCACGACTTTAAGATTCTGATTTAAATCCTTATTAAGGAGAATTTGCATCTTTACCAGAAGCAAAGAATGTCCCCCTAAATGGAAGAAATTAGCATTTGTACTAATATCTTCCAACTGTAAAACCTCTTGCCAAATCGAGGTAATCTTACGTTCAATTGATGTTTTAGGTGCTGTATAAGGTGCGTCTGAAGTTGCTTGCTTATCCGGTTGAGGCAAAGCTAAACGATTTATTTTACCATTGGGTGTTAACGGGAGATCCTCCAACATGACAAATGCCGACGGTACCATGTAGTCGGGCAGTTGGCTTCTAAGAAACTGTTGTAGTTCGTTGATAATGGTTGTGCCAGACGTTGAGAGGTCTTTAGCCGCAACAACATAACAGACCAACCGTTTGTTGTCGCTCGAATCTCCTTGAGCAACGACAACTGTTTCCTGAACAGCGACATGGGTAAGTAGGGTTGCTTCAATTTCCCCTAGCTCGACTCGGAAACCGCGTAGTTTGACCTGATGATCGTTGCGCCCTAGGTATTCAAGAGTTCCATCTGGCAAGAACTGTACTAAATCGCCTGTCTTATAGAGCCTACCGGCCTGTGGGTGAGAGATAAATTTTTCAGCTGTCAGTTCGGGGCGGTTCAAATATCCCTGTGAAACTCCTATCCCTGCGATATGCAGTTCACCAGGTACACCAACGGGCACTGGCTGTCCTAAGGAATCTAACACCAATACTTGTGTGTTCGCAATCGGCCGACCAATCGCAACTGTGTGACTGGACAACTGTGAAGCATCTATCTTATGAGCCGTAGCATAAACAGTGATTTCCGTTGGACCATACAAGTTCCAGACACCGGTTGCCCTATCTAATAGTTGATTCGCTAAATTACGAGATAAAGCTTCGCCACCACAAAGAATCTTAAGCTGGACGTGATGACCTTGCCATCCAGCAGCCAGGAGCAAACGCCAAGTTGCTGGTGTTGCTTGCATCAAGGTCGCGTTAGAAGTTGTAAGACATTGCTTCAACTGCTGAGCATCCATGGCAACCTGACGACTGGCAATAACAACACAGGCACCTGTTATCAGGGGTGAGAAGAGTTCCACAACAGACATATCAAAAGATATAGAGGTTACACTCAGCAGGATATCTGTAGGGATAATCTGGAACTCGTGCTGCATTGCCACCAGTAAATTGACCACATTTTGATGGGTGATTTTTACACCTTTAGGTTTTCCTGTGGAGCCCGATGTGTAAATTACATAGGCTAAATGATCAGAATGCTTGGGTTTCGTTTCACTGTAGGGAGTTGTTTGGCTAATTAGATCCCACTCCGTATCTAGACAAAGTACATGGGCAGGATGATCCAGCAATTGTAATTGTCCGATGAGATGTTGCTGAGTTAGTAGGATTGAAACCTGGGAGTCTAATACAATCGATGAGAGTCGCTCCTGGGGATAACTGGGATCGAGCGGTAAGTAGGCTGCACCAGCTTTGAGGATACCTAGCATTCCTACCAACATATCTAGAGAGCGTTCCAGATACACCCCAATTAGCATATCGGGTTTAACACCTAAAGTTTGCAAATAGTCCGCCAGATAATTTGCTCTCTGATTTAATTCACTATAGGTCAGTTTCTGACCATCAAATACAGCTGCAATTGAGTCAGGGGATTGCTCAACTTGAGCTTCAAACAGCTCATGAATACATGAATTACGAGGAAAGTCTATTTTAGTATTATTCCAATTAAGAAACTGTTGCTTTTCAACAGAAGTTAATGGCGATAGCTCACTAATAGGTTGAGAAGGTGCCGCTACAATGCTTTCCAACAGTACTTCAAAATGCCCAATCAGACGTTCTATCCTATCTATCTCAAAAATGTCTGTATTGTATTCTAACCTGCCCATCAAACCTGATTCGGTCTCAACCATATTAAGACTCAGGTCAAACTTTGAAGTATTGGTATCAATGGGTGAAATATCAATGGACAGGTCAGCCGCGTTAAAATTCAATTCCAGCGTATCTTCAAAGGAAAACATTATCTGGAATAATGGAGAATGTCCTAGATTTCGTTCTAACTTTAGTTCTTCTAGTAATTTTTCAAAGGGCAAATTCTGATGAGTATAGGCCTCTAAAGAAACCTTTCGTACTCGCTCCAATAAATCTTGAAAGCTAGGATCTCCAGATAAATCAGTTCGCAATACTAACGTATTTACAAAACACCCGATTAACGGTTCAATCTCAATTCGATTCCGGTGGGCAACGGGAACTCCCACCAGAATATCCGTCATGCTAGTGTAGCGATAAAGTAAGACTTTCAATGCTGCTAACAGCATCATAAAGAGTGTCACTTCAAACTGTTGACTGAGTGTTCTAAGTGCTTTAGCAAGCTTCTTGGATAGTGTGAATAGTTGCGCGTTACCTGAAAATGTCTGAACTGAGGGTCGTGGCTTATCCGTGGGTAATGCTAATAGAGTTGGCGCATCAGCGAGTTGTCGTTTCCAATAAGCTAAGTCAGATTCCCAAAAAGCTTCCTGTGAGTACTGCTTTTGCCAAAGTGCAAAATCTACGTACTGAATTGGTAGCTCTGGTAATGATGAAGGCCGACCTGTGGAGAAAGCGTTATAAAGTGCCAACAGTTCACGCATCAATATATTGCTTGACCAACCATCTGCAATACTATGATGCATGGTTAGTACCATCAGATGGTCGGCTGTGCTCAATCGCAGAAGTTTAAAGCGAAAAAGTTGATCAACATTTAAGTCAAACGGTTGACAGGCTGTTTCTGTTGCTAAATGCTGTATCTTGGTCTCTTGTTCAATATTAGAGAACTTACTCAAATCCACGAGTGGTAGTTCAAAGTTTGAAAAGGGAGAAACAACTGCATAGGTTTTCTCATCCTTGTCAAGAAATCGAGTCCGTAAAATGTCGTGACGCCTGAGGATTTCAGTCAGACTTTGTTCTAAAACATCGACGTTGAGTATTCCCTGTAAACGTATTGATGTAGCGATGTTATAGAAGGGATTATTGGGCTGCAACTTTTGTAGAAATACTAATCTAATCTGAGCAAACGATAACGGTAGCTGATCGCTGTGGGGACTCTTCTGAATAGGGGGTAAATTATAGTGGGGCGTCATTTGCAGTGCTGCTTTAGCGGCAACTGCAAGTTCGGCAATCGTTGGTGTATCAAATAAATTGCTAAGAGATAATTCGATTCCCAATGTGGTTTCAATTCGAGCGATAATTTGAGTCGCTATTAGGGAATGTCCACCGAGTTCAAAGAAATTATCATGGATACTAATTTCCCCAATTCCTAAAACCTGAGCCCAGATCCTGTCAATGGATTCTTCGATTTCATCACGAGGAGCAACAACCGATTGCCCTAGGTTATGGTGAATGGCATCAGGAGTGGGCAAAGCCCGACGGTCAATTTTGCCATTCGGTGTCAAGGGCATGGATTCTAAAGATATAAAAATCGATGGAATCATATAGCCGGGCAAAGTTTTTCTCAGCCACTGCTTCAGTTCAGAGGAATTGGGTATTGCAACACCTTGATAGACAAGATAGGCAACAAGTTGCTGATTGCTAGATTCATCGTCCCTAAGAATAACGACAGCCTGCTCCGTAGCAGGATGCGTTGTCAAAGCTGCTTCAATTTCTCCTAGCTCGATTCTAAAACCACGAATCTTTACCTGATGATCAATGCGCCCTAAAAATTCAAGATTGCCATCCGGTCGATATCGAACCAGATCTCCTGTCTTATAAAGATAAGCAGAACTAGACTCTGTTAAGTGAGCTATAGATTTTCCTGAAATAAAAGATTTCTCAGTTAAATCAGGCCGATTTAAATAACCTTTAGCAAGATTAGTGCCACCGATATAGAGTTCCCCAGGAATACCAATGGGAACCGGTTGCATCTGGCTGTCAAGAACATGGGTTTGTACATTATTAATGGCTTTTCCAATGGAGGGAGCCCAATGCTGTTCTAACTTAGCAGTCACTATGCCAGATGTTGTCACAACCGTATTCTCAGTTGGACCATAGTTGTTTATGACTGTAAAAGGTATGTTCTCAGATGGATATTGTTTTAATTTATCTCCTCCAGTTAACATAACGCGTAATGCTGTCTGAGTGGGCCAGTCCAAAGAAAGTAGGGCTTCTGCCAAGGGCGTGACAACAGCTGTCACTGTAATTGAATTTTCTAGGAGCCAGCTTTGTAAATTTCTAGGAGAGCGGAGGATGTCTGGCTCTACCAAATAGAGCGTTGCCCCAGCTGTTAGGCAGGGATAAACCTCTAAAACACAGGGATCAAAAGCAAGCCCAAAAATCTGTGTGACATGATCGCAAGTGGATATCTTAAAGGTAGAGTGATGCCAGAATACAAGGTTGAGCAGCCCTTTATGTGGTATGAGAACTCCTTTGGGTTGCCCGGTTGATCCGGATGTATAGATAATATAAGCCAGGTTTTCGGCAGTGACTTTGCTATCTGGATTAGCGTTACTTGCTTGGTCAAAAGCCTGAACAACAGCATCTAAACAAAGGATCCGTTCCTGGAAGAATGACAGGCTAGGCAATAATGTTTGCTGCGTTAGTAAGATGCTGACTTGGGCATCAGACAGCATAAATCTTAAGCGCTCTTGGGGATACTCTGGATCAAGGGGGACATAAGCCCCGCCGGCTTTGAGAACTGCCAAAAAACCAATCACTAACTCAGGCGATCTCTCAAGACAAATACCGACCAAGCTATTGGAGCCTACACCTAATGTTTGTAAGTAATGAGCCAACTGGTTTGAACGTTGGTTTAACTCACGGTAGGTGATTTGCTGATTCCTAAAGACAATTGCGATCGCATCCGGTGTCTTTTCTACTTGCTCTTCAAATAACTCATGGATACAACGCTCATAGGAAATATTAGTAAACGTATTATTATTCCACTTTACCAATTGCTGTCTTTCAGCGTTCGTTAATAAAGGTAAGTTGGAAAGACACTGAGCTGGATTGGCCACAATTGCTGTTAGTAAGGTTTGAAAATGGCCGATCAAGCGCCTAATTGTAGCATCGTCAAATAGCTCTGTATTATATTCAAACCTACCAATTAAACCACCCGTAGTTTCTTGCATCGATAAGCTCAAATCGAACTTAGCAATGGCGACTGGAGTTTCCCATCGACTAAGGGTAAGCCCCCCTGATTCTATCTGCTCGATTCCTAAACTCTCTAAAACAAATACAGCTTGGAATAACGGTGTATAAGACCGATCCCGCTGCGGTTGAAGTTTTTCTACTAATGTGTGAAAGGGAAGATCTTTATGTTCTTGGGCTTCAAAGACAATCTGCTGTACATGCTTGAGAAAGTCTCGAAATGAAGAGTTCCCTGATGGTTGAGTACGGATAACAACAGTATTCACACAGTAACCGACCAGTGATTCCAGGCTACGATTATCACGATTTGAGATGGTTGTACCAACGCACAGATCAGTCTGATGTGTATAACGGTGCAGCAACACCTGGAATGCTGTAAGAAGCAATGTGAAGAGAGTTACCCCATGCTGCTGACTCAATTGCTTGAGGGATCTCGTCAAATCCGCTCCAAGCGTTAACGTAGTTGCCTTTCCACGATTAGTTTGAATAACCTGTCGCGGACGATCCGTCGGTAGCTGTAAAAGGGGAGGAGCACCATTAAGCTGCTGTAACCAATAATTCAAGTGCTTTTCTAGAACCGTTTCAAGCTGTTGCTGTTGCCAATAGGCAAAGTCGGCATACTGAACAGAGAGTGCTGGTAGGGGTGAAGGGTTACCGACAAGAAATGCTTCGTAGAGAGTACCTAACTCTTGGATGATGACGCCACTGGACCAACCATCTGCAATCAGATGGTGCATGATAAAGATCAAAACATGGGATTTATTTTCCAGGCGGAAAAGCGAAATACGGAAAAGTTGCTCCTGTGCCAGATTAAATGGACGCTGAACTTCGGCAATGGTAAATTGCTCAATTTCTGCCCGTCGATCGACCTCTGCAAGATGTGAAATATCTACCTGAGATAACTGGAAATCATTGAGCGCTTGAATAACCTGAACTGGTTTTCCATTTCTACTTACAAAGTTTGTGCGCAGAATTGCATGACGAGCGATAACTTCCTGTAGAGAGCGCTCTAAAACATGAACGTCAAGCTGCCCCTCCAACGCCACTGCAAAGGTTTGGTTGTAGGTCGCTAGATTATTGTCCAACTGTTCGATAAACCAGAGCCCTTGTTGATTAGGAGCTAATGGTAAAACACTATCAGACGGAGCCGGTGAAATAGTGTTCACTTTGACAGCAGCAGCCGTCATCGTTTGAGACAGAAACGAGATGATTTCGGATTTATGCTGTGCCAGTTTGTCGCGCAAAGCAGGTGTAAGGACATCATGAGGCGCATTGCAGCACAAGCTATCGCCCTCTAACCAGAGTCTAATATCCTTTTCACTCAATTCGAGCAGAAATTCCTGTATCGAACTCATAATTTGATTTCCATCCGTTGAGATGATGCAACATCAATAGGGGCTTGTAATTTTTGAGTGATTTGCTGAAATTTTTCAATAGAGTCTGCTAAAGCTGCAAGCGTAGGCGTTTCTAGCAAACGTTGTACAGACAAATTGATTTTCAATTTCTCACGCAGTCGAGAGAGAACCTGAGTCGCTTGTAAAGAGTCGCCTCCTAGGGCAAAAAAGTTATCTTGGGACCCAATTCTCTCAATTTGTAAAATTTCTTGCCAAACACTGGCAACTAACTGTTCCATATCATTTTGAGGCACTACATACGTGGCCTTTGCTTGGGAATGACGCCCCTTCAATGTGCTCAGCGATAGGCGATCTACCTTGCCATTCGCGGTCAAGGGTAATGCATCTAGGAGAACAAATTGATGCGGCACCATATATTCTGGCAGTTTTTTGTTAAGGAAATTCTGTAGCCTTTCGGGTTTAAACTGCTTCACTGAGGATGGGCCTTGGGCAACCAGGACATCAAAGCCAATATCATCGGCAACTGAATCGGGACGATTTAGGAAGGTACTGTTTTCAAATCCAAGATGACATAAAACGCTCTGCCATTGTTCTTTAGAAGGAACGGGATGCTCTGGCCGTAAACTATTATCTTCAAACCGTTCAAAGCCTTGCTGTAGACCCATATTCAAATCAAACGCAGGATGAAATCTTGTTTTCTCAATAGCTAAAAGCAATCCATTGGGAGCTAACAAAGCACGAATATGCCGCAACGACTCTTCAATTGATCGGGTGTTATGCAAAACTGTTGCAGCAATGATGATGTCAAACGAGTGGGGGGCATAGCCTTGCTGGTAAGGATCTTTTTCAAGATCAAATCGATTGTACTCAATGAAGGAGTAGTCGGCAAAACATTCTTGAGCTCTCTGTAGAAAGAAGTTAGAAATATCGGTGAAGACATAAGTTGTGCGCTCAGGCGAAAATAATGGCAACAGGTGAATTGCTGTTGTTCCGTAGCCAGCGCCAACTTCTAAAACTCGTAATGGTCGATCTGGTTCTAAAGTGTTAAGGTAAGCACTCATAACAGCTTTAGAAATCGCATTACAATCGGCAAACATTAACTGATATATCGTCTGAGTGTTATCAGATGTGTAAATCTCTGCCGAGTGAATTTTTTCAGTGATAATGTCTGCTAATTCTTCTAAGGGAGTTTTTGGCATGAGGGCAATCCAGTTTTGCATGAATTCGTCACTGCAAGATAAGCTGGATTGAATCTCTGCTGTTAAAGGTTGGAAGACCGTTGCTGGCAGATCTGCAATGCTTTTGAAGTGCTGGCCCTGTTGCTCTAACAATCCTGCTTTAATCAGTGTCTTGAGACCGCGAAGTAACCACTTGCGATAGCGAGGCGCAATTTGACATTGCACTATGATTTCATCCAGTGTGTACGCGTCTCCTATCGATTGGTAAATACCTAGCTTCTTCAATGCCTTACAAACTGAAATCAGATGCAAATGATTTTGATAGTCCCAATAGGCTGAGAAAGTAGATCGATCAAGCGTCCAGAAGGTTTGTTCAGCCTGTTTATATCCTGCTCGGAGAAGATCTTGCCATTGTTGCTGATGCTTTGAAGAGTTTGCCCGCTCTATTTGCAATAAGCCAGATTCTTCGCCAGGTTGAAGCACAATATAAGCCACTAGAGCCTGGTTCTCATGAGTATTTTTTAATGTCGTAACAACGGCATTTTTGATGGATTGATGCTGCATTAAGGTAGCTTCAACTTCCCCAGGTTCAATCCGATATCCGCGTAATTTTATTTGAAAGTCGACTCGCCCTAAAAATTCAATATTTCCATCAGGTAAATAGCGCCCTAAATCACCTGTTTGATAAATTCGCTCACCTGTACGAGGGTGTTGGATAAAGTTAGCCTCTGTTTTTTCCTTATTTCGCCAATACCCTTGGGCTAACTGAACTCCAGCACAGTGCATCTGACCTGGAACCCATACGGGACAGTCTTCTAGTGCATCATTCAAAATGTAGTACTGCGAATTAGCCATTGGCTGACCATAGGGAATACTTTGCCAATTAGGATCAACCTCCTCAATTAAATAGCCAATGTTCCAAATCGTTGTTTCTGTTGGACCACCAATACTTAGTATTTGTATCTGTGGCACGAGAGCACGTACCTGATTGGGGAGCGAAACGGGTAGCCAGTCTCCCCCTAAGATTGCTAGCCGTAAACTGTCAGGTAGACTTCTAGAATGGCTATCTGCATAGCGAACTAGCATCTCCATCATGGCAGGAACTGAATTCCACAACGTCACCCGATGTTGTTGCAATAGGCTGGCCCAATGAGCCGGCTCTTTAACTAAGGCTGCATCAGGTAGAACAATTGCTCCCCCAGTACTCAAAAGTCCGAAGATGTCATAGACTGATAAGTCATGATTAAGTGCCGTAAGAGCTAGGATGCGATCGCAGGCATCAATGTTGAAGCGCTGGTTAGTATTAACAACCACATTGATAACGTTACGATGTGAAATCATCACACCTTTCGGATTGCCTGTAGAACCAGACGTGTAGATCACATAAGCTAAATCATCAGAACCTTGAACAAGTTCGAGATCCTCTGTAGATTCATCTGCCAAGGAAAACTGATCAATATCATCCACATCCAAGCAGTGAATTTCTGAAGGATATTGCAACTGTTTTAACCAAGATTGAGTGAGGACAATCCGCGCCTTACTATTCTCTAATAGGTAAGATAACCGCTCTTGAGGAAGCTCAGGACTAATCGGAACATAAGCTGCACCAGCCAACAAAGTCCCCATCACTGCAACAATTTGTTCCCACCCCTTTTCCATCACAATGGCTACTAGCTGGTTAGGGCGAACGCCTAAGGCACGTAATCGATGGCCAACTTGCTTTGATAATTCATACACCTCTTGATAAGTGAGGTTGCGGCGGGAAGAAATAACCGCAACCTCTTTGTCCCTTAGTTTTACTTGTTCTATAAATAGCTGATGCAGAGTGATTTCAGGAATGGGGATTAATTTAGCATTGGCCTTAGAGCGTTGGTTAAGTTGATTTGGTAAGGCAAATTGACGACTTGTCTCAGTCCAAGCTGACTCAGATGATGCCAACTTTTGCAGGAATCGACAATATGCTGAAAACATATCATCAACCAACCCTTGTGGAAATAGCTCTTCAACAACATCCCAGTTGAACGTTAGAGTATTATTCTCTTCCCAAACTTGAACATCTATCCAAGCTTGTGACGCTTGGCTGATGCCATACACTAACTTGCCGAAGTGACTAAACGTACGAGTGTCCTGTCCCAGTGAACTGAAACCTAACGTGCTTGTAAAGATAATCGGCATAGCACTGGGCGCAGTGCCTCGCTTGCGGGATAATTCTCGTACTACACGGACACCACTGAAATAGCGATGTTCCAAGTCTCTCCATAATTGCTGCTGAAGCTGCACTGCTTGGTCCGCAAAAGATTTGGGCACTGAGTGATCGGCTTCTAACAAGGTAACAGACGTAAAATCCCCCAAAATATGGCTAACTTGGGGGTGCATCGGCAAACGGTTGAAAAGGGCAAGATTTATAGTGAACCGAGGAATTTTACTCCAAACTGCCAAGATTTCAGAAAAGGCTGATAACAATAATCCAGAGGGTGTTAAACCAGCTTGAGCTGCTTTCTGCTTCAATGCTTGCCAAACAGACTGTTCTAACCCACCTTCGTATCGTCTACATCGATGATGCTGAAGATCGCTAGGACGTTTTGCTAAAGGTAAATCTGGCGCTGGCGGTAGGGTATCCAAGCGATTCAACCAATAGTCTTGTGATTGTCGATACTGTTGCGTCTCCTGTAAAGATTGCTCAGCTAAGACATAGTCCCGAAATGAAATTTCAAGGGGGACTAATTCAGCGTTAGATGCTTGATAAAGCTGAAACCATTCATCAAACAGTCGAAATAGGCTCCAAGCATCAAATATTTGCAAATCATAACTAATATGCAGCCGAATTTTGCCTTTGTCTAAGCGCGTCGCCCGAAACTCAAACAGCGGATATTGGTCAGCAGGTAATACTTGATGAGACATTCGATGACGAATGTCGTTGATTCTAGCCTTTACTACAGGATCTGGCTGCGATCGTAAGTCTAATATTTCAATTTGATAAGGAGGAACTTTTTTCAGAACTTGCTGTTGCCCATCGGGCAAAACAATTGCCCGTAACATATCATGGCGATCAATTAACTGTTGCAATGCCAAATTCAATTTTTCTAAATCTAAATCATATGACTCAATCTCGTAATAGCCATGATTGGCAACCTCACCCAGTTCCAACGCACCACTGCGCCCTACCCAAAAGGCGTGCTGCATATCTGTCAAAGGAAAAGGCTTATAGCGATCTTCTGGCCGAGGTGCTACGTTAGGTAGCTGATTGACGTTAACATTCAAAACCTCACTATATTGATGTAATAGCGAAAGTAACTCTGCTTTATGCTGCGTAATAGAACAACTTATATCTGGAGTAATAGCTCCCTTAGGTGCGTCAACTTCTAACGCATCGCCGTAAAGAGATAATTTTACTCCATGACTGGAAAAATAATTTAACAACGAATACAGATCCATAATTACACCAAAGTAAATTGATGATCTACTTATCTCATTGCGAGCCAAACAGATTACAACTCTTGTTCCTGCAAGCTTTAAAAAGGAATACTTAATGTGTTTATTTTACTAGGCTATTTCGTTTCGAACATCAGAAAACTAGAACTAATCTTTCGAGGCCTGTTCCAACGATTCTAATCTACCTCGAACAATATCAATTTTTCCGATGCTACCTGGTCATAGCAAGAAGATAAATCCGAGCCTAGCTCTATAACTAAAGCATCAGGATGGGTCGTAATATGGTTCACTACAACATCATCAATCAGCTTTGTTCCAATAGCAATTCCCGCTTGATAACTCCAACTATACCAATCCTCCGAGTCAGCAGCCCAATTTAATTTCTGCCTCCATTCCATAGCTCTAGGATTACAAAACAGCCTATTCTCTCGCTGATGTTCATCAGCTCCTCCCCTAAACGTAAAAATTGTGGGGTGCGAGGAGCCCCGGTTAGTTGTGTCATCAGCATAGGAAGGATGTCTCCGTACCCTTAACCTATCGTTTGCAATGGTATTAGGATTAAGTAATACAGAGCCCTAAATATTTCTGACGTTCTACACAGTCAATAGAAGAATGGAGTTCTAATTTCTGGATTTACCTATCCTTGTATTCAATAGAAGACATGCCTACATCAATATAAAGTTCTCAATTGCATAGAGCTACCTCAATGACAGCTCAAAAATTGCTACCACAGAGATTAGGACGTTGCTTGCAACAACAGATGGAACGTTAGGTTGTGGAAGGCCATCCGCCTAAATTTTATAATTCTCACTTGTTTCCTAACATCCATACAATACTTTTCTGAAGGCAATGGATAGATATTCCATACCTTCGCTCCCGTAAAAATTACATGGAGAAACCCAGACAGTTGATTCACCTATTGAGTAGGCTCAATTTCTTTACTCTAGCCGTATACTCCACAGCTAGCAAAGTCATTCTAACTATTAGAAGACTATCTTTCGTCTGAGTCTTTCTTCTCAAGATACCCCCCTTTTCCAACAGGATTATCTACAGAGTGCAATAGTAACGATTCTCAGATGGTATTCATCTATGTATAAGCAGTCAAGAATTTAAATTGTGAGCCATGCATCTTGCTATCAGGTTAATCTAAAAATTCGCTAAGCCTAGGGTTTGAAAAAGCATTTATGCTTCAAAACCCAGCTACTTAGGCCGCAAATGTTTGTTCATTAACTAACCTTATCCTCTCTTATCTGACCCAAGTTAATACTACAGGACTAAAGCAGTAATCAGTTCATCACAATAAATATTTCCATATTTCCTATCCCAAACGGATCATCATCTATCCTCAGTAGAGCATAAATGAACACTGTTATGGTTCAGTAGATAAGAAAACAGCCTGGATGAGGGGACAGTATCGTTTAACGGCATGGGCTATAAACTCCAGCAGGGTCGCGAGCGGAAACATTCGCCTGTTATAGGTGCAAATCACGCGTATCTCACAAGGGACGGTCCCGTACCGAGAGCCGGTCAAGAGATACTCAGTGACATAGCTACACCGCTCTTTGAGCAGTTGCCTGGTCCCCCTGCTTACCGCGTACAATGACCGGCATCAGAAAAGGGGTATCGATAGCAATGACATGTTTGTGTTTCTTGAGTCGTCCTTGGGACCAGTCGAGACACCTTGGAATTTGCCTGTGACTCCATCTATCATTGGTGGACTCAGCATGGCATCAACGACTATCCCACGGCTACCTCAATTAGCCCCTTGTGTGATGCAGGCGATAGCAATAGTGCTAGCCACTAGATCTTCCAAGAAGATTTACAGCTGTTGGCCCATGACTTGGGTCTCGAGATTCGGATTGCTCATTGGAACTATGTTGCTCAAGCACAACAGGTCTAAAATTGGAGTTTATCAAATCCTTTTTCTTGAGCGGTTACTATACCGTTCAAGAACAGTTAGTGTGGACCCTTAGGTGTTCCAGGTTACTAAGACGTTAGCACAATGATCCTTTCTGAACCGCCCCAAGGCTTTCTCGATAAAACAACAACCTTGTTCCGTTCTCAACGCTTAATAGATAGACTTGGCCTGCGTCCACTATTTGGCTCAAGAGAGCTATCTTCAATTCATTTCAGATGTGCATTAGAGTATACACAATACCTATAGGAGGGTATATTGAATTACGACATTACATCGTTCAACCTCATTACAACCCCCTTTACTAGTTAAAGTTGCTGGATATATTGAAACATTCCCACTGGTCGCTGACTCACTACCTGGAGTTTGGCGGTGTTACCGATGCCCGTTAGATTCACCCCTTAATTCAGCAACACCTCTTTTCTCAGGCTCCCTAAAAGATCGATGCTCTATAAACAGTCGGGGGCACACCAAATTTCTCTTTAAATGCAGCACTAAAAGACGTTTCACTAGCATAGCCGACAGCTCGTGCAATTTCAACAATACTGAGCGCCCTGGTGGCAAGTAAGTCTTTAGCATGATGCATTCTATGCTCTCTAAGATAGCCAAAAGCAGTTTTACCTAAAACTTGACGAAAACCAATCTTGAGCTTGTAATCATTTAGACCAACTAGTTTAGCTAAGCTTGCTAATGAAGGTGGATGAGCTAAATCATTTAACAGAATCTCTTTGGCCCAATGAATTCGATCGATATCAGTAGGTTTGAGGGCAGGAGTTCGAGATTTTGTCTTTGCACTAGATGAAAGATGATCTAGAAAGCAGGCGAATACTTCAAGTGCTTTGCTTTCTAGATAAAGACGTTTTGTGAGGCCATGGTATGGGCACTTTAAGACTTGCTGCATGGCCATTTTCATTGTGTGCGTCATCCAATCAGTTTGTAAATAAGGGGACCTATCTTTCCCTTTCATAAGCCGCTGAAATTGGGTAGGGAGCGACTCAGCACGGCCATTCAATAAAGTATCGAGCACTTCAGTATCCATGGAGATATTGATAAATGAAAATGGTTTTCCAGCACAATACTCAATTGTCCCAAGTGTATCGGATGTAACACCCCAGCCAATTTGCCCTGATTTGAAGCTCAATTCCTCTTTGACCCCTTTGATCGTTCCCCTGGAACTGCCTGAAACGCAGAAGCCGAGAGTCAAAGATGCCGGGTGGCTAAATTCAGTCTCTAAGATAAGACGCTTTGGAAATAAAGTATTTTGTACCGATAGCTCAAATCCTGGACGTAACTTATAACTCTTTACCAAACCATTGCAAATACGCGACGGAAATATCAACGTATGCTCATATTCTTCTGAACTGATCGCTAAATCTTCTTGATGACTCAATTCGGCAAATAGTTCGTCTATATTTCGAACAGAGAAATTTACTTTCATGACGTCTGTGTGCAAAGTTTGATGTTGTCAATGAGTAAGTTCAATAAGAGATTTCAGTCTAAGGTCATACTTATTGATATGTTCCTAACATATGTATGAACTTACTCTCTTTTACACTTACTTATTCGGAGGAAGCCTGAAGAATGCTGAGCATTTCTCTAAAATCACTTTGTTAGCCAGCAAGATTAGCGTAAGAAACTATTTTAACGAGCAGAGAGGGAAGCTATGAAATTATGCCCGTTTCCGAAGAATCAATTGAGTCATTAAAATGTGAACCATCATTTTTGTGAACCATCACTTTTGTGAACCATCACTTTGGATGACTCGGTTAAATTCTTATACTCAGCTCTTGCACGTATGTTGGTGATGAGGCAATAACCCACGTCGGGTTCAAAATCCAACGCTAATTAAGGGCTGTCTGCTAAGGTGAAAACTTGGCCGTAGGGCTCTGGATATAGAGCTTTTACCGATCTCTCAACCCCTTTAGTGGGTTTTGATTCGATTAGCCGTGCAACTTTGAGTCCATGGTGAGCTAACGCTGCCTCGCCAGTTGCAAGATCTGAGCCTTTTACGAATAGCAGGGCTGTTCGCTCAACCGGCAAGAAACACAATTGTCGTGATTCTGTCGACAATCAGTCTATTTTAGGGTTGATTAGTTTGTGTTTCTTAGGAGTTATAGCTTCTAATCAATGGTCGGTAACATTTCCATCCTCAAAGGCCCGTTCGATGACCCAGCATCCTTTGGCAGAATGGGACTTTTGATTCCTTATGGCATAAAGCGACCTGAACAATCCATCAAATAAATCCATAGCTCATTGGATAAAGTTTACCCCTCCGATGAACTCCATTGCCCCAAAAGAGATACTCACTTGCAGTGACTTTACTTGTGTAAGAGACTTTTTCAAGAACCTACTGTCTCAAACATATTCAGGAACGTTGGTAGTCGTAATTGCAGCACAAAACGTTAAACCGAACGTATCAATTGTGGTACACGTCTTCAACCTTCTGTTGTATCGCTAAAATCATCATCCAAAAGCCATGAATCGTTGTGTTAGGACAACACCCCGACTGTAGCCTTTCAGGTTGACTTAGCTTTCTATGTTTATCCTAGATTCTATCTCCATACTTTCTTTGCTTGCCAATAGTAATAAAGCATTATTGAGAATTTATGTCAATAGATGCCATACCCCCTTTATATTACATATCGCTTGAGATAGCTTTCAATTGCTAAATCGGCACTGTAATGCGGCGGAATCATATATAACCGATGCGCTGTCAAATGGCGATAGGATTGATAACTTGCTAAATCTAAGCTCATTGCCAGAATTATTTGGAGTCTGATAACGCTAATCAAATAGCAAAGGAATGTAAAGCAATGAGATTTACGTCATAAAGTATGATATAGAGTATATTATTAAGTAGATAGATCCACTGAAAGGTTCTTTAGCTACTGGTAATCTTTCTTGATTGGTCTATCTGAAAAAAGTCACTCATTCATCTGTCATAAGTAGTCTAGGTAACCTTTAAAGAGTCAATTCTGAAGGTTAAGTGATTTGAAAAAGCTTTTGCAACACTTATGTTGTTTAGAGGAATGAAATACTTTAAAATTCAGGCTACATGGAAATGGACCGTTACTTAACTTTTCCTGGTCGGCTTGAATATTTCATCTGTTTTCTAGGTTTATCTAAACTAGCTGTTCGTTTTTCAATCTCTCTGAATTGTATGTTTGAAGTTTAGAGTTGATCGTTGAATGGGGAAAGTTGTTTATTTTAGCATCCCTGTCGATTGAAGCAGTAGATGTTCAATCTATAATGTTACGTTTGCGATATTATCGTTTTTCCTGCTGATGAGACGCCTTGGTTTCCTGGTTAAGGTTTTTGGGGTCAAGCTTTTCCTTATTTGACTTGAGAATCTGGAGGGCTCCTTGTTGTCATGGGTAGAAGTGACAATAACGAAAGCTGGATAACATATATCTAGAAGATACGTACTGGAGTTTAACCCTCCTAAAGCACTAGATTGAGAGAACCATACTCCACTTTTTTCAGAATTGAGATGGAAGCATCAAACAGTTAAACAACTTGTTCACCTCTTAGAAAAGATTTAATTGACTTATCGAAGTATTTAATTTATGAATGCATTACAACCAATGAATGTGCTCATGGATATTTTATATGAGCTAGGTATTCCAACAGATGAGCTTAATCCAGATTCTTTCCTTTATAAGGATTTACAGTTGGACTCGACAGAAATAGTCGAAGTCGCTGTTGTACTGAAGCAGAAATTTGGTGTCAGGATTAAGCTAGAAGGCCGTCGAGATAAGACTTTAAGTGAGGTTTGCGATTTAATCAATTCATCCATATCTAAAGATTCTGAAAATGCTAGTTAAGCAGACTCATCTTGTTTTTGGAGAGATTGTGAATCATGTGGATGGGATTAGCTTGTTGAGGATTGTTTACATGGAAAATTAGTTTTCAAGCCTAGATTTTGACAGACGGGTACAGAGTGATTCTAGATTAGTGATAGCTAAGATTGATTGTCTTAGTTCATATCCATCGTCATTTAAAAAGTTCTCAATCCATGAGTAAAGGCTATTATGGTCAGTATTGATGAATAGTTGTTTGATGTTTCCAGGCTTTCTGCATATTTAAATAGTTGACTTGCTCTGTAGAGTCAACTACCATTCTGTTATGAGAGAATCTTTTCTTATAATAGAATATAGAGGAACACACTTTGTTACAGTCAATGGCTTAGTTTAGGTTATTGTGTTGTTAAGTGATATAGCTGCTGAATGTTTTTTGAAAAAGATTAGCTTTCAATTATTTTTGGACGATTCTCAAGATTTTTGGAGAGTACATAATTCTTGTAGTAAGTTTTTGTAGTAGATCAAGATTTGAGATTAGGAGGTGCTATCATCGCTTACTTTCTTCACTGCCTGCTAGATCAAGATAGGCAAGAGCTAATGAGTTCGTTGCGACCTCAACATCGTGTTTACATGAGAAATCACTTGGAGCAGATTGCTTTTGGTGGACTTGCTTATGATGAAGACTCTGATACCACTGTGATCTGTATTTGCTTAAACGTCGAGTCAGACTCTGAAGCAAGCGACTTTGTTAAAGATGATCCGTATTGGGAGGTTTACAAGCAGGTTAAGATTGAGAAGTTCAAGCAAATGATCCCAGGAGTGATTACTTAAAGACGATCATACGGTGTAAAGTCGGTCTTCAAAGCACTTCTTTTCGGTGTTGCTGTTTTTGGTAAGTCTTTAAAATATGAGTTGCTGTTTGTGCTTTGATAATTTGTTTTCGCTTAAGGAATTTCAACTAAGCGTAAGACATTTTTTCCTTCTAGAGATTCTGCCTAAGATTTTATTAGGATAAATCTTAGGCAATTGGATATGTAATCTGTTTTGAAAAGCCATCTGACTTAGGATTCTATAAAGCTATCGCTTTATTTGGATTGGTTCGGGATTTTAGAGGCTTTAAGGCAGTTTTGATTTAATCTAAGATAGCGTGTGACAAGTTCTTGGCGTAACTAGATTAATTCCCTAATCAATGAAAATCGCAAAACAGATCTACTGTACCAAAAGATATGTGAAGTTTCAGTAAATCTGTTTTGTGATTAATTCTGTAGATCTGCTCAGTTCGAGTTGAAAGAATTTCCAAGAAGCAAGGAGCCGAGATAGTTATGGATGTTAGACGTCATAAATACATTATTGTAGGTGCCGGTCCGAGTGGCTTGCAGCTTGGCTATTTTATGGAAAAAAATCAGAAAGATTATGTCATTTTAGAGCGTAATCAAACTGCAGGGTCCTTTTTTTCTAAATATCCGCTACATCGCAAGCTTATCTCCATCAATAAGAAGAATAATTATTTCCCTGAGGATGATTTTAATTTGCGTCACGATTGGAATTCATTATTGTCTGATGATCCAGAGATGCGCTTTACTGAGTACTCAGATGATTTATTCCCAAGTGCTGATCGACTTTACGAGTATCTTCAGGATTTTGCTAAACACTTTGATTTAAATATTACTTACGGCACTACGGTTTCTAAAATCAAGCGCTATGACAATGGGCACTTTCATCTCGCAACAGAGGATGGGGTCCATTATGAGTGTGAAGCTCTTTTTCTTGGATTAGGCCCAGTGAAAGCGCTGTTGCCAGATGATATTGAAGGCATTGAGCTGGCTACAGTTTATGATGATCAGATCCTCGATCCAGAAACTTATCGGAACAAGAGAGTCTGTATTATTGGACAAGGTAATTCAGCGTTTGAAACAGCGGAGTTTTTATCAGGGATTGCTAGCTTCGTTCACGTCTTTGCTAAAGAACCTATCAAGTTCGCATGGAATACTCATTTTGTCGGAGATGTGAGGGCTGTTAACAATAACATCTTTGATATGTATCAGTTAAAGTCGCTACATGCTGTACTAAATCCTCGATTAAAGCGAATTACTCGTCTGGAAAATGGTTGTTTGCAAACTAATCATAGCTATGATTATCCAAATTCAGACATTCCTGGCTCTCTTGAGTTGACTCGTGAGTATGACCACATAATCTGTTGTTCTGGTTGGCGCTGGTTTGATGAAGAACTCTTTGATGAATCGGCCATGCCATTATCTTGGAAACGAGGTAAGTTTCCAAAGATGACTCCCATCTGGGAATCGGAAAATGTTCCTAACATGTTCTTTATCGGTGCGGCCATGCAGAGCATTGATAGAAAAGCTTCATCTGCTTTCATACATGGCTTCCGGTATGCTATACGAACACTGTTCAAGCTTATAGAGGAGCGCTATGAAAATATTCCTCTGCCCAGCAAGACGATAAAACCATTAGATTGGGATAAACTTTTGGACTGGATGTACGAACGATTTAGCATCGCGTCTGCTATCTTTCAGCTTTTTGGTGTTCTTTCGGATGTTGTTGTCCTAGCCGATGATATGACGGAAGCGACGATTTTTGAGGAACTTCCCTTCAATCATGTAAGAGAACGCCATTTTGACGGAAAACATGTCCTGGTTTTTACGCTTGAGTTTGGTTTCGATAACTTTAAAGACCCAGCTATTACCTTTATGGGCCCCTCTGATCCGGTAGACACTTCCTGTGCGGCATTTTTGCATCCCGTCATTCGACACATTTACAACGGAGAGGAAACCGAGTTTCATTTTGGTGATTCATTGCTGGCCCGGTGGGATCGTCCCCATGGTGACGGAGGTGCCGTTATGTCGTATCACTACTTGTTCCAAAAATGGCTCGAAAATCAGTTAGGAATTGACCTTAACCTGCCAGAGCCTGTAGAAGGAGGCCCTTATCGTAGATGGTCTCAAGAAGAGATTGAAAACTGGAAGTTAAACAATCCACCGACTGATTCTATTGCAAAGTGTGTTCGCCCTGTGTAACGACAAAACCTTTGTGTTGGTGAGCCTAAAGTTGACTTCAGCTTAATCAGCTAGCTAATGATTGCAGGAACCATAGGACAATTGCCATGAAAAGCGTCAACGAAGAGTTACCTGATGTTTTTAATCTTGCTGCATACCTCATTGAGGGTAATCTAAACATAGAGTATAGTGATAGGATCGCTTTTTATACTCGACTTGGAACGTATACTTATACCCAAGTAAATAGTTTGGTCAAGCGTAGTGCTCAATTACTTTCTGATCTAGGTGTAGAGCAGGAAAATCGAGTGAGTATTCTCCTTGAAAATGAACCTGAATGGATATTTTTCTTTTTAGGTGCAATTTGGTTGGGCGCTGTGCCTGTCCCTATTAACCCCACCTGTTCCGTAGAAGATATTGGTTATATCCTTCAGGATTCTCGGAGTAAGGTTTTGCTAACAGCTCAGGTATGGCAAGAAGAAATAGTATCTCTCCCATTAGACTATTTGTGTCATACCCTGCTTGTGGATGGTGAAAATCCCTTCTTGTCATCGCTTGAACATAGAAGTGAATTGATGACTCATGCTCAAACATCTCCCAATGAGCCTGCTTTTTGGCTGTACACATCGGGTAGTACAGGGCGGCCTAAAGGCGTCATTCATGCACATCAAAGCTTTCTTTTCTGTGCCCAAAATTATGGTCAAAGTACTATTGGTTTAAGTCAGGATGATATTACCTATTCGGTTGCCAGTATGGCATTTGCCTATGGGCTAGGCAATAGCCTATACCTACCCATGACGATGGGGGCTGCTTCAGTACTTTCTGCTACTAAAAGTGCTTTTGATATAGTTGATGATGTTAAACGCTATCGACCTACAGTTTTCTTTGGAATACCCAGTGTATATGCCGATCTTTTAGAGGTGGAGGACATTTCTAATTTTGATTCTTCATGTCTACGTTTGTGTGTATCGGCTGCTGAAAAACTCCCTAACAGTATTTGGCAGAAGTGGTTTGATACTCATCATCTAGAAATTTGTGAGGGAATTGGCACAACTGAATTTCTTTATATATTTCTCTCTAATCAATTAGGAAAGTCAAGACTAGGTAGCTCTGGATACCCTGTGGCTGGTTACGAAGTTCAAGTTGTCGATGAAAAAGGGCTTCCTTGCTCTATTGGCGAGATTGGTGAGCTGCAAGTTAGCGGTCCTAGCCTGATGTTAGGTTACTGGAATCGCCTGAAGGAGACTCGTAAGGCAATTCATGGTTCTACGATGAAAACTGGAGATAGGTATAGACGAGATCGTGATGGTTTCTTTTGGTTCGTAGGACGGAAGGATGAACTGTTTAAAGTTAAAGGGCAGTGGATTTCACCTTTGGAGATAGAAGAGGTCTTGCATCAGCACCCACACATCCATGAAGTTGCCGTGGTGTCCTCCTCTACCCATGGTGAGCAGTTAACTGAAATTGTCGCCTATATTAGTCTCAAGCCAGAGCAAATCTCTTCCCCAAAATTAGAAAGAATGATTTATCAGTTCGCCAAGCAGCGACTACCCCATTTTAAGACACCTAAACGTATGTTCTTTTTGGATAGCCTACCTCGCACATCCACAGGAAAAATTCATCGACAGGTGTTGAAAAATATGCTTTCTGAACCTCCATTAGCTATTGCCAATTAAGCAATACCAGGAATTCTAATTTAGTCTGTTGAAAAGTATGTAACCCCAAAAGGAGAAAATGAATGGTACTGGATTTTAAACCTTCGACCAAGTACTATGAAACATTTATTCCTGGCAAAAGAGAACCCGTGATTATTTTGCATAATCTTCTCCAAACCGGAATATTTTCTAAGTATATGATGTACGAGTCAAAGGACGAGACTTGTATAGCTGGGGGTGAGTTAGCAAAAGTTTTAGTCACTCAGGAACAGATTTCTTTAGAGGGATTAGGTGCATCTAAATCTGAACCTGTTAGTGATCCCCTTAAACAAGTCGAGAATCTTTTGAATTCCTTACGCTTTGAAGATTGGACAGCTTATGGCTATGTTGCCTTTGATATAGCCCGATTTTATTCTTCTTATTCTAAGGCAATTGACCAACCGCTTTGCCATTTTTTTATTCCTGAAACTGAGTTACGCTTTACCAAAGAGGGGGTCAGGATTAAAACAACTAAACCTCTAGAAACAATTAGAGACCAACTCTTTTTTGATGGTCAGATGCCCAGCTTTGAATCAGCATCTTTGATATGTGATGATAGCGATCAAGAGGCCTATCAAAGCTCTGTCAATCAAATGGTTAATGTTATTAAAGAAGGACACTTGCATAAAGCTATTATTGCTCGATCACGTGAGATTTCTGGTACCTTAGATGTCTTAGGAACCTACGAGGTTGGCTCAAAAGTAAATAATGCAGCTCGTTCCTATTGTTTGGATTTTAAGGACATAAAAGCTGTTGGTTTTAGCCCTGAAACCCTTGTAGAGGTGAGTCAAGATGGGTTTGTAACGACTAATCCTTTAGCAGGGACTCGACCTCGTAGCAGTACTTTAGAGGAAGATATCAAGCTGAGCAAGGAACTTTTTACAGATGCCAAAGAGGTTAAAGAGCATGCCTTATCTGTGTGGCTAGCACAGGATGAAATTACATCCGTTTGTTTGCCAGGTACAGTGCAGGTGTTCAACTTTATGGAGGTTAAAAGGTACCGATGTGTACAACATTTGTCATCAAAAGTTGGTGGCCAGCTGCAGCCTGATAAAACCTTTTGGGATGCCTTAAAAGTGTTATTTCCAGGAATTACAGTTTCCGGTATCAACAAAGATAAAGCTCTGGAATGGATAAATCATTTGGAATCCGAGCCCAGAGGTCTTTATGCTGGAGGTATTGGGTGGTTTGATAGTCGTGGCAAAGCAGATCTAGCGATCGCAATTCGTTCAGCCTATCAATATGGTGAACGTACTTATCTGAATGCGGGAGCAGGAATTGTAGCTGAATCAATTCCTCAAAATGAGTACACTGAGTCTGTTAATAAGATGAATACAATGTTAACCAATTTAGTTTTGAAATCTTGAGAAGAAGCTTGAGTGACTGCTCTAATCGTTCAAGCTCAAGCCTATTTGATATTCATACGACTCTATCTCTCATGCCTTGAGATATTAAACGCCAACTATCTTAAAGCTAGTCTGGTCATGACGTTAACTATCCTGATGTAGTTGGTCACGGAATTTATTTGGTAGAAATCAGCCGCTTTCAACAACTAAGAAATGAGCTGAGAGAATCTTTAGATCATCATTGTTTCACGCACAGAGCGCACTGCAACTCATTCTCTGGAGAACGCCACCTTCACTTTTTGGTAGACTGTTTAGCTGGAAAATTGTTGTTGTAAAAGTACTTGGTCAAGACAATGTTCCTGAAAATCCTTAGCAGAGCATGGATATTCAAAAGCGGCCTAACGATCAGCTATTAGTAGTCCTTAACGGAGAGATGTAAAATGTTGCTGATCGGCGAAGAATTAGAGCATAGAGTCACACGCCATCCTATGCGTTAACTAATGCGATTGTCCTTGGCTCAAACCAAGGGGTTAGGGTAAAAAACATTATTCCAATCCACTTTGGGGAAATGTTGGACGATGAGTGATTAGTGATGGCGAGTCTACATTACCTCATATACTCACTGAGTTCTGAAATAGCAGTTATGAAGATTCAATCAGTTGGTGTTATTGGTGCTGGCACAATGGGCATTGGTCTTGCCCAAAATTTAGCCCAGACAGGTCATCAGGTTACGTTGTTAGATGTTGCTGATCGGATTTTGGAAAGAGCTGAAGCCGAAATACGAAAAAATCTACGCATGCAAAATTTTTTCTCAGCCTCTAAATCTAACATTTCTCTTGAGCTGAGTACTATAGAAATTCTTGATAAAATTATTTTTTCCACAGATTATCAACAACTTAAAGATGTTGAATTTATCGTTGAAAATGCCACAGAAAAATGGAATTTAAAGCAAACTATTTATGAAAAAATAGATGAAGTTTGTCCTGCTGAGACTATCTTTGCAGCTAATACATCAGCCATTTCCATTACACGATTCGGTTCAGTAACTCAGCGGCCAGATCGAGTAATTGGTATGCATTTTATGAATCCTGTTCCAATTAAACCCATGGTGGAAGTGATTCGCGGTTACCATACCGCTGACGCGACGATTCAAAGTGCTCAAACATTGTTAAGACAAATGGGTAAGGACTCGATTGTTGTCAATGATTCCCCAGGGTTTGTAACTAATCGAGTCATGATGTTGACCATCAATGAGGCAATTTTTATCTTACAAGATCAGGTTGCTACTGTTGCAGAAATCGATCGGTTATTTAAAGGATGCTTTGGCCATAAAATGGGGCCTTTAGAGACGGCAGATCTCATTGGTTTGGATACTATTCTTTATTCGATTGAGGTTTTGTATGAAAGTTTTAATGACGACAAGTATCGCCCTTGTCCCCTACTCAAGAAGATGGTAGATGCGGGGCTATATGGCTGTAAGAACGGTAAAGGTTTTTACACCTACATTCAAGGGCAAAAGGTATCTGATTAAGCTTTTATCCTTGAATATTCACGAAGTTTTAAGGTCATTTTTACTGAATAAGGTTAACAAAAATGAAAGAAATCAAAAAAAAAATCTACTCGTTTCTATCAGGTCACTTTAGCGATTATCAATTGAAAGAAGATGAAGATATTTTCGCAACCGGTTTTATTAATTCTATGTTTGCCATGCAGCTGGTTCTCTTCATTGAGAAAGAATTTCAGTTGACTATCAGGGATGAGGAACTTGATTTTGAAAATTTTAGGACGGTTAATGCGATGACTCGATTGATCGAGAACAAAGTCTCTGTCACCACTAGTCACTAATGTTTTGATGTATTCTCTGCCCCTTTGGTATCAGCGACAGTGTATTAACTTGTGCTGTCGAGTACTACAAAGTTTATGCATATCATAATTGCCAGTTATTTCTCATAATGAGTATAAGTTTTGCTTGGGATTCAGATCAACTTGACTTCCGTAAGTCAGTCATTAGCTTTGCTCAAAAGGAATTAAATCAAAGGTTAATTGAGAGAGATCGGAATAGTAAATTTAATCAAGAAGGTTGGATAAAATGTGCCGACTTTGGCATCTTAGGTTGGCCAATTGCTAAGGAGTATGGCGGACAGGATCTAGATTTTTTGACGATTATATTGGGCTTAGAAGGGTTAGGTTATGGTTGCAAAGATAATGGCTTAGTATTTGCCATCAACAATCATCTTTGGAGTTGTGCCGTCTCAATCGCCAATTTTGGCACTGAGGTTCAAAAGCAACAGTATCTACCATCTCTTTGTCAAGGAAAATCTCTTGGAGGACATGCTTTAACAGAGTTAACGTCCGGTTCAGCAGCCTTTGAGATGAAAACTGAAGCTATCCGTCATGGAGATTACTATATCTTAAACGGCACCAAAACGTTTATTAGCAATGCCCCTATTGCTGATGTCTATGTTACATTTGTTCGTACTGACTCAGAGGTAGATATTCAGAAAGGAATTTCTGCTTTTATCATCCACAAAGATTTACCTGGTTTGACGATCGAGAAAGAGTGGGAAAAGTCAGGGCTTCGTACGGCACCGATGGGTGAATTGGTTTTTCAAGATTGTAAGGTACCGGTTGACCATCGCTTAGGTCAGGAGGGGCAAGGCTATAATATTTTCCAGTCAACAATTATTTGGGAACGAGGATTTTTATTTGCTAGCCAGGTGGGCGTGATGGAAAGAATCTTGGAACAATGTGTCAACTATGCTAGAAAACGGCATCAGTTTGGCCAGTCCATTGGTTCTTTTCAAGGAATTTCCCACAAAATTGCTGATATGAAGATGAGATTAGAGCTAGCAAAGCTAATGCTATATAAAATAGGATGGCTGAAGAAAGAAGGTAAACGAGCTTTCTTGGAAGCTTCGATTTCTAAAGTTTTTATCAGTGAAAGTTTGCTTCAAATTTGTCAGGATGCCATCCAAATTCATGGTGCTAGAGGGTATATGACTGACTATGAATTAGAGAGGGAACTCCGAGATTCTATTGCTGGTACTATTTATGCTGGTACGTCTGAAATCCATCGCAATATGATCGCTACACTCATAGGTATTTAATCTTTTATGAGTATCAATTCAAGGTGGGGAGTAATTCTGGGAAAAGGAGATAGCATATAGAATGCAGTAGGACTAATACTTCTAGCTCTTGCATTCTATATTTCCACCTACCAAAATTTCCCAGATTAAATTGATCTCCACCTTTTATTTAATCAAGATTTTCTATCATTTAGGCTTAAGGAAAGAAGTATGAGTATGAACAGTCCATCTGTTTTGGTCTCACTTTATCAAGAAAATGATTATCAGGGTCTTAAGTCTGATAATCAATGGCTGGATTTATGGCAACATCGTATTGAAGCTTTACCGTTAGCGCCAGAACTACCTTTATCACGAAACCTCGATAAGCTTAATCCCAAGCTGATCCAGTATAGTCACCAAGTTGATTCTGCAACCTGGCTTCGGCTGCGAGAACAGACTGTGCAGTCTGGGTTAATGCCTAGTGAGATTGTGTTAGCAAGCTACGTTGAAGTTCTAACAGCCTGGAGTAAAAACTCTCACTTCACCATTAATGTGGTTGAACAGTCAGCTCCAGGTATCGGTGCAAAAGCCGAATTCGGGTTAGCAGCTAATCAATTCAAGCCAGGTAATAATTCATTCACCTTACTAGAGATCAATCACTCTGCTTCTGACTCTTTTGGGAATAAAGCTAGGCATATCGCAACACGCTTGAGAGATAATCCAAAACATCGATCAGAAGTTCAGTTTCAACAACTAACCTCATTGTCTGAAAACTCCTTAGAAAAGCTAAAGTCTATATTGGCTACATCCTTTTTTATTGAGCCTACAGAAATTAAAAAAGATGTGGCCACAAAGAATGATATAGCCATCCCAGCTGTGACAGTTCCTGCTCATTTAGAATGTCGATATCGGGAAGAAAACAACACGCTAACTATTAGTTTAAATGTTGATGAAGGTCTCTTTCCACCTGGCATGGCTAAAGATATGCTAGTGTCTCTCTGCCATTTATTACAACGCCTGGCTTATGAGGAAGACATTTGGCATGCAAATACATTGCAGATGATTCCTTGCACTCAACTTGAGCAGAGGGATACAGTTAATGAGACATCCACCTCGTTATCTGAGGAGACACTTTATAGCTTATTTGTTACACGGGTTCAGCAGCAGGGCGAATCAATTGCCATTGTTACCCCAAAACAATCATTCACTTATGAAGTTTTATATCAACGCATTAGCCAATTAGGTCATTATTTAAGACAGTTAGATGTCCGACCTAATCATCTAATAGCAATTGTTATGGAGAAAGGATGGGAACAGATTGTTGCGGTGCTTGGTATCTTAGCTGCTGGCGCTGCCTATGTTCCAGTTGATCCTGAGTTACCGCCAGAAAGATTCCAATATCTTTTAGAGAATAGCGGTGTAGACATTGCTATAACTCAGTCATGGCTAGACGAGAAGCTATCCTGGCCATTGTCGATCCGTCGATTAGCCCTTGATCAAGAACATTTTCATCAGGGTAATTATTCTCAATTATCGCTAATCCAAAGTCCTGATGATCTGGCTTATGTCATTTATACATCTGGATCCACAGGTTTACCTAAGGGGGTAATGGTTACCCATCGTAATGTGGTCAATGTGGTTATCCATACTAATCAGCTTTTTCAGGTGAATTCCAGAGATCGGGTTTTAGCACTCACTGCCCTCAACCATGATCTATCTGTTTATGATATCTTTGGTCCTTTAGTAGCTGGAGGAACCATTGTGATGCCAGATGCTGCTGCTGTTAAATTTTCTCGTCACTGGCTTGATTTGTTGATCAAAGAGCGGGTAACTCTATGGAATTCAGTGCCTGCCATGATGGAAATGCTAGTCAATTATCTTGATATTACGTCTGAAAAGCTACCGCGGAGCTTACGTTTAGCAATTTTGGGCGGCGATTGGCTACCAGTTTCCTTAGTGAATCGCCTAAAAGCACTCTCACCTGATTTAAGTATTCTAAGTATTGGTGGACCCACTGAAACTACAATCTGGAATATTGGTTATCTAATTCGCTCAGTCAATCCTGATTGGAAGAGTATTCCTTATGGGAAGCCTATGGCTAATTCGAAGTACTATATTTTAAATGATAATCTTGAAGACTGTCCGGTGTGGGTTCCAGGAGAAATGTATTGTGCCGGTGTTCAGTTAGCTAGAGGCTACTGGCGCAACTATGAAAAAACAGCTGCTAACTTTATTAATCATCCTCGAACTGGTGAGCGGATATACCGGACTGGAGATCTAGGTTGTTATTTACCAGATGGTAATATCGAATTTTTAGGTAGAGTTGACTTTCAACTTAAATTGCGGGGCTACCGCATCGAAGCCGGAGAAGTTGAAGCCGTACTTACAGAGTACCCTTCCATACAAAATGCCGTAGTTACAGTTGCAGAAACGCAACAGCATCAAAAATATTTAATAGCTTATATAATTCTTCAGCGGGGGCACGTTTTTAACATTGAAGAAGTTCGCAGTTTTCTCGAAAAAAAATTGCCGTCATACATGGTTCCATCAGACTTTCAGGTCTTGGATGTTTTTCCGTTGACAGCAAATGGTAAGGTTGATCGTCTCATGTTGTCACAAGGGAGAATTACTCGATAAACAATCATGCCTATAGGGTACATTTTTGTTGCTTGAGCTTATGAGAGAGACATTTTTGATGAATAAGTGGATGGTTTGTTTCCATCCAAGATCTCATCCTAAGCTGAGATTGCTATGTTTTCCACATGCAGGTGGTTCGGCCAGAGTATTTCATAAATGGTCTGAACTATTACCGTCGACAGTTGAGGTATGTGCACTTGAGTTGCCTGGACGAGGTAAGCGTCTATTGGAAACTCCATTTACTAACATTGATTTATTGCTGTCAGCCTTAGGCCCTGAATTATTACCTTTTTTAGATGTTCCCTTTGCGTGTTTTGGCCATAGTCTAGGAGCACGGATTGCTTTTGAGTTTTGTCGATGGCTACAAGAGACAGTTCAGCTTACTCCTCAACATCTTTGGGCAGCAGCAGCCCGCGCCCCTCATCTACCACCGGATACTAAACCAATACATGGTTTGCCTGATCCTGACTTTATTGTTGAATTAAGACGATATAGTGGCACGTCTGAAGAGGTTTTGAATAATCCTGAGCTCATGGGCTTAATGCTCCCTGCTCTGAAGGCAGATTTTTCATTACTGGAAACATATCAATATCGCCCTAGTGCTCCACTAGATTGTCCAATTACTTGCTTTTGGGGACAATGGGATGACATTGCGATTCAGGCAGATGTGGCAGCCTGGCAGCAGCATACGAATACATTTAGCCTAGAACCCGTTCCGGGTAATCATTTCTTTCCCCATGATCCCCTGTTTCCCAAAAGATTATTATCTAAACTGATGAAATTTAACTGCGTTGAGTCTCCTAGTTGAAAAACTCAATAATAAGACAGATGACTCCATCAGTCCATCATCTCCAATGAATCTGACGTTACCGGTTTGCTCGCATATTCACGTTTGGCAGCTACACATACCTTGTTTTCGCTTTGAACTTGATCGCTGGTTTAAGTGGCTATCTAATGATGAATGTGAGCGTGCCCAGAGATTTTTCAGATGCCAAGATCGAGAACGCTTTATTCTAAGCCGAGGCGGATTACGCTATCTCTTAGCCTGCTATCTTGACTGTGCACCCAAATCGCTGGTTTTTGCCTACAATTCTTACGGAAAACCTCGTTTGGCAATTCCCGATGGGTCTTTACAATTTAATTTATCTCACAGCGGCGAATGGGTCGTGTATGCGATCGGATTCAAAGTACTACTGGGCGTAGATATTGAACAGATCTCCTCGCGAACTCGCTTGGATAAATTCCGAACTCGCTTGGAGGGGTTAATCGAGTACTGCCTCACATCAAATGAACAAATTACTTTACCAACATCCCATGTCGAAAGATTAGAAGGCTTCTTTAAATACTGGACCTTGAAAGAGTCTCACCTCAAGGCTATTGGGTTGGGCTTGAGCTATCCCATGACAGATATAGAGATTGCATGGCTTCCCGAACCCAAATTAGTGATTCCGGCCAAGATTGACCAAGCCCCTGTAGGTTGGACAGTCAAGCTTTGGTATCCTGCTGATGGCGCGATCTCAGCTATGTGTGTGGGTCAATCAAAGATTCAGGTAGTGATTCGGTCTTTTCCTGGGCATTAGTGCCCTAGGGATGGCGAGTACTGTTATTAAGGGTGCTACAACTTACAAATTTTTTCCTTAACTTATTTATTAGGTTTTCTGGGCAGTATGGGTAATACTGGTAATGTAGTAGAGACATCTTTTTCCATGAAAGGTTCTGGAGGATGCTAGAAACAAGTTCTTTGGATATACTGCTACGCTCTTTTACTACCTTTAAGACCTGATGCATTGGTGTGTTGTCATTCCTTGGTGTTAAGCCAATATTCGAGCCTAAATAAAGTTATCAGCAGGCTTATCGGCAACAAACTTATCCAGTCGTTCTGAATATTGATTCTAGAAGCGCAATATGGCAACAATAACACAGTTCTCTGATTATGAAGTTGATAGTTACACTACGATGATCGCGGCAGAGGATCCCGTAGATATTTATTTTCCCGTTTTACCTGATCCCGTTGAAGATAGTCTTGAATTTCCTATCGCTTTAATGCTTCAGGGGGCTTTTCTGGATAAGGCAGAATACTCAAATTACGCTTCTACAGTAGCGAGTTATGGATTTGTTGTCGTAGTTCCTAATAACGAACGAACAATAGTTGCTCCGACTGGGGACTCGTTATCTGGCTTGCTTGCCGAGCAGCAGCAAGTGAATGAGACTTTAACACAAATGCTATTAGAGGATACAGACAGTTCGTCTCCAGTTTTTGAGATTATTGATACAGATAAGATGGGACTGCTAGGGCACTCCTTTGGTGGCGCAGCTGGATTAAGTGCTATTCAAGAAGACATTTGCCTACTCGAATTTTGTTCTGAAGACGAAGACTATGTTCGACCGCCAGAATTAATGGCAGGCATCTTTTATGCGGCAAGCTTTAGAGACACTTTCACGGAAGAGGCTCTGCCAGTTAATAACGACGATATACCGACTGGCTTGATAGTCGGTGAGTTGGATGGTGTAGTTCCATCTATTCTTAGTGAAGAAAGCTACGACCTGATTCTTAATCCACCGAAAGCCTTAATTACTGTTGAGGGCGCTAACCATTACAGCATCACAAATGAGGATAATCCTTTACGTGAGCCAAGCCGCTCCACGTTAGATCAAGCCATTGCAACAGAGACAATTGCTCGTTGGAGTGCCTTATTTTTACGAGCACATTTATTTGAAGATGAGGCTGCATTTGAATATGTCTATAGCACAGGTGATTCTCTTGATCAAAACGTTACCGTTATTAGTCAGTTACCAGATGTGAATCCTGGTTCTATCAGTGTCATCGATTTTGAGATGGCTGATGACCTCGTATTAACGGCTGGCACTATTATCACTGATCAATTTGAGGGGCTAGAGGTTTCAACACCGGATAATCCCTATGGAGCAATGATCTTCGACAGTGCTGAGCCCACAGGCGGCGATAACGACCTACTGGCACCCGAGTTGGGGAACGTGCTAATTATTTCCGAAGATGGGGATAGTAATGACCCCGATGACAATGCCAGAGGTGGCACTCTACGTTTTGAGTGGGATGAGCTAGTCAATGTTGCCAGTGTTGGCTTCCTAGATATAGAAGAGTCAGGCAGTTCTATTCAGTTATTTGACGAAAATAATCACTTAATTGAAGCTGTAGATATTCCAAGTTTAGCTGATAATAGTATACAAGAGATTATCTTGGGAGTGTCTGAGATTGCGCGGATGGACGTCACATTTGTTGGCAGTGGTGCGCTAACAGATATAGCATTGACAACAGATGTCGTCGTAAGTACGGTGTAAGAGTTATTTATGTTGGTCAAGACCTCTTAACCAGCGTAAATAATCGTAATTTTCAAGAAATTGCCAAGGGTCTGTATTCTGTCCAAACAGATACAGACCTTTTTTTATAGATTTACCGACAATATTATTATTTTGTCTGGAAATGTTAACTCTGATGGTGAATAGGGTTAGAAAATTCTGATGCATTAAGAAGTTTGCTCGTCATATTGGCTTTGTAGCTGAATGCCCTCGTGGGAGATGAACTGCCTTAACCAATATGACCAAGGCTATAAATCTATATCTAGAAGGACCATAGGATAATTTGTTAGATGCGAGATGATTTTAATATTTTTCAACCTAGCTCGATTAATTTGAGCTTTTAGAAAGATAAAGTATTGCAATCAGTCATTTTCTCTGTTAATAATGAGAGTATTATCAACACTGATATATTCGCCTCTGAAGAGCGATAAAAATATTCACCAAATACTGGAGAAGTCAAAGGGTACGCTGTTTCAATTTGGTTGATACAAAGCGAGATACTCAAGTTATGCAATTCTTTAGACTGTTTAGATTTTAGACCTTGTTAAGGTCAAATAGTCTCGGGATATTTGTTTGGGCTAGAAAATCCTGACCAGCTGTGGATTTAGGATCCAAGGGGCTTATAACTTCTGCCCTAACTGAAATTTCTCGGCATAAGCTCATACCTAGGTTTGGTTGCATAAGAGCATTTATCGTCTCAGCTAGGGGCATATTGAAAAGCTGAAAATACTTTTTGGGAAACTTTGAATTTTTTTCCTGATGTGACAGTGTCGGGATTTGACAAGTATTTCCCTTTAAAAGAGATTCAAGGATCATTAAAAGGAGTTATATCATGGTAATGGATGCAGTTGGAATCCGCTCCTTAGCATTATGTTTTCCAGATACAATTCGAACTAATGAATATTGGCAGGAAAAGTTGTCATCTGAGGCACCTCTAAGTGCACCAAAACGGGTTCGAATTAAACGCCCTCGTCAATTTACTCCTAGTGCAGATGGGCTTGATATCTGGTCACGTGCAGTTGCACCATATTTGCCCGATCCATTTCGAGGCAGTGTGGAGCGAAGAGTAATTGGAGCTAAAGAGTCGTCACGCTCCCTCGAGTATCGTGTGGCTCAAGATGCTTTGTCGGCGGCTGGCTTAGTTTCAGATGAGGTTGAATTACTAATAGTCACTTCTATTTTTTCAGAGTCTTTAGGCTTACAAGATGCCTCTGACTTGTCCCAACAGTTGGGGCTGAAAGCGCCAGCCTGGAACTTGGAAGCAACATGTTCCAGTGCTTTAGTAGCATTGCAGAATGCCAGTGCTTTAGTAAAGGCTAACGAGCACAGACATGTTTTAGTTGTAGTTTCACATGTTGGTTCAAATGTTAGAGCAGACGATGATACGCTTTCGTGGTCATTGGGTGACGGAGCAGGGGCATTTGTCGTTAGTTCGCTGAAACCACATCAGGGGATTTTGGGTACAAAGATGATACATACTGCAGAAACAAGAGGAGCCTATATTTACGAGCCTGCTATCAATGCACAAGACCAGCCACGTATTTGTCTGCGCACAGGTGAAAACGCCAGTTCTCTTGCTGAAACGGCTGTTAAATTTGTTCGAATATGTTGCGAGGGAGCGCTCACTGCTGCTGGGGTAACGCTTGAGCAAATAAAGTTTTTTTCATTTAATACACCCTCTGCTTGGTATGCAAACGTTTGTACTCAAGCACTAGAAATTGATTCCAATAACACTATAAATCTCTATCCCTACTATGCAAATATTGGTCCTGTTTCGCCGATTGCAAACCTGTATCACGGGATGCAAAATGCCAAGTTTCAAGAAGATGATTTAGTGCTTGTTTATACGACTGGCGCAGCATCAACAGCGGCAGCAATGGTTATACGATGGGGAGATGTAAAACTTGGAGCAACTCCAGCTCCTCCCCTAGATGAAGAACTTACACAGCACATCGCAACATCTTATTGTGAGGCTGCTCCTCAATCCTCGTTGTCTCAGGTGGGCTATATTTCCCGCTCAAAAATTTTAAACGCCAGACCTAATCAAAGTCGGCAAATCTTAGAAATAGCTTTGTTAGAATGGCTAGCGACCTATCTTCAACGCCCAATTTCTGACTTCAATGCTCAGGAATCAATGGCTGCGTATCTTGATTCTCTTATGGTGTTCACTCTAAGGACCCATATTGAGCAACATCTCCAGATCCAAATTCCCATTGAACAATTTTTTAATGATAGTAGCTTGACTCAGCTTATTGAATTTATTTTAAAGCAATTATTGTTGGTAGACCTGATTGAAACTGAATCTATTGCAGAGAACAAACTTAGTAGTGAAAAAACAGTATCCAGGAAAAAACTCCTTTTTTAAACAACTTTTTCGATCTAAATCTTATTTGTGTTTGTCATTGGGTGAAGCTTTATCTGTTGGAGTATTCGGCTCCTTGCTTCCATCACAAAGTGCTAGCGCGGAGGTCATCAATCCATGCGAGTGTTTTTAAGATGAAGGCTCTAGCAAGTGCGGCTAAGCATAAACTCAGCATCTGTCTCTTGATTGCCTCATTCGTCTGGAGTGTCTGGTTTATCCTTTTAGGACCGACTTCTATTATTAATATTTTGCAGGCTTATTGGCCGATAACATTGACGATGCTGTTTGGCTCGATGGTGGCAGGCGGTACTAGCATGGGTGGCGGAGCCGTTGCATTCCCTGTCCTGACAAAACTCTTGGAGGTACCACCCCACGAGGCTAAGATATTTGCCCTCGCCATTCAAAGTGTGGGCATGACCGCTGCCACGCTTACCATCATCGCCATGAAAACTAAGATAGACTGGCGACTCATTTGGTGGGCCAGCAACGGTGGCTTGATAGGTATCGTAATTGGCACGCTGTTGCTGGAACCTCGGCTGCCTCCTGATTTTATTAGGTTGTCATTCACTATGATGACAAGCAGTTTTGGATTGGTGATGGTATTTATTCAACTACGTAATAGTGAACGGTGTATTCTGCATCCTTTTTGGGGACATCAAGAACGGGCTATTTGGTGGACGACGGGCTTTGTCGGCGGGATCATTAGTGGGCTGGTGGGTTCGGGAATTGATATTTTTGCCTTTTCGGTGATGGTGCTGCTGTTTCAAATGTGCGAGAGTATTAGCACGCCGACTTCAGTTGCCTTGATGGCAATTAATGCGATCGCAGGGTTTGTTCTGCACGGCCTATTCCTTAACGACTTTGGTTTCCCTGTTCGAGAATATTGGCTGGCCTCGGTGCCTATTGTTGTTGTGGGGGCTCCTATCGGCGCGGTTTTGTGCAGTTATGCCCAACGTCATCACATTGCGATCGTTCTACTGGGATTGATTTTTACTGAATTAGTCAGCTCTCTTTTGCTCATTCCACTTACTTGGAATAGTCTTTTGGCTTCCATCTGTGTTCTGACTGGCTTTCTTTGCTTTTATATCTGGATTGCTCACGCACAAGTCAAATAAAGCTTTTCTATTATATCCAAGTAGGCTCAGTCCAGACAAATTTTCCGTTAATTTTAAGAAAAAGTTTTGAATTAACTTAAAGGCTCTCAAATGAGACTACCTAGGGTATTTTCAATCTCCAGAATACCTGAAGGGCTTAAGAAAATACCGCTTGGAGCTGTTTTGCAGACCCTTATTATTTACGCTTCATAACAAACCTTACATTCGAGAGCTTGTGTTTGCAAAATATTGCAACCGCAGCATAGCCTCTCCAGAAAATGTTGGAACAACTATGAGAAAGGTACTCATATGATTCCAGGGGGACACCTTAGAGTTCAGCTAATAATTCGTTTCCAAGTCAACGAAGGATAATACTGTTTATGAATAGCGATTCATTGAATCTAATTGACAATGACTCAGGCTATGTGGTCACTAATTTAGTGTCCAATAATCCCGATAACAATCCACAACTACTAGATCCTTATGTCAGTTTAGGTTGGGGAATTGCCATTCGACCTGCAGGATTGGGTGGTCACTTCTGGATCAACAATTCCGGTACCGGTACCGTGACCGAATATGTTGGTGATGTTGGCGGTGTTCCTATATATCAGGATAGTCTTAAAGTAGTAGAGGTTTCTCCCACACCACTTAATCCCTTTGAGCTGTCTGGACCAACGGGACAAGTATTTAATGGATCTGGTGATTTTATCATCACCCAGGAGCATCCCAATGGTGATATCACTGCTCCCAGCAAATTTATCTTTGTATCTAGCGATGGCGGTATTTCTGCCTGGACCGAGCGCCGCAATGATGATGGCACTGTTGATCGCCCCCTAGTGTCTGAAGTGGTGGTGGATAAACTGGGACAATCCATCTATTACGGGTCGGCGATTACCAACTTTGAAAGCGATAATCGTCTGTATGTGGTCGATTTTGGTCCTACACCAGGGATTGAAGTTTATGACGCTAACTTTTCTGAGATTACGGACAATTTTGAGTTTATTAATCCCTTTATTGATGAAGGGTATGCCCCCTACAACATTCAGAACGTTAACGACTCTCTATTGGTTGCCTACGCGATTCCATCGCCGGTTATTCCAGGGGATGAAATCATTGAACCTGGCCTGGGCAGAGTAGCCGAATTTGATTTAGACGGTAACCTGATCGCCATTTGGGATGATGAAGGGCTTTTAAATGCGCCCTGGGGATTTGTCGCAGCCCCCGACAATTTTGGCGAATACAGCAACATGCTGCTGGTGTCTAATTTTGGGGATGGCACTATCGTGGCTTTTGATCCTACGACGCAAGAAGCCGTTGATTATTTACGGGATGGCAACGGTGACCCCATCGTTATTGACGGTCTTTGGGGCTTAGTCTTTGGTAATGGAGGCAGCCTTGGTGAAACCAATGATCTCTACTTTGCTGCCGGTAATGATATCGGCAACAATCCAGGAGATGGCGTTTTTGGTAAGGTTGAAGTTGCCACCGATGTGGATGTCCCGGCACCAGGGGGGGATCAAACCTTTACGGGGACTGCCGATGACGATCTGCTGGTGATTGATGGAGATAACAACACCTTCTCTCTAGGGGCAGGCAATGATACTCTGACAGCTCGTGGCCTTAATCAAACGGTAACTGCTGGCGACGGTGACGATATTGTGAGTATCGGTAGTGGCACCGTTGATTTGGGTGGCGGTGACAACTTTGTGACCGCCAGTGACGGATCGACTACTGTCACCGCTGATGCAGGTAATGACACGGTTAATTTAGTCAAGGGTGACCTGACGGCTAATGTCGGTGAGGGCGATAACCATATCACCTCCGGTGCTGGAGATGATATGGTCACAGCAGGCAGTGGTGATGATATTGTCCATGCGGGTGCAGGCAATAATACCCTCGACCTGGGTGGGGGGAACAACACGGTTAATACCATTGTTAACCAGGGCAATTTCCTAGTATCCATTGGTCAAACCACTGTTACCACTGGCAGCGGTAGCGATACCTTTAGACTGGGTGCTGGTGAGGGCATTGTCACGATTACAAACTATGATGCTAGCGATCGTTTTGAGCTAGTCGGCTTAAAGTCAGATTTTTCCGGGATTCTTGGCTTTAGTGACTTGGCTATTATTCAGGAGGGTGCAGACACTGTTATCACCCTGGCTGGTACAGACGATGTGTTGGCCATTTTGCAAAATGTGTCAGCCGACGCCATCAATAGCGGTGATTTTGAACTGGGTCAGACGCTGGTAGGTGGGGATGCTGACGACACCCTTGACGCTGGCGGTGGGGATGACACCGTAGCGGGTGAATCAGGTAACGATATCATCACAGGCGGCGGCGGTGATGATGTGCTGCGGGGAGATCGCAACTCCCGCGATGCTCAAACAGGTGAACCTGGCGGTAACGATATTATCTTTGGTGGCGACGGCAATGACCGCATCGGTGGCAAATCTGGTAACGATATCCTCAGCGGTGATGCCGGCGATGACTACATTTGGGGTGATGCCGGTGATGACATCCTAATGGGTGTCACTGGCAACGATATCCTCGTAGGCGATAACGACTCTGGCGGTAGCGGCAGCGACTTGTTTGTCTTTGGCAATGGCGATGGCACCGATACCATTCTTGATTTTGAGGTGGGCGTTGACCGCATCGGCCTGATGGAGGGTGAGCTGGTGTTTGCTGACCTTAGCCTGACTCAGGATGGTGACAATACTCTGCTGGGCGTCACCAGTACTGGTGAAACGCTGGCAGTGCTGCAGAATGTTCAAGCTTCTGCCCTTGGGGCGAACAGTTTTGAGATTGTGCCTGATATTTCCGACCCTAGCGGTGGGTTGAGCTTAGCAGTTTAGATTAGAGAAAGGCTGGAAAAAGGGGACAGGGAGACGCGGGGATGCAGAGATCTATCTGAAGCTGCGTCCCCATGTCCCCCTGTCCCCGCGTCCATCTCAAGCCCTGTCCATCTCAAGCCCTGTCCATCTCAAGCCTTATCCATCTGTAGTCGCTCCTGATGGAGCAGACACTGCTGGCTATTGACAATTAATTTCAATAACGTAAAAATATTCATGTATATAATATTCCAGCTATAAGGCGTGATTGCTTCGGTGAGATCGCACCTAGCGAAGCATCAGTTATTATGTCAAGTCAAGTCTTTCTTTCCGATCACGATCTTGAAGAAATGCTGGCGGAGCTGCAGCAAGAGGCTGAGCAGCCAGATATCGGTAAACATTATCAAGCAAACGATAGTGAGATTGTATGGACCCTCAATAAACCCTTTGGTAAATGGTTTAACCATTCATTTCATCTAAGGGATTATCTTACTCTAACCTTAACCGAATGGACCTTCCAAGAGAATTTTAACTTCACAATGAAGAGCCAGACAGAGCCGTTATTTGGCTTCTCATTTTGTATGTCTGGCGGGTTTAGCGTAAAGCCATTTGGTAGAGCTAAAGAATTTGTAGCCCATGCTCGTGATACCCATATTGCCTTTTTTCAAGGCGATATGCAGACTACGTCTGAAGTGGATTCTGGTCAAACAGTTTCCCTCGTTCAAATAGGGGTAAAGCCCGAGCTTATTAATACCCTATCGACAGAAGTATCGGACCCATCGCAATCGGTTTTGCACCAGACCTTTTCCAACTATCAGACTGGAAAGTCGTGGTTAACGATAACGATGACTCCAGCAATGTCCATTGCTCTCCAACAAATTCTTCAGTGTCCCTATCAAGGAATAACAAAACAACTCTATCTGGAAAGTAAAGCGTTGGAGCTGATTACCCTGCAACTACATCAGCTTACTGAAGACCGATCGACCGCATCCACATCGCTTAAGTTGGACGATATCGACCGCATACATCTGGCTCGGGATATCCTGATTCGTAATCTAAACGAGCCACCTTCCCTATTGCTCTTAGCAAAGCAAGCGGGCATCAATAGTTTTAAGCTCAAGCAGGGATTTCGTGAGATTTTTAATACGACCGTATTTGGATACCTACATGCCTATCGGATGGAAGAAGCACGGCGGTTGTTACAGTTGGGCAAGTTGAATGTGACTCAAGTTGCTCAAACTGTTGGCTATGATCATCCAGGCAAATTTGCAGCTGCTTTTAAGAAAAAGTTTGGTATTAGCCCAAAGATGCTTAAGTCTTGCTAGTCAGTAGAGTGACGCGAGGACGAGAGGGTAGAGTGACGCGAAAACGCGGGCAAAGGGAGACGCGGGAATCCCTGATTGATCAAGCTCTCCGTGTCTGCGGGGCTCCCCCTTTCCGTGCCCTAACAATACCGGAAGGGCTTAAAAAAATACCGCTTGGAGCTGTTCTGTAGGCCATTATTGCATAAATTTCTCAACAAGCCCTGGTGTGTGTGAGGAATAGTATAGTGCGAAAATTTATGTTCAACGAACTTAGGGTATTTGGCATAGCTGCGTTTACCCTGTTAGCAACAATGCCTCCGACTATGGCAGAAGAAACGCTGCGCATTATTGTAACGGCCGAAAGAACGCCTGAAGATGTTCAAGATGTGCCCATTAGCATCACGGCTATTACTGAGCAGGAAGTTGAAGATGCGGATATTACATCGTTAGAAGACATTGCTCGCAATACTCCTAACTTTACATTCTTCTCCAGCGGTGATCGCTCCTTTGGGCTTTACAGCATTCGAGGGCTGTCCAATAGCACTGCGATTTCAAATCGAGATCCGGTTGATTTTTATGTGGATGGCGTTCCCTATAATTTTGCGTCTTTTATAGATTTTGATCTACCAGATTTGGAGCGTGTGGAGGTACTGCGGGGTCCCCAGAGTGTTCTATATGGCAGAAACTCCCTAGCGGGGGTGGTCAACTTGATTACCCGCAAACCCACCGATACCTTTGAGTTTAGCGGGGTGGCTAGCTACGGTAACTATAATGACCTGGATTTAAGGGCCAGTGTCAGTGGCCCCATCATTGATGATGACCTGTTCTTTCGTCTTTCTGGCAACTATGGTTCACGGGACGGCTATCTCCGCAACACATTATTGGATGATGGGGTTAATGAACAATCTGGCGGTAATGGTCGAGGACAGTTGTTATGGACTCCATCAGATAATCTAGAGATTGCATTAAATACTTCATTTAATAACTACCAAGATGGAGCAAATGCCTATGTAATTCTCAATACTGATGATCCATTTGAAACTGAGCAAGATATTGATGGCTTTACCGATCTGGTCTCCAATGACCAGTCGTTACGCGTTGCCTATACCCATCCTGACTTTCGTTTCACCTCCATTACCAACCGTCGCTTTTCTAAAAATGATGTTGAATTTGATGGAGACTATACAGCCGCAGATGCTTTTGTGGTGACCATAGAAGAACTAACCAACACCATATTTAGTCAAGAATTACGGCTTCAGTCTCCTGAAACTGCAGAACGATTTGAGTGGATCCTGGGGGGATATTATGAATCAAATCACACTGACTCAATTAATAATGGTCTGATCAATGGTGATGATATCGCGACGATATTTGGCCCCACATTTCCTCTCCCTCCTGGCAGTATCAATGTAGCCAACGCTGAGGTCAATAGCGACACATTTGCTATTTTTGGTCAGATGAGCTATCGCCCCATTGATGCCCTTACCCTCACCACGGGCCTCCGCTATGAGTCAACTAATAGCACCCTGGAAAGGTTCGATCGATCGATTGCGATTCCTGGTCTGCCAGATATGCCTTTTATCTCTCTAGATGAGATTGAACAAAATGGGGATGAATTATTACCTCGCTTTGCAGTTGAGTATCGTTTCTCTCCGGACCTGATGGCCTACGGCAGTATTACCCGAGGCTATCGCCCTTCGGGTGTCAATTTAGGTCCCGGTGGTGAGGATTCTGCCACCTTTGATGCGGAGCGTTCCTGGAACTATGAAGTGGGTTTGAAATCCTCCTGGCTAGATGATCGTCTAGCGGTTAATCTTGCCCTGTTTCATACTCCGGTGGATGATTTTCAGATACTACAGTTTGATCTAATCGGCAACTCGTTTACTGACAATGCCGATGTGAGCATTACGGGCTTTGAGCTAGAGGCTAGGGCTACCCCTGTACCAGGGTTTGATATTATTGCTGGTCTGGGTTTGACCGATGCTGAATTTACTAACTTTACCAATCCCTTTACGGGAGACGATGCGGAGGGAAATAATCTTCAGTTTTCTCCTGATGTTACCTATAATCTTGCCCTCCAGTATCGCAGCCCCCAGGGACTGTTTGGGCGGTTAGAGCTTCAGGGATTGGGGACTACGTTTTTTGATGATGCCAATACCATAAAGCAAGAGCCCTACGCCATTTTCAATGCTCGTCTGGGATATGAGTTTGACAATACTGGCATCTATCTCTTTGGCAATAATATCTTTGATCAAGAGTATATCAATCAGGCCTTTGCCTTTCCTCCTTTCGGTACGTTGGCATCCTATGGAATGCCAGCAAATTATGGGGTACAGGTGAGGACGCAATTTTGAGTGGTGGTCGAGAATAAGGGGTGAGGGGGAAGCGGAGACAGGAAGATACGGAAAGAGGGGGAGGGTTTAACAAGTCGCGTCTCCGTCAATCATTTCCTTTGGTTGGATATGCTCATCTCGGTAAATTTGCCGCTACCTTTAAGAAAAAGTTTAGCATTAACCCAAAGGCCCTAAAATCAACCTCATTAGAAGATTTAGAAGTCTGAAAATACCAGAGGGGCCTTAAAGAATACTGCTTGGAGCTGTTTTACGAACCATTATTATCTAAATTTTTGAATAAGCCTTGTGTCTAAGGGAGGGATAAAAAATAATTTAGTACGAAAATTCATATCCAATCAAAAGACTAACCGTAACTTTCACCATTCTTTCCGGTAATTTATTACTGGTATTCTTATGAAAAATCGCCCTTTTACTAAACCGCCAACGGGACTCTGGAGCATCGTGGCTCCGGTTAAGGGCAAGATTGCGATCGCAATCATCCTTGCAGCTCTGAGTTCTCTCACCAGTCTTGGAGCTCTGCTTGCTTTTCCGCCCATTGCTGCCAACCTGCTTTCTGATTCCCCCCAGCCTGATTTGATTTGGCGCTGGCTGGCCGTTGCCATAGGACTAGTAATTGTTGCCTTTACCTCGCGCGTTCTGGCATTTAATATTTCTCATATGGCGGCCTTCAAGCTGGAGGTAATTCTGCGCACTGCACTGACAGAACATCTGGCTCGAGTTCCCCTGGGCTATGTGATTACGATGGGTTCAGGAGCAGTGAAGAAACTGGTGCAGGATGATGTTAAGGCGCTACATGCGTTTGTCGCCGATAGTACTCCCCTGATCGGCCAGGCCTATACGATTCCGCTGCTAACCCTGGTGACCTTATTTGTTGCCGACTGGCGTTTGGGGTTAATTACCCTGGGGGTGTTGCCTGTAGGTATGATTTTTATTCGTTTGGCCTTAAAAGACTATGCCCACCAGCGAGATGCCTATAATCGTGCCAATGAGGCCATTAACGGCGTGATCATTGAGTTTGTACAAGGGATGCAGGTGGTACGTACCTTCGATGATGGCAGTAGTTCCTTTGCTCGCTTTCAACAGGCCCTGGATGATTTTACCCGTAATCTGCGGGCTTGGAATCGAAAAACAAGGACTTCTGGTAGCTTAGGCTCACTGTTGTTTGAGCCGTTGCCAACATTACTCATCGTTCTAGCAGCGGGCACAGGATTTATGGCGCAGGGCACGCTAACATTTCCACGACTGTTGGTATTTTTGTTGTTAGCACCGCGACTATGTGGAGGCTTTAAACCTATACTTACCCTGTCTTCTTTTATCAATCAGTCTAATGCCGGGGCCTTACGCATCGGCTCAGTACTGGCGGAACCCATACTTCCCCAGCCGAGCCAGCCGCAACAACCTCAGAATGCTTCGATCGTCCTAGACAATGTTACATTTACTTACTATGGTGATCGCTCTGCCTTACAAAATGTGTCGTTAACCATTCCCGCTGGTACTGTCACTGCTTTAGTAGGCCCTTCTGGCGCAGGCAAAACGACCCTGGCTCGGTTAATTCCCCGATTTTGGGATGTGACCACCGGTTCGATGCAAATCGGCGGTGTTGATGTTCGCCAGATAACGTCTGATACGCTGATGTCCTGGGTGTCATTCGTATTTCAAGATACGTTTTTGCTCCATGACACGATCTACAACAATATTAAATTGGGCAAATCTGATGCCACCCAAACTGAGGTAGAAACAGCTGCTTGTGCAGCCCAGGCCCATGATTTTATTCTCTCATTGCCCCAGGGATATGACACCGTTGTTGGCGAACGGGGTGCACGACTGTCCGGTGGTCAACGCCAGCGTATCACCATTGCCCGCGCTATCTTGCAAGATACTCCCATTGTTGTGTTAGACGAGGCCACTGCCTTTGCCGATCCTGAAAATGAGGCCTTAATTCAACAGGCCATTGCCGCCCTCACCCAAGGTAAAACCTTAATTGTTGTAGCCCATCGTTTGGCCACTATCATGGGAGCCGATCAAATTGTCGTTCTAGATCGGGGACAATTAGTAGAATTGGGGCAACACGACCAGTTAGTGACTGCTAATGGCCTATACGCCAGACTTTGGTCACACCATCAAACCGCTCAAAATTGGCAAGTAAGAGGTCAATCATGGACACCCTCACTCTCAAAATCATCTTCTTAGTTTGCTTCGTATTAACGGGAATTATCCGCAAACCCTATCAGCGAGAGGTTAAGGATAATAACATCATCGACAATCGTAAAACACCTCTAGAGAATAGCTTGTTAGCATTTGTTCTTGTGGGGATGTTTGTTTTACCTCTGATTTATATAGTTACGCCATTGTTTGATTTTGCTAATTATTCGCTACCGATTTGGGCAAATAGTTTAGGGATTGTGATGTTTGCGATCTCACTCTACCTATTTTGGCGTTCTCACCATGATCTCGGCAAAAACTGGTCACCTACATTACAAGTCCGAGAAGACCATAGCTTGATTACCAACGGTATTTATCAAAGCATTCGCCATCCGATGTATACATCTATTTGGCTATGGGCGATTGCTCAAGCGTTGTTATTAACCAATTGGATTGCTGGTCTCTCAGGCATCATTGCTTTTGGTACGCTGTACATTCTCAGAATAGGCAATGAGGAGGCAATGATGCTAGAACAATTTGGTGAGCAATATCGAGAATATCGACAGAGGACGAAGCGGTTAGTACCGTTTCTTTTTTAACTGCCAAAAACATGTTCAAAACCTACTCCCACATGATGACCGTTGCCGGTCCTTACAAACCGCAACTACAAAAGACTCTCTGTTTATCTGCCATTGCATCTGTCATTCAAGGTATTATTTTCGCCTTGTTCTTTCCGTTGCTCTCAGCATTGATAGCCCAACCTATCAATACTCAGCGTGTATGGACGCTACTGGTGATTTTGGGGCTACTTATCCTTATTGAGGGATACATTCGGTGGCAAGAGCTGCATTTTGGTTGGATTACCTCTAGTGAGGTGGCTCATGACACTCGTTTGCGCTTGGCAAAACAGCTACGGCAGATGCCTTTGCAGGAACTAAATCGGCGGCGAGCAGGGGATCTCAATGTGGTGATGAGTGGCAATGTCAGCGAATGTGTAATCTGGATCGGTAGTCTAAGTACCCTGGTGATTCAGACCCTGGTGACGCCGTTGGTAGTGGTGGTGGTGACGCTGTTTGTGGACTGGCGGCTGGCACTGACATTATTGGTGAGTTTTCCTCTGGCAATACCTATTTATCGCTACATGCGAACTCTGAGAAAGAGAAGTTTAAAAGCTGTTTCAGCGGCGAATGCAGATACCGCTTCCCGGGTAGTGGAATATGCTCAGGGGTTGCCAGTACTCCGGGCGACAAAACAGGTGGGAGTGAGATCACAACATTTACAAACGGCCCTTAAGCGTCAGCGACAGGTACAGGCACAGGGACAACGGTTGGCTAATTTACCCTCAATGGCCATTGCAACGTTGGTGGAAGTGGGGCTGATGGTTGTTATTGGTTTGGGTGCTCTGTTTATTTTGCAAGGCAGTCTGTCTGTAGCAGCTTTGTTTGCCCTGGTGGTAATTACCATGAGATTTAGCGAACCCCTATCGCTGCTCATCGTCTTTGCGGGTGTGTTTGACCTGATGGAAATTGCCCTGGAGCGAATTGAGACGGTGATGGCGATTCCGTCTTTGCCGGTGCAGGAGCCTCTAGCCCAGCTGGCTTGTTTTGATATTGAATTTGATCAGGTATATTTTCGCTATGCTGAGCACACTGAATGGACTCTGCGAGATGTGTCGTTTCAACTGCCGATGCGATCGCTAACGGCTTTGGTGGGTCCCTCTGGCAGTGGTAAAACTACAATTACGCGCCTGATTAGTCGTTTTGCCGATGTTCAAAATGGCTCTATTCGCATTGGCGGTGTTGATGTACAACAGGTACAACCGGCTGAGTTAATGCGGTGTATCTCGGTGGTGTTCCAGGATGTGTATTTGTTTGACGATACGATTCTTAACAACATTCGTATGGCTAAACCAAATGCCACCAATGCTGAGGTAGAGGCAGCGGCCCGTGCGGCTAACTGTCATGCGTTTATTACTCGATTAGCCCATGGGTATGAAACTCGCATTGGTGAAATTGGCGGTGCCCTATCAGGGGGCGAACGTCAGCGTATCTCTATTGCCCGCGCGATTCTTAAGGATGCGCCCATTGTTGTGTTGGATGAGCCTACCTCAGCATTGGATACGGAAAGTGAAGTGGCGGTTCAGACTGCCATCAATCGACTAGTGGAGAATAAAACAGTCATTGTGATTGCCCATCGACTTTCAACGGTGGTTGGGGCAGATTTAATTCTTGTTTTGGCAGATGGCCAGGTGGTTGAACAAGGTACCCATCGGGAATTGTTAGAGCAGCAGGAGCGATATGCAACGATGTGGACTGTGCAGCAGCAATCCCTGGGGTGGCGAATTATGGCTTGAGGTAGGTATGGGAGGTGAACTCTACAAGAATACCTATCTAGCGAATGTTTGAATACCTCTTAAGAAACACACTTGTCAGTCATGGGCTTAGGTTAAGCATAGGCCTGCGACTTTCATCACATCGGGGTTCTCTCTAAAATGAGCATCGTACACTATCACCTAGAGAAACCGCCGCGATTGGGCAGCTGCACAGCATTAAATCCCGGATATACCGCATTCTACAGCTGGGGTACTTTAAAGTTCGTCATCTCTTTTTTTGTTTGGTCGTGAACCAAAGAAGTGTGGGAAACGTCCTGTAAAGGGATGCTATCTACCCGAAACCAATGGATTGCCCCTATTGCGACTATCCGAAGACTCACAAACACGGTAAAACCAGCAAAGGAACTCAACGCTACAAATGCGCCCACTGTACGCGTACCTTCGTCGAAACCTTTGATACTTTCTACTATTGGCGTCAGGTCAGTGCCGATGAAGTGGAGAGCATCCTTCAATCGCAAGCAGAAGGGAGCAGTTTACGGGGCATTAGTCGAATCAATAAACGCGCCTACAATACCGTCGTGAGTATCGTCCATGCGGCGGCTTACCGAGCTCAGTTGGTTCATAACGAAGAAGTTAAGGAGATTGAGACAGAGCAAGTGATTGCCGATGAGATGTGGTCATTTGTAAAAAAAACAGAAACGATGCGGGCCTGAGGATATCAATCTGGGAGACTGCTGGATAGGGGTAAGTTTAGCCAAGCAAAGTGGACTCATCCTGACTGCCCGAGTGGGCAAGCACACGGATGCAGTCTTAGAAGAACTCATCACCTGCACCGAAGGCAAAACAGATTGTAAGGTCTGGTATACCAATGATTGCGCTGGCTATGGGCGAGTATTGCCGCCTGAGGTAGTCCATGTGGTTGGCAAAGAGAACACCCAACGGTTAGAACGAACCAATGGTATCATTCGCCAACAGACCGGTCGTTGGCATCGACGACAGAATAAGTTTGCGAAAGTCTGGCAGACGACCGAGAGTATTACTCGACTGGTCGTGACCTATTTCAACTGGATATGGCAGCACAGTCGCACAGGTGATACGGCTGCTCAGAGAGCAGAGATAACCACGAAACCTTGGTCCTGGAATGACATTGCTGCCTATCCCACTTTTTTCTGAGGCACGACCCGCTAACGCACTCATGCGAGGCACGACCTCAATCGACACACTCCTTTACTTTAGAGACTTTCGTCCTATTATGTCTAGAATGAAATAGCCCTGCACTGCTGGTATTGATATGGCGCTTGCCATTGTTGAGCAAAATTATGGCCACAGTGTAGCAACTCAAGTAGCACAAGATTTAGTTGTGTTTTTGCATCGACCGGGTGGGCAGTCACAGTTTAGCGTGGCATCTAGACGCCAAGATATTCGAGATGCCTCCATACGTGAACTGCAACTATGGATGGTCGAGCACCCTGAGGCAGACCTTTCGGTGGCAGCTTTAGCACGTCATGTTCGTATGAACGAAAGAAATTTTTCGCGTGTGTTTATGGCTGAAGTAGGAACCAGCCCTGGAAAATATGTGCAACAGCTTCGGGTTGAAATCGCCCGTCAGTATTTAGAGCAAACCAAGAGGTCGATAGATGAGATCGCACACGCTTGCGGCTTTGGTAACGAGCTATCGATGCGACGCAGCTTTCAGAAAGTGTTAGGAATTAATCCAAGTGACTACCGTGCACGCTTTACCTCAAGTTAAGCCTTTGGTTCACAGCTTTGTGATTGAAGATTAGAATTCCAATAACACTATTTGCAGCTTTTCGACTCCCTTCAAACCTGCATTCCTTTCTAAACATGCCAGGGTTAACTGCTTCACTTCAAGAACAAAAAGGTCTCGCCATTCAAATATGAATGAAAATGGTTCTTGACAACATAAGGTACAGCATGAGAAAGCCATTCGTGCTCCTGTGGGTTGGCACTGGGAAAAGCATAGTTTTCTACTGTTGAACTTACAAAAAATGCTTCAACAATGCTTTGATAATTTGTTGGTAATGACTTAAAACTTGTGTAACCTTCGAAGAAATGCAAACAAAATGATGCTTCAATATCTCCTAGCGTTGACGCGATATCGTAGAGGTAAAAACCAAAACCACAGAGTGAAAAGTCTATTGGACGAACGTCTTCATCGTAGAAGACGTAATTACCTTGGTGTAAG
>NZ_QXHD01000004.1:1118172-1140878 GCF_011009555.1 Adonisia turfae CCMR0081 | reverse complement strand
TGGAGATCTGCCTTGATTAGATTGGCATTGCCCTTGGATAAGGTACACACCAGCGTGACATCGGAGACCGCATCACGAGCCAGAGCCGACCAGAGGTATCGCATCTGAGCCGCTTTATCGATCCATCCACCAGGTTTGTGCTCAAAGGCAAGCACACCGGCATAGCCATCGCGATAGGCCACCCATTCACGATCTGCTATGGGCACTGCCTGAGCCGTTTCAAACATGTAAGACGCCGGATGTTCAGTGACATGTTGCTGACAGTGAAATTGCTTACCATCAAATACTGTGAGCTGAGTCAGGGGCCTTGGTTCAGTGGTATTGAATTCACTCCACTGGAGAGCCCATAGATCTTCAGCAGTGAGGGCAACCACATCAAGACCAACTTGAGTGGTCAGCAGCTGTTCCCAGTTCTGAAAATCAGTAAAGGCCTTTTGGAAAATGCGACTAAGTTTGACGCTTTTTTGATGCTGGTCCTCGCCAATAAACTGGAGCCACTTGTTGCCCATTAAGGCCGAGACTTTTTGGATAAACGCTTCGATGGTGTCTTCCGTTTCGGCAGCATCCGAATCGATGGTGGCAGAACAGTAAATATGGAGTGACTTGGGTTTGCGTACACCGTGATGTGTGAGCTGCTGCACCCGAGCCTTTTCACTCATCAAAATAGCCTTGAGTTCGCTATTGGGTGCGGTGTTATACAGCCGATCCAGTTGACGTTGCCGATCAGTATCCGAGGCAATGGAGGTAAACACCAGACTCATATGTTCACGACTGGGAAAACACTTCAGTCCGGATTCCACCGCGTCACAGAGTTTGGCTAGGGTATCGGCATCAAGGGTGGGATGAATACCGGTAGACCGAAAAGCAAAGCGAAACTGGAGCTGTTGTTTGTGCTTGAGTAAGACGGCACCCACCCGACGCTTGCCCATGAGAAATTCAACGTAGTCCGAGAGATGAATCGAGTCTTCAATGGGCGTATATCGTTTTCCAGCATGGTGGATGACTCCGATTTTTGTCGTAGCTTTCATCGACGACGTTTCCTTGAACGCTGTGGAGAGTTGAGCGAAAAGGGAACAAACAACACATAGCCTTTGGCCCAGCGGGGGACAACTTGAAATTTAGCGAGAAACCGCCAGGGAGTATTCCCAGTGAGAATCCACCAAACTGCCATACCGCTGAGGATAAAGACCAAAGTCCACACCCAGCTCAGGGCCAGAAGCTGACAGATCAAGAGTGTAACGACCCCAATAGAGCCCCAGGGGAGAATCAGCTCAGCGGGAACGGGGCCTAGCCGAGGACGAGCACCCAGATTTTGATTGACGGAACGAAAAGAGGGAGGAGACATTAGACAGAGGCTGGCAATAGATGTTCAGAACAAAACATGACTTATGTACCCGCACCACCAATTACGAGATTAGCCATCAGATCACCGATAACAATCGCCATAACGATAATGAGCGGTGTCCGTGCCAGCGTCGTCCAATCGTCGTCGTTCCTTGCGGCGACTAGGACGCGAATAACAGCAATGGCAATGTAGATAACAAAGATGGCTCGCAAGACTCCAAAAATCAGTGGGACCATGGTGGCAGGGACATTACTGGTACTGAGTAAATTGGCAATAAACGTTTCGGCATTTTGTAGAAATTGAGCGTGAGCTGGGGCCAGGGTTAGGTCGGTCAAAATATAGGAAACCAGGATCAGTAATGATGGAAGAGAGGTAACGGCTAATCGACGCAGACGGGTTTTGCGGCTCCAACGAGCCAGCTGGTTGAACTTCAACCGAATTGCCGTAGACCAGATGGTGCCGATGGAAAGTGCCACTAGCATCATGCTGAATAAGATGCCTTTGAGAGAGGCATCAAAGAGGAGTGAGACCGTCGCAACTCCTAGCAGAATGCTAACAGGCGGCATCTGAAAGAAACGGCTAGATTGAGGCGTGAATGCTTTGGGTGCTGACGAATGAAAGTGTTGCGAAGACATAACGTCACCTATGAGAGATTAGCCTCATCCTATGAAAAACTCTCTTAGGCGTAAACGGCAGCGATCTCAAGTTTCTTAAGAGAGATTTTTTGGAATCTTTTAAGGGAATGTTCAAAGAGTAGAATTTCGGGTGGTAATAATAAGCATTTAGGATCCAAAGCAGCCCATTGATGTGGGTGTCTCCCGGCAAATGGAACGGTTTATGTGGGAGCACCCCGGCAATTTATCAAGGTTCGGTGGGGACTGCCTGGCTACCAAAAGTTTAAGAAACTTCATGATGGCATCTTGAACACCCAGATGCCGAAAAAATCGCTAGGATAGAAACCATTTAAAGTCTCCTGGTAAATCGTCAAGGCAATGTCAAGTTGCCATGAATCGGCTAGGGCTTGAGGTCCAGGGTGTCTCTACGTTTGACCTATATAAGGAGAACTTGCATGACCGCGCAATCGAGCCCTTCAAACCTGACACAGTCAGGCTCAGCGCCTTCAAATTCAACGGATAGAACACGACTACATATTGATTTACGAGATCCCAGCTTAATGTCCAAATTGAAGGATCAGGCATCTCATTCAGACCAAACGCTTAAGGCGTTGGTCAATGATGTGCTGGAGCGCTTTTTGGCGCAGCCAACAGTTTTCTCCGATGATTTTATCAATAATCTAGATCGAATGTTTTCAATGTTTGAGTCATTGCCGATGGACCAGATTTATCAGCTAGCTGAGACGAGTCATCGTTCTCCTGATCAGATGCTATTGCACCTGTTGATAAAGGGCTTGACGGTCTATAGTTCGTTAGAGGAATTGGAACGCGATTGACCGGGTTATGACAACACATAAACCATGGTCTGAGGATCTAAACAAGGGGATTCAGGATCTTCCCATTGTGGAATCTCCGGCCCATTTTGACCTGAGTGAAGCTGATGTGGCTGCCGCGCGGGAACAGGGGTTGGAGATTACGAGTATTCGTGCGTTTTATGCCCATGCTGAGGACCGGTTATATGAGACCCAATCGGTGATTCCAGATGACCAGGCCATGGCGCTGATGGAGCGTCTTGTGATAGCCGATCGTCATTTGCCGACTCCTGATAAACCCCGTTATCAGCTGACCTATGACCCCAGTGGCAGCATCACCTTAACGACGTCTGAGGGGCGATTGTTATATCGCTATTCGGGAAATATTCTTCTGCATAATGGTCTCTCGCCCGAGGATGATGCGTATTTGTCAGCTCAATTGGCGGCGAACCAGACAGTCACTGTTACGGATGGAAAGTACCTGATGCATCAGGTAGTGGCCAATTTAGATAAATGGTCGCAGGATCCATCTGTGGAGTTGGAGGTGGACTATGTGGCCGGTCAACACATTTTGCTGAAGCGGCCTGATGGCACGACAGTGTTTCATCAGGTTGAACAAACCGTTCTCTGCAGTGATTTTCTGCCCGCAGAATGGCAATCGCTGACGCATCGGTTGGCCCACATTAACGATCCAGCTCCAGACCCCGATCCAGATTTGGAGCTGTGATGGCCTTAGGCTCACGCTGCGTGTCGAGTTGGTAAATCGTGATGGGGACATGGACCTTTTTTCTTAACTGATTCAGCCGTTGATCGCCGATGTTACCCACCAGATGGATTTCATCAATGTGCTGTTTGGGTAGTGTCTCTCCTGTGTGAACCCAAGCAAACTCAAACGCTTTGGGATACTCCAGATTCCAGGCGGTGACCTTACCGTTACGGTGTCTGAGCTGAACCCATCCAGGGCGATCAATGGCTTCAACCTGAACATAGACCGGTCCAACCCGGCCCGGAATTCGTAAACGATCTCCCAAACAAATGGTGACTTCGATAGGCTCGGTTGATGTCTGTTGAAGCGCTGTTTGGGGAGAATTTAGGGTGCCTGATTGTTTGAGCCGTTGCCGAATGGCCTGGGTCAGTCTGTCGTGAAGTTCGGTAGGGGCAATTAACAGTGCTTGCTTATTCTGGGCAATGACATGGGCAAACTGGCCAACCGCATCGGTGTAGGGATAGGGCGTCACCAGCGTTTGTGTTGGCTGAGCCCGGATAGGGATGTGGGCAGAGCGGCACAGGTGGCCGTTGTGCTCATACAGATGTCCGTCTGCTTTAGCGTCTGTGATGGCCTGAGCCAGATCACGGTAGCCAAAGGGCTGTTCGGGATTACCCCAGCCGTCATCGCCGAACACCTGCTGCATCAGGGTAAGGGTGTCGAGGGTTTCGGTAAGACCAAGGGACTGGGTCAGATGCTCCAGGGCAGCTTTGGCCGCATCTAATCGATAGGCTGCATCTGGGGTCTGAGAAATGTGGGGTTGGGGATGTTCAATGCCCAGGCCTATTTGTTGATTTTCTGTGTCCCATTGCTGACGTAATGATTCCAGAGAGCGGTGGCCCTGTTTTTTGGGACGGGTGCGGAGACAGGCGATCTGCTTTTGGGCTCGTGAGGCTTGATGGCCGACTGCCTGGAGAATTTGCTGTCGTCGTTTGGACCAGTAGTCGAGTTGTTCAGGGGTATAACCGGCCAGTTCTAGATGTCCCTGGTAGCGCTTTACGGCGTAGCCCAGCTGTTGAGCGTTGATAGCGAGGTCTTGGTGATAGACCGTTTGCCACAGCTTGCGGTGCTTAAAGAGAGTGCGGGCATCCAGGGCTCTCCAGTCCTGGCCCGTTTGGGTAGTATTCAGAACAACATTGTGAGTATGGAGTTGAGGATCTTGAGCGCGGCTGGTGGTATGGGCGAATTGGGCAACGATGAGATTTTCCGTCCGTTCAAAGAATACGCGTTGACCATTCCAACGGCGAGCACCGCTTTGGCTTTCAATCAGGGCTAAGGCTGTTTTGACGGCTTGGTGGTGAGCATTGAAGAGGTCTACAGCACCATGCCAAAGGGTGGCCAAGCTGATGGATTTGGGAGCACTGAAGGTGAGATCGATACCAGCGACATGGTGTATTTTGAAGGCTTGATGGAGTGGCTTGCCATCAGGGGTATAGCCATTCAACAGTGTGGAGAAGACTGGATTCCCGACCGGGCCATCCAGCTGTAGCGCATCACAACCGTTACCAGTCCATTGACTGGCGGTTTTGGCTTCGTCTGGGGAGCAATAATTGTCGGCCCCATAGTAATGAGCTGCGTGTTGGCTGGAGACAGAGGCAATGGACAACATGGTAGGTGTTATGAAGAGGGCGGTTTACAAATGTCAATATTCTTGCAACTGTGTGGCCGTAGATTTGGCCGTAGATTTCGGGTGTAGATATCTGATGGTGATATGGGTGTTGAGTCGTTGTCGATATCACTGTTGAGTCAATGGTGATAGTTGTTGAGTCACCGTTGATTCAATGTAGAGTCTTTGTAGATAGGGTGTAGATATCACCGTTGATTCAATGGTGAGTCTCTGTAGAGTTGATAGAGAATCTAAAGAAAGACTTTGTTGATGCAGAATTTCAACAGTCTTGTTGTTATGGTAGTGACTATTGGTTGTGTGTTGTTCAATCCGTCAGACTGAAACGAATTAGTTTTCGCCGCAGTAATAGTTCAGCATGACCCATGCGAGGGAGTCTCTAGAAACCTTTCTGGGTGAGCCCGGCCCCGACAGTAGACTGTCAGATCGTACCGTTGTGGGTCAAATTTTCCCAGAGATTGAGACGTATCGACAACGAGGATACTCATTAAGTGCAATTCATAGTGCACTGGTGCGTGGTGGCGATTTGAGTTGTACGGTTACCACATTTAGAACGTATTACTATCAAGAGCGTCATCAACGGTCTGATGAACAGTCATTACCAGAACAAGGTTCAACGACTGACTTAGCTGTTCCGATGACAGAGCCTCTTCCATTGCAGGAGGCTGAAGAACAGATTTTGACGGACACATCTGATTCGAAGTCGTTATTGACGATCAGTGACACAGAGTTAAAGGCTCAACAAGCATTAGCCAAGCGTATGTTCGCCCAACGACGGGCTGAGTTGGGAATTACCCGACGCGAAAACTAGAAGCTAACAACCTATTGAATTTTGGAGGACTCCCATGAGTAGTTCCACAAAGAAACCCGCTGGCTCGAAGTCAGCAGAAAAACCACGTATTCATTTGGTGAGCGGTGATAAAGGAGGCACGGGTAAATCGGTAGTCTCGGCCATGCTGGTGGATTATTGTCGGTCTAAACAGCAGGTGATTCAGCCGATTGATGGAGATATGACAAATCCCACCTTGAGTGGAGCCTATCCAGATGCGATTGAAATGGTGGTATCGGATGATCGGGATATGCGATCGCAACTCAACACCATTTTTGTTTCTGCCCAAAAAGAAGGCAAAACGGTGATTGTTGACTTACCGGCCCGCTCAGAATCGGCCCTGACTGCCTGGTTTAGTGAGTACAATGTGCTGTCATTGGCGGAGGCTCAGGGGATTAAGTTTATCAAGTGGTGGGTGACGGATGGCGATCCATCGACGCTGGATTTGTTTTCCAAGTCAGTGAAGGGCTTTCCTGAGATTCGTCATATATTTGTGAAGAATATGGGCCTGACTAAGCCGGTTCATTGGACGGTGCTGGAGTCATGGCCAGAGATTGGTCAGTGGCAGCAGGATGGCATCATAGAGATGATTGAGTTTCCGTGGATGGATAAGCTGCTGATTTCTCGGGTACGTCGAGCCCAGCAAACATTTGGTGAGCTGGCAGATGCGGCGGCGACGGATGATATTTTGACCCAGGGTAGGATCCAGGGATTCTTGCGACAAGGGTTTATGGCATTGGAGCAGACCAGTGTGTTTAGTCAGGAGCCTGACAAGATATTGGCGAGGAAATCTGTTGCGTCGGCTTCTGAAAAAGAAGCTGTCTCCAAATAGAAATAGTGTTTGCGCTTGAGATGACGATGATGGGTGTATCGGGTTCTTGTTGATTACATGTGATGCATCATGAATAGAAAACGATGGGTGTTTGGGCTCCTGGGCGCAGGTGTTTTAGGAGCAGTGCTGCTGGTTTCTACGCTCGGGCGTTCTGGCGAAAAGATTGTGCCAGTGGCAGCCCAACAGTTGCCGGTGACAGCGAAAGCAGTGATTGGGGGTGAAACGATAGAGCTGGAAGTGGCTTCGACAGCTGAGGAACAGACGATTGGGTTGATGTTTAGGGATTCGTTGCCTGCGAATCGTGGCATGTTGTTTGAGTTGCCGCGACCGAAGGCGCAGGTGTTGTGGACAAAAGATGTGAATTTCCCAATTGATGCGGTATTTTTGCGAGATGGCAAAGTGGAGATGGTGTTGGCTGAGTTGCCGCCTTGTTCGGGGGAGCCGTGTCCGGTGTATGGGGTGAGTAAGGCGGTGGACCAAGTGTTGGAGTTGCCGGGTGGTCGTGCGGCTGGGTTGGGATTGGTGCCAGGGAAACAGGTGAGGATTCAGCAGGTAGATTATGAGACTCAAGGCTGAAGGTGTGAGTTGCGATCTCATATTTTGAGAAGTGCGATCGCAACTTAACTGATCCATCAGTTGGCAACCTTCTGCACTCTTATGACAACTTGATAAAGCCCTGTGCTGTAGCTGGCTGTCAGCAGTAAAATGCTGGCTATGGTGTATCTTCTCTCGGCAACTAAGCTCAAGTCCTATGCCCAGTGTCCCAGGGCGTACTACTACCGCTATGAGTATGGTTTGAAACAGCCGTCGATATTTGGTGCGGCGGTTTTGGGTACGGTATTGCATGGAGCGCTGGCGCAACTGTATCAGGATTGGCATTATCAGGATCCGCTACCGTCTGAGGAGTGGCTACGCTATTGCTGGGAGAATCAGATTGGTGCGTTGACTGCGGCCCAGATGGAAGAGGGGTGGCAGATTCTTCAGCGGTATTTTGAGACAGAGATTTTGCCGTTGGGTGTGATGAAGCGTCCGTTGGCGACGGAGGGCAGAATTCAAGGTTTACTGCAGGTAAATGGTCTGGAGTTTAAGCTGACGGGACGTTATGACCGACTGGATAGTTTAGAAGATGGTCTGGAGCTGATTGATTATAAGTCGGCGAAGAATCCGACTTTGCCTGAGACTAACACGATTGACCTGCAGCTGGGGTTATATAGTTTGGCGTTGGAGCAGCGTTATGGAAAGTTGCTGCGACGGATGAGTTTGCTGTTTTTGCGCACAGGGGAGCGGGTGACCTATGAGGTGACCTATGAGCATCGGCGGCAGGTGGAGGGGATGATTGGGGAGTTGGCGTTGCGGCTGTTAGATGAGGAGGATTGGCAACCCCAATGTGGAGAGCAGTGTGGGCAGTGTGTCTATGCGAGGTATTGTTCGGCGATAGAGGCTGAACCGGAGCCGTTACCGGAGGTGCGTCCGAAGACGCGGAAGTTGCAGCTGTGTTTGAGTTTTTAGCGTATTGGCGGGATTGGATTGCGATCTCAACTCAAAAATTTGGCAGAAGCCGTCAGATCAATTGTGGCTAACTTTTTAATCTTTGTTAGCACGGATGCCCCCATTTGAAAAGTTACCGCTTTCACAATTTGTAGCAAGTAACTTGACCGAACCAAATAGCACTAGCAAAGCGGCTGAATGACATACTACATTGCGGGAAAGACGGAGTAGGATTAATTTTATCTTACTCAAAGTCAAAAGTACCCTAACGGGTACTATCAAAACCCTAAACTCAATGCTTCAATTAATAGTCAAAGCCTGCTGCTCCCAGTGAGCAAGGCTGATTTGGAGCGATTGTTGTGTTTAGCCTCAAACATGTGAAATTTAACTTATATGACCTTGCATCATAAGCGCTACTGTGGATACTTGCAGCGGATGATATTGGTTAGTCACTATTGACGTATTGCTCAATGTAGTCAGTTTCTTAATTGGTAGAGCCATACCCTAAGTACTCCGACTGATCATGAGTTTAATGCTAGTCATACAAAGCCACTAAACACATACTACCCTTCAAGGTACTTTTCACAAAAATTTTGCCCCTGTACTATATACTACTGTTAGCTTCACTCTCAAATAATTTGCAAGCAAAGTTTCTAGGAGTTCAAGAACCTGGAATGGAATTCTTTCAAGGATTCAGCCTCAATATGGAATTTGTTTGAGACTGCTGTATTGCTAAGGCTAAAGTCTAATTTCTTCTATCTTAATTTCTTCTATCTATATAGAAGAAGCAGTTTCATGAATATCTTCTCTAACCTCCAATGGCTTTCTCCTTCAATGGTATTGATATTTGGAGTTGGATTGATAGTTTCAGAATCATGGTCAAGACACACAGGAATCATAGAGACCAATCCGAAACTGGTCCAAACTAGTTCTGATGTCCTTGCACATAAGATTTTTCGACTCTATCAACAAGAGCATTACGCTAATATTATTCCTTTGGCACAGCGTATCCTCAAAATCATTAAGGTACAGATAGGGAAGCAATGCTCTAATATAGCCGAAAGTCTCAACAATCTAGTAGCACTCTATCAACTTCTGGGTCGATACCCTACAGAAAATTCTCTCTCTATTCGTTAACCTCAACTAGCTCAAAAGTACTCTGATTCTGCCAAGAGCTTTAATGATGGAACATTATTCTACCCTGATTCAGGGTTGTAATGCTGATGTAAAAAATCTCTGCCAACGCTCCCTATCTATTCGCGAAGAACAGTTGAGGCCAAAGTATCCCAAAGTAGCCAGAAGCATAAATCACTTAGCGATACTATTGTTTTTTAACTAAAATCACTCTATCGAATCAGAATCTCTTTTAAGACTAATTAAGGCGGAACTAAACCAGCTTCAGTGAATTCCAAAGCCTTGCTTCACAGGAGATTTAGATAAGTTCATGTGTTCTTAAAGTTCAACAAAACTTCTAATCCAAGATCAAAACTCAACAAATCTATTGCGTAGAAATGTAAAATTCCCAATGAAATTTTTATAGAGACGCAGAATAGCTAAGTCGAATAAAAATAATCTTTAAGCCGATCGAGAAATTGACCTTCCTAGTCTATCTAAATTATTCTCTTGGCCAGGAAGAATAATGGATATTTCTTGCATTGAGTTGTTTTAGAAACACAGGAAGTACATACATATCACAAGAAAAAAGCATGGAAATCTTTGACCTAAACCAAGATCTAAACCCTCTCTCGGTTAATTCTCACTTAGACTCACATGCGCTTCCAGATAATAATCCACTTGGATTACCTAAAAACTCTACCCCTTTGGAGTTATCAACACCAGATATTGAAATCTCTGACCCACAAGGAATAGAGCCAACACTCACTACAGTTCTTTCTGAAGCGGACTTATGGGAAGCTGATTCAGCAGCAAACACCACAGACTTGATAGCTCATCAACCTGATCAAAGCACGTTTTCATCTTTAGAAGCCTTTTCAATTGATGATCTTACTGGTGTCTTCACAGTCGAGCCTACTGGTGAAATCACTACTGACTTCCTCTTTGATGCCGGAGGCTATAAAAGTGAGCTGGCAATTATTAGCCTAGAAGGTATGGAGGACTTAATCCCAGGTTCTACGGCATTTATCCAGGAAGGAGCACGTCGAGGATTGAGTGGCTCACCACTGGGGCATATCTTGATTTCTGACAGAAATGAAGGTGCAAGGTTTAGTGGTGAGTTAGGAGAGAAGAACCGCAATCGTGGTGATTACAATTCTCCTCGAACCGTTTTTATGAACCCTGGAGATCGGGTTGCGCTGATGCTTGTACCAGATGGTACGTTGAGTCAAGTTGCTAATCAACCGAACCTACAGGGCAGTGCTAGACCTTTCTTTTCGATGACTGCAGCCAACCCAGGCGAAAAAACACAATTGGCACAAGTTACGGGAAGTCTATTTGCTTGGGAAGACCTTAGATTGGATGGGACATCTGATCGCGACTATAACGACATCATTTTTCAGCTTCAAGGGGTCACAGGGAGAGCAACTGCTTTTGAAAACTTGGTGGCTGCGAATAAAGATTGGCGAGATCTGGATCTAGGCAAAATCTTAATTGACCACGCAAGCTTTGAAGATGTCAATCCACTCCAAATCACTGTGCGCTTGGCAAATGATACAGGCTTTGACAGTACTGATGGGATTACCTTTGATTCTAATATTTCAGGTTTAGTCACTGGCACAAGCCTGATAACAGCATTCAGAGGTAAATGGGATAGCCCTTCAGGGGGTGGTTTTGTTGATATTCTCAGCGCTCTAGAAGATGACGGAAGCTTTACCTTAACGCTAGCTCAATTGGAACAGATCAATGGCAGCCCTATACTAGATGGTGAGCATAGGTTGTTGCTACAAGCTGTGGATGCAGCGGGTAATTTTTCTGAAACTGAGCTAGTTTTCACTTTAGACACCACTGCTCCAAGACTAACAGGTACCCCATCTAGTCTCTCTTCTAATTTTATTGATGTGAGCTTTAACGAGTTCATGGAAGCGGGGATATCTGATCTAGATAACTATACTCTGAAGCAAGTAGGTAATGACAGCGATGGACAGGTGGTTGAAATTACGTCTGTTGAGCAACTAGATGGTCAAAAACTTCGTCTCTATTTCAGTGCACCAGCGGCTGGTCAGTATGAACTAACAGTCGATTCTAGTGTAAGTGATCTGGCTGGTAATGCATTATCTGATGGCGATGAACTAGATGTGTTCTCTCCATTATTACCCTCGAAGGTTGGTGAAGTTTATGTGAGTGGTGCAGCCTTGGCTTTCCAAGATCTCGGTCCATTATCGGGCGTTGCTATCGATGAAATAACTGGGAAATTGATCCTCCTGTCTGAAGAAAAAGATGGAGTGAACTCGTCTCACCTACGCTTAGACGATGTCGTTACCATTTTCCGCTCCGTTTATGAAGAAGGGCAAGCTCCTTATGTGACCATTGATCCTGACCCCGAAGATCTCGAGGGTGATTTCATAGTGCTTCATGATCCGTTTACTGATGATACCTATGTCGGTTGGACTCTCTTCGAAGCCGATCGAATTATGAAAACCTACTCTTTAGGCGTCGACAATGTGACGAAAGAGCCATTTACTAGCTTGGTTCCCGGCTACAAAAATCTGTTTGATCCGGATTTCCAAAGCGCTAATGATTTCGATGAGGCTATCTTTGAAAGGTTTTGGATTGTGCCAGCTGAGTTGAGCCGAGACCAAGCCCAAGTTGAGGATAAAAGTTTAACTCTCCTGGATGTAACACTCAAGGTCAACACCGAACGCATAATTCTAGACGAAAACGGAGTACTGATTACAGCTCCAGACCCAACACCCTCAGATGGAGCAGCTTATTTCTCAAATTGGTTCACAGAAAATTATGACGCCATTGCCCAAGAGGTGCAACTGCCACCCCCTGATGGGAGTGGAATTGTAGGGACAGTGTCGCCATTCACAGAAACTGAAGGTATGGCGCTAATCACGGGTGTTGCCGAAGTGCTTCAGGATCAGGTCATTTTTATGCCGGACTGGATGCAGCAATACGGGGTTTCTCCCGTTGATGTGACTGATACGACACCTAAACTCAAGGTCACAGAGACTATCGAAGAGGAAACTGAAGAGGGGGTAACCGAAACCACCGTAGAAATCGACGGTGGGGTATCCCTTGAACCAGAAACAATTACCTCGCAAACCAATAACCCCCCGACTGCCGTGTTTGCCGAAAAGTTGTTTGACATCGCCGATACCCAACCATTACTCGCGTCATTTAACTTTATTGAGGCTGGGAAGACCTATAACGCCCTTGCCGTACCCACAGATAATACTGAGGCATTGGGTGGTCAAATGCTGCGTGAATTAGATCTAGCTATTCCCATGCAGGATGGAACTGACTTGTCTCTGGAACGTAGTTTCCATTCTTTCTTCGTGCCAGATAGTATTTTGGGTAATAGCTGGACCTTAGACTTGCCAACATTGGAGCAAGAGTTTACTTCTGAATTTACTACTTATCAATTCTCTAGTCCCCTTAAAACCCAGTCAGCTCGATTTATCCAAGATAAGGATGGGGTTTTTCAACCCGATAAGCCAGATAAACTTTTTCCACTTTTAGTTGGCGATGATAATCGTATTGGCACAGAAACCAAGTTAGTTCGATTCCAAGACGGACGAGATTGGCACTTTGATCCCCAAGGTCAGCTTTTAGGATGGGTAGAAGGTCCCGTGGCTGCGGCATACAAGCGAAATTCACAAAATCAGATTGCAACCATTGAGGGTTGGTACGATAACACCAAACAGGCAACGATTGAATTGACCTATAACACGAATGGACAACTGGAATCAGCAACAGGCAGCAACAATTCATTCGTCGATTATGGTTACAATGCAGCAGGACAATTAGCGTCAGTAACAGGCACCAATATTTCATTGGAGTATACCTATAGCGAACAGGGGTTAGTTACCGGTATTCAGAAGGATGGTACCTTAACAGCAATGTTTACCTACGACACGCGAGGACAGCTGACAAGTGAATGGATGAGTGATGGTACTTCCGATGGGACAACACTTATCTATGGAATTCAGTATCTAGATGAAGGTATTCAGCTCACAGTAACGGATGTAGAGACACAAGCAATGGTAAACATCCTATACGACTCTGATTTGCAACCGCTGCAGCAAACCTTTAGCGATGGCAAAATCATCTATTGGCTGTAGTAGCTTGATAATTCAATTATCCTGTCCATTTCCCTTAACTGCTAAAGAGTAATGCATAGTCATCGAATCTGATTATGGGCAGGATAGTATTTGAAAGATGACATTACTTAGAAAAAGCACACTACTTCGAGGATTTCAAATATGAGTGATAACCAATTCATCTTTGAAGTTTTACAGCTAGTTGCTGAAAGTCAGGATAATGCTGAGCGGGTACATTCTTTTCTAAGAACCAGGCTGAAAGATTTAAACGAGACTTTGGTGAAGCTTTTCCCAAGCATTACACACCATCTCCTTCAGAACACTTCTTCTCAAGAACAGCAACAGCTCATTGCTCAAACACTGCTGAATTTTAGCAACAACATTAGTAAATTTCTATCAGGCGATCGAGCTATCAATTTAGAATTAGCAAGAGTAAGTTGTTATGAAGCTCTACAAATATTTAGTCATAACCAATTATTTGTAGACTTGGCCAAGGCCCAAAATAACTTAGGTAATATTTATTCTGATCGTCATATTCGAGGCGATCGCGCTAACAATATTGAGAAGGCAATTCAATGTTATTTAGCTGCTCTGACAGTAAGAACGAAAGCTGACTCCCTCATAGATTGGGCGCGAACTAAAATCAATCTTGGCAATGCCTATCTGGACCGTTTCAAGGAAAATCCCACCAAGAATATCTATGACGCTTTTAAGTGTTACCAAGATGTTTTAGACGTTTATGAACGTGATGCCTTTCCTGAAGAATGGGCAACTGCAACTTCTGCTCTTGGCAGAGCTTATTTTCAGCTTAGCTTCAAGGAAAATCGTGCTGATAATATCGAGAAAGCAATTGAACATTATCAGAATGTTCTTAATTTAAGAATCGATTCGATATCTGCTAAGCTAAGGGCCAAAACGCAGAATCTGTTGGGTAATGCTTACGTTGATCGTCTCCAAAAGAGTCGTGCTAACAATATCGAGGAAGCTATTCAGTACTATGAAGCTGCTTTAGATGTTTATAAGCATGCAACTTTTCCTGAACAGTGGGCAGCGACACAGCATAATCTTGGCCATGCCTATTATGCTCGTATTCAGGAAAAACGTGCTAAAAATCTAGAACGTGCTATCAAGTACTACGAAGACGCCCTTACGGTACGCCAAAAGGACGCTTTCCCCATGGATTGGGCCACTACGTGTAATGGCCTTGGTGATGCTTACGCTCGTATCCAGGAGAAACGTGCTGAAAATCTAAAACGCGCTATTGAATACTACGGGGATGCTCTTACGATACGTAAGAGGGATGCTTTTCCCATGGATTGGGCCACTACGTGTAATGGCCTTGGTGATGCTTATGCTCGTATCCAGGAAAAACGTGCTGAGAATCTGGAACTTGCGATCAAATACTATGAGGACGCCCTTACGGTACGTGAGAAGGACGCCTTTCCAATAGATTGGGCCACCACTTGTAATAATTTAGCAAATGTTTATCGCGATCGTATCAAAGGTGAGCGTAAAGCTAACTTAGAGAAATCTATTGAGGACTATAAGGCTGCCCTCACTGTGCGAACCAAGGAAAATTTTCCTGTGGAATGGGCACAAACTAAAAACAACCTTTCCATCACCTACTATAACCGCATTCAGGGTGGTCGAGCAGCCAACCTAGAGGAGGCTATTGAAGGCTATGAGGCTGCCCTCACTGTGCGAACAAAAGAAGATTTTCCTGTGGAATGGGCAACTACAAGACATAATCTTGCTACGGCCTACTATGCACGCATTGAGGGCGATCGTTCAGACAACTTAGAGAAAGCTATTAAGGGCTACGAGGCTGCCCTCACTGTGCGGAAAAAAGAAGATTTTCCTGTGAGCTGGGCACAAACTGAAAACAACCTGGCTAATGTTTACTCTGAACGCCTTGAAGGTGATAAAAATAACAACTTAGAACGAGCTATTGAGAGCTATAAGAATGCCCTCATGGTAAGGAAAAAGGAAGATTTTCCTATGGACTGGGCACAAACTAAAAACAACTTGGCAAATGCTTACTCTGCGCGTCTTGAAGGTGATAGGAATAGCAACATACAAAAGGCAATTGAGCAGTACGAAGCTAGCTTAGAAGTCTACACACGCACTGATTTCCCAATAGATTGGGCAAATACCCAATACAACTTAGCCAATACTTCTGCTAGCTGCATTGATTCGGACGGTGTAGTCAATGCAGACATCAACTTTTACGAGAAGGCTATCTACGCTGCTAAGCAAGCCTTAGAAATATTTGAGCCCCAGGTCTTGCCTAATGAATGTCGCCTGACGGCTCGATTACTCGGTAATCTTTATTCAGACCAACAGCACTGGAACGATGCCAACACGTCTTATAGCAAGGCCATAGATGCTGCTGAAGTGCTCTACCAGTCAGCTCTATCGCGCAGTAGCCAAGAATCGGAGCTTGCTGAAACTAATGACCTATTCCGCCGAGCTGCCTTTGCCCAAGCGAAAATAGAAGAACAACTTACGAACGCGGTTACCACTATAGAACGGGGACGAGCACGGGGCCTAAGGGAAACACTAGAGCGAGACAGAGCCGACTTATCTGGCTTAGAAAAAGATCATCGCGAGATATACGAGCAGTATCAGAAATCAGCAGAAGCTGTAAGGCAACTTGAAATCGATGAACGCGCCCTCAGCTCCCCCATGCAGGAGAGGAAACAGTCAATATCTGCAACTGAATTACGTCAGCGTGCTGAGACAGATCGACAAGGTCTGAGCGATGCGATTACTGCTATTCGGAAATGTCCTGGCTATGAAAACTTCCTGAAACAGCCTAGTTTTGACGACATTGCTACAGCGATACAACCTGATCAACCCTTGGTCTATTTAGTGGCTACACCTAAAGGCGGATTAGCTTTGATCGTCCATCAAGTTCAACCCGATAAGGACGGGACTGGGGCACTGCAGATTTCCCCCATTTGGCTGGACAAACTGACCGATACTTCACTCCGAGAGCTGCTGGTCGGTTCAGGCGAAGAGCGAGGAGGATGGTTTGGCTCCTACCCCCCATTTGGTGATCGCGTTGCTTGGCTCCAAACAATTGATCAAGTCACGCATCAACTTTGGACAATGGTTATGCATCCAGTCGTCACTCACTTGGAATCCCTGAAAGTTACCCAAGCTGTCCTTATTCCTACAGGGTACCTTAGCTTCCTGCCCCTCCATGCTGCTTGGACAGAAGACGCTGCTACCCCTACTGGTCGTCACTATGCTCTTGACTCTATCAACTTCACCTATGCTCCCAATGCAATTTCTTTGAAGACAGCACGGGCTATTAATGAAACAACAAAAGTCCACTCTCTCCTAGCTATTAACGAACCTCGACCAACTAGAAAAAGTGAACTTCCTAATTCTGAACATGAGGTTGACATAGCTGTTGCCTATTTCCAAGGGAGTTCAAAAGTTATGAAGCATGAGCAGGCCACACGTGAAGCAGTCTTAACTGAACTTAAAACACTCGATCATAACGTGCTGCACTTCTCTTGCCATGGCGATGCAAATTTTAATAGCCCTCTCTATAGCGGACTAAGCATGGCCGATGATGAGATCCTCTCACTAAGGGATTTCTTTAAGACCGATCTCAAAGGAGTAGACTTAGCAATTCTCTCCGCCTGTGAAACTGGTTTGCCAGGCATGGAGCTACCTGATGAAGTTATTAGCCTACCGACTGGGCTACTGCAGGCTGGTGTTGCAGGTGTCATGGCTTCCTTATGGCATGTTTCTGACCGCAGAACCATGATGTTATTCTGGGCGTTCTATAACGCTTGGCAGAATAAAAACCATAGACCAGCGCAGGCATTACGCTATGCTCAGATGTGGGTAAAGGATACTTCTAATGCCGAGAAAGTAGAATACTTCAAGCAACTTATTCCTGAACTAGGCAACCACTCTCCTAAGCTAGTAAATGATTCGATATCTTATCAAGCGGCGAGTGAACTCTACCAATCGTTAGCCTTTTCTGATCCTGATGCGAATGATGTAGCTCACCCCTTCTACTGGGCAGCCTTTACCTATGTTGGAATCTAGAATGGTCTTGTGTGTAAAAACTTTTGTCCCCCAAAATTACACTGAACTATGCTCTCAGCAAAAATACTCGAAGCTGCTAAGATCATTCGTCAATTCTTGCCCAATCTTCTCGAAAGTCAAGCGTCTGAATTTGATCAGCAGCTAGCAGACTTAATCAACCGCCATCAGGCTGGTGAACCACTGGTTAATCAGATTACTAGTCTACTTGCTAGCAATTCAGAAACATGCAAATGGATGCATGATTTCTTAGGCACTGATTCAACGCGGACCAGAGGTGGAGAATTTAGTCCATTACCGGGACTTCCAAACATAGATGCTCCCAGATATGTTTGTCCCGAAAATGACTACATCTGGCATCATATCGACGGCAGCGACCCTATTCCCAACTGCCCAACTCATAACTGCGCTCTAGTAAGAGACGAACCTTAACAATGGCATCTACCAAGTTCTTGAAGGAGTCGGTAGGCAAACTACCAGAACATTGTTTTTTTGCCCTTTATTGCCATTCTCTTCAAAGACAATTTGCTAGCTTCGTCAAGGTGTCTAAAATTAGGCCTATAAACAAATATTGAAAATCAATGACGCCTATCAATTTTTAATAAAATAGAAAAATACTACACATAATTTATTCTTACTGAAGTAATCTAAATCGCTGTAAGATTGCTTCTACAATTTAGTTGAATTATCAATATTTCTGACATGCGATAGGGGCTAAATTTAGTTCACATGGGCTACGAGTATCACGTATTTCTAAGTTATAGAAGACACGGCGAATGGCCTGATTGGGTGAACCAAACGTTTTTGCCACTTTTCAAGCACTATCTTGGAGAAGAACTAGGAGAAGAACTAAAAGTTTTCTATGATATCGAATCTATTCCTACCGGTGTTAGTTGGCCTAAAAAGCTTGGTGATGCGTTAGCTCGCTCTTGTATTTTAGTACCTCTTTTTTCAAAGCAATACTTTATCAGTCCATGGTGTCAACTGGAGCTTGCTAATATGCTAGCCCGAGAGGAAAAAACTGGATTTGGTACAGCTCAGCGGCCAGAGAGACTGATCATTCCAGCAAGAATTCATGATGGACAATATTTTCCAAGGTTTATAGGCGACATTCAGTGTGCTTGCTTGGAGCACTGTTCTAATGTACGTCTTGCTCGGAATAGTCTTAGAGGAGAAGAGCTTACAGAGCTGATTCAAAAATGGGTTCCAGATGTTGCTTCTGCTGTTGAAAGAGCGCCTGAATATAATTCGGAGTGGCATCAATTAGCTATTGATGAATTTATGAAGAAGTTCGACGCCCAGAAACCGAGACAAAGGAAAATACCTAGATTAGGATAATTATGGGCTCGATCGTAACTTTTTACTCATTCAAGGGTGGTGTAGGGCGTACTATGGCGCTTGCTAACATAGCTGTTTTGCTTGCTCAAATGGGTAAAAAAGTTCTCATGATAGATTGGGATTTAGAAGCACCTGGACTTCCAAACTATTTTAGTGGTTTCGAGATAAAAGGAAATAATTCAGGACTTCTAGATTTACTTCTGAAATCAAGAGATTCTAACTCCATAGAAGAACTTTCCTGGCAAGAGTATGTATCCCGTATAAAACTAGGCTCCAACTGTTATCTGTATATGATATCCAGTGGGTCTTCAGATGAGAATTATAATGGGAAAGTATTGACATTTGATTGGGAACTATTCTTTGAAAAATTTAATGGTGGTGAGCTAATAGAGAGTCTTCGTGATGATTGGCGAAAAGCTTTCGATTTTGTTCTTATTGATAGTCGAACTGGAATAACAGACTCGGGTGGAATTTGCACTATTCAAGTCCCAGATGCCCTTGCTGTTATTTTTACTGCGAATTATCAAAGTCTACATGGAGTCAAAGACATTGTTTCTAGAGCGCAAAAGGCACGGCAAAGTCTGGATTTTGATCGTATGCCTCTACTTATTTTGCCTATCCCATCTCGCTTTGACAGTAGAACAGAATTTAAGGAATCCCAAAAATGGATAAAGATTTTTGAGAAAGAATTAACCCCCTTTTATGCTGACTGGTTATCCAAGGGCAATACACCGATAGAAGTCATAGAGAGAACCAAACTACCATATGTCGCTTTCTTTAGTTTTGGTGAAAAGCTACCCGTATTAGTTGAAGGTACTTCTGATCCAGAAAGTCTCGGGCGAGCATATTTGACAAATGCAGTACTAATACTTGAGCTTTTTCAAGATCCTAATACTGATGAGATCAGCAGAGCTGCTCCTTCAGATAAGCTGGATAACCTTGCAGAAATATCTAAAAAGTTAAGCACTTCTCTAAATTCCATCAATTCAAATAAAGGTCATAATCATGACCAAGAGCAACCACCTGATTTCGCAGTGGTAAGTGCCCCTAAATATATTTGTCCTGAAGGAGACTACACTTGGTATCGTTTCGATATTAGTGACCCTATTCCCACTTGTCCAACCCATCACTGTTCTTTGGAACGAGAAGATGCATAGATATGGCACCAATCACATTTATTGAGGGAATTGGCAGTCAACTGGCAGAACGATGGATTGCCACATTGCTGACTCCTGCCTTTTGCTTTTGGGCGGGAGGGTTTTTTCTACTGACTCAGCTCAGCATCTGGGGAGATATCAAAACTAACTTAGGCAAGCTGTCAGAGCCATTTCAAATTGCTGTACTAGTTGTCTGTCTACTAATCATTGCCGCCTCCGCATTCATTGTTCAGCGCTTTGATTTAACGATTCTGCGCTTTCTAGAAGGTTACTGGTCCCAAGATTGGAAACCTCTGAAAAGGCTTTGGAAGCGCAAGACTCAACAGCATGCACAACAGCTGCACGACATCAAAGACCAACTGCAAATCCTTATGCGTTCGGCTCCAAGCGTAGATGTCTTCAACAAAAAGGCTCAACTGGACCATCAGCGTCGCTGGCTGCCCTCTAAACCAGATGCCTTAATGCCTACTGAACTAGGCAATATCCTGCGAGCTGCTGAACTACGCTCCGAGGCTAAGTATGGTCTGAATGCTGTGGTTTGCTGGCCCCATTTATGGATGCTTCTACCTGAACATCCTCGCAATGACTTACAAGAGGCAAGGGCTAATCTCAATACCGCTGCCCGTATTTGGCTCTGGGGTCTGCTGTTCTGGAGTTGGACACTTTTAGGCTTTTGGACACCCTGGGCTCTTTTAGCGTTGCCAATCGGATGGTGCACGATGGTATTTGCCTATCGCTGGTCCTTATCGGCAGCCCGTGATTATGGCGATTTGCTAGATGCCGCTTTTGATCTGCACCGAGATAAGCTGTACAAATCCCTCAGATGGCCATTACCAGAGAACTCGGATGTAGAACGGGAAATGGGTGAGCGACTGACTCAATACCTATGGCGTGGCCCAGTAAACTTTGTTGCCTATCAGGACTACGACTAATATTTTGGGCTATACACAATAGGGGTTTGCCAACCGGTAATAAGAGACAGATAATTCCTTTAAAACCCAGACACGCTGAAATAACATAACCAGCGAACAATTGACTCTAAGGTCGATACCTGACTCTCGATGACTTTTAGGCGAATCTTGACGAATGATTTTGGTTAGTTTCTATCGCCGGTAATCAATTCAGTTGAGATCGCACCTCTACTACACCCCATACAAACTCTCAACATCTCTAAATTCATAACCTCTTCGTATCTAACCCTTGGCATAAAGCCACTACATTTGATACAAATGAACTATCGTCATCCATCGTTCCCATGGGATTCCCTATCCCAGGCGATGCCATCGAGCAGCGCCTTGACCTCAACCAGTACCTAATCAAACGCTCAGCCGCCACATTCCTAATGCGAGTGGACAGTGCCATGGCCACCCATGACGACGTCCAATCCGGCGATTTACTCGTCGTCGAACTGACAAGTCAGCGCTTACGCTATCGCTCCCTCACCGGTCAACCCGGCACCCTAGTCGTTGCCGTCCAAGACGGCGAACTGATGGTCACCCGTTTAAGCACAGAAGACTCTCGACCCATAGACCTCTGGGGTGTCGTCACATCCCTGATCCGTCAGTTCTCATGAGGGCAACAAAATGTTAGCCTTAGTAGACTGCAACAGTTTTGTGCGACGTGAAAGTCGTGCAATTGATTGTCCCGCCTGCTTTTGGCAGGACCGGACCGGTTGTCCCATCAACCGTATCCTAGGAGGAAATGCAATGCGGTAACAAGTTGTATTAAGCACTCTGACAATGTACCCCTGGGATATATAACCCCCACTGGAATCGTGAGATGAAAGTGGTCCTGATAGCACCAAGTCGGCTTGGGGGCTAGGATCGGACAGTATGGTTAACACATGTGAACTCTCGAATGAACGTCGTTATGCAGAACAAGCCAAAGGTGCTGACAGGCTTGAGCCAAACAGGCAATGTAGTAGGCACAGGGGTTGAAAGCTTCCCCTGTCATGGGCACACCACACTACCGGCGAGAAGAGAGAACCTAACCTGTCCTTTTTTGATCAATTGTACGGAACACGGTAAGCCCGTAGTCTTCCTTAATTTAGGAAAGCAAACCGTAAGGTGAGCCGATAGGTCTGCGGGTAAAGGATGGTGGAGAAAGCGAAGGCTTGGCTGTAATGGCCGAGATAGGGGTTGAAACATCACCCTCCACGAAAGTGTGCAGACTTCCACTGGGTCTGAAATCACGAGAGAGTATGGCAAACCGCTAAAGGAAACAAAGCAGATGACGGTATCACCAACCGGTGCGGTTTCCCGCGAAGCGATAGGCTGGCACGACATCAATTGGCGTGTCGTCAATCAAAACGTGCGGCGGCTTCAGGCGCGTATCGTGAAGGCGACTCAAGCAGGACGGTGGGGTAAGGTGAAAGCCTTGCAACGCCTTCTGACTCATTCGTTTAGCGGCAAAGCTCTTGCTGTGAAACGAGTGACTGAAAACTCTGGTAGACGAACGTCAGGTGTGGACCGGGTTCTCTGGGACACCCCAAAAGGAAAGATGAAAGCCGTAGGCGCACTGAAGCAACGGGGGTATTGTCCCCGTCCGCTCCGCCGTGTCTACATTGAGAAAAGTAATGGCAAGTTACGACCTCTTGGAATTCCGACGGTTTTTT
>NZ_QXHD01000004.1:1103607-1118162 GCF_011009555.1 Adonisia turfae CCMR0081 | reverse complement strand
CCCCTCTAACTCCCCCTTACCAAGGGGGAGGACCGGAGTTTCCCCCCTTACCAAGGGGGGATTAAGGGGGGTAATGCAGGATTGTGAATCATCTTCCGAGATGTGTGTACACCGTAGGGCTAAGCAGGGGATCACTATTATCGCCAGCGACCTGAGCGAAGAATACTAATAATTAACCAAATACCCAGCAGGGTGGCAGCGGCAAAGAGGCTGGTACTCAACCATTGCAGCTGCACATTGGTTTGATTGCTGGAAATAATGGCAGCACCAATAATCAGGGCGGCAACTACTGTACTAAACGAACGACGGTTGGCCGCTTGCTCGATACTTCGCTGCACGTTAGTGAGGTCTTTGATATTGACATTCCAAGTCAGGGTCTCCTCGCTTAAGCGATCGAGCAGGAAACCAAACTGACGCGGTGCGGACAGGGACAGGTTACGAAATTCTAGCCCCGTTCGCAGTAATGCTTGCAGGGGGTCATCTCCAATCAGCTGCTGGCGGAACAGGTCGACCATTAATGGTCGAATCTCAGCAATCAGATTAATTTGAGGATTAAACTGACGGGCAACACCTTCTAAATTAGCCAGGGACTTGGTAAATAGACCTATATTGGCGGGCCAACGCAAATGATTACGGGTCCCTGCTTCTAAAATTTCGGCAAAGGCTGCCGCTGTATTGAAGCTTTGCAGAGATAAGCCATAGTAGCGGGCTAATAAGCGGCTGTAGTCAAATTCTAGCTTCGCTAAATCGACATCCTGGAGCGGCTCTGCCAACTGCAGCGTGAGCTGAGCACACCGTTGGGCGTCGGAACTAACCACGGCTAATACCATCTCGGTCAACGTCGTGCGCGTACGCGGATCTAAGCGACCCATCATGCCACAGTCTAGGAGGGCAATACGACCATCGCTGAGATAAAAAATATTGCCCGGGTGGGGATCGGCATGGAAGAAGCCATCGATAAAATACTGTTGGAAAAAGGCGCGAAACAATAGCCGACTGAGGAGGTTACGGATTTCTGATGGTGCTGGATGGGTACCGATGGCAGCTGATAGAATGGGCTGCCCATCCAGCCATTGCATCACGAGTACTTTGGGCGTGGTCAGGGGCCAGATAATTTCTGGGATGGCCAGCTGATGGGTGTCAAACCAGCGACCTTTAGCCAGGTTTTGACGCAGCTGATCGGTGTAGGTGGCCTCCGTTGTAAAGTCCAGCTCGGCATTGAGGGCACTGCTAAATTCATCGGCCAGGGCAACCACGTTGTAGCGCTGACCAAACTGGGTGGTAGACACCAGCTTGGCTATATCCCGAATCAGCGCCATGTCTCTCCATACCTGTATATCGATACCAGGACGCTGGATTTTTAGGGCGACGGGCTGACCGTTTTTGAGCACGGCTCGATGGACCTGGCCAATGGAACCGGATGCGATCGCACCATAATCCACCTCTGAAAACACCACATCTGGATCTAATTGTTCCTTAAGAAACACCCGAATTGTCGCTGCATCTACGGGCGGCACCGTCGATTGCAAAGCGCTAAGCGCTTCGATATAAGCTGGTGGCACCAGGTCAGGGCGTGTACTTAGCAACTGCCCAAACTTGATATAAACCGGTCCTAAATCCGTCAAAATATTTCGCAACACTGCCGGGGGCGGAATATCGGGTTCTTCTGAAGCCTTACCCACCAGCAAACGCCGCATATAATCCCAACCGTGGCGTAAAAACACCTCCACAATTTCACCCTGGCGGGAAATAAGATTTGGCGTTAACATGCAGCCCTTCGTTAAAGTAGTGTCGGTTTGATGCTAGCAAAGGGTTATAAGAATTATGAGTTATGAGTTATGAGTTCCCAGTTATTGGTTCGTTGAACTATCTAGTACGCACTGAAAGACGACTCGCACCCAAGGTTCCCAACGAATAACCAATAACCAATAACCAATAACAAACAACTCTCCCCTGCTCCCCTTCTAACCTATGTGGCTACGTAACCTCATCCTCATTTGCACAACGGCGTACCATATCTGGTGTTGTCGCCAAGAAGCTCAAACGCCGCCGCCAGGGAAGGTTTATGACATTGGAGATTGCCAGCTCCACCTGTATCGTCGGGGACGACCACGGCCTCATCAACCGACGGTAATTTTGGATCACAGTCTGGGGGGGGTAGAAGGTTATCTGCTAATTGACGAAATTGCTGAATTTGCTGATGTCTGCATTTATGACCGCGCCGGTTATGGCTGGAGTTCTAACAGCCCCAATCCACGCAACAGCAACGAAATGATGCAGGAATTTGAAGCCTTAATGCGCCAAGCGGATATTCGTCCCCCCTATGTGCTGGTTGGGGACTCGTTGGCTAGCTACACCATGCGTCTTTATGCCCATACTTACCCCGACAATGTGGCCGGATTGATTTTAACCGATGGTCTCCATGAAGACGGCATGGCCAGACTACCTGGCAGCCTAAAGCTGATGAAAGCTGTTTTTACGGCGGGCTTTTTGATGTCGGTGGTAGGCTCCGCCCTGGGATTTATTCGAATTATGCAGCAGTTGGGACTGTTCCAGGTGATTAGCCCTCGACTCAGACAGTACAGTCAGGAGCAATTAGCCCCTGTTCTACGTTCCTTTGTACGCCCCAAACATTGGTTTACCATGGCCCGCGAAATGATCAGCCTCAATGCCAGCCATGAACAGCTACGTAAAACAGGAAATTTGGGGTCCTTACCCGTCATTAATATCAAGGCCAGCCACTTCTTTACGCCAGCACCACTCGTCAAACCCTTGCCCCTGGAAACTGCGGATCATCTCTGGACCCAGATGCATCACAATCTCATGAGACTTTCAACCCAAAGCCTCAGCTTGCCCGCCCAGAGTAGTAGTCACTTTGTTTGGGTTGATCAGCCTGAGGCCATGATTGAAGCTATTGATCGGATGTTGCTCAAGTTGCAGAGGGAGCGTCAAAGCTAGAATTTTTCTATTTTTTGAAGGTTTGTAATTCTCCACTCCCTAGTCCCCAAAGCTTGCTAAGGCGAAATAACTATGGGTTAGCGATTACAATAAAACGTGGCTGGTAATAGTTCGTTAGCCTTTACTTCAGTATCGGGGTAAAGGCGCTAGGTCATAGCTAGCCAAAGCTATATATAGTAAGCCTCTACATAGCGGTAACCTGCAATGAGTACACAGCCTGATCGAGTCTTAATTTTTGACACTACCCTACGGGATGGGGAGCAATCTCCTGGCGCGACCATGAATGTCGAAGAAAAGCTAGCGGTGGCGCGTCAGCTGGCTCGGCTCGGTGTAGACATCATTGAGGCAGGGTTTCCCTACGCAAGTCCTGGTGATTTTGAGGCGGTGCAGCGCATTGCCCAGGAAGTGGGAACCGTTGATGGACCAACTATTTGTGGCTTAGCTCGGGCGACTAAACAGGATATCGAAGCCGCTGCTCGGGCAATTGAGCCTGCCGATAAAGGTCGTATCCATACCTTTATTGCCACGTCCGATATCCACATGAAATATAAGCTCAAGAAATCGCGGGATGAGGTGCTAGCCATCACCGATGAGATGGTGCGCTTTGCCAAGGGCTTTACGGACGATGTGGAGTTTTCGCCAGAGGATGCGGGTCGCTCAGAACCAGAATTTTTGTACCAGGTGTTGGAGGTTGCGATCGCAGCCGGAGCCACCACCATCAACATTCCTGACACCGTTGGCTACCTCACCCCCAGTGAGTTTGGCGGCTTAATCAAAGGCATTGCCGAAAACGTACCCAACGTGGACCAGGCGGTTATTTCTGTGCACGGCCACAACGATCTGGGTTTGGCTGTGGCCAACTTTTTAGAAGCCGTCAAAAACGGCGCGCGCCAGCTAGAGTGCACCATTAACGGCATCGGTGAGCGGGCGGGTAACGCCGCCCTCGAAGAGCTAGTGATGGCCATGCATGTGCGTCGGCAGTACTTTAATCCTTTCTTTGGTCGTCCCGCTGACTCAGAAGCGCCCCTGACCCATATCAACACCCAGGAAATTTACAAGACCTCCCGGTTGATCTCCAGCGTTACTGGCATGCTAGTGCAGCCTAATAAGGCCATTGTCGGGGCCAATGCCTTTGCCCATGAGTCCGGCATTCACCAGGACGGCGTTCTGAAGAATAAGCTCACCTATGAGATCATGGACGCCCAAACCATCGGTCTCAACGATAATCTGATCGTGCTAGGTAAGCACTCAGGCCGTAATGCGTTCCGCACCCGCCTGCAGGAACTGGGCTATGAGCTATCGGACCAGGATTTAAACAAGGCATTTTTGCGGTTTAAGGAGCTGGCGGATAAGAAAAAGGAAATTAGCGATCGCGACCTGGAAGCCATCGTCAATGACGAAACCCAACAGGTGGTTGAGCACTTCAAACTTGAACTTGTCCAGGTTTCCTGTGGTAGCAGCGCTCGACCCACCGCCACAGTCACTATCCTCACCCCCAATGGCGAAGAATTAATGGATGCCGCCATCGGCACGGGTCCCGTCGATGCCGTGTACAAAGCCATCAATCGGGTGGTTGATATTCCCAACGACCTGATCGAATACTCCGTCCAGTCAGTGACCGCCGGCATTGATGCCATGGGTGAAGTGACCATTCGGCTGCGCCATAACCAGCACATCTACTCGGGTCATGCAGCGAATACGGACATTGTGGTGGCCTCAGCCGACGCCTACATGCAGGCCTTAAACCGTCTGTACAGCGCCACTCAAGTGGGTGAGTCTCTGCATCCACAGCGGATGGCCGTACCCGCTGGCACTGGCGTTTAGGTCAGTATTACATCACACAAATCCTAAATTACCTTAGGCTCTCCCTTGGCTGAGATTACTCTCAATGCCAAAATAGAGCCTTGGAGTTGCCGTGCGTTGATGTCATTAACGTGGCGACAACCCCAAACCCACGCATGTAGTAGGAAAAACATGAGCCACCCCACAGCAAAAATTATTTACACCCTGACTGATGAAGCCCCGGCACTGGCCACCTATTCCTTACTACCCATCATCCAAGCCTTTACCCAAGCCGCCAACGTCATTGTAGAAACCAGTGACATTTCTCTGGCGGGGCGGATCATTGCCAATTTTCCAGAAACCTTGACAGAAGCCCAACGTTTACCCGATGCCCTGACTGAACTGGGTGCCCTGGCCAAAACACCGGAAGCCAATATTATCAAGCTACCTAATATCAGTGCTTCTATCCCACAGCTAACGGCAGCCATTAAGGAACTACAAGACAAGGGATATAACGTTCCCGACTATCCTGCCGAGCCCAAAAATGAGGCCGAAGCTGAGATTAAATCTCGCTATGCCAAAGTGTTAGGCAGCGCGGTGAATCCTGTTTTGCGGGAAGGCAACTCAGACCGCCGGGTGGCAGCAGCCGTGAAACAATATGCCCAGAAAAATCCTCACCGAGTTGGCGCATGGGCATTGGATTCTAAATCCCATGTGGCCCACATGGACAGTGAAGATTTTTATGGCAGTGAGAAATCCGTTGTCATTCAAGATGCCGACAGCATCAGCATTGAGCTAGTTACTGAAGATGGTGACATCACAGTCTTAAAAGAGAAAATGACTGTCCTGTCAGGGGAGGTGATTGACGCAGCTGTGATGAGCGTTAAAGCGCTGCGGGCTTTTTATGAAAAAGAGATTGATAGTGCTCAAAAAGAGAACATTCTGCTTTCTCTCCATGTGAAAGCAACCATGATGAAAGTCTCTGACCCCATTTTGTTTGGCCATGCTGTCACCGTTTACTTTAAAGACGTATTTGAAAAGTATGTTGACACCTTTGCCCAACTGGGTGTCAACCCCAACAATGGCCTGGGTGATGTATACGCCAAGATTAAAACATTGCCCGATGATCAACGTGCTGCCATTGAAGCCGATTTACAGGCAACCTATGGCAAGCGGCCTGATCTCGCCATGGTCAACTCCGATCAGGGCATTACCAATCTCCATGTGCCCAGCGACGTGATCATTGATGCATCTATGGCAGCTGCCATTCGTTCCTCTGGCCAAATGTGGGGGACGGATGGCCAGCTTCATGATACTAAGGCCATCATCCCCGATCGGTGCTATGCCACCATGTACCAGGAGTGCATTAGCTTCTGCCAAGAAAATGGAGCCTTTGATGTGACTACCATGGGTAATGTCGCCAATGTGGGTCTGATGGCGCAGAAAGCTGAAGAATATGGTTCCCACGACAAAACATTTGAGATTCCTGCCAATGGTACCGTGCGCGTGGTAAGTGCCGATGGGCAAACGCTGATGGAGCATGGCGTCGAAAAGGGTGATATCTGGCGCATGTGCCAAACCAAAGATATTCCCATTCAGGACTGGGTAAAACTTGCCGTTAGTCGTGCCAGAGCAACTGGTGCACCTACCGTCTTCTGGCTAGACGAACATCGTGCCCATGATGCAAATATCCTTAAAAAGGTGAAACAGTATCTCCCCAACCACGACACCACAGGTCTGGACATCAAGATTTTGCCACCTGCGGACGCCATGCGTTTCACCTGTGAGCAGATCAAGATTGGCAAAAATGTTATCTCAGTCACCGGAAACGTCCTGCGTGATTATCTAACCGATCTCTTCCCAATTCTTGAGCTGGGTACCAGCGCAAAAATGCTCTCCATTGTGCCATTGTTAGCAGGCGGTGGTTTGTTTGAGACGGGGGCGGGTGGTTCTGCCCCCAAGCATGTACAACAGTTTATTAGTGAAGGGCATTTGCGGTGGGACTCACTGGGGGAATTTCTAGCCTTGGCGGTGACCCTGGAGGATGTGGGGCATAAAACCAATAATGAAAACGCCTTGATCTTGGCTGAAACCCTGAACAAAGCCAATAGCCAATATTTGCAAAATGCTAAGACCCCTTCCCGTAAAGTCCATGAGTTAGATAATCGCGGCAGTCATTTTTACCTGGCCATGTACTGGGCCCAGGCTTTGGCTGAACAAGAGAAAAATTTAGAGCTCAAAGCTAAATTTGCCAAGCTAGCGCAGCACCTGAGGGAAAACGAAGACAAAATTGTTGGTGAACTCAATGCCGCTCAAGGAACATCCATGGATATTGGCGGTTACTATCTGGCAGATGCAGAGAAAACTAGCCAGGCCATGCGCCCTAGTCAGACGCTAAATGTAGCCTTGACAACAGTTTAGCAGAGTATCTGATGTAGGGGCTGTGCCTGGTGCTAGCCCTTTACGGGACCAATCTGTTTCACCAGGTAAAACATCCAGGCACAACATATATGTTGAGGCTCAATCGTTTGATTTTAGAGCCACATATTTACCGTGAAATTGGCCGACGAGTAGACCATTGGAATAAACTTCAGAGGAGAGGCTTATGCGCCCTTTTCCACGTTTAGTCAGTGTATTGATAAAGCACTGCCAGACATTAGAATCAGGTGAGAAACAACGGGCCTGAACATCTCCTGTAGCAGGATTTGTATATTCCAGGCTATTGCTTTGAATAACAATACGACTGGGTATATTCAACGTCTTTAACTGCACATGGACAAACGTCCAGGCAGAAAGAATTGCTAAGGTCGAAATACTGCCACCAAATACCGTATTACGGTGATTGATATTGGGCGCTAAGGGTGCCGATAGCAGAACACCGCTGTCATTGATGGAGGCAACAGCTACCGCCATCGCTTTAGACATGGGGATGTGTTCGTGAAGGTACTGTTCTATGGTGATGCAATCAATGGCCATATTATCTGAGGTTTAGGGCTTGCCGTAATGGTATACGGCATTGATCAGATTTTCGGGGGTGCCAATATCGAGGTAATGGCCAGTTTCAAAAGGAACAGCCTCTACCCGTAGGTTATTTGCGATCGCACTCACAATCACATCCCCAATTGGCGTTTCAGCATAGTCTGGCATCTCTTTGAGCAGCATCGGAGACTGATCGCCAATCAGCGCCTGACGTTTCGTCTCAACAAACTGGTGGAGAAACTCCGTAAAGCTAGGCCGCCACACAGCAATGGCCCACATATAGGGCAAATGGGTGAGGTTCGACTTTTCATAGATGCCAGAGACGACACCATCTTGATCAAACTCAACCAGCCCCACCTTGTCAGGCTGATCCGTGGGGAACAGACCTAACACCACATCGGCTTGGGTCGTTTGTAACCGAGTTATGAGCTGGGCATAGGCATCAGCTGGGCTAAACAAGATATCGGGAAACCCCATGGCAACAATGGCATCTTTCACAAAAGGATAGGCCTGGTTGAGGCTAAAGGGCACCCCAAAGGGCACATGCACCGTCAAATAGGCCAATCGCATCTTGAGTTGGGAGCCATCACCGAAATAATTGGGAATATCCCACTTACCAGGTCGCAAAATCAAAAAGGACTCTTGCACTCCGCCTTTACCCATGGCCTCCAGCAAATATTGACAGACCACCTTAGGCCGTAGCCCTTTTTCAGCAAGGCTTTGAAAGCCAATGGGGAATAGTTCTTTGCTCATGGATAATGGACTAATGCGGCTACCCTGGCCAGCAGCGGGGAGCAAACCAATGATTCTGGGGGAATGTGCAGTCATGATAGAGTCAGCAATTTGCTATGGACACAGCGTAAACTTGCGACGTGAGATTGCGTCTCAAAGTTCTGGGGCGCAGCAATTACCTGGATTTGATCAAACTGAATGGTGGAGCGCGGCAGGGTGATCGTTTCTGTCAGTGTTTGTTGGGTAACCGCATCAAGGCGGTGATATAACAGGCTGAGATGGGGATCTAGCCTAGGCTGTGGAGCATCGGGAATGGCTGTAACCAGATCTCTCACCAACTGCGTGAAATCAACTGTCTGCTTTAACTGAACATAGAGGGTTTTGGAAAAGTGGGTTTCATAGTTGAGAGTGATGACCTCTAGCTCTATCGGTTGTGTTAATGACAGCCCTTTAACCACGGCTGTCACGGCTAGAGAGGCGGGTAGAGAACCACTGTACAGGGTCACATGGGGATAAAAGGGTTCGGTCTTGAAACGTTCTGTCAAACCATTAATCAGGTCTTGAAAATAGGTTAAATCTGGTTCTTGGGGGACTAACCAAAAGGAATAGTACGATACTGCCATGGCTCAGGGATTCATAGGAGCGATCGCATTGTGGCTGTGCGATCCTCAAGTAAACGTACAGGGCTCAGCGAAACAGTGATTGCGATCGCAATTAAACGTACAGCACTCGGCTAAGCAGCGATAAAGAACACATCAAAAATTTACGAAAAGCTCATTAAAGTAGTTGCCAGAGCCCCTTGACACTTCAGGAATCCTCCAGAGCTGCATCGTAGTCATACTGTGAGTTTTAGCCTCACATGCCTTCTAAGCAAATGAAAAAATGAGATTTAACCTTTACTACTTTTACTGGTTCGCCCTTTTATTGATTACAGAGATTTATATCGGCATTTTTATTAAAGATGACTTTATTCGTCCATACATGGGAGACTTCTTGGTTGTCATCTTGATTTATGCATTTGTGCGAGCATTCTTTAAATACTCAATAAATCTCACCGCCATAGGTGTTTTATTATTTTCGTTTTTAGTTGAGATTCTGCAACATTTCAACATTGTAGACGTACTTGGTCTCGGATCTTCTCGCCTCGCTAGAACCGTGATTGGTACATCGTTTAGCTGGGAAGATTTTATTGCCTATAGCCTTGGCATTATCATAGTTTTAGTATCTGAGAAATTTATCGGTCCCAGCCTCAAGAAAGAATCTCCCAGCAGTACTTGAGTTAAGAGCCCGTGTATTACATACATCATCAAAATAGCTTTACGGTCTAACACTTAAAGTATTGTCAGCATTGAGATATGAGTAACCTCAAAAAGGTAAATCACAGTTAAACGTTTGCTCAAGATAGTCCTTGGCTTCCGTCACCACCATACCCGTTCGACGTTGGACTAAATCGATGGCATCCATGTGTCTTCTGTCAGCTAGTAGTTGCTTGAGGTGTTGTTTGACAGGCCCACGTTCGGTAATCGGCAGAGGAGCAACATCAGGGTAGTGATCGATATAGTTTTTCGCCTCTTTGAGACTCCAGTTTGTCACAGTTCTTACCAGCTTAATGGCATCAATCTTGCGCCCTCGCTGCATAAACAGCCGCACACGGTCATTAATATCATGGTGGTCTATATCGAAGGATTCTATAGGGGGTGTAGGATTGCCGTTACCCATGCCCTCGGTGATAGGTAAGGGGGCCAAATAAGGAAAAGCATCTAAATAATCTTTAGATTGTTTTAATCCCCATCCTGTTGTAGACCGAATGAGCTTAATGGCATCAAGTTTACGATTCTGCTGCATAAGCGTTCTTATGCGATCTTCGACGTTAGAACTATCAGCAGCCTTTGTTTCAACTGATTGTGTATCCAACGATGTTAGTTCAGAGGGTGCTTCATAGGATACTTGACGCAGCTGTGGAGTAGCTGGCGATGGACGAGATAATGGTGTTGCTGGGTTACCAGATGGGTCTTGGGGTTTGGGTAATTGATAGGTAGAGTCATCAATGGGCTCAGGGGCATTCGAGGCCTTGGTCCCCTGTTTGGGCTGTAGTGCTAGCCAAATGATGATTAGGATAAAGAGTAGTGCGATCGCAATATATATCAGTGACATAACACTCTCTCCTTCAAAGGCCTCAACAACACACATATAGCCTATATCCACGGGCTTATTTTAAGTCCCACTATTAACACACAGGCTACGTATAACTCTATCAGCCCACCTGATAGTGAAGCATCAGCACACCATTGTTATAAATTTCCCTGTCAATGAGTTGCAAAGCTGTTTGATTAATTACTCCAGAAAATAGTGGAATACCGTCCCCCATCAAAAATGGGTTTACCTTCAAAATCAACTTATCAATCAGCTTCTCAGACAAAAGTGCTGTCGCTAAAACACCCCCACCACATAGCCAGATCCCTTTACCCTCTTCTTGTTTTAATTGCCTAACAGTGTCAGCAACATCCTCTGAAACAAGAACAACATCTGTATGGGGACTCGCGTGCATACTACGAGAGAACAGATATTGTTTCAGATGAGAATAAGGACTGAGCACACCTTCCTGCAAACCAATTTCATAGGTTTTGCGTCCCATCAAAACAACATCAAACCATTTATTTTCAGCATGCACACCCATAACATCACGCAAATGAGAGGGCACAGTTTCGGGGAAGGAGGTAAATACTTCCGTAAGATATTCAGAATCCTGGGAAAAGCCATCGTGGGAACCATCTCTGTGGGCAATAAAACCATCCAGGCTACAGGCTACGTAGTAAGTTAGTTCTCGCATTATGCGTTCCTCCTATTAGATGCACGTCAATTGAGCTAATGTGAGCTGCACAATGTGCAGCTTAGTCAATGCACCTCCTTTAATCGCATCACCATGGCCTAAAACATGGAAGTATCCGTATTAGTGAATCGCCCTATAACAAGGCGATTCCGCAAAATCACTGATTCAATCTTCATAATCTCTCAAACATAGTGATTTTCACAAAAAAAAATACTTCAACTTTAGTAATTTTCTTAAAGTTACTCCCCTAAAGATAGGGGAACTTTTAGATAGCCCTAAAAATTGAATATGAGATATGACAGTCTCTATAGTGCACATTATAAACACTAGCCACAGTCTATATTACAGATGCGTATAGCCCCTGCATAAAATAGCACAAGTATAACCTTCTTTAAAGATTATTCTCTGTCAAGCTATCTAATGCCTTAGCATCGCTCAAATACTTCTGTGCTTCCAAAAAAGTAGAGTCTACAAAGAGAATTAAAATTCTGCTTTGCGGTATAAGTATTGGGGGGTTTTAAAAGAAAAAGTAGTTGTAGATCGACAAACAAGGCAATTTAAAATACAACAAGCCATAGCTTTTCAGCTTCCACTACAGAACACACCGAAGCATCTTACGGGTTCACAAAAATTACTGAGGCGTTGCGTTCCGAAACATGCCCTCATGTTTTTACGCTAAACTCACCCAGAATATCTCCAGGACATGCCTATAAAGTCTTCGTCCTTGACATGCCCTAACACCAAAACAAACAAACAACGATGGGGTCAATCGTGTTAGCAAACTCATCTGCTAGCAGGGGGTTAGCAGGTCATCACTTATGATTGTACATATAGAGAATCTTCAACTACCGTTAGCTTGTGAGCAGCTATTGAGCTATCTCAAAAGTATCACAGCCATGCCATATCAACCCTTTAGATGCGGATTTACGCATCTTTATGAGATTAAGAACTTCCAAAATTTTCGCTTACTAGAAGGGGTCGCTGTTCCATCCCACAGTGATGGCATTGCCGGGTATCGGCCAATATTAATGCTGCATAACCCTGGCAATAGTTACATTGTTCGCGGGACTAGCCAAACGTTTCCCCCACAGCAGCAGGGCACCATGATTGTCTTAGATATCGACGCTCGACACGAAGTGCGCAGCAAAGACCCTAACGGCGGCTTTGGCGCTTGGGCCGGACTAGTATGGGGACACTGTGGTGAACCCTTGCTGAAAACAGACTGGGAACCCCAAAATGTGGCAGAGCAGGCGAGAAAAGAATTTACCAACTTTTGTCACACTATTGAAAGTTAATTGATTTTGCGTTCTAAGTCAGTGCGCTAGTTAATTTCAATACTTTCAATCATCCAGTTTCCTGGTGAATGGTTAAATGTAGCGACAAAATCAGTTTCACTCCATGGGCTAACTGTATCGATAGCAACGGTTTTAATAGTCTCTGATTGATCGTCTTGTTGAGAACGGATAGTTAAGGTGACATTCTTAGCAGCTGTCAATCCATTATTCAAGACAGTTCCTCTAATACTGTTGCCGTCCACCCGAGTACCCACTGTCCACAAACTGGAAAGAGTAGTGCCATACAAAGCCTTCACCGATGTCGTTCCTACGGAGACACTAGACCGATTACGATTGGAAAATCGTGGAGTAGCCCCTTCATAGAGTGGAGTCTGTGTTGCAATGGAAGGGCGTTTGACAATACCTTTACAGCTAACCGTTTCCTCAGGTTTAGCCCCATCTTTAAGGTGGCCATACAAATTGCGTCTTAATTCTACAAGTGTCTGACGTTCATCAGGGGTAATCGTTGCAGACGCAATTAACGTACTCGATAATTCTATGGCCTCATACCAGTCTCGATGACAGATAGCTTCTCTCAGATTATTTGGAATCTCTACGTCTAAAACCGCAGCATCAGCACTTTCGGCAGCAGCAGCAGTACCAGCTAACGCTAATAATGAAACAAAAACAGTCGAGGCTTTCATAGTAGAAGAGCTGGAAGAACACTACTTGCTTAAGCATTCAAAAAGAACGCAGCAAGCACAGGATTAAGTCTATGAAGATACGATGTGATTGCTGCTTTACGTTCGGAATTGCTTCAAACATCAGCATTGCTGACGCTCGGGATAACTTTAAATGTGAGATACCGTCAAATAGCAATGGATCTAACCGACTCATCCCCTAACTCAGCAATCACAAAAATCTTGTGCACCATCGGCGTGCGCCCCGTGATATAAATATACCCGTAAAACAGCCTAATAAGTTGATAGCGCATCCACTTTTAGTACTGTAACGCTTAATTGCTCACAAGGAAGTTCTATATCACGAGCAGTCTAGGCAAAATCGCTCTTTGCTTACATATCCTTGGCCTACCCTTAACTAATTATTGGCGATTCAACTCTCCATAACAAGAATGTTTGTTAATAGTTCAGCCCTCAGATTAAGGTTCAAACAGTGGAGTGATAGGAGTCCCCGTTAGGGAGATAGTTGGCTCAAGGTCACATAGTCCAATCATCGCTTCCCAACGAGAGGGAAAATCTGGATCGATAAATGTGATTTCAAATCCACCCCAATAGTAGGTGGGTTCACCATTGGCGTCTTCTCTAAAGGTGTCGCAGCGTAGGGAAGAAGACTCTTGCACCCAGTAACCAGAATAGGAACCTCGGCCAGTATACACTCCAGCTAAACCATCTATAAAAACAGTACCGAAACCATCACCATAGGTCCAGATAGCGGTTCTATTTCGTTCGTCTTGATAGATAACGTCATATTCTTCTGTAGACCATTTTTCGTCAGCTATAGCTTTGTGAGGCAACAATGCAGTAGACAGCACAAATGCAGCAAGAAATATAATGCTCTTTTTCATCATAGTGACCTCGATAGATGGCGCAACCAAGCCTAAGTCAATAGGCAGGCAACTGTGGATAATTTTAGCTGTCTTTTGCTAAGAGAATGCAAACTATTGTTGTCAAACATCCCTCCACCGTCCAAATCGAGAAGCCTTACGAGCAAGATCCAATGCAGAATACATCAGCAAACTGGAGGTTGGCTTACAAGAGCTAGAGGAGACAGGTTACTGGTTAGAGAGTTTCCCATATTAGAGATAAAAGCTGGCCCTTGGCTAATAGAAGAGGAACCCGTGATGCCTGATGTAATTTTGGAAGCAGTATTAAAATCTTGTAGAGAGTGCGATCCCACAGCATAGCGTCTCAGTTTTTGGGTTGTCACTCAACAGCAGTGATCAGGTGGGTTTAAAAGCACAACACCCAACCGTCTTCCTG
>NZ_QXHD01000004.1:1036313-1103597 GCF_011009555.1 Adonisia turfae CCMR0081 | reverse complement strand
TACTCTCTTAGCCCTTTCAATCCTTGGTCACATAGAACATGTGGGCGATCCAGATAGCAGTTTTTCAGGACCTATTCTCAGCAGCCTGAGCTTTCACTTTGCATTAGCCACCCTCACCTTAGTGGGGCCTGCGCGAGCAATTCTACAAGATGGCTGGCAGGGAGCACGTCGTGCCCGTCCTAACATGAATACTCTAGTGAGTATTGGTGCTCTGAGTGCCTATACCGCTAGCGTTGTGGCCTTAGTCTTTCCAAAATTAGGCTGGGAGTGCTTTTTTGATGAGCCCGTCATGTTGCTCAGCTTTATTTTGTTAGGGCGTACGTTAGAAGAACGTGCTCGCTTTCGAGCCACTGAGGCTCTTCGTAGTTTGATTGCACTGCAACCCCAGGGCGCTCGCCTGGTGATAGGTGATTCACCAGGCGACAATGTCGAGATTCCCATTAATCAAGTGCAGGTCGATGACATCATCCAAGTTTTGCCTGGCGATAAAATCCCAGTAGATGGGGAGATTGAGGCGGGGCAAACCACCATTAATGAGGCAATGGTCACTGGAGAAGCATTGCCTGTCATGAAGCAGATTGGTGATCCCGTAATCGGCGGTACCTTAAACCAGTCGAGTGCGATTTCTATTAGAGTCAGCCGCACTGGCTCAGATAGTACCCTGGCCCAGATGGTCAGTCTGGTTGAATCTGCTCAAACGCGTAAAGCCCCCATACAGGGCTTAGCAGATACCTTATCCGGTTACTTCACCTATGGGATTTTAATCCTCGCTCTACTGACATTTTGCTTTTGGTACGGCGTTGGATTTACCATCTGGCCTGATGCGATCCAAGCGGCTCTCAATCCGCAACATGTCCATCACAGTCACCTTGTGATAGAAACTTCAAGGCTGTTGGTAAGTCTGAAATTAGCCATTGCCGTTGTGGTGATCGCCTGTCCCTGTGCATTAGGATTGGCTACTCCCATGGCGATTCTAGTGGGGTCTGGCATTGGAGCCCAGAGGGGGTTATTGGTGCGTGGTGGTGATGTTCTAGAAACGGCCCATCATTTAGATACCATCATTTTTGACAAGACCGGCACCCTGACAACAGGGCAGCCCTGGGTGACTGACTGCATTAGCTATGACGCCAGCTTGACTGAGGATGATGTGATTCGTCTAGCAGCTAGTGTTGAGCAAGGAACCCGCCATCCTTTAGCCGAAGCCATTCTCAACGAGGCTGCTCAGCGACAGCTTCCTTTAACTAACGTGACAGATAGCGCAACAACTCCGGGACGTGGAGTTGTTGCACAGTTAGGCAATCAAACGCTCCACCTCGGCAATGCCGCCTGGTTAGCTCAAGCTAATATCGCCACTGATATGGCTAGTGATGTTGCCAATACCTTGAGTGTTGAGGGTAAAACTTTGATTTATATCGCTGTTGATCATCAATTGGTGGGCCTACTGGCCGCGGCTGATCGCTCCCGTGAGGAAGCCAAATCAGTGATTGAACAACTCCACCGCAAAAACCTTCAGCTCCAGCTCCTGAGTGGTGATCGACCAGCCGTTGCCCATCGATTAGCCATGGATGTAGGGATTGCTGTGTCAGAAGGCAGCATGACACCAGCCGACAAAGTCAATGCCATTGAAAAGCTACAGCAAGCGGGGCACTGTGTTGGCTTTGTGGGTGATGGCATCAATGATGCGCCTGCCCTGGCCCAGGCTGACGTCGGTATCGCCATGCACTCAGGCACTGACATTGCTATGGAAACCGCTGATGTTGTGCTGATGCGTGATGACCTAAACGATGTGTCAGCTGCCCTGGAACTCAGTCGCAGCACCTTTAATAAAATTCGTCAGAACTTAGCCTGGGCCTTTGGCTATAACCTGATTTGTATTCCCCTGGCGGCGGGCATTTTGTTGCCGAACTTTGAAATTGCCTTGAGCCCTGGCTATGCAGGTGGTTTCATGGCGTTTAGTTCGATTAGCGTAGTGCTTAATTCTCTGCTGTTGCGCTGGCAGTTAAGGGAGAGTGTTTAATATCGAACTCAAACCGCAATTTTTTGGCCTTACCAAAAATCCGTCACCCGATACCCTAAGGATCCCAGCATGTCACGTAGCATCGGCATACTCAGACCGATGACATTGGTATGGCAACCCTCTAGCTTTTCCACAAAAAAGCCACCTTTGCCATCGATGGTAAAAGCACCGGCACAATGCATTGGTTCGCCTGTGGCCACATAGTCCTCAATTTCGCGATCGCTAACCCAGGCAAAATAAACCCGAGTCACCTGACATCGAGTTAACGTTTTCGCTGCCTGCGGAGATATTAGTGTGTGGCCAGTAAATAACTCGCCCACTTTACCGCGCATCTTCCACCAGCGTTTGACAGCATCTTCTGGTGTTTCAGGCTTACCGTAAATGGCCCCATCAAATGCTAGGACTGAATCGCATCCTAACACCACTGCATTTGGAAACAAAGGCGCGACAGCTTCTGCCTTGCCCAAGGATAGAGCCTTTACCAATGCACCTGGCTCACTTAGGGTAATTTGATCCTCATCAAACTTGCTGGGGGATACAAAAGGCTGAACCCCGGCATTTAAAAGAAGCTGACGTCGTGCTGAGGAGGCTGACGCTAGGACAAACTGAGGAGCAGACATTGTCTAGTAAACCGAGAATGACGCTACCGACTGAGTGATTGAATTCTTAAGGCGCTTCCAGCGAGCTTCGGGAACAGATGCATTAAATGTAAATAGCTGACCACGACGTACGATGGCACTAGCTAGATTATGGCGTTGCCCTTCGGATGTGGTCGCTAAATACTCCAGAATGTAATAGATTTTACCCTCGTCAGTCTCTATATTTTGAGCATTAATAAGTTCCACATTGCGACTATCACCAGCCATCTCTGTGATGCTTTTAGATAACTTGTAGCCAACTTCAGTGGGGCCACCCAATTCTTCCAGGGTTTTGCCCTCTGCCACTGGGCTCACAACGACGCTAACGTTCTCAGTTACGTTAATGATGTCGTGAAATACAACATCTGGTCCACCGGATACCTTAACTTCTACCCAGCCAGTTGGATAGCTGAACTGATAGCCCTGATAGCTATTAACGTAGTTCAGCAAACTCACAGGAGCCGAACCGCTACAGGCCTGGAGGCCAAACATCGTGGCAAACACAATCATCAGAGCAGCTAGTCGCTTTAGCATTGGGAATACCAGTTAATTAATGTAAAAAGAATTGACAATTTCCATTGTCGCATTTTGTGGAAGGTCTTTGTACCCTTTGCAGGGGGAGCATCGTCCCCTGCTGTTGAGTCAATCACTATACCAATGCTAATGCGGTTGAGTTCAATGAATTGTATTCTTAATGCTTTGATAATTGCGAATGTTGGTGCCCAAGAGATACTTGCGATCTTTCCCAAGCTAGTTGAGGGCAGTGAGCATTCTGTTGTGAGCACTAAAAATAACCTGACCCGTCTAAGTCCATTGGAGGTCAAACTCCGCATAGGAAATTTACCAAACTGGACAACAGATGGCAACACATTATTCTATACTCGAACATTTGAAGATTTTGTTGCGGCAATCACGTTTGTCAACAATTTAGTTGAGCCTGCTGAACAACTTAATCACCATCCTGATATTAGTATCAGCTACAACCGAGTTTCACTGGAGCTAACGACCCATGATGCTCAGGGTTTAACAGACTTGGACTTTCAGCTTGCCCGACAAATCTCTCAACTTTAATCATTATCGTGATTGTGTCCTTGAGAAGCCATGGTTTTGCTCGTTTATCTACTTTGGTCTAGCCTTTAATAGGAGGCATTCTTATCCCTTGTCATGTGATTGATACAGACTTTGTTAGAAAGCTAGACATTAAACTTAAAATGTGACTATTGAGCCCGTTGCTTAATGTCTTCTTCTATTGATAGTCGGACTTCTTGTTGCAGCCGCTCAAGGACAGAATCTGTATTGGCATTTTCTACAATAGTGTGCATCAGGGTCTTAATGCCTTGAGGTCCCCAAGAACAACCTTGTTCTAGATAAACACGGGCAGCCTGGCCAACAGCGTAAGTGCCATAGCCTGCCGCTGCCGCTTGGGCTCCCATTGCGCCAGCATAGGCGGTTAATCCAGCAGAGCCATCGATCATGCTCCATAGGGCAGCTCCACTTTTGCCAAGACCTAGGAGCAATCCGCTGCCTAGTTCACTTAAAAGTAGTGTGCCAGAACTGCGGACAATTGCTTGCCATAGTTTGCTAGCTTCAAAACTAGTCATGGGAAAGCCGTAAAGTTTGGCCAAGTTACGGATCATAACCAGGTCAGAGGCCACACCGCCTAGGAGATCCAGCACGGCGACAGGGTTCAAAGCCACCGCAGCAGACTTGTATTTTGCAAATTGCAAGATGATGTTATCGGCTGCAGTCTGGTTTAACTCTGCGGTTGCTTTGGCTAAGTTGGTGTTGACTTGATTTGCTTGATGCAAAGTATTGAGGGCGACTAATGTCGGACCTTCCGCTTGAAGAAGATCGATCAGCGCTGTTGTGAGAGGCTCAATTTCTGGTGCAGAGGTTTCCCATTCTTCAGTGACATGACCATCTGGCCACTCTACACGCACCTTCAGAGGGGCAGGGTCTGCAGCCACCAGGATAACGTCGTCTACGATGGGAACGTCCGATGATTTAATGGTTGTTGTGTCATTGGTCTCGTCTCTAGTGTCTTCATCAGACGCTAGTTGACATTTAAGGTGCTGGAGATTGTCGTAAACAGCCTGACGGTCTATGTCTGGATAGAGATCCGTTTTATTAAAGACTAACAGCAATGGTTTACGGGTTTCGTGCAGCGTTTGTAGAGCTGTGTACTCAGTGCGTGTAATATCACCTGCCACTACAAATAAGATTAAATCAGCTTGTTGGGCCACATCTTGCGCGACTTGTCCCCGTTCAGCTCCTTCTATTTCATCTAGGCCGGGCGTATCAATGAGTTCGATTTTGAGAGTTGTTTCTCCCTCAGATGTGGACGGTGTCCAATAGAGAGACCGAGGCCATTGGGTAACACCATTTAGAGGCCCTGTTTCAAGGATTTTTTCGCCGATCAAAGCATTGAGTACAGCTGACTTACCGCGACTGACTAGACCAAATACGGCGACCCGAAGTAGGGTGCTATCTAGCTTGTTTAATAGGGTTGTCAGCTGATCAATACCGGCCTTAACGGCAGCCTGACGTTTGAGTTCGTCGGCATCGGAGCGAGTTAGCTCTAGCTGTGGAATATAGCGATCAATTGTTTGTCGCAAACTGTCGCGGGCCCTCTCGACAAGGGGCTGGACTGTAGTCTCTGCAATCCTCTGGGACGCAGTGCTGACATTAGTAAATGTTTCCTGAATCAAGGCGGGATCGGTCATGGTTTGGGTGTGCTTAGAGCTGAATGCTCAGGCGAAAAGTGATATTTGGGCAACAGGATTTTTAGCTTTATCCCATTGCCCACTACCCGTCTTGTTCAAACTTTCTAGCTAGCGACTGTGCTTGCTTTTGGTAGGTGAGGTAGGGCCTGGGTCACAAAATCCTTAAGAGCTAAACTCTGGCGAGCTTGCTGGAATAATGTTTGTAGACGGCTACCCAGTCCTTCAAAGTTAAGCTCGGTAGTGTCTAACAAGCTTTGTTCTTCGAAGTAGTCAATCAGAGTCAGGCCAGCTAGACGGGTGAGATACGCGGCACTGATACCCTGCACTGCTCCACCAGCCAGGTAGGTAGTTACATGACTTTTGAGGACTGTTCCAAGGGCTTGAGAGGCTAGTTCGACCAGCCCCAACTTGACGGTTAATTCAGCGATGGTACCTGCAGCGGCCTTAGCCTGATCCATGGAGAATTTTTGACCATAGATAGTGCCGATGTCTAATACGAGCTGGCCATTGATGGCAGCTGTCGCCAGCAGGTCCACGGTGACTATTGGGTTGGCAAAGGCCGTACCGGCTGCAATCCACTGCATTTTCTCAATGACGGGCATTGCTTTTTGGCGACGATACTCGTTTAGGGATGCGGTAATACGCTGTTGCAGTGCTTTTGTCTGACGCAGGGTGGTGGCCATCACTAAAGAGGATGGTTCAGCGGCAAAGCTATCGAGTTTTTGGGTAAGGGCCTCTAGATCGGCAGCAGACTGCTCAAAAAATTCAAGAATTTCGCCTGACTCGGCATGGCGGCGAACTTTGATTGGATTGGGATTAGCTGCGATCGCAACCGCTTCCACATTGCGTTCTGCCACCCGCCCCTTAATCCGATCCAGCACCACTGCCTGATCCATGGGGGTATACTGGTCTTGCTTATTCAGCACCACTAGCACTTGATACCCTCCAGAAACCAGCGTTTCTAGGCGATTTAGCTCTGAAGCAGTCATATCGCCTGCAATCACCAAAAGCACTAGATCAGCATCGCTGATGTCATCGGACGGTTCAGTAAAGGTTAATGCTGCTGTTTCAGCGGTCTGTAGACAGGTGAGTAGAGTGGTCTTGCCTGTGGCTTTATTGCCAGTAATCGCAACCTTTAAATCAATACGCTCTAGACTATCCAGCAGCAGATCATAGTCGGTGCGATAGAGTTCTGCTTGGGCAGCGGCTTGGCTATTTTCAGTTAACAGTAGCTCAATGAGTTGATCGGTGCGGTCTAGTGCCTGGTCGATAGCATCCCGCTGAACGGTGACCTGTTTGGGAATAGCTGGAACCACACTACGCTGACGTTGCTGGCTGAACCACCATACTCCTGAACCAAGTGCGATCGCACCCAGTACTAATGACCCGTCCATGGGCATGTGATGCACGACATCCAATAACCATAAACTGGCGCTGAGACCTAAACCACCAATCAGAATAGGACGCTTGATTGCGATATCCATAAGTCCCTATACCCATCCGTTGCTTCTACTACATTTTATAAAGAGAGTGGGAGTTCACCAGGTGGAAAACCCCACAGAATTAACATAAGCCTTAAAGAACAGCCAATCAGCGGTGTGGGTTCTACCACCATGCTTGACCCTGCGTTGTTTTTCTATTCGGCTAGAGTGCTATAACTCAAGTACAGGCGTTTTATAGAGTTACTGCCATGGCTGATGGGGCTTGCCTAAGACAGGGGTCGTTGCTTGGCCGCTTAATATTGGATTATGACACTACGGACGAGCTAGGAATTGTGGATAGCTTACTCGTGGATTTGAACCAGGGCAAGGTGGTTGCTCTGGTGTGTCAAGGACCCGTGTGGCAGCGCCAGCGTCCAACCTATAGCTGGGAACAGATTGTCAATATCGGTGCCGATAGTATTGTGATTCATGGCCGTGGGGCTGACATGGCTCAATCGGCGGCTCAAGCCATGGTCGGTCTGGAGGTTTGGACGGATATGGGTAACTGTATTGGCCAGATTGTGGACTATCGGTTTGAGCGTAGTGGTGAGGTATTGCAGTATCTATTTGCCCAGCCAGGGCAGTCGGGGCTATATGGGTTAGCACCTGAAGCGATTATCAGTGCTGGTCGTAAGCGAATAATGGTGTCGGCTCAGGCAGCAGAGCAGGCTGAGTACTTGGCTGATGAAACTGTGCCCATGGCTGAACAGGGGTGGCAAACAACGGCTCAAACGACGGCTCAATCCCTGGCAGACCAAGTGCAACAGCGAGCCCAGGGATGGTCAGACTATGCCCAGGAGCGTTGGTTATCTGACGATGTAAATGAACAATTACGCTCCACGGGTCAACAACTGCAAGATAGAACTCAGGGGTTGCGATCGCAGTTTAATCAGCAGGTCTCCAAAGCTAAAAAACGAATTGCCCCTTTGAACAGAGCGCTGGAAAACACGGTTGAGAACGCCCTCGATAAACTCAGTGATTCGAATACTCAAGCAGATCGTCCTGCTATCGATCTAGACACATTTGAAGTGTGGGAAGACGATGATTAATTAAGCAATGGCGCGGTCATCTGGTCTGGACGTTCGCTGATGATGAAGACTCATAACTGAGTCAAGGTCACTAAATGCGCCGGAGCGATCCCCTCGATCAAATCGGATCAAGCTCCGGTTAATGTAGGCATCTGAAAACTGAGGCTGTAGCTCTAAGGCTCGGTTGACATCAGCTAGTGCACCTTCCGTATCATTAAGACGAAACCGCAGTACGCTTCGTTCATTCAGCGTATGGGCAGCGTCAGGCTGGAGAGTCAGGGCTTTATTAAAATCTGCCATGGCTTTCATGTAGTTTTTGAGGTCCACATGGATCCTGCCTCGATGGACATAGGCATTGGCTAAAGATGGATTCAGGTCAAGCGCCTGATTGATATCCTGGAGTGCACCTTCCAAGTTTCCAAGGTGTTGTCGAATTCCGCCTCGATTACTAAACGCCTCTGCAAATTGGGGGTTAAGTTTAATGGCCTCACTAAAATCGGTAGCGGCCATCTCATAATTGTGGAGATAAAGCCTGACTAATCCCCGATTGTTATAAACATAGGCATGGTTAGGGTCAAGACGCAGTGCCTCGGCATAGTCATTTAATGCTCCACCACTGTCACCCAGGGTAGCGCGGGTGTTGCCACGATTGTTCAATAGCGATAACTTCCCTGGAGCCGGACTATCGTGGAGCGCATTGTGTAACTGCTTTAATGTTTGAGGATAGGCTTCAGGTAAGGCAGGGTTGAGGTGTAGAGCTTCACAATAGTCTGCCATTGCGCCTGCATAATCCCCCATTTCTGTACGCAGGGTTGCTCGATTGTTATAGGCATCAGCCAAGTCTTTATCGAGGTCAACGGCTTGATTAAAATCGGCTAGAGCCTGCCTATAATCAACCTGGTAAAAGTAGGCTAAACCACGTTGGTTGTAGGTTTTCGCACAGTGTGGATTTAGGGCTAGAGCTCGATTCAAATCATTAATAGCCCGTTTAAAGTCACCGCAGCGTAGCCAGGCCACTCCCCGCCATAGATACCCACGGGGGAAATGAGGCTGTAGCCTGAGGGCATAATCAAAATCCCGCACAGCGCCTGCATAATTGCCCACATCCAGCCTGAGCAAACCGCGATTGCAATATCCTCGTGTAGATAGAGGTGTTAGCTGAATCCCATGCTCAAAGTCTTCTAACGCGGCGTCTGTATGTCCCAGTTTGCGCTGGGCATTGCCCCGATTGAGATAAGCTGACGCGTAGTCAGGTGCCAGATGGATTGCCCAACTAAAGTCTTCGATGGCTACGGCATAGTCACCCATAGCATAATGGGCACATCCCCGGTTGAAATAGGCCTTAGCATAGTTGGGCAGAGACTCAATCACAGTATTAAAAATTGTGATCGCGCCCAAACAGTCTTGTCGCCTTGCCAAGTCAACTCCTTGATTCAATAAGTCTTTTGCAGTCATGCCGCCCCACACTCACCAAATATTTGGATATGTCAATCACAATTTGATACAGCAAACTTAGACACACCCAAACAACAAATAGCAAACTCACAGAGTAAGTTTTGTATCTTCCTCTATTTCTATATTAGGGTTTAACCGTAGTGCATCTGGAAAATATCTACATACTCAAGAGAATTTTCAGATTCACCGTATTCCATTGCTGTCTCTTGATCTTAAGATGACTAAGACTGGCTCCATTGTTTGGGGTTATAGAAGCATAAATGTATCCACTGCTGATTAGCATCGTTGCCATCAAGCCAACTCTGTAGCAATTGGTAATACAAGCCTCGATTATAAATATAAGAAAATCGACTTAATAGTTTATGAGCTTCTGCTATTAGCAGTCGTGATCAGGGCTAGCTCTGGTTTGAGATAGCAAAAAACCGCTTGCCATCATTAAATCGCGAGCGGTTGAAGAAAAAATGCGTGTGCAAATTTCCAGATTATTTTACTTGTGTTGTTGTTAGATCATGCTATTTACCATTTAGGATCCCAATCAACATATTTAAGAAGATTCTGGTTGTGAGGGGCAAAATAAGCGGCTAGTTTTTTATATGTTTCAGGTGGCATCTTCTTTTGATAACCTCCAGTATTCATTGGCTCTAAGTCAATCCTTTTAAATTCCTTCAGTTCTAGAAAATGGGTTGTTTTTGATAACACCTCATGGGGATTGGAAAACATATCTTCACTGCGAAGAATCAGAAGTTTTTCCCTAGAAAAAAACTTTAACCAATGCTCTATCTGTTCTGTATATCTACCTCGACTTAAATATGAGAACCAAGCTAATGGGCTATGCCAAGAGTATTCATCTCCTTGGGTTTTAAGATGTTCTCTCTCTTGCCCCAGTCTATCTTCCTCAGCCTCGATAGCATCAAGGAAGTTTAGCGTTTCATGACCATGGCGAATACTCATTTTCCAATGGGAGTAGGCCCGATTAATTGGATTTCTCAAAATAATGAGAAATTTTGCATCTGGCAGGGACTTCGATATCCTATTGGGGGCTAAAGGGTGAAAAAGATACTCAGGTGTAGCTTCGCCTGTCGAACGTATATTAGAGAGCTTATAGGAGATTTTTAGTGGGAAATGAGCCCGATACCAATCTAAGTAATGTTGGTGATGCCAATCGAAATAGTGAACTTCTTTTGTGATTTCTGGGGCAAAGCCAATCTCAGGATGTTGCTGGAGATAAAAGAAAAGAGATGAGGTTCCTCCCTTTTGTGCTCCTATAATTAACCAATCTGGCAGTGCTCTCCATTTACTCGTAGCCTGACCATAGTCCTTTAATACTTTTTTGACAGGTTCCTTAATAGGCTCTGGGACATTTTTCCTCAGAAATGCTCTAACCATAATTACAAATAACTTATCTACAGGGGAAGCTTTTTGAATTAAAACTGGCAGTGCGTTTTCGAGAATCAGAGAATAGAGTTTCTTGGTTAGCTTCTTTACAAGAAAATATTTCTGATAAGGCCTGATGAATTGGCTAAGAAGCGATTGCTGATTTAGGGGATGAATTGGTCTAGGGCCATTGCTATCTGACCGCATCTCACAACTAAAATTATCTCAAGGATAAGCAATGCCGCTAATAATATACCTTAGAGTTGAGATGTAAGATACATTAATACCTAGATAGAATATTCAAAAATCTCCATATCTTTTTGATATTTTTCTGCCAAGAAATTAATGTCATCTAGACTAAAATACTTTCGCCATTCCTTATACTTACGTTTTGATTTGTTCGAATGGGGTAATGATGTAGAAAGTCCGACTTTATCACAAATAAATTGCCAATCTTCAGATATGTCTTCTAAGCGACCGACATAATCAACGATTACATTCTCACGACTTGAATCTGTAAGTTGATCAAACTGAGGCATGGTGCCATAAGATTGCCAAGACCCTTCTGAGTGAATAAAGTCAGATATATTATTAGTTTTTATACAATCTGTAACTCCGGGCCACCTAAACGCATCATATAGCTTGGGTATACGGGTTAATGGCTTTGGTAAGGTATGGATCTGGTCGGCGTAGTACATCAATTTAATGGCCGAGCCCCGATACTTCCCCAAATAGTGTGTTTTAAGATATGCATAATATGAAACCATGCGATCAATCGGATGTCTTACGATTGAAAACGTAAAATATTGATCCCATAATTCATCGCCTATCACATTTTTAATAGTAGCTGCAGATGAATGCTTATATATGCCAAACTGTTTTTCGTAGGATCGCTGTATTAGTTCACCATAGTCAGTACTGCCTAAAATAATGTCATTCCACTGCATATCAGCAGCTAAAGCACGTTCAACACTCGTGCCTCCACATTTATGTAGGTGAATAAATACAAACTTCTTGCTATTAGAAATAAATGCCATTGTTACGCAATTTCAACTTAAATAGTATGGCTAGTGTGGCCCTAATACTCTGTGGCGTAAGTTTGCCCACTATCAAATGTGGATGAGTCGATGGGTGGATGCAATAGCTGCCAAATTTCTGCCATCGGGTACTAGAATATGGCTATTGATAGTAGTCTTTATACCAAGTGACGAAGTTCTTGATACCCTCTTCTAAGGGGGTGTTGGGAGCAAAGCCCACATCTGCCGTAAGTTCAGCTACATCGGCATAGGTTGTAGTGACGTCCCCTGGCTGCATGGGCATCATTTCTTTGACGGCAACTTGCCCAAGCACCTTCTCAATGACTTCAATGAAGTGCATCAAGCTGACAGGGTTATGGTTGCCAATGTTATAGACTTTGTAGGGAGCGGCAGTGTTAAATTCTTCGTCAGCGAGAGGGCTAGGTAGATGGTCCATGACTCGCACAATACCTTCTACTACATCGTCAATATATGTGAAGTCTCGCTGCATTTTACCGTGGTTATAAACCTGAATAGGGCGATTGTTTGCGATCGCATCAACAAACTTAAAATAGGCCATATCAGGTCGACCCCAAGGCCCATATACCGTAAAGAAACGGAGCCCTGTCGTGGGTAAATCATACAAATGACTGTACGAATGAGCCATTAGCTCATTGGCTTTTTTGGTTGCTGCATAAAGGGACACTGGATGGTCCACATTATCAGTCACAGAAAATGGAGTTGTTCGGTTAGCACCATAGACTGAACTGGATGATGCATACACTAAATGTGCCACTTTGCTATGGCGACAACCTTCCAAAATGTTGACAAATCCAATTAGATTGCTATCTGCGTAAGCATGAGGATTTTTTAGAGAATATCTAACCCCAGCCTGTGCTGCCAAGTGAATAACTCGATCAAAAGACTGTTGTTGAAACAGATCTTCCATCCCACGACGATCGGCTAGATCAAGCTGATTAAATGTAAATGAAGCATGGGGTAGAAGTTGCTCCAATCGATCTTTTTTTAAGGAAGTATCGTAGTAGTCATTAAGATTATCGATGCCATAAACACTGTGCCCAGCCTTTAAAAGTTTATTAGCTATAAAATAACCAATGAAACCAGCTACGCCCGTTACTAAAACATTCATGCTAACTATAAAAATAAGTATTTAGACATACAATGCAACACAAGAATCTTGAATTGCTGTTGCATCGATTTCCCGTAAAGTAAGGGATTGTAACCATCCTAGCGTACTTCTCTTATGATTCATGTGTCTTAATACACGAGAACTGTTTTGAGGGCTAGGAGGCTACCTTCTGAGACGATGACTGATACACGGTTGAGTATCTGGTCATACGGCGTCTTTGACTTGAACCAGTCAGGTTGGCAGCTACTTCAAATAACCTCTGATATACGTTAATGGGTAGAATCCACAACGCACTAGCTGCAGCTCCGGTGAGAAATGTTCGGAATGGTTCTTCAATCAAGATTGGTGCATATGTAGCGATTGCTCGGCTGAAGAGTTTCATGGCCTGTCCTCCATCTTTCAGCGTTACAGCCCTTCTAGCCAGATGGCGACAATGGTATGCCATGGCAGGTTTTTCCCATTGCTCCATTTCCTCGGGAGCATAGCTTCTAACTTTATTGAGTAAACGCTCCCAGGCCTTCATCTTTTTGGTTAAATTGGCTGAAATACCCTTCGAATTTACCCGATATAAAGTTAAGGGCTCTGCAAGCCCTTCCATAATCCATTTGGTTTTAATGGCGACTCTCATCCAGCACTCTACATCTTGAGATTCTCTAAATGCTTCATCAAAGTAGTGCTCTTCTATAATGCCATCAACTTGCACTGGGAACTTGATATTCTCAAAGACTTCCTTGCGGAAAACCGCTGCAGATCCATTACCGATGGGTGTGCGACATAAGATATCAAGTGGAGTAATTTGGCTAACCTTGGATATCTGATAAATGCCTAACGGTGTGCCATTCTCATCTATAAATGTAGAGTAGCTAAAACTTATGCCAATCTCAGGTCGTTTTTCAAAGTGTTCAACATGGCGTTCGACCTTTTCTGGAACCCAAAGATCATCTGCATCAAGAAAAGCTACATATTCTCCTTCCGCATGGCGAATACCTGTATTACGAGCACCTGAAAGGCCTCTATTTTCCTGCTGAATAATTCTGATTCTGTCATCAGTAAATTGTTGACATATAGTTACACCTTCATCGGTAGACCCATCATCAACAACTATGATCTCCAAATTCTGATACGTCTGAGCTAATGCTGATTCGAGTGCCAGTCGGACATACTTCTCAGTATTATACAGAGGTATAACTATAGAAACCTTTTTCATGTTTTCACTCTTTAGATGACAAGGATGGATATTGAAATTGCCAAGTTGCGTTGGGGCTATCCTAGGCTTGCAAGTCAATCCAAAATTTAGCTCATATCAGTAAACTATTGCCAATGCTGTAGATAGCAGTAGACGATTATATTTACTTACAAGCATCCAGAACTTCAGGAGGCTTAGCATAAGCTTCAGTTACCTTGCTAGTACGACCACTAACCTCATCCAAAATTTTCTCTAAAGAGAGCGCCGCATTCTCATGAGAAAAATTCTTTCTAGCGTATGCTCTTGCATTTTGGCCCAAGCGATTTCGTAATGCCGGATCGTTCCATAGCGTTTGAATCGCTTCCTTCATACTCTGTTTACAACCGGGTTTGATTAACCAACCTGTTTCTCCATGCTTAACATAATCACTCATGCCATAGGCATCAGACACAATTACTGCACGGGCCATCAACATCGCTTCTATCACTGTTACATGCCCAGCCGCTGTAACGTTATCTTTGACTTTTAGAGGTATTACGCTAATCCGACCTTCTTGTGCCAGTTTCCAACAGTCCGCTCTGGTGATACCAAAAGGTGTTTTGACCTGTTTAGGGATGGAAAGATTAGCTAAAGCTACTTTGCTGGATGCAACAACAGTAGGTATGTCAAGCTCTTCAACCACCTCAAAGAAGCAAGGGAAATCGCGATGCGCAGACCCCAGTGCAGCAATAAATGGAGAGTTGTTATTTTCTTCGTACTGAATTTCAATGTCTGGAGCTGCGTAAGGCACAAAAGAAAATCGACTTTTCGGTAAGTTAAAACACTTGCTGTAAATGTCGATTTCCCGATAACTGTGAACTATGAAGCGGTCAATTTGTTTTAATCCGATGCCTGATAACCATTGACGCAGGGGCCCAACTTCGTAGTTTCCAACATTGAAGGTCCAAGCGACAACTGGTTTTTTAGACCATTTTAGGAGCTTTTGTAGGCCAATTACTGTTGGCAACTGCGGGTATGAAGTGATAATTCCGTCGGAATCGCTATTTAAGGCGAGGGCACCATGTTCCCAGTGGCGAAACCACTGGGAAGACGTTGTGTATTTTACTTTTCTCTCATGCCATTTAGTAATGGGTTGTGGCCTAGGGATAAGCTCAAAGTCATATTTCCCTTCAGGAATATGCCCGACTAGCCATCGATTATTGTCAATGTATTCTTGGGTAAAGTAAGGCGCAATGACGGTCCATTTCATACGGCGACCTCAGACATACTAAACATAGTGAACTCTAGTTTCAATTGCACAGGTAAAAGCTAAAATCCGTAGGTAATGGATTTAACTATTCGAGTCTTTACAAAGCAAAATAAGTATTCTTTATGTTTACAGTTAAATTAAAAAGCTTTAGCTAATCAGTAATGCTAAGCTCTTGTTAGGAGAAAGCATTGCGTTCTCTATAAGTATTCTTACTGATTTAGGTGCTTTCTAAAAGTTTAAATAGGTAAACTTTAGATGATCTTCTCTCTAAGATGAGTATTTTACATTGGTATTATTCTACATCTCCTTTTAGTAACAGTCTGTGCAAATTAATGTCAGATTTCTATCTCTTTGACAGAGCAGATTCTGTATGGGGGCTTTTATAAGGTGCAACTTTTCCATAGCCAGAGTCAATCCCTGTGGTGCGAACCTGAGATGCTTTTCTCTCTGCATAAGTTGACATGATTTGTATAGACACCAATGATGCCCATATATATAGTGTCCAGGAATCTTGTTTAAAGAGATTGCTCTCTGTCATGTTACTGATGATAAAAAAGCCCAGGAAAAGAACTGGGAAGATAGCTTCAGTTGTTTTGGTCAGTCGGATTAACTGGAAAGATCTGATCAGGGTAATTGCGAAGTTTGTAAGGAAGAGGAGAGCTCCTATCCAGCCTAGTGATAGAAAAACCTCAAGAAAGCCATTATGGGCATTAGGGACAGGCCAACCAGTTAATTGTCTGACAAGATCAGCTGGTCCACCGTCTGGCCCCCAAAAACCTTGGTATCCATACCCTAAAAACGGCTTTCGAGAGATCATCTCCCATAAAGCGGGCCAAATTTCGTTTCGTCCTGATAAATCAGTACCTTTGCCAAATGCAGAAAGTAACGTGTCTGCATTGGTTTGAAGATAAATAAACCCAAAGGCGACAACGAATATGATGAAGCTAAGGGCAATCACCATCGATTTGTAGTTGAGCTTTAGAGCGTTACAAGCGAAGAAGAGTAGAGCCAACACTACGGTGGCAAATAAAGCAGTTGTTGATTTAGAGGCTACGACCAGAGAAGCCGACAAAATCATTATGCAATTAATAGCTAGCTTGGACCTCCCCTGAAATAAATTTGAGTAGCGAGTAGCGAGTAAAAAAACTGTAGTTAATGCCATGCGAGCACCAAACTTATTTTTATGGCTGTATACTCCTCGCCATGCTCCTGTATGGGGCGGTAAGTGCATCACTCCATATTTTGGAAGCAGCACGCCAAAAAGAACGCAAATAATAGTGTTAATACATAAGGCTATGATCAGAAATCTAAGTTGTTGCTTCAAGCTGAAGCTCAGTGAAAAATATATGGCAACAGCGGTTGAGCCTAGCAATAATATGGTGCGACGTGAAGTGATATTTGGATAAAATGACCATCCTGCTGAAATATAAGCGATGATTAGGAGAATAACGATCAGCAAAAATTGAGGATTAGAACGTAATCGAGCTAATATCAACTTCCAGCGCAGTAGTACGCCTATGCTGGCTATAAGATATAGCAACATGCTAATAGCCGGAAGTAAGAAATTGCTGTTAGCTTGACTGACATCTACAAGTTGCCCCCCTCCGGCTCCATTGGTAATCAAGTTAATAGGATTACCCAGTAGAAACCACAGGGTAAAACACATGAATATGTGTTCTAATGTTCTCGGAATTTTTAGCGTCATATTCCCCTAGGCATTATTCTTTTAAGTGATCACGTTCTTTATGTAAAGTAAATATTTTGATCGTCTTTTAGGTAATCTTTTTAAAATTAAATCTTGACTCTTACTAGGTTGAATGTCATCAGTCTGAGATAAATGAGTATAGTCAGTACAATAAGCTTGGGCTTTTGGTAAATGTTTCGCCAGCTAGAAATAAGTGCTTGATTAATTAAGGATATCCCTACAAACGGTGAAATTTCTAGCCGAAGTGTCTGCTTCGCCCAGTATTGAAAATGAGCTGCTTCGGCAGCACGATAATGCTCATCTACTAGGTTTGGAGCTTCTTTTCGTGCTTTGTCCATTAACTGTATCCAACCTTCTTTCATTTTCATGATATCTGAAGACAAACCAGACGAATGAAGACGATATTGAATTAATACTTTATCAATTCCCTCAATCGTCCAATGACTTTGAAACGCAATTCTAAAAAGTAAGTCAATATCTTCAGAATACTTTATTGATTTATCAAATCCTCCTAAAGATTGAAAGATACATTTTCGTATAACAACATTTGATGTTGTGACGGTTGGGTTTGTATAGAAAAAAGTGTATGGCTGGAGATCTTTAGATATATTTGCCGTTAATTTACCGGTGCTTTTTCCATCAGGATCTATCAGTTCCACCCTTGCAAAACTGACACCTATCTCAGGGTGAGTATTCATGTAGTCAACATGAACTGATAACTTATCTGGTAGCCAGAGGTCATCTGAATCCAAGAATGCTATAAGTTCTGTAGTTGCCAGTTCAACGCCTAAATTACGGGCTGCGGAAACACCACCATTCTCTGTGGTAATAAGACGAATGCGTGAATCTAACTGACAATACTTATTAACTAATGTGGCGGTATTATCTGTTGAGCCATCATCAATGACTAGCAATTCCCAATCTTGATAGGTCTGATCTAGTACAGATTGGATGACTTCTGGTAGAAATCTGGCCGCATTATAAGCTGGTATAACGACAGAAATAGATGGCTTAATTTCCATAATCATATACTAGAAAAAACATGCTGGAATCTAGCATTGCGTCTGTTTAGGAAAGCGAAAGTTTTTCTCGGCCAGAGAATACAGACTTAGCAACTAAGAAGGTGAATATCGGTAAGAGTAATAGATGCACTCCTAAGACTACTCCAGCTACTACGAATATATTGAACTGGGCACCTACAATGACAGAAATGGTAAATATAATCGTGAAGAAAATGTTCCACTTGAGACCATCACTTCCACGGTCTACTGACAAGAGCAACTGCTCTGAAACTAGAGCAAAAGGTCTAGGGATAGCTGACAGGCAAATCATAATAAGAATTGGAATTGCTGGAATCCACTGCTTGCTGAAAACAATAGGGACATAGATCGGAGCCAGGCTGCTTTGTAATAGAACTAGGGGAAATATAATTGCTGCGCAAATTTTGAGACTTCGGATATAGCTTTGCTTCAACGCAGATAGGTTATCCCGTGCTGCACACAGATAAGGGAATACAGAATTAGAAAGCATGTTAATAGCTGTCAGACTAAGCCCTAGTCCTGCATTGAAAGCGAAGAAGTATAAGCCAAGTTGTTCAACGCTAAAGAATCGACCAATGAGTAGATAGTCAATATTTGATCTCAAGTAATTGAGCATTTCAATGCCCAATGTATATTTGGAGAAATTAAAAATTTCTCGCCATCCTTTCAAACTTATTTTCCCACTTGGTCGCCAGGAGTGATTCCTGTTATAGACAATTAAATAGGAAAATTGAGAAAGCATTAGGGCAAATACAATGCTCCAAATACCCATGCCCAATAGTGCAAGAATAACGACCAAAGACTGACTGAAAACGGCATTGATAGCTGTTGCGATCGCACCGATCTTGAGCCTGTTTTCTCGACGAATCAAGGCATCTTGAATCGCATAAAAGGGATTGAGAAGATAATTGCCAGCGGTGACGATAATAGGGAATAATAATTTTTCATTTCCATAAAAAGTGGCAATAGGAAATGCTAGTAGACATTGGAATAAAAAGATCCCAATACATAGAATCCAATTGCTCCAATATGCTGTTTCTACTATTGAGTCAAGCTCTTCTTGCGTGGCCTGAATGATCTTAGGTGCAACTCCACCCTTTTGTACGAAGACGGTAGAAAACTCAGTGACGGCAAAAATGATCGCCATCAAGCCATATTCTTCAGGGGTAAATACACGACCTAAAACAACTACTATGGCGATGCGAATTACGCGTCTGAATATTTGGCTCGCTGTTAGCCAGCCCATATTTTTGACGAGCTTGTCAGAGAACAAGCGCTTTAGTTTTTGTTGCATTATGATGGTGCAAGAATATTTATAAGGCTAACTATAGTAGTTGATGATATTGCTCTCAGCGGTAATATATGGGAAAAGAGCATTGTGTGACATTTCAGAAAAGATATAAACGAGTATATATTCTCAAATAGACTAGCTATCTCCTTGCCCAAGCATTAGTCAAATATTCTAAATAAGAAATTGAGAGGATTAACTAGGCGCGCTGCTAAATCTAAAACTGAACCGCTGGTTGTCTTAGGTACAACAATGACGTCCCCATCTTGAATCTGATAGGTGTCGATAAGGTTACGCAGATCGACGACTTCTTGGACAACTTCACCAGTGTTGTCGTCCATTCGAATAAAGGCAACTTCTTTGAGCCTTGCATCATCGGTTGGGCCGCCTGCGATCGCAACAGCACTAGACAATGAGCTATTAGGCGGTACTGCAACCTCTCCGGGACTCGTGACCTCTCCAACAACTCGAACCCTTACGGTGTCTGGTGCTAGACTGGATCTTGCCAATAAATGATTATCAATGGTTTCGCCTTCTGGTAAGCTGGGAACAAAAACTAAGTCTCCATCTCTAAGCAACATGTCTTCTGGTAAGCTGGCGGACCAGAGGGCATCCCACAAATTAATCTCTGTATTGACTGTTTCACCATTGGGAAGCTCGCGTATAACCACGACATTACGGATGTCTGCCGTGCGTCTCACCCCACCTGCTTCTACTAACGCTTCACTCACTGAAGGTGGCGCGTAAGCTAATTGAGTATCTTGATTAATGTTGGTTGTATCTTGCAGTTGAATAGGGCCAGGACGGTAGACCTCGCCTGATACATTAACCACAACGGGACGAAGTGAATTTAAGGAGACCGAAACGGCAGGATCTACTAGAATTCGGTCGAGGATAATTCTCAACTCTTGAGTTAACTGATCGGTGGTTTTCCCAGCTGCAGCAACCTTACCTACGATGGGTAGGGCAATAGTTCCATCCGGTAATACAGAGAGTGGACCTGTATACTCTGGAAACCCATAAACACTGACTTCGATGCGATCGCCAGGACCTAATAAGTAAGAGGATGCTGCTGTAGATCTCAATGAGCCAGTATTAACAGCAAGCTCATTGAGGTTCGCACGAGTTGACTCATTGGAGGTAGTCTCAAGTGATACAAGAGACTGTGTAGTTTGTGCGATAGTTGGCATGGAGGCGTAGCAAATTATCCCCAAGACTAAGGGAGCTACTGCAGTTAGCCGATAATAAGTCAGTTGAAACATAAGTCTAAAGAGCGTTTGAGGACGGTGTTGTCTCTTTTGTATAAAAGGAAAGTAGGCTGGCCTAGCCCAATAATTAGAGTCGACCGTTTACGTTGGCAGGATCGCTAACGCTTTGACTATTCGGCACATTGACAAAATTGGCCTGCCTTTCAATAGGTGTATAGTCCTGATTGTTGTAGAAATAACGATCGGTGTTGCCTTTCACGTTAATGCCATTAGCAACTAGACCAAGCACATTTTGTTTTGACTGTGCCAACATTGTCTTCGTTGCACGAATGTTTTCGGCATTGGCCATGCCAGGGCGCATGACGAGCAGCACGCCATCTGTTGCCCGACCGATGGTGATCGCGTCAACTAGCCCTAAAATTGGTGGGCTGTCAATAATAATGTAGTCATATGCTTTTTCACTTGCCTGTAGTAGGGACGTAATCAGCTGAGATTCCAAAACTGCCAGAGGATTAAACGGAATAACTCCGGCTGTCAAGATGTGTAAGTTTGGCTCCTGAGAGACAATGACATCCTTAAGGGGAACTTGCCCTGAAGCAAAATTACTTAAACCTTGTACATTGGGCAAATCCCAAATATGATGTTGTGTTGGCTTACGTAGATCGGCATCAACAAGCAAGACAGTGTGGCCCAAATGAGCTAGTGTCAAGGCCAAGTTGGCAGCAACTTCTGATTTACCTTCACCACCCACTGCACTTGTAACTGTGACTGTCTTAACGTGGGTATCAACACAGGAGAATTTAAGGTTGGCTTGTAGAGCTTGATAAGCATCCAGAATAGAGCTGTATTCGGAATTCTTGACTAATATGCTAGGAATATCCGAACCCTTAGCATTGCCTCGCTTCCAGGCGGGGATGATACCCAAGAGGGGATATTCGTACAACTCTTGACCTTCTTGAACCGTTTTCACAGATTGGTCCAGGAGATCGGCCATAAAGGCAGTAATTAACCCTAAAAGAAGACCAGCAAAGCCGCCAGTCATTAAAAAGAGTTTCAGAGAGGGTCCAAGGGGCTCGTTAGGTATTAAGGCTGGGGAAACTATGCGAGCATTTCCAATATTTTGATTCTCTAAGACCTGAGCTTGCTGGAGGTTTTGTAACAAGGTTTCATAGGTGGTCTGAGCTGCAGCAAGTTGGCGATCTAATGCTCTCTCTTGTTTCTCTAAAACCGGAATAACACGAGCTCGACTCTGTTGACCCAATCGAGCAGTTGTCAATTCTTCAACTTGCTGTTGTAAACCAGATGTCGCTCCGTCGAGGCGTAAATACTCGGCGATTAAATCTTGTTCTAACTGGCCCGATTGGAGATCATCTGAAGGCAAGTTCAGTTCATTGGCACCAAGGGTGACATCAAGGCGCTCTTGAAGTAGTGCTTGTAACCCAGCCTCCTGATTGCGTAGGGTGATAATCTCAGGATGTTCGTCTCGGTAACGAGTACGGGCTAACGTTAAATCAGACTGAACAGTTTGTAGTTGTGCTAATACGGTCTGAATGCCAGGTGATTCACTGACAAGCCCCACAGCATATGCTTCATCAGAACTAAGTTTGAGCTTCTGCTGTAGTTGAGATGCCTGAGCTGAGCTATCAGCTAACTGAGATTTTAGCTGAATTAAGGCGTTGTCCAGTGTAAACAGTGACTCAACCAGGTTACGGGACTCTTCTTCAAGGTCTACGATATTGTTGCCTTCTTTGAAGCGTCGTAGTGAAGCCTCTGCCTCTTCAACTGCTTCTTCAGATTCAGGCAGTTGTGCAGTGATAAATTCTTGGGCTGCTAATGCCGCAGCGCGATTGGTCTGTATATCATTTTCAATGTAGATATCTGCCAATGTATTGACAACAGTGGCTGCTATTTCTGGATCTTCAGACGTATATGTAACTTTTAGAACATCTGTTCCAGGAACTCCAGTGACCGTAAGGCTCTTTAGCAGGTCTTCAGGCTGAAGTAGCTCACCCTCATCATCTTGTAGTTTTAATGTTTCGATGACTTTTTGGACAAGGGGAATGGAACGGAAAACCTCAATTTGGGTGTCCAGGGGGTTATCTAGATTAGTAAGTGCTCTGAGTTCTCTGTTACCGCCCTCCAGTCCAACTAGAGCAGACGCTTGGTTTGACAACTCGAATAAAAGTTTTGATTCGGCTTGATACTCAGGTTTTTGAGTAATACCAACGCCAACCGCTGCGGTTGTCGTTAGACCGAAAACAGTCAGAGCGATTAGCCAGCGACGCTTTAGAACTCGCCAATATTTCTGTAAATCTATTTCTATCTCTTTAACAGAGTTATCTTGAGATGCCATTGAACCTCACTGGGGAAAGGAACTAAGTAGGACGGAGAGGGTAATAATACTGAGCAATATCAGAGATTAAATCTGAAATTTAAGGTATATAGATTTCAACAAGCAATCCCATTGATAGAAAAAGGATAGGACTAAGTTCTAGATCGAGGTCTTGACTAGCTGTAACCATACGAAATTGGCCCCAGAGACACCTAGCAACTATTCCCAGATATCTTCAATAGAATTATGCCCATCTTTTCAAATGAACCAGTGACTAACCGTGAGAATTCGGTGGGGACATCAGAACTTCATGGCACTCATCAATTTTCTAAAAAACTGATAAAGCCTAGGAGCAGGTCACAGTATCAAAACCGATTTTGATCACTGCAAATTAGCGTAGCCAGGACTCAGTATTTCTCGGTCGGACGCTGTAGATCAGAACATTCCACTAATGTTTAACGAACTTTTGCTAAATAATCAGTAAACTGACTGAAATCAACAATTAACTGGCATCTAGAGTATGAAAATTGTGATGTTCCTCAAATTGCAACAAGCGAAGTCACTACTAGTAAGCACCCTATATAAGTCAGGCTAGGCGATTCTTAAACTATGTCAGTGGATAGTTGACACGTTTTAAAAACTGCCACATTAAACTGCAATTTTGATGGTGAGATCAAAGTTACTCTGGGCTGATGACCCAGTACGCTAATAGCCCGTGTCTAAGACATACGTAAGTATATGTAGACCAATGCTACCCGACTAGAGGTTATGAATCAAAAGATGCTGATATAGTTCCTGACTAGATTTTCCTGCTTCTTTAAAGTTCAAGTGATTTATCACTAGGCTGATTTTTTACAGCTGGAGTACTGAAAGTTACGGTGCCGACTCGTCATCGGAGTTCTCAGTAGTGGAGGATGTATCTGATGTTTCAGGCTCGTTAGTAGTTTCAGCATCTGTAGTTGCCTCTGAGGCTGCATCATCATTTTTGGCAAGCCAGTCGCTGACTGGGCGTTCGATACCGTTTTCTAAGCCTTTAGGAATGAGGTGAACGTCAACTGGATTTGATTCTGCGATGTCATTGGCTGTCATCACATATAGTGACGTACTGCTAAAGTCTTCATCGCCGACGGTTAAGGTATAGCTTTCTTCATCAACTATGAGTTGAATTTTAGCCGTAGGTGTATCTAAGCCGTAGGTGGCTAGCTGATCGGGAGTGGTGGAAATAGTTTCTTTAATGGTGTCGCTCGTAATGATATTGAGTAAAAAAGCGACTGATGATGGATCGGCTAAAGCTTTTTCAGGGGAAGTCATTTGCCATGCATCATCAGTCTTGATGAAGGACAGCGTGTTGTCGTCTCGTTCTACGGTGAATTCACTGACGTCAGTCTCAGTGAAGCTGTATAAGGTATTACCATTATTGGCTTGAGGCCCTTTGGGGATTTCAAGGATGGTGACGGTGGCGACAAGTGCGATCGCAACCCCTATTAATATTCCTGTACTACGCTGTAGCTTCATTTTAATAACTCCTTAGCGACGACGGAACCAAGCAATGCTTGCACCAACTAGTCCACCTAGGGGGAATACCAGCATTGCTAAAACAATAACCACGATTTGCCGAGATATCGTCATTGTGATGCGACGGTTGGTGATTTCCTTTGGGCGAATTGACAATATGGCATCATCTAAGTCACTCAGCCAGGTGACACTGTTGAGAAAGACATCGCCGTTTAGTTGCTGGTCAAACAAGCCATCAGTGGCGAAGGTGGCATTACCAATAACAACAAGGCGGGATTCTTGCTCTGCATCGTCAGAGGGCTCGCTACTGTCTGCTGGCTCATCTTCAGGCTGTTGTTCAGATGTATCTTCTTCTTCTGTTTCTTGTGTTTCTTTTGTTGGTGTATTGTCGACTTCTCCCGCCGCTGCCTCTTCTATATCTGCTGCTGGCTCTACCTCCGGTTCTGATGAGGTCTCTTGTTGTTCTTCATCTATTTGACTGGTAGGGATTTCTTCGGTGTCTTCTTCTGGAATCTCTTCATTGCTCGCTTCGGAGATCTCCTCTGCATCTTCTTCTGAGATGTCTTCTGATACCTCTTCCGATACCTCTTCTGAAACCCCTTCCGAAACCGTATTACTAGATTTGTCGGCTTCTCGGGTTAAGACGACACCGATATTAAATGGTCCCTCGGGTGCTTCCTGGGTGTCAACATTAAGTTCTCCTGTTTCTGACAGAGGTTCAGCATAGCTTTGGGCGTTGCTGAGAAGTAGGGGAGTAGCTTCTACCCCTGCTACTGGTTCGATCAGAACTGGCCGAGCTAGGGGGTAAAATGAGCGGCCATTGTTAAAGGCTTCGGTAATGGGATGAGCACCATAGTTGGTTACCAATGGGGCTGCTGGGCCTAGCCCAACAATTTGTCCAGTGTTGGAGGTGTCGACAATGAGTTGTTCGTCTAGGGACACCCCCCAAGCTTCTAATAGAGAGTCTAGCTCTGGATCCATTTGGGGATCTACCATGAGTAGAATGCTCCCCCCTGAGTTGAGATATGCTTCTAATGCTTCTACCTCAGGTTCAAAGAAGGCTTGCTGAGGGCCTGCAATGATGACTGCATTTGCATCACTAGGTACGGTTGCTGTTTGGTCCAGGTTCAGGGTCTCAACGGTGAAATTTTCTGCCTCCAGGGCTGCGGCTGCCTGGGCATAGCCTGTAGCTGTGCCATCGATGACAAATTCTTCATGACCCTGAAGGAAGTACACGATGGCATTGCGATCGCGACTAATTTGGGCCAGTTTATTGGTCAAGTCCTGTTCTGTTAAACCTTGTGTTCCTAGGGGTTGAACAAAAACTTTCTGATCGCCTACAGCGAGGTGTACCTCACGTCCTTCACCACTAAGATTAAAATCACGGGCCGCTGCTGGGTCTTGGATTGGATTAATGTGCTCGTAGGTGAGCTGATCATTAAACTGGCGATAACTGTCTAAGAGCTGCTTATCGTTAGGATTTAACGTCGAGTCAAAAATCACGACCTTAACGGGCTGGTTTAGATTTTTTACGACTGCCGTTGATTCCGGCGAGAGAGTAAATAGTCCGCCTTCGGTGAAGTCAATGCGAGGCCCGTACTGCACCGCTAAGAAGTTAATAATGCCCAAGATTACTAATACTGAGACTGTGGCCAACAATGCGTTGGTTCCAGCCTGGGTAGAGCGGCTTTGCCAGAAGCTACGGTAGCCAAAACCTCCCAAAACCAAACTGATCAGGGTCAGCACTAAACCCACAATCAGAAGAACGATGGGTAGAATGCTCCAGGTATCTATAAACCCAGCAACCAGGCCTGCCGTGGTTAAGGCTAATCCGGGCCATAGCAGCCAGCGAAGATATTTACGAGAGGTAGATAGCGCTTTCATAAGTGAGGGGCAAAAGGAGAAAAACAGAATGAAGGTAAAGAGTTTTGAACTTTAAGGTTTGAATTTCAGTCCTTTTACAAGGTTTAACTGAGCCAAAGGCAACTAATTCAAAACCAATAACTTAAACCTCAAAACTTTTTTAGTTTCTCTGAAACCTAAATGCTTCAATGGATTGAGCGGTTAAAAACAAGCCTAAAACACTGTAGGAGAGAAAGAGTATGAGACCGCTAATGTCAAAAACCCCTTGGATAAAGTCGTTGTAATGTGTGAGCAGGGAGAGATGACTGATCGCCTCACCTAGAGGACCTGGTATCCCACTGGCAACGCCTTCAATTAAAAATAAGACCAATATCAAGGCAAACGTTAAAATGGCTGCGAGCACCGTGCTTTCAGTCAGCGAGGAGATAAACATCCCCAGAGAAAGCACCCCCGCAGCTAGCAAAATGAGGCCGCCATGGCCCAAAAATAGCAACCGCATATCAAAGGGGGGATCAGAGGCTCCAACGATTAACGCTTCGAGTACGAGCAGCGGTAACACCATGGTGAAAAAGAAGGTCACCACACCTAGCAGTTTGCCAAGGGCAACGGCCCAGTTGGTAATTGGAGAAGTGGCTAATAACTCGAGGGTGCCTTGTTTGCGTTCTTCTGTGTATAACCCCATGGATAGGGCAGGCAGAATAAACAAGGCTAGGGAGCCCAAAAGTCCCAAATAAAGCTGTATAAATTCATAGGGCAGATCGATAGGTGTGGTCTGTAGTCCAGCCTGATCGGCAAAAGCTGCCTGGGCCACAACGCCCTGGGGGCCAAATACCAGGATGACTAATAAAAAACCAGCCAGTAACCAAAAAATAGTGGCGACGCCGTAGGCCAACGGTGAGGCAAAGTAGCTTTGTAGCTCTCGGCGGTAGATGGCAAGGATATTGCTAATGACGGTAATAATGCTATTCATCGCTGTCTGGGTCCGATGGGCTATCTGTTGGGCTATTTGGGGCTAATGTGTCAGTTTTGTCTTCTAGGGATGAGGGGGGTGGCGCGTCAGGGCTGGAATCGGCTGCATTATCTGTAGGCGGTGCGTCTGCTTGAGGGGCAGATTCAGGAACGGCCTCAGTGGCTTCTTCAGTTGTTAAGCCGATAAACACGTCTTCTAAGCTGACGCGATTGCGGGATAGTTCATAGAGACCGAGGTTGGCGTTGACGATAGCCCATGCGATCGCACTGCCCGGATCTTGGTCAGTGGCTGCCATCACCTGAAATCGATGGTGGTTGTCCGCTAAGCCTTCATCCGACAGCGATTTTACAGAGTCCACCTGGTGCAGTTTGTTCAGGACGGCTTGAGCCTGCTCTGGGTCACCAGCCACTTCAATGGCATAGCCTAGCTGACCTGCCAGACGGGCCGTGAGATTGTCTGGGGTGTCCGTGGCAACGATGCGGCCTTTGTTGATAATAGTGATGCGATCGCACGTCATACTCACCTCAGGCAAGATGTGCGTTGAAAGAATGATGGTATGTTGTCCTGCCAGACTTTTAATCAGATTGCGGACATCAATAATCTGTTTGGGATCGAGACCTACGGTGGGCTCATCCAAAATAATGACCGGTGGATCGTGGACGATGGCTTGGGCAATGCCCACCCGCTGACGAAACCCTTTGGAAAGTTTGCGAATTAAGACCTTCTTCTTCTCGCTGAGATTGCATCTCTCCATTGCCGAGGCCACCTGCTTGTCCCGATCTTCAAGGGGCACGCCTTTAATTCGAGCTACAAAATACAGAAACGCCTCCACGGTCATATCTGGGTACAGCGGTGGCGTCTCAGGCAAATAGCCAATGTTTTGCCTGACCGCCATCGAATCAGTGTGCACCTCGTGGTTAGCAATACGGGCTGTTCCACTGGTGGCTGGTAAATACCCTGCCAATATGCGCATGGTTGTGGTTTTCCCGGCCCCATTAGGGCCTAAAAAACCTAAGATTTCTCCAGGCTCTACTTTGAAGGACACATCACTAATCGCAATGGTCGAGCCGTAGGCTTTGCTAAGCTGCTCTACCTCAATCATGGTTCACCCAATAGAACTAAGCCGAATATCAAATCAAAGGCGATTGATCTCGCTTGACCATTCTGCCACTGAATTTCATAACGGTTGCTGCAAAATTGTGCAACCCTATACGGAAAGAATGCAGCAGTCCACCATGACCAGTAATAACCTAGGCCCTGAGAATTCTCTGACTTTTCTCTATTACTTTGGCACCACCACCCTGATTACGATTGTCTTAGCTAGTCTGGTACTTAACCTCAGCCCAATGAGTGTTGTACCGAATCAGCTGGGTTTAGTTATGGGGCTGGTGGGCGGTGGACTGGGACTGTACTTTAATCGCTCCATCACCCTCAAACAGTCAATTAAGGGACATAAAGTATTTCTTAATCAGATTGAACAACCTTTGACTGAGCTGGGCTACAGTCGTGTGGAAGACGATAGCTTGCCGACTGACCTTGTAATGTATGCCCGTAACAATATACGGGGGTTACTATCGGGAAAAATCTATATCCGATTGGATGGCAAAACAGCTTATATCACTAGCCGAGCTGTCCATATTCGTGGCCTGAAGCAAAAGCTGTAAAGTTGTGCGTAATTGGGTTTCTTTCCTCCTTTACATTCAACCTGTGCTCATTATCTAAAGATGGCTAAACCTAAGAAACAAAAATTTCCCCATCTCCTTGGGTCAAAATGGACGGCCCAGCAGCGCACCATGGGTTGGCGGCATTTTCAAGTCACAAATCGTAAAAATGAGGGCAAGCTCGTTTTTGCAGAGCTAGTGGCATCTTGTGATCCAGCGGTTCGATTTTGGATTAATGCCAACGTGCTCAAGAATCGACAGCTGTGGAGCTCAGGATGGCAAACTCTGGATCAAATAACTGGCGGGCAAAACAAAATCGATGGCATATCTTAACCATTCTTCTGGAGAAAGAACGCTAGTATATTAATTGAGTAATAATCTTTACAGAAGGTGCATTGCATTTGTCCATTGCTTGTTTGGACATATGTTGAGTGGCATTCATTAAAGGTTCTGTTTAAGCTAGTAACAGTTTGTGTTTCTTGAAATAGTTACATGGGCCTTTTGGAATTATTTAGCTTAAGTGCGATTGATGTACAGCTCCAACGCTCCCGAACCTGAATTAATGAAGGCGATTTTACAGCCACTGTTGGATGATTTTCAGCATTGGTTTAGTCGTTCCATTAATTTATTGGAATCTGAGACTATCGATTTCCTAGGCGAGCATGGGCAACAGGATTTACTCAATCGGGTGCGTCGAGCTCAACAACTGGTGAGTGCATCCCAGTCACTATCTCAGGCTATAGGCAACCAGGCAGGTGTAGATATGGCTGTTGTGATGTCTTGGCATCAGTTAGTTCATGAATGTTGGAATGTGGGTATCCGCTTTCGACAGCAGCAAGCCCAAGCGGCCCCCAGCAAACCTAAAGAGGATAATTAGCGCAATCGCTTTTCCCTATGCTGCATTTACTCTATATCTTCGCTTTTACTATCCTGGCCGTATTGGCAATTGTCAACTTGGCCCGCAATCTCATTAGCTTGGGTATCGAAACCCGACGGGTGAGTGGTAATACGGCTGAATCAAAGTCCAGTCAACGTCGCGTGCCTCATCCTGAGCTGTTGGACAGCGATGGCAATGTGTTGGATGAGCCTCTGCTAGTCATGCGCTCCATATCCATCAAAGATGCCCGTGAGCAACTAGATGCGATTTACGATTCATCTGGTGGTGGCAATCCTTTGGATGAGACAAAGGACGATTAGTTTCCTTTAGGGCAATGGACATTCTTAAAGAGTTAGAGCATGGCGAAGTTTGTAAATGACTTTACTGTGCTCTAAGCTCTTTTTGTATCTCTAACAGGGTTACTTTCAGGGGTATTTCTTATGTTTCTGATGCGAAATCTTGACTGATAGCACCCGGTATTAGAAGGGCAAAGCCTATAAGGGAGTGCCCCTATGGGATTGGCATCATTTCACGTTCAACATAGTTATAAACCTGTACGAAGATCCGCTCACCTTTAAATCTGAATATTTCCTTGGGCTTAGCTCAGCTGAATTTCAGCCAAAACCTATTTAATTGGAGCTGATATTGTCCCATGGCATCCTATGGATTTAGAGAATACATTAGTCATTATTCCAGCGCTGAATGAATCCACCACGATTGGCAATGTAGTTAAATCCTTGCGTAACCAAGGATTATCCCACATTCGTGTGGTGGATAATGGTAGTCAAGATGGCACTGCGGACGTAGCTGCTCAGGTGGGGGCTGATGTTGTCCAGGAACACCTGAAAGGTTATGGGCAAGCTTGCTGGCGAGGATTGCAGTCAGTCCCTGAAGGTATCGAGTGGATTTTGTTTTGTGACGCTGACGGTAGTGATGATGTAAGCCAGCTGCCAGAGTTCTTTGCTCAGCGAGAGAGCTATGACCTGATTTTGGGGAACCGTCGGGGCACGGAATCTGGGCGTCAGCAACTGAGTCCAGTACAAAACTTTGGTAATGGGTTATCCGGTACGCTCATTGCTTGGGGGTGGGGCTATCGTTTTCATGATTTGGGGCCGCTGCGATTGGTGCGGAAGACATCTCTAGAACAGATTGGGATGTGCGATCGCAACTTTGGCTGGACCGTAGAGATGCAGGCCCGAGCAGTAGAGTGTAACCTACGTATCCGTGAGCTACCCGTCAATTATCTGCCCCGTCAGGGCGGTCAGTCCAAAATTTCAGGCACTGTGTCCGGTAGCTTCAAAGCCGGAACCATTATTTTGTCCACGCTGGCGAGTTTATATTGGCAGAATCTGTGGCGAGGCAGTGATCAAGAATCGGCCCAAGCTAATGCCCCTGGTTTACTGTGGATGAGTGCCCTGTTGCTGGTTGCTGGCGCCGTTTACACATTGCCCCATGGTGCCTTTAGTGAGCCATCCTCGGTGATCCAATTTTGGATTGGTAGCGCCATTATGGCGGCAGGCTTTGTTCTGGCCTGGGGGGTGCGTAGTATTTCAGGTGTGTGGTTTTGGAGCGTGGCCATTGTTACTCGGCTGTTGCTCTTGGCTATGTATCCCGGTAATGATATCTGGCGTTATCTGTGGGAGGGCTACGTTCAGCTCCAAGGATTTAGTCCCTATGACTTTGCGCCGACGGCTGATGTGCTGGAGCATCTACGTACGCAATGGTGGGACCAAATTAATCACCCCTATGCCTCAGCCATTTATCCACCGGTAACCCAGTTTGGGTTTCGCACCCTGGCCAGTATTTGGCTATCGGTACCGCTGTTTAAAGCGGCGTTTGCAGCAGCAGATCTGGCAGTGTGTTGGTTGCTGAGTCGGCGGTTTGGTTATCGAGCCACACTGCTCTATGCCTGGAATCCACTGGTGCTCTATAGCTTTGCCGGTGGTGGGCACTATGACAGTTGGTTTGTCCTGCCGTTGGTGATGGCCTGGCTGTGGTTTGACCGCCCCAGCCATCAACCTGAAAAATCCAGTTCCCTGCCACTCTTCACCTATTTGGGCAGTGCTTTATTTGTGGGCATTAGCATTGCTGTTAAGTGGATTTCACTGCCCGTACTGGCTTTTTTGGTGTGGCATGCTCTACGTCGAGGCCGTATCGGTATTGCCTTGCTAAGTGGTGTTACCGGCCTGCTGCCTGTGATTCTGGCGGCTATTCCTTTCTGTAGCCCCACATCCTGTCCCCTCGTCAGATTCGGCTCTTCGTTTGTGGTCACGGGCCGTTGTGCAGAGCTTATTCCTTACATTGTGGAACAACTGTGGGCACCCTCGCGCTGGGCCAACTGGCTCTATGCTTTTCCATTGGCCTTAGTGATCGTGTGGCTGCTGCTGAGAGCGACCACATTTCACAAGTTTACAGAGTGGTACCTGATTGGCCTGATGGTGATTTCGCCCATCGTACATTTCTGGTATCTCAGCTGGCTGATGCCCTTTTTGGTATTGAGTCGCAACCTGGGCATTCGGCTCATCAGTCTTTCTGCCTACGTGTATTTCACCTTGCTATATATGTCAGCTGCAGGAGACCATAGCTGGATTTTGCCAGAAGCTCAGCGTCATATATTGTGGTGGCCGTTTGTTCTAGGAGTTGCCTGGAGTAGTGCTAAGGTAACGTGGCCGCAACTGGCGCTGACACCAAAATTGAACAGAACTTAATGCACTTCTCAGGATTTGTTCAGTTGGCAATGAGAGATTGCAAGTGACTGCTCGCTGACTCCTCATTCAAGAATAGTTATGAAACGTAAGCATTTATCCGCCCTTTTTCTGACTTGCTCCATTGGTTTAGTTGGTTGCTCCACGAGTGCTGTGACTACAACCGCTGACCCATCTTCAGCCCAGGTAGAAATTGCGTCTGCCCAGGGGGTCGATTACACCCTTTACGATGATGTACTGAGTACCTATGTGGACGACTCTGGCTGGGTCAACTATGCTGATTTGCAACAATCTCGACAGGCGTTGGATACATTCAACAATGGTTTAGCCACTGTGGATGATGCCACTTTGAGCAGCTGGAGTGAGGAAGAACAAATTGCTTTTTGGATAAATGCTTATAACTCTCTAACACTAAAATCGATTGTTGACCAAACTCCTCTAAAGCCTAGTATTAAAGATATTACAGGGGTGTGGCGTCTGCGTAAGCATCCGATTAATGAAAAAGAAAAGACGTTAAACAACATTGAGCATGATGTTCTGAGGGTTGACTTTGATGAACCTCGACTCCATGCGGCCATTGTCTGTGCTGCCATTAGCTGCCCCCCGTTGCGTAACGAAGCCTTTACCGGCGAAAACCTTGACGCTCAGCTGGATGAACAAGTAGAGCAATGGCTAGCAAGACCTGACGGCCTCAAAATCGATAAAGCAGCTGGCGAAGTCAAGGTGTCTAAAATTTTCAGTTGGTTTGGCGGCGATTGGATCCCTAGCTATGGTGTAGACAGTGGCTTTACCGGCAGCAAAGAAGAGCGAGCTGTTCTGAACTTTATTAGCCAGTACGTTAGTGATGAGGATCGGGCTTATTTGGAAGCTGGTGATTATCAGGTTAGTTATTTCGACTACGATTGGACTCTCAACAACCAGCCATAGTAAAGCAGGTGTTGCTGATCCTCAATGTGATTTTATCTGTAGCGTTTGGGTAGATTCTGCCTGCTATTGATCGATGCCCATGGCAGATCAGCAACGGCATTAAACAAACATCAAAACAATGAGGGGTGACATCGTGCATACGAGTGCTTGTCTGATGTTGTTCACACGGTACCCCGAAGCTGGCAATACTAAAACCCGGCTGATTCCCTATTTAGGTGCGGCGCAGGCGGCTGAACTCCAGCGATGGATGACGGCATCCATGGCCAATGAAATGGCTGCTCTGCGTCCAGATATTGATCGGCAAATCCATTTTTCTGGCGGTAGTTTGTCGCAGATGCAAGCCTGGTTAGGGCGGCAGTTTACCTATCTGCCGCAGTTTTCTGGTGGTTTAGGCAGTCGCTTGCACCAGGCATTTGTAGAGAATTTTCGGTCAGGCAGGGATGCTGTGGTTGCGATTGGGGCTGACTGCCCTCAGCTGAGTACCCGCCATTTTGAGCAGGCGTTTAAACAGCTCAAAACCCATGATGTGGTGTTAGGGCCAGCGGCGGATGGGGGGTACTACTTGATTGGGTTAAATCGACCCCAGTTCCAACTATTTGAGAATATTCCATGGGGCACTGGTGAGGTCTTTGAGCGGACGATTGCGATCGCAAATCATCTAAACCTATCCGTTGTTACCCTGGAGCAGCTGCGGGATGTGGATCGCCCAGAAGACTTGGAATTGCTCAATCAAATTCCCATTTATATTTAAGGGTTGTGCCATTGGAGGGTAATCCTCGTAGGGGCGTTCCCTGGAACGTCCCTACGATGGATATTTCATTAGATGCGGCTGACCTGTTTAGGGATGTAATATCGGGCCTTGCTCGGCACCATACGAGCGTAAAGATTTTCTAGCTGGGTGATATTTTGGCTGAGGGTATAGCGATCCAAAACACGCTGACGAGCCTTGCTGCTCAAAATTGAAAGCATTTCAGGATGATTTCGCAGTAAGGGCAAAATAGTTTGTAACTGCTGTGCTACACGTTGAGTATCAATCACAATACCTGCTCCGTTTTCGAGCACTTCGCCATCGGCCCCCGCATCAGTAGCAATGCAGGCTGCACCACAGGCCATCGCCTCCAATAACGATAACGATAGTCCTTCAATTAAGGACGGCAAAATAAATGCATCCGCACCTTGCAAAATTTCGATGCGGCGATTCTCATCGGCAACGAAACCTAGCCAAATGACTGAAGTATCGGCTCCGTAAGCCGTCTTTAAGGCCATTTCTAGGGGACCACTGCCGACAATGATAAGTTTGTTCTTGCCTCTCATGTTGGCCAGTTTCCAACCCTTGAGCAGCGACTCTACATTTTTCTCAATAGCCAGTCGGCCCTGATAAACATAGATTTGGTCCGCCCTAAATTCTTGTTTGATGCGGGAATGGCCAGGAGCATACCGATAGATATCCACACCGTTTGGAATAACGGCTACCCGTTCTGCAGGTACTCCAAGTTTGACTAAGAGTTCTTGCTGCATGCGAGAAAAAACGATCACCTGGTCATAGTTGGCCAGCCGAGGAGCATACAGCTGATAGGTAAAATGCTGAGTTCCTGACGTCAGGTTGCGGCGTTTGCGATCAAAGGCAGGATGAAATGTAGCTACCAGCGGAATTCCCTGCTCGTGGCAAATTTCCGGTAGCTTAAAATCCAAAGGTGATAGAGATAACGATGCATGCACTAGATCTGGCTTGAGTTCTGCCAGTACCTCAGCCAGCCTGCGTGCTGAACGAAAGCTGGGAATAATGAGGATCTGCGATTTGAAAATAAAGGGTAATGAAACCTCTTCATAGCCAACGTGCTCACCTTCTGACTCTGCATCGGTAGCAAAGTGGAGAAATGTCACTCGATAACCACGATCTAGTAGAGCATTTGTAATCTCTCGACCATAGGTGACATTTCCACAAAATGGAGACTTTTTACCAATCCATGCAATGTGCATCTAAACGGGTCTATAAATCAGACATTTATAAAAGGGCGTTTTCAAAAGCAGACATGAACGGCTTTGCGAATTCAACCGCTTGGCAAGACGCCCCTAGGAACCCTTGTTTACTCAAGCAACTGTTTAAGTAACGTAACTTAATGCTGCTTAAGCAACCGTACGAATGCTTTATATGACTTTATCAGGATTTTAGGATTTCCTTGGTAATGACTGCTCAGAGAGATTGGAATTTGGGAATCGATGGGGATTGGAGAAGGGACGATGGGGAGTAGTTAACCATGCTGATAGCCCTGATCGGAGCTTGAGGACTCTAGTTTTGTCCTGGTTCTAGGGTGGGGAGGAGGTTTCTGCTGGGACAGTGAAAACAGTTTGGGTGAAGATACCGCCTAGAATGACGATGGCTGCGAGACTCAACAGTACTAAACGTAACCCTAGAAACGCTTCTGCGACGCCTGCTAAGGCCAAGGGTAAGCTCAAGGCAATGTTGACAAGGTTGTTTTGTAGTCCAAAAACTTTACCGCGCATATCTTCAGGGGTTTGCTCTTGCACTGTGGTTTGCATGGGGATACCAACCGTGGCTGCAAAAATGCCCAGTATGGCGATCAGCGCTAGGCTACCCCACAGGCTATGAATTGTCATCGAAAGACCCCCTAGGGCAGCTCCCATGCCCAATAGACCCACCAGACTCAGCTGACGTCGCGCAAAGCGATGACCCGCGTGACCAATCAGGGCTGCGCCTATGCCCATACCGACGCCGCCTGAGGCTAGTAACACGCCAAATTGGGACGATTTGAGCGCAGGGATAACTTCAGCTAGACGCACCGCTAGCACTGCCAGTGCTGCAAATACAGAGAATAGTAGCACCAGCTGAATAATGGCGTTACGAATGGGAGGGCGCTGTTTGATGTAGCGCAAACCCTCTTTGATATCGGTCAGGACATGGCTGTCTTTGGTGAGATTCTCGGAAGATTCGCCGGTACGCATCAGCATCAGGATGACGCCAGCCAGGCAGTAGCTCAGCCCGACTAAGATGTCTTTGCCAATGCCGCTGTTGCCATCAAAAGAGGCAAGGAGTTTATCTGCGATCGCAAGCAGCGGCTCCCCCACCGCAAATCCAATAATCACCGATGCCATCATGGTGGTGGTATAGAGGGAATTTGCCGATAGCAGATGGCGCTCGTCCACAATTAGCGGAATGGCAGACTGTTCTGCTGGGGCAAAAAACTGGGTGAGCGTCGACACCAAAAAGGTGACCACTAACAGCAGGCAAAAGCTTACGGGGATACCTGCTATCGTGCCCCAGTCATGGCTTAGCCATAGTCCTAAGGGCAACAAAATGACTAAGGTTCCTCGCAGCAAATTAGTCAGCACTAAGACTGGCCGCTTCAGCCAGCGATCTACATAGACCCCGGCCAATGAGCCAAATAGGACCGCTGGAATCGTAAATGCGATCATCACAGCCGATACCCAACCACTGATGGTTTGACCCGGTACTTCATACTGACTGGCAATGATGGCAATCATTAGAACCAGGTACACCTTATCGGCCAGTTGCGAAAAAACTTGACCACACCAAAGCGTGAGAAAATTACGGTTCTGTAGCACTGGCCAAAAGCCAGTTTGTGGTCCAGTAGCACCAGTGTTTGAAGTATCTTTGTCCACTGCTGCTGATACAGCTGGTAATCGATTGTCTGCCGTTAGAGTGTCTGGATGCCCATGCTCTGAAGCCGGTGATCTCTCGGTCAACCCAGCCTCATCCAGGCCTGGCTGGTAGCCAGAACCGTCAGAAATCTTAGATGCACTTGGGTCTGACTCACGAAGCATAAACAGGTGAAGCAAAGCAGCTATCGAGTAGTGCAGCCGATCGAATGGGGCGATCAAAATGAAACTGAGCATAGTTTCTCAGCAGACGTTCAACACGACGCCACAAACTATGGGGGGCTGTACCAACTCCTTCTATAGATGGTAAAGAACTATCCTGGGTGAACACAAGTTCTGCTTGCCCTAATTGTTGCAAAAGTGCTAATTCTGGGGCTCCAATGGTCGTTGTTAATGAACCATAGATACGTTTGCGACGCCCAGCTTCATAATCCATGGGTCCAGCATTATTTTCTAGTCGCTCTAGTTGCTCTAGGGTGATCACCCCACCTGCAGAAATGCTAAACCCCACCTGCCATTGGCTCCCCAGCTGGGGCTTGATGGGGGTGCGACTCAGGCAGCAGTGGCGTAATTCTGGGGCGATTCCGGCAAGGGCCAAAATGTGAAAGGTCCCGTGGGCCAAACAAGCCAGCACAGCTCCTGATGGAGCAGTCTCTAACCGTTCTAAATGGGCAACCAGTAGCGCAAACAGCTCTGCTTGAGGTTGTTCGCTGGCTTCACATAGCACCAATTCTGCAAGATACTGTCCCGCTGTTAGCCGTACCAGATCTTGACTTAACCCTGGAAATGACTGCTGAGTTTGAGCTTGAATCATTTTGTCCAGAGATTTCCCTTTGGACAACATCAGCTCATTCACCACAAAAAGACCACTGCGACCTCCTAGACGAGACTTATGCTTGCGGGCTCCAGGTGCGATCGCACGCAGCAGCCCATGTTCTTTAGTCAAAATAGTGATCAACCGATCGGTCTCACCCATCGGAGCAGCTTTAAGGTTGATACCAGTGGCTTTATAGGTGCGGGACATTAAGCACTCACGACTTACTTTTCGTCGTAGTTTACGTTAATTTGGCTGTTCCCTTCGTATAGCCAGTTCATTTTTTTAGGATCTAGCTTGGCGTGATACATCAGCTTTAGAAGCTGATTTAAGGCAGCATGCTTATAGATTCCTCGTTCTCTAAACCGGCGGGCCGAGGTAACGATGGTGCCTGGAGCGATACAAGGTGGACCAAACTTACCCAGGGCATGGCTGAGGGCGGTATCTTCAAAAATGTCCATGTCAGGCACACCGCCAATGGCCATAAGGGCCTCTCTTCGGGCAAAGATGCAGTGATCTAGATAGAGAATCCGGCTAAAGCGTGGCCGTTGGGTCGTCGAGTACCAGGAGGTAAACCGCAGCAGCCAATGGTCGAAGTCAAAGCTGTGGCGGAACCCTCCCCAGGTGAGCATGGTGTTTGCCATGAGCCCTCTGACTTGAGAGAGGGCATCGGGTGGGAGCAACGTGGCCGGATGATGCAGCAGGACAATGTCTCCCTGGCTGGCTTCAATCCCAACGGTCAGCCGCTGGGCACGATTGGTGGCGTCAGAATCAATCAGCTTAAATTGATCTGCTGCTGGATGTTGGGTAATCACGTCATAGGTGCCGTCTATGCTCGGGCTCATGACGATGATTAGCTGCTTCTCCCCAGATTGCTGAGCGAGGTTATCCAGAATGCGTGGCAAATAGCCATGTCTGATTTCATTGAGGCAAGGCAAAACAACAGAAATTAAACTCACTACCTATGTCTCTCCCGGCATGGTTAACTCTGATGGTAGGACCTCAGTGAGCGATGTATTAGACCTACTCAAGTCCAAGTTGGGCGTTGTCACTCTTAGGGGCACATCTTGGTTAGTGGTACGACTGCTCAGAATAATACAAAGTCTATTAAGAGTAGCGAAGACTCCCCATAAGCTGAGTTAGCGTTCAGGGAAATGAGTTTTAATTCTGACGACCTATGACTGTCGCTCCATCCTCTTTGGCCATGCCTCAGGTTCATGTATACGTTGATAAGGCTGCGCTTGTGGCGGCAGCGACTGACCAGGTGATAGAGCTGATTCGTGATGCGATCGCAACCCGTGGCCGCTGCTCAATTGCTCTGTCAGGGGGCAGTACACCCAAGCCCTTGTACCAGGCCCTGGCCCAAACCGATTTGCCCTGGGAACAGCTCTATATTTACTGGGGGGATGAGCGTTATGTGCCAGCCACCCATGCCGATAGCAATGCCAAGATGACCTACGAAGCTTGGCTGAACCACGTGGCGATTCCTGCTGAGAATATTTTTACAGTGCCGACAGAGACGGATTCCCCTAACAGTAGTGCCGACCAATACCAGCAGGCGTTAGCGACAAGTTTTGATACTACTGAAATTCCCGCCTTTGACATCATCTTATTGGGCATGGGCGACGATGGTCACACAGCCTCGCTGTTTCCCCATACAGAGGCTTTGAATGAAACTGAACGCTGGGTAACCGTGGGCCAAAAAGCCGATCAACCCAGAATTACATTGACTGCGCCCGTGATTAATCAGGCTCGCCATGTGATGTTTTTAGTGGCTGGTGCTAACAAGCAAACAGCCTTATCTCAGGTGTTTGCGCCCACTGCCAATAGCGCTACCTATCCTGCTCGGTTGGTTTCGCCAACGGGTGAGCTGAGATGGCTATTGGATCAAGATGCGAGCGCAGGATTACCTGCATCGATAGAGCGCACATTGCATTAAACTGCTGGTCCTGCCCTGGATGTGTATTACCTCCAGGGGGAATGCCCCTCTGTCTCCTGAAAGCTTATCTAAACTAAGAATACGGAGCAAAGGCAAAGATTGCCTATATTTCTACCAAAGCATCATCAGAAAATCGTCGAAACCGTGTAGTTTATACATGGCTAGAGCGCAAACCAGACCGCTATGATTATTTGCCCAAATTGTAACTACCAAAACCCAGAAGGAGCTTCTCAGTGTGAAGCATGTTACACGCCACTCCCAGAATTGCTCACATGCTCAAATTGTGGAGCAACGGTTCAGGCAGATGCGAGTTTTTGCGGTCAATGCGGTCATAGCCTAGCTAATCAGGCTGTGCCAGTGGCGGAGCCTTCAGCACCGGCTGAACCGGTTTCCACAGATGACCCACCGACTCCCTTACCGGTTGGGTCATCGTCAGATTTGATTGAGCCTGATCCCCTGGTACCACCAGATCCCTTATCTGTGGCTCCACCACCGCCGCTGCCTGCGGATCCAGTTCCAGAAACTATTCCAACAGCTGTTGACATTGTTAGCGAACCGCCAACTACACAGCCAATGGCGAGTGTGACAACTCCCCAAACACAGATCCAGATCCAGACTGCCAGGTTGCTACATATTCAAACCGATACGATTTTGGAGCTGCCGCTCGGTTTAGATCTGATTCACATGGGTAAACCCAACGATCGCATCCCACCAGATTTAGATGTATCGGGTTTTCCAGAATCGGAAATTGTGTCTCGTGTTCATGCCAATATCCGTATTGAGGGCGATGTCTACTATATTGAGGATGTTGGCAGTTCCAATGGTACGTACATTAATAATCTACCGCTTGCTGTAGGCAATCGTCATCGTTTGCGCCCTGGCGATCGCATTGCCCTTGGAAAAGGTGATAAGGTGAGCTTTATTTTTCAACTCGCATGAGAATTAGCAAAGGTATCGAGTTCCTAGTTTAGTTGCTGCTTTTGCCCTGTCATTTGTGTTACATTGCCCTTCGATGTATTAACGTGATTACCTTATCGTTACTTCACCCGCTCAATAAAACCCCCATACAGAACTGGTCCTTTGAGGAGCAAGACGTCATTCGCATTGGCCGTTCTACTGATAATGATGTTGTTCTTTACAGTGCTGTTGTGTCTCGACATCATCTAGAGATACATAGAGGGGTTGCTGGTTGGGCAATCCAGAGCATAGGTACTAATGGAACCTATCTGGATGGCAAGCGCATTCAAAATGTAACGGCAGAAAATGGTCTAGTGGTCAGGTTGGCACGATCTGGGCCCAATCTACAAATCACTATTGATCAGCCTGAAAAATCTTCGGTTGCTTCTATTAAGGAGTTATTGGCTCGCCGCAAACATCACCAATTTGGTCAAGGTGCATCGGATCAACCTGTGAGGACTGATCTGGATGTTGTCAAAACTGACATTCGTGATAGGACATCGCCGTCCGGTGGTAAAACTTGAACTTCAAATTCTGTAGATAATGACGGTCTTTCTTAACTAACTTGCCTATGGAAAGAGGTGATCAGGTCTATGTGATGCGGGATGTGATGGGCATTCCTTACCAGCATCACGGTATTCATTGTGGTGATGGAACCATTATTCACTATCGCAAGGTGGGTACGGCGACCGTCACACGTACCAGTATTGATGCGTTTACTCGGGGTAACCCGGTGTTTACGCTCAACCCGCCCGTATCATTTATTCCAGATGTGGTGATTAGTCGCGCTGAAAGTCGTCTTGGAGAGCAGCGTTACAATCTGTTTTTTAATAACTGTGAGCATTTTGCCAATTGGTGTAAACATGGCGACAATGTGAGCCCTCAGCTCAATGAATTTGGTCTGCGATTGGATCAGCTGAAGGTACCCAGTGGGCTAACTCGACAAGCCGCTCAGCAAGAAAGCCCGCAGGCGATTTTAGATTTGTTTGAAAAGGCCTTGGGGAATATTGCGATCGCAACTCATACTCTCCTTCCCGACTACGAACAAGCCCAAGCCGATAGCGCTCAGTGGAAACGAGTGGCTGAGGCAGCCCTGGGCAGAGGGCGTGAAGATCTAGCGCGCGCAGCCCTCTATAAACGCCGTGATGCCCAGAAAAAAGCTGAATCCATTCAAGAACAGCTACAATCTCTTTCTGATTTGCAAATTTCCATTCAAACTGACCAAATGCTGGCGCTAGAACGCCTAAGTGAGGAAGCTACGTCCCCGTACTAACTGTTTTCTGTAGAAATACTAAGATACAAGTAGAGACCGTGGTTAGAGGCTGGTCTGTGACGACCTCTAGCCCGGTCTATTTTGATCAACCGTTTGATCATCTTGTCGATTCTTAAATCGCGAAGTACGATTGTAGTCTGTTTGTAATACAAGGTCATTTCGCGGATGACATCAGGAGGCATCCCGTGGGTAAGCTATTCACTATCCTTCAGTACTACCGCCAATATTGGCTGATTACAGCGTTTAATGCCGCTGCTATGGGGGCCTTTGAAATTCTGGATCTCTTTGTGCCCTATGCCATTGGCCAAATTCTCAATATTCTCTCTCAGCAGCCTCTTGATAGGCCGTTAGAGCGTTTTATTGCCATTATGGGTCGGTTGTTGCAACAACCCATAAGCCCTACCTTTTCTCTGCTGGTTTTGTTGGGGTTGGTGGGGCTACTTTCCGTTGGTCGTGCCCCAATTCAGCCCTGGATTGGCCCCTGGTTTAATTGGGATACGGCTTTGCGTGCCCGACGGGATAAGTCACAGCGCTCTCTAGAGAAAATTCTAACGCTGCCACTGGAATTTTACGATGAAAACAACCCTGGCCGCATTGCTGCGCGAGTGGCTAAGGGGTTGGCTAATTACACATGGACCTACCCGGAAATTGTTGGCCAGTTTATTCCTAAGATTTTTCGGGTGTTAGGCATTTTTGTGGTGATTGCCTGTATTGATTGGCCGATTGCTCTGGTTGTTCTGTGTTCCTTTTTATTGATTATTGGCTATAGTTTCTCGCGGCTCGTGGGCTTGTCTTATCAAGAGGAGAAAATTGATAAATACATAGAAAATACCGAGAGTCGTACCTCGGAGATTATCACCAATATCAAAACGGTCAAGGCATTCGCAGCAGAACGTCGAGAGCTTAAACGTCAGCAGCAACGTTTGGACCGAGAATTTAAGGTGGTCGACTACCGCATCCATTTGGGTTACGTCAAGCTCAGTGCCCTTCAGCGCACTATTGTGCAGACTTGTACCTTTGCTGTTCTCGCCCTAACGCTTTGGGCCACTATGCGGGGGAGTATTTCCCTGGGGCACTTTGTGACTATTCTTACCCTGTCCAGTATGGCGTACGCCGAGGTGGATCCTATCTGTAACCTGGCGGAAATGTTTGTCCGCCGGTATGGTGCTATGGCTCGGTTTCAGGAGTTTGTTGCGCTGCCACCGGGGATGGATGCAGGTCAGCTGACCGATGATGTGCCTGACTATCGGTTTACGGGCAAGGTGCATTTTCATCAGCTCACCTTTGGTTATGTACCTGATAAGCCTGTGCTCAACAATATTGAGCTGTTGATTCAACCCCGTCAGACGGTGGCATTAGTTGGTCGATCAGGCTCAGGTAAATCGACGTTGGTAAAGCTACTCTTCCGTTATTTTGAGCCCAACAATGGGGCCATTTTAATGGATGGTCAAGACCTGCGTCGTTTGGACATTACCGGCTATCGACGGCGGCTGGCGATTGTTCACCAGGAGGTCGACGTTTTCAACGGTACCCTGATGGAAAATCTCCTCTATGGTAATCCAGACGCCACTGTGGAGCAGGTGCAGGCCGCTTGCAAAATTGCCCAGGCCCATGCGTTCATCCAGCAGATGCCCCATGGCTATCTGACCACTGTGGGTGAACGCGGTGTCAGGCTTTCTGGTGGTCAGCGTCAGCGCATTGGGATTGCGCGGGCGTTGATTATGGATCCTGATGTGCTGGTGTTTGATGAGGCCACGTCTAGTTTGGATTATGAGTCGGAACGGGCGATTCAGGTGGCGATGCGATCGCTATTTGGGACCCGTACGCTGATCATTATTGCCCACCGGCTGAGCACCGTTCGTGAGGCCGACCAGATTGTGGTGCTAGACCAGGGCAGCATTAGTGAGGTTGGCAGTCACGATGAGCTATTGACCCAAGGCGGTCTATATCAGCGTTTGCACCAGCTACAGGAAACGGGGGAGCTGTTGGAATAACAATAGCTAGTGACTGATATTAACCGTGAACGTGCGCGACAGGTTCGCTGGCGTACGTTCAGTGTCTCACAATGGCCATAGTTTGAGTGGCTGACCCTAGAACGGTGTTGGATGGCTAGCGTCCGATTGTAATCGGTAGCCCGCCCCCCGTACCGTTTTAATAAGACCCTTGCCCAGCTTGCGGCGCAGGTGACCTACGTAAACATCAACAATGTTAGAGCCGGGATCATAATCATATCCCCAGACCTGATTGAGTAATTCTTGGCGACTCCAAACTCGATCAGGTTGTTGTGCCAACATTTCCAGAAGAGTAAACTCACGCGTCGATAGCTCAACAGCTTTGTTGTGGTATCGAGCGGTGCGCTGACGTAAATCCAACGTCAGGTGACCTACACGTAAGATTAGCATTTCAGAAGGGGCGGGTAACCGCTGATTGCGTAACTGCACTCGAATACGAGCAATTAACTCCTGGGGTGAAAACGGTTTGGTTACATAATCATCGGCTCCAGCTTCGAGCGCAGTCACTTTATCCTGCACATCTTGAATAACGGTAAGCACAATGATGGGAAACTGTGCTCCCCGTCCTCTTAGCTCCTCAATTACTTGAATTCCCCGTTTTTCGGGTAAACCCAAATCCAAAATTAATAGTTCAGTTGGGTTGTCACAAGCCAGGTCAATGGCTTGTTGACCTGTTTCGGCAACCAGAGTAACAAATCCATGGGCCTGTAGTGCTTTTGCCAGAAAGGCTGCAATACGGGGCTCATCTTCAGCAATCAAGATTCGAGTCATGGTGTTTTAGCTTCGTAAGGAGGGTCTAAGGGGAAAATGATGTTGAATTGGCAGCCCTGCCCCAGTTTGCTAGAGAGAGCTACATGTCCACCGTGGGCTTCGGCAATGGCTTTAACAATCGAGAGCCCTAATCCAGCTCCTTTGGACTTGGATCGAGTGGTTTCAACACGAGAAAAGCGTTGCATGACGCGTTCTTGATGCTCAGGTGAAATACCTGTGCCTGTGTCACAGACTGTAAAACACACCCCTGTGGGTACTCGTTTAGAGCTGAGGGTAATCATGCCCATTTCATCGGTATGCTCCGCTGCGTTTTGCAGCAGATTCATGACTGCCTGGATAATCCGATAGCGATCGCCCACAATGCGAATCGACGCTTTTGATGTGAGCTGCCAGTTGCGCGCTGCTAAGGCTTGAGCTTTAGCGAACAATTCTTCAGTCAGCCGATGAACATCAACGAGCTCCAGGTTCAAAAAGTCAGGCCGCTCGGCGCGGGCTAGTAATAATAGATCGTCGACCAGACGACTCATGCGGTTGAGCTCATCCTTTAACAAATCTAGGGTGTCGTCATGTTGACCTAGAGACTGACCTAGTACTTCAAGATGGCCCCGAATCACAGTGATGGGTGTCTGAAATTCGTGACTGGCATCATTAATGAACTCTCGCTGGCTGGCAAATGAGGCATGGAGCCTATCCAGCATCTTGTTGAAGGTTATGGTCAGCTCAGAAATTTCATCGGGACCTTTTACAGGGATAGAATGTTTGGGAGTATGGTCTAAATCGTGGATAGAACGGGCTGTCTCAGTCAACAGTTTTAGTGGTGAAACCACTCGTCCAATGACACCCCAAGCTAAAACAAGGGCGATTAAAAAGACGATACCAATCACCCAAGTAGCGACTAAAACAGCCTGATCAATTTCTGATTGCAAGTTCTTGCGAGAGTAAGCAACAATAAAGACACCTCGATTGTTGCCGGGAGGTTGAATGGGATGAGCCGAATAAATGATGTTGCCTGATGTATCGAGGTTTCGATTGTGATGGGGGCTCTCTAACTGTGCAATAGAGGTGAGAAATGCATCATTCTCTTGTAGATTTTCTGGTAATGCAATGGGGCTAGATTTGTACAATTCTCCATTCAGAAAAGCGATCAGGTATTCATCATTTTCAGGGACGTTACGTGACAAAAATACGTCAAAAATAGCCGCTACATCGTCTCCGAAGGGTTTTCCGGTCAATGGATCTCTGCCATCAACAAGGCGTTGAATTTCTTCAATTTCTTGATCGAGTGAGCGATGAATGCGCTCCAACATCTGTGCTGATAATATTTGTCTAATGGTGACTATCGATATCACAATTGACAGAGAAATTAATGCTGCAAGCCAGAAAATAATCTGAGTTCGCACACTAGAAAGAAGTCTATGCCAGCGCCAGGCCATAAAAATGCCTTACTTAAGACTGTTTAACACCGATCCTAATCTAAATGGCGCGCTTATGATAGCTGACGTATCTTAAAAGAGAAGTGGCCTAAATCTCGAATCCTTTGACTGTAAGTAATTTAGTGTTAAATGAAAAAAGTTTCATCTAAGTTTCAAAAAACATTCATGCTAAATGGCAAGTGTCGTAGCTGTTGTTGTAACGGTTGAACAATACATATTCTTGCAAACTCTCTAAAGTTTGATAGGTTGCAAACTTGTCTTCCCGGTCAAATGCTTCTGTTGATTTAGACAACACCTCGACGATCAGTTTTGGAAATCATTGGTATGTGGACGTTTTCTGGTCATGTGGATCACAGGTAACCATCACATCCGGATAAAAAAGCGATTCCGCGCCTCTACACGTGTATTCATATTAGAAATATACAGCCGCAGATAATCATCGATGCTTAGATGCTGCTCAAATCAAGCAACCATAGTAACTTTGGCAGATTTCTGTATGGGCCTATTGTAACTCTAGTCAATGGTGAACGAATTGCATGCGGTCTGAGTCACCTTTAGGGTCGCATCCTCGCTTAATCCCATATCTTCAGCGTCCGCCACCAGCCATAACAAGTACTCAGTATTGCCTGCTGGCCCACGAATAGGTGACCAAGTGAGACCTTGCGCTTTCCATCCCAGTCGTTGCGCAGCCACGTATACCTGCCAGATAGCTTCTGCGTGATCTTTGGGCTCTCTTACCACACCCTTTTTCCCAATTTTCTCTCTTCCGACTTCAAATTGAGGTTTTACTAACAAAACAGATTCTCTTGCCCCTGTCATCAGATCCCAAAACGCGGGAAGAACTTTGGTGAGAGAAATGAAGGACACGTCTATTACCCCCAGGTCGGGACGTTGGGTGTTGTCTTTGTATAATTCTTCAGGTGTGAGATGACGTAGGTTGGTGCGCTCTCGCAGCACAACTCGTGGATCCTGGCGAATTTTCCAGGCGACCTGGCCATAACCCACGTCGATGCCGTAGACCTGTCTTGCTCCATTTTGTAGTAGGCAGTCAGTAAAGCCGCCCGTGGAGATGCCGCCGTCCAGACAAATGCGATCGCACACCTCCACCCCAAACTCCTTAAGCGCTTTCGCCAGCTTCTCACCACCCCGCGATACATAGGGCGACTTCTGCTTCAGCACCACCACCGCATTATCCTTGATGGTTGTCCCCGGCTTATCAATCACTGCCTCATTCACCTTGACCTCCCCTGCTCGAATACAGCGCTGAGCCTGCTGGCGTGAGTCGCACAGTCCTTGCTCAACTAGGTATACGTCCAAGCGTTGTTTGGCCATTGCCGGTCGATGGGTGTTCAAGAATGATAGGCATTGCCCACCCTACCATTTTGCTTACAGCTGTCTTCATCGGCTCTTTTTAGTTGCCCCCTAGACACTGCTGCCAAATTGCCCTTAGATAGGAGTAGCTAAAGAAATGTTAAGTAAATGTACTCATGACCTGTGGTGTTCTTCGTTGGTCGTCCTAGCTGAGTGCCAAAAATGAGGTTGTAGTTTTCTGACCCCTGCCATATCGTTTCAACTGGCTCTAGTCTTTGAACAGGTTGCTGCAATTCTCAAAAAGACTCTGACCTGCTGCGTGGGTTTGAGCGTTTTACGTGTCTCGCCTGCTGCGGGCTGGTGATATTGACTGGGTGGTGTCCTACTCACCAAGGTTTTTCAGGCATAAGGAGCTCCCTTGAATACTCGGAATCTCAACGTTCGGTCCCTAAATTTGCGCGCCCTTAAACGGGAGTGGTTGCTCAACCCAAAGGATGACCTTTTAGCAGGTGCCTTGGTGGGGCTGGCGCTGATTCCTGAGGCGATTTCCTTTTCCATCATCGCTGGGGTAGACCCGAAGGTGGGTCTGTATGCCTCGTTTCTGATTGCGGTGATTACGGCTTTCCTGGGTGGCCGGCCAGCCTCTATCTCGGCGGCTACTGGGGCCATGGCTCTGTTGATGGTGGACCTGGTTAAAGATCATGGGCTGCAATACCTGCTGGCAGCTACCTTTTTGACCGGCATTTTTCAGGTGATATTTGGGGTGCTCAAACTGGGTCGTCAAATGAAATTTGTGCCCAGAGCGGTGATGATTGGCTACATCAATGCCCTGGCTGTGCTGCTCTTTTTAGCCCAGCTGCCCCAGCTGACTGATGTGCCGTCCATGGTCTATGTGCTTACCCTACTGTCCTTGGGGATCATCTATATTTTGCCCCGCTTTACTAAGGTGGTGCCCTCACCCCTAGTAGCCCTGGCGGTGATGACCATTGCTGCGATCGCGCTCCGCTTAGACGTCCCCACCGTCGGTGATATGGGTGAACTGCCCACTGCACCGCCTGGGTTTGCTTTACCCCAGGTACCCTTCACCCTAGAAACTCTGCAAATAATTCTGCCCTACTCTCTGACGCTGGCGATTGTGGGATTGCTGGCCTCCTTTCTCACCGCCTCGCTGGTGGATGATTTCACCGATACCCCCAGCGACAAAAATCAGGAAGCCAAAGGACAGGGGGTGGCCAATATGGTCACTGCCTTCTTTGGTGGCATGGCTGGGTGCGGCATGATTGGCCAGTCAGTGATCAACGTTCAGTCCGGGGGCCGGGGCCGTCTATCCACCCTGTCGGCTGGGGTATTTTTGCTAATTGCCATTTTGTTTTTACAAGATTGGGTGAGACAGATGCCCATGGCTGCCCTGGTGGCCGTCATGATCATGGTTTCCATCGGCACCTTTCGCTGGTCTTCGTTTACAAATATGCGCCGTGTTCCCCGCAGTGAAGTCGCCGTCATGCTGACCACGATGGTTATGATTATTGTCACCCGCAACTTTGCCCTGGGTGTGGCGACGGGCATTGTCATGAGTACGGTGTTTTTCTCCCGTAAAGTTGCCAAGCTGGTATTTGTCGATAAGGTGCTCAGTGAAGACGGGGCTCACTGTACTTACAAGGTGTCTGGACAGATTTTCTTCCTGTCTCGGGATGAGTTTTCGGCATCCTTTAATTTTGCTGAACCCGTTGAACAAGTCACCATTGACCTTAGCGATGCCCAACTGTGGGACCAAGGGGCTGTGGAAGTGCTGGATAAAACCGTGCAAAAGTTTCGCCGTAAAGGTGTGGAGGTGACTGTGGAGGGCCTCAATAAAGCTAGTGCCACGCTGCTCAACCGTCTCGCCACTGATGAAGAACTGGTCACCAGCGGGCGGACGTAGATTTTAGAGAATCCAAAAAATCCTGTAGGGCGTTCCAGGGAATGTCCCTATAGGATGGCCCTCCACCGTAAAATTGCATCCTGATAAACTACTAGCATCGCTGCGCTTTCCCAGACTTCATCCTTTCAAGAAAATACAACGCATGAAAACGATTCTTCTGTGCTCCGATGGGTCTGCTTTTGCGGACAGCATCTATCGATATGGTGCCTGGTTTGCTCGCAAGTTTCAGGCTCAGACGAAGGTGCTCTTTGTCACCGATATTCGTAGTCAAAAGGTCGTTTCTACGGGCAATTTTACCGGCAGTATCGGTCTGGGGGCATCGGATCAACTGCTAAACGATTTGGTTAACCTGGAGCATGAAAGGGCCAAACTTAATAACCAGCGAGCGCGGTTAATTCTGCAAAACGCCGACGAGGTGCTGAAGACTGAAGGTCTTAAAGAGGTGGAGCTGATCAACCCAACTGGTTTTTTGGTGGACTGCTTCCATGACTTTGAGGCCGAGGCTGACATGGTGGTGCTGGGCAAGCGGGGTGAGGCGGCGGAGTTTGCGTCAGGGCATTTGGGGGCCAATCTTGATCGCATTGTGCGCAGCAGCACTAAGCCCTGCCTGGTCACACCCCAAACCTTTGCTCCAATTGAGCGACTGCTGCTGGCCTACGACGGAAGCCCTACGGGTAAGCGTGTGTTGAATTTCCTGGTGGATAGCGCCGCAGGGTTTAAGGATATTGAGATTCATCTGCTGACGGTGGCTAAGGCGGACTCTGATGCTGCTAAATCACAAGGGCTAGCGGATGCCCAACAGACGTTGCAACAGGCTGGGCTGACGGCAACGACCCAACTCCTCAGTGGCGATCCTGAAAAAGTAATTGGTAGCTATATTGAACAAAATAAAATTAGCCTGTTATTAATGGGTGCCTATGGCCACAACCGCATTCGCCATCTTGTCATTGGTAGTACCACGGTTCAACTGTTGAGAAGTGTTCAGGTGCCGGTGCTTTTATTCCGTTAGGTTTCGTTTTATTGATGGCGATGGCGGTAAGTATTGGCCCATTAATTGGTGCGATCGCAGGTTTCTACGGTGGCCTGATCGGTGTAATCCTGATGCGCTTTACCGATCTATTTCTATCCCTTCCTCAGCTACCCCTGTCCCTGCTGGTGATTTATCTGTTTGGTGATGCTGTGGCCTGCCCTGGGACCCCAGAATGGCACCACAGTGCTCCCCACATGGCAATTTTTCCAGGAGCAGCAACTTTTCTGACGGTTTTGAGCCTTAATTTTATTGGTGACGGCCTTCGGGACAAACGAGATGCAAATTAGGCATTGGCGCAATTCCCCGCTCCCTGGCACCACCCCAAAATAGTTATCCCAACCAAAAAACACTTTAAAGAATGGATTTACCACCAAACTCTTTCTTGTCCGGAATTTCCAAAATAAATCCTTTTAGATATGCAAAACTGCCAAGATTGACCGATATGCCTTCGACAATCTTCAGAGGCTTGAAAAATCTTCTATATTCAAGGCTATCGTGCCATACTTCAACAATTCTAGTGATTCGAGTATGAAGCCTTGACGCAAAACAACAACAATTCTCCGGGAAAGCCCCAGGCATTCATGTAGAACATTCATAGCAAGCTTGAGATTGACAACAATTTGTTGTCTCAAGGGCTAAAGGGTTTCTGCTTGGTATAGCAAACGGCTGAATGCATTCAGCCGTTTGCTGTGTACATAGCTGTTGCTAGTTTAGCTGTTGCTAGTTATAGGTTTCAGCAATAACTGATGTTGTGGACTATATGCGCCAAGCTATATTTATCTGCCAAGCACATTTACTCCTATTGGATGCACGCAGGCTATTTTAGCGAGTTCTCCAATCGTTGTTATAGGTATACACTACCATCATCTCTTGATGGCTCAGCCCATTGATATTGGCATAGCATCAGTTTTACAGTTGCTGTTGTGCCAGCAATATCAGAGGATATGGCCAGGTTCATTCTCTACTCTATAAAGCCCATATCTAGCCCAATATTGGGCTAGATATGGGCTTTATATCGCTTAGGTGAGTTGTTGTACAAAAACATTGAGTCTTTCCATACCCTGCTCAATGGTGGCCATGTCAGTGGCATAGGAGACTCGAATGCCACTGTCGGCACCAAAAGCAACCCCTGGAACAGCTGCAACATATTTTTCATCCAGCAGTCGGTTACAAAAATCTAGGGACGTCAAACCGGTTTTGCTGATATTGATGAACAGATAAAATGCACCATTCGGAATAACGCAGTTGAGCCCAGGAATTGAATTGACTAAATTAACAATGGCGGTACGTCGTTTCGCAAAAGCCTGACGCATGGTTTCGACACAATCCTGGGAGGATTCTAGGGCTGAGATCGCACCATACTGAGCAAACGTGCACACATTTGATGTGCTTTGGCTTTGCAGCGTATTGGCCGCCTTGATCAGTTCCACAGGACCGGCCAAATACCCGAGCCGCCAACCTGTCATGGCATAGGCTTTAGCAAACCCGTTACTGACAATGGTGCGTTTAAACATAGCCTCGCTAACCGCGCCAATACTAAGGTGTTGAGCCCCATCATAGAGAATCTTTTCGTAGATTTCGTCGGCCACTACCCAGATATCATTAGCCACCACCACGTCGGCTAAGGCTCGAACCTCTTCAGGGCTATAAACCATTCCCGTTGGGTTAGATGGGGAGTTGAAAATAAGAAATTTGGTTTTGGGGGTGATGGCCTGTTGCAGCTGTTTTGGGGTGATTTTATAGCCGCTTTCCGCTGTGGTAGGCATAATCACAGGTGTGCCGCCAGCCAGTTTGACTATTTCTGGATAGCTTACCCAGTAGGGCGCTGGGATTAAGACTTCATCCCCCGCCTCAATGGTGATCATCATCAGTGCGTACAAAGAATGTTTGCCGCCGTTGGTAACGATGATATTTTCGGCGTTGTAAGCTAACTTGTTTTTGTTGCGTAGTTTAGTTGCGATCGCACTTCTCAGACGAGGCTCACCAGCTGCGGGACCATAACGTGTCTTTCCCTCATCTAGTGCACGTTTGGCTGCCTCACGTATATGCTCTGGAGTATCAAAATCAGGTTCACCAGCGCTGAAGCTACAAATATCCAGCCCTTCAGCCTTCATTGCTTTTGCCCTAGCAGAAATTGCCAAGGTCATCGAAGGTGTGACTTGCTGCACTCTAGCAGCTAACTTGATACTCATTAGGACGCTGTTGACCCTCGCTTCAAAACCCTATTCTGATTAGCTTAGATCGATTTGTAGTGGAGATTGCAAATCTTTATGATTTGCTTGAATCCTGACCTATAGCAAACTGCTGAATACCTTCAAGAACTTGCTGCGCACACAGCGGTTGCTATTGATAGCTTTCAGCAATAACTGATGTTGTGAACTATGGGTACCCAACGATAAAGTGCGCCAAACGATAGGTGTTTGTCTAAAAAAAAGCTCCCCTAGGATCACTAGAAGAGCAAATGTTCTTGATCTGTGTGAAGGAAACAGTGTGAGGAGAATTTGTCAAGGGCTTAGCCCAGGCAAGATCCCAATGCAAGGAGCACAGTGCGTACAGCAGATTGCCAGTAATTACTGTGTGTCGCTTTTCAGGAACTCCAATTTTGGATTAAATCCGTTTATTGGATTGATTTAATAATCTCCCAGATAAGGCATCCTTGATGTGATTTCGTGGCTCAAAACCTGTGATATTACTAGCCTATGCCGGTGACGTAGGTGATAACTCCCAGTGATATCGATAGTTATTCAGTGGTGAGCGAAATCACTGAATATCCAGGCATGGAGGCATGTCCCTTTCTGGACATGGGGGGCAATCACACCAATAACCAGATTGCTAAGCCCCAGAATGGAATAAATCGTAATCCTCTTAGCCGCCCCCCCACAGGCATAACAGCCCCCATCAGCCAGCTCTGAAATACCCAAAACAGTGCTATATCTACGACAAAGGCCAGAGTGACTCGGTTATGGGTAATTTGCTCTCCCAAATAACTAAAGCGACTTAATGCGCCACCTAATTCAGGTCGGTTAAGGCAAAACCAGATAATGGCCAGATTACCCACTGTTAGGCCTAATGCTCCGAAAAAGCGAACAAGGATGCCTTTGGTTGGTTCGAGTGTAGTCTCAGGTACTGGCTGCTGGAGGCGTAGAGCCATATAAGGCATTAAAAACACATTGGTGAAAAACATTGCCAGTCCCCAGACCATTAATTTTGGTAGGTGCTGACTACGCTCATCCATCATCATCAGAGGCAGAAACATAAAGATCCAGGCTTCTGCCAGGTTAAAAAAAACTTGCGCAGCTGGATTGACCATCGGCGCTTGTAAGTAACTAACACCTGCAAGATTTAAAAGTGGAAGAATAAAAAAGAAATTAAGTGATTCGTTAGTAATTTCTTGGATAGTATCTGGCTGAATAGCCCAGATGGGTTCCCCGGGTAACCAGTTGGGGGGTGATAGCAGGAGTAGACCCACATACACAATGGTGGCTACCCACAATAGTCTACATAGACTGACTGATTCTTGTTTCGAGGTGGGTAATGTGGATTCAGGGGAGGATGAAGAAGAAGGCATAGTCGAATTTGTCAGGGCTCAATGAACGTTTTGACGTCCTAACCAATAGCGCACTAAAGGCGTAACCAAGCGGATAATAGCAAACGCAGCTTTGCCAGGTTTTAGAGCTGGTTCGACGCAGTCACGGGCAAAAATGAGTTTGCCACTATTTGGGGAAAAGCGATAGAAGCTGACACCGCGCCCATTGGGGAAGGCGATCCCGTCCAATTCGACATGCCAGGTGACCCCAACTGCTAAATCGTCTCCGGCCATATCATCGATCACAAACTGTAAATCCGCTGGTACGGCCTGGCATGACTCAGTAAATAACCCTTGGACTGCTGCTTTGCCCATAAACGTGGCTGAAAAGTTCAGGTCTTCGTAACAGCATTGGTCATCGATCAAGGCTACTGCTTGAGAAACATCTCGATGGTTAATGGCTTCATAGATAGACTGAATGCTATGGACGGCTTGATTCATCTTGATCTGTTCACATTAGTTGGATAACTGTGAGTATAAGAAAAGTTTAATCGCTCAAAAAAATCTTCCTGATACACTACTGTGACTGTTGTCACAACTATTAGTGATTGTTGTCAAAATTGCTGTGCGTATTTGAAAGCCCTATTGTATTTAGGGTTTAGCTACTTAGGAAGAACTTTAATCTTCTTGAAGCTATCCTGAAATCTTCTGGGTATTCTTACTTTTTTATATAAGAAGTTAGGTGTTTTTGCCAGAATAGGTTTAATCGATCATGATGAGCATGTCCTCGAATGTTCCCGCCTTTTAATCAAAACTCCAACAGACGCCGCGCTCATCGCCGTTCCAGGGTAACAACTGATGTGGCGATGTCTACTATTCAAACGCCTGAACAACTTGTGGATGCAGGTTTAGCATTAGCTAGACGGCAGGTTCATCAAGAAGCTCTAGGTTATTTTGAGAGGGCGCTTGCCCTTAGTCCTAATCACCCGCAAGCGCTTAAGCATCGTGCTTTAACGTATGTGCATTTGGGACAAACTCGAGCAGCTTTAGTTGATTTAGATCGGTTGATTGATCTAGATCCTAAAAATTTATGGGCCTATGCTAATCGAGCGATTATTTTTCGTGATTTGGGTCACTATGGTAACGCCGTAAGTGATTTTAGTTATTTGGTCAAATTCGATCAGTCTAAACGTTGGCAGTGGTTGATTTCCCGTGGTACTACATTTAAATTGATGGGTCACTATGATGAGGCCTTACAGGACTTTAATCATTCTCTGAAGTTAAATCCTCATAACAGCTGGGCTATTAGTGCCCGTGACGAAATGGTGCTACAGACGCGGCACTACTCTTAAGAGATTTACAGGCTGATGAACTAGAGGTGTTGTTTGAGACGCTAGTTCATGCTTTAAATACTTAGGAGACTATGGAAGTATGATAGGAAAAGCATCATCAGGGGCTATCACAATTCCATAACAAGTCTTTAAAGTGATGACTCAGGTTACAAGGAATTGACGAGAGAATTTTTGGAAAAGTTACGTCGTGTACTCTGCATTGATCTTGACGTAGTCGTAGCTAAGGTCACAGCCCCAAGCGCTGCCAGTGCCTGCTCCGTTGCCGACATTAATTTCAATGCGTACAGGATGGGCGAGGGCTTCAGCCGTAATTTCCTGACGTTTAATGGTCTGAAAACCATCGGTGCTGATCATATCATTCCCCTGATCTAGACTATGTAAGTCTTGCTGTTTCAGTGCTTGCGAACTGAGGTCTGAGCATTGTTTGAGGTAGGCATGGGCTGCAGGATGATCAAATGCCTGTGGTTGGCCTTGCTTCAACAGAACAAAATCCCCTAGTTTAATCTTCAATTGATTTTGATCTAACGTTACACCAGCTCGACCAGCGGCCCCTGCTATTCTTCCCCAATTTGGGTCACGACCAAAGATTGCTGATTTGACCAAAGAGGAGCCGGCAACGGTACGGGCAATTTGTCGAGCGTCTTGATCACTAGTAGTGCCCGATACTTGAACTTCGATTAAACATGTGGCCCCCTCACCATCGCGAGCAATGCTTTTGGCTAAATGGGTGCATAGCTCTGTCAGCATTGCTTCTAGCCGATCGGCATCTGGCCCTGGAGTGATAGCTGGAGTTTTGGATTGGCCATTGGCAAGGGCGATGACGGTATCGTTGGTACTGGTGTCACCATCGACGGTGATTTGGTTAAAGCTCCGATCAACTGCTCGTGCTAACAGGGTTTGCCAGAGACCAGGAGCAACTGTTGCATCACAGGTTATAAAGGACAGCATGGTTGCCATATTGGGATGGATCATGCCTGAGCCCTTGGCAATGCCGCCGACCCTCACCGGACGGCCATTGATTTTGGTTTCTAAGGCGTAGGTTTTAGTGACTAAATCTGTGGTCACAATGGCTTGGGCAGCGGCATTGTTTCCGTGATCGGAAAGTTGATCCACTAACTTTGGCACATGGGCTAGCAGGGGCTCCATTTTGATGCGTTGACCAATGACACCTGTTGAGGCGATCAGTACTTTCTCGGCGCTGGTGTTGAGAGCCTCGGCTGCTGCCTCGGCCATGGTTACGGCGTCCTCCCAACCTTGCTGACCGGTGCAGGCATTGGCCTGGCCTGAGTTGCAGAAGATAGCGCGGGCTGAAGGCTGACTGTCTAATTGTTGTTGGCAGTAATCTACGCAGGCGGCTCTGACGTGGGATTGAGTATAAACTGCGGCTGCGATCGCATCATTCTCTGAAACAATCAGGGCTAAATCAGGGGCACCCGATGCCTTCAGGCCGGCACTAATACCGGCGGCAGTAAATCCTTTTGGGGCAGTCACGCCACCTGCCACTACCTGCCACTGAGTTTCACCCTGTCCCATGATTATTGTCCCTGTATCTGCTGTTTTGATGAATGCGATCGCAATCTGAGCTTATCCTAAGCTGCGATGAAACACTATCAAAGAGTTAGAACCTATTGCTCTGGATCTCTGATGTTTGGGTCAACGGGTTCCTCTACTAATAAATCTCCTAATATATCAACGTGGTTGCTGATTGCAGTATTAAGAGACTTTCCATGGGTAGCCAACAATGCCAACATATCTTCAGGATTTTTGTTCGATAACAAACAAAAATGATCGATAACAAACTTGAGGGTTTGCCCTAGCTGAATATCTTCACCCACCAATGGTGACAGAGCCTGGGGCCGCATTTGAATCTGTTCACCATTACGTGATTGTTCTCTCACCCACCAGGCAAGAAACTCTAACGTGAGCCAGCCAGCTCGGTCATAAGACAGAATAACATCTGTATTGGCCCAAGCTTCGTTGGGTAGACCACCTTGGGTTCGGAGCAGCAGCGCATGGGGTAAATCTCCCATTTTTCCTGGCAACCCATAGTCTTCCAGGGGAATCTTATTTAAGGGCTTTAACCCCGTATTCACCTCCATGACACCTCGAAAGCGATAGAGTGCTTGATGGAAGATTTTTACCTGATCCGGATAATCAGTCATAAAAGGTTCTCTCTTTCCGGAGGACAGCCAGCTTAGCCCATCATTTGGTTAACAAAGTTGGTGTATACCTCACCTTTGAGAAATTCAGGACGCTCCAATACTTGCTGGTGAAAACCAATGGTGGTGGGTAGGCCAGTGATGGCACATTCTCTCAAAGCCCGTTTCATCCGTTGAATGGCAGTGGTACGATTGGGACCCCAAACAATTAATTTGCCAATGAGAGAATCATAGTAAGGAGGAATCTCGTAGTCAGTATATACATGGGAATCCATTCGTACCCCGAGGCCACCTGGGGCTAAGTAGCCACTAATGCGACCGGGATTGGGGCGAAAATTATGATCAGGGTCCTCCGCATTGATCCGACATTCAATGGAATGTCCCTTTAAGGTGATGTCATTTTGCTTAAATGACAGGCGTTCTCCCTGGGCAACACGGATTTGCTCAGCAATTAAGTCGATGCCAGTCACCATTTCGGTAACAGGATGCTCTACCTGAATACGAGTATTCATTTCCATAAAGTAGAAATTTCCCTGGCTATCCACCAAGAACTCGACGGTGCCTGCCCCAACATAATTGATGGCTTTAGCCGCCCTCACCGCTGCTTTCCCCATTTTTTGCCGCAAATCTGGGCTGAGGGCAGGGCTAGGAGCTTCTTCGAGTAATTTCTGGTGGCGACGCTGAATCGAGCAATCCCGCTCCCCCAGATGCACCACATTGCCGTAGCTGTCTGCCAAAATTTGAAACTCGATGTGGCGGGGATTTTCTACAAACTTTTCTAGATAGATGCCGCCGTTACCAAAGGCTGCCTCTGCTTCACCTTGAGCAGAGAGAAATAACTTCGTCATCTCATCGGCTTGACGCACGAGGCGCATGCCGCGACCGCCACCACCAGCCGTGGCCTTGACCATCACGGGATAGCCGATGTCTGCGGCTAACGTCATCGCGTCTTCGGGGGTGTTTAATAGACCTTTGCTGCCAGGAACTGTGGGTACCTTAACCCGTTGCATGGTTGACTTAGCGGTGGATTTGTCCCCCATCGCCCGCATTGCTGCTGCCGAGGGACCAATAAATACAATTTTATGGTCAGCGCAAATATCAACGAAGCGATCGTTCTCTGCTAAGAAACCATAGCCAGGGTGGATAGCACTGGCACCCGTTGTCATGGCGGCAGCAATAATATTAGGAACGTTTAGATAGCTGCGACTGCTGGGTGCTTCGCCAATACAGATAGCTTCATCGGCTAGCTGTACATGGAGAGCGTGGCGATCAATAGTGGAATGGACAGCTACTGTAGCTATTCCCATTTCCTCACAGGTGCGTAAAATTCGCAGCGCGATTTCACCTCGGTTCGCAATCAAGATTTTCGAAAAGCGCATCAGCCAGCCACTACCCTAAGGAAACTTTTTATCTATGTGCATCATATGACGGAAGCTGATCGTACCACGTGGGCTATTTCTCCCCAGAAGAGATGGGGCAAATTGAGTCGAGAAAATCTCGTTACTGAAGGGGCTGTTTGTGGTTTACTGTTATATGCTGTTATGCATTTTTTTAACAGCAAGCTGCTTCAGCAGTATTCTGCGGATGTGGTGGAATTGGTAGACACGCACGCTTGAGGGGCGTGTGGCTTATGCCATGCGAGTTCGATTCTCGCCATCCGCATTAATTATTTGGTCTAGATTTGGTCTAGTTTTTAGATCTGTATAGTTCTTTTGTATTAGGGGTGTGGTTTTAGCTGCACCCCTAAGCGTTTGAATACGTTTGATGCCCCTGTCTAAGTCAGCCATCATCACCCGCTGCACAGCTCAGGCCAAGCGTATATCATGAAAACAGTCATGAATTTTTGTAAACAGTTTTGACTTCAACGCTCGGACCGTCACCCAAGGCTCAGAAAACGACTGGCTGGTATTCTCTGGATATGCTCTGGCAAGGGGATGAGGCGGTTGTTAAGAAAGGATTGCCCCACGATCAGCTATCACCAGCGTGGCAGATTCTGATGCTGGGTGATGGTTCTCCTACGCGGCATCTACAACTGTTGACCCGAGAGCCCACAGAGGTTGATGTCATTGAAATGTCTTTAGTGGGCATGGCCAATGATGGAGCCCCCGATATCATTAGCTATGTACCGGGTCCTCGTCTCAGGCGACAGGTGTGGTTACGAACAGCATCGGGGCAGCGGCTAGCCTATGCCACATCCTGGTGGGAAGCTAGCCATGTGGATGAATACCTGAAGAACCGTTCGCTACCAATTTGGGCCAGTCTGGCTAATTTGCGCACCGAACTTTATCGAGATATTCAAGGAATTTATTATGGTTGGAGCCCACCGTTAGAAGCTGCCTTTGGTCAAAAAGGTCCGTTTTGGGGCCGTCATTATTTGTTTTGGCACCATGGTAAACCGCTGACCCTGATTTACGAGGTGTTTTCGCCATACCTTATGCGTTATTTGGGTCCCATGCGTTCCGAAACGAGCCATCGGTAAGGATAAAACGCTGAGGTTAATGGTTTTCGGGGTGGGAAATTTGATTACGCCGTTTACGGCATCGATCCGAGCAATATTTCACTTCATCCCAGCAATCGGCCCATTTTTTGCGCCAGGTGAAAGAACGCTGGCAAACGGCACATATTTTTTCAGGTAAATCAGACTTGCGACGCTGACGAGGCATTTTGGTAGTTTTCTAAGGTGCACGGTATGCTCAGAACCTAGTCTAAAGGGCATTTCTTATGGTGCCTGCCTATTTAGCGCTTTTGCGATCGCATGTCCCCTGACACCCCTTTCCCCAATCTCAGCATTGTCTTAGTCGAACCGGCTGGCCCACTTAATATTGGGTCAATAGCGCGGGTGATGAAAAATTTTGGATTATCCCAACTCGTTTTGGTCAACCCCCAATGCGATCCTTTTAGTGACGATGCCAGGCAAATGGCGGTCCATGCCTATGACTTGATTGAGTCATCGAAGACAGTGGCTACATTGCCGGATGCTCTGGTGGGGTGTCAGCGTGCGATCGCAACCACAGCCCGCCGTCGAGATTTGCAAACACCCCTTGAATCCCCCGAAGTTGCCCTGCCTTGGCTGCTGGAAACGGGAGCCACCGCACTGATCTTTGGGCCTGAAGATCGAGGCCTGAACAATGATGAAATGCTGCAGGCTCAACGGTTTATTAAAATTGATACCCATCCGACCTACGAGTCTTTAAACTTAGCTCAAGCGGTTGCTATTTGTTGTTATGAGTTATCTCGGGTAGGGCAGCGACCTCAGCAAACACCACCTGAGCCAATCGTGAGTGAACAAGCTAATGTGGTGGCTGCCACCCTAGACGAGCTTGATGGGTACTATCACCATTTAGAGTCGATTTTGTTGAAAATCGGCTATCTTTATCCCCATACAGCTCCTAGTCGTATGCGAAAGTTTCGACAACTGGGCCATCGTGCCGCCTTGTCTACTCAAGATGTTGCTATGCTACGCGGTATCTTACGGCAGATAGACTGGGCTACCACACATCAGGGAATTGATTCAAACGCCCCCTAGCCATGCAATCAGTTTTCACGCTGGGGTAACGATTAGCCATGTGTTCTCACCTATGACGGATCCACAGCAGCCTTATCCTAAATCACGTCGAACTGGTCGACCGCGACGGCAGCGTCGGTCGGCTTCCTTGGGGCGACCAGCGGACCGATCACGAGGGTCGTCCAGACGAGCCAGGTCCAATGCCTCGGGTGGCATGTTCGGTGACATGGTTGATCCGTCACGGCATGTCCGCCGCACTCGTCGGAACGCTCGGTCTACCTGGCCCCCTCAGCCTAAAGCTTCTTTATTACCTAGGTTGCCGAAACCATTGGTCTACGGCATTAGACTGCTGATTATTGGTTTGGGTGTGGCTGCGATCGCGGGTACGGTGCTGTCAGTACTTACACCTGCTGATGACCAGTCAACCACGAGCACCGCTGCTGAAACTCAGTCGGCAGTTACCGTAACAGCGGCTCCTGACAATGACGTGCTGGTAGTTACCCGGGAACTGACAGCTCTAAAAACCAAGTTGGAGGAGTTACAGGAACTGATTCCTGAATTAACGCCGACAATCTATGTCTTTGATCTAGATACAGGCAACTATGTAGAGGTGGCCGGTAATGCCGAAACGCCAGCAGCTAGTACTATAAAGCTACCGATTCTGATTGCCTTTTTTAAGGCGGTGGATGAGGGACGCATCACCGTTGATCAAGCATTAGCTATGCAGTCTAACCAAATTGCTGGTGGGTCTGGTGATATGCAAGGACAGCCTCCAGGCACCCGATATACCGCATTGGAAGTGGCCACCCAAATGATCATCAATAGCGATAATACCGCTACCAATATGATGATCGATCTATTGGGTGGTCCCCAGGTTCTCAATCAGCAGTTTGCCGATTGGGGATTGACGATGACGATTCTGCGCAATCCCTTGCCAGATATAGAGGGCACGAACACGACCAGTGCTCAAGATCTAGTACGAATGATTGCCCATCTTCATAAAGGGGATATTTTAAGCCTGCGCTCCCGCGACCGGGTGATGAATATTTTGCAGCGGACCTACAATAAGAAGCTACTGCCTGCGGGCGTGAGTGAAACCACTATCAGCTATAACAAAACTGGCAATATTGGTGAAGTGCTCGGGGATGTGGCTCTGATGGATCTTGCCAATGGCAAGCGGTATGCGATCGCGGCCCTAGTCCGTCGCCCTGAAAATGATGGTCGAGCTCAAGAATTGATCCGACGTATTTCGCAGGCAGTGTATCAGACGATGAACCAATCTGCGCCTGTGCCACTGCCTGTAGGTACATCTACCGAAACTGAGCCAGATCTGCAACCCAATGGTGAGGTCCCTGGTTCAAACGTCCCTAACCCCCAAGAACAAATTTAAGCTCTACTTAAAATTTGTTCAAAATCTCATTAATTTCGTGTATTTGCCAAAAACTGTATGAATACAGTTGACAAGGTAGACATCTTTGATACACTTTGTCACACAAGTTCGGGGATTTAGTAGTCCATCTACACTCTGATACCTGTGAGCGCTAGAGGAATATGGTCAATACCCCTGTCGATATTAATCAGGTAAGACAATCAGCTGCTACTGGGCATTTTCGGTCCATAGCTTTGTGGCTCAACTACCCGTTGGTGCCCCAGTCTATTTATGCGCGGGTTCAAACCGACCAGTATTCAGGATATTTGCAAGTTTTACTAGAGTTTGAGCGTCCTCCCAAAAAGGATGTACTGATTCGATTTGTCTGTAATCGGCTTTGCCAGCTAGAGTCGAAGGTTATTCGGGGTGTTGCTTTGATCGGTTGTTTGGTGGGTACCGATCAGCCTCTGTGGCAGCAGCGGGTGAAATTAAGTCAGCGTAAACAACGTGCAACTGTTCAACAGCCCAGCCAAGACACGGCAGCAGCCCCTGTCACAACACCTTCCTTGGCACCTGAACCTGCGGTGACTGAGCAGGTCGTGACGCCCGAGGTCTCCGATGCTCAAGCAGAAACCATAACCGCTACCACTTACGGTGGCGAGACACTGAAGACAGTTCCGTCTTACCTCATTCCTCGTGAAACGAATTTACAAGAACGACGACGGCGACCTAACCGTAGTGTGGCTCCCTTTCCGTTAGTACAAATTCGTTCCACCGATATTGACAGTACTCAAACCTCAACTCAGCGCCGCATGAATCGCCGCCGTCTTACACCTAAAGACGTTATTGAGCATCAGTTCAAATACATGAGGGCGATTGTCGTTACTGGCTCCGCTGCTGCTGCCTTTATCCTGGGCTGTGTGACTGAGGCTGTTTTCTCCCAACGTGGCCAAGTGGCTCAGAAGCAGTCGCCGTCTCTACCTACCTTCAAGGAAGGTGGATGGCGTCCCCTTAGTGACGTAGAAACTCAGGAGATTGCCTATCGTTCCGCGATGCGAGGACCGGCAGTCTCCGCTGCTCTAGAACCCGTTGCTGTGATGTCCCATGAGCCCAGCAGTAGCCCTGAAAATCCTACGGTTACACTGGTTTTTGGTGGAGAAGTGCCCGTGGGTGATGTCCCATTACAAACTCCCGATGCTGTGGAAGAAGTCTTGGGTGAACTAGAGGCTTTTCGAGAAGCTGATGTGGCTATGGTAGGTCTCGGGAATTCCCTGGCCAGTGCCGATACCTCGCTGCAAGAAAATTACTTTGAACGTTCTCGTCCCGATGCGGCGGATGCCCTCCTCAAAGGGGGAATTGATATTGTGGGGCTGACTAGCGACCAAACAATGGATTTTGGTAGCCATGGTTTGACAGAGACCATAAAAACTTTGGACGGTGTTGGCATCTATCGAGTGGGGGCCGGTCGTAATCAGCAGGAGGCCCGTCGTCCAGAAGTTTTAGATGTCAAAGGTCAGCGCATTGCCTACTTAAATTACGCTCCGGATAGTGATGATGCGGCGACCCTAAATCGAGCTGGCCTGAATATTCAGGAGCGAGACAACATTGTGGCAGATATTGCTGCTCTGCGTGAGGCTGTGGATTGGATAGTTGTGAATTATCGCTGGTACGGAGACTTAGCAGCAGAGCCCAATGCACAGCAGGTTAATTTGTCTAGATCCGCAATTGATGCCGGTGCTGACTTAGTAGTTGGCTATCATGCTCAACAGTTGCAGGGGGCTGAACTCTATAAATCTCGACCTATTGTCTACGCTTTGGGGGATTTTATTTTTGAAGAGGAACCCCTGAGCGATCATGACACGGCTGCTTTGCGGGTTTCTCTGCGGGAAAACCAAATGAAAGTAGAGTTCCTCCCTGTCAGTGTTAGGGAGGCTCGACCAAAGACTGCCTCTGGGGAAACGGCTAGAGCTATTCTCAAGCAGATTCGTCAAGCATCTAATACGTTGCCATCGCCGTTGCAGTTTCCCGCCATTTTAGAGGCCACTCCTCCAACGGAGCCTTTGCTAAAACCTGAAAAGCCTGTGGCTCCCCTGAAAACATTAGGTGAGCTAGAGCCTGGGCCGTTGTCGGATAGTCAAAACCCTTTGGAAGGGGAGTTCATACAGCCAGAGAGTTTTCCCCCTGATACCTTTGACGGTTTTGCCCCTGGGTTTGAAAGTTTTGAGTCAGAGATCTTGGATTCAGAGACCTTTTCAAATACCTCTGATGGATTTACCGTTGAACCAGAGGTATCTGAGCGTAATGTAGCTGAGCCCAATCCATTTGAACCTCGTAATCTAGAGTCAGAGAGCTGGAGTGATGGTCTGGCACCTGCCCAAACTATGAACGAGAACGGCCCTCTAGAAGAATCAGGTCTTTTAGAGGGCAATAGCCCTTTAGATAGCTTTAACACTCAGCCCGATAGTGAGCCCGCTTTTGATAATGCCGTGCCTTATGAGATATGGGAATCACCTGCACCCATTAATCCTAATGCTGCGCCGAAGCGAGGCACTAACCCTAACGTCATTGATAATGGCACCGGTATGGAGTTAATACCCCAGCAGGAAGGGGATGATATTCTGGCTCCCAATGATGGGCCTTTGCCGGGCTATGACATGTTGGAAAATTGGGGTGAAAAATCATCTCCCCACAAAGAATTTAATCCTATCCAGGAACGTTTAAATAACTTTGACCCATCTGAGGTTGACGTTCCTACTGCATCTCCTGATGATGTCTTTCCTATAGGGGCTCCAGAGGTGTCTGTAGAGCCTGATGATGAAACTGAAGACATAAGGGATACATCGGGTGCTATCTCTCCCCATGATGAGCCCTTGGTAGGACCTCTTGGGTAATTTTTAGATAACAGTAACGTTTGAATATACTTATAGGCACTCTCTGGTTGCTAGAGCTACATTGACGAAGAATTATTGATGTTTTGTATGTTAACGATATACAAAACATAATGGTTCGATACATCACTGTGCTCATTTGTTAGAACGAGACAGGCATTTGCTCTTAGTAAAAGAAAACGTGGGCAAACTCTTGAAACTCTTCCTCCAAAAGGGTTTTAAGATCTGTTTCAGAAATGTACATAGTACATGTGAACTCAGTATTTCTTCGGTTTTGATACAAGGGGTTTACCACTTCGTAAAAGATTCGGGTATACTTTTACTTTCTCACCCTAATCCTTGTAGAAAGCTTAGAAATACGGGTAAGCGCGCAGATTTTTGAGACAAAAGGCACATTCGTGAGCCGTTTTATACTGATGTTGTGCAGGGGCTCGGAAGAAAGAACATAGGCAGGTCAATATAAATTGAGCCAGCCAATCATGTTGTAATCTTTGTGAGATTTATAACCGCTATGGGAAGGGCAGGAAAAGCATTAAAGCATGTACTTACTCAGTACGGAATTAGTCAAAATCGTCTGGCCGTGACAATGGGTGTAGCCCGTTCGACGGTCAACCAATGGGTGAATGAAGTCAGCGATCCACTGGCAGACTCTGTGCCAGAGATCATTGTCGCTCTTGAAACATTAGAGCCGTCAGCTGCTAGCATTTTTCTCAGCATGTATCTGGAACGAGGTGCTGAGGCGACTGCTGATCATCGCTAGTTAACCGTAGGCGCGTTAAGTGCGCTAGGGAATCCAGACAGGATTGATGCCGGCAAAAGGTAGTGCCTGTGGTTCAACTGGCTGAGGCCTCTTGTTTAATCGGTCGTCGCTTGTCTGATAAAGCGGTAGCAACCATATCTTTGAGGTTGCGATCGCAATGCCGTCATCTAGAACCACCGAGTTGTCAGCTGTGGCACTTGGTGTTGTTTCGTCGAAAAGTAGAGCCAAACCGTCAGGGGCTAGGCTCATGTGCACCGATGGCTGAGGCGATAATGTCTGGAGTGTTTCTACATCGCCAGTGCTCAAGTTAATGGCCGCAATAGATGGCTGTACTTGGTAGGTTTCACCCTCAAGTAATTGACTGGTTAAACAGAATAAAAGTTCATTAGTGGGGTCGAACTGCGCATCTAAGATCGACCCTGTCACATTTATTAGGGGCTTTTCATCGCCCTGATTGGATACCCAAAATAATGTTTGAGTGAAGCGTTTGTCCGGGTCATCCTGGTTAAAGCTCACCATGGCTGCTGCAGAGCCATTGCTGGCCACATCCATGACCAGCCCATATTGGGGTAAAAAGTCTAACGTTTCGCCACTTTGCTCGTCTGGAGCATTGTTCAAAGCAATGATAGCGGTGCCTTCTCCCTGTTGCAGGAGGAGTGACTGACTGTCAGGTGCAATTATAAAATCTCCGCCAGGCTCAGTCTCTAGACGGCGGGGAGGCTGATCTTGGGTAACGACCCAAGGGCCAAAATTACCTGGATTGTTGCGACTCACTCGCTGTACAACAATGGTACTGCCGTCAGGAGAGAGATCAAATTTTAAATTCTGATATTCGCTGCTATCAAGTAACGTCTCAATTTGACCACTTGAATTGTTTGTGTCGTCCCCTAAACCAGTGGTTACGGTGTATAGTGCCTGGTCTTGTTGAGTGTTTTGCCCCCGTTCTATGGCTGCAAACAAAATGCGATCGCCCTGGGTGTAGGGCTTGTAGTCCATAACCGTTAGATTTTTGGGGGTCAAAGCTGTTTGGGACTGAGTGCTGAGGTTATAGAGCATCAGGCGGCCTTGATCTTCGCCTTCTACACCAATGTAGGCGAAGGCTCGCTTGCGAGACTTAAAACTAGCCTTAAAGGGCATAAATTTGGCTTCTGGCCCACTAAAGCGGTCGCTAGCTTCGGGAAGGCTAACTGTAAACTCGTTGCCGTAGGGGGCTGGAA
>NZ_QXHD01000004.1:980064-1036303 GCF_011009555.1 Adonisia turfae CCMR0081 | reverse complement strand
GACAGCGAGAGTGCAAGATAGCAACGTCCGCATTCAGCAACAAATTGAACAAGAGAGAACTGCAACCCGTGTACGGTTAGAAAATGCACGAGAACGTCTTGAAAGCATACGTTATCTGCACAAGCAGGGAGCTGTCAGCGAATTTCGTCTACTGGATGCGGAAGATCTGTATGCGGCGAGATTACAAGAATTTGAGAATGCTAGTCGGGGAGATTTTTTAGACCAGAACTCCCAATTTATTAACCGTGACTTTTTTCTAGAACGTGAGCTTGATTTATCAGCCGCTAAACAACAGCTGGCTAATTTGCGCCAAACCCAATCAGTAACGCTGAAAAGCCTGCAATTAGACGTAGAAAAAGCTGAAGCGATCGTTAATGAGACTGAGGGGCTGTTAGATAAAACCCTACTCTATGCGGTGAGTGACGGCCTGATTAGCAAAGTCAATGTTGATGCCGGAGACTTTTATGAAATTGGAGAAGAAGCCCTGATTACCCTGAGTCAGAATGTTGCCTTCGAAGCATTTGTCGATCAGGTCCGGCTTGACACTATTCGTGTCGGTGATCCGGTCACTGTCCGTTTGGTGGCTTATCCAGGAAAAACATTTAGTGGCAGTGTGGTCCGCATCAATCCAGCCGTTGAGACTGAGGGGTTTCGACTGGGAAAGGTTAGTATCAATCGTCAATATACCTACTCAGTTTGGATCAAGGTGGAAGGGTTACCAATGTCCCCTGGGCTGCAGGGTTTCGCCGCCTTTAATTCATCACAGAGAGCGGTTCAAGTGCCAGAGCGAGCCATCACCCATATTTCTGAGGGCGAAGCCATGGTGATGGTGATTGAAAGTGGGCAGGCAGTTGTGCGTCAGGTAGGGGTGGGGCAGCGGTTTGACAATAGTCGTGAGATTATCTCTGGTCTAGAAATCGGAGAACAGGTGATTCTTGATCCACGGGTGTTACAGCCTGGCGATCGGGTGACTTCCACTACAGCTAAACCGGATGCTGCCAGGTTTCAAGATTTACCATGATTATGTATAGCGTTCAGACACTATATCGCCTGATACAGGGGTTAAACCGTGGACGTCAAACGGGACTGGTCGGACTTCTCATCCTGTTAATCAGTCTCCGCTATAGCTGGTACCACCTGCCTGCTGAGAATTTAGAAACGTTGCACATCAATAGTTGGCCCTCAGGCCAACTGGTTTCGGCTGGAGTGTTATTGGCTGTGGGGCTCGGCTTTGGGTTAATGCCCTGGCACGGAACAAACCCCCTACGATGGGTATTGTGGAGTTCCCTGGGGCTAACATTGTTGTTTCCCTATGGCCTGATGACTTGGTGTCCACAGCAGGCATTTTTAGCTCTGTCCTATTGGCATCAATTGGAACAGGTCAATATCCAGGTAGAAACAAGTTTTGCTGATGTTCACAACCACTGGAAACAGTTTATTTCACTGGCTCAATTCCAACCGCTCCCCACGTTAGCCACGTTTAACATGCCGGATAGTCGGTTTTTTCAGCTTTCCCAATGGGACCACGTTTTACTGGATGGGTTGGGCTATGGCAATGGGTTCTTTGCCTTTATTGGTAAAGGCTGGAGCTTAACAATTGTGGGATTAACCATTCTGTTGTTGGCAGTCTATCTAAAACCTCTCTCCAGGAAACTAGAGGTTAAGAATAAGGATAAGGATAAGCGCCTTCTAAGCAAAGTTGTTGGCATTGTCGCCCCAGAAGTACCAGGAGATGTCAGCTGTGAAAAATGGCTGAGCGAAGTTGACGCCAACGGCATACATGGGACGGTTAAGGATGAAAAAGGACGTCTTGGGATTCTCTACCAGGATCTGCGCACAGGTCTACCGATTGTAGCGCTCATTCTATGCTTACTGCTCTCCCACATGATCGGAGCCAACCTTTGGGATCGGTCTTTGGAGGTGGCCTATGCCCGTGGTAATTATGCAACAGTGATCCAACAAAGTCCCTGGTTGATGCGCGTTTATCCCCCCGTTCAGGGGGACCCCCATGCTTGGATGCGGTATGGCAAAGCTCAACATTATGGTGGCCAAGGAGATGCGGGGCTGACAGCCTTTTATCAGGGGATGGCCTACTATCAGGGGCACGACTTTGCCCAGGCCATACCCTACTTAAGGCAGGCATTACATCTGCATCCACACCTATGGGTGATTCGAGAGCATTTGGCAGCAGCCCTGATTAATCAGGGCATCGTGTACTTCAATGCGCCAACGCTGCCGTTTTCCCCCCACGGTAACAACTACCCCAATTTCTCCAATAGTCCTCTAAATCCCATTGCTCCCAACAGTCAACGTCAGCTCAATAATCGTAAATCTGGCGGTACGAGTGAGTTTTTAGAGCAAGCCTTGATTATATTTCCTGGCCATATTCAAGCCCTATACGATTTGATGATCGTCAAGGCTATTGATCAACAGTTTGAGGCATCGGCTGCGATCGCAACCACCATTCTTAACGAACAAACCTATTTTCAGTCCCCCAATATTGGCCTGATGGGACAGGCCCATGTCCACAAAACCTGGGCAGCCTACCATCGCGGTGATCTGGATGCAGCTTGGGAGTCCTACCGTCGCTCAGTAGATTCTGACGCCTGGGGCGAGGAGACCAAGACCCATGAGTAAGCGCTGGTTAGCCGTTTTGCTACTGTTAGGCTGTCTCTGGGGAAGCCTGGGATTTTCAATCTGGCGGCCATCTACGGGGCCACTCACCCCCGTACACTGGTCCCCCGATGTGCAATGGATTACGTCCCCTGCGCCCAGCCACCGATTTTACACCAGACACACCTTCTATGGTCCTGAGAGTGTTCAGGCCGCCTGGGTACGCATCAGTGCCGACGATGACTTTGTCTTTAACATTAACGGTCGCCAATCGGTCATTCGTGAAAATGGGGCACTGAATAGTCCCAAAGGATTAGCCTATCGTCGTAAGGTGCCGTTGCAGGAGTTTAACGAAACTCTCCCCTACGCTGCGAAAACCGGGCTAAACTACGTGATGGCCAGTTCTCCTGATTGGAAGATTTCAGTGTATTTAGACCTGACCAACTATGTGAGAGCGGGCAAAAATGTCATTGCTATCGAAGTGCAAAAGGGCACTAAATCTCCTCGGATTGCCGTAGAAGGACAGGTTTTACCTGAGAAGGAATTCTCCCCCATCAATCTCTCCACTGGTGCCACACCGTGGAAAATGGCTACGTTAGCTGAAAATCGATCAGCGGTGCGCTGGTTTCATCTGGAATTTGACGATACCGAGTGGCCTCAGGCCTTGGCCCTGGGACCTGTGCATGAGACCACCTACACTCGCCTGAGCCAGCGTTTATTTGACCAACCGGTGCATGGTTCATGGATTACCACATCAGCACCATGGCTCTATCAAACCTGGCAAGTGCCCCACCATGCAACTCGCAGTGTGTTACGCTACGCCGCCATAGGCGAGCCAGCGGTGTTTATTAACGACCGTTTGGTGGATATTCAGTCCTCTACCCAGGGTAAGCAGCTGCGCATGTTTGATGTGACAGCCTACGTCAAACCTGGCAAAAATATTGTGGCCGTCCATTTAAACCAACCGGTGGATGACACCTGGACCCAGGACACTGATGAGGAACCCCCAAGCATTTTTGCCGATGCCTGGGCGGAATCTAATCAGGGGGAAGTGCCCTTAACTCAATCCGGAGGATCGGCCTGGGCCAGAGATATTGGCAATGAGTCCCTGAGCGTTTTTCTCGATGCCTGGGCGGAGTCTGACCAGGGAGAGATTTTATCTGCCGTACATACCGATGGTGATTGGCATGGGGGCGTTTCTCTCCACGAGAAAAACCAATCCTCACTGCTAACAGACACACCCGTTGTCATCGTGCGCCAGGTGATGGGCCAGGAGTTTATTCATCACTTTTTGGGCCATCCATTTTTGCAGTGCATCGGCTGGTATGTGGGGCATCAACTGATGTGGTGGTGGCTGGGCTGTGGGGTCAGTTTTGCCCTGGCTTGGGGAGTGGGGCATCTGTGGTTACGCGGCTCATCTGGTTCTCTGGTAGCCGGGGCTGAGGTACTGCTGCCATCGTTAGTATTGTTGATGGGGATGACCTTACTCAAGCATCGCCATGGTGAGGGAGCCTGGGGCATTTGGTTTGCGCAACCGGGGAGCGATCGCACCTTGTTACTGGGCAGCCTGCTGGTACTGTTGCTCAGCCTCATAAGCAGGGACTGTCCCCGCTGGCAGCGCTATGGAATAACTGTTGGAACCAGTGCCCTTGGACTAGGATTGTTATTTAGCCAATCCATGCCCCCATGGCTAATCTTTATCATCCTGGGGGGACTGGTCATCACCATACGATGGCAGTTACTAAGCCAGCTAGAGGACCTGAGCTCTAAGCTGTTGGCAACCTTAGAAACAGGACCCGCCTGGCAGCGTTCCACAGTTTTAGGCAGCATTGTTTTTATCGGTTTCTGTTTACGTCTGTATCGCCTCACCAAGGAAGACCTCGACTCCGACGAAAACACCTCCTACGATGCCACCCGTGGTATTTTGCGCACGGGCTCTCCCCTAGCCACATCAGGTATTTGGTATACGCGGGGGCCTATATTTCACTACTTACTAGCCCTCTGGCTACGTCTGGTGGGGGACTCTATCTTTAACGCCCGGTTTTTCTCCGTCATGTTTGGTACCGGGGTGCTGGTGCTGGTGTTTTTGATTACGCGGCGCGTCACGGGTCGCGTATGGATAGCCTTGGTGGTGACACTTATACTGGCGTTGAACCCCTGGGAGATTTGGTATTCTCGGTTTATTCGGTTTTACCAAATGGTGCAGTTTACAACCCTGCTGGCCCTGTGGGCCTTTATTCGGGGGTTTATCGACAGGGGTGGGCGATTTTATCAATATGTCTTTTTTATTGCCCTAACAGCCACCTTGCTGATTCAAGAAGTCAGTCTGACCATTACCCCAGGTTTTTTATTGGGTTACCTTTGTTTTGCCCCTCGATTTCGTTGGCAAGCGGACTGGCGGCTATGGTTAAACGCCATCATGGTGATGATCATCTTTGCCTATGACATTATCTTTTTTAAAATTAAGTGCCTCACCCCCTGGACAGCATTGTCTGCCAGTACGTCGTCTTATCTCAAACCCCATTTACTTAACGTGACAGGGTTTTTGGCTTGCTTTTTTGTGGGGCCAAACCGATTGGAGATTCTCTACACAGCATTTTTCCTGGTTGGGGCAATTTATTTTCTTCGTCGGCAAGCGGGTCTGGTTTTATATTTGTTTAGCTTTGTGCTGCTCAATCTGTTGGTATTAACCCTGCTCACCTATCAAATTGCTGAACGCTATGCCTACTCAGTGTATCCCCTATTTATCATGCTGTCGGTGTATAGCGCGATCTCAATTAGCCAAGGTCTGATCCACACCATTAAACAGGGACGATTCCAACACTTTCCGGTCCATGGCCTGGTGAGTCTTTGTTTAGTACTGCTACTTATCAGCAACTTAGAACTCGGGCGCATAGCTCAGAGCTATTCCCAGGCCATTGGTCGCCACAACACCGAAATTTTTGAATATATCCGTGACCATCGTCAGCCAGGAGACGTCATTATTTCCCCCACCCCTTCCTTTGGACCAATCACCATTGGGCCGGTCGATTACTTTCTTATGGGTACCTGGTTTTTTGATGCCACGTACTGGCGTGATGGTCGCCTGCTAGACCGCTGGGGCGGTGGCGTGGTGATTAGTAATTTAGATCAACTGGAGCGCATACTAGAAACATCGCCGCGAGTCTGGATCCATGTCGATGATGCTCGCCAGAGCCGTCTCAGTGCCCAAATGTTGGAATATATCCAAACCACGGGCAAACCCGTATACGACAGCTTTGGTACTAGCTTACGGCTATGGGATCCCGCCGATGGATGGATACCCCATACGCCAGAGCAGGGCAGGGATTTAGGGGCATATTAGGGGGGTAAGACTGATTCTTTTTGTCAAAGAATTGACCTGATCTACTTAAGAAATCAGATCAATTAACTTCCAAATTTTGGAATTTATTGATGGCTTGCTCCTTACCTATGAAACCACTTATCCTTCTTAAAATTACTGTTAGTGTAATTCTTCTCATATTTGTTTTTACACACATTGATTTTACTCAAGCCTGGCAACAGCTCCACACCTTATCATTACCGTTTGTGTTGTTTGCCTTGTTGTTTTATACCGTTCTCCAGTGGCTTAGCTGCTGGCGTTGGCAAATTGTATTGCGTTCCCAGGGCTATAACGTGCCGATGGGGCAGCTCATGTCCAGCTATTTTGTGGGCATGTGGCTAAATATCTTTTTACCCGGCTCCCTGGGGGGAGATGTCTATCGGGTGTATCAGGTGAACCAGGCAACTCAAGATTCTGAAGCGGCCCTGGTGTCGGTATTTTTAGAACGGTTTACGGGGTTAGCGGCCCTGTCCGCCATCGCTGTGATGGGGTTGGCCCCCGCGTTTCAGCTGGTGGGGCGCTGGGACATTATTGCTCTATTTTTAGGGGCGGTGGGAGCCTTGGTAGGGGCGGTACTGCTGATTATGAGCCCCCAGTTGTTACGGTGGGCAGCCCCTTGGTTAAGACGGTTTAGGTTGGCTGCGATCGCAGTCCGGTTTGCTAAAATCCAACACCTATTGTGGCAATTTTCCAAGGACCGCCCAGCGTTAGCATCATCCATTGGCCTATCCCTTATATTGCAGTTAGGCATAGTGGTTTATCACACGATCATTGCTCACCAACTGGGCATTAGCATCTCATTTTTAGCCCTACTCGTATTTATCCCCATCGTCGTCGTCATTACCCTATTGCCCATTTCCCTAGGAGGGTTAGGCCTCAAAGAAGGTTTGTGGGTATATCTGTTTAGTCGGGTAGGTTTGGGGGCAGAAGAGGCCCTGTTACTGTCTTTAACCGTGACCGTATTGGGATGGCTCCTCAGTATCCCTGGTGGGATCATTTTGTTGTTAAATACTTCTGATTGGCAACGAATTAGCAAAGGCCTAAATTTAGGCAAGTAAAGCAAGGGTTTAAGAACAGATTAACCAACCTGTTGTCGTTATCAAAAGTCCGCAAAATTGACCATTTTACTCAAGTAAAAAGATAACAACAGACAGTCTGATTCTATGAAAGCACCGAACTTTAAGGAGATTTATACGCGTTTCATATAGGCAATCTACAGGGTTTCCACAAAAACACCTAGATGTCTTATCCATAGAAGATCTCCATCTCTGTAAAAGTAAGCAAATTAGCCGATTTCGTATCTATTGTTACATCAGTATTCTAAGAATACAAACAGGTGCCTCTCCTATCAATTGTTGGCTTGAAAAGAATCGTCATGTTGAAGCAAATATTAGCCACTGGGTTAGCCATTGGGGTTGCATTTTCCACCGCTAGTGCAGCTCAAGCTGATGCCCAGGTGAAGAGTGGATATGGTCAAACGTTAGAAAACGCTGGGCGCGGTGAGGGATTTAAGTCCCGAGATTTTCAAATTCGCCGTAGCGGTCGTAACTCAACCGTAGGTAACGGTATTGACGAGAGTGTTAGTTGGACGTTTGACTTTAATAAAAATCAAGAATTATTAGATGCATTTTTGGCAGATGGCAGTGACCTTGTCTCCGCTGAACTTATCTTTTTAGATATTGAAGTAACGAACGTTCGAGTTACCACTGATTGGGTGGGTATTCCTGGCATTGGCGGCATGCGATTTGGTTTAGGTTCAGAAGTAGCGCCTACCGATGCCGCTCTGATTAAGGTGCCTTCTGTTGCTAGCATTCCCAAGGTGGGTGAAGCCGGTAGCTTCTCAGTAAGTCTGTTAGATCATGGCTTTACTGTAGATGATGTCATGACAGCTTTCTTTGACGATACTGACCATACGAATACCTGGTACGATCCTAACTCCTGGGCTGGAGAGATGTCAGATTACACCATTGCCAATGAGAAGCATGCCATTCCATTTATTTACATGGATGACGCGATTATTCGTGAGGCCAAGCTTGTTCTACATAAAGAGAATTCCTCCCTCTCTTCCACTGCAACAGCTGTACCTGAACCTACAGCTTTAGTGGGATTAGCAATGGTTGGGCTAGGTTTACTACGGCGTTACCAACAACAGCCAGGTTAGAGAGGGATTGCTACTCTTGCCTGTGTGAAGCCATACTTGGTTGCATTGTATCTTATGCTAATACCTGAGAAGGGTTTGACTGTTGTGTGAAACCATGGTTCGTGTTTAAACAATTGTTGATGGTGCATAACAGATGTTCACGGTTAACGGGCTTACGAATACAGGCATTACAGCCGACAGAAAGAATCTTATCCAGTTGGTTATCTAAAACACTAGCTGTGATTGCAATGATGGGCAAGTTAGGATCCCGCTGTTTGATATGAGCTGTAGCGTCGTAGCCATTCATGACAGGCATTTGGATATCCATCAGGATCAAGTCTGGACGCTGGGACTGCCACTGTTCAATGGCTTGCTGACCGTTTTCAGCTTCATGCACGATAAAGCCAGCATTGCCAAGGATATGTTTGAGTAGTCGTCGATTGGTGGGAGCGTCTTCGACAACTAAAATGTTGTACTGTTGTTGGGGCGGTGTTGAGATTTTTTTTGTAATTGGGGGTGCTTTTTGTGGTGCCTGAATCACCTCTACCGGTAGCTGAATATGGAATGTGGTACCTTGACCAGGGTAACTAAGACATTGGATACTGCCATCCATGAGTTTGAGCAATCCTTGACAAATGGCTAACCCCAAACCCACACCCTGATCACTAGCATCATGCACCGTGGATGAGGCGTCTGTTTGATAGAAGGGACTAAAGATTCGCTGTTGTTCTTGGAGACTAATGCCAGTGCCGGTATCGGAGATTTCTAGGCCTAAATTAAAAACATCGTCTGAAGGGATGGCATAGGCTTTTAAGACTACTTGGCCAGTATCCGTGTACTTGATGGCGTTATCGAGCAAATTGAGAATGATTTGACGTAGTTTGCCAGCATCAATATGTAGGTAGCGAGGGATGTTAGGGTCGCAATCTACCCTGAGTTGGAGGCCACGCTTTTTGGCCTTAAGTCGTACCATATTGCCAAGCCCGTAAAGCACACTAATGATATCCACATCATCAGTGTGCAGTTGGGCATGACCAATTTCTAGCTGGGTGAATTCTAGAATATTATTAATTAAATCCAGTAAATGAGCGCTACTGGTGTCAATAATCTCTAATGATTCGCTGTGGTCCTTCGAAAGCGTCTGATCTTGGCTGATCAGCTGAGTAAAGCCCAAAATTGCATTCAAAGGAGTCCGCAGTTCATGGCTAACTTTTGCTAAGAAAAGACTCTTAGCACGGTTCGCAATTTCAGCCGTTTCCTTGGCTTCTTTGAGTTCAATCGTACGTTGCTGGATACGCTCTTCAAGATTGTCATAGGCTCTTTGCAATGCCTGTTCTGCCTGATGACGCCTGAGTTCAGCCGCAGAACGAGCCGCAAATACCCGCAGAAAGGACTTGGCCAGTTCCAGCTCCTCTAACAAACCGTTATGGAGAATAAATAAAATACCAATCGCGTTACCGTCTCCATCCAATAGGGGGGCTCCCAGGTAGGTAGTCGCCGTTAGCTTACCCATGGGATGATCTGGCGGTAATTCAAGATCAGAACAGTAGTGCAACTTTGCTGTTTCAAGCACCTGAACACAGGGTGTTTGAGCAGCTGAGATCAGGCTATCAATGGGGTGTTGATCATAATGCCACATACCTAGAATGTTCAATGCTAAAGCATCAGATTCACACCTTTCAGCCACAATCACACTGTCCACATTGAGAATCATGGCCAGACTAATCACCAGGGTGGAAAAATATTCTGTTCCTGTGGCTAAGGATGTACAGGTAACTAAGCTTTGAAAAGCTACTTGAGCATTGCGACGGTGATGAATCTCAGATTGGAGCTTTTGATTGACTTCTGCGAGTTCTAATGGGCTGGTGAGAGTTAAAAATTTGGGCAGTAGCGTTAGTAACTCAAAAGCTGTGTATACAGAAACTAAAGCTGTGCACGCACGCACAAAGCCAGTAACCCAATAAATCGGATACCACAGGGTCACAATATCTAATAAATGACCCATTCCACACAGACTAATAAACGCGCTAAATAACAAAAAGACTTGATTAGATGGATATATATTTTCCCAGCGATGTTTATAAGCAAAACAGAAGAGTGTTAACGGAATCGAGGCATAGGCCAGGGCAATGATCCCATTGCTAACAACATGGAGCCCAACTAACGATGGCTGCCATAAATAACAATGTCCGTGAGGTATATAGTGGCTGGAATATACCATTTCCCAAAAATGAGTATTCATTCCTTGCTTTATCCTGTGCAAGCTTTAGCATGCCCATAAGATCAAGCAAGCGATATTACTTGAATCATGTAGCATCAGTGCCTATACAAAATCTTTCACACCCATATTTTTTGCACCCATAACTGCTCGGGCCATGTGGGTATAGTTAATATCAGAATCGTCAAATATCTCTGGATGGTAAAGCTTCTACTTACGTTACACCCTGTTCATCAAGCTGCAACAACGTATGTAACAAGACATCTGCTCCCTGGCCACATTGTTCCGGTGAGGTATATTCATCTTCTGCATGGCTCACCCCTGACTGACTGGGTACAAAAATCATACCCATCTGGGTAAATCGACCGATCTCCTGGGCATCGTGGATAGCTCGGCTGGGCATGGAATAATGGTTCAGCTGTAGAGAGTTACAAACAGTTGTAATGGTCTCTTGAATCTTGGGACTGGCTAGGGTGGGATCTACCGCATGTTGTCGTTCTAACTGGATCTGGGTAGACGTAATCGCTTCGATTTCTTGAACCCGTTGCTGCAACACATTCACCATAGTCCCAAGGGTCTCCAGCGATAAATCTCGCAGGTCAATGGTGAGATCTACTTGCCCCGGTACAATGTTGGCGGCGTTGGGAATGACGTTTAAATATCCCACCGTGGCTACCTGATTCCCAGGAATATCAACGGCGACATCATGTACTGCTGCTACTAACAACGAAGCTGCATAGAGGGCATCCTGGCGCATATCCATAGGTGTGGTGCCCGCATGGTTAGGACGCCCCATAATGGTCACCAGGTAACGCTGTAGACCCACAATGCCCTGGACTACACCAATCTGACGTTCTCTCGCTTCTAGCACACCACCCTGTTCCACGTGCAATTCTAGATAAGCAGCGATATCTTGGGATGTTCTTTGCGCGGTGGTCAGATTATGCCAGTCGCCACCAATCTGATGTAAACAGGTTTGAATCGAAGTGCCATCCAGCCGACGATAGCATTCAGGATCGGTGTCATGGGCTGCTCCTGCCATGGCCTTACTGCCAATCATCTCACCTTCTTCATCGGTGAACACAATCACCTCAATGGGATGGTGAAGCCGCTGTCCGGCTTCGTGGAGAGTGGCAACAACTTCGATGCCAGCCAGCACTCCCAACGCTCCGTCATAGCGACCACCGGCAGGGACTGTATCAATGTGGGAACCTGTAGCCAGGGCAGGCAGATCTTGAATACCGCTGTAGCGACCAATAATGTTGCCAGCAGCATCAATGGTAATGTCCATGTCTATCGCTTTCATGGCGGCAATCACTTGCTGGCGAGCGGCCAAGTCTTCGAGGCTATAGGCTGTACGCCGTACACCACCAGAGGAGAGTTGACCAATGATAGCCAGATCGCTCAATCGTTTCTGGAGTCGAGCGTGATTAGTTTGTAATGCAACAGTAACCATAGGAGGACCCAAACGCATGGGTCTATCCTCCCTGGAAAGAAGTTAGGGAATTGTTATTAAAATTACTGCAAGCATTACAGGTTGTGACTGATTGTTCACCCTTGTATTATGAAACCGTTAAATGGTGCATACTGAACACTTTACCTAAGGGTAAATGCGTAAAATCTCACGAATGGCTTCTACCATGGGGACCGAGTATGAAACTCATTGGCGTAGACATTGGCGGCACGTTTACAGATTTGATCCTGGCGGATGTGGATCAGCAGCAGACCTGGATTCACAAGGTGCCAACAACGGTGGATGATCCTTCCAGGGCCATGATGCAGGGCATTGAAACCCTGTGTCAGATGGCCCAGGCTGACTACGGTGATATTGAGCATGTGCTCCATGGCACCACCATTGCCACCAATACGCTACTTACCTATGATGGTGCCCGCACAGGGATGGTCACCACGAAGGGGTATCGGGACATTGTCCATATTGGTCGCCACCAGAGACCCCAGCATTATTCCATCATGCAGGATATTCCTTGGCAGGCAAGACCGTTGGTGAAGAGGCGCGATCGCAAAGTCGTCTCCGAACGTCTTGACCCCAAGGGTCACACCCTTATTCCCCTGGACGAGGCCGAAGCCAAAACCGCCATCCTTGAACTCAAAGCCGCTGGCGTCGAATCCATCGCCATCTGTTTTCTCAACTCCTACTTCGATGCTCGCCACGAAGAACGAGTGGCCGCCATCGCCCAAGAACTTTATCCCGAAGCCTTTATCACCACCAGCGCCAGCATCTTTCCCCAGTTCCGAGAATTTGAACGGTTTACCACCGCCTGTATTAACGCCTTTGTTGGGCCTAAGGTGAAACGCTACATCAACAACCTGAGTCAAAGTTTGAAAGAACAAGCCGTGCGGGGCGAACTGCACATTATGCGCTCCAACGGTGGTGTGGCCACTGCAGATGTTGCCGGAGAACAACCCGTTACTTTGTTGTTATCAGGGTTAGCAGCTGGTGTTTTAGGCGGTGCAGCGGCTGGTGCACAATCTCATCGCGATCGACTGATCACCTTTGATATGGGCGGCACCAGTACCGACATTGGCATTGTCACCGAGCGTGGCTTTGCCGAGGCCACAGCGCGAGATACCTGGATTGCTGGATACCCCGTCATGGTGCCTATGATTGATGTGCATACCATCGGTGCCGGTGGCGGCAGCATTGCCTACGTCGATGCCGGTGGTGCATTTCGGGTGGGTCCCCGCAGTGCTGGAGCTGCGCCCGGTCCTGTCTGCTATGACAAAGGCGGCACCGAAGTCACCGTGACCGATGCCAATGTGGTTCTCAATCGGCTAGATCCAGAGTATTTTCTCGGTGGTGAAATGACCATCTACCCCGAGAAAGCCTTTGCAGCGGTACAAGCGTTAGCAGATCGCATGGGGTTAGACCTCTATGAAACCGCTGCCGGAATTCTCACCATTGTCAATAACAACATGGCCAATGCCATCCGCTCCCGCACTATCCAGAAAGGGCAAGACCCCCGCAAATTTGCCCTGGTGGCCCAGGGAGGTGCAGGCCCCCTCCATGCCGCTGAAGTGGCCCTATCCCTTGGCATTCCTGAAGTGATTGTGCCCCGCTATCCCGGCATTACCTCCGCCATGGGACTGCTCACCACCGATCTCAAGCACGACCTGATTCAAAACGAATTTACCCTCAGCACTGAACCCAATCTGGCTAAACTAAACGCTGACCTACAATCTCTAGAAGACCAGGTTAAAGAACAATTAAGGGCCGACGGCTTTAGTGCAACGGACATGACCCTACAACGGTTTGCCGACTGTCGCTATGTGGGTCAGGGCTATGAACTGCGGGCTCAGGTCCCCGGCGGCATTCTGGACGAAACCGCTCTGCAGTCTGTCTGGCAACAGTTCCACGATCTCCATACCGCCGAATATGGCCATGCCTTTCCAGAAAACCCGGTGGAGCTAGTCACCCTCAGGGTCACCGGCACCGGACCCATGCCCAAACTCTCCAACTTCTCTGCCCCCACTGGAGGAAACTTACAAGACGCCTGGCTTAAAACAGCCGTCACCTATTTCCGCGTCAATGGCCAGCTGGAAAAATACTCCACCCAATTCTTTGATCGAGACCGATTACCCGTGGGTGCCCAACTCGAAGGCCCTGCTATCATCTTCCAAAAGGACTCCACAATTCTGTTACCCCCCCATAGCCGCACCACCGTAGAACCCAACGGTAATTTGGTTATTCACGTAACCGATGATTCCTTGGTGGATAAAACCATGGCCATGGCCATCGCCCAAGGATCTGTATAATCGCCTTCCCCCTCGTAGAGACGTTCCATGGAACGTCTCTACGAGAGAACGTTTTTCCCCCTTCCCCTTTCCCTGCCATGACCGTCTCCCCTCCCCAACACCGCCAGCTCCCAAAAATCGACCCAGTTACTGCTCAGGTGATCGCTGGAGCCCTCAACGGAATTGCCCTGGAAATGGGCCATAAGCTGGCCCGCATGTCCTACTCCAGCATTATTCGCGAGTCCGAAGACTTTGGGGCCGCCATTCTTGATGCCGACTGTCAGCAACTAGCCGAATGCGCCTACAGTACGCCCCTACAGTTAGGCCCTATCCCTGGCTACATGCGGGGGGTACTCAAGGCCATGGAAGAAGACGATGAAGAGTTTTACCCCGGTGATGTGATTCTGCATAATCATGCCTATTACGGTGCATCCCACGGGCCAGACATTGGTATTGGCATTCCCATTTTTCGTGGAGAAGAGCTGATCGGCTATTCCTTTACCACCGCCCACCATCTGGATATTGGCTCCTCGTCTCCTGGCAGCTGCGGCATTGTTGATGCTGTGGATGCCTTTGCTGAAGGTCTACAGTTCAAGGCTGTAAAAATTTATGAAAAGGGTGTCAAAAACCGTCAGGTTTGGCGAATGCTGCGACAAAATATTCGCAGTGCCCAGGTAGTGGTGGGAGATATCGAAGCCCAGGTTGCCGCCTGCCGTGTGGGTGAACAACGGTTTCTAGAATTGGTGGATCAGTATGACCTAGATACGGTATTAGCCGCCAGTGAGGTCTTGATGAACTATTCCGAACGGATGATTCGTCAGGCTGTTGAGAAGTTGCCTGATGGGACCTACGTGGCGGAAGGCTTTATCGATGGTTTTTTGGATGATCCAGATCCCAGTAAAAAAGACTTAAAAATTGCTGTTGCGGTTACCATCGACGGCAGTGATATGACCATCGATCTGACCGGCACCGCACCGCAGGTGGATGATCGCCCCATCAACATGCCCTTTGTGGGTACGGTGGACATTGCTATTTTTGTTACCCTGCGGTCTGTCTTACTAGATACCGCATTGATGGAATACGTGCCCCAGAATTCTGGTCTAACCCGTCCTATTCATATTGTTGCCCCTAAGGGGTGTTTAGCAAACCCCATCTATCCAGCACCAGTGATTGCCCGCTGTTGTCCAGGCAATATTGTCGCCGATACCCTGATGAAAGCTTTAGCTCAGGTGGCTCCTAAAAATGTCAGTGGTGGCATCGGCAATATTAAAGTGGTGTCCTACAGTGGTGCCATGGATGAAGATTATTGGGTGTACATGGATATCACCGAAGGTAGCTACGGTGGTCGCTATGGCAAGGATGGCATGGATGGGGTAGATACCCTCTATGCCAACACCCGTAATAACCCCATCGAAGATATTGAAGCCCATTTACCCCTGAGGGTCACCCGTTATGAGCTGATTGAAGATGCCAGTGGTGCGGGTAAATGGCGGGGTGGACTGGGGTCGATTCGAGATATTCAGTTTCTCACACCGGGTCAAATGTCTTTAGAAGGGGAAGGCAATAAGTATGCACCCTGGGGTATTTTTGGTGGAGAGGATGGTACTCCAGGGGGTGTACAAATTCTCAATCCAGAGGATGACGAGGTGCAGGTTTTACCGTCTAAGTTTCCCTGTCGCAAAACAAAACCTGGTGATACCCTACGCACGATCAGTCCCTGCGGTGGTGGCTATGGTAACCCCTTAGAACGTGATCCAGCTTTAGTTTTAGAAGATGTGCTAGACGGATTCCTTACCGTTGAATCAGCTCAGCGGGACTATAAAGTGGTGATTGATCCAGCCACATTCGAAATCGATAAAACAACAACAGAGTCATTACGACAATAGAGACATGATTCTACATGACGTTAGTTGTAAGACACCGCCAAATAACAATAGTTCTACCGATTCATCCCCTAAATCAACCATCGCATAATGCTTACTGGGCATCTGATAGGGCATAGGCGGATACCATGCCTCGCGATCGCAAATACGTCTGACTTTCTTGAGTCAATAGCAGCTCAGCCACCTTCTTACCGATGGGAGAACGGCTGTTGTCAAACGGGTAGATAACAGCTAGGGGATAGGCTAAGGGATATATCCCACTGCGGAGAGCCTCGGCATTAGGCTGATAGCTGCCTTTACGATCGCACAAATCCCCCTCTGGCCCCACCGCCTTACCATTGGTAAACACAAAGGGGCTAACTGTCTGACGCTTCTCTGCTAATGCCAAAGGGTATACCGAACACTGACCAAAAACCTGACTAAGGGGGGCAATACCAATACTACCAATCGTTGTATTCTCAAAATCTTGCAAAATCCAGCGCAGCATCATGAGTGTTGGCAGAGCATCTACCCCATCTGTTGTAATAAACGTTGAAGTAGAGGACGTTGAAGTAGAGGACTCCGCATCAGTAGTAGTCAACATTTCACCTGGCTGGAAAAGCCGCTGGGTGAAAATTTCCTGGGCCGTAGGGTCACTGACCCAATAGCGTTGAACATCTAAATCAAGGGAGCTGATCTGTTGCCAGTTATCGACGGCACCCGTGTAAAGCTGCTTCAGCTGAGACAAACTAATCTCACCCTTTAGGGCATCGGGCAATCCCTTAGTACGCTTAGGATAATTAAAAGCAACCACTGGCACTAAACTGTCGTAGGCGATGATAGTGCTAGTGATATCAGCAGGCAACGGGGCTGTTAATGGAACAATAGCAAAGTCGGTGTGGCCAGATTGAACGGATGCGATCGCATCTTTTGACGTTCCGGTCACATGGGGAATTAAGGACATCTGTGGAAATGTTGCCTGTAATTGCTCAAACAGTGTAGGAGATACCTCCAGAGACGGTTCTGCCGCCACACGAAATAACGGATACCAATAGGCAGCAGCCGGTATCCCGTAGCGATACTCTCCTACAGGCACAGCATCAATGTCCTTCAAACAGCAAAGATTTAAGGGGATATTTGCATAGCTGGGGCGCTGAGACCTTAACAATAACCAGCCGAAAATGCCTAGCGTCGCTAGAATCGCCGCTATGACCAAAATAGGAATGAAGCGTTTATACCAGGCTGGTTTAATGGGTATTAGTTCTGCATTCCGAGATTCCCAGTGACTTGCCTCCTCTTCAGGTGGTATCGCTAACAATGCCGTTCGAGCCGCTTCTGCACTGGCAAACGATGGTTCAATACCAATCAACCTGAGGATAAATTGCTTAAGTGGGGCATAAACATCGGGCCAGTTGCTATCCAGATGCGGTTTTAAAAGCTGTCCTTGGTTATCTAAGGTGGCACCATTTAAGAGGAAAAATGCCACTCGCCCCAGAGCGGCTAAATCGTCTTGAAAGTCGGGCTGTTCTCGATCAACACGGGCTGGATCAAAAAATCTCTCCCACAGGGCAAAATCAGTCAGATATACAAACCCTTGAGAATCTTGTTCTTTTGAGTCACTCACCCATAGCAGACTGTCTAAACTAAGATTTCCATGGACAATTCCTGTTTGCATCTGTCCAGCTGGCAGTGTAAATTTTTGCTGGTGCAAGAACATCAGAGTTTGTAGCACCTGATTGAGCATGGCTAACACTGCTTTACTGCCAAAAGCGCCATGGTTCGCACAGTATTGGTTCAACGTTGGCTGACCATCTACAGCGGATGTCACCAAATAACACCGCTCACCTGACAAATCTGCGATCGCTTCTAATGGCAGCACGATTCTCACATCCTGCACTCGACCATCCGCTAAGGCCAATCCTGCTAGTGTAGTGAATGATTCCTGGCATTGCCGCTGTTCATCTGGGCTAAAGTATCGCTCAGGTAGCAAATATTCTTGGATAACAACGGATTCTTCGGAACTAAGACGTACCCCCTGATAAAGTCTGCCAATGCCGCGTCGTCCTATACTGTGACCAATTTTATATTCACCTTGTTTACCAATGATCTGGCCACCAGTAGGCAGTAAGGCCGGGAAATAACACTGCTCACATCTAGCGTTTTCTTTGACAGTTGATTCCTGACAGCTTAAGGGATTTCCCTGCAAACACCGATATTGGTGATAATAGGGCGTAGGTGCTTGAATACGATCAGGAATAGTCTCCTTAATCAACTGTTCTGATGGAGGTTCAGGAAAAACATCGGGTTTAATGTCTTCCAAGACAGACTTTAGCCACTTTACATCGATAAGGTCTTGGTATCGCTCGATCCGATCCTGGTAAGATAGCATTAGTAAATAGCTTCGGAGAAAGCGTTTAGAGATCTGTCCTATAATCACAATGATCCTCAGCCAACAGAACAAATTTATTTGTTTGTTAGCATACCCCAATAGGATATCGCGATCTCGATACTGATTTTATTGATGAATTTGAATACGGTTCTCCATGGGCATACTGAAGCCGCTAAATCTGAATAAGATAAAGAAGTGGCTGAATGAAGACAATGCCTTGGAGAAGTACTCGCTGATATCAATAAGATTTGCTGGGCACTATAGCTGAAGTTAGTTCAACAACTCTGTTAGGAGGCTGGCAATGGGTGATTGCGATCGCGCTCAGAAAAAAGACGATCAGGCATCTCAAACACAGATGACCCATAGTCAGCTAACACCCTCCTCACCAGCCAAAGCTGCAAATATTCCCCAAAGTAATCCAATATCTAATACATCGACTGCATCGACAAATTTTAATTTTTCCGATGTAAGTGTGTTACAGCCCAAACTCACCATTGGAGAACCCAACGATCCTTATGAACAAGAAGCGGATCGCGTAGCCAGTGAAGTTGTAAAAAAAATTCATAGTGGGCAAGCAGCAGATGATCAAGACGATACCGTACAGCGTAGCCTTTCCCATAACTTTAGTTTTCTGACCATACAGCGTGATGGGGGTGTTATTACTGGGGTCGCCAACGGTGACTTTGAAGCCCAACTAAACCAGGCACGCAGCGGTGGCAGCTCCCTGGAGCCCAAACTTCAAGGTAAACTTGAATCTGCCATGGGAGCTAATTTTAGCCGAGTAAAAATCCATACTGATCAACAAGCGGATCATCTTAGCCAATCAATTCAGGCCAAAGCCTTCACCACTGGACAAGATGTTTTCTTTAAACAAGGAGCCTATAACCCAGGCTCTAAAGGTGGTCAGGAACTTATCGCCCACGAGCTAACCCATGTGGTACAACAAAATAGCAACACTGTACAAAGACAACCTCAAAAAGAGTTTGGTCAAAAGAGTCTACCATTGACCACAAGGGTAGATCAATCTACTCAAATTAAACAAGCAAACACTTCCGGCATTCAGCGTGATCCCGAAGGACAAATCGGTGTTCGACCAGGACATGAAGAAAACAACTGGAAACGCTACCAGATCAACCTAGACAAAGCCACTGAACAAATAGAAGGGAAGCAACTAAGAAAACTAGGCAAACAGGGCGCATTAGGTGATTGTTGGGTAATTTCGTCAATCATCGCGTTGGGTTATACAAAACCAGAGAAATTATTGGCTTCTATTGAGGAGGGCACAAGTGATACCATCGACGATGACATCAAACAAACCTTTAAAGTTAAGCTCTATCCGATGAATGATCAGAGTGGAGCTAATCTTGCACCCAGCGGCGAAGAGCCTAAAGAGATTGAAGTCGATACCCAACTACCTGTGACGGCTCAAGAACAGTTACTCTATGCAGGCAAAGGATCAAAAGCTTCCTCTGCCAGGCTTATAGGTATTATCGAAAAAGCGTTAGCGGTTGAAAAGGGTTTGGGAAGCTATGCAAATTTGGGATCAGATTCTGCGAGACGTGCATTGGGTATGCTAACAGGGAAATCGACAGAATCTCTAGATTTAGTAAGAGATCCGAGAGAAGCTACTAGCAAACTCAAAGATTTACAAACAAATATCAACAACACAACGGTGGTCATCAATTCAGAGCGCCCGAAAAGGCTAAATCCCACATGGAAGAAAGATCCTATTTATAAAGATCAGATCGATCAACAACCCACTGAAGAAGCTAAAGAAAGAAAAATGCACTCGATCCGCAGGCGGGTCAATCATAATCCAACCAGAGACTATCAGTGGAGTAACGCAGAAGCCCATGCCATGGCAGTACTTGGGTTTGCTGGCGATAAAATGAAAATTTATGATCAGGGATTAGGCTATACGTTCGAAGTAACTATTCAGGAGTTAGTGTCAAACGACTACTGCCATACAAAAGAAGGCACACGCAACGACAAATTCGACTTTAAGTGGAAGTTTGGAGAAGTTATCTGGCTCGATTGGTCAACTGAGGAAGCATCAGACAGTGATACAACTGAAGATAATACATAAATGCTAGTTAGGCAGAATCAGTACTCAGTATTGCTGCTCTTCGGGATTACTTTATGTGAGATACCATTCAGTAGCAGCAATAGCTCTAGACCAGTTCATCCTTTAAATTAACAATGGCTAAGTAACCTTGAACACCTCATAAAGTCCCACCCAGTTTTCCAGTACAGATAACGACCACACTACAAACAGATACATTCAGAAAACATCAGCTAAATGCCCAGTTAGATGGGGGCATCTAAAAGCGATCGCGCTCTATTAATTACGTGGAATAATTCTTGTTGAGTTTAGAATATTTTCAAAAATAGGGATATACTTACGCTCCAACGATTCTAAGACAGCTGCGTTGATTAGATAAAACTTATAGGGGCTTCCTACAATCAAGGCCTGCATCTGAAATAAACGCAACCCAGTATTTTCTTCTCGCCAGGAGTAATGCTTACAATAGGTCTTGTGACCGCCTATTTCATAGGTTTGTTCTTGTAATAGCTTGTACTCATTATAGTCTTGCTGCATAAGGGCATTATTCTGAGCTATGAGGGATTCAAACCAACTATCATTAGAACTATCCGGCTTTTGTAATTCATAGCTCATGGAAACTTTATATTCGTCAAAGTATTCCTCAAAACCTGGTTCTGGCAAGCCAAAGATACGGAATTTTGAGCTATCCACAATCGCTCCAGACCAAGACTTTGGCACTAAAATAGAAACCATAGTCTCTTGATTAAAATAACTAACCATATCAGGAAGGGTCGCCATCTGTTAACACCTCAAAAAACTATACGGCCTGAGTCATAAAGATAAACCGAATGGACTCTAAAGCATTTCGAAACATGGGTAGTAATTCATCCTCATGTTGAGCCAGGCAAGCACCAGCAAAACTAAAGAGAACATTATCCACCAGGATAAAAGATTGGTATCGAACAGCCAGAGCACCAAAATCCTCGTCGAAATATCTAAAGACATCCGTCAGTCCGGGATATTGATCGATAATTTCTTCTTGATGAGAAATTAGTTCAAAGTTTTTACGCGGCACAGTCACCACTGACTCAGAGGCTTGACGGAGGTTATCAATGTTTGTGCTGGGAGATGGAAATAACTGAATTATCAATCGAGGATTTTTAGAAAAATCGTCTTCATCCTCGTCTTCATCATAAATTTCATAGTAATAAACGACATTATGTGCATCTTCTGAGAATTCTTCCCAGCCCACAGGAAGCTCTAGTGAGACATGGGTTTGATGACTAAAAAAATGTAATACGTCTGCCATATTGCCAATGTTCTAAACGAGTTCTTGGTGTTGCCGGTAAAATCGTTGATCCAACCTCTTTCTATAATTAGCATTATTAGCAATTTTATAGAGGGATTGTGACGATTTAGAACAGCTTCTTAAAGCCATCCTTGGGTGTGCTACCCACGGTCAGCGGGAACGATCGAATGACACCAGCCTGGATAATAATGCCGTCAGGGTCAACTAACTGATCACCAAATGCGGCACGACAGGCCTGCTCCAGAATTCCATCGGAGAACTTATACTCTAAATACTTGGATACCTTGCTGTTCTTACGCACTTTTTTGTCGAGGATTTCTTGGATATTCTCCCGTTTGACAAGATTTTTGGCTTTACCTTTTGATTTACGGGTTTCCTTCTTCTTCGCATAAGCTAGCAAGTGAGGATGGGCCACCTCGAACAACTCAGACTTCATATTTTCCTCTTGCTCAGGTGTTAAGTCATCTGTAGACTTCCGATCTTGGTCCGAAATGCTGGTGTTATCCAAAGCCTTCCGAGTCAGAGCATTCTTGAGTTTTTCCTTGATGACTAGGCCAATTTCCTTGAAGTCCACCGTCAAGGTTACACCACCGCCACCGCCAAGGCCCAGTGCCCCTGCGAGCTTACCACCAATGACCAATTTCCCATTTTCGAACGAGAAGGTGCCCTCAATAGACGCTCCTACACCTGCCGAGGCTTCTACCTCTCCCGAAATCTTGAATAGAATGCGTCCTTGATATTTCACGGCTGCAGAGCCACTGGTTTTTACTTTTGAACCAGCAAATGCTTCCGCTTTACCAGAGGCTGAAATACCCAGCAGACTTACAGAAATTTGTCCTTCAACTCCAGCTTCGACCCCTGCAAGGGCCTCAAATTTGCCCTGTGCTTCACCCCCTAGTTCACCCGCTTTAATATTAACGGTGACCTCTCCTTCGCTCTTGACACCGGCCATGACTTTAGCCGAACCTGATGCTGCAATACCAAAAGCTGTAATATTGAGTTTGCCTTTGGCTTCAGCCATAACTCCGGCAAAGCCGCTTAATTTGCTCTTTAATTGAGCCGATAGTTCCATGCCACCGACTTCTTTAGAGATTTGAGCTAACCCTTCTAAGTCAAAGCCTAAACCAGCTTTGGTAGTGGCCCGTGCCATAATGGTCAACCCATCGATGACATCAACAACTTTAGTGCTGACCACTTCACTTTCACCGCCCACAAAACCGCTGGACTTACCTTCTACCTCCATCTTGGTACCGGAAGAGGTTTCTTTGACTTTTTTGGCAGCGGCTTCGCCAAATGCCCCAGCTCGAGCTAGGGCCTGAAAAGCTTCCTTAACACTGGTATCATCGGATTCAGAAATCTTTTGAGCTGCTGCCGCAACACCAGAAAAGCCCTTTTTACTTGTTTCTGTGGTTGTGACGGTGCCGTCGCCCACCTTTGTCGTTGTTGTTGTTTCTGGATCGTCTAATAGCTCTTGTTTGCCACCCAGATGTGTTTTCGTAGACTGATCGGTGAAACCGGACAGATCTACATCACCGACAATGTCATCGGGAGTATCTTCCTGAAAGCCAGTGGTGACATCTCGTTGCACCACCGTTGAGCCATTATGCAGTTTTGCTTGAACAGTGGGGGACTGCCCCTGCTGAATAGTGTGGGTTAGCTCGTGGGCAATTAACTCCTGTCCAGCCCGACTCCCAGGTTGATATTCTCCCTGTCGGAAGAACACATCACGTCCTGTTGTAAAGGCTTTTGCTTGAATGGAGCGGTTAAGGTTATCGGCCTGGGCATCTGTGTGCACACGCACGCCGCTAAAATCGGCCCCCATGGCTTGCCCCATCCGTGTCTGTATATCTGGAGATAAGCTTTGACCACAACCCCGTGCTGAATTAATGGCTGTTTCCAAATTATTTGATACAGCGTCTGTCTGATCGCTGCGACACTGTATTAAAGACGTCCTCCTGATCCCTTCTTCTTCTGGCTCCTTCATCTGCTGGAGCGATGAGACAGCTGATGCTTGCTGAATCGGATCTGGTTGTTGTTCCTGAGGTGCATTAATGCGCTGCACCACATCTGCTGCCACTTGATCCGCTTCTTGTTCATACTTGTCGTTGGGGCTCCCTAAGGTCAGTTTGGTCTGAATTGGGAACGCCTGCCTATCGACTGATGCATCCCCCTCCGAAAAGAGTTGCAGTTGACCAAAATTAAAGCCTGCTTGCGCCGAGGATTTCGGTTCGACCATTGCTGATTCATGGTCTGTTGTCTCAGTCGTACGTTGGGCGATTGCCGACCGAAAGGGTCGAGGTTGAAGTCCTGTTATCGTCTCTTTTTTTTCCTGTTTAGAAGGCTGATAAGATTGGCGATTACGCTGGCGGCCCATAATGATTTCCAATAAAAAATAGACTTTTCTATGAAGACAAATACGAAACAAAAAGAAACAAAAAAAGAGATGACCGTTAGTCGGTGCTGGGTGTCAATGCAGTTAAGGTATATTGGGTCAGGGTGTTTTCAGGATTAAGCGCTAGAGTTGCCTGGAGATCGGCCATGGCAACTGTCGTATCGCTAAGATAGTGTTCACTGAAAATAGCTTGAACTCACAGCCTGTATCACATAGCTATTATTCCTGGGTGAGGGTAAAGTCTACAAACTATTAAGATGGTGGTGGCGGTGGTATTGGTGTTGATAAAGTTTCAGTGGATTGGGTTGCTGTCAATACCTTTAAGGTATTCTGGGCAAGCACATTGTCGGGATTGAGGGCGAGAGCCGCCTTTAAGTCAGCGGTAGCGGCAACATAATCATTAAGATTAAACCAGGCAATGCCACGCCCCGTCAGGGCATCGGTGTGGGTAGCATCGAGGGTAAGCACCTGGTCATAGGTGGCGATCGCACCCCTATACTCTCCCATGGCAGCCAGGGTCACACCCTTGTTGTACCAGGCCTGAGCAGATTCTGAATTCAGTGCAATTGCCCGTTCCGCAGAGTGCAGAGCTTCTGTGTATTGTTCTAATTCCCAGAGAACAAGACTGCGATTCGTCCAGCCCCAATCGCTAAAGGGATTTAATGCTAAGGCCTGATTGTAGGCCGCCAGTGCATGGGAATATTGTTCTGTTGCCCGAAAAATCACCCCTCGGGTAAACCAAGCCGGAGCATAGGTTTTGTCCAGGTTGATCGCCTGTTGATTAGCCGCAAGGGCTTCTGCATAACGTCCCAAATACCAAAGAATTGTACTGCGGTGATTGTGGGCGGCCACATAGTCCGGCTGAATTCCCACTGCTCGATTGATCGAGGCCAGGGCTTCTTCATAGTGTTGTGCACCGGTCAGGGCAATACTACGTTGATTCCACCCTTTAGCCAGGGTTTGGTGACCCCAATCCCCATCACCTCCAATGGCAGCATCACAGGCAGCCAATGCGGGTTCATAGCTGCCCAGTCGATTGAGTAAGGTACACTGCCCCAACAGCGCCAGGGTGTAATCTGCCTTGAGGGCAACCGCCTGATTGTAAGAAACCAGCGCTTCCTGATCGCGGCGCAGTGTCTCTAGTAACTGTCCCTGGGCCGCCCAGGTCAGGGCGTTTTTGGGGTCAAGGCCAATGGCCTGGTCGTAGGCAAAAATGGCCTGGTTGTATTGATTCAGCTGGCTATGGGCCTGCCCTTGATAGGTCCAGGCCAGGGCAGGCCCGATATCTCCCCAATTTTTATTGATAGACAGGGCTGACCCACAGGCATCTAAAGCACTTTGAGGACGTTCGAGGGCCACATAGGCTTCGCACTGGCGAGTTAAAACCAGGGAGTTTTCGGGATCTTGCAACAGGGTACGTTCATAGGCCACCAGCGCTAACTCATACTGTTTAGCCTGGGATAAAATCTCACCGCGATAGAACCAAGCTAGTGTGGGGTTCTCGCTCCCCCAATTGCCGTTAACTCTTAAGGCGTTGTTACATTTATCCAGGGCAGTTTCATTTTCTCCTAGGGCTGTGTAGGCCACACATTGGTAGGCAATGGCCAGGGAATTTTCGGGATCAAAGGTGAGGGCACGATTTGCGGATGCGATCGCATCCGCAAATGCTTTTAGCTTGATCAAAATACCGCTATGCTGCGCCCAAATGTCAGGATTCTCTGGTTCTAGAGCAATCGCTTGTTCACAGGCTGCCAATGCTTTTTCATACTCTTCTGCTGTAGCTTGCAGACGGCACAGATCGGTCCAATACGTAATATCTTCTAAGGCATCAAAGGATGCCGGTTGAGCCAACACAGGTGTGATGGTCACGAGCAATGTGCTGACGACAAGACCGGGGATCAGGCGATTGAACCATGGAAGCAGCATGACAATATATCAATCTTTGTCTGTGCAGCTAGAGTGCCCTGCTAAATCCCCGGATTCTCAAGGGAAGCCCATGTACGAAAAGTTGGCCAAGATTTAGAATTCAGCGATTTAAGCAGGACAAAGTTGAGAATCCGGGATTATGACCGGGCACCTTAGGTTAGATAGAGATTTCTTGTTATGAAACCCTTATTTATTGGTTTAGCGATGCTTCTATCGCTGATGGGCCTACCCGGTTACACCTTTAGCAAAAAAGATCTCACACAGCTTCAAGAAACCCGCCAGTGCCCTCGCTGCGATCTGCGCGGTGCCGATTTGCGAGGCATGTTTCTACAGCAAGCCAATTTGCGACGAGCTAACCTCGCAGGAGCTGATCTTAATGGTGTTGATTTAAAGGGAGCCTTTCTCTTTCAGGCTAATCTCCGTGACACAGATCTGCGTAACGCCAACCTCAGCAATGTAAACCTGTTCGGTGCTCGGTTAGAAGGCGCACAGTTAGCCAATGCCCATGTGGATGAACGTACAATCATGGATGACCGCTGGCGATTGGTTTGGGATTTGGTCACCCATGGTTTAGGTGAGCATGACCTGCGTGGCATAGATTTGCAGGGGGCCAACTTAGATGGTGCTGATTTACGGGGTGCTGATTTGACCGGGGCCATTCTCACCGGCACCACCTTTGAAGGCACATTTTTAAGTGGCAGTCTCTTCAACCAGGCTCAGCTAGACGAGACTAGCTTTTTTATTGCCAATTTACAAGCAGCAGATCTATCAGAGAGCCAGCTTCAAAATGGTAGTTTGCGAGCTGCAGATGCTCGTCTAGTGAATCTCTCTAGAGCTCATTTAAACCGAGCTGATCTGGCATTGACCTACCTGGATAGTGCCACGCTCATTGAAGCTGATCTCACCAGAGCCGATTTAACTGGAGCGTTGTTGACCCAAGCCGATCTAACCAATGCGCAACTGAGTAGGGCTAATCTTCTCGTTGCTGACTTTCGCGAAGCCACATTAGACGGCATTGATCTCACCAGAGCCAATCTTCAAGGAGCCGACTTTACTGATACACAATTTGCGGCATCCCAACTGAGAGATGTGATTCCTGCTGGCATTCGACTGATTAATGCTGATTTAGCAGGTTCAGATCTGAGCAATCTGGATTTGCGGGGTACTGATCTCAGTGGTAGTAATCTGCGGCAGGTGAATTTTATTAATAGCAACCTGCGGGGGGTTAATTTCCAAGGAGCCGATCTAAGCTTTACGGATTTTTCTGGGGCGAATCTTGCTGAGGCGAATTTTCAGCAAGCTACATTAGAAGGGATTAAGTTTGATATTCGCACCAATCTCTGCGGTGCCATTATGCCAGACGGTAGCGAACGTAGTTGTAATTAGCCAGCTTACCAAGGACTGCCAATCATCGTGGTGGGCAGGTAATTGCTCAACTCCCCCTCCGGGGGATTGTCTTCCTGGATGCTTATGCGTAATGTATGGGTATGCAAGACCTTCCTGACCTAAGCCAGTTAAGTCCAGAGGCGAAAGATACTCTGATACGAATGCTATGGGAAGAAATGCAATGGTTACGTCAGCGTTTAAATGAATTAGAGATTAAACGACGATTACGACAGCATTTGAAACTCCAGCCTGACCAAGCGGATGGGATTCGATTACGGAACCGGTATGACGAGATTCAGGATCATTTGTTTGTCTTCTTAGACGATGGTACTGTCCCGCCTACCAATAATTCTAGTGAGCCAGCCATTCGGATGAGTACGGTATGCCGAAGAATTAGTAAGACTTATGAAAAGTATTGCTGTATTAGTCACGTCTGGCTATGAATTCAGAATATACTTATCTTCTCTAGATAAGAGCAAAGAGCGCTTGGGAATTATCACCCATCTTGTTCCGAACCAAAAGATTACAACCGATTCTTTTCGATCAAAAGCAAAGACTATTTTTTTGGAAGACATTAAAAAGCTTTTTCTGTATCTAGAAAAGCATCTTAACAATGAATTAAAGCATGAATTACCTGTTTTTATGGGATACGATTGTGCGTATAAAATTCAGGCCTTGCTAGGAACTGGGGTTTGTAATTCAAATACTTCAGTTAATTCAACTTCAATTAATGAAGAAGATGCTTTTACTATTAGATGCTTAGTGAATGTCGGCAATATGAAAAACATCTCATGTACCGAATATTTTGGTGGGGAATCTGTTGTTACAGTTGAAAACTGTCGCAAATTTATCGATAGTCTTAAAGGAATATATCTTGAGTCAAAAAAGATAGATAGTTACTGCTGACGGAGAAACAACTATACGCAACTTCCCTAACCTATAACTGCGAGCATGAGTAATGTCTTGGAAAATTTACTACGGGAACACTAAAACATCTCAAATTGGTTCCAATAAGTCGTTTTCAGGTGGCAAGCCCCATATGCCTAGAGGACTTACCACTCCACATTGTGAATTATGCAATCAGACGCAGGCTTTCATTTTACAAGTTCAATTTCCAAAAGAGCACCCTTGGTCTGAACTAATTCTCTCAATTTTTGCGTGTATGTCATGTGCAAATGAAAATTACTTGATACCTGAAATGCTACCAGGGAGACTTCATCAGATTAATGTTCCAAGCTCATTTCTGAAGAGATATCAGAGAAATTTTCGTTTTTTAGTATTTAACAGTGCGGAATCTACGCCTTTAAGTTCATACAAAGAGAGAGTAATCTATAGACCGCTGGAATTGATTGATTCTGAAAAAAAATCAATTCAAGATGACATTGTGGGAGGGCAACCTTATTGGCTACTGGAAGACGAAACTCCTGGCCTGTGTGAAACAACATCAGAACCAATTTTTTTAATGCAAATAGCTGAGGGTAGAAAGTTTTTTATTCAGGAAAAAGCTTCTAAGCAAATTAGACTTGACCTCTCTGGTGATCCTAAGGAAACTTTGGAAGAGTATTATCAGCTATTTCTTGGTAATGTGATTTATTTGTTTGGCTATGAACGAAAGGAAGAATACCTTGTATATGGTATCACTCAAACATAGCGATGAAATTGCATAACAATAGTGGCCGAAACTATACTCTTCAATCCAACATTCTTAGAGACTGTAAAAGGTTTGAAAATAAGGAAATTTCCGTCGCAGAACTACAGCAGTCCTTGGAAACCTATGGTTCTTTATTAGAAGATGTTGAAAGAGTAATATTTCAAAGACTTCACGATTATAGCAATGAGCTAGAAATTATTCAGTATGCTCGGTTACTGGATGAGCATTATAGTGAAACTTGTAAAGTCATTATGAAAATTCGTGATTGTCTTGAAACAATTGAATAATAGCCAGGTAGGATGCGTGATTCATCGAGCTTATCCTGCTGTTTGATAAGAGAATCTGGCTAGCTGCGTCCGATATCGAAGGACACCCTGGTAAGAAAATCTCTACCAGGGTGTCCTTTTTCAAGTAGGGTTACAGCTGAATTTGGGTTTGGGAATGAGATCGCACTCTTCAAAACCAACACCAAACTAGCTTTCCAATCAGCTAAGTAGACCACATGGATGCTGAGTAAATTACACCAAGCGGTGGACGATAAGAACAACTAAAAAAGCCCGTGCTGGAGTATTGATAGAAACTCCAGACGGGCGTTTGCTTTAAGAAAGAGAGGAAAGTATTGAATCGGAACTATCTATGTGGGAGAATCCTGGTTAGATTTACGGGTATTAATGCCCAACAAGCCATAGAGGGCACAGGAACCAAAGACCCCTGTGAATAAAGCAATACCACCGGCAATATCCAATACAATGCCTAAGGTTGAGTCGGCATAGATGAGCAAGCCGAAATATAGCAATACGATTGCTGCGAGCGTCCGCAACAGACGATCTATAGTACCAACATTGTTAAACATGGGAATTAACCCTCCTGATTTTCTATGTAATACGTGATCTGTTCTATACAACTCCGGCAGCAACTGGCATCGTTGCGGGCAAGCGATCCATGACCGCTTGCATCTTTTGACTGGCATCTAAGGCAATCTCTTTAGCCTGAGGACTATGGATCATCAAAAACATAATCAGTGGATCCACAGCTGAGACTTCTACCTGCCCATTCTCATGCTCTTGAACAACAACATTACAGGGATAGAGCACCCCAGCTTTGTCATCGGTTTGTAGCATGCTATAGGCCACCTGCGGATGACAGGCTCCGAGAATCTTATAGTTACGGAAATCAGCGCCTAGCTTTTTCTTAAAAGCCGCTTGCACATCAATTTCGGTTAAAATCCCCATTCCTTCAGCCTTAAGTGCTTCAGTGACCTGGGCTATAGCTTCATCAAAGGAAGCTTTAATTGTCTTACTAAAATGATACATGGCTGATGTGTGTTGGCTTGATTTGTGAGAAATGTATCGGACTAATGTGAAGTCTAGACTCTTTATTTACTATATAACTAAATAGTGATTTAATCAACCATTTTTCTGAATTTATATTAAAGTCTCTTTTCCTAAAGCTTTTGCCAGAGCTTTATGTAGAGCTAACCAATGAAGCAAGTATGGCCTCTACAGTAAAGTTGACCAATGACCATGCCCTGGCAGTTTGGCTAGACTGGCTCAACTTTCTTAAAAACGGGTCCTATTTACGGTTGATCAGCTGACTGGTGAGAGAACCAGCAACAAAAGCAGCCAGAAAAATCATGGGGCTCCATGATTTTAAGATCAACGCAACAATTGCAGGTCCTGGACAATAGCCTGCAATGCCCCACCCAATACCAAAAATAGCGGCCCCCAACACCAGAGGGAGGTCAACCTCTTTATAGGTTGGCAATCTAAAGGCAGTAGCAAAAATTGGATAGGGTAACCGTAAAACAAATCGGAATGCGATGACAGTGACGCCCACAGCCCCACCCAGGACAAATAACAATGCGGGATCCCAATTGCCAGTGATATCTAAAAAGCCCAGTATCCGTTCTCGGTCAATCATTTGGGATAGACCTAACCCTAGGCCAAATAAGAGGCCAGATGAGAGGGCAACCAAATTCTGCTTCAGCGTTAGTGTTTGCTGTATTGATACTTTTTCCATAGTGCTTATCCAGTTATGCCATGTCGAGTAAGCCAGACAGTTAGCATGGCTGTAGTGAGAAAGGTGAGCACCGCAACTAGCGATCGCAACGACAACCGCCCCAAGCCGCACACTCCATGACCGCTGGTACAGCCATTGCCCAGACGAGTGCCAAACCCCACCAGAAAACCGCCTAAGATCATGGTCCCTGCTGTCAGGGATGGCGTGGGAGTAGGCTCAGGTGCCAGGCCATATTCATAAAGTATTCCACCCAGGAGCATTCCCGCCAAAAAGAGCCAGCGCCAGGGTTCATTCCCCTGAATGCCACCGTTAACAATGCCACTAATGCCAGCAATCCGACCATTAAATGCCAGCAAAATTGTTGCACTCAAACCAATCAATACCCCACCTAATAATGCTGTTCCCCAACTTAATTCCACCATGGCAAGGGTCCATCAAAACGAGATTGAAACATCATATAACCAAATGGTAATACTATATCATGACTTTGATAAACTGTATCTGCCTTTGATAAACAAATGAGCGAGCAAATCTGGCAATGCAAAGAACGGATTCTGGCCCTGAAAAACCGTTGGCTAACGCTGATTGGCGAAACACTTGAGACACCCGAGGGCCAATCCCTGAACTATTGGCGTGTTGAAAAAGCAGACTCAGTCATTGTTTTACCTCTGTACCAACAGCATTTGCTGTTACCACCGCCAATGTATCGTCCAGGTGTGGGCGAATCCACTTGGGATTTTCCGGGTGGGCGATGCCCTGATGGGCAAAGACCCCATAATGCGGCAAAAACAATTCTTCAGCGGGAGCTGGGTATTGCTGACTCGGCCCTGCATCACTTGAAACCGTTAAATCAAACTGGCTGGTCCATCAACAGCTCCTTTTCAAATCAACGTCTCTATGGTTTTGTAGCTGAGCTCAGTGACGATGCTCCCCTATTGTCTGAAAAACTGGGAGCAACTTATCCGACTACCGAACCAGGCATCCAAGCGCTATTGGCAAGGCTAAATTGTCTGCAATGTAGATGTCTATTGATAGAGTGGTGGGCAGCTAGAACCAGGGAATGCGCAGTTTAGGCAACGATATGAAAAAGCGAAGGCCATTCACCATAATACTCTATGGCAATATATTGACTATTATTAAAGGTTGATATTTTCAATATTTCACGACTTTTCAGATGTTCTGAAAAGTCTGGGTATCTTGTAGCAAGGCACCTCCATTCCTTAGATAATCTTGACGGGACAAATAATAGGACAAAACAGGGGTGATCATCTTTAGGGATGTCATGGTGTGACTTCGATAAAGGCGATACTTTTGTGCTGCTGGTTAATTACTTAAACATTGTCTCTTTTTGAAGGACAATCGGTTTCCTGAAAAGCATATTGTCTTTTTTGGAGAGTCAATTCACAATGAAAGTCATCAATGCCAAGCTTCTGTTTCTAAACCATAGGTTTGGGATTGACCTGTTAGATTATGTAAAGGATAAAACCATGGCGGATACCGAGATTTTTGTTTTAGATAATGGCCCACTGATCGTCAAAGGGGAATTTTCTGTGACCGATGGGGATAAACAGCCCTATCCTAAGCAGGAACAAGTTGCCCTTTGTCGTTGTGGTGCATCGAGTAACAAACCCTTTTGCGATGGGGCTCATGCCAAAGCTGGATTTGAGGCAACAGAACGAGCACCTGGGGACTAATAAAAATTAAATTTTTCTTGTAGGGGCGTTACAGACAACGCCCCTACAAGAAAAAGAAAATGATGGGGGCGGATGCAATATCTTGTCCAGATTTTTAGAGAGTTTGTCAGCTAGTGTGTCAAGAAACTCCCAAGAACAATATTAATGAATACATCTGTTAGTGATATTGACCCTGACAACGCCATCGATCAACATGTTACAGCCGTTATTACCCATCGGGTCAAAGTTGGACGGCAAGAAGGGTACGAAGAGTGGATTAGAGGCATCTCAGCAGCAGCCCGTGAATTTGAAGGGCATCTGGGGGTGAGTATTCTCCGACCTCAGCCTGATACACCACCAGACTATGTCATTGTGCTTCAGTTTGATGCCTGTAGTCATCTAACAGCCTGGCTCAACTCAGATACTCGCCATACTTGGATTGAACGGGTAAAACCCCTGATTCAAGCCCAGGAAACCATCCAGGTTTTGTCAGGGTTAGAATCCTGGTTTCAATTGCCCAAACAGCCGGGACCTAAAGCTCCAAGGCGTTACAAACAGGCTATTTTAATCTGGGTTGGGGTGATGATTGTGTCCCTGGGGGTGAGTCCGCTGATGGCACCATTGCTAAGTTTCTTACCCTGGTTGCTTAAGGTATCTGTCAATGTAGCAATTACAGTGGCTCTTCTGTCCTATGTGATCATGCCCCGACTGACTCGATGGTTTAAGGGTTGGTTGGTTGTTAACTAGTGTGGCGTCAAATATTTTATATCAGGTCATGACAGAAAATATTGCGTATTTAGAGAATCATTGAAGGTGCCCGGTTTTGACATACATGAGACAGCCTTCTTCGCTAAAGGGCATATGCACACTGTCGGGTGGATTTCGTAACCAGGTGCCCTGAGGATACACTCCCTGTTCATCGGCAAATGTGCCTTCTAAGACAAAGATTTCTTCACCTCCCCAATGGTGATGTTGTTGAAACGTTGTGCCGGGTGCCCATTTTACTAGCGCTACCTGTTCAGTGCCGTAGCTGTGTAGAGGCAGCACGTGTAAACCAGTCACTAAACCAGGAGACCATCCTGCCTTGTTCGTGTCGATGGTCACTTGCTGTTGATCGTTTGGATCCATTTGTCGCAGTTTAACCAGGATTGTTGCACCGTCCTTACTGTGGGGAGTATGGCTAGAACCTACGGGGTTGCGCACATAGGTGCCTGGGCCAAAGTCTCCGTGTTCGTCTGAGAACACCCCCTCTAAAACAAAAAACTCTTCACCACCACCGTGGGTGTGGGCTGAGAAGTAGCTGCCGGGAGCATAGCGAACAAGAGAAGTTGCCCGGGCAACTTCTGCACCATCGCGTTCGATCATACGCCGTTGTACACCTGCCATGGGAGAGTCAATCCAGGGTAGGTTCTCAGTATTGACCACGGCTCGTTCTGTTAAATCTGCATGGATTTTCATACTCGATCTCCTCGAATTTCTAGAAAATATCTAACCAGAGTTAATATTGATTACGCCCAGCCATCACACCGCCATCCACATCCCACACAGCACCGGTTACCCAAGCAGCCTTATCAGACAATAAAAAAGCAATGGCTTCAGCTACATCTTCAGGGGTGCCAATGCGGCCAATGGGATGGAATCCGTTAAAGCCTTGCAGGGCATCATGCACATCCTCTTTGGGAATAAAGCCCTCATAAATAGGTGTTGCCACCACAGCAGGAGAGACTGCGTTCACCCGAATATTGTGCTCAGCTAACTCCATCGCGAGATGTTGGGTCAAGGAATGCAAACCCGCTTTGGCCATAGAATACGCCGAAGATGGCGTTGCCTGGATGGCCTGCTTAGCCCACATAGAGCCAATGTTCACAATGGCACCTTTGTTGTTTTGCTTAATCATGTTTCGAGCCACTGCCTGGGTAATAAAGAAGGTGGCCTTATTCAGATCTAGATAGAGATCATAGTCAGCGGCTTCATAGTCCAGGAATGGTTTGGGGAGAAAGGCTCCAGCTGCATTAACTAACAATGTAGCGTCTGCATGGGCCTGATTAATTTTTGCAATTAAAGCCTGAAGTTTCTCAAGTTGCGAAATGTCAGCACGCTCTCCCATAACAGGACCATAGGCCTTCAGCTCATCAACGGCGACCTGCAACTTTTCTGCACGACGACCAACTAAAACAACTGAACCACCATTTTCAAGAACAATGCGGGCAACGGCTTTACCCATACCACTGGTGCCACCGATAACAATGAGTTTTTGATCTGCAAATGACTGCAACATGTTGAGCTCCTTGTGGGGAAATAGTGAATAATATACCTACTAGAAGGTAGATAACAGGACAAAAAATTTAGGCTTTGGCAAATTTTGCTGTAAGCAGTGGATAAACAACCTGCTCAAAGGTAACCACACTGTCCGCTGATGAACGAGCCAGTAGCTGTGCCCCTTGGAGCATCGCAATCAACCCCTTTGCCTCCTGTTCAACTGAGGGATGACAGTCCCAATGTCCGCTGTCACATCCCTGCTGGAGCAAGTTTATGACCCAGTTCTCAGTGTGGCTAAAGAAGGTTTGAATCTCCTCCCGAATAGGTTGGGGTAAAACTTCGAAATCTGCTGCTAACATGGCGCATAGACAGATCTGATGCTCCTCTAGACCATTGCGGTAGAGATTGGCAAATTGGACAATTTGCTGATCAAGGCTGGCCGTGGACTGGGTAATGCGATCGCACGCCTTTCCCATTTCCTCTCGATATCGTTTGACTAACTCTTTCACCAACTCATCCTTAGAGGGAAAGTGGTAGTGAATACTAGCTTTGCGAATACCAACCTGCTGTGCGATATCAGCATAACTAAAGGCACTATAGCCTCGATTACGCACCATATCTTGAGCAACATCCAATATGCGTTTAGCCGTGTTTTTTTCCATGGCTTAAGTATCTACCATCTAGTAGATAGATGTCAACCATAAAGCTATGGATGAAGCGGTCAACCCAGGTTGAGCCAAGTCCTAATCATTCGGGGACTGCACAAAAATAAGAACCCAGGTTGGGGCTGTAGATGGTAGGAAGAGATTTTTGGGAGTCTCTTCAACTTAGCTTACGCGAGTTAACAAAATCAGTGAATTTTCCATATTTTCGATCCCAACCGCCATACTCAAGGTGACCCAATGCAAACCTGAGTGATCCCCCATTCCCATGCAAGATTTCAACTGGAAAAAGCTTCAAAATGGCTCGGACATCCGTGGTGTTGCAATCGACGGTGTTCCTAACGAACCCGTTAACCTCACCCCAGAAATCGCTCAGCGGCTAGGGCAAGCCTTTACCACCTGGCTCGCCACAAAACTTAGTAAGCCAGCGACAGATCTGCAGCTTGCTGTCGGTCGTGATAGCCGTGTCTCTGGGCCTACTCTCATGCAAAGTGTGATGGATGGCATGGCTAGCCTTGGTGCAAATGTGTATGACGTCAGCATGGCCTCTACGCCCGCCATGTTTATGAGCACCGTCACCCCCGGCTTTGACTGTGATGGGGCCATTATGATGACCGCCAGTCACCTGCCCTTTAACCGCAATGGCCTGAAATTTTTTACTGCCCAGGGTGGTCTTGCGAAGGCAGATATTACTGAAATCCTGACATTAGCTGAACAAAACGACTTCTCACTAGTAGACAGAGCTGGAACTATTGAAACCCGTGACTTTATTGCTGTCTATGCCGATCAGCTGGTTCAGAAAATTCGCAATGCCGTTAACCATCCTCAACATTTTGAGCAACCCTTACAGGGCTTAAAAATTATTGTCGATGCTGGTAATGGTGCCGGTGGTTTCTATGCCAGCAAAGTGCTCGAACCCCTGGGTGCTGACACAAGCGGGAGTCAGTTCCTAGAGCCTGATGGCATGTTTCCTAACCACATTCCTAACCCTGAAAATCACGATGCCATGGCTTCCATTTGCCAGGCAGTATTAGCCAATGAAGCAGACTTCGGTATTATCTTTGATACGGATGTGGACCGTTCTGCTGCTGTGGATCATCAAGGCCAGGAACTGAACCGTAACCGCCTGATTGCCCTGATATCTGCCATTGTGCTACAGGAACACCCAGGGTCTACCATCGTGACTGACTCCATTACCTCCGATGGGCTTGCTCAGTTCATTGAACAAGATTTACGGGGTAAACACCATCGCTTTAAGCGTGGCTATAAAAATGTCATTACCGAAGCTGTGCGCTTAAACCAAACTGGAGAAGAATCTTGGCTGGCGATTGAAACCTCCGGCCACGGTGCCATGCGGGAGAACTACTTTCTTGATGATGGAGCGTATCTGGTGAGTAAGTTGTTGATTGAGCTGGCTAAAGTGAAACAGGCTGGGCGCTCACTGACAGATTTGATCGCGACTCTTAAAGAACCAAGAGAAAGTCGAGAGATTCGTATCAAGATTGGTGTAAATGAGTTTAAGTCCTATGGTGAGAGTGTCATTGGTCAGCTTAAAACCTTTGTTGAGCAACAGGATGATTGGTCATTAGTCCCGAATAACTATGAAGGTGTCCGCGTGGCCTGTTCCTCTCCAGAAGAAGACGGGTGGTTTTTACTACGCCTTTCTCTGCATGATCCTGTATTGCCCTTAAATATTGAGTCTAATGTAGAAGACGGGGTTGCCCAAATTACTGAACAACTGCTGATATTCTTCAATGGTATTGAGTCTTTGGATCTATCGGCCTTTTCTTAAAAATGTAGGTTAAACAACTTTAAAGACCTGTAGGGATGCACTGCTGTACATCCCGTTGGGGCTATGGGGAGATCGCCTACAGATCGGGGGAATAAATCCTTTTAACCTGCTAGATAGGCTTTGCCTCGTTCCAGACGATTATTGACTTCATCCCAGTTGACGACGTTCCACCAGGCGTTGAGGTAATCTCCTCGACGATTTTGATACTTTAGATAATAGGCATGTTCCCAAACATCGTTGCCCATGATGGGGTAGTAGCCATCCATTAAAGGACTGTCCTGGTTGGGAGTGTTCATCACGGTAAGTCGACCATTTCTGTCTAAAACTAGCCATACCCAACCGCTGCCAAACCGAGTTTTACCGGCACTATTAAAGGTTTGTTTGAAGGTTTCAAAGTCTCCAAATGCTTGATTGATAGCTGCGGCAATGGCTCCAGTGGGTCGTCCCTGACCGTCGGGGGTCATGATTTCCCAAAACATGGTGTGGTTGGCATGGCCGCCACCGTTCTTGCGCACAGTTGCACGGATATTTAAGGGAAGGTCATTTATGTTACTAAGTAACTCTTCTATAGATTTTGACTGTAGCTCGGGATAGTTTGCGATCGCACCGTTCAATTTTCTGACATACCCAGCATGGTGCCGGTCATGGTGCACCGTCATGGTCTCGGTATCAATATAGTCATTCAGTGCATCATAGGCATAGGGCAGCGGAGGAAGGGTAAATTCCTTCGTTGCGGTTTGATCAGCAATCCTGTTGAGAGGAGGCAGGATCTGTCCTGTTGTTTCATTAGTAGCCGCAACAACTGCCACTGGCTGCGCGCTACCCCATAGCAAAGTCATTACCAATGCAACGGGAAAAAGCCACACAAATAAGCGTTTAAGTTTCATGGGGAATACCCTGCGAAATCACATCTGCTCATTCACGCTGCCAAGGGTCCCACCATGATTACTGGAGTTACGAACAATGAACCTTGATGAAAAAATAATTTTTAATCTTTACTGAAACCTTATCAGGAACTTCTGGACAGGAAATCTATCAGATTGAAGATCGTTTACTTAGATTGCCGCTGATTTTCCTAGACAATAAGGAACTCTATGAAAAAAGATACTTGCAGATATAGCGTTCCTATTTGATTGGTGAGAATGTTCCATACATATGCATTTTGGGAAAGTCAAAGAGTTCCAGGGCACAAAACTGCTCAAATAGAGCTTTGAGGCCAGTGAATGACGGCTTCAATCCAGCCATCTGTCTGACCCAGGTCTTGGCTTGTAACCAAACATCCTCAATCGGATTTTGAGTTGGGTCGTTGGGCGCAAAGCGAATGCAGTGGATACGCCACTGGGATTCTGGCAGTCCTTCATTGAGCTCGTTTAAGCACGCTTGAATCTCCTGAGAACGATGATAACTGGCTCCATCCCATAGAATAATCAAGCGCTGGTTTGGAAACTGACGCTGCAAGAACTTGAGATAGGCCAATGTACAGGTCGTATTGCCGGCAGCGTGGGCCTCAACGAAAACGCGTTTACTTAGCAGGTCCAAGGCCCCATAGTACGTCTGCCGGTCGCGTTCATTGACAATCGGGACCTCAACGCGCTGATTTCGACGTCCCCAAACGTAGCCTTCGAGATCCCCACTCATCAGATGACATTCATCGACAAACAACACCCTCACTTGGCCACATTCAATCTCGGTGCGGTAGCGTGCCAATAGCCGTTGGATGTCGGCTTTTTTTTAGCCACTAGAGCGGGATCGGTTTTGGGGTTGACCTTGCTGGTTTTCTTCCAACTCAGACCAGCGGTCTCGAATAAGTCGTAGTAACTCTGTTTGGACTCATAGCTGACCCCATATTCACTGGCCAGGTGATACTCCAATTCATTCAGTGTCCAGATAGCTTTGGTCCCGAGCCACTCGATAACAGCGGCCTTTTGAGCAGCACTCAGATAGCTTTGACGACCTTTATGACGCGGTGCAAAGCTGCTGAGTCCCTCGGCCTCGTATCGCTGCTTCCAGTTTGCAATGAAGCCCATCGACACGTCGAGAATACTGATAATCGATTCGTAGGTATGCCCCTGATAGAGCAGTTTAACTGCTAGGGCTTTCTTCACCTGACGACCATCACGTTGCGTCTTGATGAAGGTTTTCAATTCTTCGATGGCTGCGGTTTGACTGGATACTGGTATCTCCGAACTCATAACGATACGGGGGGAACATGCTCTGATGAATACAATTTCTCAGATCATACCGATCTACCCTCAAGAATCAAGACGGATGACTATAGACAATTCTTGTTACCGAACAACAACCTCTGGCAAAGTTGAAATTTTTTCTGATGTTGCTCTAGGGAGAGGACTAATCCAGCGAGATTGCCACAGCCAAGCTCCTAGACCCACTATTCCATTAGACAGACAGGCCGCACCAAAAATACCGGCGATGCCAAATAACTGACTACCCAAATAAGCTAAGGGAATATAAAGAAGCAACAACCGAGATAACGACATTCCCATAGCTGGAGCTGGTTTTCCCAAAGCGTTAGATGCCGAACTAGCCGTCAAAACAATTCCTAGGGCACCATAGCTAATAGGCACAAGTGTCAAATAAATATTAGCACTGGAGATAACGTCAGGGTTACCATCAAACCAAGCAATGACTTGAGATGACGACATTGCCAGTAAGATACTGATGATAACTCCCCAGCCCAGGCAGAAATAGAAGCTGAGTTGGAGCGCTTGCTTCACCCTGTCATATCTCTGAGCACCCCAATTTTGCCCAACAAAAGGACCAATACTGGCTGAAATTGCCAAAGGTACAATTAGCGCCACGGCTTCTATCCGTGATGCTAGCCCAAAACCAGCCACGGCTTCAGCTCCATAACGAGCAATCAAACCTGTGATAACTCCGACAGACAAGGGGGAAATTAGATTAGTTGCGGCTGCAGGCACACCAATAAATAAAAGGCGATACCAACTTTTTGCTAATGTTGCCAAACTTGGCAAGGTAAATAGCAATAAGCGCTCTCGGAAGTGAAGGAAGGCAAGAGAGGCGACGAGAGTACCCGCACGTGAAAGCACTGTTGCCAAGGCAGCCCCTTGAATACCTAAGGCTGGAAACGGACCCCAACCAAATATGAGCAGTGGGTCGGCCACAATGTTAGCAGCTGCAGCAAACGTCATAATCAGGCTAGGAACCATTGTGTTACCGGAAGCACGAATGGCACTATTACCGACCAGGGGAACAACCAGGAAAACCATGCCTAAATACCAAATACCCATGTAGTCGCGAATCATTGGCAGGAGGACAGAGCCAGCTCCCAAAGCTGTAAATAAAGGCGTAATTGTCATCAAGCCAAGAGCAGCAAGAATCCCAACAATAAGGAAAGATAGCAGTAAACTATCCGTAGTCAGGCGCTGTACCGTTTGCCGATTCCCTTTACCGATTTCTCTAGCAATGACAGAGGCCGCCCCTGTGCCTAAGCCCATGGCTACGCTCGCCAAAATAGACACGACTGGAAAGGTAAAACTGATAGCTGCTAGTTCATTTGTACCCAATTGAGCAATAAAGTACGTGTCAGCCAGACTAAACGCTAATACTGCCAAGACACCCCAAACCATGGGAAGTGATAGCTTGAGGAGCTGAAGCGGAACTCGACCTGTTGTGAGAGAAGACTGCATTATTAAGTTGGAGTGTTTGGCATGATGTGAGCTGTCAAATTGAAGTGACAAGCTCAACAGATGTTGCGGGTGATGAGCAATTATTACGATCTTGGAGGAGAAACTCGCTGTAGTCAGCCAAATCGTCCAAGCCTAAGCAAGTCAATGCTATTTCTGCACTTAACCAGAACAGAATTTTCAAAAGGAATTGCGGCCAATGAATTTGCATGATCTGATGTTGCTAGTGAGCATTGACTTGCTTGTTGGGAAATAAGTAATCGCTTAAGCAGACGGTTAAGCTGTTAAGGGATTAATGCCCATCTTGCCAACGATTAGGCGTAGGACTGCAATCTGTTGGTTAAAGCCCAGGGCTATGAGCTTATTCAGGACTGCCATTGCTGGTGCAGAGAGCTGATAGTCCTGTGGTACCGGAATGACATCTCCGGAGCGCATCCACTCGGCCAACTGATACCAAAATGCCAATTTGTTGTTGCTAGTCAGGCATCCGTAATCGCGAGTTATGGCGTTGTTAGTTCCTACCACCAAATCGCGCATAAACTGTAGCTGCTCTTCATGGGATAGATTAGCCACTTGATAGATTAAATTTCCGGCTAGCTTGATCCGATCTGTTGCACCGGAAGCTGCAGGCGTTACTAAGCCTCCCATGTTTTCATATAGAACCCATAAGAGACCTAGTTGGTCGTCAACAGGTAGTCTTTGGATGGAGGCCACCGCATCGGGCACAGCGGCAAAGATATTAGAGTAAACTGGCTTGTCAGCAGCAATAGTCATGGGGTGGGTTCCTAGAATCTGAAATTCTTTGTGAATTATTGTAACGCAATGTAAATTTACATTGCAATTGTTTGGTTCTGGTCTTGAGTCCTCGAACTGAGTAAATTCAATTGTGTCAACAATGTCATTCCGATGGAGCCAGTTGATGACGCGATCGCCCCGACCTGGTAACGTCATACCTGCCATGCCACCAAGTATGCCAACGCTGTATGACTTAGCTAGCAAGACTGCCTACTGAAGTAGCTAGAGGAGATATTTGACTATCCTGATTGGCTCTGACCCAGCGACGATAATCTTGAACAAGTTGACGTTCTAACCGAGACTTGATGGTCAACAAGATGCCATTGAGAAATGCCTTGCCAGTTGTCTGCAAAACTTGCTCAGGAAACAGTTTGAGAGTAGGCGGTATTTCTACTTGCACCATTAAGTCTGCTTTTCCGATTAGCTCGGTGATTGTTTTCTGACGCTGAGGTTGCAGTTTGCCAGATAATTCTAGATGGAAAGACTGATTCAGGCGTTCTGCACCTCGAATCTCACAATTTAGCGATCGCAACTGAAGTGTCCCATCAGGATTTGTCCAGACTTGCAAGTCAGCAATAGGCTCAAACCGTAACATCATGAATTGCAAGGGGCGAAGCCGCAAGCGAAAGTGAGATGGGGCTAACTGTTGAATTCGGCTAGAATCAGTAATCGCTTGAACCAGACGCTGAGGCTGGCACAGATAGTGCTCAATCGAAGTTGCTTCGTTGGGCACGTTCATCCTAAGCGTTTGGGTTACGTGGAAATGTTGCATGGCAAGACTCCAAATCTATCTAAATATTGTTCAAGCTACTCATCCAAACATTTTGGATTGAGGTAAATCTTTTCTGATATGAACGTGTTTATGAGCACTTTTCCTCACATTGAGCCTTTATAAGGCTTTTTCGGCGGATTCTTGTTTGGAAAATTGATCCAGCGCAATTCCAATCGACCAAAGGAATAGCAGAAAAGTTGCAAAGGTCATCAAAGGCATCGTAGCGGCCTCAATTTATTACGTTTAGTAAACACTTACATTAGCTATTCTAATTAGCCGTCCTTTGGAAGATAGAGGGTGGAAACCCGTACAAATGTCTATTTCTAATGGCTATACAGATACTTCGGTTATCCGGCTTCTATAATTACGGTTCTCCACGTGGGTCAGAATTTGAGTAGTGTTTATATTACTCAGAGCTATCTAACTGAATCATTTCCCCACATATACTCAATATTCATAGAGTTGTTCTGACAATTCTCTTTTGTGATGACAAGAATAGAACTCTCTACTAAAGAGACCATAATGATTCTGAGACCCTTTGGATATGAGGTATACCTCCGATCTGTTGTTATCCAAAGATCTCGGGTTTTGGTCTAAGTTATAGAGTCTTCTATCTGGGCGTGGGCCTCTCTGCATCCTTTAGCCGGAGCACATTCAGTGATCCCTGTTGAGTGTATACAATCGCTTTCATGCAAACGGCTCCAAGCTTACAAAGTTATGACAACTTTTCCTCGGACATGCCCTGTTTCTAAATATCTGATGGCGTCTGCAACTTCGCTCAAAGGGTAAACTCTATCGATAACAGGTACAATCTTGTCGGCTGCAAGCAGTTCTGTCAAAAACTCCAGGTCACTCTGGTTTGCTTTGGTAATATCCGTGTTGCGCATTGTCTGCCCTCCAGTCTTTGATTTCCCTGGTTGCAGCATCAATTGCAACATCAAAGCTGGAGCATAGGCATTTAAGAGATAGGTGCCATTAGGGCTCACTATACGCTTAATATCTGAAATCGAACGATTGCCGACATTATCTAAAATCAGATCATACAGCTGCCCGGTTTGGGTGAAATCTTCACGGGTGTAGTCAATGACCTGGTTTGCTCTAAGCGCTCGTACCGTGTCCAGATTCTGTGTGCTACATACACCAGTCACAACTGCTCCAAAAAACTTGGCAATCTGTATGGCAAACGTGCCCACACCACCCGATGCACCATTGATCAAAACCTTTTGCCCTGACTGGATCTGCCCTTGATCGCGCAAACACTGCAAAGCGGTAAGGCCTGCAACCGGGACGGCAGCTACTTGCTCAAACGATAGTTTGGCCGGTTTTAGCACTAATTTATCTTCAGTAACACACCCATACTCAGCAAAACCTCCCCTAGAGATCTCTCCGTACACCTGATCACCCACCTTAAACTGCTTAACGTTTGGGCCAACTGCTTCAACTAGCCCGGCAATATCTGCTCCGAGCATCCTATTTTTGGGGTTTGGTTTTAGCAACCCAGAGATGAAACGGATAATAAATGGTGAGGCTCTCATAAAATGCCAATCCAATGGATTTGCGGCTGCCGCATGGATTTTAACCAGGACTTCGTCGTCTTTGGGAGCCGGTTTTTGGACCTCTTTTAACTGTAGAACATCTGGCGGGCCATACTTGGTATATACGATCGCTTTCATGGGATTTCTCCAAATTTACATTTTCTCAGCTATCACTAGCATTTCAAAGTCTTCAGTGGTTAACTGAACACCCCTTGAGAAAGCACCCAGATTGGCTCCAAAAATAGCAATTTTTTGAAAAGTGAGTGTCTTTAAAGGCGAGTGTCTTTAAAAGCCATGTAATCTCTGATCAGACCGAGCCTCCCGCTTAAGGCTAGAAAAAGAACTTGAAGAACTTGTGAAGCAGTCAGAGATTTGAAGTATTAAGAACAACTATCCTCATAGGTTCGTCATGGCTTTTGCTTACGCTAATGATGGTTTCAAGCTCTATTTCATGACTGGGCACGCATGCCAGAAAGTGCAAAATATCCAGCGTTGCAATAAGGTCTCTCTGACAGTTGATCGCGAGTGTGAAGACTGGGCGCAAATCAAGGGACTTTCCATGGGGGGCATGGCCGCAGTTTTATCTGAGTAACACCTGATATCAGCCGATAAGGTATTTTGCGAGTATAAGCTTCATAACTTTAGTCATGGGAATCAAATGTAATTATATTTGGCTGTAGCGATCGCACCATCCAGGCATCGACATTTTGCTCTGGGATTGGATAGGGGGCCTCAAAGCCAAGGGCACCGATGGGCTTAAACCCAAATCGTGAACAACACCCATTTGACCTAACCGGACTCCCTGGGCGGCTGCTCAAAAGATGTTTTATGGTTTAAATCCTGGTTTAAATTTAGACCAGACGCTGCAACAAGTCAGTGTTTCGTCTATCCCTGCCCATTATTTCTGGGTTGGATAGAGATTTTTATACCCCCCAAGGATCACCATGAAAAAGGAATCATGCCAGCTTTAAAGTTTTAGGGATGGCTTGAGTTAAGTATTTTTGAGGAAGATGATAAGGCCCCGTCGGTCGATATATAGTTTTAGTAGCGAACAATCGATCTACTAAGCTTTTTCATTTTTTCTGATATAAATCTACATCTTAATGGAAACCCCTAAGAGTTAGCTTTAGTGCTTTTAGGATGATGTTTTGGTGTCTCTAAGTGCAGTTTAGATAAGTTTAAAGCCTAAAACCTAGCACAAGCAGATCTTTGATATTTTCTTCAGGTCGCTGACAAGTGTGCGCTTGAAAAAATAGTTACAGGAGATGTTTAGATGGCTAGAAAAGTTCTTATCTTGGCAGCAAATCCCACTGGTACTTCGCCTACCAGACTGGAAGAAGAAGTGCGGGAGATTGATGAGGGTCTGCGGCGATCTAAACATCATAACCAGTTTGAACTTTTTCAGCGATGGGCCGTACGTCCACGAGACATTCAGCAAGCAATGTTAGACGTCGAGCCGCAAATTGTTCATTTTTGTGGATATGGCGTAGAAGACCAGGGACTTATTTTTGAGGATACAGTCGGACAGGCAAAGCTAGTCAGTGGTGAAGCGTTAGCTGCCTTATGTAATCTATTCTCTGAAAAGTTGGAGTGTGTTGTTCTCAATGGTTGCTACTCAGAGATACAGGCTGAGGAAATTGCTAAACATGTCCTCTATGTGATTGGCATGGAGCAAGCTATTAGTGATACAGCTGCCATCGAATTTGCTGTCGGTTTCTATGGCGCTTTAGGTGCCGATCGTTCAGTTGAATTTGCTTACAAGTCAGGCTGTACTGCTATTCAGCTAGTAGGGGTGCCAGAACATTTAACGCCTGTCCTTCATCAGGGGAGGAAGTCGCTTTTAGCTCCCTCTAACATAACTGAAAATTCTGGCTCAGAAAGCTCGGAAGCTCACTACGAGTCTCTTATAAAAGCGATTACTGCTGGTCGAGTAGTTCCTTTTCTAGGATCGGATATTAATTTGTGCGATCGCTCCATTCAAGGCGATGGCGAATTTGAACCCTGGAGACCTCAATGCCCCTACCCACCATCAGGTAAAGAACTCGCTGCCTATCTGGCCAAAACCTTTCCGCCACAGCCAGAAAAAGTTATTCGTCTGCTGGCTCATCAAGACTCAGAGATCAATGCTGATGAATTACCGACAGAATATCCTCTGATTAATGAGGTCATTCATGAGCATGCAATTTTAATCTATCCCGACAGTGAAGGTAAAGGACGTTTGCATGTGGGCGGAGGACTGCTCCAATATTTATCTCAATATGCATATTTGACGAAAGAAGGTGAGCTGTATGACCGACTGCAATGCCTTGAACTCGGTTGCCAGCCAAACCAATTACATCGGTTCTTTGCCAGGCTGCCAGCTATCATGCGAGATAAGGGATATTATCCCCCCTATCCACTCATCGTGACCACCAACTATGACCGGGCATTAGAACAAGCATTTGAAGATGCTAATGAGCCGTTTGATTTAGTATTTTATTCCAACACTATTGATGCCCAAGAGCGAGATAAATTTGTACATCAGCCACCCGATGGTCCCCCTCAAGAAATTCAAGAGCCCAATAAATATAAAGGTCTCTCATTTGATGAAAGACCCGTAATACTCAAACTTTATGGCACTGCAGATCAAATTAGTGAAGGGGAGAGTTTAGTCATTACTGAAGAGCATTATATCGAATATCTGGTTTCTAGAGATCTCTCTAGTTTACTACCCGCTAAAATACTTGGAAAACTACGTACTAAAAGAACGAACGTATTATTTTTAGGGTATCTCTTGGGTAACTGGAATCAGCGGATTATCTTACACCGGATTTGGCAAAATTTGGGGCTAAAAAAAAGAGATGCCTGGTGGGCGGTCCAGGCAAGCCCAAGACCCTTAGCTCAGAAGCTTTGGCAGAGTTACAACATCGTTGTACATGATTGGCCTCTAAAAGACTACATTGCTGAGCTAGACCGGAGGGTAAAGAATATCCCTGCTAAAAGGAGACAGGATTTATGAGTGGAGCCAGCAACCGCATATCTAACACAGATCTATCTTCCCTTCCCTATAAAGGATTAGCCCATTACTCTGAAACCGATGCCCCCTTCTTCTTTGGTCGTGCGAGCGAGTGGGAAGTTGTCGCTGATAATTTGATGGCGACCAGACTAACGTTGCTCTACGGCGCTAGTGGTGTAGGCAAGAGTTCTCTGCTACGGGCAGGTGTTGCTTATCATCTCCAACAAGATGCAAGAAAGAATTTGGTAGAGTTTGGTGCACCTGAATTTGCCGTAGTTGTATTTAATGCCTGGCAAGATAACCCATTAGAAGCATTGACTCAGCATATAGAAAAAGAAATTAAAAGTCTGCTCAATGGAAAAACCTTTGAAGCATTATCACCATCATTAAGATTTAATCAAATGCTAGAAAGTTGGGCAGAACGTCTCAACGAAAATGGGGGTGGCGGTGAGTTATTTATCATTCTCGATCAGTTTGAAGAGTATTTTTTATATCACCCTAATGAAAAAGGAAAGGGCACATTTGCTGAGGAGTTTCCTCGGGCCATTAATCGTCCTGATCTCTCCGTTAATTTTCTAATTTCTATCCGTGAAGATGCTTTAGCAAAGCTAGATCGATTTAAGGTAAGTATCCCAAATATATTCAGTAATTACTTGCGTATTGACCATCTCGATGCCAAGTCAGCCTATGATGCGATTTCCAAACCGATTGAAGTCTATAATCGTCAATCACCTGATAAAACAACAGTTACCCTTGAAGATAGCTTAGTCAAGGTTGTCGTTGATCAAGTTAGTCAGTTCTTTGGCGGTAGTGATGGTCGTGGTATTTCTAAGGAATCTAGAGTGGAGTTGGAGAAGCAGATTGAAGCTCCTTATTTGCAACTGGTAATGGAATACCTTTGGAAGAAGGAAATAGAAAATAAGCGTTCAAATTCTTTAAGACTACAAACATTGTTTGATATGGGGGGAGCTGAAAAAATTGTCAGTGACCATCTCAGCCGACAGATGGACCTGTTACGGAAAGAGGAAGGTGAAGCGTCGTTGGTGGTTATAGCAAGGATTTTTCAATATCTGGTAACGCCTTCTGGAAGTAAGATTGCTTATCCTTTAAAGGATTTAATCGGAATTACAGAATGGCCTGAAACTCGGCTAAGAAGATTACTAGAGAAACTAACAAGTGGAAAACAACGCCTTCTTCGAACTACTAGCAAATCATCTGATGCATATTCTGAGCGTTATGAAATTTTTCATGATGTTCTAGCTCAGCCAATTTTAGACTGGCGCAAGCAATACTTACTAGATGAAGAAAAATATCGCCGTAACCTTGCGATTAAAGAAGGTCTGCCAGCTCAGTCGATACGTCAGATCAAATCTATGCAGGATGAGAAAGCTGCTTTATTGGTTCGCCAAGCTTATTGCTTTTATAAGCGAGAGCGCAACAAAGTTCTTTATCAAATTGATGAAGCGTTACGAGAAATACTCTCCATTTCATATTTCAGTAACATTCTGCGAAGCCATGAGAAAGGTGTGTTTGGCTTTGCTGCCCTTGCCTTTAATCCCAAAAATCCTCAAATGCTAGCTTCAGCTGATTATAACGGTATTATTCGGCTGTGGGATCTTCATCGTTCACCGACCGTTCATCCACCTCAGATTTTGCAAAATCAGCAACACGATGTTCACACGCTCGCGTTTAGTCCAGATGGTAAGATTTTAGCGGCTAGTGGTGCTGATTGTACGATCCATTTATGGTCAAATATAGACCAATCTAATTTGTCATCTCGAATTTTGGGTCACCATGATCAAAATATTACGTCAGTAGCCTTTAACTGGGATGGAACAATATTAGCGTCCGGTAGTGATGACGGCAAAATCAAACTCTGGAATTTAGACAATCAATCAGAAGATGAACCTGTAGCCGTTCTCAGGGGCCATCAAGCGGCTGTTAAAGCTGTTGCGTTTAGTCCAGATAGACAGAGTGGCTATTTGCTTGCTTCCGGTAGCAAAGATAAACTAGTCAATCTTTGGGATATTCGTGACAATACATGCCTTAAAGTCCTAATACGTCATGCTGATGTAGTGCGTTCAGTAGCTTTTAGCCCAGATGGACAATGGTTAGCTTCAGGAGGAGAGGACAAGAATATTGTTCTTTGGGATCTAAGGGATCTTAAACAGGTAGAAGAACTCGAAACATTACTTGCTCATAAAGACAGTGTGCATTCGGTGGCTTTTAGTCAAGATGGACAGTGGTTAGCCTCAGGTAGTGAAGATCAGACCATATGCTTATGGGAACTGGCGGCTGTCAATCAAAAAGTTAGCCGCTTAAAAGAAAGACTTAAAGGTCACAGTTATGGTGTTAGTGCAGTGGCCTTTAGTCCTGACAATCAACTATTAGCCTCTAGTAGCTGGGACAAAACCATTAGACTCTGGCATTTATATCCATCTAAGGAAATTTCTCGGATTATAGGAAAACATACAGATAATATTGTATCAGTCGCCGTCAGTCCAGATGGCCATTGGTTAGCTTCAGGTAGTTGGGATAAGACAGTGAGACTATACGATCTGAGTAACCCAAACGTGCAACCTAGAGTCATTGGAGAACATGATGACAAGGTCTTTGTAGTTGCTTTTGATCAAACCAGTCAAATGCTGGCATCAGGTAGTAAAGATCAAACCATAAAACTCTGGAGAGATTTTCAAAACCCTGTACAACAACCTGAAATTCTTAGAGGCCATCTTGACGTGGTCAGTTCTGTTGCGTTTAGTTCAGACGGTCGATGGTTAGCCTCTGGTAGTTGGTCAAAAGATGGCACCGTACGACTATGGGATCTGTTAAATTCTGATGCTACTGGTCAAACCATTGACACAATTTTGTGGAAGCATGAAGAGATGGAGACCCATGCATCAGAAAGTGTGACATCAGTCGCATTTAGTCAGGATGGACAAATGCTGGCTTCGGCTAGCTATGATAAAACTATTAAACTATTAGATCTACGTAAAACGGATGGGCTGTCCTGGGATTCACTATATGAACAACCCAATGTTGCTCCTATAGTGCTAAAGGGTCATAGTGCTCGGGTTTGGTCAATAGCGTTTAGTCCAAATAGCCAGACACTCGCTTCAGGGAGTGATGATCGAACGATTAGATTATGGGATCTGAGCCAAACCGAGGTACATCCTACACTCCTAAAAGAGCTTGAAGAACATAATTTTTGGGTGAGCTCAGTGGTTTTTAGCCCAGATGGTAAAAGACTGGTCTCTGGTAGTTATGACAAAACCATCAGGATGTGGAACCTCCGCCACTTAGATGAAGATCCCATTGTTTTGAGAGGGCATGAACAAAGTGTCACTTCAGTTGCGTTCTATCCCGACAGTAAGACACTGATTTCAGGAAGCTACGACAATACTGTTCGCCATTGGATCATCGACACAGATCAACTTGCCGATATGGTCTGTGAGAAGGTGCAGCGTAACTTGACCCAGAAGGAATGGCAATGGTTTATGGGGCCTGATATTCCCTATGAGCAGACCTGTTCCAACCTGCCTCCTGGCGAAGGTACTTTGGCAGAAAGGGTACGCGTACAAGAAGTCAGTGAATTGGAGCGTGAATTTCGAGTCAAACTAGCTCAGCTATTTTCGGGTCAGAAATATGTTTTGCAAGTCATTGCGGAAAGGGATGCTGACCAGAAAGATACGGCTGAGGAAGATATTTCTACACCGTTGAATAAGCCTAAGGGTGATGAGGGAACTTATTATCGTCTAGAAACACTACGCCTGCTAGGTTTTCTTAAAATGACCGATCCGGGACAAGGGCCTGGCTCGATTAGATATGGCTTGTCTTCAAAATATCGAGAATATCTCAATAAAATAAAGGAGCATTAGATAATTCCAAACATGGTAGCTGACAAATTAGTTTGCACCTCTAGCTCTGATTCGGATCAGGTGGGTGCGATAGCTTGCTAGATTCTCTAAAATTCTCTCAAGGCTTGTTGCCAGTGTCGTTTATAGTGGTTTAGAAAACTTAACATCCTTACACTCTTCCTCTGAACTATGTAGGATTACTTAAGATAAGTTATGTAAATCTGGATTCATGTGAATTTATTTTTTCAACGCCCATAGACAAACTCTAGCTAGAGCAAACGTTATCCATCCCCAGGATTCAACGTCCGAACAGGCTCTAAATATACTGCTTCCTCAGCCTACTATCCCCTTACCTATGATCTAAGAAGGACATTAACCAGAGACTTTATCCGCCATAACGCAACTCTGAGATGCCCCTAGGCTAACTCAACAGCTCAACCCCATCGACTCGAGCCCCCTTCAACCTTCTTCTTGAGCCAATGAGCAATCCCGCCCCCCTTATGCTGTCACAGGCAATTGATTCTGAGCCCCTGATTGTCGAACCATCTACGTCGCTTGCCGAGGTCATCCGCTTGATGAATCAGGCTTGGGTTAACCATTGCAACTTTGGTGAACCGGCAACGAATACGCAGCCTCCTGCGGCTAAGGCCAAACAGTCGAGTTGTGTCCTAATCATGACGGATGGGCAATTATTAGGTATCTTTACCGAGCGAGATGTGGTCACTCTAATCGCCAATGGGAGGATACAAGACGATCTAACCATTGCCGACGTCATGACCCAGTCGGTAATCTCGCTCAAAATAACAGGCAATCAAGACATTTTTGTCGCCCTGAATCTGATTCGTGAGCATCGGATTCGTCATCTACCGATTTTCGATGAACAAGACCAACTCCTGGGTATTGTCACGCTTCGTAGTATTCGTGAAATCTTAGAACCCAGTGATTTGCTGAGAATCCGGTCAGTTAAGGAGGTGATGAGCACACAAGTCATTCATGCACCACCCAACAGCTCTGTGATGGAGCTAGCTCAGCTGATGGCCGAGCATCAGACCAGCTGCATTGTGATTACAGAAGCATGCCAGGCCTCGGATAAGGATAAAGAGTCTTTGCAGCTCTTTCCGATTGGCATTCTTACAGAGCGAGATATTGTCCAGTTTCGGATGATGGAATTTAACCTAGAACAACTAGAGGTGCAAGCAGTCATGAGCACCCCGTTATTTCTGGTGGACCCAGACGATTCGCTCTGGGCTGTGCATCAACAGATGCAGGCGCACTTAGTCCGACGCTTGGTAGTAGCCAGCCACCAGGGAGAGCTGCAGGGGGTTATCACTCAAACCGATATTCTGAGGATACTCGATCCATTGGAGATGTACGGTATTTTAGAACTGCTACAACATAAACTGACGGAGTTAGAAACAGAAAATCTCCGACTGCTGCAGAACTGTACTATCCAGTTAGAACAGGAACTTGACACCAAGGAACATGAGCGCCAACAGGCCGAACAAACAATCCGGGCGCAAGCAGCTTTGCTGGATGTGACCACTGATGCGATTATGGTGCGTGGTCCTGAGCAACAAATTCTCTTTTGGAATCGCGGCGCTGAACGCTTATATGGGTGGACCGTAGACGAGGCCCTAGGACAAACCATTAATCAGCTAATCTATCGTGAATCACTGCCTGAATTTGAAGACATCCAAACAACACTCGATCAGACAGGGCAGTGGCAAGGAGAACTCCAGCAGGTGACCAAAACTGGTCAAAAAATCACAGTCGCAAGCCGCTGGACCCTCATGCAAGAGGATACGGGATATCCCCAGTCAATCTTGGTTGTCAATACAGACATCACCGACAAAAAACAGCTAGAGCGTCAGTTCTTACGTGCCCAACGTCTAGAAAGCATTGGCACCCTGGCAGGTGGTATCGCCCATGACTTAAACAACATCCTGACGCCAATTTTAGGAGTTGCCAAGCTATTACCGATGCTGATTCGCCCAGATAATACCCAGGCACTGCGGCTGATTGAGGTACTGCAATCGAGTACCCAGCGAGGGGTTGATATGGTTAACCAGGTGCTCTCGTTCTCACGGGGTCTAGAAGGAGAACGCGGTGCACTACAGATCAAGCATCTCATTCGAGAGGTGCTACAAATAGCCCAGCAAACGTTTCCTAAATCGATTAGCATTAATAGCCGACTTGAATCGGATCTCTGGACCATTTATGGAGATGCGACCCAACTTCATCAGGTATTGATGAACCTCTGTGTCAACGCTCGGGATGCTATGCCCAATGGAGGAAAGTTGACCGTAGTGGCCCAAAATTTTCACGCCGATGACAACTATGCTCGGGTGAACTTAGAGGCCAATGTGGGCTCTTACTTAATCATTAGCGTAGAGGATACCGGTGAAGGTATTTCACCAGACATTATCGATCAGATTTTTGATCCCTTTTTTACCACCAAAGAATTGGGTCAAGGTACCGGATTGGGACTCTCTACCGCTATCAGCATTGTTAAAAGCCACGGTGGATTTTTAAAGATTTACAGTGAAGTTGACCGAGGGAGTCGATTTCAGATTTATCTGCCAGCGTCTGAGGCCTCTGAGACGTTACCCACTGTCGAAGAGAACTTACCTCAGGGGCAAGGGGAGTTAATCTTGGTGGTAGATGATGAAGCTCCTATCCGTGAGGTGACTAAACGATGGTTAGAAACCTATCACTACGAAGTCTTAACAGCCTATGATGGGATTGATGCGATCGCCACCTTTGCTGAACACCAACAAGATATTGCAGTGGTCTTAATGGATATGATGATGCCCCAAATGAATGGCCCCACTGCTATCAAAACCTTACAAAAAATGAATCCTCAGGTAAAGATTATTGCCACTAGTGGCTTGCCTTCGGATAGTAATCTAGCCACCACCCTTAGTATTGATGTCGAGTCGTTTTTACTCAAGCCCTATGCTACAGAGTCTTTGCTCAACACTTTACACAAGGTACTTCGTACTCCCGAATGAGTAACTAGCTACCTTCCGGATAAAATGAGAATATCTTTGAGTCATGTTGTTTCAATCCAAGGTTTTGTGATTACAGCCAAAGGCAGATCTAATATCCGCTCGCTGCGATTGCTTGCTTTAATGGAAATGCCTGCACTTCTGTTTTAATCGGTACCTGCGGGACAAGTGCTAAAAAATCTTTCCCGTCTTGTCGAGTTAGATTAGCTGCCGAACGTATAGCCCGCTCTCCCCATAAATCTCATGCCTCTGACACATATTGCCTGAGATTATAAGTAGAAAGGAGAAATATCCGTTTCTTTCCTAAAAACAAACTGTTCAGCAATTTCTTCATAGAGCTGAGGTTCTAGCCTCATTAGACTATAGATATTCTTATATTGACGAATATTTTCCATGCGAGTAATTTTCCAAATCTTGTTATTCTGAGATAACTCAATATTCAACAGAATAGGCCTCATATTGACACTATCTACGGTCCAGTTGCCAAGGATAGTTGCAGTAATCTGGTCTTCCAATGAAGATGCACTCAGAACTGTAAAGGTAGGATCTTTAGAGTTCTCTAGCTCCAGAAATATCTCCCACTCTGGACTACGTCTAACAGACTCAGAAAAATAGCTAAATATCACTTCGCCATCCAATTCTGAGAGATAAAATGAGTTCTGTGTAGTGACTCTAGTCAATAGTTCCGAAAAGCTTGGACGGTCTACTTCTGTAACCATATGGTCAAGTATCTCCAATAGCTCGGGAAGGGAATAAAAATTCTCTGCTTCCCAATCGTCGGCAATTCGAGAAAAATCAGATTCATCTAAAAGCGGAATGGGAGCACCGAGTCCAGTTCGATCTGACTTCTCTGAAATCAGTTCAAAATGAGGCTCACCTTCTCTAATCCGGAGGAAATAGCTATGCTCATACTGTGTCTTTCCTGCTTGGCTAAACAACCAAGCCTCTTCAGGTATAGGCTGATAGGTTGTTGAAAAACTAACAACTACCTTTACCAAGCCATTATTAACTGTACCCAACTCTGAAAGCTGCTGTACACTCTTAATGAGAATGTCCTGTGGTGATTGAGACAATTCCGATGGAGATCTTGTCAGTTCAATGTGCTGTGCCTGAAGATACTGTTTCACTGCTGCGACAGCCGCATCTTCTAAATCGGTCTGAACCTGGTCAGATTCAGGGAATCGATAGATTCGATATACTTTCTCAGACTGATCCCAGTTGGCATAATCAACGTCAAACATCCTAGATATGGCACTCCCCGGTAGCCAGTTGTATCCAGGCACCCAAACCTGATCATCAATTATTTGGGGGGATTCACGAATACGAAGTGGATATCCATTTCGTATCACATTTAGATCCCCAACTCTAAATGTGAGGCCCATCTCATCTTGTTGCTCAACAGTAATAGTTTGAGTCGCTTTATCCCAAATATATGTTCCTCCCAGCGCCTCTACAATAGGCATAACTGGGACATATCCTGCAAATTCATCTGGCTGAGCAGAAATAGTTGCAACCTCTTCATCATTAACAATTATTTGGTGAGCTTCGGTTGTTTTCTCGTTCGTCAAAGGATGCCTATCAACACCTAATTGAGCTTGGTCAATAAACTTAGTGCATCCAGATATTATCGGCCCTGTTGTGGCTATCATCAATGCCAGGCAAGTCATACCTTTGTGAGGCTTCATGAAATAAGCTCCCCTTCAACACCTATCTCCATCATATTAGACGTCAATTATTGTGACGGGTAATTGTCGTCTAACCCAACCTCTATAGTACTTCCGATACTGGTTCCGTGTAGTAGGATAGCTAAAGAGATTGCTATGTATACTGTGGAGGGATAATATCTGCTAGCAAACTCCCCTCACCTATGATGTTATGGATCTATTTTCCCATCCGTATCCTGGTGGCGCGAAACGCCCATAACAGATTGGGACTGTTAACAATAGTGCCTTCACCCCATCAATACCTGAATAAAAAGATGAGGATTATGTGTAGACGTCAAACAACTGTCAGGATATCGGTGACATTGAGAGTAAATCCTATGCATACCGGGTTTTCAGCAAGTCTCCGTTGAAAGTTGTTATCTGTCAGCCTTACATCATCAGGGCTTTAGGAATACATAATTCGTAACAAATAATAGAATGTCCTTGGGTTTTACCTTAT
>NZ_QXHD01000004.1:846736-980054 GCF_011009555.1 Adonisia turfae CCMR0081 | reverse complement strand
ACAGCGATACAGGCACTAACACTAAAGCCGGGCCTTGCAGTCTGTTACAGACTTAGCAAGGCTCGACTAAGTATTCTGACAACTTCTAAAATGTTGCAAAATATATTGCTTTTTGCAACCGTTACATGCGCGCTCTTAAAGCTAACGATTCAATAGAAATATAAGTAGCTTCAAGGGATGCTGTGACCATGAATATTAAGCTCATCATCAGCAATGCAGTCTTGGGAACATTGACCTTAGCATTAGCGGGTTACGCTCAAAGCAACGTTAGCAACAACAGTCGTCATCTATCAGACATCCAAGCCCAAACCTGTCCCGTCTTTCTGACTGATAGCACATCAGCTGATATTTCCAGAAATCAGCGACTAGCTGTACCCGTACGTCCCAACGAAGTATTGGATCTCACCCTACTATGTTATAGCGGTCCTGTAGACACTGCTGCATCAGAACGGCTAAATACAGAAGTCAACAATCGTCCATCTGAAACTCCACAGTCAGCGACACAATTTGATCAGCTCCCTCAAGATCGAGTTGAATTTGGATCACCGATTTAAAACTACAGGCTAGTTAAGGCCCCGATTGACTACGGTATAGTAATTGAAACATTCATGGAAAGGTGCCATGTTCGGTTTAGGTTGGCCAGAGGTAGGCATTATTGCCATTGTCGCTGTTTTAATTTTTGGGCCTAAAAAAATTCCTGAGTTAGGCAGTGCTCTCGGAAAAACTTTACGAGGTTTCAAAGAGGAAATGGATGCCGAAACAGCTGACTTTGAAGACGCTGAGTATGTTGAGGATCCAGAGTCGCACTAAGTAATCGGAACAAACTTAGCTTATGACTGTCTGTAGTTGTAGTAGGTACATGGTTGGAGCTACCTACTACTAGCAAGCGTCTAGTGAGCATATAGTAGGCATTTCAGGGAGTGGATTTACCATCTCCCTGTTTTTTTATGCTTAGAGACTCCACTTAGGGGTGCCCCATCAAAGGTCATTCACCTATATCCCCAAGCGCTGGTAAACCTTATCCAGATTTCTCAGCTGGTAGTCAGGGTTAAATGCCTCCTTAATTTCCTCTGGCGACAGCTTTTCCTTCACTTGAGGATCCTGGGAAATCAAGGTATGGAAATCACCACCTTCAACATTCCATGCAGCATGGGCACATTTCTGCACAATACGATAAGCGTCTTCACGGGCAATGCCTTTCTCCACAAGAGAAAGCAGCACTCGCTGACTAAAGACCACACCGCCGTACATGTTCATATTACGCTTCATATTTTCGGGATAGACCAGCAGGTTTTGCACCAGCTTCGTAGTCTCTACCAGCATGAAGTGAATCAAAATACAGCTGTCAGGGAAAATAACCCGTTCCACTGAACTATGGGAAATATCACGTTCATGCCACAGGGCAACATTTTCTAATGCAGCCAGGGCATTGGTGCGAATGATGCGAGCCAGCCCCGCCAACCGCTCAGATTTAATTGGATTACGCTTATGTGGCATAGCTGAAGACCCCTTTTGACCCTTGGCAAAAAACTCTTCAACTTCGAGCACGTCAGTACGCTGTAGATTCCGAATTTCGACTGCAAACCGCTCAATGGATGCAGCCAGTCCTGCCAATGTCGTCATAAACTCAGCATGGACATCTCGAGAAATCACCTGAGTCGAAGCAGTATCAGGCTTCAGACCCAGCTTTTGGCAAGTCAACGCCTCAATTTCTGGATCAATGTTGGCGTAGGTGCCAACCGCTCCCGAGATTTGGCCAACGGCAATTTCATCTTGAATACGGCACAAACGTTCACGATGGCGAAGCACCTCAGCCAACCAACCAGCTAACTTGAAGCCAAAGGTCATAGGCTCAGCATGAATGCCATGGGAACGACCGATCATCACGGTATTGCGATGTTCCTGAGCTTTATTGCGGATTGCCTGAATTAATTGCTCCACATGAGACAAAATTACCTGATGACTAGCGACAATCTGTAGAGACAGTGCCGTATCCAGCACATCAGAACTAGTCATCCCTAAGTGGATATAGCGACCTGCATCGCCAACATATTCATTAACATTGGTCAAAAATGCAATGACATCGTGACGAACCTCAGCCTCAATTTCCAGAATTCGCGCCACATCAAAATTGGCCTTGGCTTTGATTTCGTCCACCGCTGCTTGGGGAATACGGCCCAGTTCAGCTTGGGCTTCGCACACAGCGATCTCAACCTGTAGCCAGGTCTTAAATTTGTACTCGTCGGTCCAAAGTTCGCCCATTTCGGGCAGGGTGTAACGTTCAATCAAAACTAGTGTCGCAGGATACAACCGATCTATTGTAAAGGTGTAGCCGCAAGTTACTAAGTCGAAATTAATAATAGTGAGGATTTGATTACACGCCTTTTAGCGATAGGCACCCGTTAGAAGATAGCGTTGTTGTTCCAAGCATCACATTATCCGCCCAAACGATTACCCCTAGTAGGTTTGTAAATCATCTACTAGGGGTAATCGTTTATTAGGCTGAACAAAAGACAAGTGCACGCACCACTGACTAGAGTAGTTAGTCGATTTCTATCGATTCAAACGCATTTAACACAGACCAAGATAGACGGGTTGCTACAGTAGCGAGTGCGATAATCAATACCATGGTCATAACTACATAGGGCATATGTAACCCAAATAAAACCATGCTGATAATTAGTAGGGCAAGCAGTGTAATATCCAAAGCCTTGTCCTCAAATGTTGCTGTCAACTTTAATAGTAGATATTTCGTCAAGGGAGTATTAACCCTGGCAAAAAACTTATTAATGATTCACGTTCCTGTCAATTCAAGTATTGAGGAGTCAGTCTCGAAAATGGGCATTAACTATGTCCATAATGCCTTAGCAACCCGGTGTATTCCCTCTTCTATTTGCTCTTCAGTGAGATCCGTGTAACCAAACACAAACTCTCCTGTATTACGCGGCACTTCATATTGAATGCAAGCACTACATATTTCTACACCAACACGAGCGGCTCTTGCGACTACTTCATCATCCCTGAAGCTCAGGGGCAGCTTTGCCATCACATGCAGCCCCGCGCTATCTCCCAAAATTTTCACCTCTTGGCCAAAGTATTTGTATAAAGCCTGCAGCAGGGCACGACGGCGATGCTCATAACACAGGCGCATTTTACGAATGTGGCGTTCCAAATGCCCAGCTGAAATAAACTCTGCTAAAGCATATTGAGTCAGCGTGGGGGGTTGGCGATCGGCTAACCACTTAGCTTTACCAAATACCTCTACCAAAGACTGAGGCACCACCAAATACCCTAAGCGAATACTGGGAAACATGACCTTCGAAAATGTGCCCACGTAGAGCACAGAGCTATGGTTATCCAACCCTTGCAATGATGGAATAGGTCGTCCTCCATAGCGATATTCACTATCATAATCGTCTTCAATAATGAGTGCACCAGTCCTCCATGCCCATTGCAACAACGCCAATCGACGAGGTAGCGACAGTAAAGCTCCCGTCGGAAACTGATGAGACGGTGTGACATAAACCAATCTAGGAGGATTGTCATAGGCCAATAACGTATCAACCATCAGACCATCATGATCTAACGGCATAGGCAATAAGTTTGCACCACTCGCTTTAAAGATATGACGGGCACCTCGATAGCCAGGCTCTTCAATAGCCACACTGTCATCTGGATTCACCAAGAGCTGGGTAATTAAACTCAGTGCTTGCTGACTACCATTAGTAATAATCACCTGATCATGCATACAACGTACCGCCCGTGCATGCTGTAAATAATGGGCTACAGCCTTTCGCAACGGCCAATACCCCAAAGTCTCTCCCGCATAATTAAGCCATTGTTTCGTTTCGCGACAATGTTTTGACAACAGTTTTCGCCATAGCTCTACTGGGAACAAATCTAAAGCAGGATGACCATAGCGAAAACTAATCTCATAAGACTCTCTCAATGGGCTGAGGGATACCTGCTTTACCCGTTTGCCGTAGTCTGACAGAGGGGCCTTAACAACAGGCTGAGGCGAGGACTTTACTGGCTCATCAGCTTCTAACAACATTTCTGGCAGCTGAGCACAGACGTAAGTGCCTGCTCCTCGTCGGGTTTGTAAGTACCCTTCACTAATCAACTGATCGTAGCCTTGGGTCACGGTAGTCCGTGATAACCCCAAGGTTCTTGCCAAAGTACGTGAAGCAGGTAGACGCTGTCCCGAGACTAATCGCCCCGAGAGAATTGCCCAACGCAGTTGACTATATACCTGTTGATGCAAAGGTTCTGACAATGCAGCATCAATCACTAAGGCTAATTCCATCGGTACTTGTTAAAGGTCTATCCTAAGAAATTGGACTTATAGTTTAATTCTAAATTGGCTCTAGACGCATGCCAATCTACATCGGTAAAGTAGCAATATCGCTGGTAATTCAACTGGTTTTAGTCATATGAAACGGCCCCAAGCCCTTTCCAAAAGAGGCTTGGGGATACATTTTGGCATTAGCAGTTATGCACCTGCTGCTCAAACACTTTTCCGAAACAGGAAAACTCGCTCTTCTCTTCGGGAATCTATTCTGAGAGAGGACCGAAGGAGATCTATTCAAACTTAAATAATTTGATTCACTGGAAAGGAGATAGCATTATGAAAACAACACGGACTCAGGTAAAGCGTATACCTAAGCGTGGTCATTATGATCTGAAAACGGTTTACTCGATTTTAGACACAGGCCTTATTTGTCATGTGGGGTTTGCTGTGGATGATCAGCCATTTGTGATTCCTACGGCTTATGGGCGCATGGATAATCGGTTATTTATTCATGGTTCACCGGCCAGCCGTATGCTGAGGTCGCTGCAACAAGGGATTGAGATTTGTGTAACGGTAACACTCCTGGATGGTTTAGTATTGGCGCGATCAGCCATGCACCATTCGATGAATTATCGGTCTGTGGTGCTATGTGGGACTGCAGAATTGGTGAGTGAACGAGAAGAGAAAATGCAGGCACTCTATGCGTTGACAGAGCATGTGATGCCGGGCCGTTGGGCTGAAACGCGCGAGCCAAATGAGCAGGAGTTAACGGCGACAACTGTTTTGGCATTACCGATTGATGAGGCATCAGCGAAGATTCGGACTGGACCACCGGTAGATGATGCAGCGGATTATGGATTGCCTCATTGGGCTGGGATAATTCCTTTAAGGATGCAGGCGGGTGAACCGATTGTGGATCCAAAGCTGGCCGAAGGAATCGTGATGCCAGCACATGTAAAACAATATTTAAGAAAACGGCGTGAGTTTTTGGAGGTTGTGTGAAATTTCTAAACGCTTCTCCACACAAACCCTCTTACCTCGAGAACAAGAGGGTTTGAAACCTTAAAAATGTGCTGCCTTAGTAATTCATGAGGTTGGGAAAAGTAGTTTAGGTTAGCGGAGGAACAACTAGACCTTTAAGTGAAACATTACAGTCGATACCTTTGCTTTGAATTAGAACCCCGAAAGTTCCGAGCCCCATAGGAGTCATGTCCATGAGTTGGTGAAGAGCTTGGCGACGTTGGATGAGGTGGTTGAAGCCGTCGGGTCCGGGAGTTATAGTTTGGGTAAGATTGGCGAGTCGATTGCCAAGCCCGAGAGCCATGAGGAAGAGCCCCTGTTGGGTGAAGCCTACATTAGTAAATCCCACCTTTTCGCCATAGCGCTCTAGAGCAGTGAAGTCTACGTGGGCGGTTAGATCTTGTTGACCAATGTTGGTGTACGGATCGTCATGGTGTCGGTGCTGGTAATAGCACTTAAGAGTTCCCCTATGACGAGCAGGACTATAGTAACGCTGGGCAATATGGCCATAATCGATGGTGAGAAGAAATCCTTGAGCGATACGGCTGGCGACATTAGAAAGCCAGTCTAGAGCAGCAAGATTAACTTCAGTGCGGTAGCCATCTGAGTAATCGTCAGCAAGGAGATTAATCTCGACTAGGTCAAAGTATTGTGCGAGTTTGTCGGTGGAGAGAGAACCTAGAGTCTCTTTCAGACTATTGTCTTTGGTAGTGACATAAACTTCTTGAAGTTGGTTGTTGTTCTTTTCAATAATGTGAACAGGAAACGCATCGACGAGTTCGTTGGAGAACAAGCAACCGGTAATGGGTGGTAGAGCGTCAAGGGTAGTCCAACTGACCTTTTTGTGCTTTAAGCGCTCTTGCTGAACTGACCGCAGTGCAGGGGATCTTTCGATAATGATGTAGTTGAGTGTGGCATAACAATCAGGGAAATGCTGTTGCAGATATGAAAGCACATCAGCAGCAATAAGTCCCTGACCGGCCCCCATTTCAACTAAATGAAATGTTGTGGGTTGCCCCAGGGCACACCACATGTCAGCAAATTGATTGGCAAGAAGCTCACCAAAATCGCGACTAAGATGAGGAGAAGTTATAAAGTCACCGCTAGGGCCAAGGATGGAAACTTTAGTGGTGTAGTAACCATGTTGAGAGTGGTAAAGGGCTAAATTCACATACTCCCTAAAGGTAATGCGATTTTTTGGAGCAGTCTGAATATGCTCAGTGATAATGGTAGTGAGTGCAGAGGTAGACGTCATGTCAGAATTGCAAGAAGTACGGTCCTAGAGTCAATTATTCAGGTTGGGATCGAAAGACTTGAGTGCATAATTAAGTTTGCCAGTTGCTATAACCCAAATGAAAAGAGAAAGGCAGATAATCCACAGGACACAACTTATCACTAGTCCAGGAATAGGAATATTGAGTAGGTCTCCAAGAGAGTAAGCTAAACCAGAAAACGAACTACCTAGGGAGAAACTCAGCGCAAGAGCAGTAGCCCACAGAGCTAGTAGTAGCCATATCCATCGACGAAACGTATGGAACGAGAAACGATCAAACAGACCTAGTTGTGACCAAGGGATAAATGCTAAATATGCGATCGCATTCGTATTGAAAGGAATATTAAGTAGCAGACTGTTCGATAAATGAAAGAAGCACCCCAAAGCAAGCCATACATACCAAGCCCTACGCCAAAACATAGCCAATAAAAAGCCCAGCTCAAAGAGGACTGCCGAGTAATCAATGAGTTCCCATAGCAGTGGCAGATCCAGACCGACAATAAACGGAGCTAGTAAATGCGTACGCCCATAGCTAAAATAACCGGAATACAGCCAGCTGAGAAAGCCACTGGTAGACAAGTCAAAATCGACCCATGCAAGGGCTTTACCAAAGCCAGCTGTAAAAAAGCTAAAAGCAATTAAGAGAGCCAAAAAATAAAGATTCTTATGTGGTTTAGAAGATTCTTGATGAACTTGTCGTCCATAAAACAACAATGAATCAACTGAGAAGTATCGTCCCCAATCCTGAAAAGACATGACTAGAAGCACACAAAGATAAAGCACTCCACCATGGTCGATTTTCCCCAAAGAGTACTGAAAGCTATTGGCAACAATCAAGGTAGTCAGAAGAGCAACGGTTGCGAATCTTGTGAACAGACCAATTAGAAGAGCGACAATGAAAACAGATAGACAGAAATCGATACCATAGAACACAAACGCATGGGGAAAGCCTGCCAAAAAGGACGATAGGCTGAAAATAGGTGGATTATAAAATGCGTCAGGAACAGTACTGAGCCAACGAAAACTCGGCCATCTTAAAAAGAGGGTAAATAGCCCAAAGACAACTCGAAACAAGCATAGTGATGTAGCGTCGATACGGGTTGACTGTTTGATCTGTGCTTCCAGAGAGTCCAGTGAGTTACTAACGAAGTTCAACATTTGTTTGTTCAGTAATCTCACTTTTTACGGCTACTCCTTTGTCAATATCGAACCAGGTTTTGACTTGTCGCACTTGCAGCTTTTCTACATCAGACATACCTAGCATCTGCAAACGGGTAGTCATCCAGTCCAAAGCTGCCTTTCGCTCCGTAGGAGACGCTTCTAATATTGTGGTAGCACTCAATGTCCAAATCCCGAGGGAAACACTTCTAGTTTTTGCTTCTCCTAATCCAAAACCATTACGGGCAATATGGGACCAATATTGATTAGGAATTACATCAAAAAACTCCCTTGGATCTAGCGGCTGTTCAGTGCCAGCATGACTAATAGCAATGAGCTCAGTTCTAGAAAACCTTAGTATCCCGTCGGATGCAGATATTTTTGTCGCGCCTGATGGCTGCAGAACAGCCGGATAAGGTTCAAGGCTATTGCTGGCCTCTCGTAAAAGGAATGGGCACAATAGCCCCAACAGAATGAGCAGTCGTAGCCATAGCTTTTTGATCACTACCTATCTCAGTAAGTCGACTCTGTATCATCTTAGGTCCCCCATTGATGAACATGCAATTTGTCTGAGTCGCCGCAAATTAATACGTGTGTTCTACCTTGTTTTTAATAAGGATAATCTAAGCATGACACAAGCTCCAGTGAATCATTAAACAGAGTCAGGTATACCTAATTCTCTTCACCCTCAGTTTCCATATTCGATAACTGAGCTCTCACCACTTCAATCACCTTAATTGGATCAATAGGCTTTGCCATAAAGTCTGTGGCTCCTATCGCCTTAGCCCGCATCCGATCTACAATGCCGTCATTCCCAGTCAAAATAATAATCGGCGTCTTCCTGAAAGCCTTCACCCGACGAATCTGTTTACAAATCTCATAACCATTCGCCACAGGCATCACCAAATCCAAGAAAATTAAACTTGGCTTATGGCGAATAATTTGCCCTAAGGCCTGAACAGAATCCTGAATATTAATACATCTATACCCAGCTGGACGTAACACCTCCTCCATCAGATATCCCACCTGAGGGCTATCATCCACACAAACAATCAACGGCAGTTTATTCACCACCTTATGCGGCACCTTCTGCGCTGCTGCCGCATAAGGATTCGGCAAATCCTCAATCCGATTCAGCACTACCATTCCTCGCTCCACATAGGCAGATATCATACAGCCGAGGGAGGACACCTCATGACCTGTAATCTGGCTCAGCTCCCGTAATGAGCGCGTCCCCTGCAACAACCGCTTCAAAATCTGGTAAGTGCGCGGTTGAGTACACTGCTTCAGCCGCTCCGTGTCCACAATGATCGGAGCCAAATTAGGGGATGCTTTACCTAGCTCAGCATTTTGCCAAGATTGCAAGTCCGTCCTTACCCGATAAAACAACGCTGTACTACTCAAAATCGCCATCGGTTCACTTAACCGCGATTGATGATCCGTAGAATGCGCGACGTGGGTAATGCTACCCACCACCTGACAAATGTCAAACAGCACTTCTGTCAGAGTAGCTTGGATAATTGAGATCGCAATCTCCCGTGTAATCTGCTGCCGCCGTAATAGCACTAAAAGTGCCACATACTCCCAGTGATCAAATATCTCCGCTTCTCGCAACCGCAACTCAGTTGGCTGCAAATCTGGACAATAGGTCTGAAGCAAACGCTGCCATCGCCGAAACCGATGTTGGCCACCACCGGCCCACAATAGCCGTCCTACCCGAAAATCAAGCCACCATTGCTCCCCAGAAATCGCTTTTACGTGAATATAGCCATTTGTCTGAGCCTGAATAATTGCCTTCATTGTTTTAATCAGCGAAGCCACTGAAAAACCATTTTCTAGCGGCAGTATATTCAGTACAGACTCAGTCATCTTTTTGATTGCCCAGCGATGATTTTAACGCTCTCGTAAAGGAGGACATTGGTACGTTCCAGTGCCGTTCTCAAAAAATATTTAGAGATACTTTTTGCAATGGAACATCTTATGCAGCTTCCAATTGCTGGGCTAGACAATACAGTCTAATCCCAACAAGGCAGCATTGAGCAAGTGTCTCTGGATGCTCTCTTAAGTTTCCCGAACCCCCAGAAACGATAACGATCTTTCTACAAAAGCCATCTGTGTCTGTACTAAAGAGTGAGGATAGATGATGATCTATCCTCACTTTCACCCAGAATTAGTATTGATAAATAGAAAATGAAAGTAAGCATTAAAAGCAAACCTCTGCCAATGAAACCAGACATTTTCTGTCAAAGCTGCAAAACTTTCAGAAAAGTAAAGCTCAGCCATGGGACTGAACAGTATTAAGCCAGCAGAGCTACTCACCATTAGGATCATATCCTCGCCACAGATAATATAAGAAAGTATGATGAATAAAAAATAGTCATCACTACGTTTTCTCGTATTGACAGAGTAAGGTCTTCTTCATCTATTATGAAAATTAAATATTAGAGTTATGCTAATTAGGTTTAATTAGGCTATTTTTCTATTGTCTAATAGAAAACCTAATCATCGTTTTTGCCAGTCATTATTCCCGCATTACTCGTTCTCAGGTGTAAATACCTAAATCAGTATTTAGGGAAATCAATAATTCTGCATTTCACGCTCTGATTTATCTGCCATAACAGGCTAAACGAACTGCTAATTTTCAGGTTCTAAGCATAATAATGGACATCCAAAAACGTATCACCCGCCAGCGCGTGAATCATATTGTTGATATCTATCAATTAGATGGCAATGATGGTGATACATTTGCAGACTATTTGGCCAAGCTAGTAGAGACTTATCCCCAATCTTTAATCGAACTTGCTCTAACAGAAGCTCTTGTCAAAGGTTGGTCTAAGGTGCCCATGCAAAAAGGTATGTCATTTATTTACGATGTTCATGAACGTCTTCGAACTTGGCAGCCTGATCCAGAATCATCGCCCCAATTACCCAGCGCATTTAAGCCCCCTCACGCTAAGTCGTTGGGGGTAACTTCTCTGGATGTGAAAACGGTGCAACCCAGTTCAATCGATCCTGCATCCATAGATGTAAAGCTGACACCTAGCCAATTTGAGCAAATTACAGGATTAGACGCGAGCCTGGTATTTAATGAGGAAGATCAGATCTTCCTGACCCCGCCAATGGGGACGATAAAATCGCTTGAGCAACGGTAGCAATGCCGACAATGCAATAACCAGCCCGCATCAAGGGAATAGCTGCTGTTTTAGCAGTGGTACCTGTAGTATAAATATCGTCCATGAGTAAGATGGGCTGTTGCTGGGATGGCAACTTCTTACCCAATTGGAATGCATCTATCAGATTTTTGTGCCTTTCGTGAGCTTTCAAATGATACATTGCCTCAGTGGCTTTAATCCGCCTCAGACCATTTTCTGCTAACGGCAGACCTGTAACACGACAAAATCCCTGAGCAATCAGAGCAGCTTGGTTATACCCTCGTTGATTGAGGCGCTGACGATGCAACGGGATTGGGACAACAACGGGCCGATGTGTCCCTTGAAGACCACTTTTTTTCCATTGCTGCCCTAATTGATAACCCAACCAAAGCCCAAGCTCAGCCTGGTTGCCATACTTGAGCAAAGCCAATAGCTGCTTGAGAACACCCTGATATTTTCCCCAGGAAAAGACTAATAGTGCTGGCTGTTTTGATGTAGCAGGCATCTGATGCATGGCATGAGCCTGGCCAGAAGACCATTGGCACGCACACATCTGCCCATAACAATCGGCACACAGAAGCGATGAAGCAGGCCGCTGACAAAGTGGGCATGGCACCGCTAGAAAAACCTGGGTGAGTTGGCTTAAAAGTCTAGGCAATGCCATGGCAAAAAGGGATGCGAGTAAAGGCCTCTACATGAAGGTGCCCTATAGTTCAGGTGCTCTACATATTTCTATATCAAAAGAAATTAGCTACTGCTGAATAGGAGAAGGGATTGACCTAGTTAGGATTGCCTTACCTATATCAGCATTATTCAGATTAAATCCTCCCGAAAGTCAGCAACGCTGAAATGATTTATCACTTCTGACGTACCTTGACGTTCTTCACTCGACCATCGGGATAAACCAAAGACATCGTATTATCTTGATGGGGCTCAGAAGAAGACTGGCTCTGGCCGTGATTTTGATCGTTATTTGCCAATCCTAAAAGGTTCTTTTTAGAATCCATACTGCTTATCTCAGGGACGTATATAGTTAATTGTTTATCAGAGTGAACAGGTATCATCAGGGTGAAACTATGGATTTTGAATGCCTGAATTTGGAAAATACTATAAAGACTCTGAATCCCTTTAATAGCAAGTTTTAAGCAAGCACCCATAGCACTTACTGTCATCGTAACGGCTAAAGATAAAGCTCAGAAAGACAAGTTTTTTAAGCTTGATAAAAGTTTTGTTGTCTTGAACTTATAACAGCTTCAAAAAACATGACAAGCATCAGCCAGAGATCTGGTTGGTTTACGCAACTTGGCATAGCACTCACTTGCTATCCAGTTTGAGAAATCTCCCATGGGTCAGTGGATATCACGTACAATCACACTGTTTGATCTAGCGCAGTAAATCGAGAGAGGACAGAACCTTGAAAACGCGAGTGATTGTGGTTCGGCACGGTGAAAGTACATTTAACGTAAAGCGTATTGTTCAAGGGCACCATGATGAGTCGCTCCTCACAGAAACAGGCGAAGCTCAAGCACGAGAAGTAGGCATATTTCTAAAGGGTATTGCCATCGATACTGTCTACTGTAGTCCCTTGAAGCGGGCAGCTCGCACAGCTGCATTAATCACAGACACACTAAATCAAGGTCATACACCGCAAGTAACGGATCTACTTAAAGAAATAAGCCTCCCCCTATGGGAAGCAATATCTTTTGCAGATATTGAAGCCAAGTATCCCGAAGAATATCAGGCGTGGCGACATCAGCCGAATGACTTCAAGATGGCCGTACCTCAAGCAAATGGCACTGTCAAAGATTTTTATCCCGTTCGGGCGATATGGCATCAGGCAGCAGAATTTTGGCAAGGATTATTGGATAATCACCGGGGGCAAACTGTTTTAGTCGTGGCCCACAGTGCTATCAATCGTGCTTTAGTTGGCACAGCTATTGGTCTTGGCCCTGAAGCGCTGAACCGTATGTATCAGGCCAACTGTGGCATTAGCGTTCTTAATTTTCCAGGCGTTTGGGGAGAGCGTGCTCAGCTAGAATCCATGAACTCTACGAGCCATACAGGAGCCCCCATACCGACATTACGTCGAGGATTTAAGGGACCGCGACTACTGCTAGTTCGCCATGGTGAAACTGAATGGAACCGAGAATCACGCTTCCAGGGGCAGATTGATATTCCACTGAACGACAACGGTCGTGCCCAGGCCGATCAAGCCAGGGAGTTTCTAGCAGATGTTCCCATTGATGGGGCTATTTCTAGCTCCATGATGCGCCCAAAGGAAACCGCTAAAATTATTTTACAAAAACATCCTGATGTTTCCTTGGCGGTCACTGAGGGGCTATGGGAAATCAGCCATGGTCAGTGGGAAGGAAAATTTGAACATGAGATTGAAGCAGGATTTCCAGGCATGTTAGAAGCATGGCAGACTAAACCTGAAACAGTTCAAATGCCTGGTGGTGAAAACTTGCAAGATGTGTGGGATCGAGCAGTTAAAGCCTGGAATGAAATTGTTGCCCAGTATAGTCAACAGGAAGCTCCTCAAACTGTATTAGTCGTCGCTCACGATGCCATCAATAAGGCTATTCTCTGCTATGTCACTGGCCTCGGGCCCGAGACATTCTGGCAGTTTAAGCAGGGCAATGGGGCCGTTAGCGTCATTGATTATCCGGATGGTGTGGGTAGTAAGCCAATGCTCAGTGCTGCTAATATCACAGTCCACCTTTCAGGGAGCATATTTGATACAACAGCAGCGGGAGCGCTGTAACGCAAAGGTTTATCAGACCTGAGGAAACATGAATAGCTGGATACGACAGGTACGCATACTGGATCCGCTAACTCAGCGGGACCAGATCAGTGACGTGTTGATACGGGAGGGTGTCATCCAGGCAATGGGTGACTCCCTTGATGTATCTGGTGATGATGTGACGGAAATAAATGGCCAGGGCTGTATTTTGGGCCCAGGGCTGGTGGATCTGTATAGCCAGACTGGGGAACCGGGCCATGAGTCTAGGGAAACCCTAGGGCAGCTTTTGGCGGCAGCAGCCCAGGGAGGATTTACACGCATTGGGATCTTACCCAACACCACACCAGCTGTGGACAACCTGGCTCAAGTACAACAGCGGTTAGCTAACCAATACAACCACCAACCACAAATTTTGCCTTGGGCAGCCATTACTCAGGGGACTCAAGGTGGACAGTTAACTGACCTAATGGAGCTAGGTGAGGTCGGAGTAGTTGGTTTTTGTGACGGTCAGCCTATCACCAACGGACTGATGATGCAGCGCTTGTTGGACTATACCCAGTCGCTGCCATTACCTATAGCCCTGTGGCCTTGCGATCGCAAACAAACCGGTACCTGTCGTGATGGGGCCAATGCGATCCGTCTGGGGCTATCTCCCTTGCCAGCGACTGCCGAAACTATCCCGCTATCAGCCCTGTTAGAGGAGGTGGTTACGACCCAACGCCCAGTACATTTTATGCGCATTTCCACCGCTCGCAGCGTTGAACTCATTCGTGCAAGTAAAGCCCGTGGATTGCCTATTACGGCTAGTGTAACCTGGCTCCATTTACTGTTTAGCACCGCCGACCTAGACAGCTATGCACCTAGTTTGCGCCTTGAACCACCCCTAGGTAATCCTACAGACCAAACGGAGTTAATTAGGGGATTGGAGGATGGCACTCTGGATGCGATCGCAGTTGATCACTGTGTCCACACCTACGAAGAAAAAGCGGTTCCCTTTGGCGTCGCCCCTCCAGGAGCCGTTGGTCTACAGTTGGCCCTGCCCATTCTTTGGCAAACATTTGTCGCCACCAATCGATGGAGTGCCCTACAGCTCTGGAACTATCTCAGCCTGCAACCAGCCCAATGCTTAAATATTGAGCCCGCCCAAATACAAATCAATAGTCCAGCCAACCTTGTACTCTTCGACCCTAGCCACAGCTGGACCGTTAGTACAAAGAACTTAGGGTGTGACGTTATCAATTCCCCCTATGGTCATCAAACTATTCAAGGTAAAGCAAAGCATATCTGGCTACCCACCGTGGGACCATAGGGGTTTACTGGAGTAAACCCCTATGGTCTTGAACTCACCATTAAAAACTTAAAACTCTACCTTAATTTCGTTTGAGTAATCCCACTCGACCAGGCGGCCAAAACCGCACTACAGCTTTGCCAATGATCTGATCTTCTGGCAAAAATGGACGACTCCAAGCGTGACTATCGACACTGTTGTTACGATTATCACCAAAGACAATGTAGCTTTCTGTAGGTACAGTTTCAGGCCCCCACTGATATGTGGGTGGAGCTTTAATATAACGCTCATCAATGGGCTCGTCGTTGATCAATACCTTGCCATCAGTGACTTCTACGATATCCCCTGGCAGCCCAACCACCCGTTTGATAAACGCATTGCGAGGTTGGCCCTCAGGGGTTAGTTCTGCTGGGGGCCAAAACACAATAATATCGCCCCGCTCCGGTGAACTTAGGTGATAGCTAAGCTTTTCAACCACTAAGCGATCGTTCACCTGCAAGGTAGGCTCCATGGAGCCAGTAGGAATATAGCGAGCTTCTGCGACAAACTGACGAATTCCTAGGGCCAGCACTACGCTAAGCCCAATCGTTTGCAAACTTTCAACCCAAATATTATTAGTATTTTGATCAACCACAACAACTGGCCCCAGCGAAGTAGGGGCACCCTAGCACATCTGAGGAAATCATAATCAATTTAATTTAAACCACCAAGACGGGTGAGGGGCCAAAATCGGACAACGGCCTTACCAATAATCTGATCCTCAGGCACAAATGGTTCAGAAATATCCCATGCATGGCTGTCATAGCTAGCATTACGATTATCGCCAAGCACAAAGTAACTTCCGTCCGGAATGGTCAGTGGTGCTTGTTCATAGGTAGGTGGCGATTGAATGTAGCTTTCATCTAATGCATCACCATTGACTAGAACAGTGCCATCGACCACCTCTACCGTATCTCCTGGCAACCCAACAATCCGTTTAATAAACGCATCCCGTTTTTGCTCATCTGGCACAATTTCTAAGGGTGGCCAAAAAACGACAATATCGCCTCGCTGAGGTTCTTGAAACCGATAGCTAATCTTTTCAATCACTAGACGGTCATTGACCAGCAAAGTGGGCTTCATTGACTCAGACGGGATATAGCGGGCTTCTGCTACAAATTGCCGAATACCTAGAGCGAGAGCAATACTAAGTCCAATAGTTTGAAAACCTTCGATCCAGGGATTTTGTTGTTTTTGAGACACAGTTGACGACTAGAAACAGTGTAATGATGCTGACACAAGCGTAGCGTGAGATCAGGGGTAGAACGTATAAGTCCTTAAGCCTTAGGGTGAATCATTTATCCGCTAATGAAGGTAAAAATGCCCTCAATTTAAAGTTCCACACTCAAAACGCATTCGCTCCTAGTTTAAATTAACGATGACGTTGAGCCATCTATTTTTAGCAAGCTACCCCTTTGGCACACTAACCTGCTGGATCATAGTAAACTTAGGACGTTAATGCCAGTGGGACGGCTTCTAGGCCACAATGGGGGACTGTATTTGGTTCTGACTAGGTCTTTTTAACCAGATCCCACGTAATCCTGCGGATTGAGCCCCCTTAATGTCATCTTTTCGACTGTCACCAACGTGCCATGCGTCCTGAGGGTTACAGTCATGCTTTTGCAATGCCGTCTTAAAAATCAAAGCGTCAGGCTTAGCAGCCCCTGCTTCAGTGGAGATAGTAATCGTCTGAAAATATTGCTTCAGATTTAGAGCATCGAGCACCGCATAAATACGGGAATCAAAGTTAGAAATAATACCTAAGGATATCCCCTTACGTTGCCAACGCTTTAAAGAATTCACCGTGTCTTGATACACCATCCAGGGTGCAGCCGTAGCAAAATGTTGATACAGACCTTCAAAGAAAACTTCAAAATCAGAAAATTCCTGGAAAACGCCTGCTCGTTGGAATGTATCTTTTGCGATCGCTAACCACCACAAATACTCCTGATGGGGAATCTCAACGTCAGGGACACCAGGAAATGCCATGGCATTTGCAACAGCAAAGCTTCGATAAAATGCTTTGTCCAGTTCATGGGCTGAAGCTTGCACCCCCGCTTGCTGAGCTAGGGTCTGATACACCTCCCCCACACTACCTTTGACTCCAAAGAGGGTGCCGACGGCATCAAGAAAAATGACTTTAGGTATGGTCATGGGGTAAGACGGGGCACTACAGAAAAACTTTCAAGGAATTTTGAGTTTTGAATTTGAATGATTGGGGGGACATGCTTTGCCAAGAATCCAACACCGTCGTTGGTAGACAACTCAACCCTAAAAATTCAACAATCACCCCCCAAAACTAAGACAAACCTTATGACGCTGACAACAATTCTCGTAAAGGTTGACTAATCCAATTCAGCCCTACTCGGAGCTGATGCTCAAACGTAGGCATGCGATACAAATAGGTTAAACGACGAACAATGTGAGCAGCTGTACCATCGAGTTTGAGCCCTAGCCCGGTCAGTGTTGCAGTATCGCTACCAAGGGTCATCATTTCGCCAAGATGCTGGTATCGAAACGGGAGAGGGGGTCGCCCAGTTAAGGCCGCCCAGATATTCCATGCGGTGTAATCAGCCTGTTGTAAGGCGGCCTGGGCCGTTGTCGGCACCTTATTACCATCAGCATCTTGGCCGTCTGCTAAATCACCCAAGGCAAAAATATGTCCCTGGTTAAGCAACTGTAACGTAGGCTGAATTTTGAGCTGCTGGTGTTCATTTTTATCAAAAGGCAAGCTGGCTATTAAAGGATTGACCTGATTGCCCACGGTCCAAAGCACCAAGTCTACCGGCAGAACATCCACCTGATCTTTATACTTTAAAGAAATAGTATCTACATCAATTTCAGTTACCGTCGTTTCATAATCGATCCAGATACCCTTATCGGTCAGAGCATCTTGAGCCGCTTTCTGATTGAATTCTGGAGAATTTTGCAGAATAGCGGTACCCCGTTCGACAATGCGCAGTCGACCTCTCTCACCAAGGCGTTCCGCCAATTTGCAGACGAGTTCGACACCACTGTAACCACCGCCTACAACCGCCACACGAATCTGATCGGCGTCAGAGGCTTCTAGTTCACGTAACCGTTCTTTGAGGGCATAGGCATCGCTGAGGGTGCGAAATGCTATCGCATATTCTTTTACCCCTGGAGCCATGTCCATGGGAGTTTCACCCCCCAGAGCCAAGACTAGATAGTCGTAAGGCAGTACCGCATCATCCTGCAAACACACCGAATTTGCGACAGCATCAATGCCAGAAACACCACTCTGATGAAACTTAATTCCTGTTCCTGCTAAGAGTTCGGCATAGGGTGGCGCAATTTCCCAAGTCTGGAGTTCATCGGTCACCAGCTCATACAGTAAGGGAGCAAACAAGAAGCGATCGCGCTGATCAACTAACGTGATTTCTGGCTTGATCGCTTTGTCCCATGGCAACTTACTCAGGGCCAAAGCGGTGTAGAGACCACCAAACCCTCCACCCAAAATCACAACACGTTGGTTTGATACTGCCATTGAGCTATCACTAATAGTGTGGGTTATCGGTTATTAGGATAACGTGGCTAGCAAAATTAGCGAGTTTGAGTTTTAACACCAAATGCGAATCTATTCAAAACTCAAACCCCATTACCCTTACTCACTCAAAGCACCAGCAGGCACCTCTGCGCTATACTCTGCCCGCTGCATGGGTGTGGCAAACAAATCCCTGAAACTAGCCTGACGGGTATCAGCCGGCTCAGGCGCATCCTCCCAAAGACTTTCGTAAAAGAAGAAAGCCATACCCATCCCAGCAGAACGAGCAGACTGGGCTTTAGCCTCAATCAAGCTAATTGGGACAGGAGAGTTACGCAGTCCAGTCAGAATACCTGCCGCTGTGGGAATAGTGCGCTGAGCTTCACGCATAGATGGGGTATAGAGGTGTTGGCGAAAAACGCCTAAGTTGTTGCGATAGATTTGCACAATCAGCTCATCTACTACCCCCTGGCGCACCCAGGTAAGCCAATCCTGGAGCTGCCCCTTATAAGCAAAGTCGTAGGGATTTGGAGCAACTGAGAAAACAATATTGCGGCGTCGAGCTTTAAGATCTGCATTCAGCGTTTTGACAAACTCTGTTAGCTTGTCGGCGCGCCATTTCACCCAGTGGGGGTTATGGGGATCATTAGGCACATCTCTATCCGTTTCCTCTTTATATAAAGCACGGGTATAGCTGTCATAGCCAAAATTTACCGGCAAAATAAAGTGGTCATCAAACTGAACACCATCAACGTCGTAACGACTGATCAGCTCCAACAGCATGTTAGTAATAAACTGCTGCACCTCAGGTCTAAATGGATTGAGCCAAACCATATCGCCACCCTCGCGGCTCATATCTACTCGACTCCCATCTTGTTTTTGGGTTAACCAGCTGCTATGCAACGTAGCCAGTTCGGAAGTAGCTGGAGCCATAAAGCCAAATTCAAACCAGGGGATGACTGACATCCCTTGAGCATGGGCCTCAGTTGTCAGCTCCGCCAGAATGTCGTAATCCTGGATGCCACGCCGCACAAAATGCTGAATGCCTTCCCGTCGGGCTGTACCACTATCAAAGAAAGTATAGCCGCCATTCCAAACAACAGGATAAAGAGTATTGAAATTAAACTCGGCTAGTTCATCAATGGCCCTGTGGAGCTTTGGGCGATCGATCAACACATCCGTATCGTTGGTGGTAAGCCATACACCACGAATTTCTTGGGGCACAGGCCTGACTAACGCCATTGCCGGAGTTAATAATTGCAGAGTAATAGCAGCGAAAAACGATAGTCCAAAGAGTAGAATTGACAGCGGCTTCCAGCGCCAGGTGCATGAGTCCATAATCTTTCAGGCAGCATCCAAAGAGAGGGCTTTTACTATTCCATAGGGCGGCTTGTACCCATGGATATAGCCGATATACTTTTAGTTATTCATGAACCTGCCACTTGTTTCAGAACATCCTAAAAGTCGTCAGCATGAAAATTCTACAGCTATTGCGACACTGAAATTTCAAGTTTTGGGTAAGAAGACCACCTAGCCCAGGCAAAATACAATCCTAGCCATAGAAGATATCGTTCAAAGGAAAACTCATATAATCACAAGCAGCCAGGTCCAACTATGTCTCATACCAAATCCGAATTCATTAAACTCGATTAACAATGGACAATCCTGTAGGGGTTACTCCCTGGTGGATGCCCTGTGATACTGAACGCTATCAGTCAGGATTTCGTATCCTAAATCCATATCAAAAAATCATAGAACAGTCTCACACAAAGTGTGAGACTGTTCTATGACCATCTTAAATTGTTGTTATTTTGCCTCAAACGAGCAGTTGTTTTTCTCTCAAATAGACCTTGTTAAAAATGGTGTATCCATTGTGGCATCTATCTCTTTGAGATTGATCGAGGTGTTTGAGAGAAAAACAACTACCCATATCATTTGCGTGCCCCAAACCCCAACTGGCGTAGCAGTGGATGCTCTTTCACCATGGGCAACACTTCTTGGAACCAAAGACGAGCCATGTCTTCTTTTCCTTGCAACATCAGTAAACGACTTCGGGTTAGCAGCAGGCTAACTAGCGCATCTTCGGTCAAACAAGAGCATCGCAGCACTTCATTCAAAACCGCTTCAGCTGCATCCAAGTTTGTTTCTTCAAGATAGATTTGTGCGATCGCAACGCGACTATCAATATCCTCAGGATACTCATCAACAATCTGCTGAGTCACCTGACGCGACTCGATTAACCGTTCTTGATGAGAATAGGCTAGTGCCAGATTATTGAGTAATACAGGATTGTTAGGCTCTATTTCTAAGGCTTGTTTCAAATACACCTCAGCCGTTTCTGCTGCCTTAGCAGACTCCAGCGCGATCTTCTTCAACGCCTTATGCAATAATTGCTCGGCCTCAGGTGACTGGAGAACAACCGGATCAGGCACAATCTCATAAGTCGCCAGTAGCGGATTTCTGTGCCATTCACCATAGAGCCAGATTTTTGGTACTGTCAGCTGGTGCCGTTGTGCAAAATAGGATGCCATGTGATATCTCTGGGACTCACTACCGTCAGTGCCAGCAACAAATTCATTAACAGCTGCAACATGGGCTTCATTGGGGCAACTCTTGGCAATGATCATGGCTAACATCCGTGCCCTTGGACTCCCTCGCTTAAGCCAGACTGGCACTAGCTCACTAATAAATGGATAATCTGTTAATAGCGTCTCAACGGTCGCTATTAGAGCGGGCTGGGGCGTACGCTCCGGAGTCATGGCAATGGCCACCTGACGCAGGTCTTGATAGGCCCCATTCTCTACCCAACTGTTGAGTTCAAACGGCCAGGGCCCCTCCTTAAAGGTAGATGTCATATCAAGGTCATCCAAGTTTTCCTTAGCTACCGCTAAGTCTGGATATAGTTCTAGTGCCAGGTTCCACTGTTTTCTAGCAGCTTTGACATCCCCTTGACAGACAAGCGCCACGGCTGCCAAATGGTGAAATAGACCTGAGACCAAGGGTCGATTGTCTTTTTCTAAATCTGGGGGAACGGTCGCTAATAAATCTACGATGGCCGCCATATCATCTAGATAGGCTAAAGCCTCGGCTTTACGGGTCAGATCATCCAGATCGGTGCTGGAATTAGCCAACAGTTGGGACTTATGGGTTTCAGCTTCGGTAAAGTTTCCCCGCAAGGAGAGAAATCTGATTAGATTAGCTCGTAAAAGAATGCTGTCTGGGTGTTGTTTTAATTGAGATTGTAGCGTTGCGATCGCATCCTCATACTGATCATTAGCCAGGTAGGCTAACGCCAAAATGTTGTACCCAGCCAAAAAATCAGTGCGTTTTTCAATCAGAGACGTTGCCGATGTAATCGCTTTGGCCGCTTGTCCTGTTTCCGTATATGCCCGAGCTTGCTCGTAAAGTAGACCCACTTCCCAGTCATCGGGATTTTTTAGCCCCATAGAGTCTAAAACCTCTGATAAATTGGGTTCAATCATGGCTAAATGTTCTTTACCCTCGACGCTACCTGGATGATCAGGCCAACGCTCAATGGCATATCGATATTGCTTTATCCCCAATAGCGGGTAGTAATTGAGAACATAAGCATAACCCAGCAAAAAATTGACCCGTGCATCGTTGGGCTTAATGGCTAAAAAGTCTTCGCAGGTGGCCTGGTACTGTAGCAGATGCCCTAACTCGTAATGCACCTCTAACAAATAGGCTAATATATCCAAATTATTAGGATGGGAAGCTTTCAGACGGATAAGAAGAGAATGAGCTTCTAGCCACTGTTCTCGACGAAGTAAAGCCTCTACATGGGCTAATTCGGTTGTTAATGATTGACTGCCAAAACCACGGCTGAGTACGGTCTGTTTCTTTTTCTTCTTTGCTTTCTTCGCCATCGGGAATCCCCAGTAGATTCATCCACATTAGAGTCAAGCTATCCCAGTTATCCAAAAGATTTAGAAAACATTTAGTAAGGCGTGAACGAGTTTGAAGTTGTAGGTTGCAGGGAATTGCTCACGCCAGGCCCTCTACAGGAAACGAAACGTTCTAGAAACTTCAGCCATTGCTGAGCCACATTCAGAGTTGAAGCCTGACTTAATGTTGAATAAGCTTAATGTTGAATCAGGTATCAGCACGTCAACTTTTATTGTCTTTCTCCTCTCCTCCCGTTGCCATGTCTACCTCAACTTGGTCCGGTCGCCACACCGGCAAAGATACACTGCGGCAACACATCTGGGCCACACTCAAAATTCACAAGGCGACTCGTCGCGATCCGGTAGGTCACATTCCCAACTTTATTGGAGCTGGCATTGCCGCTGACAATCTGGCCAACACGGACCTATGGCAACAGGCTCATGTGATTAAATGCAATCCTGACTCTCCCCATACAGCTGTCAGACTCAGGGCATTAGCTGATGGCAAAATCCTTTATATGGCAGTCCCTCGACTATCTCGCAAAAAGTGTTTTGTTGAACTCACAGCAGCTGCCCTTGCAGCAAAAGGAGTTCCCCTGAAGGCAGCGGCTTCTATGGGAGGAGCCATGGCCCATGGGCAATTAGTGTCCTTTGTCGAAATGCAGCCCATTGATTTGGTGGTAGTAGGCTGTGTAGCTGTAGCCATGAACGGCGGCCGTACAGGTAAAGGCGCAGGATTTGCCGATTTGGAATTAGCCATGCTGCGGCAGTGCCAACTCATTTCAGAGGAAACCCCCATTGCCACCACCGTCCATGATTTACAACTGGTCAATGCCGCAGACCTGCCGATGCAAGCCCATGATTGGAGCCTTGATTTGATTGTGACGCCTACGCAGTGTTTCACGACCGAGAATCATTATCCTAAGCCCCAGGGTCTAGATTGGGATACAATTCAACGGGATCAGATTGCCAGCATTCCGATTTTGCAAGCCTGGTCGAAACAACTCGATTAAACACCGAGCTATAAATAGGGTGGGTGGTGCTCACCTGCACCTACTCACCTTCTGTAGACTCTCTTCTTCCCATGGCTCTCCCCCCCAGCCTGTTGATCCGTACTGCCAAAACGATCTGGACCACACTTTGGCGCACTATGATGTCCCAAATGGCCCCGAGCGATCAAGGAGGGGCCTATCAGCGACCTAAAAGTGAGTTTTGCGATCGCATTCCATCTGAACACTTTCCACCTGAAGCACAACGTTATCGCCTCATTGTGGGTATGGGGTGTCCTTGGGCCCATCGAACTCTAATTGTTCGCGCCCTTAAAGGGTTAGAAACCGCTATTCCGATTACAGTGGTCTCTCCCTCCGGTAATGAAGGCTGTTGGATATTTGAACAGCCCAGCCAAACAGACTCTTTAGGCTGCCGCACCCTGCCACAGTTTTACGCCAAAGTTAAGGCAGGTTATCAGGGACGTGCTACCGTACCAGCCCTATGGGATAGCCATACAAGCACCCTTGTTAATAACGAAAGTGCCGAGATTATTGAAATCTTGAATAGTGCTTTTAACGCTTGGTCAACCCAGCCTGACCTCGATTTATATCCTGACAAGCTCAAAACAGACATTGACCAATGGAATACTCGCATTTACAACACAGTCAATAATGGAGTTTATCGTTGCGGCTTTGCGCAAACCCAAACCGCTTATGCAAGCGCCTGCAATGAATTATTTGATACCTTAGATACTATTGACCAAACTCTAGCCCATCAGCGCTATCTCTGCGGTCATCAGTTAACGCTAGCTGACGTGCGCTTGTTCACTACCTTAATTCGCTTTGATATTGCCTACTATTGTCTATTTAAATGCAATCGCCATCGTATCGCCGAGTATGAACATCTCAGCGGTTATGTACGGGATATTTACCAACTTCCTGACATCGCTGCCACATGCGATATCAACGCCATTAAACGAGACTACTTCGGCAATCTATTTCCTCTAAACCCAGGGGGCATCATCCCCCTAGGACCAGACTTAGAAAACTTGAACGCTCCCCATGGACGAGGGAATTAGCACCTAATCCTTCTCGATGTAGCGTCTGACTGAATTTAGATCAATGTAGCGATCGGTTGCATTACGTAATTCTCGAGCAATCATACCTTCAGTCGACACTACCGTAATGTGAGTATTTTTAGAGCGCAGCAATTCAATCGCCCGCTCAAAATCACCATCGCCACTGAACAAAACAACTCGATCATATTGAGCCGCTGTATTGAACATGTCAACGACGATTTCAATATCTAGATTAGCTTTTTGGGAATAACGCCCAGAATTATCGTCATAATATTCTTTCAAGATTTTTGTACGCACCGTGTAGCCAAGACTAATGAGGGCATCACGAAAGCCACGCTGGTCTTGAGGATCTTTGAGACCTGTATACCAAAAAGCATTGATTAACGTAGACGGAACTGTTTCATGGGTAAAGTACTCAAGGACACGCTTAGGGTCAAAAAACCAGCCATTCTTCTGCTGGGCATAAAACATATTATTGCCATCTACAAATATAGAAAGTCGACTTAACGGTTGCGTATGCATAGAAGTAAAAACAATAACAATAACTGGAAACTAAATAGCTATAACCGAAGGTAAATAGTCGGCTCAACCACTTAGTAATAGTCCAGAAACAAATATAGAAAAGCAACTATACGGTTGGACTCAACTGTCCGTGATCTGTACGTAAGCCTTAACGTCAGGAAAGATACAGAATATAGCCCAATAGTAGGTAATTAAAACCAACTTATGTAGAGCTTGAAGGTGACGATATATAAATAATCAAAACTGTAGATGGACTTGATTGATGCAACTTTAATTGACTAGACGTTTTTTACTTGCCTCATATGTAGAACACTTATAAAAATTCATAGAGCTTTATATCCATACCTTTTCAATTAGAATGCGCAATTTCAGCACATAAATAATCATCGCTGTATGGAACTATTTACGGCAAACAATGACAATCATCTAAAAACGCTCTAATACTTAGATAAGTCATGGCTTGAGCTAAATCTTTAACCTCGTTTTAAAGGGTCAAGTTACTACTATAAGGCAGATTTGACTATCATGCGGGGCAACCCAGAATTCCTCTAACTTTCAGCAAATCCTACTAGTGACACAGACCTACCCTTTAAAACATTCACGTCAGTACAAGAAAAATCGCTAGTACTCTCAGTCAGAATAGACTACTAGCAATAGCTTCAAGCTATTATGGTTCTAGATTGTTCGATGACCGTAATACTATCCCACAGTTTATGTAATTTTATACACCATGATTTATAAATACTGAAATTATTCAGATTGAACTACCTCTAAAGGTAGTCCCTAGTTTCATTCAGGTTGCATCATCTACTGCTTTGATTTGTACCGTGTCTAAATACCCACATTTATACGAATGAAACAAGATGGGGCAGATATCACAGCTACGCTGACATCTCAGGATCGTCTGCGTCAATTTATACCTACCATCAATTTTGCACAGCGATGGCGTGCTTGCATAAATGGCCTATTGATTGGGACAACTGCACTAGTGACTGGGCTAAGTCCTGGATTTGTTCGTTCATTAGAGCATCAGGGGCAGGCATTGATGTGGGAATTACGAGGTGAGATCGCAGCCCCAGATGACATCATTATCTTAGCTATAGATGAAGAATCTTTATCCCAAGGGCAACATTTTTTAGATCAGCCTGAAGCATATCCAGAATTAGCAGCCATAGGTTCATGGCCGTGGCCACGGGCGACCTATGCTTCAGCAATAGACAAAATTTTAAACGCTGGCGCAAAATCTATTGCTTTAGATATTGTCTTCGCATTACCCAGCAGCTATGGTCCTGAAGATGACAAAGCCTTTGCTGAAGTTCTAGCTGATAAGGGGTCACAGGTAGTGTTGGCTGCAGAGTATGGTGATATCGATCTGCGGCAAGGCTCATTACTACAACCAACGTTACCCTTGCCAGACTTTCGAGAAATGCCAGTTCAAGTTGGTGCAATTAACTTTATCTTGGAACCTAACGGCAAGATTCATCGTCTCAGCCGTGAATTTCTTAAAACACTTCAGGTCGTCGAAGCAGAACTCTTAGGTGAAGATTTAGTTCTAGAAAGTAGCTCAGACCCTTCAGTTTTAAGCTTTGCCGAAGCTACCTTAAAGGCATCTCAAGTTGACTATACCAACAGTAGTGGCGATCACATTTTCTTTCATGGTCCGGCAAAAACCTTCCAACATATTCCTTTTTGGTATCTGTTAGATGACGAGCTGTGGAAATCTCAGTTGGATAATGGTCGTTTTTTTGAGGACAAAATTGTTCTCGTAGGCTCTACAGCTTCACTACATCAAGACTTTCATGCAGCTCCTTTTTCTAAAAGTTGGTTACATTCTACGCCTATGGCTGGGGTGGAAATCTTAGCCAACACTGTTGCAACGCTCAGAGATGACCTGGCACTATATTCTCTGGTGCAAAGCCCCCTACCCAGTGCTTTAATTGTGGCTGGCTGGTTAGGAGGAATGGCCATAGTCATTGGTAGAATCTCATCTCGAACACCATTTCGCCGACTGGTGGGAGCTACTGCATCGGGCTTGGCTTGGGGACTCGTAAGTTTTGTTGTCTTTACGACAGGAGGCATTTTTGTTCCCATTGCCATGCCAATTTTAAGTGTATTGGGATTTGCCATGGCTGACTTTGCCATTGGCTTCTTTAGTGAGCAGCTACAGAAAAAGACATTACGTAGCACCTTGGCACGTTATGTAACGTCCCCTATTGTTCAAGAAATTATTAGTCAACAAGATGACTTTAAAGATTTGCTGGCGGCCCATGAGAGTGAGATAATTGGCACTCTCTTAAGCGAACGTTATCGCATCAGTAAGATTTTGGGTTCAGGTGGATTTGGCGACACATATCTTGCAAAAGATATGCAGCGTCCTGGCAATCCTATCTGCGTCGTCAAACAACTAAAAATTGTTAGTGATAATCCCAGAGCTCACCAACTAGCCCAACGTTTGTTTGCATCAGAAGCTACCACCTTAGAAAGGTTAGGTGAACACGATCAAATCCCACGCCTGTTAGCGTATTTTGAATCTAATTATTCCTTCTATCTAGTTCAAGAAATGATTGAAGGGACATTACTCAAAGATAAGCTCAATCCACAGCGGCCAATGTCACAGCGCTCAGCCGCCCAGTTTTTACTGGATTTATTGCCAGTTATTCAAACAGTCCATGCCCAGGGCGTTATTCATCGTGACATCAAACCATCCAATATCATCTCTCGTAATAACGATCAGCGGTATGTTCTAATTGATTTTGGCGCTGTCAAACAAATTTCTAATCGTCTCACGGATACCAATGCTCGCATCACTTCAACTGTTGGCATTGGTACTCAAGGCTATATGCCCAGCGAACAATCGGCTGGTTTACCAAATTTTAGTAGCGATCTCTATGCTCTGGGAGTAACAACGATAGAGGCCCTCACAGGGTTACCCCCCCATGCACTTCAGCGCGATTCTCACGGAGAAATTATCTGGACCGATAAAGTCCCAGGCTTAGATCCTGGTCTGGCTAACGTTATCGATAAGATGGTGCGATATGACTTTAACCAAAGATACGCAACAGCTCAAGCTGTTCTTAAGGATATCCGAAAATTAAAGCTAGAGTTTTTATCAGAAGCAGCCCCTGAGAAAGAAATTCCTGCTCAAAGTCTTCCTGAAGATGACGAAGAAGCTAAGCTATCTACGGTCATTTTGCCAACTGATTGGAACCAAAACTATAAGCTACCCAATGCAACTACGGTGCTGGATAAGCAGGATGAGTTAGATGTTGGTTAATTTTATAGCCACACAGAATTACGCCGCTCCATTCCACTCAAGCGCATTATTAAGTAATTAATACTCAAAATTAAAGGCTTTTTCTTAAGAATGCTGAAATAGCGATTTTGTCAGTACGATTCATCCCCATCCATCAGCAATGGCGAAAAAATATTGCAAACTAACAATATCAATTGACAGTTGAGCCATCAATTGAAAAATTAGGCCCCTGCAAGACGTCAGGATCGTTAGCACCAGAGGGTTGTTGCCAGTTAAATTCTTCAGAATCCACAGGTACCCGATCAGGTTCTAAATCAGGTGTTACGACTTCTGGCGGATTAGTGACCACTGGCGTAGTCGGAATTTCAGGCGTAGGCTTGGAAATCGGAGTTGAGGGCACCTCAGGCTGTGTCGGTGTTGAGACAATTGTGGGCACTTCGGGTTGCGTTGGCGTCGTTGGTACCGTTGGAGTAGAAGGTACCTCAGGCTGTGTCGGTGTTGAGACAATTGTGGGCACTTCGGGTTGCGTTGGCGTTACCGTTGTTGGCACCTCCGGAGTCGCAGGAGATGACACACCTACAGTAGGCCCCCCCGATGAGATACCCCTATTTGTATTATTGAAGGCCTCTCTTACAATGGCACTAGTTACAGTTGTGTCAACTTCTCTTGGCACCTCAGTGACCGTCACCGTAGCAGGATCCTCTGATTGAGAAGTTGCAACTTGCCCACTTGTGCCGTGGAAGGCAGCAGCAGGTGAAGATGCGAACGGTGGGAAATCAACAAAAAAATCGTCTCCTGCGGTTTCATTTAGCTCATCATGAAAAGCATTGACGACTGGCGCAATAAAACCAGGGTTCTCAACTATTTCTTCCACTAAACCCTGATTATCAAAATCTCCTTGAAGTTCTAGAGCATCCTGAATCTCTTGCCAGACTTCCTGAAGCTCCAAAGGCAAATTGGCAGGAGGAGTAGAACTATCAAGTTGCAACCCCTCTACTAACCCACTTGTCTCGTAAAAAGTTTTTAAATCAAATTGGTGCCGCTGGGTGATGACATCACCCTCAATGACCACCATTTCTCCTGCATAAATAGGCTGCTGTTGAAAGCCGCTTCCACTGTAAGCAACCATGGGACCAGCAGGATTATTAGTTAGAGCTCCAACTAAAGTTACAGGAGATGGACAGTGGCCTTCAGATGACAGTTCTGCTAGACAACGCACACGAACAAATAAAGCAGAGCCCTGAATCCCGGTAACTGCATTGGGCGTTTGTATAGTGGTGCGACCACGACCGGGCGGAATCAACAATAGGACAGTCCCATTAGACAACTGAAAATTACGGGTATTGGGAGTGAATCGAAAGGTAGCTTGCTCGCCAACCCGCGCCAGAGAACCATCGTTGAAACTTAGCTCAGCTCGCGATGATGCAGCTGTACGAAGAGCATCACCCACACCCATAACGTCCGCAACTCTTGCACGTCGGGCATTACGATTATTAGGAATAAGGTGTACCCGGTTACGCAATCTCTCAACCTTAGCCCAAGTAAGAGTGGACTGAGCTAAAGCGGCGCTTGGCAGCCCAAAAATTAGAGCAGCACCCAGTAAAAGCGAATACCAGCGAGCAGAAACTTTGCACATAGTGAAGCAAGGGCTAATGGGCAGAAGTACTGGGCAAATACACCGGGCAGAAGCTTTTCCTCTGCTCCATTAGTAATAGTACCTAACTTTCCAGCATCATGGCCATAGTGTATTCATACTTTCTTTAAATTGCTACCCAAATTTTGTAATTTACCTGGTCTTTATCCTGATTGTTCGGTATTTTTTTGAGTCTGGGAAGAATGCTTTAAGTATTTAGACAGACGACATCAATCCATAGTGGTAGTTCTTGTGAACTATAGTTACAAATGCTGCGCTTTTCTGGGGATATCAAGACTCAGCTCAGTCTTTCATGTTGGGAAAATTAATTAGATATACAGATAGGTTAATTAGTATTGATGGAAAATTAGTTGATGATGAGGCTGTTTTCTGGGCCATTGGCGAGCATACAGTTTTTGGCAGTGTGCCTAGGAAGTTGGGGAGGACTGAGCCATCAAGCGGATGCTCAGTCGTCACTTCCATTAAAAAGAGTCATTGATAGGCGACCAGCAGCTACAGAGCTACTTGAAACAACGGGTACACCTGTGCCTTTAACAGAGCCATTCACCTATCTAGAGCATAAGCAATTCTTGACCGCCAGGAAGAATGTTACGGGTGTTAGCTTTCCGTCAAAGCTATTAGAGCAGTCTTCCGAAATATCTTTTGAGGATAGCGACAACGATCGCAATATTGGTAGCGTCAGCCTGGAGATTGCAGAGGATGAAGAACTCGGCACTGAAGATGAATCACAAACTGACGAAGATGAAGATGAAAGAAACGGAGCAATTGATGATGAGCTAGGTATTTTACGGGTGCGATCGCAACCCATTGGCATTGATAGTGAGCTAGGGATCCTGCGCATTCGCCCCACTGAAGATGTGCCCCTGGAAGTAGAGCCAGAACCTACACGGCAAACAACCGTCTTTCTAACAGGTCGAGCTAACGTCTACGGAGGCAACAACCTCTTCCGCACTCCCAACCCCATTGACGATCGCATTTATCAAACAGGAATCGGTGTTTTCGCATTTCCACGCATTGCAGACGGCACTAATTTGTTGCTCAGCGCCGAAGCCAATCTAGCTCGCTATGAAGACCTATCTATCGTCGATTACAACGAATTACAGTTTCAAGCAGGCATTCGTCAGCGTTTAGGGCAAAGCAGCTATGGACAGCTGAATTGGCGTTATCAGGATCTCAGCACCCCTGGTAGCGACTCATTTTTTCAGGCCAACTATGTCGAGTTGCTGCTTAGTCGGCGTGACATTCTCAATAACCGCACCTGGTTAGACACTTACTATCAGGCTCGTTTGAGCATTAGCGATCCAAAAGCATTCAGTCGCTTCACTCAGATCGCCACTGGCTCTATCAACTACGGTTTTGATCCTCAAACTCGCGTAAGCTTCTTATATCAGCTGTTTCTCGATGACTACACAGAAATAGAGCGCCACGATACCTATCATCAGATCCTGGCTCAGTTTAGCCACGACCTATCAAGTACAACTCGATTGAGCTTATTCACTGGATTTCGATTTGGTCGATCTTCTCTGTCGAATGTCGACTTTGATGACATTATTTACGGTGCAAGTATTAACGTCAATGTGCCTCTTTTTTAAAGGGACGCAGCTGAGAGATGCGGTTCAACAGCGGCAGCAAGCTGTTCTAGCATGACTTGGGTTGTTTCAAAATCAACACAGGCATCAGTAATGCTTTGACCATAGACGAGGTCATCTAAATTTTCAGGAATTGATTGACGGCCAGCTTTAATGTGGCTTTCTATCATTACCCCAAGAATATGGCGAGAACCGGTTTTGAGCTGGTCTGCTAAACTTTCGAGAACCACAGACTGCTGTTGGTGTTGCTTGTTAGCATTGGCATGACTACAGTCCACCATCAAGCGGGGATTGAGGCCTGCTTTGGAGAGCTGCTGCACAGCCTGTTGAACATTTTGCTCATCATAATTAGGTCCATTCTTGCCACCCCGTAACACCAAATGACCATCGGGATTACCTGTGGTTGCTACGATGCTGGCAAGGCCGCTGTGGTTGATCCCCAGAAAATGGTGAGCGCGACTGGCTGCCATCATGGCGTTGGTCGCAGCCTGCAAACTACCATCAGTATTGTTTTTAAAACCAATGGGCATGGATAACCCCGACGCCATTTCGCGATGGGTTTGGCTTTCGGTAGTACGAGCGCCAATGGCTGTCCAAGAAATGACATCAGCAATATATTGAGGCGTGATTGGATCTAATAGCTCGGTTGCCGCTGGCAACCCCATCTCCGCAAGATCAATCAACAACTGACGGGCCAGGCGCAACCCCCGGTTGATGTCATAGCTGCCATCCAAGTGGGGGTCATTGATCAGCCCTTTCCAACCAATGTTGGTGCGAGGCTTTTCAAAGTAGACTCGCATCACAATTTCAAGCTGACCTGCTAGAGCTTCCCGTAGTTTCACTAACCGGCGGCCATAATCATGGGCAGCATCTACATCATGCACAGAGCAAGGCCCCACAATGACAAGTAGGCGACGATCTTCGTTGTAGAGAATATTGCGGATGCGATCGCGAGTTTGGGCGACCAGAGCCGCAGCCGATTGAGTTAAAGGCAGCTCCGCATGGAGCAGAGCGGGACTGATCAGTGGTCGAGTCTCAACTACGTGTAAATCTTGCGTTTGATACATAACCAGGAAAAATCGCGATGTAAAGCTAGCAAAACAGCCAGTCCCACACAGGATTACATTGGGGACGACCTAGGATACCGCAGCTTGTATCTATTGTGACAGGTCTTGAACGTAACGCGTGTGACCTGAAGGATTAGTTAGGAGTTTAAACGTTGGGAAAAGTCTGCCCAACTAATCTGCCGTTCTAGATAATTTGGACAGTCAGGTTGATAGGGACTCGCCAACCGGTCAATCGTAGTAATGACAGCATCATCAGGTAACACTGGCACATCTGGGTCTGCGGCAGTTGGTCGCATCAGAGAGCTAGAAAAGCCTCGAAAGACAAGAATTTCATCTATTTCTCCATCGATCTCAACAGTCACCAATAAAACCTCTTGGAGGTTTTGCAACGTATATTGCTCAAGTTGTTTCTCAATTGAAATAGCCATGATCTACTGGTTGAGTGCTGACCGTCCTTGACGTCCCAACTTTACAAAAATAAAGTAGCTCAGGGTTAGCAGGTAAATGACTAACGCTAAAATTGCCCAGAATCCCAGGAATCCAGGGGTAAAGCCAGTATGAAAGGATTGCCTAAATAACTTGGGAGCCTCCAACCAAACTTGGCAACTTTCAGCGGCAAAAGCAACACGAGAAAAACTACACCGCAAAAAGGGTAGCTGGAAAAGCAAACCTAAACCGCAGTAGAACGTTAGCGCCCAGCGCCAAGATGTAAACACAAGTTTTAACCCAGAGAAGGGTTGCTCTCGAAGTTCTTCATTGAGATCGGCCCAGAACCACAAAGATACGGGCATCATGACCCTCGCCATGACAGCAGTCAAAAAGCTGAAGGGTAACCCTGCAATCATCAGATAAACGGTAATTGCCAGCAGGCTAGAGACTTTCCAATAGATCACTAACAGCTGCTGAATCACTTCCGCTCGGCCAATGAGTCCCCATACTAAAAGGAGTAAGGGGAATAAAACCGTGAATATTACGGCCAGGCGATAGTCCATCCAAACCAATGACTGTAGGAGTTCAGAACTCGGCATAGAAATTATGGCGTGCTATCAAAACGCTCTCTAGGTTAACACCGTTGGGCCGCGAGAATAGAGAGCCATCCCCCTCTTCTAGCACTATTAAGGCCGAGCTCCTTTTATGGGAGCTCGGCCTAATGTACCCAATCAGACTAATCATTCAGCTCTACGGCATTAAATTATCAGTCTTACAAGAATCACAGCCTGTGCTTAGTCCTCATATATGCGGCACTCATCTGCCTCAGGGTTTTCATCGCAGTAGGTTTCAAAATTGGTCTTTGGCTTCTCAGATTCACGCTGGTGAGAGGCTTCAGCTTGAAGTTCTTCCACAGCATCCCAAGCAGCTGCACATGCATCAGAACCGCTACCGTCAGTGGTGCAGACATCTCGAGCTGCTTTGATTTCTTCAGAGATCTTTTCTTGAATATCGCTCATAGCTTTTAATTATCTACCTTTACTTTCAACGAAGTATTTGATTTGAAAGTGTGCTTATAGCAGTTGCCAGTGGCCTGCTTAGAGTTCCCCACTGAGAACAGCATTGCATGGAGGTGGTTTACCCTTCTATGTTAGCTTCGGTTTTTTCAAACTCGTTGTATCTAAAGAAGCATTTTGCAATTAATGGAACTGCTCCAGCAGCAAGGTATGCTTTAAAGCCGCAGATATACCTAACACCTGGGTAAGGTTAGCTTGTAAAGCCTAGCTTTATAGCCACATTATGTAGAATCTTGTAGCCAAGACAGTCTAAGTCCATCGGATGAAGGCATCAATAGAGTCGTTGCTCCCCTCTGGAATTTAACTTAACGGCAATAGGCTGGAAGCTAGACTATTAACATCTTGATTTATTTTTGAGAGTATTGAGTTTGCCATCATCGCCACCAAACGCTATGAAATGGGCTAGTGCCGTCTCTACCCATCCTTCACTGGAATTAGCACTGCGGGAGGTGATTGAGCGGGTATTAACCCAGCTAGAAATGGCACCTAACTTAGCCATTATCTTTATTTCATCAGCCTTTGCTAGTGAATATTCCCGTGTATTGCCTTTACTCAAAGGTCCTCTGGGTGGTGCCCACATCGTTGGCTGCAGTGGCGGCGGAGTGATTGGCAGAAGTAATACAGGTGAGTTAGTTGAAGTCGAAGAAACCGCAGGAATCAGTCTAACCGTTGCCTATCTTCCCGATGTCAACATCCAGGGATTTCATTTGTCAATTGATGAACTCCCTGATTTAGATAGTCCTCCTAGCGAATGGACTGAAATCATTGGCGTGTCACCGGCAGAGAAACCTCACTTTTTATTAATGGCCGATCCCTTTGCATCAGGAATGAATGACCTTCTACAAGGGTTAGATTTTGCCTATCCAGAATCAGTCAAGGTGGGAGGACTCGCAGGCATCGAAAGTATTAGCCGTAGCTGTGGACTCTTCTGCGGGCAACAGCTCTATCGCCAAGGCGTCGTGGGGGTAGCCCTGTCGGGCAACATCGTCATTGATGCCATTGTCGCCCAGGGATGCCGTCCCATAGGTCCCACCTTTCGCGTAGTCGAAGGGGACCGCAATGTCGTGACGAAAGTAGCAGCTCAAGCCTCCCAAAATGAAGCTGATACCCAAACGCCCTTGGAAGCACTCCAGGAATTGTTCCAGGATTTAGATGAAACTGATCGACAACTGGCTCAAGAATCATTATTTATTGGTCTTGCGCAAAGTAGCTTTAAACAAGCCTTAGGACAGGGTGATTTTCTTATTCGCAACCTGGTGGGAGTAGACCCAAAAGTGGGTGCCATTGCCATTGCCGATCGAATTCGTCCAGGTCAGAGAATTCAGTTCCATCTGCGAGATGCTCACACGGCTAAAGACGACTTGGTAGCACTGCTGAAAACCTACCGATTGGAAAATCAAGCACGATCTGCTCCGTCGGGCGCATTGCTGTTTGCCTGCAATGGACGAGGTACCAGTCTATTTGATACGCCTAACTGTGACACAAAACAGTTTAGTAGCCAGCTGGGACCAGTGCCGCTGGGAGGTTTTTTTTGTAGTGGCGAAATTGGTCCCGTTGGAAATACAACGTTTCTCCACGGTTTTACTTCAGTATTTGGGATTTGCCGAGAATTGGACAAGTAAGTTTTTACTGGCTAACTCCAGACAGTTTCTCATGACGTATGCTCACACTTACTTATCAGGATTAGAAGATAGCTCAGTCACAGTTGCAGCAATTTCCCATAAGGTCCCCTGGGGTAAGGTCTTAATAAATTGCCAGGCCTCTTGTAATTGCTGACGTCCGCAAGCAGTGCCCAACTGACTAAGACTGCTAAACAGTGCGATCGCAATGGCACAGACCAACATTCGACGCATTGGCCATAGGGACCAAGCTCCCCACGCCTGTTGTGATGAGTTAGGCACTTGCAAGGATGGTTGGGATGGTACCGGCGCTGTTCGAATTGCCTGACGCAACATCAACAACCTTTGATACATTTGCTGGGTATTGGGATCGTCCATCAGCCACTGAGCTACAAGCTTCCGCTCTTCAGCAGTGACTTCGTCATCTAGATAGGCACTGAGAAGTTCAAAACGTGCTTCTTCGTCATAACTGTCACGATTAGACGTCCTTTGGTCAGAGGCATCAACCGCAGAAAACTCACGATGTTCGCCACCGGCATGCTTTTGTGAACCATCCAAAGGTTCACAATTACCAGACGAGCCACTTTTATGAGGCTGAGCATGATGAAAGGACATAATTTGGACTCTACTTAATTAGTAACCCTAAACTCTGAAAGCAAATCCCCTAAGAGATATAAGCGTAGCGTCTGTTCCAAAGACCCTCGTCTTTACCCAAGGCGAAAGGAAGGTATTTGAAACCAGACGATCTACATTTGTAAACAGCGTCTTAACTATTGCACTTGAGATATCAGACGTTGGGCATAGCAAAAAGTATCCGGAACGCAAAGACTTTTTTGACGGAATTTAAATCATATTTAAGTAATCCGAACGCGGTCCTTGATAAAACCCACCCTTATTTTGAGCTGAGGCTGAGAGCAGTAGCCGAATAAAATTATTCATCGAATTATGACTCGCTCAATGGTAATCTGAAGACCCCATAAGTTCAATTTTGTGTCCCTTTATACGAGACAGGTACGAAATCTTGACGAACCTCCCCGACAGAGCAGATAAACGGCGTAGGGGGTAAGGGTATACTAGGTTTTAGCCGTTTGCTTATCCAACCATGCAGCACTTGGCCAAAGTTTGCCACACCACGTCTGAGGGCGCGCCTGTCTTACAATTTCTGGCGCGTCAGCTCGAAGACTATCTTTGGGAATTATCTATCGGTGATCAAGAAGTCGTATCTACTCTACCTGTAACTTTTAATGAAGGCACCCTAGTTTTAGTGGAGCTAGATGCGTCAAATCAAGTGGTTGATATCCAGGAAGCAACGGACTGGATTTTAGATTTAGTGTCTCAATTTTTGACCCAGGGGGTGACCCCACAGTTTTTCCATCAAGAAGTTGAGCGGGCCGAACAGTGGCGTCAGTCTCTAACGTTGCAGAGCCAGGAAATTCGTCGTCGAGCTTTAGAGACTGCTGCTCGACGCGACGAAATTCAAGCATTAGAAAAAAAACTCAGGCTGGAACAGGAAGAAATCGAGCGACAGAACGAAACTCAATCAACACAGTAGAGGTGCAGTCGCTATAGAGCGACAGAACGAAACTCAATCAACACAATAGGGGAGCCGTCGCTGTTGCATGCTTACTCGAATCAGGCCTTAGCTTTACCTAATACGCCAAATTTTATGCCGACTTTTGGGCGGATAAAAGAGGCGCACTGACAGAAACCGACTGCGGTTGAGTCGTCGTTTGCAGAAAAATACCGCGAAGTAGCCTAGCAGCCGCACGCTGTGCTAGATTTCGAGCCACGCGCTGCCCCATCTGACGAGTCTCTGGTTTAGAAAGGACTTGAGGCACTAGTTTGACGACAGTGCCACCACTCACCCCCTTAGTTTCTCCCAAAAGACCTACGATACGGCTGATATGCTCCCAATCTTTGGAAGATGGACCGACAGCAACAGTGGGTTTAGTAGGCTCACTCTTGACTGCGATTTGCAGACGTTGGACTAAGCTATGGCCAAACTGATCAAGACTTTTAGCCAACTCATCCGCAAGATAGTCACGAATGTGATCGCCACGCTCTGAGAACAAATAGTCAATGGTTTGCTGTAAAACCTTTTCCAAGTCGTAGTCCTGACTCGAACGAGCATTGCGCAAAAGATTTTCCAGACGGTTCCAACGGAAATCACCATCCTTAAACAAAAGCTCTTGCAGGGATCGACGTAATTCTGGAGAGGGATCAGTCAGCAACCGCTTAGCCACATAGGGATAGGCCTTACTCAGCACCTTAAAGTTAGGATCAACGCTAATAGCGATACCATCCAGGGTGACAAGGGAACGAATAATCAGGGCGTAATAGGCAGGCACCCGAAATGGATATTCATACATCAGGGCTGAAAACTCATCCGTGATGCTTTTGAGGTTAAGCTCTGCCACTGAAGCACCTAAAGCATTGTTAAAAACAGTGGCCAATGCCGGAATAATAGGATTTAAGTCAGTTTCAGGCGTAAGAAATTCTAATTTGACGTAATCGTGAGCTAAACCATCAAAATCGCGATTTACCATATGAACAATCGCTTCAATCAAACCGTAGCGCTGATACTCCTCTACGGTACACATCATGCCAAAGTCGAGATAGGCCAATTTGCCATTGTCGGTTACGAGTAAATTGCCAGGGTGAGGATCAGCATGGAAAAACCCATGTTCCAACAGCTGCCTGAGGGAACATTGCACTCCAATTTCAACAATTTCAGTCGCCTTTAGTCCCTTAGATTCAAGTGCCTGGGGTTCGGTCAGTTTAGTGCCATTAATCCACTCCATGGTCAGCACTCGACGAGCCGTCAGCTCAGTGTAAATCTTCGGCACAATGATGTCAGGCATATAGCCATAGAGGGCCTCAAACAGCTGGGCATTTTCTCCTTCATGGTTATAGTCCATCTCCTCAAAGATGCGGGTGCCAAACTCATCCATGATGCTGACTAAGTCACTGCGCACCACACTCAAGTTATTACACGCCCACTGTGCTAATCGTCGTAACAGGTAAATATCACGGGTAATTTGGGCAGTCAGCCCTGGCCGCTGCACCTTAATGGCCACATATTCACCCGTTTGCAATTTACCTTTATAGACTTGTCCCAGGGAAGCCGCAGCGACTGGATTTGGTGAGATCTCACCATAGATAATGGATGGGTCCTGGCCCAGATCTTCTCGAATCAGACGAAAGGCAATTTCGTTTGAAAAAGGAGGAATCTGATCTTGCAACTTGACTAGTTCCTCCATAAAAGCAGGAGGCACCAAATCAGGCCGTGTGGATAGGGCCTGGCCAATTTTGATGTAGGCAGGCCCTAGTTTAGTCAACGCTTCCCTAAGCTGGACAGCACGTTTAACTTCATTCTTAGCTTGACCGCCAGTTTGCTTATCCCAAAGAGCGGCAAGACCCAATCCAAGAAATGTCCAAACGAGCTCTAGCAATCGCAGAATAATTTGGAATGGTCGAGAGCGATAGTAACGTTCAATCTCAACCGGATCATAAGTGAGCAGCTCATCTAAAGATCGTACTGGCGACACCATAGGATCATTCAGGCTAGAGGACATTGACGCAGCACGCATAGGTTATATCTCTATTATCTATAAGCTTTTAAATAAGTGCGATCGCGACTTAGCGATATATCATTTGGCTCAATGAAACTAACACCAAGCCTGGCATACTTGTTAAATATTGTAACAAGTCCCCCCGTCGTTCCTCATCCCCTAGCGTCAATATCAGCATAATTTGCTCGGCAGGAAAGCGACAGTCGAAGAAACCGAAGTTCCTACCCACTACTTTCCTTCAAGCTGCATCAAAATGTCCTTAGCGATCTTCAGTGCCATAATTGTCGCCTAAAAAAGCGTAAGGATTTTATATGTCGGCAGCAACTGGCACTTCACCGATGATTTTCACAGTAAAAAATCCACAGTAAAATTGATTAGCTCGCCGACCGAGCAGTGCCGTTATTTGGCTGTCCCACACTGTGATCTGGTTTAGTCGTCACATCTCTTTATTAACACTTGCATCCAGGAGGCAATGGCCATGCTAACCTCCTTAAAAATCGATAATTTTACCCTGATCGATCAGCTTGAATTATCGCTACAGCCTGGCCTCAATGTACTGACCGGAGAAACAGGAGCCGGTAAATCTATTATTCTCGATGCCATTGATACAGTCCTGGGAGGAAAAGCCAGTGGGCGGTTAGTGCGTACCGGCTCGAAAAAAGCCGTAATCGAAGCTACTTTCCATGCACCTCCTGCCGTAGCCGACTGGCTCACAGCCAACGATATCCCGTTCAACGGCGATGGCTTACGATGTACCCGCGAACTCACTACAGGCAGAGGCAGCGTCCGTAGTCGTAGTCGCCTCAATGACGTTGTCGTCAAAAAGAATCAATTAGAAGAGCTGCGGCGCTTATTAGTAGAAATTACCGCTCAAGGGCAAACAGTTCAGCTCGGGTCTGTAGATGCTCAGCGCAATTGGCTAGATGGCTTTGGCGGTAATCCACAATTACAACAACGCCAGGTAGTGGCCCAAGCTTACACAGCCGCCAGCAATGCACAACAGGCTCTAGACCGTCGTCATCGCGCTGAACAACAACGGCAACAGCAGCTAGATTTATTTGAATATCACGCCCAAGACCTGAGCGGAGCTAACTTGCAAGAACCAGATGAACTAGATCGCTTAAAGCAAGAGCATCAACGCCTGAGCCATAGCGTCGAGCTACAAAAACAAAGCTACGAGGCTTACCAAGTGCTCTATGAAAGTGACGGTAGCTTTGACAGCTGCTCTGACTTACTAGGACGAGTAGAACAGCTACTCAGCTCCATGCAGCGCTTTGATGAAGACGTCACACCCATACTGGATCTCGTCAGCGATGCCCTGGCCCAAGCAGAAGAAGCAGGTCGTCAAATCAATACCTATGGTGAAAATTTAGAGACAGACCCAACTCGTTTAGCTGAGGTTGAAGAACGCATGAGTTATCTCAAGCAGCTATGTCGGAAATATGGGCGTGATTTACCCGAGTTAATTGAGTATTACCAAGAAATTCAAGTGGCTCTAGATGCGCTCAATGGTGACGGGCAAACCATTGAAGCGTTAGAAGCAGCGAATGAACAAGCCCAAACCACATTAGAAGCTGAATGTGCAAAGCTCACCAAACTTCGCAAGAAAGCGGCAAAACGATTGGAATCACAACTGGTTGAGGAACTCAAACCCTTAGCTATGGAGCGGGTCAAGTTCAAAGCCGATTTGAGCCCCCTGGAATCCCCACAACCCCATGGAGCCGATGTGGTTGAATTTCTGTTTAGTCCCAACCCCGGCGAGCCCTTACAACCACTGACAGAAACTGCTTCTGGTGGAGAAATGAGCCGTTTTTTACTAGCTTTCAAAGCCTGTTTTACCAAAGTAGATCCGATTGGCACCCTCATATTTGATGAAATTGACGTAGGTGTTTCAGGACGTGTTGCTCAGACAATTGCAGAAAAGCTTTATCAGTTAAGTCAGAATCGCCAAGTGCTCTGTGTTACTCATCAACCCTTAGTTGCAGCTATGGCTGATGCCCATTTTCATGTTGACAAACAAGTCGTCACAAACGGCAAAAAGAAGACCGATGAGCGAACAGTTGTTAGGGTCACTGGCTTAGATGAAGATGCCCGTCGGGAAGAGCTTGCCCAGTTAGCTGGGGGTCGCTCCCATCAGGAAGGCATTGCATTTGCTGAATCGCTTTTAGCCCAGGCAGCCTCTATCCGTGAAACTTAAGCAAGAGCCACACCCATGGGCAACGGTAACTGACTCATACGCAAGGGGCATACTGTCATCTGGGTATACGTCAGTTACCGTTGCTGAAAGGACACATCGATCCGTAAAACTCCCTAACAGCTTAGATCTAACAGCTGAAACCATCCCGAGGTTCAGCAACACCTAAGTTATACATTCCGCCACGGCTTGGGTATGTTGAACCCGAGTTCAACCATCGATTCTTGAAGGCCAAGGCAACATATACGATATTCAGCACATGCACACCGTGGGTGATAGTTGATATCAATAGGGAGTAACCGGTTACTTATCGACTCTTCATTGGCAGCAATAGTCAACATTATTGCCAGCTTATAGCTATTATCTGCTCAAAACCGTGATTAATCCTCCTGTTATTCCATGGCATGCCCTAAAGATTCCCTGGATTGGAGCAAACGCTTGTGCTTTATGGCTAATCACCTCCAGTACAACACCTGCTAACCAACTCACCAGAGACATCATCCCTAAATATGGCCCAACTTTATTACAAGCCGAGCTACAGACCAAGACAGGGTTATCTTTTGAACAGAAAGGCGTGAAAATAGGAAATACATATTTTTGGGCACAGTTAGCAAAGCAAGATACTAGATTTACTTCAGCAATCATGTGGCTGATCGTTTGCCTATGCTTAGAAAGTCTTTGGATTGGCGCATTGCTGATTGTCATATATCGCTGTCACAATCAACATACCTATCTTTTACAAGAAAATGAGAAACGATACCAAGATCTGGCGACATTGGGAGCTGATTTATTTTGGGAGTTAGATAAAGATCTAAAAATCTCCTATTTGTCTGGGAACTTTCACTATCTGCAATGTGAAGGATTAGAAGGTCAAGCCTTGGGTCAAGCCCTAAAAACTATTTCTAATTTGGAGGCCAACTGGGAGCAACTGAACGAGCGATTACTTCAGCACCAACCTCTGGAAAATTTCACTCTACGATTACACACTTCCAACACAACGCTACGCATCTTTAAACTCAACGCCCATCCTTTATTTGATGAGCATCATGTCTTTCAGGGGTATCGAGGTTTACAACGGGAAATTACAGAAGAGTACAATCTCACCCAGACAATTGCCTATCAAGCTGCCTATGACCCGTTGACGGGTTTAATTAATCGTAACGAGTTTGACACCCGACTCAGGCAAGCTATTCAGCGCGTACGTGATCGTGGGATTCAATCAGTATTGGGCTATCTGGATTTAGATCAGTTTAAGATCGTTAATGATACAGCTGGTCACCTCATCGGTGACCAGCTATTGACAGAACTTGCACAGCTGCTGCAACAAAATATTCGTAGCTCTGATAGTTTAGGGCGACTTGGTGGTGATGAGTTTGGCTTATTGCTGGAAGGTTGCTCTATAGAGCAAGGCCAAAAACTGTCTCAGCATCTCGTCGACAAAATTAAGGACTATCAATTTGTATGGCGTGGCCGCCAATTTCAGGTGGGGGTAAGTATTGGACTAGTGCCCATATTAGGTGATGCCTCTAATGTGATTGACCTACTGAGCAGAGCTGATTTGGCCTGTTATAAAGCCAAGGATCTAGGGCGAGGTCGCGTTTATTTAGCCGACCAAAATGATACAGAACTTGATCGACAACATCTTGAATTAGTCCATATCGCTAATATCCCTCAAGCAATTGAAGAAAACCGGTTTTACCTGATGGAACAACCGATCATTTCACTGCTCAATGACTCATATCAACATGTTGAAATTTTGTTGCGATTGACTGACGAGAACGGGAATATTGTTCAGCCAAATCTGTTTATCCCCATGGCAGAACGCTATGGAATGATAGGTCTTATAGACCGCTGGGTAGTGAAAACTGTGCTAACAAACTACCACCACTACTATCCTGAAGCAAACACAATAGTAGCTATCAATCTCTCAGGTAGTAGTTTAAGTGACGAGAGATTTACTGAGTTTGTGACACAGTTGTTGCAACAGTCTGCTATGCCAGCAGAACGACTATGCTTTGAAATAACTGAGACAACAACTATCTCTCAGCTCGATCAAGCACTTAAATTTATCAACACCTTGAAAAAGCTTGGTATCCGCTTTGCTTTAGACGATTTTGGCAGTGGCGTTTCTTCTTTTGGCTATTTACGACGATTACCCGTTGATTACCTCAAAATTGATGGGGATTTAATTCGGAACATTGATGAAGAAGAGTACATTCGAACAATTGTAGATATGGTCAATCAGGTGGCTATCATGATGGGCATGAAAACTATTGCTGAGTTTGCTGAAAACGATGCCATTTTAGAAAGACTGCGCACTCTGAACATAGGTTATGCTCAGGGTTACGGTATTAGTAAGCCTAGGCCCTTACCATCGATCAGCGCATAGCCCTTATACCAGTTTTTGATTTATGGTATTTGAACTAATGGAGGTGACTTTCGGAAACTTGCTGATGGCCCTCTCTGCGCACCCTTTTTGCAAGAGAGGGCCATCAGCAAAAGTTTTTATACCAATACCTCTAAGGGTTGAACTTGTGCCAGCATTTCCCTTAGCGTGTCTCCTTCAATCACTTCTTCCTCTAGCAGCTGTTGAGAAATACTCTCTAATAAATCCCGATTAGTCCGCAGAATTGTCAGAGCTTGCTCATGGGCTGCTTCTACTAGTCCTTTGACTTCTGCATCAATTGCTCGCGCTGTCTCTTCACTCATATTGCGTCGAGCATTGGGCATACCACTGTCTAGGAATGAGCTTTGTTGGCCTTTGTCGTAGGCTAATGGTCCTAAGACATCACTCATACCGTAGGTGGTGACCATTTGCTCAGCCACTTCTGTTGCCCGCTGTAGATCATTTGCTGCCCCCGTTGTAATGGAGCCAAACACAACTTCTTCCGCCGATCTGCCCCCCAACAATGTGGCAATTTGACCTTTTAACTCGTCAGAACTGCGGAGAAATCGGTCTTCCGTGGGGAGTTGGAGCGTGTACCCTAGCGCCGCCATACCTCTTGGCACAATAGAGATTTTCTCTACCTGCCCACCCCCTTCCATGAGTGAGCCCACCATGGCATGACCAACTTCGTGGTACGCGACTATTTCTTTTTCTTTTGCATTGAGGACACGACTCTTTTTCTCAAGCCCCGCAACAACACGCTCAATAGCTTCAGCAAAATCAGTCTGGAGAACTGCCTGACGGTTATTACGGGCGGCTAACAGGGCAGCTTCATTCACCAAGTTGGCCAGATCAGCCCCTGCAAATCCAGGGGTACGTGTAGCAATGGCATTGAGATTCACATCGTCGCCCAGCTTGACTTCCTGGGCATGAATTTTGAGAATCGCCTCACGTCCTTTGAGGTCGGGGCGGTCGACCAGTACCTGACGATCAAATCGGCCTGGACGTAGCAGTGCTTGATCCAATGTTTCAGGTCGGTTAGTGGCTGCCAGCACAATGATGGTATTATCACCGGCACTGAAGCCATCCATCTCTGTGAGCAGCTGGTTTAGTGTTTGTTCTCGCTCATCGTTACCACCATAGAAACCACCGGAAGCACGAGATTTACCAATGGCATCTAGCTCGTCAATAAAGACAATACAAGGGGCCTGCTTTTTCGCTTGGTCAAACAGGTCACGCACCCTTGAAGACCCGACACCTACAAATAGTTCAATAAATTCAGACCCCGAAATACTAAAGAAAGGGACTCCGGCTTCACCCGCTACCGCCTTAGCCAATAGGGTTTTACCGGTTCCTGGTGGTCCCACCAGCAATACCCCCTTAGGGATCTTGGCTCCAATATCGGTAAACCGCTTGGGTGTTTTCAAAAAGTCAACGATTTCTACTAATTCAGTTTTGGCTTCTTCAACACCAGCGACATCCTCAAAGGTAATTTTGGTGGCTTCGTCTTCTACATAGACTTTGGCTTTACTTTTACCAATAGAAAGTGCACCCTGAGGACCTCCACCTCTGGCTAAGAAAAAGCGCCAAACCGCAATAAAGATTAGTGGCGGAATCACCCAGCTTAGTAAACTACCAATCCACTGATTTTGAGCCGGGGGAGTGGCCGCAAATTCCACACCGTTGGCTTCTAGCAAATCCGGTAGCTTCAAATCAAAAATTGGCGTTGTGGAATATATCGCACCAGGCTCTCCTAGCTCATTTTTCACCTGGTAGCGAATTTCATTTTGCCCCACCGATGCTTTGACTACCTCATGCTCTTGTACCTGATGGAGGAACATACTGTAAGGAGTACGTGGGGTACGCTGAATAGGTAGGAAAATATTTAGGACCAGCAAAACTGCCCCTAGCAAAAATAGCAAATTACCAATTTGTCGAGAGCGTGGCGGGCGTGGGTCCTTATTGACTGGCATGGGCTGAAATTCCTTACAGATACGTCCTTAGCTTTAGCCTATCAACGCAGCTGAAGAAAAAACTTGATTGAAAACCGTACACCAGTGGTCGGGTTTTCAACGCTTTGTGAGCAGGTCTGAAAGCAACCTCGGTCAAAGGTGTCATTACAGACGAGCTCTAATATGCAATGCTACGGCCTGTTGAGGCGCTACATCGAACTGAGCTCGACCCTCTGAATCTACTGTAATCAAGCGTTTACAACTGTCTAACGTTTCGCTAGGTGTTTCACCAGATTCGGCCATCGATGTCTCAGACAAAACATTGCAGTAACCACCCGCTGGCAATCCTGTCATCAATATTTCACTGAGAGTATTATTTTCGTTATTAATAACTACAAACCCCCGATTGCCACGGGCAAATGCGATTTGGCTCTTGCCGTTATCCCACCAATGGTCAATGGTAGAAACACCTTGGGTCACATTGCGAAACTCCACCATACTGGCAATGTCAGACCAGCGATGTTCACACACCCAGCCATCACCACAGCTCACTGGTAAGGTTTGTCCGTTTTCATCCGCAGGCGGTCCTACCCAGTTGCCCTGCTCTCGCGGCCAGTCATAGCTGGACATAATTTTTGGAGTGCCATAGGGCCATGCCAACATGAATATATTGGCTAGCCGATATCGTGCTCCGCCATCGGTTGGTGCATAAAAAGTGATTATGTTGCGATCGCGACTACGCTGAGTTTTGTGGTTATCCGTAAAAACAACAGCCTTATGACTCGGTATTAATCCCCAGGCTTCCCCAAATAGCACCAAGTTTTTTAGTTCACCATGGCGCACTTGCTCACCCAGATTACGACCATAGCGGACCTCGGTAACCGCACCATTGCTAAAGTAATCGCTGGCTTGAATAGCGTTTGTTCCGGGGCTCGTGATTTCCTGGTAAATAAATGGACGCCCTCCATCGGGATAGAATCGGGGGCTTAGGGGATGCAGACGCCGCAGAATCTTGGCAATGTGCTGTGGTGGAATATGTTGGGCAGCATCAATACGAAAACCAGCCACACCGAGGGTTAACAGTTCATTCATGGCAGCTGAGATCGCAGCTTGCACCGTCTCACTCCCCGTATCCAAATCCTGACGCCCCTCCACCTGGCAGTGCTTTACCTGCCAGGGGTCTTCAACATAGTCCCGAGGCGCAATCGTACATGGGGCATTAAAGTCTGCCTTAATGTACGGCACCTCGTTGTAGGAAAACGTCGCTGTATCGAAATCACTGCCGTCACTGCCTTTGCCAGCGCCAGCACTAGCCATATTATTGATCACCAAATCGGCATAGACTTTGATACCCGAGTCATAACAGCGCTTGATCATATCTGCTAGCTCAGCTCGACCACCGCTACGGCTTGACAATTTATAGCTAACCGGCTGATAGCGCTGATACCAAGGAAATGGAGTGGGGTCTTGAGCGATTATCCGATGTTCATGGGGGGGAGAAATTTGCACAGCCCCGTAACCCTTTGGCCCTAACCAACTTTCACACTCCTGGGCAACATCTGGCCAACGCCACTCAAATAGCTGAACGATCACCGAACGGGAACTCGTAATCTGTCGTCCACCCGCTGAGGGGGGCAATTGGGCAGCTACCTGACATCCTCCCATTCCTAAGGCACAGGCTATAGCTGCCGAGCGCCTGGCAAAGGATGCCAGTCGTCCTGAACTCACCAAGGAACCCACTGGACTGCACCACCTGCGATCGCAGGGAGACTCATTGTTTCAACAAGCAAAGCGAGCATTATATAGCCTCACAACTGTGTCCAGTATCGGTCACGTATTATCCACGATTAGCACTCCGCCAACCAAGTAATATTTTTTACACGGATGTGATAGCGCATTCAGAGTTCTTGAGATTTTTTTAGGCTTCAGAACTACGTTACCTAATACAAAAACCCGCTTCCAGGGGGGGAATCCCCCTAAAAACAGGCTTTATTAATTCAAATTGAGGATTAGGCTAGGTGAAAGCCAAGGCTAATCAAAATATAACTGGTTCAAAAGTAGGACGTGACTACCAGCCCTTATCGGATTGAGCCAATACATAAGATGCAACGTTCTCAATCTGCTCAGGTGTCAAACGACCACCGAAAGAGGGCATACCAGCATTACCATTTGTTACCTGAGTCGTAATTGCATCAACAGTATCTTTGCCATTAGCAACCAAGTCATCCTTCTTTAGAGTCTTAGCAGGGTTAACTGCGTTACCACCACCAATGTGGCAAGCCGCACAGTTAGCAGCAAATACCTGAGCACCAGCACCAGCACCAGCATCAGCAGCCATAGCAGGAGGCGCAATCAAGAAAACTGCGCTTGCTACAAACGCTACAACAGTAGCCAAAATAGACTTCATCGGATACTCCTCTCAAAAAAAGTCACAGTCTAATAATCAAACGATTTCAGCCAAAAGCTTAAAGTTTGACTAAAGATGATCGTCTCCAGTTTTTTCAGACCGCGTCAAATGACAGCAGGTCAAACATTAACAACTGTAAAGAGCCTTGCCATCAGCTTTAGCCAGCCATAGCTAACTATTAGGCCATGGCACACGTCTTTTGGAGATCGACTCAAACCTATATGCTGAAAGGCATTCCCTAGTTTTAACATCTAGAGAAAGAGACCATTAGACGTGTCCGAAACGCTATCGAATAGTTGACTAGAGGTCTGGTACTGCTGAACAACGCTTTATTTTTTGTTTATTTGTCTACGACGACATCCGGCATTCTAAAATAACTAAGCATGTTGTAGTTAAGAATGCTTAACTACCTCTAAATTCAACCTTGAGAAATCACCATGACCTTTATCAATCGCGCTTTGCGAGCCATGGGTGCGCTATTAGTAGCGGCTGCTCTGGTTTTTGCAGGCACTGTTTTCAATGCAGCTCCTGCCTACGCTACTGATTACCAAGTAAAAATGGGTTCCGATGCAGGTCTGCTGGCGTTTGAGCCTGCAACCCTCACCATTAAGGCTGGCGATACAGTGACTTGGGTTAACAACAAAATGGCCCCCCACAACGTTATCTTTGATGCAGCTCAGGTTCCTGGCGGCAAAGACGTTGCAGACGCCTTATCCCAAGAACAGCTAACCTTCTCCCCTGGTGAGTCCTACTCCTCCAAATTCACTGAGCCTGGTGAGTACAGCTACTTCTGCGCCCCTCACCGTGGTGCTGGCATGGTTGGCAAGATTATCGTTGAATAGATGATGATTGCTAATCAAGTCATTTGAATGTAACGCAAAAGGTCGGGTCAATGGCCCGACCTTTTTGTCGTTCTCAAGAACTCTCACTGGACACAGCAATGCTCAGAGATCGCTAAAGTCATGTTTGTTTTGCCAATAAAGGGGCAGCCGACAAGAGCGTTTTCGTATATGAATGCTGCGGTGATATGAAAATCTGCTCTGTTGGTCCAATTTCAACGATTTTGCCACCATTCATGACAGCTATGCGATCGCAAAGATACCGCGCCACCCATAAATCGTGGGTAATAAATAGATAGGTTAAGTCAAGCTCTTCTTTCAGCTCCAGCATCAGCTCTAGGACCTGGGCCTGAACGCTCGCATCTAACATGCTCACTGGCTCATCACAAATCACCAGCTTAGGTTTAGTAATTAAGGCACGGGCAATAGCAACGCGCTGCTGCTGCCCCCCAGACAAATCACCAGGATAACGGCCATAATAGTCTTCGGTCGGCGTCAGTCCCACCCGCTTCAACATGGCACGGACCTGCTGCTTGGCATCCGACGCATTCGCCAAACCATGGATAATTAACGGATCAGCAATCCCCTGCCCCACGGTCATCATAGGATTGAGACAAGCATGGGGATCTTGGAAAATCATTTGAAAATTGCGTCGCTGCACCTGCAGTTGAGCCCGAGACATGCCTACCAAGTTTTGTCCCATGAACTCCACCCGCCCTGATGTCGGTGGAATAATCTGCATCAATGCACGGGAAAACGTACTTTTTCCGCAGCCTGATTCTCCCACCAGACCCAGGATCTCACCGGGATGCAAGTCTACAGAAATGCCATCAACGGCTTTGATATCCTCCGATTGTGCTCGATTAAACAACTTCGAAAGCAAATTTTGCTCAATGGTGTAGTGCTTTACTAGATCTTGTACTCGCAGAAGAGGAGCGGTTGCGGTTTCTTGTTCTAATGCCGAATCATCAGCCTCATAGTTTTGCAACTGATGGGCCGCCTGTAGCAAAGACTGAGTGTAATCCGCCTGAGGATGATACAAAACGTCTGCGGTCGCTCCCAGCTCTACAAGTTTGCCTTGATACATGACGGCAATGCGATCGCAATATTCCCCAACCAATGCCAGATCGTGGGAAATCAGGATCAGGGCCATCCCCCGTTCTCGACACAGCTGAGTCAGCAGGTCTAAAATTTGCGCCGAAACCGTGACATCCAAACTGGTGGTGGGTTCATCTGCCACAATCAGCTTGGGATTGAGTAGCAGCGCCAGGGCGATGGCAACCCGCTGCCGCATACCACCACTAAACTCGTGGGGATACTGATCCCAGCGGTTGGCAGGGATACTGACGGATTTTAGGGTTGCGATCGCAATTTCCTTCGCAACCTGCTTAGACACATCGGAGCGATGGGCGCGCAGGGTCTCTACGCAGTGATCCCCGATGGTCATCAGCGGATCGAGTCGCGTCATCGGATCTTGAAACACCAATGACACCGCTTCTCCTCGAAACCGCCGAATTTCCTTGCTCGAAAAGCCCAACACATCGCGCCCTTCAAACAGTGACCGTCCTTTAGTCTGACTACCCCTTGGCAACAACCGTAGAGCAGCTCGCCCCAAGGTGGACTTGCCACATCCAGATTCTCCCACTAGCCCCAGCATTTCTCCAGGCTGTAGCAATAAAGACACATTCTCAACTGCCCAACTTTCCTGCTGTGGATAAGCGACACCAAAGTCATCAAGCTGTAGCAAGGGAGGAGTCATAATACTCAAAACATAGATATTTCACTTCTCAAATCGCCTCATCAAATAAGCCACCCCAAAATCTCCATTGGGGTGATTTTCCAGCAAAGTTGCTAGCTCAAAAAGTCTCTCCGCAATTTCTGGCCCAAGTTTCTCCGCTGTCGCCACCTGCTCACGCAGTTCGGCCTCAGCAACACGCACACGGCTTTGCCATTCATCGGTAAAAAGCACAGGGATATAGGCACTCAGACCAAGCTCACTAAGCACATCCCACTCCCCTGCATCACACCAAACACCTTTGCAAGCAGGACAGCGTTCCAGAAAAAATGCAACTTTTTGTAGATTAATTCTGCTTCTAACTAAATAAAATCCACAGCTCGGACAAAGGCCAGCTCGATTGTCGTAGCGAGCTGGCTGATAATCAATGTCTTGGTTAATGGGCAACGTCAAGTCATCAATCCTAAGAGACGGATCTGTCTGGGTAGCTTGCCAAGACTGATAATCCTCAGGAGCTATCCAAGAGCCACTACAGGTTGGACAATTAGAAGCCTTTAGCCCATCTACTAGCTCACCTATCAGCAGCGATTCCTGCGGATGCTTTGGACAGAACATCGCCCTCCGTGAATAAAGTACAAAAACTATACAGACACATGTACTAAATCGCGTCTACATCCAGAACTGTAGTTTTTAGCAGGGGAAAACTCAAGTTTTTCTAGGAGCAAATCTAGGAGCAAATCACTGATTACAGAGGTTAATTAAGACTTGAGTAAACCCTTCTAACTGCTGCAGACGCTGCTCCATTTGCTGTAGACGCTGCTGCCGAGTATCACCGTGGCTAGCTGAGGTCACAAAGTTGACCTCCACCATCAAAAGCCGCATGTGACGATGGATTTCCGTTATCGCTGCACGCCCTTGAGGCTGCTCCAACATATCTGTCTGACTTAGCTGAGGCCAAAGGGTTTGAGCAAAGAACTGTTGCAGAATATTAGCCTTTGCAGCCCCTTCCATCTGCCCTAATGCCAACTTTACCTGAGCTAATTGAGCACTATAGGCATTGAGATCATCAACTACAGTAGCAAATGTCATGATTTAATAATAATGCAAGATTTTAATAAAGCCATTTAGAACTTTTTTTTTAATCTCTATAGCTTTTATATAAGTATTTTATTGTTCTTTAATTACGCACATATTCTAATAGTAAAGGCAAGCAAATCGCCTGGTAACTGATGTAAGCACTAATCTAAGCCTTGAAATTATCCACTTACAGAACTCAGGCAATCGTCTGTAACGACCACTAATAACCTCACCATAAAGCTACAATTGTAAGAATTTATACTCTGTAATCTATCCTACGAATTAAGAGGATAAACGTCTTGGTCAAGATGGCACTTGAAACTTTGATGCATCGTGCCACAGGCGTAATTTCTTACATAAGACAGATGATTGCGGATCTTGCTTGCTCACTAGGTACCGACGTTTTGAATTAACGCAACTTCCAGTAGAACAGAGCGTATCGGTACTGGCCCTATTCAGACCACCCGGAGCCAATGTGGTTTTTGCAGTTTTTATCCTCTCCCCCGATCTACCATGACACCAGTAGCCCCTGTTATCCCCAAAGACTGTACCTTACCGACCTGGCTTAGGTCTTGCATCCTAGAACACAGCCAGCCAATAGAGATCCATGGGGACAGCCAGGTCCCGCTTGAGCGTCCTAAAGATAACAATCAGCTAGTCTGTCGCGCATTTGAATTTGCCTATCAACTCCACAAAGGGCAGATGCGGGCCTCTGGGGAACCATATATTGCCCATCCGGTAGCCGTCGCGAATATCTTGCGCAGTCTAGGGGGAGACAGCGCTATGATTGCAGCCGGTTTTTTACACGATGTCGTAGAAGACACAGATGTTTCAGCGGATGAAATCGAGGCTCATTTTGGGGCAGAAGTCCGCCAAATGGTAGAAGGGGTCACCAAGCTATCAAAATTTCAGTTCAACAGTAAAACAGAGCGTCAAGCTGAAAATTTCCGCCGTATGTTCTTGGCTATGGCTCAAGATATCCGAGTCATTGTAGTTAAGCTGGCAGATCGCCTCCATAACATGCGGACATTGCAACATCTGCCACCCGAAAAGCAGGTACAAAAAGCCTGCGAAACCATCGAAATTTTTGCCCCACTGGCAAATCGACTGGGGATCGGTCGTATGAAGTGGGAACTAGAGGACCTTTCTTTTAAGTACCTAGAAGAGTCTTCTTATCAAGAAATCAAAAACTTAATTTCTGAAAAGCGTGTAGACCGAGAGGCCCGGTTAAAACAGGTTGCCGAATTATTAGAAACTCATTTGACCAATGACGGGATCAACTGTGTTGAGATCAGCAGTCGCCCCAAACATCTTTACAGCATCTATCGCAAGATGCAGCGTCAGAAAAAAGACTTCCACCAGATCTATGACATTGCGGCAGTACGCATCATCGTTAGTACCAAGGTGGAATGTTATCGAGCTCTAGCGGTCGTTCACGATCAATTCAAGCCAATTCCTGGACGCTTTAAAGACTATATTGGTCTACCTAAAGCGAACCGTTATCAGTCATTACACACGGCTGTTATTGGCGAGCAAGGTCGCCCCATTGAAGTGCAGATTCGTACGATGGAAATGCACCACGTTGCCGAATATGGGATCGCTGCTCACTGGAAATATAAGGAAACTGGTAACAGTAATACCAAGGTCAACGCAGAAGACGAAAAATTCACCTGGCTGCGACAACTCCTGGAATGGCAAAGCGATCTCAAAGACGCCCAGGAATATTTGAGCGATGTTAAAGATAACCTTTTTGATGAAGAAGTCTATGTCTTCAGTCCCCGAGGTGATGTATTTGCCTTAAGTCAAGGAGCCACGCCTGTAGATTTTGCCTATCGTATCCATACAGAAGTAGGGCATCACTGTGCTGGGGCCAAGGTAAACGATCGCATTGTCACCCTCGATACCCAACTTGAAAACGGTGACATTGTTGAAGTTCTGACCAACAAACACAGCCACCCCAGCCTGGACTGGCTAAATTTTGTCGTTTCCGCCGGTGCTCGTAACCGTATTCGTCATTGGTATAAGCAGTCTCACCATGATGAGAACATGGCCCGTGGCCATGCCATGCTGGAAAAGGTCATGGGGCGTGATGGTCTAGATTCTTTGTTGAAATCAGCTCCAGCCCAAGCAGCAGCGCGACGCAGCAATTATCCCTGTGTTGAGGATATGTTGGCAGCTTTAGGTTACGGAGAAATCACACTGAATGCGGTGGTTAACCGTCTGCAAGAGGCCACTAAAGAACTCCAGCCAATAGACGAAGGAAACGATGAAGCCCTAGCAGAGCAAATCAATGAAGGCGCAGTCGTTCGTACTCGCTGGGGCGGCGATACCCATAGTAGTGCATCAGGCAGTTCCATCATCGGTGTCGAGGGGTTACTGCATCATATTGCCGGTTGCTGCAATCCACTGCCAGGGGAGCCGATTCTCGGGGCCGTATCAATGGGTGCTCGGGGCATTGCTATCCATCGTCAAGGGTGTCCGAATGTGGCCTCGGTACCTGGGGATCGCCTCATACCAGTACGTTGGAATTCAGTGGGAGCCGCCACTGGCCGACCTCAAACCTACCCAGTCATGCTGAAACTGGAGGTTATTGATAGGGTGGGTGTTCTTAAGGATATTTTGAGCCACTTATCAGATCTTAAGATCAACGTACATCGAGCAACAGTCACGACATTTCCGGATCAAATTGCTGAAATTGACTTGGGCCTTGATGTTAAAGACCATGCCCATTTTGATCGAACCATTAAGAAATTGCGCAAGATGACCGATGTGCTAAAACTTAAGCGCCTTAGTCAGATGGATTAAGGCACCGATGATTGGTGCAAAATCAGGCGATTCCCAGCTGGATCGTATACATAGACTTCTTGGCCGTGGCTGGCGTGGATGATGTCATCCGGTGGTGCATGGCCTAGTTTTGTTACAGTTGCGATCGCACCTCGTAAATCCTCCACCTCAAGACACAGGCTCATACTCCCGGCTGGTCCAGTAAACTCCTGAGTATCGCCAGGTTTAAATAAAGCCAGCCTTAAACCTCGTAACACAAATTCTGCATAACACTGGGGGATATAACGGTGGGGTGCTTGGCCTAATAAGCCCTGATAAAACTCCACTAAGGCCTGTAGATTTTCACTGGCTAGGGTCACGAAGGCGTCCTGCATTTTGATAGGGTGGACGATGCCCACCCTAGGATCGCCGTTAACTATTGCCATAGGTATGATCCACTATTACTTACCAATACAAAATCGGCATTACTTACCAATACAAAATCGGCTAAAAATCTCATCTAACATCGACTCGGTCATCTCCTCACCGGTTACCTCTCCCAAAGCACGGATGGCGTCCCGTAAATCAATGGTCCAAAAATCAAGGGGCAGCACAGCTTCTATGGTGGCTTGCACCTGCTTAAGCGCACTGTGGGCACGGGTTAGGGCCGCTGCCTGTCTCTGATTAATGGCTAAATCCATGTTGGCAGCACTGACATTACCCGCTTGCACAATGGTAAGGATGGCATTCTCTAAATCGTCAATGCCCTGACCTTGGGCGGCGGCTGTGTGGACAACAGGCCCATCCACCCCAGGCAGACTAACCGGCGGCCCTAGATCTACCTTATTGATCACTAAAATATGAGGTTTATGCTGAATATCGCCATATAGTGCGGCTTCCGCATCAGTCCAGCCGACAGTGCCATCCACGGTCAGCAAGACTAAATCTGCATTTTTAGCCGCTGCCTGGGAACGTTCAATTCCCAGTTGCTCTACTTGGTCAGTGGCATCACGAATGCCCGCTGTATCGAGCACCTGCACAGGAATGCCACCAACCACCAGCTGCGATTCAACCACATCACGGGTGGTGCCGGGTAAGGCGGTGACGATGGCGCGATCGCAACGACTCCAGGCATTCAGCAAACTGGATTTACCCACATTGGGCTGCCCCACGATTGCCACCTTGAGCCCTGTCCGCAGCAGCTCCCCCTGATGGGCTGTAGACAGAATTTGGGATACTTCAGCCAGGAGCACCGCCACCTGATTACGCACATGATCTTCATCTAAAGGGGGAAGATCATCGGCAAAGTCAATGCGAGCTTCCACCTCCGCCAGCACGTCTAAACACCGGCTGCGACATTGGCGAATCACCTGGGTCAGCTTGCCTTTAATTCCAGCCAATGCCACTTGGGCCGCTTGAGGTGATTGGGCTCCGACCAAATCAGCAATACCTTCGGCCTGGGTTAAATCTAGACGACCATTGAGAAAGGCCCGCAGAGTAAATTCCCCTGGTTCTGCCAGGCGCGCTCCCTGGGCAATACATAACTGCAATACCTGCTGCACCGCCATGATGCCACCGTGGCAGTGAAATTCCACCACATCCTCACGGGTATAAGAACGTGGGGATTTCATCAACAGCAGTAAAGCTTCATCAATCGTCTGCCGAGTCTCTGGGTGGGCAATGTAACCATAGAGAATACGATGGCTTTCCCAAGGTGCAGTGCTGTGGAACACCTGTTGAGCAATGGAAACTGCTGTGGAACCCGAGAGTCGCACAATGCCGACACTCCCCTGCTGTGGCACAATCGCGGTTGCGATCGCAGCAATGGTTTCACCCTGCACAATTGTTTCCCTTGGCTCACCCACATTCCTGACTCAAACACTGCCAACATCAAACTTTAACGCCCCCTGTGCCGCCTTGCACGCAAGTCCACCTGGAATGACCAAAGTTGGTTATGTTGTCATAATTAATCCTAGTAGCCCATGGACGGCGGCCTTGCTCCATTACATGTCAATTTTTCACAAGGAATCCAGCCGTGGCAGACCCACAAGGTCATTCTGACGATAATCAATCCAGCAAACAATCTTACAAAAGATCACATCGCCCCCTAAAACGCCAGAAGCGAGGTAAATTGCAGCGTCTGGCCAGGTATGTCTATATTCGCTTTATCCGTCTCAGAAGCCATCCTCAAGCCATTGCCAGGGGTCTGGCAGCGGGGGTTTTTGCCGGCAGCTATCCCTTGTTTGGGTTACAGACAATCATTGGCGTTGCGATCGCTGTAGCCATTCGAGGCAATAAAATTGTTGCAGCCGCCGGCACTTGGATTAGCAATCCACTGACCTATGTTCCTATTTATGCATTCAACTACCAAATTGGGCGCTGGGTTTTAGGACAAAGTGCAGCAACCAGCCTGACAGGGCGTTCTCCTCAAGAATGGATGAACCTTGGCCTTGATATCACAGTTGCCCTAATGGTAGGCAGTACTCTCGTAGGGATGATTTTAGCTTTTCTCAGCTACTATGGCTGCTTACATATGGCATACCATATCCAATCCAACCGTAATAGCCGTTAGAATTTATTTATTATTTGCGACTTACTAGCCGTAAGAGCATCCCAGCATCCATTTCAAATAATTTCGATAATTGACGTTAATGGACGTTATTATGAACATCGGGTGCATTGATAAAAGTTGATCAAATGTAACAGGTAACCCAATATTACTTTTGACAACTTCAGACAATATAGATTACGGTTCGTTTATTAGTACTAGTTTGTATTATTAGAGGAAATATTCCCGTAAATCTTTATTGCTCGTTTATTCAGCTAGCTGGATAATCCTGGCAGCTTCTCCAGAGTTCCATCTTTTCACAGTGAAATGTTCCCCAACACAGCTTGTCACACCATTAAGTATCGGATCAGCTGCCAACATAGCTCACCTAAGACAACTCGCGTCACGTTTCGAGAAACTGCCCCTCGCAATCAAGATCGCTTAAAGCCTTATCTATACGCTGCCAACTATACAGTTAGCAATATAGATGAGGCTTATCAGCTTTTACGTGAATACCTTTTTACCAACGGTGTTACAGCTGTGGAAGATTTGCGTTTCCCTAATCGTGGCAAAATTGAGGTGATTCCTGGGGCTGCTTGGTGCGAGGTTCAAGCCAGCATTCAAGCCGATGGCGAAACGACCGAGCAGAACGATCGTTTAGCTAGCTAGTATTCACTCTGCCTAATTTCGACTTTGCCCACTGAGTAAAAAATAATAAAACGTGTTCTAATGCCTTCTCTAAGTAGCAGGCATTAGAACTGGTCATCATCGTAGTTACCTGACATGGGAGCAGCGTTGTCTCGCTTAGACCCTAAAAGCTCAAGGCGTTCTACTCGAATAACAGGACTAGAGCGCTGTGCACCCGTAGCGCGATCTTGCCAGCTATCAAGCTTAAGCGCGCCCACTACGCCGACAAGACTACCCTTCTTGACGTAATTAGCAGCCACCTCAGCGTTGCGTCCCCAGAGTTCTAGGTTGAACCAATCAGGCTGATCGCTATTACGAGTACGTCGATTCACAGCAATCGTAAACTTGCACAGCACATTGCCTGACTCAAAATAGCGAACCTCAGGATCTCGTCCCGCTCGCCCTACAAGATTTACAACATTGAGACTCATCGCTATTTCACCAGCTACTGTGCTAACTACTTTATATGCGAGAGATACACCACCGTCTAGAATTATCTTTATCTCTTACGCTTTGAAGTAGATGGGCATAAGGTTTTACCCCCGGTACTCCAGATTACAGAATTTCAGACCGTGTAACCTTGGAGTATGGTAGATAGCGCAGGTTGATTAATAGTCAACGTTCCCTCAGGATGTTTCTCAACATCATCGCCATAGGCCGAATATTGGTTGCGTTCAGAAGTGCGGACTAGACGTACAGATATAAAACGTAATAAAATCCACACCGGCCTAATAAACCATCCATTTGTTTTTTCACAGCTCGTTTGGGGGCACGTCTAACAGTGAGTTTACTCGATCGCTTTTCATTCTCCCGTGACATGGGAATAGACCTGGGGACAGCTAACACTCTGGTCTATGTTTCGGGTAAAGGCGTTGTCTTGCAAGAGCCCTCCGTTGTAGCTAGGGATAAGGACGGCAAGCCCTTAGCTGTTGGAGAAGAAGCCAAACGAATGCTAGGACGTACGCCAGGCAACATTACGGCTCTGCGTCCTTTACGGGACGGTGTGATTGCTGATTTTGATACTGCCGAGCTCATGCTCAAGCACTTTATTAAACGAGTGCATGAAGGTCGAGCGTTAGGAATGCCCCGCATCGTGATTGGCATTCCCAGTGGTGTTACCGGTGTAGAGCGTCGGGCAGTTATGGATGCAGCTCTACAGGCTGGGGCTCGTATGGTCTATCTCATCGATGAACCCGTTGCGGCAGCTATTGGCGCTGGGTTACCCGTAGCTGAGCCCACAGGCAACATGATTATTGATATCGGTGGCGGTACCACTGAAGTCGCAGTGCTAAGTTTACAAGGCACTGTCTTAAGTGAATCGGTACGTGTAGCTGGTGATGAGCTGAGTGATTCCATTTCTCAATACATGAAAAAAGTCCATAACTTGGTCATTGGTGAGCGCACAGCCGAAGAAATCAAGATCAATATTGGCTCTGCTTATCCCAGTCCTAATGACAGTGAAAATGTTTTGGATGTTCGAGGCTTACACTTGCTATCCGGTTTACCCAGAACAGTGACTGTAAAAAGTGCTGAAATCCGCGAAAGTATGGCAGAACCGTTGTCGGTGATCGTTGAGGCTGTGAAACGAACCCTGGAAAGAACTCCTCCAGAGTTGGCAGCTGATATTATCGATAGGGGTATTATGCTGGCAGGTGGCGGAGCGTTACTAAAAGGTCTAGATACCCTGATTAGCCATGAAACCGGCATTGTAGTTCACGTTGCGGCTGATCCGTTGAGTTGTGTAGTCCTAGGAACTGGACGTGTGCTTGAAAACTTTAGTCAGATGGAGCGGGTATTTAGTGCTCGTTCTCGCGATCTCTAAGGTTTCCGTAGACGGTTGACAGGTTGACAACTATTGTTTGCAAATTATGTTTGCACTGAGACGCTGGTGGGATAGATACGCAACGAGGGCTGGCATTACCACCCTTGTTATCGTCTTAGCCTGGGCTATGCGTCAAAGCCAGGGTGCTGTCATTTATGAAATCTATCAGGTACTAACAGCACCGCTTCAACCTGGCCTTACACAAGCAGAGCGGCTGGAAAATGCCTACATCCTAGAGCTGCAACAACGGGTGATTGAATTAGAAAACCAAAATCAAAGCCTGCGGGAAAATATTGACTATGCTGATAGTCAAGGCAAGGTTACCGTTGCTGCTGTGATTGGGCGTAGTGCCGATAATTGGTGGCAGCAAATTACGGTCAATAAAGGTAGTTTGGAAGGCATTACAGAAGGTGACATGGCCACGGGGCCCGGGGGTTTAGTAGGTCGAGTTACTAGTGTGTCTCTAAATACTAGTCAAATTTTGTTAATTACTGACCCCACTAGCCAGATGGGTGTGAAGGTCAGTCGCAGCCGGTCCTTAGGCGTAGTACGTGGCAATGTTGACGGTCGGGTCGTTATGCAGTTTTTTGAGACTACGCCTGATGTCAAACCGGGTGATGTCATTGTCACGTCTTCTTACAGCCGTCTTTTCCCTCAAGGGATTCCCGTCGGGCGTATCGAAAGTATGGACTTAAAGAAAAGTCCCGCTCCTGAAGCTGTGATTAAACTATCGTCTCCTCTAAATATTCTTGAATGGGTTACTATCCATCCCTTTGAAGCCAAAACCGACGTTAATGCGCCTCCCGCAGAGATAATCGACAATGAATAGCGCGATAGCGCTACCTGAGACAATATGACTTCATCTAAAGGGAAGGAAGCGCTATCCGACTTTCAAAAAACTTGCCTCAATATCGTTATTGTGGTGGGCTCAGGCTTAATTTGCTTGCTGCTATCTCCTATGCGCTTTCCTGGCATCGAATTGTTGGGTATCGCGCCAAACTGGTTACTAATCTGGGTCGTTATCTGGAGTATTCACCATCCCATTATCGATGGGGCCATCGCTGGGATTGTCTTGGGATTATTACAGGACGGTCTGACAGGTCCTTTTCCCACCCATGCCTTAAGCTTGCTAGTAGTAGGTATGTTGACAGCTAGGTTACAGCGACAGCGGTTGATTCAAGAAAATGTCGTGCTAGTGGCATTTATTGTTTTTGGCATGGCTGTGGTTGCCGCCACAATCATGGCTCTGCAAATGAGTTTTCGCCATCTGCTATGGCCTGATTCACCCTACCTGAGCCTTTGGCAAATTTGGCGTACCCATCAGCGAGTAGCCCTCAGTTCAGCAATTCTTAGCAGCCTATGGACACCAGCACTCTACTATCCATTGCATCGCTGGTGGAAGGGTTAGGCCGCCTGTAAAACCTGTGTCATATGACGGCTTTGAATCGCGTTGAGCAAACTAGGTTCTATAGAGGTTGGTTGGTATCGCTTTAGGTGTTCACAGCTACGAATGCCGTTGGTGAGGGCAATAGTAACGATGCCCGCTCGTTGTCCGGCAATAATATCTGCCTCTGTATCCCCAATCATGCAAGTGGGGTACGTTTGATAACCTTGGCTTTTCTGAGCTGCGATCGCACGCTCTAGCAACGCCACCTTTTGCTCAGCTCGGTTCAAGTGGGCGGCATTGATATCAGATGCCCCAAAGATTTCGTCAACATACTGACTCAGATCATGGGCCTGTAAAAAGGCTTGCACCTGTCGAGGATGGCGTAGTGTTACTAGAACTAAACGTAGACCTCGTTCACGGTTGAGATAATGAATAGCCTTGTCAGCACCGGGTTGTAGAGTATCCCACTGTAGCAAATGGGGATGATTCACAATCCGCTGAACCTGCTGTAAAAGAGTATCGACCAGCTCTGTAGGTACCCCCGAACGAATAGCAATGTCGGTATCAGCCACTCGATTGCGTTTCATCCACCAAAACTGCTTTTTAGACAGTATTTGCAGCGATAACGCTGCACCATGACTCTCTTGGTAACTAGCTTGCAGAGTTGAAAGTCCTAAGCGATAGGTTCGGTAGTAACGCTCCGAAACATCTACGATAGGACCATCAAAGTCACAGAACAAAACCTGCCCAGCAGGCACTTGAAACGAGGACATTAGATTAATACTGTGCAGCATAAAGGGACCTGTGATAGTCGTATTCTGGGATCGTCTCTATGTAGGAAGGGTTGCTAGACCATTTAACATTTCTTTACCTTATCAAGGGAAACCGGAACTGACACAAGCGCAGCCAAAGAAAATAAAGTGGCATATTCTCTGTATTGCTTGTGTAGTGACTATCTCCTCTAAAGAATAACGATCGCCCATAGTCCCCCCAGGACGAGCTAGAACATGCATGTCAGCCCCAAGTAAAAGCTAGGCTACCCGGGCGTCTCGTTCTAAGACCAACGTAACCGGACCCTCATTATCGATGGCGACTTGCATATGGGCACCAAATTGTCCTGTTTCTACCTGTAACCCACTCTGTCGCAGTTTAGCTACAAACTGTTCATATAGCTTAACGGCCTGGTCAGGTGAAGCTGCCTGGTCAAATGAAGGACGTCGTCCCTTGCGACAGTCACCATAAAGTGTGAATTGACTAATAACAAGCAAGGCACCCTGAACATCTTGAATCGATAAATCAAAACGCCCTGACCCTTCAGCCGGGAAAAGCCTTAATGAAAGGCACTTCTGGACCATCCAATCGAGTTCTTTTTCTGTATCGGTTTCAGCGATCCCAATCAAAAGGTTAAGCCCACGACCGATACAGCCCACAACCTCACCGTCAACCATGACTTGGGATGCTGATACACGCTGAATTACAACGCGCACTAGCTGCTGAAACCTCTACCACGACCTTTGGATTCAAGGCAAAAGCATTTTTCAATTTCAGCTTTTAAGGCTTCATGGTCAAGATTTTGACCAATGAGCACCAGTTGGGTTTTCCGAGGTCGATGATTCCATTCTTCATCTTCTAAAGAAAATCGTTTACCACTGAGATGAAAGATGTGGCGCTTTTCACTCTCGTCAAACCACAAAATACCCTTGGCTCGAAAGACGTTATCCGGCAGCTTGTTATCCAAGAAATGCTGAAACTTTCGAATCGCTAGAGGTTGATCACGAACAATAGAAATCGATGTAAATCCATCTACATCCAGGTGGGAATGCTCGTGCTCATGATCATGCTCGTGATCATGTTCGCAGTGGCCATGCTCATGATCGCAATTGGCATGATCGTGATGTTCTGCGTGGGAATGCCCATGCTCATGCTCATGCTCGTGCCCATGCTCATGCTCGTGCCCATGATCGTGGTGCTCTTCTTTAGCCGGTTCAAAGTATTTATCAGACTCAAAAAGACCTACACTCAAAATCAGCGGTAGCGGGACTTGAGACTGAGTTGTCCGTAAGATTCGGGCACCTTCTTTAATGTCTCGCACCTTAACTTCCAGCAGATCTAGATCAGCTTCATCCACTAGATCTGTCTTATTCAGCAGAATAATGTCACCATAGGCAATTTGGTTATGGGCTGCCTGGCTGTTAAATAAATCGATGCTGTAGTTCTCTGCATCTACTAGCGTCACAATAGAATCTAATCGAGTGAGATCCCGTAGCTCGGTGCCTAAAAACGTAAGGGCTACTGGCAGCGGATCCGCCAGCCCCGTTGTCTCCACAACTAGATAATCAATCTTGTCCTTACGCTCTAATACCTTATAAACTGCCTCTAACAAATCATTATTGATGGTGCAGCAGATGCAGCCGTTGCTCAGCTCCACCATAGTATCGTCATCTGTTGTAATGAGCAGGTCATTATCAATCCCGACTTCACCAAACTCATTGACCAGCACCGCTGTTTTCAGGCCGTCTTGATTAGTCAAAATGTGGTTAAGCAGAGTAGTTTTACCACTCCCCAAAAAACCAGTAATAATCGTTACGGGCAAGCCGTGTTTGGAGTCATCCATCTGTTTGGATGGAGCTGAAATTGCAGCAGTCATAGACAAGAATAAATGGTGGGGTCGATTGGAGTTAGTGCAGAGTTTATTATCTCGTATTTGTCAGAAAATGAGGTTCAGGCTTCACTGAAGTAAAAACTTTGACTGACTCTTTATCCTCGATTTTTGATGGTCATGACTTCGACAATGGTGAGCGCTTGTTCGCTGGGGATTTCCAGAATGCGATAGAGGTCATCCAGGAAGGCTTGCTCTTGAGGTGTCACGCTACCATCGGCAAGTACTAGATCTGTTGCTAAGGCAAAAGCTGTAGGTTTTAGCTCAACTGGAAGTACGGTATTAGCCGCTTCTACTAAACGGCTAGGACTATGCTGCTGTAGCTGCTGCAGCAATCTATCCTTCATCCGAGTCATCATCTCTGTAGAGTAACTTTTGAACAGTCGCATACGGCTTAACAGCATGTCCATTTCGCGACTCTCTTGGTCAGAAAGGTATCCATCGGCAGCGATCGCAACTAAACAAATCGCCGCCAGTGCTTCTGCTGGATTCATAGACAGCGATTCTGGCGACGGGTCAAAAACCTTATCAAATAGTCCCATAACACCCTTTTGCGAATAAGATTTGGCCGTTGATAGTCAGACCAAACTTATTGTGAAACATGATGGGGACAAACAAAAAGGAGAAGCTTTGGGAGCTTCTCCCTAACTTACTCTAGCCACGAATCTGGGAACTCAAGCGGTAAAAAAACAGCCCTTAAGCCATTTGACGCAGTTCATCTTCCAGCTGCTGTAACAAATTCATGTTGCCTTGTGCACGGGCCACCGCAATTCGATGCTCTAAAGAGCGGTGAATACTATCGCTATGGCTACGAGCTGCCTCACGTAGCAACTGACGACGCTCATCCATTAGAGGAGTCAGCTCTGCAAGCTTGCGCTGAAACGCCGAGAAAACTGACTTAGTCTCAGTTTGAGCTGCAACCTGACGCTGACCATGACGATCAGTCTGGTAGGCTACACCACGATAGGTAAGCTCTGCTTTAGGCTGGGGAAAAGGAACATGGCGCACATACGTATAGCGATGTTGACGGCCACGATAATTACAAAGAATGTCGCTTTCAGAAACCTCTAACATAGGCGGATTGTGGTCATAGTCGACACCACGGTAAGTAAGTTTCATGAGTGTGTCTCCTCCTGAATGAGCACCGATTACGCGTGCGTTCCTTCGGGCAGGCCAATATAACCTATGGGACCATAGTCATACAGGACACCCTACTTCCGTCTCATCGTCGAACAGGGGACGAATTCTTGGAGATGAACGAGGATTTGTTCTGTATCTATTTTTACCGTTTACAACTTAAATTAGCAACTCCTGATATTTCTGCTGAGAAATCCTAAACAGGAGAGCTTGCAAGGCTTTTCAGGATTTGACGGTTTTTAGGTAATAAAATCGTGTCAAAACTTCATGACCTGAGTTACTATCGCTCACGTTAAAGCAACCCGCGTATCAAATTCCATCCCCTGAGATAACACACTAGTATCCATAGGATACTTAGACCATCATTTTCTTGACGATGGTCTATGCTTAAGGGAAAAGATTTAGCAAAAATTAATATTTGATTCGCTGTTTTTGGTATTGCTATGAAATGCACCATCAACCGTCGGGCTCAGTTTTCCGCCAGCCATCGTTACTGGCTGCCCGAACTGAGTGACGATGAAAATCAGACCAAGTTTGGTCTATGCACCCGTGCCCCAGGCCATGGCCACAACTATGAGTTGTTCGTCTCTATGGAAGGCGATTTAGATGAGTATGGCATGGTGCTTAATCTGTCCGATGTCAAAAAGGTAATTAAGCGTGAAGTCACTAGTCAGCTTGATTTTTCCTACTTGAATGATGTTTGGCCCGAATTCCAAATTGACACTCCCAAGGGAGGGCTGCCAACTACAGAAAATATCGCCCGTGTCATCTGGCAGCGTTTAGTCCCCCACTTACCCATTACCAACGTCCAACTATTTGAAACCTCTACCCTCTGGGCCGACTATAAAGGAAACGCCATGGAAGCTTATTTGACCATCTCCACCCATTTCAGTGCTGCCCACCGCCTGGCTCTACCAACCCTTACATTGGAGCAAAACAGCGAAATTTATGGTCTTTGTGCCCGCGTTAATGGTCACGGCCATAATTATCATCTGGAGGTCACAATCAAGGGGGAGATGGACCCACGCACGGGCATGATTGCCGACCTAGTGGAGTTTCAGAATGCCGTGAAAACCCATGTGGTGAAGCCCTTTGACCACACGTTTTTGAATAAGGATATTCCCTACTTTGCCGAAGTAGTACCCACAGCTGAGAATATCGCAGTGCACATTCGGGATTTACTACGCGGGCCTATTAAGGAAATTGGAGCTAGCCTGCATAAGGTGAAATTAATCGAGAGCCCCAATAATTCAGCTGAGGTTTATTGTGAAGCAACGGCTGAAACTACTACGCCAAAACAGTCAGCGACACCAGAACTAGCAGCTGTCTAAACGGGTTCCGGGGTTTGCATTGTAGGTCTGAACGGCTGCATACCGTCGAAAATGTGGGGCTAGTCAGACATATGTCATGTCATGCGTTAGCCCCAAAACTTTAACTCCAGACGTGTCAACGTAAAACGACTACTGCTTCATTGGGATGACTACACGCTTACGTAAAGACTGTGCCCGACGCTTCGCAGTAGCGTTATCAGGCTCAACCTTAAGGGCCTGATCGTAGCTTTCTAGCGCCTGAACGGTCAGTTGCTTTTTCTCGTAGCTATGTCCCAGGTTATTGAGAGCCGTTACATAACCTGGGGCAATTTTTAATGCTGCCTTATACTGACGAATCGCTAGATCAAACTGCCCTTGAGCAAAGTAGGTATATCCTAGGGCGTTATAGATTAGCGGTGCATTTTCAGCTTCTTCTTCCTCTGTTAAAGCCTTTAGGGCCTGTTGCAAATAGAGAGCTGATTGGGAAAAAAGCTTTTTATCTAACAAGAGACTTCCTAGCTCGTAATACTCTTGGGCGGTTCCCTTTTCTTTGGTGAGCTTCTTTTGTAAACGGCCTAGTGTGGTCTCAATACGGCGAGTCTTAAATACCTGGCGAATTATAAAAAAGGCTGAAAGCCCTAGTAGGGCAATAAGAATGCCCAGGTATGTCAAAAATAGGGTGCTATTCTCCATGAACTCGCTCTATCAGTTATGCGTACTGCAGTGGTCTACTTTTATTCTCCCATGGTAGCTACGGTAACCCCCAGTAGGTAGCTCGATCTTGTAACCAACCTTCGTCATCCCATTGACGAATAGCATCATTAATAGCTCGACGTAAGTCGCTGTACTGAGTCCCTTTAGGAATTGCGATCGCAACCGGCTCCACTGAAATTACTTCATCCAACAACCGATAGCGATTATCCTGCTGCTGCCATCCAGTCAGTAGCGACACATCTCCAGCAAAGGCATCTACTTGCCCCCTAGCCAATTCAGCAATGGCGTCTTGATAAGACAACACTGTCACCAGATTGGCATCAGGTAATTGATAACGGACATGGGCCAGGGTACTGGAATTGGCCAGCACCGCAATACGACCAGGGGCGAGGTCATCTAAGGTCTTAATCTGGGTTGATGTGGTGATAAACCCAGTGCCATCTAAATAATAAGGTTCACTAAAACTAGCAATGCGCTGACGCTGAGCGGTCACCGTAATTGATGCGATCGCAATATCCACGTCACCATTAACCACCACATTGACACGATCGACATTATGCACTGAACGAAACTCTACAGCTGTTTCGTCCCCAAGGAGATCCAGTGCCAATCGACGGGCAATCTCAATTTCAAATCCGTCTAACTCGCCTGTTGCATCACGATATCCCAAGGGGAACCGATTATCCTTAACTGCCACAATTAACCGACCGCGAGCCTCAATCTCAGCTAATTCAGCAGATATAGCAATTAGGGGCACAGACATCTGTGCCCCTAACAGTAAACTTATGCCTAGCAAATGTTGCCAAATATATCGCCACATGTGGCGATACTAGCCTTTCTTGCCAGCTAGCTCAACCACCTTGGTAAAGGTATCTGGATCTAGAACAGCCATTTGAGCCAGCATCTTACGATTTACCTGAATGTTTGCGGTCTTCAGATCGCCAATCAAACGGCTGTAGGTAGTGCCATTGAGACGAGCTGCTGCATTAATACGCGTAATCCACAACCGGCGAAAATCACGTTTCTTATTGCGACGATCGCGATACGCATACCGCAGGGCCTTCATCACCTGCTGGTTTGCAGTCCGGAAGAGTTTAGAATGGGAACCCCGGTAACCCTTCGCAAGCTTGAGAATTTTCTTGCGGCGCTTGCGAGCTACATTGCCGCGTTTTACACGTGCCATATTAGGTCGTTAATAGCTAAAAACAAAAAACAATCAATTGATTGCAGAGACGTTGCATGCAACTCTACAAATAAGGCATCATGCCTTCGATGTTAGGTACATCTGCATCTACTACAACCGCCTTCTTAGACAAACGGCTCTTGCGGGCAGTGGATTTATGCTGCAATAAGTGGTTCTTAAACGCCTTACGACGCATAATCTTACCGCTTCCGCTACGGCGAAAGCGCTTTGCAGCAGCCCGACGGGTTTTAAGCTTGGGCATAGTTTTGCACTTGGATAAACTTTTACACGGTCTAATAGCTTACTACGTCTTCAGGCCTTGCTTCAATAGTCCAGTTAAGATCCGTGGAAAAAGCAATCCGACTCCGCAAACCCAGACTAGGGTTATTACGGGGAGGATATGAAAAAGGATATTTATCATCTATGCGGCTATTGATTTTAGGCGGTCCTGGTTCAGGCAAAGGCACTCAATCGCAAAAGCTCAGCGAGCACTTTGGCATTCCCTGGATTTCCACAGGAGATACCCTCAGAGCAGAAATTGCGGCTGATTCACCCCTGGGGCAGCAAGTTTCAGAAACTCTGGCCAAAGGAGAGCTGGTTTCTGACAAGTTAATGATCGCTCTAATTAAAGAGCGCTTGCAGCAACCAGATGCAGCCAAAGGGTGGATCCTAGATGGATATCCCCGCACCGCCTTCCAAGCGGAAGAACTCGACTTCTTTCTCGATACTTTAAATACTCAAGTGAACTATGCCATTTGGCTGGAACTACCTGCCCATGCTCTGATTGAACGTTCTGAAAACCGAGCAGCTATTGACGATAACCCTGAAGCCCTACGCCGTCGCATTGAGACCCTGGCCGAAACCACGATTCCAATGCTCGAATACTACGATTATCGCCAACGACTCCTACGCATCGATGGCAATCAACCACCTGACGACGTTAAGCGAGAGATACTAGGAGGCATTAGCTAGAAGCAGAGGCTCGATTCTTTACTGTTGCCTGCCCCCAACCTCTGGCACAATAAGCCTGATCGATTTTGTCTGAGACACCTATGACTATCCACCCCAACCTCCATGCTGCCTTTTCTCAAGGCCATGCGCTGAAGATTATCAGTGGCTTGACCAACTTTGATGCAGCCAATGTTTTGGCCATAGCTAAGGCCGCTCAGCAAGGAGGTGCCACATTTGTTGATATTGCAGCGGATGCTGATCTTGTCCATCAGGTGAGTGAGCAAATTAGCTTACCAATCTGTGTTTCAGCCATTGATCCAACGGCATTTTTAGCGCCTGTTGCCGCCGGTGCCACACTTATTGAAATTGGTAATTTTGATGCTTTCTATGCTCAAGGGCTAACTTTCAGCGCCAATGACGTCTTAAGACTCACTCAACAAACTCGTGAGCTTTTGCCCCATATCACGTTGTCAGTCACAGTCCCTCATACACTGCCCCTGGATGAGCAAGTACAGCTGGCCGAAAATCTTGTGGCTCAGGGAGCAGACATTATTCAAACTGAAGGGGGCACCAGTAGCCAACCCAGACATTCTGGATGTATTGGCTTAATCGAGAAAGCGACGCCAACCCTAGCGGCAGCCCATGCTATTTCACGCGCTGTATGTATTCCTGTGCTATGCGCATCAGGTATTTCAGATGTCACAGCTCCCATGGCTATTGCAGCCGGTGCAGCCGGTGTCGGTGTCGGCTCAGCAGTTAATAAGTTGAATAATGAGATTGCTATGATTGCTGCTGTTCGTAGCCTGAGGGAATCTCTACAGACAGTGACCCGTGCCATCGAAAAGGTATAAATTCTGATGTGCAAGTCCGAGAATTAGACAGGTGATGAGTCTTTCTAATTCTCGGGTAGAGCAATGATTATGATTGGGTAGACCCCAATAGCACCAGCACTACTGCCATTGCAGAAAACTTCATGGGCAAGCCACGTATTCGACCGATTGCCCTTGGCTTAATTCAGCATCAAGGGCATGTTTTTGTTAGCAAGGGTTACGACAGCATCAAAGATAAACCCTTCTATCGTTTTCTGGGGGGTGGCATCGATTTTGGCGAAACTAGTGTCAACGCCCTTAAACGAGAATTTCAAGAAGAAATCCAGGCAGACTTGATAAACATCAGGTATCTGACGTGCTTAGACAATATTTTTGTTTGTAACGGAAAACCTGGCCATGAGTTGATTCAGCTATTCCGTTGTGATTTTGCTGACTCTATTTTTTATCGATTAGATCAGACGTACAAACTCATCGAAGGCCAGAAAACTCACGATGCTGTTTGGATACCGATCAATCAAGTACGTTCAGGCATATTAAATTTAGTTCCAAACAACTGTCACGCCTACATCGATTAAGCGACGACCTAGATGACGTCATCACATGGCGTCTCGCAACAGGGTAGCGATCTCACGGTTCCCCTGGGCACGGGCTAAGCCTAATGCACTCACACCGCGCTGACTTATGCGTGGGTTAGCGCCATAGTTCAGCAATAGCCTAACTAACTCTGCATTACCCACCTCAACTGCTCGATATAGCGGAGTCGCCTGATCTGGATCTGCACCTCCCGCCAGCAATGATCGCGCAATTGCCAAATTTCCTATTTCGACAGCCTTGTATAAAGAGGTAATGCCAGAAACTTGAGCATTGGCATTGCCTCCCCCCTGCAAAAGCAGTCTGACCAGTTCATGATTGCCCATCTCAGTGGCACGGTATAACAGCGGCACACCATAGGTAGTCCGCCGGTCAGGAGATGCACCAGCGTTGATTAAAATTCGGACCAGGTCAAGGTTGCCCATGTCAACGGCTCTACCCAGAGCCGTTTGCCCACCGGTACTAACCACATCGACATCAGCCCCATTGGCCACTAGCAACTGGACCATCGCTCGGTTTCCTTGTTCAGTTGCGATCGCAATTGGATACCCCTCATAACGATTGCCAGCATCTGCATTGGCACCTTGGTTAAGCACCAATTCTGCCTGTCGTATATCACCACTGCGAACAGCGTTCAGCAATCGCTGATCGAGGTCAGGCAGTCGAGCCTGCAGCGATCCAGCTTGAGCAACAGCTCCAGACAGCGAAAACGGTATACGCGCTAATTGAGTCTGTACAAGTTTAGGATTAAAAACCAACAAGGCCAGAACAGCACTAGCCAACTGGAGGATAGACGTGCTTTTTACCATGGGTTCTAAACAGCAATGTAGTTACCAAGTCTATGCATGCACCCCTAAAGTTTCCAGAGATAGTCAATGGCCAACAGCCTTCATCATCGCCTCATCAATATGTGGTACTAAGCTCATACAACGTGCGCTAAATACCAAACTGTTCCGTTACTAACACAAGAGGCCCAGACTTCATCAGCTTCCTACAAACATGAGATACTGACGGCCACGAGAAAATCAGTAAAAAATAGGAGAGGTTTTAAAAACCTCTCCATCAGAATTATTAGAGTTCATTCACACTGGATCAGTCCTAAGGATTCGACCTCAGCGAAACATACTACTAACGGAGCTTTCTTCGTGAATGCGCCAAATAGTCTCCCCCAGCAAATTAGCAATTGTGAGGGTCGTCAGCTGAGGAAACTGACGCTCCGGTGCCACAGGGATTGTATTCGTCACAATCACCTCTTCAAACACCCCACTGGATAAACGCTCCACTGCTGGTGGTGAAAACACAGCATGGGTAGCACAGGCATATACTTGGCGGGCCCCTTGGGCCCGCAGCAATCTTGCCCCCTCCGAGATAGTTCCGCCCGTATCGATCATGTCGTCCACCAGAACGGCTGTTTTGCCCTCTACATCGCCAATCAAATTCATGACCTCAGCAACATTGTGGGCTTGACGACGCTTATCAATAATGGCCAAAGGGGCATCGTTGAGTCGCTTGGCAATAGCGCGTGCCCGTGCCACCCCCCCAACGTCAGGGGATACCACCACTAAATCAGTCAGGCATTTGCTCGCCAAGTAATCAACCAGTACTGGAGCCCCATAGATATGATCACAAGGAATGTCAAAGTAGCCCTGAATTTGGGATGAATGTAAGTCCATTGCCAAAACTCGATTAGCACCCGCTTGGGTAATTAAGTTGGCAACTAATTTAGCGGTAATCGATTCTCGACCGGCAGTTTTGCGGTCCGCGCGAGCGTAACCGTAATACGGAATCACCGCTGTAATCTGACGAGCAGACGCCCGCCGACAAGCGTCAATCATGATCAGCAACTCCATCAAGTGATCATTGACCGGTCGACAGGTTGGCTGAATCAGATAGACATCACATCCACGGATGGACTCCTGGATTTGAACATACAGCTCACCATCGGCAAACTGTTTACGCACCATCGGCCCCAAATCAATTCCCAGGTAACGAGCAACCTCCCTTGAGAGGGCTGGATTCGATGACCCTGAAAATAACTTCAGGCGACTGTTGTCTTCTAAGCTAGGTACAGTGGGTTTAGCAGGCAGTGTTGCAGAGCTGATCACGGCAGGCCCTCAAAGCATACTGAGCGAATTCATGCAAATCGTAACATCGGTCTTAGAATAATTTGCTCTGTTTTTCCCTAAGTGAGATATTTCTTCGACACACACACACTAAGTTTTTGATACCAGTAAAAACATCAAGTTTTTAGTAAGTGGCCAAACAGTAGAGAATTAGACATCCATGAGTTTTTTCTCATCTTAGAAAAACTGTCTCTAACCTCAGTAATAGCTATTTAGCATAACGCTTCAATGTCTATCACTTAGAACAAAATGACAGAAATATGCTGAAATTCAGCGTACTCAAGTCATCAAATCATGGCTTGTGGCATAAGCATGTGCATTTTTATGTGGAATTGTTATTTAGGCAATTGATTTGCATGAGTAATTAATGCCAGATTTAAAATTTTGACGCCACACATTTATCCTGCTTTTATGCAAGTTTTAGGTGACTACCAAAAAGTCAAATTAGTTTTCAAAAGCTGTAGCTTGAACCACCAGATTTCAGCAATATTTTGTGTATTGCAGATTGTGTATTTAAGAATACAATTTGGTTCAGATTTTATCAGACAGATCAGCCATTAGTACATCTCTTGCCTAAATATTCCTAACCAACTCCTGCCCAAGTTCGTGCGGGCTTTAGAGACCTGAATGTAGGGCTCTAACACCTAAAAATCAAGCATTCAGCTGGGTATAATCACAGTCCCACCAATGTATAAATATGCATTATTTCAATGGGCCTCTCAGAAACTTGCTTTAAAGAAATGCACTAATCAAGCAGCCACTCAGAAGCTCGTCTTCCTAAATCGATAGGGATACTAACGGCTTTACCCAATCTAGGACGCTCATTCGTTTGCTCAATTGCAGTTTGCACCTGCGTCAAACACCCCATGGCTTCTAGATACAGCACAATATCTTTGAGATGGGCCAAATACTCGTCCTCATCCATGGGGAAAGAAACCTGCTCTAGATAACGCCACATCACTTGGAAAAAGACCTTGGTAGAAGTCTTGCGGATTTGAACGTCAAAGGAATAGCCCCATTTATTGATGAGTAGCTCTTGAAAGTCTTCTGGGGTCATAGGTCGCTAAACTGCCCGTTATTTTACATTTATTTACACGATTTCAGATAACGCACCTCTATGAGAAGTAAATAAGATACAGATTTTTCAAATCATAGGCTCAGATAGTTAATAAATGAGGTGTGGTCTGGGGAGCAACTGTCTGGTGAGGGTTTGCGTCTTTTTAAGTCATGGTTTTGCCATGGCAAAATAAGCTTCAAAAGCGACACCTACTAACTATTGAAACCAGTGAGCCTTAGGAAGAACAGTTTTTCTGAGGCGGCTAAATGCAATAATACTCATAGCAATTTGCAAACTTCTGTGACGATATGAGCCACAAATGTACTTGTGGTTACTTGTTACAGGGGTTTGTACTGGGCGATGCAGCCTTTAGATTCATACTCGCATATATAGTCTGACAGTTATGGCTCAAGCTTCTGGAAACCCTGATGTCCCTGATTTAGGGCGTCGCCAATTTATGAATCTGCTCACCTTTGGAGCAGCTACTGGTACGGCTGTGGGCGCTCTCTATCCCATTGTTAAGTACTTTTTACCTCCGAGCAGCGGCTCAGCCGGTGGCGGCGTTACTGCTAAGGATGAATTAGGTAACGATGTGGTAGCTACCAGTTATCTAGAGACTCACGGTGCTGGTGACCGCTCTTTGGTTCAAGGCTTAAAGGGTGATCCAACGTATTTGGTCGTAACTGACGATGGTACTCTTGACAGCTACGCCGTTAATGCCGTGTGCACACACTTGGGTTGCGTTGTTCCTTGGAACGCTAGCGAGAACAAGTTTAAGTGTCCTTGCCATGGTTCTCAGTATGATGCCACTGGTAAGGTAGTGCGTGGCCCAGCGCCTCTTTCTTTGGCCCTGGCTAACGCAAGTGTGTCCAAAGATGATGACAAGGTAACTCTAAGCCCTTGGACCGACACCGACTTTAGAACAGGCGATGCTCCCTGGTGGGCTTAGGTTGTCTGTTTCATTTGATTTCTCTCTACGTAATTGGATTGCTAGCGTGCGACGGATGGAATTTAACTTTTTAAGCGTGTTCAATAAGCTGCTGAAGGTCATCGCTTCTAGTGCTTTAGTTGCGATCGCAACCCTAAGCTTGGTACTGACCAATGCTCAATCGGCAGCCGCCTATCCTTTCTGGGCCCAGGAAAACTACGAAACTCCTCGTGAAGCAACTGGCCGCATTGTTTGTGCCAACTGCCATCTAGGTCAGAAGAAGACTGAGATTGAAGTTCCTCAAGCTGTACTACCTGACACGGTCTTTAAGGCAGTGGTCAAGGTACCCTATGACCTTGATGCTCAGCAAGTACTGGGCGATGGTAGCAAAGGTGGGTTGAATGTAGGTGCAGTTCTAATGCTGCCTGACGGTTTTCAGCTAGCTCCTGAAGAGCGCATTCCGGAAGAGATTAAGGAAGAAGTGGGTAGCACCTATTTCATGCCTTACAGTGATGAGCATCCAAACTGGTTGCTAGTTGGCCCTGTCCCCGGTGAGCAGTATCAGGAAATTGTTTTCCCTGTTCTATCGCCTGACCCAGCCACCAATAACAACGTTAGCTTTGGTAAGTATCAGATCCACATTGGTGGCAACCGTGGTCGTGGTCAACTTTACCCCACAGGTCAAGCAACTAATAATGTGGTTTACACCGCATCTAAGGGTGGCGTGATTACAGATGTTGTTAAGGGCGACAGCGGTACGGAGATCACTATCAAAACCGCTGATGGTGAAACCGTTACCGAAAGCCTACAACCTGGTCCAGAGTTAATTGTTGCTAAGGGCGATACTGTTGAAACGGGTGCTGCTTTAACCAATGACCCCAACGTTGGTGGTTTTGGTCAGCATGACACTGAGATTGTTCTACAAAGCCCTGGTCGCATTAAGGGCCTGCTAGCCTTTTTAGGAGCCGCAGCAGTGACTCAGATTATGTTGGTGCTCAAGAAGAAGCAGGTTGAAACTGTTCAGGCTGCAAATGTGACCTTCTAGATTCATTCCATTACCTTGAGCTTGGAACCTGAGGGGCGGTACTTTTTTGTACCGCCCCTTTTTGGTGAGCCATGTATGACAGACACCGATTGAGCAATGAGCGTAATCTCATTTTTGCGAATGCTCTGCGCCATATCTTCCGGCACCAAACCGGCTTACCATAGGAAATGATGAGGCTAGAGAGCCATAGCAGTAATATTCACCCGTTTAATGAGCGTAGTCCTTTACAACACCCTATCCCGCTGCAAGGAACCCTTTCAGCCGTTACAAGCAGGTACGGCTAAGATTTACTGCTGCGGTGTAACGGTCTATGACTATTGCCACCTGGGCCATGCTCGCTGTTATGTGGTTTGGGATACAGTACGTCGCTATCTGCAATGGCGCGGCTACGATGTGCATTATGTACAAAACTTTACCGATATCGACGATAAAATTTTGAACCGTGCCCGCCAAGAGGGCACCACCATGGAGGCCGTGTCAAAACGCTTTATTCAGGCCTACCACAAAGATATGGCGCGGCTGAACATATTGGAGGCTGATGAGTATACTTACGCCACTCACACCATCGACGGCATTAAACGCCTGATTGGTGAATTAGAAAATAAGGGGTATGCCTACGCCACTGGGGGCGATGTGTATTACAAAGTACGCAAGTTTGATGGCTATGGTAAGCTCTCGGGTCGTAAGTTAGATGATATGCAAGCTGGTGCCAGCGGTCGAGTAGCGGGTGGCGAATCGAAAAAGAAAGATCCGTTTGATTTTGCCCTATGGAAAGGGGCTAAACCGGAAGAACCTTCATGGGAATCACCGTGGGGTCCAGGACGTCCTGGTTGGCACATTGAGTGCTCAGCGATGGTGCGTGATCGCATGGGTGACACCATCGATATTCACATGGGGGGAGGCGATCTCACCTTTCCACACCATGAGAATGAAATAGCCCAGTCAGAAGCGGCTACAGGTCACCCCCTCTCCCAATACTGGATGCACAATGGCATGGTGAATGTGAACGGTGAAAAGATGTCCAAGTCTTTGGGCAATTTCACCACCATTCGTCAGCTCCTGGATGCAGATGACGGTCTGCACCCCATGGCGTTACGTCTCTTTCTCTGCCAGGCTCAATATCGTAAGCCAGTGGACTTCACGGCAGATGCGATCGCATCCGCCACCAAAAGCTGGCAAACCCTCAAAGACGGACTGCTATTTGGTGCTAACCATGGTGCTCAGCTGAAGTGGCAAGATGCTTCCCTAGAGCTTGACCATGGGAGCGATGCCGTACAGCGTTTTCAGAACGCTATGGATGATGATTTCAATACGCCTGAAGCGGTAGCCGTTCTCTTTGAACTCGCCAAGGAACTCCGCCGCCAAGGTAATCTCTTGATCCATGAGGGCAAAGCTGATGCAGATAGTGACAGCCTACGGCAGCAATGGCACACACTCGTTTGCCTTGCCCAGGTCCTGGGTATTGAGGCCACCCCAGAGGATAGTCCTATGGAACAGGACGGTCCCAGTGACGAGGAAATCGCCAATTTGATCGAGCAGAGACTAGCCGCTAAAAAGGCAAAAGACTTCGCTCTGGCCGACAAAATTCGCAATGACCTGACCGCCCAAGGCATAACTCTCATTGACAAGCCTGGTGGTGTAACCGAGTGGCATCGGTAAGAGCAGATGAGCACTGCCCACCGTCCGGTGAGTAATGAGACTACCGAGGAACTCATTAATTATCTGGGAAAGTTTTTAACAGAGGAACGAAGGGCCAAAATTGAAACGGTTTTAGCCTATCGCACCCGCTATGTCACTGTAGCGCTTGAGGATCTGCACACCAGTCAAAATGCTGGGGCTGTCTTGCGTAACTGCGATAACTTTGGCATCCAAGACGTACATATCATCGAACAAACTACGAGCTTTAAGGTTAATCTCAATGTCACTAGAGGTTGCCAAAAATGGTTAACAACCCATCGTTACACCAAACGACAGGACAATACACGCAATTGCATTGCAGTCCTCAAAGCTAAAGGCTATTGCATCGTAGCAACGACACCACACACAGAGGCTTTGGAGCTATCTGCGTTGCCAACCGAGCGACCCATCGCCTTACTCTTTGGCAATGAGTTGGATGGATTATCAGAGATTGCCATGGCTGAAGCCGATAGGTTACTCAAAATTCCCATGTATGGCTTTAGTGAGAGCTTTAATATCTCAGTTAGTGCCGCGCTCTGTTTGCAGAGTATTTGCGATCGCATCCACCATTCTACTCATCCTTGGCAACTGACTTCCGCAGAGAAACAAACACTACGGCTACAGTGGTATCGAAATTCTTGTAAAAATAGTCAGCAATTGGAAGCAAGTTTTTGGAAAACATTGGGGGAGTAGGGAATGGAGAGTGAAGAACAGCCTCTGCCCCCATATCCACTCCATACTCTCTACTCCGTACCCCTCATGCGCCAAAACTCAAAACCCATATTCCTCTAGAACTGCATCATCGACATCATCAATGGACTTCGCTCCCATCACGTCGTAGCACATGTCTTGCAAGTCTTGATGATGACGACGACGGGATGTGCGACGGTATTTTTTAGCCTCTAGCTTCGGCTCGTGTTGTACCTGACCATCGCTGCCCATCTTCACTTTTTCAGTCACCTCAGCAGTGGGACGATCATCCAACTGCTGCTGATGGTGCAGTACTTCATTGAGTAAAGACAGGTAATAGTCATAGCGCTCCCACTCACCGCGAACACTACAGCCAGGCTCATCGCGATGGAGGCAGTCATTAAACTGACAGTGGCCCGCACGCTGACGGATTTCTGGGAAACATGCCATCAACGTCTCAACGGGACAAGTCAAATCAGGTTGATTAAAACCAGGGGTATCAGCTAACAAACCACCGGCTGGCAAATCAAATAATTCCACATGGCGCGTGGTGTGCCGCCCTCTACCCAGCTTGCCAGAAACTGCATTGGTGCGAGCATCCACATCAGGCACTAAACGGTTCAGAAGACTCGACTTCCCTACACCTGAAGGACCAGCAACAACACTCACTCGATGCTTTAAGGTCTCCATCAGAGCGACAGGTAGCTCTTTATCTTCTCGAACGCTTACTAGCAAAGGCTCATAGCCCCAATCACTTAAGCGCGTTTGCCAGTGGTCAATTGACTCCTGGCAAAGCAGATCCCGTTTATTGAGACAAAGGGTCACGGGAATGCCCGTGGATTCTGCTTTAACTAAAAATCGACTCAGCTGAGCAGGATCTAAGGCAGGTTCAGCTAAGGCAAACACTAAAAGGATTTGGTCAACATTGGAAATAGGGGGACGGTCGAGCAAATTGGTACGCGTTTGAATGGTTGCGATCGCGCCTCGCTTATCCTGCCAATCAATCTCTTCCACCAAAACCCTATCGCCTACCACCACCTGTTGCCCAAGTTTTTTCAAACGAGCACGGCGGGTACACAAAAAATAATGAGGTTCAGCATCTTCTAGAGGCAGCTTAACTTGATAGTAATTTGCCTGACAGGCAACTACAGTTCCTTCAATGGACGATAAGGTTAAGTACTCCGTTGCTCCCCTCATACCACAGGTCGTCGCACCTGCAGTGCAAAGTACCCTTCTGGACTTGCTTCCAATGCTTCAATTAGAAACCCTTCTGAACGTAGGCTATCGGGGACTTGCTCCACAGGTTCACCAGCATCCAGCCAAACTTCTAAAAGTTCACCAAGCGGCATTCGTTGCAACTTGAGCTTGGTACGCACAAAATTCAGAGGACAGGGTGTCCCACGCAAATCCAACGTTTCGTCAGGTCGATTCAAAACATCCGTCATACTACAAAAGAAATATCTTAATCGTCGGCGTCCCAAGCCTAGCCCTTAAACAGACCACCTAAAAAACCTTCCAACCCCTTCTTAGAGACTGAATCACCTCGCACTTCAGCTAATTTAGCCAGAAGTTCACGTTCTTCAGTCTTAATCCGAGTAGGAATATCCACTAGAACAGTTAGCAAGTGATTACCACGACTAACTGGATTACCCAACTTAGGCACACCACGATTTTCCATCGTCACAACTGTGTTGGGCTGGGTCCCTGGTGGCACATGCACATCCACTGGCCCATCAACAGTATCCACCTTCAAATCACAGCCTAAGATAGCCTGCAAATAACTCACCTTGAGATCCGAAAGCACATTGATGCCATCACGCTTAAACTTGCTGTGTTCTTTGACAAACAGGTATACATACAAGTCACCCGGTGGGCCGCCCCGCATCCCTGCATCCCCTTCATTGGAAACCCTCAAACGCGTGCCATTATCTACGCCAGCAGGAATTGTAATTTTAAGCTTCTTAGTTTCCTGCTTACGCCCTGCACCGCCACAAACTTCGCAGCGCTCTTCCACAACTTCACCTGTTCCATTACAGGTAGGGCAAGCTGAAACCTGAGTAAAACTACCAAAGGGTGTGCGAGTCGCTCGACGCACCTGACCTGAGCCACCGCATGTAGAACAAGTCCGAGGACGAGTACCTGGTTTTGCACCAGACCCCTTACAGGTCATACAATTCTCTAAATGGCTAATTTTGATCTCTTTTTCACCGCCAAAAATAGCCTCAGTGAAGTCTAATTTCAGATCGAGACGTAGATCGTCCCCACGCATAGGACCACGTCGCTTAGCCTGACTGGGGCCACCAGAAAATCCGCTAAAGAAGCTTTCAAAGATATCGGCGAAACCACCCATATCAGAAAAATCTTGAAAGCCTGCGCCACCAGCCGCAGCACCACCCACACCAGCTTCGCCAAAGCGATCATACCGAGCCCTAATTTCCGGTTCAGATAAAACCTCGTACGCTCGATTGATCTCTTTAAATTTGTCTTCTGCACCCGGATCCTTATTGACATCAGGGTGATACTTACGTGCCAGCCGCCGATAAGCGCGCTTTACTTCATCCTGATCGGCCCCCCGGGAAACACCGAGCACCTCATAGTAATCACGAGCCATAGAATGCTAGCTTAACAACGACAACTGGAAACCTATCCAACTATTCTACGTAAGCACGGCACATTACTGATTCGCAATTCCCGTACTCTAATCATTCGGTTACTATTCAATCGCTTCGTAATCCGCCGTAATAGTTGCATCCAAATCAAACTCCGGATCATCAGCCAACAGATCTATAGCTTCAGGAGTGGCTACTGACGCAGGTTCTTCTACTGGAGTCGCTTCGGCACCAATGGGCTCAACAGGCTCAGATGTGGACATATCTGGAGTCGTCTCATCCATCGCAATATCATAGTTATCTTCATTCACCTGGCGATACATCTCAGCACCGATTGCAAAAATAGTTTGTTGCAATGCATCTAGTGCTGATTGAAGTTCTTCAGGCGTAATGTCCTTATTATGCAGGGCAGCCCGCAATGCAACCTCAGACTCCTGAGCTTGAGCTTTACGCTCTTCACTGATCCACTCAGCGTTCTCCCGCATCGTCGACTCATAGCTATAGAAGAGGGTGTCAGCCTTATTCTTCATTTCAGCAACGATCTTGCGACGAGCATCTTCGTCCGCGTAGGCTTCAGCCTCCTCGCGCATCTTATCAATTTCACTAGACGTTAGACCGCCTGTGTTAGTAATACGAATGCTCTGCGCCCGACCAGTGCCTTTATCCTTAGCAGCTACTTGCAGAATACCGTCAGCATCAATTTCAAAGGAAACTTCAATTTGAGGTATCCCCCTAGGTGCAGGTGGAATACCTGTCAGCTCAAATCGGCCAAGACTCTTATTATCCCGAGCCATCGCCCGCTCACCTTGCAAAGCATGGACTTCCACCGACGTTTGACCATCCGTTGCCGTTGAAAAAGTCTGCGACTTACTAGTTGGGATGGTAGTATTTCGCTCAATTACTTTAGTAAACACCTCACCTAAGGTTTCAATCCCTAGCGATAGGGGAGTCACGTCCAATAGCAATAAGTCCTTGACCTCACCTCCTAGCACACCCGCCTGAATAGACGCACCTAAGGCCACTGCTTCATCTGGATTCACAGAGCGATCAGGTGTCTTGCCGTTAAAGTAATCAGTGATAGCCTTTTGAACAGCTGGAATCCTTGTAGAGCCACCTACTAGTAGAATCCGATCAATGTCATCTGGCGTCAGCTCAGCATCCTTCAAAGCCTGTCCTACAGGTTCTAATGTTGCTGCAACCAGCGGCTTCGCCAACTCTTCAAATTTAGTGCGGGACAGCTCAGACTCCAGATGTTTAGGTCCAGCTTCATCTGCTGCAATAAAAGGCAAATTAATAGATGTTGTAGCCCGAGTCGAAAGCTCAATCTTGGCTTTCTCTGACGCTTCACGGATACGCTGTAGAGCCATACGATCCGTTGATAGATCCATCCCCTCCTGGTCACGAAACTGATCCAACAAAGCGGTGACGATACTATTGTCAAAATCGTCACCACCAAGATGATTGTTACCAGACGTGGCTTTCACTTCAAAAACGCCGTCTCCGAGCTGCAGAATGGAAACATCAAATGTGCCACCGCCCAGGTCAAACACCAAAACAGTCTGATCCTGATCTAACTTGTCAAGACCATAGGATAAGGCAGCGGCCGTTGGCTCGTTGATAATACGCAACACTTCTAGGCCAGCGATCTTCCCAGCATCCTTGGTTGCTTGGCGCTGGGCATCGGTAAAGTAAGCAGGTACTGTAATAACAGCCTGAGTAACCTCCTCACCAAGATAAGCTTCTGCATCCTGCTTCAGCTTCTGTAGAGTCATGGCAGACACTTCTTGTGGAGTGTAAGCCCTGCCGCGAATTAGAACATCCACCGTGTCATCTTTTCCGCGTACACACGTGTAAGGCACTCGGGATCTCTCACTGGACGTATCTTCCCAACGACGCCCGATGAAGCGCTTAATACTGTAAACAGTATTTTCTGCATTCGTAACGGCCTGACGCTTTGCTAGCTGGCCAACCAACCGTTCTCCATTCTTGGCAAATCCAACGATGCTCGGCATAGTCCGCCCACCCTCAGTGTTAGTAATCACCTCGGGCTTGCCACCTTCTAGAACAGCAACACAGCTATTTGTAGTTCCTAAATCAATGCCAATAACTTTACCCATCTGAGAGCCTGCTTACTCCAGAAAATCACACAACTTTTTAGAAATAGACGTCCATCAACCAACCAACATTAGCTTGCACAGTAAATCCATATTTCTCTAAAAAATAAGAATTGGCAAAAACCATTCAAAGGATGCACTGACTTATAGCAAGCATTAGCCGTATGGACTAACCGATATAGATATATGCTTTAAGTAAAAAATTGCTATATGGTTACACCCTGTTGATAACTCTCAACCACAGAAAGTATCTGCAATGAGCACATTTGGAAAACATGCTTGAGCTACTCTCCAATATAAATACAATACCCAAAACCATAAACTCTAATAAAGCACCTTGATATTCAAGAAAGCTTCATAACCGAGCTAGCTTTAATAACTAGCTCAGCTATGTTTTGAGCAAGTATTTTTTACCTTCAATAGAGTTCGGAAGTTCGGAGTTATTCCTCTAAAGGAGTAGCAACTTTGACCATGGCATGACGCAAAACTCGCTCCCCTAAAACATATCCCCTTACTAATTCTTCAATAACTGTACCTTCAGCATGCTCATCTGTCGGTTCACGCATTACGGCTTCATGTAGATTAGGGTCAAATTCTTTACCCTCTGCTCGCATTGGAGCCACACCGATACGCTTAAGAGCTTCCACCAGTTGCTTATAAACACTCTGATAGCTCTTATGAACAGCCATTTCACCGTCATTTTGAGGCTTAATTTGAGCCCGAGCCCGCTCAAAGTTATCCACAACCTCTAACATATTGCTAATGGTATTGCACTTGATTTGAAGTTCAAGGTCTTCTTTCTCACGGCTCGTACGCTTACGAAAGTTTTCGAAATCAGCTGTCAGCCTTAAATATTGACTACTCCTATCCTCCAATTGCACTTTTAGCTGTGCTACTTGTTCTTCCAAATTAGAGATAGCAGCCAAATCATCTGGAGAAGCATCCGCCCCCTTAGCCGCTACATCATTGGAGGCAACCTCAGGCAACTCATTCTCAAAATCTATATCTATATCAGCGTCTTCAACCTTAAGCTCTTCAATATTTTCATCCACCTCATTGATCACATCAGAGGCTTCATCCTCTTCCATAGAATTACTTTCCGCTGGATTAACGTTTTCTGCCGGATTAACGTCCTCTACCATCGTTTAACCTCATCAATAACAGAACATAGGGGGTAACCATTGCCTTAGACGCTGATATTTTAAGCGAGTTGCGCCACGCTAAGACCCCGTTTATGTAAGGATCCAGATCAAAAACCACGTTTCTAGCCTAGAAAGCCCAACACCACCCTGGTCTGTAGTCTCTATACAATCACCTTAGACGTATCACAATAGTGCATTTTGCAACGTAATGACTACATAAAATTAGGGCAGGCATCACATATATTTTCGATTGCCATATTCATTTTCAACTCACAATGCCAGTATTGCGGCTAGCTGGATGCTATTGTTCAAGCTATTATCGGGAAATGAAGCAGCGTTGTACGATACGCTGCAACGTTTGGGAGCATCCTGAATTTACAGGATAAAGCCCCCGATTGTAGCTGTCTACAGAAAAGCGTTTTGTGGGCAACCTTCTGTAAGGATTTTCTGCGGCGACTATGACCAATTCCTCATCATCATCTCGGAAAGCGCTTGTTCTACAAAGAAGCTTTTCACCATTTAGCAACCAGCTAATTCAAGCAGGTTACGTTGATACTGACCAAATGCAACAGGCATTGGTTGAAAGTCGAAAGTCAGGACGCTCGTTAACTGATGTATTAGAGTCACTGACTGGTCAGCAGCTGAGTCCAGAACTCCTACGACAGTATAAGAAACAACAGCTATTCGAACTTAAGATCCTCTACGGGGTAGAGTCACTAGATCCAGAGCTTGAAAGTGTATCTGATACAAAAGTTGGCAATTTAATTGACAGTTTAATTCCCGTTGATATCTGTCGCCGCCATCGTTTACTACCGCTTTCTCAAACCACCCAAGATGATATTTCCACGGTACTCGTGGCCATGGTGGATCCAGAGAATTTAGAGGCTCAGGATGATCTCAATCGCATCTTACGCCCGAAAAATCTAAAGTTACGCCGCATGGTTATCACCGTTGAAGACTATCAACGGATGATTTCGGCATATTTAGATGATCAAGTTGCCAAGGAAAAGCAACGAGATTTTGAACAGGCTGTAGATGTTAACTCAAATTTAGAGGATTTAGACCTTGATGATGCCGGACTTGAAGATGCCCTGGATGAAGAAGCTGATTTAAGCACAGCAGTTCAGGATGCAGGTGCAGCTCCTGTTATCGCATTAGTTAATAAAATATTAGTTAAGGCTCTCCAAGAAGGGGCTTCTGATATTCACGTCGAGCCGCAGGAAGACTTTTTACGTATTCGGTTTCGCCGTGATGGGGTTCTACGTCAGGCCTTTCAAAAATTTCCTAAAAAGATTATCCCAGCGGTTACAGCCCGCTTAAAAATCATTTCTGAGCTAGATATTGCAGAGCGACGTATTCCCCAGGATGGTCGGATTCGGCGAGTATTCCAAGGACGTAAAGTTGACTTTCGGGTTAGTACTATTCCTAGTCGCTATGGTGAGAAAGTCGTTTTACGAATTCTAGATAATACCAATACCCAGCTTGGTTTGGATAAGCTGATCACGGATGATGAAACTCTGAATATCGTTCGGGAGATGACCAATTCCCCCTATGGGTTGATTCTAGTAACGGGACCCACAGGTTCAGGTAAGACGACGACCCTTTATTCAGTCCTGGCAGAGCGCAACGATCCTAGCATCAATATAAGTACTGCGGAAGATCCAATTGAATATGCTCTACCGGGCATTACTCAGGTACAAGTCATTCGTGAAAAAGGCATCGACTTTCCACTGCTTCTGCGGGCATTTTTACGGCAAGACCCCGATGTAATTCTGGTCGGTGAAACCCGTGATACCGAAACAGCTAAAACAGCCATTGAAGCAGCACTCACCGGCCACCTTGTATTAACGACCTTGCATACCAACGATGCAGCAGGTGCCATTTCCCGTCTAAATGAAATGGAGGTGGAAGCTTTCCAAGTATCCAGTTCATTAGTGGGTGTGCTGGCACAGCGTCTGGTACGGCGAGTATGCACCGATTGCAGAATAGCCTATACCCCCAGTAGTGAAGAGCTGGCCCGCTTTGGCCTTAGTTCTTCTAGCGGTGACATTAAGTTTTATCGAGCCCATACGGTTTCTCCAGAGCAAGCTGAAACGGATAATAATACCGGTGCGCTTTGCCAAACTTGTCAGGGTTCAGGCTATAAGGGCCGAGTAGGTGTGTATGAGGTTATGCGTATAACCGAAGGCTTGCAGAAAATGATTTCTGATGGGGCACCTGCAGAACATATTAAGGAGGCTGCCGTCGAAGAAGGAATGCAAACCTTGCTGTCTTACAGTCTTAATCTTGTGGAGCAAGGCTACACAACATTAGAAGAAGTAGAACGCGTGACATTCACCGATACAGGCTTGGAGGCCGAGCTCAAGGCCAGACGTAAGAGTGTTTTAAGCTGTTCCACCTGTGGTGCCGAACTACACCACGACTGGTTGGATTGTCCTTATTGTCTAACACCGCGCTTCCAAACTAGTTAACTAAGCTAACTAGATGTAATTCATAAGGTTGAAATGGGTACAATCATCTCCATTACTTATGTTGAGCTCTGCTGACCAGCTTCTCTATTTCCTTTATTTCTCTGCTTATAACGATTTTGTAGATATCTACCCGAGGTGGCCCTATGGAAATGATGATCGAAGACTTGATGGAAGAGGTGGTTGAGCGAGGCGGATCTGACCTTCACCTTTCAGCAGGTTTGCCCCCATACATTCGGGTTAGTGGTCACCTCACCCCGACTGAACATCCACCGCTGACACCTGAACAGTGCCAACGACTGATTTTCAGCATGCTCAATAATACCCAACGGAAACACCTAGAGCAGACTTGGGAGCTGGATTGTTCCTACGGTGTTAAAGGCTTAGCGCGTTTTCGTGTCAATGTTTATAAGGACAGAGGCACCTATGCCGCCTGTTTAAGAGCGCTGAGTTCTAAAATTCCAAGTGCAGATTTACTAGGTCTCCCCAATATCGTAATTGAGCTAGCTCGAAAGCCCCGGGGGTTGATTTTGGTGACTGGGCCAACGGGGTCGGGCAAGTCGACCACATTGGCTTCGATGATCAATGATATTAATCATTCCAGGGCTGAGCATATTCTGACAGTCGAGGACCCGATTGAATTTGTCTATGAGCCCATTAAGAGTTTGATTCATCAACGCCAGATTGGTGAAGATACTAAGAGTTTTGCCAACGCACTTAGGGCAGCGCTACGGGAAGATCCTGATGTCATTCTGGTGGGTGAGATGCGGGATTTAGAAACGATCTCCCTGGCAATTTCAGCGGCAGAAACAGGACACCTTGTTTTTGGCACCTTACACACAAGTTCTGCGGCGCAAACTGTAGATCGAATGATTGATGTGTTTCCACCGGGACAGCAACAGCAAGTACGCGTACAGCTTTCTAATTCTCTGGTTGCCGTTCTCAGTCAGACCCTTGTTCCTAAAGCAAATCCCAAACCTGGTGAGTTTGGTCGTGTAATGGCTCAAGAGATTATGGTGGTCACCCCAGCGATTTCTAACTTGATCCGAGAAGGTAAAACCGCTCAAATTTATGGTGCTATTCAAACTGGCGGTAAGCTGGGCATGCAGACGTTAGAGATGGTTTTAGCGGATTTGCATAAAGCTGGCACGATTAGCTTTGAAAGTGCCATAGGCAAATCGTCCCGAGCTGACGAATTACAGCGCTTGATCAATGCAGGTGGTGCCGGTACCACTAGTGGTACCGGTACTCCCAGGAATCAACAGCGTGGTCGTTCTGCTACTGGTGCACGCCGTTAGTTAAAGGTTGATGTCTGATTTACCAACTCCTTACTAGTTAACGTTGGGGGTTGCCTAAAAATCAGGCAACGCTGTATAAAGCCTTCCATAACTTATAAGCCTAAAATTTGCAGAGGTAAAATCCATGCCTACCTATGTTGCTACAGGTCGAGACACCACAGGTCGCACGCGACGTGAGAAGGTTGTTGCTGATTCGCCTGGTGAAGCTCGCACCATGCTTAAGGAGCGTGGAGTTTATATTCAGAGCATTAAGCAAGATCGAGGCTTGAATTTAAATTGGGAGGATATGAAAACCTCTCTAGTTCAGGTTTCGGTTAAGGATAAGGCTGTTTTTTCGCGTCAGTTTGCGGCTCTAGTCAATGCTGGGGTTGGCCTAGTCAGAGGCATTGGAATTTTGGGTGAGCAATGCCCTAACCCCAAGTTAAAGAAAGCCCTGCTGGAGATCAACTCTGATGTCCAACAGGGAAACAACTTATCTGACTCGATGCGCAAGCATCCAGCTAGCTTTGATCTGCTCTATGTGAGCATGGTTCAGGCAGGAGAGGTCGGTGGTGTGCTGGATGAGGTTCTCAATCGTCTGGCAAAGCTTTTGGAGGATCTAAATCGCTTACAGAACCAGATTAAGTCTGCTATGGCTTATCCAGTAACGGTAGGGGTTCTAGCGGTCACCATTTTTATTGGTATGACGGTCTTCCTGTTGCCCATCTTTGAAGAGATCTTTATTGAGCTTGGGGCAGAGCTGCCAGCTTTTACGCAGTTTATGATCAACATAAGCCGATTTCTGCGTAATCCTCTCCTGGTTTTGTTAACGATTGCAGCCCTAGTGATTGCTGGAATTGCGTACAGACAGTACTACAAAACTCGCGCTGGCCGGGAAACAATGGATCGTCTGTTCTTGAAGCTGCCTCTATTTGGTGATTTAGTTCAAAAGTCAGCAACTGCAAGATTCTGCCGCACATTTGGCTCACTTTCGCGCTCAGGTGTTCCCATTTTGACAGCCTTAGAAATTGTTCGAGATACCTCTGGCAACCAGGTGATTGCCAATGCAATTGAAGAGGCTCGTTCAGAGATTCAGACAGGGGGCATGATCAGCCTGGCTTTACAAAGACACCAAGTCTTTCCTGTTATGGCCATTCAGATGATTAGCATTGGTGAGGAAACAGGTGAATTAGACCAAATGCTGATGAAAGTCGCAGACTTTTATGAGGATGAGGTTGAACAAGCCGTTAAAGCCTTAACCAGCATTATGGAACCCATTATGATTATTTTTCTGGGGGGTATGGTTGGTTCAATCTTGGTGGCTATGTATTTGCCGATCTTTGCACTGCCCGGCGCAATTAGCTAATGAAGCCTGAATTAGCCCCAGTTTGAATGAGTTGGACAATGGCAAATAGTAATTCAATTTTGCACCCATGGATGTTTAGCTGTAGCTAAACATCCATGGGTTTTATAAGCACTATTGGAGTACTTCTTTAAGTTTGTGCTGATTCCAAAGTTGCTGATATAAACCAGCACGCCGGACTAAACTATCGTGGCTGCCTGTCTGAACGATGCGACCTTGATCCATTACGATAATGCGATCGCAATTTGCCGCAGCTGACATCTGGTGAGTAATAAAAATCACCGTCTTGCGCTGGGTACCGTGGGATAAATTATCCAAAATTTGAGTTGCCGTTTGGTTGTCAACACTAGACAAGGCATCATCAAGTACCAAAATAGGAGCATCCACCAGCAGTGCCCTTCCCAACGCCGTTCGCTGTCGCTGACCTCCAGACAACGTAATCCCGCGCTCACCCACAACGGTGTCATATTGGTTAGGAAAATTGGCAATCTCGTTCCGAATCTGAGCGAGTTTTGCCGCTTGCTCAATCTCAGGCATTTCTGCCAACGGCACCCCATAGCGCAAGTTATTTTTAATTTTGGTACTGAATAAAAAACTGTCTTGGGGAACAAAAGCAATTGCCCGTCGCAGATCTGGCAGAGCTACCTGGGTCACATCGTAATCATCTATAAACAGGTGCCCTTCCGGAATTTCTAAAATCCGGGGTAGGGTTTTGGCCAGTGTAGATTTACCCGAACCAATGGGGCCCACTAAAGCAACGGTCTCCCCAGGCTCGATAGAAAACGAAATATCCTGAATCGCTGGCGTATCAGTGCCAGGATATGCATAAGTCAACCCTTGAGCCTGTAATCGGCCAGATACTTCACCCACAGGCAAAGATGATGCCTTGGCAACGCTCGCCACCCTCGGCTGAGCCGCAAAAATTGCCTCAATGCGGTCAACACTAACCTCACCCCGCTGATAGGACGTAATCGTAAATCCGAGCAGAGCGGTTGGAAAAACCAGGTTATTGACGTAAAGCAAAAGGGTGACAAAATCGCCTACAGCCAACGTGCCTGCAGCAATGCTGCGAGCCCCCACCGCTAAAATAATGGCCAAACTTAGGCTAGCTAAACCTCCCAGCAACGGAAAGAGCGTATTACGGGTACGAGCCAGGGATAAATTAGCCTCCAGTACTTCATCATTACGCTGAGCAAACGCTTGTTGCTCGTTTGTCTCCTGAGCGTAGATTTTGATCAATCCAATGCCACTCATATCCTCTTGAATCAGGGTGCTCAGGTCAGACAGTGACTGTTGAACATCCAACTGTTCTTGCCGCAGACGATTGCTAAAGGAGCCTACCAATAGCATCATGACCGGATAAATAGCCAACGCCACCAACGTTAAACGCACACTGATACGCAGCATCGCTGGCACAGTAAAGCTATAAGCAAATAGGATATTCGCCAAGCTAAGTACGGCAAACCCTAATAACCGGCGAATATTATCCACGTCACTGGTGGCTCTGTTGATCAGATCACCAATGGTATTTTCTGCAAAATAGGCAGGCTCTAACGACAGCAAATGCTCAAAAATGCGCTGTTTAAGATCGAACTCAACCTTACGCCCCACACCAAAGATCAGCACTCGTGACGCCATACGTATTACCCACATGACCGTGGCTAATACCAAAATCAACAGCACATAGCGCAAAATAGTGCCCTGGCTAAAGGCAATTTTGAGGCGCTCAACTGCATCACCAATAATTAAGGGAATCCATACGCTCAGGATATTAACCACCAAGAGGGTTGAAATACCCACGAAAAGATGTCGACGATGTGGTTGAAGATAGCTGGTTAGATACTGCAGCCTAGACTTTGCCATAAAAGTACTCGAAACGCTTCTGCAGCCATCGCTGCTTCACTATCGTAGTACCCTAAAGCCCAGCTTGCCTTTTAGTACAAGCTGAGCGGTGATGACCCTAAGCAGTGATGGCTAATGTTAGAGTTCGATATTAGAGTCCCAACCAAAGTCGAAGTCAGGGAGCCAACCCCGTAGAAAATAGTAGGTGGATGTCAGCACTTCATCCCAATAGCGGGATGTTAGCTGTAGGGCATCTACATTAGGAATGATGTCAGGCAATCGGGAAAACGTATCATTCCCGGACCATGTATTGACTGAGTAAAAATCTGTCGGCTTAGCAATGACCTGCATATCCATATTCTCAAAGGTCAATGCCGAGCGTGTCATCGTCATGGCTGGAGCCACCAGCATAATCCGTGGATCGGTCGGCTCATTGCGATTATTTCTCGCCGGTAGTACCTGCTGATTACGCAAAAAACGATCTACCCTATCAGCTGTGCCATGGACGTTCAAACCAGTGGACTCAAAACGAATATTTTCTCCAGGCACTCCATTATTAACCAGAACCGTTCTAATATTCTGGCGCTTGACCTGACTAGCTTCACCACTTCCACCGGGGTCAGCGGTCACAATTACAAACGGATCGGCACCTGCTTGACGAGCCTCATTATAAAGTTGAGATCCATAAATTAAGCGGGGTACCAGCGTTGAGTTATATGCTTGATCACTCGCACTTTGAAAGGCAACGGCTCCTTGCGAATCTCCAGCATCATTACCCAGCACCACAATCGCCCCTGTCCGGTCTAATCGCGGTCCTTCTAAACCGGCAGGACAAACCTCAGCACACTGGGCCGCTCTTGCAGCAAATGCCTGCTGCACTTCTAGCTCTGAGCGGGCAACGATGAAGCGACTAAAAATCGGCAGGCTGGTAATGACCAAAATAGCCAAGGCCGCTGCCACCTGCTGCCCTTTTACTTTTCCCACACCGTCACTGATTGCAGATCCCAACAGCAAAATTGTTGCCCCGAGAGGCGTCAATGGCAATGAGAGCAGCCGCCAAATAGTTCCAATTGTTTCATCATTGGGATCTGCAAAGGAGGCAACAATCAGAATCAGAACAATTACTCCGCCAAACCAAGTCAGGTACTGTTTTGGAATGATTTTAGTCAGAATGTACCAAACTAAGAGTCCAAGAGTGGCCCAAAGTAAAACACGGGTAAGCAGAACAAGCATGGGAACCTTCTAAAAAACAGGCGCAAGGGAGATTGTTCAAAAGTTAAGCACATTAGTTCATTTTCGGCTACCGGGTCGGCCCCTCAAGCCGGAACCACTATACCCGGATCTGTACTTAGATAGGCTCGAAAGTGAAAAACATTTGTCAAAACAATAGGACATCAAGGTAATCGTCAAAACAAAATTTCACGTATGCAGGGCCTAAGTCACCCAATAAAAAAGGGTCCAATAAAAAACGGGAGCCCAAAAGATGGACTCCCGTTTAAGCATCGCTAATCAATGTCGCTACAACTGATAAGTTACAGTCCTAAACCAACTTCAAATTTGGATATTGGGCAATAACCTCATCATTCGTTAAGGTTTCACCACTGGCCTGGGGCGTCCACATTACCTCAACCGCCACGAGTTCATCACTCGGAATCGCCCCAACTTGGTTTAAGGCTTTGTGCAAGTCTTGCTCGGAATTCACGTTAGGCAGCGTCAACTTACCTTGGGCAGCAACAATCATGGTTGCAATAATGTATTCACCACTCTGTAAATTGCCGTCAGCGTCGGGCAACGTAGCGCTATTACCACCAGAGATTTGATTATTAACGTTAGAAACTGCTTCATGGCTGAACTTACTTCGCTCCATCAGCGCCAAGCGATTAAATTCCACCTCAGCAGACGTTAGCTTGGTTTGGACGGTTTCAGTATCTGCATAGGCCCAGTATTCGGGATGACGTAGCAGCGACAGCGTACTTTCTTGTAGTACTTTGCTCAGCCCAGCCGATGAGCTGGTGTCTGAGGAGGTTGCTAAGCGGTTAAGGTCGTCCTGAAGGTGGCGAGCCTTGGCCAGTAATCCCACCTGTAAACGAGCGACAGAAACCTTTGGATTAGGCGTGTAAGTCTCTCCTTCGCCAAAGCCAGTGGAGCGGAAGCTGCGGACCAGGAAGGATGCGATCGCAAAAAAGATTAGCAAGCTAAATAGGCCACCGCCACCAAAACCAAACAACGGCATCACCAGTGGAAAACCAAAGCCAAACCCGCCGCCAGGATAGTAACCACGAGACGGACCTTGATAGCTACGGGGCGACGAATACGTCCGACCAGAGGATGGGCGAGCCCGAAAACTGCCGCCACCAATGCGCCCGCCAGCACGGGCAGCTAAAGCGCTATCAGCCTGAGAGAACACTAGAACCAATGCCAGGAAACAAACCAAGAACGGCTTGAGCAGTGGGCGTAACCAAGACGTAAATCGGGTTAGCTTAAATCGACTCATGATGCAGGGTATAGAAAAACGCTGAGACAGGTCTACTAAGGCTCTACTCAGGCGGGAAAACCCACCAAGGTGTAGCCCTCCTTACTTTAACGTTTTTAGTTAGACCATATGGTGAGTCAAAAGAGGCGGGATTACCGCCCCTACATAGCCGACCGACTACACACAAGCCTCGACGATTCTTAACACTGATTAACGAAGCCTGGTGAACGATCAGCCGCCGCCAACAATGGTCACCACCTCTAAGCGGTCATTAGTTTGCATCACAGTCGTTTCCCAAAACTGACGATGCAAAATCTCACCGTTATATTCCACAGCGACCAAACGTGGATCCATAGCCAGCTGAATCAGTAACTGAGGTAACGTCGTCCCCTCAGCACAGGATTTCGATTCACCATTGACTTGCAGCATAATGCTGGTTGCTTCAGAGCTAGTGTTCATAGGAAAGGGAAAAGGAATCTATTACTCAAAATGCTGGTTAAAGGAACGAGTGATTTGGAGCGGGTCATCGGCTTGCATAATAGCCCGCACAATGGCGACACCGGGTGCACCAGCGTCTCGCACTAAGGCCACATTGGTTAGATCAATGCCACCGATAGCAAACCAGGGCATCGGCGCATTTTCTACAGCGTAGCGAATGTAGTCATAACCAGCCGCAGCTTTTCCAGGTTTTGTAGGTGTGGCATAGACTGGCCCAACGCCAATGTAGTCAGCGCCTTCGTCAATGGCTCTAGCCATTTCTACAGAGTTTGTGGTGGAGCGCCCCACAATGGGCAATGGTCCCAGAATGCGACGCGCTGCTGCCATGGGTAAATCTTGTTGCCCCAGATGCACGCCATCTGCCCCGACAGCTGCAGCAATATCCACTCGGTCATTCACAATAAACAACGAGTCATATTGATGACAAAGGGCTTTGATCTTGCTGGCCAACTCCAGTCGCACGTCATCATCGGCTTGCTTTTCACGATATTGAACAATATCAATCCCCCCCTTCAAAGCCGACTCCACAACATCTAGTAAACGATCATGGGGAGATGTCACGAGATAAGTGCGCGCTTTGGCCAGAAGTTGCCGCACATTATGGCCCAGCAGCTTACTTTCTAACGTGTACAGCTGATAGCGCATCTGCTTGGCACCCGTTGCCATTTCACTAGCATGGAGCTTGCCATACTCTTCTAGCACTCGCAGTGCCTCTTGAACGCGACAGCAGTTGACCTTTACCACTGTTTGCATAGTATCTCGCTGTTCTTCTTGGGGATGGCTCAGGGCCGTACCCAGGTCTCCTGGGGTGTCGCGACTTTGACGAATATCATCGCTGTGCCAACCGCCCAGGGTCTGACGCAGGTATTTAATTTGTTCTGTCAAAGTGGCATCATTCAACCCAAACCGACACCATTCTTCAATAATGCGGAGGCCTTCGCGAGCCCGGTCCAGGTTGGCATCTAGAATTCGATACAGTACTTTCTGAGACTGTTTTGCAGCAATTGGCTCAGAGTGCATAGACAAGATCAGCATGAAGGCAAAGCCTTCCCATCGTATCAGCTGTAAATTCGTTATCAGCGTAAACTAATCTGAGTTTTTGTGGTGGCCAAGCATAGAAAATCAAAGAAATCTGTCACAAGGGGGTTGACATTTTTTCACCCCCCCATCAAAATCGCTAGGCATAAACAATCTAGGCATTAACGACATCCTGCCTCACGCACCCACCGCACATTTGCAGTACTAACCATAGATTTGGGATGGTGGGCAGAGCGTCATCGCAAATAGCCGGGAGAAATAGACTTTCCGGGCAATCACGATAGTGGATTCGACGATGAACGCAACAAAACGAATAAAACAACACCTGCTGGACAGGGTAGTGCTGCTAAGCGTGGCCACCCTCATGACGGCTCTTCCAGCACGAGCACAAGCCCAACATGGCTCGACTGCACAAAACACCATCAGCATGAGTCAAGCCTCTCAAAGCTATGGTGTCTTGCACGTCAATGCAGCCACAGGCACTGATATACAAGGTGCTGGCAGTGCCGAACAACCCTATAAAACGATTACCCAAGCCTTACGGATGGCTCCCACCAACACCAGCACGGTAATCTTGCTAGCACCGGGGCACTACAGCCAAGAGTCAGGGGAACAATTTCCGTTGCGTTTACGACCAGGTATTACGATTCAGGGAAATGCAGGTCAAACCCGCAACACAATTATTACGGGTGGAGGAGATTTCCGTGATGGCAACGGCACTCAAAATGCAACTATATTGGCGGCTGATCGATCCGGTCTTGCCAATGTCGTCATCTCTAACTCTAAGGGAAACGGCGTGTGGATTTCAGCAGGCTCACCGATTCTGCGTAGAGTCGCGCTTGTTGCTAACGCTGTTGCGGGCATTCAGATTACCCATGGTGATCCTGTCATTGAAAACAGCTATTTCAACCGTAACCATTACGGTTTAAGCATTCAGGGAAATAGTCGTGCCCTTGTGCGAGGCAACTATTTTGAAACGACAGGCCGAGCCATCACTGTGGCCAACCCGGCGACTCCCGTTATTAACAATAATCGCATTACACGCAATGAGGTGGGAATTGCCTTAAAAAACAATGCCCGTCCTGTTTTAGAAGCTAATGTTCTGGATGACAATGGGCGCAATGGTGTGGTGGAAGTAGACACCACTACAGCCGCTATAGCTGAGAATTCTACTGATATCGTCGCCGTTAAAGTATCTGAGGTTTCCCATGAAACGAGAATACCTACGGTGTCAGTACAGGAAAGGCCAGCGGTCTTAACAAGGCCAGCATCTACCCCTAACAGCTCTGAGACTAACAGCTCTGAGACTAGCAGTCCTATTGATGTGCAAGCAGAAACAACAGAACTGGCACAGCCCGAAGCTGATATTCCTGCAACTGATATAGCCATCAACCAAGCTACAGCTGATTTCAATCCGGTTGTAGAAGGTTTATCTGAGACTCATGAACCAGACGATGGACTAGAGCGTGTTAACACAGCGACTCATGACAATGAAACTGATGAGCCAACGGGTGCGATCGCATCTTACAGACAGCATCTAGCCATCTCATCGGCTGCCCCAGCCCCCGTCAATATTCAAGCATCCCTCACCCGCCAGGCCCCATCATCCACCCGCCAGGCCCCATCATCAGAGGCCAACGAAATCGTTATTGATGTCGCTGATGAAGCCGCCCCGACTGCAACGGAGGACATTGCTGCGGCTCCAACCGAAACCAGTACTGATGATGCTATCCCCATCGCCGTTATTCCAGCCAGTGCACCGAATATTAACCAAAACAATTCATCATCTGGACAACGGGAAGGTGTTTCGCAACTGTTAACCCGACTCAATGGCAGACCTGAGCCAGCCTCATCTCCACGAGCAGAGAACAGTAGTGACCTCACTACCCCCGATGTACGCCCTGATATACCCACAGCCACAACCAATGGTGAGCGGCTGCCTGTGCCATCGATAGCCATTCCCAGTCGGAGTGGATCACTGAGCCTGACACCGCCAGGCTCAGTCGCCCTAACTGCAACGTTTCGCTATCGTGTGCTCGTAGATATGGCTGATGCAGAGAAACTTCAGAGCTTGGTCCCTGATGCTTTTCGTACACAGATGGGCAGTCAAGTATTTATGCAGGCCGGAGCCTATGTCAATGAGGCTGATGCTCAAGAGCGCTTAGAATGGCTGGAAGAGAATGGCATTGATGGACAAGTCAATTTACGCAATTAACTGAGGCATTTAAAAAATCATACCCAGATCAAATTCTTGCAGGTTTAACCTATGGAGCGCCCCGAGCCCAATCGGTTTGTTTTGCCATGTGGCCACTAGTAACTCATGGGCACTCATAGCAGTCAGTGCAGTTACCCCAGCTGGCCCCTGAATCCCCCCAATGGGATAGAAATCGCGGTCAAGCAGTAACATGCGTCCTACAGTGTTGCTGAAAAGATATCCCCAGGGCAAATCCAGCATTAGCGCCGGGCAAATATCCAAAATCATGCGTGTCATGCGCAGGGGTTTGAGGGTGAGAAAGACAACGGTGTGAGGTGCATGGACATCGATAGCCATCCATTGATGGCGCTGATCTGTGGGCGTAAGCTGCTGCAGCGTGATCCCTAAATCCAGTGAGGTCAGATACATGCCTCGACGGTTCCACAACATCAGCTGGCTGCCTGAACCAGCACTACTGGCCAAAATACCGATGTGGGCCTTATCAATCGCCACTACCTGATGGATCTCAATATCTGGAGGCAAGGGCCGACGTACAGGGGTCTGAGTCGGTTCACGTAATTGGGTAATGGTCAATTGTTTGGTACTGGGACTAACCGTAGCTATCCAACGTTGATGCGGTGCCACGGCAGCCATGGCAGGCAATGGCCAATGACTCAGGGAGGTCAAACACTCAGGGGTTGCACCACGCCAAAGGGTATATGCCGTACTCACCATCAGTCCGGCTGGGGATAGATGTAGCCCTTGTACTGACGCATCAAGAATTTGCGGTGAGACGTTGAGTGACTGCTGTTGGAGAGTAGCAAGCTGTAAACCGTGGACCATCAGCATTGTGGACTCGACAGCTGACTCATCATCCTGCGTAATGGATGCCGCTGATAGCTTTTGAAAATGGGTGACTGGTTGAGTCAGCCGATGTAGGGGATTGCCCGTGTAGGAAACGTAATCGATCTTTGGGGCGTTAAGCGACTGTCCAAGATTCAGACTAGAGGGATCTAATTGTTTGAGGTCAACCAACATTTCCGCAGCGGTTGGATAGCGGCGCGCAGGCAACTTTTCTAAGGCTTTGGCAATAATATGTTTCAGCGGTTCGCTAAGTTGGTCTGCATCAGGCACAGGCTGGTTTAAATGGGCTGATTGCAAGGCCATAGGCGTACCGGTGAAGGGGCGTTGACCTACTAGCAGCTCAAACAACATCACGCCAACTGCGTATACATCTGCTGATGGGGAGTACTGGCGATAAAAACGCTCTGGTGCCATGTAAGCCGGGGATCCCGTCTGTCCTGTGCCTTCGTGATTTTGCTGGTCTTGGGTAAGTTTGGCAATACCAAAGTCTGAGATCTTGGCTCGCCAGCGACCATCGCTGTAGCTGAGCAAAATATTCTCGGGTTTAATATCGCAGTGGATAATGCCTTGCTGATGGGCATGGGCCAGCCCCGAGAGCACATCTGACACCAGGGTGAGAATATCAGCCACGCTGAGGGGGCTGAGCATGTGCGATCGCAATGTACCACCGGCACAATATTCCAAGACCAACCGCCGCCCATCCTCACAATGCTCTAAAGCGTGACAGGCAACTATATGGGGATGCGACAAACTCAATAAGCAGTGAAGCTCTCGCAAAAACGCATGGGTTGATAAGCTATGACGATGTAAATACTTAATGGCGACCAGTTGCCCGGTCTTGCGATGCACACCGCAATACACACGCCCAAACTGACCGTTGCCGACCAGCCCCAACAGGCGATAGCTAGACCGCTGATGGCTCATGTTCACTAAATCCCGTTATCAATCCGTTGGCACGCGACTAAGCTCCCTGGCCCACCAGTAAGCTCATAATTTCAGCGTGGGAAAGCCCTTGTTCTACACCTGCCTCTGCCAGGGCCAATCGCTCTTCGACACCCAGAACAAAACAATTTTCTTCAGCCCCCAATGACTCGCAAGCTGTTTGTACACAGTGCAACGTTTGCTCACTCAATTCACTGAAAAATGCTTGTAATGCGCCCATCTCTAGAAATCCTACAGGTCTTTCTAACTGAGGAGCATAGTCAATAAAAGCCGATGCGCGGATTTTTACCACCAAAAATCCGTCAGGTTTATAGGTATTATCCAAACTGATTTGCCCCCAACCATGGGTCACCCAACACTGCTGCAAAGCCTGTATAAACTCAGACATTGACAAACTGGATATCGAACGATTGTGGTAATCAGTTAGCTCTTCGCAAAAGCGTGTGTAAAAATTTTTCCCCCACCAGCGCCCACAGTTATATAACACCAACATTGAGGCCTGACCAGTTTCATTATCTAACCCTGAATAAATTGCCCGAATCAGGGTTTCTGGTAAAGCCAGTAGCCGATCACCACGACGATTCTCCAATAACCCCAGATCTAGGCTGCCATGCACATAGACATCACTGGCAAAGTAGTTGGACGTCAGATTAGTGTCTGCAAGTAAATCGGCGACTAATACCATTACAATGAGTCCCTCAAAGGTTCTCGTACTGAAACTACGCTTACGTGGAGAAATTTTATCATCGGCAAGTTTTTTAGAATGGAAATTCTATTCTGCCCCCTCTTCTTTTACGGCATCTTTTAAGAGCTGTTGTGCTGACTCTAGGGCTGGTTGTAGTAAAGCAAACTGGGAGTCAGTTAATAGCCTGGGCAGCTGTTGATTGAGGGATTTTTGCAGCAATACATCGATTGATTGGGTCTGATAAACCATCACCATCGTTGGCAACCATCCCTCTAAGCGACGTCGCCCTAGATGTACGTCATCCACCAGCATGCCTAAAGCGGCATAGCGCAGGATCAAGATCGTTTGTTTGATACTTTGTTCCAGTGCCCTAGTATTTTCCTTCAGCTCGGTCGGCAGCCGATCCACCAGTTCTTGAATCAGGTTAACCTCCCACTCACGCAGCTGGCGATATGCGCGGACACGGTCCGTTAAGCTGCCAACATACCGGCCCAGACTACTCAACTCCTGAGGTGTCAGATAGCTCTTATCTGGTTGAAGCTCAATCTGTCGCAAAATGTGCTGGCTAGGAGGCGTTGTCATGGTGATGCTAGAGGGCAATTTTATTCAAAACTAGCGTGTTCAAAATAACCGACAGACCTAAAATAGCGCCGATAGGTCTTCTAGCGTGAGAGTAGCTTGTTCAATGGGGGCAGTCTCATCATCTTTCACTGCATCCCAATCGTCAGCAGTCGTAGCCCCCCCTGCTCCCTGCCAAGGAAATGTAGCAAAAAATTGCCCAACCGTTTCATAGGGAGTATTCGCCAGGTCTGCCTCATCCATACCAGGCATTGTCCTGCCATACCAGTTGATTTGCTGAAAAAACTCCCCAACTGAGATAAGTTCCAGGGGCTGACTGCTCACTTTAGACTTGATTACATCGTTAGCCATCACAATGAATCTCCGGAACGCAGCCGGTTTTGAATATCGCTAGCTGTCGCCCCTTCATTTAGCCAAAACGCCGCCGCATCAATTCGTTCTCGGGCCCCCAATAAGAACTTACAGTAGGTTTCCCCCATGGAATAGCACTGAATTTCAATGCAGCTAAGCTGTTTACGTACCATTTCAGTAAAAAAGCCAGCATACAGTCCTGCATACAGATAGCAGACGGGTTTACCCACATCCCCCAAAGTGCGTGCAACGGCTGAGTCAAAGAGGTTAATGAACATAAACCCCTGGGTGCGATCGGCCATGTCAATTTCCCAACGGCCCCAACCTTGGGCCGTAAAAGGCCACCACCAGGTTTCTAATAGAAACATAAGGTTAGCCTGCTGGGGACTAACGTTGTACTCCCGCTCAAACCACTGGTCAAAAAATAATGAGTCTTGTTTACCCCATTCCAAACCAATGGAGTACATCACAGCGGCTGAAGCGGCTCCCACTTCTTCTTCCAAGCCCTCTAACAAACCAATGATGAAATCTTCACTTGTCAGGATATTACGGCTGCCATGCCAGTCAGAAATAGTGCCCTTAGATGCATTGAACTGGAAAAAATCGGCAAACTTATAGTAATTGTGTTTATTGGGATATTGCTGACGCAACTTGTGGGCGCCAACCGATGGAATATCCATAAGACCTGCGATACATGAGCGTACCTTCAGGGTAACGCTATTGCCCTAGCAAAAGTCTAGCCTGGGCCAAAATTGGACAAAATAGCTCTGCTTCTTGCGGCGTTAGATGCTGACGCACTACATCCTGCATAATTTTGTAGGTAATGTCGCAGCTTTGCTGGGCCTTAAAGGAACGTATGATGGACTGAAACCACAGCAAAAGACGCTCCTCTAATCCTTCTTCGTCAGCTACTAGTAGCGCATGGGCACAGTAGCGAAACCCGATCACAGCATCCCGCTGCCACTTAGCGCTGAGATCAACTTTGCCCCGCCGGAGCAGTTGAGGGTCAGTAGCCTTTAGTTTTTGTTTGACCTGTTGAATGATAGCGGTCTCGGCTTTCTGAATTTTTTGATAGGCACTAAACCGTAGACGAGCCGTTTGCAGGTAATTTTGCAAAAACATTAGCTCTGTGTCGGTGGCATAACGTCCATCAACTTCACGGACAAGGGTTTGAAGCTGGCTAAGCATGGAATTTTTGAGTGGTGAGCAGTGAGTGGAGCTAGTGCCCTAGCAGTAGCTGGCCAAACATAGACTCTCAACTCAATCTTAGATTTACCAAATTACCAGAGGCAGCCCCTCTAAGTCATCAATAACGGGGAACGGTATTATCTACTAGGCGAGAGTAGGCATCGATACCACCAGACAGGTTTTTGGTGCGCTCAAACCCTTGACGCTGTAACCACTGACACATTTGGGCTGAACGAATGCCATGGTGGCACATGACAATGGTTTCAAGACTGGGATCTAAATGGGTAAAGATTTGATCGGCCCAGTCAGCGTATTGGCTCAGAGGCAAATAGATAAAGTTGGAGAGGTGTGCGATCGCAACTTCCTCTGGTTCTCGAACATCTACCAGCTGTAACCCATCCTCTGCCAGCCGCTGGGCAAAGTCCGGAGCTGATATTTCCTCAACACCTACAATTCCGTACATAGCTCCTTCCTAATCGACTGATCGCCTATCTCTGATTAGGGTAACGCTTTAATTCTCTGAATTAAGCTAAATAACAATAGTTGAGTTCAATGGAAATGATTGACTCAGCACCCAAGCTCGCCATCTTTGAAGACATCCTCTACACCTCATAAAACAAAATATTGCATCTTTTCATAGACGTGACACTATGCCATGGCACTAAGGCAATGGCCATATGGATGGAAACAAACAAGGAGGCAAGAATGCTCGGGGAGCCAGTATAGTAGCTGACTCCTGTTCCTGAATGCTCTCCATAAAACAACCATATTGGTATTTCACACTGAGACTTTGAGAAAAAATAGTGTGGGAGTTTTTAATACCATCTCCCTCATATTGCACCACAATCCCAGTGTAAGGAACGCCTGTTTCACTGATCAAATTGTCAGAAACCGGATAGGACAAGATTCCATCGAATCCCTCTAATGCTAAAGATGCTTGCATTCCAGGCCAAAGTGTAGGTCCCGCCTGTTGAACACCACTCGCCAGCGCCATTGCATTGAAGACGTCTTCAGGGAAATCACTATCGAACTGCCCAACAGGTTGATAGATCGATCTCACCGGATGATCAGGCAATGGTCGTCTAGCAATCCGAGGCATATATACCATGGGCTCTACCGGCTCCCAAGAACTTTGTAGTAAACGCAACGCCGGGTACAAATGGTTTAGCGGTTCCGAGCGTTCGAGCACCTGCCCTAATAGTCTGCCAATCTCTCGAAAGTCATCTACTGTGCAATCACCTGGTAATTCTTCTTCAGGCAAACCTTTCGACAAGAGCTCTTGGCAATAATCAGGCAAAGATCTTGCTAAAGCCTCCTGACGTTGATCAGAATTCGTCAAGATGGAAAACAATAAAGCCCAAAAGCCTCCTGAGCCAGTGGGAACAACAGCTTTGATTTTTGGCTCAACCGCTGCCATCATCACGGCATATTGGGCCCCTTGCGATTGCCCCAAAGCAATGACTGAATCCGTTTGTAAACGAAAATGAGTTTCTCCCATAGGTAACGAGGGACCTTCACAACCTGCTAGTGCTTCGGCTGGAATCTGTAAACGCTCCAAAGCTGACAGCAAAAGACGTTGCTCAATCACTCCCTGGCGAAAGGTATCGCGATAGGCAGAGAGATTAACCGGATTCAAATATATACGACCATCCAACAACTCAGAAAAAACAACCGCTGAAACATTATCAAGACGTTCTGGATTCAGCGGTAACGCACTGCCCACTGAGGCAAACCCATGACGACCCACTACATCGGCCGGTCCTCGATCGGGCAATCGATTCAGTTCCGGTACTGGTCTTTGATTCAGCAATCGATGGACTTCAGGTCTGGGGACGGGTCCTCGATCGACCACTTGGGTACTCAGCCCAGCAGTCCCGTGGTAGTAAGCGACCAATGGATAGCCCTCTGGCGGCATCGGCGTTTTTGGCAACGTAATTACCAAAGGAACAGTTTGATAACGTTGGCGTTTTAGGTCGCCACTGGCATCAAACACAAACAGACCTTCTTGCTCTTCAGAAAAGAAGTAGGGTGGAAAGCCTTTTTGGAATTGGGGTAGTTTTATCCTGGCGGTAAATTTGCAGTAGTCAAGATCCGAGATAACGTGATTGGGATCATACGCGAATGAGCGCACATCAGGACGGTACTGCTCTAAGACTTGATTAGAAAGGTTGGCCATGTCAGCCACCACATCACCCGTGGTAAACACCGTGGCAACCACTACGCTCTCTCGATCAACACCTAATTGGTCAAGCGTTTCCCACAGAGGCTGATAGAGAACGTAGGCCAGGAACTTGCGTCTCATTTGCCCTTGAGGAATATTACCTGTTCTCAGTTGGGCAAAGATGTCGGTGGTCTTTAGCGCTTGGCCGTTAATATCCTTTAGGGAATCTTGCACCACATAGGCATACCGGCGATTGGGTTTAAGCACAATGCCCGGATAGGGAGAGACTGCTAGTAAATATTCAGGCACGTAATAGGGATCAGGTTCTGGAGTGGTGGCAACGATGGGAAACAGGCGACCCCGTTCTGGCGAGTTGCGATCGATATCGATCAAGAGAATAGGAGAATCGCTGTCAGCTGGGATCAGGTCATCAATATTGAGGGGTGCGAGGGGTTGATTAAAACGAAAATAGCCTGCAGCAGTGGTAGGAAATCCAGGGCGATCGCTAGCGATGCTTTTTAGGCGCTTAAATAGACCAACACCATGTTTTGAGAAAACAGGAAACCCTGACAGATCAGGTTGTCCATTTTCATCGAGACGAAAGTCTGAGGGGTAGGGCAGATTATAAAATTCCGCTTGCTCTTGCAGATCAGCATTGAGGTCAAAGGTGGCAGTTGTAGCACCTGACGTTTCTGCTAAGACACTGGCTTGGGGCAGTTTTGAGGTAATGCAGAAAAGGCTAAAAGCAAGGGTGGGAATTAGCCCTATTTTGCGCCAATATTGGAGGTATTTAGGAAACACTGATGATTTTATCCCAATTTATATGACACCTTCCTCAGTAGTATACGTGGTAGCACCCTTGGGCCAATAGGATAGAGAAATCAAGCAATAATCTGATACAAAACAACGATTAGGAGATATTAATCCAACCCGATTAATTCTCTGTGAGGCTTCATACCTTGATCTCAATCAAATTCTGCATATTGGGGTGGGCTAGCACCAACTCTTGCGGTCACTTTGGGATATTTCCCTTTAGGTGCTTTCTCTTTAATATCCATCACCGCAATCTGATGCCACCAGTCATCCCCAAAATCAAACCAGTAGCCAAAGAAGTCTCCTTGAGATAACCCTAACGAGGCTAGTTTAGCTTTAGCAACATCGTTGACAGAACTGGGGTCACCAGGCATTGGCACCCCATACCTGGTTGCATTAGGGTCATTGGGTCCCCGTCCCCCTAACTGAAATTCATAGAGATGTTCTTCTTCTCGATCGAAGGCACTAAACAGGAGCCTATGGAGATCTTTAAGTGTATGACTGCCCTTAATTTCAATGGTGCGCGAGATCTCAGGATTTTCTTCTATAAACTCGTCTGTTACTGGCCCAGCAATGATAACGACATATAAAACAAACAATGTTTCATCAGATTGCTTCGTTGCTTCTGTTTTACTATGGATTGGCATTGAGGCATCTACCTGAGCCTCCTCTTCACTGTCAGGAAGATAGGGAATCAAGCCTTTAGCAAATGCTTCTTCTTGAATATGTCTGGGCATTGAGCGGGCATCTACCATAAATCCATTCACCGAAATCATCCAGGCCATGAGGTTGTCGTCTAACTTGCTAGATAGACACCAATCAGGATCCATTTGATGGGTGTTGAGGATATCGCGCACCAGTTTTGACTTGGCTTGTCCAGTACTGCTGCTTACTCCAAAGGCTTGATATAACTCCTTGGCACTGATATGTGGGTCTTGGGACGGATCAAACAAAAAGTTGACCATACCGATGGCGTGGGTAATGCCACAGGCCCAGGTTTTATCGCGCCCCTTGGCTAACGGCGATGGTCGTTTACGACATAGGGCTGCAACGGCATAGCGAATGAACTGAGCATATTCATCATTCAGATATTGTTTGGCAAACTCGTCGGTAATGGTCACAATGCTGTCGAACTTGGCCTGCATGGCCTTGGGTACGTTTTCCGACTTTTTGACCTTCGCCATCTGAAGTGCACCTGTACTTGACCTACCGTGATCATTATTGCTCTGTATTAAAACATTAAGGTGTAGCTACAGGAACATATAAGGATCGCGATAGCATGTGGCCAAGGCTCACCTGCTATCAGCTTGCTATGTCTCTATTTATAGAAGATTTCGATCAATGGTACGAACACTTTAGTGAGGCGTCTCCCCAGGAGCAGCACCAGCTTTTGCTAGAGGCTATTTCTAAACCCATTCCGCTAACGTTTGCGGAAAAGGAAGATATTGCTTCCTTGCTGATAGATGTGCAATGTGACTTGGAGGGAAACAACTTAATTGAGGAGGCATTAGCCTTTACAGAAATCTTTCAGCAGCAACAGCCTGAGCTATACCAGAAAGCATTCTATTATTTTGACAATTTCCCCATTCGAGTAGCGCTTTTTAACCGAGAGTTAGAGTTAATCGCCTCAGAACTGGCTCGCTATCAGCAAAACCCAGTTAAAAGCATCGATTTTCTTTTGCCTATGATGGATGATCTGCGCTTTTATGATGCCCGAGATCAGGCGGTTGAGGTAAGCCGTGCTGTGTATACGCCTGTCGCCACCTCCAGAGACTTGATAGGAGGCTCATCAGATACGTTTGGTACAGTTGTCATTGCTGATTTGTTGGAGCAAGCCTATCGGCAAGTTCAGCAAGGCCAGTCAGTTGATTGGGAGGCTTGGGGAAAGGATGCTAAACTCTTTGACTTTGAAAAGACACCGGAAATACAACAGGAAATTTCCCAAAACCTATCTGGCCAGGTGCTGGATGGGCCTGAAATCATAGCGTTATTTCAAAAGAAGCTTAGCGCAGTCTTTCCTCAATTATCGCTGCGATTCAATATCCACATGGCGAATCAGCATCAGTTGAGTTTTGTCTGTAGTCAGGCGATTTGGTCAGCAGTCATGAGTGCTTTAGAAGAACGGGATCTGTCTAAAAAACAACTCTCCCATTCAGACCTTTTCTTTAGCATTAATGCAAAGAATCTGGATCGCTATGTCAGCCAGCTGATTGGTGGCTTTTTGTCTTCCCGCCAATCGAAGGGATTTGCAACGCTGTGGGGAATTCCCCATGTATATGACTTTTTGCGCACGGCAGGGGTGATTACGGACTCGGTTTATGAGTCGGCCATTCAGGTGGCAACTAATCACAAAGGAACATTGCTAAAGCATTGGCCGGGACCTCTCTGGCAGTATAGCTTTATCCATCGTTGGGGTAAGCCAGACTGTCAAACGGAGGCAGACTTTGAGGCGGAGGCTAAACGGTTTACTGACACGTTTAATGAATCTGAACCGTTGAGCACTGAGCCTTCTGAAAAAAGCGACTGGGGGGCTATGTTCTCAGATGTGGCTGGGAAAATGACACCGAATCAAGCTGAGCAGAAACCGTCTTCCGTTGGTAAAGCGCCTGCTGAGCCTCCAGCACCTGTAAAGCCCCTTAAGCCTGTAAAGCCTCGTAAGTCACCATTGCAAGAGGTCAAGGCATTGGGTAAGAAAGGTAAAGGGGCAAAAAAGAAAAAGAAGGGTAAAGGATTTTAGTGAATAGCTAAAATTATCGGTTTAACTTACATTTGAGCTAGCACACGGGGGCAAAGCGATGACGATTGCCACATCTAAACCGAAGACCTACACAGCTGAAGAGTACCTGGCTTTAGAAGTGGAGTCTGAGCTGCGCCATGAATATCAGGCTGGAGAAATTGTAGAAATGGCAGGGGGTACACCTGCGCATAATAAACTATCGAGTGCGTTGAATGCGCTACTGTGGTTTGGCTTACGGAAGAAACCTTATACGGTGTTTGTGACGGATCAGCGATTATGGATTCCAGTGATTGATCTATACACGTATCCAGATGTGATGGTGGTTGCGGATCCACTTGGGCTGAAACCAGGACGTAAGGATACGGTTATTAATCCGATCTTGATTGCTAAAACTCTCTCACGATCCACTCAAAACTATGATCGCGGCGATAAGTTTGTTCACTATCGCACCATTGAGACATTTCAGGATTATGTGTTGATTGACCAGTATCGTCCTTTTGTGGAACATCACGTAAAACAATCTGAGCATCAATGGCTATTGACAGAGTATCAAGGATTAAATGCGTCCTTTGAGCTGGTGTCGGTACCCGTTGAGATTGCCCTGGCTGATTTATATGAAGGGATTGAGTTTGAGACTTCTGAAGAGAGTCGTGGTGAGGTAAGTTAACTCATTCCCAAGGTTCTGCCTGGAGCGAGTAGTGGTGGTGGCCTTGCCACTTATGATCGCACCTCCAATGATCAGTGGGCAGTATAAATCGGTTATACATTTCTCAGCAGGGCCTTCTCCACTTGTTGTAGCAGCGTATCGAGTCGGGCTCCCTTTTTGAACAGTTTATCGATATCAGGTGAATCAGCGGTGGCCAGTTGGGCCAGTTCAATACTGGTACGCACCAGGCTAAAAATAGGGCTGTAGGTAGCGGGCTGTCCGCCGCCACCCCGTAGCTTTTTAGCTTTTTCGGCCAGTTCATCTAGGAGTGGTCCCCAGTCTTGATCAGTGGATTGTTTACGAACCTTTTTACCCTTCTTCTCGGTCGGTATGGCGTCTGGTTCAAGGGTGTCAATAATGGCGTTGTTATCTTTGGCAATCAGGTAAGTTTGTTTGAGGGATGATTTGATGCCGCCACCAAAGAAGATGTTGTACCAGCGGAAGAAACCATCATAGATAATCTTGCCTTTAAAGGGCAACAGAATGGTTTGTACTCGCACTGGTAAATCCCGCTTGTCCATAAAGGCATCCAAACCTTCCATGAGACCTAGCACGGCGTAGACGTTTTCTTTATCGTCTATAAAAATGCTGTATTTTTTGAGCAGCCGTTCAATAAAAAAGTCGCCATGAATAAAGTTTTTCCATGGGTCGATGAGGCTGAGTTTATCCGCCTCCAGATTGTTTGGATTGTCTTGGATGAATTGATCAATTAGCTCAGGATGGTCAAAGAGATAATCTCTGACAATTATTTTGTCATCCATGGAGCTGTCTGTGTAGGCTTTAAAGGTCTTAATGTCGGGTAATAGTTTTGCTTGCTGGCTAACGTACCATTGCAAGGGCAGCATCAAATCAAAGAAGAGCTGTACGTCAGCAGGATCGAGTTTCATGGAAATGCTTGGGGCCAGAGTAGTGCGGTGAATACTGAGCAAATTACGGGTGCTTCAGCCGTGATGTCAAGTCATGGGATTAATCGTGATGGGCTATTCTGCTTCATCGAGTTTAAGGTCTACTTCTATTTGTTTGAGTTGATAGAGGGCATCTAGACAGATGGCTAGGGCACCAGTTTCAGCATACCGCCACATTTTGCGAGCAAAGCCAACGCCAAAGGGTTTACTGGGAAAAGCTTCGTCAGCGGATTTGAAGATGGCGAAGTAGGGAAAGTCGTCGTGGTCTAAGGCCCAGATGACGAGTTCCAGAGCGGCACGGAGATCGGTGGTGTAGGGACGTGGGGGGAGGTCAAAGCGCTCGGCAATTAACTGGTTGAGGGCGATCAGGCTGGTGAGTTGGATGCGTTCGAAGCCGTATTGGTCGATTTCGCCTTGCATAATGTGTTTCTCATGTAACTTGCTCCCAGGCTCTGCCTGGAGCGTAGGTGGTGGCTCTGCCACTAGCAAGAAGTTTACTAACGTGGCAGGTATTTCACTAGCGATCGCACCATCTCCCCCACCTGAATCTGAATCGGACGATCCGTGGGTCAAAATGGGGTCTATTCAAAAATATTTGCAAAGCGGCGTTGTATAGCCGTGGCAAGACCAGGGACAGGTGGTTGGGATAGCTCTAGCTCTGGATTGAGCAAATCAAACCTGAACCAGGTTACGCACCGAAAGGATTTCATTAGGGTGTGATGGTTCCACGGCGGACTTGGGTACAGTCACGACATCAATCGATTCGCCTAGGGCATTAAAGACTTCGAGAATATAACCTTCTTCGATACCCTCGGGATCGGGAACCGTGTCGATAAAAGTGGCCACATCGCCCTGTTTGAGGTTGTACTCAGGAAAGTCGCGGTTCAGGGAGATGCGGTCATAGAGTTTGACGGTGGACTCATTCATCTTGGCTTCGGGGATAATCAGTTCGCCTTCCAGCTTCATGGCCCTTGCTTTAGAATTTCGGTCTCCTAGTTGCAGGACTTTACTATTGTATTGACCCGTTGGGTATAGGCTCTGCCTGGAGCGTAGGGTGTTGGCTCTGCCCACAGCAGCAGTTTACGAACGGGGCAGATATTTTACTAGCGATCGCAACGCCTCCCCGGCCTGAATCTGAATCGGACGATCCGTGGGTAAAAATGGGGTCCACTCAAACGGTTCGGCAAAGCGGTGGTGGTGCAGGCTATGGATGATGGTGTTGACGGCAGCTTCGGAACCGATAATCAAGATTTTTACCGGCTCCCGGTCAGCTTTATGCGGTGCCTAAACCTGGAGCGCAGATTCAGGCGTGACACCAGGCTGAGGGAGTGTCACAAAGGCTTGGGTTTCCATAGAAAAGGATTCAGCGATAAAGGCAATGCCTATCCTTAAAATAGGCACAGTCCAATTGGACTAAATCAGGATATCACAGTCCAATTGGACTGTATACGAAATGTCGCAGCCTTTGTAAGGATCAAAGGCATGGGCAGAGCGGGTAAGGTACTTAAAGTGGTAATGGAGAGCCACGGCATTAGCCAGGGGCGATTGGCTGCCGTTATGGGGATCGGTGCATCTAATGTTTATCGTTGGGCCAATGAGGTGCGGGATCCTAGTTCTGAAACGGTCATTAGTTTGATTAAGGCTTTAAAGCAAATTCAACCCCAGGCGGCAGAAGAGTTCAAAACACTGTATTTGGAAGATCTTTAAAGACATCTCCGCCCCTGCTTCCCCAGGGCTGTTTCATTTTCTGAACAGAAAATCTGAAGGCATTGAAAGCCTATTCGAGCAAAGGCATACTCTACTTGAATATGGACCAAACAACAATGCGATAACCTGATTAATCGACCCCGCCGTAACCCCTACTTTAATGCAATTGGGGACAACCCAGTAGGCGGGGTCCTAGGGCGGCCTCCCGGCCCTAGCCATGGGGGTTTGGGGAACTCGGAGGGGCCCCAAGCAGCCGGTTTTGGCTCCCTCCGATCATGTTTCTATTGGTATGAACGAAGTGGTAAGTCTTACAAATTTTCTCTGGTGAACGTGAAACATTCCGGCTTGCTCTCCTACTCCCCTAATCCCTTCACTCTTTTCCCTCTCCCTTTCCCCTTCTTCTTCCCCACTTTCTCTCGCTCCACCCGAATACGCTCTAGCAGCACGCTGGCGGGTTCGTCGTTGGGGTCTTGGGGAACGAGTTGGCCTCGGAAGGTTTTGGCGAGGATGGATTGGTCGAGGTAACTGAGAGATTTTTGAGATTCTTGTAATTCTTCTGCAATAATGTCTCCTCCATTTGATTGACATAAAAGCTTCTCAACAATCACAGGCTGTTCTTCCAAAGGAGGAATAGGAACGAACATAGCCTTTAATTCTTTGACTCCCTTAACATTTGAGATCGCAGAACCTGTTGCATTATTAAATATCTGCTTTTGAAAAATTGGAGATCTAAACAGCCACGTAAAAAACTGATCATCAATGACATCATTATGCAGACGAACACGTAATAATGCTTGATTAATAACACCTTCCTCAAAATCCTGGGGAACCTGAGTTATTCTGCCAAGTGAAACTCCCGAACAACTTATTAAGAAATCACCTGCTTTGACAGCGAATTCCTTTAGCTCTTCAAACTTTTGCGGAGTGATGTAATAACGGACATATGAGCAATCGTCATTAATTGGGCAATATTGTTCGTACACTTTGTATCCTGAAGAAACAAAGATAGATTTCTTTAACGCGCTACCAAATGGTCCACGTTTAAATGCTCGGTCGTCATACGCGAGAATTGACTCCCATGTTGTCCAACACCATTTATCAGGTAGTTGAGGAAGTCGAGTAAGGATACTTTTATCAATCACGCCCACATCCTTATACTTCTCCTTCCACTTATCATTCTTCGGAAGCTTACCCTCGCCTTCATCTTCTCCAGTTCAGCTGCTTCCCATCGTATCCGTCGCTCCGCGCGTATCCGCTACAACAACTTTCCCGCAGGTTCCACATCGGGATTCTGTGCCCGCCAATCTGCCGTCAGGTCACCCCGAAATGCGTCGGCGAGGACGGACTGCCGAAACTGGTCCAGCAATGGGGGGATGGCGTCGAGGGCTGCGCGGGCTTTGCGACTGCGGGTGGTTAGGGCTTCGATTTTGGTGACGATGCGGTGTTGCTCGTTGAGGGGGGGAATGGGAATGGGCAGATTCGAAAGTTTTGTCAGGTTAATCGAAGCTAAATTGGTAGTCTGCTTTCCAACCCCAAGAAAGTATTTTTGACCAAAACTATTTGAGTATAGAGAGATTAACTTAGGTGATAATTCTTGTAGATATAATCTTGCACGAAAAACATGGTTCTGATGAATGCATTCCTTAATTTCTCCTGCCCAAATCCATCCTCGTCCTAATTTATCTCTATCACCACCTTCAGTAAAAAGGATATCTCCTGAAATTAGTTTTAGCTGATTCAGTTCATCCTCAGTTGCCTGAATATAACGGATCTCTTCTAAATCCAAAAAACCTCTTTGGACATTAGCGACACGTAGATATGGAACCGTCAAAAGTTTATCAGTTTCTTTCCGTTTCTTTCCTTTTGTTAAACCGCCTTTAATAGCAGCGATTTCAGATAATGTGCTCCATTGCCAAGATGGCGGAATATGCTCTAATTCAGGGCTACTCAAAAAATCCTCCATTCTCTCAAGCAACAATGGTTGAAAACTGCCTAATCGCGATAAGAGTTGCTCAGGGCTTTCCTCCCTGAAACCCTCCTGTTCGTGGGGGCCTAACTCCCCCACACCCCCCGACAGTAAGTTGTCCTTCATCGCAACAATTCAGGTGAGGTGAGAGTTACGGTTAGGTCAGGGTAAAGGTTACGAGTCGATGTCGATGTCGATACCAAGTTCAAATTTATTAACCCCATTCAAAATAGATCATTTCGTAGGGGCTGTGCCTTGTGCCAGCCCCGCAACACCTAACGCCATTACCAACCGCCCCATGCAGGGTAAACACGGTCCACCAACATAGTCCCCCATCACCCCACCAAAATCCCCACCAATACCCGCACCAAATCCTCCACATCATCCGGCACCTGATATCCCCCAATATCCTGAGTGATTAATTTCTTCTGTTGATCCAACACCCCAAAAATCCATAGATTCCCCATCGTTACCGCCCCATAAATCGTTGACGGCGCATCATCCACCATCGCCAAAGCAATCATCTCCACCGCCAGTTGCGTAAACCCTCGGGTAAGATCATCCCGCTTTGCCTCAACCACAATCACCTGATGTTGCGCACGAATTAGATAATCTAAATTACCCTGTAACCAATTACTAACCTTTAATGAATACTCGAATCGCAAAACCTGGTGACAAAGTGTGGCAACGCGCGTCAAAACAGGGGCGACCAATACCTCACGCTTGGCACTTTCACTGGTGAGTTGTACATAGGGCAGCGTTTCCTCAATTTGGGTCTTAAGCTGATCGAGACCAGATAATGTCTTATCGGTTTTGGGTAGACTCAACCGTTTTTGAGTATAGCTATAGCCAAATTCTGCCAACACCTCATCCGTATCGTAAGGCAGCTCAAAATACGAACGAAACGTGTAGCTGGCATCTTTATCCAATAGTTTAGGCATCGTTTACTCCTCCAGCAACGCGCTCAATGCTTCCATTTCCGTCATCGCTACCCGTAACTTCTCCATTATCGCTGACGCAATCTCATCCGGCTCTGGCAAATCCTCCGCCGGTTGCAAACTCTCATCCCGCAGCCAGGAAATATCTAAATTCTCCCCCCGCTCCCGAATAAACTCTCGGCTAAAGCACCGAAACCGCCCCTCTTCTCCTTGATCGCTCCGGGAACTCCCCCCATTCGCATCCTCCCCGTAACAGGTTTCAAACTCCTCAAAATGCTTCCGTGTCAATGGGTTCCGTTTACCAAAGCTGGGCATATTCGTCCGCAGATCGTATACCCACACCGTTTCCGTATTACCCTTCTCTGTCTTACCTCGCTGAAAGAACAACACATTTGTTTTTACCCCTGGTGAGTAAAAAATCCCCGTGGGCAATCGCAAAATCGTATGGAGATTACACTTATTCATCAGGTCAGCCCGAATCTTTTGCCCCTGCCCCGCCTCAAACAGCACATTATCCGGCAGTACCACCGCTGCCCGCCCTCCAGGCTTCAAACTACGATAAATATGCTGGTAGGTCAAAGCCGTAGTTAAATTGCTCCTGAGCCAGTTGCGTCTGGGCCTGATCGATATCCTGGGCTAGGGTATCGAGCAAACCAGCTGGGCTATACCAACTGCGTAAGGGACGGCGCAGGTTTTCTGGACGCCGAACATCACAAAACCAGATGCCGCTCTTAGTTTCAAGTTGGGGCAAAAACTCTCGGCCATTGGTGGCAAATACAAACGGCAGCTTGTAGTCTCTCCAGGGACCACCGGGTGGGGCTGTCTGGAATCCCCGGCTATAGCGCTTGGCCTGGTCTACTGCCCCAGATACATCTTTACTTTTACGTTTGGCTTCGACGGCTGCGATCGCATCCAACCCCACAAATAAAATATAATCAGCCCGTCCACCGGCAGTGGGCCATTCAGCAATGGCTAGATTTTTCCCTTTCTGGGGACGAGTGCCATTGCCATAGGTCAATGTTTCCGTATCAACCTCCCAACCCGCCTCGCGCAATTGCGCATCAATTAAGCGATGAAACCAGATGCCTAAGCTACCGAGCGTATTTCAGATGGCTCAGTGCGGCCCCATGTTCGCCATAGCTACCGTGGGTAGCCCGATTACCCACCTTCCGAATTTCATGAAACAGTTGGGTGGTTTGTCCCGTAATTGCTCCACGATTCTCTAACCGCCGCAGGAGTTCAAATTGGCTTTCATCGGGGTCTTCATAGAGACCAACCGTAGCAGCTATCAACTGAGCCAGTTGCTCCCCAAACTGACGCAGCTTAATCAGACAGGTGTTCGGATCGTTTGCAAAATAATTTTCAGCTAGCGTACCCAGCCTGACAAGCGCTAAGCTATGAACCTTGAGAAATGCAAAATTCCTAGAAACCTGCATAGGAATGGCCCTGACTGCGGGGATGATGGGGAATTAGCTCAGGTTTAAGGTTCCCTTGTACGAACAAAAACTTATCAATATCAATAGGTGTATCTATCCATTTTTACAGGCGAGCTACTCCACGTCAGAATGATGCAACCAGGGAAATACAAGGATGCTGCCGCATTCGCAAAATGTGCCGCTACCGACTAGACTATTTCCCTTTCATTTGGGTTTTGGCCTGTTCCATTGCCAGGGACTTAAACGCCTCAAAGGATTGAATAGTTGATGCGCCTTCAATGGCTTTCACTGCCAAATCCTGAACTTGTTTTAGGGCTGCCGCCAGCTGTTTCGATAAGGTCTGAATCCGTTCCTCACTGGTCGTGATCGTTTGTTCCAGGGCCTGAATCCTCAGTTCATACACACGCTTAAAGCCATCCAATTCCTTATTGCGCAGATCCACTGCTATTTTTGTCTGGGCACCGGCTGTTTGTTCTCCTTCTGCCTTGGCCTGCTTGATGGCCGTTGCTTTTTCTTTCTCAAAGGCTTCGACTTGGGCCTTTAGCTCAGCAAATTGTTGTTCTTGAAGAGCAATGGCTTTTTCCCGTTCAGCCCACTGTTCCTCCAGGGTCTGCTTAGCCTCTGCTAATTCCCTATAACGTTCCTCTTGAGCCTGATCGTATTCCGTCTGCGCCAAACTACGCTGGAGATTGAGAGTATAGTCGTACTCTTCAGCCTCCCGCTGACTGGTTTTCTGCTGTTCTTCATCACGCTCTTTCACAGAACGCTTATGCTCCTCCTGCTCCTTTGCCCAGGACTGTTTCAGGTCCTGTAGTTCATTTTCGAGGGTGTCACTCCTTTGATTAAAGTCGGATTCAAAGGCTTTACTGTTGTCTTCACAGGTTTGGATTAGGGTATCCAGGGTATCGGCTTGGATATCATCTAAATTGTGCAAAGCCTCCAGTTGCGCCAGTTCCTCGGCAACGGCTAACCGGAGAGCCTGTAGTTGAGCCGCTTTCGAAGTCAGCTTTTCGGACAGCTCACTGACGGCACTACCAAATCCCGCGTGTAACCCAGCCAGGGTGTTGATGGTAGCGGTCATTTTGTCCTGTGGTTGATCGACGGGCTGCTGGCTCATTTTTTTCACAGGTTCAGAGGGTTTTGTCTCTACAACGGTTGTGGGACTTGCCTTTGGCTCTTGCTGTAGTTTGTCGAGCTGCTTTTCTAGCTTATTTCGTTCTTTGAGCAATTCATTATAAGCGTCTAGAATCTGCGCTTTTGTATTTCTATTCGTTGGTATATCGGTCATGCTAACCTCCTCTTTCTTGAGAATCAGCCGTGGAAGATTTTTCAAACGCTTTTATAGTCAGCGTGTGGGACTGCTGCATGGTCTCTTGCAATTGAGTATTGATGCTTTCAATTTGCTGAGTTTGTTCTTGAATTTTCTGTTCCAGTGATTGAATGGTAAACTCGTAGCCCTGTTTGGTGGCTTCCCACTCCTTCTCCAGCAGTTCGGCTTGCACGTCTGCATTCTGCTGTACGGCAGTCGCCGCATTTTCTCTCGTTATGTCGACTAGCTCACTGAGCTCAGCTGAGAAGACATCTACACGCTGTTGATAGTCCTCTAAAAGGGACTGATTCTCCTCTAGGATTCTCTCTCGCTCAGTCCACTGCCGGTCGTTGACTTGCCCGGTATCCTGTAATTCTTTCTCTTGATTGCGGCGTATCTCGTCAAACTCATTGGCATCAACGGTTTGCTTTCGTTCTAGTTCATATTGATAGTCTGCTTCTTGTCGCTCTCGTCCTTTGGTTAACCGCTCTGTCTGCTCGCGCACGGTCTGCTCAAAATCGGCTTGATCTTTAGCCCAGTGCGATCGCACTTCAGTCATTTCTTTTTCCAGAGCCGCTTGCTGTTCAGTTTCGGTTTGCTCAAGGCTTCTGAGTTTGTCCTGATGCTCTTGGGTCAGCAGATGGAGGGTGTCAGCCACCACGCGAATTTGCTTCAGAGTTTGTAGATGACGCGTTTCGATCTCAATGGCCTGATCCAATTCCCCCAGCTTTAAGGATTCAGCGGTTAATTTTTCTGATAGCTCAGTTACAATGCTGCCAAACTCCAGTTGCAGATCGGCTAGGCCTTTAACAATACCGTCAACAGTATAGGCAGATGCCACATCCAGCATCTGTGCATTTTTGGCAGCTGCAGCTTCCTGCTCTTTTGTGGCAATTCGGGACCCTAGCTTTTTGCGGTCTGCAAGAATTTTCTGGAAGGCCGCTAAAACCTGTTCGTTACTATCCTGCGATGCAACCATCACGATGACTCCAGCTGACGCATCATTGGACTAATTCTTGCACCGATGGGTCCATGCAGCAATGCAGATCCTGATTAAACTTAACTCTCGCCGTCTATCAAAGTTATTTATAGCGTACATGTCGAAGGGCGCACGGCGGTGCACCCCTACGATGGATATGCTTTTTAACAAATCTCTAACTGCGTTTTCCAGGGCCTTGGGCCAGAAAATAGCCCAACACGACACCGCCTAAACTGCACACCAAATCGAGGGAATCCAGTGTTCGATAGGGAGATAGGCCTTGCACAATCTCTTCTGCCGTCATCACCAAGCTAAACAGCACTGGGAAAATGGGTAAATATCGTATGCCTTTGAAGTGACGTCGATTTAGCACTCGATGGCCCAAATAGCTGGCTAGAGCATAAAGCACCACATGGCCAATCTTGTCGTAGTAGGGGATTCTCCCCAGTAACTTGAGCGGTAAATTATTGGTGTAAGCGGCCCACAGAATCAGTAAAAATAATCCACCATAGCCCACTGCTAGCCAAACAACATTGCGCTGGTTAGACTGACCAAGTTTCGATGACGTTTTCATAAAATAGAAATAAGCTGCTGATAGACGGTTTTCAGTATCGCTATCTACAGTGGGCAACATCTCCATATCGGATACATCAACCACAATTGATATAGGTTATGGGCAATCAATTTAGGCGTCGAGTAGGACTGTGGCTAGGCTTACTGACCTTAGCCGTCGGCATGTTTATGTTTTATGAGGTATCCTCCAAAGCCCAACCCCAAGGCCTCATGGTGGATAGCGGGCGGTTGCGATCGCACCTTCAAACCCTGGCCGCTGAACGCTACACCAACATTGCCCTGGCCCGCACCCGCACCTACTTGATCAAAGAACTCCAAAGCTACGGCTACGAACCCAGCACCCAAACCTTCGGCTCTGGCGATAGTGTAGGCACTAATCTCAGCGTTATTCGCCCAGGTACCCAAACACCGGAGCAAAAAATTCTAGTCGGCGCACACTATGACTCAGTGGCAGGGTCCCCCGGCGCAGACGACAATGGCAGCGCTGTCGTCACCGCGTTAGAAATTGCCCGACTGTTTGCCGACTACCCCACCCATAAAACCCTACAGGTCGTCTTTTTTGATCAGGAAGAGTTGCAGCCAGAAGGAGCTGGTCTGTTAGGGAGTAATGCATTTGTTAATGATGCCGCTAACCTTGATGGGTTAGCGGGTGCAGTTATTCTAGAAATGCTAGGGTACGCCTGTTATGAAACCGGCTGCCAAACCTACCCACCAGGGTTAGAACAACAAGATTTACCATCCACAGGAGACTTTATTGGCGTGATTGGTGATACCGATCATCCAGACCTGTTAGCGACCTTTGCCACTGAAACTGAGACTAAGCCCGCCACTGCATCGGACTCATCCCTCAAGGCAGTCACATTACCAGTCCCCATCGGAGTACTGCCCTTTATGCCAGATCTATTCCGTAGCGACCATGCCCCCTTCTGGCTAAAAGGCATTGGAGCCGTCATGGTGAGTGACACCGCTAACTTTCGCAACCCCAACTACCATCAAGCCAGCGATACTGTCGATACCTTAGATTTGATGTTTTTAGAACAGACGGCCAACTACATTGTTGATCGAGTCACAGGCCTGCTGCAAAACAACTGACAAGAGCCTAAACTTCCCATATCACTTCCTACTCAAAACTTAGAACTTAAAACTAATGCTAATAACTACTATTTCTAGGGGAAAAAGACTTTGAAGTAGGTTCTCCTTCCCCCTTAAAGGCCTGGGGAACAAAAGATGGCAGCATGGGACCTGACTTGTTTAAATCCACAGGGGCAGGGGCATCTTCCCCAGGGTCCTCGCTCAGTTCGTCACCGACAAAATCTCCCTCTAAGTCATCAGCGTCAGGATCTTCACCATACATGGTGATTTCTGGGAGGGATGTCTCTTCAGACGAAGACGGTTCCTGAGGAGGGACTACATAGGAAACCTCGGATATCTCCTGCGGATCTGTTTCGAGCAAAGCGGACATTGGCTCATCTGCTTCATAAGAAATGTCATCCTTGGCAGGTGGCAATAATAAAAGCCGCTTTCTCATATTGGCCATGGGTGCCATAACATCGGCAATCCGTTCTTCTAGCCAAATAAGGCCAGCTCCAAGGGCTTCGGCCATGGTGCTCACCAGTCGGTAGAGGGCGACACTGCTGATCAGCAGGCCGTTGGGTAGCTGATTACCCAGGAGTGCGATCGCAACTGCTTCAAACACACCCACCCCACCGGGAGCACCAGGCACTAACAGGCCCAATAACCAGGCCAAACTAAACGAACCTAAAATCGTGAAAAACTGACTGGGTTGCAGCCCCTGCTGCAGCGCCACAATCGTCATAATAAAACCCATGCCCCGGAGGAAGACAAACCCCAGTTCTCCCAAAAGCGAGTGCCATGGATAAGACTGCATCCGCAGCGTACTGGTAATCACCGTTAAGCCCTGGGACTGAGCTTTTGCTTTGCCCAACTTACGTAGTAGGGGGTTAAGAAAACGGGGATGAATCGCCACCAGCATGGCCACCAAAGCCCCCAGAGGAATCACCAATAGCCACTGGTTTCCGACGGTCAAGCTAAAGCTGATAGCCGCTAATCCTAGAGCTGCTGCCGCCATCAGCACAGGCTCCAGCACTACTCCCACAATGGCTGCACCTGTGGACGACCCTGATGACTTCAGCGCCAGCACACGACCATAAAAATGCCACACATTACCCGGTAAATATTTGGCAATGTTAGTTTTCAGGTAAATCGCTGTAGACCAGCGGCCATCTCGAGGCTGGCCAATGGTCTTTAAGATTAAATGCCAGACCCATCCCGACCAGATGTGAGCAATCAAGCTTATGCCCAAAGCTATGGTTAACAGGGACAATGTAGCGCTAGTAATTTCAAGGGTTCTAACTTCTTGCCAATGATCCTTAAGCGTTTTGGCCAAGAAAAATAGAATGCCGCCAAATAAGAACCAGCGAAAGATGCGTTTAACCATAGATATAGGAAACCAGCGCATAAAACGTCGGTGTGAAACAATTGGGCCGTGTTCACGAGTATTAAACCGTGTTCACCATTAAAACTCCAGGTTTTGAAATCCAGACTTTGAATTTGAGCCAGGTATTTGGATATAGGTTTAGCACACAGTATCAACACATTACCTATCAGTGTGTCTTCTGGGGTGCATAGCCCTTCATAATACGGCCACAACACCGATATTGGATGTGGTAAGCCTGGCTAACGGGATTGCTCAGATCAAAAATTGAGTCAATGCCAATGCCGTTGCGGCCCTGGTCTTTACCCGAACTGTGAATATAGCGCCCCTGGTCCAGATGCAGGGCTACATGGGTGGTCCGCTCTGGAGTACCGAAAAAGATCAGATCCCCTGGCAGCAACTCACCGATCTCAATCGTGTCCGTAAAGTCCTCCTGTTGATAGGAATCACGGGGCAGCGGCACGCCCACCGCAGCAAAGGCCGCCTGCACCAGACCAGAACAGTCATAGTTTGGGGCTACAGTGCCTCCCCACAAATATTCATTGGGCACAGCCATGGCCGCCTCGGCAAAGGCAATGGCTCCAGGAATTGCCTGTTCCACATCAGGTCGGGTAACCATCAGAGCATGGTAAGGCGCACTCGCTAAGTCAAGGGCATCTACATCGCCTAATCGCAGCCAGCCTGGATAATCGTCAGCACAGAGCATCACATGCAAGCTATTAGCTTCAATGGCCACAATTTTTAGCTGACGTCCCGCTGCAGCCTGGGTGACTAATTCGGCAGCTGTGGGGGTTTTGTAAAGGTTGAGGGTGCGATCGCAACGATATTCAGTCCCAGGGGCCAACCGCCAGCGGTTCTTTAATTCCTCCAATTGCATTTGCTCACTCCCTCCACCCTGATCCCAGAGCACCAACGTCTTCTGTCGCAAATACTGTAATGCAAAGCGTCACATATCATAGCTACCGCTTTTATTTAGTGTCTTGATTTAACGAATGAGCCATTACATCAGACAATGAAAAAAATATTTTGTCGCCTTAGCTACCGTTTGCTAGATATCACCATCGCTGTCCGCTAATAATCGTTATGAGTCTGACTGCATCCCGACCCAAGGTCAATGAAACTTTTCGCATCACCCCCAAAGCTCTGGACATCCCTGAGCGACTACTCCTAGGTCCTGGCCCCTCCAACTCCAACCCCGATGTTGTAGCGGCCATGAACCGTCAGCCCATCGGCCATTTAGATCCGGTTTACCTCGACTTGATGGACGAAGTGCAGGCCATGATGCGCTACGTCTGGCAAACTGAAAACCCCATGACCCTGCCCATCAGTGGCACCGGCTCAGCAGCGATGGAAGCCACCCTGGCCAATACGATAGAACCTGGTGATGTGGTCTTAGTGGGCATCAACGGATACTTTGGTAATCGCCTATTTGATATGGCCGGTCGCTACCGTGCCGACGTCCGCAGCATAAGTAAGCCTTGGGGTGAAGTATTCAGCCTTAGCGAATTGCGTGCGGCCCTGGAAGAGCATCGTCCAGCCATCTTAGCCTTGGTCCACGCTGAAACCTCTACAGGTGCGCGTCAGCCCCTCGAAGGTGTGGGTGACTTGTGTCGTGAGTTTGACTGTCTGCTATTGGTTGATACCGTTACAAGCCTCGGCGGTGTCCCCATCTTCTTAGATGAATGGAAAGTGGATATGGCCTATAGCTGCAGCCAAAAAGGTCTGAGCTGTCCTCCCGGAAGCTCTCCATTTACCATGGGTGAACGGGCCTTGCAAAAGCTGGACAAACGTCAGACTAAAGTGGCCAATTGGTATCTAGATATTTCCCTACTGCGCAACTACTGGGGCCAGGGGCGTACTTATCACCACACAGCTCCTGTCAACATGACCTACGCTATTCGTGAAGCTCTGCGTCTAGTTCTTGAAGAAGGTCTAGAAAACTCTTGGGACCGTCATCAACAGACTGCAGAAAAGCTCTGGGACGGTCTGGCAGAGTTAGGTCTGAGCTGCCACGTGCCCAAGGAGTATCGCTTACCCACCCTGACAACTGTGAAGGTACCTGAGGGTGTCGATGCAAAAGCAGTGACTAGCAAACTGCTCAAGGACCACAACATAGAGATCGGCAATGGTCTCGGTGAGTTGGGCGGCAAGGTTTGGCGTATTGGCCTCATGGGCTACAACAGCCAGCCCGAGAATGTAGATCGCTTATTGGCAGTCTGGGAAAAAGTCATGGCAGACATCTAACTACAAAATCCCTGGTTACCTGCCCCCGATATCGAAGGGCAACCACAAGGGATTGCCCCTACGAGATTATCCAATTTTAATCGGGGATAATAATTTCGGATTTGGTATAAGTCATCTGCGCGAAACAATCGGCTGAGCTTCTTGGTTAGGGGCTCAGCTCTTTAGTGTTTAGCTTTCCAACCTCTTGTTGCCTGCGAGCAATTGGTAATGCTCAACCACAGGAAATGGATCATAAAAGTGATGAAGCAAGGCTTTCCATCGCTGATATTCAGCTGACTGTCTAAAACCTTGAGTATGATCTTCCAAGGTTTGCCATGTCACCAGCAAGATATAGCGATTCTCTTGCTCCATGCACTTCTGTAGCTGATGACTAACATAGCCATTCATAGAACTAATAATCGATTGAGCTTGCAAAAATGCTTGTTCAAACGCGACAGCCTCTCCTGACTTCACATTCAAAATAGCGACTTCTAGCACCATAATTCCACGCAGCCAGTCCAGGAAGGTCTCTTAGGAATCAATACAAAACAAAGGGCTTGAACCTCTAATCAATCAGTCTCTAGAAAACAGCTCCTTCACTATTCACGAGTTCAACAGCGCTAATAGCCCCTGTTTTGACATCAACAGAAGCATAATAGCCCTCACCATCAAAAGAATTAAGATATAAAGCCTCGTTATTTTGAGAGAAAAGAGTATAGACACCGGGCTCTAGAGCAATGGAAAACTCACCATTGCTGTCTGACTCAACAACCTGTAACAACTGAGCATGGTCCCTCGCATTTACCGTTGATATCCACTGAGGATCGAGAATTTCTGGCTGAATTTTGCCAGTAAATACCCAAACATTGGTAGCTAGAGCAGACTGACTATTTTGTGACTCTCCTGTAGCTCCAAGCTGTGGCATAAAATCACCAGACAGCTGGATCACTTTGCCCTGAATGCCCTGTTCCATATTGTTACTTGCCTGAGTTTGCTCTGCTATCACCTGTGACGATACCGAATCCTCAACGACACAGCTGCCAATGAATGATAAACATGGAACCATAATGCTTATCATCAGCCTACGGGTAATAGCAGTCATACAAACCATCATGATATCTATAACAATCACTGGGGAGGCAATTACCTCCCCAGCATAGAACTACATAATATCTTCTATCTGGCAAGCTTATTCGAGGCCTATGTTTTTCAGATTAAATCTTCCTGAGGAGCAGTAACGCCGAAAGATTTTAAGAATGGCGAATCAACGCCATGGCTGTAAATAGGCAAACCATAACAATACCTAAAGCCCAAATTAATTCATAGATTGCGTAGTTGATATTGTCGGGATAAGTGCCTGCCTGGGAACTACGCTTATGATCTGGCATTAAGGTCATCGTTTTTTAGCTTCCTTTAGACTGCTTGTCGATGATGCACACAGATATTTCAGCATCTAGTTTAGGCAGATCGTTAGAGGCTCTACACCCCCAAGGAAATCTTTACTTTCAGTAGAATAATGTGACAAACCCTGTTGCATGTCTTAAAAATAGGTAGTCTTTATCACCCCCCCTTAGGTAGTTAGTGATCAACAGCACTCAAACCACGCAACTCATTGGTTATAAATTCGTCTAGGATGACGAATATTGTGATGTTCTGTATCAATGGTTCTAGATCTGCCTCGTTTTTATCGTGCTGCAAACCCCAGCCGTCCATTACGATTAGTACAGGCTGAGGATCGGCAATATTACATTGACTTTTCGTCAGTGCGAGGCGGAGATATTGTCAGAGAACTGGAGCGTACAATTACCTTACTTTCTCCTGATGAGGCTACCACACAACTCTTTACAGGCAATATTGGCTGTGGCAAGTCGACAGAACTACTACGACTCAAGGCCCAGCTAGAGCAGCAGGGTCTGCATGTGGTTTATTTTGAGTCAGACCGGGACTTAGAAATGGCTGATGTGGATATCAGTGATATTCTGCTGATGATTGCCCATCAGGTGGTGGAGAGTTTAGAAAATGATGGCATTACGCTGAAACCATCGGCTTTAGTGAATCTATTTCGCAATCTAGCGGAAACTCTACAAACACCCATGGAAATTGCCGATGTCAGTTTCTCGGTTGGGATTGCAGCGATTACGGCCAGGGCAAAAGAGAGTCCAGAAATGCGTAGTCGTATGCGTCAGTATTTGGAACCACGGACGAAGAGCATTATTGATGCCATTAATGAAGAGCTACTGGAAGTTGCGATCGCCACACTCCGTTCCAAAGGCAAAAAGGGGCTGGTGGTCATTGTCGACAACCTCGACCGCATTGATCCCGTAGAACGGGCCAATGGTCGCACCCAGTCAGAATATCTATTTATTGATCGCGGTGAGCAGCTCAAGCGTCTGAACTGTCATCTGTTATATACCATTCCCCTTGCTCTTGTTTTCTCTGACGACCTACCGCGTTTATCCAATCGGTTTGGTGTTTCTCCTAAAGTATTACCCATGGTGCCCGTCACCCAGCGCGATGGCACCACCTCAGAGCCAGGGTTAGCACTGTTACAGCAAATGGTGCTGGCCCGAGCTTTTCCCAATAAAAACTACAACGAGCGCATCGACCATATCAATGACGTTTTTGAAAATATTGCTGTGCTCAACCGTCTTTGTCGCCTCAGTGGTGGGCATATGCGCAATCTCATGAGGCTGCTTTATGGTTGTCTACAAAAGGGTGATCCACCGATCCAATCAGCCGTTCTTGAGGCCGTCATTCGAGATGAAAGAGATTCTCTCATGGCGCTAATTGATGAAAACGAATGGCAGCTGATGTTTAAAGCAATTAGCACCCCCGACACCCAGGGCAATGAAGCCTATATTTTGCTGCTACGCAGTTTATTTCTCTATGAATATCGAGACAATGGCGGTCGCTGGTTTGATCTCAATCCAGTCTTGAAGGAGACGAATCGCTTTAAGAATTGGCTTGCTGATAATTAATTAGGACACCCATAGCAGGGCACCCACAAGGAAAGCCCCTACAATTGCCCATTGCCCATTGCCCATTGCCCATTGCCCACTGCCCATTGCCCGGTGGGGCTGCCCACCACCTCCAATGTACCAGGCTGATCTACCCGAAATTGTTACCCATAACCAAACAGCCCTGACTGATCTCCAACGGGCAATGACGCTGGGCAGTGGCCAATTTTCGTTAATTCTGGTGCGCGCTAACTATCAACGCCTAACTCAATTATTGCTAAGTGCTCTGGCCCAAACTCACCAGTTTCATACTGTCGAGCTGTTAGCTTCGAGTCGTTCTCTGACCGAAGCAATTCTCAATCGCCAAGCATCACTCCCTGAAACGCCAGCAGCTGTCATGGTCACTGGCTTTGATCAGGTAGAAGCACAGGATGTTTTGTTTAAGGCAGCCAATGTAGGACGCAATGCCCTGCTGACCAAATTTCCCTATCCGGTGGTGCTGTGGATGAATGACACAGTTCTACAAAACCTGACTCACTATGCCGCCGACCTCAAGAGTTTTGCGGCGGTTCCTATTCGGGTGAATTACCCAATTCAGGCTTTGATTGAGGCCTTACATCGTGGTGCTAATGAGCTATTTACTCACATTCTAGACAACCATAATGATCATTTTCTCGACTATTCGTCACCGCAGTTGCCCAGCTTAAGCCAGCATCTAAAAATCTTAACTGAGCGGGAACTATCGTTTGCGATCGCAGATCTCAACCAACATCACGTTCAACTGGATGGGGCCTTACAAGCCAGCTTAAATTTTCTCCAAGGTCGAGAAGCCCACACACCTGAGCGGTTGAAAGTCGCCAGGGACTATTACGAACAGAGCCTAGACTACTGGATACAGGTCGACAAAACAGTTGAAAACACCAGCGATCAACAAGCAGTTTTACTCTTACACTTGGGGCTATGGTGGCAAACCCATGGCAAACTCCAACCGTCTACCTCCATCGGCTCTTATCGACAGGCTCGTCGCTTTTATGAACGCTTTCTCAATGTTCTTCGACAACAACACCGTAGAGACCGCACAGCCAATTTTATTCATGTTTTAGCTGAAACCTTACGAAAGCTCAAGGATTGGGATGCTCTCATCACCTTGGCCAAGGAAGGGCGAGACCTACATCAAAACGATCTGGTGCGTCTGGCCCAAGACTATGGTTACTTAGCAGAAGCTGAGCTGTCCCATATCAATGGAGCAGAGGCCCAACAATTAGCGACAGAAGCATTAAGGCTGTTAGCTCAAGCTGTCAAAAGCACACAAGCTTCAGGGCAAATTATGCCGGATACTGCCGATAGGACAGTACAGGTCTCTCCTGAAGCGGTTATATTGGCATTGCGCTACCATCAAGGTCGCTACTATTTTCTCCGGGGACAAGCTAAAACGCTACAGGGCGATGATAGTTTACTGGATGAAGCGCTCCATGATTTAGAGAATGCTCGCCAAAGAACAGATCGCCGATATGATGCATCTCTTTACCTGAAAATTCTTAGCAATCTCCAGAGCCTGTATTTTGCCAAACAGCTTTACTTAGAAGCGTTTGCCATCAAACAAGAACAGCGACAGGTGGAAAATTCCATGGGGTTGCGGGCTTTTATTGGAGCCAGTCCCCTACAACCCTATCGGGCTCCATCCGCTAAGACCACCAGTGACATTTCCCCAATTGAAATGCGTGCCTCGGGGCGGCAGCAAGCGATTAATGATCTAGTGGGACGCTTACTACAGCCCCAGCACACCCTCGTGGTTCTCCATGGCGAGTCAGGTGTGGGCAAAAGCTCTCTCCTCAGCAGTGGGTTAGTCCCCACCCTCAAGCAAGCTACAGCTGAAGGTCGCATCACCCTGCCACTGCTCATACGTCAATACACAAGTTGGGAAATTTCGATTCTGCAAGCACTACAGCAGGTCACTTCATCCTTACCCTCAGCCCCTCCCAACTTCCAAGTCTCGTTTCCCATCACAGGCGAGAGCTTATTAAACCACCTACGCCAGCATGCGCAGAATAACTATCAACAAATCATTCTTATTTTTGATCAGTTTGAAGAGTTTTTCTTTGAGCGCCCTACCGTTGAAAAGCGTCGTTCTCTTTACTACTTTTTGCGAGACTGTCTGAATATCCCCTACCTAAAAATTGTGCTCGCTCTGCGCAATGACTATTTGCACTATTTAATGGAATGGGAACGTTTGGCCAACCTCGATTTAGATATCCTGAGCCGGGATGTACGTTACTATTTGGGGAATTTTACCCCAAAGGAATGTGAGGCTGTTCTTCGTCAGCTGACGGACAATGCGCAGTTTTATTTGGAAGAGGGATTGATTAAAGCGCTTGTAGCTGATCTAACGGCGGAAGACCATGAAGTGCGTCCGATTGAGTTACAGGTGGTTGGGGCTGAACTGCAACGTAAAAACATTACAACCCTGAGACGATATCAAAAAGAATTAGGAGACGACCCCATTCGAATGCTGGTGCTCAGTTTTTTAAATCGGGTGATTCGAGACTGTGGACCTGAAAATGAAACCTTAGCGCAGACCATTCTCTATCTCTTGAGTGATGAAAGTACAACACGCCCGCTAAAAACCCTGACAGAATTAGAAGAATCCTTAGAATCTCTCGGCATATTGGTAGACCCTGACCAGCTGAGTCTTGTCCTTGAAATTTTGGCAGAATCGGGCCTGCTCTTTGAAAGTCGAGACGTCGGCAGTAGCGTCCGCTATCAACTCGCCCATGATTATCTGGCGGATCTGATCAAGCAGCAGGATATACCGGGATTGGTCACTGTGTTAGAAGCAGAACGACGACGTAGAAAACAATTTGAAACTCAGCTGCGCACAGCCCTACAAGAACAAGCCATGGCCCTAGCTCAAGCTACAGAGGAACGCTACCGGGCAGAAACTGCGGAGATGCAGGCCCTGGCCTCGGTCTCCCAGGCATTATTGCTCTCCCACGATGGCTTAGGTGCCTTACTAGAGGCATTAAAAGGGGCACAACAAAGTCAGCTGACTCCCATATCGGGGTATTTAGAAAATCAAATTTTATTTCGCCTGTGGCAAGCCTTGCATACAGTGCGAGAGAAACATCGCATTCACGCCCACCAAGACTGGGTGCTCTCAGCCTGTTTCAGCCCCGATGGTCAATACCTGGCCTCCAGCAGTGACGATGGCACCGTGCGTTTATGGAATGCTCGCGGCAAACTGTTGCAGGTGTTTACTGGACACCAGGGCAGTGTTTTAGATGTGGCGTTTAGCCATGATAGTTGCTTAATTGGCTCGGCTGGCGATGACTTTAAGGTCCGTATCTGGGACATGTCTGGACAATGTTTGCAAATTTTGACGGGCCATACAGGCGCTGTCAATAGTCTGGCGTTTAGCCCCACCCAAAAACTAATTGCCTCCGCCAGTAATGACCACACCGTCAGACTTTGGACCCATGATGGGCAATGGTTAAAAACCCTCGAAGGCCACCTGGACTGGGTCAGATCCATCGCCTTTAGCGCCGATGGTCAATATCTGGTTTCTGCGGCAGAAGACGGCACCCTCTGTCTCTGGAATACGGAAGGTGAGTTACTACAGGCCATGAGTAGCCATGCAGGCTGGTTATTGCAGGCTGTGTTTAGTCCAGATGGACAACATATTGCCTCCTGTGGCGATGATCATCTGATCAAGCTTTGGAATTTAAATGGGGAGTTGTTTCAATATTTTGAGGGGCATCAAAACTGGGTGAGAGATTTGTGTTTTAGCCCTGATGGCACATACCTGATGTCAGCGGGTGACGATCAGAACATTCACATATGGGATATGAATGGCAAACTTTTGGATACGCTCAAAGGACATCGCAGCAGCGTGCTCAGTTTGGGCATTAATCCCCAGGGCACACAGCTGATCTCAGCCAGTGATGACAACACCATTCGCCTCTGGCAGCTAGAGTCACGTGACATCCCCAGTCTCCAAGGACACCATGGTATCGTCTGGGATGTGTGCTGGCAGCCCAACGGGTCAAAACTGGTATCAGCAGGAGCCGATCAGACATTAAAAATATGGGCCACTGTAGGGGGAGACCATAAGCTACTCCATACCCAGCAAGCTCACAACAGCAGTATCTATAGCGTTGATTGGAGTCCGGATGGTCGATTGATTGCATCCGCCAGTGCCGACCATACCGTCAAGCTTTGGACAGCTGATGGTGAACCATTACATACCTGCCAAGGCCACCAAAATGCCATCTGGTCTGTGAACTTTAGCCCCGATGGCACCTATTTAGCGTCAGCGGGGAGCGATCGCAACATTCGTTTCTGGTACACCGACGGCACCCCCATCGGTCAACTCAGCGGTCACGAGGGTACGGTCTGGACCGTTGCCTTCAGCCCTGACGGCAAGTATCTAGTGTCAGGTAGTGAAGACGGCACCCTACGCCAATGGGACTTAACAGGTCTAACCATCGGTGACGCCAGCTTTGCGAACCAAACCGGCACCATTTTGCCAGGCCATACGGGCAGTGTCTGGGCCGTTGCCGTTGCCCCCGACAGCAAAATCATCGCCTCAGCAGGCAGTGACAACACTATCCGTCTCTGGAAAGAGGGTGACCTACTACAGATTTTGCGAGGTCACCATGACTGGGTCCGCAGCGTTTCCTTTGGCCTCAACGGCGATGTCATTGCCTCCGCCAGTGATGATGGCACCATTCGCTTTTGGCAACTCCCAGGCGGTCAACCGCTGCACACGTTCACAGGACACCGAGGCATCATCTGGCAAGGCTCGTTTAACAACACAGGTGACCGTCTAGCCTCAGCCGGAGCCGATGGGCAGGTGCGCCTCTGGAATCTACAAATGCAAGACCTAATGCGCCAGAGCTGCCAATGGATTGAGGATTATTTAGCCTACGGCGACCTCAGCGACGCGGATCGCTTGGTATGTGAGGATTTTTGGGAGTAAAAGGTGCAAGGGTTTTGAGTTCAAGCCCTTTAACCAAGCTCCACTAGATTAAAAATAATCACCCCAAGAACCAAGAACGAGTACTGTGTGGCGTCAGGTTACCCACTAGTGACGTGGACGGGTGCATGAGTCGAAGGGTGGATTAATTGATTGCAATCAATAACCCATTGCTAAGACTGAGCTTAAGGATTACCCACAATGTCCTCGACTAGTGCTCAGATAGAAGTGACCTTTGACTGAGCAGCATATGGCACAGGTTTGGGGCGCACTCTTGATTTTTCTAGTTTGCCCGCTATGGGGGGGACTGCCCTTAACGGGATGGTGGGTGCTGCTGGCCACGGGAAAACGGCTGTCGCAGATGGGCACCGGCAATGTGGGGGTGTCAGCGGCGTTTTACCACGGGGGCACCGTAGTTGGGTTGGGGGTTGTGGCGCTGGAAGCGTTTAAGGGGATTGGCGCGGTGCTGCTGGCCCAGCACTTTTTTCCAGGGGATCCGATCTGGCCAGTGGTGGCGTTAATGGCGCTAGTGATGGGACGCTATTGGCTAAGTCGAGGTGCGGGGGTAACCAACGTAAGCTGGGGCTTTTTAGTTTACGACCCGCTGGTGGCAATTTTAGGCTGGCTGCTGAGTTTGGTGGCATTTACAGTACTGCGAGAACGAAAACAGGGACGTATGTTTGCATTAGTTTTACTGCCCGTTCTCACGGGATTGGTTCACAGCAATGGCATGCAAGTGGCAGCAGTGGCCTGTTTAATGGGTCTGATTGGCTGGATTTATCAGAAGCTGCCGGATGATTTGGAGCTGCCGACCCAAGGCACTCGGACAGAATCGCGACGGCTGTTTCGCTTTTTTCGCGGCGAGTCGGCCCTACAGGCACTAGACCAGGTGCTCGACCCAACTAAGGTGGGGAATAAAGCGGCTACCCTATCTCAGCTAAAGGCGTGGGGGTATCCGGTGCCCATGGGTTACATTCTGCAAGCAGGGGACGATCCGTCAGCGTTATTGGGTCTTTGCCAGCCGTCGCCCCAGCAGCCTCTGGTGGTAAGGTCTTCAGCCGTGGGGGAAGACGGTCTAGGTGCGTCATCAGCCGGGCAGTATGTGTCGGTGACAGATGTGGTCAGCCAGGCAGGGTTGGAGGGTGCGATCGCAACATGCTTCCAAGCCTACAATCGCCCCAGTGCTGTCAAATATCGACAGGATCTGGGGCTTTCTGAAGCCTCTATGAACGTTCTGGTGCAGCAGCAAATTCAGGGGGTGATCTCCGGTGTTGCCTTTAGTCGTGACCCGATTGCTCGGTGTGGTCATGATGTGGTGATTGAGGCACTGCCAGGTCCGGCCAGTCGGGTTGTTTCTGGGCAAATTACACCGCAGCGATACCATGTGACAATTACGCCAGAAGATATGCAATCTGGGGATGACTGGCAGTTGTCGGACGCGGTTGATTTACCAATGGATCCAAATGAGGAATCCTCCACGGAGGGAGAGACTTGCCATGGAACGTCTCTCCCTCAAGTTGGTCAATCCATCCCCCCGCGTCTGATTCAACAAATTGCCTATCTAACCCGCCACCTGGAACAACGGTTTGGTGATATTCCCCAGGATGTGGAATGGACCTATGACGGCGAACACATATGGGTGTTGCAAAGTCGCCCAATCACCACATTAAGGCCCCTCTGGACTCGCAAAATTGCAGCTGAGGTGATTCCCGGTGTGATTCATCCCCTGACCTGGTCCATCAATCAGCCCCTCACCTGTGGTGTTTGGGGAGATCTCTTCACTCTGGTATTGGGGCAACGGGCAGCTGGCTTAGATTTCTCACAAACGGCGATGCTGCATCGTTCCCATGCGTACTTTAATGCTACGCTCCTGGGAGATATTTTTATCCGCATGGGTCTGCCTGCCGAAAGTTTAGAGTTTCTGACCCGTGGCGCAAAGTTTAGCCGTCCGCCTCTAGCTGCCACATTACGGAATTTACCAGGGCTCCTAAAACTAGCAACCAGAGAATGGCAGTTAGCCAAAGATTTTAAACGAGATTATCAAACACATTTTCAGCCTGGGCTGCACTCTCTTAAATCGCCCCATACACTCTCCCCCGAAGACATAAAACAACAGATAGAAAGTATTTTGTCTTTGCTGAAACGAGCAACGCTTTATAACATTTTGGGACCGCTGGGTTTTGCGCTCTGTAAGGCAATTCTCACAGTGGATAGTGCACAGCTCAATTATCGTTCTAATCCAGAACTTGCAGCCGTTGAGGCTATCAAAGACATCGCCCGACAGCATGCTGGTTTACTCCCACAGCTAGAAACTGTCCCTGACGATAGCGAAGAGTGTTTACACGCATTGGCCCAACTACCCGATAGCGCCCCACTCTTTGAGCAACTCGATAACTTTCTGGCCTCCTATGGTTATCTCAGTGAGGTAGCAACAGATATTTCAGTACCGATCTGGCAGGAACAACCAGCTCCGATCAGAGCACTCTTAGTCACATTCTTGAAACAACCCCCTGCACCGACCCAAGGGGCTAAGGGCACTATTACTAAACCCAATTGGAAACAACGCCAGGTACAAACTCGCCTGGATCTAAAAGGCAACATTGCAGAAGTATATAACCGATTATTAGCGGAATTGAGGGCTTGTTTCTTAGCGTTAGAACAGCACTACCTTCGCGACCACAGCCTACAGGAACCGGGGGATATCTTTTTCCTGACCTGGCCTGAGATTCAGACATGGGGGACATCCTCCAGCTTGACCGTCTATGATCAAGATAGAAGCCTTCTTAGTTCAGTGGCTATTCGTCGTCAACAACGTCAGATAGATGGTGCATGGAAACCTCCATATTTGGTTTACGGCAAAGACCCCATCACTTTGTCTACCGCCCCTAGGACACCTATACAAACTGGACGTCTGTTAACAGGTATCGGGGCAAGTCCGG
>NZ_QXHD01000004.1:817458-846726 GCF_011009555.1 Adonisia turfae CCMR0081 | reverse complement strand
GGCGTTTCATCGGTACCGTGTTTGTGTGGTAACTGCACTTTACCGGCTTCTATGGCTCCGCAGCTACCTTATTCACGCACCAAAGCCGTTTGTGATTAATGTTGCTTCTTTTAATCGTTTACCGTTGCACTCGCAAATTAGTGAGATTCTAGGGAACTTTACCTCGGTTACGCTGTTGGCTGTTGATAATGCCCAAGGTAAATCTTTTCGTGAACGTACACAGTCTATTCAACAACAGCTATGGCAGGATCTAGAACATGGCTATTTTAATGGGGTGCGGGTCACTCGAGAGCTAAACCAGAGGAATAATACTACCCCCAAAGCCATGCCTATTGTGTTCACTAGCACGTTAGGCATGGAAGCATTGGGCCAGAAAATGGCTACGTTTAACCACTTTGGTCAGCTGGTTTATGGGAGTGCCCAGGCGTCTCAAGCTTGGATGGATGTTCAAGTTTGGGATGAACAAGGGACTTTAACGTTTAACTGGGATGTGGTTGAGGAGCTTTTCCCTGTAAATCTAGTTGGCGATATGTTTGAGGCTTATTGTGCCTTACTAGAGCGGCTAGCTACTGACACAACTGTTTGGGATAAGACGAGTCTACAGATTCTGCCGCAGCCGCAGCTGGCGCAACGAGATAAACTCAATAGCAGAGCTATTGGTGATGCTTCCATTGCTAAAGCAAGTATTACTACGTCAGAATGGTTACATACCTTATTTATTAAGCAAGTCCGTCAGCAAGCTCAACACTGTGCGGTCATTGACCAAACCTGTACCCTAACCTATCAACAACTCTATAGTCTTGCCAATGAGGTCGGTCATTGTCTCAGAGAGATTGGGGTTAGACCTAACCAGCTGGTGGCCGTAGCGATGGAAAAAGGATGGGAACAAATTGTTGCTGTTCTAGGTATTTTGATGGCTGGTGCAGCCTATGTACCGATTGATCCTGGCTGGCCTGATCAGCGTCGAGCCTATCTTTTGGACAATAGTGGAGCACAGATTGTTCTGACTCAGTCCTGGCTAAATGAAAAAATCTCTTGGCCCACAGGGGTTCATATTATCAACCTTAATAGGTTGAATCGTGAAGACTGTTATGGGCAGTCACTGCCACCGCTTGAACCGGTACAGACAATTGATGATCTGGCCTATCTCATCTATACGTCAGGCTCTACGGGCACGCCCAAGGGGGTCAAAATTAGCCACCGTGGTGCAGTTAATACGATTTTAGATATTAATAGGCGGTTTTCAGTGGGGACGTGCGATCGCATTCTAGCCCTATCATCCCTCAGCTTTGACCTGTCGGTTTACGACATCTTTGGCACGTTGGCCGCAGGGGGAACCATTATTCTGCCTCAGGCCTCACAACTCAAGGAGCCAGACCACTGGATAGATTTAATTAGCCAACACCAGATCACCCTTTGGAATTCTGTGCCAGCCCTGATGCAAATGCTGGTTGATGCTACAAGCAACCACACGGCTATACTCAGCTCCCTACGTTTGGTATTGTTAAGTGGAGACTGGATTCCCCTCACCTTACCACCTCACATTCAAACCCTCGTGTCTGATGTCCAGGTTATTAGCTTAGGCGGAGCAACGGAAGCCTCTATTTGGTCTCTTTTCTACCCCATTCATACTGTAGAGCCAACCTGGAAAAGTATTCCCTATGGTCGTCCTCTAACAAATCAGAGTTTCCACGTACTCAATCAGCGATTAGAACCTTGTCCCACATGGGTACCAGGCGATCTCTACATTGGCGGTGTGGGTCTTGCCCAAGGATACTGGCAAGATGAATCTAAGACTAATGCTAGTTTTATCACCCATCCAGACAGTGGCGAACGACTTTATCGCACAGGTGATTTAGGTCGTTATCTACCCGATGGCGATATCGAATTTTTAGGCCGGGAAGACTTTCAAGTAAAACTAGGGGGTTATCGCATCGAGCTGGGAGAAATCGAGGCAGTTTTAGGGCAATATCGGGCTGTCAATCGAGCTTTAGTCAGCGTAGTCGGCAAACACCTCAATGAAAAGCGGTTAGTCGCCCATATCGTTCCACATGGGAGCATTACGGTGGATGAACTCAAACAGTTCGTAAGGGCTCATCTACCTGACTACATGATCCCATCAGTGTTTGTGATTGTTGAAGCATTACCCTTGTCAGCTAACGGTAAAATAGATCGTCAGGCACTCTCATTACCTAACGACATGGTGTCGGGGTTAACAGTTGACTATATTGCCCCTCAAAATGAACTTGAAAAAACAATTTGTGAGATCTGGAAAGACACCTTAAATATAGATAAGGTGGGAGTAGACCACAATTTTTTTGAGGTTGGTGGTAACTCACTGCTGATTACCACGGTTTTCAATAGACTGAAAGAACGCTTAGTCAATGAGGTAGAATTAATATCACTATCTGATTTGTTCAAGTATCCCACTATTCATAGGCTAGCTGACTATCTATCGGCCCATCATCGCCCAGCGTCAATCTCTCCAACCAGCAAACCGTTAGACAAGCAACAAGTAGCAGTTAGTCTCAGTGAAGGTAAACAGAGACTTAAGCAACAGCTACAACGCGCTAAAGCTATTAAGGTCAGGACAAACAAAGTCCGCAAGAATCGATAAGGGTAACTTGAGATCAATAGTCTTAGCAATCGTGCTTTAAAGCACATATTTTGATTCTTCTTCAACCATCCACACTTCCCAAAGTGTAATAACTACAATCCGTATTATTCCATCTACCCCCATAAAAAATGCCATGGCAGTTGAACAAAATGGTTTAGAGGTCGCCGTCATCGGTTTGGCTGGTCGCTTTCCTGGTAGTCGTAACATTGAGGCTTTTTGGCAAAATTTGGTGGCAGGACAAGAATTTGTCTCGATTTTTTCAGAAGACTCTTCAGCCGACTCAGTCAAGGCGGCGGCCATATTGGAGGATATCGATCTCTTTGACGCCTCTTTCTTTGGTATCAATCCTAGGGATGCTGAAATCATGGATCCCCAGCATCGCCTCTTTTTAGAATGTGCCTGGGAAGCATTGGAAAATGCGGGCTACGATCCTGAACAGGAAATGGCCACCATTGGTGTTTATGCGGGCGTTGGTAGAAGCACCTATCTGTTGTATAACCTGTTACCGAACCATTTGCATCAAACGATGGGATATTTTCCCATCCTACTGGCCTCTGATAAAGACTACGCACCCACACGTGTTTCCTACAAATTAAATCTCAACGGTCCCAGCATAAGTGTTGGTACAGCCTGCTCCAGTTCGCTGATAGCTGTAAATTTGGCCTATCAGAGCCTGCTCAGTGGAGAATGTGATATGGCCCTGGCAGCTGGGGTTTCCATCAAAGCACCACAAAATGCCATGACCCTATGTCCGGAGGGAGTTTCCCCCGATGGACATTGTTGGGCCTTTGATGCCCGTGCCAATGGTCCCGTTGGAGGCAATGGGGTGGGAGTTGTTGTCCTCAAACGGTTCTCAGAAGCGTTGGCCGATGGAGATTATATCTACGCTGTGCTCAAGGGCATGTCTGCCAACAATGATGGAGCTGTCAAGGTGAGCTACACCGCTCCCAGCGAACTGGCTCAGTCGCGAGTTATTCAGTCTGCTCAACTAATGGCAGAAGTAGAGCCAGAAACTGTCACCTATGTGGAAACCCATGGCTCTGGCACAAAGTTGGGGGATCCCATTGAAATTGCAGCGCTTACCCATGCATTTGCCACTGAAAAAAAGGGATATTGTGCCTTGGGTTCAGTTAAAACCAATATTGGTCATTTGGATGCTGCCGCAGGAATCACAGGGTTAATTAAAGCTGTGCTCTGTTTAGATCGTAAATGTATCCCTCCGAACGTTAATTTTGAGACACCTTCTCCCCAAATTGATTTTGACAATAGCCCTTTCTTTGTTAATACAACGTTATCGGAATGGAAAACCAATGGCACTCCTCGCCGTGCAGGGGTAAGTTCATTTGGCTTTGGTGGAACCAATGCCCATGTGGTTTTGGAAGAAGCTCCTCAGAGTGCTTTGGTAGATCGGGAACAGTCGACTGATGAGGATAGTCCCTGGCAGTTACTACTTCTATCGGCTAAAACAGAGGCCGCTTTAGAGCAAAGTACAACAAATTTAATTCAGTATCTACAGCAGCATTCCCAGGTTGATCTAGCAGATGTTGCCTACACATTACAACGGGGTCGCCAGAACTTTTCCCATAAGAGAGCAGTGATAGCCCGGTCAGTCGAAGATGCGATCGCAGCTTTACAGGATCCAAAACGCATCTTAACTACGGAACAAGCCATTCAAAAACGCCCGATTGCCTTCATGTTTACAGGCTTGGGCAGTCACTATGAAGACATGGCTAAAGAGCTTTATCACATTGAGCCTATCTTTGCCCAACAGGTCGACAACTGCTGCCAAATTTTAGACCCTCTCTTAGGGATAGATTTAAGAGAGATTATTTTTCCACCCCAAAGCGCTGAGTCCACAGATACATCTGCTGTCATCTCCGACGCTGCCGCTCAAGCGCCTAAACTTGATTTGCGTCAGATGCTGGGTCGCGATCGCCAGGCTGATGGCAAAGATAGCAGTGTACTCAACCAAACTCACTTAACCCAACCTGCTATTTTTGTCATTGAATATGCCCTGGCAAAACTGTGGCAATCTTGGGAGATTCACCCCAGCGCCATGGTGGGCTATAGCATTGGTGAGTATGTTGCTGCCACCCTTGCCGGCGTCTTATCTCTGGAAGAGGCCCTGACACTCGTAGCTAAACGGGCCGAGATGATTGCCCAACTGCCCCCCGGAGCCATGTTAGCAGTGCCGCTTTCAGCAGAAGCTGTACAGCCCCTGCTGAATGAGAGAATATCCCTCTCGGCGGTGAATGGTGCAACTCAATGTGTAGTTGCCGGAGAACCAGACGCCATCGATCAACTACAAACGCAGTTAATTGAACAAGGACTGGCCTGTCGACGGTTACAGTCTTCCCATGCGTTCCATTCCCATATGATGGAAGCTATTGTGCCAGCATTTAGGACATTGGTTGCGGGATTTAACCTACAGCCCCCTAATATTCCCTACGTCTCTAACCTCACTGGAACCTGGATCACGCCAGACCAGGTTACAAATCCGGACTATTGGATACAGCATCTCCGCCAACCAGTGCGGTTTGCCGATCAAGTACAGGCACTATGGCAAGAGCAACAGCCAATTCTATTGGAAATTGGGGCTGGACAAACCCTCAGTAGCCTCGCATTACAGTGTCTAGACCAAGTCACCACCACTGAAAAAATCGCCCTTGCCTCGCTGCGTAATGCCTATGAATCCCAATCAGATAAAGCCTTTATTCTGAATACGGTGGCCCAACTCTGGCTAGCAGGCGTTGATATTGATTGGTCAGCTATCTCAGCCCAGCACAAGCGCTACCGCATTCCCCTACCCACCTATCCATTTCAGCGTCAGCACTATTGGGTTGATGCTCCAGATGAGTCATCTATACAGTCACGATTAACTACGCCAGAATTTTGGCAATCGCTTGTATCCATCGCACAGAGCAAGGCGTTAGATGGTGTCCAAACGTTAGATAGCCATACTCATGCAAATTATAGGCAGGCCCTTGATCGTCTCTGCATCGCCTATATGAATCAAGCATTCAGGCAGCTAGGGGCATTTCAACAACCTAAGCAACCTTACACCTTAGAGGCACTGTGTGCACAAACAAAGGTCATTCCCCGCTATCAAGAACTGTTAGCACGGTGGTTAGATGTGTTGGTTGCTCACGGCTGTCTGCAACGGGATGAATCGGGTCAATTTAGCCAATTAGAGCCTTTGGCACCTGAAACAATTAGTCATCGCTTAGCCGATGTTAAAGCCAAGTCTGCTGATGTAATCTCGCCAGAATGGATCGACGATATTTATCACATTTATGGCATGAATCTGCCAGTTATCCTTACAGGAGAACGACAGCCCCTAGAATTTCACTTCTCCATGCGACTACAGGAAGCAGGGTATACCGTACCAGAGTATCCCTCAATGCCTTATTACGAACCGATTCTAGTTTCTATCATCCAAACCATTGTGGATGCTTTACCGGCTAATAACAAACTGAGAATTTTAGAGCTAGGGGCGGGTACCGGTAGCGCTACCGAAAAGGTGTTGCCACTATTGTCAGCCACCCAAACTGACTATACGTTTACCGATGTTGGCAGTTTTTTCTTGAGTATTGCACAACAGAAATTTAGTCAGTATTCCTTTATTAATTACGGAGTCTTAGATGTTGAAAAAGCACCCCAGGAGCAAGGATATGCAGCCAATAGTTTTGATCTTTTGATTGCATTTAACGTCCTTCATGTTGCCCAGGATATAGATGCTACGGTGAAGTATGCGCGTTCATTACTGGCTCCTGGCGGTATACTCCTGTTGTGGGAAATTACAGAAGCTCGCTTAGAAGCTGACATCATGGATGGCGTCTTGATGCAGCCGATTGCTGATGCAACGGGGCAGCGTAATATGGGCGATCCTTACTTATCTAAACAACAATGGAAAGACATATTAACTGTCCATGGATTTGATAACGTTGAAGCTTTTTCAGAGTTTCCTGCGTTTGGTGAGCATATTTTAGTTGCCCAAGCATCCGCCCTCGCAACACCCTCTGCTCCTCCAGCCTTTAGTCAGCTTAAAGAAATTCCAGCTGTCTCTTCAGGTAAACAGCCTGTCTCCGATCAGAAGCAGCCAGACATGTCAGACTGGTTCTATACCCCTTCCTGGCAGCGATCACCCCTACCATCCTGGACACCCCAGACTAGTGTAGGATGCTGGTTGGTGTTTATGGATGATTGTGAGTTAGGAGAGCAAATTATCCAGCAGTTGACACCGGAAGAGCATGGGGTGGTGGTTGTTAAAATTGGAGAAGGGTTTGCCAGGGATATTGACCACGACAAGCAGCACACCTATACCATTAATCCACAGCGACCTGGGGACTATCAAACCCTTTTCAATGAGCTGTTAGCACTGAATTTATTACCTCAAAAAATCATTCATTTATGGCTGGTCAATGCAGAAAATGAGCACAAAGTTGCTGAGACCTTAGGATTTTACAGTCTGTTATTTATAGCACAGGCCCTGGGAGAACATAATCTCAAAGACACTCTGGAAATAAATGTTGTCTCCAATAATTTACAAGGTCTAACTGGAACAGAAGATATTTGCCCAGAGAAGGCCTTAGTTTTAGGTCCTTGTCAGGTTATTCCGACCGAGTATCCTCACATCCAGTGCCGTTGTATTGACCTTATGCTACCTACTACAAAGGGTTATCAACGACAGCAGTTGGTGGATCGTTTACTGATGGAATTTAATCATCCCATCTCCTCTACGCCAATGATTGCGTATCGCGGTTGTCATCGCTGGGTGAAAACCTTTGAATCGATGCATTTGGGGACAGGAAACAAGAAACAATCCAGGTTAAAAAAGAAAGGCGTTTACCTGATTACGGGTGGACTAGGAGGTGTGGGACTAACATTAGCGACCTATCTAGCCGAAAACTTCCAGGCCAAACTGATTCTGACAGGACGCTCATCTCTGCCAGAGCGTGATAATTGGTCAGATTGGTTAGCCACCCACGGGCAGCAGGAAAGTGTCAGCCTAAAAATTCGCCAAATTCAGCATCTAGAAAGCCTGGGTGCAGAAGTCATGGCTGTGGGCGCTGATGTTACCAATCTAGCGCAAATGCAAAAGGTCATTGAGCAGGCCTGTACCCAGTTTGGTCAAATTCAGGGGGTAATTCACGCTGCTTTTGTGCGCGGAGGCGGGATTATACAACTCAAGACTCAAGATGTTGTTGCTGTTGATATGGCACCTAAGGTAAAAGGCATTAGAGTCTTGGAGCAGCTACTTAAAGATAACGAATTAGATTTTTGGATACTCTGCTCATCTTTGAGAACGTTAAAGCCCGAAGCTGGTCTAGTCGATTACAGTGCTGAAAATTTCTTCTTCGATAGTTTTGCCCATTACGGTGCCTATCGGTATGGCTGGTTTATCAGAAGTATTGATTGGGATGTTTGGCAGGGGGTTGGTACAGCTGTGACGGTTCAGCAAGAGTATGAGGCAACTGCTGAGAAAGCATTCAGAATTGGTATGACACCTGCAGAAGGCGTAGCGATTTTTGAGCGCATTTTATCAAGTAGTACAGAGCCTCAAGTTATTGTTTCAACTCAAGATTTTCTAGCGGATACGGGTGAACAAGAGCTTGTCCCTTTAACGCCCACCAATATTGAAACACTCAAACCCAAATATCAAAGACCTGCTGGCCTTAAAAATGTTTATGTTGCACCCAGCAGTGATTTAGAAAACAAACTGACTCAGAAGTTTCAAGAATTACTAGGTTTTGGTCAAGTGGGTATTCACGATAGCTTTTTTGCTCTGGGGGGTGATTCTCTCACTGGTAATATTTTAATCAATCAATTGCGCGATATTTTTCAGATTGAGATACCAGTTCGCAGCCTGTTTGAGTGTCCTACTGTATCTGAATTAACTGTTTTGATTGAAAATATACTCATTCAGGAATTAGAAGCTTTAGATGAGCAAGAAGCCGAGCAACTTGCTGCCAAAGAAGATTGATCTGCTCTAAACGAAAATCACAGTTCATGGAATAATTTCTCATTTATATCTGCATCACTACTTTTTGTCTGCACTTAGTTCTGGAATGACAGTCATGGAAATTAAATCAGTTGGTGTTATTGGTGCTGGTACAATGGGCATTGGTCTGGCCCAAAGCCTGGCTCAAACAGGTCACCAGGTTACGTTACTTGATATTTCTGATCGGATTTTAAAGCGAGCCGAGCTTGAGATACGAAAAAATCTCCGACTACAGAGCTTTTTCTCAGAGTCTACTCGTCAATCTGATACTAAGTTGAGTACATCAGATGTTTTAAATCAGGTTCACTTTTCTACAGATTATCAGCAGCTAGAAAGGGTTGAATTTGTTGTCGAAAATGCGACTGAGAAATGGGATATCAAGCAATCTATTTATCACAAAATAGATTCTATTTGTCCTCCCGAGGCTATTTTTGCTGCCAATACATCAGCTATTTCCATCACTCGATTTGGTTCAGTTACGCAGCGACCAGAGAGAGTTATTGGCATGCATTTCATGAATCCTGTCCCGATCAAACCTATGGTAGAGGTTATTCGAGGTTATCATACCGCCGAAACAACTATTCAAAGTGCCCAAACACTGCTGCATCAGATGGGAAAAGACTCAATTGTGGTCAATGATGCTCCTGGATTTGTAACCAACCGAGTCATGATGTTGACCATCAATGAAGCTATTTTTATCTTGCAGGAGCAAGTTGCTACCGTTTCAGAAATTGATCGCTTGTTTAAGGGATGTTTTGGCCATAAGATGGGACCATTAGAGACAGCAGACCTCATTGGGCTAGATACGATTCTCTATTCCATTGAGGTTTTGTATGAGAGCTTTAATGATGATAAATATCGCCCCTGTCCATTGCTAAAAAAAATGGTGGATGCTGGATTACATGGTTGTAAAAGTAATCGAGGGTTCTACACCTATGTGAAAGGTCAAAAGTTAAGTTGATTTTTTATTCAACTAAATATTTGCTTTTTCAGTTAAGTATTCAGATTGTTGTTGTTGAGCTAAGTTAGACAAATGAAGGAAATAAAAGAAAAGCTCTATGGATTTCTCTCGGAGCACTTTCAGGACTATCAATTACAGGAAGACGAAGATATTTTTGCCACTGGTTTTATTAACTCCATGTTCGCAATGCAGTTAGTTCTCTTTATTGAGCAAGAGTTTCAATTAACTGTCGAAGATGAGGAACTTGATTTTGAAAATTTCAGAACAGTCAATGCGATGACGCAGTTGATTGAGCGCAAAACTAGTCTCCCAGTAGGTCATTAAGATTTTGATGCTTTTCCTATAGGTGATCTACATGTCTTTAAGAGAAAAAAATGTTGCCAAGAAGTCTCAATTGTCTCTGGCTAAACAGCAGCTGCTTGAGAGACGGTTGCGAGGGAAAAGTGGCTCTTCTGAGCAAAGATTCCCTATCATTGTGCCCGGTTTAGAGCAGCGCTATCATCCCTTTCCACTTACAGACATTCAGCAAGCCTATTGGATAGGTCGTCAGGGTGGACTGGAGTTAGGCAATATCTCAACCCATGGCTACTTTGAAATTGAAACGGATGGGATTACGCCAGCCCAGCTCAATGAAGCATGGCAGCAGTTAATTCAACGTCACGAAATGTTGCGTATGATCATCCGTCAGGATGGACAACAGCAAATTCTCTCGGAGGTTCCCGACTACCAAATTCAGGTAACTGATTTACGGGAAGCAAGTGCTTCAGCACTTGCTCTGAAATCAGAGAGCATTCGCCAGCAGATGTCCCATCAGATTTTTCCGCTGGAACAATGGCCTCTGTTTGAAATTCAAGCTATTTATCTCAACCCTGATCAGGTTAGATTTTGCTTTAGCCTCGATGTTCTCATCGGTGATGCTTGGAGTTGTGAGTTGCTCTTGGCTGAATTGGCAGATTTAGTTAGAGTTCCTGGACGTTCGCTACCACCTCTGACGTTGTCTTTCCGAGATTATGTGCTCGCTGAGCTGGAGTTCCATAAGTTTCCGCTTTATGAACGTTCAAAAGATTATTGGGAGAAGCGTCTAACAACGTTACCCCCAGCCCCAGAACTTCCCCTACAGAAAAGTCTTTCATCCGTTGATTCGCCTCACTTTATGCGACGTGAAAAGCAGATGGATGCAACAACCTGGCGACGTCTGAAGCAACGGGCTCATCGTGCAAACTTAACGCCTTCTGGCATTTTACTGGCAGCGTTTGCAGAAATTTTGACTCTTTGGAGTAAAAACCCTAAGTTTACTCTTAATCTAACCCTTTATAACCGCTTACCTTTACATCCTGATGTTGATAAAATCGTAGGAGATTTTACTTCAGTCACGTTACTATCGGTAGATAATACGTCATCGGCATCGTTTGAAACCCGTGCCAAACGGATTCAAGAACAGTTTTGGGATGACTTAGATCACAGTTACTATAGTGGAGTCAAGGTTATACGGGAGTTAGCCAGAATTCAAAACCGTCCGGCTGAAGCCTTAACCCCTGTTATTTTTACCAGTACGCTGACCAACGAAAGTTTAAGTCGAGAACAGTCTGTAGTTAGCTCATCTGATAATTTACCTGACAACCTCAATACCTATGTAGATACAACCTACAATCGAGATATGCTTAAGGGCATGGGTAAGATGACTTATATGATCACCCAAACGCCCCAGGTTTATCTTGATCATCAAGTTTTTTTCAATCCATCTGGAGAACTGTTTCTTAATTGGGACTGTGTTGAGGAGTTATTCCCTGAGGGTGTTTTAGATGATATGTTTGCCGCTTATGGCAACCTCTTAGAGAGATTAGCAACGGAGGAGGAGGTTTGGCAGGCGACAACTCCTGGGCTTTTACCCAAAACTCAAGTAGATCAAATTGCTACAATTAATCAAACCGAGATATCTCTGGGGCAAGATAGGTGGCTACATGGCTTGTTTTTTGAGCGGGTGGCTAATCAGCCCGACCAGCCTGCAGTGATTGCTAGCGATCGCACCCTAACCTATCAAGAACTTAGCGATCGCGCCCAACATCTCGGTCAACAACTCCGCCGCTTAGGAGCACAGCCAAACCATCTGGTCGCGGTCGTCATGGAAAAAGGATGGGAACAAATTGTCGCGGTGTTGGGAATTTTAACCTCCGGAGCGGCCTATGTGCCCATTGATCCAAATTTACCCCAAGAACGCCGCTGGCATCTCCTGGAACAAGGCAACATTGATCTGGTGCTGACCCAGACTGAGTGGGAGCAGACTCTTCAATGGCCAACAAGGACCACTCGTATTTGTGTCGATACCCTGAAGTATGAACGCCCAGAGGCCCCCCTGGAATTTGTCCAGCGCCCTGAAGATATTGCTTACGTCATTTACACGTCTGGGTCCACAGGATTACCTAAAGGTGTAACCATTGACCATCAAGGTGTGGTGAATACTGTTTTAGACATTAATCAGCGGTTTGGAGTGAGTCAACGCGATCGCACGTTCGCCCTATCATCCCTCAGTTTTGACCTATCCGTCTACGATATCTTTGGTACGTTGGCTGCGGGTGGCACACTGGTGTTACCTAAGGCCGAGGCCAATCGCGACCCAGCCCACTGGCTCGAGCTGATAATCCAGCATCAGGTCACCCTTTGGAATTCGGTACCTGCATTGATGCAGATGTTAATCGAATATGCAGCTGCCGCATCAACACCGATTCAGGCAGTCCTACGATTGGTCTTACTCAGTGGCGATTGGCTACCTCTGAAATTACCAGAACAGATTAGAACAACCTTTACAGAGGCCCAGGTCATTAGTTTAGGGGGCGCTACAGAAGCCTCCATCTGGTCCATTCTTTATCCTATTAACCAAGTTTCCCCTGAGTGGAAAAGTGTTCCCTATGGATACCCCATGGCCAATCAGCGCATGTATGTGCTCGATCACGCTCTAAACACCTGTCCTCTTTTTGTTCCAGGACAGCTCTACATTGGCGGTGTCGGGTTAGCCAAGGGGTACTGGCATAATCCCACCAAAACCGACGCTAGTTTTATCCACCATCCCCAAACGGGAGAGCGGCTTTACTGCACTGGTGACATCGGTCGCTATCTGCCAGATGGGGTGATTGAGTTTTTAGGAAGGGAAGACTTCCAAGTCAAGATCAACGGTCATCGCATCGAACTGGGAGAAATTGAAGCCACCCTAGTCCAACATCCAGCTATTGACGCTGCCGTTGTCACAGCTATAGAGGAGCGACCAGGAGTAAAGCGGCTTGTGGCTTATCCCGTAACGGCTCAGTCAGCAAAGACAGAATCCCAGCTGACTCCAGAGCTACGAAAGCTCCTAGCTGAAAAACTGCCAGCATACATGGTGCCATCAACCTTTATCTTTTTAGATAGCTTACCCCTAACGGCCAATGGTAAAGTTGACCGACGCCAATTACCTCAGCCTGATCTAAGTGAATCACCTTTAAAGCAAGCATATGTTGCCCCCACCGATGAGATTGAAAAACAACTCAGCGATATCATCCAAACCATATTGAAGATTCCCCAAGTTGGTATTTACGATAACTTTTTTGATCTGGGTGGAAACTCCGTTCACTTGGTTCAAACCCATATCAAGATACGGGAAATTCTTAACCAAGACATTCCTTTGATAGAAATGTTTCGGTATCCCACTGTCCAAGCATTATCTCAATACTTCTGCCGTCCATCCAACAATAACAACGTTGGCCATCGGCAACTCACCAGAGCTAAACATCGTAAACAGTTACAACAGCGTCGTCAGACAAAACGTAGACGCTAATATCAGCCACCTGCTTCAGCCAACCTGCTTCAGCTTTCAGAGTCAGCATCTCAGATAAATAGTCAGAGAATCTTATGGTAGACCTTAACATCGAGCCAGACAATCTTAATACGGCTAATGCCATCGCTATCATTGGCATGGCAGGACATTTTCCAGGTGCAAATAGTCTCGAACAGTTTTGGCAAAACTTGGTGGATGGAGTGGAATCCATCACCTTCTTTGACAAACAGGATTCGGCAGAAATGCACATCGATCCGGGGGTTTTAGAACACCCAGACTATGTCGGAGCTGAACCGCTGTTAGAGGGACTTGATCAGTTTGATGCCTCATTTTTTAGTTTTAATCCCAAACAGGCAGAAGTGCTCTGTCCAGAAGTCCGCCTGATGTTGGAATGTGCTTGGGAAGCCTTGGAAAACGCAGGTTATGCCGGTGGCGATGGTCCAGGGTCAGTGGGTGTTTTTGCAGGCAGTAATGTCAGTAATTATCTCGCAGCGGTTAACCACAGTAAGATAATTCCAATGACCCTGAGTGGGTTGGAAACCTATTTAGGCAATGACCTAAATTACTTAGCCACCCAAATTTCTTACCACTTGAACCTCAAGGGACCCAGCTTGATGGTTCAGTCTGCCTGCTCCACTGCGCTGGTGGCCATTCATGTGGCCACCCAAAGTTTACTTAACGGTGAATGTGATATGGCCCTAGCCGGGGCCGTGAATTTAATGTTGCCCCAAGGAAGAGGCTACGTATACCAGGAGGGAGGGATTTTCTCGTCGGATGGACATTGCAAAGCCTTTGGAGCAGACTCCCAAGGAACTTTGCCTGGCAGTGGATTGGGTCTGGTTGTGCTGAAACGGTTAGAAGATGCTTTAGCGGATGGCGATACCATCCGAGCCGTGATTCGAGGCTCAGCCATTAACAACGATGGTGCCGTAAAGGTCGGTTACACGGCTCCCAGTATCGATGGCCAGGCTGCCGTCGTTGCCGAAGCGTTGGAGATGGCTGAGGTTGCCCCTGAAACGATTACCTACATTGAGGCCCACGGTACTGGAACGACGCTTGGAGATCCGATTGAAATTCAATCCTTAAGCGATGTGTTTCGGGCCAGCACTCAGAAAAAAGGGTTTTGTAGCATCGGCTCTGTCAAAAGTAATCTTGGCCATCTAGGGGTGGCAGCTGGTATGCCCAGTGTTATTAAAACAGTGTTAGCACTGGAAAATCAGGTAATTCCCCCCAGTCTTCACTGGCAACAAACCAATCCTAAAATAGATTTTGCCAACAGTCCTTTTTATGTTGCTCATCAGTTAACCCCCTGGACCAGGAATGGCACGCCCCGGCGAGCGGGAGTAAGTTCTCTGGGGGTGGGCGGCACCAATGTGCATTTGGTGATTGAAGAAGCACCGTCCCAAGTCCATAGCAAGACGATGGCCGATAGTGTTACTAACAGCGTCGCTGACCGGCCTTATCAGACATTAGCACTATCGGCTAAAACCGAAACTGCACTGGAACAAGCAACCCTCAATTTAGCCAATTATTTAGCGGCGAATCCTCAACTCAACCTCACCGATGTAGCCCATACTCTACAGGTGGGCCGTCGTGGATTTAAGCACCGTCGCTGGCTAACCTGCCAGAGTTTGGATGAGGCTGTTGCGGCTTTGAGGAATCCTACAGCGCCCCCAGTTCTCACCGGAAGCAGAAAACTTCAGTCTCCTGGGGTCGTCTTTATGTTTTCTGGGCAAGGCGCTCAGTATATCAACATGGCTCGGGATCTTTACGAGTCTGAGGCTCAATTCAGAGAATCGATTGATCACTGTTCAACTCTCTTAAAGCCCCACCTCAACGTAGACTTACGATCCATTCTTTATCCTGAACCTGACTGTCGAGAAACCGCTAAAGCACAACTACAGCAAACGGCGATAGCGCAACCTGCGCTGTTTGTCGTTGAATATGCCCTGGCCCAACTCTGGATGACTTGGGGGATTCAGCCCAAGGCCATGGTGGGTCACAGCATTGGTGAATATGTTGCGGCTACCCTGGCAGAAGTCTTTACCCTTGAGGAAGCCCTAGCACTTGTAGTGGCGCGGGGGCAGTTAATGCAACAACAACCCAATGGCAGCATGTTATCCGTGCCATTGAGTGCTGAAGAGAGTGCAGTGTTTATGACCGATGAGAGTCTGGTCATTGCGGTTGTGAATGGCGTCAATACCTGTGTTGTTTCAGGGTCTACAGAGGCGATTGATGCATTGGCACAAACCTTGGAAACTCAGGGAATTCAGAGTCGTCGGTTACATACCTCCCATGGGTTCCACTCACCCATGATGGCTGGCATGGTTGAACCATTTTTAGAGCATCTCCAAAAGGTCACATTCCATGCACCTCAGATTCCTTATTTATCAAATGTAACGGGAACTTGGATCACTGAGGCTGAAGCCACGGACCCTCAGTATTGGGCAAACCATGTTAGACAAACAGTACAGTTTGGAGAGAATCTGCAACACCTTTGTCAGAATCCCCATCAGATTCTATTGGAAGTGGGCCCCGGTCGTACATTAAGTAAATTAGCGAAGCAGCATCCTGAAAAACAAGCAGGACAATTAGTCCTAACAACCGTGCGCCACCCCAAGGAAAATTATCATGATGTTTCCTTTTTATTGCAAACCTTAGGTAAACTCTGGCTTTCCGGTGTGGAGATTGACTGGGCCAGCTTTTATGCTGACCAACAGCGTTACCGGGTACCATTGCCTACATATCCTTTTGAACGCAAACGATATTGGTTGACTGACAGCACAAATAATGCGGCTACGTTGAGTGCTACTAAGCTCCGTTCCCCTTCTACAGAGGAGCTATGGCAGCCATTGACCGCAGCGATGGTAGATCAGGCAAACCAGGGCATCTCTCAATTTGATCGGGAGGTTTATGTTGAGAATCTTCCCTCTATGGAGCAGGTATGTCTCTCCTATTTGAATCTTGCATTTCAATCCTTGGGGTTTTGGCAAGATACGGCTCGGACATACTCATTTGACGAGCTGGTTGCTGAGGGAAAAATTGCCCCTCGTTATCAGCAATTATTTTGCCGCTGGCTGGATGTTCTAGTTGAGCGAGGGCACCTTCAACAGGTTGATGGGCAATATTGTCGGTTTATGCCAGAGGCTAAAAATAGCCTAGACAATATTTTAGATACCTTTAAAGCCCGATGGATCAAGTTTCCCCAGATGGTCGAATTAGCCCAACAATGTGGCAATAATCTAGCAGCAATCATCACTGGGCAAAAAGATCCCCTTGAAATTTTTAATTCCCTAGTCTATCAGCAAGGCAAGGCATCCAATCCAGAAATGCCTCTGTTTGCCTACTACAGTGCAGTTATGCGGGCAAGTTTAGAACAAATTGTTACTCAATTATCTGATAACCCCCAGTTAAGAGTTTTGGAAGTGGGTGGAGGACAGGGGCTAGCAACCACCGATTTGTTGCCCATTTTGCCACCTGAGCGTAGCCAGTATACCTTCACGGATATTGGTCAATGGTTTTTAAACCAGGCAAAGAAGAAGTTTAATGACTATCCGTTTGTTAACTATAAACTGCTGAACATTGAAACGGCTCCTGAATCCCAGGGATATGAGCGCCATAGCTTTGATGTTATCATTGCGGCCAATGTTCTCCATGTGGCAAAGAATCTGGAAAACACCCTGGATTATATACATTCTCTGTTAGCACCAGGGGGAATTTTGCTGCTTTGGGAAATCACGACTCCGCTGTTGTTCTTTGATATTACCTCTGGTTTGCTGATGAATCCCTTGGAGGACAATCAGCGTAGTCGCGGCAATCCGTTTTTAAGCAGTCAACAGTGGCAGGAAACGCTAACCAACCATGGTTTTGCTCAGGTGAGTGCCCAGCCTGAGTCCGATGCTCTAGGGCAGCATATCATTGTGGCTAGGACTGAACTAACAGAAGGGGGGTCACAACCGGCTGCGTTTACTGTGGTCAACAGACCTGAAACAACTGCGACTGTCACACCGGTAACTAGGGGCCAGGTGACGGATAAAAAGCCCCATGTTTCTGATTGGTTCTATGGTCCATCCTGGTCGCGATCGCATCTCCTTCCTCCCCCAAGTCCAGCTGACCAAAAGCCTTCTGAACGCTGGTTAATTTTCAAGGATGATAGGGGCATTAGCGACCAAATTATCTCCCAACTCAATCAGCGAGGCGATGAAATCATTCTCGTCCAGCCAGGAAATACATTTCAGGTTGAAGTCACCCAAGACAGTCATTGCATTATTCTCAATCCCCGCTCTCAGGCAGACTACCAGTCTCTGTTCCAGCATCTGGAACAGGCCCAGTTAATGCCCACCAAAGTAATACACAGCTGGCAGTTGACCCCTCCTACCCCGCTTGATTGGCCCAGGACTGAGCAAGCCCAATATTTGGGTTTCTACAGTTTATTATTTATGGCCCAGGCCCTCCCAAAAGAAACACTTTCCAAGCCATTCCCAATCTCGGTGCTTTCCCATGGTCTCCATGAAGTAATTGGCACTGAGGTAGTCCTTCCTGAAAAAACAACCATCCTGGGACCGATCAAGACGATTCCCCAAGAAGTCCCCAATGTCTATTGTCGCAGTATTGACTTATCAGAATCTGAGGTCAATGCTCAAGCCAACGATTCACTAATTTCAAATTTGATTGCTGAGCTGGATAGTCCAATTCTTGATCCCATTGTGGCCTATCGCCATGGACACAGATGGGTTGAAGCACATACACCCTTATCTTTAGAAGCATCCACTGAAGAGCAGACATTCCCCTTAACATCCCAGGGAGTTTATTTAATTGTGGGGGGTTTAGGGAGTTTAGGGTTAGTCATTGCCGAGTACTTAGCTGAAACTGTCCAAGCCAAGCTTGTGTTAACCGGACGATCGCAGTTCCCAGCACGGGAACAGTGGGCCGAATGGCTAAAAAATCATAGTGAACAAGAACCGACATCTCGTAAGATTTTGCAATTGCAAAACCTTGAGACATTAGGGTCCGAGATTCTGGTGGCCCAGGCGGATGTCGCTGATCTGGAAGCCATGGCTGCCGCCGTCAATAGCGCTGAAACTCGTTTTGGCAAACTGAACGGGGTGATTCATGCCGCGGCCACCGACCCCCTAGAGATCTATCGCCCTGTTGCTGAGGCCACTGAAACAGACTGTCAACAGCAGTTTCGTGTTAAAGTTCAAGGGGTACTAGTACTTGACACTGTTCTACAGAACAAACCCCTAGATTTTTGTCTCTTAATTTCTTCATTGGCATCACTGTTTGGTGGAGTTGGCCTCACGGCATATTCAGCAGCCAATATATTTTTAGATCACTTTGTCCAACAGAATCGCCAAACACACTTTCCCTGGCTCGGCGTTAACTGGGATGGGAGAGTGCCGAGCCAGTCAACTAGTGGCACGGTGAGCGGTGAACTCACGGTTACCCCAGCGGAAGATATTAAAATCCTTAAAACTGTTTTGGCTAGCCCAGGACTCAAGCGGGCTGTGGTTTCTACCAGAAGTCTACAGCCTAGACTTGATCACTGGATGCGTAAGCAAGCTTTGTTAAAAGACTTACCGGACACTTCTCTATCGAACTCGGTAGCATCGAGTCAGAACACCCAGCTGTATTCTAGACCCGACTTGGAAGCCGTTTACCGAGAACCAAGTACTGAGACTGAGAAAAAACTGGTGCCAATTTGGCAAAATGTCATGGGTGTTACGCGAGTAGGCATTGACGATAACTTCTTTGAATTGGGAGGGGATTCCCTCGTAGGTATTCAAGTCATTTCCCAGATTCGACAAACATTTCAAATTGATCTGCCCATGACCATTTTATTCGAGGCCCTGACTGTAGCAGGGATTGCAGAATATCTGGATACGACCTATCGAAATACTCCCGCCTCAGCAACAGCCCTCAGTAATGATAGTAATGCTCGGGAGGACATTGAGCTATGAAATCTGCCCCACAGTCTGCCCCACAGTCTGCGATACAGCCTACGACACAGCCAATTGCTAAATTTTTAGATGATCTGAGAACGCAGGATATTCAACTCTATGTTCAGGATGGCCGCTTGCGGTGTAATGCACCCAAAGGTAGTCTGACGGACTCATTGCGGCAGTATATTACCGAACAAAAAGCAGAAATCATCGAATTTCTACGGCGACCAAGTGATGAAGACTCAGGCGATCAGCCGGACTTAAATGAGATTTACCAACCTTTACCGCAAATTGTTACCAGCGCAGCGGAGCGCTATCAATCCTTTCCATTAACAGAAATCCAACAGGCCTATTTGATTGGCCGGGACGATAGCTTTGATCTCAGTAATGTGTCTACCCATGTTTATGCTGAGATTGATGTGGTGGATTTAGACCTGAAGAAATTTGAGCAAGCCTGGCAATATCTGATCCAAAAGCATGAAATGATGCGGGCGGTGATGAATGCAGATGGCCACCAGCAAATTTTAGAACAGGTCCCTGATTACCAGATAGACACGCTGGACTTACGTACGGCAGCATCAGAGGTGGCGCATGAACAGTTGATGGCATTACGGGAGTGCCTTTCGCATCAGTTACTTCCCACTGACACATGGCCCTTATTTGAGGTGAGAGCAGCGCTTTTAGACACCACCAAAACCCGGTTGTTTATCAGCATTGACTTGTTAATTGCCGATGCTTGGAGTTTGGAGCTGATTATACGAGAATTGGTGGACTATCTCCATAACCCCCAGTCCTCTCAAGCAGCAATGGAGTTGTCTTTCCGAGATTATGTTTTAGCAGAGATTGCCTTAAAAACATCAGCTGTGTATCAGCGATCACAAACCTACTGGCAAAATCGGGTTGCCACCCTGCCCCCATCACCAGAATTACCGTTGGGAACCAATTTGGGATCTATCAAGCAGCCCAAATTTGTCCATCGCACCCGGAGAATTTCTCCAGAACAGTGGAAACAACTTCGACAAAGAGGATTCCAAGCAAACCTAACCCCTTCTGCCATTATCCTTGCCGCCTTTAGCGAAGTCTTATCAGCCTGGAGTAAACAACCGCGATTTACCCTTAATATTACCCTGTTCCGACGACTTCCCCTACATCAAGATATTAACCGTTTGGTAGGGGACTTTACCTCACTAGATTTATTGGCCATTGATAATTCAAGTCTGGCCGCTTTTGTCACCCGCGCTAAGGCCATTCAGAAACAACTTTGGCAAGATCTGGATCATCGCTATGTGAGCGGCATGAAGGTTTTACGGGATATTGCCCATGCCCAACAGCGTTACTCCGGTGCCCTGATGCCGGTTGTTTACACCAGTACCCTCACCAACGATAGTCTAAATCGTGATCGCTTTGCCAACAGCTCCAACACCGAAAGTGCCTCAATTTATGAACTTGGAGAGGTTGTTTACAGTCTTAGCCAAACACCTCAAATTTATCTGGATCACCAGGTGCTTGAGGAACAAGGAGCCCTGATTCTTAATTGGGATGCAGTTGACGAAGTCTTCCCTCCCGGATTGTTAGACGATATGTTTCAGGCCTATGGTGATTTTGTCGAGGCGCTTGCCACCGAGGAAAGCTTATGGCAAGCTGATCCGCGTCAGCTGATGCAACGGCTGTTTCCACCCCAGCAGGCTGCTCAAATTGCCATGGTCAACGCCACTGAGCAACCGTTGTTAAGCTCTCAAATAGACGGTCCTCAAACAAGCAGTCCTCAAACAGACAATCTCCAGTCTTTCCTCCATGGTTTAGTCCTTAGGCGTTTACAGACATCAGCCACAGATATTGCTGTGGTTGCAGGAGACATTACCCTGACCTATGGGGAGTTAGGAAAGCGTGCCTACAGTCTGGGAATACAGCTGCGTCACCTAGAGGTTCTTCCTAATCAGCTAGTGGCTGTGGTGATGAAAAAAGGGTGGGAACAAGTGGTTGCCGTCCTCGCTGTTCTGGTTTCTGGTGCAGCCTATGTGCCCATTGATCCCAATTGGCCCCAGGTAAGACGTCAGCAGATCTTAAAACAAGGGGCAGTCAACATTGTTCTCACTCAACCAGAGTTAGATTCACAATTAGATTGGCCAGATGATGTGCAACGAATTGTTATTAGTCGAGATGAGGTCAATCAAACTGAAGAGCACCTGTCTGGTAGTGATGCTGAAATTAGTCAATTCCAGCCCGTTCAAACTCCCAACGATCTTGCCTATGTGATCTACACGTCTGGCTCTACAGGTATCCCTAAAGGGGTTACCATTGAGCATCGTGCTGTTGTTAACACAATTCTCGATATTAATCAGCGGTTTCAAATTAGTTCTAAGGACCGAACTCTGGCCATTTCTTCCCTCAGCTTTGATCTGTCGGTCTACGACATTTTTGGTACCTTAGCAGCGGGAGGCACATTGGTGGTGCCTGATGCTGCCGACAGCAAAGAACCGACCCACTGGGCAACATTAATCAAGCAGCATCAGATCACTTTGTGGAACTCCGTACCCGCCTTGATGCAAATGTTGGTGGAATACAGTGAATTTCATCCAGAAGTCACCTTAAATTCCCTACGCCTTGTACTACTCAGCGGAGATTGGATTCCCTTAAAGTTACCGGATCAGATTAAGGCCCTCAGCCCTGCGGCAGAGGTGGTAAGTTTAGGCGGTGCCACTGAGGTTTCCATCTGGTCCATTCTCCAGGTCATTAATCAGGTGGATCCTAATTGGAAAAGTATTCCCTATGGGAAACCTATGGCGAACCAACAGTTTCATATCTTGAATGAACATTTGGCTCCATGTCCCGTGTGGGTACCCGGTAATTTATACATTGGTGGGGTAGGGTTGGCCAGGGAATATTGGCGCAATTCAGAAAAAACAAGTCAAAGCTTTATCCACCATCCGGTTACAGGTGAACGGCTTTACCATACTGGAGATTTAGGATATTACCTTCCCGATGGTGCCATCATGTTTTTGGGACGGGCGGATTCCCAGGTTAAAGTACAGGGCTACCGAATTGAGTTGGGAGAAATCGAAACAGCTTTAGAACAGCTCACCGCTGTCAAGCAAGGGGTTGTCTTACTCAAGGGAGATGCTCAAGAAACTAAACGACTAGTGGCCTATGTTGTTTTAGAACAGCCAACACTGACGCCAGACCACTTAAAGCAACAGCTACTAGAGCTACTGCCAGATTATATGGTTCCGTCAACCTTCGTCTTTTTGGAAACCTTACCTCTGACAGCTAATGGCAAGGTTGATCGAAACCATCTGCCCGAACCTCAAAAGACGTCTGTGGCATCGAGCCAACTCTCAACATCTAAAGATGTTGCTGATGCAGCTCTTACTCAACAAATTGCCCAACTGATAGCTAATGTGCTCAAGGTTGATACCATCGAACCTAATGCTAATTTGCTAGATCTGGGTGCTAATTCTATTGATATTGCTAGAATTGCTAATCTCATGGAGGAGCAGTTCCAATATCGATTACAGATTAAGGATCTATATAGTCTCTCCACTGTAGGGGCGTTGGCCAAAGACTATGATGATCGGTTAGTTAGGGAAACAACGCCGCAGTCTGCACCTCAATCAGTCGGCGATGGTGCTCTCGCAGGCAATTTTAAGATGATCTTTAATCCAGAAGAGCGTCAACAGTTTAAGCATCTACGGCGTGGACTGCGACAAGAATCTTGGGGGAGTGTAAAGCTAGTGGCCCCAGAATTAGACGATACGCTTAAACAAACGTATCTCAGCCGCTACAGTTGTAGAACCTTTAGTTCAGACCCACTACCGTTTGAACGATTCAGCCTTTTTTTGAGTAATTGGCAACAGTTATTAGTTAATGGTCAGCCTAAGTTGCGCTATGGGTCTGCCGGTGGGCTTTATCCTGTCCAGGCCTACCTTTACATTAAACCCGAGCGCATCTCTGGTCTGAAAGCAGGTACCTACTATTATCATCCCCTGGAGCACCAATTAAAGATCATTACGCCAGACGCCGAAATTGACCGAAGCTTGTATGCCTTCAACAATCAGAAGATATTTGATCAAAGTGCATTCTCTATCTTTTTGGTGGGCCAGTTAGCTGCGATTGCACCCATGTACGGCGAATTAAGTCGAGATTTTTGCCTGTTGGAAGCCGGATTGATGAGTCAGCAGCTGGAGCTAGCTGCGCCTGCCCATGAAATGGGCCTTTGTCAGATCGGCAGCTGTGATTTTGAAACGGTCCGACATTTGTTTGCTCTCGATGAACACCATATCTATTTGTATTGCCTGCTAGGGGGTGCTCTCAATCAACAGGCAATGCCGACAGTGGATCTGAGTTCTGTAACTACCCATGATGCCTGGGAGGAAGGCACATTATAATGGCTAACCATAATCCTGATATTCCTAACCTGTTACAACGATTTTCCCAAATCGGCATAACATTGTGGTGTGACAATGGCCAACTACGGTTTCGGGGGCCTAAAGGTGCGTTGACACCTGACTTAAAAGCAGAGTTACAACAACATAAACAAGCTATCTTAGCTTTCTTCGGACAAGGCTCAGTTGACACGTCACCGTCCTCACCCTTAAATTTATCCAGTTTTTATCAGAAACCAACCCTGGCTAGCCTCAATCAGGTGATTGCCAATGCTTTAGAGAATAAAGGGACTGAGGGAAATGCGATCGCAACAGCTACCACCACTGAACAGCTACTTCAGGAGGCCATGGCACAGCTGAAAGATATCCCTGATTCCATTCACTTTGTTCCTGCTCAAAAAGAGCCGATTGCCATTTTCTTAACTGGAGCAACAGGATTCTTAGGTACCTATTTACTCAATGATCTCCTGGAACAAACCCAGGCCACCATCTATTGTTTAGTACGCGCACCCAACCTCAACACTGGGCAAGAACGCCTCCAAGCCAAACTTAAGGCCTATGGACTTTGGCAAGAAACACAAGGGACCAGAATCATTCCTGTGCTTGGAGATCTGGCAGAACCCTTACTAGGTCTATCTTTAGATCAATTTCAACAGCTTGCATATGCTATCGATATTATTTATCACAATGGAGCCTTAGTTAATTTTGTTTATCCCTATACGGCTCTAAAAGCTACCAATGTTAACGGCACTCGCGAGATTCTAAAATTAGCCACCATCCATAAAATCAAACCTCTCCATTATGTTTCTACCATTGGTGTATTTTTGTCTTCTCACTTAGCTGCCGATCACGTCATATATGAGCAAGACTCCCTTGATCATGGAGGAACCCTCTATGGAGGATATAGCCAAAGCAAATGGGTGGCCGAAAAACTGGTGTCTTTGGCCAGTGAGCGGGGTTTACCCGTTTCTATTTATCGACCCGGTACTATTACAGGCCATAGCCAAACTGGAGTTTGTAGCACACAAGATTGGCTATCCCTGACGCTCAAAAGTGCTGTTCTCCTAAAAGCACTGCCAGCGATTGATACAGTTCTTGAAATGACCCCAGTGGACTATGTCAGTCAAGGTATTATTTACTTATCTAGGCAGCCCTCCTCTCTCCACCAATGTTTCCACTTAGTTAATCCTTATCCCTGCCATTGGCACCAGTTAACAGATTTCTTAAGCAACTTTGGCTATCAGATTCAGTTAGTTACTTTTGAACAGTGGGCGCAACAGGTTGAAACCTACACTACCGAATCATCGAGTTCCATTGCCAATATACTCCCCATACTCCAAGCCCATGGCAGTGGTAGTAACCAGGTCAAATTTAACTCTGAAAATGCTGTGCATGCACTTGCTAAAGCTCAAATTAGCTGTCCCCCTGTGAGTTCCCAGCTATTGCATCCGCAATTATCTTATTTTATTCACCATGACTTCTTACCAGCGCCACCTGCAAGAATTTCAGTGAATTAAGCAGATCAACAATATCTAGTATTGCTGATGACTTTGTTTAGAATCCAATCTAAACAGCGAACTCCAAATATCACCGCATATTCATTTGCCATTTATCTTATTGAAACGGAAGGATAATCATGAAACTAGCTACGAAAGTTGAATCCTTTATCAAAGAGCATTCCATCAACGAGACCTATGCCAATAAAGTTAACCATTGTTATTACAAATATTGGGATAGTGTAGGGACCACTCAAATCCGATTTGTAGACAGCACTCCCTATACTCTTATTGATGAGAATGGCAAAGAGTATCTAGACCTTGTAGCAGGCTTTGCCTGCTTGAACTGGGGGCGGAAAAATCCAGAATTAATTACCGCTTTGGAAGATGCTATCAACACTCCAATTCCATCACTCACACAAATTAATGTGCCTACCCTGGCAGCAATTTTGGGTCATGAACTTTTAGAGTTAACTGACCCATCATTTGAACGCGTATTTTTTCTCAATTCGGGTACTGAGGCTGTTGAATATGCCATGAAGATGGCCATCGACTTCACCAGAAAAAAGCGTTTCGTCAGTTTTACAGGTGGATATCACGGACTAACGTTAGCGTCTTTGTCCATTAATGGTGTCTCTAACTACAGGAAAATTTTTGGCGTAGAAAAAGCTCACTTTCAACTAGAGCTAAATAATATAGATGCTCTCAACCAGGTGTTTAAGAATCACCATCGAGAAATCGCTGGAGTTATTGTTGAGCCCATCCAAGGAAGAACCGGCAGTATTGCTAGCGATGAATTTTTGAGAGAGGCTAAGCGTCTATGCCAGAAACACAACGCATTACTCATTTATGATGAGGTCCAAACAGGGTTGGGACGCACAGGAAAACGATTTGCCTATGAGTGGTCCCAAGTCACACCCGATATCATGACCTTAGCCAAAGGACTAAGTGGCGGCATGGTTCCCATTGGGGCTGTGGTTTATACCGCAGAGGTTTATAAGAAAGTGTTTGACAGCATGGAGAAAATCCTGGTATATTCCTCAACCTTCAAAGAGAATAATTTATCGATGGCAGCAGGTTTAGCATCCCTGGAAAACCTGAGAAATTATGATTTAGCCAATATTCAAGCCGCAGAAGCAAAATTTCGAGAACGGCTAGAACTCCAGAATACTCATCGCAACTACACCTTAGAAGTGGCGGGAAAGGGGTTGATGTTATCAGTTTCAATCCAGCAGCAAAAGAAAAAAATTGCCCAAAAATTGTTTGATTGGATGGAAGGAGATTTCTTTTATGGCATCGCCTGCGGTAAGATGTTTCGCGAAAAACAGGTTCTATGTACCGTAGGTAATCGATTTGGTAAAAGTATCGCAATTAGACCAGCGTTGACAATCCCTCCTGACTTAATTGATCAGTTTTGTGACAGCTTATTTGAGATCTTTGATGAAATGGCGGGATACTCAAATGTCAAATTTCTGAAAACGACCTATGAAGACATTAGGAAGGTAGTTTAGACAAAGGATTTTGAGACACATCATCAGAAACTGAAGCCTAAGGAAGACTTGGTGTCTGATCTGGATAAGATGATTCCGTGGAATCAGTCTCACCCAATTTTAGAACAGGTATATGTCAAGCCTCACAAGAGTAATGCCGGTCGTCGTCCCATCAATATCATCGTGATGTTTAATCTGTTGATATTACAGCAGCTCTACAACTTGTGCATGCCACCTTAGTAGCCGTATCCAAGCAATGTAGCCGTCGAGAGGACAATCTCGATTTTTAAAAAGTTCAATCAATAGAGGTACCCACATGAGTATCAGTTTCGACTGGGATCTAGAACAACTTTCCTTTTATCGCTCCATCGTCACATTTGCTCAACAAGAGTTAAATGCAGACTTAATTGAAAACGATAGACGCAGTCACTTTAATCAAGCAGGCTGGCAAAAATGTGCAGATTTTGGCATTTTAGGATGGCCAATTTCCAAAGAATATGGTGGACAAGGTCTGGATCCATTAACCACCATATTAGGTTTGGAAGGTTTGGGCTATGGATGCAAAGACAATGGTCTAGTCTTTGCCATTAACAACCATCTCTGGAGTTGTGCTGTTTCAATTGCCAATTTTGGTACTGAAGCTCAAAAACAACAGTATTTGCCAGCCCTTTGCCAGGGCACATCGATGGGAGGACATGCCATCACCGAACCAAACTCAGGATCTGCTGCTTTTGAGATGCAAACTGAGGCTATCCCCCATGGGGATTACTACATTCTCAATGGCACCAAGACATTTATTAGCAATGCCCCTGTTGCCGACGTTTATATTACATTCGCCCGTACTAATTTAGAGGTAGGTGCTCAACAAGGAATTTCTGCCTTTATTATTCACAAAGATTTGCCTGGATTGACCATCGAAAAAGAGTGGGAAAAATCGGGATTGCGGACAGCACCCATGGGAGAACTCGTTTTCAAGGACTGTAAAGTGCCCGTTAACCGTCGTTTAGGCAAAGAAGGCCGGGGACACAATATTTTTCAATCCACCATTAGCTGGGAACGAAGTTTCTTGTTTGCCAGTCAGGTGGGGACCATGGAAAGGATTTTCGAGCAATGTGTTAGCTATGCTAAAAAGCGTAAGCAGTTTGGCCAGCCCATTGGCTCTTTTCAGGGTGTATCCAATAAAATTGCCGAGATGAAGATGAGATTGGAGCTGGCAAAGCTTATATTGTATAAAATAGGATGGTTGAAAAAAGAAGGAAAACAAGCCTTTTTAGAATCTTCAATTTCTAAAGTTTTTATCAGCGAAGGTTTCATGAAAACCTGTCAGGATGCTATCCAGATCCATGGTGCTAGAGGCTATGTGACCGATTACGAACTAGAAAGATATTTTCGAGATTCTATAGCAGGTACCATCTATGCAGGTACATCTGAAATTCATCGCAATATTATCTCTACCCTCTCAGGCGTGTAGATCTTCATCTTCTCAGAACTTGTTTTTTGTTTTTCATTTTCTGGCTGCTTAAATCATGTATATACTCCTCTATGGGAAGAGACAGCTAGTTTTTCAAGTAGGTGGGTTTGATCCATGAAAATCACCGCAAGCTTTTGATTCCACGCTCTAACAGTGCTCAAATCAGTGCTTACGGAAAACGAGTTTGCAGTTTTACAGAGCAAATTATTGAGCAGCATCATTAGCTCAAAAAACTTTGCTAATGATGCTGTGTATCAGCTCTTTTTGAGGATAATAGTCGATGCTTTATTTAGTTTCTGTGAGGGAGACAGAGGGAGAAACTCAAAAGAATGAGTACAGACAAACTATTCACTTCAATCTCTATTAGTAAGAAGTTTGATAATAATGTTCATCAGGCTAAAGAAAAATGGATGGAATTTTGCCAAAAATCTATTGAACTTCTGCCCCCTACTCCAGAATTACCTTTAGCCCAGACCTTTAATAAAGGTGACATCAAACTAGCGCAGTATAGTCAACAAATCGATGCCAAAACTTGGGCACATTTGAAGCAACAGGCCTTAAAGGCCAATACATCACCAGGCAACGTTCTATTAGCAGTTTACACAGAAGTACTAGCAACCTGGAGTAAAAGCGCTTACTTTACAATTAATCTGGTTGAAACGAGATCTACAACTCTCAATTCGGAAGAGGATGCCGTTAAACAACCAAATCAAAAGAAGATTTTTAACACCTTGTTAGACATCAATTATTTGCAACCAGATTCTTTCGAAGCTAGAGTTAAACATATCGCAACAAAGTTAAGATCAGATCTGCAACATCGATTAGTAGCCCCGTTTACGCAGTTAAAATTATTACCTAAGGAGATATTAGAGAAATTAGAATCTATATTAGCTATTTCTTTTGTCATTGAGCCAGACAACATAGAAGACGTCTCCAATATCGAAAATGTTATTAATAATAACTCCACTTCAATAGCGCCCGTCCGCCTAGAATGTCGGCATCTTGAAAAGAATGGAACACTGACAGTTAATCTATATGCTGATACGGACTTTTTTCTTCCGAACATGGTGCAGGATATATTGACATCTTACTGTTCATTT
>NZ_QXHD01000004.1:710868-817448 GCF_011009555.1 Adonisia turfae CCMR0081 | reverse complement strand
TTTACATAGGGTTGCAACACCTCAATTAAGGCTTCATTGTCTGATGTTTGAGCCGTCTCCCAAACCATTTGGAGTGTGGAATCGTTAACGCCAGCCGCCAGTAATTGTTCAACCGTTGTCAGATCGCTAAACCCAATGGCCCATAAGAGAATGGGCTCCCCTCGCCAACTAACGTTAGGGTCAGCCCCATTGTCCAGCAGACGTTGAATGATCTCTGGCTGATCATTTGCGATCGCATTCACCAGGGGCGTCATCCCCCTCCACTGATTACCAACAATATTCACATTGGCCCCTTGCTCAATCAGTTGTTGTACCTTGGCAAGATCATTCTCATTAATGGCTTGGTGTAGTTTAGTTTGCCCCTGCTTATCTAGCGCATTAACGCGACGATCAGCAGTCATTTTCTGCCGAATTTCTCCATTATCCCAGCCCGTCAGCATCGCCAGATTCTCAGCAGCTTGAGCCATGGTACGTTGATAGCGCCAGCGGGATATACAAACGGCAGATCCAAGCGGCCGTCTAATCACATATCTCGCCTGAAAGTCCACACCCGCCCATTCCGGGAACGAACGTCCTGCAATTCCAGGCTTTTCTGCCAGTTTCTCAAGGGTGACTTCTTGGAAGCGTAAATCTTCTGGAAAGGTGTCTGAGTTGTAGCGCACATGCAATCGAGTGATCCAGGTTTCAGGAAACTCCTCACTCCACCATACGCCCATGTCCTTTAGATCCTCTTCTGTTGGCAGTTCTTCAGGGGCCACTGCACAGGGATCACACTTAATATTTTCACCAAATATGCGGGTGGCATACTCCAAAAACACAGCATTGGCATATTTTTCATGGGTGCGTTGAAACATTGTTTCGTAAAAGTCGCCAAATTCGCTTTGAACAAAGGCTGGCAACTCATGACCAGACGGCCAACGGGGTTTAGATTCTGCATCGGTCGGCACAGGCAGCGTCTGATAATTAGCTATTTCAGCGTAGGCAGTAGGCGATAAAACATGAATAATCAAATCCTGGTCGCCCTTGGCGTTCAGAGTCCCCAAACGAATGGGTAGCATAAACTCGTCCGATTCGTAGTCCAAGACAATGGGACGTAAAAATTGTCCTCCCACTTTTTGAAATTCTCCTAGATTGACCCGCACCACAAAGAATTTCATCTCTGCATCAATGTAGGATTGCAACATTGTAGTTGCATCTGAGCTCACCTGATAATCGTTCTGTTGCAACCAGGTCACCAGGTCATCTGACTCATTAGCACTTAAAATAACAACATCATATTCTCCAACCGTAAACTCATCTTCAACGGTGACAGCGGGCATAGACTGGGTAATGGTTCGATTAGGCCCCCCTGCTTTATTCGCCTGATTGAGAAAGGAGGGTACAGCAGCCACAGCCAGAAGCGTCAGGAACAACAGTGCGATTGCCAGTGCCAGTTTGTTCAGTCTGGGCCAGATCCATGAGAGCAAAAAGAATACAATGATCGGACTAGCCAAAAAGACGATAACTCGATACCAATCGTATTCTTGTTGGCAGGGATGATCAAAATATTGAGCCAATCGCGGTGCCGTAAACGCACCCAACTTTTCTATGAGTGCACCGTCACCGACACTGACTTGATCGCGACTTGGGAGCACCGGAATTGGAACAATTCGGGCAAAGTCTTGAACATCCCCCTGGAAATCATTGGCCATCATAAAGACACTGCGATTTCCACTATGGGCGATGACAACCTGGGAAGCCGTATTTTCTAGAGTACTGTCTGCTTTAGCAACGAAGAACCCGCAGAATGCCTGCACGGGTGCAGCCATGGCAATACAGAGGCAAACGGTGACCAAAACAATCCCTAAGGGTTTCAGCCACCGGATACAGATTGTAAACAAGCGCACGAACCATGACGATGACATTTAGTGAAAAATGGCGAGTCAGCTACGTCCACTTTGCCCAAGTGAACGGGAGAACTTATCAAGCTCAGGCACACGGCAAGTGTGGCTGCAGGCTAAGAAAATCCTTGACAAAAAGGACACTAGAACAGGGTATCAATTTAGGGCGGGACGTTGTTCCAAAGATAGAAGTTTAGTTTTCATAGTACGTATGGGTTTCTAAATCACATACGTTAATGCCATATTTTTCCAGTTTGTCACCATCGGAAAATACGGCCAGAAAGTCATAGATACAGCCACGGTCACCGGACAGGGTAATAATAGTCCAATCGCCATTTTCTCGAACCGCCTCATTCCCCAGGAGATCGCCCTCCCAATCGTTAGCCACCTGGGGCGAAGCATAAAACTCCAGCATGTCGACGGACGTATCGTTGACCAGTGTAAACGCATATTCATCAGCATTGGCCCACGCCGGTGTGGCTGACGAGAGGGCTGCTAAAACTGTTAATGGACAGGCCAGAACCCTTGGGAGAGCAACAGACTGGGAGAAACGGAGCAGACTCATGTTAGTTCAACTCTGAAACGTTAATCACACAATGTCCCTATTCAACCTAGCATCGACTTAAGCGCTTTGAAGCTATAGGGCAGGAGCCTTTGTCAAAGCTTCAAGGTAGATTTCTCAGCACGTCTATCCAAGCATTAAGGACAGGATTGTTAGCTTTATTAAGCCGTTTATGCCGGTTTGAGAAGTGGCATAAAAATTATGTCATTTTTTGCTATCCCGTATCCGTATATGGGCTAGGGCGCGATACATAACTGAGAGGGCCTACATTGGCTCCATTACTAGGTATTCCTAACCTGTATCTATCGATTGCCACGTTTCAGTGGACTCCGGATATGATGATTCCTTCAGTTTATTGCTACTCTGTTATACGTAAGTCTAAATGGCTAAGTTAAACGCTAAAATTCTCAAGCTCAGCGGGCACCTAAATTAACTCTAACGATTGGCAGGGCCTCCTACTCAAATACCAATTTCGCCATGACCGCTTCTGATAAAACATTTATTCAACTAGTGCAGAACCTCCCGCTTCAAAGCTCACAGCTTTTGAGGGTTAGCACCTTTGCTGTCGTTGGTCTGTTGAGTACTCAGGCCGTCTTGGCCCAAGCTGAGATGGGGTCGGCCAGTGATTTAGCCACCCCTCAATCTGCCGTTGAAACCCCTCAAGGACAAGTTGCCCCTCCTGTTGCTCCCGCCCCCTTAGTGGTAGAGCCTGTAGCACCCAGCAGCGTTGTGCCTAGCTCCATTGAGGCTCCATCGTCTGGAGCTGTTGATTATGGCACAGTTTTTATTGAGCCAGCGCCAGCGGCTGCCCCCACCCTGGAGTCCTTGAGGACAGGCAGGCAGGCTGAGGTTTCTAACAGTGCCCCTGACGTAGAGGTGATTTCACCCGCTGACTATGGGGCTGGGCTGATTGATACCACATCCTATAGCGTGGGTGCTACGATGCCGGATGTGGTTATTTCTGAACGTTCTAGCGGCTGTGAGTTTTTGTTAGAAGGTCGCAATGGAGTGAGCAATGCTGCCTGTGGCACCGTGGGTCGGTTGGCAGGTGCGATCGCAAACCGTTTAACCCCTGGCCAAGCCCAAGGTGGCTTTGCCGGTTCTGCCATTAATATTCCAGGCCTACCGCTGCCGGGCGGCACAACCGCCGCTGCTCGGGACTATTACAATAGAGCAGCCCAAGCCGTTGTGCAGCTACAGCTGGGTGAAAAATTCATTTTTCCATTGACCGTACCTGCCTCCATATCCTCCCTCTTTGGCTGGCGGATGCACCCTATTTTTGGAGTACAGCGCTTCCACTCAGGGACTGATATTGCCGCCCCCATGGGGACATCCGTTGTTGCTACCCAGTCCGGTCGCGTCACCGTATCAGAATATTTAGGGGGTTACGGTTTAACGGTCATACTACGCCACAACGACAACAGCCTGGAGAGCCGCTATGCCCACCTGGCACAGATTTTAGTGCAGCCCGGTGAATGGGTAGAACAAGGTGAAGTGATTGGTTTGGTGGGTAGCACAGGTAACTCCACGGGGCCACACCTACACTTTGAGCTGCGCCAACTCACCAGCAATGGTTGGGTTGTGCTAAATCCAGACTCACTGGTTAAGCAAACGTTAGGCACCCTGGCGCAGGCCCTGGGTAATTCGTCGTTGCTAACCTTCTCAGGGGCTTCCACCCTTCAGCCCATTAGCGGAGAGGCTGTAGCCGACTTACCGTTCCGCCCAGCCCAGCCCCTCGCCAATTAGCCAATTAATCAGTACGCATTAGCTGCGACCGCACATAAGCTGCGCCCGCATCTCCTTAAAACACAAACACGTTGCCGTTGGCCTCAACGGTCAGGTTACTGACATCCGCATCTAAATCATTGGTGGGGCGGATAATTATATCTAAGACACCGGTCGTTTCATCAAAGTTGATGGCCGTTTGTAGTAAGCCCACCCCCGTCTGGCGATCTTTCGGAATATCTTCGTAAAAGAACGTCAGGGTGGCTGGGGTGTTTATCTGTTGCAAGGTGATGTCTGCTGTTGGTGTGAGGCGGCGAGGCTGAGTATCCCCCAATGCTTCATAGGTAATGGTGTCCGTTGTTTGATTTACCAGGCGAATGTTGATGCCGTCTTGAGCCACCGGCACTGTGGTCACAGGATCTCCCAGGGCTGGTGCCTGGGCCACCAGGGGAGTTGGATAAGCCGCGCATAGGACTAGCGTTGTTAAAACAGAGAGTGAAAGGGGCGTCCACTTCTTAATGTTCATCATTTTTTTTCGAACTGTAGTAAATATATAGCTTGAGCAAAAATAGCTTGGCGCATGTAGTTCACAGCATCAGTGGTTGCTGGAAGCTATGGATGGCAGCAGCTATGGGCACAGCAAACGACTGCATGCAGTTAGCAGTTTGCCATAGGTCTGTAATTTTTGGCCTATAAAGAAATTGTATTGGGCTTTTTAGCCTTTGTGAAAAATAAATGGCGATGATACTTGTCTCTCTGAGGATTTGCGGCCATAGGCTGCCGATGACGCCACCTGCCAGGGCTGATCGCCCCTTAACTCCAGTACCCTATGGTGGTACTCCAACAACGATGGCCGGTGTCCCACGCTGACGTAGGCTGTCTCAGTTTCTGCTAGCAATTGATAGAGATGCCGCTCATTTTCAATATCTAAAGCACTGGTGGCCTCATCTAACATGACGTATCGGGGCTGAGAGAGTAGCACCCGGGCAAAGGCCAACCGTTGCTGTTGTCCTAACGATAAAACACTGAGCCAATCGTGAATTGTATCGAGACCGCCAAACCGCTCGGGTAAACCGCCCAAATTTACCTGCTCTAACACGTTTAGCAGCGTCACCTCTGGGTGCTGATAGTTATGGGGATAGGTCAACTGCTCTCGCAGGGTGCCCAACAGCATGTAAGGTCGCTGGGGCAAAAACAACATATCTCGCACCTCTGGCCGTAGGATCTGACCCTGGCCGTTGGTCCATAACCCTGCGATCGCACGCAATAAGGAGCTTTTACCACAACCGCTTGCCCCCACAATCAGTAGGCGGTCGTTTGCCCCTACCTGTAGAGACAAATCTTGGACCAGGGTCTGGCTAGAATTGGGTGTCAAAATCGTCAGCTTTTCCAACGTCAATTGAGCATCAATATGCGTCTGAATCTCACTGCGATGTTCGTGCTGATGGGCAATATAGGGCTGCTCCATGTGCCCATAGAAAGCCCCAAGCCGATTGATGCTGGCGGCAAATTCGGCAATCTCGTCAATACGGTTAGTAATTAGCGACAGCGCCCGCAGCACCTGATTAAAGGCAATAGCTGCCTGGGTGAAGGTGCCAAAATCGGTTTCCCCTGCAAAATACAACGGCGCAACAATCACATAGGGAACAATCCGGGTGAAATAGTTGTATCCATACTGGAATATGTCAATTAAGGATTGCCAAATAATCAACAAGTCAAAGTTACGGACGGCTGTGAGCAGACGCTGGGTGACCTGTTCTCTCTCTAGTTGCTCACCCCGATAAAAGGCAATGGATTCAGCATTGTCTCGCACATGCACCATGCTGTAGCGAAAGTCGGCTTCAAGGCGGAGCTGATCGTAGTTGATTTTGATCAGGCGACGACCGGTGAGGGCTGCGATCGCAGTTCCCACAATGGCATACACCAGTAGCCCAATGGTCAGCGGCTTAGAAATGGTATAGAGAATGGTAGTAAAAGCAACTAGCGTCAGCACCGAGTCTAAAATATCGAGCAAAAACGATAACGTAACCGCTGTAAACGACTTAATATCCTGGGTAATCCGCTGATCTGGGTTATCAATTTCCGTATTGGCGGCATTCGAATCTAACTCATAGTAAGCACGATTGCTAAAATAACGCTCCAAGAAATGTTCCGTTAACCACATACGCCAGCGCAATGCCAGCTTCAGGCGTACATAGCGGTACAACACAATAATTGGAATAACCGCCACAATAATCACGCCATATACAGACAGAAATTGCCAAAACGTATTGGCATCCTGCTGATTTAGGGCATTTTCTACAAATCTAAAAACATAGCTAATGGAGACATTGATGCCGTTGACTATAAACGACAACAATAATAAAAGACCGAGCAAACTCCATTGGGACCATCGCTGTTGCAAGCCGCGCCTCAACCGATACGCAACTGCACCCCCTATGGCTAGAGTTGCCACGGCCCCATAGGGCATCCAAGACAACAATAACGCCATCACTTGCGCCACCAGTTGTCCAGCCAAAGTAGTAAAAAAGTCAGGAAATAGCGCTCTGCCCAGTAAAGTCAAACCGACTGTGAGCCAAAACGCAACAGCGACTACAACGAATAACAACAATAATAATAGCCCCAGATAGACTCTAGTTTGTCTGGGGCCAGTGGGATAAAAATAGGGTTGGGCAATGGCCACAAATCGTTCCCACAGTTGGCGGTTAAACTGAAAGCGACTGGGGGTGGCACCCAGTGACAATGAAGATGACGATGGGTCTTGCATGTTAGCAATCTAGTAACAAGGTGCTCCAAAGGATGGCAGAGTTATCTGAAGAATTTCTGACAAAATGCTGAGATAACTGTAAATACTGCTTTAAAATGGCTGAGTTTATCCGGTGACAAGGGTCACTACCAAGGATGATTTCTATGAGAAGAGTCTCAGCAAACCTATGCCATTTTGTCATTCACTTCTAAGCAACCATTAAAACTACAGCGATGGAGCCTGGATAAAGTAATACCCATGAAAGGAAAAGCGTTCATTGTGTTTCTCCTTTCACAGCTCGTAACTGTCCTAATTTTTTTGAGGCATGCACCATGACAGATCAAACTAAGAACACCCAGGCCGATGAGCAAATCTCTGATGAGCAGCTGACAGATGTTTCTGGTGGCAACAGCGTACATCAAAGACGCTTAGAGCATTTGGATAACCAGTCTAAGAGTGTTAAAGATATCCAGGAGACTCGCCTGGAGCACCTAGACAATCAAAGCAAATAGAGACAAGTAAACGGTTTGAATAAAACCTAAATGGTTGATGTAGGGGCTCCCCTTGTGGGTGCCCTTTTGTTATTCAGATACCTTGTTATCTCTATATAAATCCACCATGCCCAAAGATATTCAAAATGGTCAACATAATACTGAATCTATACAGAAAACGTAGGGGCTCCCCTTGTGGGTGCCCTGGACAACCTATGCCATAATCCAGCATCCCTATCAAATCTATCCTGCAATAATGTTACCCATAGCGGATCGATATTAGGCGACAATGATCGCAGGGCAGGTACAAGGCCAGCCCCTACAGAAAAAATCACGTTGGGACATATTGTTGGCGCATTCAAATCCATTACGACCCACGGTTATATTACCGGGGTACATCACCAGGATTGGGAACCTTTCCATCAACGCCTGTGGCAACGAAATTATTACGAACACATTATCCGTGACAACGAGGCGCTACAAACACTGCGACACTATATTGTACTGAATCCTAAAACTTGGAAAAACGATCAGCTCTATCCTATCGTGGAGACCTCATGGTGATGTTTTCCACATCTGTCTCCTCTATTTCTATGCCGAAAATACATGCTTGCGGCGACCGATTAGCTGGTAAAGCCGCCAGCTGAAGAGGATAGCCACGGCTGCGATCGCAACCGACTGTCCGATCCATAGTCCCCGACTGCCCATCCCAAACTGGAAGCCAAGCACATAGCCCACCGATAGCCCAACGCCCCAGTAGCCCAGCATATTCAGCAGCATGGGTACTTGAGTATCCTGGAGACCTTGCAGAGAACCGTAGATAGCTTTCTGATTGAAACTTGCGTATTTATCAGAATCTTGCGGCCAATTTTTGAAAAAGTCTTAAACGTCTTATGGCAAAGGCAACTCAGCATAACAGTAGCCCTCTGAGCAGCTCTGGACCTAAACCGATTGCTTCGAGCCAAACCCTGGGCTGGTAGCCGTTATTGGTGGAAGAATTTCAGGAACCGTCCGGTGGCACAGACCTGCTAGAAGGGGAACGACATGCTATTGCCCTCTGCTTGGCCCCCCGCCCCCACCGTATTCATCAGGTGGTGGGCGACCGCCGGTATACGGGGCTCTATGCCAAAGGAGACATTTCTATTATCCCAGCTCAGATCCCAGCGTCCTATCGAGCTGAGGGGGACGATCACTATTTTCATGTGCAAATTCCGGCACAGTTTCTGCAGTTCGTGGCCCAATCTGTCGTAGAGCTTGACCCAGCTCGATTGGAACTCCGCACAGTATTTTGTATGCGCGATCCTCAGCTTGAACAAGTTTTGATGCTGTTACGTAGCGAGATGCATAAGGGTGATGGCTGGGTGGGGCAACTTTATGTGGAATCGCTGGCGAATGTGTTAGCGATCAATTTGCTCCGTGAGTATTCTGCTGATCAGCCTCGCGTTGCTTTGTATAAGGGAGACTTAGGCGATCGCAAGATTTTGCAAATTTCAGACTACATTCAGGCTCATCTCGATCGGTCGATTCAATTGGCAGACCTGGCTGAGGTAGCCGGTATGAGTCAGTTTCACTTCAGCCGCTTGTTTAAGCAGTCGATGGGCATCACCCCCCATCAGTATATGCTTAAGCAGCGGGTAGAGCAGGCTCAACAGTTATTAAAAGGAACAAAACTTGCGATCGCAGAAATTGCCTTGCAATGTGGGTTCAATAGCCAAAGTCACTTGACCAAACATTTTCGAGAAGCTACTGGAATAACTCCTGGGCACCTCGATTAATTCAAAAATAGAGTCTCAATATGAGATCATGGTTACGGATTAGGGTTGACAGGGAGACTTCTGATGGGACAACAAGGATTTTGGGATTTTGAGATCCGTCATCAAAAGCTGGAATCAAAAAAAGACCTGTTGACCTGCCTGGACGAGCTGATTCCGTGGGATGAGTTTCGACCGCTGTTAGAAAGCGTGTATGTCAAATCCCGTAAGCGTAAAGCAGGTCGTCGCCCGATAGATGTCATCCTCATGTTTAAGTTGTTAATCCTGCAACAGCTCTACAACATTGGTGACGATGAGCTGGAATACCAAGTGAATGACCGGTTGTCATTTATGCGATTTCTACATCTGGGCCTGGAAGATGCGGTGCCAGACGCGAAAACGGTGTGGTCATTTCGGGAGCGCTTACGCCAGGCCGAGTTAGTGGAAGGACTATTTGAGCAGTTTGGGGCCTATCTGAAGGCAACGGGCTACCAAGCCCAATGTGGTCAAATCGTCGATGCCACCTTAGTGCCAGTGCCTAAACAACGGAATAGTCGAGACGATAATGCCGAGGTCAAAGCAGGCAAGGTGCCTGAGGATTGGCAGGACAAGCCTCATAAGCTATCCCAAAAGGATGTGGAGGCTCGTTGGACCAAAAAGAATGGCACGTCTCATTACGGGTATAAAAACCATATCAATCGGGATGCGGGGCATGGGTTTATTCGTCGGTATACGGTCACCGATGCCTCGGTTCATGATTCTCAGGTATTGGGTCAACTGCTAGATGCGGACAATTCTGATGATGAGATTTGGGCCGATAGCGCCTATCTCTCGATAGCGATTGTCACCGTGTTAGAGATGATGGGTTTTGAGAGCCATATTAACGAACGAGCCTATCGCAATCGCCCCCTAACAGAGGTGCAGATAGCGGACAATCGTGAGCGTTCAAAAACCCGGGCCAAGGTTGAACATGTATTTGGGTCGATGGTCAATGAGATGGGGGGCAAAGTTGTTCGCACCATTGGGTTAGCCAGGGCCAAAACCATGCTCGGCCTCAAAAACTTGACCTACAATCTCAAGCGGTATGTCTTCTGGCAAAAACAAGACATGGCTGAAGTATTTGCCTAAAGGATGGGATATTCAGCTCTAAAACGGACACAATGCATGGGGGGTGTTTATTTCATATTCTGATTTCCAGAAACAAGGCTGGATAACAGTCTTATTTGAGACTCGATTCCTCAAAAAATCAATAAATAGAGGTGCCCTAAACAGGCCAGGCATCATCGAGCCGCAGAGATGCTGAAGCAGGTTGGGCTAGAAGAGAGGACCGATTACTATCCTGCTGATTTATCGGGTGGACAAAAACAACGAGTTGCGATCGCGCGTGCGCTAGTCAGCCATCCTAAGATCCTGTTGGCTGATGAACCGACAGCTGCCTTAGATAAGAAATCAGGCCGAGATGTGGTAGACATTATGCACAACTTAGCTAAAGAGCAGGGCTGTACGATTTTACTAGTCACCCACGACAATCGTATTTTAGACATTGCCGACCGTATCATTTACATGGAAGATGGACGTTTGTCGACGCAAGATTCAGGATAGTAGGACCTTGTATCTGTCCTATGTTTTCTAACAGCTTTGCCCTCACAGGTCTGTTATTTCCTCTGCAATATATTCTTTGCCAATGTGCTGATACTCGGCCAAGGTAAACGCATCTACTTGAATAGCATCCAGCTGTGCCTGTTCTGCAGTTGTCGCCAGGTCAGATTCTGCGCCTGTAATCAGCCCAGCTCGCAGTGCCGCTTCCACACGACCTACAGGTGGTGTAATCTTCAGCTGACCATTGCGTAGTGCCGTTTTGATTTTTTTAAAGATTGGCATTGCCACAATGGAAAGCTGGTAAGCACGCTCTAGTCGACCGAGTGCCTGCTCTGCATCAATGGGTACATACAATCCTTTAGTAATGTGCTTGCGTCCATCAGGAGACTGCAGTAATTGAGCTACAGCATGACCTTGGGCATCGGTAGGAATCACACCAATGGGGTTTAACCGGAACCAGGGTAACGTTGTGGCTCGCATCAGACCACCCAAAACAGGAATCTTCAGATTTACCAATAGTCCTTCTAATGCTTGCTGAATCTGCCCAAGGCTATGGTGCATCGCCCAGTGAACCAGGGGTAAATCGTCTTCACGACGCCCTTCTGCCTCAAACCGTCTGAGTGTGGCTGTCGCTAAATACATCCAAGAAAGCATATCGGCAAAACGACCTGTAATTTTCTCGTGACGCTTGAGTCGACCACCGTAGGTGAGCATGGCAAGATCCGATAGAGCTGCAAATGTGGCCGAAGCCCAAGCCAACTTTTGATAATATCTCGCCGTTTCTCCTCGAGCGGGAGGTTTCACCCCATGGCCATGGGTCCAACCCAAGACTTTTGCACGGGTGAGATTTCGTAAAACAAGCCCCACATGTTGCCAAAATGCATGGTCAAAGGCTGCAATGTTGTTGTCTTCTAAAGCGTCAATTTCATTGACAATATAACCATGACAACGGATCGCTCCTTGACCATAAATCATCAAACTGCGGGTGATAATATTCGCTCCTTCAACCGTAATGGGAATCGGTGTTGCTGTATAAATATTGGCCAACAGATTGCGAGGTCCGCGACAGATTCCAGCACCACCGAGAATGTCCATGCCGTCATTGATAATGTGGCGGGACAGCTCAGTAAACTGATACTTAGCAATGGCAGAGACCACTGCAGGCTGTTCGCCTTGGTCCACAGCACCGCAGGTATACAGACGCGCCGCATCCATCAAATAGGTGAGACCACCAATGCGAGCCAGGGGGTCTTCCACACCCTCAAATTTGCCGATGGATAACCCAAACTGTTCGCGCACAACACTGTAGGCACTGGTTACCCGCGAGACGAGCTTGGCTATACCAGTACAGGTGGCTGGGAAGCTGATACCACGACCAGCAGCAAGACTCTGCATCAGCATTGCCCAACCCTGGCCAGCGCGCTCAACACCACCAATAATCTGACTCGCAGGCAAGACTACATTACGACCAGAAATTGGAGAGTTATAGAAGGGTACACCCATGGGGTCATGACGATGGCTCAGTTGCACGCCCGGAGTATTTGCAGGAACTAGGACACAGGTAATGCCGACATCGACTCCTTTGCCTAGGAGATTATCGGGGTCACGGAGACGAACAGCTAAGCCAATGAGGGTGGCGATCGCACCCAGCGTAATGTATCGCTTCTGCCAGTTCAACCGCAAATATAGCTCACCATCTTTACCCTTAAACACCGTACCGCCAGACTGCAGACTTGCTGCATCCGAACCAGCCGTTGGTTCCGTTAGGGCAAAGCAAGGCATTTCTTCGCCCATGGCGAGTTTTGGCAAATAGCGCTGCTTTTGCTCGTTAGTCCCATAGCGCAGCAGCAGCTTGGCTGGCCCTAAAGAGTTCGTCACGCCTACCGTCGCTGTGTAGGTAAATGAGCGCGATGCTAGCTTGGTCATGATCGCACTATAGGCTGTATTCGAAAACCCCAAACCGCCATACTCTGACGGAATCATCATGCCAAAGAAGCGTTCTTTTCTTAGATAAGCCCACACATCATCGGGGAAATCTTTGCGCTGATGGATCTCCCAGTCCGTGGCCATGCGGCACACCTGTTCCACAGGGCCATCAATAAACACTTGTTCATGGGGACTCAGTGTCGGGTAAGGCTCTGCCAAAATCCGCTTAAAGTTGGGTTTACCAGAAAACAGTTCGCCATCTACCCAGACCGTACCTGCTTCGATAGCCGCGCGTTCTGTTTCTGAAATTGCTGGCAACAACTTAAAGAGTCGGATTGTTTTAGCAATGGGTGCCGTAATCACTACTTGACGGATAAATGGCACATTAAAAATAATGGCCAATAGGCCAAATAGAATCCATAGCCATAAAGGCACATGGACGATAGCGAGTACCAATGCTGCGTAGGCAAACCAAGCCAGCATCGGCACATTAATGTAGGCCAGAACAACAAATAGTCCAAGCAATCCAACAATTAAACCAACGATCAAGAGAGTCATAGTATTTACCCCTTGTGTCACAACTGGACTAGGGCATGAAGAAGAATCTGTATTTTTGTTGAAGTCTAATTGACAACAAACGCTGCCTTGCGCTTTCCAAGCCTAGTCTCGTTTTGTCACTCTCTATGAATTAGAGCAACAAATTTTCAAACACTCCAGCGGCACCCATGCCACCCCCAACACACATGGTGACCATGCCATAACGGATGTGGCGACGTTGCATTTCATGGAGCAATGTTGCAGTAAGTTTCGCACCGCTACAGCCGAGGGGATGGCCGAGTGCGATCGCACCGCCATTCACATTGATTATGTCCTCGTTAAGTCCCAACTTACGAATGACCGCCAGACTTTGGGCTGCAAACGCCTCGTTAAGTTCAATTAGGCCAATGTCATCCAGACTTAGCCCCACCTGCTTCAGCACTTTAGGCACCGCTTCCACCGGCCCAATTCCCATAATCTGCGGCGGTACACCGGCAACCGCAAAACCCAACAGTCGCGCCATCGGCGTAAGGTTCAATTCCTGTACCTGGCGAGCACTCATCAGAATCGTGGCGGCAGCCCCATCCGACATTTGGGAGGAGTTACCGGCTGTGACGCTGCCCCCACGCCGAAATACAGGTGGCAATAATGCCAAAGCCTCCAGGCTGGTATCAGATCTGTAACCTTCATCCACTTGGAATTGAGTTGTTTGGGTGTGGACATCACCATTTTGGTAGACCGTGTCAGTGACGGTCAGGGGGATGATTTCATTGGTAAAGTTACCAGTCTTGATGGCTTTGATGGCGTTTTGGTGCGATCGCAGTGCAAATACATCTTGATCCGCCCGTGAAATCTCAAACTGCTTTGCCACATTCTCCGCTGTGAGCCCCATAGAGGTATATACCTGGGGTGTTTCAGCCATCATGGCTGGGTTAGGGCTCCAGCGGTCCCCACCCATGGGAATCAAGCTCATGGACTCCACGCCTCCAGCCACCATCACATCCGCCTGCCCAAAGCTAATCGCCTGGTGTGCCATAGCAATTGTCTGTAACCCTGACGAGCACAGCCGATTAATCGTCATGCCCGGTACTGATGAGGGTAGGCCAGCCCGGTGCGCCACCACCCGACCCAGGTTATAGCCCTGCTCTGCCTCGGGCATGGCACAGCCCATGATTACATCTTCGATTTGGTCTGGTTGTAAGCTGGGGAGTCTTGCGATCGCGCCGCGTACAACTGCTGCCCCCATGTCATCGGGCCGCATATGCCGTAGAGTACCGCGCGGAGCCTTACCAACGGCTGTACGTACGCTCGCAACAATGTAAGTATCTTGCATGATATTCTCCAGGTAATGAGCAACAGGCCATAGGGACAATGGACAACGTAGGTTGGGTTGATCCACAAGACTCTAAACCTTCAACACAGTGCCCAAGACGAAACCCAACCATTCCAATCATCTCGACCATCAATTCCGCAACGGCTTCTTAGTCTTCAATAAATGCATAATCCTCTCCTGGGTTTTTTTCTGTTGCAACAACGGCAAGAACACCTCCCGCTCTAACCCCAGCAAATACTCCTCAGATACTCTTGCCGGAGCCGTTAAATCACCACCAGTCAAAATGTAGGCCAGTTGACCTGCCAAGAATCGATCATAGTCACTAGCAAATCCCCCTTGTTGCATGGTGTAAGCCATATGGTCGAGTACTGCACGTCCCTGTTGTCCTAACACCCAAAAACTGTCGTGGGCCGGCGGACGATACCCTGCCCGATCAAGGCACAGCACCTCTTCTTTTGCCACATAGAGACGCTGGTCATTGTTCATAACAATGTGAGTATGGGCAGGCAAAAAGCCTAACTCCATTGCCTCATAGGCGCTGCCTGCAACAGTCGCTGTTGCCACAGTTTTAAAGGCATGATTCAAGTAGGGCTGAATGTGTTGAGCTGTACCGCTCACAGCCTGCTGTGATGCCCACTTTGCCAAACGAGTGGTACCGGTTGCCCCAGGAATGAGACCAACACTTAATTCGACAAGGCCAATATAACTCTCGGCAGCAGCGACCACATGGGGACAAGCCATTACTAACTCACAACCTCCTCCCAAGGCTCGCCCCTGCACTGCCGCCACAATCGGTTTATGGAAGTAACGAATTTGCTGTAGCAACGTCTGAAACGTCACCAACAAATCAGTAATCATTGACCAGTTGCCAGTTTGAGCTGCTGTTGCCATTTCCACAAGGTTGGCCCCACCACAGAAATGGTCGCTGTTATTCCCAATGACAAGCCCCCGGTACTGATCATCTTGAGACAACATATGCAGCACCGTCTGTAACCCATCTACAACAGACGTGCTGAGGGTGTTCCCCTTAGAACGAAACTCATAGAGCGCAACGCCGTCCTGCATGTCAAACAGGGCTGCTTCTGAGGTTTCCCAAATCTTACTGTTTGTTGTTTTAATCAAAGGCAGATGAATCTCATCTGTAGCTTGTTCTACCGTTTGTTGCCCCACAGGCCCAAGTACTGAATCAGCCATCAGCAGACTGCTCGGTACGCCATGGGGGCTCCGATAAAAGTGTCCTTCCCCTACAGCTGCTATCTCATTAACCCACTCAGGTACATGTAAATTTGCAGCCTGTATATCATAGAGCACTCGATGGAAGCCAATGGCATCCCATAGTTCGAACGGCCCCATTTGCCAGCCAAATCCCCAGCGCATCGCTCGGTCAACGTCAGCAGGGCTATCAGCAATTTCAGGCAAACGACAGGCACTATAACTCAATAACGCTAATGTTGTTTTACGGAAGAAATCACCCGCTCTACCCAACAGGGTATAAAGCACCCTGACTCGATCGATCAGTTTAGGTAACTGTGCAACATTCTCAAGTCCTGGCAAGTTAAGGGGGCGAGGTGCTTCGTAGGCAAAGGTTTTAGGATTCACTGACAGAATATCCTGCTTTACTTTTTTATAAAACCCTTGTCCTGACTTAGCTCCTCGCGAACCAGTTTCCACCAACGTTTTTAACAAAGACGGCAGCTTAAACATCTCCCTTTGCTCATCATGGGGAATGGCTGGATAGATATTTTCAGCTACATGGAGTAAGGTATCGAGGCCAACCAAGTCTGCTGTTCTAAATGTTGCCGATTTTGGACGACCAATTAATGTTCCTGTCAGAGTATCAATCTCCTCAATGGAGTAGCCATCGTCAATTAGGGCATGAACACCGAGAAATGTGGAAAATAAGCCAATACGATTAGCGATGAAATTAGGGGTATCTTTAGCAAGAACAACACCTTTGCCTAGATAGCTATGACCAAACCGTTCCATTCGCTGCATCACTGTTGGATCGGTTACATCGGTGGGGATTAGTTCCAACAGTTTTAAATAACGAGGTGGGTTAAAAAAGTGAGTCCCTAAAAATCGTTGCCGAAAGTCTAAGGAGCGTCCATCCGCAATCTGAGCAATGGGTAACCCACTGGTATTGGTAGAAATCACCGCATCAGAACGCACTACCTGTTCTAGTCGGGCCATCAGCTGTTGCTTAATATCCAGACGTTCAACTACAGCTTCAATCACCCAATCTACCTGGCTTAGACGAGCAAAATGGTCATGATAGTTTCCGAGCTCAATCCGATGGGCCATATCAGGGGAAAAGAAAATTGGCGGGGAGAGTTTTCTAGCCTTGTTAAATGCCCCTTCTACCACTGCATTTTTATCACCTTTCGGAGCAGGTAGATCCATCAATAATACCTGCAATCCTGCATTTGCCAAATGAGCTGCGATCTGAGTACCCATAATACCAGCCCCCAGCACAGCAGCCGTTTTGAAAGGAAGAAAAGTCATAATAGATCTCCTCAAAAGCAGGTCAACGGAGGGTAAATACCCTCCACTAAAAATACGAAATACGGAAGGTGGGCACCGCTCACCAAAAACAGACTGTAGGTTGGGTTGAGTCTATCGAAACCCAACAAATCCAAATATCATGAAGCTAAACGCCTCCACCTTTGATATAAATGAGAGAACCTCCTTGGCGACACCTGGCACAAGGACTCAACCTCTTGATAAAGCACATCGATTTCCTGGGCATAAGCCTTATAGAGCTGTTGGCGATTTCCCCTAACACCCACCTTTTCAGAAATCAGCACAAACCGCTTAATGGTTGACCAACTTGGCAACCGAGCATTCATTTGGTCAATAAGCTTTTGGTAATAAGATCTCATCAGTACTAACTCATCAGCTTGACCTCCAACATTACTCAGCAATTTCTCTAATAGCAGATCCCAGTTTGACAAAATCTCCCCGCCAGCCTGAAGAGTTGTTTTGAGAATTTCATTTTCAGGGACAATCAACACTCCACAAAACTTTTGTCCAGGTCCCACTAGCAAAGCTTGTTTCACTAACGGAGACAGTCTCAACTGTGTCTCAATCGGTGCCGGAGCGATGTACTTGCCAGTGGATAACTTGAAAAGACCTTTCTTGCATCCCTGGAGCGTCAATAGGCCATCTATAGAAAACTCTCCAAAGTCTCCCGTGTGGAACCACCCATGGGCGTCAATCACCGCCTCCGTTGCGTCTGGATCATCGTGATACCCCATCATGGTGTAAGGACTATGGACTAAGACCTCACCATCCGCCGCCAGCCGCATTTCCACACCGGGGATAGGTGCCCCCACAGTCCCTGAGCGCAGCCAGCGCGCGCGTGTATAGCTGAGCACAGAACTGGTCTCAGTTAAGCCATAGCCCTGCTTCACCGGGATACCAACACCATTAAAAAAGGTCATAATTTCAGGACGTAGGGCCGCTCCACCACAGAGTAGATGGCGTATATTCCCGCCAAAGGCTCGACGCAAATTCTTAAACACGCCATGGCTAAGTAGCCAGCGCTGTAAACGACGCCAGCTTACACTCCCTAGCTCATCATCATGGGCCAGATGCCAGCCCCAGTTCAGCCAGTAGTGTTTTAGCCCACGGGACTGTTGTCGCAGGTTATTAATTCGCTCATAAACTTTCTCCAGCAGTCGTGGCACCGTAATAAATATGGTGGGTTTCACGGTCGCTAAATGTAGAAATACCCGTTTTGGAGATGAGAAATAAATGTGATGGCCAAAGGCAAAGTGGCCATAGAGAAACGCCCTTGCAAAAATATGGTTGAGGGGTAAAAACGATAGGGCTACTTCCGGTGTACCTGGCTTCAGTCCTGGCATGCTGCTAAACGCCGCCCAGATATTGCCAGTTAAGTTCCTGTGACTTAACATTGCGCCTTTAATATGACCACTGGCATCGGGGGTGTAGACAATGGTGGCCAAATCATCGGGATGAATCCGCTGCTTCAATGCCTGAATCGCTTCTGGGGAATGGGCATGACGACCCTGGTGACGAATGTCTTCTAATGTTTTAATTGTGCTCTTTGATAACACCCAGTCGGGGCGTGTTGCTTTTTCAACAACAATAATCAAATCAACCTGCTGTACCTGGTGGTAAAAGCGTTTTAACGTTTTCCAGGTGGACACAACTAGTGCCTTAATGTGGGCATCGGCCACTATCCAGCGAATGGCGGATAGTGGTTGCCCTTTGTCTATGGGGATAGTGACTAGATTTGCGATCGCACTGCCCATATCCACCAACGCCCAATGGATATCGCTCTCTAGTAGCAGGCCAATGCGGTGTGACTCACTGGTACCCTCGTTACCGGTCAATCCTTCGGCCTCTAAGCCTAGCGCCAACTCTTCAGCAGCAGTACGAAACTCAATATAGGAATAAGTCTCCCACCCATGGGGAGTCCACTGATGCAACGCAGCATAGTCATAGGCACACCCCATATCTAACAAATCAGGAATAGTATGATGAAGCTGTACAGAACCCTGAGTAGCTGGCGCAACATACAACGCGCAGCAAAGGGGACATTGATCAACCATCTTTTTAAGAGAGCTAAAAACCCTCTTCCTCAATACAATTGGGACGCCCGTTGCAGTGGCATAGGGCAATCGCACCCAAAGACCTATAGTTCTACCCAGCAAAGAGAGGAGTGGATAAGGGTAGAGCCTATGGCTTGGTCATTAACAGTTGAATTTAGCCATGGGCAAACGACTCCGAGCCTTCATTAAGCAGACTAAACCTCACACCTAAACCCATTTCAAGCAGTATTTTCTGTACAGAAAAACGCATAAAAAAGACTCGTTACAGGAGTCATCAACGGGTTTAAAGTCGCAGCTGACTATCAGGCTAGAGCTGAGATAATCTATTCGATAACAATAAAAAACAGCCAGATAAATGGCGACTTATAGTCAAGAATCCAGCTGATTAACCAAGCAATATCACAGTAAAGAACTTAGTCTATTTCAAGTAGCCTAGTTGGGTTAGCTGGTTTTCTAATACCACTATTATAGTGGGATCGCCCATCAGACATGAAGTTGTCTTAATAAGGTCGTAATATTTCAGAAATATTTAAACCGCCATTTGATAGCTATTTGAACACAGTCTCATCTTTTTTGATGTGACTCTCTAGCCAACTATTAATATCTTTCATAATCTCGGTTTGATTAATTTCGTTATAGAGTTCGTGATAAGCTCCGCTATAACTAATGAACGTCTTATCTTTTTGAGATAAGTCTTGAAAAAAAACTTGACTGATTCTAGGATCTGCAACTTTATCAGCAGTGCCATGCAACATCAAAATAGGTGATGTCAGATGTTCTTGATGACTCCATAGAGTCTTTGTCGTTTTTAGAAACTCTGTTGCCAGACGAGCTGTCCCCCGACGATGTCTTAGCGGATCGTGGGCATAGGCTAAAACCACCGAGCGATCGCGTGATGGCAAAATGTGATTGAGGCCAAGGGAAAGAGAAAATCGAGGCCAGCCCATGGACAATAGTTGACCAATTCTTAAACGCAGGTCAGTTTTAGCATGGATACCAAAGGGTGGCGATGCCGCTACGATGCCTGCAATGCTTGGATATAGACGTTTATTCGATTGTCTTTCCGTTAGGTGGCTGTTAAGTTCATAGTCCAATGCGACAATACTACCTAAGCTATGCCCTAATAAGAAACAAGGCACCAGTGGATGCTGTTGCTGGACTATGGCAAGCAAGTAAGCTAAATCATTTCGATAGTCTGCCCAGGTATTAATATGGCCACGCTGTCCTGGTGAACGACCGTGACCCCGTAGATCATAGCCATACAGGGCATACCCTTCAGGCAATAGAGCTTTCACAACATTTTGAAAAAGACCACTGTGTCCACCTAATCCGTGAATCAAAATCACAATTGCTTTCACGGTCGATGTTGGCAACCAGCTCTGATAGTAAAGACTTAAGCCATCTGCTGCGGTGAATAGACCCTCCTGATGTTGGACAGTAATTGTCTGCCATTGAAGCTGTTCCAGACGCTGCTGAAATTTATTGAGCACAGGTTGTAAGGCATGATCAGACTTTGCACTGATGAGGTGTAAATCATAAGGAGGCTGACTAATGGCTTGGGCATAGGACGTTAGCTGTGCCTGAGGAGTCTCCGATTGCCGCAAATAACGATCAAAAAATAGAACACTCAATCCACACAGATAGCTGTCAATAATGGGGGGGGATAAATTGAGACTGGGTAAATCATCATGGCTGGTCAGTTGCAGAGAAGATAACAATTTTCTGAGATCATGCACATGGGACTTGCCCCGAATAACGGCTAAAAATCGTTCTTGGCTGGCCAGTAGAGGAAACATTTGTAGGGGTTCCAAGGCCATGGGTGCTGTTTTATCGTTGCTGCCAGTTGCAATAACTGTAGGAATGGTGACAGACGCTAAACCCTCTGCACCAAATAGGCCATTACCAATGGGATCCACCGTAAAAATAGCGCTAATGCGAGAATCCTGAAGCGGTGTAACTTTGGGCGGTAGTGACAACGCTCGACATTGGAGCAATAGGGATACATTTAAGCTTTCAGAGATTCCCTCACAACGCTGGGCTAACGCCTCAAAATCAATGGTGGCCCCTGCTAAGGCTAAGGCTGTGTAGCCTCCAAAAGATTCGCCTAATATGCCCACATCCGTTACCTTCAGATGGCCATCATAGTCGTGCTCATTTAGACGCTCCAACTCATCTAACAGGGCACTAATATCATGGGGACGATCAAAAAAATCATGGAGTGAAAATATCTCGTCAACACGCCCCGATAGCAAGCTATGAACCTGATGGGTATCGCTGCCTGGGTGCTGGGGTACAGCCACTAGATAACCATGGGACACCAAATGTTTAGTGTAGCGAGTCATGGTCTGGGGATTAGCTGCTAAACCATGGGAAATGACCACAATGGGTACGGGATATGGAATGTCTCCCAGAGGTTCATAGAGAAAAACCTGAAATGGTTGAGATGAGCGCCGTTGTAAACGCAGCACTTTTTGACGTATTCCCCAGGGACCAGGGACCCGAGGATCAATCTCCGGCACTGTCTGTTTCGTTGCTTCTTGCAACATCAGTGTCTTGAGTAAAGCTAACAGTTTATCGGTGGTCTGCAACAGGAGATCAATTTGCTGTGCTGTTTCCAGCAGCCGATCCGTGCGAAGATTGCCGGCTATTTGATACAGCAAGCTCATGATCGATAGCTGATCGGCTTGAGTGATTTTTCGGATTAGTGCCTGACGACCAGCTACATCGTCAGGTAGTTCAATTAACTGTCCTAGCCTTACTAATAAGGATTCACCAATATCTGTGCGTAAAAATCGCTGTAAGCTCTTCGCATCGAGTCTTACTTGGGTTTGTAAAATCTCTTGGCATTGAGTTTGGGCCTGAGGGTTTTGGCTGTCAAGATATATCTCACAAGTACGCTTAGCTAGCTGTGGTAGCCGTCTCTGTTGCCATATCAGAGACACTCGTCGCTGTAGCACTTGTTGAACTGAAGAGGGAAAAAAGGCCATCACAAACCTCGCAGACAAGAATACTTGTCCACTCCCCTCCTAGTTTGATTATGGTGTAAGAACAGGTGCTTTTATGCAGAATGATAGGGTGTTTAATATACGATCTTCATGTATCTAGTGATTTACACGGATGCTATACGTATTATTTGTCATGTTTTGACGACATTTGATACGTATTTATCGGCGGCTATCTTATGACTTAAAAGCAGTTTTTTGAGGCCGAGTATTTCATGTCATCGCTGAAACTCCCTAGAACCAAGCATTTGTCAATTAGTCTTAAGTCAAAAAATATTGTGGACTGCGAAGGCGCACCTATCTAATCCATAGTCTGTGTATCAAAAATAGCAAGCTAACGGCTTGATTCAGAAAAGTAGGATCAATACACTACCAACAGGTGTGTTGTATCTATATGTAGAGCAATGAGCGTTTTTCCTAGGGTTATAGATAGGTCTCAAGTTCTGGAGTGTTCTGATCATCAGTTAAAGCAAGTGGGGCAATACTTAAAAGCAGTACGTACACAACAAGGACTGTCATTGCTACAGGTGGCACAACGTACGCATATTCAACCCAAGCAATTGCGTGCCATCGAAACTGGCAATTGGATGCAGTTGCCAGAAGCAATTTATGTACAGGGATTTCTCAAACAATATGCACAGTCTTTGGGGTTGGATGGTGTAGCGATCGCAAATGATCTTGCAGTACAACCTGCTCCGGTGAACACTAAATGGTTAAATCAGGCCAATTTTTCGGCCCGTGAACGAGGCGTTGGACCGTTGCTGATCAATTGGTTGGTTGGCTAAGCCGATTCCTTGGGGGTGGCCTTAGCAGCTACTGGGGAAATCTCGCTGCCCGTGGCTGCTTCGGCGTTTCCATCTTCTTGATTAGCAACAGATTCTAGGTCTGACTCTGACCTAGGTTGTACGCGTGGAGCCTCATACATGGCTAAGTCAAACCAGAAGGTGGTACCAATACCCACTTCACTGACTAAACGCATCTTACTGTTGTGCTTGGCAATAATGTTTTTAACGATAGAAAGGCCTAACCCAGTACCTTCTAGCGTATGAACGCGATTTTCTACACGATAGAAACGATCAAAGATTGCATCTTGATCTTCAGGTGCAATGCCAATACCGGTATCGGAAATTTCGATGCGGACACTGTCAGTAAAGTCTGGGTGATCAACCGCCGATGGCGCACGATAGGCACGAATGGCCACACAGCCCCCCGCTGTAGAAAACTTCAGTCCATTCCCCACTAAGTTACCAAACACCTGCAACATTAAATCGTAGTTGCCTCGCACCGGTGGCAGACCTTCTTCAATTTCTTGAATCAGCTCTATTCCTTTATCCTTAGCGTTGAGCTGATAGGTGCGCAGGATCTGTTCAATGGGTTGATGAATATCCAACGCCGAAAACTGATAGCGACGATTCGACTCCAACCGTGAAAGATCTAACACGTCATTCACCAGACGTGTCAGGCGATCAGTTTCATGATTAGCGGTCTCTAAAAACTCCTGGCGCTCGCGGTCAGACAAATCATCACCATACTCATAGAGAGTTTCAATGAACGATTTGATGTTGAACAACGGCGTCCGTAACTCATGGGAAATGTTGCTAATAAACTGGCTCTTGGCCGCATTTAAGGCAACCTCTCGGGTAATATCCTGAATTGTGAGGGCAATACCTTTAACCGTTTCACCCGACTGATCCAACACGGAGTTCAGTAATACGCGAATGGTACGACTCGTAGGTTCAGTCAGGGCAATGCGAAATTCTTGGCTTTCAGATGAGTCCCCCTTAGCAGCCTGATATAGTGGGCGGGTCATCTGTGCCCTCACCTCTGTGGGAAGATGCTGTAACACATTACCGTCCGGTGGTAGGTGAGCGTCCCAGCCAAAAATACGACTAGCTGCCGTATTGGCAAGCACCACCTCCATGTTGGCATCGATCAAAATTGCACCGTCAGCGATGGTAGATACAAGACGCTCTAACTTGGCTTTCTCAGCAGTGAGTTCTTCAATATTCTGTTCTTCATAGCGCTCCAGGCGCTCTGCCATGTAGTTAAAGCTTTGAATTAGCTCACCCAACTCGTCTCCACCTCGGGAGAGATCGATCCGCTGCTTAAAGTTACCGGCAGCAATGTTTTTCACACCGGTTAAGAGTTCTTTAATGGGCTGAGTAATGGTCAGCGCATTAAACACTGCTCCCAAAATCACCATCACCCAAATGCACACAAATACAGCAATGGTGACATCACGTGTGAGGTGGGAAGATGCCACCACCGTCGGATTAGGATTAATCCCTAACGCTAGGACACCGAGGTAATTGCCTTTGACTTTAAGTGGGACAAAGACATCAGTGACTTCGCCAGCAGGGGTGAGATGCTGACGCACCATGGGCAGATCAACACTCTTGACATAATTCTCTGGCAGCTGCATACGGCGGCTGAGGGTAAGAGAGTTTTGCACCGCCGAATCAGAATAGGGAATACCAAAAAAGATATAGCCCTCTGGATTGGCATAGAGCATATAGCGAATGCTCGATGTGCTCTCCATAAACCGCCGGGAGAATAGGGCCAGCTCATCAAGCTGCTGCGATTGGACCAAGGGGGCTGTATTTGAAGCTAGCAATAAGCCTAAGTCACGACCAAAACGGGTGTCATTCAAACGGGCATCGAGCTGGATCGTATTTACGGCCCAAAAGGTGAGGCTGCTCATAATCAGAGATACAACCAAGGTGGCCGCCGCCATTAAACGCGTCTGGAGGGTAAAGTCTTTCCACCAGTCAGCGATTAGAGTGCGAATTGTTTGAAACAGCTCTACCATTCAACCTACATAAACCGCTCAACAGTATTGTGACATGAATCCCAAAATGACGGGTGGAGTGGGGCATGGGGACATGGAACGGCAGGGATGGACGTTTTGAGTTTTGAGTGCTGAGTTTTGGGTGAACGGTGAGCAGATACGCATCAGATAGAGTCTCTCAGGCAAGCCGCTCACAATTCAAAACTCGTAATTTAAAACTGATCTCTAACCCTATGGCCGATATCTCGCCGATAGTAGGCATTATCAAACTGAATGGCTTCGGCTGCAACATAGGCGTTTGCGATCGCATCTCCAAACGTGTCACCTAATGCTGTCACCCCTAGAATGCGCCCACCGTTGGATTTGAGGGTTCCTTTGTCTAACTGAGTTCCCGCATGGAATACCATGGCACCCGTATCGGTAGCGGCATCGATACCATCAATGGTCATGCCCTTAGGATATTTGCCAGGATAACCATCAGCCGCCAACACTACACAAGCCGCATAACCAGACTTCCACTCAAATGGGGGGAGTTCCTCTAGGCGCTGCTCACAGCAGGCCAGCATGATCTTGTCTAGGGGCGTATTTAACAGGGGAAGCACCACCTGGGTTTCAGGGTCACCAAAGCGACAGTTAAACTCAATAACTTTGAGGTCGCCTGTGGGGGTAATCATCAGTCCGGCATATACGACGCCACGGTAGTCAATGCCTCGGTTTCTCAGCGCCTGTACCGTCGGTTCTAGCACTTCAGCCTGAATGCGCTCTAATAGGGCAGAGGGGACAACAGGAGTGGGCGCATAGGCACCCATACCGCCAGTATTAGGGCCTGTATCGCCTTCGCCTATCTGCTTATGGTCCTGGGCAGGCATCAGGGGACGAATGGTGATGCCGTCGGTGACGGCCAATACTGATGCCTCCTGGCCTGTCAGAAATTCTTCGATGACTACTTGTTTGCCCGCTGTACCAAACTGACCGCTAAATATGGATGCGATCGCATCTTTAGCCTCCTCCAGAGTCATGGCGACAGTCACGCCTTTCCCCGCAGCCAATCCATCTGCCTTGATGACAATGGGAGCCCCTTGTTCCTCGACATAGGCAGTGGCCGCTTCACCATTATCAAACACAGAACTTGCTGCGGTCGGTATACCCGCTTCCTGCATCAGTGCTTTTGCCCAGGCCTTACTGGCTTCCAGCTGTGCCCCATCTTGATTGGGGCCAAATACAGTAATTCCCTGAGCCCTCAGGCCATCTGCTACACCATCCGCTAGGGGTTGCTCTGGACCAATGGCCACCAGACCAATATTCTGCACCAGGGAAAACCGTGCAATCCCCTCGACATCATCTACAGACATCGCCAAATTACTACAGCCAGCCAATGTGGCCGTCCCACCATTGCCTGGAATGCACACTACTCCACTCACATTGGGTGACTGTAACAATGTCCATGCCATGGCGTGCTCACGCCCACCACTACCAATTACAATGGCCTTCACAACGTTTTTTCCTGACAAAATAAACGGGCTTCATTTTCCCATGTCATGGGCGTATTGGGAAAAGGTTGTAATGTTCCTGTTTCCGCTGGAGATTTGGGACATTCGATGGCATACCCCTATCTCAATACACTTGGTAATATATATGAAGTCTGCATTACCAAGTGCATTACTAGGTATTTATTCAGCAGTCTCTATATCCTGTTCCTCACTATTACTCTGATTTTCTGCTGAGGTCAAAACGTCTGTAGCGGTGATACCTTCGGTGCTGTTCCCAAACCGCCACAGCACCGCTGCCGCCTCAGCGCGAGTGACTGCTTTATCGGGCTGGAAGAGCGTGGTGTATCCAAGGGCTCGACGGATATTGGCAAATTCTCCATTGCTATGGTCAGTCAGGACAGCCTTGAGGACTGTAGGCTCAATTTTGCCAGCATCTTGAAAGCCCCAAGCCTCTGTCACAGCCGTAGCCGTAGCCGCTGGTAATGCCGCTCGGGTATCTAACGGGACTTTCCAAAGAATCAGATCTTTGCGCGTTAGAGGAGCATCAGGTCGAAACTTTACAACCGTAGTGCTGCCATTCAGCGGGCTGGGGATAATCCCTGCCTCCGCCAAGCCTTGAATCGCTGCAAAATCAATATTGGTTTTACCCACATCTTGAAACGTTGGTTGAGCACTTTCTACAGCGGGGCGAATTTTTTTGGCGCGCTGGTCGCTATAGAACTTATTGTTGACCGCCAACAGCCAACGGGCATATTCCCGCCGTGTGATCACTTGGTTTGGCAAAAACTCATTGGGGTCGCGTTCAATATTGTCATCTGCCTTAACATCAATCAGCATCAGCACATCCAGAGCCACTAAATCCTCGATATACTGTTGCAATTCTTCTGGAGCTTCTCCAATATCGATGTAGCTTGTTTGGGTAAATGTGGGGGTTACCGGCGTCTCAGACTCCGGTCCTTCAGGTTGGTTACTGGTTGCAGCCTCCTCCTCCGCTGGTTCAGCTTCATTTGGATCCGCTGGAGTGGCAGTTGTCCCTGGTGTGCTAGCTGTCTCGTTCGTAGCCGTTTCTTCCTCCACTAGGCGTGGGTCAGGCTCCAGATTCTTTTCTAATGAATCTCCCAACTGACTGCCTTCGCAACTGGCTAAAAACAAGCACAGGACAAAACCCAAGGATTTGACGATGTGCTGAGGAAGGTATTGCATTCCACTAAGCTCCCTAGAAGCTGCGTTACCACGCTAGCGTATCTGATCAAATACATGGCAGGCTAGGCTAGGGACACCTCCTTCTTTGGGTTTCTTCCATGGCACGTCCGCTGATTATTGACTGCGATCCTGGAGTGGATGATGCGATCGCACTCCTACTGGCGATCGCCCATCCCGCAGCATTCAATATTCTTGGCATTACCACCGTCGCGGGCAACGTCCCGCTACACTACACCAGCCAAAACGCCCTCAAGATTTGCGCGTTAGCCCATGCAGACATTCCTGTCTACGCAGGCTGCCCTCGTCCCATGCTCAGGCCCTTATCCACTGCCATTGATGTCCATGGAGCCACTGGTTTACAAGGGACAGAGCTACCTACCCCTCAACAGCCACTAATGGTGCAACACGCTGTTGCATTTTTAATCGAGACCCTGCAACAAGCATCAGCACCGATCACCCTGGCCACCCTGGGACCATTGACCAATATTGCCGTTGCCCTGATCCAAGCACCTCAAATCACCAACAAAATCGACACAATTATTGCCATGGGCGGTGCCATTACCCACGGCAACATGACGCCTGGTGCTGAGTTTAATATCTATGTCGATCCCCATGCTGCCCAGGTCGTCTTCGCATCCGGCATTCCCATCAAGTTGATTACCCTCGACACCACCCATCAGGTACTTACCACACCTGAGCGCCTCAAAAGCTTCAGAGAACTCCATACCCCCGTGGGTCATACTGTCGCTGATCTGCTTGCCCACTACGGCACCCCTGATGTTGAACGCTATGGGATGAACGGCGCGCCTTTGCACGATCCATGTGTGATCGCCTACTTATTAAACCCCGAACTATTTACGTTTCGGCCTACCTATACAACCGTCGACACGACCAGCCCTGAAAATATGGGTCGTACCGTTATTGACTGGTGGGAGCGCACTGGTAAAGCACCTAATGTAGATGTAGCCGCCTCTGTCAATACGGCCAGCATATACGACTTGCTCATAAAATCCTTAGCCACACTATAATCCCAATTCCCCATTATCTGCTGGCCCAGGGCACCCACAAGGGGAGGTCCCTGATTGCCCGCTAGCCCAGGTACACCCACAAGGACAGCCCCTATATCCTATGGTCTGCTGGCCCAGGGCACCCACAATGGGCAGCCCCTACATCCTATTGTCCACTTCCCAATTAATCATCAATACTTGAACAAAGTCCTTTACTTTACTGCGCCAACCAGGAACGATTGCTAAAATGCCATCAAGCCGCCCGGTAGAGTAATGACCTATACCACTCAGGAACTTATCGACATCCTCGATCAAGAACTCAAGGCCGCCTGGCGCGGAGAACGCGTATTACTATCCACTGATGATCGCTTAGCCAATCCCGTAGTCTCTAAAGCTATTGGCGCTGAAAAACTAAGTAAAGTCTTTGCCCTTAAAGATTTTCGCGATCAGATTCATCAGTACCAACGAGAACACAATGTATCTGGCCTCGTGTGGCATCCCTGCACATTCAAGGGTCAAACTATTCGACTACCAGAAATTCATCCAAACCTAGCGGCAATTCCAGCCGATAAAGCAACCCTAGCCGCTGCTAAAACGACCATTATTGAATTCTGGCGGACTTCCAGTGAAGGGTTAAGACTGTGGGCAGCAGGTCATGATCCTGTAGAAATTGATGCCGCCACCGTTGAAAGCTATATCAAAGAAACGGAATGGGCCGATATTAGCGCCACTCGCTGCGAGCTATACCTGGGTCTATGTTGGGGCAATCCCAAAGAATGCTATTGTGGCTGGGCTTACCCGGAATCAGGCTGTCATCGCATTATTGCCGCTACCGCCGAACCTAGCGACATAAAGATATAACTATTATGTGATTGCAACTGATGTAGTACTAGCAGATGGTCAAGTAAGCGAAGCAGCAGCAGCTCTCTTGAGCAGTCTATTTAGCTCATTAGAGTGACCCGAAAATTTGGTTAACCAAGTCATTCAGGTAATGATCATCAGAAACAAAGGCTAGAAAATTTCAAGTCCGAACTTTACAAGCAAAAAAGCGGAAGGAATATATTCCTTCCGCTTTTTCAATAATCAATTAGGATACAAGCCTACCGGCTATACCCAAAAGCTTAGTAGCGGTAGCTGCTGCCAGAACCAGGCTTATGAACGATGAAGCTAAGGATTTGGCACTGCTTCACGTTGTCAAATCCAACAACACGAACAAAGCAATCGGGGTACTCAGAACGACAAGCCTGCACTTCGTCTAGGACTTCACGAGTGCTGCTTGCGTTAAACAAAGGCAGCTTCCACATGGTCCAGTAGTAAGCAGTCGGATCAGAATCTTCGTTGAACTCAATGGCAGGGAAGTAACCTTGCTCAAGTACGTACTGAATCTGACGCTCGATCTGAGCATCAGTCAAAGGAGGGAGGTAAGACAGCGTTTCGTAACGACGCTCTTTGGGCAGAGTTTTCATAATCTACTCGTCAGTATCGGTTTACAACGGTTTAGTCAGACTGAGAATCCCTATCACCCGCATCAGCTTCGCTGTGAAAATCATCAGAACTCATTTGAGTAATGCGCTCTAAATGTCGCTTACGATGCTCAATGTTTGCTTGCTGAATGCCCGTCACGACCATCTCTGGGAGAAATTCAGTCACTTCTTCCGCGAGGTGCTGACGAACAGTCATAACTCGAAGCGCGAGATCTGCATTTTCCTGCATGAGCGAAGCAATAAAGGCTTCACCATCCTGTAACTTATCTCGAGTTGCAAACTCATTGAACCAATAGGAGCGAGGCAAGTTTGTTTCTCGCAACTGCCCCATGACTATTCGAACCGCTTGATAGGTTAGATAGCTTGTCAGCGTCTTAGCCGTATCTTTTGCAATTCGCTTTATATCCATGGGTGAGCTCAATGCATCACAGGCATTAAAGCAGCTTGAAACAGCTGATGCAGTAACCAGAGCAGCAGTTTTGATATTGGCATTGCTAACGGATTAGCAATCGCCCTTAATCGCAATGACCACTGCTCTAGCTATGGCAATTAGAGGGTGTCTCTAGTTAGAGAGTGTCTCTAGTTAGAGGGTGTCCACAGTGTCGAACTCAAACTTGATTTCCTTCCAAAGTTCGCAAGCTGCAGCCAGCTCAGGAGACCACTTGCAAGCTTCACGGATGATGTCGCCACCTTCGCGAGCCAGGTTACGGCCTTCGTTACGAGCCTGAACACAAGCTTCAAGGGCAACACGGTTAGCAGTTGCACCAGGAGCATTACCCCAAGGGTGACCCAACGTACCACCACCGAACTGAAGAACGGAGTCGTCGCCGAAGATTTCAACCAGAGCAGGCATGTGCCATACGTGGATACCACCGGAAGCAACAGCCATTACGCCACCCATGGAAGCCCAGTCTTGAGTGAAGTAAACACCACGAGACTTGTCTTGCTCTACATAGTTTTCACGCAGTAGGTCTACGAAACCAAGGGTACCAGCGCGGTCACCCTCAAGCTTACCGACAACAGTACCGGTGTGGATGTGGTCACCACCGGACATCCGCAAGCACTTAGCCAGAACCCGGAAGTGAATACCGTGGTTCTTCTGACGGTCGATTACTGCGTGCATCGCACGGTGGATGTGCAGTAGGAGACCGTTGTCGCGACACCAGTGAGCCAGAGTCGTGTTAGCAGTAAAGCCACCCGTCAGGAAGTCATGCATGACGATGGGCTGACCGAGTTCTTTGGCGAACTCAGCGCGCTTCAGCATCTCTTCACAAGTGCCAGCAGTTACGTTCAGGTAGTGACCCTTGATTTCGCCAGTCTCTGCTTGCGCCTTGCTAATGGCATCGGCACAGAACAAGAAGCGATCGCGCCAGCGCTGGAAAGGCTGAGAGTTAATGTTTTCGTCATCCTTAGTGAAGTCAAGACCACCACGCAAGCACTCATAAACCGCACGGCCATAGTTCTTAGCGGATAGACCGAGCTTGGGCTTAATGGTGCAACCAAGTAGAGGACGACCATACTTATTCAGCTTGTCGCGCTCAACCTGAATACCGTGGGGAGGTCCCTGGAATGTCTTGAGGTAAGCAACCGGAATGCGTAAGTCTTCCAGACGTAGAGCACGCAGAGCCTTAAAGCCGAATACGTTACCTACAAGAGAAGTAAGCAAGTTAGTAACGGAGCCTTCCTCAAATAGGTCCAGAGGATAAGCAACGTAGCAAATGTACTGGTTATCTTCACCAGGTACGGGCTCAATGTCATAGCAACGACCCTTGTACCGATCCATGTCGGTTAAAAGGTCGGTCCATACAGTGGTCCAAGTACCGGTGGAAGATTCTGCAGCTACAGCAGCTGCACACTCTTCAGGAGGAACCCCAGGCTGAGGGGTCATCCGGAATGCGGCCAGAATATCAGTATCTTTGGGCGTGTAGTCCGGAGTGTAATAGGTAAGTTTGTAATCCTTTACACCAGCACTATAGCCAGCCTTCGACTGCGTCGACGTCTGAGAGTAAGACATATCTCCCTTTCCTGTGAATCAAACTAGATGGCTTACGAACTCTTGCAATTCCCAGATAGGGCGGTCTGCCGCTGTTTGACTGAGTTAACTGAGTTCGAAAATCGTATCGAGCAGCAAACACTGCTAGACAGCCAAATTGACTGTTCTCCTTATGGTTAGGCAGCAAACAACTACCTAATTCTTTAAAGAATACTATCAGCGATCTGATAAGTTCTGTTTTGGAACTTCTGTATAGATTCATAATTTTTATTTATGAATCTACGTTCCATATCATTAAGTTTTCGAAAGATACGTCTATTAATGCAGCATATAGAGGTTTTGCTAGCCAGGCAGATTATGCCTAGCATCTTTTGGAGGTAATGTCCCACGGAGATTAAGAAAGTCTTTTATTCTCTAATGAATTTTTTAGATTTATTGGTGAACAATGCCCTGTCTGGAACGGCTAGAGTTGACACAAATCCTTGGGCACGCTATCAAAAGCATCAAGTTACCTGCTGCCATATGTTGCAGGAGAGATAAACCCATGGTCTGTAGGGAGACGTCACTGTGATTTCTGTTAAGCAATTGATTCAGCTGACCGTAGGCGCAACACTGTTGTGGAGTGCTGGCATGCCGGTTAGGGCGCAAGAATCGACTGGGACCCCTATATATACAGACCCGCCGCCGCGAGCTGTGCCACTGCCGTCTGATCGCCCTTATCAACGCAATCCTCTGGCAACTGACTTTCGGGTGGGGGCGCTGCAGTCAGACTTTACGGGGAGTCTCTGGGTGGGCTCCCACCAGGGGCTGGCTCGTATTAATCCAGCAACGGGCGTGATTCAGTCTCGGGTCAATGTACCCAACCGGTTTATTGATGCGATGGCTCAAGATCGGGTGGGGCGTATTTGGCTAGGCACGTTTAACGGTCTTGTCAGGGTTGACCCTCGCATTAATCAAATCACTGCACAAAACTTTCGATTACCGTCTAATCGGGTGTTGGACATGGCCATTGATGGTCGTGGTTTTTTGTGGGTAGGGACCGATCAAGGTTTGGCGATGGTCAGTCCTGATCGAGGTCTGTTGATGACCACCCTGCAAGAGCTGCCAGGTACCAGTGCAAATGCGTTGGCTGTTGATCAGGATGGACAGTTATGGGTGGGAACCCTATCGGGGTTGGTGCGGGTGGATACGGCATCAGCCTTTATTTTGAATCAGGTTTCTAATATCCCAGGTCGTTCTGTCCGAGCGATCGCAACGGGACCGCAAGGACAAATATGGGTGGGTACATCCCAAGGTTTATTTGTCTTTGATGGTAAAACGGGGGCTCTGCTGCGCTCTGTGACGCAAATGGAAGGCAAAAGCGTTACCGACATTGCCTTTGATACAACCCATACCCTTTGGGCAGGGACTGAAAACGGATTGTTTAAGCTCAATCCTTATAACGGTGCCATTGTCAGCCAGGTGCCCAACTTACCCTCAGGCAATGTCCTCTCGTTGGCAACAGACGTCAGTGACAAACTTTGGGTGGGTACAACAGAAGGTTTGGCTTGGGTAAGTTTGACCACAGGCAGAGCCAATACCCATGAGATGTTTACCAACCAACCCTGATTAGCACCATAAGCTAACCAGAAGCCCCTCTAACCCTTTTAGCCAATCCCTTGACGACATTTTCTATTCTTCCAAAGCAAGAAAATGCCGTTACCCCCGAAACGGTCTAGTTGTGGCCTAATTGTAGTAGAGGCGATGGTGCAGCCATCCTCCGGTAATACGTGACTACGGTGATTAGCCATGACCATAACGGTTTCTCAAATAAATCGTTGGAAGCAGGAGGGACGTGCCATAGCAGCACTTACGGCCTGGGATTATCTATCCGCTCAGCTGGTGGATGCCGCTGGGGTAGATATTGCGTTAGTGGGTGACTCCCTGGCAATGCCTGTGCTGGGGTACGAAACTACGGTGCCTCTAACGTTGGATGAGATTATTCACCATGCCAAGGCGGTGCGTCGTGGGTTATCCAATGCATTTATGGTGGTGGATCTGCCGTTTTTAAGCTACCAGGTCAGCCCAGAACAGGCTCTGGTGACTGCTGGCAAGGTGATGAAAGAAACTGGCACCCAGGGAGTGAAGTTAGAAGGCGGTCATCCGGCGATGGCGGCAACGGTGGCACGGTTGACCCAAATTGGTATTCCTGTCATGGGGCATGTGGGCTTGACACCCCAGTCAGTGCATCAGTTTGGGGGCTTTCGTAAACAAGGTAAAACCGCTAAAGAGGCTGAGCGCATTTTGCAAGAGGCTCAAGCGTTAGAGCGGGCAGGTGCATTTGCCATTGTGCTGGAGCATATACCGCAGGATGTGGCTAAGGCTATCACCCAAACGTTAGGAATTCCTACCATTGGCATTGGGGCTGGGCCACACTGCGATGGTCAGGTGTTGGTTACCTCAGACCTGTGGGGACTATCGGAATGGCAACCACCGTTTGCTCAACCGCTGGCAGATTTGCGATCGCAAGCCATCAATGCTGTCCAACAATTTTGTAACCAGGTCCGCCAAACTCCATAAGCCGTCATCGGGGGGTGACTTCCCAGGGATTGCCATATGCCGCTAAGCTGGCTAAGACATCGGTGGAACCTAGCGTTCGTTGGCTCAGTCAAATGGGCTGAGATATGGTGCGTTTGGGAGCACTTAATGACCCATGGGCATAATCCTTTCCTTGGGGAGGAAAAAATTAGTAAGAGTGATGGAAAACTCAAACTTTAAAACTCAGACCTTAAACTTCCCCAGACCTGCGCTAACGTTGGCGAAACTCTTATAAGTAACTTCTAAATTTATTTACTATGGCTAAACTGTCCGCTGAACTTCAGCGCTACTTTTTAGATGCTCCCTCGCTGACGCCAACACCCCATGAACAAGCAGCAGCGGCGGCAGCTACATCACGTTTAGATGTCACCTTAAAGGAATTACTCACCCTGGGGGGAGAGCGTACTTTTGGTTTTTTATTTGTACTGCTCTCACTGCCCTCAGCCTTGCCTGTGCCAGCACCGGGCTACTCGATTCCATTTGGCATTGTTATGCTCTGGTTGGCAGTGCAGCTGATAGTGGGTCGAGAAAAGCCCTGGCTGCCAGAAAAGTGGATGAACAGAGGATTTGAGCGCACTAAGGTGGCGGGCTTCATCACGAAGGGATTGCCCTGGCTACAGAAGATTGAGGCGGTATCGCGCCCTAGACTGTCCATTATCTGCACAAGCCCTGTGGGTCGTATGGTGTTGGGAATTGCGATCGCACTAATGTCAATGTGCATGATGATTCCCATCCCCGGCACTAACACCTTGCCTGCCATTGGCATTTTTGTGATTGGGTTTGGCCTACTCGATGATGACGGAGCAATTAGTTTGGCAGGCCTGACACTTTGCACCCTGGCCGTGGGTCTAGTGGGAAGTATCTTCTTTTTGGGTGCCGAGGTTGTTGATCAAGGCAAAGATTGGGTCAAAGGCCTTATTTTTGGTCAGTAAATGAAAACGACAGTTGCATGATGTGACTTAAGACAATCACCAAAAGATTGCCTACAGCACTCTGCCGTAATCTCACATCAATTCTGGAAACTCATAAACGATAACCCCTGAATCAGGGCGGTTGGTAATGTCAGCATAGCCAGATTTAACCATCGCTGTGAGCTCCGTTTCGATAGCTTCAAAAGATTGACCCGTATCCATCACAGCCTGGGTCACCGTAATCTGGCCACCGTGCAGCTTAGCTAAACGCAACAGTTTCACCGCTAGCGGATCTTGGCTAACTTCAGCGGCAACAGCAGGCTGTAGATCAAAGTTGGATGGGTGGTCATCCACAAGCTGTCGCTGTCGTTTTTCTGCCATATCTGAAATTAGAAACAGGTCAACAAACTGACCAATTCCAAAGAAACCTAAAGTACACATCCAGATGACGCCGGACGTAATTTTGCCGTTGTAGAGTCGATGTAGCCCAAATATGCCTAAAAAAGCGCCAGCCCACAAAAAATAACTCGCAATTTTACGATTTTGAACTTGCTGGGAAGGCACGATAGCAGACATAGCTCAACTAAGTAGGGGGTCTAGTGCTTCCAGCTTACAAAAGGAAAACTGAGAGCGTCCATAAAGATTCGTTCGGGTTGACCGAACCGAGCTAGAGAAAACTTTGAATTTTGAGGTTGGAATTTTGAGTTGATGCTCTTTAGTTGGTTCAGACTTAGTGCAAGGATATCAACTCAAAACTAATATGCAATCCTGACTGATAACATCCGATATCGAAGGGCATCCACAAGGGCGTGCCCCTACAAGATTGTCTATTTTTAATTGGGTTGAATGTATTCGGACTTGGGATAAGCACTCAAAATTTATTCTTCTCGCAACCTTTCCCAAAGCTCTCTCGCTTCTTCTTCACTCATATCCAAACGTTCGCGAGAATGCTGCCAAAACTTCTCCCACCAATCATCCGGCTGAGTGTGGTCGCCCTCATACTCAGTAGGGCGACCTTGACGACCATCTAAGACCAGGCTGCCTACATAGTCGGCCTCATCATAGACTTTTTGGATTTGTTCATGAATTTCGCGCATATCATCAGCAGAGACAACGCCATTGCTGGTGGCTTTGTAAAACTGGACGGTGACGCGAATTGGGAAATTAGGATCTCGTTCGATCTCAAGGTTATCGATTTCGGTGAACGGACCTTCGACTTCACCATGACCGATAACGGCAGCCTCTACATTGCTACTACGCTCCATTGAGTCCATAGCCGCTGATTCCAGCATCATGGTTCCAGCCATCGGTGCAGCGGACATAAAAGGCTGTTTTTGTTTGAGGGGTACCTGAATAAGCATGACCATGTTGAGCCCTGCCTTGTCTGCATCAGTGTTCACAGGTTGCTCATTGGTTGGCTCGGTATCGCTACTGGTATCAATCTGAAAATCGCTGAGCCGCTGGCCCGTGAGACTAGCACGCTCGCCATTTTGATTGAAAAATAAACGTTGTCCCCAGGTATGTCCGGCGTCAAAGCCATCACGCTGGTTATCAATTACAGTGGCGCTGGTGCCTTCTCGGGTCACCAGCAATGTGAGCACAGCCGGATCACCCGGGTAAGACTGGTAGTTAAATAAAACAGGGTTAAAAGTTGCTTCGTCGCCTTGGGGAATGGGTAAGAATGCTGCTTGAGCACTCACCAAGACATGACTGTCACGATCTGCTAAAAGGGATTTCTCTGTGCCAGCCCACGAATCTGGCTCACTCAAATAGCTACGCAAATTTTCAAGTACATCTTCTAAGGAGACCCGTTCTAAATCCTCACCTTTTTCGTTACCGGTAAGCACATAAAACTGATCTATAGGAACATCACCTGTGAGATCCGCAAAATTCGGATAGCGGATGACGGGCATCAGGTGCAGCGAATATTCTCCTGTATCAGGATCTTGTTGTTGGACCTGAATGGTCATATCGCTGATGTTAGGACCAACTGCAGAATTGTCATAACGCCCAGTATCTTCCCAAGTAACGTCGAGGATATCTAGCCCCCAGCGGTCTGCCAGGGTTTGGCTACTCTGGTCATAAATCATTGACCGGGTGCGCTCAATGACTTGACGATAATCTTCAAACTGTTGTCGCCGCACAATACGAGGTGCCTTCTCCGGTCCAGAAACTGGCACATTAGATACGTTAGCTAGCAATTCAGCTGGCTCAGAGGATAAATTTGCCTCAGCTTGATAGGTCATGCCCATCATTGCCATTGCCCCCAATCCTAATAACCAAAGCCGCTTAGCCATTTATCTGCCTTCCTTGTATTCGTTATGCTCAGCATATAAAGGGATTCAATGGCATGGGGTCGGGTTACAGAAAATGCAACGATTTGACTACGCTTGATACCTCACCACAGTCAAACCTTGTCATAGGACAAAAAATATGAATTTCAGTTTTAAGGTCAAAAATGAGAGTCACAGAAATGAGTTTCATTTTTTAGTCCGAAATTGAAATTGATGGGAACGGATTTCAATTTTGGGTCATTAAGTGCAATGGATAAAGCTGTTTTCGCTGATAATGCCCCTGGTCAATTAATTGAGCTGATTGTTGATGGACATCAAGATTGAGCTTTTATTCCTGCGCCGTTACCAGATTATTGGGAATACCGACAAAGCTTTGGTGGCCAGTCTTAGCTGACGCTCGAGAAGCATTAGCAAGGTTAGATGGGATTGGAAAAACCATGAAAAACTATGAGCTCTTACTTCAACCTCTGCAACGGAGAGAAGCTCTTCGATCCTCTAGTTTGGAAGGAACTTACACAACAGCTAAACAGTTATTGCTATTTGAAATTGATCCTAAGCAGCCCACTTCAGCGCAGGATCCACTTAGTGCCTCACAGGAAGTTGCCAACTATAATAGAGCTTTGGACCTAGGCTTTGCAGCCATAGAAAAAGGTTGGCCGATTTCTCGTAACTTAATTCGACAAATGCACCAAATTCTCTTGGAGGGTGTTAGAGGTTCACATAAAGAACCTGGTCGCTTTAGGCGAATTCAAGTTCATATTGGCTCAACTAAAAGATATATACCACCACCTGTTTATGAGGTTGATCCTTGTCTCAAGGTACTAGAAACACAAATTCAGATTTCTCCAAAAATACAACCTCTGCTTTTTTGCTTCATGGTTCATTATCAATTTGAGGCTATTCATCCTTTTACAGATGGCCATGGACGAGTTGGCAGACTTTTATTGTCGTTAATGATTTATCAACTATGTGGACTTAGTAAGCCTTGGTTATACCTCAGTGCTTTCTTTGACAAGTATAAAGATGAATATACAAGTCTCTTATTTCAAGTAAGTTCACAGGGAAATTGGCTCGCTTGGCTAGACTTTTGTCTACGTGGCACTATTGAACAAGCGAAAGACTCAGTTATACGTTTTGAGGCCTTGCTCAAATTGAGGGATGAGTATATGGCGTTGCTAGATGAACAAGGTGTCAGTATTAGGCTTAATAAGGTTATAGAACACCTGTTCAAAGCACCCGTCATTTCCGTACCCTATCACGCTAATATGTGTGATGTGGCATACAACACAGCTAGACAAGATATTGATCGGTTAGTTCAAGTAGGGATCTTAACTGAATCAGAAAACAATAAACGTCCTAAGTATTTCTTTGCCTTAGGAGTCATCGATATTATCTTCGATTAAAATCTAGGACTTTCTCTTGCAATAATCACTAGCCGATCTTCTTTGTTTAACACTAATTCCGCTGGAGGATTCACCTGAGTAGTTCGTTTATCTTGTTTGACCGACTCTATGGCCAACAACAATGCATCAGATTGTTGCTTAAGAACTTGAGCTAATGCCCAATACTGTTTACCAATCCAATCAGTTGGAACCTGGATCTCATAAATTTGATTGCCACTTTGCACCGTCAACAACTCCGAAAGAGCCTCTACAGAACCCTGATTTCGGGCAGATGTGGCAATTAGATGGCTTGATACTTCCTCTGTAACAATCACATCATCAACACCAGCCAGCTTAAGCTGCACATCATTACGGCGATCCAACAACTGCGCACAAGTATAGATAGAAGGATTCAATTTTTCGATGGTCAGAGCAGCCAAAACTGTACGGGCATCTCGGTCTTGGTCTGTACGCGGATGGGTGGCATCGGCCAATAAAATTGCCCTGGAAGCATGAATAATCCCAACCGTTTCGAGGATATCAATCTTGGTGTAATCCTCAGCATAAAAGTAAAGCTGAGAAGCATTGAGATGGTTAAGAGCCTGAGCCGGTTCATCGGTTGCTTCGGCCACAATCACGACCGCACAGCGATTTATCCCATCGGCCAACAACTCTTCCACGATTAAATGCCCACCTCGATTCCAGCCGCAAATTACAATGTGGCCCCGCAGTTCATCAATTTCCAAGGCTTTGAAGTCCATAAAAGTTTCTAGTTTGCGCATCATCACAGCAGAGACGACACCGGTAAAGACAGCAAATGTGGTCAGTCCGCCCATCATGACAACGAGGGCAATTATGCGCCCAATATCCGTTTGTGGATCACCGCCAATTGGTTCTCCGGCAACTAAGGATAAAATGCTCCACCACATGGAGTCTCGCAGGCTTTCAATGCGCGGATTGTAGGGCTCTTCAAATAGGTAGATGGCCAGACCCCCTGTGAGCACAATCAAGCCAATCACCATAAATACGCCAATTTGAATGCCTAGACTGGCCGCGATCGCACTCGACAACCGCCCCAAACTGCGATTCAGCAAAATCCCCGCCCGCAACAACCGCAGCAACCGCAGCAACCGCAGCAGACGAAACGCCGTGATCATTGGCATAGTAGCCAGGATATCAAGCCAGTAATTACGCCAAAACCGCTGTTTTTTCCGCGCTATCCAATAACGGCAGCTTAGTTCCAGCATAAAAATGCTCGTCAGCCCAGCCTGAAGATGGCTAACCCATCGGGTAGACAGCCCGCGAGTATCCAGTACCACCTCAACCACGACCAAAAATACCGATAGCAAAATCAAGGCTACCAGGGCAATTTCAGTTTGCGGGGCATGGATGAAGCGATCAATATGTTCTTTTAGACATGACGTCTGGCGAACACGGCCACTCATACAACTCGATCAAATAGGTGAATGGCATCCAGCATACCCGAGAGACTACAAGCTTCGACTATTGGCTAGGATATTTCCTGAAACTGCAAAAAATAACGTTGTTTTATTAGCCATAGGTCGAAGATCGAGAGATTACCTATGGTGGTGCTCGGCAAATGCTTATAACCCATCGTGATGCATTTACACAGATCAATCGTTATGCTTAGTCCTTAGGTATTCTTACTGAGCTGCTCGCCAGTGAAACTAACGCTAAGATCACTGATTGCGATTCCGTTAATCACGCAGGTCGTTGTTGTCACAACGATCACAGGGTGGCTTGCCCATCGAAACGGCCAAGCATCTGTAGAAACATTGGCCTATCATCTACTCCACGAAACAGGAGAACATTTTCAACATAAATTAGAAGCCTACACAGCGATTCCACCGCTAGTAACCCAGGAAAATCTAGATTCCCTAGAGCTACAGCAGTTGGATCCTCAAAATTTAAAAAGCTGGTTTCCTCATTTATTTCGACAAATACAACGCTTTCCAGATGTCACTTATATCTACTATGGCGATATTAACGGTCACTATGTAGAGCTTAATAAACTACCAGATAGCAGCTTGGAATTAGCAATCAAAGATCGTAGTTCAAATGAATTTGTCAAGATTTTTTCAGTGACAACCGATGGTCAATTAGAGCCAGCTCAATTAAACATATCCTATGATCCACGCCAGCGCCCCTGGTACAAAACAGCCATCAGGCACCAGCAAGCTCGATGGACCAATGTGTACGATTTTGAAGATCCATCGCCTAAATTAGGCATCAGCTTTGTACGTCCCTATCTGGATGATGACAAAACATTACAAGGGGTGCTCGGTGCAGATTTTTCCCTGGAGGCCCTCACAAAATTTGTAGAGCGTTTTCAAACCAGTCATTCCAGTGCCATGTTTATCATGGATATGGATGGTAAGGTGCTGGTTAGTTCTGAAAACCGTACTTTGTTAGAAGATAATGACATATCCATCTCATCTGCGCAGGTACAACATAACGAGCTCATTCAGAAAACCATTGAATACACCCTGAAAGAATTAGAAACGAGTGGTCCAATTCAGGGTACAAGGCAGTTCAAATGTCGAGTTCAGGAGACAAAATATTGGGTACAGGTTACACCATTTTTTGATAACCATAATCTAGAGTGGCTAGGGGTCTCTCTATTACCTGAAGCCAATTTTACAACGCAAATTCATGCGAACAGCCGTAATACGATAGTCCTATCTCTATTGGCGATGGGGATTTCTAGCGGTGTCAGTTTGCTGATCGCTCGGTGGATTAATCGACCTATACAACAACTTGGATTCGCCACCCAGTCTCTGGCTAAAGGTGATGCTCGGAAGGGTATTGTGCCCTCTCATATCCAAGAACTCAATGTATTGATCAGTAGTTTTAATCGCATGAAAGGAAGCTTAGAAAACTCGCGATCGCAACTAAAAACATATTCACAGCACCTTGAAGACTTAGTTGACCAGCGTACTCAGGCTCTACAGCGTTCAGAAGAGACGTTTGCCAAGGCGTTTCAACTCAGCCCTAATGCCATTACCTTGAGCACTCTAGATGAAGGCCGTTACATCAAAGTTAACGATCGCTTCGTAGAGCTCATGGGGCTACCCAGGGAGAACATTGTCGGACGCACCAGCAGAGAATTAAACATTTGGATTCCGCCGCAAACCCGAGGTGTATTTCGTCAAGAATTGGTCAAAGGTAGGTTGCGTAACCAGGAATGGCGAGTCCAAAATGCATTGGGAGAAATCAAAACAATTTTACTGTCTGCTGCAATTATTTATTTCCAAGATAGCGCCTGTGTTCTCGTCATTGGTAATGATATTAGCGATCGCATTGCTGAACAAGAAAAACTGCGTCAGAGTGAAGAACGCTGGCAACTGGCTCTAAAAGGTAATAATGACGGAATTTGGGACTGGAATATTGCTGCAGGTAAAATTTTCTATTCCCTACGATGGAAAGCAATGTTGGGCTATGGTGAGCATGAGATTGCCCATAGCCGAGATGAATGGGAGAGTCGTCTGCATCCAGAGGATCGAGAGCGAGTTCTCAAAGCAGGCCAGGCTCATCTAGATCAGGACACACCTTTCTTTAGCGAAGAATACCGTCTTCGTTGCAAAAATGGACAATACAAGTGGATTTTAGATCGTGGTCAAGCCCTCTGGGATACTGATGGCACGGCCATCCGCATGGTGGGCTCCCATACGGATATTAGCGATCGCAAACGCAACGAAGCGATTATTCTCCAACAAGAGCAGTTTCTTCGCAGTATTTACAATGGTGTAGAAGCAGGGATTTTTGTCGTCGATGTATTAGGTTACAAAAAATTTCGCTATGTAGACTCCAATGCTACGGTTGAGCGTATGTCCGGTGCTCGGAGAAAATCGTTGATTAACTCTACTCCAGAAGAACTCTTCTCCCCAGAAACAGCTGTCGAACTTACTCAGAAGTATCAGCACTGTGCTGATTTTGGCGCACCCCTCACCTTTGAAGAGGAGCTATATATCAATGATCAATGGAACTGGTGGTTAACAACCCTGACACCATTAAAAGACAGCCAAGGAAAAACTCACCGGATTATAGCCACCACCTTAAATATCACAGAACGCAAATCGATTGAAGCTGCCCTTGCTCAACAAGTTCAAAGCGAACAGCTACAGACGAAAATCAGCAATGCTATACGTCAAAGCCTCGATACCCTAAAAACCTATCAAACAACCGTAGATGAAATTGGCCTGGCATTTGGCGTCAGTCGCTGTTGTTTTCATCTCTATACCGATACACCTACTCCACAGTTACACACTGTTGCCGAATATCTGATTCCCGACTACATTTCCCAAAAAGCCTTTAAAATTTCGACTCTCCAAAGCCCTTACATTCAGGTGGTGCTGTCCCAGGAAAACGCTTTAGCTATTGACGATGTTACCCAGACGTCTCTGCTTGAACAGGAACAGTCAACGTGGGAGCAGCTACACACTAAATCCATGCTGGCTATTCGCACATCATCCTATCAAGGGCCTCCCAATGGAGTCATTGAAATCCATCAGTGTGACCGTCAACGGGCGTGGTTATCTTGGGAAATTGAGCTGCTAGAATCTGTTGCCGCCCAAGTTGGTATCGCGATTACCCAGGCACGTCTCCTAGAACAAGAACATGCCCAGCAAGAAGAACTTGCGCAACAAAATATTGCATTAGAGACCGCAATTCAAGCAGCCCAGCAAGCCAGCCAGGTCAAAAGTGAATTCCTGGCCAGTATGAGCCATGAGTTACGCACGCCTCTCAATGCCATTCTAGGCTTTGTTCAAGTTATGCAGCGTACCCTTAAATATGGGCCTGAGCGCTTTCTGCAAGACTCTGCACAGCATTTAGACGTCATTCAACATAGCGGTGATCATCTACTTACCCTTATCAACGACGTCCTCGACATGTCAAAGATTGAGGCTGGTCACATTAGCATTAACGCGCAACCCTTTGACCTGCATCAGTTACTGCATTCACTAGCAACCATGTTTCAAGAAAAAGCTGGCGCAAAAGGACTAAATTTAACGTGTGAATGCGCGATTGAAGTACCCCAATATATAGAAACTGATGAAGCCAAGTTACGACAAATCCTCATTAATTTATTGGGTAATGCTGTTAAATTTACCAACAGTGGCAGTATTACGTTAACGATTTCCGGCAAAAATCACCTTTCCATTGAGGTCCAAGATACTGGTTCAGGGATTGACCCTAAACAGCTCCAGTATCTTTTTGACGCTTTTTATCAAACTGATATTGGTCGTCAGTCTCAAGGGGGAACGGGGTTGGGTCTGGCCATCAGCAAAACCTATATTGAACTCTTAGGCGGTCATATATCTGTCCAAAGTACACCAGGACAAGGTAGTATTTTTCGATTTAACCTCCCAGTCACTCCCGTCGATATTCTAGATATTGAGGAAGATGAGAGCAGCTCAACGGTAATTTGTCTTGCACCCAACCAACCGAGCTATCGCGTTTTAATTGTGGAAGATAAGTGGGCGAGTCGAACCCTGCTCATGCAACTGTTAGAGCCCGTTGGCTTCAAGGTAAGAGCAGCTACAAATGGCCAAGAAGCCCTGCAAATTTGGCAAAAATGGCAGCCTCACCTAATTTGGATGGACATGCGTATGCCTGTGATGGATGGCTACGAAGCGACTCAGCGCATCCGCACTAGTCTACAAGGGCAAGCAACAGTCATTATTGCCCTCACTGCTAGCGCTCTAGAGAGTGAAAAACAGATGGTCTTATCGGTGGGCTGTGACGATTTTGTGCGCAAACCCTTCAGAGATAGCATTATTTTTCAAAAACTGCAGCAACACCTCGGAGTACAGTACATTTATGAACATCAACACACCCAGAATTTCCCTAGACTGTCATCTGATAACCAGCATCACATCATTGTCGAACAGCTATCTAAACAGCCAAAAGAGTGGCTACATCAACTCCATGAGGCATCTAGCTTAGCCGATGCAGAATGGGTTGCTCAGCTCATTGATGAAATCCCAATACCTGAAGATCAATTAGTAGAAGCACTGACTAAATTAGTCAAAGGATTTCGCTGTGACCTGATTACTGAATTGACGACCTCATCAAGACAAGCCTTCGAACCCTAAACTCTTCTATCACAGTGCTGACTATATTGAATCACTCTCCTTAATTTTGAGCATAATGACCCAACCCTCAGATGCATCACTAAATCCTTTACCCTGCGGCGATATCTTAGTGGTGGACGATGTCCCCCCCAATCTAGATTTTTTATCTACAGTGTTGACTCAGCAGGGGTACAAAGTACGCAGTGCCATCAACGGCGAGGTCGCGCTCAAAATTGCTAAGGCAGCCCAGCCAGACCTGATTCTCTTAGATATTAAAATGCCTGGAATGGATGGCTATGAGGTCTGCCGCCTGCTCAAAGCAAATCCAATAACTCAAGAGATTCCTGTCATTTTTCTGAGTGCCTTAGATCAAACTGATGAGAAAGTCAAAGCCTTTGATCTAGGAGGCGTGGACTATATTCCCAAACCATTTCAAGCGGAAGAACTACTAGCCCGAATTGACAATCATCTAAAATTACGTGCTGCCCAATCTGAAATCCAAAAGCTCAACTCTCAATTGGAACAACGGGTCATGCAACGTACCGCTCAGCTAGAGAAAGAAATTGGTGAACGGTTACGCATGCAAGAAGAACTCGTACATATGGCAACCCATAATAGCATTACTGGGTTGCCTAATAGAGTTTTGCTAACTCAGCGATTACAACAATCATTCACACAAGCACAGTCTAACCCAACCCAAAGACTGGCCGTCATTTTGCTTAAATATAACAAACTACAGCTAGTTAAAAATTCCCTTGGGCACCAAGCTGTAGACCAGCTCATTGTAGCGATTAAGAGTCGCTTAGAGACAATAACCTGGCCAGGTTCTCTATTGGCAAACTTTGGAGAAGATACATTTGCTATTTTAATTGAGGCCTTTCGGAGTGAGGAACAAATTACTCAATTTGCAGAACAATTACAGCGAGAAGTTACGTACCCTTTCCACATCAGCAATCACTTAATCTATGGACAAATTGAGGTTGGTATTGTTCTACACTCCCATAAATATCAACAGGCTACTCATATATTGAGAGATGCAGCCACTGCATTATCTCAGGCTCAAGCTGAAGGTGCTGGTAGAATAGAGATCTTTAATTCTGGTATGCATCAACGTACATTCTCCTTCTTTGAAGTGCAAAATGAGTTGCATAGAGCGTTGCATAACCAAGAGTTAATCCTTGTTTATCACCCTATTATCTCTTTGGCAGACAATTATCTGAATGGCTTAGAAGCTCTAGTGCGTTGGAATCATCCTCAAAGGGGCATATTGAGTGCTGATGAATTTATTCCTGTTGCAGAAGAAACCGAACTCATTCTTGAGTTAGACCGCTATGTTCTGCGGTATGCCTGTCAACAACTCAAAGAATGGCAAGAGCAAAATTTACTGCATTCTTCATTTAAGCTACATGTCAATATATCATCTCAGCAGCTAACTCAAAGAGACTTTATCGACTATCTGGATCGCATATTAGGAGAAACTCAAATTGATCATCAAAATCTTGCCTTTGACGTTACTGAATATGGCCTCATGCAAAAAACAGACGTTGTTCTAGCCACCTTAGAGAAGCTTAAGCGCTATCAAATTATGGTGAGCATTGATGATTTTGGTACGGGCTCATCGTCGCTCAGCTATCTATACAGCTTAAAAATTGAAAACTTAAAGATTGATCGTTCCTTTATCCACCAAATGAACAATACGACGAAAGGTCTGAAGGTCATCAAGGCTATCGTCAATTTAGCCCATGAGCTAGGCATGAGTGTAACCGCCGAAGGCGTTGAAAATTCAGTCCAACTAGCGACCCTTGAAACCTTAGGTTGTGAGTATATGCAGGGCTATCTGTGGGGTAAACCTGCCGATGGCAAAACCATAACGGCTCAGCTATAGGCAATAGGCAAGCCATTGATCTCCACATATTTCATGATTATAGGTTTAAGGTAAATCTTCCCCTAAAGCAGCAATGGTGCTGAGAAATATAGAGAATCAGTATTGATGGTAAATAGTTCTTTTGTACTTCTTTGTCCCTCAGGTTATGATGGATTTCGTACCCGGATGCTTCGCTCAAATGGATAGCGCTGCCACGATTCCAGAAATACTGCCAGGGATTGAGTTAAGCGAGGAGCAGTGGGAAGCACTGCAAGCCATTGAGGAATTTTTGCAGAGTCCATCCAAGCTCTATTTACTGACAGGCTATGCGGGTACGGGCAAAACTACTCTGCTACAAGCTCTGGTTACCTATTTGCGTGATCAAGGCTGTGACTGGCCGATTGTGCTGACGGCCTTTAGTAATAAAGCCACCAAGGTGCTCAAAACCATGGCCACCCAGTGGGATATCAAAGATGTGGAGTCAGTCACTTGTTGCCGATTGCTGGGGCTAAAACCGGTCATTGACACGGGCAGCGGTGAGCAAATTTTTAAGTCAGTTAGCGACCAGCATAATCAGGTGCCGGACTATCGACTGGTGATCGTGGATGAATGCTCCATGATCAACCAGGAGATGTGGAAGCTACTGGTGGAGGCCATTTCTCGATTGGATATTCCCACCCAGATGCTATTTGTAGGGGATCCGGCTCAGCTACCGCCTGTCAATGAAACGGAGTCATGCTGCTTTAGCCAGATTATGCATCAGTCGTCTCTATCCCAGGTGATTCGCTATGGCGGGGCGATTGGGGTGATTGCCGATGACATTCGTCGCAACATGGAGCGGGAGCAGTTACCTCGATATGAAAGCGATGTGAATTGCGATCGCACCGAAGGCTTCTTTGTGCTGCCCAAATATCCCTGGCGTGATGTGCTCATCCGTGCCTTCACCTGCGATAAATACAAAGCCGACCCCAACTATGTGAGAGTGCTTGCCTATACTAACCAGCGGGTTAAAACTTTAAACCGTATGATTCGTCATGCGATCTACGGTGACGATTTACAACAGTTTGTACCTGGGGAGAGACTCATTGCCAACAACCCATGCCTTGAGGAGGGCGGCATTATTCTCCAAACTTCAGAAGAGTGTGAAGTGTTAGAGGTAAAACCCGGAAAAATAGAGGGGTTACCGACATGGCAGCTGGTTGTTTATACAGAAGAGGGCAAGTTTCAAGACCTGAATGTACTCCAGGAAATCAGCCTGCCTGACTATGAACGTCGCTCACGGGACTATGCCACCACTAAACAATGGGAGATTTTCTGGGAATTCAGGCAACAGTTTCACGATGTGAACTATGCCTATAGCCTGACAGTGCATAAAAGTCAGGGCTCCACGTTCCAAGACGTATTTATAGATTTGCCAGATTTAATGAGAAATTCGAAGCTGATTGAGAGAAATCAGCTGTGTTATGTGGCATTTACACGGGCAGCAAAACGAGTCTTTATTTATCAATAACTGGTAACCAATGTCCTAAAAACTCTGCAATTGCTTTTGCCCCATAGGTAGGCAGCTCATCCTTTCCTGGCAACACCTTTACTGTTGCCCTGGGAGCAGCCGTCTCAAACGTTTGGGTCAGCTGTCGGCTGGTTTCTCCTACATGTTCTCCTTGCAGGGCCACCATGGGCATTGAAAGATTGGCCAGGCCGCCAACAATTTCAGGTTCTAACACATTACGGCGACGCTGGAAGAGTAACCGGCAGGCTGCAGGATGACGCCGTAATAGCTGTCGCCAATGATAATTTTGCAACCAGGTAGGTGTCTGACCGGGGGTGGATTTGCGAGCAAATGGCTTAGTAATCGCTAACCATAATCCACTCAAAGGACTAATCAACCAACGTTCTCGCCGCCAACGCTTAGGAGTATAGGCAAAACCTTCGGGTTCCAGGACACATAGTCCTTTAACCTGCTCTGGATAACGCAGGGCATAACGAGCTGCTACCCAAGCCCCTAGGGAATGGCCAACTAGCACAACGGAACCGATGCGCAGGGAGTCTAGTAGCTCTGCCAGTGTCTTTACCTGCATCGCAATCGAGTAGGCTGTCTTATCTTGTAGGCGTTCTGACTCACCAAAGCCAATTAAATCAGGTGCCAGACAGTGATACTGCCGACCCATTAGAGCTAGGGTCTCGCTCCATTGATCACCGTCATGCCAGGAGCCATGCAGAAAAATGACTGTCTGACCTCGCCCCACTTCCCGCCAAAACAGCTGACCGTACTGAAGCTTACGGCGCAGGTTGCGTACGGGCATTTGGCCAGCACTAGGCCAAAACAATGGCTCCATTAAAGTAGTCCTGTAGCTGTTGATCGTGATCGTGGGCTAGGTTACCACGGGGAATGTCATCCACTGTAAATGCTGCGATTCTCATTACCTCAGCTTTATCACGAATATAAAATTCACCATCCACATAGGCTTCGAGGGCGACGCAAATAGAATCAAACCGCGGATCACGCTCTGGATGGGAATATACGCCGACCAGACGACCAATTTTCAGGATAGCTAGACCTGTTTCTTCCAGTAGCTCGCGCTGGGCAGATGTGGCGATATCTTCACCCCAATCGACCAGTCCCCCCGGTAAACCCCAACGCCCACTATCACGGCGTTGAATTAAGACAATGCGACCATCGGGCAAAATCGGTATTACACACGTACCGACTAAAGGTCGTCGCAAAAGTAAGCCCAAAAGGGTACGGACTGGTCGCCAAAACTGCGGCATGGATTCAAAGTTCGTCGAGGGCAGTCAGTAGTTCAACGGGATGTTTCTCAGCTTTTACTTTGCGGTAGATTTTTTCTAAATTCCCATCAGGGCCAATTACAAAGGTACTCCTACTAATACCCATATACTCTTTGCCCATGAATTTCTTGAGGCCATAGCTGCCATAGGCAGTGGCTACTTTGGCCTCTTCATCCACTAACAGTGGGAAGGGCAGGTCGTGTTTGGTAATGAACTTTTGATGGGACTTAGCATCATCTGCACTGACACCTAAAACAACCACATCTTTGGCCTGGTAGGCTTCGTAGTTGTCTCGAAACGCACAGGCTTCTTTTGTGCACCCAGGGGTATTATCACGAGGATAAAAATATAGCACCACACGTTGACCCTTTAGATCAGCCAAACTGACGGTATTACCGTCTGCATCAGCCAAGCTAAAGTCAGGAGCCGGATCACCCACTTGTAATGTCATTGAATTTTAAGAGCTTACTCATCAAGTTTGCCCTTAAGATTGTATACTTTCTCGTCAGACGATCGTCTTTACGGCAGATCGGTATGGCCCATCAGGTAGCGATCGCATTCCCGCGCCACTCCACGACCTTCATTAAATGCCCATACTACAAGGCTTTGACCTCGGCGGCAGTCGCCCGCAGCAAATACCCCAGGTAGGCTAGTGGTGTACTTGTTATATTCAGCCTGAATATTACTACGGCCATCTTGCTCCAGACCCAGGGCATCGATAATGGGCTGTTCTGGTCCAAGGAATCCCATGGCCAGCAGGACCAGCTGCGTCGGAATGACTCGCTCTGAGCCTGCCACTTTTTGCATTTGGAAGCGGCCACTATCATCTTTCTCCCAGGCCACATCCACCACATGGATCGCCTTGACCTGGCCATCGTCCCCCGCCTCAAACTTAGTCGCCGTGGATAGGTAAGCTCGCGGATCGCCCCCAAACTTAGCAGCAGCCTCTTCCTGGCCATAGTCCATACGGTAAACCTTGGGCCATTCGGGCCAAGGATTATTAGGAGCCCGCTCCGCTGGTGGCTTAGGCATGATCTCTAGCTGAGTAACACTGGCGCAGCCATGACGAATAGAGGTGCCTACACAGTCGGTGCCGGTATCACCACCACCGATAATCACCACGTCCTTGCCCGTAGCAGAAATTGCCTGGTCATTCAGCGTAGGATCCATCACTGCTTGGGTGTTTTTTGTCAAAAACTCCATAGCAAAATGAATTCCCTTGGCATCACGTCCCTCAATGGGTAAATCTCGAGGTCGAGTTGAACCAGTACATAGGATCACCGCATCATAGTCTTTAACCAGTTGCTCAGCTGGCAAATCCTTACCAATTTCGGCATTACAAATAAATCGAATGCCTTCCTGCTCCATCAGCTTGAGACGACGCATCACCACCGTTTCTTTCTCAAGCTTCATATTGGGAATGCCATACATCAGCAATCCCCCCGGTCGATCAGCTCGCTCATATACCGTGACCAGATGGCCAGCCTTATTGAGCTGGGCTGCTGCCGATAAACCAGCGGGGCCAGAACCCACCACGGCAACTGTCTTCCCAGTGCGTTGAACTGGCGGCTCAGCCACAACCCAACCTTCTTCCCAGCCTTTATCAATAATGGCGTGCTCAATATTTTTAATCGTCACTGGCGGATTATGAATCCCCAATACACAGGCACCTTCACAGGGCGCGGGGCATACCCGCCCCGTAAACTCTGGAAAGTTATTGGTCTTATGTAATCGATCCAGAGCCTCTTTCCACAGACCTCGATACACCAGATCATTCCACTCAGGAATCAGGTTATAGATGGGGCACCCACTGGCCATGCGGTTAATGGTATTCCCCGTATGGCAAAAGGGTGTGCCACAGTCCATACAGCGCGCTGTTTGATTGCGTAGCTGGTCATCCGGCAATGGCGTATGAAACTCTTGCCAATGAGAAATTCGCATCAGTGGTGAGACATCTGGCGCAATTTCGCGAGTGTATTCGAGAAAGCCTGTTGGTTTACCCATGGGAGAAGTCGTAGATTGAAAAAGGAATGACGTATTGTGATTTTTGCAAGGCGAGCACTGCCACCGGGACAATAAAACTGGCCAAAACTGATATCGATGATGGAAATAATGAGTCAAATTTAAGCCAACATTACGAAGTACTGGCTAGTTACCAGCAACTCGTGCAACATCTTTGATGTTCGCTTCAAATGCAGCCGAGAGCGCATCATCACCGCTCAGACCATCTTGCAACGCCTGCTGCAGAGACTGAATCACGCGCTTATAGTCACGAGGGATCACTCTGACAAACTTCGGCAAGACACTTTCCCAATGGTCGATGACTGTTTTTGCTTTATGACTGCCGGTATAGCGGTGGTGTTTTTCAATCATCTCGCGGAGATCAGCAATCTCTTCTGCCTCCTTCAGACGTTCTAAGTCCACCATCTCAGTGTTACACCGGGTGGCAAAGTCTCCGGCTTCATCCAGCACATAGGCTATGCCACCACTCATACCCGCTGCAAAGTTGCGTCCAGTGGTGCCTAACACGACCACCTTACCCCCCGTCATATATTCGCAGCCATGGTCACCAACCGCTTCTACCACTGCATGTACACCTGAGTTGCGCACACAGAAGCGCTCCCCAGCCATGCCATAAATGTAAGCCTCACCACCGGTAGCGCCGTAAAAGGCTACGTTACCAATAATAATGTTCTCCTCAGGCACAAATGTAGACGCTTTTGGTGGATAGACAACAATCTTGCCACCACTCAGACCTTTGCCTAAGTAATCGTTACCGTCTCCTTCCAGCTTCAGGGTGACACCAGCAGGAACAAAAGCTCCAAAACTCTGGCCAGCACTACCCTGGAAGGTCAGATGCACGGTATCTTCTGACAAACCTTCCCAATGTTTCTTAGTAATCTCATTGCCGAGAATGGTCCCGACCACACGGTTGATATTGCAAATGGGCAATGTAGCACTGACTTTTTCACCAGTCTCAATGGCAGGCTTACATAAATCCAACAGAGTGGTGATATCCAATGACTTATCCAGGCCATGGTCTTGGGGAATCTGGCAATAACGCCCTACACTGTCATCAACTTGAGGTTGTTCCAAAATCTTGGAGAGATCTACGCCCTTCGCCTTCCAATGGTTAACAGCAGCCTGCACAGCTAACCAGTCGGTATGACCCACCAGCTCATCAAAGGTGCGTACACCCAGCTCAGCCATAATCTCTCGCACATCCTGGGCGATAAACTGCATAAAGTTCACCACATGGTCAGGATCACCCACAAAGCTTTTACGTAAGCGGGGGTCTTGGGTCGCGATCCCGGCTGGGCACGTGTTTTTCTGGCACACCCGCATCATGATGCAGCCCAATGAGACCAACGGTGCTGTGGAGAAACCAAACTCTTCTGCACCCAACAATGCGGCCATCACCACATCGCGGCCAGTTTTCATCTGCCCATCGGTTTCAACAACAATGCGGCTACGCAGATTGTTTAGCACCAATGTCTGATGGGTCTCTGCGAGTCCTAACTCCCAGGGTAAGCCTGCATGTTTAATGGAGGTTTGAGGAGAGGCCCCCGTACCACCATCAAAGCCGGAGATCAGGACGACATCGGCATGGGCTTTAGCCACACCTGCCGCAATGGTGCCCACACCCACTTCAGAAACGAGTTTGACGTTAATGCGGGCTGCACGATTAGCATTCTTCAAGTCGTGGATCAGCTCAGCCAAATCCTCAATGGAGTAAATATCGTGGTGGGGGGGCGGAGAAATCAGACCCACACCGGGCGTGGAGTGACGGACCTTGGCAATCCAGGGATATACTTTGCGTCCAGGTAGCTGACCCCCTTCTCCAGGTTTTGCACCCTGGGCCATTTTGATCTGGATCTCTTTTGCTTGGGAGAGATAGAGACTGGTTACACCAAAGCGTCCCGATGCCACCTGTTTAATGGCACTGTTTTTAGAGTCGCCTTGCTCATTAGTCCAGGTAAACCGTTCGGGATCTTCGCCTCCTTCACCGGTATTGGATTTACCTCCCACGCGGTTCATGGCTATGGCCAGGGATTCATGGGCTTCCTTAGAAATGGAGCCGTAGCTCATCGCCCCAGTTTTGAACCGGCGGGTAATGGCTTCAATGGGTTCTACTTCTTCAATGGGAATGGGCTGACGTGGCTTGAAGTCCAATAGCCCCCGCAGGGTAAAGTGCTGTTTGCTCTGGTCATTGACCAAGTTCGCATAGTGCTTATAGGTTTCGTAATCACCTGAGCGCACCGCTTGCTGCAGCGTGTGGATGGTATCTGGATTAAACAGATGCGCTTCACCCTCTTTACGCCATTGATAGTCACCACCCACATCTAGAATCGGAATATCACCGCGCTCGGCAAAGCCATGGCCGTGACGCATAATTGCTTCTTGGGCAATTACATCCAGTCCAATACCCTCAATGCGGGAGGCGGTCCAGGTAAAGTATTTATTAATGACGCTGTGGTTGAGACCAATGGCTTCAAAAATTTGAGCCCCTCGATAGCTCTGCAATGTGGAAATACCAATCTTTGAGGCAATTTTGATAGTGCCTTTGGTAACTGCTTTGATGTAGTTTTTGTAGGCATCCTTGGGGGTAATGCTCATGAGCATGTCATCAGCAATCATGCCTTCAATGGTTTCAAAGGCAAGGTAAGGGTTGATGGCACTACAGCCATAACCCAGGAGAACGGCAAAATGGTGCACTTCCCGAGGTTCACCGGATTCGAGAATAATGCCAACGCGAGTGCGTGTCCCTGTTCGGATCAGATGATGGTGCAGACCGGAAACGGCAAGCAGTGCTGGGATCGGCGCATGTCTAGCGTCCATGCCACGATCAGACAGGATAATCAGGTTAGTGCCGGTTGCGATCGCATCATCTACCCGAGCACAAATCTCTTCCATCGCTGCCTCTAACCCTTTCACCCCTGTCTGAGGATCAAACAAAATCGGTAGGGTTAGGGCAGCAAACCCAGATTCATCAATATTTTGCAGCTTAGCCAAATCACCATTGCTAATTACCGGAGTCTTCAGCTGAATTAATCGGCAGCTCTCAGGTTGCGGATCTAGCAAATTACGCTCCGAACCTAGTGTGGTCACCGCCGACGTGATGATTGCTTCTCGAATAGAGTCGATGGGAGGATTGGTGACCTGGGCAAACAGCTGTTGAAAATAGTCATACAGTAGCTTAGGCCGATCTGAGAGCACTGCTAGGGGCGTATCAGTTCCCATGGAACCAATCGCCTCGACACCATTCTGAGCCATCGGTGTCAGGAGCATGCGCAGCTCTTCAAACGTATAACCAAATGCCATCTGCCGCTGTCGCAGCGTGCCTCCAGCGATTTCAGCCCGTGGCGTCTGAGCAGGCAGCTTTTCCAGGCTGACCTGATGTTGATTCAACCACTGGCGGTAAGGCTGGGCGTTAACAATCTCTGCCTTAAGTTCCTCGTCGCCGATAATCCGACCAGCCGCCATGTCGACCAAGAACATGCGACCCGGCTGTAGCCGTCCTTTCTCAAGTACCTGCTCCGGCTCCACAGGTAGCACCCCTGCTTCTGAGGCCATAATGACTCGGTCATCTTTGGTGACGTAATAACGAGAAGGTCGCAGACCGTTACGATCAAGCACCGCGCCAATCATCGAGCCATCGGTAAATGCCACCGATGCCGGACCATCCCAAGGCTCCATCAAACAGGCATGGTATTCATAAAATGCTTTGCTAGCATCGTCCATGGATTCATGCCCGGTCCACGGTTCAGGGATCATCATCATCACTGCATGGGGCAATGATCTTCCTGACAAAACCAGCAGCTCTAAAGCATTATCAAAAATGGTTGAGTCACTACCGTTGATATTAATGACCGGCTTGACTTTGGCCATGTCATCACCAAAACATTCTGATTCAAACATGGACTGCCGGGCCACCATCCAGTTAATGTTGCCGCGCAGGGTATTGATCTCACCGTTGTGAGCAATGTATCGATAAGGGTGAGACCGCTCCCAACTGGGGAAGGTGTTGGTACTAAAGCGAGAATGCACAAGAGCCAGAGCGCTTTCAAAATCGGGATCGCTTAGATCTGGGAAAAAGTCTCTCACCTGGGGTGGTGTCAACATTCCCTTATAAACCATCGTGCGGCATGACAAACTAGTCGGATACCAGTAGGTATCATGCCCTGACTTGCCAATGGCATTGTAAGCAATCTTGCGAATGACATAGAGTTTTCTTTCGAACGCCAGATCGTCTTCCAGGTCTGCTGAACGTTGAATAAACACCTGCTGCATGAAAGGCTCACTAGCCTGCGCTGTTGCACCCAGGGTGCTATTGTCTGTCGGAATATCGCGCCAGCCTAAAACCTTTTGGCCCATTTGAGCCGCCACCGACTCAAATCGTTGCCGACTCTCAGCTCTCACCTGTGGGTCTGGCGACGTAAAAATTATCCCTGCACCGTATTGCCCAGCCTCAGGTAACGTAAAGCCTTCCGCTGTAGCCACCTTCTGTAAAAAGCGGTGGGGCAGCTGCACTAGAATACCGGCTCCATCCCCTGTATTTACTTCGCTACCACACGCTCCACGATGTTCCAAATTGCAGAGAATTTGTAACCCCTGCTGCACAATCTCGTGGGAGGCTAGTCCTTTTATTTGCACAACAAAGCCGACTCCGCACGCATCGTGCTCAAATTGAGGATCGTACAGACCCTGCTTGGGAGGCAATTGATGACTAGTCATAGAAGTGTATTTTGACAAACGCGCAAGTATTGACAAGAATTCCCAAGGGCAGCTAGAGAAACTTAGCTTGCAGGGCTCGTCAATCGTGACACAAGCAGCTGCATCACCATTGCCCAAGGCAATTCAAGAGGAGCTTTAATTCTCTAACGAGAAAAGCAATTTGACCCAGTTCCTTAATAAAACTGTCAAATTGTTACACGTGACATGGTACGTCAACTGTAACAGTTTGACAAAACGTCGAGTCAATCAGCTTTTGAGACCTCTGTAAGGTTTTCAGGAGGCATAGCGCATACCACTCATTTAAAGGTTTAAGTTTTGATACGAAATAATGCAATTTGTGTTGTTTTCTTTGCTCTAGCGACGTTCTCCTATTGGACTTTACCCCCTTGCAACACAATGGTGTTGTTGACTATAAGATCAGCAATAGTAACCAGATTAGCAATAGTAACTATATAAGGAGTCTCATGGAAAAGCCTTCTCCAAAAACCATCTATGAGAACTTGAATGATTTAGAACGGGTTGATGTAGTCACCAGTGCTCGATATCGACAGCTAGCACAGGCAGTCTTAGCTGATCCTAAGGTTGATGAAACTCTGCGTCAAAATATTGCAGAGCGATTACAACAAGCTAATCATCTGTTAGCGCTAAAAGATGTTGACGGTGATGAGAGCTATTAGGGAAGAGTGTTAAGGTTTAGGTCTGTGAGTTTAGTTGAGCTGCTGGTGTAACGTTACGATACGCCAGCAGCAGTTTTGTTATGAAAAGGTAAAATCAGGTCTGTAAACTCTTTTAACTTATTCCTCCCCATTTGCTCCAGTCTCTTCTGTCGTCTCGGCCTCGTCAGCAGTCTCTTCTGTCGTCTCGATGTCTTCAGCACTCTCTTCCTCTGCTCCGGCTGCCGGTGGGTCACTGGCAGCCAACCCTAGCAAAGCATCAATCTGAAACTGTTGTGTGCTGCTAGAGGTGCTCAAGCTAAGGCTCCGAACTGTACCAAAGTAGCCGCGGATATCGGCAGCCCAAGGGTCAGTTGCCTGGTTAAAGCCAAATAGGTTGTAGAAAAATGCGAGTGTAGAACTGGCATTGACATACAGGTATCCATTGTTGGGTGTGGGAAACGTGGAAGTAGCGTTTTGAAAGGTGCTGTGGCGACTGAGGGCATGAAACCCTGCTGGCATGACCAATCGTTCCATGGCACCGTTACCACTGGTAAAGGCCAGGGTATCGTCATTAATCCATGTATGCGTTAGCACGCTTTCCCGCTGACTATCGCCATTAATGTCGTATAGCCAATTGGTTGTCGCGTGATCTGCAATTTCTGTAGATAGTGCGACATCTTCGCCAGCCACATCATCTAAGGCGGCTAAGGCTATTTCAGCCGCCGGACGGTTACTGGTTTCTAACAAGACGCCCGCTTCTAGGCCCAAACCTGGAAAAAATGAATTTAACAACCCCGATTGGCTGGGGAACAGAAAAATACTGTATTCTCCATCCATCCATCCCAAAATGTCGGTATCGAGGTCTAGCCCTGTTGCCAGGGCAACAATGGAGCGGGCTGTTTCAATCAGGCCGCTTGTCATCTCATTTAGAGAAAAAGCTGACGACACATCATTCCAAAAGCCGCTGATATCGTAGCCACTGCCCATGAAATAGGTGGCTGCAGGGATCAGTCCCAAGATAGAGTGATCGGCATTGGGAGAGGGGGGTAAATCTGGTAGTACACCTTCGGTATAAAGATGAGCTTCTAGGTGTATGCCTTTGTCCTCAGGATAAATCAAGGCATCAAAGGTGACATTGCTAAACAGGTTAGACATGGCCGCCCGCTCACTCAGGCTGGGTTGGGGAATTGGTGGTAGACCAAAGTCTTGAAACGGATTACTAAACTCAAAGCTCAGCAACTGACCGACATTGCCATATATGATGGCTAAACTGTTCTGTGCTTGAGGGTGGCTTTGGGTCTTCGCAAAACTTGGATTGCTAGTGAGCTTAGGACCATCTTGGGTTTGATATTCAATCCACTGACGCAGGCTGTCAATAGTCTCGGCGGCAACAATGTAATTCCCCAGGTGGGCAACGGCATAGCCAGGAATGGTGTAGCCGTCCTCTGAATAGGTCCCGTCAGGAATATAAATGTAGGGAGGTTCGGGTTGGCGATAGCTGCGGAGGGCTGCATTAGGGGAGGCCAGATCAGCAGAGTTGAATTCGACTGGTGCTGGAAACTCCTCTGGTTCAATCTCTTCAGGAAAGTCATCCCAGGAGTAGTCGTAGGGAACAAACTCATCGGGCCAGAGCCAAATCGGAAACGTTCTGTAGGAATGCTTTTCGGGTAAAGCGGTGCGGGCTTCGGCCAGGGTGGGAATGAAGTCGATAAAAGCGGCGGCATCTTCGATGGGCAAAATGGTGACCATCCGTTCTACCGGGTTGATGGTGCGAACACTAGGTATGGGTAGCAGTGCGATCGCAACGCTATCTCCAACCCAGGGTTGCACATCTTCGGCATAGTTCATCCCCAACGGTAACAATGGCAGAGCCTGGGGGCTCGGCTCCACACCAAAGGCCTCACTCAGCTGTGCAAACAGCGTATATTGCTTGAGGGCAGACCAAGCATCGTCGCGAGTATTGACAATAATGGCTGCCGGCGTGTCTACAGGCAGAATATTTGCGATGATGGGTGGCGCTGAGGCAGAGGTTGGCAGCAGCTCTTCTAGGGACGCCCTTAATTCAGTGACATCAATGGCTGATTCAATCTCAAACTCGTCAATTGTCTCCTCCGACTCAGGTTTCGCAACGGGCATCGCTTCGGACCCTTCAAGGGGGGATTCTAAGATTACAGGCACACCTTCTGACCGATCTGGCACTGCAGGGGCAGACTCTTCAATCTGTTCTGACTTTTCTAACGATGGCTCTTGGGCAGCCAGAGGTGTGGCGAAAAAAGCTAATGCGATCGCTGCCGTTCCCCATCGATTAATCACAAATCAAAACTCCCTACAGTAATCAACTAAATTTAGATGCCCCACCCATGTGTAGATTTACCTACAACCGTAGATTTATCTACAACTTCCATACTTCTTATTACGGTTCATCAGCAACTGTTCGGTCATAGGTTCGGATTGCCATCCCTGTCTAGCCTCTACTTTTCTCAGTACTATAAGCGTAATGGCGAAATCAAAGGGTTGAGATAGTATGAATCAGTTTAAAACTCTTGCATTGCTGAGTGTTCTTAGCGCTCTGTTGATCAGTATTAGCTACTACACAATTGGTGGTACAGGTGGCGTCATCTTTGGCATCCTGATTGCAGCCATGACCAACCTAGGCTCATGGTTCTACTCCGATAAGATTGCCCTAGCTGCCCACGGTGCTCAACCCGTCAGTCGAGAAGAATCACCTCAACTGCACGCCATGGTAGAAAAGCTAGCGAAAAAGGCTGATATTCCGATGCCCGGGGTTTACCTGCTACCCACCCAGTCAGCCAACGCCTTTGCCACGGGGCGCGATCCTGAGCATGCTGCTGTAGCTGTTACCCAGGGCATTATGGAAATGCTCCCCGCTGATGAGCTAGAAGGGGTGATTGCCCACGAGCTGAGCCATATTATGAATCGTGACACCCTCACCCAGGCTGTGGCTGCAACCATTGCCGGTGCGATCTCATTTCTAGCCCAGATGCTGCAATACTCCATGTGGTTTGGTGGCATGGGGGGATCTAATGACGACGACGGTCCTAATCCCATTGCCCTCATGGCCACACTTTTCCTGGCTCCCATGGCCGCAACCGTTATCCAGCTAGGCATTAGCCGCACTCGCGAATTTTCAGCCGATGCCGGTGCCGCACAACTTACGGGTAATCCCCGCGCCCTTGCCAACGCCCTCAAGCGTCTTGAAGCCAGTGCTAGACAAATGCCCATGACCGGCAACCCAGCCTATGAGCCTTTGATGATTATGCACGCTGTCCCCAAACAAATGTTTAGCGGATTGTTTTCCACCCATCCATCTACCGATAAACGAGTAGAGCGATTATTGGAACTTGAAAAAGAGCTAGTTACTGCTTAAAAATTAGTCTCGTATTTCCTTGCAAGATGACCAAAGGAGATAATACAAAAATCTTGTCGGACCATCCCTCTTGATCAGGGATGGTTTTTTCGGTTGCTGATTTAGGAGATGCACCGGGCTAGATCCATTGCTATTTGAAGGTGTCTCCCAGCTAAAGTCATCCTGAGGATCAGCAATGTCAGTTTTGTTTTTACAGGTCTCTCAGATTGTCTTAGCTCGTCCCCCACTTCTGCACTCCCTACTCCCCGCACAACCCTGGTATCATAAAGCACCCATGCAAAAGGACCACCCTGTGACCACACAACAGAATACGAGCGAGTCACCAAGACCTTTACGTTTTTTATGGTTAACGTTTGACTTTGCCAGCTGTCTACCGACGGCCACAAATAACATTACTTCGCAGCTTTTTTTAACCCTGATGGCCCATCCTGCCATTAACCAGATCAAACGTTTCACCACCCAATCGGAGAATCTTGGTCCTGATGACATTGCTCAATGGGAACCCGGAATTTTTACGCTACAGGCCTATCGATCAAGTTTGCTGGATGTGTTAACTCAAGTATCTTCTCATCTGCTACCCCACTTAGTTCCCAGTGACCAAACATTAGAGCAAGTCACTATTACGATATACACCCAGCTAGGTAGGCATCATTATCCGGTTACCACCAACCTCAGCTCTGATGCCATAAAACTGGCCGCTGAAGACATTGAAACCATGGTTAGTCAACACGAAAAGCTCTAAGTCATTACCGTGGGAACAATGACTTAGAGCTTTAAACCAGTTAAAAAGCTAATAGCTGGTTATGCTGGCATGAGCTGTAAAACAAGCGCACGCCGATCAAAAGATTGGATCTTGCCAGTTTCTTTAAGATCTTTAACAATGCGTTCCAGCAGTTCCAGTGCCCGGTCGCGGTGCTGATGTTCCCGTCCTCTCAAACGGACGCGGAACTTAACAGAATCTCCTTTGCCCAACCACTGAGTCGCTTGGTTGATACGCAGTTGATAGTCAGATTCACCAACGTTAGGGCGAAATTTTACCTCTTTAACGGTGGTGCGTGCACTCTGCTTTTGGCGCTTTTTCTGCTGATATTGAAACTTACCATAGTCCAATATCTTAGCCACAGGGGCCTGCTTACTTTCAGAGACTAGAACTAGATCCAGCTCTACTTCTTCAGCCAGCTTGAGCGCATCTCTAGTATCGGTCAAGCCACGATTATTGTTTTCGTGGTCAATCAGCAATACTTGCGGAGCTTTGATCTGACGGTTGATTCGATGTTTCTGTACGATAAGTCTTTCCCTCTTTACTTAGAACGCGACAGGACTAAATGGACAATGCCGTTGCTGGAACGATACGAATCAACTAGACTCACTTCATAAAAGTAGCCATGAGCTTATTCATGCCCCAGCAATCTAACGAATTTCCTAATCGTAGCTTACCGCCTCAATAATGCAACGGATCTACAGCAAAGATTGTGATTCTGTAAAGAATAATCACTCTACCTTATATAGCTGTGCAAAAGGCACATCAGGTATGACCCTAGTTTATTCACTATCGTCAGCAATGTGTAGTTGATCAATAAAGCTTATTGCTTCTGATTCTGCAGCAGATGCCTTCGCCCAAGCTTGGATAGAGGGCAATGCCTTTACTGCATCTACAAACGCCCTGGCCGTAGGCATTAGCTGGATTTCATAGGTGACGAATCTGAGGGCCACAGGGGCATAGACCACATCTGCGATGGAAAAATCGCCAAATAGCCAGGGTCCACCATAGGTGTCATAGGCTTGGGTCCACATTTGCTCAACGCGACTGATTTCCTGTTGGGTGGATGTCTGTAGATTGGCGCGCTCCACAGGCACCCGCGCACGAACGTTTTGCGGCAGCTGTTCTCGAATACCGAAAAAACCGCTGTGCATTTCAGCCGCAATGGAGCGAGCGATGGCCTGGGCCTTTTGGTCTGTGGGCCAACCAATGGCCCTGGGATGTTGAGATCGCACATAGCCATAGATGGCACTACTGTCCCAAACCGCAATTGCTCCATCCATCAGTACCGGTACCCGTCTTGCCGGACTGTATTGACTAATTTGCTGCCAGGCTTCTGTAAACAGCGGCAGGCGAACCTCTTCAAACGCCAGACCACTTTCAGTCAAAAATAGCCAGGCCCGTAAAGACCAGGAAGAATAGTTTTTATTACCAATAATTAATCTAAAACCCATGGTCAACACCTGAATTGGAAAATGCTAACATCCGTAAGCAAATCACAGAACTGAAGTAACTATGGCGCTCCAGGTTTACGGCATTCCCAACTGCGGCACCTGTAAAAAAGCCTTGACATGGCTCGATGCTAACGGTGTTGACTATGAGTTTATCAATACTAAAGAGCATCCCCCTGGTCGTGAGCAAATTACCGACTGGGTGACGACACTAACTGCTAAGCCGATGCGTAATACATCCGGCATGTCTTATCGCGCCTTAGGAGAAGAAAAGAAAACCTGGAGTGATGCTCAGTGGATAGACGCCTTTACGGAAGACGCCATGCTTCTCAAGCGGCCTCTATTTGTCAAAGATGATCAGGCTGTATTAGTAGGCTTCCGGGTAAAAGAAGGCGAGTTACAGGCAAAGCTAATTTAACAAAGGGAGTACCCCATGGGAGAAGCCAAACGCAGAAAAGAACAAGATCCTAAATATGGAAAAGTACCTCAAAAACGGCCCCAAACCAATCGGTTTAAGTTTGATCCTAAACGCATTACTCCAACAGAATGGTTGATTTGGGCGGTACTTTTTGGAGGAACAGCCGCAGTATTTTTGGGTACGTATTTTTGGCAATAAAGCCACACCAAGAAGTGCCACATTTGTAACAGAAATGTGGCACTTCTGATAAACCTTGAATTAAATAGAATGGGCCAGGGTTAGCGCTTTGGTCTTTCCTCCCGAGGGCGTGCTTTATTGACACGAATCTCACGACCGAGCCATTCAGCTCCATCAAGGGCCTCGATAGCAGCGTCTTCTTCGGCATCCGCAGACATTTCTACAAATGCAAATCCGCGAGGACGACCGGTTTCGCGATCCATAGGAACAGTTACTCGCTTAACGGTACCGTAATCTGCGAATACTTCCTGAATATCTTCCTGCGAAACCGTGTAGGCGATATTCCCTACATAAATGGACATGGACCTTCTCCAAACAATTAAGATGAAAAACTGACGAGAGTAACACTTAGACAGCTGGCACCCAGATAGGTATAGACGAACTGACTAGCCGCAGTTGACTGCTCATCCAGGGTCACCTTAACACAGAAATTCGGGCCAGAATCGTTGCCTGGACGACTTGTGAGGAAGGCTTGATAAAAAATCTTTTACATCCAGGCCTATAGATTTCCTCAGGAGTGATTTTGCGCTAGACCGGCAAATTTATGTCAGAATTACACCCAAATCGCCATAAGGGTTGTCTTGCTTAAGATCAAGCATCAAAATAGCTTGATTTAGCTCACTATCACTCCAGTGGGGATGGGAGACTTGTAATGTGCGACGGTTAAGCGTTTTAAGGGGCTTTTGTAGCCATGCGTCTTGATTATCAGTAGGTTTTAGGTTTTTGCTCAGCATAATGAACAGCCTGTCAATGGGGCCGGGTTAATTGATCCTAGCGACTACTTCAATCGTTTATCGTTCGTTACCGTACGGTTTACCGAAACTTTTTGAGCAGATCCTCACTTATAGCTTATAGAAATCAATTCGACTTGGTTAGCAAAATCGCACTATCTATTGGAGGATGCCAACTAGTGCTGAACTGCACTAGTTGGCAACAACTCGACTACTCAACCAATGGTCTTTCAACACCTCCAGGGCCATGGAAAAATACCCATTTACCAAAGTCTTCTGAAAAAATCTCAACTCGATGCTTCCTACCGGCTAGTACGAATAAAACCTCTCCTGGCTCAACTCGATGGCGAGATGGGTCGTTGATAAACTCACCCGTGCCGAAGCTACAACATAAATCTCGTCGCGTATGTGAGGCTGCTGTTGAGCCACGCTAACAGGTTAATAGCAGTCAATCACAAGAGAACCATGGTTCAACAGTGCGATAAATGGAGAGTTTTGTTGCGACAAAGACACTTTTGCGGAGTCAACTGTCAGCCTTTTCTCTGTATCTACCCTGTTTTGTATGCTAATCGATACCCAAAGGTCATATGATAATTCCCGCTTACACCATTGGCTTATAAGTAAATAAATATGATAGATATAGACGTTATTCAAGCAGGCGATAGTTGGCAGAACTGGGTATTTACGATTACTTATCTAAGTTTTTTACTATTTGTGGTGTGGCGGGTGATTGTGTCATCATCCAAACCATCTGAATAGTCAGGGTGCATCAATCATGGCGGAGTATGCGACTGAGATGGCTGAGGTGGCAACGCGGGTTAACTGGCTGCGGCAGGCCACATGCCTCAAGGTATTGCCAGAGGAGGTCTTGGTTGCGATCGCAACCAACCTAACCCCGCTCTCTATCCAAGCCAACCGTCGTCTTATTCTCGAAGATACCCAAGCCGATGCCCTCTATATTCTGAAAGCCGGTCATTTAGAACGCTACCGTAGCCAGCGGACGTCTATGGCCCAGATTGTAGAGCTGTTGCCGGGGGTAGTTTTACACTTACAAGAAATCCTGCTAGAGCAGCCCACCGATTACACCATCATTACCCTCGAAGATTGTGAGCTGTGGCAGCTATCTGCTGACAAACTAAGGCAGATCGCCTCCGAACATCCAAGTCTCAGCCAACAGCTCTCCGAACTATTGGCTGAAGAAGTTGAACAGCTGTCTGCCCAGCTACTTTACGAACAAGAGCGCCAACAAGAACTACGCCCCTACTTAGTACCCAAGGTCAGCCGGGGCGTGGTCGGCGCTAGTCGCTATGCCCAACGTCTACGGCAATCCGTGCGTACAGCAGCAAGTGTGATGGCCGATGACCACGGACGGCGCGACCCAGTGCTTATTTTTGGTGAGCCAGGATTAGAAAAAGATAACCTGGCTGCCCTAATCCATTTTGGGTCTCACTACAAACAAGAACCCATGATTAAGGTGAATTGCAAAACCTTGCGGGCCATTGAGCTATTTGGTAAAGGCGAGAGTCGTCCAGGACTGTTGGACTGGTTAGACCAGGGCACCCTATTGCTGAACAACATTCAGGATCTAGATCCTGAACTACGCCCCGCTATTCTGAGATTGATCAAAACAGGCCAGTATCAACCCACTACTCAGCCAGGCAATGCACCATCAGCAGTCAAGGAGAGTGCTGCCTGGATCATGATGATCTCAGAAAAGAGTCTCACACCCTTTGCAAACCTGTCTCCTCAACAGGTGAAAGTCCCTCCCCTCCGGGTGAGAAAAGCCGACATAGAAGCCCAAATCAACTACTACATTCAGCTCTACTGTCGAAAACGCGGAATCCGTAAGCCTAGGCTGACCCCCGAAGCATTGCGTCGTTTACAAAGCTATGATTTCCCTAGCAATCTCAAGGAACTAGATAGCCTAGTGCAACGGGCCATTGAACAGGCAGAATGTGCTCCTCGCCTGAATGAAGAAGTCTTTTGGTCCGCCAGTGAACAACCCAATCGATTTCGTCTGAATTTACTCAACGCTTATCCAAAATTACGGCAGTTCCTACGTAGTCCCTGGTGGCCTGATCGCATCAATTTTGGTTTTACCAGCTGGTTCTATGGGTTAGTGGTCGCTTTATTATTCTTCGGTCCCCAAACCCGTGATGCCAATATTGCCCTGAATTTCTTTTGGGCCTGGTGGTGGCCATTAATTTTGTTGTTATTTCCTTTTGTGGGTCGTCTTTGGTGTGCTGTTTGCCCCTTTATGATCTATGGAGAAATTACTCAAAAACTCTCTCTATGGCTATGGCCCAGACAGCTTGGGGAATGGCCAAGGCAGTGGGCAGAGCGCTGGGGAGGCTGGATTTTATATGCAGGCTTTGCCGCCATTTTGATCTGGGAAGAACTATGGAATTTAGAAAACACGGCCTATCTCTCTGCCTGGCTATTGCTGATTATCACGGCTGGGGCCATGATTTGTTCCGCACTCTTTGAGCGGCGTTTTTGGTGCCGTTACCTGTGCCCCATTGGTGGCATGAACGGACTATTTGCGAAACTCTCTATGACAGAATTGCGGGGGCAAACAGGTATTTGTTCAGCCACCTGTAGCACCTATCAATGTTACAAAGGTGGACCAGCTAAAGGAGAAGGGCAAGAGACTGGTGGCTGTCCAGTCTATTCTCATCCAGCTCAGCTAGTGGATAATCGAAACTGTGTGCTGTGTATGACCTGTCTAAAAGCATGTCCCCATCGGTCGGTGGAGTTTAATCTACGCCCCCCTGGCATTGAGTTATGGACCACGCACACGCCTGCGCACCATGAGGTGGCACTGCTGTTATTGCTGTGGGGAGCGGTTTTTGTGCATCGGCTACCGGCAGTGGCAGAGCTGTTAGGCGTGGCGCATCGGGTTGAGGGATTTGGGGGACATGCGATCGCAACCACCCTGCTGCTCTTTGCTCCATGGCCCATGGCCTGGGCCACTCATAAACTCACCCATCTCATTCAACCTCGCCTGAAAGCCCGCCCGTTTATTCAAGTTGCCTATGGCTGGCTACCCATCGTTCTATTGGGCAGTCTGGCCCATTATCTTTCTCTTGGCCTAACTGAGGCAGGGCGTATTATCCCCGTTTCCTTAGCCAGTTTTGGCTTGGCAAGCACTGGGCCTGTAGTCGTAGCACATCCAGCTGTAATTGCTTTTTTGCAAGGCGTTAGCCTAATATTTGGAGCGTTACTGAGCATAGTACTCACCCAGCGTATCGCCCGACAACCTTGGTTAAAGATACTGCCTCTTCATGGCTTTACTATAGGCATAACAGCCATCCTGTATAAACTTATCGTTTGCGTTGATTAGTCTTGCAAAACAACAAAATATTTTGCTAGCTGAGGTAAGTGGACAGCCTGAGCCCTTCAGTCCCGATATAGGGGAAGTCTCAATCCCATTGAATAAACTCCACCCCCTGCTTCCTTGTCACTATCTTGGCTTCTCAAAACTTCATAAGTGTGGGTGATTTCATCTACGAATCCACAGCAGAAGATGTGCGCTCTAAACGATTACTTTATCGGAGTCTCAATATAAGAATAAGCTCGTTACTGTATTGCTGATTTACAGCATATAGCTCTGTATAAAGGAGGGGTACACTTTATCTCGGTTGATAGATCTATGCAGCATTTGGTCTAACGTATGCCAATCCGCGCTCAGCACATTTGCGTAGCGTAGTAGCCTGCTCAAAGGTTATTTGCCCAATCCAACGGCTAAACTGGAGTATGCAGTTAGGAAAATCATATTCTCGCTACTTCTCGAATGAGCAACGATCAAAAGCTAGCGTGCAGGACTCTTTATGATTAGAAAACAAGCCGTCAACGTTATCACCTCATCCATTCCAGCTCTTTTAGGGGTGGGGATGTTGGTAATTGGTATAAGTAGCTGCAGACCTGATGCTAGGGTGTCCGATACGTCCACCTTCCAGGAGATTGCCCCTCAACCTGAGGCTGACCCTCAACCTGAGGCCACCTCTCAACCTGAGGCCACCTCTCAAACTGAAACCGCCTCTCAACCTGAGGCTGCTCCTCAAACTGGGCTAGTTCAAGCTGCGCATAATCTGGTTCATATGAACCTGGATGAGAAGGGCATTGCTTTGCGGGGCTATGATCCAGTTTCTTACTTTACGGAAAGTGGGCCAGTAAAAGGCCAGGATAGTTACAGCCTCGTCTGGCATGATGCAACCTGGTACTTTGCAACTGCTGAGAATCGAGATCTATTTAGCCGTGAACCTGAAAAATATGCGCCTGCCAATGGCGGTTACTGCACGTTTGGTATTGTCCTGCGAAAGAAGTTTGATGGTGATCCGCAAGTGTGGTCTGTGATTAAGTCTCGCTTATATGTTTTCCTCAATGAGGATGTGCAGCAGAAGTTCTTACTAGATAGTACGGGTAACCTTCAGAAAGTTGCTGCTAACTGGCCCACTATTCAGTTTAAATCTCCAGAGGAGCTTTAAACCAAACCTAGTCGGCTCGGTTTTATGATTCGCAAAAGACTGCAGTTCCTCTCTAACTTTTCTTCCTTTGCAGTGGTTGCCTTGGCAGCTACTGCAACTTTGGCATTTCTGGATTTTCAAGATCGGGCTCAACATAATGCTCTAATTCAAAAACAGGAGCAACTTCTTTCGATTAAAGAGAACTTGAATCAGATGGAATCATCAATGCTCATGGCTCGATTGGATGAGGTCCAGGTTAATCAGGTTCAAGATCTTTCAGCCTCCTCTAAGTTTACGGATCACCTTGATCGGACAAGGCAGATTGCATATGACTTGATAGAAATTTGTCAAGAGAATGACCATGATAAGATTATCGATTCCCTTGAAACGTTTTTAGTGATTGTTGATAAGTATGAGCAATCGGTTAATCAAACCTTAGAAATTCAGTCTCGTATTGCTGCTACTGATGGCACAGGAACGTTAACTGAACTCCAAACGGTTAAAGATCGCATTCAAGCAGAACTCGATGTTTCTGATAAACAGGTTTTGATTTCCAAGTTCTTTCGAATGCAACTTTATGAGCGAGACTTCATCAGCACCCTAGATATGCGTCTGTCAGATCGGCTAGTTAATCAAGTTACAGACCTGGAACAAGCCATCATCAGGTCTGAATTTATAGGTCCTGTCACCTTCGAGTCATTTTTGTTGGATGAAGTTCAACAATATCGAGAGCTAGTTGTTGAACTAATGTACAGTACGTTAGAGTTGGAGCTTTCTACGGCTGAAGCCTCTCTGCAATTTGATCGAATTGCCCCTAATATTTCTAACAGCCAGCAGGAAGTCAATGATTTACTCGATTTGACAACCGAACAGCTCCAGTCCCAACGGCAGATTTCTAGTTTGCAAACAGTTTTAGTATTTACCATTGTCTTTATTTTACTGATTACCTTCACTTTGCTACAGATTCGTAGCGCCCAATCATTACTTATTCGTCTGAAACAATTAAAAAATGCCATGAATGAGATGGCGATAGGTCATTTTCAGTATTTGGGAGAACTTCCTGAGGGAAATGATGAAGTTGGGGCTTTAGCTCAAAACTTTAAAGCAATGTCCACTCAAATTCAGAGCCAGTTTGAGACAATTCGTGAAGAGAAGAAAAAAGCAGAAATCGCTAGCCAGGCTAAGTCTCAATTTCTGGCCAACATGAGTCACGAAATTCGAACACCGATGAATGGAGTCATTGGTACCACGAGCTTACTGTTAAATACTGATTTAAGTTTTGAGCAGCAAGAGTATGTCGATATTATTCAGAATAGTAGTGATAGCTTACTGGGCGTTATTAACGATATTCTCGACTTCTCTAAAATTGAATCAGGCTACATGGTTCTCGAAGAATCTTCCTTTGAACTCAGGCACTGTATCGAAGATGTTCTAGATCTTTTTGCCAGTGAAGCTTTAGAGAAAAATTTAGATTTGTTATATCAAATTGCCAGTGATGTTCCCCTATGCATTCAAGGTGATTTGAATCGGCTACGTCAAATTTTAATGAATTTAGTTAGTAATGCTATTAAGTTTACAGAGAAAGGAGAGGTTCTGATTTCAGTGAGACTGAGGCAGTCTGAACCACTAAACTCAAAAACAATAGACTCAAAAACACTGGAAACTATCCAACCTGAATTTCCTATAATCCTGGAATTCTTCGTTAAAGATACCGGTATTGGCATTCCGATCGATGGAATTCCTAAACTCTTTAAGGACTTTTCTCAAGTTGATAATTCTACGACCCGAAAATATGGGGGGACTGGCCTAGGGCTGGCTATTTGTAAACGCTTAGTAACCTTAATGGGAGGTGAAATTTGGGTCGCCAGTGATGTGGGGCAAGGTTCAACCTTTTATTTCTCCATGCAAACTCGATTAGCAGACGCACAATCACAGCTGCATCTAAACCCTCAAGTTCCAGTTCTGCAAGCATGCCGTGTTTTGATTGTTGATGATAGTCATGCGAGTTGTGCGGTGCTGGCAGAACAGTGCAGTCAATGGGGACTAAAACCAGACACTGTGCCATCGGCTCAAGCTGCTTTAGGCAGCCTAAAACGAGGCCAACAGTTTGATTTAGCTATTATCGATGTCCAGATGCCAGGTATGGATGGCTTGGAACTTGTTCAGCAGATTCGCTCGCTTCAACTTGATTTTCCCTTGCCTTGTATTATGTTGGGCGCTGTTAGCAAACCCCATGATAAAGAAGAGCTATTCGATGCTTGGTTAACTAAACCCATTAAGCATGCAAACTTGTGGAATGCTGTAACTGACCTTGTTAAAGCTCAACAGAACTCTCAACAATATTCTGAAAAACAACAAAATAATTGTGATAGCACTGCGAAACCTTTCTCCCAAGATGCTAACTCTTTATCTGAGGCCCATGTATCTGGCAATGGCTCTGGAAACCGCCCGCCCCTCAGGATTCTAGTAGCTGAGGATAACCCTGTAAATCAAATGGTGGTGTTACGGATTTTGGCGAAGTTAGATTATTCGGGTGATCTAGCGGCTAATGGATTGGAAGTTTTAGAGGCTTTAGAACGTCAGCACTATGACATTATTTTCATGGATCTTCAAATGCCTGAAATAGATGGCTTGGAAGCAACTGAGCAAATCATTGAAAAATGGGGTGAAGATCGCCCAAAGATTATTGCAGCAACCGCTAATGTCCGGCAGGAGGACCAAGCGGCTTGTTTTGCAGCTGGCATGGATGACTATATTAGTAAACCCTATGCCCTAGAACAAATCCAGGGTATGCTTGCAAAATGGGGAGCAAATTAGAGGGGAGTAAATTCGTTCTGTTGTTCACTAGTGTTATGCATGGGCTAAGTGTCTGATTAGAAATTGACCGGCTGAGGTGTGTCTAGCCAATCAACCACAGCCTTTAGAGATCGCACCCCATAATCTGCATACTCTGACCACATAAACTCGCCATCGGTGTCAATGTAGATCGTTGCTGTGCCCGCTCGCTGCCCCGCCATCAGGTCAAACTTATAATCTCCCACCATCACGGCTGCGGTGGATGGAGCCTCCCAAGTATCCAATAGCGCTAAAATACCATCGGGTTCTGGTTTTGGTGCATGACAGTCGCGACTGAGTACGAGGGCGGGTTCAAAAAAATCCATCAAACCGCAAGCATCGAGGGTCTCATGGGCAATATCTTTGCCGTTTCGGGTAAGAATGCCAATTTGTTTGCCTTGGCTAATGAGCAGTTCTAATAGTTCATGGGCTCCAGGCTGTGCAGTGGCTTGACTTGCTAGGTCTAACTCAATCTCTCGTAACTGTTTATATTTAACGGCGGCAATATCTGGGGGCAACTGACGTAATGATTCCAGAATGGGTGTGCCTACCGGTAGTTCTAAGGTTGCTCGAATCGCTTCAAAATTGTGGATACCAAGGGTCAATGTGCCATCCATGTCGAACACCCAGCAGGTGCGATTAGCCAGATTCTCGTTGCCGGTTAATTGCATACCTCATTCCTGGTTGACTACTTTTGTCAGTGTAACGTGGGGTGATAAAGCTTAGTTTAGTCACTCTGAGTCTTGGGCTGAGGCGGCTCCTATCCGTTGTGGCTGCATGATTGAACACCGTTGTTTAAGTATGCGGTGAGGACAGTGAGGCAATTTGCGATCGCACCCAAATCAGCAATCTCATATCCATGGGTATTCTGCGTCGGAAAACTCAAACAAGCTCCCTTCGGCACATGGCCAAACTTCATCGCAATTGATGCATCACTACCAAATTGAGAAATCACTGCCTGTTGAAGCTGAATCCTGACAGTGGACGCCGCTGAGATCAACTCCTGATTCAGTCCTTCGTCATAGAGACCGTAGCTATCTTGGGCGAACAAAACAGGCCTGGGACCATCAACAATTGGGTACTCCTGAGATAGGGGACAAATTTCCAACGCAATCAGCCGACTCAACTTCTGTCGTTGACTGAAGAATAGGGCCCCGATCGCACCGACTTCTTCTTTGGCAGAGGCCACCAGATATACATCTACCGGAGGGTTTTTGACCCGCTCTGCCAAACCTAACAAAATAGCGACCGATGCTTTGTTGTCTAAGGTATAACTGGCAATATGATTCCCTAAACGAAACGGACGCTTACGATGTTTGCCCACCACCATCCGTGTTCCAGGGCGAATTCCAGCCCTCACCAATTCTGGGGTTGAGAGTTTAGTCTCTACCCAGGCTGTCTCCCAGCGTACTGCTTTACCTTCTTGCTGAGATTTGTGGGGAGACTCATGGGAAACATGGCGAGACCCAAAGCTAAGAATACCTGAGATAGTCTCCTTATCGCCGAGCAGATCGACTACACCTTCACCATAAACCCAGGGATAGGCTCCACCTAAACGTCTGACCTGTAGCCTGCCCCCAGACTCAATGCCTTTAACAAGAGCACCAATCTCATCTTTATGGGCAGTAACAGCAATCGCCCCATTACTAGTACGACCTGGGATTTTAATCACAATGTTGTCGGCTTCATCGTGCCAATGTTCAACACCAAGATTGTCCAGCCACTTCTGAATATACTGATTTATCTCTCCTTCAACGCCACTGGGGGAATGGCAAAGGACTAACTCCTCAATAATAGAAAAGAAGCGATCAACATCCCAGATGCCCATGCTATACCTCCGCCTGAGATCGAATCAGACCCTGGACTAAATTCTCTAGCTTCTCCTCAGAACAGCATTCAATCAGGGCATCGAATATATCTAACAGTTTGGCTGCTTCGTCGCCGTGCATTGGGCTTAGACCCCATACATCTTGCACCCAATCTTTTGGGGCTGTTTCTTCAAAAATAATGCGTTCTAATAGCTGTTTTGATTCTTCCTTGGACAGGGCCATGCTCTCTGCTCACCTATGCAACTGCTTTATCCTGCCACATTCAGCCAACTGAGCGAAGTCGTTCGTAACGCGTCTCCGATGGAAGTCGTGAACTGGATGCTTCGTGAGTTATCCATGGTAATTGAGAACTTTCAACAGTTCACGCCCAATCTTGAAACCTACGCTAGAATAGTTCAAGATTTTCGTACAAAGTAGTTAATCATGATCGACCTCTATTATTGGACGACGCCCAACGGCCACAAGATCACGATTTTCCTCGAAGAAGCAAACATACCTTACACAATTCACCCCATTAACATTGGCAAAGGTGAGCAGTTTCAGCCTGAGTTTCTTAAGATTGCGCCTAATAATCGGATCCCGGCCATTGTCGACCAGGCTCCTACGGACGGTGGTGAACCCATTAGCCTGTTTGAGTCAGGGGCAATTCTGCAATATTTATCAGAAAAAACGGGCCAGTTTTTACCGGCGGACTTACGAGCTAGAACCGAGGTGTTGCAGTGGCTCTATTGGCAGATGGGGGGGCTGGGGCCCATGCTGGGGCAAAATCATCATTTCTCTGGCTATGCCCCTGAGAAAATTCCCTATGCTATTAATCGCTATGTCAAAGAAACAGCGCGGCTATATGGAGTGCTAAATCAGCGTCTGGTCGAACGCGAGTATGTTGCTGGCGCTTACTCTATTGCTGACATGGCGATCTATCCGTGGATTGTCCCCTATGCCAAACAGGGGCAAGACCTCCATGATTTTCCCCATCTAAAACGTTGGTTTAATGCAATTGCTGCTCGACCTGCTGTACAGCGCGCCTATGGGCGGGCAAAGATTGTGAATCCGGCCCCGAAGCCATTCACTGATGACGAAAAGAAACTGCTCTTTAACCTAGAAAAATAGCAATATCCGTAGGGGCAATCCCTTATGGTTGCCCTGCTTTGCCGTCGCCTCTTGTCCCAGGGTAGGCACAAGGCCAGCCCCTACGGGGTATCCATTTGCCTTGACATAAAACCACTCCATAGATGCTATCAGTCGATTCCATAGGTTAATGGCCAAGAACTTGTCACAATGGTGTGGGTCACTTTTTACGCACATCATGGGACAGGATCGCCTGGGGCAACTCAAACCTTCGCAACTGCGAGTGCTAATTGCTGTGGCTGATGGCGGTAGTTTTAGTGAGGCAGCCCTACAGCTGCAGCTATCGCAGTCAGCTGTAAGCTATGCCATTGCTACCTTGGAAGAGGATCTAGGGGTGGTGCTGTTTTCCCGTGGACGCTACGGGGCTGTGCCCACACCCGTGGGGCAGCAGATTATCGAGCGCGCCCGCCATGTGCTGCATTTAATTGAGGATATTTATCAGCAGGCCAACCTGGCTAAGGGGTTTGAGGGTGGGCAGTTGCGGATTGCGGCCTTTCGCAGTGCAGCTACCCATATTTTGCCGGAGGTGATTGCGCAATATTGTCAGCGGTATCCTGCGATCGCAATCACCATTGCCGAATACGATGACCGTCCTGATGTTGAATCTGATTTGCGCAAGGGTAAGGCAGATGTGGGAATTACCTACTTACCCCATGCTCCAGATCTAGAAGCCTCAGAACTGACCCAGGATGAGTTTGTGGTGCTGTTCCCCCCGGATACTGCATTACCCGAGCCCCTTACCTGGGAAACCTTAACGACCTATCCGCTGATTATGGCACCTGACGGTGATAGCTGTGATGCCATGGTCATCAACCATGGCCGCCAGTATGGTGTGGAGTTAACGCCCACGTATCAAATTCGGTCTGACGCCACCATCGTGAATATGGTAGCCAAAGGTCTAGGCGCAGCCATTAGTCCCCGACTTGCTGCTGAACCTATTCCCCCTGGTGTGCAGGTGTGCAGTTTGCCAGAACCGATTTATCGCATCATTTGTGTGGCCACACTTGCTGATGCCCTCTTACCGCCACCCGTGTTTGCATTTATGGAATTGTTGAAAGAGAGTACCCAAGACGCTTTAGACCCAAGCAATAAAACATCTCCCAGGCAAAAAGCTCAGGAGATGGTGTGACAGGATATTTCGGAGAGATTGAATACCCAAACTTACTCTCGGTTTGATCTTCTGAGCTGAGTCAGAAAAGCAACCTCTAGAGTGGGAGGTTCTGTAGGAAAACTTCCTTGGTTTAGATGTTCAATGCTTCTCCGTGATTTAGTGTTGTTTGCAATTTAACTTGTTTTATTCTTGCTTAGCCTAAGGGTTAAGGAGGATTTTAGATTTCGAACGATTTTACTGGTTGGTTTATGTGAAGCCTGATAGAAATACTAGTTTTTTGCTTTTTTGAGATCGTGTCTTCTAAGTGTTAGTGCAGTATTAGTGCAATGGGAAGAGATCCTGAAGAGAGTTCAATGTGGTGAGATTTACGGTATGGATAAAGTCTCTTTAGGACTGCTTACAGGCACGAGTTAGGGGGCTGCACAAAAATAAAGACCTATGTTGGGGCTGTAGATGGGTGCATGAGTGATGGGGTAAGAGGATGATCATTTAAGCGCAAGCGCCTTAATTCTATCTAAAGTGAACAGATCGTAAATATATGTTTGTTTTGTCTTGTTGTAGGGTGACGAGTGGCGTTTGACAATGGTTGTTTGGGTTATAAAAAAGTCTCCTAAGTAAAAGAACTTAGGAGACTTGTGTGACAGGATATTTAGAGACACTGGAATTCCCGCTAAGCTAGCCCAGATAAGATACGCTTCTCGCTCAAGATGCTTATGCTCTCTGTGAAGGATGCATGGTTCTCAGTGTTGCTCTAGGGTTTAGTTTCATCCATTAATGTATCTAATTGTGTTAATGCTTTACATTGTCCAAAGGTGGAGTATTCTCGGCTTTCGTTTTGGGAACTCCTCATCCCCTGCTGACTGCTTATAGTAAGTTTGTTAGCACCTGTAAAAGCCGCTGATTCTGCTCTGGTGTGCCCACTGTAATCCGAAGCTTGTTGGTTAAATGGGCTTGGGGATAGTGGCGTACCCAAATATCATGCTCCCTAAGGGCGTCATGGAGCCTTGGCGCTTCTGGATGGGTGGCCAGGACGAAGTTGCCATGGGATGGTGGCACCTGGAAGCCTAGCTTGCGTAGGGCTAAGGTGAGGTGCTGTCGATCTAATTTGATTTGGTTTACACACTGATTTTTATAGGTCTGATCGGCAATGGCGGCAGCAGCAGCACAATTTGCGATCGCATCCACTCCATAGCTATCTTTCACCTTAAATAAATCTGCGAGTAATGCAGGTTGAGCGATGCCAAAGCCAAATCGTAGTCCTGCCAGGCTATAGCCTTTAGACAGGGTTCGCAGTACCAGAACATTCCCATGGGTTTGCGTCAGACTTAACGCCGATTCTTCTGCGAAGTCCACATAGGCTTCATCAATCACTAATAGCCCCTGAATGGTGGTGGCTAACTGCCGGAGCTCAGCCATGGGAATCTGATGGCCCGATGGACTATTGGGTGATGCTATGAGCGTGAGAGCTCCATCGGCTTGCACAATTTTCTCCAGTGGTAGAGAGAATTGTGTATCGTAGGTGATTTCAATAATCTGAGCGCCACAGATCTGGGCCAAAGTGCGATAAAGGCTATAAGTGGGCGTTGGATAAACAACCGTTCGTGTCTCATCTATACAGGCCCTCATCAATATATTGAGCAGATCATCACAGCCGTTGCCAACGATAATCCAATCTGAAGGAATGCCTAACGCCGCTGCCGCTGCATGACAGAATTCTTGCGAATAGGGATCGGGGTAACGGCGTAACCACTCCCCATCAAACGTGTTTAGACGTTTCAGTACATTTGGCGAGGGGGGATAGGGGTTTTCATTGCTATTGAGCTTGATGATGGATTGGTTGGGGGATCGATAGGGGCTAGGCTGATGGCCAGTGGCTGTTGTAATAACGGGTCGAAAATATCTCATGGCCCCATTATATTCACGGATATTGTTGCAGTTATGTTGTTAACGATGTCCGTGATTTTGCTAAAAAGAGAGGAAGAGCATTAATCAGACGCTGTCATCCTTTAGTCAGGTGGGAATACTGTAGTCGATCTCAATAATATCGAGATTAACTGTAAGATTCTATGGATAAACTTACAGGCGAAAAAATTTCCTTGACCTAGTTGCGGCACGTCGGTTGCAACGGCTGTCTACTACACCATAAAACTGTTCATGAAAATCGCCATAGATAATAGTGCTCTGATTAAAACATTTCTGAGGGGAGAAGAATCTCTTTTAGCCAATCGCGAGCTACGTGTAGAGAAGGCTTTGGATGAGATTCAGTTGCTCACCACCCAAGGAGTGCTATTGGCCAAAGGGCGATTCACGACTAAGTGTCCCCATATTGTCATCCGTTTAAGTTCTGATTATTGGGCGTTGCTCCATCAGTTTGCCCTTGAAGCAGGGTTTATTCCGCTCAGTCTGGAACAGGCGCGCTCGTCTAAGGCAACGTTTGCTCAGTATGATCACCATAGTGTGCCAGCAGGGTATCAGATTCACTGTGAGGCAGCGTCTGTTTTTTGGAAAACGTGGTGGGTCAACCATCGTAGTATGCAGCTGATGGATATTCTGCTGCTGTGCCACAAGCAATGGTATCCGGTTAAACACATGCTGTGTGATACCGGGACGATCTATGTCAAAACCTGGCGCGGAGAACAAATCCTGTCCCTGGCAGATACTGTGGTGTGGCTAGATCGTAATGCGCAAAGACAGCGACTGCGTGTCAATGTCCGAAAACGCCATGCCAAGGACACATTAGTGGCTAGCAAATATCCCTATCATGATGAATTGGTGGCTAATCACTCGGAACCCCTCCAGAGACCTAAGGTTCCGGCTAATCTACAGTCAGTAATTAAAGCTGATGCTACTCGGCTACTTGTTCATACTGTGCTAGGGCCGGTGGTGATCGAAGGGCAAAATCTAACCTGTAACCTGGCACGTAAGAGCATCAAAGTCTCTTAAGCAGTGAGTGACCCTACTCACCAATGTCAATGCGTCCTACCGATGTGTCAGGATAGTATGCAGACAAGATTTCATAATAGCGATAGCCCTGTTCTGCCAAATCTAGGGCTCCGGTTTGACTCATCCCGTACCCACTATGGGCATCGTCAACAATATCTTGATTAGCCGCGTATAATGACTCCACCACACCACCGCCATAGCTAATAAATTCTCCGGATGTTTCATGGACGGCCTGCTGGGTGGAGCTAGCTTCCGTGGCAATACCTTTATAAGCTTGATACCGTTGCGTATCATCCAAGTCGTAGGTTCTTCGCTGGTGGCGAACGGTGTGTACGATGGCATAGGAACGCGCTGCAACGGCCTGGGCCTTTAAGGCTTCTAAAGACCAACTGGCAGACATTTCAGCTCCAACTACGCTGTATAAATACTCCTGAAGCATGACGTAATTTACAGCCATGACTCCGCCGTTTTGCCATAACAGCAGTAAGCGTCCGCGATACCACCGATTGCCAACCGCTACATAACCATTATCTGGTTCAACCCAGAGGGCTGTTGGGGCCGGTTGGCCATTTACAAATAGCCCTCGCTCGTCAGCACTGATTTGATAGCTAATACCCGCTGATACATTTTCCACAAGTTCGCCGTTGGTGCTCACGAGCACCCCCCCTTCGGATGCAGCGATTGACACATCAGGAGCCTGCTTCGTCAAAGCGACTCGCATTTCTGTGTAGTTATCAATTGTGGGATTGCTAGAGGGTTCAGGGGGTAGTGCGCGCACCGCGACTTTTGGTAGAGTCGGTGTTTGCGGTTGGGCAGCGGGCTGTGGTTTGGCAGCAGATGCGGTTCTGTTCGGTGGACTGGGCCAACCTGCTGGTTTTTTAGGTTGTGTTGCTGGCTTAGCGGCACTATCTGCGGGGTTGTCTACCAGGTTTTTTACGGTTTTGGTGACTAACCACTGTCCTAACGCCACAGCATCAGCTTGGATAAAGGGTTCAATGGGAGCTGGCGAGGTTGAGTTTCTTGACGTCTTGGTTGTCGCAGATGATTGAGGCTGCTCTGGCTTTGATGGCTTGCTCTTTGGAGTTTTGGGACTAATTTCAGCGGTTGCCGATGATTTTTGCTCTGGCTTTGTCTGTGATGCCTTGTCCTCTGGTGCTTTGGGTTTAACCTCATTAGTCGCAGGTGAAGCTGTGGTGTCAGCCTTGGCTACTTGACGACCAACCCCAGTCAATGGAGCCGATATCATCACTGCAGACAGAATTACACTGGCGATCCTAGAGAGTTTAAGAGGCATTTAACTTTGTATGATTAATTTTATTGGTTAGTAATAATGACTGCGGCCTGCGGGATTTGGCTCATAATAAAGACGGTTAATATCTGGCTAGTGCTTTAATTATCTATGACGAAAATAATTTAAGTTTTATTTTTATTTAAAAAACACCTTAATTACACGGTGGCATTTTTCGCTACATTTATCTTTCTCTAGGGTGCCTCTATGTAGATTGCCCTCGCCCATAGCAAGATGTGTCAGACTTAGCCTTATACCTTAGTCGTATTTTTTTGCCACATTTCATGAATAATGGTTTTCCTGCGTTCTATTAAGGGTAAGGGATAAATTGATCCCAGTGAGTGATGGCTTTGATGTCAGCTGGTGCAGCCGATGACGAGGCGCGTTCAGCCGAGCGATCAAAGTAAATGGATCGCATTCCCAACCGCTGAGGTGCGATCGCATCATTGGTTAAATGATCGCCAATAAACAATACTCTCTCAGGGGCTGGATTTCCGGCTGCTTCTAGAGCCATTTGGTAGATGGTATCGCTCGGTTTGCGCTTGCCACATTCGGCACTGTCCAGTACAAACTGAAAATATACGTTCAGGCCATAGCGCTCCAGCATTTTGCCAGGCCAATCTGCTAAGAAAAAGTTAGAGATTACCCCCATGGACACCTGGTCTTGCCAGCGTTGCAGCATGCTTTCTACGCCAGCAGGTAGTCTGAGTGTAGCGGGAAAGCACTCCATAAACTGAACTTCCATTTCTGCGAGCACTTGGTCAACTAGCGCCGTATCTGCCTCAGGGCGGTAGACTGCCAATAGATTGCGAAACCGCTCCTGTAAGGTTTGCTCATGGGGTTTGCCAGCAATATACTCTAACCGCCAGCGGTGGTAATCAGCCCGTACATCTTCAATGTCTGTATAGAGCCCGGCTGTCACTGGCACCTGATACATGGGTGCTAACCCTGCTTCATAGCCAGAGGTATCAAAATCGTCGATCAGGGTATTGAAACAGTCAAAAAAAATCCAGTCGAGGGACGTGCTGGTGACCATGGTGAATCTGCCCTATATGCCAGATGCGCGGAAGTGCTTCACTAGGTTAGCGCCATTAGGCACGTTCATCGGGATAGTCTCCACAAGAAATTCTGGCGAGCACAACGGCATCAGTTGTCAACCAATTGTTCAAATGAGGCAACACTCTTTTCAACAATGCTCAGACTGGCTTTCCAAAACTGAGATTGTGAGATGTCTTGCTGTAGGTGCTGAGTTACTAACTCTTCTGCTGTCATGCTGCCAGTGTCTCGTAAAATTTGAGTATAGAGGGTGTTAAAATCGGCTCCATAGTTGTCTTGCTGGGCATAGATGCCGAGGCTAAAGAGATAGCCAAATAGGTAAGGATAGTTGTAAAAGCCCAGTTGAGAAATAGAGAAATGTAGCTTAGTAGCCCAAAACATGTCGTCATAGTCTGAAAGACTGTCTTCGTACCAAAGTTGCCAGCTATCAGCCATCATGGTCTTGAGCGCAGGTGAGATCGCAACACCCTGTTTCCGTGCTTCAACCAGTCGTTTCTCAAACTCAAACCGAGCTGGAATATTTAGCAAAAAGACCGCTGCACTTTGGGCATTTTGCCAGAGAATCTCTAACTTTTGAGCCGGTGTTTCAGCTTGCTGTAGCAGAGCATCACGCACTAAGGTCTCAGCAAAGATACTGGCAGTTTCCGCCAAGGTCATGGAGTAATAGGTTTGCATGGGGGGCAGATCACGCATGACCCAGTTATGCCAGGCATGACCCAGTTCATGGGCCAGGGTGATGACGTTGGTCATCGTGCCCGCATAGGACATAAAGATACGCGGTTCACGGGGGTCGGAAAACCGAGTACAGTAAGCTCCAGTGGCTCGGTTGGGGGTAGGTTTCCCATCAATCCAGCCCTGCTCAGCCATCATCACGGCAAAGTCGCCCATTTCTGGGGTTAGTTGTCGAAACGCATCGGCAATCAATGTAATGGCTGCGTCAAATGAAATTGTTTTGGGCTCGCCAATGGTAGGCGCTGGGGCTTGTAAATCCCACGGTGCCATCTGGGGAATGTTGAGCACCTGTGCCATGGCCTTCAGAGCGCGTTGCCCAATGGAACGTTGCTGATAGGTGGTTGCCATCAACGCATCTAGAGTAGCCCGCTCAATACGGCTTTGATGACAGCTGCGGTCTAGGTAATGGAGTTCACGCACCTGAGCCCGTTTTTGCGTTTCTTCTAGTCGCCAGCCGTTGATGGCGTTGAGAATGGTGGATGCAGTTTGTTGATGGCCAGTCCAAGCGTTACGGATCGCGTTCCAGGCGGCCTGTCGAGTTTCTCGGTTGGGGTCACTTTGCAAATTAGCGGCTTTTGCCAGACCCATGGTCTCTCCGTTAACTGTGCATTTAAGGGTACCCGCCAGCTCTGTGTAGAGATTGCCCCAGGTATGCAGACCGTTTACCGCCAGGCCTGTAATTAAATTCTCTTCTGCAACACTGAGCAGTTGATCTCTGAGTTTGCGTTGATGCACCAGTAAAAAAGCCATTTCTACTAAGACCGGATCCGCGACCACAGCTGCCACAAATTCAGAGCGAACCCGATTGAGAAACACCTGCATGGGGGTGAGTGCCTGGCTCACCTCTGCGCTGATCTGCTGCAGTGTGGGCATGATGGCGCTGGCATGGGTGTCCTGGGCATCTACGCTCAGGGCCGTCGTGATGTAAGTGCGCACATTGCCCAGCTGTTTGTTCAACTCTGTGCGGGTTTGGTGAATGCCGCGTAATAAGCCAAGCAGGGTGTCAAACTCTGGTTCAGGAAGTGTTTCCGCACTGTCAATGTATTCTGCAAACGGGGCACAGGCCATGGAGATTTGCCCAACGTTGTCCCTAATCTCAGCGATAGCGGTTGCAATCTGGGGATCGTCGGTACCTTTGAAGAAATGCTGGTTATCCCAAGTTTGACGAAGTTGAGGCATAGCAATGTGGGGGCAGATGGTCCTTAGGGGGGCCTAAGGGTGGTCCTTAGGGGGGCCTAAGGGTGGTCCTTAGGGGGGTCCCTAAATTTTAATCGGCTGGATTGGGGCTAGCCACCTTTGATTGAGTGGTGCTGCTGTTTTAAGGTTAACTGAGAGGGAAGGAGTTTATTGCGATCTCAGTACCGAGTATGCAGCGAATTTTGGTCACCGGTGCTACCGGTGGGGTCGGTCAGTTAGCCGTAGCCTATGCCCTGGGTCAGGGCTACGAGGTTAGGGCCTTAACCCGCAATGTTGTCAAAGCCCGTTCACTATTTGGCGATCGGGTAGACCTGGTGCAGGCAGACTTGCGATTGCTCGATACGTTAACGGCTGCCTTGGACAGAATCGATGCCATCCTCTGTTGCAGTGGCACAACGGCGTTTCCTTCAGATAAATGGCAAGTGGATTTACCTGCCCAGCCCCTGGAGCAGTTCTTAGCGTGGGGACGTATTTTTCTTGATACTGACTATCGCCAGCGCCATACAAAAAACTCTCCAGCAATTGCCGATGGCCAGGGTGTACAAAACCTGATTGAGGTTGCTAAGAAGAGTGCGGTACAGCGCTTTGTTCTAGTCTCTTCCCTAGGTGTGGAGCGTAAAGAAGAGTTTCCCTTCAGCCTGCTCAATACGTATGGTGTCTTAGATGCTAAAACAGCTGCCGAAGCTGCCCTGCGTGGTTCAAGCTGTCGCTACACCATTATCCGTCCAGGCCGACTGATTGATGGTCCTTACACCTCCTACGATCTCAATACCCTGATCAAGGCTTCCACTGGTGGAAAACAAGGTGTGGTTTTAGGGGTTGGAGATCGATTGCTTGGCCAGACCAGCCGCAAAGATGTGGCTGCTGTCTGTGTTGAGTGCTTGCAGCATCTCGTCACTGAGCAGCAAACTTTCGAAATCATTAATCAGGGGCCACGACCGCCTGCCATCGAATGGTCTCAGCTCTTTGCGGCTATTACTTAGGATGTTGTAGAGTCTACCTCTAAAACATTGCTATCTCTCATGGGGGTGAGTTAAAACACCATGCCAAGACTAATGCCCCGGCATGATGGCACATCTGTTGAGACGTTGTTGCTCATCATAAAACATTGATGTATACGAGATTCTCATACCTATGCAAATACAACATAGAGATGATGAATTTTGAGCATGAGAAATCAGATTAACCAACGATAATAATGCAAAATCCTGGTTACCTACCCCCGATATCGAAGGGTATCCACAAGGGAGTACCCCTACAGGGTTATTCACTTTTAAGCGGGGGTTAATGAATTCGGATTTCGTAAGATCTTTGCTAATTACTCTGCGCCGCCTTTTTCAAATCTGTCAGTACCACATCCGTCGGATTTGCAGTATCAAGGGGAGCATTCGCCGCCTCAGTCACTGTTACCCAAGGTTCCAGATCTTCTCCGTCAATCCAGGCAGAGTAATAGATGATTTCTGTAACGTCAGGCGTCAGGGTCAATAATTCAAACTCCCCCCGCATTGCTTGCCAATCGGCAACAAAACTCTCATATTCAGTGGGGCCAATCCCCTGGGGACCACCACCCACATAATTCACAGCGACCTGATCCCATGGACGCACAAAGCGTTCTCCATTCCAGCTCCAGTCCTGACCTGGCCACCAAAAATATCCATCGTCCGGATTCTCTTCTGGACCCATATAATAGTCGGCACCTTGGCTGATTTCAGTGGTAATGCCTGGTTCGTAGCTAATTTCGTATCGCACTGAAGATTCGGGGGTGCTGATGTCAGTGTCTGCTAACCACAGCACCTCTACCGTTGTTGTACCATCTAGCTGTTCCATAGGTGTTTCAGCTAGCAGACTGGCATACAAATCCTGATCGGTTGGGATATCAGTCCTGGCTATAAAGCGCCAGCAGGCCCAACTATCATTCGTATCAATCGCTGTCCAGTCTATTTCACATACGCCATTAGCGGTGGCCACCCATAATGTTTCTTCTTCAGCCCAGAGTCGAGTGGGGATGGCTCCAATGAGCGGACTGTTCTCAACGGTATACGTCTTCACTGTATTGTCTGCTGGACGGAATGCTACCAAGCCTTTGGCTGGGAGAAATGGATTGCCCTCCCCTGAGTATTGGGTACCCAACCAGAGGGTGGCCTCATCGTCTGCCGTTGTCAGGGCCAGATCGGTAATTTGAGCATTTCCGAGTTCAGATGGTTGCCAGAGGACAATTTCATCCTGATCGAGCTGATATTGCACCACTGTAGCAATGCCACTGGCTCCCTCACCTTGCTCAAATCCAATGGACCACCACAGAGCATCATCGGTCACTAGGGTTTGAGTGATGGTTGGCACACCCGCCGTTGCCCCTAGTTCACGTTCAATGATGTCAGTGTTGGTATATAGGACTTGAGCCGTAGGCTCGCTATCCCCGGGTTTGATCAGTTCAAAAATTACCTGTTCTAGATCATTCTCAAGGGTTTCCGATCCTTCAACCCAGGAGGCGTCAAGGCGGACCCGTGCTTGATAGCTTTGCTCTTGGCTGGCTATGGTTTCATAGTCTGGATCACCCAGGGATTCGAAATATTCAGCGTAGTCTTCCTCCACAGGTGGGGCAACTTCCAGGGCCTCTACGCCCCAGGTGCGATCGCGTTTACAAAACGTAAACCCATAGCGCCTTCCCCTAAAGATCAGTGTTGACTCAGTAGCTTCTACCTCAGTTGGTCGAAAGTCAAAGCGCTCGAAGGGTAGGTCTACTTCAGTGGCAGCCTGTAGCGGTACCTGACTCTCCATGGGATCGCAGGCGGCGGTTGCAGCTGCGGTGGTGGTCACGTCTGCGCCATTTGGACCAGGGCTGTCTGGAGCGGTCGCTTGTTCGCCAGGACCGCAGGCACTGATTGCAACTACTAGTCCAATACATCCCCAACGCCAGATTTTCATAGATACCCCCACGGTGAGCTATCAAGTGTGTCTAATCGGGTCGACTAGGATCGGCCCTGTCTTTCCTAGGGTAGCGGTTCTGGAAAATGGTAAAGACGTAGAACCCCACCTGTGAAACTGTCATGGTATAAGCCATTGCAGTAGATGATGGCTAAAAACAGCTGTGCGAATTTTAGACATTACTTTTAAGATCGTAAAGTCTACCTTTGTGTTGATGGTTTCAGTGAAGTACGTGCCTTCTTAGCGCCAGCCGCCCATGAATGACTTCGATATTCAAGCTCCCTTTGAACCCAAGGGTGACCAACCCAAAGCAATTGAAGGTTTAATTAGCTACTTAGAGGCTGGAGGTCAATATCAAACTTTATTGGGAGCGACCGGTACCGGGAAGACTCACACGGTTGCTCGGGTCATCGATACCATAGGACGCCCCACCCTGGTTCTAGCTCACAATAAAACGCTGGCAGCACAGCTCTGTAACGAGCTGCGGGAATTTTTCCCAGACAATGCCGTTGAGTATTTCATCAGTTATTACGATTACTATCAGCCTGAGGCCTATATCCCGGTTACAGATACTTACATTGCCAAAACCGCATCGATTAACGAAGAAATCGATATGCTGCGACACTCTGCCACCCGTTCTCTATTTGAACGGCGGGATGTGATTGTGGTGGCCTCCATCAGCTGTATCTATGGTTTAGGAATCCCGACAGAATATCTAAAGGCATCGATCCCGCTGCGGGTAGGCATGGAAATAAACCAGCGGCAGGTACTGCGGGACTTGGCCTCTGTGCAATATACGCGCAACGACATCGACTTAGGTCGAGGACGATTTCGCGTGAAAGGCGATGTGTTAGAAATTGGTCCGGCCTACGAGGATCGCATTATCCGAGTGGAGTTCTTCGGCGATGAAATTGATGCCATTCGCTATGTAGACCCGGTGACTGGGGCGACAATTCAGAGTATGGAAGCCCTCAACATATATCCGGCTCGCCACTTTGTGACCCCGGACGATAAGTTAGAAGCAGCGTGTAACGGCATTCAAGAAGAACTCAGAGAGCAGCTGGAGTTGCTAGAAAAAGAAGGCAAACTACTCGAAGCTCAGCGTCTAGAGCAACGCACTAAATATGACCTGGAGATGCTGCGGGAGGTGGGTTACTGCAATGGCGTCGAAAACTATTCTCGCCATCTAGCCGGACGCCACGCAGGAGATCCCCCCGAATGTCTTTTGGACTACTTTCCTGAAGATTGGCTGTTGGTGATTGATGAGTCCCACGTTACGATTCCTCAGTTGCGGGGGATGTACAACGGTGATCAGGCTCGTAAGAAAGTCTTAATCGATCATGGATTTCGGTTACCCAGCGCTGCTGATAATCGCCCTCTGAAAGCAGAAGAATTTTGGCAAAAGGTCAAAAACTGTATTTTTGTATCTGCTACACCGGGTGAGTGGGAGCTGGAAATCTCTGAACAACGGGTTGTGGAGCAGATTATTCGTCCTACTGGGGTATTAGACCCTGAGATTTTTGTACGACCCACTACAGGGCAGGTCGATGACCTATTAGGAGAGATTCAGGATCGGGCTCAGCGGGGTGAGCGCACCCTAGTGACTACGTTGACCAAACGGATGGCAGAAGATCTCACTGAGTATTTTGACGAACAGGGGGTGAGAGTCCGTTACTTACATTCTGAGATTCACTCTATTGAGCGGATTGAGATTATTCAAGATTTGCGTAACGGTAACTTTGATGTGTTAGTGGGAGTAAACCTACTAAGGGAAGGGTTGGACTTACCTGAAGTCTCGTTGGTAGCGATTTTAGATGCGGATAAAGAGGGGTTTCTACGGGCGGAGCGATCCCTGATTCAGACCATGGGTCGAGCCGCCAGACACGTTCAGGGGCAGGCGATTCTCTATGCTGATAATCTGACTGGCAGTATGGCTAGGGCCATTGACGAAACTGAGCGTAGACGGGCAATTCAAAAGGCTTACAACGAAAAACATGGCATTGTGCCAAAGCCCATTATTCGACGGAAGAGCAACGCTATTCTCTCGTTTTTGGAGGTATCACGGCGTCTCAATGCCCAAGAATTGGAAGAAGTTTATGAGCATAGTGACGATCTTGCCCTGGAAGATATCCCGGAACTCATTAGTCAGCTGGAGAAGCAAATGAAAGCGGCTGCCAAGGAGCTGGACTTTGAAGAAGCGGCTAAGTTTCGCGATCGCATCAAGCATCTACGAGAAAAGCTACTCGGCAAGCGGACACCTGCTGAATAATAGGCCCACTAATAAACAAGCAAGCTATTTTATACCGATAGCTTTTTGTCCTTAGTGTAATAGCGGTATAACGAGACCAGCATGACCTTGAGGGCTCGATTCAGGCCATCGGATGTTTCCAAACAGTGGGCCAGGATTGTCAGCTTGCTTTCAAAGTCACCGTAGGTCGGGCAGTAGTCAAACGTTTCCTCTAAAAGATCGCGTAGTGTTTTGGCTTGCAAGATTTGCCGTTGTAGCGGGCTGTCTGCATAGGGACCGTAAAGAATGGAATAAAGCAGTACTCGGACTTTGTCGGGATCACATTTACTGGAGAGGGCTTGCTCCAACGTGGTGAGGCTATCAGGTGTGGTGACCACTGGTGCAGGTCCAGTGACGTAAAGAGAGCGAAATGCCCTTAAAATTTGTCGGGCTACTATCTGCGAGTGAGTAAAAGAGGGCAGATGCCTCTGATGCTTTAAGATCCCCAATAAACGCTGCTTTAGTTCTAAAGGCGTTGGTGCTTGGCGATGGGCCAACTGCACAAGACTCAGTAAATCAGTACTAGCTGTGTCAGCGATGTTCCCAGGGGACTGTCCTAGATACCCCAGAAACGTCTTAATAACGCCTAAATTATCTGATTTTTTGAGTTCATTGATTACAGGCTGGTAAAGATCCGATTTAGCCCGTGATTGTACCGAGGCGGCTAGATTATCAGCTTGTTGATCCGTAGATGGGGAGAGTGGTGTTTGGGGAAGAAATACGTTGCGCAGATAGTATAAAATAACGTTTGCAATCGCAATGTAAACCTTTTTACGATTCAGGTTATTTGCTTTTTGGTAGAGACTGTTGCGGCATTGTTGCAGGGTAGAGTAGCGTCCCAACAAAATTGATACCAACGAACTCATCGGAACACTGCTTAGTACGGCAGCCTCGTTTTCCCACGTCCCATAACAAACGCTAAACAAGAGTTTTTTGATTCGTAGATGCTGGGCGTGCTGCATTAGATTCGCAACCGCTTGCTCAATAGCATCTTGCCTTGTAGCCAAGGTCGGTTGGGAATAGCTAATCGAAAGACCGTCAGGGGACATGGTAGTTGGCGGCTGATTACGCTTGTATTAACCTTGATTAATATTCACATCTTAGAACTAAATTGACCACTTCAGTTCACGGACTCTTTATTAGAGCTAGTTAAATTGCGTAGGTTAGGTATTCATAACTTTATATCTTAGTATTCTTACGCAAAAAAATGTGCAGAAAACTACACATTTTAGTGATCAAGTTATACCTTCTAGATTGGATAAATTACGGTTGTGGAAAAAACAAAAATAGACACTGTTGTTTTGAGGAGGTGGCTGACCGAGCCTGTGCTGACAGTCAAATGTCCGCTAAATTGTTTGTTCTGTTTCGTTATCAAAGAGGTGGATGCGATTTTGATCGAGCTGTAGGGTAATGATTTCCCCTGGCACAATAACGGCTCTTGGATCGAGGCGGGAAACAATCTCGCTACCATCGGTTAAGGTGGCGTAAACAATTAATTCATGCCCCATAAGTTCAACCACGGATACCTCAGCTTGAATGTCTACAGGTGTAATGCCAGGAGGCAAATAGTCAGGGTGGTAAATGCTTTCTGGACGAATACCAAGAGTAACTGAGCGGTCGATGTAAGGGTGGATAGTGTCGTTGTTTCTTGACAGTGGTAAGCTAAAACTATCAGTTTTAATTAATAAGTTGTCGTCATGGCGTCTAAGGGTGGCATCCAAGAAATTCATTGATGGACTGCCCAGAAATCCTGCTACAAAAATGTTGTTAGGCTTTTCATAGATTGTTTGGGGCGTATCCACCTGCTGTAGAATGCCTTGATTCATAATGGCAATACGACTTCCCATGGTCATGGCTTCTACTTGATCATGGGTAACGTAGATAAATGTGGTGCCCAATCGTTTGTGAAGTTTATTCAGCTCTGCTCGAGCCTGTACCCGTAGTTTGGCATCTAAATTAGATAGGGGCTCATCCATTAGGAAAGCTGATGGGTTACGCACAATGGCACGACCCACGGCCACTCGCTGGCGTTGACCACCGGACAGTTGTTTGGGTTTGCGCTCGAGTAAGCTATCAATGCCCAGTTGCTGAGCTGCCTGCTGCACCCGCTTACGAATATCTGCCTTAGGTACGCCCTGAAGTTCGAGGCTAAACGCCATGTTATCAAACACGCTCATATGGGGGTATAAGGCATAGGACTGGAACACCATGGCGATGTCTCGATCCTTGGGCGGTAAGTCATTGACCCGGCGTTCATCGATGTATAAGTTACCACTGCTGATACTTTCCAGCCCTGCTAACATGCGCAGAGAGGTGGTTTTGCCACAGCCTGAAGGCCCCACAAGGACTAAGAATTCGCGATCGCAAATTTCTAAATTTAGATCCTTAACCGCGACGAAGCCGTTGTCATACTGTTTAGTAACGCGCTCAAACCGAACATTTGCCATGAACTGCCGTTTTTGGTTGGGTTGCTCTTTCCCCAAATAGTAGCGGCAATCATGATAGATAGTAATGGGAGTAACTTAGCAGCGACTATGGCGGAAAAAACGAACCTGTTTGGCAAGGTGGAGTCGATGGTGAATGCCATCATGGGTGTGCGTCTAGACGATGCAACGCAGCTGCCAGCCGCAGAGGGGCGTCAAGCTGACTGGTCTGCTTTAGGGAGATATGTCGTTGGCACCCTGGCTCAAATTGGACTGATGATCATCAGTTTGTGGGGATTACAGCAGCTGACCCAGGCATGGTCTGAAACGGTCAAAGTGGGAGCTGCGATCGCATTTTTTATTGTGCTAGCCATTCGGTCCCGTCTGTTTTCCCCTTTGAACAATGCACGAACTCGCACCACCTACAGTAATGTCAAACGTCCTGGCTGGGCTCCTCCTCCCCTGGCGTTTCCGATTATTTGGATGAGTATTGGTGTCTTACGGGTGGTGTCCTCTTATCTAGTGTGGCAAGCTTTAGGCCAGACCTACTTAACATGGCCCCTAGCTATTTTTATTATCCATTTAGCCTTGGGAGATACCTGGAATACAGTCTTCACGGTGGAAGGGCGTCTGGGCTTGGCGGTGCCTGTGGTTATTCTTGGACCGTTGGTTTCGTCTGTTGTCGTTACCGTGAGTTACTGGCAAGTTGTGCCCTTGGCAGGCCAGCTGCTATTGCCCATGGTGATTTGGTTGGCAGTGGCCAGCGCTCTAGTAATTTCTATTTGGCAGTTAAATGATCGTGAGCCTTGGTATCCTTTGATGCTGGATGAACCCTCACAAGGGTAAGCAAGAACAGATTGCCATAGCTAAGAAAACCCCAGACCTGAGAAACAAAAAGTTCTTAGGTCTGGGGTGTTTGCTCTGTTGCAGAGACGTTTGCCAGTGGCGATTGGGGCTTTGTTAAGCCTCAGCAATAGCAGCCTCTTGTTGGCGGCGGCGGGTATTATGCAAGAGCAATCCCAATGCGCCTATTCCTAGCAGCGCTCCTGGCTCAGGCACAGCGGTGGGCTCATCAGGATTATCAGGGTCGTCTACTTTAACGATGCGAGCAAACAGACTAGCCTGACTAGTGCCATTCTCTTGGGAGATAAAGTCTGTTACGCCGCCAGCATCGAAGTTAGGCGTGTCGTTAAAGCCTACTAGCTCAAGGGTGTATTCTTCACCTTCAAACTCAAAGCTACTTTCAGAGTCAATGGCAAAATCCCAGGTGATTTTATCAGAACAGCCAGAGCCAGTGGTTTGATATGGGCATTGGCCGCCCGCATGATTATTAGGATTATTGCTAGTCTCATCAATGTTAAGGGCGAAGTTGAAGGTCTGGTCACCTAGACCAGTATCGCCAAAGCCTAATTTTAGGCTGAAATCGGTTTTCTCTGCGATGCGACCATCTGACCAAATTGTGTTGTTGTAGTGCTTGAGAGTACCAAGATTGAAAATCTCACCTACACCTAAATCGACATTGCTGACACCCGCGAAACCAAGACCACTTTTTTGAGCTGTTCGGTCTTTATGGGATCCATAATATTGATAACCGTTGCTGGTGCGGTAGGACCCATAGTCCGATATTTTTCGATGACCTGCTTCTTGCGTTTTGGAGTAGCTGTAGTAGTCATAGACAGGATCGCCCCAACGCACTTGGTTGACCCCGTTGTAATCAAAAAACTCAACATAGTTATCTGAGTCTTTAGTAAAAGCCGCTTGCTCATAGTCGGCAAAATCACTGTTGTTAGCCGCTCTACCAACAGTTTTGCCGTTTACTAATCGTGCGTTGTCGAAGCTTGCTGATGCCCCTGTTAGGGTGAAGGCATAGGTGGGTGCTGCTCCTATCGCACTCACTATGACTGCCATGCCTAGTGCAGCACGGATATTGAATTGATTCATGATTGTTTTGTTGACGTCTTGTGACTTAGTTCTTGACCCTTGTATGTCAAATTTAATGCCTAAAAATGTTGTCGAAATGCGGATGAATACGCATGTTGTGTATGAAGATTTGAGCCATCTCGTAGCTTTTAAGGAGACTTTTATAGAATTTCCAGCAAGGATTAATTATTGTTGTGGTGTTGTCCTCAGGATTTTTGCGGATCTTACAGGCCTCGTCGTGTCTTTCTCTCAGTATGCATCCGCTAATATACTTGCTTTGTTTGCGCAATCGTTTAGAGAGATGTCCATGCAATGTCTGTATGTCTATCTCGCCATGGTGCTTAGGTGCTCTCTTTTTATTTGCCTTCTAGTCAACAACTTTAGTTGTTGACTAGAAGGCAAATAATACCTGAAGTGTCCAGCTGTTTCCTGAACGGATAACCTGTATGTCACGGATGAATTCGCGAAAGAAAAAGCGGCGTTCTGGTTCTGAGAGATCTTCCCAGAATTGAGGGATGCTAACCGCTTGAGCGAGTTCCTTAAGATTGACTGGGGGTAATTGGGCTAGTTGCTGAGTAAGTTGGGCAACTTTGGTGCGCACGCTATAGGCCCGTAGATCAGCTGTTGTCTGGTCTAATATGCCGTCGGTTACTAGCTGAGGCAACTGGTTGAGGATGGCTTCTTGTGTTGAGATCGCAACCTCTAGCGCATTTTTAGGACTTTGGTCTGGCATAGAGAGCTGAGCCACCGCCTTAGGCAGGTCGTGGCAAATAGTCTGAATTGTCTGAGCTAGCAGCTCTTCGTAGGGTAGAGCTTTGCATTTCTCTGGGCAGGTGGTCACCCGCATATAGGTGTAGTCTTTAGCACGCCGGGGGGCACTGACCCGACTCACTGTAAATTTTGCCTGGCACTGTTGACAGCTAACTAGACCCGCTAAAGAACGCGGCGCACTCGCTGTTTTAGACGGTAATGCACTATTCCGACGTAGTAGGCGATCGATCTGGGCTGCTTCGGTGGCATCTAAAAGAGGACGGTGGGTATTGAGGATGATGCCGCCATCACCATAGCGGGTGTGACCTCTATAGATGGGATGTTCTAGCCAGCGTCGCCCAGTGGAGGCGGATACTTTTTTACCATATTGCTTCGCGATATGGCGCACTGCGCCTCGCAGAGAACCGTATAACAAAAACTGTTCAAAGAAGGCTTTTAGTATCGGCGCAGTGGCTCGGTCAATGATGTAGCCTTGCTTGCCACGGCGGTAGCCATAGGGGGCTTTGCCTGGCGGTGGCAGGGCCTTTAGCCGTTTGGCCGCATGTCCTTGGCGAATACGGCGTTGGCGTTGATTGGCTTGTACTTGAGCGAGGACTATGGGTAGCTGCGGGTGAGTTGTGCCAGCTGCGGCTGTCTGATAGTCCTGTTCTGTGGCAATCACCACCGTTCCTGCCGTTTCGATGAGCGTGAGATTTTCAGCGACCGATGTTAAGGAATCCCCTAATTCATCAAGATGTCGTATTAGCAGATAGGCCGGTGCCTCAGTTTGGATGTGGGTTAATAGTTCCTGGAGTTGAGGGCGCTGTGGGGCAAAGGGAGTGTCTTTGTAGATGCGATCAACCTCCCAGCCCCACAGATTGGCATCGACTGGAGGTTCCAGACGAGGATCTGTGTAAAGGTAGGCGACGATTTGCATAGGAAATAATCAGGAATCATTGGGCCGTCAGCCCACCGTTAAGAAGCTTGCGCTCAACCTATAGCTTTTGGTCTGTTCTACGCTAGAAACCCTGATTATTCTTTAGATTTTCCATAGCTAAAAGCGGGTGCGTTACACTCCAATGGTGCGAGCTGGTGTTGTGAAACCATGGATAAATCGTCTTATAAACTATTGTCCAAACTAGTCTCTATAGCATTACTCCTGGCTTTGGTCAGTTGCGGACGCGCAGAGCAGACGACTGCGCCTACCAATGGGGCTGATGATACGTCTACAGCAACTAATCAAGAGGCTTCATCTGCTGCCGAGTCGACCGAGGGTGAAGCGGCTGAACCGGTGCCTGTGACGCCACCGGTTGCTTCGTCCAACGAGGCTGCTGCGCCGCCACCTGCTGCTTCTCCGGTAGCTTTAGCTAAACAGGACTGCGGTCAATTGGCTACCCAGCAGGAGATGAATCAGTGCGCGGCTGAAAATTATGCCGTTTCTGATAAGGCGCTCAATGATGTCTATCAGGAGGTGAAGCAAGGTCTGAATGAGGCTTCAAAAGATTTGCTGACTAGAGCTGAAGAACGTTGGCTTGTCTTCCGTGACGCCGAGTGCACGTTTGAGAGTGATCGTTTTGCAGGTGGTTCAATCGCGCCTCTGATTCAAGCTAGCTGTATGGAGCAAATAACGGATAATCGTATCGCTGAGCTGCGACAGACGATTACTGCCGAGACTGATTTTGCGGCAGCCGATGCCCAGCTTAATGAGGTTTATCAGGCTGTGCAGGCGTTAGCCGATGGTGATGCAGGGGAGGCATTGACGGATGTTCAGCTTTCCTGGCTGGATTATCGTGATGCCCACTGTGAGTATGAGGCTAATTTGCCATCAGCTGGAGATGTTAAGGCTTGTCTGGCGGCAATCACCGAGACCCGCGTATGGCAGCTAGAGGCGCTACAAGAAGAGTGGTCGTTGTAGTTGTGGTCAATAGTTTGAGTTTCTGGGTAATGCTGTAAATGATGGTTTATAAAGGTCTACTGGCACTGGCCTTAGCTACTGCCAGTATTTATGGTGCATTTTGTGTTGGGTTGTACTTTTATCAAACGAAGCTGATCTTTTCGCCCACATCTGTATTAACCCAAACGCCAGCAGACGAACAGTTAGCTTACGAAGAAGTTTGGATTAGCCCAGAAGGAAGATCTTCTCCTGGTAACGGGTTACATGGGTGGTGGCTACCTGGTTTACCAGGAACGTTGTCTGCACGTGCACTGACGTTGCTGTATCTCCATGGTAATAGCGAGAATATTGGTGCAAATTTAGGGCTAGCCCATCGCTATCAGTTGATGGGGTTTAACGTGCTCATGGTGGACTATCGGGGGTATGGTCTCAGTCCTGGCCCCTTTCCCAATGAAGATCGGGTATATGAGGATGCGATCGCAGCCTATCGCTATCTCACGGAAACTCGGCAGATCCCGAACCAGCAGCTGTGGCTATTTGGCCATTCCTTGGGAGGAGCCATTGCCATTGAACTATCGACCCACCGCCCGGCAGCGGGGCTGATTGTGCAAAGTACCTTTAGCTCAATGCTACAGGCCGTCCAATTAACTGGGCAATATGACTGGGTGCCGGTGAATTGGATTCTGACCCAGCGGTTTGATTCTCTTGCTAAAGTGCCCCATCTGCAGCTACCCGTTTTCTATATCCATGGATTAGAAGACGATACAACTGCAGCAGCGATGTCAGAGCAACTCTATGCTGCATCACCCTCCCCCAAGTCACTGTGGCTAGTTCCCGAAGCAGGGCATAACGATGTGGCAAGTACGGCTGGGCCGGACTACTTTACGAAGGTTGAAACGTTTGTTCAGCAAACGCAACCCGTTGTGGCTATTCAAGCCCCCGTGTCTCCCGTAGAATAGACGTTGGAGTTATAAAATCAAAGCCAATCTAGGCTCGTAGTTAAGGAGAGCGACAATGCCTGAGGCAGTAGGATCGTTAGAAACAAAGGGATTTCCCCCTGTACTAGCCGCCGCAGATGCGATGGTGAAAGCAGGACGAGTCACATTGGTGAATTACATTCGGGCAGGTAGTGCACGTTTCTGCATCAATATTCGTGGTGATGTATCCGAAGTCAAAGCGGCTATGGCAGCTGGGGTGGAAGCTGCGGAAAATGCTCCCGGTGGAGTCCTAGAAACTTGGGTGATTATTCCTCGTCCCCACGAGAACGTGGTCGCTGTCTTACCCATTGACTTTAGCGAAGATGTGCAGCGCTTCCGTAATGCTGTAGAGCAACCTATTTTGCCAGGACGACGTTAAGGATTGAGTCGTGAGATTTGAGTATTGAGTGTTGAATTATTGAAATTGAATTCGACACTCTATTTTTTAGATACTTACTTCACTCTGGGGTATGGGCTGTTGCTTCTGGCTCTAGCATGCAAACGGCGTATCCTTTTGAAGTAGATGCGATCGCACTATCATTGCCTCGACCTGTTAGTTGGGCCGCTAAATAGAGTGCCTCACCAGCTGCCAATCCTGGCCGATAGACACTATAAAATTGGTCGTCATACTGTACAGCCACCATGGGGTCGGCCAGGTCAGGGACTTGTATATAGCCCTGGTTATATTGTTTTGCGTCTCCCAGTATCAAGCATGTGGCTGGTCCACACGTTGGCCATCGTCGCCCATCCTTTCGAGGGCCTTTGAAAACTTGGGCCTCTAGTTCCAATGCCCACATGACGTAGCTATCTTTGCTTTGTTTGGTTAATGCCAGCACATCTCCATTTCGAGCCAGTTTGGCCAATGCCTTCATGGCAGCCTCTGCGTCTTCAAACCGGCGAAACCGGCTGTAGTATTGACCACTTACTTTGACGGCAGGCAACTTTTCATCAATATCTGGTACCTTAATTTGGCACGTGCTGTATTGGCCCTTATAGGTCAGTAGTTTACAGGCAGCAACAGGCATCGGGAACTCACAGAGATTTATCGTCTGGCGCTGCTTACATGGTGAGATGAATCAATCTGTCGAGTACGGATAGGCAAGGACAGATTGTTCCTTTTATAAGCTTGGCAACAGCGTAAGTCAAATTCTAAAGGCTGAACATCTGAGCCTGCACCTCCTAAGTGGCCGACTTTCGTGGGCACGATTGCTGAAAAGCAGTGATACAGTAACTATTAAGTTGAGTAGATAGAAAAGATGCAGGCCCTCGCGGATACGCCCACTACATTTCCACTGATGGCTGTCGTTGGCCAGGATGCAATTAAGTTAGCTTTACTATTGGCTGCGGTGGATCCTGGGTTAGGCGGTGTGGTCATTGCTGGTCGTCGCGGCACAGCCAAGTCTGTGTTGGCTAGAGGGTTGCACCAGTTGCTGCCCCCGATTGAGATCATCGATGGATCCTATGCCAATGCTGACCCCACCAATATGCGTGAGTGGGACGATGCTACCGTTGATCGTTTTGGCGATCATGGGGATCCCACGAATCTAGATGATTTACCCACCAAAGTTATTCCGGCTCCCTTTATTCAGATTCCCTTAGGGGTAACCGAGGATCGGTTGCTAGGTTCTGTGGATGTGGCAAAATCCATTCAAACCGGTGAATCGGTCTTTCAGCCAGGTTTGCTAGCTGAAGCCAATCGCGGCGTTCTCTACGTTGATGAAGTCAATCTGCTAGACGATCAGATTTCGAACCTGCTACTGGGGACGTTAACGGAAGGGCGTAACCAGATTGAGCGTGAGGGTATTAGTTTTCAGCATCCCTGTAAACCATTGTTGGTGGCGACCTATAACCCGGAAGAGGGGGTGTTGAGACAGCATTTGTTGGACCGGATTGCGATCGCACTCTCCGCCGACCGGGCGCTGACCATGGAAGAGCGGGTGGACGCCACCGATCAGGCAACTAACTACGCTGATGATCCAGAAGGCTTTTTAGCCGAGTATATTGAAGAAATTGACAACCTTAAAACCCAGATCATCTTGGCCCGCGAGTGGCTTAAGGATGTTGTCATTACTCCCGACCAGGTTCAGTATCTGGTGACAGAAGCCATTCGCGGTGGTGTAGAAGGCCATCGTGCTGAACTTTTTGCTGTGCGGGTGGCTAAGGCCAGTGCTGCGTTAGACGGTCGCACTGAAATCAATGCGGATGATCTACGTCGTGCGGTGGAACTAGTGATTATTCCCCGTGCCATGAACATGGATCAGCCGCCACCGGAAGATGAGCAGCCCCCACCGCCCCCACCGCCAGAAAATCAGCAAGAAGATGATCAAGACGAGTCCCAAGAGAATGAGGACGAGGATGATAACGACGACGATGAACCTGATGAGGAACAAGAAGAGTCTCCTCCGAGTATTCCAGAAGAGTTTTTGTTTGACCCTGAGGGTGTTGTTCTAGACCCATCTCTCCTGTTGTTTGCTGAATCCATGAGTAGACAAGGCAGCTCGGGAAAACAGAGTCTTGTGATCTCTGAAGATCGAGGTCGCTATATTAAGCCGATTTTGCCCCAGGGTCCTGTACGGCGCATTGCCGTTGATGCCACGTTGCGAGCGGCTGCCCCTTATCAAAAGGCACGTCGTGCCCGTCAACCTGAGCGCAAGGTGATTGTTGAGCAGGGTGATATTCGAGCGAAGCGATTGGCTCGTAAGGCGGGTTCGCTAATCATTTTTGTTGTGGATGCCTCTGGCTCTATGGCGCTAAATCGTATGCAGTCGGCAAAGGGAGCTGTTCTGAGTCTGCTGACAGATGCGTACCAAAACCGCGATCAGGTAGCCCTGATTCCGTTTCGAGGAGAACAGGCAGACGTGTTGTTGCCACCGACTCGTTCGATCACGTCTGCCCGCCGTCGGTTGGAGACAATGCCCTGTGGTGGTGGTTCTCCCCTGGCCCATGGCCTCAGTCAGGCCGTGCGCGTGGGTACCAATGCGCAACAGTCTGGTGATACGGGCAATGTGGTGATTATTGCAATTACTGATGGTCGCGGGAATGTGCCCCTGGCTCGTTCTTTAGGAGAACCCATGGAAGAGGGCGAGAAGCCGGACATTAAAGCAGAACTGCTAGACATAGCTGGCCGTATTCGTATGACTGGTTTTCAGCTGTTGATTATTGATACTGAGCGCAAGTTTGTTTCTACCGGCTTTGGTAAGGAACTGGCAAAGACAGCGGGCGGTAAGTATTATCAGTTACCTAAGGCAACGGATAAAGCCATTGCCAATATGGCCCGTGGAGCACTGGCGGATTTGCAGTCATAAGGCTTAGCAGGGAAGAGGTAGAACAAGTATCTACTAAATTCAAAGCAAAACACTATCATTCGTCCTAGACGCTGCCAGTGTTTTTTGTCTTGGGGCATTGTTTTTGATGCGTCACCCTCTAATTTGAGAATGATTAGATATTCGGCTACTGCTCAGCCACGACTTTAAGGAAACCAGTAAATGCCATCAGCTCTGCACGGACTTGCCCGAATACAGGCTCTACCATAACTATCTAAAAAGAACTCGTTTCCAGAGTTTTGAAAGTCTTGCCATGCGCTGAAAGCACGTTGCGTAGCTAGGTCTATCTTGTTTAGCTCATCAATAATTCTGTTGGAGAGGTAGATAAACCGCTCGTTCATACATCAATGCCCTGTTCTTCAATTCTTTTTAGTAATCGTTCAGAACAAAATACAGGATCTACCAAATCTACCCGAAAAGCAGGATCATATTCATCAACGGCTAAGATGGCCTTGAAAAACTTATCAACTGGAATACCCCAAGCTGCCAAATCTATGTCTGATTCTACTGAGAAGTAGTCAATCTTAATGGCTGAGCCAAATACCTGAATCTGCTTCGCTCCAAAGTCTTGACGGAGCAGCTTTGCTAACTCGGGAATCAATTTCCATGCTTTGTCCCAATGGGCCTGTAGCTCTGGTGTAATAGCCCGTTTGGGTAATGAATATTTTTCCACTCTTCTGGGCTTAGCTCCAATGCCGTTTTAGCCATCGGTAAGCAGCTCTAAAGGATTGCTACTAGTATTTTAGCACTAGGCAATTATACTGCTTTTACAACCAGGTCTATTTGCCCTGAATACCTGACTGGGCTAAACATCAAAGCAAAACACTATCATTCGGCCTCGGCGCTTCCAGTGTTTTTTGTCTTGTGGCATGCTTTTAATGCTTCGGCTTCTGATTTGAGAATGAATTGCATCTCTCCTGGAAGAATAGTGCGATCGATAAACTTCCAAGATCGGTCAATGCCTGCTGCTCGTTCTGCTTCGAAGGCAGTTAATATTTCGCCACATTTGATGGAGCATCGATGATGCAGGATGGCTTTTCCCATGTTGATGTGTAGTGGGGATTTTGTTCGCTATCTGTACCTCAGTGTGATCGCACCCTATGCTTGCTGCTTGCTGAAATGTTGATAGTCAGATGGGTTAGGCGACTTGCAAAAGTGTCAGTGAGCACTGCCTGCCCTACCTGGCTCTAGTTGAATAACTATTCAGAATTTGACATTGTCAACATTGTCAACCATGGTTGGTCGCTGTATGATTAATATATTGAGGTCCAACGTGAGAGTAACCTATGGCTCCAGCTAAACGAGAGCGACAAATGGTAGACATTGGCGAACTTGTTGCCGATATTGATCGTTATCCTGAGGCGGCAGGGATTGATGCTGACATCTGGCAAACCTTGAGCTATACCCAAAAGGTCAAGATTCTCATTCAGCGACAGCTTCAATCTGTCCAACAGCATTTGGATAAGGTTGACGAAGACAATGAGTGATAAGAAAGATATTAAGGAGTTGAAAGCAGCTGTCCAAGATCTAAAAGATGCTCAGACGATGATGCTGCAATGGGTGGATGCCATTGATAAAAGTCAAGAAACTCAATTTGCCGAACTTTCAGAGCTGATTCAGGTGCTCATTGATGAACAGCGATATGGTCATACGGAACTAAGGAAACATATTAATGAACTCCAACGCCAAATTTCAGGCACAGATTCAGAGTATGAGGGCTCAAATTGAGGAAATGCACGCTGAAACTGAATCGTTTTCTAAACAATTTAATGCTTGGGCTGTTGAACACAACCGACAAAAGTCTCAATCAAAGATTGTTAGGCTTCGTTATTTCCTATGCCATGTCTTGGTCTCTTTAAAGGATTTTATTCTGCCTAAAATAACCAAGGCGTAGGATATTGAGATCGCACCCTTGTATTGCTCAACTAAGCAGCGCGTCAGCTCCAGGAAAAAAAGGTGATGTAGGTATCCAATGGTAAGACCAGATAAGTTGATTGATGTTCTGGCTGTACCTAAATTTGAGTTAAAGCTTATGCCGGTAATCGCTCATAGGTAGCTGGATCTGCTTTCAAAATAAAGGAATCGCCGTATTGCATAACTTCGCCCGTAATTTTAATTGGATCAGCCACCATATTAAGCACGCGGCTATTGACGGCTTCTCCTTTAAGGTCTGATAGCAAGAAGTATAGTGACTGACCATTCTTGCTGCCCGCGCGAAATACGGGTGGAACGCCACCACTGATGCAGCGAATAGCGCAGGCCCGGTGGGTTTTAGTACGGCCTGGTTTCATAATGCCGGGATAACATTTGCCATCGACAATTTCGCCTGCGATCGCAAACTCCCCTAGCGACACTGTTTGCTCCTCTACTCTCTCCGCCCCAGCAGGGATATCTATGGTTTCTGCCGACCGGGCCGCCAACATCTCATAGGGTGGACGGCGGATTAGCGTACCCTGTAACTTGACCCAGCTACCTGCATTTTCCATCACAGTTGGTCTGGGTAGCATTTTGTTGGTTCCTGATAGGGGATATACCTTAAAGGGCTGATCCGGTGCTTCAGGATTGGGGACCAGTAAATGGGGTGACGGCTCTGCTAATAACAGACCTTCGAATACTTGAGACTTGTTGATGACTTGCCCAGGATTAGCCTGATCAAAATGCAGGGGTGGTGCAATGAGCGCTAACCCTAAGACGCATAATACCAATACCGGTATAAACCACAACAATAACCGTCGCACGCTGGGTGGCACTGGCGCATAGCCAATATAAAAATCGTCGCGTTGAGCCATTGGATTGTCCAAACTTTTGTACTGAGGGGAAACTAAAGAGAATATTGGAATTAACCAATTACCGCTGGCTCAACATGTGTGCCGGGTGGTTTAGCGATGGGATCGACCCAGATGCGATCGCCAAAGACTCGGATCTCAAAGGTGGGAATTTTTTCTGTAAATGGCGGTGGTGATGCTCCCTCAGCCGGTAAGTACTGATAGCCATGCCAGGGGCAAGTAATACAACCATCGACAACTTTTCCTTCCCCTAAGGGACCATTTTGATGTTGGCAAACATTAGAAACAGCTGAGAGCTTGCCATCATATTTAAAGATGGCCACTCGCTCCCCAGCTAAGGTGACAATTTTTGCTCGATTTTCTGGAATCTCATCAAGGCTGCCGACATCCACAAACCCTGCTTCATTAGTACTACCGGTAAACGGCTTATCTAGTTTGGCTTCCCTTAAAGCCGTGAATAAATGTAACCCAACAATCCACACCAGACTGATGCCTACACCAAGGGTGAGTAGGGGATGCTGATTTGTTTCTAAAGGACCTAAAATCACATGGCTAACCACCAGACCATAGGCCAAATACACCCCCATGTGTAGCGCCTTCCAAATGGGAGCTGTTAGATTGACGAGCCAGAAGTCGTGGCTGGTGGCCGCCATAATAAAGAAAATAACGAGGGCTACAGCGCCAAGGGTTTCAAAGGGAAAACGAATAAAATCGCCATATTCAGTATTGCTAACAAAAAGACTAACCAGCGGCTCCAGGTTGCCAAAATCGTGATACCAGGTGAGCACACCATCAACTTTGAAGGGCAGCACTGGCAGATTGAGACCAATGGCATGAATCAACGCGAGAAAAAACATGGTGACACCCATGTGGCGTCGATTAAACAAGAGAGGATAAAATCGTTTGTCTAATCGGGTCAGTGGGCCGATGGATAAGATGACATTGAGTAGAATAAATGCCGCAGACCCATAGGCGCGAATCCGGATTCCTTTAGTATCTAAGCTTGTACCTGTATGATGGGCGACAGTGAGAAAGATATAAACATATAGACCAACAGTGCCTAACAAGATAGCGTCATAGATTAGCTTCTGTCGGTTCCACTGTATTGATTTATAGGAAACACTCATGGCAAGACGAAATCACTGCTTAAATGTGCGGTTAACGGTGTGTCAGATTGCAAGGTTGGGTACATAGGTGGCGGGTGTAAGCACGGGGTACTGTACACACAACACTGAAGCTTAAAAATCAGCAGTTAGAGCATATACCTGTTGCCTACTGCTCTAAAAATGCAGCAATGGGATTTTGGTCAGATCCAGTCTTTTTTGAAGGCTGAACAACAATTTTTTGCTCTTTTGTATGGCTGAGTAATTGATCGGTGTCCGGGGTGACCGTCGCGTAGGTAGGTCGAAATAGGAGCCCTGCAATGAAAATGATTGGCATCATAATTGCCAGAGCTATTGATGAGAATAAATGGATTTTTCGACGTGAAATAATCACATAAACCTCCGTATTTTCTTATAAGTCGCTAAATGAATTACTGAGTGAATTTCGCAGCCTGTCGGTGTGCCGTTTGCTCTATGGGATGTTGTTTTCCACCCACTAAACGTAGGGCAAAGAGGGGCCAAAAAATACTGACCCCTGGAATAATCAGTAGCCGGAAGAATGGGGCAAATCCTTGTGCTCCGGAGTCGGTACGCTGTACACCAAATAAGGAGAAAATAACAGCGAAAATTAAGCCGGCGGTAAAGTAGACTTGGACCGCTTTAATCAGAAATTCAACAAAACTAACTGCGAAAGGATTCATGGCAAGACAAAATTATCCCCACAATTACAGTGTGAAGAGTTTGAGGTTAAGCTAAACTCAGTTCCAACGTTAGGAGGATGTTACCTTGTACCTATGAGAAGACGCTTAAAACCCAGGCAAAATTGACATAACGATACTATTCTTTGACACTAGTCCGTAGATGTGTGCTTTGAGATAGCTGTCTTTAATACGTCGCTGCTGTTGTTTCGTTACAGTTATTCTTTTTTGAAAATTTATGGTCACTCGTGTCATCGGCTCTGGGTCACTGGATCTAGACTCTGCGATTATTCGGGATCCTTTAGTGGTTTCCTCGGAGACGTTGGTTATGACTGCTGTTGACCAGATGGCTGGTGCACAGGATAGCTATGGTGAGCGAGCCAGCTGCGTTGTCATTGTAGAGGCAGGCTCTGTGGTTGGCATACTGACGGAGCGAGATGTGGTGCGCCTGACTGCTCGGCAACTAGCCCTCGATGATTTGACCATAGCGGACGTCATAGTTTCTGCTGCACTGACCCTGGGTGAGTCCGACTTTACTGACGCAGATCTTGCTTTGGATTTACTTCAGCGACATAATAGCCGGCATTTACTACTTCTAAATGGGCAGGGGTATCTGGCGGGAGTCGTCACCCAATTAACGTTACAAAGGTTGTTAGCTTTAAAACAGGCTGAACAATGGCAACAAGACTTCAATCTACCAGATCAGCGAGAGGATGATTGTCAAGAAAACGGGCTACAGGATAGTGGTTCCAGACAATCTACTTTGCTCCATGTCCCTGAATCGGTATTGAATCAAAGTGCAGTTAAAAATCGAGCAATTCTGTCAGCTATTCCAGATTATCTTTTTTGTGTAGATGCTCAGGGTGTCTATCGCGAAATTGTGACGCATCAAAAAGATATTACGTTATTTCCTGAGGATGTGAATCCTGTTGGGCTATCGATGATCGAGATGCTTCCGGCGGAGGTGGCGACGCAACAGCTTTTTTATTTGAAAGAAGCGTTACGTACAGGCGTACTTCAAACCTATGAACAACAGATACAGCTAGGTGATCAGATACGGGATGAAGAGGTTAGGGTGATTCAAAGTGGTGATAATGAAGTTCTGTTTATGATTCGCGATATTAGCGATCGCAAACAGGCTGAACGACAGCTGCAAAATCTAATTGAAGGCACTGCTGCAACCACGGGACAGGACTTTTTCCCAGCGTTGGTTCGTCATATTGCCTCAGCCCTGGGTGTGGCCTACGCCATTATCACTGAGTTAGTTGGGGAAGAGCTACATGCCTTAGCGTTTTGGGGCCATGGTGAGCTGCATACACCGACTTCTTATCATCCAGCAAAGACTCCTTGCGAACTGACGCTACGGGCGGGACGCTTTTATTGTGAAGTTTTGCTACAGCAGTCTTTCCCGGATGATTTAGATTTGGCTGAGATGGGGGCAGAAAGCTATTTAGGTATTGCTCTACATGATGCCCAAGGGAATGTCATAGGCGATCTATGTATTCTTGATACTCAACCAATTCAATCGCCCCAACGGGCCGAAGCCATTCTGCAGTCGTTTGCGGCTCGGGCGACAGCTGAACTAGAACGTCAGCGAGCAATCTCATCCCTGGAACAGCTTAACCAAGCCCTTGAAGATAAAGTGGCAGAACGCACTGCTGAATTACAGGAGCGGGAGCAATTCTTACAGACTGTATTAGATACGTTCCCGCTCTCAGTTTTTTGGAAGGATCTCAACAGTGTGTATCTGGGGTGTAATCGTAACTATCTCTCAAATGCTGGCTTAGACTCTGTTGCTGACATCATTGGTAAAACGGATTTCGAGATACCCTGGCCTCGGACCGAAGCGACAGGCTATCGAGCTGACGATCTGCAAGTCATGGTGTCTAATACGGCCAAGCTGGGAATTATCGAAACCTTGGTTAAGGCAGATGGTAGACGGCTTTGGGCGGAAACGAATAAATTGCCGCTACATAATCTGGCAGGTGAGGTGGTTGGGGTATTGGGAACCTATCAGGACATTACAGCTCGCAAACAATTAGAGTTAGAGCTAAAAAACTCCCAAAAACAACTGAGTGAGGTTTTAGATAGGGCGATCGCAGGTATTACCCGCTTTCGCTTTTATCCAGATGCCTCAATTCAATACGATTATATTTCCCCTCATTGCGAACAAAATTTTGGCTATACCGCTGATGAGCTTTTTCCAGATGCTGGGTTATGGCAAGCACGAATTCATCAGGATGATTGGGAAATGGAAGTGCTACCTACGCTGCAGTCAATTCTCAGTACGCGCAGCACATCCACCCATCATATGGAATATCGATTCAACCGTAAGGATAGTTCCATCTGTTGGATTTTGGCCAATTGCTTCGTGCAGTGGAATGAGGCAGGAGACTATTGGTATGTCACGGTTGTGGATACGGATATTAGCGATCGCAAACGAGCTGAGTCACAGCTACAGAATTTGATTTTAGGAACTGCTGCAGTGGGTCAAGACTTTTTCCCTGCATTGGCCAGGCATATTGCTGAGGC
>NZ_QXHD01000004.1:698933-710858 GCF_011009555.1 Adonisia turfae CCMR0081 | reverse complement strand
GGAAGTGGATAAGCTCTTGCCACAAATTCGAGAGCTGGAAGATGTAGTCGTTGCCCGCGTCAAAGATCCTAGCCCACCCATTGGGAATAAGTCTTTGGGTGGCTTTTTAGTGGGTGTCCTCACCGCTGAAGTCAATGCAGCCAATGCTAAACAAGCCTTCGAATTTCTGCGCGACCGTCTAGGTGGAAAGACTATTGAGCTGGAGGTAGAAGGCAACGGTAAAAAGCTCAAGGTCAGTGCCAGCAATCGGGCCGACTTAGAAGCTGCTATTCAACAGGCTCAGGCATTCATTGCAGCCTAATGGCTAGCATCACATAGGGAGAGAGCGTAAGTATGGCTAAGGTCGCTTTAATTGTAGGTGTCAGTGAGTATCAAGCTGGCTTGGCCCCTCTCCCTGGCGCTGTTAAGGATGCTGCTGCCATGAAACAAGTCCTGGAGCAGCAAGGCAATTTTGATGAAATTCAGGTCCTTGAAAACCCTGACCCCCTAGAGTTACAGGAAGCGGTTGAAGTTATTTTTTCAGGCCGAAAAAAAGAAGACTTGGCATTAGTCTTTTTTTCGGGCCATGGCATTAAAGACGATAGGGGCCGCTTGTATTTTGCTACCCGTCTAACCCGTAAAAATGCTAGGGGCGAGCTGGTGAAAGCCACGGCAGTGCCAGCTAGCTTTCTCCACGACATCATGGACAATAGCCGCTGTAAACGGCAAGTCATTATTTTAGACTGTTGCTTTAGTGGGGCCTTTGCGGAAGGGATGCAGACTAAAAGTGATGATACGGTTGACCTGCAAACCCAGCTAGGTGGAGAAGGTCGGGCCGTTCTCACGTCTTCTTCTTCAACACAATATTCCTTTGAACAAGATCAAGAAACCCTATCGGTTTATACCCGATTTATTATCGAAGGCATTCAAACTGGTGCAGCCGACACTGACAATGATGGGTTTATCTCCATTGATGAGCTCCATGAATATGCCAGCGCCAAGGTGCAAGAAGCCGCTCCAGCAATGAGGCCCAAAATCTACATCGTAGAAGAAGGGTTTAAAATTCATGTGGCTCAAGCACCGATAAATGATCCTAAACTGCGCTATCGCAAAGAAATAGAACAGTTTGCTAGCCGTGGTGAGATCTCAGCCATTGGTCGCTCCACCCTTAATGTCTTACAAAAGCAGTTGGGCATTTCAGCTGATGAGGCGGCCACCATTGAGGCAGAAGTCCTGCATCCTTATCAGGAATATCAACAACGTTTGCAGCAATATGAAACTGCGTTTACTCAAGCCGTTCAAAAGCAGCAGCCGATTACCCAAATAACCCGTAGCGAACTCGATCGGTTTAAACAGGTCTTAGGGTTAGAAAATGTGGATGTAGCGCCGATAGAGGCAAAATTTGCCCCCTCACCTGAACCAACGCCAGCCCCTCAGCCTGAACCAGCACCTGTAGTTCAGCAAATCTCACCGTTATTGTCTCCTGAGGAGAAACCACAGTCTAAGTCGATTAACTTTCTGTGGTTAATGGGGAGTATTGCAGGCGTTGGGGTTATCGTTGGTGCGATCGCACTATTCACAAACGTCTCTTCTAACCCAACTATCAATAATCCTGATATCCCCACTATTGAGATTCCCGATACCCAGGATCGTGATGCTCAAATTCCCGATACCGAATCACCCATAGGCAATCCACAACTAATATCTAATTCTTCAACGCTTTATAATCACCCTCACAACTTATATCAAGTCGTCATTCCCAAATCTTACACAGTGGAAGAGATTAAATCTGACACCATAGACAAAGTAGTTTTTAAATCATTAGATGGTCATTTTACGGGGACAATTAATGTAACAACTATTCAAAGTCCTATACCAACAGATGAATTCAGCGAATATGTCCTAAAAGATGTACCCGACTTTAAACATGTTCGATACCGCGATGGTAGTGCTTGCACTCCTCCACCCGAAGGCTTTGTGTGCAAAGCTTGGTACGGCAATGATAATAGGGGTAAGCCGGTAAAAGGGGAACGCATTGCCCGACAGCTAGGCAATAAGGTCTATATCATGGATCTCCATAGCGTAGATGAAACGTTGCTTAAATACTCTTCAGTTGCAAGACAGATGGTTAGAACATTCACACCCTTTGAGCATAAAGCAAGCGTTAACCGGGCTATTCACCTAGCTCCTATTACACCAGGCAATTAAGCTGAGTACTGCTGATAACGACTGTCACCAATTACAATTTTCTCTCATACAAAATCCTGACTGATAGCGCTCGGTATCGCAGGGCATCCACAAGGGAGTGCCCCTACAGAATGGTCCATTTTAATCAGGTTTAATGAATTCGGATGGGTGTCAGATGGCAGCTTGCAGACTTAGGCGTTAGGGGTCAGGGTTCAGTGAGCTACTAGAACTCTGACCCCTAACGCCTGATACCCTCTAGCTAATGGTCATAGAAATCACAGTTTCCACAGTTTCTTGGGGGGCTGCACTTAGCAAAAAGTCGCCGGTATTGATAGCATTGCGAGGACCACTCCAAGGCTCTAGACAATAAAAATCTTTTCCTTTTACGGTCCAGAAAACCAGGGTGGAATAATTCTCGTCATAGGAGATGGTTAATGTAGTATCACCATCTTTTACAGTGGCTGTTTGTCCTTCAAGATTAATGAAAGCAAAGTCAATCTCTTCTTGATCAAAATCAAATCGATCATTATAAGCAAATACATCTCTACCACCCTTGATTTTATAATCGGTAGACGGGATTTCGAAGACGAGCTTGGTCTTATCGGCTACTGCAAAATATGGGTGAGTGCCCGTCGAAAAAGGCATGGGCTGGCCAGACAAATTTGTGTGACGGAAACGCTGCTCCAATGTATTGCCTTTAAGGGTGTAAATAAAGTCTAACTGGAAATCAAAAGGATAAACAGCGCGAGTCTCATCGTTGCTTTTGAGCGTGATGGTTAAACTAGCTCCATCATCGGTGGATTTTTGGGTTACTTCCCACGGCGATGTGCGGCCAAAGCCATGCTGCTTAAGCATGTAGGTTTCGCCTGCAAGGGTATAGGTGTCGTCTACCAGGTTGCCGCAAATGGGAAATAGTAATGGAATACCACCTCGCACCGAGAGGTTAGGATCTTTGAATCGTTCTGTATCTAGATAGAAGACCTCTTTTCCCTGGATTTGCCAGCTAGTGACGATGCCCCCACGCTCTGGTACTACAGCCACCTGGGAATCGCCATCAGTCAATAAATAGGTTAAATACTGCTGTTTTTCAGTCGTAATAGTACTCATAGGGGTTTCCTCGGGGCGTTGCTTCTAAACACTGCCATAGGATATTCCTTTTGCCATGCAATCTGGGACACCACCACGGAATCTTTATGGGCTTTGTTGCCCGGTTGCCTGCGTACACAATCTATACAGAATCCGTTTCTACTTTCTCCTTACGCTAATATTCTGGCTAACCTTTATTCACTATCGAGGTTTGCTGCTATATGTCTGCTGGCTATCCCCGTGATCTCATTGGCTATGGTCAAAATCCTCCCCATCCTCAATGGCCCAATAACGCTCGACTAGCGCTACAGTTTGTTATCAATTATGAAGAAGGAGGCGAAAACTGTATCCTGCATGGCGATCCAGCCTCTGAAGCTTTTCTATCTGAAACCGTGGGGGCAGCTCCACTACCAGGGGTGCGCAATATCAACATGGAATCCATGTATGAGTATGGCAGTCGTGCGGGATTTTGGCGATTGCATCGGTTGTTTACCCAGCGCAACCTGCCGGTGACGGTCTATGCGGTGGCGATGGCCCTGGAGCGTAATCCTACCGCTGGCAAAGCCATGGTGGAGGCAGGCTGGGAAGTGGCCAGCCATGGCTATCGTTGGATTGATTATCAATATGTGGGCGAAGACACTGAACGGGCACATATTCGCAAAGCCATTGAAATTCACACTCAGGTTATCGGTAGCCGTCCCCTAGGCTTTTATCAAGGTCGACTGAGCCCGAATACCCGGCGTCTGGTGGTGGAAACAGGGGGCTTTCTCTATGATGCTGATAGCTATGCAGACGATCTGCCTTACTGGAATCAGGACTATGGTCGTCCCCATCTGGTGATTCCTTACACCTTGGATAACAACGATATGCGGTTTGCCACCTATCAGGGGTTTAACTCGGGCGATCAGTTTTTTACGTATCTAAAGGATGCGTTTGATGTGCTTTATGCCGAAGGGGAGACGGCACCCAAAATGATGAGTGTAGGACTACACTGTCGATTGTCAGGGCGACCGGGACGGGCTGCTGCTCTCGGAAGATTTTTGGACTATGTGATGCAGCACCCAGACGTCTGGGTATGTCGGCGGGTGGAGATTGCGCAGCATTGGCATGAGCACCATCAGCCCTAGTAGAGGCGTTGCCTTATATATAGGGGCGTTGCATGCAACGCCTCTACATTTTGTAATGTGGGGACCTAGCCACTTGCTTGAATTATGATTAGTATATTTGTATTGTCTTGAGTCCGGAGACGACACTTATGGGTATCAGAGACAGTTACGAGAATGGTGTATTCAGCTGGGTCGATTTGATGACCACCGACCAGGAAGCTGCTAAACAGTTCTACACAGAATTGTTTTCCTGGAAGTTTCAAGATATGCCGGTGGACACAGGTGGTGTGTATTCCATGGCATTCAAGGGTGAGCGCCCTGTAGCCGCGCTGTTTGCCAGACCCGATAATATGCAACAGGTCCCGCCCCATTGGAGTAGTTACATCACAGCCCATGATATAGAGGCAACTGTAAAAAGTTGGCAAGACCATGGTGGCACAGTTGAAATGCCCATCTGTGACATTATGGACTCAGGTAGGATGGCCATGGTGAAAGACCCGACGGGAGCCATTGTGGGTCTTTGGCAAGCCAAAGACTTTTATGGTGCCGGTCTGGTCAATGAGGTCAACACCTTCTGTTGGACAGAACTGCAAACCCGAGGGGCAGAGAAAGCAGCGGAATTTTATAAGGCTGTTTTTGGCTGGGATCTTGAGGTGGATGAAAAACCACCCAATTACATTTCAACTAAGGTGAAGGGCCACGATAACTGTGGCATGTTTGACATGGATAAGGCAAAGCTGCCTCCAGAGATTCCTTCGACTTGGGCGGTGTATTTTAATGTTGTTGACCTAGATGAATCTCTAGCAATTGTGAATCGTTTGGGTGGAGAAGCCTTGATGGACCCCATCGATATTGAACCGGGGCGTTTTACAACGGTGAAAGATCCGCAAGGGGCGATCATAGCCTTGATGCAGGTAAACGACCCAGACGATTAAATTAATCTCGTGTAGGGGCGTTTCATGGAACGTCCCTACACGGGGTGTAAATTGTTGTTCTGTTATTTCAAAAATCTCTCGCATTGATTTCTGAAGTCATCGCCACGGGCTTCAAAATTTGTATATTGGTCAAAGCTTGCGCAAGCGGGAGACAGTAAAACAACTTTTGCCTTGAGGCCCAGTGCAATTTCTTTACTACGTTGCACCGCATTTTCCATGGTGCCAACGTCTTCAAAGCGACCGTAGCCGACATCAATTAAACGCTGGCTAAACTGAGGTGCGGCATCACCAATGAGGAGCACCTGAACCACTTTTTCCTGGATGCGTTCTAGCCAAGCTGTGTCGTCTCCTGCTTTGGCTGCACCGCCTGCAATCAAGATGACGGGACTATTAACAGAGCTGAGACCTACCTCTGCCGCATCGTAGTTGGTAGCCTTGCTGTCATTGATAAAATCTATACCTTCCCAGGTGGTGATGTATTCTAGCCGGTGGGCGACACCAGAGAAGTTTGCGATCGCACTTGCTATGGCCTCATTGGGAATATCCGCAAGCTTGGCAGCCGCAACAGCCATCAAAAGATTTTGCAGATTGTGACGACCTACCATTTTGAGGCTATCTACAGCAAGAATTCTCTCATCTTCATGGATCACCCAGCCTTGTTGGTCAATGTAGGTACTGGGAACTAAGGGCATGATGGCATTGGGACCATCAATGCTTGTCCAATAGCTATTTTCCCAACGATTGGCCAGGGTTTCTCGCAGGCAAGGATCGTCACCATTGAGAACGCGCTTTTCGCTGCGTTCTAATAGAGAAGCTTTAATCCCATAGTAGTTCTCAATGGTTTTGTGGCGGCTCAGGTGGTCGGGGGTAAATGTGGTCCAAACACCAATTTTAGGTTTAGGACCAATGGAGGCTTCGATTTGATAACTGCTGAGTTCTGCCAGTACCCAGTCAGGTTCTGGATCGAGGGCAACCTGACAGGCCGCGTAGCCAATGTTGCCACAGGCTGGGGCATTTAGTTTGGCGGCTTTGAAAATGGCTGCGACAAGTTCGGTGGTGGTCGTTTTACCATTGGTGCCAGTAATACCAAGCCATGGCAAATGGCTCAGAGCCCGCCAGGCTAACTCCATTTCACCAATGGTGATAATGCCGTTTTCTCTAGCCTTCATTAGCCCAGGTGCATCCCAGGGGACACCTGGGCTGGCGACTGCCAGATCCATTGGATCATCGCCAGGGAATGTGTGACCCAGTTTGACGTCAATGCCTTCAGCGGTCAATGTCTCCTGTTGGGCAAGCTGGCGTTCGCCATTGTTGCGATCGCTAACCACAACGTGCCAACCTTCTTTTTTCAATAACCGGGCTGCAGCCACGCCAGACAGCCCTAGGCCGATGACATAGGCAATGGGCTGCGATTCGGACTGACCTAGCTTGGCTGATTCCATGGTTGATTCCCTGCTATCTCAAGTCAGTAAATGTAGCAGATTAGATGGAAGAGTGGGCAGTAGAGAGTGGGCCGTAAAGAATAAAGGAAATTTTTTGGCCCTGCTCTAATCTGCTAAAGCGTTACAGTTCAACGTTGCCTACATTAACTAGGATATGCGTCCCTAAAACTTATGAAGCAGATTTAGTTCTGTGAAGCCTGTTCACTGGGAATCACTCCCCTCCCTGTCCCTATTCCCTAGCCTTTAACAATCGCCCCAAAATCCGCCAGTACCCTGGCATGGTTGCGCAGTAGACTCAGCAAATTCAGTCGATTTTGGCGAATGGCAGCGTCATCATCCATAACCAGTACGCTATTGGGACCATCAAAGAACTCAGCCACCACCGGAGCCGCTTTCTTAAGACCGTCAATTAACTTTTGATAGTCACGCTCTGCCTGAGCAGCTTGGGTTTGGGGCACTAACTGTTGCAGACTTTCGTGGAAGGCTGTCTCGGAAGGAGATTGGAAAAGGCTGGCATCAACAACACCTGCGGGGTCCAGAGTAGCGGTGTCTAGGTCGCCCTTGGTGGCTAGCTTAGACGCCCGGTTTACAGTTTCGTAGACGCTGGCGAGGGTGCTATTGGTGCGGATTTCCTCAAGGAAACGGGCGCGAGCGCGAGCATCGAGAAGGCTGCTCAGCATGCGCTGACGGTAGTCAAGGTCCCCATCACCGACGACGGCATTGACCAAGTCGTAGTCAATGGCCTCATCGTCTTGCAGTAGGGTCTGTACACGCTGGGCAAAGAAATCCTCTAGCTCGTGCTGCAGCTCATCGACATTGACGCCATCACGGTCGGCAGCAAAGCTGGCAATCACATCTGTGAGCAATGTACTCAGGTTTAGACTCAGCTCACCCGCCCAAATGATATGGACAACAGCGTTAGCGGCACGACGCAGGGCAAATGGGTCGGAAGACCCAGTTGGCTTCATGCCCAGGCTGAAAATGCTTACCAGGGTGTCAATTCGGTCGGCGAGGCCCACCACCTGACCGGTTAAAGTCTGGGGCAGGCTGTCCCCTGCACCTTTGGGTAGGTAATGCTCAGAAATAGCCGTGGCAACGGCGTCTGGTTCTTGGCTGTGGCGGGCATATTTTTCGCCCATGATGCCTTGCAGCTCAGGAAACTCGCCCACCATTTGGGTGACGAGGTCGGCTTTACAGAGCAGGGCAGCCCGATTGGCAAGCTCGGTTTGGGTAGCGTCCAGGTTGAGTTGGGTTGAGATCGCACCTGCCACCCCGACAATTCTGTCCACCTTCTGGCGCACGGAACCCAGCCGTTCCTCAAAGGTAACCATCTCCAACTTAGGCAGGTAGTCCGCCAGGGTTTGAGTACGGTCTGCATTAAAGAAAAACATCCCGTCTGAAAGACGGGCACGAATCACCCGAGCATTACCCTCAGCGATAATGGCTGATTTCTCTGGGTCACCGTTAGAAATGGTGATGAAATTCGGTAGCAGGCGAGCACCAGACTTAAGTGGAAAATAGCGCTGGTGGCTTTCCATTTCAGTAATGGCCACTTCAGAGGGCAGTTCTAGAAACTCATCATCGTATGTGCCAACGATGGCAGTGGGCCACTCCACCAGGTTAATCACCTCGTTCAGCAGCTCTGGGTTGACGATGGCTTCGCCCTTGATCGACTTGGCCGCCTTTCCCACCTGCTCAACAATTTTCTGGCGGCGTTCTTCAGGGTCTACATCGACATAGATGGACTTCATGGCGTCAACGTAGCCGCTGGCGCTCTGTAGCGTAATCGGTTCGGGATGGAGGACGCGGTGGCCTTGGGAGGTGCGATCGCTACGACACGTTTCAGACCCATTCGTCAGCGTAATCGGCAGCACCTGGTCATCCATCAGCGTCACCAACCAGCGCACTGGACGAGGAAACTTCAGATCACCATCACCCCAACGCATAAACCGCTTACCTTCTAGACCCAGGATCCATTGAGGAATCAACTCAGTCAGAATTTCAGTAGCCGCCCGCCCAGCAATTTTCTGAGTGACAAAAATAAACTCACCCTTTTTAGTTTCACGAATCTCAAAATCATCGATGCTGACACCACGGGAGCGAGCAAACCCCTCAGCTGCCTTAGTCGGTTTCCCATCCTTAAAAGCAGCCTTCACAGACGGACCTTTAGCCTCCTCTTCACGGTCAGGCTGACGCTCAGGTATCCCGTTCAGCACTAATGCCAACCGCCGTGGCGTGCCATAGAGCTCAATGCTCTCCGGACTAAGCAACTGCTCCTCCAACTCCGCAGGAATCTTCGCTTTCCATTGTTCAAGAGCATCGCTAACAAAACTAGCTGGGAGGTCTTCAGTACCGACTTCAAGTAAGAAGGTCGCCATGGGTGCGCTAAAAAGGTCGAGTAAAACCTTAGTATTATGGCAGGAATAAGGAGTTGTGGAACGTTGACTTCGACTCCGCTCAGTCAACGTCGACACTCGAGGGCTAAGCGGAGTCGAGTCATACTCCGAGGGCTAAGCGGAGTCGAGTCATCATCCGAGGGCTGAGCGGAGTCGAAGCCCGGCGCTTCTATTAATCAGGAAACTTATCCGAACATAGCTCCCCACCAACACCCCAATTCTCCTTCTTCACATCCTCAATAACAACATATATAGACTGCTCACTACAGCCCGCAATGCGAGAGGTCTCGCGAGTCAACACCTCAACCAGTTCCCGTTTTTGCTCAACGGTTCTACCAGGCAAAATCTCAACACGAATAATCGGCATAGAACGTCAGTATTGGGATAGTCAGCCTCACCAGAGTAGACCGAATACCCATAAGTTCCTAATACCTGTCAACGCCTATTTGTCCTTCTGAACACTGAGTTGAGCCTCTAAAGCAAGCCAATCTTCATCTTCAGCTGCTTCCCAGATGGTCAAATCTTCCTCAACGCCATCATTAAACGGTTCAACTGCTTTGTCTAGCTTATGGCGCTGTAGCAGAAACTCCACAAAATCCAAAACCTGATGCTGGCGTTGCAAAGGCAGCTGATTCAACCGTTGGACAATGGTATCAGCGATAGTTTGTGATTTTGGGCTCTGTATTGAATTGTGAGGGGGGCGACTCATAGGGGAACTCCATGGGTTGGTAAATGTGCGCTAGTGAATGAATGAGATTTCATGCGATCTCAATCGCCATTTTCAAGACCTTAATCGTCAAGACGTGGCTAGACCACACAATCGTTCCTTGGTGCTATTGACTAGTCGATTGCTTGCGCTTCACCAAAATCAACCCAGCAGCAATAATACCCATGCCCACTACCGAACCCGGCTCAGGCACAGATACCGAATTTAGCGGGTTAGACGGATCCGTCAGAGCATCCTGACCATCCTCCACTTCACGGTCAAAGCGGTCAGCTGCCGCCTCAGCCTGGCGCAGCAGCTCTCGCTGACGGTCGTTAACCAGGACGAGCATGGAAGAATAAGGCGTCACGATTTGAGTCCGTTTTGCAACAGCGTGTACCCTATCCAAATTCTCCAACTGGGTCATATCCGCCGTACGACTGCGCTGTAGAATCATCTGCCGTGCAGCCACAGGGGCAAACTCATCTGTCTGATCAGTGCCATCACTGGCTGTTACAGACCATTCATAACCATCGATCACATTTTTGTCTAAACGCTGTAGTACAGCGGTAACATCGGTGGTCACGCCGCCACCGCTTGCTTGGATGGCCTCTAACAGTTTGTCGTCATAGGCAGAGGGTAGCTGATGGCCCATGTGCACTAACCACAGTGGCGCAGACAGTTTGGGCAGTTCAAACTCCTCTTCCGTTAGCTCGTAGCTGCCTGCATCGGTCAGCAACAAGATAGCGTCGTAAGTTTTTGGTAGGCGCTGTGCCTCAAACTGTTGCAGCATCTCTGCCGGTTGCAGACTGCCGTAGGGAACAATCAGGTCCAAGGAGTTGAGATCGTCGCTAGGTGTCAAGGTCTCCCCAGTGGCTGTTGTCCGATAAAAGTCTATGGTGTTTTGCTTTTGGAGCGTTTCAAGCTGTTGCAAGGCTTCAGCATGGGCACCGTTATCCATACTGTAGGAAGTGTCTAAGATAGCCGCGATTCTTTTTCCGCCTGGTACGACAGTTTTGGCTACCGGTGTTGCCGTAACCTGATAGCCTTCCGCTAGCTGCACCTGGTGAGCCGTGGGTTTGGCCTTCTTCCTAGCCTGAAGGGTGGGTTCAAACCAGGTATCTTCACTCACCAGAACGTTTTTGCCCCGCCGCTGATGAATAGTTTTGTCAGTCCAGAAGATATTGCGTTTTTCGGTGAGCTGGGGCAAAGGCCAGGCACCGTCTTGCTGGAGTACCTGATAGGTCATCCATAGGTGTAGCTCACCAGGTTCTTTTGTAGATACGGCAGCAGGAATCGGAAAGACACGCAGACGATATTGACGGGGACCAACTTGTTCCAGTAATGCCGGGTCTTCTGCCCGTTGGGTTTCTGCCCGTTCAACTTCACCTTTATAGACCTGTTGGGCAGCACCACGGGGCGATACGGTGAAGGGAAAGCGAGAACCATCTTTCGCTTCGGCCAACCAGAGACCCGTAATGGTGGCACTTTCCGGTAATGAGAAGCTGTAGAAGATCTCTTGGGCATCAGCGGTTTTGTTTTCGTATTGCTCGTAAACTTCAAGTTCAGCCCAGTCGCCGTTTTCTTTTACAGTGACCGTCTGTTCTGCCAGGCGAATGACCTTTTGGTCTAAGTTCAGCACACCAGCTTGGGTTTCGTCACGATTGGCGGTTGCTTGGAGGGCGCTGCGAATTTCGGTGCGTTCTGCCTTTTGAATGGACGTATCGAAGAAGCTGGTGTAGAGCGCTTCTGCTTTGGCATCATCGTTGCGATCGCCTTTATATAAAAACGGTGACAGCAGCCCATTATGAAAGTCTTGGAATACCTGAGCATCGGTTTCCGGCATATCAAAAACCGCCTTATACATTTCCCTCAGCTGATTGCTTTCTTCAGCAGTACCGAGATAGCGATAGCGGAACAGATAGCCGTGTACTAGCCCCTTGCGAATAGTTTCTGACTGTTTGACCAGGGTTAAACGGTCAGCTGGAGTTTGCGGTGCAGGTCCATCTAACAAGCTAAAGGCTTGGGCCTGGGGCTGGGGCAGTTGCAATAGCCCGAAGAGCAAACAGCTGATGCCAACGACAACGCCAG
>NZ_QXHD01000004.1:693189-698923 GCF_011009555.1 Adonisia turfae CCMR0081 | reverse complement strand
AGAAACTATAGCAAGCCTTAGCAATCGACCTCTACACAGTACAGGAGCATGGCAACCCTATGCAATTTTGACCCACTGTGCCCAGAGTGTTGAATGTTCCATGGTGGGATATCCCATACAACAACCTGAAATCTACAAAGCCACGGTTGGTAAGCTAGCTTTCACCCTTTTTTCCGCCCTCGGTGCCATGCAGCATCCCTTAGATGAACCCATTCCTGGTGCCCCAGAATTGGAAGCACATGGCAATCTCAAAAAAGCTTTGGCTCGCTTAAAAAAAGCTTACATTGATTTTGACAACTACACAGATTCCCTGGCTCCTCATTTTACCTATGGAGACCTATCAAAACAAGACTATATCCGTGCCCATGTGATGCATTTAAATAATCACCTTGAGGAAATACGAGAATATTCAGCTTGATTCACCATCAGCATCCTTAAGGTCAATTCAAGAGCAATCCGAGCGCAATTACTGTTAGCCCCCTCGACGACTGGAGACTATTGTTATGTTTGATAATTTTTGGCACAAACTGCCGACTCCGCTGGCGTTGTTGCAGTTATTAAAGCTTCGCAATGATCTTAGGGAGAAAAATCTCCACGATACATCTCAGCTGCCTGATAGTGGTGAATTGCCCAAACCTCACCCCAGCTCTGATGGGAGTCACCTAACTGCTCGTACAGTAGACGGCAGCTTTAATGATTTGCAACAGCCCCAAATGGGTATGGCGGGCACCCGTTTTGGCCGTAATGTTGCTCTGGGTGCCGTTGAAGCAGAAGCAGCCCCTAAGCTGATGACGCCAAATCCACGTGAGGTCAGTCGCATATTGATGACGCGCGATCGCTTTCAGCCTGCCACCATTCTTAATCTGTTGGCTGCGGCCTGGATTCAGTTTGAAAACCATGATTGGTTTTCCCACGGTGATAACGAGCCTGACGATAAGCTGGAAATTCCTTTGGAGCCCAATGATCCGTGGCCAGAGGAGCATCGCCCCATGGCCGTTGGCAAGACGCTGGCAGACAAGTCTCGACCGGACGGTGCCAGACCCAAAACGTTTATCAATACGGTCACCCACTGGTGGGATGGCTCTCAGATCTATGGCAGCGACCCGGAAACGGTGGATAAATTGCGATCGCACGTCCATGGCAAACTTACTATTCAGGATGACGGTCTGTTACCTGTGGATCCCGAGACTGGCCTAGATGTCACCGGTTTTAACGATAACTGGTGGATTGGATTATCCATGTTGCACACTGTGTTCACCAAAGAACACAACGCTATTTGCGATCACCTAAAACAAGAATATTCCCATTGGTCCGACGATGTTCTCTTCAACCATGCCCGGTTGATCAATGCAGCACTAATGGCAAAAATCCACACCGTTGAGTGGACACCTGCGATTTTACCTCTACCGGCAACGGATATTGCGCTGAATGTGAACTGGTCTGGTTTCCTGGGAGAAGACCTGAAGCAAGTTTTAGGCAGCGTCGGTGAAGGAGAACTCACTGATTTGTTGTCGGGGATTGTGGGGGCTGAGACGGACCACCACACCGCACCCTACTATTTAACTGAGGAATTTGCGTCTGTGTATCGCATGCACCCGCTGATTCCTGATGAATTCCAGTTTTATTCTCTAGATAATAATCGGCCATTACAAGCCGCCGACTTTTTCCAAATCTCAGGCAAACGCAGTCGGACATTGTTAGAATCAATCCCTATGCCGGATCTATACTATTCGTTTGGTATCGCCCATCCTGGTGAAATTAGCCTTCATAACTATCCGCGTTCCTTGCAGCAGTTGGTGCGAGACAATGGTGAGGTCTTCGATCTGGCAGCGGTGGATATTTTACGCGATCGCGAACGGGGAGTGCCCCGCTACAACCGGTTCCGAGAGCTTATTGGTAGAACTCGTGTGAAATCCTTTGAGGAAATTAGCAGCAACAAACAATGGGTCGAAGAAATGCGCCGAGTCTACTACAACGACATCAACAGCGTAGACCTGATGGTCGGTCTGTTTGCTGAAGATAAACCTGAAGGCTTTGGCTTTAGCGATACCGCCTTCCGCGTGTTTATCCTCATGGCCTCTCGCCGCCTGAAAAGCGATCGGTTCTTTACTAAAGATTATCGGGCTGAAGTTTATACCCAGCTGGGCTTAGACTGGATTGCCAACAACACAATGGTAACTGTTCTACAGCGCCATTTTCCCACGCTAGCTCCAGCGTTGTACGACATTGACAATGCATTTAAACCTTGGCGTCGCATTGGCACCTAGGGTGCGGTGGGTCCTCAAGCTCTTTGCACTGCCACATAATCGCAAGGGTGGGTCAATCAGTGTTGAGCCAGGAACTTCTCAATCATAGATAGCCCAATGATAGAGAGGCATGGATAATACTAGATATAAAGTCTCCTAATATAGACCGACAATCTAAAGAAAATATGGGGAAGAGTAACGTTGCCCAATGGCCCAACCAGTCTTTGCTACTCCTCATAAGTTCCTCAACTTGTTTTGTTACGATCAAGAAGGAAGAGATAAAAATCTTCCACATTTGTTGATCCAACAATATATCAGGAGAAAGCGAATGATTCGCAAAATTGTGGTTGGCTTGGATAGTTCTGATTTAGGGTTGAGGGCCTTACAAAAGGCGATCGCATCTGCACTTAGCTACAATGCAGAGCTAAAACTCGTTCATGTTTTAGTAGATAGCGAACCAGGCGCGCCAAAATTTAGTGGTTATTTTGGCGGACCTCTATACCCCAGCGTTAGCGCCACCGTAGTGGAATCCTACCAAGTTGCCTGGAATCAGTTTGTAGATCATTCGCAAGCTTTACTGAATCAGCAGATTGCCGATGCCCAAAATTATGGCATAGAAGCATCGGGCACCCTACTGTATGGCAATCCAGGCGCACGATTGTGTGAAGTCGCACAAACCTGGGAGGCCGACTTAATTATTGTAGGCAGTCGTGGCCTATCGGGAATGAGTGAATTTCTAATTGGCAGCGTTAGCAACTATGTGTTGCACCATGCTCCCTGCTCCGTTTTAGTCGTACATGCTAAGCAACAACCCGTTAAGGATATTCCGATTGCTCGCAAAAATGAGCAGACTGACACAGCATCCAGCGAGGGGCCCAAGCAGATTTTGGTGGCGCTGGACAAGTCAGAAATGGCTCAAAAGGCAATGAAAACTGCCATTGAACTGGCAAAGCTACATCAGGCTGAACTCAGGCTACTTCACGTCATTGACGAAGATGAACCAGGTTTGCCTCAAAAGCTGATTTTTAGCGATAGTCAATACATATCCCAACATAGTGAGCTCCTATTTGCAGAGTACCAGCAGGAATGGAACAAATTTGTCAGTGGCTGGTGGCAAACCTTACAACTCTATGTTGAAGAACTGGAAACTGAAGGCATTGAAGCCATTTGTGATGTCATGCAGGGACGCACGGGGCAGCAGATCTGTGAAGTCGCTAATGATTGGCCTGCCGATCTGATTGTCATGGGCTGTCGCGGATTGTCAGGGCTTAAAGAGTTACTAGTGGGTAGTGTCAGCTACTACGTCAGCCATCGAGCTCCCTGTGCTGTTTTCGTCAATCGACCTAAGTCATCTACGTCAACAAAGGCGCATCAAGAACAAGAAACACGCCAGGTCGCCCAAACTAGAGGGTAAATGGTGAAATTACTCCCGAACCAGGCTTAAACCGAGTTTGGGAGTAAGGTTCTTCATAATTTCCTCAACTTTCTCCACTAGCGTGAAATTATTGCTCAGACACAGGTGGCATCCATCAAGCACGCTTATGAGACCTGATGTAAAACCCAGACTCAATGTCCATGTAGGTTTACCTCGGATTGTCCTGATTAGCGCCTTTCGCGTCAGTATGGTCTGGGATTTGCTCACTACATTTTTAGGGAGCCTGCTCATTCTAAATGGTATTCATTTCATTGCCATTGGCTTAAGTCTAGTCGGTACTTTAATTGCAGGGGCCTTTAATTTCTCGACTCGTCCTATATGGGGACATAATCAAGGCAAACAGCGTGAAATTTACCTGCTAAGACTTGCCTGGATACTCGCTATTCTTTTTGACTTTTGGACATCATTTATCTGTAACGTCACCTACGTTGCCTTAGGACGATTTGAGTTAGGCCGAGCGGCTACCTGGGATTACATGGCTCGCATAACATGGGATCAGCATCTGATCGTCCTAGTGATCACCATCTTCACAGTTATGAGTCCGATGATGGTTGGCATCATTAGAAAGCGCAATCCTGAATTTTTAGCTTAGATTCGACTGCGGGGTGGTATCAAGGCAGAGCGGGAAGTTTTCCCAAGGATAGAATTCAATCGTCAGACGTCAGGACTTCACTAACGTCTAACGTCTGACTCCCTAGCCAGCCAAGCTTTTCTGGCGTAAGTTGATGCCTGGTAGGTGCAACTTGCCAAAGGCGATTGATCACGGTATCTATGAAATATCTATGTTTAGATAACTCTATTAAATCAATCGCTAACTGTTGTGAGTGCAGCCTTAAACGTCATTACGATTACCAATATCATTAGTGTTGTCGTACCCATTGTCATTATCTTGGGTGCGTTTTTTCTAGGAATAATTGTTGAACGTCAAGGGTTAAATCGCCTGCAGGCGCTCTCTTCCAGGATAGGTTGGGGTGGTGCTGATGTGATTATCAGCTCCCTCAAAGGATTAATCCTGTTTTGGTTTACTATTGGCGGTATTTTTGCAGCGATTCTGACGCTGCCCATTGACAATAATTTATTTCTCACAATTCAAAGGTGTCTCTTAGTAGCCGCTATTGCCTCTGGTACCTTAATCGTTGCCCGTTTATCTGTAGGCTTTGTCCGCTACTTTTCTGAGACAAAAGGGGCAGGTAATCTGACATCTCTATTTGAGATGCTGACCCAAATTGTGATTTTCACCTTTGGTGTACTGATCACACTGCAGTCCCTTGGCATTGCCATTACACCTTTACTCACAGCTTTGGGTATTGGTGGTGTTTCCCTTGGTCTAGCTTTTCAGAGTACCCTAACTAATTTTCTGTCAGGCTTAAACCTAGCCACATCTAATAAATTAAGGGTTGGGGACTTTATCCAGTTAGATTCTGGTGAAGAGGGATACGTGGTGGATATTGCCTGGCGGCACACTATCCTGCAAGACATTCGCGACAACATGGTAGTGGTACCCAATACCCGAATCCTCAATAATGTCTTCAAGAACTATGGTCTACCAGATAAAGAAGCTCTGATTATCCTTGAAGTGGGTATTAGCTACGATACGGATTTAGAGAAAGTAGAACAAGTCGCCCTTGAGATCGCCAATGAGGTGATGAATGACGTTGTTGGAGGCGTGCCCAATTCTGACCCCTGGATTCGCTTTAAAGAATTTGGTTACTTCGCGATCACCATGACGGTTTACCTGCGCATTCGCGAATATTTTGACCATCTGGTGGTGCGCCACGAGTTTATCAAACGGCTGCATAAGCGTTTTCGCAACGAAAATATTCCCATGCCGTTTCCGATTCAAACCTCGTTAATTCCTATTCCCCATGAGCAAACGCCAACCCCTAAGCGTAGTGCATTAAGCCATGATGGTCTGCCAGATCTACCCTTTTTAAATGACGAGCAGTAATCTCTTCGTGAACACAGTCACTCATACCAGTTTTTAGTCATTAGGTTTGAATGATAAAAGTCTTTCACAGTCACGTATTTGAGGTTGATGGTTGCAGTTAATTTT
>NZ_QXHD01000004.1:681591-693179 GCF_011009555.1 Adonisia turfae CCMR0081 | reverse complement strand
CCATAGGACCGTATCGTGGATATTTTCGTCTGCTCGTTGGTAGAGCGTAATCTTCTCGATCACCACATCGGCAACCTGTAGATTGGGTGACTTCAATAAGCTGATCACCTTCTCGTTTGGCACTTTGCCGAAATCGAAGAAACCAGATTCGGGCGACCAGATCGTGTAACCACTTTGCTTAGACCCTGGATCTATCGCAAATATCAACATCTCTCCCCTCCCAAATACTCAGCTAAATCAGAGCCCAAAGTCTCCAGCGCTGCGAATCTCCACGGCGTTGGATACTCTGGCAATGGCTGGGGGCTGCCTAGTGTTCCGAAAAAGGGCTTAACCCAGAAGATATCGAACACCTCTGAATCATCCTCTTCCCTCTCCTGCCCCAACAAGTCCCACCAATCAGCCGTAGCCTCTTTGCAGTCCCACCACCCGTTGGCGATGTTCTTGAAAAAGGATCGACACCCCCTCACCCCCAAACCCCGCAGTGTTGGCATCCCTACCGGAAACTTGTTCTGTTTGTCGTACACTTTCTTTGTTGCGGACAACATCTTGTGCGCCTCGTGTAACATAGATTTGAGTCAATAGAACGTATTTATTTTTATTGATGGGTCAAGCATCATGCAGCCAGGGCTTCCTGTAACTGCGCAACCACCAATTTCAGTGCGGCGACTTCTTCGTGCAAGTCGACTGCGGGACTAGATATAGGCTCCATTTGCAGCCATTCATAGGTCGCTGCTACTTGTTCTTTCCGATAAACCGATAGTGCCAAAACACTTTCATGACGAAGAGAATTACATTTCATGTCTCTCCACTCGCTAATGGTCTGGCTTGCCACACCAATGCGCCGACCCAACGCGGCACATGTCTGATTCTTTATCTGCTCCTTCACCCAACTGGATAAGGCTTCTTTGTTCACCGTCAGGTACCTCTCAGGTAACTAACGAAATCATAACTCAATTTCAGGTAACTGTCAGTCACCTGAAGGTCATTTTTTGTTAATTTCCCTATCAGATATCTTATGGATGTAATGAATCGTCAGCGGCTTTCGGACTGGGTGAAGCGAGAAGTTGAAAGCGGGCTTAGCCTTAGTGCGCTAGGGCGACGAATTGGCATCACAACCCAGTCGCTCAGTGATTGGCGGGATCAGAAAGTTGCTTCTTTGAGATCCGACAAGTTACAGGCGCTGGCAGCCTACAAGGGGCAATCCATAGAGCAGGTGTGCTACTGGCTTGATATTCCGCCGCCTGCTGATGCTGGGCTGATAGGTAATGTGGATCAGTTGGCCACAAGGGTGGCCGCCATGGAAGCCCGCCTAAGTGTCGTAGAACGCGACCTAAAGACAGCCCTACAAATCCTGGACGATGTCGCAGATCAGGCTTCCTCATGTGTGCTGAGGCCGTCAAGGCTGGCAATAGCGCTACAAGATGAACTGTTTGAAAAATATCTAGATTTGCGCACCCTAGAAGGTCAGCAGAAATTTGTAGAATCTGCCAGCCAAGCACTAGAAGGCGACCGTCTACAGGCGCGCAAGGTAATGCTTCAGCTTATTGGCTCCACTCTGATCAAGGATACGGACTACCCAATTGTTGCCCAGGTCATGAGGGCTATTTTGGGGCCAAAATGGACAATGCTTCATCTGGTGCAATTGGCGGATAAAATGCCCACGGACTAAGTTGCCCGTCGACATAAATTACGGCATCAATCTTTCCTTTGCATACGCGATCCCATTCAAGCAAGGCAGCTGTAACATTCTCGACTCGAATTATTTCCTGTCCACACAACAACACTAACCGTGACAATCTCCCCAGCAAAAGTCAATGAAAACTATAGATGCACTGATGCTTAGCCCTGGTCTTGATTGTTATAAAAATCACACTGAATTGTGTTGTCATCAGTGAACCAGATCACCTTGAAGTATGCTTGAAGTCAGATTTTGAGCCTAATTGAGCTTACGTAAATAGAATATATTTATGGGCGTTGATGGGATTCTCAATAGTCCTTTTAATCTCTGTTATTTGCCCATATTTACGCTTATTTTAGCAAAGCTGTTTTGAGGCGATAAAGCAGCCTTTGCATAATCTCTACTGAGTATTCGTAAGCAAATTGCACAGGAGTGCTATCTCGACCTGATCTATGGATTTGCAAATCCATAGATCAGGTCGAGCATGCTTAAGCGAACAAGATATTTTGAGATCTAGATTGTCTTGTACGCAAAGATTTGATCGGTCCTTCAAATTGATCTATCGGTTTTGCAACATAGTTGGGAGGCAAAGCTAGCCTGGAGGCCTCATCAATTGCTGACAATGGGTCGTAGCCCGACTGGATCAAATTGGCGGCAACATTGCACATTGAAATGTAGTAGTGCAGATATTGCGCCGGAAAGTAATCTCTAATCAACTCACCTTGCTTGATGTCTCGACCCAACTCCTTTGAAATGCGTTTTCGCATTTGAGAAGCTGTCTCACTAGTGATAGCCAGATTGAGCGCGTTATGAACCTCCTTAAAGTAGTCTTCGCGGTAACCTTGCACATAACGCTTCAAGGTCATCAAATAGCTTTTGACCTGGCCTACAAGATGGCTTCTAGCCTCGTCTTTAAGACAGTCTCGTGACTCTACTCGATATGCCTCTTGCGAGGTTATGGGCGTCTGATGAGTAATGATCCAGCTTTCTACCCAGTCAGAGACCAATAATGCAAACTCAGCATTGCACCATTGAGCAAGAGATACGGCTAATTTGTAATGGATCCATGTCCCGCCACCGTTAGCAGGTGAACCACGACGGGCAACCACTAAGTCAGGAAATGTCCGCGAAACCCTTGTCTTTGCTGAATTCGGTGATATCCCCGGATTGGGTGGAATCCCTAAACGCTTAGCAAGGGCACTAACAACCCTAAAAACTGCATCAGTTGCTAACCAGTCAGAAACATCAAGGTTATGAGCTACACACATTGCCGTGGCGTTGATGAACCCATTGTCAACACGTTGAGCTATGTCGATCTCATTAATGCATCTACGGATGAACTTTTTGCTAGCCATAAGGCGATCTCCAAGTTAACTACAAAATGTCACAGCCAAAATCAAAGCCACCAAAAATGGAGTTATATTGGAGGGCACAGGGAATACCTATATGTACCCTCCATATAACGTGTCAGTGACGGGACTTGAACCCGTAAGGCAAGGAGCCGACACTCCATGAACCACCCGATTGCGAGTCGGGCGCGTTTACCAATTTCGCCACACTGACTGGTTTATATAAACTCCTACAGCGGCTAGGCGGCGGCCTAGCCGCTGTTTTAGCCTTTAGGAGGCTACTTAATTTCATGGTATTTGATCCCTAAAATGCGCTCCTCGTATGCCTGAGGATTGAACTTGTAGACGCCTTTTCTGACCTTACTTATTTCCGGAGAGCCATTTTTAGTCATTCGATAAAGTGCTGCTGTAAGACTTGCTCGACAAGCTTTAACTGTGGGTGCATCAGTCAAGGTGACTGCATATAATTTTTCCGTCAACTCTTCAATGCTGAGCGGGGTTCTTCTATCCTCCTGCTCCCAAAAAACCTTGGATATCGCCTCAGATAGACTCATGTCTTTGTATCGAGGTCGCCTCAAATCATCTGGGCCGAAGACTCCAGATGAAGCTGACAACATAGAATCAATTTCCTGAGCTTCGTCAGAGTCAAAATACTGAATAACGTCAGAAATGCTGCTAATAGCCGCGCTTGTTCTTTCTAAGGCAGTGTGAAGCTCTTCACGTTTTTTACGCAAAGCCTCTAGATGCAACTCTAAATAATCAACAACTTTTTCTTTAGTTTTCACGTCTGGTATTTTGATATTTAGCGATAGCTAGGCAAATGATAGCAAGACTACAAAGCAATGAGATGGTAGAGCCTGTGGATAAATAAGCTATTTCTGTGGAAAACCTGTGGATAAAACATCTGCACTTGTGGATAACTAACTGAAATACTTGGGCTTACAGGCAGAACAACAAAAAATAAAAGCGCCAACCCCTTGACTGGAGAGCATTTGAGCTTTTCACCTTAAAGCTCATATCAAAGTCCTTTCAGCTAAGTTTGCTAGCAAATCTTGTAAGCATTTAAAAGTTATTGATGACATTAATTCGAGTCAATGTATCTGCTTGCTATCAGCACCCGATCAGCAGTCCAGTTGGCGGCATATCAGCATAAAACCCATCAGGCAGCATATGTCTGGCGTGTCTTTGTTGGCAAATCAATACATTCCAGTCACCATAAATTGGCTTCACGGAAACTTAATAAAAATATATCTTCAGGTACCTGACAATTACCTGAAAGTTAGCTACAGTAAAAACAAGTCATTCGCCACACACCCCGCCACACCATGACACTCTCCACAGTCACCCCCGCCACAATCACCGCCGCAGACATTCAAGCCCAGTTAGACGCCGCTACTTGGGGCGACTGGTTTACCGCCGAGGACACCGAAGATGGTGTGTTGGTTTCTGGTCGCGTTGTTGTTTGGGAGACCGATGACGACATTTGTTGGGAAGAGAACGGCTGGTATGTTGACCGGCTGTTGGTTTTGCCTGAGGGTCGGCCTAATCGCCTTCAGACAGAAGCGGCTATTGAAGCGGCTGAGATTAAGTAAGCCTCGGGGGCTCCTTCGGCCCCATTCGCCTCATTCGTAGTACAGCAATTCTTTAACCACCATGACAACTATCGAAACCCACGCTTCCGTTTACAGAAACAGCCACACCAAAGTGGTGGATCTCTTCGTTAAATCCCAACATCAAATCTTCCGGCTCCACATCAACCACGGAACAGCGCAGAACTCTTCTCTGCGTAAGTGGCTGAACGAGACCCACCCTGGCCATGAGCTTCAGGACTGGGGTTTGTGGGCCGACGTGAATGTGGAGGGCGAGTAAATGGCTATTCCTACCAGTGCAGCCGAATTTGTCTCACCGCTTATCCAATGCCTCGATCAATGCCCTGTTCCGAGTCGATATGACTCTGACGGAGAGCCCATATTTATTGCTTCTGAGGCGATGAAGTCTCACGTTAACGACACCTATTATCTGACCCTGCATACCCCCTCTGAGGAACAGCCAGAGAACCGTAGCGAGGGCACTTGGTACGACGAGTTTAGGGCGACGCTGATCATCCCTCGCAAGACGGCTCCGGCTAAGGGACGTATTGAGAGCTGGCTAGAGTTCAACCTTCCAGGCTGGTCTCTTTATGAATGGCAGATGCAGGATGTTGATTGCCCTGGAAGCTTCAAGGGGCTGACCGGATTGATGACAATGAAGGTCGCCTAGAGCCTTGCCCCAGCCAGGGAGCTTGTTGGTTGGGGCTTTTCTGAGATTTTGTTTTTTGGAGAAGTTATGGAAAACCAGTTTTTCAACATTTATAACGGCTCTTTGCTGGCCAATACGCTAAGAGTGTCTAGCAAGACAGAGCCTCAGCAAACGGCTGTCAGGCTTCGAAAACTATTCAGAGTCGTCCCCAGTATTTCGGTGTGCCCAATTGTTGGGCGGTACACGGGACGGGCTGTTGATCTCGCAAATAGACCTGTGCAGTAGAAAAACTATAGGAGAGAAATCATGGAAGAGAACGTACTCGCGATCCAGGGCAACGACGTTTACTACGGCCCTAAATACATCGGCAGCGTTTGCTACAAGCCGTATTCAAAGAAAGGCCACTGGACAGCGTATCTATCCACGACTACCGGCGATGAGGTTATTGGCCAGTACGACACTGATGTGCTGGCGGCTGAGGCGGTTGGGAAGGCTGCTGCTGCGGGGGTGGAGACAAATGGATAACCCCGTTTATAGCACTGACGCTGCTAACCGTTGGATCTGGCGCTCTGATTTGTTCTACAGCGATCGCACGTTTGGGTCACAGTCAGAAGCAGAAGCGAATTACGAGGCGTTGAAGGAAGTTTACGAGAACAGTGAGGTGGTGAAGTGAGTCAAATATTGCCAATGGTTCCGACGAGTATCCCTGTTGACGCTGTTCAATACTCTCGACTTAAAGGCTTGATCCCTGATTGCGAGAACCCTGAAAAGCTGATCAGGCTTGTATGCGACGTGATCGAGTCGCTTAGTTCGGTAGTACACGAGCAGAACAACTACATATATCTGCTGGAAAACAGCGAACTGCCAGAAGCGTAACTATAGGAGATTTCTGAATAATGCCAATTTTAGGATTAACGACAAAGGCCGATACGCCGATTGAGACCAGCCAGTTGGGTAAGGCCTGGAAGGGCAAGAAAAAGACCCAGAATCGGGCAGGCGAAGACCTTAAAGATAAGTTCCGGCTTGAGATTCCTGCGCCATATGACAAGGTGATCCTGGCGAAATATGGAACGATGCTGCCTACTGAGCTTCGAGTGTTTTTCCCTCATGAGGAGACGGAAAAAGTATTTGAAACCTGGAACGATGCGGTGACTGTTCAGGGCCTGCAACATCGTTGTAACGGTGAGCGAATCACTAAAGAGGTTGTCACTAAGACCGGCTACAGAGCTGGCAAACCCTACCCTAAGCGTCATCGCCAAGACTGCGATCGCCCATGCCTGAAAGGTCCGGATGAAGTGATCTGTAAGCAGTGTGTATCTACTGGTTACCTGAAGTTTTATATTCGCGAGCTGTTCGGCGTCACAGGGATGCAGCAAGTGATTGTGCAGACGGTCACTGGCATCAATGATGTCGTTGGTGTAACTAAGCAGCTCAGAGCTTTTGAAGAGAAGTATGGGAGCCTCAGCAAGTCGTCAATCCCATCACCTTACACCTGGAACTACGTGCCTTTTATTCTGCGACGGGTGCCCAAGGATATTTCTCGCCCTCTGTATGATTCAAAAGCTAAGGCCTACAAAGGTGGCTATGGTCGCGGGACAGCTTATCCCATCGTGATCACTGAAGATCCCGAGTGGTTGGAATTCTGGCAAAACCATATGCGCCGTCAAATGATTTTGCAGATGGTTGAGAACGGCCAGGCTGGTTTATTGCAAGAAAGCGATCGCAAGATTCTCCAAGATATGCAGTCGTTAGAGCTACCCATGGCAACGGTTTCGGGGCAATTGCCTGTTGCTGAAGTTGAGCAGAAAGCGATCGCGCCATCCACTAGCAACGATCCAATCCTTCAGGAGATGGAGGTTTTAGAACAGAAAGCGATCGCAGCAGAGCCAGTTGTGGATACATTCGAAGCCGCCGATCAGGATGCAGCTGAAGCTTATCGGGAGGAGATGTTAAGTCGGACACCTAATACCCGCGCTGGAGAGGTCAACCGAGTTCTTAAGTTTGATGCAGATTTCCTCAAGGACCTATGGCAACAGACTGATCAGTCCAGTGGAGATGATGTTCAAATCACATCAGATTACATTGAGCTAATGCTTCTCGCTTACGCCGAGCAACATATGGTTCAACAGCGTGACGCAACGAAGCTCATGGTACGGCTTCAGGATGAGTTAGGGCTTGTTGATGAAGGATTGGCTGAGATGTTCGTTAGCGAGCTGCCCAATCACGTTCGACCAGCGGCAAAAGAGCAGCCTGAGACGTTTAACAATGTGAGTATTGACTGATGACGACAGATGAAATGATTCAGCAGCTTTTAGCTAAAACTGAAATGCTCAAAATCGAAGAGTACGACGCCAAGCCCACCAACAGCTTCAAGTGGATGGCGCGGTGCAACGACGATGAGCTATGGACTGTTAACGGCGGGCACAAGTCAGTCACCGAAGCGTTTTTAGACTACTTAGAGTATTCCGTTGTTGCAATCAAGTATCTGAATTATCGTCCACCGGAGGCAGACTGATGCATCCCGACGATGTGGAGAAGCTGCCCTTTGAGGTGGTGGTGGTTGGGGGTTAACCCCGCAATTCTATTTAGGTGAAAGTGATGGTTGCCTACAACTTCAAGAAAAAGTTTGCTTATCCTGTTACTCAGGGGTATAAGGTTCAGACTATTAGAGCCCCAAGGAAGAATGGCCATGTAAAAGCAGGGGGCGCTATCCAGCTTTATACGGGCATGAGAACTAGCAATTGCGAGAAGTTAGTTAATCCCGACCCTATTTGTAAGGCTGTTTTCAGTATTGATATCAAGGGGCACGGAGATGTGTTGATAGATCGGTGCCCACTCACCCTAGAGCAGATTAGGCAGCTCGCTTTGGCAGATGGATTCATTGACACGATACCAGGGCTAGGCGAGTCGGGACCAACGATCAACGCTGAGACCCACATGATTGAGTTTTTCGCAGACAAATTACCGTGCTTGGGATTCTCCCTGATCTACTGGGGGCCTGATAAATGGTGGGATGTTTTAGATTTTTTGCCCGATTTGGTGATTGAAAACCACGACAGATTAGCTACATAAAACCCCGCCGCTGGGGTGTGTTGTTTTAGTTTTTGGGAGGAATGAGATTGTGGAAGGATTAATGAAGATTGTGCAATTACAGGCAGAGAATCACGATGGCGAGGAGGTGAAAATTGCGATGGAGTTGACTCCTGACAGAAAGAACTTCATCCTCACGCCGGACGTAGAGAAGCCAGATGAATGGCTAGAAATTCCTGTCCCTTGCGTTTTGGCAGCCATCCAGTATCTGGGAATTGTGCCGAGTTCAGTAACAGTTGAGGCTGTGGAGGAAGAGAAGTGAGGCACTTATACGGAGCCCAAAGCGAGTACATCCCGTGGTGGCCAGTGCGCAGGCTGTACCGAGACTACGGGGGACGAGCGTTGCTCTACCCCGACTGTTACGAAACAGAACTACGCCAGCAGGAACAAGCGGGAAAACCCAATGCCAAGCTGAATTCGGGACGAGCCCAGCAACGGGCGTTGACTCAGCAACAGTGATTTTGGAGGAATGAGCAATGGAATCACAATACCCAGCAGGTAGATATCGTTTCCAAGTGGGTACAGGGTCCCCGTCTTCGGTCAGAAAGACAATAATGAACATCCCTGAAGATCTCGGTTTTCAGAAATCGAATTGGGATAGTTTCTCTGACAAGAAAAAAGAGGAGCTTCTCAACGACGCGTTGGAGGAATTCATGCAAGACAGGATCAGCTATGGCTATAGCCGAGTAGAAGAATAAAGCCCAGTAGTACCACCCTGCCTTGCCCGTGGAATGCGGGCTATGGGTCTGGGTCGCTCTCCCGGCCCTTGGTTTAGATGAAAGGAGAAACATATGCATAACCCAGACACTGCGCGCTTTGTTGTGCGTGAACTCAGAGTTCAGATCCGAAAAGCGGTGCATCTACCCCAGATCAAAGCATGGAGCGACCCGAATAAAGTGGTCGTTACGCCACGCAACACAGTAGTTCGGGGGTGGGACGGATGACAGCAGCCTCTGACGATTTATACCAACACCAGCTACGGATAGCGCTTAACAAGATAGCCATCGATGCCAGCGTGGGGGATTTCAACTCTAAGCTGCTTTTGGAACGACTCTCCCAGGAGCGGATCAGGCAACATCGGCTATCTGCTATTAAGCGACATGTTCAGGCCAATGGCTACCCCGATACGCTGCGGGGACGGACTGAGGCAATGAACGACTTATTTGGCTAACTTTCAGAATCACAGAGGCTGATCTTCGACCATACAGGAGACGGCCATGTACGACTTCACGACAATCACAGGAGCGCTGCTGCTGGCGGATTGCAGCTTAGATGAAGCGATCGCAGTAGCCAAGCAACGGAACCAACGACGACAGCAGTTACTGCAACGAAATGGACAACCTAATCACACGCTACCAGCCACCACCGACCATCCAAACTCACCGCCAGATGTTTAATGCGCTGGCCCACGAATTGCAATTGAGCCCCGCGATCGCTGATGAGATTTGGTGTGGGGCGAGGGTGGATCTACTTCAACTAAAACATCACTCACGAGAAAAGATGAGGTTACAGAGCAAGCAATGGACAGACTAGAACAGATACTCCAGCGTCAACCATCTGAGTCCAAAGCTGCCGACCTGCTGGTCCGCTCAATCACGAATCAGTCAGGACCTATCAAAAAACTTGGCAAGTCTTCACGCTCAGTGAAAAAAGCACACCACAAAACACTCAAGGAGATGGGATATGGAAAGCCCTAGGATAATCGCACGAACTTACAGAAACAAGAAAGGGGATGAAATTCAGCTGCCTTTCGATAGAACCACGGGTGAGGTTGAACTGTATGACCGGTGGTGGGATTCACAAGTGCTGACTTACCTTGGCATTGTTCAACAATCATCAACTAAACGGTTGCCCACGCCCAAACCACTACCATTCGGCAACCCAGCAAAATATCAGGGGCGATTCACAACGACCAGAGTGAAAGGCAGTTCAGAAGGGACAGGAGCCTATATCTGATGACAATATCCACAAACATAGAAATCTCTGAAGCTCTGCACTCATCAATCACGGAGTATATCGAGACCCACCCCGCATGGAGCCAGGAGCGGGTTATGCAGGCAGCCCTTTCTCTGTTTCTGTTGCAAAATGGAGCGAATCAGGCGCAGGTGAGCGAGGTGTACTTGGATAGTTTGTTTGGGGGTTAGACATGATCTCCAAACGCCTACCCGCCTACAGTGAGCCGCATACTTTCGCGGTCGATTACTACGGTAAGCCGGAATTTTGGAAGCGCTTGGTGCGATGGGACAACGATACAGGTCAATGGTCTAGAAAGCGGGTTAGCGGGGTACCGTTGGGGCCATCTAAGTCAGGGAAATACACGGTTTATAAATTGAGCTTTGTTTTGGCCAGCTTGCGGCATGAGGATATCATCACTTCTCTTTTGCAAATTGTCCCGCCGCCTGATGATTTCAGTCTTGATTACACTCGCCGCCACAATTGGGATAGGCCAAGAATTAAATTACCGCTTCAGCTAGCAAAACCATTGATTATGCCTGAAAGAGAAGGAGTTTTGATAGATGCGACAACAACAGACACTGTTCGACAGCTCGCGCTTGAGTTTGACTGAATCCATTGAACTCACTGCACAATCCTTGAATGCCTATATTCCAGGGCACAAGCATATTGCCGTTGCCTACAGCGGTGGCAAAGATTCGTCGGCCACCCTCACTCTGTTGTCTCACCTGATCAAAACAGGGCGAGTCCATCTGCCTGATGATTGCCAGGTGCATGTTCTTTATGCAGATACCCGCCAGGAATTACCACCACTGCACTTTGCGGCAATGTCCATGCTAGAAGACTGTAAACGGCGTGGATTTAAAACCCATATTGTTTGCGCTCCACTTGAGAAGCGATTTTGGCCCTACATTTTGGGCAGGGGAGTGCCGAGCCCCAACAACGGCACCCTGCGGTGGTGCACGAGACAAATTAAGGTAGACCCCATGACAGCAGCGCTGGCTGATCTCCGGGAGACATTAGCCTCTGATGAAAGGCTGCTCATGGTGACTGGCGTCCGCTTGGGGGAGAGCGCGGCGCGAGACCAGCGAATTGCCATGAGCTGCACCAAAGATGGCGACGAGTGTGGGCAGGGGTGGTTTCAGAAAATGACGGCCCCACAGACTGACACTGTTGCCCCACTGCTGCACTGGCGGGTTTGTCATGTGTGGGATTGGCTGGTACAGGCCGATGTTGAGCATGGCTTCCCAACAATGGCGGTAGCCGAAGCCTACTCAATG
>NZ_QXHD01000004.1:668872-681581 GCF_011009555.1 Adonisia turfae CCMR0081 | reverse complement strand
TCTCCAAGTTAGGAGTCGTAGCGCAGTATGTTGTCGAGACGACCCAGCAGCTATACCCTGATTTTGACGTACCGTTTCACAGCCGCTGGCGTCACTTTGGTCCACGGCTGAGCCCGTTACTAGTTCCCCGCCCCGCCCCAGGGGAACTGCCGCCTCAAACGGCACCAACAGCCAAGATAGAGGCCGCTAGATCACAGCTAGACCTGGCCATTATTAGCGTGCTTCTAGATGCCGGTGCGGGCAGTCAGTGGCAGTATCAGGATTTTGCGACAAATCAAACCTTAGGGCGTTCAGAAGGGTTAGCGGTTGCCAGCCTGCGTGCATTTGAGCAGGGATTTTTCTCCACTGAGCCAACGCTGCTAAATCAGGTAGATGCAACAGGTTTACAGTATCTAACGGAAGCAGATTTAGCCCAGGCTTTTCAGGTGAGCGAAGAGAACCCTTTGGTGGGGCTGCCCGGTCGACTGAGGTTGCTGCAACAATTAGGCGCTGCTTTGGCAACTCAACCGGAGCGGTTTGGGGCCAACCCAGCTAGGCCTGGCAATTTACTAAACTATTTGACTGAGCGCTATGGTCAAACTCTCGACGCGGGTATTTTGCTCACTGAAGTGATCGAAAGCTTTGGCTCAATTTGGCCCGGTCGAGTCGCTTTGGCAGATACCAACTTGGGGGATGTGTGGTCTCACCCCGCATTTACTGACCAAGGTCCTGGAACAACCTTGGTGCCGTTTCATAAGCTCTCCCAGTGGTTGACCTATTCTTTAGTAGAGCCGTTAACCGCAGCAGGGATAACCATCAGCAACTTAGATGCACTGACGGGGTTAGCCGAGTATCGCAATGGTGGTCTGTGTGTAGATTTAGGGCTACTGGTGCCTAAACATTCTGAGGTTATGGGCCAACCCCACCTGCCGGGCTCACCCGTTGTGGTTGAATGGCGAGCTTTAACGGTGGTGATGCTGGACAAGATTGGTGACTGTGTTCGCCAGTTGCTTAACAAATCTTCTGAAGAATTGCCGTTAATCAAAGTGCTAGAGGGTGGCACCTGGGCCGCTGGACGACGTATTGCCAAACAACTACGACCGACAGGTGTGCCGCCCATTGCAATTCAAAGCGATGGCACTGTCTTTTAGGGGTATTCTTAATTCTTCTCAGGGTGGTCCCTGTCCACCCTCCGTTGTGGCTTCTATGGGATTACCTGATGGAAAAATTGGTAACGCAAATTGAACATCCCCTGATTCAGCATAAACTGACTCTGATGCGTCAGAAAGATACGAGTACGGCTAAGTTTCGACAGTTGTTAGAAGAGATTAGCCTGTTGTTGGCCTACGAAGTGACCCGTGGGCTGCCCCTGGAGCAGGTGCCCATCGAAACACCCTTTGCCACCATGAAAGCCCCCATGTTGACGGGTAAGAAACTGGTGTTAATTTCCATCATGCGGGCTGGCCAGGGAATTTTAGACGGGATGCTCAAGCTTATTCCCTCGGCACGGGTGGGCCACATTGGTCTCTATCGCGACCCTAGAATGCTGATGCCAGTGGAATATTACTTTAAGGTGCCCAGGGATGTCAGTGAGCGGGATATGCTGATTGTTGACCCCATGATTGCGACGGGTAATACTGCGATCGCAGCCGTCCACCGCCTCAAAGAAACCCAACCTCAGTCCATCAAGTTTGTCTGTCTTCTCGCCGCACCAGAGGGCATCAAAAGCTTCCATGAGGAACATCCCGACGTGCCCATTTTCACCGCCGCCATTGACGACAAACTTGATGAGCATGGTTACATCCTGCCAGGCCTAGGAGATGCTGGAGATCGAATGTTCGGGACTCAGTAAACGGTGTCAGAGAACGATGCACATTTAAAGTTCTAGGGTTTAGCTTCCATGAAACAACTGAAAAATTACATTGCCGGTACCTGGCAACAATCTAAAACCACTGACTACCTTGAGGTGATCAACCCTGCCACCAATGTTCTCCTCGCAGAGGTCCCTCTATCCCTGGCTAATGAACTCGACCAGGCTGCAACAGCTGCCAGCGAAGCTTTTTCCTCCTGGCGACGCATTCCGCCCACCTCACGAATTCAGTATCTGTTTAAACTCAAAACTCTTTTAGAAGAACACCGCGAAGATCTTGCCAAAACCATCACAGAAGAATGTGGCAAAACCCTCAAAGAATCCCAGGGAGAACTACAGCGAGCCATTGAAAATGTTGAAGTGGCCTGTGGTATCCCCACCCTCATGCAGGGCCATAACTCAGAAGATATTGCCCGTGGCATCGACGAGAGTATGATTCGTCAGCCCCTGGGTGTGGTGGGTGTCATCGCCCCGTTTAATTTTCCGGCAATGATTCCATTTTGGTTTTTTCCCTATGCCATTGCCTGCGGTAACACCTGCATCATTAAACCCTCTGAAAAGGTGCCCCAGACCATGGAAAAAATCATGGACCTGGTTGACCAGACAGGATTACCGGCAGGGGTGATGAATGTGGTCAATGGTAGTAAGACGGTGGTGGATGCTCTGTTAGACCACCCCACAGTCAAGGCCATTAGCTTTGTGGGGTCTAGCCCCGTAGCCAAGTATATCTATCGTCGAGCAGCGGAGAATGGCAAGCGAGTACAGTGCCAGGGTGGGGCAAAAAATCCGGTGGTGATTTTGCCCGATGCCGATTTAGAAATGACGACACAGATTGTGGCAGATAGTGCCTTTGGCTGTGCGGGACAGCGGTGTTTGGCGGCATCCTTGGCGATTACTGTGGGTTCGGTAAAAGCTGATTTTACGGATGCCATTGTTGAGGCAGCCCAGCAGCGTGTAGTAGGCAATGGTCTGGATGATGGTGTACAGATGGGGGCGGTCATCAATCAGGGCAGTTGCGATCGCATTCAATCCCTAACCCAAACAGGCATTGATGAAGGCGGTAAACTCCTAGTTGATGGTCGTAATCCAAAAATTCCTGGCTACGAGGAGGGCAGCTTTGTTCGCCCCACTCTGCTGCAAGATATTCCCCTGCAAGGTGAAGTTGCTACCACGGAGATTTTTGGACCAGTGCTAGGCATCATCCATGCCGATACCCTGGATGATGCCATTGCCTTAGTAAACCAAAGCCGCTGGGGCAACATGGCCTGTCTGTTTACCAACTCCGGGGCAGCGGCTCGTAAGTTTCGCTATGAGGCAGAGGCCGGCAACGTTGGCATCAACATCGGTGTGGCTGCACCCATGGCATTTTTCCCTTTCAGTGGTTGGAAAGAGAGTTTCTACGGAGATCTCCATGGCCAGAGTCAACATGCTGTAGAGTTCTTCACCCAAACAAAAGTTGTTGTTGAACGCTGGCCTAAAGAATGGTCACGTCAGTTTTAATTAACAGCCTATTTTCTGAGGATAGCCATCATAGGAAATCCTGGTTGATAGTGTCCCGAATCGAAGGGCATTCACAAAGGATTCCCCTACAGAATTGCCCATTGAGCTCTTGACTCCTCACTGGGGCAAGATCCCTCGATTTAAGTTAATCTCTGATGGTGTAAACGGAGGGTTTAAATCAGATTTTAAGCTTTGTGTTGTCTAATTTTCGATAGTGTACCTTCGCTAAATATCTAATGGATCCTAATCAAGATACAGGCGCAAATCAGGCAGATATTAACGATACCCTCAATAGCATCTTGAGCCAGGCCATGAGTCTCAAGCAAGATATCGACGAAAATCAGCCAGATGATAATGCGACTACCATCAACAATATCTTGCTACGTACAGCCTATGAACAAATTCCGGCTAAAACGGCTGATGCGATTCCAGGGCTGGAGATATTTGAAGACAACGATAATCCGGGTAGCTGGTTTTGGGAATGGGAGTGGGGTGAATGTCAGGATGGCCCCCATGAAAATGAGCTAGAAGCGTTGATTTCGTTTGCCCGATTTTCTGCTGAGCTGGCAACTGAGTTAGGGGATGATGACGAATAAGGAAGAAACTAAAACCACAGCTAAAGTAGCAAACCTTGGTTGTTTAGTTTCTTAACAATACTCCAGTGGAGTGTTAACTAACATTGCGCTGGAGTAGGGATATGTTCGCCGTTTCTGAAGCCCTTAATGAGCACATCAGTGAGTATCACCGTTGGAGGAAGGCGGACATTACTGAAGTGTTCAACCCAGTCAATGAGTAGAGCCATACAGATGTTGTAGTACTGACAAACTTGAAGCATACATAACCCTTGAGCCATCTATGTCAGCAGCTGTTGTTCAAAGTGAATACACAGCTGTAGTAGGTCTGGATATCTAAGGTTAAGAAAAGTTTAAAGCAACTTTATATAAACATTAAATTGAGGTTAAAAGATGAATGCTAACCTCTGTTCAAAAGGGTATATTTTCTGCAAGGTTTAAAGCTTTGCGAGTCAATGGGCAAGAATCAAGAAAAAAGTGCATAGCTGAGAACTAACAGCTTTTCCATAAAAGAACAATTTTTAAAAGGGTTAATGGCTCAAGTCTTTTGACGTTAGTGAGCATGTTGAGCCTGCCAGAGTTACTTGCTTTATGTTTTATGAGCCAAGGCTAATTCTCGATAGAAATCACCTCAACATAAATAACTAAGATGACAATATCAGCGATTCAAAAGAAACCAATAAATTGGTGGGTATGGGTATTAGGTGTTGATTTTCTCCTGATCTTAAACACAGGGATATACAAGTATTTGCCTGATTTCTCAGCAAGAGGCTACTTAGGCCATTTCTTGTTGTGGGGAGAAAACAACCTAGCAGTCTGGTGGAGCAGTATTAATTTATTTGTTGTAGGATGCCTGGCCTATGAAGTTTCTTGCCATCTAAGGGTAAAAACCCGTAGTGCCTGGTGGGTTTTGGCAATTTTATTCATTGCTCTATCTGCAGATGAATTAGGCTCTTTTCATGAAAGGGTGGGAGGTTGGTTTAATCTCCTGCCGTATGCCATTGCCGCGGTTGCTTTGTTGACCTATGCCTTAATACTACTTTTTCGAGAGAAGCAATCTCGTTTTTCGGCAACTTGCATTTTGCTGGGCTTTACAATATTCGGGTTAGTTGCTGTTCAGGAATACTTTGAGCATGCCCTTGAATGGCCTTACTGGCTATCAGGTATCAGAGTAGCTATGGAAGAAGGCTCTGAACTTGTCGGTATGTTTTTATGCCTTCTTGCCCTTGTTCGTCAACGTCAAAATTATCTTTCGTCCTCATCACTTATGGTCGTTGTCCCTAATCCATGGCGAATGAAATTTTTATCTTTGATTTTGCTGGCTGGAACAGCTTTTCATTTTGTTATCAGTCTATATGTTGTTTCTGCTTTAACGGCTTCAGATTTTATTTTTAGAGGGAATCCAGCGATATACTATCCATCAATGGTTGCATTTCTTTTGTTCTGCGCCTTAATTTGGTGCTATCTAGAGCCAATATCTGACAGGCATTTACCATGGCTTATGCTGTCTATATACTTCCTGATTTGCTCAATGCTGATTATAGATCCTATTAATTGGTTCGGCATTAGTACTCAGTTTTATTTGCTTTATTTTGTCCAAATTGTTGTCATTGGATTAGGGCTATTTTATGCTGATCGCAATGTAAAAACAGTAAACTATAATTTTTTACGGCCTTTATCTATTCTTGTAGGCTTAAGTTTAATTGGTGTTATGGTTAGAGGTATCTTTATACAGCATCTATTATCTGGCTTTCTTTATTACGGATTATATGAGTCTCTAGCAGCGAAGAAGTTGGGGGCTCATCAAAGAGCAGATTTTGGCCACTCTTAACCATCAGAGCTAGTTTAATCTGTATGCGATTAAATTGCATCACATTGGATGTGGTTTCAGACCATAACCAAGATAGCAAACCCTAGTTAGTGTTGACCTCTTTTGAGAGCTGGGCACCTTAGCATGGAGGCCGCTTACGCAGCAATCCATCCTAGGGTGACATGATACATTTAGGCAGATACACAGCAATAGGACCTACTACGTGCCTGGTCATCCTATTGCTGAGAATAGTGCAGCCTAATGCTGTAAGCGCACAAGGTATTACCCCTGCAACCGATGGCACAGGCACCACTGTCACCCCCAATGGCCAATCTTTTGATATTGAATCAGGTAGTCTATCTGTAGATGGCAGTAATTTGTTCCATAGTTTTCAGACGTTTCAGCTGGCCAGTGAAAATACGGCTAACTTTCTAACCAACCCGTCAGTTCAGAGAATTTTTGCGCGGGTGAGTGGAGGCAACACAGCTTTTATTAACGGCAAATTAAAAATTTCAGGAAGCCAAGCAGATCTCTTTTTGCTCAACCCTGCTGGAATTATCTTTGGCCCTGATGCTACCTTAAATTTACCGGCAAGCCTGACGGCAACAACTGCAAACCATATCGAATTTAATCATGGCCGGTTTAATGCCACAGGCATTCATAGCTACGGTACATTGATCGGTAATCCTACTGCATTTGCCTTTGGTCCATCAGGCACGATTCACAACCAGGGAGATTTAACCCTATTACCTGGACAATCACTTACCCTGTTAGCAGGCACCGTTATTAAAACTGGCACTCTCACCGCCGACAATATTCAAATCCAAGAAATCTCTGAAGGACAGATAATTCAAGTCAGCCAGGCAGGTTCTCTCCTAAGTCTGGAGCTTTCTGGAGAAGCATTTCAGGACAACTCGGTTAACGGTAGCCTGACAATGCTACCAAACCTTTTGACAAGTGGTAGGGCAGAGCATGCGGGTCAAATTATTACCAACACTGATGGCCAGATTCTCTTAACTGATTCATCTCTGCCCACAGCCTTACCAGGGCACGCTTTAAACCCTACTAATTTATTCGCGCATCACCCCTCAGAATCATCGTCCTTATCTGCCAATCTAGGTGACTCTTCTCCCCATGGCGACATTTATAATCGAGAAGCTCCATCCCATCAATCAACTACCACCGGCAAACCTGGTGAGAATCACCGGGCACCCTCTCAATCGAGGATCGCTACACATCATTTTCATCGCACTGTATTAAATACCGCCAACGCCAGCGCAGCACTAGCCGATGTGGAAGACCAGCGTACTCAAGACTTCTCCAACTATTTTGGTCGTGATCTACAAGCTGAACAACTAACACTACCGGAAATTCAACATCTGTTAACCCAGATCCATGGGGAAACGGGGCATCAATCAGTGGTTGTCTATATTAAGACGCCAAAACTCGCGATAGATATTGCCCAGCAAACCTCCACAAAGCTAGAACTCCTGATTTTTAAATCTGTTGGGGAGCCGATTAATTTAGAGATTTCTAATGTCAGTCAAGAAGAACTCTTCACAACAGTTGAACAGTTTCGACGTGCTTTAATTGCTTCAGCAAGAACGGGATCTAAACGGTATTTACCATCGGCGCAAAAACTTTATCAATGGTTGATTCAACCGATTGAAGATGAGTTGGGTTCCGAGCAAATCGATACTATTCTATTTTCTATGGACTCGGGCCTGCGGAGTTTACCCATTGCGGCTCTGCACGATGGCCAGCAGTTTTTGATTGAAAAATATAGTTTAGGCATGGTGCCATCCCTGGGGCTAATGCGCTCCAATTATCAACCCTTGGGCAAAGCTCAGGTATTAGCCATGGGAGCAAGCTTATTTCAAGAATTACAGCCTCTCCCTGCTGTCCCTGCGGAATTAGAAAATATTGAACAGCTATGGCCAAGTCGAGGCTTTCTCAATGAAACGTTCACCCGTAAAAATCTTATCGATCAGCAGCAGCAAACGCCTGCCCAAATTATTCATTTAGCCACCCATGCTGAGTTCAACGCTGGGAATGCTGACCAATCGTATATTCAGCTTTGGGATGAACAGCTTCATTTAAGCGACATCCACACCCTGGGTTGGGATCAACCAACGGTCGATTTACTTGTTCTCTCCGCCTGTCGTACCGCCCTGGGGGATGTCAATGCTGAGATGGGATTTGCTGGTTTAGCTGTGGCAGCAGGGGTAAATTCAGCCCTGGCCAGCCTTTGGACAGTGAGTGATGTGGGGACCCTCGCATTAATGAATGAGTTTTATCATCAGCTACAGCAAACCTCAATAAAGTCAGAAGCCTTACGCGCAAGTCAGTTAGCCATGCTTAAGGCTGACATTCGGATCGAGTCGGGCCAGTTACTCAGTGAGGCATCTCGCAGTGTCGTGCCTCTACCTGCCGAACTGAGTCAGTTAGAACATATTGATTTTTCTCACCCCTACTATTGGTCCGGCTTCACGATGATTGGCAGTCCTTGGTAAGCAAAAGCATACACAGAAAGGAGTCTGCATCTTTTTAATTATTGTGGCTTAAATATGACCTTCAGCCCCACCCCCAGCGTATTGTCCGGGGCGAGGGTTAGGGGGATGGCTATAGCACTGGCTTAGCATCCGTGCTATCAGTCGGGAGGAGCAAGGGCAGGGACACCGCTACACTTTGCTGGGCACTGGTGGTAATGCTTTTTGCATACACCGTTCCACCAGTCGGAATGCCCACCATCGCTCTCCCTTGATCAGCGTCATAGCCAGTTATTGTGCCTGAGTATTGGCTACGTGATGCCCGTTTGTAGCCCAGGGTCGCCGCTCTGGCTGAAATGTTGGTGGGCGATGCCCACCCTACCAGGGTATCCACTATTCAGAGAGATTTAATCATTTTTCTCATACACTTCCTGTAGGCTTAATTTTGCCTGTTTTATGGCTGTGTAAAATTCCTCAAAGTCGAGAGACCAAGGAATTCTTTCAGGGTGTTCATAGATCTCAATTTCTAAAGTTCCTGATTCAATATTGACTTCTGCAATTTGAAGTGAATCATCTAACATTATGTCCGCAACCAAATATTCTCTAATCAGGAGGACTTGAAATTGAAACATTAAGCACCACTTTAAATTTCCTTATTTTAATTCAACTACTCTTTGAAGAACAGAAAATCACATGTCTCATTAAAAACCACATTGTGCCAGGATCCGTCAAAATTTCATTTAGTTGATCTTGTACTGTTGGGTTGATTTTAGATGGATTCCCTTTTGGAGCAGGAAACTTACTATTGCCAGCCCTCTTACCTTGTCCATGTTTATTTAAAGACCCTCCTGCTTTAGTAAAATTGGGACGCCTAGGATCCGTTACTTTTCTTGCATTCGATAATTCATCTATGGATCTTGCGTTTATTCCTCCCGTGCCTCCTACGGGGAGATTGGGAGTATTGTTTAGCCCTGGATTACCTTGAGATCGTAGCGGAGCCGCAGGATTAAGGTAATCGACTGTCCCAGTTGGAAGTCTGCCTCCACGGGGCAGTGCCGGAAAAGGTTCATCGCACTACCTGGCTGTTGCTTGGAAATAGTGCGTTAGTCACGCTCCCTACCTGGCTGTATTTTCCGGCTTTAGTTTTGTTGCAACGCTGTCTCCAAGCTCACAGGCATTTCGTGAGCGTCTATTGGCAGCAGGCAAGCGCAAAGCAAGTGTTAGGAGCACTGATGCATAAGCCTATCAGAGCCATTTATGGGGTACTCAAATCTGGAAAACCCTTTGCCCCCAATCAACTTTTGCCAGCTACTTGACAACCAGGATTTAGAACAGTGTCTACTACTGTCTGCTAAACGTGCACACCTTATCCAGCTACACTTGCTATCTATGGTTGTTCTATACGTTCTTCTAAAATATTCTTCAAAGCTCTTATGGCTCTCGCGATATCCTCAAAAGTTATTACTATCAAACAACCCATATAGGACTTTCTCGATAGCTTTTTAAGCTTATGCGGGAGAAACATAAAGTTCATTAGGAGTTCACGAGAACCTAACAAATGTGAAAAGAAATCATCTGCAAATTGCACTTTTACAAAATAAAGAGCATTATAACCATATATAGTGTGAATCATTTCTACATTTATATCATGCTCTAAAATAGCACTGAAGAAATCTATCAAGTGTTCTACTTCACGATTAAAGTCTGAACTTTTACCTATAAGAACTCTGTGAGAGTCTACATAATAGAGCCTTTTATCTCCTACAGGCGAGATTCTAAACGAAAAATATAACTCATCTGAGTCTAAAGCTGATGAACTTAAATTCAGGGAGGCTATAATTTCCTCCGTAATCATGAATGGCCAAGATTTATGTAAGGTTTGCTTAGTCTTCTGATGAGTACTTTTGTAAACTTGCTCAATTTTTTGCATGAGTTTGTCAGCAGAGTACTTTTCTAAATGTTTTCCTTCTCTCTTTGGGAGCCACTCATAGTCACTTAGAAACACATTCAGAAGGGATAGAATAAACTGAATCTCATTTTGAGATTCTAATTGATTTCCAGTTGAAACCTCAATCTTCATTTCGTCGAGCGAAAATCCCGTTCGCCCTAGAAAATCTTCATTTATAGAAGACTCTTTCATTACACTTTGAATGTCTTCTAAAAGCTCAAGTTCTTGCCTTGATAATTTCATTTTCTTGCCTGCCTTAATTATTCTAATTCAAGTTTAAGTGAAATGAATTAATACCCTGGCCCCACATCTTGGAAGCCATCGCGAATAAAATACTTTGGGCCTCAGCTTCAGAAGTCTTAGGAAAAGCGGTTGAAGGACTACTAGAGCTATTAGGATGCTCGATCACAATTATACGTTCTACTCCACTCCAATATCCAGTAGCATCATCTCTTACTCGGTCATTAGCTATTAAATCAGGAAAGTTGATGGTGCTATCTACTGACTCTGCTAGCTGACTTTCAGAGTTAATGCCTATATTTCTGAAATCTGCACCATTATGTCTTTCCCATGAATGCTGAGCCACTCCCTCAGCCCATTCACTTGCATTAAACACAAAATCTGTTGGATCAACTGAATCTAATCCACTTCCAAAAGGAGGTAATGAAAATGACCCAAGATCTTGAATCTCTTCACCAAAGCCACCAGGGTACAGATCTTCGAGATTGACGGGTGGCGTCTGTAAGATTTCATCCCAATCGACTTTTGGCAGAGGCAGATTGTCCCAGATGGGTCGGTTGGGGTCGAAGTCGGGATTGTAGCCGCCAGTGGCAGTTTCTAGACACCACTGAGCAAAGTCTTCAAGGGCCTCGCGGGTCTCTTCTGATTGCAGTTGGTTATTGAGAAGGACGCCTTCTGTCACTAGCGCGAGTACAGCGCCTACGACTATGAGAGGAACAAAGGTGGCTTCCCCGCTGGGGTCGGTGTAGTTGGTGGGACTATTGAAGACGTAACGATAGAGGTTGGCATCGCCTGCGTCAAAGCCCAGCGGGTTTTCTGAGATAAAGCGATCTACCGTCGGGTCGTAGTAGCGTGCCCGGTAGTACATCAATCCCGTCGCTTCATCCCGCTCTCTGCCGGTGTAGCTAAAGTGGAGGAATGTTGGTGGGCAATGCCCACCCTACCTGCTTGACAAGTAGGATTTAGAACAGTATCTACCTGCTGGCTGCCGATTTCTGGGTCAAATGGTGAATTTATTCCGAATTAAATCTAATGCAAGCTAAATACTCTTAAGAACAGATAATAAATCACAAACAATTCCCCTCCATAAATATTGATATTGTTCTATGGTTATCTTCTCGGTATGAGTAACTAAATTAATGATATCTAATTTAGGGCAATAGCTATATGTCACCGTTACATTTGAGTTATCTATCTTTGCTTGAATTTCTAAAACTCCATCGTTTAGATAACAAAAATGTTCGAAGCTGTGTGTTCCCTTTATAAGGTTATCTTTCAATGAAAGATAACCTTCAACCAAAAACTCAGCATCACATTCAACAGAAAGTGGAATTATATCTGCAATCTTGGCTATTGGCTTCCCAGATATTTCGATATGTTTGTAGTTTTTCCTTAATAGCTCATTCATTAGCCCATGTGGATTTAGTTCTCCTAATGTTCCAAGAGAATTTATTTCATAACTTACATGAAGACTAATCTTTTTTGTCATAAGATTATTTCATTGGTGCAGGTCTATTATATGCAGGATGTTCTGATCCTATTGGAAATGTATGAATTGATCCATCCCTTCTCAGAATGACTACAGCTTTATGAGCTGAATCAGATATATATTTTTCACTTGTTGGAAGATTACTAGGTGGGTAATCATTATAAGCTCTAATAACCATTCCATCTCCTGGTGCAATCGGCACGGAAAAAGCTTGGCCAACTCTCATTTTAGATGTATCAAGACTACTGACAGCGCGTTCACCTGCCTCGCTTGATAACCATCTTCCTTGTGGCTTTCTATCTCCTCTTGCTCTTGCTATGACGTCGCTAATTGGTCTATCTGGTCCATGTGGACCCACTGTAATATCTTCAAGAGAGGGTTGTGGCAGAGAAGAACCAAAAATAAAGTCTCTAGGATCTATCTGTGGTATAGGGAATGGATTTGTTGCTTCTCCCAATATGTCTGATAAATCTTCCTGTGGTCTTTCCCCAAAGCCACCAGGGTACAGATCTTCGAGATTGCCGGGTGGCGTCCGTAAAATTTCACCCCAATCGACTTGCGGCAGAGGCAGATTGTCCCAGATGGGTCGGTTGGGGTCGAAGTCGGGGATGATTGGGAGACTTGGCGGGCTGTGCCTACCCTACGCTTGCTAGGAGTGGAGATAGACATCATTATATGCATTTTTGAAACCTCTGATTTTTTCTAAAGCATGAGTTGATGTCACTTTGATGTAGGCTAGGTCAACACCTAAACTTTTGATTTTTGTTATTTCTCGAGACGAGTTGAATTTCTCTATTGATTCGAAGATTTTT
>NZ_QXHD01000004.1:643334-668862 GCF_011009555.1 Adonisia turfae CCMR0081 | reverse complement strand
ATCGGTCTTTTCACCCCCCTTCTGGGTGTGGCCATTGGCCTTTGGCGGAACATTCATACAGACATTAGCTCTAGCTGGGCCAGAAGCGCTATCGTCCCTAAAGGGATTTCGTATCATAGTATGCCGCTCTTTAACCTGCTTGGGAACTGCCCTATCGGTGGTGGCCCTGGCGGTGGCAGTCGGATTTGGTGGCACCAACAATATTGACGATATTCGCTTCGGGCCCATGGGGATGACGCTGTTCTTTGTGAATTTAGGGGTTTTGGTGCTAACCGCTGTGTGTAGTTTGCTAATTGCCCATGTGGGCGATCGACTACTAGCGGGAATGGGGCGGATCCGCTGTAGCCTGGCGCTCCTGAGCGTTTGTTTGTTGGGATTATTTATTGGTGGGGCGTTTGGACTTGCGATCGCAAGCTAGAAATGGAATCTGATGGTATTAGCAATTGACTTTGGCACCAGCAACACGGTGCTATGCCGGTGGAATGCCGCGACTCTCTCCTCCGAAGTTCTCACCTTAGATGCCATTGCTCAGCGTGCATCGGGTCCAGCGTTAGTGCCTAGTTTGCTCTACGTTGAGGATGCACAGCTGGATCAGGTGCTGATTGGTCAACCTATTCGCGATCGCGGTCTAGAACGCTCGGAACGCTGTTTTAAAAACTTTAAGCGGGGTATCGGCACCTCCATTCAAGGCTTTATGCCAGACTTGGATGGTCGTAATCTCTCATTTGAACAAGTGGGAGACTGGTTTTTAACCCAGGTAATTGACCAGCTCAAGCAGCAGGAAGAGAGCCTTGATGAGGTGGTTCTAACAGTTCCTGTAGACAGTTTTGAGACCTACCGCAATTGGTTAGGCACCCTGTGTCAAAGCTGGGATATCAATCGCGTCCGCATGATTGATGAACCCACGGCGGCGGCTTTAGGCTATGGTCTGACCGACAATGAAATCGTATTGGTGCTCGATTTTGGTGGCGGCACCTTAGATTTGGCCATTGTGCAGCTAAGCGGCGGTCGTTCCCAAGCGTTGGGATATATTCTCAAATGGGGTCAAAAGGCCATGGGCAAGTCTGCCCAGCAGGTGTCAACCGCTAAAGTATTAGCTAAAGCAGGGGAAAATCTGGGGGGAGCCGATATTGATCAGTGGGTGGCCCAGCATTTGTCCGAGCAGTATGGAATTCCCCTTTCACCCCTGACCCTACGCCTGGCAGAACAACTCAAGATTCAGCTATCTAATGCCCTCAAGGCCAACGAAAGCTATTTTGATGATGAAACATTTGAGAGCTATGATCTCACCCTAGAACGGGAGCAGCTTGAACAGGTGCTGCAGAAGCGGGATTTTTTTGAGCGTCTTAATGCCCGAGTTGATCAGGTATTGCAGCAGGGGCGTCGACAGGGCATAGGACTAGACGATATTAACGCGGTGTTGCTGGTGGGGGGCACCACTCAAATTCCAGCGATTCAAACCTGGGCAAAAAATCGATTTAATGGCACCAAGGTGTGTGGTGACAAGCCGTTTACCGCTGTTTCTGCCGGCGCACTCCAGCTACAGCAGGTAAAGCTGACGGACTTTCTTTATCACGGTTATGGTATTCGCTTTTGGGATCGGCGCAATAACTGCCATGGTTGGCACCCGATTATTCCTCAAGGTCAGCCTTATCCCATGGCCCAACCAGTGGAATTGGTGTTGGGGGCTGCCAATGAAAAACAGCCAAGTATTGAACTGATTATTGGTGAACTCGGGCGCGAACAGGGGAGCACCGAAGTCTATTTTGAGGGCAACCGTCTGATTACGCGCCAGACAAAGGCGGGGCAAACCGTAGCCCAACCGTTAAACGATAAAGCCCCCAATATTGCTAACCTTAATCCTCCTGGGAGGCCAGGGGAAGATCGGGTACGCCTGAGTTTCACTGTGGATCAGGACCGACTGCTGCGAGTCACTGTCGAGGACATGCTAACCGAAGAAGTTCTGGCTAACAATCAGGCAGTTGTGGAGCTATCTTAGAACGCCTTAGATGCGCCAGGCTACTTACTGATCGTCAGCTGTAGGTTCATCTCCACCTAAACGCTGTCTCAGCTCTTGACCAGCCTGCTCAGCTTCAGCCTGGGTCTTAGTAATGATAAAGGTTTGGGTAGCCAGCAAAACAATGACAAAAAGAATCCCTGATAGTGTGAAACTCAGTTTGGTGGATGGAATGCTTTGCCCCAGGGCATAAATTGCGATCGCAAATACAGCTGCCAAATAAACCTTAGACATAACCGGCATTGCCGACGCTGACCAGCAGAGGGCCACTAAAATCGCATTAAAATATAAAGCCAATAGACTCAGGTGAATGCGGCGGGCATAAATCTGCTGTGCCCGTTTACGGCTACCCGCAAACGGTAGCTTTAATCGATTACCCGCTGCATTGATGCCATCCATTGCCATAAAAAAGACAGGAATGCTCAAGCTGGATAGCACCACCAAAAATCTAGGAGGAGCCTGTAGCGTTTGATTGATAGATTCCGATGACAACGCTAAATGGACGGCTTGACTAAAGATAAATGCAGCAATAGCTGCCACCAGTAAAATTATCGAGTCAACGCCCAGAACAGGGCCAACCGGTATCGGGGCTGTGCGTGTCTTCATAAACCGAATATATTCCTTTGTACAAATATGCCTAATTCCAGTGGATCAACCGAGTATATCTACGTAGAACTATCTCATCGCAATGTCTAAATTATGCAGACTTCTAAATTATGCAGACTGTCTAATTGCGAACAGATAGGGTAGGGATAAATTTAAACTATCATTACATCTTTGTTAAAGGAAACACTTTGATGAGTTCAGCTCCAGTTTCAATCAATCAACAGCCAACAAATGTGTCTGCTGAGCCTTGTGTCTCATCTGAAACAAAACTCTCTTCAGGGAGCGTGTCATGGACCATCGAAGACAGTGAAGAACTTTATCGTATTAATGGCTGGGGAGAGCCCTACTTTTCCATTAATTCTGCAGGTCATGTGATCGTCTCTCCCCAGGGGGAGCGGGGTGGTTCTCTGGATCTACACAGTCTGATTGAAGCCCTACAGGCTCGCAATTTATCACTGCCGATTCTTGTTCGTTTCTCTGACATTCTTGAAGATCGTATCGAACGACTCAATTCTTGTTTTGCCAAAGCTATTACTAAGTATGGCTATGATGGTTGTTATCGAGGTGTTTTTCCGGTCAAGTGTAATCAACAGCGCCATTTAGTTGAAGATTTGGTGAAGTTTGGTGAGCCCTATCAATTTGGTTTAGAGGCTGGATCTAAACCTGAACTAATGATTGCCCTGGCCACCCTCAAAACACCAGGAGCTTTGCTAGTTTGCAACGGATATAAAGATCGCGCCTATCTTGAGACAGCCATGTTGGGTCAAAAGCTAGGGCAAACTCCTATAATCGTTCTAGAACAACTCAATGAGCTGCCCTTGGTGATCGAGGTGAGTCAGCAGCTATCCATTCGCCCTCGGTTGGGGGTGCGGGCCAAGCTCTGTACAAAGGGTATGGGACGCTGGGGCGGTTCAGCGGGAGATCGTGCCAAGTTTGGTCTGACTATTCCCGAGATTTTGACCGTGGTTGAGCAACTGCGGACAGCGGATATGCTGCCATGTTTACAGCTCCTCCATTTTCACATTGGGTCCCAAACCTCATCCATTAGCATTATCAAAGACGCTCTTCGAGAAGCTTGCCAAATCTATGTAGAATTGGCTAATCTTGGGGCCAATATGCAGTATTTGGATGTCGGTGGTGGTCTCGGTGTCGACTATAACGGATCTAAAACCAATGTCCCAGCCTCTAAAAACTACAGCATTCAAAACTATGCTAACGATGTTGTTGCTGAAGTTAAAGAAGCCTGCTCTTCCAAGAATCTGCCTGTTCCCATCTTGATCAGTGAAAGTGGTCGAGCCATTGCCTCCCACCAATCGGTGTTGGTATTTGATGTGCTGGGCAGCAGTGAAGTACGTCCCCAGGAGCCATTCCAGCCAACATCTGAGGATCATGCCATTCTCAAAGAGTTCTATGAGGCCTACCAAAGTATCAACTCAAAAAACTATCAAGAGGTTTTTCATGATGCTGAACAGTTTAAAGGAGAAGCTGTCAGTCTCTTTAACTTTGGCTACCTGAGCTTAACTGAGCGGGCAAGGGTGGAGAATCTCTTTTGGGCCTGTTGTCAAAAAATCATTCAGGTACTTCGTCAGGAAAGCTACATTCCCGATGATTTAGCGGATCTAGAAAAGATGATGGCCTCCATCTACTACATCAATTTATCTGTCTTTCAATCAGCACCGGATACCTGGGCAATCGACCAGCTTTTCCCCATCATGCCCATCCATCGTCTGGATGAAGAGCCTACCTGTCGGGCGACTCTGGCGGATTTGACCTGCGACAGTGATGGCAAGATTGATCGGTTTATTGATTTACATGATGTCAAATCGGTTTTAGAACTCCACGATCTCCAAGCAGGGAACCCCTATTACTTGGGGATGTTTCTCACTGGCGCGTACCAAGAGATCATGGGCAATCTCCATAACCTCTTTGGGGATACCAATATGGTTCATATCGATCTAACCCCCCAGGGCTACACCATCGAACACGTGGTCAAAGGAGATACCATGAAGGAGGTCTTAAGCTATGTACAGTACGACTCTGAAGATCTGGTGGAACAAATTCGACTCCGTTCGGAAATCTCTCTGAGGGAAAAACAAATCACCCTACCAGAGGCCCAATTATTATTACAAAACTACGAAGAGAGCTTGAGCCGATACACCTATTTGTCATAGGTTTTGTGAGATGCATTTTTTTGTAGAGGTGTTCCATGGAACGCCTCTATGAAGGTAATCCATAAAAATCCCTAAACTGATTGGAGTTTGGAGAGATCGGGTTTCACCTTAAGTTTCACCACCAAGGCTGTGATATTGTCATGGCCATTTTGCTCATTGGCGAGTTCAATCAAATCCGCCACACCTTCTTCAATCCCTTTATGGCCCCTCAGAATTGGCTCAATATGTGTGGAGCAGTGGGTCTCTAATAGTCTGTCGTCACTTAAACCATCGGAACACAGCAACAGCAACGTGTCTTCAGTTAGATTCAGATAGTTAAAACTGGGATCTAGCACATCTTCACCACAGGGACCTAGGGCCTGGGTCAGCTGATACGCATCCGGTCTAGCATAGGCAATGGCCGGTTCTACACCGCGCTTGATTTCGCGCTGTCCCACTTCGTGGTCAACAGTAATTTGTTGTAACCCAAGACGTTTGGTATAGCGATAGAGGCGACTATCGCCCACATGGGCAGCCACGGCCTGGGTGCCTTTGACCAGTAACATGACCAGGGTAGTCCCCATGCGAGCACTCCCTGTACGTTCCTCAGATTGATTTTTCTCGTAAATCACCTGGTTGGTCTGGCCAATGGCATTGCGCAATTCTGCTTCATTGGGTAAATCAGACTGCCAATGGCCATCAAGATACTCACGCAGGTTATCAACCGCTAGCTGGCTGGCCACTTCACCGCCGGAGTGTCCCCCCATGCCATCACAAAGAATGTAGGCGCATTTGGCATCCAACGTCTGGCTAGACAGGGTTTCCTGACGGCTGAGGGCAGACTGAATAAAATAGTTGTCCTCGTTGTGATCTCGCTGTTGACCCACATGGGACTGTCCAGCATCCTCTAGCCCAGTTAGCTTCATTGGCAGCACCATTGTCGGTGAATCGATGCTGTCCATACTGGCATCTTCGTTAATATCTAGACCTTCTAGGCCAGGAATATCCAAATCTGCTAAGACGTTTGTCTCTGACGGAGTTTCAGAAATAGCGGTTGAGATATCTGTACCTAATTGATATTTATCTGCAATCGCAATCAGCGCTTCTTTGAGTCCTTCAATGTCATCAAACTGCCCTTCGATGACCTGGGCCGCAAGGTTAATCAAATCAGGTAACGACTGACCATTGGATTGGAGCAGCGACTGCCAAAGCAGCCCCATATCCGCCAGTCGATAGTCATTACGATAGGGGCCAGGCTCAATGTAGCGCAAACACACAATCTGGTCTTCATCCATACATAGATTGCTGATATTCAGCAAACTGCCCTGACCTTTAAAGACCGACATTGCCTCCCACAGTTCAACCATGACGTAGAAGCTGTGGACCTGCTGTAACGGATCCAAGGTTTCCTGCTTCCAAATAGTCAGTAAATCTGGCAAATGTCGACGATCTTCAACAATTAAAACGCTATGGTCACTTTCAACCCAAGCCTCCTGTAGTTCGGGAATTGATGGGAAAAAGCGACTGTGCAGGGCTAAATAGGGATAGGCACTCAAGGGAAATAGCTTTTTCTCACTGGTATGTCTCAACTCAGTCAGTGAAAACTGATGCCGTTGCTCTACCAGGGAAGACGCAACATCATTGGGCTTTGTATCGGTTACCTGAACTTCTAACGGTTTTTCGCTGTCAACATTTAGCTGTAGTGCCTCAATTAACTGATAGCGCTGCTGAGGCCCTAACCAGTCATTGGCGTCGCGAGTGCCCAAGGTCACTGGATCAATGGGCGTTAATGTATTAGCGGTTACCTGTTCCCAGATATCGGTGTCTTCACCGGGCTGAATACCCTCAGGAGCCTGGATTTCACTAACAGCCAGAGCGATGGAAGACTTGCCTGGAAAGATAAAGGCCCTCCATTGCTGCAATGGCGATCCACATGACTGGCAAAACTTGTGCTCGGTAGGGTTATTAAATTGGCAGTATGGGCAAATGATCATCAGTGGATAGAAAACGTCCGTTGACAGTTACCGCAGATTATTAAAATGAAAGCGTTCCTGATTTTAGGGATGAATCGAGCCGTAGGCTGCTGGTAGATAACCCTTGTCCATATCCAGAACTTTAGGGTTTTCCCAGGAAAAATACAACATTCTTAGTTGGACGTGGTCAAGCAAATCTGACACATAAGTTGAGATTTACCCTCAGCAACGCAGTTAAACGTCACTGTAATTTACTATTCCCAAAGTTAAAAATAGTCTTAGCGCTTAAAATCATTAGTATGGGAAGTCTTATCAGTTAAATACAGTTCAGCATAGCCGATAAGCATGGCAGATGTTGGTATAAACGCAACCAAATCAGCGGCGACGGCGGCGACGGTGCGAACGGGAACGCCTGATCTGCATGGAATCAGGCTGGTCACAACCTTTTGTTAACTTCCCTAATTGTCGCTGTTCATGGGGTGTGAGGTGACGCCATTGTCCGGGGTGTAGCTGACCCAGATGCAGCTCACCAATGCTCACACGTATCAGTCGTAACGTCGGAAAACCAATGGCAGCTGTCATCCGTCGTACCTGACGATTTTTACCTTCATATAGGGTGAGCTGTAGCCAGGCGGTTGGAATATGCTGACGGAATCGAATCGGGGGTGTGCGTGGAGGCAGTGCGGGTTGCGTTGTCAACAAGGTCACTGCCGCTGGTCGAGTTTTATAGTCGCGAATGGTCACTCCCTGGCGCAACTGCTGCAAACTATCAGGATCAGGAATCCGTTCTACCTGGGCCAAATAGGTCCGGGGATGGTGGAAACGGGGATGACACAGACGATGCTGTAGCTTGCCATCATCGGTGAGCAATAGGAGGCCTTCACTATCCCGGTCAAGCCGACCTACAGGGTAGACATCCGGTACTGAAATAAAGGATTTGAGTGTAGTGTGGCGGCTATCGGTATTTGTGAACTGACTCAGGACATCGTAGGGCTTATAAAAAATCAGATAACGATAGTCCATTAGCGATGGGCAGATGCGGGTAATTCTTGAAGCTGTATTGAGAAATAGTGAAGTTAGTTAACTCGCCAGATATCCTGAATAGATTCGATGAGTATGAGTATTGGCAATATGAACAACGCCTCTAAGTACCGGTTTGTTTGCACGTTGACCTTTGGTGATATCTATGGCCAGATCATTGTCTGGCTCATTGTGCTGTTTTTGAGTTTGGCAACTGCCCTGGCTCTCATGGGGTCTAGTCGTCCTATTTATGCTCTGGTTTGTGTTGGGTTGATCCTGGTCCTATCATTGCCATTTTTGCTATTTGCCTTTGTCACCACTCTGATCAACCATATCGAATTCAGTGAAATGGATGCGATCGCATCAGAGGGCAACCAAAACCGTGCTTTTAGTAACCAGCCAATGTCCAGTCAAACGGCGTCCTAATTAGCGGCTTAACAAAAAGCGCTAATTGGCGTCTGATTCAACCGCTTCAGGGGCTTCAGCCGGTTCAGGTGTAACAGTTTCAGGAGGGGCTTCAGCGGGTTGGTTAGCTGGGGCCTCATTTAGGCTAGGAACATCTTCGCTAGGGGGATTTTCGATGGCCTCACTAACAGGGGGTTGATTAATCAGCTGCTGGATCCGGTCTTTAAACTGAACCGGGGCTAGGGACAGCGCCGATTCAAATAGAGGCTGGGCTTCATCTTCGTTGCCCATCTCCCTGAGAATAAGACCTTTGGCAAGTATGGGGCGAAAGTCTGGTGTGCCGCTGACTGTTTGAGCATCCTGGATAGCCGTATCGTAGGTTGCGATCGCATCTTCAAACCGGGACTGGTCAGCATAAATCTGACCTAGAAGCAATTTGACCGCAATCACATCAATGGTGCCGGGCTGAATCTGATTAGACTGCTCAGCTGTTTTCAGAGTGTCCTGCAGCAAACCAATCGCTGCCTGGGGGCGTTCCTGCTGCACCAGTAAAGCAACCAGACCCTGTAGTGCCTCCATATTGCCAGGTGTGGAGGTCAATACACTGCGGTAGGTTTGGGCAGCCCCTTCTAAATCATTGAGCTGTTGCTTAGTCTGGGCTAACAAGACGGAATATCGCGGCTCTTGGGGATTCAATTCTGCCAGGCGAGCTAATGGCTCAGCCGCACCCGCCAAATCCCCCAGAGTAATGCGGGCTTCCACCAGTCCCTCAAGGGCCGCCTGGTTATCCGGTTCACGTTCCAAAACTAATTCATAACCGTTGGCCCGACCTTCTAACTCGGCCCGACGATCGGTCTCCGTGGCCGTGGGTACACTGTTGTCATAGCCAGGATTCTGATTAAATGCCGCCTGAATTAAGGGTCCAAGTGAGACCGCTAACAGTGCAGCAACAGCTAGGAATAAAATACCGCCAATCAGCCAGCGATTGCGTTTGACAGCCACAGGGCTCCCCTCCTTCAAAGCAACTTGCCCATATTAAACCCAAATGAGTCAGGACCGCTTGGCCCCTGATACACCCCATGGGTAGTGTTCGTACAACTGACTATCCGCTTTAAACTGTTCCAACTGATCATGAACAAAAAATAGTAAATATTTCCTTAGGAATTGCCCCAACTATCTTTAAAGTGCGTCACATCATGGGGAACAAGGTTCAAAATATTTGATCAGACAGAATATCCTTAAATTGAGCTGACATCTGTCAAAATCTGTGAATGGTAACGTAAAAGCGACCATGAACTTAATTGTTTAAGTCACGATTCCAACTATTTTTTTCTAGATAGACTTGGTTTATTTATCTAAAAACTGTTAGGTTCAACCAAACGGCAATTCAATGTCAATTTTATTTTTATGATTTCTAGATAGATACAGATACAAACCAGATATAAGTAATTAGTCAGATGTTAGTTAGATATCTAAATCTGTAGCGACTTATAGCTACCCCCTAAACTATTGTTCAAATTGTTAAGTAAGCCGATTTTCCTGATTGAGGAGGTTTCGAGATTAATGAGTTCTGCAGACAGTCGCCCCCCTGAAATGTCCAATACTTCATCCGATCACAATTCGGATGCTAGCGCAGCTGCTAACTCTAATAGTCCTGCTCTTAAGAAGCCACCTAGACGACCAGCTAAGCCTGTTGCCCCCGTTGAAGAGTCTCCTAAAAAACCCACGATTGAAGCAGTTGCCTTAAAGAAAGCAGATGCCCTTGAGCCAACGCCAATCGTGTCCGAGCCAGGCCCCAAGCCTACGGAGAGTGAGCCTACTGAGTCATCAGTAGCTGAGCCACCAGTAGACGATACGCCTACTGAGCCAGAAACGCCTCAACCCAGGTTGCAGCCGATTGCACCGCCTAGTGAGCCCATGCAGTACAGAGCGATTGGGCTGTTAAAAGGACGCTATGAGCCCTCAGAAGAAACGTTTAACCGGGGTAACATTGTTAACCACGATGGCACCACAACCTGTGCTGTGCTCTTAGGACGCACAACCAGCTTGGTTAAAAAGCATCTAGATTTAGAAAAAGATCACCTCTGGGTGGTTTATCCACGCACTATTTTCCAAGATGATATTGGTATTGCCGTACAAATCGTCGGTGTATGGGAGCCAGAGACCTTGGGCGATGAAGAGGATGACGTGCTCGAAACACCCGCTGATGCAGTGCAGCCCGATTACTTTTCTATTCGCGGTGAGGTCATCAAATTCGATGAGCGGAAAGAGGAGATCACCATTAGTATCGTGCAAAAGATGCGCACTGGAAAACAGCCCAAACGTCCCTTTAAGCTAGTGATCAATGGCAACATTAGTGTTAAAACCATTGGCTACTTTTGGGATATGCATGTGCAGCGGCAGGGAAACCAGTTGATCTTAACTGATGGTAGCTATGTCGGCGCTGTCCCCCCGAAAAAGCGTTCTAAGAAAAAGCCAATGGGTGGCGGTGGCGGTAGTAAGCGGCGGCCTCCATCATCAAAGCGTGGAGGACGTCCTAGTCCTAAACCTAATCTGGTTAAGGATGATACTGCCAGGGTGGAAAAATCCAATGCAGATGCACCTAAGGTGGTCAAAGTGGGCAACAGCAATGAGGTGGCTGATGCCGCCGAGCGCTCAGAGGGTTAAAGCGGCTGCATCTTCCCAGCTGTATCCCCCAACTATGCCCTAGCGATGCAATGTTGGCCTCAGTTATTCTGGGGCAGAAAGGCTGTTTGTCTCGGTAGGGGAGCAACCGGCTCACTGAGTTGAAACTTACCTTGAATAATCCAGTCTTTTAGGGTGGTCGCAACCTTGCGCCCAAGATAAAGGCTGGATAGGGGAGCTGTTCTCACACGGCTCCCGTTGATGGTAAGACGACCTGATTTAAGTTGCTGATAGCTGACCAAGCCGAAACTGGGCCGGACCCGGCGGGGAATTGAAAAATCAATCACTGGGGCCAGGATATCTTTATCTTCAACGGCACATTTCTGTAAAACAGCTTCATCTAAAACGGGTATGGGGACACCTACACCCAGCATCAGGGACGGTCCATAGCCAGTAAAGTAGCAACCACGAACCCATTCAGGTTGCATTTGTTTCGCATCTCCGATCAGGGCAACGGTGGCAGAGGGGCCAACGGGCGTACCGTTAGGTAATCGTTTTTGTAGAGGGAAGTGTTGAGTCCCTTCCCAAGCTATGTAGCCGGGGGCTCCTCCCACAAATAACCGACTGCCAATGCCAATCGTCTGCATTTGAGGATCGTTCAGCATGGGTGAAAGTGCCCCGGCATTGGCATAGACAGCATTCCCGAGAAATGGCTGTAGTGGACCCAGGTAGGTGAGTAGAGGGCGGTCACTGCTGTTAACCCCGACAATAAAGTTTTGGTAAAGGTTACGGGGATTGAACAGATAAAATTGATTGATCGTATCTTGGGTAATGGAGATATCTAGGGTGGAGCGGGGATAACAGTCGCTGACTTGACCGATGGCTCGGAGATTGACCGATTTGCCGGCAATCAAGGTAGAAATGACGTGGCCTCCACCCCGTTCGCTCGTGATATCGTTATTTTCTGCTGTATCTCCCCAACGATTATTACTAACGGCTTGGCTAGCCCCAAGATAGAGATCAACTGCACCAAAACCGGCATAGGCCTGTACCCCATCCAGATAACATTCTCGGATGTTAATGGGGGGATCGGTATGGCCGAGATTAATAATCGCCCCGGAGGACTCCATGGGTTCAAAGGTGCCGGTGGTGACTACATCCACCGCTTTAGTGGCCGCCTCTAGGCCGAGTTCTGCCACGTTGACTTTAGTTTCTTCGACGGTCCATACGGTGACGCTGCCGTCGTTGATTTTTTGATTAATTTCAGGGATGGTGCGGATGGTGGCCATGGCAGACGTTATCGGCTCCAACGACTCAGAAGCCAGCCGCCTAGAATAGCTGTTGGAAGTAAGACAAGAATGAGTGCAATGGATTCGGGAGGCGCGATCATTGGCCCTATCCATTTAATTAAGACACTGAGTAGGGCGGATGCGATCGCAATTTTCAACACATACAACCCGCTATCCATAATCATTACTCCATTCTTTAAGGACGCCGAATATTCAAACAGCACCAATCTTCACGTCGCCAGAGCGTAGCTACCGTCCAATTATGCGCTTCGAGGGTATCGGCCACCCACTTCGATTGTTCCAACAAAACACCGCTCAAAATCCCCCAGGTGGACTCTTTGGCAATGGCATTAAAATGCGGAATCAGCTCAACGATGATCTCGGCCAAAATGTTGCACAAGATGCCGTCGACGGGTTCACTCACCTTGAGGCTGTCGATACTCCCTTGGGCAACCTGAATGCGACTCGCATCCATACTGTTGAGAGCCCGATTTTCACCCGTTGCCTTAACAGCGAGGGGATCTGTGTCAACAGCATAAACCTGTTGAGCACCAAGCAGAATTGCGCCAATGGATAGAATGCCAGACCCACAGCCAATATCTGCCAGGGTCACTGGTTGAGCGTCGCTCAAACGCATCTCCAGCGCTTCCAGGCACAGCTGGGTGGTTGGATGGGTACCAGTGCCAAAGGCGGTTCCTGGGTCCAGCTTGAGCACTAAACGCGACGAGTCAGTAGGGGGATCCATCCAAGCCGGATTAATCAATAGCCGATCACCAATCGGTTGAGGGTGCCAATATTTTTTCCAGCTTTTGGACCAATCCTCATCTTCAATCAGATGCCAGGTGACATCGGGTAGTTCGTTGATACCCAAACATAGAGCATCTTGCTGAAACCGCAAGGCTAGGGCGGCCAAATCAACATTACAAAACTGCTCTTGTGGAAAATAGGCTTTCACTCGGCTTTGTTGCCCCCAGCGCTCGCTGGCGGTGCCGCGCCCATGCCAATCTTCAAACCGCCAGAAGATCGTATCCTCAAGCAGTGGGGAGCAGGTAACTTGTATTTCCCACCAAGTGTTTGCCAAGGCTTTCGTAAGGGTTATAGAAATCAGCAATAACTGTGTTAAGCACTTGGAGTGTCCTTAACACAGTCATGGTTAACCCATTTTATAGGGCGACGGTATACGCATCGCGAATGCCAGGCACTTTTGTGATCTCTTCGAGAATCCCATCGGGTAGCGGATCGTCAATGCTCAACACCATAACGGCATCACCGCGCACAATCTGGCGTCCCACCTGCATGCTGGCAATATTGACGTTAAAACTCCCTAGTAAAGACCCGATTTTGCCAATAATGCCTGGCATATCGCGGTGCAGGGTGAATAACATGTACTTCGTGGGAGGCACGTTGATGGGAAACTGATTGATGTCAGTAATACGTACTTCACTGCCACCGAGAATAACGCCCGTTACTGAATGCTCACCCAGGGAGCCCTGGGCAGAGACATAAAGGGACCCCGTGAAGTCCTTGATACTCGCATCACGAGTCTCAATCACTTTAATGCCCCGTTCCTTAGCCTCAATGGAGGCATTAACATAGTTCACCCGTTCTCTCAAAGCATTTGTTAATAGGCCTTTGAGAGTGGCGATGACGATGGGCTTACTATCTTGATTTGCCAGCTCACCCTGGAGACGAATTTGCACTTGCTCTACACGTCCACCGGCTAACTGACCTACCAAGTTACCTAAGGTTTCAGCCAACTGTAGATAGGGGCGCAGTTTTTCTAGTACATCGGGGCGGAGGCCAGGGATGTTTACAGCCGACCGGGCAGGGAGTCCCAACAACACATCGCGAATCTGTTCAGCCACATCCACCGCCACATTAATTTGGGCTTCGGTGGTGGAAGCGCCCAAGTGGGGAGTGAGAACAACAGATTTGCCAAGCTCTCGCAGAGCGCTCTCTCCTAAGGGTTCCGCTTCGTAAACATCGAGAGCGGCACCGGCAATGACGCCATTTTTCAGGGCGTCATACAAAGCGGCCTCGTCAATGATGCCGCCGCGAGCACAGTTAATAATACGGGTAGTTGGTTTCATCTTGGCCAGCGCTTCAGCGTTGATCAAGTGGGCAGTTTCCTTAGTTTTGGGAATGTGTAGAGTAATGTAGTCGGCCTCTTGGAAAAGGAGGTCTAAATCCACTAAGCTACAGTTTAATTCAGCCGCCCGCTCCTTAGAAATGAAAGGATCGTAGGCCAGAATAGTCATTCCCATTGAACGGGCAACCGTAGCCACATGGGAGCCAATTTTACCGAGACCGACCACGCCGAGAATCTTTTTGTAAACTTCTACGCCGGTAAACTGTTTACGATTCCAAGCAGACTCTTTGACTGATTTATCGGCTTCAGGAATGTTGCGCGATAGCGACAGCATCATCGCTAGGGCATGTTCTGCTGCGGCAATGGTGTTGCCCTCGGGGGAATTGACCACCACAATGCCGCGACGGGTGGCGGCAGCTACATCGATATTATCGACACCCACACCAGCCCGACCGATAATTTTGAGCTGACTTGCCGCCTCAATCACCTCGCTGGTAACCTTAGTGCCCGAGCGAATCATCAAAGCATCGTAGTTGGAGATTATCTGAACAAGCTCCTCAGGCGGAAGCTTGGTTTTCACATCAACTTGGGCCACCTGGGCCAAAATATCGAGACCAGCTTGGTCAATCGGGTCGGAGACAAGTACCTTCGGCATAGCAGGGAGGATTTTTTTTCACAAGGACTCATCGTACTGCATCACTGCAAGGGGACAAATCCTTTCTTTGGCAAATTATGGATCGCAGATATGGTTGCCAATGTTACAAAACGTTTAAGTTTTTTGGAAGTAGGCAAGGCCTTTCTAGATAGCGATCCCTCTTGTGGAGACGTTCCATGGAACGTCTCCACAAGAGGGATCGCTACTTTTCGGTGAGTTGTTCAATCCCATGAAAGAGATCTGCTAGCACCGTATTCGATATGAGAAAGCCATCGGGATCGCTGAGGCGAAGGCGGTTGTTTTCAAATATGGCTTGACCTGACGTTACATAAGGATGCAAGCGACTATTCAACATGCCGATAAAGGCCGCACCAAATGCGTTGATAAAAGCGCTAATATCGATACCTTCTGCCAGGCGCAACCCTACCATCAAACTATCGGTCAGTTGTTCAGTGACCGGTAATGAGGGTTCATCTAGAATGCCACCGGCTTGTTGATAATTGTTAAGCCACTGTCGGTAAGTCTTTTGGGTGCGGGGGCGGGCAAAACGCTGTCCCTGGGTGTAGCTAGTGGCTCCCATACCAAAGCCATAGAAGGGGCGATTTTCCCAGTAGGTGCGATTATGGCGGCATTGATGCCCCGGTTTGGCATAGTTAGAAATTTCGTAGTGCCCATAGCCCCCGTTGGTCAGAATCTGCTGCCCTAGCCGGTACATGTCAACGGTGGCTGCTTCGGTCGGTAGCGGTTGCTCCCCTGCCTGATACTGCTTACCAAAGGGGGTTTGGGGTTCGATGGTGAGATCGTAGATGGAGATGTGATGGGGACGGATTGCGATCGCCCTCTCCACTGCCTCCTGCCACTGCTCCAAAGTTTGATAAGGCAATCCTGAAATTAGATCTAAGCTCCAACTTGGCACCTGACTTTGATGCATATCATCCACGGCTCGATGCACATCCACCAGGCGATGGAATCGCCCACATCGCTCCAACAAGCCATCGTCAAATGCCTGCACTCCGAGGCTAATGCGATTCACACCTCGGGCACAGTAGCCTTGTACATGGGACAAATCAAAGGTGCCCGGATCCATTTCCATGGACGTTTCTGCATCGGTCGCTATGCCAAATTGCTGATCAAGAGTCTGCAAAATCTGCTCAAGCTGAGCGACAGATAGCAACGATGGCGTCCCACCGCCAAAGAAAACCGTCTTCAGCGCAGGCCCCAAAACGGGTGTAGCCTTGATCTCCTGGCATAGCCAATCGACATAGGTGCTAATGGTGCTAGATGTTTCTCCGCGTTTTCGGTTACCAATGACCGAAATGGGAAAGTCACAGTAAAAGCAGCGACGCCGACAAAACGGAATATGAACGTAGGCCGATGTGGGGGCCGATAAGGGCATGGGGCCACTGGAGAACATAAAAGCATTCAGGGAGGAACCCAATCGTGGGGAACATCAGTGATTATAATGTCGTTGTTTGAGCCTTCCCAGGGATGGTGTATGCTTCACCATCATCACATCAATAGATATACCCTAAGGGCGACATCATTCGAATGCTAGACGCATTAATCATAATTTCATTCATTTTTGCAGGGGCAGGTGTTGGTTTTTACAGTGTTGACCTGCTACCGCCTCAGGTTTTAGGACAAGTTAACAACATTGAAGGTCTCGGTACCGTCATGGCCGGGTTTGGAGGCCTGATTGGTACTGGCCTAGGAATTGTTGCCCAGACCAGCTATCGGCGGTTCGAGAAACAAATCCGCACCCTGCCCCCCGACCGCATTTTTGCTCGGGCCATTGGCTTAATTTTGGGTCTACTCATTGCCAACTTGATTTTGGCCCCCGTGTTCTTGTTGCCGATCCCCAGCGAGTTTAACTTCATCAAACCCTTGGCAGCTGTCATGAACAGCATTATATTTTCAGTCTCGGGGATGAATCTGGCTGACACTCAAGGACGGGCATTGCTGCGTTTAGTCAATCCTTCCAGCGTAGAGAGCATGCTGATTGCAGAAGGCACGCTTAAACCAGCTACCTCAAAGATTTTGGATACTAGCTGCATCATTGATGGCCGCATTGAAGGGCTGCTAGAAACCAGCTTTTTAGAGGGCCGGATCGTTGTTCCTCAATTTGTTTTACAGGAACTACAGGCCGTTGCCGATGCTGCCAACGACCAAAAACGAGCCCGGGGTAGACGAGGGTTGGATATTCTGAATCGTCTGCGGGCGGCTTATCCCGACCGGGTTGTTGTTGATCCTGCCGATTATTCAGACATCACAACTGTAGACGCTAAGCTCGTTAAACTGGCCCAGGAAATGAATGCCATGCTCATTACCAATGACTACAACCTCAGCAAAGTAGCACGGGTGCAGCAGGTAGGCATTTTGAATATTAATGACCTGGCTAAGGCAATTCGCCCGGCGTATTTACCCGGAGACGATATCGAGATCAAAATTCTTAAGGAAGGAAAGGAAGATTTCCAAGGTGTGGGCTATTTGAATGATGGCACCATGGTGGTTGTGGAGTCAGGGAAAGGCTACATCGGCAATAATGTTTTGGTGGTGGTGACTGGCGCTCTACAAACGTCAGCGGGACGCATGATTTTTGCACGCCCTAAAGGGACGGCGACGGCTTAGCTGCAAAAACCCAAAACCCCGGTTGCTAGCAACCGGGGTTTTGAAAAGAGCCTGCGGCTCAAGCGCAGCTTATTCCCACTCGATGGTGCCAGGGGGCTTGGAGGTGATGTCGTAAACCACTCGGTTAACTCCGTCCACTTCATTGACGATGCGGTTGGAAATAACCTCTAGCAAATTGTAGGAAGGCCGAGACCAGTCAGCCGTCATGCCATCTTCACTGCTAACAAGACGCAACACAATAGGGTGTGCATAGGTGCGCTGATCGCCCATGACGCCAACGCTACGAACCGGTAGCAATACCGCAAACGCCTGCCAAAAGTCGTGATACAGTCCTCGATTACGGATTTCTTCCCGCACGATATAGTCAGCATCCCGCAGAATATTGAGCCGTTCCGCCGTCACTTCACCCAGGATACGAATGGCTAAACCTGGGCCGGGGAAGGGCTGACGACGTACAATTTCATTGGGAAGGCCAACGGAGCGACCCACATTACGCACCTCGTCTTTGAAGAGCTTGCGCAGGGGTTCGATTAGCTTAAATTGCAAATCCTTAGGTAGACCACCCACATTGTGGTGGCTCTTGATTTTGACCGCTACCCGTTCACCGGTTTTGGGATCAACGTTAGTGTCTGCAGACTCAATTACATCGGGATATAGTGTACCCTGGGCCAGATAATCAAAGGGTCCCAGGCGTTTTGATTCCTCTTCAAAAACACGAATAAATTCGTGACCAATGCGTTTCCGCTTTTCCTCTGGGTCAGTAATGCCCTTGATTTTCTCTAGGAAGCGTGTGCGAGCTTGGACGTATTCAACTTTGATATGAAATTGCTGATCAAATAGCTCTACCAGACGTTCAGGCTCCCCCTTACGCATAAAGCCCTGATCAATAAACATGCAGGTTAACTGGTCGCCAATGGCCTGATGGAGTAAAAATGCCAGTGTGGATGAATCTACACCTCCGGACAGAGCCAGTAAAACCCGTTTAGTGCCTACCTTGGCACGTACTTCACGAATGGCCTCTTCCACAAATGCTTCCGTTGTCCATGTGGGCTCACAGCGGCAGATGTGATATACAAAATTACGAATTAAGGCCTGACCATCAACGGAGTGAACCACCTCTGGATGGAACTGCACACCATAAAAGCCTTGGTCATGATTTGCGATCGCAGCACTGGGTGTATTGTCCGTATGGGCTAGAACTTCAAACCCCTGGGGCAGCCTAGTGACCGAGTCACCGTGACTCATCCACATAGTGGAACCGTCACCCACATTGGTTAGCAAATCGGTTGGATCATCAATGTGCAAGGACGCTTTGCCATATTCACCCCGTTCGGCGGTCTCTACTTGCCCCCCCAGCTGTTGCACCATCAACTGCATGCCGTAGCACACACCTAGTACAGGAATCCCCAGCTCCCAAATGGCCGGATCACACTTGGGAGCGTGGTCAGCATAAACGGAACTAGGCCCACCGGACAGAATAATGCCCTTAGGATTAAGCTGACGAATTTTCTCAGCTGAAGTGCGGTAGGAAAGCACTTCTGAATAAACTTGAGTTTCGCGAATGCGTCGAGCAATTAGCTCAGAATATTGGGAACCAAAGTCAAGAATAATTAGCATCTGACGGTTAAACTCAGATGGTTTGGTAGATACGTTATCGGTAATAGCGGGAGTTTGTGCAGTCACGGATAGGTCCTGAAGCTCTATTGGGTGGGAAAGCAGGTGTAATTTTCGTATTCTAATGAGCTGCTTATTAAACGCGAGTAGCTAAATCCTGGCATTTAATAACCATTGATTATGGGTAGAGGGTGTGCCGCTCCAGACGTATATGGAAAATTATTTTAACTAGAGTAGCAAACCACGGTATTAATGCTTCATTCTCTAAATTGCTTGTTCAGAATTTGATGTATGCAACTGCGTCAGGCAATACGACTCAATAAGATCGCAGCCGCTAAGATAGAGGCAACCTTTTCCCACGTGTTCAGCTCCCAACCCCCTGATATATGGGGGGCTTTGAGTTCAAAAACCACATGAATCCTATTGATTATCTCCGTATCAGCCTGATTGACCGTTGCAATTTTCAATGTGTGTACTGCATGCCGGAGGGAGCCGACCTTAATTATGTATTGCGAGAGCTTTGGCTAAGTCATGGGGAAATTTTGAGCTTGCTGAAGGGGGTATTTATTCCCTTAGGATTCACAAAATTTCGGCTTACGGGAGGAGAGCCACTGCTACGTCCAGGAATTGTCCAGCTGGTGGATGAGATCTCCCATTTGCCAGAGACAACAGATCTGGCCCTGACGACTAATGCTTTTAAGCTAGAGAAGTTGGCTAAACCTTTATATGATGCAGGGTTACGACGCATCAATATCAGTTTAGATTCATTGCAGCCAGAGACATTTGAGAAAATTGTGGGCCCACCGGCTACTCGTGATTTAACATCAGAGACCGCATCAAAATATATGCGTTGGCAACAGGTATGGCAAGGCATTCAAATGGCCCACCAGGTAGGATTTGACCCCCTTAAACTTAATGTTGTTGTGATTCCGGGTGTCAACGATCACGAGATTTTAGATCTTGCCGCATTAACCCTGGATAGGAATTGGCATGTGCGATTTATTGAGTTTATGCCTATTGGTAATGACGCGCTATTCACAACTAGGGGATGGATTGATTCTGAGACAATTCGCCAACAGATCCGAAATCGCTGGGGCTTAGAAGAATCAAGCATTCGTGGCAATGGCCCTGCAGATGTTTTTAAGATTCCAGGTGCTAAAGGAACGCTCGGATTTATTAGCCAAATGTCTGAATGTTTTTGCGATCGCTGCAATCGCATGAGACTCTCTGCGGATGGTTGGCTACGGCCTTGTCTGTTAAATGAAACGGGTCAACTTAATTTACGAGATGCCTTGCGCAGTGGAGAAGCCATTGAAACTATTCGTGATCGCGTCGGCGCTTTAGTGGCGGATAAACCAGAGATTAATTTCAAAATGCGAGAATCTGGCACTACTGGAGCCTATAGCCGCACAATGTCTCAGATTGGTGGATAAATACATGAGTTTGGCGTTTACATTGGGCTAAGCTAACCGTAGATATTATTAGGGGGACAGCAAGCTTTCTTTTCTGCCTAAAATTGTCTCCAATGGCAGCTATGTCCTTAACGAAAGCAAGAAGCTTCGTAAGCGCATACCTGACAAATAAATTACGTTAACTAGCTATTCTAGGGAGGCTCAATTAGCTGAATCTCCCTAGAATATACTAATTAGCCTGAAATCTTGTATATGCTCACTTAACCCTATAAATTCCCTATAAATTACGGTTAATCAAGAGGGTTTCCCAACTGCTCTTAATCCTTAAAATAAGAATGCTTGGTTTTCTGTGAGTCCACAATAAGAAATATAAACTTTTTTTAAGGCAAAGATTTGTTTTGTTGTTTATTTGGGTTTATCAAGTCTTGTAGGTTTATTTTTAGGGGTCAATCTCGTTTTAAGAAAAGTTTAGAGTGGTTCAGAATTAAGCGCGTAGTCCAAGGATAGTTTGGGCAATATGAAGGTCAAACGGTGCTGTATGCAGGTCAAGCAGTACTGTTAGCCTTCTTGCTTGTGGCTGCTATGGTAGGTCGTCGTTTTTTTCTGGGGTATAGTTTGTTGTTTTTAGGGGGCTGTGGTCTAGCTAAGACAAACTCAACAACCAATAGTCAGTTTGATTATCCTAATAAACTCCACTTCGCTGTGACAGATTTAAGTGGTTCTGATGCTTTAGAGCGAGACTTTGGTGCATTTCGACAAGTTTTAGAAGAGACCCTTCAGCTACCCGTTGTTTTTTTTGCAGTTGAAAACTATTCTGCGGCGGCACCAGCACTCCTTGCCGATGAGTTGGATTTTGTGATGGCGGGACCTTCTGAGTATTTGCTACTGAGGGCGCGGGCAGGGGCTATCCCCATCATTGGCATAACTCGTCCCAAGTATGCGGCCATGGTGATGACCCGAGTAGATAGTGGCATTGATCAACTGAGTGATTTGAAAGGCAAGACCATTGCGATGCGAACTGAGGGGTCAACAGCAGGGCATATTATGCCGATGAAAATGTTGCTAGATGCGGGAGTGCCACCTGAAGATTATCAGGTGGTCATGCTTAATCGCCAAGGCTTTGAAGCGCTGCAGTCTGGTCAGGTAGATGCCTGGAGTGATTCCCATGATCGTTATGTCGAGTATGTGAAAGCGCCGGGTTTGGAAGGGACTGACATTCAAGTCATTGCTGCGAGTGATCATTTGCCCCCCGATGTATTTGTTGCCAATCCTAGTCTGGGGCCACGGTATTTAGAAGAACTGAGAAACCACATGCTTGACCATCAAGAGACATTGATAGCAGCGCTTTTAGCATCTGAAGCCAACCAGAAGTATAAAACATCAGAATTAGTGGCGGTAACTGATGCTGATTATCAAGTCCTACGAGATAGCTATTATGCTATTGGCCAGGGCTCAGCAATTGAATAAGTCTGAGAGGGCTAGGGTCGATGATTGCATTGTTATCCCATGTAGTCTCTAGCTTTAATAAACGGCTGGGTATCCATCGCAGTATTTCTAAAAAGATTAGTTGTGGATATGCTCTGGCTTTGGGAACAGCTGTTTTGGGCACTACCGGTGGTCTGCTGGGAGGGCATTATGAAGCCTTCTCTGCTCGCAAGCAAGCTGAGAATACACTGCGTAAAAAGCAGTTGCTTAATGAGCTGAATACTCATGTTTTGAGTATTCAGATGCATCCTCAGCGGTTACTTGCGATCGCCGGTGAAAGCCGGATCTGGGTGCAGTATGAAACCAATCAATTTAATACAGAACTCCGTCAGCTCCGTCACCAACTAGAGACAATTGAGCAACTTCCCCATACAGCATCTGAAACCCAGCTAACCCTGTTGATCAGTGGCTATCGGACTAATTTGCAGGAGTATGAGCGCTTTATTCAGTACCTTTGGTTTGATTTAGAGGGGGTTGATAATAAGCGAATTGCCTTAGAAGTAATTTCGATCGCCCTTAGTAGTCGAGATGCCAATCAACTGTCCACCACCTTTGAGCAACTGTCTGAAGATTTAACGCGATTGCAACAAACGGCTGATCGGCAGTACCACCAATCCATTGTGCAGCTACAAAAGTCTGAGCAATTACGACTGATCATCATTTTGGTCAGTATGGTCTGTTCCATCGGTTTAGCCATTATCCTGGCTGTGATCACTAGCCGAGCCATTGCCCGGCCCATTGAGCAGCTCACCCTGACTGCACGACGCATTACCCAAGCGAATGATTTTCAGCTACACGTTTCGATTCACACCCAGGACGAGGTCTTGCTGTTGGCAGAGGCATTAAATCAGTTGGTCAGCTGGGCTGGACAATACACCATGGAACTGGAAGACGCTCGCCAAACATTGGAGGTTCGCGTTGTGGAAAGAACCCAGGCATTGCAACAGTCTGAAGCTTCTCTACGGCAGCAGGCTGAGGATTTACAGCAGACATTGGTGGAACTGCGACAAACCCAATGGCAATTGATACAAAGCGAAAAAATGTCGAGTTTGGGACAATTAGTGGCTGGAATTGCCCATGAAATTAACAATCCCGTTAGTTTTATCTATGGCAATCTCAAACATGCGAGTGACTATGTCAACGATATTGTTATGCTGCTGGATCGCTATCAGCAGCATTATCCTGACCCGGCTACTGAAATCCAATCTGCTCTCGAAGAGATTGATCTGCCATTTGTGCGAAAAGATTTTCCAAACCTGATGCAATCCATGGCAGAAGGAGCAGTTCGGATTATCACGATTGTTCAGTCTTTACGATCATTTTCTCGTTTGGATGAGGCGGCTGTTAAATGGGTAGATATCCATAAAGGCATTGATAGCACGCTGACAATTCTCAATAGCCAAATTACGGCTACACCCGGTCAGCCAGGAATTGAGATCGCGCGTGACTATGGTCCATTGCCCTGCATTGAATGCTATGCCGGACAACTAAATCAGGTGTTTATGCATATTCTGAGTAACGCCATTGATGTGCTGCGCTGTTCGCCACCTCAGGGGATGGCTAAGATTGCGATCGCAACCCATATATTAGAGCCTGATTGGATCTCGATTGAGATCAGTGACAACGGTCCTGGCATTCCTGAATCATCGCTTATACGGCTGTTTGACCCGTTTTATACCACCAAGGCCATCGGCACCGGCACTGGCATGGGGCTGTCCATTAGCTATCAAATCATTACCAAAACCCATCAAGGCTCATTAGAATGCCACTCACAGCTAGGGCAAGGGGCAAAATTCACGATTAAATTACCCATCAAACTAGATCAAGACGAGACACAAAGTCTCTAGCTAAGACCTATTTTGAGGCAAATTAGTCTTAAAGCAAGATAAGCCAATAAATAAGTAATGGGATAATAAAAGACGTGTGTTAAATCTTGGTCTCAATTCGAGATTAAGCACATCTTAAGTGGACTTAAGGTGAGTCTATTAATCTCGATATAAGATTGTATATTTTTTATCTATGGCATGACTATGGGGTCGATTTATTATCAAGGGAGTAAACTTTTGTGGGCCGCATGTCTGTGTCTCCAGCTGGCAGCCTGTGGGGCTATGGCTGAAACCATTGCTCCCATTTCTCAGCAAGCGTTAGTTGCTCAAATCGAAGCTGGCACTGCACCGCTAATTTTGGATGTGCGTACGGCAGAGGAGTATGAGGCGGGTCACATTCCGGGGGCGATTAACATTCATTTTCGAGAGATTGGCGATCGGATTGACGAGATCGCCCATGGTGGTCCGGTCGTGGTGTATTGCGAGCGGGGTATACGGGTCAAGATTGCAGAAAGAACGCTACGGGACGCTGGCATTACCTCAATCTTCCATTTAGAGGGTGATATTTCTCAATGGAGAAAGAACAATTTGCCGCTTGAGCGCAATAATCTCTTTTCTGAGACCATCAATGCAACTGTGGCAGCGCCAGAATTAGCGGCATCTTTAGAAAACCGGTGGATTATCAGTGCACCGGAGGCAAAACGGCTGATTGATCAAGGGGTTACCCTGCTGGATACTCGCAAACTGGCTTTCACCAGGCTACAGGGGGCCGTTTATGTCGACTGGCGACAATTTTCTCCGCAACAGGTAACCACTCGCGGCAGACTGCTAGAGCAGGATGCCTTGCTAACCCAGCAGCTGCAGCAAATGGGAATTTCAAAGGACAGGCCTGTGGTGGTTTTTGCTAACCCACCGGGGGGCTGGGGTGAAGATGGTCGAATTGTTTGGATGTTACGTACGCTGGGACATGCTCAAGTGGTCATGGTGGATGGTGGTTTTGATGCACTGGTGGATGCGGGGGTATCTGTACAACAGGGCACGAACAATGCACCGCCATCTGGAGATTTTGTTGTTGAGCGCAATGTTACATGGGAGATTCAGCAGGAGCAGCTAAAAGCTGAGCTAGGTAACGACAATCTTGTGGTGATTGATACCCGTGAAGCGCGGGAGTTTGCTGGTAAGACCCCCTATGGAGAACAACGGGGTGGCCATGTACCCGGAGCCATTAATCTCTACTTCAAAGAGTTTTTGGGGCAGGATGGCAAACTCCTTTCCCAGGATGATATCCATGCCAAATTGCTGGATGCGGGCATTACACCAGACAGCCAAATTGTTGTGTATTGCACGGGGGGAATTCGTTCTGGCTGGCTGGCATCGGTTTTAGTCACCCTGGACTATCAGGTTAAAAATTATGCTGGCTCCATGTGGGAGTGGTCAGCTTCCCCTGCGGATAGCTATCCTTTGGAAATGCTTTAAGACCATGCTTGGGGAGATAACACCATGCCCGACTGCCTTGCCTTGATTGCCCATGACACCAAGAAAAATGACCTGGTAATGCTGGCAACCAACTACAGGCATGTGTTGGCTCGATACCATTTGATTGCGACTGAAACCACAGGACAGTTAATTGGAACGGTTACTGGGCTACCTGTGGAGCGAATGGCTGCGGGAGCCCAGGGCGGAGAATTGCAGATTGCAGCTCGGGTAGTGTCTGGTGGAGTGGCAGGGGTCTTT
>NZ_QXHD01000004.1:624616-643324 GCF_011009555.1 Adonisia turfae CCMR0081 | reverse complement strand
GGGAACTTGGCGAGAGTCGGCATCGACATTAGAAGAATACCTAACGAATCCATACCCGAATGGCGCAGGCGTCTCCAAAGAAGTGCTTACACACGCAATCAAAGCTCCATTCCGCCATCAACTCAGGCAAAAGATGGAAGAGTTCGAGAACATGCGCAGAGAAGTCATAGAAGCCCTGACACCTGGAGACAGCAGGGCCGAAAACGGACACAACCCCGAATCAATTGTTCTAAATGAGAAAGGGCAAATTGAAAGCGTAAAACCTGATTCGGGACATCGCGTCCCGAATCAGGTTAACGAAGCAGAAGAGAAGCGCCAAAAGCGTGCCCGTGCGATCGCTCGTGCCCCCCAGATTGCCAGGGAGTTATACCACTCTGGTTTGCTAGGCCAGAATGAGGCGGTGAAGTTAGGCCCCAGGGTAAACCAGCATAAGCCAACGCCTAAGCAATTAGAGGTTAAAGAACAGGTAGACAAGATCGGGACTGAGTTAGAGAAATGGGTTGAGGAGAATCCAGCCCCCATGAACCTGCTTGAGCGGCCACAGTATAAGCGAAAGGCCACTGAGTTCGTAAGAGAACGCCTGAGTGGGACAAAGCGAATTACGGTTTCCTGGGCTGAGGGGGTTGGCGCTGAAGAGGTAGCCGGGAAGCTGTTTGAGCGCCTAGATCATGAGCTACTGGTTCAGGTCGTAGCGATTTTGAATAATGCGTTAGTAGATGAGGGCTAAAAGATGGCCAAAGGGTTTAGAAAGAACGAGATCTTCTCAAATCTAGCTGGCTTATGCGACTATCTCTATCAATCGTTCTCTACTGAAATCTCAATATGGAATCCATATCAATAGAAGAAAAGTCTCCTGTCCTTGTAAGAGTAGCAACTTGCCATGATGTTTCTATCCTTACGGGTCTTATCCTGCTGTTTAGAGATTTTTTAAAGCAAGATAAGCCTTTGCGAGAGGTTCTTTATAAGTCTATTGAAATCGCACTTTCAGACACAAGTATTGAGTTCCTTTTGGCTATTTCGCATAACGGTAATGCTGTAGGATACACTCAGAGCCGAGACTACTATTCTATCTGGCTTTCTGGGATAGAAACTAAAGTTGAAGATGTTTTCGTAATTCAGGAATATAGAGGTCAAGGCATTGGCTCTTACCTTCTAAAATCTGTAATAGCACGTTCGAGGAAGAGAGGTTCTAAGTTATTGGCTTTAAACACTAACGAAAAAAATTCTGCTTCACTATTTCTGTACAGAAAGCACGGTTTGATTACCAACCGTTCTAGGTGGAATGGTGGGAAACAACTTTGGTTAGAAAGAGAGTTATAGGGTTCTGTTTTTGTTGTGCTATCCTCTGACCAAAGTCACCTACCAAGGGACAACGCCAACGAGCACCTAACATTTTGCTAACAAGCTTCAATACAAAAAACTGGGTAGCCCTGATAAACCCACCACTGCTAAAGAATGCCTGGCTGTCGTTGAGGTAGCCGCAAAAGCTGATCCAGAAAAGGTCAGTAAACCAGGGGCACCAAAAGGAAACAAAAACGCTAGAAACAAACCTGATAATGATAAGGGTTGTTTGCCTATTGCCTCTTTAAAGAAGTATGGTTCTGACCCTGAATATCTCGCCCAACGCATAGCTGAGGCTGCTCCAGAGATCCACCAGAAGATGCTAGCCGGTGAGTATACGTCAACCAGGGCGGCTGCCATTGATGCGGGCATTGTCAAGCCTCGGCAGACGTTCTCTGTAGGTCCTACGACTGAGGCTAGTGCGTTTGCGGGGCAGTTGTTTGAGCGTTTGGATCAGGATTTTCTGGTTCAGGTGGTAGCGATTCTGAATGAGGCGTTGGCATAAACTCGCATTTTGTGAAGTTGTACGAAAACCGTACGACTTTGAACGTTCTGACAAATAGTTTTTCGGAGCAATCCGCAAAACCCTATGGGCTGGTCATTCCAATCATTTTACCGACATCAGTAACGGGTTCAAGTTTCCAGTCTGTATAGTTAATTCAGTGTGAGGTTTTTGCATGACATACGATCCTAAATCAGGCCCACCCAACCCAGAGGATGCTAAGGAGAAGCCGGTCAAAGTGACCCAGTCAACTCAATGGGACTGCTATAACCTGTATCCAGGGATCTACTGGCACCCCAATACCCCTGGAGCTAGAATTGGCCCATGCATCCACTATGACGATTCAGAGTATCAGCGCCAACTAGCCGAGTACGAAGCATACCAAGAGGAGCAGCAGCCATGAAACTATTCACCATCCGCATGTTCACGGCTACCAAGACGGGTCATGAGTTCATTCATAAACGGGTAGAGCTGTCTGATGAGTGCTTCGCTATCATGCAGGCTTGGGCGTCTCAAAGTCGGGCTGATTTGATTAAGGTGAAGTATGCCAAGGATGAGCGCCAAGAAGCGGTCCTATGGGCTCCTGTGTATGAGTCGTATAACAAAATGATTGCTAGCTTGCCTGCCGAGTTTCATAAGCACCCAGATAATGCAGCGGTGATAGCCCACTTCTTTACCCTATGCATTGATAATCCTGAGTTGATCGCTGAGCCAGTCACGGTAAGTCAGATGGTGTCTGTTTAGGGCGCGATCGCACTAGCCAAAGCTTCCAGGGTGGCAAGGGTGAGCGTCAGCAGTTGATTGGGGAATACTGATCGTAATTGAAGTCTACATGACAAACGCGGAGAGCCCCGTGTCCCACCCTTGCTTGGCCTTCGTCATAGGTTTGACGAGGGCTTTTTGTTGGAGTGGACTTGCTTAACAGAAACCAAGCCACTTGATTAGATATAACGACGAATATGTGTAAATAACTCTTTAAATAAAAAAGGATGTCTAATTAACTCTTTAGCCCCCAACCCTAGAACCTCGTCTCGCTGTATCTCTTCTCTTTCGGTCAAAACAATCACAGGTATCTGGACTGCGTATTCTTGCATTTGATGAAGCACAGATAGTCCATTTACATGCGACATCATCAGATTTAGCAAAATCAGATCAATTTTGCCTGAAAGCGACAGCTTCAAAATATTGACACTCTCTGTTTCAACCTGAGTTTCATATCCTGCTTTCTGAAGGCCTTTTACTAGCAGGTCTGAAATTCTTGGTTTATTTTCAGCGATGAGAACAGTGGTCATATATCCAGATCAAATTAGTTCTACAAAAAATCAGCAGTCATTAGCACTACAGACGCTTAGTCATTCCTAAGGTTTGCCGAGACGTTGCCCCAGACCCTCTATTTAAGATGAAAATAAGGGTTTAATTAGACGTTTATTACAATAAAAAACATAGGTTTTAGTCCATACCCCAAACGCCGCACTCGCTAACTCAGCTATCAAAATCAACATGCTAGTAGGTTATTTCATAAATACTGTATAAAATCGCACATCCTACGGAGTCGTTATTTGTTCTGACTTTGTTAGACAGGAGCTGTGAATACAAAGGACTCCAGAAATGCTCAAACAGTTGACCTTAACAGTATTGGGTTCAACCGCAGTAATACTTGCGCAATCGCTCACTTCGTCAGCACAAGCGGCAACTCTAGGCGGCAGTGGAACGTGTGCCAACGTAAGTTTTAATTATATTGACTGTGCAGGTGCGTTCAGCGGTAATGACAAGGGTGCGCAGGGTACTGGGCTAAGCAATCTTGATGCTTTATTTGGCTCAGGATGGTCATTCGCTGGAGACAATGAAGATAGTACAGTCTCCTTTACCTCGGGTGGTGATGGGACGAAAGTGGGGAGTGCATCTACAAACCTGAGTGGCTTTGGTGCGATCGCTGTAAAGGCGGGAAACTCTTACTCACTCTACACAGTTGCCGATTTATCTAGCTTTGATTGGTCAACAGAAGGTGTAACACCAGTTGGTAGAGGAAATACCCCTGGACTCTCACATCTATCTGTTTACAAGCAAGCTGGAGAGCCAGAGCCAGAGTCTAAATCTGTTCCCGAACCAGGTTTGTTACTAGGATTTCTAGGATTAGTCGGTACCGGGGTTCGTCTTAAAAAGAACTAGATACGATAGTTAGCCCTATTAACAACTTGGCTGGTGTTGGGGATGGGTGAGATCGCGCATCTCAGTTTCTCCTTTAAAGGGAACCCTTGGCTGACACTGGCCAAGGGTTAATAATGAGAATTCGACAAACACCCCTTTGTCTTGAGCAATATGCATCATCAAAAATGACGACTAGTTGGTCTTGAAAGTTTCTAATGCTCGTTATTCGGGTGCTTTTGAGCCTTTTCATAAAAAACCCCTAGCCTGTAAACCAAGGGGCGAGGGGTTACTGATTTTTCCCTAGATTGAAAGACGGGGTCGCCCAGAAATCGGTTCCGATAGAACCATTCTCGTAGCGGGAAAAGGTTGCAGCAGACCTAGAGAAGGCGATAACTCAAAGTACGTCGAAACTTACACACTTTATTACCAAGGGTAAGCAAGGTGTCTAAACGATACGGTTTCGGTAAAGGTGCCAAGAAACTATCTAGAGAGATGCTAAGTATCCTAGACCAGAACTTCCAGAGTGGCAGAGGGCAGCGTCAGAGATTATTAGGGGAGTAGCCGCATGACCCCAGCAGAACTGCTCGATAAATTTGACCAATGGCTAACCGAAGCCAGTGAAGAATCTATCCGTGAGAATTGCCGGACTGAGGGTGCAGTTTTCTTTGCCTTCATGAAGAAGCGTGGAGTTCAACCCAGCTGGTGTGCCAAGATGATCCAGACAGCTACTGGATATAATCCAGCATGGCTATGGAAAAATGCGACACCTGAGGTCGTCAAGCATTCGCTAGAAGCCTACTTCTATTCAAGGAACTACATTGAGTTACTTGAGGAAGAGCAAAAGCGGCAGCTGGCCCCAGATGAAGCCTTAAAGCAGTCAATCCCGTTTTGGAGGATGTAAACCATGTCAGACCTGAAGACTGAATTTATCAACCGCTGGAACATTGAGCAAAACTGGGATTATGAATCTGGCGATGATTCCAATGGTGAGCTATGGGCAGACAGAAGCAGTGAAAAAATTGCTTTAGAGATGCTTGAGCAAGGCGTATTCTTCTGGGAGCATCGCGGATGGGACCATACTTTGATGCTGGCTATTAGCCCAAGCTTTATGCCCAGCGAAGATAGTCAACGGCTATCCAAACGATTGGTTGACAATGCTCCTTTGGGTTGGGTTGATCTGAACCCAAGGGTTATGGCCTGGGCTAATGGCGATTTTTCAGAGCATGCCAAATTACAGGAAATAGTAAAAGCAACCCAACCTGAATGGCTTGATAGGCTCGCAAAGAACCGTGCTGCTAGGGCTGAATTAGAAACGGCTGTTTAGGATGAGATCGCACTAGTCAAAACTTTCAGGGTGGCAGGAGTGAGCGGCAAAGGTTGGTGGGGGAGTGAGGCGTGTAACACTATGCATTCGGGGCTTATAGTCAAAATTTGCATATAAGTTCTGTAAATAAGGGTGTTATTACCTAAAACTGACGGATAAGATCCATATTTCCGGATCTTATCCGTCAGATCTGACGCTGAATATATAGTTGGACGGCTGTGGCTTACCCATGGGTGCAATCTAAGAGATCTTTATTGCTTATCCACTGAGATCAATCAGCCGTTTCTTCTTCAGCGCCATACCACCGCGAAGCGAGTTCACAGAGTTGATCAAGTACTCCAGATAGTTCCTTTCCACGAGCTGTCAAGCTGTAGCTGACTTTAGGAGGAATTGTTGGTTCATGATGGCGATGAATAATTTCGGCTTCTTTTAGCATTCTCAGTCGCTCTGTCAGAACCTTAGTTGAAATTCCATCAACTTTGGACCTCAGTTCACCGAAGCGTAGTGAACCGTTTGTATCTAAAACACACAAAATATAGAGCGTCCATTGACCTGACAGATGATTGAGTAGTGTAGCCAATGGAGTACATTTTGTTTCTGCTACGTTCAAGGTTCGTTTGTTCATGGTGACTCAGTTACTTTTAGGTAGCTACTTTACCTTGGAAAGTGATTGCTTTAATGTCTAGATAATGACTAAAAAATCTTAACTACTCAGCATGGCAAATATTTTGCATATTGATTCGAGTCCTCGTGGCGGTCGCTCAAAGTCTCGCCAACTGGCAAAAGAGTTTGTTATGAAGTGGCAAACTTTACATCTCGAAGACGTTATTACTTATCGTGATTTGAGAAAATTGCCAGTTCCTCATCTTACAGAAGAATGGATTGCAGCTGATTACACTCCACAAGATAAACGAACCGTAGAAATGACTAATATTCTCCGAGTTTCTGATGAGCTAGTAGATGAGCTTTTAGCTGCTGATCGTTGTATCTTTAGTGTTCCTATGTACAACTTCAGTATCCCTTCAGGTTTCAAGGCTTACATCGATCATGTTGTTCGCGTAGGACGTACCTTTACCTTTACTGACGGACAATTTAAGGGGCTGACTGAAGGAAAAAAGGTCTTGTTCATTACGGCACGAGGTGATGAGTACGGTGCGGATTCAACCCATGCAGGTTGGGATGCACAAGAGCCTAGTTTACGGTTTGCATTTCAATTTATTGGCATGACAGATATTCAGTTTATTCATGCAAATGGCTTGGATTTAGGTGATGAGGCACGTCAGCGGGGGCTTAACGATGCAAGAGAAAAAATTCAGAAGTTGGTTGTTAATTGGTAGCACAGATGGATAATATTGAAATAATTCAAGAACTATATCGAGCATTTCGTGAGAAAGACTATGACGCATTCTTAAGTATTAGCACAGAGAATCTTGAATGGATTCAAAATGAAGGATTTCCAGGTGGTGCCGTGCGCAAGGGTGCAGTCGAGGTTATTGAGGGGGTCTTCAAGGCCAACAACAATAACTGGGAAAACTTTAATTTTCAAATTGAAGAATTTCTGGATGCAGGCAGTTCGGTGATTGTTATTGGAAAGTATGCTGGGTATAACCGAATTTCAGGCAAAACTCTGAGTGCTGCCGCTGCACATATCTATGATCTTCGCGATGATAAGATCTATCGTTTTCGGATGTTTGCAGACACAAAAAAGATCTGGGACTCGATAACTTGATCATTGAGTTCAGATGCCAGCAATCAATCAGCAGCCCAACACGATAGTGGAGCGGACAGGCATAAGTTCTAGGTAGTAAGCTATAAACATATATTGTCGCTCACCATAACCGTTATGCAGACAGTCCGTCTAGCAAGAAAGTTACAAACGTCGAGACAGTATCTTCTACTGAAGCTCTTTCCGGCAACAGAATAGTCGTATTGTAGGCAACAGAGATAGCTGAAACACCATGAACCATTGCCCAGATTGCCTTAGTCATCTCATACGTGTCAGCAGTACCTAGTTCTCCCTGCTCCTGACCAGACTTCACTAACTCAAACAATCGGTTCAGTGACGCTTTCGAAACTTCAAGTAGGTTGGGAGCCTTCGCTACATCAACCGGACGAAACATAACTTGTAAATGATTAGGATGATTTAGTGCAAAGTTGACATAAGCCTGACTTGCGGCAATTAGCTTTTGACGTGTACTGTTTTTTGCCTGAGAAATGGCAGATTCCACATCAATTGTAAGCAGGCGAAAACCTTCTTCAGCGATCGCTGCTAGAACAGCTTCCTTATCAGCGAAGTGCATGTACGGCGCATTGTGACTTACGCCTGCCCGCTTCGCCATTTTCCGCAAGCTCAAGGCATGAACTCCATCCTCAGCCAACAGCTCAGCTGCAATCGCCAACAAGGTGTTACGTAGATCGCCGTGGTGATATTTAACCATTTTCCCATTGCAATATTGACATTGTCAATATTCTTTGAGTATATTGACAATGCCAATATTTTAGACTCTGCAGTCCAATGAAATTTAGGCATACACTTGAAACATCTGCTTCACCAGAAAAAATTTGGGCGATTTGGACGGATGTAGAGCATTGGTCAATATGGGATACAGAGTTACGGGATGCTCATCTAAATGGGCCTTTTGAGCTTGGAGCAATTGGTAGGCTGACTCCCAAAAGAGGCCGGGCCTCTACTTTTAGAATTTCGCAATTTAATTCAGGAAACAGCTACACATTCACGCTTAGATTGCCACTCTGCAACTTAAATGTGCATCGCTATCTTGTCAGTCGAGTAGGCCGTACTTACTTTACGCATGAAGTCTCGTTCCGTGGCTTGCTCGCATTTATATTTGGTTTACTTCTAGGACAGCAGTTTAAAGCAGTGTTGCCTAGCGTCATGGATAATGTGAAAAGCATTGCTGAAGCAGAGTAAGAAGTATTTGAGTTTCGTCTCCATAACAATCGTATTGCAGCGGACAGAGTGGAGATTTCCAAAGTGATGTGAGAGCTACTTGATGCCGCTCACTATAACCGTTAATTGTACGAAAAAAACTAGCTACAAAATTTAAAAATACGAATGATTAGAGAAGCAGAGATAACAGACTCCGGGTATATAAAGCTTTTATTAGAGCAGTTGGGTTACCCTCAAAATTCGGAAGAGCAAGTAAAACAATCAATACAGAATTATTTAAATAGACCAAATAATGTTTATGTGTATGAAGAGGAAAACAAAGTCATAGGCTTTATTTCAATCTCCATTATTCCCATGTTTCATAGAAATTCAGGGGTTGGTAGAATTACAGCGCTATGTGGGTTTTATTGACACTTAGTTTTCTTGCTTCACCGGGGTTGCGTATTATTGGCCTAATCAACCCGCGCTTGGCATTCTTTAACCAAAGGGACTAAGCGGCTAGACCGCGATAAGGATGGGGTGGCGTGTGAAAGTCTTAGGTGATTTTTATAGGTATTGATGTCATGACTCGCAAAAATAAAATCACTGTAATCCTTGCTATTTTTGCTGTTGCGCTGCCTGCGATCGTGTCACAGATGGTTGTCTCAAATTATGAACCTGATGTGTCGGTTAGTCCTAAAGCAGAGGAAGCGGATTCTGAGTCAACTGAGCATGAAGCATTTGATGAGTTCAGGGCAACAATTGACACGATTGTTGCCAATGACTCAGATATTTACACTTGGTATGTTGGATCTTCTCTGGATTATCCTCAAACTGACAGGCTAACAATAATCGCATCGCTTGAGTATTATGATCTGACACCAGATCAACAAGCCTTATTCAAGAAGACATTTGATGATGCGTGGGTCAAGGCACTTAAAAAGCATGATCCTGACGCAGAGCCCAAGATTCGATTTGTTGATGCATTTGGTGAAGAGATTTAACCAAAACTCAACCGTTCTTGACGTGCTCCGTACCGCACCATTAGTTCATCAAACGGAGTTGTTACTGCTTGAATTTAGGTTGACCCAGACTAATATTAATCAGCTCCTGTCCTGCCTGAGTCTGAAAACTTAAAATTGCCGCGCAATCGCACCTGTTGCTCCACGCATTTCTAAGGCCAATAATCCAGGGCAGCCTGAGCCGCTTCGTAAGCCGCCTTACGCTTAGCCAGTGTCTTAGCAGACTTACCGCGATAGTTGCGGTACTTACGGCTGGCGTCGATTGCGGTGGGCTTTTTGTGTCCAAAGTCCTATGTGTCTGCACCACCCCAAACAAAATAAACCCCCAGGCGCATACTCCTAGGGGGATCAGGTGCTCCGCATTGCGGAAGCTTTGCAGATAGCCCTAGTGTGCCCAGGGAGGCTTGGGGATAGCGGGGGAAAGCTAAGAGTTTTTCTGGATGAAGTCGGTAACCTGAGTGTTATTGAGCAGCAGGCGTATCCGTCGCAGCAATAAAGTTCGCTCGAAATTGGTCCTGAGTGAGAACGATCGTGCGATCATCCTCACTAATCGTGATCTCTATCCTCGGGATACCCCGTTTGGTGTATGTCCTCCCTGTAGTAACCTTAGCCCCTTTGAGGACGATGGAGCAGGCATCAAGGGCTAAATAACTTTGTGACATCTTCAGACACCATTAATTGGCTAGCAACAAAACCCCCAACCAACGTCAGGGGTAGCATGGAATTGCACAAGCAGGAATTACAATAAGCCCGTCACAATTATCAGTCTTTCTGAACGTTCAGTCGGATATGTGTGGCCGTTCCTACCCCTACTTCATTTCCGTCTTGATCAACAAAATACATGCCAGGTGAATCACATTCGCATTTAGCCTTCCAAGATAGCATGAGCTCATGAGCAATATAGTTTTGTCTTGAATCCTCTAGCTGCCACCAACCAGGATCGAACACCAATACCATTTGTTCATGATTGCTTTTGTTGACTCCAGATTCAATGATTAGATCATCCAATTCCATCGCAGCCGCCTCAGTCTTGAATGATTCTTGGCTTGCAAGTGTTTTAGCGCTTAGTCTTTCTGGGTCATTGGTTTGCAGGGATAGTAGTACTATACCTCCTGTCACAAGCAGCAGGGACAAAGTTACAGGCAGCCAGTATTTACGCATAGCAATAGTCCCCGAACAGCAACAGATCAATTATCCATCACTATTCAGGGGCTATCAGAACGGTCGCGGCTTAGTAGACTTTTAGCTTAGCCTGCTACTCAATCTCAATGCTCTGAATCGACCATTCTTCTGGCAAATGGTTGAACGTCGCCACAAAATCAGCCTCAGTTCGCCCGCCAACCTGATCGATAGTGACTTCCCTGAACTCTTCAGACCGTCCTTCTTGCTGAGCACGAATAGTGAGCGTAATGTTGCTAATAGGCGAGGCACCAGAATTCCTTAGAGTCCCCCTTATATTATTGCCGACAGCCCAAACGCCATAGGTAGATAAGTCTGATAGCCTCTGCTGATTAAGCGCGGCAATCGCTTGCTCCTCTCTCGCCTGAGCCGCTACGTCCCGCTCGTTGCACATATAACTCAGGTCCGTGCGCACCCCATACATATCCATGTAGCACACAGGTGTAGCCAATGCCGAGGGAGCAGCAGAAAACAACGCAAACGAAGCGATAACCGGGGTAAGTTTCATGTGTCGTATGTAGGGAAACTACACTAAAAACTTCCCTGAGGCGTTCATCTGTCGGGATGCTTTAACTAAATGAGACTTTTGGTTAACCCCCTCAATAGATAGCATTGAGCATTCTTTCGCAACTTTTAAAAGCATTCGGAGGTCGATACTACAGGGTGTTCATCGGACTCTAAATGCACTTACTCACCTCCCTTGGCTTGTACCTGCCGAGGGATTTTTTTTGGGGATGATCAATGCTGTCTATTGAGGGGGAAGTGGTGGATTGATTGTGGTGATTGAGTGGTAGATCAATAATGACTCAATAACTTCACCCCGGAAAATGGGGATAGTTTAGATGTGGATTGGTTATGGTTATTAGCCTGCGTTCGGATCGAGGGCGACAGCGAAGAAAGTAGTAGTAGCTATCTGACCTCTTTGCTTAGACCATGGATTCTAAAATCGCTGCGGGAACAGCTCTAACTGCTAGCACGCCCATTATCAATGCGGCTGCTAATGCGGTCGGTGTTGCTGGAACTGGAACTGCCATTGGAACTCTACACGGCGCAGCCCATGCCAGCGCTACGGCTGCTTGGGTTGGCTTTGGTAGTATGCAGTTAGGCATGTTTGTAATGGGAGCTTTGCCGATCGTTGGCGGACTACTGATTTTAGATAGTCTCTGTGGTAGTGATTGCGGTGGATCAATCATTGACTACTACGAAGAGTTTTGGAAAAACTATGAAGTCCAGTCTGAGTTGGACGAGCTGAAACAGACGGTTAAACGAGATCCAGGACATACCATTACCGCAAAGACTCAGGCAGCCTCATTGGATCAACTCAATCGACAGTTTCAATCATTAGAGGTAGAGAACGACCTATATCTCCTAAAGAAAGAAATGGGTCTATTGGAAATGCACTTTCACTGTCCAGCTTGCAATATCAAACTGAAAGTGCTTACCAAGAGGGCAGGCGAATCCGCAACATGCTCTAGCTGCAAAACAATTGTTCAGATTCCTCCAGCTCCATAAGTAACGATGGTAGGTATTGATTGATTGCTATGTAGCTTGCTTAATTGCTTCACATTGAATGATTCGCAGTAATCAATCAATTTTAGCTGTTATCTGCCGTGTACTACAAATCTCTGTGCTAACAGGCACCCAATGTTATATTTCAAACCTGTAAAGCGATCTATATAGGTCCTGTCAGAAAAAATACTTTGAGAAAGCAGGGATATCTTCTATTTTCTCGGGCAATGAAATTTTTATACAAAAGCTTTGGTTGTCTTGCGATCGCAGCCTCGGTAATCCTCTCAACAGACATCCCTGTTCAGGCTAATTGCGAAGATCGAGCGTCCGCATTCTGTGAAACAGATGATACTGAAGAAACTTTTAATGATGGAGAAATAGAGCGCCTAGAAATAAACGACTGGCGTGATAGCGTTTTTGACCTACCCTGGTCTCGTCCCCTACTTATCGTTCACCCGTTTGATGGTGAGTATCTAGCCGTTGCAGATAATAATTTTTCAGGTAATCTTGCCTGGTCTAATTGGGACGAATCGGTCATCTCAATTTGGTCAGAAAAAGGCGTAAGGATTGTCGCACGCAGACGGGAGAAACGATGTGGGGTTTTCTCCTGCCGAACGAACGTCATTTGGTACGAGACCAATGCGCTAGACGTAAAAATTGGCGATATCGTTTTTTCGCTAGAAGGAGTAAACGGCAACTTCACGCTAGACGATGAGCAAAAACAGATTTTAGCCAGCGCTCCAGCAGGAGAAGCCATCATCCGTGTGTCCATTGAGGGTAGAGGCGGCGAAGTAATTAATGATATTGGAGAAGGGACAGTTGAAGCTTGGCGGACGGTTTTTGGCCAAAGTGCGAACAATGCAATAGGTGAATAAGGGTGCGCTTCAAACTTTAACCAATAGTAAAGGGGTAAAAATGAAACGTTTTCTACAAAGTCTGGTGTTAGCGGGTGCGATCACGGCTGGCTCGTTAGGTTTTCAAGGTGAGGCGCGGGCGAATCGTTTTTTTAATGCGCTTGAGGACTATTGCAACAGTCGGATTGACTTTACTTTTGTTGGGCCAAACGTTTGCTTCCGGCAGGAAGAAAACTCCATCACCATCACCTCGATGACCAGCGATGGTTATCACTTGATTCAAATCATTCAACTCGTCAGAGAATCAAGAATGACGAGCGTGGCTGTCTTTACTCCGGACAGCACCAAAATTGTTCAAGCACATAGTTATTATCTTCACGGCAATCAGCGTCATGACTATTCAGTGGGTAGCGATCGCGTATTGGCTGGGTTTCTCAGCGATTTAGACCAAGCCTATGATGCGGTTGAGTATTGGTTGTACGCAGAGGATCTTTACTAACAATGGGTGACGACGAGTTTAGCGATGGCCCAACTACCAAATTTGACGCTGAATATAAGGTTGGACTGGATTTAGTTGGCTTAAATCGTCTGCTTCAGCAAGGCATTGATCCAGAAAAGCTTTTGGATAGCGAGATCGAGCAGATGGAAGCAGACTCTCAGAACGCACGTCAAGCAATCGTCAATGTAATTGCCAACCAAAAGCGACTTCAACAGCAGTATGAAAAGGCACAAACGGAAGTCAATAAATGGAAACGGCGGGCACATCTTGCTTTGCAAAAAGGAGATGAGTATCTAGCACGGGAAGCGCTGATCCGTAAAAAGATGCACACTGGAATTCTCAGTAATCTTGAAGTTCAGATCAATCAAGAACCAGCTTCAGTTCAAACCCTTAAACAAAATCTAACTTTTCTAGAAGCCAAAATCGCTGAAGCAAAAAGTATGAAAACCAGACTGAAAGCGCAGATTGCGGCTGCTAAGGTGAATGGGCAATTGCAAAAAACAGCAGGCAATTTGGGTGCCAGCAGTGCAATGACAGCATTTGAGCGCATGGAAGAGAAAATACTGCAAATAGAGGCACGTTCGCAGGCAGAAGAAGAACTTACTGAAACCGATTTAGAGAGTCAGTTTGCCATGCTAGAGTCAGACAATGACTTTGATGAAGAACTGGCAGCTATGAAAGCGCAGTTATTGGGATCTGTCCAGCAGTTGCCCCAGTCTCCCAATTCTGAACCCTCGAACACTCTTGTTAGCTGTGCAGCGGTTGATGTGGAACTAGAGGAGCTGAAGCGAATGCTCGATCAGCTTTGATGATATTGGCCACGCTGTTGATACCGTTAGCTACTGGATCTCAGAATCGTATTAACGCGACAACAGCCCCCTAGGTCGCTGCTCCTCTTGGATGATCTGCCGCACCAAAGCCGCCTGCCTCCGCTCCAATTTCTTAGCAAATTCACCATCTCGCTGTGAGTCACCAGTGCTAGCAAACTGGTTTGAGATAGAAATAGCCGGTGCCTCTCTGGTCCCGCTTGGCGCAACCCCTGCGGCTGCCTTCTGTCCCATATATCCCCCACCGGCGTAATTCCCAGCAAATACTTGATCCAGCGAACTACCCATGGGGGCCAGCATCGCGTTGATCTGTGCTTGATGCCGTTGAGTTAGGACGGCTTCAGTGGTGTTCAGCATGGCTAACCGGGGCTGACCGGGTGCCATTGACTCACGACGATAGGCGTCAGCGATGGAGCCCCCCGACATGAAGTTAGGGATATAGCCGCCATCTTTAGCCCCAAACAAGCCTTTAACGATGCCAAAGATACCACCGCCGCCACCGCCACCGGCCGCACCACCTAGCCCACCAAATAAGCCGCCGAAGATTTCTTGCATCAGCAATTGAGAAGCCATTTGGGCTAAGCCAGAAATCATGGAATCGATAAAGCCGCTGAATGCCTCGCCCGCTGTTTTTGAACCATCCAGGAATGATGCAAATGCGTCGGTAGCGTGCCCTTGTGCCATTTGCAAAATCTCCGTCATTTCAGAGAATTGCGCATTAATCCCTTCCAAATTAAGCTCGTGCATCGCTTCGGCGTTGGCTGTCATGCGCTCAATCGCATCTGCTGATAGATTGGCATTATTGCGGATAGACTCTAGTTGCTCGGCAAATCGCATATTTTCTTCAGCGATCGCCATATTTTCTCTGAGTTCATTCATCTGCCGAGAATTGCCAAAGCCGCGTTGATCAGCCAGGGACAGAGCAGCATTGGCAACACCCATGTTGGAGTCAAGGACGGCTCGATCATCCCTGAGTTGTTGGCCGCGATTTTCTCTGTCATTTTCACGACCTAGCAATTCTTGACGATTGTCAAATGTTTCAGTGACTAGCTTCAGCCGTAACTCGTATTCTTCGTCTGTGATCTGTTCGTTGGCAAGCTGCTCTCTGAGTTCGAGTAAGGCTTCAGCTTTTTCAAGATCAAGCTGTGTAACCTGGATATCAGCGTTCATTGAGATTGCCTCAAATTGCCGCCCATCTTGGCGGGCTAGCTCGATTTGAGACTGGGTTAGTCCGCCAGTGATATCCGCCTCGGTCCTGGCTTTAGCGATGCGCTCAGCTTCGATGGCTAGTTCTTTTTCTAGCTTGAGCCGCTTCATTTCTTCTTCTTGCCATGCTTCAAGGTCAGCCAGGTATTGTTTCCGGTTTTCAATTCCTGGCAGCAAATCAGCACGAGCACCTTCAAGGATGCTGATTTTAGCGTGTAGCTCCGCGATTTCAGCCGGGTCACCCCCCATACTCTCTAGACGATCAGCAGAGCTTTTGAAGATATCGATGTATTGGCCAGCTGAGTCATAAGATAGCTGTCGGTCTTCGATTTGCCGCTGGACGTCGCGAGTCATGTCATCAAACTGGCGTTCTAGGTCGCGGAATTCAGATGCTGCTCGATTTTCGGCGGTATCCGGTAGCTGAGCGGCTTGCTTGTCCTCAATGTCACGTTCTCGTTGTAACTGAGAGTCAGCCTCTCGCCGTTGGTCATCAAGCCGTTGTTGTTCGAGTTTCCGCGTGCTGGCCTGGGATTGAGCAAGGCGGAGTTCAGCACTGGCGTCTGCTTGCTGCTGCAATGCATCGATTTGCTGATTTGCACCAAGCACTGCCAGGTCTTGCCCCTGTGTGATGCCGCTGGTGCTGATTGATGGCATGGCCGCTGTTGCCATGGGTGCCCCGCCCAGTGAATCCCTTAAGAATTGCGCTGCTCGGTCGTAATGGTCGCCTTGCTGAAACTTAGGAGCCGCGTTCCTAACACTGGTCCCATTAGAATCTGTGCGATTCCAATACCGTTCATCAGCCTGTCCAGCAAGCACGGCAGAGTATGCATGACGAATATCATGCTGCCCAGGCTGGAACCCTCGGTCTATTAGGTAGCGTTCAATTTGTGGCATCTGTTCAGCAATTGACTGCTGAGCACCTGTGCCATAGCGATTCTGATTGTCTGGGGAGAATTGAATCATTCCCTTGTACTGCCCGCCGTCGCCGCCCATGATATTGGGGTTAAACGTGCCACCAGATTCCCAGCTCATTAGCGCTGCAAACTGGGTTGGGTCTAAGCCAAGGTTGTTAGCTGTGTTTACGAGCGCCTGAGCACCTTGAGCATCAGACTGAACTCGTTCAGCCGTTTGTACTGAGCCACCACGGGGAACATAGCGCTGGCCTTGAGAAATGGGGGCAGACTGTCTTTGTGCCGGTGCCGGAGCGCTGGCCACAATCTGGATGGCCCGTCCATCAACAGTACTGGCCACACCTCCACCGCTCGCCATTGCCGCCATGAATTCCTGTGGATCAACATGCTCGCCATTCACGAGCACTTTGTAATCCAGGTGGTGATTAACTACCGTGCCCAGCCCTTGACCTGCACTAACTTGGGCGGTGCCGTTCTTTCCAACGCCTAAATCTCTGCGAACATGGTCTAGGTTCAGATGGTTGTATCTAATTTCAATAGGGATACCATTGCCGAGCTGGGAGGTGATCCAGACGCCCACAGAGTCTGCTATGTCGCCATATTGTTCATCGAGGTCAACGACCTGAGCTGTACCACCCAAAGACGCGAGAACCTGAGCCCCGAGCCCACCACCTGCGCGACTATCGATATCAATCCCTCTGTGGATACGACGGCCTCCGTCACGAGTTGCATGAAAATCTTGGCCTATCGCTGTACTAGGTGCATAATCGATAAGCGATTGAACGCTTTGCCCAGCTAAGGGTGATGAAAATCCACCACTGCCACCGATGCCGCCCGTGGGTACCTGACCCATCAGACCAAACCCCTCTTGCAATTGCCCAGCCAACTGCTGTCGAATTCCAGCTTCCGTGGCCTCTAACTGCAGCCCTTCCATCACACCATCAAAGATTGATTGAATGGTTTCGGTGATGGTGTCGGTATAGGTGCCGAGAAATTCGTCGGTGATGTTATTTACACTGCGGGTCAAGTCGGCTTGCAACTGATTAAATTCAGCCTGCGCTAATGTCTGCTCCACTTCGAGCATTGTTGACTCAAAGCTTTCAGAGATCCCTTGGTAGTAATCTGTGATAGATTCACCCAGCGCTCGCAGGTCCATGGCCGCCGCCGCCGCCGATTCATCAATTCGAGCCTGGATATCCAGCGCCTGAGTTTCGAGTTCATCTAGATTGATCAGCGCGTCCAGCGTTGTTGTTAGTGCCGGGTCTATGTCGCCAATTCGGTCCTGCATTCGGGCAAGTTCAGGCGCTCTGAGCCCTGACAATGCCTCTCGTCCTCCCAATGCATTGAGGCTATCGGCTAAATCGACTGAATTTAGTTCAGCGTTGAGCTTAGCAATGGCCTGTGCTGTGGCGGATAGCTCAGACGCCAGTGCTTGCTGTTCCAGCCCCCGAGACAGACTGGCGACTTGCCCCTCAGACGCACCGGCAATTTGTGCTCTGGCTAAATTGCTACGGCCAATAGAGCCAGCCCGCGCTGAATTAATCGCGGCGGCATCGAGGGAGGCGGCCACATCAGCGATCGCATCAGCAATGCGCTCAATGTCAAGAACAGACTGGTCGAGCGCCTGGTTAAACGCCTCCTGTTGCCCTTTTAGTTTTTCAATCTGGGGACTGAGTTTTGCAATGTTCGCCTCATACGTTTCAATTGTGTTAGTGCCTTGTTCGTAGGCAGACTCCTGTGCAGCGATTCCGTCTTCCTGGGTTTTTAGTTGTTCATCGATGATCTGACGAGTCGCGCCAACCTCGCCTACTAACCGTTCACGTTCTTCTAGCTTCCGGTTGATTTGCTCTTCGAGTGCATTTTGCTTAGCTAGGTTGTCAGTGTCGAGCGCTTCTGTTACTCTCAGTCGTTGCCGCAATACCTGGAGTTCTTTATCCAGCTCGCCAAACCGCTGTAGTTCATCGTTGCGAGGCCCTGATGTAAATTCTGCAGCCCGGGCCAATACATCTGATGTGTTGGATTGCAGCTCATCTGCTGCTTCAAGAGCATCATTTTGTTGTTTTTGAGCAAAGCGATTTTTGATGAAATTAGAGCCTTTAGCGAGAAGATTTATTCGATCCATAAAGAACTGAGGGCCGTCTTGCCGCGTTTCTTCTCTTGTTAGAAACCCTCCTAACCCTTCAGACAATACACTGATAGGGCCAGTCAGTTTTACCCCGCCCAGGCTGTCAGCAGCTTTTTCTCCACTGCCCGCAATCCGATCTAATGAATCGGCAAAGCGCTCTAACCTGTCAGTATTCGACTCAACAATATCGCCAAGCTCGCCAGCATTCTCACCAAAGGCACTAAACGCAATTTGACCTATTTTCAAGACCGCAGCAATGGCGGCGAGTTTAATTGTTGCCATTGCCAACACCTTGGTCATTTTCAACGCGCTTGAGGCGGTCAAAGCAAATGTTGATGGCAGCAAACCAAAATTTTGTAAAACTGCAATTGTTG
>NZ_QXHD01000004.1:573225-624606 GCF_011009555.1 Adonisia turfae CCMR0081 | reverse complement strand
GTTGATCTCATTATGGAGGTCCTGATGCCGAGCTAACCCCCATCTCACCAGTTATTTTTCTCTGCTCGTAACCTTCCAAGTCGTGTGAAAAAATTGTCTATCAAGTTCAAATACTGCGTGATAAACCGGTAGATATATTCGAATTACCAAAGGTTGTATAGTCCCTCTCACCTGTCCTACTTTCCTCAAGCAGATGTTAATTTTTATGGTGTGTCACCAAGGGATGCTCATATTGTATGTCTTGATTTTTAGAGGGATGGAAATGGGACTACCAGCGCTTATGCGATCTCACCCAACCAACCCCTCACAACATTTGCGCCGTCTGATTACCTGCCTGCCGTTTAGCCTGCTTCTGCCCCATAGCTAAATCCTTGTGCATAGCCACCTGAGCCTTCTCAGACAAAGCCCTACCCTTTAATACATCCGTAGCGACCTCAGCAATCCGCGTCAGATACTTCTCAGATCGCCCCAGCTTCCAGGCCGTCTGATGCCATTGCCACAGAGGTTGTAGCTGCCCCCTATCAAGTTCAGTCTGTTGCACCTGCTCCGGCTGACCATGATTCACCAACCGCTCATTCCAATCCTTCCCATAGGCAGGCTGCAAGCGCCTCACTCCCGGCACCTGCGCCGCCACCCGCCAGGCCATCATCTCCCCAGCCTTATCCGCATCAAACGCCGCCACCACCAGTCCATTCCGCTGCAAAACCGCCTTTAGCGCCTCCACCGGCACCCCACCCGTCCCATCTGTAGACAGATACACCGTCACCCCCGCCTGCTGCCGCCGTTCCTTATCCAGCACCGCCAACGACATCGCATCAATGGGCGACTCCGTCAGCAACACCCGCTGTACTGGCCCTTGCCCCGTGCCAATCCGAAACCAGCCCAACTCCCGCACCGACCCTGGCACCAGCCGATGATAGCTATTGTGCTCTCCCCAGGTACCCCGCAGACTGGCCCCCGTCACCTCACCCCGCTGCCAGCCACCATCCTGCAAACCATGGCGCACAAATACCGCATTTTGATGGTCATCCGCATACACCAGCCCCTTCTCATGCACCCGGTCAACCAACGCCTCTGGTAGCTTGCGCCGATTCACCAGATACTCCTTCACTCCTGCCCAGCGATGCTCATTGGGTTCAGGCATCTCCAACTGCTTAGGGTCTGCCTCAGCTTCCGTCTGCCGCACTGGCGCAATCACCGGCACTGCCGACAGGTCCTGCCCAGACAGCCACTCCACCGCTGAGCGAAACTCCACCCCCTGCACATGCATCACCAGGTCAATGGCCCCACCGCCCCCTTTATCCGCCAGCCAATCCATAAACAGCGTCTGGCTAATGCTAATAATGTGGTCCCCATCCCGCCACTTGTGCTTGTCATAGCGGTCCTGCTCCAACCCCAGATTGGCCGCTATCACCTCCAAATCCAGATTCCTCACCTCATCTGCAATCTCCTGCAACGACGGTTTCGATATCGGATGATTGATCACCTGCTTAACAGGCGTTAGAGGCTTCTCAACAGATGGCGTCTCCTTAGGTGTCTTTGCTGACACATCCCAGGTAGGATCTGGCCCTGTTGCTTCACTATGGGGTTGACCTGCTGTCGTCGAGAACTGCTCCACATCAAACAGATTCACCTCACCCGTTGTTTCAGTCTGTTGTTCTCCTACCTCAACAACAGTCACCACCTCAGGGCTTTGATTATCTCTTTCTTGAACCTGCCACTGCGCTTTTGCCGCCTCTGCAAATCCCTGGGCCAGAATGTTCTTAGAGAATACCTGGCCAAAACTGCGGTCCGTTGCCCGTAGCTCTCCTCCTTGCAATGGATTCTGTACTGCCGTCTCCTTAAATTCCAGACGCTCTTCTTGAAACACGAACACCATTTCCGTATCGATAAAGGTGTCCCCGTTCTGGCTCAAATAATGCGTTAGATACAGTTCCTCTCCATGACGTTCTACCACAAGGGGAATATACGGCTCATTCTCAATCTTGAAATGAAAGTCGTCACTCTCTAATACCGCCTGGTAAATGCCTGCCTCCTTGAGAAACCGAATCACTCGCTTTTCCAGATACCCCATGGGCATCGTCTTCTTAGACGCCTCAGACTTCTGATTCACAGGCACCGGTTCTGGGTTAACCGCCTTCTTTTTCAGAATGGGCTGAATCGGCTTGGGCTGCACCACTCTTGGCGGAACACTTACTGGCGGCACTGGTTCCGTCTCCACCGTTTTCAGTTCTGGCAACGTAATGCCCAAATACTCACGTGCAATCTCCTGGTGCTCAAAGGCTGCTAGCGCATACCCCCGCTCCACCATCAACACCATCAGCGTTGACTCCAACCGCTCCGACGGCACCACTACTTCCATCCGATTACTCACCGAATAAAAGTCCGACCCTGCCGCCTCAATCAATCCCTCATCCAGAAAATACTTCCCTCCCGATTCCTTTGATTTAGGAGCCTGCACTACAAAGCCATTGCCATTCCGCTGAGCCTTTATCAGCAACAACTCATCCAACGTCTTCACCACCCCTTCTCGCTGAGTCAGGTCTGTGAGAAACGCCTTCACCTGATGGGGCTGCTTAAACACCACCGGCTCTTTCTTCAGGGCCTCGGTAATGTCAAACCCCTTAGCCATCATCAGCCCCTGGCGTACATCGCCCTGGTAGTCGGTATAGTTCACCAGCTTGCCACCAGGGTATTTCTCAAAGGCCCGAATCAGATTCCCCGTAAAGATTTGCCGATTCACCCGCCCAGCTGTTTGTCGGGTATCAAAGAGTTCATAGATATCGGTACCAAAAAAGTCTTTTTCCTCAAGGCTGATTCTCAAGGCTCCCTCTCGATGACTATTCACCTTGGAAAGGGGCACCGTCAGTTGTCGCATAGCATCCGCCACAAATATCCGCAGCTTCCAATTGTTGGGTGCGGCAGGACTGCCTGAGCGATGTTTTTGTTCAATGCTGGCCACTACTCCATAAAATGTTAGCCGTTGCCCAGCCGTGAGAATCTGTACCGTAGCCCCCGGTGTAAAGTCCTGTAGTATCCCAGTCACCTGCAATACCTGATTATCCAGCCGGTCATTAAACTTGGTGATGGCGTCCGGCTCCCGCTTTCTCTGCACCATCGTGGCTCGGTAGGTTTCTGTCTCCTGCGTCAGGGCATTGATAGTGTCTGAAACCTGTTGCTCTGCCTTTGCTTCCAGCTCTTCCGGGTCATGGTCTTCAACTTGTTCAACTGTTTCTAAGCCCAACGATTCACGCACCGCATTAATCACCTGGATCTGAGTCAGCGGTTTCATTTCACTCTTTGCATCCACCACCTCCAGATACACAGGTCCCGTAAATTCACTCTGGGTCTCACTCTCATCGGCAATCACCTCCATCCGTGCCAATGGCCTCGCATCCAGGTCAAGCTGGTCTGCCTCTAAAATGTTCTCCCCCATGGACCGTGATTGCTCCACCAGGTCCTGATATTCCGACTCAATCAGACTGTAGACCGCTTCTTGTTCTGCCACTGGCAACAGCGGAATCCGTCCCGTTACCTTTTTCACTAGGGCAATCTCAGATGCATCCCCACTGGCCTGAGCGGTAGGAAAATCCAGCTTGGCATTCAGCTCAGAATCATCATTAAGCAGGTCGGTCACCACCTGCTCACCATAGAGATTCATAAAATCCACCACATTACTCAAAGAGATATCCGTTTCTCTTGCAGCGGTAGTATTGGCATTCAAGCTCGCCATCTTCCGACACAGAATGGCTCCGGGGCGTTTCTCGGCTGGAATATCCCCCATCAACAGCGTGTATCGTGGCAGCTCCACCTGGCCGGTACGATGGACTCGCCCTAGCATCTGCATAAATACATTAATGTCCCGCTCCGCCTGGGCCACAATCATATGCCGGGGGCGCTGGTCCGCAAATTTCTCCGACGCATGGAGAGAAATTCCTGTAGACCCAGAACAGTTCAATAGAATCACATCTGCATCCCCGGCATTAAAGCGAGCCACCGCATCAATCTTCGCCTTTGCCGTTGATTCCTGGTCTGGCCTCACCTTATAGGCCGTCGTCCCATCCGCGTCATAGTGAATCCCGGCTTTACGCCCGGTCACCTCCGCTACCTGATAGCCCGCCCGCTCTAGCTGTTGTTCAATATAGTCAATAGGGCTAATGGGAATCGAACTAAAGTCTCCCTCTCGAATCGTTTCTAGAGCCTCCTCATAGGCCATCACTCCATTCATCCCCAGCTGGTCATCACTCAGCCGATGGCGCGTCATCTCACCGCGATAGTCACGGGTGATCACATCCCGAGACCGTTCTAGATAGCGTTCCAATAAATCAGCAAAGGACAGATTAATCGGGTCACGGTCGTTAAGATCATGGGCATCCGCATAGGCTTGAATAAAGCTGCCCATGGTATTGGCCACCGCAATCACGGGCTTCTCTCCTCGCTCTAGGGCTTGCATCGCTGCCTGCACCGTCGCTTCTGCCTTCTGGGCCAATAATCCCTGCTCAATGCAGTTGTGCATCAGTGAGGTAAAGTTGGTGCTCTTTGCCCCCACATCGCCAATGGCTCCATCCTCACTCAGAGCCTTAGCTGCTGCTTTAAGTTCCTTACTCAGTTCTTTAATCGCCTTCTGCTTGGCCCGGTCAAAATCCTTAATTGCCCGCATCGCTGCTGAGAACTGATCGGCTACTTCTCGGTCCACTGGCACCGTCTGTGCCTGAAACGTAATTCCCTCATAGGAGCGCTCTCGCCGCAGCATCTGACCCGAGGCCACAAACTTACTGGCCACAATCTGCTGCAGTGGCACTCCACCTCGCGTCAGAATGTTTTCCAGCGCCGTAATACTGCTCACCCCCAGCCGCAGATCGGTGCGTCTGGCATAGAGGTCCATCACATCAGGCCGTTTGGCATAGGTGGCCGATGAATAAAACACCCCAGCGGAGTTATCAATGAGTTCTCGTACAAGTGTCGCCCGATCCGGCGGACCATTGGCCTGCCAGCGCTGTTGACTGCCCCCTGCCTGGTGCGCCTCATCCAAAATCAAAATGGCATTGGGCATCATCGTCCGCAAAAACTGTCGTCGCAGCGGTTCTTTTTTACCCACCGTTTGCAGCTGACTGTAGGTGGTAAATACGGCGCTATAGGGATGCACCGTCCCCCGACGCATCATGTCGCCCATCTGTTGTTTTTGCTGAGCGGCACTGCTGGTCTTGAGACTGCCACCATTGGCCAGAGGAATCTCGGTACTACTATCAGTAATAAAGGGCCGAAAGCCCCGCATCCCAATATCCGTCACATCCCGCATCATGTCGGCATAGAGGGGCTTATCCTTGGTGACAAAGACCGCAATTTTCCCCTGCTGCTGGGCATAGCGAATAATGCTGGCGCAAATTCTCCCCTTACCAATGCCCGTCTGGTCTCCGGTGATAAAGCCAGCCCCCTGTTCAATATGGCTAATGGCCAGGGCCGCTGCATCAATTTGTTCTGCACTCAGATATTGATACAGCTCTAAACGAGACCCATAGCCCAACCGCGCTGCCAGATAGTCATCAATATTGCCGTAGTGTTTTTCAAAGCGCTCCAGAGCTACCTGGGCTGCACTGGCCATATTAAAGGGAATCAGGGTTTGGGTTGAAGTGCCCTGGCTTTTAGGAAGATAGGGCACCTGTCTCAGTTGGGCATCCATGGTGGGACCTGGGATTAGGGTGTCAGGGTGACCAGCCAGTCCTCCAGGAGAGTATCGTCGTGCAGGGCTTGCCAGTCGAGAAATTCGAGATGATTGGGCAAGATCAGGTCCGTCACGGGGAAGGCCACGCCGTAATGTCTTAGCTGTTCCTGGAATCGCCAGGTGTTGAGAATCAGGGTCTCGCTCCACTGCTGTCGCCAGGTGTCCAGGTCGTTGTCCTCCAGTAGCGGCACTATCTGAGCTGAATCCAGTTGGTCCAGACTGTTGGCCAACATCGCCTGAGTCTCTTTGAGCGACGTCGCCTGTGCCGATTGTTGAATCATCCGGTCCAGTCGCGTTTGCATCAGCGCTAGATAGGTTTTCTCGTCCAGTGTGTGAATCTCCTGGGGCAGCCGCACGATAAACAGGGACGGCAGCCATTGGGGTTTCCACAGCGTTTGAAAGCTGGGATAGCGCTGAGTCATAAACGGATAGGTCCAGGGAGACATCATGGTGGATTGGGTCATTGGGCAAACACTCCTTAAGATCATCAAATGACGAGTAGATGGTGGGTACATCAGCCGCCGGTAATGGCCGCTCGGCAGTACCCGTGCCGTTAATCACAATCACATCGATGGGAAAGGCTGCGCCTTGTTTGCGGTAGAGGTCACCGTGGAGCGATAGGTGTTGGGTAACGCGATAGTGCTGATAGAGCAGATGATAAAAGGCCCGACTCTCACGACTGTTATAGCGCTCAGATCGCTGGTCTGTGTCACGTCCCAACTTACCGCCCAGAATCAAAACCGCTCGGCCATCGGGTTTCATAGCTTGCAGAGCATTGAGTGAGATCACCTGATCAATCTGGCTGGTCCAGGTGTCGTACATCCGAAATCGTCGGGTACGGCGATTGTCGTCTACAACGGTGCCAAAGGGAGGGTTACAGATGACGACATCTACCTGTTCTGCTGGACGGTAAACCAGTGCATCTTCCTGGGTGAGCTGCCGGTAACCACGAGTCGCCAGCTCACCATAGCGATCTGGATTAATCTCGTTAGCGATCACCTGAGCGGGTGTAGCACCCAATAACAAAGCTCCATGGCCTGCAGTGGGTTCATACACCGTGGTCTCTGGCGTAATCCCGGCGAGCATACTAGCAAAATAGGCAATGGGTACCGGGGTACTATACGCCTGCTGAAGAACAGATGTGGATGACTTTACCCCCAACTTCGGTTGTCGTTGGAGTAGGTCTACCAGAAGGTCATACGCTTGATGCGTAGTCTCAGCCTGAGCAATCAATTGCCGTGCAGACCGCACCACCCCCACTTCAATGGCTTCATCTACCTGTTTCGCCAATGCTGTTCCTGGCCGCACCGGTTCACCTAAAATCTCTGCAGCAAATTGTCGCGCGGCCACAATCGTGGCAAAGCCCTGACCACTTTGAAAATGGTTGGTAAATGCTGCTGCTAGAGATGTCTGCATCAGCCCATCTCCAGTTGTTGTTGTGAGGCCACAGGTTTAATGGCCGATATTGAAGACTGCATCTGTACCGACCGCATCCGTTGAGCCAGCCGATCAAAATGGGCAAAGTCCTTTGGCCCCAGTTTGGAGAACACTTCCCCGGCCTGTCGTTGAAAGACCACACCCCGACCCTGACGTTTATCCGTAATTCGCAACAGATTACCGGCTCCCATTTCCAGCTTGAACTGGCCACCGTCTTTATCCCAGCAATGGGCACGAGCAATATTGCGCAAAAAGACACGCACCGTTCGTTCCACCCGATCTGTCTTTGCCGTGTAGTTGGCTTCAACATCCAGAGCCCCTTGAGGCATCACCCGCTGATCTTGTTTGAGTGAGATCAGGTCCTGTCGTTGAAAGTCACTCAGCCGGTCATTCACTTCTAGCAGTTTGATGCGATGGCACAGCCCCAGTTGACGAAATGCCTGAAACTGCATCAACACACCCTGCTGATCTCGCAAGGTATAAAGATTGGTGCCCTTAAATGAAAGCCGATAATTGCCCAGTCGGTAATGATGTTCTCCTGTACGCTCATAGCTACGATGGAACAGGTCCAAAACGGCATAGGCCAGCCGCTGGTCTCGCAATACCTGAGGTTGTCGTGCGAGCCATAAAGCACCCCGTTTTACCTGAGTCTTAACTTGCTGTTTCCAGTCTGTCGCAGTTGCTTGTAGGGTTTGACGAGTTTGCTCATGGGGAATTTTAGCAATCTCTCGATCTAAAACAGCCAGTGCAGGTGGACTGTCCTCAGTTGGTGTTTGCTCTGCTGTAACAGGTTCAGGCATTTCTCCCAACTGCGCTATCCGCATCCGTTCAGTGATGTCGTGAAACGTTTGCCAGTCAGCCTGAGTAACCTGCTCATCCAGGATGCTGCCTTGTCGTGCCGACAGAATGACATCATCCTCTCGGGATACTAAGAGCAGATCGCCCTGTTGTTGGATAGTGTATTGACCAACTGCAACCGCCTGATAGGTGGGTATTTCCTGGCCCAGAGGATTTAGCAATTGTTGAGCTGCTATAGCCACATCACTCGCCAGGTCTGATGTGATGGGGGTGGATGCCGGTAATGCTTCCTCTACAACTGGTTCAGCTATCGGCTCAGGCTCAGACGATGCCTGTTGAAGTGTGAGCTGAATCTGATTAACTGTGATCGTTCCATCTCGTTCCTCTCGAAACAGAACCTGTCCCTGATCTCGAATCACAATATTGGGAACCTTTCCCTCATAATCTGCTGGATCGCTATCCGGTGTGACCGGTCGCTGGAGAGCATCCACAATCACTTTCAGCGTATTGGGCGTCAGTTCCCGCCGTTGGGTGCCATCGGCTAGAGTGCCATACACCACCCGACGTCCCATCTGGATGCGCAGGCTGTCTTCAACAGGAACAGCAGGTTGTTGAACCTGACGGTGTAGCGTGGCATAGAGTCGCTGGGTGACCTGGCCAATGGCCATCAGCAGTTGAGCCTCATCCTCCTGCATCGCCAGGGCGTCTTCTGTACGAATCGTAAATGGCATGATACTTCTCTCCTTACGATGCAATCCGGTTGACTAACACGTCTCGGCCCACTTGAAATAACGCCATCTCCTCGTCAAAGCGATATTCCACAAATCGGGGCTGATAGTCGGCTAAACAATCTCGGGCCATCAGCAACACCCCATCCACCGACTTGAGATAAAGCACATCTTCAAACAACACCTCGATCACGCTAGGGACATAGCCTAACGGCAACGGTGGTCGCTGTTGAGCTGCCGTCACAGCCTCTAAAATTTCAGGCATCTCTGTCAGTAGCTCCTGAGCCTGGGTTGAAATAGTTTCAAGTAATGGTTTGGTTGTCATTACAACACCTCGCTAAATTCATCTTCAGTTAGGTCACCCTCGTAAGGGATATCCACGTTTGTTGGCAACGGGAAAAACGTCTCAGCAATGGTTTGCCTAACTTCATTGGCTTCACTCAAATTGGCCATGTCGTCCTGCTGAGCAGCCCGTGCAATCAGTCGGCCCCGTACACTTTGTTGCCAGAGCAATTCACTCCGATGCTGGCGTTTGATATGTTTCGGGCTCAGCTTCACTTTCAGCCGTAGTGGAATTGAGGCTTCTTTGCCACTGCGATAGGCCGGATTGATAAAGACACATTCTCCCTGGTCCAGTTTCAAAATCTGGTCGGGTGTGAGCAGCGGCACTCGCTGTAACTGCTCTGACCGACTACGGCTCGTATGCTGACCATAGCTACGGGACCGGGTGGTGTATTTCACCTCTTTATCCCCTAAATAGCCTGAAAATTCTTGAGCTGTTTCCCGGTCTTTGGGATTAAAAAAGATCTTGGTCCCACAGGCCGCAAAGATGGCACGGGATAGCTCACGACCATAAATGTGTTGCAGCTGAGCAAAGTTCTGGTAGCCCAGCAGAGCCACAAACCCATTGGAGCGAAACTCATTAATCCACTTGGGTAAATCAGGTAGATAGAGTGTGGGTAACTCATCGAGGGCAATCACCAAAGGCTTCTTACGAGGTGTCGCAAAATTGCGGGTGACGATCAGGTGTAACACAGCAGCTATCAGGGGATTTACCGCATCCCGTTTTTGAATATCTGCTTGAAGAAAAAGAATCTGTTTACCCGTGAGATCTAACGGAATGGTTGTTTTACCGCAGAAGCTAGACACCAGCTGTTTTCCGGTAAATGTCTTGAAGGTACGTTGAGCCGTTGCGACAATTCCGGATATTTGCTTTTCTGCCCCATCGGACGCTAACAGCTGGCTAAAGCTATCCAGGGTCCAGGACGGCACCCAGGACTTTTCACCCGCCGCTCGAACCCGTTTGGGTAAATCTGCAAGATTTAAAATCTTGCTCGCCATCAGCAAATCCTGATAGGGTGTCAGCTTGGCCAGCAGCATCACCGCTTCTACCAGGTTGGTACCTGCCGAATTGAAAAAGTCATTTTCTCGGTAGCCGCTGTCCCGTTGGGTATTACGCTGAATCACATTAGCCAGTTGAGCCGCCATCAGCGAATCAGTCGCATCGGCTAAAAAATCCAATGGGTTACAGATGCCGGTATAAGGCTGACCCGGTGCAAAGATAGAAACCTCATAGCCCTGACTGGCTGCCCAGGCCGCATGGGTTGCCACCTGAGAGCCCTTAAAGTCATAAACCAGAATAGGAAAGCCCTGCTCAATGGCAGAACAAATCGCGGGATCAATGATGCTAAAGGTTTTACCCGAATCCGGCGCACCGGCTACCACAATGCTTTGTTGAGCCTGGGGAATCTCCAGGTCTCCTGCTTTAAGAGATACTTTGGCGGTCTTACCTTGCTTACGCTGTTGTCGAGCAGTCGCCTTAGCCTTCTGCCGTTCCTGCCGTCCGCCAAAGCGTCCCGTTGAGAGTTGGCCTTTTGACGCTGTTCCTCCCAGCAAACTCATACCTGCCCATAAGATCCCTAGACCCAGTAGCAAAAATCCCATACCCGACTCCATGAGCGGTTTTAGTAACGCTCTTAAATCTAGAGATTGAGTCTGTAGGAGAACATTACTCATAGGTAAGAGACAGATTGTCTACCGTAACAACGGCATAGTGGGTGCCATCAAAGGCAACGGTAAATCGCCGGAGTTGTTGCCCTTCGAGCTGATGCAGGGTTAGCGTGGGCAAACCTGATTGCAAGGTATCAGTCACGGATAACAGGTCGGTATCGGGTGGCAGATGAGGGTCCAGATAGGTGTTGAACACAGTCTGGTACTCATTTTGTCCTGGGATGTAGCCAAGAAACGCACAGCCTGCTTGCCCACAGAGGGGTTGCTGATCGCTATCAGCTAAACGAGTATCCACCAGATATAGGGGTGCCGACTGCCTGGACTGATGAACTTTCAACACCCGCATCTGACTGAGATTAACTGGCTCAAGTGAAGACAAATGTTCCTCACCAATTTGTTTCAATAGCTCAGGTGGCGCAATCTCCCCCGCCAGTTGCCAGGACGTCTGAGCAGTTGACGATGTTTTGGCATACACCCCAACAGCTAGAGCTGTTGAAAGACCACCTAGCATTAACCATCTCCGATACCCCATGGCTAGTCTCCCGCAGCATCCTGGGCCATCAACTGTTCAGCAATATCAGCTGGTACGCCAAAGCTAACTAATGTGGCAGCATCTACAGCACCGCCCCCTGACACAAGCACCTGCCAGGTTTCGTCAGTAAGTTCCAATACTGTTTGACCACCGGTCTCTCCCCATTGCCAGGTAGTCAGAGCATAGGTTTCAACGATGGTTGTGCGAGTAACTGAGGGTTGTTGGGTCGGTTCAGTGACATCGGCTAGAAGATAATCCAGAGTCGTTTGATTGACCTGTTCTGCGGGATCTTCAATGGCCTGAGCAATTTGAATTGGCTGGTTTGGAGGGGTGATCCCGTTCACGGTTGGACTGCTGATCACCACCAGCAGAATAGTGAAAACGAGAATAGTCCATAGACGATAGTGTTTTAAGCTCATGATGAAACTCTCCTAATTTTTCAAACGATAGATACGACTTTGACCAGCCCCGTAGACACCGGCAAAGTTAATGTCCGAATCCCAGGTAAACCGGGCACGACTGGAGGAATTAGATCTCACCTGGGTACAACCCTGGTTCATACAAATGCCGATATGGCCTGCTGTAGAAGCAATCACAATGTCACCGGGAGCTGCCTGGGACTGGCTAATCTGGGTGCCTCGGCCTGCTCGTAAATCTGCTTCAACAGAGGGCACATAGTTGGTATTGGCACCCACCGGCTGAATACCAGCATTCGCCAGCACTCGGTTCACTGCCCATGCACAGGCCAGATTGCCACCATCGGGACCAGACGAACTATCAAACCGACCCATCTCTCCCATAGATTGGAAGATGTGCTGGTTTAAATCCCCACCTGTTTGCTTAGCACAGCGTTTGCCGCCCCCTGATACCAGCGCAGTCTCATAGCTCTGGCGTAGCGTTTCACCATAGCTTTTGAGCGTCAGCCGTCCGTGGACATCGGAGGATCCCCCATCAATCTTGGCTCCTGGTCCGCCAAAGTGAATCTGGCCTACCCGTTCAATCAGACGACCACCGGAAAAGCCTTCTTGTTGAGCCTGGGCAATATTGCGATTCTGATCTTGTTTGAAAATGCCATCCTGACTGGTGGATGGAAAGAACCGATCAATCTCAGCGTTGCTGATCGCACTACCCGAATCGACTTTTGCTAGAAATGCTGCTCCACCAGACTGTTGTCGGATGATTGATCGCACATCGCTGCGGTAGCTCATGTACTGATAGCGACCTAACCCACGACCACAGTTGCCATCGCCATCACAGACATAGGCACCCACAGAATCGTAATGGCCTTCAATACTGGAGAATGCAGCGGCTAGAGCCGAATAATCCACCCCGCCGGGACCATCGCCACACAGACCAAAGCCATCGCTGGTAAATCCCGGCAATGCCTCTGTGGGAATGCCGAATTGCCTTGCCTGATCTAAAACTTCAGTGGGTAAAGACGCAGATGAACTACTGCCACCTTGACCGTCTAACAGGCCCACCAGCATCATCGTGGTTTCGCTATAGCTGAGGAAAGGAACCGGCCCGATAAAGTAAGGTGTACAACCCAGGTCCGGGATACCTCGCTTACAGATGCGGAAAAACAACGCTGTACTGACGGTTCCTGTTGATTCATCCACATCCCAGACAACAACCTTGGCCACCTTGCCAAAGGGATGCCTGCCGGTCGGTTCTTTGCCGCCATTGACCTGGCCCAGAATACCTTCACCCCCGCGCACTTCCTGGTATTTACCCGAAATCCATTGCTTACCGTGCACTGCAGGACTGGCCGTCAGTTCCACATGGGCGCAGTCAGTCTCACAGGCCACGTTAAAGCCCGCCTGGTAGCTGCCTGAAATTGTATTCTGTCGTGATTGTTCTGCAGGTCCATAAGCTACATCCACCTGACCCAGGAGTCCCACTGACCCAATGGGGTTGGGCATCTGGTCAAAGGGGACATCAGCTAAACCCGGAACTCCACCCAGAGTGCTATTGCCCCAGTCGGTGAAGTTCTGCAGGGGGACAGTGTCGAGACCCGGAATATCGGTGATCGCAAAACTGTTTAGCTGATCGCCCAGGTCACCCAGGTTTAACTGTCCCAGTGCTGGATACTCACCCAGTAGTTCTGCAATCGTGTCATTGGCCTGAGGGTTAAATCCCGGTGTTCCTGGCCAACGACTTGCAATCAGTTCCTGAATCGGTGGAACCGCACCAAGCTCAAAATTGCCCAGTCCTGGAATTGCGGTTACCAGATCATCCAGGCTTTGCCATGCAACCATCTCCAGGGCTCCCAGGGCTACTTGCTCAAGATCTAACTGGGTGAGTTGGGCAACCGAATAGAGATTAAATAGCTGGAGATAAAGGCTGGTTTGAAAGTCTCCTAGCTTCAGATAGGTGTCAGCAGTCTGCCCTGCCTGCCATACCCGAGAAAGGTCATAGTTGAGGGCATCATTCATTTCTGACGGAGCATCAAACGCACCATCGGAGAGAATGGGTGGCAGTGTACGAAATGTCAGCTGTGACCAATCAGGGATCTGACCATATTGGTTCTCCCAGGTGACACCCACTGTGGGAATTCCATAATCCTGAGCGGTGCTGATCGCACCCGACAGTAGCCATACGGCTAGAGTAACGACAACTATGATCAGAAAATTTCGTACTGTTATCAAGATTGGAGTTAGCATTGTCTACCTCCTTGTCCCAAATTCCATCAGCCGAGCGAGCAAATCTGGTGAGACGCCTGCTCGTTGAGCCGCATCCGCTATGGCGACACCATCTCGCATCAGCTGCAAACAAGTCTGAATCCGTGACCATAGGGGATCGCTGGGTGAGATCAGGCGACGGATTTGCGCCACCTGTAGCCCCTGTTCAATTTGTGTGACTGCGGTGAGTGTGGGATTATCCGATAGCTCAGGAGGCTGTTCCTGTTGCAGAGCCAGAACGGAATAGTCAGGCACTCCACCATCCGGGAAACTCAGCTGAAACGTATAGATATCAGTGTTGGTGAGGACTGTGAGAGTTGTTGTAGCTGTGGCCGGTAAATCGGGAAACTCAATGGGATGAATCCGTCGCAGATGGATTACAGTTGCGGCACAGCCTTCTGAAGTTCCCACCACACCACATCTGGGATCATCAAAATCTACGGTGACTTTTGAAAGATCATCTAACCAGGCTCGCTGAATGGTGGTATCCAGAGGACGAAAATTCAGAGTCACCCCATGACCCCGATGTAATTCCACATTAATGGCTCTCGATTCAGGCATTTCAACCGCACGAGTCTGGGCCATGGCAGGTCGGGCCAGTCCCCAGAGCAATAGAGCCATCGATAGCTTTATCAAATGCCGCATTATCCACCTCCCGCTACATGGGCAACTGCATTGAGGCATTTACAAACACCTGCACAGGAGTGTTCTCCTCCAGGTACAACACCTGAGGCCGTTGGGCGATAGCATCCCTGGCCTGTTGATTTCGTTCAGAAAGAATGTCTAGCAACACATCCGTGCCGCCTTCCAAAGCACCCGCTAAGACATTGGGGTCTGGATTCTCTTCTGTCACAACAGTGCTGTTGTCATTGGTTTGAACACGGGTATTAGGCCGAGTGTAGAGTTCTGATGCTCTGCGAACAGCGCCTAACGCCACTTCACTGGCATCAAGGGCTGCAATCTCACCACCCGGATCTCTATACCCTTGTGCAATCAGTGGATGACCATCGGCACCCCGAATCTGGACAACGGCATCAGGTAGAAGAATTTCTTGTTGATTGTTGCCCTCTTGCCAGGTAGCAGATACCGCTGATATTTCCACCAGCCGATCATCCCCCACAGGTTCCACTTCAACCGTGAGATCGCTTTCACTGGGAATGGCAGGTCGTCCTCGGTTATCCATCAGAGGCTCATTCAGACGCACCACGTAACGACCGGATTGTTCAGACTCATTGAGAACAACTGGAGTAGTCAATTCTCCAGCGGCATAGGTGCCTGACATCAGCGATGGTGGCTGGAGTGGTTCTTCAAGAATGCGAGCTTCGGCATCGCTCAAAATCTCAGGAGAAACCTGGGTCTGGAGAGTATTTTCGAGTGGCAACGTTTCAGGAATAGATGATTGTGTGTTTGCCACCAGAATAGGTTCGGATAGTTCTAACGGTGCCGGTTCTTCTGGAATGATTTCTGGCTCTGGTTCTTCAGGATCAGGGGATGATTGTGTTGGCACGGTAGCCATTACCGAGTGAGGAGAAATCTCGGCCACAGGAATGGTGTCGATTGCATTGCCTCCATCGATAGTTTCTGTTTGCTCTGTGGGTTCAATCGGTGGAACTGTGCCGTAGCTACCCAGGCGAGCCAGTGTTTGCCAACGTTCGGTGGGATCTGTGTCTGAGAAACGAGGTAAAGCAGCCGCTGTCACCGCAGGTGTAGGTCTCGGGGTAGGTCGATAATCAATAACCGGAGCTGGTCGTGGACTGGCACTAACAACGGGAGCGGAACTTGCAGGAGGCTTAGTGGTTACCTGGGGTGGTGCGGGCGTGGGTGTCGTTGTCGGTGTAGATGAAGACTTCGGTTTAACAGCTTCCTGAGATTGTTGTTGAACATACGCCTGATCACTCAAGGCCATATTGGATTTCAACCGAGCAACCTCGTTACGAGATTCTTCTAAGGCTACCTCAGTGATACTGGGTATCTCATTAGCTACCTCCGTATCCGTTGAGGCTTTAGAAGCTTCTACATCAGTTTTATCGGTCTTTGGTGCCACCAGAAAATACCCAGCTACACCAAAGACGGGCACCAGAGCTAGAGCTACGGCCATCAGTTTTGGCCCCGGCATCTTCCAGGCCGGTCGTTCTGATTTCATCTCCACCGCATCAAAGGCAGTTTCACTTACCAGGGGTTCTTCCAGGTTGGGTGCCCCGGTCATCTCCCGTAAACTCTCCAGGGTCGGTTCATCACTCATTGGCTGATCTCCTCTCCATGAATGGGTCGAATTTCATCGATCTGTAAGCCGCTTTCCAGCAGGCGATACACCACCTGTTGATAGTCCGATGCATTTTTGATTAGGGGTTTTCTAGGCGGCTCAATCGCCCGCACATAGAACCGTCGATTAAACGGAATCGTGGTACCAGATGGATTGGTGTCATCAAAGACAATGCGTGTGGCAATCAGGTCCACCTGCCATAGGCCCTCATTCACGACCTGAGGTAGTGAGACTTCTTGAGGGATAATCACCGCTGAAACCTGACCATCAAAGACGGCATCTGGAATAATCTCGGTGGCCAGCTGAGCCAGAAAGACATCACGAAAGTCACTAGACAACAGAAACCCGGCTTCCCAGGCAGATTCGGTGACCCTGTCTGTGCTTTTAACTTTGATGCCTTCTTCTTCAAGTGTCTCCGTTTCTTTACCCGGTATGGAACCCCAGGTAAAGGTCATCACCGCCCAGTCAGATACCACCCGACGAATGACTTCCGGTTCACGATAGTGAACATCGGCAGGTCTCACGGTAAAGGCACGGCCATCCACCTGCTGCACCAGGGTGGGAGATGGTTTATTGGCCAGTTTGGAAAAGGAAACAGCCAGCCAGAGCAGCGCAATTGTCAGAACGACAACACCTGCTGACAGTCCGGCAAAGGCCAGTGGCAGAATATCGGTGGAATCCAGTCTAGGGAGTCGCCCACGACGGGTGAGATCGCTAAATTGCATGGTGCGGTTTAGGGTAACGGCAGAGTCGATGAACCAATGGCGATAATGCGGGTAACACCACCGGAGATGCCGCGAAAGACGGCCATTCCGGCTCCCCCAGCAATGGATAGAGCCAATACCGGAGCCAGTACACTGATGAGTAGAAGAAAACCAAAATCACTCTGGGTCTGAACCTCAGCGGTAACAACAACGGTGGCAGCAAGACCGACAATGACGCTGTAGGAGAATTTGGCCATACCCAAACTGAAGAAACCGGTTAACCAGGCCCACAACGGTCGGCCTTGTAGAGGAACGGCTGAGCCTGCTACGGCAATCGGTCCCATCAGCCCTGTCAACAACATGGCCAGCTCTAGAATGTTGGCAAAGGCCCACTGCCAACCCTTGAGAATGTGTTCAGCTAGAGCATGACTGCCGGTTTGCACCAGGCTATGAACTAGAAAATCACCCAACGGATCTCCTCCAGCAGGTGGTGAGCCATCCTGGTAGTCCTGTTGAATCTGCTCACCAATTTGTCGCAACCGCTGGGACAGTCGCTGGAGTCCGGCACTCCAAAATCCGTTACGGCGATACTCCTGCTCCAGGGTTTGCTGTGCCCGTTCACCGGCATCTAAAAAGCAATCAATCTGGGCCTGCCCTTCCTTAGCATCACAGTCGGCATATTCTCGTTGAATCAATGCTTTGGCTTGCTGGGAAACAATCACATCGTTGAGGGCCTCCACCATGGAGACTTCGCCAATCTGCACCGATAGCACTACCTGAGTTTGGGCATTGATCACATCTCGCAATCCCAGAGTGACTGACCCAAGCAGGGAGCCATTATCAAACAACAGCACTGCGATCAGCAGCATCCAGAGCACATGGGGGAGTGCCGGAAAAATGCCTCGCTCCATGGCATCCTTAACCCAGCCTACGGCAAAGAAGATAAAGGTGCCCACCAGAATGATTGCTGCAAACTGGTTGATGCCGAGATAGAGACCATTGGACTGAGTAAAAATCTCTTGCCAGCGATCATCCCATGCTTGCTGAACGGCCTCAAGCTGCTGGATACTATCTTCGATAATGCTAAGGCCCCCGGTTACCTGGGCCAGGACATGGGCAGTCATGGGCATTACTCCTCTGATGAAGTCTGGGTGCCCAGCACACCAGGCAGATAGATAGGTGACTGGGCAGAACCGGAGATGGATACCTGACGTTCCAGTCGCTCCCGTCGATTGGATTCGTCAATACCCTCACTGGTGTCAGCAGCAAGTTGGGCCACAATGCCCTGCAGCTGTTGGAGCTGTAACAGTGTGGTGTGATTATCAGCCGTCAGCTGAGTTTGTTGAGTCAGCAGCTTGGCAATTTCGGCATCAATCTGGGCACTTTGTTTCATCACATCCTGGGTGACGCTCATGCCCTGAGCACTGTCTGCCAGTGAGACCACTTCTTCTGTTTGTTGTATGCTCTGATTGACCAGATCTGTTGTACGCTGGGCCGATTCTTCTAGCCAGGTGTTACCTTCTTCGCCGATAACCGGAGCCGCTAACGATCTGGCCATTTCCTGGTCTACCAGATTGCCCAGATCACGCTGTTGAACGACAGGACTGGTGGTGAGTACTCCAGCTCCCGTCACACCCTCAGCCGTACGTACTTTGTAGGGATCTGGAATCTCTGTTTGGGTACTGCCTTTGAGATCTTCCCACAACACACCCAAGGCAGTTTCCATAATGGTTTCTCGGATGGGATCTGCTCGCTGCCATTGGCCGACAAGTTGTTCCAACGGATTGAGATAGGTATCCAATACACCTTGATGCCAGCCATCGGGTAATCCACCGGGCAACAAGGATGCGGCAGCGGTGCCAATGGTAATTACCGGCACCAGGGTGCCAGTGCCAATCAGTAACCATCGCCAGCGTCGTTTTTTGGGTGTCATGGGAACCTCCTAGGGGTTAAGGATTGGGAGAAATTTGATCCATGGACTGGCCTGCTCGCACGGTTTGGACATAGGCTTGAGCAAAGGCCGCATAGCCTGCGAACTTGTTGTCATGTTGGGCCAGTACTCGCTGTCGAGCCCTTTGTTCTTTTTGGTTGTTGGCAACAGCGGCGAGTAGTTCAGGAGAAGGATAGTGAGAGCAGGGTGTGAGTCGAGCATCCGCATCGACTAGCCAGTGAGAACAGATTTGCACTGGATCAATACGAAACGCTTCATCGGTATTGGGCATCAGCACCTGGGGTGAGTAGCCAAACAGGGTTTCGTAGGAAGGTAGGGCGTTGGGCTGGATGGCCCCGATAAAGCGGGTATTGAGGTTTTGGAGAATTTGAGACCCGGCAACTGAATTGGCAATGGTGTCCGGGTCCTGGCCGATGATCAGGGGACGAATGCCGGACTTGGCTCCATTGGCGCAGACCTGGCCAATAATCTGGGCGATGCCGTTGTACTTGAACAGAATCGGACTTTCATCAATGGCCAGTAGTGAGTCAGACACTTCCAGGGCTCGTCGAAAAGCCATGGACTGAGCCGATAGGGCCAGTACAGCCGCTTCAATGTTGTCGCCCACATTGCGTAGGGCAAAGACGGTGAGCTGAGCATCGGTACGGATAGTGGAGGGTTTCGAAATGGCTCGACCCACCCGACTGGATAACCAACCCCGCAATTCCAACAAAATGGTGGCTAAAGCTTCCTGGATTAAGGGAGAATTTACCTCCAGTTTCAGACCGGCGATGGTTTCAACAAAGTCAGCCAGGGTGGGCATTTGTTGCCAGGCGTTACTGCCAAAGCCGTCGTCAAAAGCGGCATCATACCGGCTGAGAATAGCGTTATCGGTAAAGAACTCTGCCAGCCCCTGCCATAGCAATGTATGGACTCGTTTGCCGAGCTGATTCTCGGTTTCGGTCCCCATCACCATGGTGTCCAGAGCTTTGACGAGAAATTCTTTGTAGTCGTCTAACCGTTCCTGGTGTTGTTTTTCATCCAGGTGGCGCAGATCTGGAATTTGAAACAGGTTGTTGGATTCAGAGCCGATATCAAAGTAGGCTCCCTGGTCACCAAAGAACTTCACCAGGTCGGTATAGGTGGTGGTGCCATCCGGTTTGGGATAGTCCAGGGAAATCACGTTCATGCCACAGGCAATGGCCCAGACAAAGATTTCAGCGGCCAGAACTGATTTACCACTGCGGGTTTCACCAAAGATCAGGATGCCACGATGCTTTTGAGCAAAGTCGATTTGAATGGGCATCCGACCCTGATGGGTGATCAGTTCAATCCCTCGACTATCTACCGCACGAGGAAAGGCCACGGGCATCAGTCCGGGGGCTTCATGGGTAAGATAGAGCTGTCTACGACCATCTTCCAGTAACCAGCCAGAGACAATGGGAAGCGACCTGAGCCACAGCTGCCAGGCGACTTCAGTTTCTCGAATGAAATCTCCCTGGTGGAAGGCATTGGTCAACTGCTGGCTAGCTTCACTCAGTTCAGTGGGGTTATTGCGATGGAGAAAGACGACGACACTGACCCAGATGGGTAAGGCTCCTTCGTAGATTTTTTCTTGGGCAGCCACCCCCTGCTTCAGCCGCATTTGGGAGGCCACATCCACATCTTTGAGTAAATTGGCTCGGAACGTGGCGGTCATATTCTGTCGGGTAAGTCGCTGGAGACTCATGCGGGTCATGGTCCGGTCGGCTGCCGCTAGCTCGCAAACACAGTCGTAATCGGCAAATTGAGAGAGTGCCTGCCACAGGTAGTAGAGCTGATGCTCAGGGGAGGTAAAACCTGCGGGTTTCGATTCCAGGACAACAGCACCGATACATTTACCTTTGACGCGCACCCACTGCCGATCTGCTTTTGGGTGAGTGGGATGGCCATGTTCTCCCCGAATCAAGACAGAACTGGCATGGAGGGGAACGGTGACGGTTTCTTGAAGGGATAATTGCCCCGTCTGATCGCTCAGGGTGAGGCACTGGGGGACAGGCGGAGCAGCAGACTGGTTGAACTGAGTCCAGAGATAGCTCCAGAGAGCATCGGCATCCATGGGTGAAGCCTGTAAGCCCATGCGACTATTAAGCTGTTGTTTCCAATGGAGATACCCATCGGTAAAGGCTTGATTCAATAGTTGCTGATAGTGCTGAGATTCTTTTTCTTGCTTAAGCCCTTTAAAGGTGTCGTACCGACTGATAATCCAGGCAAGGGCCTGCTCCAGTCGATCTGAGCGGGCTTCTTTGCCCGGTTCTAAAACATAGGTGGCAAACAGGTAAAGATGTTTGGGTTGCCGTTGTCCTGTGGCTGTACGGTCACGAGTTGCCCGCTGTTGAGCCAGCAATAGAAACTGAGATTCCAACGTTGAGGTGGACTCTATGCGATCTGAGAGTTCTTGCTGTCGTTGGTGATCGATACCGATTGATCGTAAATGAATCCGTAGCCGATCTCCCGGTCGAAAGCCTTGAAGCCCCGATTCTAAACGCGCCAAAACAGTCTCTGCTTGGCCGTCTGCTAGCAGGGTGTGAATACCTACTGCTTGAAAGCCAAAGACAAAACTGAGCTGATTGCGATAGTTCAGCAGATAGGCTCCCACATCCCGGTCTCTCACCTGGAGGCGACAGATACACTCCAGGTGAGATTCATCTTCAAAGGGTTTGAATCGGTAGCGTTGAGCCCCGATGCGTTGTTTGGTTGTGCTCATGGTGTAAGTGCGGTTGATAGACCACATGTCCCCGATTCCAGTCGGGAACCGGCACGAACGTATGGGTGAATTTCCAGGTCTTCTCGCCCACTACTATCCACCAGGTACTCATGCCCCAGGCGCTGGCCAAAAGAAAGAGGCTAAAGCCGAGCTGCAGAACCACCTGGATCAGCACATAGGAGCCAACAAGTATGGCACCACTGGGGGCAAGGAGATTGGAGGGAATGGGGCCGAGGCTGGGAGTCTGTCCAATACTTTGGTTAATGGGACAGAACAGGTTAGAGTCCTCGACCATGGGCTATACGCCAAAGAACAATTGACTTAAGCCTTCGACCACAACCACCGCAGCGATAATAATGAAGGCATTTTGGAGGAGGGGTTGCCATTGTTCTCCCCGCTGGGCCTGGTAGATGGCGAAGAAGACAAAGCCCACTGCCGAAATCCAGACGACAATGCGCAACATGCCGAATAGGAAATCAATGATGCCCTGGTCAATGTATTGACCAAAGATGGTTTGGGCCTGATCTTCTGCGGTGCCAAATAGTTGAGCAAAGGCGGGATTGGCCTGGAAAATGATAAATGCGAACAACAGAATACCGCCGAGAATGCCCATCATGCGCCAGCGACTCAGGCGACTAAAGCGAGCATTCAAATGAGCGAATGGAAAATGCCCTAAGGCTGGGACATTGAATCGTAATGAACGTTGAATCATGGTCCGACTCCTGTAAATGGAATTGCCTGGAAGTCGGTAGATAGAACCTTGACACGGTGTGGTGGTGTGTCCGTGAGATGACAAGTGATCACTTCAGGACATGGGTGAGTAGCACTAAATCATAAAAAGTACTACTTAGTAATACTGATCGAAGTCTACAGAATAGAACCTATTCTTTGGCTTTACTTAAGGATTGTTTATCAAAGGTTACGAAGCAATGTGTGATGATTGCTCCCAATCACCTGCAGTTGTTCAGGTTCAGATATTGTAGGAATCTAGACAGGTAAAGTACTACGTTTTAGGGATTAAGGAAATCTATATCGGCTTTATGGTTCTTTGTAAAGACCTTAGTGCTTCTATAAAGCTGATATGGGTAATGATGCTCTCAAAGTCCTAAGGGGTAGGATAAAGGTAAATCTTTGGAAACAAATATCTGATGGTAGAGTCTGCCTCGTCTGGGAAACGTGCAAAAGCGAGCGATGATGACGCTCAAGAGGCAGGGTGCCGACCGACGTTCTACATGAGTACTGAGCTACTGGCTGAGATCAATGCTCAGTGTGAGGCGGAGGGGAATAAGAAGCGGTCTCCGTTTTTGGTGGAATTGCTGGAGCTAGTGCTGACATCGCCTATGGGGCAGCAGCTTCGGGAAAATGCTCAGCAGAATCGGCGCGGACTGGTGCATGAGTTGGAAGCAAATCTGCTGCTCTTTAATGAACACATTCCAACGGAACGGATTGAGGAGTTAGCAGCCGCCAGTCAGCGGAACCCGGACCAGATGCTAGTGCGGTTGGTTTTACTGGGGCTCAGGGTTTATGAGCGCTCCATTGCACGGATGGAAGCGGAAATTGATGCCAGCAGTGGTTTGACCTAGTTATTTATTAACCTTCAAATAAGGATAAATCCGGATATGGGTCTTTCGGCAAGCAGTAAGAAATAGCCGTAACAGTTTGTTTGTCAGCTACGATTGATATTAGACAAGCATTTTGACGGAATCGGGGGACTAGGTTACGGACGTTTTTGTTAGCTGATTGTCCTGAAGAGTCACGTTGAAATGGTCAGTGCTTATCTGATTCATGGGTCTCGATTTCGGCCAGCCATAGGCGTTTGCCCGTGTAGATGGAGCACTCCAATCGCTGGATAGGGGATTGGAGTGCTTATGGAGCGGTATCGGACGCGACGGTATGTCGCGCTTACTTGGGCTGATGCGTTACGACTGGCAGTGTTGGATGGAACACCTGCTGAGAAGATCTTATATGCGTCTGATGTAGCACTAACCCACCGTACCGAATGGTGGGCATGGTGGTCTGACCTGAAAATGACGACAGCCATTGGATTACCTCAAGCACCACAGCCACAAGGCTTAGCATCGGACGCCGCACAGCTAATGTCTGAGGTGTGGGAAAGTGATGTGATTGAGCCGGAATGTGGCTGGCCACTGCTGGCTGAAGTCAGGCAAATTTTGAATCGGACAGTGATCTGGCGGGCTGACCAACGGGGGCAGTATCAGCCTGAAACCTGGGAGCGATTGAGGGTTGTACTTGAGGCTGATAGGGAAGCCATACTCTATCGGGTTGGGCAGGGTTATGAAGACGGCTACTACTGTGACGTAACCCGCGATCTACCGTCTGGCTTGACCGATCTGGGTAGATGATTTCTGCTGGCTCTAAAGGCTAAGATAGGGCTATCGCATGGCTATTGCTAGAGGCTTTGATTGCTATGACCCAAGCCATTACGCGTCCCTTATCGTTTATGGAGTTTGTTGATTTTGAAGATGGCAACGAACTCCATGAGTATGAGTTAGTCGGTGGTAGGTTACTGCTAATGCCTGAACCGGATGATTGGCATGAGGAAATTCTTGAGTTCTTGTCGTTTATGTTTGAACTCCAGTATCGGCGAAATAAGCTGAGCTACTCGGTGCGTAAGCGTAATGCGCTGATGATTGATAATGTGCGAGGGCGACGGCCTGATGTGGCGGTGATTGATCGGTCCCCTACTCGACGAGAAGATCGTAAACCAGGAATTCGGACTGTTCCTAAATTTGTTGTGGAGATTGCTTCTGGAAACTGGAGTACGGATTTGGTTGATAAACAAGAAGAGTATGAGGCTCTAAAGGTTGAGGAATATTGGATTGTCGATTATCGAGGACAAATTCCAGCTAAATATTGTTTACGGGGCAAGGGACCAAAAATTATTGTTCTTAAGCTCACAGATGGGATTTATCAGAAGACTGAGTATTTGCAGGGAAAAGTTGTTCCTTGTATAACATTTCCAGAATTTGCACTGACTGTTGACCAAATCCTAGCATCAGAGGAATAAATCAAAGTTTGAACCGTACATTGGGGTGAGCAGTGAAAATATCACTAACCTGAAACGTAAGAATGGCGAAGATTGAACGACAAAATAACAGGTAACAGAAGAACACTCATTTGCAATGATATCGCTATAGTTAATACTGAGATTACATTACTAACAGGTTGGAGCTTTTCTCGTGTAAGAGGATAAGATGCCTATCGTATAGCAAGATAAAAGATAAAAGATAAAAGTTCGAGGTGACTATCAAGTCATGGGTAGGGAAACAGCTCAAATCTGCTGTTGAAGCTTTAAAAAGCTTCAACAGCAGATTTGAGTAAGAAAATTTCTTCTAATTAGTTTAGAAGGGCTTTTACTAATAGTAGAGAGTTTATCTTTAAGTAAATTTTTGTAAGCCCTTTAGATTCTACTATCACGGTGCTATTTTTCTTTAGCAAATTATCGAGTTGTCAGTAGCGACAATACGACCACTGGCATAAGACTGTCTAGCTCCTTCATGGACTTAAAGATAAGTACCCTTTAGGGTAATTTAAAGTTTTCAATGCTTTCCTTATAGTGGAACTAATGTGTAGACGTTATGAGAACTTAAACAGTTTGCTAGACAGTTGATTAAAAGTTTGGGGAAACTATGAGGTTATAGTTGGGGGATAAGGTCTGAAACATATATAGAATAAATCTTTTAGCAATCTTAGTAGCAGCGTTGGTTAGGGGACGTTTATCTAATTAGGTTGTAAGGGTTCTTGCAATCAAAAGCTTTGATTAGGAGGTTAAGCATGGTAACTGAACCCTTATCTCTTCACTCTGCACCTACAAATCTCGCTCAAGGAGGAGCAAACAACCCATCTGAAATTCACGTAGCAGATATTTTGGGAAATATTGCCCAAGGCATATTAGTGACAACCTGTGAAGGTAATTGTTTCTATAGCAATCCGTATGCCCATTGGATTAACAGTCAACTTATGACTTTGGAGCCACAATCGAAGGAAATTGCATCTGTAATATGGGAAGTATGCCAGACTTTTATGAACGTATGCTACCGCACTGAAGACCTAACCCATATCAGTGATTTTATTTGTCAAACATCACTATTCCCCAGTATAAGAATCCGAGTATCTTGGATATCTACAAAAACATTTTCAGAACCTTTACTACTCATAAATTTGGAGGATCAAAGCCGTGTAACACACCAAACCGCATTATTTGAAGCCAAGCATTACCAACTCACTCAACGTGAAACTGAGGTTTGGCTCTTACGGAGTAAGGGGTATAGATATGAGCAAATCGCTCAAAGGCTATATATCAGTCACAACACTGTAAAAAGGCACCTCAAAAGCATTTTTGCGAAACGAGAAGTTGTACAGCTGTGTGCTTAAAACTGATTAGAAAAATGTCGAGTAACCAGTAAAAAATTATGGCTAGCCTCTATGCATTATTGGTAGGGATTAACGACTATCCTGCTCCAATCCCTCGTTTGAGCGGTGCAGTCCAGGATGTAGAGGCAATGGCCACTTATCTTGAGGACAAAGCAGCTCAAGAAGGTACTGAACTACATTTACTCACCCTTAAGGATCAAGAGGCCACCCGAGAATCGCTTATTCAGGCCTTTCGTCAGCATCTAGTCCAGGCAACTCAGAACGACATTGTATTATTTGCTTTTAGTGGTCATGGAGCTCAAGAAGTCACTCATGAAGCTTTTTGGACTATAGAACCCGATCGCATGAATGAGACGCTAGTTTGTTGGGATAGCCGTCTTGACGGAGCCCGAGATCTTACAGATAAAGAGTTGGGAAAACTAATCTCAGAAGTTGCCTACAATGATCCCCAGATTACAATCATCTTAGATTGTTGCCATTCTGGTTCAGGTAGTCGTCCTCTTAATGTCCGTCGTATTGAGCCCGACCAGCGTCCACGGGCACTAGATAGCTACTTATATTCCCCACAGGAACTAATTCCTTTAACCCAAAGTCAAGACCTAGAAAGATCCAAAACAAGTTTTCCTTTTCAAGGAAGGCACATATTGTTATCAGCCTGTCGGGATTTTGAGACTGCCAAAGAATATACCTCTAAAAAGCGTGGAGCCTTTTCGTATTTTCTATTGGAAACGTTACAGCACGCTAACTCATCACTCACCTACCGAGAGGTTTTTAAGCGCACTGATGCTTTAATTCGAGGTCAGGTACCTGAGCAGTCCCCTCAACTGGAAGCAACACACTCCGAGGATTTAGATCGTATTTTCCTAGCTAATTCTGTTAGCCACAAGCGGACTTTCTTAACGGTTTCTCATCACTCAACCTACGGTTGGATTATGGATGCTGGTGAAGTTCATGGTATTCCTGCACCTGAGAACAGTGAAACAGTTTGCCTGGCTTTGTTTCGTTTTGATAGTCCTGATCATAAGTTATCTCAACCTGCTGAAGCCATTGGTGTAGCCCAGGTCACTCAGGTTTTACCACAACTTAGTTTTCTCAGTATTGAAGGAATCGATGCTACGCAAACTAATAAAGTATTTAAGGCGGTAATTACTCATTTACCCCTGGTTCCTCTAGATATCAGACTTGTAGGGGATGAAATAGGCATAGCATTACTACAGGCTGCTTTGTCAGAGGCAAACGCTGGCCAGTCATCGCTGTATGTTAGGGCAGCATTAGACGCTTCCGAAGCCCAGCTTCAAGTTCTGGCAAAGAATAATCAATATTGGATTACAGAACCTGCTAGTACCCATCCTCTTGTTAGAGAACTCACTGGATTTAATCGTACCGTAGCGGATCAGGTAGTTCAGCGACTAGAGCATATAGCTCGGTGGATTACTGTATCAAAACTGAGTAGCCCAGCCACCAGCCAAATTCCAGCAGATGCAATCCAATTGCAAATCTATGAAAATGAAAAAGAAGTTCAGACATCACAGGTGGTGCTTGCCTATAAATACCAAAATGGCCGATGGCAACAACCCAAATTTAAACTAAAGCTAACTAATACGAGTGAACAGGTACTTTACTGTGCTGTCCTGGACCTAACCGAACAGTATGCTATTAGCGCAGCCTTTTTTGAAGCTGGTAGTGTGTGTCTAAGGCCCGGTGAAGAAGCTTGGGCACTGGGGGGGCAGGCTCTATATGCCTCAGTTCCTAAAGAACTTTGGCGACAGGGAGTTACTGAAACACGCGACATCCTTAAGTTAATTGTCAGCACGGCTGCTTTTGATCCTCGCTTATTAGAACAGGGTGACTTAGATGCATCTCGGGTAAGGGAAACAACTCGCAATTTAGCCTCTCAACGTGGCTTACTCAATCGTCTTATGCAGCGTGTGCAAACACGTGCCGTTAGTACAAAGCCAGAAGAGGAGTCTTTTGATGATTGGATTACTAGCCAAACGACGCTCACTGTAGTACGGCCTTCAGACAAAAAATCGATTCCGAACACTGGAATTCCCTTGGAGATAGGCGCTGATGTTGCCATTCATCCTCATCCATCTCTGCAGGCAAAGGCTCAGTTGACGTCTTTACCTCAGATTACTCGCGACTTGGAACAGCCGACACTACCGGCCATCTTTAACCAGGATAGTGATGATAGCGAACGGGTGTACTTTACCCGTAGTCGAGGTAGTGATCCTGGATTAAGTGTTTTGGAGTTAAACCAAATTGTTCCTGAGACAATTCATACCGTGACTCCTGAAACGCCTTTACAATTGACGGTCAAATTACCATTGGAGTCTGGAGAGCATATTCTACCAGTTGCGTATGACGGTGAATTTTTTATTCCCTTAGGACATTCGTCCCGTAGACCAGATGGTATGGAGATTTTGATTGAAAGGCTGCCTACCCCCATCGGACAGGGAGAACGTAGCTTAGGTGGTTCGATTCGGATCTTTTTCCAGAAAATTCTCAGTAACAAGTTGGGGCTGGAATTTGACTATCCTCAGCTAGCCGCTGTCTATCTACGCCCCAACAATGAAGTGGTATATGAAAAAGAACAGTCAGTGATTCAAGCTCAAGTAGCTGAAGCCAAACAGATATTACTAGTGATCCATGGCTTATTGGGAGATACGTCTAATCTGATTGCTGGTTTGCAGGCTGGTAAATCGGCAGCCAAGTTTATTCGGGCGCAGTATGATTTGGTCTTAGGATTTGACTACGAAAGCTTTAATACCTCTGTAGAAGAAACAACACGGCAGCTTAAGCAATGCCTCAATTGGGTTGGATTAGGGGAAAATCACCAAAAGAAACTCGATGTAGTGGGCTATGAACTGGGTGGTTTAATTGGCCGTTGGCTGATTGAGCGGGAAAATGGCAACACAATTGTCAGCCATTTAGTACTAGTTGGTACGCCAAATGGCGGAACACCTTGGGTAACAATACAAGCATGGGCTACAACAGCATTAGGTATCGGGTTAAATATGCTGATGCCAGTGGCATGGCCCATTAGAGCTATTGGTAGTTTAGTTGCGGCTATTGAGGTATTTGATGTGACTTTAGATCAGATACAACCAGGTTCTGAATTGTTGAAATCCCTTGAGGCAAGTACTAATCCTGAGGTTCCTTACTCGCTTATGGTAGGTACTGCTTCAGTTAAACCAGCAGTACAATCAGCAACTCAAGGCCAAGTAAGCACTTTACAGCGTTTGGTTAATAAATTGATTGGTGGGGCAGCAGATCTCACATTCCTCGGACAACCAAACGATCTTTTCGCAAGCGCTCACAGCTTGAAACATATTAACCAAGCATTTTCTTCCTCTGTAGTGTGTGTTGAAGTACCTTGTGACCATTTCACTTACTTTCAATCAGACAGTGGGCAAAAGGGCTTAGTTGAGTTGCTAAATCGAATCAACTCTTAGAAATGTCTAAGTATCAGAAAAATTGAGCTTAAGAAAGTTTAATTTGTAGCATGGAGAATAAGTCAATGCATTTGCTGAATAAGCAGTGGTGGAAAGTTTAGGGAAACCCTCAACTTCGGCAACCACCCTGAACTTGAAAGTGCTGGGAATATTAAGTTATAGCCTATTGAAGTTTAATTAGCTTGAGGGTAGTTGCTCTAGCTATGCTTAGAATAGCTGAGATTAATTTTCTGCTGCTTACATCGAGTATTTCGCTAGGAGGTGAGTAAGATGAATCTTTAGCTGTGTTATTTCAAGGGTATTAACCAGAATAGACGTGTATATGACTTTAATCGGGAAAAATTGTGTGCCAATCAGATTATCGTCCTGAGTAATACTACACTCTAATACTTCTCTCATAGATTGTTTATAGGCAACGATTCAAATGCAATTGATGTAGTTGCCTCAGCTCATTAATCAGTGTTCTAAATATGTTTTTCGCTCGTGCAAAGTATCGTAATTCAAGGAGCATTGCCATGAAAAAAATCGTGCTAGCAACAACAATTATTCCAGCGTTGCTGTTGAGTTGTAATGAAGTTCTTGCCAGTGAAGAGTTAAATAATTCAACAACAATAGAATCACCTTCATCAATTGAAGTGCCAACTGGAATTAATGGTTCTGTAATTTATGAGGATTCTATGAACCCACAGATTCAAGACAATACGCTTCAAATTCGACCTGGTACGAATGACCGTCCCGGCATTCGACCTACGGTTGGCCCTAGACCATTGCCAATTGAGGAAGATCCATATAACAACCAGCACCTAAATGAGGGTATTCAGGGTATTTCTCAGTAACTAGTGTGTTTGAAATAGCTAGTTAAAATCCTGCGTCCCTTCAATTCTCTAGTGTGTCAATTGGACCAAATCGAGAAGGAAACTCTCGATTTGGTCTAAATCATCCACGTCAAAGAGTGTTTAGCATTTTTCTTCAGTATTATGGCAGTCCAGAGTTTTACCCGTAATTTGGCTGTAATTATTGGTATTAATCAATACGCCAATAACATATCTACTTTACAGACAGCAGTCAACGATGCTGAGATGGTGGCTCAGCATCTCAAGTTGAATCACGGGTATGAGATAAGACTACTGCTTGATCAAGCGGCCAGTCTAAACAAATTGATTTGTCTACTCAAGGAAATATTGCCCAGTGAGATAAGTTCGGATGACCGGGTTCTCTTTTACTTTGCTGGTCATGGTGTTGCTGTCAATAGTGATGATGGCCCTGCTGGATATCTTATTCCACAGGATGCTAAGCAAGGTCTACACGAGACATACTTGCCAATGCAATTACTGCATGATGCCTTGGCGGCTTTGCCCTGTCGTCATTTACTCACTATTCTCGACTGTTGTTTTTCAGGTGCTTTTCGCTGGTCAAGCCTGCGAAACATTTTGTCTTACCCAGAAATTCTTTATCAAGAAAGGTATGACCGTTTTATTCAAGATCCAGCCTGGCAGGTTTTAACATCTGCTGGTTATGATCAAGCTGCCCTAGATGTCTTGAATAATAATCGAGATCTTAGCAATGAACAACGACAACATTCGCCGTTTGCTGAGGCTTTTTTAGAAGCTTTGCAAGGAAAAGCTGATATCTTTCCTGCTGGTCAGAATGGTAAACTGCCTGGAGATGGAGTCATCACAGCTACAGAACTTTATCTTTACTTACGAGATCGTGTAGAACTTACTACTGAGAAGAATCAGGTAAAACGACAAACACCAGGGTTGTGGCCTCTGAAGAAGCATGGCCGTGGAGAATATATTTTTTTGGTTCCAGGGCATCAGTTAAATCTGACTCATGCACCAGAGCTTAACCTAGATAACAATCCCTATCGGGGTTTACAATCTTTTGAAGAAGAACATAATTATTTATTTTTTGGACGGCAGCAGCTAGTTGAGAAACTTGAAATATTTGTATTAGAAAATCCGCTAACGGTTGTCTTAGGTGCTTCAGGAACCGGTAAATCCAGCTTAGTAAAAGCTGGATTGATCCCTAAGCTACGAGAAAATATTGATGAAGATTGGAAAGTATTACCACCTGTTCGTCCTGGGAATTCTCCTTTAAGAGCATTGGCTAGAGCTGTTTTAGATTTAACTATTGAAGCAGATGCGGTTGTAACTAGTATAGAAACATTAAGTGAAACGTTAGCTCAATGTCCTAAAAAGTTAGTAAATATTGTAGCTGCCTGGGGAAAACGGAATCCTAACAAGAGACTATTATTAGTAATTGACCAGTTCGAAGAATTGATCACTCTCTGCCAAAGCAATCAAGAAAGAGAGAAATTTCTTACGTTAATTCGATTCGCTTTAACAATAGAACGTAATCGTGGGCGTGTGGTTATTACCCTACGTAATGATTTCGAACCTCAGTTTTTAAACTCACCACTTAAATCGGTCTGGATGAAGTCTCGTTTTCTAATGACTCCAATGACTCAAGATGAGTTGCGGCAGGCTATTGAAGGACCGGCACAAGAACGTGTGCTTTACTTTGAACCTCCCAGCTTAGTAGACCAACTGATCAATGAAGTTGTACAAATGCCGGGAGCACTACCTTTACTATCATTTACGTTAAGTGAACTATATTTGAAATATCTGCAACGTTATGACGACAATCGAGCCTTAACTCAAGATGACTATGAATCAATTGGTGGTGTAGCTGGAGCATTAACCCAGCGGGCGGCTCAAGAATATGAATGTCTTCTAAAACAAAATTCAGATTATGAGCAAACAATGCCCAATGTAATGCTGCGAATGGTTGCCATTGAGGGAGGAGAACTTGTTCGTAGGAGAGTTTTGCGTTCTGAGTTGATTTATGAGGAAGCAGAAGAAAATAATCGAGTGGCAGCTGTTATTCAACAACTAACAACTGCGCGTCTAATTGTTGAGGGACAAGAATTAGATGGGGATGCCTATATTGAACCTGCGCATGATGCATTGATCCGAGGATGGGATAAGCTGCATGCTTGGGCAAAGCAATCTCGAAGCGACATCGAGAAGTCAGCCTTTTTACTTTGGCGACAGAGACTGCAAGCCAGACGCTTTGAGTGGCAAAATAATGCGAAAGATATTAGTAGTCTTCTAAGAGGTAGTGTACTAGAAGAGGCAAAATACTGGATAACACAGTCAAATGTAGACATCAATAAAGCAGAAAGAAGTTTTATTAAAGAAAGCTTGCTCTTAGCCAATAAGGAACGCAAAAAACGAAATCAAGTCATTGGATTCATCATTGGTACCTTAGCAACCGGTTTGGCTAGTGCTTTATTCTTATGGTTGCGCTCAGAATCTGCTAGACATAGAGAGCAAATTGCTATTATTGAAGCCTCTAACTCAGCATCTCAGAATCAATTTCTGTCTCATGAGTATTACGGAGCATTAGCCAGCAGTATTCAAGCAGGCCAATATTTATTAAAAACTCGTGTACAGTCAGACCTTAAGAAAAAGACTATTAAACAATTACAAGATATTACATTTACAATGCAGGAACAAAATCGAATATTACCTGAGGTTCCTGCTAATAGTGTTAGCTTTAGTCCAGATGGTCAAATATTTGTCTCAGGTAATAATGATGGCACCATTACACTTTGGTCAATTAATGGAACTGTCATCAGAATAATTGAAGATTCTGAACTCAGGGTTAATTATGTAAAGTTTAGCCCGGATGGGCAGATGTTTGCTTCAGGATATGATGACGGCACTATAAAACTCTGGAAGACAAATGATGGCTCTCTCAGCCATGTAATTGAAGCTCATTCAGAACCAGTGGTCAGTATAAGTTTTAGTTCTGATGGACAGATGCTAGTGTCTGGGAGTTTTGATGATACTGTTAAGCTTTGGAATACAAGTAATTACTCATTAATTAGTACCTTTGAAGGTCATCAAAACGATGTTCATAGTGTGAGCTTTAGCCCCAACAATCAAATAATAGCTTCAGCTAGTCTAGACAACACTGTAAAACTCTGGGATATAACAGAAAATACTGTAACTAAGACTCTTGAAGGACATGAAGACTGGGTGACTGCTGTCAGTTTTAGCCCTGATGGTCAAACCTTGGCCTCAGCTAGTGCCGATAAAACTATTCAACTTTGGGATATCAAAAGTGGCGAAAACTTTGACACTTTGCTAGGGCATAGTGCTGGTGTTTGGGATATTAGCTTTAGTCCAGACGGTAAGATTCTAGCCTCAGCTAGCTGGGATAATACTATTAGCTTATGGAGAATGAATGGTCAGTCTGGATTTAAATCATCTTTAGTAAATACCCTAGGGCATAGTAAAGGTGTTTTTAGTCTTGATTTCAATTCGGATGGCCAAACACTTGTTTCTTTAGGTGACGACGGAAGCATTAGACTTTGGAAAAGTAATGATGGTGATTTTTTAACCCTAGTCGGTCACGAAGCAGGAGTTTACAGCGCAACTTTCAGCCCAGATAACCAAATTGTTGCTTCAGCCAGTCGCGATGGAACGATAAAGCTGTGGGACGCAAATGATGGTTCACTTATCAATACTCTCACTGGACATGCATCGGACGTGACTCATGTCCGATTTAGCCCAGATGGTAAGACTTTAGCATCTGCTAGTGTAGACAAAACAATTAGACTTTGGAATGTCCATAATGGAACATTAATTAAAAATCTTGAAAAACATAAAAGTGATGTCAATAGCCTTCGCTTTAGTCCAAATGGGAAAATATTGGCTTCTGCAAGCGATGATGCAACCATTAATCTTTGGAATATTATTGATGGAGACTTGATCAATACTTTGACTGGGCATCAGGATATAGTTATGGATGTGGATTTTAGCCCAGATAGTAAAAGCTTAGTATCAGCAAGCTTAGACGATACTGTTAAGCTTTGGAATGTTGGTAATGGAAAACTTGTTAAAACTTTTCGCGAAGACAACGATGTTCATAGTGTAAGCTTTAGCCCTGATGGGCAAATGATTGCATCTAGTAGTGGTGATACTGCTGATGGAAATATCAAACTATGGAGAACTGCCGATGGGACATTATTAAATACGCTTAAAGGTCATGATTCTGGTGTTGGTAGTGTCAGTTTCAGTCCCAAAGGCCAAAAGCTTGTGTCAAGCAGTGCCGATGGAACTATTAGGCTGTGGCGATCTCGTGATGGTGCTTTAGTTGACATTTTGTCTGGCCATCTTGTTGGAGAAGTTTTTAGTGTCCAGTTCAGTAAAGATGGTAAAAAACTTGTTTCAGCAAGTGCCGATGCCACTGTCAAGCTTTGGAGAGTCCCAGACGAAGCCTTTGAGACAAAAGACTTACAACTTGAGGGTTTATTAGAAGATGCTTGTAATAAACTTGAACAGTTTACGTTAGATAGTGATGAAAAACTAAAGCAGATGGACCTCGTAGATTGTCGTTAAAGGCTATAAGAGATACTGTAAGGCGTAACCTGAAGATAACTCTGTATAACTTTGAATAATCCAAGGAATGTTAGCAATTTGACCTTCTTTGGATTCTTTTTTAGTTGGAGATGTGGAGATACTACAGAGTCTGATCGTTCTTCTCAAGAAGTTGAAAATACCCCATAGTTAGATGTTGTAATAAACCATAAAACCTATCTTGGATAGGCTTTATAGCCTTCTGGGTCAGGGTGTCACCTAGGGGAAGTTGCTTTAGTTATATTGACCTTATCAACTTGAAAGTAGGTACGAGTCTGTAAACTTTTATTCATTTCATGGGATCATCAGCGGACTTTCCGGAAACGTACTTAGAAAAGTTGAAATCATTAACACCCATGATTTTTTGGGCAGGTGTCTTCTATGCCAATAGCAGCGTTTTCCCGTAGCCTGGCAGTCATCATTGGTATTAATCATTACGCCAATGGCATTTCCCAACTTAAAACTGCCACCCATGATGCTCGCGTTTTAGCTCAGCAGCTGAAGTATGAGCATGGATATGCTGTCGACCTCTTGGTGGATAAAGCGGCAACCAAAGAAGCCATACTACATCTACTCAAAGAACTGTCGAAAACTATTACAGAAAATGACCGGCTGCTGTTTTACTTTGCGGGTCATGGTCTGGCGATGGATGGAGATGATGGTCCGGCGGGATATTTGATCCCTCAGGATGCCAGGCTGGGGCAGCATGAATCATTCCTGCCTATGCACGATTTGCATCAGTCATTGACAGCTTTATCTTGTCGTCATTCTCTTATTATTCTGGACTGCTGCTTCTCAGGAGCTTTTCGCTGGTCAAGTACGCGGGATGTGAGTACTCATCCAGAGATTATCTACAAAGAGCGTTTTGATCGTTTTGTTCAAGATCCGGCCTGGCAGGTGATTACCTCTGCGGCTTATGATCAGCTTGCCCATGATGTCTCACAGAGTAATTTAGAAGACCACCGCGGGCAGGGGCATAGCTCTCATCATTCCCCGTTTGCAGAAGCCCTTTTTGAGGCTCTGGGTGGTGCTGCAGATTGTTTTCCTATCGCTAGTAATAGTGAGCCCCATGGGGATGGGGTGATTACTGCTACTGAGCTATATCTATATTTGAGGGATCGTGTCGAGCTGCAGTTTGATATTGAGCATCAGCAGCAAACCCCAGGGCTATGGCCTCTGCGCAAGCACGACAAAGGGGAATATATTTTCCTGGTGCCAGGGCATGAACTCAATCTGCCCCCTGCACCTGAGCTGAATACGGCAAATAATCCCTATCGAGGGTTAGCCGCCTTTGACGAAGATCAAGCCCATTTATTTTTTGGTCGTAACCAGCTAATTACAGATCTGCAAGTATTTGTCTGCGAGCATCCTTTGACTGTGGTGCTTGGTCCGTCAGGCACAGGCAAGTCTAGCCTGGTAAAGGCAGGACTGATCCCCGCTTTGCGAGAGTCTGATGATATAGACTGGCAGATTCTGTCACCAGTAAGGCCAGGGGATTCCCCATTAAGATCTTTGGCTCGTGCCATTTTGGCATTGAACCCTGACCAAATCACTGACACAGAAAATATCGATGCATTGGCGGTGGAGCTGGCTCAAGAACCAAAGGCATTAACCCGACAAGTGTTGGACTGGGGCAAACGTCATCCCCATAAGTATCTATTACTGGTGATTGATCAATTTGAGGAATTGGTGACCCAGTGCCGTAATGAACACGAGCGGCAACAATTTTTAGAATTGATCAAAAAAGCGATCAGGCTGGCGAAAGACCGAGGACGAATAGTGCTGACATTACGGTCTGACTTTGAACCACAGTTTGTGCAATCGCCTCTAAAGGAGATATGGATGCAGAGCCGCTTTTTGGTGAAGCCCATGACCCAGGACGAGCTGCGCCAAGCTATCGAAGCTCCTGCGGCTGAACGGGTGATGGTGTTTGAACCCTATGGCTTAGTGGAGCAACTGATCAACGAAGTGGTGCAGATGCCAGGGGCGTTGCCACTGCTGTCATTTACCTTGAGTGAGCTGTATTTGAGATATTTACAGCGGGAGGATGGCAATCGGGCCATGACCCAGGCTGACTATGAAGCCTTGGGAGGGGTGGCGGGCTCGTTAACCCAACGGGCAACCCAAGAATATGAGGCTTTGATGCAACAAGACCCAGCCTATGAGCACACCATGAAGCGAGTGATGTTGCGAATGGTGGCGATTGAAGGAGGAGAGTTGGCGCGGAGGCGAGTGTCGCGATCCGAGTTAGTGTATTCCAGCGAAGCGGAGAATGATCGCATTGGGGAAGTCATTCGACGGTTAACGGCAGCAAGACTGGTAGTGGAGGGACAAGACCCAGGTGGAGAACCCTATGTGGAACCAGCCCATGATGCTTTGGTACAGGGATGGAGCCAGCTATTGCGATGGAAAAATGAGGCACAAAATAATTTATTTTTGCAGCGACAGGTTGCACCCGCTGCCAAGGCATGGTCGGAGAGAAAAGGGACATTGTGGAATGCTGACCCTCGCCTGGCTTTGTTCAAGCCTATGCTCAGGCTTGAACAAACATGGTTGAATGGGATAGAAACAGAGTTTATTAGGCGAAGTTTACAAACAAAACGAACTAACCAATTAATCCGTTTAGGCAGCGTCATAACATTTATAGCTGTGGTTAGTAGTTTGGGGTTATTTGCTAATGCTGAACGACTTAAAGCAGATAAGAATGCATTGGATGCTGAATTTAAAGCAACTGAATCCGATATAAATGCTTGGGAAGCTACTATCAATCAGACAGATGCACTTATTCAGACCTGGATCGCTAAGCATAACGCAGAGACTGCTAAGGCGAACGAAAAGAGGGCAAATGAGCAGACCAAAATAGCTCAAGATAATGCAATCATCGCAGAAACTCGCAGGAGAGAAACAGAAGAAGCACGTAAAGCTGAAGCAGAACAGCGAAGGGTTGCCGATGTACAGAAGGATTTGGCAATTCAACGCCAGAAAGACGCTGAGTATCAAGCAACTGTGGCTCAGTTACGAGAACAGGCTGCAAGAGTCTTAAACTGGCTACCTACACTGGATGCACCAAAAGCAATGTTACTGGCACTTCAGACGTTTGATCAAAGTGAGGCTGTAGGTGAACCGGTTTTGAGCTTAGCGCAGTCTAGTTTGTTGAGCGCTGTTCAAAGAATGAGGGAGAGAAATGTCTTGTTCGGTCATACTGACAGAGTTCACTCCGTAACCTTTAGTCCTGATGGTAAATATATTGTCAGTGGCAGCGAGGATAAAACTTTACGGCTATGGGATTTGCAAGGTAATCTTATTGGTCAACCCTTTCAAACAGAATCTAGTGCTTATGCCATAGCATTCAGTCCTGATGGTAAGTACATCGCTAGTGGTGGTGGTACATATGGAATACAGCTATGGGATTTGAAAGGAAATCCCATTGGCAAGCCCTTGCAAGGGCACACTGGTCGTGTCGAATCTATAGCATTTAGCCCTGATAGCCAGTACATTGCTAGTGGCAGTAGGGATAAGACTGTACGGCTATGGGATTTACAGGGTAATCCTGTTGTTAAGCCCCTTCAAGGCCATGAGTCTGATGTTTATTCGGTAGTTTTCAGTCCCGATAGTCAGTATATTGCCAGTGGCAGTAGGGATAAGACTATACGATTGTGGGATGTAGCATCAGGAGAGCGTCTACGTACATTACGAGGGCATACTTCCGCGATTTGGTCGGTGGCCTTCAGCCCTTATGGTCGAATTATTGCCAGTGGCAGCGGTAATGGAGGTAATAAAGGGGACACCACTATACGATTATGGAACTTACAGGGTGATCCCATAGGTAATCCTTTCCAAGGGCATATTTTTAATGTTTCCTCTATAGCTTTTAGCCCTAATGGCCAGTTTATTGCTAGTGGCAGTACAGACGGAACAATTCGGCTATGGGATTTAACTGGAAATCTGATCGGCAACCCATTGCAAGGTCATACCTCTGGTGTTTATTCTGTAGCTTTTAGCCCTGATGGACAACAAATTGTTAGTGGTAGTGGGGATGGTACTAACAATGGAGACAATACTGTGCGTTTATGGGATTTACCAACTCATGCCACTGCTCTTCTCCCACAAGCTCCTATGGCATTTAGCCCTGATGGTCAGATTCTAGCTACTAGAAATGCTCATCTATGGGACTTACAGGGTAATCTTATTGGAGAACTCTTTCAAGACAGGGAATCTCCAATTATTTCTGTGGCATTTAGCCCTGATGGGCAATACATTGTCGGTGGAAGTTTTGATAAAACTGTGCGCTTATGGGATTTGAAGGGTAATGCTATGAGTGAGCCCTTCCGAGGCCATACTAGCAAGATTAGGTCTTTAGCATTTAGCCCTGATGGGCAATACATTGTCGGTGGAAGTTTTGATAAAACTGTGCACTTATGGGATTTGCAAGGTAATGCCGTGCGTGAGCCTTTCCAAGGTCATACTGATACTGTTGAATCTGTCGCTTTTAGTCCTAATGGAAAATACATTGTCAGTGGAAGTGGGATTAGAGATAAAACCTTACGATTATGGGACTTACAGGACAATTCCATCAGCATTCCCTTCCAAGGTCATACTAGTGTTGTGTTTTCTGTTGCTTTTAGTCCTAATGGAAAATACATTATCAGTGGGAGTGCTGATTCAACATTACGCTTATGGGACCTACAAGGTAACCCTATTGGTAATCCTTTTCGGGGACATGTGGGACAAGTATTAAAAGTAGCTTTTAGCCCAAATGGTCAGCATATTGTCAGTAGTGGTGTAGATAAAACTGTGCGACTATGGGACCTACAAGGTAGAGCCGTTGGTAATGTTTTTCACGGCTCGGATATTATCAGGACCATAGCCTTTAGTTCTGATGGTCAATATATTCTTGGTGGCAGTATTGATAAAACCATAAATTTATTGCCTGGCTCTCTACAGAGTTGGTTGGCAGTAGCCTGTGATCGAATGCGGTATCACCCCATGCTTCATACTCCTAAAACAGTATTTGAGCAAGAACCTGATATGCTCGAAATTGCTTTAGTAGCTAGGAAAACCTGTAAAAAGAGAGTTTGGGACAACAACAATCAGGCATCTTGAGTTGGAAGGTCTTTCTCAGTCCAGTTTGGGTTTCGATCAGTAAAGTCATCCTGTAATGGTTCTTCAGGTGCAGACTCATCTATAGCCTCATTGCTCACTTCAGCAACTGGATTATCCGCAGCCTCTGAAATCTCAGCCTCTGTTTCAGAAGTAACCTGATCATCTGTAATCTTCTCGTCTGATTTCTGTTCCTTCGGATCACTCATCATCTATTTCATCCATCAATTATCTAGAAGCATTTTCCACTGCACCCAACGCCTTTAATGTATTACGCTGAGCAACAGTTAACCCCACTACATTAGTAATATTCATATTCTCATAGGGTCTTTGCGGCCTCAATACCTTAGTGCAAATCCCAGTTTTCAGGTCCCATAACCGAATCGTCTCATCCTCACTACAGCTAACCAAATATCGCCCATCTGGACTAAACTCAACCGACCAAACAGCACTACTATGCTCAGTCAAACTCCGCTGACATTCACCCGTTTCCACATCCCAAAGATATACTGTAGCATCATCACCACAGCTAGCCAGATATCGACCGTCCAAACTAAATGCCACAGATCTAACCCGCTGACTATCCTTCTCCAATGTCTGCAAACATTCCCCAGTGACTATATCCCAAATTTTAATCGTATGGTCACCACTACCACTAGCAACCCAGGACTGTTGCGGATGAAATGCCACCGCCAAAACCCAATCCCCATGCCCTTCTAGAGTATGTAAACAAGCACCAGAGCCCACCGCCCATAGCTTTAGCGTATGGTCATCACTGCCACTAGCAACCATCGCCCCATCAATTGAAAACGCCACCGCTTTTATCCGCTGCAAATGACCTGCTAAAATCTGTAAACATTCCCCAGAAGTAACATCCCAAAGCCTTACAGTTTTGTCATAGCTGCCGCTGGCTAGAATGTTACCGACAGAGCTAAACACCACAGACTGAACACCGTCTGTATGCCCTCGCAATGTGCGTAGATACTCTCCCGACGTAGCATTCCACAAACGAATCGTTGCATCATCGCTGCCACTAGCAATGTAACGACCATCTGAACTAAACACTACGGAAGATACTTGGTTGGTATGTCCCGATAACCTGCGGATACAGTCACCAGTCACAGTCTGCCAGAGTCGCACCTGCTGATCCTCTCCACCACTGACTAAATACTCACCATCCGGGCTAAAGGCGACCGACTGTAGCCAATTGCTGTAAGTTATTAGTGTTTGCAGGCACTGCCCAGAAGTCACATCCCAAACCTTAACCGTCTGATCATTACTAGCACTCACCACCGATTGCCCATCCGGGCTAAAGCGAGTCAACCAGACAAAATGACTGTGGCCCAACCAAGTTTGTAAGCAATCTCCAGTCGCCAAATCCCATAGTTTAATCGTTTTATCATCACTAGACGTGAGAAATGTCTGCCCATCTTGGGCAAATGCCACCGACCAAACATAACTCCGATAATCAGGCAACGTGAACCGACACTTGCCAGTGGCTAAATCCCATAGCTTGACCAGATTACCATCACTACCCGTGACAAGGGTGCTGCCGTCTGAACTCAAATCCATTGCCAAAGTCCAGTTAATCGAAATTTCCCAAGTATGTAGACAATCTCCGCTAGCAAAATCCCATACCCGTGTAGCCTGATCCATACTACTGCTGACCAGCGTTTGGCCATCAGCAGAAAACTTTAGGGCCAGGATGCGATCGCAATGCCCCTCCCATATCCACTGGCAACAAGATGTTGCTACCTCCCACACTCGTATAGCACCATCACTTCCACCACTAACCAGGTATTGACCATCAGGGCTAAATACTACAGTCTGTACCCAGCTACCCGGACAAGGTAATGTCTTCATACACTGACCCGTCTCAGCATCCCACAACCGGATAGTTTCATCTCGACTACCAGTAGCAATCAGCTTGCCATCAAGACTATAGGCCACACACATCACCCAAGCCGTATGCCCTTGCCCAGCAAGCAGTTGCTTACCCTGACCAATATCCCAAACCACCACCTCATTGCTGATGGCTGTAGCCAGCTGTTGCCCTCCAGGATGATAGGCCACTGCTAGAAAGCCCCCCAGGGTTTGGGTAAACACAGAACGACTCAGATCTGCTTTACTAAAGTTAGTCTCCGGTAATGCCAAGTCTGAAAGATATACCTGCCAAACACAAAGACCTGAAAAGTCATAGCCACTCAGGTCTAATTGCAGTGCCTGCATAAGATTAATCAGATTTCCTGCTGCATAGCCTGGCCGAGAATCTTCATGGAGCTGTTGGAGGATGTGCTCGCATCTTGTCCGCAAAACCTTGCCACTACCCAACCGGTCTTTTAACTGTCGAGCAATCAGTGCAACAATAACACGCTGCTGAGTTTGTCGAATATAGTCCTTTGCATCTGCCTCCATTAAAGCCAAAGTACTTAGCAGTCCTGGCAGTTCAACTGTATTTTCCCAAATCAGTTCACAACATTGATCAATTATTTGTTCAGTCATATATTCCATAACCACAGGCTGCTGTGTGAACCCCTGGCTTTGTGAGTCACGCTCAATTAGTGAGCGCCGTTGTAATGCAGTGAGAGCATCTAGTAATGCTTGAGACTTGACTGTGGGTATGAGTTTAGAGCTTAATACGGCAATAGAAACTGGTTCTCGACAGATCGCTAACCATTCCATAATTTGTCGTTCCAAAAAGGAGAGACGCTTAATTTGTTGGGCAAGCAAATCGGCGATATCACCAAAGACAACGGTTTCAGCTGCTAAAAACGCAGTAACATTTCCGTCAAAAAGAGATTGAATAGTTGCGATCGCAATTTTAAGAGCCAACGGATTACCATTATATTGGTCAACAAGCTGTCTACCTATTGTTGTATCTAGTTGTTGATCTTGTAAAATCGAGTTTGCAGTAACAACTTGCAGTCCTGTTAATTGAAAAGCTCGAACAGGTTCTTGTAACCCTTCTTTAGCACTTAGGCCAATAGGCTTTTCTCGACTTGTTAGTAGTAGACAGCTTTTATGTGGACTGTCCGCCAAACTTTGCAATAAATGACCATAATCTTCATATCCTGGACAATAAGATCCTTGCATACGCTCTGCTTGCAATAAAGATTCAAAATTATCGAGTATGACTAAACAACGACAGTTTCGTAACTCTTTTAGGACAGCAACAATACCAGCATCAACACTCTGATTAATATCAACTACTTGTTGCCCTGATAGAATTAGCAACAAATCTTGTAATAGCGTTTGTAAAGGTGGTGCGTTCCATAGTGATCGCCAAATGATTTTTTCAAACTCAGATTCTAATTGCTGAGCCAACTTAACTGAGAGGGCACTTTTACCCATACCCCCCATACCTAATACGGTAATCAAACGACAGCCATCATCTACAATCCAAGTCTGCAACGTTGCTAACTCAGCTTGACGTCCATAAAACTTTGAGACATCAGGAGCCTCGCCCCAGCTATGTTTATTGGATGCGCCTTGCCAAGGTCTATTATCTTTTACAGTCTCTATTAGCGAAGCCGACTCGACTAAATTAACTGGAGTAATATCACCTCCTACTTCCTTCGATTTCTTAGAACGGTTTGCCTCCCATACCTCATGGATTCTCTGGAGATTATCGCTTTTCATGAATTGCGATTTGCCGTACCAGAGGTTTAAGGCAAAGTGCCGCAGTTCAGACCCTTTGGTAACGGTACGATAGTCATCCAGAATACCAACATGATCCTTAAGCCGATTAATAGCTTCACTGACATCGCTTCGCTTAAGCGCTGGCCCTGAACTTTCTAAACTGGTTAGTGCTTCCAAGTATCTGGTCTTAGTTTTGATAACTAAGCATTTATCCGTTTTCCAGTGGATTTCAATATGGGGACGGATATGTTCGCAATCCTCGATTTCATCATTAACATAGGCCAACATCACCTCCAAGAGGCGTCGGGCCTTCTCATAGGCCTTGGGACCATCGTTACGTCTAGGCATAGTAACCGGTAGAGCACTCAGATATGCTGGAGTTAAGCAGTTTTTGTCAGGATAGCGTGGTTTAAGAAGGCGTAAGCTTAATTGTGATGCTTTGTAGGTATGCTCTGTGTGAGAGGTTGCTAAGGGCCTGCTGCTTATAAAGCTTATTAAAAAAACGTTCAGGATTTTCGGTTGTCACGGATAGCACTTAATTCCAGTTTTAACGATCTAGGTTTTGCGATCGCTTACGCCTTCCACCACTATGTCCGGATATCTGCAACGACTGAATCGACTGCACCTGAGCCACAGTACCCTTCGCATACTGATCCAACGACCCAGCATCCATCCCCTTAACCCCCTGCTGAAACTGAGCGTAGGGTCCCTGATACAACAAATGCGTCACCGCCTCTGCCGACTCCCCAGCCCTCAATGCAGCAGCCACCACCTGTTGGTCTAACTGAATCGCCGCCAGGTCACTACTCACATGCTCCCGATACAGATCAGCGTAGCTCTGAATCTTACCAGTCACCGCATTCGCATATTCCGTATACCGCTGCTTTTGAGCCGTATCCACCTGCGTCTTAGCATAGTGCAGTAGCTTGGGCAGAGCCGCCTTCTTCTCTTCTGGCGATTGCGCCTTCGTCTCACACTGTACATAGGGTCCCTGAGCAACAAACTGAATCACCTGCCGGGGAGAATGTCCCGCTTGTAACGCCACTTGAGCAACCGTGCGATCCAACTGTTGAGCAGTTTGTTGCTCCTCAGGCTCCTCACTCGCGTAAGCCTGAAATAAGGTTTGATAATCTTCAAAGTTTACTCGTAGAGCCGCCTTTGCTAGAACTAAATACTGTTCTCGTGCCTGTTGTCCCTTTTCCGTATCAGGCTCCCGAGGCAGCAATGGGGCCTCTTCTGAAGTCGTTTCTTTATCAGCGTTAGGAGACTTTGCCATGATCACTCCCTACAACACATCCGAAAAGTCGTTGAGTAGATCATCTTGAGCCAACAGAGAAATCTCTCCTGTTGGTACTGCCATAGGGCTAATTGCCGGAAATTCAGGCTGATCAGATTCACTTGGAGGGGGTTCAATTCCAAACGTTTCCCGCAAATGCTGAATTTGCTCTTCCATCCGAATAATAGACTGACGGGCCAAGTCTTTTAACTCTGCCTCCGAATGCTTCCCAGTATCCTTGTAAGCAAAGGGTAACCAGAAGGCACGAGCCGCAGTGGCCGCCTTTTCTTTGCCTTTGTAGGTACGATGAATCAGCCAGCTATAAGTGACACCATTAGGAGAACTACGATCCGGCTCAAAAATAAAGCGCACCCGTGACTTAGTGGGCTTATCTGGATCATCATTGCTGGGTTTGCGGGGCATGGGCTGATTCGATGGCAACGCTCATTTGCCCATAGCTTAACGTTCATGCTTAATAATGCTGATACTATGCTAGACAACTTAACATTTTGACCGTACTCCCACAGAACTTGCGGATGTCATGCTGATCTAGCGACGAGCTGTACGACAGACTCATCCTTGAAATACGGTATTTAGATAGGGCTATGGTACTCTGCGTTTTTGCCATGGAGATGTCATCGTATCGCTCAATACTACTTGGGCTAAAACTGACGATACATAGATTAGAGGATGCCAAGCACGAATAGATGAACCATGATTGTGATCGTTAGAGGCCGTGCTACCCCTGAGCAGGTTGACCAAATGTTAAAGGCTCTGGGAATTTACATTAAGATGGCGGTGGACGTTGAGCGTGAAGTTTTAGCGGGGGGCGGGGAATTGCACGCTGATTGTGAGCTGGTTTTGCTGGATGATGGTAGCGAGCAGAAAAATGTTTGGGGGGCGGACTGGTATCCCACTAATCAGTCTGTGGGCTTTGAATCGATCATTAATATTCGCCCGAGTGCAAACAATCGTTCGATGCAAATTCAAGATCTTGAGTTACGTCAAAAGATAGAGAAAATTATCAGGTCTTTTCTAGAAGGAGTTGAAATTCAATGGGAGTGAATTGGGACATTCTCAAAAAACGATTCCTTCAGGCTGACCAAACAGCTCAGTTGGAAAGTCTTGCGTTGAATTTAACTCGCATTCAGTTTTTTGCTGACAGCGTTACAGGTGAATCAGTTGTTGAACACCTTATTAGGGAAAGTCAGTTTTTTATTGAGTGGATAGTGCCAGGTATTGATTTAGAGACTAGCCTGGACCAGGCTGTTGAGTTGGCTGACCTGCAACGGTTACTGAGTCGGTGGAAATCAAATTGCTCGGATTGGTGGGGGGATGAGCAAAAACGGCAGGAGGTGGCACGACTTTCTCAGGAGTGGTGCGATCGTATTCTCAAGCAACACACATTATCGGCTTAACAGAGCTGACTCTCTCCGCAACTAATAGTGTTGTGCTCGTCGTTTTAGGTGAATTTTATAGATACTCCCAATTCCACTTTTATAGCTGGAGTGGAAGAAGCTGTAGCGGCAAATTTAGCCTACGGAATTGCTACTCATGGTGAAGATGGTGCTTGGTTACCCACAGCAAAAATGCCTATGCCGATCAAGAAGATTTGTGGCGTCAGACCGAATAGTCCAAATTTAGGCCAGTAAATTTTTAGAAACCTGAAATCCTTTTGAAACAAAGGTTTTATGCACTTGATGACGTTCTACCACTATCATACACTTGAATTCCGAGCGGATGGCTTAAGACTCTTGTGTCACTGGTTGAGGGTCAGCTAAAGTTGAGGGTCAGCTAAAAAAGCTAAGGCAATTTGTTCTGGAGCAATCCTGGCTGCAATTCAGTCCTGGGTTATTCCCTGCTCCATGCCGTCGGTCGCTACTTACCTTTACCCATAGGGCACTACATCCCTATTCGAGTCAGTCATATTCAGATCAAGGCGTAGGTTTCACGAATCAGAATCTTGGTATCAGAAGTGTTGTTAATACAGGAGGGAAATTACTCTCACTGACCTTGATATTAAAGGTTTGAGATGCTCCCAGATTAAGTGAGTCAAAAGCTGCCACCTTCACAACGTGGGGGCCTACCTGCTTCGGTGTCGGTACCCACGTTAGCACTCCGGTGGTTTCGTTCAAGAGCATTCCATCTGGCCCTGCCAATAGCTCATAGCGGATGTTAAGGTTTTCCGGGTCTGTCGCTTCGAGTTGATAAAAGTAGGCTTGGTTCACTATTGCCTCAAAGCTGGGCAGAGAGGTGAACTTTGGTGGCTGATTAGGAACATCACTGGCCACCTCAATGGTATAAGTCTGTTCGGCAAAGCCACCACGACCATCAGCCACGCTAACCGTAACTGTCTGGGTACCCAGCTGAGCAGCGGTCGGTGTCCATTCGATCAGTCCGCTGCTCTCATCAATGGTCATACTATCGGGGGCAACATTAAGGCTATAGGTCAGAGCATCGCTGTTGGAGTCGCTGGCCTCAATGGTATAAGTATAGGGCGTATCGCTAAAGGCTAGGGTAGGTGGGGCTGAGGTGATTGTAGGTGGTGTATTGGTGGAGTTGACATTGATGCCAAAGCCCTGACGGAAGGCAGCACCCTGGGCATCAATGGCTTCGATAATTACTTCGTGGAAACCAAACTGATCGGTAGTGGGCGTCCAGCTTACCCGTCTGGAGGTTTCGTTTAGCGTTAACCCTGCGGGGCCGGAGACCAGTGCCCACACAATGGGGTCGTTGTCGGAGTCAGTGGCCTCGGGTTCGTAGAGATACTGGTCGCCGATGGTGGCTACAAAACTTGGGGTGGAGGTAATTTCAGGGGTATTGTTGACCGTTTGCTTCACCACACTGAGGTCGTAGGAGACTCGAACTCCAAGTCCTCGTCCGTCTTCAACTTCGACGGTGAAGCTGTAGTCTCCCAGTTGGGTAGCTGTTGCTGGCCAGGTTATGAGTCCATTCTCGTCAATGATCATGCCCTCAGGCGCTTCCGTAAGGCGATAGGTTAGTGGATCGTTATCGGGGTCAGTGGCTTCAATTTGGAAAGCAAAGTCATTGCCCAAGCTTATGAACTCCCGTGGCGCATTGGCGATACTTGGCGAATTGTTTACTGCAGCAGAGGCAATTACGGGCAGGGTGAAGGACTGGGTGTCGATGCCGCCTTGTCCATCGGTCACTTGAATACGAATAAAGTTGTCGCCAAAATTGTTATCGTTGGGCGTCCAGCTAAGCAATCCCGAGGTTTCGTCAATAGTGGTACCATCGGGATTGGCCAGCAGACTGTAGGTGAGAGTATCGCCATCCGCATCTTCAGCATCCACATCGTATTGATATAGGGTATTAGCGATGGTGGGACCAAGGGGGTGAGAGGTGATGACTGGAGCGCTGTTGTTGCTGACGGTTACCTGGAAAGCTTGCAAGTCAACGCCACCGTTGCCATCCTGGACTCGAAGTATTACATCGTGGATGCCAATTTGGTCGATGGCGGGTTCCCAAATGAGGGACTGTACAGGATTTTGTGTAAGCGATCTATCATCCATGTACATCAGGAGATCGCCCCATGGCCCGCAAGAAAAAAGAACCGAATCGCGTTGATGAATTACTAGACGAACTACTGGAAGATTGTGCTAGCCCTGAGGATATCTTGGGCGAGTCTGGCTTGATAAAGCAAATCAAAAAGCGCCTAGTGGAACGAGCATTAGCGGGAGAACTCAATCACCATCTTGAATCGAGTCCAGCCGATGAGCAGCCAAAAAATAGTCGCAACGGCAGCTCGAAGAAAACGGTGCAATCGGAGGACGGAGAACTGGAACTGTCCATTCCTCGTGACCGCAACAGCAGCTTTGAACCGATACTGGTGCCCAAACATCAGCGTCGATTAGCGGGACTCGATGAAAAGATACTGGCCCTGTATGCTCGGGGCATGAGCACGCGAGACATCAGTGCCCAGCTCAAAGAATTGTACGGAGGCGCGACGATATCAGCGTCAGTGATTAGTGAGGTCATCGATACCGTCAGTGAAGATGTCAAAGCCTGGCAGTCTCGCCCGCTCGACGCGCTTTACCCGATTGTCTATCTCGATGCCCTGTACGTAAATATCAAGGTCTCAGGCCGGGTAAGCAAGCGTGCGGTCTACGTGGTCCTGGGCATTGACCGCGAGGGTGAGAAACAACTTCTGGGTCTATGGATCGGTGAGGCCGAAACTGAAGGAGCCAAATTCTGGTTGAAAGTCCTCACGGACCTTAAAAATAGGGGATTGACCGATATTCTGATTGCCTGTTGCGATGGGCTCAAGGGGTTTCCTAACGCCATTGAAACAGTGTATCCCAAAACTCAGGTACAGCTGTGCATTGTTCACCTGATGCGTAACTGTATGAAATATGTCCCCTGGAAAGACCGGAAGGCCGTTGCTAAAGACCTCAAACCCATTTACCAAGCTGCTACCCTGGCGGAGTCAGAAGTAGCCCTTGATGCCTTTAGTGATAAATGGGACGAGGCATATCCAGCCATCAGTCAGATCTGGATTCGTCACTGGGAAAATGTCATTCCGATATTCGACTACCCGATGGAGATTCGTCGAGTGATTTACACCACCAATGCTATCGAATCCCTCAACCGCTCCTTGCGTAAGGTGATTAAGACCAAGGCGGTCTTTCCAGATGAAGCCGCTGTTTGCAGGCTCATGTATCTGGCGATGAATAATATTGCGAAAAAATGGAATCGACCGATTAAAAATTGGCGTGCTGCCTTGTCTCATTTTGCTATTCTGTTTCCAGAACGATTTTCTCTTTAAGTCAACAAGCGTTTACACAAAATTCAGATCACTCTCCAAATGACGATACCTCTGGTGGGATCAACTCCCATACCTTCTGGAGCTAATGAGAGATCGTAAGTAAGCAGGTCTCTATTGGCATCTTGGGCATCAGCATCATAGCGGAAGAGTTGATTGACAGCGCCAATTGTGCTTGGCGTGCTAATGAATTCGGGCTCAGCGTTGGGAATCACTCCCTTGAAATCGCCAAAATCAATGCCTTGAATAATATCTCCATCTACGACAGTGACAACGTGCTTAAAATCATTAGGAGAAGTTTGAACATAGCCCGTTTGATTTTCTTCTCTAATGATGTAAGTGCCAGACTCTAAGCCTGTAAATGCGTAATTACCTTCCTTATTGGTCGCAGTAAAGAGTTCGTTGGTATCTCGTTGCCCGTTGTCATTCGCGTCAATGTAGATAACCCAGTCTTCTAAACCAGGTTCAACAAGGTCATCCCCAGTGATACTAACTTCGTATCCTGTATCACCGTCGTGATCCTCACGTAAAACTTGGAGATAATGCTTGCCAGGCGATAGATCGATTGGACCAATCTGATATTCTCCAGGTGCTGCAGGTCCTCCTCTCATTGCACCAAATAAGTAGTTACCATCAAGCCAGACATGAATGCCATTATCGACACCAAAATCACCTATTAAGTTGGTGATGCTTCTTTCACCAGCATCAATTTCATAAATAATGGCTGTCTCGTCATTGACGTTCCATGTATCTGGAACAGGTTGAACTTCTGCCCAGAATTCACTGTTTTCGATAGTCGCCTCTGGATTATCTAGCCAATTGCCTAAATTAGAAATGTCGCTCAAATCAGGAGCTTGTAAAAAACTAGCTGTTGGATCGTCTGTTGAACGATTGGGACCAGGAAAATATGTAGCTAAAGGATCGTTTGGATCTCCTGGATAAAGATCCCCCAGGCTTGAGTTATAAAAGGCTCTGGAAGAAAGATTGATTAGTTCTTGCCGTTGATCTAGATTTCGATCGCCGTCTGCATCTAGATCAAGGAACTTAGTGCCTCGAATTTCACTAGGTTCTACCAAGTTCGCATGATAGATATTATTTTCTTCATCACACTCGTTAACAAAGCCGCGTCCTGTGCCATCGTCATCAGCAACAACCCAGATGTCATCTAAAACTAAAGTTTCAGTGGGCATAGACACCTCAACCAGCATCGTTGCTGCATTGGGATTATCACCAGGAGATGTATCGTTTACGCGCCATTCTAGTTCTCCTGTAAATGGAGTGGCTAAATCTGGGAAAAGCTCTCCCCAAGTTACCTGGGTAGCAAGTGTTGTCGGGGGCTCGGAACTACCAAACCCATTTTCAGATGTGGGTGCAAATATTGGAACAAAGCCAATGTCTCGGTTACCCAGCAATAGAGCTCCAAAGGGAACTCCGTTCCCAAGGGTTGCTCCAGAAGCTGCAACGATTTCTCCAGTTGACGTTCCACCAAAGTAGGGTGTGGGTTGGGTAAGTACACCAGCCGCATTGGTTGGGAATCGATTCGAGTTATTAATTAAATCGAAGAATCCAGTTGCTTTAATATCAAATATGGAAGCAGCGGTTAAGCCATCGACCCTCCAAGTCGAACCGGAAAATGCATCTTGGTTTGAGACTTCATCACTGAAAACTTGTGTCGCTTGGGTGGTATTCACACTGACATCTTCAAATGCCCCGATGTCAAGTCTCTCCGTGGTTTGAGTTGTTCCTATTAGTT
>NZ_QXHD01000004.1:543874-573215 GCF_011009555.1 Adonisia turfae CCMR0081 | reverse complement strand
GTCCACTGCCCACCGCCCACTGCCACCATGCTCCTCTCCCTCTCCCCTACCGAACTCGAACGCTACCGCCGCCAAATGATGTTGCCTGGGCTGGGTGAAGCTGGACAACGCCAGCTAAAAAACACTACGGCCCTGGTTACGGGGGTGGGTGGCTTGGGGGGAACAGCCGCTCTCTATCTGGCCGTAGCCGGAGTTGGTAAGCTGATCTTGGTACGCGGTGGCAACCTGCAACGGGACGATCTCAATCGACAAATTCTCATGACCGATGATTGGGTAGGTAAGCCTCGTGTCTTTAAAGCCCAGGAAACATTGCACAATCTCAACCCTGACATCGAGATTGAGGCTGTGTGCGAATACGTTAGTGACAACAACATTGGCGTACTCGTCCAGCAAGCCGATATCGCCCTAGACTGCGCTTTTGATTTTAAAGAACGAGACTTGCTCAATAGTGCCTGTGTGCGATGGCAAAAGCCCATGGTGGAAGCTGCCATGAACAGCATGGAAGCCTATCTCACCACCATCGTGCCGGGACACACACCCTGTCTTACCTGTCTCTTCCCTGAAAAGCCAGACTGGGATCGCTGGGGGTTTGGAGTATTGGGCGCGGTGTCAGGGACCCTTGCTTGTCTGGCCGCACTGGAGGCAATTAAACTGATCACTGGCTTGGGCGAACCTTTGCTAGGGCAATTGCTAACTATGGATTTGGCCCGTGCCGAATTTGCTAAACGTCGCTCTTATCACGATCCCAACTGCCCTACCTGTGGCCAGATGACGCAGGTAGCTGATTCACTTACGGCTACTCCCATTTCATCCTGTTGAACTTGTTATCTTGAACCATGCCCTGGACTGCTCTCATCTTTTTGGGCCTTACTTTCATCTTCTGGCAGCTCCTAAAGTTTGTCTCTGACGAAGCTATTCGGTTTATCGCTAGTCTTGTTGCTGTAGCTTGTCTCGTAGTCGGTTTAGCCATTGCCCCGATTCTCTTAAAAAGTTTAATTCTTCTAGTTTTGCTGCTGACGCCCCCCATGGGTGCTCAAAATCGTAATTTCAGCTAGACCTGTCCACTCACTTTTACTCACCACCATGACTGTTACCCTTACCGAACTCGCCGAACTTCGTCTTCGTACGTTTGTTCGTGGCACTCCTGACTATACCCCCACGCGAGGTGTTCGTCTGGCGGTGAAAGACGGCGGCTGTAATGGCTACGAATACGCTATTAAAATAGCTGATGCTCCAAATCCTGATGATGAGATTACAGAATCAGGCAGCCTCAAAGTTTTTGTTGATCCGAAAAGTGCTCCCCTATTAGATGGGGTGGTGGTGGACTACATTGACAGTTTATTGGAAAGCGGCTTTAAGTTCACCAACCCCAATGCTACTGATACCTGTGGCTGCGGTAAGTCCTTCCAAGCGGCAGACTGTGGCCCCGCTGGTACTCCCTGTTCCTAGAAAAGCAGAGAAGGACAATTGATTTTTCTCGCATCTACCTCTCATCTGATCCAATTCTCACCCTCACTTATTAAGGAGACTTGTTATGACAACGTATCAGGTTCACCTCATCAACAAAAAGCGCAAAATTGATATTACAATTCCTGTCGATGACGATACATATATTCTAGATGCAGCAGAGGAGAACGATATTGAGCTACCGTTTTCCTGCAAGTCCGGAGCTTGTTCTAGCTGTGTCGGAAAAATTGTCGAAGGCGAAATTGATCAAGAAGACCAGTCGTTTTTAGAGGATGAACAAATCGATAAAGGCTTTGTTTTACTTTGTGTTGCTTATCCCCGTTCGGACTGCACGATTAAAACCCACATGGAGGCGTATTTAGTTTAGTAACGGTTAGCTGACGATTAACTTATTTAGGAGACTAGAGATTGGCCATGTTTACTAGGTTTACTGTATCTGGGGCTTCTCTTAAGGCATTAAAAGTTGGTGAACGTGGCGTTATTTCCCGGATTAGGGGCATTAACCCAGCCGTTGCCGACCAGCTCAGAAAATCAGGATTGTCTCCGGGCACCTCCTTAAGTTTAGAGCAGCGCTCTCCCCGATTTGTGGTTCGCACTCGCCAGGGTACAGTACCGCTGACCCAGGCTATGATTCAGTCGGTTTATGTACGGACCAAAGTCTCCTAAGAGGTCTGATACCTGACTTTGGTCTAGTTTATTCTAAATACTTTGCAAATTTTAGGAGTTGAAACCATGACAAAGATTGGCATCTTTTATGGTAGTACCTCGGGTACCACCGAAGAAATTGCAGAAAAACTTCAGGAAGAAATTGGCGAAGATATCTGCGATTTGTACAATATGGAAGAAGACTTTGATGATGTGGATGACCTGCTGAAATATGATTACCTGCTGCTCGGCTGCTCTACATGGGGGGCTGGAGAAGTGCAAAACGATTGGCGTGAACCCCTGTTTGATATGGAAGTCGACAAGCCCAACTTCTCTGGAAAAACTATTGCGCTCTTTGGCCCAGGTGATTGTGAAGGCCACAGTAAGCACTTTGTAGGTGCCCTAGGAATTCTCTATGATCAGTTTAAGGCCTTGGGAGCAAAGCTGGTGGGGGCTGTTTCTACTGAAGGCTACTCATTTGAGAAGTCCACTGCCATTCGAGACGGTCAGTTTGTTGGCTTGCCCCTCGATGAAATCAATGAGAGCGATAAAACAGAACAACGAATTGCCGATTGGCTAGAATTATTAAAAGCTGACTTTCCAGTCTTGGCTGCTTAACTGATGCTCCCGTGGGCACACCTATGATCATGTCTGACTTTTTGAATCGATGGCCCATAAACCCTGGGCCATCAGCCACCACTAATTCAACCCAGTTTCACCGTAGATGGGCCGATTATTATCAGGCTGTTGCCGGTCGCCCTCCCCGTGAAACATTGTTAACGGCCCTTGAACGTTTCTCGGCTGAGCCGTTGGCTAATGCGCGTAGGACTGCGGTGGATTTAGGCTGTGGTGACGGGCGTGACACGGTGGAACTGCTGCGACAGAATTGGCGAGTGATTGCCATTGACGGAGAATCTGAAGCGATTATTCGACTACGGCGGCGTTCGGATATTAATCGAACGTATTTAGAAACTCGCGTACAGCAATTTGAAGAGCTAACGCTACCACCGGACGTGGATTTGATCAACGCTAGCTTTTGTTTACCCATGTGTAAACCAGACTGTTTCCCAACGCTTTGGGAAGAAATTGTCATGGCATTAAGACCAGGCGGTCGATTTTGCGGACATTTGTTTGGCGATCGCGACTCTTGGACCATCTATGGCGATATAAATTTTCACACGCGCTCCCAGATTGAAGAATTGCTAAGTTATTTCAATGTGGAGCTTTTAGATGAAGAGGAACATCCTGGCAAAACCGCACTGGGCGAGGAAAAGCACTGGCATTTGTACAATATTGTTGCCCGCAAACGATAGGGTTTTCTGAAAAAAGTTAGAGGTGTACAGTTGTTTCACCAACACTGATGTAGCCTATAAGAGACTATTATCAAGGGATTGTCCCAACGAATAGGAGACCCCCCTTATGAAGGTTGCTAAAGATGTAACCCAGCTGATTGGCCAAACCCCCCTGGTACAGCTGAATCGAATTCCTCAAGCCGAGGGCTGTGTTGCCAAGATTTTACTGAAGCTAGAGGGCATGAATCCGGCAGCATCGGTTAAAGACCGCATTGGTGCCAATATGATCCATGCGGCTGAGGTATCAGGTGCGATCGCACCTGATCGGACTGTTCTAGTAGAGCCCACCTCCGGCAACACTGGCATTGCCCTGGCCATGGTGGCTGCGGCCAAGGGCTATCGCCTCATCCTAACAATGCCAGATACCATGAGCCTGGAGCGTCGGGCCATGCTCAACGCCTATGGGGCAGAGCTGGTGTTAACGCCGGGTAGTCAGGGTATGAACGGTGCGATCGCAAAGGCCCAGGAGATTACGGCTCAGCTGCCCAATGCCTTTATGCCCCAGCAGTTTGAAAATCCAGCCAACCCACAAGTCCATCGCGAAACCACAGCGGAAGAAATCTGGAATGATACCGATGGCCAGGTGGATATGGTGGTGGCCGGTGTTGGTACCGGCGGCACAATTACCGGTGTTGCCCAGGCACTAAAACTTAAAAAAGAGAGTTTTCGAGCCATTGCCGTAGAACCGACTAACAGTCCTGTACTATCGGGTGGCAGTGCCGGTCCCCACAAAATTCAAGGCATTGGTGCTGGGTTTATCCCCCCGGTGCTGCGGGTCGATTTAATCGACGAGACTGTCACCGTCACCGATGCAGCCGCTATTGACTTTAGCCGCCGTCTTGCTCGAGAAGAAGGGCTACTGTCTGGAATTTCTGCCGGTGCAGCCCTGGCTGCAGCTGTTCAAGTCGGACAGCGTCCTGAAAATAAAGACAAGCTCATTGTCATCATTCAACCCAGCTTTGGCGAACGGTATCTAAGTACTGTTTTATTTAAAGAGCTCGCTCCGGCCTACCCGGCCCTGATACCTGACAGTCTGTCAGCCGCGTACCAAGCCCCTACTCCTGTTGCCTAAACCAGAGAACCTATGAACACTCCACCCAATCCACCCGAGCCGCGTCAGGCAATGTACTTGGGATTAATTGACCGACTGCTCACCTGCCCTAACGGAGAAGAACCCGAGATTCTTAATGCTGACCCTGACCTGTTAGATGCCGGATTTGTACAGGCTCTAATGCAGACTGCCAGCTATTTTGCCCACCAAGACAATCCTGAGGCCGCTAAGTTTCTCGTTTTTATTGCCCGTGAGTTGGCTCACCAGCTAGGTCTCTATCCACAGACCCAACCCCAGGCGTAAGAGACTTTGAACTCGGGGCGTTGAGTTTTGGTAAACAGTTTCAATTGTGACATGGCTGCTCTCAGGATGATTTTAGTGATGGGAAACCGTTAAACAGCGGCGGCCCTTGACCGATTCATCCCCTAAATCGACAATTACTCAATTGTTAATAATGACCGTAGTCCACGTTCTTGTTCCCATCACCCAGCGCCCTCACCATGCAACGCCGTAAATGTCTCACCCTCTTTCTCACGGGTCTAGTCTCTGGGTCAGTTGCCGTGGGCTGTAGTCGTGAAGATCAAACCGTCGGCTCTGGTAGCACCATAACCCTTACGGTCTCTGCTGCGGCCAGTTTACAAGATGCCCTAGAGAAGATTATAGCCCCATTTACTGAAGCCCATCCCGATATCGCCATAGACTACAATTTTGCCTCCTCAGGAGCACTTCAGCGCCAAATAGAACAGGGAGCTCCGGCTGATATCTTTTTTGCCGCCGCCTCTCAACAAATGGATGCGCTTTCAGATAAAGGGCTAATTTTGCCTGATTCTCGTCAAGACTTGGTAACCAATCGTTTAGCCTTAGTGACTGCCATTGACTCAGCCCTAGACATTACCGATATCGCTGAGCTTAAGACCACGGATATAAACAGCATTGCCGTCGGAGAATTTCGCAGTGTGCCAGCGGGTCAATATGCGCAGCAGGCATTTCAACAGCTAGAGCTGTTAGACACATTGCAATCTAAGTTTGTCTTTAGCAACAATGTCCGCAGTGTTTTAGCAGCTGTGGAAAGCGGCAATGTTGAACTAGGAATTGTGTACGCCACCGATGCTGCGCTATCCCGCCAGGTTAAAGTATTAACCACGGTACCCGAAGAATTTCATCTGCCGATTGTGTATCCAATTGCCATTGTCAGCAATAGCACTCAGCCTGCCGCCGCCCAACGGTTTATTGACTTTTTAACAACCGAGACCGCTCAGACAATGTTTACAGAGTTTGGCTTTAACGCAATTCGTTTATAACAATCCCATGCTGGATCTCTCTCCCCTTTGGATATCGTTGCGCATTGCGACGATTGCCACTGCTGTCACATTTTTTGTGGGCATTGCTGCGGCCAACTTTATGCACCACTATCGCGGTCGCGGTCGCGCCTTGCTAGACAGCATTTTACTAGCGCCCATGGTGCTACCGCCCACTGTGCTCGGTTTTTTACTACTCATATTGCTGAGCAAAAGGGGTCCACTGGGGATGCTGTTGACCAATGCTGGCATTAGCGTTGTTTTTACCTGGTATGCGGCGATTATAACAGCAACGGTGGTGGCGCTACCCCTGATGTATAAAACGACGTTGGGGGCCTTCGAGCAAATTGATAGTAATCTACAACAGGCGGCTCGCACCCTGGGTGCTTCGGAGCTAACTGTGTTTTGGCGCATCACTCTACCCCTGGCACTGCCGGGGCTGATTGCCGGGGCCACCCTCGCCTTTGCCCGCGCGCTCGGAGAATTTGGGGCCACACTGATGCTGGCGGGCAACATTCCAGGGCGAACCCAAACCCTACCCATGGCCATCTATTTTGCGGTTGAGGGGGGAGACTTTTATGAAGCGGCGATTTGGACCGGAGTGATTTTGATCGTGGCATTAGGGGCGTTGGTGTTAGTCAATCAATGGCAGCCAGGGCTAAGTAAAAAAGGAAAAAAGAGAGAAGAGAGTGTAAAGCTCAAAAGTAACGAAGTAGATGATACAGGGAAGACAACAGATCGGACCTCTCCCAGTCCGCTGATGTATCCATCTACCTATTCATCTGCCGATGCACCAACGCTTTCTGTCAACCTCACAAAACACTTGCCAAACTTTACTCTCAATGTTTCGTTCACAACGGACGATCAGCCGTTAGGGCTATTGGGACCATCGGGGGCGGGCAAAAGTTTGATTTTGCGCTGTCTTGCAGGTATTGAGACCCCTGATGCCGGTCGAATTGTGTTAAACGGTCGGGTATTGTTTGATTCAGAAAACGGCATTAATGTACCTATTTGCGATCGCAAAATCGGTATTCTATTCCAAAACTATGCCCTGTTTCCCCACCTGACCATTGGGCAAAATGTGGCCTTTGGTCTACATCGCAAGCTGCCACCGGATCAAATTCAAACAGTTGTTGCCCAGCAGCTAGCAGCCGTTCATCTAGGGACATTGGCAAACCGCTATCCCCATGAACTATCGGGTGGACAACAGCAGCGAGTGGCCCTAGCCCGTGCCCTGGCCAGTCAACCTGAAGTCCTCCTGCTGGATGAACCCTTTTCTGCCCTCGACACCCATCTACGTGACCAGATTGAACATCAGCTCATCGACCGACTACAGAGCTATCGCGGCATTACCCTACTGGTGACCCATAATTTAGAAGAAGCCTATCGCATGTGTCATCGGCTGCTGGTATTAAATGGAGGAAATGCCATTGCCCATGGCCCCAAACATCTCATTTTTGAGCAGCCGCGCACCGTTGGTGTCGCTCAGCTCACAGGCTGCAAAAACTTCTCACCCGCCATTGCCCACGGCACACATCATGTTGAAGCCCGTCACTGGCAGTGTATTCTCGAAACCGTTGAACCGCTGTCTGCAAATCTCACCCAAATTGGTATCCGCGCTCACCAAATCGATTTTCTTGCCCAGGGATTTGGCAGAGAACCTGTAGACAGCCCCACACCCCATGCCAACACGTTCCCCTGCTGGCTGGCTGCCACCAGTGAAACTCCCCATCGGATGACCCTATACTTAAAACTCCATCATCCTTCAACAGGGAAGCAAGATTATCATTTACAGGCTGAAGTATTTAAAGAAAAATGGGCGGTGCTTAAAGATCAGCCCATGCCCTGGACAGTTCATTTAGACCCTCTGCGGTTGATTCTCTTGGAAGGGGAAAATTGAGATTAGCAAAGCGGGTTATTGTAAGCTCAAGCGTACTATATGGATAATAGGTAAGGACTTGTTGAAAATTAAGCTCATCGTTTGATTATGGCTAGTTTTCCTAAGATGTCGATTACCTTAGAGATATTGGCGTGGTATGGGTTACGGCAAAGTTAGGGGAAAGGTTAAACTCTTCAAACCATAAAATTGTTTCTTAACAACTCCTAACCTGAAGACCTGTTAACGTGAGACTACCTCTTTAAGTCTAGGTATTAGACGCTAAATCGCTGTATCCTGTAGGGCATCATGAATCTTGTAACCCGCTAGATCCTGTGACTGACCGCCGAACGCTAGCCATTGACTTTACTCAAGAGACATCTGTACTTGATGTCTACCCTGATAAACCCCTGCTTTCTAGCAAAGACTTATCTTGGCAAGGAATTCATCTTGGCTACTATTGTCAACCACCTCACGAGACGCCAGAGTATCGGCCAAAGCAGTGTTTGATCAGCATCCATCTCGGTCAGCCACTGACCCTACAGCAGACCTGGAAAAACGGACTCGCTACTAACGAATTTCAAACCTATGGTAGCGTTAGCATCTATCCAACAACTCACTCACTCAAAGAGACTTGGAACGCAGATGCAGAATATGTTGAGATTTACCTCACCCCTACACTATTTTCGCAAATTGCCCATGAATCGCTTGATGCAGATCGTTTAGAAATTCTGCCTCAACCTAATATCCGAGATCCGCTAATTCAACAGCTTGGTCTCTCGCTCAAGACGGAACTAGAAAGTAGGCACGTTGATACATCAGCAATAGAAGCTAACAAGACTCGCCTGTTAGCTGAGTCCATATCCTCAGTACTGGCCATTCACTTGATCAAGACATACTCATCACAACTGCCAGTGATCCGAGACTATTCAGATGGGTTGCCCAAACACAAGCTGCAGCTCGCGGTCGACTATATTTATACAAACCTAGCGACAGATCTCTCTCTCGGCGAGCTGTCTCAAATGGTTGGTATGAGCATGCACCATTTCTCTAGACTGTTTAAGCAGTCCTTGGGGTGCTCCCCTTATCAGTACGTTTTAAGGTGTCGCGTTGAGTGGGCCAAGCGGCTGTTACTCCAAAGGAAGCTAAGCATCGCAGACGTTGCACTGACAGTTGGGTTCTCCAGCCAGAGTCACTTGACACAGCACTTTAGACGTCACGTTGGCACTACACCGAAGCGGTTTCTCAAGCAATAGCAAGAACCTGATAAAAAGCGCGAAGAGCTGATATACCCGTCTTTTTAAGGTTCGTATCTTAAAGACACACCATACTTAGATACAAACTTTAGAGACATCGTGGCTATTATTTTATCTTCTTCGGTTCGAACTGAAGTGCGATCGCTATTCAAGCTGGCCATTCCCCTCGTGAGTGCCCAAATGGCCCAGGCTGCGACTGGCTTCGTCGATACTGTTATGATGGGCCATTTGGGATGGAAAGTTTTAGCAGCGGGCGGCCTTGCCTCTTTCACCTTCCAAGTGGTTCTCAACACACTCAGCGGCGTGGTCATGGGGGTAAGCCCGCTAGTGGCTGAAGCCTATGGTGCAGGTTGCAAAGCTCGCATAGAGCAGGTAACGAGACAGGGGCTTTGGTTGACAGTAGGCGTATCGGTTTTAGCGATGTGGGCACTCTCCCAGGCCAACACCCTTATGCTATGGCTAAGGCAAACACCAGAGACAGTCACCTTAGCGAGTAGCTACCTCGACTTTATTTTGTGGGGTCTGTTTCCTGCCGTTGGTTTTGCGATGCTCAGAGGCGTAGTATCCGGACTGTCCCAAGCTCGCATGATTATGGTGATCGTGATCGGCGGGACACTCTTCAACATTATGGCCAACTATGTTCTAGGCTTTGGTAAGTTCGGCTTTCCACGAATGGAGCTCGCAGGATTAGCCCTAGCGAGTGCGCTCTCCTGGTGGGGCATGTTCGCTGCGCTGATCATCTATTTACTCAAGCATCCAGAGCTAAGAGCCTACCGTTTATTTCAAAAATGGTATCGCCTGAGAATAGATCTGTTGAAAGTGCTGCTCGTGGTTGGGGCACCCATTGGTGTCTCTATTTTCTTTGAGTATGGTCTAGTTCTAGCAATAACTTACCTGATGGGAATTCTAGGTACGGATGTTTTAGCCGCCCATCAGATTGCGCTGCAGACGGGGCTGATGGTTTTCATGATTCCGTTGGGTATGTCATTTGCCACAACTGCCCGAGTCGGTCAGTGGTTTGGTCGCCGCGATCTAAAGGGAACCGAGCGAGCAGAGCGCACTAGCATTGGCATTATCTTTGTCACAGCAGTCTTAGTGGCCAGTGCCTTAATAATCTTTCGCGAACCGATCATCGGACTCTACATAGACGTTAGCGAGCCTGAGAACAGAGAAGTTCTACAACTAGCGGTGCCGATGCTCATCGTAGTGGCCATTGGTCACATCTTTGACGCCGTGCAAAAGACCACATTAGGTGCGCTCTATGGTCTTCAAGATACTCATATTCCAGCAATAGTCGGTATCGCTGCGTTTTTATGCGTCGGCTTACTGAGCGGCTATATGTTGGGCTTTATTGTCGGCTTTGGTGGTGTGGGGCTATGGAGCGGCTATTACTTGGGTAGTATCACGGCTGCTGCGATCTATATCTGGCGCTTTAAGCGATTAGTTACTAAAAAAGCTAGTAAGACGACTGTTGCTTAAGAAAACAACATTAAAGAGCCAAGCACCCAATGGCAAAAATTTAGCAGCGATTGCATCCACCCATCGACTCATCCACAAGTGTACGTCGACTAGCCACCAGCCATCTGCATTAGATGCATGAGTACACCTAATGCAGGACGACCCGCAATATCACCCAGAAAACGTTCCTAAAACTGGGCCCTATTACCAGCGCCATAGGTAGAGGCCAGCAGATCAAAGGTTTGATCAAGCTGCTCCAGGCTAATCAACCCATACTGCCATAGGACTATGGGAAAGAGACTGGTATCTTGATCGCTTTGTTGTAACGCTGATGCGATAGATTTCTCTGGAACAGCAAGCTCTTCCCGTAAAAATTTGAGCAACCGGGTATTCGGAAATATCTTCATCGGTTGTGGTCCCCTTGATATGCTAGACGGTGACAAGGAATCTTGTCAGACAAAATTGAGCTAATCGGAGAGCCCGTATGAATTTCTAAGTGATCATTTCGATCGGCTTCAAAGATAAGCCTGGTCTGAGGCATGACCATTCGTTCGAGAAAATTACTAGAGACATTTGCCACCCGAACAATCTGAAATTGTGTGGTGCTGTTGATGTAACAACATTGAATCTGTTCGCTTGCCTGAGAGTAGTTTAATGGTGGTTTTCCTTGGCAGGACGATTGGGCAATGGTTGGATTAAATCGCTTTTTTTGAATTACTTTCATAATGTTCTCTCAGTTGCTGGTCCAGTCTTGCGAGCAAGAAAACATAGGTCAGCGGTTTTCTGCGTTAAGAAGACATGGAACAAGCAATTTCAGTGAGGTGGTTTTTGCACGCTGACTAGGGGAAGGATATGGTAGAACCGTTGACTACCAATGGGTTAACCCTAAGTCAAAATGTATGGATTGGGTGTTGATGGATTTTGACAACTAACTTTGCAATAACTGAAAAACAATAATCTGATCGATTGATCGAACAAAATGTTTCTACTTTTGCTGCGATCACAAAACGTCTCACACCATTTGGGGATAGTACTCTAACAATCCACACCTGTCGAGTGACAGGTGTAACTATTGAGCCTGGTACCTCACTTTAAACAACATGACCTTTGTTTAAAGTAATAGTCACTACTTTAACAACAAAAATATTGCTTAACATGAGCAATATTTGTAAACTTTTGTAAAGATATTGTTTGTATAGTCCGACGGTAATCCCCCGTATCCCAGATCCAAAAATAAAATGCGACAGTATGACCTTTACCACAGAAATTTTAGTAGGGCTGAGGTGAATTCTTCGGGAGCATCCTGCTGTATCCAATGGGATGCATTTTCGATCGGTTTAAAGACGGCACCTGGAATCTCTGTTGCTAACTGCTGACCATCCTCTGCTTTTTGCCAGGGGTCATCCATTCCCCAAAGAAGCATGGTCGGTGCGGCAATGTTTTCGTGACGATCAACAAGGGCCATCGTCTGATTAGCATTCAAGGCTGAGGCATTGCGCAGCAGACTAAGTTTTCCCTCTGGGCTAGCCCAAGGGGCAATGATGCCTTCTCTAAAGTCAGCGGTTAATCGGTCAGGGTGAGAAAGGCCCATGGCCAGACTTTCTTCTAGCGCAGCGATTAAGTCGTCAATGGGGCGTGGTTTCCATCGCAGCGGATGACCAAAATCGAGCATGTCGTCATCAAAACGGTCATAGCAGACGGAGTTGCTAATCACCAGTTGGTTGACTACCTGGGGATGTTCGATCGCCAGAATTAGCGCAACGGCTCCCCCCGTATCGTGACCAACGACATGGACTTGAGACAGTGCCAGTATTTTTAATAATTCAAGGATCATTCTGGCCTGATCTTGAAATGAGCGGTCAAAGCGATCGCGTCTATCTGACCACCCATGGCCTAAAAAATCGGGAGCGATCACTCGATAGCCAGCCTCGACCAAAGGTGGAATCACCTCATGGTAAAGATAGCCCCACGTGGGAATCCCATGCATCAACAGAATGGTGCCGGTTTGATCGGTGCCCACATCCACATAGCGAATCTTTACTGGAATGTGAGCTGCGGTGTTGGTAGGCAATTCGACTTCTTTCTGAGTATTCTTGTAGTCTTGCCAGGTAGTCCAAAATGTCATGGGAATAACCGTCAACCTCCTCCATTATATTGGGGCGACCGTATGTTAAAGGGCATCGAAGGTCAGTAGTCAGTAGGTCAGTGTACTCTTTTGTCAAATGCAAATAAGCTGTTTAACGTCTTAGAATTGTCCCCAACCCCATGCTTGACCTATGCCTATGGAACCGTGGAGAAACTACGGCCTTCTGCTGAGGGTAAACTGTGATGTGCCGAGGCCCACTACTTTGTGGATATTTTTAGTTTGACAACATCTCTAGGGAATTGGAATTGATGAAAGGGTATTTGTACGTAGCAGCGGGTGAGCGATTTGTTCGCGAAGCCATAGGTTCCGCCCGAAGTTTAAGGCATGTCGATGAAAATGCTCAGATTGCCTTGGTGACAGACCAGCCGATTGAGAGTGATGCCTTTGATCAGGTGATTGTACGGCCCACCACCACTGAAACCTACAATCATGGATTGTTGTACAAAGTTCAGCATCTCTACCATTCGTCTCCCTACACTGAAACTCTGTTTATCGATAGTGATACCTATATTTGTGAAAATATTAGCCATATATTTGATCTGTTAGATTTTTTTGATGTTGCGATCGCACAAGATCCAACAGATGTAAATCGAGCCAAATCTCCCCAATCCCTACAGCGCTTAAAAGCTTCGGATCTGTACAATACCGGAGTGATTCTTTATACAAAAAATGAGCGTAATGATCACCTATTTGGCCATTGGCTAAAAACTTACCAGACGAAGTTAAAGCAATCGACCCTGGGCAAAGAAAACGACCAAACATCCTTCATGGAGGCCTGGTTAAAATCAACCTCCAAAATCTATGTTCTTTCCCATGCTTGGAATGCGAGAACACCGTTCTTCTTTACCCTAAATCAGTCGGTCAAAATTATTCACGGCAGACATCCAAACTACGAAGCCATCAAGGCAAAGCTCAACAAACCCCACCCTTCAAGACATCGATGCTGGCTCCCTGTGCATCAAAAATGTGTGATGAAAAAATCAGGCTGGCTCTATCACGCTAAAACCTTTGGCAGTCAATGGAAACATCGATTTTTAAGGGCAATGGAGCAAGCTAACAGCTGGCGGCGTTCCCAACCCGATACATTCATAAATTTTGTATTTCATGAGCTTTGCAAATAACGAAAATCCTTAATATTTTGGCTCATAAAGGACACTATGCATCTAGGTCATCTAGGAATTCTGATGTTGGATCAACACCTGTAATGAGTAACTGATCGCGAGGCGAACGTCATCTAGCCAGTCGGTGGGGACGCCATAGGCGAGTAAGTCATCATCGGGAACTTCGCCATAAAGGAGAGGTTTTTGTTGTGGAGGTTTGTTTTCGCCTTGTTTTTCTCCTAGTTGAGAGTGTTTGCTAACTCAAAGTTCCCCTTAAAAAGGGAAGGATTAGAGACTGTCGGTGGCGGACTGCATTATTGTTCATCAAATTCCACCGCCTCATAAAGTTCCGCCAGGGCTATCTCCACGCCAACAGATTCCAACCGAAAGCTAGCCTCTAACCCTCGATACTTAGTCAATAACCATTGGTTTGCCGACTGCTTGACATAGTGATCCACCTGGTGCCGATACTGATCGATCAGCACATATTCCTCAAAACTTTCGATAGTGCGATAGGCTTCAAACTTGTCACCCCGATCATAATTTTGAGTAGATTTTGAGAGCGTCTCCGCAATCAAAATAGGGTTCATCACCGTATCCTTGCGACCAGGATGTAGTTCTAGTGGCTTGGGGACAACCATCACATCCGGATAGGTGTAGAGTTTCAGCGCCGGTATCCACAGTCGCTGATCGGTCACAAAGATACTGTAGGGCTGTTTACGCAAACTAGCCTTGAGCAAAAAAATGAACATGCCAGTAATTTCGTTATGCTCCGGTGTGCCCCCTGTCATTTCAACAATTTCCCCATCACGAAATTCACTGCGCGTATCCGCGTCGACTTCTAGGGCCAGATATTCTTCAGCCGTATAGGTTTTAGCCACAGTTGCAACGGTCATAGCTTAATTCCTCCTACATCGGTCACCTGCTTTAGCGTCGTCTTAATCAAACGCCCAAACTTAGTCTCGATCAAACGACTAAAATCCGCCTCAATTTCAAAAACTTCTGTAAACTCCGCAAATGCCCATCTTAATGGCTTGTTTAATTAACTCACAAACCTTATTCGCAATATCTTGATACATCAGCTGGGCTGTTCGGGTGTTGCCTGTCAGCTTTAAGTAACCTTTCATCCACTGCCGAGTAATTCGCTTAAGCTGACCCAACAAATGTAATTTGGGCTCCTCACCAGGGTCACGGTACTGGTGGTAAATCAGATGCTTTGTCAGATGGAATAAAACCGTAGACTCTCTGATATCGTCCAGGTGCTTTACAGTCAAGTCCGCTCCTTCACCGAATGCCTTCATTACGAGTGACTGAAGGGCCTACAATGTCAGGGATTAGCTCCAGCACTGAGTTCGGACTGAACGTAGCGGTTAGTCGAGTATCTGGCAGCTCTACCCGGTAGCCTTCCACTCGGGGAAATTGATTTTCTAGATGATCACGATCTGGTCGGACCGCTTTCACATGCACCGTTTGGTACAGCGTCTTTTAATACATTTCGTATTTCAAAAACTGACAGGGAATAGAACCGTTATAGATGGGGATTTTTCGGGCTGTTCTGAGACCAATACACTTGGTTAGTGCTTTATTGCCACTGAGAATATAGGCGGTCCAACCCTTAAAACGCTGTTTGAGAATATCCCCCATGAGTTTATAAAATGGGGCCAGATTTTCAGCTTGGCCCAGACGTTCTCCATAGGGGGGATTGCAGATCAGGATACCGCTGTCGGCAGGCGCTTCAATATCGGCAAAGTCAGTGTAGTTAAATTCAATATGCTCAGCCACACCGCTGAAATCAGCATTGGTGCGAGCATCGGTGAGAATATCCAGGTCGCGATCGCATCCCACTACGGGTACCCCCAGTTCTGTCTTCCGCCGTTTCTTTGCATCCTCCACCACCCTCTGCCAGAGCGGCTGATCATAATCAGGCCAGGTTTGAAACCCAAACCCCTGGCTTGTCTGATCACGAAACAACCCCGGCGCAATCCCCATGGCCTGTAACGTCGCCTCAATGGGCAATGTCCCCGAACCACACATGGGGTCAAGAAATGCTACATTACCAGACCATTCTGTTAACTGCACGAGAGTAGCTGCAAGAGACTCTTTTAGAGGTGCTGTACCCATGGCAGGTCGGTAGCCACGGCGATGGAGACTACTGCCAGAACTATCTAAACTAACGGTGGCTTTATTATCTTTGATGTGAACATTGATCTGCACGTCAGGAATTTCAGTATCCACATCAGAACGCTCTCCATGGCGGTCCTGCTGCTGATCGACGATGGCGTTTTTTACCTGTAGTGCCGTGAAGTGGCTATGGTTCAGACGATCGTTTTTACCGGTGGCTTTTACGGCCAAGGTTTGGGCAGGTGATAGGTACTGCTCCCAGTCGATACGTTGGATGCCGCGATAAAGGGCATCACTGTCGCGGCAGGGCACATGGGCAACGGTGACCAAAATCCGAAAGGATAATCGGGTCCATAGATTAATGCTGTAGAGACGTTTGCGATCGCACCGAAAAGCTACCCCACAAAATCCAGGCTCTACCCCTTCAGCGCCCAGTAGCTCAAGTTCTTGGGCAGCCAGCTCTTCTAGACCACGGGCTACGGTAGCAAAACAGTTGAACAACATAGCGGCACAGGCGTCTTAACGCGCCAAATAATAGGTGAAGCCTATCAATCATGCCTTAGGATCGTGGAGATTTTATATGAATTTTGCCCTTTGCTTACAATCAGGGACCTTCGTCATTTAATTATCTGGAGACAATGTCGCCATTAGCAACACACCCGACATTGCCTCGCGCATTTGCCTGGAAAATTAAGCGATCCTTAAGAAATCTGTTCCATAAACCATGTGCCGATGGCAGATTGATCTGCCCCATCAACAAGGCGCAACGCTTCCTCGATTAAACGCAAGTGCAAATCGGGCAATACTTTTGATGTATCAATACGTTTGCTGCTACCGTCTGGAGAGATACTAAACGCAATCAGCTGACTCTTCTTAACATCCCAAATCCAATACTCAGGTATGCGTAGCGCTTCATACTGAAGACGTTTTTCCCCTTTATCATCCGCCAGTGTGGTGTCAGAAATTTCAATTACTAGATCTGGCTTAGGATGTTCATCCAAATCAATAATGCGCGTACCCTTCGGAATACAATTCACATTAGCACCGATGTAATAGGAAATATCGGGCTGAAACTCATCACTGCCTGGTTTGCGATCAGAGCAGGCATCACGAGGATCCAGCGGAATACCCATGACCATGCCAACTAGTCCCAGGAGTAGCAACAAAATTGCATGCTCTCTGGCATGATCTGACCCGGTTGGCATCGTTTCAATCCTCATTTGGCCATTGTGATAGTAGGCCTTGTGATTTTGATATTCGGGCTGTTCAACTAATCGAACGAAGTCGTCCCAAGGAATTGGAGTCCAAACATCTGTAGCAACTGGCGGATGTAATAAGGACATAGGCCCTTTCCAGAACGTTAGCTATAGTTTACTGGATCCACTGTCGCAGCATCTGCACTGCCTCAATCTCATCTTCTTTTGCTAACGTGAGAAAATTGTACAAATGCTCTTTTTCCACCTGGGGGAATGTTGGGCTCTGGGGCACTTCCACGTAGACCTGTTCTTGAAGCTGATAAATTCGCCACACCCGCCCATTAAATCGCCAGAATTCTGGCACGCCCAGGCTGGCATAAAACTCATTCTTACGAATGTCCGTATGGGTAATATCCACTTCCACCACCAAGTCCGGTGGCGGATCCACAGCAAAGTCTACATTGCGGCCTTTAACCAGAGGTTGATGCTGAATATAGTAAGCATTATCTGGTTCTGCCCCCTTTTTCAACTGTGGATAATTCATCGTGGTTGAGCCCATGGTCTTAATGCGCATGCCATAGAGTTCAACCAGGGTCAAAATAAAGCGTTCAATTAAACGACCCGAAAATTCATGATCCTCCAGTGGCATAGTAATTTCGAGCAAGCCGTTGTCATAAATAAGTCGCGATCCACGTTGTTGGGGTAATACAGCCAAAATTTGCAAATAAGCATCCCATTCCACCCCCTGGAGGATAACCCTTTTTTCACCCACAATCGGTGACTGGATTTCAGCTTTGGGTTCTGGAGCCGCAACGACCATAGCAATACCTACTAAACTGCATAGCCAATATCGCAACAGGTTCTATTTAAGTCCCATGCTGGCTTTCCCATGCAGCCCTAACTAGACGAATTTCATTATAGTCAAAGGTTTCGCCAAGTTCATCACGGATAGTTCTTAAGGAATGGGAGCCTACTTTTTCAATGGCTTCAAAGATTGGCACCTGGCGTTCTGGTGATACTAGGGCGTTGAGATCAACATCTTGGCCCATTTCAATTAGCTGATTTAGATGTTCGATAATTGTGCCCAAGCGTAACCCTCGATCCAGGGCAATTTCGGATGGAGATAGCCCCTGCTGGTGGAGCTGATGGGTGATGATATAGGTGGATGTTAATTCGCTAGACGATCGGCGTGTCTCTGGTGTGGCAGGGGAGCCAGTAATGTTGTTATTGGGTGTCAGATTATGGGACTGGCAAAATTGCTGGATCTTCTGGGTAAACACCTGACCATATTGCTCAAGCTTACGTCTGCCCACACCGGAGATGGTGGCGAATGCATCGGTTGTAACGGGGCGCTGCTGGGCCATTTGTCTGAGGCTGGCATCGGCAAAGACAATGTAGGGGGGCACCGATTGTTCATCAGCTAGCCGTTTACGTAGACCGCGTAGTTGCTCCAACAACAGAGTTTCGTCAGCATTCAGCTGGACTTCGTCGGTGGCCTTAGTGGCCTTGGTAGATTCAGCTCGTTTAAAGACGTGAATATTGACCGGGATCTCTTTTTTTAATACTTGCCAGCTACCTGAGTTCAGCTTAAGAACAGAATAGCCATCGGTTGTTTCTGATACTAGTTCCTGGTGTAAAAGAGACCGACATAGCTGTCGCCAGTCATCCACACTATGGTCTTGACCGATGCCATAGGTAGAAAGCCGATCGTGCCCTAGTTCCATCAATCTCTTTTTGCGAGAACCGCGCAGCACATCGATAATGTGATTCATGCCAAATCTCTCTTGGCAGCGAGCGACACAGGAGAGAAACTTCTGGGCTTCAATGGTCCAATCTTCTAGCGGTACAGGATTCAGGCAGTTGTCACAGTTCTGGCAGTCTCCAGGAAAACTCTCACCAAAGTAGCTGAGCTGAATTTTACGGCGGCAGACCGCACTCTCAGCATAGTTAATCACATGGCGCAACTGCTGACGAGCAATCCGCTGTTCTTGCTCATCAGGCTTTTGACTAATTAGATACTCAACGGTAGCCACATCGGCGTAGCTAAAGAAAACGTTACAGTTGGCGGGATCGCCATCACGCCCGGCTCGCCCCGATTCTTGGTAGTAGCTTTCGATGGTACGTGGCAGGTCGTAGTGAATGACAAATCGCACATCGGGTTTGTTAATGCCCATGCCAAAGGCAATGGTGGCCACAATAATGCGCACATCATCTCGAATAAACTGCTCTTGATTTCCCTGGCGTTCCTTCGCACTCAGACCAGCGTGATATGGCAGGGCAGAGATCCCATCTTGCTTAAGCCGAAACGCAATTTCATTAACCCGTTTTCGGCTCAGGCAATAGATGATACCGGCCCCCGACTGCTGTTTGACCAGCTTCAATAAATGGTCATAACTCTGTTTTGTCTTTGGCGTTACCTCGTAATACAGATTTTGTCGGTTAAACCCTGAGACAAATACCTGAGGGTCGTTGAGGCGTAGCTGTTGAATAATGTCTTGCCGAACGCGCTCAGTGGCGGTGGCTGTTAATGCCATGACAGGCACTTGGGGGAACTGCTGCTTCAGCTGAAAAAGCTGGCGATACTCCGGTCGAAAATCGTGACCCCATTCTGAAACACAGTGGGCTTCATCAATGGCAAAAGCACTGAGGCCAACGGTTTGCTGTATTTGTTCCAACAGTGGCCAAAAGCTGGGATTCATCAGGCGCTCAGGGGCAAGGTACAGCAGCTTGATGTCGCCCCTGAGTAGCGCCTGCTCGCGATCGCGCACCTCGTTGAAGGTCAAACTACTGTTGAGAAAGGTAGCGGCAATGCCATTGTCCGCCAGGCTACGCACCTGATCCTGCATCAAGGCAATCAGGGGAGAGACCACAATCGTGACCCCTAAACGCAGTAGGGCCGGTAGCTGATAACACAGAGACTTACCTCCACCTGTGGGCATAATTACCAACACATCCTGATTTTTTAGGACTTGCTCAATGATGACGCGTTGGTAATGGCGAAAGTCGTCATAGCCAAAGAAGTGTTTAAGAGCAGCCTCTAAAGACGGAAACGATGCGATGGTCGGTGCGCTAGCCATAGATGCATAGAATTCATCGGCTATTTATTTTAGTCGCCGTGGGGTAAATGCCAACGGGGGATGTTGACTAAAATTAGAATTTGATACTGGTTCACGTCTGAATTCTAAAAGTCAGTGCTTTTGCCGAAGTGAGTCGATATCTAAGGGATTTCTCCCACTCCCCATTCCCCATTCCCTACCCCCTGCTCCCTACATTTCCAGCAAAATACCTTGATATCTAAGGGATTTCCCTATATTTACCCTTCATTTTTGCCATTGCTTTGTAAAGCAATGTGAACGTTTTGACGTCAAAACGGCTTGACGGCTTGACGGCATCAAATAAGGTCGGTATGTTTACTCCATGGGTAAGATGCCCCACGAATTAACTTCTATTTATTAAGGTTGATATGCAAGGTAAGCAGAAGGTCACTCTTTATATGCACGATGACCTGCACCGTCAGCTCAAGATTCGCGCTGCGGTAGATGGAGAACCCATGTCTACCTTGGCTGAGCGGGCAATTGGGTTTTATCTGAATCACTCCGATGTTGTCGAAGGGGTTCAGGGTTCTGCCCACTTGGTGTACGAATGCCCCGCTTGTACGACTTCTGTGGTGCTGAGAGATGGTGACCTGATGGCGGTTGATGCTCACGCCGACTTGCATGCAGAATCTTTGACTGAGGTGCCTGACGTTGTGCCTAGCTCGGTGCGTTCTGACGAAGGGGAGTTGGTGCCCTGTTAAGTGAAATCTGTAGCCCTTGAGTTGCGGTTTTAAGTTGTAACCGTATTTCTATTGGGTTTAGTTAGTCTGTTGGTATCGGTCGGCGTTGAGAGGATAAAAATTATGAAAGAAGAGCTCCAGGTCCTAATTAAGGCTCAGTATCCTCTGATTTACTTGCTCACGTTCGAGGAAGAAAGAGCGGAGCGGACAATTGCGGCGATTACTAAGCAGCAGCCCCAGAGGCGTATGTATACGTGGACAGTGACCCACGGTATTGTTGAATACGGTCAAACTCGGGGGTCTCAAAATGGCAACACCGTTTCTCCTGAGGCTGCCATTGATTGGGTGATCCGTCAGAAAGATCCGGGTATTTATATATTTAAGGATCTGCACCCATTTATGGACTCGCCAGCGGTGACGCGATGTTTGAGGGATGCGATCGCAAGTTTCAAAGGCACCAATAAGACAATTATGCTGATGTCTCCAGTGCAGGAGATTCCGGTAGAGCTAGAAAAAGAAGTGGTAGTCCTGGACTTTTCTATGCCCACCATGGGCGAATTAAATCAGGTACTGACTGCGGAATTGACTAAGGCCCACAGTGCCAACATTACAACTGACGTACGGGAAAAGCTGTTGAAAGCAGCCCTAGGCCTGACGGAAGATGAAGCGGAGAAAGTATTTCGTAAATCCCGAGTCGTTTCAGGAAAGCTGACTGAATCAGAGGTAGACATTGTTCTGTCTGAGAAAAAGCAGCTGATTCGTCGCAACGGTATCCTGGAATATATAGAAGAGGATGAGACCCTTGATTCGGTCGGTGGTTTAGAAGAGCTGAAGCGTTGGTTGAGGCAACGTTCCAATGCATTTACTGAGCGGGCGCGTGAGTATGGTTTGCCCCAGCCAAAAGGAATGTTGATTCTGGGTGTTCCCGGTTGTGGTAAGTCTCTAATTGCCAAGACAACGGCTCGCCTGTGGGGCCTGCCCCTGTTGCGGTTAGATATTGGCCGAGTGTATGACGGTTCCATGGTGGGTCGTTCTGAAGCCAACTTGCGCAGTGCGTTACGTACAGCTGAATCAATTTCGCCAGCAATTCTCTTTATTGATGAGATCGATAAAGCCTTTGCCGGTGGTGCCGGTTCTGCTGATTCTGACGGTGGTACCTCTAGCCGTATTTTTGGTAGCTTTCTGACCTGGATGCAAGAAAAGAATTCGCCAGTGTTTGTCATGGCAACGGCTAACCGGGTAGAACGGTTACCCAGTGAGTTCTTGCGTAAAGGTCGTTTTGACGAAATCTTCTTTGTAGATCTACCCAATGAAGAAGAACGTAAGGAAATATTTAGAATTCACCTCAGTAAGCGCCGCCGCGATATCGAACGATTTGATTTCGATCAGCTTACTAAGGTATGTGAAGGTTTTTCGGGGGCGGAGATTGAACAGGGTTTAATCTCTGCAATGTATGAAGCGTTTGCCCAAGGTCGTGAGTTTAATCAACTCGATATTATTGCCGCTATTCGGGCGACCTTACCGTTATCTAAGACCATGAATGAACAGGTAACGGCGCTTCGCGACTGGGCACGACAACGTGCTCGCCCCGCAGCTTCATCCGTCGCTGAATATCAGCGGATGGAGTTTTAACAGGCTTTTGTTAGGGGTTCCCCCTGGCAAAGGGCTAACCTTAAGGGTTAGCAGTTTTTGAAGCAATGGCTTAGCAAATAACCATCTTTAATTTGTTAATCTATTGGCTTTGCGTTTTTAGTTCTGTATCTCTCATTTTCCTACTGGAGGAAACACCAATGTCTCATTTTAGTACTCTACGCACTAAGATCACTGAAGCTGAAATTCTCACGTCTTCTCTGAAGGACCTCGGCATCTCTGTTAAGACTGATGCGGATGTTCGTGGCTACAACGGTCAGCGCGTACGTGCTGACATCGTAGCTGTTCTAGAAGGTGAGTATGATCTAGGCTGGTCCCGCAATACTGACGGCTCCTTTGATCTAATTGCTGACCTTTGGGGTGTTGCTAAGAAGCATAATCAAACTGAGCTAATCAACTCCATTAACCAGAAGTATGCCGTTAACCGCACTTTAGCTGAGGTTAAGCGCCCTGGGTTGCAGAATGCGAACGTGAAGCTAGTACTTCAGTAGCAAGACTACTACTACTGCTGCTTCCTATACGCGTTCCCGCGCAGTGTTAAGCTGGCTCATTGAGAGCCAGCTTTTTTGTTGGTGTGGTAATGAGTGAAAAAATAATGAGAATTATTAGAGAATAAAATACTGTGAGATATCAGCTAATGAGAAGTCTCTCATGCTTATCAATTTGATGGCAAAATTCAATAGTTTTAAGTTCTTGCTTTCTCTCTTAAGCGCTATGATTTCAAATAGATATACAAAGGATCATGAAGACGACTGCCGCGACTATTTCTAATGACGTTCTGCCACTTTTTCAAGCATTTTCAGAACCCTACCGTTTACAAGTAATTGAGTTATTGCGCGAACGCGAACTATGTGCCTGCGATATCGCGAATCATTTAGGTATTAGCGCCTCTAAGCTCTCGTTTCACCTCAAAACGCTGCGCGAAGCCGGACTAATCCAGGGTCGGCAGGAAGGACGTTGGATTTACTATCGATTAAACTTACCCCAGTTTGTGGTACTGGAGCAGTATGTATCAGAGTTTCGACGCTTAAGTCCAATTCTTCCTGCACGCAATTGTCCAAGTTAAACCATGGTTGAATAAATCATTATTGAAACTTGAGAACGGTGACTTTACTGTCAGGCTGTTCTAAGTACCGCTGAGCAGTGTCTTCAATTTTTTGTAACTGTCCCATGGCTAGGCCACAGGGGAAACCATATTTAGCCTTAACTCGATCGCTAGCAGTCTGAAGAGAGTCTCGAGAGCGCTGTAGAAATTCAGTGATGGTATAAGATTCACCTACTTGAAAGTATTCTTGTACTACCAGTGAAGGAGAATAACAGCTTTCCTGCTGACCGTCTGGCCACTGGATATGAAATCGGATCTCAGGCATGATGCTTATAACAGATGGGGGAGTAGAGTATAGAACTGCCTAAATTGGCATATATATTCATATAACCACGATAACGGAAACTGTTTTCTATCATCTGTAACAGACATTTGAGTTGTGCTCAGGCAGGGGATAGCAGATGGTCATAACGCTAAAAATCGTCGATGCCACATTGCCGGGACGAGAGGGGCGCTGGTCAATCGCCATGCAAGGGTGTGTCATAACTGAGGTTGCACCTCAGATCGAGGCCTCTGCCCAGCTCACCTTAAAGGCTAAGGGTAGGTTAGTAATCCCAGGTTTGGTGGATGGCCATTTACATTTGGATAAGGCTCTGTTGCTGACTCAACGCCCTGCCCAAACTGGCACATTTCAAGAAGCGTTGGCAGAAACGGGGAATCTTAAACAGCGTTTCACCATTGAGGATATCCAATCGCGGGCTCGCGATGTGATCAAACGCGAGATTAACTTTGGCACAACCCTCATGCGCAGTCATGTAGAGGTTGATCCAATACTACAGCTAACGGCGATGGAAGCATTACTCCCGTTGAAGCATGAGTATGCCTGGGGATTGACGCTGCAGCTGGCTGTATTTGCCCAGGAGGGCATTACCCATCAGCCGGGCACAGTGGATTTATTGCGACAGGCCATGACCATGGGGGGGGACGTGATTGGTTCGGCCCCTTATGTTGATCCAGATCCAGAGCAAAATATTCGCATCATTTTTGATCTGGCCCAGGAGTTTGACTGTGATGTTGATTTTCACCTGGACTTTTTGGATGATGACTCGCCGTTGTTGTTGCCTACAGTTGTTGAAGAAACCCTAAGGCGTGGTTGGCAAGGTCGGGTGTGTTTAGGGCATATGACAAAGCTAGCCGGACTCACACCCGAGATTTTGCGAGAAATGGCTGCGATGTTACGAGATGCGGGTATCTCGGTTTTGGCCCTGCCTGCCACTGATCTTTATATGATGGGGCGAAAAGATAGTCATAATGTGCGGCGTGGCGTGGCCCCTATTGATCAGCTGATGAATGATGGGGTGACCGTCGGGATCGCCACTAACAATATCCAAAATCTGTTTACTCCCTTTGGGGATGGGGATGTGTTAAAGATTTGCACCCTGCTTGCCCAAACGTTGCAACTGGGCACGGCTGAGAGTCATATCCAATGTTTAGAGATGGCGACGACCTCTGCGGCTAAGGCCATTGGTGTTAGCAACCACGGTATTGCTCCTGGGAATATGGCAGACCTGATATTAATCGGTGCAAATTCCGCTTCTGAGGTCATTGGCACTGCCCCCATAGAACGTCGTGTGATTAAACGCGGGAAGATTGTTGCTGAGACCCATACTCAGCGTATATTGTTAAGCCCTGAGACCAACTCGTTGTAAAGTTCCAGATGCATTTTAGCGGACTGTTGCCAGCTGTAATGGCTGATAATAGGCTGGCTGTGGTGGATGAGTGGTTGGGCAATAGTAGGGTTAAGAAGATTAAGCATGGCTGTTGCGATCGCACCCACCTCTTCGGGCGCTACTAGCCTGGCCTCCTGGGGTGACAAAAACTCAGTAAACGGCGCTTGATTAGAGGTGAGTACCGGCAATCCAGATGCGATCGCCTCTAGCACCACTAGGCCCCAGCCTTCCTGCACAGAGGGAAATACAAAAACATTGGCTAAACGATAGAGCGTTGGTAAGTCCTTGTCAGGCACTACTCCGGGCAGCACCAGGCCATCGGCCAGGTCATAGGCCTCCACCAGAGCCATAAACGCCTGTCGGTAGGCCTGATAGTCAAACAGCGTTGCCCCCCCAGCAATAACCAGCTGTGCCTGGGGTTGCACCTGCCTCACCTGATGGAATGCTTTAAGTAAATTGATTGAGTTTTTGCGAGGTTCAATGCCCCCCACCGTCAGGTATACGGGGCCACTGCGGATGCCATAGCTATTGGCTAAGGCCGTTTCAGACCCATCAGGATTCGCCGAGAACCGCCTACTCACACCGTTAATCACTCGATGGGCCTGGATATTGTAGTCTTCTGCAAGCACCTGCTGCCACACATCGCTGACGCACAGACAGCGGGCGGGCTGATGGATGGATTTCTCCTGACAATTTTGTAAGTAGGGACTTTGGAAGTCTTCGATGTGGTGAACGGTGCGTACAAAATGGGGAATACGAGCCTGTTGTTGAAGGATGGCTAGGGCATTGGCGCTGAGACAGTCTTGGGCATGGTAGATGTCATATTGCTGGGGATGGCTTTGGAAAAACGTTACGAACTCACCAATGCGTTGTTGGATCAGCTGATCGATACCAGCATCACAGGGGGCAGCCGGTACAGAGCAGGTTGGGAATGCGGTTGGCCGGTGAAACCCTTGTCCATCTTTGTCCAGGGCAAAAACGCAGGGATGGTGACCGAGTTCAGCCAATGCCTGAGCCAGCTCTAAGGTGTGAATGACGCTGCCACGGGGCTTGGTGGAGTAGGTGAGGAGTGCAATGCGGAGAGCCATAGTTTTTGTTCACCCGATGATGTTAGGACCGGCCATTAGACACGGTTAGGTATCTTTAGATATTTCTTTACATTTTTTACCATGTTATTTGAACTCAGCGTTGCAAGAGACTGTTGGACGTTATTCGTTTGCGCTTAAAACTTTTACTAGGGCAGGGTTTTAGAAAACTCTCATTCTCTTCTCAGGATTTTCTTAGCTAAGGCCCAAAGCTTGTTTTAGGGAATCTTCATCTGGCGCTCTGTAGCCTGCATAGACTCCCATAACCAACGCTTCAATGCTGCTAAAGAATCACGTTCGGGTCGGTTACTGCTGGTGGCTTGACTGAGCTGGCTCAATGTCTAAGCTTATTCCGAATTCATAAATTCTATTCTCTCTTTTCTCACTATGTTAGATACCTTTATCAGAACCTATAACGCCAACCGCACCTACCTTCACACTACGATGTTGCGGCACGAGGGTACCGTGATTGCTTTTGCAATGGATGCGGAGCGTCGTATCTATTACTCAGTCCTAGATTTAGAGAATTCCGAGATTGATAGCACCTTAGATGTGGAGTTCTGGTCAGAAAACCCAGTGGAGCTGAGATTCCCCACTGAAATTTCTAAAGTTGGGTTTGGGATCGCGGATCAGTATGCGCTACCCACGGTTCAACAGGGGAATCGGACGCCAGTGCCCCCTGAGGTGCGAGTGCCCCCTGAGGAAGTCGATACATTTTTATCATCAACGGCTCGTTTAACGGCAGAGGCTCCATTTCAGGTGCTTTCAGATGGGCGTCATGTTTACGTATTTAGACAGGCCGTGGCCGCCAAGCATCCTGATAGTGTTAATCGTCTGGATCAAGAGGGGAATCTGGTCACGGATTTAGAGGGCGAACCAGTTCCCATTGTTGATAACACTCTGTTGTTAGATCGATTTGTGCTAGCTGGCAATCAACTCCAGCCCCGGAGAGAGGTACGGTTTCGCCGCAGCCGCAGCCGCACCCGACCCCAGAGTAATAAAGACACTCTAGGGGCAGTGGATATGGAAGAACGGCCCTTTATAGAACCCACCCAGGAACTGACCTTTGTTCGGCATCTGCAGGAAGGGCGCTTCTCGGTATTGTTGTTGCCGACCCAGGTGGTGCGTGTGGAGCGGTGGCAGATTTTTGCCTATAACGGTCGCACTGGGCAAATCGATGCTTATAATGTGGAGCGCTCCGCAGAAGGGTTGTTTAACACCCGTGGTACCCAGGCAGGCACCGATTCAGGCTTTGCGGAGTCGGCGCTGCGGTTTGACCAAAATAGCGATCGCATCTCCCTGCCCGCCAGCATTATCCAAACCCCCACCTTCACCCAAGAAGCCTGGATCTTTCCCCAAGAAACGGTTTCGGCCCCTGATAATCAGCTGGGTCAGGCTCTACTCAGCGGCAGTGAGCCCGATGCTGTCAACGCGCCGCCCTCCGTATGGATTCAGGGCAATACCCGCGTCCGTGTGGGTTTTGGTGACGGGCAAGCATTTCACACTGTCGTTACCGGCGGTATTTTGATTCCCCAACGCTGGAATCATCTAGCCGTCTCCTTTGATGGTGTGGTCTATCGGGTGTATGTCAACGGGCAGCTGCGGTTCCGCACCACTGCCGATACCTTTAGCGGCGCTAATCCAAGTGCCACACCCCTCAGCTTTATTGGTTCTCCCACGGCTGCCTTCCACGGTCTCATTGATGAGGTGCGTCTGTGGAATCGAGCCCGCACAATTATTGAAATTGAGCGAGACATGCACCAGCGGCTCACAGGGCAAGAGTCTGATTTGCTGCACTATTGGCGCTTGGATGAGGGCTCAGGCGATCGGGTCTATGACCAAACTGGCAATGCCCAGCCTGGCAGCATCAGCGGTCCTGACTGGGTGATTTCTACGGCCCCCATCGGCAACAACTCCAGCATTAATCGCAGCAGCTTCCAGCTAGAAGAACGGCGGGTTGTTACGACCGATAATGGCCCAGAAGAACACTTTATTCGGCGTACGGTGCAGTCGGGTCTATCAGCCCTGCTTTACTACTATCAGGAGAATGCGGCCACTGGCTATGACCAGGAAGAGAAACCTCTCCAGCAGAGTGCCCGAGTAATGATGGCTGTGGCTACCCAGGGAGATGACCCAACTCGTAATGAGATTGCCACCCTGGACTTTGGTATCTCTGCCAGCGGGATGCTTAGCCAGATACCCGACAATCTGCGCTTGCCCGTAATCAATGCCACCGAAGAGGGCGAGCTATCTGTTAATGAACAGCTGGATCTAATTAGCGATCGCGAACAGCGAATCATCGGTCTGCAGGAGGAGATTACCAATCTGGGAGACTCCATTGATGAACTCAATCAAGCGGCTAATAGCATTCAGCGCGTAGTTAGCCCCCAGAATCGAAGTACTTTCCCGATTCCAGCAGGGAATGAGAACCTGGACCAGGCGCGACTACAGGATTTGATCGCTGATTTACACAGCCCCCACGGCAACCTGACACTGCTAGAGGCGTTTGAGCAGCTGATTAGCGATCGCAACACCCTCAGCGACTTACAGCAAACCCAATCAGTTCTGATCAACAATCGCAACTCCGCCCGCATCACCGTATATCAACACAGCGGGTTTCGGGGCAGACGGGCCAGCTTTGGCCTGGGTGACGTTGGCTACAATGACCTAAATTCCAGGGGGTTGCATGACGAAATTACCGCCATTAGCCTACCGTCTGCCCTACCGGGAGAACCATCACCGCTTCAGGTAATTGTTTATGAGCATGTTAATCGGGGTGGCCGCTCTCGATTGATTGCCAGCAGTGTCTCCAATGTTGGTAGAGATTGGAACGACCGGATTTCTAACATACTGGTGCAGACCAGCTCTGCTTTTACAATTCGACTCCAGGAAATTGAGCAGCAGATTAGTGAATTGCAGGATGCGATCGCAAATCTCGAATTTGATCTCAACAACATCCGTCAGGCTTTACTGGGCACCCGCAACCAGCGCCAGCAGCGTCGTAACGCAGCACAGCAGGAGCTGGCCAGTCTCCAACAAGAACAAAACAGCATTCGCGATCTGCTAGATAACGGTGTTTCTGTACCAATG
>NZ_QXHD01000004.1:534244-543864 GCF_011009555.1 Adonisia turfae CCMR0081 | reverse complement strand
TTGTCCCATCAGAAGTCTCCCTGTCAACCCTAATCCGTAACCATGATCTCATATTGAGACTCTATTTTTGAATTAATCGAGGTGCCCATGAGTGTAAACAGCTTTAAATCTTAAGAGGGTAAAACTGGTTGAACAATAAATAGCTAAGAGTCTCATGATGTAGCTGCGCGATAGACAACTACTCAAACGATTCACAGGGTTTTCGGGGCATGATTCCCTAACGAGAGAATAAGGGTTTTAGATATGTGCCAGTTGGTCACTTAGCGCCATTTTTAGTCCAGACTTAAAAAACCCTCAGTTGTCGTTTACAACTCGGAAAATCCATAGAAGCTAATTAGTCTAGCCATAGACTACTCATCAAAGATTCCCAATTAAAGCTTGAGACCTTTAATCACGCCTAGACTTTGAAGATTTTCCAAGCGCTTACAGGCCGCTCTAATGCATCTAAGATCCATAGCTTTAGCCAGTTTTCGAATTGTTGTTAGCGCGTAAACTGAGCCAGTTTGCAAGGGTAACAACAGCTCATAAGCTTTCTGTTGACCCGGTGATAGGTTCCAAGGATAGTTAGTCTCTACAGATATGCTGTACGCTTCAACGCCCGCTATCCCATCAAAATTATCACCCCCATTGAAGACCAAAACAATACGGCTAAGTTCTTCATCAACCTCTTGATGGTCTTTGAGAAATTCAGGAGTATAACCGCTATCATGCTCCAAATAAAGCGATAGGTTTTCCTGACAATTTTCAATTCGGATTTCAGTCATGGCTAGGTTTAGTAACTACCACTTAGGCCAAAACCTAAGCGCTGTTTGCTCTGACGCCTCATCATCAACGGCATAATCACAGCCCTCTGTATCGTCGTCCTCGTCATCTGCTGGCCCTCCTTCCTGGTCCCCTTGCCATTCTATCTCTTCCTGCTCATCAACATCACGTTGAGCCCCCCAACGATGTTCATCGTGATCACGCCTGATGAAATCCTTCAGTGACTCTTCACCTAAATAGTCTCTATTACGATGGAAACCAGCACTGCGCAATGCTTGACGTATTTTGTTAGAGCCCTTAGTCGGAATTGTAAAAACGATCTGATCGCCGTTGTCGTTGCTGACTTCAAATGTGGTGGTATCTGCCTCTTGAGGCTGGAACCAATCAAATAAACTCATGTATTATTCAACTCCTGAGTCGCCTAATGAGTAGCCGGTGGCATCTCCACCGGAGTAGTAAACCGTTGCTGTGTGGCCGTTAGGCAGGGTGTAATAGTCGGCATAGGTATCACGGGTATGTGGATGCCCTAAGGCTCCCTCGATGGCCTGGTGGGACTGTGGCCAGTTGAGTTGCAATAGTGTGGTGGTCTGCTGGTGTGTGAGCTGGCCTGAGCTGCCAACCATATGGAATGCCTCGGAGCTTGGCCCTTGACTATGGGCAACAAGTCCGGCTGGCTGGCTTACGGCTACGGCGTCATTCCTGAATGCCTGCGTTAGGCTATTGACCGTATCACTGACCCCATCGGCACAACTGGTTAGGCCGATCAGTAAAGCCAGATCAAGCGTTATCATCGGAATTTTCCGCAGACTAGACAATCTCGTCTTTAAGGGGTATTGCATTGGTCTTAAGTACTGTTGCGGTTTTGAGGCTTTGGAATCTACAGGTAACGTCATTGCCTTGATAGCCAGGGTCGATGGTGTCAAGCCAAACGAGATCACGGTGTAGAACGACTCCACTAGGACCAATCTTTGATTTCAAGGCAAGCGCTAGATCGCTTTGTAGTTGCTTGAGTTCTTGCTTAACCTCGTCAAGGCGAGATATCAGATCGGCTATATCGTTTTGTGCTGTTATTACATCGTCAAACAGCCTTGGAATTCTGATGTCTAGGGACTCAGGGGTATTAAATGGACTGTCATCGTTCATGTTAGTTGAGATCTGAATTTGTTGGTGTTTGAGCTTCTTTGAGTCTGTAGAGCATATTTATTGACAGCATTATGGCCTCTGTTTGTAAGTCCGCGTGCTCTTCTTCTGTCGTTGATTTTTGGATAGATAGGAGGGTTTTGTATACCTCCAGTGAAAAGACTTCTAGTTTGTTGATCTCCTTTTCTTGTGCATATGGCTTTAGAAAATCAGGAGTCAATTGTTATTTCTTCAAGCGTTTTTGTTGCAATCTGTTGTAGACTTCTGCCTCTGCCTTAGCTTCGATCTTGAATCGAGCAACGCCACGCTGAGCACCGTTAAGGCGAAATCGAGCCACCTCAGCATCAGAAAAGTTAGACTCAGCTTGATTGAGGTTATGAATAAACTCGTCTAAGTCTTCTAGATCTTGTTGTAGTGCGATCTCACTTGATGTGTTCTGGCTTGAGAGTATGGCTAAAACCCCGCCGACTTCTTCAGGCATTAACTCACCTTCAATCACTCCGGCTGATTCCCATTCTTGGGAATAGCGGTGTTTTGCATCGACTACCCAGGCATCTCTCTCTTTGGTGTCTACGGTTTTGAATTCGAAAAAGAGTGTCCTGGCTAGTTCGGTGTAGCCTTGGTCGGTTTTGAGCAGTTGCTCAGGGGCTACTTTTTTGAGCCAGGGGAACCAGCGAGTTCTTAGGGTAGAGCTGACGGTTTCTAGTTCTTCGGCTAGTTGTTTTGCGCTGTAGTGCGCTCCGGTGCGCTCCACTGCACTCTGAGTGTGCGGCGTGTTGTGCTCTGGGATGTGCGTTTGTTGTGCTGTCATGATGCCATTCCTTTATTTTCAATGGTTTGTGTTGCGCAGTTGGTTGCACTCGCGGTGCGCTGCTGTTGTACTACGAGTGCGCTCTGATGTGCGCTACTCGATCTCTAAAACTCTCTTTATTGCTCCGAGAGGAGAGCGCATAACGGTGACGTGTGTATGATCAGGAACAAGACTGTCAAACGCTGGATATATGGATGGGATCGATATTCCTCGAACACCATGGTATGCCACCTCAGCAGGCTTTAATCCTGTCAATGGGGGGGCGATGTTCTCTGATAGGTCCATCCCTGAGAATGTAATTTGATGACAACGCTTTGTAGAGTGGAATCCCAAACTCTGTCTTTGATTTCAAAGATGGCTACTACAAAGCCTTGACGATCTGATACTGGTTGATCATCTATCATTGGTATGTCTGGTTTTAAGGTTTACTTGGAACTGGCTTTAGGTGTAGCTGAGGCGGGGTTGGAATACTGACTCAGCTACGCTGTTGAACATGTCGATCACCTCCCAAGAGTGAAATGTATTGCTAAATAAACCATTTAAAGCGGGACTACCTCCCGCTTTTTTGTTGAGATTTTGCTACTGCATCACGAAGCTCATCTATCGAAACGCCATAGAGTTCAGCCAATTTGCACCAGTCTTCAAGGGGAAGACGTGGAACAGATTTACCGTTCTCCCAGGAGCTTAGCGTAGCTGGCCTTACGTTAATAGCAACAGCTGCAACCACTTGGCTTATAGGAACTGCCTCTCTTAGAGACTTCAATGTACGGGCCTCTTCATTTCGGTATTCGTCCATAGTATACTCCACGAGTACACGTTAAACAGTTACGTTTAACGTGTACTTTTATCGACTGCATTAAGGGTGTGCGGTTGGCGACTACTCACCCCGAATGCATTTTGCCACCGTTCACGCTCTGAACGGTGGCACTAAAAAGCGGTTCCCTCCCCACATGGAAGGAACCGCCAGTAAATGTAATTAAGTTTTCGAACGATGAATGTACCCTATCAGTATTATTACATATTTCTCAATGTACGTCTACTTCAAAACCCTCTATTACCAATGGTTTGAGCGATTTTGATACGTACACAAAACTGAGAAATAGCCATGCATAAAGACATAATTGACTCGATCCGCTCTGAGCGAGATCGACAGCTTTTCGATGACACACTAGGTGTGGTCGTCGGGGCTAAGTTTAAAGACGCTGCCCTGGCTCAGATAGCGTTTGCTCACGCTTTGCCGTTGGATATTGTGCGTGCAATTGCAAACGATATATTGCAATCTGCCAATGGCACAAACCTCGATGATGACGAGTTTAACGCAGCCATCCAGCAGGTGAAATGGGTTGAAGAAAATATCGTTGATGAGGGTCTACGTCTATGGAAACTGCAAGCGATCGCCAAGCGTTATCATCGCTCCTACTCTCAGCTTCAGGAAGCCTACATTAAGGCACTGGTTAACCAGAAGCCAGTCCAGCCCTTATCGATCAAAGAGTTCAGAAAAAAGAACAAGGGTCGGATGAAATGGCTTATCCCTGGTTGGATTCCTGCTTCGACGACGTTGCTAATCCATGGGGATGGTGGAGCCGGGAAGACGCTATTTACCTATCAAATTTTTGAAGCCATTGTTTCAACTGGCTCGTGGAACGGCTACCCGATAGAGAAAGGTCCAGCGCTGCTGGTTCAGACAGATGAACCGGGCCTGGTCACCTCTGAACGTATGGATATTAGAAATATTGCTGATGAGGCACCCTTGGAGATCCTCAGTGAGTGGTCATCAGCTGCATTGCCACAGCTGGCCACCTACATCGAGCAACAACGCCCCAAGCTGGTGGTTATCGACAGTTTGAGCACCATCAATAAAGAAAGTCTGTGCAGTGAGAAAGACACTGAATACGCTAGACCATTGCTCCACTTGAGGGACATTGCAGAGCGGTTCGATACCTGTGTTATCGTCATCCACCACAGCAACGCCCAGGGTGGGGTTAGGGGCACAACTGCCATTAAAAACAGCGTTTCGGAAGTGTGGGCGCTGCGGATGGATGGTCCTTACCGTCGAGTCCTGGCTGTGGAGAAAACACGACTCGGTAAACCGCCGGGTAAGTATGTGTTTGCCTTTGATGATAGTGACTTCAGTTATCAGCTATTGGGCGATCAGGATGCTGATGGAGAAGTGGAAGACACGACCAACCAGGAAGAACGGATCAGGCTGTGGCTTAACGAAGATGATCGGGTAGGTATTCCGTGGTCAGCCCCTGAAATATCAGAATTCCTAGCCATAACCCCTAATACAACTAGGCGGTTGCTACGGGAGCTATGGGCAACGGGACGAATCAATCGAGACAGATTCAATAAAAACCGCTACTTCTCTTACTACGTGGGGGAATTGAGGGATTTTGTACAGTCAAACCTACCTTGTGACACTTAACAGAAATACAAGTGATCAACTGACTGTTTGACTCTTAGGACACTTTTTGCTGATCAGTTGTTGAAATCCATGCCCAGCAATTGATTGAGTGCCAAGTGATCAACTGATCAGCAAAAATCGCATTTTTTTCTTAGTAGAAATGACCAAAATCGCTGATCAGTTGATCACTTGAAGTGATCCAGATCACAAGTAGGGCATTCAAAGCATTCAAACGCCGCAAAAATTATGTAAAAAAATATACTAACTTGTTGTGATCTCGATCACTTTAAGTGATCAGCACAAGTGATCGGCAAGTGATCAGGCAAGTGATCAGCCGATCCTTATTGAGAATGCGTTACAAGCCGTAACAAAACGAGGGTAGTTTTCCACAGGTGTACTATAGGACAGTTGAGTAAGCGACACAAAAAAGGCTCAGTAGCTGTACATAATCGCAATGGCATGCTCAGGCTGCGATGGACCTATCAAAGTCGTGGTTACTCGCTGGCTGTGGGTCTGCCCGATACGCCGATCAATCGGGCGGCGGCTGAAGCGAAGGCCGCAAAAATTCAAATTGACATTGCCCTAGAACAGTTCGATACCACGTTAACCCGGTATCGGTTTAATCCCGATGGCGGAAGGCTGGATAGTAGTTTGTTTGAAAAGTTCGTTCGATGGAAAGTGCAAAATGGATTAGCAGAGCACACAGCGGGCAACTAGTACCGGACTCGTCGGAATGATTTAAAGCGGTTTGGGACGATCTCAAGTATTCAAGATGCTGAGCGTTTTTGTGGCACATTACAAAAACGACTGACTGGATACAATTACAACAATTGTCTCTATACCTATAAAGAGTTTTCTCGATGGGCTGTTAAACATGGCCAGACAACCCAGGATTACTTTAAAGACATTTCTCCTCTCAAAAATTCTACTCGACAAAAGAATAAGCGAGAACCGTTTACCACTGACGAGATTAAGCGAATACTGGAAGTTTTCAGAACCACTGAGTTCTTAGATCATTATGCTGATTTTGTTCTGTTCTTATTTTGTTCGGGAACTAGGCCAAGTGAAGCGGTAGGGCTGCGGTGGTCATCAGTAGATCTAGAGGCACAAACCATCATTATTCAAGAGGCGATAGTACGACGTGGTGGTCATGGTCCGGCAATTAGAAAGGGGACAAAGAACGGAGTGGTTCGGACGCTGGCGCTATCGGCTCCAGCCCTGGCAATGCTCCAAAGGCGACGAGAGGAGAATAATCCGAATGATCTAGTATTTACTGCCCCAAAGGGCGGGGTTATCAACGCATCATCCTTTGCTAAGCGGTATTGGAATAAAGCGCTACAGCTAGCCAAGGTCCCCCATCGTCCTCTGTACACCACACGTCATACCCTGATCAGTCACGGTATCGAGTCCGAGAACTGGACCGTAGCCCAGGCTGCAGAAATAGCAGGGGATTCAGTCTCTACGGTAGCAAAGCATTACATCCACCAGGTTACCATGCCATCAATGCCCGACTTTGGAGAATAGCGGACGTAATCTGTACGTTATCTATATTCAGGGCAAGAAAAAGCTTTGTATAATAAGGCTTTCAGCTCCGAGGAATCGAATGCCTCAATCTGTACTCCATGTTGTTGCCTATGCAGTTGTTGAGAACCAACAGCTGCTCACTGTCCGTAAAAAAAATACCCACAAGTTTATGTTTCCCGGTGGTAAGTTCCAGCCGGGTGAGAATGCGAAAGCGGCTATTCAGCGAGAGGTTCGGGAAGAACTAAGCTGTGAGATTGCCCCTGGCACTATTGAGCTCCTTGGTAAATATGTGACAACGGCTGCCAATGAAGCTGACACTGAGCTGGTGGCCACTGTGTTTCAAGGGGATTTGATTGGTACTCCTACGGCATCTAATGAAATTGTTGAGCTCCAGTGGATACCGATTATGGCGGAGGATTATGTAATTGAGCTTGCTCCGCTGATTACTGACTGTATTTTGCCGCAGCTTAGGATGTCGTAACCCGTCATCAGAAATCCTTAGTTATTTCTCACTAGCTCTCTATGTTGATGCTTTGTAAAAAGGTTTTTTGACTACGGTAGCAGGTACTGTTTTCTGACGGATTTGGACATTGATTACTGTGCCCACTTTAGCGAGTTCAATGGGGACATAGGCCAGTGCCACTGGATATCCCAGTGTGGGAGATAGGGTGCCACTGGTAACAATACCTATTTGTTTGTCATCCTGAATAATTGGATAGTTATGACGAGCAATATTGCGACCTTCTAGCTGTAGGCCCACCAGACGACGGGTGACTCCATCCGCCTTTTGTTGGGCAAGACTATCTCGACCGATGAAGTTGGGCACTTTATCTAGGTGGACTAACCAGCTCAGCCCCCCTTCTAGCGGTGTGGTTTCATCGTTAATGTCCTGACCGTAAAGGGCCATGGATGCTTCTAGTCTCAGGGTATCCCTTGCCCCCAGACCGCAGGGTTCAGCGCCATGTTCTTGTAGCGCTTGCCAGATAGCAGTAGCACCGTCAGCCTCTACCATTATTTCAAACCCGTCTTCACCGGTATAGCCTGTGCGGGCAAGGAACGATTTGTGTCCCAGCACCTGGCCATAGGCGTGGTTGTAACGACGAATAACGCTGAGGTCAATATCTGTGATTTTCTGTAAAGTTTCTACTGCTTTGGGACCCTGTACAGCGATTAGGGCATGGGTTTGGGAATTATCGTGCAGTTCGACATTGGCTAGATGTTCAAGTAGCCATGTCTTGTCTTTATCAGTTGTTGCGGCATTGACGATGAGAGTGACCTGTTCACCTTCGTCATAAATAATTAGATCATCAATGATGCCGCCCTGGGGATTAAGCAATACGGTGTACTGTGCTTTGCCAGGGGAGAGTTTGTCTAAATCTGAGGGAACGAGTTGCTGTAGCGATCGCAAAACATGATCCCCAGTCAAAATGAATTTCCCCATGTGGGAAATATCAAAGATGCCCACCTGATTACGTACAGCGGCATGTTCTTGCTTGATACCGCTAAACTGCACCGGCATTTCCCAGCCCGCAAAGTCAGTCATGCGGGCTTTGTTTTGAATACACAAATCGTAAAGCGGGGTACGAAGCAAACTCATGGCAAGCGGAGAGACAGTATAGACAATCCTACTCTCTCGTTTGACCCTATTTTTATCTATTGAAAGACATCTATGGATAGGCAATTCCGTACTTTATGGGGTATAAATCATGCTATTCAATGGGAAGGTAAAATTTCGCTGCAATTGATTGGAATAGCTCTTCAGGGAATACTAAGACCTCTCAGGGTTAGCGATCATGACAGAACATGCCATCTACACACTATTCCTCTTGGTTTGCCCATCAGCTTCAGGGTCTGATAAATCGCGGTCAGCGCAATCTAACGGCTCAACCATCCCATCGCTTTGTGTTGTTTGGCGAAGACTTTAGCGGTGGGCGCATGGTGACGGATTTGCTACGTCAGGTGGTGACCGACACTCGCTATGGTTCCTTGCCATCGACGTGGACCATGGAACCGCTATTAGAACAGCGACACTTTTTCCCGTTACGGCATATTCAGCGCCATGGATTGGCTTGTCCCGATTATCTGTTCGGATTCAAACTATCGGCAGCAGATCTGATTAAGACCCATGGTATGAGCGAACCCTCTCGGTTTATGGCCATCCTCTACGACCAGGGGTATAAGGTCATTCATCTGCGGCGGCGAGATTTAATGCGCCATGGGATTGCAGTTCTTAAGGCCCAACAGCCTGGTAGTCGTCACATTAACCCTACAGCTTTGATTGCCACCCTCAAAAAGCTAGATGAGCAACGCATTTCTGAAGCTGCCATTGTTGGCCAGGTACCGCATCTGACGATCACCTATGAAACTGATCTGTTAGATCCCAACGTCCACGACACAGTAGCCCAGCGTCTGTGTCGTTTCTTATCGCTACAGCAGCGTAAGCGGGTTCAGTACTCCATAAAATTAGTGCATCAAAGACTTTCAGATCTCATCGCTAACTACGACGAAGTCCATACTGCTTTAGAAAACTCAGACTATGCCTATGTGTTGACTGAGGCTTCGGCAAAGCTAGTTATCTAAAAATGGAGTAGTTTTGAGTTGGTAGCCTTTTAATATGGTTGCCTCAACTCAAAGGCTAATAACTCAAAATTCAAAACTCAATCTATTCACCCTGGTTTGCTAACGCTGTGGCTGCATTGCGTCGCCACATGGTCGGTTTAATGCGTCTGAGGGCTGATGCGGGAAATTGCTGATTCCATTCTTCGTCACTCAGGTTGGCCAGGTCCTTTAACTTAGGAGCCACATTGCCAGGATAGGGTTCAAATTCAGCCACATCCGTAGGTTTGGCAAAGCGCTGATTCCAGGGGCACACGTCCTGGCAAATGTCGCAACCGGCAACCCAGTTATTTAGATGGTTGGCCACATGAGATGGCAGCTGCTCACTACGGTTTTCGATGGTGTGATAGGCAATACAGCGGC
>NZ_QXHD01000004.1:503010-534234 GCF_011009555.1 Adonisia turfae CCMR0081 | reverse complement strand
TTTGAGCAATGAGCCCTTCGGTAGTGCAACGGTAATCATGGGGGCGCTGGTGAGTACTGATGGGTAACTATGTGTAGCTATTGTAACAATTGAATTGGCAGGTTAAGTGGCAGAACCGATGGCGGCGGCGGCGGCTTCGGCGGCGATCGCAACATGGGTCCAATGGGTGCCTCCCTGGCAATAAACCACATAGGGTTCGCGCAAAGGTCCATCGGCTGAAAGCTCCGAAGTACTGCCATCAATGAAGGTACCACCGGCCATCACTAACTGACTGTCATATCCCGGCATGCCAGCAGGTACCGGCTCCACATAGGCTTCCACGGGGGAATGCTGCTGAATTGCTCTGCAAAAAGCCACCAGTTTATCGGGGTCTTCCAAACGTATCGCTTGAATCACATCCCGCTGAGGCGCATCGACCGCTGGATTCACGGCATAGCCTAGCTGACTAAATGTATGGGCCAATAGGTAATTGCCCTTTAAGGCCTCACCCACCATTTGCGGTGCTAGAAAAAGCCCCTGGAAAAGCAATCGATTTTGATTCAGCGTAGACCCACCAGAGCTACCAATGCCTGGCGAAGTGAGCCGACAGGTGGCGGCTTCCACCAGGTCAGCGCGTCCAGCTACATATCCCCCTGTGGTCACAATTGTACCGCCGGGGTTTTTGATCAGCGAACCCGCCATCAGATCTGCCCCCACTGCCGTGGGTTCACGGGTCTCTACAAACTCGCCATAGCAGTTATCGACCAAACAAACGGTGTCAGGGTTTTGGGCTTTGACCGCCCGGACAATTTGACCAATTTCGTCGACAGTCAGGCTGCTGCGCCAGCTATAGCCGCACGACCGCTGAATCAACACCATTTTGGTATTGGGACGAATCGCTGTGGCCAAACCAGACCAATCAATACCTCCCTCAGAGGTGAGGGGCATCTGCCGGTAGCTAATACCAAAATCCTTGAGTGACCCCTGGCCATTGCCTCGCACACCGATGACTTCTTCCAAGGTGTCATAGGGAGCGCCAGTAACCGCCAGGAGTTCATCACCAGGTCGCAGCACCCCAAAAAGGGCACAGGTAATGGCATGGGTTCCGGAGACAAACTGCACCCTGACAGCTGCGGCTTCCGCTTCAACCACAGTAGCAAACACTTGATCTAGAGTTTGCCGTCCCAAATCATCATGACCATACCCTGAAACCCCTGAAAAATGGTGCGTTCCCACCTTATGTTGTCGAAACGCTGCCAAGATTCGAGCAACATTTTTCTTGACCTGGGAGTCAATTGCATAAAAAATCGAAAATAGTGCTTGTTCTGTCGGCTGCAGTGTCTTCAGGCTATTCACTCGCTTTCCTGGGCTAATGACGCGGGCTCTAATTGTGACGCAAGTTGGCCCCTACGTTAACGCTGAGATTTTTACATGACTGTTGCAAACGTTCCAAAACCTCCTATTAATTGGCCTACAGCGATCTTTATGGTCGCTGTACACAGCATTGCCCTATTGGCATTCTTACCTTCAAACTTTAGTTGGAGCGCTATAGCGGTAGCGCTCTTTTTACATTGGGTGACAGGTTGTTTAGGAATTACCTTAGGGTGGCATCGTCTGGTGGCCCACCGTAGTTTTACGGTACCTAAGTGGCTGGAGTATTTTTTTGTCTTCTGCGGCAGTCTAGCTTGTCAGCATGGTCCCATTGAGTGGATTGGCCTGCATCGGCATCACCATGCCCATTCTGACCAGCCGGTTGACCACCATAGCTCTACCAAGGGCTTCTGGTGGAGCCACATGGGCTGGATTTTCTATGAAGTGCCCGCTGATGGTGACGTTCCCCGGCTGACTAAAGATATTGCTAGGGATCCGTTCTATCTGTTCTGCGAAAATTACTTTTTGCTAATGCAGGTTGCTTTGGGTTTGCTGCTGTATGTCATCGGTGGTTGGTCTTTTGTCCTGTGGGGCATTTTTGTACGTCTCGTTGCGGTTTACCACTGCACCTGGTTTGTCAACAGCGCCACCCACAAGTTTGGCTATAAAACCTTCGAATCCAACGACTACTCCACCAACTGCTGGTGGGTGGCTGTCGTCACCTACGGAGAAGGCTGGCACAATAACCATCATGCTTTCCAGTTCTCAGCTCGCCATGGCCTTAAGTGGTGGGAAATTGATGTCACCTGGATGACGATTCAACTGCTCTCTAAGTTGGGGCTGGCCACCAAGGTCAAAATACCCAAGCAAGAAGATGTACAGGCGGCTTTATTGAGTTAGCTTAGGCAACCGCTACCATCAACGGCGCGATGTCAAAATAGCGCCGCTCAGGCAACCGGCTACCATCAACGGCGTGATGTCAAAATAGCGCCGCCCGCTAAACCGGCTAGTAATACAGCCAAAATCCTAAATGATGTGGACAGGAGCAGCCAAAATCCTGAGATAGCCAGCAATATAGCTATGATTACCAGCAACCCTAGCCAACTAGATGCAGGTAACTGGCTATATTGCTTCCATTGATGACCTGTCCAACGCCATAGGCGACGATATGGATGGGCTCCTGATAGCTGTTCTAGACCGAAGCCACCATCTCGAATCACATAGATTTGCTGACAGCGATCGCAACCAAACGCTTCAGTCAGAGTGATCTCCTTAATCGTGCCTCGATGACGGCAGGTCGGGCAGGGGTAGACCTCGCTCAAATCTATCTTTTGAACTAGCTTTTGGGAGCGCAGGGCTCGATCCTTAAAAAACTGGCGATAGCGCAACACTAGTGTGAAAAGAAGGGGCGTTAAGAACTGGAGTTAATGCGAGACCTTTGTCTATAAATGCACCTAAGCCAAGCCTTGTGGCACCTAAGCCAAGCCTTGTGGCACCTAAGCCAAGCCTTGTGGCACCTAAGCCAAGCCTTGTGAGCTTCATTCTAACCAGCTCAAGAACCTTAGGCATTGCAGCGGTCGACTACATTCTTCCTATTCCCAAAATAGCCACTACTTTCAGGAATGCGACTGATTGTTAAGATCGATTTTAGAGTTGATACAGGTTGTAATTTTATTTACGATCAATACTATCTATTGAAAAAAAAATCTTACAGCTTTCTCCATAAACTTACCGTTTTCAAAAAACTCCCATTAAGATATATGCGTGGGTAGCAATTTTTAGCAACGAATTCCCGTAGATTGTCTACAGTTTTCGTATGCTAAAAGTTGCTACCCAACATGGCATTCGACCTTGGTATGTTACCGGCGGTCGGATTGTCGTATCTCCTTATAACTCCTGTGATTTGGGTGGCCTTGGTCCACCCTTTTTTTTGGCCAGTAACGCTTATACACTGGGAGGTCAGCTATATTCTGACCGTTTCCCTCACACGTTAGATGTTAGATTAAGGATTTGAATGCTTTTCTGGGCTGATACAAGCTATCACCGTTACTCCATCAGCCTACCCATAGTGACATTTTATTATTTAGGCCCCATCCATGAGGCCCCCCTTTTAAATCTAGCCAATGGCAACCCCGTTTGATATCACTCTGCAAATTGTATTAGCGGTCCTAGCTGGTATCACAGCCCAGGTTGTCGCTGAATATTTGCGGTTACCGAGCATTATTTTTCTACTCAGTTTCGGGGTGCTTTTAGGGCCTGACACATTGCAGATCATTGACCCTAAGGTGCTGGGGTCAGGGTTAGAAGTTATTGTCTCTCTGTGTGTTGCGCTGATTTTATTTGAGGGTGGCCTCAATTTAGAACTCAAAGAACTGGGCCAGGTATCTGGCAGTCTACGTAATTTAATTACCATCGGTACGTTTATTACCTTGCTGGGGGGTGGCATGGCAGCCCACTGGTTTGGTGAATTCCCCTGGCCCCTGGCTTTTTTGTATGGTTCGCTGGTGGTGGTTACGGGGCCAACGGTAATCACCCCTTTGCTACGTCAGGTGCAGGTGGAGAAAAAAGTTGCCACTATCTTAGAAGGCGAGGGCGTACTGATTGATCCGGTGGGGGCCATTTTAGCCGTCGTCGTCCTTGATATTTTGCTCAACGGTGACACCGATGTGGGGTTCATTGTGGGTGGATTGGCCCAGCGGCTCAGTATTGGTGCTGTCATTGGCGGTGTGGGCGGTGCTTTGCTAGGGCAGTTTCTCAAACGCGCCGATTTTTTGTCAGAAGAATTGCGTAACCTGGTGGTGCTGGCTAGCGTATGGGGTCTGTTTGGACTGGCCCAAGAAGTGCGCAGCGAATCTGGATTAATGGCCGCCGTCACCGCTGGTCTAGTCTTACGGGCGTTATCGGTGCCAGATGAACGGCTATTACGCAGATTTAAGGGCCAGCTAACCGTCTTTTCTGTTTCGGTTTTATTTATTTTGCTGGCCGCAGACCTGTCCATTGACAGTGTGTTTGCTTTAGGTGTGGGCTCAGTATTCACAGTTTTGGCACTGATGCTGTTGGTACGCCCCCTCAATATTTATGCCTGTACCCTCAATAGTGATCTCAACTGGCGGCAAAAGATTTTCCTCAGTTGGATTGCCCCCCGCGGCATCGTATCGGCCTCAGTTGCTTCCTTGTTTGCAATTTTGCTCACCGATCGGGGCATCAACGGTGGTGATTCCATTAAAGCCTTGGTATTTCTGACCATCATCATGACTGTCTTTATCCAAGGACTGACGGCCCGTAGTGTGGCAAAATTTCTAGGCATTACCCAAGCCGATGCCACTGGTGTGGTGATCGTAGGGTGTAACCCTGTGGGTCGTTTGGTCGGGCGATTATTTAACCAGCAGGGGGAATCAGTCGTCATGTTTGATACCGATGAAGAGGCGTGCGAGCTGGCTAAACAAGATGGCCTCCGGGTTTATTTGAGCAGTGCTTTGGACGCCGAACTGCTGGATGAAGCAGGGCTCAGTTCCATTGGTACCTTTTTAGCCCTAACGACCAATGGAGAAGTGAATTCGGTGGTGGCCGAAAGAGCCGCTGAAGAATTTCAGCCCCCCCGTGTTTTGGCGGTATTGCCCCGCAGCGACAAGGAAACGGAACCAAAAGCCAATGGCAAAGGGAGTAAGGTTAGGCCGACACCTCTTGCCATCAAAACCTGGAATACATATTTAAAAGATGACGCCGCTGAATTAAAAACCACCCAACTGCAAAATGAGGATTTTGAAAAACAGCGCGAGCAACTGAACAAATTGATTACCAGTGGTGATTTGCTGCCTATTACCGTGCAGCGCAATGGCAAGCTAGATGTGGTTTTAGGGCAAGGGACCTGGCAACCAGGAGATACGGTTACCTACCTAATGCACGATCCGACGCCCCAACTCCTGAGACGCTTATCTGGCGGTAAACGTACCGGACGTTTGGTGACGGATACCCTGCCCCCCTCTGCAGCACCTGCGCCTTCTCTAGATCAGCAGTCTAGTGCCACCAACGTGGCTGATGCTGGGGAAACGCAGGATAAACCTTCAGGCGGCGTGCAAACACCATAAGAGCGATCGCAACTGGCCACCCATGCCACACTTTTTCCCTAAATTGTCTATGCTGATCCCAGTATTCAGACCCAGTGCAGATCTATTAGATTCCTGACTTTTTCTTACTGATTAGCCAAGTGCCCCATTGCACTTGGGAATAGTGCTCTCAACGTGCCATGTCTAACTCTCCTGAGCTATCTCCCCAGCGCCCAGCTTTGGTCAAAACCACTCTGCGTAAACTCAAGGAACTCGTCACCAGTCCCTACGGTGTGGCTGCGATTGCCTCCCTGAGCTTCCATGGTGTGCTGTTTGCGGCTATGCCTCGTTTTTCCTCAGCATCCTTCGCCGCCTTTAGTGAAGAAGAGGTGGCAGATGCACCTCGCACTGTCCCTCTGGTAACCCTATCTCCGGCGGAGCAGGGCCGACTGCCTGATTTCAATCGTTCACGACTACCGGCCATTCCTGATATTAATTCGCGCCCTTCCATCAATAACTTGCCCAATGCAAGTTCCCTTAACCGTTCTAATATTTTTACGCGGCCAAATATTTTTAATCGCTCCAGCAGCAATCGCACAACGAATCCATCCCTCAGCTCCCCCAATACCCTGAGGCGCAACCGCCCTTTCCAGAATCCCTACATTCCACGGCCCAATATTTCCATTCGAGATACGCCTACACAATCGGGTCAAAGTCGCGATCGCAAAACGACGACGATTACCATTCCAGCACCACCGCCCAGTGTGGTGCCCGAGATCGATACAGACCAGGACACGTTAGCGAGAGAACTCGAACTGGAACAACAGCAAGCTGAACAGGCCGCAGCGGAGCAAACTGAAGCCAATGAAGGACTGCCTGAGCTGCCTGAACAGTCTGACCAGGAAGCAACATCTGAGGATACCGAGAATACAGAGGTAGCGGCTAATCCAGAAGCCACAGACGAGCCCACACAACTGGAGCGGCTACAGGCGAAGTTTAATTATGATGCTGAAAGCACCACTCCAGAAGAAATAGCAGACAATTACGAAGCATGGGAAGCGCAAACTGACAGCGCTATGGATGGAGCTGTGGAAACCGCAGAAATCGGAGAACTAAACCTTGATGCCAGTTTTAACCTGTGTGCTCAAAATCCTCCCACCAATGGCGAAGTGGGTATTTTAGTAGCTCCAGACGGCACCCCCAGCAATCCGAAAGTCTTACGTAGCACAGGCTACGACTACCTTAACCAGGTAGCCATAGACACCCTGATGAATAGCGAATTTCCGGCTACGGAACAAGCCACTCGCTATCCCTTTGAGCTCATCGTCAACTACGACGCTGAGGCTTGCAAAAGTGCCGAAGAACTCTTAGAAATCGTACGAAACAGCGAACCAGATTCTACCGCACCAGATAATAGTCCTAACGAACCACCAGATAGTAACGAGCAGAGTCCTGGGGCAACGGAATAATAGAACCGCGATGCTTAAACTCGACGCGTCAGTGTCATCCCATGACTATCCGTGCCACAGGTACTAAGCAGATCATAGGTATCTGCCAGCCCTTGCACACGTTCTGTTTTTTTGGGTGTCGGTCGCCATTCAGGCGGGTGGTCGTAGGCATAATACGTTTCCACACCATCAATGCCCAAGGCGGCGGCAGCTGGAATCAGCTCTTCAGGGGGGCGGCGGTATCGCACTGGATGGGCCAAAACAGCAACCCCTCCAGCCGCTTGAATTGCCCGGATGACGACTGCGGCATCCCGGTCATTCCCGCTGGGAGATCCCCCTTGCAAATAATGCTTGAAGGCTGCATGTTCTGGATTAAACGCATAGCCCAGAATATGGACATCCACATCCAGCAAGCTAGATGTAATTTCAACACCACACCAAAGCCTGGGTAGTTTTGCCTGATGACTGGCCGACCAAGTTGACGGGTGCTTCCAACGCCAATTTTCCAACCATTGACAGGCTTGTTTATAGCCTTGAATCGTATGGTGGTCCGTAATGGAAAATCCCTTAAGTTGAAGACTAATAGCTTGCTCCATCAGCTCACCAGGACTAAGCTTCCCATCGGAGCAATGGGTATGCATATGAAAGTTGTAGTGATGGGGACAACTGTGGTGAGTAATCTGCTGAAAAACCTGTTGTAATTCTTGGGCAGATTGGCTAGTCAAAGGACGCGAACTGGGGTAGGCAGAGGGCTCAGCCATGGATAGAGCTAAAAACTATTGCATGATACTAATATACCCAAAACTCTTAGGCCATAAGGGCTGAAGAGCCTTCTACTCCGAGAATTATCATTCCAGAAGAGTGCAGCTAGATCGTCTAATACCTCTGAATTCGAGTTGTTGACATCGATCAACCTATTTCCCTTTATCAGGAAGGTAAATGCGATAAAACACCTCACTGACAAAGGAAAATAGCTCTATTGTTTGTTAATCGTTGGAGTTAGACAACTCTCTTAAATCAGTAGGCCCCATTCACCCAAATACCCCTTCTTAGGCAGCGTAATTGAACAGAGTATCTAGATAAACTTTGGACGTTCGACGATCGCTGTCACCGTTTTGCAGAAGGAATAACGACAGCGCTGCCGAAAATACCCGATCTTGATCCCATGCAGGATGATTCTCCAAATAGCCCTTTAAGGATTCATGGAGTTCTTCAGGAATCTCCGCCAGGATACTAACAGTAATTTTCATGGATGGGAAAACCTCAATAGTTGCAGCACGTCCGTCCTGAGAATGCACGGAATGTAACTGCAGGAGGGCAGCAAGAAATCATCAATCCCATTGAAAACACTGTGAACGTCAAAATCGCATGTCGTTGGGACCGTGATAACCCGGTGGTGGTCAAATAATTTTGCTAATGGCGAGAGGCATTGTCAACGTCAATATGATTGAGCATCTCACAATCACTATTTTTAAAAGAACGAAGTCAATAGGGTTTTCAGCTTTTTTCTTAACATTACTTTGTCTTAAATCGACTCTTTCTCATAATTGTTAGATTCACGTTGCTATCCCCAGAACTGGAGCTACAGGTTTATCTTTCGTTCTAACCTGTGGAAAACTTGTGGAAAACCCCCGCCTACCTGTGGAAAACTTGTGGATTCTGTGGGGAAAAGTTTGCCAAAAGATAAGAATCAATTTCTTTGCAAAAAGGTAGCCATTGCCACGGAAAATTCGTATCAAAAAGCACATAACATCTACGCACAATCTCTAAAAAAGTTCATATGCATTCCATTTGCGGCATATTTAAATGTTTTGAAATGTTTTGCGCTATAGCACTAGTTCAGCCAATCCGATGTAGTCGATACCGGTTGGAGAAATATCAAATCGGCATGGTAATACCTCCACACCTGCTGCGATCGCATCCCTCAACAACTGACCATAGTCAGGGTCTGCACTATCACCAGGGGCAAACTGATCACAGTCGCCTCGGTTGATGAAGTACAGCATCACGGCTCGGGATTCCGGCAATAGTGCGGTGAGTTCTCGTAGGTGTTTTTGCCCTCGGGTAGTCACTGTGTCGGGAAACAGGCAAAGCTGCCCCTGAGCCCAGGTGGAGTTTTTGACTTCGATGTATATCGGTCGGTCGTCAGTGGTGAGTAAAAAATCAATTCGACTTTTGGTGCCGTAGGGGACTTCCCGCTTAACCGTGTCGTAAGCACCCAGTTGGTCAAAAATGCGTTCGTTAAGGGCCGTTTGAATCACACGATTCGGTAACGCCGTATTCACGCCCGCCCAAACAGGCCCATTGTCATTGACCTCCGCTAGCTCCCAGGTGTAAGCAAGCTTGCGTTTGGGATTATCACTCTGGGACACCATGACCCGACCATTGACGTGACAAACCCCCGTCATCGGGCCTGTGTTGGGGCAATGGGCCGTAACAATGTCTCCTGACGCCAGTTCAATATCGGCCATAAACCGCTTATAGCGCTTGATTAGCCTGCCTTCTAATAGGGGGGGAAAGGTATGGACCTGGATGGGACTCATCAGAAATAAGGTTCAACAACAAATAATAGATGAATTCAGTGTAGGGGGGTAAACCACCCTAAAGACCGCCCAGGTCGCTTTTTCGAAAATTTAGGCCCCCAGAGCCTCTATCGAATTTCTGCTGTTCAACGGTCAGCCCCCGTAAAATTACGTATTGAACTGTGGTGCAAAACTTGTTAATCTCTAATTCCTGTGAAATTCTTGGAATGCAAACTGGCAGAAGGGCAGGGTGGTTTTTGTCTTCACTACAGTTTTGTTCTTTAGTACAGATTTAATTATCTTTTATACAGGGCTTGAAACGTAGTCGTCATAAAATTGGGTCAGCCATTGTCACTGATCAATTTGTACTTGGCTCCACAACACGCCATAGTTGAGTATTCAATGTTGAGGGTCCAGTGACAAAACGTTCTTTAGCTGGTATTGCCGGCATTGTTGCGATCGCAACATTAATTAGCAAAGTCTTTGGCTTAGTCAGAACCCAGGCCATTGCTGCCACATTTGCTGTCGGACCCGTGGCCGATGCCTATGGTCTAGCCTACGCTATCCCTGGTTTTTTATTGGTGTTGTTGGGGGGCATTAATGGCCCCTTCCACAGCGCTATTGTGCGAGGCGTCGCTAATCGTAAAAAGAGTGAAATCGCTCCGCTGGTAGAAACCATTACAACCTTAGTCGGGATCGGCCTGTTGTTTGTCACCCTGGCCATTGTTATCTTTGCCCCATCCATTATTGGCATATTGGGGAATCGGCTGAGCGAAAACGTAGAGGCGGGTGCCATCACCCGAGATATTGCCATTTTGCAGCTCCGCATTATGGCCCCCATGGCCATGTTTGCCGGACTCATCGGCATTGGTTTTGGCACCCTGAATGCGGCTGATCACTATTGGCTACCGTCCATTAGTCCCCTGTTTTCTAGCAGTGCCGTGATTGTCTCTTTAGGGGTTGTTTTGTTCACCCTGGGGGACAAAATTTCGGAACCTGGCTATGCCCTCGTGGGCGGTGCGGCCCTGGCCATCGGCACGCTGGTCGGCGCAGTGCTCCAGTGGTTAGTCCAGGTACCGGTGCTCTGGAAACAGGGCCTGGGCCGACTGCGGCTGCGATTTAATACCCAGGATCCAGCCGTTAAAGATGTGCTCAATGTCCTGGGACCAGCTACCTTTTCATCGGGCATGATGCAGATCAATGTACAGGTGGATCTGTTTTTTGCGGCGGCTTTACCCGGTACCATTGCGGCGCTAGACTACGCCAATCTCCTGGTGCAAACTCCCCTAGGGATTATTTCCAATGTTATTTTGGTGCCCTTTTTACCGATTTTTGCCCGGTTAGCGGACCCCATTCACTGGGATGAACTAAAACAACGCATCCGTCAGGGATTATTGCTGACAGCATTGACCATGCTGCCCTTAAGTGCCCTGTTCATCACCTTAGCCTTACCCATGGTGCGGGTGGTGTATGAGCGGGGGGCTTTTGATAAAAACGCGTCCCAATTGGTCACATCAGTACTCATTGCCTACGGTGTCGGCATGTTTGTCTATCTGGGGCGAGATGTTTTGGTGCGGGTGTTCTATGCCCTCGGCGATGGCGATACACCCTTTCGCATCAGTCTGTTCAACATTGGGCTGAATGCTCTACTGGACTTTATTTTAATTAGCCGATACGGAGCCCCCGGCTTGGTGTTAGCCACCGTAGGCGTCAACTTAGTATCCATGGTGGCACTGTTGATACTGCTATCTCGCAAAATCAACGGGCTGCCCTGGCTTGAGTGGGCTCAGCCCTTAGGTTTGCTGCTGCTCAGCAGTGGTGTGTCAGGGGCTGCTGCCTGGTTAAGTCGCTTGGGTTTAGAAACCTGGCTGGGTACTGAAGGTTTTCTCGTAAATTTAGTGGTCTTATGTGTAGCTGGAGCAGTCAGTTTAGGGATATTTGCTGCTGCCGCTATGCTTCTAGGGATACCTGAAGCAAAACTGCTGTTTGATCAATTGAAGGCCAAACTACTGCGACGATAAAATCTTAGATTAACCAGCTAACCAATTCACTAACTAACAATTAGGGCAATTCCGTAACTCTTCAAGCTTGCTAGGATCTTTTAGGACCAGGGTGCGGCCCCTAACGGTGTAGTTTTCCCCAACATAGCCTGTGCGGTCAAAGAGGATCTGGTGAATATGCTGATCTAATTTAACGGGGTCCTGGATGCGATCGCGATAGTACTCTTTGATGTCGTATTCAATGCCCAAACTACCCATTAAATTATGGAGTTCGGTTTCCTCGCCACCTAAGAGTGCAGAGCGTGCCGCCGGATTTTGCCACACTTTCAGGAGGATGGTGTAAGGAACACCACCTAAGGTCACCACCCCGGTTGTAAATAACACAACCCATGTACCGACAGCCATGAGCGTACCGACGGCTCCCGCAACAATCACCTTGCCCATGGTTTTATTGGACTTTTGGCGAGCCTGGACAGACCGAAGTGAGTACATGACGGGAAACAGGAAAGTAATGTGGAATGTACTTAACCTAGCGAGTCGTTCGAAAAAGCACTAAGTACCCGTAGGTGAATTTATGAAACTTTTATAAAAAGGTAATTTTCGGCTAATCCTCCAGGATTTTCCTCAGATTAAGTCACCTTGATATGGATTGCTGCATAATTATCCCTGAATCTAACCCTGGAATCTAACATTCGGGACATTCATACAATTCTTCAACCATGTCATAGCTTTTCGGTATGAGCTTGCCTCTCACCACCACATAGTTCTCACCCACGTAACGGGTCCGGTCGTAGAGGATTTGATGAATATGCTGGTCTAACTCCACCGGGTCTTTAATACGCTTGCTGTAGTACCTCTTGATTTCGGCTTCAATGCCCATGTTATCCATGAGGTCATGTAATGCGTACGAATCTCTGCGCAACAGAGCAGCGCGGGTGGCTGGAGTTCGCCACACTTTTATCAATATCGAGTAGGGAACCCCACCCAAGGTAACCACCCCGGTGGTGAACAGGGTCACCCATGTGCCCATCGCTAAAAGTGCAAGCAAAATTAGTCTTGCGATCGCTTTACCCTTACTACGTGGCTTGGATGGTTGCTGCGATGGTTGGCCCGTCTGAACAGATGGCTGTGACGACATAGGATTATTAAACAGGGGACAAAAGTATTCTTAAGCTAACGAGCCCTCAGAAAGAGTACGGGGCATTTTGATTGATTTCATTAAACCTTTATGACAGATAATTCTTTTTGCCCGATTAACCACAAATTTTGCCAAATAAGGAACCTTGTGGGTGACATCGCCTATAACTTCGCCTCACTACGCATCGTTACGTAGTACCACACACTCTACGGTATGCATTCATTAGCCTCATTGCCTATTCACAAATAGATCAGGCTAAATTCAAACAGACACAGCAAAGTTTTCACTCAGCAGAACTTTGCTAATCCCGTTGGCTAGACCACCCGTTAACTACACCAATGGGAGTAACGCAATCACCTGAGTTCCAAACCATGATGCATTCCCAACTGGTTTCTATTCAAAAATTAAAGACGGACGACCGTGCAGCCATGTATCGTCTACTCAAGCACCATTTTAGTGGTGTGACACCAGACATATTTTCAACGGATTTGGCCCATAAAAATTGGGTTTTATTGCTCAAAGACAATATGGATCAATTAAAAGGATTTTCCACCCTAAGACTTTACGATGTGATCGTAAATGGGGAGCCTTTAAGTGTTGTTTATTCTGGGGACACGATTGTTGATCCTACGGCTTGGAGTAGTGCCACCTTACCCCGAGCCTGGATTCAGGCTATCAATCAGCTGCGTCACCCTGACAAACGTCTTTTTTGGTTACTGATTTCATCCGGCTTTCGCACCTACCGCCTCCTACCCACATTCTGGAAAACATTTTATCCTCGCTATGATCAGCCCACACCAGAACCCATGCAGCAGTTAATGGACAATCTCGCTCGACAACAATTTGGCAATACCTATGACCCAGTATCTGGGATTGTACGGTTTACACAGCCCCAAAAGCTCTCTCCTATTCTGGGAACCGTGCCACCAGAACGGCGCTCAGATCCCCATATCCAGTTTTTTGAGCAAGCCAATCCAGATCATAGTCAAGGGGATGAGTTAGTGTGCCTGACAGAAATCTGCGTTGAAAACCTGACGGCTGCTGGTCGCCGCATGTGGTTTAGTCGCAATCACACATTAGTGGCCTAGCTGTTTAGTGGCCTAGCTGTTATGAATATCGAATCGTTAACCACAGCCCATGACACTGATCAGCTCGCTGGGCAAACGCAAGAGAAAAATCCTGTCTTTAATCGTTCTGATCGATTTGTTGAAGGCTGGTATTGGGCGTTGCCATGCCATCGCTTAAAACCAGGGCAGGCACAGTCCCTCACCCTGATGGGAAGAGAACTGGTTCTATATCGCACCCGCACCCGCCAGGTGGTGGTGTTAGACGGCCATTGTCCCCACATGGGGGCCGCATTGGCCCAGGGAACGATCGATGGTGAGACTATTCGCTGCCCGCTGCATCGTTGGCAATTTGACCAAAATGGTCAGTGCATTGAGATTCCAGCCTGTGGCCAACACCACACGATCATGGCTAACGCAAAGCTTTGCCCATGGCCTACGGCTGAACACTACGGCATGATTTGGGTTTGGACCGGTAAGACTCCCAAATATCCACCGCCGTATGTGCCTGAGTTAGAAGGTATGGATTGTGATGCGGCTTTAAGCTATCGCTTTGAGCGTAACTGCCACCCTAATGTATTGATGATCAACGCCATTGATGCCCATCACTTTAACTCAGTTCACAATTTGCCCCTAGCAGTGCGATTTAAAGCCAAGGCGCTGAATGACAATGCCCTATGTTTAGACAACACAACCCGCGGTGGGGAAGCCTCAAAGTTTGTTAAACTCATTCGTCCGTTGTATCAGAATGAAGTGACCTATAAGATGTGTTACTGGTATGGCAGCACCGGCACAGTCACCGTCGGGCCAGACTTTTTTCACTTTCACATTATGTTTGCCCTACGGCCTACCCCAGGCGGAAAAACCGAGGGTTGGACCCTATTAATTACCCCTAAGCGTTTTGCTGGCAGGTTCATGAATCCAGTTGTTCTATGGATAACTCGACAGGTCGCCGCCTACTTTGCCACCGGAGATATTCAAGTCTTTCAGGGCATTCGATTTCACTTTAAAACACCTCTAAAAGCAGACCGATCAATCGTTCAATTTGCCCAACATCTCAATCGACAAAAAGCTTTGAGCTGGGGAGATTGGAGGAGCGTAACATGACCATACCTAACCTTAGAAAAGTATCTGGTTTTGACCTGCCAACATTAACGGCAAATAACAAGATAAACCGCATATTAACCGCTGCCCTAGGAGAACGAGAGATCATCAATGGGTCTAACGCCTCGTCTATCTATTGGCAGCCCAATTTTTTTAATTTGGATCGGGTATCTATCTTTCAAGAGTCTGCTGATCTCGAACAACACCACATTTTGCAACAGTTAAACCGGGGATTATTACAAGAGTCTTTATTTATCGAGCAGGCTGGTGTGGGGTATATGGCCAAGATGGTGCTGCTGGCTGACAGTGCCCAAGAACGTATGCTCTATAGTCTGTTTGCGGCAGATGAAACCATGCATTTGGCTCAGCTACAGCCTTATGCTGCATCAGCAATAGTTCCTACAGAACTCAACGATCCGTTTTTACAGTTACTCTCTGGCATCGTTGAGAGTTCTGACAAAACCGTTCTTCTATTTGTTTTGCAAGTCGTGTTAGAGGGGTGGGGGCTAACCCACTATCGCAGCTTGGCCAGGGCCTGTACCGACTCGTCACTGAGGGCCTTATTCCAAAGTTTTCTGCAGGCGGAGGCACGACACCATGGCACCGGAGTCACCTTGCTAAATCAGACTGAGATATCAGGCAACAGTAAAGCGGCCATTGTGGACTGTCTGGCGACTTTTTTGCAAATGGTGCGCATAGGTCCCCAGCGGGTGGTGGCTGCGATCGCAACCACAAAAGGTCATCTTTCTCGCCCCCAACGTATCCAAATTTTGCAACAGTTAGACACTGTGAATCACAGCCATCAACGGCTACAGCTTTTAAAGCATCTCATGGCTAGCACCAGCCATGGCATCGTTAGCCAGCTCGCAGACCAAGATTTGTTCACCCCCCTCAATGCCGAGGAGGCCGCTAATTATGGATAAAAATTATCATACCGATCAGCTACTCAATAAAGAGAACCTAGAAAAGCAGAACAAGCCAAGTAACAGTCAATCTGACCCCAGGAACATATTACTGAACATCCCGTTACAGCGCCGATTAGAAATCAACTATCAACGTAATCAAAAGCAAGATAATACTGAGCTTTTAGATGACGCTGGCCAGGCATTTAGCTATGACGCTTGCCGTGATAGCCATTGGAATCCTGAAACCTTCTCACTGCTGTATGGCACTCCTTTATGGCACCAGGCCAGCGAGTACCAAAGAACAGTATTAAATCAGCTGTATTGGGTGGCCTACTATACTCAAATTATCTCCGCTGAAATTGCCACCATCTTTTTTAACCAGACCAGTGCCGCTGCTTTGTATGCCCACGATGGGTTTCGCACCATCTGCGACATGTTAGACCTGGAATCTTCCCAGGAGCGCGCCCACATCAGCGCGTTTCGCAGCGTGGCAGACCAAACGGAACAGGCCCTATTGGGTAAGCGGCTCTTTAGCTATCCCATGCGGGGACCGTTTACCGAAACCATGATTTTTGCAGATACTAATCAGCTAAAACGCTGGTGGAAGCAACTACAGCTCCAGGCCTTTGGCCTCATCTCTGCCTGCAACAGTTTTCTCGCTTGTCAGTATTTCACGGTGCGCGGCCTGCGCACCCTCAATGGCAAACTGGTGCAGCATCAGCTCAGTCGCTACTACCAAACCCATGACGACCAGGAGAATGCACCGATTCCAGCCAAGATCTCGTTCTACCACTTTATGGATGAGAGCTTTCACTTTAATAGTTCCACGCTGCTTTCCCATGAGGTGATCCAGTGTTTACCGCAGCCCACACCATTTGAAGCATTCGTGGCCAACCTTGGCATTCGTGGCTGTCAGCGGGACCATCAGCAGTTTTCAGTCGCCGTCAACGGCATCTTTTGGCATGATCCGGCGTTGTATCCCAAGGTGTATCAGTTGTTGCGATCGCCCCTCTTCTCCATGGACGATGGTGACGCTAAAGCCATGATGCAGGCTTGTTTCACAGAAGAATCTGAGGGCTTACACCGCAGTTATAAAACCCACCAGGAAGCCATGGCCTCCTACCAAGCGTATCTAGACCCCTTAGATTATGTGTGGCCCAGCAATCGCACCATGGCGATTATGCAAAACGCTTCGATTGAGGGGTATCTGCACACACAGCGGCAAGCATTATTTAGATTTTTTCAGGATCGGGTGTTGGCGGGCTTTGGCGACGCTCAGCCCGCCAACTTAAACGATTATCCGAAAAATTGCCCGAATGATTGATAAGCGTATTGAAAACAAATAACCATGACAACCATATTTAACAACTGGGATATTGTTGCCAGGGGCTGGTACCTGGTCACAGCCTCTAAAGAGATCCCCAAAGAAACCGTTAAATCCTTTGACATCTGTGGCCAACGCATTGCCATTTTTCGGGGTCAAGACGGCAACATCCGAGCCCTGGATGCCTATTGCCCCCACATGGGCACTGACCTGGGCATTGGCAGTGTCGACGGCAACCACGTACGCTGTTTCTTTCACCATTGGGCCTTTGACGGCGACGGTCAATGCCAGGATATTCCTTGCCAGGATCACATTCCTGCTGGGGCTACGCTGCAATCCTATGCCACGGAAGAAAAGTACGGCTTTATTTGGATTTACCCAGATAGTGTGGCACCGACAGCGGTGGCAGAATTTGATGAACTCAAGCACCATGAACTGGCCGTTGTCGCCGATCGCCCCCTAACCCGCAAATGTCATCATCACATTTGCATGATCAACGGCATTGATGTGCAGCACCTGCAAACCGTGCACCATTTACCCGTGGATCTCGAACTCTCACTGGAACAAGAGGGAGAACACATTGACTTTACCCTCAGCGGCGAGTTTCTCAATACCAACTGGCGAGAGCGTTTAGGTCGAGCCATTTTAGGACCGCGCTATGCCTACTCCATGCGCTATGCCCACGGCTGCCTGGGGTTACTGACCATGATGAAAGCGGTGCGCTGGATCCCCCAGTTATATATGCTCTATGCCTATAGACCTACAAAGTCGGGGGAGACATTTATTCAGCCGATTTATGTCACCCAAAAACGTCCAGGCATCATCGGTTGGCTAGTCACTCACCTACTGCTGTGGCTAACACGGCTGAGCTATTACGCCCTGCGCGGTGAAGATGGCATGATTTATGACAATATTCGGTTTAGCACTGAACGGCTATTGCCGGTAGATGCGCCCATTGCCCACTACGTGAGGTATATAAATGGGTTGGTGCCTTCGAGGTGGTCGAGCCCTCACCCTAATGCTTTCTCCCAGGAGCATCTTGGTTCTCAGGATTTTGGCCCTCACCCTAAATCCCTCTCCCTGGGGAGAGGGACTGTGAAGGTTAACTCTAAATTACCAAGGCAGAATAGTTTAGGTTCTTTCTCCCCTTCTCCCTGGGGAGAAGGGGCTGGGGGATGAGGGCATGTCTTGCAAAATCTCTTTCCCTAACACCGATCACGCCGCCGTGACCATTGCAGACCACACCCCCCTCGCTGACACCCTGACCGTCCAAAACTCTCCCATACTCTTCGGTTGCCGCACCGGTATCTGTGGCACCTGTTTAGTCACCGTCACAGGAGATGTTCCGCCCCCTAGGCCTGAGGAGCAGGAACTGCTGGAGGTACTGGCTCCCGATTGCCCCAATGCACGCCTTGCCTGTCAGCTTGATATCACCCACGACCTGAAAATTTGTCCCTATGGAAGTCCCGATAACCCTCCCAATTCAGTTTGAGGATTTCTGGTATGTCGTTGCCCTGAGCACACAGCTAAAACCTAAAACTGTTTTACAACGCACCGTCTTAGATGAATGGCTGGTTATTTTTCGAGGAGAAAATGGCCAACCCGTTGCCCTCAGAGACCGCTGCCTGCATAGAAACACCAGACTCTCCGGAGGCAAGGTGCATCAAGGACAGCTGCAATGTCCTTACCATGGCTGGCAATATGCCCCCACAGGGCAGGTCACCAAGGTGCCTGCCGAAGGAGAACAATTCGCTGCTAACTCCAATCGTTGTGCCAAAGCCTACGATACCTGTGAACAGGATGGCTATGTGTATGTGCGGCTGCGGGGCGGATTGGAGACTCAACCGTTTGCCATGCCCCACTTTCAAACACCAGGCTGGGAAACGGTGCGAGTGATCAATCGCTTTGCCAACAACGTTACCAACTGCGCGGAGAACTTTATCGATATTCCCCATACAGTTTCCGTACATCCTGGAATCTTTCGAACAGCGCGGCAACAACAGCTAGCCATGACGGTCACACGACATCAGGGTAGCGTCACCGCCACCTATCGCAATGAAACCAATAACCTGGGCTGGTCCCGCTGGTTCTTAAACCCCCAGGGCCATGAAATCTGTCATCGAGACTCGTTTCATATGCCCAATGTGACCAGCGTGGAATATACCATGGGTCCCCACCGTCGCTGTTTTATCACGAGTCAGTCGATTCCAGAAACGGAGAATTCCACGCTGGTGTATACCGATGTGACATTTAACTACGGCATTTGGAATAAGCTGGCCAAGCCATTGGTGCGATGGACTGCCCAGCGCATTATTGACCAGGACCTTGGGGCCTTGGGAGTGCAGGGGGATGCGATCGCAAAGTATGGCACCCATTTTCACCACACCCCCGCCGACACCATTCACATTTTTGTCGAATCCATTCGAGATGCGATCGCCACAGGCAAGGACCCACGCACCTTGCCGGACCAATCCGCTGACATTACCTTTTGGGTATAAACCATGATTATTTTTGGTACTTTTATTCTTTTAATCAGCCTCACCACCTGGTGTAGCTGGTCAGAACTTACCCAGAAAACCCTGCATGACTGGATGCTAGACAGTGCCGGTTTATGGGTACAGGGACTTCTTATACCCCTGGTTCAACTCACCTGTTTACAAACGTTGTACCAGCAACTACTTCCCCACTGGCAACAGGGTCTAGCGTTACACCCTCTGATCGCCTTTGTTCTTAGCTTTGTTGCGGTGGACTATCTCTATTACTGGAATCATCGTTTTCTCCATAGTCCCTGGGGCTGGTTTGCCCACCAGGTACACCACACCGTCAGCACCATGGATGTTTTAGGCACATCCCGCAATACCCTATGGAGTAGTTTTTTAATTATTTATTTATGGGTCCATGGACTGTTTATCTATCTATTGAACGACCCCACCGCCTATGTTTTAGGCGTCAGCCTCACCGCAGCCTTAGATTTGTGGCGGCATAGCCAGTTTAGTCCCCAGCCAGGCAGCTGGTTATACCACTGTTTATCCGGCTGGTTAATATTGCCTCAGGACCATGGCTGGCATCACCAGAGTGCGGCCCAGGCTTGCAACTACGGTGCCAATTTTAAGCTGTGGGATCGTCTCCATGGCACCTGGCAGCAGTCCGACCAATGGCCGTTAGCCCTAGGACAAACATTGCATTTAAGCCTATGGCGACAGCTACTATACCCACGAGAAATTCCGCAAGCAACATGTATGCAGACACATTCGCTAGACTGATCGTCTGTTCAGTTTGTTTGTTGTTTTACCCCATGTCTTCAATAGAATCCAATGAGCGCCTGATGTTGATTATCATCTGCGCGATCCCCTTTGCAGCATTACTATACTGTGGCCTTGTTTTTGCCATTGTTTTAACCGTTCCCGCCGTTAAAACCTATCCCCTGCTATTTGGGGGGATTTCCGCCCTGCTTCCGCTGGTCACGGGGGCTGCCATCTGGGTTGGTCCCCGCCGCGACATCAACCATGACTCTGTTAAGTAAATTTTTATCTTTTTTCCCCACCCTAACATTAAGTTTAGCGACAGTCTCTTTAGCCTACGGCATCTGGGAACACAGCCTATGGAGCGTAATGCTGTGCCTGTTTTTTCTCTATGGGTTTCCCATACTGTCTTATCGCATCCATCATTCTGTTTATCCCCTTGAGAATGGCATCAGCTACCTCCAGGGCAGTGATTATTCTCCCTGGTGGGGCAGTCATCAGTTTCAACTGATCTACATTGCGTTTCCGGCGTTAGAAACTCTGTTGAGACTGGTGCCCGGTGTATTCTCCCTATGGCTGCGGCTATGGGGGGCACACATAGGCAAACAGGTGTACTGGACACCGGCCTTAGAAATTGCCGATCGGGGGCTGTTGACCATTGGCGATGGTGTGGTGTTTGGCCATCGCGTGGGCATGTACAGCCACATCATTAAGCCGCGACGGGATAACCTGATGCTTTATCTAAAGCCCATCACCATTGGGGATGGTAGCTTTATCGGCGCAGGTTCTTACATTGGGCCAGGAGCCATGATCACCGCAGGCAGTTACTTAGAAGCTGGCAGTGAGATTTATCCCAATAGCACTGTTAATAGTGCTGAGGAGCATAGTGCTGAGGAGAAAAACCATGGGCTGGCTGATTAGGGGATTTGGCTCACTGCTGGCCCCAACCGCCAAGCGGTTTTATAAAACGTTGTCACAACCGCAGGCTACCCAGCAAACGTTGCAAAATGCATTATTTCAACAATTAATGCAAAGTAAGTATGGCAAATCGTTAGGAATTAAGTCTGTTGATGACTGGCACAAGATTCCGATAGTCACCTATGGGGATTTGCAGCCCTGGATCGAAGACAACAATTCTCTAAATACAGCCCCTGTTCTCTTTTATGAAAAAACATCGGGCAGTAGCGGTCCCGCCAAACAGATTCCCTATACTCGTGCTTTGCGAAAGTCTTTTAATACTTTATTTTGCGTCTGGGCCCATGACCTGATTGTCAATGGTCCAGGGTTTGAGACGGGGAACGTGTATATGTGCATTTCTCCCAAGCTGTTGGCCCCTGGAGAAACGCCAGCGGGGTTACAGGACGACTCTGAATACCTGGATCTGTGGCTGCGGTGGTTGCTTAAGCCATTTCTAGTGTCACCGCCCGATGCCCATAAACCCCAAACCCCCGAGGTGTTTCAGGCAAACCTGTGTAAAACCTTGTTGTTAGCAGAGAATTTAGAAACGATATCTATCTGGAGTCCTAGCTTTTTAAAGGTGCAGCTGGACTATATTCACACTCATCGAGTAGTGTTGCGATCGCAACTCACCCACCAGCTCTCCCCAGCCCGCTCCCAGGTACTGAGTCAGGAAACCATCAACTGGGAAGCCTTGTGGCCCAAGCTAAAACTTATTTCCTGCTGGGACAGTGCTTTGGCAGCCGATCAGGTGAGTGCCTTGCAAAACCATTTTCCCCATACCCTGATCCAGGGCAAAGGGTTACTGGCCACCGAAGCACCCATGACCGTACCGCTGCTGGGTGCAAATGGCTGTGTGCCTATGCTGACAGAGGTTTTCTTTGAGTTTGAAGATGAAGCGGGCGCTATTCACCTGCTGCATGAACTGGAGCTAGGGCACACCTACAGCGTAATTATTTCCCAGAAAGGTGGACTCTACCGGTATCGCATGGGCGATCGCATCCAACCCACCCACTATTATCAATCCACCCCCTGTCTACGCTTTTTAGGCCGCAGCCATAGCACCAGCGACATGGTGGGCGAGAAACTCACCTTAACCTTTGTCAGCCAGACATTAACTCAGTTAGAAACTCAGCTAGACCTGCCAGACAATGCGTTTAAATGCCTGGTACCTTGTTTATCACCCCAGCCCCACTACAGCCTATTCATTGATCACATCAGCCGATGCGAAACCCATACAGCCCAGGTTTTAGACCAGTTACTTTGCCAGAGTTTTCACTATCGACAGGCGCGGCTGTTGGGGCAACTACAGCCTGCACGGATCTACGCTTCATCAGATATCCCGCAACGGCTGATGCATTACCACTATCAACACGGTAAACGCCTGGGTGATGTGAAATACCCGCATCTATTAACGACTGCCATACAAACAGCGGAGACCCTTTTAAGTAATCCCCATTACAGCCCGTTGCGTTAAAGCGGTTGACCCTAAGGGAATTCCCCTACAAGATTATCCATATTGCAAAACCGCTCACAAATCGCGAGTCATGTTCAGATACCTTGGCGCACTGATGGCCACAGCTCTGGGGCTATGGTTAGCACCACCAGCTGCCCTGGGCCAATCTACCCAGACATTGGACCAATCGTTAGACCAGGCATGGCAGACGCTGCCTGTCAGCCAACCCCAACCCAAGCTAACGATTCGCGTCGGCACTAAAGAACTACCGCCCTTTGTTTCCCTAGAACCTGCCACCCTGCCCTATGGCTATAGCGCCGACCTATGGCAAAGCATCGCTGATGATCTGGCCTTAGAGACCGAATGGGTGACTTACGAATCTGTCAGTGACCTATTGGTGGGCCTCAAAAACGGTGACGTTGATGCGGCCATTTCGGGTATTTCAGTGACAGCTCAACGGGAAGCAGCAGGGTTTGACTTTTCCTATCCGTTTTATCAATCTGGGCTACAACTGATGGTCACCAAACCCAAGACGACGGTGATCACCTTTGCCAGCGGCATGTTTAACTGGCAAAATTTCCGCCCCATTGTGCTGATCTTCGCCAGTAGCACCGCTGTAGGTGGCCTGATCTGGCTGGTAGAGCACAAACATAATGACCATTTTTCGGGGAATCCGCTGCGAGGTGTGAGTCAGGGCATCTGGTTTGCCGTGGTCACGTTGGGCACCTTTGGCTATGGCGATGTCACCCCGACCAAGTTTATTGGGCGTTTGATTGCCACCCTATGGATGGGGCTGAGTTTTTTTATTGTGGCGGACTTTATTGCGTCTCTGACGGTGCATCAGCTGAGTGAAAATCAGCTGGATTTGGCGGCCCTCAGTGGTGAGTCAGTGGGTGCATTAAAGGGCACAACCGGGGAAGTATTTTTACAGAGTCAACCGGTCAAATTAGTCACCTATCCATCCTTTGCAGCCGCCGTCACCGCATTAGAAGATGGCAAAATTAAAGGCCTGGTGCAGGATGCTCCGGCATTGCGTCATTTTATTAATCTCAATCCTGACTCGTTTGAGCTAGCAGGTACGTTATTGACCCATGAGGGCTACGGTATCGCGGTGCGTGAAAATGATGCCAATCTATTGGAGGCCATCGATCAGCTGATTTTGGACTATCAGCAGCAGGGCTTTTTGCAACAACTACACGAGAAGTGGTTTAACGCATCGGAGCTGGAGTCCAGGGCTAGATAAAGAACTTGTGGAAAATACGTAGACTGTTCCGCTTTACGGCGTAGTTAGGGGAAATATGCATATTTTTCGCGACTTTACCCTATATATCAGTAATACAAAATCCTGATTGATAGCGCCCGGTATCGCAGTGCATCCCCAGGGCAATGCCCCTACAGGATTATCTATTTTGAATCGGGTTTCATGAATTCGGATTGGGTATGCCATCTGCATCTACAACAGTTAGACCCTTTAATGGGCTCGGATCACTCGAATTCCCGCATTTAAGTTTGACAATCCCGAGATGACCATGACACTTCAAAGCTCCCTGAATCGGCCTGCCAATCTGCAACCTGCATGTTTATCCAATTCACTGGCTTCTTCAAATGAGACTATCATCACGCCTATTGTGCAGAATTGTGGTGATGATGGTGATGGCATTTTGATTTTGACCGAAGATGGTCAATGTGTTGAGAGTAATAGCTCGGCACGATGTATGTGCGATCGCATCAACCAAGATTTTCCTTCTACAAGCTCAGTCCCCCAGGAAATCTGGAATACTTGTCAAATTCTGATTGACAGTCGCAAGAGTTTCCCTAACCATTTAACCGCTACTGAATCAGAGTTAAAACTTAAACAATCCCACTGCCATGTGCGCATTCGAGCGCGATGGTTTAACCGTGGTGATCGTCCTTACATTCTGGTAATCTTAGAAAACCAAAAACAGTCTAAAGAGATTTTAGCGATAACTGAGGCGATCCGGTATGGGCTCAGCCCACGAGAAGTAGATGTCTGGATTCTTCATCGCATTGGTTATAGCTATCAGGAAATTGCTGCGGAATTGCATATTGCTCTGAACACGGTCAAAAAACACATGAAGAACACGTACGCTAAGCAGCAGATGGTGATGATAATAGAAGAGTCTTACACCAAGTCTCTTGCCAGCCAAGAGAGTTTCGTCCATAAAATGGGTATCAATTTAAGCCGGAAAATGTTGGCTGGGTGAGATGTTGGTTATTGGGTGTCAGGATCTATATCCTCCTTGACTCCTGACTTCTTATTCTGTTTGGCTGAGCGGTTCGGCTGAGTTCACCGTCGAAGCCTCACGTCGAAGTCAAACTCGCAATGCTGGGGGCTTTGAGTTTTGTCCCCCCAGCATTGGAGAGACTCTAGGTATGCTTGCTTGAGTAAATGTAAATATGTCCATAAAAGGGTTATCGTGTATACATAAATCGGAGAGAATAGTCAAACTCCTTAAGATTCACTTGTTTCAAGATAGTCTGCTAATGGTTCCCCTTGGTAAGGCTACGGTGTATACACATCTAGAAGATAATGTCCCAAAAAGTAGACCTGACCTTGAATTGGCCCACTCTGCGAGAAGCCGCTTTGGCGTCTACATCCTAAATCCTTCTCCCTAGGGGCGAAGGACTTTGAGGTCAGGCCCCCCTTCTCCCTTAGGGAGTAAGGGGTTGGGGGATGAGGGCTCGATATTTGGAGCGACTCTCCGACTTATGTATACAGGGTAGCCTTGGTAAGGGGAACCGACAGGGAGGTGTGTGGATCACTTGCGCTAACGACCGAAGACCCCTCCGTTGGTTCCCCTTGTTAAGAGGAACCGGTGTTCGTCATGCTCGATGCCAAAATCTTCCAGTTGTGTATACACTGTAGCCTTCGTAAGGTGAGGACATCCTACAACATATTATATTTTGCGATTGGGATTTTATTGATGTGCACTCCCCTTAGTGATCCCCATTAACTATCAAATATCCAGCCCCCTGCTGCCTAAAAGATAGTTGTACAGCAGGGGTACTGGCAAAATTCTTAGCTACAATTAAACTAGACCATATCAACCATCAAAGTTGCCAGTGCCTGGCCATCGGTTGCCGCCATGCCCTTCCCATTGCAAGAACGCTATATCAATCTTCTCACTGATTTTGGGTTTAGGCGCGTCTTTGGTTCTGAACCGAACAAGCCACTGCTGATCGACTTTCTGAATACATTACTGCCCCCCTATCACCACATACAGACTCTCGCCTACCAAATGCCTGAGGTGTTTGGAAATACGCCCATTGACCGCAAAGCCATTTTTGATTTCTATTGCCAGGGAGAGAATGGGGAACGTTTTATTGTTGAAATTCAAAAGGCTAAGCAAAACTATTTCAAAGACCGCAGTGTTTTCTATGCCAGTTTCCCCATTCAAGAGCAAGCACTGAAGGGGGATTGGAACTATCACTTAGCCCCTGTTTATTCCATTGGGGTATTGGACTTTGTGTTTGATGATCATAAACATGACGACACTTACCTGCACACGGTAGAACTTAAGAATCAGCATTGCGAGGTGTTCTACGATAAGCTCAAATTTGTTTATATTGAACTACCTAAATTCCAGAAGTCATTGACAGAACTGGGTTCGCATCAAGACCAATGGCTATATCTGCTTAGACATTTGCCTGAGTTAGATGATCGGCCCCAGCCTTTTCAAGATCCGGTCTTTTTACAATTGTTTGAAATTGCCGAAATTGCTAATTTTTCACCCACTGAGCAAGATTCTTATCAGAATAGTCTTAAGTATTATCGAGATCTCAATAATGTTGTGGATACGTCACGAGAAGAAGGTCGGTTAGAAGGCTTAGAAGAAGGGCGTTTAGAACAGGCGAGGTCACTGATTTTACGACTGCTAACTCGAAAGCTTGGGGAGATGCCTCAGGATGTTGTGGAACAGATTGATCGGTTATCGCTGGTGCGGCTAGAAGCGCTGGGGGATAAGGTGTTTGAGATGACTAGTTTAGATGATCTTAAGGCGTGGTTGATGGTGGATTAGGGTGTGGGTTAGGGGTTTATGGTTGTTTAGGCCCCCTTGACTCCCAATTTTGGGGGCTTTGAGTTTTGTCCTCCAGCATTGGCTACGGTGTATACACAAGTCGAAGAGTGGCTCCAAGCCTCGAGCCCTCATCCCCCAACCCCTTACTCCCTGAGGGAGAAGGGGGGCCTAGCCTCAAAGTCCTTCGTCCCCAGGGAGAAGGATTTAGGATATAGACGCCAAAGCGGCTTCTCGCAGAGTGGGCCAATTCAAGGTCAAGGCTACCTTTTAGGGCATTATCTTTCGAGATGTGTGTATACGGTAGCCTATCCAAGGGGAACCGTTCCGTCATAGTCAATGTTAATAATCTTTCAGATGCGTTACATGGTAGCCATAAAGGGGGCCTGGATAACCAATAGCTTCCTTCCCAGGTGTCAAGGAATATTCTTTGGCAAGTGAATCAACCCTAGGAATGACTCAAAGCGACACATTATTGTCATGCAGATGCCTCATCTATATTCTGATAGGCATCACTTGTTATAATGTCGCTTCAAATCTCTCGTGAAGATTGATGCTAGCGTCCTTTTAATCGACCTAACAATATTATCTCTACGTGCACACCTCACATGTAGAGACAAGTACATAGGCACTTTCTGTTTTTGATCGTCCCTGCTTGATCACGACTAAAATCTAATTGACTCTTTTCAGAATAATCTGTTGTACTCTGACATCGTGGATTACGTTGTATTACCAGTGACAACATACAAATTTAATTTATTATATGCTTGGGACTGAAGTTGTCTGGAATCGTCACCAGTTATAGGGTCTTTGGTAAAATTGAAGATCTTGCTGATTCCGGGTATTCGCGCTAAACCAAGTTCAAGTGGGGCTTAGAAAGTCTTCCATAGAAAGCTGCTGATTTTGGACTGGGTTTAGCGATATGTGACGCTAGGTGACTTTTATGAAACGGGCTAACACTATGAACAATCTGAGCCGACGTAAGTTTATCCAGTATGGCTCCACGGCAGCAGGGACTGCAATTTTAGCAACTTTGGGGCATCAAAGCGCTATAGCGACAACTACAGGTAATCGTAACATTACCGCTGAGGCTGCTGCTGATAGCATTAAGATTGGAATTGTATACTCAACAACTGGCAGCATTGCCTCCGTTGAAAAGCCCTTGCTAAATTCAACCTTATTAGCCATTGAGCACATTAACGCTGGTACAGGTGCTTGGGTAAACAATGGTGAGGGCATCTCTGGTCAGAAGGTTGAGCCAGTTGTTATTAATCCTGCTTCTGATTGGCGTCGCTACAATCAAGCCGTAAAACAGCTGGCTGATGAGGAAAATATTGTTGATGTGCTGGGCAGCAACATTGTTGATGATACTTGCATGCGCGATCTGATTTCGCTTATGTACAGAGAGCTTGGTCCGAAGGGGTTCTTTATTGGTTCTGAGCATCCATACGTTAAAGGTGCCCATGGTGTTGGTAAAGCTGAGTTAGAAAAGCTGGGTGGCAGCGTCATTGGAGATAAGTATGTAGAGTTGGATACCCATCAATTTGGCAACTTATCTAGCAAAATCAAGGTTGCAAACCCTGATTTTATTGTAGCTGGTCTAGTGGGAAATGAAACCGAACTATTTCAGAGATATCTCATGGACTTTGGGATGCTTGAGAAGTATTCGTCTATCGGGGGTTATTCAACGACATTTGCTCCTGTCGACAAGGCGTTTACTAAACAGTTCCAGAACAAATTTGGCGCGAAACAAACTATCAATTACAGGATAGGAACAGCTTATTCGGAAACTATCCGTATGGCTGAATCACTAGAACTTTCTTGGGCATGAAGATGAGATACAGGAATTAGTGTAGAGTGCTGTATAGCCATCTTCCAAGAGTAGCTCTGCTGAAACATATCGTGTCCAAATCAGCAGAGAAAAGATTGTATTCTGCCAGATATGGCACGTTAATATCGCTAATTCTGTAACTCTTTATCTAACTCTTAGAACATGCCCTGCTTCACTTTAGAGAGATAAATGTAATGGCGTTAATCAAACTGCTCAGATACAAACTTGAGGGCGGAAACTGGCCCAACAATGCTACGATTAGCTTTCGCTTTGTAGTCCAGCCCATCGGCCCAAATCTTGCCTCTACTCCTGTTAATCAGTGGATTAATTGCCCAAGTAGCTCACAGCTCACCTTTAGCGGTTCTGGCAGTTTGCAACTATTTGTGAATGGAGCATTTAGCGGCATGGCTGGTGGGATCAATCCTTCTCCAACACCAAGAATAAATCTTCAGGCTAACTTTAATACTAGGTTGGGGATAGCCCGAGTCAGATATAGCATTCTCTGACACGACCTTAGGAGTCTTGCATCGAAGATATTCTGACCATATAACCAACTCTCGGAATATGATCACTTTTACGACGAAGAGAGCTGCATCATGGCGTTAATCAAACTGCTCAGATACAAACTTGAGGGTGGTGGCTGGCCCAGTAATGCAGCTATCAACTTCCGCTTCGCAGGCCATCCTATTGGTCCAAATCTTGCCTCTACTCCCATTAATCAGTGGATTAATGGCCCAAGCAGCTCACAACTAAACTTTAACGGTGCTGGCGTCATACAAGTATACGTGAATGGAATCTATACTGGATTAGTTAGTGGTGTCAATGATACCCCTACTCCAAGAACAAATCTGCATTCAGCTCTCCGTAAAGCATGCATGGATACAAATCCAACAAAAGTCAATGAGATACGTGAGAACAAATATTTAAGAACCAGTTACTTCTAGCTATAAGACTTCTTATAGTAGGTACAGTGTCATTAAAAGACATGAACAACTAGGCGACATATCACTCATTATTAGGAACGGAAAGTATGGCTGGTACGCTTAAGCTACTTAGAGTTAAAGAACAAGGATCATCTTTTCCAAATAACTTGACATCACAATTTCGCTTCGACCATATGCCTGTTGCAACGCTGACTATCCCTCAGTCTGGCGTTTGGACGAACTTTCCATCCAACGCTACCCTTACCTTTAGTGGGACTGGAAATATTGATCTCTACATACAAGGCATACATGTAAATACAAGCCCACAATCAATTAATGAAAATCCAAAAACAAATTACACATGCACTGTCTCTTGCGGTTATGGCACTTTCTACATCAGATACAGTGTCATCTAACAGCACAGAGTATTTAAGCTGCAAAATACTGTTGTGTAGTGCTTGTCCCTAGTAGATCACTGACATTGATAGTTTGGCTCTGACTCAAACCAATAATTCACGAATATCTGCCATGTATCAAAAGCAACCATCGGGGCATTGCGAACAGAAGCGAAACATTATATTAAGTAAGAATCGTCACTAAGAGATATGTTGTAGATGCAAAATTCGTGAGTTTTCAATACTAACCAGAGGTTTTCTCTGCTCTTGACTCTGTGAGCATACCCCCTCAATGAAAGGAAATGAATTGAAATGGCAAAGATAACACTGAAGAAAGTTAAACTTGAAGGTGGTTGGTCTGGCAGCTACCAAATCGATATTCGTTTTATCGGTACGCCGATAGGTGCCCCGGTTACAATCAGTCAAACCTCTCAATGGGTCCATTATCCACCTAACACTACTTTGGAAATTCCTGGTTCTGGGAATCTCTGGCAATTTGTAAATGGCTCTTATTTCAGCATGGCTGCCACGCCGCTCAATAATACTCCAACCCAAACGAATGTTGAAGCAGTTATTCGTTTTGGTAACCGTGATACTCACGTCAGATATGACATTGTGCCATAAGCTGAGAATTGATTGTCTCTAGAAATGATGTTTTCCGAGAAAATCGATAACTGCATAGGCTTCACGACATTATCGACGAGACTCAGGCGGGAAAAAATGTTGTCGTAATGTTTCATCAGACACAGCAGCTGGATTGTTTTGATTGTCCTGTCGATAAGCTCGGCTCAGAGCTTCGAAGTCCCAATTAGCTCTTCTGCTAGAGTTGCCACTTTCAGTATGAATCATCGATCTCAACCAATAATAACCCACCTCTCCAGGATTCGCCTTAATTGCTTGATTCGTAATGCGTAAAGCAGCTGTAAAATTACCATCATTATAGAGTTCAAGGCCTCGAACAAAATCGTCTTGCCCAGGCATAGGCTCCACAGGTAAAAGCTCTTCTTCAGGAGACTCTTCTTCGATGACGCATAGATGACTTAAATCTATAATTTCGTCTGCTTGCGATACATAGCAGACTGGCATTGCTAAGGTTGGCATCGTAAAACTACATCCTACGGACATAGCAATAGTTAAAAGAAAGCTGCCATATAGCTTGGGCACTAATCGCATAGCTTTAAAATTTATTTAGCAATATCATCATAGTAGTACACATCATGCAACCGCTAACCGCTTTTACAAACGATAGATAAACAGCCTCAAGAGCCCAAGCATCAGAACTCTAGGTTGCTTGATGTAACTGTAATAACAGCTTGCTACTCTGAGTTCGTGGTATACAGAAGCGAAATATTATATTAAGTAAGAATCGTCACCAAGAGATATGTTGTAGATGCAAAATTCCTGAATTTTCAATACTAACCAGAGGGTTTCTATGCTCTTGACTCTGTGAGCAGGCCCCCTCAATGAAAGGAAATTAATTGC
>NZ_QXHD01000004.1:472872-503000 GCF_011009555.1 Adonisia turfae CCMR0081 | reverse complement strand
CCACCTGTCATGGCTTCTGGCCCTCTAGCCGCCACCATCATGGACTATGCGCCTATTGTGAATATTCCTCCCTTTGGCATGTGTACTTCCCTGGCTAATCCCACTGTGGCGAGCGCTACTGCCGCTGCCCTGGGCGTACTGACGCCCATGCCCTGTTTACCTGTTATTCCAGCTCCCTGGGTTCCAGGTTCTCCTACGGTAAATATCAATAACTTTCCAGCCCTTAACAACAGTTCTAAGTGCATGTGTACTTGGGGGGGAGTGATAACAATTATGAATCCCGGACAGTTTACGGTTCAGGTTCCATAGCCAATTTTTCTGCTAAAACCCATAGTCAACTGGGCATCCTCAAGGAGTAACAAACTCCCAGGAAAGCTATGGGTACATAATGGCAGATAATCTTCCCAAAAATTCCCAGCGGCAAGTCAAGCTTCCAGGCATTTTGGGTGGGTTAGGTCCGTTGGCCCATATTGAGTTCGAACAACGCCTGCTACACCATAGTGCGCGACGGGGAACACAGTGTGATCAGGAGCATCCTAACTGGTTGTTGTTGAGTGCTGCGTCTACGCCAGATCGGACTCAAAGTTTGACAGGGACTGGACCAGACTGTGTTCCCTATCTGGTGCGCAGTGCTTGTTTATTAGAAGCGATGGGTGCCGGTTTTTTAGTGGTAACCTGCAATACTGCCCATGGGTTTTATCATACGGTGCAGGCACAGTTGGATATTCCCTGGCTACATATGATGGAGGCAACAGCGGCTTATATTGCTCAGTGTTTTCCTAATGTACGGCAGGTGGGCGTGTTGGCAACAGATGGAACGTTGCGATCGCAACTCTATACCACTAGCCTTGCTCAATATGGGATCTCTCCAATTTTGCCCCCTTTAGGTTCTCCTATTCAGCATCGTATTATGGAAGCAATTTACTCACCGGACTGGGGAATCAAAGCCACGGGTGCCTGGGTTTCAGACATTGCTCTCATCGAGCTGATCGTTGCTTCTCGCTGGCTAGCGGCTCAAGGGGCAGAACTGTTAATCGCCGGATGTACAGAAATATCCATCGGTCTTGCCCAACTCAGCCAGCTACCCATTAACTGGATTGATCCCCTGGATATCATGGCCAATCTCACCCTCGATCTTGCCTACGGAATAATTTCAGAGTCATCCACTGTGTCAGTCAAGAGTTTCCCATGATTAATATATCGTCATTGCGACTACCTCGATGGGTATCGCATCTCCTTGTTGTCACCCTGTTGATTGGTCTGGTTCAATTAGCTGCCCAGCCTGCCCTGGCCAATACCCTAAATACTCTGCGATTAGGGAGTGAAGGGACCGCTGTTGAACAGCTACAGACCCGATTGCATACCTTAGGATACTTTGAGGCAGAGATTGACGGGAGCTATAACAAATCTACTCAGCTTGCCGTTAAAGCATTTCAAAGAGACCGTAATCTACAGCCAGATGGCATCGCTGGCACTGAAACTCAGCGCCAGCTTGCAGGTACAGAAGAAGCTATCCATGCTCCCCGGACAGAGATGCCTCCTGATATTCAGCGCATTCTTGATCGCGGAAAATTAGTCGTCGCGTTACTTAGCACCGATAACACTCCCTTTTTTACAGAAGGCAACACACCAAAGGGGTTGGACATTACTATTGCCCAGGGATTAGCTGATGCCCTAGATGTTGATTTAGAGTTTAACCGCTCAGCGAATACCTTTAATGATGTTGTTGATCAGGTATATCAACTGAAGGCTGATATTGCTATTTCTAAGCTCAGTCGCACCCTCAGTCGGGCCAAACGGGTGCGATTCTCCCGCCCCTATGTCACCATGCGTCAGGGATTGTTAGTTAATCGGGTGCAGCTGGCTAAACAAACCGAAGGGAATCAGGTCATTGAAGCCATTCGTAACTTCAGCGGCAACGTGGGTGTTATTCAAGGTTCATCTTACGCTAGTTTTATTAAACAAAAGTTTCCTAAATCCACGATTCAAGAATATCCCACATGGGAGGACATTGTAGAAGCTGTCATTAATGGCGATATTCAGGCAGCCTATCGAGATGAACTTGAAGTCAAAAAGATTATTCATAAAAATCCAGACGCAGCCCTCAGGTTACAAACCATTGCCTTAAATGACACCCAAGACCAAATTGCCATGGCCTTACCTTGGGATAGTCAACATTTACAAGACTTTGTTAATCAGTATTTAGATACCTATAGTCTTGACTACACAGCTGACACCGTTCTAGAAGACTATGCCGATCATCTAGAGACCGATGAAAAAGAGTAGGGATCAACAGCTATGCGCCTCTACAAGTTCAACATCTATACGGGCTTATTATGACGATTAATCCTGCGACTAAACAACAGTTTTGGTCAAATACTCTCTCACTCAAATGGTTACGCAGTCCCTGGGCAATTCTCATTAGTGTTGCACTAGCAATCTATGTCGGTACTACACATCAAGAATTTGCCATCTTGCTAGCACCCCTCGGTAATTTTTACTTGGGGTTACTGAAGATGTGTGTTTTACCTATTCTTTTAGCCGCTATTACCACTAGCATTGGCCGACTGATGCAGAGCAGCAATGCAGCTCAATATATCAAACGTATTTTGGTAATCTTTCCTTTAGGTCTCTTGTCTGCCAGTGGCTTAACCGTTATTCTGGCGGCTATGATGGGACCTGGGCGTAATCTATCTACCAAAACACTGGAATCTCTAGGAGTCCTGGTTAATAATTCTGGCATTGATTTAGAAATGGCGTTGACAGGGCCAATTCCTGAAGAATCCTCCAGAGGGATGGCCTCATTTCTGATTAGCTTGGTGCCCGAAAATATTTTTAATGCCCTGAGCCAGGGTGAAACATTAAAGGTATTGATTTTCTCCATTATTGTCGGTATTTCATTGGGGCTGATTCGCGATCGCGTTACTGAGCCCTGTTTCGATATCTTAGAAGCCATTTATAAAACATTTAATCAGCTAATTGACTGGCTGACCATGATTTTACCCCTTGGCCTCTTTAGTCTTTTAGCCTATCAGCTCTCTCAACAGGGGCTAGATGTGATGTTATCAATGATTAATTTTGTCATAGCTACCCTAGTCACGTTTTTAGTCATCTATGTTTTGAGTACGATAGTGGTCTGGCAACAATCCAAGATGTCCATCATTAAAGTGTTGTCAGCTTTACGTGAGCCGACCATCCTGGCCTTAGCGACGTCCAGCAGCTTAGCGTGTTTACCATCAGCTATTGCCCAGTTAACCGAAGCCTTAAATTTTAGTCGTCAAACTGTAAACCTGGTTACGCCTTTGTCAATTACACTTTGTCGATTTGGCTCAGTCATTTACTTTGCCTTGGGCTCAGTTTTTGTGATGCAGCTATATGACAAGCCAATAGGTCCAGTTAGCATCATGGTTGTAATTGTCGGATCTATTTTTGCCGGTATGGCAACAGCGGGGGTTACTGGCATTCTCACATTAACGATGCTGGGGATTGTGCTAGAGCCGTTACAGTTGCCGTTGGAGGCTGTCTTAGTTTTATTCGTAGCGATTGATCCCATTATGGACCCATTCCGTACTTTGGGTATTGTTCACACCGGCATTGCAACAACTGCTGTAATTGCTGATAAATCTAGCGGCAAAACTATTATCCCTGGTCTCAACTAGCGATTTCTATAGGCTTGTCGCACCTGCTGAGCATGTCTCAACAATGTCTCCAGCCGCTGACGATCGTCACCAGCGTTACCATGCTGATCAATCTCTGTTTTCAACAACTTAACCTGCTCAGATAGAGATTGTTGGCGGCTCATCACCACAGTAGCCATATCATTAAATAGTTTAGCAAGCTTACTAAACTCATCAGGTCGTGAAATAACATGGGCTAACGTCCGCGGATTAAACCGATTACGCTTAATCTCATCTGCCGCTTGATTTAGCTTATTAATGGGACGAATAATATGCAAGGCTGCGGTTAACGCTAACAAAGAAGCAATCACTGTAATACCAATACCAATAAGTAGGGTATGTTGAGCTGTCTCTCGAATTTTGGCCATATAGTCATCTTGAGGAATGGTGACTCCAATAATCCAATCAACTCCTAAGTCTTTTAGATGATAAATATGGGCGTGCTGCGTTTGCCCGTCTAAATCAAATCTAAAGGAGTACTGCTTTTTCATCTGATTCAGATCATCGATATTCTCTAACAGATGATTGACAGTTTCTCGTACCAATTCATTTTGGCTATTGTTTGCCGCTAGACGTAGTTTTTTGTCTCCTTGCACGATAAATGGCTTCTCATTGGCAGAAATTGCAATCAAATCTCCAGATGGCTCGATGATAAATGCTTTGCCATTAGGGCTAACAAATAAGTTTTTAAGGAAGTCACTGAGCTCAAAGAGGTAAACATCTATGCCAAATACCCCCTGTAGCTGGCCATTTTGATCAAAAATGGGTGTGGCACGAGTCAGGGTAAGATCCGCCCTAGAATTGGCAATATAGACCTGACTCCAGACAGGTTCTTTGTTGAAAGCGGCTTCTTTATACCAAGTTCTAACCCGAGGATCGTAGTCGAATACTGTCAGTTGGGTTGTTGGATTAGCCTTAGTATCCACTTCATAGGCAATGCGTTGAAAATTTGTGGTTTTATCGACAAAATCCATACGAGTTGAATCATCTTGACGTTCGCTGTAAACAAACTCACCCAACTCATTGCCATAGAAAAGATTATTAGTCAGTTCATCGGACTGGGTGAACGTCCAGAGAGTTTGCCCCAACTGACGAGTATCTTGAATATTGAGATTGCCACTAGCCACCTCGGTCTCAATTACAGAAGCAATCAGCGATGGTTTGGTCAAGTAGCTGTCAACCTGTTTTTCAATATTGGCAGCAACTTCTGTACTAATTTTTCCCACTAGCTCATCTACAGCTTTCTGACCGTTACGAAAAGCCAACCCGCTCGTCAAAAGAATGCCAGACACTAAGGGGGTGACCACACACAGGGGCAAACTCCAGCGAATAGAAACAAGCTGTTTAGTCGCATTAACTCCGGTAGTTATCCCGGTAGCTAGAGAACTTTTGAATTTAGCTGTCATAGGAGTGATTGCTAGGGTTAGAGGCTTTGAATCAAGCCAAGAATCTCCTACTAACATGCCCGTAGTCGCTACAGCATCAACATAATTTGCTGATTCCACCGGACTCCTATCTTATTCACCTGAAACTGGATGACTATTTTTCACTTCTCAAAGGAGAGAGAATAGCAAAAACGATCTGCTCGCGAGATTGTTTCCCCATGTAAGATGGGGGACTGATCATGGGTGTAAGCCGTATAGCGATACACAATCAGTGGTTGACCTAAGGGCACTTCTAAATAACCACTGATTTCATAGTCAGCATGAGTGCATTCAATGACTGCATCAACCTGCGCAATGACGATTCCATGAGCTTCAAGGGTTGGAAATGTCATTTGCCGCTTCAGCTGAGCACCAAACTGCTGCCCCAGTTCCAATACAAGATAGCTGACATCCACTGCACCAACGACGCCATCCATATGCAGCAGTTTTTTTTGCAGATAAACTGTTGACTTATCAGGCAACTGTAAGGATGTTTGCACAGCGTTAGAAGGACGAATTTTTCTAAAAGTAAGATTTTCAAATGTGAACTGAATCCCTTTACGTGCTAGATCTCGTTCTAGAAAAACCAAGGGGCTAGATAATGCATAGGCGACCTTTTGCCTGGGAGTGACAAAAACACCCCGCCCCTGTTGCGCTTGTGCCAACCCCTGACTAACTAGGTTGGCCACGGCTTGTCTAACCGTAATCCGACTGACATTAAAAGCCTCCATCAGCTGATGTTCGCTGGGCAATTTTTCACCAGGTAAGTAATCACCTGCCTCAATTTGCTGGCGAAGCTTCTCCGAGATACTGATGTGTAAAGGAACAGATGTTGACGACATATGGAAGAGTGCCTATGTCAGGATTTGATGAAATATCACCTAGCCTTGTTATAGCAGCTATGGTGTGCTACTTTTTACTTGTTATAACAAGTGTTTCAAGAGTTCAAGATGTCAGAACCGTTGAGCACTTGTCCCATCAACGTTGGAAAGATGTTAACTGACTCGACTCAAGCCCCTAACGTATCGGTGTCGAAACCTCATAAAATCTTGGATGTTTGTGAGCTTAAGACATTGAATACACGCACTAATCTGGACGGTGTAGCTAGGTTAGCCTTACATGTAGTTGTGCTTGGTGTCAGTGGCTACCTGTGGGGAAGTGCGTCCAGTTGGCTAAAGTTTCCCGCCCTGTTGCTCTATGGGATCGGCCTTGCCATGATGTTTTGTCCAACCCATGAATGTGTTCATCGAACAGCATTTGCTAATTCTAGGACCAATGATGTTGTGGGATGGTTAGCGGGTCTATTATCGTTCTATAACAGCACGTTCTATCGTTATTACCATAAGTGGCACCATCGCTATACACAAATTGCCGGAAAAGATCCAGAACTGGATGATCCTAAACCTGAAAATCTAGGCCAGTATCTATGGCGGCTAAGTGGTGCTTCTTGGTGGTATGATAAAATTAAAGGTCATCTAAAGATTTCTTTTAGGCAACTGGAAGATTATTACTTTTTGCCACAAAGTTCCTACGGAGACGTGATCTCGTCAACTCGGCTACAGTTAGGAACATATATTGCGATCGCACTACTTTCCACAGCCCTAGGGCATCCCTGGTTTATTGTCACCTACTGGTTGTTGCCACTGGCGTTAGGACAGCCATTCCTCAGATTTGTACTCATTGCAGAGCATACAGGGTGTACGAATGATGATAATCCTCTCACAAATACACGCACAACATTAACGATATGGCCGCTCCGACTCTTGATGTGGAATATGCCCTATCACGCTGAACACCACCTTTATCCGTCGATTCCATTTCATGCGTTGCCCAAGGCTCACCAAAAACTGAAAGATTCTTTCTCTCGAGTCGATTCAGGATATTTCCAGGTGAATCGATCAATTATTAGCGCTTTGCAATAAGAGAGAACATTAATCCTTTCTCTCCTCAAAAGAGGTAGTTTCCCTTTGGATAATCCCCCCTGTCAACCGTCTAGGAAGAGATTAACGTCTTGATTTGAGCATTGAGCATTGAGCACTGCATTTACTTCATTCGTAAACAGAATCATGACGTCTCCTAACAGCTTTGTTTTGAAAGAGTTTCCACTACAGTGTGGTGTAGTGTTGCCTGAAGCAGAGATTATCTATCAAACCTATGGAGAGTTAAATTCAGAGCGCAGTAATGGGGTACTGTATCCCACATCTTACGGAGCACAGCACAGTGATGTTGACTGGTTGGTGCGTCCAGAAAGTATTTTGGATCCCACTGACTGGTTTGTAATTATGCCAAATATGTTTGGCAACGGCCTTTCCACATCGCCTAGCACCTGTCAGGATGCCAAGCGACCAGGGTTTTACTTCACCCACTATGACAATGTGCGAGCCCAAGCTGCATTGTTGGACAGCTTAGGCATTGATCAGTTAGCCCTGGTATACGGCTGGTCCATGGGAGCCCAGCAGGGATATCATTGGGGTGCACTTTATCCAGAGCGGGTGAAGCGGATTGCAGCATTGTGTGGCACCGCTAAAACTACTGATCATAATCGGATTTTTCTCTACAGTTTGAGGGCTGCTTTACAGGGTGATCCCACCTGGAATGGTGAGCGATTTGAAGGGATACCAGAAAAGGGGTTTCACACGTTTACTCAGATTTATGCCAGCTGGGCTGCGTCGCCAGCTTATTATCGAGCAAAGCCTTACCTGGCATGGGGCTATGGGTCGTTAGAAGACTATCTGCTGCGGAGTTGGGAAGCGGGTTATCGACGGCGCGATCCGCATAATTTACTGGCAATGATTGAGACGTGGCTACACTGCAATGTAGGAGATAATCCCATCTATGGAGGTGACTATGTTAAAGCAATGGGGTCAATTACGGCCAAGACCTTGGTGATGCCTGCTACAACAGATCTGTACTTTACACCGGAAGATTGTGAGGCAGAGGCCAAACTAATCTCCGGAAGTAACTACGTTCCAATTCGTTCCATTTGGGGCCATCGAGCTGGCAATCCTTACCAGAATCCTGAAGACGAGATCTTTATTAAGCAAGCGGTTGAGATGTTGCTAGCCAGTTAAAGAGACGTTCCATGGAGCGTCTTGCATCATTACCCCATCACTCATCCACCCATCGACAGCCCCAACCTGGGGCTTTATTTTGTGCAGTCCCCTTATTATCCCCTCAGCCAGTTCAATCCAAACGGCAGAGATTTTTCTGCTGCACCATCAGGGGTTTCTGAAGAGAATTCTGCCGGATTTTGATCATACCGATTACGTATTGGAATAGCTGGTCCTTGGGCATCACCGACTAGCGCCGCTGTCTTTTCTAGGGCCATCCGCAACCGCTTTCCTGCATAAATCGACATGTCGCGGGGGACATTGACCCGGTCTCGCAGATAGCGCAGACCATTATCGCTCCCCTGGGGTGGTTCACACGCTTCCCCCGTCATCAAGTTGGTGAGAGCACAGCGCAGGGCTTCATCAAACATCTGATCGTCTGTGGGGTTGACGCGAATAATATTGCCACGATGTTTTAATACCCGATGCAGTGCTTCCACACGAGAGTTTTCGGGTTCAGGGTAGCCCACATCCGGTAGACCCAACCAAGGTCCCTGGTCTACCCGTTGTTGATTAGCCCTGGCCTCGGGTTCGCCATTTTCCCAGCAGCCTCCCATTTGGGGTGGGAGGTCATGGACATGGGTATGAAAATCACTCTGGGTACCGCGATAGGTGGGGCGAGTTTCCATAGCGTCAAACCAGGCAGCCAAACCAGGATTCTCTTCGCGCACGGAGTAGCCTTTGTAGTAAAACAGGCTGGCATTCATGCGCTCCAAGTAGGGGGTAAATACCAGGTCGACAACACTGAATTTTTCTAAAAAGTACGGGCCAGGAGTAGCCGCTAGCGCTTCTTCCACCTTAGCTACCACAGCCACAAATTGCTCGCGGTTAAACTGCTCCTGACGGGCAGAGCGAACGGGTTGGCACAGCCAGCTACACCAGGCACGGAACAGCAGGCGCTCTAACCGTCGCAGGGGAATTGCCTGGGGCGCCAACATGCTTACGGTCAGTGGTCCAAATGCCTGCTCCAGAGCAATTAGAATATCATCGCTTTCTGTAAGTCGCTTTCCATCTAACTCTACCCCAGGCAGCGTACCTGAAGGCACCTTCTGTTTATACCAGGCTTCAGCCTGGCATAGTTTAGCAGAAAAGTTTTCATCAAACTGGATAGCAGGCAGCATCCCAGATGGGACAAGGGCTTTATACCATGTTTCTTTGGTGCCATAACAGAACATGGTTACTTTTTTAATGGCATAAGGAATTTGCTTTTCCTCTAGCCATAGCCACACCTTCTGGCAGTAAGGGCACCATGCGTGGTTGTCCCTGAACAGCGTTAGCAGCGGCTCTTTTTGACCGAATAATCTCAGCGTTGCTTGAGGATTTGTTGGGCCATTGATGCGATCACGTTGAATTGTGTCTAGCGCTTCTAGCTCGGTCCAAGACAGTGGTTGAGTAGTCATGCTTGCGTATTGAATGCTGACTACTCCAAGCTAACGCTAAACGCACCACCCTAGGAGGTCACTTCAAGGCGTTTGCAAGCTTTACCACACTTTTGGTGGTCCCCTTACTTGTCTGATGTCGCCATTGATTAAACCAATTTAGTGTTGCTTGCAACCCAGTAAATAATGAATATTCTGCCGTGTATCCCGTACGAAGCAGGGCCTTGTTACAGCCTACCCAGTGAGATGGATCGCCTCCTCTTTTATTGCCTTTAAAGGTAACACGCTCGATGCTTTGATGGGCCATCGTGACAATTAGATAGGCTAGATCACGAATTGCCGTACCGTTACCAGAGCATACATTAAATATGGGTGCGCCAATTTTTGTCTGGCTAGTCAACGTTGCGAGTGCGCGTGTGGCATCCTCAACGTGAATGAAATCTCGCACTTCCCGACCACTGCCAAATAACGAAATGGGTTCATCGGAAAGCAACGTCCTATGCAGAATGTCAAACACCACTTGTTTTTTCTGTCTTGGTCCATAAATAGAAAAAATACGTGCGATCGCAGCTTCAAACCCATAAAGGTCTGAATAGACGCGGATGTACTCTTCTGCGGCTAATTTACTGACACCATAGGGGGAAATAGGTCTAACAGGTGTCTCCTCAGTAATTCGATGGGTGGGGGGCTCACCATATACAGCCGCTGAAGACGCAAAGATAAAACGACCTCTGAATTCACAGTTGCGCAGCGCATCGAGTAAATGGACGGTGGCAACTAAGTTTTGTGAAAAGTCTTGAGTGGGCCATATGATAGAACCTGAGGCGTTGGCCATGCCCGCTAGATGAAAAATTGTATCAAACCGTTGATCGGCTAAAAACTCACCAAGCTGTGGAGTGAGTAGATCAAGTTGGACAAATTGATGCGGCAGTTTTAGCCAACGCCCATACGCTGAGTTGCTCGCCGCAGGTGGATCAATGTCAATGCCCGTTACATGGGCACCAGCAATGGTTAGCTGATCGCACAGTGCCAGGCCTAAAAAGCCACTCACGCCCGTAATAAGAACACGCTGACCACGTAAAAAGGTATGGATCATGGAGCCATATATTTAAAGTACATGTTGAAACACGGGCGTTTGTTCTAGAAATGTGAAAAAGCTTTTTTCCAATGCCTCAACACAAGACAAGTCATCATAGAGGCGATGCTTATTCTGTGCCATTTGTTCTGTTACCACCTGACGCCAGTGCTTGTTGCGCCCGAGACAGATGGCAATTTCCCCATAGTGCTCAACGCTGGTTGCCACCGTTGGGACCACGCCCATTTGGTGTAAAATTGCGCTGCTGACGCGCCCACGGACAAACTCTCCTGGCATCGTTACAACCGGTAAATCATGGGTGATTGCTTCCAGCGTTGTGGTTGTCCCAGCGACGTCAATGCTGTCTAGAAAAATGTCTCCAAGCGCATTGAGACGATGGTAATTAGCATCTGACAATGTCGGTTGCATCACCACAAACTGATCCATATCTAGCTCAGCGTCAGAAAAAGCTTGTCGCAAGCGATTTTCAAAAATACGTGTCAATGCCTCCGAGGACTTATGCTTGAGGAAAACAAATTGGCAATCGCCAACGGCCTTTGCAATCTGAGGGTAGAGGCGATCATATTGCGGCAGGTATTTAAACAGGGATTGCAAACATAGATAAACAACAGATGATGATCGCAGTCCATATGCTTGTCGCTGTAGATCCGCTCCGGTAACCTGGGACGGCGTGTAGTGAATGGACAGATTGGGCAATCGAATCAATTTTTCTGTGTGATGGTGTTGTGCATTCCTGGGTTCTAGCAAGTCGCCACTCAAGTAATAGTCCATTGTTGGTAGACCGCTGGTGACATAGGTGCCCCAAGTAGTGCATTGAATGGGAGCGAGGCGCAGCGCTGATAGCTGAATGCTGATCTTATCCATACTGACTTCTGGATAAAGCAAGACGTGGGGATGATCGGTGCTGATAATCTGGCCCCAGGCTTCGATGGATCGTGTCCCATCTGTGTAGGAATGCAGTAGCGATCTCGCCAGGTCTGTTGCGTGATCTTTTTTTGTCCCTAACGAATAGCCAAATAGTTGAAACCGTTCATGATTTAGATGCTGCAACCACCCCTTTAAAATCACTTTCCACACAGAATGGTTGTGAAAATGACCGAAAACAATGCCGATCCGTAGTGGCTCTGTTGTGTTATGAACAGGTGTCTTGGGAAATGGTAATGGGCGTTGATAAGACCATTGTGGATAGCGTGCTGCCATAATATGACAGACCACATCTCCATAGAGTCTCTGCAACTCAGTATCGTCATACCCTTGATAGATCAAGTAAAACGGACTCACGGTACCGACAACCGTCGCCAGTTCGGCAACAGCCTGTGTTGGAGCCTTCTGCAAACGTTGGTGCAGCTCAAGCAGCTGACTATGATATCGATGTCGGCTGGACAATACCTCTTTTTGTGTTCGATAAATAATCGGGATCTGTAGCATGCAGGCAAAATAGCGGGCGGCTAGAGAATCCGGTTCAAGTGCGATCGCCTGATCACAGCATTGCAAAGCTTGTTCAGATTGGCCAAGATGATGATACGCTTTCGCCAGCCCTAAATAGCTTTCAACGTTCTCTGGATCAAGCTTTAACGCTTTTTCGTACCAGCCAATGGCCAACACACTTAGTCTTGGCTCGGGCGGGTGATTCAGATACAACGTGGCCATTTGATGGCAGTCAGTTACCGTGTCCTGGTTTGTGCCCATCATGCGACCACCTTCGTACAAACATTTGCACAGGCCAACGTGATGGCTAACGCTTCCGTACCCCGCTCAAACTCTGTTGCCTGATCTACAGCTTCCGTAAGACGTTTCAAATCGAGATATTGAGCGACAGCATGGAAATGCTGGTCTGCCTGGAGCTGTTCGAGCAATTCTGGCAAGGCCGCGACCATCACCTGGCCAATCACATCAAAAGCCGCTTGCTCTATTTTAGAACGATTCCACCGGATCTCTTGGGGAAGTATCCCCCCCACGGCGCGGCGCATTAAAGAACGCGTCCAGCCATTTTGCACAAACTGCTCCGGCGGCACCCCCAAACAAAACTCTAAGATCCGCCGATCTAGCAGTGGATAACGGTAAGAGACACCTTGCCTTGCCCCATTGATGGCCCAGGATTCAAGGCGCTTGGTAATGTGACCGTTGTCTAGCCAGCGCCACTGCATTTGTTGCACACCAGGACGCTCACGCAAAGCCACGCCCCGTAATCTTCGCACCGCCTCCCGATGCTCATCGGCAAACTGAGGATTGATCCAGCTCTCTGGATAGCGGCTGTGTCGCCCCGCCAGCAGCACTGCAATGGGCTCTGGGATCAGAGGGATCAACACTTTTTCATAGAACAGACGGGCATATCGCGCCGTTTGTCGTACTTGTGAGATATTATCGCTTGTCTTTGTGAAGGCACACAATTCATGGTGCAGCTGTTGCCACCGGCCTTGCAAGAACTGTGAAGATAAACACCCCCAGCCATGTCCTGTCACCGTTTCATCACCGCCCCACCCTGAAAGCATCACGCGCACTTGATCCTGACTAGCCTGCTGCAAGACAAGTTCTTCTCGCAGCATCATTTCGTAGGGCACACGGGTAAAATCACGCCGATACGTGCGTACAACATCCTCTACACTGAGGTCGATATAGTTACAATCAATGGCATACTGACGGCAGAGTGTTTGGATAAGATCATGTTCATTTCCAGCTGGTTTATTGGTTCGACTTGGCTGAGGTGACCAGGAATAGGCCTTCAGCGTTTTGTCTTGGTGTTGTAGCAGCTGCGATGCAATGGCGACAATAGTGGACGAATCTAGCCCACCGCTTAGGTGCGCACCAATGGGCAGATTTGTTTGGATGCGGCATTCAACAGCCTGGAACAACAAGTCTCGTAACTGTTCGGCATAGGCCTCATTGGATGGCAAGCGAACGTCGCGGATATTGTCTAAAGACCAATAACGACACAGCCGGCTCGTCTCTTTTGTCACCGACAGGTGGTGGGCAGGGGGGAGCTTGAAAATATTGGCCTGAAATGTCTGATGCTTCTCAGCAAAATACGTATCTTCTTGGAGATGCGCAGCTAGCAGCGGCTCGTTCAACTTTTGAGGCACGGAGGAACAGGCCAGCATAGCTTCGATATCTGAGGCAAAGACAAAGCAGCCGGGAGCGTCATAATAAAAAAATGGCCTCAGCCCCATATGATCCCGACCGCAAAATAATTCTTTGCGTTGCTGATCCCAGATAACAAAAGCAAACGCCCCAACTAGCTGCCCAACGCAAGCTTTCTGCCACTTCGCGTACCCTAATAGAATTAAGTGGCTATCAGTGAGTGTGCGACGTTCACTCACGGGAATCTTCAATATCTCGTATAATTCTTCCCGATTATCGATCCGTGCATCGGCTATGATAAACAGTCCTAAAGCCTGTGGATGGGTAATCGGCAAACGATCAGGATTTGATGTAGAGTCTAGGTCACAAAGAGAATAACCGAATCCGATCTCCTCTCCGATCTCCTCAGTGCAGTGGGCGCGAGTGCCCGTTGGCCCCCACAGCTTTATGATGGCTCGCATGGCCCCCAATGTTTCAGGGGTGACAGGTTGGCCGTTTTTGTGAAAAATCCCAAAAATGCCGCGCATAGTCTACTTACCGTGTCTACTTACCGTAAAATGCAACAACCTGATATTGAGCAGCGATCGCACCGCCCGTAATCGTTTGCTCCCCAACACGTAGCCAAGCGTGTGCCGCCAGCTGAGTGCCTTCGTTGCTGAGTCCTAGATAGAGCGTACTGGAAATCCCACGCATCCGCAGCATGAGCTTTCCTGAGATAGCTTGTGCCAAACAGTTACTGCGCCAAGGCGTGTAAGGGCTTACCATAGTGATAGCTGTGGCAATCTGTTGGGCAATCAGCTGGTGAGACCCCGTGCAAACTTTAGGCGTTTCACAATTCAGATGGCCAAGACAAGATCCGAGAAGACGCAACGGTAAAACAAGTACCGCACAGCGAGACAACGCCAGCAGTACAGTTGCTTCCAACAACATGAACTGTGTTGCCATCGGCAGGTTAATGTAGCGCCCTACTCTATAGCGCCATCCTGGTAGAGCCCTATCTATATTGCTGTGCACTATGATTCAACAACATGGGCTACTTTTTCATCGATCATCCGCTGTAGAAAAGCTTGTGTATCAGCGAGACAAGTATCCGCTGATACCGCATAACGTTCCTGCAAGGCGGCGCAAATCTCAGCAATTGTTACAGGGTGCTGTATTAAATGCCAGATCTCGCTCCCCACAGAGTCGAGCGCGAAGTAATTATCTGTCTCCAGACTCATCATCATCACTTCGTTGCCTAAGTTAGCTGTGATGAGGTCTTCTTTTTGCACAATTTTAGTTGTCAGCTCAAGCATTTACATCTCCCAGGGGCATGTGTGAAGTGCATCTCGATTATGCAAATAAAGCCCTCATCTTCAACCCATCTCTCTCAGAATCTATCGATACTGTTTTGACTCAGTAGATATCATGAAGGTCTACAAGCACCAGCTTCTACATTAGGGATGAAAGGACCGCTGTTGGTATCCTTAACGCTAATTTTTTTTAGCTCGGGAGCTGTCCATTGTTTTTTATGGGTAGATGCTTCGTTTTTCATCCTGTTCAATCCTCGTTAATGATTTTAATGTTGCACAAGGGTGTTTAGCATCCCTTTCGAGATGCTACTAATTCATATTTCCCAAATTCACAAAGAAAACTTAGTCTAAATCGGGTCTAACGGTAAAAATTAAATTGATTGTCCGCAGACTCAGAAGCCCTTTAAAGAGAATGTACTTTCTGCAATAGTGTGATCTGATTTATCAGTGAAAAACCATTCTTAGGTCTTGTTAGCTGGTGTATCTGGCCAGCACGAATCAGTTCAGCCGTCTGCCTAAAGAGTCGTTTTTGTACGCCCAACGCTTGGGTGTACTCCCCTCGAAAGACATTCTTAACAATGGCAGCTGTCATCTCTGGCATTGATAGTGGTGTGATGTCCACGTTCTCAACATCGCCTGGGTTAAGCAAATAGATCATTCTCAGGGCGGTGGGCACTGACGCCAACTCATCCTGTAATAAACGCGAATACTTATCTTCCTTTTGCCATACCCTTTGCATCAGTTTTTTATTGTGTCCCAGCTGCTGGATGGTGTCATGCCATAATCTAAGCTGGGCCATGCCTGGCAATACCTGGAACCCACGGCCTGGAGAAAACTCAAGAGCACATAGATCTTCTGCCAGCAGTTTATACCCAGCATCGATCAAGCCTGCTGCCAGGGTTGATTTTCCAGAACCAGATGGTCCCATAAAAATTAAGGCACCTTGGTCAGTTGCGATCGCACTTGCATGGAGAATCAGCTGATGGCGCTGATGGAGTAATGCACCAATGCATTGGGAAAACAAGTACAAACGGATAAGACTATCCGAACAGCTTGCGTGGGGCTGAACCACAATCTCACAGCCATTGGTGACGTAATAATTAGCGATATTGTCAAGACGCAATAGATACGCGTCTGGTTTAACCTGACTAAATCCATCATCAAGCTGGTGACCCTCTAAGAGTCTAGGGACAGGGCCAACTCTGATGACAATATCGGGGGGTGAGTGAGTGGCAGCAATGGGCAATAGTTCGGGGCATTCGAACTCCGATACGATGTGCAACCCAAATCCACAATAATGATGAAAATGATTGTTTGGATGGTGTAGACGTATCTTCAATTGTTCAGTGGTTTTTGTCTCTAAATCGATCCACATCCTTTCCCCTTTAAAAAACCAGAATCCTGGATTTAGATTTTTCCGATAAATTAGGAGACGATTACAATAGACTAAAAATCTCTACTACTCAGATCTTGCCCTAAGGTCGGTTGTGAAGCTCGAACCCACGCTGGGTTAAAAACCCAACGCTAATTGAGGGCTGTCCACTCAAGGGACAAGATTGGCTGGGCAGCTCTAAATAGAGAGCTTTTAGGGATTCTTTAACCGCTTGAGCGGTTTTGAGCCAGTTAGCCTTGCGACTTTGAGTCTAAGGCGGGTTAATGCTTCCTTGCCAGGTGCAAGATCTCAGTACTAACTTAATGGTCTTACAAAAAGAGGATCTCAACGATTGTGTAAGCTGCCATCAGTAGTTATACGAATGTTGTCTAAATCAATCTTTGAACTGTTAAAAACCATTGGGCAACAAGTTAATATTGAATGAAATTTATGTATTTTTACAAGTGTTTTACCGGTGAGGGTCGAGTATTATTCACCTGTTTTGTTGAGTATGTGTAAAAATCGAAAGTTATCATTATCTTAACCACGTTAGTTCGTAAGTTCCGTACGCTATGGAGTTTAGATGTCGAGAGCCGGTGGCTGTTACTACAGACTTTTCTCCTCTTGCCATCAGTGGCCCTATCCTTAAAATTCTGGGGGCTAAAGTTCACCCAAGCAATTTTAGTAAAACTGTTCCCTATCCCAGCTTCGCCGCCACCTGATCATTCACACCGGCTTATTACCACAACTCGGATGGTGCAGTTGGCGGTAAAATACTGTCAGCCTTGGGCTAACTGTTTAAAAAAATCATTAGTATTGTGGAGTTTGCTACGAGCTCAAGGGATTGATGGCCAGTTGCGCATTGGGGTGCGACAAGATGCCCAAAAATTTGAAGCCCATGCCTGGGTGGAGTGGCAAGACTTTATCCTGGGCGATCGCCAGGATGTGCGGGAAAGATTTGCCATGTTTGATCGCCCCATTGACATTTCTTCTTTGTAAGTAAATTAAGTAAACAAGATGTCGATTCAAACTGCCTTACAATTTATTCAGCATGTTCGTAGCAATGAGACAGTTCAACATCAGCTTGAATCGACGGATCTACAGGTGGGGTTAGCTGCGTTGGTAGATATCGGAGCTATGTATGGCTTTGAATTTACGATGGAAGAACTGCAACAGGCGCACAGACATGACTGGATGATGCGCTGGGTTCATTTTCAGTCTTACTGAAAATGAACAGGCAAAGCGTTCAATCCATGGACACTGATATCGAGCTTGGCTTACTTGCTGAGGGTGGAGAGAGCCATTCGTGGGCAAACCATAAATATCCTTTTGCTTCCAAGGGAGAGTGGGGATGATAGACCACCTTAATGTGGCTGACGCGGCGGCTCAGGCTAGTAAAACAGTTCTGAGGTCGCAATAATGAGGCCTTAATCAACTCCCCCGGCCAATGGGTGGGGATAGTCATGGGGGTGGTTTGTCCTGGCCATTGCAAAAAAGCTTGTCGCTTGGCAGGCGTACAGCATCCCTGATCAACGAGGGTATCTAAAAAATTGGCCCAACCGGGTTCATCCTGGGGCTGCTTTAGGAAAATACATTCAAAGCCTAACTTGGGATATACCTGTTGCCCCACATCCAGGCACACCGTGATCCGATCCATTTGGGTCGCTAGTTTTGTCATAAGTGACTCGATTTCATCGGTTTGGCCTAGCCATTTTATCCGTTGCAAGTACGGGACCAACAGCTCCGGCTGTAGGCGCTTGACATTCACCCGCAATGCCTCGACAGAACGGGACAACATGACGCCAATATGGCTGACGAAAATACCTTCTGGACAAGCCGTAAAGCAACGTTTTAACGAATCCTGCCAGGGTACCCAAGTGGATCCCAGAAGACTATTCAATACTTGGCTGGCCTGAACAAATGATTGGGATGGATCTGAAAGATGGGTGGGTAAAGCAAAGAAGAGTGAGGGCAACAGCCGAGGGTTTGAGACATCACTGTCAAACTCAAGCCAAATCTCTGGAATGCTGTCATGAAGACTGGAGTCGGGATCCGACCAGTGATGGAGGAAGGTCTGAATGTGGTTCCATAGCGGATTAATTGCCAAGGATGGCTCGGCAAGATATTTTTTCAATAGCGCTGGTTCATCATTGCCAGATATGACACATTGTTGAATGTCCACCTGGGGTGAGTTGTCCCCTAGACGACACTCAAATCCACCCCGTAAAATCGGGGCCATCTGACTGGCAAGGATTTTGAGCCCAGGCACCTGGTTTGGCTCCAATAATGCGGCGGAGAGTTGGGGTAAGAGTAAGTCAATGGATTCAGCAAATACAGCCGTCATCGGTTTTAGGAGTGTTATGCGCAAGTTAACTAGCTGATGCCCTCGTTAACCTGGAAATGGGCTGATTAGCAACTAACGTTAAGCCATAAATACGATAGCGCCATAGAGTTAGACCTTCAACAGTTAGGTCTTTATGATCACCATAATGGGTCAGTAATCCCATTTAGTCTTCAGATAGATCGGGTTAATCTTTCCTTTAGGTGATTCAATAACTCCCATGGTGTACATAATTTTGCGTAGGGGCCTACGCCTGCTTTACTGCGGTGATTTATGTGTTTTTACGAGTGTTTTTAAAAGTGTTTTCCGCTTATCATTCGTTTGTTTTGTTGAGTATGCGTAAAAACCGAAAATCATAATTATCGTCACTGTGGACAATCCAGAAACTGTAGTCACTGCTTGAAAGGCACATGTGATCCGATCGCACTTTTGGACCTTTTTCTAATACTATGAGTGGTTTTGTTGCTATTCTCAATGGAGAGAGTCACCCCCTTGACTGTTCTTTGCTTCAGCAAATGACAGATTTAATGGTGTTTCGCGGCCCAGATGCCCAGAATATCTGGAGTGAAAGTTATGTGGGGCTTGGCCATGCCCTGTTGCGCACCACTTGGGAATCTGAGCAAGAACGGCAACCCCATAGTTTAAATGGCACGGTTTGGTTAACTGGAGATATCCGTCTCGATCGCCGTCAGGGGGTAATCGATCAACTCCGCCAGGCTGGGTGCATGGTAAAATCAGAGGCCGCCGATGTTGAACTGGTTTTACAAGCTTATCAGGTTTGGCAAGAGAATTGTTTAGACAGACTGAGTGGAGATTTTGCCTTTGCCCTATGGGATGGTCCCCGGCAGCGTCTGTTTTGTGCGCGGGATCAGTTTGGGGTGGTGCCGATCTACTATGCCACCGTTGGTAACGGTGTCATCGTCAGCAACCATTTGAATTGTCTACGGCTGCATTCGCACGTGTCCGATTATTTGAACGAGCAGGCGATCGCAGACCTACTGTTGTTCAGCATGAATATGGATCGCAGCAGTACCACCTTTGCCGATATTCAACGGTTGCCCCCAGCTCACACCCTGATATGGTCCGCAGGCAAGGTGCGTATCCAGCAGTACTGGCAGTTGCCAGAACAGGTGGAAATACTCCACTATAAAGACCCACGGGAGTATATCGAACACTTTCGAGAATTATTTGACCGGTCTGTGGCCGATCGGCTGCGTACCGGTCAAGTAGGTACCCATTTAAGTGGCGGCATGGACTCCACCAGTATTGCGGCCACGGCCCATGGTTTGTTGAAAACAACTTGTGGCTTTAAGGTTGACCTCCGGGCCTACGCGATTGTTTACGACCATTTGATCGAAGAAGATGAGGGGACCTATGCGGCACAGGTTGCTCAACAGGCTGGATTGCCCCTGGAATACCTTATTGCAGAAGATTTTATTGAGCAAGCTCCCCCAGAGAAACCAGACTATCGTTATCCTGAACCTCTCCTAATTCCCACCCAGGTGGCAGAGGTGGAGATTATTCGCCGGGTAGCCACCTATGGTCGCGTCTTACTGCAAGGATTTGGCGGGGATCCCGCCCTTTATCCAGTGCCCATCAATCTATCTCAGTTACTACAATACCAGTATTTTATTCCTAATCTCCTGGGCTGTATGGGAACACTTCGCTCAAAGCTCCGCCTCCGAACTCGCCTTAATCGATGGCTTGGAAGAGACCAAACGATGGTGTTACCTGGCTGGTTTAACCCAGATTTTGCTAAACGAACGGACCTAGCCGCAAGATTGCAAGAACAATTGACGATATCACGACAACTAGAACGCTATGGGATGGCCGATGAACCCCTTTGGTCTAACATTTTTGGCTGGTCTGACCCTGGCTTCAGCGGCTTCCCCGTTAAATCGCGCTTTCCCTTTTTCGACTTGCACCTGGTGTTATTTTTACTGTCCGTCCCATCAACCCCCTGGTTCCAAAGTAAGTTCTTGTTACGGGAAGCGATGCAGGGGCGATTGCCAGATTCTGTGCGACAGCGGCCTAAAACCCCTTTAGGTGAGTCTCCCCATTACAAGTTGATGCAACAGCGAGGCATCCAACCCTGGATGACAGAATTAATTCATACCACTGCGTTAACACCTTATATTAAGTCGGAACAACTATTACAAACGTTGCAAAAGCCTGAAACTCTCACTCCCCTGGGCTATAATCAGGCATCAAGCGTTTTACAACTTGCTTATTGGCTATGCCATTCATAGCATCCATAGGCTGAGTTTCATTTCAGTCAAGAATAACGGCACTCAAGTACCATACTACAGGATGATTATCATGTCTCAAACGACTCCTAATAAGACACCAAAATCAGGCAAGCGTCTATACCATTCTCCTAAATTCGATAAATTAGGTAAAGTGAGTGAGCTTACGCTGACTAGCACAACATTTGTGGGTTCAGACGGTGGCAGTGGAATTTTCCAATATGCTTCATAGCTGACGTTTTGAACGGTCTATATCTGTGCCTCAACAAGCTTCTAAGCAGAATAAAACATACAGGATTTATGGCCTGACCCTCCAGGTAAATCGATGTTTGCCTAATCTCATCTCCGCTAGCCCTGATTTACCCATTGATGTCAAAGTTGACTTAATGAGTGGAGAGAAATCCCAGATACCGTCTCCTGATGTTGAGTTTGTGTCGTCGGGATTGACGGTTATCACCCAGGCCGATGTGCCCCATTACCAACTTTGGTTTCGTGGCGATGGACAGCTTAATTTTGAGATCGATGCTCTGGGTACTGACATTTCAGTCACCTGGGATCGCTCGGTTCTAGAAGAAGTTACTGGTCTCTTAGTGGGACCCGTTTTAGCTTGTGTGTTGCGGTTGCGAGGTAGGTTGTGTCTTCATGCCTGTGTGGTTGCCATGGGGGAAAAGGCCATTGCCATCGTAGGTGACACCGGAGCCGGAAAATCGACTACAGCAGCAGCCTTGGTCAGTCAAGGCTATCCAATGCTGGCTGACGATGTGGCGGTACTGGACAATTTATCCCAGTCCTGGCATGTCCATCCGGGCTATCCTCGTCTACGGCTATGGCCTGAAACGATCCAGGCTGTATATGGATCAGAGGCTGATTTGACAAGGGTTTTTAGCTTTTCGGAGAAACGTTTTGTTGAGTTAACTCCCAGTGATTCTCCGGCGCTCAATAAAACGGCATGGAACTTTCATCCTCATCCCCTACCGTTGTCGGCTATTTATGTCTTAGATACCGTGAATAAAGATCAGCTGACAGCGGCAAAGCCAACAATCGAACCCATTTCCCCGGCTGCCGCTGTGATGCTGATGATGAGACATCGATCGGCTGGTCAGTTGATGAACGCGGATGCCGAGCTGCAAGCTAGGGAATTTGCAGCGATGAGTTCTGTGGTCAGGGATGTACCCGTACGAAAGGTGAAACGCAGTCATAATTTGCAGGCACTGCCTCAACTCTGTGATGCGATTGTAGAAGATGTGAGGCTGAGTGCAGTTTAGAGCTGCAATGCCATTAACCCAGGAATTGTTAAATGACCATGGACACTGGAGTAGTCTTGGACTTAGATCGTTTTTATTCAACTGAACCAGTTCAGGCCTGGAAACAGATTATTGGTGAAGATTTACATTATCATTTTGGCTATTTTCGAGGTACTGAAACATTAGAAACAGGCTTAAAACAAACGGTTAGAAATTATTATCCCCATATTCCCCCGGGGTCAAACGTTTTAGATGTTGGCTGTGGTTGGGGTGGTCCGGCCCAACTATTAATTGCAGAACGGGAATGCACGGTCACTGGGATTACCTGTAGTACGGCCCAAATGAATTATTGTCAAAGCCTAGGTTTACAGGTATGGCAACAGAATTTAGATCAAGATTCTGGAAAAATTCCTGGCGATTATGATGTGATAGTTAGCCTTGAAATGATTTCCCATATTCAGGACAAATTAAGCTTGCTACATCGTCTACGTTCCTGTGGATCACGCTTAATTTTGTCAGAAAGCTGTGCGGCAGATGGTTATAGCGGTGATCGTTTAACATTTGGTAACTCCATTGTGCTTTGCACTGTTTCTGAACTGGTGCGCAATTTGAAGTTGGCAGGCTGGACTATTCAATCTATGCAAAATCGACGGGTTTACTCCCTACGGACGATCTTACTTTGGCAACAGAATTTTGAGCGAATCTATGGTGATTCTGAACCCCCTGGACAGCTTGGTGTTTTGCGTGGCCTGGTGGATACTGCGTTGCGATCGCCCAGAGGTTGGTGTCAGTCTTTCCCGTTGATAGACATCGTGGCAAATTGAGGTATTTCATTTAACGTTAGCTGCTAAAAAAGCCGAAATGGACTGTCTACCTTTTGACCCTCGATTACCAGAGTTTCGGGCCAATCCCTATCCTACCTATCGTTATTTGCAGACCCATCATCCCATTTATTATCGGCCTGACCATAACGACTGGTTACTGACGCGCTACGCTGATGTTGCAGACGTTCTCAAAAGTTCTAAGTTTGGTCGTACAGAACATCACCAGTCATCGGTAAAACAAATCAGCAGTCAACGGCCTCTGCATCGATTCTTCAAACTGCGTCAGGAAAGCCAAAACCTGATGGGCCTATGGCTAGTGCTGAGAAACCCGCCCGATCACAGCAGAATTCGTTCTCTTTTACATCATCCCTATCGGCCTGTTCAGGTTCAGGCCTTGCGATCGCATCTGCAAACAACAGTCCATACCCTGATTGATCAGGTCCAAGCTCAAGGCCAGATGGACCTGATTGCAGATCTCGCCTATCCTCTTACCCTCAGTTTAAACTGCAAAATCTTAGGTATTCCGCCCCAAGCTTGGCATCCCAAATTTAAGCAGTGGTCAGAAGATTTATCTGTAATTGCAGATATGGATGTAACCCCCATGGCAAGAGAGCGGGGACTATTAGCGATCGCAGGTTTAGCTGACTACTTTCAAAGTTGGTTTGATCAATGTCGCAACATTACTCAAGGCCAGGACAACTTAATTGCCACCCTGATGCAAGCCGTAGCCGACCATCAGTTAAGTGAAACAGAACTGCTCTCAACCTGTATATTCATGTTTACCGTTGGGCACTCTTCCACTGCAAATTTATTAGGCATAAGCATGCTCACCTTACTTCAACATCCGCATCAACTGCAGCTACTCCAGAGTGAGCCATCCTTAATGGGGACGGCAATTAATGAAGTCTTGCGTTACGACAGTCCGGTGCAGGGTGTCTCACGCAAAGCACTGGTGGATGTTGAACTTGACGATCACATGATTCCACAGGGGCAAGTGGTGAACTGTATTATCGCTGCCGCTAATCGAGATCCGGCTAAATTTTCTGAACCTGATGTTTTTAACATTAAACGTAGCCCCAATCCTTTCCTGTCCTTTGGCCAAGGCATTCATCTGTGTATCGGCAAACATATGGCTAAACTTGTGGCGGAAATCACCGTGGGGACTCTAGTACAACGTTTACCTAAGTTATCCTTCGTATCCACAGCGCCAGAGTCTTTCGACTGGGAAGAGTCTTTTCTGGGACGGGGATTAAAATCATTGCCGCTCTCATTTTAATCAATGGAGCCAGCGTGATTATAAAGTAGCCAAGGAGGTTATGCAGCACTCAGTTCAACTAAACCATGGGTTAATAATTCGTCAATTAATGTTTCCACATCATGCTGTAGCAGTGTTGGCTCCACATCATATGCAGTTTGCAAGGTGGCGATGGCCATTTCAATGGACTCCTTCTCAATCAAGGTTTGCCACATATGAGTCCCCACATCATCCAGTCCAAAATATTCCTCAGTTTGAATATTTAACAACACAGACTCTCCGGCTAAGTCTTGAGCTAACACATGGGAGGTCACGGATAGTCCTTGATCTAACGAAAATTGCATCATGGTTTTAGGATTGTTGAACGAAATCGGGATCTGGAACCCATAGTCTGGAGAAAACTCAAGAGCGCAATTGATTCACATTCTTTTCCTGTGACAAACTAGAATCTTAGATTTAGATTTTGCAGATAGACTTCAGATAAACTTAGGGATCGATTACGGCAAGCCAAAAATCTCTACTAAATCAATGGTCTTACAACAAGAGGATCTCAACGATTGTGTGAGTTGCCATCAGTAATTATACGAATGTTGCCTGAATAATTTTCCAGACTGTCAAAAACACTTTTTATAGTATTAAATGAGTACGCTGAGCACTATTCAGGTCACACAGTCCAACCCAAGTCAGGAACTGAGATGCAGCGTTGGCTTCCAACCATTCTTCCGCAAGGAATATACCTTATTATTGCCATAAAAATAATTTGGCAAAGCGCACCGCAGTGGACATGTGTAAGCTCCCTATTGCTTGTGCTTCAGGGTCTGCTGCCTGCCACCTTTTTCTACGTCAGCAAAGTAATTGTAGACAATATTGGAGCTATCTTTAGTACAGCTCATGCCCTTCCCAATTCATGGCATAGCTATACTCACCTGATGCCATGGTTATTAGTACTTGGGGGCATTGCCATTGTTGATATTGTCTTAACAAGCACCACTGACTTGGTCAACACGGCACAGGGTGAAAAAGTAACCAACAGCCTGCAAGATATTCTCCATGCAAAATCCATTGCCGTAGACTTGGCATACTATGAAAATCCTCAGTATTATGATGTGCTCCAACGGGCTCAAAATGAAGCATCGTTTCGCTGTAATCAAATTTTGAGTAGTCTGGCGAATGTCTTCAAAAATGCTGTTTTGCTAGCTGCCCTCAGTGGACTTTTGCTGTCTATTTCTTGGCAGATTATCGCTCTTCTAGTGGCTGCCTCCCTCCCTGTTTTGTGGGTTCGGCTGAAATATACCCGTGTCTTTTACCGCTGGCAACGTCGCCGTACAGCCTTACAGCGCCAATCTTTTTATATGAGTCATTTACTGACGGAGGCAAAGTTTGCTAAAGAAATTCGCCTGTTCAATTTAGGCTCATTTTTAAGACGTCGGTATCGCACAGTACAAACTAAAATTTATCGAGAAAAATTAGCGATCGCAACCAAGCAAGCTGTCTACAACTTTAGCACCCAGCTCTTTGGTGGAGTATTGTTACTCGTTAGCTATGGCTATATTATTTATCGAGCATTTAACAACGAATTTACCTTTGGTGACTTAGTTCTTTATTATCAAGCTATGCAGCGAGGGCAAACCGCATTAAAACAGTTTTTTAATAGTTTGGCGCAACTCCATGAAAATAATCTATTCCTCAAAAATATCTTCGAATTTCTGGAACTAACACCCCATGTGCTGGAACCTGAGCAGCCCCAAGTAATGCCCACCATATTTCAGGAAGGCATTGTTTTCGAGCAGGTTAATTTTAAATATCCCAACACTCAACGCCAGGTTCTGCACAACATTAACCTCAGGGTTGCCCCCGGTGAAACCATTGCCCTAGTCGGTGAAAATGGATGTGGGAAGACGACGCTGATTAAGCTACTTTGTCGGCTGTATGATCCCACATCAGGAGATATCTACTTAGAGAGTAAAAATATTAAACACTACGCAATTTCCGAGCTGCGACGACAAATCAGCGTTATTTTTCAAGACTATGCCAGGTACTATCTCACAGCCCGCGAGAATATTAGCTTTGGCAATATTGAACACCACCATGACGTTACACGGATCGAAGCTGCGGCCCGTCAGTCTGGTGCTGAGTCAATTATTCAAACGCTTCCTAAGGGCTATGAAACTATTTTAGGCAAACTCTTTGATCAAGGCGAAGAACTAAGCATAGGCCAATGGCAAAAAATTGCCTTAGCCCGAGCCTTTTTGCGAGACTCACAAATTATGGTTTTAGATGAACCCACTGCCGCTATGGATCCCAAGGCAGAATATGCTGTGTTTCAAAAATTAAAAAGCTTAGCTCGTCACCAGGCGATTGTTCTGATTAGTCATCGTATGTCCACTGTGAGGCTGGCCGACCGTATTTATGTAATGGAACAGGGAAAAATCGTTGAATGTGGCAGCCACGCTGAGCTGATGAACAATCAAGGGCTTTATTTCCAGTTGTTTGAAATACAAGCTGAAAAATATCGTTAGAGAGAAACGGATATTTGCTCTCAAGTACAAGCCCACAGGGGCATGGAAGTTAACTTGTCAGGGTTTCAACACCAATCGCTCCCGCAGCCAAAGCCACATGCCAAGGCTCAACACCCCATCGACCACACTGCTCCCCAGCGCCAGCCCCGCAACGCCTAGGGATTGATATAGAAAACCGTTAAATAAAATGTTTAACCCCAGACTCCAGGCGCTTAGCCAGCCTAATGCTCGATGGGCGCGGAGCACATGTAGGACGCGGACCAGCAGTTCTCGGCTCAGGTACGCCCCCAGCCCCAACCCATAGCAGCGTAGTACGTGCCCCACCAGTAATGTCGCTTCCGGGTCAAAGGCCCCCCGCCGATACGTCAGTGCCACAATGGGGGTGGCCAACAGTGCCATCAGCCCGCCCATGGGTAAAACGAATCGGAGCATAAGACTTAAAGCTCGCTGCGATCGCTCCCATAGCTCCCCAGGCTCATTAGCCACCTGCGCCAAGTTTGGCACCAGCGGTACGAGCATCACATTGGAAAAAATCCCTGCCGGGGCCTGCACTACTAGAAACGCCAGCGTTAGCGCACTGGCCGCCGCCCCCGGCTCAGGTAGCCATGAGGCAAAGGCCAAGTCAATGTACCAGTTTGCTCGGGTAACACTCATAAATAAGCAGCTAGAGGCAATCAAACGCAGCGCTACGCGGATTTCTGACCACAGGCCCAGATGTCGCCAAGCCACACTCAACGAATGACTAAGTGGGTACCCCCGCAGGCCCAGCCACAGCACTCCCCACTGCAGCACCGCCCCTGCTAAGTAGGCCCAGGCCAGCACCTGACCGCTCGCTAGGTCAGCGCTATTGAGCTGTTGTTGGAACCCATGGTTAAACCAAAATGCGCCTGAGATCGCAGCCAAACTCGACAGCAGCGGACTCAGCGTTGGCAGCCAATAGTTACGATGCCAGGTCAACAGACCAATGTTAAGGCCGATCATGCTGCCGAACCACACCGTCGCAGCCATAATTTGCAACTGCCGAATTGCCAAGCCTCGGACGTCACCCGCCCCCACCGCCAGCCCCGGCGCGATCAGATCAATACCCTGGGGAGCCAACCAAACTAGCAAGCCAGTCACCCCCAACATTGCGCCACCGATCACCACCGTTAACGCCCGAACAATGGCCCTGGACTTCTCCGGAGGATAGTTCGCCAAAATAGTCAAAACGGCACTGTGCAACGGGCCATTAATCCCCCCCAGAACAACTAGAAACAGGTTTGGTAATAAAACTGCATACTGGAAGGCTCCATAGAGCGGCCCAATCCCAAAAACAGCTGCGTTTACCTGCTCTCGCATCAAACCAGCCAGCCGGGTGGCCAGAGTTGCCCCCGCCACGACGCTGGCCGATGAAGTCAGAATTTGAACAATTTTTGGAAACAGGGACAAACGCTTGGGCAAGACTCAATCCTAACTAAGATTTAAGTTTGCTTCGTTGAAGACCAGTAAAGTCTCCACAGTACCGTCAGCTGACATTGAACAAACCTTCCTTCTCGTAGAAAACAACAGTGTTTACCCATAGAACAGAAAGATTTTTGTAAGTGTAGTCCTCTTAAGCCTTAGCCATTGGTTTACCAAGAATCCGAGAAAAATATTGGCAGTACACTCACTGTATTTTCACGCAGAAAATCAACACCATTAGCACCAGTCAATAGAGAAAGTTCAATCTAACAGATTTTTTGAATTAATAGTCTGGTTAAATAGTCTAATGTGACATTTTTAATCGTATGCAGTAGGTTGTGGTGCCAGTGTCTATTCTTAGTAGAACAGTTTAACCAGGACATGCAGACACCGGTGAACGGTCTAGTGGAAGAAGGTCTATTGATGATTTCTGTTATTAACTAAGGGTCACACAGCAGCATGAGTGGAATAGTTGGTTTATTTAGTCGGCCCAGTAAGCCGGTCAGTCAAGCATTGCTGCGTCAAATAACAGACAGTATGGCCTTTCGCGGGCCAGATGCCCAAACCTGTTGGCATACACCACTGGCAGGTCTGGGACACGCGCTGCTGAGAACGGCCCCAGAACAGGAGCAGCAACCCCTGACACTAGATCAGTGGGTGTGGATTTCAGCAGACGTACGCTTGGATGGCCGCGATGAGCTCATTGCCAAGCTCAGGTCCTATTATGCCGATATTTCATCGCAGTGCTCGGATGCATCTTTAGTGCTGAGAGCTTACCATGCCTGGGATACGGCCTGTGTTGAGCATCTCCAGGGGGATTTTGCCTTTTTAATCTGGGATGAGGGGCAACAGCGTCTGTTTGCCGCCCGCGACCATTTTGGTGTGGTGCCCTTTTTCTATGCCCAGGTAAAAGAGACTTTGGTGTGTAGCAACACCCTAGACTGTGTGCGTCGCTATCCCGGCGTTAGCGATCGCATCAATGAGCAGGCCATGGCAGACCAGGTGCTATGGGGCATGAATCTGGACTATCCCACCACTCTTTTTGACGATGTGCGCCGGTTACCCCCGGCCCATACCCTAACCTGGGAACCGGGCGTGCTCAAGGTGCGCCCCTACTGGCAGCTGCCTAGGGTGCAACCGCTGATGCTGTACAAGCGCCCAGAAGACTATGTCGAACACTTTTCTGAACTGTTTGAACAGGCCGTATCTGACCGGTTGTGCAGTCCCCAGGTGGCCACCCACCTCAGCGGTGGCATAGATTCCAATAGTATTGCTGCTGTGGCCCAGCAGATACTACAGCAACGGGGGCAGGCGGGCCGCTTGCAGGCTTTCACAATGCAAGACCGGGTCATAATGCCAGAAGAAAACGCCTACGCGGCCATGGTGGCCCACACCATTGGCATTCCCCTAAACACACTCGATGCGACCGGCAGGTATCGCCAGGTGCCCGATTTGCGCCCTACCCACCCGCCTGTGCTGCCACCGGGCTCTGTCATGGGCATGCAAACCATAACAACATTGATGCGGCGCTGCGGCGACCATGCCCGCACGGTGCTGACCGGGTTTGGCGGCGACTCGGCCCTGCGCTTTGGTGAGTTTCACCATTGGGAATGGTGGCAGCAGGGGCTGCGACAGCGCTGGTGGCAGGTACAGCTTGATTACTTTAAGACCCACGGCACACCAAGGGTATTCTGGCGGCGGGCCTGTCGGCGCTCCATTATCCGCAACCGGGCAACGGTGCCCCCTGCGTTAGACCACAACTTTGCGGCTCGCTGGCGACTCAAGCAACGGTTTGCCGTCCAGCAGGCCGATGCGTTAGACAACATCTCTC
>NZ_QXHD01000004.1:444419-472862 GCF_011009555.1 Adonisia turfae CCMR0081 | reverse complement strand
CATCAGCATGGGTACGGACAAAAAGGGTACCCTGGCTGGCCATTAGTTTGAGAGCGGCGGTGGCACGGTGTTTGATGTCATCCAGGGTGAGGGATTGTTTGCGTTCTCTCCAAATCTCGATGCCTTCAAACAAGGTGCCACTTTGGTTATGGCGGGGTTGCCCGGCAGTCAGGGCCGAGTCTAGATGGATGTGGGATTCGACAAACGGTGGACTGACGAGGTTGCCTGCGACGTCGATTTCAGTGGGGGCGGTGAGCGGTAGGTTGGGTTCAATGGCAATGATGGTTGAGTTTGCGATCGCAATGTCAGCCGGACCATTAACCAAAGCGCAATTTCTAAGAATCAGTGTAGGTGTCATGGATCGAACAGAAAAAAAGCTACAGGGGGATATTGCAGACATAACCTGAGAATGTCCCTTTTTTCCGTACTTAAACGAACAGTAAACAGTGAAGATTAGACAGCCTATCTTCTGCCAACTGCAAGTAACCATCCCGCCCATGGGCATGGGCCAGATCTAACAAAAAGCATTTCTCTTGGAGAAAAGCAGCCTTTCAACCATGTACTACGGGTACGTCATATAAATTAACGAAAACCTGTTATTGTGCGAGTGATCAATCAAAAAAACAGATATTTATCTATGCTCCGACATTCACAAAGTTGTTGATGTGTAAAACAAAAATAAATATTAGGTCGAGATTTGAGTTATGGAAACTTAAATCCGAACATTGCCGTCTTTGCGTATAAATCCTGGTGAATTCTTAGGAAATAGAACCAATGGCAACAATCCATCCCCAGAGGTGCAATGGATCCTAATTTTTGGAGAGGAATTAGTGGATAAACTCGTATCACTCTGGGGCAAGGGGGCGACCTGGGAACAAGATAACGCCTACCATCCCCACGAGGCCCACTCCCTGAGCTTAGATTGTTCTAAAGCACGGCTGAAGCTGGATTGGGCTCGTCAAATTTCCCTAGATCAAGGCTTGGAACAAAGCATCACCTGGAGCCAAGCCTATGGCTCTGGAACCGATATGCGGCCAGTCACTGAAGCGGCCATTGCTCAGTGGATGTAAGCCCTCAAACCTTTCCCCTGTAGACCCCTTTAAAATTAAAACATGAGTCAGCAAACGGCTACGAAAGAAACGATCAAAGCGTCTTCTCAAAATACGCCCCAGTGTCTCTTTTGCGGAACGTCTTTAAACCACACCCTGGTAGATTTGGGCATGTCGCCCCTATGTGAAAGCATCCTAAGTGCGGATCAAGTCAACCAGATGGAGCCGTTCTATCCTCTCCATGTACGGGTATGTAGCAACTGTTTCCTGGTACAGCTAGAAGCATACGTCAGCCCAGAACATATTTTCACTGAGTATGCCTATTTCTCGTCCTACAGTGATACTTGGCTGGCTCAGTGCAAAGCATATACAGATCAGGTTGTTGAACGGTTTCACCTCAATGAAGAAAGTCACGTTGTGGAACTAGCCAGTAACGACGGATATCTCCTACAGTATTTCGTAGAAAAAAAGATTCCTGTGCTAGGCGTTGAACCGGCAACGAACATCGCCAAGGTTGCCATTGATAAAGGCATTCCCACCCTGAATGAATTCTTTGGAGAAGACTGTGCTAAGAAACTGGTGCAACAGGGGAAGTCCGCCGATCTGATTGCTGCCAATAATGTCATTGCCCATGTGCCCAATCTCAACGATTTTATTGCAGGCATCAAAATTTTAATGAAGCCCCAAGGCGTTTTCACTGGGGAGATTCAACATTTGATGCGCCTCATGGAGTTGAATCAATTTGATACCATTTATCACGAGCATTTTTTCTATCATACCCTGAGCACCCTAGAGACCATCTTTGCAGCCCATGGCATGACCATCTTTGATGTGGAAGAACTACCCACCCATGGTGGCTCGTTACGTGTCTATGCGCGACACACAGACGATATCTCTAAGCCCGTGGGCGAGCGCGTCATTGACTTGAGACAACGTGAAGCCGCCGCCGGGTTTACAAGTCTAGAACGCTACACTCATTTTGATGAACAAGTGCGCGAAACCAAACGTAAGCTTCTAGACTTTTTGATTAAAACAAAACGAGATGGGAAAACAATTGTTGGCTATGGGGCACCGGGCAAAGGGAATACTCTCCTAAACTATTGTGGCATTCGCACAGACTTTCTTGACTATACGGTGGATAGAAACCCTTATAAGCATGGAAAATTCCTGCCGGGCACCCATATTCCTGTTTATCATCCCGATAAAATCAAAGAAACAAAACCCGATTATGTGTTGATTTTGCCTTGGAATGTAAAAGACGAGATTATGCAGCAAATGAGTGTGATCCGCGAATGGGGTGGAAAATTTGTGGTACCCATCCCTGAAGTAAACGTCTATTCCTAGGGAATAGTACGTCTATTCCTAGGGAATAGAAAACGTCTATTCCTAGCTAGGGATACGTGTGACGTCTGCCAGACTACAGGATGCAACACCATAAAACCACAGAGGCTAACGATGAGTGTGGCTGCCTTACCTCCAGTCTTGTAAGGCAGTGTTTTCACGCCAAGCGCTGAACTCAGAGCTGAGACCTATCAAGCTTTCAGGGCCTCTTAAGTTTTAACCTTAGATATTTTTTGAATACAGTTTGCGATCGCTACTCCTTAAAGCATTCCAGGAGCATGAACATGAATATGGAGCTTGATGCAAAATCAATCGATGATATACATCGCCTAGGGTTAGACATGTATAGCCTGATCAGCGATCTATATCCAATTTGCCGTAGCATCACAGGCAATGGCGTACGCAAGTCACTCAACATTATCCAGCAACATATTCCCCTAGAAATTCATGAAGTGCCGACAGGTACACCCGTTTTTGATTGGACGGTTCCTAAAGAATGGAATATCAAGGATGCTTACATCAAAGATAAAACGGGCAAGAAAATCGTTGATTTTCAATCATCAAACTTACACGTACTAAACTACAGCATTCCAATTCATCAAACGATGTCTCTTTCCCAGTTAAAAGAGCATCTTTTCTCAATGCCCGATCAACCCGATTGGATTCCTTATCGCACCTCTTACTATCAAGAGACATGGGGGTTTTGCCTATCGGATCGGGTACTGCAATCTCTACCAGAGAGTGACTATGAAGTCTATATTGATTCTTCTTTAGAATCAGGTTCTCTCACCTATGGCGAGCTATTATTACCAGGACAAACATCTGACGAAATCTTATTGTGCTGCCATAGTTGCCACCCATCCCTATGCAACGATAATCTATCGGGCATCGCACTCGTCACGTTTCTAGCAAAACATCTTAGCCAACAACAATCCTTACGCTATTCCTACCGTTTCCTGTTTATTCCAGGTACCATCGGCTCGATTACTTGGTTGAGCCGCAATGAGGATCGAGTTTCATTCATTAAGCATGGTTTAACTGTTTCTAATGTTGGCGACTCAGGTCCTTTAGCCTATAAGAAAAGCCGTCATGGCAATGCAGACATTGATAGGGCCGTCATCCATATCCTACAAAATTTGTCCCAAGACCATAAAGTTTCTGATTTTTCACCCTATGGATATGATGAACGACAATTTTGCTCACCTGGCTTCAACTTGCCTATTGGTAGCCTCACGAGAAGTCAATTTGGCACCTACCCTGAATATCACACCTCGGCTGACAATTTAGACTTTGTGCAAACGTCTGCTTTAGTCAATTCCTTCGAAACCTATGTGAATGTGCTCGATGTTTTAGAAAACAACTACGTCTACTTGAATACGAATCCTAAATGTGAACCCCAGTTAGGCAAGCGAGGTCTTTACAGCACCATGGGAGGTAAACAAACAACCTCTGACGATCGCATGGCCATGTTGTGGACGTTAAATCTCTCCGATGGAGAACACACATTGCTTGATATCGCTGAGCGATCTCAGTTGAGTTTTTCGACCATCAAGAATGCTGCATTTACCCTGGCCAACCATAGCTTGCTAACCATAGCTTGCTAACCATGGCTTGCTAACCAGTTATTCCAGTTCAGCATGTAAAAAAACATAAGGAGAATCCAAATGAAAGTTGTTCTATTTTGTGGTGGCTTAGGCACCCGACTAAGAGAATATTCTGAAACTATCCCCAAGCCAATGGTTGAAATTGGCTATCGCCCAATTATTTGGCACCTGATGCGATATTACGCTCACTTTGGCCATAAAGAATTTATTTTATGCCTTGGCTATAAAGGAGACTACATTAAGAATTACTTTCTTAACTACGACGAGTGTTTATCCAACAACTTTACCTTATCTAAGGGTGGCAAGGATATTCAACTCCATACCACTGACATAGAAGACTGGAAAATCACCTTTGTTGATACTGGGCTCAATTTAAACATTGGCGAGCGTTTAGCGGCGGTCAAGCCTTATTTAGAAGGAGAAGACATCTTTCTAGCCAATTATTCAGATGGTCTCAGCGATCTTGATCTAAATTTATACCTTGAGTATTTTCAACAACAAAATAAGATTGCTAGCTTTTTAGCCGTGCAACCTTCACAATCATTCCATGTTGTTTCTTTAACCAATGAAGATGGCATCGTGGAAAATATTCGATCGGTGGGTCATTCAGATTTATGGATCAATGGAGGATTCTTTGTACTGAGAAAAGAAATCTTTGACTATATTTCCCCCGGTGAAGAGTTAGTGCTTGAACCATTCCAGCGATTGATTCGAAAACAACAACTGATTGCCTACAGAAATCCTGGTTTTTGGGCCTGTATGGACACTTTAAAAGAAAAGATACTATTTGACGATATGTATGCCAAAGGGAACACTCCATGGGCTGTATGGGAGTCTCACTCAGAAATATTCAGCAATAGCCCAAAGCCTGACCTAAAAATCGCTTAAGTCTTCACAAATCGTACAATTTTATGATGAAACTCATCGGTAATCATCAGGATAACCATACATTCCGTCGCATTCTTTGCCTGGGTGCCCACAGTGATGACATTGAAATCGGCTGTGGTGGCACCCTCTTGAAATTGATTGACCATTGTCCAGAGATTGAAGTTGATTGGGTGGTTTTCTCGGCAACTGGACATCGAAAAGAGGAGGCCCTAGCCAGTGCAAATAGCTTCCTAAAACCGGTCAACAAGAAAAATATTGTCATTAAAGAATTCAGAGAACGATTTTTTCCATACATTGGCATAGAAATCAAAGAGTTTTTTGATCAGTTAAGCAAGAATTGTTCTCCTGATCTAGTTCTGACCCACTATCGTAATGACTTGCATCAAGATCATCGGTTAATCTCTGAACTGACTTGGAATGCCTTTCGCAACCATATGATTTTAGAATATGAGATTCCTAAATATGATGGAGATTTAGGGAATCCTAATTGCTTTGTACATCTTGATGCATTCACTTATCAGCGAAAAATAGATTACCTGATGCAGCATTTTCAAACTCAGTTCAACAAGCAATGGTTTGACGAAGAAACGTTTTCATCAATCCTGAGACTGCGGGGAATTGAGTCAAATGCACCCGATAAATATGCAGAAGCCTTTTATTGTCGCAAGGCTATCTTGATGTAAGCGTCTCGATCGGGTCTCTATGTGCCAACGTCACAGATCCCAAATACTGTCTACCGTATACGGTCCCCCTGGGACTTGCCAAAATGCACCATCCACATAGCGACGATTCAAATCCAGCCCCTTAATGGTTTGCATATCCTCTTGTGTCAGCACAACATCAGCCGATGCCAAATTTTGGCGGATACGTTCTGGATTGAAGGACTTGGGAATGACAGCAGTGCCCCGCTGCATAGCCCAGCTCAGGAGAACCTGGGCAGAGGTGACGCCATGGCGCTTAGCAATGGCAGCAATGGTGGGCTCTTTCAGTAAAACTGGCTCATCTTTTGACTTGAGGTTATCAGGGCGCGTCGAGGAACCGAGGGGGGCGTAAGCGGTCAGGTGAATATTGTTGGCCTGACAAAACTCTAACATTGATGGTTGCTGTAAATAGGGATGCAACTCAATCTGGTTTATTTCTGGCTGACGTCGGGCATTATCCAACAGATTTTGTAACTTTGCACTACTAAAGTTTGATACTCCAATATGCTGGCACAGCCCTTTATCCACAAGAGATTCCATTGCTCGCCAGGTGGTCAAAATAGGGAGTGTGTCCAGGGAGATCAGGTGCTCTGCCGTTAGGGGGTCTGAGCTTCCTTTTTTCATGGCCACAGGCCAATGGATAAGATACAAATCTAGATAGTCTAACTGCAAATTGGAGAGAGTCGCTGCCAAGGCGGGTTGTACATCTTCTGGGGCATGGGAATCATTCCACAGTTTGGAGGTGATCCACATTTCTCCTCGGGTGACAACACCTGCTTTAAAGGAATCCGCAAGGGCGCGACCAACAGGGGCTTCGTTGCCATAGATGTGGGCGCAGTCAATGTGGCGATAGCCCGCTGCGATCGCATCCTTAACGGCGCTATACACATCGCCAGGGGCCAATGACCATGGGCCTAACCCCAACAGACGATAACCTGTTGCGATCGCACGCTTAACGCTATGCTGCACACTCCTGGGGGTAGATGTCCAGGTGCCTAAGCCCACCATGGGCATTTGATCACCGTTGCTAAACTTGATTGTACTTACCATCATCTATCGACCTCTAAACGGGCATAGGCGACACTATCACCGCACTCATCCAACCCCTCAACAAGATAAATTTCCTAACGTTAACTACGAGCAACTGAGTTGCTGACAACAGCATTAACACGCTATGGACATATCAATAGAATCAACCCTGTACGCCAGCTGTTGCAATTGTTTCTCCCTTTCAATCACAGCCTGGCTCGGCTGCAAATCAAATGCCGCTAAAACCTCTCGCCAGCGATAGACCCAATCATGCTTGAGTAAAGCATTCACAACATTACGACGCCTAATCCTTTCAAGCCTGTCAGGTTGGGCATTGAGCGTTTCCATCACCGCCAGAATATCTTGTTCATAAAGATCTACGTGAACGATGGCATCTTCCCAATCAAAATAACGGGGAAATACATCACCCTTGGGAGGTATGCCCAGCAACACGGTACCCGCAGCGACCGCTTCAAAATAACGACTGCCCATCTCTTGATACCCTCCTGTTTCTTCCAGGGCATCAAACCTGGCATTAACAGCAATATTATATTGACTTCTCTGTAAGAGATTTACTAACTTAGCGCGATGCTCCTGAGGATTGCCAACTTCTAAGTCACGATTGTTGACAGTATCGTAATAATAGAAAAAGTTATCGTCTTGCTGAGAACGTTGAAACAATGATTGATGGGTTTCTGGATGACGACGCCCCACACAGCAAACATCTATCATCCTCTGGGGTGGATTGGGATAGGGACAAAACTTAAGGGCATCAATGGCTGGTGCCAGATAATTGCTAGGCAACCCTGTAACGTTTGAGTAGATCTCAACACAGTGGGCGGTCCCTGCAAAAATATGGTCAAAGTTCTTGAATGGTTCTTGGGCTAAACGCCAGTCATCAAAATTTGGCTTCCATGTTTCCATGATGTAGCAAGCCTTATGGCGACATTTATCACGCCAGTTTTTAATGGTTTCCAGTAAATGGAGTTGCCAGGGATTATCGCAAACGACAAATAGTAAGTCGTATTCGTTTTCTAGCAATACCTTAGTTGGAAATGGTGCAAGAGCACTGGCAATCTTGTCAGAATGAGTTGCGTATTTAGAGAAGCGGTATATTTTTCTAGCCAGGTCGAATTCCTGGGTAGGAGCATAGAGTTCTGCTCCTTCTAAATCGCAGATAAAGTCCTCAAATTCATACAGCACACAGTTAGCGACTTGAAAGCGAAAGCCTCGTACGGAGGCGACTAAAATACGGGGCTGCTTCTCTCTTTGTTTAACTGAGCTATTGATCAACATAGCTTTTAAATATACTCAACATTAAATATGACGATGATTTAGCAGGGTATCAATTTAGAGTGGAATGTTTTCCCAAGGATAGAAGTCAGATAGTAGACATCAGCATAGAGGGCTTCACTAACGTCTCCTGCTACTTCTTAATTCTCCATCTACCTAAGCTTTTCCGGCTTTAGTTGATATCCTTCAAAAGATTGCACGCAGTGCATGGTTAAACCACCGATAACTCCTGGGTAATAAACGTTGCTGCTTGCATAAAGGTTCCTTATTTTAAGGGTAATTAATCTTTCAATGCATTGATTCACAAGAACTGTATAAGTCAACAATCGGATCTCAGGAGCTTCTTGGTAAACTTCTTCTAAGGTTCTTCCAGTCTTAATTTTCAATACTGAATTTTTATAGGTTTTGAAAGTGGTAGTGTGCTGGTGGTATTTTTTCAGAGCAGTTCGTAGTACATAGGTGGAGACGATGTTGAGAAAACAAGATCGCACCAGCTCTATATAAGTTAAATTCAATGCTACAAAGACGCACTAGGGGGCAGGAAACTGTTAGAACTAGGTAGACTCCTGCGATCGCTGCCGACCGATGACTCAAGATGAACTGCTAAAGCTGATTGACCAAGCTGCCGAGGAAGGCTGGACGGAGCTAGATTTGGCTGGGGCTGATTTGACGGAATTGCCACCGGAAATTGGAAAGCTGAGTCAGCTTGAGACACTGATATTGGCGAAGGAGGTTAAAGATGATTCCTTTGGGAAATATTTTGGCAATTCCCTTACCAAACTGCCAGCCGAAATTGGACTACTCAAAAATTTAAAATCACTAATCATTTTTGGCAATTGGAGATATGCACACAGAAGCTTTTTCCCCAGTGATAAACCAGGCAATCAACTTACACAGTTACCACTCGAAATTTCCCAATTAAAAGTACTCCAGAACCTTGACCTCCGCTCGAACCAACTCACTCAGCTACCCCCTGAAATTGGACAGCTAACCAGTCTCCAGAACCTTGACCTCCGCTCGAACCAACTCACTCAGCTACCCCCTGAAATTATCCAGCTAACCAATCTCCAGAACCTTGACCTCCGCTCGAACCAACTCACTCAGCTACCCCCTGAAATTGGACAGCTAACCAGTCTCACGCAGCTCGACCTCAGCTCAAACCAACTCACTCAGCTACCCCCTGAAATTGGACAGCTAACCAATCTCCAGAACCTTAACCTCAGCTCGAACCAACTCACTCAGTTACCTCCTGAAATTATCCAGCTAACCAGTCTCACTCAGCTTTACCTCAGCTCGAACCAACTCACTCAGTTACCTCCTGAAATTATCCAGCTTACCAGTCTCACTCAGCTTTACCTCAGCTCTAACCAACTCACTCAGCTACCCCCTGAAATTGTCCAGCTTACCAGTCTCACTCAGCTTTACCTCAGCTCTAACCAACTCACTCAGCTACCCCCTCAGATTGTCCAGCTTACCAGTCTCACTCAGCTCGACCTCAGCGCAAATCAATTCACTCAGCTACCCCCTCAGATTGTCCAGCTTACCAGTCTCACTCAGCTCTACCTCAGCGAGAATCAGCTCACTCAGCTACCCCCTCAGATTGTCCAGCTAACCAGTCTCACTCAGCTCTACCTCAGCGAGAATCAACTCACTCAGCTACCCCCTGAAATTGTCCAGCTAACCAGTCTCACGCAGCTCGACCTCCGCGAGAATCAACTCACTCAGCTACCCCCTGAAATTGTCCAGCTAACTAGTCTCACGCAGCTCTACCTCAGCGCGAACCAACTCACTCAACTACCACCGGAAATTGTCCAGCTAACCAGTCTCACGCAGCTCGACCTCAGCGCGAACCAACTCACGCAGCTACCCCCTGAAATTGTCCAGCTTACCAGTCTCACTCAGCTCGACCTCAGCGAGAATCAACTCACTCAGCTACCCCCTGAAATTGTCCAGCTTACCAGTCTCACTCAGCTTTACCTCAGCGCGAACCAACTCACTCAACTACCCCCTGAAATTGTCCAGCTTACCAGTCTCACTCGGCTCTACCTCCGCTCTAACCAACTCACTCAGCTACCCCCTCAGATTGTCCAGCTTACCAGTCTCACTCAGCTCGACCTCCGCTCTAACCAACTCACTCAGCTACCCCCTCAGATTGTCCAGCTTAAGTCTCTTCAATATCTGAATTTGCAAGGAAATCCGATTCCAATACCACCGGAAATCTTAAAGAGTTCTGGCAACATACAAGCAATTCTTGACTACTATTTCCAGGTTCTTGATCCCAACGAAACCGAACCTCTTTACGAATCTAAATTCATCATCGTCGGTGAAGGTGGGGCCGGTAAAACCACCTTAGCCAAAAAGCTCATTCATCCTAACTATGAGATTGACTCCAAAGAAGAATCCACCGAAGGCATTGATGTTATTCGTTGGGAATTTGAGCAAACAAACAAAACGCCTTTTCGCACCAATATTTGGGACTTTGGTGGTCAAGAGATCTACCATGCCACCCACCAGTTCTTTCTCACTAAGCGTTCTCTCTACGCCCTGGTAGTTGATGCCCGCCAGGAAAATACTGACTTCTACTACTGGCTCAATATCGTCTCCCTTCTCAGCGACAACAGCCCCGTCTTTATTATCAAAAATGAAAAACAAGACCGCCAGTGCGACGTCAACGAACGTGCCCTGCGAGGCGAGTTCACCAATCTAGAAAAAGTCTTCGCCACAAACCTGGCCGACAACCGTGGCTTAGACGCCATTAAAGAATCCATCCAAAAGCGGATTACCCAGCTAGACCATGTAGGCACTCCGCTCCCAAAAGTCTGGGTGCGTGTCCGTTCTGCTCTCGAAAACTACGCCACCAACTGCAACTACATCACCATTGATAACTATCGAGATCTGTGCCGCACCAGCCAGCTCACTGACCGAAACCGTCAAAACAGTCTCAGCAACTACCTCCACGATCTAGGCGTCATCCTCCACTTCCACGAAGATCCCATCCTTAAACACTACGTCATCCTCAAACCCGAGTGGGGCACCGCCGCTGTTTACGATGCCCTAGACACCCAGGAGATTCACGAGAACTTCGGTCGCTTTACCCGTGAGCAACTCAACACCATTTGGGAAAAAGACGAATATTCCGAAATGCGTGATGAACTGCTCCAGCTTATGATGCGTTTCAAACTTTGCTACGAAATACCCGGTTGTGCCAACCACTACATTGCCCCCCAACTCCTCTCCCCCGAGCAACCTGACTATCCGTGGGACGAAACCTCAAATCTCATCCTCCGCTACCGCTACGATTTCATGCCCAAGGGCATCCTCACCCGTCTCATCGTCGAACTCCATGAATATATCGAAAACCAAACCCTGGTTTGGAAAACTGGTGTCGTTTTCACCAACGGTACCGCCCATGCCGAAGTTACCGAACATTATCCCAAAAGCGAAATCCGCATTCGTGTTTCCGGCACTAATCAAAAACGCTGGCTATCCGCCATCACCCACGAACTAGAAAAAATCCATCGTTCCTACGAACAGTTAAAGTACAAAACGTTAATCCCTTGTAACTGCGAAATCTGCAAAGACAGTCAAACACCCCACGACTACCCTTACCAACGTCTGCAAAAGTTTCTCAGCGATGGTCAATACCAGATCCAATGCCAGGAAAGCTACAAAATGGTGGATGTACGGAAGTTGCTGGATGACATCCTGTATCGAAATATAGAGGACCTACTAGCTAGCAAGGAGGATGGCGTCTTCTCCCAGCGATACACATCTGCCTCGAATAATCTCCAGGGACTGCCGTTACAGCCCAATGATCTGATTCGCCAAAGTACCCCAACACAGATGTATCAGCCAGAAAAAGAAGTATTTATTTCTTATGCCTGGGGGGGCGACAGCGAAGACATTACTAACAAAGTAGACGAGGCGTTAAAAGCAACAAGCATTAATCTCATTCGCGATAAGCGAGATCTAGGCTTCAAAGGTCGCATCAAAGACTTTATGCAACAAATCGGCAAAGGCAAAGCCGTAATTGTCATTATCAGCGACAAGTACCTCAAATCCGAAAACTGTATGTTTGAGCTGGTGGAAATCGCCGCCAGTGGTAATTTCGACAATCGCATCTTTCCCATCGTCCTCGACGATGCCCAAATCTATAAACCCATCAAACGCATCCGCTACATTCAACACTGGGAAAAAGAGAAACGAGAACTCGATGAGGCCATGAATACCGTTGGCAACGAGCATTTACAAGGCTTCCGCGAATCCATCGACCTCTACACTCGTATTCGCACAACCATCGCCGAACTCACCGAAACCCTCAAAGACATGAATACCCTGACACCTGAGATTCATACCGAATCAGGATTTACAGACCTGATCAACGCCATCGAAAAACGCCTCGAAAGCTAGGTTCGACTCCGCTTACCTAGCCAAATCAACATCAAATTATGGCCATCATCATCCTAATTCTTCATCGTCTAGGCTTTGCCGAAGTCGGAGCCTGGAGTAAACCCCAGATCGCCCCCAAAAGCGGCAAACCCAGGCACATCCTCAAAAAATGGATTCGGTATTGATGACGATCAGTTGTGCGGCTTCATCCTATGCTAAGTGAAAAATCTAGCACAGCAGTGTCTGTAGAGGAATGTGCAAGTAAATAATCTATCGTTTTGAGAGGCTTGGTAAAGCTACCGTGTATACACATCTCGGAAAGAAGCCCAAAATCCTGCATTACCCCCCTTAATCCCCCCTTGGTAAGGGAGGAAACTCCAGTCCTCCCCCTTGGTAAGGGGGAGTTAGAGGGGGTGAGGGCAACCGCGAAGGCTAGTATCCAGAACTTGTGTATACACCATAGACTTACCAGGGGAACCGCCAGGGAGGGGTTTGGATAACTGGCGCAACAGTCAGCCCCCTCCGCCTACGGCACCTCCCTTTGATAAAGGGAGGACTCTTGTAGACATTATTTGTGCATAATTCTCTTTGGGAAAAAATAAAAACAATGTAGCAAAGATAGCCTCTGAAGGAAGATAAATCAAATTTAGAGCATAGCCTCTACTGATAGGCCCATGCTGTCCCATTCAATAAACGGCTATATCAGCTACATCGCCCATTATGAAACAGCCCGAACTGACTAAAGAACATCTATTTGACTATGACACTAACAGATTCCACTTCGCCCAACTTATTTATGACATTTTGCTGGGCGATTATGAGGGTCCCGCTCTGCCATTAGAGCAGCTGCATACCATGGGCAAGCCTTCCCATGTCTTGACATTCTCCAATGATCAGAATCTTTATTTTCATCACAAATACTACAATAGCCCCAAGCTTCCCAGGATGTTAAAGGTCTACCGAGACTTTATCAAGACGGTCATTGCACCACAGTTTGTAGATAGTCACCTGGTCGTCCAGGCAAAACCTACATTTCGCATCCACCTGCCGAACAATACCGCCATTCCCGCCGATATCGGTGGTGATCCCACCCGACCTGGATTACACTGCGATGCAGACTATAACCACCCCGACGTCGAAATCAACTTTTGGGTACCGTTTACCCAGTGCTACCCCAGCAATACCTTGCATTTAGAGTCCCAGCCTGGCAAGAGAGATTTCCGGCCCATGGTCCTTAGCAATGGGCAAGTTTTACGGTTCTGGGGTGCCCGCTGCTTGCACCACAATAAAATGAACGCTCAAGGTCCCACCCGTGTATCCTTTGACTTTCGCGTCATGAACAAAAGTGATTGGGATACCCTAGATCCAACATGGCTGAAACAGATGGCCACCGTCCAACACAAGCTGAAACTCACCCTTGGCGATTACTATATGCTGTATAACAAAAGCACTCAACAGTTTTCTCACTGTGAAACTGTTGATGGACACAACACAATGGCAGCACATCCCACTTTAGGCGACTATTTTAGTGCCATGGCCAACACTCCAGAATTAGCGCAAATCAAACAATAACCTAAAAAATCAGACTGCTCGTGTGAAGGGATATCCCTTATTGCTGCAAAAATCTTGATCTGCCTGACATGCCTGACTCAAATAGGTCTTGAATAGCATGGGCAAAAGAGTGCCAGCCGTCAGCAACCGGTCGCAAAGATATACTCAACGACTGCTGCAAAGAGACATTATCTAAGTCGTTTATATCAGCATTAGCAACGGGGCTAACAACAGCCTGGGCATCATGGGCTAGTGCAACCGGCCCAGCTTCTGACAGCTGACTTTTAAGGCTAGCAACTTCAGAATGGGAATTTCCATAACATACCGCTGTCCTCTCTATAACAACAGGCTCAATATAAATCGGAATTTTCAAAACAACAGGAATAACTATTTCGCATCCGTGGGGATAGCGATCAAAATCTAAGGGGGTACCCATAATCTTTACCCGTATAACGATAGAGAATCACTCCCCCTGCTAAGGAGCAAGGGGAAAAGAGGACTTTAGTGATAACCTTTGTTAATACACTCAGGCTTTTTCTCGATCACAACAGGGACAACATAAACAGGTACCTTTAATTTAATCGGTGCACACACCTCACAGGCACGTTTATAGTATTTGTCATACGCCGCAGTATCGAGTTGCATAGTTTCAGTTGCTGTAGTCATATTTATCACCTACCTTCAAAAAAGATTTGTAATCTGCTAGGAACCGGGAAGAAGATCACGGCATTAAGTGGGCCTTAGACTTTACCCAATGTCTTCTTAATACTTCTTCTCTAAACACTTAGGTTCCTTTTCAATCACAATGGGTTCAATATAAATAGGCGTCTTCAGAACAATGGGAATACAGACTTCGCATGCATGGTTGTAATACTTGTCATAGTATGCGTAGTCTTTTGCGACGCCATTAGTTGTGGTACCAGTTGCAACAGTCATAACAAAACCTCAGATAAATGGATATCTAGATCCTAGGCATCGTCAAATCGGGTCACATTACCCGAGCGGGTACCATGGCCATTTTTTCCATTCTCACCGTGTTTTGTGACATTTCTTCAAATGCCATGCAATGCTGAGACCACAACAACTACCACCTAGCGCACTTAAGCTAAGTGAAATCTCTTTCGGTAGCGATTTATACTTTTATATTCCTGGTGAAACCACAGTTATATTGGCAGGTGATACCCCGCTAAAACTCCACATTATCGGGCGTCCGAGGGAATGGAATCACATCGCGAATGTTCGTCATACCCGTCATAAACTGCACCAGCCGCTCAAATCCTAGACCAAACCCCGCATGGGGTACCGTACCATAGCGACGCAAATCCAAATACCACCAGTAATCATCTTTTGGCAAACCCGCTTCCTTAATACGCTGCTCCAGCACATCTAAGCGTTCTTCCCGCTGCGAACCCCCAATAATCTCACCGATGCGAGGAGCCAACACATCCATCGCTGCGACAGTTTTACCCCCATCATTTAGACGCATATAAAACGCCTTAATCTCAGTGGGATAGTCCGTAACAATTACCGGCTTCTTAAAATACTCTTCCGCTAGATAGCGCTCATGCTCAGATTGCATGTCTAAGCCCCAAGAAACTGGATACTCAAATTTCTTGTCACATTTTTCAAGCAGGTTGATGGCGTCCGTATAGGTAATCCGCTCAAACTCATTGTTGATGATGTTATCGGCAGTTTCTAAAACTGTTTTGTCAATCCGCTTGTTGAAGAATTCCATGTCATCGGGGCACGCTTCTAACACATACTTAAAGACAAACTTGAGAAACTCTTCCGCCAGATCCATGTTGCCTTCCAAATCGCAGAAGGCCATCTCTGGCTCCATCATCCAAAACTCTGCCAGATGACGAGAGGTATTGGAATTTTCTGCTCGGAATGTAGGCCCGAAGGTATACACGTTCGTAAACGCCATGGCCATAATCTCAGCTTCTAACTGGCCGCTCACAGTCAAATATGTGGGCTTACCAAAAAAGTCCTGGCCATAATCCACTTTGCCATCATCACCCTTGGGCAATTTATCCAGGTTCAGGCTGGTAACGGTGAACATTTCCCCCGCCCCTTCACAGTCACTGGCCGTGAGAATCGGTGTGTGAATCCAGAGAAAGCCTCGGCTTTGGAAAAATTCGTGGATGGCGCTGGCACAGGCATTACGAACACGGAAAACTGCACCGAGGGTGTTGGTACGCGATCGCAAGTGTCCCAATCCTCGCAAAAACTCAAACGAATGCCGCTTTTTCTGTAGCGGATAGGTTTCAGCATCCGACTCACCCACCACATCAAGGCTGCTAGCCTGTAGTTCCACCCGCTGCCCTTTACCCGGTGACTCAGCCAGGGTGCCACTAATCACCACCGAAGCCCCCGTCGTGATCCGCTTCATCGCATCGTCATAGCCATCCAGGCTAACATCCACAATCACCTGAAGCCCCGTCATAGACGAGCCATCATTAATATCCAAAAAACTAAACTTCTTAGAATCACGCTTAGTACGAACCCAACCTTGGATAGTCACAACATCACCAGGGTTGCCAGATTTCAGGATGTGCTTAATACGCTGGGTGGCCATTACCTATATCTATGCCGAAAAATGACTCTATCTAAGGTAACGCAGGCAGCCCCCCTTACCGCCATCATCATCCGTTTTGACTGTAGAAACGCCTCACCCCCCAAACCATCCCCGAAAAAACCATCCCAAAACCATTCCCAACCCCACAAATCGCAGCACCTGCCAAAACGGCTCCTTCAGGTTATTCCAGGACATCAGTTGATTCTCCAGCGTTTCCTCTAGCGTCTCAATTTGCTTTTTCAAACGCTTTAACTCAGCCTGAGGCAAATGCCCCTGGGTCATTTTTGCCTGAGCATCAGCCCGCTGCGCAAACGCCTCACGTACCTCGGTATACCGCTGGCGCAACGCATTAAAGTCCTTAGTCGTTTCATCCAAAGCCGTAGCAAAGTCGGTGAGGTCTTGCTCAGTCAGGGGCAGGGACGATTTCATAACGCGACTCGGCTGGGTAGATATAGACTTAAAGTACAGGAGAGGTTCCTCACAAGAAACCCTCGGCAGATCTCAATAGTAGGTATGGATGCAGATCGATATGAAAGCTATCGATCTGCATCCATCAGGTGGAACGTTATCCACCGTCTCGAAAATAAACCATGGACAAGACAACAATGACGTCATCTGTCAATAACACTCTAGATTTAGAAACAGCTGAGCCAAAAGCGCTCGCTCAAGCATTGGCAAAGCAGCTATCCATTAGCCCAATGGATTGGCACCGACTAAACTCCAACCGCCAGATACGAGCAAAGGAGCAGATCGCAGCAGCTCTCGTATATTTGCTCAACGATAATCCAGAGGAAGCATTGCCACGATTAGAACAGGCCGTTGGCTGGCTTAATCGCAGCATTAAAGCACCACCATGTCCGACCCATGGTGAGCGTAAATAAGCTCCACCGCATCACCTACATTTGCCTGAAATGCCTGATGGGCATTACCGCCATTTACCGCAATTTCGACATAACCATGGCTACCAACCAGGGCAAGCGCTTCACCTAACTCCATGCGACCATAGGTGGGGCGATAAGGACAAATATATGTACCCAGCTGCACATACCAAAGCTGGCTAGTCAGCCCATCCCCTGGAATGGTAGTCACCAAATTGCCAAAATGATCGATATACTGAAGGCTGCCGCGATACCCCTGGTCCGTTACTACTGCATGATTGATATTCAGACTCACCAGACTAGATACTGGTAGCGACGTACCTAGCTCGCCTATAGGAATCCCATTCGCTAAATGCGCAGCCATAGGCGCAAATATGTCGCGACCGTGGAAAGTATTGCTAGGCTCAGGAGTGTACCAATAATCAGGATTCGTTAGCGCTGTCACTGCCTTAATCGAAAAGCCTGTCAGAATGCCATTATCTGGCGCAATAATGGTTTGCAGTCCAGCAGGTACACTAACTTCAGCCGCAATTGCAGCTCGTTGCGTCCCCACCCCCGGATCAACAACCACAACATGGATAGTGCCTACAGGGAAATACAAGTAGCTCGTTATTAAATTAAATCGAGCCGCTAAGATAGCCTGAGGTTGAAGCCCATGGGTGAGATCTATTATCTGGCTTTGGGGGCTGATACTAGCAATTACCCCCTTCATTACACCAACATAGCTATCCCTGTGGCCAAAGTCCGTTAGCAATGTGATCACCCCCATAGGGCTGCCACTCCCAAAGTGATACGTTTTCCCCAATGAGTAACCCCTTAGCACACTGTGTAGACGCCTTAGCGCTCAATGCAATTGAGCGTCACATCTTTATATGTGCAGATCAAACTAAACCCAAATGCTGTGACAAGGCTAATAGTATCGATGCCTGGAACTATCTCAAACAAAGGTTGCAAGAACTGAAGCTAGATAGACCGACTAAAGAACGACCCAGCTGCATTTTTCGCACCAAGGCCAACTGCCTACGCGTCTGCCAGAAAGGACCTATTCTAGTGGTTTATCCTGACGGTGTTTGGTACCACAGCGCCACACCAGAGGTCATAGAACGCATTATTCAAGAGCACCTTATTGGGAATCAGGTTGTTGAAGACTACGCCTTCCTGAAAAACCCCTTACCCGATGTAAATAAGTACCGAACAATCCGTGATCCTATTGACTAATTGGGAACAATTGATTTGAGCATATGGGTTAAGCAGTTGATATAAGCGCAATTGCTGTATTCCAATCCATGGGTAACAAAAATTTAATTATGTACAACCTTGCTATAAATTTAACTGGGCTTAATAAAACAACCCTGATTGACTATAGTCCGTACAGTATCATCAACAGAGGCGTATACAAACTAATACGAGGACTTTAGAAATCCTTCAACCCCTGATGTACTAGATATGATCTAGTAACTATCTAATACGTTTTGGATTTATCTTTTATCATCCTATTCCCATAGACTTCGAGTAACACGAGTACACGGCATGAAAGAAAATACCACTGGCGATCAAAAGAAGCTTTTACTGATAGATGACGATCCAAATCTCATCTTGCTTGTAAGAGATTACTTAGAGTTTCGAGGTTATCAAGTTGTCACAGCGGGCAATGGTCGCGAAGCTCTTGATGTATTGGGTGGATTAGTGCCCGACATGATTATCTGCGATGTCATGATGCCTGAAATGGATGGCTACGCCTTTGTCGAACAGGTTCGCCAAGATCCGGGTAAGAGTTGGATTCCCATTCTATTCTTATCTGCCAAAGGGCAAAGTCAGGACAGGGTCAAAGGCTTAACCACTGGCGCTGATGTTTACATGGTAAAACCATTTGAGCCAGAAGAGCTAGTAGCCCAGGTAGAATCTTCCCTCAAGCAAGCGTCCCGTTTGATTCATCATCAGACCAAAGCTGGCGGCAGCGCTCCGACCATTCAAGTCCCCTTTGATGTAGAGCTTACTCCCACAGAGTTAAAAGTAGTGCAGTTTGTGGCGCGAGGCATGGCAAACCGCGAAATTGCTGAAGAACTTAAAGTCAGCCAGCGCACCATTGAGAGCCATGTCAGCAATATGCTTGGCAAAACTGGCCTACACAACCGTACCGAACTAGCCCGCTGGGCTATGGAAAATAACAAGGCTTAATTCCCTTAAAGCTACAAAATAGGGCAGGTTATTTGCCGTGGATCTGCCCCTTATTTTTGACTAACCAAATTAAGTTCGATAGTTCTTGACTTAAGGGCATCAAATCCCGTTATAATACGGAAGCTTCGCTGGTGTAGCTCAGTTGGTAGAGCAGCTGATTTGTAATCAGCCGGTCGTCCGTTCGAGTCGGATCACCAGCTTTTTTATGAGAATCTTGTATGCAGAGGATTTCAACATCTCAAATTAGCCATCAAATCTAGAGTTTTGATGGCTAACTTTCACTTGATTTTCGATATAAATTAGGAGCTAGAAGCTTCTGTCATCGAAGGTTTCAGCGAAATTAGTACAGTAATTAGCACAGAAATCAGTAGTGACCGCTAAAACAACCTGACAGCATACATTACAGCCTTATTGTCCCCGGTGACAGCTTCGCTTCAATTACCTATACCACTCAAACTCCGAAATGGTGGCTTCCATCAGAAAATGTAGAAGGGCAGTTGTCACTGCCTAAAAAATTGCACAATTCATAGCCTGAAAGCCCTAAGTTAATATTCTATTTTTGAGGATACCTCAAGCAACTATTGGTCGTTTAGCAATGGGTTTGGAGGACATCATTTCGCATGCGAGTAATTTACTTAAGGGCACCTCTATTTATTTGATTTTTGAAGAATCGAGTCTCAAATGAGACTGTCATTGAGCTTTTTTTCTGGAGTCTCAATGAACCAAAACTGGCAAAATTCATTTATTCCATCCGTTTTTAGCTCTGATAATTCTGGTGTTTAGGCGGCTGCTTCGGCGATGTTTTCCTTTTGCCAAAAGACATAGCGTTTAAGATTGTAGGTCAATTTTTTTAGCCCGAGCATGGCTTTGGATCTGGCAAACCCAATCGTGCGAATGACTTTGCCTTCCATCTCATTGACCATCGCGCCAAACAGCTGTTGCAAGATCAACAGCTTTACAACACGATGACATCTATCGGGGGACGACCTGCTTTACTCTTTTGGGGCTTCGCATACGCGCTTGCTAAGATCGGTCGAAACTCATCCCATGGAATCATTGCATCCAAGCAGACCAACAGATCTTTCTTGGACTCCAGTTTTTGATGGCGCGTCTCAACATCCCAAAATCCCTGTTGTCCCATGAAATAACTGCCTGCCCTTAATATTAATGAAATTGAAAATAATGAAGGTAGGTCTCGAGATGAGGAAATTTTAATAGATAGCAATCTATTGACGACCAATCCATTGACGACCACTTCATTTCCACAGGTCTCTTGTGGAGACGATAGACCATCAGATCCGAGCCTGTATCCGATTAAGATGTATCCAATATACATCGATGACACTGATGAAAATTTGCAACGAGTTAGAGGAGAATTTTGAAACGATGCTTTTGTAAACAAGCAAGTAAGCAAGATACAAGTAGCAAGCTTCCATAAAAGAGATTTGGGACATTATTTCCATATCTTAATGGAGCAGAAGTTTGGGAATGCATACACAGGGGAAGCTAGTGTTTACTCTTCTCCAAATGATACAGATCCTGAAATCTTGACTAATTGACTCCTACAAAAACAACACAACAAACTTTAGAAGGACCTGAGCCAAAGCTGTGATGCCCACCACCATCCTTGCAGTCGCTAGTTGAGCAATGGCATTGCGTTCAATCAGCGATTGCAACAAGACCAACAAGCCTACCATGATGCTCTCGGGCAGATTAGCCAAATTATCCATCCCCCTCACCTTAGCTAACCTGTTGTGCTCAATAAAGCAGCTAATTTTAACCATGAATTTTGTTTCGCTAAATGTGTCAATTTCCTTTATGGTTATTGGCGAGTGATTAGTACTAACCACTCGTAACTCGCTCCAAACATCATGATTGGTCTATGGCTCGACGTTCTCTGCGTAAGTATTTAAGTTGTTTAACGGCATTCATTATAGGTAGCTCTTGCTCAACCCAAGTTCAGGTTATAGCCCCTGCTTTATCGAATCCGCTACCGCCACCGCCACCATTGATTTTGCCTAACGGGAGACCGAATTTAATACCGTTGCCAACAGCCCAGGAAATCTGGAAATGTGAGGTTGTGGTTATCGGTGGTTCCCTTGGGGGGGTAGCAGCTGCATACCATGCTATGCAGGCTGGGACCACTACCTGTCTTATTGAACTTACCCCCTGGCTAGGAGGGCAGATTAGCTCGCAAGGGGTATCAGCAATTGATGCATCCAGAGCAATGTGGGCTTATCAGAGCTTTGCACCTAGTTGGCGAACCTTTAAGCAAAAAATTGCTCAGCAAACAGTGACCTTGCCAGAATGGACGGGGCGAGCCACTGTAACTGTCAATGATGTGAATTCATGCTGGGTAAGCAGGCTGTGCTTTGTACCAAAAGCGGGTGCTACTGCTGCCCAGCAACATTTAGAAAATGTGTTACCAAAAGCACCCAAAAGCCGTTGGCAAACTCAAACGGCTTTTAAGGGAGCAACATTTGATGATAGTGGTCAGGAAATAGTTGCCATTCATGCTATACAGCGTATTCCCAAAGAATCAAATTACATGCCCATGGGGCGACTATCTCAAGAGTTGGCCAGCTGGTATGCTTGGTCTGCAGATGACACATTTGAGAAAGTACCGTTGCGATTAGAGCCTCCTAAGGGAAAGCGCATGATTGTCATTGATGCCACTGATACAGGAGAATTTGTGGGCTGGGCAAATCTGCCCCATCGATTGGGATCAGAAGCTAAAACGACCACTGGAGAGGTGAACGGGGCCCAAAAAGATAACCCACAGTGTACTCAGGCATTTACGTACCCTTTTGTAGTGGCTATTCATGATGATGGAGGTAAAGGCCTAGCGGTTTTAGAACAAACATTACAACAATATCCGCCATTCTATGCGTCTCATGAGCATGAAAAAATATTTGAAATGGAGGGATTTCCCTTTTTTGAAGGTCGTAGCTTTTTTAACTATCGTCGGATTGTGAGTAATACTCGAAACAGTCCATTTTACTCTGTGCCTGTTCGGGGTGATATGACGATGGTAAATTGGAATCGCGGAAATGATTGGTCCTGGATGGACACACCTCTAATTTACACGGCAGAGCAAGTGAAAAGAAGTGGTCAACAACAAAATTGGTTGGGAGGGATCTCGACCATAGCTTTGCGCCATGGTGAAGATCACGCTTTATTATTCGCTCGCTGGTTACTTAAAACCCAGTCAAAACCCCATCTCCCATTAAGTTATTTAATGGGAGATGAGGCTTATATGGGGACTCAATCAGGGTTGAGTTTGGTTCCGTATATCCGTGAAGGTCGACGTATTTTAGGTCGTGCTGCTTACGGTGACAAAGCATTTTTAATGCGTGAAGCTGACGTAAGAAATGACCAAGTTGGTGGTCGTGATTTTACACCGACTACAGTAGCAGTGACTCACTATGATGTCGATATCCATGGTTGCCGCTATCGAAATGGTGCTCCTACTGGGGAAGCGGTCACTGCTCCTGCTGCAGGATTTGTTGTACGTCCGGTACAGATTCCCCTGGAGAGTATGATCCCCCAGGAAATTAATAATTTGCTGATAGGTGGTAAGAGTCTTGCTGTGAGCCATATTGTGAATGCGGTTACCCGAGTTCACACGAGTGAGTGGGGTGTGGGTGCTGCAGCCGGAACCACCTCGGCTTGGCTGGCCAAACGTCCTGACCTAACGCCAGCTGATATTGTTAAGCAAGGGCATATGACCAAACTGCAGGAACAAATGTTAAGTCAGAATCTGCGATTAACATGGTAATAGTAGAGGATCCTTTCATACTCTTCCTCCTCGCAGCGCTTCCATACATCTGAGACTCACTGGCTATGATGATAGAGTAGCTGATTAACGGTCAGCTCATCTAGTGCTTGACAAAATTTTGCACGAAAAATACTTCAAAAAAGTAGCACAAAAAGTAGCGCAGCACTTTTCACTATTGTGTTGTTGTTTCAACCGCCCTATTCGCCTGAAGTCAATCCGATTGAGCGCGTGTGGCTAGAGTTGAAACGCTATGTGCAATGGCAGCACTTCACCAGTCTGGAGGACTTACAAAACAAGGGGAGTCAGTGGGTGGCTCAACTTACTCCAGAACAGATTAAATCTCTTACGCAGTGGGACTGGATTGTAGATGCACTATGTGTAGCTGGTCTTTAGAGAATTGATATTAGCTCTTGAGCATTTCTTTTGTAATCAGCTGGTCGTCAGTTCGAGTCGGATCACCAGCTTTCTAGTGGTAATGGTGGTTTAAATAATTAGGGAATGCCCTCGAGTTTTCTCTGGTTGATGTCTTAACGTAACTTCTGAAGAGAGGTCAGAAGTTCCTACTCAGCCACTTATCCCCTGCTACATTTCCCGTCTATCATTCTTACATCTATGCCCCATCACCAAACGCCCATCTGCCAGTTGGTAAATGCCCTCTGGTTCTTGGAGTGTTTGGGAGACGTCAGCTTCGGGGGAGAGTTGAACTGTGCCAGTGTCGTAACTACTAAGCCCTAAGGTTTCTGTTGGCTGTTGGGGAAGGCCATCGTTGCCAGTGATGACAAAGGCGCTGTCGGCGTTATTGCTGCGGGCAATGCAGCTGGAGGCGACTAGCTGATCGGCATTGATAAAGTTATCGGGGAGTTCATCTATAGCTTGGGTTTGTTCGAAGTCGGCATTGAGGTTGATGGAGCCTGACTGGCCTGCTTGGGAGCTGGCGCTGATGTCGCTGGAAACGTTGGCACGGAGTTCGTCGGTGGTTTGGAAGATGCCTTGCTCGGTGAAGCCAAAGATGCCTGCTGCGTTGATCGCAATGTTGCCGCCGTCACCCCCCACAGCATTGGCAATGATGTCGCTGTTTTCATCGGGAAACGTGAGCACAAAATTTGCATCTAGGGTGATGTTGCCGCCGCTGCCGCTGCCAGGGGTTTCATTGGTGGATTCAGCATTGATAAAACTGCCCCAACGTAGAATAATGCCCTTATCAACAAGAAAGTTAATGTTTCCTCCCCCTGCAGTAGATGCCGTTTGAGCAGATAGTTCAACACCATCATTCAAAAGTACCGAGTCGGCAACAATGTTGAGATTGTCAGCCGCTCCAGTGTTAATTCCCAAACTTTCAGTAGTTAAATCTCCTGCCCCTTGAATTGTCAGAGCGCCATCACTGGTGATAATTAAATCTCCACCGGTTTCTTGACTAGCGGTTAGAGTATCGATCGAGCCATTTTCCGACAGGAGCACACTTAGATCATCACCAGGGTTAGATTGGATGAGTAAGATTCCTGCTTTACCATTCCCGTTAGTAAAGGTAGTTAAAGAAGCTCCATCCAGCACAGAGAGATTACTAGTAGTAATAGAAATACCATCACTGTTACCAATAGCATCTGAAAAGACGGCACTGCTAATAAAGGAATCTGTTCCATCAACTATGACATCACCGGTTGCAGTAATCTTCATCTGTCCCGAGTTGCCTTCTCCAAACGTACTGGAACTGACCACTGCAGCGTTCAGCACAGAGAGATTATCTGTCGTAATCAACACCCCGCCACTATCACCAATCCCACCTTGAGCAACTGTACTGCCAACAAAGGAATCTGTTCCATCAACTATGACATCACCGGTTGCCATAATCTTTATCTGTCCCGAGTTTCCCTCTCCAAACGTACTGGCACTCACTACTGCAGCATTTAGCACAGAGAGGTTGTCTGTTGTAATCAATACTCCACCACTATCACCAATCCCACCTGAAATAACTTCACTAATAATGGAGGAAAGCGTTCCATCAACTATTACATCACCGGTTGCCATAATCTTTATCTGTCCCGAGTCGCCCTTTCCAATCGTATTAGCACTGACCGCAGCATCATTCAGCACAGAGAGATTATCTGTCGTAATCAACACCCCGCCACTATCACCAATCCCATCTTGAGCAACTGCAGTGCTAATCAAAGAAGATGCTCCATCAACTATGACATCGCCAGTCGCTATAATCTTTACTTGTCCCGAATCACCCTCTCCAAACGTAGTGGCATTAATCAGTGCAGCATTCAGTACAGAGAGATTATCTACTGTAATCAACACGCCGCCACTATTGCCAATCCCATCTTGAGCGACTGTACTACCAATAAAGGAATCTGTTCCATCAACTACGACATTTCCGGTTGCCATAATCTCCACCTGCCCTGAGTTTCCTCGTCCGAACGTACTGGCACTGATCGCCCCAGTATTCAGCACAGAGAGATTACCTGTTGTAATCAACACGCCGTTACTATTGCCAATCCCACCTGGGATGACCTCACTCACAATGGAGGAAAATATTCCATCAACCACAATATTACCGGTCGCTATAATCTCCACCTGTCCCGAGTTTCCCTCTCCACCAGTACTAGCACCGATCCCAGCGTTATTCAGTACAGAAAGATTACCTGTCCTAATCAATACGCCGCCACTATTGCCAATCGCACCTGAAACGACTTCACTCACAACAAAGGAAAATATTCCATCAACTACGACATCACCGATCGCCGTAATCTCCACCTGACCCGCATTGCCCTCTCCAAAGGTACTGGCACTGATTACACCAAAGCTATTAACGAATAAATTGCGGGTAATAATACTTACATTCCCTCCTTCTACACTAGAACCACGTAATACGTCGGTATCAAGCAGCCCTCTTCTAACAAGCACAAAGTTTCCTGCTGACTGCGAGGTCTCTAAAATAATGTTGCCACCACCTGATTGCCCCAATCGAGCACTAAGCACTCCAATAGCCGAGGCTCGAAGCGTCAAATCATTCTCGCTAAAAGCATTTACATTATCCGCAACAATAATAAAGTTGGTTGCTTCCAGTGTTAGATCGTTCAAAGCCAATAACGCTTCCACTGTCTCCGGTGTCAGGTGACTATTTTGATCTTCATCCTCTAGTCCACCATATAAAAAATCAGTCAACACTCCATCAGCTTGCTCAATAGTGATATATCCTGCATCAGGTGTATCTGCAATGAGAATATTTACCGGATCCAACAACAGTTGTCCCGACTCTCCCTGCGTTGCCTGAGTATTCACCAGGCCAGAAAAATCTAAGAGTCTCAGGGCTGAGACCTCAACAAAACCACCATCTCCCTCCTGCGGTCCACCTTGCGCGCTAATACTCCCCTCAAACCGAGTTGCATCATCTGCCCAAACAATCACTCGGCCTCCATCACCGCTTGTCAAAGCATCTGCAGCGATCAACACATTTGGCCCCACAATTGTTTGCTCCGCAGTCGGCACCACTCCCTGCCCCTGATAATCTCCTCCCAACAACACAGTGCCACCACCACTAGCACCCGACACATTAACAGTCGCCTGATCCGCCAGGCCTACCCGATCTCCCAATACCTGCACCGTCCCACCCGGCGCAGTCAACGCCCCATAACTCAGCACCGTCGCCCCAAACAACGTCAGCGTTTCTCCACTGCCCACAGACAAATCACCACTGTTACTGATATTCCCTACACCAGGTTTTAAGTGACTAAAAAACGTTACCGTCGGATCCACCGTCAGCAAACGACTACTGTCAGGATTCGTCGCACTAAACACACCACTACCTAACGAAATCGCCTCTGCCGTCGATGCATAAAATGAACCATTCACATCCAGTGTCGACGCTTCACCAAAGACAATTCCATTAGGGTTCAATAAAAACAGATTGGCATCTCCCAAAACGCCCAACCGCCCCAAAATAGCCGATGGCTTATCCCCAGTCACCCGCGTCAGAATAGATTCCACATTCGTCGGATTGACAAAAAACACTTCGTGGCCTTCTGCAACATTAAACTCCCAAAAGCTGTGGAAAAGATTGCCCTCCCGAACGACGCCACCTTCAACTAGCTGGATGAGCGAATCTAAACTGTTCACTACTGAACTTTCAGCCCCCAGCGTATTATCGGGAATCACTCCACCGTCGGCCCGTGCTGGCCAGGCTAGGGTAGACTCTATCATTAAGAAAGTGCTTAATAACCAGACGTTCCATAGCCCCTGCTTCCATTGCAAGCCACTTTTTATCACTGGAGATTCCTCAACGCTTTGAGATTGTATAGGTAAAATCAGACTCTAGAAAGACCAATGTCTGACACTGTAGCCTGAACTTACTACAGCGTGAATCTTTTTTGGTTGAGATGGTGCGATCTCAAGGGCGAAATCATCCCCACTGGAGCAGAGGCCAAGAAACTGAATGCAACGCACAGACAGGCTAGCCGAACGCCTACAGGCCATGGGAGTTAACCTCGACGAAGTTTGAATTCACGGATCTAGGTGAAGTTCCATTTTTAGTACAAGAGTAGAGCAGTTGAGTAATGATCAGCTCATTTATTTCTCGACGAATTCTTTACGAAAGATGGCTCAAAAAATTAGTACAAGAATAGCCCTATGTAGCTTGCAAGGAGGCCTGAGTCGAAAAATGATTGAGACCTCTGATTTACATAGCTTTTAGCTTTGCAAAAGCAAAATATTTGAGACCACTCGCTATGATGATAGAGCAGCTAATTAACGGTCAGCTCATCTAAGTCTTGACAAAATTTTGTACGAAAAATGCCGCGAAAAATTAGTACAAAAATTAGCACAGCACTTTTCACTTACCTTGAAAGCCTTGCCAGAAAATAAACTTAGCCTTTGAGCGTTTCTTTTGTAATCAGCCGGTCGTCCGTTCGAGTCGGATCACCAGCTTTTTAATGAAAACAATCATTTCGCCGATTGGGCAAGGCTTTTAAGCCTTGCCCAATCGGTGTTTTAGAGCCCCCTCTGAAAACACATTGGACATTTTTGGGTCAGTTTAGACTGATTTGACGGGGCGATTAGCATAAAAAATTGGGGTAAATGGTTCCTATAAAGTAGGATGCGAGTCCTACTATTAGAGGGCATGATGAAGTGCGTCAGGCAGGCAGCCATCAACCATCCGAATGTACCGCTGGGTGATTGCTGATTCACAC
>NZ_QXHD01000004.1:442013-444409 GCF_011009555.1 Adonisia turfae CCMR0081 | reverse complement strand
TGCGATCGCGAATTGCCTGGGGCTTTCTCAAAAAGGCAATTGCCGCCTGTTCTTCAGGGGTCATTAGGCATCCTCATACTGGCGACCAATGGTTTGAGTGAGAACGGTCTCATCAGGCACGTCACCCTCGGTGTAGTATCCAGCTGCTTTTTTCGCTTTCATTTCCACTTGGGCATCCGCTGGAATCAGGCCTTCTGGAATGGAAATGCGTTCGACAATTTCAATTCCAGATTGGGTAACCGCGTCGTATTTAAGGTTGCTCATGGAGACAAACTGATCAATCCGGGTAATACCCAGCCAATGCATCACATCGGGCATCAGTTCTTGAAAGCGCATATCCTGCACCCCAGCCACACATTCGGTACGGGTGAAGTACGTATCCGCACGATCGCCGCCTTCCTGACGCTTGCGGGCGTTGTAAACCAGAAACTTGGTCACTTCACCCAGGGCCCGACCTTCTTTACGGGCATAGATAATCACACCAGCTCCCCCAGCTTGGGCTGTTTCGAGGGCTACCTCAATGCCATGCACCAGGTAGGGACGGCAGGTGCAAATATCTGAGCCAAAAACGTCTGAACCATTGCACTCGTCATGGATGCGCACAGCTAAGGGACGGTCTGGATCAGTAATGGCCTCAAGATCGCCCAGAATGTAAACCGTGTGTCCGCCAATGGGGGGTAAGAATACCTGCAGGTCCGGGCGGGTCACCAGCTCTGGAAACATACCACCGGTCTGCTCAAATAGGGTGCGACGCAGGTCACTTTCCTTCACGCTAAACCGCTTAGCAATGCCTGGTAGATGCCACGCCGGTTCGATGGCCGCCTTCGTAACCAGTAGCTCACCACCGTCTTTCAGAATTTTGCCATCAACGTGAATACGGCCCTGGTTAACGGCCTCTTGCAGTTCTGGAATATTGATGTGGGCCTTCGTAATGGCAATGGATGGGCGAATGTCGTAGCCTTCTGCTCTGAGGTCCGAAAACAGCTCCTGATCCAATGCACCAAACGGATCGAGGGAAATAATTTTGTCCGGCACGGTCCAACTGGCATGGGGACCAATGGACACTGTTGGGGCCGTATTGGTTAAATCAGCACGGTGATCCCGCTCTAAACTACCACTGGCAACGGCTAATGCTCGATATACGGCATAGCCACCGGAATGGGTGCCAATCACATTTCGATGGGCGCGGTTGCCCAGGGTGGCAATGATGGGACCGCGCTCATTTGGGTCTGCCTCACCCCATTTAATCTCGATGGAATCTTGGCCAAAATTGCCAGGATGAGACGTTAGAACAATATGCTTGTGCCGAGGAGGCTGTACTGTTGCCATGGTAGAACCCGTTTGTCAACGAATCCTAAAATTATCCTATTTTTCGGTAAATGGGACTGTAATTGAAGTATCAGTCTAACAATGGAGTAACGTTTGGTTTCAAGAATAGAGATTTATAAATAGTTGGCTCGGTTTATGCTTAAATCTCTTATTTAAATCGATATCGGTCTTCAAACCCACGAATCGCTGTTTTGAGCGTCGGGTAGATGCGTTCATTACCAATGAGATCTCGCAGTCCAGAACGTTTGAGCTGACTATACAAATCTTGTTTTACCCGCGCCAGGGCAAAGACAATCCCCTGGTTACATAACTCTTGGTGAAGCTCTACCAGCATATCGGCGGCAGTGATATCGATTTCGGCAATGGCTTCTGTATTCAGCACAAACCACTCCACCCGTTCTTGTTCAGCGTCAATCGCCGCCATCGCTCGTCGTTTAAAATTCTCAACATTGGCAAAACAAATGGGGGCATCATAACGATAGATGACCAATCCTGGAATCGTTGTCGCATCGTCCCAATCGTCAATGTCATGCCAGCCTGCTAGGCCCAGCACTTGACCCAAAACAGCATCATGGGGTCGGGCGACACGGGCAAAAAGATCAACGACAGAAAGACTGATTGCGATCGCAATTCCCACCAACAGATCCGTTGCCAGCACCCCCAGGGTGGTAATTACAGCCAGGGCAAATTCAGTGCTCCTAAAGCGCAGCAGTCTAACAAATTCTGACATCTCAATGAGTCGAGTAGCCGCATAAATCACCAAGGCCCCGAGGGCGGCCTGGGGAAATAGCGACAACACTGGTCGCATAAATAACAACACCCCAACCACAGTCACCATCGCCACCAGGGAAAAGAGCTGGGTTTTGTTACCAAGAGCATTGCCCAGCACGGTGCGACTGCCGCTGCTGCTAATGGGAAATCCCTGCATGAGACCGGCTCCAATATTGACAGCTCCTAAGGCAAGTAGTTCTTGGTTAGCGTCAATTTTGTAGCCATTACGGGTGGCAAAGGCCCGGGCCGTGAGCACATTGTCGGAATAGCCGACCACAGCAATACCGATAGCTGCC
>NZ_QXHD01000004.1:405113-442003 GCF_011009555.1 Adonisia turfae CCMR0081 | reverse complement strand
TCCATGATGGGATGCACGTGAAGGCCAATCCCTATTTACGGTTTGCCATCCCATTCGGATCACCAAAAGTCGCCAAGAGCCCGAAGTTGTGTGAATCAGCATACACTACGATATTTTCTTATGGTTGCCATCCCCAGCGGGGGGAGTTGAGCAATTACCCTATCTGCTTCGGCTCCGTGATTGGGCGTTAGAGCCAACTTCACTCTGTAGAATTCCGGGTCTACTCGGTGTGGCCCTTGGAGTCAGTTGTTCCCCTAACTGGTGGGACTTGAACCCACATCGGTAGAGAGTTAGGTCACCGGAGGGCCGGTCAACCCCTTGGGTTATGGGCTTTCCGGATATACCGTGGCAGCCTTTAGCCAAGAACGAATCGTTCGTGTAAGTTTTAGCGTAGGCAATTATAAGGGGGTTAGTTTGGGTAGAATTTGAACCATGGGGAGAGGCCTACGCTAGATTGGGCGTTTCACCCTGCGGGTTGTTTCAAAGAATGGGAGTTGGCGATGGCTCGTGATATCCCTGAGCCCACCTTTATTGAGTTTGGCCAGGCAGCTAAGGAACCGGTTCGGGTAGCTGAGGATTTGGGCTGGCAGCGGGTGGTGGAGTTTTTGCGATCGCGTGAGCTATCCGCCAGTACTCTCAAAGCCTATGAACGGCAACTCCAGATCTTCTATTCCTGGACTCAGAACAAGTCTTGGCACGACATTACCCACCGCGACATTGACCGCTACAAGCAATACTTGAAGAATCGGCCCAGTAAACGAGGGGGAACTCTCGCTCCAACGACGATTAATCAGGCCTTAGCCACCCTGAAGAGTTTCTTTAAGTGGCTCACCGTCAAGGACTATATCACCCGTAATCCCACCCTCACCATTGAATTTCTCAAAGAACCGGCTAAACCACCTCGCGATTTACCGGAAACTCAGGTTAATCAGCTGTTTGAGGCGTTAGCCTACCGGGGCGCTTCTGAAGTGCGCGACCGGGCAATTCTCCAGGTGCTCAGCCATGGATTGCGGGCCAGAGAAGTCTGTGGTCTCGATATCAGCGATTATGACGGACGGCGGTTGAGCATACGCGAGGCAAAGTGGGGCAGTGATGGACTCGTCCCCCTGAAACCGGATGCTGTTTTTGCATTGGATAGCTATCTGGGATGGTTGGTACGGAATGGGTTTGCCGTTAGTCAGGAGGCTCCCCTGTTTATCAGTTTGTCGAACAACAGCCGGGGACAGCGCTTGGGCTATAGCGGTATCTATGAGCTGGTCAAGGATTTAGCGCAAGCCAGTGAGTTAGACGACATTCACCCACACCGGATGAGACATACCTTTGCCACCGCGCTCGTGGCCGCTGGCATGAATCCATTGTTAGCAAAGCGGGCGGTCCGCATTCGCTCTGACAAGATTTTTGCGCGCTACAGTGACCGGGCCTTAGATATCAAAATGGAAGAGGCCTTTGAAGAGATTTATGGGGCGGCTGAAGAGTCATGATTTGTTGATCTTTAGACGTTTACGTTGTGGACATGTCTACAACGTAAAAGCCCCTTCAGAAAAGGCTTTCAAGCCTCAGGCTAGAGATATGTGATATTATCTGACACAATCTGACACAAATTGTCAGCCCCCTGGACCTTGATCGAGGTAATTGGGTGGTTCAGAGTATGGATTTATTCAAATAACCGGAGTAATTGACGTATGGATTCGGTGGAACTGGCCGATTCAGAAGCTAATTGCCCCATATTTCAGCTTCGCTTAAATAGCTGCAGGACTTCAATTGTCTGATTTTAGATATCAGAATCACTACAGGTAGAATCCAAAACCGTTGATAAGCAAGGCATCGCAACAAACTATAGCGTTTTTATAGTGTGAGTTGTTCAGTTACTAGTTGCACCTCAGTGCGGCTTCCCTACAGTGGTTAGCCTGAGCTACAGATCTATACACTGGGGCTAAGGTCATTTAGACGTTCGGTATTTTCAATTACTTGAGGTGCTAGGCGTTCTGTCATTTGAAGCAGCCCCGCAATGGTTGCTTCATTCTGGGCCTGACGTTCGATTAGAGTTGAGATCGCAGCCGTATTTGCTTCTTGCTGCTCAGCAATACGCTCTAATGTCGCTTGTAGCTCTTCACTCATACTAATTGCCTGTCACGACCGACTGCTCGTCAAGTATATAACCATCCTCTAGGTTTCCTCCCCCCTTGCAGAAACTTATATGACATCATCACAGCAATAGGGAAATTGTAGATACAACTACTGGAAAATTTTGCTCACAACCTCACCAGGGCAGGCGTTTGCGGGTTCGCTTAGCTTCCTGACGCACAAGGCCGACAATGCGACCGTTGACTTCGTCCTGGTCTTCACCACCAATAGTGCCAACCATGCGTTCGAGTTCGTGAGCTGTTAGCGATTCGTTGACCATGTAGGCTTCCTGAGCAGGTTGGGGTAAAGAGCTTCGATCTCCTCGTTTACCACCAGTTGCTTGGTAGAGTTCGTTGACACCACAGCTGAACAATTCGTCGGTTTCGGCGATCACTGCATCGGCGAAGACCTGGCCGCGTCCCCCGTTTTCGTGGATGGCTTTATTGAAACGACGATTGACGATAGCGCCATCGACGCGCTTACGCTTGGGCGTTAGCTCTTGTGATCGACCCGATAGCTCCAACTGGGATGCTTGTTCCTCGTAGTTGGTCTTTTCTTCCCGCCAAAAGTTCAAAAAACCCATTGTGACTAGCTTCTCGTTGTTCGTCAGCAGTGAAATCGGAGGATGTGAAAATCTGCTCTAGACCCATTTTTATGAGGTCTAAAGCATCAGGAATCATCATGAATTCGTCTAGGATTTGATCTCGATATTCGTAATCGGGGTGCTCGGGGGTGAAATTGAGGGTGTAGAGAATTAGGGAGTAGGCATCTAAAGTACCTCGGTGGATCGAGATCGCAGATAGCCGAGCGTATGCGGCTTCCCAGGTCTTCTTATAGCGACGATCGCCAAATCCTTTGATTTCACGCACGTAATCATCGAGTGAACTGGTTAGCTCACCACAGTAGCTGTTTATGGTGGTCCAGACCTTCCAGACACGTTTTTTAAGCTGCTGCATTTTCATGGGTTCACCTGTGTTTACGGACGTAAATACATCTGAACTATGGCAATGATACCGTTGCTCATTAGTGCTGTCTACTAGATGTTAAGCGACCTTCCACAACATATACAGTCAGCTACATGGACGTAGTCTCTGCCTGATTGCTGTCTACTGACTATCGCTAATGCTGTAGCCAGTCGCATTGCCAGTACTATCGTAATAAATGGCAACCCAGCGATTTCCAGAAATACTGTAATAATCTGCACTCTCGCTTCGTTGTGCTGGAAAACCAAAGCGATCGCTAATGCTGGTGTAATTTTGGGGCCAGTTGAGATAGCTGAGAGCCAGCAAGTCGGCTTGGCCCATTGTTCCATCTAGACCGTAATCTTCAGCATTAGCGTCTGGGCTTGCTGGTAGTGAGGGGTCAAAACCAATTTTGGTGGCGTTGGCAGCACCACCCGTGTTTTCTATGGTGCAGGCACACAATATAAGTAATCCTGCTAAAGGTAGATATATGAGGGGATTACGACTCATAAGACACCTCATGAGGGGCATTTAAAATATATCACATAGGGCCACTATGTCCACCAATGGCCCTAAACGTAATTTACCCCTTAGGGGACAATTGGTAGGTATGTCCCTTGGAGTGTGGTGAGTGTGAGTAAGGAGCCAACGGAAGAAATCGTAGAGCTAAAGCTACGAATTCCTCGAAGCTTGCGCAGTGAGTTCAAATCTATTTGTGCTGCCAGGGATGAAAATATGAAGGATGTGCTGGTTGCTCATATGCGGAAATATATAGAGCAGCACAAGGCAGAAAAGAGTGAGTAATTCATGTCCTGAAAATAAAACATATTGAGGCACGTGTGTTAACCAGGCGGAGATCTTGAGGTGATTCGCCTAGCTAACCCTCCATTAACTGGGTCGAATTACAGATACTTTAGAAGTAGGCACCGAGGATATAAGTAACGGCAAGTCAATAGGCAATTTGGTTTACCTGGTTACGGAAGCGACTGTTGAGAATGGAGGGGCTTACGGCTGAAAACGCCGACGAAACTCTTCAGCAGCCATGTCACCTGATGCCTCCACCAACTTGCCAACAATAGGGTGAATGATCACCCCTGTGACTGCTCCAGACAACGCGGGTAGATGTTTGACAAACCATTGTTTGACGTACTCTACAGTCGTCAAATCTGGTTTGTCAGCAGTAACAGCTTCCTCTAGCTCATCTACTCGCTCTAACGCCGAATCCCGACGCTCGGGTGCCGTTGACGTAGAGATCTGAGCTTTGAGCGCTTTGAATACTCCTTTTAATTCCTCTAGCTCAGCAGGTGTGACCTCCAATGGCTGCAACGGGCCGAACTGATGTACCTGAGAAATATTCTTACCGACAGCCATTTGTCCACTGACCTCCCCAGAAATGTTGGCGCTGATTTGGTCACCCTTATTGCCACTACTTGTCATGCGACTATCCTCGTGGATGGACTAATTAGAAACACGGTTAAACTGTCTTCGAACTTCGATCCTCTTACCATTCAGTCGAGTTTGTTCTTTCAAAATCAAGCTATCATCAACACATTCGTAAACTACCCGAGTCGTTTTCTCTAATTGCTTCAGCGCGGTTTCAACCTCCTTGGTTAACTGTTTGGGGTCAGGAATATCGGCCATAGACGTCTCTGGGATTGGCCTACTGTCTGTCAGTTCGGACAGCGTATCCATCTTATCGATGACTTCTTCCGACTGACCATTGTCAGCACTGGGAAATGAGAGCATATTATCTGAGCTCTCAGCGCTTACCGCATCCTGCGAAAATATTATCAGCTGCTTATCAGGCTTCTCTTGATACTCTCCGTTGACTTGCAACTGTATAGTCAAACCGATACCGTCTGATAGCTGACTATTATTGAGTGATTGATTAGCCTTAAACTCTACTCTAACGCCTTGATACTTGAGTAAGTATGTGCCCTCTTGAAACAAAATCTCTATATAGCCAGTGGCCCTTGCAAGCTGTAAAGTGTCATCGCCAAGTGTGTCAAAAACACTACCCATCAACCGACTCAAGCTATCCGAACTTTCACGCCAATTCCCGATCAAACAGGATTGAACAGATTCAGGAGTTTGAGCCAGTTCTGGTACGCGATCAGAATCAACGGTTTCATTTACTGTGCCTGTTTGCGAAGTAGCCGCTTCTGATGACGGGACCTGCTCTATGGGGGGCACTCCGGGCAAATTTTCCTGAGTTGAAGAACGAGGTAAAACAGACTCAACGCGATCTAACCCTTCAGAAACAGTATCCGTTCTGAATAAGGGATTTTCTACATCGCTGACAACCAAACCCGTCACTGCTGCTGCCCCTGCCAGCACTGCGGCAGCTCCTTTAACTAGGCCCAAAACACCGCTTCCTTCTGCAAGCATTTGCCCCGTCTGTGGAACCGCTACCGGCAGGAGCTCTAAAGCTTGAGTACTGACTTGTGCGCCTATAAAATCCTCTAAACCCAGACGAATTTGGATAGCCTCTTGCAAATGCAGTTTGGCTAATGTGTATTCCTGCAGACATAAAGCTCGCACCCCCAGCTGGTGCTGAGCAAGGGCTTCCGCAGCAGACTCATTAAGCTGCTGGGCAGATTTCAACGCCCACTCTAGCGTCTGCTGCCAGGTATCCCAGTAGCCCGCCTGAGCAATTGCAGCCTCGGCATACAGACTCATCCAGAGTACGTTGGACCAGAGTCCCCATCGAAAAGCCACCTTAAGCAGTCGTTGGAAAACCGGTGCTTCTTGAATTAGCTGATTAGGTTGATCGACCTGTTGTTTGAGCCAAGTCTCAGCAAGTGGCAATAGCCATTCTAAGCAAGCCTTTGGCTTCACCACATATTGCAATGCTTTCTCTGCCTCAGGCGAGATTTTATATCGATCACCATCACTTTGGACAATGCCATTCTGGACAAAGTGCTCCAACGCGCTCAACGTATTTGGCACTTGACTTAGCGCGGTCAATGTTGAAGCAGTAGCAGGAATACCGTTTAGAACAACAAGAATATCTAGAACTCTTCGATCTGCTTTTGATAGGCTAGATAAGTGTTCTTTAGAAATATCTAATGGTGTTAGGTCGGCATTTTGTCTTTCGTGAAGCTGATTCAGTTGCACCTCTAAGGGTTGCCCTCCCTTGATTTCTGCAGCTACACGAAGGAGGCTTAACGGATGTCCCTCCAGCACCCTGCCGATTTCTACTGCGCTCTCCCTTTCGCTACGTGATAGAGGCCTTCCTATTGTTTGTTCTATAAGCGCTAAAATTTCTCGATCAGCTAGCTTAGAAAGCGTTCTTGAGTGACCTTCACCCCATAGTCGTCGCTCCGTTGATGTTGTCACAAATAAACAGGCTGGAGCATAGTTGATCAGCTGCAGAAGCTCCTCCCTAGCAAGGCGGGTATCATCAATAAAAACTATGGCCTTGAATAATTGCAAGGCCTGATAAATTTGGGTTTCCGTAGGCTTATAGGAGTCAGTTGGCTCATGGAATACGTCAAAAAGCGATTGCAGCAAGTCCTTATATGTAAAGGCGTTAGCTGCCAGGTAGACAACACCATCCGAAGCCATCTTTTCAACTTGTGGGAGATAGATCAGATGGCGTAGAAGCGTTGTCTTTCCCACACCAGATGGGCCATAGAACTCCAGTGGCTGTTTTAATTGAAGAGCTCTGATCGCTACTCTGATTTCGGCCTGACGTCCAATCATGTTTTCAAAAGGACGTGGTCGTAGAAAGACTGGTGACGGACGTCTAAGTGGTGTCTCTCGACTGGTATTTTGCGTAAGCTGCACAACGCCACCATGCATTTCGCCAATCTGGAGAATATAGTTACCTACTGCAACCTGACCACTAATATTGCCGTTGATGTTGGCTTCAACACTGCTTTTGACCTTAGGAGGCTCCCGGTACTGCAAGGTTTGATCCTGGAGCGATGGCTGTAGCGAAACCTTTTTTTTCCAAAGGGGACGTACCTCACCAGGTCTTTTTCCCTCGATCTCAACGATATCAATACCTTCTACCTTCAACTTGCTAATGCCCTTTTGCACATACTTGACAAGCTGGTTGCTTGATATAGATCGGGTGTAAGTCAAACAAACCTGTAAACAGGTGCGATCTCGCTTTACCTCAGCGGTAATATGCTTTGGCTTTAATGCCTTAGTTAGCAGCTGCTCTATGGCCCTTGTATCGCCCTTCCTAGCAAGTTGTAAGGCAGTACTAGAAGTCATAGACTCAAATTTGGTGAGTATCCTAATTAGGCTTAGAACTCGGTCATTCAAGATTAGCGTAAATAGGAAATAGGAGAGTGTGAAAAACGTATTCCCAAATTGCTCTACAACAAGCGAGCTATATGGTCTAATATGAGCTGTCTTATAACGAATTGAGCTGCTTTTAGCTTGCCTACTATGAACAAAGGTGAATTGATTGATGCAGTAGCATCGTCTACTGAGCTACCTAAGAATGTCATCGATAACGTGGTATCTGCCACGATTGATACGGTGATGGCAACCGTTTCGGAAGGAGAGAAGGTCACTCTGATCGGCTTTGGTAGTTTTGAACCACGGGACCGTAAGGCCCGAGATGGGCGTAATCCTAAAACGGGCGAGGTGATCAAGATTCCTGCTACGACTGTCCCTGCGTTTTCTGCCGGGAAAGCGTTCAAAGAACGAGTCAAAGATGCCTAACGATCTAACGTTCTAACGATTCATTACTGGAGGTGCTCATGGTGAGCACCCATCTTTCAAACTTAGTTCTAGCTAAATAGTTTTATTAGACGGCTAGAACAAATCAATGAGTCGAAAGTATTGTTCATTTAGTTTTTCCTGTGAGGCAATTACTCAAACACCGGGGTTATTGGCGGCTCAGTGTCCTAATTTAGCGGCTTGTTCAGCACTGGCTAAGTCAGATGTAAAGGGTGAAACCGTTAATCTTCAAGTGGGTAATGAAGCAGAGGCACAGCATTCTGTAGCCATGTCGGCTAACTCGGCTGCCACATTAATGCTACGACAGCGGGGTAACCCTCAAGACCTGGATTCGCTAGGAATTTCGTCACTGATGGAGACGATCCAGGATTCCATGGCTGAGTTGGAAACCCAATTCGCTCAATTTGAACCGAACAGCAAACAGTATATTGCTCCTGAGGGAACGGAAGTGCATGCCTATGCGGTTAAGCGGCCTTACGGTACCTATTGGTACAACAAACTGGCGGCCCATAGGGAAATGTTTCATCCCCAGGCACAGCAGCGATTGGTGCGGCACATTCATTTGGGTAAAACGGGCGAGCCACGCCATCGGGAAGCACGGGCGGGAATTGAGCGACGCAATCAGTTGGTCAAAACTCGGACACAGCTGATGCAGGCGGCCAAGGCATTGGAAGAAGCGCTCTCGATCCTACAAAATCCACGTTCCTAAAACTCTGTTCAGCCGCAGGATTACTAGGAAAATCTTTGATACTTTTGTACCAGTATGAGAGTTACCCATGGCTAAATCCGATCCACAACCCACATTTATTGAGTTCCAAGATGGCAGGCCCCAAAAGCCTGTAGTGCCCCAGGCAACTCGTGAGCCTGATTGGGTAGATCGGTTTCTTGAGAATCGGGAGGTAAGACCCAGTACAAAGAAAACCTACACTCGTCAGCTGCGGCAATTTCAGCGGTGGTTAGCTGGAAAGGGATGGCCAGATGTCACCTAGCAGGAGTTAACTCGCTATAAGACTCATCTAAAAACGACACCTAAGGCCAATTCATTCAGCCTAATATTCCCCCCATCACCAGAGTTTCTCTGCCAATAGCAGAAACTCCTTAAGCTAATGGTGATTGAAACGGTAAGACATAGATAGCTCTCACAGCCAAGCACTAAAAATAATCAAACGTACGACGCAAGATAAGTTCATTATCTGCTGTAATCGTTCGAGTACCATTCTCCATCATTGAGATCAACCCCTGACTAATTCCAGTTAGCATCGCCAACTTACGCTGACTCCATCCCTTTTCCACCCTAAGACTCTTAACCTCCTCCGGAGTCAACTTCGGTACCGCAGGTTCTATCTCAACAGGTTCTTCTGCCGCCTCCCCAGATGGAAGATTTGCCGTATCCCAACTCTCAGGAGGAGCAATCAACAACTGAGCCTTCAACAACTGATCAAAAAATCCCCTAGGCCGACGAGACGTATCCCGCCCAAACCCCGACGGTTGAATCTCAACCGGATACGTCTCAGCATCAAACGTAATCTGCCAACCCCGATCATGTAACGCCAGCAAATCCTCATCCCACGTATTCGTCAGCTTCTTCCGCAGCTGATTATCCGACTGCGCATTGTGCACACGCTCCACACCATAGGCCACCTCTAACAAAGTCCGCACTGGCAACGGATGCTGTGGACTAAACTGCGCCTTAAACAACAGCCATACCATCAATCGAGCCGCCCCCGCCCGGTGCTGCCAAATGCTCATCACACTTTCCAACAGTGATTTCGGTAACACACCTGGGTTAACCGGCAGCTCCTGTTCCTGAGCTGTCTCCTCATTCAAAAAGTACTTAGCCCACAGCCCCGCCTTCACCACAAAGGACATCCCAGTCAGCTCTTTATTACCAAAATTATCCTGCTGATAATGATGGCGAGTACCCAGGAGGTGCCACAGGCGGCCTTCCTCAACTGTAAACCCCTTTCGCTTGCCGTAGCGCGGCCAGGAAATAAGCGTCGTAATCTTACAAGGCTGTTTAACAATCTCCTCAATCAGCGCTAGCTTCTCACGACGATTCTTATCGGTACGTCGCTGCAAACCAAGATAAGCCTCAATTTGGCGATCATCAATCACCAACTCCTCTTCCCAGGGCCGCTCCATCTGAGACGCATGGGCCGCCAGGATCAGGTGTATACACGCCGCCCGAATATCAAACGTATCAATAACCGCCAGAGCAGCTGCCCCCGCTAGCGCAGCAGGGTGCTCTTCCTCTGTATTGTCCGCAATCCAGAAACAAATTGCCCCCTTGCCATCATTAACCTCACGGCTATAAATCAGCTTGCCATCGGGATCAGTTGTCCAAGGCAACTGCTGACGCTGGGTGAGAATATTGCTCGCTTCCCAGATTGGCAATGAGGACGTTACTTTAGTCAGCGATCCCTGATCAAACAGATCTGGATTTGTTTTAGGACGCTCACCTGGGGCCACTTTGGTAGTAGGCCGTTTCTGCTGCGTCGCGACAGAACGACTTGCCCGCGTCTCAGCATCTAGTTTTTTGTTAGATTTTGAGGCCATTAGATTCCCTGACTTCAACATTGTCCACGTCCAGTACCGTCATTTTGACCTAGAAGAACCTGCAGACTTGGACGTGGTTTAGAGAGCACTGGACAGGCAAGAAGAAAACATGCCAAGCTTCACACCACGCGGTGAATTATAGCGCCATATTCACACATATGAGGACAACTTACAGAAAGCGTGAATATTCTCATAGTCGTGATTACATTTGGCCTCAAAACCTCCATTTGATTACAAAAGTCTCTAGACCCTGGCACTTAAATTGAGACAACAATAGTCAACACACCATATGGCAACAGCTTTAGGTGATTACAAATATTTCTAGAACCCAAGCTCGATTACAAGTAAATCTAGAACCTAGCCCCGAAAAACAGATCACACAACCCCTTGAAGTGATTACATTTGGAGCTGATAACGGCTGTGATTACAGGTTTTCTCTAGAGCCTGAGCCCAAAGCTGATTACAACAAAGCCTAGAGCCTAGACCTGATTACAAAAACCTCTAGAACTTGGGCCTGATTACAGGATTACTCTAGAGCCCAACCCTAGAAAATCGGTTAGAAGCCTCATTGAAGTGATTACATTTAGAGCTGATAATGGCTGTGATTACAGGTTTTCTCTAGAGCCTGAGACCAAAGTTGATTACAACAAAGCCTAGAGCCTAGACCTGATTACAAAAACCTCTAGAACTTGGGCCTGATTACAGGATTACTCTAGAGCCCAGTACCTAAAGTACGGTGTTGATGGGGAGTTTAAAGGTGTTGCTTGGGGTCCCTCCAAGTTCCCTTTCCGGAAGTAATCAAGCTATCTCAATAGGCATACTGGGGTTTCCCCATGGCAGGGTCGGAACGCCGCCATAAAACCCAGCGTACTGATTACATCTGAGTCTAGGGCTTTAACCCAATTACAACAATCTCTAGAACCTGGTACCTGTAATCACGCTAGAACATTCCAAGAAGGTGGCATCTAGAAGCAAAACCCCAATCTTGATTACATTCTTATTCTAGAGCCCAATCCCAAAGTGATTACAGAATTACAAACATAGGATTCTGATTACATCAATACTCTAGAGCCCGGCCCCTACAGTGATTACATCCATGGTGTCCAAAGGGATTGATTACACGATTTATCTAGGGCCTGGTACCCATAATGATTACAAATTAGTTCTAGAACATAGACCGGAAAATTCTAGGTCCCTTACCCTAAACTATCTAGACCCCATACCCAAAATTTTGATTGTTGTTATGTGATATTTCCCAACAACAAAAGAGTTTGATGTTTTTGGCCCTCTCAGAAGCCAAGCCATGATTACAAATTTTCTGTTATCAGAACAATCCAGGCAAGATTTTGTAATCAGACAGTCTGCTATAAGCATTGAAGTCAACATGAGTAGTTCATTTGTATAAGGCACACAATTAAAATTCAGCACTTTCTAGTGCTTTAGACCACTGTGAAACAGAATATTGCTATTGCTGATTTAGATTATGAAACGATCTGTCAGACATGCTATCAACCAGCATCTTTCAGATGAAATCATACCGAGGATCAGCAATGCCAGGATTATCCAGTTCTGTTTTTTTGGATTCCTACCCTTAGCCTCTAAATAAAGCAGGATTCCTGCTTACAGCTAGGGTTGTTTTGTGTTGCCAAAATACAGGTCTACTCGTAGACAGCGGGAATCACTCGTCTGAGTGCAGCAACATCCCGATGCTGTTAACGGAACTGTGGACCTAAGCGTGACATTGGCTCTGCCAAATCCATTTGAATACGTGCAAGAACGAAACAATCGATTTCTTGCACTATTTTCCCATCGTCACGATTACATCTACGCGAACCATCCATCCCCAGGCAAACGCCCCCAATGGCAAACGGAAAGTCGGCATCCATTATCAGACCGACTGATTGAACAGGGTACTTATTTATATGGTGTGCGATTTGGGAAAGAAACCCAGTACGCCATGGTCGATATTGATATCGGTAGCGCGTACCACCCCAGGCGAGATCCCATTGCCTTTCAAAAACTGACTGAAGCACTGGAACCCTTAGGTCTTGTGTCAGCCATCACCTGCACCTCATCCGATAGTCAGGGTCTGCACCTATATTTTCCATTTTCAGAATCACTGACAGCTTGGGAAGTGGGCAGTGGCATCACATTGCTTCTGGAAAGTCAGGGCTTTAAGGTCACCCCCGGTCAGCTTGAAGTCTTTCCCAATGCTCGGTTATACACCATCGAAAGTACTCCGAACTTATTTAACGCCCACCGGCTACCGCTACAGCGTGGGTCGTATTTACTCAATGATGATCTAGACCCGATCTGGACCGACCAGACTACCTTTGTCGAACAGTGGAAACAATGCCAGGGACGCAACAATCTAAATAATGCGATACTACAGCGGATCATTCGACAGAAGAAACGGCGCAGTTATCGTCTCTCGAATAAGGCTGATAAGTTTCTAAACGACCTAAATGCTGAAATCGAGCAAGGTTGGACCGACCATGGCCAAACAAATCGATTACTGGGTCGAATCACCATGCGCACCTATGTATTTCACCATGTGATGTACGGTGGTGAACCGCTAATCGGTGACAGTCTAATCAAAGAAGTTCTAACTATAGCCAAAGCATTGCCGGGCTATGAGTTGTGGTGTCGTCATCAGCATGAAATCGAAGACCGCGTTTCAGAATGGGTCAGCTGCATCGAGAAAAGTCACTACTTCCACTATGGAGAACAGTTTGGAAAATATAAATCTAAAAAGGAAAAGAAGGAAAAGTCTGAATCTGAAAATACTGAACCCAGTTGGAATAAACAGCAGAGTCAAAAAACCAAGGACAAGATTCAAGCAGCACTCAAAGAACTCTCAGACAAAAACGAACTTCCAGAACAGGCCACTGCTAGATTCAATGCCCTTAGAAAATTTGGCATCGGAGGTGGGTCTCTATATCGCTACAAAGAACTGTGGCATCCACTCTGGAAAACACAGGAGAACTGCCCAAACACACCCCAAATTAACAATGAATCTGGACAGTTTGGCCAAGCTAACGCACCAAACTGTCACAGCTCCACAAGCTTATTACAAGGGATAGATGGTAATGATAATGAAACCAATGGTTCTAGCGATCTGAAATCTGTTGCATCTCAGCCAGAGGGTGGTAATCCCCATCAAGAAGAGATTCAGCGTATCCGGGAAATGTTGTCGAAGGCTCAGGTCGCTGTCGATTTACAGGCAGCTCAGGAGGTTGTAGAGGCTGAAGAAGTAATGGCTCAGGAGTCTAGGGCAGCTCACCTGCAGCAGATGGCTTACTGGCTAACGTTGGATGACCCGATTTTGATGGCGGAGGCGTTGGCATGGTTACGGCAACAGCCGCCTGAGCTATGTGCTGGGCTGGTGGATATGGAGCTGTCAGAGGCGAAGCAGCAGTCATTAGAAACGATTGTGGAGATAGTGGAGCAGCTGCAGAAGTTGGATTGGGGACCGGGAAGGATTCAGGAGGAGTTGCGAAGCTTCTTCGAAGCGGCTATAGCCCCATCAGGCATGGCTTCGCTAGCGCCAACGCAATTCACCACATCCTCGCTGGCCCATCTCACGGCTGAACAAAGACAACAGTGGTTATCTTATTTGCGAGCCTTCTCTGGAGAGACCTCGTCGACGCATCCTGACACAGGATAACTCTCTAGCCACCCTTGGCCCTATGGGCTGAGTTAACGGAAGCAGTGAAAAGTAGCCCAACTGATGTGAGGGTGCGATCGCAAATGTAGTGCCCCCCAAGACCATAGCCGATTAGAAATAGGCTGATGGCAAGCCCAAGATGCCAAAAGAGGTAGCTCTTTTCAAGAGATTTATAGAAAGGGTTTTGAAGCATATCTTTCGCATATTTGAAATAGAGTACCCCTATTTGTTTGCGATCCTTTTTAGGGAAAATCCACAACCAATGAGACCACCAAAACCCTGCATATGGTACAGAGTCCGTCTGTGGATGGATACAGTGCTACCAGTGGAATCGCACCTAAATGGGCTATGAAAAAAAAAGAAACAACAGGCCAATCAAGTTGGGCTTTTGCACAGTGAGCCATCTAAGGCCATTGGACATTTGCATAGTAGCCTTCGTAGGTAACGTCTTTAATCTGTTGTTCAACATGGTTGATTTACTGACTGGCTATAGTTGGTCTTCTGTTGACTTCAGGAGAGACATCATAGTGAAAGCTTGGACTTGACTCATCAAACCTATTAGACAAGATATAAAGTCTGATAAGTCATATCTCCAATATTTCGAATCTTGAAAGAAATTTGATGCCTTTTGAGTCGTCTAATATGGCGAGCTAATTCATAGCGATTCAAAATATCAATGGGTAAATGCTTGGTCCCTTGAATGGTCTCTAGACACTGATCACTGCAACAGAAGCAGGGAAAAGTATTGAATAAATCCCATTCTGTTGAAGGATAAAAGCGGGTAATAGGTTCACCAACTTGCATAAGTTTTATACAAATAACGTCGCCTGATGAGTTCCGCTGGACTCATAATGCTTCTGCCTCATTTAACCTTATTAGGTGTACTGCAATAACTAATCCCAGAGCTAGACAACAATATTTAATATAACGATGATCCCTGGTAGAAAAAATCCCGAAAAGTTCAGGTTGATTCAGGTAAAAGTTCAGGTTTACCCAGGTATTGAAGTAATAGAGCCGTCGCAAAATAAACGATGTGTGCCATAGCTAGATGTCGACAGTAAAATGCTAACTATGGCATATATTCTCTCGGCTACGGGTATGTGCGAGATCCATCGTAGACGGTTGACCAGTTGGGCAAAGCGTAGGGCATCGCAGCAAGAATTGCAGCTAGTTCTGAACTGGTTACTTGTGGAAAGTGGACTATCCCCCCGGGGAACAGCGAATTTTCTGGATGAGGAATTGAGGATTGGGCAACAACACAATAACAAAGACTCTTATGGTGATAAGGCATATATTTTACATCGTTTTCATAGCAATCCTATCGTTGTCATGCAAAAGGCTTTGGCCATCAATCCGGTGCAGCGCAACACCGAGACCATCGACACCGATTTATTCCCAAACTGTGCACCATTCTCGCAACGCTTCTTTATATGACTGAGTTTTACACGGCATTAGCACAGCCAGATATCACCAAAGCTGAAGCTTTTCGTCAGGCACAGCTAGACCTGATGCAAGACCCACAGCTAGCCTCCTCTCACTTCTGGACTCTCTTTGTTCTGGCGGGTAACTGATTATAAATCTGATAAATTCAGTTGGTGATTTTGCTGAAATTTGTCTCGTGCCCCTGAACTGAATAGCATGAGTCTATTTGCTAACTGCATTCTTTGAAAAGTTGTTGTTATACACCCAAAAAGCGCTTGACAACTTTTATCGAAGTGTAGTATCATCACATATATCTCTTGAGATTTTGAAATAGCGTTATTACTTCAGAAGCCTAAGGAAGTTGTTGAAACGACTGTAGAAAATTCTTGCAATGCTTTCTGGGCCGTGGTTTTTCTTTTGAGGTTTATTTGATGTAAGACTGCTTGAATGCCTTTAAACAGTCTTATGTGAGAGAAAAGAAAACCTCAACAATCTTATTCTCTCTCAGTTTTCTTTTGAATCCACTGGATAAAGAGCCAGGCTGGCTTTACCTCCATGATCTAGGCTTCACCTTGAAAGTGGTGTCTTCAAGTATGTTTCATTAATGCAAAAAGTAGGGTGTAACAATGAGTAGTACAGAAACAATTAACATCAAAAACCTGAAGGCCTTTCTAAGAAAAAATAAGAAAATTGATTTTCGAACCGCCGATTTACTCCACGCTTCGACTCTCGATACCTATAAGTGGACTGGTTTAGAGGACAATAAGGAAGGTCTAATCAGGCAGCTTAAGGCCTATCAGCGTTTATTAAGAGTTGTTCCCAATGGTCAAGAAGACCTCGCTATAAAGTTGCTACAAAGCGGATTTCAATCTGCTTTGCAAATTGCCAATACGCCCAGAAAAATGTTCATACAAGATAATCTTAAAACCTTTGGTAATGACAGAGTCCTGGCCCAAAGTGTGTATAAGCGTGCGGTGGCGGTGCGTAAAGTTGTTGCATTGCAATATACGGACCGTGCCCAACAGACAGGGGCCCACAGCCGTGTAGCTGGTCTTGCTCGCTAAGTCTAATCTTGCTCGCTAAACAAAGCTATCCCTGAAGGCTGGCCAATCATCGACCAGTCTCCGTTTTGATCTTAAGAATATTCCCCCCACATTCATTTCTGGAACAGAATTCCTATGAGTATGATCTCCAACATTCCTAACTACGCAGATCTCTTTGGTAACATCGACTTTAAGGCAGGTGACGAGTCTCGTTCTGTTTATTCTCCTGCAGCCTATTTGGTCGACCTGCTGCAAATGCTGAACGATGAGTTTGTGACCGACGAAGCTGATGAGGATGCCGTCGATTTTCACTCACGCCGGAGTGATATCCAAGGAATTGATCTGGATGCCGAAAACACTACAACGCTGATTCCCTATCTGGATATTGTCAACGAAGTGCTAGAGGGTCGGGTTGACAGTACCGACTACGAAACACGAGAAGCCTTAGAAGCAGCAGTCTTCGGTGTCTTGGAGGGGGCAAGCTATCCTTTCAACATGCCGTTTTCCCTAAATAGTGAAAAGGTCAAGAACCATCTAAATCACCTAGGCATCACGGCCCATGAGTTGCGTCGTCTCTTTGCGACTACAGCAGACTACACCACCGTGGCGCGGGAATACCTGGGGCTGTCTACAGCAGAGTGGACGGCTCTGTTAGAACCTGATGAGGTAGCTGCCTCATCTGTCATGGCCTATGGTTATATAGCGAACTATGACATCGAACTATATGATTCCCTGGCGGATGTTGACGCTCTGCCGGAGGGTGGGACAAGCCTGGTAATTGCGGCAAAAATTGGTGCTTTATACTACATTCGTATCTTTGACAGTACTGGAAGCATTATCTTTGATCAAAGTAGTGATGACTTTTCAGACTCAACTGAACTGCTGTCTCTATTAGCGGAGATATTCGAGGATATCTCATCAATTGATGCCGATAAAACGGCTGAATTGCTAAGCGAAATTAGATCCAGTCAAGCAAGCGTCCTCAGCAACCATTTAATCAGTCTGCTATCCACCGTCACCAGCTTTATGGAGACAACGGATCTAGAATCCCAGGAGATGTTGGAGCTGCTGTACCAAAATCTTTATGTTGACCCGTCCGATCATTCCGCTGTTGAAGCTGGTCGTGGGAGTTTTTATATTAATACCGGTACCAGCAATGGCACAGGCTATGTCACTTTGAGCGATGACGAGACTACTCTGGAGTGGTCCGATGGGGGTGCTGTACCGATTGAGTGGTTTGACCGCACCAGTCGTTTTGTGCGGCTAGCGCAGAAAACAGGTCTGAGCTTTACCGACTTAGATCATATTTTGCGCCACTGTTGTCAGGTTGACAGTGTACCTACGCTGAGTGCCGATACTCTAGTATATGTCGCCCAGGTGGTCTATATTCACAAGACTTTGGAGCAGCCTCTTGATACAGTTGTTGCCATTCTGAGTGAGATCTCATATGTGGGTAGAACCAATGAGGATCTGCCTCAAGACCAGTTCAACCGGATTTTTAACTTGCCCTGTGTGTCTATCGATGAAAAATATTTTTATATTACGGATCAGACTGGGGAGCTTCCGGCTCAGTATAACGACACTACTTACCATACCTATACTCAAATCGACTATGCAGAAGATTTATTTAGCGATGACAATGATACCTATCGTCAGCGTCTGCGCCATGCTTTAGGGTTTACTGAAACCGATCTGATCAATATTACTGAACGTCTGGAGTTTGAAGAGGTCGCTGACAGCAGCCTTTGGGAGAACACTGGCGATGCATACCAGTGGAATTTATTAAATGTGCTTTACCGTATTTCGGCCTTATCCAATGCGCTGGATGTACATTTCCTGGAGTTGTTTATTCTCTTTGACCTGCTGGAGCAAGATCCCTTTATCGGTCGACTAGATTCCCAAACTCACTTTGTCTATCAGGTGCCCAGTACTCAAAAGTGTTTTGAAATCTTGATGGCCCCTGTCAACAGCGATACCCACAGCATCAGCGATCAGCTGTGGCTGTTTGAGTCTCTGATGGCCTTGAACAAATGGATGAAGGGGTTTGGCTACTCACCAGAAATGCTGTGGGCAATTGTCAACGGTGCCCCCATGACCGACAAGGCAGAAGAGACTCAGAATGCCCAGGATCTTGCCCTTTACAATACGCTTTTACAAAGCTTTCAAGCCAAAGAAATGCAGCCGGATACCCTGGCAGATGCGCTAGGCGATCAGCGGGCTTCTCACTTTGCCTTTAATTTGATGCAGCAGCGCCAGGAGGGGATGAGTGGGGATATGCCGGGCGATATGGAGAAGTCTTCCTATCGCTGTAAGTCAGGTGCCCATAAGAAGCAGAACAGATATAAAAACCATAGCAAGAAGCTGGGGATGCACCATATGCCGAGCATGGCTCACGGCACGCTCTCTATGCTGTCTGCCTATCCAGAGTCGGGGATGCATCCTAAGGCTGCCAAGGGCTATCATCGGCATCTGCTAATGGCCTATGAGCCCCGCAAGATTCAGGCATTGACTGAAGAGTTTATTCAGCAGCTGGCGGTCATTCAAGACTATGAATTTGTGGACTTACAGTTTGGGGGCAAGCTTCACGAGAAAATTGTTAAGAACCTGATTAACCATCAGGTGATTGATGGCAGTGGCAAACTCTTGACCCAAGATTGGATCGATGGTCAGCTGCCCACTGTGGAAAACTTTCAGCTAGAGTTCGATTTTAGTGAAATTCGTCAGGATGTCTTTGAGATTATCCACGGAGTGTACCAGGAGGAAATGGCGGGCCAACTGGACGAGAATGACGAGATTCAAGTGCAGGTGTTTAAGTCAGACTTTGAGGGCTTGGGTCTTTCTGTCGCTGAGACACGGGAACTGTACGACAATCTGATTTATAACGACTACATAGATGAGCAGGGCTTTGTCACAGATGTGGCGATGTTTAGTCATGCTGACGGCGTTGATGAGTTGTTTCTCGATGCAGATTTGGCAGAATTGACCGATCAGGTGCATCATCTGCTCCAGCAGCAGCTAGATAAATTTGCAGCCAGTAAGATCCAAATTAATGCTCAGATGTTTGCTGAGCTGGATCTAGATCCAAACGCCCTTAAGGATTTAATCCGCAACCTGCAGATGAATCGCTACATTGACAAGCACATGTTTGTTGTCGACAAGATGCGCATTGTTGATGAAGGACCGAGGATGACGGGGCTGGCGCTACAGTTTTATCCCCATCGCGAGGCCATTTCTAAGGTATTGCATAATGCCATTGTTGCTGATCAGGCCACCTGGCTACAGCTAGATCAGAACGAATTAGCCAAACTAGCAGCCAAGACAGTATCCCGCTGGGTGCATGAGGATCTGCAAGAGGATGGGTACTTAAACGGTAATCAGCTGCAATCGGGTGCAGGTGCCTTCTTTAAGCAGGAGGACAATCGCGAAAGCTTTGGTTTGCGTAACTATTTTGATGATAGTCAGAATGCGATCGCATTTGACCACCTAGCCAGCATCGTCACCTATGCCGACCAGTATCGCCTCCAGGATGAAAAGCTCACAGCCCTGGAATTTAATGCCGACGAAATCGAAGCCTTAAAGCACAACCTAACCGACATTGACGTCCTGGATGAGCAAGATCTTCTGCAGGCCGATCGGATTCCCTTTTTTCTGGTGCCGGAAAATGCCGCCGCCTTCCATCTTCCGGGCTTTGAAGACTACAACCTGGAAGTGTTCTTCCAAATCCACGACATTGCCAAAGCCATCAATGGCACAGTCAAGGCTGTTGACCAAGCGCTAAAAGCCCACACCGACGAGCAGCAAAGCGCCATTATCGAACAGCTGCAGGGAGTGCTAGGCATTAACCCAGATGCGGTCAAAGCCCTATCCCAGGCTGTGTTTAAGACTGAAAACAACTTGCATTTTGCTTGGTTAAAGCCCCTGCTAGAGGACGCCAATGCCCTGGGCCAGCTAGATGAACTCCCCAACGATATGCACTACGCCCAGGCGGTAAAGCGCATTCGTCAGTTTGCCTTGTTAATCAAACAGCAGCAGCTGGATATCCATGAGATCAACCTGGCCCTTGAAGATCAGGAGCTGGTAGCTAAATTTCCAGAAGACTTGATCTTACCTGATGATCCTGACAGCGGCAGTCCCATTACCAGCGTCGATGCCCTCTTAGAGACAGACGAATTTATCTATCTCTTCAAAGATGATTACTACTGGATTTATCTGGCCAACGACTACACTCTAATCGACAAAAAAGAGATAGATCTAGATAGCGAGGACGACCAGGAGCTGGTTGATCTACAAAAAGACGATGAAGCCCTGCAGAAAAGACTTAAAGAAGACCCCATTCGCCAGCTGTTTGACGAAGAAGAGGAGCTGAATCAAGTGGATGCAGCCTTTATTGATCGCCATGGTACCTGGGTAATTATCAGTGATGAATCCCACTATGTGAGATATGCCGATGGCGATAGTTGGGATAAGCGAGATAACACCTTTGGCCAGGTGGATAACGACTTTGACAACCTGGAAATGATCGACTCGGCCTATGTGGATTCTGAGGGGAGGCTATTCCTATTTGCCAACGATAAATATGTGCGGTACTCAGATATCGGCTCCACCCTAACCAGTAGCCTTACCGTCGATCAAGGCTATCCCAAGTCCATTGCTGAGGACTGGAACAGCGAGAATCTGGCGATTCAACTGCCCGCTGAGTATGGGGAGGACTTAGGCCCCATGTTTGACGGGGGAGATCAGTACAGCTACGCCTTTTTAGGCAACACCTATGTCTCGTCAGAGGATGGCCAGGTGCGCCCTGCTGCCGAAAAATGGGGACACCGGGAACATAACTTTGGCCACCCTAGCCAACTGAATGCGGCCCTGGCCTGCCAGGGGAATTACTACCTATTTTTGGACAACAAAATTGCCAAGTATGTGGGCAGCATCGAGCTGGCCAACCTCCAACCTGAAGACAGCTATCCCAAGGGGATCCATCAGGAATTTAGCGGCCTGCCCGATGAATTTACCGCTGGCATTGATGCCGCTCTCTATAGCTGGGATGGAACCATCTACCTGTTCCGGGATGATGAATATGTCAGCATCGACCCTAGCACCAATACTGTCAATGAAGTGACCGACACTACCGGGGAAGTCACCCTGGCCCAGGTAACCCGTGAGCAATGGGGTAAAGTGGCCAACGATATTGCCGATAGCGGCACGGTGGATGCCGCCTTTGTGGGACTGGATGGATACACCTATTTGTTCTCCGGTGAACAATATGTGCGCTATTCCGGCCATGACTATACCCAGGTGGATGATGGCTTTCCTCGGGATATTGCCGAAGATTGGGAAGGGCTTACCACCGTCACCGCTGCTTTTGTGCTGGGGAACAAGACCTATCTATTTGGTACTAAGACCACCGAGACTACCGAGACCACTGAGGTCACCGAGGCTGAGATCGGCACAACCACAACCACTGAAACTGTTGACGGCGTCACCACCACCACCACCATTACGATTAGTGCAGATGGCACAACAACGACAACCACAACCACAGAAAACGTATATGTACGCTACTCTACCCTGCATAAGGAGGAAGACGACTACCTAGAGGTGGATGAAGAAGACCCCAATGCCCGCGTGATTGAAACGGTGTTGGCTAATCGCCCTGATGTGGATGAGATCGAGGTGTTCCCTGCCCTGGTGAACGATGACTTTTGGAGTTTGCCAGAGAGCGTCACCAATGGGGCGACAGATTTCCAAATTGATGCAGTGATGAATGGCCCTGAGGGGAAGGTTTACCTGTTCTACCTGAGTGCCGAGGATGGTCTCTACTACTACATTGAGCATAATTACTCCAATCGCTGGTGGTCAGAACCCAAAGTCCTTTCAGATCAGTGGGATCGCAATGTCAATGGGCTGGCTGATGAGCGAGTAGTCGCAGCCTTAATGGGGACAGATGGCAAAACCTACCTGTTCTATGGTTCTAAATTCCTGCGGTTTTCTGATGCTGAGCTACGCAACATCGACTATGGCTATCCCCGCTTGACCCATAAGGTTTGGGGTAAGGTGCGCAACAATATTGAAAGAACCGGTAAGGTAGATGCCGCCTTGATTGTAGAGTCTCGCTGGGAGGAGCAGGATAAGAACGGTCAGCTGGTGGATATGACGGCTAATCACACCTATCTGTTCTCTGGAGATCAGTTTTTCCGGTATGTGAACAGTGACTACAGCACCGTTGAGCAGGGCTATCCCCGCTCTATCCATCGCCTCAAAGACGAACCCCGTTTCCGAGGCTTACAAGTCGCCTTCCCTGAGGGCATTGATGCCGCCTTTGCCGATCAGCGTCAGGTCTACCTGTTTAAGGGAGACAGCTTCCATGTCGTGATTGGCGATGAAGACAACTACAAACAGTATGACAACGACGCCTTTGCCGATGTGCAAGCGGCACTTCAGGAAAGAGGAGAGAACTACATCCTCAGCGGCGACACCTGGTATCAAACCAGCCACCTGGAAGCCCGTACACTCACCCAAACAGAAGCCACTCCCCGCACGGTACAGCGGGTGGAATCACTGCTGGAATCCGATGCTCAAGCCATGACCGATGTAAGTGCAATACTCCACGGCAGCGATGGCAAAAGCTATGTGTTTGCTGGTGACAAATACTACGATGTTGAGCTGGAGCAAAGCTTTACCATTGCCGACGTCTGGGGGCGTTCCCGCAATCCCATCTACGACCAGGAAACCATTGATGCCGCCTTTGTGGGTCGCGATGGGGTGACCTATGTGTTCTCTGGGGAGTGGTTTGTGCAGTATGACGCCGATACCTCAGACTATACCGCCAGCACCGTCACCTATCCGCCCCGCCGCATTAGCGACAAATGGCGGGGGCTCAACAATGTTGCCCTGGCCTATGTGTGGAAAGAAGACACCTATCTGTTTGAGCGTCCCGATATGGATGGCAACTTCCGCTATCTGCACTACATCAAGGATAGCTATGACCAGCCGGTGCCCCTATACGAGGGGGATTTCAGCCTGTGGGACATGCCGGAAGAGTATCAAGAGGAAGGATTTGATGCCATTGATGCCATCTTTGTCCACGAAGAGAATCTAATCTTTATTAGCGATCAGAAGTTCCTGAGCTTCAACCTTGACACTGAGAACTGGGGCTTTCCCCAGCCCCTGGAACTGCTCTATCCGGAGGTTCCGTTTAATAAAACGGACTTTCAAACCTTAAAATCTGGGTTTGTGGGTAACGATAGCACCGTCTATCTCTTTAGCCAGGAACGCTATGCCGCCTTTGACGACAATGACGATGACTGGACGGTTGTGACAGACATCAAGGATGCCTGGGGACGACAGAAAAATATTTTCGACAGCGATAATCGGAAGAGCCACTGGCTGGATGCCGCCTGGGTGAATCCTAGCGATCGCACCACCTATCTGTTTGCTGGGGACTCCTATGTGCGCTACAGCGGCGACGACTATCGCTATGTAGATGAGGGCTATCCCAAAAAGATTGCCACCTATCTGCGGGATGAACCGGCCTTTGCCTTTATGACCAAAGAGTTCCAGCAGCATTTAGATCAGCTAGAGGCAGACTACGACGGCGAAACCCCATTCTTTGACGGCTTGATGGACAATGGCCGCTGTCTCTACTTCTTTACCAACAACACCGTCTTTACCGGCAGCCCCAACAAATATGTGGCCTACGATATTGATGGCCTGGGCCATATCGATAACAACTTTACCCTGGGGGGCTATATCGATGCCGCCTTTGTGGCCGCTGTCGATGACATCGAAAAGCAGATGACCTATCTGTTCTCTGGTGAACAATATATTCGCTATACAGTGGAACAGACAGGAGATACCCCCTACCGGGGCGACTGTTATCGCTATGTGGATGAGGGCTATCCCAAGATTATTGGCGAAAGTTTAGCTGAGGAGCTAGGGTTAGACAGCCTACCGGAAGACTATCGCAACGGCATTGATGCGGCGTTTTACCTGGCCACCGATGCCAGCGAGCTGGGGCTAGTGCTGTTTAACGAGCGCAATTATCACCACGTTACCGACCTACAGACCGATAGTGCCGCCGGTACCGAAGGGAACGTCAACGAGATTTGGGGTCATCTGGACAATACTTTTACCAGTGAGTCCGGTACCCAGACCGTTGATGGGGCCTATGTGGACGGTGAGGGCAAATTGCTCGTCTTTAAGGACCAGCAGTTTGTGTGCTACAGCGATACGGCGGACCTGTTTGCCCTTAACCCCTACGATGAGCCCCGCTACGTGGATATGGAGTATCCCCGTGATATTAATGAAACCTGGCCTCAGTTAGATGACACTATCCTCACCGACAGCGGTGTGAGCACCGTCTTTAAGTTTGAAGATGAGATCTACTTCCATACAGGAGAAAAGTTTGTCACCCATAACCTGGACCTGAGCGATCATGACGATGAAAAGCCAGTGCAGGTGCTGGCCTATCGCTGGGGAGAATGGTCTGATTATCTCCTGAGTGATATCCATGCCATCACTCGGTTTAAAGACCTGGGTCAGCGTTTTACTGGCGGTAACCTCACTCTGACAGAACTAGTCAGCGGGGCCAAGGGCAAGGTGAAAGAGCCCTATATGCACTTTGCTGCCATCTTTAACTTTGAAAAAGAAGACGTACGCTGGGTCAAACAGCGCAATGCCTTCCTGGCGGACCCGGTCAATGGGATGGAAGAGGACTTCCACCTGGAGGTGGTGCTGCGTCTCTACGATATTCTGGCCACTACCCAACGGATGCGGGCGGATGTATCAGAGCTGTACAACAATGTTTGGCGGCCCCTCTATGACTCTGACTATTGGTCCAATGGTCAGCCTGATGTGAGTAAGGCGGCGACGGGTGCTTACGATGTGCTGGTGTCGGTGGACTGCGATAACAACTATGCAACCCTGGTTAAACAGATTACCAATGAGGTCAATACCCTCAAGCGGGATGCCCTGGTGCCCTATGTGATTGCCAATGATGATGAGATCACCACCACCCGACAGCTGTATCAAAAGCTGCTGATCGATATCCAAATGGATAGCTGTGCGGAGACCTCGCGCATTAAAGAAGCCACGGCGGCGGTTCAGCTGTATCTGCATCGTTACTTTATGAATCTAGAAGAGGTCACTCTGGAGGGTGATGACACCAGCGATCAAGAGGCCCTGAAGGCCAATCTGAAGGAACGGTGGGAATGGCTTCAAAATTATCGGGTGTGGGAAGCGAATCGCAAAGTCTTTCTCTATCCAGAAAACTACATTCGTCCTGAGCTGCGGGATGCGGATGTAAAGTCTGCTGCCTTTAAGGCCCTGGAGTCGAGTTTGACCCAAGGGAAACTTACGGATGAGTTAATCGAAGAGGCCTATGTCACCTATCTGGACTCTTTTACAGAAGTCTCTGAGTTGACCATTGCCGGGGGCTATGTTTACGACGATACCAGTTCTGATACCAACAACAAGGTGTTGGTGCTCTTTGGCCATACCCGCACCGACCCAATGCGCTATTTCTATCGCTTTGCCACCTTTGTTGGTGGAGAGAGCTCCGCCATTATCTGGGACCCTTGGGAAGAGCTAAATATTTCCATTGAAGTGGACCATGTAAAACCGGTCTATGCCTTTAATCGAGTGTTTGTGTTCTGGGCTGTGATTGAGGAAAGTGCAGAAGATCCTTCCTCTGCCGTTGTCACCACCAGCGGCAGTGATAGCAACCAAACGGTTTCTAGTCAGGGTAATAGCCAAAAGGAAATCAAGATTTACTATTCCTTCTACAACCTCAACAAACGTTGGAGTCAGCCTCAGTTACTGCAGACTAGCTTTGAAGAGACCAGCTACACAACAACACTGACTCTCAATGATACGGCCCATACATTGACCGATCTCAAGACGTCTTTGTACATTTCCGATGCGGATATTTTTGTTGAAAACTCCAGCAAGTTAAGCGATGACGATTACGAAAATATCTACATCAGCGTGCGTTACTATCTGAGTGACACCTATGATGACTCAAGTCCTGCCGGGCCTTACTATCGCGCCTATAATCTCACACCAGAACTGTACTCCCAGGAAGCTGCAACCCGCAGCATAGAGAATCGTGGCCAGGAACTGTTTGCTCAATTGTTTCCAGAGGAGAGCAGTATTGAGGAAGATAAGGTGGTCATGCTGAGCTACAGCGATGACTCTATAGATGGCCCCTGGTTTGCCTATAATTACAATGGCTCTGGCTTTTTGGTGAAACCAAATGAGACCGCCCTATCCGACGACATCGGATTAAAGGCCATGAGTTCGGATGCCCATCTCTCAAACATCACCTCAGAAACTAGCATCAATGCAGCCGTACAGGTGTTTGACGATGATGATATCTACTATTTCCTGGACGATGGCACGTACATGGCTGTTTCTGTTGATGGTGATATTTCTGAAGGTCCCCAAGCCATTAGCAGCCGCTGGGGTATTCGGGCTATCGAGATAGACGATAGCATCACCATTGATTCAGCGTATATTGCTGCTGATGGCTCCGCCTATGTAATCCTGGAAGGAGCAATGTATAAATATGATGGTTCCTCCTTCTCTACCTTGACAATAGTCTCTGAATTATCAGAGACCATTACCGACTTGCCAGATAGCTGGAGCACCGTTGACGCTGCATTTACCTATGGTGATGTAACGTTTTGGTTCAACAATAGTGACGGCTCTATCTTACGCAGCGACAGTACCGATAGCAATACGGTCTCATTTGTCGATAGCTTTGGAGTATCCCTCGAAGAACAAGATGATGACTCTAGCATTATTGAAATTGACCAAATTGATGCGGCCTTAATCGGTACCGGGACAGTTGGCACAGAAGGAAAACTCTATCTATTCTGTGGGACACAATATCTCCGCTACTCCGTGGATAGTGATACTAATGAATTTAGTTCTACTCCGGATGCAGATTACCCCAAGACCCTAGCCGACAACGACGAGGGACTGCCCCAGTGGACTCAGGTAGATGCGGGCTTCACCTTTACGGATAGCGCTGAAAACGATATTACCTATTTATTTAACAACGAAAACCATGTGTACTATCAAAGCAACGCTACCAGTAGCGAGCCTTCTACTACTATTGGTCTTTGGGGTGCTGTTGAATCTACCAACTTGAATAGCGAAGAACGAGTAGATGCGGCCTATGTTGCCGATAACTGTTTATATCTGATTCTCAATACGGAGGACAGTTTTGGTAGTACCAAAACAGAGTATTATCGCTATTCGTTGTCAGATGATACGGTGCCACAATACATTGACAGTGATTACCCCAAGACTTATTCATCATTGTCATCAGACGACATATCAAAAGTGGCGAGTAGTTGTGCTAGGAAAATAGAGATTGTTTACGATGAGCTTGACGATCTTGATGTGGATCTTGAAGACATACTGACTCAGCTTTCAACCATCCAAGACACTTTTGAAAATGCTGGCGATATGGCTGACTTTGAGACTGCAGTCATTAACATAGAAGATGTTGTCGCTGATCTAACTGATCTAACTACAAACGGTTCGACACTTCTGACAACGATGGAGTCAGAGATCGCAAACTTATCCTCGCTATCGACATCACTAGAAAAATTCATCACTAACAGCAGACTAGGTGATGAAATCGACGCTGCTTTTGTGCTCGAAGATGACAATGATGACGATGATGACAGTAACGATAGTTACTGTGTCTATCTTTTCTCAGGTACCAATTACTATCGTCTTAAGAACCTCAGTGAAACGAGTCAGCTAGATACTCCACTGTCGATTTCAGGAAGTTGGGGAAATATACCTGCCGACATCCGCTCCGCTGGGATAACGGCTGCTTATAATTACACCAACAGCGACGTCTCTAAACTGTATTTGATTCAGGATAGTTATTACCTGGCATACACCGACGCCTTACCGTATGAAATTGATACTGTGAAGTATGAAGTGATTCGCCTAACATCCAGTACAGCTGAGCAACTTAACCAAATCCTATTCGCAGGTGAGATTAGTGACTTTCTAAAAATGTCAACCCAGGAGATAAATGAATCACCTGCCATCAGCTTTGACGACTCAAGTCCTAACAATATTCAGATGAGTAGTACCTGGTTCAATACAGAGCCGGTTAACAGCCATCTCGACTTCAACAGTGCCAACGGTCTGTACTATTGGGAAATCTTTTTCCATATACCTTTCCTGATTGCTCAGACCTTAAATACGGATCAACAGTTTGAATATGCCAAAAAGTGGTACGAATATATCTTCGACCCCACGGCAATATCTGATTACTGGAAGTTTCTCCCGTTCCTGGCGGTCGATCCGGATGCATTGCTGACTACCCTCACCAACGATTTAGACGCCTTTGAGGCTCTTACCAGTACGGATACAGTGGCAACTGCTCGAACGGCTCTAACCAATCTAGATAGCATGTTAGCTGGCTACCAGAAGGTGTTTCTCGGCCAAGAAGATCTAGATACATACGAGGATGCCTCTGGGACAGATCTGTCTACTATTGCAACCTGGGAATATGTCACTGATCTCGAGTCAGCCATCAACAATCTCGCAACCACTGCTGACGAGTTGTTGGCCACTTGGCAAAGTGAAATGCTAGAAGTAGTGGCAATCATTAAAATTCTTGATTCTCGTCTTGAGCTGATGCGCAATTACAGTGCTCAGTTAGCAGAATACTTAGACGATCCCTTTGATCCCCATGCCATTGCAGCCCTGCGTCCCATTGCCTATCGCAAAGCGATCGTTATGCGCTATATCGACAACTTGCTGGACTGGGGTGATATGCTCTTCCGACAGTACACCCGCGAGAGCATTAATGAAGCACGGATGCTGTACATTTTGGCCTATGACATCTTAGGTGAAAAACCCAAGAATATGGGCCGTGTGGTACTGGAGTCCACTAAGAACTACAGTGATTTCTACACCGATCAAGACGGCAATTCGGTAGATCCCAATGAAGCTTATGATTTCCTGATTGATCTAGAAAACACAGTCACCGATGGAGTGGTCGATTATGAACAAAGCCTGAGCTTTGCTGCTACCCAGTTTGATACCATCACTAATCCCTATTTCTACCTACCAGAAAACGAGCTGTTCACCGAGTACTGGACCCGAGTAGAAGATCGCCTGGGTAAAATTCGGGCTTGTCTAAACATTGACGGTGTGGCCCAGCCCTTGCCACTGTTCCAGCCCCCCATCGATCCCATGGCCCTGGTCAGTGCCGTGGCTGGCAGTGGGGGCATGGCTGCCGCCGCTGCTATGGCGGCTGGTGCGGCGACGGTGCCCGACTATCGCTTTAGTTCCCTGATGGCCAAGGCGCGGGAACTGGTGACCAAGCTCAATGGCTTTAGCGACGCTCTACTCTCCGCGCTGGAGAAGAAAGATGCTGAAGAACTAAGCCTTTTACAGAACAAACAAGAATCCATACTGCTTGACCTCACCACACTGTTAAAGGAAGAGGCCATTCAGGAAGCCGAGCAATCTTTGCTGAATTTGCAGGAAACTAAACTGGGGGCCGAGCAACAGGAAACCCACTATGCCGATCTGATTGATGAGGGCTATCTACCCGAAGAACTGACACAGCTGTCCATGATGGGGATTGCGGCCACATTGCATGGGGTGACCGCATTGAGTAAATACATGTCTGGTCTTTCCTACATCGTGCCGCAGTTTACGGCGGGTCCCTTCAGCTTTGGTGTCACCACTGGTGGGGAAGATATTGGGTCCATGTTGGCCCAATTCGGTGAGGCCATTCAATCTGGAGCTGAGGCCCTGAGTATGGGGGGCGAGGTCGCTGGTGTGGCGGCCCAGTTCAAACGCTCAGCGCAGGATTGGGCTCTGCAAAAAATGATGGCAACCAGTGAAATCCAACAGCTGGAGTATCAGATTCAATCGCAGCAACATCAGCTTGCGATCGCAAAGCAAGAAAAAATCATCCACGAAAAGGACATCGAAAACCACCACGCCATTGCCGATTTCATGAAGAATAAGTTCTCCACTGCGCAACTCTACAGTTGGATGAGTGGCAAAATCTCGGGCCTATACTTCCAAACCTATAAGCTGGCCCACGATTACGCCAAACAGGCAGAACAAGCCTTTGTCTTTGAAAAAGGCGTTGCCGCCAGCCAGGTGAACTACATTAACGGCATGTATTGGGATAGCCAGCGCAAGGGACTGCTGTCGGGTAATAGCCTGGGTCATGACCTGGATCGTCTAGAAAAGGCCTATCGAGAAACCGATAGCCGTCGTCTGGAAATCACCAAGAGTATCTCGCTATTGGAACTCGACCCCATGGCGCTATTAAATCTCAAGACTAAAGGGTTCTGCCAGTTCCGACTATCAGAAGAGTTATTTGACTATGATTTTCCCGGACATTACAACCGCCAGATCAAAACCGTCTCCCTGGCCTTTGATGTGGGCGAAGGGCAGCAGGTAAATGCCACCCTGAGCCAGCTCAGCAGCAAACTGGTCATGGCAGCGGACATCAAAGCAGTGAAACACCTGATTGATCCCTCCAATGAAGCCACCCCCAATGTCCGCGTCAACTGGCGCGCTAACCAGCAAGTGGCCCTCTCCCATGTGGATCAATACACCGAAAACAACGGCATGTTTGAGCTGAACTTTGGCGATGAGCGCTATCTGCCCTTTGAAGGCACTGGAGCCGTCTCCAACTGGCGCTTAGAACTCAATGGCATGAAAGGGTCCTACAACCCGGCAGACTTGTTGGATGTCACCGTCAAGCTGCGCTATACCGCCAAGCAAGGCGGCAGCCGCTTTGCCAACGAAGTCAAAGGCGTACTGAAACCGTACCATGCCACCAGCTTCTTTGACCTGGCCTACAACTTCCCCGATCAGTGGGCAGCCTTGACCAGCGGCGATGTAGATAAAGCCGAGATTACCTTTACCCGCGACATGTTCCCCAATATGAGCAGCAGCAAGATTATTGGCCTGTTTATGCACTATGAATACGCCGACGACCAAGGTGGAGCGATCTTTACCATCAACGATGATCTACAGGTGCCCAACAACACCTACCTGCAACCCCACACCATCAACGTGGGCCAAAACGGCAGCAGCTGGACCTTTATGCTCAAGGGCGATGGCAGCACCTTAAAGAATGCCGAGATGGTCCTGGTTTATAAAGCGAAGGTTTAGCTAGCATCGGTTCCCCTATAGCCCAAAGGGCATGCGCTAAAGCGTAGCGTAAGGGGAACCAACGGAGGGGTCTTCGGTCGTTAGCGCAAGTTATCCAGACCCCTCCCTGACGGTTCCCCTTGGCAAGGCTACGGTGTACACACAAGTACTGGAAACTAGCGTTTTCGGTTGCATTACCCCCTCTAACTCCCCCTTGGTAAGGGGGAGAACCGGATCTTCCCCCCTTACCAAGGGGGGATTGAGGGGGGTAATGCAGGATTTTGAACTCACTTCCGAGATGTGTATACACGGTAGCCTTGGCAAGGGGAACCAACACCAGGAGAACCTATCCCTCTCAAGAAACCCACCCCTCCCAGGAGGGGATCTGGAACAAATAAATCTCTCTAATCACCAAGAGGTGAGATTATGCCTAGCCAACGTACGAAAAAAATAAAACGTAAAAAGAAGCAAGATGCGCTTAAACGAAGCCAAAGCGCAAAGCTCCTCAAGAGTCGTGCCAGCCGCCGTCGCTTAACCCAAGGCGGCAACAGTGATAGCTCAGGAGGAGCCCCTCGGCGGTCCCGCAGTCAGAGTGCTCCCACATTAGGGCGGGTGGAAGCGCGACAGGCAAGAGCGAATGCCGTAGTCTCACGAAGTTCAACAATTACGGTGGCAAAGCCGCCGGGGTTACGGCGACAAAAGGCTATTCAGGATGGCAGTCAGGCTCAGTCCGCCAAAACACCGAAGCCCAAAATCGATCTGGGCAAAGGACGGATGATCTATCCGGTTACCGAGGGGGGAAAAACAAAGTACCTGCCAGCTCGGAGTCAAGCCAGTGAGTCTGAAATCGAGGCGGGAAACTTTGTGGAAGATGAGTCGGTCCGCAGCGAGCCGGTGAATACCATTGCTGATGCATCAAACTTTGAGCAACCCACCGTCACCGATGCCAAGACAGGGCGCAAATTATTTGCCACAACAACAAACAGTCCAGGTAAAGAGAAAATAGAATATCTTCCGCGCCAGAGTGAGGCATCCCCACTGGAGTTAAGTGCTGGGAAATATATTCCAGAAAAATCTTCCAACGTAGGCGACGAATTAGATCAGCCTCCCAAGTTTGACGACGATAACAACAATCGCAAACTGTTTGCCACCCAGGCACCAGACGGCAGTATTCAATATGTGCCCAAAAAGAATCAGGCCACGGCCAAAGAACTGGCGGAAGGGCGATATTTAGAGGGATTTGCTGCCAAGGACCCGGTAAACAAGCTCAAAAATCCAGCGGACCTGAACGGCAAGCCAGCTACTACCACTGAAGCCAGAACAGGGCGGACGTTATTTGCCACCGCAGCATTGAGCAATACAGGCGAAGAGACCAAGCTCGAATATCTGCCTCGACAAAGTGAGGCCACCATAGAAGAACTCAATGCTGGCAAGTATATTCCAGAGAAAGCCTCAATCGCGGGGGAGGTGCTGGACGAGCCATCCCAATCTGACCCGGATAATCGAGATCGCACGCTGTTTCCCACCGCAGGAGCAGATGGCAAACCTCAATACTTACCTCGCAAGAATCAGGCCACGGCCCAAGAACTGGCAGAAGGCCGATATTTGGACGGATTTGCCGCAAAAGCTCCCGTCAATCGGCTATTGGAGCCATCTGAGTTAGACGGAGACCGTCCTACGGTAACAGAGTTTCGTACAGGACGGACTGTATATGCTACAGCCGTACTAGACAGCGATGGTAACAAAATAAAAACAGAATATCTGCCTCGACAAAGTGAGGCTACAATGGAGGAGCTTAATGCTGGGAAGTATATTCCAGAGAAAGCCTCAATCGCGGGGGAAGAATTATTTCAACCATCCCGAAAAGACTCAGATAATCCAGATCGCAAACTGTTTGCCGCGAAAGCAGCCGATGGTAGTGTTCAATATTTTCCCAAAAGGAACCAGGCTACGGCCCAAGAGCTAGCCGAAGGGCGATATCTGGCGGGATTTGCGGTCAAAGATCCGGTAAATACCATCGAAGAAGCCTCGCAGTATAAGCGATCAACGGTCACAGAGTTTCCCTCGGGTCGAACGGTGTTTGCTACCACACTCACCAATGGGTTTGGGAAACAGAAGACGGAATATCTGCCCCTTCAAAGTGAGGCGACAGAACAGGAATTGCTGAGGGGGAAATATATACCGGAGAAAGATTCGATCGTGGAGGAGGTGCTTGACAGTTTGCCTAGATATGACTTTGGTCAGCAGCGGGATCTGTTTGCGGTGACTGCCGATGATGGTAGTACCCAGTATTGGCCGAAGCAGAGTCAGGCGACGGCCAAGGAGCGTTCGGAAGGGAGATATGTGGAGGATGGGGCGATCAGTCTAACTGTTCCCCTGGGTCCGGTGAATGCGATGCGTAATGATGCGCCAAAGTTTGATGTTAAACACAATCGCAAGATTTTTGCAGTGATTACAAAAGAAGGAGAGACGCGATATGTACCGAGGCAAGGAGAGGCGACGGCTGAGGAGAGGGCGCAGGGGGGGTATATCCCGGATGATGTGGTGGATAAGCATGAAAGCCAGCGTCGCCGTACGGCCCTGAAGGATGATTCGGCGGATCGGGCGTTACGTCGTGCACAGCAGGTGACATAGCTGGTGAGACACACAAATATACAGCAAACACTCAGTCTAGTCGGACTGTGATCACGGCCAAGGAGGACACAAATAGATGGATTGGTTTACGACACGCGCGTGAGGTGAGGAAATACAGGTGGAGATTTTGAAGCCCAGGCATACGAAGTGGGACATAGGCAACGGAACCGATTACCCATCAAACCGACAAAGCGGACGTATAACGATGCACAACCATGCAGAGCCATAAATGCTTCGTGCAAGACGCAGCTGGAGATAAACGACCAGAGCGCAAGCGCAGAACAGAACAGTGAAATCCGAGTAGTAGGAATCAACTATGAATAACAAAAAGCAAGGTTCAGGAAACCCAAGCGTTCCATCGTCCTCCTCCGAATGGAGCACGAAAAAATCAAAAACAAAGCAGAAAAAAATAGCTAAAAAAAACAAGGAGAGACACCGAGGGCGCACTAGGGGCCGTCGGGCGCAGTCTACCCCCAACCACCTCAACCCCTCGACACAAAATTCTCTCAGCGGTAATTCAGGAAGTACATCGACAATCGACATTAATCAAAACATGCATAGAACGCGTCAGCTGGACTTATCGGCTGACGAATATAACTGGGACATCCCCATAAATGACTCCACAAACCAAACCAACACCGCGAACGATAATAATGATGTCAAAGGGCAGCCCTACAACAACGACCACGACCAAAAAGCTAGCGACAATAATACCGATTACCAACCCCAAAGACCGGACGAAGAGAACCTACAGACCATGCCCTTAACGACTATTAAGGCACGTATAACCAGCCATAACAATGAGAATATAATTAAGGGCATGAGGCAAGCATATGAGAAGCAAAAGTCCGGAGACAAATGGCACGCAACAAACAACCATGGCCCAAAGGTAACTCAATCCATCCTATTAAGACGCATAGCAGACGTCATACAGTATGGAGTAAACGACAGTTATGACCATGACCAAGCCGGCACATTCACATCAACACGTTTTACAACTGACCAAGGCATGGCATCCGCAATCAACGAAGCACGACGAGAGATAAACGCAGACATTGGAAGATGGGCCATCACAAACGATGAAGAAAATCCAATGTTTTTATCGAATGCAAACTATGAAGTCTTCACACAAAGCACTAATGGAGATCACGCCGATTCTAAGATCGTGAAAGATGTCAGACATGAAGCAATCAGAGGAGAGGGATTCACGGTAAGTACTACTACGACAATCGGCGGCGGCGGCGACGACCCCACGCAGGTCCCACTAAAAGCTTACTCAGGATTGACCACAGCGAAGGTAATCATTTGGTTACGGGACTGGGGTGAAGGCGAACAACGCAAATGGTACGTCGAAAATGCCTATCCAAACATCCAAAATACATATGCCCAACAGGGGCAAAGCGTCTATATGGCACAAACAACAACTACCGAGGACGCAGACTACCAGTTCACTATTCAATAACGAGTAAAAAGTAAAAAGTAGCCAGGTAGGGTGCGTTAGGCCTCGCCGTAACGCACCGCATCACCCAGCAAACTCACACCCGACCATGATAACAACACCCCACCCATCCCCCCTCTAACCCACTGCCACCACCGATTCACATATGTCTCAATGCAGATCCGATCCACACCTTGCTCATAAAGCCGAGACACCTTGTCCAACATCCGGTCAACGGTCTTTTTCGCCACGCCCACCCTCCCCGGCGAAAACCAATACCCTAGAAAATCAAACCCCTTGTCAATACGTCCGATAAAGGTTTTGTCAGGATGTTTTTCCACACGTAACGCGGCCAACTCCTCGTTGATCGCTTTCACCGCTTTCCGTAATTTCCACCGAGTTTCCGCCAATACCACCCAATCGTCCATAAACCGAACATAAAAACACCCCAAAGCCGCCATGCGATCATCCAACGGTTTCAAATACAACGCCCCCATTAACGGTGACAACGGACATCCCAAAGAAATTCCCCGTACGATGTCCACATATTCATTGCCCGTATCGACAAACCGGCGCAGGTAGAATCCTACTAAAGCCAATACCTTGCTGGGATGGGTTATGGGAAAGTGAAAAGTAAGAAGTAGCAAGTAAAAAGTAAAAAGTTTAGTCAAAAGTAGTAAGTAAAAAGTTTGAGTCTGTAGAGTTTCTATCTATTACTCGCTACTTGCTACTTGTTACTTGCTACTTCTCCTGTTTCAAAGTTTTGATGCTCGACACAAGAATCCCAAGAATGCTATTCAATTCCGAAAGCATTGGCGAGAATTGTTGTTCGACAACAATTCCAGACGTAATCAATAATTTGATCCAATAACGACACTCCGACGCCTCCTTTAGAGCAATCGAATACTTCGAAATAAAATCCTTACGCGACTGAGCAAATTCAGCCTCAGCACAATTCGCCCCAATACTCGTCCCAGCCCTCAAAAACTGCTTAGACAAAACCTTTCCAGCATCATCAAACGATCGTCTACTCAACTCCCCATAAGCCCTAACCACCCTAACCGCAAATAACTCAGACCTTTCCTGAATACTAATCCGATCACCCATAAACACCCCCCAAACCCAAACCCACTAGCCGTTACCCGTTACTCGTTACTCGTTACTCATTACTCGTTACTCGTTACTTGCCACTT
>NZ_QXHD01000004.1:391473-405103 GCF_011009555.1 Adonisia turfae CCMR0081 | reverse complement strand
ATGTGGTAGCCCCCGGTGGTGAGACAAACCGTGAGCAGGCGGGCGGTATTTTGACGGTTGGGGGTACCTGGGTGCCTGGTTTTTGGCAGGGGATGGAGCCACCACAGACGAGTTGGGGCTTGACGTTAGATCCGTTGGGACAATATGTGCAGGTACAGGGGACGTCGTTTTCGGCCCCGGTGGTGAGTGGGGTACTGGCGTTGATGCGCTCGGTGAATGGGGCGCAGCAATTGAATCGAGATGAGCTGGGGGCAATTTTGGGGCAGACGGCGAATTATGGACCGTTGGCACTGAGTCAGGCGGATCAGAATCGGTATCGGCTACAGGCGGCAGCTGGATTTGGTACAGCAGTCGATTTTCCATTTGTGCGGCCTTCGGGCATTAGTGGACCGGTGGAGGCCATTGCACCGGAAGTGTATTTCTTTGGGCAGGGGCTGGTGGATGCTGTGGAAGCAGTTGAAGCCGTGATGGAGGTGGTTGAGAAGAAAGGTTAATAATTGGTTGAGTTTTTGGATGGGTGGGGGTCATAGTGAGAGTATATAGGCACTGCCACTAGTGTTGTTCAACAAGCATTTTAACGTTAGCTCCTAAAGCGATGATCAAACTGTTTGGCCTTTCATTGACTCTAGTGTTGTCGGCATTGATGACAGAGATAGGGGAGGCTGCCCCAACAACGAGTGAGCCCACTACTCTGTCAATGGATAGGATAGACAATAGACAACTGCCAGTAAAAAGGTCGTCTTTTTGGAACACTGGTGGCAATCTAGGCACCGTCTATAGGGAGCATCTCCAGGAGACTTATTGGTTAAACACAACTGTTGGCACCAAGCAGGAGGCTAGAAAAACAGAAGCAGACCAGCTATTCAATGAGTCAGTAAGACTATGGCAAATCAGTCGCTGGCAAGAGGCGCTTGAGAAATTAAAACAAGCCCTGATAGTGTACCAAGAAATTGGCGATCGCCAGGGAGAAAGTAGAGCACTGACAGGCCTTGGCTCTATTGCCGACAGCCTAGGACAATATTCCCAGGCCTTGGACTACTTTGAGCAGGCACTGATGATCAGCCGCGAGATTAATGACCGCGCGAGCCAAGGTTTTACGCTCAACAATATTGGCCTGACATACCACAAATTAGGCCAGTATCCCCGAGCCTTGAACTATTATGAGCAGGCCCTCAGGATTATGCGCGAGACTGGTAACCGCTTTGGTGAAAGCACTACCCTCAACAATATTGGCGGCATTTACGATAGCTTAGGGCAGGATTCCCAAGCGTTGGACTACTATGGGCAGGCCCTCGTCATCACACGTGAGATTGGTAACCGCACGAGCGAAGGATCTACCCTCAACAATATTGGCAGCATTTACAACAGCTTAGGGCAGTATCTTCAAGCGTTAGACTACTATGGGCAGGCTCTCGTCATCAGCCGCGAGATCGGCAACCGCGCGGGCGAAGGCAGTACCCTCGACAATATTGGCCTGACGTACCACAACTTAGGCCAGTATTCCCAGGCCTTGGACTACCATAACCAGGCCCTTGTTATCCGCAGAGAGATCGACGACCGTGCTGGCGAAGGCACGACGCTCAATAATATTGGCGGCATTTACAACAGTTTAGACCAATATCCCCAAGCGCTAGACTACTATGAGCAAGCCCTCATTATCACACGTGAGATTGGTAACCGCGCGGGCGAAGGTACCAATCTCAGCAATATTGGCTCAGTTTACGATAGCTTAGGGCAGTATCTCCGAGCGCTAGACTACTATGAGCAGGCCCTCGTTATCAACCGCGCGATCGGCGATCGCGCGAGCGAAAGTACTACGCTCAGTAGTATTGGCTCAGTTTACGATAGCTTAGGGCAGTATCCCCAAGCGTTGAACTACTTTTATCAAGCCCTCGTTATTAGACGCGAAATTGGTAACCGCGCGGGCGAAAGTGTTACTCTTAATAATATTGGCCTTACTCACAACAACTTAGGACAGTATCCCCAAGCGTTGAACTACTTTTATCAAGCCCTCGTTATTAGACGTGAAACTGGAGATCGTACAGGCGAAGGGAGTACGATCAACAATATTGGTGGTGTTTATGACAACCTAGGGCAGTATCCCAAAGCCTTAGGGTACTATGAGCAGGCATTACGGATTACACGCGAAATCGGAGATCGTGCAGTCGAGGGTGCTACACTTAACAATATTAGCATCACTTATCGTAAACTAGGCCAATATCCTCAAGCCTTAGACTATTATGAGCAGGCCCTGGTGATCAGTCGCGAGATAAGGGACCGAGCAGGTGAAGGCTTGATACTCAACAATATTGGCCTGACGTACCATAGCCTAGGACAGTATCCCCAAGCCTTGAGCTACTATGAGCAGGCCCTCGCCATCAGCCGTGAGATGGGTAACCGTGCGGGTGAAGGCACTATCCTTAACAATATTGGCCTGACGTACCATAGCTTAGGGCAGTATCCCCAAGCCTCGGGCTACTATGAGCAGGCCCTCGCCATCAGCCGTGAGGTAGGTAACCGTGCAGGTGCAGGCACTATCCTTAACAATATTGGCCTTAATTACTACTATTTAGGACAGTATCCTCAAGCTTTGGGTTACTATGAGCAGGCACTGGCAATCCTACGCGAGATTGGCGACCGGACCGGCGAAGGCTTGACGCTCAACAATATTGGCAGACTGCTGGATGCGACGAAGGAATCTGAGTTAGCAATTATTTTTCTCAAACAGTCAGTCAATATCTACGAAAATATTCGTGATGATCACCAAACATTAACCCAGGAACAACAGCAATCGTATACAGATATGATTGCCCCTGTCTATCGAAGGCTGGCAGATCTCTTGCTTCAGGAAAATCGCGTTCTAGAAGCCCAAGCTGTGCTTGATCTTCTGCGAACACAAGAGCTAGAAGACTATTTTCAGGATGTACGTAGTCATGATGATGCCCCTAGAAATGTTGATTATTGGCAACCAGAAGAAGAGATCCTTACCCTTTATAAAGAGGTTCTTCTGGCCAAAGAGGACTTAGCTCGACTCAAAGCCAAAGCAGATACTGAGGGCTATGACTCATTAACTCCCGACGAATTGGAACTGTTTGATCAACTTAGCGCCCGTGAAGGCGAACTGTTGGATAACTTCACTGAGTTTCTAGAATATCCAGCCGTTAAAGCCGCCATCGCCCTGCTACGCACCTCAACAGAAGGCCAAAATATTGAACTGGCCAGCCTCCGCACTCTCCAAAACAACATTGCCAACCTGCCCAATGCAGTCCTACTCTATCCGCTAATTTTTGAAGACCGCCTAGAACTCATCCTGGTCCCCCCAGATGCCCCACCCATCCGTCGCCCGGTGGAAGTCAGTGCTAAGGACGTCAATGACGCTATCCTCAATTACCGCACCCTGCTCCGTAGCCCCCATGGCTCTACCCAACAGGCAAAAGCAGCTGCGCAAAAACTCTACAACTGGCTAATTAAAGATATCGAAGAAGACCTGGCCCTACTCGATAATGGCACCAGCACCCAAACCATTGTCTATTCTCCAGATGGTGCCCTGCGCTATATTCCCCTCGTCGCCCTGCACGATGGCAACCAGTGGCTTGCCGAACGATTCTCAGTCACCCACATTACCACCGATTCCATTAGTGACTTTGACACCCCACCCCAGACTGAGCACGCTATTCTAGCTGCTGCCTGTGCCGACTGTAGTTTTAGCCCCACTGTTGGCGGTGAGCAATACACCTTTAGCGACCTTTCGTTTACCCGCACCGAGGTCAACAACCTGGCAGCCCAAATACCCAACACCGATGTTCTCCTCGATGTTGCCTTTAGCAAAACCGACACCAAACGCCGCATTGAATTAGTTGGCTACAATATTATTCACCTGGCCACCCACGGTGCCTTTGTCTCCAGCAGTCCCGATGAGTCGTTTATTCTCTTTGGCGATGGCAATGTGGCCACGCTACGAGAGATGCGCAGTTGGCCCCTACGCGACGCGGATCTGGTGGTACTGAGTGCCTGTGAGACAGGACTGGGCGGACAGGATTTAGACAGTGGGATTGAGGTATTGGGGCTGGGCTACCAGATTCAGCGAGCCGGGGCAAAAGCAGCAATGGCATCGCTATGGCGCGTAGACGATGGCGGCACCCAGGCCCTGATGAATGCCTTTTACCTGGCCCTCAGTGAAGGATTACCTAAAGCCGAAGCACTGCGACGGGCACAGTTAGCCCTGATAAAAGATGATCTCTCGGTAATTTCAGGAGAATCCAGAGCGGCAATTAATATTGTCGATTTCGACACAGGGGAACCGATTAGTCTGAATGCAAGTTCAGACCATCCCTATTATTGGGCACCGTTTATTTTGATCGGCAATGGTTTGTAGCTAGTGCGTGGATGTGGAACCGCACCAGTTTGGTGCCGCCTAAACAGACGGCTTCAAACATTGACAACCTGCTATCCAAAAAAGACTTCAACCTGACAGGTAAAGCCTGGCAAAATAGGCGATTTCAAACTATCTTGCGGAAATAGTGTATTCATGAGTTTCAACAAACCATCTTCTCTCCGATACACTTCCAACTGCTGAGCGCGCCAATCTAAAATCCAATATTCTTGAACACCACGTTCACTGTAGAGCTTCACCTTGGTTTCTCGATCTCGCTCTTGATTTTGTTTGCCAGCTGGTAACACTTCAACCATAAGTTCTGGTGCAATGGTCAAATGGCCTTCATCATCTAACCCTACCGATAGACGCTCATAGCTAATCCATACAACATCTGGAATTACATTATCTGCATCCTCAAAAATGACACCGGGTGTGGGTACAGCTTCACCGAGATTACTAGTATCCGACCAAGTGTTGAGGACCCTGACTACATTGCTAATGACCTTTTGATGTTTCCAGTGAGGCGCGCGGGTCATAAGCAAGCGTCCATCAATTATTTCATAGCGGTTGCTACTATCAGGTAATCGCTTTAAGTCTTCGGTAGTCCAACGAACTCGATTAATAGATTGAGTCATGGCAGGCGCTAGGCTAGGGAGCCGATGGTTCTAGCCCCATGATACTAAAGTGCTTACTTAAACGGTAAATTGTGGGTATTGGGAGTGCGATCGCACTTAAGTGAAATTACCTCTCCGTTAGCTTAGCCTGCTTCTAGGCCTTCAAACAAAACCAAACGGAGGTAGCGTTAATGTTTCACCATCCGATGAACTAATATCCACAGTAAACAGCTCATCTAAATTACCAATTGCCTGGATATATAAAAACGTAGTCATCGCCCCCGGCTGCACCTTACTAGTGGACATGACCGATGTTTGATCGCTTACCTGAAGCTCTGTGCCAATGGGTAATGGCTCATTGGCATCTGCACCAAATAACACAAATAGACTACTCCATTCATTTGTTTCTGCCAGTTCCCAGACGAACGTATAAAAGTAACAAATGACATTACCCAATCCGATGGACTGACAAGCTCCAACTGCGTCAGTGGGCACACCCACACTTCGGTCCTGCAACTCCCTAAGAATGTCTGATATTTTACCTAGAGGATCTTCAGCATCTCTAAAGTCCCTGAGCTCATAGCCACATTCTAAGGACGGGATAAACTGCCACGCTAGCTGCTCGGCCACAGTATCTAACTGCCCCTGTAGCCATTTCCCCGTATTGATAACCGTAGTCACAGTCTCATGCAGCTGAGTAGTAATTTTCTCTTTTACGCTAGATGTGACCGTGTCAGGTTTGATAATAGCCTCTGGCTTTAAACAGCTGAGATACCACAACAGTTTTTCAGGAGGCACTGTAAACTCGCTTACGGGCACCCCATACTCCTCAGCCTCGCACTGTCGCTCAACATAAGCCTCTAGCTGATGAGACAGTAACGCTGTCCTCACGCGCACCTGCGCCACTTCTTCGTGCACCTCTACTAACACATACAAATGGGCTGTGTGCTTCTCACTCAAGGCACTGGCTGGAATCACCACCTGATCATCCTTAAGCGTGCCCATGGGTAAAATATATAGCCGAAAATCTCCCACCTGAATAGTCGCATCTGTACCCGGCGCGACAGTCTGTGAATAGCTAATTGGTAGCCCACTATTCCCTTGATTTAGCCATTGTTCAAAGCCTGTAATGGCCAGGGCCCTTAAAAAGCTATGCCATTGTTCATCTGCATCTGCAATATCACGACAAACACGCTGAGCCCATTGAGTAGACGTATTAGTTAGCATAATCGTTTCTGTTGCTACAGGGTGAAAACCTTTGAAAGGATCTGGGTTTGAAGGTTGAATACTCATGGCTTATCATCGGGCTGCAATGGTAGGAATGTGTAAATCTTAGGAAGGCAAATCAGGGGGCAGTGGTAGTGTGTCAACAACTGCGCAGAGTTGTCGGGCAAATACACTATTGGCTGTGCGATTTTTCGGTATCTGTGCTTCCGAGGCCGCTTCTGCCATCACCGCATCCGCCTCTTCGTTTAGGATTTGCTCTAGCTTGTCAGCAATGTTATCTAACTGATCAGGCGAAAGATGTTTTAGGGCGTTTTTTTGTACACGTTCCTTAAGTTGGTTAAGCCAATAAATACAGACTTCAGTGCGAAATTTTTTAAGATTCAGTAGCCGTGTGACCTTAACCTGACTGTTTAACCCCAGTGTTTTGGCAATCTCTCCCATGGGCCGTCCCTCGCAGTGAAACAGCTCCAATGCTTGACGATATACTCTACCCTGGGGGGGTCTACGCTTTTGGTAATGGACCGTGTAGGCCGTCACCGTTACTTTAATGGCCTCGCCTAGAGTATTGAAAAAATCTTGACGATAGTTCTTGGCAAATTCATCCTGGATCTCCTGAAAATCATCAGAAACTGGGACCGCTGGTTCGGTGTATTCATTGGCATCAAGAGATTGGCTAGGTAGGCTGCCTCCCCGTGCAGCAACACGGGACTGGCGTAGCTGTTCTGCCAGGTCATGAAGCTGTGATAGAACGACATTTGGCGGTTGGCTAAGATCTATCCGCTGCAACTGTTCATCGGTAGGAGCGCTACATCGTTTTCCACGGCTAGTTCTCTGGGTAATGCGGTCCCTCCGATACACCCGATGGTAAGCTCCTAGCAACTGGGCAGCGATGTCTAACTCTGATGGACTCAGATGCGGTAAAAACCGAGGCAATTGGGTCGCCTTTGTATCATTCAGAATCGCCCAGGGGGTGGCTCGGTACAGTCCCTGACTAAGCAAAAAGTTATTTAATTCACGGTGATTTTTGGTGAGGCGACTGGCCCAGGTACTAAGGGCCCCCCGGTCTGGATCATAGCTGGCCAAGATCTTCATCGTAAACGATTGGTATGTGGCGGGCACTTTACCATCGTCATCTAACACCAACGGCCACAGGTCAGCTGCTTGAAAGCCATAGGTTGCACCAAAACTACGGGCTAGCTGGATGCAGATGTAAACAATTTGGTGAGATAACCAGCAGCGCAGACATAGCTGCGCCATGGACGCTTCATTAGGATGCGTCTGGCAAATGCGCCATAGCGTATCCTGACAAATGCGATCTGATAGCTCCTCAGCCGCGATTTCATCTTCAAAGCGGGCTTTGAACCATTGCTGAGCTTGGGGACAGTCTCGGTGTTCCAGCTGCCCTGCGGCGGTGAGGATTGTTATTTGCCAATAGCGAAAGGGAGGTTCCATAGTGCTTGGATACGGACAGTGCCCTGGGGTTAGTCTAGATTGATTTTGGCCATGGTCAGAGAAATCTGAGGATTACCTGCAAAATTTCGATTTCGAGGCATTATAGAGGTAGAGTATCGTTCTCATAGGTGGGGGCCTTTAACCTGTCGCCGTTGGGTATCGCTGGGTTAAGCAGACTTATTCACTCAGCTGGGATATTAACTGCAGCTGGAACTTTAAGCCAGAACTCGGCAAGGCAGGGCATCAGGTGTCAGTGAGATTCTGGATAAAGGGAAACACTGTTCAACAACACGCCCCAAAAGACTTGCTTCAATGTTTTAATCCCCAACTACTGCTGTGCCAATTCTCTCCACTGATTTCGTAACTCCTGCGCCCGGGTATTTTGCGGATTAATCACCAGTACCTGATCCATCGCCTCAACGGCTTGTCCGTAACGTCCTAAATCTGCCAGGGCCAGCGCCTTGTTATACCAGGGGCCCTCCGCCTGTGGATTGAGGGCAATCGCCTGATCATAAGAAGCAATCGCCTCTTCATACCGCTTGAGCCCGGCCAAGCTATTTCCCCGATAGAACCAGATGCGGGCATTATTTACTGCCAATGCCACTGCCCGATCCAGGGCTGTCAATGCCTCACCTGGTCGCTCTAGCTTGAGCAATAAACGACCTACCCAAACCATGCCCCGGTCAGGTCTGGTTTGAGTTCAGTGGCCCGTTGAAAGTCCGCCAGCGCATCCCCATATTGCTCAGCGTTATTCAACGCAATGCCCCGATGGTAATACGCCCACGCATAGTTTGGATCTATCGTAAGCGCCTGCTGATAAGCGGCTAGCGCCTCTTGCAGGCGATCTGTTTCATCCAGCGCATTGCCCAACCAGACCCATGCGTAGGTTAAATTAGGGTTGAGTGCCGTTACCTGCCGATAGGCTGTTTCTGCCTCTGCATAACGTCGCAGACCGTAGAGGGCTTCTCCCTTACCCAACCAACCTTGAAATTGATTAGGTTCCATCGCAATTGCTGTCTCAAATGAGGTCAGTGCGGCTTCGTAGCTACGCGATTTTAGTTGTTCTAGCCCTGTGTCGATTAAATCACTGTAGGACTGTCCCTGAGATAGCTGGATTGTCTCTTGGGGATAGATGTCAATGTGAGGTTCGATGGCTGCCAGTGCTGTAGTAGACAACAAGCTGGGAAGAACAGTACCTAAACCAATGGCAGATAAAAGTTTCATGGTGATGACTCCGAATAAATGATTAGTATTGTTGATCCTCAATGGGGCTCAACTCTTGAAACGTGAGTGTTTTTGAGGCTGATGCGCCATTAATGCTTGCTAAACTGGGTGTTTCTTGGCGGTGTGCACTTATTCATGGTTTATGTGGCACATGGAGAAACGGAAAGCTGAAATTTTGTAGAGAACCTATTGAGCTTCTCCCGTCGGCATCAATGCAGCCCAGTTCTTCACTCCAGGTAGCATGAAAGTAACCTGGTTAAACCTTTTTGGACCTTCTTCTGAGCGTATAGTTTAAGAAAATATAATTGCTGTAGTTATGGTCACCCATGCATTGGCATTGATTGCCTTAACGTTCTTGACATCGCTGAACCGTTTGCCTTCGCAAGTAATCTTTGCCGATAACCATCAGTCACCAGCCTCGGTTGAGGTGACAGCTGAGGCTAACCGTTTACGGGATCGTGGTGTTGCGTCGTTTCAAGCAGAGCAATGGCAAGCGGCTATCGATGACTGGAAGCAGGCTTTAGGGCTGTATCAAGCCATGGATAACCAGGGGAGTGCATCTAAGTTATTGATTAATATTGGGCTCGCCTATCGTAAACAAAATAATTACTCTGAAGCTCTGCGCTACTTTGAACAAGGCCTCAGTGTCAACCGAGAACTGAATAATCAGGATGGAGAGACAGCCGCATTGACCCACATGGGTGTGGTTTATGATCTGCTGAGTCAGTATAGTCTGGCGTTACAGTTTCACCGCCAAAGTTTGGAGCTTGCCCGACATATTGATAGCCCCATCCGAGAGTTTAGGGCGTTGGGAAATTTAGGGATAGTTTATAAAAAACTCGGTGACTATGGGGCTGCCCTTGATGCCTATGAACAGAGTCTGTTGCTGGTACGTGATGCGGATGACCCGGTAAATGAAGCGCGAGTGTTAAACAATATTGGTCAGGTGCATCGCTATCTGAAGAATTACGACAGTGCCTTGCAGGCCTTTGCACAAAGCTTGAGCTTAAAACGCCAGCTTGGCGACCCACAGGGTGAAGCCACGACCCTGGGCAACATAGGGATTGTTTACGCTTTACAGGAAAACTATTCGCAAGCCCTGGAATATTATCAGCAAAGCCTTGAATTATCTCAAACATCTAGGTTTACTGTTGGCAAACTCAGGGTCCTCAATAATTTGGGCGAACTTTATCAGTTGATGGGAGATTACGACACAGCATTACTTTATTATCAGCGTAGTCTTGCGATCGCAACCCAACTTAATCTCCGTCCAGCCCAGGGGACGATCCTCAGTAATCTTGGTTTACTCTACCGAGCTAATCAACAACCCAGTGTCGCAATTCTCTTTCTGAAACAAGCCATTAATCAATACGAAGCGATCCGCGCCGATAATCAGTCGCTGGCAGTGGACCTGCAAACCTCCTATGTCGATACGGTTGCCGATACCTACCGGCAGTTAGCGGACCTACTTTTACAACAAAATCGAGTGCTTGAAGCTCAACGCATCTTGGATTTGCTGAAGGTGCAAGAGGTGCAAGACTATTTTAACAATGTGCGAGGCAATGCCCGTACGGCCAGTGGCATTGAATTTTATCAAGCTGAGCAAGATATTTTAGATCAATATGAGCGGTTGCAAACATCCGCCATTGAAATTGGTCAGGAGATTAGCCAATTAGAGGAAGCAACCATTCAAGGGACATTAACCCCCGCAGAGCAACCGCGACTTGATCAACTGCTTGAGGTCCAGGATCAGCTATTCCTTCAGTTCAATGAATTCACGCGCAGTGAGGATATACAAGGAAGTCTACAGCAAATGGCTACAGACGAAAGCAGCTTCTCGATTCAAGAAATTAGCAGCCTTGGAGATAATCTAGAACAGCTTAATGCTGTTTTGATCTATCCATTGGTCCTAGAGGACCGCATTGAGTTGATTATTACCACTGCAAATGCTCCACCATTACGACGAACAGTGAAACATGTCAGCCGGGCTGAGCTCAATAGTGCGATCGCAACATTTCGATCTGTTCTACAACAACCCACACAAGATGCCAAAGGGTCTGCATATCAACTATATCGTTGGCTGATTGAACCTTTGGAAGAAGACTTATCCAGGGCAAATGCACAAACGATTCTTTACGCACCAGACGGCCCCTTGCGCTATGTTCCCCTGGCGGCACTCTATGATTCAGCGAATGCTAGCGATGGCCAATGGCTAGCAGAGCGCTTTCAAATCAACAACATTACAGCCACATCCCTACAAAACCTCAATACACAGCCATTAACCGCACCCCGCATCCTGGCAGCGGCCTTTGCAGATGAAACAGTGACCCACACCGTCAATGTCGGAAACCAGACCCTTAAGTTTTCGGGCTTACCCTTTGCTGGCATAGAAGTGTCCATTCTTGCTCGTACCCTATCCAATATTCAAACCTACATTGACAATGACTTTAGTCTGGCGTCACTGCGGTCCAGGCTAAATACCTTCAATATTCTGCATTTTGCGACTCACGCCTCACTTGTCCCCAAAGATGCAGGGGAGTCATTTATTTTATTTGGCAACGGCGATCGCCCCACTATTCGAGATATTGAAACCTGGAGACTGACCAGGGTTGATTTAGTGGTGCTGAGTGCCTGTGAGACGGGTCTGGGTGGGTTTGACAATAACGGTGAGCAGGTGCTGGGATTAGGCTATCAGTTTCAACGACAGGGAGCACGTGCTGTAGTTGCCTCTCTTTGGCAAGTAGACGATGGCGGCACCCAGACATTGATGAATGCCTTTTATCTTGCCATTAATGCAGGCTACTCAAAAACCGAAGCCCTACAAAAGGCTCAGCTAGCACTTATTAACAACGATCTTTCTAGCATCACAGGAGAACCGAGAGCCGCTATTAATATACTGGATACCGTTACTGGTAACCCTATCAGGTTACAGGCTAGCCCAGACCATCCCTACTACTGGGCTCCCTTTATTTTGATTGGTAACGGTCTTTAAGCAGTATCTAGGGCAGATGAGTAGATGGGTCGATGAGTAGATGATTAGTTAATGGCAAGTGTCTATGCGCACTTCTCCTCTAGGAAAAATCCACTCGTATATTTAAATTCGCTTTTACCCGACGGCCACCATCGATAATAAAGAGAATTTCGGCAAACCCACCAGGCCCCGGCTCTTTGACTGTATATAACCGCGTAACTGAGCCAAACCGAGTTTCATAGCTGGTAATACTACTAGGTCCTAAATATTCACCAGTATTCGGATCTACATCACCGTCCCAGGTGCCCCAGTCTTCAAAGCGATTACGAGTGGGCACCAGGGCACCATCTAACTCCAGCGCATCTAAATGTTCGTCACCGCCCAACACCTGCATACCGCGATCAACTCCAGCCGTCGTGGAGCCCGTAAAGGCAATGGGGCTCACAAAATTATTCACAACTTGGATTGTGCCAAAGCCAGGATTAGGCCCTAGACGTTCATTGCGCTGTCTACCCCAAAGCGGGTTATCTACGTTACCTAAACGTTTAGAGAAAGGAGTCGCGCTATCTGTATAGCTGCGATTCGTAAACTCTTGCTGAACAGATTGGACAACCTCTGCAACAACCGAATTGGTCTCTGGGGGAAGGTTGGCCGTTTCTCCCTGGGCAATATTAACCTCACGAAAGGTTCTAAACACAGCATCAGCCCGACCGTCTTGACTTAGCCGATAGTTAAGAGAATAAGCATTGGCTGGTTTAGGAAAAAAGAAACTGGAAGTCTTGGCAAAGGAAAGACTTCCCAAGGTACTAGTTACAATAAATTTGCGTCGGTTGAAGCTCATAGAGATGGCTGGCACTTAGGACAATAGGTTGACGCCAAGGGAGACAACGACGTTTAGAAGAAATCCAAAATATCGTTTACCGTATCTACAGCATCTTCAACTTCATTGAGCACATCATTGGTTTGATCAATCACGCTGCTGGGGTTATTGGGGGGAGTATGTCCTTCAGGAAGATTGTTGTCTGAGGCTGTGGGATTTGTTTGAGGCTCGCCCGTGTTGATGACGTATCCTCCTGGGGCTGGGCTGCCTGTGGAGGGATTACTATGGATGGTGTTATTGGCAGCACCATACAGCTTGGCTTCTAAAAAGTGAAGATTACAGTTGCTGTTCTGGCCGCTAGAGCCTGCCCGATGGCAAACAATTTCGATAGCAAAGTCTTCACCATTACCTAGGGACAACGGAGTATTAATCAAACTACCTGGAATAATATTGTCATAGGAATAGACAACATTACCACTTTGATAAACATTGACTGTAGCTAATGTCTCCTTAGGTACATCATCATCAGGCACCCCCATCTGTAACGATAGTAAGGGAAATATCCGTGAATCAGTCAAACAAGTAATCGCAGCCCTGTAGGTAGCACGAATCGACATGTAAAACTGTGACTCATAGGGGCGTCGGTTGACTGACACCATAGACGAGCCCGTCCGTAGCCGATCATACTGTGAGCGTGAACTAGTATGGGTACACTGTGCTCCGTCCAATAGCGGCATGTCCACATTAGAATCCTCTCGACCTCGGGGGTCAGGTCTAGATTGCCCTAGAACCGGTAGGCTCGACATTAACAGCCCTGTCAACGACAAGGAAAATAATACAGTGGCTTTTGCTTTTGAGGTCATATGAGACATGGCGAGCTAGTAGGGACATCCTGAATGATGTTTGTATCATCAAACGTATCTGCTGCTTGTATATTTACACTGAGA
>NZ_QXHD01000004.1:360788-391463 GCF_011009555.1 Adonisia turfae CCMR0081 | reverse complement strand
TTACCACAGATCCCCAACAGCAATATCGCATCCTGGGCATCCTGGGGGGTGGCATTTCAATTGCAACGATCTATTGGTGTGTCTTTGGCACATTTCGGCACTCTCAAGAACAGGCAGCTTATCTCGGGAAATCGCTTAAAAACAGCGATTTTGACAACAACGGTTCATTTTTACAGCAGATAAAAATTGTTTTAAGCAATGGCCCCTTTCTATTTGTCGTAGGAATTTATCTTTTTTCATGGCTGGCGCTCCAGATTACAGCCGCCATCATTCCCTTCTACGTGACTTTTTGGATGGGAGCCGATGATTATTTTTTAGCCGCACTGTTGGTACAAGGTACGGCCATTCTGATGATGTTTGTCTGCAACTTATTGGCCAAACGTATTGGTAAAAAAGGGCTTTACTTTTTAGGAGCTGGCGTTTGGACAATGGTGCAAATTGCTCTATTTTCCCTACAGCCAGGGCAACTCATGACCATGTATGGACTATGTATCCTTGCCAGTTTTGGTGTAGCCACAGCCTATGTTGTTCCCTGGTCGATTTTGCCAGATGTGATCGAACTTAATGAACTCAAAACAGGGCAACGTAGTGAAGGGGCCTTCTATGCATTTATGACTTTGCTACAAAAAATAGGGCTTGCTGTCGGTATTTTTCTCGTCAGTTTAGCGCTAGAAACATCAGGATTCGACAAAAGCTTTGCCACACAGCCAGATTCTGCACTGTGGGCAATTCGCTTTTTTATGGGACCTGTGCCCTTGATCTTACTCGTGGGTGGCATGGTGCTGGCATACTTCTATCCCATCACCAAAGCAGTCCATGCCGAAACCCTACTTAAGCTAGCTGAACGCCGTAAACAAATACAGCAGTAGGCAACACCACTAACTGCGTCGGCGAGCACCAACTTCCGCTGGCTCTGCTGGCGCTATTTCAGTAGAGAGATAATGCTTACCTAAATCTAAAAACGCGTTAGCACGATTAATGTGTTGCTTAGCATCAGCCAGGGTGGCTTTATCTGTATGAGAATAATCTGCGCGCAGTCTTGCGTTTAAGCCATCGTTTAGATATGCACTATAGGGTTGAAATAGAGGCCTTTTTTCTGAAAATTGTTCTGAAAATAGACTATTGACAGCTTCATTTTGAGTAGGTACAGCTGCAGTCTGCTCCAGGAGAAGTGCCTCAGCCACATACAACATGGCGTAATAGGCGCGAGAAATAGCAATATCGTAAAAGTGACTATGGGCTAATAGCTGAGCTGCCTTTATATTTTCCTTTGCATTTAAAAGACGTTGCTTCTGCTCAGACTTCATGAACAAGAACTCCGGAAAACATTGAAAATATCCGTCCCAGCGGACATTAAAGCATAAATTGGTCCCAATCTTAAAGATTTCTTTAAAAGATATGAAAATATGATTCTGAACCTACCACGGATAGTCAGATATATTAAGCCCCTTGCTCCCAAGAGGTTAAAACGATTGAGACATTGGGTCATATCTTGTCTAGGATTATCTTGACAGCAACCCATGGCACAGTTTTTAGGCTGTCGCTAATATCATGCACTCAAGGAAATTTTATGTTAGAGGTAATCGTGTGAAATTATACAAAGTGGCACGGTGAGCGGCATAAATTTGGTGGGCACCCGTCTCCAAAACGGAAAGTACGTCATCGAGAACGAGCTGGGACGCGGCGGTTTTGGGGTGACCTATCGCGCTATGCACCGAAGCCTCAATCAAGTAGTCGTCATTAAGACGCTACGTTGGCCAACCAATGATGCAGAAAACGATCAGCAACTGCAAAAGTTTCAGGCAGAAGCACGTCGTTTAGCTCAGTGCCAGCATCCCCATATCGTTAACGTTACTGACTTTTTTATCGAGGCGGAGCGCCCCTATCTGGTCATGGATTTTATTCCAGGGCAACCGCTATCAGAGCTTATTTTTCCCAATCGACCTTTACAGGAAGACCTAGCCTTACAGTATATTCGACAAATTGCCAGTGCATTACAAACCGTGCATGCCCAAGGCTTGCTTCACCGCGATGTGAAACCTCAAAACATCATGGTTAACCAGGGCAATGCGATTTTGATTGATTTTGGCATTGCCCGAGAACTGGTGAGTGGTCAAACCCAAACCCATACAAATTTAGTTTCTGAAGGCTACGCTCCCCTAGAGCAGTATTTGCCCAAGGCAAGACGTTCAGCGGCCTCAGATGTTTATGGTTTAGCGGCCACCCTCTACTCTGCTGTCACCGGTCAAGTGCCGGTAGCCTCTGTGGTGCGATCGCACCACCCCCTCACTCCCCCTCGACAGGTCAACGCCACTCTCAGCCCCAGCACAGAACAGGCAATCTTCCAGGGCATGGCGTTGCAACTAACTGAGCGCCCCCAGTCAATTGCCACCTGGCTAATGCTGTTACCAGCAGCCAACAAACGGGGGTTACAACCACCCACCACCCAAGCGACCCAGGTTGTGGCCCCTGGCAGCCCTTCAGGCTATGTTTCAGGTCAGGATGATTTTCAAACTGGTGCTAAGGAGAAGCAACAACAGAAACGACAGGGTCCAGGCGTTATTAAAACATTCTTTTCTCTTATGCTCCTGGGACTGATAGCAGGTTCAGGATTTTTAGGCTATCGCGTATATATTGCTGTTCGCCAAGCGGTCAGTAATGTAAGGGACAAGACAGAAGACTTTGAAGTCTCTATGCCAGAGATTAGACTTCCCGAAGTCTCCCAACCTGAGCCAGAGGAAACATTAGCAGAAGAATCCAGCACTCCAACAGAAGTCCTTCCGGATCCAACAACTGCTGAGAGCGCACCGCCAACACCTGTTGCCACATCGCCACGACTAATATTAAAAGACAGTGGCAATCCCAATACTGCTACACCTGGCAATGGCAGTATCGTACCCGTACCTGGCTTTGCCCCTGGCACAGCGGCAACAGCTGTTGTTAATCGCCTGGGGGAACCCACACGACAGTCTGTGTCTCCATCAGCCACAACGGCTGTATACGAGCTAGATCCAAATAGAGCAACCGTTGCCTATATATACAATGCTGCTGGTGACACTATTCAGCAAGCCGAGGCCGTCTTTGCCCCTTCTTACGATCGTTTAATCATGCGCACAGCGCTAGCAGGTATGCTCAATGGACAATCTACCCGAGAGATTGAAGGGGGGTTAGAACAGGTACGTACCGGTCAGGCAAATCAATTTCCCTTTGAGCACAACGGTTTAACCGGCAGCATCGAACGCAATGATAACGGGTTTATTCACATCCACGTGCGTTAGAAAACCGAGATCTCTCATATAAAACGAGACCCGATGTAGAGACGTTCTATGGAACGTCTCTACACCGGGTTTGGTAATTAGGCGTAATTATCGACAACAACGTAATTACGTTCTCGCCTATTCGTTTTCCATGTTGAAGATAAAGGGTACCTGACCGCCCTTATCTCCCATAACCAACACCCTGGGCATCTGGGAACCACCGAGTTTCCAGGCTTCAATGGCCTCTTTCTGAAGCACCAGTTCACCCCCTTGGGCCTTTAATGTTTCAGCCAACAAACGCTGGGCTTCGGCGCGACCTTTGGCCCGGTTGACTTCTGCCTGGGCTTCTTGTTCAGCCTGCTGGGCTACATACACAGCTCGACGAGCACTTTGCTCAGCAATTTGCTTTTCTTCTACCGCTCGGGCAAATTCTTCTGAAAATGAGAGATCAACAACACTCGTATCAAGAATGATGATGCCGTACTTTTCTAAACGGCTACTGAGAGTATCGTCAAAATCTTCCTTTAGCTTCGTTCGTTGCGTAATCGCCTCTTCTACAGTACGACGGGCAGCAGCAATCTTAAAGGATTCCTGGGTCTGGGGGGCAATGATCTTGGTAACTATATTGGCCAACGTTCCTTGCTTTCTGCGGATTTCCACAATATTGCTAGGATCTAACCGAAAGTTAATGGCAAATCGAGCCCGTAAATCCTGAAGATCCTTGGTGGAACTTTCAGCGGGCACTTCAAATTTCTGAACCGTAACATCGTAAACATCCACAAAAGACACCAGGGGTGGCTTGATGTGAATCCCCTCTAGCAAGGGGGCATTTTGGGCTTTCCCTAGAATGCTTAAGACACCGGCCTGACCAGGATTAATAATGACCAAAGTGCTGGTCAAAATCAGGCCGGTAATAATGGCCAAAAGTGCGATCGCAGCTGGCTGCCAGCTACCCGTCCGAGCGCTCAAAATTAGTTCCTCCGAGTGTAGATGGGGAAAATTTTTTTAGACAAAATTTTCTTTCCCCAACGTATCCTAACCTTCTGGCAACCCGGTGACCACTTTATCTCCATCAATCACAGTGCCAATTTGATAGGCAGATTGAAAATGAGCCAACGTAGCTTCGGCTTGATCAGCAGGTACAACCAGTACAAAACCAATACCCATATTGAAGGTTTTAAACATTTCAGCAGTCGCTACATTGCCAGCTGCTTGTAACCACTTAAATACCGGCAGTATGGGCCAACTATCCGCCTCTATATATATAGATTGATTTTCACCGAGGCAACGAGGCAAGTTCTCAGGAAAACCACCCCCCGTAATATGAGCCATAGCGTGAATTTCTAAGCCACTCTTCAGGGCAGCTAACACTGGTTTTACGTAGAGTTGAGTGGGTGTCAGCAACACCTCGCCCAGGGACTGACTCGCCAATAGCTCCGGGCATTCATCCCAGCCATAACCGACCGATCGATCTACGACTTGCCCACCCAAAGACTCCTGCCGGGGCGCTTCCGCCATAATTTTGCGCACCAGACTGTAGCCGTTACTGTGCACACCGCTGCTGGGTAGTCCAATTAAGACATCCCCTATGCGCACCCGAGAACCGTCTAAAATGGCACTTTTTTCGACAATACCGACACAGAATCCGGCCATGTCATACTCACCCTGGCCATAAAACCCAGGCATCTCAGCCGTTTCTCCACCTAGTAGGGCACAGCCCGACTGACGACACCCCTCGGCCACCCCTGCTACCACCTGGGTCAGCTGCTCAGGGGCCAATTGCCCCGTGGCCAAATAATCTAAAAAGTAGAGAGGTTCCGCCCCTGACGTCAGCACATCATTGACACACATGGCCACAAGATCAATGCCCACCGTATTGTGACGATTCAACATGTGGGCCAACTTGAGTTTGGTACCTACACCATCTGTCCCCGAAACCAGAACGGGCTGAGAATATCCCTCGGGAAGCTCAAAATAACCGCCAAACCCACCTAAACCACCCAACACTCCAGGACGGCGAGTTCCTTCCACCAGGCTGCGAATAGTTTCCACAAACGCACGACCTGCTTCAACGTCCACCCCTGCCTGTCGATAATCCATAGACCTTACAAGAAATAGCATCCCTTAGAATACTTGTGGACGGTGGGCAATGCCCACCCTACGCGCTAAGGGCCTCAGCCCCTAAGGGAAGATGGGCGATACCTCCAGTAGACAATGCCTAAAGACAATACCCAAAGACAATGCCCAAACCTATAGAATCTTCATGATATGTCCGTTGACAAGAACATTATTGGTCATGGAAACTAGACTTACCACGGGGACAAAGTCTAAAAACGAACTGTAAGGTTATTTGGCATCTATTAATAATCTGTAATCATTGCAAAGCCATACATAATTTTTCAAAAACTAATTAGTCTGCTAGGACAGCTAGAAAACCGTCTATAAGCCTTGGCTGTCGAAGCCTGTAACTGGCGAATGAAGAAATTGTAAAGATGTTCCGCTAGGCCATTGTCTGTTTTCCCGGTCAAAAATGCGGTTCCAAACAGCAAAATCTTCGTGATAGATTAGCTCGCGTTGCCAATTTTTATTTTGTCCGCGATGCATTGTCATCTTGAAGCTACCCTATTCAATCCATTGAATTTGCCACTTCTCGCTCTGCGATGTAGACGCATATGCCTGGTGCACTCTGATTTATGAACAAAAAGTTTATTGGTCGTGTAGCAGTTGCCACATTGCTTGCCACTGCCGTTTCGATTCCTGAACGGGTCCATGCCCAAACCTTTGATACAGGTCCCATTGGAGCGTTTGAGGTTTCAGTCAACGACCAGTCCTTGGAGTCGTCTTCAACCGATACGCTTCAGAAATTTAATCGGTCGACGACCACCGTTCGCGTTAATGCCCATGCCCATGAAAGTCGGCAAGCTGCAACGGTTTACGTTAAAGATATTCCCGTATTAACCTACATCGATTCATCTGATACAGCTGAGGTTGTATCTGGTTGGGTGCCCCTAGAAGAAGCCGCAACCAACAGGGTTATTGCTGATGCAACTCAAATGGCAGCACAGCTGGAGCAATTGAGCGATCGCAACACAGATTTCACCGCCCATTGGGATGACGGCACTTACATGGTCAAAGCTGGAGACAGCCCGCTGCTCACCCTGGGTGAAACAGTGCAGCTTTCCGATGCCACCGAAAATGACGCAGAAAACGTTCTGCAAATTACCAATCGGTTACGCCGTCTTATCGGTGATGGTGCGACAGAGCCCATTACTGAAGTCATCGGTAGACCCGAACCACAGCAAGTGGCAGCCATCCGTTCTAGCTATAGCGGCATGGCCTCCTGGTATGGGCCAGGATTTCACGGTCGTATGAGTGCCAGTGGTGAATCCTTTAACCAATACGCCATGACTGCCGCTCACCGCACCCTACCGTTTGGCACTCAAGTTCGGGTCACCAACTTGAACAATGGTCAGCAGGTTGTGGTACGCATCAATGACCGTGGCCCTTTCAGCCGTGGGCGCATCATTGACCTCTCAGCTGGTGCGGCCAGTGCCATTGGGCTGCAAGCAGCTGGTGTCGGTCCTGTACAAGTTGAAGTGCTGCGTTAGTCTGGGTCAATCAGGTCTACCCTATGTGGTCATGGCGACACCCAAGTGTTGCAATCATCTAGAGACAGGCTACAGGCCTATCCCTAGATGATTGTCTTAGTAAGACAACTAGGCCGTCTGCTATCGTTAAACCTTGTGTCTAAGGCGGTTGCCAGGAGACTGTCTTGCGTTTACTAAAAACGATAGAAGGATTGCGATGTTGGCTACGCAAACAGTCTGGATCCATTGGTCTAGTGCCTACCATGGGAGCATTGCACCAAGGTCATCTCAGTCTGATTCATCGGGCACGACGCGATAATGAGTTGGTCATTGTCAGCATTTTTGTTAACCCCCTACAGTTTGGCCCCAATGAGGACCTCGCAGCCTATCCGCGAACCTTAGACTTAGATGCCAGAATGTGTGAAGCTGCTGGCGTTGACTGTATCTTCGCGCCAACAGCGTTAGACCTTTACGGGCCTAATTTTCAAGACGCTGACGCTCTGGTTACAGTTTTGCCCCCTCCCGCATTGGCAAGACCCCTGTGTGGACAGTTTCGCCCTGAACACTTTAACGGAGTCGCCACGGTCGTCACGAAACTTATTAGCCTAGTGAGACCACAGCGCTCTTATTTTGGTCAAAAGGATGCGCAGCAATTAGCCATCATTCGCCGATTGGTTAAGGACTTAAATCTGCCAGGAAGCATCATTGGTTGCCCAACTGTGCGAGAAGCGGACGGATTAGCCCTTAGTTCTAGGAATAAGTATTTAAGCGAGCAGGAACGTCAACAAGCAGTTATACTCTATCGGGGGTTAAGGAGAGCCAAAGAGAAGTTTAAAGCGGGTGTGCGATCGCAACATTCTCTCGCTTGCATCGTCTTTCAGTACTTAGAAACGGCACCCGCTGTCGCTCCCCAGTACATCGAACTGGTAAATCCATATACGTTGGCCCCCTTAGAAAAAGTTGAAACAGTTGGTATGTTGGCAGTAGCAGCATTTGTAGGGACTACACGATTAATCGATAACGTCGTTTTACGGGCACGGCGACCCATCATTGCCATTGATGGTCCCGCTGGTGCTGGTAAATCAACGGTGGCTAGGCAGTTGGCTCAGCAATTGGGTCTGCTTTATTTAGATACTGGGGCTATGTACCGTGCTTTTACCTGGTACGTTCTTGCCCAGGCATGCAACCCAGACGATGAAGTTGCTGTTGCTGACCTGCTACCTAAGTGTGAGATCAAGCTTGTTGCAACTCCTGCCGATGCAGGCCCTCACCCCCCGGAAGTCTGGGTAAACGATTCATTGGTAACCCAAGCTATTCGCACCTCAGAGGTCACTGCCAACGTATCCACGATTGCCGCCCAGAGTTCTGTGCGGGAAGCGCTGGTCAAACAGCAGATGCAATATGGCCTAACCGGTGGTGTCGTGGCAGATGGTCGAGATATTGGGACCCATGTCTTCCCCGATGCTGAGCTCAAGATCTTTTTAACAGCATCCGTTGAAGAACGGGCTCGTCGTCGTCAAAGAGACTTGGCTAACCAGAATCAGCCTGTTCCTGAGCTGTCTGATTTGGCTCAAGCCATTAGTGAGCGTGACCATAAAGACAGTACGCGAGAGATTTCTCCTCTGCGCCAAGCAGATGATGCCATTGAAGTTGTTACAGATTCTCTGGCCATTGAAAGCGTCTTGGATAAGCTGTTGACCCTCTATAAAGAAAAAGTTGTCAGTGATGACGAGTAACACACACTGATAACGACTAGCCTCCTGCTCAGACCGCCCATAAAAACCAGGGGTAAATATACGTAAATTGGCTCAGATTTTCCGTCAATTTTGGCTCTAATTTACGTGTTTACGAGGAAGCTTTTACCCATATAAGCAGGGGAAAATAAAGCTAATTCTGAAGAACGCGTGCAAGGCGACTAATCATCCGAGGGGGCATTTGGATGGTTTATTTGAATCTTGTATCCATGCGTTTTACAGGTGAGCTGTCTGACCCTGGGGGCTTTATGGGGTCAGGCATTTTTCTTTTTAAAGCGCTTTTTCCACTATTAAGCTTGAGTCTAGACAAGGTGTTGTAAAAACTCATAAGCTATCGCATCTGTATCATAAAGTTAGACATCTATTGAAGATGTCTAACTTTATGAATAAAAGTGCAGAAAAAGCATAGTCGGTTCATCTAGGCATTTGATAAACCAAGAATTATTACTATAGTAAAACCGTTAAAGTGATACGATACTCTAAAGAACAATTAAAGTAGTATCTTTGCTATCGCCTAACAATATGTAGATATGTCCATATATTTTTTGAAGTGAGTCAGCTTTTCCATAAGCAACTGTGAATAGTTATTGTGTTTTTTAAGAGTTGTCCATCTAGTAGTCTAGGTTAAATACAGAGTTCGTTTTATACACCTTCTCATCAAATACTAAGCCAAATGTTTAACCTGGAATAAGGTGTATACATAATAGGTATAGATCTAGGTTAGTCTAATACTATAGGAACAGCATTAACTCAGTGAAAGTGATGGTTGTAGCTAATACTGAAATGTAATCTTTGATCTTGCAAGCTACTATCCAATTCCTTTCTATCAACGAGTGGCACACCGTAGTCTAGTCTAATTTTCAACCTTTCTGACTCTAGGATGTTAGCTTGCAGGCCAATTCCAACACTTGCAATAAAATTAGGATCTAATGTCTGATTAGGGTTATTATCGTTATTCCAAATCCACCCCGCATCAACGAATGGAATAACTTGTAAGTCTAACCATTGTAGCTTCTCGCTACCAAGCAAATCAAAATCTATACGGTCTTCTACAGAAAAAACTATGCCATTATCGCCAGAACGAAAGTTTTCTCGGTAGCCTCTAACGGAACGTGCTCCTCCCATTACAAATTGGTTAAGCGGTAGTAAACTGTTCGGAGTCAGTTGGACTGACGCACGAGTAAACAAAGTGTGCTTGTTGCTCAGTGTCTTAAGAAACTGGGCTTGACCATTCCAACTAAAAAATTGACCATCTGGAATGAATGAGTCATTGCTGGTGGCATCAAATAAATCTAACCCCAAATTAAACTGAGAACGTAGAAGCCATAGTTCATCACTATCCCGTTCAGTATATTCTTGAGCGAAGGATAGCGTTGATGTACGACTAACACCAGAATCATCTGGGCCTAAACCAACTCTGAAAGGCTGCGTTTTCCCAATGAAGGTCTGATTTTCTTCGACTGAGAAACCAAACTCGAGAGCTAATTCTCGGCGAAGCGAACGAATTAAAGGTTGACGATAATTTAGGGAGTATCTTTCAGTATCAGAACGAAAACCAAAGGGTGCAAAATTGCCCTGCACAACATCATTTTGATCATGAGATACGTTGAAATTTAAGCGCCCTAATCCACGATTTATTGGAGGAGGACTATAACTAACCTGCCAAGATGAAAATAATTCATCGCTCAAAATATCTCTATCCTCAGAGCTAAAAACAGATCCAGTAGTATCCTCATCCAAATTTAGTCGCCCGTTAACTATAAATGTCTCGCCATATTCGTTAAAATAGTTTGCATTCCAATCGAGTCCAAGATCTCCTAGGCTGGGTGGTGAGTAGTTATTAAATGATGCTTCGACATCCCAAACAACCTCCTGTACCGTGATATCTAATATGCTGCCCCCTTCAAGAGACGTATCTTCCCCTAGCTCTAATTCCGGAACACGTAATACTGATAAGGTACGATCCGTTTCAAAGCGAGGCTCTAAAGCAAGTAGACGGACATAGCTTTCTAAATCTGACAAATTAACTGGGCGTTCAAATTCGAAGCCCAACATATCATCTGATATCGGTATATCACCTATTACCGGTCTCAATTGTGCTCGAATATAGTTTCCTAAAGGAGTGCGCTCTCCAAGCCTTATAGGTTCTACGCTAGATTCCAAGCTTCTTGTTGTCTCATCAAAGTTGTCTAATAAGGATTGAGGTTCGAGTTCTTGAAGTATAAGCTCTTCATTATCTACAGGTTTACTCTCACTATCGTAGATATACTCTGAAGAATATTGACTCGTAACCCTTACATCTTGAATAAAACCTTCAATTACAGGAATTAATAAAGTCCCATCAAGCAATACTTGTGGAGCTATTGCGCGAGACGTAATATAACCAGCACTAAGATATTGTAGCGTTACAGCCTCTTGAATATTTCTAATCTGTGCAGGTAGCACTGTTTGTCCAAGGAAAGGAGTAAGAAGAGCATCAAGCTTTGCCGCAAACTCCTCATTCTTTTTGTCTCCATTTCTTCTATCGTACAGAGAACTTTCACTAAAGCAGTATTCTAAAATAACAATATTTTCATGATCATCATATTCAATCAATTGATTGGAGGAGACACTTAAGACATCATCTTGGCTACAAACAAATGATGTAACACCTGAAACCACATTGACAGGAACATTGTCAGCTATTTCCGCCGGATCTGAATCCAAATTAGAAACAGAAATGCCCACATCATTGAAGCCTTCAGAATTAGTTCCTACTAGAGTAGTAATGTTAGCATTACTACTCTCATATTCTAAGTGAAGGCTAGAATTCTCTAAGGCAAAATTTCCCGATAGACTGACTGGTTGTTCTAACAAAGAAGTTTTAAGAGTTTTCGATTGCATCTCAGAAGGTTGAGCCTGCGTAGATGTAGTGACTGACAAAGCAAGGGAAAAACTAAAAAATGACAGAACATAATGCCGACTGGAAGAGATAGAATACATCTTAAAGAAAACACCAACAACCATGTAAAATCTGCTTAAGCGCAAAAATTCTTTTCAAAGAACAAAGAACTTTGCTTCTAGCAATACTTACCAAGGACTCCCTATCAAGGTAAAAGCAGACCAGTAAAAAGGATGACTCAGTTGCTCTACAACTTCAGACCTATTTTCGCGCAACCTCTTTCGGATATTTCTAATTCCTTGAATTGCAGTTTCTGTCAATACTTCCTCAGTATTACTAGCCCATGTAGCATCTTGGCTCACTAATAAAGATTCTATTATGATCTCTAACTCCTGAAGATTCTGTCGAAGACGCTGTTTATCTAACATAGCTAGCTGAGTTTTTTGGACGGCTTCTGCTTTTGTCTTCGAACTACCTAAGCTACGATAGAATTCCATCATGTAAATTAATGTAGCCAAATCACTGACATACCAAAGACTAGCCAATGTAGACTTAACTTCTGCTTGCAAAGACAACCCAGCAAAACCAAGTTCCGCGTTTGAGTCACCTAAAGCGGTTTGACAAGCACTCAAAATCAGCAAATCAATTGGTGGTTTCCGCCAATTAAGTGTATCAATTTGGAGAGCATTTAAGGGTAGCGTAGTATCCCACAGTTGAATTTTAGAATCACTAACACTGCCTGCACTAAAATTTGCATGGGTTGCAAGATGAACAATCTGAAACGGATGATCTCTCCGCGCATTTCGGACGTTGTCTAACGTAACCTGTTGATTCGACTTTACCTCAACAAAACGATTTGAAGACTGCTCAAATTCAGTATCACCTCCATTAGTATTACCGTTCCATATATTTTGAATAAGCTTCAGTTCTAACGGAACTGCACTAAGAGGAGGATATATATCAGAATTCTGAAACTCAGAGATCCCCATTGCTAGCACATCTGCTTTCGTCAAATCACTACGACGGATATCAAGGGATTCAAAATTTGGAATAACACTAATTCTATACTTCTCAGTGAGGTATTGATCTGTTTCCGAATCGTAGAGTGCAGCAAGGGGAATAAGTCTTAATCCACTTTCCATAGAAAACAGTAGAGTATTGATGTTTTCTATTCCCTCTTCTTCAAACTTAGCCTCGATTGGACGAATGAGTAAATCGTATAAGCGATCAGAATACTGCAAATGGGTATCCGTACCTGGCTTTTGAATCTCTCTCCATAGATTTTCAACCTCTTCCACTAAACTATCACGAGAGACTTCATTAGTTTCTTCAAGCTCAAATTGCTCACTCTCAGTATCATCAGCCTCAGAAGAAAGAAGCTCTGGCTCTTTTTGTGCCAATATCTCTGCTAACTGATTTTTTCTTCTATAGGTATTACTATTACTACGAGCAGAGTTTAAGCCAGTTTGCGCATCATGAGAAACAGCTTTATCTAAAACGAATCCAGAATCATCAACTTCGGGATCATCAGGATCAATTCTCCTTTCCTCAGTTAGCTTTTGCTCAAAATCAGCAATGCTCTCAATTTCAATAGCTCCACCTTGAGCTGTTTCAACACGGATAAAAACACGCTTATCATCAGAAGATATATATACTACAGCAGCCTTAGTAGATGGCTCCTGTAATTCCATTTCATGCAAAGCGTATCGAATAGTACTGGAATCTACAATTTTGCGAGTAAAGTCACGACCAAAATACTGTTCAAACTCTTCGCTTCTTTGTGCGTCTAACTCAGCCGTGTTGATCTCCGCTTCAACCTCTGGAGAAGAGACGAAAGTTGATGTTGGAGGAGGTTCAATTAACGTCGATGAAGTCGTAGAAATTAGATTAGAATTTATTGTTCCCGTCGATATGCTGCTTCCAGCAAGACTAACAGTCCCACCTGTTCTATCTTGTCCAAAACTCTCGGTTCGAAGGTTGCCAGTAGTAACATCACCAGTAGACGAAATAGCGGAGATATTAATATCTCCGCCAGGACCATTAAAAGCCCAAGCATCAATATCACCTACAACAATGTCGCCCGAAGCGGAGTTAATAGTAACTTGACCACCTCTATTCTCTCGTGCAGTAGATCTAATATTACCTAAAGTAATATTACCACTTGCATTTATGTTAACTAAGCCTCCAGTTGCATCTGAAGACGAGGTAGATGTATCCAAATTACCAGCCGTAATACTGCCTTCTGCATTGAGTAGAATATTCCCCCCAGTTTCACCGAAACTAGTTTGAATATTACCTACAACTATATCTCCTGGATTTGAAAGTCCATCAACTGGTTCAAATTGAGTCGGAAAGAAAAAGCTTCCAGCTGAGGCGGGGAGGTTATCAGGATTTGCTAGAGTATCTAATCCCGCCCGAAGAATAACCGTACGGGCACTTGTTAAAAGTCTAATGTCTGGATCAGAACCGGTGAGGCCTACATCAGGAGAAGTGATAATTATATTGCCACCTTGAATGCTTCCTCGTGACTCAACTTTGAGAGAAGACCCTATATAGTCACCAAATACAACATCACCGTTAGCACTAATAATGGGGTCATATAAACTCCTAAAGTCACCAGGAGCTGCATCTAGATCAAGAATTGAAAAGCTGCCGCCACTAGAAAAGTGAGCATCAGCCGAGATAGGTTGGCTACTCACTAATTGCAAATTACCACCACTAGCAAATGCTGTCTCAGGATGAGTCAGTGCTAAGATATCAACGAACTGATTGCCTTGTAGTTGCAAATTATTTCTTGCAACGGCAATAAAGGGATTTTCTAGGGTATCTCGTAACTGTAGAGCATCATTAGCAGAAAGTTGCAGGTCCTGAGTTGCCTGAAAATCTCCACTAACCGAGGTTAAATCGTTACTTGACAAAAGGCTTAGAAAACCACCATCTGCTTGTTGAACGTAAATATCTCCTGGTGAAACTTGGAACTCACCACCAGCAACTTGAACCTGGTCAGATACGACCTCTACAGAGGTATTAGCAGCCTCCGCTGTGCTAGTTAACATCTGCGGCAAAGACAAAACTGGTAATGCCCAATCTTGGGGCAAAGACTCCAGTTCACTGGGTAATTTAACTTCAAGTTGCAAAAAACTACCAGGTCGGCCAATACGAATGGCTTGGTTACCTGGCACAGAAGTCACCAACAATTCTCCATTGGGAGCTGACAATGTACCTGAACTAATAACTGTACCGCCAACCAGAGCCAAGTTTTGGCCAGACTGGGTCGATAAATCAGCAAGATTTAAAATCGCACCAGGTTGGCTCCCTGTAAATGCAAAACCTTGAGGGGTACCTAATAGGGACGTGTAGTCATTGACACCTGATGCACTAAACCAACCGTCTTCAAACTCAATACCGTTCGCCGTAGTGGTTATGAAATCAGCTGGCAGGTTTAGAATTGCATTAGGTCCAAAGGCAACTCCAGAAGGGTTCATGAAAAACAGGTTCGATGAACCACCACTGACCTCCAAAAGTCCGTCAATCAGGGATGCCTGACCACCGCCCACACGTACTAGGATATTTTCAATTTGAGGATTGGATAAGAAATTGGCAATCTGCTCTTGGGTAAGCCCAAACGACTGAAAGCTGTGGAAAAGATTTGCCTGATCTCCTGAAAATTGGCCGCCATCAATATTAAATTGAGATCCCTCAATAGTAACAATAGTACCTGTTCCATCATTAGAAGGAACAGGGTTCGCCTCAACTATCTCAGAAGATATAAGCGAGAGAAGTCCTAAAGAGACTGAACGACCTAAAATTCGCCAAACTATCTTGTTCTCAATCTTGAACATCGAAACACCCTTTACATAATCAGTGGTTAAAAGAGTCAAAAGCTAAGTCAAAACAAACATCATTATCAATTTAAATGTCATAAAAATCTAACAAAAACACATTACTCTCTCATTACTAAACAAACGAAGATACCTTTCTAAGTACAGCAAATGTACATGAATCAAGCTATCAAGCTTTCAACTGTTATGATATTAATCTTCTCAAACAACCTTTGCTTTTTTATTATTTACTCGCCTAAAATTATAGTCAAACTCACGTATCAACGCTAATCGTTTTCATACATCTCAATTTAAGAGCATTTACTCTAAAGATATTTGAAGATTGTGATTGTGTCAGTGCATATACGTACTTTTCAAATCATATTGTTATTTTGTAAGTGTTTTTCTATCAATAGATTTGGGCATCTATGAAGCAGCAGGTTTCTCAGCAAGTATTCAAGCGTTTACTGGCAGGTATTGGCATATTTCCGTTATTGGTAGCTGATATTACTTTTGCGATTACACCAAGGCCTTCCGACCTAAGTCGCAACTCACGCTTCGCTCAGATCGATGGAAGTGATAGATGTGAAAACATTTATCTAGAAAGTTTAGAGAGACAGAACACGGATTTCAGCAATCAGCTATATGAAGTTATTAACTCTATCGATAGCTGCTCCAACCAAGACTTAAGTCGTATTTTTAATGAGCTGCTAATAGTTTTAGAGTCAGAAGAACAAAGCATCGATGACACCGATAAAACAATGGTGTTACATGGTTTGGGAGCAGTTATTGATCAAATCAAGCCAGAAACCGATAGTTATTATATAGATCCTTTAGATATAAGCAGATTACTGAGTATAGCTGAGAGGCTTCTAAAAACTCAACGTACTACTAACTCCGCTGAGTCATGGCAACTGCAAACTTCTGTTATGACTCTACTAAGCAAAGTTGCAATTCTGTCGGTAGCCTCATCGAACGGGGATCAGCATCTAGAAAAGCTCGTAAGTTTTTTCGTGAATAGCGATGATAGTCTTATTACGTTAGACATATCTAATACTGAAGACGCTAGGACCTTTCGTGAAAGACTAAGTGCTGGTAGTAATGCTTCACAAACAGAAAAAGTTCAAGCAGCTACCTACAGAGCTCAAGTAGCTTTTCATTTAACAGCTCTTAAGGCTCTAAAGGATATAGGACAGGGACTACAGCAATATCTAGCAAGGTCTGATAGTGATTACTATAGAGGACAGCTGAAGCTCATTTCTGAGAATACGGATGACTTACTGAAAAAATATCTACAAACAGTTTTAGAGATTGAGAATCGTGATGTTGCTTCTGATGCCCTACTGATTGATATTCGGATTGCAACTATCGAAGCTTTAGCAGCATCGATCTTTTATCCAAGCTCCAGCTCAAATAATACAAACGTAAATTGCCCAATACGGACTGCTGAAGATGAGGAGAATGGTAATGACGTTGAAGAGGAGACTGATTCCCCTTACGTGCTGTCTTCTCATACTTTATGCTTATTAAATATGATCGCAGCTAATGCTGAAGAGACTGGTGAGGTTCGAGCAGGTGCGATCGCAGCTATAGAACGCCTTGGTAGTGTTGGGGATCGTTTCTATTCTTTTGCAGTTAGAAACCTATATGGTGTAGCTCAAGAAGATTTAGATGAATATCACAATGATCGCGACGCCATTGAACAGCAGACTGCAGAACAGCTATCAGCACTTGATATTGCCAGTCGCCTTGACGCGAGGAGAGAGCCACAGTCATCTGGCTCACTGGAAACGCAATCTAATTCAACATTTAATAACCAAGCGAACGATGCAGGAGTTCAAATCCCCCTAAGACCAAGATCCCTGTCACAAGGAGCAGACAACTTATTTGTTACTCTTGAACAAGGATTCGCTGTAGATAAGGATGAAGAGCTCAGGCAAACAGCCGAAGTCGCATTTCGTCAGTACTACAGCAAGGATTTTAGAGAGTTAGTTAAGGCAGCTGAGGGATCTATTAATGGTAGCCGTAATGAGCGACTACAGTTATCTGCTACAAAAGCTGCAGGCGGTGTTAATTATCGAAGGCTCAATCTAACCGAAGAAAGTTCAGATTCCTTGGAAAAACTCGCTGTTTTCCTTGGCAGAAGCTTGAGTTCCAGAAGCTGGGAAATTCGTCAGCAGGCAGCTTATGCCCTAGGCCAAATTGCATCTTTCCATCCAAAAATATTACAGCAGCAAAAATTTGCATACAAGATTGACGGTGGAGAAATCAGCGTACTAGAAGCACTATTTTTAGGCCTCAACGACTATGGTATGGACGAAAAGCAATCAGAAAATGTTATTGCTACTGTTGCTTTTACCATAGGGCGCTACGGTCGTGCTTTAGAGCAAACTAGTAAAGCAGTAGAGCTTAAAGAAAAGTTTGGGTTATCTGGGGATAATGAAAGTGCTCAAGGTATCACACAAAAATTACAGGAACTCAAAACTTGCCTCAAGGTTATGACTATACCTACCTCTGTGGATATGAGTACAGAGAGGTTTAATGCTCAAAATAACTTAGGACAAGTACTATTTGAATTCATTAAGAGTAAAAAACCTCATGAATTGAGACAGACACTTTCCCTAGGTCAGTATGAGTATGAAATGTTTCTTGAAGAAATTAGTGCATTAGCTGCGGAAATGGCTTCAGACATTAGTATCTCTTGGCAGAGCAAGAGCAATACTTTGCACGAAACCTGCAAACTAGAAATACCAAATGTAGAGGTTTCTAAAACTGATCGAGCAGCTGTAGCCGCAGCATTTGTGCTAGGTCAAATTGGTATTAGCGATGGGAAAATAGAGGCTAGCTTAGAAGAAAAGCAAATAGTTGAAGACCTATTATGGGTTTTAAGGGTGCGCGATGTGCTGTTAGCAAGCAATGACTCTAATACATTCGCTTCTGACAGTGTGCGGGACAGCATTGCTAGTTATGTCTTTGCTCAGATTGACTCTAGAGAACATGATCTTATAGAGAGACTTCTACACCCCATTACTCTTCCTGATCCCCGAATTGACCAGCCAATAAAGGATGAATATTTAAGCTACTTTCATAATCCAGTGACTCGGGCAGTTGTTATCGAAGCATTGGACCAAATTGGTCTAGAACGAACATCCCTTAGACAATTTATTAGCTATAAACCTGATGATGGGCAAGAAAAATACATTAGTCGGTTTCGTCGGCTACTAACCTCAGACCTTGATGCTAGTAATCGCGTGCAAGCGGCTGTTACTAGCGTTGTTGAGAGTAGCAATAGTAGAGCTGATGCAGAACTACAGGAATTATGGGAAGGGCTATATAAACTCAACGAACAAGAGCTCCACAGCAGTGATAGATGGTTGGATGCCAATGATCAGAGGCGGTTAATGCGCTTGAGTCGTAACTTACTTGATGCATTAGAAAATGACAGTAAGGCACTATACGACACAGCTAATGATTTAAACCAAGCTCAACATACACTTTCTCTACCCTACAGTTCATTACTAGCCTGTGCGGGTTCTGGCTATGCTCTTGAAGCTGTCGGCATTGATAATGATGCTGTCGTCCAAGAATTAATGGATCGAATTTATGTTTATCCTCAGCCCTACAGACATTTTTGCGCGTCAAATCGTCAAACAGTTTCAAATCTAGAAGAACCTGGTACAAGAGAGCCAGTTTTAGATGAACCATCACTGATCGAACAGCTACGACTTATGAAGAGCGGTGCGATCGCTGCACTTGGACAGATTGATCCATATTACTGGCGGCGACAGGCTGTAGTTAGTTGCTTGGTCAGCTTAGCTGGTAACAGTAGACGGAATTTGACACCCAATGCTAACTGCCCTGTAAATGTAGGGGAGGAAGGTAAAAATAATGAACGACGAAATCGTCAGTTAGATTGGTGTTTAACCCCAGCACAATACCAAGACTTTAGACAGCACCCATATTTTGATCGCTATTTTCATTTTGATTCATTGGAGTATGGCATTGTCTCTCATGAATATTCAGAAGATCGTTTAACTGACCCAACAGCAGGAGATCCCCTAACTGCCTCAATTCAACAGAGTAGATGTTTACCAAGTAATTTAGCCAATGGCTCATCTCGATTACCTGAGCGTTTGCCCGACTTTGCCCCTGAAGATCCAGAAAATGAGGAGCAAAGAGCGCAGCTACCTGCTGAATATCAAGCAGAGGGATGGGGTATAGAAGAGGTATCTGATTATTATCTGCTTCGACAAGAGTTACGTAGACCAGCTCTGGAGGCATTAGGGCAGATTGCGTTGAGAGAACCAGACACAAAAGCTTTGAAAGCTTTAGTTACCCTAGATCTAGGCAGTATTGATAAGATACCTATTGTTAAATCAAATAATTTGAACCTCGTTCGGGTAGAACTGTTGGAGGAGATTGCTCTATATGTTCAAGCCTCGACTCGGTTTGACCGTAATCAAAAGCGAGACAAAATTGCTCTTATCATCAACGAAGGTTTGCTACCTCTAGCATCGACAGTTGAGCTTGATGATACAGATGACACACGCCTAGACACACGTCTAAGTGATACTGCCGTTGGTACTCTATCTCTTTTAGGTCCTAATGCTTTTGAATGGTTTAGTGCATCAGAAAGAGAAATCTTTATTAAGAATTTAGGATTTAGAGACTTTTCAAGTGATGCGATAAAACTCGCACAGGATTGTGAAAATGCATCCATTGGACTGCTTCGACGAGAGAATCTTTGCTTAGGTTTAACTAATATAGTTAGCGGTGCTTGGCATCCTGAAATTAATCGTGAGTCTATCCTTACCAAGTCTGTAACAGACACACTGAGGAGATTAGCTGAAGACAAGGAAAGTGCAGTAATTCGAGCCAGTGCTGTTCAAGCACTGGGTAAAATTAATCAAAGTAGCAATGATGAGAGCTATTATTTGTTACTAGGGCGTTTAGGGAATGATGAACCCCGTGTTGTGGCTCAGTCTATTCAAAGTTTTTTACAAGCTAATCCTAGAGAAGTCATTCCAAAATTAGCACAAGATCTTGAAGCAGAGGCTACTGTCGCTTGGCAAGCTGCTCATGCTATTAGACTCCTGGCACAAGTGTCTTACAGTAGTAATGCTGAAAATAGTCATCCAGACTGGCAAACCGCATTGCCTAGTTCAACTTTGACTACAGCATTAGTTGCTCGTTTAAGACAGTCGACATTTAATACTGGGTTAGCTAATGAAATCATCTATGCTTTAGGTGAAATGAGAACAGCTTCTGTTGAAGCTCAGGATATGCTACAAGACATTTTGATAAGTAGCACCGATTCATCATCTCGTGCAGCGGCAGCCTATGCTTTGGGCAAGATTGGTAATACTCATCCAAGGCTTGGATCTTTAGCATTGACAGAGTTACATTCTATTGCTGTTAATGCCAGTGGGTCTGAAACTATTGAATTACAGGCAACAGCAGCTCATGCAGTGTCTCAGATAGGTGTAAATGCTTATCGAACAATGGTAGGTCTTGATCCCCAAGAAGTGCTGAATGCTCTTTTAATTGCTCACTATAATTCGGACAGCACAGATTCCGATGAACTGAAAGCAGTTTTACTATATTCGATGGGGCAGCTAGGGTTTGACGATAGCCGTGTTTCTAGACTATTTGTAAACAGTTTAAAGTCTGATCAACCTTTTAATATCAGAGCAATTGCAGCAACTTATTCTGGAGGACTGTTACACGAAGAGTGGGAATGTGCACTTCCCAGAGAAGAACCGTCAGCTAACGATATCAATAACAATAACTATGTAACCGAAGTTTTGAAAAATATTCAAAACGATAAAAATACTTGCTTAACAGAAGCACTAATCAATGCAGTAAACAATGATGAAGATATAACTGTACGAAAGAATGCTGCGATTTCATTAGGCACTCAAATTGCGTTTACATCGGAGAAAACCTCTAATTACTACAGAAAAAGAATTATAGAATCTTTAACTGGGGTATTTTGGAATGAGCGAGAATATCCATCGGTCAGGATAGAGGCAGGAAATTCACTCAGAGAGCTAGCAAGATCCGAACTCGGTAGTATCGAGTTAACTCTGGCTTTTGAAGCTACATTTGAGAATTTGGGAGATGTCGAAAAACTGAGGTCAGGATTACGATCTTCGCAAGTTGGAACCTTGGAACAGGTTTTACTCTCTGTAAGAAGCGAAACTTTGATTAGCAGACTTGATAATTTGAACGTGAATAATCTTTTAACAATAATTCTCAATAGCATTCGAGCAGAAAGAGACAGCGTTCGAGCGAATGCAAGTAGAAGAGTTGGTTCTGAGCAAGCGCTTATATGTCAAGTAAGATGGTTCAGAGGTTCTTGGATTTGTAATCTCTAGAATACTTAAGGAAATCAATATTTCACTTTTTACAAGCAATCGTTTAAAGCTTGGATATAAAATCGACAGCTATCACTTCAAAAGTTTCTTAGATCTAAAGAGGGTAAAGTTTTGGCAACTACAACTAATAATGTAAAACGTTCAGATTTTAGAGGTTTTGATTTCTCAAAAATAAGTGGCCAGAAACTCAAAGAATATAGCAGTCGATTTTCGTATGCAGATTTACGAGGAGCATCTTTTAAGGGAATTACTCTTGAACAAATAAGCTTTTCAGACTCTTTGATTCATGGAGCTAATTTCCAAAAAACAAGGCTTATTAATGTTAGTTTTGATCGTGTAAAGGCTGGTTTTACGCGATTTTGGTTTTTTATCTTAAGGCTCTGTTGTATCCCAATCGGAGCAATAGCAGGGCTGATTTGTGGATACTCATCGGTATTTATGTATGGTCTAGCTTCTGTACCTATTGAAAAAGTTAATGAAGCTTATTGTGGTGAAAGCATTACTGATGGCAATATAGCGCAAGTCAGTGAGTTTAATTCATTCCTTGGTTTTATCTTTGTAATAATATTTTTTATATCAATCGTTATTGCAATTTACAAGGGTACTCGTGCCGTATTTGCAATGTTCATAGTTGGGATCACAACCTTATCTTTCTTACTCACAAGCTTACTACCTGATCCATTCGCAACAACATCAATCCTTGGCTTTGCGAGCGTTATGGGAGGTCTTGTTGGAATTATAACTCAATCACAGGTATCTTATCTTAACTTGGAACTAGATAAGCAAGTATTAAAGAACTCTGACTTAATTGATCGACGCGACAGGAGATATTTATTTATCAGGAGGATATTAACTTTAATACCTTCGATACTTGGAGCATTTCTAGGAGCAATGCTTTCTGCAGGAGTTTTTGCTAAGGAGAAGTTGGAAGGTGAAAGTGCTTTAATTTCAGCTCTATTAGTGACTATATTAGCTATCGGAATGTTGCTTTTCGGTGAGATGTTTGCAAATGATGCTGTTAGCTCAGATGATGATAGAAGAAGGAAGCATCCGTTAATTAATCAGGCTTTCGATTCGCTCATACGTAGGTTGCAAACTAGCTTTAGTAAATCCTCTTTAACTAACGTTTACTTTAGGAACGCAGTTCTCAGAAAGAGTGATTTTTCTAATGTAGTAGGTTCTGGCATTATCAATGTTACTGGAAGCGACAGAGAAGATCTATCATCAGAAATGATCAAGAGTCGAGATGAAGGTTATACCAAGCCGAAGGAAGCTCACGATAATGGTAAAAGTCAGACACAAAGTAATCCAATGAATTTTTACAACAGCACCGTAAGTGTAACGGTTGAACAGAACATGGATAAGAGAGTTAGTGAAGGAGATACAATTAGTATCAGTAAGTCTCAAGTTACGGGTTCGAATACCATTGGTAGTGGGTTTTCAGCTAACAACTCTATCGAGAATGAGGAAATAATTGATGAAGATCTTTAGGGTATTTCTGAAGGCTTTAAAATTAAGCATTTTTTATAAGGGAGGATAAAAAGTAAAGTTAGAGAAACATCAAGTTTCTGATTATTACTTTATCTAGCTGTTCTTTTTTGAAGAAAGAATAGCTAGATAGGATATTCGAGGATTATTATATAATTATGAACGATAAAATCAACATCAGTGGTTCGCAAATAACCGGTGCTAACAGTATTGGTAGTGGTTCGTCTTCTGGAAATTTTATAAACTCCATAGATGCTCAATATCAGCAGAATATCAGTGGAACTGATAGCATAGAAAAGATATTGGAATCCTTAGTTCAAATAGCCGAATCTTTCAGTAGCCAGTATAAGGAACTTGCTACAACATATGTTGAGGATTTACGCAGTGATTTAAAGCAAAAAGAGAAAAATCCATCCAAGCTTCGTATGAGAATTCTTTCTCTCCTAAGTATAGTAGTTACTTTGGGAGGTGGTATTGCAGGTGTTGCTGACTTTGCAAACAACGTACTTGATCTGTCTCAGAAACTACAAGTACCTTTTGTAGAAATCCAACCTCAGCTTAGCCAGGTTAAACAGTTGTATCCTGATTTTAAATGGAATCTTCCCATAGACCAATAAAGAATAGGCTTTGCTTATAAATGATCAGGAAAGATTTTCAAACAACCTCTCCTCATAGCCAATGATCATCGGGAAATTTTCTTGAAGAAACACCATTGTTTTAGAGCAATGCATTAAGCAAACTTGTTGAGTTCACAGGCTGTTTACATCACGTTCTTGCAAGGTTACAGCAGAGCTAGAAGTATTTTTTCGCTAACATCAAAGTTAGCAGTCACCGATTGTACATCCTCGAGATCTTCCAAAGCATCCATCATTTTTAATAGAGACTTTGCTTGATCAATATCGGTCACATCAACTGTATTACTCGGTACCCAGCGCACCTCAATATCCTTCACTGTATAGCTTTCGCCTTTGAGATAAATGCTGAGATTCTCCAGATCGCTAGGGGGGCACAACACTTCTGCACCGGGGGTATCTTCATCCACTTCGGTCAATTCGTAAGATTCAGCTCCCCCTTCAATGGCCGCTTCTAATAGGGCATCTTCTTCCAACTCACCCTTGACGACAACTACGCCTTTTTGGTCAAACATCCAGCCGACACAGCCCGTTTCGCCAAGGTTGCCACCGTTTTTGCTAAACGCCGCTCGCAGATCGGCAGCGGTGCGGTTGCGATTATCGGTCAGGGCTTCCACCAGTACAGCAACACCGCCCGGACCATACCCCTCGTAACGAATGGATTCTAAGTCACCATCGCTACCTAGCTTACCAGTCCCTTTTGCGATCGCACGGTCAATATTGTCATTGGGCACCCCCGCTGCCTTCGCTTTATCAATGGCCGTCCGCAGCTGAAAATTACCATCGGGGTCACCGCCACCATGCTTTGCTGCCACAATAATTTCCCGTGACAGCTTGGCAAATACTTTGCCCTTAACCGCATCAACCCGTGCCTTTTGGCGTTTGATATTGGCCCATTTACTATGCCCTGCCATAACGTCTTAGTCGTCATACACTAGCCCACTATTGTAGCGAGAAGTTTTGAAAGGAAATTGGAAAGGTTGGGAAAGAAATAGGGAATGGGCCATGGGAAAATCTCCCCTGTAGGGGCATTCCATGGAACGCCCCTACAGGGGAGCCTCACGCAAGTTGTCCCGCCCGTAACGCTGCCCCAATCAACCCTACGCTTTGATTGGTAACCAAGTGAATGGGCACATTATCCAGCAGTGGGCCCACGCGACCTTTGTGGCTAAAGGCTGTGAGAAAACTGCCGTCGCGGATCAGGGGCATGTTTTTGGCCGTGACGCCACCGGCTACGTAAAGGCCGCCGTAGGGTAAAAGTTTGAGGGCTAAATTACCAGCCGCCGCCCCGTAGGCATCAATAAAAATTTCCATGGTGCGGCCAGCAAGACGGTCAACGGTGGCAGCTTTGGAAATGGCAGCGGCTGGATCGGGGAGTTCGCTGCGTTTGCCTGCGCCTTGCTCCCAATTGCGCACCACTTGAGCGAGTTCTTCGGACTCAGTGGCAAAGTTGCGATCGCGTAAAAACTGATAGATAGAGACAATACCCTGGCCAGAAACCACCCGCTCCACAGAAACACGGGAAATAGAATGTTTGTCTAACAGGTAATGCAGTAACTGAAACTCCAGTTCAGAGCGAGGGGCAAAGTCGGCATGGCCCCCTTCAGAAGGAAATACCTGGTATTGGCCACCGCAGTTAATTAAAAACCCCTGGCCCAGTCCAGTCCCAGCACCAATAATGGCAATGGGCGCTTGATCATCATGGGTTCCCGACTGTAGCGTACACACATCATCTGACGTTAGTCCTAGTACACCATAGCCAACGGCAGCAAAGTCATTGATCAGCTCTACCGTTTTGAGACCCAGTTCATCAGCGATGCGATCGCCACTCAAAGACCAGGCTAAATTTGTGAGCTGGGAACGATTATTGACCACAGGTCCAGCAATAGCAAAGCAGGCCGCTTGGGGCTGGGCATTTGAAACTGCTGCCAGGAAGTCTTTTACCATCGGCACCAAATCAGCATAATCGCCACTGACAAAGCGCTGTTCATGGAGCGTTTCTTGGGGATTAGTGCCAGACTGCACCAACCGCAAAATTGTTTTGGTACCGCCGATGTCACCCGCTAGTAGTTGCATCATAATGATTTCGAAATCAGGTCAAATTTAACGTGATAGTTGGAGAATATAGAAAGTCGTTGGCACGCCCTTTTAGATACCCCGCGATCATCGACGATCTCTTGAGGAATTAATTTCCCACAGTCCATTAGATCTATACCGCAACGAGTGTAATGCCCCTCCCCGTAGTCCCGACCATAGCCGACATTTTAGACCGAGCCCTAGACGGTGAGAATATTTCGCCAGACGACGGCATCACCTTACTGAGCCAGACCACAGCCGCAGCCGTGGAAACCATCCGAGCGACTGCTGATCAACTACGTCAACAGCAAGCGGGAGACACCGTCACCTATGTGGTCAATCGCAATATAAATTACACCAACATTTGCGAACAGCACTGTAGCTTTTGTGCATTTCGTCGCGATGCAGGGCAGGCGGGGGCTTACTGGCTCAGCTGGGAAAATATTCTAGAAAAAGCAACCGCTGCCGTAGAGACAGGCGCAACGGAAATCTGCATGCAGGGAGGCCTGCACCCAACGGCCAAAATTAATGGTCGCTCTTTGGACTATTACCAACAGCTCGTTACTACCATCAAGGCAACGTTTCCTCACCTCCACATCCATGCTTTCTCACCCCAGGAGGTGCAGTTTATTGCCCGCGAAGACAATTTAGACTTTGCAACGGTCATAGGTGAACTGGCCCAAGCCGGTGTCGGCTCACTCCCAGGGACCGCAGCTGAAGTGCTTGATGATCGGGTGCGACGGGTGCTCTGTCCTGAAAAAATTGACACTGCCACCTGGATCGAGATTGTCACCCAGGCCCACGAGCTAGGCATGCCCACCACCAGCACAATGCTGTCAGGCCATATTGAAACCATTGAGCAGCAAATTGGCCACTTTGAAAAACTACGTCAGCTGCAACAGCGCTCTTTAGCAAAGGGTGACACAGGCATCACTGAGTTTATATTGTTGCCCTTTGTGGGACAGGATGCCCCAGCTCCCTTGCGGAAGCGAGTCGGTCGAGATCAGCCAGTGATCTCAGATGCACTATTACTAACGGCAGTGGCGCGTATTTATTTGGGTCGTTGGATCAAAAACCATCAGCCTAGTTGGGTAAAACTTGGTCTGGATGGTGCTACTGAAGCCTTACGCTGGGGCTGCAACGACATTGGTGGCACCCTGATGGAAGAGCACATTACCTCCATGGCCGGAGCACAAGGAGGTACCTGTCAGTCAGTGGACGATTTGACGGGTGCGATCGCCACCCTTAATCGTCCCAGCCAACAGCGGGATACCTTATATAACTGGATAACGATCAATTATTAACAGACGCATCTAATCGTTAATGTTTACTCAAATCTATTTCCATACCAATAGCAGATTTGTAGAGTAGTGCAGGACCATTAATCCGCTCGAATTCCAAGCCCTAGCATCCGTTAGCTGCATGCTTAAAATAGTCAGCATCTTACCTCCTGCCAAGCAGCATAAGCTCCGCAAACATCTCAACAAGCATCGATCCCTATTAGAACTGGATACGTCTAGCTATGGTATAGGACGACAGCGTTATTGGCTTGAACATCAGCCGATTTTAGGCAGCTGTGGTCGGTCTTATCAATCCGCCGTGCAGCACACCCAGTTTTGGGGCTTCTGCCGCACCATCTATCAACGGGCTAGCCAAGTTGCCCTACCCGATCAGGACCCACTTACCCCCGATGTGGGACTCGTTGCCTATGGCGGTGTGGGCATTCGTGAGCATCGCGACGATCCCTATGCCGCCTGTCTAGCTGTCAGTATTAACCTGTCAACTGTGCCAACTCAGTGGGGATATACCCCTAACTATACTGGCTACGATAAACTCCACCAAAAGCGTGCCACGGAAACAATCCATCGCTTACCACCGGGGTCAATTATCGTGTTCAACAGTCAAAATCCCCATCGAGTGATTAACCCTGACCTAGAACGCTGGTCCATTAATCTGTGGCGGATCGCCCCCTCCTGTCGCACTTACTTTCAGAGCTACTTAGACGCTTATCCCCTGGCTGTCAATAATGCGGTAAGCTTTTTCCCACAGGTGGGAGAAAAAAGCTATGGCCAAAATCGAGCTCAAGGATGTGCAAATTGGGGATCTGAACTGGGTGTATCGCGAGCTAGTTCCCGACACCCCCAACGATAAGCCCCCTGTCTTGATGCTCCATGGTCTGGTATCCCAAGGGTACAGCTGGCGCGATGTTCAGCCAGCTCTGGCTGAACAGGGGTTTCGTAGCATTGCCCCCGATTGGATTGGCCACGGCTCCTCTTCAAAACCTGATAAACGTCAGTTTGCCTATGACCAGGTCACCTATCTCAAAGCCCTTAGCGACTATATCGAGACTCTGGAGCTAAGCCGTTTTTCCCTAGTAGTGCAGGGGTTTTTAGGGGTTACTGGTCTACTCTATGCTGCTCAGAACCCTGACAAAATCGAAAGATTAATTATTCTCAATACGCCTCTCCCACCCAAGGCAGAGTTACCTTTCTCTGTAAAAATGATGGGCTGGCCTTTTGTGGGTGACATGGTGACCCAAGACCCGCTCTTGGTGGATCGCACCCTGGAAGGTGGTGGTCCTTACCAGGTCTCGGATGACGATCTAGATGTTTACCGCCGTCCATTCCTAAAAAGCTCTGATGTGGGCCGTTCATTGATGTGGACAATCCGCGCGATGAAAATGCCTCAAATTACTGAGCAAATTTCCCAAGGGTTTGCCAACTGGTCACGTCCTACCTTAGTGGCTTGGGGCATATCGGACCCCTGGCTATCAGCAGAAAGCGCCAAAGCATTCGCCAAAGGAGTTGAAGATGGCGAGTATATCGAAATGACAGAAGTAGGCCATTATGCCCAAGAAGATTGGGCTGATAAGGTGAGCGAGGCGGTGGTGCCATTTTTACGAAAGCAGGAATTGTAGAAAAACCGCATCAACTCAAAATTCAAAACCTAAAACTCTTCTTTGTTGGGCAATTGCTTTTTTAGCTCTGCCAACAATATTGCTTGCTCTTCCTGTAGGCTGTTTAATCGCTGCAAGATTGTTGCAACGTGTTGTTCTTGAGCTGATTCTCCAGCTGTGGTCTTGGTAATGAGCCAACGACCCAAGAAGAAGGGAGAGCGTCCTAGCCACTTAAGTAGACGACGCAGCAGTTGACCAGCAAGGGAAAGGCCGAATTGGAGCAGGATAATTAGAGAGATTGCGATCGCAACCAGCCAATAAGGATGATGTAATCCCCACAAAACTGCTGTTTCAGTTGGCGTTAATATCGCCCCTGTGACTATCCCTTCTAACCATAAACTGATCCCACCGCTCACGACTCACTCTCCCATCCGTTTTGTTAATGGGTCTGTAGACATTCCCCACCGTCTCAATCATTCCGTCGTCTGTGTCGTCTCCATCCCTTACGTCCTTTTAATTCCCGTTTAACTGCAATATCCCACTTGTCCACCAGGGTCATCATGGCAGGCATATCGCGGGACACTTTATCTTGCCAACCCAGATCAGCCACCACCGAATTAAATGTGCGGCGTTTGGTCATGCGATAGGCAATTTCCTCCACCTCTTCCCAGGTCAGATTACTCTCAATGTATGCCTTCGTAATCACATTCAACAAATTGGTAAATCGATTCCCCTCTGCTTCAGTCATCATCGTATGGGGGATATCTAACACCCGATCAAAGCTGTTGTACCAGCAATAGGGTTGATGCTCTAGTGCTGCTTCAAAGAAACGATGGTGATCATAGTTATTCACAGCGCGATCGCTTTCACTAGAGATCATAAAGATCGGGGCAATGGGAGACTTTTTGACCCGCTTAAAGTTATATTTTGCAATTCGTAACACTGCTCGCAGGGCAGAAATTTCAAACCCTGGATAGCTGGGACCCATTAATTTTTCCCATTCAAAATAGGTATCAATATGCCTAACAAATAAGTCAATCACCTTGCTGCTGGCACTAAAGTAAGGTGCAAATAACAGTGCCCGATAGATATCAGTAGCTTTTTCCATGGCCAGCCACGTCGCCAGGGTCGCACCACCAGACAAACCACCAATAATCACCTTCGAGCCCATTCTCTGGGCAATTTTAAGCCACTGCAACCCAAACTTAAGATAGATGCGGGGGTCTTCTGCTAGCGGCGGGGGATTACCCGGCCCCCATTGACCTGCCAAACCATGCATCGGTAACAAGGGCACTAGCACATTACACCCTGCTTTGTGTAAGGTTTCTGCCATGGGAATAAACTGATAGGGACCAGCCGTAAATCCATGGAAAAACAGACACACTTTTTCAGTGGGTTCGCTATGAAATAAAAAATACGACCGACAGAGATTATCAATTAGCGATAGCTCTGATTCACGAGCTGATATTTTGCTCTTCAGAACATTTTTAAGCGTTAGGTAGTCTGCCATAGCAACCTGATATCTGGGCATAGACGAATACTACCGCTCAGACTCAGCATATTCCTAAAGATTGCGGGACTGCTTAATTATCAGCTCGCCTTAACGCACAGATAACACGACTACTCTTGAGAGGCAGGTTGTTCGGTTGATTGCTCTTCAGATTGCGTGTCAGCGGCATTGCTTGTCAACAGCAACACCGCTCCGCGACCATCTACGATGCACGAACCACGTTCATCAGGCAATTCTACAATGGACCAAGGAATCAAAAAGGTTCCGTCTTCCATGGCCTTTGAAGGAGCAAGTTTTGGCGTCTTCTCAGCGGTAGCCACGGTTTCATAACAGCGATGGGCAATCGCTTCAACATCGTCAGGAATGACTGGCTTCTTAGGACCACAGGCACTTACT
>NZ_QXHD01000004.1:327523-360778 GCF_011009555.1 Adonisia turfae CCMR0081 | reverse complement strand
GACTAATTTTAACAAACAGATAGTCTTCTGGGGCGATGGTTCAGGCTAGGGTAGCGCGATCACCAAAAGTCGCCAAGAGCCCGAAGTTAGTGTGATTTTGCAAGAGGCATCAATAACTGATAATGCAACAACTACAACGCTTAGAACTAATAGTAGATTGCGCAGAAATGCAAAGCGAGCGCGATAACGGCTTGCATTTTTGCTATACACTTTGTGCCGATTCCATGCGAAATCGAGCAATTTTCGATCAGGTGCTTCTGTAGGCGATTTATCCTGACTCATAAGCTTGATAGCTGTTGCACATATCAGCTATCAGATTACCTTAAGATTGAAATGCATTTTCAATTGCTTGGTTAGGGCATCTAGAGGTTTGTTTAACTCGAAGATTGACAGCTGGCTTGGGTAATAAGATTTCACTAGATCCTGAATCATAGAATTAGTGGAAGGTGCGAGTCCACTAATCGTGTTTGCGATCTCATCTGCCAATCTACCACTGCCCGCAATGATTATGGTTTGCTGACCGACGGAAAGGTTGAGTACTAGATCACTCAATGAAATTTTTCCACCATTAATCAAAATAGTAATTGAAGGGTAGCGATCGGCTAGGGTGGATGCACAATGGGCAAGCCAAGGTGATTCGTTTCCCCAGTTAATACCTGGAATTAAGGCGAAATGCGTATGATGTTCTTCTAAATCAGTAAGTTCTCTGGTTTCAATATCAATAGCTAAGTTGAGGGAATGGCCTGGTAAGTTGACTTTTGCTTTTGGGGCAACGCCGACTAAGTTAAAGCTACCACCAATATGCTGACGTGCTTGTCCCATCATTTGGATAACACCAGCGTCTGTTCCTCCATCAAAAACTGTAACTCCATAGGTTTCAGCGATTGGAGCTAAGACTTTTGTGAATAGGTGCTCTACTCTAACTTTACTTTCTGGACTCATCTTACTTGCCCCACCGATGATTACCATGCTGGGGGATGGCAAGTTCAATCCCAACGCATCTAAAGATTTGGCGTAACTGAAGGTATCTGGTACATCTAGCACGTAGGCTGTTTGGCCACTAGAAAACGTATATTTGAAGGCGTCGTCGGTAGAGTTTTTGCGCATTGATGCCTCCTACCTTGCTATTTGCTTCAGGTCTAATTGCCTTAAGCAAGAACATATATAACGTTTGTTAGCCATAAACTTGAGAGTGCTTAGAGCACCTGCTGTATTTGGGAACAAAGAGCAAAGTAGATATTCAGTCTAAATGTACCTTTCGGAAAATAGAATTAAACTTCTTGATATCTTGGACTGGAGCAGTAAACTTGACACAATTTTAACTGGCTCAGCCATTGATCAGTATTTAACTGGCATTATTTAACTGGCTAAATACTTTTAAATAGAGAGTTTGCCTCAGTTCACGCATGGTGTTTAGCTCAGTATATTAAGCTGGGCAAAAGTTATGGTTAGAGATTAGGTGAGTTTAGTGGGAGCTTACTACAAATCAAATTCATATGGTAGATGTGGCTCTCTTCAAGGAAAATCATGTCAATTTCACTTGCTATCTTTTACGGACATCAGTGAATATGCATATTTTGAAAAAGCTTGATGTATGTTTAAGGAGATGTCTATAGGCTACCGATTGAGTGTGTATGAGTCTAATCAGTAGGATGACTCAATATAAGCTACGCCTCGCTTATCAACGGCCTAAAGAAGATCGTCTGAGGCGTATTGCTGTGGTGAAGCCACGGAATAACGATATTTTTATTAGTTATACTCCCCAAGATGGAGATTTCGTCAGACGTTTGGATCAGGCCATTCGTGACCAAGGTTTGGATCCTTGGATCGATTTTGATGATATTCCTGATTTCAATCATTTTTTAGATGGTGATAGTACGTATGAAAAACAAATAAAAGATGGCATTCTTGGAGCTGATGTTTTTGTCTTAGTGCTTTCTAATGCAGCACTAGGTAATGGAAAAATAATGCAAGGGCTCAGGTTAGCCCAACGCTTAAATAAACTTATTGTGCTTCTATATCAGAATTCATTTGCTGATATACATGAGCTGACTCTCAGCCTGGATGATTTACAGTACTTAGATTTGAATTCTCCGCTAGTGGGCAAGGTGTTTGAACAAGTCGCCTGCAACATTATTCATCTACAAACTTATACGAGACTTTTAGCACGGGCTAATGAATGGGATAAGCAGGGCCGTCCTCAATCGTATTTGTTGACTTTAGAAGACCTCAAAGAGGTTAAAAAACAGAAGCGTTGGATTGAGACTCATAAGCTGGGAGCACAGTTTAAATTTACTAAGATTCAAAAAGTTTTCTTGGAGACTGTGGATCGAGCCCATGAAACATCTGAGTATTTTAGTAAGAGCCCACCTGATATTTTCATTTCTTATTCTCGCAGTAACAAGCATTTTGTCGAGAAACTGAATCAATCATTAAAGGATGAGCGTTGGAAGGTCTGGATTGATCGAGATAGGATCCCTGTGGCTGCTAATTGGCGAGATGAGGCAGAAGAGGGGATACGTTATGCTCATACTGTTATTTTTGTTGTTTGTCCTGACTCTCTTACTTCTAAAAATTGTCAATGGGAGTTTGAAAAGGCTAAAAAATATAAAAAGCGAATTATCCCAGTTATTAGTTGTAATGACTATAACCGAGAGGTTTTTCAAGCTATGGGATTATCATCTGTTCAGTATGTGTCTTTTGTGAGGCATGGGCAGTCTTTTGATCAGTCGTTGCAACAATTATTAGATGCACTGAAAACCAACTTGGACGATCTGAAAGTCTACAGACAGGTTTTAGTCAAGGCCTATGAGTGGTCTGATCGTGAACGTTCAGATAGGTTTTTGATGGGGCGTCACGAGTTTAAAGAGGTACAAGGTTGGCGTAGAAAGCGTCAATATCTTCAACAAACAGATAATCGAGAGGTTGATCTTCTACTTCCTCGTCAGCATGAATATATACAAGCAAGTCAACGTTATTTGGCTCTACAGCGAAAGCGTCAGTGGGTGATGATATCTGCAATATTGGGGATCTTTGCAGGGCTTTCTACACTTTTGTTAGCCACAACATTCAGTGAGATTAAGGCGTTAGTAAAATCCTTGGATAATCTTAAGGGGTTAGATGCCTTAGTGACTGGCTTACAGGCAGGAGAACGGGTTAACCATCACTACTTGTTTGTGAGACTTTTGCGTCCTGATTTGCAGGCAAAAGCGACAACTGTACTACATCGAACAGCCCTTAATCTTAGTGAAATTAATCGTTTAGAGGGCCATGATGGGAAAGTTTATTCTGTTGTTTTTAGCCCAGATAGTCAGCAATTAGTTTCAGTGAGTGTTGATAAAACTGTTCGTTTTTGGGGGTTGAGAAAAGAGACAGATGATCAAGGAGAATCATGTTCGCAAAATGCTACAAGATTTAATATAGATAAAGGTGGTATTCCATCAAAGGCATTTAGAACAGTTTCTTACAGCTCATATGGAAGCGATATAGCAACAGGTGATGAAGATGGAACTATCAAGTTGTGGGGATGTACTGGGCAACTAACTAAAGTCTTGTCTCAATCACATCGCGATCGTGTTAATCGCATTGCCTTTAGCCCAGGTGGTCAGTATCTAGCTTCGGCAGGGAAAGATGGCCAAGTGTTTCTGTGGACTCGATATGATGGATTTTCTACTCTGATTAATTTTGAGTATCAAGGTAAAGCACCGGTCTCAACCCTTGTCTTTAGTCCTAATGGCAAATACTTGGCAGCAGCTGATGCTCAAGGATTAGTTCATTTATGGGAAATTAGCCATAATCCTGAAGGGTTACCTTTTGTCAGGTTGATCAATACTTTTCTGTATGAAGTACCAGAAAATCTCCGATATCTCATTACGTTAGTTTTTAGTCCAGATAGTTCTTTGCTAGCTTTTTCAGGCTACGGCGGTGTTGTTCAAGTTCAAAGCCTTAAGCAAGCAACTGTTCGTCGTTTGGCGGATCACGACGGTGATGTCTATCAAATTGTGTTTAGTTCTGATGGAAGAACGTTAGCATCTGCTAGTTTTGACGGCACTGTGAAGCTCTGGAATCCTCGTGGAAAGGAAGGTAAAGAATTAGTCCATACTCTTAGAGGCCATCAAGGTCCGGTGTATAGGGTAGTATTTGGCCCTCAAGATGACGTACTAGCTACAGGAGGTGCGGATGGGATTGTGCGTTTGTGGTTGCGAGATAAGGGTGTTCAAATAGAGGCTTTTGAAGGTCATGAAGATGAAATATCTAGCCTTGCTTTTTCTCCAAAAGCTACGCTTGGTTATGCATCGGTATTAGCCTCCGCGAGTGATAGTGGCGATATTCGGCTTTGGAATATCGATAGTCCAATTCAACCATTACCTCACAACAGTGATGTGTATGACGTAACCTTACGACCTGATGGCAGAATGATTGCTTCAGGTGGGAGGAAGACTGTTAGAGTATGGCGACCTGATGGTACTCCACGATTTCATATTGCATTTGGACAAGATAGCAAAGTACTAGCAGTGGACTATAGTCCCGATGGCAGGATACTGGCAGCAGGTGGTTCTAATGGCCAAATCAGGCTCTGGAAACCAGATTTTGACACAGAGAAGCCGATACAGGTCTTGGATGCCCATTCTGATCCGATGGATGAAGAGTCTAGTTCGGAGGAAGTTTTAGATTTAGCCTTTAGCCCTGATGGTCAGTGGTTAGCTTCGGTAGGAACTGACAGAACCCTAAAACTTTGGAGATTTGAGGGTGAGCAACTTTACCGATACGTAACACTGGAACATTCTAACGATGTGACTGGTGTTGCATTTAGTCAGAACAATCAGCAATTGGTTACTAGCACTCGTGCAGAAAGTGATGCTGTTGGCAGAGGAATTTATCTATGGCAAATGCCTAAAAAAGGAATATTGGGGGAGAAGCCGAAACTGCAATTGCTAACTGAAGAAAAGCATGAAGGCAGTGTATTAACGGTTGCGATTCAACCTGCTAAGGATGGCATCATCGCTTCAGGTGGCAAAGATGGCAAGATTAATCTTTGGAATGCTTCAGGTGAATTGATTAGAACTCTGAATGAACATACTGATCCAGTAACTAAAGTGAGCTTTAGTGGTGATGGGCTGTTTTTGGCTTCATCTAGTCAAGACGGTAGCGTTAGGCTCTGGACAGCCCAAGGGGATTTGATTTCAGTATTGGAGCGCCATAAACGAGCTGTATCGAGTGTTGAGTTTGCTCCTAAAAATAGTGATCTTTCTCCTAATGGCAATGAGTTTATAGTTTCATCGAGCTCAGATGAGGATGTTCTGCTTTGGGAGCTATGGGACTTATCTAAGCTAGAGATAAATGAGCGCAATCAGAATCGTGCACTACTCAAAATGCTAATTTCAAATGGTTGTCGGCCCGCAATGCCTTTTTTAGAAAGTCGCTATAGCAAAGATACTCAACAAAATATTGGGGAGATGAACACTTCTGAAAGAGAAAGCTTAGGGGAAATCAAAAAAATCAAAGAATTTTGCGATCGCATCTTGCCCAATAAAAAATCAGAATCCCGTTAACTCTTAGGTTCAAACCCTAGGATGCTCTACAGCCTGAAGGATCATTGACAGGATCATCACAGAATCCATAAGAATTCACCGCTAGATCCTGTACTTCATTGGTGCTGATTACCTGTATCCCTTTGGACAACATAGGAAGCACCAACGTGCTAGACAATACAGCTGTATAAATCCAAATAGATAGTTTCATGATGATGGTCCTGCATAACTGCCTACTGCTTGAGAACTCTGCATATCATTTCTATTGAAGCACTAATTTTCCGGAGGGAACCTTGCTACTACGGACGCTTTCTGTGGTGTCATAACAGCTCTAATGCACTATGGCTAAGTTTTGTATCGAGTTTACTTGGGCTAAGACGGTAAGCAAGGGCGTATTCTGGGATGGGTTTAGCCTTAAACGTTCATTGGAGTAACACGTCGAAGCCTTCACAACGTCAGTCCGCAAATTCTGAATTTTTATTAAGTATACAGGCCATTATACTTTCGTCTAAGTGGCGCACTACACTTCATCGATAACTATTGGAAGTTTTGGTTTTCCGTGATTTTGTTCTTCAGATATACGCCATTATTGGTAGGAGAATTATCTCTTTTACGTGTGACTGGCGATGAAGTATGAATAGTATTGCATTATGTAGCTAAATGTCTAATCTTTCAGTAAGCCATAGTAATCAACTATCAGTAAAATTAAGGTGGTGTGCCTTACTAATGGTTATCTGTTGGCGATTATGATCTCTTTTGTCCAAAAATCGATTCGTCAATTAGTTGAAAGACCCTCTGAGCAGTTGGAAGTTGGTCCAGTGAAGTTGGTTGTTATTCAGCCAACAACGTTCTGCAATCTTGACTGTGACTATTGCTACTTGCCAGATAGGCATCTCAAACTGAAGTTTTCGCTAGAGTTACTAAATCCACTATTTGAGAAGCTTTTCAAGAGTGACTTAGTTGATCAAGGTTTTACTGTGGTGTGGCATGCTGGTGAGCCTTTAACGATGCCAGTAGAATTTTATGAGGAAGCGTTTAGCCGAATTGAAAAGATAAATACCCAACTGAATGCTGAGCCAGTCAAGATCAGGCATGGAATTCAAACCAATGGCACTCTTATTAATGATGGTTGGTGTGATTTATTCAAGCGTTATCATGTCAACGTAGGTATTAGTTTAGATGGCCCTGCTTTTTTGCATGATGCTCATCGGGTAACTCGAAAAGGACTGGGTACCCATAGTGGTGTAATGCGGGGTGTTAAATTGCTACAGGAGAACGGAATTGGGTTGCATGTGATAGCGGTCTTGACTAGTGCATCGTTAGACTACCCTGATGAAATCTTTGATTTCTTTGTTGAGAGTGAGATTCGACATGTTGGATTTAATGTTGACGAAGAGGAAGGTACAAATGAGACGTCTTCTCTGGAAGGGAATGAAGCACTAGCTCGATATCGAGATTTTATGACAAGATTGCTGGAACTCACAAAGCAAAATCCAGAAACTTTGAAGATACGTGAGTTTGAGCAGACTCGAAATATTATTGTTGGAAAAGCTGATATTACAAAAGGTCAGCATGTGCCTTTTACGATGCTCAATATTTCTCATAGTGGAGATGTATCGACTTTTTCCCCTGAGCTATTATCGATGAAAAGTGAGGTTTATGGAGACTTTGTGTTTGGTAATATTCTACAAGACGACTTTGAGTCCATTTATGCAACGCAGAAGTTCCAGAGGATAAATAGCGATATTCGTGCAGGAGTGGAGCTTTGTAAAACACAGTGCCAATATTTTTCTGTATGTGGTGGTGGAGCACCGTCTAATAAGTACTTTGAAAATGGCACATTTACGTCTGCTGAGACAATGTACTGTAAGCTTACAACGCAAATCTTGACAGATATAGTTCTCAAAGACCTGGAACAGCAACTTGGTTTGCCAAATGGCGAATAGATAGAGTGCATAAATAACTATTATGCAATTCTATCTATAATTCGGGGAGTCTATTAGTTAAATCAGTTGAGTTTTGAGAGTTTTGAGCATTCATAAGCTATACGCGTTTTTCAGGTTCATCTAGTTTTTAGCATCAGGGAAGCATCTAGCCAATGAATAAGAAGTATTTTCGCCAACCATTAAATGCTATTGGAGCTGCATTAATGGCTGTGACAATGTGCTTGTTCTCCAATCAAATAGCTAAGGCTGCTAATGAATCGGTCGATAGTCCTAATGATTTGTCAGTTAGACAACGAGTATTTAGGATTCGCCAGCAGGTTGTTCATTTATCGAGTAAAGATAGCAATTCTGATACTGATCCTGTGGTAGATCCTACTCCATGGGATGATTGGAATGATTGGGGGAATTGGAATAATTGGAGTAATTGGGGTGATGCGCCACCGCCTAGTCCATCACCTTCTGATGAGTAATGATTCTTTAAAGATATGCGTAGGCCTGGCTGTATCAATTTTCTTAGTATTTGAGATCAAGTGATTTAGCCTCCTTTAGATTATTTAGACTTTGCTCCTGAAAAACTACTATGGGAGGAGCATAATAATGGGATCTTGCTAGGAGACCAATGTCAAAAACTTGTAGGAAAAACGCTTAGAGTCTTGTTTTTACTTCACATGCAAAAACCATCATACTGTTTTCCAAAGTATTGCTGATATTTCTGTTCAATCTTTGAATCGAAGTTAAGATAAAGAAGGCTGGAATTAACAGGTTTACCATAGCTCATGAGTTTCCATTCGCATATATGGACTAAGTTGGCTAAAGCACTTTCTGCATGTATAGTGGCAGTGAGTCTGCTTGGGTCTAAATCAGCCATTGCTGAGAATTCAGCAGCATTTCACCCTACGAACCAATCCGATAGACCATCTGTGCCAACTAGAGTTATTCGAGTTAGAGAAAAACTTGCTACTCAAGCACTCGATTCTTATAGTGATTCTAATTCTGAAGACTCTAAAGGCATAATATCTCAATGGAACAATTGGCCTAATTGGAGTGATTGGAATAACTGGTCTAATTGGAGTGATTGGCCTAATTGGAGTAATTGGGGTAACTGGGGTAATTGGTAAAAAAAATTAAAGGCAGATTGTACAGTACTTTTGTTGCTAGAAATTTGGGTTTACCGCTCCCTGTATTCAAATATTCACTATGAACATTTTGAGTCATTCCAAATACTTGAAGCCCCTGAGTTTAATGAATTCTAGGCATGTGAATTATGGTTAGCATATTGAAACAGGTAGAGCCAAAAATTTAAGCTTATGCGTCTGACTTATCTGTGTTTCTATTCGCACATTTTGAGTCGAGCTTGTACATTTCTTCGTTCATATTTGAAGTGATCAAGCCAGTCACAACCGCGTTTTAATAAATCATCTAAACTGGAGTCAATTTGCCATATAGATGTTTGCCCGCTATCGGCAGTAAATATTAGGTGTTTGCCATCAGGTAGAAATTGAACGCTACGTACAGGTTTATCACGATAACTACTATATTCTGCCAGTAGTTTCCCCTGTAGGCTCCACAATCGAATATTGCCATCTTCTGAAGAAGTTATTATCTTTTGATTATCAATGCTCACGTCAATTCCAAGCACTGGATTGATGTGAGCTTTAAATGATTTTTCTAGCTCTAGATTTTGTTCACTATCAAACAAATTCCATACTGAAACTGAGTTATCCGCCGAAGCTGTTACCAAAAAGTTATCGTCAGGCGTAAAGCTCAAGTCTAAAACTGATGATGGTTGCTCGTTAGAGCCTTTGATTATCCTATTATTTTCAATATCTAAAATAGTTATTTGGCCATCGGCCCCGCCCGCAGCAATATATCTACCATCATGGCTGTATCTTATGGCTAGGAGTGGTGCATCGGCATCATTCATTTGTTCCTGTTGAATGAGATTGCCATTCAAATCCCATATTTTCAGTTTTCCATTGGCATTGCTAGCAGTCGCAATGTACTGGCTATCTGGGCTAAAGTCCACATCCCATACAATTTTATCGTCAGGATTATGCTTATCTCCAAGTTCTGGATTAACTAAAATTTCTTCTTTGATGGCTTTTGTTGGAAGGTCGAAAATTACAATTGTTCCATCTTCCGAGCTAGCTGCAATTAACTTCTCATCTTGACTAAACCGAAGGCTATAAATTGGTGATTGGTCACGCAGTTCAAATCGATCAGCTGAATCTACTGTGAAACCTTGTTCTATTGATATAGGATTGGGATCTTGAAACTTCCATAAATAAAGACTACCGTCTAATGCCCCTGCTGCAAGATGCTCTCCGCTATTACTAAATTGTATGGATCGAAAAGAAGTATTATCTTCATGCTGAAGAACGGCTATTTCTTTATTGCTCATATTCCATGTACGGATGCTGCCATCGGCAGAAGCTGTTGCAAGAATATGACTTTGTCGAGGATTAAAATTCACACTAAAAATCTCTTGAGAATGGCCTTTAAGTTCATCGATTCGGCGACCAGTTTTAAAGTTCCATACACGAGTTGTTCTATCAGCAGATGTAGTAGCTAAGAAAGTTCCATCAGGACTAAAGCTTAAGCCTAATATTGGTTGTGAATGAGCTCTAAAGCTTTGGAGGATTGATCTATTCTCAAGTTCCCAGATCTTCACCTCTCCATCCTCAGCTGTTGTTGCAATAAACTCACCCATTGGGTCAAAACTAGCACCGTGAAGAGGGGATGAACTGCTGCTATCTGAAGGATCCAGTAACATCTGAAGTTGTTTGCCGTCAATGTCCCATAACCGTGCTTTACCGTCGGTTGAAGCTGTTACAAGTATTGTTCCATCAGGGTTAAATCTGACGTCTTTAACGGGGGCGTTATGGTTTAGGACAATTGACTTATTACTTTCTAAGTCCCAAATCTGAGCGGTATTATCATCTGAGGCTGTTGCGATGTATCTATTGTTATTGGGGCTAAAGCTAACATTGTTAACTGCAGCTTGATGATGAGTCAATGATTGCTCAATTAGTTGACCCTGAGTGTCCCAGACTTTGACGGCGCCATTTTTAGAAGCTGTAACGATAAGTTGACCATCTTGGCTAAAATTAGCATTTAGCACTGGTATCCTCTCTGGAGAGGTTTCAATGGTAGCTAGTTCAGTGCCTTGCATGTTCCAAAGCTTCACTGTTCCATCTTCAGATGAAGATAAAAGTTGAGTGCCATCAGGACTAAAAATAACGCTGTAAACATCACCTTGATGCCCACGGATTTGATTTTTTGATCGAATATTATCCAGGATAAATTGCAAAGTGTTATATGGCCCATAAGCGGGCATTGTGTTTAAAGAATTCTGATTCTTGTTTATATTGAGACTTTGGTTAATCAAATTTTGCAGACTCTGTCCAGAAACCATTGCATTAACAAGGGATGCTAATGGTTCAGATTCAAATTGTTGTAGTGTAATAATGGAGTCACGATCCAACTCAGAACCTTGTAACTGTATACGTACTGTTCGATTGTTCCAGCCTGCGTATACAAAAGAGACTGCGATAATAGCTCCACTAATCGCTAGTGCTGAAAGGATAGTGCCTCTGCGAATACGCTGTTGTGCTCGCTGTAAGTCCGACTCGGTTTTGCGCCGTTGAGCTTGTTCTTCCTCTAACTTTTTGTTTAGTTCCTTTAGCTCATCTCGTTGCTTCTCAGCTTCTTGACGTTGCTCCCGTTCTTCCTCAAGTTCAGCTGTAAGTTCACTAATGCGAGGTGTTTGCTGACGACGAATGTAAGACACCAAGTAATCATGGACTAGTTGATAACGATTGGCTGGCAAAGAAGGTAATAAAAAGACTAAGCCTGATTTGACAAAGATTTTCAACACTAGATCTAATCTAGTCGCTTCAGTTGCCAGATTCTGTGCGAGGGCTTTTAATGCACTTTCCAGCTCATCTTTGGTTTTTGGAGGACGAGTCTCATTCTCATCTGTCAAAAGATATAATACTAAATTAGCGGCCTGCTGATTTTCAGGACCACAATCTTTAATGACCTCTTCTAAATAACGTTGAACTAGAGCAGATTTGGGCCCTTTTTCATTATATGCGTCTAGGGTGGTAATACTCTCTGTCTGGAGTTGAGCTCCGACTATTTGTAACTCAATTGGTCTCACCTGCTGTGTACTACCAGCTAAGTCTCTGACAAGTATATTGACTAATGCAGGTTCAAGATTAAATTGGGTTCTTTCTGTGAGACTCTGAATAATTGCCTTTGCATCTTCCGGTGAGAAATTTCCGATTTCATAACGGTGAGCTGCACTCAAGATATCATTCGTGATGTAGTAATCATCAGTGGCTAGATGCTCAAACTCTAGTAAGTAATGGAGATAATCTTCTCTCATTACAATAATGACTTTAGTGTAGGGAATCTTAAAACAACAGCTTAAGAATTTTAGGAAGTTCTTTCTTTCTTCCTGATTAGAATGTCCAATAAAAAACTCTTCAAATTGATCCAAGATTAGAACGCTAATGTATCGATATTGGTTTTGCGTTAGCTGTTCTAAAATTGACTTTCCAGAGTTTAGAGGATTAGTTACTTCTTCTTCATGACGGTTTAAATTATCACACAATTGATATCCTAAATCATCCACCCAATTACTGTAGTACTGTAGGGTAATGGTTAAAACATCACGAGTTTTAATGATGCGATCACGAAGAGTGGGAATTAGTCCTGCTCTTACAGTTGAACTTTTACCTACACCAGACTGTCCATGGATAATTGTCAGTTTGAAATTGTCCCTTGCAATTCTGTTGACTAATTTGTCAATATCTCGCTGTCGATCAGATACAGAAATTTCTTGAGCAACTTTTTCAGGGTTAGACTCCCCAAGAATCATAGTAGAACCAAGCTGTCGACTTGGCTGTAGCCGACTTGCACCAATAAACGCTCGTAAACCATACTGACTTTCTATAGAACGTTGTTCTTGCTTTGCCTCAAAAGCACTCAAATAATTATGTTGTGCAATAAATAATTCACGTAACTGCTTCAATATAGAAATACGAAGTATTGGATCAGATAATGATCTAATTGTTTGTCTTGCCCCTTCTGAGCAGGTGGCTGCTTCGGATACTTGTCCTTGGTTTTGTAGCGCTTTTGCTAAAGCTAGCTGATATAAAGCTCGATGCTTACGTTGTGATATAGGTGCTAGTTGAATGGCCTGTAGTGCCTGTTCTGCGTATGACTGGGCTGTTTCCCAATCGTTGTTTCGCAAAGATATTTGGGATAAAAATCCATAGTCTCTTGCTAGTCTTGCATTATTAGCGTTTGGTTGACCAGGCTTATGGAGGTTGAGTGATTTGTGGGCTAGTACGTCTAGCTCGTTCCACCGTTTTAGGCGCAATAAGGTCTCACCTAACTGCCCGATGAAACAAGCGACTAAATCTGGACGATTAGCAGATGTAAAACTTTCTAAGCATTGTTTGAAATAGACTTCTGCTTGTTGAAGGTTGGGTTGGGCATTAGTAGGTTCCATCTCAGACTTACGCTTGTGGCAAAGCCCTAGATGAAATTTGACGATGCCCTGTTTTTCGGTAACATTCAGATTTTGCCAATGGGCCAAGCAATACTGATAATTTCTTTCTGCCTTATCGAACCGGTTATGCCTATAATGCTCACGACTAATGCCCAGCTTCAAAGTGGCAATGATCTCATCAGATAGTGGGTGATTAAGTGCTTCTAACTCCTGTTTTGCTTGAAAGTTTTCCTTGATTTCTTGCGAGTTTAAAGCAGAGTTGAGTAAATTTTCTTCTGCAGGATATTCTGTGGCCGTGTTCAGGATATGATGAAATAATTGGTCGGAACGCTTTTCTAAGAGTTCAATTAGTTCCTGTGGGTTGTAATCGAAAGTAATTGGAGTTGTCCAATTATGAAAATCTGGGACTAATCTAATGACTTCTCCTAAAACCTCATCCGTTACCCAAATCACTATTGGGAATCCGAAATTCTTTCTAAATTCTTCTCGTACTTGATTTGTTGATAATAGTAATTCTTCTAATTTCTCTACGGACTCCAAACCTAAAATACATAAAGCCTCAGGCATTTGGTCCTGGAAGTTGTACTGTATTCGTGTGTATAACTGCCTAGCAGTTTTGGGTAACTGTAGAGTTTGAATAGATACAGCAGACTGTTGGTGTAACTGCTGCAGGATTTGCTCTCGTAAAGGTGCATAGTTTGAGCGGGCAAGGATTAGCTCAAATCTTCGACCACCAGTTAAGCGCAACGTTCTAGCTAGTTTTTCTAAAGAACGCTTGTTATTTTCTGAGAGATTGACTGAGTCCTTGGCCTGGTTCATGGTTACTCATGAAAATTGGTTGTCAAACGTCACCATTGAGAAACTGAATTAGTGCTTATGTCTCCTGCTTAGAGTTGAATCAAGTCAGATAACTTGTCAAGTGTTTTGGTTATTTGACTTGATTAATGGATTTAAGTCAAACCACCTACCTCCATCTTTGTCATGATATTCAAAGACAAAAAGACTCCTAAGCAAGATTTGATATCCTTTCTCTCCGCTGACCATTTTATTCTCTTCTACGCTATTTAAAAGTTGCCATTCATCTTCAGTAATAGCCATTTTTAGGCGGTCCTCATATTCTCGAATCACTCTTTCAAGGGTAGTGCGCTTTAGGGGAGGATCTTGTTCTTGCAGACAGGTATAAAGCATGCCTAGAAGGTTGCGTACGTGCCCACCACTAATGTTGCAAAGCCTATCTAGTGTCGTTGTGTCGTCAAAAACTTCTGAGATTAAACTCTGATATTCTTGAGGTTTTGCATCAGGAAAGGCCCTGGCCATAATTAACTGGCGTAGTAGATTCATTCCTTCTACACATTTATCGCCATTGCGCAGACGAACTGGCACCATTGGCAGAGTTTTTGGCAGTACTCCGCCACCGAATCGATTGATCATCGTCTGGTGATCGTTAGAAAAGGTTAAAGATAGCGGAATTGTGTATACAACATGACAATTTAGTTTGCGCAGTTGCTCGCCTCTATCAATGAAAAGGTATTCAGGTTGAGGTCGTCCTGCATCATTCACTCTATTGTCAACTCGATCCAGACTATCAACGAGGACAACTAAGCCTTTTTTGCCTTGTAGTTTTAGTTCTTGATTGGCTTTTCCAAGGACATCTTGATTCAGTGCATCTAGAATGCTGCTTGTCAGTGGTTCAAGATATTGCCTGAGGCGTCCACGGGTTTTGGGGCTCTCTTTTGTCAGGGCTGTCAGCTTTCCTAACCCAATAGGGAGAGAGAATTCGAATTCTGAAAATTCAATAGGTGTTTGCAGAAGTTCGGAAACCTCCTTAAACAGTTTTTCAAAATAAGATGGCTTGAGTTTAATCCCAATATTCTCAAGTCTGATGCTGATGCGATGGGCAATTGCTAATAGTATGTCCGTAACATCTACATCTGCTAAATCAAGATCCTGCGAGGATTCAAAATAAACTACATAAAAACCCTGCTCTTCTAAGTCAGCTTGTAGCCTACGAAGCTCGGTAGATTTCCCACAGCCAATGTGCCCTGTAAAAAGCTGGCAGCTTGATTCTCCCCCAAATGATTTAAGTGCAATGGTGCGTTCAATTGCTTCGATAATTTTGCCCCCACGAACTTCAGCAAAATCAACATAATATTGCCGATCCTCTGGCTTACTGATGATTAGAGTGCGGCTGGGATCACAAGCATCAAAAAATCTAAGGAAGTCCATGTGTAGGATTTAGTTAGTTAAGGTGCCAGAAGTATTAGACGCATTGACTTTATGGTTGAGGATTACTGGTTGAAAACAGTATTTCCATTCCATATAGAATTTGTTGAACGTTGGAATCGTAATTCAGTAAAATTTTCTAGCTATATTAGCTATGGCCAAGAGGCAGGTAGCTTCGGTCAGGAAAGGTTAGACACTGTATCTCTTTATATGCTCCTCAATTTTAAGTGTTTAAGCTTTTCGCAAAAAAGAAGTTAAATTACTTTGCAAGTAAGGTTAAGAATTTTAAATGCTTGCGTAATGGAAGCCTCTGCACTTTGAGTGAATGAAGGGTTGCTTTATCTCTTAGTCTGTCTTTAGGAATTTTGCTGCCAAGGTGTCGGTCTAGTAGTCCGTTTGATATATAAAGGATGGCGAGGTTGGCCCGATTGGTTGCGGGCTAGACAGTAGAACTTATGGTGATGGATGGCAAGTAAATCTAGGACATCTTGGTGTCGATTGAGCAGGCTGCCCCAATTGCCCCAGGCCAAAATCACGGCGTCCGCTGTTGCAGATGCTTCATGTAAGTAACGATTATTCTCTGGGCCAATCGGATCGTTGATGTGCTTCAAAATTGACGGTTGAGAGGTGCGATGGGCAAACAAGTTCACTATATTTAATTGGGTATATTCCCATCTTTGGGCAAATTGTGAGCAGGCTCGAATGGTGGGGTCATCCTTTTCTGCATCGGCCTCACTGGGGTTGAGCATAATAAATGTGACCTGACGTAGATTTTGGCCCTCGGTTAACCATGATCGGGTGAGGCGATAGCGATAGCGATAAGACGCATCGAAGGTGGCCGTTCCTTTTATAGAATTCGTTACAATCGTTAACATTGGTCTGTCAGGAAAATCAGTGTAACGTTGGTCCGTAATTGCAAACGCTTTCGTTGGCAATGAAAGCTGTGAACTCTTGCCACGAAGCGTGTTGTATATCGTTTGCTGTTTGGGTTACACCTGGTGGGCGCATCTTCCGTTAAGGAGCATTGTTTTGAACGTATTTGTTACTTTAGAGCCGACCCTGAGACGAAACTTGATAGTGATGTTTGTCGCTGGGCTGTGTTTTTGGGCTGGATTGGCAGGGCTATTGCCTGCGTTACCGTTATATATTGAGCAGTTTGGTGCAACGGGTCAGCAAATTGGGTTGGTGATGGCGAGTTTTGCCATTGGTTTATTGACGATGCGGCCAATGATGGCCCGTATAACTGATGAACGTGGTCGTAAGCCGGTGTTATTGCTAGGTTTGATGGCAATTGCTGTCGCTCCCTTACTGTATTGGCTAGTACCTGTTTTTCCTGAAAAGATATGGCAGTTTTCGTTGGGTAGCCATGTTTGGCGTATCAAGTCAGCAATTGCCTTGATGATGTTATTCAGGGCATTTCACGGGTTAAGTATTGCTGCTTTTGTGACCGCTTACAGTGCCCTAGTCGCGGATTTTGCTCCACCTCAGCAGCGAGGAGAGCTAATTGGCTATATGAGTCTTGTTAATCCGATTGGTATGGCTATAGGACCTGCCTTGGGGGGCTATTTACAAGCTGGATCAGGCTTTGCTCAGGTATTTTTTTTAATGGCGATTCTTGGGGCAATTGGATTGGTGTGCGCTGTTACGATTGCGGAGCCGCAACGAGAGAGGATACTATCGCGTCGTCAAACTGCTTTTTGGTCGTTGCTGCTGCTGCCAGCTGTGCGGGTGCCAGCCATAATTTTATTTTTGGTGGGGCTAGCTTTTGGAGGATTAGCTACGTTTGTGCCGCTATATGCCCGTGAGTCAAACTTTGCTCTCAATATTGGTCTGATTTACACAGCTTCTGCAGTTTCAAGTTTTGTGATTCGTCTTTTAGTCGGCAAGGCATCTGATCGTTATGGTCGTGGACCGTTTATTACCCTTGGACTAATTTTTTATTCAATTTCTATGATGGCGCTATGGCTTGCCCAGAGTGAAGTTGCAGTGTTGCTTGCTGCTGCTTTACAAGGTATGGGCGGTGGCATGCTAATTCCTATGGTGGCAGCTCTGATGGCCGATCGCTCAACGCCCGCTGACCGTGGCTTGATGTTTGGTCTCTGTTTAACAGGATTTGATTTGGGGATTGCGTTAGCGGGCCCAGTAATGGGGCAAATTGCTGATTTAGCTAGCTATAGGGATATTTTTGGTGTAGCTAGCTTAATGACTCTTGTAGGTTTAGTCATCTTTATCACTACGTCTAGCAAAGACATCAACCACTCAATTCAGTTCTCACTGAGAGGTGGTAGAGATGTGTATGCCACACCACATTCGACAATTTAACGAGCCTGGAGGGATTCGAACCCCCGACACCCTGGTCCGTAGCCAGGTGCTCTGTCCACTGAGCTACAGGCTCTAACAGGATTAAACTTTAACACACTGTTGCAACGCTATCCAAGATTTCTATGGCAATTTTGATTGGCACTGGCTCTGTACCCTATCAATCCAGGCAGTCGTCCTTAACTCATTTGGATGGAGGTGGGGCGGCTCAAATGGTTGATGTGTCTGGCAAAGCGATGACTCACCGTACGGCTGTGGCTGAGGGGTATTTGCGTATGGCGCTTGAAACGATGGCAGCAATTCAGGCAGGTGATGTACCTAAGGGGGATGTGTTAGGGACTGCTCGAATTGCTGGCATTATGGCTGCTAAGCAAACGTCTAATTTAATTCCTCTGTGTCATCCTCTTCCAATTAAAACGGTAGAGATTTCGTTGGAACCTGATGATGAGCGACCGGGCTATCGAATTCAAGCGACGGTGAAGACGACAGGCCAAACAGGTGTGGAAATGGAGGCGTTGACAGCGGTTTCTGTAGCGGCATTAACCCTGTATGACATGGCCAAGGCACTACAAAAGTCAATGCAGATTGAGGATATTCGTTTGCTGAAGAAAACTGGTGGTAAATCGGGGGACTATACTATTGATCCATGACATATTTTTTGGTGTTCTATGCCTCCTAAGTGGCCACGAAAACCTGATCGTAATGACCCGGCCTATCGAAAATTAGAAGATAGAATCAATTTTGCTGTGCATGTGGCGGCGTTTACGGCGTTTAACTCGGGGCTATGGTTTTTTCATGGTTTTATTCCAGGGACTCTGCCATGGCTGCCCAAGTTAACGCTACCTTGGCTGGGGCTTTTGGTTGTCCATGGTGTTTGGTTATTTGCGATCGCATCCTACTCTGCACATGAGGCACCCTCAGACAAGCCATCGTCATGAATTGAAAATTTTGTTAATGCATTTTACGAACGGTTCATTTCCGTAGCCAGACCTTTTACCCTAATGCAAGAGACTTTCCTCTAAAAAGAGAATTACCATGGCATACCCCGGTGCGGCAGCAGTTATTGAAGCCTTAGCGGCGGATATTGGCGACACAGTTTACATTGATGTTGCCAAGTGGCATTTGTATCTTCGAGATACCTCGTTGCATACTACCCTGGCTGAAAAATTTTATCCGATGGTGACCGACAGTGATTTATCTGAAACTGGTGTGGTCGCAGTTTTGCAGGACATTACTGTCAAGTTAGGTGGTGGTCGTCGATCTCTTCCTTTAAGTGATTTAGTGCCCATTCAGTGTCAAGTAGATTTGCTTGACCTGTTAGAACGTCATCGCAGTGAGATATAGCTATCAATGATTTGGGTTTTCAGCTAAAAATGCGAGTCGGCTGGAGTAAGTGAATAGACAAAACTATCCATCAATCTGGGCTATCTCCGTGGGAGACGCTTCGCGAACGACTCCGCAGTTCGGCTGAGCGGTTCGGCTGGGCTCATCGTTGAAGCCTCACCGTCGAAGCCTCAGCCCTCATTTCTCTAAATTAGCTGGTTGAGCGGAGTCGAAACCAGCGGTGTTGGGGACGTTTACTTTCGGCTATCTACTTGGCTTCTACTGCTTGTTTAAAATTAAGTTCCCTTCACTCGAAATAGGTAATTGATTGTTGCTGATCTTTTGGAAGATTGAAGCTGAAAAATGTTGATGCAGATCAATCTTGCTAGCTCGGTGTTTCGCTTCAATCAGCAATGGCAATAGCTGCTTAAGTATGGTGTTTTGTGCGCACCTTCAATATCTGTACCCACACTGGTCATTGATGAAAACCAGTTGGGATCTCGTATCAGACAATGGTAGCCATAGGCTTCAATCTAGACCTGACATTCCATTAGATTAGGGTCGCTTGAATTGCTGTTGAATTTCGAGGTCTACCCTAGACTGTAAGGGGGCAACGTTGAATGAAAAATCGCTTTAACGCGCCTATTTGGCGTGTGTCTATTTGAGTTGTTTACCAGGATAGGGAAGCATCTGTGGACGCTAACGTTTTATCACTTTTTAATCAGCCTTTAGCTACCGTCAACGATTCAAGCGCCGATCCTTTAGGCGCTTTTGTAGCATTACTACCAAATATCGATTTTGATAGCTTGATCGCAGATATTACAGATTCTGTGAATGATGCGATCGCAGATGTTGATCAAGTCGTTGGTTCAACGACTTCACTGGTGGTGGAGACTCTAACGAATCTTGGAGTTGATATTGAAACTGTCGATGTCAGCGATGTCGTTGAGGATATTGTTAACTTCATCGCAGAACTGCCCGAAGATGCGACGATTGCCGATGTTCTGAGTGATGTTGTGGACTTTTTTGAAGTGATGCTGCCATCACTATCAGACGATGAACTGTTAGGGCTGTTGACTGATGTCAGCGACCTCATTAACGAGATCGCTCCTGATCTCAGTCAACTATCAATTACTCCGTTTCTAGAGCAAGGGGTGGATTTTGTAGAAGACCTGATTGATAGTACAGGCACCATCACAATTGATGGTCCTAACTTGTCAGGAGAATTAACCCAGGACGGGATACTGCGTTCGTTCACCATCGAGTTCTCTGATGACGCCTTTGATGATCTGCTTGAAGATGCCAGCGATTTTCTAGCAGGGATTACAGGTAGTGCCAGTTTGAGTGACGGTCAATTCACAGGGGATGTCACCATTGATGGCAATGACTATACCTTGAGTCTGGACATCACTGAGACCTTGACGGACAGCCTAACTAGTCTGTTTACCAGCGCAGAGGTGACGTTACCCTTTGCCAACGGCGTTCTCAATGTTGATATCGATACAGCCCTTGGCGACTTTGTCGGCACGATCGATTTTGCAGGGGGAGATCTCGACCTTGATTTAACAACGCCGTTTGGAGCTCTAGATACCAGCATCGAATTTCCTGAGGATGCTCAGTTTGAGCTACCCGGTGACATGCTTGCAGGGGTTGATGCTGAGCTAGATTGGAGTGCGGGTGTTGTGCGTATACCCATTCCTAGTACGCTTCTGGCTTTACCGCTTGAAGCTTTCTCTGGAGAACTGTCTCTATCGGAGGGCTCAGGGGCATTTACAGCGGGTGTTGATGGTCTGCCGATTGGTGATTTCTCAACAACCTTTGAGGTGGGGCCTCTGGCTAGCCAACTAGCAAGTGCCTTGACTGAAGATCTAAGGGGTGAGTTGACGATTGATGCAGGTGAAATTGCTGGCAATATTGTCAGCGACTTTGGGGAATTTGAAGTGGCGGCTGCCTTTGATGACCTCATCCTACAGGCCAGTAGTATAATCGATTCCACCACCGGGGCATTGACCTTACAGGATGGAATCGCATCTATCAATCTTGATACATCCCTTGGCCAACTTTCAGGCGCAATTGCTTTGTCAGCAGTAGAAGATGTTTTGACCAATGCATCTAGTCTACTGGCTTAACAAAATAAATTTTGGCTCATAAACGAGCGGTTATTGGTTCTGGAAAATATTGTCCGGCTGTCTGCGTTGGCAGCCGGATTTCTTTTATTCATGAGGCTTTCAGCATAATCAAGAAAAAAGCTTCAGCGACGTCTTTACGAAACTTAAAGAAATAACGTTTCTGAGAACGGCTAGTAAAAGTTAATATAAAACAACCTAATGGCTACCATTCGTTACACAAAAGAATTATGGGATTATTTGATTTCTTGGGCGGCAAAAAAAATCAAGGTCCTCAACCAAAAGAGGCTTATTTTTTGACCGAAGATGAAGCTAAAACCTTTGGTGACATCGACTTCATGCGGAAAGAGGTCGTAGTCCGTCGCACATTCGCTAAGAAAAAAGGTCAAGAAGAGCTGGAGAGTGTTAAGAGCATTTCCTCTAGCACTAGCAAGGCAGTAGGAGAAGCGGTTAAGCCTGCAACTGCTAGCTTTGGTGCTTCTGCTTTTAGTACTCCTGTAGCTCCTGCTCCTGCCGCAGCGGCTTCTGCTGACGTGCCTACAACTAGTGATTCTGAGTCTGCTGCATCTACACCAGCGGCCCCTGCTGCATCTCAAGAGCAAGATGTTCGTCCAGCACCTGACACCAGCATGGATATGTTCCGCAACATGGCTAAAAAGATACGACGATAGGCTGGTCATGTGTTGATCGCTCTAAGGGCTTAGTTAGCCCTGTTGTTGAGTGATTGATTGCGTTAGTCTTCTTGGTATTTGGTCAAAGTAGGCACTTGGGTTCTCACTAACCCTGGTGCTTTTTTGATGATTGATTTTATTCACAGATAAAATTGCCATGCTGTCCCAAGCCAGTGCACCACTCGTTACTGCTTTGCAGGATTGTGCACGACGACAAGGTGCTGCTTTTTATACCCCTGGGCATAAAGGTGGGCACGGAATATCTTCGTTGCACCAGCAGGTTTTTGGTGGCGATGTCTTCTGCGTAGATATGCCTGAACTGCCTGAACTCGATGACTTGTTTTCCCCTGAGTCTGTCATTTTAGAGGCTCAGCGGTTGGCGGCTCTAGCTTTTGGTGCAGAGAGAACTTGGTTTTTGGTCAATGGTTCCACCTGCGGCATTGAAGCAGCCCTGCTAGCCACCTGTGGGCCGGGTGACAAAGTCATTGTGCCGCGTAATGCTCATCAGTCAGTACTCTCTGGGCTGATTTTATCGGGAGCCATGCCCGTTTGGGTGTCTCCAACCTACGAACCCGGTTGGCAAATGGCTTTGGGGGTTACGGCGGATGCGATCGCAGCCACCCTAAATCATCATCCCGATGTCAAGGCCGTGTTGGTGGTATCACCCACCTATGAAGGCGTGTGCAGCGATATTGCTGCCATCGCAGCCGTTGTCCATAGCTATGACATTCCTTTGATTGTGGATGCGGCCCATGGTCCTCATTTTGTGTTTCATGCTAATTTGCCGCCATCTGCCCTCAGTGGAGGGGCGGATATAGTTATTCACTCAGCCCACAAGGTTTTGGCTGCATTTACCCAGGCTGCATTGCTGCATGTGCAAGGAACACGATGCGATCGCAACCGTTTGAATCAAGCACTACGCATCACCCAATCCAGTAGCCCTAGCTATCTACTGCTCGGTTCTTTAGATGCCGCCCGTCATCAGATGGCAACCCATGGTCGGTCACTGATGGAACGAACCCTTGCCCTGGCTAGAACGGCACGTGAGCAGTTGCGTCATAGTCCGCTACCGGTTTTGAATGTGTCTGACGGCAGCTTTCAACAAGACCTAACGCGTCTGACAGTAGATGTTTCTGCTATGGATACGACTGGATTTGCCGCCGACATGTGGTTACATGAACGGGGTGTGACGGCTGAATTACCGACATTGCACCAGCTAACCTTCATCATTAGTCTTGGCAATTCGATCCAAGATATTGAGCGATTGGTTCAAGGGTTATTGCAACTGCCTGCCACAGGTGCAGTCAAAAAAGCTCAACCCTATGTGGAAATGCCATTGACGGGGCTCTCTCCCCGTGAGGCTTTTTTTGCTGCCACAGAAGTTTGCGAAATAGATAATGTGATTGGTCGCTTAAGTGCCGATACGGTCTCTATCTACCCGCCTGGTATCCCTAGCCTCATGCCAGGAGAGCTAATTACAGAGACTGTGCTGATGACTCTACAGACAGCTCAAGCAGCAGGTGCCCATCTGAGTGGTCTGGCAGATTCCTCTCTACGAACCGTTAGGGTTTTGCAGGTCGATCATGGCTCCTCTGTAATCAGACCCTAGTCAGACTTTCAGAACAGCGCTATCCTCAGGCTATTCCAGCGTTTTAAGGCAGATTTCCATGGAGCCCCTCTGGCCCTACGCTACCCCCGGTATTCCCGATCGTTTTTTTGAGCAGCTACCTGGTATTCCCATGAGCCAACGTGAGGTGCGATTGGCCATTCTTAGTGCTCTCCGATTAGGACCTAAGGCTGTGCTTTGGGATATTGGGGCAGGCACTGGGACCATTACGGTAGAAGCAGCGTTGCTCTGTCCCCAGGGCTCAATTGTGGCGGTGGAGCGAGATGAGGACGTAGCAACCCTGATCAAAAATAACTGTCAGCGGTTTGAGATATCTAATGTCGATGTTGTCGTTGGTAATGCTCCCGACTGCTTCGACAGCCTGCCCCATACGCCTGACTCAATCTTGGTAGAAGGTGGACGAGACCTAAAACCTCTCTTAACTGACGCCTGGCATAAACTTGCGTCCCATGGTCGGCTCGTCGTGACAGCAGGAAATTTTCAATCGCTCTATGCAATTTCTGAGAGCTTTGCAGATTTACAGGTCAGAAATATAGAAGTCGTTCAAACCGGGGGTAGCCGCTTAGAAACCCGTGGCTCGAATCAGGTATTAAAGCCGATTGTGCCAATATTTATCCTAAGTGGTGAAAAGTTTTAAGGTGGATGGACTCAGTATGAATGGCTGGGTCCGTTTTAGAAATAGATCTAATGGAGTCTGTAAAAACCATGAAGATGACTTTGCACGTTACTCTTTTTGATTAAGTGGGGCTGGCTATCCCCCGACAGTCATTTGAAGTTGCTGTCAATGACTGTCCTTGTAGGTGACTTTCCTTGGGCTGACCCATGTGTTGTAATGAATCTAGGGACTATCAAACTTGATATTTCTCAATCTACATATTTCAAACCACCATCACCATAGAGCGTCTGCGCGTTTATCGACTTTGCTCGATAATTACTGTCCACTTTTTTGGGTTGCTCCATGGCAGCTAATTGGTAGTTATCTGATGTCTGAAATTTTGGGTAAAGGCAACGCAGCTTTTACTAAATGTTGTTACATAAGACCTTCGGCCTCTAGTCATGATGACCGTTGATTCTCAACCGAATAAGGCGACTGAGTCCTCGGTTGAATCTCGGCAACCTTGTTTGGATATTACCGTTGCTATTCCTACCTATAACGGTGCTGAGCGTATTCCTCAGGTGCTGGAGCGCCTTCAACAGCAGGCAGGGGTATCCGATCTGCATTGGGAAGTCATTGTCTGTGACAATAATAGTTGCGATCGCACCGTCGATGTAGTGGCAGATTACCAGAGTACCTGGCCTCAGGAGCATCCATTACGATACTGTTTTGTTGCGGAGCAGGGAGCAGCATTTGCTAGACAAAGAGCCGTAATCGAAGCCCATGGACATATTGTTGCCTTTCTAGATGATGACAATATTCCAGCCCATGATTGGTTGAGCAATGTTCAACAGTTTGCTGAGGCTCATCCCCAAGCAGGGGCCTTTGGCAGTCAAATTCATGGTGATTTTCAAGGTCCTTTGCCAGATGGTTTTGAGCATATTGCGTGTTTTTTAGCCATTGTTGAACGGGGTAATCAACCCCATCTATATGATCCAAAGTCTAAGATTTTGCCGCCAGCTGCTGGGTTAGCTGTTCGCAGGACAGCATGGCTCGATGCAGTCCCAGAGCGCCTATTTCTGAATCATAAAGGTAAAAATGCTGGCCTTGCCAGTGAAGACTTAGAAGCCATGCTTCATATTCAGAGGGCAGGCTGGGAGATCTGGTATAACTCCAACATGGTAGTGAATCATCAGATTCCTGGTAAGCGTCTTCAACAAGAGTATCTGGTTTCACTGTTTCGCTGTGTTGGTTTAAGTCGATTTTATATTCGTTGGTTAGGCACTAAAGATTGGCAACGCCTTTTCAAAATACCTGCGTACATAGCCAATGATTTGCGCAAACTGGCTCTCCATTATCTAAAGAATGGGCCGCGTCAGCATAATCTGACCACAGTGACTGCCTGTGAGCGAGCATTGCTGACCAGTACTGTGGTTAGTCCTAGCTTTTTACTAAAAAAAGCATCCCGAGACTTTTGGCAAAATCGAGTAGATAAGACCCAACTGCCTGAACGTCAGCAGTGGCTACAACGTTTAACAGATGCATTTGAGGAACGCCAACTTGTTCTACATCAACAGGCGATTGTTTTTCTCGACGCGTCAACAACGTTGGACAACAATCTAGCTACTCCTTGCCATCATGAAATCTTATTGCGCTTGCGTTGTCACTCTTCTGAGGAGAGATTGGTGCCTCCTGCTAGCTTTTTCCCGACGGCAGAACGTTATGGCTTGATGCGCACCTTAGACCGTCGTGTCATTCAGCAAGTTTGTAGAAGATTAGCTGCTAAACCTGTGGAGGCAACCTACTCAGTTAATTTGTCAGCGGTTAGTGTATGCGATCCTAGTTTGTCTCACTTTTTAGAAGAACAGATTGAACGTTATCAACTCAAATCTGGGAGTTTATACTTTGAGATTCCGGCTTCGGTGTGTATGAATCACCTTGCAGCAGCGACAACGCTGGTTCATTGTATGAAGGCATTGGGATTATATGTGACCATAGATGAGATTCCCGATGACTTAGAGATCTCCTCTGATCTTATGCAGTTGCCGGTAAACTGTTTGAAGCTCAGCTCCAGGATGGTTGTCTCTGCTAGCCCAAAATTAGGCGATTGGGTTCACTTTAGTCAGCAGCGTAATATTCAATTAGTTGCTAAAGGCGTGGAGACCCAAGCGATTATGGAGCAGCTTCAATCTGTAGGCATTCAATATCTGCAAGGATATTATTTATCTAAGCCAACTCCATTGACTTAAGAGGTGCAATGCTGAACTATGGTTGATTTTACGGTTGTTATTCCTACATATAACGGCGCGCAACGATTACCAAGGGTGTTGGATGCGTTGCGTTCTCAGAATATCTCTGACTCCTTTGCCTGGGAAGTCGTTATTGTGGATAACAACAGTACTGATGGGACTGCTGCGGTCATTGAAGGCTATCAACTAAATTGGCTAACGACTATGCCTTTGCGCTATGTAACTGAACCTAGACAAGGATTAGCCTATGCCCGTCAATGTGGAGTAGAAGCCGCTAACGGTAAGTGGGTTGGCTTTTTGGATGATGACACTGCTCCGGATCAAAATTGGGTTACAGCGGCTTATCATTTTGGAGCGCAGCATCCTCATGCAGGCGCTTATGGTGGCCAAATTCACGGTGATTTTGAGGTGCCGCCACCCGAGAACTTTGAACGGATAAAATCATTCTTAGCCATTAAAGAGCGAGGGCCTAATCCCCATCTCTATCAACCTGATGTGTTGATTTTGCCACCAGGTGCAGGGTTAGTCATTTACAAACAGGCGTGGCTTGAGGCTGTTCCGGCTCAGTTACAACGCACTACCCGGGGTGGAAATGATTTTGAGATTTCAATATGCATGCATCGTCAGGGGTGGGAAATTTGGTATAACCCCGATATGCATATTTATCATCATATTCCTCAAAAACGTCTAGAGAAAGAAGCATTACTCTCGCTCTCTCATACCGTAGGTAGTTGTATTTGCGAATTGCGATTAATCAATGTCAGTGTATGGCAGGTCCCTGTTATTGTCAGTCGTATATTTCTTGGTAATCTAAAACGCATAGTCAGGCATTTAGTGCAATACCGCTTTCAAATTCGAGATGATGTCGTCCTCATGTGTGAACTCGTGTTCTTTATTGGAGGTTTTTTGAGCCCATTTTATTTGTTAAGAAAAAAGCTAGCGAATCCGTCCGCATAAGACTATTGAGGTATTCCGATGCCTTTGATTTCTGTTATTGTTCCTGTTTTTAATAGTGAAAGGACGATTGCTGAGACGTTACAGTCAGTTTTAAAGCAAACGTTTGTCGACTTTGAAGTTATTGTTGTCAATGATGGTTCTCAAGATTCTACGTTAGATAAAATTGCTGCAATTAATGATCAACGCATTAAAGTCTTCTCCTATGAAAATTCTGGTGTTTCCTTTAGTCGAAACCGTGGAGTAAGTCATGCCTCTGGAGATTTTATTGCTTTTTTGGATGCAGACGATCTCTGGACTACAGATAAGCTCATGTCTCAGGTGACAGCATTACAGCAATCTCCGCAAGCAGTTGTAGCCTACAGCTGGGTTGATTGTATCGATGAAGCGGGGACATTCTTGCGTAACGGCAGACACCCCAAATATACCGGCAATGTCTATCAGAAACTGCTGCTTGGGAATTTTTTGGAGTCTGGCTCTACGCCTCTAGTACGGAAGCAGGTATTTCAAGATGCTGGCGGTTTTAACACAGCCCTATTGACTAATGAGGATTGGGAGATGTGGGTCCGTCTTGCGAAAGACTATGAGTTTGTTTTGGTTCCTGAAGTTCAGGTGCTTTATCGAATTTCTGCTAGTTCTAAATCGTTTAACTTAACCCGACATGAGCAAACCCGGTTACGGATTATTGAGCAAGTTTTTGATCAGGTGCCTGAAAACCTTCAATATTTGAAGCCTAAGTGTATTGCTAACTTCTATCGCTATTTATTGTTCAAAGTTTTGGATGCTCCAGAAAATAGTTTTGATGGGGATCGAAAAAAGTCCCTATTGGCCATTAAGTTTCTCTGGAATTGCCTAATGCATGATAAATCACTATTTAGACAACCTAAAACGTTGTTTTCTGCCAGTATGAAAATACTGCTGTTGGGAGCTTTTCCAGACCAGTCGCCACGCATTCTTTTAGAGCAGCTGAAAAGCAGTTATGTGAGGCCTAATGCTAATTAGTTATTGATCCAATAAAAGTATGTAGGGTTCTTTATGGCGATAGTTAAAAAACGGCTCAAAATTTTACTGTATGGCAATGTTTTTGGAGCCTATCGTTCTCAAAATCTGTTTAAATATCTGTTGGATTCGGGCTATCGAATATCGTTTATATCGCCTGAGTTTTTCTATGAGCTGGGTGAAAAAAAAGATCTGCTCACAAAAGCTCTACGTATACTTTTATCTAGTTACTACTTGGTTGACTTATTTGTTCAAGCAGCATTAGCGGATGTTATTTATTTACTGCCCCTAAATAGTAATCTAATTACTCCAGTTATATGGGCTAGCCGTTTGTTTAAAACTAAGCTAGTTGTTGAGATGTATATATCAGCCTATGACACACGGGTACGTGAAAAGCAAGATGTTTCTGCTGATAGCAAGTCAGCTCAGTTACTATTTGCCCATGATCGGCTGGCTCTCTCAGCAGCTGACCGTATCATTCATCTGTCACGGTATGAGTTGAGCTATTGGGAAAAGATTTTTGATATTAAATTGGTAGAAGATAAAATTGCGATCGCGCCACTATTTTGTGAATCTAAGCTAACAGAATATCAACACAATACTATTCAGGATAATTGTTTACGGATTTGTTGGTGGGGTACGTTAATTCCTAGTCATGGAATTCCAACTATTTTAGAAGCACTCCACAAACTGCAAAATAACCAGGTTAAATTTTCGTGTCAACTATTTGGTATTCCGCCTAAAGGTCGAGAATATCTGCTCAATACTTACGAAACACAGATTGAGGAACTGGGATTAAAACAAGTAGTCACCTTACGCCAAGACTTGAAATTCACGGATGATTCATTGCCACGTTACCTTGTGGAAAACTGTGATTTAGCCCTTGGAATTTTTGGCGACACTGAGAAAGCACGGGCAGCTGTCCCTAATAAGTTGATTGAATCTTTGACACTTTGTATTCCAACCTTGACGATGTCTACTCCTGCTCTTAAAGAGTTTTTTGATCCTAATGTAGATTTTTGGGCCTGCGAAGCTTCACCGGAGGTAATGGCTGACACGATCACTCAAATTTACAAGCAAACAGCCTATCAAGTTGATTGGAATAAGACAAGAAAAAAGGTTCTGCAAACCTTCTCTGTAAAGAATTATCATCAATCCATTGCCCAGGTGTTGAATAGCGTTAAAGCTGACCTTATTGGTGATAAATAGTTGTTCGCAGACATCTTATCGCCGTTAGTGATCGATAGAGGAATAAAGATTTATAAAAAGCGATTTTTAACTCTCGTAGAATTGACGAACATATTATGCATAGTCAATATTTTGGACAGCATTATTCACTTATCTGATCATGTCGCATGCTTGGTTTTAAAGTGAGGAAAGCTTGGTATATTTTCTGAAGCTATACTGCGTGACTTTCTAGGCGCTAAAGATATAAAAGTTGTGGATTACTAATAATACCAAATCCGAATTCACTAAACCCGATTAAAAATGGATAATCCTGTAGGGGCACTCCCTTGTGCGGTTCGGCTGAGCTCACCGTCGAAGCCATGCCCTTCGATACCGGGCGCTATCAGTCAAGATTTTGTATAAGAGAGAAAAAAGGAATGCTCTATGAGAAATTCAAGCAAGCTGTGAAATTTCTCTCTGAACACCTGCACCAAATCTGACGATTTCCCCAAGTTAAAAAAATGTAGTAAAGCTGAAATCGATAACTTTTATCACCTCTGGCAACATGATGCATCCAAGTTAGTGTAAGACTGCTAGATTTGAGGTGGCTCAAGATGAATTTTTGAGAGTGTGTAGTATGAAATTGAGTGTTGTGATTCCGTGTTTTAATGTCTCGGATACGCTGGGTGCACAATTGGATGCTTTGGTTCAGCAGCAATGGGACAAATTGTGGGAGACGATCATTGTAGATAATGGATCGACTGATCGCACCCTAGAAATTGCAAGAGATTATATGGAGAGGATCCCACATCTGAGGATTATTGAGGCTTATGAACGTAAAGGAGCAGCCTATGCTCGTAATCAAGGCGTGAGCGCTGCGGCAAGTGAGAGCATAGCCTTTTGTGATGCTGATGATGAAGTGGCTTCTGGTTGGGTTGCTGCGATGGGAACGGCACTGGAAAAGTACGATTTGGTGGGGGGTGGTTGCGAACTTAAAAAGCTCAACCCATCTTGGGTCATTAAGTCTCGTTTGGGGGGGCAGGAGCGTGAAATGTTAGCCGATGGTTTGTTGCACAGTAAATTATCTCCTGATTATCCTTATACGGCGAGCTGTAATTTGGGGGTTAAGCGAGAGGTTCACGAGAAAATTGGAGGGTTTGACGAAACGTTGTTTACCTGTGAAGATTTTGAATATTGTCGACAGGCTCAGCTGCAAGGATCGGGTATTAAGTATATCCCTGAGGCTATTGTTCACTATCGCCTACGCCATTCGCTAGTAGGAATCTATAAACAAGCGTACTCCTATGCGCACTGTCAAGTCTTTCTTTATGAGAGATATAAAGCAATTGGGATGTCACCTCGACCTTTATCGAAAAGTGTGATGGCGTGGCGTTTACTGATTAAGGGACTGCTACAAATTCGTAGTAAAGCTGATCTGGCTGTATGGTTTTTTAGTTTTGGTTGGCGAGTAGGCCATGAGGCAGGCAAAAAACAATACTTGATTCATGCTGGGATAGATCAATAAAATGTTTAGCAACAGCCTGCCCGGAACAGTTCTTAGGATATGACCGTGGATATCATATCCATATCTTTTGGCTTACTATCATTGTTGATTTCTGGACTGGTTTTTGAAGTATCAAGAGCTATTTGTATTGTCTTGCCCAGTTGTTGAATGTAAGGATCTTCAAACATTGCTGGATGTGGGCAGTCAACATCCCAGATATAGAACTTTCCTTTTGATACTAAAGTATCCCATCCAAATAATAGCTTTTTGCGATCTTGAACGGGACCTAGATTAGCCTTTAAGGACGCTAATGATGAAGGAGGATGCTTAGGTACAAAGCTTTGCTGCAGAGCTAAGAAGAAGTTGATATTGCCAGTGTAGGTCTTTGGAACATAGTCCTTCTGAGCTCGCAGAAAAACCTCGAAGAACTCGTCCTTGATCAGTCTCTGCTTAGCTAATGAATGATGTGTATTGTTTTGAGTATTAGTTATAACTGGTGCTAGTTGGTCGGTAGCTATCTCACCTTTATTTTGCTGCTCTATATTTTGGGTAGCTGTTGTCAAACCCTTGATATTTATTAGTTTAGAGCTTATTTGACTCAGCTTTCTGCCAACATACCGCAGTTGCTCTACCAAGGTGTGTTTACGTAATTCGTCTAGATGATAGTTAAATGATACTCTCAGATGACGTAGGTAGTAAATCCCTGTAAACAAGTAATAACTGCGATCCCATTGGTGGTGACGGTAGGTGGGACGATGAAAATAGTATCGTAGCCGGTTAGTAAAGTGATTTTCCAGTTGAGGATGTGGCGTGTCTAACAAACCTAAAAATTCAACAATATCACCTTGGTTGGTGAGCTGCTGTGCCATTTCAAAGGCAACAATACCACCAGAACACTGCCCTACTAATTGATAAGGTCCTTGAGGCTGCTTCTCTTTAATTGCCTGAATGTAAGCGCTGGCCATGGCTTCAATTGACGGTAATGGTTGTTGTTGGCCATCTAGTCCAATCCCTCGTAGAATATAGACTGGCTGTTCATTATCTAGGTGGGCAACAATTTTTACCGTGCTTAGAATGTCACCATAGCCACCATGTACGATGTAGAGAGGAAGCTTACTACCACCAACTTGTCCAGTGACTAAAGGATGCCATGTCTGATCTTGATGCTGATTAATCTTGCTCGCTAAGGTTGCTATGTTGGGTGCATCCAGAAGTGTTGATATCGGTAAACGCTTGCCCAAGATTGTCTCGATATCGGTAAACGCGTTTACCGCGAGTAAAGATGTGCAACCTAAGTCAAATAGATTATCGTTGAGACTCACTCTATCAATCCGTAAAACCTTACTCCATATCTCACTGAGTTTTTTCTCTATGGTTGTTTTGGGCTCACTCCAGTTATCGTCATGGGCGCGTTTTCTCTGGTGCTGCTCGGTAAGGTTATTAAGTACTTGTATGGGCTGCCATAGATGATGAACAATGTGAGCCCATTGTTCTGATTTGCTTTGTTGTTGTGCAACCATAGGATTGTTTTGCTCTGCCCTAGGCACGTTTTCCTTTGCCTTTGATGGTTGAGTGGAGGCACTGGAGTTGAAGCTTAGATTTTGACTAACTTCTAGGGGGAGTTCGTACTGGCAGCCTTCATGGGTATCTTGTTGGTAGGAATGGCCAACAGATGTGAAGAATTCTGCAATTGGTAAATTTTTAGATGTGGGCCGATAGTTTAGAGTAACTGTATTCAGGCCGTCATTGGCCGCAACCTCACCCAGATGCTTCAACATTTGGTGTTCTACTCCACGACCTAAGACACGGCAGCTGAGTAAAAAGCTATCGACATTTAATGTGTGTGCCTGTCTTTGGAAGATCATGACCCCGACGAGACCATAGTCCCCAAACCTATCTTTAACAGTCACAGCGCGGCAGCCATATCCGCTATCGGTCTGACACAGTCTCTGTATCTCTGATTCGCTATATCGACATGTTGTAGCGTTAAACTGATTCGTGCGTTGAGTTAGCTGAGAGACACGAGAAAACTGCTCTGGCGTAGGAGCGGCGATATTGATATCCAGCTGTAGCCCGTCAATAAAGGTCTTAAAGTCTATGGAATGTTGTTCGAATTGCTTACGAGCCGCGTTTTGTTGGTAAAGTTGAGTACGATTTTTGTCTGCTTCAGTAACCTTGAGGGTATCTAAGGGCCAAATATGGTTGAGAAATTGAGAAAATTGGTCGGGCTCTTCAGGTAGCTGTAGCGTAAGTACCTCGGGGCAGTGCGCCCGTACTTCCGAACATTCTACTGGGTTATCATCAATGAAGATAAAACTGTCTAGCCCCAGGTTGAGTTCTGTGGCTAGAGAACGCAAATTCTCTGATTTGGGCTGCCAGTTAATGCGCCAACCTACCAGGTGTTCACGACCCAAGAGCATATCGTCCCGCTGATCAAATACCTGCCAAACATCTTCTTCAACGTTTTTACTGCATAGACACAACAGGAAGCCAGCTTCAT
>NZ_QXHD01000004.1:300375-327513 GCF_011009555.1 Adonisia turfae CCMR0081 | reverse complement strand
GTAACCCTTTAGGTAACGTGTGGACGGTGTAACCCTGGTCTGCAAACCATTGCTGAAAATAGGGTTCTTCCCCTTGCCGCTCAGCATGAAAAAAGCGACTGAGAACAACGGTTTGGTCGAGAATCAACCCAGCATTTGCTGTGAATACCATATCTGGCCATCCAGGCTGAGGTGCCACTAACTCCACCGTTGCATGCTCTTTGAGAATATTGTGGAGCTGGTTCCACTGTTCCTGGGCAAGATCGCGCGATGAGCGATGGATATTGCCTTCCATCCAGGGATTAATTACATAATCAACGTCATAGTGCTGTGGAGCGCACATCAAAATTCGCACGGACTCTTTCATGGTCACCTCAAGTGAACAGAGTGGTAGAACGGTCAATAGCTAGAGGAGAAGTCTACGTTCCTTCCTCAATTATCATTGATCGATGATGAACAACCATTTTTTTGTTTTGAAGTGTTTTTATGATTTCAAGAATGACTCCAAAAGTTATGAACTGTTGACCTGTTGTGTTTTAAGAATGTCGTTTATGCAGAAACCGCATGGGCGGTTGCATGACAAACTTTAGTACCGAACTCCTTATTCTTTGCCACTTGCCAACTCTTTGCCGTTGGTCACCGGCTTATTGAGATTGGCTTGACCGATATTGAAGGAGATAGCGTAAGGACTATCTGTTTTAATCGATGCCCTTCTGATTTCTAAACCGATCACCTGCCCATCTTCGTCATAGTCAAGCACTAATCCCGGTGAGATTTGCGTTGTTTCCTCAATCACAGTAGAGACGAAAGCAATCTGTAGGATGTCTTTATCTGGGTCATAAACGACTTTCATGGGCAAAGATTTCCTTGATTCCAATGACGCACTTACTTACCAGCATAAACTGGCATCGCCAAGGCGTTTGCTTGGCTTGAATTGTGCATCACACAATTATAAGTTTGAGAAAGTTGCTTCGCTATGACGCAATACTTTCTGAAGAATTGACAAAAGGGAAACTGGGGGTATCAGCTTAAGCTGAGAAACCTCGACTGAGTGGGGGGGCAGGAGCCAGGAGGAAGTTTGGGGTGTTGCCAAATACATTGGCTAATCCCGTCTGCCCATATCCCATCTGTTCTCAAGCCGTAACTGTTGAATATCTTCTCCGGCTAATCAAGAGCATTCTGCCCCATCTGGGCATAGTGAATTCTCAACTTTAGTCCTAGGGTTACTTGTTTCATAATCCAATAGAGCACCGTCAGTAGAACAAATGAAAAGAAAATAACAACTAGCGGTCGCTTTGAAGTCAGAGTATTCAAGGTGATGGCCAAAACGCTGGACGGATCAACAACAATATCCCAGCTATTAAGCCGAATGAAACGACCTAGATAAACACCAAAAGCGCACAGGGCATGGATGCTAACCTCAACCGGCCCAGCTAGTGCGTGTAATCCCTTTTGTTGCAGGTAGAAATTTACATTTAAAAGAGCAATCACATAGGCTTCAAACCCGATAATAATGGCCGCCATATGCATCGGAATAAAGATAAAAGCAACCACCCAAATCTTGATACTTCCAGCACTGGTGCCACGAATTAGGTGCAAAATATCGGTCAAAACATAGGGAGCATTGGGAAGAAAGGCGATAAATGTGACCAGACCTATCCACCAAAGCCAAAGTTTACGCGTGTGGGACTGTTTAAATAGCCAAATGCTGATGCCAAGTGCAATCACCATAACCCCGGCCAGCCAGAGCAGTTGCAGTAAGGTGCCAGGATCACCTGTTTGGATATCACGAACGATACTCGATGCAAACCGTCTAAGCCTGGGCAGCCTGGACTCCAACCCGACGATACCAATCAGGGCGGTGCCAAAACAGGCTAGTGCAAACCAGAAAGGAGACAGTGCTTTCCGGCGAAATAGCTTAAAACTAAGCAGCATTGGAATAAAGGCCAAAAATAAGTTCCACCAGATCCAGCCGCTATAGAAGTTATTGATGCCCTGGTAAATATCAACGATGATCCATCCCATAGATTTATCAACCCCATATCGAACATTACAGTTCTACTAATTTCTAGGGGGTAATTGCAGAGGGAATGAATAATAGCGTTTAGAGTTAGGGCGACTGCATTATCCTTAAAAAGCTATTCACTGTCATCTTCGCAAGCTCCAATACTGACCCAGCTGGTGGAACCATCTTTCCAAATCTCTTTTTTCCAGATGGGGGCATTGTGTTTCAGCGTATCAATAGCATATTTGCAAGCAGCAAAGGCCTCTGATCGATGGGGACAACCGACAGCAACAAGCACACTGATCTCTCCCACTGTGAGTTTGCCAGTGCGGTGATGAATCGCTACATGGGTAATATCGTTCCATCGCTGACGCATCTCCGCAGCAATTTGTTTGAAGACAGCTATGGCCATTGGTTCATATGCCTGATACTCCAATGCAACAACGGCTTTTCCCTCGGTATTGTTGCGCACCATACCGCTCATAACAACAATGGCTCCATTGGCCTCATCACCTGCTAAGTGATAAACCTCATCTAGGGATAGAGGGGCAAAGGTGATAGCAAAACTATCAGCCTCATTGGTTTGGGTTTGAACATCGAGGTTAAAGGGCAGGCCAACGGTCATAGCTGTGCGTATTGCGAGACGGATGCGGAGAATGGACGTTATTTATTGTAGATAGTCCACTAAGAGTTGCGAAACATCATAACTTTGGTGATTTGACCAACTCTAGGGGAAAATTGACTGAAAAGTAGACTACCAGCCTGTCAAGGTTGAGCCATCAGGGATCGCGATCGCAACCACTATGAGTTCTGGAATTTTTGCTGTAGCCAATATTGGTAAATATCGTCTATACGTCGGTGAAACCCATCAACTCAAGCCTCGCTGGGCCAAAATGATGGCAATGTTTTCCCAGGGTAAATTTCCATCCAAAAAAATTCAGCAGGCTTGGCAAGAATCTAGCAAAGAGCGCCGTTTTACCTTTCATACTGCCAAGCAAATTTCTGAAGATACAAATTTACTTGGCTATCGTCAGTTTTTGAAAGACACTGGAGCTGAGGCTTGAGAGTAGGGCGGTGTCAGGGTAGAAAATCTTGGATAGGTGAGCAATGGGAAATGGAGAATAGGGCGTGAGGTTTGGGTTATGACAGGCATTTGAGCCCATAGAGCCCATAGAATTTTTGCCCCATGCTTGTTTTCCTGATCTAATGTGTGAATCGTCTACCAGCACATTATTTTCGTGCCGCTCCTTACTTCACTCCGCCAATTAAATAAAGCAGGGCCATGCGGGTGGCGACACCGCTGGTGACTTGCATGGGGACGAGGCTTAGTTCTGGATCATCCATTAAAGCTGACGTCAGTTCAACACCGCGATTGGTGGGGCCAGGGTGCATAATTTTGACGGTGGCTTTACAGGTTTTTAAGCGCTCACGGGTAATGCCAAACTGCTGGTGATATTCTCGCAAGCTAGGCAGCAGATGTTGGCTCATACGCTCATGCTGTAGCCGTAGCGCCATAACAAAATCAGCATTTTCCAAGGCTGGTTCTAATTGCCAGTGAACATAGAGTTTGCCTGTTGAGTTTGTGTCACTGTCAGATGCTTGGGCAGATGGTTGGGTCGGACGCTGAAAAGCGTCTAGAAAATGCTTTGGTAATAGGGTAGGCGGAGCGACGAGATGTACTTCTGCACCACAGGTAGTCAGGCTCCAAATATTAGATCGGGCAACGCGCGAATGCAAAATATCGCCAACGATAACGACTTTCTTGCCCTGTAAATCCTCGATATGGGGTTTTTTTTCGTTGAGGCTGGTACAAATGGTGAATAAATCCAGTAGTGCCTGGGATGGATGAGCATGCTGCCCGTCACCAGCGTTGAGAATGCCCACACCTGAATTAATTCGGTCCATCTCTTTGGCAATGATAGTGGGTACCCCTGCCTCTTGATGGCGAATCACCATCAGGTTAGTGCCCATAGCTAAGTAGGTTTTGGCCGTATCTAAGATGGTCTCTCCTTTTTTAAGGGATGAGTTACCTGGCGAAAAGTTAAGAATATCAGCAGATAATCGCTTGGCGGCTAATTCAAAACTGCTGCGGGTGCGGGTAGAGGGTTCAAAGAATAGATTGGTGATTACCTGACCCTGTAGTGCAGGCACCTTTTTGGTGCGGCGGGAGAGGACTTCACGAAAACTGGTCGCCGTTTGCAGAATAGTTTGATAGTCGCTTGGGGTGAAGTCTTCTAGGGAAATGATGTGACGACGACTCCAGGAATTGTCGGCCATAGACAGACCACATTTGAGTAGGGGACTGGTGAACGTGTTTTCGGGTCAAGCAAACTGTCACACTTTAAGTGACAGACCGCAGATTTATCAAACTGTCACACTTTAAGTGACAGACCGTAGATTTGGCAAACTGTCACACTTTAAGTGACAGACCGCAGATTTATCAAACTGTCACAGTTTAGGGACAGACCGTAGCTCTAGTTTGTAGGATATGAGCAAACGCTTTACTTAGTATTTCATTCGATGGTTCGGTTCCCAAAGGTATTATTAGGTGTATTTGTGAGTGTAGGGGTAACCATTGCAGGCTGTAATGGTTCAACGCCTACCGATGTGGCTGAACCACCGACTGTGGAAGATCCAGCTGCGGTAGTCCAAGAGGAGCCTGCACTATCCCCTGAGAAGCCCAGCGAGTCAGCTGAAGGCGATGAACCTAAGATAGAAGCGCAGACGGATGGGGTGACCCCAGATGCTGATATGGTGGCTGTTTCCATCTATGTGATGGATGATAGCTGTAGTAATTTTAAGGCGGAATCGGTTAAGGTCCCCGCTGATCAAGCCATCACTGAGGCGGTGGGCGAAGTGCTGGATCGCCATAAGTTTGAAGCGTTTAAGCTATCGGGCTATCGGGTCAATGTTGAAGATAGCAAAGCGATTGTTGATTTACGCCTGGCAGAGGATTCTCAGCGTCAGTTTCTGTCCTTGTCTAGTTGTGAGCAACAGGGATTATTTGGAGGGTTAGAAGAGACCCTTATTCAAAATCCCACCTGGAAAGTTAATCAGGTTGAATTTACCAACCGTGGCAAAGAAATTGTCCTGTAAAATAGTTTTCGCCCATCTCTTAAGTCTTAGATACGCTTGGGTGATCCTTTAAATACCAGCGCCACGGTTGCTCCGCAGCCTTTGAAAGGCCAATGCGTGTGGTTTGCACCAGGGTATGTTGCCTTCGATCGAGTTTGGCCTGAAATTCAGAGGTGCGATGCTCAAGCCATAGCTGATGCCCTGGCTGAAGTGCCACCCCATTCTGACTGCGATCGATCGCCAGGGTACGGCATAGTTTACCTGGCCCAGCGGCAATGCGTTTTCCCTGTTTCTTGTACTTGGCATCAAGGCCCGTGGGTAAATGGTCCAGTTCAATGGCGCGAATCAAAACGGCGCTGCCAGTATGCAGTGATTCGGTAACGACATTGAAGCAGTGGTACATGCCGTAGATAAAATAAACGTAGCTATGACCCGGTGGCCCAAACATGGCGGCGTTGCTGGGAGTTTTACCCCGGTAGGCATGGCAGGCGGGATCACCTGGGCAATAGGCTTCGGTTTCCACAATCAGACCCCGTAAGGTTTCGCCGTTTAGCTGGCGGACAAGGGTACAACCGATGAGATCAGGGGCAACTTCGAGGGTATTGCGATCGCACCATTCAGCAGAAATCATCGGCTACACAAACAGAGAATGTTTCAGTTGATAACAGTCACAGGGACTATGATGGCATTCCTCAGTGAACTTGTTAGGATCCAAAGGCCGTATGCAAAGCACCAGTTTTTCTTTGACAAAAGATTATAAGCTGCATTTGAATACGGACTGGGCCTTGCTCAGTTATCAAGCACCCAGAACGTTCACTAAGGAAAATTATCTGTGGATATTAAAACGATCTTGCCAGTTTTAGCGGTTGTTTTCTCGGTGGCGTGCCTGTTTTTTGGCACCCAAAATGGCTTTTACGATTCTGATGACTACCATGGCAATGGTTCTGCCCACTAATTAGACCTACTAATTAGTCGGTGGGTAGTTCTTTGGTTAGGAGGGGTTGGCCTGACTGAATGGGGGCCGATGTTGTTTTACCACCAATAGGATCCTCTGCTATAGCCGATGGGAATACCGTCGTATGTTATCCCTATGGTGTGGGCCATGGCGATGAAGGCGTTAGTCTAGGTCTGGTTATTGGTCGTCATCGCATCCTGTTAGATTGCGGTTTAGAAGATATCACTCCTTTGGAGGAGCATCCTCCGCCTGATGCTGTGTTTTGCAGCCATGCCCATGTTGACCATGGCCGCAGCTTAAACTTACTCAGGCAATGGTGGCCCCATGTACCGATATATGCCACGGCGGGGACAGTTGCTCTATTAGGAGATAGGCTTCTGGCTGACTCCATCCAAATTTTGCCCTGGCGCATGCCGATTGAGCTGGCGGATAATTTAACTGTGGAGCTCTGGCCCGCTGGGCACCTGCCGGGAGCGGCTTGCACCCTGTTTACCTACGCTCAAGATAGTCGTACCTACAAAATTTTTTACACCGGGGATTGTTTTCTCTCCAGTACACGCCTGGTGGATGGGTTGCCCTTAGCGGCACTGCGAGGCTTAAACCCCGATGTGCTGATTGTGGAAGGAAGTTTGGGGGCGACATGCTATCCAAATCGGCGGCAGCAGGAACATCAGCTGATTGAGCGACTGCGATCTCACCTCGATCAGTTACGCTGTGTGGTTTTTCCGGTACCGATGCTAGGCCTGGGGCAAGAGCTGCTCATGCTCTGGCGCAGTCATTATCACTTTACCGGTCAGCCTTTAACTATTTGGGTTGATCCCGCTTTGGCTAGCAGCTGTGATGCCTATCTGGAGCTTTTGGAGCAGATGCCCGATGCGTTTCCCCGCAATGTCCAGAACTTTGCCCAGCATCAATCTATTTTTTGGGATGATCGCATCAATCCCACGATTAAACGGTTGTCGAGCCTACCGCTAGAACCGCAAATAGGGTCTTTCGATGCACCTGCGGTGTTATTAGTGCACCCAGCTACTCCCGTTGATCTCTATTGCCAACGATATCGGGGGGCTTGGAGTGTCTTTTTGCCAGAACAGGCAGATTTGAGGAGCTGGCAACGGGAGTTGGATGCCCATGGTCCTGCTTATGACTGGTTTGATAGTTTAAAAAATGCCACGGTTTCCGGCACGGTGCAGCTTGAAACCTATCAGCTATATAGCCACTGCGATGGTGATGGGACGACACAGCTGATCCATAATTTGCGACCGCGCCATGTGGTGTTGGTCCATGGTCAACTAGAGCGTCTTAGTGCCTTAGCGAATTTAGAATCCCTCCAGAGTCGCTATCAGGTGCATATTCCTTTGCCGGGAAATCCGTTATCGCTATTTCTAGATACCCGATTTGCTTCTCTACCTCCACCCAGTGAACCCACCTTTGAGGGCACCGTGAGCGACTCTCGGGATCAGGTCTCGCTTCAATTGCCACCGACTATTACTGCTGATGCCCGCTGGCAAAGTTTTGCTGAAACAGGCATTATCGAGGCCCGCTGGCAGGGTGAAAACCTGGTGCTACGAGGCGTAGATTCATCGGAGCTGGTTGAGATTACCAACCGATTAGCTCCCGATCGCATTGCCTGTGATAACTGTCAGTTCTATCAGCAACGTAGCTGTCAGCAGCCTCGCTCACCATTGTTTGGTCGGCTAGTGGCTCCAGATGGGCATTGCCCAGAATTTACATCTCGGTAGGGGCTTTCCATGGAATGCCCCTACATGGAACGCGACTATTCGTGAATTTGTTCAGATGTGGGACAATCGTCCGAGATTATGATTTCCGTATCTCCTTTGGGAACCGTGGCCAGCTTTTGCTGAATTGAACCAATACTCTCTAACCGCACCATTTCTTCCCATGCGCAGCGCTTGTCATCTTCTTCGGTTTCGTAGCGTAGAGTTACGAGATCGCCCTCGATGTTTAAAATCTTAGCCCGCTCAATCCAGCGGTGCTGATCCCTTAAAAACACCCACACCTCACGACCGTCGCATGAGAGTTGGTATATCTTGCGATGTAGCATAGAAATCTACCTGTCATCTAAGCGACTACTGTGGTTTGCAGTCATACCTATGGTATTGCAACCACATCTTAAATACAGCTTAAGGGAGGTTAACGAAGTTTGACCACCCAGATCATAGGTTGACCACTGATGAAGGTGAAGCAATGAAACTGCATCTGTGTACATGGCCTGACGTCGAAGCCTATTTGTTGCGATCGCAAGGCATTATTTTTCCCATTGGTTCCACCGAGCAGCATGGTCCCACAGGTTTGATTGGCACCGATGCCATTTGTGCAGAAACAGTGGCTGCGGGTGTGGGTGAGCAAACGGATGCTCTGATCGGCCCTACCATTAATGTTGGCATGGCGCTGCATCACACGGCCTTCCCCGGCAGCATTAGTTTACGACCCAGTACGTTAATTGCCCTCATTCAGGATTACATTAAGCCATTAGCGCGAGCTGGGTTTAACCGGTTCTACTTTATTAATGGCCATGGTGGCAACATGGCCACCCTTAAAGCTGCCTTCTCGGAAACCTATGCGACCCTGGCTGATCTCAATATCTCAGGGGCGGAAAATGTGCGCTGTAAACTGGCTAACTGGTTTATGTGTCGATCTGTCTATGCTCTTGCCAAGGAACTGTACGGGGATCAAGAAGGTTCCCACGCCACGCCCAGTGAAGTTGCCCTAACGCAATATGCTTATCCTGATTTCATTAAATCAGCTCCCCTAGACCCTCAAGTTGCTCCCTCGGGCCATCGTATTTATGGCGCTGTTGATTTTCGACGATTTTATACCGATGGTCGCATGGGTTCTAACCCAGACTTGGCCACACCAGAACATGGCAAACAATTTTACGAAGCCGCTGTTAAAGAAATGAGCAACGACTACCTGCAATTCCTTGGCGATAACCATTAATTTTGAGACGTTCCATGGAACGTCTTTACAAACTATGGAACGTCTTCACCAATCGAATCGACTGAATCAACTAACTGCCAAGAATTTTAGGCACCTTGAAGAAATCATCTTCACGGTCCGGTGCAATATCCAAGATAGACTCTCGATCTGCAAAGGGAGTTAACTCATCCTGTCGAGTAATATTGCTCAGCTCAATGGCCCGAGTTGTCGGTTCAATATTCTCTGTGTTCAACTCATTGAGCTGCTGCACATAGTCCAAAATACCGCTTAGCTGCTCTGTAAACTGCTGTTCTTCTGCTTCTGTCAGCTCTAAACGAGCTAGGAGCGCCACCTTGCGAACCTGTTCTAAATCAATCATTTGGGAAAGGCTAATCGTAAGTAAATAAAGGATAGGGTGGGCTCTGCCCACCGTCCAATGTATGAGTTAAAAGAATACATCTGCTGCCATTCGACCCGTATTCTTCAACCAGTTTTGCGCCTCAATATAGTTATTGGGAGCCATGCGTAATGCTTCCAGCCAATAGCTAGCCGCTTCGTCATAAAAAACTTCAGCAGCCTTTTTATCACCCGCTGCTTCGGCCTGCTCACCTCGGTAGTGGTGGATGACGGCAGTATTATTTAATGCCTGGGGCATACGGGGGTTAAGTGCGATGGCTGCCGCATACTTTTCTAAAGCTGCATCATGGTCACCGTTACTGGCGTGGATTAGCCCCATGTTGTAGAGAATGAAGCTCTTATCGTAGGGATCCTCTTCTAGCTCTAGGGCTACGTCATAGTTATCTAGGGCTTCTGCATATTCGCCATCGGCCTGGGCAGACATGCCGTCACGATAGTAAGCAAAGGCTTCTTTTGCCTGCTTTTTCGTTGGCAGCATCTTTAGGATCATATCGGCCATGACCGTAAAGGATTTATCGATGAAATTATCGTTGCGCTGAGTTCTAGGCATGGCAGGGCTAGTCAATAAGAGCCAGGATTACATTTTAATGTAACGCTGTTACAACCTTACTTGGTTAGTTTCGGTCTGTAATATTTAGTCGGCATTGCTGATTTAGGATCAGCAGTGGCATTAGTTGGCTGGAGATGATTGACTGGCCAAACAGGCATCCAAGAACATGATCAAGTCGGCTAGGGTATCGCAGCGCGTTTCATCAAAGCAGTCGCTAATATCTATATCAAAGTGCTGGATGACCTCGTCACAAAAGCTTGTCGACCAGTCAAACCAGCACACCATCGGAAATTGCAGATCCTCCACTAGGTGATCCTGGGGTCTGACGCGACTAAATTCGATACCGGAATATTTTTCTAGGGTTCGGTAGATAAACCTCAGGGTTGTAGGCGCAGATTGCGTGACTCGATGGCATTCGTTGCACCAGTCCTCTGATGATAGGGGAGTACGATGCTGCCGTAGTGATTGATTGACCTGATTTCGTATGGTTAAATCAGGGCTCATATCTTGATACGTTTGTACGCTATGGACGTAGTTGTTGACCTTTCTCCACTGTCGCCACATATATTTTGCCTAACCCGCAACCCAGAAACGTGTTTACTTGTCGGTGCCCCAAGCATCCTGATATATAAGAACGATCTAGGGCCAACGCTATGGTAACTCGCTAACCACTAGCTAATGCGGGTTATACACCTAAGTCTCGTAGTATGTACTGTCTAGCTATGTGCCTATTATTCCCTGGCCCTTTGGCATAACTACGGTATCTCCAAAAAACTACCCCCAAAGGCCGTTAGCGATGATTACGACGCTAAACTGACCAGTGCTATTTGTTGTTCTAAATAAGCTTGTAGGTGCTGAGCGCTCATCGGTTTGCCGATGAAATAGCCCTGGGCAAAATCACATTGATAGGTTTCCAATAGACTTTGTTCATCCAAGGTCTCTACACCTTCTGCAATGATACAAAGTCCTAAATCATGCCCCATATCAATGGCCGATTTGAGAATAACCTGATTTTTGGGGTCAGTGGTGACGCCGCGTACAAAACAGTTGTCAATCTTGAGGGTGTCGATGGGCAGTTTCTGCAAATAGCTCAAGGATGAATACCCAGTACCGAAATCGTCCACAGCTAAACGAATGCCCAAGTGTTTAAGTTCATTTAATGTGCGGATGGCGGCATTGGCATCTTGAATCAATGCGGTTTCGGTGATTTCCAGTTCTAGCATGCGTGGGGATAAGCCAATATTTTGCAGGGTCTGGGCCACTCGCTGACTCAGGTTGCCCTGGTTAAACTGGACGCTGGATAAGTTTACTGATACGTGGCGCAGACCCAGATTCATATCTTGCCATTGGCGGACTTGGCGGCAGGCTGTCTCTAGTACCCATTGGCCGATGGAGATAATCAATCCTGTTTCTTCGGCCAGTGGGATAAACAAACCGGGGGATATATTGCCTGCTTCGGGATGGTGCCACCGAATCAAGGCTTCTGCTGCTTCGATCTGGCCCGTTTGTAGATTGAGTTGAGGCTGGTAGTGCACTTCAAATTCATCGCGTTCCAGGGCATAGCGTAGCCAGGTTTCTAACCGAATTTGATATTCGGTGGCGACTACCATATCAGGTTGATAAAACTGGCAGTAGTTACTTTTTTGACGTTTGGCATATTCCAGGGCCGCATCGGCCTGGCGCATGAGCACCGTTAATTCTCGGCTGTTGTGGGGATACATGGCTACGCCTACGCTAGCGGTGAGAAAAACTTCGTGGCCAGGTAGTGAAAATGGGCGGCTTAGGGCATCCATCAGCTCTGTTGCCAGCTTTTTGACGGTTACCAGGCTATCTATGTTGCTGAGGGCGATCGCAAACTGATTGCCGGTCAGTCGGGCCAGCATCGTACCATTGGGGAGACAGGCCTGGAGGCGATGGCTGGTGGATTGCAAAAGGCTATCACCGGCTGGGTAGCCTAAAATGTTGTTGATTTGCCTGAGGCGATCCAGACTGAGGGAAAGCAAGGCTATGGGGTTAGCCGATGTTTGGATGAGTTGAGTAAAACGTTGCTCAAATAACAGATGATTAGGTAGTTTGGTGAGACTGTCATAGTAGGACAGCCGATTCAGGTGTTCTGCGGCTAGCCGTAAATGGCTGAGGTAGTGGTTGTTAATGGCTTCTTGATGTTTTAATCGGGCTGAGATTGCAGCAATCAAGACATCATCCGCAAATGGATGGATCAGACAGTCATCTGCCCCCATCTGCATGGTGTGACGCAGGTGTTTTCGGTCATACAGTGGGCTCAGCATGATAAATGGCGTGACCGCTAGCTGTAGGTCTTTACGCATTTGTTTCAGCACGTAGTGACCATTGCAATCACTTAAATCCCAATCACAGACCACCAGATTAGGATTTTGAGCACGGACTAGCTCCAACCCAGCAGTGCCTGTGTCTGCCCGTTCAACGATGTAGCCTGCAGCTGCAATCGTTTGCTCTGTTGTTGACGTATATAACTTCGATGACCCAATCAATAAAATCTTTTGCATAGATGCTATGTTGCAACCCTGATCAAAAATCGGGCAACAGATGGCATGGCGGAGGCAGGACAACCAGTCGCTTGAGCAACGTTGGATGGCTTCCCCTTGATGGTTTCCACAGTTGCTCTAGAATTCCCGACGTGGAGAGAAATCAATCGAGTTGGGAGAGGGGAATAGGGATTGGGAATTTTTACGCAACAGCTGCCCTGACTCAAGATGCAATTTACTCAAAGTCTAAAGGGCAAATTCCTCTAGGGTTTTAGCAAAGGGGGGGTAGGATACAGCGGCGGCTTCTGCCTGGTGAATGGTGGTAGAGCCAGCGGCGCGCAGGGCCGCAATGGCGAGACTCATGGCAATACGATGGTCGGTAAAGCTATCGACATTTGCGCCCGTGAGGGTGGTTCCACCCTGAATTTCTAGACCGTCGGAGAGCTCGCTGACGGATGCACCTAGTTGGTTGAGTTGGCTGGCGGTTGCAGCGATGCGATCGCTTTCTTTGACCCGCAGTTCGGCAGCATCTTCAATGCGCGTAGTGCCATCAGCAAAGAGGGCGGCCACGGCCAGAATGGGGACTTCATCAATCAAGCGAGGAATGAGATCGCCACCAAGGGTGCAGGCCTTGAGTTGACTGGTACGTACCCGAATGTCAGCGACGGGTTCTCCCGTGACTTCCCGCTCATTTTCCAAGGTGATATCGGCTTCCATCCGTTGTAGCGCCTCTAAAATTCCAGTACGGGTCGGATTGACGCCGACGTTTTCAATTACGAGGTCTGATCCAGGTACGATGGCGGCGGCCACCATCCAATAGGCGGCAGAGCTGATGTCGCCAGGGACAATCACGGTTTGCCCTTGCAGCTGGCTCGGGCCGTGTAGTGTCACGCGGCAGGCGTCTCGATCAACAGTTAGGTTAGCGCCAAAGGCACTGAGCATGCGTTCACTGTGGTCGCGTGAGAGGCTGGGCTCGGTAACTGTAGTATCACCATCCACTGAGAGGCCAGCCAGTAAGATGCAGGACTTGACCTGGGCTGAGGCAATGGGAGATTGGTAATGGATAGGAGATAACGTTTGGCCTTGGATGGCTAAGGGCGCAAGCTGGTTGTTATTGCGACCCCAAATCTGAGCGCCCATCGTAGTCAGGGGGGTGATCACCCGTGCCATGGGGCGCGATCGCAAAGAATCATCACCGGTCACGGTAAAGAAACGATCGGGTTGCGAAGCTAGTAACCCCAGCATGAGTCTCAGCGTGGTTCCTGAGTTGCCCGCATCTAAAACAATATTAGGCTCCTGGAGGTTGCCCACTCCTAAGCCTTGGACGGTGATCCATTCTGCTTCTAGGTCAGAAATCTTAGCCCCCATGGCCTGAAAACAAGCCGCAGTACTGCGGGGGTCTTCTCCCAGCAGTAACCCTTTAATGCGAGTTTCACCGCTGGCTAACGCTCCCAGCATTAGAGACCGATGGGAAATAGACTTATCGCCAGGCACCTGGAGCCGCCCTTTTAGCCCTCGACCATTGGCCGTAATAGTCCACGCCTGGTGAGAGGCGGCATCAGTTTCAATCAGCAAAGCAGAAGACGAGGTAACCATGGCGATGGAATCAGCAAGCGGCGCTATAGATTCTATCGTGAAGGCCTACCTATTCATCGGCAGGTGCTGCGGGAGCCGTTTCTTCAGTGCCGATGGGGACCTCGGCACCACAATAGGTATTAATGTCATTCACCAGGGTGGCTTCGTTTTGCGACAAGGTTTGCAAATTGGTGAATGCATTGTTGGCTTTGCCTTGAAATTCCTCCAATACATTGCTGAGGTCAGTTTCTGATTCGGCATTGGCCACCAGCTGCATGGCTTCACCGGCCACATTGAGTTCTGTGGCTGAGCCAGAAATGATTTCGGCGTAACCGTCACGGTATTGGGATAACTGTTCATCAGCCAGTTCTAACTCACCCAGGCTAGTGACCATGCCATCGATGCTAACCACCACCTTTTCGACTGCACTGATGTATTGGGTGGCCGCGGTTTGGATGTCCCCTAGACTTTCAGCACCTTGGGCCTGTTGGGTGAAGCTATCGATTTCAGTTTCAAATTCATCCTTGAACACCTGGGCCTGATTGATCACATCGGCAAACGCGTTGCACTGAGCGACCTTTGAAGGGCCACAGCTGGCTAGTGTTAGGGCTGCTAACCCCACTGGCAAAATCGAGCGTGAAAGGCGCATTAGTATCGGTTTCCGTTATGGTCGCTACAGCATTAACCATTAAGTAGTTAATGCGGAATAGTAATCTCTTTTACAATTTACCCGGCCTGATAGTAAATAGGTTCAGATCGATTTAACCTCCATCCGGAATCTGTAAAAAACCCCCAGAAAGCCTGTCTTTACGGACAAAATAACCGATGCAGGATAGATTAAACTTGATAAATCTTTAACTGGCTTGGTTGTGCCTTCATGAGTGTCAGCATTGCGCAATATCGTCAGACAATTCCAGCGCTGCAAAACAAATCTTATTTCAACTACGGTGGTCAAGGCCCGATGGTGCTCAATGCGCTGAAGGCAATTCAGTTTGCCCATCAGACCATGCAAACTCGCGGTCCCTTTGGGAGTGCGGTTAATACATGGATGCAGGTTGAAGGGGAGAAAACCCGACGTGTTTTGGCGGACGAGCTAGGTGTGTCACCCCAGACCATGGTGCTGACGGAGGATGTTACTGTTGGCTGTAACATTGCGCTGTGGGGGATGTCCTGGCGCAACGGTGATCATATCCTGCTATCGGATTGCGAGCATCCTGGTATTTTTGCGGCGGTGTATGAGCTACAGCGACGCTTCGACTTAGAGGTCAGTATTTTTCCTCACCTCAGTCAGATCAATAGGGCCAATCCGGTGGCCATGATTCAATCCCAATTGCGTCCCAATACCCGTTTGGTGGTGGTGAGCCACGTTCTTTGGAATACGGGTCAGGTGATGCCACTAACGGAGATCTGTCAGCTGTGCCATGCTCAACCCCAGACGGTGCGTGTTTTGTCAGATGCTGCTCAATCGGTAGGTATGTTACCCCTACAGATGGCTGAGACCGGTGTGGATTTCTATGCATTTACCGGCCATAAATGGTGTTGCGGTCCGGCTGGGTTGGGGGGGCTGTATGTCAGTCCCGCAGCGATGGAGGATCTGGCACCGACGTTTATTGGTTGGCGCGGCATTACTATGAACAAAGAGGGACAGCCTACGGGGTGGCAGTCCGATGCCCGGCGGTATGAAGTGGCTACCTCTAATGTGGCGCTATGTAGTGGCTTACGGGTTGCGATCGCATCCCACCATAGCTGGGGCACTGCGGAAGAACGCTACTTTCGCATTTGTCAGCTCAGCAGTTATCTCTGGGGTAAGCTCAACAGCCTGCGGGCAGTCCAGTGTCTTTTGAAGTCGCCTCCAGAGTCTGGTTTAGTATCCTTTCAACTTTTTCAAGCAGGAGAGTATTCCCCAGACCTGCATCAAAAACTTGTTACCTATTTGGAATCGCAACAGTTCTATCTACGCACCCTATTGTCACCCAGCTGTGTACGAGCTTGTGTCCATTACTTTACGACTGAGGCGGAAATTGATCGCCTGATTGATACCATAGAAACCTTTCTGCACGGTCATTCTCTATAAATAATCAAGATCGAAAACAGTCCCATCTACACAATGGTTGCGGCCCAAGCTATCATTTTCCCACCCTAAAAAACTGGAAAGGGGTTTGCTGCCTAAGGGGCTTAGTGAAGGATAATTTCTTCTATATACCCTGTACTAGCAAAAGATGCTGCTAATGGTCAATCAGGAAATCAAAGGCGAAGATTATGTTGTTCACTACGATGCTGATGCTGTCGTTGTAACGTTTCAGGGTGAGTTGGCATTAAGCGGTCCCACAGATTACGCTCCGATTAAAGACTTGCTACAGGAGATAGCCAGTGGCAACCCTGCTGTCATGACCATCGATCTAAGACGGTTAGAGTTTCTCAACAGCTCTGGTATTAGTATGTTGTCCAAATTTGTTTTGGGTTTACGCCAAACGCAAGATATTCAGTTAACCATTTTGGGTTCCCATGAGGTGCCCTGGCAGGGCAAATCATTGAGAAATCTCCAGAAATTTCTTCCTAGCCTACGGTTGGACGTAGAGTAGTTCTATTAGTCTGCCTCAAGACTTGATTGTCCTCAGCAGCCAAGGTGGAGTATAAGCATGAAACGCTTGTTTAGTGGATTACCTAGTGATTTTCGTATTCCTATGCGCAGAATCCTGGTGGTTCCATTTGTTCTCCAAATTTGTGCCACTGTAGGGTTAGTTGGCTATCTTTCATTTCGCAATAGTCAACAGGCTGTGCAAGACTTAACCTCTCAGCTACGCACCGAGGTGTCAGCCCGAATTCAGAGAGAACTGCAGGGCTACTTTGAAACCCCCCACGAAATCAATCGATTGAATTCAACGGCATTGATTCATGGCGTGATTGATGTCACAACTGCCACCCGTGGCGAAGCCCAGCTTTATCAACAAATGAAAATTGCCCCAAATGTGGCGTTTGTTTACTGTGGTAACAATCGAGGAGATTTCTTTGGTGTTTTACGAGACCCAGAAGATGGTTCGTTACAGCTGTCCTATAGCAATGCTGCAACTAAGGCTAAGCGTCAATATTACACCCTCAATGTCCGGGGGCAACGGACTTATTTTCTACGTCAGTTAAAAACTATATTTGATGCTAGACAGCGCCCCTGGTATCGGTCAGCTACCCAAGCCCAGCAACCAGTTTGGACAGATATTTATATTGCGTTTACCACAGGGCTACCCAACATTACAGCGGCATTGCCTGTTTACGATAGAGCAGGGCAACGTTTGTTGGGTGTGTGTGCGGCTGATGTTGTCTTACCAGAAGAGTTTCGGGATTTCTTAAGAGATTTAGATATTGGTAAGTCAGGCCAGGCGTTTGTTGTGGACCGTGAAGGTCGTTTGATCTCGAGTTCGGCGGATGAACCCTTAATGTTAGGAGATGAAGAAGATCCCCAATTTTTACAGGCTGTGGATAGCCAAGATCCTCTGGTGCAGGGAACCACGCAACATATTGAAAAACGGTTTGGCAGCCTTCAGGAAATTTCGCGATCGCAACAGCTCAACTTTAAACTTCATAGACAGCGGCATTTTGTCCAAGTTCTCCCATTTCGTGATGGCCGTGGTCTTGATTGGCTAATTGTGGTTGCCATTCCAGAAGCTGATTTTATGGGACAAATCTATGCCAATAATCGTAATACCATTGCACTAACATTACTGGCCCTTGGGGTTGCAGTCGGTGTTGGGTTATTAATTACCCGCTGGCTGACCCAGCCTGTATTACGTATTACTCAAGCGTCTAAAGCCATTGCCAGCGGAGACCTAAAACATGGAGAGCTTAGACTGAGCGATAGTGAAACAGGTCCCATCCGCGAATTACGCACGTTAGCGTACTCGTTCGATAGCATGGCCAGTCAGCTCAGAACATCTTTTGAAACATTAGAAGATAAAGTTAAAGAGCGTACGGCAGAACTTGCTAATGCTAATGCTCAAATTAGTACCTTAAATGACAAATTAAAGGCCGAAAACCTGCGAATGGGGGCAGAAATCGATGTTGTTAGACAAATTCAGCAAATGATATTGCCTAAGGCTGAAGAACTAAAAAATGTGGACGGCCTCGATATTGTTGGCTTTATGGAACCTGCCGATGAAGTGGGTGGAGATTATTATGATGTTTTAGAGACGGAGGGTATCGTTACCTTAGGCATTGGTGACGTCACAGGGCATGGCCTGGAAAGCGGTATGTTGATGCTCATGACCCAAACGGCGGTGCGAACCCTCAAAGAAATTCAAGAACATGACCCCATTAAGTTTCTAGAAACCGTGAATAGTACGATCTATCAGAATGTCCAGCGGATGGACTCTGAAAAGAACTTAACCCTTGCTATTCTCAACTATTCAGACGGATACGTTAGTATTAGTGGTCAGCATGAAGAGATTCTTATCGTTAGAGTCGATAGCACGGTTGAGAGCATTGATACGATGGACTTAGGGATGCCAATTGGGTTGGACGATGATATAGGTGGCTTCATTAGCTATGTCAAAGTTCAGTTGCAGCCTGGTGACGGGATCGTACTCTACACTGACGGAATTCCTGAAGCCTATAATTCACATAAAAAACAATATGGTATGCCTCGTTTGCGCCAGGTGATATCCCAAAGTTGGCATGGTAGTACGGCTGAAGATGTTCAACGAGCTATTATTAACGATGTTAAAGCGTTTATTGGTGAACAAAAAATATTTGATGATATTACCCTGCTTGTCCTCAAACAGCAGTAATACTTTCGTATAGTTTGGCCCTTCTCTCTGAATTAACCCTTAACCAAAGATTCCCCTAACAGATCTTATATAAATCGACGTTCCAGGAGAAAATTGGATGCATCAGATCTTTGGTGATTATATTACTATTCTTCCTCCTGAGCGCGATTCCCTAGAACTGAGTTTTACCTCTACATCAGAAGATATTAAAAACCTTTGGCGTAATCAACGGCTGTCAGCGCATTTTTTGGCCAATTGTTTTATTAATTTTCTGCCATTAGATGAGAATAACCCTGAAGAGGAACAAAGGATAAAAGAAGCCCAGGGCTCCATTAGCTATGTCGCTAATGAACTCATCGAAAACGCTGTGAAGTTCAATTTAGAAACGTCTACCCATCAAGTAAAACTTGGAATTTATTTTCTAGAGAATCCAGAGTTAGTTGCTGTTATATTCGCTACCAATAATGTTAATAAAGCCCAAGCGGCGGAATTCCAGATATTTATTAAAGAATTATTAGCATCTGATCCCCAGGAGTTATACCTACAACAAGTGGAAGAGAGCGCTATGGAAAACGATACTACGCGCTCAGGATTAGGGTTTCTCACAATGATTAATGATTATCAGGTTCGCCTAGGTTGGAAGTTTGAGCCTTTACCAACACTCCCTGATGCGATCGCTGTAACGGTGATGGCCCAAGTCACCGTATAGCCTATTTTTTTGAGTAGGTTTTCCCTACAGTAGAAAGTCTACACAAACATCGGTTTTCGTTGTGAATGGGATGGAAGCGGTCGCTAGAATGTCTGAATCCTTTAAAGATTGGGCGTTGCTGAGCTTCCCCCATGATTCCATCCGTTGAATTTAGGCTGTTTGAAAGTTCCACAGACGATTCATCCTCTAAATCGGCAACGGCAAAAATTGATTTTTGCTGCATTTTTATGCACTATCCCTGGCTCTGTGCTAGCGTTTGGTCAGATTTATTTTCGGCTATGCAATCTTTTCTAAAATGGTTCTCCGAATATAACTCTGTGTCCTTTGAATTTGAATGTTTGGAGAATCTCATATGTCAGTGTATGTTGGCAATTTGTCTTACGATGCCACCAAAGAAGATGTGACTGATGTTTTCGCTGAGTACGGTACCGTCAAAAGTGCTCATCTACCTACCGATAGAGAAACAGGTCGACCTCGTGGGTTTGCCTTCGTTGAGATGGAGACAGATGCGGAAGAGACCGCTGCCATTGAGGCTTTAGACGGTGCTGAGTGGATGGGACGCGTACTCAAGGTTAACAAAGCTAAGCCCCGTGAGCCTCGGGGGGGATCAGGGGGAAATTGGGGTAACAAAGGGGATCGCCGTTACTAATTGTTATTGCGATTACCGCGATTAAATTGTTTTTGAGCCTTGCAAATAGAAGTCATGTAGGTTAATCTGCATGGCTTCTATTTGTGTCTGATATCCACTCCGAATCCATTAAACCCGGTTAAAAATGGATAATCCTGTAGGGGCGCTCCCTTGTACGGTTCGGCTGAACTCACCGTTGAAGCCATACCCTTCGATACTGGGTGCTATTAGTCAGGATTTTGTATCAGTGGGATTAGTAGGATAAATTCATTGGCGTGTGATTAATGTCACATCCTCAAGCCAGGAATCTCTTCTGGTGACGATGGAGCTTGTTTGGTGTCCTGTGGCTAAGTATTGCAGCCGTGCTCTAAGCAATCTCTGTGGTTGTTATAGCCTGTATATTCTGAGTTCAATAGTCAGTACATTCTCCCTCTATTGTCTGAATTCAGTGTTTTGCTTACTCACCTGTTATTCAAAGGAGCTGTCATAAATGTCTGCACTAAATGGTGTCATGATGCAATATTTCCATTGGTATGTGCCGGGGGACGGCAGCCTATGGAATCAAGTCAATACTCGATCTAAGGAATTAGCAGATGCGGGATTTACGGCGATGTGGTTGCCTCCAGCCTATAAAGGCATGGGTGGTGGCTACGATGTGGGATACGCCGTTTACGATATGTATGACCTGGGTGAATTTGATCAATGTGGCTCGAAGCGTACCAAGTACGGTACCCGAGACGAGTATTTAAGTGCCGTTCAAGCGCTTCAAGCGGCTGGTATCCAGGTCTATGCCGATGGTGTGCTGAACCATCGGATGGGGGCCAACCAGACGGAAGTTGTGAAAGCTACCCCCTTTTGGCAGAATGATCGCTTAAATCCCAAAGGTGGGCAGCAGGACATTAATGCCTATACGCATTTCACCTTTCCAGGACGCGTGTTGCCGGACGGGAGTAAGAAATATTCTGATTTTGAGTGGCATTGGTGGCATTTTGATGCCGTTGACTATGATGACTACTCCAAAGATAGCAATACGGTTTATCTCTTTGAAGGAAAGGCATTTGATGATGATGTCGCCCTAGAGAAAGGAAATTTTGCCTATCTGATGGGAGCCGATGTGGACTTTCAAAGTGTCGAGGTGCAAAAAGAAGTTGAAAACTGGGGTAAGTGGTATCTAGAGCAAACCGGTGTAGATGGTTTCCGGCTTGATGCAATTAAGCATATTTCTGCCTGGTATTTTCCGCTGTGGATTGATGCTCTGGAACACTATGCTCAGAAAGATCTGTTTATGGTGGGTGAGTACTGGTACAACGACCTTGGTACCCTCCAATGGTATGTAGATGCTGTGCAAGGTCGGATGTCGGTGTTTGACGTGCCTTTGCACTATAACTTCCACTATGCCAGTAAAGCGGGAGGGCATTATGACATGGGCAAGATTCTGGATGGGACGATGATGCAAACGCGTCCTACCCAGGCAGTCACGTTTGTTGAAAACCATGACTCTCAGCCACTACAAGCGTTAGAGGCTCCGGTAGAGGCTTGGTTTAAACCCTTGGCCTATGCCCTCATCTTGTTGCGAGCAGAAGGTTATCCCTGTGTTTTCTATGCTGATTACTATGGTGCTCAGTATGAAGACTATGGCAAAGATGGCAATAAGTATCCCATCACCCTTCATGCTCATCGTTGGCTGATTGATAAGTTTTTGTATGCCCGCAAGCACTTCGCCTATGGTCCTCAGTATGATTATTTTGATCATTTCAATACCATTGGTTGGACTCGACTAGGAGACCCAGAGCATCCCCAGGCGATGGCTGTGATTATGAGCGATGGTCCTGAGGGTTCTAAGTGGATGGAAGTGGGTAAGGCAAATACTCAGTTCTATGACCTGACTGAGCATGTGAAGACGCCGATTACTACTAATGAGTCGGGTTGGGCAGAATTTCGCTGTAATGGTGGTTCTGTCTCTGTTTGGGTAGAGGCGTAAGTCGGTCAGTATTGCCAAACTACTGTCAAACTATGTTTTGAGACAGTGATTGCTCAAAAAGCCGCTTGTTGGTGATGCAAGCGGCTTTTTAAGATCTTTTGTGCTGTTAATCAGTGTGACAGTTTCCCGATGCGTCCTTAAATGCGTTGCACAATGCTTATCCCTTCTGCGGTAATAGTATCTGTATAGCTGTAACTGTAGATGTCTTTGTCAACCTTCTTGAGGGTCTATTGGGGCTGACATGATAACGATCGATTATCTAGAACTCATCGAGCAGGGTGTAGAAGCCTGGAATCATTGGCGTGAAGAGCATCCTGATGAGTGCCCCGAATTAGAATCTGCTTACTTATTTGAAAAGTCGCTACAGGGCATTAACCTGCGCAAAGCCAATCTCAGTCGGGCGTGTTTGATTGGTGCAAATTTAGATGGCGCTGACCTGGCGGAGGCCAATCTTAGTGGTATTTATGCGAATAATGCTAGTTTGCAAGGGGCTTGTTTAGCGGCGGCTAATTTGCAGGATGGCAACTTTGTAGAGGCAAATCTGAGTGAGGCAGATTTGTCTGATGCGGTGACTGATAATGCTAATTTTACAAACGCTAATTTACAAGGCACTTGTTTAGAGGTGGGGGCTGAGAGCGCCTCGCCACCACCTGCACCTGTTGAACAGCTGACGCCTTTGCCGTCTAAACAGCCTACAGTGGCTCCTGATGTGTCACCGGTTGCTTCCCAGGTGCAGGTATTGGTAAAACCGCCGCCTTTGTTACCTCGAATAGTGATGATAGGCGGTGCGATCGCAACCGCCGCCGTCGGCCTCTACTTTATACTGCGCCCTAAAGGTCCTAAATTTGTTACCCCCGATGGCACCATAACGATTCAGCTCGTGTGTAATGAGCCTGACGTTACGCCCATTAAGGCCGACGAGCCCGATCACATTTATCAAAACGGTACCCGATTTTATGGCCCGTTTGCCGATGGTAAGCCAGCCAACGGTCGTGGCAGCATGCTTTTCACCAATGGTAATCGCTACGATGGTGAATATCGTGACGGTCGACGCAATGGTTGTGGCACATTTACCTTTGAAACTGGCCGTCGATATGTGGGCGAATTTCAAAATGATTTATTTAGTGGTCGTGGTGTGTGGATGTTAGAAAATGGCGATCGCTACATCGGCGATTTTGAGTTTAATAAGTGCAATGGTGAGGGGGTGTATATCTTTGCCGATGGCGCCTCAGAATCAGGCATATGGCAACAAGGACGCTTGGTCGATGGCAATGTGACATGTGATCACAGGCCGATCGATTTACCTGAATCGTGACATTGTTTTTGCAGGAGCATAGCTATGCTTACTTTTTCCAACCGATTTTCCAAGGTTCGTCTGTTATTAGCCGTGATCTCAGCCATTAGTTTCACCCTAGGAGTGACCCCTATCGTCTATGGTCAGGACGTCCCGACTCCCACACCGCCGGCAGATGGAGGAGAATTTGAAGGAGCGCCTGATCCTACCCCAGGTGCTGAACTAGAGCCAGAACCGACTGACGTTTTACCTGAGGACGATGAGCCCACATCAATCGATTTACCGGATGATGCTGACTCTGAATCTCCAGGGGAAGATACGGATGTGGACGACCCCGATACCGCCGTTGAAGAAAATCCTGATGAGCCAGCTGCAGCGGAATCACCGGAAGATTCAGACGCCGCTCCAGACGATGAAATTGCTGACGAACCTGATGCCGAAGACGCGGATGCCGAAGACTCAGCGGTTGAAGACTCGGATGCCGAAGACCTGGCCAATGAAGATACTGAGGACGCTATTGGTGGTGAAGGCCCCCTTAACAACAGCCCTCGGGGGCTATGGTAGGTGAGGCGGCAGCGCCCTGCTTAAGGCAAAACGGTTACTGCAAAACGGTGACTAATGTGCCGGGGGTAACCAGCTCATAGAGTTCGCGGATGTGTTCGTTATACAGACGAACACATCCATGGGAAGCTGCCTGGCCAATGGAGTCCCGATTGGGGGTACCGTGAAACCCGATTTCATTGCGGCCATCGGTCCAAAAAGCAATCCAGCGTTCCCCTAATGGGTTATTAGGGCCAGGGGGCATCAAATCGCCTGTAAATGGATTGGTCCAGCCTGGATTTTCGAGCATATAAGACACTTCAAAGCTGCCGGTAGGTGTTTCCCAGCCAGTTTTACCCACCGCGACAGGAAACGTCTTTTCAAGGGTATCTCCCCGATAGACATGCAGCTGACGTTGGTCGAGTTGGAGCACGAGTTCAACGGTCTGTGTGTCAGTCAGTTCATCTATTTGTTCATTGGGGGGCGGCCATTTTCTCAGCTCTGAAGCAGGTAATTTGACCGGTTGAGGATCTCGGTCTAGGTGGTAAAGGGGCGTCGGCAGTGGTGCCAGGGCCGTTGGTGCCAGAGGCTGCTCTGGGGCAGGAGTTTGAGCCACACCAGGCAGTGCCAGTAGACCCCCAAAGAGGGGCACTGTCAAGCTAACTATCAAACTGCGAAGAGTGTTAGTCACCGAGTATCTCTATTGCGTTTTACAGCTTTTTTGATAGTGACAAAATTCAGCCATGGCATGTAGGGGAGTAGACAGAAATTCGCCACTGGCACCCTCCGGTGACCATGAGCTTTTGATTTTAACTGTGAATTTCCAAAATTGGAAAAAATAACATTCCAGGTTTCCCCAAATGGAAAACCTGGGAATAGCAATGTCGGCATACTGTTATCAAGCGTCCGATATCGAAGGGCATGGCTTTGACGGAACTTAGCCGAACCCTATAAGGGAGTACCTCTACAGGATTATCCACCTCTAACCTATCGCGGCAGTCGCTACAACGCCCAGGGCTTAGTAATCTCCAGCGTTCGATTCGCACAGTGCACCAGCCCCCGACAATACTGTCGGAGGCTTTTTTCTTGAGAGATAATCCGCAATCCTGATGACCGGCACCTCATAGGGCATGGCTTCGACGGAGTTCAGCCGAACCGCATAAGGGAATGCCCCTAGAAGAGTGTCAGACTTTGGCCCCTGCTTGGGGTCTGACCTGTTTGTAATTGATGGCTGCACCGATCAGATAGCCTGCTGTACATAGCATGAGGCCATACACATTCACACCCAGATCGATGGCATATCTACCGGCTCCGATGATGACCCAGTCTGGAAAAATTTGAGTGCTAAGGGCACTTTCTAGCACCCGTAGAATACCGAAGATGAGACCGGGCCAAAAGGCAAAGTGAAAGCTGAGACGCCCAGCACTGGGAATAAAGGACAATAAGAAAATGGGAGCCAAACCCATGACCATGGTGCCACTGATGGTGGTTGCCAGAATAATGGCTGGTCCAATCTGATCGCCTAGATAAATGCTTAGCAACGGTACATTACCAAGGATTGCGATCGCAACAATCCACCAGCGGCCTATGGATGCCTGACCCTCTGTGGGGTGATCTCGACGATTGGCCCAATCGCGGGCTCCCAGTTTGGCCACACTGGAAAATGTGGAATCCAGGGTGGAACCGGCACTGGTGAGCATAATGGCATTAAACACCAGCAACATTGGCAAACTAAATAAGACGGGCACTGCCAGTATCGGTGACCCTTCAACGGCAAAGGCACGGGCATAGAGCCCAACAAAACTGAAGAGAAAGATAAAGCCGCCGCTGATCACACCCGCCAGTACAAACCCTTTGAACATAACTTTGGGAGACGTAATAAAGGCGCGGTCTGTCATGACCGGATCATGGAAGGGATAGCTAAAGATTTGCACAAAGGCTAATCCGCAGAAGGTCAATCCTGCGAGGGTGGTATCTCGATCCGCAGGGGGTAAGCCTTGACTGACCAGCCCTGGGCCTAACACAGCCAAAATAATAACGAGCAAAACAGCCGCCAGCAGCATCTGGGCACCATCGGTTAATAAACTGCTGCGCAACCCACCTAGAAGACTGTAATAGACGGTAAACGAGGTTACCAGTAGTGCTGCAAACCAATATCCACCGCTGCCTTCAGGACCAAAATATAGAGAAAACACTTTGGTGTTGGACCATACCTCATTGAGAAGACGTATGGCAATGGCTAACAAAAATAATCGAGAACACAGGGTGCCATACTTGCTCACTAAAAATTCGGAAATGGAGCGGTAGCCGCCCCGCGTGCGAATCAGATAGAGCGTGACTGCGGCAGTCACAAAGCTCAGGTAGTAAATGGCATAGCCGATGCCACCAGTAATACCAAAGGCATTGCTTAAGCTCGCTGCATTATCAATGGATTTAGCAAAAATCCATGAGATCGTCGCACTAGACACCAGTAACCAGAGGCCAGGATCGTTACCCTGACGTGAATGTCCCTGAAAGAATTCAGAGGCTGAGACTTTTCCAGGTGTTGTTGTTTTAACAATGCGATAGATAAACAAACCATACCCGGCTAATAAAGCCCAGGTGAGTGTTGCGGTGGACATATTGTTGTTATGAGTTTTGAGTTGTTGTTGGTTGGCGAAACAATGGGGTGATTAAGCCATTACCCTTGTTCTTACAGCCTTTTCAGCTGTTTCAATTTCCCAGACAAAAGCCACAGTCACGTAGCCCGTGACCAATCGATAGGGTTTGTCAGCAGTAGTTGTTAAAAATGCAGTAACAGCCGCAAAGTTGCTGTAGGGACCACCACAGATGACAATGCGATCGCAAGTATCAGGAACGTGAACATGTTTAACAGATGCAACCATTGGCACAGATGCAGGGAATGAACAGCCAGTAAGACTCGATCTAACCACAGATTGTCTGAATCAACGCTGAGTTTTTAATTAGAAATGTGGCATAAAACGCCCTCAGTCTTTTATAGACCGCATAGAAAAGATCAGGGGTTCTTGTTAATAATTAAAGCAATAAAGTATTACTCACCCTGGGTATGATGTCATCTGCCAAATTCAGGCAGTTAGCGGGCTTTACAGATCAACTGATCTCTTCGATCAGTAACGATGGCAACAAAAACAACAACTTTTGTATCCCGAACTAGTACCCGATGGCGGAAAATTGGCAGCGATGCCATCCACCCATCACCCTGTCCCTTACC
>NZ_QXHD01000004.1:287475-300365 GCF_011009555.1 Adonisia turfae CCMR0081 | reverse complement strand
GCCGTTTCTGAACGTGATTTGCTTGCCCTAGTCCAGGCAGTGAGTGCTGACGACGGTGCCCAAGTTCTGATTTTGGCCCGTCAATTAATGGATCGGGGCCGTGAACCTCTGATGGTGTTGCAAAGCCTGGTGGCCTTTTACCGAGATCTTTTGATTGCAAAAACCGCTGGTGAGCGCCGTGATTTAGTGGCAATTACCCCGCCTGTTTGGGCAGAGATGGTGAACTTTGCCCAGGCTTTGCCATTGCCATTGTTGCTGTCGAGTCAACAGCATCTGCGAGCTGCCGAAGTACAAGTCAAAAATACAACTCAGCCCAGGCTTTGGTTAGAAATCACTCTAATGGGCCTATTGCCCTCAGCGTTGGGGCAGGTAAATGTGGCGACACCAGTGGTGACTGCACCAGTGGTGACTGCACCAGCGGTGACTCAATCCACGGCTCAACCGTCTATGCCAAAAGCAATCAGTTCACCCCCGCCTGTGGCTGAACCACCCATTGTTGCTCAGAAGCATACACCAGAAGAAAAAGCTACTACAGTAGCCCCAACACCAGTACCTAAACCTCAAAGTGAACCGCAGAAGAATGTGGTTGCTCATGAGCCAGAGCCACAGCCAAAACCTCAGGAGGATAAGGCCGCAAAGGGCGCATCGGTTGTGAATGCTCGGCCTGCTCCTACTGACGCTCATATCCCTCAGCCTACGTCTGCTGTTAACAATTCGGTTGAACAACCTTCTGCGATGGCCGATGCCCCTGCCATGGGCAGTATCAATGATATTTGGGCCAAAATTGTGACTCAACTACAGCCCTTTGGTACAAAGGTTCTGATGCGTCAGCAAGCCAAGTTACTGACCTGTGATGGTGTAGAGGCAACGGTCGGTATTCGGTCTCAGCCGTTGATGCGCATGGCTCAAGATCGATTAAGTAATGTCGAGATTGCGTTTGAAAAAGTTTTCGGCCATAAAATCCGAGTAACGATGGTAGTTGCAGCGGAAGAGCAAGCGGCTGCCCCTGCTGCTGTACCGACATCGCCACCAACTGTGGTGCCATCAGTGTCGCCACCACCGGTTTTGCCACCACCGGTTTCGACGCCATCACCACTGTCTAAGCCAACGCCCCATAGCGCTAGCACCACTTCTTCTCCTAGACTTGCTGATACGCCTGCGTCGCCACAACCCGCTGTGGCAGCATCTGTTACAGCGACTCCCTCTCCCTCAGCTCCGCCGCCACCCACTTCTACAGCCAGCAACGCGTCTATTGCAGCTAATGAATGGCAAGGAGAAAACGAACTGGACCGCAGTGTCAAAAGCTTTGCTCAATTCTTTAATGGCCAGATTGTTAACCTGGATGATGAGGCGACGGAAGTTCCCTCTACACCATCTGCGGAACCTGGTCCTGATGTCCCGTTTTAGAGGTCAAGCTAGTGGTGGAAGGGAATGGAGCAGAGGGGCAATAAGCCCACCACTAACCCTGAAAGGCAGCCATAGGTGACGAAGGACCATTGGGGTTGAAACCCATAATCATGGTCTGATAACAACGCATCAATCCGTCGACTTAATCGACTGCTAGGAACCGTACAGCTAAAGTTAGCAACTGTTATCGGTGAAAGGGGGGCGGCAATGACCTGTACCAAGGATTCTGCCAAGGTTAAACGATCAACCGAGTGGGTAGCCCAGTCATCGGCTCGAATTTCCCGTAGGAGTAGTAACTCCTGCCAAAGTTCATCCGTGTAAGGCAGCCAACAGGTGATACGTCGCAGCCATCCTAACCAGAAGAACCAAAACGTGTCGCGGTAGTGATAATGCGCTTTTTCATGGGCAATCACTGCCGCTAAATGTTCACTGTCAAGGGTGTCGATGAGTCCCTGGCTAATCACTAACTCCGACGACCAGAGCCCAATTTGTGCACTAAATGCGGTGTCTTCATCCATTAATCGACTGGGAGTACCCTGCACCATTTGCTGAGGATATTGCCGGATGTGGACAATGCTTTTGTGGGCTTGCCATCTCAGGTAAATCAAGATGCCCAGGCTAACGACTAAAAATAACCAGGCGGTTGTGTAACTAATCCAGCCTTCCAAGGGGCTGACTACATGACCGTGGGGACCCATGATAATAATGGCCACCGCCGTGGTTAGTAGCAAGATGGGGGATATCAGTAATAGGGATAAAACCGTTAGCCAGTGCGCATTTTGTAGACAGCGTCCAGTGAGGGCCAACCGGAGTAGGATTGCGGTTGCGATCGCACCCCCCATTAAACTCACATGCATCATGGCTATTTCTCCTGCCCCTGTTGGTTGTTTGAGCGAGCTCGTCGCGCTGCCTGAATACGTTTGGTAATGGCTTCTAGCTGGTCCAAACTATCTTGGTCAAGGGTATCTGCAAAGGCCGCCACAATATCTGGATTACTAGCTGCTAAAAACTGATGTAAACGCTCATGGGATTCCAGAATTTTGGCATTGTTGGCTGAAAGTAGGGGCTCCCAGTGATAAGCCCTGCCCACCCGCCGCTTAGCAATCCAACCCTTTTTTTCGAGGCGACGTAGCACCGTAGCCACCGATGAATAGGTCAAATCCCGGTCAATATCTTCCAGAATTTGGTTATGAATTGCCGTTGCTGATGTCGTTCCCAATTGCCATAGGATATCCAAGATTTCAGTTTCGAGTGGCCCCAACGACAATCGCTTGGGACGGTAGGCCGGAAATTTCGACATCGGCTAACTCTGAAGACACTAGTTTCCCTAACCAGTGTATCGCCCGAAGTCCGATATTCTCATGGCGGGTCTCATATTACTCACACAACTATAAACTGTGACCAAGTGTCACTTGAGATATCCAGAGTTAACTAACAGAATGGAGAAACTTAAATGCGCAGATGTGCAAATCAAGGTTGAATTTAGAGGTGGTACTTGCCACCTCTATTTTATTTTTTGTATTTTTGTGCGACTTTGATCGCGACTGCTATAAAAAACGAGTCTAGCAATCTGAATCAAGATTTAGTGCATTGTGATCTGACTAAAGTTGGTGGCAAACCCACAGATTATGCCACTGCATTCATCATCAAGGATGTCAGTTTCAGACAAAGTAGGCTGCCAGCCACCTAAATAACCAATAAAACCGCCAGTTGACTGAGCCATGCGTAAATCACTGGTGGAATCCCCAATAACCATTCCCTGCCCAGGTGAGAGTCCGATGCTTTGACACGCGGCGGGCAAAAAATCTGGTGCGCCCTTGGTAGGATGTGGGCTACTGGTACCCTGGAGCTTGTCAAAGTAGGTCTGTAGCTGATAACGATTAACAAAATCCTCAAGATTGCTCTGGGTGTCAGCAGAAACCATGATCACGCTTAGTCCCACGTGCCGTAGCCGCTGTAAAAAATCTAAAACGCCGGGGAGGAGCGGGGTGTAAGCAGCTTTAGGTGAACATTGCTGATCCGCTACTGTCAGACTGTGAATTGCCAGTTCTAATGCCTTTACCCATGGGTATCCTGCCATGGCAGCAGCAGCAGCGGTTCCAATAATAGTTTCTTGGCGACTGCCTACGGCTAATAATCCAGAAGCACTTAAACCCGTAGAGTCTATGCCCAATGCCTTGAGGGTAAGCCCATAGGCCCCTGGTAAACTTTGTTCCATCAGCTTTGCCTGGTTATAGCCCAACTGCTGAAGGTAAGCAGCCACATTGGCCAGGGTACCGTCTTTGTCTAAAAAGACAGCATCGATGTTTGTAAACTGTTTGCCGTTACAAAAGACAGTGACCACGGACTTAACTGTGACGAAATAAACAATAAAAAATGTGGGACGTTACGTCCCACATTTAGCTCAAGCAAGTGTCAGGTTACCTGAGTAGCCTTGCTATCTGAAGTAGATGGCTTTCTGCTGAAGAGAGCTAATTACTCCGCAACAGCCATTGCCGTTGCATCTTCATCGGTGTAGACGTCGTCGTCGTCGCTAGCTTCAACTTCGCCAGCAGCGGCAGCGGCTTCAGCTTCAGCCGCTTTCAACAATTGTTGACGATAGCGCTCAGCCATTTCCTCGGCTTTCTCAAACACGATGTCAGGGTTCTTGACCATATCACCGGGTTCGGGCTCAAGCTGTTTGGTGGATAGTGAAATGCGGCCACGCTCAGCGTCAAGATCAATAATCATGACCTTGATCTCATCATTCACATTGAGCACCGTATTGGGCGTATCGATGTGATCATGAGAGATTTCAGAAATGTGCAACAGACCGCTGACACCACCGATATCGATAAAGGCACCGTAGGGCTTGAGACCGCGTACTGCACCAATCACCACTTCGCCCACTTGCAGACCGTTCATCTTACGCTCAACTAACGCACGACGATGGCTCAATACAAGACGGTTTCGCTCTTCATCAACTTCAAGAAACTTCAGGGGAAGAGCTTCACCGACAAGATCTTCCTTAGGTTTGCGAGTACTGATGTGGGAACCGGGGATAAATCCGCGCAGCCCTTCAATTCTTACCAAAGCTCCACCACGGTTAGTGGCAAATACATCAGAGCGAACAGTAGCGTCCTCGTTTTGTAGCTGACGTACACGCTCCCACGCTCGCATATATTCAATGCGTCGAATGGAGAGGGTTAGCTGGCCATCTTCATTTTCATCTGTCAAGATAAAAAATTCACGAGTCTCATTGGACTGAAGCACCTCATCCGCAGCTTCGACACGATTGATTGACATCTCTTGGATGGGCAAATAAGCAGCGGTTTTTGCACCAATATCAATCAAAGCGCCCCTAGGCTCGATGCTAAAAACTGTCCCAGGAACGATATCACCAGGACTGAAATGGTAATCGTACTGATCTAATAAAGCTTCAAAGTCTTCATGAGTAAAACCAATATCGGCTTGTGTCGTTTCAAGATTGACCATGCTAGATGTTTCCTACGGTTTCTCCATAATTGAGTGGACATGTTGTGCGTCTGTGTGCCGCCCCTACATTGATCCAGATTTTATCTCAGACAAGGCTAGGGCATCACTCAAAATGCGCTACCGTTAACCCTTTACTAAATAGCTCTGAGTGGTCAGACTCCTAGATAGATTGCTAATTGCTATCTAAAATGCTGACATGAACCTGAACTGGGCTCAGGACTTAGAGCCTTGCAAAGCAAGTAATACTAACACACATGAGGGCTCGACACGGAAACCCGTACCGAAAATTAGCAAACTACACAAACCTTCGCAAGACTATTTATGATAAGTGAATTTAGTCCTGCTGTCACTGACTATTAATGTATTGATGTAGGCTTATTTCTTGAGAATTGTATTTGCAAGGGGCTACATCCTACACGGTTAATGCCGAACCGTTACGATTACCGTTGGTTATGTAGGGCTGGGTTTCGGTCGTTGCATCGTCCGCTTGTAAGTGGTTGAGGGCATCTGCAAAGTCTCGAATGCCAGTAAATTGGCGATATACCGATGCAAAGCGGACATACGCAACTTCGCTTAAGGGTTGGAGCTGCTGTAAAACAAGCTCACCAATGTCTGCACTAGCAATTTCTCTGGTTGTGCGCTGCTGTAGGTCTGCTTCGATATTGTCAACGATGGTTTCTAAACGACTGGCTTCAATGCCTGTTTTTTCGCAGGCTCGAGCAATGCCTCTGAGGAGTTTGGAGCGATTAAATAATTCCCGATTGTTATTGCGCTTAACCACAGTGATGGGCACATATTCAATGCGCTCATAGGTGGTGAACCGACTATTGCACTTGAGGCACTCCCGACGACGTCGAATGCTACGGCCAGATTCTGCCGATCTCGATTCTAAGACACGATTGCTGGGATGCTGGCAAAAGGGACACTGCATAAACCACTAAACCCAAAATCAGTGAAGTGAGGGCCGCTTTAGTCAGCGGCCCGCTTATTAGACCACGCTTAAAACAAAAATAGAGGCTAACTTCGCTAAATGCAAAGAAGTTAGTACCTCTATTATGTCATCCAGACTCTGTTAGGTAACAGATATGCTAGTTGCCAAGCTGGTTCAATGATTAATTTGGGCTTGGCAATCGAACATCTTTAGTCTTTTTTGATCCGGGGGGGCTCACGAAATGCGATCGCAAAAAAGAGCGTACCGATAATACAGGTGAAAATCAGAATGTAAGCAACACTTTCCATGGTTTCGTCCTACTCAATTTACAGTCAGTTCCACTGCTGTAGAAACAAGCAATGGTTGCCATTGGTTACTACCATTATTCCAAAAAAATGGCCCAGCGTAATCCATTCGCTGGGCCATTTCCTTAGCCTAAGACTCGTACTTAACGATTTGTTGCACGAGTAGTCGTGTCTCCAACCTTCTGGAAGAAGCCCCACTCAACCTGCTCCTCAGAGAGGTCGGGGTCAATACCAGCGAATACGTCGCGGTATAGAGTCCGGGAACCATGCCAGATGTGGCCAAAGAAGAACAGCAGTGCAAACACCGCGTGGCCAAAGGTAAACCAACCGCGAGGACTAGAACGGAATACACCGTCAGACTCTAGAGTCTCAAGGTCGAATTCGAAAGGCTCACCTAGTAAAGCCTTACGGGCGTAGCGCTTAACCCGAGCGGGATCCTTGATAGTTTGACCATCTAGCTCACCACCGTAGAAAGAAACGGTTACACCAGTCTGCTCAATACTGAACTGAGACTCAGCACGTCGGAACGGAATATCCGCACGAACTACACCGCTGGAGTCAGTCAAGATCACTGGGAAAGTCTCAAAGAAGTTGGGCAAACGACGAACAGAAAGCTCACGACCCTCAGCATCTTTGAAGACAGGATGGCCAAGCCAGCTAGTTGCAATCCCGTCACCACTATCCATAGGACCTACGCGGAACAAACCACCCTTAGCAGGGCTGTTGCCAACATAGTCATAGAAAGCGAGCTTCTCAGGAATATTCTGATAAGCTTCAGTACGGCTTAGTCCGTCAGCCATGTCGGCCTGTACACGGCGCTCAATCTCTTGTTGGTAATAACCAGAGTCCCACTGATAGCGGGTAGGGCCAAACAACTCAACAGGAGTAGTCGCGTTGCCGTACCACATGGTGCCAGCCACTACGAATGCTGCAAAGAAAACAGCGGCAATACTACTGGATAGTACAGTTTCAATGTTACCCATACGCAACGCCTTATAAAGACGCTGAGGTGGGCGCACCGTCAGGTGGAATAGGCCTGCCACAATGCCGACAATACCAGCGGCAATGTGGTGAGCCACAATACCACCCGCATTGTAGGGGTTAAATCCAGCAGGACCCCATTCAGGAGCGACGGGTTGAACGTGCCCAGTGATGGCATAGGGGTCAGATACCCACATACCAGGTCCCCAGACACCGGTTAGATGGAATGCTCCGAAACCGAAGCAAAGTAAACCAGATAAGAACAGGTGAATACCGAACATCTTAGGTAAGTCCAAAGCGGGCTCACCAGTTCGGGGGTCACGGAATAGATCCAAATCCCAGAAAACCCAGTGCCAAACTGCTGCTAAGAACAGTAGGCCAGATAGCACGATGTGTGCCAGTGCAACGCCTTCAAAAGACCAGAAGCCAGGATCAACACCTGTCTCACCAGTCACACTCCAACCGCCCCAAGACCCGGTTACACCGAGGCGAGACATGAAGGGAAGAACAAACATTCCCTGACGCCACATGGGGTTCAGGGCAGGATCACTTGGGTCAAATGTAGCAAGCTCAAACAGGGCCATAGAGCCAGCCCAGCCTGCCACAAGTGCAGTATGCATTAGGTGTACAGAAATCAGTCGTCCGGGATCGTTAATAACGACTGTATGTACCCGGTACCAGGGTAGTCCCATTGACTACGCGCCTCCTCCTAGTTTGGAAATGTTAGCCGTACATTAAAATACCGATACAAACAGGCTACCAGATCCCCCCATTGACTCCAAAGGCAAGCCCCAATGAATTGCTATTTAGCAGTGAAGAAAACTGGAGATGATGGACAGGTAGCCTTATGCGGTAATGAATCCAGACGATTCCCGACGGACTAATCCACTCAAATCCAAAGATTAAAGTGTATAAAGAAGTGTAACTAGAGTTCATAATCCAATGCAAGCTGAATTGCTTGGGATTGTGACACTCGCGGCATTCTCGACGTTATAGCGATTGCTTTTGGAGCCCTTCGATGCCCACTATTAAGTTTGTTAAAGAAGATGTTGAGGTCACAGCGGCGGATGGAGCGAATCTACGTCAGAAGGCGATAGATAACCGCGTTGATGTCTATACATTCACTGGCAAAATGATGAACTGCGGTGGATATGGTCAATGTGGTTTATGTGTCGTTGAAATCACTGAAGGGTTAGATAACCTATCTCCGCGTACTGCAGTGGAAGAAAAAAAACTCAAAAAACGTCCTGGTAACTGCCGCTTGGCATGTCAGACGCTGGTCAATGGACCGATTAGTGTGGTGACTAAACCGAAGAAGAAAAAGTGATGCATCGAATGCATTCAGTTGATTTATTGGGATTTAGTTAGCTTTTGAGCTAGCTGTATCGCTAACTTCAATTCACAAAGCTGTGGCTTCATTGAGTTGAACCAGAGTGATATGCTTAGCCATGTGGTTTGTTGTTGAGAGAGATAATAGCTGAGTCCTATGGAAGTTAATAATCTGGGGTTTGTAGCCAGCATCCTTTTCGTGTTTGTCCCAACCGTATTCCTGCTTATTCTTTACATTCAGACTAAAGAATAGTAGATGGGTCAACATGGCAACAGTGAGCTCAGCTTTCTGTTGATACCAAGCCGAAAGCTTTTTTGTGCAGAAGCCGATCGTCAGACTAAATGAGCATTTTTGTTTATTTATATTGCGCTTAGTCTATTGCGGACTTTTGCAGATACTTAGAGCAGATATTAAATATCTCAGGCTAGCTGTTTTAAGGCTAGGTATGGGTACTGGCCATGGCTAAGTACCCATTTTTATGGTTCCTTATACCCTGCTGTAGGCTTGCCATGCTTGCCAAAATACATAGGTGGCTAAAACGCACAGCAGGATACGAAATAATACGCTAACAACCTGTTCTGGCAGTTTGGGTAAAAAACGAGTGCTGATTTGGACGCCCACCAGACCACCTAGACCCAGGCTCAAACCAGCTCCATAGACGATATCTCCCTTAAGGCTGTTGTGGATGCAGGCAACACATGAGGTCAGAGCAATGACGGCCAAGCTATTACGGACAGCAGTTTTCATGCCGGTATTCATCAGTAATATCTGTAAGGGCACCATCACGACGCCGCCGCCCACACCGAACAAACCGGCCATAAACCCTGAGGTGCTACCGGTAATTAAACGAGCGGGAATGGGAGGGATCTGATTGGGGGGCTGGACTGTGGTCGCCACCCGCTTCTTTAAGCTAACCAGGTAGATATTGGCTAGCAGCAATATGCCAAATGCGGCTCGTCGCCAGTGTTCGGAAAGTAATTCTCCAAACTCTGTGCCTATGATGACTAGGGTGGCTGCTGGGATTGCCAACAGCACAACTTGGTTGGGCTGTAGGTAACCCATGCGCCAGTTTTGAAAACTGCCTGTGGTGGCTGTGATTAAAATAGCGAACAAACTGGTGGCAGCTGCTTGGTCTACATTGATGCCAAATAACAGCAATAAAGGCACCATCAGCACACCGCCACCAATACCCAGCAGTCCCGCTAATACCCCTGCAGCTAAGCCACCTAACGTTAACAAGACACTATGGGGAAGGGGCATGGGTGGATGAAGTAGACAATTTCAGCATTTTCCCACAGTTGTTGGGATGATGAATGCCTAGGTCATGCAGAGAAAATATAATTATGGTAGGGGTCCAAACGGCTATTTACTGACCCTGGGGCCGTATCGCTTAGGACTGGTTCAGGATCGGCTCTAGGTTAATGTACTGCTCAACGGTATTGGCCAGTTCGTTTAGCGTAGAATCCCGCTGGTCGCGGTAATTAGCAATGCCAGTAGGTAAAGACCCCAAGCCCCGCTGCTGTCTGAGGCGATTTAGCCAGGCTCGTCGCCAGGGTCCATTATCAAAAATACCGTGTAAGTAAGTGCCCCACAGGGATTCAGTCTCGTCGACGATACCCAGACTGCGATCGTCGAAAATGGGCTGGAACTTAGGCCCTGGTTCACCACCTTCAGGGGTCATCACTAGCTGAGTACGCCCGTGGTGAATCTCATAGCCATTGACGGGTAAGCCTTCTTGGGGGTACTTCGAGCTTACAGACCGCTGACGTGCCACTTTGTTTTGGGTAATCACTGTGCGCAAAGGCAGAATGCTCAGACCCCTAAAGCGGCCTTCTTGACCTTCTAGACCTTCTGGGTCAGCTAGCATTTGTCCCATTAGCTGGAAGCCACCGCAAATACCGAGGACTGTGCCTCCTGCTGCTGCGTAGTTTTGAATTGCCTCAGCCATGCCGGTGCGTTGCAAAATCAGCAAGTCAGCAATGGCTGTTTTGGTTCCTGGCAAAATCACAGCGTCGGGATGTCCCAAATCATCCTTAGGACTGAGATACCTGACATTAACTGAGGGTTCAGCCTCTAGAGGATCAAAATCTGTGAAGTTAGAAATCCTGGGTAGGCGAATAACCGCGATATTGAGTTCGGCGGATTGTTTTTCCACAGGGCGGTCCATGAGGGAAACGGAGTTTTCTCTAGGGGACGCGCTTTCAATCCAGGGGATCACACCCAGAACTGGAATGCCTGTGCGCTTTTCTATCCAATCAATGCCCGGCTGAAGCAGACTCTTTTGACCGCGAAACTTATTGATAACGATGCCTTTGACCAGCTCACGTTCATCGGGCTCTAGTAGCTCAAGGGTGCCGACGATATGGGCAAAGGCTCCACCCCGATCAATGTCAGTAACCAATATGGTCGGAGCTTTTAGGGCTTTGGCCACTCGCATATTAGCGAGATCTCGCTGTTTGATATTGATTTCGGCCGGGTTGCCGTCTCCTTCACAAATCAGTAGGTCAAATTCTTGGCCCAAGCGCGCCAGGCTTTCTTGTACTGCTTGCCAACCGGTTTCAAAATAAGTCTCGTAATAGTGGGTCGGCGTGGTTTGGCCAACGGGACGACCTTTGATGATGACCTGAGATGCTTGGCCGTTTTGAGGTTTTAGCAGGACTGGATTCATTTCGGCCTGCGGAGAGACACCTGCTGCCCAGGCTTGTACTGCTTGGGGATAACCGATTTCAGCGCCGTTAGCGGTGACGTAGGTGTTAGGGGCGGTATTGTGTCCCTTGAAGGGAGCTACTCGCCAGCCACGACGGCTCAACATACGACAAAGTGCTGTGACGAGTAGAGATTTCCCTGCGTGGGAGGTAGTACCCACTACCATAATGGCCTTCATGCTAGAGCGTCTCCCGGTTTAATTGAATTTTTAGTGATTGCAATATTGAGTTGAGATAGATAACTGAAATAACGGCTTTTCGATACAAGGTTTGGGAATTGTGATGTATAAGACTAGAAACTTGAATAAGTAAGGTGAGTAGTGAATCCTGAAACTTAACGTGTTGGCAGGCTGCTGTGGTTTGGGTAAAGCTTAACAGCAGTTGTGTTGAGGATGCTCATCACCTGCTGATAGGTCAGTTGGTGGTTAACCATCCGCACTATTGCTTAAACTTACCCAAACTTCATTACTTAGACATCGTCACTTTTGCGCACTGTCGCAGCTGTAGACGATAGTCTCAAAATTTACCTGGCTACGATAGCCAAGTCGGTAGTCTTAACCAACGGTTTCTGGCATTGAGTAAATAATCCAGGGGGCTCCCAGTGGAATCCGGACGACCTGCTGCTTCCCATTGTTCTACGAGTTGGCGGCCAATGGGTGTTAGACGAAAGCTGTCGGTCAAGCCTTGGCCATCGACTTCGCGACGGACGATGCCGACGGTTATTAACCAGCCCAGATGATTGTCGGCGGCTACTTCGGAGAGGGGCTGGCGTGTGTAACCGCTGAGCATGCCACGTGCGTCCATAATGGCACGTAGGGGAACGCTTTGCGATCGCATCGTCGCCAGCAGCTTCATATAAAACGGGGCACAGCGCACAGCTCGCTTGGCGCGAGCCAGTATTTTGGGGGAGAGGGGCAAAGATGTCGAAGTCATGGGCAAATCGTCAATTGGCAGTAAGCAATGGGGCGGGTCAGATATTGGGTAGGGGGTGGGCAGCGCACACCCTACTACGCGATTATTCTTCTTCGGTCTCAATAGTTGCGATACCCATAGTTTCTTCAGTATCTCCGTTTACTGTGTCAGCCGCATTGCCTGCTTCATTAACTGGGAAGCGATTGAGCAGGTGGGCTGCCTGGCGAGCGGTTGATTTAACAGTGCTGGGCAAAAATGGTACGTGGGGAATTTGGGCCAATATATCGAGGGTGCGCCGCAGAATTCGAACGACATCCCCTTCGTCAAGACTGGTGTTGTGGCAAAGCTCATTCCATTCGGTTTCTAACGCCCATGTTTCCACCAGCGCAATGAGATTCCATTCCAGGGATACTGGCAGTGTGACCTGGTAGCGCCGCTGCTGCTGAAATATTTGACGCCGTGTGGAACGCAGACCTTCTAAGGCTGCTGTAACGGCATGAGATGTGCGGTATCGGGTCCAGGTATCGGGGCGGGTTATTTCGGTGACAATGGCTGCGCAAGCAGCGGCAAACTGATGGGGCGGCAGATGATCAAATTCACCAGAGCCCAGGGCCAAGGCTATCCACAGCTCATTTTCTCCTCGAATCGCGGCGGCCATTTTGCCAAAATTGGTCGGCTGGTTATTTTCTAAACCGCCAAAATTTTCAAGAATGGCCATCAGATTGAGGAATTCTTGCCAATAGCGACCTGCATATTTGTTGTATTTGGCCTTGCGATCGCTCAGCTCAGCTTCCAGGGTTGAAAGCCGCTGTTGCTTTTTCAATAGGGTTTTGGGCTTGCCAAAT
>NZ_QXHD01000004.1:264800-287465 GCF_011009555.1 Adonisia turfae CCMR0081 | reverse complement strand
CGACGGGCGGTACAATGATGGCCACTATGGCAGAGTTAGTGAAGCGTGGTGTGGATCCGTCTCTGGTTAGGATTGTCTCAGTAGTAACGGCTCCCCCAGCGCTACAGAAACTTGCTGAAGCGTACCCCCAACTAGTTATTTATGCAGGCATTATCGATGAAGGTTTGGATGAAAACGGCTTTATCGTTCCAGGTCTAGGCGATGCCGGGGATCGCACATTTGGTACTAATTAATCACGTCACATCATGAGTCAATCGAGTAACTTCACTGGTGGATTTTTTCTAGGAGCTCTGTTGGGTGGGCTAGTTGGTGGTGTGGCTGGAGTACTTGCCGCCAATCGGATTAATCGTGTAGAGGATGACAAAAGTACAAGTTTTAGTCAATTGTCAGAAGATATTCGCCAAAATTTGGCTGATATAAGTGACGATGAACGCATGGAAATTGCTCGTCGCGGTCTTGAGGATAAAATTTCTGAGCTAAATGCGGCCATTGAGGATGTCCGTGAGCAATTGGGAAGTACTAATGGTCGAGCTGCTGACTATGAAACATCGACCACCGATTAATGCGGTCGGTTTGCTGCTATTGACTTTAGGGGACGCATGGATTTAGCAAAATTGCGCTATATCCGTATCTTTCAGATAGAACTGTTCTGAAGATTAGCAACACTGTCGGTTTATATCGGCTTTCAACACTCTACTAAGGGGTGAGAGGTACCGTAAACTCAAGTTGTAATGCTTTGAATCAAACCCCTTTTAGGTTGTAGAACTCATCGGTTACACTAAACACCAGGCCCTAGAGTTATTCTCTATTTTCGTAAGGTAGGATACCTATGCTTCAAGTCATTCCTGCAGCGTTAGCCCAGTTTATCAGTATCTATTTAGCTCTGCTGTTGGTACGGGTGCTGCTTAGCTGGCTACCAAACTTAGATTGGGGAAACCCTCTCCTGTCTGCGCTTAGTCAGATTACCGATCCATACTTGAATCTGTTCCGATCGGTGATTCCTCCTTTGGGTGGAATTGATTTTTCTGCGATTTTGGCCTTTATTGTGCTTCAGTTTGTTCGCAGTGCTCTGGTGCAAGCAACCTATGCGTTGGCTGCAAGTGGTTACATGGCTTATTCGAGCTTCTAGCGGGTTGCATGCAACAATGTTTCCAGAGTGGGCAAAGTTTGTTCTCAAAGATTTCAATTTAATCTATTCGACCCTGGCGTCTGACTTTGCCTACAAATCCAGAGGCCTTAAAGTTCTTTAACTTGAGCGGTGGGGGTTGATTGGCAGCGATGGACACACGGATTTCAAAGTCGCTACTGCCAGGGGGAACATAGTCTACGCCACCGAGTCGACCACGATTTTGCATGACTGGATTGTTGTTTTTGTCGTAAATACGACCAAAAATATCAGCATTGAGAATGGGCTTACCAGAGTTGTTGGTCAATGTGCCTGTGACTAAGTAGCAGGTAGCTTTGCCAAGGCTGCCTGAGTCAACGATGCCTTCTGCATATTCGGCTGGGCACTCATCGTAAGCGAGGTTAGACACATCTAACGGTGTCATCGCCTGGGCTGGTGATGACATGAGCCCAAAGCACATGATTAAAAAGGCGACAATGGTTGCACGAAAAGCCATGGAAAGAATCAGGGTAGGTTTTAATTATGGTACCGGGTCTATGGTGCCAAAAACATACCCTGATGGCACAAGTGCTTCTCTAAACGGTTTGCTGACGATTGGGCAATACCCACACGAGCACTGGTGTTAGCAAAATCATTGCCAGCGAAAAGCTAAGGCAAATCCAAAGTCCTTGAATTTGAGCAGGGGTCATGGGAGGTTTCTCCAGAATGGCGGAATAGTTTGTCAGATAAGCTGATTGGCGTGTCAGACAAGCTGACTGGTGTGTCAGACAAGCGTAAAAAAAGCTGTGGGCAAATAAAAGCAGGCACTCAACATTACAGGGCTTTTCCAGAGAATTCCCGAAAACATTGTCTGTCTGTTAGAAACTGTAAGATCTGTTTAGTAAGCGTTTACATAAACTCTCGGCAAAGAATGAACTCAGTGTTTCTGGTTACTGGGTGGATGCCCTGTGATACTGGGAGCTATTAGTCAGGAGTCAGAAGTCAGGGGGGGCAGGCGTTATACAAACTCCGAGTTCAGTAACCCCATTAAAATGGACAGTCCCGTAGGGGCACGCCCTTGTGGATGCCCACGGCAAAGTCTCAGGGATTACCCTGTAGCTTGATATGTGACGGAAGATTTACTTAACTCGTACAAATCGATCGGTCGCCATACAACGCAGTCTTTGGATATCTTCTCGACGAGAGATCGATAAAGGAACGGTTGTTTTAATGGCTTGAACCAGTAACGGTGTATCGAGTGAGCACTGCTCGTGTATGGATTGATATAAGCTTGATACAATAATTTGCTGAATTTCGGCACCGCTAAAGCCCTCGGTAGCCTGAACCAGTTCGGCCATGTTGAAATTTCCGGGAGTTTGGTGGTGGCGATTGAGATGAATGGTAAGAATTTTGGCGCGGTCTTGTGCATCGGGTAAGTCCACAAAGAAAATCTCATCAAAGCGTCCCTTGCGTAGCAGTTCAGGCGGCAGCTGTGAGATATCATTGGCTGTGGCAACAACAAAAACTTCTTGGGATTTTTCCTGGAGCCAGGTTAAGAACGAACCAAAGAGGCGACGGCTTAAACCACCATCCGTATCCATGCTCTGGGTACCCCCCATGGTTTTTTCGATTTCATCAATCCACAGAACAGCGGGGGCCATTTTCTCAGCTAGAGAAACAGCTTGGCGAAAGTTCTTTTCTGAGCCGCCCACATACTTATCGTAGAGCCGCCCAGCATCCAGCTTGAGCAAGGGTATTTGCCATTCACGGGCAATGGTTTTAGCCGCTAAGGATTTTCCACAGCCCTGGATGCCTACGATTAAGATGCCCTTCGGTGGTGTGAGATTTAGGGCCTGAGCCTGGGGGCTAAAGCCTGTGCGAGCACGATTTAACCAATGTTTTAAGTTGTCGAAACCGCCCAGCTCAGCTGTGTTTTTTTCAACCGGTATATAGTCAAGTAAACCGCTTTCACGGATAATTTGCATCTTGCGCTCTAGGACTCGGCCAATGTCCTTGGCTGTCAGGTGACCGTCTTCTAGGGCGGCGTAGGCAATCACTTTTTTGGTTTGGTTTAGCGTCATTCCCTGGGTTGTGCTAACCAGGGTACGCATTTCCTCTGGGCTTAGTTTGACCTTGATGCGTCCCCGTAATGCCTGTACGGCTTCCACAATGGCTTTATGCAATTCATCCCGATCAGGCAAAGGCATATCAAAATAGACCGCCTCATGTCCGATCTCCCGTGATAGAGATACTTGCTCACCTGAGATCAGGAGAGTGGACTGGTTGTGGGCAAACTGCTGGGCAACTTCGCGGAAAAGTCGGGTGACCACCGGGTCGTTAAAGTGGGTAGAAAAATCTTTGAGCCAATAGATGGCGCGGTGGGCAACGGCTTGCATGTGCCGCAGTGCATCAACGGGCTCAGCCGTATCATGATCCACAGCAGCACGACTGGCTCCAGGTGGTGCATATTCGTTTTGCCAGCGGTTATACTGGTTACCCTCAAGTCGGACTAGCCCTTGAGCAATACTCCATTCATAGATAGGGAGTTGCAAATCCAGGGTGGCTTTGTTGATTAGTTGCTGTATGCGTTCCTCTTCAACTGTTTCCACCACAATGATGGGATGAAACGACATGATTAAGGTTTGCAGGTGACGAACGCTGGCAGCAAAGGGCATAAGGTAACGATCCAGGTGTAGCTGGGCTCAGGATGCCCAGATAGTAATAGAAAGGAAAAGTAACAGATTAGCCGTTATTTATGGGACTACCTGTCTCCTTAACTTCTTCATTGGAGTCCGGTGTGATTCCAGAGAATGGTTCCGGTTGATCAAGAAGAGATTCTGGACTGTCAGGTCCATTGGCTACAGCTACTTTCCAAGGAGCAAAATTAGGAACCTCCCACTGGTCAAGAATATCTTTGATTACGAGTTCCTGTAGCCAGATTTTAGCGACAACGGCAAGCGGTAGGGCTAACACAAGACCGAGAAAACCAAATATGAAGGCAAAACAAATTTGGGAAATTAGGGTGAATGCTGGTGGCAAAGAGATTTGACGGGCCATTACCGTTGGCGTCAACCAGTAGCTTTCAATCTGTTGGATGATGACATACCAAATAATAACTGGAACAATCTTTAAAGGGTTGGTGGGGTCTTGAAGGGCCACCATGGCTGGAAAAATAACGCTTATGCTGGGTCCGACGTTAGGTATAAAGTTGAGAACGCCTGCTAGTAGGGCATGAGTTAGCACAAACTTGATTTGTAATACCCACAGACCGACAAAACTTAAAGAGAAGATAAAAACTGAATTGAGAACAATACCTCCCATCCAGTTGCATAGGGCGATTTCGCAATCTTGTAAAATGCCATCTGCTCGTCGGCGATAAAAGGATGGTATGAGACGTAGTAAAGTGTTGCGGTAAATGGTTGGATTCCCTAAGAACATTAGGGATAGGATTAATACCAGAAGAAATTGGAGTAGAACTCTCAGTGAGGAGTTGAAAAATGTAAAAAAGTTGTTGAAAATATCTAAATTGTTAAAAGCATTGAGTAATGCTGAGTCTGGAGAGGTCGCCCAGTTGATAAATTCCTCTAATTCGGGCAAACGAAACTGATCGGGTAAGTACGTTTCAAGTTGAGCCAGCGTTTCAGGGAGCTCGCGAATAGCATCAATGATGAGAGCGATTAACAGTTCAAATTGTGCGACAAAGGGGGGGACTACTAAAACTAAAAAGAGGGTAACGACTAAAAAACTACTCGTCAGTACTAGGGGGACGGCAAATCGTCGGGGAACGCCTGTTTTCTGTACACGACGTGCGAAGCTGTTAAGTGCGATCGCAAGCACCACTGCCATAAACACCAACAGTAAAATTGCCCGTAGCGCCCAAAGAATATAGAAAGTCGCTAAGATGCTGATCAGGCCAATCCATTCACCAAGCTTCACGAAATACTCCTGACTATCACCACGGCATACTATGCTTACTGGTTATCGGATTTGCTCCAATACAGAACTACCTCACCATAACCAGACGGAATTCCGCCCATTTTAGCTAACCTACTACAAATAAAAATCTTTCAAAAGAAAAACTAGCCTATTCACCGTTATTTTGACCACACCCACTCCTCAGTGGCAGCTCCCCAACGACGAGACGATTTCCACCGATTGGGTCGAGACTGTCCAGACGATTGCGAATTCACCCAATCCGCCAAAGCGAGCGGCGGAACTACTGTGGCAACGTGGCATTCGCACAGCCGAGCAACTAACAGCGTTTATTGCCCCTGATACCTATCAGCCTACTCCACCAGCTGCTTTTGGCTCAGAAATGAAGCAAGCTGTGGAGCGCATTCTTCAGGCCGTGGAGCATCAAGAAACCGTCACGATTTGGGGAGATTTTGATGCGGATGGTATTACCTCTACGGCGGTGTTGTGGGATGGTCTACGCCAGTTTTTTCCAGATGGACAGCTCAACTACTTTATCCCTAACCGGCTGACTGATTCCCATGGTCTGTCTATCCATGGCCTTGAGGCCCTGGCAGATGCAGGGACAACCTTAGTGATCACCTGTGACAATGGGAGTACTAACCTCCAAGAAATCGATCATGCCCGGACGCTGGGGATCGATGCGATCATTACCGATCACCACACCTTGCCGGATGAGCGACCGAACGTGGTCGCCATCATTAATCCACGTTATTTTGAACCCGAGCATCCCCTGGCTAACCTGTCTGGTGTTGCGGTTGCCTACAAGTTAATCGAAGCACTCTATGGCTGTCTGACACCCACACGGCCTCTGGCAGAGCTGACGGATTTAGTGGCCATTGGTCTAATTGCAGACTTGGTGCAGCTGAGCGACGACTGTCGCTACTTAGCACAAATTGGTATTCGTCAACTGCAGACCCATCTAACAACAGACGATCCAATTCGTCCTGGGGTGGCTCAGCTACTGAGGCTGTGTCGTCGAACCGGCGATCGCCCTACGGACATTTCCTTTGGCATTGGTCCCCGCATCAACGCCGTTAGCCGTATCCATGGCGATGCCCGATTTTGCGTTGAGCTGCTGACCAGCCAAGACCCAGACCGTTGTCAGGAGCTAGCAGAACAGACGGAAATCGCCAATACCCGTCGTAAGGCCTTGCAAAAGGATGTTTACACTCAGGTGAGCCAGCAGCTGAGTGGGGTAGATATGGCCACTGCCCAGGTAATTGTGCTAGCCGATGCTCAATGGCCAACGGGTGTATTGGGAATTGTTGCTGGTCAAGTGGCTCAGGAGTACGGCAAGCCAACAATTTTGCTCACCATTGATGGTGAGGTAGCGCGGGGCTCAGCTCGGTCAGTGAATCAGATTGATCTGTATCAGCTAGTGACAGACCAGGCGCATCTATTAACTAGCTTTGGCGGGCATCCCTTTGCGGCAGGCATGACGTTGCCGGTGGAGAATGTCGGTGTGTTTGCCGATGCCCTGAACCGGCAGCTGCGGCAGGTGGGAGTCACCTCTGGTCCGATGATTCAGGTGGACTTGGACGTGAGCGTATGTGAGCTGGGTAAGGAGTTATTTCAGCAGCTAAATTTGCTAGAGCCCTATGGCATGGGCAATCCGGTGCCCCGATTGTTGATTCGCCATGCTTGGTTTGATAATACTTGGCATCAGAAGATTAAAGACCCAATCTCGCATCGTAAGCTGAGATTTATCAAAACCCATTTTTTGATCAAGGACGATACGTCGACAGCTGGATTTCCGGGACTGTGGTGGGGCCACTATAAAGATGACCTGCCCGTGGGTCGTTGTGATGTGGTGGTAGAGCTAGATTTTAATGCCTATTCTCGACGGAAACAGCCCCAGTATGGCGGCTATGAGGTGCGGTTGATCGATGTGCGCTCTGTGGAGTCTGAGATTGCTGTGTCGATGGCCATACCCAAGCAGCAGGTGATTGATTGTCGTGCCCAATCTGCTGCAACAGATGTATCCGATGCGCTGGTGGTTACCCAGTGTCCGACGGCATGGCAAGACCTGCGCCCCTGGTTTCATCAGGCTAACCAGCAGCATGCGCCTTTGGTGTTGGCCTATGACAAGCCTGAGCCGGTGCCCCCGATTGAGGTGTGGAAGCGGCTAGTCGGTATTGCCAAGTATCTGGCGCGCACGGAGACATGTGTGACGGTGGCAGAACTAATGACAAAGCTGGAGCTGGGAGAGGTGGCGTTAGGAGCTGGGTTAGCTGCATTGGGTAGTTTAGGGTTTCAGATCAGAGAGACTGATTTGGATGCGCCTATGGAAATCGGGGGGCTTTCCCCATCTCCTTTACTATTTTCCTCTATGGCCATCACTCTCCTATATGATGCGAGTCTGGCTGCAACAACAGAACAACAACAGACTAAGCTACGGTTGTTCTTAGCAAGTTTACGAGAAGAACAGTTTCAGCGAAAGTACTTTTCTGATGTGCCTGTAAATGTTGCTCAAACGGTTATGGAGCGATAAGCGTATGAGTACTAGAACAATCCCAAGCCTGAGTTGATGTCTTAACTTTTCATGAATGTCTGCTGAGGCAACACCGTGGCGCTGTAAGCTGAGCCTGAGCTAACAGCGCCGTGCTTCTATTCTGATGAGAATTAATAAACAGACTGATTTAGAACTTGTTATTGTCAGTGCCAGCGATCGCAACGGGTTGATTTTGCCACTGATTATTTTGAGCCTAACAGTATTGGGATGTATCCTTATCGTTTCTAGTGGAGAAGTGCCTGCCTATGGTTTCTGGTTACTGGCGGCTTTGGGAGCCTATGGCCTGTATATGCTCTACCTGGCGCTACAGTCGGAAACGTTAACCTTGGATAAGACGGTTGATGCAGTTAGATGCGATCGCAAAACCCTACTTGGCACTAAACGTTGGCAGCTGCAATTCTCCACACTACAGAATGTCAGTGTAGGTACCCACAAACGTCGATATAAAAAGCGCAATGGTAACTATGGAACGCATTGGTTCTACAACCTAACGTTTGCAACCAGCGATGATCAGAAAAAAGAGATGCTCTACTACAATGATGGTGAGGGTGTAGATGCAGCGTTGCAAGCCATCAAAGAGTTTTTAGGTGAAACACCCTTGCAAGGTGATAATCCGCACAAACGGCAGTTCAATGCCTCCAATCACCGCATGAGAATAACACCGGATTATCAAACCTGGCGCGAGGCTATTTTTAACATTGATGCTGGCCAGGCAGGGGGTTCTGACAGTGCTATTGATCCAGTGTATGCTGTGCTGATGGACGTTGGTATGATGGATGAGCGCACATCGGAAAGATGGGCGATATCGTTGACTGCGTTTCTATCTGGCGAGGCTTCTTTTCGGCCCACATCAGGGGGTGGCATGGTTGGGTTGGGGGCTGACCTCAAGGTGGCCCAAGTCGCTCAAGAAATTGTTCAAATGGCTCAAACGCTACTGCCAAAAGCATCTCCCATCGAGGACCATGCTCTCCCTGAACCCGACCTGATTCAGTTTCTCTTTCTGACGCCCTATGGAGTCTATGGCGTGGCAGACGATCTACACCGGTTACAGAAAAAAACTGACGATCCTTTTAATACCATGTTGAACAAGTTCGGATTTATTCGTCAGTTTGCCGATCAGCGTATAGACCAAAGATAGGCCTCTCTTTTCACACATTTACGTATGACATATACGATGTTGAGGGCAAAGAGAACGTTTTCTCATTCTATTTTTATGATTAGGGAGCCTTTAGAATTAAGCTCAATGTACTCTGCTATCTTTGTGTTACGTAGGGTTTGTTATTAATAATTCTCTATGATCATCGGATACCAAAAACCAGCTGACGGTATCTTCTGTTTTCTCTCTGGCAAGGTAGAGATCAAATGGACCAGATTCTTTTTTTTCTCGACTGGTTAGCTGGATGGTAGCTTGGTAGGTGCCTTGAATGTGAAATATATCGTCATCTTGAGGTTCGCGTAGGGTTACTTCAACCTGACGGAGTTTAACGTTGGGCAGTTGAGGTACTTTGGGCGCTAGATGAATGATTAGTGCCTGCTGGGTTTGGGCCATTTTGATGGCTAGGCCTTGTTCTATGACTGATTGAGGTGGCATGGTGCCAAAACTGCTACAGGCTTGTAAGAGTAAAACTAGGCTAAGCAGACATAACCAATGTAAACGACCCATAATCCTTTATCTACAGCAACGCCCTAATTTTAAAGTTGACCTACCAGGATGTGAAGTAGAACATGGGGATTGTGATTTCCGTTTGTGCTTATACAGGCTACGGAAATAGGGGCAATGCTGCAAAACTCTAGCTAAAGTTTGGGCCTTAATTCTAGAAAACCGCCCAGCATACTGGCTATGATGGACCAGGATAGCCTCTGCTAAATATTTCGGATATTCGGCTAATATTTCAGTCAATTGAGTCTGTAGGAAGAGATTGGTGAGAATCTTTTCTTTAACAGGGTTGGGGATGTCCGCACTTTTGTGGCTTAGGACTTAGTTGTCCTCCATCACCAGGCGGAACCCAAATAGGATATGTCGAGACTCTACAGGCCGATCATGCTGGTAGGCGGCGCGACAAAAACCGGGGAAATCGTCCCAACTGCAGCCCTTGAGGAAAACCTCAGCGCCACCTCTAGTCAGAGTTCTGGTGTACTCAAATACGTTTCCTGCCATATCCTCAATGCCGTAAGGACTCTGGCTCAATGGATAAGTCCCTACATCACTTGTCCCATAGGGACCATTTTTGGCCCAATTTGTCCCATCATCTCGCCACTCACGACCCCAAGGAAAGTAGCGTCCATCTGTCCCCCGCGCTGCCTTTTCCCACTCCAATGCTGTCGGTAGCCGATAGCTGACGCCATCTTGACCAGAGCGCCACTCTGCATAGGCCACCGCATCTCCATAGGAAATCAGCACCACCGGATGATTTTCCTGCCCTGCTGGATATTGGTCTTCATGCCACAGATAAGGTTCCACCTCATTGTAGTCATGGACTAAAAAGCCCTGTTCCTGATAATCCGCTGCCGAAATCCCTGGTGATCGATGCTCTGTTGTTAGCACGAATGCCTGGTAGTCCGCATTGGTGATCAGGTTTTGGCCCATGCAGAATGAAGGCAACGTCTCTGTGCGTCTGTCTGGTTCCCGCTCAAACCAACCCCGCTGACGGTAGCCCGCTTCGGCTGTAGCCACATCCTCGGGCGAATCCGCAAACCCTTCTGCACTGATGCGATAGGCGTAGTCGCGTTCGGTGCGATCGCTACCTGCAATAAAGTCACCACCCTCCACATATGCAAATCCTGGCATTGCCTCACAGTCCGCCTGTGTCATCTCAGGCGTAGATCCAGACGTGACATCCTGACAGCCGATCAGCATCAACAGCGACAACAGACTCAAGTTTCTATGGATTGACCTTGTCATAGCTGTTCCTCTCACCAAGACGTATGACATCTTAAAGCGTTAGCCTGAGAATGGGCTGTGAATATTATCGGCATTATGTCGAAACGGATGCCTGTACTACGCCCGGCGGTCCCAAACCCAGACCAAACTGTTGAATGCCCTCAACCCTAGCGGTCTCGACAACAATATCCCCAATAAAAATAGACGATCTAAAAGTGGCTGTGCCTTTTGCCATCCCTGCAAATTACAATGCGAATCACGTATTACCAAGCTTCTCAGGGCGGTATATTTTATCTCCTACATGCAGTTAACCTTGCGCCTCGAACCTATCTTCTTTCAGCTTAGCAGTACCATCAGCCTGCAAAACCCATAGCTCTTTATGAATCACTCCATGGGCCTTGTTCATCTTCCATTTCGAAGATAAAACAGCTGTTGTTGCATCCAGGACTTCGATCTTAGGTTCGATGTACTCCACATCAGAAAAACCATCATCAATCAGTTGTTGCCAAAATGCTTGGATCTCAGCGTGCCCTGTAAAAGTACCGAAGGGAATAGCCTGCATGATGGCAGATGCCTCATATTGAGCTGTGCAGCCTGCGGCATCACCTGTGTTAAATGCCATTTTCCATCTTGAACTAGCTTCATTGACAGCTGTTAACAAGGTTGAATTTTGAGGGACCTGGTTCATTGTTTGGATTCCTTTGCCGGTATACATTACCCAGGTTAGTGATACTCAAACTGGAAAAACAGTGTCAAAATCGACTTATTTGATGTCATTTCTGACAACCTATGGTTCAGCAGATAACGATTGGTCTCCTGATGTATCCTGGTGCACAGCTGTCAGCGGTTTATGGTCTGACGGACCTGTTTTTTACAGCTAATCGGATAGCGATGGAGCATACCCCACGAACTGTGGAACCATTGTCAGTCAGCCGTTGGCAGCTAGCCCCGAAGTCAGGATCCGTAGAGGTTCTGGATAATACTGACTGCCCAAATCAACTAACGGTAGTCATTATTCCCCCTAATCTTGAAAGCCAAGGAACAGATGAGCCAGACGTTGTGCTATTGGACTGGTTAAAAACACAACATGACGGAGGAGCTGTCATTTGTTCTATTTGTACAGCGGCCTTTGTACTGGCTCGTACTGGCTTGCTAGATGGCCGACCTGCTACCACCCATTGGGCTTTGAAAGAGGTGCTGGCAACTCAATTTCCTAAGGTGCGAGTGCGGACCGAGCAGATGGTAATTGAGGATGGCGATATCATCACCGCAGGAGGTGTGACGGCTTGGATTGATTTGGGCTTGCGTCTGATTGACCGATTTTTAGGCCCTTCAGTAATGCTAGAGGTGGCCCAGTTTTTTCTTATTGATCCTAACGGTCGAGAACAACGGTTTTATAGCAAGTTTGCGCCTCAGTTCTACCATGGTGATGAGGCGATATTGCGAGTACAGCATTGGCTTCAAGCCCATTACAGTGAGTCCATATCTATTGCTGATATGACGACTGTGGCCGTATTGGGAGAACGCACATTTTTACGTCGTTTCAAAAAAGCGACTGGCATGAAACCCATTGAATATCTTCAGGCTTTGCGGGTAGGTAAAGCGAGAGAAATGCTAGAGTTTTCTCAAACCTCGTTTAGTGAAATTGCCTGGAAAGTTGGATATGAAGATCAGGGTGCGTTTCGAAAAGTCTTTTATCGGTTGATCGGGCTGCAACCCAGTGAATATAGACGTCGATTTTCTGTACGAGTGATAACTGATGTGACTAGCTAACTTTGAGGCGCAGTTGGTTAAAATTATTTAGAGGCTTTACTCCAGCCCTTTTCCATAGCCTCTGCCTCTGTACAAAACCACTTTTCACCCTGTTCTGGACTGATTACGGTTGTTTGATAATCTGCCATATTTGGTAGGTGATAAATCTTTTTGCCCGTATTGATGGAGATGTTACCTTTAATGGTGCAACCTGGTTTGGTAATGGCAGTAATCAGGCCAGGAGAACGGCTGGACCTAAACTCCAGAATGATTAGAGCCATGGCAGATAGCATAATCACGCCGATCATAGTTTGAATTCGCCCACTTTTTTTTTGCTTAGGGAAACTGGGTTTTGGTGATTTAGGTTTGATGCCTGCGATGGATGCTTTCGCCGCCCGGACTTTTCCTTTTGGAGTGATAACTCGCTGATACAAAATAGTATCGCCCACCTTAGGGTGAGGACTATTTTCTGGAAGCGCACTGATATGGAGGAAGACGTTTTTACCTCCATGATGGGCTTTGATAAAGCCAAAGCCTCTGCCTTCTTTCCAGGTGATTAACTGCCCTTTCGTCAAAATAGGTTTCATGGACTGTTCCCTAAACTTGATGCCTATTTTGTAGGCTTACTAGTCTGATTATGGGATGACAGGACAGTATAGTTAACGCTTTTGTGAGGCTATGTAAAATAAAGTCATTGCGGTTCAGGGGGGGGGCTCTAAGTGATTTGTTATCCCCAACTAACTTGATGGCATCAAGAGACTGTATATCTCTGACAACCGTTTAGCTAATGAAGTCTTCTTGGCAGGTGCTTTCGGCAAGCTGGATATGGACCCTCAGTCGTTGACCGGCTGAACAACGAAACGGAGGAATCTGGATGTAATCATCATGCGCCCCAGCTTTTACACTTTTTAGCAGTTCCCCAGTTTCTGATAGCTCTAAGGCGAGCATGACATTGTTAGGCAAGATGGTGTCGCTAGATGGATAAAGCTGAATCCGAATATTACGACGTTTGTTGGCCTCAATATCCACACTAAACATCAGCAACAGATCATCGGGAGCAGTATTCAGAAAGATCTTTTTGCCACAGGTGAGAACAGCTGTTCCGTCAGCATCTGAGCGCAACCTCGATATTTGAGACTGAGGAAGCAACACATCTAAGCTTTGCCAGCCTTGCTCAAAGATATTTTCTAGCCAGTCTTCGATGCTGACGGTAGTGGCATTTTGTCTCTTGATATATAAAGCTTGTCGCCACTGGTCGTTGCTAAACAATGCACCCCACTGGCTAAAATTGATTGCTAGCCTAGGGTCAGGTACATGCGCTAATTGTTGCACTAGGCTTTCCGCTTGAGTGGCGGATAAATCAGGCAGCATATCTATTGGGCTAGATTGGACTTGTTCCATTTGCTGGGCGACCCAAAAGGTAGAAAAATCCTGTACTAAATCTATCTCCTTAAGGCGGTAGACACGTTCAGCAGGGTCGTAGTCACTCTTAAATTGAAGCTGTCCGTAGGTCGTGTAGCCCCACAACACCAGGTGTTGCTCATCAACATCAACGTAGGCAGCAATGTAATAATCTGCAGACCAGCCAGGTAGATCAACCCATTCTTGAGGTACTCTTAATTCCGCTGCATCGATTGTTTCGGCAAGAATTACCACAATTCGGTTGTTGCCCAGTGATAGGGGTAAGCCCTCGACAACATGCCAGATGTCAAAGGGGGCTGCATGGGGCCATGAACCCACAGCTTGGTCAAATTCTTCCTGGAACCATGACATGAGTGCCTCTAGCCCCAAAGAGTGTAAATAGATACGCCAGCGAGCAGCTGGATCGGAAATGGACGTACTATGCTGCCACTTGATCGGGTCGGTTGGTACTTCCAGAACAGGCTGTACGGGATTGTCAAATAACACGCTCATTCCAATACCTTTGGTAACTCTGGGGAATAGTGACGCTGCAACCACTCATGTATTACCTCACTAACACTAGCTAGTACGGTAGCTTCATTGGGGATATGCAAGGTTTCTTGACTCCAGGTTGTAACACTGAGAAGTAAGCGTTGACGGATTCGACTAAGCTTACGAGATACTTGATATTGCTTGATATCTAGCTGATTGGCAATATCATTCTGGGTAAGTGCTTGCTGATAATACAAGGTTAACAATGTTTGACTAGGTGCATCTAAATTTGCCACTTCATTTTTCAAGATGGCTCCAATTTGCTGTGCACGTAGTTGCTGTTCTTTATAGTCTTCAGTAGCGAGTAGCTCTGTCATTGGAGTGTCATGGGTTTGTAGAGCATCTAGCTGTTCTTCACCGGAGTCATCATATTGAGGTTGATTGAGGGATGTTATAGAAGGTGTCAAATAAGATCTCGCGATCGCAGCTAACTGGGTGAGCTCTCTCAAGAGTTCTTTAGTACCAACATCTATACTTATATCTACACCGTTAGAGTTAGGGATCAGATTGTAACGAAGTTGGTTATAGCGTGCAGAGATGGCCTGTAATTGTTCTTTGTTTGGAGGCTGTAATCCGCGAACTAACCGTCCTGGCTCAGGGATGCAAACATCTTTAAAACATTTCCAGATCAAGATTAAGGGGTCTAAGTGGATGTATCCGGCTGACTGTAGGGAGTTTTTTAACTGCGTTTGACTCAGTCTGCGTAATAATCCCCAGTCGCTACTGATGTTAATGGCTTGTTGCTGGCGCAGTTGGTCTCTAAGGCAGTTGCCAAATGCAGTGCGGGCATAGGCTCTGAGATTGCTGCTGTAGTCAGGATTGTAGCCATTGAGAATTCGATCAACGTGTGCGATCGCAATCTGAAAGCCATCTGCAAGGGAGCACTGAACCATGGGAAACCGACGGGTCACATGATCGGCTGCCCAATAGCAGGGTTCTTGCAAATAGGCCCATAGATGTTTGGTGGCGTCAGGATTCTCCTCTCTGAGTCGATACCAATATAGGACCCAATCCTTTTCTGAATGCTCCAATGGTCTATTTTGAAGCAGTTGCTGTTGCATGTTTCTGGCCAGGCGTGGCTCAGATACCCATGCATCAAACCGATCTCCCTCGAACTGGATAAATGTGGAGAAAATTGCCAAAATGTCAGTCCGGGGACGCATTGTCTAATTACAAAATTGCACAGCAGTACGTTGACAAATCCTGTGGGTCATTAGTTCTGGCTCCATTCAGGGTTAAGGGTTACGATACTATAATGCGTTCGATTCTACGTAAGATCACGGTTAACTTATAAATTGACGTACTTGATTTAGCCGCAATGCTTCAAAAGACGACTCTGCCATAGCTTTAGTCCTAGTATGGTCGTTTTCCATAATGGCGATAATGCCAATAGCCTTAGCACGGTCGTTTTCCATAATGGCGATAATGCCAATAGTCCTGCAGAATCTTGTCATGATCAAAGCAAAGACTATCAGGCAGCTCCCATAGATCGAACACCTTAAAGTTTTTGGCATCGTCCCCCGCAGTGGGTTCTCCAGTAGCTGTCGCTAAGAAAACAATACTAATGGTGTGTTTACGTTGGTCCCGGCTGGGGTCAGAATACACATGGAATTGCTCTAGTAGCTTGATATCTAACCTAATTTCCTCTTTCGCCTCGCGAATTGCGGCTGTTTCCACCGACTCGCCGTAGTCCACAAAACCACCGGGAATTGCCCAACCTAATGGTGGGTTCAACCGCTCAATCAAAATAATCGGACGATTTGGTCGATCGATTAATTCAATAATGATGTCGACAGTGGGAGCGGGATTGCGATAGGCCATAGGGTCGCTAACAGGTGTTCTTAACAGGACGGTCTTGCATCAAATAACCATGCTAAAGTCAATTGGCTTGGATTAAGGCCAAGACATTGTCAAAGCTTAAGCTCTTAGACTTTGCTTTGGTGAAGAACGGCTGTGCGACTCCCTGTCTTTACATCCATGCCTTTATAAAACAGTGGGCATTGCCCTTCAACTAACCCAGTACCCTTTATTCTTCACCCTTCGTCATGGCATTCACCCGAGCTAGTGGTATTCTGTTGCACCCCACGTCGCTACCCAGTCGTTATGGCATTGGAGATTTGGGACAAGCGGCCTATGGTTTTGTGGATTTTTTAGTGGAAACTAAACAGCAGCTTTGGCAAATTTTGCCCCTAGGACCAACGGGCCACGGTAACTCTCCCTACATGTGCTATTCGGCCATGGCCGGTAATCCTTTGTTGATTAGCTTAGATGAATTAGCAGAGCAGGGGCTATTGGAGAAAGCTGATCTGGTAGAGGTGCCTGAGTTTTCCGCTGAGCGGGTGGAGTATCACAAAGTGATTCCCCATAAGCTGGAATTACTAAAGAAAGCGGCTCAAAAATTCCAGGTGAAGGAGCCTCAAGAGTTTCAGGAGTTTTGTCAGGCCCAGGCCTTTTGGCTAGAGGATTACAGTCTGTTTATGGCGCTGAAGGATGCCAATCAGGGGGCCAGCTGGACTGATTGGGACCGGGCAATTGCTAAGCGGGAACCAGAAGCGTTAGACCTGTGGCGAACTAAGTTGGCGGATGCCATCTTTTTGCAGAAGTTTTTCCAGTTTGAGTTCTGTCGCCAGTGGTTTGCCCTCAAAGCCTATGCTAATGAGCGACAGATTCAGATTATTGGCGATATGCCGATATATGTGGCCCACGATAGTGCGGATGTATGGGCATTCCCCGAGAACTTTATGGTGGACCCTGAGACACTGCTGCCGTCTCAGATGGCAGGGGTGCCGCCGGATTATTTTAGTGAAACCGGTCAGCTGTGGGGGAACCCCACCTATAACTGGGAAGAGCTAGAAGAAACCCAGTTTGATTGGTGGCTTAAACGAATTAAAACGTCCCTATCCTATGTGGATCAGATTCGCATTGATCATTTTCGTGGGTTTGAGTCCTATTGGGCGGTGCCTGAAGGTGAAGAAACCGCGATGAATGGTCAGTGGGTTGAAGCACCCGGTGTGCCGCTGTTTGAACGGGTGGAAGAAGTATTGGGTAAGCTGCCGTTTTTAGCAGAAGATCTTGGCATCATCACCCCTGAAGTAGAAGCTCTGCGGGATAAGTTTGGTTTCCCAGGCATGAAGATTCTCCAGTTTGCCTTTGGCTCGGACCATCGTAATCCGTATTTGCCATTTAATTGCGATCGCAATTTTGTTATTTACACAGGCACCCACGACAATGACACCACCGTTGGTTGGTATAGCAAAGCCAATGATTATGAAAAACAACGCCTGATCGACTTTGTGGGTGGTGTGGCCCCGGAATCAGTGCATTGGGCGATGATTCGTTTGGCCCTGTCTTCTGTGGCTACTCTATCTATCGTTCCCCTGCAAGATTTACTCGGTCTAGGCTCCGAAGCCCGCATGAATACCCCAGGACTCGCCGAAGGTAACTGGGAGTGGCGGTTTGATGCTGCCATGTTGAATCCCACTGTATGCCATCAATTTAGAACCCTCACAGAGTTGTACGGGCGCGCTACCCATCAATGGCCCTAAACATCGTCAATCTTGATGGATTTACTTGATATTGATCGGGCAATGACGTAGCCATTGCTTAAGTTTTGTCATGAAAATCTCTATTAACTTTGTCTGTGTTTGTAAACGAAGTTAATAGAAAAATTTCGAGAAGATAAAAATTTAGTTAACGCTCCAGAATGATTTATGGGTCAAGTTAACAGAGGTGGAAGACTGGTTTATAGCTTGTGGAGTTTCCCCTACACAACTCGACGTGTAGTCAAATTTACTGAAAATGATCAGTTCAAACAGGGGTCTTCCTTGCAATATCCCTGATAGAATCCAACCTAGAGGTAATTAAGGCGACATGTATGGCCATGGTTTCTAGCGGGCTAGCTCCTATCCAGTCCTCGCTGCGGGTAGGTTTAGGTAGAGTGTTAGTCGTTGAAGACGAAGAGCTGATCAGAGAGACAGTAGCGCTGGCCTTAGCTGAAGAAGGATTTGAAATTGTCGTTGCCGCAGACGGCCCAACAGCGTTAGAGAAATTACTGGGTTCGGCTGATGGTAGCAAAGATGCAATTCCAGACATCAGTCTGGTGATTTTGGATCTGATGTTGCCAGGAATGAATGGATTAGATCTTTGTCGATTGGTACGGCATCGAGGTCTGAATGTGCCCATTTTGATCCTCAGTGCCAAGGGGACAGAAATGGATCGCGTTGTCGGTTTAGAAGTGGGTGCCGATGACTACCTGTCTAAGCCATTTGGCATGCGTGAGCTGATTGCTAGATGTCGGGCTTTGCTGCGCCGCTATCAATCTACGGCTAAGTCAGAAGATAGTTCCGCACTGCGCTTTGAGGGTATTACGCTACATCCCAATGAGTGCAGGGCATTTCTCAACGATGTTGAACTTAACTTGTCGCCAAAAGAATTCAAAATCCTAGAGCTGTTTATGGGACGACCTCGTCGGGTGTGGTCCCGAGATCAGATTATTGATCGTGTCTGGGGGTATGACTTTATGGGGGATAACAAGACAGTTGATGTGCACATCCGTTGGTTGCGCGAAAAATTGGAAGAAGATCCAAGTAAGCCTAAGTACTTGAAGACTGTGCGTGGGTTTGGTTATCGATTGGGTTAAATGATTAGAATGCAAAGTTGCAGTACTTAATACTGCAATTGGTCCGAATCCATAGCTGACTGATTGTTAAGATATCTATGCCCTTAAGCATATCTATGCCCAAGGGCTACAGGATAGTGAATTGTTATGGGGCGTAGGATGGATACTGCCAACCCTCTTCGCTATGGTCAAAATCCCCCATGAACCGGTTGCGGTAAATCGTAAACAGTTTCTCCACGGCATGGTGGTTTCACCCCACACGGTTGCCGCCAAAGCTGGTGAGACAATTTTGCAGCAGGGTGGCAATGCTGTCGATGCAGCCATTGCTGTCAGTGCTGCCCTGTCAGTTACCTATCCCCACATGAATGGTCTGGGTGGGGATGGTCTGTGGTTGATTTATGATGCGTCCACTCGGCAGGTAAACGGCTTGAATGGATCAGGTCGTTCGGCTGCCTGCTTGAATAAGCCCATGGTGCTCTCGCAGCGAGGGGCCGCCGCTGCCATAACGGTACCTGGAGCTGTTGATGCTTGGTGGGAGGCCCATCAACGGTTTGGGCAGTGGCCCTGGGCATCTCTGCTGAAGCCTGCTATAGAGCTGGCCCAAAAGGGCTACCCGCTGTCGTCATCCCAGTTTCGCTGGACTCGGAAAGATCGAGACCTATTGATTAGGGACGCTGGGGCAGCAGCCACATTTTTGGCCCCTGAACAACGTCCTGGTTGCACGGTTAAAAATCCAGCATTAGCACAGGTACTGGAAACCCTGGCTAGGGATGGTGTGGATGCTTTTTATCGTGGGCCTATTGCCCGCGCCATTGTTGATTATGTTGCGCCCCTGGGGAGTCCCCTGAGCTTGGGAGATTTTGCCAATCACCAGAGCGACTGGGTGGAGCCGATGACGACCACCTATCGAGACCATACCATCTATCAGCTGCCCCCCAATACTCAGGGGCTGTCGGTGTTGCAGATTCTGAATTTAATTGAGCCCTACGACATCGCCAATTTGGATGAGGTCAGCTATTACCATCTGATGGTGGAAGCGACTAAGCTGGCGTTTTGCGATCGCGACCGTTGGATTGGCGATCCCTCATTTACCCATGTCCCACTAGAGCAGTTAGCCTCAAAGGCCTATGCCGATCGGCTAAGAACTCAAATTAATTTATCCCAGGCCCGAGTTGAAAACCCCTTGCCAAAGGGGGGCGATACTATCTATGCAGCGGTTGTAGATCGCTACGGTAACGCTGTTTCCTGGCTGCAAAGTTTATATTTTGACTATGGCTGTGGCGTTGCGCCCCCAGGGCTAGGCTTTGTGCTTAACAATCGAGGTGCTATCTTTTCCCCTGATCCCAACCATGCCAATGGAGTAGCTCCTGGTAAACGCCCCCTCCAGACATTGATTCCTGGGATGGCTTTGCAACATGAACGACCTCACCTGGTTTTTGGGACCATGGGTGGGGAAGGTCAGCCTCAAACCCAAGTTGCCCTGCTTACCCGTGTCTTAGATCTGGGCGTCGATATTCAAACTGCCATCAATATGCCCCGCTGGCGTTGGGGCCGTACCTGGGGTGAAACGTCTGCTCGACTGGCGTTAGAAGGACGTATTAGTGATGACATTTGCCATGGGCTACGCCAGCGCAAACATCAGCTTCAAATCGAGGCGAATTGGTCCGAAGCCATGGGCCATGCCCACATGATTCAGGTGCAGAAGACCCGTCTTTTTGGGGCCTGTGACCCCCGAAGTGACGGTTTAGCCATTGGCGTTGGTTAGAGTGAAATCGAGCAGACCCTTCAGATCGGTTCACAAAAGATAAATAAAGGCAAAATAAAAATTTTTTAGAAAAAGGTTATTTGGCTGGCCAGGAAATAGCTAAAACCTTGGCAACATCTCTAACCGGCTGCGGCAACCTTTAGTCGTTGCCGCAGCTTCATCCCTGGTTTCACTTCAAATCTTACAAAAATCCTTGATGGAAGTTTGTTAGAGTAGTCGCGCACGTAGTTCCATGCCCCCATGACTTCGCCTAATACAGATAGACCTCCTAAAGGGCGGCTATTTTGGAAAAAAGTAGCCATTACCCTAGGGGCAGGTACCCTCATACTTGGCACCGCTGCCGCCATAGGGGCTTGGGTTTTTATCAATAGAGGATTAACGCCGCTATTGGAACGGCGACTCTCCACTCTTTTAGAACGTGAATTAGAACTCGGTGACCTACAGGGCCTCTCTTGGAATGGTTTACGGGTAGGGCCTTCTAAATTAAATGCTACGGAAACCGATCCCACCTATGCGACGGCGCAGACTGTAGATGTGGGATTTAATCCACTGCAGGTGCTATTCCAACGGGAGCTAGAGATTGACCTCAGGTTAGTCGGGGCCGAGGGCTATGTGGAGCAGCACCCAGATGATGGCTGGCTAGGCATTGATGTACCCACATTTGAACCGGTGGAAGATCCGCTGATCAAGGTGCGGATGGATGATATTGATTTGGTAGATAGTCAAATCACTGTGGTCCCCTTACCAGCGGATGGGGCAGAGCCGACACCGTTAATGTTGGTCGATCTTAATGGCACTGTGGCGATTGAGCCAGTGGACGTTAATGGCCAGGAGGCACAACGAATAGAGTTTGCAGCCACCATCACACCGCCCAACGAGGGTGATTTAGAAATCACTGGTGCTGTAGTGCCGACACCTTCTGGGAATGATGAACAGCCTATACAGCAAGAAATTAGGCTGAATGTCAATGCTCAAGGAGTCGCTGCTGAGACGGGTTTGGCCTTTCTGTTGCCCACGTTAGGACAACAGAATTTGCCCCTGGCAGCGACGGCTGGCCGGGTTAGCGGTAACTGGACCGTTTCATTTTTGCCAGACCAACCGGTAACCGTGGATGGAGCCGGTAGCCTTGATAATGGTCAGCTACAGTTGACATCCCTGCCAAATACGGGCCCCTGGGGTAATACTATCGAGGATATCGATGCTGAAGCTCGATTTAAGGGCACTACGATTACGGTTGACAGCGCCAGGGGAAACTATGAAGACTTGGTGGCTACGGCCACGGGTACCGTTGACTGGAATGGCGACTATGACCTGACTGCCCAGGTTGCAGATGTGGACCTTGAACAGCTGTTAGAGCGTTCTGAGGTGGAGTCGCCCATTGCTCTAAGCGGTGTTTTTGACAGCAACATCGCGATTACGGGGCCAATTTTGCAGCCCCAACTCTCTGCCAGGGTTGTGGCTGATGGCCCAGTCACCGTTGATCGACTGGTGCTGAATGATGTCAATGCTGATGTGGTGCTAGAAAGCGATCGCATTGAAAATTTATTAAACACGGTGACGGTGGCTCAAATTAGTGCCACCCCCGAGCTTGGGGGGCAAGTCACGGGTAGTGGTGTTTTGAATCTGGCAAATTTACCCGATGGCCCACCAGAGTTGGACTTTGAGGCTACGGCGACGAATGTGCCAGGGGATGCGATTGTTGCGCTCTATGATGTTGAGCAACTGCCAGTCACCCTGGGCGCGATTGTTGCGACAGCAACAGTTACCGGTCCCATTGCTGCCTTAGAAGCCCGAGTTAATGTCCAGGCCCCCACCCTTGCCTATGGCGGTCAGGTTTATCCAGCCAATGCCACGGCAGTGTTTGCCGATGGCGGTTTCTCCATTCCCCAGGCATTGGTGCAGGTGGGTGCAGGTACTCTAACCGGTAGCGGTGACGTCGGGACAGATAGCTGGCAGGCCAATATCGCCGCTAATAATATCGATTTACAGGCATTGGGCATTGCCCAGGCGCTCGCGGGTAATCTCAATGCCGATGTTGCCCTGGCAGGTCCGGTTCAAGGGGCTTCCCTGGAAAACCTGCTGGCCATGGGAGACTACAATCTGC
>NZ_QXHD01000004.1:221861-264790 GCF_011009555.1 Adonisia turfae CCMR0081 | reverse complement strand
AAGGAGAACTCATCTAGTTCTTCGCGAGAAATGGCCCCTTGGGTGTAGAGAGAGTCACGCCGTGTACGCTGCACTTGCTGTAACCGTAACTGTTCTTCTAAGTCCCTAACAGCAGCGGCAGCGGCAGCAATGTCTTCTGACCGAGCCCCTGTTTGCAGTTCCATTAATTGGGCATTGGCTCGGGCTTTTTCTGCCAGCAGTTGTTGGCGTTGAGTTTTTAGATTACGAATATCTAAGCGAGCAAGGGGAGCGCCAGTGTCTACAACTTCTCCCTCGACTACCAGGACTTCCACCAGTTGCCCGCTACGTTCAAACCCCAGTTCACTGGCCCGTAGCGATGCAATTTCCCCTGTGTAGGTGCGCGACACTAAATAGCTACTTACTGGAGTTACCGTTAGAGTTTCTACGGGCAAAACTCTTTCTGCTTGTTCGGAGGGCACCTCAGCTGAGCTAGCAATACGCTCTTTTATTCTGGGGATACCGATCATAAGGAATCCTATGGTGCCCAGGCAAATTAAAGCCAGACGTTGGCGAGAAATACCAAAGACTGTGGATAATGCCGAGTTTAATCCTGGTGATTTAAAGGTCATGGCGCTATCAGTCCATCAAAAAAGCAAACGTATGTTTGAACAGTGGTTGATAATAAGTGCTATCGAAATCCAGCGCTAATTTGAGGCTGTCTACTCAAGGGGCAATGTAGACGACGAAGCCCTAACTATCGCTTTTATGGATCTTCAACCCCTTTAGTGGGTTTTGATTCAGTTAGCCCTGAGACTTAAGCCCAGGGTGAATTGTTGCATTCTGCCAGAAGCAAAAACGCAGGTAAGACTGTAGACTTCATTCAAACGTATGTTTGATATAATTAAAACGTACGTTTGAATAATTGGCAAATAAAAAATGATTTTTTTCAGTTCATCCTTTGCTGAGGCGAATCCTGGATGTTATGTCCTGGTAGTCGCTTATGATGGCTGACATACCCAACTGATTTAAGTATTTGTTTAGTTTAGGAGCATAGATAACTTCAATGGCGAGTGCAGCATCCGCTGATACCAAAGAGCAACTTCTGAATGTAGCCGAACAGTTAATTGCCGAGCGGGGGTATGCAGGGACTACTGTGCGGGCCATTGCCAATCAAGCCAATGCGAATTTGGCGGCGGTTAACTATCACTTTGGTTCAAAAGAAGAGCTGTTTCGAGCAATCTTTTCTCGTATTGCCAAGCCAATTGTTGTTGAGCAGTTGGCTATTCTCAACGAACTTCAGAAAAAAGAGACTTTGCCATCGATTGAAGAAATCCTGACGGCATTTCTAAAACCATGTTTTCAAAAGATTGTTCAAAATGAGTCATTTCGAACAGTGCGGGCTCAGTTTATGGGGCGTTGTTGGAGTGAGCCAGAACCGCTGCAAAGTATTGCTAGTGGGGAATTTATGGAGAGCCGCCTGGCATTTCTCAAAATTCTGCAGCAAATAATTCCTGACTGCTCGCAGCGAGAATTGAACTGGAAGTTGGATCTCGTAATTGCAACAATGATCCGAGTGCAAAATGAGGCAGGGAAACCAGATTCATTATTGAAAAGTAGTCAACCAGAAGACGTTGATTGTGCAGTGCAGTATTTGGTGCGATTCTTGACCCCCGGAATGTCTGTTTAGGGACGATACAGGCAACAATAGTGCCAGAATAGAGCCAATTAATTTCTACTCCTCCCTGGTAGTCAAACGGACTTAAATGACCTTAAAGGCATTGCTATTCCTTTGAATAGGGCTACCATCAAGTAATTTTTTTCAATTCTTAAGAAAAAATAAAATGCGCGATATAATATCCAGTGAGTAAAAATACTCATGGGAGGGTCCTATGGATGTCGGTCTAATGAGGTTAGTCTGGTCTGTCATTGACGAAACACCGGTCGTCCATAGGGAAGGAAATTTCAGCTGTGAGCAGATGCGGTTGATACTCCATAGAATCGATAATCGAGTCCGGCTTTCGCCCCAAGAGCATGTAGAAATTCGGCAGTATTTAACTGATCGTCAACCTTTGATTCAAGCGATTTATCTGGAGCAATGTATGTAGGCTAGTGATTGGTCCATAATGGGCTGGTCATTACGTCAAAGATAGATCAGTTATTTTCGCCTCTTACCCGATGATTCTGGGACGATAGAAGTAGAAAGCCCCAACTCTGGGAATCCAAAAATTTGGGGAAAGTTGTCCGTAACCCCATTAAAAATCTAGAAACAACGTTAAAGCACAAAGTAATACGAAATAACTTGCTAACTTAGGTTAAGGTTAACGAATAAAACAAATAATTGGCCCTTAAAAGAATTCTAGACAGGCAAAATTTGGCCTACTCGGAGATTGAGCGCCACAGTATTGTTGCAATCAGTCCTGAGCTACGGATGTTTGTCATTAGAAATGATTTAAGTCTAAGCGTACTAGTGGCATTGTTGCTGGCTTGGCAGTCAGTTATTTAGAACCTTCCTTAATAAACTCATTTTCATTCGACTATAAATCAAATCATGAATAACACGATAGATCCCTTGCCTGACAATGTTTCTGGATATATTGCTTGCTGTTATTTAAATCCCACAGACAGATTACAAATCGTTCGAATTACCAATATTCCCAATTGGTATTTTGAGCGTGTGGTATTTTCGGGGCAGCAGCTAGTATTCCATGCATTTCCAGAAGCACTATTAGAAATCCATTCATGCGAGATGGTGACGACCATATTGACTGATCGAATTTCCTGTAGTCTTATTCGCCATGCAGAGCAATTAGAGCTTCCCCAACAATTTGAGGCGAGTTCAACGCCAGCCGTTACCCAAGTACTATGAAATATTGTGAATGGTCCCTGCTATTCACAATTGCGCTGATTAACCTTTTTTTCATTACGTTATTGGTGGAACTTACCCATCTGTGATTCATTTTGAATTTTTGGGATGTTCCAGTCCCGGTCTAAAATCATACCTGCATTCAGCAACGCCTAATTTTTGTCGTTGTCCAATGTGCAGGTATCTCTCCTAACCATTCAACTCCAGAATCTTTATACTCTGTGTAGGCTAAATATCCCCTTTCAAATATTCTCTCCTATCACTGCATCAATTCCAGCTAACTTTCTAGATCGCTGGATAGCGTTCTGGGTGGTGTATTTATGGGTATATCTGGTATTGACGATTGGTCCAGACTTTGCTGGACGGTTTGATGATTTAAGTACGGGACTGGCGCGATTCGAACGCGCGACCTACCGCTTAGGAGGCGGTTGCTCTATCCAGCTGAGCTACAGCCCCAAAGCTAACCTATATAAAGATACACCTTACAATCTTGTCCGTAAGGATGCCGTCAGTAAAATCCGCAAGTTGGCTGAATAGCGCTCAGTTTTCTACCCAGCGTGGTATGTATTTCCACCCATTCTTCAGGATCTTTCGATAGGGCTCAAACCCAGGCATCTTATCATCCACAAGCCGCCAAAATGCCTGTGAATGGTTCATGTGTACTGTATGACATAGCTCATGTACTAGTACGTAGTGCACCACCTCTTTAGGTAAAAACAACAGCTTGTAATTGAGGCTAATGTTTTTGCTGCTAGAGCAGCTAGCCCAGCGAGTTTTCTGCCCTCTAACTGAAGGGCGCTTAAACGGTAAATCCAAATCAAAGCTGAGTTGGCGTAGCCACGGCACTAGCTCCCGATGGGCCTTATGGCCTAGCCACTCACACAGCACCTGATTACACGTAGGTACATGGTCAACATTGCCGCGCACTTTCAGCCCATGACCTGGCAACGGAATACATAAAGTCGGGCCATTATCCGCCTCGTAGCTCACCTGCCATGTTTCACTGGGGGCGCTTTGGGCTAGGGGTGCTTGCCACCGCAACTCCAGTTTATCTGGCTGAGTTGTCTGCCAATCAGTTGCTGTATCTTGGTGCTCGTTTAGTAATCGAGCTCGATTTTTCAGAATCCAGTCACGACGTTTGGCAATAAGATCCGGTAGATTTTTGCAGTTATATCGAGGCGGTACGACTATTTCCACACGGCCATCTACCTCGATTTTGATAGACACGTGCTTGGCTCGCTTGCTTTTGCGAACGGTGTAGTCAAAATCAGTTGATGGATCGGAGGGTGGAAACAGCTCTAACTGCACCATGGCAACGGTGACAAAGTCCATTTGTGTCTCATCAGTTTAACCGAAGGGTTCCATGGAACTATGGCTTCTTTATGCTTTGCCAAGATGAAGGGCTGCCACCAGGGCAGTTCCTACGGGATCCCATTGCCCATTCACCTTGATACTATGTGAACAAAGAAAATTGCTGTTTAATAATCGGATTCCTTAAACATGGCCCAATTAAAAACGCGATTAGGGTTATCAATAGCGGCACTATTAACGCTGAGTGCCTGTGGTGGCGGAGGTGATGGGGCATCATCCGAGAGTGCTGACAATACGGTGACTATCCTGGGTGTGATTGTCGGAGAACAGCAGGAAAAATTAGAAGCAGCCCTCAAGCCCTTTGAAGAGGAAACGGGCATTGAAGTGATCTATGAGGGCACTGATTCGTTTGCAACGTTGTTGCCTGTGCGTGTGGAGTCCGGTGATGCGCCGGATATTGCTATGTTTCCTCAGCCGGGGTTGATGGCTAGCTTTGCTGAGGCAGGGCAAATGGTTCCTATCACGGAGTTTATGGATGAGGCGACATTGGCTGAAGCCTATCCTGAAACTTGGCTATCCTTGGCTACTTTTGACGAGAGTCTTTATGGTATTTGGTACCGAGCTTCGGTAAAAAGTCTGGTGTGGTATAACCCAAAAGCATTTGAAGCCCAAGGGTTTACCGTGCCGACGACGTGGGATGAAATGTTGGCCCTTAGCGATCAAATTGTTGCTGCTGGTGCTAATCCCTGGTGTTTGGGGTTGGAGAGCGGTGAAGCCACTGGCTGGCCAGGCACTGACTGGGTTGAGGATATTATGTTACGGACGGCTGGTCCTGAGATGTACGACCAGTGGATTAACCATGAGATTCCGTTTAATGATGATGCGGTACAAGTGGCCTTTGAACAGTTTGGTGACATTGTCTTAAATGAGAGCTATGTAGTAGGTGGCTCGGTTGGAGCGATTAGTACGCCTTTTGGAGATGCGCCCCAGGGACTGTTTGGTGATACGCCGACCTGCTATTTGCATCGTCAGGCTAACTTTATTGCCAGCTTTTTCCCTGAGGATGTGAATTTGGAAGAGGATGTGGATATCTTTTTGCTACCAGGGATTGACCCGGCCTACGGTACACCTGTCTTGGTGGCTGGAGATGTGTTTGGCATGTTTAACAACACTCCTGAAGCTCAGGCGTTGATGGCATATTTGGCAACGCCGACACCCCATGAGATTTGGGCCGGTTTGGGGGGGTTCTTGTCGCCCCACAAACAGGTAAGCCTGGATGCCTACCCTGATGCACTGAGTAAAAAGCAGGCGGAATTTCTAGGCAATGCTGAGACGATTCGGTTTGATGGCTCGGATATGATGCCAGGCGCTGTCGGTACTGGTACCTTTTGGGCTGGTGTCGTGGAATATGTGGCTGGTGAACCGGTGGAAGACGTGTTGGATACGATTGAAGCCAGCTGGCCAGAATAATCTGCCTCCAATCAAAATTACCGTGGATTGGGTTGAGGCATGAAACCCAACATTTCCTGAATGTAATGCTTTAAACGATATCTTCTCGATATCAACAACATATGCATTATTGTGTTTTGCAAAAGGTGAACCAATGGATTTGATGACCTTGAGCTTGTTGGGTTTCGCGGGAACTCAACCCAACCTACTCAGAATTCTGACGGCGTTGATTGCGATCGCACTTGGTTCTATTGGCACCTTTGCTATTTTCTACGGACTCAATCTGCTGGTAGAGCGCTTTTCTCGACCCTGGAAAGATCGCCTTCTCCCCTGGGTTTATATGGGACCAGCGGTGCTGATGTTGACGGCCTATTTGGTATTACCGACACTGCGAACGCTTTATATCAGCTTTTTTGACAGCCGTTCAGTCAAGTTTGTGGGGCTGAAAAACTATGCCTTTGCTCTCACCAATCCAGATATGGTGATTGCCTTTCGTAATAACCTGCTGTGGTTAGTGCTGGTGTCAGGATTGAGCGTAGGGCTGGGTCTGATTATTGCGGTCCTTGTGGATCGGGTGAAATATGAGTCGGCGGCTAAGTCGCTAATCTTTTTACCCATGGCGATCTCCTTTGTGGGGGCCAGTGTCATTTGGCGATTTGTCTATGCCTTTAAGCCAGCGGGGACCGATCAGATTGGGGTGCTTAATGCGGTACGCCAGGTAGTGGGATGGAAGCCCCTGGGTTGGCTGATTGAACGAGATGGTCTTCTAGAGCCTTTGTGGGAAACGCTTTCAGTGCCTGTCATTCCTTGGTTACCCACATTGTTGCCGCTGAATACCCTGGCGCTGATTGTCATTATGATTTGGCTGCAAACGGGGTTTTGCATGGTGTTGTTGTCAGCGGCGGTCAAGGGCATTCCTAAAGATGTGATTGAAGCTGCCCGCATTGATGGAGCCAATGAGTTTCAGATTTTTCGACGCATTATCATTCCGATGATTATGCCGACCATTACGGTGGTGACGACAACGGTGGTGGTTGCGGTGCTCAAGGTATTTGACATTGTCTATGTGATGACCGGTGGCAACCTGGATACCGATGTGATTGCCAGCCGCATGATCAAGGAAATGTTTAACTTTAGGAATTTTGGTCGTGGTAGTGCCATTGCCACTGTACTGTTGCTAGCGGTCATTCCGGTGATGGTCACCAATATTCGTCGCTTTACCCAGCAGGAGGCTAACCGATGAAAATTGCTCGTACGTCAGCTCCTACCTGGTGGGAGAGATTGCCATTGCACACAGCGGTGATTGCGATCGCATTTCTCTGGACGCTACCCACTGCCGGTCTCCTGATCAGCTCTTTCCGTCGCAGAGATGCCCTGCTGCAAAATGGCTGGTGGACGGTCTTGAGCCATCCCTTTGACCTCGCCCAGTTTCACATTGGTAACTATATCGATGTACTCACCAGCCAGGGCATGGGGCAGGCATTTCTCAATAGTCTGGTGATTTCCATCCCGGCTACGGTGATTCCCATTTCCATTGCCACATTTGCCGCCTATGCCCTAGCCTGGATGCAGTTCCCTGGAAGGCAGGCGTTGTTTGTGGCCATTGTGGGTCTGCTGGTGGTGCCGTTGCAGATGACACTGATTCCGGTGCTGCGAGCTTATAACGATCTGGGCTTAGCAGGCAGTTTTCTAGCGGTTTGGTTAGCCCACACCGGCTATGGTTTACCCCTGGGTATCTATCTGCTGCGTAACTATATTGGCTCACTACCCCGAGACTTAATTGAGGCCGCTGCTGTGGATGGTGCGTCTCACCTGAAGATTTTTATGCGGTTGATTGTGCCGTTGTCGATGCCTGCGATCGCATCCTTCGCCGTTTTCCAATTCCTCTGGGTGTGGAATGACCTGCTGGTAGCCCTGGTGTATCTGGGTGGCAACCAAGACGTTGCCCCAGTCACCCTGGTGTTACGCAACCTGGTGGGAGACCGGGGACAAGACTGGCATTTACTCACCGCTGGAGCCTTTATTTCTATGGTGGTGCCGCTGGCGGTCTTTTTTGCCCTACAGCGTTATTTTGTGCGTGGATTGTTGGCGGGTTCGGTGAAGGGATAACCGTTGAGTATGAACACCAACAGTTGCCTCTGGCATCGCCTGACGACAGCTGGGGCAATACCAGTACAGACTATTCTGCCGAATATGGCGCAGCAGCGAATGATTGCAGCAGAGGCAATACCTCATGGCGTGTTCTCCAATGGGCTATATGTAGGCAACTTTAGATACCTCAAGACCGAACCCCAGGTTTCCGTACGCGACTGGTGGCTAAATCAATCTAAAAATAAAGTGAGCATACTTGAGGGTCTGCTCACAATGATGACCAGATGCTCACAAAATCTTTAGATTTTCTCCCTACTCTGTATTGGTAGGCATAAGAGGTACGACCAGTCATTGTTGACTAGTTCGTCGAGCTTAGGAATAGGGGTTAGGACAGGGAGTCGCAAGTACGCTGCAGTGGTGGTACGCGTCAACGTATGGCCTGCGACGTACAAAATTTCAAAATCTCTCAAGCAATAGGGCTTACATCCTCACGTTTCAGCTTGATTTTGCACTGGCTGTTTTAGCGACTTATGCCAATAGTTAGAACACGATTTTTAGAGAGATTTTAATGATGCAATGCACTACCAGCTCAGTATCTCAGCTTCTATCAGATAAGGTTGATAGCGTCGTAGCCGCATACCCGGCTTATCCATATCAAACAGCTTTAGGTAATGGGGCGATTAAACAATTACTACTGGATTATGTTGAATGTCAGCTCAAGAAGGCAATGCCAAAGCTCAATAATCCGCAAGAATGGCAGTGCTTACCCCAATATCTCCATCAGCTTGTAGATCTAGAACTACGACTAGAAAGCTATATCTATTGGGGTATTGAGTACATTTTGCAAGAGCAGCTTGACCTTTTATTGAATAGCACAGAAGAAACCGAAACCATCGAGCCATCCTTGAGTGTGCAAGATATGACCCAAACTTGCATGCCCTCCTATTGGTTTGGCTAGGTTTGATTAGTCTTTGCTAAGGACCTTATCTTCTTCGTCTTCAGATGTTTCTATGGCGGTAATCACAGGTACCTTAAGTGCGACCTCATCATCCACTGCGGGTTCCACCCGTTTAGAAAAACCCCAAGCAAAGACAGCGGCAATCAGGGCTAACATGGCCCAGTCTGGCGGTACCCAGCTTTCGTTGATAACCCTGACGAGTAACCGTAGGCCCACAAAGGCAACGGTGACAAAGCCTGCATCTTCTAGATAAACATACTCATCGAGCCAGCGGATAAATAGCCCTGCCATAAACCGCAGGGCAATGATACCGATGGTACCACCGAGAAGAATAATGGCTACTTCATCGGACAGGGCAATGGCTGTTGTGACGCTGTCTAGGGAAAATGCTAAGTCCGTAAAGGCAATGATGGGAATCGCCTGCCACAGGGATGCAAACTTAGGGCCGTGGTGCTGCTCATCATCGGTATCACCGCTAAAGTGCTGATACACCAGCCATAATAAATAGGCTGCACCCGCGACTTCAAACTGCCAGAACTTTAGGACCCAACTGGCCGTCAAAATAAGAGTCATGCGCAGCACAAAGGCGACGAGCAGTCCCAGGTTGAGTGCGCGCTTTTGTTGTTCCTCGGACTCCAAGCCCTGGGCAATGGCAGCAAGTGCGATCGCATTATCTGCTGATAACACAGCCTCCAGAGCGATCAGCACCGGTAATAGAAGTAATGTGTCCAGACCTAAATTAGGCGACCATTCAAGTAACTGATCTAACATTTAGCCCTTACAGTTTGCGGTCATTGCAGTAAACATGTCCTTGGCAGTCGGGCATAGGTACACCCTTGTTTAGAATAGATCGGATACTATTCACCGACATCCTAGTCAACGGATTTCCCGCCCGTGATTTCCTCACTTTTTGCCCAATTTCGTCACCAGTATACCGATGGCAGCCTAACGACTGAACTGCTTACAACCCACGCCGAGCAATATCTAGTGAAAGCCACCGTGACAATTGGCGAAACAGTAATTGTTACAGCCTTAGCCGCAGATGCTAGCCTGGCCGAGGCAGATGATCAGGCAAAAGCCCGTGCCCTGGCGATGCTGGGCTTTGCTCAAGGGACTTCCCAGGAGCACAAAAACGGTCTTGTCAAACCTCAGCAATTGGTCCCTGAGCCGAGTGTCTCCGCACAACAAGCTACAGATACCTCCATTCCCGTTAGTGAAACCGCCCCATCTGAGAAACCAGAATTAACCCATCTATCTGTCGAACCTGTCGAACCTGAGATTGAAGACTCGGAAGACATAGGTCGGCCCATTGACAGCATCACACCGGATGAAGCTCCAGCTCCTTCTGAGGTTCCAGCATCATCCCTGGCCGCCACAGCAATCGAAAATTTTGACGATACCAACCCTGTAGATCTGTCGGACATCATTGCCCAGACCGATGTAGAAATGGCTCGTCTTGGCTGGAGTAATGTACAAGGGCGAAGCTATCTAGAGAAAACCTTTAATAAACGCTCCCGTCAGCAGTTAACGGACGAAGAAATTCTGACGTTTTTGCTGTATCTAGAATCTCAGGCAACTCCAAGTATGAGGTAGTTTTGAGCCCTACTCAACTACAGTTGGACGGCTGCCAATGGCATGACGATCAATCACCTGATCGATCAAACCGTATTCAACCGCTTCACTGGGGGACATAAAGAAGTCGCGCTCAGTGTCTTCTGTAATGCGTTCAATGGGCTGACCAGTGTGAGCTGCCAGGGCATCATTCAATGTTTTCTTAATGTAAAGAATTTCCTTGGCTTGAATTTCAATATCAGTCGCCTGACCTTGAGCGCCACCCAGAGGCTGGTGAATCATGATGCGTGAGTTTGGCAGGCTCATGCGCTTACCCTTGGTACCCGCACTTAGCAAAAATGCTCCCATACTAGCCGCCAGACCCACACAGATGGTGGAGACATCGGGCTTGATGTGGTTCATGGTGTCAAAGATGCCCAGACCGTCATATACGGAACCACCAGGAGAATTGATATACAGATAGATATCTCTCTCTGGGTCTTCGGCCTCTAGAAAGAGCATCTGCGCCACAATCAGGTTGGATGACTCAGCTGTCACCTGTTGCCCCAAAAATACAATGCGCTCCCGTAGAAGGCGGGAGTAAATATCAAAGGCGCGTTCACCGCGACCCGACTGCTCAATAACGGTAGGAATCATAAGGGCCTAAGTATGGGTTCTTTTCTTGCTTTATCGATTGTACAGACTTAGTTGGGGCAATGGGGGAGTGCGGATAACCCGATTTAAACTAGACCTTGTCTCTAGTTAGGACACTAGTACTCTGTGGCGTAAGTTTGCCCACTATCCAATGTGGATGAGTCGATGGGTGGATGGGGGGATGAAATCGCTGCCAAATGTCTGCCATCGGGTACTAGTTTGTCTGTGGGAAAAACCAAGGGTTTTAACCTGAATGTAGGTTAGCGCCCCTAACCAGTGTTTTGACATAGCTTTGGGGTAATTGATTCCGTAAAGACTACGGACAGGTTTACCCATAGCAAATCGTTAATCCCGTAATCTTGCCCAGGGAACTTAACCTAACTAACCCATATGGTGGAAGCAAGTACAAACGCTAATGCAGAAAAGATTTGGGATTGGGTGTTTGGCTTACAAAAGAGAAAATTGATTTGGAGCTCAAGCTTATATGATGATTCGCTGTTCTGCCTTCCTGGCGCTTGCGATCGCAGCAGGTACAGTCGCAGTACTGGCCCCCAAAGCTTCTGCCGAAGACTTTGAAGTACCATTTGAGGGCACCATCACCAACATTTGCGAATTTACTGTGGATAGCCCGGGCTCATTAGAGCGTGATTCTTCTAGTGGCTATATGCTAGTAGGAGAGTCTGCCCAGGTGACTGCCAACTGTAGCTCTCCCGCCAATGTTATGGTGACCAGTGTGAACCAAGTTGAGGGAACTACCCCATTCCCCTTCGCGATTGCTGATTTAATTCCCACTAATGGTGGTCCTAGCCAGAATATTAGTGTGGCCGCTGGTGGTGAAAGTTTTGGGATAGAAATGCATGCCGACAGTGGCAATACCCCTATTGAAAATGGTAATTACCTTTTCAATGTGCTGCTAACGGCAACGCCTAACTAAACGACAGTTTTTAGGGGTAGCTCAACACCAGAACAATTAGAGCTATTCCCTATATATTCAATATCAAATCCTGGTTGATGGCGTCTGGTATCCCAGGGCTGGCGCAAGGTGCCCCTACCAAGGCACAGCCCCTACCAAGGCGCACCTCTAAGGAGGGTGTCCATGGTGAATCGGGGTTACTGAATTTGGATTTGGTAGACGCATTGATTGATCATCAAACTATTGCCTGAATTATGAAACGTTATTTTGTCGCCTGTTCTGTTTTGATGCTTGGGGCCATGGTCTGTTGGACCCCCAAAGCCTTTGCCGATGATAGTCTAGATGTGCCTTTTGATGGGGTGGTTTATGAGCAGTGTCTTTTAAGCCTGGTCAGCAGCGGTCAGATTGAAGCGGATGGTGGGGGTTCCATGGGCTATCGGTTCTTCGCTGATGAGGGTTATGGCACTCCAGCCCAGATCACAGCTGACTGCAATGGCCCCGCCGTAGTGACAGCAGCTCCTCCAATGCAGACTGCTGGGCCAGCCTTGAGTATCACTGGTTTTCAGGAGAGCTTTATGGCTCCAGTCGGTACTCCCCTGGGAGGTGACACTGTATTTATTTCCCCAGGGCTGACCCAACTAAATGTTGGCATGGCTTACGATAACCAATCTCCCATCCCTAGCGGTAACTATGGGTTTAGTGTCACGGTTACAGCTACGCCCAACTAGAAACTTAAAATCCTAAATAACAACATAGGACAAGGTGCAAAAAACAGTGTTTTCTCGGATAGGTGGAGACGCTGTTTTTGGGTTATTAAAAATGGCATTAGCGAGAAATCCCTGCATGATGCTGAGTCAAATCAAAACTGACCTGCAACGATGACACATAAACTTGCCTGGGCATCTTAGGGCTATGTTGCTAAGTCTTGTTCTCTAGAACTTATCCTAGAATGTCACGACCCAGAATGTCATTACCGTTTCATGGGGCCAGTCGCTGGTGCGGTTGGGCGGTTGGCCTAGCTTGCTTAGTTACGAGTCCTGTAGCCTTTGCCCAAATGGGGCTGTCACCGTTGGTCATCGAAACAGAGGCCCAACGAGGCCGAGCCCAGGGGGTATTGCGCGTTAACAATAATGGGGGTGAAGCTATGCGGGTGCGGGTTTATGCTGAGCCTTTTACCTATGAACGGGATAATGGGTTTATGCTGCTGGAAAATTCACCAGAGGATCTCACCCCCTACTTGCAGTTTTCGCCACGTGAATTGGTGATTCCAGCCCAAAGTGAGCGTAGGGTTAGGTTAATTAGCATATTTCCCCCCAATCTACCGGAGGGAGAATATCGGGCCGTGATTTTTACTGAACCCTTGGATGCAACACGTCAGGTGGGCAGTAACGTCGGTATTGTTACCCGTGTGGGGGCAACTATTTATGTGCGTCAAGGAAAAGTAACTGCTAGTCTGGCTGTCACCGGTGCCCAGTGGGATGTGGAGCAACAGTACGTCGAATTACTGGTGGCCAACAGTGGCTCAGGTTCCGCTCGACCTAAGGCCCAGTGGACGATTCAGCGGGTTGGTGAGACAGTGACTAGCGGCGAAACGATTTCGACTAGTGTGATGGCGGGTGGAGATCGCAATCTGCATCTTATCCCTGATCGCCCTCTCACCCCAGGGACCTATGAAATTACGGGGGAACTGAGCTGGCGCGATGGTGAAACAGAATTAACTCAACCGTTTTCTGTCTCACTCAACGTTTCCTGACAACACAAATTGTATTTACGAAATCCTGGACACCTGCCCCCGATATCGCAGGGCAATGATAAGGATTGCCCCTACGAAAGTGTTCATGTTTAATCGGGTTGATTAAATTCGGACGCGGTTTTATCTGGTTCACATTCTCTGGTTTAAATTCTCTCGTTCGTACCATTCACATCACTATTCACACCATTATGGACACTGTGTTGTTGCGTATGCTGCCATCAGTTTTGGTGGGGGGACTGGTGGCTTTTGGTTCAGCCCCGGCACACGCTCAAATCATCAATAGCCACCTAGTCGATCTATCCCCCTTAGACATTGTTGATGCTGGCCAAACCACATTAGAAGCCATCGATCCGGCTATTTTGAATCTTCAGGTGAGCGAGCCATTTGCCATTATGGCCACACCCCCCACACCTGCTGGATTTACTGATCCAGTGGGCACCCAGCATACTGGCTATGTGAGCCATAATGGCAACGAAGTGGTCCATGGTCACCCACTACTAATCAGGGAAACCGGCAGCGTTGATCTTGGTGTCCGGATGCGGGTGGAACGTCCCCAAGCCTATCCACCAGGGCGTTATACCTATACTGTGCGACTCACCGTGACTCCTTTGTAAACAACCATGGCCCTGGTAAGTTGGCGATGCAGTCTACACCTGTTTGTCACCCTTTGGTGGCTGTTGTTGTTGACCACTGTCGCTCTGGCTGAGAGTTTACCCCTGCCAGGGGGGAGAGCCTATGGGGAGTCAGAGGAATTATCTGACCTAAATAAAGACTCTCCTCACCCCAGAGAACTCTTTTCTTCTGAGCCAGTTTCTGAAACTACAGATTCTCTCCAGCCTAATGCACTAGTTCCTGCTGAGTCTATTGCTGAAAAAGGTTCAGATGCAGCTGTGGTGGATATTGAAGATGATGTTGAGCCTGGGGAGAATAATGCTCCTACCCTTGATCCTAATACTTCTACACCTGACTTTGTTGTATTTCCAGTGGGGGTGAGCCTGGGGAATCGCAATGTTTTGCCCACTACCTTGGTTAAGGGGAATGAAAATGGTGAGCGCCCCATTGACTTTGAACAGTGGCAACTGTCCTTTGATGATGTGGTGCAGGTGCTCAATGTGCAGGTCACTGTTTGGGATGATGGCGAGCTGGAGTTGCGATCGCCAGCTGCGGTTACCCGTATTCATCCCAATGAATTTACCATCGATCCAAACCTGGGGCGGGTGCTCTCCATTGCTGAGATAGAGGCCTATTTGGGCATCTCCGCCACCTTTGACATGGCCGATTATGTGATTCGGTTTGCCCCACCGGAGCAACGGTCGCAACAGCAACAAACCGTTGTCGCCCCTATTGTCACCGATGGACTACCTGAGTTGAACTCAAATCGGTTTAGCCTCAGTGGCATTGGCCAACAAACCACCCTGTCGGGACGTACCGCTAGTGGTGATCGGTCCGGTTCCACTAACTGGCGGGGACGATTCAATGCGGTGGGAACAGCCTTTGGGGGGGCGTGGTATGCCGAAATCGATCAACCCAGTCTAGATGACCAATCGAGCTGGTATCTAAATGAACTACAGTACTTGCACTATGGTGACCATAGCGACTATACCCTGGGGTCCCAGCCCACTTTTTGGCAAAGTCAAGGTGGTGACTATTGGGGGGCGACCCTGGTGCAACGCTGGGGATTTGAACCCCCTGCCCAGCGCGGCAGTGGTGGTTTTAACCCACGTCGGCGTCTCCAGGCCACTAACCTGGATCGTACGGTTAGTGGTGAAGCCGAGCCTGGTACCTTGGTACAGCTGGCCCGTAACAACCAAGTTATCGATGAAGTTCTGGTGGATTCCTCTGGTCTATATCGGTTTACCGATGTAGCTACCACAGGCTTTGGCCGTTATCGGGTATTGCTCTTTCCCGATGGCCAGCTGGCAGCCAGCCCGGATGAATATGATGCCACCTTTTCAAGTTTGCCAGGGCAGTTACCGATGGGGGCATCGGCCCTAGTGCTATCGGCTGGATTTAATCGACAGAGGAATAACCAGGAGGAACCCCAATTTTGGGGCGATTTCCATAATTTTCGAGGTGGTATTGGCTATCGGACTGGTGTGAGTGAATCCCTTACCCTCGGGGCTGGTGTTATCCAGGATAGTTCCCTGACATTGCTTAGTGAAGTCTTTTACAGTCCCAGTAATATTCCCCTTAAGGCGGCGATGTCGGTGATGCTAACGCCTGGAGATAGTGATGTCGATGTCAATGCTGACATGCGCTGGCAACCAACGGATGACCTGGCTATTGATTTTAACAGCGATCGCTTTTCCCAACGCCTGCGAGCCGATTGGCAGCTATTACCCAGCATCGCCCTGACAGCCTCAGGGAATACCAGGGACGATGCCCTGGCTGTAGGGACCCGAGTCAATCTAACTCGGGGCAAATTTTATCTATTTGGCCTGGCCAATGTTGATACTAATGGCAATCTCCGCTGGCATACCAATGCCCGCTACGGTTCCCTGGGGCTGCGTCATCGTGGCGATGAAATTACCACCCAGTCCCAGCTCATTTACAATTTATCGGGAAACCCTGCCAATAGTCTGGGGCATTCCTTAAATATTGGCTATGAGACCCGCAACCTGAATGATTTTAGTCAACTGGCAATGGCTAGTTGGCGATATCAATCGAGCGATCGCAACATTGACGGTCGTTCCCTATGGGATATCGAACTGGGCTATGGTATCGGCACAGCCGGTAGTGGCCCCTTCGCCAATTTTGCCACCGGTATTCTGCCTGGGTTAGACCTGCGTGCCCGCTATCAAGAGGTATCCGCTTTTTCCGACCAGAGCACCTTTCGCCTGGAGCTATCCCCCCGTCTCAATCTTCAGCAGGGTTTAAATTTTGGCAACCGACGTCAGGACTGGTTGCGAACTCAGGGGGGGTTGATGATTCAACCTTTTCTGGATGACAACAACAATGGCCAACAGGATCCAGGAGAATCCACATATCTAGAAGATCTAGACCTGCTGATTACCATCAACCACGAATCTTTAGATCGCTATCAGCCCCATCGTCAGAAAAACTATGCCACAGTCGTCCTAGCGCCAGGGGTCTATCGCATCGATTTAGACCCGGCTGGATTTCCACTTGATCGTCAGGCCGTTTCTCGGGCGTTTGCTGCCGATATTGCCCCTGGTGAGTACACGCACCTCTCGATTCCCCTGGGACTGTCTTTTAGTATTTCAGGGGTGGTATTAGACGCCGATGGTAATGCCATGGCAGGACAGAACGTTCAGGCAATCCATACCAGCTCCGATTCTCGTCACCTGTCTGTCACCAATGGTGCTGGTGTCTTTTATCTGGAAGGTATGCCCCAAGGAGACTATCGTTTTGAAATTGGTGAGCGGTCTGTTGCCGATACGATCCTCAATTTCAATGACAGTACTGAGCCTTTTCAGGAAATCAACTTTAAAGTGAGGCCTGATGCCATTGAAACTCAGCGCCCTAGACTTGATATCGGCTCGCTAACTCGCTAATCCTGATTTATGAGTTTGGTGGAATAACATTTTACGTATTCCAGTACAGCAAACTATGGCCAGTAGTCAATCAGACTCGAACGGTTGAAACCATTGTTGCTTCAGACCCCAGTCCAAAACTAAACGGATACACATAAATAGACCAAAGCTTTCGACAATGGGTACTGCCAGGGGTAAGGCACCCGATAAAGCAAGGTCTGGAGGCGTGATGCTTTCTAGTTGCCCCAGGCTGCGGGTGAGGGCAAAGGCACCCACGGCACCACTTCGCAGGTGAGGGTTGGAGTCGTTACGGACGATGTAGCGGTAAGTGACCCCAAATAGAAATGCACAGACGGTGGCTACAGCAACCCGTAGTATGCCGGTAGTCAAAGCGCTGGCACTAAGCAGATGAGGGTGTAACGCGATCAACATAGCACTCACACCAGTACCTGTTAGCGCAGCCAAACCTCCAGCTTTGATTGATTCAACACGTTCTTGGTCCATAGCATTAGCTGTCTGTTCTGCGTCAATTTTGCCATCACCCAAAAATCGGGCATTGATCTACCGTATGATAGAAATAGCCGATTGAGCGGCGCTTTTAGTTTAGTCAACAACGCAAGTTAGGCGATATGGATATTTTGACACTCGGTTGGGTTGGATTACTTGCTTTCTTCAGCTTCTCCATCTCGATGGTAATTTGGGGTCGCAACGGTTTCTAAGGGATTAGCTATATTTCGATGACAGGTGCATTAGAAGCTCAAGCGTACGGTGTTCTAGCTAGTTTGGCAGCGCTACTTTTGCTGTTTGTGACTGGCGGTGTAATTTATTTAACTGCCATAGAGTGGCAAGATAAACGCAAGCGCTCTCAGGAAGCGTTGGATAATCGCGTACCTGTGCGCAACAAGCGTAAGCGCTCTCAAGAGGCATCCGATAGTCGTACTCCTGCACGTAATAAGCGTAAGGGTAAGAAATAGTTTGATATCGGCGCGACAGCTAGCCTTCACAGTACTCAGAGACATAGACAAAGGTGCATTTGCCGATGTTGCCCTGGAGCGCAATATCGGCAAATTTGCGTTGATGCCCGCCGATAGACGTTTGGCGACAGAATTAATCTATGGCACCGTACGCCGCCAACGCACCCTGGATGCGCTGATTGATCAACTGGGTAAGCGGCGAGCTGATCAGCAGCCTGCCGATTTACGTCGTATTCTGCACGTTGGATTCTATCAGCTACGTTATCTGGATCATGTGCCCAATCATGCTGTTGTAGATACAACAGTTCAGCTGGCCAAACAGCAGCGTCTCGGCAAACTCAGCGGTGTGGTGAATGGCATGTTGCGGCAATATATCCGCCTGCAAGAAGCGAAGGGTGATCCGCTACAGTTGCCCACCGATGAGATCGCAGCCCTCGGTGTTTTGCATAGTTATCCCGATTGGATTATCCAAGCCTGGCAGCAGCTAGTGCCTGCTGCAGATGTGGCCAGGCTTTGTGAATGGTTCAATCAAGCCCCTAAGATTGACCTGCGGGTGAATCGATTGCGTACAACGGTTGATCAGGTATCCACTGCACTGACAGATCACGGGCTAACGGTGGTACCCCATGGCGGCATTCCAGATGCCCTCAGGATTGTGGGTCCCATGGGAAATGTGCGCCAGCTGCCAGGCTATGAAGCAGGTTGGTGGATGGTGCAGGATAGCAGCGCCCAGCTAGTTAGCTACTTGGTGGATCCCCAGCCTGGTGAAACGGTGATTGATGCCTGTGGAGCACCGGGGGGAAAAACGACGCATCTGGCAGAAATGATGGAGGATCGGGGACGGGTGTTAGGTTGCGATCGCACCTCTTCTCGCCTTAATAAGATCCGTCAGAATGCCAAGCGACTTCAGCTCAACAGCATCGAAACGGTGATGGGAGATAGTCGCGAGCATCCCGAGTTTAAGGGAATTGCCGACCGAGTATTGTTAGATGTGCCCTGTTCTGGTTTGGGAACACTGCATCGCCACGCCGATGCCCGCTGGCGGCAGACGCCCAACTCCATTGCCGGTCTCACCACCCTACAACGAGAATTACTTGAGGCCGCAGTGGATTGGGTGAAGCCAGATGGTGTGCTGGTTTATTCCACCTGTACTCTCCATCCCGATGAAAATCAAAACTTGATTCAGGCCTTTCTCTCCGATCACCCTGATTGGCAGATTGATCCCCCTGAAGACGATTCTCCTGTAGCACCCTTTGTTACAAACCAGGGGTGGGCCATGGTATGGCCCCACAAACAGGATATGGACGGTTTCTTCATGGTGAGAATGCGACGAATCGTGTAAGGGCATTATTGTTTGAACGGATCATAGTCTGCCAACAACCGCTCTAATTTTGCTTCATCAATGCGACTGAGCATACGCTTGGCTTCTTCCTGATCGCGAATTGTTTTAGATAAACTGACTGTAGAACCAACAGAGAAGAGTAAACCCATACCCAAGTACCCTTTTAACCAGACATCAGCTGGTAAATAGATGATGCCGATAGCAGTGGCTGAGATTGAAACAACAAAGGATAACCAGGTTTGAGCAATCCAGGCAGTGGTATGACTGTTGGGAGTATTGAACTTTTTAGTTGTCGTCATTGGTTTCTCTTCGGAAAAAACGTTTGCCATAGTGCTAGTTTCTCCAAAGGAAAGATGAAGGTGCCATGAGACGTACTCAATGACGTCAAGAGATCTCAACTGTTGCCAACATCATCGAAGTTCTCCGAAGTTGATCGCATTTCTGATGGATATAGCCGGATGTCATTTCTTGTTTAAATGACATCCGGCTGCAACTGACTGTGCAACAACTTTTTGCTTGCCAAAGTTTGCTAGGTCTAGTTTCTGGCTACTCCAGCATCGCGAGCGGCTTGTTGCACGGCAGCTGCGACTGCAGTCGCTACCCGATGATCAAACACTGAGGGGACAATGTGGTCAGGACGTAGCTCGTTGTCGGGAATCAGCGTTGAGATCGCATGGGCTGCATGCAAAAACATGCTGGTGGTAATCGCTTCAGCACGACAGTCAATGGCCCCCCGCAGCAGGCCAGGAAATGCCAGCACATTATTAATCTGGTTAGGGTAATCGCTACGTCCCGTAGCCATGACAGCCACGATGCCGTCTAATAATTCAGGCTGAATTTCGGGTACCGGATTGGCCATGGCAAAAACGATGGGATCTTTGGCCATGGATTTCACCATGTCTACGGTGACGACACCAGGAGCGCTTACCCCCATAAATACATCTGCGCCTACCATGGCATCGGCGAGGGTGCCGCCTTGGTCCACGACAAATTCTTGTTTGCGGCTGTTGAGATCGGTGCGATCGCGACTGATAATTCCCTTTGAATCACACACCGTAATGTGATTAACTCCTGCTTTCTTGAATAGCCGTGCCATGGCCAGGCCTGCGGCACCTGCACCATTGATGACAAGTTTAATTTCTGCCATTTGTGGTTCTTTGCCCACGACCTTGAGAGCATTTACCAAAGCGGCCAGACTGACAATGGCTGTCCCATGCTGGTCGTCATGAAAAATAGGAATATCCAGTTCCTTCTGAAGACGGGCTTCAATTTCAAAACAACGGGGGGCACTGATATCTTCTAAATTGACGCCACCAAATACTGGCGCAATTCGTTTCACTGTCTCCACAATTTCATCGGTGTCCTGGGTATTGAGGCAAATGGGAAAGCCATCTAAACCTGCAAACTCCTTAAACAGCATCGCTTTCCCTTCCATCACTGGCAAAGCACCCTCGGGTCCCAAATTGCCCAGTCCTAAGACGGCACTGCCATCGGTGACAATTGCCACTGTATTGGATTTAATGGTCAGGTCATACACCCGTTCCGGATGCCGCGCAATTTCAGAACACACCCGTCCTACACCGGGGGTATAGGCCATGGCTAAATCTTCTTGACTGCGCACAGGGGCCTTGCATTCCATGTGGATTTTGCCGCCTTCGTGCAGCTTAAAGGTGCGATCGTGCACCTTTACCACTTCGATCTGCTCTAGGGCATATATTGCATTGACAATTTCCTCGGCATGTTCAGCACTAGCAGCATCCACACTGACATCGCGGGTAACGTTTTCTCGACATCGTTCCACCACATCAATGTCACCCAGGCTTCCGCCAGCATCGGCGATTGCCTGGGTCACCTTAGCCAACATGCCTGCTTGGTTGGGCACATGCATGCGGATGGTTAAACTATAGCTAGGGTTCGGTGTCAAGCTGACCATTTTCTAAAAACCTCGGATGATAGGGAGCGGGTATGTAGTAAAAAAATGTTAAGCCTTGATGGTCCCATCTCGCGACCCCTGAAACCAACCATATAAAAAGGCGGTCACAAAATAATTTCTTTTCCTACGGCGCTCTGTGCCTTTCTGTAGGAGAGTGTCATGGAATGCTCCTACAAAATCTCCCCATTGCCCACTCCCCATTGCCCACTCCCCATTGCCTTCGCACTATGCCAAGTCTCTACGCTGAAATTGAAATTAATGCCACCGCTGCTGCAGTCTGGGATGCCTTGGTTCGTAAGGAAGACTGGCGTTATTGGAATACGTTTCTCTACGATTGTGATCCGCGCTCAAACTTTATGCTAGGTCGCGAAGTATTTCTGGCGATGCAGCGCATTGAAGGCGATGCTGATACGGAATTTCAGCCCGTGGTAACCACCTTACGACCAGGTAACTGTCTAAGGTGGGTTTCGAAAATTCCAGGGTTAAAAACAGAGCATTCCTTTGAAATGCAAGAAGTAACCCCTGGGCGGACGCGCTATTTGCATCGTGATATTTTTGTCGGTCCCCTATCGGGCATCTTTCTACCGTTTATTCGAGAGGATGAGCGGGATGGACTGCGACGCATGGCTTACCAGCTGAAGCGCTATGTGGAAAGTGGCGGCAAGCCTCAGCGAGATCCCTATGGCAACCCCTATGGCAGAAACTATCGCGATCCCTATGGTGATCGTGGTTATGGTCGTGGCTATGATGATGTGGGCTATGGCAACCAGGAGGGCAGGGGCTACCAGGACAGGGGCTATGACGATCGTGGCTACGGTCGTGGCGGCTATGATGACCAACGCTACGGTAACCAGGGTGGTAGAGGCGGTTATCCAGACCAGGGTTATCCAGAGCGAGGCTATTCGGATCAGGGCTCAGGCCGTGATTATCCCCAGCGTGGCTATGATGATCGGCAATATCGCGGTCAGGGCTATGACAATCAGGGGGATCGTGGCCAAGGCTATGATGACCGGGGCTATCGTGGTCGAGGGTCTGATGAGCGGAGGAGCGATCGCAACTACCCAGACCGTGACTATCGTGACGATCAAGACTACCGCGATGATGGTTGGTAATCGTTTGGATGCTGTGACGACCTATGCAGAAACAGCACCCAACGCATAGAGTGCTGTTTTTTCTGCTGTTGATAACCCTGTGGCGTTGGTTAGATTCATCCCTTCATAGGGGCCAGGCAACTGTAGAGTGCCAATACACTGCCATGATTGGGTGTCCCATAGTTTAATGGTGTCTCCTTCTCCACCACTGGCAAGTATCTGACCATTCGGGCTCAAGGCTAGAGCCCAAAGAATATGGTTATGGGCCTGTATGGTGTGCTGACATTGGCCGCTTTCCACATCCCAAATTTTGAGATTGCCATTAAATTCGCCACTCACATACTGAGAACTATCTAATAGAAATAAGCCTGTCAAAACAGCATTAGCAAAGCCTGTCAACGTTTTGAGACACTCACCAGTTTGAACATTCCAAATCCTGACCGTCGTATCAGAACTAGTGCTAGCTAATAAACGGTCATCAGAACTGAATACAACTGAATGCACATGATCAGAATGATCTAATGTCTGCAAACAATCACCTGTTTCAGGGTTCCACAGTCTAACAGAACAGTCAAAGCTGCCTGTTGCCATATATCTGCCATTATGAGAGAACGCCACCGACCAAATAGTCTCCTTGTGTCCTAGAAATGTTCTCACATAGTTGTTATTGTCTTCATTACTGGCTATATTCCACAGTTTGCAAGTCTGATCGCTGCCAGTACTGCATAAAAAGTTACTATTTGGATGGAATTTAACTGACCGTATAAGACCGGTATGGCCAGTTAAATGCTGGGAACAGCTTTCTTTATCTAAACGCCAAACTTTAACAACAGGTTGCTCTCCCCCAACACTGGCAAGGTAGTTACCATCTGAGCTAAAGCTAAGGTTAAAAACCGAACTTTGATGCAGAAGGGTAGATCGACATTGCTGCTGGGTTATATCCCAAAGGCGAATCTTGCCATCGTGACTGCCACTAGCTAATGTTTTGCCATCTGGGGAAAAGTCAAGGGCCCATACTGTATTGGTGTATCCCGAGAGAGTTTTGATACAACATCCATACTGATATTCCCATATGCGGATAGTACGGTCTTGGCCTCCGCTATAAAGGAAGGTGCTATCTCTAGAAAATGCAAGCGACCACACCCAACTATTATGTCCTTGAAGAGACCGTTCGCATGTGTAAGATTTCAGATCCCAAAGCTTAATTAAACCGCTGTAATCACCGCTGACAAAATTGTTTCCATCAGGGCTAACTTTCACGCACCAAACAGCATGTTGATGCCCTGACAACACCTTGAGACAGTCTCCTGTGGCAGCATCCCATACGCGAACACTATGGTCATTACTGCTACTGACTAGCAAATGGTCATCCGGACCAAAGTCTACGCTCCAGACACCTTGAGTATGACCTACCAGAGTGTTAATGCATTGACCTGTTTCCCAATTCCAAAGCTTAACAGTATTGTCAAAACTCGCACTTGCTAAGATTGGCTTTGTCTTTGCAAACACGATTGCCCTAATGGCACCGTTGTGTCCTTTCAAGGTTCTCACACATCGCCCACTCGTGATATCCCACAGTTTAATGCGCTTATCAATACCAGCGCTTGCAATTTGCGTGCCATCTGGTGAAAAGGCAACGGACATCACCGTTTGATGATGTCCTTGAAAGGTTTGGATACACTGATAGTTAGTTGTCTGCCAAAGTTTAAGTGTGGCATCACCGCTACCACTGAGTAAGTATTTCCCATCGGGAGAGAACTCGACCGAAAAGACACCTTCCGGGTGACCGTTAATGGTTTCTAAATGGTTATATGTTTCCAGGTCCCAAATGAGAATATGTCCTTGCAAATCACCAATTGCTAGCAGGGTATTATCTGGATTGACTGCCAGAGCGATAACGGCACCGAAATCATGGTTAAATTGACAATTCTGAAAATTTGCTTGAGCAAAGCTGGTTTCTCGCAAACTAATTTCTTTTAGATTTGCTTGCCAAATAGCTAAATTAGAAAAATCGTAGCCTGTTAAATCGACATCAAGTTGTCGGCACAGGTTAATAAAGTTGCCAACACCATAGCCTGCGACCACCTGTCTGAGATTCGTCAAAATAGATATCATATATTGACTTACCATGTGTGGCTGGATCAGTAGTGCTTGCAACCGTTTGGTGATGGGGGCAAGAATCATCCGTCGCTGGCTGTCACGCACATAATCTCTATTCGTTGTTTTCAATAAGGCATGGGTATGAAAGAGATGTGGAGATGCCGTTGCGAGCGTCAGATTTTCCGGCTGGCTCAGAATCGTTAGCTCTTCATAAATAGTTTGAATCAACCGCTCAGTAACATGCTCCATAATGACCGGTTGCTGAGTATATTGACCTCCTTTTACTTCGATCAGTGACCGCCAGCTCAGAGATTCTAAGGCATCAAACACATCTGCCCGTGAAATTACAGGCCAGATATCATCCAATAGTTCAGATGTTGTTGTCCATTCTCGATTGATGGCCAGCCAGTACAAAATGCTTTGTTCAAGCGGAGACAGTCGCTCAAATTGTTGGTTGAGCAGTCTACGGAAATCATTAAAGACAGGGGCATTTTCCCGTAAAAAGAGATCAATATCCCCATCAAAGATTGACTGAATTGAGGTGCCTACAATTTTAATGGCGAGGGGATTATTTCCATAGCGTTGACAAAACTGTTGGATTGTTTCGGGGGTACCCAGCAACCCTTTTGCTTCGACAATGGCTTGCGCTGCTTCTGCTGATCCACCTAGCTGAAATGAGCGGGTTAATAGCTGATTACTCTCTAAAACGCCAATTTCGCTGGGCTTTTCTCGGCTAGTGATCATTAAGCAGCTACGGTGAGTGGTTTCTCCAAATCGACGTAGCAGATCGCCATAGTCTTCATACCCAGTACGGTATTGACCTGATTGCCCACTTTCTAGCAATGTTTCTACATTATCTAAAATAATCAAACAGCGTCGACTCCGTAGCCAATGGAAGAGTCGTTCTGTAGTGGGTGCCATATCCTGTTGCTGTGATACGAAAGGCACCATCTCCTTAAGTAGGTGTTTAAGGGAAGGGGCATTGCGTACAGAGCGCCAGATAACAACATCAAAATCTGAGGAAACGGTCTGTGCTAGTTTTGCGGCCAGACTGGTTTTACCAATGCCGCCTAAACCTAAAATCGCTACCAGACGGCATTTATCTGTGAGAATAGCGTTCTTTAATTTGGCTAGTTCGTCATTGCGTCCATGGAAAAAAGTGGTGTCGATGGCTTCTTCCCAATCCTGCTGTGGTGTATCTGTGGTGGGCTCAGATGCAGGAGGTTGTTCTGGTGGGATAATGTCAGAAGACAATAGAGCAGCTTCAGATGGCAGGGCTGATGATGTTTCTAAGTCGGTCTCGGATGTAGTATCATCAGCGATGTCGGTGATTGTTCGCCACTCTAGGCTTAAGCGATCGCAAATTTCCACAAACGTCGCAAAGTCAACGGGCTTGCCATTAAGAAACCGACTGACGGTCGATAGAGCCATTCCCAGGTCCTCAGCTAGGGAGCGCTGACTGCGAAAACCACACCGTTTTAGTGAGCTTTTAACGGTTTGAGTCGACTGACTATGGACCTTTAGAGAGCGAGACATAACCAATAGGGCTCCACATGCTTATGACTATATCAACTAGCTGAAAGTATTTTACTGACAGTACTCATCTATCAATTGCATAATGTGCATTCATATTATTAATAACGTAAGTACCATGAAGCCAAACGGAGCATGAGCTCGGCTGAAGCATAAATAAATAAAAGTTGCGAGATGTCGACGTTCCAAATGTGGCACGTCACTTTCCAAATTTGGAAAAAAGTCGGTCAAAAGTCCTAAGAACTCGGTCAAGATCTCAGTTGGTGTTTGGTTTAGATAGGCATAGACAAACTGATTGGAGTCTGTGTCATGTTTTCAACTACCCAAAAAAACAATTGTAAATCTGGTGCTACGGGACAAATTGCACCCAAAGTGCGCCTAAAAGCAACATGGGTTGTGGAAAATAATCGCCTTGTTTGTAAATGGCTAGCAGCATAACAACAATCTCCAGAACGCTTCTGGTGGTTTGTTGTTCATGTTCAAAGAGTCTCTTTGTCGAGAGCCGTCTAGATTTTAAAAAAAGGAGAATACTATGGAACTTCCAGCTTCAGGATACGCTTGGACCAGCCTTGAACCTAAAGTAGATGAATTTATCAAAGAGTTAATGCAAGCAGAAAAACTGCCTGGCATGACTGTGGCCGTCACAAAAAACGGTCGGCTAATTGTAGCTAAAGGCTATGGCTGGGCTAACGCCGAAACAAAACAGACCATGGAGCCCTTTATGAGCAGCCGTATTGGTAGTGTGACCAAGGCCGTTGTAACAGGACCTGCTGGCTGGCAGCTGATGCGAGCAAAGGGCATTAATCCTCAGCAACAAAAGCTGTATGGCCCGAGTGGTTTATTTAAGAATCGCTTTGCGGAAGACATTGCACTCAGTCCTACTCCGAACAAAAACTGGTACTACCAAATCACCCTGCAACACCTGTTGGATCATGCAGCTGGTTTTTACGGCAGCGGTAGCCTCAATGGTGCAGCCGCTATGTTCAACATCAAAGATAAAGCATTGGTGACCTATGAACACATTCATAAGCACTTTCTCAGAACCCAGCAATTGATCTTTCAGCCCGGTACAAATTCTGAGTATGCTAACCACAGCCTGGGAATATGGACGTTGGTCATTGAAGCACTTTCTGGCAAGTCCTATCGCGACTATGCTGTGAACACGTACTTGCGATCGCTCGGCCTCCACGAGGCGGTACTGCCCGAAAGCACCAAACTTGGTAACCGTCAGGCTCGCAGCCATGTTTATAACGATCAAGGGACACCGGTTCCTATTAAACCCAAGAATTCGGGAACAGGGTTGGCAGCAGGTGGCTTCCGCGCATCGGCTCAGGATCTGACGTATATTACGGCTGATTTGGAGAATACGTATACTGGGCCAGAGCTGGAAAAAATGGCCTGGAATAGCAATGACCGTGGCAAACTTGCCCATGGTGGTCTAATTCACGATAGCGGTACGGCATACGTTGCCATGTTCCCGGACGGTTATACCTCATTGAACGGCGTTGATCTGAGCCGTATCCATGTTGCTGTAGCCACCAATATCAATATGAAGGAGATTACCCCCCTCAGGAAGCTGGTTGATCAAATTGTGCTGGCGGTGCCTGCAGCTAACGTTCCAGCGCATTACGACATCACGCAGTTTCTGCGACAGGATACTGATATGGGCGGTGACTTTAAGGAGGCCAGCCTGGATGGATCGATCGCAGTCTTCTCAAACTCGGAAGGTAAATTACAACTGATCCCGTATCGGGTGAACGATTTGGGGACACTGACCCGTGGTGAAGTTGTTACAGCTGGAGCGGCTAGCCAGGTGAATCTGGTGCACCCGGACTACAGTAGTGCAGATGCAGTCACTGCTTTTCGAGATGCGAATGATAACCTGAAGCTGATTGCCTGGGAGATTTCGAGTAGCGGTCAGGTGACACGTCGAGATGATGCCGTTGCTGGCCCCGTTAAGAGAATTGCCTTAACGCCTTTTCCCGATGGCAAAGGGGTGATTACGCTAACCCGAGGCATGAAGAATGACTTAAAACTGGTGGCCTGGGAAGTGACTCCCTCCTTGAATATTATCCGTCGAGGTGACATTGATGCTGGTCCAGTCCAGGATATTGCGGTGGCCACAACCCGTGCCGATTTTGCTGGGGTGGTGAGTGCTACAACCGGGAGCGATCGCAAACTCAAGCTCATTGCCTGGTCCTTTAACTCAGCTGCCAAAACGTTCTCTCGTCGAGGTGATGCTGAGGCCGGTTCTATCAAGGGAGAGCTGAACATTGTGAGAGCCCAGCTTGCGGGCAACGACATTGTGGTAACTGCCTTTAGCAATGAAGATGCCAATCTGAAACTGATCACCTGGCAGGTGCAGGCCAACGGCCAGATTCAGCGTAAGGCTTCGACCACAGCAGGCTTTGCCAGCATTGTGGACCTCACGGCGGCACCGGGGGGCAAGGTCATTGCCTCGGTCAAAGATAGTGAAGGTATTCTGCGCATGATCGCCTATCAAGTGCAGAGCAACGGTCAAATCGCGCGTGTGGGCACTGATATTGCGGGGCAGGTCAGTCGAATTGCATCATCTGCTATTCGTCGTGATGGCAAGGAGTTTCTGTTAACGGCTGTGCGAGACACAGAGAAGAAACTTCGTATGATCTCTTGGCAGCTGGATTAACTGATTATATCCATATCTAATCAGCCAGGGCAGCAGTAAGTTTGTCCTGGCTCATGGTCTTTAAAGTAGGGGTTTGTATTGAGCGGTCATCTAGCGAATTCATAGCTGTTCTGTTGATGTCACTATGACAGTCCATAGCATTGGTGAATGATTTGGGCCAGGTCACAGATACGATTCAGGAGAGCCTTGAAACCCATCAACGGTGGATGGATGAGCAGACACCGTTAAAGCTGGTCGTCAAACAGTAGCTTTAACGATTGCCTTATGTCTCTTTAGTGCTTTTTAGACTCGGCACAATGGTCTAATGACAACTGTGAGTTGCATAATTAAAAACAGCGTTATCCAGTGAATTGATAGCTCAGACAGAACTTTTGTTAAGCAATGGCAGATTTCTACAAAGAGGACCTTTCCTATATCCATGATGCAGGCTACAGTGACTATGCCCTCAATGCATCTACCGGTATCCTCACTACTTTGAGCCAAAACAATATTCAAAATGGTTTGATTGTTGATTTAGGCTGTGGTAGTGGCATATCAACACTAGAATTCATCAAGGCAAGATATCAAGTCCTAGGTGTTGATATTTCTGAGGCAATGATTGCCTCAGCCAGAACCCGAGTTCCAAGTGCAGATTTTCGAGTTGCATCGCTATTCCAAATTGAGATTCCAACATGCAAGGTGGTCACTGCCATTGGTGAATGTCTCAACTACTTGTTTGATCCAGATAACAATGAGCAGTTGTTAGTCCAACTGTTCAAGCGTATCTATCAAGCCCTTGAACCAGGTGGTGTTTTTATCTTTGATATTGCAGAACCTGGACAGATAGACAAAAACGACGAGCAACATTTTACCGAAGGTAACAACTGGCTTGTGCTGGTGGAGAAAGAAGAAAATGCAGAGAAATCAATCTTGACCCGCCGCATCATTACCCTGCGAAAAGTGGATGAGCACTATCGACGGGATGATGAAGTTCATCGTTTGCAACTATACCGGTCAACAGATATTGCCCATAAGTTGCGACGGATTGGTTTTAAAGTTCAAACTATGCGTTCCTATGGCCGTTATCAACTCCCTAAAGCTCATGCTGCCTTTATTGCCTTTAAACCATCAGCATCCGACTAAATTGACAGGTGATTGATAAGAAAGCTCTGAGAACGCTTTATTCGTTATGCAAAAAATTCTTACGCTCGCTAGAGTGAGGGGGCGTTCTGATCTTCATTCTTACGTTGCGGGATTTACTGTATGCATACCGTTCTGGAATCGATTGCAACGGCTAATCCGCCTTTTCGACTGTCCCAAGCTGACTCGCTGACGTTTATGTCCCAGCTAGAGGGCCTTTCACCACCGGTACGTGCTCGCCTTAAAAAAATCTATGCGAAATCTGGCATCGACTGCCGCTATACCTGTATTCAAGATTATTTAACAGCACCTCCTAATTTCAGTTTTTACCCAGATAACTGGCACCTTACTCCACTTCCAAGCACTGCAGTTCGTAATCAGCTCTACCAAAGCTATGCACCAAAGATTGCCGAATCAGCAGCTTCCCAAGCTATTCAGCAGGCAAGGTTAAATCCCACGTCAATAACCCATCTGATCATCATCAGTTGTACTGGCTTTTCAGCGCCAGGGCTGGATGTGCAATTGATTCAGCAGTTAGGCCTGCGGGCAGATGTTGATCGCACCATCATTGGATTTATGGGCTGCTATGCCGCATTTAATGGGCTGAAGACAGCCCATGCTATCTGTCAGAGTGATCCCCATGCTCGTGTGCTATTGGTTTGTGTTGAACTGTGCACCTTGCATTTCCAGCCAGACGATTCTCTAGAAAGTGTGGTGATTAATGCCCTCTTTGGCGATGGTGCAGCAGCAGCGATTATATCGGCGCAGTCAGATACTGAAGCGGTTGGTAAGCTGGCCTATGTCGATGGCTATAGCCTATTAACCAATGACACCCTAGAGCTGATGAGTTGGACCATAGGAAACACAGGATTTTTGATGACTCTGTCCCCTCAGGTATCTCAGGCGATTGCTCGGTATCTACCGGCGTATCTCACAACGTTGTTAGATCGAAATAACCTGACAGAATCAGCCATCGACTTTTGGGCCGTTCATCCGGGTGGGCGACTGATTCTTGACCAGGTACATGATTTACTACAGCTGGCTGAAGGGACTCTTCAGTCTTCCTATGAGGTATTACGACAATACGGCAACATGAGCTCTGGCACCATCTTATTTGTATTGAAACAGATTCTGTCACAGCAGACTAATTTGAAAAATGGGATTGCCATGGCCTTTGGTCCTGGTTTAACTATTGAGGGGTGTCTCTTTCAACAGGTGGGTGCATGACAATGATTTCTTTTGAAACCCGTACCGATGAAGACGAGTTAATGGATGATTTTTCCATTACGGACAGTCGTTTGACAACGGCCCTTGAACAGCTGCGATTCGTGAATCGATTTTTAGGCGGTTATGGTACCACCATGGCTGTGCTTGCTCCCTGGCTTAAAGCGGCGAACAAGTCATCGGCTGCACCTATTCGCATTTTGGATTTAGGCACGGGCATTGCTGATTTTCCTGAGTATATTGTGCGCTGGGCTGATCAACAGAATCCTGCTGTTGATCTAGAAATTGTTGCCATTGATGCAAATCCTGTCACTGTTGAGTACGCTAACCAAGCTTTGGCAAAAAGATTGCCGGATGCTTTAAAAAACAGAATTCGAGTTGAAGTGGCAGATGCCTTGAATTTACCTTACGATGATGATGAATTTGATGTTGCTATGGGTGCAATGTTTTTGCATCACTTTGCTGAAGAAAGAGCAACGAAGATTGTCAAGGCGATGCAGCGGGTTTCCCGTGGTGGTGTGCTGATCAATGACTTGCATCGTCATCCCCTGGCCTACTTTGGTATTTATACATTGACTCGACTATTTCAGGCATCGGAGATGATGCAAAATGATGGCCCGATTTCGGTGTTGCGCGGCTTTCGTGCCCAGGAATTAGACGTGATCGCTCAAAAGGCTGAACTGCCAGCATTCACAGTCCGTTGGTATTGGCCGTTCCGTTGGTTATTGACGACGCTCAAGGTTTAGCGAGCATGATCTATGACGTTATTGTTGTTGGGGCGGGGCTGGCGGGCTGTAGTGCCGCTATTCAATTAGCTCAAGCTGGCTGGCAGGTATTGCTATTAGAGCAGCAACGCTATCCTGCCCACAAGCTCTGTGGTGAATTTTTGTCGGTTGAAGTGATTGCCAATTTTGCCCGTCTTGGGGTTTTAGAGGCGGTGCAACAGATTGGAGCGCATCCCATACATCGGGCATTGGTGACCACAGCAGCTGGGGCCAATTTTGCACAGGACTTACCTGGCACAGCCCTTGGATTAAGTCGATTTCAGCTAGATTCAATATTGTTTAGGCGTGCTGCTGCTGTGGGGGCAATCTGTTGCGATCGCACAACGGTCCGTCAAATCGAAGGGAACTTAGACACTGGTTTTTCTGTGCGTACCACCCAAGGTACCTTTCAATCTCGGGCCGTACTGGCTGCCTATGGTAAGCGTTCGACCTTAGACACCCAGCTAGATCGCCCCTTTACCCATCGGCCATCCCCCTGGGTTGCATTTAAAGCCCACTGCACCGGGTTAGACCTACCTGGAACCATTGAACTCCACGCCTTCCCTGGAGGGTACTGCGGTCTCTCTGCCATCGAGACAGGACAAATTAACCTTTGTTGGATTGGCCATCGCAAAATTCTCCAAGATGCTGACGATCCAAACCTGCCTGATGTGCTTCACGCTAACCCTGTTTTACATGAGCGACTGAGCCATTTGAGCTATGGCCATGCTCAAAAACATCGTCTACGTCAGATCTCCTTTGCCCTCAAAGGTAATTTTGACGGCGACATTTGTATGCTCGGCGATACGGCAGGCATGATTACCCCCCTGTGTGGCGATGGCATGGCCATGGCGTTACGCACGGCTGAATTAGCTACCCCACTGGTGGACACTTTCTTAAAAAGAGAGTTAACAGCTGTTCACTTCAAACAACAATATCAAACCCTTTGGCGGCGAGAGTTTCAGAGCCGTTTGCAGTTAGGGCGTATGCTCCATGCCGGTTTTATTCAACCTCAGCTAGCGCACATCAGCGTTGGCCTGTGCCAGATGTTTCCTACCATGGCTGCATGGGTGATTCGCAATACTCGGGGGGCTACCAGTGAAGAACAGCCGACTATGCAAATCGTAGGATAGCTAACAGCGAGAGTTTTTATTGTCGAATTTTAAGTGTTTGACATAACAGTAGATGGGGGGACTGAGTAGACTATTGATTTTTCTACCGACGCAGTATGCTAAATAAATGTTAACAATATCAAGCACAAGGAACGAAAACGATGGCGATTAAAGTGGGTGACGCGGCTCCAGACTTTACATTGCAGTCCCAAGCAGGAGCGTCGGTAACGCTATCTAGTTTTCAAGGGCAAAAAGCTGTGGTGCTGTACTTTTATCCAAAAGATGACACCCCCGGCTGCACTACAGAGTCCTGTACATTTCGCGATAGTTTCCAAGATTTTCAAGACCTGGGAGCGGAGGTGATTGGCATTAGCAGTGATTCACCAGACTCCCATCAAAAGTTTGCTAGCAAGTACAGTCTCCCCTTTACCCTCGTTAGTGACACTGGCTCGAAGGTCCGTTCTGCTTACGGTGTACCGGCTACTTTAGGGCTGCTACCGGGGCGCGTTACCTACGTGATTGATAAAACTGGGACCGTGCGTCATCTGTTCAATTCCCAGTTCAACCCTAAAAAGCATGTTGACGAAGCCCTGACCGTGTTGAAAGGCCTCAGCTAGCAGACTGTTGGTCGAGCATGTTGCTACTGGGCAATTTGTTGGGTCATCCATGCAATGATAGCCGGTGACCGAGCAGTGAAGGTGATGACATATTCTTGCTTGGTTGCACCCTGCTGCTGCACCTTGGCATAGATGTCAGTTTCTCGAACTTCTGTAGGGGCTGATGGCGTCTGTAGGATAAGTTTGATATTGGTCAGCAGGCTCAGGGGTTCAGTGTCTTCAATGTGCAATAGGGCAGTTTTGGCAGACAGTTTGTAGAGCTTACCAACGTGATGTTGTGCGCCAACTTGTTTGCCTTCTAAGGCAACGTATTCGACTGCAATGGGTGCGCGCAGAGGCTCCAGGTGAAATGTTTCTGTCGTTAGGGATAGGTTGTAGAGGTCACCGCCAATGCCGGTCACATCGTAAATGGTGATGGGACGCTTAATCCCTTTGGGATAGACTTCAACCTTGCTTTGGGTGGCCAGACGATGTTTGTTGATCTGGTCAATTTCTTGGTGGGTGTCTTCAGAAATAAAGATTTGGCCCCCTGTGGTGTAGGACTCAATGCGAAAGGTGAGGTTGACGGCACTACCAATGACGCTGTATTTGGTACGCTTTTCAGAGCCAATATTGCCGACTACGACGTGACCGGTGTTAATGCCGATGCCCATTTCCTGTTCAGGAAATCCTTTGGCCCGCATAGCGGCATTGACTTGAACCATGGCTTGTTGCATTGCGATCGCACATGCTACGGCCCGATCCGGATGGTTATCATTGGCCACAATATTGGGGGCTCCAAAGATCACTAAGATGCCGTCCCCCATAAACTCATCAATGATGCCCTTGTAATCATTGATAACTTCCGACATGTAGCCCAAATACAAATTCAAAATTTTGACAACTTGTTCTGGGGGTAGCTGTTCCGATAACGCTGTAAAGCCCCGCAGGTCGGAGGTGAGAATTGTGATCTTACGGGTTTCTCCCCCCAGTTTGAGATTGTCAGGGTTTTCCAACAGATTGGCAACGATTTGGTCGCTCAGATACCGGCTAAACGTGCGGCGAATCTGACTAGCACTGCGGGCCAAATAAGTGTTTACCCCAGAGGCTGCTCCAATTAATGCCATGAGCGGTGGCATCACCGGTACCCACCAACCTGCCAACATCAGAGCATAGGCCCCAAGAATCAGAATAGAGACAATGGCTACCAGCAGAACCATTTGTCTTAGCAGTGTTCGTTTGCCTGGATTCCGCTGCACCCAGGTTACCGTAGCCCCCAGAGCGGCCCATATAAAAATCCAGAGAATTTCCAACGGTTCTGGCCAGGTGCGAATCAAAACTCGACCCTCTAAGGCGGCACTAATAATTTGACTGGTCAGGTTGGCATGGATTTCCACACCGGCCATGGTTTTCGGCAGGGCCAGCATTTTGCTGCTGTGGGGTACAAAGAATCGATCTTTAAGGCTTTCGGCAACAGAACCAATGAGTATCACCCGATCCTTTGCCCAATCGTCGGGCAACTCATTATTGAGCACGTCCCTCAGGGGAACCGTTTCAATCAGCTCGCTGCCACCGCGATAGTTAATTAGGGTTTGATACCCACCTGCGTCGGCTCGCACATAGCCACCATCATTCTTTTCTAAAGGGCGAAAGACTGCGCCATTAAGCTGCCAAAACTCTGTGTCACCGACGGGTTCAGGCCCAATGCCTTCAGCATTTAAATAAAGCAAAGCCAGATATAGGGCAAAGCTCGGGGCCTGATCTCCCTCGGGTGTGGTCACCATCAACAATCCGCGCCGAATGGTGTTGTCGTTGTCAACAATGCCGTCATTGATGCCGATTTGCCCCAATGCTTCCAGGGTTGGGGCCGCATCAATCACATCTCGATCGGCGTTGTCTCCTAAGATTGTGCGAATACCGACCAGATTAGGGGTGTTACGAAAAACCTGATCCAGCTCGGCATGACCTGGCTCTACCGGGACATCCCGAATAATATCCAACCCAATGGCTCTAGGTTCTTGTTGAGCCAGTTTGGTAATCACCTCCGCATAAACGGCATCGGAGAGAATGGCCTGCCCCTGTTCCCGAATATCTTGTTCGTCGATGCCAACAATGGCGATGCGCGGATCTGTTTCCTCAGGTCGCCACTGTAGATACTGATCGTATGTACGCCATTCTAAAGGCTGCAATATACCGACAGCTCTAATTAGAACTACAAGTAAAGTTACAGTCGGCGCGGCAATGGCCACCCCTCGCCATTGCCACCAGAGCTTTTTCAGGTTCATTAGTCAGCGCTGCGATTGATGCCTTCTAGCAGTCGCTGTAGGTTACCAGAGTCACCACTATTCGGCATAGCCGTAGGTGTGGGTACATCAATGACCGGCTCATCCTGGCCCAAAATGGGTTTCTCTGCTATGGCAGCAAGATCCACTGATGTGAGAAGTTCAGTCCAGGCATTGGGGTTTTGGGGATGCATGGCGGCGGCTAAGGCAATGGTCTCTTGCCATGCGCCTGCAGCTGCGTAAAGTTCGGCCTGAGCTAGAGGATCGTTGGCCACAGCGTCCAGTTCTGCCAAGAAAGTTGGACTCGCATCCACACGCTGAATACCCCCGCCCAATAGCACATCGTCACCACGATCGTCTGGGTCACAAATCAAGGCAAAATCCCAGTAGTAAAGGAAGCCGGACTCAAATTTAGGTGTCACTCCGTCTGCCTGGTACCGAGGTAAGTCGATTTGAATGGTGCCAGGAGTGTCAGGAAGTTGAAGGGTCTGTTGATAAACGTCATCCCCTAGTTCATTAACAATTGTTAGCTCTACAGCGGCAGCACCGGTTTCTGGAATGTAGAACCAGAGAGCCATGGGGATATCGGTGTCGGCTCCAAATGTGGTTGCGATCGCATTGTGAGGTAGCAATGATGTTAGAGAAGGACGATTTTGTGGATCGAGACAAATTTGACCCCGGGTAGCCAGAGATGGACCCCGGGCAGGGGCCCCCCGATCACGAGTCTGGGGAAAGTTGAGGGCATAGCTGGGACTGGCGGCAGCCACCATGAGGGTGGCCAGCAAAGCTTGAATAAAACGCAAGCGAATAAACATGACGACTTCTTTTCTGACAACCTTAAATAAGCGGAAATTAATCAGTGTTTTTAACCATTTAACTGTTCTTACGATTAGCTACAGGGTTTTCAGAACTTGTTTCGGTAACTTTTGCGTAGACCAGTCGGGAAACTGTCTGTCAAAGGAGATGACAGAATCTCTAACTAAAATCTCTTCAGTAAACTGTTGTAATGGTGTCTGTACGTAGCTCAGGAGCTTAGTGCAGAGCCCATAAACAGTGATCACTAACTCAAAGGTACCCTGTAAATTCGCCAGGCACCCATGTCGTCGTTATGACACCTAAAACACCGCAGAAACCGTTAGTCGTCGTCTACTTCAAACGATACTTCAAGATCAACTGAGCGCTCATTGTCCCGAAGGCCAAAATACCGAGCCTCGATACCCATGATATCCGTGCCAGCATCCAGGGACACCAGGGAAGTAACCGAGCCTAGAGACAGTAGATCTCCGGGTCTTAATTCCACACCTTGGGTGAGTAGTGTGTCCCGCAACCACCGCACCGAATTAATCGGATGACCTAAGAGTGCCGAGCTCTCACCATCAACTAAAAATTGCCCCCGATCGTTGTTCAACACCACTCGAATATTGGCCAGCTGATCCAGGCCGCTATCTCCCGATTCAAGTTCAACTGGGTTTCCCATCACACCGTAGCGAGCCCCTACGTTCACAGCAACTAGAGCTCCAGCATTGACAACGGCATCCTCTTCATAAACCAAATCTGGTAGCTCTAGAAATGGAATGACAGCGTCTAACCCAGCCAGCAATTCTAAATCTGTGTCAGCCTGATTAATGTCGGCACTCCCCACACGCACCATCAGATCCCCTTCTGCTTGGGGGCGGCTGCCAAACTCCAGAGGGAGGGTAGCACCATCTTCAAGCAACATATTTTCTAGCAAAAAACCGTACAAAGGATGGCTAATCCCTAGCTGGGACTGCGCTTTAGTGTTAGTCAACGCCACCTTATAGCCGACTACAGAGCCTTCATCACCGGCATCGCCGATTAGACGCCGGACAAAACTGAGATGTATCGAATCAATTTGTCGCGATGATAAACCTTCCGTCAAAATCGGGGCTGGGTAGCCAGCTGAGTAATGTTGAAATAGTGAAACTGCCACTAAGTCGGTATAGCTTTGGGCCAAGCGCAGAGGCTGTAGAGTCTGAGGCAAGGGCTCTGCTGCATGGATTGCGGTTGCACCGCCAGCCATGAAAATACCAAGGCCAATACCCTTTAGCCAGCGCCAGTTTTTCATATTTCTTGCCCTTAGTGAACTGCGTAGAAGTGAGGTTGATTTGTTGCTTTGGATGGGTTTGAGTAGAGTTTCTTGCAAAGATAGCGGCTGTGACAGCTATTTCTTGAAGATTACCTACAATACAAAGCTTTTGCCACCATGGTACCCATAGGGGTGACGCCTAACTAACTGGCTTGACGCCCCTTGCCCTGTAGCTTTCCAATTGGTTGCTATGCCCTCTCCATTGCGTCTACCAATCCTCACAGGCATTTTGTTAATGTATATAAAGACATCTACGATCACTCCCATAGGCGATGGTTCGACCGTTATGTCCGTTGTCTTAGAGAAGTCATAACTTATGAAGGCGGTAGTTTTGAATGCGACCGTTCAGGCGGCCTCTGCGTCACCTGCGGTGACAAAAGAAAAGGCAAAGCAAATCACTCGGCAGCCGTATCCTAACTACAAAGTTATTGTGCTTAATGATGATTTCAATACGTTTCAGCATGTGGCGGAGACGTTAGTAAAATATATTCCCCACATGACGCCAGATCAGGCTTGGAAGCTGACGAATCAAGTGCACTACGAAGGGCAAGCGACTGTTTGGGTCGGTCCGCTGGAGCAGGCGGAGCTTTACCACAGTCAATTGATTCGAGCTGGCTTGACCATGGCCCCTTTGGAGAAAGCTTAGGCATGGGCTCTACCCACAGCACTAACCATGGGCGGGTTGTCCTCAACCACTCCACCCACATCCCTGGGCTGATTCCTATCCTGCAAAAGCTTTCCACCCATCCTCAAATTAAAACCTTAACTCCGGCTGTGATTACTTGCGGTCGCTCCAATGCACCAAAGTTTCGCTTAAAGTCATCGGTCCCGATTCGCGGTGGGTTTAAGCTGATTGCCCGCAAAGGCAAGTCGATTCAAGAAGTATTTGTGATTACCGATCTAAGCGCTGAGCAGTTAGCCGCAGCCATCGAGGCGGTAATTTAAGCGGTAATGGTAAGTTAAAGGGCGGTGTGAATCGTCAGGCGTCAATCGTGAACCCCAAAATGCAGGGTGGGCACTGCCTATCCCATACCGAACACCCTAATACTGACTATCAACAGGAAGGAAAAGCACGATTTGCGATCGCAAACGCCTTTTATCGTTCCTCCAGCCAAATAGGACGCGATTTAGCTGTACTGGCCGCCGCTATCTATCGTCAACAGCAGGGGCAATTGCGCGTCATTGATGCCATGACCGGCTGCGGTGTCCGCCCGCTACGCTACCATCTAGAAGCTGGGGCTGACTGGGTTTGGGCCAACGAAGGTAACCCTGAACTCAAAGCAGTACTGCGCAAAAACCTGCGCCATGGCATGGCACCTGAGGCTTACTGCATCACCCACCAGGATGCCAACCAGCTATTTTTTAGCTGTGCGCAAAAGCAAGACTATTACGACCTCATTGATATTGACAGCTTTGGTAGCCCCACACCATTTATCAATACGGCACTGTGGGCAATTAAGCTGGGGGGACTGCTCTATCTCACCAGTACCGATGGCCGTACGACCGGGGGCCATGCCCTGACGAAAAGTGTGCAGATCTATGGAGCCTGTGCTCGAAACCATCCTGCGGTGCACGAGCAAGGTCTGCGGCTGCTGATTGGTTGTGCGGCTCAGCAAGCGGCCTCTAGGGGTTTTCACATTGAGCCGGTGTTTTCTATTTTTAACGGTTTTATCCACCGAGTGATGGTGCGAGTTGTCACGGGCTCCTGGCAAGATGAACACTATGGGTTTTTAGCCTATTGCCATAGCTGTGGGCAGTTTCGTTCAGCCAACTGGCGACAGTTAGGCCAACTCAACTGTGGGGCCTGTGGGGCACCGCCTGTGGTCAGCGGCCCCATGTGGTTGGGACCGCTGCATGATGTGGACTATGTGGGCCAAATGGCCGTCTTAGCCACCCAATGGCATTGGCCCCAGCGGATTCAACGATGGTTGGCGGTGATGCTACAAGAAGCTGCGATGCCCCCCTACTACTATCCACTGGCGGAGATTGGTCGGCGAGGGCAGATGGATATTCCTGCTAGGGATCGATTGATTAGGGGAATTTGCGATCGCTCAACTGGTAACAATTATTGTGCTACTCGCACGCATCTTGATGCCCAAGCCATTAAGACCAATGCGCCATTAGCAGTGTGTTTGGACATTGCGAAACGCCTGCAAAATAAATAGGTATATCTCCCATGGCGTATGACGTGGGAGAACAAAAAATGCTATAGCATTTTTTGCAAAGCAGAGAGAAGTTTTGTATTTTTTACATCCTCTTCTAGCTGTTGAAATACTGAATCCATATCCACTTGACTGAGCTCTTCTTGGCCAAGCGGTGTGATCTGATAGATAGCTGGTTTCTCAGGCTCTGAAGTGTGTCTGAGCCAACCTTGGTTAACCAGGCGCTTAAGCGTGTTTAGCAAATCAGGAAACAAACCTAGCTGATAGTTAAACAACTGTGATAACGGATAGTATCGTTGGAAACGACTATTGGAGGCGATGAGAGCCACGAGTAGAAAGTTCAAGGCATCTGATTTATTATCTATGGTCTTTTGAATATCGGAGATATTAGATGTCATGTATTAAATCTGGTGTATAAAATGAAGCTCAACAAAATCCAAGTATTGTATACACCCTGATTCTTCTGATGGAAGGCGGTTTGCTCCTTTTAGGAGACATCTTAATGGAGATATTAGTTCCTCCAGAGAATAAAGGTATAGGGTTGCTAGCCAAGTCTTATGGGAGTAACTTATACAGATGTCTCGGCCTGTTTCAGGGTTTGGGCGTTAATCTTAAGTGGGTAATCGAAAAACATCAGCAAAAACAGCATCCGTTCCCACCCGTCGCGTTTCAGCCGGTCGATCGTACACCACCATTAGGCTGTCTTTATATCCCAAACAGGGAAACAAGGTCATGCCTTCAGCAAAATCACTACCCATCGTGAGGGGAATATCAAATAGAACTTCTAATTTGTCAGAATCTTTATGCCAGATGCAGTCATCACCATGGTTTAACACATCTTTGAGGCGAAAGATTTGTTGTTCTCCAGAGAGTGTCATGGTGGGGCCAGCCAAGATTAATAAATCACCATCGTGAAAATATAGATCCCGAACCCCCAGGCCATCTAGATCTAAAAAGTGTTTGTGATAGAGCTTGTCTGTCCCTAGACTTTTGAAAGAAAGCACACCTGGTTTCTTCTCCTGTAGTTCTAACTCTAAAATGATTGCCCAGCCCCTTAAAACAGGACCTCTTAAACCTAAAAATACCCTATGGCCAGCAACTGCCATGCCTTCAATGTCTAAGCCGTTGTCTTTGGAGGGTAAATCGATGTCTAAGAAAGGACCGATGTGTTCATCCTCTTTTAAGGCCTGAATTAAAATATTGTTTTCTTTTGTTTTTTGTAAGGCTGCAGCAGTGAGTTCAGTGCCGTCAGATAGCTCACACGATTTAACTAGCTTCCCTTTGATAACAGGGATACGGGCCAACAGGTATCGATTGATATCGTGCTTGATTTTTGCCAGACGCTGAATATCTTTTTGGGGGTCTTTCCCCTTGGCATTTTTACGTTTGCTACTGTGGGAGCCGATCACCCAAAGATAGCCTTCTGAATAACCTAGCGCTTCAATATCAATTTCTGATTCGTTATCAAATAACTCTACAAAGTCCCCGATCTGAAAGACTTGATGATCGCCATAGACACAGCTTTCTAAACGCTGTAGTCGTTCAACGGCTACACATTCATCTGACCCTACCCAGAGGCTGCCATCGGGAGTCATGGCGACGGCTGATAAATCAGCAATGACATTCTCCGCCTGCTCGCCAAACTGTAGTAAAACTCGACTTAGCAAAAAGCTGTCAGCCATAGAGGGTTGTGCTCCTTCAAGATCTGTTTGAGTATACTGTGGTCAACTTAAGTTTTTGAAGATTTGCAACTGCACCTCTGAGGCCAAGCGCTAAGGCATTAAATAGAGGGGCTAAATCTATCTTGTGGAGGAGTAAAAATCTGATTGTGTTAACTCTACAACAATATGATTTACTATCTAGGAATGCATTTATGCGTTAGTAAAAATCTCTTCTTGTTCGTTAAGCTATGGTAATTCCGACCCAGTACCCCGTCATGGTAATTGGAGGGGCAGAAGATAAGGTCGGTGAACGCAAGATATTGACGAACTTCTTTAATAGTGCCGGCGGGACTCAGGCCGTAATTGGCATTGTTCCCTGTGCCTCTCAGGAGCCCAGTGTCGTTGGCGATCGCTACCGCCGCATTTTCACTCAGCTAGGAGTCAAAGACGTTCATGTCCTTGATATTCGACGTCCCCGCGAGTGTGATGAAGACCGTTGGCTTGAGCTGCTAGATCGCTGTGCCGGTATCTTTTTGTCCGGTGGTGATCAGGTGCGCCTATTCAACTTTATTCAGGGTAGTAAGTTTATAACGACACTTAAGAAGCGCCTTAAAACTGGCACGTTAGTCGTGGCTGGAACCAGTGCGGGTGCTGCAGTGATGGGTGAAAAGATGATCTCGGGGGGCAGTAGTGGGGAATCACCCAACCGCTCACTGGTGGATTTGATGGATGGTTTGGGCATTATCCCTGAGCTTTTGGTGGATCAGCACTTTCATAACCGTAATCGCATGGCTCGGTTGTTGAGTGCGATCGCAGCTAATCCTGACCGACTAGGTATTGGCATTGACGAAGACACCTGTGCTGCTTTCAAAGGCGATGGCACCTTTCAAGTAATCGGCAAAGGCTCTGTCACCATCATTGATCCAAGGGAACTAACCCATACAAACTATCGTGACTCTGGTGACAATTCCCCGTTGAGCCTCCATGACTTAAGAGTCCATATCTTAAGTGAGGGCGACCAATACGACTGTAGGTGCCGATCAGTTTGTACACCTAATCTTGAAATGGTATCCAAGCTCTAGCGATTATCTGAAGCATGTTTGCTTAACGCCAAAATGGAGTGTTAGCAACCCGTTTAATAGCTTTAAAGATCAATAGATAATCTCCGATCTCATCTATTATTTCCGAAAATTGCATGTGAGAAATGCATAAATTGCATTATTTGTTTTTTAGTATGTCATGGACTTATAACAAAATGCATGTCTT
>NZ_QXHD01000004.1:221457-221851 GCF_011009555.1 Adonisia turfae CCMR0081 | reverse complement strand
CTACAGAAAGAGGTCAGTACGATCAAAACTGAGCTCAGAACTGTGAAAGCCAAAAATCTGCGCCAAGACTCACGGTTGAAGCAGCAAAACCGTTGGTTATTAGGCCTGGCTATCGTGGTGTTGGGCGCTACATCGCTATTGCTGTTTGGTGATTCCGATACGCTGGAGCTGATTTGCAAAACCGTGCTGTCCATTATTGGCATTATCAGCGCGATCGCAGGATTCAATCATGAAAAAACCACATCCCAGAATTAATCTGACTGGAGATGGTCGATGACAGACCAAAGGAGCCCAGATAGCCGACCCACAAGACTCTTAGAGATGGCACTCAAAATATTAAAAATTCATCAGAGGGGTTAGGATTTAAATATCCTGATGCTAATCTGAGGGGGTT
>NZ_QXHD01000004.1:215280-221447 GCF_011009555.1 Adonisia turfae CCMR0081 | reverse complement strand
GCCACCGCCGCTCTCAAACTAATGGCCAGCCAGGGTACCCTTTTTGTCCGTACCCATGCTGATGTCAGTGAAGCCAGTCTAACTGCGTTGCAAGGCTTGCTCGAAGTGCGTGACACCGTCAAAGACTGGATGACCGTCCAAGTTGTCGCCTTTCCCCAAGATGGCATTTATGGCGGCCCCAAAAACGACGACCTGATGGAAGAAGCGATCAAACAAGGAGCCGATGCCGTCGGTGGCATTCCCCATTACGAACTCACCCGCGAAGATGGTGTCCGCTCCGTCCACCGCATCTTCGAACTCGCCCAAAAATATGATCGTCTGATCGATATCCACTGCGACGAAATCGACGACGACCAATCTCGCTTTCTCGAAGTCGTCTCCGCCTGCGCCTTGCGCACTGGTTTAAACGAAAAAGTCACCGCCAGTCACACCACCGCATTTGGCTCCTACAACGATGCCTATGCCTTCAAACTCATGGGCTTCCTAAAACGGTCCCAGATTAACTTCATCGCCAATCCCCTGATCAATATCACCCTTCAGGGCCGCACCGATACCTACCCCAAACGCCGTGGCCTCACCCGTGTTAAAGAACTGTGGCAAGCTGGTTTGAACGTCAGTCTCGGCAATGATTGCATCCAGGATCCCTGGTACGGTCTCGGCATGGGCCATATGCTCGATGTTGTCTCCATGGCTGTTCACGTTTGCCAAATGACGGGTCTTAAAGAACTGGATGCCTGCTACGACATGGCAACCATCTGCGGAGCCAACACCCTAAACCTGCAAGACTCCTACGGTATAGATGTTGGCAAACCCGCTAACCTGATTGTGTTGGACTGCACCAGCAAATATGAAGCCATCCGCTGTCGACCCGTCGTCAGTCATGTGATTTCTCGTGGAAAAGTACTGGTGGAGACAACCCCGCCTGAGATTAAGTGGCAACAAGAGGTGGGATGATTGTGGGGGCGTTACATGCAACGCCCTTACTTGCCTAGCGTTTATCATTGAAATACTTCATTCTGCGGAGACAGGTCGATGACAGCAGCTAAAAAAGTTCGCTGGACGGTAGATGACTTAGAGAGCCTGCCTGACAGTAGCGATCGCTTTGAAATCATTGATGGAGACCTGCATGTGACTAGAGCACCCCATTGGAAACATCAGGATGTTGCCGGTGCCATTTATGCAGAACTTTTGGCCTGGTCTAAGAAATTGCCATTGGGAAAACCTATCTTTACTCCAGGAGTGATTTTTTCCCCTACCAATGCAGTCATTCCCGATCTCATTTGGGTCAGCAATGAGCGAATTGAAACATTGATGGACGATGCAGGTCATCTGACAGGGGCACCTGAACTGGTGATTGAGGTCCTATCTCAGTCGCAGAAGGATAAAGATCGTGATAGAAAATCTAAACTTAAACTTTATTCTGTGGAAGGTGTCCAAGAATATTGGATCTTTGATCGCGAACAGCAAATGGCTGAGGTTTTTCGTCGCGAAGACGGCATTTTGGTTAAAGTCCTTACTCTCTATGCTAAAGACACATTAACCAGTCCTTTATTGCCAGACTTTAGCTGCGGGGTTGCCTCCCTTTTTGATTAGTGCGATGGCGTCAGCGTTGACTAGTCAGTTTGCAAAATCCTTTGCCCAGGGCGTGCACAAGGCAACGCCTCTTTTGCCCAGGGCGTGCACAAGGCAACGCCTCTTTTGCCCAGGGCGTGCACAAGGCAACGCCCCTACTTTGCCATCCTCACAGACAGACAGACATTGCATGCAACGTCTCGATCCCTTTTGCCACACTTAACACCACATGGTTAAACTCTATGACTTACCATAAAGAAATGTTTTGCTAGTACTAGTACTGATTTATCAGTCTAGTTATGATTTACCTGCCTGAGCTGTAACCCTATCCGCCCCATGCCCCAGTCAAAGACCTCGAAAACGGCCAAGACACGCAAGTCGAGCGGCAACGGCAAAGCCGCTAATGGCAAGGTGACGACTAATGGCAGGGCAGCAAAAACTAAACTGACGAACCTATCGGATGACCTGATCCGCATTCGCGGTGCCCGTCAGCACAACCTAAAGAATATCGATCTGGACCTGCCCCGCAACCAGATGATCGTCTTTACGGGGGTGTCTGGTTCTGGTAAGTCATCCCTTGCCTTCGATACGATTTTTGCCGAGGGCCAGCGCCGCTACGTTGAATCCCTCAGTGCCTATGCCCGGCAGTTTCTAGGGCAGGTGGACAAGCCCGATGTGGATTCCATTGAAGGGCTGAGTCCGGCGATTTCCATTGATCAAAAGTCCACCTCCCATAACCCTCGCTCCACCGTAGGGACGGTAACTGAAATTTACGACTATCTGCGATTGCTTTATGGTCGGGCAGGTCAACCCCATTGTCCCCATTGCGATCGCTCCATTGCCCCCCAGACCATTGACCAAATGCTGGATCGGGTGATGGCCTTGCCAGACCGCACGCGCTTTCAGATTTTGGCCCCGGTGGTGCGCGGCAAGAAAGGGACCCATGCTAAACTGCTGTCGGGATTAGCGGCGGAAGGCTTTGTGCGGGTGCGGGTGGATGGCGAAATCCGTGATCTCAGCGACAATATTGAGCTATCAAAGAATAAGATCCACGATATTGAAGTGGTGGTGGACCGCCTGGTGAAGAAAGACGATATCCAGGAGCGTCTGGCGGATTCCTTGGCTACCTGTCTAAAACGGGCTGAGGGCATTGCGGTTATTGATATTCTCGCTGATCGTAACAAGGACAATGTGGTGCCGCTCAAGGCTAAAAGTGGGGGTAAGGGCAAGAAGGCTGACATGCCTGTAGCGGCAGAGGAAGAGGGAGAATACGGTGCTGAATTGCCGTCAGAGCTAGTCTTTTCTGAGAATTTTGCTTGTCCAGAACATGGGGCGGTGATGGATGAACTGTCGCCTCGTCTGTTTTCGTTTAATTCACCCTATGGCGCTTGCCCTGACTGCCATGGGTTAGGCAGTCATCGGCGGTTTGCGGCAGATTTGGTGGTGCCTGATCCGAATTTGCCAGTGTATGCTGCGATCGCACCCTGGTCCGATAAAGATAACACCTATTATTTCTCTCTTCTTTACAGCGTTGGTCAAGCCTACGGGTTTGAGATTCAATCCACCTGGTCTAGCCTTACCGACGAACAGCGCGACATTATTCTCCACGGTTCCCCTGACAAGATTTATATCGAAACCGACTCCCGTTACCGCGACAAAAAGGGCTACGAACGCAAATATGATGGAGTGCTTCCCATTCTTGACCGACAGTACCGTGAGAGCACGTCCGATCTCTACAAACAAAAGCTCGAAAAGTATTTGATCGATCAAGTGTGTGAAACCTGTAATGGAGCCAGGTTGCGGCCAGAATCTCTTGCCGTCAGAATGGGGCCATACAACATTCTTGACTTTACCAGTGTTTCCATTCGTGATTGCCTATACAACATCGAAGATGTTATGGGTGAGCACGGAGAAGACTCCCTTCTCAGTAAGAAGCAACTTGCTATTGGTGAGTTGGTCCTTAAAGAAATTAAAGCTCGCCTTACATTTTTGTTGGATGTGGGGTTGGACTATCTCACCCTGGATCGTACTGCTATGACGTTGTCAGGTGGTGAGGCCCAGCGTATCCGCCTCGCAACTCAAATCGGTGCGGGTTTGACGGGGGTGCTATACGTTCTTGACGAACCCAGTATCGGTTTACATCAACGTGATAACGCACGGTTATTAAAAACCCTTGATCGTCTTCGTAATTTGGGTAATACCCTAATTGTGGTTGAACACGACGAAGATACCATTCGTGCTGCCGACCACATTGTAGATATTGGGCCTAAGGCGGGTGTTCATGGTGGTGATATCGTTGTCAATGGTGATTTGAAGGCGCTATTAAAAAATAAAGAGTCTCTGACGGGCGCTTATCTGTCAGGGCGAGAGAGTATTGGTACACCCGCTGAACGCAGACCAGGTAATAACCGCAAGCTACAAATTCGCAATGCCCATCGCAACAATCTGGAGAATATCGATGTTGATATTCCCCTAGGTAAGTTTGTCTGCATCACAGGTGTTTCTGGTTCTGGTAAATCCACCTTGATTAATGAGTTGCTTTACCCGGCTCTGCAACATCATTTTGGTAGCAAAGTGCCTGAACCTAATCAGATGGAGCCGATTAAGGGGCTTAAAGCCTTAGATAAGGCCATCGTCATTGATCAATCACCCATTGGTCGTACACCGCGCTCGAACCCGGCTACCTACACAGGGGTGTTCGATGTTATTCGCGATTTGTTTGCTGAGACTATTGAGGCTAAAGCGAGGGGTTATAAGCGTGGGCAATTCTCTTTTAACGTTAAGGGTGGGCGCTGTGAAGCCTGCGGTGGTCAGGGCGTGAATGTGATTGCCATGAACTTTCTGCCCGATGTATACGTTCAGTGTGAGGTGTGCAAAGGTGCACGCTACAACCGTGAAACTTTGCAGGTGAAATACAAGGGCAAAACGATTTCCGATGTGCTGAATATGACGGCTGAAGAGGCCCTGAAATTCTTTGAGAATATCCACAAGGCGGCCAATAAGTTACAGACCATGGTGGATGTGGGTCTGGGCTATATTCGCTTGGGGCAGACGGCTCCCACCCTTTCTGGTGGTGAGGCTCAGCGCATGAAGCTGGCCTCTGAATTGGCCCGTCGCTCTACAGGTAAAACCATGTATCTGATTGATGAGCCGACTACGGGCTTATCTTTCTACGATGTTCACAAACTGCTGGATGTGGTGCAGCGTTTGGTGGACAAAGGTAATTCTGTGGTGATGATTGAGCACAACCTGGATGTAATCCGCTGCTGCGACTGGGTGATTGATCTAGGTCCTGAAGGGGGCGATCGCGGTGGTCAAATTATCGCTGAGGGTACACCCGAAGAAGTCGCTCAGGCGGAAAATTCTTATACAGGGCATTATTTGAAGCATGTGCTGGAGCAACATCCACCTACAGCGTAATTGAGGAGATATGGAGATTTTGGGATGATGTGCAGCATGTGAGATGTAGGTTGGGTTAATGAAAGGTTTTGATGGGTGCAAGGGTTCAGGAGTTTGGATAACCCAACCTACGGGGAATTGAAACCTAAGCCGCTGACTCGGTGGAGGGTTCGCTATCCGCTGGGATTTGGCTTTCAAGCTCGCCAATGGCTGCATTGATAGCCGCTAGCTGCACCTGTAGCCGGTTACGGCTGGTCTTTAGCCAATGAAGTTTCATCTTTTGGCAATTGGCATAGAAATTGGCGTAATCACTATTGGTGCAGTTTTCAGATGCATGGGGTTTACAAAATGGGAAAAACATGACGGCAGGCTAATACAAAGAGGTACGCCTATAGGCTACCAACTTTCTAAAAAGGATGTGGTCAGGCTCGCTAACTAGAAATGATGCGGTGAAGCTTGCTAACTATGATCCTGACAAATACCTGAAACCTTAAAGGAGGTTGGTTGATAAGCTCAAGGATACTAAGTTTTTCTAAATGGCTATACCTGATTTAATGATTTTTTGGCAAACTGAAGTGAGGGCAAAATCCCTTGGGGTTTGCCAAATGGCTAGAACCTTGATAATTGAATAGTTTTAGGTTTCTTAGATGTATGGGTTGCGATCGCAATCAGATAAATCTATTGCTTGGTTTTGACCTTTGCCAAAATTACCGGTAGAAACCTTATCTGATAATCGTTTGGGCCTACGGACTCGCCAAACACCAATCCCGACAACCGGGACTGAAACGTCAGCGTATTAGGCTTCAATCTGGTACGGGAAGCTCGCCAAACACCAATCCCGACAACCGGGACTGAAACAGTATACCTTTCTCGATAATAATGGAGTTCTTCAGACCTCGCCAAACACCAATCCCGACAACCGGGACTGAAACGTTATTGCTACTCTTTCTGATGAGGTTGTTGATGACTCGCCAAACACCAATCCCGACAACCGGGACTGAAACATAGGCAGGGTTTTAGACGATTTCGATACGTTGAGCTCGCCAAACACCAATCCCGACAACCGGGACTGAAACTTGAGTGGGAGTTTTTCGAACTCCCGGATGGTTACACTCGCCAAACACCAATCCCGACAACCGGGACTGAAACGCTCAATTGAGCCAACGAGTTTTAGAAGGGGCATTGCTCGCCAAACA
>NZ_QXHD01000004.1:197367-215270 GCF_011009555.1 Adonisia turfae CCMR0081 | reverse complement strand
TTTAAACAGGCCCACACCCATTGCTAAGGATTCTACGGTGGCAGTGGCGACTGCTCCTGTAGCCGCCACTGCCACCGGGGTAGCACGTGTGCCGATTATCCAGCGTCGTGGGGGTACCCCCGTCATTGCGGTGAACTTCAATGGCAGACGATATCCCATGATTTTGGATACCGGAGCCAGCCATACGCACATTACCCGAGCCATGGCCAATGATTTGGGTATTAATGTGGTTGGTCAGGCATCGGTGGCAACGGCCAGCAATAGTCGTGCCGTTGTTGATGTGGGCTATGTAGAATCCATTAGTGTTGGCAACATTACCCATCGCAACCTGCCCGTGAGTATTGGTGATGCTGTGCCTATTGGGTTGTTAGGAAATGATGTCTACAAAAATTTTGATGTCATTTTGCAGGTGAACTCTGTAGAGTTTCGGCCCCGTTAATTCTGCAAAGGCAAAGGGGGCTTCCCCCTGAGGGTCGATTCCCATGTCATGAATGTTAGAGCTAATATAACCTGAGTGTAGGAATATAAGGACAATGATTAGATGCCTTCATATTCCATCACCCCACCCGATACATTGATTCTCCTTGTAGCTTTTCAAAAGCTAATTGTTTTACCAACGCGCTGCCATGTCTGAGCTTCGCATCGTTTCGCTAATTCCCAGCGCTACAGAAATTGTTATCCACCTAGGATTTGGAGAGTCACTGGTGGGTCGTTCCCACGCCTGTGACTTTCCGCCGGAGGTGCAGAAATTGCCAGTGTGTACGTCCCCGAGTTTTGATCCCACGGGCAAAAGCCAAGAAATTCATGACCGGGTCAGCGAACTGCTGCATCGAGGGCTGAGTGTCTATAACGTCAATGTGGAGAGGCTACAGGAGCTGCGTCCCACACACATTTTGACCCAAGACCAATGTGAGGTTTGTGCTGCCAGTCTGTCCGATGTGAAAAAGGCGGTTGCCCAGATCATTGATCCCCAGCCTGAAATTATTTCTTTAAAGCCTCAAATCTTAGCCGACCTGTGGGACGATCTCCGGCGGGTGGCAACATCATTAGATGCAAACAATGGAGATGCGATCGCAGATCTCACCATTGCGCAACTCCAGGGGCGACTCCAGGAGTGCTTGGCAAAGGTGCCAGCCAAGTTACCCCAACCCACCGTTGCCTGTCTAGAGTGGACCGATCCGTTGATGGGGGCAGGCAACTGGGTGCCAGAATTAGTGTCCATGGCGGGCGGTCATCCTTTATTTGGGAAAGTGGGGCGTCATTCTCCCTGGCTGCCTTGGGACGATCTCAATGCGGCTGAGCCAGATATATTAGTGGTGATGCCCTGTGGTTACGATCTGCAACAGGGCCGTCAATCGGTGGATCAGCTCACCCAAATGTCTTCCTGGCAAAATCTAAAAGCGGTTAAAGATGGCCGTATCTTTTTGGTGGATGGCAATCAATACTTCAATCGACCGGGACCCCGTTTAGTGGATTCTCTGGAGATTTTGGCGGAGATTCTGCACCCGGATGAGTGTTCCTTTGGGTATGCGATGAAGGCGTGGAAAATTTATTAGGGTCGCAAGAGTTATTTGTTATTGGTCCTTGGTTATTCGTTAGTTGCTGTTTGTTAAGTATTAGCCTAATTGCGGCAATCAACTAATAACCAATAACTAGGAACTAGGAACTAAGTACTAAAGTGCTGATACCCCTGTCCTTGATCCAATCGAATATTAGGCCCATGGTTCACATCGTCAATGAGTCGAATTTCATTGGCCGCAGTGGTCTGACCAATAATCTGACTGCCAGGTAGTTTGTTGACAAAAGCCTTGGCAATATCTGGTGGTAGGCTCAGCAACAGCTCAAAATCTTCGCCGCCGTAGAGGGTCCAGTTTTCGGCGGTCGGTTGCCCGACTGCTTCGGTTAAACCGGGGGGAATCGGTAGCTGCGATCGCAAAACTTTTGCCCCCACCTGACTCTGATGGCAGATTTGAATGACAGCGTCTGCCAGACCGTCGCTGGTGTCCATGGCAGCGATATTGCCGAAATCTTGTAGCTGTAAGTGTAGGGCTGCGATCGCGTCAAACCTGGGCACAGGTCGTTGGTGGGCTTTAATCCATGACTGGGCTGCCGAGCCTGATCCCTTGAGTTCATCTAGTTCATCTAACAGTAGGGCTAAGCCTGCACGGGAGGCCCCATGAATACCAGTAGTCACAAGGGTTTGGTTGACTTGGGCGCGACTGCGATAAATAGCTTGATGCTGGGGGACGATACCTAAGGCGGTAATGGCTAAACTGCGCTGGTTGCCTCGGCAGAGGTCGCCACCGATAATGGCACCGCCATATTTTTCTAAACAGTTATGCATCCCCTCATATAGCGCTTCGACCCAGCCCCAAGGTGTAGCTGGCGGTAGGGTGAGACCGATAGTGATGCCCATGGACCTGGCACCCATGGCTGCCAGGTCCGACAGGTTAACGGCGACAGCCCGCCAGCCGAGGGCATTGGGGGATAGGGTGCGATCGCAAAAATGTACCCCCTCAATTAAGACATCTGAGGTAACCACTAGCTGTTCACCAGCCGGTAACGACTGCACAGCGCCGTCATCACCAACGACGGCTGCGCAATACTGACGCAGCCGTTTGAGGATTTCGTGCTCACCTAGTTGAGCAAGGGTGATGCCAGCGGTGCTCAAACCTTTGGTTCAACCAAATTATCTAAACCATTCACCACCTTAGCGGAGATGATTTTGCCGCCCTGGCGGCCCATGTGATCCAGGGCATCCTGCCCTTCAATGGTGTAGCCAAATACCGCATAGCGACCATCCAGCAGATTGAGCCCGGCGGGTGTTAACTCTGGCTCAAATAAGAAGAAAAAGAATTGGGACGATCCTCCATCTGGCTCAGACTCAGGACGGGCCATGGCCAGGGCACCAAACGAGTTAAACGGTAGTACAGGCTTTTCTAGAAAACGTCCTAGTTCTTCCAGTGTGGCTCCATAGGTGGGTTTTTCATCACCTTCCACCAAAATTTCTAGCGGAATAGCACGATATTTCTGGGTTTTTGGATCAATAAACCCAGCTTCAGGACCGTCTGGGTCACCCGTTTGTAACACATAGTTTTCTTCAGCTCGGTCAAAGGTCATGCCGTCATAAAAACCCCGCTTCACCAAGTCCACGAAGTTGCCCGCAGTAATGGGTGCACTGTAACCGTCAACAACTACGATTACGGGGCCTTCATTGGTCTTAAATTCGATGGTGGCGCGACCTTTCAATTGAGGAAGGTTGTCATACTCGGTCGGTACTTCGTAGGGAAAGCCCTTCACCATTAAGTATTCCAGGTCACCGATGGTATTGAGGGTGACTCGTCGACTTGCCCACAGGGTTTCTAAGTCCTTGGTTTTGACCGCCTTCTCCATTACTTCCAGTTGACTATCCATCTTTTCCAGCAACGGGTCAGCCATGGAGCGCCGCTCTTCAGGAATTGCTTCGACAATGGCCGCACGCTTACGATGAATTAGCTTTGACGATTGGTAAATATCCCGCTTTGCTCGGCCCCACTGTTTTGTACGTAATGCATAGTTCAAACCTTCTAACTTATCCTGAACCTTTCGAATCTCAGGACTATCAATGGGTAGGGCATAGCGTAATAGAGCATTAGGGTCAGTAATGGCATCACCAGGGGGTAGATAAGCAACTGGTAAGGCTACTGAAGGGATGGGACCAGCCTGGGCAGACGGCACTAAAAACCAACCCATGCTGAGGAAAAAACTAAAACCGACGCCTAAAAGACCCGCAAGAGCGGCCTGAAAGCTGTATTGAAAACGAGCCATAGTTGTAAATTAACGACAACGGCGTGACAAACCTTTACGATCTTGCCATAGTGTGGCTCGTCTCAGATAGTTCCTGTTAGGGAGCTAAACGTCTTGTACCCCCGACTGCATTGGCCATACTATTCAACCGTACGGGGAAATGACCACTGGGCTGTACAATAAGGGCCGACTATCAACCCCTGACTATCAACTAACCTACTGTCTGCCAGCACCATGATTTCTAGTAACGATTTTCGTACCGGCACTAGCATTGAACTTGATGGCTCCGTGTGGCGAGTGGTGGAGTTTCTCCACGTAAAACCTGGGAAAGGGGCAGCATTTGTACGCACTAAGCTGAAAAATGTGCAATCGGGTAGCGTTGTTGAGCGTACCTTTCGCGCTGGGGAGACCGTTCCTCAGGCTATTTTGGAAAAAAGCGTGATGCAGCACACCTATCGCGATGGTGAGCAGTACGTGTTTATGGATATGGAAACCTATGATGAAGCCCAGCTCTCGGCAGAGCAGATTGGGACTCAGGTGAAGTATCTCAAGGAAGAAATGGAGGTTACCGTTCTGCGCTGGAATGGCCAGGTTTTGGAGGTGGATTTGCCGAACTCGGTCGTTTTAGAAGTGACAGAAACGGATCCTGGTGTGAAAGGGGATACAGCGACTGGCGGTACCAAGCCTGCAAAAGTTGAAACCGGTGCCCAGGTGATGGTACCTCTGTTTATCTCAATTGGTGAACGCATCAAGATTGACACTCGTAATGATTCCTATCTCGGTCGAGAATAGGTTTGGGGGGTGCTCAGTGCCCTATGGTTAGGTTTTGCAATTTTTGTGTCTATTTCAATGCTAGATTGCCTTAGTTAGGTTCTGTGGGTTAGGCGTCTCTAATCGTTTATTTGGAGTGTACATAGTGGATTTGGATTTTAGTGAGCTTCGTCAGCTAGTTGCCGCTCTCGATCAAACGGATATTGCTGAGCTGACGCTTAAAAATCCTCAGTTTGAGCTCACCCTGCGTAAAGCGACTGCTCCCAGTCAATCGGTGGTACTGTCTTCGGATGCTACTGTATCTGCTGCTGCTATACCGTCCGTTGCACCAATGATGGCATCGCCACCTGCTACAGGTGCTGCTGCTACAGAGCCCGCTGCACCACCTGTGTCTAGTCCATCCGATTTGTATGAGATTACGTCTCCCATGGTGGGCACCTTTTATCGTTCTCCAGCTCCTGATGAGTCTCCGTTTGTCGACACAGGCGATCGCATCAAACCCGGTCAAACAGTCTGCATCATTGAAGCGATGAAGCTGATGAACGAACTGGAAGCTGAAGTATCTGGTGAGATTGTAGAAATCTTAGTTCAGAATGCTGAACCGGTTGAGTTTGGTCAGCCCCTGATGCGAGTAAAGCAGAGTTAATCGGCGGGGGGTGGGACGCACAGCACCTGGATAGGGTTTTTAATAATCATGGGCGTTGCTGACCTCTGGGTTGGTTTTACCGGTGGTGTGCTTCTTAACAACCGACCCGTTTATAGAAATATCCTTGCACACAGTAACTTAATAATTTGTCTAAGGTGTATGGGGAAATCTCTTGATTTTCTGCCTACTTGTCTGGATTGCTATGATGTAGACTACCTAGAAAGGTTCTGCCTTTAGTAGACTTGGGCATTCTTTACACAGATGCCGGTCTATTGCAGGTACTTAGTTTATGCCTTAGGCAAGCCACTAAACTAGCTCTATTCAATTAGTTTTTCGTTCAAGAAGGAGGTGTGCCCTCGGTAGAGATATGCCAGATGTCCAGCTCTAAAGCCGCTTAGTTAAATGGGTTTAACAACCGTCGTTAAACAAACAGGTGGTACGTGTACGGCATTGTGTATTGATCAAAAGGAGAGAAGCATGCAAGATACCCCTCGACAGCTCATTCAACGTGAATCAGAGTCCCGCGCCTGCAAAGCTCCGAAACAAACACGGCTCTACAAACGCTTAGAAGAAGCTCTCCACAGTGGTAGTGAAGTCTGGTTTCGAATGCCAGGAACACGATTAGTCGGCATCCCTATTTATTTAGACAGTGACTACGTGGAAGTCGTAGATGTGGATGTCGCAGAAGGTTATGAGGATGATGAATTACCAGATGATCCTTATCAACGGACGGTGTGGCTGATTCGTTTAGCTGAGATTAGTGCTATTTCCTACGCGACAGATCGCTGGTCGAAGGATCGATTTGAGCGATTATTAGACCAAAGTGACTCTGAACAATAGCTTTAGGACCTTCTAAGGAGAGAAGTAAAGATATTGCTGATCATCGGGATGACCTTTAGCAGCAATGGCTCTAGCTCGGTTCATCCCCTAAATCAGCAATTGCGAAGTGAATTGGTTTGAGTTTTGGGTTTTTTCAACTACCTCTAAAGACCTGAAGCTCAAACCTTGTTTATGCTTAATGGTTATTTGGAAAATGTTTTGTGCTAGGTTTCTTCTCAAGCTGATGGAGAAACTGACGTAGTGTGAGAGTTTTTTGAATTAGTTGGCTGATTGAGAGTGCGGAAATAGCGGCTACCTATGACTAGCCAGAACAATACATAGGCGAGTAACTGTAATAGGTAGATGCGATCGCGATAACCCAGCAGCACTTTCAAAACAACGCCTGGAAATTCTTTATCTGGCAAGATTTGGCTAGTGTTCCAGATTTGAGGCCCCAATACACAAGACTGTTGAAACCCAAGACAGAGGTCAACCGATAAGCTGTTGAATTGACTGATAGTGGCAAAGGTAATATCGATGTTGCGGCAAACTGAAACTACCAGGCCTGAGATAATTAACAACAGCAATATACCCATAACTTGAAAAAACAGCTTCAAGTTAATGCGAATGCCCCATTTAAATAATCCAAAGCCAATGAATGTTGCTCCCAACAGCCCCATAACAACTCCTAATAAGTTGTCAGTTAATGTTTGGGACTGGGTAAACAAGAATAAAACTGTTTCAAATCCTTCTCTTAATACCGCGATACAAACCAAACTAAAAATACTGAGACCTGCAGATTCATTGCCAAGGGCATTGGTGACAGTTTGATTAATCTCTGTTTTAAGGGTTCTGGCCTGGCGGGTCATCCACAGCAGCATCCAGCTCAGCATAATAATGGCGACACTGCCAAACAGAATGCCCAGGATCGGTTTCAATAGAGCTTCAGCATTGGGCATAACATACTGCACCTGCTGCAGTCCTAAGCCTAAAAATGAGCCTATTAAAATGCTGCCTATTATCCCAGCGGCCACGCCTCCAAAAACCCATTGATTTAGGTCCATTTTGCCAGCCTTATTCAGGCAGGCTAATACAATCCCGACCACTAGTGCGGCTTCTACGCCTTCACGCAGGGTGACGATAGCGACTGGTATAGCGGAGGCAATGTCCATGGGTAGTGGAAAATGTTGAGCATAAAGCTTGGATGGTATCTATTATGCCGTGTTGCTGTAATCTGCCCATGCCTGATTGTACTGTCAGGCTAATCCTATTTCCTGAAGGCGTTGCTGTAGATATTGTCCGGCTGTTTGGGTGGGAAACTTAGGTGTGCCGCCTGTGCGTTGGATGCAATTGGGGAGCGGTGTGAGATCAAAGTCTGGTCGTGGATGCATAAAGAATGGCAGAGAAAATCGACGATCTCGACCATCCATATTGACCACTCGATGCGTTGTGCTTTTGAACACGCCATTACTCAAGGCCTGCAGCATATCTCCAGTATCCACAATAATCTGACCTGGCAAGGACTCAATGGTAAGCCAGCTGCCGTCTGCTTGCAAGAGTTCCAAGCCAGGTCCAGTGGATTCACATAGCAGGGTGATCAGATTAATGTCCTCATGGGGAGCCGCCCTCAGACTTTTGGGAGGGATAGTCTCTGGTAACGGTGGGTAGTGCAGTATTCGTAAAATGCTTTTTCCTTGCCTAGCCTCTTTATCAAAGAAGTTTGCGGGCAAGTCTAGATAAAGGGCACAGGCTTTTAATAAGTCAGCTGCGCAGGCTTCTAGCTCTCGATATAGCGCTGACATTAACGGCTGAAATGTCGGTACTTCTTGGGGCCAGGGGTTGGCCAGTTCTGCTTCACGCCCCACATGCCAGAACTCTTTGAGATCAGGAGCATCGCTATCTTTTGCATGTTCTTGACCAAAGCGAGTAAAACCACGCTGTTGATTAATGTCTGGTCGTTCGTAGTTTTGTTTAGTCGCTTCTGGCAGTGTAAAGAAATTAGCTGCCGCATCGTAGGCAGATTTAATTAAACTGCCTACGATGCCATGGTTTTCTAGAGCAAAAAAGCCCACAGTTTTTAACGCTTGGCCCAAGGCGAGGACGAATTCCTGCTGTTGGCCAGGTGAACCATGGAGGAACGTTTGTCGGTCTAAGGCAGGCAGGATGGCGGTGGTCATAAAAACGGAGAAGGCAGAAGGGCACAGAATAAAAGCATAGAGGGTGAGCACTGCCCACCCGGCTAGGAAGCTTAACTATAAAGGTCAGAAAATAAATTCTAGGAAAAAGGCTCTTAGGTAATGAAGTCTAATGTGGGGAAATATAGCCTGGTGATAGATATTGCGCCAGAAACATAGAACATTTAGCTATGAAACAGCGACTCAACCTATTAGGTCTATTGAGCATTGGCGTGTTAGGGGTTAGTTTATTCGGCCTAACCTCATCAGTCAAAGCTCAGTCCACGCTACGTTTGAATTACGATACGTCATCTTTTGAAAATCTAGAGCTGACAGGGAGTGATGTGGGAGTGCGCGTTAGTTATACCCACTACCGTGAGCTTGAGGCGTCGGACGAAAACAATCTCAGCTATCAGCTGCTTTATCAGGGTGAAGAGCAGGAACTGGTCGATACCCTGGCTTGGACATTTGCTGAGTTTCAGTTGCAAGATTTGAATAATGACGGTACTGAAGAAATTATTGTGCGTAACTATTCTGGGGGTGCCCATTGCTGTACGAATACAACAATTCACCGCTGGACTGGTGAAGCATTTGCCAGTATAGAGACTGGTTATCTAGATGGGATAGGTCCTGATATTGCAGATGTTAACGGTGATGGCTATGTGGAAATGGCTGTGCCTCATCAGGCGTTTCTCTACAGGTTTGGCAGTTACGCTGAGTCATTTCCACCGGTTACGTTTTTCACTTATCGTGATGGGGAACTTATCGATACTACACGACAATTTCCAGAGCAAATTCGAGAACAAATAGAGACTTTGCAAAGCGTCTTTGTGAGAGTTCGAGAAGAGGATGATTATGTGTCTAACAGTTTGTTGGCTAGCTATGTGGCTCAACATGCTGTGCTAAATGAAGATTTTGATGCTGCCTGGCAGTTTATGCTCGACAACTACGATCGTGAGGCGACCTGGGGGCTACAAATCTATGAGGAGGGAGAACAGGTGGGTGCACATCCGGATTTCCCGACGGCATTACGGGCATTTTTAATTGAAATCGGTTATTTAGGTGAGGATGGATTGCCGATTGCAGCCGATGAGTTGGGGTGATTATCTCCATTGCAATGCGCTCCTATTGGTCGATATCACATTGGCGTCCGATTACTAAGCGCCCATCTGCCAGCCGATAGGTTCCCTGGGGCTCGGCAACTGCGGTTTCTGGTGTCGCAGGTATAGGCTGCACGGTTTCCAGGCTATAGGTGCTTGGAGAATTGCCAGGTTGTTCTTCTAAGCTGTCGCTACCTGTGACTGTAAAGCTACTATCTGTGTCGTTGGTGCGCACAACGCAGCTGTTGGAAACCAAGGTCTCAGGATTAACTAAATTGTCAGGCAGTTCGTTAAGACTGTCTTCAATAAAACTGACATCGGCCAATGAGATTGTTCCAGAGGCGATTCCTCCAGTGGCATTGATGTCGACACGATCGTTGTTATCTAAAGTTCGTGGGTCGGTGCCAGGTGGTGCAAACTGAAAGTTTTGGCCAAAGAAAGCTGTTTCACTCAGGTCTACGTCACCCCCACGACCATCGGCTGCAAATGCAAGAATATCGCTGTCATCTAGAGCGACTAACGCATTGGCTCTAATCGTAATGTTGCCACCATTGTTTTCTCCGGAGTCCACAAAGGTTTGAATATCGCTATCTCCAAAGAGAAGAATAGAACCCGCATTAATTTGGATTTGACCACCAGCATTTTGTTCAGCATTGGTGGCGATCGTACCGTTTTTGGCTGTGAGCCGATTGCGAATAGTAAGTAAAATATTGCCCGAAGCTCCTTCGCCTAAACTACCAGAAGATAAAACTGCTCCATCATTAAGTTCAAGCTGAGCTGCTTCTAACTGGACATTCCCTCCCTTACCGTTACCGTTGGCCTCAATACTTGTAAATGCGCCGCTAACAATAGTATCTACAGGACTACTACCTTCAAATCGAGCAATCTCATCAATCAGAAGAAGGATACTACCTGCATTGCCAGTACCGAAGACACTTGCACCTAGCTGAGCACCGTTAACCACCTCAAGATTTCGTGCCCGGATGCGGACATCTCCACCAGTTCCTTCCCCGTTGGGTTCAATATTACTAAATGTGCCGCTAGGACTACTGTTATTGATAGGATTAATTCCCTCAAATCGAGCGGTCTCATCAATCAGGAGAATGACGTTGCCTGCATCGCCAGCGCCAAAGACACCTGCACTGAGCTGAGCCCCATCGAGTACCTCGAGATTTCGTGCCTGAATACGTACATCTCCAGCAGTTCCATTGCCATTAGGGTCAATATTGCTAGATGCGCCACTAGCACTGCTATCCTCAGAGTCAATCCCCTTAAATCGAGCGGTCTCATCAATCAGTAAAACGACATTTCCTGCATTGCCGATACCAGAAGTACCTGCACTAAGCTGGGCCCCGTTGAGCACTTCGAGATTCTGTGACCGAATGCGCACACCCCCACCAGCTCCTTTACCATTAGGCTCAATACTGGTAAATGCGCCGCTAATACTAGTATCTATAGGATTAACTCCTTCAAATTGAGCGGTCTCATCAATGAGGAGAATGACACTACCTGCATCTCCAATGCCAAAGGTGCTTGCAACGAGCTGAGCCCCGTCGAGTACTTCGAGATTACGCGCTTGGATTCGCACATCTCCACCTATTCCTTCACCATTGATCCCAATATTGCTAAATGTTCCGCTAGGACTGCCAGACCTAGAATTGACTCCTTCAAATTGAGCGGTCTCATCAATGAGGAGAATGACACTACCTGCAATGCCTGCGCCGAAGATTCCTGTACTCAGCTGAGCTCCATCGAGCACTTCAAGATTTCGTGCCTGGATGCGTACATCCCCACCTGTGCCTTTAGCATTAGGTTCAATACTGCTAAACGCCCCGCTGGCACTACTACCATCTCTAGAGTCAATCCCCTGAAATCGAGCGGTCTCATCAATGAGGAGAATGACATTGCCTGCATCGCCGGTGCCGAAGGTACTGGCACTAAGTTCAGCCCCATTAAGTACCTCAATATTACGTGCCTGGATACGAACATCTCCCCCCCTGCCTTCAGCACTAGATGCAATACGGCTAAATGCTCCGCTAGCGCTGCCATCCCTAGAGTCAGTCCCCTTAAATCGAGCGGTCTCATCAATGAGGATAATGACGTTGCCAGCATTGCCAGTGCCGAAGGTACTGGCACTAAGTTCAGCCCCATTAAGTACCTCAATATTACGTGCCTGGATGCGCACATTCCCGCCCGTGCCTTGGCTATTGACTGAAATACTGCTAAAAGCTCCACTAGGAAAGCTGTTTCTTAGATTAATACCCTCAAATCGAACAGTTTCTAGAATGTTAAGAATGACGTCTCCACCCTGACCATTACCAAAAACTAAGCTGTTCAGTTGTGCGCCATTCAATACATTTAGAGCAGTTGCTGTAATTCGAACATTACCAGACGATCCAGTTCCCCCTAGAGCTAAACTGTTAAATATTCCAGTTTCACGGGTACCATCTATACCGTCAAAAGTAACAACGCCATCAGCAACAAGCACGATATCTTGTACATCTATTGCAGCCGCTGTAGAAATAAAGCTATTCAGAACATCAATATTATTGCGGGCATCCAGATAAACAGCTCCGCCTGCTCCAGTAAAGTTTCTTACATCAATACCATCACCGAAGATGCCTGTTCCATTTATCAAGATGTCTCCAGGCAATGTCTGAGAAGCAGGTTCATACTGATTAGTTAACAGTACTAAACCATTGGGTGCATCTATAGAACCCATTTGAGATCTCAAGAATCGGCAGCAAGTCGCTTGAGCATTAGTCTAACGAAGCAAAAGTCCATCTGCACCTTAGCGTTGTCCAACGTTCTCTCAAAGTTCTTCGTCAGGCTCTTACATCGTTCCATCCAAGCATTGGAGCGCTCAATTACCCACCTGACGGCAACAGGAACAAAGCCTGTTTTTCCTTGCGCAGCCTTCTCTGCTTTCGATGGCTTTGGAGAAAGCTCAAATCTGATTTTGCGCATGATGCCTGGATAGACCGACTGAAGTGTCTCAGTCAGCTTGTCTAAGTGGTAGCCGTTGTCTAACAAGACGGTAATCTTCGGGATGTTGACCGGTTTGGATTTAAAGTACTCAAGGTTGAGTATCAGCAGCATCAACAAGCCGACATCATCCGAAACATTTGCTGGCGTACACAGCGTGAAGAATGGAAATCCCAGCGTATCAACAACTAGATGCCGCTTGATCCCGTTCGTGGCTTTGTAGAAACAAAAGCCTTTTGAATCCACGCTAGCAGTACAGGTATTCTTCACCGCTTGTGAGTCTGCCATCATTAGGGTCGTCCATTTTGATTTTTTTTTACTTGTTTTCGCACGTGTCCATGTAGCAACGTCATCAGCTTCTCAAACGAGCCTGCTTTGCGCCACTGGTTGTAATGCCAGAACACGGTTGAATAGGGCGGCAGATCCTTGGGTAGGTCTTCCCAATTACAGCCGTTCTTAAGCTGATAGAGCATCCCATCGATCAGCTCTCGATAGCTCCAACGGAGAGGCTTTGTCCTTTTCTTCTGAGGCAAGACCTCTGGCAACAGAGGTTCGAGGATTTCCCATTCGGCATCGGTCAGACTGCTCGAGTATGCCATGATAGCCACGGTAGACGATGCTCTGTATTTTCGCGTATCTGACAAAAGATCTCAAATGGGCTCTATAAGTCGAACCAGAACAGTAAAGGCCAACTAACTGTTGCTAGAGGAATTTCAGAGATTAAAGAAGATTACTCCTCTTCAAGGGATCACCTGACTTCTTCTCTATTAAGAAAGCGTTTCCCACCCCTTCATTATCACCTCACCACCCACCAGCCCCATGGACACCCTTCGCTCACAATTCGATACCATTACATCCCTAACCCATATCGACCAGGCTTGCCGGCTGAACCAATCAATCAGCGACGATGGCGAGAGCAGCATCTTCGAATTCAAAGGAACGGCGGGTGATAGAACGAAGTTCAATAAAGATGATAAGAAAAAGTTCGCCAAAGAGATCAGTGCCTTTGCAAACACCTATGGAGGCATTCTTTGTATTCATAAAGGTGGAGATACCTCTATCGAGCCATTTGAGTCGTCAGAAGTCGCTTCCCTTCAGACTCCCCTCGAAGGCTGGCTTCGTGATTCGCTAGAGCCACCACTACAAGGGATAGAACTTAAGGCGTGTGAGGGGGTCTTTCTCGTGTATATCCCACAGAGTCTGACAAAGCCTCACAGGTCAGCTCTGGATAGGGACTATTACTATCGACATAACACCTTGAGTCAGTCAATGAGTGAGGTGATGATCTCGGCAATGTATAGGAGCCAGGATTATTTGTCTACGAGTTTGTCTATTACCCTGGGTAATCATAATAACACAAATTTAAGTTTGACTTTGGAATTGCAAAATGAATCGATGGTAGCAGGGACAAAACCACGGATAGTTACCCAGATCTTTTCATCACAGATAGGTATGTTTGAGCCTGCTGCTTTCATTACCAATAAGCACTTCGAATTTCTTACTGAGTCCCCTATTATCCCTTTCGTTAATGTTCCAGGACTTTATACCAATGGCATGATAAGCACTACGGATAAATTTCAAGAGCGGATTCTATACCCAAAAGATCATTTCCGCTTAACCTGTTTTTTGCGTCCCCGAAAACCGGATTTTACGGTATCACCTGCTAGGTTTTTCATAGTTCGTGTAGACTTCTGCTTCTTAGAAATTCCGCGACAAATAAGATACTCTCTCATTCGTACGGATAGGTGGATGCCTGGGGGGAGTGTTGTAGGGGACATTATCGAGACCGGCTCAGAGCAAGATGAAGCTAAGATTCTCCAAAAGTACCTAGACGCAATCTCAGCTGATGAAGTCAGTACTTCTCCCAGTGAGGTGGAGTCATAGGGAGTAGGCGAATAGCTCGTCCCTTGCCTGCTCCTACCTCACCTCTTCTGATTAACCAGGACGAGGGTGTACGTGAGGACTTACTGGTCGTGGGCTTCCATTGATGAATGCTCTCATTCTCCCTCAAGATGTTATCCAGTCGTTGAATTATTTTTTGCTATCTCAAATTTCTAAGATGCAGATTATACTTCCGGTGGGCTTTGGTGCGTGAATAAGGTAGCTGCGGAGCCATAGAAGCCGGTAAAGTGCAGTTACCACACAAACACGGTACCGATGAAACGCCCCTACAAACTCCGCAACTGGTCTGAGTATAACGCCGCCTTGGTGAAGCGAGGAAGTCTGACCTTATGGCTGAGTGATGAGGTGATTGCCGGGTGGAAAACCACTCAAAAGACAGAGAAACCTGGAGCCTCCAAGGAGTACAGTGACTTAGCCATTCAAACGTTATTGACCTTCAAAGTGATTTATGGGCTGGCCTTACGTCAAACAATTGGCTTTGCGGGGTCTATCTTCGAGCTGATGGGAGTATCGGTCGAGTTACCGGTGCATACAACCCTGTCGCGTCGCCAAAAGACGCTAACGATTGACGTACCGACTAAGCCTGCATCCGGTGGTCGTCATGTGGTGGTCGATAGTACGGGTATTAAAGTGTATGGAGAAGGGGAATGGAAAACCCGTCAGCACGGGGTGAGTAAACGTCGTACCTGGCTCAAACTACATTTGGGGGTCGATGAGCACACCGGAGAGATTCTGGCTGCCGTCGTCACCTCAAATTCAATGAGTGATGGCGAGGTGTTGCCAGATCTATTGGACCAAATTCCAGACGATATTGACCAAGTGAGTGCCGATGGGGCCTACGACCGCACCTATTGCTACGATGCCATTGATGAGCGCGAAGCAACCGCAGCCATTCCTCCCCGGAAGGATGCCAAAATTTGGTTCCATGGCAATCGCAAGGGGGACCCTCATCCGCGCGACGAAAACCTACGAGCTATTCGCAAAAAGGGACGGTCTACCTGGAAAGAAGAGATTAACTATCATCGACGGTCTTTGAGTGAAACCATGATGTATCGACTCAAAACCATTTTCACAGGTGACGTGTCTGCACGATGTATTGAGAATCAAACGACAGAATTACTGTTGGAATGTTCAATTATCAACCAGTTCACTCACTTGGGGATGCCGGACAGCTACCCTGTTGAAGGCTAAGATCGACCTCCTAAAGGACTGATCTGTCTGACAGAATATTCACGCATTCACGCACCAAAGCCTCTTAGAGACGAAGATTGCACAAGCCTTGCCAGTTCCTCGTTAGGGCTGCATCAATATACAGCACCCTTTAACTCTAATGGGATGCGCCCTTCAAGATATCGGCAAATTATCAGTACCTGTAGGGATAGCAGTGCATCCCTACAGGGTCATGTCTAATACGGTCCAAACATAAAATTAGCGGGTTCCGTCGGCTCCCTGCTGTAGTAAAAGTCTTTTAGGGCCAAGATTTATTGCTGGTAAAGCACCAGGACGAGATTTATAACACCCGATATGCTCCAGTCCCCGCATCAAACGTCAAGCCACGTTCTGCTTTTTGACCCGTAAATGCCCGCGCAAAAATCTCTTTAATTCTCTCATTCTGTAGCGCGCTATCATCCGTAAAATAATTATGGTGCGCAACAATATTCGCCGCATCGGTAAAATCTAAATACGTTGCATTGCGTGCTGTCAAATTTCGGGGCCAATGACCCAAACGTGCTTTTTGTTCATCCCCAGCCAACGCCTTAGACGCCAACAGAGCCGCATCATCTTCATTAATGGTGATAAACAATCTATTGCGAAAACGCACCCGATTAACCCAGTCGGCATGGCCTTCATTGTTCACATCAGCAGCCAGCATCACAATGTTGTCAAATAACAGAGTCTCTCCCTGATAAATCGATGATGACAACAACCGCTTAAACAGATAATTACCCATGCTGTGCAGCGCCAGGCTAAACTTGCGTTTACAAGCCTGCTCTGCATATTTCTTGAAGTAATCTGCCAGCTTCTCAAAGCATCGGTCCAATGCTCCAATGGACAAGGCTGCATCGCGCTTATCATCCTGATAGCTAGATAGCCCCTCAAGGGTTCCCCCCCCGTTAGACGGCCAGGTAAACATGATGACCTCAAGGTTATACAGCTTCTCAATGGCATAGGCACTCTCTAATGCATCACCAAAGTCTGTATTGAATCCATGGACAAAAAAGAGTGCACTGGTATGATTTTGGCGCATCCGCTGCTGTGCCTTTAAAAAGGCAGCTTCGCTAGCCCACATGTCTTCACCGTTATACGTAGTACGGTCATCCAAAATATTGACCTGCCAACTACCACCAACCTTTTGCGCCTCCGCCAGCCGTAGTTCATTAGGCCCCTTCTGGTTAAATCTAGGCCCAAATCGTTCTTCTGGGTTGGCATCTGGCTGTAGATTTCGATTGGTCACTACATACATTAGGCAATCTCCTGAATGCTCACGCTGATTCTACGCGGATCTCCACAGGCATCACCCCATTCTCCGGATGAAGCATCAGAGCGTAATGATCTGTATAGGGTGGAAAGTTGGGATAATTGCGATCGCAGTTGCCGATACGCTATAGCCAGAGTACTCGTAATACTCCATTGTCAGCATTCACTTAGCCTTATGGGCAGATCTGCTTGACCCACCTATTATTATTCCTGCCACGCTATAGCCAAGCTGATCGCTTAAACTCGCTGCAAATATTGATAATCTTCATTTTTTAAGCAGTCTAATAGCTCAATCAGCTTCTTCAGGCGATAAACCAACTCTGATTGCAAACTTCCTTCCTCTAACTGCAGCAGAACCTGCTTACTATGAAGGACAACAGACTCTGTGAAAAACTCTACAAAGGTTTTTCGTGTCGATGGAGCTAGCTGCACAAGTGGCAACGTAAGTTGTTCACCATTGATAGATAGATCCGTAGCAGTTTCCTCACCAATACGAGCAAAATCAGTGCGTGCAAGCCATAGTAAAAACGTATCGGCCACCTCTACCCGACACATCGGCTGCTTATCGTCACTAAAAAATTCGATATCTAACATGGCCTATAACGCTATCTGCCTTGAGTATGCCGCAACTAGACAAGCAACGTATGGTGGCAAGAAAACACTTTTTATAGTCAGTGTTCTAACAATAGAACATTTTTGTCATTGCTGCCGCTACTTCTTACTAAAGTTAGGACCCTCCTCAGGACTCACCATGGGACTTTATTCAGGTTGAGACGTTATCCAGGTATTAGACACCACCAATATTAAATAAAAGCGATCGCAGCCTGGAAATACCGGGTCGATAGACAGCAGGATACTCTCTGGACAATCATGCCTTGCGCTACTCCTAATATAGCGAGGACCATCAGACAGAGGGCCCTATAGTTTTGAAATTCCCTTTAAAAGCATAAAGCGCTCCTCAATTGAGGAGCGCTTTACAGGCTAAATCAAATTAGCAAATTGCAACTAGATCACGACGACTACGCGTTGATGGAAGGAGCAACCATAGCAACAGGAGCCGCTTCACCAGCCGCCAAGTCTAGAGGGAAGTTGTGAGCATTACGCTCGTGCATTACTTCCATACCTAGGTTGGCACGGTTGATCACATCAGCCCAAGTGCTAACGACACGACCCTGAGAGTCGATGATGGACTGGTTGAAGTTGAATCCGTTCAGGTTGAACGCCATCGTGGAGATACCTAGA
>NZ_QXHD01000004.1:192390-197357 GCF_011009555.1 Adonisia turfae CCMR0081 | reverse complement strand
ATTTGCAGGCTAAATTACAGCCTCAGAACCAATTTTGGCCAGTAGACCCCCTCTATGCTGATCAGGCGACGTTGGGGGGCATTGTAGCGACTGCTGATGGCGGTTCTCTGCGACAGCGCTATGGCAGCGTGCGGGATACGGTGATCGGTGTGCAGTTTGTGCGCTATGACGGTGAGGTGGTGAAAGCCGGTGGCCGAGTGGTCAAAAATGTGGCTGGTTATGACTTGATGAAGCTGATGACCGGGGCCTATGGCACGTTGGGCATTCTCAGCCAGTTGACCCTCAGGCTATATCCCATGGCGGTTCAATCCCAGACCGTTGTGCTATCGGGACCCGCTGAGGCGATCGCTGAAGCTGCCTTACAAACTCGGCTACAGGGCATTACGTCCAGCGCCATGGATCTTATTGGTACAGACAATGGTGTTCGCTTAGCAGGTCGATTTCAAGGTATTCCTGCCGGTGTCGAGGAGCAAGTAGAACGGTTTGAAACAATTGCTAAAACAGCCGGACTGACGAGTAAGCCTGCCGAAGATAGTTCCTTCTGGTCCTCCCTGGCACTACAGCTGGGCAGTCCAACCAAAGTATTATGTAAGATCGGGGTGCTACCCACCCATCTAGTCCCTTTACTGCAGCTGCTAGAAACGTTCCCCTCAAGCTGGCTCGCTCGGTTGCATAATGCCAGTGGGTTGGGGTTAATTGCGCTGTCTGCCGATGCCCACGATGTCGCTGGTACCCTAGAAACATTGCGATCGCACTGCACCGCCCACAAAGGCTATCTCACAATTTTGCAAGCACCTCCATCCCTAACCATAGAGCCCTGGGGCTATACCGGGAATGCTATGGACATGATGAAAGCCATCAAACAGCAGTTCGATCCCCATGGAATATTAAATCCAGGACGATTTGTCGGAGGGATTTGATAAGCACATACATTTTTTGAGTACGTTCCCGCATAGAATAGTCAGGTCTGTCCGCTCTTAATTTTTGTGAAATTATTCGTTTACCACACACCAGAAGAGACGCCAGTTGATACCCTGCCTGCCTGTGCGATCTCAATTGATGTCCTCAGGGCAACTACCACCATGGCAGCCGCATTTGCAGCAGGTGCTGAAGCCATCGAGGTGTTTAGTGATTTAGATAAGTTGGTGAAAGCTAGCGAACAATGGCCCTCTGAGAAACGTATTCTTGCGGGAGAACGTGGTGGTCAGCGAGTAGATGGATTCGACATGGGCAATTCCCCTCGCGATCATGATCCCGAGCGTACGGCGGGTCGGCGCTTGTTTATGAGTACCACCAACGGCACCCGCTGTCTGCAACGAATTCAAGCTGCACCGTTAGTCATGACCGCTGCCCTAACCACGCGCCAGGCCGTCGTGGACAAACTCCTGCGTAAGCAAGAGCAACCTGAATCTGTCTGGTTGGTGGGTTCTGGCTGGGAAGGCACGTACTCCTTAGAAGATACCGTATGTGCTGGAGCGATTATCCATGCACTGATGGAAAAAACAGGCCAAAGCTTTGTGGAATGCACGGGCAACGACTCCGCTGTTGCAGCCGTAGGCCTCTATGAGCAATGGCAACACCGCATGCTAGACCTGATGCATGTGGCAACCCATGGTCAACGTTTGCTGCGTTTGAATAACACAGCCGATCTTGAATATTGCGCTCAGATGGACGTGGAGACCATAGTGCCAGAACAAGAGAGCCCAGGAGTTTTGGTTAATCGCTAATGGATTGCTTAGGTCTTAGACCTTACAGCATGATTCGCTGCCCTGACTCTGCCGCCTGTTGCAATGCTGCGGCAATTCGTAAGGAGTATAAACTCTCCTCAGGTTGCACATAGAGAGGTTTCCCCTCGGTCAAGTGCTCCATTATCCAATGGGTATCTTTTTGAAATAACCCTTGACGCGGGGCAGCCACAATTGGCTGTTCCCCAGTCTTTGTCACTAAACAGCCATGGTTGCCATTAAATATTAGACAGCCCAAGTCTCCTCTCACTTCTATGTAGCGGCTACGACGCCATAGACCTTCTCCCTTGCCATAGGTGAGTTCTGCTAAAGTGCCATTGTGAAAGTGGAGTTGAGCGCTATATAAACACCTGCGAAAGTAACCTGAGTTTGGTTGCACGCTCCCCTGACAGGTGACGTGTGCCACCGAGCCTAATAAATCCGTTAAGCGTTGAATGCGAGACAGAGCTGCCATCAGCGGAAAACCCAGCAATTCCGAGCAATAGCTCCATTTATCAGGCGCGGGATCCTTAGGAGCCAAGGTGCGATAGTTCACATAGTGGGGGGTACCCACCGCAGCGATATGCTGCTTCATGGCTAAATGCAACCCGCCAATCAATTCAATATGTTCGACATGCAGCAGTCGCTTACGCTCGCGGGCGAGGGACACCAGCTGTGTGGCATGTTCTACATTTAACGCCAGCGGATATTCAACGACAACATGTTTGTTGTGCTCTAAAGCCTGATTTACCAGGTTTCCATGCTCTGTATTGACGGTGCAAATAAATACCAGGTCTAACTGTTGACTATGCCATAGCTCCTCAATACGGCTAGCTGTTACCTGTTGTTCTGTCCCAAAACGCTGAGCTCGCTCAAAATTGCGGCTAGCAACAGCCACTAAATGAACCTGTGGAATGTCCCTAAGGGCCTCAACACGCTTACGCGCGGCAAAGCCAGTGCCAATGATGGCAGCGTAAATAACCATTGATACGTGAAGGTTAGGCAACGACGTTCTACAAAAAGAGAAGTCGTTATTTGAGTAGGTTGAACTAATTTTGTGAAAGGTTAATTAGACTACAAAGACCGTCATATTATGGACACCCTTTGTAGTAAAAGAAACCCAGACTAAATGGAGATTAACTATCAACAATATACAGATAAAATGGACTATAAGTTTTTTTAATGAAAAGATTAATTAATGATAACTTGATCAAGGTGTGTGCAGCGCTTTGCCAGTGCTGATAAAGCGCTGCATTTATTGTCTGAAGAGCTTTTTGGCAATATTGACGAGTATTCTCATTAGAAGAAGTATAAGTAAAACCATGGCAAAAGCCACGATTCGATTACGAATACCATTCAGCCATCTTTGAGAAAAGTACCACAGCATTCTGGTTTTCTCGTAGTATCAGAAATGATGTTGATCTGATAGATTCCTTACTAAACACTTTATGGGAACTATTGAGAGTTGACAGGATTACAATCACTGCAATAGTAGAGGATACTAGCATGGCAACCTTTAAGGTTACTCTGGTCAATGAGGCTGAAGGTCTAAACACCACTATCGACGTAGCTGATGACGAGTATATTCTCGACGCAGCTGAAGAGCAGGGTATTGATCTTCCTTACTCCTGCCGCGCAGGTGCTTGCTCCACTTGTGCTGGTAAGATTACTGCTGGAAGCATCGACCAGTCTGACCAGTCTTTCTTGGATGATGATCAGATCGAAGCTGGCTACGTGCTAACTTGCGTTTGCTATCCCACTTCCGACTGCACTATCGAGACTCACCAGGAAGAGGCTCTTTACTAAGCCCCATCTTGTTTGTTGTCTATTGACGGATGGTCTGAACGTTGTTCTAGCCGTTGGTAAAGACTAAAAATGCAGGCTCCCTGTTAACCAGGGGGCCTGCATTTTTATTGCCGCCATGACAAGTCGTGTAGAACACTAATATTTTTAGATTCATCTCCCTGAGGATCAGCAACGCCCAAATTGCTAAGGCAGTGAAAATGCCGGGTCTTGTGTTGCTGGGGCGGTGTCTACCGCAGTATTTGTTGCTGGCGTTGGGATCGTTGTTGCTGGTTCATTCCAAAACACAATGTCGTTGCTAATGGGCAGTAGTTGAGTATTGGGGTAATAAAATTGCAAAATGCGTTGGTAAGGCCAGCCGTTTTCGCCTAGGCGATAAGATCCCGTCTGACTCATGCCTACTCCGTGGCCAAAGCCACCCCCCACAAAGGTATAGCCCTTAAGTACGGGAGGCGTTGGCTGCGTGGTTGGTGTGCTATTGGCAGTCTCCCCAGAGGTTGTTGTTGCGCCAGCATTATTCGTTTGCTCTTCATCCGTAGTCTCCCCATACAGAGGTTCCAGGTAAAAGAGCTGACTGCGGGGCGGGATCAACGCGCTGACAACTTCGTTTTTATGGAGTTCAAAGTCACCGATGTCGGTGTTGACTAGAACGGTTTGGACGCGGCCTGTATTAGCGCGTTCCGTCACGGTGAGGCCAGTAACAGCTTTAAGGCTGGCCATGGGATTCTGGCGGTTGGTCAGGTATTGTTTAACACCCGTGGTGATTTCTTCCAAGGTGCCGGAGCGCTGCCAACGGAAAGTGGGCCAGTCGTCTTCGTTAAAGCGGCTTTGTAGGTTGATAAAAGATCGAAAGTTGTTTTCGTCTGATAGGGGACGAGCGGCGAGATCCCAGCTGGTGGCCAGGGAGTCAATCACCGGTTGCAGATAGGGACGATCTGCCCCATTCCAGACATCGCTAAAACGGGCGGTTATGCCGCCTGTAGTTGAGGAGTAGAGCGCGTCAATCAGTTCGCCGTTGTGGGTTAGCACCTGACCCTGGGTCACTGCGATCGCACGATCTGCCCGGGCCACCGTACCGCTCAACCCGCGATACACCTGGCATTGGGTGTCAGCACAAAGTTCATAATTATCGATGGCAAACCGTCGCAGATTTCGCAAAGCATAGGTTCTGGCTAACACCGCCTGGGCTTCCACCGCAGACTGGGGTGCGCTGGGACCGATCTCATGGGGCACCACACCCCGCAGATAGAGTTCTATGGGCACCTGGTTAACTAAGGTGTAGTCGCCATAGGCATTGGGCTGAATCTTAAAGTCCCCCCCAAATAGTTTTTTAGCCCCACCGTTTTCAGCCATCTGGACACGGCGATTGGCACTGGTGATTCTAAAGCTGTGACGATGGTAGCGATAGCCGTTGGCAATGAATGCCGCCCGAGGCGATTC
>NZ_QXHD01000004.1:190786-192380 GCF_011009555.1 Adonisia turfae CCMR0081 | reverse complement strand
GCTGGCGGATACCCTTAATGCGCTGATGGCGATACCCAATCTGATCGCACTGTTGTTGCTGAGCCCAGTGGTGTTTAAGTTGACCCGGGAACGGGTGCCGCTTATCAAACAGAGTCTGCAGGAGAAGCCGACGAGCTAATATGCCAGCCTGGTCAGTAGGAAAACCACCAAGATAGCCACCAGGTACTGGTGGCTAGGTATTAAATGCCAGGTCATTGCTGTCCCACAAATATTCATAGCAAGCAGAGCTGCGGATGAATGGTGTTGTTAAGTTGCTCTGGAGGATCACCTCTCAGCAAAGGCAGCAACTCTCTGCGCTCAAATAAATTGAGCTGTAGGAGGCGAATCATTTGCTGCAGGCTGCGATCAATTTGGCTGCTGAACTTAATCCAGGCCAGCAGTAGATAGGCACACATAGCGATCCAAATCTGGGTCATGACGGCATTCTTGGAAGTGCCGACAAAGGATTTTATTTTCAGGTTTTGCTTGATGCATTTGAAGAACAATTCGATCTGCCAGCGGGATTTGTAGATATCGGCAATGGTCTTGGCGGCAAGGTGGAAGTTATTGGTCAGAAACGCATAGTGCTTACCGGTATCAGGATCACGGAAACCAATCCGGCGCAAAGGAACAGGGCAAGCCTTTGCCTTAGTGCCGGTGATGACAATGGTCTGATCACAGGTCAGGCCTTTGGATTTAATGATTTCGCGGCGTTCAATAATACGGTACGTGGCATTACGCTTTTGCCGGGTAACAAAGAAAATTCCTTTATCATTCAGGGCGTTAAACCATGAATAATCAGTATAGGCGCGATCCATGACCACAATGCTATCGGCAGGGAATTCAAGAACGCGACCGATAGTGACATCGTGCTTTTTCCCATCGGTAATGCTGACGAAGCTGGGAAGGAGCCCATCATGATCAAGGCCAATATGCACTTTTACCGCTCCTTTGGTGCGGCGGAATTTTGCCCAGGGAAACACGGAAAGGCACAGGTCAATAGTGGTGGAGTCGAGGGAATACAGCTTATTCCCGAAACGAAATCCATGCTTTGGTGCGACGCCGTGGCAGCGGGAAAGCAGCTTATGAAACAGCGCTTCGTAAAGCGTATAGGGCTGACTTTCGTTGACGCGGGAAAGGGTGCTTCTCGTCACATTGCCGGCGCCGAGGTGGTAAAGCCGGGCTGCTTGAGCAGACAGATTACTGACGATATCGCGCAAGCTGGATCGGCCAGAAAGTTGTGCCAAGCTCAGCGCAACGAACTGAGACCAGCGCGACATTCTGCGCAACTTTTGACCCTCGTGGTGCTGTTTGGCGAGGGTTTCAAATTCATGTCTCGATACCAGTTTCAACAATTGAGAAAATACCGTGTTATGATGTGCCAAGGCTTGAATCTCCCTGTTTTTACAGTGTTTGGTCGCACATCCATTGTAGCAACTTGTTGAGATTCAAGCCTTTTTTATGTCTGATTTATGGGACAGCAATGATAATTTGTATGAAAAAACAGGAGATATGAGGTATATAGAAAATTTGACGGTAGCGTTGAATAGGTTCCGTGATGAGTTCGGGTTCGATTGCGAGTCTATAAAAAATT
>NZ_QXHD01000004.1:189892-190776 GCF_011009555.1 Adonisia turfae CCMR0081 | reverse complement strand
CCCGAAGCCCTAGAGGTCACTCGACAAATCCAAGCTGAATCTTATCGGTCGATTGCCCTGAGCGCGATGGCTCAGCACCTCCCAGAACCGCTCTGGCCTGAAGCGCTGGAGGTCACTCGACAAATTCAAGCTGAATATTCTCGGGCACATGCCCTGCGTGCGATGGCTCAGCACCTCCCAGAACTCTGGCCCGAAGCCCTAGAGGTCACTCGACAAATCCAAGCTGAATCTTATCGGTCGATTGCCCTGAGCGCGATGGCTCAGCACCTCCCAGAACTCTGGCCTGAGACATTGGAGGTCACTCGACAAATCCAAACTGAATATGATCGGTCGATTGCCCTGAGCACGATGGCTCAGCACCTCCCAGAACCGCTCTGGCCTGAAGCGCTGGAGATGACATGCCAAATCCAAGATGAATCGTCTCGGTCGCGTGCTCTGAGTGCGATGGCCGAGCACCTGCCAGAGGCGCTCTGGCCTGAAGCGCTGGAGATGACATGCCAAATCCAAGATGAATCGTCTCGGTCGCGTACCCTGAGTGCGATGGCCGAGCACCTACCCGAGGCACTCTTGCCCGAAGCGCTGGAAGTCATATGGGACATTAAAGATAAATACTACTGCGCCAGTGCATTACAAAGCTTTTTACCCTACTTAGAGCAACTTGCGATGTCATTTATTCAGTGGAGTGGCGTTCTTGAAATGTTGGCCTATCAGAATCGCGCTCATTTACTCTCTGCATTATCTAAGAGTAGACGTACGCTCGTAAGGCTGAGTAGCGAGCAAGCGTTTTCTGATACTTTGCAGGCTGTCCGAGATGTTTGCCAACAATGGCCTTAATCAGTTCTCAGCCCCAGTATTCAAAAAGAAAAGAAAGAGATAGTTTTTAT
>NZ_QXHD01000004.1:185099-189882 GCF_011009555.1 Adonisia turfae CCMR0081 | reverse complement strand
GATGCCGGACAGCTACCCTGTTGAAGGCTAAGATCGACCTCCTAAAGGACTGATCTGTCTGACAGAATATTCACGCACCAAAGCCATTGTTGGCGGAATTAACTTGGAAATCATCACAACTGACAAGCTAGTGAATCCAACCGTCAGCAACTCTGCATTATTGGCGGCAAACTGTAGTACCGGCAGCAGTGCATCAATACCAACTTTTTTGACAGCTAGCGAAATCGTTCCAAATTTGTCACGCAACGTTCCCATTGCGTTGCCAAGCCGTGCTAATGAAGCAGCACTTGAATTGGATGCGTCCGCTATGGCACCAGCAAGTTCAAGCGATATTTGCTGTGCAAATTTTGGTAAGAATTCCTCTGAGGTTACTTGCCCAAGCTGGAGCATTTTGTCTAGTTCAGCCGTTGTTACATTCATCGCCCTGGCTGCTATCTGGAACGAGCCGGGCAATGCTTCCATCTGGCCGCGTAGTTCCTCTGTTGAAATTCGCCCCTTTGAGATCATTTGCGACAGCGCACGGTTCGTTTGTTCTTGTTCGGCAATTGTCATTCCATAGACAGCGCTAGCCTCATTACTGGCCTTCGCAATCGCCATCACGTCGTCTTCTAGCTCAGTGCCACGCGCAGCAGCGCCTAGCCCTACATAGGCTTCCTGTGATGCGGTCGCATCAATGCCAAGCCGGTTTGCCTCAGAGCTGAGTTGTTTTGCAATGCGTCCTGCTTTTTGCGCATCGTCAGCGATAAAGGTTAGTCCCCGACGCACCCTATCCATCTGCAACGCAGTTTGTTCACTCGCTTTTGCAAATTCCGCCAATAATGGCACCGCAAATGTGATTGCCCGGAATGCAATAAACCCTTGTAGCGTCGCGCTTAATACATCCCTTAGCCCGTCTAATTTACTTGTGAATGGGTCAACTGATATCTTCCCTACGTTGTTTAGTGACTGACCCATCGCCTCGCCGGACTCGGCTACCTTTTCCCCGATGCCAGACGAATCAATCTGAGCCGCACCGATTTGGATGCCCTCACCAACCCGTCTCATGATTTCAATGAAGCGTTTCGAGGGTGAAGCAATGCCTAGTTCGTCTTCAGTCGCGTTGACTAATGCACGGCCAATTTGTTCACCAATGGCTTTAACCTCGTTTATATTGACGCCGCTATCAATCCCCGCATCTACGTTCTGGCCAATGCCTTTCATTGAGTCGCGCACTTTGCCGACACCAATGGCACTCGACATACCGCCTACTACGCCCGGCACCTGATTGAGCGGAAATGGTAGACCCGACGCAACGCCACTCGCAGTCATCCCCACTGCACGCCCTCCTACCATCCCAGCCAAGTCACCCGCCAACAGATCGCCAAATTCTTCCTCTGCCATACCCAGGCGCTTAGCAACCGCCTTTATGCCTGCCCTGAATTCGTCAATATCTTTAAGGGCACCGACTGATATCTCACCCGCCTTTGATGCATCAATTGTTGCTGCAATCACACCGCTTAACTGTCTCGCGACAATAGTCGCAACGGCTTCAGTAATGATCGATGCAATATCCCCGTTTACCTTTCCTGCGCCGAATCCCGCCCCCGCGACCAACGCATCACCGATAAATCCTTGTCCTTTCTTTGATGTCAGCATGGCTTGGCCAGTGGCGAGCGCATTGCCGGTGCGTTCTACTTCAAAGAATTTGGCCGCATTATCACCAAATACATCGGAGACTTCTGCCATCTTTTGCTTCAGCCCTTGCAGGTAGCCTTCACCTGAATCGAGGCCAAGTCTTTTTAGTACACGAGATGGAGATTGTATTTCTAGATCGTCTTTTAGGCGGTCAACGACCGCCTTTGAAAACTGACTGGTTGCATTTGTCGCATTGTCGATCGCATCAGTCAGCCCTTTGCTATACCCTTTCCCGCTGGCACTGCCCACGTCGTCCATCTCGGACAGCAGGGACGATGCGCCTTTATCAGCTTTTGTAATGCGGGCTCTTGCGATACCAGCCGCTTTCTTCGCTGCTGCTGGTACATCATCGCCATAGCTAGCTAATGCATCATCAATTGCTTTTCGCCCTGCTTCAATCGCCTCATTGATAGCCTTTGCCATCCCTGCCGATTGGTCAGTACCACGCAACGCCCTTGCGCTTTTTATCTGGGCACTGAAGGCAAGCCCGACTCGCTCAATTGCGTCCTGAGGGCTGCCAACACCTTTAGCGCTACCAATATTTAGTTGATCAAGAGACTGGGACGCTCGTGTGACTCGACCTTTGAGTGAGGCTAATTCCTGCCCCTTGCCCATTCGGTCAGCAGCCGGGTCGATCTGAGCTAGTAGCGTATCTAGATCTTTAAGTAACTTGGGTATTAATGAAATACCAATATCTGCATGAGCACTCGCCCGACTTGGGTTGACAGTAGCAAGCGCCTTTGCTTTTCTCGCACCTTCTTCTATTTCCTTGGTTAGTTTTTTGATCCGACCCATGTCCGGTGGTGCCATGGGTAGTTTGTCTAAATTTGGCGCACTAACTTTAGGTGGCTTAGAATTTACTGGTGTTGTCGTACTATCCCTACCAGTAGTGGAACTGTCGCGACGTTGCTCAGCTGCGGGAGCCTGCTTATATGCTTCAACTAGTTCAGCCTGGAGTTCGGGGAATGCAAGCGGGATCTGAAATGCCTCACCTGATTCCACTCGTTGCTTAGTTTTTGCTAGCGCTTCATTTAATGCTTTTTCAAATGCATTGCCCAGTGTTTTTGCTAGTTGGGTGCTAGCCGAAAATAATTCTTTTGATGTTTCGACAGCTTCTCTTTTTGCCTCAGCCGGGGTGGTACTCACACCCTTGCCGAATGCTGCTACTCCCTCTTTCGCGTTTGGTGCCTTCGATGCATTGACTAGCGCCTTGGATACTTTGGTCGAGGCGCGTTCTAATCGAGCTTCAACTATCTTGCTAAGGTCTTCCGCCGCTGCCCTTACTTCAGGATTTTCAAATAGAACCTGTCCAGCTTTTTTTAGGTTGCGCTCCAGCCCATCTAAAGTCTTCTTATCTAAGTCAAAGTTTGCCCGTAGCGTCGTCCTAGCCCGTTCAGATACAACTGAGCCAAACCCAGCGCCAATTGATGTAAAGAAGCCTGTCATCAACTTATCCATTGTTGATGTGTCGTTTGGCTTCCTTAGCTCTGTCAGAATAGCCTCTAACAATCCTTCTGTTGTCGTTGGAATTACAACTTCAGTTTTTGTTTTTGCACTGTTTTTGCTGCCACCTATCGTGCCGCCTGTTGCTAAAACCTGAGACTGAACCTTTGCTGTAATTTGAATTTGCTTCCCACTGAGTCGGTCTAGCTGTTTTTCAAGCGCATCCAGCTCAGTTGTATTGACGCGGGGTGTGATCGGATTTCTATCTAAATCAGCCTGTACCTGTTTCCGGTGCTTAATCTTCGAGTCGTAAACCTGGTTCAGCTCATGTAACCCGCTTAGATCTACTTTCGGCGCAATATCGAACGAATTACGTCCACCAATATTTAGAGTTCTTTTTAGGTCGCGCTCTAATTTTTCAGCCTGTGCCTTGGCCGCCTGCATCCCCGCCGTATATTTCTCTGTATTAAGTTCAAGCTCAAGAAACAACGTTCCGATGGATTGAGACATAACTTCCAGTTGACAAAAACAGAAAATGTATACAGGAAATAACCCTTGAAGGCTTTAATTGACGAGGGTTGTAGCCATTCTCAATAGTAGTGCTATATTCGACATAGTGCTTTTTTGGATGATTTCTTGAAGTCGCGTTTTGACACTGGATTTATCTTGAAATCGCAGCGGCTTGATGATGGTCGGCTGAGATTTTATATGCGTATTGGCAAGGCGAATCAATTGCTGGCGTACCAAGACGAGCAGATGAAGGACGGTGTGCGATATGAGATTATTCGACCGCAACAGCTATTTCATCGGGATTCGATTGATTCGGCCAAGATGGGAGTCATCACACTCGACCACCCAGACGAACTAATCTCTCCTGAAACAGCGCGGCAGTACATCCAGGGCAGTACTGGGCATTCCGTTGTTATTGATGGCGATTTTCTAGGTATCGTTGGCACGCTATTCTCTAAGGATGCGATCTCCGCAGTGGAATCTGGCGAGTATCCAGAGATATCGCCCGCCTACCTAACTGACTGGATGGATGGCGATGGCACTAAAGAAAATCCATATCACCAGCTGCCTAGAAAGCACAATCATTTTGCTCTTGTAAAGCGCGGTCGTCATGGCTCTGAAGTACGTAGCTATACCGATGCTGTTGATGATGCGCTCGTAGATCGTTTGCTGCGTGATGGCGAAATCTCTAACCCCCTAACGTCTGTCGTTGTACCCCGAAAAACTATGAAAATAACCCTCGGCAATAAAAGCTATGAGGTCGAAGGCGATGACGCCAAAGCCTTGGCTGATGCGATTTCATCCATGTCTAAAGAGCATGAGGACATGAAGAAAAAGCACATGGCTATGGACGGCGAGAATAAAGTTCTTAAAGCTGATCTCACAAAGTACAAGGCCAAAGCTGACTCTCTAGAAACCTCTCCAAAGCTTGATGCTAAAGAGGTTCAGCAGTATGTAGCGAGTGAAGTGAAAGATCGGCTCGATTGCTGGTCTCGCATTTTGCCCCACATGAACGCTGACTTTGAGCCTGATTTTTCAGCATCTTCCGCCGATGTGAAGCGCCTGTGGATTGCTAAGCATCGGGCAGACATGGCGGCTGATCCTAATTTCCAGGACGATGGATTCATTGAGGGTGCATGGCGTGCGATCTCTCCTG
>NZ_QXHD01000004.1:170106-185089 GCF_011009555.1 Adonisia turfae CCMR0081 | reverse complement strand
ACACTCAATAGGCTAACCACAATAATAAGAATTGGGCCAACCCAAAAAGGCCATGAGGTTCCCCAGGCGGTGAACATATACCCGGCCAATAGAGGAGATATAATTGTGGCTAATGCGATCGCAGAGTCAGTCAGTCCAAATACTTTACCTTGTTGTCGAGCTGATACAGATTGTGACAGCAGGCTAACCGCAACAACTCGACATAGTGAATAGCCCAGGCAAATCACTGACAGTGACAGGAGAATATTGAGTAAACTTCTGCTAGTGGGCAAAAGCATCATCGCAATACTGTAAGTGAAGAGCCCCCAAATAAAGAGATTCGATTCTCCAAATCGTTTAATCAATGGGTTGATTAAGCCCAATTCAATACAGATGGCTAACCCTCCCCAGTAAACGTAGAGAAAGCTGGTACTTTGAGGGCCCCAATGTAATTCTTGACCTGTCCATAGCCCTAAAACCGATTGCACACTACTACCTGCAAAGGCAATCAGGACTAAGCCCATGATCAAGGTAAGTGTCAACGGATTCTTCAAGATTGTCTGGTAGTCTGTGAAGTTGAAAGCTGATGATTTTAGCTGTGTCTGATCAGGCTCTACATGAATCTTAGGTAAGGATTCTGGTAAGACAAAAAAGGTGAATGTCACCGCAAGGGCAGAAAGACTGGCTGCAACCAGGGCAGGGGTCAAGAAATCAGACGTTGCAGAGTCTGAGCCCACCAGGAACCCGCCTAAGGTTGGACCTAAAATAATGCCGCAACCATAGGCTGCCGATAAAACACCTAAACCTCTGGCTCGCTGGTCACTTGAGGTAACATCGGCAATATAGGCTGTAGCAACAGTGCCACTGCCAGAGGTGGCTCCAATCAATGCATTACAGGCAAACAACGCCCAGAGGGAGTGCAGCAGCCCAAACCACAAGCACGCGATTCCACTCACCACCATACTGGTGAGCAATAAAGGACGCCGACCAAAGCGATCGCTCAGTCCGCCCCATACAGGTGTTACCATGAACCCCGTAATGGCGGATGCACTAAATACCAATGTTGTCATTAGGGGTGACGCATTAAAGTTTTGAGCATAAAAGGGAATCAGGGGCACCACAATCGAGGAACTGACAGTATCAATCAGTACGCTGAGAAATAGAGCAATCTGAGCAAGATGACTTTTATCTTGCAACCAGGCCAAGAAACCTGGTCGATTAACGTCTTCTAAGGTCATAGGTTTACAACTGCCTTGGTAAACTTACCCCAAAGATCCAATTGCCAGGTGCTTGTAAATCTTCGTCATATAGAAATTGAGTCACAGCTTTTTCAAATTCCTCCTGGCATAGATAGCCATCCTGATTGAGGTCCAAGATATCAAAGGATTCCTCCAGCTCTGTTGTATTGATGCCAGTGGCTTGATAAAAATCTCTGAGTTCCTTGACCGTTACCTGCCCATCACCATCTGCATCAATCATATTCAGAAACAGGTTTGTGAAATCGTAATCAATTCTATGCTCTAAGCAATGTAACCATTCGGCGCGATCAATTTTCTTATTCCCATCTTGATCGGCTAGCTGTTGCAATAATCGACCAAACCTTGTGAGCGATCCTTGTAAAACTTGATAATCTGATGTTTCAGGATTCCAACCTCTAATGTTCGCTAACTCTTGACCCAATCTCTGGAAATCTTGTAATTCAATCACATCGTTTTGATCCTGATCTAGCAGATCAAATAAGTGCATTGATTTTTGCTGACGACGTCGCTGCATCACTCTTGATAGTCGGGATTGGGTAATCCGCTGCCAGCCAAAGAAGGCACCGATCAATAGCAATATCGCATTAATCCAGTAGGGCCAATTTGTCCCCAAAATCTCAAATAAAAAGCCACCCCAAATAGCCCCTAAACAACTGGCCAGACTTGAAACAGACTCCATGATTCCAAGGGTTTTACCTTGTTGTTTGGCACCCGATAGATGACTTAATAAACTAGTCAGGGTGGGGTTACCTGTAGCATCAGCCACAACGAACAGCAGCATCGCCCCAACCAGTTGAGGGCCTGTGCTTGAAAAAGTAATTAAGACAAGTCCTGCTATCATCAGGACCAAGCTTAAGAGAATCAATTTAACTTCGCCCAACCAACGCACGAGGCGTCCCATTACACCGATTTGGATGACTGCGGTAGCCAGGCAGTAGCCTACGATGAGATAGCCAAATTGCCGAGGTCCCCAACCTAATCGAGCATCACACCAAAGGGCCAAGGTGGTATGTAGCCCCATTCCAACAAAAACCATGGCGAAAACCACCAGGATCAAGCTGCCAATCAAGGAACGCCGCAGTGTATGCCTGATTTCCTTCAGAAATCGTTTGGGTGAGGTAATTTTTTTACTGGCTAGAGCTATCCGTCCCACATGCTTTCGAGGGAGAGCTATAAAAGCCATACAAAATGTTAAGCCAGAGGCAATGGTTGCTGCCAAACCCGGTGTCCGAAAATTAGGCTGGGCTTGGTCACTGCCAATTAGTAGCCCAGCAATCACAGGCCCTAAGATAAAGCCAATGCCTGCGGCAGCATCGAGAAAACTTAGGGTTTGGGTACGCTGTTCAGGAGTGGTTAAATCAGAGATATATGACTGAACAATAACAGTGCTGGCACTGGCTGCACCGCCGATTATTCGTGCCAGGAAAAGTATTGGTAGTGTGTTGGCAATGGTAAGACATAAAAATCCCAGGGTTGTGCCAGCAATATTAAAGAGTATGGTGGGGCGGCGGCCGATCCGATCACTCAAACTGCCCCAAAAAACGGGTGCGAAAATACCCATAAAAGGTAAAACGCTAAATAAAAGTCCAATTTCTAAGGGGGAGGCACCAAAGGTTTTTGCGTAGAAGGGTAATAGTGGAATAATAATGCCAGCACCGAGATAATCCAAAAGGGTACTCGTCAGCAAAATTGCTAACACCTTTTTCTCTCGATCTTGCAGGGTTGTCATTTGTTCAAGATTTAATTATTTATTGACTTGATAGACCCAAATTTGATAGTCAAGTTCAGGTGAAAGCTGGGGCAGTGGCTGAATTTTGTTACTTTGTGAAACCAGTTGCCACTTACCCGAGACTTCTAAGTCAAGCATTTTGGCTTTAAAGTCACTACTTTCATAAAATTCAGGTCGTAGGGGGAAAATAATATATCCATCCGGTTTGGTGATTCGGATCAATTCCTCAAATGTTTTACTGGGAGCATGGCCATAGGTAAAGACACCTACACTGATAATTCCATCATATGAATTGTCAAGAAAACCTAGGGGGTCACCCATTACCCGCCGGTACAGCGCTTGGTAGATCCCTTTTTCTGCCGCTTTTTTCAGCATGCCCTCAGAGAGATCGATACCTTCAAGATGAGTGAAACCTTGAGCATGCAGTGCCTTACCCACCAATCCGGTGCCAACGCCTGCGTCTAAAATTTTTGCGGTGTAGGGTAAATACTGGGTCAAGACCTCCACCGTCCGTTGGGGACCGACATAGCCTGAGAGATCTTCTAGATCGTGTTCATACTCGGCAGACCAAGCATCGTAGCGCTCGGCTAGATCCTGGTTATTTTTTGATTGATAGACCCATTGCACTTTTTCATGGACATTCATCTCGCTCATTCCTCAATTGATGGGTGATTCAACTTGATAAAAAGGCCGCAAAACTGGAAAATCACGACGACCTGTGAAATAGGCCCATTCTAGATAAGCGACTTTAAGATGCCTGGGGCCAGAACTTGGATCAAACGCGCTACGTCCATGCAAAATTCTAAAGTTTTGGAGTAAAAGACAGTCATCGGGGTTGAGTCTAAACCAGTATTGATACGCTGGATTTTTCAAATACTGAGAAAACATAATATAGGCTTGATAAAACTGTTCTAGTTTTTCAAATGCTAAATGCAGACCAAAGTTTTTATGACTAAAGTAAAGTTGAGTGATATCTCCAGCTTTATCAAGTTTAATAATTGGGGTTTTATGGGAAGTAAAGTAACCAACCTGTTCAAAAAATTGTCGAAATTGAACGTCAGATGTGGCTAAGATTTGAAAGAGATCAGGATGATCTGCACAAAAGTCTTGGACGACGCGAAACCCATCCACTAAAACTGTTTCTCCGCCAGTGGCTTGATTTTCGACACAATAAAGTAGTTGAACCACTGGCGGCGCGGGGATATAGGTCAGATCAGTATGGGGCGGTAGCGCATTGCCTTCATAGGATAAATCGTGGTTATTAGCAGCGGCTTGAACAGTAGAATAGCGTCCGAGGTCCAGCAGCTCATAAACCGGACCAATTGACCGCACAAATGGATCTAAGGCTGGCCATGGCACATTGCGTAGGCAGACACATCCTAAAACATCCAATTGCTCAATCAAGGTTGGTAGCGAGCAAGCTTGAAAGTCAAGCTTTTCAAATCCTTGGGCCTTTAGCTGGGCCTGATTCCAGAGAGTTTTTTTACCCTCTAGTTGAGAGTTCGGTGTCCTCAAGGTATGAGTATGATTGTCTCCGTCGTAGGTTTGGCTTAACAACCAGGTAAGTGGAAAACTACTACGGTGGGGTGGCTCTTCTTGCCAATCAATCACTAGCTTGTCATCGTCTATCCAAGCGGCATGGGGTCGTGGGGGAACTGGGTGATCGCTAATGTCATAGATTTTTTGGAATGAACTAGCATGATGGCACTCTGGTGATAAACAGTTATCTCTTAGCCAAAGGTAATGAAAGCGTTTGCCCCTGACACGTAAAAAGGTATCGTGCAAAGGGACGGGCTCACTAGTCTGCGGTTGATGTATTTGAGTACTACTTGGCTGCATAAAATTCTAAGCGTCTAAGTTTCTGTTGTCGCTCATAGGGGTGAGATAGGTACCAGATTAAGTGGTTAACCAGGCTGAGAGCTGAGTCGCTAAATACTGAACGTTTGGAACTTTAAGCATGGTGAAATGGTTGCCTGGAACAAGTTTGTAATCAAGTTGCTTGAGACACTGCTGCCAACCCCAGGTGGGATCGAGCTGGGTCTGATGGCGATCGGGTAAAAATTCAGGCATTGGGGAGGCCTCTTTAGCACGAAAGAGAACAGTTGAGATCAAATCGCTATGCTCTGGAATAGATGGATCATAGTGAATGGTGGCCTGGGTATTGGCCTGGTAAACCTGCAGGATTCGAGACAGTTGATCGTAGGTATATAATTGACCGCTATCTTTTAACATTTGCTGCAGATACTCAATCTGTTGTGGTAGTGAGAGAGTTTGTAACTGTTCACTGGAGATATGTAAATTTTGGCCCAAACTGCTGCCCCATTCATAGCCTAAATAGGCAATGTAGTCAGCCTGATTCCAGCTTTTAACGGCTTGAGTTTGGTTAGTTATCCCCGCTGGAATATCGAGCAAGGCCAACTGTGAGACTGACTGACCTTGCTGATGGAGCTGTCGAGCAATTTCAAAAGCGACCTTGCCCCCGAATGAGTGTCCCCCTAATTTATACGGTCCCTGGGGTTGGACTTGTTGAATAGCCTGGAGGTGATGGGCGGCAATGGTTTCAATGGTTGTATAGGGGGTTAGATCTTCATCGAGACCTAAGGAACGTAACCCATAAACAGGTTGATCTGCACCCAAGTAATGGGCCAAACATTCTAAATAAAAGACATTCCCCAGAATGCCAGGGACAAAATATAGTGGGGGTCGAGTTCCGTTGGATTGAATGGGAACAAGGGTGGAATGGAAGGACTTGTCTGTAGCTATTGGCAAAGCTTCCAGGTTAAATTTGGCAGCCAATTCAGCATCCAGATGCTGGACAAGTTTTTCTAGGGTCGGATAATCAAACAACACGGTTGAGCTTAGGGTGCAACCCAGTCTGGCTTGCAGGCGATTATTTAATTCGATTGCCATGAGAGAATCTAAACCCAGGCTGATTAAACGCTGTTCTGGACTAATGTTTTCCGAATCGCGTATTCCTAGAATGTGGGCAACTTGAGAGCGTACATTCTCCATTAAGTGTTGAATACGCGCTGCTGGGGAAAGACTGAGTAACTGCGCCTGCAACTGGTCACTGGAGAGGTGCTGAAGCTGGTTGGGTTGGGTTTTCTCTAAAATATCTTTATCTAAAATATCGTTTAAGAATGGGGAGGTTGATACTGTTTGTTGCTGGAATTTTGGCCAGTCCATGGGCATAATGCCGACCTGGGAGGGCTGCTCCTTTAAAACCTGTTCTAAAATCTGGATGCCCTGGGTTGGTCTGATGCTGCCCATACCCGCCTGGGCCAGTCGCTGCAAGAGCTGCGGTGTGTGTATGGCCAGACCGATTTCTGACCAGGGTCCCCAATTAATACTGGTGGCAGGTAAACCGCAGGAGCGGCGATAGGCTGCCAGACTATCTAAAAAAGCATTGGCAGCACAGTAGTTAGCTTGCCCTGCGGACCCTAACAGAGAGGCTGTGGATGAGAAGAGAACAAAGTAATCGAGGGGCTGGGTTTGAGTAAGCCTATGCAAATGCCAGGCTCCCTGAACTTTAGGCCCTAACACCCGCTCAAACATCTCCCAGGATTGCTGGGTGATGACGCTATCGTCGAGGACGGCAGCTGTATGAAAAATACCGGCCAACGGGGGAGCGTCCTGGTCAATTCTAGTGAGGAGGCTGGCAACCTGTTTGATATTTGTCAGATCGACTTGAGCGACGTCAATGGTGATGCCCTGGGCCTGCCAGGCTTGGATTTTTTGCTGGATGGCGGGGGATGGCTCACTGCGACCCAGGAGAATTAAATACTTTGCTCCTTTCTCAATTAACCAGCCTGCGACCTGTAACCCCAAAGCCCCCAGGCCCCCAGCGATAAGATAGGTGCGATCGCAATCAATACACATCTCTCCAGTTGCCGATTTTACCGGTGCGATCGCAGCACCATTGCCCGGTGTTTGTGTCACCACCACCTTACCGATATGTTTTGCCTGTTGCATATAGCGAAAGGCATCGGTAGCCTGTTGCAAAGGAAATAGGGTTTTGGGTAATGGCTGCAGACTGCCTGCCGCAAAGTCTGCCATCAGCGTTTGCAACATCTGTTGAATAAGTGCAGGTTGCTGGGCAAAGACCTCGGCTAAATCCACAATTTCATAGTGAATATCGGGTCGGACCTGGGCGACCTGCTCGGCACTCCAAATATTGCGTTTGGAGAGTTCCAAAAAACAACCGTTGGGGGCAACAATTTCCAGGCTTTTGGCGATAAACCCGTCACCCGTCAGCGTATTGATCACCAGGTCCACGCCCTGACCATCTGTCTTGGCCATCACCTGATCAGCAAACTCCAGGGTGCGGGAGTTCATCATGGGGGTCAATCCCTGGGCCTGCAATACCGACCATTTAGCCGGGCTAGCTGTACCAAACACCTCGGCTCCAGCTTGCTGTGCTAGTTGCAAAATGGCCTGGCCGACGCCCCCTGCGACAGAATGGACGAGAACGCGATCGCCCTGGGCAATATGGGCCTGGTGATGTAAACACCAGTAGGCGGTTAAAAATGCAGCGGGAAGGGTGGCGGCGTCGGCAAAGCTGTGATGGGTGGGTTTTGCGATCGCTAATTCTGCCGGGGTGGTCACGTAACTCGCAAAGCTATTTTGGGCAATCGCCAACACGGGATCACCCACCTTAAAGGTGGTGACGCCAGCACCCAAGGCGACAACGTATCCCGCACATTCGGAACCCAGGGGAGGATTGCCTGGGTAAAGTCCCAGGGCATTGAGCACATCTCGAAAGTTGAGACCGGTGGCTTGAACTGCGATCGCAATTTCTCCTGCTTGGGGTTGGGGGACTGCCACCGGAACAAGATACAGCTGATCGAGATTACCCCGTTCAGAAATGTCTAATTGGCAGGATTCTGTTGGTGGTCGGTCGTTATCTGAAAGGTGAGAATTTCCCGGTACATAATGTTTGAGTCGTGCCACATAACGTTTTGCCTGGCGGAAGGCGATGTGGGGTTCCGGTTGTGAGGTATCAGAGCTGGGGTTAATCTCAGCCCAAAGCTGCCTGATGTCATGGTCTATGTCAACCGCTGCCGCCTCTAAATCCATCAGGCAACAGTTTAGTCCGGGGTGTTCCAGGGCAATTGTCTTTGCCGTACCCCACAAAGGGGCTTGAGCCAGGCCAGGGACCGGCTCATTGGAGATAACCGCTTGGGTACCTCGTGTTACCAACCACAGCTTCGGCAATTCCCGATATGTTTTCACCAATGTCTGGACCAAATGCAGCGTGGCCTGACAGCTCGCTTGAGTCGCTTGCTCTAAATAGGTGGCTGAGCTATCTGAACTATCCTGGTGCGGCAACGAGGGCCAATTTAAGCTCCATAACTGAATAACCCCTGTGAGGGGGCGGGTGGTCAGTGGTTGTTCATGGGATTGCGGGTGACCTGTTTCAGATTGAAAGACTAATGTGCAATCATGCCCCTGGTGCTCCAGCAAAACCGCCAATTTTTCCCCAATGCCCTGATTATCGGCATAGATTAACCAGTGTTGAGGGGTTGACCTGGCACTATGGGCAGCATTAGCACGCGGTTTGCATTGCCATTCAACCGAATACCACCAGTCTTGCCAGGTTGGAGTGCTCGTTGTCGCCTGGCGTTGAATTTGTCGGTGTTCCACTGGATGGAGCCGCACCCCTTCTAGCCAAGCAATGGGCTGACCGTCGGGGCTATACAATCCAAAATTAGCTCTGATTTCAGCACCTGCACTGTTCCTCTCCAGTGGCTGTAGTTGTGCAAATGCCCAGGTTTCTTGGGTGGCCCGCCCATAGACTTGTAGGCGATCAATCCCCACGGGCACATAGGTTTTGCCGGGTATATGGTCCGTTAGAAGCAGCAGGTCTAAGACTTGCAGACAGGCATCTAAAATAATGGGGTGCAGGTGATAATTGGCCAGATCCCTGGCCTCAAGGTCTCCTAATTCAATCTGCCCCAGGGCCAGGTTATCTGTTAGCCACAGGTGTGTGATTACCTGAAAACTGGGGCCATAGTGCATCTGCTGCTGATCAAACCGGTCGTATAATGTCTCCCGCGCAATGGGGCGGTTACACTGTGATTGCAATGTGACCAGGTCCGGGAGTGTGACTCCAATTTCATTTCCCGGTTTCGATGACAAAACCTGGCCAGTGGCATGCAATGTCCAGGACGATTGATGAAGGCTATAGATTTCAAGCCGATAGGTGGATTTTTCTGGGGTTAACACAGTTTGAACCACCTGATGGGCCGTTTCAGGTAGGATTAACGCTTGCTTGAAGTTGATATCTTTAAGCGTAAGGGATTGCGATTCTAGGGCAATGGCCCCGGCAGCCAGGGCCATTTCTATATAGCCGGTTGCAGGCAGCAACGGCGTTTCAAAAATGCGGTGGTCTTGTAGCCAGGCGGGTAAATCTGGATGCAGGTCGGCCTGGAATCGTAATTCCTGGCTTCCGGCCAAGGGCACAGGACAGCCTAGCAGTGGGTGGCTCTGTTGGATTTGCTTTGGAGAAAGCGCTGAGTCAGGGTTTGAAACTATGGGCGGTGTTGGTGTTTGGGGTTTCACCTCAATCCAGTAGCGTTCCCGTTGGAAGGGATAGGTGGGCAGGGGCAGGCGACGACGATCATCCCCTCGGTCAACCCCCGACCAGTCCACAGCAAGCCCCTGTTGGTAGAGGGTGGCCAAACTGGTCAGCAGCTGTTGCCAGTCATTTTTTGAGGGATGCAAGCTGGATAACCATAGGGGTGGACAATGCGGAGGACTATTGGAGTAACAGAGCCGTGCCATGCCCAGTAGTGTGGGCTTTGGGCCAATTTCAATAAATAGATTGATCCCCTGGCGTCTCAGGTGCTCAATGCCCTTGGCAAATTGAACGGTTTCACGGGCATGACGGCACCAGTAATTCGCTGTTGTCACTTCCTCAGTCACTAACGTGCCAGTCACATTAGAAATCAGTTGGATTTGAGGGAGGGAAAACTGAATCTCCTGGAGTACTTGCTTAAAGTCCTCCAGCATCGGCTCGATCAACGCAGAATGAAACGGATGAGAAACAGCTAAAGGCTTGACCTTAATGCCCTGGGCTTCTAATCTTGCCGCTACCGCATGGACCGCATCGTGCTGTCCCGAAAATACGACGCTCTCGGGTCCATTCACGGCGGCAATGGCAACGGTGACGCCTGCTGCTGCAATGTCCTCACGCACCTTGTGCTCAGCAGCGATGGTGGCGACCATGGCCCCATTGGCGGGCAATGCCTGCATCAACCTACCCCGTGCCGCTATCAGCTTGAGTCCGTCTTCAAGACTAAAAACACCGGCAACGCAGGCTGCCACATATTCTCCAACGCTATGGCCCATCACCACCTGGGGCTGAATGCCCCAGGATTGCCAGAGTTTGAATAGGGCATATTCAATGGCGAAAAGAACAGGTTGGGTATATATGGTCTGGTCGAGGGGGGAAGGAGAGAGAGAGAGAGGGGAAGAGAGGGAATCAGACTGTAGGGGCTGGCCTTGTGCCAGCCCCTCTTCTACGATATCTGGGTAGAGAATATTCAGAATATCTAGATCTAGGTAGGCTCGGAGAATGTTGTTACAGTGATCGAGGGTCTCACGGAACAATGGTTGAGTCTCGTATAATTGACGCCCCATACCCACATATTGAGATCCCTGTCCTGTAAAAAGAAAAGCAATGTGATTGCCTGGATTTGGTTCTTTTAAACCGCTAGAGTTAGAGGATTTAAAAGTTGAGGCAGGTAACGTTGAGGCAGGTGCTGCCGTGAAAGCAAGTAATTGTTGCCGGAGTTCTGATATGGAAGAGGCGACAATGGCGAGTCGATGTGACCAGTGCTGACGACCTATATTGGCTGTGAAACAGATGTTGTCCAAGGTTCCAACTGCATCAGATGCCAGATAATCAATATACTGATCTGCTAAAGTTCTCAGCGCAGTATCGGTTTGAGCAGAGATGGCTAATAGATGCCATGGACGTTGCAAAGGTGGGGTTAGTGAATTCTGTTTTACAGGTTCTGTTACTAGGTTGGGTGCTTCCTCTAAAATAAGATGACAATTGGTACCACCCATGCCAAAGGAACTTACCCCAGCACGGCGGGGAATCTTGTCGGTGACCCAGTCTGTCAGGTGGGTGTTGACATAGAAGGGACTTTCAGCAAAATCAATCTCAGGATTAGGGTGTTTGAAATGCAAACTACCCGGAATTTGTTTATATTTCAGGGCCAAGATGGTTTTGATCAGTCCAGCAATGCCTGCGGCTTCGGCTAAATGTCCAATATTTGTTTTAACAGACCCCAAAGCACAATAATGCTGCCGCTGGCTAGTTTGACGAAAGGCCTGGGTTAATGCAGTGACTTCAATGGGATCCCCCAATCTCGTGGCGGTGCCATGGGCCTCGACATAGGTGATCGTATCCGCATCAACGCCAGCTCTAGCCTGGGCCTCAGCAATCACTGCTGCCTGTCCCTCAATGCCTGGGGCACTGTAACCAATCCTGAGCGCGCCATCATTGTTCACAGCCGATCCTTTGATCACTGCGTAGATGGTGTCACCATCTACTAGGGCTTGTTGTAATCGTTTTAAGATAACAATACCTGCACCATTACCAAAAACGGTCCCCTCAGCCTCAGCATCAAAGGCTCGACAGTGGCCATCTGGGGACGCGATACTACCTGCTTCATAGAGATAGCCCACCTGTTGAGGAGCCGTAATCGCAACGCCACCAGCAACAGCCAGATCACATTCCCTTGCGAGGAGACTTTGACAGGCCACATGGACGGATACCAGAGAGGTGGAGCAAGCTGTCTGAATATTTAGACTGGGACCTTTGAGGTTCAGTTTATAAGCAATGCGAGTGGGCAAGCTGAAGTTTGCATTCCCCAACCGGACTTGCAAATCGGTGGCTGATTCTAAAAAGGTTCTGTGGTGGGAAAATCCTCGATTTGGGTGGACGTTATTGAGTAGGTACGTGTTGAGGCCAGACCCTACGTAAGTGCCCACTAAACCAGGATAGGTTTCAGGGGTATACCCGGCATGTTCAAAGGCTTCCCAGGCACATTCCAGCAAGATGCGCTGCTGCGGATCAATCAGTTCGGCTTCACGGACACTGTATCCAAAGAAAGCGGCATCAAACTGATCGATCTCGGGCAAGACCGCACCGGCTTTCACGTAATTAGGCCGATGAATAAGGTCCGCATCGTTAACATCTAAGTCTTGATCCGCAAAAAATGTAATTGACTCTACGCCATCGCGCAGATTTTGCCAAAACTCTTCCAGATTATTGGCCCCAGGGAAACGGCCTGCCATGCCAATGATGGCGATATCACTAGTCCCACCATGGGTTTGACGAGACTTTAGAGAAGAGCGAGAAGGTTGCTTTGCCGGTGATGGCTGCTGCTGTAATGCCTGCTCTAAATACTTAGCGAGGGCACTGATGGTGGGGTACTGAAATAACGTGACCATTGACAGTATCCCACCATGATGGTCAGCTAACTGGCTATAGATTTGGTTTAAAAGTAAAGAGTTACCACCTAGATCAAAGAAATTGTCATGGATACCAACAACGTCCAGCTGAAGCACAGTTTGCCAGACTTGAGCAATGTCCTGCTCCAGCTTTGATTGGGGGAAGACTAGCTCGGTCTCTAATTCGCGACGCTGGCGATCGGGTGCCGGTAAGGCTCGACGATCAATTTTGCCATTGGGGGTGAGGGGCATTTTGTCCAGCAGCACAAACGCTGACGGCACCATATAGTCTGGTAGCTGCTCTTGTAGATATTGGCGTAATTTGGTTTCTAATTTACCAGTGAGTTGCGATCGCAACGGATTATTACTATAAGTCGCCCAGGGTCGAGAGTCGACATTAGTACCGAGGTAATCTAACAGTGGACCATTAGATTGTCCTTCTTTCTGAAAGACAACGTTGTAACAATCTTGAGCATTACAGCCAGAGGGCGTTAGATAAATTGTATAAGCCAACTCCTCCGCTAGCTCCCACCAGACTTCTGGATTCATTCCTGACTCTGGCTGGGATTGCAAGCTTTGCCGTAAGTCTTTAACCGTAGATATGCCGGATGACGTTTCACCATCTAACCACCGTAACGCCTGAAATGGATGACTGAGTCGAGGGTTTAGGACATTTCGAATACCCAACAGATCAGATTGTTGTGTTTGCAGCCACTGTCTGACAGTTGCTACGTCCAGGGGAGGAGATTGTTTATCCGCATGCCAGTCCAGCCATGTTATGGGGAGTCCTGTTTGTTGTTGCTTGCCAATGTGCAAGACAACATCGTAGCGAAAGCGGGTGAGTTCGTTTTGAGCTTGCCCTCGCTTTAATTGAATGTCAACATGGCTGACCTGCGGAATCTGCTGCTGTAATGCGAGGAAAAACTCGGGGGTGATGGTCAAATCCGTGTCAGCATTCAGACTTTTTTTAATCCTTTGCTGCAGTTGCTCCCAAGGTAGAGAATCTGGTGCTTTAGAAAGCTGAATATCCGTATGAAAAGCTTTTAGCCATTCATAATTGCGTACATCTCCAACAAAAATAACCCCTCCCTCTGTGACCTTCTGAGCAGCCTGTTCCAAGACCGCCACCAGGTAGTCAACGGTGGGAAAAAATTGTAAAACAGAATTCAAGATAACGGTGTCCAGCCCCTCTGTCTCAAGCTGGTTAAGCTGATTGGCCGTTGCCTGGGTAAGGGTGATTTTGTCTTGCCAGCTTGTGCCTTGTACCTGTTGGTCAATAAAGTCTAATGCGGCCTGAGACAGATCAATCCCGTAATAGTGTTCACATCTGGGGGCAATGCGTAGCAGCAGCATCCCGGTGCCACAGCCAATTTCTAGCACTCGTCTGGGCTGATGGGCCGAAATACGGGCTACAGTTTGTTCAACCCAATCTCTCATTTCTGGTGCTGGAATCGGCTGTCCTGTGTAACTATCATTCCAGCCTGCTAAATTGAGTGTGGGGTCAGACGATTGCCCCAAGGCATGGTAAGTGGCATCAATGACCGTTTGCCATTGCGATAGCTGCTCATTTTGGAGATCTAAGTCAGCCTGGTCTTTAGCAACGATATAAGCAACTAAGCGCTGATCTCCAGGTGTCTCTTCGCGGGCAGTGACGACTGCTGCTTTAACTGCCAGATATTGGTGGCAAGTCGCTTCGATTTCACCCAATTCGATGCGAAACCCTCGAATTTTAACCTGATTATCTAAGCGACCTATATATTCGATGGCACCATCGGGTCTATAGCGAGCTAAATCTCCTGTCCGATAAAGGCGAGCCTTGGGATGGTGACTAAATGGATTGGCGATAAACCTTTTTGCCGTTAAGTCTGGTCGGTTGAGATAGCCCCGAGCTAAGCCCATGCCGCCGATGTATAACTCTCCGACGTCCCCAATAGAGACAGGCTGTTGCTGTGGGTCAAGGATATAAATTTGCGTATTGGCAATCGGGTGCCCAATCGGCACAACGTTGTCAGACGTGCCCCGTTGACAGCACCAAAAGGTGACATCAATGGCTGCCTCCGTCGGACCATAGAGGTTATGTAAGTCTGCATCTAGACAGCTAAAAAAGCGCTCCTGAAGCGCAAAGGGTAACGCTTCACCACTACAAATGACCCGTTTGAGACAGGCACAGCGCGTAAGATTTTTCTCGTCTAGAAAAATCTGCAACATTGAGGGAACAAAATGTAGTGTGGTTATCTGCTCTTGGGCAATTGTCCTGACCAGATAACCAGAATCTTGGTGTCCGCCGGGTCGCGCCACCACCAAACGTGCCCCGGTGATTAAGGGCCAGAATATTTCCCAGATGGAGACATCAAAGCTAAAGGGTGTTTTTTGCAGAACTCGATCATCTGGATGCAATTGATAGGCATCTTGCATCCAGAGCAACCGGTTACAAATCCCTTGATGGGTGTTCATGGCCCCTTTGGGTTTGCCAGTGGACCCTGAGGTGTAAAGGGTATAGGCTAAATTCTCAGGATTAACAGCACTGGCAGGATTGGTTTGGGGCTGCAGA
>NZ_QXHD01000004.1:168667-170096 GCF_011009555.1 Adonisia turfae CCMR0081 | reverse complement strand
GTATGGTACACCGTTATGCTGCAGGACATTACTGAACGGCTACAGGCGGAAGCGGCCATTCGTCGTAGTGAAGAGCAACTGCGCAAAACAACCAATGCCCTGCCAGTATTGATTGCCTACATTGATGCGGAGGAGTGCTATCGCTTTAATAATCGTGCCTACGAAGATTGGTTGGGGGTACCTTATGAAAGCTTAGAGGGGCAATCCTTAGCCACAGCCTTGGGGCCTGAGATTTATGGTACTATTCAGCCCTATTTACGACAGGCGCTCGACGGCCAAAGTGTCACCTTTGAGGTGGAGTTTCCCGGAAGTGATAGCCCTTACCGTTGGGTGAGTGTCAGCTATCAACCGGATATTCATGATGGCAGAGTGAGGGGGTGTTTTGCCATGACCCAAGACATTAGCGATCATAAAGCAGCTGACCAGCTGAAAAATGAGTTTGTTTCGGTGGTTAGCCACGAGTTACGCACGCCCCTTACATCCATCCATGGGGCGTTGAAGCTTTTAACGACAGGGCAGTTGGGGCAGCTACAGCCCCAGGGCCAGGAACTGCTTGAAATTGCTCTAAGTAATACGGAGCGGCTGACGCGGTTGATCAATGATGTTCTCGATTTAGAGCGCATTGAGTCGGGTCGCATCAAGATGATTAAGGTACAGTGTCAGGTGGCGGAGGTGTTACAAAAGGCGGCACAGGCGATGATGCCCATGGCTCAGACTCACGGGGTGACGGTACAGGTGTTGCCTATCGATACCTATATCTATGCTGACCCTGACCACATTGAACAGACGCTAACAAATTTACTGAGTAATGCGATTAAGTATTCACCTCGGGGGGAAATTGTTGTTCTCAAGGCTGTAGACCATCCGCAACAGGTAGTTTTCAAGGTGGTTGACCATGGTCGAGGGATTCCTGAAAATAAGCTGGAGACAATTTTTGAGCGGTTTCAACAGGTGGATGCATCGGATACTCGCAAGCATGGTGGTACGGGTCTGGGGTTAGCAATCTGTCGTGAGATTGTGCAACATCACAAGGGTCGCATTTGGGTGACCAGCGTCCATGGTGAGGGGAGTACATTCTGTTTTTCTTTGCCTAAGACGTTCACCTAAGAGAATCCATCATGACTTGTCGTACGGTTTTGTTGATTGATGATGAGACTGATATTCAGACCGTTGCCAAAATTGGTCTGACGTTGAATACGGATTGGTCTGTGACGACGGCGAATTCGGGTGAGGCGGGGTTGGATGTGGCGATCGCCACTCTCCCTGATGTGATTTTGTTGGATGTGGCGATGCCGGGTATGGATGGTCTGGCGACGCTGGCGGCATTGCAGAAGAATCCAATAACGGCAAAGATTCCGATTATTTTTTTAACGGCGAAGGCCCAGGCGTCAGATCGACGACGACTCTACGAAGCGGGCGCGTCTGGGGT
>NZ_QXHD01000004.1:165786-168657 GCF_011009555.1 Adonisia turfae CCMR0081 | reverse complement strand
CCTGACCTAGCCCAGTACCATGCCTCTATGCTCAACAGTTTGGGTAATACCTATGTCCGTTGGTCCCGACTTAAACAGCGCCGGGCCGAGGCAGCGGCCCAACTCGGTCTCGATCAGGCCAATGAACCGATTTCTGAACGGTTAAAAAACGAATCTGCGCAGCTGAAAGCTGATGCCACCGATGCCTTTACCACGGCGATTGAGTTAGCCCAGACACAGGGCAACATCGCAGCCGAAATGCGATCTCACTTAAGTATCGTTTCCTTAAATCGGGGGGATGCGATCTCAACCACTTCTCAAAATCGCCTGGCCCAGCTCATTCCCCAATTGCCCCCCAGTCGCGAAACGGCCTATGCAGCCATTACCCTAGCCAAGTCTTACCATCTACCGTCACAAGACTTTGCCTGCATAGACAAATCTCAGACCAAGCCCCAAGTCAAAACCTGGTTAGAAATCGGTCTCCAGATTGCCGAACATATCCAAGATGAACGGGCAAAATCCTTTGCTTTGGGAGAGCTAGGCCACCTGGCAGAATGTCAGCGCAACTGGGCCGAAGCCGTTCGGTTAACCAACCAGGCCCAGCTAGTGGCCAGTGATGCTCTGGAGTCTACCGATAGTCTATACCTTTGGGAATGGCAGATGGGCCGTATCTATAGGGAACAGGCGCAAAGAGGGCAGGCCCTTGCCTTCTATAAACAATCCATCAATACTTTAGAAGACATTCGCACTAGCATTCTCACCGCAAACCGTGATCTACAATTCGACTTCCGTGATACCGTTGCTCCTATTTATCGTCAATACATTGAGCTACAGTTACCCCCTGGTCCTGGTTCTCAAATAGACAAGCAAGTAACACCTAATACTGCTCCCAATATTGATGAAACCCTGCAGACTGTCGATTCCCTCAGACTGGCAGAATTGCAAAACTTTTTTGGTGATAACTGTGTGTTAGTAGCTTCTGAGAATGCTCGCGATCGCTTACTTGCTAATGATTCCCAGACAACCATTATTACTTCTATTGTTGTTCGAAATCACACTGCTTTAATTGTCAATCCACCGAAAAGCGATCCTGCCGTCGTCTGGGTTGAGGGCAATAATGAAACACTAGAGAGCCTGGCCGGGAAATTTCGCTCCGAACTGACAAACTTTGTTCCCTTTAAGACATACTATGCTTCTTTTGGTCAAAGGCTTTATGAAAAACTACTCTTGCCGATAGAACCGTACTTAGAAGATACCCAAACATTGGTGTTTATCCAGGATAGTTTTCTACGCAATATTCCAATGTCGGCTCTGCATGATGGCAACCGTTATCTTGTTGAGAAATATGCGATCGCAACCACACCCTCTCTCAGTTTGACAGCTCCTCGCGCCCCCAAGAGAGATATCAAAGTACTTGCCGTTGGTTCAAATTTAGACATCGTTACTGAGAGTGGCCGAGATTTTAAGGAGCTCGACTTGGTAGATAATGAACTTGCTGCAATTGCAGACTTACTACCCGATAGTAAAACCTTACTCAATGAAGAGTTCACTATTGATCGCTTCAAAACGGCATTACAAGAGACTCGCTACTCGATTCTGCACCTCGCCACCCACGGACAATTTAGCACTGTCCCTGAGGAAACTTTTGTCATTACTGGCCCTAATGCAGAGAAAGATGATAAAGCCGAAGAAATTACATTTGAGCAACTGGAAGCCCTAATCTCCGATTCTTCCACTAATAATGAACCTCTCGACCTGATTACCCTAACCGCCTGCCAAACTGCCACTGGCGATGATCGAGCTACTTTAGGGCTTGCTGGTGTTGCTATTCAGTCCGGTGCTAGAAGTGCGATCGCATCCCTATGGAACTTAAATGACAAGGCGGCAGCAACGTTCAGTTCTCAATTTTATAGCTATCTTCAGGACCCAAATATTAGCAAAGCACAGGCATTACAAAAGGCCCAAATTGATCTCATCAATGCCGAGCTCGGTGGCCATCCAGGGAAATGGGCACCTTTAGTTTTAGTCGGTAACTGGCAATAAGGCACTCCAAATCTGTTGGAGTGAAGTTAGAAAGTATCGATAAAAAGGTTTGCGATCGTATAAGAATTCCTATGCAGCGCAGAAAATTCTGTCAATACCTGGTCGTTGGGACATCTTGCCTGGCTAGCTCCATCAGCAAAGGCTCAGCCTTTGCCATAACTCCTAAAACCCACCCGTGGGTGGTTTTATACTGGATGCCCTACGACAATAATCTCTCTCAGTTTGGTGAACCCATTGTAGAAATGTTAGTCCGTGGCACCCAACAGTCTACAGCTGCCGTAGCTATACAATCAGACTACTGGGGAGCTGCCAATATGCGGCGACGTCAAATCATTGGTGGCACCGTTACTGAAATCGATGTATCAGGAGAAGACAGTAGTAATGCATCTGCCTTAGCAGCTTATCTCGACTGGGCCTATCAAACATTTGAAGCAGACCATTGGGCTATCATTGTTGTCGGACATGGTGGAAAAATCAACGAAATTAGCCCTGACGATCACCAAGTGAATAATCAACCACGAACCTGGATGGGTGTTGATCAGTTTACTGATGTCGTAGCCAACTTCAATCGAGCTGTTGATGGACGAGTTGAACTACTCTTCTTTCAGAACTGTAATAAAGCCACGTTAGAAGTCGTATATGAGGCTAGAAACTCTTCCCGATATACACTGGCTTCTCAGCTGACTTTAGGGGCACCCAACTACTACTATGAGGACCTTCTGAATCACTTGAACCCATCTACGGATGGTCGTGAAGCTGGACTGGCTATTATCGATGCCGAAAGAGCTGATATGTATCACACCCTAACTTTAGTGGACAATCAAGCCGTTGAAAACATACCAGAAAAAC
>NZ_QXHD01000004.1:160482-165776 GCF_011009555.1 Adonisia turfae CCMR0081 | reverse complement strand
GCCATGAACCGCACGGTTGATGGCATCATGACCATTCGCTCCACCGTAGCCGATACTAACCAGCGCATTAAACGGCTGAGTGAGTCGTCCCAGAAAATCTCGAAGGTGGTCAGTCTGATCAGTCAATTCACCACTCAAACCCAGCTACTGGCACTGAATGCCTCTATCGAAGCCACCCGCGCAGGGGAATATGGTCGCGGCTTTGCCGTTGTCGCGGACGAAGTGCGATCGCTAGCCCGACAATCTGCTGAAGCAGCCACCGAAATTGAACAGCTAGTGCAGGAAATTCAGGTGGGTACCGCAGAGGTTTCAACCGCTATGGAAACGGGTATCCAGCAGGTGGCGGAAGGCACCAATCTGGTCACCGACACCCGTCGTAATTTGACGGAAATTGTAGAAGCTACCGGCCAGATCAGTAACTTGATTGAGGAAATCACCGAAGCCACACACCAACAGGCCGATGAGTTTAAGGGGGTGACGGCCACCGTGACAGAAGCCACCACCACCGCTGCTCAAACCTCGAAAAATTCAGAACAGTTAACCCTATCCATTCATCAACTGTTAACGACTGCCAAGGCGCTTCAAGCCAGTACGGGCACTGAATCAGTGTTCTAACAGTCGAACATCGTAGCGTCCTTTGTTTAACCTAATCCCAGGGCGCTACCAGACTTTTACATGCCATAAAAATCTCGTTTTCAGTGAATGATGACTTCTGATTCCGTGCATTCCCAGCAGGTACCCTCTTACTTTTTGCAAGAAGCCTCCGAGTTGCTTCAGCAAATGGACGGTGAGCTGCAAACCCTCAGCCAGGATTTTGGTGTCCAGAAGGTCTATGCATTGATGCGAATAGCCCATACTCTGAAAGGAGCCGCTGCCAGTGTCGGATTAGACCACATTAAAACAACCACCCATTCCCTAGAGAATGTGTTTAGGGCATTGTGTAGTCCCAATGCCTCCCTCACTCCTGCCATAGAATCACTCATTTTTGAGGGCTATGGCTGCTTACAGTTGCTACTTTCGGCCCAAATAGCAGAGGCCCAGATTGATGAGCCCAGCATTTTGGAGCGCATGGCAGATGTGGTCTCTAAGTTGGAAAAACATCTGGGCAGTCGGTTTGGACAGGATGGTTATTTACCCACATCGAGTGAGCTGGGGGTGGATATTACCCGGTCAGTTTTTGAGAAAGGCATCACGCAACGTCTCCGGCAATTAGAAGTGGCCCTGGAAACGCCAGATCCAGAAAATCTTAGGTCTTTATTGCGCTCCCAGGCGGATGTTTTTGGTGGTTTAGCCGAGTCGTTTAATCTGCCAGGGTTTGGAGCAATTGTTCAAACCACGCTCAAAGCACTGGAGTGTCGGCCTGATCTGGTGGTGCAAATTGCCCAGATTGCCCTAGACGACTACCGCGCTGGCCAGCGGCTTGTCTTGGACGGCGATCGCAATCGCGGCGGTGAACCCAGCTTAATGCTCAAAAAATTGGCCACTCCCCCCAAGTCCGCCAAGAACAATTGGTTAGGACAGGTGTGGAATGCTTTAAACCAGCCGATTCCAGGGACGACAGCGAAACATCAAACTGCGACTAAATCGCAGGGCCCTCAGACAGCCGCCCCCAGCCGCCGCCCCAACTCACCTCCGTCCATTCCTGAGCAAGGAGCAGCCAACAAAGGGACATTGGACGATCTATTGACAACGTCAGAATCAGTTGCGATCGCTGAAACGAATGCTTTATTTGCAACCCACCAGGGGGGGGCTGGTTTAGACAACAGTGACTCCAGGACAGATGCCCCCCTACTATCTGACTTACCTGTTCCTAGATCGGCTCCTAAAACCTCCAGTATTCCGACCTTACATGTCTCCAACCTTAAAATATCCGTTGCTCACCTGGACCAAATTAACTATGCCATTGGTGATTTATTAACCCAGCAAAATCGGCAGGCCCTTCACAATCAGCAATTAGCAACCGCCAGTAAGGCCCTACTCAACCGACTAGAGCAGCAACAACAACAGTTAACCAAATTACTCAACCAAGCCAGCAATAGCACCCTCGCCCACCCCACCACCCGCAGCACTGAATACCAGTTCGATACATTAGAATTCGACAACTACAGCGAACTTCAGCTGCAAGTCCAGGCGTCCTTGGACACCTTAGTGCAGCAAATAGAAAACGCTGAAGCCATTGAACTGTTTGTGCGCCAGAACACTCAGGCCGTTGAAAAACAGCAGCGGTTAATTAAAACTCTACGAGAAACCGTGGTCACAGCGAGAATGCAGCCCATCGACAATGTGTTTCAACGTTTTCACCAAGTTTTAGGGCGCTTAGTGGCTCAACAAGGCAAACCCGTAGAGCTATTGATTGAAGGTGGTCATGTCCTTGTCGATAAGATGATCGCTGACAAACTTTATGAACCCCTCTTGCACCTGATCCGCAATGCCTTTGACCACGGTGTCGAAAAAGCATCAGAGCGTAAACAGCAGGGAAAGATAGAAGACGCTAAAATCACGCTATCCGCAAAACAAGAAGGGCACCACCTCAGCATCACTGTGCGAGATAATGGTCGTGGTCTTAACCTTGATAGCATTCGGGAAAAAGCGATCTACCAACAACTGATCACAGCAGATGAGGCTCAACAACTAACATCTGACCAAATCAGCGAACTAATCTTTGAGCCAGGTTTTTCAACATCAGCGCAAGTTAATGACATCTCAGGGCGAGGGTTTGGGCTCGATGCGGTACGGGCTCAAATATATCCCCTCCACGGCAGGGTGACGGTCACCCATAAACCTGACCAAGAAACCTGTTTCACCCTGGAGCTTCCGACTCATTTAACAATTGCCAGATTGTTGCTCTGTCAAACAGGTGAAACACTATATACCTTTATGACCGATGCCATTGAGCAAATTCTCGTTCCTAAACCTGAGCAGTTAAGTACCCGTAATGAGAGAAAAATGCTGAGCTGGGAGCTGGAAGGTAAAGAATATTTAGTGCCCGTCATTTCCCTTGCAGATGCCCTCAACTACAACGCCAAACTTCCCCATAGCCATTGGCAAAGAACAGACCAGACAGCCGATATATCCAGTCCAATTTTGATTATGCGACACCAAGATAAGATCTTGGGTCTAGAATGCGATCATCTTTTGGGAGAACAAGAACTCGTCATTCGCTCCCTGGGAGATATGGCCTTTACCCCCGAGTATTTCTATGGCTGTAGCATTCTCCCCAATGGTCGTCTCAGCCTGGTCATTGATGGCAGTCTGTTAACGGTGAATGTTTTACAACAGTCTTCTCAAACATCAACCGTAAGTTCTCCTCCTCCAGGCCATCAAGCTGAACCATCGACTCTAGAGAAACAATCGATCTTAATCGTTGATGATTCCATTACGGTGCGTAATACCCTAGCCCAGGGATTACAAAAGGCTGGCTATCGGGTTATCCAAGCTAAAGAAGGCAATGAGGCGTTACAAAAATTAGAGCACACGCCAGTGACAGTTATCTTGTGTGACTTAGAAATGCCAGGCATGAATGGCTTTGATTTTCTAAGAGCGCGCCAGAGAATCCCAACCGTTGCATCGGTGCCAACGATTATGCTCACGTCCCGAACAGGGGATAAACATCGTCACCTGGCTCAGTCTTTGGGGGCCGATAACTATTTAACCAAGCCCTATTTGATGCCTCAGCTGATTGAAACCATTAACAATGTCTTAACGCCGGACGCTTAAGCATTAAATTGCGAACATTCCGCAACATAGCCCCATCTTTTATCGATAGGGCGTTTTCAAACGCCTTGAAGACCCACCGCTCCCCTGTACTCCTCCCTATGGATAACAACACACCAGAGATAGAACGATTTATCACCTTTGACGTAGGTGGCTACTGGTTTGCCTTGCCCATGATGTCCATTCTGAAAATTGTTAACTGCCCACCCCCTACTCAAGGGGGAACTGTGGGCATTGGCTTAGTGCAGTTGGGCTCCCACACAGTCCGGCTCTTAAATTTACATAGAGAAGTCGGTAAGACGGCTGAAGCCTCACCTGATCATGCTCCCTTTCTAGTGGTTGTTCGCACCCCTCAAAAGGAGCTATGGGGCATCGCCTTGGAGGAGCCACCCGACTTGATAGAACTCCCCTTGACCCTCTTCAAACCAGTATCCCTGGAACCCCCGTTTGACCACAAGACAAACTGGATTAGTCACATGGCGATTGTGTCTGAAAAGGATAAGGACAGCGATCGCACCCTGCTATTGTTAGATGTCCATGCCGTCTTTCAACATGACATTGGTCAACCTGTCAGCGCCTAGCGCCCTCACTAGCAACCACATTAGACCTGCGGGGGCACATTGATCTCAAAATGAATGTGATCATCATGGCCGCCTGCGCGTCGGCATAGCCTTTTGCTAATCAGAGCGGGATCGTTGAAATACAGAGTCCTCTTATCGACCCAAGGTTGTGCTCGTAACGCCTTTAAGATGGCCTCGGTTGCATTGCGATCGTAGTTAGCATTAGACCATCTTGTGCCGCCAAACCGTCCTCCCTTACGGGGTAGCACGATATCCCCCGCATTGCCGCTTTGATGACCAGAATGATCCGGCGTGCGCCCTCCCTTGGGGAGACTGACATCATTAACGGCCATGGGGGCAATCTCTGAACGATTTTTACGATAGGCCAGCTCATAGTGAATACCGGCTGATCGAATCACATTGCTAATCCAATCGATACCATAGTCATGGCTATCCCCTGGCTGGTCTAACACTTCCACGTTATAAAAGCCCACCCCCTGGCCTGGCATCCGCATCCATTTGGGGGCATTCGCGGCTTCTAAAAACTGCTGGGTTTTACCCCCGACATCCACTCGCCCATCACCTCGAAGTGTGGTACTGCCTGAGATCGCAGACTGAAATAGCTGAATAGCCTGGATCAGATTATTCATGGAGTTGCCTGCCGCAAAGTCATATCCCAGGACCACTAAACGGTCGCGGACAAGTTTGACATCACTGGCTCGATTTGACCCTCCAGACCCAACACTGGCACTAAGCGCAAGCTTCTGGCCCCCTGGATGTTTCTCAATGTAGGGGGTAAGGGTTAGAGACGCCATATCCGTAGCCTCCCCCGCAACCACCTTCAGCCGACGCATCTGGGGCTTAGGCACGGCTAAAAAGACGGACTGAAAAGCCCACTGGTTATTCCCATTAACCGTTGTTGTTGCAATGGGCTTTTGGTTGTTGTCCACATAAAGGTTCACCGTTTTACCCACCAAATCATCACTGGTGGTGCCCGCCAGCTGATAGGGGTGGTAGATT
>NZ_QXHD01000004.1:157814-160472 GCF_011009555.1 Adonisia turfae CCMR0081 | reverse complement strand
TAAATACGACAACCCACCTCCCTGGACCCCGTAAATGCAATCAGGTGAATGTCGGGATGTTGAACGAGATGGGCCCCTACGGTCGAACCTTTAGCAAATAACAGTTGGAAAACACCTGGAGGGAAACCGGCTGCGATTAAAATCTCAGCTAGTTTAGCAGCAATAATTGCGGAATTTTCAGCAGGTTTGAGCAAGGTGCAATTGCCAGTGACAAGGGCAGCAACGGTCATGCCAGTTGCGATCGCAAGCGGAAAATTCCACGGCGAAATTACCAGCGCAATCCCCCTTGGGAAATAGCGATATCGATTTGTCTCCCCAGGCAGATCAGCTGCTTTTCCCTGCTCCAGCCGCTCCATCTCATCAGCATAATAATGACAGAAATCGATCGCTTCTGACACTTCCGCATCCGCCTCTCGCAACGGTTTACCGACCTCTAAAACAATCCAGGCAACCAATTCTGCACGGCGAGCTGCCATCAATTCACCTGCACGATGCAGACAGGCGATTCGTTCTGAAACTGGGGTATGTCGCCAGCTGGCAACGGCAGCCTTAGCAGCGGCAACAGCCATATCCGCCTGGTTCGTATCCAGCAAGCCAATCTGCCCCACAATCTCGACAGGATTCGAAGGGTTCACCGACGGCACCAGGATTTCCGTTGGTAGGTATTGCCCATTCACCCAAGACCAATGGGTTTGGCCCAACTGATTACGAACCTGAGTTAGTGTCTGCTGGGCCGTTTGTCTGGCCAATCGCTGCGCATAGTCAGTATCGGGAGCATTGGCAAATTGTTCCACAGGGACAGGGTCAGCAGGTTGCACATCGACTTCGGCAAAGGTGGGTTTAGCCAGGAGATCTTCTATCGGTGTTGCGTCTAACCTTTGCCGCAGGAATGAGGTATTGGCGGTGTTCTCCAGCAGGCGACGAATCAGGTAGGCCATGCCAGGGATGAGTTTACCGTAGGGGCAATAGACACGGACACGATAGTCGCGCTTGGCTAGAGCAACAGCAAGCTTATCGGCCATGCCATAAAGAACTTGCAGCTCAATGCAGCGTTTGGGAATTTGCAGGGCATCGGCAATGGCCATGGCATGGGCTTGCGATCGCACATTATGGCTACCAATCGCGGCGTACACTACCTGATGATTTTCCAACAGTAGCTGAGTCATCCGTTCAAAATTGGCATCGGTCGAAACTTTATGACGATAAACCGGCGGTGCCCAGCCATGCTGGATAGCCTTGATCATCTCCTGGTCCCAATAGGCACCTTTAACCAGCCTGACGGTGAGGGGAGTACCGCGCTCAGCCACCCACTGAAGAATCTCTTTCAAGTCTTGATAACTGTCTCTTAAATAAGCCTGTTGGGTCATTCCAATATCGCTACGCTGACGAAATTCATCTTCCATCAACACATCTTTCAGAATTGCCAGGGTAAGATCTTTGTAGACATATTGTTCCATGTCAAAATGGACAGCGATACCTAACTCCCCAGCTTTCCGCAACAATTTGCGGACACGTTCGCTAACCTTAGTTTGGGTGCCGATGGGGTCTAGAGGATCAAATTGGGAATAAAAGGCCGTTAGCTTGACTGAAACTTGAGCGTTGGGTAGGCGTTCCCTTCGACTTCGCTCAGGGGACACCGGCTGAGTAGGAAAGCGTGTAGCCAATTGTTCCATTAACAACAAATAACGATTGAGATAATCTTCGGCTTCTGTTTCAGTAATAACAGCTTCACCCAATAGATCGAGGGTAAAGGTGAGATTTTGTTTTTTAAGGTGCTTTAAACTCTTAAAAACTTGGTCGATCGTTTCGCCTGCAATATATTTTTTGGCCAGTGTGGCGACTGTTGTGGAGAAGGTGGTGGCCGCCAGATGACCAGGCACTGAATCGGGTTGGGTAAAGTTGAGCAGCGCTTTGAGGGGGGCGGGTAGCTCAACGATGTCTTGCCCTAGATAATCATCCATATGACGGGCGATTTCGGTTTTATCGGAGAGGGCCGGGAGACAGTCGATCAGGCGAAATAATTGAACGCGCAGGCCAGGATTGGCCATGGCGAAGCCGAGTAGCTGGTCGTGGAGTTGGATGCGATCGCGAATTTGGCCGAGCCAACCCTGGCGCTCTTGGGTTTGGGCCAGTAGTTCTTTGGCAATGGTTTGGGTGGTAGTTTCGTAGGCAGGCGCAGCGGTGGGTGTGGTGGGTGTATCTTGGACGACCATGGGGTTGACCTCCGATTGTGCGAGTGCCTACTTCCCATTGTGTTCACTAGCTAAAGTTTTGTTTGTAATTTCTGCGTCTTTGTTGCAAACGGATAGCTTTGTTTACAGTAACCTCTACAATTCAGCCGCCTGGAAAATATCATCCGTCATCAGCCCTAGTTCAGGAAAAACAGATGAGTGCAACTGCTGTCCTGGCTAGCTCAGCCTAGAAATAGTTATTGTGGTGACGTAACGAAGATTTCAAACAGTAGGTCGGGTTGAATTTATGAAACCCGACTTGCCGAAATCTCCCAATGCCAACCTTTAGGAATGAATGGTGTACATTTATTCGATCGCAATTGTTCATTGGTAAATTGCGATCGCGAGGACAATTGGCGGAGTGTTGGGTTTCGCAGGCTCAACGCCAACCTACGGGTCTCGGCGATATGCGTGATTTGGAGGGAAT
>NZ_QXHD01000004.1:152634-157804 GCF_011009555.1 Adonisia turfae CCMR0081 | reverse complement strand
CTGCTCCCACACCTACGCCTATTCCGGAGCCCCCTGTTCCGCTACCCCCTGCTCCCACACCTACGCCTATTCCGGAGCCCCCTGTTCCTACGCCAGCCCCTCAACCCGACTTACCGCAGCCAGACCTGCCATCACCGCCTATACCCGCACCTTCTCCTACACCAACACCTTCTCCTACACCAACACCTCAGCCTCAAGAGCCCACTCCTAAGCCAGAGCCGCAGCCACCCATAAACAACCCTGACAACAACACTTTAGGTATAGGAACTCCTGGTAATGACAGTATTGAAGTTCGTGATAATACTCAACCCACTGCGGGTGGTTTAGGTGATGATCAGATTTTAGGTAGTGATGGTGATGACATATTGCGCGGCGATCATAATCGGAGAGATCCGGGTGGTCGGGTTGGTGGCGATGATGTTATCTGGGGCCGTCTTGGTAACGATCGCATCGGGGGCAAAGGGGGCAATGATACTCTCTTTGGTGGCGCGGGTGATGATTTGATCTGGGGTGATGATGGCGATGATCTGTTACGGGGTGGCTTAGGCAACGATATTCTCACTGGAGATAATTTTTCTGGAGGTAGCGGTGCGGATAGGTTTATCCTGGCTGCTGGAGAAGGCAGAGATATTATTCGAGATTTTGAAGTCGGGATTGACTTGATTGGTTTAGCCGATGGACTAACCTATGCTGATCTTTCCTTAGGGCAGAGCGGTGATGCCACAGTGATCTCTGTAGATGGAGAGACCCTGGCTCAGGTAAATAACGTGGTTGTCACTGATATGACGAGTGAGATGTTTGTTTTGGTTTAAGTGCACATTCCGGTGTCAGAATCCAGGACCTCACTGACCCCTGACCTCTAATACAAAATCCTGACTGATCGCGCCCGGTACCGCAGGGCATCCACAAGGGAATGCCCCTACCCTGGATGGCATCAGCCATCTCAACAGACTTTTCCAACTCTACTTCTGTTTTTTAGGATCAATGAGTTGCATGGCTTGATTAAAAAACTGTCGCTTGATGGCATAGGCAACCAAGATGGCAGTGGTGAGTGTTGCAAAGGCCAACATAAACATAATCAACATCTGGTAAAGCGCGGCATTCAGGGGGTCAGCTCCCCCTAAAATTTGGCCCGTAATCATGCCGGGTAGGGTGACCAGACCAACAACCATCATGGAATTAACTGTGGGAATCAGACCGGCTTTAATGGCCTCCCTGCGATAGGTTGCGATCGCTTGACTCGGGGTTGCCCCCAAACTCAGGTGGGTTTCAATCTCACCACGATGGTTGCGGAGGGCACTGACTAAACGCTCACCCGTCAAAGACGCCGCTGTCAGAGAATTGCCCAGCACCATACCGGTTAGGGGAATGAGATAGCGGGGTTCATACCAGAGCTCAGGACGCACCACGACCGTCATGGTATAGGTAATCGTCAGGGCCGTGCTGGTTAAAATGGCCCCCCACAGCCATAGCATCAGCCGAGGAATGTCTTTACCAATGCGGTTGCGGGCAGTCAGCGCGGCAACCGTTGTCATCACCAGCAGTACCAGGATAATCAGCCCCGGACTGCGGAGGGTAAACACAATGGATAGAAAAATCCCAACCGCAAACAGCTGCACCACGGTGCGCAGAGTGGCCAGGGTCAGGGTGCTAGCCAGGCCCAGCTGTTGCCAAAAAGATAATCCAATGGCGACAGCAGCTAGCCCCAAGGCCCAGGCAATGCGGATCAGGTCAAGTTCAATGGTGGTTGGGTTCAACGAATCACTCCCGCAGAACGTAACCCACACCGCGCACAGTCTGGATCAAACGCTTTTCGCCCTCTGCCTCTAGCTTCAACCGCAGGTAGCGAATGTAGACCTCAATGATGTTGGAATCCCCCATGAAATCATAGCCCCAGACTTTTTCTAAAATCTGGTCGCGGGTCAGTACCTGCCGAGGATGGGCAATCAGGTAATCTAATAAGTCAAATTCTTTTGCCGTTAGCTCAATGCCACGGTTACCCCGAAACACTTCGCGAGTCTTGCGGTTGAGGGTGAGGGTTTCAAACTGTAACGATTCTGCTTCTTGGGGATCGTTGCGGCGCAGGTGGGCACGGACACGAGCCAATAATTCTTCAATGCTAAAAGGCTTAACGACGTAATCATCCGCTCCGGCATCTAGCCCAGCCACTCGATCGGCCACGTCATCTTTCGCTGTCAAGAAAATGATCGGCATCTGTGCGCCAGTGCTGCGCAGACGGCGACAAACTTCTACGCCAGCCAATCCTGGCATCATCCAGTCGAGCAAAATCAAATCTGGCATGTTGTCGCGGGCGGCCATGAGACCGGACAGGCCATCGTTAGCTACGGCCACATCATAGCCTTCGTAAGAGAGTTCCATTTGCACAAACTTGGCAAGTTGGGTCTCATCCTCTATGACTAATATTTTGGCTGAGGGTTCTGTCATGATGATTGACTCCAGGGATAACCTGACTACGAAGGTAGGCTGACGGTGAATATACTACCTTCACCTGGCTTGGACTGTACCTTAATTTTTCCTCGCATGCCTTCAACTAAAGTTTTAACGATGGATAATCCAAGACCGGTGCCCCCGGTGACCCGTGAACGGTCTTCATCCACTCGGTAAAAGGGCTCAAAAATTTGACTGAGGTCAGCCATGGGAATACCGCGACCGCGATCGCAAATCTGAATCACTGCCCATTCGTCTTCCTGCCTTAATCGTACGGTAACCACCGTACTGGCTTCAGAGTATTTGACGGCATTGCTAATCAAATTAATTAACACCTGCTTCAAGCGATTGCGATCGGCCCTGGCATCGATACCTGAGCTTTGAATATCAGCCTTGACCCGATCGCTAGAATAACCGCACATTTCAATGGTGTTCAAAACCATGTCCTTTAGCGGCAACCGTTCAATGTGGAACCGCATATGGCCACCATCGGCCCGCGCCAAATCCAGCAAATCCTGTAGGAGACGAATTGTCCGGTCCGCTTCCGCAGCCGCAATTTCCAGCCCCTCTCGCTGGGGTTCAGTCAGGGTATTGCAACGACGTAAGGTACTTTGCAAATAGCCGTGTACCAGAGTTAAGGGAGTGCGCAGCTCATGGGACACATCGCTGACAAAACGACGCTGCTGATCCCAGGCTGCTGACAGTCTGCCCAGCATCATGTTGAATGCCTGAGCCAGATCCCGCACTTCGGTCGGAGCCCGGTCAAATTCCAGATGCGTATCTGCCAGATTGTCAGGGGACACATTGGCCGCCAGCTCATTCATCTTACAAATCGGCTTGATGGACTGACGCACATAGATGGCAATCACAATGGCGGATAGACCAATGACCAAAATGCTAGCCAGGGTCAAATCACGATTAACCGCCGCAAAACTGCGCTGGTTTTGGGTAATGTCATCAATTACAAACAGATCTCCTACGAGATTCCCCCTCACCTCCAGGGGACTAATGCAAACAATTAGCTGTCGGCCCTGAATATTGACACTTTCCAGTCGACTTTGGGGAGGCAGATCTAACACGTCTTCTGCCAGGCCATCTTTCTTCCAAGACCCCATTTCAAGGGTATCGGACTGGGCAACGAGCTCTCCTTCTGGGGAACGAATCCAAATGGCCGTATCCGCAGTTGAGCGGTAGTTGATCACCTTTTCCAGGGCCATGGTGGATGGCATTGTTTCGTCCATCCAAGCAACATCCTGGCCAAAGCGCTCGGCAATCTCCAGGGCATTTTCCTTATGCCCCTTAATCAGAATTTGCTGCATTCTAAAATTGCTCCAGGCGGTCATACCACCAAAGCCAAGGATAGATGCCAATACCATGCCAGCAGTGAGGCGAAATTGAATGCAACCTGGATCAAATTTCATTAGAACAACGCACAGAGGGTGACAGCACAGATTAGAACTTTTTTAACTGTCATGACTGTATCTAGGCAAGCTGAGATAATCCTGATAAATCCCCCAGATGACGCTAATAGAAATGGCTGAAAAATGGGTATCGACTTAAGCGGGAAAAACTAAGTTGGGCCAGGAGACAGGAGAAAAACAATTAATATCTCATTACTCTATGGCACCAATCAGGGTAAAAGCAGCCCAGGCAGCCGGATCTTTATACTGTTCACGGGTTGCCAGCATTGCCTGTCGCAGGGCTTGGGCGTTGTCTAACGCCTGTCGCTGTCGGTAAAACTCAATCATCAGCTGGGCAGTGGCATCATCGGGCACCTGCCATAGGGAAACCATGACATTATTGGCTCCAGCTGCTAAAAATGACCGAGATAGACCAATTACGCCATCACCGGTAATCTGCCCACGTCCAGTATCACAGGCGCTGAGCACCACCAAGTCAGCCTGTAGCGATTGCCCGAGTATTTCTTCGGCGGTGAGGAAGCCGTCCTGGTTAGCCGTGGGGGCAAAGGCCAGCGAGCCTTGCAAAGGATTGGATTCATTAAAGAAACCGTGGGTGGCCAGGTGAATCAGCGATGCGGTGGACAACTGTTGTTTAATTGCCGTTTCTGTCGCTGCCTCACCGATCAGTGCCGATGTAGACAACAGATCAGCAATGCCATGGGCTTCGATACCGGCGTGGGGCAAGGGCTGTAACCGTTGGGGCATGGGGCTAGGATTGCCCACCACCAGGGGTTGACTAGCAACCGCCTCGTTATCGCTGTCACTGGTTAACCCTAGAACCTGGATGGCTGGAGCTGTGAGAATGGTGTGATGTTCAATTAGGTCGCTGCCATCTTTTGCCTGAAGGGCTGGAAAGGGCACCAGGAAAAGCTGCTCTTGGGGGACAAAAACAACTCGGGCATTGGGGTCGCTGGGCAGCAAATCTGCCATGGGCTCAATTAATAGCTGGTATAGATCTTGCCAATGCTGACGCTGGGTCAAAACAGTTGCAAAGGCTGAGCTATTAACTTTATAAACTTCGCTTAAGGGCACAACCGGGTTAGGCAGGGCAAAGTCTGGGTGATTGAGGGTGACCGTGCGGGCACGAGGATCGATGGTAACAACCCCGTAGGGGGCCCAATCTTGGGGATCTCCTTCACGGCGCACCTGATCGCCAGGGCGAATCGCCAAAGAGCGACTGGTCTCAAAACCACCACGGATGCCGCTGCGATCGCGACTGGTCTCCACCAGCTTCACCAAGGATGTCCCCTGGGCCTGTAATG
>NZ_QXHD01000004.1:150806-152624 GCF_011009555.1 Adonisia turfae CCMR0081 | reverse complement strand
ACGAGACAGAATATGCAACAGCGTTACCTCTTTGTTGTTTTCTCTAGCTGTTTTATCTGCCAGGGAAGCGATGTCATTTCGCTTCAATATCAATATAGCCTGCCTTGAATTCTGTGGGTGTTTTGTAGACCAAAGTTAACAATCTCAGGAAAGAAACGGGGCGCTATGTATCTCCCTGGCTTTGCGAGAAGAGTCGTGTTTAAAGACTTTAAAAGCACAACACCCAACCGTCTTCCTAAGGAACATCCTTTCTAATCGTTCGCTAGGACTTGGAGATACGTCTTGTTGTTGGCAATGGCCCTTTGAGCATCTTACTCAACAACTTCAGCATGGCTCCCAAAATGTCAGCGATAGGATGTATCAGCTTGACCCGTTGGGTGTTGGGTTAGACGAGACAGAATATGCAACAGCGTTACCTCTTTGTTGTTTTCTCTAGCTGTTTTATCTGCCAGGGAAGCGATGTCATTTCGCTTCAATGACAATATAGATCATTGTGTTGCCGGTTAGGGGCTTGTAGACCAAAGTTAACAATGCCTGAGAGTGTATACTTCTCTCTTTAAGGAGCCCTGGAGTTACCTCTGGGTGAGATTTTGGGTTGTTTTTTCAGGAGGTTAAACCATAAACTTACTCCTGGTTAAGAGATGCAGTCATGTCAGGTAAAACAGGTTTTTGTATAAAATATGTAACCTTCACGAATTTTGATTAAATCACTGATCGATCAGCAGTCTTTTGTGGCATATGCTTCCCGCTGATTGCGTCTTGTTCCATTTCTGCTACGTTGACTATCGATGGAAATGGAGAGGTTCTATGGGTGGAGTCGTCGCGGCGGGCCATGGGAAGACGGCAGCGGCTGCTGTAGAAATGCTGAAGCAAGGGGGCAATGCTTTTGATGCAGCAGTGGCGGGGGTGCTGGCCTCCTGTGTGGCTGAGTCGGTGCTGACATCCCTGGCGGGCGGTGGCTTTCTACTGGCCCATACAGGAGCGGGTGAGCATGTACTTTTTGATTTTTTCACCCAAACGCCTGCTGATAAAACTTTGGAGCATCCGCTAGATTTCTATCCCATCTGTGCAGATTTTGGCGATACGGTGCAGGAGTTTCACATTGGCTTAGGGGCCATGGCTGTGCCAGGGGTGTTGAAGGGGCTGGTGCATGTCCATCAGCGCCTGGGTCGATTGCCCTTAGGGAAGGTCGTTGCCCCAGCCATTTATCTGGCGCGTCGGGGTGTGGTGGTCAATGGGTTTCTGGCCTATGTATATGGTGTGCTTAAGCCTATTTTGCTGGCAACACCCGGGGCGCGAGCGATGTATGCACCCCAAGGTCAGTTATTGAAGGCGGGGGAAATATTGCATATGCCTGCTTTTGCTGATGCCCTGGAGCGTTTGGTAAACCAGGGTATAGACGCCTTTTGGCAGGCCATGGCCGCCCAGGTGACGGCCTCTAAAGGTGGGTATCTGACGGTTGAGGATTTTGAGCGATACCGGGTGATAGAGCGTCAGCCATTGTGCCTTGACTACCATGGCACTCAGTTACTGACCAATCCGCCACCTAGTGCTGGGGGTGGGCTAATTGCCTGTTCATTGGCGCTACTGGCTGATTGTGAGTTGGCAGGTTACGGTAGCCCTGAGCACCTGCGGTCTCTCAGTCAGGTGATGCGATTTACCAATGTAGCCCGTCGCGATGGCTATGATGCGCGACTCCATCAGTCCTGTGTGGCGGAAGAGTTTTTGTCGGCGGGGCATTTGGATCAGTATCGGGGGCAATTGGCGGATGAGATCGCATCCCTACAGTCGCCCGTTGCCAATAAACTTGGCAGCACC
>NZ_QXHD01000004.1:147339-150796 GCF_011009555.1 Adonisia turfae CCMR0081 | reverse complement strand
CTATCGGATAGGGGCACGCTGTGCACAACTCGATTGCTAGCTCCAGGACACAGACACCTGTTCTTAAGTCGGAATTTGGAATTGCTGAGACCCATCTGACTAAGGCACCTCCCCTTTGCAGGGGGAGAAACAATTTCATAACAAAAATATACAAGCCCCTACCCCCCATCCAACCCCGCCAACCAAACCTCAATAGTCTCCAACCATCCCTCATCCATTTCCAGCGCCCTATACAACACCTGCGCCGCCACCAACCGCTGCCGCACCAACGCCTCATCCTGCTGCATTGCCGCCACCTTAGCCAACCCAACCCAGCCCTCAGCCCGCGTCCTCACCCCACCACTTTCATCCGCCAGTGCCACCGCCGCACCATAGTGCGTCTCCGCCAACCCAGGTAGTCCTACCCGCAAATAACTCTCCGCTAATAACCGATGCATCTCTGCCGAAGCGCCGCCCGCTTCCACTACCGGTCGCAGCGTGGCAATCACCTCCCAAAACAGTCCCTGCTCCAGATGCACATAGGCCATTAGCAACACATCGCCATCCGTCAGACTAGCAGTAGCAACACTAACCTCTTCCTGTTTCTCTACTGCCAGTGCCTGAAACGCCACACTGTAGTGCAACTCAGTCCCAGCCATCACCTGAAACCGATACCGCTCCCCCGGCTCAAATTCAGGGCCGTCATACACCAGATTGTTGCCTAACACTGTCGATTCCCACACCACCGTTTCCACCAACTCCGGTGGCGCAAAGGTAAACGCATCCTCCGATTCCGGCTGCACATACTCCTGCTGTAATAGCTGCACCTGATATTCATCCACACCTACCAAGCCAGGCCAATAAAACCCTGGCACCGTGTCTAAAACCTGTGGCTTATAGGGAAACTGACCAGCCAGCAACTGCAACAAATCATTGTCATTACGCGGATCCGTCGACCGGGCCAAATCCGGACAAATCACCCGCATGCCCGAACGTCGTCCTGCCGTTGCCCGTCGCCTGGCTCCACTGGGGCACTGCACCCGCACCCGTGTTTTGCGATTGGGAATAATTAACGCATCCCCTGGATTTAGCTGTGTTCCTACTCTTCCTTGCACATAGCCAGAACTGCCTCGACGCTGTACCTGAACGGTTCCTCGCTGAATGCTAACAATGCGGGCAGAGGCTAGAGCCGCTGTTGGAAAGAATCCTTGTAGTATAAGTAGAAAGGCGAGAATACCGAGGTTGCGGTAATGGAGAAGAGTGGGTTGGTTAGGTATTTTGTTATATGGTGAGGGTTTGGGGGCCTGAACACCCTCTGCCTCACCACCAGCCGCTACTGACCTCCCCTTTAGAAGGGGAGGTGCCGCAGGCGGAGGGGTCCCGACCAATGGCGCAAGTATCGAAGACCCCTCCCTGACGGTTCCCCTTGCCAAGGGGAACCAGGTATCACCCAGACTCTTCAGTCGGTCGATTACTTCCTTCCGCATCTCCCTACCCGTCATTCACCCGTCTCTTCTACATCCTCAGCCTGTAGTCTCTGCTCATAAATCCCTAACCAGGTATCTTCGTCAGGGTAGCCCGGATTCGCCTCGCCCACACAGGTTTGCCAAAACCCATCCGCTTCATCCGGCAGTTCTTGAGCATCCAACACCTGGGCCATCAGGCAATATGCAGCTCCGCGATGCAGCTCTTCTTCTGAACCTGGAGGCAGGGACTCAACCCAAGGAATCAGCTCTTCCTCTAAAACCAGAATTGCGTCATCCAGGTTTGTTTCAGCATCTAAATAGCGTTCCTGCCCTAATCGAGCCCAGCCCAGATTCTTCAGCAGCCTGTACTTTACCTTCGCAAACTCCAGGTTTGGTTCTGCCGCATCTTTTAGGACTTCTTCAGTTCCTCTCCACAAAAAATCAACCGCCGCCCGATAATCTTCTTGCAAAATGTATAGCCTACCTAAGTTGTTATTCGCCTCTAACCAGGTTTGCAACTCAACAACCTCAGGACCTCTCTCTACTACAAACTGATACGCCTCAATTGCATCCCCTTGCTGTTGTAAATCTTCATACAACACCCCCAGGTTGTAGTATGCCTCTCCATAGTCAGGATTCAGGTTAAGGGCCACCTGATAGTTTTGCAAGGCACTGGCCAAGCGATCCGCCTCGTAATCGTTGATGCCCCAGCTGTTATACCAGGTGGCAAACAATGGCATTGATCCATGGATGCCTGCCACTGCCAAAAACACACCGCCCGCTGCCCCACAGCTCCATTCCTGCCAGTGGTACTCAGGCACACCACGCCGCTTCAAAATTTGCTCCCAAGCCTTGCGTCCGGAGTCTGTCAGCGCCCCTTTTCCTACAATCAGTGTCAACACACTTTGGGCTGCCACGGCTAATGTCCCTGCCGATGCAATGCCGCCACTCCAAAACCGCGATGCCGTATTCAAAATCAAACTGGCTGATACGGTTAAAAAAACAATCGACAGACCATTCCAAAGCCAATCGTAACGATTTTGCTGTTTAGCATCCTTCGTGGTTGGATACCACCACCATGCATCTGACTGTGGCTGATAGAGCTCTCGCCATCGTCCCAGGTCTGACGCTTTACTAAAGGAATTTTCGTGGGTTTGTAGCTGGGCATCCAACTGATCTAGATGTACCAAATTTGGAGCATTGAGGGTGCCATCTTTTAATAAGCTTTGGATGCGATCGCGCACCAACAACGTTTCCAAAATCACCTGGGGGGCATAGCCAGACGGCTCTAAAGCAGCAATGACCTGTTCATATTGCTTGAGCAAGCCATGCAGCGACTCACCTGCCTCGGTAACGTTATCCCCATCAAACATATGTCAGCCTATGCTCTCGTTTTTGCCCACCCTACGGACGAATGAACTCTGACGGACGACGGAAGTTCTGAACCGGCTCATTGCGCAACGCTTGGACCATATAATCTCGCCAGATGGGAGCTGCATAGCTGCCGCCCGTTGCCCCTCGGCCCATGGGGCTATTGTTATCGTTACCAACCCATATCGCCACTGCTAGCTGAGGCACATAGCCCACAAACCAGACATCTTTTTGGGAGTCAGTGGTGCCCGTTTTACCCGCCGCAGGTCGACCAATGCGAGCATTGGTGGCCGTGCCTCGCTCAAGGACGCCGCGCAACACATCCGTGAGGGCCGCTGTTGCCCAAGGATCCAGCACCAGCTGGGGTTTAGGCGTGTTGTCAAGTAGCACATTGCCATCACTGTCGGTTACCTGGGCAATCAGGGTTGGGTCAGAGTGCCAACCATTATTGGCAAAGGTGGCATAGGCTCCAGCCATTTCCATGGGGGTTAAACCTGCTGACCCCAGGGGCAAAGAAATCACCGGATCCATGGGGCTCTCAATGCCCAGGGTACGGGTTACGTCAATCACCCGCGAGATGCCCACAGCCTGTCCCAGTTTTACGGCGGGAATATTACGGGACAGCTCTAATGCACGCCGAA
>NZ_QXHD01000004.1:140559-147329 GCF_011009555.1 Adonisia turfae CCMR0081 | reverse complement strand
TCGCACATATCTGGTCATGCCAACTATGGGGAATCCGAGCCGAGGCGATAGGTTTGCTCATGGTGTAGACAGTGTAAACAGCGTTAACGGTTGCCGGGTAAGACATCAGCTATTTCCTTTGTCGCTGAAACTGTAAACGCTGTTAACCGTGTAAACACTTACAAACATTGAGTTAGCCCCCATGTGACAGTTGAAATTTGCCGGGGTCAATTCTCAATAAAAAAGTGCGATTTTTGGTATTTTTTCTGAAATCATTGAAATCTGGTTAAAATGCATTTGCTAAAAACTATGTTTGAGCAAGTGGCTTATGCCCAAGTCAGATCGTTACGGTCAGGCAGAAATTTGGACCGATGAAAAAATGAATGAGCTGTTTGCTGAACTGGAGCCCCACATAAGGACGCTATTTTCGATCTGCCTCTACACTGGCTGTCGGGGCAACTGCGAGCAGAAAATATTGTAAACAACTGCATCGTATTTCAGCGGGAAACGACTAAGGGTGGCAAGCATACGCGCCAGGTAAAGATTCATCCAAAGTTGGCCCTTATGTTGGAGAAGTCGGGTTTGCCAGTCACAGGGTATCTATTTCCTGGAAAGCGTCGTGGTTGTATTACTCGCCAGGCAGCTGATTATGCATTACGAAAGGCGTGCGATCGCTTGGGTTTTGAAGGCTACAGTACCCACAGTTTCAGGCGAACGGCGTTGACTCGGTTGAGCAATGCAGGCATTCCGTTACGGGTAATTCAGGAGATTAGCGGTCATAAGAGCTTGACTGAGCTGCAGAAGTATCTGGCGGTATCACCTGAGCAGGTGGAAGATGCGATTTCGAATATTTAGTCAATCGTTTTTACAGGGAAACGTTACCTATTCTGAAAAGTTGAGTGTTTACTCCTTGAGTCATATGGATAATCTATACACAAAATCTGTTTACGTGCAGATCACCCATATTCCGAGAGAGATTCTTGAAAAAAATATTAATAAAGACTACTTCTTTGGTATTTATGATTCTTTCCGCATCAATCTTCATATCAATTTTATAAAAGTTGGCTCCTTCTGCTTTCTTCCTTGATTAGAATTGCAAGGGGGATTAAGAGCTAGCTAGCGGTAGGACAGTTACTCTTTATAAACGGTGGGTTTTATTGAATATTTATAAACAAGTGTTGCTGTTAATAGAATTCAATCTATGTCGGATTCGTATTGGAACACACATCGGATTCGTAGGATAGTTGGAAAGTCACACTTTATGCTTTAGCGAGTATTCGTTTCTTAAGAAGTGAACACTGCGCAAACAAATTGTTGATGCTGTGAAGCACCTTGAAACCCACTTCGAGCAATTTCTGCAAAGGTTATCGAAAAAAATGAATCAGCCGAAAATGAACCAGTTTCAGCTCGATCAATTTAAGCTCAAGCTCAATTTTGAGTGGCAAAAAGCTCTCTCTAAATTATCGATAACACAGAGAGAGCAAATTCAGGGGCTTACGAATGAAGATCTGAGGAAAGCTTCAGATCCGAATGCCGTAAAGACTACAAATGAGGTTTATAAAAAAAATACTGAACATCTTTACTTTACAGAGGGAGCAAATTTACTGTTATCTCAAAGTCCTAATATCACATTGAATGCTATCGCTAACTACCACAACGATATAGGAATAACAGGCACCGCAGCGCTATCTCCAGTCCTTTTCATAAGACTGGACTCATGGATTAACGGAGCTATCCAGACAATCGTTCATGATAATTTAGCTCTTTATCACATTGCCCTTAAAGAAAAGAACGGAGAGTCCCCAGAGATTTTAGAGTCAGTCTATGGAGTAGACAGTGTCGTATTTTCTGCACCGATTGTGCCACTGGCGGCGTATTTTGACGATTTAACTTCACTTGGGCCGTACTTGTCAGAGCAACGCCAGTCAAGCGAGATATTTCTCGGAGCTGCTCTCGGAGAACAAGTTGCTAGCTATCTTGTAGACGATAATTTTGGAAGTCAATTACTAGCAAGATCTGCTGGTTCAACTGTTGGGAATTGGATTGAAAAAGCAATCGCTTTTGAAGATCCCGATTCCAGTACCAAATCATTAGAGTCATTGACTCTGCCTGAAAATTTTATAAGTAATTTCACTTCAACTACATTAACCTTGGGAAGCCAAGAGCTGTCAGAGTCGATTATCAAAACTCTAAAAATAGAAGATACACTTGCCCGAATAGGAGTCAGCACACTTTCTCAAGCAATAGTCGATTATGCATTTACGTCTGTTGCTGTCGAATACTTTCCACAATTTGCTACAAAGTATCTTGAGATATCAAGCGTTTCAGACATTACCAGCTTAAATCTTGCCGGCTCCTATCTGAAGGCGCTCGAATCGTATGCTTTCTCCTATGCCGGATCAGAGTTATTCGATTCTCTTGTTCGTTGGAATGTTGTTGGAGAAAGTCAGATAAATGAAGGTACAGCAATTGGTAGCACGTTAGGAAGCACGATTGGATTTGCCTTTCTAGGACCAATAGGAAGCTTTTTAGGTACTCTAGCGGGTAGCTTTTTAGGAGGCTTTTTAGGAGACCTATTCGGCGATGAAGACTTCCCTCGTGCGGCATACGTCGTCAACCTTGCTGATGGAGAGTATGTGACTCAGTTTGCATATGAACTCGACGATGGCAGTCCTGATCTTGCCCGACAGATGGGCGAAGCAGCTAAAGATATTCTTCAGTTCTTTGCAGGTTCTGTTGGTGGTCAGCTAGTCAATGTCGAGAATATCTACTACGGTCACTACTTAGAGGAGTTTGTCTTCCAACTTCACGATGACGCACCTGGCGGAAGCAGTTATCGCAAACGAGTCGGTTTTGATGATGCTCAGAAGGCCATTGAAGCAGGTGTTGTCTATCAGCTGGGTAAAACACAGATCGAGGGAGGCGACCTCTACGTAAAGCGTTTTCTGTCCGGTCTTGATACTAAGAATGGCACCATAGAAAACCTGGATAAGGATCTCAGAGTTGCAAAGGAATATGGTGTTTACAAAGACAACCCGGTTCTCTATCAAGAGTATATTGATAACTTAGCAGCGAACTCTATTCAAGATGCTGATGCAAGGATTGTAGAGTTACGCTCTCGTCCTTGGGATAGATTTGTTCCTACAGAATTGAACGAGCAGATTATTAAAACCGTTTCAGCCAATCTGACTCCAACTGACATTACGCTTTCTCTTGATGAAAACGATTTGATCATTGATGGAGAGAGGGTTTGGAACTGGGCAAAAACTCAAGTAGAAAATCGAATTCAACTTCTTCGCTTTTCGGATGAAAGTATTTATACAATCAACATAGATGAAGAAGCTCAAGTTTCGCTGGAGCTATATGAAGAAGATAAGACTATTCTGGATTTGGGTTTGGATACCTTGCCTTCTGAGGTTGATCTATCCCTCAGCGGCAACGATCTTATTGTCAATGGAGAAGTAATTTCCAACTGGCTGGTTGCTACAGGTAATCGTCCAGAAGTTCTTCGTTTTGCCGATGGTAGCCGATTCAAGATCGTTGTTGAAGATAGTACAGTCAATATCGAGAATGAATTGGTAGCGAATTGGGCAAACGTCTCATCGAGAGCTGCTGAGTTAAACCTTGATACACCTCAATCTTCAGACTATTTCAAAGGAGACGATACCACTCTACTTCTCAACGGTAACGGGGGAATCGTTCAGGGAGAAGATGACAGCGATGACGTCTTAACGTCTTCTACAGCCTCAGAGTTCCTGAGCGGTGGAAAAGGGGACGATGTATATCGCTTTAACTTAGGAGACGGTCAGGACACAATAGAAGACATCGAAGGAATAGATATTATTGAACTAGACAGTAGCATTCAACTGTCTGACATAAATTTAAAATCGAGTGGCAATGATTTAGTTATCAACATCACGAATTCTGGAGGTTCCCCTGGAAATGTAGCAAATCAGCTAATAATCAAAAACGCTGCCAACAATAAAATTGAATTCATTCGCTTAGGAAATAACCAGGAATACTTCCTCGACAACTCAACCGGAGAATGGAAATTAATTGAATCTGGTAGCGTTCAGTCCTCTGACACAGATAATGCTACCGTTCAAGGCACTATTGGGTCGGATATTCTGCGAGGTACAGGGGAGAATGACACGCTATCCGGTGGTGCAGGTAATGACACTTATCTATATTCCTTCGGTGATGGGCTAAACACCACGATCTATGACACTGGCAACTCCGAAGGCAACGTCCGAGACGGTGGCATAGATACTCTAGCTTTAGGAACGAACTCACTACACAGTCTGAAACTAGATGAGAAGGATCTTGTCCTTACTGTCTCTTATATTCCCCCTACTTTTAATTCTAGTAATAATGAAGCCCAACCAATAACGATCACCCTAAAGGACTGGGTAGAGGAAAATAGCAAAATTGAGTTTATTCGATTTGATAATGGTGAAGACTTTTCCCTTGTTGTAGGTCTAGATGGTTCAGTTTCTTTGCAGCCTGTTTTGGTAGATGGAGAAGCAACGCTAGATGTTCAGCTAGACGTACCTGATACTTATCAGCTCAGTTCCCACAAACTTGCGGTTGTCGATCTGACAGGCAATGGTCTTCAACTTATTTCTGCTCAAGATTCCCTTGCAATGTCTGATTTGGATAGTGACGATTATCTAGAACAGACTGGATGGGTATCTCCTTTCGACGGCTTACTCGTTATTGACCAAAATGATGACGGTCGTATCACTGAGCTAAATGAGTTCGTCTCTCTGAGCAATCAAGCTGAGGTTACATCTATCACCAGCTTGGATAGCAACAACGATGGTCTACTCAATTATCAAGATTCCTCCTTTGAGGAACTCAGAGTTTGGGTTGATAGTAACGGCAATCATCGTGTGGAATTAGGTGAATTGTCGGCCTTATATCGACATGGAATTGGAGATATTTCCCTAACAAGCCAGCAAAAAGATTTTGAAGTAGCAGGTAATTTAGTTTCAGCTTCAACTTATTTCACCCAACTAGGATTTCAGTATAGAAATCGTTCTCAAATTTTTGATGTTGCCTTCGCTTATAATCCCGATGGCGTCAAGCTTGAGGAATTAGAAGGCGGACTCAACGAATTCGATTTTGAAAGCAAAGCCAATATTTTGATTGCTGATGATACCGCCAGCGACCTTGATTTAGTCATTGATCCATCTTTAACCTACTCTGCAACCGGAGGAAGCGGTGATGACTCTCTTAGCATTCGAGCCGATAGTACCGGAGGCGTTCTCAATGGAGGCGATGGAGATGATACTCTTACGGGTTCAAACGGAAACGATATCCTCAATGGTGGTACAGGAATAGATACTATCAAGAGTGGTGCAGGTGACGACACCATTACTGTTGATGAGGACGATGCATTAGCCGACTTGGATGGTGGTGAAGGGTTTGATATCGCAGCTGTTGACGCGAACTCTCAGTTTCATCTCACCTTACGTGACGAAAATAACATCGAGTCAATTATTGGCAATAAAGTCAGCAACGAAATTACATATGATGGCACCACTCAAATTCTCCTCTCTGGTGACTCAGGAAATGACATTCTCACAGGTGGGAAAGGCGATGATCAGATTGAAGGAGGCAGAGACAAGGATAAGCTATACGGAGATGAAGGTAGCGATTTGCTCTTAGGAGGCTTGGACGATGACAGTCTCTATGGTCAGAAGGGCAATGACCAGTTATATGGGCAAGATGGAGACGATTATCTTGATGGTGGGGATGGTGACGACAGATTAGACGGAAGCATAGGCAATGACTCTCTCAGAGGAGGAAAAGATAAGAACAGCTACGTCTTTGGCTTGAACTATGGCATTGATACTATCCTTGAGAATTACAACACAGCCACAGATACCCTTACTTTCAAGACAGGAATTGCTCCTTCAGACATTACTCTTCGGCGTAAAACTAATAGCAAAGATGATTTATACATAGCCATCAAAGATACTCATGATCGGCTTGTTATCAAAGACCAATTCAGAAGGGGTCCCTATGGGATAGACCAGCTTACGTTTGCCGATGGTACCGTTTGGACAAGAACCGATATTGAAGCTAGCCTACTACAGGCCACCGAAGGAGATGACTACCTGATTGGATATGGCGGCGACGCTCTTGACGGTGGAACAGGTAACGACTCATTAGAAGGAAATCGTGGTCAAAACACCTACGTATTTGGACTGAATGACGGTGTTGATACCATTATTGAAAACTACAACACCGATATAGATACCTTAGCCTTTAAGCCAGGCATCAATCCTTCAGATGTTGTTTTTCAGCGTAGAACGGGTCGTTTCAGCAAAGATAATTTGTATATAGCTATTCAAGGTACCCATGATCGGCTTGTTATCGAGGACCAATTCAGAAGAGGTCCCTATGGGATAGACCAGCTCACGTTTAACGATGGTACCGTTTGGACAAGAGCTGATATTCAAGCCAGGCTACTACAGGCTACGGAAGGAGATGACTACCTAATTGGATATGGCGGCGATATCCTCGATGGAGGAGCGGGCAATGACTCACTAGAAGGAGATCGTGGTCAAAATACCTATATATTTGGCCGAGATTATGGGGTCGATACTGTCGTCGAACATTACAACACTGCAACAGATATTCTCTCAATCAAAGAAGGTATAGATTTAGCGGATATTACCTTCTGGAGAGAAGCAAACAATTTACACCTGGCAATAAAGGATACGAACGATCGACTCATTATCAAAGATCAATTCAGAAGAGGGCCTTATGGCATCGATCAAATC
>NZ_QXHD01000004.1:139483-140549 GCF_011009555.1 Adonisia turfae CCMR0081 | reverse complement strand
TTGAGCAGTTTTGTGCCCTGGAACTCTTTGACTTTCCCAAAATGCATATGTATGGAACATTCTCACCAATCAAATAGGAACGCTATATGTAAACAAAACTCAATAAAAAACAAATAATGACAATAGATTTTTATCTATTTATCAATGCTATCCATTCTGTCAATGGTAAACCCGACCAAAACATCACCACACACAACGCCTAAACCAAAAACATAGCGGCTGTAGTATGGCATTAAGGTCTAACTCTGTTTTTGAGAGGCAGTTTTTGTCGAACAATCGAATACTCGAACACCACAACCAAGAAAAATCTACCATTGCTGATCTGCGGTATGTTTCAACCCGCCCAATCTAGGTTGCTGGCAAGTTTTACGGGGCGATTCATCGTCTAAATCAGCAACGGCAGAGATCTCAGTTTGCCCCGTACAATTGATGGGCATGATACATCGGAGTAGGGAAGGATGTCGGCTAAACGCTATGTCATCATTGGCACAGGGGCCATTGGCGGTTATTACGGAGCACGATTACAGCAAAGCGGCTGTGATGTGAATTTTCTGTTGCGTAGCGACTATGAGCATGTAAAAAAATACGGCGTATTGGTGGAATCTGTCGATGGTGATATCACACTGCCCCAGGTAAATGCATACAATAGCCCAGCAGATATGCCACCGGTAGATGTTGTTGTTATTGCCTTAAAAACAACACAAAATCATCGCCTTACAGAGCTAATGCCACCGATGCGTGAGGGCGCAGTAATACTCACCTTACAAAATGGCCTAGGCATTGAAGAAGATATTGCCCAACTGGTGTCACCACAACAGATTATGGGAGGCCTTTGTTTTATCTGTTCTAACAAGGTCGAGTCAGGTCACATTCATCACCTGGATTACGGAAAAATTCAGCTCGGAGCCTACAGTGGGAAAAATCAACAGCGAGAACTTACAACCACGATGATGGAAATTGCCGATGACTTCCGTGGAGCAAAGATTCCCATAGATGTCACCGAAGATTTGTTTATGGCCCGTTGGCGCAAGCTAGTGTGGAACGTGCCTTATAACGGATTGTCGGT
>NZ_QXHD01000004.1:138863-139473 GCF_011009555.1 Adonisia turfae CCMR0081 | reverse complement strand
CCGTCATCCCCTAGAACAGATGAGCAAATGTTAAGAACGGGTTTGTTTAGGAGTCTACTCAAATACGCTAAGCGTAGTAGCACTAGACTAAGTCCTCCCGTTCATGATAGCTCATCATAGTCCGACCGCAAGCAAGGTTACCGCTACTATTCATCGAACTGAGAGCTCGAAAGAATCGCCAGGTTCCCATGGGAGACCGGATCACGCAAGGTAGAGTGCAGTTGATGGAGCCCCAATGCCGTACTCCTTTAGGAGAGATCATATGACGACATCAGCTAAGGTAACTCCGGTGAATTGGATAGGCATAGACGTCAGCAAAGACAAGCTGGATGTGTATGACCTGAGCGCAGAAACGTATAGCTCATACAGCAACGATGCGGCAGGTATCGAAGCGCTGAGGCAAAAGGTCTTAGAACGACCGGATCCAGCCGTTGTCTGCGAAGCCACAGGCGGCCACGAGGCACTAATGGCGCTGAGGCTACATCAGCATGACATCCGAGTAAGCGTGGTCAACCCACGTCCGGTCAGAGACTTAGCCAGAGCCCTGAGTAAGCTGGCAAAGACCGACCCGATTGATGCCTATGTGATTGCCAAGTACGGTGAGGTGACA
>NZ_QXHD01000004.1:135473-138853 GCF_011009555.1 Adonisia turfae CCMR0081 | reverse complement strand
GACTCAAAGTCGCAAGGCTAACTGGCTCAAAACCGCTCAAGCGGTTAAAGAATCCCTAAAAGCTCTATATTTAGAGCTGCCCAGCCAACCTTGTCCCTTGAGTGGACAGCCCTCAATTAGCGTTGGGTTTTGAACCCAACGTGGGTTTAAGCTTCACTTTGAACCGCTGAACCTGGCAACGGATCACGGCTCGTGGGGTCGAAATCCCAGAGCCGATAACCCCCAGTGTCCGGCACCCAGTCCAAGACATAACGATTAATATTCAACATGTATTCTTCCTAAATTTTCTCAATCAGGTTGATTGAGTCTGAAGCTTTGGGTAGCGTAGATACCAAAGTGTGAAAAGGGTAATCCTGATTCCACCTCAGTTTGTGTGAGGGGATGTAATCAACGGTCTCCGTCCATTGAGAGAAGAGGCAATTAACAAATTACGCATCCAGTCGTCATGATATCGGAAGCCATTGAGTTTCTCAAAGGGACACAAACAGCCTCCATTTTGCTGCTGAGTTTTACGACAGAATGGATGAAAGTTCCACAGCATCGCCATGGAGCGAACGGATAACTCAGCAGCCTCCCAAGCCCCATGAAAATCTTGCATGGCATAGAGTGCCCGGTCGAGATAGTTCATGGGGCGATCCACCTGATTACTGGTGCGATAGGCATTAGGAAAGTCGAAGGCTCTCTGGAAAAATAGAGATTTTTCTCTGAGTCGTTGTAACCGGTCATGGATGGCGTCGGGAAGCTCCACCGATTGTGTCCATTCGAGAAAACGACGCAATCGCTGAGCAAATTGACGTTTGCTGGTGGCGTGATAGATATGCCAAAGCTTGTCGGTTAAGCAGGTGCGTAACTCAGGCTTAGAGCGACACCAATCACGCACTTTAATCACCTCATGTAGAAAGCATAGAATCCAGGTGATGCCAGGAAATAGGGTTTCCCAGGCTCGACGAGTCGCGTCCCATCCATCGGTGGTGACTGTCTCAGGTCGATAGTCAGGGGCATGCTCGCTCATCTCTTGCTCAAAGTCCCCATACGCCGCTTGCAAGTCCTCGTATCCAGCCGTTGGGCTCAGACCACTGCCCACAATACACCCCTTAGCCGCTGTCACCACCCAATAGATACGCTCTCCTTGATGGCTACCATGCTTTTCATCGGCCACTAGATGGGGGGGAGCGACTCTTCTGTTTTCAACGTTGTTCCGACAATGGATGCTCGGCCAAGAGATTGACACAACCGATACCAATGCATCTCCGAGCGGCCCAATACGTAAGCAATCCCATCATAAGAGAGGCCATGCTTTCTCAAATACATTGCTTTGCCTGCTAGCTCAGACGTTTCACTCATATAAGGCGTGACGAAATCGGGACGCAGTTGATAGGCTGTTTTTTGTTTGGGAAGATATATACGACGTGTTTTCAGGTGCTGACGAGCTGAGGTCACCCACCCATGAAACCGATATCCCTCCTCAATTCCCTTGGGGAACAGCTCCGGATAGCTGGCTATTTGCTCGTTCAGGTACTCTCGGTAGGCCTCACGGTCCTCAACCAACTGGTCATAATCAATGCTATCGGCGATGGGCAGGCAGATCGTTTTATCCCCTGCTGTCCCTCGTTGCTTGCGTTTGGCCATCATACTTGGCCTCCAAACTCGATGACCTTATGATATCCAAACAAACTTAGTTGGAACTAGGTTTAAGTGATACCCTTGGCGGGAAGCAAGATTTACTAACGGTTAACGAGCCTGGGTTATATGAGCTGGTCTTTGGTAGTCGCAAACCCGAAGCCAAACGATTTAAGCGCTGGCTAAAGCATGAGGTGTTACCAGCAATCAGAAAAACTGGGTCTTATAGTCTTCAAAAAACTGATTCTGTTCCAGAGCCACAGCCCCTGCAACTGCCCCCTGCTGATGTGAGGCTGCAAAATCTTGCTATTACTATGCGAGACCTTAAAGAGATGCTGGGGCAAGATTTCATCAATCCTCGGGTTCAGCAAAATTGGTGCGACATGGCTAACAATATTGTTGCAGGCGAACAAAAGCAGCTCCCACCTGGTTCAGAAAAGGCAGATGAATGGATGGGCATTGTAGAGTTTGCCGAGAAATTGGGCTATAAGGTCCCGCAAAAGCTTTCATCAACACTTGGGAAACGCGCTAAGGCTTGGTTTGTTGAAACCTATAACAAGAATCCATACGAAGAGCGAAGACTTGTCAATGGTCGTATGTGCCCTGTGAAGCTGTACAACGTGACTGAGTGTGGTGAGGGGTTGAGTCAGATTGTGCGGGAGTATTTGGGGGAGGCTGGGGGGCTGGCGGCATAAATAAATAAAGCAAAACCTTTGATAGGGTAATGCTTGAAAACTCAATCGCTAGCGGTAGAGAAGCCAAATATCGATGCGATATGCGTGATAGAAACACTGGATTCGTAAAGAGCTGGTGAAGTATGTCTCGCACAAGACTATAAAGATTATTCTTATGAGAAAACTATGCTGTCAAAGCGGGCGAGCGTAACTCTCAGCACGAACACTTAAACCTCTTATAAAGCACGAACTTCGCCCGTGACCTCACCAATGACAGGAACGCCAGAAATGTGGGTGGGCAATTGAGCAAGGGTTTCCCTAGTCTTTACGTACACGATAACAGCGTCCTCCCCTTCAAGGGTCTGGCTCATACCAATGCCGACAATGTTCTCAAGATGCCCCAGCTGTCGTTCTGCCTCATCACGAGCAGCCTGCAAACTGGTAGACTCTTCATCAGGCTCATATGTAATGGCAGCATTTTCCACTAAAAAGCTCATAAAGCAACTCCCATTTTTATAGTTTCCACCAATGCCACAGGTGTATATTAGCAATGATATTATGAGTTCAACCATCCAGCACCTCGGATAATGTAAATAGCGTATCGGAATGAACAGAACATTGCTCATGTTTAGGATGAGCAATGTTCTGTATGTTTGATTCGGGGTCAATGCAGCCGATCCATGCAAAGAGTCGGCTCAGTTAAATTAATGTAATATCGAGCGCATTAACTACACGGGACATACGGTTGCAGAAGGTCGTACCGCCACCCCCAGCAAAGAGTAAGCCAACTGGTGGTAAACCACTCTGCCATCCCCATACAAAGGAGCCAGAGTCTCCCCCTGCGGAAAATGTACCGCTGCCAGTTGATCGGACCGAGAACTGGTCTCGAAAGTGGGCTACCCCTGCAGAACCAAACCTGACATTCACAGAGACACCAACTGCCCGGATGAGTCCTTGAGTAAGATTGGTAGTGCGCCCAGTCTTACCAACCACCATGTTTAACTGGGGTGAGGCAAGCGCTGATCCAACCTTGAAGTAACGAGGTGTGGATCCCGTGTGGTAGACGTGGTCTCGACGAACACGTGT
>NZ_QXHD01000004.1:133201-135463 GCF_011009555.1 Adonisia turfae CCMR0081 | reverse complement strand
ATTTCCAGGACGATGGATTCATTGAGGGTGCATGGCGTGCGATCTCTCCTGAACTATCCAAACAGCCCAATCAAGATGCGGCGGATGACGATGGCGAGCAGGAGAAAATCAGCAGCGGGCTGAAAGGGATGCTGGCGCAGCTAGAGAAAAATCGCCAGGATACTGCTGATTCCAGCAAAGAAGATCCTATCTCCAAGGCCCGCGCAGATGCAGCCAAGCAGTATTCGGAGGCATGGACTAACTAATGGCCATTACTAATTATCAAACGGTTGCCGACCGTAAAGGATTTGAAGGTCAAGTAGCAACGACAGAACATACTGTCATTCGTACCGCATCCAATGGCATGGATGGCGTCTTGCCATTTGGCCGCGTCATTGTTGAAGCGACTCCTGCCACCCGAGGTGAGAGCCCTGTTGCTACGGTAATCTCGGCGGCGGGTCAATCTGTGTTGGGTGTAGCGATCGCGACCACGATCCAACAAATCGATCATGAATCTATCGACGCAAACGGAGATCGCGGCTATGCCGATAAGCGCCCTGTAGGCTATATAGTCGAGGGTTTCTTTTACGGCATTGTCGAGGAAGATGTAACGCCTGCTGATCCTGTTTTTGTGCGGTTTGGTGGGACAGGGAAGCCCGGTCAATTTCGCACTGATGCCGATACTGCTTCCGCTGAAGATTTATCGGCCCGCTTTAAGTTTGCCGAAGTCGCGGCAGCTGGTGAAGTTTGCAAAATTGAGGTACTGAAACGATGACAGATTATGGAGTTCACCTGAGTCGTTACTTAGAACAGAAGCTGCCCGACGTCATTCGTCAGCGGTTTCGACCTTTTCGCTACGAGAACGGGATACTTGTTCCGACCATTGCCGACTTGAGTCCTGGCGCTCAAGTTTTGGTGCAGGAACAAATCGAAGGGCGGGGTCAGGCTGCTGTCGTAGCTGACCAGGCGTTTGATATTCCGCTTGCTGATTACAATGTCAGCGAAACCCGAGATCCTGTGGTAGCCGTATTCAGTTCTTTTCACTACACCGTGAGGGAATTGCAGGCTGCTACATTTGCCAATCAGCCGCTAACTGACGAACGCCAACGGGTAGCACGTCGTGCGATCGCTAGCCGCACTAATGAGCTAACTGCTTTTGGCAGCGCTCAGTATGGCTTGACGGGAATGCTAAACAATCCGCTAACTCCTGTAGATGACACGTCTTTTGATCCGTATGCTGGCGCGACAACAGCAGAAGACCTGGTTGATTTCTTTGTTGAAAAAGTCGCAGCCGTGACCGATTCGACCGACGAAACCGAATACCCCAATCACATTGAGATGGCGTTTCGGTTGTGGAGGCAACTATCATCGAAACGCCTTAGCGGGACTGCAGTCAGTGCTATCGAACACTTGCGCAAGCTATTCAGCGGCGAAGAATCAGGGTTTTCGCGAATGACGTTTGGGACTTCGCCAGAGCTGAAATCTGAAAAGCTTGAGCGCTATGGAGTACATAGTGTTGGGACCAACAAAGACCGCATTGCTATTTATCCCCGAAGTGCGGAAATCTTAGATCGGCACATTGAGCCCACACAGGTACTCGAAACAGAATACCGGAACGCTCAGTACATTGTCCCGATGTATTCCTGCATCTCTGGCGTCCGGTGGAAGTATCCGCTGGCTGGTCGGTATGTTGACGTCGCTAAGCCAGCATAGGGGGGTAAATGTTACTGAAATACAATCCGCGAAAGGTACAGCCCGCAGCTCAGGGAGTTCGCTATCTCGATGGTGTTCCCATTCGCCCTGGTATTAACTATGACCTGAGTGAAGGCCAAATCGAGACCATCAAAGCTCATCCCAGTCTGTCACGCTATGAAGAATGGGGCGCGATTGAATGGGTGAAGGGTGGCGGCGAAGTTGAGGCTAAGCCGGAAGCCAAGAGCGAAGCTGACAAACTGGCTCGACTGGGGGCATTAGATGATCTAACGGTGGATGAAGCCGAGAAGATTGTTGACGTTGAGCATGATGTTGATCTGCTGCAGGCATGGGCCAATCGCGATAAGCGTGTGACGCTCCGCAATGCAATCAACCAGCGCATCTCTGAAGTTCAGGAGGGTCGTGCCTAATGTCAGTTTGGCGACGGCGTGAAAATTTGTGGCTTTATTACTCAGTGCCCGGTGCAACTGAGACGGATGCGTTTGGCGTGGCTCGTCCTGCCGCACCATCAGAGCAACAAATCATTAAAGCGTCTGTCAGACCAACTGAGGAGATGGCTAAGCTCAGTGA
>NZ_QXHD01000004.1:128863-133191 GCF_011009555.1 Adonisia turfae CCMR0081 | reverse complement strand
TGCGTAATTTGTTAATTGCCTCTTCTCTCAATGGACGGAGACCGTTGATTACATCCCCTCACACAAACTGAGGTGGAATCAGGATTACTTCTCTACACCGGGGCAAATCGCCTACCTCGATACATACAATAGTGAATTTAATCAGATCAAGCTTGCCATCAACTGTGATGGGCTAGGCCTAAAAAATAACAAAACTGCAATATCGCTGATGGAATGTTCCGAAAAACACGCTGAACAAATCGAATCAATCTATCACTCATTTAAAAGTATTCAAGAAATACCCCCTTGGTATCAAGGCGACCATATGCTGTTTGCCTCTGCCAAAGTGCCGACCATTGCCATCACATCTACCGGGATATTTGAGTTGATAGATACGGTTATTCATACCCAGCTCGATACACCAAGCTTAATAGACCCGGAACTAATTCTTGATGTGTGCCTTTTTTTGCAAGAGATTATCAACTTAGAAGGGAAAGAATAAATCTCAACTGCGAGCTGAAAACATGAAACAGTTTTTGGCTCGCAACTATATTGATCAAACTAAGCATTAGTGATTTTGGATATAGATTCTGATGTTCTATCACTGCTCGGGAAACACTATAAGAATTGGCAACACCACAATGGAGTACGTAACATTTGGGCGTGGCGATACTCCGCTGATTATTCTTCCTGGTCTTAGCGATGGGCTACAAACGGTGAAAGGCAATGCCGTTACGTTAGCCCTTTACTATCGACTGTTTGCACAAGACCTTAGAGTCTATGTGTTTAGCCGCAAACAAGACATGGAAGAAGGATATTCCATCAAGGATATGGCGAACAATCTAGATAAGGCCATGGGTATATTGGGGATTGGGCAGGCTTTTATCTTTGGGGTCTCTCAAGGTGGCATGATTGCTCAGCGTTTAGCTATTGATTTTTCAGACAAGGTTTCTAAACTTGTTATAGGCGTATCTGTTGCCAGACAAAATCAAACCATTCAGACTGCTATTGGCAATTGGATAACAATGGCAGAGCATGGTGATTATAGACACCTCATTATCGATACAATGGAAAAAACCTTTACTGAAAACCGGCTCAAAAAGTATAAACCCTTTTATCCAATACTTACAAGAGTAAGCAAGCCAAAGTCTTTTGATAGGTTCCTAAAGCAGGCACATGCCTGTATCAAGCATGATACTTACAGCGAACTACCTTCTATTCAATGCCCTACTTTAGTAATTGGGGGTGATTCAGATAACGTTGTAGGTCTTAACTCCTCTGAAGAAATGGCAGAGCAAATTCGCGATAGCAAATTGATTATCTATAAAGGACTTGGCCACGGAGCGTATGAAGAGGCTAGAGATTTTAACCATCAGGTAAAGTCTTTTTTGCTTCACGGATAAATGAGACAAATCTACCTCTTGGGGGAGTCTTCAAACGGATTTCACGGCCCCTTCGAGTTCCCTTTCTGGAAGTAGTCATGTTATCCCAATTAGGTACACTGAAGTTTCCCATGGACCGAGCCCCGGAACGCTGCTCTAAAACCCACCATATTAGGGTATCCCTAATTACATAGATGGGGTTATAGCGTATATCCTGACTGGTTTTTGCAAAACAGGTAGATCATGAAACTCCAATCATGAAGCTAATTCTTTAATGCCCTTTACCAGTCTATCCACGCCTAAAGATGCATTGTCTAGAGTGAGGCTACCATAGGAAATTCTAACATAACAACCCTGATGCATACCGAATGCCTGCCCTGGGATGACAGCTACTTTATAAGTCTCTACTAACTGTTTAGCCAAATCTAAATCTGATAGATCCGAATTGACTTTTATGAAAAAGTAAAATGCTCCGTTGGGCACAACAATTTGACAATTTTCAGGTAGAGCCTTCAGTTTTTGGAGAATACTCTCTCGAACTTTTGAAATTGCTGATAAATGAGTAAAAAGATACGCTTTATCAGTTTTTAATGCGCCTAGGGCTGCATATTGTGAAATGACTGGAGGACAAATTAAGTTAGTGTCTTGTATTTTTAGAATTGATGGTAATAACTTTTTAGGAATAACCATATACCCAATGCGCCAACTAGCAAATCCATAGGTTTTGGAAAGGCTAAAGAGGGAAATGGTGTGGGGCATACTGTTAGGGAAAGAAGCAGGCGACGTATGTTTTACTTTGCCGTAAGTAAAATATTCATAGGCTTCATCACTAATGTGATAGATGCCTGCATCCTGGCAGATCTGATTAATTTCTCTCAGAATAGACGCATCATAAACGACTCCGGTAGGATTGTTAGGAGAAATTGTAACGATGGCCTTTGTTTTAGATGTGATTGCTTGGCGTAATTTATCTATTTGTGGATGATAGTTGTCATCAGTCTGGACAGGTATAGGATGACAATTGATCATGCCAATTGCCATCTCATGATTAAAGTAATAAGGAGTGTTTAAGATGATTTCGTCTCCAGCATGGGTAATGGCTAATATGGCATTTAAGAATCCCATATTGCTACCAGCACAAACGACAACACAATTATCATGGCCGATATCAATTTGGTTGTCTCGTTGTAATTTCCCTTGGATGCCACTTAATAGTTTGGGAATGCCAATTGTTGCTTGATATTTATGCTCTTGGGGGTGGGCTAGAAAATCTTGAATTGCTTCGATGGAACTATTTGGTGGTGTATATGAAACAACTCCTTGATCTAAAGGAATGGTGCCAGGATTGTTTTTGATCAGTTCTTTGATAAGCGGGATTATCGGAGTCTGTATACTTTGCATTCGAGAGTATACGGTACTAGTCGTTGCAGCCATTTTCATTGAATATTACTTCGCGTATTCCTGATCTCTTGTCAGCAAGTGTATCTCTTGATGCAACGTAGTCCCTATGGGTGATGAAAATCCGTGATTTCACATCACAGATCTCACCCATGCCCGCAAAGCTAGTTCGGCGTCGACCTCATCTTGCCTGGCTGTTGCCAAAAATTCATACAGCTTCACCTTAGGTACCAGCGGAAACGTAGGACTCTCCTCTACTTCCCCATACTCACCATCGCAAAAAGCATAAATGCGCCAAACCTCGCCGTTATACCGCCAAAATTCTGGGACTCCCATGGCAGCATAGAGCTGTAATTTATTAATGTCTGTATGGGTGATGTCCACCTCTACTACTAGATCAGGGGGTGGGTCTTGCTCCAGATCAACATCCCGACCAGCAACCAGGGGTTGATTCTGAATATAGTAAGCATCATCTGGTTCAGCAGATTTATCCAGGGCCTCCCTGTCCAGGGTGGTTGAGCCCATTGTCTTAACCTTCATTCCTAGCTCTACCACTAGAATACGAATAAAAAGCTCAATTAATCGAGCCGAAAACTCGTGAATTTCAAGTGGCATAGTTACTTCCAATGTCCCGCGCATGTAAGTAAAACGAATGTTGCGATCGCGACTCAGCGTATCCCGCAGCATTTGATAACGCTGCCAATCAAGTTCGCGAAACAAAAAACGTTTTTCACCAACAGGCTGTGGCACCGGCTGTGAAATAATCGGGGCAACGCTGACCATAACGGCACATGGAAGCAAAAGAAATAGATTTAAGTATTCTAGCTTTGGAAAAGGTGTGTTGAGAACGTCTCCTCGGCAAAGCCCGTTACCGATTTATCTGGGTAAGGTCTACCTAGCCCCCTTTACATACAGCCCTGCTCAATGATGAGCTTAAGCGAGCGATGCATATTCTTAAAACTAAGCAACGCATTCCCCAACTATTGTTACAACCTATGACGAACCTTTCTAGTCCATATCTTGCTTAGCCCCATTGAGTTTAACTGTGCCACCATTTAAACCTTCTCCATATCCAGAAGCGTCTAAAGGGAGTAATTCCCATGGCCAGACCAAAGATCGTTTTTTATCTACCTCAGCCTTTTTGGCCAACCACCTGGCCAAAGAATGCTAATGATGATTGGCCTGGATTTAGGTTAGAAATTTACGCTTGGACCCTGCAAACCTATCTACGGTTGAAAGATGTGGGGTTTACCTGTGAACTGAGCCAACAACTCCCGAATCAGGGCATTGTTCTGTTTCACAGCAGTGTATTGCAAGGAGCATCATTAAAACCAGGGGCTCGACAACTGTTCATCTGTCTGAAGGCAGATGCCCCACCCCATGTCCATGCACAGCTACATATTGTTCAAAACCCAGTGGAGGCTTCTCCGCGTCGAGTCTTTATGCCCCATTGGCCACAGCCAGGACTACTCCCCCGTGATGCTGAACGGGAAAATCGGTTTGAAACCGTTGCTTTTGTAGGGCATCAAAACAGCCTAGATTCCGAGTTCCAGTCCCCCATTTGGCAAG
>NZ_QXHD01000004.1:128494-128853 GCF_011009555.1 Adonisia turfae CCMR0081 | reverse complement strand
ATATTCTTGCTTCCGCTAGTGCCGATAATACTATTAAGTTGTGGAGTAAAGAGGGAGAGGAATTAAACACACTCAGAGGACATAGTGATTGGATTTGGAGTGTGGCATTTAGCCCTGATGGCGATACTCTTGCCTCTGCTAGCAGAGACAACACTATCAAACTATGGAGTAAAGAGGGAGAGGAACTAAAAACACTCAAAGGTCATAGTGATTGGGTTTGGAGTGTGGTATTTAGTCCTGATGGCAATGTTCTTGCTTCTGGTAGCCAAGACAACACAATCAGACTATGGAGTAAAGAGGGAGAGGAACTAAAAATACTCAAAGGACACAGTGATCGGGTTTGGAGTGTGGCATTTAGT
>NZ_QXHD01000004.1:128281-128484 GCF_011009555.1 Adonisia turfae CCMR0081 | reverse complement strand
TTTCTTCTGCCTGAGTGGGTTCGAAGGCGCGGAAGGTGTTGGCCCCTTCGCCATCTTCAAAGAGGGTGTTTTCAACGGTGGCCCCGTGAATGGCACAGAGGAGTGCGCCCCCGAGGACGCCGGCAACGCCCATCATGTGGAAGGGGTTGAGGGTCCAGTTGTGGAAGCCTTGCAAGAAGAGCAAGAAGCGGAAGATAGCGGCT
>NZ_QXHD01000004.1:127150-128271 GCF_011009555.1 Adonisia turfae CCMR0081 | reverse complement strand
TGAGAGCGCACCTAAGCGATTTAGATATCGACGATGTCACGGCCCTGCGCCACTGTGGTCGAACCGTCCGTTCGTTAATCCTCGACACGCCCTTTCCGCCGGAGCTCGAAGCGGCCATTGCCAAGGCGTACTTGACCCTCTGTGCTGACAGTGGGAATCCAGCGCTGGATGTGGCGGTCCGCTCGAGTGCCACCGCTGAAGACCTGCCGGATGCGAGTTTTGCCGGCCAACAGGAAACCTACCTGAATGTGCATGGTGTCAAGGGCGTGCTGGAGGCGTGCCATAAATGTTTTGCCTCGCTCTTTACGGATCGGGCGATCTCGTATCGCACCATCAAGGGCTTTGACCACTTTACGGTGGCCCTGTCGGTGGGTGTGCAGCGGATGGTGCGCTCGGACTTGGCGACCTCGGGTGTGATGTTCTCCATCGACACCGAAACCGGCTTTAAGAACGCGGCGCTCGTCACCGCCGCCTATGGGTTGGGCGAGAATGTGGTGCAGGGGGCGGTGAACCCCGATGAATATTTAGTGTTTAAGCCGACCCTTCGGGAGGGATATCGTCCCATATTGAAAAAGCGCCTGGGCAGTAAAGAGATCAAAATGGTGTACGACGTGGGCGGCAGCAAGCTGACGAAGAATGTCCCGGTGTCGGAGGTGGAGCGTCAGCGCTATGCGATTAGTGATGATGAGATTTTAACCCTAGTGCGGTGGGCGTGCATCATCGAAGACCACTATACCCAGGTGCGGGGCACCTACACGCCGATGGATATTGAGTGGGCGAAAGACGGTCTCACGGGGGAGTTGTTTATTGTGCAGGCGCGCCCGGAAACGGTTCAATCTCAAACGTCAGCCTCGATTCTGCGTAATTATGTTCTCCAGGCGGATACCACCGACCTGACGCCCTTAGTGACGGGTCAAGCGGTGGGTGAAATGATTGGTCAGGGGTCCGCGCGGGTGATCCAATCGGTGCAAAACATGGCCGAGTTTCAACCGGGGGATGTGCTGATTACCCAGCGAACGGACCCGGATTGGGAACCGATTATGAAACGGGCGAGTGCGATTGTCACCGACCAAGGGGGTCGCACCTGCCATGCGGCCATTATTGCCCGGGAGTTGGGCATT
>NZ_QXHD01000004.1:119032-127140 GCF_011009555.1 Adonisia turfae CCMR0081 | reverse complement strand
CCGCCGGTGACAGTTTCCAGACACCGCTGAGCAAAGTCTTCAAGGGCCTCGCGGGTCTCTTCTGATTGCAGTTGGTTATTGAGATTGAGTGCCCCTAGCGCGAGTACAGCGCCTGCGGCTTTAATGGCTTTGACGCCGCCTACGGCTGCTAGAGTAACAAGGGCAGCTTCCCCGCTGGGGTCGGTGTAGTTGGTGGGACTATTGAAGACATAACGATAAAGGTTGGCATCGCCCGCGTTAAAGCTCAGCGGGTCTTCCGAGATAAAGCGTCCCACCACCGGGTCGTAGTAGCGCGCCCGATAGTACATCAACCCTGCCGCGTCATCCCGTTCTCATCTGGTATAGCCAAAGCGGAAGTCGAAATCAGGATCGTCTCGCTGGTGACCTGACTAAAGGTTTCATAGGCGAGTACCGTATAGTGATGCTTATCTGTGACACCTTAATCTAATTTTCTTTCTGATCTTAGGTATACCGAAATGAATATGATGAGATCGCACCCAAGCATCCAACCAATTAATATTTAGCTCGCATTCCAAATCTTATTCAGCCGTAACCCTACTTAAAAATGGACACCCTGGCAGGAAAATCTCTACCAGGGTGTTCTTCGATATCGGGAGCAGCTAGCCAAATTCTCTTGTCAACCAGCAGGAGAAGCTCGATGCATTACAACTTAAATAGTTGAGAATCAAACGGGGCTGAAGCTTATACAAGTGTTGATGAACAATACCTACTAGGGCTAGAAGAGAGTATTGCTTATGGGATGGAGAGGGTTGAAAGTGGTGCGATGATATCGCACCCTACCTGACTTGTTTGAGCAAGCAGTCGCCTCTCCAGACTTCAGTTAGATGAGTGTCAGCTTGTCTTAGTGTCAGGAACGCTGGGCATTTGCCAACTCTGACATCACTCTTTTGGCATCCTGAGGGCAATAGCGTCGGGTTACGACAAAGATAGAGGAAGTTATCGATGCAAGGTGGAAATGCTTGATAGATGATTTAGAGACTTGCAAGAGTGTTGGCAGGCTGTGCCCACCCTACGCTTGTTAAGAGTGGAGATAGACATCATTATATGCATTTTTGAAACCTCTGATTTTTTCTAAAGCATGAGATGATGTCACTTTGATGTAAGCTAGGTCAACACCTAAACTTTTGATTTTTGTTATTTCTTGAGAAGAGTTGAATTTCTCTATTGATTCGAAGATTTTCTTGAATATAAGGTAGTATCTATCCTCGATTTTTCCATGACTGATTTGAGTGTGTAGTACGTTATTTGGGGTGGTAGCACTTTCAAGAAATGTAAAAGTTGATGGGACAGTAACGACCCAAGGTGACATACCATCCAGGCGTTGAGTATCTAGAATTTGCGACTCATTCGGCCTCGGACCACCTCCGTATCTTTCATGTGCAGAAATTCCTAACATTAAAACTGCATCCAAAGTCGGGAAGTATTGGCTAAATGTCGAATTTGAATTGACGACAGAAATTTTTGAGAGTCGACTAAAAGCATCTGTCCATATCCTATAAGTTTCTTGATCCTTATTAAGGATTATGATGTGTAAACACACGTCTCTTCTCCTACCTTATGGAATACGTAACTCATCATGAATCATGGATGGATCAAGGCGTGGCAATGAATAGTTAAGAATGACATAGGTTGGACTGCCTCTATCCACACCATTATCTACAAATATTCCAGGGCCTGCCAGAAATTCTGTTTGAAGTCCAGTTTCAACAATTATAAGGAGTCCTCCATTCCAAAAACTGCTATTCACCTCTTGGTGAGGATAGTCTATTGCACCTTCAGCGCCCTCGCTCACCGCCACTAGCCGCTGGCGATGGTCCCACTCATAGGTGGTTACCGTGCCATCGCTACTGCGAGTATGACAATGAGGGCGATCTCATTGTCATACTTGTAATTGAATACCCCATCGGTGGTGAGCTGATTATTGGTCCCCGTCTGATACCCCGCATTGGTGCGGTTGCCGTTGGCATCATAGGTATAAGCTTCATTGTCCTGGGCCGTATAGTCCGCCCCGGTTAACTGGTCGCGGTCATCATAGGTGTAGGTGGCCGTCCCGTCTCGCGAGATGAAGGTGGTAAGGCGATTGGCGGCGTCATAGCTGAGCAAGTAGGGGTAGGAACATTGATGCAAAAGTTTATCAGAGTCATTTATGGGGTCCTCAAATCTGGAAAACCCTTTGACCCTGATCAACTTTTGCCAACTACTTGACAATTAGGGGACAGAACAGTAGCTACCTGGCTAACTTACTAGATGGCAGCGCATAGCCTCTTGCTTATCTCCATCAAAGTCTTGCCGGAGGTGAATATGAAATCCATCCGAGTACTCACCAAGAGCCATCTTTACAAAGATCTTTGCTAGAGCCATGTAAGCCTGTTTATTAGCATATAAAAATGGCATGCCATTTTCAATTACGACCTTTAACTCTTCATCTACCTCTTCGTCATAATCAAATTGGATTCTGTTCTACAAAGACAGATCTTCAAATTCAAACTCGATTTTTTTCATTAAACTTCTCTAAATCATGTCTACTTTCACAAAAAGGGGACGGCCCTCCTATTTTCAAGATTTTTCACTTCTCACCGAATAGTTCTATCAAGGCTTCTTGATAGTTTTACAGAATAGTCGCCCACCATATATCGCTAGCTGACAACTCATCAGAATTTAGCCCTCCTGTATCAGATCTTCCCTGAGACCACTGATTAAAAATAGCAGTCTCAAGAGCAAACTCTGAAGTATCATGATCTGAGAATAGAATAACAACTAAACCATCAAGAGAGTCCTGAATACTTTGATATTCATATTGAATAAAGAGCAAAGGGAAATCTCTATTGACATAAGCCAAAACGTTTCCTTCTATGAGGATAATTCCCCATTTCTCTCCCGCGTATTCATCCCAATTTTTTCGTGATCCTGGAATCAGAGTTTCAAGAGTAGTCAGACACTTCATGAACTCCTTTCTATCCCAATAACTAGCTTTTGAGAATGCCCATTGAATTTGGCTCGTAATATCTCGAATCATTGTGGACTACCTGGCGAACCATGAACAAATCCATTTCTATTTCTGTATACATTTATTGTATCGGTAAGCTCTCCTGTTCTTCCATGTACACCTACAGGCCCATTGCTAACTGGTACAGTTGCTTTAGGACCATTCCACAGCCCATGCTGATCCGCATAAGCAGCAGCATCTAAAACTGCCCTATCTGCATCAACGCCTGATAGAAACTGGCTCTTCCCATCAGCAAAAGAACCAGTTGTGTGTGGCGTCATTCCAGATTGATCAAGTGTATAAGTACCATTAGTGAGTTGGCCATGCCAATTCCTTGTAATTTGTGGGGGTACAAAATTATCGCCAGTATTGCCAATATCAAAGAAAGGTACTCCGAGGTCGTCGTTCGTGTTAGGGAAGGGTGGAACAAAGTCATCAATCTCTGGCTGTGGCCCTTCCCCAAAGCCCCCAGGGTACAGATCTTCCGGATTGACGGGTGGCGTCTGTAAGATTTCACCCCAATCGACTTGTGGCAGAGGAAGATTGTCCCAGATGGGGCGGTTGGGGTCGAAGTCGGGGTTGTAGCCGCCGGTGACAGTTTCCAGACACCGCTGAGCAAAGTCTTCAAGGGCCTCGCGGGTCTCTTCTGATTGCAGTTGGTTATTGAGATTGACTGCCCCTAGCGCGATTGCAGCGCCGCCTACGGCTTTAATGACTTTGACACTGCCTACGGCTTTAATGGCTTTGACGCCGTCTACGGCTGCTAGAGTAACAAGGGCAACTTCCCCGCTGGGGTCGGTGTAGTTGGTGGGACTATTGAAGACATAACGATAAAAATTCGCATCACCCGCATCAAAGCCCAGCGGGTCTTCTGAGATAAAGCGTCCCACCGTCGGGTCGTAGTAGCGCGCCCGGTAGTACATCAATCCCGTCGCGTCATCACGCTCTCTGCCGCTTGGGCTACACTGTACCGGCTCTTATGGCTTTGCAGATACCTTATTCACGCACCAAAGCCATTTTGAACTCAAAGTCATAACCGACCTCATCCAAAAAAATCTTTAATTTTTCCATAAACTCTCGACCCTCTTTAGGCAGGCTGTATTGTGCAAGTACTTGTATTACAGGGCGAAAGCTACTTGCCTCAGGATAGGACTCATATATCTGGCCACTTTCAATAAATCCCAAATATGCATTAACTTTATCTTGCAAGATTAGGAGATGAGATTTTACATCGTTCCAATCTAAGTCATCAATGATTGCCAACTCGATCCTTCCTATCTCTTTATTGACACCTATTAAGTCTACCTCGTCCAAGTTTTGAATAGACACTATAAACTCCCAGAATACAGATTCATCAGCAACTAAGAAGATTGACGATACAATCAAACGAACTTAAGTAAAAACCTTTATCCTGATTTAACATTCTCTCACGATATATCTGAACCAACTTTTCGTAGTTATGTCGGTTACAAAGCTTTGCAGCAATTATACCTCGTGAGCATCGTGCAAAATCCATTATCTGATGAATACACTCTCCAGAAGGATCGTTATTGAGTTCTGAGTCTACCTGAGACAAGGTTGCATAACTCTCATAGTATTTCAGCGCATCTTCCCAAAAATCATGAACAATCTGAATAGCTATATCTTGAACATTATCTTCTGATTTCAATATGTATTGATAAGAGGTTTCAGTCTTTTTCCATCGCCAAATTTCAGAAACGAGTGTAAGTGTATATTTCTTGTACTTTTCATCAAAGCCAGCGCATTGATGAAAAATGTCTTCTATATTATTGAACCTGACTCCAGTTGTTGGAGTAATCCTGATATTCCCTTGATCCTTATAAGATACTATCCAAAAAACAAAAGAAACATTTTGGTTTTGCTTTCTTATGAACCAATTCCGTGTCTTAACAAGATTAAAACCAGCTTTCCCTAGTTCCGGTTTCATCTTTTCAAAAAGTAGCGTTTTAATTTTGCCCATTTGAGTCGACCACTTGAAATAACTGGAATATTTATTTTATGAGATATTCCAGTTATTTCAAAGTTTGAAAGAGTTCCCTCTAACATCCCATCCCATTCATTTGCTTGAATTTTCTTTAAGGGCGTATAATTTGAACTGTCGTAGGAGGGATTTGGGTGCCACCAGGAAAACCAGGTTTACCTTACCCAACTACTCCCCCCCTCAGACTTTGCTATTTCAGGAAAAGCTTTCTTCTGATTTCTGGTTAGAGGTGCCGTTTGGGAGCTTTTAGCTTCTCCGAGAGTAATATTCCCGGTCTTTGTATCGCGGCCAATGAGATCAACCCTTGTTCTAGTTCCACTCGGGGCTTTAATTGTAACTTGCGTTTGAACTCCTACATTTGTTTTCTGGAACTTTTGTTTTGCTAGCGTTTCGAAAGCATTTCCTTGAGCTTTATTCTTGTTTAGTTGATTTAACTTGCTTTGCTTGTTCGCACTACTTGCACCTCCACTACCTGGAGTACCTTGAGATCGTAGTGGGGCCGCAGGATTAAGGTCATCGACTGCCCCAGTTGGAAGTCTGCCTCGACGGGACAATGCCGGAATAAGTTCATCCCCGGAGCCCACCAAGGCTGCCGATGTCATCACCAATAATGAGCCAACCTAAAAGTTCCTCTCCCTAACTTGGAAGAGGGATTTTGGGAGAGGACTGAAAGGGGCAGGGGTGGTTAGGCCTACAATGCGTTGGCAGAATCAATGATTTCGCCGTTGCTGGAGAGGGTGATGGAATCCTCCTGGAAATGATGCGTTAGTCACGCACCTTACCTGGCTCTTTTTCTCTATTTACCCATTTTTGCTAGAGTGCAGTATCCAACTGTCAGAAGTAAAATCTTACTTAGGTCACTCGCATACTGAATATGTAGAGATGCATTTGAGAAATAATATTTATCCCAGGGTAGGCTTTGCCCTAGAAATGGAATTTTCTCTCCACCACCACTTTGTTCTGGACTACCCATCAATTCATATATAGTGCTTTGAGACATATGAAAAGATAAATTGGCCGGGAGTTTTGCCTTGTATTCATTATATTCTCCGAAGTCTTTAGAATAAAGCTGTATGCTCTTAACTCTTAGAGTGGGGGATAATACAAGAGATATTCCACTATCAGGAGATTCTAGATAGGAAACTCCTTCTATTTCTTCAATAGAATCAGAAGAGAATAGGAATTGAAAAATAGTGGTTAAGACTAACTCACTATGATTCATTCCTAATAGTTGAACTATTTCTCCGTTAAGAATCTTATTCATGGCTTCTAACTAATAAAGACCATCTTGTCTATTAAGATTATCTAAGTCATTAAATGCATTATCAATGTTTTGTTGATCAAAACCTGCATTAATTAATGCTTGGCGAAGTGCCTGCTGATCTTTTAAAGCTTTAACAGCTAGATTATTTGCATCACCAATAATTTGTCCTCTTGTACTTCTTCCACCCTATGTTCTTGAGGACTTTCCGTGAATAGCAGTAGGAATCATAATTGTGTTTGTTTTATTTCTAAGAGCTCTTACTTCTTTTGGTGTCAGAGAACGTCCTAATGTGCGTTCTATATTTTCCCTAATAGCACCAAAAGAAGGGATATGGTCTGGTGTTAAACCATCTTTAGCGCTTCGGCCAGATAAATCTCCATATTGGCCAACATCCAATGGATTAACCGGATTATTTGCACTATTAGACTCAAAAAACGGTTTTTCAAGCTCTGGATTAGGAGATCTTGGATCAGCATCAAAGTCATTAACTTCCGGATGCAGCCCTTCACCAAAGCCACCAGGGTACAGATCTTCGAGATTGACAGGTGGCGTCTGTAAGGTTTCACCCCAATCGACTTGTGGCAGAGGCAGATTGTCCCAGATGGGTCGGTTGGGGTCGAAGTCGGGGTTGTAGCGCCGGTGAGAGTTTCCAGACACCGCTGAGCAAAATCTTCAAGGGCCTCGCGGGTCTCTTCTGATTGCAGTTGGTTATTGAGAAGGACACCTCCTGCCCCTAGCGCGAGTACAGCGCCTGCGGCTTTAATGGCTTTGACGCCGCCTACGAATATTAGAGGAGCAAAAGCGGCTTCCCCGCTGGGGTCGGTGTAGTTAGTCGGACCATTAAAAACATAGCGATAAAGGTTGGCATCGCCTGCGTCAAAGCCCAGCGAGTCTTCCGAGAGGAACCGTCCCACCGCCGGGTCGTAATAGTGCGCCCGATAGTACATCAACCCCGCCGCATCATCCCGCTCCCTGCCGGTGTAGCCAAAGCGAAAGTCGAAGTTGGGATTCGTTTCGCTTGTCACCTGGCCAAAGCTGTCATAAACGATGCGATTGAGGATGTTGCCACTGTTGGCGATCACATCGCGGACACTGTCCTGATGGTCCGTGAGCGTCCAGCGAGTTTCACCCACTGCTGTTTCTTCCGCTAGCACCTGATCAACCTGCGGCCCATGGAGATAGCGATGAGTCTGATTACCCTCCCCATCAAAGACCAGAGCAATGTGGTCACCGTTATAGACAAAATTCTCTTCTGTGGGCGCGTCAACCCCGTCTCCATCGACCGCTGATTTTATTCATGACGAGCGATATTCAGCGCAGTCATTTTCAGAGATGAGAGCCCAGTTTGAGCAGGAAGCTACCAGAGCAAAGCTGGATGGGCACTATCAGTTCATTGATGCCCCTGACCAATATGGTGAAGTGGTTGATGTGTTTGATGGGCCTGCTGTGTATGCGGAACACGGTAATGGCTACCCTCCCCATTCGCATCGACTACCTTAGCAATCCGCTGGCCATAGGCATTATAGGTACACACTGCTTCCTCAAGAACAGTGCTATCACTGAGCATCGCCACTACTGTTTTCAGAACTTTCATAATGGTCTATCCACTCTAAGAGATCATCGAGAATAACTCTTAATGCGTTTTTTTTCATACCAATGTGAAATGTCAATTACATAGGCGACAAAAAAAGGAAGGAATTAAGGGGAGCATTCTGCCCCTTTCTCATGAGGTTAAAAAAGTATTTTTTCAAGTCATCAGAGATCACGAGTCTCCATGATTTATCCCAGGAGATCGTGCCAGCGAGTCGATGACAATTATCGAAACGGTCGCATCA
>NZ_QXHD01000004.1:107798-119022 GCF_011009555.1 Adonisia turfae CCMR0081 | reverse complement strand
CCACATAGTCTTTTTGCCTTCATAGCTCAGCGGTAGAGCACTCCCTTGGTAAGGGAGAGGTCACGAGTTCAATTCTCGTTGAAGGCTTTACGTTCTGCGACTTTACAGATTATAGACGGTGCTAGAGCGGTGCTAATTAGTAGAACTGGTTAGCTGTTTTCAGCAGTCTAGATTCAGGTATGAACACTCCCTGTTACGTATTCAAGTTGCATAAAAAAGAGCACCGTTTGACGGGTGCCCTCACATGCGTTTTACACTTGGCTGCTACGAGACTTTCAATGCATCATGTATTAGAACTACAGATAGATGCACTCATTACCTCTTGAGCAACGCCATCCATCTTGTTAACCATCCACATGTTAACCTCTTCAGTCAAGTGATTTAACAGGTAGTCGTGCGGGTCACTGGATTTCTTGTGCAAGATTCGTGTGTAATCCATCAGAGCTAACCTGAAATGCGATAGAACGCCTTCTAGTTGTGGCTCTATCTGGCTGAAATTTGGGTGCCATTGACTTAGGGTATCTAAATGCTCCTCTCTACAAAATGGGTTATTTAGGTCAATATTGATAGTTCCATTAGAACTTCTATTAGAACTAGAAGTAGATGAGTCAGTTTTAGTGGTTTTAATGAACCGTTCATTGGAATTCATAGTATGACCCTAGGATCTGTAATGTAATAACTGTAATTACAGTAATAAGATTACAGTTTATTTGTCATCCATGAACTGTAGCTTTAGCTGGTGTAATTACAGTTTTAGATTACACTTGGCGCTTCACATAAGAAACTGTAATGTGATAACTGTAATTACACATGCGATTTATTACGGCTTGAGTTTGTTATGGGCGGCAGAGTTACCAAAGATCAGATTTATGCGGCGGCAAAGCTTCTTATTGAGCAAGGTGAAGTGCCTGGACCTAAGAACGTAAAACGTAAGTGTGGTGGTACTGGCTCGCCCAACACATACGTTAAGTACTTAAAGGAATTTAGAGCGGACCACCCAGACTTAATGTCTACTGTTGGACCACCAGACAAGAACATACCTAGAGAGCTAGAGCCAAAGTTTAAGGAAGTCTACAATATCCTCAATGAAGCGGTTGAGTTACGGGAATTCAGCGGCAGAGTAGCTGACCTTACAGAAGAAAATGAAAAGCTAATAGAGGAAAAGGAAGTGCTTGAAAAGCTTGTGATTGAACTAAGGACCACCATTGAAGTAGTGAACGAACAGGCGAAAAAGCGCCATCAAGAGCTTCTAGAGCGAATTTCTGAACTGGAGAAAAGATTAGCTAACTCCTAACCACCCATTCTGCTTACTTTGAACCAAAAAATGCACAATGGCATCTCAACAGTAGCGAGGGGGCTAGCCACTCACTTGAAAGCCATTGTGCCACTGCTCTATCTAAACCGTCAACCCTACACATCAATTCACCCTGACTCACACACGCCTGCCTAGCGTCGATATAGGCTGCCTCACCTCAAGGCATCTGACCCTTCGCCCCTAGGGCCGAACAGTGTTGACGAAGTTGAGTCAATTAATGCCTTAAAAAATTAGTTAGGCTCAAACTAAATACTATTCATAAATAGCTTGTGACAGTTGGTTTATTGCGTTCACTAACTAACTTTAGGCTTCCCTGAATCAAATATAGAAAATGATGTAAATTATCTGGGTTTAGTTAACAGGTGAATTGATGAATTGATGGCACTTTTTCCAATGCTATTATTTCAATTGATAACTTGTTAAAATTTTTAATTCAGCGCATCTGAGAACAGTCTCTTTTAAGTGTCTTTTGCTTTGTTCTCATGCGCCTCAAACTCAATCAACTTAAGGCATATGAACTCATTTGTTTCACCGTCAGGTATTACCTCAGGTATGCGAATGAGTTTGGTTTTTAGAGGCTCTCCATCTAGCCACCATTTTGACTTCCGACTTGCCCCTGGTCTCGCTCCACCATGGCCTATGATTATTATTCCTTTTATCTATTTTTGCAGTTTCTAAGTGTTCGCCGAAGGTGCAGCGTCGCGTGTAATAGCCGAAGTAAAAGCCGTACACATTTCAGCATACGGTTCTAAAAAAGGTGATCCACCACTATGGGCTAAGTCGTTGGATTAGTTTCAATGGACGATTCAATGAAACCTAGGTAATGCTCGAATATCACAGCTGGACTGGTGCCATATTCCTTTGCGATCAGGGCTATTCTTCTAGGGTCACGCTGTACAGCTGCTGTAATGGCTGTATGCCTTAGTCTGTATGGCCTAAAGTCTTCTTTTACGCCTGCCCTAACTAGCAACGGCTTCCATACCCTACGAGTCCAATTACTGTGATGTTTGATGCTAAGGAATAGGGATTGACCGGGATTGAACCCATGAACGAACCTACCCAGTGACGTAGCAACATGATTTGGTAAACCAATAACCCTAGACTTACCCGTCTTAGTAGATTTGATCCTTCCATCAGCCGTCATGCTGCGTTTTATTGAAAGTTTCATTGAAACAGGATCGAAGTCACTACAGGTTAACGCCCTTGCTTCACCTGGTCTAAAGCCACAATGTAGCCACAGGTCAATCAGCATATAGGTTTCAAACCCTAACCCATCACAGCATTCTATTATCCTGTCCTGTTCAGTCTGGCTAAAAGGATTAGGTTCACTTTTATTTTTCTGCGAATAACTAACGCCCTGGCATATAGCAGGTGCAACAGATTTAATGGCCCCTAGGTATCTGGCTTTGGTAGCTGTGGCTATGTTCATGGAATCCAACCAAGCTTTTACATGCTTAGGTCCATTCAACCTTGGGTGATCCATATGAAGCTTATGAGTCAAGCTTCGGTTAGTAGAGTTTTCAGGCTCCTTTGCTATGGCTCTGCAAACCTTCATCCAGTCCCACAACTCAGCATCTACAAAGTATTTTTCTAGGTCCGTAAACCTGTTAGCCCCTACTTCCTGGCTGATGCACTTACATATGTATTCCATGCGTGCAACGTGCTCTGGGTTATCCGCTAACCCCCATTGCTTATAGAACTCAATGCCTTGGTGTTTGAACCGTATATACAATTTTTTCGAGCGTGTCCGGGGTCGGATGCCTTTAGCCATTTGCTGTGTTATTCCTGTGCTAAAACGACAGGTCACAGAACGCAAATTTTCAATGAAACCCTTGCTGTATATAGCTTCTGGCCCTTGGCAAGGGAGAGGTCACGAGTTCAATTCTCGTTGAAGGCTTCTGAGTTATTAGATTAAGTTTTTGTGTTTGCTTTTCAATAGGTAAAGCATAGGTTTTTCATGTCTTTTGGGGCATCTACCGCTTCAGTTGGCCATGGCACTGCTATAGGTGTTCAGATTCATGAATGATCATCTGATGAAGCGTGGAACTACGTCTCCACGGTGATTGTCTCTGAGTTCATTAGGTTTGAAACTTTTAGAGCTTAGGCACACGCTGTAGTAAATTACTCCAATTACTCCTTAGATAGTCAAGCAATTTCAAGTTTGCGCTAAGGATATCAAATTTGACATCACAAGGGTTCTTAATTGCATCTATCTAGTGATCAAGAGGGTTTATAAACTCCAGTATCGGCATGATTTTTATTAGGAATCATCGTTATGTATAAGTCTTACGATGGCAATATAAAATTGCGTGCACCAGCGCTTCATGTTCAAAAAGCCATGGTGTTTATCGATGGAACAAACTTCCGATACTGCCTTAATGGATCTGAAGTTAAAATTATCAAACCGATTCATTGGTTTGGAGAGATCTTTCTCGAAGGTCGCCAGTTAGTCAGAACTTTTTTCTATACATGTGAGCCGCATTTAGCCTCACTTGAAAGTGAGCATGGAGAGGACATATTGCAAACTTCTAAGGTGGTTTTAGGATATGCAATACCCATAGGAGGCGGGAATTATAGTGAGAAGGGAGTAGACGTACATCTTGTCTCAGACATGGTCTATCATGCTGCCATGAAAAACTATGACTATGCTTTGATAGTGACTAGTGATCAAGAATTTGTTCCTGTTATTGAACGAGTGCAAGATCTTGGCTGTCAAGCAGGTGTCTTATCCCTTTTTCGACCGGTACCCAGAGAACTTCAGAATGTATGTGATGAAGCTTTTTCTTTGAGTAAGGAGCAGTTGATTTCTAATAATATTGGTATTGAAATGACTGCCCTCAGTGTTTGATTTGTTGATAACTAAGAATTAGGCAACGTTCACTATTGTCTTGAATCTGTTTCAAGCATAAGTGCTTCATATAGTAGTGAACTGGTTGAGCTTAATTTATATCTACAAGATGATTAGGCTGGCTCAAAATAGATGGGCTGGGAACTTCTATAGCATACTGCTGAATGCATATCTCCAAAGGAGAGGCTGCGCCAGCAGCAGTGTGATACACCTATAGCTGTTGTTATTCGTAGCTTTCAGTCATAACTGATGTTGTGAACTATGGGCGTCAAGCTATAGATGTAATTTTCTATACGCAGCTGAGGTCGCCTTGATAAGGTGCTTTTCATTTTATGGTTGTGGCTAACCCACACACCATGTATTGGGCCTAGAAAAATCGAGAATTCCAAGGTGACTATATTCATTGAGGCCTCTTGCAATCTTTGAAAGGTTTGTTTCTTTATGAGAAGGCATGGGAAAAGTTTGATTAGAGGCGCGTAGATTTACACAGGGGATATGCTCATAGAAGGCGTTTCTGCATATTTCACTACCAAAGCGACGGTAAACTTGTAAACAAATGTTTCTTTGATTATTTATTGCTTGACAGGTTGACGGTTAATTGCAGCATGGTTAAAATCTTTGTAACGATAACGGGCTAGCGCCTTTGTCTTCGTCAATGATTTATGGAGGAGTGACCTATGGATATGCCAGGTCAATTAACGTTAGAGCAGCAGTTTCAACTGCAGGTTTTAAAAGAGCAAGTGCGTAATCTTTCCCATGAGGATGCGCAAAACTATGTTTTAGAAGTTATGCGTCAAATGATGGTTAAAGATAATTTAGTAAAACACCTACTTAAAAATGCATAAGTCGCTATGGTAAAGCTCAGAAAGGTATCCCCTCGAAGCGCAACCTCGAGGGGATATCTTTAAAGGGCTTTAGTCCTATTAGGCAAGTGCTGAAAATTTGGGATGGATTAGCCAAACGAGTAATGTTTGCTAACTGTAGCGTTGATGCGCCAAGTGCAACTCATGCCGGCTGGAAAGATGACTAGGTCACCCTTACCCATAGAAATGGGAGCGCCTTCATCTGGTGTAACGACAACGTCTCCTTCTAAGAAGTAACAAGTTTCTGTCTCGTCATAATGCCATGGAAATTCTGATGCCTCTTTTTGCCAAACAGGCCAGGAAAAAACGCCCATTGCATCCAGTTCGGTTTTATCAGGCTGAGGATTAACTTGGATATTGCTCATGCTGTGTGCTGCTGACAGTTGATGCTTATTCACCAGCGCCCCACCATGCTAATGCGTAAGGTTGAGCGACTTCAGAAGTAACTTGTTTCTCATAAACGACTCTTAGTTTATATCGCCCGGTTTGGGGAATTTTATAAAAGATGTGCTCGAGGCTATCTACCTCACTGACTGAAGACCAAATGCTTTTGTCCATATCGTTCTCGTCAGCAGGCATCAAGTAGAGGTTTAAGTTATTCAGTTCCTGGCTGTTAAAGCTTTCTCCGATGTCATATAAGCCATTATCATTACTATCTGCCAGTGCAACCTGACGCTCCCATGTCAGAGTTGCAGCAAAGTAACTACCTTCCTTGAGCGGACTGTCAATCACGTAGTCTGTATAGATGCTTTCTTGACTAGTATCGTTGCCAGCAGCTAAGGGTAGGGAGTTGTAGTCCCAACCTACAATCGATACATTCCCAGGGGGCCATTGACCGCCATTGAATTGTTCGTAAGCTCTGAAAGCATTTAATTGGCCAGTGCCCAGTTCTCCATGTAGAGGTACCTTTGGATCTCGATAAGCATCTGATGCGATCCAAGTCAGATTTGACTCATCCAGTAAGGTTTTTCCCATGCCTAGGTTTTGGCCATTCCCTTCATCCATTAATTTATCGGCAGCATTAAGCAATACAGCTTTCATTACCATAGGCTCACGAGTATCCAAGCTCCAGCTTGCTGTACGAATTTGTCGATCACCCCATTCTTGCAAGAGGGCAACAGTCGCTGCTACGTGAGGGGCTGCGAAGCTGGAACCGCTACTAAGAATTTCCTGGCCGTTAGGGTTCAACATCCTAATGTCGTCTCCAGGGGCCACTAAATTAATCGAACGTCGGGGACCAACATTAGACTCTGGTGTCGGCGTTCCCCGAGGGCTAAATGTAGGCTCACTACCAGCATTAGCGTAGTCAATTTTGACAAAACGTCCGTCTACTTGAGTTGAGTAAGCGACATTGATGCCATTGAAGTTGTCGGTAGGAATTGGGATGCCACCGCCACCCTGATTACCAGCAATAACATATAGTGTTTTGTGGGTAATACTTGACCAGTCAATACACTGTGTCAGTAGAGCATTGCCATCAAGTGTGGCATTGGGGCGAGGATCGGTGGCTAAAGGTTCGCCGAAGCTGAAATTAATGGCTCGGACATCATCACTATTGCGCAGGGCGATATGCTGTGTAGTGATACATTCTTGAGGTTGGCCACTAATTTCGCCTTCCAGTGGTCCAATAGATGCGGAAAATAAAGTTGCATCGGGTGCTACACCGACTAATCGTTTGTCTCGACTAATCATGACACTGGCCACATGATTAGCATGATTGTCGACAAACTCATCTGCTGTGGCAGAACCATCAAGCTGTAAAACCTGGTTTACTGTGACGGGACTATTAGGAATCGCCAGCTTATCTAGTCCGAAAAGTCCAGGTCGTCCCCCCTCAACTTGACCAATTGCAATTTTTTTACCGGTTAGATTGTAAGGTGCCAAATGTAACCGGCGAGCATCGATACCATCTGCTCCCACTGATACTGAAAGGGCTAAAGCTGGCAAGCCACTGGCAAGGCCTGTAAATAGAAGCAGGGGAAGTAGAAGACGTTTAACCTCATTGCGATCGCTAGAGGAAGACCGGTCCAAAAGTTTCTGAAAAATTCCCATGAAGACTCCTGTAAATACACATTCGGATGATAAATAGCATCAGCTAAAGCAGTTTGTAACGATTTTGATACTAAGTTTTTGTTACGATAGTGACCATTATGGTGATTACAAGAGGCGGGTTCCCCATGACACAATCGAAAAAATCTGTTGTTATTTCCCCATCTATTCTATCGGCTGATTTTAGTCGCTTGGGCGATGAAATTCGTGCAGCAGATGAAGCTGGTGCAGATTGGATTCATGTAGACGTGATGGACGGTCGTTTTGTACCTAATATCACCATTGGCCCATTAATTGTCGAGGCTATTCGACCCATTACTACAAAGCCTCTTGATGTTCACCTGATGATTGTTGAGCCTGAGAAGTATATCGAAGGTTTTGCAAAAGCTGGAGCAGATATCATTTCTGTACATGCTGAGCATAATGCTTCACCTCATTTGCATAGCACTCTTAGCAGTATTCGAAATTTAGGTAAGCAAGCTGGTGTCGTGCTGAACCCGTCTACACCTTTGGACCTAATTGAGTATGTGTTAGAGCTATGTGATCTGGTCTTGATTATGAGTGTAAACCCTGGATTTGGGGGGCAAAAGTTTATTCCTGAGGTGTTACCTAAGATTCGTAAACTCCGTCAGATGTGTGATGAGCGTGGTTTGGACCCATGGATTGAGGTTGATGGTGGTTTGAAAGCCCATAATACTTGGCAAGTGTTGGAAGCGGGAGCAAATGCTATCGTAGCTGGTTCTGCTGTGTTTAAGGCTCCAGACTATGCTGAAGCGATTAACAGCATTCGTAACAGTAAGCGTCCGACTCCAGAACTGGCTGCAGTGTAGATCTAAAATGCAGTCTCTAAGAGGTGGTTCTTCTCCACAAGAGAAATTAAAGGTCTAAGTAAGATGTGATTGAAAAGTGTTGACGCTAGGTTCAATACTTTAGTTTCTAGCCTAGGCCGCAGTCGTGGCCTAGGCTTTAGATTATATTTATAGTTATGATGGGGCGTCCTGATAGGGGGATGACTACCTTATAAAGACCTGGTAAACCCTTTGCATTTGGGCTTAAAACGTTTCTAAGGGAAATCACGGATGGTTTCTGGTGAAACTAGCAAAGTTTTTGGGTGGTTTGGCAGATATTTTCCAGAGTTATGCTCAACACAATACTCTGAATGTCTTGTCAAAGCTTACGTACAGAGATAGATGAGAGGCATCTGCTGAGAATTCTCAGTAGATGCCCTGGTGCTTTTGTCGGTGATCGTGCTCAGTTTAAAGAATTGATGTGACGAGAGCATAATTACTCACGGGGTGACACCCTTTCCCTAATAATTGAAATACGGTATCTCACGGATGTGAGTCCGTAGCAGACCCTCTAGATTGGGTTATGTAAAACAACTGACTGTGTGTTTTATTTTATACCTGTTCTTGGTCGCTGGGGTGCGAAGCTGTCTCTCTGGATTTGTGGGTGAATCTTTTTATGGCTATTCAATCGGTGGAAGAAATGGTTGCCAAGATCTTTGCAACTCGCCGTATCACACGCGCTGATCAGAGCGTTTTGATGGCAATGTTTGCTGGCAACAATATTAGTGCTAACGACAAAATGTTAATCAATCAGATTTATGATGCCTTGAATCAAGGGCGTTTACGTGTGGTTGAGTAGTATTTGTCGTTTTGGCAGATGTCTTTGCTGCTTAAGATAGGGGGCTACTGCCCCCTACACCCTTCCTTGTTCAATAGGAAGCTATTCCTTTTGTAGAAGCTCTGAGAAGGCAAGATCTTCGGCAGCGAGTACAAAAATGGTTGGCGGCAGGTCTACGGTCTTTTGCTGTAAGGATGTGTAGTATTCTTCAAAACCGTCGTTTGGTGTTGCTAGTCCCATGAGGACTAGATCTGCTGTAGCAGATGATTTCCTAAGAATAGTGTCAAATGGACGACCTTCAGCAACGATGATATTGGATTGAGCCCCGATGCTTAATGTTTCGATGAGCTTATTTAGATTGGTTTGAGCAGCTTGCGCTGCAGCTTTGTTAGAGACAACAAGCTTTAAATAAATGTCTGCTGACCGCCATCGAATTCCCGTGCGTAACAGATAAGCCAAAATTAACATTAGTCCTCCGTTCGATTGCAATCCACCCCACCAAACATCAATACGTTGGGGAAACTGGGGCATGTGGCTAGGAGGATTTCTGAGGATGACGATATTTCGTTTTGCTTGGTGACACTTGCTTATGATTTGGCAATAACGTTCGCGCGCCTCTGGATCATTGGTTTCAGTGTCTCCTAAAAGGACAGTGTTCGGGATTAAAGGTCCAATGCCATAGGTGTCGATAAGTTGTTGCGCTCCAGTAGATGTATCTGTGGCTTCAATAAGCTTGACAAAAGCGTGAATGCCTCGCTTTTCCAGGTAATCACGGATAGTACCTCTGATCTTTTCCTGTTGATTTAAATTTCGAGCACCCGTTGGTAGGATACTGGCTAACGTAATTAATCCCCGATTGTGGGTGAAGTCTGTAGCGAGCTCAATCAAGTGCCAGCGTTTAGTGGGGGCTCCAGAGAGAACGAGTAAGTGAGGTCTCCAGTTTTTAGGATCGGCACTATCCGCGATGTTATTCAGGCCAGCGCGTACTAGCGATAACCAAATGCCTTGTCGAACATCTCCCCAAGTTGTCCGGATTTCACGTCGCTCTAACCACAGATAGATGGTCAGTACAATAACAGCGGCGGCCACCGTGGCCGCCGGGTTAATTAGGAACATGATGGCAATACAGCCTAATGCTCCAAGGATGGAAATATACCAAGGGATCCGGAATGTTGGCCGAAATGAAGGGCTTTGAAGAAATCCTTCGATGCCAGCAGCAACGTTAAGCACCATGTAGGTGGTTAGAAAAAACATGGTGAGTACAGGGGCAATGGCATCTAAATCCCCAATGCATACTACTGCCAAGACTACGCCCAGGGTAAACAACGTTCCCAGTCTGGGTTCGTCAGTGGGACCATGGCCGTTACCGAGCCAGCGCAGGCGTTTTGGTAAAATATTGTCCCGAGCTAAAGCTTGCAAAACTCGAGGTGCACCCAAAATGCTGCCCAGGGCACTGGATAGGGTAGCACCCCATACCCCTAGGAGGATGGCATCTCCCCAAAAGGCTATTTTGCGCATGATCAAGGGGTCGCTAATCAGGCTGGCAGCATCAGCACGGTTGCTTAATAATAGAGGGATGCACATATAAATTACATAGCCGACTCCCACAGCTGCCAGTGTGCCCATGGGAATAGACTTTTTGGGGTCTTTGAGATCGCCTGACATATTGACCCCAGACATAATGCCGGTTACTGCTGGAAAAAATACAGCTAATACGGCCCAAAAACTTGCATCACCTGGTTGTTCTGAGGTGGGTATATCGGTGGTTGGTACCGTGCTGCCAAAGACTAGACTGATTAGGGACAGTATGATGGCTGCCATAATCACATACTGAGCCTTAATTGCGATATCTGCTGATTTGAGAGCTAGGGCTGTAACTGCGATAGTAGTCACTAGAGCCATCACGGTAATTGTGATGGGTAGGTTAGGAAATGCACTATTTACGCTTTCTGCAAAACCAATGGTGTAGAGAGCGACTGAAAATGCCTGAGCGAAATAAAGAGGGATGCCCACGGCACCGCCAGTTTCAATGCCGAGGGAGCGGCTAATCATGTAGTATGCGCCGCCAGCTCTAACTACTTGATCGGTTGCGATCGCACTAATAGAAAGTCCTGTAATAAATGTAATTGCGGTTGAAATAGTAACAATCAGTAGAGTTTTGACTAATCCCATTTGGCCTACAACCCAGCCAAAACGGAGGTACATGATCACCCCCAAAATGGTCAAAATAGATGGGGTAAAGACACCACCGAAGGTGCCTAGGCCAGCAGAGCTAGAGTCAATAACTTTGGCAGACGATTCAGAGGAACGCGACGTCATGGGTGGGAAATCAGTAGATCACCTTAATTTAGCGGTCAATGGTACGGGTATGCCACCGAAATGAGAGGATGTCCAAACCGTATCAAAATGTTTTTATAATCCTCAACAATCCTGAGAAACGTGGCTTTTTAGGGTTGGTTTAGGTAAAAAATGGCACTTCTGCACCTCAGCCTTATAAATACCTGAAATTAGAGAGAGGCACCT
>NZ_QXHD01000004.1:102686-107788 GCF_011009555.1 Adonisia turfae CCMR0081 | reverse complement strand
GGGATGCCGGACAGCTACCCTGTTGAAGGCTAAGATCGACCTCCTAAAGGACTGATCTGTCTGACAGAATATTCACGCACCAAAGCCAAGGTAAAATGGAGTTTTTCGATCGCCGTATAACTCAAATGCAGCGGACGGTTGAGAGTCGTTGGTGTGGAGTTTGAGGCTATCTACTGCCGCTGATTTGAAACGTTATGTGTCAAGTGGAGCCGTATGCCTGACTCAACTGAACTCGTCCATCGTGCGATCGACTTGTCAGACGCTGAGGACTACACCGGTGCGCTGAACCTCCTGACGCGCGCTATCACCGTTGATCCAAACAACGCACAGGCGTACTTCGAGCGCGGAATGGTGCTGTTGAATCTTGACCAAGATGCCAATGCCATTCCGGACTTTGATCGCGCTCTCGCGATTGATTCTGAATTCCCCGGCGCGCGGGATTGGCGCGCGCGCGCGCGCCAATCGCTGGGCGATCATCAAAGCGCCGCTGAAGATCGTCTGAAGGAGCTGCAATCACATCCCAACGGCCCGCATGAAGGCATGGGCGTCAGTCCACAGAAATGGGCGGATTGCGCCGAAGCATTCATCAACGCTGGCAACCACCAAAAAGCTCGCGAATTGCTCGAAGATTACTTCGACAATTACTCAATCAAAGTCACCAGCTACGCACGCTTTGAAACCGCCCCAATGCGCATGCTCGCGAAACTGCTAATCCAGTCAGGCGATTTTGAGCGTGGCTGTGAGTTTGCGCAACAAGCGTATTCCAGCGATCACCAATGCCCGATGGATGTGCTAATATATGCTCTGGTGCTCGAGTCTTCTGGTGACTCAGTTGCCGCTCGCCGCGTCTTCGATGAAGCAAACCAGATCAATGATCAGATGCCGGGCGTCAAAGATTTACACGAACGCCTAACTGAATGATACATAACAATATAATGCACCAGAGTTGCCGTCCGGGGCGAATCTGAAATCAACGTCGCTGGCGGCAACCCGGTGATTGTCGTCGTTATGCGGCAACATGACACCGCTTCTCTTTGACTCAACAGTCGAATCACACCAATGGGCGTCACGATTAACACGCTTCACCACATGGATGGTCACCACGATCGACATTTTGGTTCCATCACGCACAACGGTCAGACACTTGATGCAGTGCTGGTTGGCCCATATGATCGACTCCAATTGTTGCTTCACTCTGACGCGATCGCAGAATATGAACTCGACGAGATCACCTCCGTCGAGTCCGGACTGGATAAGGACGATGCGTTGTCCGGGGTCTTCCCGTTAACGGATAACCAAATTGCAGTCGATGGCTCAATTCACCGCGAAACCAAAATCGACGAGTTTGTCAGCATACTCGATATTTACATTCAAAACGGGGCCGACTTTCTCGCCGTCTCAAGCGAGCAGCTTGGGCAAAAGCCACCGGTCGGCAGTAGAATCAGGATTGTGGGCAAGGGGTTACACGTCTATCCAACGTTCATTTAGGTCTGCGCAATGCCTCATAACAAGGCATTGCACCGGAGTGATGGACACTCGCTTTCTGTTTTTCGTACATCGTTCGCCACTTCCCGGTGAACTTGGTCGTTAGCTGGCATACAAAGCGCATAATGCGACACGTAGAACTAGCCAAGCAACTATGGCCGAAAGCGAAGTTTATCCTGCTGCCATGGGACGGAGCAGCGACGGAGGTGTTTATCACGTCACTTGACAATGACTCCCTACACCATTCCATAGAAGTAATTCAAAATTTCGTAAATAACCCTGAGATTATTTGTATTGCCAATGAGAACGTTGAAACGCCCGTGCCTCTAACTTCAGTTGCGCTGAAAAAGCTCAGTGCCGATCCAGATAACCTTATCCAACATGCAATGCGTGGTTCATTTATGAAAGCAGATGATATGTGCTTTTACATTTGGGTGGATGGACCAAACCAGTCACATGATATCGAAATAGTGTTCTGGAATGACCTACATTTCCCGAAGACAGTATCCGATGAGCAACATATCACTACTTGGGAAAGGATCGTGACTTTTACTGAACAGATTAGAGAGGGAACATTAAATAGCAAATGTATTCTCACTCCGGAGCACAATGGGCCTATAGAAGAGTTGTTTGACCATAAATCTATTGTTGTTTGGTGAAAACCATGCAGCAGCCCATTGAAGCTTTGGTATACTACCTTTGTAAGGGAGCATCGGTGCGTGTAGCTTTTAGAGTATTTACACTTATTTAAAGAGTAAAAGCTTGGATCAGCTATCATAGTTACAGCTATGGTATTCAGATCTAACATCATGCTGCGGGAAAACCTTAAGCAGGAAATTGATAAGCTCAATGACAGCCAACTAAGGAAGATCGCTGACTTTATCAATTCCGTCAAAGCTCAGGCTCAGCAACTTGCACAGTCAATGCCATTTTGGCAACGTGCAACGCCTGTCGAACGTGCCGACAATTTCCGTAGATGGGTAGCTCAACTGCCTAAAACAAGCGTCACACTATCAGATGAGGCGTTTGACCGTGGCAATATTTACGAATAATGACTAGATACTTGCTAGATACCAATGTTGTTCTACGGTTCAGTAATCCATCTGATTCTCAACATGATCTAGCCACTGAAGCTGTAGCTATTTTATTGTTCCAGGGCAACGAGTGCTATCTAACAGCACAGGTTTTGATTGAGTTGTGGGTTGTCGCAACACGTCCAGTAGATGTGAACGGATTGGGATGGTCAGTTGAACAAACGCATGATGGAGAGTGATCTGAATTTTGTGTAAGCGCTTGTTTGTTTAGAGAGAAAAGCGTTCTGGGAACAGGATAGCAAAATGTGACAAGGCGGCACGCCAATCTTTAATCGGTCGATTCCATTTTTTCGCGATATTATTCATCGCCAGATACATTAGCCTGCAGACAGCGGCTTCATCTGGAAAGACTGCTTTGGTTTTAATCACCTTTCGCAGAGAGCGATTGAGGGATTCGATAGCATTGGTGGTGTAAATCACCCGACGAATCTCCATGGGGTAATCGAAAATAGGAATCACATTCTCCCAGTGGCGGATCCAAATCTGGCTGACGGCTGGATAGGTCTCATCCCATCTTTCAGCAAAGGCATCAAGGGCTGCTTCTGACTCAGCCAGGGTAGCGGCTTGGTAAATCGGTTTGAGGTCCTTGGCAACGGCCTTTCGGTCTTTCCAAACTCCAGCCACACTACCCTGATAAGAGCTAAAAGTAAGTTGCTCCCAATTATTGGGGTATCCGGGTTATTAGGGTTGGTTGCCCTAGTTGATAAACTAAATCGCAATGAAATAACTGTTCTCAAGGATCCGCAACGATGTCATCGCACTCTACCGCCCCCCCGCTGTAGTCAAATCCAAGCGTCTATCGAAGATTTGGCACCAGTTGCCCACACATCAACACCAGCAAATTCTGACGCTCCTCAGTCAAATGGTGATGAACCGGCTCAACGACCGGAACAACCAAGGAGGTGAAGAAGATGCCTAATGCCAGCCAAGGTAGTGACTGGAGCGGACGAATCCAAGCCCATCACCAAGACCGCTTAGCCATTGTTTATGTTCGCCAATCCACCCTTCAGCAAGTACTAGAAAATCAAGAGTCAACCCAGCTACAGTACAACTTAGTTGATAGAGCCGTGAGCTTAGGGTGGCCAAATGAACGCATATTGGTTATCGACGAAGACTTAGGGAAGTCGGGTGCAGAGGCGAATAATCGGATCGGTTTCCAGCGTCTAGTCACCGAAGTCAGCTTAAACCATGTGGGCTTAGTGCTGGGGATTGAAATGTCTCGTTTAGCCCGCTCGTGCAAAGACTGGCATCAGCTCTTAGAAGTCTGTGCCTTGTTTAATACGCTAATCGCAGATCAAGATGGTATCTATGACCCAAGTTATTATAATGACCGTCTACTGCTAGGTCTCAAAGGCACGATGTCAGAAGCTGAACTACATCTGCTCAAGCAACGCATGAATCAGGGGAAATTAAACAAGGCGAAACGAGGAGAGCTACGATTGATGCTACCGACTGGCTACATTCGACAGCCATCCGGGGAAGTGACTTTTGACCCAGATGAGCAGGTTCAGTCAGTCGTGCATCTGCTTTTTCGCAAGTTTGATGAGATTGGGACTATCAATGGTGTTTTGCAGTATCTGGTACGACATAACATTCAATTGGGCATTCGCCTGAAGGGTGGGCTGAACAAAGGTAAATTAGACTGGCGACCGCCAACCCGCTCTACCCTTCACGGATTTTTCAGAAATCCAATTTATGCAGGGGCCTATGCCTACGGGCGACGTCGCCCTTCTTCATCTCAGTCCGCTAACGAGGGTCGTTGTTGCGGACCATTGAGTTTGTTGCCTGAAGATTGGCAAGTTTTTCTGCCCGACAAATTTCCGGCTTACATCACCTGGGAGCATTACGAAAACAATCTGTCGAGAATTAAAGAGAACCAATCTAGGGCCGAAACGCTTGGTAGTCCCCGTCAAGGAGCGGCGTTACTATCAGGTCTTCTAACCTGTGGACAGTGCGGTAATCGCCTAAATGTTCGTTATGCTGGCCAGAATGACTACCATGGCTATAGTTGCACACGTCAATATAGCAGCTATGGTGGTTCAGCCTGCCAGTCAATTCCAGGCGAGGCTTTGAATCAGTACATTAGTAACTGTGTTTTAGACGCAGTAGAACCAGCGGCTCTAGAACTTTCCATCAAAGCTGTCAGTCAGATTGAATCGGAACAGGCCGCACTCGAGAAAGTGTGGCAGCAACGACTAGAGCGCGCAGCCTTCGAAGCTGACAGAGCGGCTAGACATTATCAGTGTGTAGAACCAGAGAATCGTTTAGTTGCCCGGCAACTAGCTAAGACGTGGGAAGAAAAGCTGATTGAAAAACAAAAATTACAAGAAGAATATCAACGATTTTCTCGTCAACAATCACAGCAATTAACTGAGGAAGAGCGTACTCTAATCCAACGGCTATCAGATGATATTCCGGAACTTTGGAATGCTCCTTCAACTACACAAAAACAGAGAAAAGAGATTATTCGCCAACTAATTTCAAAAATTGTCGTACAGGCCGAAGGGCGAACAGAAAAAGTTA
>NZ_QXHD01000004.1:102470-102676 GCF_011009555.1 Adonisia turfae CCMR0081 | reverse complement strand
CCGTGGCTGATCGCCTGGCTCGAAACATAGCGACCAGGTCGGGCGATAGTTTAAATGCTCTACTCCGATTGGTCTTAGTCGGCTTCCGTTCACCACGTCCCCATGACTCACCAATCCAGACGCAATCGCAATTTTCCGATAGGTGCTTCCACCTCAAACCGGCAGCTTCACCCGTCCGGCAACCAACCCCCATCAGGAATTTAACG
>NZ_QXHD01000004.1:102203-102460 GCF_011009555.1 Adonisia turfae CCMR0081 | reverse complement strand
TGACCAGGTCTTGCGTATCGGTCAAACCAGAGGAATCTGTAACCGTAACCTGAAGCTCATAGTCATTGTTGCCATTGGCATCAACAGGTGCTTCAAAGTCCGGCGCATTGGTAAAGGTAACAACACCACTGTTAGCATCAATGGAGAACAAGGATTGGTCTGCTCCACCACTCAGGCTATAGGTCAAGCCAGATCCTTCGGAATCGTTATCATCCGATGTCTCCACATCTATCGCACTGGTCTGATTCTCGGGAACA
>NZ_QXHD01000004.1:101116-102193 GCF_011009555.1 Adonisia turfae CCMR0081 | reverse complement strand
TCTCTCCCCTGCTCCCTCTCTCCCCTGCTCCCTCTCTCCCCTGCTCCCCTGCTCTCAGAAACTCACCAGCTGTCCTCTGTCAGAGTCTTAAATTATTTAACGGGAACTAGCATTCTCTGTTTGGTTAGGGTTAGATTTATAACGCACTGAAAGGAATACGTGATTCAGGCTGTACCTTGAAAACAGCATAGTTTCGTTATGAAGTGTGTAGGCCTTGGTCCGTAAGGCTTGCAGGCACTGTAGGATGAACGTGCGCAGTTTTTGGATGATGTTTTCATTGGGTAAATTTTCATCTGTGTATTTGTCATCTGAAATGCTTACGGAATAAGGCTTCTGAAAAGGGTGTCTTTTATCTCATAAACCCTGCAAGGGGACAGAAACTCATGGAACAGCTCTAAAGCCAACCGAGGTCTAAAGGATCTTTCATTCCATAAACCCCGAAAGGGGACGGAAACTCGAACTGATCAATCTGCGCCTGCAGACTTTCGGTTCTTTGGGCTTTCATTCCATAAACCCCGAAAGGGGACGGAAACTCGAACTGATCAATCTGCGCCTGCAGACTTTCGGTTCTTTGGGCTTTCATTCCATAAACCCCGAAAGGGGACGGGAACCTTCCGTTACCAGCGTCACCTAAGTTTCGTAGCAAGTAGATCTTTCATCCCATAAACCCCGAAAGCGATTATGTTTGCTGTCAAGGGCGATTACTGAAAAAAACGCGAGAATACAGTGTTTCAGCAATGTGTTCTCGTCATCTTCTTGATGGTAAACGATAAAAATCAAACACTCTCTTCTATGCTCTCTTTCCTGACATAAAAAAGAGCTATGGCTTGTTTATATCGATGAGAAAAAGGGGCTAAATCTGCTTAGAAGAAAGCGCTGCGACCATCGAATCTAGGTCGTTTGAAAGAATGCCGTGACTTTGTTATCGTCCCAGGGTTCATTCTTCTTGACCATCGCATTTAAACAAATAATAAACTTTCTCATACAGGCAATAATTGCTACCTTTTTGACTTTCCCTCTGGCCAGTAGCTGTTGATAGAAGGCACGAATCGGTGGATTGCACTTCAGCGCTGATAC
>NZ_QXHD01000004.1:99019-101106 GCF_011009555.1 Adonisia turfae CCMR0081 | reverse complement strand
CAGGGTTTGAGCTATCAGAAGACTGGCAACAAACAGTACATCGCCGTGCCCCTAAACGTCGTCGCAGGAAGTCTCAATCAGACCCGTTAGGGACGCTTTCCGGTCATGCCATCAAAGCAGCCCGCCAACGCCAAAACTTTTCTCAGCGTGCTCTAGCCGAGCGCCTTGGCAAGAGTCAGAGTTGGGTGCGCGATGTCGAAAAAGGGCGATTTAACATTAGTTCTGTAGACCACGTCCGTTTGCAACAAGCCCTGGGTTTCTAGGGAGATTCTCAGGCTCACAATCGCACTAACATGGGTAAAGTGAGTTCAACACAAGTATGGCTGTGGAGCAGAGCGCAATTTTAAATCACATGAAAAAGCCCCTGATAAACCAAAACGAGAGGGTCAGGGGCGTTATGGAAACTAAGTGGTTTCTAAGATGCGATCGCGCCTGGTAGAAAATGGCTACAGACAATTGCCAAGCGCCAGTCACTTACTGGGGTGTAGCGACTGGCGGCTTAGAGGGGGATGAAACAGATAGTAATTGGTCGGTTTGGGGTTTTTCGGGCTCTAAAACCTCTAGGTAGTCGGCCAATTTATTCCAATCTTGTGCCGCTCTAGCATTGCCTATGTCAGCTGCATACCTAAGTGCATCAATGATTTTCCCTTTTTGGCTTTCATTTATGATGTAGTTCATTCTTTTTGACTCCCTGTATTGAGTGTTTTAGCCCCAACTTCCTAGCTTTAGTCCTAGCTTTAGAAATATGCTCTTTACTGATTCACCTTCTATGGGTTCTTATACGACTGAAGCGTGAGAAAATCTGTAGCCAGCCGCACACAGCACCGAAAAATCGCCTAGGGAGATGCCTAGGCAGACTGGACAAAATTTCCAGAGTTGTGAATAGGACAGCAATTGCATCCCCCCATCCCCATTGGATAGTGGGCAAACTGACGCCAAAAAGTACCAGGGCTTGACACAAAAAAAGCCGATCGGAGCTACCGATCGGCCATTACAGTCAACGCTTATGGGTTGAACTCGTCACACACCAGTCAAGGAGAACTTAGACATAGGTGAATTGGTTAGTGTTAGCTAGGTTGAGACTAGCGGCATTGACACCTTGGACAATACCAATCAGGTCGCCACCAAAGCTAATTCCAGCACCGGCTACGCCATTCACTGAGACGTTAGATAGGGAGTAAGAGGCTGCGCTACCAACTAGCTGAATTCTGTCAGCAATATCTCCAACAAAGTTGTAGGCATCAAAGTCACGCAGAACGGCATGGTCAGTATTGCCCTGGTCGTTATAGAAGACGCGACCATTTTGACCTAGAACAAAGACGTCAGTGTCATTGGTGTTGCCGCTAAATAGAATATCGCGTTCACCGGTGCCTTCGGCGGTAAGAGTTGTTCCATTCAAGCGGTCGTTGCCGAGACCACCGACTAGGATATCGTTACCACGATCACCCAACAGGTAGTCGTTGCCTGCTTCGCCGCGTAGCACATCATTGCCAAGGCCACCAACCACAGTATCGTTGCCTGCGCCCGCAAAGACGCTGTCGTTGCCTGCCCCTGTGTGGATATAGTTAGCTCCAGCAGTACCGGTGATAATGTCGTTACCGGCGCCAGTGTAGACCCGCTCAAAGTTAGTGGCAGTCTCACCGACGTAGTTAGTTACCCCCGTAATCATGTTGAGGTTATAGGCCCCATTCCAAAAGCGCACATCCAGGGTGTCAATGCCAGCACCGCCATCCATGCGGTCAAGGCCTAGGCCACCGTCAATCCAGTCGTTGCCGGCTTGGCCAAAGATGCGGTCATTGCCATTTTGACCTCGGAGCACATCGTTGCCAGGGCCACCGTAGATCGTGTCATTGCCTGCACCTGCAAATACACGGTCGTTGCCTGCGCCAGTGCTGATGACGTTGTTGCCAGCAGTACCGGTGATGGTGTCGTTACCTGCACCTGTGAAAACATTCTCGAAGTTGGTGGCGGTTTCTCCAGCGTAGTTGGTCACCCCTGTGTTCATGTTAAGCACATAGGCCCCGTTCCAGAAGCGCACATCTAAGCTGTCAATGCCAGCACCGCCGTCCATGCGGTCAAGGCCTAGG
>NZ_QXHD01000004.1:90914-99009 GCF_011009555.1 Adonisia turfae CCMR0081 | reverse complement strand
GGTTCTGACTCTGTTGCTGTCGATGGCTCTGTCGATGGCTCTGGTTCTGACTTTGTCGATGGCGATGGCGATGGTGTTGGCTCTGTCGATGGCTCTGGTTCTGACTCTGTTGCTGTCGATGGCTCTGACTATGTCCATGACTCTGTCTCCGACGCTGGCGATGGCGATGGCTCTGGCTCTGTTGCTGGCGATGGCGTTGTAGCTATCGCTGGCGATGTCGATGATGCTAGCTCTGTCGATGGCTCTGGCGATTTCGATGGCAAAAGACAAAAGCCATGCCCTTGAGGCCAGCATTATGTTACTAGACTGTGATGCACTACTTAAACGCATTGCCCATTGCAATAAACCTTGAAGCTTTAGTGAGCTAATAAACGTGTTCGCCTGTCGCTCCATAGCTAACAAAAGTTCATGACTACGCCCACCTGTCAAACCTGAGGTTAAGAGAAAAACTTCTCGCCAACGTTCATCTGTCAAATGCTCACTAACTAATTCCTCAATAAGCCAGTGGCTAATGGTGTGCTTCGCTGTAAGGTATTCCTGAAGTGTCAAATGGGAAAATGAATAGGCATTCGCAGCTCGCTCTACCAATATCCCTTGCTGAACCTCAATTGCTTCAAGGACATTGGCCCCATCAGGATACTTTGAATTACTTATAGTATTAGCCAGGAATTCTGCAATCTGTTTAATAATCTCCTGTTTTGAGAAAAAGAGTTGATCTGCTTTGAAGCTTTGATAGGCAATATCAGACAACAGCTCTTTTTCCAGATCAGTATGGAAGCCTTGGTAAATCGGGTCTTGTCTAATCCGCTTTTCAGCAGCCCAGTCTTTCAATATGATATTCAGTGCATCTTCATAGAGAGTGCTACGTACAGCAGGCAATGATTGAGAGCGGTCATAAACCAAGCACAAGAACGTAAGCAGCAATGGAGTCTGAGCCAATTCTTTAGCTGAAGCATTTTCATCTTGCTGTAGCATCTCCCAGAATCTCTCTGCAGTGCCCGATTCTTCGTCAAGCGCGGAGTTAAACCACCGTCGAACAAATTGCTCTATCTGCTCATCATCGAACTCAGCCATCGTCACATCGGTAAACCGGTTGAAGCCCCCTTTATAGGCAGCGATACGACACGAGGTAACAAAACGATTCTGATTGTGCTGATCACAGAAGTTTTTAATCTGCTCAATCACACCATCTACTTGTTTAGATGGAACCTCATCCAGGCCATCGAATAAGACCAGCATCTTGCCTTCCAAAAGCATGGACTTCACAAGGTTGTCTGCATACGGAAATCCACAGTCTTCCAGCTCCTTGGAGATCGCCTGTTGCAGACTCATCTCTTCACTTTTGAAAGATTTAAGCTCAATAAATACGGGCACCACATCATGAGCTAGCCGTTTTTCTAATGCTTCTAGTCCAAGCTTTCGTAGAAAGGTACTTTTGCCTACACCTGGGCCACCCAGTACCATCAGGTATTGCTCACTATTAGCAGCGATTAACCCATCCTGTCGTTCATCTGCACCGAACCAAAATCGTCGTCTATTAGCTTGGCGATATTGCTCTTCCAGATCATCCAAGCTTGAAAAGCACCTGAGGTCTGAATCTTTTAGAAATTTGACGGCTGTATAAATCTTGTTCAGTGGCATTGGCTCCTTCATCAAGCCAGGAAGCACCTTGATGTTGCAGTGTCTGTCTGAATAGTTCTGGTGATACTTTATAGAAGCTCGCTCAATTGCTTTCTCGGACTTGATGCGCTTTTGTTCTTGCTCAGTGTTTGTAAGCCCCTCATGATACTGAGCCTTTAGGGAACTCCAAGTGGCCTCAAAGATAGGACCAATCACCCCGTTAAGAGCTTGACCGACCAACATCTCGACAGCTTTCTCAACCATAGTCTTTACCTACCTTCGCCTCGACCTTCGCTTAATCGCTATCTACTTCTGAGAATTACCTGTCGTCCGCCTCATTCAACATCACCGACAGCAACGCCTCAATCTGAATATCGGTAAGGTTGATCATCCTGCACCTAACAACGAATCAACATCTTCTGAGAGATAAAACATTTCACCTAGCTCTACTTGAAAGTGCCGACAAATAATGGCAACCGTCTTGTTGTCTAGGCGGCTAAATCGATTGTGGAATAAGTTTCCGATGATAGTGGGGCTTAACCCTGTATCACCGGCTACCTGCATTTGAGTCAAACCCTTGGAATCTATAAATTCCTTCAAACGACATTTCACGTACATTGCCTCAATCCTTCTAGCGCCACCCTAACAAGATACTAGAAACATGTCAACAGCTATCTAGATAGCGAATTATAGCTACCTGTTGACAGCTATCTAGATAATGGCTATTCTTAGGTCATAGCAAAGGCTGGATGTCTTCCCGTGGAAAGTTGGACACCCAGCCCTGCAGTCCCAACCACATAGCAATTGAAACTATGCAAACTCTAACTCAAAAGCCCACACCGACTAAATTCCAGATAACCGAAACCAGCCTTACCCAACATGCGGTCACCTGGAACGATCGCACCATTGGACTGATCCAATGCTCACCAGAACTCGGCCTGAACTGGGAATACGTTCGCTATAGTGCCTACCCCAATACCTTTATGGGTTCCTATGACGACTGCGTTGCCCAGGCTGAGCAGGACTACGCTGAGCAGAACACTCCACCTCAGGCTGATGTTTGCCTAGCAGAAGTAATCGACTTTGGCCCTGTCAGTAAGCCTGCTAGCCGCTACAGCAATGGTCCTATCTTCATTGGTGGCCATAGCCAAGTGCAGTTAGTCAGCATCCGAGGCCTGAATGACCTACCCGTAGATGACCGGTGGACCGACACGCTCTGGGTGCCTCTGGGTTTTGCTAAAACTCTGCGCCGTGGCGATATGGTGGAGTGCTTTCAGGACCTAGGTAAGGTGGGTATTCGTCTGCCTCGGTTTGTCGCTAGTGCGATCGCCGCGTAGGGAGGGCATAGCCATGATCACATTCACCCAAAACCCTACCTTTGGCCAGCTGTACGCAGAGTGCAGTCAGTCCGGGCAAGACTATCGCATTCCGACGACTCGTGTTGAGGCGTTCCTAGCCGAGATCGGGATGACGGTAGAGCAGGTCTTAGCGACTCCTCAAGAGAACACTGAGGACATGCAAACAGCTCTGGCCAAGTACAACGGCTAGTCCATATCACCGCCGGTTCCATCGCTACGGGACCGGCCTTACCAACCCTACGGAATTTAGAACGATGAGAATACTCCTATACACGTTGTTGTGGCTTGTTGTTTGTCCCCTATGGCTACTGACTCAAGCCGTGGACAAAGGTAGCTACATCGAAGGTCAGCTGAGTGATCTTGAGGTTCATCTGAAGCTTGAGATTGAGTCGAAGGTTAAAGCCGCTGTTAATGCTTGGGCGGAGGCATAGGACGATGACACACATAATCAAAACCCTAATCCGCCTAGCCTTCCTCTCTGTGCTATGGCTACTAGTACGCTTTACCCAGTTTGTTTTAGAGCTGTCTGAGCTTATCCATGAGGCCGATGCTGTAAGCAATGCTGAGTTGCACCTACAGATGAAGATCCACCGACAGCTCAAGGCACTAACACCCGGCTTCATTAAGGCATAGCCCATCAATACGAGGTTTAGCCGGTCCTGCCTTTGGTGGGACTGGCATTCTGGTTAGTCCCCTTGTATGTTTAGAGGACTAGAGGGTAGCTCAGACAATAAACCCCCTGGCCGATTGGTTGCCAGAGGGGGCAGGTCAACTATACGCTTTACGCTTAACTACCATGACGTACTAACGTACATCAAGTTCCCACACGATGGCATCGCCTTGGTGCAGATGTGGGCGAGGGTCAAGACAGTTGCCCCTGTCCTGGCCCTCTTGGCAAATCCTTAACGTACAAAAAAGATTGCCTAGAGCAAAGTACAGTCAATAAGCCCATAACAGTTAGGGAAGCGAACCCCTGGTGCATAGCCCTGACAACGAATCAGTGATGTTACGGTTGCGTGTGACAGCCGTGTAATATCGGCATTGTCCAGCACCCGTCATGTAGCACAACAGGGGCAAACAACAAACGCGATCGCACCCAGTTTGGCGCGATCGCTTGATTTTGACGGGCGGTCTTCGGTGATCAGAGTAGCTTCTTCTTCATGATATTGCGAGCAGATTTCTTGCCAAAATAATCTTCTTTATAGGCAACAAACTCAAACCCAAGATCGGAATATAAATTAATCGCAATAGTATTTTGAGGATCAACTGTCAAAAAAACGTAATTTGTCTTTATCTCTTTAAGTTGAGATAGAAGATACGAAGTTAATCTTCTGCCAATACCTTGATGCCTATATCGAGGATCAATTGCAAGAGCTAAAATCCAAGAGTCCAACGTATTCGCCTTAGGACAACCTATTGTATACCCGACGATCTCACTCTCTGACTTTTTTGCAACCACAAAAAAGTCGCCACACACATCATAAAGCTGCCGTAAGGTAAGAAATGAGTAGCTTTCATCACTAAAAACAAGATTATCCACATATAAAATTTTTTTTAAATCCTGTTCCTGGGGCGACGTGATTTTAATATTTATCATCCTAACTAAGAGGCTGTTTTCAGAAGAAACCCTTGACGAGGCAGTGAAAGCTTTCTTGATTTCCTATAATTCAACCATGTTGAATATAGACAAAAAATTGAGCGATAGTAGGCTTGCATGTCAGTATTAAATAAAATTTCAGATTGAACATTTGGATTGTGAACCAAGTAGAAAAAGCGATAAGCAAATAAATCGTCAACTGTCTCCATATCAATTACTTTAGTGTCAAGTATAAACTTGACTCTTTCAAAAAAGTTCAAGTACTTTTCTATTAACGCCTTATCTTCCTGTGAAAAAGCGGCATTAGCCGTGTACCATTGTCCACCTCTATCCAAATAAGATTCTGCTGCTGCATGGTTATCAATATCCCTGGCTAACTCGTTAATAAATTGAGCTTTCGCTAGACGTTCACTTGATCTCAATTGAAAACCGACAAAAAATAGACCTATTACTGCTGATGCTCCGCTAATAAATGTAGCCAATGCGTTAAACGTATCCATTTTTTAAGTGTCAAAAGATTTACTCTTAATGTCTTGCCTAATAATCGTCTTTCGTTTAAACAGAAGTGTAGATTAACAGGTAGACATCTAAGCTATATATTAATCATCAGATCTGGCAGATAAGATCCAGGTTTTCGTATCTTATCTGCCATTATTGTACGCCTCACTCCCCCACCAACCTCTGCCGCTCACCCCTCCCACCCTGGAAACCCTGATCCAATACGCTCAGCATCTCCCTGGGCAGCTTCTTGGTGACATGTGCCGCTGGCTCATCGATCCATTGGGTGTCATTGATGCCCATGGACCTGATCCATTCCCGACATTGCTTATTGGCCTTAGTGCCTCGACCAAAGCCATACCGTTTAGATAGCTCAGTGATTGTCACACCATCGTATTTTTCAGCACGACCATAGGCATCCACGATCACGGTTACTGGCTTCTCTACTTCGACTATTGCCTCAGGCTTACCCAGGGCCAAAGCCGCAAGCCCTGGGTTGTGATAATTCAATATCTGAGCTGCCGACAATAGCCGCTCTTGGCATTGGTTTCTAGCGAGTTCAGACTTAGATAGTTCCAGCTGAAGCCGAAGCTTTTCTATTTCTAGGCTTTGGGCAGGGACGATAGTCTCAGCTTCTCTAGTCTTGGCAGCGAAGTAAGCTTGAGCTGCGGCAATTTCTGGCTTGCGTGGATCGCCGTTCATAGCGGTGAGGTAGCAGGCATATCGAGAGAGGTAATAATCCTTCTGCTCTACCATTGCTCCATTGCCACCTTCGATCGCATTACTAAGGTTAGTAAAGTGTTCAAAAGACTTAATACGTTGCAGCCTTTCCCGTAAGACTCTAAACTGCTACATCCCTTCTTGAAGACCCATATTAAAGTAGATACAGACGCTCGACTGCAGAGCAAGTCAATTGCCTAACTTGCTCTTGAATAAACATAAGCAGTCTTTGTTGATCCCTTAAGGTCAACCCATTCTGTTAATTCTTTTTGTAATTTATCAAAGACATCGTAAACTTTTTCGGATGCCTCTCCACTATATTTCTCTTGTTCATTTTTATATCTGAAACTAAATTCAACTATAACTGGTTTATCCTCAACTGGTTTATCCTCTTCACCTTGGACTTCATACCAAGCAATTAATGCACATTTAGCTTCCACTTTAGGATTATCTCTAATTTGAAAATCTGCACCTGTAATAACTATTTCTCTAGCAGTGAAATTACCCACAACCTCAATTGGTTCATTCTTTTGATAAGGTTTTAATTGCTTCTTCAGATCCGGATATAATTTACCAAGATCATTCAGTTTGTTTAGATCTTTGCTTTTAGATATTGGTTGCTTCGTAGAGAAGCTGTAAAGCCTTAAAAAGGGAGGTTTAATGTCTTCCTCAAATTTTGTTTCTCCATCATCAATATCGGCTGCTGTCATATCTCTATCTTGAGAGACATAGCGATCTGGGTGGCGATATTTGAGTACGACCTCACGTTTTCCTGTATTAAGATCAACTCTCTCTCGAAAAACATAATTACTTTCCCGAATATCATGATCTGCAGTGTCATAGAATTTGATTTCTCTTTCTTTCTTTACCTTATTAAGGCTACCATCAGTATCAATAACAATATCTTGAATTATTTTTTTGAAATCCTCCCAGAATTCTCTAGCTTTTTCAAGAAGATTATCTTGCGAACCAATCAAGCAATCTTTAAAGCGATCTTTCTGAAGCATAATCTTGTATTCGCGAGAAGTCACATTCTGTTTCATTATTTTCTCCATAACTATTAATGAAAGTATCTAAGCATAAACCTTGCAAAACAAACGCCGAATGCATGAACTTTAAATATGTTTCTAAAAGCTCTCAACATCTCATTTACAAGAGCCTTAAACATTTGTTGAAGAAGGTGGCAACTAGCGGTGCAGGCGATGTGCAGCCGTTAAGGCAAAGCTCAATAGATTCAATTTAACTGTTTTCAGTTTGTTTCTCAATTTTTTTGACGACATCTTCACTAGCAGCATATGACAGTGAAGATGTCGCACAACACCAACCTGAATGCATTACGGCTTCTTCCAGGAACTTATGCCAGTTCGTACATTAGCAACTTACGTTTGAAGCTCAGACACTGATATGTCTCTCCAATCAGCAGCCTCATGCTTGATTAGTATGGTCCCATAAACAACACCATTTCCATAATCAGCTTGGTGGAAGTTCGGAAATCCCCCTCTGTAACCATTCTTGACAGCCCAGTCGTTTACAGCGCGAAACCTTGCACCAATATCTCCAGGGTTACCTAGATCGGCAGCGGGGATATCTCGCCACTCAGTAGCGTTGTCTTTCAGAAGAAAAGTTCCATAAACAACACCATTTCCATAATCAGCTTGGTGGAAGTTCGGAAATCCTGCTTTATAGCTATTCTTGCCAGCCCAGTCGTTTACAGCGCGAAACCTTGCGCCGATATCTCCAGGGTTACCTAGATCGGCAGCGGGGATATCTCGCCACTCAACATAATTTGCTTTTATCAGGATAGTTCCGTAAACAACACCATTTCCATGATTAGCTTCGTGGAAATTTGGAAAACCTGCCCCGTACCCCAAAGTACCAACCAAGTCGCTTACAGCGCGGAATCGCCCATCGATACTGGCAACATCTCGCGGACGTTTAGGAGTTTCTCTCTTTCTCGCAGCAACGTAGGGAACAAATTTATTTGGAAGTGTTATTCTGATACCAAACTTCTTCTCCCAATTATTGAAGACAAACTTGTCGAAGTACAAAGTTTCATTGAGTGGATTGAGTCCGGCTTGGGAAAGAGCAGTCGCAAGATCAATTCCGAAATTTCGTGCCTCGTTCTTGAGAAATGCATAAGTGAAGTTACCACCTGTAATGATGCCATCCACAGCGGCAAGGAGAGCATTAAACACACTATATTCTCCGCCAAAGACAACAAATTCATACTTTTCACGCACAGCTCGTTCACGCTCAGCTCTATTGTGAGGCATAAAAATCCACCCTTACTGATAATTTTCAG
>NZ_QXHD01000004.1:80730-90904 GCF_011009555.1 Adonisia turfae CCMR0081 | reverse complement strand
TTTACGATCTTGTCTTGGGTATTCATTGTGACACTCCTGATTCAGTGTGAGTTTACAGGATGTGTCAGATAAAGTCTTAACTATTACATCTAACTCGATCGGGTTGACCTGCCAGTGAGTTCCAGTTTTTCGGTAATGAGTACCCCAAACAAGATCAGAGCTTTGCCTACCAATGCGTGCCCGTTCAGCTCGCTCGATCTCATTCATGATGGTAGATCTGCTAGTGCTGATTATTGCTGCTGCATTGGTAGGCGTAACCCACGGTGAAGTGGGCAATCCTAGTGCATTTATCAATTGCTCTAAGTACTCTAACCGAGTTCGTAGCATCTGTATTTCATTCTGCAAAGGTTGTGCCATTACAATTTTCTCCCCTCCCGCTCATCCATCTCCCAACACCGCTCCAGATGCTCCACATGTCCATCCACACCCCGCTCTTTTTCTGATTCATCCCCCAAAAACCACCACCGCATGAAGCGCCAAGCCTTGATCGGCAGGGATCTCAGGCGCGCATACCATGGGCGGGTTTCCCACCGGGCTTCGAGTCGGGCTCTGAAGTTTTCTATGTTCTGCTTCTCGATGGGGTTCATTACGCGGCCACCTCCTCACCAAAACAAACATTCATCAACTGCTCCCCGATCCACCGTGTATAGGCAGGTGGGATTGCTTGGGCCAACTCTTTGCCGATCATCCAGTCGATGCCCATAGCTTGGCGCGCTTCATCGACAAGAAAATTACAGCCAGTAACCGTAATAAACCCATCTCCCGTATGAAGCCTGTTCTTACCCCGATGGCTGGAACATGAACCCGAAATCGGCACCACCGGCGGCGACATGATCCAGGGATTCACCTCAAAATATCGGTCTCTTTGCACCTGCAACCCGAACATGTTTCCGCGTAGCTTTATGGGATTGATTAGCTCAGATTTCGCCCCCGAAACATTCTCAATCACGTAGGACTTGCCAATCTCCTGGAGCGCCTCGCGCACAACCGGGATTAACTTAGGGGCTGATGATTGACTGAGTGATTTGGTGACGCTGTAACCCTGGCACGGTGGGCTTGCATGAATAACACTGAATTCACTCAAGTCCAGGATGGTTAATGCCTCTTGCCAATCCATTTGATGGAATTGGAAGGGATAACGAGATTGAGGCTTGATGTCTACCCCGACAACATCGAAACCGGCTTCGTGATACCCCATGGCAGCACCACCAGCGCAGCAGAATAAATCGAGTAGTTTAGGCTTCACGCTGCCACCTCCAACAAACTCAACTGGTCAACTTGTCCGTGCTGCCTCACTCCGCCCATCTCCCACCAACCTTCATGGCGAACGGCGCGCTTTGTTTTCTTGCCTGCGTTTTTAGGCTCAGGCTTCCGATTTGTGCAGCCTTGTAATGGGCCTAAATCGTGGAAGTAGAAGCCGAGAGACTGCATAAATTTAGCGATCTCTTCGTACTGAATCCATTGTTGGTTAACGACATGAGGCACCCCATCGCCGTCGTACTCGATGCTTTGCAGCCAGTGCCCGTGATAGTTGGTGGCCACAATTCTGTCGCAATCCACATCAATTGCCGCTAGCACAGCCCCTTTATGCATTTCGAGGAGGGCCGGATCGTTGGGGTTGCCCCCATTGTTGGCATAGGCTTTGCTCATTCCAATCCCACCGGATCGTTGTCCTGGCCCAGGCGCACTATAAGGAGGATCGATGAAGGCAATTGTTTTTAGCTTCGGAGTCGGGACAAAAACCTTAGTCCAATCATCAAAAACCTCAACACCCCATCGAGGGCTATACCATGGCAGGTCGTAGCTGTAATTCTTAAGCCACTTAGACCAGTCGGGCTTATCGGTTCGAGGGGAGACATTGAGCATCCCCTTCTCATTGCAGCGGACATTGCCCCCGTGGACAAATTGGTGGAGCAAGATTTTAGCGGCGGCATACTCAGTTGTGTTAACACCTTCCCCTTTGCTATCAATAATATTTTTCAGATCAGCAAACAGTTCTGAGGGTGTTTGGGTGGCTAACAATATCTCATCAATGAAATCCTGGAGATAGCATTGAATTCTTGAATTATGACGTTGATACAAACGGTTGTCAGACCAAGTAGGTTCCTGGGTTTGCCACACATCATAAACCGCCCTCACCGCTGGATCAGAGTCTGCCACGCGAGCGCTTTTAATCCAGCCACGCTGCAATGCCTTAATCGTCCACCGAAGAGAGCCACCAAAGGGGATATAGGCCAGGTCGTAGGTTGCCCCATCCCAGACACGATATTTTTTCTCGTCTGATTTGCCCCCAAGGTAGCGGGGAATCAGCATTGGGTTACTCATTCCTTCCCCCTCACTACTTCCACGTCGCCCTCAATCCCCACAGCCTGCTGCATGCGCTGCGCTGTACCCCAGCAGAAATCACAGCTATCAGGCATGCCATCGTCGGCCCCTCGACACCATGGCCGAAGATAGCCACAGGTCTCGCATTCAAAAATATTTCCTGGTTGGCAGCCACAGTTCTTTCCGTAACAGCCAACTGGACTGAGGCCAACTAGGGCCCGAACTCGTTGGTGAAAGTTGGATAGATTCTTCACGCGCCCACCCCCTCAATCTCAATTTGGCCGGCCAAATCCTGCTGCTCCTGCTCGAGGATCTGGGTTAGGTCTTTGCCTTCAGAGCCCGAAACAGACTTAATCCCCATCACCACGTATCCCGCTTGCTGCTGAAAATCGGTGATGTAAGTGATTTGGAACAGCGAATTCTGTCCCGTATAGCCTGACTGAATCGCTTGTTCTACGGATTCACGGTCACTTGAGTCAAGTGATTCCATAGCCCGTGCGGCTAGCGCTGGATCGTATTCCTGGAGCGCTAAATAATCGCCAACCTTGAAATCGCGATCGTTTTTGCGAATCTCAAACGGTTTCTCTCCGCGCACCACTGGCCAGAAGTGGTGGGGCCAGGACTTGAGATTGTGGGTGGTGGGTTGTGTGGTGGTGTTCATAGCTATACGTCCAAACTTAACTGCATCGACATATCCACGGTTGCGGCTCCCTTCTGCTGTAGGTCTTGGATGACCTTCATGACGGTTTTCTCTTTGAGCCGCTTGTCCTTTCCGTTAACTTCTCCAACCCAGTCATCACAGAATTTTGTGATATCAAAATCCTCAATGCCATCGGCCCCAACGCGCTCAATCTTCAAAGCGAAAAAGATAAATGCAGCATCGTTGATCAGCCCCTGGCACCACCAAGTGGTTAATTCGTGCTGACTCACCTTGATCGGCATCCGGCTATATTTCAGCTCGGCCTTTTCGGCTAGATTCTCGTGTGTCGCCGGTACGGTGTCGGGGGCAGTGGTTACTAGTGTCATCGTTCTCTCCTTTTTAGAAACTGGTCATTGGTCTAGTGGTCGGTGTAATCAGGCCAACAGCGTCAGCTGCCCTGCCCTCTCTGCCTTTGCCTGCTGCTTCTGGAACCTTGCAGACGTCGTGTTATCAAGCTTCAAGTGACAGACAGAGCACAGCGCTTTGAGGTTGTCTCTCCGTACATCCTCAGGACGGTGATTGAGATGGGCGACGGTAAGCACGAAGCGGGTGGGCTTTTCCACGTCAACCCATCCAAAATCCTCATCCCAGACAGATTCCATCCAGTCGTCTTTCCAGTACGCAGAAAGCCGATCAAGGATCTGACCTTCTTTTTCACCAGGCTGGCGGCAGGGTCTACCACATTGCTCACAGCACCAGCCCGCCTCTTGCTTAACGCTGTGGGCTATTTGCTCCCAGTTGGCGGGGTATAGTTTTCGGTCCCAACTCACGCCACATCACCTCCATAAACTTTCCAACGCTCTTCTCCACTCAGCACCTGACTAATCCGTGGGCTGAATATCTCGGCCACCCCATGACACGCCTTGCAAAACATTCCACCCTGTCGAGCATCACTCCAGCGGCAACTCAGGCAAGTGCCCCGTCGTTGCTTGGGAAAGCGGGCAGTCCTTAGCTTTCGTGGGGCGGTGTATCTGTTGCTCATAGCTCTCTCCTTTCTTGAACTTTGCTAAATAGCCTTTTCCTTAGCAATGCGCCCAACTTAATCACCAGCTCGTCGCTTAATTGAGAAACGATTACGTTTGTCGTCCAGCCATCCTCAATCCTGAAATCCTGCTGCTGACACCAAAGCCTGAGGCTTTTGTCAAATCCGGCTGAATCTAGCTTTTGAAAAAAAGAGACCATACCCAGCTGTGGAGACAAATCAATAGGGGTACTCACAGCTCGCCTCCCCTCGCAGGAGCCAGCAACAGCAGATCCAACGGGTCACACGGAAACGCTGGCACACCCCGAGACTTCCACTTCACCGGGACACAAAACGCCCGGTCTCGCCCAAGCGACTGGCCAAAGCGCACAACCTCGCACACCTGATCGGGAAACAGCGGGACCGGATGACCCTCCCGAGCCTTGGGGACAACGAGGTCACCGGGTGAATATTCCGCTTGAACAGGTTCGGGCTTTGGGGTGGGTGGGATAGGGGTTGAGTCGACGATGATTGGAGCGTCGAAGACGGAGAGTTGAGCTGATAGCAAAATATCCATGGTTATCTCCTACCCAATCCTTGGGGCTAATTTCTCTTGCTTCAACGACTCGACAATCGCTCTAAGTTCATCCGCCATTGCTTGATTGCCCCAAGTCTTGCTAGCGACTGAAAAGCAAAGCCCGTCTAACTCTTTGGGGTTACCCACCAAGCAGCTGACTAAAGGGTCGTAAACATAACCAGGGCAAACCTCATAGGTGATCCAAACGTTGCTTCCTTCGCGGATTACGTCCCAGTACTGTAAATTCATCATCTTGCAATACTCTCCTTCAGCTTTCGCAATTGCTGTTTCTCGTCCCCCGTCAAATGCCCCCACACCTGCTGTTTTTGTTCTTGAGTGAGGCATCCTAGTAGCTCAAGGTCTTGAGCGGATTGCTGACCCGACTGGGCATCACTCAGGCAACACTCGCGGACAATCAGCAGGCAGGTATCTAGCGCTTCCTTGTCGAGTGGCCCGATAATGTCGCCTTGAGGGGTGAGATCGGCTACGCTCCACACCTGTCCGCTGGCAGTCTTGATTTTTTCGACTTCGCCCGTGACTTTGTTGGTGCCAAGCTTGGCGATGCGATCGATCATGCTAAGGCGATAGTTGAGGATGGGGGCGTTTTTGGCGAGGTTCATGCTGCCTCCCTATAGCGGCTTACTACATCCACTAGGTCGTCAACCAAAGATTGATGGCCCCAGTACTTGCTAAGTAAACTCTCTTTAGTACCCTCTAGTTCTTGGCCTACAAGCGCTGGCAGGTAAAGTTCATAAATCCCTTTGCCGTGGTCATAGACTGCATAATCGCCTTGAACTTGCCAGTATTTATTAGTTACTGATTTCATAATTAATCCCAGTCCAAACTATCAATTGAGTTTCTTTGATCACCCTGACTTGGTGGTAAATACTCTCTGCCCGCAGCAAGGTTCCTAAATCTCGTATATTGGGGTTCAAACAAAAGCTTCACTGTCCCCACCGCTCCGTTACGGTGCTTGCCAACAATCACCTCAGAGATGCCTTTATTAGGTGATTGTTCATCGTAATAATCCTCTCGATACATCAACAAAATTAAGTCGGCGTCTTCCTCCAAACTCCCTGATTGCTTGAGGTCTGAAATCGAGGGACGCTTGTCACTACGCGTCTGAACATCGCGATTTATCTGAGATAAAAGCACTACTGGGGCATCTATCCGCTTAGCCATGTCCTTCAAAAACCCAGAAATAAACACGACTCGCTCACGGTCATCGCGACCAGGGGCATCCAGCTTCAAGGCATGGTCAACAAAGACGATTTCAGACCGGTTTTTAGCTGCCAAAGCTTCAATATCAACAACAGGTAGCCGAGGTGTGTCGTCAACAATAATCTGGAGCCCTTGAAGCACCTGAGCAGCTTTTTCAAGATCGACCCACTTGGACTTGGGAATATTGCCTGTCTGCAAATCCGTGGAGTCAATCGAAGCGAGATTAGCCAGCAGTCGCTCTGAGATTTCTTCTTTAGTCATTTCCAATGAAATAAACAAAACTCGCTTACCCTGCAGCCCTGCATTAAGCGACAACGCCACAGCCATGGCAGTTTTGCCCATAGCCGCCCGACCGCCAAGGACGATCAGATGCTTGTTCTTGAAGCCGATAATTTTTTGATCTAAATCAACAAACCCACTGTTAACAACCGGTAGCGTCCCCCCATCTGCACGACGCCTGATCTCTGCCAACGCTCCCCCTACGATGTCGTCAATCTGCTCTGCGCCAGTAGTGGCACTCGGCGTTAACGCCCTAGAAAGATTGCTTAAATCAGAGTTAGTAGCCCTAAAGTCTGTCTTGATCCGCTTGGCAACCATATGACGCTCAAACGGATCCTTAATTTCGGCATACTCAGAGACAGCCTTTCTCAGATCCTCTGCGGTCAGATCTTCCCCTTCGATGACTTCTGCCTGGGTAGCGTTGAGATCCGCTTGCTGAAGCTGCTGGACATTACTGTGGGCCTGCTCGGTATTTTTCCAAACCCAAGACTTCAAGCAGCCCTCGATCATAGTTGGGTTGAGCGAAGGACTTGGGCGATCTTTCTCGGCCTTTGCCCAGATTGTTCTTGGCTGCCCCTTTGGTTGATCTTTGTCTAACCCAGTAGATGAACACCAGCTATCGAACAGCATTTTAGGATCGCCCGTGTAACGCTGGCCAATCCCGCTTAAGTAAGCTGCGGTACCGATTAAGTCACGGGCAATCATAGCCCCCGTGTCATTCCGACCGCGATCGCTCTGACCTGTTTCCAAAATTTGCCGCGTTTTGGGAGAGCACGCAACCAATAGGTCTACAGGCGTACCACAAGGCAGGGTGAACGCTTTATCAAATTCAGCCCATGTTTTTGCTTGGTTTGTCTCCTCAGCCTCAGTCAGCATCGCCTCAAGCATCCAGGTTGGTGCTTCAGCAACAGGCACTTCGCTAGGGTGATAGATCCACCGATACCCCTCACTCTCCGGATGAGAGCCGATAACAACCGACTGCGCACCAGTCCAGCGGAATTCAATGCCTTCAACAGCAACAGACTCTTCGTTACCTGTCCGCCTATTGACTCGTAACTCAAACTTAGTCCCAATCTTGGTGGTAGTTATCCCAGGCCAGAAAACCTCAGGTACTTGGTAAATGGCTTGATATCTGCCTTGCCTGCCGCTGGTTACTACAGCAGTTTTTGGCATAGCCTCAGAAATTTCATTGCAGCCAGATAACTCCAGGATTTTCGGGTCTCCGGTCGGCCCATCGTGGTCGAAAAACAGCAGCCCTCCCGACGGTTCACCACACAGCACACCAGCCGCCTTTACGTACCGGGCTGGCAGTGTATAGGCATTTGGCTCACCAGCTTTGCAAACAGCACCGGAAAATTCACCCGTTGCAGATGCATTATCAAAATCGGAAGCCTGAAATCTAGACTTTTGCCAATCAGTGTACTGAGGCGCTTTCTTGCCACCTACCGGGATAAAAGCCCAATGCCCTGGAAGTTTGGCAACCTCACGAGCGATAGATGCTACCCCAAAATCGACCACTTGGGCAGAATTGTTCATCACGCTGCTGTCCCCCGGTTCATTCGTTCGCGGATCATCCGCTCAAATTCGCTTTCAACGACGACGTACTGAGGCTGGGCGTTAGCACGCTCTTCGCGCTGTTGCTCAATCTGCTGGTACTCATCCCACCAGTTGTAAACCTGACTGAGTCTTTCCTGTCCTTTAGGACTGTCAAAATTCCCTTTTTTGATATGACCTTTGGCATCCCCAAACGTCGCTCCATTGGGATAGCAGTCCCAGCCTGCCATTTTGGTTTGGGCAAATTCGACAAACCCGGAGTCATAACTTGTTAGATTTCCACGCCAATCCTTCAACCATGGGCGTTCTTCCATGAACTGGCGACTACCCTGATACGGCGTCAACCCTTGGTGATACTCATGAAATTTATTTTTTTGTGGCGGCGGCGTGGCGGAAGAATTAACGTTTTGGCACTGTGCAGGATTTTGCGCTTGACCAGTTTGGTGTGCAGGGGCCTCGCCTGAAGAATCTTCTTTTTCTTTTTCCTCCGGGTCCTCATCAGCCGATAAGGGGGTAGGGGGATAAAAAAGATCTGGATCTGGATCTGTATTAGTCGTGACGTCTGTGTGACTCTCCGTGACATCGGCATTGTCACGCGTGACGCCTGTGTGACAATTAGGGTCTTTTTTTAGCTTCTGCTTTTCCCTCTGACGGCGCTTACGCTCCTTAGCGGCAACCTTTTGAGCAATATAAGAATCCGCCCTTTTTATTATTCCAGGGCAGTAAATGTGGTGTTCTGCCCAAAGTTGGGTGTCAATTAAGCCAACCTCAGAAAGTGTGTCTAAAACCCGAACTAGCGTCCGCCAGTCTGTCAGGTTCATTTTTTTGGATGCTTTTTTGAACCATGTGTCAGTGGCGTCAATCAAAAAGCCGTTTTCCTCTGCAGCATACAGTTGTTCTAAAAGCCACCACCAAATTCCATAGCCTTGCATCCCATGAGCTTCGATCAGTTCCCAAATTTTGTCGTCATCAAAAGCTGCTAAGTCGTGCTTGAAGTATTTCATGACGCCGCGCCCTCCCAATTCGACAACACTTGACGAGTACAAAGAGCTTTAAGCTTGGGAGATTCAGAAGATTGACTTATGCCATCAAGGATCAAGTCTTTTAGAGAATCTGTAATAGCGACTGTTTTCCCAAGAGGCTTGCCACACTGATAACGCCATTGAACCGCTTGGTAAATGCAATATAGTTCTGTCAAATTTGTTGCGTTACAAAGTAAATTAATCCACCGCGATTTAACACCTATTACTTGAGATAAAAAATGCAGCGCATAGGCATATTTGATATCTTCAGATGTATTAAGTGATTTGGGGCAAAAGTCCTCATGTATTAGGTAGTAAGCATCTTTAGCGGAAAGCTCAAACCATTCACCATTAACTCTTTGGTTGGCATAGGCTTTATGCATCCAGTTTTCTGCGTGCCTCATGTGAAGAGTTGGCCATGTGGCGACTAAATCAGTCTCAAATGGCATTTTTGGGTAGACTTGCTTCAGTCTTCTGTCTGGATTTTTGCTGAGCCCAAACTTGAAAAAGTGAGTCCCTCTTGCGTGCATTGCGTACACATACCCAGGGTCTTCAGGTATCTCGTAATTATTGTTATGGATTTCTTGAGTTACTCTTGCGCCCGCGTGATGCTCGTCTATTAGTTGCTCTAGCCATTCGTAGGTATTCATGCTTGTCATCACCCTTACCCCCGATCACCTTGTTGGCGTAATTCATAAATCCGCTGGGTCGTTCCAGTCGTCGCCCCAAAACCGAAGTCACATAGCCTGTAAGCGCATCGTCGAGCCACAGCAGCAACAGGATTAGCCCCACTAGCAAACCTCTGAATGGTGTCGGCGGCAATCGTCATATCTGTCAGTGGCGGAATTTCAGCCGCACAATCCCCCCGCACCTCCAGGGGCACGGTCTGTTCTGTTCGTCTCATTTCCAGGAATTACTTACTAAACAACAATCGGTAGATGCACGGAATAACGCTTCTGCGGCTACTGCGGGCTGGCCCTTTCTCTAAGCCCCCGCCACAACTTCCGCAACGCCAGGTAGACATATGCTTTGGCCAAGCCTTTCAGCTGCCCTGCTCGCCACTGTGGCAGGGTCTGATAGTCGAAAATCTCTTGCCAGCGCTTGCTGTAGGTCGCACCCCCGACAACCACTGGTAGAGCTTCGGAAATTTGAGCCCAGTGGCTCTCATACCAGGACACAGAATTCCTGATATCCTCAGGGGTTACCTTGATGGGCTTCCCCTTGCCTTTGTCATCAAAAATCAACTCACGATCGCATTCGGTGGGTGGGTGAATGTGAGTCATGCTGCAACAGCCTCCACCAACGAATCGTGGTATGCCACAGCCAAGGCAAATGCTTGCCACACATCAGCCTTAAACCCATAAAAGTAACCTGGGTCAGTCTTGGTCCCCTTTCCGTGATTGCTAACGCCTGGGGCAAAGCGGTCTTTTAGATAGGCTTTGACTGTGGAGTCATTGCGATCTCTCGGCTTCAGGCCAGGTAGCAATATCTTTTTGACATCGCTCCGTGGGACTAGAACAGGGGTGACAGCGTTG
>NZ_QXHD01000004.1:77408-80720 GCF_011009555.1 Adonisia turfae CCMR0081 | reverse complement strand
GGCACATAGCTCCAGTGCCCTAACCTTAGCCCCTTGACGATCGAGGTCCTGATGTAATCGTAAGGCCTCAATCAGCTGGTCCCCACAGGTATATACCGGATTGAGGGATGTCAGCGGCTCCTGAAAAATCATGGAAACCAATTTGCCCCGATACTGTCTGCGCTCTTCACGGGAAAGCTTAAGCAGATCCACCGGTTGCGCATCCGACAACGAGGGATCTCGAAACCAGATTTCTCCCGATTGTCTTGTGCCTGATGCCAGCAGCCCAATTAAAGCTAGGGATGTCACCGACTTACCCGACCCCGACTCACCGACAAGACTCAATGTCTCACCTGCGGTTAGGGAAAACGAAATAGACTTAACCGCTGACACGTCACCGGCCTTGGCTGGGAATGTCACAGAGAGATTTCTAACATCAAGAATGGGAAGAGGCATATCGAGTCTGATAAGTAATGGGCAGAGACCAGGGCGACTTTTTCATTACCATTACACAATGTTTAGGGCGTTATTTATGTATTTGTTGTCCCGATTACAGGCTCTTTTTTTACTTTTGTCATAGAAATACGAAAAATTTGACATGTTGTTACGTGTATAAATTTACTCATTCTTTCTGAGATAGTTAATGTAGCGTTTGTTCTCAGGAACCACGTTAAAAGTTTAGGGTTTTTACACACGTCTCCCTAAAACTCTTCTCTGCTACTAGGAGTCATTTATGATTCGTCAACGATTTTTTTTCAGGCGACGCTTCCGCAGAATGCTGGCAATTATCTTTGCCCTCACACTCACGGCTGTGTTAGTCAACTGCGGTGGCACTCCCGATAGTGCCGGTGATACGCCTGGGGGTGACGAAGTAACCGCTACAACAACAGATACAGGCACCCTAGTGTTTGGTTCAGGAGGGCAGCCCGATAACCTCTCTTCCGGCGATGTTACGGATGGGGACTCCTTATATGTGCAGCTACAGATTTACAACCACCTGATGGGTAACGAGCCAGGCTCAACCGAACTTGTTCCTGAGCTAGCCACCGAATGGACCGCGTCTGAAGATGCCTTGACCTGGACCTTTAAGCTACAGGAAGGCATTAAATTCCATGATGGCACTGATTTTAACGCTGAAGCCGTAGTTTTTAACGTCAACCGCTGGTGGGACCCTGATTTTGAGTACGGTTTCCGCGACGAAGGTAAGCTATACGAAATTTGGAGCTACCTCTTTGGCGGGTTTAAGGGCGACGAAGCATCCGTTCTAGCCGACGTCAGCGCCGTGGATGACATGACCGTTGAGTTCAAGCTAGTTGAACCCTTCGCTGCGTTTCCAGCTGCGATCGCATCCGCCTATTTTGGCATTGCCAGCCCCGCCGCAATTCAAGAATCTGGAGCAGACTACGGCACCCCCTCTGGTTTAGCCGTGGGTACCGGACCGTTTGTATTTGAAGAATGGTTGAGCGGCGATCGCATTACCCTGACTAAATTTGACGACTATTGGCAAGAAGGACTGCCCAAAGTTGATCAGCTCGTCATTAGCTTTATTGAAGATCCTGCGGCTCGACTGGCACAGCTGCGAGCCGGAGCCCTTGACTTTACCGTTGACCTCACCCCCGACCAGCTGGCAGAAATCGAAGCAGATGCCAATGTGGAAGCGGTGTTCCGTCCCTCCTTTAACGTAGGTTTTCTAGCGCTGAATCCCAGCTACGAACCGCTATCAACACCAGAGGTGAGACAAGCCATTGCCCAGGCCATCAACAAGCCTGCCATTGTTGAAGCATTTTGGGGAGAGTTGGGTGTGACTGACGCCCATTTTATCCCCCCTTCCATGGAAGCCTTTACCAGCGATAGCGTGGGAGATTATGAGTACGATCCGGAGGCAGCTAAGGCTGCACTCGCAGCAGCAGGCTATCCCAATGGCTTTGACCTGGAACTGTGGTATATGCCAGTCAGTCGGCCCTATTTCCCTAATCCGAAACCGATCGCCGAAGCCTTTGCCGCAGAACTCAGCCAAATCGGTATCACAGTGAATTTGCAAACCAAGGACTGGGCAGCCTATTTAGAAGATCGCAACACACCACCTGGGTATCAATCCTTTATGCTAGGTTGGACCGGTGACTACGGTGACCCTGACAACTTTCTGTACTCTCACTTTGGCCCTGGCGCAACGCAAGATTTAGGTAACTACGAGAGTCCTGAAATGTTTGAGTTGCTTAACAAGGCCCGGGCTGAAACGGAACCAACAGAGCGCGAAAAACTGTACCAAGATGTGGATACGATGTTGTTTGATAAGGCATTGCGGATTCCCATCGTGCACTCTCAGCCGCTACTGGCTCAGCGCGTGGGTCTAGAAGGCTGGAGTCCCAGTCCACTGGGGAATGAACCTTTTCCTGCGGTGGAGAAGCCTTAGGGCAGTCTTTAAAGACAATGACCCGAAAGGTGGTCTTGATCTTAAATTAGCCCACTCTACGAGAAGCCGCTTTGGCGTTTACATCCTAAGTCCTTCTCCCTGGGGGAGAAGGACTTTGAGAGTGATCTGAAAAAGCTTTTCCCTCAGATAGCAAAAATTAAGTCATCTCCCCTTCTCCCTGGGGGATAAGGGGCAGGGGGATAAGGGCTTATCCAAGGTAGACATACCTTTCAAAACATTACCTGCTTCAAAAGTAAGACCAGCCCCATCCACTTTACTCACCCCACGTACCCTCAACAGAATCTCCATGGGTAGATATATTCTCAAACGCTTACTCCATCTAGTCCCAGTACTGCTGGGCATTTCACTCCTAGTCTTTGCTTTTTTACATCTGATTCCCGGCGATCCGGCCTTAGTTTTATTGGGTGACCGCGCTAACCCTGACCAGGTAGCCGCTCTGCGAGAGCGCATGGGCCTCAATGAACCGCTACCGCTACAGTATCTGTCCTTCCTGGGCAGCTTGTTAAAGTTTGATCTAGGCGAGAGTATTTTTACCGGCATCCCCATTTGGGATGAGATTAAGCTACGATGGCCTGCCACATTTGAGCTGTCCGTCTCAGCCATGCTCATTGCTCTTGTATTGGGTATTCCTGCTGGAGTAATCGCCGCTGTTCGCAAAAACAGCTGGATCGACAATCTCACCATGAGTGGCTCGCTGCTAGGAGTCTCGATGCCAGTGTACTGGCTGGGATTATTGCTGGTCTATCTCTTTGCCGTCAATTTGCAATGGCTGCCACCCAGCGGTCGTATTGGCATTGAGACAGGTTTAGCCTTTGAACCGATCACCGGCTTTTTTATCTTTGATGCCCTGGTTCAGGGTGACTTTGCCGCATTAAAAAACATTTTGTCTCATCTAGTGC
>NZ_QXHD01000004.1:0-77398 GCF_011009555.1 Adonisia turfae CCMR0081 | reverse complement strand
GCTACACGCAAAGCGATGGCTATGAAGACTTTCTTGATGCTTATGAGAATCACCCAAACAAGTCGTCAGTTCTGGGTTATTGCTTCTATCACGGACAGGACCTTGAACGTGCTGTGTATGGTGGTGGCCTGTACTTCGCGTTTGGCCCAGTCGATCCAACTGAGGAAGAAACCAAGGGGCCGGAAATCGGAAACGTTATTCGTGAAGAACTTGAACGTGTTGGCCTGAAAGTCGATTGGGATGGAACGTTTGCCAAGAGGCTAGGCGTGCCCAAATTGGAATGGCAACGGCGTTAATTCATAAAAAGTCGCATAACAAATCGATGCACCTGAAATGTCTTGAGGATAAGGATGACGATTGTCGTAGGTAGACTCTGGTAACCGAACAATAGCTATATCTGGCTCCGGTTCGGAAGCTGCCAAAGTGATGGGACCATTGAAGCGAACATCAGCCTTACCCTGGAGCAAGGTTTCTAGATAGCGAGAATCCCGTTTGGCAACATTGTAAGGGAGTGGGGTTTCCGGTGCCGTTTCGATGATGTCTCCCCCGCTAGCAGCTCCACCTGGCGATTATCTAAAATACCCGCTGCTACCATCTGGTGATAGTCGTTGATAGACCATTTTGCAAGGGTTTTCATTCTAGAACTGCTCCTGACTGGATAGGGTTCTCGATTATCTTGTTTTTAATATGGTTGGTGACAATTGCCCCATAGAAAATGTTCTCTAGAAAACGACTAATTCCTCCGTTGGTTCGGCATCTGCCTGAGTGCTTAGTTCATCCAACACTGCGACTAATTCTCGCTCAAACACCACCTGAGCCCGGTTAGTCCGGCCTCCCACATAAAGCTGATCCCCTTCTTGTAATGCCCAAACTTGAGAGTGGGAGATATAGCTCATAACCACCCCCAACATCAGTAACGCAAAGCCTAAGTAAACAAAGGGTACACCTGGATCTGCTTTGATCTGGAGGCCAGTACTGCCAATAATCTCAGCCACTGATAGAGTCACCCCATTAACGTCCACCGACATGCCTTCTCGCACCGTGGAAATTAGCTCACCTTGCTCGTTGTAAACCAACAAAGTTCCCTGTAAATCTTGGGTAATCAGCGATACGCCAGCACTCATGTCGGGTTTGGTGGGTACCCAAGTTCCCCAAAGCTTACCGCCATCTTCAGTGGCTATGGGGGCCATGGGTAATTGCAAAATGGGACTATTATTGACTTTCACCCGCACTCCTGCAATGGACCAATCCGCTTGGTACATGGTGACATTGCGATAACGTAGGGGCTCATTCACCCATACGGTTTTACGTTTAACTTCGTCACCTTGGTCGTTCAGAACCGATAGGTCTGAGTAAAACTGATCAACACGTCCTTCAGGGCTGTAGTCAATCCAAAAGCGATTCACTTTTACCGACCAATCTTTGGGAATTTGAGGACCTGCCCAAGGTCCGGCATCAAAAATGTTTTGCACTGTAAATGTATTGCCGCTGGGTACCATCTCCTGGGCAAAGAACCCGGTCATGGCTCCATACATGGCTCCCAGCAAAATGATCAGCATGCTGGCATGAACCAAGATGGGACCGATGCGCCCTGCTAAACCTTTATGGGCGTAGAGCATGGTGCCGTCTTTATGGAAGGTTTTGTAGCGTTTTTCTTCCAATAGTGCGGTGAGCTGGTCAAGAGAGCCCTGATTAATCTCGGTGCTGAGGGCCATTTTTTCAAACTGGCGCGGCTTGCTGTAGAAGTTCCAGGTGCGTGAAAACCACCTTAGGGCCGTAATTTGCCGCGTGAAAGTGCAGGCGGTGAGACTGCCGCCAAAGAGAATTAGTAGGGAGAGGTACCACCAAGTGCGATATACGTGGTCCAAGCCTGCTATGAGTAGTACTTTCCAGCTAAGAAAACCGAATAGAGCTGGGTCTTCTGGATAGTTCTGTTGATAAAAGGCTAGGCTTTGCCCTTGTTCGATGACGGTACCCAGGATGCTGAATACGGCAATCACCAGCAGCAAAACGATGGCAAGACGCAAATCTGCAAGCAGAGGAATCAGTTCTTTTTTTAAATAACGTTTGAGGGCAGCAGGCATAGGAAATGTTGATGGAGAGACGTTGCATGTAACGTCTGTATATTAGGCAACTGGCATAAACCGTGATACCAGTGAAAAGACGCCAAAGCCAATGAGCAGAATACCGCTAGTAGGAGTGATCCAACCAGACCATTGGCGAATGGTCAGAATTTTTTTGATCGAAGCTGTGAAAATACCGGCAATGACCAGCGGGGTAACATACCCGATCGTATAAGCCAGTAACAGAGAGCTACCCAGAATCGGATCGCCTTTTTGACCAACCCAGGCCAATAATGTGGCAAGCACTGGGGTACTACAGGGTGAGGCCACTAAGCCGAAGGTGAGACCGAGCAAGTAGGACTTTAGCGATCGCGGAATATTGTTTTGCATAAAGTCCATGCCGCTGTAGGACGGCAAAGGCGGTAGCGGTAAAGCTTCGAGGAGATTGAGGCCCATGATGATTGCGATCGCACTCACCACAATGGGCAAGCCCACACCTACCTGACCATAGACCCAGCCCAGACTGCTGGCCACCACACCTAGCCCAGCCAGGGTAGTGGCTAAACCCAAAGCAAACCAGCTAGATTGGCCAACGGCCTGCCAGCGATTCTCAAGCTCATAACTGCCCATGTAGCCCACTGTGATCGGCAGCATGGACAACATGCATGGTGTCAGGCTGGTGAGTAAACCAGCCGCCATAATAATGGCAACACTGGCCAACGAAAGATGGTTTAGCTGAGCGCCTACCCACTGATTAGCCAGCTGACTAAGGTTATAAAGACTGAGCTGAAGCGTTTCCCACATACAAAATCGGGCTGCAAATCAACGTTACCTACGGACCCCTGTCCATAGCTTCTTAACTTTCCTAATTGTAGTTGTATCGAAACATTAAATGCTTCGTATTCGCTTACGTTTGCGGATGGGCTTGCTACTGAGCTTTGGTTTTGTATTCACTTCAGGGTGAATCCGTGTGGGAGGACGAGGGCGAAAAATTCGTTTGTCAGGTATCTGCTTAGCTTTAGTAGGCGCTGTTTGAGGCTGTTGCCCATGGCGACGACGACGACTGCCAGGTCGATAACGCCTGGGACGAATGGGTTGCTCAGTCATCGCCACAATATCTGCTTCATGTGCCTCACGGGCAACGCGAATCAAGAGCCCAGCAATCACTAAGCTAGACATCATCGAGCTACCGCCGTAACTCATCATGGGGAATGGTAGCCCAGTGGTGGGTAAAGAGCCCGTTGCTACTCCAATATTGATCAGAGACTGGCCCACTAGTAATACCATGCAACCAATGGCAATTAGGCGATTAACTGATGATTTTGCTTTCAGCGCTACTAGCAGGGCAACGGTGCTAAAAACCGCTAAAAACAGCAGCAGCATGACTGCCCCGATAAAGCCAAATTCCTCGGCGTAGACCGAAAAAATAAAATCAGTATATTGAATCGGTAGATACCCCAGCTTCTGCTGACCCATGCCAAAACCGGTACCCCATAGACCACCAGAACCAATGGCGTAAAGACTCTGCACCAGCTGATAGCCATTATCACTTGCCTGGGCCCAGGGATCTAAGAATGAGATAATCCGCTCCCGTTGGTAGGCCTTAATGCTAATACTCAGTAAAGCAGCGACTACCCCAGTGCCAGCTGTCATCATCAGTTGCCCATAGGGACGGCCCGACGCCCAAGCAATCAGCCACAGCGTAATGCCACAAACAGCAGTGGTGCTGAGATTAGGCTGCACCAAGATTGCTAACAAGCAAAGGGCAAATATTCCTAGCCATAGCCACCGCATCGTATTACGTAACCGGTGCCAGCGACCAAATAGTCTGGCACTCTGCAAAATCAAAAAGGGCTTTAGAAGTTCCGAAGGTTGAATCAGGAATGGTCCCAGTGGAAGCCAGCGGGTCGCCCCGTTAACAGTAACGCCCAAACCTGGAATATGTGTTGCCACGATTAATCCCAAACACACAAACAATCCCAGCCCAGAAAACTGCATGACTAGTCTGAGGGGATTGCGTGTAATCCACCGAGACATGAGGAGACCCACAAGAATCCATAAAATCTGGGCCTTGAAATAGCGGGCACCATCACCAACTTCTGCATCAGCCACTGGAAAGGATGCTGAAAATAGAACTACCAAGCCGATGAATAACCAAAGCATGGTCAACCATCGCAGTAGTCTTGCTTCCAGTGCCCAATCTCGCACCGAAAAGAAGTTAATGACACCTGCAAAGCGATTCAGATTCAATGTGATGATCTTGGTGTAGGAGTGCTTAAGAAATAAAGAAAACCATCGACCTTGTCAAGGGGTAACCTCGTAAAGATCGATAGTTTAGTAGAGGATAAGAATTTTTTCCATGTGTAGAGGCGTTCTATGGAACACCTCTACACACGGGACCTATTGGCCGATGGCTGGTGCCTTGGTGGTTGGGATATTGCCAATGGGTAGCGGCGGTTGCCGATCGGCAATGGCAAACAGCTCTGTACGCAAACTTTCGCTCACTTGCATCGTTTTAGCGTCATACACCTGAGTGAGTAGCTTTGGATAGAGGCCAAAGCCAACGATGGGAATCAGTAAACAAGCGATGATAAATACTTCGCGAGGTTCTGCATCAATCAGTGCCTGATGTTCGGTTAACTCCTTGTTCTCAGGACCAAAGAAGATTTCCCGTAACATGGACAGCAGATAGATCGGGGTCAAAATTACACCCACCGCCATCAGCAGAATCATCACCAGCTTGAAGTTAAAACTGTAGGCATCGCTGTTGGCAAAGCCTACAAAGACCATCAGCTCAGCTACAAAACCGCTCATGCCAGGTAAAGCCAGGGATGCCATGGAACAGGCTGTAAACATGGCAAAGATTTTCGGCATCTTGGTACCAACACCGCCCATTTCCGGCAGAATCAGTGTGTGGGTACGATCATAGGTCGCGCCCACTAAGAAGAACAGGCTCGCCCCAATCAATCCATGGGACACCATTTGCAGTACCGCACCGCTCATTCCAAGATTGGTAAAGGATGCAATACCAATGATCACAAAGCCCATATGGGAAATGGATGAGTAGGCGATCTTACGCTTGAGGTTACGCTGAGCAAAGGATGTCAGCGCCGCGTAAATAATATTGATGACGCCAAATAGGATCAGTCCGGGGGCCACGATGGCATGGGCATCGGGCAGCATTTCCACATTCATGCGAATTAGGGCATAGCCCCCCATCTTCAGTAGAATGCCTGCCAGTAGCATGTGCACTGGAGCTGTGGCTTCACCATGGGCGTCAGGCAGCCAGGTATGCAGTGGGAAGATGGGTAGCTTCACTGCATAGGCTACTAAGAATGCGGTATATAGCCAGAGCTGTAGGCGAATGGGAAATTCCTTAGCCATCAGTGCCTGCATGTCAAAGGTGACAGTGTCACCGTAGAAGGCCATGGCTAGGGCTGCTACCAAAATAAAGAGTGAACCGCCAGCGGTGTAGAGGATAAACTTTGTGGCTGCGTACAGACGTCGCTTACCTCCCCAAATTGACAGCAGCAAGTACACAGGAATCAGCTCCAGCTCCCATACCAGGAAGAAGAGCAGCATATCCTGCACTGCAAATACTGCAATCTGAGCGCCGTACATTGACAGCAGCAAGAAGTAGAAAAGCTTGGGTTTCAGGGTGACTGGCCATGATGCCAAGACAGCCAGGGTGGTAATAAAGCCGGTCAATAATACCAGCGGCATCGAGAGGCCATCTACGCCGACTGACCACTTGAGATCTAGGGCTGGCACCCAGCTGTAGCTTTCCACCAGTTGCATCCCGGAGCTAGTGGGATCATAAACAGTCACAAAGGCAGTGACAATTAGGGCAAAATCAATTAACCCAACAATGAGGGAATACCACCGTATTGTTTTGCCATCCGTATCTGGGATGAACGGCAAAATTAATGCTGCCACAATGGGCAGCAAGATGATGGTGGTTAACCAAGGAAATGTTACAAAGTCCATAGACGTTAGGGCCAGTTTCTAGAGCGTGGGCCAAATGATTTAGACCAAAGGTATTCAACATAGATTCTCAGCCAAGACAACGTGGCTGTAGGAATCAGGCTGTTTTATAGCTGCCAGGCGGCAACTGTCCAGCCTTGTTAACCACTGTAAGAATAAAAATATTGATTCCCAGCCATCTCCTGGATTTCTTAAAGGTGTGTAATCAGAACGTTACAAGTCATTAATAAAGTTGGTTGACTCTCAGCTTTGCCAGACAACTAGGCAGGCTTCTGGGCAATGACCACACGGTGCCGAGAGGTATTAATCGTCTGGCTCGGCTGAGCAAAACCTGCATCCATCAGCACCTGATGTAAATCCAGAGCAAAGTACTGATCGAGGTAGGGTTCTGTGCTCTTAAGTAGGGTGAGGACATAGCCAGGCATTTTCTTGTACACCTCCGACTGGGGATTCATGTCCATGATGGTGAAATGGCCACCGGCTCGTAGGATTCGATATCCTTCGTGGATGACATCCAGGGCTGCGGAAACAGGTAACTCATGGAATAGCAAAGACGCTGAGACTAAATCCACGGACTGATCAGCAAAGCCGGTCTTCTCGGCGGCGGCATGTATCCACTGGGGCGTTTTAAGGCCATCTGTAGCTGCATTTGCTTGGTACTGGGCTACGGTTAAAAAGTAGTCGGATAGATCTACACCGACGGTGGTTGCCTGGGGATAGGCCCGTTGCAATGCGCGGGTGCTGAGTCCGGTGCTACAGCCAATGTCCACGATGGTTTCGGGGGGTGTCGGTAATTTTTCAAGCAGGACATCAAGATGGCTTTGACGTAGACGCAAGTCGCCTTGGGCATCGCCTTCGGGCCACAGACGGGCATGGACGGCTTTGGCTGCCACCGATTCCTCTAGGGCAGGTTCCCAGCCAAGGTTGCCTTCTTCGTAGGCGTGAAAGCTGGTGAGGTAATAGTCGGGATAGGTGAGGTTGCGATCGCAAATTTCCTCTCTTTCCTTTTCCCAAACCGGGTTAAATGGCTGATCGCCACCTCGCGATCGCAGTTGGGCCACCTCATCTAGCCAATACACCCCAATAGATTCAGCCCGTTTGATCATCATGTTGCGGGCACGATCCTTAGCAAAATTGGCCAGGGGCTTAATGGCCAAGGCTCCATTGATCAAGCGGTTAATAGAGCGAGTCGCAATGGCGTTCATTTAACGGCACATCTCAAACACGTTTGTCCTATTTAGCTTAGAGCCACGGTCAATCGCTGAACTTTAAGTTTCCTCTCCAAAAACTAAAGATCTCGCTCCAGAGACACTTTAAATATCCCAAAGTGTAGCGGCGTAATCCTAGGGAAAACGTTAACCTAAATTGCTAATACGTTGCCCTTGATCCCTCGCCCTCAATCCTTTTCCCCAGGGAGCAGGGACTGGAGGATAGGGCCTTCACCCACCACAAATTCTCTATGTCCGTCGCTGCCTATTTCAATGCCGATGAAAACGGCCATAAACCCTTCGCGCTTCCCGGTGCATCGCCCCACTATAATCCTGACCGTCCTGGACAGGTTGAGCACATAGCCCTTGATCTAGACTTTGATATTCCTAAGAAAAGCTATAAAGGTACCTGTGCCATTCGCCTCAATCCGGTACGCAATGGGATTGAGAGTTTGACCCTTGATGCCGTTAGTTTGTCCGTCGATTCAATCACGATCGACGACGAGCAGCAGTCCTTTGACTATGACGGTGAACAGCTGCACATTCACCTCAATAAACCTACATTGGCGGGGCAGACGATTACCCTTGTCATTACCTATGGCGTGAAAGAGCCCCAGCGGGGCATTTACTTTATTGCACCCGACGAGCACTATCCTGAAAAGCCTTATCAGGTGTGGACCCAGGGGGAAGATGAAGACTCTCGTTTTTGGTTTCCCTGCTTTGATTACCCAGGTCAACTGGCGACATCTGAAGTGCGGGTACGGGTACCGAAAAAGTATTTTGCCCTGTCTAATGGAGAATTAATCTCTACCGAAGAGGATGGCAAAGCCAAAATCTATCACTGGAAGCTAGATAAGGTTCATCCTAGCTATCTGATGACGTTGGCCATTGGTGAATACGATAGCATTGAAGCCGAATGGCGCGGTCGTCCCGTGCGGTATTACGTGGCTAAAGGGCGCAAGGATCAAATTGAGCTGACCATGGGGAAAACGCCCCAGATGATGGAGAAATTTAGTCAGGTGTTTGGCTACGATTATCCGTTCTCCAACTATGATCAAGCCTGTCCAGCTGACTTCATCTTTGGTGGTATGGAGAACACGACCACCACGTTGCTGACCGATCGCTGTTTGTTAGATAAGCGGGCTGCTATCGATGACCTTCGGTCTGAAACGTTGGTGGCCCATGAGCTGGCCCACCAGTGGTTTGGTGATCTGATAGTTATTAACCATTGGTCCCATGCTTGGGTAAAAGAAGGCATGGCCACGTATTCAGAAGTATTGTGGTTAGAAGAAGCCTATGGCCGTGATGAGGCCATGTATTATCATCTCAACCATGCCCGTGCCTATCTCGCTGAAGATGCTAGTCGCTACCGTCGTCCGCTAGTTACTCACATTTATCGAGAGCCCATTGAGCTATACGACCGACATATATACGAAAAAGGCTCCTGTGTTTATCACATGATTCGTGAAGCCTTGGGGGATCAGTTGTTTACTAAAACGTTGAAAACTCTTCTCACCGAGAATGCCCACACCACTGTGGAAACGGTAGATGTATTACGGGCCATTGACAAAGCAACTGGCAAGAATCTCCGCTATCTGTTTGATCAATATGTTTATCGTGGTGGACATCCTGATTATTCCATTAGCTACAGCTGGGATGGCGATAGTAATCTTGTGAAGCTGATGGTGACTCAGACCCAGGTGGCCGATGGCAAATCCCAGGTGCAAGAAGGACTCTTTGACCTGAAGATTCCCATGGGGTTTGGCTATATTGAGAATGACACGGTCAATGTACAAACCGTAACCGTGAGGATTCACGAACGGCAGCAGGCCTTCTACTTCCCACTTCAGAAAAAGCCTGACTTTATTAGTTTTGATGTGGGCAACCATACTCTCAAAACCGTTAAGTTGGAGTACCCATTAAAAGAGCTCCAATCCCAACTCAAGTATGATCCTGATCCTATCTCTCGCGTATACGCTGCGAAGGCCATTGCTAAAAAAGGCACGTTAGAAGCGGTAGAGACCCTGGGCGCAGCCCTACTGAAAGATTCTTTTTGGGCGGTTCGAGCCGAAGTGGCCGAAGCCCTGGCTACGATTCAGCTGGATCAGGCCGTTGAGGGACTGTTGAAAGGGTTAGATGATCAGCATCCCAAAGTGCGTCGGGCAGTGGTAGATGCCTTGTCTGGGGTAAAAACAGCAGCGAGCTATAAGGCCCTGAAATCTGTTGTTGAAAACGGTGATGAGAGCTACTACGTTGAAGGTGCAGCGGCCACAGCCCTGGGTAAAGTGGGCTCTAGCACTTTAGACAATGGTAAAAATAAAGAGAAAAAGACGCTTAAGCTACTGGAAATGGTGCTAGAAGAGCGCGCAGGTTGGAATGAAGTGGTGCGTTCAGGTGCTATGGGTGGTTTGAGTGTGTTCAAATCTTCAGAAGCAGCTCTAGATTTGTTGCTGCCCTACACCGAGATTGGTACTCCTCAAGCATTGCGGCTGAATGCAATTCGATCGTTGGGTAAGATTGCAGCGGGGCAGAGTAAGGTGAATTGCGATCGCATCCTAGACCGCCTCGAAGCCATTGCCCGCGAAGAGTTCTTCTTAACCCAGGTTGCTGTTGTCATGGCCTTAGGCCAAATGGAGGTCTCTGGCGCAGTGCGAGTATTGCAAGGGCTAGCGGAGCAAAGCCCTGATGGTCGCGTAAAACGCCGTGCTGAAGAAGCCATGGGTAAAGTGCGTAGGGCCATCGGTGCTGATCAGGCAGTCGATGAATTGCGCAAAGATCTTGATGAATTGAAGCAGTTAAATCGGGAGCTAAAGAGCCGGTTGGAAACCTTGGAAGCCAAGGCGAAGGCCGAGAAGAAAACCAAGGAGAAATAAACATTTGTAGGGGCTGCCCTTGTGGCTGCCCCATCCATAACCATCGCCAAACGCCAGCTTATATTGAGATTACAAACCCAAAAATAATGGGGCTTCCCACAAAAGGATGCCCCTACGAAATTTTAGATACCCATAGCATAAGGGCATCCACAAGGAAGTGCCCCTACCAACCCATTGCTGCCAATTGTGATGTTTGGTCAAATGCCTCAACCGCTGCAGTATCTGCCAAAGGCGTTCCCTCGATTGCTTTGCCATCTACCACACGGGTTTCTGCACAGAAGGATGCCGTATTAAACCCACCAAACCGTTTGACGATACTGCTACGCATCCGCAGATCAGGGGTGACAAACCAAAAGCGCTCGACAGAGCTCATGGTGTCATACTCGGTCTCTAGTATTAACCCGTCTTCATCATCCATTTCGTAGCGACCGACTACGGGTACGATTTCGGCATAACCGCGTTCACGCAGCAGACGACCCTTGCGAGAATTGTCCTGATCAGGAACCAAGGCAAAAACTGTAGTCCCTTCATGGTTTCCTTCACCATCGCGGTCCCAGGCCATTTCACCATTCCAGGCAACATAGGCACCACCCACAGCTAATGCTGGGTCGATTTCGTGGAGTTCACAAATGGCAATGATTTTTTCGTTCGCTTTGTCGAGGGCTTCGACGGTAATGTTAGAGCCACCCAACTCAGCCCGTCGGAAGGGCAGGTGGTGGGTGGTTCGTTGGGATTGCCATTGCCCAGCGCTATGCTGGAAAAATTCCATTACATCCATAGGTGCATTGAGGATTTGATGCTTTTCCTTATGATAAACCGCTACGGAGAGGGTTTTCCATGGGTTGGGCAGTGAGGTCAGCTAAGATTGGGCTGGACCAAGTTTCAGGCTCGAACACTAATGGCTAAAACTGCGTTAGAGCTGACACCAGAAGAATGGAAGCAGTACACGGTACCCAAAAGGCAAGTGTCTGCTGAAGTGATAGCGCGTTGGGAAAAGGCTTGGGAACTCATCCCTGAACTGACGGCACTGCTGAGAAATAGATTTGGTGCAACGCAAGTGAAGGTGTTCGGTTCTGCAATTAAGGCAGACTATTTTTCGCTGGATTCGGATATTGATCTGGTAGCTTGGGGTATTCCAAGTGAGCAGTATTATGATGCCTTTTTGGCTGTGATGGACTATAGCGAGGAGTTTAAGGTGGATTTGGTGAACCCTGGCACCTGTCGGCCATGGATTATGGAATCGATTGAAGAAGAGGGCATTGAAGTTTGAGTAGACTTGCCCAGCGAATTATTAAAGAATTTCAGTCGATTAATGTTGCTCTTGAACGTGCTGTGTTGAGTTGGCAAAAATTTGAGCGAACTGACGATGAACTATACGTTGACAGTGCTGCCTTGAATTTACAAGGTGCTTACAACGGTGTAGAGCGTTTTTCGAAATAATTGCCCTCGATGGTGAGCGACCAGCTGGCAATAATTGGCATCAACAGTTACTCCATCAGCTGGCAATGGAAATGGGTACGATACGCCCTGCTGTGATCTCTGGGGAAAGTTTGCAAGGTTTGGATAACTACAGAGCTTTTCGGCATATTGTCCGTCATGTTTACTCTGAAGAATTTGAGGCTAAAAGGATTGGCGAGGTGGTTGGTGAGTCTCGACAAGTTTTTACGCACTCTCGAAACACTATCTATTTTGGGAGACAATTATGAGTCAATTTCAGGTATTTGATTCTCTTGCTGAGAATATGAAAGCTTCCCATCAATGTCTAATACGACAACTTCACGAGCCTTATCTGCCCCTCCCCCAGTACTCACACTTTGAAAAGTAGTATCAGCCTCTGAGAGCCCAGACATAGGGCCGGTAATCAGGTTTGGAATAACAGTATTCGTACTAGCTGCTTCATTTAAGAGAATCGTGTTGCCAAGATTGTCGGTGTGATAAATCCAGTGGTAATCACCATCGGTAACAATGGCCCGCCAGCCCATAATCGCAATTTCAGGGCAATCACCTGTTTCGCTGGGCAAACCGTAGCAACCATCCCATACTCTCGTTTGGGCCTGGGTAATAGACAATGCCGGTTCACGTCCCTCAGCTTCCGTTACATCGGTGTGTACCGTTTGCAAAATCCGAGCTTCGAGGGAAGGCGGCAAATTATTGTCCAACGTAGAACGACGTACCTGGTTGCCAGTCAGGTCAGTGCGATAAAAATAACTTTCGCCCGTTGGTGCAATCGCTTCCACTTGCCACCCCTCCGTCAGGGCCGCTAAGCATAACTCGGCTGGGCCACCCAACCCCAGACAGCCATCAAACCAGGTTTCATGACTATAACGGGCAATGTTGATTTGGTCAGTCGGGATGCCGAGATAGTTGGAAAGCTCCGTTTGAACACGGTTACGAACAGAGTCGGGTAGAGGTTGGACTTCAACTGTTTGCTCAATTTCTGGGGCAGTCATGATGTCTGGCCCAGGTGAGCTTTCTGGCATGGGAGCCTCAGCTAAGAGACACCCCATAAGGAATAAGGTTGTTAAACGCATGGGGCAAAGCATAGAGAAACCTCCTTAAGGATGAGTTCACTCTAGACCTGACTGTAAAGAAACAACCCTGCGTTACAGATTTTGAGACAGGGGGTTTGATACCACAACACTGATTTATGGGAAGGCTATCTGAAAGATGAGTTCATCCTAGACCTGATTGTAAAGAAACAACCCTGCGCTGCAGATTTTGAGACAGGGGGTTTGATACCACAACACTGATTTATGGGAAGGCTATGTGTTGTAAGGGATTGCCGCTCTCCTAAATTCTCTCTGTAGAGTCTAAAAGGATGATGCAGATCACAGAAAACTGTAAGATAGATCTCCTCTTTTGTTGATATCTCCCCAGAGTAAAGTGCCTTGATCTAAATCAGATTGTTCCCGGCAAGAGAACAGTTTTCAAACTGTCCTGTGTGAATAGGGCAACACTATCGTCTCAGAACGAAATTGCAGCATTTCAACCTGTGCCGCTTAGAAGAATGGTCCCTTCTCATCATGTCTTCAACAACGGATGGCTAGGGTCTAGGTGTTGCCGCTGGGTGCTATCTATTGCTCTCTTCGGAGAGTTCCATACTATTTCTCACTTTTTTCAAGATAATTTCTATCCTTAAAAGCATTGAGTTCTCATGCCAATGTGACGTGCAAACGTCTTCATGCATCAGGACGTTTGCTCTATCGGAATCAGGTGTGTCATATCCGCAGCGGCATGCAATTTCTCTTATCGTTGTCACCTTCAGGATGCACACACAGTAATGGCTGTACATACAATGGGTCTACCATCAGGCCTAGTAGATAATATTGATCTTGTTATTCGTCAGGATGCGCGCGAATTAATCGAGCGTATTGAGCAGGGACTAGCGTCTGAGCATCTATCAAAATCTGCTTATCGTGAGTTGGGTAAGTTGCTTGAGCAAGTGCCTCATCTAGAACTTACCAATGATCAAATGTTGATGCCAATGATGCAATTGGCGGTCAGTTTGTTGTTGCCGACAGATGCGACACCGAAAAATAATCAATCTCCAGCTATGTCTATGGCGGAGCGAGTTTCTTTGGCTCGGGACATTCGTAAACGCATTGCTCGTGAGATCCGAATTTATCGAAATCCACTGGTGGCTGTGCTTAGTGCTGGCGGGTCCCCTGCTGCACAGTTGATTTCAGGCTTGACGTGGTTCACAATCACAATCTCATTATTGATTGGCAGCACCACCGCCGCCCGCATGTTTTTATCGAATCAATATAATATTGGCTACCAGCACGGCATCAACCATGCTCAACCCATTGATAAAGCTGATGATGAAGCTGCGGGTGAACCCTCGGAAACTGGCGATGCCCTAGTTGTGAGCGAGTCATCAGGTTCTGCCACCATCGCTGAGGGAGAAGCCAAGGGGTCCCAGGTGGAACTGTTTTCGTCTCAAGAGTGGCAGTACATTCAGCTGGTGCTGGCGGCTGGTGGTTTGGGCAGCATTGTCAGTGTGATGCTGCGATCGCGAAAACTGGAAAACCGTAATCGGTCCCAGTCAGTGATTCCCTTCTTTATCGGTTTCTTTAAGCCAGTGGTGGGTACCGCCTTTAGCTTGCTGGCCGTGGCCCTGATCGAATCAGAGATTGTAGTCGTGTCCGGATTTAGCCCCAGCGAAGCGGAGACTCAGTCTAAGTATCTGTACTTTGCGATCGCATTTATTGCTGGATTTAGCGAAGTATTGGTACCCGATTTCCTGGCCCGCACCGAAAAGTCGATGTTATCGGGTGGGGATAGTAACAAAAAGGATGATCTCTCCTAGGTAGATTCGGATCATGTATGACGGCCCCGTAAAGAGGACTACGGGGCCGTTCTGCATTTGGCGCTTGTGCAAAACTCAAGTTATATCGCCGTTTTGTTGTTCCTTAATAGTCTATGCTAAAGCCTATTTTTCTGAGTTTATTGATATTGAGCACAATCCTGGTAACGCATGTCCAAGCAGCTCAACGATATGGTGCGATCGCTATTTCTCATTCCGGTGATTGGGGAGTAGCCACTAACTATTTATCTGTCAACAGCGCTGAGCGGGAAGCTCTACGTAGCTGTGGAGACATTAACTGCTCCGTTCGGGTATCATTCCGAGGCTGTGGTGCCATTGCTGAATATGATCGTACGCTTTCTTGGGGAGTAGCTTCCACATTAATCCGCGCTAGAGGACAGGCCTTAAGTGCTTTAGAAGGGCAAGGCGAGATTCTTGCCGAAGTATGTAATCGTGAGAACTAAGGTTTAGGAGATACTAAATCTAGTTTGATTTGTCTAAATTTAGATCAAAAGAGGCAATGGTACATTTTTACCATTGCCTCTTGTTGTTTAAGTAAGTCTTACTCTAACCTTTGCTCATCTATTGATATTTAACTATTGAGAAATCTTGACGACTAATGGCTTTTCAGAAGATGAAAACCGGTTGGATGGCATCGGTAAAGGTTCTGAAGCTATCTGTTTCTCTTGCGCAACTTTCGTTAAATCTATCCCCGAAGTTAAGTCTATCTCAGCACTAGTAACGTTCGTTAATTTTTGGAACGGTGATTTTGCTAAAGAGCATGTTTTCCAAACAGATTGAACGTGTACTCCAAATTGCGAACATTCTCCTCCACGGCGACCAGTAGGCGTATAAAACCGGCACGCACCGCATCGCGCAATTTCACCTTTTTTAATACTCATGAAAAAAATAATTGAGAGACTCACTAAACGCCTTAACTTTCGTCATTGTGGATTAGTTAATGTATAGGATTCAACATTGGGAAAATGTTAAAAGCTTGATACGCCAAGACTCGGCAGTTAATTTAAGTTCGTTATCTTCATTAATGTTTTCTTTATATTTTCTTTAAATAAATCAATGTTTTGAAGGTGTCTGGGATCATTTACTGATGGGTGATCCCCATAAATATTACCCGATGAGATAGATGGAATTACGGCTGTTAAATTTCAAAAAATATCTATCTGAAAGCTTGAACTGTAAAATTATTTTTGCTTATTTATTGTTGATTGCTATTTCCAAGTTTTGGTGATGCATAGGGCGCACATTGTCCATCTTGCGATTTCTCCAGGAGGGCAATGACAATGGCATTGTGGACAAATCTCTTGGGATTCTTGTTGTTTCTTTTTCATATTTGCCCATAGAGCATAGGCTTCTTCAGGTGTTTTTGTTGATGTCTCTTGAGGTGATTCTTCGGAATCTGTTTCTCCAAGATAGCTAGGGTGAGCCTTGACCCAGTCGCTGACGGGTTGCGTTTTGCGTACAGGTTTGGTGTGCCACTGAGCGCTGGAAAAGCGAATGTCATGCAAAGGAACTGCTATGAGGCGATTGAGTTTATGAAGAATGCGTCGACGCTCCAGGGTTAGGGTTTGAGTCCAGGATGCATTGGCGACGGTAACATAAAGGATGTGGCGCTGAATGCTGACAGGTTTTGTCTGGCGGGCGACGACATACCCCACAGTTTTCGGCCAATATTCAACAACTTGGGCAAACTGTCGTCGGGATTGCCAGTTGGGGTGGGCTTCAATATCTGTAATGAGCGATCGCAATCCAGAAAATCCCATCCTTACCTCTTGCTAAAACAAATTACTCTCATGATGTACGGACTTTGCGGCTAACGTCCCTTAACTAACGTGCTAACGTATGGTCTATCAGCAGACGCTGCCCGCTTTTACCTGTTATTTTAGCTGTGCTCCATGGCTTCTTCCTCAGACAACACTCCCCCTCCCATGCCTCCTCGACCCGGTTCAGGGCCGGAAACTGAGATTGATCCGCAGCTAGAAAGTGTTCTGCGAAATCTTAATGTCAATCTTGAGGATGAGCTCACCCGCTATCGGCGTCAACGCCATGGGCGAGTACCACCGCCGCCACCGCCACGTCGGGCGGCCCACCGTAACACGCTTGACTTAATTTCTGTGTCAGTATCAACACCGGCAGCAGCGTCAGATGCTGGGGGAACGCTTAAGCAACCACCTACACCGCCACCGCCACCGCCAAACCCCTTCCTGAAGGATGCTTCTGAGTCATCTGGTCTAGAAGATGAACTGCCGCCGACTCTGGAGCAGCTTGCGGATGTTGACGAATTGACGTCGGACGTGGCGGAGTCTGAGCAGATGGATGCTGACACGGATGTCTCTGCGTTGTCGGTGCCTGCTAACGATATGCCGGCAGAAGGCTATTTAGAATCCTCAGAAGAGCTGTTGAAGAGTATTGAGGAGGAGCAGGCTGATCCAGAGTCGGTGCCTGAACCCTATTCTCCTGGGCGCAAGAGTAATATTTTGTTGAAGCTAGCAGGCTTGGTGTTGGTGCTGTTGGCTGGTATCGGTGTTGGGTTTGCCATTACCTCCCCAGCACAATTGCAAAAACTGCGATCGCAACTCTGGCCAGCGAGCGAAACCGAGCCTGTTGATGCTGACACTGACACTACTGCTGAGGGTGCAGGTGATTTGCCTGAGGTACCTGCCTCTACTCAGCCAGCGGCCACTGCTCCGGATCCTGCCTCCGATGGCTACAAGCCGCCAGGTCCCGATCTGTCTACTCGTGAGTTTAAAGAGCTTGATAGCGTCGAAGATCTAGTGACCTTAGATGTTGATGGTGTCAATGGTTCAACCTCTGCTCCGGTGACATCGCCATTGCCTAATCCAGCACAGTCTCCATTGCCAGCACCCGGAACCGCTGCTGCAGATAGTCAACCGGCTGTTACTAACAATCCGACAACGAGCCCGATCGGTACAGAAACAAATTCTGCGGCTGTGCCATCAGCCACACCAGCCCCTGCTACACCAGCACCGACAGCCACACCGCCCCCTGCTCTCACCACAGCCGTAACAGGCTCTAATTTCTATGTGATTGCTAGCTACACGGGGGATGCTTCTTTAACCAAGGCACGTGAGTTAGTGCCCGACGCTTTTGTGCGGAACTTTAAGGCTGGTGCTCGTATTCAGCTGGCAGCCTTTGATAATCGTGCCCAAGCTGAAGAACAGGTGCGATTTTTGACCCAACAAGGTGCAATTGTAGAGCTCTTTGGCCCCACGAACGAATAGCCCCCCTGCTATCCTAAAAATGGTGCTGTGTGTGAGTTGCGCAGCATCATTTTTGCGTATCAAGCTAAAAACTTCCATGGGATTGCTAGATCGTTTCTTTCGAGTGGTACGTGCCAGCCTTAACGATGCGCTCAATGGAGCTGAAGATCCAGAGAAGCTGCTTGAGCAAACGACGGCGGATATGCAGGAAAATTTGCTGCAACTGCGGCAGGCAGTAGCGGTTGCGATCGCAACTCAAAAGCGCAACGAGCGGCAGTGTGAGCAGGCGAATGCCCAAGCCCGTGAGTTTTACAATCGTGCCCAGAGTGCCTTGGTTAAAGGGAATGAGCCCCTAGCACGTGAAGCTCTCAACCGCCGTCAAAGCTATTTAGAAACGGCCCAAGCTTTGGGGGGGCAGCTGCAACAGCAGAAAGATACCGTGAAGCAGCTAAAAGCCAATATGCGCACGCTGGAAACTAAAATTGCCCAGGCGCGCACCCAGAAAGATATGTACATTGCGCGGGCCCGCTCAGCGAAAGCGAGCCAGAAGCTGAACGAGATGATGACTCAGGTTAATCAAGGTGCATTTGATCAAATCGAAGACAAAATTTTATCTATGGAAGCCAAGGCAGCGGCAGCGGCAGAACTCAATGATCTCGGTCAAGATGCCCTAGAGAAGAAATTTTCAGCTTTAGAATCTGGTCGTGACCCCAATCAAAATCCAGTGGATGCTGAGATAGCCGCCATGAAAGCTCGCCTGAAGTTACCTGAAGGTTGAAGCAGATTATTGTTCGATTTCTGTAGTCCAGTTCTTATAGTTCTGATAATGGTTGCCGACTGTTCGACTGCTTAAAGACAGGGAGTGTGAAGTGAAACGTACTCCCCGCTTGGGGAGCTGAATCAACCCAAATTTGACCATAATGAGCCCTAACAATGCGCAAACATAGGGCTAACCCAAGGCCATAACCATCCTGGGACTGATCTCTCTGAAGCCGAAAACTCTCCTCAAAAATACGGGCTTGTTTATCAGCGGGGATACCGGGTCCCGTATCTTGAATACTGACTTGAACCTTCTGAGTGGTGCGATGTAATGCCGTAATCATCACATCACCCCCATTGGGCGTATATTTAATCGCATTATCCAAAAGATTCACAATCACACGACGTACCTGATTGATATCGGCATGCACCTGGGGTAAATCCTGGGGAATATCGAGGCCAATAGTCTGTTGCTTGTTTTTGACTTTAGTGATCATTGAATCCACGACTTCTTGGCAGAGCTCCTGTAGATTCAACTCTCTTGGAAAAATATGGAGATCAACGCTGGGGCCATGGGCTGCCTGCAAAATATCCGTGATCATGCGATCAATGGAGCGGATCTGAGTTTTGGCGTTGCGCAATAGTTGCACCGTTAGCTCAGGCCGAAAGCGCGCACGACGCTCATGGTTAGGGTCATACCCCATTTCTAGGGTCTCAATAGCGATGGAAGCTGCCGTCAGTGGATTGCGTAAATCATGGGCCAACATTGCAATAATGCGATCCTTGAATACTAGCTTGGCATTCGCTTCAGCATTGAGTTGCTTAAGCCGAAAAATTTCATCTGATAGGTGAATGATTTCCGTTGACTGAGCAATTGACGGATTATTGACAAGATGACGTTCCGAAGTATCACCGCCGTTTTCAACTTCTGCCTGCCAGCGTGACCACCAGTAGTCAATCTGAGAAATAATGTCACTGCCGGTTAGTGTTTGGCGTCCTCCCTCCGAAATTTTAATGAGGGTCGGAGTCACGACTAGCTTAAAGTGTTCAGCCAAATAAGGCTGCTCACTAACATCAATGACCTCCAAAACCGGCTCAATTTGACTTTCTAAACCTTCAATATGCTGACGGATCTGGCGAATTTGCTCAGCAGAACTTGGCCGCTTATCAATAAACAGCAAAAGCTTTAGCGGCACTTCAAGGGACGGCATAGATGAACGTTTGACTCCTGCTCAGCGATACGGCATATCCAATGGCTGGGTGCCTAGCTAGCCAGTTATTCTTTTAGCCTACATCGTTCCAACGATGGATGACGGTGACTCTTTCAAAGAATTATGCAGAATGCCCCCTAGTATTCCAGACAGAGTACACTCTATGCCAGTTATAAAACCCTCCCATACGGAATCAAAAGCCTCAAATTTGTAGGGAATGATAGCGGTAATTTGGCTAACTGACATGAATGCAATCGTTAAAGAGATATTAAAGGAACGCTGCTAATCAGGTTTACCCATAAATTTCTCACCTACAGTGAGAGATAAGAGTTTCCTTTTTGATCGCATTCAGTCATTCGTTAGCGGTACTCGGTAAATACAGTGAGGCGCGCTGGTCATGCAAGTGTTAACAGTTATTCAACGTCACATCCGTCAGCAACGTATTCAGAAACAGATATGCGGAAACACTTTGCGTACAGGGGCTCTGCTGGTGGGAACTGCAACGTTGTTAGTTGCCCATGCCGCTAATGCCAGAATGTCCATGCAACCGTCGCTAGAGGTTGATACGGAAGTCATCCACCCTCTATTAGCTCAGGCTGCCCCGTCTGTTTCTACACCCCTCAGCAATGGCATTTATCTTTTTGGTGAACAGCCTTTACCCGATCAGTTGCAAACTGCCTACATGGTATTCGAAGCACAAGCAGGTGAAGTTGTAGGAGCGTTCTATTCTCCACATTCCTCATTCGATTGTTTTCGAGGCAGTGTAGAAAACGCACAGCTTTCCTTGGCGATTACTGAAACCTATTCCCAAGAGGAATATGATTATGCCCTCGATCTCGAAGATACCGCTGTTGCTGGACCAGGTGGACGTCAATTTGCGATTGAAGGGTTCCATCAAATTGACACTGTTAGCGACAACGATCTGCGTATGCTGAACACCTGTCAGGCCCACTATAGTCCGACGATCTAAGCAGATCAATTTCACTTTCGTTTAATCAGCTACAGTTTCTTCTGGTGAGCTCATTTATTTTTTTCCTTAGTAGCATTTGCTAACTATCCAAAGATGCAGAATGAATGCCTTGGCTATTTGCCTAGGCATTGTTTTATCTTGGTAGGTGAAATTTTTTGACTTCCCTGGTCGTAAGTGTGAACGCAGCAGAACAAGCACGAAGCATCGAGTATGCCAGTAAAATAGCCGCTATTGTGGGTGCCTTTAAGGGGCAGCTTCCTGATTTACGCTCTGACCTTAAACCCTGGGCAAACGATCCCGATACAAGAGAGCTCGTTGATCCTGATTCCATCGATATCGGGTTTCATTTCCCTGGCTTTAGCCGCTCATTCAACTGCCGTAGTCTTCTCGTGCAGATTCGTCTTCATTCAGTGGCTGAGGGGACAACCCAAGGTACAGCGGATGCTGTAGCAAATATTGTCAAGGCGATTGGTGTTGAAGTCGTTGGGTTTAACCACCATGGTGAACAGTGGCATCTTTCTACCATTAACAACTGGCAGTTTGAAGGTGTAGCTCCACCTCAGGCTAATGCTGGGGAAAAAATCAAGCTTTGCTGTCGAAAAATTTTTCAGGTGTTTAACCCAGAACCCGAGGTTTAGTGGAGCCTGAGGTTTAGTGGAGCCCAAGGTTGCGTAGGGAATGCGTTGTGCTTCCCCATTCCCTTACTCCCTACTACTGTTTACCCTGAGCAGTAGGATAGTTGAGTACACCGTGACTCAATGCAATGAAGACCGTTATCCCCGTCGAGCTACCCCAAACTCAATATGACATCAAAATTGCTACTGACGGGCTGCAATACTTAGGCCCCTGGCTCGCTGCCGCTGGCAAAGCTGGTAAGGTGCTGCTTGTTTCTAACCCTGCTATTTTTCAACACTACGGCGAAACCGCCTTGACCTCTTTAACGGAGGCTGGTTTTGAGGTTAGTCAATGTGTTTTACCTGCTGGAGAGCAATACAAAACTCTACAGTCTATCGAGAAAATCCATAGTGTTGCGTTTGACCACCATTTAGAACGCAGTTCTACCATGGTGGCTCTAGGTGGTGGTGTAATTGGCGATATGACGGGCTTTGCTGCAGCCACCTGGCTACGGGGTATTGCGGTTGTTCAAGTGCCTACTTCATTACTAGCCATGGTTGATGCCGCCATCGGGGGCAAAACTGGCGTGAACCATCCTCAAGGAAAAAATCTAATTGGTGCCTTTCATCAGCCGAGTTTGGTGCTGATTGATCCCAGTGTTTTGAGCACACTCCCTGAGCGTGAATTTCGCGCTGGTATGGCTGAAGTCATCAAGTATGGAATTATTTGGCATGAAGGTCTGTTCCATCAGCTAGAGCAAGCCGAGCGCCTCGATCAGCTGTGCTTTGTTAGTGAGGCTCTGCTCCACGATATTCTCAAACATTCTTGTCAGGCTAAAGCCGATGTTGTCAGTCAAGATGAAAAAGAGGCTGGACTGAGGGCTATTCTTAACTACGGCCATACCATTGGCCATGCGATCGAAAGTCTGACCGGTTACAAATCCGTCAACCATGGTGAAGCTGTCGGCATTGGCATGGTTGCAGCGGGTGCGATCGCAACCACCATGGATCTTTGGCCCCAAACCGCCACCGACCGACAACTTGCCATCATCCAGAAAACCAATCTCCCCACCAAGCTTCCCGCCACCCTCAACATCGACGCCATCCTCAATGCCCTCCGCAGCGACAAAAAAGTTAAATCTGGCAAAGTCCGCTTCGTCCTCCCCAAACGCATCGGCGAAGCCTGCGTCACGGATCAGGTGACCGATGACGTTATTCGAAGTGTTTTGGAAACGATGTTCTAGGGGTGGAGAGGCAGCGGGCAATGGGGAGTAGGGAGACTCTTTTCCTCAGATAAACTAGAGCTGAGATCAATGTCGAACGACGATTACTCTTTTACGGTGCGTAGCGAATGCGTAGCAGCGTAATTCCCTTAGATTCCATCCAGGGTAACCACAAGGGCAGTCCCTACACCCCCATAACCACCATGCAAACAAAAGCAAACCCAACCACTAATCTCGAATTCCCTACTCGTACCGCCACCGTCACCCGCACCACCAAAGAAACCGACGTCACCGTCACCCTCAACGTCGACGGCACTGGTCAGTGCAATGCCAACACTGGCATTCCCTTTCTTGACCACATGCTCCATCAAATCGCCTCCCATGGCCTCTTCGACCTCGACATTCAAGCCAAAGGCGATCTCGAAATCGACGACCATCACACCAACGAGGATGTTGGCATTACTCTCGGCATGGCGCTGCACCAAGCCTTAGGTAATCGCACAGGCATCGTCCGTTTTGGTCACTTTGTCGCCCCCCTAGACGAATCCCTGATCCAAGTATCGTTGGACTTCTCCGGTCGCCCCTACCTCGCTTATGGCCTCGATATCCCCACCCAGCGCGTTGGCACCTACGACACCCAACTCGTCCGCGAATTCTTCATGGCTGTCGTTCATCACAGCCTCATGACGCTGCACATTCGTCAGCTTGACGGCATCAATTCCCACCACATTATTGAAGCCACCTTCAAAGCGTTTGCCCGCGCTATGCGCATGGCTACCGAGATTGATCCCCGTCGTGCCAATGCAATTCCCAGTTCCAAAGGCGTTTTGCAAGTGTAATCACGACTCAAGCAAACAGCCGGTAGAATAAGTACAAGAGTACCTGTGACTAAAACAGGGATAAAGCCATGACAGCGATTATTCCTAACACCCAGACATCTCAGAGTCTTTATCCCAGCGGAGATGGCATGCCTGTGGCTGAAACCTTTGACCATCTCTATGCTCTGCTGATTACATTGGAAGTTTTACGTCAGTATCTGAAAGGTCAGCAAGCGACTGTTCTTGGTAATCAATTCTTGTATTACGCCCAGGGGCTACCCAATATGCGAGTAGCCCCTGATGTGATGGTGATTTTTGATGTAGAACCCGGTGGTCGTGACAACTACAAAATCTGGGAAGAAGGTTCGGTTCCAGCCGTCATTTTTGAAATGACCTCCCAGGGAACTCGACAAAAAGACGAAATTAGCAAGTACGACCTCTATGAAGCCATGGGGGTGCTTGAATATTGGCAGTTCGATCCCAAGGGTGAATGGATTACTGACCGGTTGCGAGGGTACCGCCTGGAAGATGAGGCCTATAAAAAAATTACCGATAGCGTCAGTCAGGTGCTGGGGTTACGATTAGCCGCAGTAGGCACTCTGATTGAGTTCTACGAGTTAGAAACCGGGAAAAAGCTCTTAATTCCTGATGAACTTAAGAAACGCGCTGACCAAGAAGCCCAGCGGGCTGACCAAGAAGCCCAGCGGGCTGATAGAGCAGAAGGTGAGTTAGCAGCACTCAAGGCAAAACTCAAAGCTCAAGGGATTGAGCTAGATGATGAATTGCAGTGATGGCGATTAGGCCATAGGTAAAGTTAGCAACGTATCCCTATCTTGATAGACCGTTAGGGTAATAATCCGCTGATCTATGGTTGGCACGGTATCTAAAGGATAAATTTGTGTTCCAGGGTTAACGGTATAGGCTGGAAAGCAAGCTGCACTGAGGCTTAACCGTAAGGCTTGGCCAGCCATCAAGCAAAAATAGGTGGGTTGCAAAGATAGAGACACGACTTGTGCTTGTCCCCCATGAATACGTGTATAACCCTGTGTCAAATTAAACACTCGATTATCAGGGTAGACCACTGACAGCACGGCACATAGGTCATAACTAGGGGCATCAGCCTGAACTTTAAGCGTTGTCGTCACGTCCCCTGCTACAGCCAAGTCTGCTTCCAACAAAGCAGTTGTATAGGTCAAGACATCGCTGCGACCGTCTAACGCACTGCGCTCAAAAGATCCGGATGGAAAGCTTGCATGTCCTCCCAAGGAGGGCACAGGTCGCCATGGATCATGAACCAATACATCAGGCACTGCAGTTACAGCTGGATCTTCGCAACTGGATGGCACTAAAGCGCCATCATCTTCACGCATGGCTGCTAGACCAGAGCTTTGCAAGCGATAGGTTTGAGTTGTAGATTCACTTGGCCACTGCTCAAACAGTCGCCATTGGTTGCTGCCCATCTCAAAGAGATGTACGGGGCGCTCATCCAGGGGGGCCACATCTTTTTTATCGGTGAGCCAACGATAAAACCAACAAATTTGTAATCGATCAATGGGGTTCATCGCCTCAGGACCAAAATCCACCTCCCCTACCTTTCGACTCCAGGGAATATGGCTCCAAGGGCCCACCCAAAAATGTTGAGGATAGCGGCTTGATGCCATTTCCTTAAATAGGCGGATATCCCCTGTGAGATAAGGGTCAAACCAGCCACCCACATGGAGCATTGGCAAATCGACATTCGTTAAATCGGGCTTAAGTGACTGCCAGTAATCATCGTTTTGGGGATGTGCCAACCAGTCATGCCAAAAAGAATCAGGGGCGTATTGTTTGATGACATCTGGATAGGCAGAGATGGGACCGTTGAGCGGCAAGTTACGAGAAGCGGCTCGTAAGGCGTTAAAGGCAGTTTTGTCTCCTTTTAAGCGAGCGGTTTCTGCGGCTAATTGAATGGCCCAGCCTAAACCAGCCTGCAAACGTAGTGCACCATTTTCATACGCCCAATCTTGGTAAAGGCCGTAACCCACCATGGCCGGAGCTAATGCCTTAAGAGCTGAGGGCTTAGCCTGAGCTGCATAGAGCTGGGTCATCCCCTGATATGAAAACCCATACATGCCAACCCTGCCGTTGCTTCTAGGTAACTGAGCGGCCCACTGAACGCTGTCGTAGCCGTCGTCTACTTCGTGGGCAAACAGGTGAAACTCTCCCTCTGAAGTGCCGCGCCCGCGCACATCCTGAATCACGACAATATAGCCCTGGGCGGCGTACCAGGTGGGGTGAGCATAGACAACCGTGGATGCGATCGCACGACCATAGGGCTGTCGCATCAGCAATACAGGCCACGGACCTTCGGCATCGGGATAATAAACATCTGCATCCAGACGCTTACCATCCCGAGTTTTTAATGAATGTACCTGTTTGGGTTTGACGGGCAGAAAATCAGACGGCATTAAATACTGTGGGTACGTCCTAAAACAGCCATGTCTTCTTCATCTAACTCTGCCGGTATCCCATCACGAATTAATTCCGCAAAGTCCTCATTAGGTACCATGACGCTGAGTAGATAGAGTCGTTGTGGACCAGTGTTTTCAACAAAATGAACACCGTAAGATGGTACTAGGATGCTATCGCCAGTTCTAATTGTTGAACTTTTACCATCACAAACAACTCGACCTTCTCCTTTGATCACATAAAACATTTCTACGGCCACTTGGTGTCGATGGATAGGGGTTCTGCCACCCACATCAAAAATTTCTACACAGCAGGTTAACTTGGCATGGCCCAGGGTAGGATCTACCAAAAGTGCTAGTCGGTTTTTATCATCAGGACTAATGCGAAATACCTGATAATCGCTGGGGGACTTTAGAACGGGTAAAACGCAGCTGTTAGGCAGATCACAGGTACTTTCCATTATGCAAAATCATGCAGATATTAGCGGCGCTTCTTCAGCTTAGAAATCACCCTTAACCCTAGGGTAGTCTTGCAATAATTTTTCACTTAGGAACCTTCTTTACTGCCAAATTAGTGACATATACCTACCAATTTTGTGTTGATTTCCTGGCATGAGGGCACAGTTTTGCTCCTGAGACGTCACAGCTACAGCAAATACATTGATTTTTCTATCTTCACTGCCAATTGCTGAATCGCACATATCTTCTGTGGACTGATAAAATAGGCCATCAACGCTGTGGTTTATGGCTAAGGTTGCTATTTGCTCAGAAAATCATCACAGATGCTTTACTGTTTTTGACCAATGTCCTTTGGAAAGCTGTAATGTGCATATTTGGCCAACCGCCTTCATATGTCTGAATGAGAAGGGTACACTCTAGCTGAAACCAACGTTTCTTATTTAATCAGAGAGTTTTTAGCCTTTAATATCATTCGATTGCTAGATGCTTGTTAATGACTTTGGTAGGACTTCAATGCCATGAGTAGTAGAACTAATAGCCCATGGGGGAATGCCAGTATGGGACTAGGGACATGGCACTATGAAATAAACCTCTGCGTCGTATCGGTGTAATGGTTAAGGCTGCTAATTCTATTGCAGATATTTTGGTGATCGATGATGATCCGATCATTCGACGTATCCTTCAGCGGATGCTGCAAAGCCAGGGGTATCGCGTTGCTATTGCAGAAACCGCCGCCGATGGCCTAGAGCAAGCCTTGGTGATCACGCCACCAGTAATTTTATGCGATTGGCGCTTACCTGGATCCATCGACGGTTTGGAAATTTGCCGTCGATTGAAAGAGCATCCAGATTTGTCCATGAGCTCGTTTCTGCTGATTACGGCCCATGCCGAGACGGCCAGTCGAGTCGAGGCTCTAGAAGCAGGGGCAGACGACCTGTTAATGAAGCCCATCGACATGGCTGAGCTTAAGGCCCGAGTTAAGTCTGGTATGCGATTGTGTCAGCTTACTCGCGATTTGAAAGAGCAAAAGCAGTATTTAGAGAATGAGCTGGCGGAAGCTGCTTCCTATGTGCAGTCGCTTTTGCCCAGGGATACGGATCAACCTCCGGTCAAGATTCAAACTCGCTTTTTGCCATCGCAACAGCTTGGGGGCGATTGTTTTGATTTCTATTGGCTAGATCCTGACTATCTGGTGATATATCTGCTGGATGTATCAGGCCATGGTTTAGGGGCAGCTTTATTGTCCACCTCTGTGCTGAATGTGTTGAGATCGCAATCTTTGCCAGGCACCAACTTCTATCGACCTGACAAGGTGCTTGAAAGTTTGAACAACATGTTTCAGATGACGGCTCAAAATGAAAAGTACTTTACCATTTGGTACGGCGTCTATAACCGCGTTAATCGCCAGCTGATGTATGCCAGTGCGGGGCATCCTCCAGCTGTGCTTCTGTCTCCGCCCCCCCCTCCTAATACAACTGATGTAACTGCGAATGGTAATGGTGGTGGCGCTCCCATGGCTGAAACAATGCGTCTGCGTACCCCTGGTATGCCCATTGGCATGATGCCCGGTACCACCTACACCTGGAAACGTTGTTCGATTCCAGACAACAGCTATCTCTATATTTTCAGTGATGGCGTCTATGAAGTACCTGAAACATCCCTGGCTGAAACCGGAGAAATTCTGGGTTTAGATAGCTTTATTGATCACATTGTTAAATGCCCGCGACCGGGGCAGCTTGATCAGTTAATTAGCCATGCCACTATGCCCAGTATTGATGTTGGGCAAGATCTCTCAGACGATTTATCGCTACTAGAAATTAATTTTAGTTAGAAACACGTAGGGGCGTTCCATGGAACGCCCCTACGTGTTTCTAACCTTGTGAAGGGTTTAATGCTTGAAGTCTGTCGGACCTTGATAGCCGGATGCTTCAGCTAAGGTTGTCAAGGTTTGAGTACCAGGTAAAAATTGTCCGTTGACCTCCCATGTGGGAAAACCGGTAACTTCAGGTACAGATCGGCACAGGGCTGTCTGGGAGTCAGCACCATCCTCAGCACATTCAATGTAGGGCATATATTTCTTGGCTTCCTGTCCGAAGAGCTGTTTTTGATCAAAACAGTGGGGACACCAGTAGGCACCGTACATTTTTGCCCCTACCTCCTTTAAATGCTTCGCTAGGGCAACTTCAGCAGGCCCAGATGTATTGGTAACGGCAGGGCCGGTGTTGCCAACACTACTAGCGGTTGCCGCTGGTCCATTAATACTGATGGAATACATCCCAATAGTAGCCACCAGGGTGACCATTCCCATTATCACGCCACGAAAAACAAGAGCTCCCTGGTCTTCCCATTGGCGACCTAAGAGCGTTAGCAAAAACATTAAGAATGTAAATGTGGCGGAGGCTATACAGTAGAGACAAGCGGCCTTGAGTTCGGTAGCCAGTAGATACATTAGGTATCCACTGAAGACCATCATGCCTGTAGCTCCGATAAACAAGAGCGGCCAGGTTATATCTTCTAGCTTTTGACGCTGCTTAATCTTCTCTTTGTTCAATAACAGTGGCCCTAGGGACAAAGCCACCATGGATAGATAGGCGAGGCAGCCAAACAACGTTAGCGGAATACCAAAAACGTCTGCGTAGGCACTATTCAGTACTTGGTCACAACCCTTTACAGGGCAGGCAGCATCATTACCCATTAGCTTGATCACCGTTAGGTAACCTGTGCCTAAGGCTCCAACGGTTGCGATCGCACCAATAGCTGGGCGCGACCAACGATAAATCCCACGAGTTTCTTTACGGCGACGTCCCATAGTTTACAGATAACTCTAAGCTCATCAAGATCAACAAAAGCAGGGTACCCCAGTAGACAGGCTGCGCCCCCGACTGCATCTTAGACAAAAAACAGGGCCTTCGGTAGAGATATTCCAGAATCATCCCTGTAGGGGCCTTCCATGGCCCCCCTACGGGGATGACGATATTGCATCCACAAATTGGCTTACACGATTAGGATCGACAGGTTGTTCAATGTGCCCCCATCGTTTTAAAGAACTAGAAACAATTACACCATCTGACGATTTCATCAATTTAGGAATATTGTCCACGGTGGCACCACTGCCGATTAACACAGGGATGTTGCCCGCAGCTGCTTTCGCCGTTGCTAGATCCTGATGGGTGGGCGGGTGGCCCGTGGCACCACCAGAAACAATCACAGCATCTGCCAAGCCCCGATGGATAGTATCAGCGACTGCATTGGCCATGGCTGTGTCCGGACTGATGGTACCTACAGGGGTAGCATGCTTAACTAGTACGTCAGCAAAGACCTTAATATCACGACCTAATTCTCGGCGATAACGCATGAGTCGATGGGCATCTCCCTCGATTACACCCTGATCCGTAGCCATTACTCCAGTTAACACATTAACCCGGATAAACGCAGCGCCGGTACAGGCGGCAATGGCCAGACCGCTCTGGGCATCGTTACGCAATACGTTAATACCTAGGGGAAGCGTTACTAGCTGTTGTATACGGCTGACTACAATGGTCATGGCACTGACCACAGCAGGATCTACCGATCCCTTTGTAAAGGGTGCATCAAAAAAATTTTCTATAATAATGCCGTTAGCACCACCGGAGGCCAGAGCAACGGCTTCTTGGACAGCACGGTCTACTACGGCCTGTAATGAGCCTTGCCAGCGAGCCGATGCGGGTAAAGGCAGTAAATGAACGACCCCGATCACTGGCGTTGATGTCTTAAAAAGTGTTTGTAACTCCACAGATCTCAAAAGTTTTAGTTATTGCATGGATCGAGATTATTTACCAAGGATGATGATTGCAGCCGTTCTCACCCAAACGTATTGGCCATTGCATACAGACATAACACAAGCTGCTTTCCCCGATAAATCAACCCTTTTCAGGTAAGACCCACAGAATTGTATAGTTATGTTATAATTTCCTCAACCGGGCCAAAACAATCGCTACCCGTTCAACAGCTCAGTGATAGGTTAGGGTGCTGAGTCATCCGTGCGATCGCAACGCCTGCTTGGAGACCAGCATTCTGTTTTTTGTATAAAAGAATTTATGGTTCGTAAACCAACCGTTGCTATTACTCACCTAGGCTGTGAGAAAAATCGAGTCGATAGCGAGCACATGTTAGGCCTTCTGGTTAAGGCCGGTTATCAGGTTGACGCCAATGAAGAACTTGCTGACTATGTAATTGTTAATACTTGTAGCTTCATCGAAGCTGCAAGGCAAGAGTCGGTTAGAACGCTAGTAGAGTTAGCTGAAGCTGACAAAAAAATTGTTATTACGGGCTGTTTAGCTCAACATTTTCAGTCAGAGCTGCTAGATGAGATTCCAGAAGCCGTTGCGCTGGTTGGGACTGGGGACTATCACCGCATTGTTAATGTGATTGAGCGGGCTGAAGCTGGTGAGCGAGTTAAGGCTGTTTCTGCTGAGCCTACCTACATTGCAGATGAAACAGTGCCCCGTTATCGCACAACTAGTGAAGGCGTTGCCTACGTTCGTGTGGCAGAAGGTTGTGACTATCGCTGTGCTTTTTGCATTATTCCCCACTTGCGTGGCAACCAACGTTCTCGCCCCATTGAATCAATTGTGGCAGAGGCCCATCAGCTGGCCGCAGAAGGGGTTCAAGAATTAGTGTTGATTTCCCAAATAACCACTAATTATGGTGTTGATCTCTATGGCAAACCCAAATTGGCAGAGCTGTTGCGGGCTTTGGGGGACGTAAATGTGCCGTGGATTCGTATGCATTATGCCTATCCCACGGGTCTTACCCAGGAAGTGCTTAACGCGATTCGAGATACACCCAATGTTTTACCTTACCTAGATTTACCTCTACAGCATTCTCACCCTGAGATTCTGCGAGCTATGAATCGTCCATGGCAAGGGCGTGTGAATGATGAAATCATTCAGCACTTAAAGACTGCTTTGCCTGGTGCGGTGCTGCGCACCACGTTCATCGTTGGTTTTCCCGGTGAAACAGATGCTCACTTTGAACATCTCAAAGCGTTCTTGCAGCGTCATGAGTTTGACCATGTCGGTGTATTTACCTTTTCTGCTGAAGAGGGGACTCCAGCAGCTACATTACCAAATCAAATTGATCCAGCAATTATGCATCAACGGCGGGAAGAGCTAATGCTGGCTCAACAAGAGATTTCTTTTAGGCGCAATCAAGCTCAGATTGGTCAAGTTGTGGATGTTTTAATCGAGCAAGAAAACCCAAGTCAAGGTGAATGCATTGGCCGTTCTGCTCGGTTTGCTCCTGATGTTGATGGCCTTGTGTATGTGCAAGGTTCGCCGCCTTTAGCTCAGATAGTACCTGTGCAAATTCACGGGGCTGATACCTATGACTTGTTCGGTACAGTCCTATCTGACGATGCCTCGGTTGCGGTCCAAGCGCCCGTAAGTGTTTCTCTTTGAAATTCCCGCCTGCACTCAATGACCTCAAAGGAGTCTAAATGACATTGTCTTTTGCTGACCTCGGGTTATCTGAACCCCAAGCGCAACATTTGGATGAACTTGGCTTTAAGGAGCCCACACCCATCCAGGCTCAAGCTATTCCACACATGCTTGCTGGGCATGATGTAGTGGGACTAGCCCAAACAGGCACTGGCAAAACAGCTGCCTTCTCCTTGCCGATCTTGGAACAGGTCAACATTAACAAGCGTTCTGTGCAAGCATTGGTGCTCACTCCAACCCGTGAACTTGCTATGCAGGTTTGCCAGGCAGTGCAAGGTCTCAAATACAACTCTCAGCTACGGGTATTACCCGTCTATGGTGGGCAGTCTATCGAACGCCAGCTTAGTCAGCTTCGCCGTGGTGTTCATATGGTTGTTGGTACACCAGGACGCGTGCTCGATTTGCTCAGCCGTGGGGCTCTAAGTTTTGAGCAACTGAGTTGGCTAGTGTTAGACGAGGCTGATGAAATGCTCAACATGGGCTTTATTCAGGATGTAGAAAACATCCTGAGTCATGCTCCAGCAGAGAGACAGACTGCCTTTTTCTCCGCTACTATGGAACCGGCAATTCGTGAGTTGGCGGCTAAGTTCTTAAAGTCGCCGGTGACGGTGACGGTTAAGTCTCAAAATACTGCACCTAAGCGCATTACTCAGCTAGCCTATGTAGTTCCCCCTGGTTGGAGTAAGCCACGGGCTTTGATGCCAATTTTAGAAATGGAAGATCCAGAGTCAGCGATTATTTTTGTGCGGACACGACGCACAGCAGCTGAACTGACTCGTCAATTACAGTTTGCAGGTCATAGTGTGGATGAATACCATGGTGACCTTAACCAAGCTCAGCGGGAGAGGCTGCTGCTACGCTTTAAGCAGGGCCAGGTACGTTGGGTAGTAGCTACTGACATTGCTGCTCGAGGCATTCATGTAGATAACCTGACCCATGTAATCAACTATGAGCTACCTGATAATCAGGACAGCTATGTTCATCGCATTGGTCGCACTGGGCGTGCCGGGCAAGAAGGGCGAGCTGTCTCCATTGTGCATCCTTTAGAGAAGTATCAGTTGCGGCAAATTGAGCGTCATCTGAAGCAGGAGCTAGCTTTTTGTAAGGTGCCAACTCGGGCAGAAATTGCTGCTCGCTCCCTAGAAAAACTACAGACTCAAGTTAAAGAAGCTGTTACCAGTGAGCGGCTGGCTTCCTTCTTGCCCATTGTCTCTCAACTCACTGAAGATTACGATCCTCACACAGTGGCAGCAGCGGCCTTGCAAATGGCCTATGACCAGACTCGCCCTGTTTGGATGCGGGGTGATAAGGAACAATACCTGGCTGAAGAAGAACCTCGTCGTCATCGTCATCGTCGTCATCGTCGTCGTCGAATTGAGACACCCGCATCGTAAAAAGACTTTACCAGACCAGTAAAAACTGGATAAAGTTATGCCCAATAAATTGATACCTCGCCTAAGATAGGCTTAAAGCCTGTTCTTGGTGGGGTGTCATACTATGTTGGTGATTCTGCTAGACAACCAGGTGATTCCGTCAGCATCTGTATGTGCCAGCTGCTTAATGGCAAATCAGAGCGGTCAACCTCGTTTTAATGATGGGAAGCTAGGCTGTGCCAGACAATTGGAGTCTGCTACACCACTGCCTCAGTATCAATGTCAGATGGGCTTTCGGTTGGCTAACATAGAGTCATTTCAACAGTGTGAGCATTAGCATCAAGCTACGCTATGCTGAGAGCGAGGTTTGCAAAAATCACTTGAGCATTATATGACTTGGCGTAGCACCACTGAAATTTCTGACAAGATATTAGGTTCTTTGCCTTATCTAATCGCTTTATTAGACGCTCTTCGAGTTGGCCCAACTCCTTGGGGGGCCTTTGTTAACTTGATTAGCAATTTCCCAGTGCTGGAGCCTGTTGCTACTATCCTTATTGCTCTTGTCGTACCAGTTGAGTTTCTCTATAGTCTGGTGCCGTTTGGTTTTGGTTCGATTGTTGTCTTCTTTGCACTATTTTTCTTTGTGGTGCGCAATCCCAATATCAGTCACTTCATTCGATTCAACACTTTATTGTCAATTCTGATTGGTTTTATGATTACCATCGGAAGCGTTATCCTGAGCCTGATCAACTTGCCAGGTTTAGGTTTAATTAGTGACACGCTCTATAATGTCTTGCTATTTGGTGGTCTTGCAGCTGTTATCTACTCCATCGCTCAGTGTGTGATGGGACGTTATCCTGAAATTCCTACCATTTCGGAAGCTGTGCATATACAACTTGGCCGCTTTTAAGACTTTGGTTTAGACCGAATGCTGGCAGCTCAAGACTCCTCTGACGGTTTTATCTGGCGATTTTAAATTTTTTAAATGGTGATGCCTTGCTGCTAATATGGAAGACCCTTGCTTGACATGCTTTTTTGTCAAGCCATTTAGTCCATAAGGAGCAGTATGAGCCATTTTTACGAAACCATGTATATTCTTCGGCCTGACATTAGTGATGAGGCCGTGGATAATACCATTGGTAAATACCAGGGCATGATTAAGGATAAGGGTGGTGAGGTATTAGAAACCCAACACCGAGGTAAGCGACGCCTAGCTTATGAAATCAATCGTTACCGTGAAGGGATCTATATTCAAATGAACTACCAAACTCCTGGGGATACTATTGCCCCTATGGAGCGCGATATGCGTTTGAGTGAGGATATCATTCGCTACTTAACGTTGGTGGTTGATGAGCCCCAAGAAGCTGAAGCTGATGAAGTTCCTCCTCAGGCTGCACCTCTAGGTTCCTAAGTCAGTAATTGGTTCGGTGGCCTTATTCTAAAAGCTAATTTCTTTAAGTGGTCGCAGCTATGACAAAAGGCTGCGGCCTCTTAGTTTGCAGGAAATTACAAACCTATAGAATAAAAACCTTGCATTTTGCGAAATTGATGCTAAATTTGTGGGCACTTAGGTGTTGGCTTCAATGCTTTTGAAGTTAGTAAACATTTTTTGTTCTGTTATTTAGGGTGTATTGGTGGGCTTTACTTTAACTAACGTTGAAATGTTTGGCTGCCAGCTTGTGCAATGTTTGCTGTTACACTTACGCTCAAATGATTTCGGTATGACTGCCAGTTTTCTCAAAACTAATCTGTGAGGAAATTTGTCATTGTGCTGGTCAATACTCTGAATCAATTGACGACAGTTTGAAAAGTTATCGTTACTACTGTTAGGAGTGATCTCGTGCCCCAATTGACTAAGTTGAAAGCGTCTGATTCCCAGGTAGAAATTGCTCGCTTGCAAGAAGAATTGCAAATGCGGGATCAGCTAGTCCAACAGCTATCCCAAGAATTGTTTCGCCTGGTAAAGGGGAATCAAGACTTTCTGCCATCGACGGATGTTTCTGAGCGTCATCAGGCTGAGGTCAGGGCTCTACGAGAACAGCTGCAAGGTGTAGAAACTCAGGTAGCGTTTTATCAAGAACAAATCGAGAGTCGAGATGAAGAGAATCATCAAATGCGGCAGACTGTTCAAGAGCTCACTGACCGTACTCGTATGCTTGAGCAGGTCGTTCAGGAATTACCGAAAATCTATAAGCAAAAGTTTGCTGAGCGTATGCTGGAGGTAAAAAATCGAGTTGCTCGTATTCAGCAAGAAAACCGTCAACTGAATGCTGAGTTGCAAAATGTTAGCTATCGGTTGGCTGTGAGAACTCGCCGTACTCAGCACTGTCTGGATTTACCTACATTCCCTCAGTCGATGTTAGGGGCTACACCTATGGCCAGTTTTTCCGAGGCTTAAGGGTTTCCGTAATCAATACTTTAACTTAGTCATTAGCCTTCCCGACTGGGAGGGTTTTTTATTTTTAGCCAGTGTTATGGGTATTACTTAGGATCTTTTTGGGTATTCATTTGTATAGAAATAGTTTCGCTAGAGGCTGTCTAGATGAAATTCAGTGGTTTGCATCACGTCAGCCCTCACACTTGTAAGAAAAATGAATAAAATAAACGAAAGATAAACTTGTATCTATGCACACTGTCCCATTGACGTTTGACTTCTTTTCCCTTGAAACGATCCAAACATTGGCTCAGGACTATGGCTATTGGGCCATTTTTTTTGGCATTATGCTCGAAAATATGGGACTACCTTTGCCGGGGGAAACAGTCACATTGGTAGGTGGATTTTTAGCGGGGAGTGAAGAGTTAGTCTATCGTTGGGTTTTATCGAGCGCGATCGCAGGTGCCGTTATTGGTGACAGCATGGGGTATTGGATTGGGTTTTACGGTGGTTGGCCATTGCTTTTAAAGTTGGGCACTTTCTTTCGTATTGATGAAGCTGCCCTCGCTAAAATTCGTGAGCAGTTTAGTCAAAATGCCGACAAAGCTGTGATTTTTGGCCGATTTGTAGCGTTGTTGCGTATTTTCGCAGGGCCTTTAGCAGGTATCGCTCGGATGCCTTACTGGAAATTTTTGTTGTGTAATTTGTTGGGAGCTAGCCTGTGGGGAACAGCGATGGTGAGCTTGGCCTTTTTTGTAGGCCGTTTGATTCCATTGGCTACCTTGGTGGGTTGGGTCACTCAATTTACAGTGGCAGCCCTGGTTCTGGTGACTATTTGGATTACGGTTTTATGGTGGTTAGAACGCCGTCAACATACGCCAGCCCCTGACTGATCCGCTAACTTACCTAGCTACCTATAGTTTCTAGACTTCCGTTTTAGGTGCATGCGCTGATGTTGCTTGAGTGTACCAGTGAAATAATTGGCACAGGCAACAGATGAGGTTTAGCCATGAGCGGCGTCGAAGTTATTATTTTTGGGGCAGGGCCAGCGGTTGGGTTACTCATTTCTTTTCTCGCTTGGCTGTTTGAAGGCTATGACACAGCTAATAGCGAGAATCCTCAAACTTATAACCATGACTGGATTTAATGCCTCAATTGATTTTGGTGACGGGGCCTGCCCGCTCTGGTAAAAGTGAATGGGCTGAGCATTGGGCTGAACAAACCCATAAGCACGTTATCTATGTGGCTACATCGACCGTGTCAGTCGATGATGTTGAGTGGCAACAGCGTATTGAGCAACACCGAGTTCGTCGTCCTGAGAGCTGGCAGACGTTAGAAACTCCGAAAAATTTGGCGAATGCTATCCAAACTGCTGAGGCTAATAGTTGTTTGTTAGTTGACTCTCTAGGGACTTGGTTAGCTAATTGTCTGGATGAAGATGATAGCTGCTGGCAAATGTCTGTCAATGAATTGTTAACAGCTTTGGACCTGGCTGTTTGTGATGTGATTTTAGTCGCGGAAGAAACAGGTTGGGGGATTGTGCCTGCCTATCCCTTGGGCCGTATATTTCGTGATCGTTTGGGATATTTGGTGCGTCGGATTGGTGCGATCGCAACCGAGTTTTATCTAGTGACAGGGGGGTATGCCCTTGATCTCAAACGTATAGGCACACCGCTACCACATAAACACTGAGGTAAAAACCTTGGGAGAACCCAATTATGTGGACACATCACAGACCTTGAAAATAGATTAATGTCTCAAGACTTATAAAAATCAGGCGTTAGGATGAAGCTGTGACAGTCACCGTGCTGTAGCAAAAGGTTATTTCACAGTGCGAGGTGGTCTATGGCGTCTCCTAACGAAGTAAAAATCTATCTGGCCTATTGGTTTCAGCTTGGCAAGCCTGTTCATATCAACAACCGGCAGATTACTCATCGTCCTAGTCCTGTATTAGAAGGCAATCAGTTTAGCCGTGCTTTTCAAGATTGTTGGCAAGCGATTATGTCTGTGGGTGGACGGGATTGTTATCTAGATGGCTCCCAAGAAACCATTGAGCAGTTGTTGTCACCCGCATGGGAAATCACTGACTGTGCCCGCTGTAGTATCCCGACAGCTATGCAGACTGTGATGCCTGTTGCTCAACTCTGCCCCTGCGGTGATATTGATACTTGGCCCAATGATGAGTTACCGGCTCCCCATATGCCGATCAACAATAATGAGCATTTTGGCAGGCTCAAAACACGGTTAGACGAACACCCCCGTGGTGAGCATCAGCTAAAACGTAATGTGAATGCTCAAAAAGCTGCCATCAACAACCAGCACAGCGAAAATTAGTTTTCTAAAGTTGTCTGTCTGATTAAGCTGTTGCCCGCTCCACATCATGGACATAGAAGTCGTGGGCCATAAGCGTATTCGGAAAAATTGCCTTGGCTTCTAAAAGTAAATCTTTGAGCTGAATTGTGTTGCCTGGGGCGTAGCGGGGACTAAAGTGGGTGAGAATCAACTGCTGTACTTGGGCAGCTAGGGCTACTTGGGCTGCCATAGTGGATGTGGAATGAAGACGCTGGTAGGCGAGTTCAGCATCTTGATGGGCAAAAGTGGATTCGTGGATGAGTACATTGGCGTGCTCTGATAATTCGATGGCGCGATCGCAAAAAATTGTATCGGTACAGTACACCATCTTTCTACCCTGAATGGTCTCACCGCATAGGTCAGAGCCGTTAATCATTCGACCGTCTGCCAAGGTAACCGCCTCACCGCGTTTGAGACGGCCATAAATGGGGCCAGGGGGGATGCCTAAGGCAGCTGCGCGCTTCACATCAAAATGACCGGTTCGATCTTTTTCTACGATCCGATAGCCAAAAGCAGGTACTCGATGCTCTAAACGTTGGCAGTAAACCGCAAATTCCCCATCATCCAATACCTTACCCGGTTCCACCGTATGCACTTTGATGGGATAAGAAAAATGAGTTTGCGAGTAGCGGCGACAGGCTTGCAAATACTCGTTTAACTTAGGCGGGCCATAGATATCAATGCGCGATACATTACCGGCTAAACCACAGCTAGCCAGCAGTCCCATCAGACCAAAAATGTGGTCCCCATGCATATGGGTGACGAAAATGCGCCGAATTTGGCTGGACTTTAGATCACTCTTAAGAAACTGGTGTTGGGTTCCTTCTCCACAATCAAGCAGCCATACTTCAGCGCGCTGAGGTAGGCGTAGCGCAACGCTTGACACATTGCGTGCCCTAGTGGGGACACCAGAACTAGTACCAAGAAACGTAATTTGCAAAGGAATATATGAAGGAGTGGGACAAGAAGATATGAGCTAGCAAACTTTCCTCATTATCCTTGACAAGGGTTGGGTTTGCGGAAGTCCTTACCGTGGAAGTGGCTACTGTGTTGAGACACATGGGATTGCTAGCTTTAATTACCCAGGTAATTTCCTATCTTTATCCATGGGTTTGATAAATAGTTCAGCCATTGAGTTTAGGATTTGTCAGCTGACTGAGATGCCATAAGCAGAGTTTTTAGGGCTCATATGTCAGGATTTCATAACTTTTTTGGTTTTTGCACTAACTTGATTTGATGGATGGACTCATTTGCTGTCAATCTTTGGGTAGTTTTACCGAGTAACGGCTACACAAACTTATTGCAATTTAGTAAAGATTCATCACAGAAAAAATTGTACTGATTGTTACAATGTCGTACGGAGATTGATTAGTTAGTGCACAACGCATTTTCAGCCACCTCCAAATGAGAGATAAACGCAAAGTCAAAAGACTTTTTGAATCGGTTCTGCTCTAGAGCCGATTTTTCTTTTGACGAATTATTATGAACTATTCTTAGTTTGACTTTCGATAAAAAACTCCTGTTGAACCGTCAACTCTCAGGTTGGGGGCTTTGAACTAAGGCCTGCTGTAGATATTTGGTGAAGTAGTCGGTAGCGTGGTTAATCAAAGCAGGACGAATACGCTGCCGATAAGTGCGATGGAAGATGCTGCCTTTGATGACATCGCGTTTGATCAGTAGATAGGCACGAATCCGTTCGTAAATACGTGTGCGTATTTGTTCGCCGTTGACAATAACCCCATTGGCCGAAATTTTGGCTCCAAACATGTCCACTAGGTAACGTTTGACTGTGCCAGAGTAGTTGAGCCAATTGGCCTCTAAGATGGCAGCTTTAACCGAGAGGCTAGGGTTTTCATACAGCAGTCGCCCAACAGCGAAGGCAACTAAGTCAGATGCATAGTCCTGTTCAGAAGCAAATTTCCCCAACAGTTCACTTAAGGTTTCTGGTTGATAGGTGGTGAGGCCATATTTATCGAGGTAGACCTCGATGGGTTGTGCCGTATCCCCAATGGCTGCCGTGTATTCGCGGCTGTCGTAACCATGGCCGGTCATTACTTTCGACGTGATCCAAAGAAATCCGTCGCTGAGGGTAGATGTGAGATTTCCTCCCCAGGTCTGATCTGATAAGGCTGCCATAAAATGGGCAAAATCAATGCTCTGACCCATGATCTCAACGGATTGGTCATCCAGCTCGCCTTTAACAAAGTCTGGGTTGCTACCTGCGACCATCTCCCAAAATGTATTGGCATAGGATGCTCGGGTATAGGCCCGTAAAGACCGCACTATTTGCAGTGAAGTCGCCTTGGGCCGCTGCTGTTGGTATTCATCGATAAACTGCAGCATTTTCTCCAAATTTGCGGCCATTGGTTTACTCTGCGAAGTTCATTATGAATGCTAGGGTAGCGTTAAATGATGGAGGCGTTGCTATGTGGGTGGCCTATGCTTTGCTTATTCCCAGGTTTGCAACATATCAGCCCACTTATTGAGCAGTTCACTAATTTGCGCTCGACGGGCTTCAAACGTAGCGGCTACCCAGATTAGGGCGATGCCAAGTAGGATGCCGATGGCCCAAAGCATACGACCGTCTGTGCTAATAAACAGTGCGATCGCACGCAATATTTGCAGGCTAAAGGTGAGGGTGCCCACATATAGATAGGCGCGTACTCGAGTGAATAAGCCCAGGCCGATAAAGCCAAAACTAATCAATAGACTCAGGCTAATAAAGAGAGCTGACGTGGTTTCAGCTTGAAAGATCGCGGTTAGTCCTATTAATAATGTGGCCAAACTCCGTAGGCGATGGCGTTCTTCGCGAGCGGAAACCAGTTGCCAACGGGGGTCGATTTCTAGAATGTACAGCGTTGATACTCCAATCATGGTGCCTAGCCAAAGGGGGGTGAGCCATGCTTGGTCGAAAAGATAGCGGAGTAAGGCCCAGTTCAGTAGCCCCAGACTTAAATAGCTGAGGCGTACAGCCCGCAGTTGTTTAGCCATCGCTGCATAAAAGGCTCCTATCAGCAGCAGGCTTTGGGTTGTGATGGTCGTTATGCTTAGGAGCGTAGCTAAAACCGGCCACACAAGGGCTATCCGCTGCCATGGGCGCATCGGCCACCCCCAGCGCTGCCAGGGGAGGCGATGGGCTATCAAGCTGAAAAGACAGGCGAATAAAGCACCCCAGCCGCGCAATAAAGTCAGGTGTGATAGGAGATGGTCTACGCCATAGGAGACAGCGATAGTGGCAATCACCAGACCGCTCCAGGTCCATTGTCTGTAGCTGTGATGATTGCCATTGAGCTGAACAATGTGCCCACTTTTGGCATTAGTGGCATAGGCCGGAAACCAACGAGAATTACCCCTTAACAACGCGTAGAGAGTCAGAAAGCAGGAGGTACTCAACCAAAGCCAGACGCCTAACTGACTGTGCCCGCTGATCATGGCCAGAGCTGCTAGCATGACGGACAACAGCCAATGGAGTAAGGAGCCTGTTGCAATTTCAGATGTTGTTAACTTGCTGTAGCGCTGAATCCAGCGATCGCCTAGGAGGTATAGGGGTGCGATCGCACTACCCACTAAAGCCAACAGCGTCAACCCATCTCCTGGTTCTCCACCACTGGCCTGTAGCATTTGATAGACAACTAGCTCATAGGTGCCTAAAGAAAGCAGCCCAAGACCGCCATAACCTAAAGGTCGTAGATCTGTCTGCCGTCTGCCAATGGCGAGAACCACAATGCCAACAACGAATGAATAGACGCCTGTTATTGCTGTGAAGTTCAGATGGCTAAGGACTAGCCCTAAAGCACCGTAAGCCAGTGGAATGTAGTGCCAGCTCGATGGGTAATTGCGCTGATGTTTCGCGACATAGATACTCCCCAGCATCTGGGTGCCTAGCCCTAATGCCACCATGGCTGTAGCCAGCATCTGGGGCTTCATCTCCTGATGCCATAGGGTTAGACCCATGGCTACGAGGAGACCCACTCCATGGGAGACTTCCCAGTAGTCTAGATTGCTCAGCCGCCGCTCAGTGAAAAACCTGGCCAATATGAGGGCCATGGCTGCTGCACCATATTGCAGCAATGTGGCGACATCCGGTGATATTGCTTGGGCCTCAGCAAATGGATAATTTAGGCTGTAGCTCAGCACCATGATCAGTGTGAGGTCAAAACTTAAGGCAACTGCTAATGCTCGACTCCAGCCATAACTGGCGTTGCCATAGGCCCGTAGCAAAGGTTGGGCCTGGTGCTTGAGCTGTCGAGCCAAAATGCTAAGGCCTCCAGAAAACAGAGCGATCACTAAAAATAGCGAGGCAACATTCTCGGGCCATACTTTTGGCATCAGCCACAGCCAGATGGCAGCTGCGTGCCCGCCCCCCAGGGCAAAGCCGATGGTTATGACTGGTAGAAATGTCTGCGTAGGCCAGCGCTGACTATGGAGATACAGCAGTCCAGCCCCGGTGAACAAGGCAACCGTTGCCATGGGCCAGGAGCTAATGAGTAATATCTGGCTGCCTAAAGCAAGGACCGTCAGCGCTGTGGTGACCAGCTGTGGTTGGGCTACGAGCTGGCGTCGGTATGCCAACCACGTTAATAGCCCCGGCACAACTAACCAGCTCAAGTTAATCCAGCTGCCCCAGTTATCTAGCAAAAGACTATAGGCAATGATGCTTAGACCTATGCCCAAATACCACGATGACTGTCGCCATTGGGGATAACGGTGGCTAGCAACACTGGCGATCCATTCCACCGTCATCAGGCTTAAGAAAACTAAAGCGCCCTGCCACCGGTTCCAATAGCCAAACCAACCGCTAATCACATAGAGACCACTGATCACGGTTGCCAGTGCTGAAATGTGTGTGCAATAAATCAACCAATTGGTTGCAGGGCGTCGCAAGCGAGTAATGGCACCTAACGTGAGTGTTTGCCCGAGCAAACTCATCATCAACAAAAATGATTGGGCTTGGGGGACTATTAACAGGACTAATAGTGGGCTGAGTCCCATGGCTAGGTTTTCAGTCAGTTGAGCCCAAGCAGTGTGTTCTTTTTGCCGAAATCTCTTGGCTCCCACCACCATCAGGCCAACATAGCCATAAAGCCATAGGCCTGAAAACTCGATCGTGCTGACGGGGTCCTGGCTAAGGCTGCCAACTGCCAAAAGTATTGTCTGCCGCAGGGGACCAGGCAAGGTTAACCAAACCAAACCACAGGCTTGTAATCCCACTAACCAAAGTCTCGATAGGGTACGTAGCTGGTCTCGTTCTTGGGTGTGTTGTCCCAGCTGTTCTAGTAATAGCCAGATGGCGAGTCCACTGATACCCAGGGCCTGTAGTGGATATGGGATGACAGAAACAAGCCAGCCCAGTAGCATTAATCCGGCTCCTAACTGGGGCCACAGGGGATATCGTTGATAAAGCCTGCGCAGTACCCAGCCGCAGAGGCCCATGGCCAGGCCCAACTGGGCTATGGGTATTTGGGCAATCCATACGCTGCGTACTAGAAGAATGAGGAGTGCGATCGCAACTAAAATTCCTTGAGGTTGAGATTCTGCCTCACGATCTTCATCCGTCTCCTCAGCCGTTATCTTTGGCATGTCCCAGACCAGGCTGATTGCACTGCTCAAGGTGCCCACATAGGTGGCGATCAGAGGCCAGGTCGCGAATCCCCATCCCCAATGCAACCAACTTAGGCCCAATACGGTTAACCCGATCATTCTTTGTGGGGCTAACACCAGGGTTAATATACTCAAGCCAATACTCGCTACAATGGCCAGCCCTGCTGTCGTATTGATTAACCCTGAGGTGTCTATCATCCACATATTTAGGGGAATCAAGAGCAGCGTTGTCGCCTTTAGCATTTGGGCCGTTGTCTGTAGTTTGGCCTGACCTGCTGCCCAGTGACTTGCCCCCCCAAAGGCCAGGGTATACACCAACAAAATGCTGTATTGGCCAACGATGGAAAAGGATTGCCATTGGCTGGCCACCAACACCCCAGACGACACCACCACCAAAAATACGCCCAAAAACAGCAGCCATAGCACGCTGACCTCTGCCAAAAATGACTGCACTAGATGGGACTTGAAGCGTGAAAAGAATGGCTGACCTGTAGCCGTCGGGACCTCAGTCAGAGTTTCAGGAGGGGCTGTCTCTGATCTCCTTACCTCAGTATTGACCTCGACAGATTCCTGCTGCACTGCCGTAGGTGCTTTATGGGCAATGGGTAAAGGACTGCATAACTTGCGACCAAGACTAATGACCTGTGCTTCCGATAACAATCCCAGCTCTATCCAGCGATCTAATTCCTGCAAAAGATGGACATTAGCCGCTTCATTTTCTAAATCAATCGGAATTTTCAGCCACATACCACGCTCCACAGGTTAGATGCTAATAGCGCTACACATATTGATTGTGGCTAGTTCATTTATCAACGCCCATGAGTGTTACGAAGTGTAGGTGGTGTGTGACCAAACCTATGTACTTAGACGCATTGCATCGAAGTGAGCCGAAGTTGACTAAAGACGGGTTCTTCAGACCCATTAGCTATGGCGTGTTACCCCCTGCCGAAGCTGTCGATTGTTAAGTAAGTTAACGTTCTGCTTGTTTGTACTTAACAAAACTGTTGCATTCACCATGTTTGGTTAGCTTCTATGAGAGTATTGGGCTCAGATGCAGCTAGTTCCTGTTAAAGGGGCTAGTGGGTCATGTCGTTGCGGCTACCTCTCTAAAAATGGTGGCTGCGAAGGATTGTTATCCTTGGCGATTTGGCTGGCGTTATAAATTCGAATTTCCCGTCTTACGACTGTCCATTACATAGGAAGACGTTCTTATGGCAACTAGTTTTGCAAGCGCAACTGGAGCTCCCGAAGTGGGTGACGTTGCGACTCCGATTAACTCCTCTGCGGTTGCACGTACTTACATTAATAATTTGCCTGCCTACCGCGCAGGTTTGTCTCCGTTTAGCCGCGGCTTAGAAGTGGGCGTTGCTCACGGCTACTGGTTCTACGGTCCCTTTGCCGTTCTTGGCCCACTACGTGCCAGTGACTACAGCACTGTGGCTGGTGTGATTGCAGCAATTAGCTTCGTCTTTATTTTGACTGTAGCTATTTCTATTTACAGCGCTACTAGCCCCGATGGTCCCGAGGGTACATTGACTACTCCTAATCCTCCTGAAGCGTTTTCTAATCGCGAAGGCTGGAGCAACTTTGCTAGCGGCTTCTTAGTAGGCGGTTGCAGCGGTGCATTCTTCGCTTATCTACTTTGCCAAACTCCTCACCTGCTACCTTTGCAGGAAATTGCTGGTGGTATCTGGTCCTCATAACTTTAGTTTTGAGTTGAGTAAGATATCAGATTCTGAAGCTTGCTGAACTAGATTAGATAACGTTGAAAGCGCTTCCATGTTATGGGGGCGCTTTTGCTTTCTAGAGCAACGGCTTTCTTGGAGCCAAATTATTTGAATCTCAATGTTTAAAGCATAAACAGTCAATTTAAAATACTCAGCTAGCTGAGAAGAGCAAAGCTCTACAAGACTCAACACTCAAAATTCTCCATTTCCATGGATCTCTTTGAGCAACATCGCCAGACACTAATCGAAGCGGAAGCACCATTGGCTGCCCGGATGCGTCCTCGTAATTTGGATGAATACGTGGGGCAGGGTGCCATTGTGGGGCCAGGTCGTCTGCTGCGTCGGGCTATCCAGGCGGATCAGCTATCGTCGTTATTGTTTTACGGGCCACCGGGGACAGGCAAGACGACCCTGGCTCAGGTGATTGCCAACACCACCAAAGCCCACTTTATTGCCATTAATGCCGTGTTGGCTGGGGTGAAAGATATTCGGAGTGCGATCGCAACTGCCCAAGACCTTCGCGGCCAGCACGGTCAGCGCACCATCCTCTTTGTCGACGAAGTTCACCGATTCAACAAATCCCAACAAGATGCCCTCTTACCCTGGGTAGAAAACGGTACCGTTATTCTAATTGGGGCGACTACTGAGAACCCCTACTTTGAGGTGAATAAAGCCTTAGTCAGTCGGTCGCGGGTGTTTCAGCTAAAGTCTCTGGAACCCGATGATTTACGGCAGATTGTTTACCAAACGCTGACTGATAAAGAACGGGGCTATGGCGATCGCACCATCCAAATCGACGAAGATGCCTTAGATCACCTGGTTAATGTCGCCAATGGCGATGCCCGTGCCCTGCTCAATGCCCTAGAACTAGCGGTCGAAACTACGCCTGAGGTAAGCATCTCTTTAGCTGTTGCCGAAGAATCAATTCAGCGACGAGCCGTCCTCTATGACAAAGAGGGGGATGCGCACTTCGATACCATTAGTGCCTTTATCAAAAGCATGCGCGGCTCTGACCCCGATGCCACCCTCTATTGGTTGGCCCGCATGGTTTATGCCGGTGAAGATCCCCGCTACATTTTTCGTCGTATGGTGATTTTTGCTGGAGAAGATATAGGTCTGGCAGATCCTAATGCAATGGTGGTGGCCAATAGCTGTGCCCAGGCGTTTGACCGAGTGGGTATGCCAGAAGGGCGCTATCCGCTGGCTCAAGCGGCGCTTTATCTAGCTACCTGTCCCAAGTCCAACAGTGTCATGGGCTTTTTTGATGCCTTAGCCACGGTGGAAAAGGAACGGGAAGCCGATGTGCCCAATCCCTTGCGAGATGCAAATCGGGATAAGAAAGAATTTGGCCATGGTCAGGGATATCTGTATCCCCATGCGTATCGCGATCATTGGGTGGAGCAGCAATATTTACCCACAGGTCTCCAGGGCAAAGTGTTTTTCCAACCGTCGAATCAGGGCTATGAAGATACTATTCGTCTAGAGGTTGCCCGTAAACGAGAGGCTCAGCTAGCAGCGGTGATGGAGGCGGATTTGCCCGAAGTGCTGACATTTGGGCCGACGGATCAGGGGCAAGAGCAATGGTTGCAAAGGACTTTGGGCAATGCAGGGGAGCAGTTGAGGGCGGTGTGCGATCGCATCTACTCCACACTAAAGCCTCAACGCCACCACGTTTTGCTGGACCTCAATGCCGGCCTTTTAACCTGGGAGGCTCTACGCCAGGTGCCCGAAGGTGGAGTGTATGCCTGTACCTCTACTGAAACCTATGCTGCTCTGAGCGAACAAGCTGAGGCACTGACAGCGTTAGCTCGACCTACATTTCTATCGACACCGCTGCATACCTTAGCTAAAACCCTAGCGACTCAAGCATCAGGTATTTTGTTTGATGGCATTGTGGGGCGTAATGCCTTGAAATCCTTGCCCAACCAACAGCAAGTGCTCAATCAATTGGCTGATTACCTTGCTCCTAACGGGTATATGGTGCTGGCTGAAACGATTCCCTTCCGCACGTTACGGCTGTATTCCCTACTGACTCATCAGAGCATATCGCCTAAATTATTCCAAAGGCTACAACAGGCTGAAGACGATCTCTACACTAGTGATTGTCAGAAATATTGGGATATAGATGCGGTGACTACATGGTTTGAGAACACGCCGCTGATGCCGACTGTTGAGCTAATAGAACTCCAAACTGAGTTACCCATTACCTCTCAAATAAAAGCTCGATGGTTTAATACTGAGTCCCATTATATGACCCATTTAGCTAAGGCTTTGAGCGAACAGAACTTGGAGATCGTGAGACAGGCATTTACAAGACAGCTGCAATCTCAGTCTTCGATTTCTTGGCAGATCAATATTGCCTTAATCAAAGCTACAAAAAAGAGTCAACTATAGTGATGTTTGCTCCCTGACTGTGATCTCAAAATCTCATCAACGATTCTGGTCTTCAAACGAATCCACAATTAAGCTTTCAAGAGCTGTTTGGAGATCCTTGGTCAATGCTGACACTGCCTTACGTCGGCTTTGTTTGTAATCATCCCAGCGCTCACTGACACAAATGGGTTCTCCAACTATTACCTGAGCTTCTCGCTTACCTAAAGAAGGCCTCGGGAAGGGTGTTTTCCCCTGGAGTCGAGTGACCATATCAGTCATCAATAAAACAGTTTCGGCAAAGCGATCGGCTGTGGGTTTTTCTAAGACATAGCGGCCTGTTACTGCCACAAAACTTTCCACAAGACGCATATGCCACATACGTAAGTCCGCCTCTTCCGCAATCCGATCGGCTAGTCCTCGTTCCACTGAAGACAACGCCGCTTCATTACGTAAGTCTTCGCGAAAAATACGTTCCCAGCCAGCTTGTTCCAAACGGCGACAACGATCAATCACAGAGCCTTTGGGCCGCAAATTAAAATACTTTTCTGCTACTGCTAACGCACCATTGAGCAAGTGTTCTAACCGTAAAGCCAGCTGTGCATTAGCATCTTTAGCTTCTGGAGTATCGAGTTGTTCTAGGCCATAGATTTGGTAATAGTAGCTCTCCATCAAGCTGAGTAAATGTTCAGCTAAGCGATAGAGACGGCCATAGAGATTGGTAATTTGAGCTGTGGGTAGTTCCACAGGTGGGACAAATTTTTCATCAGTACTCGATAAACCACTATAAAGTTCTAATTGGCTTAACAGCTCGTCAATAGCATCCCACGGCGGATTGATGTATCGATACTGGATTCCCAATGGCACGATATAAACCGGTTCAGACCGCTGGGATTTTGCCAGATCCTCCACACACCAAAAAGCCAGTTGGGGTACCCCCGGTTCTAGAGGGCTGACAATTTCGTTATGGCCATTATTGCCCCCTTCTGGAGCGGCTGCTAAGGGAAATTTCCCATTTACCAAAAGCTTCCGTGCGGCTTTTAGGGCGACTAAATCTAACTTACCGCGTTGAATGGACACCCCCCCCAAGTGAGAACATAGCCAGCCAACCCACTTCCCTGCCCATAGGGGAATGCCCCGGTCATAGATAAAGTGGCTGTGCACAGGCTGCAGTTTTTTTCCCATTTGGACAGCCGATTGTGGCACTGCTTTCCACAGCAAATGTGCCATGCCATAGGCATCTTCAGGAGCAGGATGCCGGAAAGCCAGAATCAATCTGCTATGCCCTGCCTGAAATTCTGCGTAGTGCTTGGCGAGAACCCCGGCATTATTGACCTTGATGTTTACGAGATCAGTTTGCCAACGCATCCAGCCTGGCAAGGCTACTCGCACAAAACGTCGCACCCATGGATTAAAGCGTTCGGGAATAAAATCTAGGGGGGGTTGAGCACGGATGATGGCACTGATCACAGCAGGAACTCTCCAGAAAATAGCAGGGAAAATAAAGCTGCTTAATAATTACTTAATAGGTACAGTTAATTTAAGCTGTGTCATGACGATATTAAGGGGATGTGATGGTTTCTACACTGTCTACTTTCAAGACGCTGAAACCCCTATGAGTACAGCTTTACGGATTCAGGACTGCATATACCAATCTTGGGGGATTTTAATATTTACTTGTGGCTTTTAAAGCTTCCATAAAACGGTATCCGCCAAATTACTTATTTTGAAAGCACAGGCTTTAATAAACAAAAGATATAAAGAAGGCAATACCTTTGATAGGTTCATATCCTATACATAGAATTGCTGAGCACCTGTAGAGAAAGTTCTAAAACTATACTTAAGTATATTTAGGACTTTATGTATGTCCCACCACCGTTGTAGCTAGATTTTTTTAGAGATTTTCTCAATCTTAGACAATGAGGGTATTGCTACAGGTGAGCAGCAATTTTTTATTAGCTGACTTTAAAATCTATTTTTCTACCTCATTAATGATTTCTCAATTCTTTGGGAAATTCATATGTGAATCTACTGAATTAGGGTGACAATCGACCGCACTTATAGCCTCTTGCTGTTAAGTTGTTTAGTCATTGTCCATGTCCACGCTTAGAGCTTTCCTATCCGATAACCAGGCAGTTAAAGAAACAGCTGGTGATCTTATCAGCAAAAATGTTTTATCACTTCCTTGGGATGCGCTGTTTAATAATGTTAAAAATGATTTTGAAACGGCTAATGTAATTGCCGACTCTATCTTGACAGTTAAAGAACGCTGTCAAAATACACCTTTTTACGTTCAGGCGATCATCGCTAATTCTTCTGTATTTTTAGTCTCTAATACGGGCAGTTCTGAAACTTTAAATCTCACCCATGTGGGTGCATGTTGGCTATTAGGAAAATCCGTAACCTGCGCATTGCCAGTCGGCAATGCAACTGTTGCTCCATGTCATGCAGTGATTCGCCATACCCCTGAGTCTGGTTTTTTCATTGCTGATGTTGGTAGTCAATCAGGGACCCGTTTAAATTGTCGTCGTCTTGTTCCTCAAAAACGTCAGGCCCTTAGGGACGGCGACATGATTGAGTTGGGAGACCTGGTGGTAGAATTCTTTGTCGATAATTTTGATTGCATAGAAGATCCGCTAGATGGCCACGAAATCACCTACACAGGGTTTGAGGTAACCTACACCGGTATGGAAACATATCCAGGAAACTGATATGGGGCAAAACTAAAAGGTGTAGCCATGACTATGTGCGCTGATATTGGCCACCAGGTAATTGGACGATAACACCAGCGAGTTCTAACTGTAGTAAGCCACCCAGCAGGGCACTTGTGTCTAGCTGGGTGGTTTCTACTAGGTTATCCAGGCTGACCGGTTCCTCAGGAATCATCTGCAAAATATGCTGTAGGTTTTTATCCAGTGTTACCTCCGGTGCAGACTTTGCCGGTTCAGGTGCTGATGTATCTGGCTGAGTGTTTATAAAATGCCTGTTTTCATCGCCACCCTGGTTGTTACGGTCGTTTTGATGGGTCATATTTTTATGAGCCATATCTGAATTGGGAACGCCAATATTGAGCAGATCTTTGATCAGCTGGTCTTCACCCATGATGATGGCTGCTCCAGTATTGATGAGGACTAAGCAACCTCGACAGGTGGGATTATCTAGACCGTCAGGTAATGCGTAGACATGACGACCATAGTCATTGGCTAAATAAGCTGTAATCAGTGCACCTGAGCGTTCTGGGGCTTCGGTAACCAAGGTGGCATGACTAAGGCCAGCAATGATGCGGTTGCGTCGTGGAAAGTGACTACGATCAGGCGGCGTTCCGTTGGGGTATTCGCTCACGATCAAGCCGGTTTCTAAGATGCGTTGGTAAATTTGAGCGTTGCTACGGGGATAGATGACATCTACACCAGTGCCAAGTACGGCTATGGTTTGGCCGTCGGTATTTAGACAGCTTTGATGGGCATGGGTGTCAATGCCAGTGGCCATGCCAGAAACAATGGTGATTTGCCGTTGACTCAAGCGACGACTTAAGCGCTGGGTCCAACGACGTCCGTAGGGACTAGGGTGGCGAGTTCCGACAATGCTTATGGTGATAGGATTTGTGCAAGCATTAGGCCTGAGAGGACCGCGATAGTAAAGCACGGGAGGTGGGTCTGGAATTTCCCACAGTAGACTGGGATAGTCAGAGTCAGCTGGTGTCCAAAAGTCTGGGTATTGTGATTCGTGCTTGTCTAATAGTTCTTGGGGGTTGAGATGAGATCGCATCTCCCTAATCCGATCCGCTGTGATCAAACCAATGCCTGCCACAGCAAGCAGTTCAACTGGGTCAGCCTGCCAGGCTAATTCCAGTGACCCAAACTGCTCATGCAGCCGCTTTATCAACACTGGCCCGACATCCTTAACCCGTGACCAAGCCAGCCAATATGCTCGTTCCAACCTAGCATCCCCGTTGTTTCAACGGTTCTAGGATGCCCATGAATAACCCTAATATAGGAGCAAAATCATAGAGGCGTTCCATGGAACGCCCTTACCTGTATGGGCAATGCCCCTAGATGTTTGCCTGACGCTTCTGTTTGAGGTGCTCAAAGACACTTTTGTCGCCAATGTCAGGTGGGATTGGCTGCATTAGTTTACGTAGGGCAAAGATGACAAACAACACTGCCCAAGCGATCAGTAACCCCTGACCTATATGACTGGGCATAGCCTGTGCCATGTGGGTCAACAGCAAGCTAGGAACTAGGGGCACCAGAAATTTTGTTTCAAGTCGATTAAAACAAAAGGCTTCTTTGATAAAGATGCCGGTCATGGCTGCAAAGGTAAACCCTATGCCCAAAATCGACAAAGGCTGTTCATACGCTGTCAGGGCTAATGGTCCCGGTACACCTATGGCAATGCCCAGGCTGGCTAGGCCTCCTGCTAACCACAACCCCTGTAATGCCTGATGTAGCGGTTTTAGATAAATATGAATGAACCAAAGACTAATGCCCAGACCTAACCACATGGTTAAGTAACATCCAGAAATGGTCCAAAGTAGCCCGGTGCTACCATTGCCTAGGCGCAGCAACATAACCCCCAAGGCAAAACTGAAAGCGGCTATGGCTAAACCACAGCGGTAAATCACGACCTCGCGTCGATCGTCCGCAGTGATGACAAACGGGCCAAATTGACCCTCATAGGTTTCTAGACTCGTGTCTGACGGTGCAGTTACCATAACTACCTCCTGATATGGATTTAATCCATGTGAGTGCTATCTCTCATCAAGGTGTGAAGGAGAGCGGTAACTCAATCGTAAAACACGTCTGATCATCTTCACTCCTAACTGTAATAACTCCGTTAATGTGTTCCACCAGCTTTTGGACTAATGCTAGGCCCAATCCGGTTCCTCCCTGTTTCCAGGGGTCGGCGCTAGGCACCCGATAAAACTTGTCAAAAATACGTGGCAGTGCATCCTGGGGAATTTCCACCCCTGTATTTACGAGGGCAAGTTTTAAGATGTCGTCCTTCATCTGCACTACGGAAAGTGTGATTTCACCCCCGGGAGGGGTATATTTGCACGCGTTGTTTAGAAGTTCGGCCCAAATGCGATCGAGGCTCGACAAGTCTGACTTCAATAGGGGAATATTCTCCGCAATGGTCACTTGCAGCTGTTGCTGACGACTGGCAGCACGTTCTTGAAAACTACTGACCAAAGCAGGGAGCCATTCGTTGATTTGGATCGTTTGTAGTGCTAAATCGTGGTTGCCCACGTCCAAACGCTGTAGGTCTAGTAAATCGTTGATCAAACTAATTTCCCGTTCACACTCTTCTTTGAGAATGCGATAGTAGCGGGCAATGCGACCTTGCTTTGCATCGGGGTTGGTCAGTTCATGCTCCAACCCTAGTTCTTGGGTGAGGGTGACTCCGAGCAGCTGTAGAGCCACACGCATACTGGTGACGGGTGTGCGCAGCTCGTGGGAAACGGTGCTGAGAAAGTCATCCTTGAGGTTATTGACTTGCTCTAGTTCACGTACCTGGGATTGGGATTCTTGATAAAGCCGTGCCTGGCGAATGGCAATGGCACATTGGTTAGCCACCTGTTGCACGAGGCGAATTTCATATTCGCTAAAGCCGTGTTCTTTATCGTTAATCAGCCATAGATCGCCGAGGACACCCCGGTCATCAAAAATTGAGCAGGCTAACATCGACACCAGGCCCCGTACTGGGTTAGGGGCAATGGAGCAAAACTGAAAGTATTGGCCTTCGAGCAGCTGATGATAAACCTCCGGAAAGGCTTCCATTTGGGAGACGCGCCCCCGGTCGGATGGCAGGGTGGTGTACTCGTAATAAATGGTGGAGGTGCCCTGCTCTAGATCATACAGAGAGGTATTGGAACCTCTAACGTTGAGGGCTTCCGTGATTTCTTGTACGGCTGTTTGTAAAATTTGTTTCTCGTCCAGGCTGTCCCGTACCCGGTCAGTAATCCGTTTTAAGGTGGCCTCAAATTCTGTTAGTTGATCTAGAGCGCTGTCACGTTCTTCGAGTTGTTGCTGTAAGTCAGTGTTAAGGTGGCGAAGCTGAACCAACTCACTGATGTCTTGGAGGGTATTTATAAGGACTAGACCATTTGGGGTTTGTAAGAGGGCACGCTCCCCTGAAAACTGGTGCTTGCCATGGCAGGTATTCAGGTAAATCGTTTGCTCAGCAACTGTGCCTGTGGTGAAGAAGCTGGCGTCTTGCGATCGCAACAAATCTGCATCAACTACTGCTGTCACGTCATGGTCCAGGCAACCTTTAATGCTCTCTAGGGATACATTCAGCAACTGGCAACAGGCCGTATTTGCAAACAACCATCGATGATCTTGGCTTTTGACGTAGATAGGTGCGGCAACAGCATTTAAGGCGCTGGTTACTACGCCGAGCAAATTTGGGGTATCAACATTTGAAGCGACAGATAAACTCATTTCACCAATGCAATGAGTGAACGTGATGTGTTCCCTAACTATGCCCCGATTTTTCAGAAAAGAGCTAACGGTGTATCGCTAAGTCAGCCCTTTTCCGTTAAATCAGTGATTATACGTAGGTTATGGCGAATGAAATGAACGTTGCCTATGCCCCTGTAGAATTCTAGAGTTTGTTTCTTGTTTGATGCTATGGGTTCTGTTCCCACTGACTATTCCATCACTGGTTTGTTAAGTCCTAACATTGATTGGCAAACGCTCAGCTACCCCACTCTCAAGCTGGGGATTTTAGCATCTGGTAACGGCAGCAATTTTGAGGCCATTATGGACGCCATTGAGGACTCACGGCTCAATGCCAAGGTTAATGTTGTCGTTTGTAACAACCCCGGTGCGAACGTTCTGGAGCGAGCGGCTAAATGGTCGATCCCTACGGTTCTTCTAAATCATCGTGAGTTTGCGTCTCGCGAAGTGCTGGATCAGGCCATTGTCGATACCCTTGTCCAACATGATGTCGGCTGGGTGATTATGGCAGGCTGGATGCGGCGGGTAACGCAACACCTAATTGATGCTTTTAGTGGACGTTTGCTCAATATTCATCCCAGTTTATTGCCCAGTTTTCCGGGTCTCCATGCGGTACAGCAGGCCTTAGATGCAGGGGTTCAGCTGGCGGGCTGTACAGTACATTATGTAGAGCTAGCAGTCGACAGCGGTCCCATAATTATGCAAGCAGCTGTGCCCGTGCTGGCTGGTGACACTGAAGCAAGTCTCCAATCTCGTATTCAGGTACAAGAGCATCGGATTTATCCAGCTGCCATAGCCTTAGCAGCCCATGCTCATTTCACAAAAACTAGTTGAGTGAGGTTGATCAGTGCGACAACCAGTTGTTTAAGTGGCTCTTTAATCGGAAATCCATGTGATCTAGATAACCTTTGATCCGGAAGTTGAGCTGAGAAGGGCGAATGTATAAACAGTTACCCACTCACCCAGCTTTTACGATGTTCAACACCTCTCAATTTGTTGGCAAGGATCTAGAAGTTTTGGTGCGCACAGCACTTACCCATGGTGAATTGGCCCCTGGTATTGCCTTAGCGGTTGAGCGTTATCGCTCAAAATCCAGTCTGACAGTGGTAGAACAACGACAATTACAAATTTTGGACAGTGCGATCTCAGATGGTTGTGTTGTAGCTGTACAAGTACAATCAGCTAAACGCTAGTCCCAAGACTGTACTAGCTTTCTCAGAGGCATGTGGTCATCTATAGTAGTGATTAGGGCCGCTATATGGCTGCTCGACTGCTGCTTCTTGAAACATCATGCGCTTGAGTTCGATATTTCATCGCTGCCGCTGGATAGTTGTGGTTGCGATCGCGTTAGCTATTAATCTATCAATTGCGACACCAGCCAGTGCTACCGGGATCTATGACATGCCCATTAGTCCTAATGCCGACAACTGGGTCTTAGATGACGCCAAGCAAATCACTCGGCTTAACGAAAGTAATCTGAACAAAGACCTGAAGAAACTAGCAACTGAAACCGGTCAAGAGGTTCGCTATGTCACCATTCATCGTTTGGACTATGGTGAAACGGCTCAAAGTTTTGCTGAGCAAATTTTTGCTCGTTGGTTTCCTTCTCCAGAAGCAGGTGCAAATCAAACTGTGATTGTTCTGGATGATGTCACCAATACCATTGGCATTAAATCCGGTGAAGAAACAGCTGCTTTACTTCCTGAAGAGATTTCCGAAAGCATCACGAAGGAAACAATGAAAGCACCGTTAATTAAAAGCAACAGTTACAACCGAGCATTTGGTGATGCCACCGTACGCTTAGCTGCTATATTAACGGGCGATCCTGACCCTGGCCCTCCCGTGATCGAAGAAACCATCAATGTGGAAGGTACCTTTGCCACTGCTGAGGAAACTGAGGAAAATCGCACCAGCTCAACTTGGATCGTTGTGGTTCTACTGATCTTGGCTACGGTCATTCCTATGGCCACTTATTACTGGTATCAGTCTATGGGTGGTTAAGTCTGCGCTAATGTTTAGTGGCCTCTGGCTAATCAGTATTTATAAGAAAAAGCGACCCAATTTTGGGTCGCTTTTTCTTATCTCAAACTATGCATAAACTGCTTCTAAAGCATCGCTAGTAACCCCCTGAAGGAGGCCTTCAGTGATGGCCATGTGCAGCATCAAATCAACTACACGGTTGGAGTAGCCCCACTCATTGTCGTACCAAGTGATCAGCTTGAAGAAATTGGGGTTAAGTTCAATACCAGCGCCTGCATCAAAAATGCTAGAGCGCGGATCACCCACAAAATCAGTTGAAACAACGGGATCTTCTGTATAGCCTAAGACCCCACGTAACCCGTTGTTAGATGCCGCTTTCATGGCATCGCAGATTTCACGATAGTTAGTGGCCTTTTCAGTTCGAACGGTCAAATCAACCACCGATACATCAGGCGTGGGTACCCGTAAAGCCATACCTGTTAGTTTACCTGTTAGCTCTGGGAGCACCAGGGTAACGGCCTTCGCGGCACCTGTGGATGCGGGAATAATGTTCTGAGCTGCACCACGACCACTGCGCAAACTCTTCTTGTTCGGGCTATCCACGGTGGATTGAGTCGCTGTAGATGCATGCACTGTAGTCATCAGACCTTCAGCGAAGCCAAAATGCTCGTGGATCACTTTGGCTACAGGCGCTAGACAGTTTGTGGTGCAGCTAGCATTGGAGACAATTTGATCGGTTTCGGGATTAAAGGTCTTATGGTTTACCCCTACCAATAGCGTGGGAACCTGTTCTGGGCTCTTAGTGGGAGCTGAAATGACAACTCGCTTTGCCCCAGCTTTTAGATGATTGGCGGCTTTGTCATAGGTTGAAAATCGTCCTGTCGCTTCAACCACATAATCGGTACCCAAGCTGCCCCAGGGCAGTTCAGCTGGGTTAGCGATGGAAAAACAGGGGATAAATTTACCACTGACAACAATGCCGTTATCTCTTGCTTCCACATGGCCTGGGAACTGACCATGGGTGGAATCATATTTAAGTAAATAGGCCAGATTCTCAGGGGAGACTAAATCGTTAATACCAACAAACTCAATATTAGAGTTATTGACAGCGGCTCGCAGTATTAAACGACCAATACGGCCAAACCCATTGATGCCAACTTTTAGCACGGTCATAACAAACCCTATTGCTCATAGATGGTGTACAAAATCACTGCCTCAATAAGCGAGCAGCTTGTACTTTGTATGGCTGATTAGCTAGGGAAGCTGGGGATCGTCGGTTTTCCTTTATAGTTATCGACTTCCATATAAATTATGGTTTCAAAACGTAGGTAAATATGACGTAAGTAAGATCATTTGCAATGAAACATCTCAAAATATTTCATTGCCTTGCCAGGACCTGATGGTCTCAAATTGCTGGATTTGATGGTATATCTTTTGTCCGGTTACCGTCCATGTCTGCTCATCTAAAACGGGGACAGATTGTTTGGTATCTCTAGGGGTTTCTAGGTTTAGCCAAGATCGACAGCCACCGTAGGCAGCCTGCCAGTCAAGCTGTACTGGTGTTGTTAATCGATATACACGCATTAACAGCAGGTGCAGGGGTTGGCTGGGTTTCCAGCGAAAACGTTCCGTTACAAACTGCTCGTTCCAAATGTGAAATGGCAGCAACGAGTTAACAGACTGCTCATTTCTAACGGTCCACACCTGGGTAATATTGGCCCAAGCTTGAATAGTCACCTGGGTTGGATGCCAGCCAGCCGCCACAGGTGTTACTTGTGTAGCCCATTGGGGTTTTAATAAGTTCGTTTTTTGGTGTTCATAGGTGGGGTATAGCCAGACTCGCTGATGGGGTACTTGAAAATGGTTGCCTACCTCACGAATGCCTCCCTTGCGCAGCAGCAGAATTGTTTGGCCTTGGACAAGGGCATCCACTGCTACAGACCATTCCTTCAGAGCATGTTGAAGCAATTTTGGGCACCTCCGAAATCGCTTGAAATCGTAACATCCTAGACTAGCTGGATGTCTGTCAAAAACATAGCCATCTCCCACTGAATGGAGATGGCTGAGAAGATAATGACAAGTCAAGTAAATGTCAGCATTTCGGTTAATTTAACCAACTGTGGTGACAACGGTTGCTGTGCTATCTAGCGTTTCAGGACGATCAGCTTCTGATGGAGGCACCACCTGCCAGAACCTGGGTAGATAGTTGTCCCAATTCGCTAAGATCTGGGCCGCTTTAGTACTGCCAGTGCGTTCTGCGTGATTGGTAATCATCTCTTTAAGCTGTTGAGCACCGGCTGTGGTGATCACCCGCTGTACCTTGACAATCTCAGGGTTAACTCTGGTGGGGAAATCACCTTGTTCATCGAGAAAGTAGCCTAGACCACCGGTCATACCGGCACCGACATTACGTCCTACGCTACCGAGGCAAACCACAACGCCACCGGTCATGTATTCACAGCAGTGGTCACCGGCTCCTTCAATCACAGCCTGACCTTTAGAGTTACGTACGGCAAATCGCTCACCAGCCTTACCAAAGGCATAAAGTGTACCGCCAGTGGCTCCGTAGAGACAGGTGTTGCCGACAATGACGTTTTTCGATGGATCGTACTGGACGCCTTCGAAGGGCGTAATGATCAGTTCGCCACCGTGCATCCCTTTGCCGACATAATCATTGGCTTCGCCGATGAGACGGAGATTCATCCCCGGTAGGTTAAAGGCTCCAAAGCTTTGACCGATGCTGCCTTTGAATGTGAGGTTCAATGTGCCAGCAAAGCCAGTATTGCCGTATTTTTTGGCAATGGCTCCAGATATGCGGGCACCGACAGAGCGATCAGTGTTGATGACATCAGAGGTTTTGTGGAGTTCAGTCTGGTTAGTAATGGCTTGCTGAATCTCGGCATTTGCCAGGAGAGTGTCATCCAATACGGGACCATTGCTATGAACATCACCATGATCAAGCCAGGTGCGATCGCTACGGGTATCCGGCAATTGGGTAATGATATTCAGCGTCAAGCCCTGGGTTTTGGTGAGGCTAGCATCAGCGCGAGTGGTCAGCAGATCCGCCCGACCAATAATTTCATTCAATGAGCGATAGCCCAAATGCGCCAATAGTGAACGAACTTCCTCAGCGACAAAGTGGAAAAAGTTAACCACATGCTCAGGCACACCGGTAAAGCGCTTACGCAGTTCTTCGCGCTGGGTAGTGACTCCAACGGGGCAGCTATTGGTGTGGCAAACTCGGGCCATGATGCAGCCCTCAGCAATCATGGCGATGGTGCCAAAGCCATATTCTTCTGCACCCATCAGGGCACCCATGACAACGTCCCAACCAGTTTTAAGGCCCCCGTCAACACGCAGTAGCACGCGGTCACGCAGCTGGTTTTCCATTAACACGCGGTGGACTTCGGTCAGACCCAGTTCCCAAGGCACACCTGCATGCTTAATAGAGCTGAGGGGAGATGCCCCCGTACCTCCATCATGGCCAGAGACCTGAATAATGTCGGCGTTGGCCTTGGCCACACCGGCTGCAATGGTACCAATGCCAATTTCAGACACCAGCTTGACTGAAACACCTGCAGTTGGATTGATTTGGTGCAGGTCGAAGATCAGCTGAGCCAGGTCCTCAATCGAGTAGATATCGTGGTGAGGTGGTGGTGAAATCAACGTTACGCCAGGCTTGGAACGGCGTAGTGAAGCAATGTAGTCGCTCACCTTACGACCGGGTAGCTGACCCCCTTCACCCGGCTTGGCACCCTGGGCCATCTTGATTTCGATTTGCTTGGCGCTCATGAGGTACTCAGGTGTGACGCCAAAGCGGCCTGAGGCTACCTGTTTGATGGCGGAGCAGGCGGTGTCACCCGGCTTTAAGCCCTTCAGGTGGGGCAGCGTGGCTGACAGCCCGTTATCGTCCACATCGTTGATGGGCTGGAAACGGACGGTGTCTTCGCCGCCTTCTCCAGAGTTAGACTTGCCCCCGATGCGGTTCATTGCGATCGCAAGTGTCTCATGGGCTTCCCGAGACAGTGCCCCCAAGGACATCCCCCCGGTGCAGAAGCGGCGCATAATGGCTTCCACTGGTTCCACCTCCTCCATCGAGATAGACCCACGGTCACTCTTGAAGTCCAGGAGATCTCTCAGCGCTGCTACAGGACTCCCCTTCAGCTGCTCCTGGTACAAAGCATAGTGGTCATATTGATTAGACTTCACTGCCTTGTGCAGCAGTTTAGTGAGCTGTGGGCTGTTGCTGTGATATTCCCCCTTAGGCCTTGCTTGCACAAAGCCCATGTGCTCTAGACGTTTGCCAGTGAGCTCGGGGAATGCTTTGCTGTGGAAACGCATGGTTTCCTCGGCTAGCTCAGCCACGGTTAGACCGCCCAGGCGAGAAATACTGCCCTTAAAGCCTGCTGTTAATAATTCAGGGCCAATACCAATTGCTTCGAAAATTTGCGCACCTTGATAGCTGGAAAGTAAAGAAATGCCCATTTTGGATAGAATCTTCAGCAATCCAGATTCCACGGCCTTACGGTAGTTGGCCTGGGCTCCATTCAATGTAGTGCCAGGCAGCTTGCCGGTTTCCATCAGTTTTTGGGTTTTGCTGTTGGCCCACCAGTGACGAACACTTTCTAGTGCCAGGTATGGGCAGACTGCGCTGGCACCGTAGCCCACTAGGCAAGCAAAGTGGTGGGTGGTCCAGCACTGAGCGGTATCCACTATCAGTGAAGCTTTCATCCGCAAGCCGTTACCGATCAGATGGTGGTGTACGGCACCTACGGCTAATAGAGGTGGAATGTAGGTTTGAGTGGCGGATAGTGTGGCTGGGTTGCCATGGGCATCGATGCGATCGCTAAGGATTAAAATCTCAGACCCTGCCTTAACGGCTGTATCGGCTTGATTACAAAGAGCCTCCAGCGCTTGGCTCAAGCTATGGGGGCCGTTTTCAATGGTGTAAAGCGTAGAAATGCTAGCTGTTTTCAAACTACCCTGGCGAATTAGCGCCAGCTCATTGTCGTTAACCACCGGTGATTCCAGCTTCATCAACTGACTCGGTTGTTCATCCAATAGATTATGGCGCTGCCCCAACTGCATTTGTAACGACATCACCAGTCGCTCCCGCAGAGGATCGATGGGGGGGTTGGTCACCTGGGCAAATCGCTGCTTGAAGTAGTTGAACAGCAGATGAGGCTTCTCAGATAGCACCGCTAAAGGGGCATCGTTCCCCATGCAGTAAGTGGGCTCTTTCCCCTGAGCCGCCATATCCTGAATAACCATATCCAGGTCTTCAGCCGTATAGCCGAAGGCGGTTTGCTGTGTCAGTAGAGACTTTCCTTCCAGGTATGGCTGTTCACTGAAAAGCTGAGGAGAGATGTCTTGACGATGGTTGCGGAGCCATGCTCCATAGGGTTGAGTTTGAGCCACCCGCTGTTTGATATCCCAGTTTTTCAGGATTTCATGGGTCTCAAAGTCAATGGCGATCATTTGACCAGGGCCTAAACGTCCCTTTTCAACGATCTCCTCTGTAGGTAGCTCAACGACGCCTGCTTCGGACGAGACAACCAGGTAACCGCTGCGGGTAATGGCGTAGCGAGCAGGACGCAGTCCATTGCGGTCCAGTGTGGCACCCACTTGCTTGCCATCGCTAAACACCACAAGTGCTGGACCGTCCCAAGGCTCCTGTACACCACTGTAGTATTCATAAAAGTCAGTGATTTCAGGATAATTGAGTAGCTCAGGCTGATTTAGATAGGCCTCAGGCACCATCATCATCAAGGCCTGGGCTGGCGTACGCCCTGAGCGAACCAGCAGCTCCATGACGTTGTCTAAGTTGGCCGAGTCACTGTTATCAGCATTCACAATGGGTTTCAATTGCTGGATGCTGTCTCCCCATACAGCACTTGCCAAATCCGCCTCTCGGGCCATCATCCAGTTGATGTTACCGATCAGCGTATTAATTTCACCGTTATGACCCAATAGACGCATGGGGTGGGCTAAGGGCCACTTTGGCATGGTGTTGGTGCTAAAGCGACGGTGATAGACAGCAAATGCGCTTTCATAATCACTATCTTGCAAATCCAAGTAGAACTGTCCAAGCACATCACTGCGGACCATGCCCTTATAGACCAAAGTTCGACCAGAGAAGGAGCACATGTAGGCTTCTTTGAGGGCCGCTGCCAGCTCGTCACTGCCCTGAACCGCTTCCATTGCTCTTAGCCAGGCACGGCGCAATAGAAAAAGCTGGCGTTCTAGTTCATCACCAGTTGCTTCTGATTCAACAACCACCTGCTCAATCTGAGGCTCAAATTCCCGAGCTAGTGCACCTAATGTCTCAGATGCTACGGGAACAGGCCGCCAACCAATCAGGGTCATACCAGCGGCCTTAGTTACCTGAGCAAACTTTTGTTTAGCAATTTCAGCGGCATCACCATGACGGGGTAAGAATGTCATACCCACGCCAACATGGCCCTGCCTTAATGATTGGCCAGCGGCCCAGCACTGCAAAATTTTCCAAGGGATGGCGGTCATAATACCTGCCCCATCCCCAGAGTCATGGTCGGCGCAGCAACCTCCCCGATGTTCCATGCAGCTAAGGGCATGCAACGCATCAGTAACTAAGCGGTGACTAGCACGGCCTTGCTGATCAGCAATAAAACCCACACCACAAGCGTCTCGTTCCTCCACTAGTGATTTAGGCCCCAAAGGCTCCAGGCCTTGACATTGCTGATTTGTTTGCACATTATCTACACGCTTATTACCCATGGGCCAGTCACAAGAAGAAAATAGAAAAACGATTGGTTATCTAACTGCTAGAGAATCCCTCGCAGTTATTACTAATAGCGATTGAAAAGTAATCTCCCAGATACGCAACTAAGGGCGATTAAGATATATCGCTCTACAAAATTGGTAGACCGTAATAAATCCACCTAAGGAAACGAGCTATTGACACCAGTCAACATCGCTGAACAGGATCGATGTGTATAAACTGATACTCCCAACAGCACTACGTGGGAAATCTCCCATGAGCCGACCATTGCCTGCAAACGCTCATAGCGGGCGTTCGGTGTGACAATGATCACACTACCTTTACATAGTAAAAGTAAATCAAATTTAGCGATCCTTCACTGAACTTGACGAACTGCGTTGGGAAATGTCCTCAAAATTCTTGAGGATCGCTATTATCAAGTGCCTCACTTGGATTCGTCAAGAATCTTTAAGGGCTTTGAAAGATGAGGTGCTTGTGGGATTTGTGGGGTCTTGGTGCCTGGCTATGGGTATGCCAAAGTCCAGATTGAGCCGTGAAAGCTACAGTTGTCTTGGCTCAGCCTATTTTAATTGTGCTGGTATGTGAAGGTTATTTAAAGTGACTTCACTGTCCATAGCCACTTCTTTCTAGGTAGTACCCTTGGGGTAGTTTCAGGATTGATAACGCCTGGAAAGCGGTCGGTAATTTAAAAGCCCTGCTGCTAATTAATTCGCTTCACCTCGTTGAATTGGTTGCCTATGTCGGTGCAAGGTCCTTGGTCGCCCCATGTCAGATCGTCACTAAAGTATCTTGTTTTAATGCTTTGTGTCTGTAGCTTTGTGCTAGGCGGTGCGCAAATAGATTCACAACCAGCTGTAACTAATGTTGTTACAGCATCCTTAGGGCGACTGGCACTGGTGAAGGCTACAGAGCCAACCGCTAGTGGTCGACAGTTGCGACTCAATGGCCGCCTGGTGAATGGTGCATGGCAAAAGCGACGTGATTTGATTGGCATTGCAGATGGTGCGATCGCAACCCATTTAGGTGTTGATTTAGGCAGTACAGGCGACCCATCTGAGCAGCCTGTATCTTGGTTTAATGGCGCTAATCAAGGCATGCTGACCTTGCCTGCATGGCGATACGAACATCATCGCTATGTGGATATTTCCCCCTTGGGGCGTCAACATGAGTGGCAAGTCACTCCCCAGGGCTCAGTTCTAGACTTAACCCTGCCAACGAGTCAGATCATGGCGGTTCGTCAGGGGCGTCAATCCTGGGGTGATCGTCTGGTATTGGATTTAAGTAAAGAAGCTTCGTGGCAGGTAAGCCCGGCAACCAATAGCATTACGGTGACCGTTGATGCCGCAATGGATACAGGGGCTATCTCAGCCTTTAAACTAACGCCCACCAACAGCCTCAAAGGTGCCAACATCACTTCCAGTGCTCAACGCACCACCCTCACCTTGACCGTGGCCAACCATCTGAAGCCCCATGTCTGGAGTTTAGCTGAGCCTAACCGCCTGGTGATTGATATTCGCCCTGATGCTCTCAGATCTAAAGAAATCCTCTGGGCCGATGGCGTGCAATTTCAACAGCGTTACGTTAGCTTAGGCAGTCAGCGCTTCCCTGTGTATACCTTAAGTCTAGACGCCAATCATCCTGACTTTTCTTTGCTGCCTCTGTGGGCGTTTCCTGACCAAGCGGCTGGCATTAAACCGCCATCAGATTTAGCCGAGCAGTGGCAGCCTATAGCCTTAATCAATGGCGGCTTCTTTAATCGAAATAATCAATTGCCACTAGGGGCATTACGGTTTAATAACAGCTGGATTTCTGGCCCAATTCTTGGGCGTGGGGCCATGGGTTGGGATGACCAAGGTAATGTCATCATGAGTCGCCTAACTCTAGCGGCCACCGTCACCGCTAACAATCAAACCTATCCTATTGATCACCTCAACAGCGGCTATGTCAAAGCTGGCATTGCTCGCTACACAGAACATTGGGGGCCTCAATACACCACCCTGGTTGATAATGAAGTGGTTGTCACGGTGCAAAATGAGCGAGTGCTGCAGCAACGTACGTTGGGATCTGCAGGTCAAGAGACTGTGCCCATTCCTCCAGGTGGTTATCTGCTCGTTTTACGGTCTTTTAATTCCGCTGCATCCGCTTTTGCACCAGGAGCAACCGTCGCCTTAACACAACAAATGCAACCCTCTAGTTTTGAGCAGTTGCCCCACACTTTAGGGGCGGGTCCTTTGCTGATAACCAGAGGGCAAATAGTCTTGAACGCCCAGCAGGAATCGTTTAGCCGTAACTTCATCGAAGGTAGAGCCCCCCGCAGTATTATTGGCCTTACTCCGACTGGTCAAATCAAGCTAATCGCTATTCAAGATCGGGTGGGTGGCCGTGGTCCTACGCTGCCAGAAACTGCTCAGATTGTTCAGAAATTGGGATGTACTGATGCACTTAATTTAGATGGTGGTAGCTCATCTAGCCTTTATCTAGGCGGGATGTTGCTCAATCGACATCCCCGCACAGCCGCGCGCATCAATAATGCTTTAGGAGTGTTTGCTAGTTCCCCTGTGGAAAATCGTCTGTAAAAGTGCCCCTGATTGAAGCAACCTTTAAAGTATTTTCCGTAACTTGAAGACTCCGTTTAGTTAATTGCTTCGGTGGCCTCACTCGTGACGCCTATCCAATTTCCGCTGTTATGATGAGACCTGAATTGAAAACGTTATTCAAAATCGCTACTACAGATCGCGGCGTTTTTTACTAAACCCAATTTCTCTAGGGAAGCGATGCATTAAAAAATCCCTGTAGCTCCTTAATACCTACGGTAACTAAACCGGTATTCAAACCTTGTGCTGATTGTATCAGCGAAGTTATTACGCCTACTGCTACTGCTCAGCTACTGGCAGGCTAAGTTTTCTTTGGCCTTGGCAATTTCTACAGGGTCCGCCATTAAAAATCGTAGCCACTATCCGTATCTGTACTTTCCCAAACAGGAACTATAACCATGGTCCAAACTCAAGATCGTCCTAAATCATCTACTCAGGAAAATAAAGAGAGCTTGACCACTATCAGAGATACTCCCATCAGTGACACCCGTCCTTGGGGGTCTTTCACCGTCCTTGAAGAGGGTAAGGGCTACAAAATCAAACGTATTGAGGTTCAGCCTGGTCATCGTCTGAGTTTACAGATGCACCACCACCGTAGTGAGCACTGGATTGTGGTGTCCGGTACCGCCAAAGTAACGTGTGGCGATCAGGAGATTCTTCTTTGCACAAATCAGTCCACCTATGTACCTGCTTGTACCGCCCACCGATTAGAGAATTCAGGCGTTATCCCTCTTGTACTTATTGAAGTACAGAATGGTGAGTACTTGGGCGAAGATGACATCATCCGTTTTCAGGATGACTATGCTCGCACAGACAGCAAGTAAATTCAGTTTGAGCCATTAATGGCAGCTGACAACACAGATATCTAATCTTTATACAGCAGGCCCAGGCAGACAAATCCTACCTGGGCTTGCTGTATCGGTTTGGACTGCCCTTCACTCTATCTGCTCAATATTCAGAGCTGCGTCCAAACAAGTCCAGATTCGACTCAGCTTTCCCTCAAAAGTAATCAGAATAAAGATTGACAATAAAGCCTCGAAATCGATACGATGGGGTCTTGTGAAAACTTGGAAGCAATAGGCATTTGCCTTTCTCAGTATGCCAACTATTCAACAGCTCATTCGGAGTGAGCGCAGTAACGCTCAGAAAAAGACCAAATCCCCAGCGCTGAAGAGTTGCCCTCAGCGTCGTGGAGTTTGTACTCGTGTCTACACCACAACGCCTAAGAAGCCTAATTCTGCGTTGCGTAAGGTAGCTAGAGTTCGACTAACGTCTGGTTTTGAAGTGACTGCCTACATTCCAGGTATTGGACACAATTTGCAGGAGCACTCCGTTGTCATGATTCGCGGCGGGCGTGTTAAGGATCTTCCTGGTGTTCGTTACCACATTATCCGCGGCACCCTGGATACTGCTGGGGTGAAGGATCGCCGTCAAGGTCGTTCCAAATATGGCGCTAAGCGTCCTAAGGAGTAACGGTTCTGCGGCAGCGCACTACGGGAGGTGGGCAGGTGTGGCCCTAGGCTTTCGTGTAGTTGCAGTGCGTTTGCTAGTGTATCCGCCACAGACTCTCTAGCTAGCTATTGTTGAAGCTGTTCAACTCTTAGCACTCAACTCATAGTCTATTAAAGGATTAATATGTCTCGTCGTTCGAGCGCTCAGAAGCGCGTTGTTCCACCTGATTCTGTATATAGCAGCCGACTGGTCAGCATGATGGTTCGACGCATCATGGTGAGCGGTAAGAAATCCCTGGCACTCCGTATTGTTTACGGAGCCTTTAAAATCATTGAAGAACGTACTGGAAATGAACCTTTAGAGGTTTTCGAGCAGGCCGTACGTAACACCACTCCCTTGGTCGAGGTGAAGGCGCGACGTGTAGGTGGTGCTACGTACCAAGTTCCTATGGAAGTGCGCGCCGATCGAGGCACTGCTCTATCTTTGCGTTGGATTTCTCAGTTTGCTCGTCAGCGCGCTGGTAAGAGTATGGCTATTAAGCTTGCGAATGAACTTATGGATGCGGCCAATGAAACAGGTGGTGCTGTTCGTAAGCGTGAAGAGACTCATCGAATGGCAGAAGCCAATAAAGCTTTTGCCCACTATCGTTATTGATTTTTGAGTCAAGCTTGGCCTACTTGGCCTAAGCGTAACGATACGACTTTCTTCAGCTATGTTGTTTGAAGGTTATTGCCATGGCACGCACCTCTCCCTTAGAAAAAGTTAGAAATATTGGGATTGCCGCTCACGTTGATGCGGGTAAAACCACGACAACTGAACGTATCCTCTTTTACTCTGGTGTTGTCCATAAGATTGGAGAGGTTCACGACGGTAATGCTGTTACTGACTGGATGGAGCAAGAGCAGGAACGGGGTATCACGATTACTGCTGCTGCTATTAGTACTAGCTGGCGCGACCACCAGATAAACATCATTGATACACCCGGTCACGTGGATTTCACTATTGAAGTAGAGCGCTCAATGCGTGTTCTTGATGGTGTCATCGTTGTTTTTGATTCAGTAGGTGGGGTGCAGCCTCAGTCAGAAACTGTTTGGCGTCAAGCTGATCGTTATAACGTTCCTCGAATTGCGTTTGTCAACAAGATGGACCGTACCGGGGCTGATTTTTTTCGAGTTTACGAACAAGTTTGCGAACGTCTTAAGGCTAATGCAGTTCCTATTCAGATTCCCATCGGTGCTGAGGATAAATTTCGCGGCGTCGTGGATTTGGTAAAGATGCGGGCTCACATCTATGCCAATGATTTAGGTACAGACATTGAGGAGGTTGATATTCCTGAAGAGCTTCGGGAACAGGCAGAGGAGTACCGGACACTACTCATTGAGGCGATCGCTGAAACTGATGATGCTCTTATGGAAAGATATCTTGAGGGGGAGGCATTAACCGCTCAAGAAATTACTAATGCGGTGCGTACAGGGGTGACTAGTGGTGGCTTGGTCCCCATGCTCTGTGGTTCAGCATTTAAAAATAAGGGTGTTCAGCTTCTGTTAGATGCAGTGGTTAACTATTTACCCTCTCCTTTGGATATACCGCCTATCCAAGGAACATTGCCTAATGGGGAAATGGGTGAAAGACCACCTGAGGATGATGGTCCACTCTCTGCTTTAGCATTCAAAATTATGTCAGATCCCTATGGGCGACTGACATTTATTCGAATGTACTCTGGTGTTTTGACTAAAGGTAGCTACGTTTATAACGCCACTAAGGATAAAAAAGAGCGAGTTTCTCGCTTAATTGTCCTTAAGGCGGACGAACGTATCGAAGTTGGGGAACTACGAGCTGGCGATCTTGGTGCTGTATTAGGCCTCAAGGACACCACTACCGGTGACACAATCTGTACCACTGATAACCCGATTGTGTTAGAGTCCTTATTCGTGCCGGAACCCGTCATATCCGTTGCTGTGGAACCTAAAACCAAGCAAGATATGGAAAAGCTGGCTAAAGCTTTACAGTCGCTGTCTGAGGAAGATCCCACATTCAGGGTGTTTACAGACCCTGAGACGAATCAGACAGTGATTGCAGGAATGGGGGAGCTTCACCTGGATATTCTCGTGGATCGTATGAAGCGAGAATTCAAGGTAGAAGCAAACATTGGCGCACCCCAGGTTGCCTATCGTGAAACTATTCGCAAGGCGGTTACCACTGAAGGTAAGTTTGTGCGTCAAAGTGGAGGTAAGGGCCAGTTTGGTCATGTAGTGATTGATGTTGAACCAGGGGAAGAAGGCTCCGGATTCAAGTTCGAATCTAAGATTGTTGGTGGTACGGTGCCCAAGGAATACATTGGCCCTGCTGAAGCTGGCATGAAAGAAAAGTGCGAATCTGGTATTCTAGCTGGGTATCCCGTGATCGACCTTAAAGTCACACTGGTTGATGGTTCTTACCACGATGTGGACTCGTCTGAAATGGCCTTTAAGATCGCTGGATCGATGGCTATTCAGGATGCAGTCACGAAGGCTTCTCCAGTATTACTGGAACCTATGATGAAAATCGAAGTTGAAGCTCCTGATGAGTTTCTCGGTGACATTATGGGAGACCTTAACTCTCGTCGAGGCCAGATTGAGGGTATGGGGTCTGAGAGCGGACTTGCCAAGGTAAGTGCAAACGTACCTTTGGCTGAAATGTTTGGCTATGCCACTGACATTCGTTCAAAGACTCAGGGTCGAGGCATATTCTCTATGGAGTTTAGCCACTATGCGGAAGTTCCGCGCAACGTGGCTGATGCGGTTATCGCTAGAAACAAAGGGAACGCATAAGTTAGTTTAGGGACACAGTAAAATACATGGCACGCGAAAAGTTTGAAAGAAGCAAACCCCACGTTAACATCGGCACCATTGGCCACGTTGACCACGGTAAAACCACGCTGACAGCTGCGATCACTATGACCTTGGCAGCAGCTGGTAGTGCTAAAGCTCGTAACTACGAGGATATTGATGCTGCTCCTGAGGAAAAGGCGCGGGGTATTACGATCAATACTGCTCACGTAGAGTACGAAACCGAAAACCGTCACTATGCCCACGTAGACTGCCCCGGACACGCAGACTATGTGAAAAATATGATTACAGGTGCAGCCCAGATGGATGGTGCTATCTTGGTTTGCTCTGCAGCTGATGGCCCTATGCCTCAGACCCGTGAGCATATTCTGCTTTCCAAGCAGGTTGGCGTACCTCACATCGTCGTTTTCTTAAATAAGCAAGACCAGGTAGATGATGAGGAACTACTTGAGCTGGTTGAGCTAGAAGTTCGTGAGTTGCTCAGTTCCTATGATTTCCCTGGTGATGATATTCCTATCGTTGCAGGCTCTGCGTTGAAGGCTGTTGAGGCATTGCAGGCGAATAGTAGTATTGGCAAGGGCGAGGATGAATGGGTAGATAAAATTCATGACCTGATGAATCAGGTGGATGAATACATTCCTGCTCCCGAGCGTGATGTTGACAAGCCTTTCTTGATGGCTGTTGAGGACGTTTTCTCTATTACTGGTCGTGGTACTGTAGCTACTGGCCGAATCGAGCGTGGTAAGGTTAAAGTCGGTGAAACAATTGAGATTGTTGGTATCCGTGACACTACTCAGAGCACAGTTACAGGCGTTGAGATGTTCCAGAAGACCTTAGATGAAGGTATGGCTGGTGACAACGTTGGTGTTTTATTGCGTGGTATTCAAAAAGAAGACATTCTACGCGGTATGGTGTTAGCGAAGCCTGGCAGTATCACTCCTCACACTAAGTTTGAGGCTGAGGTTTACGTTCTAAATAAGGAAGAGGGTGGCCGTCATACTCCCTTCTTCCCCGGTTATAAGCCTCAGTTCTACGTGCGTACCACTGATGTAACTGGTTCTATTGCTAGCTTCACTGCTGACGATGGCAGTGCTGCTGAAATGGTTATGCCTGGTGACCGCATCAAGATGAACGTGGAGCTAATTAACCCTGTAGCGGTTGAAGAAGGTATGCGTTTCGCTATTCGTGAGGGTGGACGTACTGTTGGTGCCGGCGTAGTTTCTAAGATCACTGAGTAATTATTACTGAGTAATCTGTTTTAGATTAATACGAAGAGGGCATTCTCAATGCCTTCTTCGTTCCCTTGGTCGTAAGGCCTGTGAACCTTGATAATTAGAGGATACTTTAGTCGTAATGGCTACTATTCAGCAGCAAAAAATTCGCATTCGTTTAAAAGCTTTCGATCGTCGTCTCCTGGACACTTCGTGCGAAAAGATTGTAGACACGGCAAACCGCACTAATGCAACAGCGATTGGTCCAATCCCTTTACCTACTAAGCGCAAAATTTATTGTGTACTCCGCTCTCCCCACGTAAATAAAGATTCGCGCGAGCACTTTGAAACCCGCACCCATCGACGCATTATTGATATATATCAGCCAACTTCAAAGACCATTGATGCTTTGATGAAGTTGGATTTACCTGCTGGTGTAGATATTGAAGTTAAGCTTTAGTCTTCTAATATTATTTCTGTAGTTAGTTATTGCGCTGGTTTTTGTGTAATAACTTGATGGTGGATCTAAGAGTATATGCCTGGGCATGAGTTTTTGAGATGCTCAGGTATTACTTCTGCATATCCTGTGTCTAGGGCTGTTTGAAATGGGTGGATAGGTTAGAATAAGCATGCTGCATCTGGTAGACATGCCATTATTTGGTTGTCCTATGGGGTGTTTGCTGCAAAGTATCTCCTACCTGCCATAATGGATTCTGCTTCATCAGTCGCTGTCCGAGAGCTACCCTTGTTCCCATTGCCTGAGTTGGTTCTCTTTCCTGGTAGGCATTTACCTCTCCATATATTTGAGTTTCGCTATCGCATCATGATGAATACGATCCTACAGTCGGATCGTCGTTTTGGTGTATTGATGATTGATCCTGATAGTGGTGAAATTTCGAAAGTTGGTTGCTGTGCTGAGGTGATTCACTTTCAGCGTCTGCCTGATGATCGAATGAAAATATTAACCATGGGGCATCAGAGGTTCCGTGTTTTAGATTATGTTCGTGAAAAACCTTATCGAGTAGGTCTGGTTGAGTGGGTTGAGGATGAAGCTGCGGATAAAGATTTATCACCGTTAGCATCTGAGGTAGATCAACTGCTTCGAGATGTTGTTCATCTTTCATCCAAGCTTACAAGTCAAGAGATTGAGTTTCCTGAGAGTGTACCGGAATTGCCCTTAGATTTGTCCTACTGGATTGCCAGTACGCTACATGGTGTAGCCAGAGAGCAACAACAACTCCTAGAAATGCAGAATACAGCTCAACGTTTGGAGCGTGAGGCTGATATCTTAACGTCTACGCGTAATCATCTAGCTGCTCGTACTGCCTTGAAAGATGTTCTTCCTGAGGATAGTCCTTCGTAAGCTTTGATGTCGGTATAGGTATTAATTTACTCATAAAATTTGGGCTTTAATTTCTTTGTAGCTACCAAAAACTTTTAAGCTTTTAGTGCAGTTTTTGAGTAGTTGTAAAGCTGCTTGGGTGTTTGGATCATCCAAGCTAGCTTCAATATCAATAAAAAATCGGTAGTCTCCTAAAGCTAGCTTGGTAGGACGTGATTCGATACGACTCATGTTGATTCCTTGAGTGGCAAATAGCTGGAGTGGTTTAAGTAGAGCGCCTGGGGTATTGTCTGGCAGTCTAAATGCTAGGGATGTGTGACTGCCATGGTTTATCAGGTTCTGACCTAGAACCCAAAATCGGGTTGCATTATCGGGGGTGTCATTAATGGGATCTGCTAATGTTGGGATGTTATATAGCTTAGCTGCCCATAGGGGAGAGATTGCTGCAAACGTCTTATTTTCAGATAGTTTAGGCAAAGCTTCAGTTGTTGAACTTGTTGCTATCTGTAGAGCATTTGGCACATTAGTGGCAAGCCATTTTTGGCATTGAGTCAGGGCCTGCGGATGAGAATAGACTGTTTTAATCAAGTCTAGACTTGTGGCCTGAGACAATAGAGCGTGGTGAATAGGAATTACCAGGTTATTTTGAATCTTTAAACTGTCTAATTCCCATAACATGTCTAGGGTATCGCGTACACTTCCACCAATAGAATTTTCAATGGGAACTACAGCGGTATCAGTTTCACCAGCTGCAGCGGCTTGAATAGCTTTAGAAATGGTACTGTAGGGCTTTAGGGTCGGCGGTACCTCATTACGGTGTGTCTTGAGCCAATGTGCATAGTTAGTAGCCGCCAATTCAGAGTAGCTCCCTGCTGGTCCTAAGTGCGCAATAGAAGTCATCTAGAAAATATATAGAGGGCGTCAGCGACCGCTGAAATAAAGGTGTTAGAGTTAGCTTAATAACTTTTAAGCAAAATGATTGTTGAGGGGTATGACGGCAAGGGGTGATGGCCTGCGATGCTGTTCATGCTACGGACATTTTATTTGTACGATGCGACCTTGGGGTGAAATTGGCTAATGGTTCATTTGCGTGCGTCGCAGTCTGTAGAAATCGCTATATCCCCAGCTCCTGTGCCAATCGATCAGTATTTAAGAAATACTGATCGATTGGTGTATGCCCTTGCAGATCCTAGCCAAATTAAAGTCTTGGGACGTCATACTTTCCAATTTAGTATGCGCTCCATCAAATTTTTGATGCTGACGTTGGAACCCGTGGCAGATGTTCAGATTTATCCCAATGATGCTGGTGAAGTAGTGATTTATTCAGACTCCTGTCGGCTCCGACAGCAAGCTGCACTCAATCGAAGGTTTTCGTTCAAACTGCAAGGCTGGCTGGCCGCACGTCCAGATAATTCTGGTGTTTCGGGCAATGCTGAGCTAGATATCAGCATTGATTTACCTGCTGCCTTCCAGTTGACTCCAAAACCTTTGCTAGAGTCGACGGGAAATACTATTGCTAATAGTATTTTAAGTACGATTAAACAGCGGTTGCAGCGGCGTTTAATCCATGAATACCGCGGGTGGTCTACAGGTGTACTGGCGTCGTCTCATCAGCTACGATAACCGCACTTAATCCCCTAACTTGAGCTAGAGCGCATATTAGTCACTCTAGTAGTGATAGTTGTTGGCAACTTTTGAAAGAGCGGCGATGGTATCGCGTAGGCCCTAGTTTTTGTAAACCAGCTAGATGTTTAGGGCTGCCATAACCTTTATTAGATGCAAGATCGTATCCTGGATAACGGTGTGATAAGCGGATGATCAGTGTATCTCGCCAAACCTTGGCAATGATACTAGCAGCTGCGATCGCAACCACTGATTGGTCTCCTTTAACCACTGTTTTTTGTTCTATCCTTAGTTCGGGAATCATCTGGTTCCCATCCACCAGGCATTGTGTTGGTTGAGGTGATAATCGCCCAATTGCTTGCCGCATGGCTTGCAATGAGGCCTGTAGGATATTTATCTGATCAATGCGGTGAACTGAAACCCAGCCAATTTGACTATCCACAGAAGCTGATTGAATCCTAGGCACTAGGTGTTGACGTTTTTTGGGCGTGAGGGCCTTACTATCTGTTACCCCTTGCTCCTGCAGCCATAATTCCAAATCAGGCCGTAGTATAACGGCCGCAGCCACTACAGGACCAAAAAGAGCTCCACGCCCAACCTCATCTACACCAGCCGTTGCCATGTGGAACCCTAGCCCACCGTGGCAGACGAGCGGCGACGGCGACGGCGACGAGTGGGAGGTGTTTCAGGTTCTTCTGATTCTGGTGAATTTTGAGAAGCTTCAGTAATATCCTCAGGGACAACATCAGACTGGTCTGGTGTACTTAGCGGAGCATCTGTACTGATTGAATCAGTAACCTCAGCAGACACGCTAGTCATATCAGTTTGAGTCTCCTCAGACCCTAAACTCTTAACCAGCATAGTATCAAAGTGTTCAGGCTGAAGTTGACTGGAATCCACTGATGTAGAAGTCTCTCCAGGAAGTACGACAGATACCACTACGTTTTTTGTATCTTGGATTTCCTCCTGGCTTAACACCAAAGGAGAAATCCCCATTTCTGCATAGATTCTTTGTTCATTAGGGGTCAGGGCGACGGTTACCACCTGAGGGGGCACTTCGGGTTTACGTCCACGTCCACGAGAACGTTTACCACGAGTTGAGGTTGTCTCTGTTGTCGATAGCTCGTCTCGGGAACTGTCTCCATTAGTGGCCAAAATAGGAGCAGAACCAACAATAGAGCTGACGTTGCTGCCGTTATTGACTAATTTAGGTGGAGTTGTGATTGACCGACCGCTGCGAGTGCTGCTGGGGCTATCATTGCCACGACGACGGCGGCGGCGGCTGCTGCGACCGTTACCTTTATCGTGATAGTCAGGATGATTGACCAAATCGAGAGACTTCAGATTTTGCTCGGGCTCCAAGCTATCCGAACGTTCTTGGCGTGCCATACGAACACTTGGCATCGGTACAACACGACTCGCTACTGCTGATTGTTGCACTTCTACAGGAGCTTCGCCCGGTAACTGAGCAAGATGACCCAGTCCACCACAGGCGGTACAAGGGCAGCTAAATAACTCGTAAATATTCTGGCCTTGACGTTTTCGAGTCAGCTCTACCAGTCCTAGTTCAGATAGCTGGGAAATTTGAGGACGGGCCTTATCAGCCTGTAGTGCCTTACCAAAATGCTCTAGGACTTGCATTTGATCACGCCGGGATTCCATGTCGATAAAATCGATCACAATAACGCCTGCCACATTCCGCAGACGTAGCTGTCGGGCAATTTCCACAGCCGCTTCACAATTAGTCCAAAGAACGGTTTCCCGTGCAGTTGCTGATCGAGTAAATGATCCAGAGTTAACGTCAATGACGGTTAAAGCTTCAGTGGGCTCAATAATGATATATCCACCAGATGGCAGATCGACTCGTGGCTTTAACGCTTCACGAATTGCTGCATTAACGCGGAAGTATTCTAGAATCGGCGGAGACTCAGTTCGGTGATGATCGACCAATACTCCAGCTGGTAAGCGACCATCACTCCAGCTTGATAGGTGTTGTTTCACCCGCTGCATACCGATATCTGAGTCAGTTACAATGCGATTGACGTCTGCATTGTAAACATCCCGTAAAACCCGCTGAATAAAATCATCGTCCCGATTCAGCAAGGCTGGTGGTCTGGTGGCCATGGCTTCTTGCTGAATCATCTCCCAGCGTTTTTGCAACGCTTCCAAATCTTCAATAATAGCTTCTTCAGATACGCCCTCAGCTTCAGTACGTACCAGTAGCCCCATACCTGGTGGCTTTGTCAAGATACCTAAAGCCCGTAGCCTATGGCGCTCAGCCTCATTACGAATTCGTCTAGATAGGTTAACCCCTCTGCCATAGGGCATTAACACCAGATATCGTCCTGGGAGAGTGATTTTCCCAGTCAGTCGAGGACCTTTATTTCCTGTAGGCTCCTTCATAATTTGCACCAGCACTTTCTGCTTAGGTGCAACTAACTCAGTAATAGGCCCCGGAGCTCTCTTTAGTTTTAGTGGCCCAAGGTCGGACACATGCATAAAGCCATTGCGCTCACTATCACCAATATTAATGAAAGCGGCATCAATGCCTGACAGTACGTTTTCAACCGTACCTACATAGATATCTCCAACCTGGTGGCTACCGGTAGCCACAATTAACTCTTGAATTTGATCTTCCGAAAAAACGGCGGCAGTACGATGCTGCTCCGCAATAATGATCTGCTTAGGCATCCAATTTCCTCAAAAACCCATGTAGCCAACCCATATTCACCGGGGTCGGCTTACGTAAGCTCAACGATTAATCCTTCAAATCTAAGACAGCCGCCCTAACCTAAACCCTCTGGCACCTCAGTTAAAGTCAACCGGGCTCTGGTGAGGCCATGGGCAGGCTACAGAGCAAACCGCAGGAATCCAAAAACTTCACTGCTTAGCAGCTAGAAGTAACGTTTAGATAAATCCGATTAGAGTACTGGGGCCTCAGACAGACCGTAAGCGTCGCTGGTACGTTGCAATCGCAAGTGTTCTGACAGAAGCGGAACTGGTCAGTACTCGCCGTTGGTTGAGCTGCAGCTAACAAGCTCTGTAGTTATCCTATGACAGCTTCAGTTGCAATGGATTATAGCTTGAGCCTGCCCATATGGCCAGGATTTTGGACTTTTTATTTAAATTTTTTCAGAGAAAATATAGTTGCCGTTATGCAGATTTATAGCAAACAGCTGAATGCGTTCAGCTGTTTGCTGAGTGTCAAGCTTTTGCTATTCATAGCTTCCAGTCATGACTGATGTTGTGAACTATGTGCGCCAAGCTATATCTAAAGCCCATAAAAATAAGTCTTTGAGGTGGATATTGCCATCCACCTCAAAGACTTGGAGTTACGTTGCTACTAATACTAGATAGCTAATACTAAACAGCGACAACTCGTTTTTTTATTGGCTGTGCTGGTTCCAAAGGCGTTGTCGTATCAATGGGCTGCATGAGGAAAACAATTAAGGGGTAACGTTTGGGGAGCTCACGCCGGACAAAATGACGAACCTCCTCCTCTAAGCGTGAACGTAATCCATCCCATCGAATAACCCGCTGATTCCCAGAGGTATCAATGACTTCGTTCCAACGACCCCGTAGTCCAGCCGTGACTACTTGGTAAACTTTGGCATCCCAATCGGCCTGTGAGTGCTTGGTAACCACACCGCGTAGATGTACTGCAGGAGGGGTCAATAACTTGCCATTACTGTCTACAGT
>NZ_QXHD01000003.1:759677-787999 GCF_011009555.1 Adonisia turfae CCMR0081 | reverse complement strand
AAAAAAAAAAACGTTCCTTCAATACTGTCCGTCCGACAATTCCATTGCGGGATGAGTCCACTAATTCAATACCTGAAGAAACTTTGCCAGCAATCCGGATACCTTGCTTTTTATCAACAGCCACGATATCGCCGTTTTGGATGACGACCATGTTCTCTGCAGGTATCCCCATGCTTTGAGCAGTAGCCGCATGCTTAACTAGCATACGATGCTCACCATGGACAGGTAAGAAGTATTTCGGGCGAGTCAGGGCCAGCATCAACTTTTGGTCTTCTTGAGCACCATGGCCAGATACATGTAGTCCTCGTCTCTTGCCGTAAATAACATTAGCACCCTGAGCCATCAGTCTATCAATAGTATTGACGACTGCTATGGTATTGCCAGGGATAGGGTTGGCTGAAAAGATAATCGTATCTCCGCTACGTACCCTGATTTGGCGGTGGGAACCATTAGAAATACGCGTAAGTGCGGCCATAGGCTCTCCCTGGGAGCCTGTTGTCAGAATCATTGCCTGTTCATCAGGGCAGCCATTCAGGGCGTTTAAGGGCTTAAATAAATTGTCTGGACACTTGATATAACCCAAGCTGCGGGCATGAGCTATCACATTGAGCATGGACCGTCCGACCACGAACACCGAGCGCTTATGCTTTTGTGCGAGCTCTAGTAGCATGTTGACTCGGTGCACTGAGGACGCAAAGGTCGTCACCATGAGACGACCTTTGGCTTCACTAAAGGCACGATCTAGGTTTGGAAATACTGACCGTTCAGAAGGGGTATGACCTGGAACCTCAGCGTTTGTAGAGTCGCTGATTAAGCACAGAATACCTTCTTCTCCATAGGCAGCTAATCGGGCGAAATCAAAATATTCACCATCTACAGGAGTATGGTCGATCTTAAAATCACCTGTATGAATAACAGTGCCTGCTGGTGTGCGAATGGCTACTGTAAAGCTGTCGGCCATTGAGTGGGTATTACGGATATATTCCACTACAAAGGATTGACCTAGCCTAACGGTGTCACGGGGTTGGACTGTTTGTAATTCGGTGCGATCAGCTACCCCGGCTTCTTCTAGCTTGTCAGCCAGCAGCGCCATAGCCAGCCGTGGGCCGTAGATAATGGGAATGTCAAACTGCTTCAGATGAAAGGCAATGCCACCAATATGGTCCTCATGACCGTGGGTGACAATCATGCCTTTAATTTTATGATGATTTTCCCTGAGGTAGGTAACGTCAGGTAGCACGATATTCACGCCATGCATTTCATCGGATGGAAATGCTAGGCCTGCATCTACCAGGATGATTTCATCATTAATTTCAAAGACACAGGTATTTTTACCAATTTCATGTAATCCGCCTAGGGGAATGATTTTAAGAGTGTCTTTCTCTATTGTTTTGGTATTACTGGGAGATGGCACAGGGGAAGTGCCCTTAATTCTAGGAGTATCAGACTGGTTGCTACTTTTTGCAGTAGTTCTAGATCGTTGGCTTGTTCTAGATCGTTGGCGCATGAGTTCCTTAATGAAAGGTCAAAAAAATTGTCTGAAAACGTTTAGTAAAGATGTGCTGTAAAGTCTGAAGCGTTAACTACAGGGGAATAGATATCTAAAAAGTTGAGTTTTGTGGCTTTCAGATATTTGAAGCAGTGCTAGGTCTATGCAGCGGCTACGGGTAGTAAATCTAATTCAGCCATTAAACCTTTAAGTTCATTGCTGAGTTCAGCCGGAGCTTCACCTAGAGGTAAACGGCAGGTACCTACAGACCATCCCTGAAGATGCATGGCAGCTTTAATCAAAATGGGATTGGTGGTTGCGAATAGGGCTTTAAACAAGGGCAGTAATTTAAGATGCATATCCCGCGCTGCCACCACTTGACCCTGCTCATAGGCTTGAATCATTTGCTGTAGAGATTCTCCCACGAGGTGGCTGGCAACACTGACAACACCTGTGGCTCCTACTGACAGCATGGGTAGCGTTAAGGAGTCATCCCCGGAATAAATGTCAAAATCAGATGCGGTCAGCCGACGAATTTCGCTTACTTGGTCTAAGTCACCACTAGCTTCTTTGACCGCGACGACATTTGGCACTTTTGCCAAGTTGGCAATGGTAGACGCTGCCAAATTTTGCCCGGTGCGTCCTGGGATGTTGTAAAGCATCACAGGTAAGTCGGGGACTGCGTTTGCGATCGCACTAAAGTGTTTCTGTAATCCAGCCTGAGGAGGCTTGTTATAGTACGGAACTACCTGAAGTGTCCCATCTAACTCTAGCTCAGCTGCCTTTTTGGTTGCTTCAATAGCCTCTGTCGTACTATTCGAGCCAGTGCCAGCAATAATTTTGCCGTGACCCTGGATAGCAGCTTTAATGACTTGAAAAAGCTTGTATTCCTCTTCCCACGTAAGTGTGGGAGATTCTCCTGTGGTACCACATACAACGATAGTATCTGTACCGTGACTGACCAGATGGGATGCTAGCCGCTGCGCAGACTCATAATCGACGGCTCCTGCCTGATCAAAAGGGGTAATCATTGCCGTGAGTACTCGCCCAAAATATGTCACGTCCTATCTATCCTCACTACATCACATCATACAGAAAACTTAATAAAATCCTATCTTCAAAGGATTAATTGACAACCCTGCCAATTGGCATGGCCGTTTGGAACCTCCTATTACAGAATCTATAAACTATTACCTGCTCAAGCTCCCCATAAGGCTTGACTACAAAGCTTTTAACTTTCCGAAGACTAACAACCAATTCAGATGACAGCCTTATTCTAGGCTAGGGCCTTTGGTTTCAGAGCTTGCTTATCCACTAAGAGTTCAGCGATTTGAACGGCATTGAGAGCTGCCCCCTTTCGTATTTGATCACCACTGAGCCAAAGCTCTAAGCCATGATCATGAGAAAGATCACGACGAACTCGACCAACTAACACATCATCCTGACCGCTAGCTTCCATAGGCATTGGAAAATAATTAGTCTGCCAATCTTCAACTACCTTTACACCAGGTGCTGTTTGCAACAGGTCTAATGCCTTACTCACTGTGAGCGGCTGTGTGAATTCAATATTTATGGCTTCTGAATGAGCTCGTAAAACCGGGACCCTTATGCAGGTTGCACTCACACGCAAACCAGGAACCCCAAAGATCTTACGAGTTTCATTCACCATCTTCATTTCTTCTTGGCAGTATCCCTGGTCATTGAGTGGTGAATTATGAGGGAACAAGTTAAATGCCAGTGGATATGGAAATGACTCAGTTGGAGGCTCTTCACCCTGTAATATTGCCTGAGCTTGCTGCTTAACTTCTTCCATTGCCCGAGCTCCCGCTCCACTGGCAGATTGATAAGTTGCAACTACAATGCGTTCCATCGGTTGATGCTGATGTAATGGCCAAAGGGCCACACTCATCAATATGGTGGTGCAATTGGGATTGGCGATGATTCCCTTGTGATTGAGCGCAGATTCAGGATTCACCTCAGGTACCACAAGAGGGACATCTGGGTCCATGCGAAACGCACTAGAGTTATCTATAACAACAGCACCTGCTGTAGCCGCTTTAGGTGCCCATTCTTTAGAAACAGAACCCCCGGCAGAGGCAAGGACTAGGTCAATATCAGCAAAATCTACATCGCTAATAGCTTTAACCTTAATAGGTTTCCCTTTAAAGAATAGCTCCTTCCCAGCCGAGCGCTGAGAAGCTAAAAGAGTCAACTCCTGAACAGGGAAGTTACGCTCTTCCAAAAGCTCTAGCAGTTCGGTGCCAACGGCACCTGTAGCCCCCATAATCGCTACATGATACGCTTCAGGCAAAAGATCTAACCTCCTCATTTATTAATAAAACTTGCACACAAACAATAATCATTAAATAGAAAATAAGCCTGATTTAACTTTTAACGAACGAGACAATGCCTACAAATAAATTCTAAATTCTTTTCAGATCCCTAAGCCCACCGCTGAACCATACAGTAGAGTTCCATTTATACAAAGATACCAAAGCTAAAACAGGAATCTCTAGAATGGCCAGATTGCCAAATAATCCCTTGTGTCTTATTCAGCCTTGTGTCTTACTCAGTAAAAGTAATGGGTTAGTTTTCGAGCCTAACTCAAACACAGTCCAAAAGGGAAACACTAGTACTCCTAAAACAATTAGCGGTTCAGCTTACTTCTCCCTACAAATTGCTCCCATGTCCCCAAATCAATTTGCCATGGCTGTATCCGGTTGAAGTCAACCGGCCTACAAGCACCCAAGCTAAAGGCACCATGTAATAAAGCTTGGGTGCTTTACAAATAGCAATCATGAATACTCGTCTATGATACTACACCCATTTAGCCCTGCCTTAATGTTGGCCAATAGTTAATATTCAGTGCGGCTTGCTGGTGTGGGCAGGTAAGAAATTAAGCAAAAAGGCTAAACTTCTTAACAAGGCATCTAAGAGTCAACGCTTCGATATAGGAATAATCAGGTAATATAGCTAACTGCGCTCGCAGCTCATGCTTTGAGCGTTGAATTTTTTAGGTGTTCTTCACACAGCCACGATACTTTAGCCAAATAAAGATGGTGCTGCATCTTGAGTCACAAGACAGCACTCAACTGAGATGTAAAAGTGCTGTCCCTCTAATGGAGCAAAACTTTACAAAGTCAGTTTGTGGTAAAACCTGCTGCGCAACCCAATCAATAAGAACAAAAAGCCGAAATGAAAGTTACCCAGGAAAAACTGCCCGATAGCCAGGTTGGCTTAGAAATAGAAGTTCCTGCAGATATCTCTAAGCAGACTTATGAGCAGACGCTACGTAAGTATATGAAGACGGCTAATATCCCTGGGTTTCGTAAAGGCAAAGTGCCTCGTCAGATCCTGGTACAGCAGTTGGGAGCAAATAGGCTCAAAGCTGCTGCTCTTGAAGAGTTAGTCCAAACTGCTATTGATAAGGCGATTTCTCAAGAAAAAATTGAAGCATTAGGCAATTATCAACTGCGCTCTGGTTTCGAATCCTTAATTGAGCAATTTGAGCCAGGTAAAGTTTTAACTATTTCCGCATCAGTAGATGTTCCTCCTCAGGCTGAACTTGATAAATATCAAGGTCTATCGGTTAAAGCTGAGGAAATTGCTTACAGTGCGGATCGAATCACTGAAACTTTAGAGAGCTATCAGCAAAATCTAGCCAGCCTGGTCCCTGTCGAAGATCGAACAGCGCAGGAAGGGGATGTCGCTGTAGTTGATTTCGTCGGCAAAATTGTTGAAGACGGTAAAGAACCTGAAGAATTTGAAGGAGGCTCTGCCAGCGAATTTCAGGTTGAAATTAAAGAAGGCCGCTTTATTCCAGGATTTGTTGAAGGCATTGTTGGCATGGAGTTGGGCCAAACTAAAGATGTCGAAGTTTCATTCCCAGATGAATATCCTCAGGCGGATCTTGCTGGTAAACCTGCTGTTTTCAGCATCACCTTAAATGACTTGAAGGAGCGCGAACTCCCTGATCTTGATGATGATCTTGCGCAAGAGGTCAGTGAATTTGAAACTCTGGCAGAATTAAAGCAGTCCTTGGAAGAGCGTTTTAAGAAAGAGGCGGAGGATGCGACTAAGGCCAATACAGAAACAGCCCTTCTAGATGAGCTGGTTACTCACCTACAGGTAGAAATTCCCAGAACCTTATTGCAGCGGGAAGTAGATCATATCGTTACCCAGACAGTGATGCAGCTGTCTAATCAAGGTATTGATATCAATAAATTTTTGACCAAGGAGCTGGTCGAAAATATGCGTGAAAATGCAAAGCCTGAAGCAACCGAACGTTTACGTCGCACGCTTGCTTTGGGAGAAGTTGCAAAGCAGGAATCCATCAGCGTTGATGAGGATGCTGTGACTACTCGCATGAAAGAAATGATGTCTGAAGTAGACGATCCGACAAAAATTGATCAAGATCGTTTGAAGCAAGTGGTAAATGAGGAGCTTCTTAAGGAAAAGATTTTGACTTGGCTTTCAGAGAACGCAAGTGTTGAGCTTGTGCCTGAAGGTACTCTGGCTCCCAATAAAGAAGCTGACACTGAAACAGCGGCTACTTTGGAGGAAGAATAGTCGTCTGGTTTAAGAACCATTGATTGAGGTTAGCCTTCTCAATCATAGAGTTTACTCATGGCTTAAGCCGATCAAATTCTTTTAGAGATAATAAGGTTGCCGGGTGCGGGCGTTACTACCCAGAAAGGGATTGCATTGCCAATAATGTTGGAATCAATTAAAGGATTGCAAAAAATCCTGCCAGGTGGCTGTTGAAATTGGTCGGTTTTCGCTAGAGTATGGGGGCCTTCCCTACACACATCTCAACTGAGGGATAAGGCATAATGTATAGGGAGCCTATTAATCAATATATGTATTCATCAATGTTTCATCTCTGCCAGAGTACAACAGTACCAGATTTGTCTGGGCACATGTTGTCCAGTGGCACTGACGGAGCAAAAAGTATGCTTCCAGTAGTGCTTGAGCAATCTGGTCGAGGTGAACGGGCGTTTGATATTTACTCACGCCTGCTGAGGGAGCGCATCGTATTTCTTGGCAGTGGTGTAGACGATACGCTGGCTGATTCAATTGTGGCTCAGTTGCTATATTTGGATTCCGAAGATCCCGAGAAAGATGTCCAAATATATATCAATTCCCCTGGAGGATCGATTACCGCAGGGATGGCTATCTACGATACTATGCAGCAGATTCGTCCGGATGTGGTGACCATCTGTTTTGGATTAGCTGCTAGTATGGGGGCGTTTTTGCTTTCTGGTGGGGCTAAAGGGAAACGCATGGCCTTGCCAAGTTCCCGCATAATGATTCATCAGCCCCTGGGCGGTGCTCAGGGCCAAGCAGTTGATATTGAAATTCAGGCTCGGGAAATTTTGTACTTGAAGCAGCGGTTAAATGAGCTATTGGCTGGTCACACTGGGCAGCCTTTGGACAGAATCGCAGAAGATACTGAACGTGATTTCTTTATGTCTGCTGCTGAGGCTGCTGACTATGGCTTAATTGATACCGTGATTTCTCGCGATACAACCGCCGATTTGATGTCAACGCACTAGGTTAGGGCTGATATGTCTAAATATGACTCCCATCTCAAATGTTCCTTTTGCGGGAAGTCTCAGGAACAGGTGCGCAAGTTAATAGCAGGTCCAGGTGTGTATATCTGTGACGAGTGCGTTGATCTTTGTAATGAAATTTTAGATGAGGAACTGTTTGACTCCAGTTCTGCAGTGACTCCTCCGACACCTCGACGAGAGCAGCAACCTGAGCGTAGTCGAAAGTCGCCGTCACATATTTCCCTAAACCAAATTCCTAAGCCTCGTGATATCAAAGCTTATTTGGATGAGCATGTTATTGGTCAGCACGAGGCTAAAAAGGTCCTTTCTGTTGCAGTTTATAACCACTACAAGCGACTAAGTTATGTGCAGTCGGGGGGTGGGCCTGGTGAAGAGAATGTCGAGCTGCAAAAGTCTAATATTCTCTTGATTGGACCTACTGGTTCAGGTAAGACTTTGTTGGCTCAGACATTAGCAAAAATTTTGGATGTTCCCTTTGCTGTAGCTGATGCAACTACGCTTACCGAAGCGGGATACGTAGGTGAGGATGTTGAAAATATTTTGCTGCGGTTATTACAGGTCGCAGATTTAGATGTAGAAGAAGCTCAGCGCGGCATTATCTATATCGATGAGATTGATAAGATTGCTCGTAAAAGTGAAAATCCATCAATAACAAGGGATGTGTCTGGTGAAGGTGTGCAGCAGGCACTTTTGAAGATGCTGGAGGGAACTGTTGCCAATGTGCCACCTCAAGGGGGACGGAAACATCCCTACCAAGATTGTATTCAGATTGATACAAGTAATATCCTATTTATCTGTGGTGGTGCGTTTGTTGGTTTAGAGAAAATTATTGAGCAGCGTATTGGCAAAAAGTCTATGGGCTTTGTACAAGGGTCAGGAGAACCTCAAACACAGTTCAATCGTGATAAGAGAGCTGCTGATGTCCTCAAAAATTTAGAAGCTGACGATATTGTTAAATTTGGGATGATTCCTGAATTTATTGGCCGAATTCCAGCCATATCCGTACTTAATCCACTTGATGAAGAAGCATTGATGGCAATTTTGACAGAGCCTAAAAATGCCCTTGTCAAACAATTTCAGAAGCTCATGCTTATGGACAATGTGAGCTTGGAGTTTAAGCCGGACGCTATTCGTGCGATTGCCCAAGAGGGGTATCGGCGTAAGACCGGTGCACGAGCACTGCGTAGCATTATTGAAGAAATTATGCTGGATGTGATGTATGAGCTGCCTTCAAGGAAGGATATGAAGCGTTTTCAAATTACCCGAGAAATGGTTGAAAAACGCTCTACCGCAGAGTTGCTTATGCATCCCTCTTCATTACCTAAACCAGAATCTGCTTAATTAATTAAAACCAGAGAATACCTGACTTATGTCTGCCTGAATGTCACTCTGTATAAAGCTGAGTGTTGAGGGTTATATGGCTTATATAAAGCTTAATGGGGTCAACCATTACTATGAATGGATTTGCGATGGTTCACCCGGAAGTCGCCCAACTCTAGTGTTTTTGCATGGCTGGGGAGGATCTGCCCGTTATTGGGAAAGTACAGCTCAGGCAATGAAATATGATTTTGACTGTTTGCTATATGATCTGCGTGGATTTGGTAGATCCGCAGCTGCAGTCAAGACAACAGTTGATTTAGGAGCTCTGGAAAGTTTTGCAGATGATCTTAATTGTTTATTAACAGCTTTGGAGCTGGAACGTGTCTTTATAAATGCTCACTCTATGGGGGCTTCAGTAGCACTTTACTTTCTTACTCGTTTTTCTCAACGCGTGAATAAGGCAATTCTTACGTGCAATGGGGCTTTTGAATATGATGAGCTTGCCTTTCAAGCTTTTCATCGGTTTGGTAGCTACGTCGTGATGTTTCGCCCATCATGGTTAGCGAATATTCCTTTTGCACCTCAGATGTTTATGGCACGATTTCTGAAAAAACAAATTTCTTATCCTGATAAAAAAATATTTCTTAACGATTTTTTGCAAGCTGATATGGCAACTGCCTTAGGTACCTTAAAGGCCTCTGTCAGTAAGCATGCTACAGAAACAATGCCTCGGGCCTTTTCAGCTATTAGCGTACCCACGCTGATGATATCTGGGGAATATGACAAGATTACCCCTGCTCAGCTCGGGCGTCAGGCGGCGTCCTTGAGCAAGCATATTAAGTATGTAGAAGTGCCGGGTACTGCTCATTTTCCCATGTTGGAGGATGCTTCAACCTATTTGTCGGTGGTCAAAGCATTTCTTGATTAATGGCTAGATACTGCTGAAAAATTTGTAGTGTGCTTCAAAACTTTGAGCAACAAAATTTCAGTGAGTAACGAGGATGGTCTAAATTCATTATTTCTTTTAAAGAAAAAGTTACATACACAAAGCTTGATGGGAATGCTGAATATAGGCATATATGACTGTCTATGATGCTTATATCTCACATAGTTTCTAAAGTTAATTATTTCAGGTAGCGATTAGGTAACGTTCTAGGTTCTTTCCAAGAACTATATGTATAAGTCTAAAGTTTGGCTGTAGTGCATTAATGTCGCTGCGATCAGGCAAGAAAAATTACATGGCGATAATTTTTGATGAATAAATAATTCCTAAGAGTATCTACTGATTTAGATATCATCAGTGCACTCTACCGGGTGTGTTGGGGATATCTATCTCGAAGTAATACTTTAAACAGCCAGAGTAAATATACGGAGTCTCTCGGGAAATTTATAGTCCGAGTCCCGTAATCCAACGATGGTGGGCTTAAGTCAACATCCCGACAATGTACTTAAATCACGATTTAACGCCCTAACACAGGATATTTAGTACACTATGGCTACTCAAACCTCATCGCTTCGATCTCGCGGGATGGAGATGCTGATGGCATATAAACAACAGCCATCAATTAAGTTGCGTAATGATTTAGTTCGCTTAAATGCAGGTTTAGTGCGAAAAATAGCGCACCGTGTAAGTCATCAGTGTGCTGAACCTTATGAAGACCTTGAGCAGATTGGCTATCTTGGTTTGATTCGAGCAATTGAACGGTTTGATCCAAGTCAAGGGTGTGCGTTTAGTTCTTTTGCGGTTCCCTATATTCGAGGTGAGATGCTTCACTTTCTGAGGGATCGCGGATCTACGGTTAAAATTCCTCGTCGTTGGCAAGATTTGCAAAAGGCTAGTCAGAAGCTACAAGCTGATCTACTTCGACAATATGGTCGCCAGCCGTCTGATCATGAAATGGCTCAAGCCCTTTGTATTTCGGTTAAAGAGTGGCGTCAGGTGAAAATGGCTAATAAGAATCGTATGCCACTGAGTTTAGACGCTACTGTTTGTCATCAAACTGATTCAACAATTACTCTGGGAGATACCCTGCCGGATATGCATTATCAGCTTCTGCAAGCGCTAGAAGAAGATCGTCAGCAAGTGCAGCGGGCGCTCAGTCAGTTAGAGGATAAAACCCGCTCAGCTATTGAATTTGTCTTTTTTAAGGGACTTTCCCGTAAAGAGGTGGCTGAACGCATTGGTGTGAGTCCGATGACAGTGACTCGTCGCATTCAACGGGGAGTTGATCAAATGATTAATTATTTGCAACCCCAGACATTGCAGACAGATCCCTAGGGTTTGGGTTGCGTTTAGGTTGTTTAAACCTGTAAGAGTGTCAAAAATTTTGCCTCTCTTGGATCCGGTTTTGATATAGATAAAAAGTAGCGGTGTGAAGGGTTGTTTCACACCGCTACTTTTGTATTAAGAAAATAGTAAGTCTATGGTTGGGGTGTTAATCAGATTCAGTAGCCAGTTGTGTTGGTTAAGGAGCAGTCGTGATATTTAAGTTAGCCAACTCTGAAATTAAAGATGATTTCAAATTTCGTCAGCTCCAGGCTCAATTGACGACATGCTGGCAACCTGTAGATTGCTTTGACCGTGCTCCCAGGCAAATTTTGGTGGTGCCTTCCCTTAGCCTTGATCAAGAGGAATTGAGAAAGGTGGAAGGTGTACATCACTATGAAGAGAGACTGCTGTTTTCACTCCTGCACCTGCGGAATCCTAATACGTCTCTGATCTATGTCACTTCGCAGCCGCTGCATCCTAGCATTGTCGATTACTATTTGGAGCTATTACCAGGTATTCCTAGCTCCCATGCTCAGAGCCGGCTGAATTTATTTTCTACCTATGATGGGTCACAACGGCCCTTGACTGAAAAGATTTTGAAACGTCCACGCTTGGTGGAGCGTATTCGCCATTGTCTTTCTCCCGAGGAAGCCTACATGGTTTGTTTTAACTCTACGTCTTGGGAACAGCAGTTGGCGCTGACATTGAATATTCCACTAATGGCGTTATCTCCAGCGCTGTTGGATTTGGGTACTAAGGCTGGGAGTCGTGAAATTTTTGGTGTCTGTGGTGTACCCCATCCGCAAGGTAGTCAGCTTACATATTGTGTCAAAGATCTGGCTGTGGCCACAGCTGATTTATGGGAGCAACAGCCAACCTTGAAACGTATTGTGATCAAGCTGAATGAGGGATTTTCAGGGGAAGGAAATGCTTTGCTGTTGTTGGATGAGTTGCAAGATGTTGCTCCAGGCCATGCATCTCACAGCCAAAGGGTTGTCAAGATTCACGAAGCACTGAAACATATGCGTTTTCAGTATGTGCATGAAACCTGGGACCACTTTAGTCGCAAGATTGAAGAGCTAGGTGCGATCGCAGAAGCGTTCATTGAGGGTGACATTAAGCGTTCTCCTAGTGTCCAAGGTCACATCACCCCTTTTGGCGAAGTCGAAATTCTATCCACCCATGACCAGATTTTAGGAGGCCCTGATGGCCAAATCTTTTTAGGTTGTCGTTTTCCTGCAGACGGAGCCTATCGGCTGGAATTGCAGGAAATGGGCCGTCGCGTCGGAGAAAGCCTGGCGAAACAGGGAGCCCTTGAAAGGTATAGTGTTGATTTTATTGCGGTGCAGAACGCGGATCAAACTTGGGATTTAAATGCCATTGAAATTAACTTGCGTAAAGGGGGCACTACCCACCCATTTATGGCTTTGCAGCTATTAACCAACGGTAGCTATAACCTGGAGGATGGCCAGTTTTACACTCCCCAGGGGCAACCCAAATACTATCGAGCGTCTGATAACTTACAAAAGGAGCAGTACAAAGGTCTGTTGCCCAATGATCTGATGGATATCATCATGATTGAACAGTTGCACTTTAATTCTATTGCTGGCACTGGGGCTGCATTTCACCTGATGGGTTGCCTCTCGGAGTATGGCAAGCTGGGCCTCACCTGCATTGGAAATACCCCCAAAGAAGCTGAGCAGATTTATAAGCAAGTAGTGGCTGCCCTAGACAAAGAAACGATCTAGCGATTTTTCATCATGCGGGCAATATCGCGTTTTTCTTGTTTTTGCTTCAAGGACTCGCGCTTATCGTGGAGTTTTTTACCACGCCCAATGGCAATGTTGACCTTGACGCGTCCTTTTTTGAGATAGAGCTTTAAGGGGACTAGAGTTAGACCCTTTTCTTCTACTTTGCCAATCAACTTACGAATTTCAGCCTTGTGCAGCAATAGTCGACGTGGACGGCGCGGTTCGTGGTTATACGCCTGGTTAGTCATGTTGTGGGGGGAAATATGGACATTCAGTAGCCACACTTCACCGTTTTTGACCTGGGCATAGCCATCTCGCAGGTTGACCTTGCCAGCGCGGATAGACTTGACTTCAGTGCCCTTTAATTCAATACCCGCTTCATAGCTGTCTAAGATTTCGTAGGTAAATCTGGCCTGGCGATTGTCAGCCATGACTTTGAAGCCGTCACTGGGCTGGGATTTTTTATTGGTTTTCGCCATGTTGACTTAACGTTGTGGTAACTATGAAAAATACTGAAGTCCTCGGGTCTGTTATTGTAGCGGGCTATTCCACCACTACACACCATTCATGAAGTTCGTAGTCGACGCAGCCATTTTCAATCAGCGGATCGGCTTTGACAATGGCTTCGGCTTCGGCTAGAGACGATGCTTGGAAAAGCAACATGCCACCGCCATGCTCAGCCCAATACCCGGTTTTGGCTTGGTGTCCTTTTGCAATTAAATCGTTGACGTAGTCAACATGGGCAGGCACAAACTGGTCAAACGTGGATTTATTGACAATCCCACGCTCAATTTTGACAAACCAGGCCATAAGCAACCTTCGGAGATAGTGGCCTTGGTTTTGGACTAAGGCCTTACAAAATACATTGTAGAAAGATTAATGGCTAACCTATGAATTCGCAGCGATTCTTCATTGCTCTGGTGCCACCATCGGAGATTCAAGCGCCTGTCAATGAGATTAAGGGCTACTTTGAGCAACAGTATGACTCTTGTAAGGCATTTAATTCACCGCCTCACATTACGTTGCAGGCTCCGTTTGAGTGGCCTAAAGAGCGGGATATGGATGAGTTGACTGAGGGATTGAAGGGGTTTGCTGTGGGAAGGGAGGAGGTTGCGATCGCACTGCGTAATTTCGGAGCCTTTCCTCCCAACGTCATTTACGTGGATGTCGTTCATGTTCCAGGTTTAATGAGCCTACAAAAAGATTTAGCCATATTTATGGAAACTAGATATGGTGTTGTCGATCGCCGTTATCGTAACTTCTGTCCCCACATTACCGTTGCCTTTAGAGATCTCACCAAAACGGCATTTCACCAAGCTTGGCCAAAATTTCAACAAAAACCATTAGCGTTTGACTTCATAGCCCAACACTTGACGCTACTGCGTCATGACGGTCACCGTTGGCAAATTCATCAAAATTATTCACTCTCAACTTCACTCTGATATCGCCATGCCGCCTGGAAAAAATCCCGCTCACAGACCATGGCATAGCGATACGTAGATCGAATCAACGCACTGTCTGCTGCATATTCATCCACAATGGCTTCTAGCTGAGCTGCTAAGGGTTCAAACTCGTCGCTGCTATATGTGGCAATCCAATCCCCATAGGTATGCTCTGGAATGCCACCCTGGGCGAGCTGTTGACCTAAATAGGCGTACAGACGCATGCATGGCGACATGGCGACAGCTGTGACCCCAATAGACTGACCCCAGGCCGTTGCCAATAAAAAATCCGTATATTGCCGTGTAGCTTTTCCGGGGCTCACCTGGGTCAGGTCTACATGCCAAGTTTGAGCATAGCTCTGGTGTAGCTTGAGTTCTGATAACACCCCAGCCGCCAAATCATGAAATACATTAAAGCTCTGCCAGGTGGGAGCTTTGGCCGCTGCAATGCTATAAGCTCGGGCAAAGGCTTCTAGAAAGAATGCGTCCTGACCCACATAGTAGGCAAAGGTCTTTTTGGGAAGTGTACCGTCTGCAATACCTTGAACAAATGGATGGGCAAGGCTTTCATTGGCCAGGTCTAGGTGGTCTTGCCAAAGCTTGGAAGAAAGGACCATAGGATAGGGATCAGCGGTCGAACTGCGGGTGACATTATAGAATTAATAGGCTACGACCCCATTGGTTTTCATCGTCTAAGCCCATTGCCTAATGTTAGACCTGTCCGACCTCAAACGCGAAAGCGATCTGCTCACTAATCGCCTGGGCAAAGCTCAGGAGTATCTTTGACCTGCCTGCTATTCAGGCAAAAATTGATGACCTAGAGCAGGTAGCTGCCCAACCAGACTTTTGGGATAACCAAGAACAAGCTCAGAAGACACTACAAACGCTGAACGAATATAAGTCTTATTTGGAACAGCTCAATACTTGGAATATTCAACTTGATGATATTCAGACCATTGCAGAATTACTGGAAGTAGAGTCAGATCCAGCCCTTTTATCTGAAGCGCAAGAAACAGCTCAAAATCTAGCCAAGGCCCTTGACCAGTGGGAGCTACAACAGCTGCTTTCGGGTCCCTATGATAAGAACAGTGCTGTCGTTACCATTAATGCTGGGGCAGGGGGGACCGACGCTCAGGACTGGGCTGAAATGCTACTACGGATGTATACCCGCTGGTGTGAGCAGCACGGTTACAACATCAGGCTGGTGGAAGAATCTAAAGGAGATGAAGCGGGGCTAAAATCGGCCACCCTAGAAATTGATGGGCGCTATGCCTATGGCTATTTGAAGGCAGAAAAGGGGACGCACCGACTGGTGCGCATTTCTCCGTTTAACGCCAACGGCAAGCGGCAGACTAGTTTTGCGGGCATTGAGGTGATGCCGGTTTTAGATGACACCATCGAGCTAGATATTCCCGATAAAGACCTGGAAATTAAAACATCCCGTTCTGGGGGAGCAGGTGGTCAGAACGTGAATAAGGTGGAAACGGCTGTGCGGATTACTCACCTGCCGACAGGCCTGTCTGTGCGGTGTACCCAGGAGCGATCGCAACTGCAAAACCGTGAAAAAGCCATGGCTTTACTAAAAGCGAAGCTGTTAGTCATTGCTCAAGAACAGCAGGCCCAGGCGATTGCTGATATTCGTGGTGACATGGTAGAAGCCGCTTGGGGAAATCAAATTCGTAACTACGTCTTTCACCCTTATCAAATGGTGAAAGATCTACGAACAAATGTTGAAACTACGGCAGTTGACGATGTTATGAATGGCGAGCTTGATCCATTTATTCAGGCATTACTTCAGCAAGAAAATCAAATTACTCAAGAATCAACCGTGTAGTCGACCGGGGTATAGTGAGACCTGATACATTACTTAATGTTTGAAAGAATTCCAGTTCTAGCCTGTTGCGTCAATATTTAGCCTAATGGCCTAGGCGTTTGTAGCCGTTGCTGATTTCAGGGATGAATCGATCTGACAAGATTGCTTTAAATCAGTATTTTTTAGATTAAATCCTCCCGAAGATCAACAACGACCATTTTTATTTATTACTTAAGAGCTATGTCCCAATCGCCTCCGCCTTCTGTAGACCCACAACCCATGGAGCCTGCACCCAGCTACGTCAAACTAGCCATGCGCAATATGGTCAAAAAAGGTAGTAAATCGTTATTTCACTTTTTTCTGACCGCTATGGGCTTACTAGGAGTGTTGATTGGTTTGGCTTACCTTACCCGGTGATTCCATTGACTCAAACTTTAGTGCCCGAGGTAGAGCTTTGGGTAGAGGCGACAGAGCTTTTACCCAAGCAGCCGGACTTACCCCCTACGTCGGCTTGGCAAACCTGGTTTAATATTTGGCTTAGGGAACTAGCTCCAACGGCATCCCCCATAGGTCGATACGAGATTAACCTTCTGCTTACGAATGACGTTACCATTCAAGAGTTAAACGCTACATATCGTCACCAGGATAAGCCCACGGATGTCCTAGCCTTTGCGGCTCAAGAAACGGAAATCCCTGGAGCTCAAACCATTTATCAAACATCGCCTATTCCCTTGGGTGATCTGATTATTTCTGTGGAAACTGCTCAGCGGCAGCGTCACAATGATAATTACTCCCTGATTCAGGAGTTGGCTTGGCTGGCAGCCCACGGTCTTCTGCACTTATTGGGATGGGATCATCCTGATGATGCGGCTCTTCAAAATATGCTAGAGAAGCAACATAGTCTTCTGAAGTGTATTGATTTGACGTTTTAGCAAGATAGGTGATATTTCCTGAATCTGGATAGGTAATATACGATTACAGATTTTGATAAAGGTTAATATAATCGACAAAATGATAATTCTTTCGGGAACCTATTTAGTAGTTTCAGGCTTCGATTAATTAGGTCCGAAGATTATATAAGTCTTATTGATGGACTAAGCAGTAGCTCCGGCATTTAGTTTGCGGTGGCTGCTAGCTAAATTAAGCGGTCTTGCGCTTTTTGTGCTGACTGAATATACATCACCTCTTAAGGTTTGTGCATGTCTATTTCCTCTAACCTTCAAACTGCTCCTAAGAGTAAGAAAGAAAGCAAAACTGCTTGGCAGGTTGCCCCGAATTTATTCACTAGTTTTCGCTATGCATGGGCAGGGATTATCTATGCCGTCAGAACCCAGCGAAACTTCCGTATTCATTTAGGCATTGGTCTAGTAGCGTTGTTTCTAGGAGTAATGCTGCACATCAAAGCAATTGAAGCCGCTGTGGTTGCTATTACCATCAGTGCTGTTCTGGTGATGGAGCTGATGAATACAGCTTTAGAGTCTGTGGTGGATCTAACGGTTGGCCAGACCTACCATGAGCTGGCTAAGATTGCAAAGGATTGTGCTGCTGGGGCTGTTCTGATCTCTGCTATGGCTGCCTTGCTTGTGGCTGGATTTATATACTTGCCACCGCTACTTGTGCTGTTGAATACTGGGATCGCTTAAGCTAGGCTCATTGAGCTTTAGGCAAACAATGATCTTAGTCATTGATAATTACGATAGTTTTACCTACAACTTGGTTCAGTATCTAGGAGAGTTGGGACAAACGCTTCCTGTTGCATCTGACATTCGTGTCTTTCGTAATGACCAAATTACATTGGCGCAGGTTCGTGATTTGTCACCGGATGGAATCCTAATCTCTCCGGGGCCTGGCACTCCTGACGATGCCGGCATTTCTTTGGAAATAATTCGAAAATTGGGTCCAACTATTCCGATTTTGGGGGTATGTCTGGGACACCAAAGCATTGGTCAGGTATTTGGTGGTATCGTCACAGCCGCCGCTGAACTGATGCATGGCAAAACATCCCCCGTGACCCATACAAATCAGGGGGTTTTTGCAGGTCTTGAAAATCCATTGACGGCAACTCGTTACCACAGCTTAGTCGTGGAGCGAGCGAGCTGTCCTGAGTGTTTAGAAATCACTGCTTGGGTTGATGACGGCACGATTATGGGGGTTCGTCATCGCGAGTACCCTCATATTCAAGGAGTGCAGTTTCATCCTGAAAGTGTGTTGACTAAATCAGGTAAACGGCTCCTGCATAACTTTTTGAGTCCTATTCCGATGAAGGTACCGGCCACCGTCTAAGGGGTTTGGGGCTTTTGACAGGGCGGTATGACCCAGAAAACTGGCTGTCTTTCTTAGCGAGTATTCCAAGCCTGTGGCACTATAACAAGTCATGGACAGTTGATCTCAATGGGATGTGAGGACACTATGAAACGGCGGCAATTGCTTCAAAATGCCAGTGCAGCCTTCGTCAGTACTCTTGGATTGGGCATTGCTTCTCATTGGCAAGCCTACCAAGCGCAAACGGGCACCTTAAGCGTCACAGCACTGGGGCATATGTGTTTCCAGTTTTCCGGTGGTGGTAAGACCATTTTGACCAACCCGTTCAGACCTTTGGGCTGTACTGAAGGTTATACAGCTCCAAATTTGGCTGGTTCAGACCTGGTATTGATTAGTAGCCGATTATTTGACGAAGGATTTATTCCTGAAGGCACAACCGTCAACTATCTAGATGAACCAGGTGCCTATGAGATCAATGGTCTCAGTGTTCAAGGTGTTGGTATGCCCCACGATCGAGAGGGGGGGAGAAGATTTGGTACGAATACGGCTTGGCTATGGACTCAAGCTGGGGTCAAGGTTGTTCACCTTGGCGGGGCTGCAGCACCCATTGATTTAGAAGATAAAATTTTGATTGGTCGCCCTGATGTATTACTGCTACCAGTAGGGGGTGGCTCCAAGGCTTACAATGCCACGGAAGCCGCTGCTGCTGTGCAGAGCTTGCAGCCCAAATTGGTTATCCCGACTCAATATCGCACCAGTGCTGCCAACGACAGCTGTGAACTGCAAGGTGTCGATGAGTTCCTAGGAGCAATGGCGGGTACACCTGTTGACCGAGTTGGTAGTACGCTGACACTTCAGAGTGGTAGCTTGCCAGCCAGTGGTATGCGAATTAAGGTTCTCTCTTAACGTAGCAAAACTGCTCACATGTCCATGAATTCAGAATATCAACAGCGACGACAGGCTGTGATGGCCGCTATTGGTCAAGGCACTGCTATTTTTGGCAGTGCCCCAACGGCTGTCATGCACAATGATGTGGAACACCCATTTCGTCAGAACAGTGATTTTTTCTATCTGACGGGGTTTAATGAGCCGGATGCGATCGCAGTCCTAGCTCCCCATCACGAAGAGCATCAGTTTGTGCTGTTTGTCAGACCCAAGGATAAGGAAAAAGAAACCTGGTCCGGTTATCGCACAGGTATAGAGCTAGCCAAGCAAAAGTATGGAGCCCATGAAGCTTATCCCATTGAAGAATTAGCTGAAAAGCTACCTCAATATGTGGAAAATGCTGATCGGCTTTATTACCATTTTGGTGATGATGGTCGTTTAGACCAGCACATCCTGGCCCTATGGCGAAGACTATTAGCCAAGTACCCAAAACGTGGACGAGGCCCGGTAGCCATTGAAGATGGGCGGCTGTTAATGCAGCAGTTTCGCCGAGTCAAAAGCGCCAGCGAACTGGAACAGATGCGTAAAGCCATTGCTATTTCAGCCAAAGCCCATAATCATGCCATGGCTATTACCCAGCCTGGTCGCTATGAATATGAAATCCAGGCTGAAATGGAACATATATTTCGCTTAGAAGGGGCTCTAGGGCCGGCTTATCCATCGATTGTGGCCTCTGGTGCCAATGCCTGCATTTTGCATTACATCGAAAACGATCGCCAAATGCAGACGAACGATCTGCTGCTCATTGATGCAGGCTGCGCCTACAACTACTACAATGCCGACATTACCCGCACCTTTCCCGTGGGAGAACGCTTCACGTCTGAGCAGCGCATTCTCTATGAATTAGTCTTAGAAGCTCAGCTCAAGGCGATTGATGCCGTTCAACCAGGGCGTCCCTTTAATGACTTTCATGATGCGGCTACTCGCACAATTACCGAAGGATTAGTCGAGTTAGGGCTGCTTAAGGGCAGCGTAGACACATTAATCGAAGAGAAAAAACATAAAGCCTTCTTCATGCATGGTACCGGTCACTTTTTAGGGCTGGATGTACACGATAGTGGTACTCTACGGAATTCGGATAAAACCTGGAAACCCTTTACGCCTGGCAATGTAGTCACGGTTGAGCCAGGTATCTATATTGCTCCAGACTATGAACCTGAAGAGGGACAGCCCGATGTGGAACAGCGTTGGCGTGGTATAGGTATCCGTATTGAGGATGACGTTCTGGTCACCCAAACTGGCCATGAAATTCTGACAGCAGCTGTGCCTAAAAGCATTGCTGCAATGGAATCGCGTGCTGAGTACGCTTAGTAACTAGGGAACTGTATAAATAGTTCTTGTATTAATTTCTTTTGAGAAGGGCACTTTAACGATGAACTGGAGTTAATCTAGCTCGTCGCTGGTGGCAGGTTTCCCTAACGATTCTTGTCTGAAACTACAAAAGTCAGATGAATCAAAGAAAGGAGTATCCTGAAAACCGCACAATTTTGATGTTCGATATCTTAAACATTGCACAAATGCGGTTACTCTTGTCTTGCAATATTGATCTCGGATTTACTTGAGCCAGTTAATGGCTGTGGGATCATCACTGTTAGAAGGAACTGAAGCTGTGCATTGGAATCCTTTACTTTCTAGTAAGGCGGTAGCCTCCAGAATGTCTAGCTTGACGTCTGGCGTGATTGGTATTTTGGGGGCTGTGCTGATTGCCTTGCCAGCCGATGCTGCCAATCTTCAGTTTTGGCGTTTTGACCAGCAGCAAAATCGTCTGACATTTACAACGGACACTCGGGTCCAGCCAACAGCCAAGTTAATTTTTAATCCGACCCGTTTAGTCATTGATTTACCAGGTACTCAGGTGACGAGTGCGACTTCTCGACAGCGACTACAAGAAGGGTTGCGTGAAGTCCGCGTGGGTCAATTAGATGACCAAACAGCCCGCATTGTGATTGAAGTAGCCCCTGGTTATAGCCTTGATCCACAACAAGTGGAAGTTCGGGGCGAAACCAATCGTCGTTGGTTTGTGCAGCTGCCTGAACTAGTGGCTACCGATGATGAGGACCGCCCAAGACGCTCATCATCATCTGCTCGAGTTAATCAGTCGTCGGATCAAGCCGAGCGCGCATCTGGGCGGACAACAAACCAGGTGACAGCGGATGCTAACGCGTCAGCCCAGAGTCAAAGCACTCAGGTGCAAAGTATTGTGGCAACGGCTGATGGCTTTTTTATTCGCTTATCGGGTGATACACCGGAGGTGCGCCTTAGCCGCTCCCGGCGACGGGATCCAGAACGAAAAATCACCTTAGAACTACCCAACAGCTCTGTTTCGCCCAGATTAACGCCAGCGTCACTGCCAGACAATCGTTACAGTATTGAAAGTTGGGAGATATCTCAGAGCGACTCAACGGTGTTTATCACTATGACTCTGGGGGATGACAGCCCTGACTGGCAGACCATTACGACTGAAATTGGTAGTAGTCTCCGGGGAATTTCTGTACTTCCTGATGGAGTAGCGATTCGAGATATTCCTGATAGTGCGCCTAGTAGCACTGTTCCAGTACCCTCTACAGCGGTGACGAGACGTCCTTCAGAGCGACCTTCTAGTCCCTCTGACAGAGCTAGGGTTAACCCAACTGAGCCTTCTTCAGCTTCGAGCGATCTGCCTCGGGTACCCCAAGGGCGCATTGTTGTTGCCATTGACCCTGGGCATGGAGGACGTGATCCGGGTGCTGTCGGAATTGGCGGTCTGCAGGAGAAGCAGGTGATTTTTCCAATTTCTCAACAGGTTGCCGCTATTCTACGGGAGCAAGGGGTAGATGTGGTTATGACCCGCAATAGTGACATCGAGCTCGATCTTGACCCCCGCGTTCAGATTGCTGAACGTGCAGATGCAGACCTATTTGTCAGCATTCATGCCAATGCCATTAACCTGAGTCGGCCCGATGTTAACGGTTTAGAAACCTACTATTATTCTGGTGCAGGAGCTCGGTTTGCGCGCACAGTGCATGATGTAGTGCTGCGCATGATGGGGATGTCCGATCGGCGTGTAAGACAGGCTCGTTTCTATGTGCTACGCCGTACCTCAATGCCAGCAATCTTAATTGAAGTAGGATTTGTCACAGGTGCGGAAGATATTCACAATCTGCGTGATCCAGAGTGGCGCAGTGAGATGGCTAATGCGATCGCACGCGGCATTTTAACCCACATCCAGCGCGAATTCTAGAAAGCAAGCTAATTGCATCATTAGCTTGTTATAAAAGGTGTATCTGGAAAAAGAGTGTTGATTATTTATGTTCCGGGTGTTCAGTAGCCTCACAGGGCTCACCAAGAGTGTTAATTTTACGAATTAGCTGTTGTAGGCGACCAAAGTCACGGTGATTAAATTGGAATACCAGGCGAGACAGCTCTGCGGTTTCATCATCTTGCTCTTCTGGTAGCGCATTTGACATTTCTATTTTGCCAGCAGCAACAATATCGCTAAATGATTGATTGAGCTCCTCTAACGCTCCAGACCGCAGGCAAGAATTGAGCCTTATCACCAAATGATCACCGACATATCGGCTGGAATGAAACACTCGATAATAGTTTGTTATTTCCTGCCATGCGTCATTGATGTTATCGGTCATAACATAAAGGCTAGGATCGTCGTCACTGATCAGTCGATTGGCCATTAAGTGATCGCGTATATAGGTATCCCAACCTTGCCAATAGTTGCCACCAGGGTGATCAATCAACACAATAGGTATCGGTTCGGCTTTCCCAGTTTGGACGAGTGTTAACGACTCAAACGCCTCATCTTGAGTCCCAAAACCACCTGGAAATACTGCTAAGGCATCACATTCCCTCAAAAAAAATAGCTTGCGTGTAAAAAAATATTTGAATGTGAGCAGTTTTGGATCATTCTCCATAATTGGGTTAGAGCCCTGCTCAAACGGTAACTGGATATTCAGACCAAAGGAATGCTCGACGCCAGCTCCTTCATTACCAGCTTCCATGATGCCTGGTCCGGCACCAGTCATAATCATGAATCCCTGTTGTGCTGCTCGTTGGGCAAAGGTCTTTGCTAACTGGTAATCAGGATGCTCTGATGGAGTACGTGCTGACCCAAAAATGGCTATTTTTCGGGTATGGCGGTAAGGATAGAAACCCTGAAAACCCAGTTCCATATCCTGTAATGTATTGCTTAAAATCTTCCAATCCAGCCGATCAGCCTCTCGCCCAATCATTCTTACTAGGGTTTCTAAAATCTGTTGAATTACAGTCCCATGTTCCATGGAGGGCAACTGGGTGACAATTTCAGAAATCTTCTCTTGTAAGTGAGTGGGCAATTTTGTTGTAGAGGTCACCATAAAACACGCAGTTAGTGAAGATTCTTAAGCGTTGAATCAGAGCATCTAGCTCCCCAATTGTATAGCAATGGATTGATTCAATAGGATGCTGGTCTCTCCTAATTGCTACAGCACTCTCTATGTACCTAACGCTCCTTGTTATCTCTAGTAATTGAGTCAACTCATTGAGTCAACGCAATCGGTATTCTTGCAGTATTAGAGCGTGATTGCAGTTTAGCAGTCTGTGCCTGTTGTGCACAGACTGCTCTTTCAGTTGCTTCAGCCTCTAAAAATGAACGGCTCCAACAGAAACTGTTGAAACCGTTTATTTCTGAAAATTTGAACTTACCCGATCTATCTGCACCCTATATCTGTCTCAGTATATTGGGTTACAGCTAAGTCATTTAGCCAATAATAAATCCATAAAACCAAATCAAACGCCTATAGATACTTTTCAAGAGTATTTGCCAAGGTGGTTTTGGGGACAGCACCCACTACCATATCAACCCGTTGCCCATCTTTAAAAATCATCAATGTTGGAATACTTCTGATACCGTACTGGCTAGCAACTTTGGGGTTATCATCCGTGTTGACCTTAACAACCTTGACTTTGCCATCGTACTGTTCAGAAATCTCATCCACAACGGGAGCAACCATCCGGCAAGGACCACACCAAGGGGCCCAAAAGTCTACAAGTACCGGTAGTTCACTTTTGAGAACTTCTTGTTCGAATGTCGAATCTGTGACTTGTGCGGCTGACATCCCTATATTCCTTGTCGACAAATATCAGATTCTTACCATAGCTGATTTTGGCTTGTGACTCATCTCAGCAGTGGAAAAATCAACCTTAAGAATACTCCTTTATGACCGCTTCCATGGACTGCAAAAGTTTTATTGCAGGTTTTTTGTGCCCAACCTGACTAGTGTCATAGGTCCTATTCAAACTTGAGGAATTATCAATAATTATCAAATTTGGTTCATATAGGAACCGCCTAAACCAAACAGGTTTAGGCGGAGTGTGGTGTGAGGAGTGAACGGAAACTTCCGTCTCCGCTTTCAGTCCTATTGTAGGTCAAGTCTCAGCTTTTGCCATCCCCTACACTTGAGGTCTGACGCGGATTATAAGTTTTGTTTTCTTGTGTCTGTAAGAAAACGTAGTGTTAGTGACGCTGGTCATCCTCAAGGTGTGATAACAATCATTATCTTGAGAAAATCATGAATAACACTCCACAATTTTTTTGAAAATCACCTTTTAATTAAAAAACATACTCAGAACATGCTGCCTTGTGATCTAAAAAGCTGATGCTCTGAATATATCTTAATATGGCCTACTTACCCATGCCCAACTGCTGAGCTTTTTGGTACACTTTCCCTTCTGTCAGCAATGAGGGAGCAATGACAACCTCTACCTGTTGCATATCCTTTAAGTCTTTGGCTCCCAGGGTGCCCATGCTGGTTTTGATGGCTCCTAACAAATTATGGGTACCGTCATCGAGCTGGGCTGGACCCCGCAAAATCTGCTTCAGACTACCGGTTGTGCCTACTTGGATACGTGTCCCTCGGGGGAGTACTGGGCTGGGAGTTGCCATACCCCAGTGAAATCCACGACCAGGAGCTTCGGCTGCTCGGGCAAACGGTGACCCAATCATGACTGCATCGGCACCGGAAGCAATCGATTTGCAGATATCCCCTCCTGTGACTAAACCTCCATCTGCGATTACCGGTACATAACGTCCTGTTTCACGTTGATAGTCATCTCGAGCGGCTGCACAGTCGGAGACAGCGGTTGCTTGGGGAACACCCACACCTAATACACCTCGTGAGGTACAGGCTGCGCCGGGACCGATACCAACCAGAACACCTGCTGCGCCTGCTTTCATTAGCTCTAGGGTGACTTCATAGGTAACGCAGTTGCCTAAAATCACTGGCATAGGCATGTCGGCACAAAATTCTGCCAGATCTAACGGAGTGATAGATTCAGGAGAGAGATGGTTGGTAGATACTACCGTTGCTTGAATAAAGACTAGATCAGCCTCGGCTGCGGCTACTGTTGTGCCATACTTGGCTGCCCCCATTGGAGTCAGGCTAACGGCTGCGATCCCACCTTGAGTCTTGATCTCTGAAATGCGCTGCTTAATTAGCTCTGGCTGAACCGGCTGAGCATAGATTTCTTGCATGAGAGGGACAAACTCTGCTTTGCCGACAGAGACAATGCGGTCCAACACAGGGTTGGGGTCGGCGTAACGAGTTTGAATACCTTCTAAGTTTAAGACGCCGAGAGCACCAAGCTTTGACAGGTCAACTGCCATGCGGACGTCAACAACACCGTCCATCGCACTGGCAATAATCGGAACTTCACGTTCTACGTTACCAAGGGTCCAACGCGTGTCGGCTAGTTCTGGATCTAGGGTTTTCGGGCCGGGCACCAATGCGATTTCATCAATGCCATAGGCACGTCTTGCTGTTTTGCCACGACCAAGTTGAATGTTCACTGATATCTCCTTCCCAAGATCATTAGGTAAGCCTAGCAAAGAAAGAAATCGATACTCAATTGTTTGTTGGCGGGTCACTTAGGAATTTGGCTTAAGGCGTCTTTATACTGAACGAGTGATTGTTGTTTAAGGCTTGAGCATGGCAAGGTAGAGCCATTTTTCAAGATAAACTCTCATTAGAGTAAAAACACCCTACACCCTATTGGTGCTTTAACACACTAATGTTGATGGGGTAGCGAGATATTCTTCAGCAATGGGGGATGGCTAAGCCGCTTGACCTTTGGGCAAAATAGGTGTCATCTGTTCCGGAATCGGAGGTTTAATCTTAGAAACCTTTAGGCTACAGAATCAGATGCAACTTAGACTCCATTATTGATTTATTGGCAATCAACGTGAATTTATCGTCACTAAAGTTTTTTAGGAATCTGCGTGCTAATAATCGTCAGTTTGCGGTTATCGGATTGGGGCGTTTTGGGCGAGCTGTCTGTCTTACACTCCATGGTATGGGGTATGAGGTTTTGGGGATTGATTCTGATGAAAATCGGGTTGCTCAAGTCCTAACTGATCAAATTGCAGCCCATGCTGTGCAGATGGATTCTACCCAGCCGTCCGCTTTGCAAGAGGCAGGCATTCCTGACTTTGATACGGTGATTGTTGCCATTGGTAATTACATCCAGGAGAGCATTATTACGACTCTCAATGTTAAAGAGGCAGGCGTTGCTAACGTAGTTGCCAAAGCGTCTACAGAGATTCATGGTAAGTTGCTTCAGCGAGTAGGGGCGGATCATGTTGTCTTTCCAGAGTTTGAAATGGGCTGTGAACTCGCTCGCTCGCTAACGCGTCCAGGCGTGCTCGATCGGTTTGAGCTTGATCCAGATCACAGCATTGTAGAGGTGGTCGTTCCTCAAGAATTTGACGGTAAAACCATTGTGGAACTCGATCTACGAAATCACTATGGGTTAACCTTGATGGCTATCAGCAAAGCCAATGCTATGGACAAGTTTGAGATCAATCCCAGTCCAGTGACTCGATTGAGAGCTGGAACCTTGATGGTAGTGGTGGGTTCTAACAAAGGCATTGATAAGCTACCTATGTAGAGCTAGGCAAGTAGGGGTATGAAAGTCATTGGCCTGATGAGTGGTACCTCTGTCGATGGCATTGATGCAGCTTTGGTGGAGGTAACAGGTAAAGGATATGGGGTGAAGGTTGAACTGTTGGCGGCTCATACTGCTGACTATTCACCGTCTCTGCGAGATCGCATCCTGGCCGTATGCGCTAATAAACCTTTAGCGATGGCCGATATTGCTGGCATGGATGACGATATTGCGATCGCCTTTGCTAACGCTGCCAACCATTTAGGTACAGCTGAATTAATTGCTTCCCATGGCCAAACGGTTTATCATCGGCCCCCAACCGCCCAGCAGATGGGCTATAGCTGGCAAATGGGACGTGGAGAGCTAATTGCGGAGCTCACCCAAACACCTACCATCAGTAACTTTCGTGCTGCTGATATTGCAGCTGGTGGCCAGGGGGCTCCCCTGGTGCCACCGGTAGATGCTAGTCTTCTCAGTCATGCTCAGCACCATCGCTGTGTACAAAATATTGGCGGTATTGGCAACCTCACTTACCTGCCGCCTTGGGATCGAGCGGGTCCACCACCAGCAGCTATTGTTGGCTGGGATACGGGGCCTGGTAATGCCCTGATCGACTGGGCTGTGAGCCTGTTTAGCGATGGCAACCTAACCTATGATCACAACGGTGACTGGGCAGCCCAAGGGCACCCTTGTCAGCGCTTAATTGATCAGTGGCTTGCTCAGTCATTTTTTCGGCAGCCTCCTCCAAAATCGACAGGACGGGAACTATTTGGTGCTGACTATGGTCAGCGGTGTTGGCAAGAGGCTCAGGCACTTGATCTGAGTCAAGCCGATTTTCTATCGACTTTGACAGCCTTTACGGCTGCAACTATTGCTGACAGTTACCAACAGCTACCCTGTCTTCCAGATGAGGTCTTGTTGTGTGGCGGAGGTAGTCAAAATGGATATTTGCGATCGCAGCTTCAGCTTAGATTGCCTAGCGTCAACCTTATGACTACTGATGATGCTGGTATCAGCAGCAGTCATAAGGAAGCTATTGCTTTCACTGTCCTAGGATATTGGCGTTGGCATCAACATCCAGGTAATATCCTTGCTGTTACCGGTGCTCGTCAACCTTGCCTGCTTGGCAACATTTATACAGTTGGTGATAGCGTTAACGACTAACAACTGAACCACAGGGTACGGTGTGACGATAGCCATAGCTATCGTTTTCATCTCTTCCGTAAGGGTATACCTGTTAAGGTTAAGAACACATGCACTCAGAGCTTTAAGGTTTAACGTCTCAAATCCATAAACTGTTGATTGTTCGATTGCGCATTTTCATCAAACCACTAGGGAGAACACGTGAGTCACAGTTTTCTGATTGAGCCAGGACGCTGGACCCTTCAAGGGAGTTGGTTAGCCAGGGATTTACTCCCTATAACTGTCAAAGGCAAAATCCTGGTTGCTTGGAATAGCAATGATTGGTTCACAATGGTTACCAAGCTCATTTTTCCTAATGGAGAATTAGACGATATTTCCTTGCAGTATAAAGGGCGGATTGTCAG
>NZ_QXHD01000003.1:742835-759667 GCF_011009555.1 Adonisia turfae CCMR0081 | reverse complement strand
ACCCACCTCAGTGTGATTGACGATGAGGGCAACGCCGCCAGTGTGACCACGTCTAATGGTGAGGGCTCCTCCTATGTGCTGCCGGGTACCGGCATTATGGTCAACAACATGCTGGGCGAAGAAGACCTCAATCCCCATGGCTTTCACCAGTGGACGCCTGACCAACGCATGTCGTCCATGATGGCCCCCACCATGGTGCTGCGCGACGGACATCCTTATTTAGTGTTAGGGTCTGGCGGCTCCAACCGCATCCGCACCGCTATTCTGCAAGTGATTTCCAATCTGGTGGACTTTCAGATGCCCCTAGAAGCCGCCGTAGCTGCTCCCCGTATCCATTGGGAAAATGATGTATTTCACCTGGAGCCAGGATTTAATCAAGCGCTGCTAACCCCAATTATTGGCGATGCTAAACCACTCTGGTGGCAGGCTCAGAACATGTTTTTTGGGGGAGTCCATGCCGTGGGTCTGGATGAAAATGGTGTGCTGCACGGTGCCGGAGACAGTCGCCGCAGTGGAGCCGTAGCTGTGGCACAATAGGCTATTGGTCAAAATTTTTGCCTGAATTCCAGTATTTTCTTGAATAGACCCCATGGATAAGCGTCGTTATCACATCACTACGTTTGGTTGCCAGATGAATAAGGCCGACTCTGAGCGCATGGCTGGCATCCTCGATGACATGGGGATGAACTGGACAGAAAACCCATTGGAAGCGGATGTGGTGCTGTACAACACCTGCACCATTCGTGACAATGCCGAGCAGAAGGTGTATTCCTACCTGGGTAAGCAGGCAAAGCGTAAGCAGTCAGACCCCAATGTGACACTGATTGTGGCGGGTTGTGTGGCTCAGCAAGAGGGGGAAGCGCTGCTGCGTCGCGTCCCTGAGCTGGACCTGGTGATGGGGCCGCAGCATGCCAACCGTCTGAGTGACTTATTGGAGCAGGTCTTTAGCGGTAATCAGGTGGTGGCTACCGAGCCGGTCCACATTATGGAAGACATCACCAAGCCCCGACGCGATAGCAAAATTAGTGCTTGGGTAAATGTCATCTATGGCTGTAACGAACGCTGCACCTACTGTGTAGTACCCGGTGTGCGTGGCATTGAGCAGTCCCGCACCCCTGAGGCTATCCGAGCTGAAATGGAGCTGCTGGGTCAGCAAGGCTACACCGAGGTAACGTTGCTGGGCCAAAATATTGACGCCTATGGCCGTGACTTGCCCGGTATTACCCCTGAGGGCCGCCGTCAGAATACCCTCACAGACTTGCTTTACTACGTCCATGATGTCCCCGGCATTGAGCGGATTCGCTTTGCCACCAGCCATCCCCGCTATTTTACAGAGCGTTTAATTAAGGCCTGTGCTGAGCTGCCCAAGGTATGTGAACATTTCCATATTCCTTTCCAGTCCGGTGATAACGATGTACTCAAAGCCATGGCACGGGGCTACACCCAGGAGAAATATCGCCGCATTATCGACACGGTGCGTCGCTACGTGCCAGATGCGGCCATCAGCGCCGATGCCATTGTGGGTTTCCCCGGGGAAACCGAGGGGCAGTTTCAAAACACCCTAAAACTGGTGGAGGACATCGGCTTTGACCAGCTAAATACGGCTGCCTATTCCCCTCGCCCCAATACGCCAGCCGCCCTATGGGAGAGCCAGCTAGACGAAGCCACTAAGAGCGATCGACTGCAACGGCTGAATCATCTGGTCTCCATCAAAGCGGCTGAGCGGTCCCATCGGTATGCAAATCGGATTGAACGGGTACTGATTGAAGATGTAAACCCCAAAAATCCCCACCAGGTCATGGGTCGAACTCGCACCAATCGTCTGACATTCTGTGGGGGGGATATCAATGAACTCAAGGGCAAAATTATCGAAGTAAACATTACCGAAGTGCGGGCCTTTAGCCTCACAGGGGAACGGGTAAACGTGTTGGTCGAGGCTTAATCAACTTCCGTTTGTACGAAATTTTGCATCTGAGTTTGAAGTACTAACTTTGGGAATGATCTCAGCGTCTACAGGTAACTTCGGAGGATGTGATGCGAGCTTTACTTCAAAAGTTATTCAATCGGCAATCCATTAGTGTTAACCAGATGCAGCGGGAGGCCATGGTCGATTTATGTCTGCTAGGCATGTACTCAGACTCTAAGCTGTCCATTGATGAGCAAGACTTTTTGGATGAGGAGTTTCACAAGCTAACCTGGGAGTCCGGTATTTCCCTCAGTAGCTATCTGCAAAGAGCCGTGCCTAGGGTGCGCTCGGTGATTGACGATGCCTCGGAATTGGCTGCATTTTTGCAAGACATTGCTCAGCGTCTAGGGGAGGGAGACTTTAGGCAAACGGCCATGGATGCTTTGCAAGAACTGTTGGAGTCTGATGGCGTGGCCGAGAGCGAGTCAAAGTTTATGGCGGATGTTAGAAAAGCATTGACTATGTGAACTCGCTAACTCAAACCATGCTTCCTCGTGTTTATATTCGGTCCCCGGTCGATGATGATTGGTCAACGCTGCTCGATCTACATCAGCGTAGTGCTGACTACCATTCTCCTTGGGCGGAACCGGCCAAAAATGAGGAAGGATGTAGGCGCTATATCCATCGCTGTCACACGGAGCCCTTTGAAGGCATGCTGATCTGGCATGCCGTTGACCATCGCTTGGTAGGGGTGGCCAACTTAAGCCAGATTTTTTACGGCAGCTTTCAAAATGCCTATCTGGGCTATTACGGCAATGTGGACTACGCGGGTCAGGGATTGATGACTGAGGGGGTAAAGCTGGTGCTTAACCATGCCTTTAATTCCCTGAAGCTTCACCGTATCGAAGCGAATATTCAACCGGGCAACACAGCGTCTATTAAGTTGATCAAACGATTGGGATTTGCCCATGAGGGATTCTCACGCCAATATCTAAAAATCAATGGAGAGTGGCGCGACCATGAGCGCTGGGCATTGACGGTGGATAACTGGCTGCGGTAATACCGTTGTGTGATCACTCTCAGATACTTGGATATCAGAATTTGAACTCAGGGGCACCCTAATCAGGGTACGGAACACTATACGGAATACTATTTATTATAAGGATCCTGACGATGGTACAGACCAGTACTAGCCTGCCTGCACAGTTACAAAACCGTAATTACACATTGATCTATGCCCCTACTCAGTTAAAGCGTCTGGGTATGACCCCTGGATTTGACCAGCGATGGCAACAGGCTCGCCCCCAGGTTTTAGAGATTGCTGCACAGTGTCACAGACTAGCACCCAATGGATTAACGGTGTATCGAGGTACAGGCGATACTTTTCAGGCCCACCAAAATGTAAATGTTGAGAACTTTCAGTCCCTGATGGATTCGGCCCCCATGCCAGAGCAGGTGGCGTTGGCTCCAGTCTTACAGACGGTGTTTGATCGGTATTTTGATGAGAAGGCGGCGGGTCAGCAGCCTGCAAATGGTGAGATTGTTTTGATTCTGATGGACAATGAACCCACGGATCGGCTTGCGATCGCAAAACAAATCGTAGCCGCCTCCCAAAAGCTTGACCACAACAATGAGCTGGGCATTGGCTGGGTTCAAGTGGGGGATGACTACATTACTAAAGGGTTTTTAGTGACCCTAGACAACAATCTTCGAGAGAAAGGTGCAAAATTTGACATTGTTGATCACAAGATAATTCAACAGATCGCCTCAGAGGACTTGGTCACATTCCTGATGGGTGTGTTGACGGACTAGTCGTGATGGCGGTTGCACAAATATAATCTCTTTTTTCTTAAGACTCAGACCTGAAACTCAGGCCTAAAACTGAGGTCTATAGTCCAACAAGAAATATAGGCCATCTTCTTGTAGTGAATCGCCTGTATTATCCACATCCACTAGGGGAATACCATAGTCAAGCCGCATGGATAGCCAGGGACTGACGGCCCAACGCACCCCTAACCCCAAACTAGCCAGAAAGGCGGGATCGGGATCGGGGATTTCATTGTTCCAGCCCACTCCAGCTTCAAAGAAAGGCGTCAGTTGCACCTTATTTGGGTCTTTGGTGATCGGAATCCGCAGCTCAATCGAACTGGTAATGGCATTATCAGTGACAATTTGGTTTTGGCTGTAGCCGCGTATGGTGCTAATGCCGCCTAAGCTAAAACGCTCAATGGGTAATAGAGCATCTGGTGTCAGTTGAGCACCGACCCGGGTCAGCATCAAAAATCGAGGAGACACCTGCTTAATCCACTGAAACTGGCCTAGCCAAATAAAGAAACGACCATCAATGCCAGAATCATTGACGGTGGCATCAAACAAGTCTAACCCCACACTAAATTGAGAGCGGGCTGCTAATACCTGAGACTGACTGCGTTTCACCCAGTCTTGATAAAATCGAACCGCACTGACCTGAGATCGCCCATCTTCAGGACCCAGGGAGAATGAAAATGGAATGTCGTCAAGAATAAAACTGCGACTACGTTTCCAATCAAAATCTAAGCCCAGCGCAAACTCTTCTGACGGCGTACGCACCAGGGGCTGACGAAATCCAGCGGATAATGTTGTGGTTTCACTGCGAATGTCGATATCGCGGAAGGCATCCTGCACAATGCGGCTATCGCTGTTGCTGGCCCTCAGGCGCAGCGTACCGTCCTGGGCATTCACCGGAACAGAATAGCTCACATCATATAGGTCAAGACCTTCTGTCCTGCCATAGCTAGCATTGAAGCGATCGCCAATACCCAACGGATGACTAACAGACAGTCCTACATTAATACCTTCAGAGCCAATGCTGGGAGAACGATAGTTATCGCCAGCGAAAGAGAGACCAAATGTGTCAGCTTCTTCTAAATCTAAAATTAACAAGCTTTTGCCAGGACCATTGCCCGCTGTTAATTCTGCATTAACCCGCTGTAGCATCGGGTCAACCTGGAGTAACTGTAGCCCTCTCTCTAAATCTTGTTGTCTAAAAGGTGATTCCATGGCACGGGCTAGACGATCGCTCACATAACCCTTCCGTAAACGATCTAAGCCATTGATCTGGAGTTCTTCGATTTCTCCTTCAATCACCTGAATCTCGACACTACCGTTGGTCAAGTCCTGATTGTTGGGGACAAATGCGCCAGACGTAATATAGCCTTCGTCCAGGTAAAGTTTGGTGATTCGCGATCGCAAATTAAACAAATCCGACAATCGAATCTCTTGACCCAAATAACAATCCACCTGCTTAGCAATTTGGTCTGCTAGTACCGTATTACCAACCACCCTAATTTCAGTCGCCAGAAACGACAGTTCTGAGGTCTCAGCTAAGGGTGGACAGACATCTAAATTTAAGACATTTGGCGGATTGACAGATGGCTGTTCAATTTCTATTTGAACCTCTTCTGGAGACGATGGAACCTCTTCTGGAATCGTCTCTGGAGACGGTAGTGATTGCTCTTCGGGAGATGGAATATTGGGTGGAGGTGCAGGCTGTGCAGGGGCAACCGTCTGTGCGGTAACCGGCATGCCGTAACTTGTAATGGCTAGACAGCTAAAGATGGCGAATACTATGGGAGGGCTATGCACAACCGTATTTGTCCGTACTAAGCAAGATGAATCGTTGCATATCATACGATATTCGCAAGATATGAACTATTTAGGGGCCTACTATTGTTGAAAAAATTGATGTAATACCTCTATTAAGGGGGGATCTGGATTGTGGTTAACAGTGCAAGCAGCTCCCAAGCGAATCTGTCATGCTCAGATGCCACGGAATTTATCTCACGGAACTTATCTGAACATTGCCGATTTATGCCAGGAACGCTTCTGTTTTGAACAGCCATCGTTTCAGGATCCTGAGCTGACTAGGGGTTTCAATACTTCTATCGTTGCTACATAGCAATGAGATAACTCATTCTCATTGGTTGCTTCCCCGGCCTTACCCATGAGAGAAAATAAGGTTAAAAAAATCATGCCAGCTCTTATCATGATTGCTGGCATGATTGCACTGTGCTGTGTTGTTTATGCAGAAATATCAACAGGAGATGTGGCTATGTTTCTTGTCGATACTGATTGTTATGATGCCCCATTAATTAGTCGGTAGAGCCCTCAGGTGTTTAAGGGAAAATTATCACTCATCCACCCATCTCCAGCCCCAACCTGGGTCTTTATTTTTGTGTAGTTCCTTAAGGTGACATACAGCCATATATCTGGAGAATCATAACGACGTATTGCAAAAATGTCCCGTCACGCCCATGCCCAAAAGACATCTGATACCCTGAATAACAAACTCGCTTTTGCCTTTTATCCCCAGCTGTTTAAATGCGTTGCTCTGGTTTACGGTTATCTATCCATCGTGTCTATATAGGGCTATGTGCGTTGAGCTTGTGCGTGGCCCTGTGGCTAGGGCATCCGTTTACGAGAGCTGCCCCCATTGCCCAGGCAACGGATGCACGTCAGCTGGTGCAAACGGGGGTTGACTACTATCAAGCTGGTCACTTTAGGGCAGCCATTGACCCTTGGCTTGCGGCCCACAAGGCCTATGCAACTACGCAAGACTTACCCGCCTTAGCCATTGTTAACGAGAACCTGGCACGGGCTTATCAACAAATGGGCCGCACATCGGCAGAAATTAGCCATTGGCAACAGGCCATTGATACCGTTCAAACCCTTGGGGATCGCCAGAAATTAGGTCGCTTAATCACTGAACAAGCCCAGGCCCATAGCCGTTTGGGTCAACACCGCCGAGCGATTTCCTTACTCTGTGGCACTGCCTTTAACCAGGGAGATTGTAAAACTGGCAGTGCGCTCCAGATAGCCATTGCATTAGAGGATGGTCTTGGTCAAATTACAGCTTTGGGGAGTTTAGGCGAAGCCTATCGTTCGAGTGGCAATACAGAGGCTGCACAAACCTACCTCACGCAAGGATATGCCTTGAGCCGTGAGATGGGTGAACCATCATTAGAGGCATCACTGCTTAACAGTTTAGGGAATACCTATGTGAACCTGGCTTTGGTAAATTATCGCCGAGCAGAGGAAGCGACAGAGCGCAAAGCTACAAAACGAAGTATCGCTGTATTAAGGGCTAAAGCTGACGATTTCAACGGCCAAGCCATTGCTTATTTTGAAGAAAGCTATGGGCTAGCCACTGGGCAACAGCGAAGCGCAACAGAGTTATTGACGTTGCTGAACCTGATTTCAGCCTATGAAAGGGCGGAGGATAACCATGCCGTTGACCGCTATCGTCAGTTGGCGCTATCGAGTCTCAAGCAGTTGCCCGATTCAAAAGCAAAGGCATTTGCAGCCATTAGACTCGCTGACTTGTTAGATCCGTTAACTGTACGTCAGTCCCAGGCAATTTTAAGCCGTGAACCGCTTTCTGCGGTGACCGAGAAGGAGGCTACGGCACTGTTGGAACAGGCCTTAGCCATTGGCAAAGCAACTGAGAACCCCAGAATTACATCATTTGCCTTGGGGAAACTAGGTACCTTAGATGAACGGGCTAAACGCTATGAAGCTGCGATCGCAAAAACTCAACAGGCCCGTCTAGCGGCGGATCAAGATCGGGCTGCCCAAGATAGCCTGTATCTTTGGGAATGGCAGTTAGGTCGAATCTACACCGAATTAGACCAGCAACGTGAAGCAGAACAATCTTACAGTCAGGCCGTTGCATTATTAGAAGAAATCCGTAGTGATATCTTGAATGCCAATCGCGATCTACAGTTTGATTTTCGAGATACGGTAGAGCCGATCTATCGGCAGTATGCTGCTCTAAGTCTGGAAAGTGTTCCTAAAGCAGTCACCCTAAATCAGGATGACGTTGCCTTTGCAGAGTTAGAAAAGGTATTGACCACGCTAGATTCTCTCAAGGTGGCGGAGCTACAGAGTTACTTTGCCAATGACTGTGTGATTGTGCCTGCCGAAGTGCGAGCTGATGCCGTGGGCCAGAGCCATGCAACGGGGGTTGTGAGCACCGCACTATCTGATGATCAGCTCACGGTGATCATGAGTCTTCCGGGAGGAGCCCGAGAAATTGTGCAAATTCCAGTTGCTTCAGCTGTGGTCGAAGATCAGGTCAATGAATTTCGCCGTAGCTTAGAACTGGGGGCACGGGACTATAGCTTTAATACCGAGCCAGCCCAGCAGCTGTATCAGTGGCTAGTTCAACCGTTTGAGACAGATTTGGCAGATGTAAAAACCCTGGTCTTTGTCAATGATGGACTGCTGCGTAGTGTGCCGATGGCTGCCTTATACGACGGCAGTCAGTTTTTGATTGAAAAGTTTGCAGTGGCGACAACCCCGAGTTTGACCCTGACTACACCAGAAAAATTAGAACGCCGTGGGTTAAACGCCTTACTGGTGGGGGTGAGTGAACCCTCTGAAGTGCCCCAGCGACCCTTTGCTGCCTTACCTGCCGTAGAGCGAGAGCTGGACTTACTCTCTAAGCAGCTACCCAATACAAAAACGTTATTAAACGATAATTTTTCTATCGATACTTTGCAGGCGGCATTAGTCGCAGACGATTACCGGATCTTGCATATGGCTACCCACGGTACCTTTGGCTTTGCACCGGAAGATAACTTCGTAGTGGTAGGCGCTAAGGATGCAACGGAGCAGTACAACGAGACTCTCACCATTGGACAATTGGATCAGTTGATTCGGAATGTTAATGACCCGACCCGAGAGCCCATTGAATTATTGACCCTCACAGCCTGCGATACGGCTATTGGCGGCAATCGGTCTACGTTAGGGCTGGCCGGTGTTGCGGTGCGGGCCGGTGTTCGTAGTGCGGTGGCCACCCTATGGGCCGTCAGTGATGATTCCACCCCTGAGATTGTTTCGATGTTTTACGATCAGTTGCAACAGCCAGCATTAACTAAGGCTGAGGCTTTGCAACAGGCCCAGATAGCCATGTTAAAGTCAGGCGATATTTTGAAAGCCCACCCCTACCGTTGGGCTCCGTTTATCTTGATTGGTAATTGGCTTTAAGGGCTGGTTTTAAAAAGCTGGCTTTAAGGCAAAAGCTGGCTTTAAGGTGCAGTCGCTACGACGATTTCTAAAATGTCTTGACGGATCTGATCTGACTCTGGTGGCAGGGACATGGCTAAGTCGGTGAGCAGACCGCTGCGGGTTTCTTGTTCGCCTAAGCTTGTTGCTTGGGCAACCTGTGCGATCGCATCGTACCAAACCCCAGCCTGTCCATAGGCTACGGCTCTTTCAGTCGCTGTAGTAGCGGTTGCCAATGCCTGAGAGAGCTCAACAGTATCAGGGACCACCTCAAACGACAGCTCCTGTAGCATCGCTTGGGCTGGATACTCAGGATTACACTCAATAATCACCTGCCAACGATATTCCACACCCGTTGATAACGTAGCTACCGAGGGAGGTAGCTGATGGGTCATAAACCCAGCACTATAGGTGAGGCTGCTCTCATAGATGGGAATGGGAATATCGTTCTCATCTGGGGCCAACAGGCGAAAAATAATTGGAAACGTTGCGTCGATTTCAGGTAGATGCCAGACAAATACAGGAGACTCAGATGTAGTACGACCCAAAATTGTATCGGGAGTATTGGGTCCAAAGATGGTAAATGCTGTGGCCGTGGGACCTAAGCAGCCGCCACGACGAGTGCCTGTAGACGTGCGGGGAGCCGATGTGGGCGTTGGATCCGTAGGGGGACGAAAATACGTGCCAGTGGAGGTAATAATGGAATCCCTGTCGATGTCAGCATCATCAGGCGGTGTGAATTCAGCTTGAGCGTGATGATAAGTATCGGTTTCTACGGTGTTAAATTGCGGAGCCCCATCGCTTACAGGTGATAAATACCAACTACTAAGGATAAAAAACGACGTAAACCTTAGCAATGCAGAACGATATTGGGGCGCAATCATAGTCGTAGATGAACTGACCTAAGCAACTAAACGATTTCAACTCTGGGCACACAGTGCTGACGTTGAAGATGTTTGCAGTATTTCCAGAGACGGATACTCCAATACACCAGGGTAATGATTAGCAAAGCTGTACTTAACCACTCTAACCAAACCCACTGCCAACCTAAACGAGTCAGTGTAAAAATTGCAATGTCATCCACAAAGTTTAACAGGAGTAAAAATCCTTTTTGAATTAGATCACTTAAACTGTCGATTTGCATGGCCTTAACTTCCTTACGTCGTTGACTTTACTGTACGGAAGCTGCTGACCAGACACATGCAAGAAACCAGACAAATTCGTTGCCAAGTTTGTCTAACTTCGTGGCAGAAATATGCAACTATCGGCTACTTAAGGCAACCATCGTTGCCAAAGAGGCCGATAAATAGGCCAGTGCAGCTCACAGCAAACACCCTTAGGTTTGTGGTGGGTGCGGTTGAATGTGCCATTGAGACTACGGGCTAAGGTTTCTGCTTGTTTAGTGCCATACCCTCCTAACGTCTTGGGTGCAGACGGTTTAAGGCCGCTCCCATTATCGAGGACGCGAATAACATTGTTGCCATCCTTTTGACGACAGTCGATGGTGAGTCGGGTTGTACCGTGAGCGTATTTCTGAATGTTGATCAAGGCTTCTTCTAAAAAGCGTCCCAAATTTCGTTTTTGATCAATACTCAACTGCTGATCGTCCAGGGGTTCAAAGGCAACAATTTTCAGTATGGGTTCAAAAAACTCTCGATGGCGCTCTAGGGTGATTTGGTATGCTTCGCGCAGTAGCTCGTCTAAGGGCATTTGCAAATCAATGGATTGCTGCCCGGTTAATACCAGCTGGCCTGTGGGCAACAATATTTCCTGACGCATGGTGTCATAGATGTCGCGCAGTTCCCGATTCAGGGTGTGTAGCTCAGGGCGTAGGGCGTCTGGGGCTGGCTGGCTTTCTGGCCAGGTGCTGATCATTTTGGCCAGGGTTTGCAGGGGGCCATTGTGAATGGTGTTGTAGGTTTGGTTAATCAGCTTTTGACGATCGTTGAGTTGCGATCGCAACTGAGCCTGGGCTTGATAAAACGGGTACAGTACAGCCGCATTCAATAAAAATGCAGCCACGACGGGGACAACGGGCAGCCACCAGCTCGTCAGCAGCAGCCCGTAGCTGACGAGTAAAATAACGCCGCTGATGACGATAATCACCAGAAAATGCACGGCTGGTTTCCGTTCCCATTGGGCCAGAATCATACCGCCTAAGCCACTGCCCAAAATTAAAAGATATTCAATCCCATCTGGCATCCCACGCAAAAAAGGTCGACCGTCGATGACGGCACTCAAAATTTGGCTAACTGCATGGGCCTGAGCATCCATACCAGGCACCAGGCTGGGGGTTACCCCCGCAATGGCCGCTGAGCTGACAAAGTCCTTCACACTTTCTGCCGTGTAGCCAATGAGCACCAGGCGATCTTGTATTAGCGTTGCTTCTACCTGACCCGCCATCAAGGCTTTATAGGTGATTTTTTCAAACGGTTGAGTCCCCGCTCGAAAATTGATTAAGGTTTGATTCCCCCCTCGATCGGCACGAATATAGCCCCCTGTGTTGCTCTGAAAGCGAGGAATTTCTGTTGATCCAAATCGCATGGTTTCAGGATCGCGCATGCCATTCTCGACGCTGAGGCCATCGTTAGCCAAATAGGAGGACACCAACTGAATGGTGAATGAAAATTGATAGTTTCCCGCTTTGTCGGCTGCCCCTAAAAGGCTCCGTCTTAAGAAACCATCTTGATCGACGAGGGCATCGGCAAACCCTACCTGACTGTCGGGTAACGATGGGGGCGGTGGGACGGTGGCCCGGGGATCGATTTTGTGAATGCCAACAATATTGTCGGAAGATTGTAGCGTTTGGGCCAAAGCTGTATAGCCATCACCCACCGGCTGATCTCGGAAAATATCCAGACCCACTACGCGAGGGCTATAGGATTGCACAGTTTCAAGAAATTCTGACAGGGTGTGATCCGAGATGGGATAATCAAGGGCTGTTTGAATGTCTTCTTCGGTAATCGCAAGTAAGGTAATGCGTGGGTCAGTGGCTTCAGCAGGCCGCCATTTTAGACTGAGATCTAAGGTTTTCCACTCTAGGGGCTGCAGCAAACCCAGTAGTCTTGTCAAAACAATGAACCCAGTGATAGATAACCCTGGCAAAAGCCTGAGTTGCCAACTAGGAGAAGACCAGGAGACTTTCATCGGTAACTACACTCAGTCCAACAGACCCATCTGACGGGCCTTATTGTAGGTTTGGATGCGAATATTGGTGCCTTCATCAGGATAAACGCCAAGGGCATCCTGCACTCTAGTCCAATAGTGACGGACGGTTCTTTCCGCCACATTCATTTGCTTGGCAATAGCTTTGTCAGTTAAGCCGTTGGTAAATGCTAGCTGTAGCACCTGCAACCATTCGGGTTTGACCTCGATACCCAATCGCATTTCGGGGGGGGTGTAGAGGAGTCCATTCAAAGCCCAGTCAATTTTAATGAGCATTTCAGAACTGGATAGACTTTTGTCGGCAATGGTGAAGCCAGCTTGGTGTTTGTCAATCATGGACTTGAGCCGCACCAGGCTTTTTACATGGGCACTTTGTATGACGAAGTGGAGTGTAGGATGATTTTGCAGTAGCGATCGCAATAAATGTAAGCCCGTCTCAGTCTGTGCTTTATCTCCTTTTCGTTCAGGAATTGATAAATCCATCACCACCAAATCAGGCTGAACATCCTGAATCAGAGCTTCAACCCCATCTGCTTGACCCGCAGTCGTAATCTTTGCATCCGGATACTGAGCCTTTAATACACGGCATGTGCCCTCTAAGACCGAATCGTGATCATCTACTACCACAAATGTCTTTGTAGATGCTTGAGCCATGTTCCAGTGATCTCCTTGAAGTTATCAATCGTTTACGTAGATAATTGGCCTATCAAAATTAGTTAGATTGTAAAATAAAGCATACGACTAACCCCATAGCTGATGGTGGTATCCGCATAGTAATTTTGACCGATTTAAGCAAGATGTCCGTGATATTTAACGTCATGAAGCACCCATTTCAGCGACTCAAATCAACGACTAGTCATCCACTGGCCATTGCAGTTGGCCTTTGAGACCAAATTTATCAGTGACAATCTCTAAACGACCTGCCACTAAGGTATGGAAAACTTCCTTAAGATGTTTTATCTCGGGGGTATTTATCAAAGATTTGCCATCCGTAGGCGAGTAGTCGGGGTATTTCAAGGTCAGAGTGTATCGCTTATGGTGATGCTCTAAGCTTATGGAAAGCTGCTGCATACAATTTTCCATAGGTATCAGTAATTCAATCAATCCCGTAATCACTGAGAGAATAATCTGATTCTTGTTAAAGGATTGTTCAGGCCAGTCTGATAAAACCTCTAGCTTTACGCTCAGACCGGGTTGAGTGCATTGCCAATTTTGTATCATCAGCTGTAGTGCTAAAGGAAAACTGTCAGCAATAAACGGTGGAGATAGCTGATTACTCAGTTTTTCTAAGTCAGCGTAAAACAGTTGAAAGCGTTCTAACCATTGTTCAGCTTGTTTTGCATCGGGCTGAGTTGTTAACGTGGTTTCTAAATAGCGTCGAAAGGCAAACGTTTCTTGTAGTAAGTTATCCCGAATGGATTCTGCCTGTTTATGGAGTCGGGCGATTTGTTGATCGTGCCACCACTGCCAGGCTTGACGCTGACGTAGCCATCGTTGAATGAAGAGATAGAGTGCGGTTGGCCCTACAAGTGCTTTTATCACAAAAACCTCAACTTACTGATGTAACTCTTTGTTGCGATCGTAACGAGCCCACAAACCCATGATGTTCCGCTTGTGCCCAAGCTCAGTGCTGATTTGAGCCAAGTCCCATTGCCTGTTTCTGCCATCGCCGCTGTTTATTTGTGCATATGACAGCTTTATTATCCGTAAAGTCAATGGTCATGACAAAAACAATAGATGCTTGCAACAGGTGCATACAACGTTTTGTTGAGTGACATCTGTCCGTAGCATCGGGCATCAAAAAGCCATGGTAGATTTCTGTTATTGCCGGTTACTGACTCGTGTATGTCAAGCCCTCAATTATATTGGTCCTGTTTGCTAGCAGCGGTTGCAGCCCTTTGGAGTGAGCCAATCCAGGCACAGCTCATTCCAGATCAAACCCTAGGGGCAGAAGGTTCTGTTGTCTCAACTGACGTGTTGGTAAAAGGTAGCCTAGCAGACTTAATTGAGGGAGGTGCTGCACGGGGTCCAAATTTATTCCACAGCTTTGATGCGTTTACGGTCGCTAACGATCAGCGAGTGTACTTTGCCAATCCAGCAGAGATTGAATCAATTTTAAGTCGGGTGACTGGCAACAATCGCTCCGACATTTTTGGCACATTGGGTGTGGATGGCACGGCTGATTTGTTTTTGATTAACCCCAATGGCATTGTGTTTGGGCCAGATGTCAGTTTAGATGTGACCGGCTCATTTTATGCAACAACAGCGACAGCGGTTGATGTTGGTGACGGTGTGTTTAGTGCTGTTACGCCTGGGCAAAGTCAGCTGCTAGCCGTTAGCCCCAGCGTCTTATTTTGGAACCATCTAACTGATAACTCAGGCGATATCACCAACCGTGGTCAGGTAACAGCGGGCGCAGACTTAGTACTGGCAGGCCAGAATTTGGACCTGGCAGCTCAGGTGGCTGGTGTGAGAGATGTCTCGCTGTTAGCCACCGATATCGTTAAAATTCGAGATACGGCAAACAATCCGTTTATTGCCCTGGCAGGCGGAGATTTGTTAGTGCAGGGCAACCAGCATGTGGATATTGTTGCCTTAACCCACCCAGACAGTCAGTTGTTTTCCTATGGCAATATGGTGTTACGCTCACCAGAACCCGTTAATGGTGACGCCTACTTTTTTAGTGGTGGTAATTTCCGTATTGAGAATTTAGACAATACTCCAGGTAATTTGAATAGTCCGGTTGACCCCATTATTCGGAGTCTTGGGGATGTTGAGTTTGATAGTTATAGGGGTAGCTCGCTACATATTCTAGCTGGAGGTTCAGTAACGTTTACGAGTGCAACTATCATAGCTCCCGACCCAGGCACTGCAGGTGTCGATTTTTTGCAAGAAACCATCGTACTTTCTGATGGAACAATTGTTGAGGTGGATGGTAGTGCACAGCCAACCATTGATATCAGAGCAGGCCTTAGACCAGATGCTGTAGGTGTAATCCCTGCTGAGAATCCATCAGGTCAAGGGATCTTCGATTCATTTGTTAATAGTTTACTTTTGCCAATTAATCCTGCCATAACAGCTAATCCATCTAGCGCTGACATTGAGATCGGGAGTATCAATATTAGTAATCAGCCAAATGGAAACATATTGCTGACAAATCGTTATGAACCAAACACGGCACTACCTGGTGGCGATATTCAAGTTATTGGTAATGACCCAACAGGACTAGGTTTTGCCAAGTTAGGTCTTAGAATTATATCTCCAGATAGTGGTTCCATATTTTTAGACTCACGCAACAATATTACCGTCACTGATACAGATATCACCATATTAGGTGCACGTGGTACTGGAGATATTGTGCTAGTAGCGGATGAAAGTGTCATCTTAGAAGACCTTGGTAGCTTTCTCTCATCAGGCATTTTCAACAATATTGACGTTGGGGAGCAAGGAACAGCTGGAGATATTAGAATTACTGCAAGAAATCTATCGGTGCTAAATGGCGCACAGATAAATAGCAGGCTATTGGGTAATGGTGAAGCCAGCGATATCACTCTCAATATTGAGGATACCGTTCTATTAGAAGGACGGTCTGCCAATCCAATTCTTAGACAACCTAGTGGGGTTATTAGCGGTGTTAGTTCAGGGTCTCAAGGACGTGGTGGCGAGATAAGAATTAATGCTGAAAACTTACTTGTACTTAGTGGAGCACAAATTAGTGCCTCAACTGTTGGTACGGGTAATGCGGGTAATATCCACTTAGAGGTTGAGGAAAATGCTCGCTTCGATGGAATTGACTTTCTAACTAGTGTCGATAGTGGCGTTTTTAACGATGTTCAACAGAATAGCCAGGGGCAAGCTGGTGATATTTATATTAAAGCCGGTAATTTTGAACTTCTCAATGGTGCAACGCTGCGCTCTTCTACATTTGGCATAGGAAATGCTGGAAATATCACTCTCAATATCCGTGAAACTGCTCGATTTGATAGTGATGATTCTGTTATAAATTTTAGTGGAATCTTTGCAAATATTCAATCTGATTCCCAGGGCCAGGCTGGCGAAATCCGCATAGAGGCAAATGATTTAGAGGTTCTCGGCGGCACCATATTATCCGCTTCTAACTTTGGCGGTCTTGGTAATGCAGGCAACGTTATTTTCAATATTCGTGACAACGCTCGATTTGATCAAGCAAGTCAAGCTACAAGTGAATATGCATCAAATACTCCAGGTCGGGGTGGAAATGTGATGCTGAGTGCAACAAATTTAGACGTTCTTAACGGTGCAGTCCTCAGCACAAATACTTTTGGAAATGGTGATGCAGGTGATGTAATTTTAGATGTCCGTGAAACGGTTCGGTTTGACGGTAGAGACCCTGATCCTATAGGTAGAATTAGTGGAGCTACTAGCATTATTGCTTTTAATAATGCTAGTAATCTTGTTGGGATGGCTAATGGAGGAGATGTACGGATTAATGCGGGTAGCTTAGAAGTTTTGAATGGTGCTGAAATAAGTGCCGATGTAGATGGTATAGGCAATGGAGGAGATGTTGTTTTAGATATTCGTGGTACCGCTCGAATCGCGGGGAGTTCCCCTCTTACTGGTGTTGCTAGCGGCGTATCTAGTGCTATTACAACAGGTGGACAAGGGCAGGCTGGTAATGTTGAGCTTAAAGTTACTAACTTAGAATTACTGGATGGAGCTCAAATTAGCAGTGGTACAC
>NZ_QXHD01000003.1:734349-742825 GCF_011009555.1 Adonisia turfae CCMR0081 | reverse complement strand
TCCCAGGGTCGTCTTCCCACACCCTGACTCACCCACCAGACCAAACGTTTCACCCCGGTACACCTCAAAAGACACATCATCTACGGCCATAAAGGTGCGAGTCGTCTGCCCAAACATTCCTTTGACTGGATAACCGACTTTTAGGTTTTGTACCGTGATTAAAGGCGGCTCACCCCCCAGCTTTTCGAGACGACTGGCTGTTTCTTCTGCCGTGACCTGTGCTGTCAGAGTTGCTGCCTCATCGTTGTCAAAATGCCGAGCAAAGATTTTAAATTCACCGTTGGGCTCATCTTGAACCTGCATGTAGTCAGCTACGGTGGGGAGTTTGCGTAACCGTTGCTCAGGTCGGGGACGGCAGGCCAATAGCCCTTTTGTGTAAGGATGCTCTGGATTAGCAAAAATCTTATCCACAGACCCGTATTCAACAATTTTGCCGCGATACATAACGGCCACATCGTCGGCAATTTCGGCGATGGTGCCCAAGTCGTGGGTAATAAAAATCATCGACATAGAGCGCCGGTCCCGCAGATCTCGCAGCAGGTCCAAAATCAGAGCTTGGACAGTAACGTCGAGCGCGGTAGTGGGCTCATCGGCAATCAGGAGGTCTGGATCGCAGGCAATGGCCATCGCGATCATAACTCGCTGTAGCTGTCCCCCAGAGAGCTGATGAGGATAGCGCTTGAGCATAGCCTTTTTGCGCTGCTGCACTCCACGGGCAATAGCATTGCGGTCCTTAAGTTGCTGTTCTGTCGCAACGAGTGTGGCCAATTCTTCGTCACTGGGCAGCAGCTTGACCTCCTGTAGGCTGTCAATAACCTTGGCTTCTGCTTCTGCTTTGGTTACATTATGATGCTGCTGGATGGCTTCAATGAGCTGAAATCCACAGGTATAGACCGGATTTAAGGAACTCATGGGTTCCTGAAAAATCATTGATATCCGGCTGCCTCGATAATCTTGCATCTGTTTAGGAGAAGCCTGACACAGATTGGTAGGAGCAGCGTCTGCTTGGGCTGAGAAAAGGATTTCGCCGTTGGTAATTCTACCTGGAGGGTTAGGGACTAGCCCCATGACAGACAACGACGTGACCGATTTACCTGACCCTGACTCACCTACAATGCCTAGAGTTCTACCCCGTTTGACCTGAAATGAAATGCCATCAACTGCCTTGATCACGCCGTTGGCGGTATCGAATTCGACTTTTAAGTTGCGGACATCAAGGATGATTTCACTCATGGAGATAGTAGGTGCTAATCGTTAAAAGAGTACAGAACTGCTGCAATACTGTCGGATATTTAGGGCTAAAGCTTAATTATCAATGATGTTAGAAAACCTGGGTTTGCTTGTGTATTTATTTGGAGTAAGCCAACTATATTTAGAGTTATTAGAGTTAACCATTGAGACTTCGGCAAATCCGCGCTAGTGCCATTGTGCAAAGGATCGGTATTGTGAATTAGCCACTGCTTTTTCAAAATGCCCATGTCTCATGGGTGCGACGCGTATAGGTAGATTGTGTACGCTTAGTCCAGAATCATAGCAATCCTTCGCCGTTGATTATTGATATGTTGTTTCTCCTTCCACCATGGCCCAACTTGCGATCGCAGTTTTGATCGTTATCATCGGTTCCGCAATCTGTTCAGGTACTGAAGTGGCACTGCTGTCCATTCCTCTACTCAAAGCCCGACAGCTTGCTCAAAATCGTAACCCAGCGACGCTTGCCTTACTAGCTATTCGAGAAAAGGTCAGCCGCCCCATTGCTACCATCGTTATCCTCAATAATGTATTTAATATAGTCGGCAGTTTTGTCGTCAGTCGTATTGCTGCGGAGCTTTTTGGCAATCTGATGCTAGGCATTTTTTCTGGCATCCTCACATTTTTGATCATTCTGTTTGCCGAAATTGTCCCCAAAACCATTGGCGAACGATATGCCGAGCAGTTTGCTTTGTTTGTGGCAATGCCTGTCCGCAGCCTCACCTGGCTGATGACGCCGATTATTTTAGTGCTAGAGAAATTAACTGCACCCTTGATCAAAGGCAATCAACGCCCCGTTACCAACGAAGCTGAAATCAAGCTGCTGGCAATGTTGGGCTATCAAGAAGGCTTGATTGAAGATGACGAGGCTGAGTTGATTCAAAAAGTCTTTCGGATGAATGACATTGCTGCGGAAGACATCATGACGCCTCGGGTAGCGATTACCTATATTCAAGGCAATCAATCCCTTGAATCAGCGCAGCAAGAAATCATGCAGTCGCAGCACAGCCGCATAATTGTCACGGGAGAAGACTTGGACGACGTGCTAGGTGTGGCCCTAAAAGCTGAGCTATTGGCAGCGTTAGTTCAGGGACGCGGCAAAGATCCGGTTACTAGCTGTATGCGTCAGGCTCGATATATTCCGGCCACTGAGCGTTCTGATAAGCTACTCAAAACTTTCCAGACGGCTCGTGAGCACTTAATGATTGTGGTTGATGAGTACGGAGGCGTGTCCGGTGTAGTGACCCTGGAGGATGTGTTGGAAGTCCTGATTGGTGAGATTGTCGATGAAACCGATCGGAATGTGGATTTACAGGCATTGGCTCGGCAGAGACGGCGACGATTGCTTCAGCGACAAGGATTTCAGACGGATCTAAAGCGAAGTCGGTAGTTGGTTTGGGATGTTTAATTTTTCTGCTCCAACGCTGGCCTGAGGTACTCGACATAAAGCTTTACATCGTCTGTTACGTAAAACTAACTCGGTAACATTACTGCCTGGCCCCATCATGCCAATGATTCGTTGAGTGGTCATTCTTAAGTAATATCCGGGGTGTTGCTAGTGTTTGGTATGAGCCAATCTGTGAAGTGTGAATAAACAGCAAACATAATAGGCATACGCAAACCTTAAATTAGCAATGAGACGTCCGGCGTTAAGGCTAATTATGGTGAAGTAATCTATTAGCCCTTACTGGAGTCAAATCGGTTCGCTATCTTAGCAACTGATAACTTCTAGTTTTGATTGCTATGTTAGTTATGATTTGACGATTCTATGGCTGTTGGTAGGGCTATGTTCCTGTGATTAGGAACTCGCTTTCCAATCGTTCGCTTACCCACTCCCGTTCAACTATGATCCATTCTGCTCGTTCGGCGGCTCAACCGCTTCGACTGGCCCAGTTTTTGACGTTTGTAAACGATTCAAAGCTGATGACGTTGAAGCGATGGCAGTCAGTAGTATGGGGTAGCGCTGTAGCGTTAGGGGTGGCGATATGTGGACCAGTGCAAGCGGCCGAGCGGGTGAATATTCAAGTAGGGCCAATTAAGCAGACGCTCTATGTTAGCGATCTTGAAGAATTTGCTAAAACTGGCCAGGTTCCAGATCGACTGCGGCTTTATGAGTCTTTTCTAACACCTGAACTTCGAACAATGCTAAATAATCGGGTGGTGCTTGATCCGGCGATGGCGGATCGCATGGTGGCTGATATTTTGGCATCGCCCAACGGTGAGTTATTACTGGATTCTTTAGCTCGTGTTGCGCCAGGATTAACTGTGGAGCAAATTCGGGGCGCGATTCGTTTAGCGGCTAAACAGACCAATGGTTTGAATATGCTTGGGGTACTGAGGGCAGTGCCCCAAGACACGTTAGATGTAGACCTAACGTCGGCATTAGCACTTGTATCGCAGCTTAATCTGTCCCGGTTAGAAGGGGACGCGCTCAGTAGCGTACTAGAGCAAGAACTGCTGGTGAGCGATGACATTGACCTACCTGACGATATCGACCCCACAACGGTAGGTCCCATGGGGGTGACCCAGCGCTCATATAAGTTTGTAGATAGCGATCGCAACCGGCTAATTCCGCTGGATGTATATGTGCCAGATGAAGCCTTTGTGGAAGAGGCACCGCTGGTTGTTTTGTCCCATGGGTTTGCTGCCGATCGGCATTTTCTCACCTATGTGGGTGAGCATTTGGCTTCCTATGGCTTCACGGTGGTGGCTGTGGAGCATGTGGGCAGTAATGTTGAAGCCCTCAGTAATACTCCCTTGGATCCGACGGCAGTGGAAGAGCCGAGCCGCATTTTACCAGCTAGCGAATTTTTGGATCGTCCGCGTGATGTCAGCTATGTTCTTGACCGCCTGGATTGGATGGAACAGGTGTCACCCATGTTGGAGGGTAAATTTGATACCGAGCGGGTAGTCTTGATTGGCCATTCTCTAGGCGGCTATACCGGTTTTGCTTTAGCGGGAGCACAGCTAGATTTATCTGCTTTGCCTTCCTTTTGTGACAGTCTGACGCCAGTGGGCTTATCGCCTGCCGATTGGCTACAGTGTGCGGCAGTCGAGCTACCTGAGGTAACAGCGGATCTGAGAGATTCCCGCATTATCCAAGTGATAGCAATGAATCCGCTGGTCGGTCGATTATTTGGTCGTAAGGGGTTGGCGGATGTCAATGTACCCAGCGTTATTTTGACCGGCACTAAGGATGGGGTGACGCCTACATTAGCTCAACAGCTAGGGCCGTTTAATCAATTGAGTGGACCCGATAATCATTTAGTTGCGGTGATTGGCGGCACCCATCTCAGTGTGGGCGATCCGGAAAATGTGAATGAAGCGCTGACTCAGATTCCGTTTATGCCAGAATTGTCCGGTGAGCAGGCCGCTACTCTACGGGAATATTTAAGGGCGCTTTCCTTGAGTGTGACGATGCAGCACACGTCTGGGGCGAAAAACTATAACGTCTTTTTGGAGCCAGCTTATGCACAGCAGTTTTCTACGGGAATGTTGCCGATACGCATGACCCAAACTTTACCTGAAAGTGTTAAGGGCTGGTTAAGAACGGTGGCTCCTGAGCAAGCTCGTGCTGAAGGAGAAACGTTGCGCTCATGGGTACATTTAAAAACCTTTGATGCGCGCAAGTCGGTGGGTAATGCACATCGTCGGATGATGGCCTATTTGCGCCAAGAGCAGGTGTCGATTACGGTGCTCTACTGGCCTATGAGATTACCTTGGATCTAAGTAGGATAGGGTTTGAATTGATTAGGTAGATTTGGATCGTTGTAGATCTAATAAGGCCGCCGATTCCCTGGGGCTGACTAGACTGTTGGCGCAGAGAATGCCTGAGGCAGCGACGGCGGGGACACCGATACCCGGAATGGTGCTATCTCCTACTCGATAAAGCCCTTTAATGGGGGTTTTACAACTTGGGAATAGGCCTTGCCCAGCGGCGATAGCGGGGCCGTAGGTGCCTTGGTGGCGGCGGAGAAACCGCTGGTGAGTAAGCGGGGTGCCGATGAGTTTGAGAGTGATGCGATCGCAAATATCTGGAATCACTTTTTGCAATGCCCGCATCAATGGTTTTGCCTTTGCTTCTTTTTTGGCTCCATAGCCTGCATCCCGCTGCCAGTCTTGCCAGGGCTCTAGCGTGTAGGCATGCACCACATGATGTCCTTCGGGAGCCAATGTGGGGTCTAGCACAGACGGAATAGAGATCATACAGGTATTACCAGGGGTGGTGATGTCTGTGTCTGTGTCATGCACCACTACATGGTGAACCGTTAAATCATCTAGACCCTCAGCCTGGATGCCTAGATGGAGATGCATAAAGCTATCAACCGCTGGTGTCTCCAAAGACTTTTGACGATAGCCCATGGGCAGATCAGTGTCGTCCAGTAGGTGATTGTAGGTATCCCATAGGGTGGCATTCGAGATCACCTTATCAGCGCGTATGCGTTCACCGTTTTTGAGAATCACCCCTTGTGCTTGATTCCGGTCGGTCCAAATTTTGCTGACATGGGTACCTAAGCGCAGTTCGCCACCCCAGCGCTTGAAACCTCGGATCAGGGCATCCACCAAAGCGCCGCTACCCCCCATGGGATAGTCAATGACAGATGCCGCTCGCTCCCCAAACATAAATGCCATTTCAGGGGCAACAGTCTCATGGGACTTCATACCTGAAAGCAAAAAACATTCAAGATCAATCAACTGCCGTAACCAAGGATCGTGGACTGTTTCATCTACAAAATCTCCCATCGAACGCCCTAAGCTCCGAAGTTGAGGGAGCATCTGCAGCATAGCTGTAGGGAAACGTTGGGCTAGTAGCGGAAACAGCCAACCATCTGCCCGTAGGGCTAAGGCGGGGATTGACCCTAGGGGACGGTATATCGCTAGCATTTTGTCTGTTAGGGCCTGGAGTTCTTGCGCTGCCTGAGGGTTGAACTCAGCTAAAGAGGCCTGATATCGTTTGGCATCACCATAAATGGCCAGCGTGCGCTCGGGGAAGTGGTAATGTCCCAGTGGGTCATAAGCGACAGTGTTAACCTTTTCCCCCAAGGCATTCAGCACCTCTCGCAACGGGTTACAGGATGTCGGATCGGCCAGACCACAGTAAAAAGACGGCCCAGAATCAAAGGTAAACCCCTGACGCTGAAATGCATGGGCCGCACCACCCGGTAATGTGTGACTCTCACACACCAAAACCCGCCGACCGTAGCGAGTGAGTAAGCCTGCGGCTACTAAGCCACCAATGCCACTGCCGATGACGACGACGTCCAACGATTCCATAGGTATTATTTTTATCCACAGGTAGAGACGTTTCATAGAACGCCTCTACATTGTCCTATGGTGTGTTTATCGGATCAAAACCTGCTCAATCTGCGGTAAGTATTCACGCACAGCCATTTCTTCCTCAGGATGAATATCCTTGAGTTGATTAATTCTCCAAAGAGTGGAGCTTTCTAGTTCTTGCGCTTCTTGCTGTAAGCGAAGATATTCGTCTGTGGCTTCAGGCTGATTACTAATTTGGCTGAGGCGTCGAGTGATGGCATCGCGTTCACGATCCCGATACTCATTGGCGGCCTGGATCTGGGCTACAGCACCACCAGATTTAACGACAGCGTACACATCCATAAGTCGTTGATACTTATCTAAATAATTAGAATCCACGTTTTTTACAACGGGATTACTAAGTACATTCCTTGATTTAGCAAGTCGCTTACGCCGAAGCCACCACTGTAAAATCACTGGAATGGATGTTTGACTAAGTAAAGTCTTTTCGGAAAGCAGATGCATAGTTACAAACCTCATGGACTAAACCGGAAGGTCGAAGCTAATTCCCCAAGGGGGTAATATTTAATACTAAGGCGTTATTGGCATACTTGGTGCCTTATCTACGTACATCTTTAATAATGTCTATCTGACGGGGTTAGAACGCTGATCTAATCCTTGTTAAAGGTATTTGTCAAGATCTCTAATGGCGTAATTTGTCACAATGCTCAAGGCAGTATTTTGGGGTTTCCATGGCGTCATCATCAATGACGATGACATTCATCCACAGCTGATTGCTCAGTTGCTGTTGTCGGAAAACCTACGGTTTAACCTGGAGGAATACCAGGAGATGTATCTTGGCCGTAGTGACCGAGCCAGATTGACAGCGATTTTGCAGACACGAGGCCGATTTGTCCGAGATGACTACTTAGATGGTCTACTGCGGAAAAAGGCTGAAGGCTATGGGGAATGGTTGCGATCGCAACCTAAGCTTGCCCTTTATGCAGGGGTAGATGACCTGTTGTATCGAATTCGCAGCAAACAATATGTCACAGCTATTGTGACTGGAGCCCAACGAGCTGATGTAGAACAGGTGTTGACTGCGGCAAAGCTCACTGATCAGTTTTCGTTGGTTGTGTCTGCTAGTGATATGCCTGTGGCGGCTAGCAAACCTGCTCCTGACAGCTATCTTGCCGCCATTGATCAGTTGAACCTGTTGAATCCTGAGTTGGCCCTAACGCCCCAAAACTGTTTGGCGATCGAGTCTTGTTTTGCGGGTGTCGAAGCCGCTAAGGCGGCTAATATTCCTGTCGTGGGCGTCGCTCAAATCTATCCGTATCACATGATGCAGCGCTGTGCGACCTGGGCCGTAGACTACTTGAACGAAATTGACTTTGATTGGATTGCCCCTCGTTATGAACGGGGATCGAATGCAGCTACCATGGAGGAAAAGCCAGCTGTGTAACCGTTCCAGGAGAGTGTTTGATAATGAAAGTGGCAGTAACTGGGGCAACCGGATTTGTAGGATCTCGCTTAGTGCAGCGGCTCCATGAAGCGGGGCATCAAATTAAAGTATTTACCCGTAACCCTGAGCGAGCCAGAAAAGTATTCCCGGCATCTGTGTTTAATCAGGTTGAGATCGTTGGTTACACTCCACAAGAGTCGGGAGATTGGCAGGCGGAAATTTCTGGTTGTGATGGCGTGATTAACTTGGCTGGTGAGGCTATTTCAGAACGCTGGACCCCTGAGCGTAAACGGGAAATCATGAGTAGCCGTGTCATCGGCACAGAGAAAATTGTCGAAGCCATCGGTCAGGCGGCTGTTAAGCCTAAGGTGCTTGTTAATGCTTCTGCTATTGGCTTTTATGGCACCAGCGAAACGGCAGAGTTTTATGAAACGAGTGAGCCGATTCATCAGGATTTTCTGTCTCAGGTTTGCCAGGAATGGGAAAAGGCTGCAGATAGGGTGACGG
>NZ_QXHD01000003.1:714488-734339 GCF_011009555.1 Adonisia turfae CCMR0081 | reverse complement strand
GTGGGAATCAAAAGGGTCCCGAACCAGCCAACATATAATCGATTTTCAGTGCTGGTGATCCATGCGCAAAAGCGTTCCCATGGACTAACGGATTGATACGGTCGAAGTGTATGCATCATGAATCCATTTGGTATGTAGCGAAACAAAATTAAAAGCGCTCATTGAGCTATATAAATATATAACTGAATGGTTATCTAATTGTCAATTTTTTTTTTCTGACATTTTACGAGTTTTTTGTTGGTGTTATCCCTTAGAGGCTAGTCAGGCCCTTGACTTAGCCTCTAAGGGATAAACCATAAGCACAAAGCCCGATGAAGCGTTTGGATGGGGCGATGAGTGATGAGTAACGGACGGTAATCTAGCGGTGATTTAATGGCAAACGCCTAAACTGATTGAGAGAATTGACGAATTTTGCGATTTCTCAAATAGGTATCAAATACAGCGGCAATGTTTCTGATCAGTAAACGCCCCGCTGGTGCCACTTCAATGTGGTTAGGGGTGAGTCGCACCAGACCATCTGCGGCCAAGGTTTCTAAATCCCGACGTTCGCGGGCAAAATATGTATCAAAATCCTGCTCAAAATTGAGGTGGTATTTATCTTCAATCGCGGCTTTCGATAGCTCAAACTGACACATTAATTCCATGATGATAGCCCGCCGCAAAATGTCGTCCTTGCTAAGAACAACGCTGCGTTCAATGGGAAGGTGTTTGGCTGTGAGCTGATCCGTCGGCGATGGTGCGATCGCATCATAAAACCCCTTCAGCCGTTTATAATTCTGGGTATAGACATTTTGAAACATACTAATGGCAGTTATGCCAAAGGATAGAAGATCGGATTCAGGCTGAGTGGTATATCCCTGAAAGTTGCGATGTAGCTGACCAGTTTGTTGCGCCAGGGTCAATTCATCATCAGGTTTAGCAAAATGATCCATGCCAATAAACTGATACCCATGGTGAGTCAGCTGATCAATGGACATATGTAAGATATCGAGCTTTTCCGATGGGGATGGTAATGTAGCCGGATCAATGTGTTTTTGCTGCATTGGTAATAAATGCGGCAGATAGGCAAAGTTAAACACTGCAATCCGATCTGGGTCTAGCGCCAGGGTTTTAGTAATGGTATCGCTAAATGTGGTTAGGGACTGGTATGGAAGGCCATAGATCAAGTCAACATTCACACTATCAAAGGCCGCTTCTCGCATCCAATCCATCACCTGGAAAAGCATGTCTTCTGGCTGTAGACGATTAATCGCCACCTGCACCCGGGGGTCAAAATCTTGAATGCCAAAGCTAATGCGGTTAAAACCAATCTCTCGCAAGCCTAGTATATAGTCACGGCTAAGGGTGGCAGGATTCACCTCAATGGAAATCTCAGCATCTTGAGAAAAGGAAAACTGTTGGTGCAAAACTTGCCAAAGTCGATCCACCTGCTCAAGGGTTAGATAATTGGGAGTCCCACCACCCCAGTGAAGCTGGTTGACCACTCGTTGTGAATCGGTTAAGCTTGCAACCTGCTCAATATTACGAATGAGAGCGTCCAGATAAGGATTTGTCACCGCTGTCTTTTGGGTGACAATTGTATTACATCCACAGAAATAACAGGCGCTCTGGCAAAAGGGAATATGACAGTAAAGGGAAAGCGGTGTTTGTTTGTAGTTCCCTGTGGCAAACGCTGCATCCACCACATGGGCATTGAATTGATCCGTTAACTCAGTCGCTGGAGGATAGCTGGTATAACGGGGTAAGGGCTGATTATACTTTTGAATTAAATCGGCATCAAATTCAACGGTTTGAAGCAAAGATTTCATGTCTATCTCAGATTGAAGAGCGAAAAAAACCCCCCGCAAAAGGGGGGACATGGAGGTTCATACAAGAGGAGATTTCTGAAGCTCAGCAGCTAGTCTGCTTATACCATTTCAGGAGACTGATGATGGTGGCGATGTTCTGTACTGCCAGACTTATCTTGGCGAGTGACTAGATCAAAAACATGATCACCAATAGCCTCCTTCACCAACGGTTCCAGTTCATGCATAACATCTCGATTAATCTGAAAGGCTAAATTCGCTTCATCCACAATTTGCTGTGCCAGACTGGTTTCGATTGGTAGAGAATTGAGGTTGTTTCTATACTTTTCCTTGAAGGCTCGTCGAGATTCCACTGTGGGGATATCTAAAAATTCGTAGAAGGCTGTTCCCACACCATTTGGCAGATCCAGGGCGGAGCGAGTAATGGCCTTTAACCCTTGCCCACCAGAGAGATCACCCATATAGCGGACATAGGAATGGGCTATGAGCAACGCAGGATTCTGTTTAGCCACCTCACGAATGCGCTCTACATAACGAAGCCCTTCGGGAGATGCAGCAATTTCATCACGCCAATTATCACCATAGTAGAAGGCAAGGTCTTTTTCTAATTGAGGGACCCGCTCTAATAAGGGAAAATACATGGGACCCACCACAGAATGTTGAGCATGGCCACGCATTTCTTCTTCCAAGGCACTATAAACAAAGTACAGATTAGCCATCAATTTCCGAAAGGGTTCCTTTTCAAGAATCCCTTTGAGAAAACATTTCATAAACGCTGTATTTTCCGCCAGGGTATGGGATTGTTGGGTTCCTTCTCGAAGACAGGATGCTAAATTGTGATCCATTGTAAATACCTCAAATGATTAATATTGATCAAGCGGAGACAATCTTAAACAGAACGATTGGAAGAGAAAAGGCAAGGGATAGGCAACGTACTCAGGAGTTTGGAGCCTTCCTGAGTAAAAGTCTCTCTAGATGATTAGTGTAGTTGGAGATCCCCATTGTTATCCCTTGCTGAGCAGCTTTGACAATTAAATCAAGGCGTTGGCACCCAGTTCACCCAATCCTGGGGCTTGAGAAAGAGATTAGTCAGCTCAGCTTCTGGTGTATCGGCTTCGGCCTTATAGCCATACTGCCAGCGAGTCAGAGGCGGTAGCGACATCAAAATAGACTCAGTTCGACCATTGGTCTGTAAGCCAAATATAGTACCCCGATCATAAACCAGGTTAAATTCGACATAACGTCCCCGACGATAGAGCTGGAACTCGCGCTCGCGCTCACCATAGGGTTTATTCTGATTACGCTCTGCAATGGGTAGATAGGCTGGCAAAAATGCATTGCCACAACTTTGCACAAAGGCAAACCAATCTTCCCAGCTGAGGGTCACTGGACCTACCTGCTGGCTATAGGCGGCCGCATCTCCACTTAAATTAGGACCTGAGTAGAGATTGCCACGGTAATCCAGATAGTCAAAGAAGACACCGCCCACACCCCGCGATTCTTGACGATGCTTAAGATAGAAGTATTCATCGCACCAACGCTTAAAAGCAGGGTAGAACTTCGGATGATGAGCATCACAGGCCCGTTTTAAGGTGGAGTGAAATTGGATCACATCCTCAATCGTGGGATAGTAGGGGGTTAGATCCACACCGCCACCAAACCACCATACAGAGCCAGCTTCAAAATAACGGTAGTTGAGGTGCACTGTGGGCACGTAGGGATTACGCGGGTGCAACACCATGGAAGTACCTGTCGCATAAAATCCATTCCCTGCAGCTTCTGGGCGTTGACTTAAGATACCGGGGGGTAAGGTATCTCCCCACACTTCTGAAAAGTTTACGCCACCCTGCTCAAAAACTTGCCCATCCTGAATCACCCGGGTACGACCACCGCCACCGCCATCACGCTGCCAGTTATCTTCTTGAAATTTTGCTTTGCCGTCTAATTGCTCTAGGGCAGAACAAATATCATCCTGCAATGTTTGCACATATTGCTTGAAGCGCTGACGCCCATCGCTGGGTGGCAGAACTGGAACATCAGCGGCAGACGCAGTTGCCTTAGCTTTTGGTAGGTTGACTTGAAGACTCATGGATCAAATCTTTCTCAACGGGTTTAGCTTTAATCACCGTATAGCGATTAAGCAATTTAACCTTATGTTTGTTTTCAAAACTTTACTTTCTAAGGATAGTTTGGGTCTCTGGGACGATCACCAAACCATAGTTATCCGAGGGGAAAAAATTGATGCATCTAGGGTTAACGATGTTGCTAAAAGAATTCGAGAAAATAAAAAAATATGACGTCTATGTTATCTGTACTGAATCAGCCTATGCTTTTAATAGCTATAAAGCTATGAATGATATCTGAGGAAAAAAATTGTATGGTCAGCACTGCATCATCCCCTGAGAACATCGCCACAAGCCGAAAATCCCAGGTTGAGGAAAATTTACTGACCCCTCGTTTTTACACCACTGACTTTGAAAAAGCTGCCAATTTAGATCTTTCTAGCGGGGAGGAGGATCTGAAAGCCATGCTGTCAGAGATGAAGGCTGACTATAATCGCCATCACTTTGTGCGTGATGATGCCTTTAAGCAAGTCTGGGATCATATTCAAGGGGAAGAACGGGAGGCCTTCATTGATTATTTAGAGCGCTCCTGTGTTTCAGAGTTTTCAGGGTTTCTGTTATTTAAAGAACTGTCGCGTAAGCTGAAGGGACGCAGTCCGATGCTGGCAGAGATCTTTGCGCTGATGGCTCGAGATGAGGCTCGCCATGCTGGTTTTCTGAATAAAGCCATGGCGGATTTTAATATCTCATTAGATCTCGGTAAGCTCACCAAGAAACGTAACTATACGTTTTTTCCAGTGGAGTGGATTATCTATGCTGTGTATCTATCGGAGAAAATTGGCTACTGGCGCTATATTTTGATCCATCGCCATTTAGAGCAGCATCCTGAAAATAACTTTTATCCGCTGTTTAACTACTTTGAGAGCTGGTGTCAGGATGAGAACCGCCATGGCGATATCTTTAAGGCATTGTTGCGATCGCAGCCCAGCATGTGGAACACCTGGAAATCTCGCCTCTGGAGTCGCTTCTTTTTGCTATCGGTTTTTGCTACCCACAGCCTCACCGTCCACGAGCGCACCAAGTTTTACGAATCCCTGGGTCTCAATGCCACCCAGTTTGATGTCGACGTCATCCGAGAAACCAACAACACCTCAGCCCGTGCTTTTCCCGTGATTCTCGATGTGGATCATCCCGAATTCTTTAAGCGCCTCGATCGATGTGCTGCCCGAAATCTAAAAATGAAGACCATTGCCGAGAGTTCAGCGCCTAAGGTATGGAAGTTCTTGCGAAAAGTTTCCCTGGTGGCAGGTACTGTAGGAGATTTATTGCGTCTATATATGCTCCGTACCATCGATACTGAAGCGATGAAAGGGACGATACGCTAGGGTAACAATGAAGGCAAAGCATCATGGCTTCCACATCGTTTAATCCCATTTATGGTCCAGTACCATCATGGCAGTTTGGTCAATCTTTAGGGATTGATCCTGTTGGACCCATTTCAACGTGTTCCTTTAATTGCATCTACTGTCATCTGGGCAATATTCAACACAAAACGAGCCAGCGTCAAATCTTTGTGAGTACCCCGCAAATTTATCGAGCCCTTACAGACTTGCTGCCCTTGGGGGCCATTGATGTTGTCACCCTCAACGGCAGTGGAGAGCCCACATTAGCGCTCAACCTGGGTGAAATTATCGCCTGTATTAAAGAACAGACAATGGTGCCGATTACGGTTCTAACCAATGGTAGTTTGCTGAGCGATCAGACTGTTTGTGCTGATCTACAGTTAGCCGATCACGTTGTTGTGAAGCTAGACGCCATATCCCAGCAGCAACTTCAGGGCATCAATCAGCCTGTTGCACGGCTTCGTCTGAAATCTATTTTTCAAAGCCTTTGCCAGTTCTCTAACAGCTATTCAGGCAAACTCACCCTCCAAACAACACTCTCGAATCTGTGGGACTCACAAAGTCAAGCTAAGTATATTCAGATGATCCAAGATATTTTGCCCGATACGATTCAACTGAACGTGCCCGCTCGACCTTGTTTAAAGAGACAGCAGCAAAATGCCAGGGAAAATCAACTGTCCATCACCACATTCAATGCAGAACCAACGCTCAAATGTATCAGTACAGAGTACTTAAGGGAGTTTGCAACTAAAATTGAAGCCTGTTTAGGCATCCCCACAAACTATCCAACCATTGATGTGGAAGAACTTAGATCTAACTAATACCCAATGGCAGAAATTTGGCAGCTATTGCATCCCCCCATCACCCCATATTGCTTGCCTTTTTGCAGATTTGAGTCACACGCTTTTAAGCGGTGCAGTTATCCAAGGAGCCAATTTATCCCAGACTAAATCGTTTACAATATACAGACCTGTCTACACGATCGGAACTAACTGGTTATAGCGCCTATGCCGCCTCGTACTAAACGCCCATCTGCTCGCGATCGCATCCTGACGGCTGCTTCTGAACTCTTCTACAAAGAAGGCGTTCAAAACGTTGGCATTGACCGCATCATTGCCGAGTCGGGTGTTGCCAAAATGTCCCTCTACAATAACTTCAAGTCCAAGGATGCCTTGATTGCAGCCTATCTTCAGCAGCAGGATGAAAGTTGGGGCAACTGGTTTACACGCCGGGTAGAAGAAATTACCACCGAGCCTCGCGAACGTCTGCTTGTTGTCTTTGATGTGTTGCAAGAATGGTTTGAAGCACCCAACTTTCGCGGCTGTGCCTTTATCAATTCTGCTGTCGAACTGGCCGATCCAGATCACCCTGGCTACCAGGTATCCCTCAGACATCAGCAAGTGATTAAAGATTATCTGCTCAACCTGGTCAAAGCAACGCAGCATCCGAATCCAGAAATAATCACACAACAGCTGGTGATTTTGATCAATGGAGCAACCATTGTCGCGATGATGGAGCAATCTTCAGACGCTGCCCAACAGGCAAAACAAGCCGCAACTCTTCTAATAGAGACTGGGTATCCCTAAAGAGTCAGGATATTCGTGATGTCAAAAAAGATCGGTCGCTGCTACCACATTGATGAGTTGAGTGATCATCAGCAAACCCTAGTTAAAAACGTCTACAGGATTTGCTTCTTTCAATTTATTTGTTGCAATAATTCCAGAAACTGTACAAATAAAGAAAATTACGAACAGGACAAAAGCTGCTATGTTGAAGCTCATTAGAAACTTCATCTTAGTAGCTGCAGATAACGCATCATAGACAAAACAAGAAGCAATAAAACCAGGAATGTAACCCAAAATAGCGAAAACAAATACCTGCTCCAACACAATTTCCACCAAAAATCGTTGACTATAGCCAATCGCTTTTAATGTTGCATACTCTTTAGCGAACCTTGATATGTTTTGATAAAGAACTTGGTATAGTACTACAATTCCAATTAAAATCGAAAAAAGCATGGCGAAGAGAATAACTATGCCCATGGGCGAGCTAGTTTCTATAAACGCCTTGTCTTCCCTGATGAGTTCTTTCCGAGACATAATCTTCACATCGTCAGGCAGATAACTTTTTATTCGAGATATTAATTGGGGAACATCAACTCCGGGTTTGACATGAACTAAACCAGCAATAATTTCTCCTTGACCTAGGCCAAAGACTTTCAAGAAATTAGCTTCACTGGTGATTAAGTTACCATTGTAGAAGGTGCTTGCACCCATCTCAAATAAACCCACAAGATCAACTTTTTTCCTTTCAAAGCCAATACTTGTTATTTCAGTGCTGACTCTACCATTATTTTTTATTTCAGCAATTAATGAAGATAGTTCTGGACGCGACCTTCCATCCAGTAAGAAAAAATTATCATCTTTTATCTTGTCTAAATTTTCTGCCAACCCTGGCACATCCATCACATTGGGTTTGAGGGGGAAGGCAATGACTTGCATAGAAGACATGAACTTAGGTTGTTCTTCCAGCCTTTTTACGAAAATCATTGTGATATAGATAGGCGTTACCGATTCCACCTCTTCAAAGGCTAGAACTTGATTTAAGCGACGTTCCGAAAACGGTACGGCAACCGAAAAAGCTATAGAAGAGTTACTGATTAGAACAATATCACTTTGGAAACTAGCAGGAAGTTGAGTACTACTCTCTAAGAGACCTACACGGAATCCAACCTGCATGAACAGTAGAATTGCAGTAACAGCAACGCCCAGAATCGTAACAATTGTTTGGACCTTTTGGTGCAATAGTTGAGCCCAAGCGACCGAGAATGTCCGAAACATATTGAAACCTCAGAAATATGAGGGACAGGATGAAAATCTAACCTGCACAGTATGCCCTCATCAAACAGTAGCCTCTACTTACTCCTGCCCCAATATATTAGGAAAGAATTGTCTTATCCAGGGGTTTTAATTACCGTTTCAACTCTCAAATTGGTCATACCTGAAACTTTTTGACTATCTTCTGGATTAAGACGGATTTTGACTTCTACCACCCTAGCATCTACATCAAAAGCGGGGTTAGTACTAAATACTTCTTGCTTACCAATTTGTAAGCCAATTTCATCGACAGTCCCCTGCAATGTGTAGGGGATAGCATCGCTCGTAATAGCTGCTTTCTGTCCTATATGGACTCGACTAATATCTGTTTCATAGACCTCAGCGATCGCATACATTTGCTGAGTTTGACCTAGCTCTAAAATGCCTTGATTGGAAATAATTTCACCTGGCCGGGTGCTAATTTTCAAGACCTGACCTGCTCTGGGTGCCCTGACATAGGCAAGCTCAAGCTCTGCCTGAGCTTGCTCAACACCAACCATTGCATCTGCTAATTCAGCCTGGGCAAGGGCGATATCCACGTCACGAACTTCAGAACTCTGGTCGAGGGTAGCTTGAGTTTCCGCTTTCTGGTATCGCATGGTGTTAATTGTTCTCTCAAGTTGTGCTTCTGCCTCTACTATTTGTTCTTGACCACTATTGATAATGCGGGTTAGTGTAGCTTCAGACTCAACTTCTTGCTTGTAAGCAATCTCTTTTTCTAAACACTTTAAGGCATGCTCAGACTCTGAAATTGCTCCTTGAGCATGTAAATGCTCAAACCGCGTACATTCGGCTTCAGCATTTATAAACTCTGCTGAAATCCGATCGTTAACTGCTTTTTGAGCTGCCATTTTTCCGGCTAAGTCTGCCTCTAATCGTTTAATGGTCGCTTGTTGGACAATAATTTGACCTTGCAGTTCAGCGTCTAAATTTTCCAGTTTAGCTGCCAATGCATTAATCTCTCCTTCTTTGGCTCCTGCTTCCACTTGCAAAAGCCTGGAGCGGGCTATGTTGACTTGGGCTTTAGCCTTCTTCAAAGCGGCTTTCAAGCGAGGTTCATTATCAAGAACTGCAACTATTTGACCCGCTTTAACGTGTTCTCCTTGAGACACTAGTAACTGATCAATCCGCGCTCCCTGAGGTGAAACAGCTCCTGATATATTGGTCACCTCATCTTCAGGTTTCAAAAAACCTAAGGCAGAGACTGACGCTGGTTCAGCATAGTCATTTAAAGCCCCCAAGGCAATCTGACTAGCCACATTGTCCTCCCGGCCAATGCCACTAATCAAAAAAGCACCAAGGGCCGATGCCATCGTCATACTTAACAACGCAATCATCCAAAGCTTAGGGTGTTGAGTGAGTTGCTTTCGGTAAGGTTTTGTAAAATTATTGTTGAAAATATGTTCGATGAAAGTCCGCATAGTGAAAACTCCGCTTGAGCAGATTGATGCAACTAAAGTTGCTTACACGTTGAAGCCGAGGTCCGAACGCTGCTGATCACGCACTTATGGGGCGAGTTGTCATGTCCATTGGCTTGAGAATGAGTTATTTTGTCAGCCTTAATAGAGTTCCCTAAGGCTGGCAGGTAAACCATTAGAGCCCAAAATAAAAGCGCTCCATTGACTCTTTCAGTAATCTCCACTACCTTCGGCAAGTTGTATGAGTAGATTTAATTTTGCGTAGGCATTTACCACAATTCTGAAGTACTAAAAGCAATGGCATTAGAATCCACCATTGTCGCCAATCAGCTAAGCCATTATTACGGTGCAGGACGTCTCCGCCGACAAATATTATTTGATATATACCTTGAGATTCAGGCGGGGGAGATTGTCATTATGACAGGACCTTCTGGATCTGGTAAAACGACATTACTCACCTTAATGGGCGGATTACGAACCGTTCAGGAAGGCAGTTTACAAGTCTTAGGGCAGGAAATGAGAGGGGTCAGTCATGGTCGTTTAGAGAAAATTCGTCGCCAAATTGGCTTCATTTTTCAGGACCATAATCTATTAAGCTCTCTAAACGCCATCAAAAATGTCGAAATGGCGGCAGCACTATATCCAATTTCAGCCAAGAGATCCAAAGCCCAAGCAAAAGCTGCGCTAGAGGCAGTGGGTTTAGGAAAATACCTATACTCACGCCCCGAGCAACTATCAGGAGGACAAAAGCAACGGGTTGCCATTGCTCGTGCATTGGTTAATAAACCTCAAGTCATTTTAGCCGATGAACCCACAGCCTCTCTCGATGGACACACAGGGCGTGAAGTTGTAGAACTGATGCAACAATTGGCAAAGCAGCAAGGTTGCACAATTATTTTAGTGACGCATGATAACCGTATTTTAGATATTGCGGATCGTATTATTAGTTTGGAAGATGGACGTTTGTCTATTTCTAAAGGTGAGTTTTTGCTTGGTTTAAGCAACCTGACGTCATTTATTTTAGAAACAGATATTAATGCGATTAATAACCTAATCTCTCCTCTATCTGCATCTCAATTCTCTGATTTTCTAAATAAACTCAATCACGAATTAGAACAAGTCGTGAGTTCAATGAATCTGCTTAGAGACCGGTCCTTTAACTCTAAGCTCCAAATTACCTTTCAGGCGATTTCATTAAAAATTGCTCAATTGCTTCAAGCTGAACAAGTCACCTTTTTTGTAGTTGATCATAGTCGCAAAATTTTGTGGTCAAAAAATGCGCGCGGCAAAGATGATCAGTTAATCAGTATTGAAATCCCTATAGATTCTGGCATTGCAGGATATGTGGCCACAACGGGAGAAATTTTGAATATTGAGGATCCCTACAATGATGCAAGATTTAATCCTCAAGTTGATCGTGATACGGGTTGTCTCACCCGGAATATCCTCTGTTTACCTATAGTAAATGACAAAAATGAGGTTTTTGCAGTAGTTCAAGCCTTAAATAAGATAGGCGATTCATCGTTTAATCATAACGATGAAGAACATTTCTTTGAGTTAACTCAGTCCCTCGGGTTTACGGTGAAATCTAGTATTTTATATACTCAAAAAATGTATCATTCAATGACTTCATCTAACCATACATCCAGATGAAACGAGGGAAAAAATATTATTTCACGCAGAGGTGGGACTAAAGGGAAAAAATATTCTTACCATCAGGCAAACTCTATCGTGCTCGATATTTTTATCCTGTGCTGAGGTGCGTGAGTTGTGATGGTCCCCTAAGCTGGAGCAGCTCCACATTTTACTCTTTTAGGGAAGCCCCATTTTTGTGATATGCCTTTGAAATGAGCGATGAACCTCAAAAAATGTTGTTGAAATGTATGGAATATCATATTTGTCGCATACACCTTTAACGATTGGGCTTATCTTTTTCAGTAAGCTTGGCTTAAAACTCGGAAATAAATGATGTTCTATGTGGTAATTAAAGTAGCCATAATGAAATTCGATAAAGGATAGTATCCAGTTAGTTGGATGCCAATTACCAGATGTTCTGACTTGAGTTTCAGCCCATGAAAACTTCTTGTGATAAAGATTTATATTTTCATTTACTGCTAAAACATTATGGGTTTCTTCGTGATCATTGTAGAGCAAGATAAAAGCAAAAAATGAGTAAGATATCGAATATATGGTTAATAGAATCAGCGCATTCCAAATACTACTGATGTATCCACAATAAGCAACAAGTGAAAGAAAGACTAATTTGGCAAAAATATGGGCGATCACCTCATATTTATAACGCACAAACTCTCTATTTTTAATGAGCCAAATAGTGCCCATGGGAAAAACACGAAAATGATAAAATAAAATCCCTATCCAAAAATAAATATATTGATATTTGTGGTACTTACCATGCTTTACATACTTATGAATACGTATGGGGGCGTATTGATTAGTTTGATAATCTATGGATGAATGGGGTTGATTATGGTGGGTTTGATGAGAAATTTGCCATTCTAAACATGAGTATCCGCCCAAATCCATCAGATACAAAGCGACGAAGTTTAGTAACTTATTTCTCGTGAAGCCAAAATGCGCAACCATATGGGACATACCAGCTGACACACAAACCATATGGAATCCCAGTAATGTCGCTGACAAGATTGAGGAATTTATCCAGGTTAAATATGATAAAAGTACAAATATACTGGAATAGTATAGAAGATAGAAAATTCCCTCATGTGCAGAGTAATGAGTCGATTCATCATTCTCTATCAAGTATTCATGGACCTTGGCTTTTAGCTCCAACCAAAATTCATCATTGCATAGTTTCTGATAAACGATTCTATCTAAATATTTGTTGTCATTATCTTTGCATAAGTAATCTTGGGTGACGTCAAGTTTGCCTACTAGTTTTATGTCATTTTTCTGTAAAAAATGCTCATTCTCCATGAGGTTTTCTACATTCGTGCGAACATGTGCAGACGAAAAAAAACCGCTACAATCTGTCCCTAAATTCCCTCTAAAGGTGTCACCAAAAGGGTGTTTGGGGATGAAATCCGTAATGTCGTAAACAAGCCCATTAATGGCAATCCACGCATCTGAATAAGTGGAATGTTTTTTTAATTCCTCATAACTAATGCAAGTTTCTTTCGGCAGAAACTTGCATTCATGTTTATGATTAATCATCTTGGCAATAGTTCTTTCAGTAAAAGGAGTATGCCCTAGATGGAGTATGCCCTAAACAACACAAATTGATTGATCAGTCCAAAATTCATGTAAGCATATCTTAATGATTAATCAGATTATGGCGTCAAAGGGCATCCACAAGGGAGTGCCCCTACAGGATTGTTCACTTTTAATGACGTTTACTCTTCAACCTTGGGGGCAACGAGTTCTTGCCCTGATTGATAAAGCGTCAGACCGCTAACGGTTTCTGCTGTTGACACATCGAACTGAATAAAAATATCGGCGATGCGGGCAAAGAACTGGGTCTCGGACGCAGGGTAAAGGGGAAAAGATTCTTGGCCTGTGGCCTGAGCGATCAGCTGTTCTTCTTCTACGCGAATGTCGAGCTGCATATTGGGTAACAGTTGGTAGGTACCGACATAGCGCTCATACACAGCGGGATCAACGGCAACCTCCTCAGGCTCTGTGGAAGCATCTGCCGTAACAGTGGCCACATCAACGGTTAAAGCTGCCAGCTGAGCCTCTACCTCTGTAGACATCTCCGGCTGATAGCGCCCACTCAGGTGCTCGGCGAAAAATCGTTCTAAGGCTGCCGTCATGGCTAGATTGTTAATCTCTTTCCGAAAACCATGGCCTTCGTCGGGGGCTACCAGGTATTCGACAGGTCGGTCTAGATCTCGCAGGGCTACCACAATTTGATCGGACTCAGCCTGTTTAACGCGGGGGTCGTTCGCGCCTTGAATCACCATCAGCGGCGACTGGATCTGATCAGCGGAAAATAAGGGTGACTGTGCTTCTAGCCGGTTGCGATCGCTCGGGTTATTGGGGTCACCCAAACGCAACGCAAAGGTAGCTTTTAGGGACGCCCAATAGGGGGGAATTGAGTTTAACAGGGTGATCAGGTTAGACGGCCCCACAATAGATGCACCGGCGGCATAAATATCAGGGGTAAAGGCTAATCCAGCCAGGGTGGCATACCCACCGTAGGAGCCCCCCACAATCCCCACCCGTTCCGGATCGGCAATCCCTGCCTCAATCAGGTACTGCACACCATCGGTGATATCGTGCTGCATTGCCCCTGTTCCCCACTCGTTATTCCCCGCATTGAGAAAATCTTTGCCATAACCGGTAGAACCGCGAAAATTAGGCTGTAGCACCCCATACCCCCGATTAGCCAGAAACTGAATAAAGGGGTTATATCCCCATGTGTCCCTGGCCCAGGGACCACCGTGGGGCATCACCACCACCGGCAAGTTTACAGGTTCTACCCCCTGAGGCAGGGTTAGATACGCGGGAATCTCCAGGCCATCGCGGGCGGTGTAGCGGATCGACTGCATGGTGGCCATGTGCTCCCTTGGTAGCTCTGGCCGAACATCGTATAGTTTTTCCAAGGATTGAGCATTGCGATCAAACAGGTAAGTTGAGCCGGGATTGACGTCGCTTTGGGCTGTGATCAGAACCAAACGATCATCCTCGGTCGCAGACTGCAGCGAAAAATCTACATCGGGCAGCTGTTGTTGCAGAAATGCCAAATCAGCTGCCACTTCATCAGTTTGCGGGTAGAAACGGGCGCGATCGCCAATGTAGTAGGTAGCAATCAGCTCATCCGTGGCCTCTGAAAATACAGCCCCCCCTAGATCCACCTGGTTTTCTGGATCAGCTTCTATTACTTGAGTTTGCTGGTTTTCAAGATTCAGCAGTTCCAACTGGATCAAGTTCTGATCGCGGTTGCTCATCAGATACACCTGTTGTCCATCTGGATGAAATCGCAACGGAACACAGGTTTCTTCTATACGACATGTATAGACAGGGGTTAACCCATCGTCTTCGACCGCTAAAATCTCAGTCCCTCGCTCCAGGGTCTGACGATAAGCCAAACGCACATTACCGGCCAAATCCGTCGTCCAGGCACCAATATTGTTGTCATTCTGGAGCAGTAATGTGCGTTCTCCTGTAGTTAAGTCCAAGCGATAAATATCATGGAATTGCGGATTGCGATCGTTAAGACCCACAATAATTTGATTAGGCGTTTGCTTAGGGGCTGCATACAGTTGAGCCGTAATTCCATCAATGGGGGTTAAATTACGGGCTGTTGGAGTAGTCTCCTTCAAAGAGCCAGGTTCAACGGCGTAAATATGGAAATTCTCATTGCCTTCTTTATCTTGTCCATAAAGAATGTAGCGACCATCGGCACTCCAAAAGTAAGCAATGATTGGGCTATCCGTATCCGCTGTCACCGGGCGAGCGGCTTCCATCGGCTCATCGATGCCCTTTACCCAAACATTGATCACCCCATTTAAGGGCTTTTGAAATGCCAGAAACTGACCATCAGGAGATAGCTGCGCCCCCGTAATCTCTGGATTAGCAAAGAATAACTCTCGCTGAACTAACGGAGGTAAACCGGTTTGAGCTTCAGCGGCTGGTTGGGCAGTGGCTGACAACTGTAGGCTAGCCCCCCCCATAAAACCAACGGATATCACCATTAAACCTGCACCAAGCCAACGTTTTTGCATAACCGATAAATTCCTCTGGAGCTTCCTATGGCTCAAGCGTATCCAGGTTTTAATGTCACGACTATGGCGTCAGGTCATGGGGATAAATGACATTTGTCATGTTTTAGTACAGGTGTGCAAAGTAACAGAATCGGCTTTGCACTGAGGTCTGTCGGTATTGCCTATCCATTCATAAAGCTTGAGGCTATCTTGGGAACAGGCTGTGCAACCACAACATTTTATCGGCATCGGCAGTTCTTGAATACGTCCCTTGCGTCTCAGTTTTTGGAGCATTGGCTGGAGCGCATAACTATCCGTATGAAAGTGCAGCGCTAGATCCGCCATGGAGACTGTGTGTTTTTGAGCAATGTAAGTCTGGATATCCTTGAGCATTGTGAGGTTCGATTCATATGAGACGTAGCTTGTTTAAGACCACTAGAGGGAGCGATAGATGTCTCCATCGCTCCCTCTGTCGTTTACTGACCCTCAAGGGTAAGTCGTCGTCGCCGTTTGGTTCGTGAAGAGAGTCTCATGATGACTATGGTTGCGATCGCAACAACTCCCAATCCCACAATCCAGGCCAACGCACTACGGGGATGTTGGCTAAAGGTCATGACCTGGTAATAGGCTACGGCGGTCCAATAGGCTAACCCCGTGGTCCAGAGACCCACAAACGCGGTCCATCCAGCATTGGTTTCCCGATATACAGCTCCCATGGCTGCAACACAGGGGAAGTACATCAACACAAATAATAGATAGGCAAAGGCGGCCACCCGACCGTCAAACCGCAGCACCATTTGACCAAAGGTGGTGTAGGCCACCTCTTGTTCGTCGGCTGCTACCTCAAGGCTACTAACATCACCGACCGCCAGACCTAGAGGGTCTAAAAAGGTACCGGAAAGATCAGCCAGATTGGCGGGAATAGTGGCAAAAGCCTCTCCGATATTCCCCCAGAAATCAAACGATTCAGTTTCAACCTCTATCCCAGAGGCCATGGCCGCATCATTGCCTAGCTGGCCATAGAGAGAATCCAGGGTGCCAACAACCGCCTCTTTGGCAAACACCCCGGTAAAAATACCAACGGTGGCAGGCCAGTTATCTTGGCTAATGCCCATGGGGGCAAAGACTGGCGTGATGCCCTGACTCAGGGAACTGAGCACCGAGTTTTCGCTGTCTTCATTGCCAAAGGAACCATCAACACCAACGGTGTTTAACAGACTCAGCACCATCACCATAATCACGATGACTTTTCCTGCCCGCAGGATAAAGCTTTTGAGTCGTTCCCAGGCTCGCAGTAGCACCCCTTTGAATGTGGGCACATGATAGGTGGGCAGCTCCATCACAAATGGATTGGCCTCTCCCTTAAGCAGGGTGTATTTCATGATCAGCCCAGTGATGATCGCCATGGCCATCCCCACCAGGTACAGCAAAAACACAATATTCTGCCCAGCCCTGGGGAAAAAGGCAGCGGCAAATAGGGCATACACCGGCAGTCGTGCGCCGCAGGACATAAACGGATTCATTAAAATAGTGAGGATGCGATCGCGGCGACTCTCCAAGGTGCGCGTGGCCATAATCGCAGGCACGTTACAGCCAAACCCCACTAACATGGGCACAAACGATTTACCCGGCAGCCCAACAAATCGCATAAAGCGATCCATCACAAATGCAGCCCGCGCCATGTAGCCGCTGTCTTCTAGAAATGCTAAGCATAAAAACAAACAGCCAATCACTGGGATAAAGGTGGCCACCGTTTGAATGCCCCCTCCCATGCCGTCTGCCAATACAACCTGGACCACTTCCGGCATACCAATAGCGGCTAATAAATGGCCCAGCCCGTCAACAAACACGGTGCCAAAGAGAATGTCAAAAAAGTCGATAAATGCGCTACCAACATTGATAGCCACCATAAACAACAGATACATCACCCCCAGGAAAATAGGGATGCCTAGCCAGCGGTTTAACACCACTTGGTCAATCTTATCGGATGTGGTAACACCAAGATTTTGCGGCTGGCTAACCACATCACCCACTAACCGATGGACATAGCTATAGCGCCCATCGGCCACCACAATATCAATATCTTCGCCTAACACCTGATGGATACGGTGACGATGCTCTGACACCCGCTGTAGAACAGCTGAAGAGATATTCGGCACAGCCGCGTCATCATATTCCAAAAGTTTTAGGACCGACCAACGCCCATGGGACTCTACCATGGGCAGCAGCTCCGTCACCGCCGATTCGATCAAGGACGGGTAAACCACCTGGGACTCAGGCAAGTATGGGGAGGTGAGAAAGGTATCTAAACAACGGCGCAGGTCATCTATGCCCTGTTCTTTAGAGGCCACCATGGGGATTACTGGACAGCCCAACCGCTGTGACAGCAGGGTAGCATTTACCTGGGCACCCTGGTCTGACGCCACATCCGTCATATTTAATGCGACTATCAACGGTAGCCCCATTTCCAAAATTTGTGTTGTCAGATAAAGGTTACGCTCCAGGTTTGAGCTATCTAAAATATTGACGACAACCTGGGCTTGCTCCGAGAGCAAATAGTTACAGGCAATTGTTTCATCGATAGAGTTACCATCATCACTGGTGTCGATGGCGTAAATACCTGGCAGGTCAACCACATTGATGGTCTTCCCACCATATTGATAGCACCCTTCTTTGCGATCTACAGTCACCCCTGGCCAATTACCCACATGCTGGTTGGCTCCAGTTAGGGCGTTAAACAAAGTTGTTTTGCCACAGTTTGGGTTTCCCAATAGGGCAATGGTCAAGTTATCCATGGCATTCCTCCTCCACCTCAATGACTTCGACTTGTAGAACAGCTGCTTCTCCTTTACGCAGGCTCAGATGCATCCCTCGCACATTAATTTCCATGGGGTCTCCCATCGGAGCCTGGCGAACAACCACAAACTGGGCACCCGGTGTTAATCCCATAGACAGGAGTTTGCCGCGATAGGTTTGGCTGCCAGGCTGATAGCCTAGAACACGCCCTGACTGCCCCACCTTTAAATCACTTAACGTTAAACTAGCGATCTCTGACGTCATGTCATTCTCTCCATTAATTGACTGTGTGGGCTGCCGAGATACAGCCCCGTTAGTTGTGTTTGCCGTTGTCACCATGACCCGGTGGGCCATACCAGCCCCCAAACCAATCCGACATCCTTGCAGGGCAACAACTACTGATCCACTGCCTGTTCGACTTGCGACGGTAATTTCCTTTCCTGGCACAATCCCCACCTCTGTTAGGCGACGAACCATCGATTGCCCTCCGTTAAGTTGGGCAATCCACACCCGATCCCCCACCGTAGCCATGGCAAGTGGCAAACGGGAGCCATGACCAGGCTCAGACATCTCGGTGTCTGAAGGAGGCTCTTGCAAATCAGCTGTGCCACCGATATAGGTAACATTCCAGCCGTTATTAGTGTTATGGATACTGTCAGACATCACTCTGCTGGCTGAGGGTAACAATTAAACTGTTTTAACTAACACGAGATTGTCTTATTAGGTCCTAAAGGTCCGTGCCCTTGAAATCTAGTAATGACCACCTTGTTTTGGGGATGATCATTAGCGTTAACAGGCAGGTGCAGCGAACAAAAACGAGAAGCATTCTTAATAAGTAGCAGAGATTTCCTAGGTACTTTTACTACTATGGCATACTTTAACAAACCCTTGCAAAACACTATACTTATGTGACTAGATGTTACTCAGGATGTTGTTTTCCTTAAGATACCAGTGTTTTATAGGGAGCATTGACATGTGCCCTTGTGGTGTATCCTCAATACTTCTCAGGTGATCTGACGGCCAGTCATCTCTTTTGTAAATGTGAATTAATATCAGCAAATTTGGAATAGTATCTAAAATTAACGGGTCATTTGTGGTCAGGGGTTTTACAAAAAAAAGCCCGCATCATGCGGGCCAATGGTTAGCTAAAGCAATAAATGTCTTTAGTGACTGAGCTTAATCAAGAGCTTGTCAACAGCTTAAATAGCGATGGGCACAAACTGATCACACGCCATAACAGGAGAATCTAGCGAACCATTTAGGGCACAATCTGACTTGTCACAGAAATAACAGTTGGCCTGCCGATAGCTATTGCAAAACTGTACTGGATACTCTGCAGCACCAGCCATAGGACAATTACGACTTAAACAGGCGGTGCAGTTGGCTTGCCGGGGTGCAGTTTGTGTGGGTGAAACTCTCTCAACAGTTGCATGAGTCATTATTCAATCTCCTTAGCGAAGCTAACGTTAGATAGCTGTTTTGTTGCGTTTGAGCTATCTCCTATACAGTAGCGCCAGATGCACCATGGCGCAGCAGACGCCATTAAACAATAGCTAGTAGTTAATGGCAAATAGAATTCATCTCTAACCCATTAAAAGGTGACAAAACACTGGTCAACCTCTTTTCGTTCTTACTTTAGGAAAAAAAGTAAAAAATATCTTGTTCAACGTTCTTGCAACTAGCACCTGATAACTTGTTACAATTCTTTACGCATGGTCTGTCTCCGCATTGTATTTATGGGGAACAACAGATAATCCTTCACACAAGAAAAGCCCGCATAGTGCGGGCTAATGGTTAACTAAAGCAATC
>NZ_QXHD01000003.1:707013-714478 GCF_011009555.1 Adonisia turfae CCMR0081 | reverse complement strand
CCCATCTCGTTCAACATCCCGACATTCACCTGATTGCATTTACGGGGTCCAGGGAGGTGGGTTGTCGTATTTATGCAGATGCTGCTCAGCTGAAACCTGGCCAGCATCACCTCAAACGAGTCATTGCTGAAATGGGGGGCAAAAACGCCATTATTGTCGATTCCAGTGCCGACCTGGATCAAGCGGTGCAAGGTGTGGTGCAGTCTGCCTTTGGCTACAGTGGTCAAAAATGTTCTGCTTGCTCACGGGTGATTGTTTTAGAGACTATCTATGAGACATTTGTTCAGCGTCTGGTCGAGGCTACTCGTTCTCTTAATGTAGGAGCGGCAGATTATCCTGACACTAAGGTGGGTCCGGTGATTGATGCCGTATCCCAACAACGAATTCAGAAATTTATTGAGATTGGTAGAAAAGAGGGTAGTTTGGCTCTCTCAATCGAACCTCCCAATTTTGGTTACTTCATTGGTCCTACTATTTTTATCAATGTTTCTCCTGATGCGCAGATTGCTCAACAAGAAATCTTCGGCCCTGTCGTTGCTGTTATCTCGGCGAAAACGTTTGAAGAAGGGTTGACTATTGCTAACAATACTGACTATGCCCTCACGGGGGGGCTCTATTCTCGTACCCCTGCCCATATAGAACAAGCTCAAACTACTTTTGATGTTGGTAATCTCTATATTAATCGAGGGATTACGGGTGCCATTGTTGCTCGCCAGCCTTTTGGTGGTTTTAAGCTCTCTGGTGTTGGGTCAAAAGCTGGAGGTGCTGATTATCTTCTTCAATTTTTGGAGCCTCGCGTAGTGACAGAAAATGTTCAACGTCAAGGCTTTGCTCCAATTGATGGGTTTGATTAGTATTGTTTCTTTGAGAGAGTTTGGAGGATGTTGGAACCTATAGCTTCATATTCTTATCTACGACGAGCAAAGACAGTGCGGGTGAAAAAATATACGACAAGTCCCCCCTATGCAGAGTGGTTCAATCACAATAGTCTTCTAACTTAATGACATAGCAACTCTGCGCCCTTCTAAAAAATCAATCAATCGAGGTGCCCAATAGATAGTTTCTCTTAATTCAGAATACTCATGTCCGCTACATAGACACTATGGATGCAGCAACCATCAATCCCTTGTTAAGAAACAGGTCGCTTACCCCGCTTCTGTAGTAGCGTTATTGACTGAAGTCTTAAACGCCCTACCGCAATGACAACTAACTGGTCCAGCCTGTTACAGCAGCTCATTGATAAGCACTCCCTCTCAGTCGATCAAGCTGAATCACTGATGCAAGGATGGTTGACGGAATCGATTGATCCGATCATGTCCGGAGCGATTCTGGCGGCCTTACAATCCAAGGGCTTCTCAGCCAATGAACTAGCGGGCATGGCCCATGTCTTACAAGGTCAGTCCCTGGGTGGTATGGAGGCCGATGATTCGTTGCCCACACCCCGCATCGATACCTGTGGCACTGGTGGAGATGGCGCATCTACATTTAATATTTCCACCGCCGTGACGTTTGTGGCCGCAGCAGCCGGTATCCCAGTGGTAAAGCATGGGAATCGCTCAGCATCTAGCAAGGTGGGCTCGGCTGATGTGCTGGAAGGTTTAGGTGTAGACCTTAGTACATCCCCTGAAAAAGCTAAAGCAGCGGTTAAGGAAGTGGGGGTGACATTCCTGTTTGCCCGTGGTTGGCACCCAGCAATGAAGGCCGTTGCGCCCCTTCGCGGTACGTTAAAAATTCGCACGGTTTTTAACTTGCTGGGGCCATTGGTTAACCCTTTGCGGCCTACGGGACAGGTCATTGGTGTATTCGACCCAGCGGTCATTTCTACCATGGCCGAAGCGTTGAACCAGCTGGGTATGGGGCAAGCCATGGTGCTCCATGGTCGCGAAGGTTTGGATGAAGCTGGATTGGGGGATGCAACGGATGTGGCTGTCTTAGCCAATGGTCAGGTGACTACTCAGGTGATCGATCCAAAACGTTTGGGGTTAGCCCATGCTGATATTGCTGCTCTGCGGGGTGGCGAGCTAGAAGAAAATATGACCATCCTGCGTAATGTACTTCAGGGGAAAGGCACCCAGGCTCAGCAGGAAGCTGTGGCCCTAAATGCCTCTCTGGCTTTGCAAGTGGGGGAGGTGGTTACAGGCGATACCTTTGAAGCTGCCTGCGCTCAAGGTGTTATCAAAGCAAAAGAGATTATTGCCAGCGGTGCCGCTTGGGATAAGTTAGAGCAACTAGTCGCTTTCTTGAAAAATTAAAAACAACAACGTGAGAATTATTACCCATAAATCTTAGGGTGGGCATAGCCCACCCTAAGATTTATGCCATGGAACTTATGGCATAAGGTTTTCCTGCTGATGGGGAATCCATTGCGCCAAAATGGCTGCAATGGCCATTGAGAAACCGCCAAGGACGACAATACTAATCCGATCGCAACCGAAACAGGTCATCACCCAACCCAGCCCTAAAGAGGCAACAATCTCGGGGAGCACAATAAAGCAGTTGAAAATGCCCATGTAGAGGCAATTTTTTTCCGGTGGAATGGATTTAGTTAGTAGCGCATAGGGTAGTGAATGCATGCTGGCGATGGCAATGCCTACGCCAATCATCGGCAATAATAAGAATTCTGGCTGATGAATCCAGTTAATGGAGATTAATCCAATAGCACCACACAGCAGACTAAGACTGTGGGTGTGGCGTTCTCCTAACCTCGCAACAACACTATAAATACCTAGAGCGGCAACACAACACACCAGATTGTCGACTGCTAAACAAATGCCTGACCATTCAACACTTTTGGCATAAAGTGGTGTACCTGGCACAGCACCAAAAATATGATGGGCGATGGCTGGGGGCAAATAAAGGAACATGCAAAATACCCCTAGCCAGCTAAAGCATTGCACCCAAGCCAGATGTCGCATTGTGGGCGGCATGGTTGCGATCGCATCCCAAATTTGTTTGACCATACCGGCTTCTGAAGCCGAGGATGGCTTAATATCGTTTGACTCTGGTGTTGTAAGTACAGTCCACACTACGGTCCCCAAAAACACCGCTGCCCCTAAATAAAAGGACAACTTAATCGACAGCGGAATATGGCCTGCCATGACGGCAGTATCTAACTCACTGAAGGGGTCGTTATTCAGGTGGGCTATCAACCACGGCATGGCTGATGCCAGTACTGCCCCAAGGCCACAAAGCAGACTTTGTACAATAAACCCCTGGGTTTGCTGCTCTGTGGGCACCAAGTCCGCCACAAATGAGCGAAATGGGGTCATGCTGACGTTAGCGGATGCATCTAGCAGCCAAAGCAGCCCTGCCGCTATCCATAGGCTCGATGCATTGGGCAGCAGAATTAGCGCGATCGAACTTAGGAGAGCGCCCCCTAAAAAGTAGGGTCGCCGTCGCCCGAGCGGTGTATGGGTGCGATCGCTCCAATAGCCAATCACAGGCTGTATCAACAGACCACTCATGGGCGCAGCCAGCCACAGTAGGGGGAGCTGATGAGGGGTTGCGCCCAGGGATTCAAAAATGGCGCTACCGTTGGCCATTTGCAAGCCCCAGCCAAACTGGATGCCAAGGAAGCCAAAGCTCATATTCCATAAAGCACCCAAATTGTATGGTTGATGCAACGTGGGGGAGTCTTCTGGGGAAAGAGATGCTTGAGAAACGATTTGGGTAACTTCTACCATGGCATTGCCATGGACTTAGCGGCAGATTTAATTGTGTGGTTAAACATAAACAACGTAAATTGCCACAGCCAATCAGCAAGCCATAGCGTTAGGGCAGGTTATGGACGATGTTGACAATTTTTAAGGAACAATTTTGTTTTGCTTGTACACACAATGCTGAACAAACAATGTCCAGGGGCACCAACTTAAGGCAGAACGTTCTCCCAAAGAGAGTAGTCAGGGGTCAGAAGTCAGTGCAGTACTGGATTCTGACCCCTAACTACTCTTCTAGCCAACATTTCTCAGCATAAGTTGATATCCATTCACAGAAAAATCTTTACCATAAATTGTCAATATCTATTCTAATTAAAGCCTGATTAATTATTTTGTTGCGAATATATATCTCTATGTAACGTCCTTTGAATCAGTCGTGCTTTCCCCGGAAACCGTTTCTACAATGGAATATATAAGTAGTCTTTGATATAGTGCTCTATGGCCAGCAAGACAGTCTTGACGACAACGGCAACTAAGACCGTTGGTGAGATGATGACAGCGCCTCCTTTGACGGCTACACCAGAGATGTCCCTCAAGGATGCAATTCAGCTGCTGGCTACCCATCGGATTAGTGGCTTGCCTGTGGTTGATGCTACTGGAGAAGCTGTTGGGGAGATTTCTGAAACTGATTTGATGTGGCAGGTGAGTGGTGCGTCGTTGCCCGCCTATGTCATGTTGCTGGATAGCATTGTGTATCTGACTAATCCCGCTCGCTACAGTCAAGAATTGCATAAGGCTTTAGGGCAGACTGTTGCTGATGTGATGTCTCGTAAGGTGACCGTGGTGCAGGCTGATGACGACTTGCAGCGGGCTGCTCAGCTCATGCATGACAAACAAATTCGTCGATTAGTGGTTGTTGATGATGACAGACACGTTATTGGCATTCTGACCCGTGGTGACATTGTGCGTGAACTGGCTCAGCAATACACCTAAAATGCATGTACGTATTTCACATGCATTTTTAACCTATGGGCATCTCGCCAGATCAAATAAAACAACAGCTAGCATCTGAAGATTTAGGTCAGCGGTTGCGAGCGGTCAATTTACTGCGGAATATTGATCCGGCAGTTGCGTTTGAGCTCATTCAAGCTGTCGTGAGTGACAGCAGCTCACGGGTCCGCTATGCCGCCATCAGTCAATTTTCTTCCTTAGGGAGCCAAGATAGAGACACTGCGCTTACGATATTACGAGGAGCACTATTCCACGATCCAGAAGCGGATGTGCAAGCAGCAGCGGCAGATGCTCTTGGGGCCTTACATTTGGTGGAAGCCTATGATGATTTGGCGACCGCCTACAACAATACATCGGAATGGATTGTGCAAATGAGCATTGTTGCTTGTTTGGGAGAACTGGGTGTGGCTCGTGCTTTTGACCTGTTACAGCAGGCACTGAAGTCAGAAACCAATTTGATTGCGTTGACTGCTATTGGGGCCCTTGGTGAGCTCAAAGACCCTCGTGCAGTGCCGCTGCTGTTAGATTTTGTAGGCAGTGATGATTGGCAAGTTCGCCATCGTGTTGCCCAAGCACTCAGTCATTTTTTAGATAGCCCTCAAGCCGAGACTGTGCGTCCTGCGATGATGAGCCTAGCTGAAGACAGCTCGGAAATCGTTGCTGAGGCTGCTAAATATTATTTGCCATAAGCCGAGACTGTGCGTCCTACGATGATAAGCCTAGCTGAAGATAGCTCGGAAATCGTTGCGACTGCTAACTATTATTTTCCTTAGTTTTTGAGCGACTGACGCATCGTTGTGAGTCGCTTTAAGCCGTATCCATATATTTAAAAACTAGTAAATTTTTATTGGTGCACCTTCAAGAAGAAATTAAGTAAAATTGAAAAATATCAACCGTATTTGTTCGGACTATAAAACGAGTTGTTAAATGTTACGAACAGATGCCTGGTTGAAATTACTTAGTATTAATTTGATGTGCTCCGGTTGCGACATAATTTAGCTTGAATTTCTGATGGTTAGCCCTTAATCAGAGATTAACCAGAAACTTTTTGAGACTGAGCTTTTGGGCTATAGATAACGTCCTATTGTTTATGGCATACCCCATCGTTCTTTCGCATGTTGCCAATCTTAGCTTATGGGTTAATCGCTTGCCTGGTATGCATCTTAGAACTTGAAAAGAGTAACTACAGCAAGCTAATACATATCGTTTATGTCGAAAAAAATGATTCAGTTCTAAAGGCTGAATCTAAAGCGGAAGTGAAATAAAAAATATTTTTATCTAAGCCTTAGAAAACATGAAAGTAGCAATTGGTTCGATAGTTTTTTCTGTTTTTCGGTTTGAGTTATTGCATATCTGATATATTAGATGTGTGCAAGAAGGCTTATTAATTCCCTGTAGTACGGATTGCTTACATCCATTTAAAAACTGTTTTTACTTTCGTATAGATAGTTCAAGTTTAATTTTTAAGGCTAAAGTTTGTGTTGATTTTAGGGCTGCCAGCAATATAGGCAGACTTGGTGTTGGGGATTGATTGCATGGTTAGTGCGATGACATTATCCAATGGAGTTAAGTGGGACAAACTTAGTTTTGCCTCGACTCTATATCTGTATCCAGTCATTGATACGTTATTGGAGCATGCGCCATCACAGATGCGTGATGAGCTACGTTTAGGTTTGCAAGAAGCTTTGGTCAATGCCGCAAAGCATGGCAATAGTCTGGACCCAAGTAAGCATGTTTCTGTTCAATATGCTGAGGTCCAGGGCTGTTATTGGTGGATCATCACGGACCAGGGGAATGGGTTTGAAATACCCCATGGCTGTCGTATTTGCCCTGATGACGGTTCAGATGGTGAGAGCCTGGGCGACTGTGGTCGTGGTCTGTTTATCCTGCATCAAATTTTTGATCAGGTTCATTGGTCTCCTAAGGGCAATGAAGTTCACCTTTGTAAGCGTTTACGGCGTCGACCGAACTGGTTGCTCTGGTGGCAAGATTTATGGGGTGCTAAAGGCACCGTTGCCATGGGCTGAATGAGTCTGAAGCTTTTATAATTGGTATGCCTGTTATTTGGTAAGGCATGATCTGTTTGCGTCTTTGCTTGATGTAGGACATTAGTATCTATGGCCTACGAACCGCTGCATCACAAATATCGTCCTCAAACGTTTGCCCAGCTTGTTGGGCAGGGTGCGATCGCAACAACCCTTTCCAATGCCCTTCAGCAAAATCGCATTGCTCCGGCCTATCTTTTTTGTGGCCCTAGGGGAACCGGCAAAACCTCCAGTGCTCGTATTTTAGCCAAGTCACTGAACTGCTTAAGTAGTGAGGTACCTACATCTGCCCCCTGCGGTCAGTGTCAGGTCTGTCGTGAAATTACCGTTGGTGCCTCCCTAGACATTGTTGAAATCGATGCGGCTAGTAATACGGGTGTTGATAATATTCGTGAGCTGATTGAACGAGCCCAGTTTGCCCCAGTGCAGTGTCGTCATAAGTTATATGTGCTGGACGAGGTGCATATGCTGAGTACAGCGGCGTTTAATGCTCTACTTAAAACCTTAGAAGAGCCCCCACCCCACGTTGTATTTGTACTAGCCACCACTGATCCCCAGCGGGTGTTACCCACGATTATTTCCCGCTGTCAACGGTTTGACTTTCGTCGCATTCCCTTAGATGCGATGGTTCAGCACTTAGATTACATTGCTCAGCAAGAGGCGATTGCCATTGCTCCTGATGCTTTGCAACTAGTGGCGCAGCTTTCCCAAGGGGGATTGCGTGATGCCGAAAGTTTGCTCGACCAGCTAGGT
>NZ_QXHD01000003.1:703196-707003 GCF_011009555.1 Adonisia turfae CCMR0081 | reverse complement strand
TAACGATACGGGGGGAACATGCTCTGATGAATACAATTTCTCAGATCATACCGATCTACCCTCAAGAATCAAGACGGATGACTATATGGAAGTAATTCAACAATTTACTTTTGCAGGTACTTTCCAAAAAGCCCATGAAAAAGACGATAATCCTATTGATATAGTTGATAATATTTTGTGTTATGACAATGGTTTAGTTTTACTTGAAGTTGAACCCAAAATAGCGGAAGCAATTAACGGAAAAGTTTTTTTAGACTCTGGCGATTTATTTACAGGAAGTAAAATAAGACCGCCTTATCAAGGTAGTTATCAAATAAAAGGAAGAACTTTAAAAGGTTTTGAAGTAGAAGCAACTTACAGAGAAATCGATACTGCTTTGGTAGACGATATTAATTCAAAGTTAAATCCTGACAGAGGATACTTTAGCTTTGTAGATTTGCAATTACTAAACAGAAATAACAATTTAACCGCTCAAGCAAAAGGCGCTGTTTATGGTGTTTCATGTGTTGACATAAATCAGGATATTATTATAAATAACGATCAACTATACTTCTCTATTAAGTGGCTATACAAGGGTAATAGCAATAAATTAAATGCTGAATTTAGATTAAGCAAAATTCCAACTTTAGATAATAAACTATCTTATTACACATATTATTCATGGCTATCTTTACTACTAGCATTTAGTTCTGGGCGTAAAGTTTATATAATCTACGAAAAGATAACTGATATAGATGAAAACTGCATAAAAGTTATTTTCTTAGGTAGATTAATTAAGCAAAGTGAGCCAAATTTTCAAGTTGTTCAAAACTCTTGCCTATTACCATTTTTTAAAAAATGTAGTAACCAGGTTTCATCTGAGTTATTTGATGATAAGGGTTTAGGTTTAGCACTGTATTGGTACTCTACCGTGACTAATACTGAGCATATAGAAATAAGATTTTTAATTCTGTGTACTGTTTTAGAGATATTAGTAAAGAGAAATGCTGGATCAGTAAGTCAAAAGCTCATCTCTAGGGCAATACATAGGAAAATTCGAAAAGAAGTAGAATCAATTTTAGAGAAGTATAAAAATACAATTGAAGAGGATTATTTATCTAACTACGAAATATATAGGAAAAAGGTATATCAACCTCTTGAAAGCGGTAATGCTAATCAAGTTGGCCCACTTAGGGCAAAATTAAAAAACATGCTTGAAGTATATTGTGTCTTTTATAATGATTTATTTCCTGAGCTCGAATTTATTAATGTAAGAGATGATCTTATTCACCGAGGTTTCAGTGAAGTCGGTGTAACCCCTTACTATATAGACTTACACAACCTTGTAATAAGGGTTTTATTAGCTTTCTTAGGTTACCAAGGTAATTATCAAGAATACGTAGAATCTATGGTGGAAGAAAAATTTACAGGTACCTACAAAGCTGTTCCCAAAGTTTTCCCTCTACCAATTGAATGACTGTCTCTAAATTTTCCGGAGAAGAAGTCAATCACCTCTAACTGCATTCTTTAGTGCCCTAAGTAAGTTGGCTAAATTTACATTAACGCCCCAAATATCAATTTCAGTAAGGGATACTATTGCACTATCAGGATTGCCTATTACAGGTTCTTTGTCCTTCTCTTTTTCAGCTTTAGACTCTAATAGAATTTGAGAATCATATCGCTTAAGTTCACGATTTAGACTATCAACAGTTAACTGTAAAAGCTGATTCTCTGCATTAGTTAAAGATAACTGGCTTTCTAATTGTTTAATTTGGCCATATAGTTTTTGTGCCTGTATTCCCATTTCGGTATTTAGTTGATAGTCACTAACTAAAGTACCGTTAGGTAAATGAAGGTATAAGTTAAGAAGGTGTCCTATTTTTTCTAGGGCATCGTCTTTATTTTCAGGAATAACTGTAAGAATAACGTCTTGATCTTCTTCAGTGATGTTAGTAGAAACTTTAATACCTACATCTTTTAAGAACTCAGCAAAATATAAAAGGTATTGCTCACATGCTGTTTTAACTTCTGGTGGAAAGTTGAAGTGTTCAGTTAGAGAGTAAGTAGTTAAGGATAATTGGTATTTATCTATTACATACTGCTGTGCTTCGGTAAAAACTCGAATACAAGGGTCAATAATTGCTTTTAATGGAAGTTCCCAAAGGTTGATTTTTTCTCCATTAAATAAATTCAAAAGAAGTGTTTCACGTGGGAAATTCGTATCATAATTAGACCCTAGAATCCCTACTTTTTCTGCTTTTAACTGTATATTCTTATCATTAGTTAATTTAACTATTAAATCAACAAAATCATTTACTTGTTTACTTGCAGACCACCTATATTCCCAATTGATTATATCAATATCAAAGAAGAATTCATAGTTAGCGTTTTCAGTTAAAAGAATATTACTTAAACGAAAGCCAGGTAATATATCGTTTAGAGGCCAGTCGATTTCAATACTTAAGCCACTAAACGAATCCAATAAAATTTGCATAGAATAATTGCTTACTTTATCGTATATTTTTCGATCAAATAATCTAAGGGATTTATTTGGACAAAATGCATCAGATTTATCTACAACTTCTCCATTTAAAATAAACTCATAACCACCATCTTTGTATTTATTCCCCTGCTTAAATACTGAAACTGAACTGCTCATATAAAACTGACTCCTTATAAATAAAAATAGCCATCTAATATCTTCCCTGAAGGCTGAATTTACAAGCTATGGTTTCATTTAGATACGAAGGAACTAGCCAATATACCGAGCTGTCATCGTTGTTGATTTATGCCCTAGGAATCGACTAATCTCTGCTGCTGACTTGCCCGCTTTCTGGAGATTCGTAGCAAAGCTCCTACGGAAACTATGGGTACTAATTCCATCCAATTCGGGTGCAGCGTCAATCACTTCTTTCAAAACCTTATGGGCAGCCTGCCTCGATACATGAGTCTTACGCTGACTGTTTTGGTAAGCCGGGAATAGATATCCGCTTTCGGGTGCGTCGTAGGTATCTAAAAAAGTCTGCAACTGAGGTTGAATCGCAATTTCTCTCGTCATGGGTTTGCGAGCTTTCAGCACAGTAATCACAACGCGATCACATTGAATCGCACTGACATCCAAGCTCAGTACTTCAGAGATACGTGAGCCCGTGAAGTATGCGATCGCAAATACACATTGCCATTTCTTATCCGGTAGATGATTGAAAAAGGTCACCAATTCTTCTTCACCCAAGTGACGGGCTTGACCCTTACCATCTTTTTTCCGAGCTGGAGCCGCAACGGTCTCGGACAGATCAAAATTCGCAGTCGTGAACATTTTAGGAGCGATTTTCATGAACACCTCCATTCTAGTTTACGTTTCTATAGAACGTAAACTAGAAATCAACGAATTTACAAGGGTTACAGCCATCAGTCTAGAATTCGAATCATTTTTAGGGCAACTGGTACACTCAAAATCAGTTTTATGAAGTTGAATTAAGACAATATGTATCAAAATAAGACCATATTTGTGTGACAGCAAATGTGACAATCGAGAATTCTAATCTTTGTACTGATTTGAGAATTAACAGTCTCAACGTGAGATGAATTCGCCTCTGAAAAATGTAACAGTGCAAGAAGTGAAAAGGGCTACGAAAGAGAGCCTGGGGGCACACTCACAACTCGAAAACCGATAGAGTCGTTGCGGTTCTCGGGCGGATGGAGGTTGCGATAAGCGGAGCGGCAATTCACTGGATAGGAGCCCCAGGAGCCGCCGCGCATGATGTGAAATGATGATCGTCGACTATCGCCCATTTTCCATGCACTGCCGTCGCTTGGTGCTCCATCGTA
>NZ_QXHD01000003.1:686968-703186 GCF_011009555.1 Adonisia turfae CCMR0081 | reverse complement strand
GTGCCTATGTAGAGCGTCCTCGCCTTGATCAGGTGGCCGGTGCTACCCGTCGAGTGGTGCCATCCTACGATGGCCAGACTATTGGCCCTGCTCCCGTTTTGGTGGATGAACCAAAGCGCGATCGCACCTTAAAAAAAGGCATGGTGCTCTGTGGGATCGCCACCCTCGGCTTTAGCGCAATAACGGTGCTAGTGGGGGCACTGAGTCTGGGAGCCAATGCGTTTGACCTGGTGTTGACCGGTCTTGACACCTTTAATTTCTTCAATGCCAACACCCTGCTATGGCTACAGTTAGTCATCTTGATACCGATTTTGGCCCTGTTAGCCCCCCAACTATATCGCTCAGTTTGGCGTGATGTTGGTCAATCAATCCGCTCAAGGCCACGACTTTTTGCCCTGGTCGGCGGCGGTGTCTTTTACTTTTTTGCCCAAGTTTTTTTGTTTCAAGCAGCGGCGACCTTGGGGCCAGCAGTGGCAGCGCCACTGTTGTTTTCCTATCCACTATTGGCAGTACCACTATTGTGGTGGCTTAATGGCGATCGCCCCAATTTGTTGAGAAGCGTGGTGATGTTGGCCATTGCCATGGGGGTGGTATTAATTCTGCGTCCTTTAGCGCTGGCTAATGCCGGTCCGTCCCTATTGTCGGCAGTCGCTTTTTCTTTGTATGTAGTCACCAATAGTCTGAATAGTCGCCAAAGCCATCCCATCTCGGCTGGCCTGATTCAGCACTGCATCATGGCTATCCTGAGCAGCATTATTCTATTAATACGCCCTATGGCCGTGACTCAAGATCTCACCGGTCAGTTTGTGCTAGGTGGTTTGGCCTTAGGTTTGGTGGCTGGTGTTAGTTACTTTTTCCACTACACGGGCTTAAGGCTCGTGGGGGGGTTACGGACAGCCCTAGTCGCTGCGGCTACCCCGATTGTGACTGCCCTGCTGGCGATATTCACGCTCATTAACCAGCCTTCTCTACAGATAATTCAGTGGCCTGGCATTATTCTTATTACCCTTGGCGGCATGACATTAGCGTTGGATCGGCTAAGTCGACAGTAATTGTTTACAGACAGAAATTGCCTACAATTGTCTACAGAAATTGCCTGCAGATAACTACTAAGCAAATTTAGATAAAATTTAGACAACGGAGAGAGAGGGATTCGAACCCTCGAATGAGTCACCCCATTACAGCATTTCCAGTGCTGCGCCTTCGACCACTCGGCCATCTCTCCAGGGATATTTTGGCCACGAGGATTAATTCCTTGCAGCCAAAATATACTAACAGAAAGTGGGACGTATTTCATGGGACGATTGCAAGGCACCGCTTCTTTTTTTGTTCAATGACCCAAACTCACAATATTTCTATCCATCACCGTCAGAAAAATTGCCATTACACAGCGCAAGTGCCTGACGATCACTACATCTTACATACAGCAGAAAATCAGGGTGTGGATCTCCCCTTTTCCTGTCGGAATGGCGCTTGCACTACCTGTGCTGTGCGAATCTTGTCCGGGGAAGTGGATCAGCCAGAAGCCATGGGCCTATCTCCCGCTTTGCGAGAAAAAGGGTATGCCCTTCTCTGTGTCAGCTATCCTCGTACCGACCTAGAGGTTGAAACCCAAGACGAAGACGAAGTCTATGAGCAGCAGTTTGGCCGTTACTTTGGCAAAGGTAAGGTGCGGGTTGGCTTGCCATTAGACGATGATTAGCGAAGCCGGACATCGCTGCCTTTATCGATTCCCAAGAGCCGCATTAGAGCATCAGAGCCCGACCCCATAATTCCTAAAACCACCCATGAGCACTACCCCTGCCCCCGAAGACTTGCGGCGTTTTCTCGATGTCGCCACCGAAGCAGCCATGGCTGGTGGTGCTGTTTTGCAGAAATATTGGGGCAATCTGTCATCGGTCCAAGAAAAAGGACGGTCCGGCGATCTGGTGACTGAAGCAGATCGGGCGTCTGAAGTAGACGTACTGAACGTGATCAAACGTCATTTTCCTGACCATGCCATTTTGGCCGAAGAGTCTGGTCAACTTGGGCAGCGTGATAATCGTTTTCTCTGGGCCATTGATCCGCTAGATGGTACCACCAACTATGCCCATCAATACCCTCTGTGTGCGGTTTCCATTGGTTTGCTGGTGGCTGGGGTGCCCACGGTGGGTGTGGTATATAACCCAATTCTGAATGACCTCTATCGGGCCGCCAAAGGATTGGGTGCGACCCACAATCGTCAGCCCATGCAAGTATCGGCGACGGCTCAGCTGTCGGACAGTTTATTGGTGACCGGATTTGCCTACGATCGTAGAGAAACTAGTGACAATAACTATGCGGAATTCTGTCACTTAACCCATCTCACCCAGGGTGTGCGTCGAGGAGGGTCGGCATCCATTGATTTGGCCCATGTGGCCTGTGGGTGTTTGGATGGCTATTGGGAGCGGGGGTTATCTCCCTGGGACCTGGCAGCAGGCGCTGTCCTAGTGGAAGAAGCGGGTGGACAATTAAGTGCCTATGATGGCAGTCCCTTTGATATTTATTCCGGTCGATTGGTGGCTACCAATGGCCCGTTGCACCAGCTGATTGTTCAGGAATTGGCCAAGGTACAGCCACTGCCGCAGTTTAAGCCAGCATAATGCCTTCATATTTCTAATCTTCATATTTATGAGTTTTTCTAGACACAATCTGCATATGTTTGGCGTCAATCCCATCACAGGTATTAAATGCTAAGACGAATAAACTAAAATAAGTTGTCACAAACAGCGATCGCAAAGATGCAGGTAAACCGCGGACTATTCAAATTAGATCTAGTCGACCACCACGCAATTTTAGGGGTGCCTCTAGATGCTGATGCGAAGCAGGTGAGAAAGCGTTATCTCAAGATTGCGCGTAAGCTACACCCCGATAGTTTGCGAACTGCCACTGACGAACAGAAGCAGCAGGCTAGCGAATTGTTATCTAAGCTGGTCAACCCAGCCTATGAGGTCCTCAGTCAAGAAAAGTCCTCAGTGGAACATAAGGTGAGTTTGAAACTCAAGGGGCAGCAGCTCCAATCTCAGCCGTCTTTGCTGGCACTTTCCACAGATCACCTTAAGAAAGTTGCCAGTAGTAACAATATTGAATATGCCTATAGTAATGCTCTAAAACCGTTGGCTCTTGAACAGTATGAGTCCCTGGAGGATGTCGTTGATGCCATCGGTGAGATTAGCGAACTCAACGCTATTTATGTAATGCGCCAGGGGGGGGCTCCTGGTCAAATTGAGGCGGGTAAAGACCCCCAGCCCCCCACCCAAGAGGGTGGAGTGGCTGCCAACGATGAAAGCTCAGTAACGGTGATGTCTTCCCGTGAGCGTCGTGCCCAGCTGATTGAAAGCTTTATCAACCGGGCGAAGGAGTTTGAGTATAAGGGAAATTTCTCAAGGGCAATCATTGAGTTGAGAGAAGCCGTTAAAGCCCATCCTCAAAATCCCAAATGCCATGCTGAGCTAGGACGAATGTACATGCGTAGTAAGCAACTCACAATGGCCGGTATCCACGCTAAACGAGCGCTAGAGTTAGAACCCGGTAACGAGATGGCCGCCGATGTGAAAAAGAAACTAGATACCTACAATAGGCGAAATCCTCCCCCGGATGCTCCTTCGACTGGTAAGCGCCCCAGTAAGGGACCTAAAAAGCCCAGTGGTGGCAGTGGCCTGTTTGGTGGTTTGTTTGGCGGCAAGAAACGTAAGTAGTTTGGAGCGCTAGTCTGTCATCCCCTTAAAGCTTTAAGCTGGTATAGCACTCAGAAACCGCAGCTAGTAAAGCTATGACCTACCAACCCCCCACGGGTGGACGCGATCTCTTCCCGGTAGATGTAGCGCAAAAGCGCTGGATTGAAGATCGTATTGAGGCCGTTTTTCAACGGTGGAGCTATCAACGGATTATTACGTCGACCGTTGAAAGCATGGATACACTGATGGCGGGCGGTGCGATTCAACAGTCTGAAGTGATCGAGCTCAACAGTCGAGGTGAACGATTGGGATTGCGACCTGAGCTTACAGCGTCGATTGCTCGGGCTGCAGTTACCCGCATTAGTAACTACCCCCAGCGGCTTTATTACCATGCCAATGTGTTTCGACGGTCGTCCACGGGTAGCCAGGGCGGGCAGCATGAGGCTTACCAGGCGGGGGTAGAGTTGTTGGGCGCGAGCGGCTCCCTGGCCGATGTAGAAGTCTTGCTGATTATGGCCGATTGCCTGAAGGCATTAGGGCTGGAGCATTGGCATTTGTTATTAAGTGAAGCGAGTTTGACCAGCTCGTTGCTAGAGCCGTTTCCGCCTGGGGTGCGGCAGCAGGTGAAGGTGGCGATCGCAAATCTAGATCGGGTCACCTTAGAAACCCTATCTCTATCCAATGATCTGAAGGCATTAGCCCTCAATATCATGGATTTACGCGGGGAGCCCCGTTCAGTGCTGACTAAAGTTAGCCAGCTTGATCTCAGCGCTCAGCAACGACAGAGCGTCAGCTCTCTAAAGAATCTGATTGACCTGTTGGAAAACACCCTAGAGAATCCGCCTCGGCTCGTGCTCGATCTGAGCCTAATGCAAACCTTTGAATACTACACAGGTGTTGTATTTGAAGCGGTGGTCCGCACCGAGCATACCTGTGAAGTGGTAGGTCAGGGGGGTCGCTATGATAACTTACTGAGCCTCTTCCACCCTGACCACAAGTCCTATCCAGGTGTGGGCTTTGTGCTCAATGGTGAAACCCTACAACAGATTCTGCAACCACACTTACCCGCTGTAGTGGCCGAGAGTGAGTGGCTAGTGGTTCCCATTAACCACTCAGCTGCCGCAGCTGCCATTACCCATGCCCAAACCCTGCGGCAGACAGATACCCTTACCCGAGTAGAGCTGAGCCTGGATCCATCCCTACCCGAGGATCAGCTACGTCAATTTGCTACCGAATGTAAAGTTGCCAATATTGCATGGGTATCAGCTCAAGGGGATGTCAAGGTAGAGAAGTTGACCGATTAACCCTAACTCACCCAGCACTCAGTCCAATCGCCCTTTAAGATAAACAAATGTAACTATTTATCCGTAGATCCTTCAAGTCTGTTGCCTGGATGGATGTACGTTTTTAAGAACAATTATTCCAAGGAGCGCCGTGGCCCATTCTATTGTTACTGACGTTTGTGAAGGCGTTGCTGATTGTGTTGATGCCTGCCCTGTAGCCTGTATTCACGAGGGTCCCAAGAAAAATAAGAAAGGGACTGACTGGTACTGGATCGACTTCGATGTGTGCATTGATTGTGGTATCTGTCTGCAGGTTTGCCCCGTAGAAGGCGCGATATTACCTGAAGAAAAACCTGATTTACAGAAAACCCCGGTTTAATTTGAGCTAATGTAGGCTCAGTTTAAAAAACGAAGGCGTTTATGATGCGGAAACCTCTGTATCATGGACGTTTTAGTTGATTTAGTACTTGTGTTCGATTTGGACCTGTGCTAAAAATACCTGGAAGTATTGATTTCTCTTGCTATGAACAAAGGTGAACTGTTAGATACTGTGGCTGAAAAGGCCGGTGTTTCAAAGAAGGTTGCAGATGCTGTTGTATCCGCAACCATTGATTCCATTATGGAGGCTGTTTCCGGCGGTGATAAGGTGACCCTAGTGGGGTTCGGTAGCTTTGAACCTCGCGATCGCAAACAGCGGGAAGGTCGCAATCCCAAGACTGGTGAAACTATGACCATCCCCGCGACAACAGTACCTGCCTTCTCTGCAGGTAAAGCATTCAAGGAAAAAGTTGCTGCCTAAGATAAAAAAATCCGATTCAGGTCAAAGGCTGTAGTCTGAGACCAAAGCTTCAGTTAAAACGGTGTAGCTATTAAAGCTATACCGTTTTATTTTGGCTAAAACTCTCTTCAGCCATGGGCTGCGCATATAGCTATTGCTATTTATAGCGTTCAGCAATACCCGATGTTGTGAACTATGGGTACCAATCCATAAATTCTGAGCCAGCATTCAGAGGGCTACTAGATTGAGCACAGTAGAAAGAAATGCTTAAGCTTGATTCTCATTCATATCAAGTTGTTATGTTTTGACGCTTTATGGGCATTTTGGGACGAACTGGGGTAGCCAGTGTTGCTGTCCTAGTTTGTGAATCTGATATGAGTTCGGAGTGCACTATCCCTATGCAGCATCTAGAGTACGTTCAAGTGTTCCAGGACAATAGACCCATAGCAGCAGGGGTAAAATTACCGTCAGGTCAGTTTGCCCTCAGCTGGTTTGGTCTTTGTCATAGTCATGGGGTGTTTCCTAGCTTTGAAATCTTTAAGGCAATGCAGGATAAACGTCCTGGGCGAACTGTTGAAACAATGGATGTCCCTTTAACCACAGCCGGCTATGCGAGAACGTTCTATCTACAGCGTAATGAAGACTGGAGCGGTATCAGTGGTACAGGCTTAGTGGCTGTAGGGTTTGAGTTTGATCGTTGGGTGATGCTCCACTGGCTTGACCCCCACGGCTCTACATTTTGGTATGAGAGTGTTGCCATGGTAGAGCGCGTTCATGGTCACGAAGGGCGAACAGTCATTGCCCGATGCTTAACTCCCAGCATGAGCCACGCCCGATAATGTTTGTCGCCAGCTCTCCGCACTGCCCCCGCTCTGTGATACCTGCGCTCCTGTATATCGCGACTATTACTCCTCCACAGGGGGCATGGCAACAAAGCCAAGAATAGTCTCGGAAAGCTTGTCAGTCATTACCAGAAGGCCTTGATCATCAGGGCGTACCATCCCTTCCCAATGTCTACTGTCTTGACTTAGCTCAAGTTGAATAGGGGCATTGTTGATAAAAGTAATGCCATTCTCTCACCGTAGACAAACTCTACGAATCGTTGAGGAATTTCTGTGACAGGTTGTTCTGGGCCAGTTAGAAGAACTTCTGTAGAGACCTAATATCCTTGCTTAACCTTATGGCTAATCAGAATACTCACTGTAGTGAGTCCAAGGAATAAGACTAGCCAGGCTCACTTTTTCTACAATGTCATTGCTCCAAGGCGACTACCTCAGATCATAAATTAAAGGTTGTTTGACATTCTGTAAAAAGTTAGGGCATTAGCCCAGGAAATCTCCTGTTTGCTAATGCCCTTCAAACTAAACTTTAGTGAAACTTGAAATTAGCATAATTAGCTGTTAGCAGCTTTGCTAGTGTAAGCATCACCACCAAATTGATAAACACGTTCGTTGAAATCAGTTTCCCGACCGGTGACCAGCTTGGCCAGATTCTCAAAGCCTTCAGAGTTCCAGTTGCGTTCGTGGATAGGCTTAGACTGCTCTCCGAAGAAGTAGGCTTGGGTTCCAATAATGGATGCGGCTACCCAACCAACAATAATGACAGCTAATAAGATACCAAACATAATTTTGTCTCCTTACTTGAAAGTGTGTCGTGAAGTAGTCAAGCGTTGACTATCAATCACACGTTGACTATCAATACTGTTTACGTGATCTAGCTAACGCCTAGTGCAGTCAGCATCAGTACGCTGATCAGTAAGACGGCTATACCCCCCTGGAGCATGTAACGACGCTGTTGCTCAGGTGCGGGATAGGAAGCTAGATACATTTCAGGCTCTGTGGCGTAGTTATTGAGCTGCCCGGATTCGTTAATGGTGGTGTACATAATGCGATGTCCTTTAAGTGGCTGTTCTTATGTAAATCAATGTAACGCAAATTATTACAAATTGCAAATTAACTTGACAAAATGCTTTTGTTAGAAATTTGCATCAAGGCTATGGATTGACGTGCAACATCGTGGCAAGCCAGGCTCACTGCTTTAGATGGGTAGCTTGCTAGTATTGACTGGAATTTAAGGATTGCTGTTATGGCTTGTAGCGTGCTAAACAGTGCCAGCCGTCATTGAGCGATCTCATTCTTGTCTAGGCATACCCCGTGCTAGCGAATAAAAATCGCTTTTACCGATCCTCTGCGGTATTGGATTGTTTTTTCCGATTGCGTCGTTTACCCGCACAATTTGCCAGCATCGAAAGTATCGATGATGTCTTCTCGATAAAATATAAGTAGAGCAATATAAGTAGAGCAAAAACTAACTGCGTGGCCAATGAAGCAACAGAGCCATCAAGAAACGCTTAGCGAAGAGCAACACATCTCCCTCGAAATGCTGTTTATTCCTTTATGAGCCAACGCCCCTGTTTATGAGCCAACGCCCCTGGTGGCGGCGGTGTCCCCCATTTTCTGGCATATACTGCGAATTACATCATTAATTCTGAGCAGTCTTCAGAAACAGAAACCTTACTCACTTTTGACGTTTCAGGCTCAGCCCTAATAACGGCAAAATTGTCATGCCAACTAAACCGAGAGGCTCGGGAACAGACGTAGGGCCGTCCTCCACAAAATCATCGGTCAGGAAAAAAGCTGCTTCTGAACCACTATTTACCCACTCCTTACCGTCCCGTCGGCTATGAGCATTTCCAGGGATACCAAAGGGAGAAGACCAGGCCCAATTCACATTTCTAATCGAAAGCCAGTAAGTATCATTCGGGGTGAGTTCTAAAGCTGGAATCCTAGCCGAATACTTGAATACAGGATCAAGGCCGTTTAGACCGCAACAAAGCAGATCAGTCTCTTGTTGTCGTCCCACATCACCGAGATTGAGTGAAAAGAAGGGTGTAGGTCCAGGGGCCGCATCCTCCTCATAGATTTCAATCGTAAAGTTATCTACTTCTGGAATTTCATTGTAGGTGCCAAACCAATGAATATCCGTAATAATGTTGTTGCCGTCACTTAAGCGGAAATCATCGGCTGCTGAAACGCCAAAATTAAAATCGCTTATTAGCGCATTAGTTACACTCCCCCTGTCGAGGAAGCCATTATCACCCAACACGCCATTATCAAAAATTACGCCTGCTTGAGCTTGAGTTGAAAAACCACTAGCCGTAGCTACTCCAAGAGCAGCTAGGCCAAACTTTATTAGTCTTTGCATTGTTTTGCAGTAAATAGCAACTGTATGGAAAGACGAACAAGCATTCTTGATGGTTCCATTACAGGATTGTCTATTATTTTTGGTGGCGTAGGTGAGGACGTCTGCGTCGGGGATGCCTTGGTTGGCTTGGTCTGCGTCGTAGGAGGTGAGGACGTCGTAGCCGAGATTGCGGAGGAGGACCACCATGTCGATGGGGAAGTTTTCGTTGGAGTAGAGATCAACCATGGACTAGGTCGTCCTGGATAATTTGGTCGATTTCGTTTTGGTTTTCTTGATAGTAGGCCCAGGCGGCGTCGAGGTCTGCAGGGATAAGGCTGGGGTAGTTGCGTAGGAGTTCTTCGGTGTCGGCTCCTTGTTTATGGAAGGAGACGAGAGTCCAGACGGGGATGCGGGTGTTGCGGATGCGGGCTTGGCCGCCACAGACGCCAGGTGTTTTTTGAATGGTGCGGGCATGGAGTTTGGTGCGCAGCAGCTTGTTTTCCTCGGGGGTGAGGGATTCAATGACTTGGATGAGGGAGTCGATCAGCTGGGTATTCATGGGATACTCCGCAGCACTGGCCTGGTCGGTTGTCTTGATATATGTGGCTTTCAAATGATAACGGGATTTTATGGGGCTTGGGTCTTGGACTGCTGGAACCGTGGACCATCAGGGCCGATTTCTAGATGCCATTCGGGGTGATTTTGGATGGCGGTGCGGACGCCTTTGCGGCAGGTGGGACTTTGCCAGAGCATTTGGTAACGTTGCAGGCGCTGGTCTGGGGTTTCGGGTTCTGGGTTGATGGGTTCTAACTTTTGCTGGGTTTGGTGTTGGCCTTCTAGCCATTGGAGGTATTCGCTGTAGAGGCGATTGCCGTATTTGCGAATGAAGATTTTCTGTGGAGTGATAAGACTGGCCTACCTGTTGATAGCTATACCGACGACGAGGTTAAGGAAACTGCAGAGAAAGTCTTTCGACATGTTTTCAAGGTTTACCCTGTACTACCATCACCTTTCTATACAGCGGCTGCTTAAGTGGACAGAAGGCCTTTGGGAAGTGCGATGCACCCCCACCCCTAAAACGGCACCACTACATCCCGCAACGCAATAAACCGCAGCGCCGGTTCCGACAGCCGTGCCGCTAGCAAATGTGGCTTATCCACTACCGTCTACAAAAAAGTATCAGAAAAAATCGGATATGCTGTAGTTCTCTGACAGAAAATATTCTAATTCTTTTATTCTTATTCGTAAACTTTCTAATCCTTCTCTCCCAGTTTGAATTTCTTGGTTTAATTTCTCAATATCAGTAAAACTTAAAATCTTGAAGCCGAATACGGTTCTTACTACATTCTCATTAATTTTCACCAAGGGAACGACGTAACGCATCGTGTTATCTCTTTGTGTACCTTCATACCGTGAGTATGTGCGTGACTCACTTGTCCATTTTTGTTGATTAACCTCTTTTGAGGCTTCATCATCTAACTTCCAAAGCGGTTTCTTTTCTGCTCTTGCTTGTGTCAGCAACTCACTCCATTGTTGCTGAACCTTATAGGTAGAGAAGTTATACTTTGCGTAGTCTAATGCCCTAAATAGATACTTTTGCTGTGCTAAAGGTAATGAACTATCAAAGCAAATATCAGGAGTTGTGATTTCTATTAAACTTCTACAAGTAACTGTTTTATGACCAATATTTCGAAAGGTTTTAGTTAATTCTGTAGCAGAGAGTGGCAGCGATCTCTCAACTCTTCGAAAGCGTTCAGAAAAGTCACATGTCACCGATGAAAAATTTCGAATTGCTACCCTGAGCATAGAAACGTCAAAATTATTTTGAGGCGATTTGCTATATTTTTCAAATACTAGGAGTAATTTTTCTGATGTGACTTCAATATGTTTGATTGAGTCATATAGAGATATCAAAGTTCGAATGGATGTGTTTTTATTGTCAGCACTTCTTCCACTAATTATGTCGTATATGAATTCATTTAAGATATCTAATGTAAAATTAAACATGAGTTGAATAAATATTTTCTTTAGTTTGATAACTAACGTTAGAATTGTGTGGTCGCATAAGGAGGCAATCGCTATTTAGCAACCGCTAATTTTCAATAATTCCTCTGTCATTAAATTGGATGCTGACATATTTTTGTTGATTGACATAACTTGACAGAAAATTGTTGCGAAGTATCATGACGCCCTATCTTTGTATTTAGATGACCAGAGCGTTGTTCGCTGCTGCCAAAATATAGCGCATCACCTGTTGCAACTCTTGTATCTGGACCTGATGATTAATTTTAATCATGACTAGAGCTACTGTTGTGAAAAGAGTTTATTGACGCGCTCGCATCGCTGAGAAACAGGTATACGCCCCAATAATGGCTGATAAAATAAAGGTGTTATATCCTCAAAAGAGACAGCTACGAACACTCGCAAGAGATGTGTGTTCAGCAGAGTAAATGATTCCAAAATGCATAGCGCCTGCAAAAAATCCTAGGGATAGTAATCCAACAAGCAGTGTTCCACCAATCATCAGCCAGCCTGTTTTTGGAGGACGTCTGCTAGGAATATTCCATAGGTTTCCTACTCCCCCACGAATACAACAAGATAGCTTGTAACGACTTATTAAACCGCCGATTTACCAGGGCCCCATCCACCCGCTTACGCGGCGGAATAAGCGCCTGTGAGTTTCCGCTCAAATCTAATTGGGAGGCGGTCTCTTCCTGGTTGGGTGCCTCGTTCTTCCACCAATTCAAAAAAGCCATGGGCTTTGTTCTGTTCCTGGGGTGTAAATCCTAAAAGTTGTTCTAATCCTGTTTTGATTAGCTCTAGACCATCGGGATACATCAAAAACGCATCTAGAATATCGGCACGAGATTCGTAGTCCCAACGGTCTGGGGTGAAATTAAAACTGTTTAATACCAGCATGTAGGCATCTAAACAGCTTTCGTAGCTGACCTGGGCAGAGAAATGAGCTAATGCCTTAATCCAGGTGACTTTATAGCGACGGTCCCCAAATTGTTTGACGTCTTGAACGTAGTTTTTGGACTGCGTCACCACACCACTGGCCTCGTTAAACCGGGTCCAGGCGTTCCAAACTCGTTTTTTTAGTTCGAGCAGCTTCATCGTGACGTAAGTTGGCTTTGGCTCTAGGATACCGTTAGTTTTGGGATTGCCATAGCGGTTTGAGAACTATTGTGTAGCAGTGCTGAGTCTTACGAACCAGACATGCCGCTGTCCTGACTGTGTCGTTGCTCGATTTGGTTAAAGATGTCATCAACGGTGAAGTTATCCAGCAGTTGATGGCGGGTTTGGGTATAGTCACCGGAGCCAGTGTCAAATTGGCGCAGAAATCGAAGTCGTTTTTGCAAGCGGTTACTTCACGCCATACAGCAGGAGGGACGCTTACCTGACCGAATAGCTGAGGCAATAGGTCAGCGAGTTTACTTTTGTAGAGAGTGATCAGAGGAGATGCATTAATGATGACGTGTTTAATCGGCATTATTGAGTTCTTGGATTAAGTCAGCTTCGGTGTACTGAAACGGGGATACCTGATAGCGGGAAAGTGCCTGGATAAAGTCAGCACGGGTTAATCCTGCGATTTCGGCAGCTTTGCCTTGGGAAACTTGTTCCAGTTCGTACCATTTGACAGCGGCAGCGATACGCATTTCTTGGGCAAATTCGTCAGGTGTTTTGCGTAGGGCCGAGAAGGCGGTGTCAGGAAGGTTGAGGGTGATGCTGGTCATGGGGTTAGTTTGTGGGGTGTGGGTCTATGCTAACGGACCTATCCCTGGGCGTTTAAGTCTTTGTTAGTAATGATGCCGTGGGTATCGCGGTTGACGTTCAAGATTGGCCCCCTTCCAGGCGGCGCTGTTTTAGATGGCCGTAGGTATCTAGCTCGGCCTGGATTCTAGCTTGTCGCGCAACATCCTGGCGGGTGGAGAAGGTTTAGTCGGCTATTTGAATAGTTGGCTGTCTAGATAGTTGGATGCTCAATATGTTCTGCTAGCTGAGCGAAGTCGAAGCTACACCCCAACCAGCGCCCCCTTCGACTCCGCTCAGGGGACGCCTATTTCCTAAGGTGATAATAAGCGTCACGGATTCACCAGATACGGCTATGATTTCCAGCTGCCGCCCGTCGCTAACAATCTGGATCTCCTCTGGAAAATCAACAACAATCGAACCGCTGAGATAAATCCTGTTACCAGGATAGGAATTCATCAGATTTCCCAACGCTGTAGCTATGTCTTGATCATTCAGTGTGAGAGTCTTTGTTGATCGCTGTGTTAGTTCACCTGCCTTAGTCGTGAGCTTTTCAGCAATGATACTTTCACCTGTTTTATAAACACCTTGACCATCTGTGACGATAAATTCCGAGCCTTCATTGCCGAGAATCAAATGGCTGCCAGTGGCGTCTGTACGGTCATGACTCCATACGCCGATAATATCGGCATATACCTCGGCGGTGGCTGCATTATGGTTATAGGTTGCGATCGCACCATCTCGCAGTCCCAAACCTTGATTTACCTGGGTTTGCACACTACCTGCACCTGCCAGCCATAGGCCAGTGACCAAAATCGCGATGGCAATGGAGAGTACCCAATATTCACCGGGGCCACCTGTACAGATTCTGCGTTTAGGATTGCCAATGCTGATGGCCCACACTGGAACCGGCCAAAATAGCTGGACTCCTTGACGGGTGAAGCAATCGGCAAAGCAGGCCAACACATGACCCAATGGCAACGCTAGCCATGGTTTTATTGCCCCTAGCGCAAACCCTATTCCTAGGGATATCGCAGTGAGCGTGACCGTGGCCACTAAGGAATGGGTGATGGATCGATGGGGATAGCGGTCTTCAATCCATGAGCTGATGGGAAAGCAGATTTGGCCGATCAGACTGGTGGTGGTATCGATATCGGGCAGCTGAGAGCCTAATACTGCCAACCCTAACGGTAGAGGAGCCGCTGTACCTAGGAATAGGGATACGCCTGCGGTTGCGATTCTCCAGGGGAGAGGCTTTGCCAACGCAGCATGAGTAATTGCCATCATGGACAATCTTACAGATAACCAGTAGGGTCAGAATTCCCACTGGAATGCACTGCCCAAAGCACCATGGTTACCATCTTTAGACTCGGTGGAGTCCTGTATCTGATCTACACTCGAGACCACCATCCACCCCATGTCCATGTCAAACCCAGTCCCACTCGGCCAGAATGGGAACTGCGCATTTATCTTGGCAGACGAGAAGATGGAGGTCCCGATAACTACGACAAATCATTTGGTGAAACCGATATCCTATCGGGAAAAATCAAAGCCTCTAAAATAGATGAGTACGTTAACCTGCTTGCCCAAAATCTTGATCAAGCCTGGGAAGTCTGGGATTCAATTTATGGAGATACCCAATGAACACAAGCCAGACTCTACATGATGCGGTGGTAGTCGCCCCCCCGGTTAGGCCAGAGGATATCATTGATGCTCATTATGATGCTGATACCCGTGAAATCGTCGTCAGCTTTCAAGATGGCAAAATAGCCCGAGTACTCACCACTGAGTTTGAAGAACTTGCCGCCGCCACTGCCACCGACTACGAGCATCTGGATGGTACCCGCTCAGGCGTGACCTGTATTACCGATACGGTTGATTTCGCCGTCGCAGCTAGCTGGTGGCGGAAACAGGCTGTTTGAAAATAGGATAATTGGTGGTTGCGATTGCAGCGTGGGTAATCGTTATCATAGGAGCTGTCTTGAGTACGAACAGGATATATTCTTTAGACTGCTCTGCCCTCAAAATGATTACGCTACAACAAGTAAGCTTGAACCCTGGATATGGAAAACCTTGATGCAAGTTCCAGAAAATTTTTTCGACATAGTATTGGAAATCGATAACGAACTTATTGCTCAAGGGATTAACCCTCATCAACGTTCCTGTCGGGCACCGCTAGAAGCTTTAAAGCGCCTTTATCCTCACTGTAGTGTCTCTATCAATGACAACCCAATTTCTGATGCCGTTCAACAAATCTATACTCAAATTTACGGATTAAGAGATCTTCAAATGCCTCCTGTCCATGTAGGGGCAGTAGTTTTTCGAGATATCTTTTTTCCTCTCAGAATTCCTCTTATTTTTGGATATGTTCATTTGGATCCGATTAACCTTTTAGAAGAGATGACAGAGATTCAAAAGCAAGTATTTCTTAGCGACAAGAAAGAAGTCCTGAGATTCCACGATCAATTTATTGATCTTATGGATTTTGCATATGGCATCAACGAATTAAGAGAAGAAAATTCTATTCCCAAAAGAACATTGGAATGGTGGGGGTTAGCCAGACAGCAGCTTGAGGCAGCAGCAGCAATTGCTTTAGGGTCGTTCGATAAGTACGCTGTTATTCAAAACTGTTGTATTTCCAGTGAACTAATCCTAAAAGGTGCACTCATAGCTAAGGATGAGCGATTTAAGGGTCTTGAGAAAGATGAATTGGATCGTAAACTTCAAAAAAAATATGGTCATGATATAGAAAAAACTGCAAGGAAAGTATCCACATTTTTTCCAGATATCGATCAGCAACTTCTAGTGTCAGTGGTTGAGAGATATCCAAAATTGGTAGAGCGTCGCTATGATGCGAAGCGATATAAACGGGTAGAAATTGGCAATTTCCTGATGAATGCTCAATTTATTGCAGGAGAAATTCTACGACAGTTTTCCTACCGGAACACACGAGCTAGTTTGTGCGAAGGAGATGATGAAGCTTGGAATTTAAGTAATCGCTCATTTCCATCCAATCCGGTCTAATTTTTCGAAATCTCTACTGACCCAACCGCTTCCGTGCCCCTCTCACTTGGCCTACCTGCTTGAAAGTCATCCCCGCAATCAACGCCACACCACCGAAAATATACAGGCTCTTATTCCGCGTCCCCATCCCAATAAATCGCACCACTCCAAACGCCATCAAACAGGCGATCAAAATCGGCATAATCACCACGTACTGAGTATGTTGCAGGCTAGCCTCCCGATTCAATCCAAGCCGCTCATTACGGATCACCTTCCGTGCCAGCATCGGATTCCGTCCGGCCAATGGCTGCAGCTCCGCCAACCGAGACCGACTCAACTGCAACCCCATCCGCTCCGCCTCGGCCTGCATCGTCTCGCGGATCAACTTATCGCTGGGCAGCTCTAACTCAACCTCCAGCATCTCCAAGAAAATATCCCGGCCAGGATTCGCCGCCGCAAAGCAGATGACCTTTACGCCATTTGAGATCGCATCCTCTAACCAATACCTCACCCCCGTCGTCAA
>NZ_QXHD01000003.1:672080-686958 GCF_011009555.1 Adonisia turfae CCMR0081 | reverse complement strand
CTGAGAACTTGATTTTACGCACCCAGGATGGGCTGCCAGTGCTGATTGATTTTGGCAGCGTTAAAGAAATCGCCGCAACTGTGGAGCAAGAGCTGTCAGCGGCAGCCAATAAGACCCGCATTGGTAAAGCTGGCTATGTGCCGCCAGAACAGTTTCAGTCTGGCTCGGTGGATGCCACCAGCGATCTATACGGCCTGGCGGCAACCCTGGTGGTTTTGGCCACTGGAAAAGAACCTCAAGAACTTTTTGACATTTACGAAGGCGTCTGGAACTGGGAGCGTTTTGTCACCCTGGGTGAACCCCTAAATCAGGTGCTCAAGAAAATGTTGGCTCCATCTCCAGTGCAGCGCTATGCTTCTGCTGCTGCGGTGATGCAGGCTTTGCAAGGAGAGATGTTTGGGCAAGAAATGCCAGCAGAGGCTGATCTACCCTTTGATGAGACTGAGCTGCCGCCTATATACACTGATGGTGGTAGTTCTGTCGGTGGCAACGATGCTGACGTCTATCCCACCACCGAGGCAACTCAGGTTGTTTCTCCCTCATTAACGGCAACGACGCTAGATACACCTAGTGCTGTTAGTCCGATGAAGCAAACTGGCGATAGAAGCGGGTTTATTCAAGCCACAATTGGCTTGCTAGCGTTACTGGGCATCACGAGTTTGATCCTGGCATTGGTGGTGGGATTGGGGTTCCGCCCGCGCTGGCCTTTTGGGCAAAGAGCATCCCAGCCTGATCCTGTTGAGGATGTGCAAAATGGGATCACCCCAGATGAACGTGCTCGTAAACAGGAACTATTAGAGCGGCGTCAATCGTTAGGTGTGGGCGAAGCTTGGCTCAATCTTTGGGTAAATCAGCGTTTCTATGAGCAGTACCCAAACCTCCGGGGGCGTCCCTTAACGGTGTCGATGGAAGATGCTCCGTTGCGACTACGTTGGGACAACCTATCGATGGATACTCTTGATACGCTGGAGCTGCATTTGAGTATGCCAGCGCGACGTGGATTGGGGGCCTATGGAGCTGACGATCGTGAAAGCTGGCGCAGAACGGTAAATCAGCTCAATGTCAGCAGTCGGGCCCTGGATGATTTGGCCGATGCAAAGTTTACGGCTATTTTTCCTCAAGAGCGACGCGATGGGATTTTGGATCAGCCCATTGGTCAAGTATGGTATGCCCTGGCTCAAGATGGTGTGGATGATTTGAAGTCTGGCGACACCCTGGAACGGGTAGAGTTTGAACCGGGGACGTTTAGAGAACGGTTAACTGGGCAGCTAACCCCTGGTGAAGGGAAAGTATTTGTCTTGGATCTGGAAGCCGGGCAAAATTTGCGGCTCAATTTGCAAGCACCTCAGGAGAGTACGTTAATGTCTCTCTATTTGCCGGAGCCCACCCAAGACACGCCGTTTTTGCTGTCTGATTCATCTGAAACTACCTGGTCAGGACGGTTGCCCCAAAGTGGTTATTACGAAGTGGTGGTGGTATCTAATTCTCCCAATCCTCTCAACTATGCCCTGACAACGGCTGTCGACAACATTCGCCCCACACCTCCCCCAGATGAGACGGGTGAGGAGGAGGCTGAGAGTGGTGATACGCCGCCGACTAATGAAGGCTCAGCCCCCGATGGAGAGGAGGCGACGGATGCAACTCCATCTGAAGGTGGTGACTCTACAGCCCCTGATAATGAAACGGATGATGCTGACGCAGAAACCCCAGATGGCAGTGACCAGAGTACTGATACCGATACCTCTGATACTCCCATCGTTGATTTTTAGTGGCTCTAGCATTGGCAAGTCTACAGCTCGTTCACGAAGGGTAAAAGTGCATCAATAAACTCAGCTGTTGATTCATAGGGCAGCACATTACGTCCTGGAATAAAGACGCCACGGGCGTTGGGAAAATGGTCAGTGTAGTCATCAAGACGCTGCTGGGCTGTTGTGTCTTGAGCGGTTCGGTCAATGGTGGATGCGGTTTTGCCCATGATGACAAGGACGGGCTGTTGGATGGCTGCGATCGCAGCCCCATAATCCTGTCGCCAAAACCCAGCCAAAAACGAATACACGGCATAGCGAGTGCCCATATCCCGCGAGCCGCCCTTGAGCATGGCTAACCAGACATCAGTGACATCCTCTGCTCGATCAAACAGCTGTCGTTCAGAAAATGACTTGAGAAATTTTTGAGTGCGGGCGTATTGATAAAAGCCCCAGCCCAGGGGCGATTTAAATAGCGACCAGTTCAGCCGTTGTCGCCACTGCGGTGTCGGTGCAGTGATCAAGCGCCAGGCCGGTGGTCCCGATAGGGCCGCTCCTGCGACCGACTGAGTCATGGTTTGATCTGCCATCAGTTCCAGAGCCACCGGTAGCAGCGCCCCCTGCACCACAATGATGACGGGCCGTTGAATGACTTCCGAAATAAAGTAATGCAGCTGCTCCGCCCAGTCGCGGGGACTATAGGAACGACTGGGTAAATCACTGTCGCCACAACCCAATAAATCGGGCACATATAGGGATCTCCCCTGCCACTGTTCGATCAATGGCTGCCAAAATTTGCCCGCTAGCCCCACACCAATGGGATGAATTAAAAGCAAAGGCGTTTCGGTGCTTTCTGTATTGTGTGTCTCATAGGCGCAGGTATACTGCTGCCAGCGATAGACTGCCATGGTCCTCGTTTCATAATGAAGTCGGTGCCAATTTTATCCCTGTCTGTGGCTATAGGTATAGTGCAGTAACCATCTGGGACATAGGCAATAAAAGAGGTGATAATAAGCCCATGGGGCAAGAGGTGTGAAGTATGAAAACCAATATAGTTTCAGCTTTGCCGTCTGTGCTGGTGGACAGATTGAACTTGACTGAGTCTGAAATTATTGATTTTTGTCAACGCTGGCATATTAAGGAACTGGGGCTATTTGGTTCTGCTATCCGAACAGATTTTCGAGAGGATAGCGATATTGACGTGTTGGTCGTCTTTAATAGCGATGGGGATTATTTAAATAGCGAGAACGTTCAGTGGGAACTGAACCAGCTAGTTAGACGTGAGGTGGACCTAACCCAAAAACGGTTACTACTGAATCCCTTTAGCCGGGCAGAAATACTGCGCACCTATTGTGTGCTTTATCCGTCAGAGCAAAGGAATTTTACGAACTTGATAGAGTGTGAGCCCACAATGACCGAGACAGCCCGAAATAATGCTGCGTTGCTTGACATGGTAAAAGCGATGGAAGCCATTGCTCGGTTTCTAGTAGGACGCACCTACGACGATTTGTTAGACGATGAACTGTTTCAAACTGCTGTAGAGCGTCAATTAGAGATTATGGGCGAATCGGCGAATCGTTTGAGTGCTGATTTTCAAGCGACCCATGGAGATGTTGATTGGAGTGGTGCGATCGCATTGCGAAATATCATCATTCACAAGTACGACGACATTGACTATGCTCGCCTTTGGCAAATTGTGTCAGACGAAGTTCCGCAGATTTTAGGGCAGGTTAAGCCGCTCGTTCCACCATTACCGGAAGTGGATGAATAAAGGATTTCGATATCAGTAATTCATCACTAGAATTTCGTCTACCTTGCCGCGCTTTGTTGCGTTTGAATTAATGGCCCGAGTGGCGCTGACCCGTACGCAGCGATAGTCCCGATACAGGTCCTGAATAAATTCTGTGTAGGCGTTGCTCAGCAGTACTTTGCAGCCCCGCATGGTGAGGTCATCGACCACCGCTTTCAATCGTTCCTGTTCAGCGCGATCAAAGCCGTTTCTGTAGTAACCCGTAAACGATGCTGTGGTAGACACCGGATCGTAGGGCGGGTCGAAATAGACAAAATCATCTGGGCCTGCATCAGCAACGGCGACGGCAAAGTCTGCTTTTTGGATGGTGACATTGGCCAGATTTAGATAGGCGCTGACGTTTCTTAAAACGATTTCATCGGCAATGGTAGGGTTTTTGTAGCGACCAAAGGGGGCATTAAATTGACCTTTGGAATTGACCCGGAATAGGCCATTATAACAAGTTTTGTTAAGAAAAATAATGCGGGCAGCCCGCTGGGTTGCAGTTTTATTGATAAAGTCAGTCTGACGGTCCCAACTACGAACTTCGTAGAAATAGGCCTTCTCGTTTCGGTGTTGCTGTAGGTTTTGAATTAGGTCATCGACGGAGCCTTTGACCACCTGGTAGCAGTTAATCAGTTCCTGGTTGCGATCGCTAATCGTTGCCCGTTCAGGCCGCAAGGTGAGTAGCAATGCCCCACCGCCGATAAATGGTTCATAGTAGCGACCATAGGAATCAGGCGCATACTTAAGTAGTTCCGGTATTAACTGCCGTTTACCCCCAGCCCATTTTAAGAATGGACGTAGCGCTACAGATGGGGAGGATAGTTGAACCATAAACTCTTAAGAATTTTCCTCTCAGGAGAAGCAAGCACCTACGGTAGGATAGATAGAGCCTATAATAAGCTGCTTAACTCCAAGGGCTGCTGCCGAGCCTTAATTTAGACGATGCAAGACTTTTTTTCCAATGTATCGCGGTATCCGCGTTATTTTATTACATTTACCCTGGGCGTACTCTACAGCATTGTTAAGCCCCTTCTACCGTTGTTCGAAAATCGCGTGACTGCAATTGCTTTGGTAGGTGCTATAGTGGCTGGCTTTATGTTCCTAACCTTTACCCTGAGAGCAATGCTGGGTTTAGCATAGGGCTCCCCACAAAGGAGGCCCCCCAATAATCGGTGGACGAGTGGGCATCGCCTACGTTCAAAATCCCCACCATTCATAAATAGGAGAAAATCATGGCAACAAGTCGTCGAGTAGCAAAGGTATCGGCGTCGATTAAGCGTGAAATTAGTCAGATGCTGGTGTCCGATATCAAGGATGACCGTGTCGGAGCGGGTATGGTGAGTGTCACCGCTGTTGATGTGTCCGGTGATTTGCAACACGCCAAGGTGTTTGTCAGCATTTACGGCACTGACGAAGCTAAAGCCGAAACAATGGCAGGCCTAGCAGCAGCCACACCCTATGTGCGCGGGGCATTGGGGCGGCGGTTACGCTTGAGACGTACACCCGAAATTATGTTCAAAGAGGATATTTCAATTGAGCAGGGCACTGACGTGCTCAACTTACTGAGCCGGTTGAAGCACGAACGCAATAGCGTTGATGAGAATGGTATTCCGACTGTGGTACCCAGTGCCGTTGAAGATGAGGATGGTTTGTAAGAACCACAATTTTCATCAAATTTAAGCAAATTAGCATGATTCCGTAGGAGCGCACTGCTGTGCGCCCAATGCAGGATATTGATAATTTGCCTAGATCTTGAAAAATGCACATTGGTGCAAATCAGATATTGATAATTTGTCTAATTTGTCTAGATTTCGGAGGGTGCACGTCGGTATGCCCCTACGGCGTAAATGCTAAAACCCATTCTCCCCGACCCAGATAGCCTGTCACTACAGCAGCTCGTCGCCCAGATGATCGTGGTCCGGACCACCGGGCACCTGTTTGATCATGAAATCGCATATCCCCAATGGGAAGCCAACCAAGAACAGTTAGCACACTACATCACTGATCTGGGCGTAGGTGGTGTCATCCTGCTAGGCGGTAGCGGTGCTGAAGTTGCCCTACGTTGCCAGGCACTCCAAGCCATGGCGGATATTCCCCTCTTGATGGCAGCGGATATTGAAGAAGGTGTGGGTCAACGGTTTAGTGGTGCCACCTGGTTTTCACCACCCATGGCCTTAGGGGAAATTGCCCGAACGGATTTATCCCTAGCGAAAACCTATGCCCATCAGTTTGGCCAGTGCACAGCCTGCGAAGCCATGGCCATTGGTCTGAACTGGGTATTGGCTCCAGTGGTGGATGTGAACAATAATCCAGAAAATCCGGTAATTAATGTACGGGCGTTTGGAGAAACACCGGAGATTGTTGCTGAACTGACCCAAGCATTTATCGAGGGAGCGCAGGAGTATCCAGTACTGACAACGGCGAAACATTTTCCGGGCCATGGAGACACGTCAATCGATTCGCATCTGAGTTTGCCAGTTATTGACCACGATTTAAGCAGGTTAGATCGGGTGGAACTCTTGCCATTTAAGGGCGCGATTTTTACTGGGGCAGGTAAGGCCGTAGATAGCGTGATGACGGCCCACATTTGTTTGATTGCTTTAGATAAGCAGTATCCTGCCACGTTATCTAAAGCAATCTTGACGGGGCTATTGCGTCAGGATCTGGGGTTTGATGGGTTGATTGTCACCGATGCGATGGTGATGGGGGCGATTACGGAAACCTATGGCCCGTACGAGGCAGCGGTGCTGGCAGTGGAAGCGGGGGCAGATGTGATCATGATGCCTGCGGATGCGGAGGGTTGCATTCAGGCAATTTGCGAAGCAGTACGGGTAGGTCGCATAGATGAGGACCAGATTCGGGCATCGGTGGAGCGCATTTGGCGAGCTAAGTATAAGGTTTCGGGGCCTTTGGGGACTGGGCCGTCCTGTTATAATTGGGAGCCTGCGGAGCCAGTAACTCAGGTGCAGCAGCTGGCACAGCCTGAGACGTTAGGGCTAGCAAGGTCTATTTTGAAAGCATCAAGTCGGCGGGGTGGTGCTGAGTTTAGGCCAAAGGGACCGGGGCAAAATGTGATCCTCGTAGACGATGTTTTGAATTGTCGGTATTTATCGAGGACTGCTCCGGCGATTACTGAGCCGATGGGATGGGACTATGGGCTGACGCTGCTGGATAGTCGGTCGTCACAGTTGCCGAGGACAGGTTTGCCGACACTGGTGCAGTTGTTTGTGCGGGATAATCCATTTCGGCGTGGGGAGCCTGTGGTTCAGTTGGCCCGCAAGTATTTGGAGATGCTTGCAGGGGATTTGCAGGCGGTGGTTGTTTACGGCAGTCCTTATTTGTTGGAGAAGTTGTCGCTGACGGATGATGTGCCCTGGGTGTTTAGCTATGGGCAGATGTCGATGGCTCAGACATTAGCGTTGACAACTCTAATGGGTGAAGCAGTTGCTGTTAGGGTGGTGGATCAGAGTTTTACAGATTAGCGGATTTGCGTTCTGTCAATTAGGTTAGGGGGAGGGCAGATAAGGATTTTTTGGATACAAGCATATTAAATCGACCGTTTGATGACCAAACGCAACCTCGTATTGCCTTGGAAACCCAAGCATTATGTCGACTCTAACAGTGCAGCAATCCAGTCTTTGTCAGCTTGAGAAAACCTAGGGGGTGGCAACGGCTGCGAGTAGTCAATGCGTAAATCGTAACTGGCTCGCTCATATACCCCTGCAACAATAGTTTGCAAGTTTACCAAGACCTTCTCGTTAGCGACTTTTAGCGGTACTGGAAATTCCGGTAATGGATCACGGATGGTGGCTGCATACAGTGTTGCTTGAGGGCGTTGTTCTGCTCTGCTGACCAAGACATGGTAATGGGCAAGTTGTACGGCTCCCTGCATTGGCATTGGAGAGTCGCTACGCAACAAATCGATTTCAATTAGGTGAGAAGCGCTACCTAAAATGGTTTGTCGCTTTTCTTCGTAGACATTGCGACCTTTACCTTTCCGCTTATTTTTGGGAGACAGCACTTCTATCACTGTAATAACGGCATTACTACCGACTTCACGCACCTCTAGATAGCGTTCTTTGATTTCCGCTGGCATGGGTAGGGTAACGGTTTGAGGCTGAAATTGTCCTTCTATGCCAGGTGTTGATGGGGAATCTGGTGGCTTCGGATTATTTTGGGCGATACCGGCTAAAACTACTGCATCTGGAATGCCTACTAGTAGCTCATCGTCAGGAATATCTTTGTAAGTTCTGGTTTCAACTTCAATGAAGTAGTGGGGACGAAGTTGAGGGGCTAGGGTATCGGCAATCGCTACAATTAGTCGACTATGAAAAGACGACCAGAATGTTGGCTGTTCTAGATATGGATCCATCCCTGGAAATGGTGAGGGCATGGTGGCTGTGACAGTTTAAGCTTGCAGTGTTCAGATTAATCATAGCTCTGCTTCCCCTTTCCTTGTTCCCAGGCTCAGCCTGGAGAAGACTACTGTGGCTCTGCCACACTAAAACGAGACTGAGTGGAGCAACAGCAGACTTAGGTGCCGTCACAACATCAATTGATTCGCCCAGGACATGGAAGATTTCAAGGATTTAACCTTCTTCGATGCCTTCAGTATCGAGGACAGTATCGATCCATAATTTCAATCAACGCTTGCAATGTTGTTAGCACAGAAAGACTGTGCCAACATTGTATGGATTATTGTTGATGGCAACACGCTAAAACTTACCCGGTGCGGCAAATGAGTCATTGGCTTTCAAAATGCTTCAGGCAGGCGATCCAAAATACCGTTGCTGATTCAGGGGATGAAGCGAGCTGGCGGGCTGGCCCGATATCAGCATTTTTTAGATTAAATCCTCCCGAAGGTCCGCAGCCTCCCCAAAAGTATGATCCTGTCAGGCGTGTAACTCCCAAGGGGGTTGGGCTCAGCCTGCTGATCATTTCAGTTGCAGTACTCAGTCCTACGGCTGCCCAAGCTGCCAAGCTTACCCTGGGCGAACGGGCCGTCATTGGTCTATTTCGAGGGGCAGGTGGCTTACTGGGCCCTTTAAGTGGTGATTCTGGCCCATCAGGTATGGATACCCTCGCCAATCGTATCAGCACAGCCTTTCCGGACCATAACTTGACTGTTCAAGTCTTTGATTCTTACGAAGGGAATATCTTTAACTTTCAAGAAGTGGGCAGTGCTCAAGGGATATCCTTTCTTAACCAGTTTGACGATGTTGGTGCTATTGGTCTAATTGGCTATAGTGGCGGAGGCCTGTCCGCGATTCGAACTGCTACCAATCAGTCGCCTTCGCCGATTGATCTGCTGGTACAGATTGATTCCTATGAGCCACTGACCGGGAGGGACCAAGAAGATGAGGTTTTGCCCCCTAATGTGCAAACTGGCATTAATTACTACCAGCGTCGTAACCGCTTTAACTTTTTTAGGCCAGGTTGGGACCTGTTTGATTTAGGGGGAGCAAGCAACGTTAATGGGTCTGAGAATATTAATGTGGAGGAGTTATTTGGCGATCGCAACATCACCCACCGCACCATAGACGACGATACAAGATTGCATGATCGCATTGTGCAAGATATCGCCACCCATGTGTTGCCTAATCTCACCCTCCCATCCCATCCTCCTGAGGTCGCCACAGAAGATACTCCTCTTTTCGCGACATCCGCCCCGGTGCCAGTGCTGTCAGGTTTGGCAGATACAACAGATCTAAGCAGTTCGCCCGTAACTCTATTAGCTCAGTCTGATGCTAAATCTGTATCAGAACCCAGTTTGTTGCTTGCCCTTGGGGTAGTCGGAAGTGGGTTATGGGCGATTAGACAACAACATTAGACATCGTTGTTTAAAATCTACTCAATCTCGGTGGTAAACGGGAGTCTCATGTAGACTCCCTGGGGATCGTTGAGAGTTTTTAACAATGTTAGATCTTCTCTGAGTTTCATCGCTTCTTGAGAGATCGGATCCTGAGCCCAGGGTAACCTGGTAACAACGCCTACACCAAAGAGACTTTCAAAAAGTTGTTCTTCAAAGCTGGGAGGTTTGGGCAGTTCTTCCACGTGCCAATCATCCAATTCGGCAGCTTCGGCGGCAGCCGCGATCGCATCATTTAGTCCGCCCATTTGGTCCACCAGGTTGGCACTCTGGGCATCGGTGCCTGACCACACACGTCCTTGCGCCACCTGGTTGATTTTTTCTTTGGGGAGTTCTCGCCCATCTGCCACCAGACTCACAAAACGGTCGTATAAGGTGTTAACAAACCCCTGTTGCAGCTTCAGTTCATCCTCACTTTGGGGACGGCTAATGGTGTTAATATCGGCCAGCTTTGCAGTTTTAATTACATCCCAGGTAACGCCATTGCGGTTGGCAATTTCTTTGAAATTGAGCCGCAGGCCATATACTCCAATGGAGCCGGTTACCGTGCTGGGGGTGGCAAAAATCTGATCGCCAGGGGCCGCAATCATATAGCCCCCTGAAGCGGCATAGTTACCCATGGAGACAATCACAGGTTTTTCCGCTGCTAAGAGTTCCACTTCACGGGCAATGATTTCAGATGCGATCGCACTGCCCCCTGGGCTATTGACCCGGAGCACCACCGCTTCAATATCATTGTCATGACGTACTTGGCGCAGCGTATCCGAGAGACCGCCGGAGGTAATGGTGCCAGGTGTGGTTCCCTCTCCATCGATAATTTCCCCACTGGCATACACAATAGCAATGGTATCCTTGCCAATATCAGGGCTTAGGGTCTGGCTGTAGCGATGAAGGCTAATCTGAGTGAAATCATCTTCATCCTCAACCCATTTTTCATCGGTTTGCTTAGTTAATGCCCTCAGCTCACTCAGCACATCGTCATAAAAAGCGACATTATCAATCAGTCCAGCTGTCTGGGCTTCGGCGGCGGGCAGTAAGCCTTGGTTCTCAGCAATTGCCTGAATGGATTTCGGTGTGGTTTCTCTAGCTTCACTGGCGGTGGTTAAAAACTCTTGCCATAGGTCAGTTAGCAGTGCTTGGGTCTGTTGCTTCTCTTCTGGGCTACTGGTGGTACGGGTAAATGGCTCGATGGCAGATTTGTAACGGCCAGCTCGCAACACTTGCACGCCTACTCCATATTTGCTTAGAGCGCCAGCTAGAAACTGAATCTCAGCTCGAAAACCATTGAGCTCAAGAATGCCTGCCGGGTTTAGATATAGAGAATCGGCTACCGAAGCAAGATAGTAGTCCCGCTCGCTCCAGACAGAGTTGTTTGCCAAAACCGGTTTACCGGAGTCGGCTTTAAATTTTTCCAGGGCGGCCCGGATCTCTTTTAATGTGCCCAGCCCAGCATTGGTATTGCCAGTGAGGTAAATGCCAGTGATATTGTTGTCGGTGGCAGCAGCCTCAATGGCTTCTAGGGCGCTATGCAGAGACATGGACCGATAGGGGTTGCCGTAAAGCGTTTCTTCGAGTACGACACTGGCTCCTGAATAGGGCACTGCATCCACAATGTCGGTGGCCAGGTCAAAAACTAAGATCGAATTTTTCTCAACCTCAGGTTCTGTGTCACTGGACGCGGAGGTGATAAACAAGCCTGCCAGCCCGATTGCGCCCACACCCAGTAGGGCAATTAAACTGAATAGACCAACTAAAGTGCCAATGGCACTAGCTGCCATATATTTAAAAAAGTCTCGCATGGTGGGATGTGGGCAACGTTTGGAAAATCTGGGTTTGGAAAATCTGACTCAACGCAGATTACTCTATGGTATGCGCTGTAGAACTTGACTGTGTTTCAGGTCTTTAAGATTCCCTTGACCCGTACAAAACAGTGCAGTCTTAAGTTCGGCTATCAGGATATCGGCCAGGGTGTCCAGGGCTTCTTCGGAATTGTCAGCTGCTTTGAGGAATGGTAAGGCCATGCCGGCAATGTCAGCACCCAGGGCTAAGGTTTTAGCCACATCTAGACCGTTGCGTAGTCCGCCAGAGGCAATCAGGGGGATTTGGGGTGCGATCGCACGCACACTCACAATGCAATCAGCCGTGGGTATACCCCAGTCCGCAAAGGTTTGCCCCAGGCGACGTTGTTTAATATCCTGAGCCCGCTCACTTTCTACCCTGGCCCAGGATGTGCCACCAGCCCCAGCGGTATCAATGGCCGAGATACCTATATCAATAAGCTTTTTCGCCAAACCGCCAGAAATACCGTTGCCCACTTCTTTAGCAATGACCGGCACCGGCAGCTTTGCGCAGAGAGTCTCAATTTTAACCAGCAGACCGCTAAAGTCAGTGTCACCCCGGGTCTGCACACATTCTTGAAGTGGATTTAGATGCAAAATCAGGGCGTCGGCTTCTAACCAATCCACCACCCGCTGACAGTGTTCTAGCCCATAGCTATAGTTCAACTGCACCGCCCCCAGATTAGCCAGAAGTAGAGCACTCGGCGCATATCGACGGATATTAAACGTGGGCGCTAATTCTGGTTTTTCCACGGCCACGCGCTGAGAACCTACCCCCATGGCTAAGCCAAATTTCTGGGCGGCGACAGCCAGGCGTTGATTAATGACCCGAGCCTGTTCTGTGCCACCGGTCATGGAGGAAATGAGTAACGGTGTGGCCAGCTGTTTACCCAGGAATGTGGTGCTAATATCCACCTGGTCATAATTCAACTCAGGTAGACCACAGTGGATAAAGCGATAGTTTTCTAGACCAGTGGTGATCTGATGACATTGCACATCATCTTCGAGGCAAATGCGCAGATGATCCGCTTTGCGATCCTGAATGGTTGCAGGATTGGTTTTGTCCAAGCTAACGGTTTGGCCCACGGTATGTTTCTATATTTTTGCTGATCTTGCTTTATCTAAAGTAAGCCCTAGGTTGGACCAATTATTGTTAGTCAACGTTTATTCACGCGTCTGACCAAGATACGCAAGATACATTGGGCGAACTCATGGCAAAACCGGAGTTTTCCTGGGGACGCGTTCAAAGACTTTGTAAAGAACTGATAAAGGTGATTTGTCTTTAACTAAGAACTACAAGCCCAAACAGAGAGTTCACACTAGTTTTGGAACAAGATGGCGAATTAAGCATCTTGATATTCCAGGGTATTAAAGATGATTTGACCCGATGGGATAACTATGGGGTGAATACCGATGTGGCCCTAGATGTTTAATCTGTCACCGATATCAGGGTTAAAAAAACTATCTAAAAAGCTGTTGTTGGTTTTGTGGGATGGTTTTGTCTGTTTTGCCCATGGCATTACAGATTTACTGATTCCAAGGGTTAGCAACGCCCAAAATTCTTAAATAGGAACACTTATTGGAAAGGACTATGAGGGATATCGCTAGGAATTTTCAAGCACTGCCGCTGGTGTCTTGGATGGTATGGATAGCCATGGCGGTAATTGCAGCTCCAGTGATGGCCTTACCTGTAGAAGCACTGCCGGAGACAGCGGAGACAGAAGAGATTACCCTGGTGACGTCACTACCGGAATCTACTCCAGACGAAGCATCTAAGGAAGAGGAAGCGTCTGAGGAGGAGGACGACGAAACGGCTGAGGCTACCAATGGGGCTGAAGCTGAGCAGATTCTTTTGGCCCAGGAAAATGCCAGTGATCTAGCGGAGCCCGCAGACCCATTTTTCTTTGATGAAACCTCTGTTGAAGCGTCTGAAGAGGGCGTGCTTGCACCTCTCTCGAATACGGAGCCAGAAATCGATGATGCAGTCACTGGAGAAGATGTCGACGTCGAAGGGCCCCTCACACCACCGTCTCTCAAACTTCAAACCGCTACGATTGTAGAAGATGGTGATTTTTCTGCCCGAGCGCGTGTCTATGGTCACTACTTCTTGGAATCTAACGTTGCGTTTGTGGGGGCCGTTGACTTATCCACTGGCGATGCATTCTCAGACACGGATTCCACTGGTTTTAACGTCAGCGAACTTTATGTCGTTGCGTCTCCAACAAATTTGCCCAGTCTGCGAGGAGCTGCTGGGCTCATTGAGCTGACGTCCTTTTTTGATCGTAATAGCTTTGCTAAAGATAGTCTGACCCATTTCATTAATCCTGTTTTTCAGACGAATCCTGCCCTCGCGGCAACACAGCTTGAGTCCCAACCAGCAGCACTGATTCATTGGCGGCCCATTGATGAAATTATTCTCAAGGCGGCAACATTTTCGTCCGGTGGATTTGATGACTTGAACTTTGATGCCTTTGCTGGTGAATTGGGTATTAATGTCGGTAATTTTATTGTGCGTGGTACCTATGTGACAGCCACTGATAACGGTGATCGTGATGGTATCCCTGAGAGTTTTCAGCTCAACCGCAATGGCATTTTTGGCCCCCAGGAGGGGGATCGTGAAGAGTCCTACGGCATCAATGCCGAGTGGTTTATTCCTCAGCTCAATGCCGGACTGTTTGGTCGCTATGGTCATCACAGGAACACTGATTTAGATATTTCAGGCAATACCTACAGTTTTGGTGTTAATTTCCTAGACCTGTTCATGGAAGATGACCGTTTTGGCATCGGCTATGGTCGTGACCTTAGCGATAACGATCGACGTCAGGGAGATCGTCCTGATGTTTTAGAAACGTTTTACGACATACGACTCGCCCCCAATGCTAGAGCCGCTGTTAGTTTGCAGCTGCGGGATGAATTCTCTGATGCGGTGTTTGGTGTCCGTGTTCGTGCCGATTGGGATTTATTGGAGCTTTTGGATTGATTCTGATCGGGTGGGCCGCCCACCCTTCTTTTTTGCCCTCCTTTTTGATTGATGTGTAGGCAGAACGCCATTCCCGAAGAAATATAGGAACCCTTATTGTTATGAACTGGTATCGTTGCACTTTAGGTCTATGCCTCGGTTTTAATTTACTGGCTGCTACGCCACTGATGTTGGCTCAGCCGGTGTTGGCCCAATTGCCCAATGCCCAATTGCCGGACTTAAATAATGAACCTGCCTTAGTGCAAGAAGGGTATGACCTATTTGAGAAAGGCTGGACTGATCAGGCCCTTGAAAAGTTTCTACAGGCGGTACAGCAGTATCCAGACTCTGTTCCAGCTCAGTTAGGGGTGGCTCGGTCCTATCTCAAGTTAGGTCAGGATGCCAATGCATTTGAAGAATTTCGTCGTTTGACAGTGCTTGATCCAACTAATATTGAAGCGCTGGAAACGTTGGGCTTTTTGGGGAGCTATCGCCCTGAATGGCGGACGGTTGGCATTGATGCGCTGACTACGCTGTTGGAGCAGCCGGGGTATGGACAGAATGGAGAGGTGCGATCGCAACGCGCCCTCCTCCTTTTTTATGATGGCCGCCTGGCTGAAGCCGTTGCTGACTACGAAATTGCCCTGGAGCAGTCCCCCCCATTGGCCACTC
>NZ_QXHD01000003.1:608795-672070 GCF_011009555.1 Adonisia turfae CCMR0081 | reverse complement strand
ATCCAGGTGGGTATCCGTCAAATTGCTTCCGGTACCGCCGCTCGCCTCATCGGTGCAGGGGTGGCCCAGCCCACGGGCTATAGCCCTTCGAACGATCTATGGGTATCGATGATCCAAAGTCAGGGCATTCAGGTGACCCCCGTGGCCGAGCGGCTGGTGGCGAATACGGCTGGGTGGGTGGTGCCCAGTGATGTTTACCAACAGCTGGAGGGTAGCGGTGAGGTTACGTTTGATAGTTTGTTGAATGCGATCGCAGCAGGCCAAATCAGCGTAGCCTACCCCAATCCCTATAAAAGCTCCACCGCCTTAAATTTGCTCTACACCCTCTATTGGCGTGCCGCTGGTCATCAAAAAGATGGTGGGGCGTTGACCAAAGCCGAGTTACAAACCCCCCAAGTAACATCGGTCTTTGACCAGTTTCAATCCCAGGTGCTGATCACCACACCGACTACATTAGAGCTGCAGGAACTTTTCCTCCGAGACCAGACCAAACTCCAGGCATTTCCATTGGAATATCAAAACTACCAGGCCCTCAAACAGGTCGCTGGATTTGAATCCACTGAATTTATTCCCTTTGGTATTCCCCACAACAATCCTCTAGTGGGTTTTGATTGGAATACTCCCGAAACCGCCGCTGCCCTGCAAAAGTTCGCCGCCTTTGCCCAGTCTCCTGACATGATAAAACTGGCCAATAATCAAGGCTTTGTTGACACCGATTATCTCAAGGCTGCCCATCCCCCCATCCCCAATGGAGAAACCCTACTAGCGGCCCAGTCCACTTGGAAAAGCAATAAAGATAGTGGTCGTACGGTTTATCTCGAAATGGTGATTGACACTAGCGGGTCCATGGAAGGTGAACCCCTGCAGGCTGTTCAAGCCGGGTTGCGCATTGCCAGTCAACAAATTAACCAAGGCAACCAGGTGGGCCTAGTCACCTTTGCCGATCAGCCAGTCCGACGGCTGGAGCTGACTCCCTTTGATGAGCTGCAGCAGAAAAAACTATTGGCCGCCATTGACCAGCTCCAAGCCGATGGCGGTACCGCCATGTACGACGGTGTGATGGTGGCTTTAGCAGACCTGATGGAAAAACGAGCCAACGACCCCAACGGTCGATTTTACCTACTACTGCTCAGTGATGGTGATGTTAATGAGGGGCACCTATTCCGCGATGTCCAAGACATCATGGCCTATAGCGAAGTGCGGTTTTATCCCATCGCCTACGGCAACGTCAATGAAGCCGAACTACAAGCCATTGCTAGCCTGCGAGAGTCTACCGTGAAGCAAGGCAACCCCGACAATGTACAAACCTTGTTTAAGGACTTATTCCAAGTAAACCTGTAATGGCCCCACAAAATCCGACAAAACGTTTGTTGAGTACCCTTGGCCTGGGCTGGTTAGCCTTTGGTGGCCTGGGGCTATGGCTACGCTATGGGGTTCAAGTCCCAGAAGTGACTGTGATTATCGATCAGAGTTATTGCCCCCCTGCCCAGTGGCAGACAGCTGTGGTCAAGCCCTACAGCGACCTGTATGACAAGAGTCAGGCCAACCAGCGCAAGATTGCTCAAGTAGTTGTGGTCACTGACATTGAGCAAACAACACTGGCTACGATTCCTACCCCCGACGATCTGGGTAAGCCATTTGGTCAAGCACCTAGCCTAGAAACATTGACTACACTGCAGCAACAGTTTTCAGAAACTGTTGTGCTCAAATGTGGGCCGCATTAAGAATGTATATTTGATAGTGCTTCAAACAACCTCTGAAAAAACAATAATGATTCTCTTTAAAACTGTTGCTATACAAAGCATACGCAGTCAAGCATTGTTCCCCTTGAGTTTGCTTCTGTTGTTGCCGGTGACAGCCTGTGATGCAACATCGTCAGATGCTGGTGATATTAGCTCAGAGACTACACAGCCACCGGCTGAATCTATTCCAGTTGAAGAGCCCCTCCCAATCGATGAGCCAATCGATGATCCAGATGCATTACCGGCAGAAGAATTGACGGGTGTAGCTCTCGCTCTGTCTGGAGAAGGCGTATTAGTGGTCGATCAGCAGTCTGGAAAAACTCAAACCATTCCCTTTGAGACAGATCTTGAGACGTCCCAAACAGCGATTTCTGCGTCCCTAGGAGAACCCACAGAAACAGCGGAGAATGGCGAATGTGGTGCTGGACCCATGAGTTTCATTACTTGGTCCAATGGTTTTACGCTCAATGCGATGGAGAATCAGTTTGTTGGTTGGACAGTACGTCCAGAGACTGAGAGTGCAAACTTGACAACGTTGGATGGTGTTGGTCTAGGCTCAACGTTAGTGGAATTGGAAGAGAACTATGATGTTGGGGTAATAGAAAGTAGTTTAGGAACAGAGTTTAATGCATCCAATAGCTTGTTTGGTTTGTTGGATGCTAATGAGCCGGATGGTATGGTTACCTATTTATGGGCTGGCGTAGCTTGTAATTTTCGCTAGTCAGCGTCCCGTCTTGCATCACTCTGGAATATTGACTAATTTGTGAACTTCAATAGCAATATCAGGAAAGGCAATTGGATGTATACTGCCGTTGCTGAAGGTGTTCTGACTTACAAAATCACCATTGTGTAAGTCTCTAAACACGGTTAGCTGCCTATCTGTGATGTTAATGACCCAATACTCTTGGATGCTTGCTTGAGCGTAGAGCTTTCGTTTGATATTCAAATCGTAGGTTAGGGTGGTATCTGCCACCTCAACTAACCAATAAATATCTTCCGGGTAAGGATGACGTTTTAGATAGAGGGTATCAGGTAGACGAACAATGGCGATGTCCGGTTGTGGTTCAGAGTCAATAAGGGTGATGGGATGAGCTTCAAAAACCTTAGCCTGATCTTGCAGAATGCGTCTCAGGTACTCGGCACCGCGATCATTAATAAATCGGTGAAATGCGCCTTCTGGAGCCATGTCCCAAATTTCTCCGTTGATGAGTTCGCAGCGCCGATGATCGAGAATACCTAGATCTCGCATGTGCTGATAGTCTGCAACTGACCATTTGGTTAATGTGCGCATGACTTGAACCTTCTATGGCTGGCTGAATGTACTCATATATTAGCTTCACAGTTCTTGAGAGGCAGTGATGACATAGATTTTTGTAGAGCCTGATAAATCAATAGCTCTCAAGTAGCTCGATCCCTAGCCAGGAAAAATGAATATACTGGAACTTGAAACCTAGTCATCTATATCAGCAGATTGGGCTGACATCTTTCCACTTAACAATCCGTATAAGGATCTTAGATTCCCGCGCTTAAATAATTCCCCTGTTACCCCATCACTCCTCCACCCATCTACAGCCTCAACCTGGGACCTTATTTTTGTGCAATCCTCTTAGCCAGAACTATTTTTACCTAATCCGCCATGTAGATGAGATAGGTTGAAAATTTCCCTCTAATAAATTGTTATCCAGACATAGGACACTCAATCGACGGCAATGAGCACAACGTTTGAAGTCTACCCTCGACACACTCAGATTCCGACTTTCAACGAACTGCTGACTGCGGCAAATCGTACTCTCAGCTCGCGATTGGCGAACATCGGTGCAAGAGCGCAACTTTCTGTCGAAATGCGCAAATCGAATGGTGGCGACTTGATACCACTCGACCTTGATTCACCGATGTCATGGGACATTGATGAATCCTATGCTTGGTTTGTTATCCCAACCGTAGCCGGAGGCACGGACAGTTACTTCGATCAAATAGATGATTTAACTCGCGAGGTCTGGTCGGATTACCTCAAAATGAAGCGTTTATCACCGATGTCTGAAACGGTTTCCCAGTGCCTCGCAACGGGACACTACTGGACGTTCCGCCGTTCGGCTGGCCAGCCTGGAATAATCAACCTCAGCTATGGTTTACTTGCGGGTTGTTTGGCAACATTGACTGATGGATTTGTATTCTCTGACGATAGTGCTTGGTTTTTTGATTTGCTTCCGATGTCTGGAGGCGAATTCCTGAAACGATACTTTGTGCCGGGCGGAACTGAGAATTCAGAGACCGAGGATTGGGCCTCTCGCTGTCTCGGATGGATACCAGAAGAATTGTCTGGATAACAAAAAAATGCACCCGAGTCGCGTAGACGGGCGTTTTGATAATGGATAATCTCTCGTCGCAACCGAGTGGTTTTAGACATTATGCCGCAATAATTCTAAATGCCAACTGCTCAGACTCAAGCCAATTAAGGGAAAAGATTGGCTTTGGACCTTGGGGTTAGTCGTCGTGTCTGTGGGGGGGGCATTCTACTTTTGCCAACAGCAAAGTGTTTGGCGTCCTTGCCCGCTAAACCTTACTATGAAGTTGCTTCTACAATGACAACTGGTAAAGGGCTAGTTTCTACGACTGCTCGTGAAACGGAGCCAACGAGTAAATTTTCTAGATGGCGATTGCCCCGTTTACCCATGACAATTTCTGCAACTCCATAGTCTTGAGCGGTGCGTAGAATCTCTGTAGGAATCGCTCCGGATGTGGTGATGAACTGATGGCGGATGTCAGCTAAATGTTGCTGGGTTTGTTGTTTCAGTTTTTTGACACTTTGAGGATCGTTAACTTGTTGCACATGTAAGACTACCGTATGGCCGTCGCATCTTCGGGCAAGATCAGCCGCTTTTGTGAGGACTTGCTCAGCCAGTGGAGAGGTGTCAACTGCTGCGAGCAGAACAATACGGCGATTTACAGAGACTTTGGTTGGGTCCACATCCCCTCTTTCTAGCAGTTTTGGGGCAAAGGTGGGAATAGCCCAAGCCCCTAAGGGAGCCGTCACTAAAATCGATAGAGCCGCGAGGGCAAGGATTGTTTCTCCTCCATCCACTCCTTGAGCTAAGGGAATAGCCCCAATTGCTGCTTGTACTGTGGCTTTTGCGGAATTGCCTGAGAGTAAAAACAGGCGTTCTTTGCGAGTCCAGTTACTACCTAACGTGGCCAGATACCAACCGAGAGAACGTCCTACTAATGTGCCGATAGCCAATATCAACAGCCCGACCAGGAGAGTATCTTCTAAAACATGGAGCTGAATGCTAGCTCCTAGCAATACAAACAGAATAATCTCAGCGGCAACCCACAGACTGTTGAATCCTTCTCTTAGCCGCCTTGCCAGGGGGGGATCGAACTCAATAAGAAAGAATCCGGTAGCCATGACGGCTAAATAGCCAGAGAAAATAGGGATATGTTCTGCCAGGACAACCAGCAGTAATGCAACACTGGCAGCAACTAGGGCATCCTGAACGACATTCTGAGTCCAGTTTTGTTTTGCTAAAACTACTACGAGTAAACGAGCCGTGAGCCAGCCTAATATGATGCCTAAACTGACTTGCAGGATGACCTGAAGTGGCAGAAGTTGCACAGGGCTGAGGCTGAGACCACCAAACGCGATGCCTGTGGCGGTTCCTTGGGTGACAAAGGCTAGCAGTAGGCTAAATACGAGCAATAGCAGCACATCTGACAGAGCACTACCAGTCAAAATGGCGTCAGGGATACCTTTTTTGACACCCCAGCCAAGACTCTTGAGGCGCAGCATTCCTGGCACGATGACCGCTGGAGATTCTGCTCCAAGGATGCAGCCGAGCAGTAGTCCGGTGGCTAAATCAAATTGAAAGAGCCAGATAGCAGCTAGAGCGACGGTGATAGCTTCACAGGTGGCGGGTAAGAAGCCAAGTCTTAGGGCGACGGTGCCTTGCTGGGTTAGCTTTTCACGGTCTAGGCCCAGACCAGCTTTCATGAGGATCACCATGACAGCAATGGTACGGAGAGAGTCGGCTGCACCCAGCACTCCAGGGCTGAGCACGTTAGCGACTTGGGGACCGAGGATGATACCTGCGAGGACCATGCCGACCAGGGCTGGGGCTTTGAGCCGTCGGGCGATTTGTCCGGCAAAAAAGCCTGTGAGAAGGATCCAGATGATGCTTTCTAGCATTGGGTCGATGACTGGGACATGTTGAAGATTGCTCAGGGACAACCATACCCGTTCTTGTCGGTATTGGTTGAGTGCAGGGTGGGCTAATGCTTCTTCAGGAGATGTTGATTTTGACTCCGCTCAGCCAGCTATTTCGCGGGGGATCAGTGAAGTCGAACTCCGATCACTGCGAGTTGTTTATGCCTGATAATGACCGCCGGCCATCATGAGATCAACTAAGCCATCGACCATGCGATCGCACTCTAACGGCATAATCTCTTTCCCGCCCATCATCTCCTGCACAATCAGATAGTGAACCATCGAGCCGGAAAAGACCCGAGCCGCAATCTCAGGATCTGTAAACTCTAGCTCGGGATGATTTGCCAGATAAGTCGATAGCCTTTCCAATAAAGGTTTAGTCAGCTCTCGCACAAAGGTTTGGGCTAGTTCAGGAAACTGCTCAGATTCACCAATAATCAAGCGCATCAGGGTGAGGAACGGTTGATTGCTAACCGCCTCATTGATAAATGATCGCCCCATTTTGCGCAGCATGACGTCAGGCGAGGTGGGCATTTCCGCACGTGCAGGCAAGTTTCCCATCATGTTGCTGCTTTTGTGCAGCAGCTGTTGCACTAATGCGACAAACAATCCCTCTTTATCCTGAAAATAGCTGTATAGCGTGGGTTTTGATACCCCTGCTGCCTTGGCAATACGAGCCATACTCGCTGCAGCATACCCTTGGGCCATGAACACTTCGAAAGCACCGGCCAGAATCGCTTTGGCTTTGTCAGCTTTAGGATCTGAGGATGCGTCGGATGGGGCAGGGGTAACAGGGCTCACTCAAATAACTCCGGGGGGGGTGGGAAACGGGATCTCATTTTACTAAACCGTTTTGATTTTTATTGACTTTACTAAACCGTTTAGTAAAATAAAGTATAGCGAGTTGCGTAAGCTCATGAATCTCAATCTGATAAATCCCCAAAAAATAGCTGTAAGCCGTCAGTGGTGGTTGATTGTGGGTGTCGCTGTTTTAGGCGTAGTGGGCGTTACGGCTTGGCGTAGTGCTCAGGTCCTGAATCAGCGTGAAGAGCAGGTGGCTGTGCTGCCTGAAATCACATCAGTGACCGCTCTAGGTCGTTTGGAGCCAGACGGTGAAACGATTGCTCTGACGGCCCCTACTTCTGCCCAGGAGAGTCGGATTCAGGAGCTACTGGTGAAAGAGGGTGATGTTGTGGAGGCGGGGCAGGTCATTGCGATATTGGATAATCGAGATCGCATGCAAGCCGCGTTGCAAAAAGCTGAGCAACAAGTGCAAATTGCCCGCGCCCAGCTGGCCCAAGTTCAGGCGGGTGCCCAAACTGGTGAATTGCAGGCGCAAGTGGCAGAAATCGCTCGGCTTGAGGCTGACCAGGCTGGTAATATCAGTGCCCAGCGAGCGACGGTTGCTCGCCTGGATGCTGAAGTGCAACATGCTCAAATTGAGGCCCAGCGCTATGGGTCGCTATATCAGCAGGGGGCGGTCTCGGCGTCCCAGCGCGATGCTAAACAGCTGACTTACACCACAGCCCAACGCCAGCTTCAGGAAGCTCAAGCTTCTCTAGGACGAATTGAGTCAGCAGGTCAGGAGCAAATTACCCAGGCCCGTGCCACCCTCGACCGGATTGCAGAGGTGCGTCCGGTGGATGTGGATGCAGCTGAGGCGGACGTGCAATCTGCGATCGCAGGCGTGGCTGAAGCGCAAGCCAACCTTGATCAGGCTTATGTGCGCTCTCCCCGCGACGGACAAGTACTGAAAATTCATACTCGCTCGGGAGAAACCATCGGTGATGAAGGGATTGCCACCCTGGGCCATACCCAGCAAATGATGGTGGTTGCTGAGGTGTACCAGGATGATATTGCCAAGGTAAATCCTGGTCAGCGGGTGGAGATTACGACGCCTACTATTGACGATGTTCTACAGGGAACGGTTCAACGAATTGGTCTTCAGGTGGAATCGCAACAGGTGGTCAATGAAGATCCGGCGGCCAATATTGATGCCAAGGTCGTAGAGGTTCATATTCAACTCGATGACCCTGATGGTGAGACGGTGGCAACGTTAACAAATTTGCAGGTCACCGCCGCCATTCAAATTAAATAGATTTTCGTTCCCATATTCCCGTGTAGAGATATTCCATGGAACGTCTCTACACGGGGTGCTCCCACCTCTATTGCTCCCATGAACCCTCTCCAAATTATTAAATCTCTCCAAGAACGAACGCCCCTAGGGTTGTTGCAATTAAAACACGACCCAATGAGATTGCTAACTGCGATCGCCGGTATCACCTTTGCCGATGTGCTGATTTTTATGCAGTTAGGGTTTTCAGATGCGCTCTATAAAACCAACACCCAATACCCTCGGTCTCTTCAGTCAGATATTGTCCTGATTAGTACCCAGGCCAAGAATTTTGGACAATTGCGTACTATTCCTCGTCGACGGTTATATCAAGCACAGGATGTACCGGGGGTTGTTGCTGCCGATGCTCTTTATGTGGGCTCTGTAGAGTGGCGTAATCCTCAAACCCGTAAGAAAACCTCCATGATGATTGTTGGGCAAAATCCCCATCGCCCTGCCTTTGATATTCCTGAGGTGAATGCCAAAATTTCGGAGACTCGAATGCCGTATCATGTTCTCTTTGATCAGGCGTCGCGGGGTGATTATCAAGCGATGATTGCCAAAGTGCAAGCAGGACAATTGGCCACAACTGAGGTGGGTGTGAATACGGTAACGGTTTCAGGGTTGTTCACCGTAGGCGCATCCTTTTCTGATGATGGGGCCTTGATCACCAGCGGTCAAAATTTTTTACGATTGTTTCCTAGGCGTGAAGCAGGCACTGTCAGTTTAGGGTTGATCAATGTCGATCCCGCCTATGACCCTGAGCAAGTGAGAAAACAACTCATAGCTCGTCTGCCGGAAGATGTCATGGTGTTAACCCATGATGGCTATATTGACTTTGAGTTAAATGAGATTCAGGCTAACTCTCCCATTGGGTTTGTGTTTGGTCTCGGAACGACCATGGGCTTTATTGTGGGAGTGGTGATTGTCTATCAGGTGCTTTCCACAGATGTGAATAGTCATCTAGCTGAGTACGCCACCTTTAAGGCTATGGGCTATCGCAATAGCTATCTTCTCGGTGTTGTTTTTGAAGAAGCCTTGATTCTCTCATTTCTAGGATTTTTCCCCAGCTTAGCTATTGCCCTTGGTGCCTATAGTCTGACGGCTACAGCGACGGCGTTGCCGATTGCGATGCCTGTGAGTCGAACGTTTGTGGTGTTTTTGCTGACGCTGGTGATGTGTAATGTTTCCGGTGCGATCGCAACCCGTCGTCTCCAAGCGGCTGATCCTGCCGATATTTTCTAGCCTGGTGTTGGAGGGCTGGCACAAGGCACAGCCCCTACCCGTTAATCTCCATCTCCGTCTCTATTTCTCTTTCACAGACCTATGACGACTGCACCTGCTATTTCTGTTCACAAGTTAGACCATTATTTTGGCTCTGGGCAACTGCGCAAACAAGCCTTGTTTGACATCAATTTAGACATTGCAGCTGGAGAAATTGTGATTATGACGGGTCCCTCTGGTTCTGGAAAAACCACGCTGCTCACCCTGATTGGTGGCTTACGCTCGGCGCAATCCGGGAGCCTACAAGTCATAGGACATGAGTTATGCCAGGCCAGTGGGCAGGCTCTAGTTAAAGCGCGGCGCAATAATGGTTATATATTTCAAGCCCATAACCTGCATGGTAGCCTGACTGCACTGGAAAATGTGCAAATGGGCCTGGAAGTGCAGGGAAGATTTACTAAAGGGCACCTCGATTAATTCAAAAATAGAGTCTCAATATGAGATCATGGTTACGGATTAGGGTTGACAGGGAGACTTCTGATGGGACAACAAGGATTTTGGGATTTTGAGATCCGTCATCAAAAGCTGGAATCAAAAAAAGACCTGTTGACCTGCCTGGACGAGCTGATTCCGTGGGATGAGTTTCGACCGCTGTTAGAAAGCGTGTATGTCAAATCCCGTAAGCGTAAAGCAGGTCGTCGCCCGATAGATGTCATCCTCATGTTTAAGTTGTTAATCCTGCAACAGCTCTACAACATTGGTGACGATGAGCTGGAATACCAAGTGAATGACCGGTTGTCATTTATGCGATTTCTACATCTGGGCCTGGAAGATGCGGTGCCAGACGCGAAAACGGTGTGGTCATTTCGGGAGCGCTTACGCCAGGCCGAGTTAGTGGAAGGACTATTTGAGCAGTTTGGGGCCTATCTGAAGGCAACGGGCTACCAAGCCCAATGTGGTCAAATCGTCGATGCCACCTTAGTGCCAGTGCCTAAACAACGGAATAGTCGAGACGATAATGCCGAGGTCAAAGCAGGCAAGGTGCCTGAGGATTGGCAGGACAAGCCTCATAAGCTATCCCAAAAGGATGTGGAGGCTCGTTGGACCAAAAAGAATGGCACGTCTCATTACGGGTATAAAAACCATATCAATCGGGATGCGGGGCATGGGTTTATTCGTCGGTATACGGTCACCGATGCCTCGGTTCATGATTCTCAGGTATTGGGTCAACTGCTAGATGCGGACAATTCTGATGATGAGATTTGGGCCGATAGCGCCTATCTCTCGATAGCGATTGTCACCGTGTTAGAGATGATGGGTTTTGAGAGCCATATTAACGAACGAGCCTATCGCAATCGCCCCCTAACAGAGGTGCAGATAGCGGACAATCGTGAGCGTTCAAAAACCCGGGCCAAGGTTGAACATGTATTTGGGTCGATGGTCAATGAGATGGGGGGCAAAGTTGTTCGCACCATTGGGTTAGCCAGGGCCAAAACCATGCTCGGCCTCAAAAACTTGACCTACAATCTCAAGCGGTATGTCTTCTGGCAAAAACAAGACATGGCTGAAGTATTTGCCTAAAGGATGGGATATTCAGCTCTAAAACGGACACAATGCATGGGGGGTGTTTATTTCATATTCTGATTTCCAGAAACAAGGCTGGATAACAGTCTTATTTGAGACTCGATTCCTCAAAAAATCAATAAATAGAGGTGCCCGTAAGGCTGAATTGTTAAATGTTAATAGAAAGAACAAAAGTTTATGCCTAAGCTTTATCTCGCAGTTACTAACCATGGGTTTGGCCATGCTACCCGTGCTGCCTCCATGGCAGCAACATTGCAACAGAGTCGACCCGATGTAGAGATTATTCTGGCAACGACGGCTCCCCAATGGTTATTGCAATCTTATCTACAGCCTGAGCAAGTGACCTATCGAGCGGTGAGTTTTGATATTGGTGTATTACAAAGTGACAGCTTGACAATGGATAAGGTTGCCACCTTGGAGAAACTTAAATGGATTTATGAGCATCAGGATGAGATTCTGGCACCAGAAGTTGAGTTTATTAGAAACACAGGCATTGACCTGATTATGGGGGATATTCCTCCTTTATTAACTCAGCTGGCTAAGGCTGTGAATTTACCCTGCTGGATGATGGGGAATTTTGGTTGGGACTTTATTTATCGGCCCTGGGGAGGTGAATTTGAGGCAATTGCAGACTGGATTGCAGGCTGCTTTGGGGATTGCGATCGCCTTTTTCGTCTCCCTTTCCATGAAGATATGGTCGCTTTCCCTAACATCACTGATGTCGGTCTCACGGGGGAAATCCTAAGCTGTCAGCCAATGTAATCAGAGAGAAATTTGGCATTACGGTTCCTATCGATCGAACCATTCTGCTGACGTTTGGTGGGCTAGGGTTATCTCAAATTCCCTATGAGACAGCATTACGGGCCTATCCCCATTGGCAGTTTCTCACCTTTGATCGCAATGCACCAGAGTTACCGAACCTGATTAAGATTGCGGAGATTGGGCTGCGGCCTGCGGACATCATGGTGGTGTGCGATCGCATCGTTTCTAAACCCGGATATAGCACCTTTGCCGAAGCCTGTCGTCTAGATCGCGGTGTCGTGACGCTGCCCCGTGAGGGCTTTGCCGAAGCCCCCTTGCTGATGAATGGTATCCAACGCCATGCCTATCACCAAATTTTAGATAGCCATACTTTCTTTAAGGGGGACTGGTCGTTTTTAGAGCAACCCCTGGTACCCCCTACAGGCGAGAAACTGGCCACGGATGGTAATGGTGCGATCTCAAATGCAATTAGTGATTATTTGAGTTAACCCTAAGCCACTTGCCTATTACAGGACTCTGTTTCGCTCACGGAATACTGGGTTGGCTCATACCCTTTGGGTAATTGCGTGCCAGCTAAAATAGCATGACTTAAATCGGCACCCGTTAAATCAGTATGGCGTAGATCAACGTGGCTCAGGTTGGTATGTTTCAATTTGGCATCTTTTAAGCAACCGCCTTGTAATGCAGCCTTGCTCAAATTGGCTCCACTCAGGTCAGCCCCTTGCAAATTTACGTTTTCCAGATTGGCTTCACTAAAGAGGGTATTGCGGCAGTCTGTTTGAGCCATGTTGCTATTTTGCAACTGCGCCTGGCAGAGTGTTGCACCCACAAGACTGGCCTCCGTCAAAACGGCATTTTGCACCTGGGCATTGCTGAGATTAGCCTTATTGAGGATGGTGAGCTTTAAATTAGCCATCGTCAGGTTAGCGTCTGCTAGCAAAGCTCCCGTTAGAATTGCCCGGTCTAAAATTGCCCTGGCAAAGCTGGTGTGACAGGCATTGATATCTTCTAAAATTGCCTGGGTTAAATTGGCTTCACGGAAGTCAGCTGAGGTGAGCTTGGCTTGTCGCAAGTTAGCCTGTTGCAGATCAGCAGTATAAAAAAGGCTGTTCTGCAAGTCTGTATGGCTCAGATTACATTGACTCATTTGCGCCATGCAGCCATCAACGCCTGCTAAGGATGCTTTGCAAAAGTTACTGTCGGTTAAGATGGCTTCCCTGAGGTTGCTACCGTGTAGATCCGCCATGGCAAAATTGGTGTGCTGTCCGTCCACTCTAATCAAGCTGGCATCCCTGAGGTTAGCTTCCCGCATGTCCACGCCTGTCAATCTGGCCCAATCCAACTTGGCCTGGGATAAATTTGCGGTGTAGAAAATTGCTTGCGAAAGGTTGGCTTGAAATAAATTAGCACCAGAGAAATTACTGATACAGCCGTCCACTTGACTGAGGTTAACCCTAGGTAACTCGGCTCGGATCAACAGTGCCTCTCTCAGTTGAGGTGCCTCTGTGTCAGGTGCTTGCATGCGACGCCAATGATTCCATGCAGCAACTCCCTGCATAATGACAATGATCGGGCTTGGAGGCAGCATTTAGGCTCAAGGTAGATGCGATGTCAAGGTCTTAAAAACACCCGGTATCTGTAAGCTCAAGATTCCCTACTCGGTAATTGATACAACGTTTATAGGTGGAAACTTTAGGTGTTAGGTAGCAAACCCATGTACCCTGGACTAGGCTTTGTTCTTGTCCAAAATGCTTGGCGTACCTTAAAAGAAATTACAGATTGCAACTTGGACGTGACTGTAAGTCCTGCTCTATGCTGAAAAGCATGATGAGTCTTTACTTCAGAGGGCATCACCATGATTCCTACCACGTCAACGTCCGTGCATTATCAGACTGTGCTAACCTTACAAACCCGTCCTAAATCATTGCAGCGATTTACGATGCAGGTGCAAGATGCTGTCCGTGAATCTCGGGTGAGAACCGGGCTTTGCTGTTTGTTTTTACGCCACACTTCAGCCAGTTTGGTGATCCAAGAAAATGCAGATCCGGATGTGCTGGTTGATATGGAAAACTTTTTGGCCAAGTTAGTACCTGAGGGTAATTACTATAACCACAGTGCTGAGGGACCAGATGATATGCCTGCCCATTTGCGGACGGCCTTGACCCATACATCGGAGCAGATTCCTATCATAAATGGTCGGTTGGCGTTGGGTACCTGGCAGGGAATTTACCTGTGGGAACATCGTAGCCATGGTTATCACCGAGATGTTGTAGTTCACATTACGGGTGAAACGTAAGGTGGTCTGCTGCCCACTGGGTAATGGAAAAGAGTTAATAGTTAGAGTTATAGAATAAGTATGGCCATTGATCTGGGGGGAGCCCCAACACCTCCACCGGGGTTTCGTTCCGGATTTGTTGGGATTGTGGGACGTCCCAATGTGGGAAAGTCAACGCTAATGAATACGATGGTGGGGCAAAAGATTGCCATTACTTCGCCCATTGCCCAGACGACGCGCAATCGCCTGCGTGGGGTGATGACGTTGCCGGAGGCGCAGGTCATTTTTGTGGATACCCCTGGTATTCACAAACCCCACCATGAGTTGGGCAAAGTGCTGGTCAAAAATGCCCGCATTGCCATCAACTCTGTGGATGTGACGTTGTTCGTGGTGGATGGTACCAGCGAGTTAGGTCGTGGTGATTTGTTTATTGCAGATTTGTTGAAGCGTAGTGAGGTGCCGGTTGTTCTAGGTATCAATAAAGCTGATTTACAGTCTGAGACTAAGGCCCAGATGATTGATATTAGTTATCAAGCGCTGGCTGATGAGAATGGCTGGCCTGTGTGTAAATTTTCAGCGGTGACAGAGACAGGGCTGGCGGCTTTGAAATCAAGCTTGATCGAACGACTAGATGCTGGCCCTTATTACTATCCACCTGATTTAGTCACCGATCAGCCTGAGCGTTTTATCATGGGCGAGTTAATTCGTGAGCAGGTGTTGTTGCATACCCGTGAAGAAATTCCCCATTCTGTTGCTGTAACGATTGAAACAGTTGAGGAAACGCCTAAGATTACCAATGTACTGGCGACAGTTTATGTAGAGCGCAAGTCTCAAAAAGGAATTCTCATTGGCAAAAAAGGGTCGATGATGAAGACAATTAATACAGCTGCCCGTGAGCAAATGCAAAAGCTCATTGCTGGCAAGGTGTACTTAGAGGTGTTTGTGAAAGTGCAAGACCGATGGCGGCAGTCGCGATCGCACCTGGCGGAACTTGGCTATCGAGTTGAAGAGTAAGTGAGGAAGTTCTCCTATGAATTTGGTTTAGCAAGGTTTCTAAAGAGAGTATATTGGGGTTCAAATAACAATTTTATGGTTCCTGTAGGACCATTACGGTGCTTAGCGATGATGACTTCTGCGAGACCTCGATCAGGGGTGTCAGGGTCGTAGTATTCTTCTCGATACAGCATCATAATTAAATCTGCATCCTGCTCGATAGATCCACTTTCACGAAGATCGGACATCATGGGGCGTTTGTTGGTACGCGACTCTACGCCACGACTGAGCTGGGAGAGAGAGATAATTGGCACATTGAGTTCTCTGGCAAGCCCTTTTAGCGATCGCGTGATTTTAGAGAGTTCTTGGACTCGGTTATCGCTACTGCCTTCCATCAGCTGGAGGTAGTCGATCAGGATAAGTCCTAAGGCACCACCATTTTCAGCTTTAAGACGACGGCATTTGGAACGCATCTCGGTGACTGAAATATTGGGCGTATCATCGATAAAAATGGGGATTTGAGACAGAGAGCTAATGGCATGTCCCAAAGGTTCCCACTCATGCTGCCCAATGCGCCCAGTGCGTAGGCGACCACTTTCAATTCTGGCCTCTGCCGATAGCAGACGATACACGAGCTGCTGTTTGGACATCTCCAAACTGAATATAGCGATGGGTTGCTTGTGTCCGCCTGCGATATTGCGAGCCACGTTCAGGACAAAGCTTGTTTTGCCCATGGCCGGACGTCCAGCAGCGATGATCAGATCAGATCGCTGAAACCCCTGAGTCATGGCGTCTAAATCGTAAAACCCACAAGATAGACCAGGCAGCACCATGCCCATGGAGCGCTGTTCGATATCGTCGAAGGTTTCAGTCAGGATGTCAGATGTCGCAGTGAGCCCTTGCTGGGGACGCTCTTGGGTAATGCCGAAGATCTTTTGCTCAGACTGGTCGAGGACCATTTCGATGGCAGTTTCAGTTTCATAGCCGAGCTGGGCAATTTCACCCCCGATTTGGATCAGTTTACGGCGGGTGTATTTATCCATGACCAGTTTGGCGTACTGGTCAATGTTAGCGGCACTGATGGTGCGGTCAAACAGCTGGGCCAAGCGGGCTTGCCCGCCAGCTTTTTCAAGCAAGTTGTGATCTTTGAGCCAGGAGGCAACGGTCATCAGGTCAGTGGGTTTGCCCTTAGCCTGTAGTTCAAGGGTAGCTCGATAGATTTCGCGGTGACTGGCAATATAAAAGGCATCGGGGACCAAAATTTCAGTAACACGACCCATGGCCTCTGGGTCCAATAAAATACCGCCTAAGATAGCCTCTTCAGCGTCGATGTTCTGAGGTGGTAGGCGATCAAAATCTGCTTGAAACTTATGTTCTTTAGCCATGATGACCTTCAGGCAATATGGTGAGGGGAGCTAAAAGAGGGGAGCGGCAAGCGGCATGAAAATATTTGAAGCGCATGCCGGATAGTTACGTAGCAGTCTATGCCACTCCCTGTTTATCAGTATCTTAGCCATCCACATCTAGCGTCAAGGGTGATTACAAAACGCTATAGATAGAGAAGATAACAGGGAAAACGAGTATTTATAACCTGGCTACAGGTTTTTTAGTTCATTTGTATTATATGCGCTTTGCCCTGACATGATCTAGTGTGTCAGAGTTCTCAGGGGGCTTTTGCAAAGCATTCATCCCCTTTCATAGTTAGTTCGCGTACGTTGGTTGCCCATAAGGAAGCCCTAGATTTGATGAGCAACCTAGGGCTTGATCGAATGATGAGTGCATTGTATTGCAGGCATTTAAGCGCAATGCCTGCAGTGGGTTAGATAACCTAAGCAACCCGTAGCCGTAGTTCTGCAGTGACTTCAGCGTGGAGCTTAACCAGCACAGTGTACTCACCCAGCTTATTGATGGGGGGAACATCAATATCGCGCTTGTCGATGTCTTTACCAGTGTTGGTCTTGATCAGCTCGGCAACTTCATCAGCAGTGACTGTACCGAAGATTGCCTCATTTTCGCCCACCTCTTTCTTGATGGTGAAGAGACCGATGGTTGCGATCGCAGTCTTCATGGCTTCAGCATCTTGCTTAATCTGCTCAAGGCGCTGACGCTCCTCTTCACGGCGGCGCTCTACCTGTTTGAGCACACCGGGAGTTGCCCGATACCCCAAACCACGAGGCAATAAATAGTTGCGAGCATAGCCAGGAGCTACTTCGACGAGGTCGCCTGTCTTACCTAGCTTGCTAATATCTTGACTTAGAACTAACTGAACCCGTTTTGCCATAATGATTCTGCTCGAGCCCAGATAAAGCGCGCTTTGAGTACGTTTTGGATGCAATCCTTCAACGTAAAAACGGTTTATGTGGCCCAGTCTCCTTCTTTGACCCGTAATAAAACTAGTGCAGTCTAACATTCTATAGACTCAGGTCCGCCTGAGGCAAATTTAAAATACGAAGTGACGAGCCTGGCACTTTTTGAGGTGTGGAGTTATTAGTCAATTGGTTATTAATACCTGACTTGGATCAGCTCTAGGGTGGTACAGGTGTTTGTTCATGACCACCTTTGGTAGAAGACTGTATTCCAAATCAACAAGCACTGGCTCAATCACCCGATTGGGTGAACCGGTTGGGCGTAGTGATCATTAGAGTCTCAAAACTAATCTATAGAAACGTTAGGTAGCCCGATGTTCCGACCGACTAGTTTTGGAGACTAACTTTATGAGTATGCATAGATCTCGATTGATCCGTCGTCTAATGATGGAAAGTGTGATTGCCTTGAGTGCTATAGGAGCTGTGGGCATGCTGCCTGGCATGCCGGTTGCTGCCTTTGAACCTGTGGCTCCATGGCAACTTGCCCAAAGTTCTTTATATTCATCATCACCAGGACGTTTTGAGATCGCATTTCCCACACCTCCAGACGTCACCACTGAGGATGATGACATTGAAGGGGATCCGGTTGCAATCCATATCTTTGAAACGTCTAGTTCTAACAGTCAATATATGGTTGCGTATTCTGATTTGCCCACCACTTTTCTGAGCCAAGGGTCAGAGGTTGTTCTCAATAATCTAAGAGACTCATTTGAAGACATTGACCCTGCAGTTTTAAAGGCTGTAGAAGTGAACGTTCAGCTGGGGGGGCACCCAGGTCGGCGCTATCGCTATAGCCATGATGAAGGAACCATTGACATGCGTTTCTATCTTGTCAATGAGCGTGCCTATTTGCTATTTGCTATTGACGATAATGAGACAGATGTCGATCGGTTTATCAGCTCATTCGCGCTGCTATAAGTTGTTGGCTCAAGGGGGATGAAATGCATGACATTTGAAGTATGCTGTGGGCGTTGCTGAGCCTTGAGAGGAGTTAATCTGACAATGCTGATTCAGGGTGATTTTGTCCTCGCTTCATCCCTTCAATTAGCAACGGTATGCTGTGAATTTCATGCCTGGATACGTTAGGTTGAGTTTGATTTGAGAAAATATAGGCGTTAGTCGTTTTTGGATGCCATGTTACATTATGCGCGCGCTTGGTGGCGTCACTACTTTCCTCCACACGTTGAGTCACCTAGTGTATTGAGCGTTTATAAACAGTGGCGACAACAATTTTTCCATCAACGTCTGAGACTGTTGATTTGGCTATTGGTATTTGTGCTGGTCAGTTTTGTCTTATTTGAGACTTGGGTCTGGTTAACGGTGCCGGACTATATGGAACGGAATGACTTTGTGATTAATGGTGTGATTGGATTCGTGTTTGCCGTAGCACTGGGTCTACAGATGCTCCCATGGGGGAAACAACATCCAGGGTTAATCTTCTGGGGAATGTCAGCTGGAGTAACGCTTTCATTGCTGACTGCGTCCTTAATTGGCGGTAATATAGATGATTCTGACATCATCCTGTGGACCATGGTGTTTTTAGCTCAGTCGACCGTGGTGCCCGTGCGATGGCAACTGCATTTGCGATCGCAACTAACGCTTTTAATTCCCCTAACGTTGCTGATCACAGTTGCCTTTTTCAATGTAGAAAACGCAGCGGAGCGCTCTAACTTAATTCTGGGCTCGGTGGCCGCTTACATTTATTTGTTATGGGTGTGTTTTGTGGCAGACTTGTCTGTCTACCTCTACGAGCGATTACGCTACAAAGAGTTTGAAGCGCGGCAAGAAATACAAACCTTTTTGCATGCCGTTTCCCATGACTTACGTAATCCTGTAACGGGTACTCAGCTATTGCTCAAAAGCTTGTTAGCCCAGCCCGGAGACACAATTGCGATGCCTCGCACTTTGCTAGAGCAGATGCTGCAGGGGGGAGATCGTCAGCTGGTCCTAATCAATAGCCTGTTGGAGGCTCACAATAACAATTTAAAAGGTCTGGTGCTACAGCGACAGAATGTCTCGCTATGTTCTCTCGTTGATGCAGTTTGTCAGGAGGTGGCTCCACAACTACAAGAATCGAATATTATGGTGGCTAATCAGCTGTCTCCTGAGTTGCCAACCATTGCTGGTGATATGACTCAGCTGTGGAGGGTGTTTCATAATCTGATTATCAATGCCTTAAACCATAATCCACCAGGTATTTCCATATGGATTAAGGCTTCGGTGGAGTCTCAGCCTCAGCCCCATATACGTTGTTCTGTGCGGGATAATGGTGTGGGCATGACAACTGACCAATGCACCCATCTTTTTAGCTTATATTCCCAGGGACATCGTCGGCGTCATTTGAGCATTGGCTTAGGATTACACATTGCACAGCAGATTGTTGCTGCCCATGGTGGCACCATCGGTGTGGAATCTGACTTGGGGGCAGGCAGTACTTTTTGGCTAACGTTGCCCTTAACTAACCCAACCCCTTCTTAGGGCTAATACGGCTGCTTGCACCCGATCATTGACTACCAGTTTGTTCATAATGCCCTTCACATAGGTTTTAACCGTGTTGGTACTCAGAAACAACTTCTCGCCGATTTCTGGATTGCTATACCCTTCAACAATTAACTTGAGCACTTCCAGTTCGCGGGCCGATAGGGGATGATCTGGAATCGGAGCTGGTGGCTGGTGGGTTAAGCAGGTCACCACCTGCTGGGCAATTTGAGGATCTAGATAAATCCCTCCGCTGGCGGCAACGTTGATGGCCTGCATCAGGGTATCGATATTGGTTCCCTTAATGCAGTAGGCGTCGGCTCCGCTAGAGAGAGCGGCGATCACTTCAGTTTGATCGGTATGGGAGGTGAAAACCACAACCCGAATGTTGGGGAATCGCTGTTTAATTTCTTGTGTAGCTGCGATGCCATCCATGCGGGGCATGCCTACATCCATGAGGACAACATGGGGCTGTTCTGATGCGGCCATGGCCACACCTTGATAACCATCACTGGCTTCACCAATGATGGTTATCGTCTCCTTGTGCGCAAGGGAATGGGTGAGACCCAGACGCATCATGGGATCATCTTCGACAATCAAAATATTGAGCGGCATAGGACCATGTCACCTTGGTCGTGTGGGTTGAGAGTGGTCTGCCTCTGAAAGGCTGAAGCTTAGCTACCAAGTATAGATGAGGGATGTTCCCGTGCTGAAATAGCGGCTGTGTAGGGAGACGCTAAATATTTTGGGCGAGAAGGGTGATGTGGATTGTGATCGCACCCCATTCACTACAGAGTTTGAAGTGTCAGGCTCTGTCGCGTCCATACCTGTCATACCGCCAGCTGTAGTGGCAGTGGGTTGCCAAGCAGTCAGTTGCCACAGGGAAGATTCAGCACGGGAGATGTGCAGGGGAACAAGCCAAAACGCAGTGAGGGCTATGCCACCCAGCATTTTGATAGCAAGGGAGGGGGCCAATGTCATAGGGAAGTGTGTCTACGCATTATGTCCCTAATGTATAAATTGGCGTCCGGCCTGACATCCCCCAACTAGATCACCCGATTGGGTGATGTGCTAGAACATATCTTTCATGCCACGAATACGCCCAAAAACGCGGGCAGGCTCTTTCATCTTAGCGGTTGCCTGGAGTGCGGGTTGGTCCCAGCGCAAAAAGGGATTAGTTTTTTTCTCAATACCTAGCCATGAGGGGACTGTGGCCTCCTGACGTTTGCGGGCTACTTGTACCTGTTGATAACGGTCTTGCAAATCTGCGTTTTGCCCATCTACGGTCACTGCAAATTTGAGATTGCTGAGGGTATATTCATGGGCGCACCAAACGCGCGTATTGTCTGGCAGCTGCCGTAATTTGCTCAGAGAATTGACCATTTGGGCTGGGGTGCCTTCAAATAGTCGTCCACAGCCACCGGCAAATAGGGTATCACCGCAGAATAATTCTCCCGGCTGATGCGCTTCAACCGGGGCAAAATAATAGGCAATGTGGCCTTTGGTGTGACCAGGCACAAAGAAGACTTGGCCGGTGCGTCCACCAAATGTGACGGTATCACCTTCGTGGAGGAATACTGTTTGGCCAGGAATGCGATCTCGATCAGCTTCACTAGCGTAAACCGTTGTGTTAGGAAATTTAGCCAGTAGTTCACGATTACCCCCCACATGGTCACCATGGTGATGGGTGTTGAAAATAGCGATGAGTTCAGCACCCAATTCCTCAAGCTTACTTAAGACAGACTGCGCTTCAGTTGGATCAACAACGGCTGCCCTAGGTCCATCCTGAAGCAAAAAAATATAATTATCTGACCAGGCGTTGAGGCGATGGATTTGCATACTAGAAGTGGAAGCGCTACCACCTCTAGTATGACGGAAAGCTTCTCTATTGACCCAGGCTACCTAGCTGCCGCTCTCGCATATATAGAAAGAGGGGTAGAGAGCAGGACAAACCCACACCCAAGGTGCAACCTAAATAGAGCCATAGCCAACGTCGGGATAGGCCAATTCGCGATAGTTCGAACCAGGCGAAACAGAAAAAGACCAGACAAGAAATAGATAAGTCAACGGTGAGGGCGATACCCACTGGTGTAGAAAATGCTTGGGCAAAAAACTTTGAGGCTGAGGCAGTCCCTGAGAAGAGAAACTGATCCAGAAATATCCAAGGCAGGATGCTACCGATAACAGTTAGCGTCAGATACAGTTTGCACCTTAGAGGTCTGGATTGCTGGATAGAGATAGTGCTCATCATGAGTTTCCGTAGCGGTGATTGCACCGATTATGGCCTGCCCACATAATAGAAACAATTACCTTTGAGGTAATCGAATTAGTGAAACTTTGAAACTGATGTCAGCAGCGCCGTTCACAACATTGCTGAAATCCTGGCGGAAGCAGCGTGGCTTTAGTCAGCTAGCGCTAGCGCTAGCCAGTGATGTATCCCAGCGGCATCTAAGCTTTTTAGAATCGGGGCGTTCCCAGCCCAGTCGAGAGATGATTTTGCGACTGGGAACGGTTTTAGAAATACCGTTTCGTGATCAAAATACATTGCTAACGGCAGCCGGGTTTGCCCCTGTTTTTGTAGAGAGCGACTTATCTGCACCGGAGTTAGCACCGATTCGTCAAGCACTGGATTTTATGCTGCGCCAGCAGGAGCCTTATCCGGCGATCGTGATGGATCGCTATTGGAATCAATTGGAGAGTAACCAATCGGCGCAACGTTTGTTGACATATCTGATTAAACCGGAGCAGCTGATGAACTGTTGCTCGGCCAGTGGGCAGATAAATTTAATGAAGGCGATGCTCCGCCCGGATGTGTTGCGGCCAATAGTGACTAATTGGGAAGCTGTGGCTGCTGTGTCAATCCGTCGGATCCATCGTGAGGCAGTGGCCGCTGGTGAAAATAGTCTGTCTGAGCGTCTGTTCCAGGAAATGTTGAAATTCCCTGACATCAAAACTCTTTGGCAATCAAACGATTATGAATCTTGGCAGGTGCCGTTGTTAACGGTCAAGTTTGAGAAAGAAGGCACTACCCTGGCATTCTTTTCCACTCTGGCTACGTTAGGCACACCCTACGATATCACCCTACAAGAGTTACGCATTGAGTGCCTGTTTCCAGCTGATGAAATCACAGCAGAGAAGATGCATGGCCTGGCAAAGGAGCAGGCAAATAAATAACCTAAGCGTTACTGATCCTCCTCTAAAGCAACAACGGCATCACTTAAATGGTGGCCAATTATCACTTTGGCTCATCATAGGTGTCATTTCTTTTTAGAGTGGATATAATTGTTGCTGAGCTGCTCATGGAGGTAGAGCTGCTAAGTACTTGGTCGTAAGTGTTAGAACATAGGCTGTTTAGCACTTTTGAAAATATTAAGGAACGTCACTGCTAGAAAGTGTGGCGACCTATGCTCTGAGGTTGCCCCTTAGCATAGCGTTATAACGCTTGAGAGTTGGCTGAGAGTTTGTGTTTAAAATTTTGTTCATTTTGTTGAGCACTGCTTACTACAGCGATAGCTTATGTTGCCATCTTGTCGGAAATTGTTTGGAGGATATTGGCTACTGTCTATCCAATGTCAACTGTTGTCAATCATTTGGAGGTTTAGTTTATGTTTGAGCGGTTTACAGAAAAGTCCCGTGCCATTATTGTTCAGGCTCAGGATGAGGCTAGGAGAATGGGACACAACTTTGTTGGTACAGAACAAATACTGTTAGGGATGTTGGCAGACGGTGACAATGCAGCTGCTAATGTTCTCTCAGAACGAGCGATAACCCTGGAAGATGCACGCCAAGAGGTGGAACAGATTATTGGTCTTGGGACAGGATTTATAGATACGCAAATTCCATTCACCCCTAGGGCAAAGCGTGTGCTAGAGATCGGTCTTGAAGAAGCTAAAAAGCTAGGTGATGAGCACATTGAACCCAATCACCTATTGCTGGGCATCATCCTTGAGGATGGGGGTGTTGCAGCTGTAGTTGTTAAAAAGCTAGCCAACTCCTCGGATAATCTGATTGAAAGTATCTACAGAAAGCTTTCTGGCCCAGATTGATACTCTTAGATAATTTATTTTTTAAAACACAACAGCACCCAAAACAATCAACTGAAGAATTCTTCTAAATTCAACAAGACTTCTTAGAGTTGTCGTATGTAAGGTGAACCTACTATAAACAAAACTCTCTAGTGCCAGTAAGAAGAGATATCAGTGATTTGTTTGGGTGCTGTCTTTGATCCGTCAAACGATTCTATCGAGATATCTATCGTTAGACCTCCTTTCGTTTGGACCATGGGCCTTTCAGCTCATGTCCTTAGAGTATGTCGGCAGTGCTTCAATATCTCTGCTTTGATACAAACGTTAATGTTGTTTTTGTCACTGTTATCCTGATTAAGCAGTGACATAACTCTATGGAGACTGGGGTTGATGCCATGGTGAGCGGTGGAGCCATCATCTTTGCAGGAAGATTCTCAGCTATCGAGAGAAAGGATATTGCCGTATCTACCCTCTATTCTGCCAATTCACGAGCATGATACCGGATAAGACAATCACACCACCTACCAATGAAACCAGACTCGGTATCTCTCGTAACCATAGCCAAGCAATAAACAGAGCCGCTACAGGAATGAGCGATAGGTAACTGCCAGCTTGGGATGCCGGAATCTTAGAAAGCACATAGGACCAAGCAATGTAAGCAACTACCCCTGGAAACAACCCCATGTAAACAACTGATAGCGTTGGCCCAAAGGGCGCATGCAGTGTAGAAAACACAGCATGGGGTGCAAATAACACTAAGACTAGAGTACCTGCCCAGATAGCATAGGTCGTAAATTGAATTGCAGTGTAGCGCTGTAATAACGGTTTTTGGATGACTGAGTAAACGCTGATGCAAAGCGTGGCCATAAACACCAACAATGCTCCAAGGGAGAACTGTAAACTGCCGCTACTGGCAAGAGAAATGGTGGCTACACCAGCTACACAAAGGCTAATCCCGCACCAGCCTGCTTGAGTAAGCTTTTCACGATAAAACAGTGATGCCAGTAAAGCGATAATGCCAATTTCTGACGAAATAATAAAACTGGCCATGCCAGCAGACACTGTTAGTTGGCCCGCATTTAAAAACACATTGTAAAGAGTAAATCCTGTGATCCCACAGAGACTGAGCAGCGGCCAGTCTTGTCGACGTGGTAATGGCATTCGTTTGAGAAGGGCATAAACTAACAGGATTGCAGATGCGACTAGGTAGCGTAAAACAGCTACCTCTAATGGGCTGTAGGCTGTTAACGCAACACTAATGGCGGGAAAAGCTGAGGCCCAAAGCAATATCGCGCTGAAAAGGGCTGCCATGACTAATGCACTGGGACGTTTAACAGGTTCACTCGCCTGAGGGCGAGGAGTCGCATGATAGAGCGGCTGTGATAGCACCATGAAGGAATTAACTCCTACGGTCAGAACAGCAATAGCTTAAATGCAATGTCCCTCACAAAACAATCTATAACTTTCATCGCATTGCTTTTAAGTTTTTATTAGCTAAAGACATCGGGAGCAGACGTTCTTGTGTTAACTCAGACGGCGTAGTTCGATGACCTATCCTAGCTAAGGCTCTATGGAGGTTGTTAGTGACTGACTCTGCCAAAAACTAGCTTGATGCAATTGTAGGATAATTGTGCAATTCAAAGTAGGGCGTTAGTCGTTGGATGATGCGTTGTTGGTGTTGTGCCACTGTTGGTATTAACTGGGTAGGTCGCTTTTTGATCAGTGAATCATAGTCGATAGCCACGTCTGGTTTGACGTCTAGAAAGTCAAAAATCTTTTTCAGTGTGGCTTGGGGCTGTTCACAAAGATCTTCAAATCGGATAGACACATAGACCGAGTCTGGCAGACTCTGAATGTTACTCATAAAATAAGACGTAGACGTCAAAGATTGTTGCAAGACTTTATTGAGGCCGATACCCAAGTATGGAAAATACATGATGCGGTAAATCAGCCGAAAAAGTGGATTTTTGAAGATCTTGTTGTATCGGTTGGAAACAAGTCCTGTGTAGGCATTCCACTCAGAGAGGACTTTATCCACTGTTTTGAGCTTTGAGTTGATTACATGGATGGGATTGCGGTGGATAAAGATAAATCTTGCATTGGGTATGGCCTGGCGAATATAGAGAAAGTGAGGATAGCACCAGGGATTTTTGAGCAGAATGGGTTTACCAGAATCGGAGATGCTCTGGATCTTGCGACAGGCTTCTAAAAACTTGGGTAAGCTTGCATCGTTGATATAAAGCTCGTGTCCGGCATTGCGAATAATGAAGCCATATTCTTCGGGTAGTTCTGGAGAAACGGGGACTGCATCGAATTCGCGATCGCTAATCCCTAATTGCCTAAACTCTGTCTGTAGTTCTTGATATTTTTGTTTTTCAAGATGATTGAAATGGTTATGTAAGATCTCGTTGTACTTGATAATGTGATAGGCCGTCACCACATTAAAGTATTGTGTCGATGCTAGAGTCTGGTAAAGCAGAGTTGTTCCTGAGCGATGATCGCCAAGAATAAAAATTGGCTGAAAATTAATCTCCTGTATCTGATTGAGATAAGGCTGATCTAAAGGATTCATGAGTGATGCCCCCAGATAAATGTGTCCCCAGATTATATTGAAGAGGGTTAAGATTTTTGCTTCGTTAAAAGGGCTTTGCTCAGAGCCTATGGTGTAGTTTCACAAGATTATTAAAAATGACAATGACCTGAAGACTGGCTCAACACTAGCCTACAGGTATTTCTAAATCTGTGATTTGAAATACGTGTGACAGAAGAAAATCAATAAATAATGTCGCTCTAAAAGCTTGATTTTATGCGGATATGCCGCATGGAGGCAATAGATCGCTGCAAACCTCCAATGCCTGAAGGATGTATAGAATGTTGTTTTTGATGTTTAAGCTCTTACCACGAGATCCTGTTGAAATATATATTTCAACACATTATGATTAACCTGTAATAAAGGAAATACCACTGGTATTTCAGCAATCTTCGTTTTTAATAATATATATCCTTTTGCTAAATTGATTTGCCTTAGATTTTCTTAATTAAACTAACGGAAGTAGATTGACCTCTTTTTATGGGTTGATGCGGGTGCTGCATGTTACAAAAACATGAAGAATTATGGCTGCTACTTTGAATGCATCAACTACAGTGGATATGCTTGCAAACAATAAGTGGTTTTACTAGAGCAGCATCTTTATTAAGTTTTATTGGCTCACGGCGATGCTGGTGAGCTGGCTTTTCGGTAACTTTCTCTGTTGTTGTTGAGTTGAGTTTATGTCAGATGTGATTGGCCAAGGTCGCTTGGTGGTGACAAATCCTGCTGCGCCAGAGAGTGCCAGGCATTTTGGGGTTCAAATCAGTCAGCTGCAAATTCAGTTTTATGATCTATCTGACAACACTCAATTGACCGCATTAGAGTGGTGGGCGCTGGTTCAGGAAAGTTTGGGCGGAGCTGCCAATGTGCAAGTGCCAGGGCATATTGTCTTGACGGGATTGCCAGCCACTCCCAGCCCAGCTTTCGTAGATATTTCTGTAGGGGTTAGTGATGTTGCAGGGCAGTCAGTATTTACATTAACGGTGCGTCAGGCAGCTCCGTTTGGTGTGAGCCCAAGTGGTCATGTAACGTTTCAAGATTTAGATCTCACCTTCACTCAAATGGCTGCTGATGTTGCAGTATCTGGAGGTCTTAAGGTTATATTGTTGTTCGATCTTTTGGAACAACCAGTGGCTCTGATTCCTGCATGGGACGATGGCCAATTAGTTTTCAATGCGACGGGTCCCAAGGTTTCAGTGGGCCAGGTTGGGGTGATTGAAGAGACTGAAATTACGGTGAAAACCCTTGCCCATCCGTGGCCATCTTTGCAGACGTTATATTCATTTGAAGCTGTTTCTGGGAATATCATTCGTGATGCGTCGGGCCAGGTGGCGATTGATTTGACGGTGTATACCCCTGATTTGGTCACCCTTGAACGGGGTGCTTTGCTTACCCAGGCAGATACTGAGATCGCAACCGCTCCCCGTGATGCGAGACAACCATTGCCTGCTCCTCGACCTGTGAGGCGACTGATTCAGGCCTGTCAAGATACCCAAGAAATTTCTGTGGTGCTGTGGTTTAAGCCGGCGCTGCAAAATCAAAGCGGTCCAGATCGTCTGATTACATTATCGTCAGATTTTTCCGAGCATAATTTTCTAGTTGGCCAACAAAAAGATCATTATGTGGTGCGTCTGCGGACAACTGTGACTGATAAAAATGGTCGAATAAATAAAGAAGATGTGCTGCACTCCCCAAATAAATCTGTTCAACTGCGGCCTACATGTCTAGTGTTTACTCGTTCTATGCCGATAGCAGGAGAGCCTAACGCGTATCTATATCTTGATGGCAAGCCGGTTGACTCGGCTACTGTCGGTGGTGATTTTAGTACTTGGGGAGATTTTGAACTTGCGATCGCAAACGAATTCAAAGATCCCAATCGTTCCTGGCAAGGAGAATTTTATCGCATTGCTGTTTACAACAAAGCGCTGACTCCAGAGCAGGTACGCCAACTTTACTATCCCCAGGTACTGACAACAGGGGCCCTCAGGTTAACCGATATGCCAGCACCATTAGATCAGCCCCTGGCAACGGAAATCGTATATGAAGATGAGTTCAGTTTGATTCAATCAAAGGCAACGACACCTCGGTTGGCAACCCCCCAATTTCAGTTTGATCGCATTACCCTCTCCTGGAAAAAGGTCGGTCCCAATCCTTGGGCATTAGAGCAAAATAGCAGTGCCGTAGAAGCCACACTTTGGCAACAGAATAAGTTCACCCTAGGTACCAAGGATAATTCGGGCCAACCAGAACAGTTTTTACCCTTAATTCCGCAGCCTAATCAGCCACTCACATTTATTTTGCAGGATTTAGGAGAAATCACCGTTGAGAACTTTGAGCTACAGCCCAGTAGTTTTGACAATCGACCTCAGTGGGAGCTGATTGCTGATGTGCGGGAGTCTGAGATCAACTTGCCAAGCATTAACCGGCCCTTTGATTTCAAAACAGACTTTAAGCTTACCGATTTAGATCTTGTCATTGAATACGTGGAGGACCCGCTGCGAGCTGTTGCGGAAGATCGGGTGTTGCTAACGGGCAATTCTCTTAACCGCGCCTTTAATTTCTATGGACACTCTATCGAAGATCAGTTTGTCCTACGTAGTGCCATCCTCTACCAGTTACCCTTTAGTCTGACGCTGGGTCCCATCCATGAGCCATGCACAACCGTAGTCGTGGCTGATCAGGTGAAGGTCTGCCCGACACCAGGTTGCCGTCAAATTATGAGTTTGGATACTCTGATCGAGCTCAGTGGTGCCGGATTTGTGGCTACTGTCAACGGTACCTTTCCCTGGGAAGATGAGTTTGGGCGACGTCAGGTACTCTCGGTACCGGAGTTTACAACATTTACCATTCCCCCTACGCCCAATGCTTTACTTGCTGAGGCCACAGCACAGCTCAGTCGCTATGCCAACGAGGTTTTTGCTCCAGTTGTTCAATCTAAAGAAGATTTTTATATCATTGATGTTTCAGGTCAGTCGGTACTAATTTATGGGTCACAGGCAAGGTTCCCGGAAACTCAGACAACCATTTTGTCCACTGTCTTGCGTGGCGTCGAAACTATTAAGTCTGCCCGTGGACTATTTGAACTGATTCAGTCTGAGCAGAATGCACAATTGATATTGTCCTTATCCGGACGGTCTGACAGTGAGATTGCTAGCGATTACGATAACTTTCTAGGGCAGCTATCGAATCGTTCTGTGCGGCCCTCTAGTTTTGAACAGGTTAGACGACGACTGGCCAAACTGTTACCTGTGCCCATCACTCAGGCCCTGCAATATGTTTATAGTTACGATGCGCAGACAGTAGATCTAGTAGGCGGTATGCGTCTACGGGTTGAATACCAGAATTATCAGTTTGTGCATCCTGTGGATAGAACAGCTGACACGGGTTTTGTTAGTAGTGGGACAGCTTATTACACCCTGCATTTTGAAACGGACGGTGCACAGGATTTTTTAGGGTTTGATCCGTTTTTGTCAGCTGTGCCAACGGCGGTGGAGTCTACCAGTCAAGCGACCAGTGGTTTAGTAGATCTGTTGCGACCAGGGAATCGTAAGGCCTTCTATCGGTTGATGTATCCGGATGAGTTTCTACCGTCCCAGGGACGCATTGGGGCAGAGCGAGTGGCGTTGTTGATTGGGGCGAATGATTTCAACACGTTAGAAGAGGCAACAACCTATTATCGCAATCCCAGTGCTGCCAGGAGTCAACCGCCAACGAATATTGCATTGGTCTACTTCCGGGGGCGAGCCACCGTGGTGCCTGAGATTGCTATTTTTGTGCAAGAACAGCCAGCCTATGTGCCGGTGGGCACCACCTTGCGGCAAGTGGCGGAGCGCTATGGCCAGGCGGCTTTACGAGCCAGACCTCAACGGTTGGTTTATGAAGGGGTCGAGAATACACCAGACTATCGGTTTATAAATCTGGGAAATAATACGAATGCGTTGGATCTACCGCTGTTGCAGGGCGATCGCATCTACTTTTAGGGGGAAACATCATGGCAATTCCCCGTTTTGATGGGTTAGGGACTGGCTTTTATCGTCTGGTTAATGTGGCGGCTGACACTGGAGTGGTGACTACTCCTGCGGGTGTTGATGTGCTGTTCACGGATTTAGCACTCAATTTTGCCAATGGTGATGCGCAGGCTGACAATCTGGATTTATTAACTACCTGGTCGAGAACTGCTGGGATATATCTGTTCCTGCCGACCCAGGTGATAGATGTCGAGACCTTTGATTTTGTGACGTTGCGATCGCAACTCCTAGAACTGCGTCAATCTCCTGCCTATCGCCAAGTACGCTTTTTGTGGGTCAACAATCCCAGTGAGTCTCTTTCTCAATGGCAGTTACAAAGTCTCTCCATAGATGATGGGCGTGTTAGTCGTCAATCAACCTTTGACTTAGGGGGGTATGCACTGACGTTACCCAGGGGCACCACAATTGTCCCAAGCTCAGCCGGGTTTACAGGCACCACAGCCCTGGCCTATTTGACCACCGATTATGGTGCCCATCAGTTAAGGGGCGTCGGAGAACAAATCCAACTGCCGCTAGTCGGCCCGCGCATTGGTGCTTGGCAGTTTGACTTGACCTTAGCCCGATCTGCTAACTCTACCTATGCCGAACTGGCCTCTTTGGATATTGGTTTTCGGGTCTTTTTTGCGGACCCGTTACTTTCTAGCGATCCAGCTTTGTTTGGCTCAGCAGCATTTTACCAATCGCTGCGCTATCCTCTCTTTGATGAAACCGCAGCGGCGCAAGAGCGCTACCCAGCCGATTTGAAATTGCAAGGCTCATGGGATCCTTTGGATTGCGATCGCAGTTCCTTCACATTTGTACCACTATCAGACAACACACTGCCCAGTCTCCCTTCTGGCTATCGCAGTAACCTTGGCTATACCGTCTATCTGACGCCTCAAGCTAGCAGCCAGCTCGTGTTTGCAGCTAAGCCAGCCTCCAGTCTGGGGCCAGCAGAGGGGCTATATTTGACGCCCCAAGGTGAGTTTGGGCTCACCATCCCTCGCCATGAAGATAACCCGGCTCGGCAACTGCCCGACTATGGCAACAATCTGATGTGTGGTCTCTCAGGGGTGGAGTATGTCAAACTCTTAGAAGCGGGCACCTATACCATTGGCTTTGTCCCTGGTCACCCTGCCTTTGCACCACGCTATACTCCCAGTCAGGGGTTAACTCAGCGACTACGAGATTTGGTCAATATCCTAACCCAGCGGCCCGTCGATGACTTGGACAAACGAGAGACGCTGAGTAGTCTGTTTGACCCCAACCGAGCTGAGGAGATTTTACTCATTCGCGATACTCTGTTAGGGGAGTTTTTCCCGTCGGGCTATCAGTTACCGCTGGAGGCAACGGAGGCGTTACAACAACTCTCTAGTTCTGATCTGTCTACCTTAGGAGATTTTGAGCAGTGGTTTCAAAATGCTCTACGGGCAAGCCGTGCGAAGGATGACGAGACCGGGCCAACTGCAGCTGCTTTAACCACAGAGGCTAATGCGACTACGGCTTGGGCCTATGTGCGGCGCACTGACGGTTTTCCCACCTACTATGCTCAACCGGATCAGTCCATTCTCTATCAGCCGTCTCGCCAGACATCTCTCATGAACTTTTTGGAGGTGCCAGCTACGGATTTAGAGAACGTATCTGCTATAAATCTTGCCGTAGCCAATGATGTTACTGTAGAGACCATACCCGACACATTTCCGATTTTCCCCTACGGGAGTTTAGCCTCAGCGATTACAGATTGTCGTGAATTGGAGCTCCAGGTGGTGAACCCACTGCGACGGTCTAAGATCCAGCAGCATTATGAACAACAAAGTGTGTCAGAGACCCCGGTCGCTAACGTCAGAACGGCTGCTGTGAGTGCTGTGGGGAGTTCCTTTAGAACAGCGGCCAGCACTGCCGCTATCACGAGTTCAAACCTTGTCAGTGCTGCCGACACTACGACCGAAACTATTAGTGGTACAACGCCCCAAGGGCTATTGGCTCGTTTCACCACTGATTACAGCCTTATGCAGGAGCTGGTGCTGGCTCGATCTACCAAGAATGAGCAGACTCAGTTTTTGAAATTCACCAATATTGAGAGAAGCTCCGCCCTCTGGAGTGCGTTTCAGGCCAATCAGTTATTGCTCGTCATTGACAAGGCTGAGGCACTGAAGTCTTCTTTTAATGACCCTGATGATCCCAACCAAACCATTACTCAACTCACCATTGATGGTTGGACATTTTATCTGGATACGGTGGATGATGCCGGAAACATACTCTGGCGTCCAGAAAGTATTCTGATCTTTAAGTACTACAACAAATCGCTGCTAGAGCTAATTGAGCAGCCGAGTCTCTGGTCTCAGGCGGCCACATTTGTGGGGGATGAGGCGAAGATTGCTGAGGTGCGGCAGCGGGTGCGGGCGAGTTTGGAGAGTGCGATCGCAAATGATACCGAAGACATCCCTTTGAAAACCCGTAAACGCTACGCTCCCTTAGCCAACATTGCCCGAAACCCCAACTGGTCCGGCATCATCGGCCTCAACATTCCCGTTCCACCCGCCGAGGGATTACCCCCAGAACTGGTGGCCCTAGCTGGCGGCATCAAAGAAGAAAACTTCTTTGCCCAGTATGTTGGCATTGATAGTACTCCTATTCATCCTGATGACAATGGCGCACTGGTGGTGGAACCATCGTCTCTGTTTGGCTTAATTGACTATGAAGACGATCAGCCACCTGAGCCCCACCCCTCTGGCTATAACTTTCAGGTACTGAATCTGCGGGTATTGTTTCAAAATTCTCGGGTAACAGACTTTGCCAGTCAAATTGCCGTTACCCTAGATAAATTATTTGAAGAACGGACTCAGCTCCAAGAAGACTTTAGCGTTAGTAGTCTTACCAATGTCTCTGGACGTAATTTGGTCAATCTCCAGGGGAGTGCTGAAAATCATAATGGTCGTACGACTTATGCGTTTAGCTTTAGCGGCAATAACCGCTTTTTAATGCCCAATAGTGCGATTTTTAACTATATCGATATTGTCAAAGCCCAGTTTTCCTCCGATCCAATTCCTGCTGAGGATAATCCTACTATTACAGGGCGATTCTCCTTCTGGACAAAATTCAACTTTCGTAAGTTGGAAAAATTCGATATTTTCTCCTTTGGCCCTGATGGTGACTTTCCTACCCAAACTGATGCACAGCAGTTTCTCAGTGCGGCAAATCTGGTGGTCACCCTATCGTTTCCCAGAGATGATGCTAATCAACGGTCCTTTGCGTTTGTTCCTGATGACCTCAGCTTTAATCTAAAGAGCAGTGACTTCCGCAACAACAGCCTCTATGCCAAATTTCCCATCACCTTGACCGGGTTTATCCAAGGTCAAGACAAACCCAAAGGCTTTTTACCGATAAAAACTGCCTTGGGCAATGCTTCGCTATCGGCAGACGTTACCTGGTATGGTCTGTCCTTTGATTTAGACCTAGGGAATCTCGGTGCCCTGGCTAGTGTATCCAAGTTTGTGTCTGGCTTAGTGGTGCTCTGGTTGCCCAACCCCAATCCTGAGGCAGATACGCGCCCAGAGCCCCAAGTCTATGTGGGAATGAAACTACCAGGACTGTCTGGGGATGTCCTGGGTTTCTCTTTGCAAAGTGTAATCAAACTCTCATTTAAGACGGCTGAACTCTTATTTGACCCAGCCGATGGGCCTGACAACTCCACCTACTTGTTAAAACTTAAAGCTATTGTCTTGAAGCTATTGGTGTTGTCGTTACCACCTAATGGTCAAACCGAACTGCTGATCTTTGGTAATAGTCAAGGTCGCGATCATCCCATCGGCTGGTATGCTGCCTACGCTAAAGAACCAGCCCAGAGACCACCTTAGGTTCTGCTCTATGGGTGATATGTACCTATCTTCCCCAAGATATCTCAACGTTTTTACTTCTATGAAAAATGGCTGAAGAAAATATCCTCAATGCTAATACTATTTCCGCCTTGATCACGGCTGTTAACGACCATTATCAAACTAACTTTCCTGCTCTATTTCCTTCAAACAGCCCCATAACACCAATTTGGAATACAAATATCAATGTCAAGGCAGGTAATGGGGAGGGTACCGATTTTTCTGCTGAAGGTGAACTTGTTACGTTTCCCTTTGATTTTGCAGATCAAGTGGAAGATCAAACCTTTGCTATCAAGGCCAAGATCAAAATTATTAACCAAGGTAATGAGGTCTAGACCGTTTGATAGCCATGTCTCATGGATACTGATAAGTATCTTGTTATAGCCCACTCAATCATCATCTCTTAAGGAGTCTTAATTGTATGTCTGGTATCACCCCCGCTTCATCAGGTGCCAATGCAGCAGAGTCTAAAGTATTTTTTGGTGTTGTTTTAGAACTCGATGGTGAAGAAATTTCTCTACAGCCCCAAAATGCCATTACAGAAATTAAAGAAAAAGGCATTGAAGTGGGCCTTCCGGCAGGAGAACGAGTTGTTTTAGGTACTGTCGGTGAACGTCTGAAAGGGATTCTGCAAGCGCTTGGCGTTGATGACATCTCTTTCTTAAAAGATGATGGCACGTTGGATGAGACACAGCTACCGAGCATTCCTGCCATTCAAACTGCTGTCAATCTGCTGACTCAAGCCAACTTAGCCATTGAAGATTTCCATTTACGAATTCCTCCAACCGGAACTAGCACCAGCGCCCCTGCCAAATCAGAAACGGCTTACACAGTGGGACTGTCCGCTACATGGACTGGAGATGCAGGCACGCTGATCGATAGTTTAGATCTAAAGCTGAAAGGTCTTTATTTCAAGGTGAGTAACGAGGAGGGTTAAGAGAGTTACCTAAAGACAATTTCAGAATGCTTGTTTAATTTAGGCATTCTGAAATTGCCGTTGCTGAGCTACAGGATGAACTAGTCTGTTAGAAACGCCGTATATCAATATCTTACAGATAAAATCATACCGAGGATCAGCAACGCCATTCCTGTTAGAGTTTCAAATTAACCTCCAAGGTTTATGTCACATCAGTTGAGGCACTGCAAGTACGTCTTATGAGTTCATCCTTAACTAAACAGACAACAGTCAGCTTTGGCTTTGTGGCAGAACTGACGGCAGGGGGCGAAACTGTCAACCTTCAGCTGGAAAACACACAAGAAGGAGGAACGTCTGTATTTCGTGGCGGCATGCTGCCAGGGCAGCGATTATTGCTAGTGGCGCTGTTACAGAAAATAATTCCTGAGCTGCCACCGTTAGATTCCATGAGCGGGTTAGCCATTACTGAGCTAACGTTGGAGGCTCGCCCTACGCTTGAAACCTATGCTTTTAGCCTGGGCTTGGCAGATGTCTGGGCTGTAGAAATTCCCACGAACGATCCTAGTGCTCCTTTAAACTTCAGCATTGATCGGATACTCATTGCTCTCAAACAATCACCCCAAGAGAAATCCTTCTTTCTACAAGGAGATTTTAGCCTTTTTGGTGGCCAGTTTTCTGTCTTGGTGAGCCGCATTGTGACAACGGCTACCAGTTCAGGAGAGTGGATCTTTTTAGCACGGGCTGAGCGTATTCAGTTAGCATCGCTGGTTAATAAACTATTAGGTGCAGGAAACTTAACATCAGATTTTGAACTTGAGAATTTAAGTATCGATTTACTTGAGTTAGAACTTGCTCAAAAGAAAGTTGGCACCATTACCCAATCTCGGTATCGCTTTCTAGGGGCAATCGATTGGGCTTTTACTATTGCTAGTGAGCCTTTTGTTGTCGGAGCCAGTGCTGAGATTAAAAACTATAGAGAAGATGTCAGGGCTGGCAAAACTGTTAAAACAATTACTGATAAAGCTAGCGGTAAAGTAGCTGGGCTGATTGAGCTGTTTGATAAGACATTAACAGCGTCCATCTTTTATGGATTTTCGCTAACTGAAAAGCGAGTTGGATTTGAGATTACATTTAAATCATTTACGCTGACGGGACGCTACAGCAATACTAACAATATAGAAAAAATTGACTTCAGTTTTTCCGAGATAGTCAATATTGGCGATATTATTAGCTATGTTGTTAATCTCTTTGATCCAAGTTTAGAAGATTTTGAGCTAGACGCTCCTTGGGATGTCTTAGGTAAAGAGAGTATTGATTTCAGTAAGCTGAGGGTTAGCATCAATCTCACCAATAAGCAGTTGACCTTTAGCTATGCTGAAAGTCTGAATCTAGGTCTCTTCAAAATTTCAAATCTGAGCCTCTCCTATGGTGAAACGTCCCGAGGATCTAAACAATACCGTTCTCGCATTAGTCTAGATCTGACAATTCCTGGTCAGCCGCGTCAACAGGTTGGTTGGGATCCAGTCAATGAGAACCCACCTAATATTCCGGGTAAAGGTATCCAGGTCTTTGACTTACAGTTTTTAGCCGTTGGCCAACGGGTGACTTTTCATCCTAATATTGTGTCGCAAGCCCGCAACATCACCCAAGTCATGACGGTGCTGCGACAAACTATGGGGGTGTTGCCCCCGGCCAAACGTCGTGGCAATCCATTGCAAGCCTTGCAAGCCCAGTTACCCTCACCTGCCCCGGTTAGCATTGACCCGACGGCAACGATCACGATTCCTGAGGGTAGCAGTCCGATTCAATTTGACCCCAACAGCGGCATTTTGTTGGGGGCGCAATTCTCCATCATGGACACCATAGATATGAGTGTGATCTTTAATGATCCACTGATCTATGGACTTCGCATTAGTCTCTATGGTGCTAAGGCAAAGCTATTTGCAGGGCTGCAGTTTGAGATTCTCTATCGGCGTGTTAGTGATACGGTGGGTGTATACCATCTAGAGTTGGCTTTGCCAGATGCCATGCGCCAGTTTGATGTGGGCGCAGTGTCAGTAACGCTGCCGATTGTGGTGGTGGATATCTACACCAATGGAGACTTTGCCCTGGATTTTGGTTTCCCCTGGAAAGGAGACTTTTCTCGATCCTTTGCTATTCAAGGGTTTGCCGGTCCTTTCCCTGTACTAGGGGCCGGTGGTTTCTACTTTGCTAAGCTGAGTGCGGAGACAGCGACCAGTACCCCTGCGATTGTCAATGGTACCTTTAGCCCGGTGTATGAGTTTGGTCTGGGTCTGAAGATTGGTCTGGGCCGCACCTTCAACAAAGGGATTCTCAAGGCTGAAATTAGTATCACGGTTCAAGGCGTCATTCAAGGCGTAGTTGCCCGGTTTAACCCCAGTGAAGCGAATGTTGCCAGTGATGATTACTTCAAGATTCAGGGAGGTGTCTCCCTGGTGGGGCGTCTCTATGGCGTTGTTGATTTTGGAGTAATTAGTGTTGACGTAGAAGTGGTGCTGCGGGCAACAGTCTTATTTGTGGTAGAAGCCTATCAGCCAACTCAGCTAGCTCTGGAGGCTGAGGTTTCAGTACGGGCTTCTATCAAGATTGCGTTTGTGCGTATCCGGTTCTCGTTTAGGGTGACCGTACGTCAGTCCTTTACCCTGGGCTCTGCTAAACCCACTCCCTGGAAGCTGGGTTCACCAACCACTAGCTCGACCAATGCCATTGGCACTACCAGCCGTCGAGCGGCTCGCTTCGCACCAGCGGCCTTCAGCATGCCAGTTGCGTTGGAAACGGCAGCTTTTGAGGCAGCGGCCTTTGAGTCGGTAGAACCAACGACTGCTGAACCATCAGACTTAACAACGTTGGATGTGTCAGCGTTATCTGTTGATGCGGTACCAGAATCAACAGTGCCAGAATTCCTGGTCTCAGAGTCAGTTGTATCGGCGGCAGTCGAGGCTGAATTATCGTTTACCACATTAGACGCTGATACCTCAGGTGCTGATACCGCTACGACCTGGTTGCCGGTGAAGCTATCGTTGCCTGATGGTTTGCCTGCTGATCAAACGGATAGCGATCGCATCCGCATCGACCTATATTTTCAACCCGGTTTCACCCAGGTTGGCGGGCAGGTGAAAGGGGTTGCCCTATTATTTATTGAAAACTCGGTACGCCATGATGACCCAGAGCAGATAGGTGATGCTGCAGCAACTGTTAACACCGACTTTGATGAGCTAGTGAAGGCGCTGCTGAGATGGACGCTTCACAGCTATCGCCGCATCAGTTCCACGGATCAGCCACTTACCTTGGTAGATTGGCAAACTCTCTATGATCGCTTCACAACAGAATTTGCAACAGCCAATAATTTGCCTGCGTTCTTGCGTCAGCTCTATCAATTCTTAGAGACCAATTTTGTCTTTGATATTTCTGATCGCACGCTCAACGACCTGCAACAGAATCAAGAGCTAAGTGGCACTTTCTTCCCCATGGTGCCGTTAATAAGCATGGCCTTAGATCAGCAATCGCCCATTGATTTCCAGGTAGATAGTTTTAAGCGCAGCCTGGATGATCTGCAAAAAATTAAGGACTACTTTAAGCAACTACAGGTACGTCCCGGTAGCGCTGTTGAAAATTCGGCAATTGGCGGCAGCCCATCGGACCCCGTCACTTCAGGAACAGAGCTTCTTTCGTTAACAGATTATCTGTTTGCAGATTATTTCTTGCTCTTGATTCGTTCTGGTCTACAGAGTGCCATTGACTATTTAGAAGACCTAGAAGACCAAGCCGAGTTTTCCGCACCTTCCATAGAAACAGTCTTATCGACTTTGAATAGCAATGGCGCATTTAACCATCTATCGGGTACCGCGTCTCGTTATTTTCTCCATGGACTACGATTACCCACACCCACAGCCGCACCCATGACAGCCTGGGCAACAAATCCTCTATATGAGGCAACGGGGCAGCAGTTTGATGTGTCGATTACCACTCAGACCGTTGGTGTGGGAGATGATGCCAGAGAAGTGACTACGGTCAACTTGGATCAAATTGTACTGAGTAAACCCGCTACCTTGAACTGGATACGGTTTATTGACTATGACCGTGCCAATCTGAATAATCCACCTACTCGCAATGCGGCATCACTGGTCTATGGATTAACGACTGAACAGAAAAATGACTTACTAGCCCTGCAGACAGCGACTCCTAATCTAGATCATCAGTCAACAACACCGCCTCTGCTGCCTTTCTATCGATCTGTAGAACGTCAATATACCCTACGTCAGCGGAGCCCAATGACAGTAGGCGAGTTGCGAGAATTACCGTCAGATTTGCGGGCCTATCTAGCCGATCCGTTGACCTATAGGCAAGGTTTATTACCTGACTCTGCTCCTCTATCAACTATCCCCTTCATTCTGGCCGATGCGACAGACAAAACAGCCACTCCGCTACCACGCGATAGGGTCAAGTGGTCAACCAAGGTGAAGGTAACCGTACGTCGCCTGGCAGGAGATAACATTTATCAGCTAGAAGGCACTGATGAAGTGGGGAAAGATTTGCTGGAAGCAATTCGGGTCACAGGGGCATCTCCCAGCCTCGATTTGTTTTATCTAGACGCTGACACGGCGCAACTCGTGCAACCGACTCGTGATGTGTTGTTATTAAAAGCTAATCTTTCCACCCGCAGTCAAGCGGCGGGAACAAGTTCAACAGCTAGAAGCTTCAGTACAGCGTCAACGAGAACCACCTATCAAGCCACCTTACCTGCGAACAGTGACAGTGATGGCGCTGACTTTTTACAAATTCTGTGGGAATGCAGCACGGTTAATTCAGGGGGCTATTACCTGGTTTATGGACCTTTGGGTGCCGCTGGGCTACCAGAAAACTTGTTTACAGATGGGGTAACAGCGGATTTGGTGTTGGTGATCCGTGTGACGGGTTTCACACAAGAGGCTGCTCGTTTCCACAACTGTGTGGACATTACCGCCGCCCAATCAGTAGATTTGTTGGCCATCCGTAATGATGAGCACGATCCCATACCGGTATTGCAAATACCCGCAGGTCATTTAGGGATACAGCTGACACGTCCGAATGTGTCAGTGCAACCCAATAATGGTACTGCCAATGATGAATTGGAAAATCTCTACCAGCTCTTGGGCTATCGATTATTAGAACAACCGGGACAATTTGTGGCAACACCGGAGGCATTACCCATTGGCCCCAGTGATGATCCTGAAGATGCCAACCACCCATGGCAATATGAACGGGTGCTGCCAGTCTATACCCTGTCTACTGATCAGGGCGGGACTGCCAATCCGTCACTGCCATCTCCTGAGATGAATCCCTATCGAGGTGTCTCAGCCCAGGCAGTGGTACAACCACAGTTAGAGTGGCGCGATCTCTATGGCAACATTTTCAAACAGTTTAAATTCACTGAGTTGCCTGTCCGTTATTTTGATCCACTGTTGGGGCTGAATCAGTGGCCATCGCTAGTGGAACGTTATCGATTTAAGGCGGTTTCTCAGCAAAAAGCTCGCCTGGATTTATCGCTACAGCTAGACTCTAGTCCTTATATTTCCACCCCCGGTAATTTGTTTGAAGAGGTCAGGCGCAAGACGATCGCAGCGCGTGAGACCTACCAACAGATTTACTATCAGATTCATCAAGCTGATGTGACAGCAACAGCAGCAACGTCTGTGCTACTACAAGGTACAAATGTTGTTCAAAAATCTGTGGATAAAGCAGTGCTGACCAGCTTTGTGGAGATGGCTTATGGCTATCTCATTACTTTGGAAAGCTTGACGCTGCAGTCCCACAATGTCAGTGCCAATGAAACCTTTGCAACTGTGGCTAACACGTTCCGATTGTCAGTAGATGATTTAGCCGAAGAAAATCAGCAGCTGAGCGGCTTGTGGACAGCAGGTACTCGATTAGAGATTCCCGTCGAGCGCGATATTGTTGTTAACGATAGTCTTCGGAAAATTGCACAAGAGGCTCTAAAAGCTGAGGCACTGCTGCGAGATTTTGATAATGTGATCGAGATCGCAACCGCTCCCCTGCCCAACATTACTGAAGCGGCCACTGCTGCCAAAGTGGTTCAAATTGCCCAACGTCATCGCGATACACCGGGTTTAGTCCGAGACGGTCTGTCGATTAGTAGCCAGGCCAACACCTATGAAACCCTGCCAGGAGATACGCTAGCAGAAATTGCGGGTGCTCTTGGTATCACCGTTGAGGCCTTGATCCCGATTTTAGAGGCCAAGGGTGATTATCTCGATGATCAGGTTATCCTTGCCGTACCCCTGACGTATGACTGGCGAAGCACCGACTCATTAGCCCACGCCCGAGACAAAGTCCAAGCTGTCTTTAAGAATACAACGCTCAATATTGGCTTAGATGCCGAGCTGCTAACAGTGACGGACATTGCTCTGGCCACAAATGCTTTCTTCGGGACAACAACAACTCTGACGATTCCTGCTCAACTTACCTTTGCTCCAAATGCGTCTGTATCAACTAGTGGCTCAATCACTGAGCCCACCCTGGACGCAGTTGTGCGTAACCTGCAGCCATCCCCCAGCACCCATCGGCAGATTGATCTAGCGGCATTCGTCACGACCAACCAGACATTATCTGGATTAATTCAGCCTGGGCAGTCGCTATTACCAGCTTTCCAATCATGGTCTGTCTTGGTTGAGAATACGACTCCTGAACTTCAGACCTATGTGCAGCCGTTTCTGAATGCGGCCTTGCAGCCATTTCACAGCCAGTCTAATGTGCCAGTAACCCGTGACCATGAGACGTTCCACAGTCTCACACAGCTGTTTGAGCAGGTGCGAGTATCCTTGGTGGCAGCCTTGGCGAGTGCCCCTGACCCCGCAAATGCCCAGCTTAAAACTCAGGTGCAGCAGCTGAGAGAACGGTTAGATCGCACTGTGTCTCTGGCGGAGGTTGCGATCGCAATTCAAACCCTTCCCATTCTCCAAATAGGTGCCCCATTCATTAAGCCGCCTTACATCCAACAAATTCCCATAACGCTAGATTTACCCACGGATAACAATACTGTTATCTATCCCGAGAAGCTAATCTTTCCAGTCACTGTCAACGTGACTCTGCAACGGGATGATAATTTAGTTGCCAATGACCTACCTGACCGTACCCTGGTGCAGCGGTCCACCGCCTATCTATCTCCCCATACCATCAATGGTGATACCCGGTCAGCCTCTCTTCAAGGATTTGCCCAAGATTTCCAAGCCGCATTTTCTGGTTTGCGTCTTGCCACCAGCGATAACCGTAACCCCGGCTTCCCTGGCGATCCCAATAATGCCAGCAGTCAATCAATTTGGGCCGTGCGTCTAGGCCAGGGAGGACTCACTTATACAATTCAGCCTCTGAATCTAGACCAACAGACTTTACCTGCTGGCGAAGACCGCAATCCTCTATTCTTTGCTCCTGCCCCGTTGGCCAATACCCTGATGGCGGGCACCGTTGATCTCAAAATCAGTACAGAGGCAGACCGGAACCGTGCCGATTATCAGCCTGATAACAAACGCTTTGATGCCATTGACTTGAACCTGTTGGGGCAAAGCTGTTTGCAAGCAGTGGAAGACTTTTTAGCACCCGAAGTGTCTGTCCCAGCGGTTCGTTTAGGCAATACGGTTGCGGACAACGTTGATGGGATTTTAGCTGCCAAAGAGACATTGGCGGATGCTATCAGTGCTCAAGTTGTTTCTCTATTACAGCCATCATGCCCCGATAATGATGCACGTCAACGCCGTGCTGCTGAGGCTCTCAACCAAGAGCTACGTATTAATTTAGCAGAGGCCTATGCCATTGAAACCATTGTCCAGTACGGTGTATCTGTGAAAAATGATTTGCCCGATGATGGGGATTTCCCAGTGCGTTTAGCCGGGCAGCCCACGTTGATAAGTGCCCGTGATGCGACTACCCAAGCCGAGATTACCGATCTCTCCACCCTCGATTTTACCCTGTCTCCAGCTAAAGTCTCTTTAGAAGAAACAACCTATCTAACGTTTTTCTTTAATACTCAAAATCCTGAAAAGTATGAAGATATTGCACTCAATCTGATGTTCAATCGTAATGAATTGGAATACAACATCAAACCTGTTACCGGTATAGCAGGGTATCAATCATCTGATTGGCTCAGCTTTATTGAACCCGATGAGCCGGATACCCTTGGTCATGTCCAGATTCCGATTCCTCTACGTACCTATCCCATCCCACCATCTCTGGTGTTGCAACAGGCTGAGTTAGATCCGGATGCCATCGGCAACGATTTAGCGAAAGTGCGTGAATGGCAGTATGTCTATACCTATGAGCACTTGGATGTGGCTCAGGATAGTCTAGAAAGTGATGTGCGCTATAACCTGCAAGGGTTACCTAGCCCGGCACAGTTAGGTTTACCAGAGGACAGTAGTGAAGAGACTTTATTTGATGCGTTGGTGCGGTTTAATCAGAAATATCCAGCCCTTAAAGCTACATTTGAAAAGCTCGCTGAAGCTGATACCCCTGCAAAATTGGCAGCATTAGCCGAAGAGACAACTCAAGCCGTCGATGACTTTGCAAAATTAGTGGGCCAGGTGGCTGTTACTTGGAGAGAGTGGCAGCCCGTGCAGCGCAGCATTGTGGCAACAGGTGTGGACTACACCATTAATGAGGAGGAGCCTCCGGTCCCTGTTGGTCAACCTGCCATCAAGGAGATGACCATTGTGGCACCTGATGCAGCGCTGCTGCCCCAGGTGCTGCTGCCGGGCTATCGACAATTCGATGATTCACCTCAACGGCAAGACTCTGCGCCTGGTTTCCAGAAGCAGCTCTATCGGTTTGAAGAAAAATCATCGGAGGAAGCCGCCCTTGATCCGGTCTATGGAGAATCCTCGATTCCTGATCGCACCCTGATCATTCAGGATCGCGATATTTTAGCCCAGCAAAATGCCTGGAGCGGTATCTGGCTAACCCGTAACCGTCAACTGGTGCCCTATGCTCAAACCAATCCTGTCTTTGTGTTCCAGACGCCCCAGGTACGCTTTAGTACCTGGGTGACACCGCTGTTGGTGAATAATCGTCCTTGGAACATTGCGGACCTCTCGGATACGCCCGAACAGCCGGTGTTGACTCATCTGCAGCGGTTATTTGAGACGGTGCTACCGGATTCAGCCCCCCAGCCCTATGGTTTGCGGCTAGATTGTCGCTACAGTTTTGCCATGGCGACGGTGGGTGATGAGCAGCTGTTGTCGGCAGTGCCGGTGTTGCTGACGCCGAGGGTTGCGATCGCAAGAAATACAACCATCACCTCACAACTAGTCACAGACCTCGCCACCGAAATCGAACGCTGGCGACAGGATAATCGCCCTGTTGAAGATCAAGGACGCTATCAGTTCACATTGAATCTGTTCTCAGGCATTGATCATGATGCCACCTTGCCGCTGTTGAAGATTGAGGACCTGTATGTGCAACAGATAGATATTCAATGGCCTTCACCATAGTGCATGGATATCGTGCATGGTTTAGGTAGGGGCTGGCCTTGTGCTTGCCTGGGGGCGAACGTGCTTAAACGCCTTTGAATCCACCAGATTCGCTCATTTCTTTAGTGCTGGGTCGCTGAGAAGGACGCATTATATTTAATCGCTGTACGCCAATTTGGTTTAATCCAATGCCGCACAGAATGACACCACCTCCCAAGTACTGTCCAAGGGTGGGCACCTCACCTAGCAGGATAAATGCAGACAGAATGCCCACAATCGGATTAAATGCAGTGGCAAATGAAACCTCACTGGCCGTACTACGTTTCAGACCGTTAAACCAAAATGACTGACCCGCCACAACAATGATGGCGGCATAGAACAGCATCCACTGCCACAAAAAAGGTGAACCTACATCCATAAAATGCTCAGGACCGTAGAGAACCAGGGTGGCTCCAAAGAAGAAAACAGTTCCAACAAACATTCTAAAAACGCTGAAAATTCCCAATGGAATCTCACGCAGACTAATTTTGCTGATCAGGTTTGCCATGGCTTTGATCACAGCGGCGATCAATGTAAACAGAGCGCCACGGCCTAAAACCATGCCCATGCCCATGGAAACCATTTCAGTGCCAGCAGGCTGAATCAATACGGTTAGAGCAACCCCAATAAAAGAAACAACGGCTCCAGCAACCACCCATTTATTCACCCGATCGCCCAACACCCAAACCGATAATGCCAGCACCAGCGGTGTATCAATCTGACTGATAAGAATCACATTGTTAACCGGAGTAATCTCGAGTGCCGTAAAGATAAGCGTTGGTACAATGGCTGCTCCTAAGATTGCGACGACAGCCATGGAGAGCCAGTCTTGCCAATTAATTTTTTGCAATGCTGGTTTCCGCCACTCCCGACCATAGGTAATGGCTAACAGAATGAGGGCGCATAAATTACCAACGAACAATACATTGCAAAATGAGATCGGGTTACGTTCATCAATTAGGTTCATCGCCCCCAGTTCAGTCAGCTTGCGAGTGACTGCATTGGCCGCACCAAAGATGGCAATGGCCATGAGAAGATAAACCCTTCCTGAGGGTTGAAAGCCTAATTCACTTGTGGTCTGCATGGAAGAGGCTCCTAGCCATAGTGGGTCAGTAATGCCGCTAGGTCGAATCTTGCCTAGTTGGCCGATAGGCTCAAATCAAAGCAGTTCCCTTGAAAAGGAATTATCAGCGCTTATTAAAGGTTGAGTAAGTAAGACGTTCAGGTTGAAGCTGCGAGCGGTCTAGCTTGATGTTCATTTTATAAGACCAGCGTTATTTCGCAAGCGTCTAATCCCTGCAATATCAGTAATAATCGCGTCTTTAGTCACCTACTTAATTGCTTGCGACCTCTGAGAATGGTACAACTAGCACCCATGGGCCACGTGTTTGTGTCTGCTATTAAGGCCGGGGATAGACATTTGTGGTCGGCTAGCGTATCGGAGATCCTCTATGTCGGTTCAGTTTTTGAGTGAGCGTGGTTGGCCAAGACCACTGCGCTCACTGGGTTACTACATTGGCCTTTTTAGCCTATGTCTGATTATGGCCGTTGCCTGTGGGGGTAATGGTGGTGAGCAAGCAACTGGTCCCACCACTTCAAATGGCCGTGTTGCCATGGGGACTACCCTGAAGGCCCGTACCCTGGATCCTGCCGATGCCTATGAAATTTTCCCTGGCATTCTGCTTTATAACCTGGGGGATCGTCTCTACACCTATGCCCCAGGCACCACCACCCTAGAACCTCAGCTGGCGACAGATATGCCCACCGTCAGCGACGATGCCCTGACCTATACGATTCCTCTGCGAGAAGGGGTGACGCTGCACGATGGCTCTGCCTTTAATGCAGAAGTGATGGCGTTTTCCATTCAGCGTTTTATGGATAATGGCGGCCGTCCCGCGTTCTTGCTGTCAGAAAAAATTGATACGGTCGAAGCGACTGGTGAATACGAACTGACGATGACCCTTAAGCAGCCTTTTGCGGCGTTTACATCGTTGCTGACATTTTGGGGGGTGACGCCTGTACCGCTAGAAACCTACACCATTGGGGATGGTCAGTTTAAGCCGGAAGAATTTATTGGCTCTGGTCCCTATAAGCTGGCTTCCTTTAGTAGTGATGTGATTAAGCTAGATGCCAATCCAGATTATTGGGGAACAGCACCGGGTAACGAGGGCATTGATATTCAGATTTTCACAAGCCCAGCTAATCTCTACAATACTTTTCGCTCCGGCGGTTTGGATGTGGCTTATCAAACACTGGATCCCGACCAAATTGCAGCCTTAGAACGAGAAGCAGGACAGGGTGGCTGGAATGTGATTGAGGCGGGGTCAACCGTCGTTAACTATATGTCGCTGAACCAAAAGATTGCGCCTTTTGATGATTTGAATGTGCGCAAAGCGGTGGCCGCCATGATTGACCGTAATCTCATTAACGACCGCGCTTTTCAAGGCCAGGCAGAGCCTCTTTATAGCTTGATCCCCAAGAGTTTTGACGTACATGAGCCGGTGTTTGAAACCGCCTATGGCGATGGTAACTATGAGCAGGCGAAGGTATTTCTTGAAGAGGCGGGGATTACGGCGGCGAATCCGCTTGAATTTGAGATTTGGTATCCAACTGCTTCAACCACCCGTAGTGTGGTGGCTAACACCTTAAAAGAAGCGATTGAGTCTAATTTGCCAGGGCTGGTGACTGTGCAAGTGAGTACGGCTGAGTCAGCGACGCTGTGGGAAAACGTGGAGAAAGGGATTTATCCCAGTGTCTTATCTAACTGGTATCCAGACTATTTTGACCCGGATAATTTTGTGCAGCCTTTTCTCAGCTGTAATGAGGGGTCTGAAGAAACGCTCTGTGAAAAAGGTGCAACCCAGGGGAACGGCTCGTTTTATTACAGTACTAGGACCAACGATCTGCTGGCTAAGCAACGTGCAGAGCAGGATGAATCGGTTCGTAGTGACGTATTTAAAGACTTACAGCAGGTGATGGTAGAGGATGTGCCTTATATTCCACTCTGGCAAAACAAGGACTATGTCTTTGCAGCCTCAGGGGTGGATGGTGTAGCCATTGAGCCAAACCAGCAATTTTTGCTATGGCAAATCAACAAATAAATGGTTTTGGCGAATTCTTGTGTAGGGGCGTTCCATGGAACGCCCCTACACAAGCTTGGTTTGGTTAGATAGGGGGGAAATACATGGCATCTCGGGCTAATGCGCTGCGTTATTATGTGCTGTCGCGGTTGATGCTGGCACCGTTGATGATCTGGACGATCACAACGGTGGTGTTTTTGCTGATGCGGGCAACGCCGGGCGATCCGGTGGACGCGCTGTTGGGACCCAGGGCACCGATTGAGGCGAAAGAGGCATTGCGATCGCAACTTGGCCTCGACAAGCCCCTATTCTTTCAATACCTAGATTACCTGGGTCACCTGCTGCGCTTTGACTTAGGTAGCTCTATTGCAAGCCAGGGCCAAACCGTTTGGCAAATCATCGGCGATCATTTCCCTGCCACCGTGGAACTCACATTTTGTGGCTTGACCATAGCCGTCATCGTGGGGATCACCGTAGGTTCGATCGCGGCATCACGTCCTAATACGCCCATTGATGCAGGTGGCAGGCTATTTGGCATTCTCACCTATGCCACACCCATGTATTGGTTCGGCATGATTCTACAGCTGGTATTTGCCGTGCAGTTGCGCTGGTTTCCCATTGGCACTCGGTTTCCCCTTCTACAAACCCCTCCCGATGGGCCTACGGGCCTCTATCTGTTGGATAGCTTACTCCATGGCAATCTGTCTCAGTTTGGGACAGCTCTATATCACTTAGCCTTACCCAGCCTGACCCTCGGTATTTTGATTAGCGGTGTTTTTGAGCGCATGGTGCGAGTCAACCTCAAGCAGACTCTACGGGCCGATTATGTGGAAGCGGCTCGTGCCCGTGGCATTCCCGAATTTCGCATTATCACTGTCCATGCCCTCAGGAATGCCTTGATTCCTGTGATTACCATTCTGGGGCTGACCTTTGCGTCCCTATTGGGGGGTACCGTCCTGACCGAAGTCACCTTCTCCTGGCCTGGCCTGGCCAATCGATTTTTTGAAGCTATTTCTCAACGAGATTATGAAGTCGTGCAAGGGTTGATGACATTCTTTGGCACCATCGTAGCCCTCGTCAGTATTGCCATTGACATCCTCAATGCCTATGTCGATCCCAGGATTCGATATTGACGCAGTTCCATAACTTTATACAAGTTTATAATTCAAAACATTGATTTTTGTAATAGTCTTGATAGAGCCCTACAGTTCCAGTCACTATTTGCTCGCTCATCAGCATCTTTGTTTTGAATAGCTTGATAAAGTCATGTCCCCATTAATAGACCAGAAGGCGTCGTGGCTGGCCTTTTTTCGACATTCGTGGCTGGACAAAGTACTCCAGTCCTTCACTATGGGGATAGTGGTTTTGGTATTTGCCGCAGGGGTGAGTAACGGAATGGCTAAGGTACCACCAACGGTCAAACCCCAACCCTCGGAACCTCAAGCAGTGATATCCTCCCTACTGCTCCCTACACAAGCGAGAACTCGTTTGCGGCATCGGCGGCTGACCGCAGCATTGATGACAAGTCATCACCTGACCGCAGCCCATGTCTTTAGCCCCAAACCATCCGGCAAATTATCGGCAGAAACCCGTGAAATGTCTAAACAGGGATAGTTTGCCCCCTCCGAATATGAAGCATGGTTGCTTCTGCAGGATTTTTATAGAAGTGAGGACACCTGATGTGGTTATTATTTAGGTGTTTCTTAGCTTTGGTGATATAGGCTTGAACAGTTTTCAAAAGTTCATGTGTTGTTTGGCGACAGCAAGCACATTTATGATGCTGTCGGTTGGTGGTGTATCGGCTCAATCTGAGGATTGTGACTTTTTAGTCTCTCCCCAAGAGTTCAATACCTTTGAGAATGACGACAGAATTGTGATTGGCCATGTTACAAGTCGGCCCTATATTGTGCTGCTAACCCATGATCTTGAAGAAAGCTTGCCTACGATTCGTGCCTGTATTCCTGACGCGTTTTTGACATCCTCAAGGTTAGGTAGCTATGTTCATGTTGCATCTTTTGACAACTACAGAGATGCAAAAGAACTGGTTGACTCCATTGATGAGTCTTTATCGCTCGATGTACGCGTCATTCATCGTGCCCGATTAGGTCGATAAACGTTATTCCTGGTGGTGTTTCTAGTGGCAGGCGGCTTATGCCTTTTAATAGCAACTGTTTCGGCCAAATGGCCTGAATCCACAGGCCATTGGCATGACCTTTAAGATTACGGCGAAACAGTCGTGCCATGATTTGTTTGTTGGTAATCTGTGCACACATCATGTATAGAAGGACCTAACAGGATGAAGGGGCTCAATCGCAACATGTTATCTCGTTATTTACGCCCACGTCGCCTGGTAATACTTACCGGTCTCGCCGTGGTCGCCGCGAGTATTTCCCTAAAAACAGATGCTCGCCCTCTCTCGGTGCGCGTAAACCGCTGGCTAGAATTACGTAGCTTTAGCGGTACCGTCGATGTTCGACAGAGTAGTCAATGGGGACGTGCTCAATCCGGTCAGCGTTTGGGGGCAGTGGGTGATGGTATACGTACAGGAGCCGGTTCCCTCGCCCGACTCGCCGTCGATACTCAAGTGGGTTTTGTTAGTGTCTCTGAAAATACATTGCTGAGTATTATAGAGTTCTACACTACTCCACGGGGCGGTAAAGTTACAGAACTGGATGTCAGTCGCGGCCAAGCCAGAGTCTTTGTCAGACCGTTTACTAATCCTGATTCTCGTTTAGAGATTCGCACCCCAGCCGGTATCAATGGAGTGCGGGGTACAAATTTTGGTATTGCAATTCAACCCAGTGGCCGGTCGTCACTTGTTGTTGAAGAGGGTAGTGTGGCTTCTGAAGCTCAAGGGGTATCGGTACCCGTAAATGCTGGATTTCAAAATTTTACGATTCCGGGAGAACCCCCTTCTGAACCAGTACCTATTACTGAGGAGCCTAATTTTAACCTTTTAAGGTTAGAACGTCAGCGGCGTGAGGATGAATCAATTGTTGTCGTAGAAGGAAATACCTTTCCTGTCAATTTATTGGTGATTGAGGAAGAAACTCAAGAGATCGATACTGAGGGGAACTTCGCATTAGAATTGCCTCTGTCTGCTAATCGACGTATTGAGGCGACTGTTGTTACTCCCCTTGGCAAAACGCAAATCTATGAGTTGGTGGTCCCCTAACTGGCTGAGACTCTTGCGGCGATGTGAGCCATTGTTGCCAGGGTTATTTGTCAGTAGTTTTGTTGTCTCATTGTCCTACCTAGGGCTGATCAAGCCGCTTGATAATATTTCAAGTGATGTGCTAATTCGATTACGTGGATCAAGGGCGTGGAGTGATGAACTCATCGTCATTGGCATTGACGATCGAACGTTAAAGAAACTAGGAAGCCACCCACTACCACGCTCTAACTATGTTGAACTGTTAGAATTTTTGTTGGAAAGTAATAATCGGGTGGCTGCTTTTGATGTGTTGATGCCAGACAAGACTAAGGATGATGCTGCCTTGGCTGAGGTAATGGCAGCGCATCAGGGCGTTGTTTTGGCTGAGACAGTTGATGAGGAAGGGGAAATACTACAAGCGCATGATTTGCTTTATAAAAATGCGATCGCAAGTGGCCATATTGATGACTACAGTGATGACTTTGATGGTGTAACACGACGCCACAAAATTCACATTAATAACAGTCGTTCCTTTGCAAAAGCAACAGCTGAAGCCTACAGCCTGACAACGGATATTCTAGATATTCCCTCGTTTGACAATGGGGTGATGCTGCTTAATTGGCCAGCCCCTGTTGCAGATCTTCCCTTTAGAAGTTTTATCGATGTTTTAGAGAGAAAGATTCCTGTAGAGGACTTCAATAATAAGATTGTCATCATCGGTGATATGGCCACTGGTCGAGACCGATGGATTCGCACACCGTTTGATAAAGATACTCCTGTCGAAGGTGCCTTTGTTTATGCCGCTGCTTTACATAATCTCTTACAGGAAAATTGGCTAAGAACAATCAATCCACATTTCGTCGCCGCTATGCTGCTGCTGGTCGGCCCCATCATCAGTTGGCGATTGCAGGGACGATCTTTTGTGCCTCAGTTAGGTATCTGGATTATTGGTACAGGTAGCTGGTTTATTATTTGTTGGCTAGCCATATACCAAAACTATGCCCTGCCAGTGGTAGCGCCTATGCTGGTGCTTGGTTTAACCGAAAGTTTTATTGTATTTACCGATCGCTTGCGTAGTAGTGCCATTTTGCAAGCTCGTAATGAGTTCCTCGGCACCATGAGCCATGAGTTGCGTACACCACTTAATGCCATTATCGGTGTCTCTGAAATGATGCAAGAAACTAACCTGGATCCTAGACAGCGAGAGTTTAGTGAGACTATTCAGAATAGCAGTCAAGCCCTGTTGGCGTTGATCAACGATGTGCTCGATTTTTCTAAAATTGAAGCTGGGCGACTTGTGCTTGAAGAACATCCAGTCAATCTTCGCAATTCCGTGGAAGAGAGTTTGGACATAGTAGCTACCCGTGCTGCTAACAAACCCTTAGATCTTGTCTATATGGTGGATCCTGAAACACCACCTGTGATTATTAGCGACCCCATTCGACTCCGACAAATTTTACTTAATTTACTAAGTAACGCAGTTAAATTTACCGACAAGGGTGAGGTGGCTGTGATGGTGCAGTTAGCCCCTAGCGATGATCTGGGTGTCCCGGTTATCCGTCGTGCCCATCCTGCTACTCAATCCGTACTGTTGCTATTTACTGTGCGAGATACTGGTATTGGTATTCCGGCGGATCGACTGGCCCAGATTTTTGAGCCATTTCGTCAGGCAAGCACATCGACTACCCGTAAATATGGCGGTACTGGTCTAGGGTTGACCATTAGCCAGCGTCTGGCGGAAACCATGGGTGGTCGTCTGTGGGTTGAGAGTGAGATTAACAAAGGGAGTTCGTTTTTCTTCACGATTCGAGCCCATGTTGATCCTGTTACGGTTCAATCAGAGCGACCTGAAGCCCTAGCTAATTGGGCTGATCAACGTATTTTAGTGATTGACAAAAACATCACTCGCCGTACCAGTTTGAGGTGGCAATTAGAGGTTTTAGATATGGAAGTTGTCTTTTGCCGCAGCGTTGCTGAAGCCTTACTACTAGTTCAGCAAGGACAACAATTTGACAGCCTGATTTTAGATGCTGCAATTACTAAAATTGATAGGTTTAGTGCCATCGAATCGTTGCGGCAGGCCATGGATAAACCTAACATGCCTCTGATTTTGCTGGCAGATCTCAAGGAGAATCTCAGTCAAGAAGAACAACCTGACATAGCAATTGTTTGGAAACCTATCAAACAGGCAGCCTTATATCGTGCACTGATGCACATTCATCCTAAATCGGTTCCTGCACCTGTGATTAATTCTGCCTCAGAGTGTATTGAGGATGGTGATCAATCGTTAATGAGACTGAAGGTTCTGATTGCAGACGATAATCCAGTAAACCAGCGTGTTGCTCAACACATGTTGCAATTATTAGGACACCAGGCTGATACTGTCGCCACTGGTGGAGCAGCCATTGAAGCGGTGGAACAAGGAGACTATGATGTCATCCTGATGGATATGCGCATGCCACAAATGAGTGGTGTAGAAGCCACTCGTCGCATTCGCCAGCTGGGCCAGAAAATTCTTCAGCCTTGGATTATTGCAATGACGGCTAATGCCAGTTCTGAAGACCGTGATTACTGTCTCAAGGTAGGTATGAATGACTATTTAAGTAAGCCAATTCGTCGTGACAGCCTTGCTCGTACGTTTATGAATATTAATTCTAGGAATTTACCAACTGACTAGAACGCTGTTTAATTTTATGTTGTTCTACCGTTGCTGCAGCGTCGTGAATCGGGCGTATGCGCAGCATGTTATTGAATACATTGAACTGGTAAACCATCGAGCCATCCATATCTAGTGCTGTGAGCCAGCCACTTTTAGGATGATAAGCCCCTGTGTCAATGTCCAACCAACCAGGACCTCTAGCAATTTCTCCCGGTTCGACACCCGGTAAAGTAAAGGTGATCGTGTGGCCCGTAATAATTAGCTTATCTGGGAAATAAGGTTGTTTATGGCTATGGAAACCATCGCGAATCCAGCAATATTCATGGCTTGTTTGTTCTTCTAGGGTGCGTTGGGGATTTAATCCTGCATGTACAAGCCAGATATCTCCCAGGTCCATATAGAGCGGTAGGTCTTGAATCCAGTGGACGTGGTCAAATAAGTCGTCAACGCTGGTGTAGCTAGAAAGCGTAGATTGTCCGCCGCTGTAAAGCCATCCCTGGAATGCGGGCATATGGGCTTCTCCGTTGGGAAAGGCTTCTAGCAGTAATTGCTCATGGTTACCCATCACACACCGATAACCATTGTCACGCACGTAATTAACGACTTGACGGCTCTGAGGCCCCCGATCAATTAGGTCTCCGACAAAGTAAACCTCATCTTGGAGATTTAGATCCACGGCTTCCAGCAGTCGCATTAGACCGTCATAGTGGCCATGAATATCACCAATAAAAATACGACGAGGCATAGCAGTTGTGCTTATGTTTGATGTGAGTAGTTTGTTTGCCTACCGAACTATTGCCGGAGTGTGACATTTAAGCGCTGAAAACAACGCTGTAGATCAACTACCAGCAGATGCATTGCTCTAGTATGCCTCTTCCATACCTGTAGACAACACATGAATTGGCAGTATTTTCCAATGCTTTAAGTAAGGTTTATGGCAGCAACAGAAGTTGTTTGAAATAGGTTGCAGTGACTGTATTTAGGAATCTCTATGTTATCCATAGATTCATTGACGGGCTAATGAATTCTTGGATAAGGCTCAGTGTATTTTCTGGTACATCATTTTTTCATGTTTACCGACTTTCTTCAACTAACGTTCATGCAATATTTTCTGGCAGTGGACTGCCGTCCGGCGATTCTAGGACAAAGCCTGCATCCCTGACCATGGCATAGTCTTGTGTGGCACTTTGGCCTGCTGTGGTTAGATAATCACCGACAAAAATAGAATTGGCTGGATATAAGGCAAGGGGTTGCTGCGATCTCAAATGCACTTCCCGCCCTCCGGCAATCCGAATTTCCTGGGCTGGCAGTAAAAACCTGAACAAACACAGGATTCGCAAACAACGTTGAGGCGTAAGCTCGCTGCGACTAGCAAACGGAGTACCTTCGATGGGAATCAAAAAATTCACTGGCACGCTGGTCACATCCAGCTCTCGGAGGGATTTTGCCAGATTGATAATATCTTCATCCGATTCACCCATACCTAAAATGCCGCCTGAGCAGGTGGTTAGCCCAGCAGCTTGTACCGCTTTTACAGTGTCTAGACGATCTTGATAGCCATGGGTTGTGCAGATATCGTCATGGTGGGCTTCAGCTGTATTCAGGTTATGGTTAATGCGATCAACTCCGGCGGCCTTGAGTTGATGGGCTTGTTCCTCATTCAATAGCCCCAACGTGGTGCATACCCGCATTGGGTAGTCAGCTTTAACCGCTTGTACTGCATCTAAAATTTTCTCAAACGTCTGAGGTGAGGGCGTGCGGCCTGAAATAGCCATACAAAAAGTACCAGCCTTGAGCTGGTGGGCGCGATCGGCAGCAGCCAAGATCCGCTCTTTTGCCATCAGTGGATATTTTTCAATGTCTGCGGATGAGATTTTTGATTGTGAACAGTAGTGACAGTCTTCAGGGCAGAGACCACTTTGGGCATTGAGCAAAAAGTGGAGTCGTACTTGATTGCCCCAGTAGTGGTGACGTACCCGGTATGCCGCTGCCAACTGTGCCAAAATTTCTGTGTCATCAGCCCGTAGCACCCTCAATGCATCTTGGTGGTCAATTATCTGACCAGCCAGGGCCTGCTCGGCTAGCTGGTTCCAATCAACTGAGGTGCGTACAGATTGAATCATCCTATGGACTCCTTGTGACAACGGCATACGTGTGCCACCCTCTACGTTAATACGAGATGGGATTTTGAGGGGAGAACAATGCGAGAAGGACTTAGGACAAAGTTGAGAGAGTTATGAATTTTGAATTTTAAGTTCAGCCCTGCATCACTTTCGTGATTATCCAAGGTGGTTCAACCATAATTCAGCATAACCTTCGGGAAGCTGCTAAAGCGTCTACAAAACTCATAACTCTCATCCCTAGGCTGCAATCTTTTGTGCCACAGTGACCACACGTTGTCCGTATAGGCGAGCTGATTCTAGATCACCGGGTTCTACGTTTGCAGGTGAACCACTCATATCCAAATAGCTTTGCCCCATAGACCCCATAAAAGAGCCTAAGCGATTCACACCAGTCTCAGGATTGGGTAGTTCTGCGTTGCCGACCCAAATCATGCCGTGCTGTGCCGCATTGATCGCGAGGTAGAGCAATGTGCCTTGCTTGTCACCACTGGGGGAAGCCGAATGGGTAAATCCCCCTGCAACTTTATCTTTCCAGCCCTGTTGAAACCAGGTAGCACTAGCGGCATCAATAAAACACTTAAACTGCCCAGCTACACCTCCCATGTACGTAGGAGTGCCAAAGACAATGCCGTCGGCTGCAGTGAGGGTGGTTAAGATGGCGTCATCCTGCCATCGACCATTCACAATTTGCTCACCCGTAATGCGCAGCAGGTGAGCTGTTTCACCAGTGGCTTCTACGCCTTTGGCAAGTGATTCAGCCATCAGATGGGTGTGACCTTGGCCAGAGAAATAGACTATTGCAATGGCAACCATAATCAAATAGAAAGACAACTAACCCAAATTTTAAGTTCAAAAAACTCGAACTAGTGATTGGGAATGGTTAACTTTCTTTGACAAAAGTTGCATCTCAAGAATCGCTATAGAATCCGAATGTGGTCTGCGTAGGCCTTGCCTTCAGTAATATGGGCGGTAACCTCAACATCCATGCCCCGCTCTAGTTGGCAAAATACTTCGTTGCCAATATATTTTTGATGGAAAATAATGTCGCTGGAACCGTCATGGGGTGCGATATAACCATGGTGGTTGTTCTTTTTAAGTTTGAATAATAGTTTTACAATCCCCGTTTTTGTAATGGCTCTTGGGTCAGCAGTAGGTGTTGACGTAGATTTTGGCGTGGCTTTCTCGGGCTGTGGCAGCTGTTTAGTATTTAGCTGTTTAGCAGCATCTATGGCGAGTAATGATGGGGATGGTTGCGTTTTGTTGGTGTCGATGTCTGTGTCGCGGCGGAATGTAATCTCTGAAGAAAAGTGCTCTAAATTTCTGATGTGTTCGTGAGGTAAACTCTCTTCTTTTGGTGTCTCTGTTGAAACGACTCGGGGTTCTGGCTGGTCTCTTCTAATCTTATTTTGAGTGAAAAATGTTTTTGCTGAATCTAACGTTTGCTTTGGTTGTTCCTGCACCCGATTTAGTTGAGTCGTTGGGTTGGATAGTTGCTTGCTTAAACTTTGTACTGCTGAACAAGGAGAGTACTGATAGTCACTGAGTAATATTCTGAAATTAGAAGAGTTGGCTGCCCTGTTGGCGGCTGGGTTGGGTGATGGAGCTTGTTGTTGTTGTTTTATGGGCGATGTTGTATCTGTTAGCCCCTGTTCTGGCTGATTTTCCTGCACAGGCATCTGGGGCGGGAGTTGCTTTGATGACGTTAGTCGCTGTGGGGGTGAGGGATAATGACGGCGATTTTGTTCTCCTTTAAACTGAGTTAATATTCTTCTCAGCCAGTTTAAAAAAATCCGTATAAGTCGCCGTCCCATGGGCACCTAAGCAGTAAAGTGACACCCTATCTTACCTCTGCTTCGAGCTTTTCTAAGGTAGAGCGCTACTGGTTGGCTGCAAAGTCAGCTACGCTCAGCGTAGCCCCTAAACTTCGCCCCAACCTGGCTGCAAACGTTTCATGATGGGGTTATACACCTTAAAGTAAGCAACTGAACCTACTTGCCGCACGAATGCTTTTTGGGATGTGTCCGCTCCCATGCAACGTTGACACACGGGATTGGTGACTTGGAAACGGTTAAATCCCTGGCGGAGGCCGCAGGCTGGCTGCTGTGTATCCAAAATATCGCTTAGGGAGTGATCTTGCAGATTGCCTAGCGGAATCTGACCATCGTAGTCTTTACAGCAGGGCACAACGGTGCCGTTGTACAGAATGCCTGCTTGGTCTGACGTACCGTTGCAATAACCAAACTTGGCGGGGATGACCTCTGTGCTCTCCACATTTCCCCAGCTATCCAGGGGGAATGTTTCTAGGGCAAGTTTGGGAGTAAGTTCGATAACCTGCCACCGACCTGGCTTATGGCGGGCAATACGTTGACGCAGGTCATTATCGCTAGGCCGTTGATCGCAACCGTCCAGTAATCGATCGGCCCAAGCGGTTAGTTCTTGTTGCATCTGGGCCTTGCCTTCGACCACATGCATCTGTTTGTGCGGTACCAAAAATGGGTGTGGTGTAGTGTCTAAGAATTTTAGGTGTACCCGGGTTTTAGAGGTGGAATCGGCGAGGTTAGCCCTGACATATTGGGTAATGCCATCAAAGTATTGCTCAGGTTTGAGCTTGGGGGGCGCACCCCGAATAATGAACGTGACTGGATCGGGAGTTTGTAGCGAGATGGTAACTTTCGGAATACCGGAGGCAATTAGCTGCTGACGATGTTTAGGAAAGATGTGAAACGTGCTGCCATTGGTGGTGAGATGTAGGTTTAATCCTCGTGCCAATGCCATATCGATGGCTTTAAAAATGTGGGGATAGATTAAGGGTTCGCCCATCAGGTGAAAAGCAACGATTTTGGCCAGGTTCCGTTCGGCGATCTCATCTAGTGCTTTTTCCAGCAGGCTCAGGTCCATATGGCCACGCTTACGTTCCATGATGGCGTCTGGGCAAAAGTCACATTTAAAGTTGCAAACGTTAGTAACTTCAAGGTGGATGCGCTCAAGACGGTAGCTGACCATTGCAAAGATGATTAATTTATAAGGTCGCCCCAGCTTAACAAGGTCGTGTGAAAGCAGGCTGAGAATTTTGTAGGGATGTAAACCGAATAGGTCTGATATGACGGGGATCGGCCATTTATCTTGCTGAGAGATTAAGCTTTTTGGGAGAGTCACTTGCCTACTGGAAAGTTGGCTCTAGCCTGATAAGGAATCTTTTTATGCTCAGGGAAATTATGACCGTATCGACATCAACTGATGATTTGATTAGGCTTTCGGAAGTAGAGCGCATTGATCTACTCAAGGGCTATGCAGAGCAAGATGCTATTTTTGGTAGCCCCAATCCACGCTATAAGCAATGTAAGGTGTATTGCGATCGCTACCTCGATATCCGCATCCAATTAGTAGGTACCGATGGCTTAACCGATGCTGACTGGGATTTGACCATTTTCTAGAAAACGGGCTTGTCAAAACGTTCAATTTCTAAGTCAGGGGTAAAATTGGCAACGCAGCTCCTAGCTAAACAAAATGAACGAGAGTGCAGCCGTTTTAGACCAAGCCACAGGAGCGCAGAGAACATCATCTGCTGCGCTCCCCCCAGCTACAGACTTAGTAACAGCATTACAAACCACAGAAAAGCGCATTAAGCATAGCTATTCCTTAACTGACTTAGTTGGCACTTGGCGGCTGTGCTTTATCACAGGCACCAAAAAAACACGCCAGAAAGCAGGGGTAGCTCTAGGGGCAGGCCGATATCTGCCTAAAATCATCAAGATTCAGCTCAACTATCAAGCCACGGCAGATGATCAAGGTCTGGTGAAAAATTCGGTCAGCCTAGGCCAGTTGAAGCTGGAACTGACCGGCCCTGTCAAATTTTGGCATAAAGCTCGGTGCTTAGCATTTGACTTTACCCAGATCCAGATTGTGTTAGGTGGCCTCACTTTATATAAAGGTCGAATGAGACCCGAGGCAGCTGATCAGGAGTTTTTCCAGCAATCTCTCAAAGAACAAGCCTTCTTTAAGTACTTTTGGGTAACTGAGACGGGCATTGCGGCCCGTGGCCGAGGCGGTGGCTTAGCCCTGTGGTATCGGGAGGATGGATAGCCAAAAAAACAAACAGCCGGGCCTTTTTGCAAAAAGGCCCGGCTGTTAACGTTGAAGCAACTGTTATCTAGCGAACAACGCCACGGGTAGTTGCCATATCGATGGGCTTCATGAAGTAAAGCTGAACCATTTTCACACCGATTTTTGCGATGTGAGGCAGCTGACGTAGAAGCTTCACAGGCTTAGGCTGATTGCTCTTGCCAATCTCAGCGACCTTCAAGCTGGCATCAGACGCTGTATCCATATGCTTGAAGAAGTCGGGGTGCTCTACATTCAGCATCACAGGGAAGACCTTAGCAGCTGACTCATTGGTCTTTTTGATGACGTGAATATCGTACTCACGTGCATCTAGACCTAGAGATGCGTAGAAGCCACTGCGCTGAATATCATTCAAGAACATCGTGGCAAATACCGACAGCAGGAAGAAACGGCACCATAGCTTAGCCTGCCAGTCATTGAGAATCTGGGGCTGCGCCTTCATGATGGCGGAGAAGAAGTCACCATGGCGGTTCTCATCCTGACACCAGTTCTCAAAGAACTGGAAGATAGGATAAATCCGATTCTCAGGATGAGAATCTAAGTGACGGAAAATAGTGATGTAGCGCCAGTAGCCAATCTTCTCAGACAGATATGTGGCATAGAAGATGAACTTAGGCTTGAAGAAAGTGTAGCTCTTGCTCTTGGTCAAGAAACCAAGGTCTAACTGGAGGTTGAAGTCCGACATCGCCTTGTTGAGGAAGCCTGCATGGCGAGCTTCATCGCGGGACATCAGGGTAAAGCCTTCAGCTAGAAGGGGGTTTTTGTCCTTAAGACGACGACCTAACTCCTTATAAAGCAGGAATCCAGAGAATTCAGCTGTACAGGAGCGCTCTAGAAATTCAATAAATAGAGCTCGAGTGTCACCATCAATGTGCTCCCACGACTGGTCAAACACATCGGTCCGCACGAAGTGGTGGCGGTTATAGTCAGCACGAAACTCTTCTATGATGGCGCGTACCTCATCTTCATTGACGGATAGGTCCATCTCGGCCATTTCGTCAAAGTCAGTGGTATAAAAGCGAGGGGTGAGGATCGTGTCTTTAGAAGGTGCCTTAACCCCAGGCCGTAGCTCATCAAATCGAGTATTTTCCTGAGGTTTCCTTAGGGAATCTACCATGAGTCCTCTATCAAGATATTTATGGTTAAAGCGCTATGAAACCGCATTAAGGTGTCGGGCCAGTAAATTGATAAAAAACTGGCATCGTACGTGGATTCTAGTCTACCAAGGTCATTGACTTGGAGCAGCCCGCAGGTAACAAATAGGTTACATTTCGCAATAAACCCATACTTACCAGTGCGTCTAGTGAATGGGGATAATAATAAAAACCTATAGTCGTTCAGGTGTGGGTAAGGATTGATCACCCCGCAGACGTCGCCAAAGAGGGCTGCAAATCCATATCAATACAAACGGCAATAGGGCAAACCAAAGGGTTTGGTAGCTGAGTAAACCAAATAGGCCAAAAACCTGACGAGGCATGGGCGTGGTATTCCAAAGTAGGCCAACTAGTAACGCTGAGCCCATTGACCCTGCTGCCAACAGTGATGATGGCAGTTTGTTTAAGCATTGGAGTCTTAAAACTTTGGGATAAAACCGTTCATACAGCTTTTGCCAATCTGGAAAAGCGGCATACATGCTGAGCACCGATGTGAATGGAATGCCCAATAACAGTGTGTTGAAACTATGGAAAATAGGGGCTAGTCGAAAGAGCAGAGCTTGGGCAAACCGATTAAAGAGAACTAGAACAAAGCAGGTTTCAAATAGCAGCACCACATACTGTGAGGGAATTGACAACGCAGCAGTACGGCCTATGTGTGGTCCCAATGGATGAATGGGAAACCCATTGGTGAGATGGCTTTTAACTCCCTTTGCGAGGATAAAATCGCCCACTAGCCGGGGTTCAACCAGCCAAGCCACCTCCATCAATTTCACCGCCGCCGCCGACAGAAATAAGATGGATAAAATTACCATGAGCCCGCGTGCTGGCCATATGTAACGCCAGGAAGATGAATGAGGTGAGGTGGCGGGGTGCCCATGCTTTTGTTTTAGTAACGCATCAATGGAGTAGGTCTCGCCCCATCTAGAAAACAGCATGAACAAGGGGACATAAAACACCGTGAGTACAATGGTACGTTCTTGAATGAGAAAGCCAGTGCGAAACCCTGCTAACCCAAATCCCATGAGTAAAACACCTAGGGTGGCTAGACGGGTTCTATACCCTAGCAATAGCAACACTAATGCCATCACCAAAAGTGTTTCCATGGCAGCGTAGCCGCCGTCTGGTAGTGGCGATAGTCCACTCAATAAAATAGTTGGGTCCCAGCGACTTGCGGGCACCAGGTTCAGCTCAGAGAAGTTTAAGGGGCTGAGAAACCAGAGATAGAACAAGCTATAAACAATGCGATAGAGGCCCATGCGTCCAGCCGCATTTTGGGCAGGGCGTGTGAGCCACTGAACATAGCGACGTTCAATCCGCTGAAAAAATCTCATAGGGGCTTAGACAGGCTTAGACAATTTCAGTCTGTGGGATGGGCAGCAAAACGATCAATCAGAACAGTCTGGGCAGGTTGATGAATGTCCATGGGAGGCTGTTGGTCAAAGTCGACTTGCCAAAAGTAACGCCAAGCCTCAACCTGCTCAATTTTGGTGTCAAGGGCAAATTCTATTTGTTGAATCAGGTAAGGGCGATAGATCGCCTGCTGTTCAGCGTTGCCTTCTATGGCATTTTGCACCAGCTGGTGCCCAGGGGTTTGGTTAGAGGTGTCGTTATCCAATGTGTAGAGATCCATGGGGCGTAAGACATGCTGTTGCCCAGAACTGTCTACAACGTGGAGTTCAAGACGACTCACTTCAGTGGGGGGGCTATAGCCATCACCAGTGGAATACATGTCCCACCAGGTGAATGGCCAAAGACTTCCTCCCAGGGCTAGTAGCAAAAAGGATATGCCTGCCGTGAAATATTTGGCTAATCGTAGTTCCTGAGCTTCCATGAGCGTCAGTTTATCCCATGGCTGATGTGAGGTGAAGTAGGCCAGCTTGGAAACTAATAGACCCTATTCTGCTGCCTCATCTGTCGTGACAGGCTCTGTTTCAGCATCCATGGCTTCTTCTTGCTCCTGTTGAACGTCCTCAACGGCTTCTTCGATTTCGTCATCGTCGGCAACCGTTTCATCTTCAACGGTTTCGCCGTTTTCAGCTTCATAGGCAGCGAGTTCTGCCTCGGCCCTGGCTTGCTGCGCTTCGTGACCCAGTACACCCTCGTAGGCATAGCGGTTGTAGCCGCCATTTTCGACAATGGCTTGTAGATAATCCACGCGGTCCTGGGGGGCTGGGTGGGATGCAAGCCAGGGGACAACTTGACGGTCTCCGTAGCGCTCTTCTAAGGCAAGCATGAGACCATGCATGCCATCGGCGGCATAACCGCTGGAGGCCAGGATTTGAGTGCCGACGATATCTGCTTGTCGCTCCAT
>NZ_QXHD01000003.1:569201-608785 GCF_011009555.1 Adonisia turfae CCMR0081 | reverse complement strand
AGAGGCGGTTCTCAGTGCTAGTAACCCACTCACAAAACTGATCCCACAGATTAGCGCTAGAGCGCTGCTGTAGAGTAGTTGTCATGATTTTATGAATCCTATAAATATTGTCGAGGTACGACAGTAGGCAATTAGCCCACATATACATGCTAAAAGAAATACCTATTTTTGTAAACTTTATAATCGTGAGAGAATTTTAAAAGTCGGCGTCTGAATGCCTTATTGATGGGCTTGCATATTGAAAGTCAATTCACCAAGGTCGCTGAGACAGAAGGATCTACAAACATTTCACTCCTTACGCCCCCGGTTCTAACAGAGTATGTAAGTTAGCCTGTACGGCGGGTAAGACAGTCTACTTTTAGATTCTAAGGCTTGAAGTAATTGCTCATTTTTTGTAACGATTAGCAAAGAGGATAGTCACGTTGAGCCTGACCATCACCTATAGTCCGGCATACACTCTAGTCCCGACATATGAGTGCTTCAATCAATGTAGTTACTGTAATTTTCGAGTCCAGCCAGGCTCTGATATATGGTTGAGTCTTCCTAGGGCACGGGCTATGCTCCAAGAATTAGATGCCATTGAAATATTAATTCTGAGCGGAGAAGTTCATCCCAAAAGTTCACGTCGTCGAACCTGGTTAGACCGCATATATGATCTTTGCCACTTAGCCATTGCAGAAGGATTCTTACCCCATACCAATGTCGGCCCCCTTAGCTTTGAAGAAATGAAAAGGCTCAAGCAGGTGAATGTTTCAATGGGGCTGATGCTGGAGCAGCTCACACCTACTTTGTTGGATAACGTTCACCATCATGCCCCAAGTAAACGACCAGCAGTCAGGCTAGAGCAACTAATGTGGGCAGGACAGTTGCAAATTCCCTTTACGACTGGACTTCTTTTAGGCATCGGTGAAACGGAAACAGATTGGGAAGAAACACTGGTTGCGATCTCAACCCTCCACAACCAGTACGGTCATATCCAAGAAGTTATTCTTCAACCCCATCAGCCTGGCGAACGCCAGACCCAACTCGCTCTTCCCTGTGACGACAACATGTTAATCCGTGCTGTCCATATCACTCGTCAGATTTTGCCAGAGGACATTACGATTCAGATCCCACCGAATCTAGTGCAGTCAACTCAAACGCTCTTAGCTTGCCTAAAGGCTGGAGCAAGAGATTTAGGCGGCATTGGACCACTAGATGAAGTCAACCCCACCTATCATCACAAAACTCTGTCGACACTCACAGCCCAGCTACAGACCCAAAACTACAGCTTGACGCCACGTTTGCCCGTCTACTCACAATATGACAGCTGGCTTCCTGCGAACCTTCAACAAAAAGTCCAGTCATGGCGAACACGACTGGACTCACGGAAGACTCTAAATATCCAACGAAATTGTGAAGCGTGAGCTGAACCAAAGCTACTCACATCAAATAAAGATGAATGAGTATCCTGTCGACTCTAAATCCGACCACGCAACATCTGCGCCATCTCATTTTGACGAGGTGACATCTCTAAAGCAGTCTCCTCAGTAATACGTCCCGACTCATATAGAGAGTAAAGGGATTGATTCATGGTGCACATACCATCAAAACTACATTTTGGTAGCAGAGCCTCTACCTCATCCAGCTGACCTCGCTGAATATAATCTTTAATGGCATCGGTGTTGATCAGAATTTCATGGAAAGCCGCTCGCTTACCATCGGTCGTACGACATAGCCCTTGAGCCACAACCGCCACCAAAGATTCAGCAATTGAGATGCGCACCGCACTCTGCTGTTCCGGTTCGTACATGCCTAAAATACGCTCAACCGTCTTTACCGCACTGTTGGTATGCAGGGTACCAAATACAAGGTGACCTGTTTGAGCTGCTTTCAACGCAATATCTACAGTTTCGCGATCGCGAATCTCACCAATCAGAATGACATCTGGATCTTCCCGAAGCGATGCCTTAAGAGCATTCTTAAACTCCAGCGTGTGAATCCCCACTTCTCGCTGCTTGATTAAGGACATACGACTCGCATGGACAAATTCCACCGGGTCCTCAATGGTGATAATGTTCTTCGGCATATCCGTATTGATGTAGTCAATCATCGCAGCCAGCGATGTTGACTTACCCGACCCAGTGGGACCAGTCACCAAAACCAGACCTTTGTGATAGTGGCAAATATCCTTTAAGACTACTGGCAAGCTCAGCTGATCAAGCGTGAGAATCTTCACCGGAATCAGACGCATCACCAAGGAAGGCCCACGCAGTGTATTGAATATGTTGATGCGTACACGCGTGAAGTCAAAATGAGCTGCCCCGTCAAAATCCATCGTTTGTTTAAAGTCTTGGATTTGATCGGGCTTTAGGACCTCAGATAGCCATGCGTAGAATGTGGCTTCGTCAGTAGCAGGATAGTCTGTGGTTTCAATTTCGCCCCGGTTCCGAAAACGAGGCACTTCCCCCACACCCAGATGCACATCAGAAAAACCTTTATCAAAGGCCTCACGAACGATACGCTCTAGGGTTACGCCACCGCCGACTCTGACGCCACCAGCAGACTTTGGCATTGGGGGCGGTGCCGCTGAACGTGCACCACCAGCTCTACCCATTCCCGGCGGTGGGGGTGGTGCAACCCGCTTAGGTGGAGGCGGCGGAACAGACGGCATTGAAGCAGAGCGTTGTTGATCAGTCATAAAGCACCAAAAGCCTTCAGTTAACGACGGGCAACATCAAAGCAACATGTCTGTGCCACTTTACGTTGCAGACACACTTACCCATCATCCACAGACTACCCAAAATTGCAACTTCCAATAGCAGGCAAAGAGACTGACATGATTCAAGAAGTCAGCAACTTGCTGTGTTACCCTAGTTTAGCTGTCAAAAAATTCACACACTTGGATATTTCGGGTGTTTCAGTCAAAGTCAGGTGAAGTAAAACCTACACTTAACGACTGAAATGCGCACCAGGTGGAGGTTTAACCCGAAAGGAGAGAATTAAATGCCTGTTGTAACATTGGCTCAACTGCTTGAGTCAGGGGTTCATTTTGGTCATCAGACCCGCCGTTGGAACCCTAAAATGGATCGGTATATTTTTACCGCACGTAACGGTGTACATATTATTGACCTAGTCCAGACGGCTCAGCTGCTCGATAACGCTTATTCCTTCGTACGGACTTCAGCAGAGAAAGGTCAGAAGTTTTTGTTTGTGGGCACTAAGCGCCAAGCTGCCGGAATTGTCGCTGAAGAAGCCAGACGTTGTGGGTCTTACTACATCAACCAGCGTTGGTTAGGTGGAATGCTAACCAACTGGACCACCATTAAAACACGTGTAGAGCGTCTCAAAGAGCTAGAGCGCATGCAAGAGACAGGAGCTCTAGCTCTACGCCCGAAAAAAGAAGCTGCTGTTTTGCGTCGTGAACTCGAGAAGCTTCAAAAATATCTGGGTGGTATTAAGCTGATGCGGCGTCTGCCAGACGTAGTCATCATGGTTGACATCAAGCGTGAATATAACGCAGTGCAAGAGTGTCAGAAATTAGGGATTCCAATTGTGTCACTATTGGATACCAACTGTGATCCCGATGTGGTTGATATTCCAATTCCCGGCAACGATGATGCCATTCGTTCAATCAAGTTAATTCTAGGTAGCTTAGCGAATGCCATCTATGAGGGTTCCCATGGTCAGGCACCGCAGGACAATAGTGATGAAGGCGACATTTACGCCGACTATCCAAGTGCCGAAGAAGACTATGATTATGATGCAGCCGATATTCCCAATGCTGGAGACGCTCCTACAGCAGATGAAGTACCAGCAGCACCTGCGGCAGATGAAGCAGAGAGCGAATAACACGCTGTAGGCTTTTGCATTACATATAGCAGCTGATCCCCACCATAGGTTCAGCTGTTGATGCTTTAGGCGCAGGTCTTAACATTGGCAAAAAGCTTGTTCTGTCAAAATATTTTTTCAAAGTAGAGCATTAGTGTAGGAGGAGATAATGGCAGGCATTTCTGCAAAGCAAGTAAAAGAGCTGCGCGATACTACTGGCGCAGGCATGATGGACTGTAAAAAAGCCCTCCAAGCATCGGACGGTGATCTACAGAAGGCCATTGAGTGGCTCCGTCAGAAAGGTATTACTTCAGCGGCTAAGAAGGAAGGCCGAGTTGCGGCAGAAGGTCTAGTGGAAAGTTACATCCACACCGGTGGTCGTGTGGGTGTCCTTGTGGAAATCAACTGCGAAACAGACTTCGTTGCCCGTCGGGAAGAGTTCAAAACCTTAGCACGCGACATTGCTATGCAAATAGCAGCATGTCCTAACGTCGAAGTGGTTAGAACCAGCGATATTTCTCAAGATTCCATTGACCACGAGCGGGAAATTGAAATGGGTCGCGAGGATCTTGCTAAGAAGCCTGAAAACATCCGCGCCAAGATCGTAGATGGTCGTATTGAAAAGCGTCTCAAAGAACAATCTTTATTAGACCAGCCCTTCATTAAGGATCAAAACATCACTATTGAAGAGTTGATCAAACAGTTAGTGGCAACTCTAGGTGAAAATATCCAGGTTCGCCGTTTCTCACGATTCACTCTAGGTGAAGGTATTGAGAAGAAAGAGGAAAACTTTGCAGCAGAAGTCGCTGCTCAAACAGGTCAAAAGAAAGAGGAAAAGCCTTCTGAACCAGCAGCTCCTAAGGTGGAAGCTAAAGACGAGAAGCCTACTGAAACTGCTCCTAAAACAGCAAAGAAGAAAGGCAAAAAGAAAAAGAAATAGTCCTCTTCTGTGTGGATAATTTTTTTCTAAATCGGTATGGCAAGCCCAAGTGCTTGCCTGCCTTTTTTATATCTTTCCATTGGCTAGGGGCAAGTACTTATAGCACCTCAGATGTCAGTATTTATGAATTAGGCAAATGACTCTGAAATATTAGAACATTTGTCATAGCGCCTATACTGGGATTTACGGCATTGTAATGCCGTTCTACATCACGTTTTTTGTCTAATATCTGCGCTAATGGGTAACGCAAGTGGTCATATTGAACAGCAGCTTTCCAAGCTTCAGACGCAAACTGCTGATATTGCCACTGAGCTTGAAGGCTTAATCGATAAATATTTACAAGTTTTAAGTCAGGCAAGCAAACGCCAGCTAATATTAGCGGCTTATCATATTTGTACGCAGGTTTATCCTGAGAGTTTTTTAGAACTGAGCTTGTCCCAACGTGATCGTTTACAGCACAAGCTGCGCGAGTTGGGCAATCGCATTCACACTCACCTACAGGACAAATGGGCTACAGCAAAGCGCCTGAGCTTACAACCAGCAGAGGAAGATGGCCTCGCCGTCATTCGGCAATTATTTTTAGAAGCAGCTTCTGCCAGAGAGCAATCAGAATCAACGCCTAAAACCAGCCCCTCAGCAGCTGATACAGTTGAGGACCAAGAACATCACACACACCCTGGCAAGTCACCCCAAACACAGCGATCTCAAGAAAAACTCTTAGCCGATATTCGTTCACTCATGGATAGTGAGCGTTTAGAGGAGTCACAGCCAGAAACCGAACCGTCAGGACCACTACAACCTGCACAGATCATGCGGCGGCAAATTTTAATTGAGAAAGCTATTCGAGATGTGCTCAAGGCAGTCTCCGAGAAGGCAAATGAGCTTTTGCGAACAGCAAATGTAATGCCAGAGATCCCCCATGCATTGTTAGCGGCGACGTCAGAGTCAGAACGTCTAGGCCATATCCCTATGAAAACACCTAATTTGGTCAGACTATCGATCAAGATCCTGCACGAACCCGAGAAAAGTAGATTTTCAAAGAGTGATGGCGAGCCTGACGAAGGTGAAGATCATAAGCTCGATGAGCAGTGGGCTGACGCTGAGATTGCCGCCGCTATTATTACTGGCGAAGACACATCAGACCAAGATTCAGATGGGGACGAAAATCGTTCTGAAGCATCTATATCGATGCCTCAATTTCTCCAGTTAGAGTCGCTGCCCGATTTTGTCATGATTCATTTACGGCTCTCGGAAATTGAATTTGCGGAGACGAACGTCGCACTTTGGCGAAGCCATATTCGGAAGAAAATGGCGCATCTGAAACGTGTTGGCCATGCCTATAAGGATGCTGAACGACAGCTTGCGATCGCACAAGCCGAAGACGCCTGGAGAGCTAGCTGGACCAACGACTAATGGCTGATCAGACCGACTGGATCCGTCTGCAAAAGGCACTGAGTGTCGAAGCTGAAGCGGGGTTCAATGACCTGCAAGGCCATCAAAAACGATTTAGCGAATTTTTGCGAGATAGCTTACGCAAGGTCCCCAGCAGTCTGCCTGCCATTGACCAAGAACGCTGGCGTAATCTCTCGGAAGACTTCGATAAATATAGCGCCCTCAGCTTTGCCCAACGGCAGCATCTGGTGGCCAACACTCGACGGTTTTTACAGCAGAGTCGTCAACTATTAGAAAAGCCCAGCCCTAAGGCTAGTGAAGCGGTCGGTCGTCCATCCTCAAGATCCAACCAACGCCCTAAAACCAAATCCTTAATTACTCAGACACCGAGCTTACCTCGCTCAGGCCATCCCCTAGATCAGCCCATCACTTATCTCAAAGGCATCGGCCCCAAGAATAGCGAACGACTCGCAAAGTTAGGGCTGTATACCGTCCGGGATGTGCTCTATTACTATCCTCGCGACCATCTAGACTATGCCCGCCAGGTCAAAATTCGAGATCTTAAAGCGGGTGACACCGTGACGATTGTGGGCACCGTGCGGCGTTGCAATTGCTTCAATAGTCCTCGCAATGCAAAACTGACGATTTTTGAACTCAGTCTCTACGACGGCACTGGCACCCTCAAACTCAATCGATTCTTGGCCGGAGCGCGCTTTCGTAACCGAGCTTGGCAAGAACGGCAAAAGCGTCTCTACCCAGTCGGCTCTACATTAGCTGCCTCGGGCTTGGTAAAAAAAGGAAAATATGGCATCACCTTAGACGATCCAGACCTGGAGGTACTCGGAGATACCCAGGAAGCCATTGACTCCGACACGGTAGGTCGCGTGGTCCCTGTATATCCCCTGACAGAAGGTGTGCCTGCCCCACTGGTCCGTAAGGCAGTGGTCGCTGCCTTGCCCGCCGCTATAGAAATTCGAGAGCCGTTTCCCACTGCGCTGCGGGAGCAACATGGTTTGATTCAACTAACGGTGGCAATTGCGCACATTCACTTTCCACCCGATAGTGAGGCTCTGGCAATTGCCCGCCGCCGTCTGGTGTTTGATGAATTCTTCTATTTGCAATTAGGTCTGCTGTCCCGTCGCAAACAGCAACAGGCTCACACTCAAATTCACATGGCCCCTACTGGTGAGCTGATCGATCAGTTCTATCGGGTACTGCCCTTTAGCCTGACAGAGGCTCAAGCTCGGGTAGTGCAGGAAATTCTGGTGGACTTGCAGCAGTCCACACCGATGAATCGACTAGTGCAGGGAGATGTGGGCTCCGGGAAAACCGTAGTGGCAGTGGTGGCAATCCTCGCAACCATTCAGGCCGGATATCAGGCAGCCCTGATGGCCCCCACAGAAGTGTTAGCAGAGCAGCACTACCGCAAGTTAGTGGAATGGTTTAACCTATTGCACTTACCCGTGGAACTGCTAACTGGTTCCACCAAAACCGCCAAGCGCCGGGAAATTCATTCCCAACTCGAAACGGGAGAACTCCCCATCCTGGTAGGAACCCATGCCTTGATCGAAGATCCTGTGAAATTTAGTCGTTTAGGTCTCGTCACCATCGATGAGCAACATCGGTTTGGGGTAGCTCAGCGGGCTAAGCTCCAGCAAAAAGGTGATAATCCCCACGTGCTCACCCTCACGGCTACGCCTATACCGCGAACTCTAGCCCTGACATTGCATGGAGATCTGGACGTTAGCCAAATTGACGAACTCCCGCCCGGGCGTAAGCCCATTCAAACCACATTATTAGCTGGTCGAGATCGCAACCATGCCTACGATCTCATGCGACGTGAGATCACCCAAAGCCGACAAATTTACATCGTGCTACCCCTGGTTGATGAATCTGAAAAGCTGGACTTGCGTTCTGCCATCGAAGAACATCAGCGTCTGAGCGAGGTTGTTTTTCCTGAGTTCAACGTCGGTCTGCTCCATGGGCGCATGAGCTCTGCTGATAAAGATGCGGCCATTACAAAATTTCGCGATCGCCATACCCAGATCTTGGTGTCCACCACAGTGGTAGAAGTTGGGGTGGATGTGCCCAACGCCAGTGTCATGCTCATTGAACATGCTGAGCGCTTTGGTCTCTCACAACTGCATCAGCTACGGGGACGTGTAGGACGCGGGGCTGACCAATCCTATTGCCTATTGATGAGCAGTAGTAAAAGCGAAATGGCTTTGCAGCGACTGCGGGTTCTAGAACAGTCGCAAGATGGGTTCTTCATTGCTGAGATGGATCTGCGATTCCGGGGTCCTGGTGAGGTGTTAGGCACCCGTCAATCAGGACTGCCTGACTTTGCTTTGGCTAGCCTGGTGAATGATCAAGAGGTTTTGGAGCTAGCCCGGACAGCAGCAGAGCAGCTCATCCAGCAAGACTCGACTTTGGAGCAGTGGCCGTTAATTAAAAAAGAGTTGAACCGTCGTTATACAAAGTTGATGGGCGGAGCGATCTTTACATAGTTCTGAGTCTTGAACTTTATGAGTGTTATAACTGCTCAATTAGCAATGGATTGGGACCAACAACTCACAATTTACACCTGACAATTTCCCTACCGGCGTTTGCTTGAAAACACGGTGAGTAAACCCGCTGTGCCGACCAGGCCAGCTGCCAGACCAATCCCTAACCACAAGCCAAACGGTAGGGCCACTGAACGAAACGCCAAAAATTGTAGGGAAATCGGGGTGGCGTTCTGTACCGACAGGATTGCGATCGCAATTACTAAAAACGCTGGAATCACCACAAGCAGAAATTTAACCATACGTTTGTTGGACAATCATGCCAACGCTACAGAGCAAACCCAACGCTATATTAACCGGGTTAGCCAGCGCTTTAAAGTAGTTCACCCTCTGCCCTGGTATGGAGGCTGAACTACTAATAAATAGAAGACGGGCCTCAACATTACGCTGAGGCCCGTCCTGCAATAAATAGGTCTGTATAAAGGAAACTGCTAAAAAGTCAGTCAGAATAGAAGTTAAATTTAAGCTGCAAACGCAGTAGTCATAAGCGTTCTCTCGAACTAAATATAGACTACCCCAGTCCCCTAAGCATGCCCATGAACACCTGGTGAACTTCAATAAACCTACTTTGAAGAAAGGGTTTAATCAGACTATTCACAAGGGTTTAGGGTATTTACGATAGACAGAGTACGTATCTTCAGACTGAACGGGTCACTTCTAAGTAAATATGCTCTAAGGTGACTGGGCTGCGGGCAATGGAATCTATCGGAATGCCATCAAATTTGGCAATTAGCTCTCTGAGTTCTAATCGCTCAGGTATCCAAAACGCCAGGTGAGTGTCATAGCGGCGCATTGTAAATCCATGGTTGGCGGCTTGGGCAATGGCGGCCTCTTCATCTGCCGTCTGTAGAATCACCACCTCCTCAGCTGGAATATGGCTTCGCAGTTCCGGGAGACTCCCTTGAGCCAGTAAGCAACCCTGCTTAAGAAAACCGATGCGATCGCACAGTCGTTCTGCTTCATCAAGTAGATGAGTAGTTAGCAGCACCGTTACCCCCTGTTGCTTAAGCTGCCGAATTAAATCCCAGACCTCGTAGCGCGCTTCAATATCTAATCCGGTGGTAGGTTCATCAAGGACCACTAACTTTGGCTGATGCACAATGGCAATGGCTAAACTCAACCGTCGCTGCATACCACCGCTTAAGGAACCAACAACGCTGTTAACCCGATCTTGAAGATTGACAGCGGTCAAGCAGGTTTGGATACGTTGCGATCGCGCTGTAGATTCCAGGCCATAGATTTTGGCAAAGAATGCCAGGTTCTCCCCACAGGTAAGACTTTGGTACAGCAGGTTTTGCTGCGGCATAATCCCCAAATATGGCTTGGTTGATTCAGCAGCAGGCTGCCCAGCAATCAACACCTGTCCGTGATCGGGTCGTAATAAACCACTGAGCAAATTAATGGTTGTGGTTTTTCCAGCTCCATTAGGCCCTAACAGACCATACACTTCACCTGACTCCAACCTCAGGGTCAAAGCCGATAGTGCCTGACGCTGACCAAAAGCTTTTGATAAATTCTGAATATCCAGCACGCAGCACGCATCTTGCACACCCCCATGAGCGTATGCCATCAACACGTTTAACGTAAAGGCAAAGACAGATACGAACACAAGTGCTAATATTAAGCACGGTTCCTGGATAAACTAAGCTAGAAACGAGGGCATGTAGCTCAGCTGGATAGAGCACCAGATTCCGGTTCTGGCGGTCGGGGGTTCGAATCCCTCCATGCTCGTTGATTATGCAGTGCTCAGATCACAATAACAATGGAACACTTGTCCGTAATTATTCTTCTGAGGCAATATGTCTCCCCTAAGCGCCCTTAAGTACAGACATCTGAGGACGCCAAAAATAACTCCCAGATAAAAATACTTAAGTTTGCCATAGCTACCACTCGTAGCCTATATGCTTAGTTTTGATAAAAAGTACCTATTAAATTTTCCTTTGACTGCAAACTTTTGTACTCATTGGCTACTCATCTCCCAATTCGCATAAAAATATAAAATATCGTCTCCATAGATAAACAATAAGCTGTTAAATAGTGCAATAAATCAATTAACATTGCGTAACATTCATCTCAATTTTGGCTGCACGCTTCCTGGTTGGAATTTATACGGCTCAGGCCTCTATGGCGGAGTCTCTCAAGAAAACGCTCACCCACAGTCCTTTTGCTATTAGTTGGAGCCAGACGCACACAGAGTTTGTGCAGTGGACCATCAGTAATCGTCATCGGATTGATTGTTTGGTTGTCCAACCTAATCAAGATGGTTGGGATTTACTACATGAGCTGTGGGAGCGTGATATTTTGCTGCCTACTTTAGTGATCTCAGCACAGGATGCTTTAGAGCAACGCACCCAGTATCACGATGCTGTTATCCAGATCAGTCCAGGTCAATTAGATACCATTGAAGACCAGGTTCACAAAGCCATCAGCCAATTTTTAAAACTGCCAGCCAACTCTAGCACTGTCGTTGATAATGAAGGTTCTCCAACAGAAAACCGGGATAATCGCATATTTCTGTTGAGCCTTCAGCAGCAGCGACTGACTGAAAAACTCCAAGAACGCTTAGGCTATTTGGGTGTGTATTACAAGCGTAATTCTCAAAATTTTGTACGCAACATGACCGTGGAGGAGCGTCATGAGTTTTTAGATCAATTGCGTCAAGACTATCGTCAAATCATCCTGAGTTATTTTTCATCGGATGACAAAAGCCTAAATCAACGTATTGATGACTACGTTAACTTAGCGTTCTTTGCTGACGTATCCATTTCTAAGGTTGTCGAAATCCATATGGAACTGATGGACAATTTTTCAAAGCAGCTCCACATGGAAGGACGTAGTGAGGAAATTTTATTGGACTATCGCTTAACCCTAATTGATGTGCTGGCCCATCTATGTGAAATGTACCGTCGCTCTATTCCACGTGAATCATAGAATCTGATTTACGCACGTCCCAATTTTATTTATGGACTCTTGTACTCCACATCTGCCACACATTCGGGAACCCTTCAATGGCCTATAAAAAGACCTACATATTAAAACTCTACGTTGCTGGCAATACCCCAAACTCTACTCGGGCACTCAAAATGCTCAACACGATCTTGGAAGAAGAGTTTCAGGGCGTTTATGCATTAAAGGTCATTGATGTCTTACAAAATCCACAGCTCGCTGAAGAAGACAAAATATTAGCGACTCCAACCTTGGCAAAAATCCTACCGCCTCCTGTTCGTAAAATCATTGGCGACCTGTCTGACCGTGAGCGCGTCCTGATCGGTCTAGACTTGCTTTATGATGAGCTCAGGGAGGATGATTAGCCTATTTTACCAAAGTAACTTATCAGTCTTAAAGTAATGTTTCGATTTTTGAGAAGCGTTGCTTATGCATTCCAGACTGGAATGTGGCAAAGGATAGAAGTGTAATGCACCAATTGGGCAACGCTCATAACACAAGCTCCTTTGCATACAGTTCACAAGCATGAAATATAGAGTTTTTGGCAATATATGCCAGTACGCACGATGTTCTTGGAGCAGAATCATCTATAGTGCTTGCTCTTGATAACTTAACCTGTTGAAATATTAGTAATGTTCTTTTCTCCCACTGTATTTTTTTACAGGCCAACTCACTATTTTTTTAACAGGTCAATTTACTAAGTTATGACTCAGTCTTCTCAAGGTGAAATCCCCTCGAATAATACCTTGGCGGGCGTAAGAAAAATTCGCACCATGATGGAAGGCTTTGATGACATCAGTCATGGTGGTCTGCCTGCCGGGCGTTCGACCCTCGTCAGTGGAACTTCAGGTACTGGTAAAACCTTGATTGCCGTACAGTTTCTATATAACGGCATCACAGATTTTGATGAACCCGGTGTATTTGTCACCTTCGAAGAGTCACCTGCCGACATCATTCAAAATGCTTGCAGCTTTGGCTGGGATCTACAGAAGCTCATTGATGATGGCAAGCTATTCATTCTGGATGCATCCCCCGATCCCGAAGGTCAAGAAATCGTAGGTAATTTCGACCTCTCAGCATTAATTGAGCGGATTCAATACGCTATTCGTAAGTACAAGGCACGACGGGTATCCATCGACTCGGTTACAGCCGTTTTTCAGCAATACGATGCAGCTGGTGTAGTCCGGCGTGAAATTTTTCGATTAGTTGCGCGTCTTAAACAAATGGGCGTGACGACTCTAATGTCAACAGAGCGCGTGGACGAGTATGGTCCCGTTGCCCGCTTTGGAGTCGAGGAATTTGTGTCAGATAACGTCGTTATTGTTCGCAATGTCCTCGAAGGGGAGCGTCGTCGCCGTACCATCGAAATTCTCAAGCTGCGGGGCACGACCCATATGAAAGGGGAATACCCTTTCACCATTACCCAAAACGGTATCAATATCTTTCCGTTGGGGGCAATGCGCCTGACTCAACGTTCATCGAATGTACGGGTCTCCTCTGGAGTCAAAGCCCTGGATGAAATGTGTGGCGGTGGATTCTTTAAGGACTCAATTATCTTGGCCACCGGGGCAACAGGGACAGGTAAAACGTTGCTGGTTAGTAAGTTCATTGAAAATGGCTGTCAGGCAAAAGAGCGTTCCATTCTTTTTGCCTACGAAGAATCTCGCGCACAGCTATCTAGAAATGCTTACTCCTGGGGCATTGACTTTGAGGAGTTAGAGCGCGCGGGACTACTCAAAATCATCTGCGCATATCCCGAATCTGCTGGACTCGAAGACCACTTGCAGATTATTAAGTCTGAGATTGCACAGTTTAAGCCCTCACGTATTGCCATCGATTCTCTGTCAGCTTTGGATCGCGGAGTCAGCAATAATTCGTTCCGTCAGTTTGTCATTGGTGTAACGGGTTATGCAAAACAGGAAGAAATCACTGGTTTCTTTACAAACACTACGGAGCAGTTTATGGGCTCCCATTCCATTACTGACTCGCATATTTCCACTATCACAGACACCATCTTAATGCTGCAATATGTGGAAATACGTGGTCAAATGTCTCGGGCATTGAATGTATTCAAGATGCGGGGATCTTGGCATGACAAGGCTATCCGTGAATACACCATCAGTGCCAATGGCCCGGAAATCAAGGACTCCTTCCGTAACCTAGAGCGCATTATCAGCGGTTCACCCACTCGGGTTTCTGTGGACGAGAAGAGTGAGCTATCACGCATTATGAAAGGTGTACGGCCCAGTGATTCAGACTAGAACCCAAAAATCAATGATTTTGAATCCTGGTGATCTCGTTGCTGGTCATAGTCATTAGGATTTAATTCCTGTGATCACCAGCTGCTCATCTAGAATTTCAATGGTTTCTAAAATGACCCCTTGTTGATCGAGCAATCCATTAAGGCGTTGCTCGATTTCGCTGGTAGAAAACCCCATCTGCTCAGCAACATCCGCCAGGGGCAGGGTAAACTGGCCTATTTTGAAGCTAAGGTCCTGATTCAGAGTAATTTTGCCGTCTTGTATTTGAGGACGGGCAACAATCCCAATGTAAATATCGCGATTGGTTAGCATAGGCACAGCACTGGTCAACTGATCCAGACTGGTCTGTAGCTCGGTAGACAATGCTTCTCGTGGCAGTTCTGACAAATTCAGCACCGCACCCGTTTCAATGAATTCGCCCTGGAGAGTTGTCTGCAACAATTGGGCATTCGCTAAAAGTTGAGCCGCCACAGGTTGACTGAGAATAGCATCGTTGACTAGCTGCGTCAGCTGAGGCTCATCTAGAGTCAGGCTAATTTCACCATTTTTGTTAGATATGTGAGACAGTTGCTGACGCATTGATGGCTGATGGGCAGTTACACCTGATGATTTACGGCGTATTACCGACTCAGAATACTGAGTCGCAGCTATATCAGTCTCTGGTGTGGATGGTGTTACTGGTGCTGCTGTTGGATTATTGTGGGGTGACACATTCGTCACACTGTACCATCCATAGGCAAAGCTGCCGCCAGCAACTGCCGATACCACCATTAGGCTCATCAATAGTGCTGCTTTTCTCATAACACGGCAAACTTGTAACCTACACTCAAATCATCCACAGTTTAGCGCCTCTGTCAGCGGAGAAAACTGATCTTAAGTTGTACCAGGCTCATTTTCCTAAGGTCGTAAACCATTACCATAGGAAGCGAATTGCTCGCCCCTTTGATTTTAATGTCGGCTTCTGTCTTTAGCTCCATATTCAGTTCAACATTCTCATGTTTACTCACGCCTTGGCGCTTATATCTAACCAGGCTTAAACGTCTCATGCCTGGTTATTTGGCTTGCTGCTTACTTGCCGCCAGCCTATGGTTTAGCACTTCAGCCATGGCGTGGGCAGACACAATAGACTCCAGAAAATTATTTGAGACTCACTGTGCCGGATGTCATCCCAATGGAGCTAATATCATTCGCCGAGGCAAAAACTTAAAGCAACGGGCTTTAAAACGTCATGGTTATGAGTCTATGGATGCGATCGCAACCCTGATTACCAATGGCAAAGGCCTGATGAGCGCCTATAGCGATCAGCTCAGCAAAGATGAAATCACTAGCCTAGCGAACTACGTCTTGGAACAAGCTGCCGTCAACTGGAAATCAGTCAAGTAACTCCTCATCCCCTCCACTACCGTGCAGCTCAACCAAGTCATCATTGTTCACAAAGCAGGTAATCAGCAAAGTAAAAGCTGGGCCGAGAAATGTGCCCAGCTCTTAGAAAAACGTGGTGCCAGTGTACTGCTTGGCCCCAGCGGCCCCAAAGATAATCCCTATCCTGTTTTTTTAGCCTCTGCCCAGCAGCCCATTGACTTAGCAATTGTGCTGGGTGGTGATGGTACAGCCCTTGCGGCAGCACGCCACTTAGCACCCGAAAAAATCCCAATTTTGGCCGTCAACATTGGTGGCCACTTAGGCTTTCTAACAGAATCATCAGATGAAATTGATGATTTCGAAAAGATTCTTGATCGGCTACAGAACGATCGTTATGCAGTGCAACAGCGTATGATGCTCCGCGCCTGCATCCACGAAGGGAATCGCAGTAATCGTGAACCCCTCAGCGAGGTATATTGGGCCCTCAATGAAATGTGTGTCAAGCCCGCTTCACCTGACCGCATGATTACCTCAATTTTAGAAATGGAAATTGATGGAGAGGTGGTTGACCAATACCAAGGAGACGGCCTTTTAATCAGCACACCTACTGGTACAACAGGCTATACAGTTGCCGCGAATGGACCCATTGTGCATCCTGGGATGGATGCCATTGTGGTCACCCCGATTTGTCCCCTGAGTTTATCCAGTCGTCCGGTGGTGATCCCATCTGGCAGTGTTGTTAGTGTTTGGCCCCTTGTCGATCCTGCCATGACCACCAAACTGTGGATGGATGGCGTCATGGCTACTTCTATTTGGCCAGGGCAACGGGTAGATATTTGGATGGCGGAACACATGGCAAAATTTGTGCTGTTGCGGCAGAACCAGTCTTATTATCAAACGTTGAGAAGCAAGCTCCAGTGGGCCGGAGCACGGATAAATTACACCAATAACCATCGGCATTCAGGGTAATCACGATAAGCGCCCGATAGAGAGGGGCATCCACAAGGGAGTGCCCCTACAGGATTGTCTATTGTTAATCGGGGTTACTGAATTTGGATTTGATATAAAACTAGTCAAACTAAAGTTTTTGAGTATTCCCTTGGCCCTTAATCCAACCCTCAACACCGCTACCAGTGCGAACTTTAAACCAGCGGCCAGACTCTTCTAAAACCTCGACAGTTTCGTCATAGTCGATGCCATCAATCGTTTCATAATCCACACCTGCACCCGCACGCACCAACAAACCGGTCCCGTAGGTAACGACAACCTTATAGAGTGCTTTGGCTTCATTAGCGGGGGTCGGAGCTGTTGTTGGCTGAGGCTCAGAAGGTTGTTCGACAGCAGCCTGAGGCGCAGGTTCCGTATTGGTATCGCTCGCCTGTTGAGGCTGCGCTGGCAACTCATTTTCGTAAACCGGACGCTCTGGCAAGCTGGAAAGTTGGGTCAAGAAATAGCGGGCGGTCGCAACTCCAGCAAGAGAGATAACGAATAGCGCGATCGCGACTCCGCCAATAAACTTGAGCAGACTCACCAAAAACGCCTGGATATTAAATCGGTTGGACGCCATAGCTACTGTAGACAATCAGGGACACTCACAGAATGTCCTACGGTTATACCCTATTTTCTGTAGAAAGTTATCTCTTATTCAGATATCTGACACTAAGACCTTTTCTGATGAGGCTCTAACCGTCCAAATCCTTCATGCGATCGCTCAACATAGACTGCCGCGACGCCAGTCTAGCTTTACCTGATGCAGCCCAAGCTTGCAGAGCATCTACCTGGTCTTTAGCGGTACGGGCTAACGGCACTAACTGACTAGCCGCTTCCAGAATGTCATCTACGGTAAAATCACGATTTTGACTAAAGCCAATATGCATCGCTTCAATAATGGCTTGCTCAATTTCCGCTCCAGAAAAGTCAGGAGTTTCGTAAGCAAGGCGACGGGTATCGTAACTTTTCACATTATGGGGACGCAGCCGACTTAGATGCACATTGAAAATGGCATCTCGCTCAGCCTGACTCGGCAAACCCACAAAAAAGATTTCATCAAATCGGCCACGTCGTAATAGTTCTGGCGGTAACGCACCAATATTATTAGCTGTCGCTACCACAAACACCGGAGATGTTTTCTCGGATAGCCAGGTAATAAAGGTGCCAAAAACACGGCTTGTAGTGCCAGAATCACCACGACCCTCAAATCCAGCAAATGCTTTATCAATCTCATCGATCCAAAGCACACAAGGAGCCAACGCCTCTGCCAGCTGAATCATTTGCCGGGTACGAGACTCTGATTCGCCCACAAGACCAGCAAATAAACGCCCTACATCCAAACGCAACAAAGGCAGATGCCAATGATGGGCAATTGCCTTTGCTGTCAGAGATTTACCTGTCCCCTGAATGCCCACTAGCATCAATCCCCTGGGATGAGGCAACCCATACTGCCTTGCTCGCTCAGAGAATGAACCACCGCGCTTAATTAGCCAGTCTTTCAGATTATCCAAACCACCAATATCAGAAATTTTTTCGGTAGCAGGATAGAAGTCCAAAATCTGCGTCTGGCGAATCGTTTGACGCTTTTCTTCCAGAATTAAATCAATATCATCAGGGCTAAAGGCCCCATTGGCCGCTATCCCCCGTGCTAATACCCGACGAATGCGCTCCATTGACAGCCCCTGACAAGAACGCACGAGAGCATCTAATGCTTTAGGCCCCGGCAAACTTCCCATAGCCCCTAGCAAGGACTCTATTTCCCTACGAATTTCATCAACCGTAGGGAGTGGAAACTCCAAAACCGTCAGTAGCTCACTTAACTCATCCGGAATAGTCAACTGAGCTGACAGAATAATTATATTTTTAGGCTGAGCCTTTAGTATCCGCGCCAGGTTCCGCAGCTTTCGTGAGATAGCAATATCGTCTAGAAAACGATGAAAATCACGAAGGACTAATATAGCTGGAGCAGAAGACGATAACTTGTCAGCAAACTCTAAGGCTTGGAGTGGATTTCGACGACCAACCCCTTCATCATTGGGATTACCTCGATAGCCATCAACAAAATCCCACACATAAACAGCTCGATTACCCGTAGTAGCAGCAACCTTAGCAATCGACTCTTCAGCCCGCTCCTCTTCTCGGGTGGGAACGTACACCAACGGGTAGCGGGCTCGAATAAGTAGTCCTAACTCATCGTTAAATGCCATAAAAACTGGGTGACTAATCAGAAAGTTGTTGCTTCAAAGCAGATAAAGCTGCCCAGCGTTGATCTGTTTCAGCTGAAGCATCGTCGCTACTGGCCACCGGATTGGGAATTCCCTCACAACTTTGGTCACAGAGCTGCCGCTGAGGCATGGCTAAACATAACTGCTCATAGAGCCACTTAGCGGGCTCAAAATGGCCTTGGGGCGGCAAGGTTTCCACTAAATCGTCCAAGCTAACTTCTACCTCTTCGGCATAGGATTCAGGCTGCAGCTCCTGTAGCCAAATAAACTCTGAAGTATCAACCTGGATGCGTGCATTATAGTTTTGCAAACAACGGTGACATGTCAACGTAGCAATGGTCTCAGCCTGGGCTGAGACCTCTAAAAAATTGCCACGATGCTGAATTTGTATGCGCCCCTTAACCGGCGTTAGAGTTTCTAGATCGCTGAGATAGTCATCGACCTCTATTATCCGAGTCTTGCTCGGATCTTTAATCAAATGGGGAATATATATCCGTTGCATGGGCCGCTATCTAATCACTTTGAAGGGCCAAGAAAGAATCAATTAGTCCAAGGCTCAGGTGCAGCAAGATACCCTCAAGACCTACTCATCCTCTGCATTGGCAAAGTCAGCATTCGACAAAGCACGAACCACCAACCGACGGTCAGGTTCTCGGCCACGGCTAAAGGTTTCCAAGCCACCATGGGCCTTTAAGAACGTATGAACTTGCCTACGTTCAGCAGACGATAAATCAGAAACTTCATGCTCACCACCACTGGACAGCACATCTTCTGCGGCCCTTTCTGCAATTGACTTAAGTTCATCACGACGCTGCTGACGGTAGCCATGCAGCTCAATCGTATAAGACTGCTGATTGTCAGCGTCTTGCCCAATATTCAGCACTGTATTTGCTAAATACTGAATCGCATCTAGAACACGACCTCGATCTCCTACAAGGCCGTCAATTTGAGCCTGGGTCAAAGAGGAATCATCGATAGTGAGCCAGAAGCTACTATCCCCTAGAGCATCGTCTATATGCTCACCAGTTACATCCGTCTTAACGCCTTGATGATCTAGCAATTGCGATAGCCATTGGATACCGCCTTTATCTTGCTGTTCGCCCATAAATCACTCACACCCGCTTCAGCGAATTTTATGCCAACCACAAGTGTACCTTTAGCTATCGGTTAGAGACCTTTTTTTTAGAACTACCACCAGATTTCTTATTCCCTTTAGAGCGGGAAGATGTGGCCTTGTTGGTGGACTTATTGTTCTTGGCAGATGTTTTACTAGTTGACTTAGACCGAGCAGAACTAGACTTGCCCTTATCTGCCGCTTTCTTTGCTCCAGGCTCAAATGCTAGTGGCCCACGATCAGCACTTGCTGTCTTAACTTCCTCGGCATCAACTAAAGCCTGAATATTATCAGGTAGGGGCTCTCTAGACAGGATAAATGATTGAGCTGTCTGGAAAACATTCGCCAGTACCATGTAGAGCAATACACCTGCGGGCAGGGGGAAGAACAAGAACATACCCGAGAATAATACAGGTGTCAGCTTAGTAATAGTCTCTTGCTGAGGATTATCACTGGAAGACTGACCGGACAAAAGCTGGTTGACATAAAGGCTTACACCAAAGAACAAAATCATGCCGAGAATGTCCCAGTGGATTTCCCCTTCGTCACCGAGGGCACCAATACGCCCTAGCTCTTTGATAAACAAGAAACCTTTATTGGCAGCCAACCCTTTGACTTTTGCCTGAATAGTGACGTCACCCAGAGCTAGCGCCGTAATTTGGCCATTTTCATCAACCTTGACCAGGTCTTGCCCCTTAGTGACCTCCCAAATGGGAGTAAAGACAGCTGGATTTTCGGCATACTTGTCAGCTAACTGACTCACAGACTCACCTTCAGGGGTCTGTAAACGAATCACGGCACTATCGCCAACACCAATACGGTTACCACCGGGCAGAACTGGAGCGATGGAGAAATGCTTACCGTCGGCAATATAAAGGTTAGATTGCTTGGCGGAAAATGCTTGGGGCTGAACTTGCTCGATCGAATCTTGAGGAAGGATTTGGAGATTTACAGGATAGGTAATATCAGCAAACGGTGATCCTCGAAGTGTTGCAAATAATGCAAACAAAATAGGCATCTGCAAGACCACTGGAAAGCAGCCTGCCAATGGATTACCAAATTCCTTGTAAACCCCGCCCATCTCCTCTTGGAGCTTGGCAGGATCGTCTTTGTAGCGCTCTTGGATTTCCTTGACCTTTTTCTGCATAAGAGGCTGGGTAATCTTCATGCGCCTCATATTGCGAATCGATCCGGCATTAAGCGGATAGAGCGCAAAGCGAATAAGAAGAGTCAAAGCCACAATGGCTAAACCGTAGCTGGGCACAATCCCATAGAAAAAATCTAGGATTGGCAGCATTATATTGTTCGTTAGAAATCCAATACCGAAATCCATGCGCGCTTACCGAGCAAATTGCATACCGAACTCTAATGTATCTGAATATTGCAGGCGTTAGGTCGATCCGCTGCAAAAAGGGTTAGTTATTTCACCCACACAAAACTATTTGAGACGGTGTTTGACCTATAAATTGACGGTTATCCCTACTTGGGGTCAGGGCAGAAAGTTATGAGCCTGTAGTTTTTATTTATGGATTTACCAGAGAAAAACTGTTATGAGCTTAAAACGTTACCCAGGAAGTTTCTCTAAGTGGGCAAACCACTAGCTTTTCTAGCTTTAGCAGAAATATGTTCAGTGATTTTGTCGTAGAGATCGCGAAAATTAGGCAGAGACCGCAACTCTAAGCGACTACCATCCTTGAGTTGCACCGCCATATCACCCCAAAGTCCCAAACCGCGAGGCACAACGGCCACACGAGTTACTTCTGAATAAATCAAATCAGTTCGGTTACGTCCCATCCAGCCCCCTGTAACCGAAATGCGACGATTGGTGATGCGATAGCGAACCCACAGAGCACGAATAATGGAGCCAACTGTAAGGGGAATGAAGACCAATGTCAGCGCCAGCACGCAGTGCAAAATTAAATCACCAATGTGGGGGCCGCCCTCGTAATACACTTCCTCTTTAATTGCCATGCAGCACCTCTAGCTCTACCAATAGATTCTCTAATTCTCGCAAAAAATCGTAATATTGGCAGATTGTTGCAGCAGATCTGACATTGATCACAACCCACCAAGTTCCTTCGACCCTGGGCAGCAGGAGCCTTAGAGCCGAATGAATTTGTCGTTTGATGCGGTTACGTACAACGGCTCGCTTATGTACTTTTCGACTAATGGACACTCCAAAACAGATGCCCGTTGAAAGCTCATCAAGTGAGCTTTCAACGGGCAAAGGATTTTTAAGGGCTTTAATGGCTAGACAATGACCGCTAGCTCGACGCCCTTGACGATAAACCTTAGAAAAAGAACGCGAAGCTCGCAGTCGATGTTGCTTAGGTAACGCCACAGATGCGATCGCACTCAGCTAGCCAGTCTAAACGGCCAGACGAGCACGCCCTTTCTTACGACGTGCCTGAATAACTCGACGGCCATTAGTTGTCCGCATGCGAGTACGAAAACCAGAAACGCGCTTACGCTTGCGAGATGTACCGCCGAGGGTGCGCTTAGTCATGGCGATTGCTCCTAAGTCTGCTCAAACAAAATACTACTTGCGCCATTCAGCGCGGCTTCTGATAGTAACACGTTAGAACCAACCCTGAAAAGCAATCTAGTCTTGATAAGCGATCAACATTTCCCAGGTACCAATATAGGTGGCCAGATCATTACCCCGAGGAATTACCTGCAGATTGACACGTTGCATCAACGCACGGTTAGGATTGCGAACCTTTTCAAAATCGATTACGAAAGACGTATTAGCAGGAATATCCTCAGCAAGGTAAATCTCAATTTTGTCTAGATCGTCAGACAAATCATTGGCTCCACTGAAAACACGATCGTCCCAGAGCACCTCATCAACCGCAATTTCCTCACCAACGTCATCAATGCGACCATATCGGACTTTAATTCTATCTAAATCAATACGACCTCTATGGCGAGAAAATGCCTCCGGGACGGTCACAACCAATGCAGAAACAGCAGAATCAATTTTATCGCCCTTCACCTCTAACCGGTAACTAGCACGAGTATTACGGCGAGTATTATTATTCAGACTATAGTTAAGGCGATAGCGTGACTCAACACCACCAATGATATTAAGTCCATCGGAGTCGTAAATATCTTGCTGGGCCAAGGTAGGCACATTCACCCCTACTACAGCAGCTGCCGACATCGCTAAGCCGACTAAGCCCAAGCGGATTAACTGTTTCAGTGCCATTTTTCAACTCCTCAAGCTCACATTATTAAAGCAGAACTGACCTAGAACTATCATGCAGATGAGCCCAATGCTTCAAGACAAGGGACGGTTTGCATGATTGGTCCCGTTAGCCAGAACAGATGCAGATGTTACAGCAAGCATGCTTAGCCATCATCCCCATTCAGCGAGAACGCTTGAAAAGCTGCTGCCACTTCAATCAAGATCTCAAGATCTGTAAATTTACGGAACGCAATTTTTCTTAAGATTAGCATACTAATTAAATTCAAATTCGTGGGTAGTTCACTACAAATAAACGAGAAATAGAACAAATCACTGGCTGCCCACAATCTTTTTCAAGTCGCAAAAAGTCATCATTCTCGACTCCACTAGAACGCCAACCAACTAGCAAACACTTCATCAAAGATTATTTATGTTGGATTTCTGTCAAAAAAGATAAATCTTCATGACGAACTCCACACTTTTCAATACTTAAGTTGACACAATCAAAGCAAGGCCAATTTACACCTTGAGGCTTAACAGTTAGTTTCTCAAGGGCTTAATAATTATTTCTGGAGCCTTGGATAAGGGTTCATCAACTATTGTCAAAGTGTTTAGTGCATTGAAACAGGCAATATTATCTGCTTCAGTTCGACTAGATAGAAGACCTTTAAACCTCTTTTAGAAGAGTCTTAAAATCATTCAGCTTGTGCATTGAAATGGCGTTTCATGCGTCAGAGTAATTGTCCATTTTTAAGTTAAGTAAAACCACTAAATCTAAAGTTATTCCTGTTGGATTGAAATTAAATGCGATCCCAATTCCATAGTGTTTTTACAACAGTCGTTAGCCCAGCTAGTTAATCAATAAGGATCACTATGACCATCGCACTCGATCAAGGTGCTGTTGACCAACAGGCATCCCATCTCGAACGCCCAAAGCGCGTTGGCATCCCCAAAGAAGTTACCCCAGGAGAGTGCCGCATTGCAGCCACTCCTAAAACTGTCAAAAAACTCCAGTCCCTTGGATTCGACGTATTGATAGAGCAGGGTGCTGGTGAACGAGCCGAGTTTTCTGACCATGCCTATCGCGAGGCAGGATGCGAGGTTATTGCCAACGCCATTGAGCTCTGGCAACAGGCTGATATTGTTCTCAAAGTGCAGCCTCCTAGTCATAACCACGAACTAAACTGTCACGAAACTGAACTCGCCCATGATGGTCAAACCCTGATTAGTTTTCTATGGCCTGCTCAGAATGCTGATTTAATCAATCAACTAGCAGCCAAGCAAGTAACGGCCCTAGCGATGGATTCAGTACCCCGCATTAGCCGAGCTCAGAAAATGGATGCCCTGAGCTCCATGGCAAATGTGGCTGGATACCGTGCCGTGATTGAAGCGGCCAATAATTTTGGTCGCTTTTTTACAGGTCAGATTACGGCGGCGGGGAAAGTGCCCCCTGCCAAAGTGTTAGTCATTGGCGCAGGTGTCGCAGGCCTTGCCGCCATTGGTGCAGCAAAAAGTCTGGGGGCTATTGTTCGTGCCTTTGACACCCGTCCCGTAGTCAAAGAGCAAGTGGAAAGTATGGGTGCCGAGTTCTTAGAACTGAACTTTGCAGAAGATGGTACTGGCACTGGCGGCTATGCCAAGGTGATGAGTAAAGAGTTCATCGAAGCAGAGATGGCCCTGTTTGCCGAGCAAGCAAAAGAAGTAGACATTATTATTACCACAGCCTTAATTCCTGGCAAAAAAGCACCGTTATTGGTGACTAAAGACACCGTAGAACTGATGAAGCCTGGCTCGGTCATCGTAGATATGGCTGCTGAACAAGGAGGCAACTGCGAAGTCAGCCGTGCTGGCGAAGTTTATCGTCACCAGGGTGTGACAATCGTTGGTTTGACTGATTTAGCTAGCCGTATGGCCGGACAGTCCAGCCAGCTGTATGGCATGAATCTGTACCACCTGCTCAACGACATGGGTGGTTCTGACGGCTACACCGTTAACGTTGACGATGAGGTAGTTCGAGGTGCCTTGGTTAGCCATGAAGGTCAGGTTACTTGGCCTGCGCCTAAACCTGAGAAACCAGCTCCTCCAAAGGTTGAGGCAAAAGGGGAAGAATCGACGGAAGTAGAGGAAGTAGCCGCTGCACCCAAGTTTTCTCTGCCTTGGCAATGGATTGGGGTTGCCTTTGCAGCCCTCGCCCTTATCGGTATTGGTATTGGCGCGCCTTCTTCATTCCTTTCCCACTTCACCGTATTTATCCTGGCCTGTTTTGTTGGCTGGCAGGTGATTTGGAATGTCTCCCCATCGCTGCATACCCCCTTGATGAGTGTGACCAATGCCATCAGCGGCATCATCATCATTGGTGGCATGTTGCAGATTTCGGGTAAGCCAATGTCACCCACAGTGATTTTGGGTGCCATTGCTATCTTTATCGGCACGATCAACATTGCGGGTGGGTTCTTAGTGACTCAGCGGATGTTGAAAATGTTTCGGAAGTAAGAGCCCTCTCCCTACATCTCTCTCGCCGGGGAGAGAGACTTGAAGTCTTTGCCCTTTAGACATTTCTCTACAACTTCTCTGCCATGTCTAACAATCTTGTTGCGGTGGCCTATTTGGTCGCTATTGTTCTTTTCATTTTGAGCTTGGGTGGTCTCTCTAATCAAGAGTCCGCAAAGCGTGGTAACGTCTATGGCATCATCGGCATGGTGATTGCGCTGGTAGCCACTGCCCTGAGTTCACAACTGACAGCTTACGGTCTTTTAGTGGCAGCGATTTTGCCCGCTGTTGCCATTGGTGGCTTAGTGGCTTCCCGTGTGGAAATGACTGAAATGCCGGAGCTGGTTGCCATTCTCCATAGCTTTGTGGGTTTAGCTGCTGTGCTGGTTGGTTTAGCCAGTTATTTGGGACCAGATCCCACATTGGTGGGGGCGGAGGAAACTATCCACAAACTGGAAATCTACATCGGTATCTTTATTGGGGCGCTGACCTTTACGGGTTCTGTGGTCGCCTTTGGCAAGCTACGGACCATTATTAGCAGCAAGCCATTGATGTTGCCCGCTCGACATTTGCTGAATGTTGCCATGCTGGTGGGCACTGTTATCCTCGGCGTTGGCTTTATGGCTGCCGAGGGGACTGATGGGTTTAACTATGTGTTGGGCATGGTGGCGATTGCCTCCCTGCTAGGCATCCATTTAGTGGCTGCCATCGGTGGTGCCGACATGCCTGTGGTGATCTCCATGCTCAACAGCTACTCTGGCTGGGCAGCAGCGGCAGCGGGCTTTATGCTTTCCAATGATTTGTTGATTGTGACGGGTGCATTGGTGGGTAGTAGTGGTGCCATCCTGAGCTACATCATGTGTGAGGCGATGAACCGCTCTTTCTTTAGTGTGATCTTGGGTGGTTTTGGCCAAGGATCTGGCAAAGGCAGCAGTAAAGCCGTTGAGGGTACAGTCACTGAGACTGATGTGAATGAAACCATTGACCTGCTAGCGGATGCACAGAGTGTAATTATCACGCCTGGTTATGGTATGGCAGTGGCTCAGGCTCAGCACGCGGTGTCTGATATTACTCGGCTTTTGACTCAGCGGGGTGTGAATGTGCGTTTTGGTATTCACCCTGTAGCGGGTCGTTTGCCAGGCCATATGAATGTGTTATTGGCAGAAGCCAATGTGCCCTACGACATTGTGTTGGAAATGGATGAAATCAACGAAGATTTCTCTGAAACTGATGTGGTGTTGGTTATTGGTGCCAACGATACGGTCAATCCTAGCGCCATGGAGGATCCTGAGAGTCCAATTGCTGGGATGCCAGTGTTGGAAGTATGGAAAGCACGCAATGTTGTTGTCATGAAGCGGGGCATGTCGGCTGGCTATGCTGGTGTGGCAAATCCGCTGTTCTTTAAGGAGAATACCCAAATGTTGTTTGGTGATGCGAAAGCAAATACCAATGCGATTTTGGGTCGCTTGCAGGAGTCTGCAACAGAACAACCTAAGTTGGTGACTGCTTAAGGTCAAATAAATTGACTGTACGATTTCAATAACCAAAGTTTTGGCCCTATGCTGGGAAACCTGGCATAGGGTTTTATATGACATCTTGACTGATAGCATTCGATACCGCAGGGCACTCACACGGGGATACCCCTACAGAATTGTCTCTAGTGACAGAACATCTATCTTTTGTCAGAGAGTAGACAATGAGATTCCACGATTTCTAAAGGTTCAAGGTTCGCGTCTGGTATTTAAGGTGTAATTGATATGTTGAGATATGTTGAGTCTCATTAACGCACTCGGTAAAGCTACAGAAGGTTTTGTAGATGTGACAGCCTATGAAACCACTTCAACATATAGCTCTTCAACTGTGGAAGTAGCAATTGCCATATTGGACGATGTCCCAGGAATGACGCCTTGCAGAACAAGCCTCTTCAAACACTCCTCCTTAAGGTTTTTGTTACAAGATGGAAGTCCACTTAGAACTTGGACTAATCGGGCAGTTGGTGGAGATCATGTCTTTTTGGCAGATCCTAATGGAGGAATGCTCTATGGTGGTTTTGTTTGGGCTCATGCTCAGGAACTTCGTAATGCTATCGACCAGATCAAGACAGAACTTACATAAGCGAACATAGAGATACCCCCAAATCATTGATAGGGCAAATGTTTAATCAGAGTTTTCATTGATTGACCAAGCTGAATCTGCATAGGTTACTCAACCAAGAGAAGTTTTGTCCACTCAATCGGTTCAGCAAATCGGTGACAATAAAGCTGATGGATGACGGTATTTACAGGAGATTGAGAACCATGGATCACAGACCCTAGAGCTAAAACCGTAACTCTATTTCACCCCCAGGCAGTGCCCATCACCTATCGTGGCAACACAGTGATTAATGAACCACAGTTGCCTGCTTTCAAGATTTCTGCCCAAAGCATTTTTGACCGAGCTGGGTTACTGGCTTAAGTTTGCCCCATTTGCGAACATGCTAGGCTAAGGGATAAAGCCCTAATTCCATAATGGCCATGGTTCAACTTCAGCCATCATCTAGACCAGAGGTTCTCTACCCCGATAGTGACGGTCAACCAATGGCGGATAATACTAAGCAATTTCGATGGATTGTCATCATTCAACAGAATTTGGATTGGCTCTTTGCCAATGATCCGCAAGTTTTTGTTGCAGGAGACCTGCTGTGGTACGCGGTGGAAGGCGATAATAAAAAACGGGTGGCACCTGATGTGATGGTGGTCTTTGGGCGTCCAAAAGGAGACCGCGGTTCATATAAACAATGGGAAGAAGATAATGTGCCGCCCCATGTAGTGTTTGAAATTCTCTCCCCTGGCAATACAACCGCTGAGATGAACCGCAAATTGTTGTTTTACCATCAGTTTGGGGTGGATGAATATTATCTCTATGATCCAGACAAAGATGATTTCAAGGGCTGGGTACGGCTAGAGGGCTTTTTGGATGTAATTGAGCCTATTGAGAATTGGGTGAGTCCCCGGTTAAATATTCGATTTGATACCTCGGGTGAAGAACTTCAGATTTTGCGTCCAGATGGACAACGATTTTTGAGTTATGCGGAAATTGCTCAGCGGGCAGAAACTGAAAGCCAACGGGCTGAGGCAGAAAGCCAACGGGCTGAGGTCGCAGAGGCAAAGGCTAAACGATTGGCGGAGCGGTTACGGGAAATGGGCGTTGATCCAGATGAGATTTAAGAGTCAACCATTAGCTTCCCCTACCCTCTAAACCTTGCCCGTCTGGTGACTAGCATCAACAGCAGCCAAAGCTACCATCTGTTTTTAGGTATAAATGCTTTCTCCATATCAAGACATTGCCAATCTACAGTTCTCTTCTCAGCGACAGACTCAGCTCGTTGATAATCAGCTGGTTTAGGAGGCAACAGTTTTTTGGTTTTCACGTAGTATATGATTGCCAAAAACTCACGGATGATATGCTTTCGCCATTTTGGAAAATCTAGACTGACAGGATGGGAAACAACCTCAAACCCAAAGTTGCGATAGAGCAATGTGGTGCGACCAATGTGCAAACCATCGGTGACCAACAAAATTTTAGGCTTAGACGCCCGATCAAAGGGCATATGTCGCTTGGTATAAAACGCATTTTCCCAAGTGGTAGCAGCACAGGCTTCACCGCTCACATTGGCATCCGGTACACCCATTTCCTTAGCAAGGTTAACCAGAATAGGGGCATCATTGGCACCGCTCATAAATATATGGGGAGCTCGGCCTTCCTTCCACAGTGCTACAGCGGCCTCTGCACGACGATCGTTATAATCGGTTCCGCGTCCAACAACAACAATAGCATCTACGGGTTCACCAGTATCTGGCTGAGCCACAAGCAGGCGCAATCCCCTATTAATCCACCAGGGTGATAGCCCTGTAATCAGCAAAATGCCAATGAGCCATCTAATCGCGTGACGCACCGATGGATAAAAAATATGCTGGCAGTCTTTGCATTGATAGCTTTGGACAAATTTAAACTGTGCTCCATGCTTTTGCACTGAGCGATGTTTGCACTTAGGGCAACGCATAGATGTGACAAAGGAATTTGTGAACAAAGGTGCCCACCCCAAGGGAATGAGCACCTTTGAATAAATACATATTAGACCTGAGAAAGTCAGGGTAGTTGCAGCTTAGATCACGGCTACTGGTGATATCCGTTTATCAATGCTGAGCATTCTGATTAATAAACTCTTGCGGCCCAGTGTAGCCAGAAACTGATGCTAAAGATTGCAGTGACTGAACACCCGCATAGGTTTGGCCATTGATTTCCCATGTGGGATAGCTCTGCACGCCAGCAGCTCGACATGCATTGGGCTGAGGATCTATGCCTTCTTCATCGCACTCGACATAGGTCACATACTTAAAGGCATCCTTACCAAAAAGTGTTTGTTGAGCATGACAGTGGGGACACCACCAAGCACCATATTTTGTAGCACCAATCGCGGTCAAATGCTTGGCTAACTCAATTTCTGATGTGCCGGAATTGGTTTCGACTGCTGGGGGGGGATTGCCGGCAATAAAACTGTCAGGATTTTGGGCATAGGCATACAGACCTGTGGTTGCGATCGAAGCCACCAAAGCCACTGAGATCCCTGGTAACAACAGCTGTCCCAAACTCTCCCAACGATTACCAATGAGAGTGAGCACCCACAAACCCACTGAGAGAAACGCCGACAACATACAAGGAACACAGGGCTCTTGCAATACAGCAAACATGACGTACAGCAGATAGCCACTGAAAATAGTCATGGCAGTGCTACCAATAAATAACCCCAACCAGGTGGGGTTTTCTAACGATTTGTTTTTGGTAGCTACAGGGCCAATGGCCAATGCGCCCATTAAGAAGTATGCGATCGCACCCAGCAATGGCAGCGACAGCCCCCCCAGTTGCACATAGGCACTACCCGCCAGCAAGCTACTGCCCTTTGCCATACAGCCAATAGCCAATAGCAGTCCAGCAGCAGATGCACCAGCCATCAAATAGCGAGAATTACGATGAATCCAGGTAGTTGGTTGTTTACGTTTACGTGGCATGTTTCTAACTCTATAGATCTAAACTGTGTGCTATGGGCCGATTGACCGTTGTAGAGGCGTTCCATGGAATGCCTCTATAACCATCCCTGCAAATGTCAGGTACCCTCAATCGCATAGGCCAAACTCTGCAACTCCGTTGTTGGTAACTCTGCCACAAGGGCATAGAGATAATCGTCATCGCGCCAAAGCACAATGCCGGTACCATCAGGTTGTTGCAACGTTAGGTGGGCTGACTGAAATTCAGGAAATTCTTCCTCCTCAGTCACAGCCAACTGGTAGGCAGAGACCGTTTGCTCTGTCTCTAGCTGATAGGTGAGACGAACCCCCTGGGTTTCGCCTAGTTGACAGCTACTGCCCCCCAGTAACATTCCCTGTTTGGCAGGCAATAGGGGTAAGGCCGCCACCGTGGTTGGAAACTCTTTCAACAAAGCCGGAATCTCGTTCGGTTGATGCACCACAAAATCCACTGGGCCATTGGGGTTTGCCAAAGACTTTTGATGGTCTTGCAGGAGTTTACTCAATCCTGACCAAGTTTGGTACATACCAGCTTGATCAGTCGTCACCACATCAGGTTGAGGATATTGAGCCTGTAGTAGACGAACCTGACCGCTGAGACGCAGCGTGGCCAGACCACACACAATGGCCAGACCAGCCGCTACGGTACTCATGGCCCAGGGTAATCGTGATGGAAATCGTCTTACTTTTTGAGGAACAGGTAGCGGCTGAGAGAGTTCACTTTGGGCAGCAGTGAGAATTTGCGATCGCAATCCCCCCTCTGGCTCCACCTCATCCAAGCCATAGGGCATCATCGCTAACGCCTCTTGCAAAGCCCTCACTTCGGCCTGCAATTCTGGAACTTCAGCTAACAAAGCCTGAAAGTATTCAGCCTCTGACGAACTCAAATCTCCCAGTACATACCCAGCAGCCAGTTCTTGAATTTCCTGGGGTGAAAGGGGTGTAGCCATTACAGATCCTCCCTTAACACATCTAGTTGTTTACGTAGCTGCAACAACCCTCGTCGGGCCCAGCTTTTGACCGTACCAAGAGGCACCCCCAACCGTTCAGCAATATCCCGTTGGGACTGCCCCTCGTAGTAACTCAGTTCCAATACTTCCCGTTGCTGGGCCTTTAATGTTGTCAACGCCTCTCGCACTAGGGCACGCCGTTCCTGCTGAGTAATGTGCTTCATGGGTGTAGCCGAATCAACACTGAACTGATTTTGATGCCATTGGCTTAAATATTTTTGCTGAGTTGATTGAGCCCTCAGCCGATCAATCACTCGTGAGCGGGTCAATGTGGTCAAATAGCTAGCCAGGGAACCACGACGGGGGTTATAAGACCGAGTACGCATCAGCTTTAGAAAGACTTCTTGGGTCAAATCTTCTGCTTCTGAAACTCGACGTAATCCCTTTAGCGCAATGCTGTACACCAAACTGCCATAGCGATCATAAAGACTGCCCAAAGCAGACACATCTCCTTCCCACATGCGGACGACTAGAGCGCCGTCAGTTTCATGCTCCATCACAGATTGCACAACTTGATTTATCTCATCTACCGCCTGAGTCACCGTCTTACTAGCCAGGTTCCAAAAGATATACGGCCACCAAATCTGATTGGATGCAAATTTAGAAAAGATAAGGGAGACGACATGTTCTCCCCTACCTGCATCACAGCCCTGAAGATAGGGAGTCCGTAAGGTATACGGCTACCAAATCTCATCGGATGCATTATCAGTAAAAGAAAGGGAGAGCATCCGCCCTCCCCAGTTGGCTCAATATCTGTCGTAGGTATTGTGTGCGAGGTATTGTATAGCCTTGTTTTAGGCCGTCTGTTTACGCTTACGATTAGCGGCTACCAAGCCACCAGCAGCGACTAGACCCAAAATAATGCCAGGCTCAGGCACATCCTCCACCTGATTATCTACTAGTTCGACACGGAAACGAGCCACCTGATAACCAGGAGCTGTAAAATCAGCCCCCGTGAAATTCAGCGGTAGACCATTGAGGGCACTGGAGTCTGTTGTGCCAAGAATCGTGCCCACTGTCAGACCAGGGTGCTCAGTCACAACACCATTTTCATCAATACCTGTATCAGGTGCCTGTTGTCCTAAGAAAGCAGTACTGAATGGCAATTCATCATTCACCTCGGTGCCGCCATCCAACACCTCACTACCTAAGACAATAAAGTCAGCCCCTAGGAAGTTGCCAGCATCGTCAAAGATTTCATGGGCCAGAGGATTGCCATTAGCAATGAAAGCATCATTACTAGGAATCACCATGGATGCGTAGCTGAAATACTGATTGGTTGCTGGATCTACATCCAAGGTAAAACTGGTCAGCTCACCAGGCTCTAAAGGCGGTGGGCCATCGCTCAGCAACGTGGCTTGGACACCATCAGGATTATCAGCAGCAAAGGCATCCGTTAGCTGAGACGTATCACCGTCTTCCACTAAAGACTCCAATCCAGTGAAGTCATCCAGAGATTCACCACGGTCGTAAAGATCAAATGTACCATCGTGAAAACCAACCCAGGCCGGAGTCAAAAATCCACCGTTGATCGGAGCAAGATTCTCGATAGTTACTCGGAGCGTGGCGGCAGATGCGGCTGTCGCCATCGTTGTCACAGTTCCCAAAGCCATTGCCGCAGCTAATGCTACGCGGTGGGAACCCAGAGCAAACTTATTCATAACTAGAGTGATAAAACTTCAGTGGAAATACAATCACTTTCCGTACAGATGCTTTTTCCTGCACAACCAGAGACATCCGACACGGAGAAGTAATCCCCCTGACAAGAATTCTTGGTGTAGGGCATAATTTTCAGCTGAAGACGTTTTGAAAAACTACTGAGAAGTGTGTAACGAAAATAAGGAGTTCCTGAGAACCCCCTGAGCAATTAAACACATTACGCCACTCATATAGGGGCATTCCCTTTTGGATGCCTGCCCCTATCAAGGGGTTCTGTAGCACGCAGAATTTCGTAACCCAGGTTGAAAAGAAAATTCTGAATGCGATAGTAATACCAACAGCGATACCAAAAGCAACTGAGAATTTTTCATGGCAAACGAACAAACTGGAACCCTGACATTAATGAGTCAGCATGGTTGCTTTGGGGGCAACGTAAACATTTACAGCCACCCGTCTGAGCAATGTCAATGCACCATGACGTTTGCCGTTTACATCCCCCCTCAGGCAATCACCCAGACGGTGCCGGTGCTCTATTATTTGGCAGGGCTGACCTGCACTGAGCAAAACTTCATCACAAAAGCCGGAGCCCAGCGCTATGCCGCCCAACATGGCTTAATGCTGGTTGCACCAGACACAAGCCCCCGTGGCGACGATGTGCCCGATGAAGAGGGGTGGGATTTTGGCAGCGGTGCTGGCTTTTACGTAGATGCTACTGAAGCACCGTGGGCTAGCAACTATCGCATGTACAGCTACATCACAGAGGAGTTACCAGCCCTCATCCAAACTCACTTCTCAGTCAGTGATAAACAGGGCATATTCGGCCATTCCATGGGCGGACATGGGGCCTTGGTTTGCGGTCTGCGTAATCCAGCAAAGTACCAGTCAATCTCAGCATTGGCCCCGATTGCTAATCCTATGCAATGTGCTTGGGGGCAAAAGGCATTGGGCAAATATTTAGGCGCTGATCAAACTAGCTGGGCTGCCTACGATGCTAGTGAGTTGGTCAAACAACATGCTCAGTCAGACCGGCATATTCTCATTGACCAAGGCATAGCCGATCCATTTTTGGAACAGCAACAACTAAAACCTGAAGCATTTAAGGTTGCCTGTGAGGCTGTAGGACAACCATTGACCCTAAGAATGCAAACGGGTTACGACCACGGCTATTATTTTATTTCTACCTTTATGGAAGACCACATCAAACATCACGCTGAGGTGTTGTGCGGATAGTTATTGCCCCCCTAGCAAAAATAGCCCGATTAGAGTGGCACTATTCCAAAGACTGTGGATGAGCATCGGGGCGAGTAGGTTTCGCGATCGCGAATATACCCAAGCCAAAATGGTCCCCAACATTGTCAGGGGTAGCACCTCTGACAGACTCAGATGGGCCGAAGCAAAGATAAAACTACTTAGCAAAATTGCTCCCCAGACCGGCATATAGCGCGTCAGAGAAGGCAACAAAAACCCTCGAAAGAGCACCTCTTCAAATAGCGGAGCCGCGACAGCTGCCGTCAGGAAAAACAGCAGGAGCGCAATGCCATCACTTTCTTGCAATACCGTCTGCAGCAAAGGATTATTGCCCCCTTGCCCCCGCCAAATTTGCTGATTTAAGGCGGAGATTGCAATCATTAAGGGCAGTGCCACCACATAGCCCCCAACGCCCCACAGAGGCCAGCGACCCAATACCTTGATTTGAAACCAGCCCGTAGGTAACGGTCGATAGGTCCAAATGGAACCGGCTAACACGGCAATACCACTGGCAGACATCAGCAGATAAAAGATCATGGAATATAGGGCTCTGCCACGACTGCCCGCCGTTGCAAAACTCAGTCCTGACAACTGCAATAAAAATGGAATCAGCAACTGCCCAACAAAGAAAAAACCAACAATTAGCACCTGCCAAATAATTTCTCCATCCCAAGGCACATCCCAAGAAGAAAGGGGTTTAGCTAGCAGTGAATCACGGCGACGGATCCCCCACTGCACGGCCAAGAAAATGAGTAACCCTATGCCGACAATGCAGCCCAGGACAGGCATCGTGCCTACGGCAGCGAGCTTAACAAGCTTGGATTCAGCCGCTGTTTGTTCTTGCGATCGCAGTTGTGTCAGGTCTACAGACCGATCATCCAGGGTATAGAGCTGTTCCAGCACCCGATATTGAAACCAGCCGTTCAGCTGATTTGTAATGGTGGTTTCAGCCATTGGGGTAATGCTCGGTGGCGTCTGCCATAATCCCAACAAAACACTCGCCATATCTGCCACTGAGCTATCGCCCTCAGACAATGGTTGCCAACGCTGGCGAGCGGCGCTGATGTTTTGTTGCTGGGTAGCAATAATCCCAACCTTGAGGTCAATTTCATCAATAAGTTGTTGCTGCTGACGAATAGCCACCTCATACTTAGCGGGCTGAGGATCTAGAGTATTGTTTTGGGCAGCCAGCTGCTTTTGCGATCGCTCCACACCCGCCACGGCTTCCTTGCGCACCGACTGATATTGCTTGGTCACTGTCTCCAGCGGTTTAGCCCCCAGCAACGCATTACTCAGCTGCTTAAACTCAGCACTTTCCAACTCGTCCCACTCAGTTGCCTGCAAGAGTAAATCACTCTGATAAAGCTGTAGCTGCCCCGTTACCTGAGGCTGGGAAAAACTTTCATATAGGGACGAGACCACCACCAGCGCCACCAGCCCCGTCAGAATCGATAAAACAACCCGCTTTAGCGTCATTCGCAAAACCAAGACAGCTTAGGCATTATCGCATTTGGGGGTGGGCAAAGCCCACTCCCCATTCCCCATTCCCTTTATTACCAACTGTTGCCAATCCGCTTAATTCTTTGGACAGAGTGATTTAATGATTTCTGTGCTGCGTGTATCAGTCTATACCCGCTGGCTTGTATCACACTTGTAGGGCTTTACTTCGCTATGAAACGTAGACAGCTAATTGGTTATGGCTTGACTGGCGCGGCGAGCACTGCTGCATTAACCGCCTGCGCTCAATCCACCACGCCAACGACTGCGGGTGATGGGGAAGCCCTACCAACGGTGAGATGGAAAATGGCCACCAGCTGGCCAAAGTCGCTGGATACATTGTTTGGGGCTGCTGAGATTGTGTGCGATCGCATCGCTGCCATGACCGATGGTCGCTTCACCATCGAACCCTATGCAGGGGGCGAGATCGTTCCAGGATTGCAAGTCTTAGATGCTGTCCAGGATGGCACCGTGGAATGTGGCCACAGCGCCTCCTATTACTATGTGGGTAAAAGTCCAGCGCTAGCGTTTGGCACCACCGTTCCCTTTGGTCTTAATGCTCAGCAGCAAAATGCTTGGCTATACCACGGCGGTGGGTTAGAAGCCATGCAAAAACTCTACGCGAAATTTAATACCATCAACTTCCCCGCTGGGAATACCGGTGTTCAAATGGGGGGCTGGTTCAATAAAGAAATCAACACTGCCAATGATCTGAAGGGTCTGAAAATGCGGATTCCCGGTCTTGGTGGCAAGGTGATGGCCAAGCTGGGTGTTAATGTTCAGAACCTGCCTGGTAGCGAAATTTTCCTAGCCCTAGAACGGGGTGCCATTGACGCAGCCGAGTGGGTGGGTCCCTACGATGACGAAAAACTAGGGCTGCAAAAAGCAGCTCAGTTTTACTACTATCCCGGCTGGTGGGAACCCGGCCCGGCCTTTGACATGATGATCAATATGGAGGCATGGACATCTCTGCCACCGGTCTATCAAGAAGTGATCAAAACTGCCTGTGTCGAGTCCAACACCAGTACCCTAGCCAAGTATGACGCCGTCAATGGAGCGGCCCTTCAAAGTTTGCTGGGTGCAGATGTAGAACTGAAACCATTCAGCGATGAAATCCTAGCTGCTGCTGAACAAGCCGCCTTTGAAATCTACGAAGAGAGTGCTAGCGAGGATGCTGACTTCAAGGAAATCTACGATCAGTGGAAAGAATTCCGCGCATCAGTTTATGGTTGGAATCGCCTGAATGAACTAGGGTTTGCAGGATTTGCCAATAAAGACGCCTAAATAAGCCTGCATCCTTAACGGTAACGTTAGGGTTGCTTGGCTAAAACACAGCCTGCTGCTGCTGCAAAACTAATCGCTGCAACTATTAATGAGATCGTCAAATTCAAGGGACCTATGCTGAGCAATACACTGATGGCTAAAGCGCCGCCGCTGAAGTAAAGGCCTGTGCCAAGGCCTGCTTTGGTGGGTGGCACCATTGAGAGGGCATAGGGCAGGGTGCCATTGGCGACGAGACTGAAGAAAATACCGATCGCGATCGCAACTAAAACCGCCACACCTGCCGTGCCCATAATCGTCGCCACACCTGCCATCACAATCAGACCCCCCAAACCCGATATCATCGCCACACGATTACCCACCTTCGTCGCCAGTTGCCCACAGGGCAATGCGCTCAAGGCCACCGTGACAAATAATGCCACCATGATCAATTTTGGCTGACTAAAACCAGTTCTCGATACTGCCTGGGGAAAACTACCCAGTAAAAGCCTGAAGCCAAGAGCCACCGACGCCCCAGTCCCAAAGATCCAAGGTAAATTAGCCCATTGCATTTGGGCATTGGCCCCAGCAGATGATGGAGAGGTGGAAATCACTTGATTAGGGTCAACCTGCCGTAGCACTAACGCGGCTAAAAGCAAAACCGCCGTACCAATGGAAAATGCGACCAAAGGCCCTAGACCCAAAATAAAGTCACTGGCAACAGGAGCCATGGCTCCCGTGACACCACCCACCATGGTCAAGACACTAGCAGCCTGGGGTAAATCCACATCAAAGGCATAGCGTCCGAGAAGGGATAGCGCCGGACTCCGGAAAATCGTCATGGCTAACGCCCAAGCCACCAAAGCAATCGGCAACAGGGCCTTCAAGGATATACCACCGACCAATACCACTAACGGAATGCCTAGAAAGCAAAGGGCAGACACAATCATACCGAAAGCAATCTGAGGAAAACGACTCCCTACCCAGTGCTGTCGCTGATCTGAAAACGTTCCCATCAGCGGCTCCATCACCGCCCCCATGGCATTTTCAATCACCAGCAGCAGTGTGGCTAAACTGGCCGAAAATCCTAAAGTCAGCAACAAATCATCCAAATAGAGATTGTAAATAACCCAAGTCAGGGAAATCGCCCCCTGAACGGCTGCCAGCCCTAACACCTGTAGCCAAAGAACTCGCCGACCAACCACCGAATTACCCATGGGAACCCACTAAATCACAATACTGGCTATCTATTAGTCATACTGCGGGTGCAGTCACCAACACGCATAGTTTTAGATGTTCTCAACATTAACAACATTGACTATCATCAAGGCATTACATGTAACGCCCCGACAACAGGATCTAGCTACTAATCGACGGCAACCAGTTCACCAAACCTGGAAAGGCAATAATCGAGACCAGGACTAGTAATTGCAGCGCAATGAAAGGAATAACCCCTCGATAGAGATTACCTGTAGAAACATCTTTGGGAGCCACACCCCGTAAATAAAACAAGGCAAATCCAAACGGTGGTGTTAAAAAGGAGGTTTGCATATTGGCCCCAATGATGACGCCGTACCACACCAGATCCATCCCCAACTGCTGAGCCACTGGCGCAAATAGGGGAATCACAATAAAGGCAATTTCAAAGAAATCGATAAAGAATCCGAGGATAAAGACTGTCAGCATGCTGACAATCAAAAAGCCAACATCGCCCCCTGGCAAATTGGTCAGCACATCAAAAATAAAGCTATCCCCACGCAACCCGCGAAATACCAGACTAAATGCTGTGGAGCCTAGGAGAATAAAAATCACCATGGTGGTGGTTCGCAGGGTGCTGTCACACACTTCCTGCAAACTCCTAATGGTCAGCTGTCGGTTAAAGGCAGCTAATACCATCGCGCCTACAGCTCCCAGGGCACCCGCTTCTGTCGGTGTGGCAATGCCAAAGAAAATGCTGCCTAACACTAGCAAAATCAACACGAGTGGCGGCACCATCACCTTCAAGACTTTGAGGAACAAGGCCTGACCGCGAATCTTTAATAGCTCCGATGGCAGCGCCGGTAGCAAATCTGGTCGAACGAAGGCAATGATGACCACGTGTACTACAAAGACTCCAGCCATTAGCAAACCAGGAATAAATGACCCTAGAAATAGGTCACCCACGGATACGCCTAGCTGATCGGCCAATACCACCAGGACAATACTCGGTGGAATAATCTGGCCCAGAGTACCTGATGCAGCAATCACCCCAGTGGCAACATCTTTGTTGTAGCCATAGCGCAGCATTGTCGGCAGGGAAATCAGCCCCATGGTCACCACAGTTGCTGCCACTACCCCCGTCGTTGCCGCTAACAGTGCACCGACCACAACAACTGCGATCGCTAATCCACCCCGCAGTCGACCAAACAGGCTGCCCATGGTTTCCAACAGGTTTTCCGCAATGCCTGACTTTTCTAGCATTGCCCCCATAAAAATGAAATAGGGAATAGCCAACAAGGTGAAGTTATTCATGATGCCGAAGATTCGCTGCGGCATCGCCGTTAAAAAGATGGGATCAAATACACCA
>NZ_QXHD01000003.1:544977-569191 GCF_011009555.1 Adonisia turfae CCMR0081 | reverse complement strand
TGCGGTCTCCGATGTCACGCTGGTGTGTACCTTATCCAAGGGCAATGCCAATCTAATCAAGGCAGATCTCCAGCGGTTACAAAAGCAGGCCAACGTCGCCCAGGAAGTCTCGGCTCGGCATTCGTCTATCGATGTCGTCAACCAGCTCCGCTCATCCATTGCCACGGAAGCCCAGGCCAAGCTCTACAGCGGGGATATTCCCCTGATGCTGTCGTTAGTCGTTTTGGTGCGACGACAAACCAAAGGAGAACTGGATGATGCCTGTCGGTTTTTGATGAACTGTTTCCAGCGGCCTGCAGGTCTAGAACGGGAGCGAGAATATGCCTGGCGCACCTGGCTCCAGTGTCAGCCTCAGCTCACGTTGGAGCGTCCGTTATTTACGCCCTTTCGCAGGCAAAAAACCTATCTGGCCAGCGAAGCTATTGGTTTGATGCCGCTATTGATGACCAAGCAATTGGATCGCTCAGGCTTTGAGCTAATCGCCGAAGAAGCCGGAACACCCATCCATATCGACCTCTACAACGCCCATCGGAATCTCTTTATTGCTGGAACTACCCGCTCAGGAAAGTCTGTTCTAGTCTCTGGCATCCTCACCCATGCTTTAGCCAACGGTATGCCGGTGGTAGCGATGGACTTTCCAAAGCAGGACGGGTCATCTACCTTTACCGATTACACCAAACTCCTAGGTGACAATGGAGCCTATTTCGATATCTCAAAGGAGTCCAACAACTTATTTGAGATTCCCGATCTGCACAATCTGCCCCGTGATGAGCAGCTGGAGCGGATGAAGGACTATAAGAACTTTTTGGTGAGTGCTCTGATGACCATGGTCTTTGGGGCATCCACCGAAGATATTAGTGCCGATACCCGCATCATGCGACAGAATATTCGCTCGGTGCTCACCCTGGCGCTGACCACGTTCTTTGAGAATCCTACCATTCAGCAGCGGTATGATGCGGCTTTGGCTGACGGTGTGGGCTCTGCTGCCTGGTGTCAGATGCCGACATTGAGGGACTATTTGGGCTTTTGTACCAAGGACACGATTGAGCAATATACAGAGGTATCGAAGGGAGCTGAGGATGCGATCTCACAAATCAATCTACGCCTCAACTTCTGGCTCGATTCAGCCGTGGGCAAAGCCATCGGTCAACCGTCTTCATTTCGCACCGATGCCCAGCTCTTAGTCTTTGCCCTGCGCGGGTTGAGTGACGATGAAGATGCAGCTATCCTGTCGCTGTCCTGTTATTCAGCCGCCGTCCGTCGAGCCCTGGCCTCTCCCGCCTCTATTTTCTTTATTGACGAAGCTCCAATTCTCTTCAAATACGAAGAGGTTGCCGCCCTCGTTGCTCGTCTCTGTGCTAATGGTGCTAAATCAGGAGTACGGGTAATTATCTCAGCTCAAGATCCGGTCACTATCGCACGGGCCAAGGCATCGGCTGATATTTTTCCGAATCTATCCACCAAGCTGATCGGTCGTATCCAACCGGCAGCTCAACAAAATTTCACCCACATTCTCAAGGTTCCTCCTCACCTCATCGCTCGTAATGCGAGTGAGAGTTTCTTTCCAAAACGCGATGAACTCTACAGTCAATGGCTGTTAGAAGACACCGGCATTTTTACCGTGTGTCGGTATTACGCCCCGTATCTGCAGTTAGCCGCTGTCGCGAATAACCCCGATGAACAGACCGCCCGTGATGCCTACATGGCGCAGGCTGAAGCACACGGCCAATCTCCCTTAGCAGGATTAGTCGCCTTCTCCCATGCCCTAGTCACGGCTATCCAACAGGGACGTGCCATTGAACTGCCTAAGAGCCCATCGATTCATCCATTGGTTGCTTAATCCAGACTTCCTATGAAAACTCAATCCCGTCACCCCACTCGACGGCAGCTGATCGGCCTTCTATCAGCAGTTTGTCTTTTATCCTTGCCCCTTACAACATCCTCCGCTAACGCCAGCCTGATTCCAAGCAACATCGACTTTGGGTCCATCGATGCGGGTGGCCTGGGTGATATTGGCGGCCTCAGCGATATCATTGGCAATCTCGGTATCAACCTACCCGATATCTCCAGTGTCCTCGGCGATATTACAGCGGGCATTCCAGATCTCTCCATCGTCGGTCTAGAGGATATTCTCAATCTCGGCAATATCGACCTCGGCAGCATCCTGGGAGATATGGGCTTACCAGATCCAGGTGAGATCTTTGATGACATTCTGGGCGATATCTTGGGAGGAGAAAACTGTTTCTTACCTCAAAGCTGTCCTAGCAGCAACAATCCCCCTGGTGGTGGCACCAATACCCCTGGTGGGAACACACCACCGGTTCTATCGGTCCTCAGTGGCGCATCAGCCAGCATCACACCGGGCGTAAATCCGACAGTTGCTGCTAACGTAGATGCCGTTGGTACCCTCACTGAAGCGATGACGGCCATTGGCCTCTCAGAAGAAGGTCAAGCAGCCACCAAACAACGACTCACGGCAGCTCAAACTGGAGCGGATAACTCCAAAGCACTGGTTGAACAATCCATTCAAGCCTTGGCCCAGCAAGCAGAAGCCGCTGACCAAGTCGTAGCCTCTACTAACGAGCAAACCAGCACTCAAGATGTGCTCAAAACCGCCCTATCTGGAATGGTGTCGCTCCAGTTCACCACCTCTAGCCAGGTGGCTTACGGTCGGCAACAGGATGCCATTAATACCCAGCTATCAGTCCTTGATCTTCACTTTGGTCGTGAGATTCGTGATGGCACCTTTGTGAATGGCAAAAACCTGCAGCTGCTCAACCAACAACTCAATCAGTCCATTCAGCGAGACATGGCCACTTCAGCGGGAGCTACAGAAGATGCGGCCCGCACCACCCGGCTAGTTCATGTGATGAGGTAACCATGCTATATCCGATTCTCTTTAGTCAAATACCCGAGGTAGTGGAAGAATGCGTCAGTCCCTTCTTCGATAAGAATGACTTCGCCCTCAACTGTGGCACAGCCCTGTCTCAACAAATGGCCAATGCCTGGGATGAATCCTGGACGTTGTTTATTGGTGAACCCAGTCAGATTTACATTGCGCTGGTCAATATCGGTCGATTGTTTGCCCTGCTATCGCTCGGATTCTTTATGTACAAGTTTCTCCGAGCCGCTCTGGCCGATGAATCCTACGATGCCATGTCTCAGCTGGTCTGGCCACTGGTCGTTGTCATTCTGCTTAGCAATGATGCCAGCTTGCTACGGCAAACTTCAACCACGATGCGAGCTTTGATCAACCAAACCAATGCTCAGGTCCTGGAAATCGCCAATGCGTCCCTGGTCTATGAGACCCACCTCAATGAAGTGTTGGACTATGGCAATGCTGAAAAAGCGATCCGTGATGTGCGGGCTCAGTGCAATGGCATGACCAACAATGAACAGCTAGTCGCCTGTCTAGAACAGGGGCATCAACAAGCTACGGCCATTGTGGATGGATTCAATGCCCGATATGGCACCACAGCCTGGGGAAATCGACTCACCAATCTAGTTAAAACAGCCATTTCAGACTTAAGAGATAATCCGCTTCTCGCGGTTAACTTAAAAGGTGCTGTTGTTAATCCCCTTATCAGTTTGGCCATTGAGGCATTTTTAGCCGCGCTCCAAAATGCCTTTCATTATCTGGTCGAGCTGAGTTTTATCCTTACAGCCATGTTAGGGCCCATTGCACTAGGACTCACACTCTCACCCTTGGGCGGTATTGCCCTCTATGCCTGGATTATTTCATTTCTCTCTGTAGGTCTGGCCAAGCTCTGTTTTAACGTGGTTACCGCTATGTTAGTCACCATGATTTATCAGGCCGGTCCCCTAGATCCCATGGTCAACATGATTTTATTGGGTCTATTAGCGCCCGTTCTCTCGTTTGCCATGGCTGCAGGGGGTGGCATGGCGGTCTTCAATGGGATGCTCGCCACCGTTCAACAGCTCACATTCGGCATTGCCTCATTTGGTATCAGCTCCTATATCTACCCTGGAGGTAAATCATGATGCGTTTTCTCAACAGTCATCGGCCAGCGGATGCCTCTCTTGGAGCATCGGTGACCAACCTCAATGGACAACACCCCGTATCAAGCACCAACTGGACACGAGTTGGGCAAAAGAGTTTTCTCGCGATCTTACTCATCTCCAATCTTGGTCTATCTGGGCTGATTGCCATCCTTATTCTGTCTAACGTTTCCTACACACGTTATCTAGCCAAGAAACCAGCCGCAGCCTTAGTTCAGCTCACCGATGGTACCAGCATCCGCGTTAATGAAACGCTCAATCATGACCGTGAACCGGAGGTGATTCGTAAATTTGTTACCGATAGTCTCATCTATCTAATGAACTGGTCTGCGGATCTGCCCTCCTCTGAACCGACCAGCAAATTTGATTCAATCACCTCAGCTCCCCAGGATGCCGGTATCGATGTCGACATCGAGGATGGCTTTACTAAAAAGGTCACTACACCTGCCTGGCAGGCCTCCTTCACTTTAGAAGAAGAATTCCGCACCGAGTTCTTGCAGAAGCTGGCCACCATGACCCCAGAAGATATCTTTGCAGGCCAAAAAGAAGTGGTCCTCAAAATCCGTGAGGTGGGCTATCCCGCAACCCAAACCGATACCCCTGGTGCCTGGAGTATTGATGTGGTGGCCGATTTAATGGTGTATTCTCCCCAAACACCAACTGGCAATGCTGTTCCCTTCAATAAACGCATCTACGTTCAGTCCATTAATGTGCCCCCACCACCGGCACCCAATACGCTCACGCCCTTAGCCGCTGCCATTTACGCGGTTCGGCTATCGGGGTTAGAAATCACCGGCATGCGAGATCTCCAGCTTCAAGAATTCACTGAATAAGCCCCCATACTGACCATGAGCGATCTACACCAGGACGCAGCCTATCGAGAGATGGCACAGCTCGTCAATTTTGATCAGTCCACCGCCGCTGAACCCGACAACGGCAATGGAGCATTCCATCATCCTGAGGATGAGCCTAGCCCTCGTCGATTCTCCCAAATGGGCTCCACCAAACTCCTCTTTGTTGCTGGCGGAGTCTCTGTCGTTGCCCTATTAGTTGGGTTGATCACCAACCAAATCTTTCGGCCTGTCACCGTTACGACGAATGAACCCACTGAAACCACCTATGAAGCGGACGATCAGCTAACGCTCTCTCTAGAACCACCCACCCATGATGAAAAAGGTGAACTGGGAGAATTACGAACTGAAGTAGCGCTCAAAGACCAGGCCCAGGATTTGCAGGATCTCGACGGTGATCCGCTTACAGAAGCTGATGATGCCCCCTCAAATAACAGTTCAGATGAGGAAACATCATCCACAGATACTGTTACTCGGGCCGCTCCACAACCTGCACCCGCTGTCCCACGACCCGCGCCAGTTCAACCAGCCCCCGTCCAGCCAATGCGTCAATCACAACTAGCGGTGCAGATAGCGCCTGAACCCATCGGTCCTTGGGAGCAATGGCAACAGTTTGCCCTGTCCGGCACTCTCGGTCAAGTGCAATTTGTAACCCATACCCAACCCAACGCTCAACCCACAGCTCGCCCCAACACGACTAACCGAACACCACAACCTACCATCACTCGCCAATCTCAAACCACCATTGGACCTGCACGCACCGTATCCCCTGGCACCGCAGCACCTCAACAGCCAGTTGTTCGTGTTCCAGCTCCTGAAACTAACACACCAGCGGTTGCCCAAACACCAGAATCCTCTCTTGGCACCTATGTAAATGGCTACACACCTATTCCTGGAATGCGTCATCCCACCACTCAAACCATTCCGGTCGGAACAACCGTAACAGCGACTGTTACCACACCCATCCTATGGCCCGGAGATGGAAGTCAGGTGACCAATTCCAGATCACCAGACACACCCAAGTACATCGTCACCTTGGATGCCCCCTTGATGACAGCAGACGAGCGAATTGTCTTTCCAAGAGCTGCTCAGCTGGTTGTCACCGTAGCCCCGATGGATACTGAATCTGGAGTCGCCACTCTGGATGTTCTCGCCATCCTCCGAGATGACCAGTCCTATTCCATTCCTAACGGACATCTGCACATTCGTGGGAAGGATGGCAATCCTCTTGTTGCCGATCGATTTAACGATCCAGGTGGAGCTATTTTCTCAATGGATGCGGGTCTCTTTGTCATCAGTGGCTTGGCAAATCTCGGCACCATCTTAAATCGGCCTCGCAGTTCTACAGTCATCAATTCAGATTTTCAAGGCACCATCGCCACTGAATATGACGATCCAAACTTTTTAGGCGCTGTTCTCGAAGGGGGAGCCGGTGCCTTAGCGGAACGATTAGCCGACCGCAATGACCAGGCCATTGAAGATCTCGCTGAGCGTCCATCAACCTGGTATCTACCAGCCGGAACTCCAGTACAGCTCTTTGTCAATCAACCGATGCAGATCTGAGGAGAGCGACACTCATGAAATGTTTTAGCGCGTTACTCTCACTCACGGTTGCCTGGACCAGTCTTGCGATCTCAGCACCTACCGCCCAAGCACTTCAGGTGCTCGAACTCCCCATCTCTCAAGTCCAAGGCCAGAACGGAGCTGCCTTAACCAAGCTCTCTATACCACGGGGTCACAGCATCACTCTGTCATTTATCGCGTCAGGTCATCGCATCCAATCTGTCTGGCTCGATGATCCCTCTCACCTGGTCTTCAACACGGACACACCGCTTTGTGGCCAAACCAATCAAGGAGACTGTGGTTCTGCCTCTGTCATCCGCATCCGGCAGCTGGCCAATGCTATCGACTTTCCAGCCAATGCCGGTAACCAGTTTCCTGGCGCAGCTCGTGGACACAGCACCCTGATGACCATCGTCGCCACCGATGCTCAAAACCAACAGGTGCTCTATTCCTTTATCCTCGATGTAATTCCTCAAGCCACCACACCCTACGCCGCTATTCAGATCGCTCCAGATAGGCCCTATGAGCCACCGGGAATTGTCCGCCGACAGGTTCAAACGCGGCTAGCTGAAATTCGCCGGGGTCTACAGCAAGCGCAACAGCAACAACTCATCGATACCCAAAGCCCGGAATGGCCCAAACTCCAAAATTTTCTCGCCCTCGCATCGTCCGGCAATCTCTCCCTCAATGATGCCATCTCACAATCCGATGTCTCCCGTGCCTTGATTGACCGTCTGGCAGCTATGGGCGCTCACTAATCTGCAATCAGGACTCGTCCTATGATTCGCTCTTGTCTCATCACACTGCTAAGTCTCATTTGGTTTGCACTGGGATGTATCCTGATATCGCCCAGTGCCATGGCCCAGAGCTACACTCCCACAGCACTCTATCAAGTTGAACAACATGACGGTTCTGTCCTTGAGGGTGAAGTCTTTGATCTCTCCCAAATGGCCATCGATGATTTTGCCTCCATCGATCTCTCCGATGAAACCGCTCAGGTGCAGCTGAGTGAAATAGCACCCAATATCAATCTTTCCCATATGCTGCCTGGCAATCGGGTCGCCAGCCAGGACTATCTCAACATGAGTTTGCTGAATACGGCCTTTGGGGTGGGTGAATGGAGTCTTGGCGATATTACTCAACAGACAGGCGTGTCTCTAGGAGATGTTCCGCTATCGGCCTATGGAGAAGCTATTGGCAATCTCTCACTGGGAGAGCTAACTGAGGCGATTCCTGAATTCGCAGGAGACACGGTTCGTCGGAATTCAGTCGTTATGGCTGCTCTAGAGAGCTATCAGGCAAAGCTGCCAGACGCTAGCTCACAGATTAGCTCCATGTTGAGCCGACGCAGTGATAAAGCCGTTTCTGTCCGAGAACTCCTCAGTGGCAGTAACCCTGCCCTCGCTGATATCCAGCTAAAAGAATTAGGTGACCAGCTCAACCAGTGGAGCGTCCTCGATATTCCTGGACTCAATGCCACCCCAATCCAAGATCTGGATTCTCTCGAAAATGCGTTTGCGGGTGATTTGGAAGCCCTTGGCCTCACGGATAAACTCACCCTCAGCGCCTTTCCAAAACCACCGGTTCTCAATGAGATTATCCGCATGGGAAGGCTTGATGTGCCCTTAGGTGAGCCAGAGCATGATCGGCTACGGGTGGTTTCCGGTGGAGTCACCCAAGGCGACAAATTTAATGGTGAGCCCTGCGAAGGGGGCGGCTGTATCCATGTAGAACTCGATGAAGTCGGTACACCACCCTCTTCGGGTCTTAGCGGCTTTGCCTGGATGACCAGCGATCAGCCGGTCCCCGATGGCTATGGCATTCTGTGTATTCCCTTTGGCTGTAAAGGTCCGGCAGGCAATCATCCCTTTGGTAAAGGCTTTCGCGTTCTGTTTAACGATCTTGATGAGGCTGATGGGTCGGTCCAGGTATCGATTTCATTTCGTACCTGTAAGACAATCTTTTTTGTAAAAACCTGCACACCCTATGTCTTTCCTACCCCCAAAGGGATTCCTATTGGCAGAATCAAAGAGAAAGCAATCTTTCCAGTAACGCCCCCTGATATCAAGTTATCCGGCGATGATTTTAACTACGGCAATTCTCGCTATGGGAGTAATGGCAATCGCTATCGCCAAAATCCCTGTTTCTCTGGCGCAGGCGGTGTCACAGGAGACATCGTTGACCGAGCTGTTGACGCCTTGCTCACGGTGCCGTTATATGACCGCAATGGTCGGATTGTTGGTCAAGGCTGGGATGAAGCGGGTGTCCGAGAACATGCCCCACTACTCATTGGTGCCGCTCTAGAGCAGGGGGTCACCGATCCGGCCCACATTGCTTACATCCTATCAACCACAGGTCATGAAGCCTTATTCCGTGGCCCGATTGAAGAATTTGAATCCGGCTGGCAACGACGCACAGGTCCAGGAGACTATGGTGCTATCCACAGTGCCACCGGTCATCGTTACTATGGTCGCGGCTATGTACAAATTACCTGGGCCGCTAACTATCAAAAGATTGACCATATTCTGGGAACCAATACCTACCAGAATCCAGATCAAATGCTGGATCCATCGGTTGCAGCTCCAGCCACAGTCATCGGCATGCGCGATGGTATTTTTACCTCCCGCAGCCTGGACGATTATGGCTATGGCGATTCCTTTGACTGGAATGGAGCACGAAGCATCATCAATAACGGCGATCTTCGCTCAACTATCGGTAGCTATGGTCGTCACATCTATGAGTACATCAAAGATACCGATTCAAATGATGTTCAATGGTCGGACGGCACAGCCGCTTCAAACTGTGATGCAGACGATGGCACCATTTCCTCGCCCCTTGGCGGCACCTCCCTTGAGGATTTACTCAACACCTATCAGCTCGCTGACTTTCAACGCTTTGATGCCTATCGGGCCTACAGAAACGGCTGGCATGGCGGTATCGACCTCGATTATCGGGCTAATGGAGGTGCTGGGGGCGCAGTCAGCTCGGTCTCCCAGGGCACCCTCGTATCCGTCAAACAAATTGGCAATGCCCGTGCGACTGGGGAACCCAGCGTTCAGGTTGTTGTCATGACCACCGATTCCCTCGGTCGTCAAATTGAACAGCGCTATAATCACTTATCATTAAGCTCCGTCCAAGCGGCAACAGGATGTGGACTGGGTGATTGTAACGTCCCTGTAGGCTCTGGCACCCAAATTGGTGCCGTTGGTGAAGAAGATACCTTATCCAGAGGAGCCCATCTCGATTACAAAGTCAAAATCGACGGTCAATTTGTGGATCCGTGGGGATTCCTGCAGGTTCAAGCTGCGGGCGGTTCCGGCACGATTAACACGATCGATCTATCCACAGGAGCTATTGGCTCAATCGAGGCGGCTCCATTAGGGATCACGGAATCTGAGGAGGTGCCGCCCTCACCCTCTTCTTAGAACGCAAAGCTTTGGCACAACAACATAATCTCAACGAGAAATCATGAAACCCATAAGACCTATTAAATTTCTGTCATTCCTTCTCATCTCAGCCGCAATTGTCGTCATGCAGTTGTCACCGGTTCATGCGTTTGAGACACCACCAGGATTAGAAAACGCCTATCAACAGGTGTTATCCAATTGGACTACGCCACTATTGCCTGCTGAAATCCCCTTTGAATTTACTGGCTTTGAAACCAGTTCCAGTGCCTCCCACTACCTGATCACCATTGACATTAATGAGTTTCAAACGGTTACGATCTCAGCCGGTGAAGGTAGCAAACGTATCGACACTCTCTCATCGGAGACGGTTCAGCAAATTGCTCTCAATAATCAAGTCGTCGGCTACTTTCTTCCGGCAGGTGAAACCGATGAGGAACCACCCGAACTCTCATTCTTGATCGAAGAGGTTAATTACTACGTTGGGGGTTGGGTTGCACCTGAGGATTTGATTGCGATCGCGAACTCCATGATTGATAACCAATAGGCACACCATGAGATTACTCACGAGACCACTCCTCATTCTGGCAGCCTGTGTGGTTGTACTCTTCACCGGGTCATCCCTTCTGGCTCAGTCTAACGAAGTCACCGTTGAGGCGATTCAATCAGAAACGCAAGTCCCGGTTCTGATACCGGATGAGACGGTGCTGGCCATTGAGAGTCCTCTCTATCCCGAGATTATTTACACCGGTCCCGATGGCTACTATGTGGCCTATGGATTCACAGAAAACTGCGCCGATGCAGGCTTTTGTAACTATGCCCGTGTCCAAGGCTATCGCATCGGTTCCACCGCTTCTCACTTTAAGCCAGACTCACTTGATGAGTTGATTACCGAGCGCACCGAAGTACTAGCGGAAGCCCCCCACATCTCGCCCGATCCCATTGAAACCGTCACGCTTGCTGATAACTCCGAAGCAACAGTTCTGCCCTGGTATTCCTATGCCAATCCAGGCAATACCGAAGTCATTGTGGAGCGCGATGGCATTCGCTATCTCTTTGCCATTGAAATGGCTCCCAATGCGGATGTTATCTCTATGGCCAATTCAGCACTGACCTCCTTTCCTGAGTAATTCCATGGCCGACTCCCTTGGTTCCACACAGCCAGCCTCACCATCAGCAAACTATCTGTCCTCACTATCGCCCCAGCAACTAGGCATCCTGGGAGCCTGTGCGGTCGGCATTCTGGCACTGGTCATCCTGGGCAATCAAGGAAGTGGTCGTAAATCACGACTAGCCACCAGTCGGTGGGCGAAAGGGAGCGACCGCAGTCGAGCAAAAAAACGAGCCAAACAACAAATTAATGGACGTGAGAAAAATAAGGTCACCCTATGGGTAAACGGTCCCAAAATAAATGTTGTTCACCGTGAGGAGAAACCAACTCAATACAACGTCTCTGGAGACCATAAAACGATTTACATCCCGGATGCACAGCGCGGTATGTCGGTGATTGGTGGATCGGGTACCGGTAAAACCTTTAGTGTGATTGACCCGGTGATACGGTCTGCCATTACCCAGGGGTTTCCGTTGTGCCTTTATGATTTCAAATATCCGGCCCAAACCCAGCGGGTAGCGGCCCTGGCACAAGCCGCAGGCTATGAGGTGAATATCTTTGCCCCCGGCTTTCCTGAATCTCAGGTGTGTAATCCGTTGGACTTTATCCACGATGCCACTGATGCGGCCACCGCCCGTCAAATCGCAGAAGTTCTCAATCGGAATTTCAAACTTTCAGCCGCTCAATCGGACGATCCATTTTTCTCCAATTCAGGCGATCAACTGGTGGAAGCCACCCTCCTACTGGCTAAAGCCTTACCTCATCCCGATGTGATGACGGCCTACACCATCCTTAGCGATCCGGATCTCATTAACCGGCTCAAAGGCATTAATGCGGTGAATCCTTGGGTTGGTGTGGCTTTTGGTCAGCTATTAAGTACCGCCAAGTCTGAAAAGACCGTCGCCTCCATTGTCTCCACAGCAGCACTGGTCTTTACCCGATTTATGAAAGCGGGCATGCTACCAGCTTTTTGTGGAGAGTCCACCCTGCCCTTGGATATGACCGGGAAACGACTGCTCATCTTTGGCATGGACCGTAATAAGAGGGATGTGGTCGGGCCTCTGGTAGCCACTGTTCTCCACATGGTGATCACCCGCAATGTTACCCGGCCTCGTACAGATCCACTGGTAGTTGTCTTGGATGAGTTACCCACGCTGTATCTGCCCAATCTGGTGCAGTGGCTCAATGAAAATCGGGAAGATGGCCTCTGTACTCTCATCGGCTATCAAAACCAGACGCAGTTGGAAAAAGCCTATGGAAAAGAGCTAGCCCAGGCTATCTTTGGCGGCACCGCCTCAAAATTTATGTTCAATCCCCAAAGTGCGGAATCCGCTGACATGTTTAGTCGGATGCTTGGCGATGAAGAGATTCGCTACAAGTCGAAGTCCCGCAATACCGGCAGTGGCAAAAGCAGCATCACTCGTGCGGATCAAGAACGTACCCGTCGTCTCTTTGCGCCAGAACAGTTTAACCGACTGCCCCAAGGTCATTGCATTTACATCAACCCCGCCTATGGCAGCCGTAAAGAAGGCTCAGTTCCCCAGAAGCTCAAAATCAAGGTGACTCCCCGTGAGATCAAGGCCCAAACCCTGAGCATCCAGTGCTGGGAACAGCTCAGGAATAGCCTGATCTCACGAGGTATCGGCAATACCCCTCAAGATCCCAAAGCGGTCACCATTCGAGAACAGGAATTTCAGACCAAGCTACCTCTCACCCGCAGCAACGACACCACGATGCCAACAGGCAATGCCCTCACCGCCTCACCCCAAACCATATCCAGACGCATTTAAGTCACATCGATAGGAGATTGTCCAATGCAAACGGGATACACACAACTGGATGCCGAAGAACGCGAAGCCGTCCGCACCAATGGCGCGATTACGGGTCAGATGCTGACAACAGCCGCTCGTCTCACACGACAGGCATTGGACCGGGGTCTACAGTGGTTCCAAAACAGAACCCGACCTCCCACTGAGTTAGAACTCACGCGATCTCAACAACAGGCCGCTGATATTATCGCCGTTACAACTGAACGCTGTGGGGAACTTCAAGGTGACGGCAATCTTGCCTTTGAAACAGAACAATATCGCTTTTCAGTCACACCTGATGGCATTTATTCAGCAGTTGATAAAAGCCTCGATTGGACTGTCTTTGAATTTCAGCGAGACCGTACAGCGGTGCAAGAAAAAGCAGCGGCACTGGCTGACTTAGCAGCTGACTATGGTGAATACACACCGGATGCCGCCGCTGCAGCCACCAATGGTGCCGTGGATGATTTATTTACCGTCATCGATGCGCCGAGTTTAGACATTGATCACTCAGTGCCCACTTCGCCTATTGTGGCAACACCCACTGCACAACCTGTTGTTGAGGACATCACACCCACAGTTGTTTCCTCTCAGGCCACACCAATTTCAACGGCTGAGCTTACTGAAACAACTGAAGAAACTGATCAGGTACCTGCTGCTGATACCGCTCCAACACCTGGAGACAACAACAATTCTCAGACGATGGCAGCTTTCTTTGCCGATCTGGTAGATACTCAGGGGCAGATGACGGAAACGAATGAAGCACTCCAGGTAGAAACAGCACCTGCTGAGGTCATTCCGTCTGAAGAACCGAGTCAAACCATCGATGATCCATGGGCCGAACCAACACCTGCAGAGCCCATGGCTGAGATCGCGGACGAACTCATAGAATCCTACGGTGAACCGATTCAACCGAAACCACCTAAACGGTACGCCGGAGAAGACTTTGACATTCTCCAAAACGACAATCGCTACGAAGTGCGTGACAAGGACAATCAAACGCTCTTTAGCTTTGAAAAGCACGGCAATCAGTATCACATCCTCCAGGACAATCTCAGCGACGAACAGCGCCAACAGTTTGCTCGGGTCCATACACGCACCCAGTCAGTAGGACTAGATCAGGTGATGGCTGACCCTACGGGCAATACCCAGCTGCGTTATCTCGAAGACCTGGCTCCTGAAGGCAGTAAAGCCATTTCCTTTGCCCATCATCAGCTGGGCCTGGCCCATACCAATCAGCTAGCAACCCAATCCCAAGGCATTATTCGCCATGAGGATCGCTCATTGGTGATTTACAACAAAGCGGACAATCGGGTGGTCGCTTCGTCCACAGCTCAAGGTGAGATTTCGTCCCAGATGACACCCCAGGAAAAGGCCACCTTTGACCGGGCTTGGCAGCAAACTACACAGCAACAACAAACTATGCCACAACCATCCCGCAGTCCAGATCTCGAACGGTAAATTCCATCATGGTCAAAACCCTTATTTCCTACACCCTCGCCGCAGGCATTTTGACACCACCTGTCATTCTGGGTAATCAACCCACAGAACCTGATGCACAACCATTAACATCAGATTATCCGCTGATTCAGGCAGCTCAACCCGTTCAGATAGACAAACCCATTCCCCATAATCTCCCGACTGTTGTACCACCACCACCAGCCATTGTGCCCATACCCCAGACAATTGCCCCGCAATTTGTCACCTATCGTCCTGAACGAGTGCCAGTGGCAAGCACATCTGAAAGTCTTCCACTACCTGAGCCACCAGCTCCAGTAGGGCAAGAACCGACTGAGTTCGCTCTCTCGGAACCACACATCCCTACAGATAGTCCTGATGTGACTTCGGAAGCGGTCTCACTACTGCCGCCGTCACCCACTATTGAGAACTCTGACGTAGAGACTCCAGAAACACCTGATTCGTCTACAGATCTCACAGTACTGCGTGACGTTACTCCCCAAGCCCATATCAGCAGTACAGCTCCCTTAAGTGCCTACGACATCATGTCCGGTGAACGGCTGTGGGAAACAACGGAGTCTCTTACCGTTCAGGCCAGTAATCATCAGGTCCTGCTTGATGACCAAGCCCATACAGAACTCATTCTTATCGTGCCTAACAATGAATCCATCACTGTTAATGGCACGGATTATCCTGGTGGTCTCATTATCCGTGCCCAAGAGGATGAGCTTTACGTCATCAACTATCTCTCGGGAGATCAGATGATGACGATTCAGCCAGAGGTTGTCTCAACAATCACTTCTTTGTCTGAACAAACAGTCACCCTTATAGCCCAATCCGAACCGGCTCATCACTGGTATGACCTGGATGGTCGTTTACCAGAACAGCCGCCGCAAATTGCACGGCGTGGGTCACCATAGATGGGTTCTTTGCTCCGGTGTCCTCCATGTCGACTGTACCCATGAATTTACTCACTGCCCAAACCGCCGATGATTTTACCCAGTTGGGAAAAGAACTCATCGATATTCAAGCCCTCCTTCAAGCCCAAGCCTATGAACTAACCGAACACGATACCGTTCCAGACTGGATGCAACCCTGGCCTGTCGATATGCAAACCGTCTTTTGTTGTCCTACCTGGAATCAATGGATGGTGCAACAACTTCAGCAATGGCAACCCACTGAAGACCAGGTGCCTCTTACCATTACCAATCTTGTTAAAGCAACCGTCTTCTATCTACGCTCCGGCGAACTAGACCAATTACCGGCCTAATCCATGGATTTAGCGGACCAACAGACACTCATTCAGCAGTTTCAGGCCCATTTTCTGACTGGAAACGGGTTTTCCACCATCGTGCAGGCCCGACAGTTTGCCAATGATCAGTTGGACCAGTCCCTGGATCCGCTCTCCTCCGACCACAAACAAGTGGATGAAGCCATTGAAAAAGCTATCGTCCGCAGTGCTCGGATTTTAATCTCAGGCAGTGATTTCCTTGCACCACCCATCACTACCCACCAGGCCTTTGACCGACTGACTGATTTACTCAGCCATCAGCCTCGTTTGGCCGTGCGCACCTCCACCTCCATGGCCCAGCAAGCCTACAGCACACCCATTCCCATTGCCTATTTTGCTGCCACCCTGGCAGGCATTGATGCCAACACCACCGTCTATGAACCCACTGCAGGCAATGGAGCCTTACTCATTTCGGCGAATCCAGCCCTGGTCATCGGCAACGAACTAAACAGTGACCGATTGACAGAACTTCAACACCAGGGATACACACAGCTGACTCAACATGATGCCTGTGACTATAGTCCTGGTCAAAGCATTGCTAATGTGGTGATTACCAACCCGCCCTTTGGTCGTGCCCGAGATCCGACAACGGGTCACAGCAAACGGTTTGCCATTGGTGATACCTGGAGTGCTCAGCTAGACCATGCCATTGCCTTTAAGGCCCTTGATGCGCTCAAGGATAACGGTCGAGCGGTCTTAATCATTGCTGCGCCCCACCGTCGTACTCAACAGATCACCGATGAGTATCGCGCCAACCAATACAACGAGCGTGAAACCCGTGGCTTCTTTTTTACTCTCTATCGCCACTACACCGTCACCAATCATCTCACCCTGGATGGTGACCTTTATGCCAAACAGGGAGCCGGTGCCGATATTGATCTGATTGTGATTCAGGGGCGACGGTCATCGCGGGATGATCCCTTTGTTCGAGCCTTGCCCGCCGTAGATGTCCCGCCCATTCTCAACACCTTTGACCAGCTTAAGGAGAGATTACCCGATGTTCCCCTATCCCACCTATCCCTACCTTTGGAGCCCCCAGAAGAGTCCAGAGATTCTCACGGTGAAGGTCCCCCAGGAGTACACCCACCTGACGGACCGCATCTATCGGACACTGATGGAGGAACGTCTGAGCTGGCTGATGTGGGAAGCGATGACGACAGAAGGCTATCGTCTGACGGACATTCACCAAATCCTGAGTCAGTTTCTCTCCCAGACCGCCCCCACCCAGATGCCACCGAACCTGCCGGACAGTCTGGAGGACGAAGACGGCAAGATTCAGTGGTGTCAGGACTGGGCACAGACACTAGTCCAGGGCAACGAGATCGTCAGAATAGTTCTGAATACAGCCGACCTGACCATACCGCCCCTAACCCCAGACAGCTCCCTCTATTCCAACGGGCTGGATCTGCACAACAGCACTACCCTCCACACCTGGCTCGATACAGTGAAACCCTAGCAACCGCCATGGCTCAACCTGTTTCCACCCCCAAAGACACCACCCAAGTGCCCTATCAACCGCGCAGTCAGGGTCGTCCCATGGATACCCTGATTCCGCGCAATATGGCGAATTCAGCCCAGGTGGCTCTCACTCGCTTTGAGCAACAGCATGGCAACATCGATGAATTTGTCCGCACCAGCCTGGGCTACAGCTCCATTGGTGAATTACACCAGCGGCTCTACGCGGAACAGATTGACACCATTGGGCTGGCCATTAGTAATCTCAACCAAGGTAATGGCTTTGTCATTGGTGACCAAACAGGCATTGGCAAGGGTTGTCAGTGTGCAGCCCTGATGGCCTACAGCACTCGCCAGGGAAAACCGGTGGTGTTTTTCACCCAAAAGAATGCCCTGTACAAGGACATTCTGCGGGACCTAGAAACCATCGGCGTAAGAGATTTTGCTCCCTTTGTGACCGACAGTAATGCCAAGATTGACCTGGGTAAGGGGGCGATGCTGCGCACTGGCAGTCATAACCAGCAGGAACAAGAAATGAACCGGCTGATGGGGCTAGGCAATCTGGGCTCCTATGATGCGGTGTTTACCACCTACAGCCAGATTCAAACAGTGGCTCAAAAAGAACCCCTACGGCGACACTTTTTAAGATCGCTGGCTGAACGGGGAGCCATCTTTATCTGCGATGAAAGCCACGAAGCGGGCGGGTCTCCCCAGACCGGCTGGCAGATTAATGGAGCACCACCCAACCGGGCCGAATTTATGCGCGAGTTGATTGATACGACGCTGGCCAGTGGCGGCGGCGTGGTCTACAGCAGTGCCACCTATTCCAAACGGCCTGATGTCATGGACCTCTATGCCCGCAGTACCGATCTGCGCTACGCGGTGGGCAAACATCGGTCATTAGAAGTCACTCTGCGGGTAGGTGGCGTACCGCTCCAACAGGTGATTGCGGCCAAGTACGTTAAGTCCGGTCAGATGATGCGCCGGGAACGTTCCTTTGAAAGGGTGTCCTTTGACACGCTCACCGTTCCTGCCGATAAAGAAACTGCGGATCAGTTTTCGGCGGCGATGCGGGCTATTAATGCGTTTGATCGGGCTAAGCACAAGGAAGTGAAACGCCTCAGCAAGGAACTGAGAAAAGAAGCCAAACGCATGGCCCTGGACAATGCCATCGGCCAGGTGGGCGTAAAATCCACTAACTTTACCAGCCTGATGCACAACTGCATTGAGCAGGGGTTGTTGGCTCAAAAGGCAGAGGCGACAGTTCAGACCACCATTCAAGAACTAGAAGCCGGACGCAAGCCGGTGATCGCCTTAGACAATACTATGGGAGCCTTTATCGATGCCTGGGCGGAGACCCATGATGCTAAACCCGGAGACCGGGTCAATATTACCTTTTCAGATCTGTTGGCCCGCTATCTGGAGCGCTCCCGTGATATCTCCATCAGTGACCATGCTGGACGCAGAGACCGCCGCCCCATGACCGATGAGGAACTGGGCATCGATGGTATGGCCGCTTACATGGAAGCCCGAGACATTATTGATGATAGCGATCTCTCCCAGATTCCCATTAGCCCCATTGACTATATCCGAGGACGCCTGGAACAAGCAGGCTACAACACCACTGAAGTCACGGGACGAAAATCGGTTCTTGACTATGACGCCGATGGCTCAGCTGTCTACAAGACTCGTTCAGCCAAAGAGATTTCCACCAATGGCAAAATCGCAGCAGTTAATAACTTTAACAGCGGCCAGGCGGATGTCATCATTATCAACCGCTCCGGCTCCACTGGCATTTCTCTCCATGCCTCAGAAACCTTTGCCGACCAACGGCCACGGGTAATGATTGTGGCCCAGGCCAGCCGGGACATTAACACCTTTATGCAAACCCTGGGACGCATCCACCGCACCGGCCAGGTGGAGCTGCCCAATTACAAACTACTGACAACAGACTTACCCGCCGAAAAACGACCCGCTGCCATCCTCAGCCGTAAGATGGCTACCCTTAATGCCAATGTCACCGCAGACCGGGAAACAGCCACCTCTATTCAGGGTGTCGTGGACTTTTTCAATGAGTACGGCGAGACGGTGATTACCCAGCTGCTCGAAGAAATGCCCGAACTCAATGAGCAACTGGATGACCCACTAGGCAGGGCCAATGACAATGATTTAGACCTGGTATCCAAGGTGACGGGACGTTTACCGCTGTTGCCGGTAGCCGAACAGGAGCGGACCTACCAGCTCATTGAGACGGGCTATGCCGACCTGGTGGCTCAAAAGGAAGCCATGGGAGAAAGTCTTCTCCAGGCCGACCAGCTGGATTTGGATGCCCGCACCATTGCCCGGATGGAAGTGGTACCTGCAGACACTAAGTTTCAAACTGAATTTAGTGGACCGGTTTATCTCGAAGTCATTGACGCCAAGTCTCTGAGTAAACCACTCACACAGGTGCAGGTAGCTCACCAGGTACGGGAGTTTTTAGAACAGCCCCTCAGTCAGCAGGTTGCCGAAGCCCATTGGGACCGTCTTAAGGACCAGGGTCATGAACGCTCAGAGACCATGATTCAATCGGTCACCACCAGTACTCAGCATTACAAGAACAGAAAACTGGCCAGTCTAGAAGTGCTCAAACGACAACAGTTGGAAAGCCTTCCTGAAGGAGCTGAAGCTCCTGCCCAGGAGAAGATCGACAAGCTCACCCAAAAGCTGGATGCGCAGCTGGCATTTGTCACGAAACAGCTGAAAGATTTTTCGGTAGGGACCTCGGTGCGCATTACACGACAGCAAAATCAAACTACGGCAGATACGTTTTATGGGGTGGTTACTGGAGTGGAGCATTGCGATCGCGGCAGCGCACCTTCAGTTCCCAGTTCCTGGCATCTCCGAGTGGCCCTCAGCAATGGCGATGTTAAATCCATGGCCATCCCTCTATCCGCCCTCAATAGCACCCAGCGCAAAGGTAAGACTGTCAAGGAAGCGCTGACCATGGAACCGGTCGAGCAAGATATGTGGACCGGGAAGTCCATTTACGAACTGTTTGATCTCCAGCAGCAGGATGTCAGGCAGCAGCGGCAGGTATTGACCGGGAATTTGGTGAAGGCGTGCGATCGCTATCCGGAAGGCAAGCTGCTCAACTTTACGGATCACAAGAGTCGCATTCGTCAGGGGCTATTGCTACCCAAGTCTTTTGATATTGCCGACAAGCTCCGCAATGAACCGGTGGTCTTTGAAACCGCTCAGCAGGTCCACACATTTCTAACAGAGGTAACCAAAGGACGCGGTGGACTTAAAACCTTGGATGGGAGTTTGTCGATTCGACTCCATGGTAGTGGAGAAGGATTGATTTTAGAAGCACCCAGAGCCAAGGAAACCGGTGGGGCCTATTATCTCAATTCGCTATTGATTGACCGCATTGGGAAAGACTTTGTCTCTCGTGGGGACACTATGCGGGCATTGGTACCACCTGAGAATGCAGAGCGTACCCTTAGTTACATCATCACAATTAATCCGATTGCCTGTATAGACCCACGATATTTACCTGAGGCCCGAGAACAAATGGGCGTCAAAATTCCTGAGTTGGAAGTGGCTCCCGACGGTCAGGTATTGGATGTGGAAGATGAGTTTATTGAAGGCAATGTGGTGCCCTATGTGGATGCTCCAACACCGCAAGACATTGAGTCGTTAGAGGCATTGTTTGCAAAAGGAGATGCAATCTCACCCTCTGATCATGAATCAGAATCTTTGACAGTGACTGAAAGAGTAACCGCTGAGGAGAATTCTGCACCTGAACCTGCTTTAGAAACTACCATTGAAGAACCTCAACGTTCAGACAACACCCAACCGATCCAACGAGTCGCCTTGAGCAAATATCAGTCGAGAATGGCGGAGAAGTTTGTCTCTAAATTTCTCTATGAGGCAGACCTAGCGGAAAAGGTGGTAAAAGGTGATGACTTTCATCTCAAGATTCTCAATGAGCCCTACATACCTCTCGTTGTCGAAGCCCACAAACTAGCCGAGAACCATTATCAGCTTTATCTCACCCATTACATCGATGTGAATGGGGACCTCGTTCATGATGGGGAAATGGTTTTTAATATCTTGCCCGATGGCATTCTGCAGTTGGACCAAACGGCTACGCAGGATGCGTTTCGTGGTGGGGAGCATCGAGTCTATGAAGGGGGTGACCGCACCTTTGCCAAGATGTTTGCTATGAATATCCGTGCCCAGGGCTTTGGCGAAGCCGCACGGACACAGTTGGCTCAAGCGACAATCACTCGTGAAGAAGAGCCAATATTTGAACCCGAAGAGATAATATCAAAGCCTCCTAAAAAAGAGGCAATATCAGACTCTTCTCCAGAAGAATTCACACCGAAGTCTCCTGAACCTGAAGAGATTCAGCCATCTCTATTGGATGGACCGACCAGCATTGGAGACTATTCTCTGGATGCAGCAGGAGCTGATCCCAGTTGGGAAAATCCTGAACCGACAGACCCCATTCAACACAATGAGATCTCACCACCTAATCCAGAACCACTAGAAATCTCCCCACTAGAACCCTTGAGCGCTAACGCTCAACGGGAGATAGTCCAGCAGGATCGTGAGGCGTTGATTACCCAGGCACGAGCCATGAATTTAGAACAGGTCGCAATTTCCCTCGGGTTAGAACGCTACACGTCCGACAAGTCTAAGTGGCACTTTGGGAGCCATGTCATTTCCATCTCTGCCAACAAGGGTCTTTTCAATGATTGGCATGCCCATAAAGGCGGCAGTGGATGCATCGACCTAGTCCTCCACGTCAATGAAGACTGGGACTTTAAGCAAGCCGTGGAATGGCTCACTGGAGAATCCATGGTGCCTGTTCCGTCTTTCCAAGAAGCCCAGGCCATCCTGGAAGCGGCTCAGCAGCCTACAGTAGAGCCCCTAGTAATTCCGAAAATGGCTTCAACCAACTGGGGTCAGGTCCATACCTACCTCACCCAGGACCGACAGATTCCAGCGGATATCGTCAATCAAGCTTTCCAACAGGGCATTGTCTTTGCCGATGAGCGCGGCAATGCAGTGTTCACCATGCAGCAGCTGCACCAAGATAGGCTCACAGGAGAAGTCTCCAACACACTCAGGGCTGGAGCCATTACCGGTTATGCCATTCGAGGCACGGGTAGTGACTACAAACACATCACCAAAGGCTCATCCAAATCAGACGGCTGGTTTCTGTTTCACACAGGTGCTGACACTCAGCGCATTGTGATCACCGAATCCCCCATTGAGGCGTTATCGTTAGCAGCCATGGAGCGCAATGACCACACCCTCTATCTGGCTCTCAATGGCAACAGTCCATTACCTGTCGAGCAGCTCCAGCACCACATTGACCAGGGTGGAGAAGTACTGACTGCCTTCAATAACGATGCTGCCGGGATGAATCTCAGTGCGCGGGTTCTGGAGCAGATACCCGAGGCTAGCACGCTCTATCCAGAGAGTGATTTCAATGACTGGAATGAGCAGCTGTGCCACCAACCAGAGGCCTATCAGCATCTGGAACAAGACCTCCTGAGTGCTCCGGCCCTCGATGAATTGCGAGATTGGTACCGAAAGGCTTCATTAATGCAGCGGGGACCGGAGCATCAGGCCCAGATCGCCCAGGTGGGTCGTGGAGAACGAGAGTTTACCGAACGGGATGCTAGAGCCATGGCGGCGGACAATCGAGCCTTTGCTCTATCTGAGCGCTTTATTCAGCGTACGCAGCACATTCTGACCCAATGGGGCCAGCCTCAGGCAGATGAACATCTCGCCACCAATATCGATCAGTATCATCTACGCGGTTCGCCCGATGGGTTGAGTTTTTCGGTGACTAGTTATGACGGTAAACCCTTACTCAAGGTGGAGCAGGGGACACTCAGGCACGTCACCATTACGCCTAATGACGCACAACAATTTGAAACTCTGGGTGCCCAGGCGCAACAGGAAATGCTACGGGCACAACATTATCATAATCCACCATCCCATGAGGTAAGTCGATGACGATAGCTACAAATCACACTCCTAAGTCTCTTGATTCCGTTCTCAAGCAATATGGTGCTGAGGCGAAGCAGGCAGTTACTCAAATCCTGGCCGAGTATGGGGTCCGGGTAACAGACCCAATTGCAGCAGTGATTAGCTCCATCTATGCGGCCAATCTCCAGAACCTGAGTCAGCTAGCCCATGTACCAGCAGCGTTTCAGGACCAGGTAAAACACGAAGTTAAAAGCTTTGGGGCGATCTCTCAAGACCTCAAAGAGCAGCTTCGGGGGATATTGGCTCAGAAGCATTTCGACCTATCCAAGGAATTGGCTACGGAACTGGGTCAGGTGGTGGAAGAAGCGGTCACTCAGCACTGTGAGCGGATTGACCGGGTCAGCGATAAACAGTTTTGGATACGGGGAGGTTTACCGGCTTTGGGGATAGCAGCGTTATTGATGTTTGGTGGGGTAGGCTTTGGGTATGCCGTTGGGGTCCACCGGGTTACGCAGGGGGGCCAGGCTAAGGTGCTATCGTCGGCTGAATTGGCGGCGCTGCAGTGGTTGACTTCAGAGGAAGGGAAGTTGGCTTGGGAGATGGGAGTGCATAACCGGGGGGTAATTCAGCAATGTTTTGAGGGGTTAGAGTGATGGGATTGAGGTTGCGATCGCAAACCTCATCATCCACAGTTGAAGATTGTTTTGTACAAGCCGACTAAATCGACACTTTGATACAAGGCAAGTGAACTGTAGCGAGAGATATCTTGTTCAGTTTTTGGAAAGTACAGGCCTAAACCACATAGCTCTTGAGCGAGAATACTCTGATCGACACGTAAAAGGCGACTGAAAAGTTCACCATCTGTCTTATAAGAGACGATCACTGATGAGTTAATAAAATCCGTAAATCTCGCTAATTCCCGTTGTCCCTTATTGTTGGCCTTAGACAGATGTTTTAGCAAAGCAATGACATCACAGTGCTTTTCACCAAAATAGGAGTAAATTGGAAGATCGGATTGATTAAACGCTCCTAAATCTTCGTCTAGCAGTGTTAGACACAAACTTGAAAGTTTTTCTGCTTAAAGGGTGACAAGGAACTTCAAGCCTATAGTCGGCAATGATTTGGGAAACTAAAAGGGCAAAAAAATAGGGGACTATGCAGCCCCCACAAAAAATAAAATGTTGCCTCAAGTATACCAAACGATTTGCCGTAAACATCTCAATGAACAGCAGTATCTAACGCTAGAGCTGGTGTTACTTTTG
>NZ_QXHD01000003.1:493267-544967 GCF_011009555.1 Adonisia turfae CCMR0081 | reverse complement strand
GGTTTACGGTGTATGCCAAGGTCGTGGTAGAAGCCACTGATTTAGGCGATCTGCTAGAGGTGGGCGATGTACCCTCACGGGTGGGACAAGAGGCCCGCAGCGAAACAGACGAAGCAATTTTGCCAGAGGACGCCCGACCCCAGTGCCAACAGTCATTTACCTTTGATGTGTTAGTGGAACGTACGCAGCCTGGAAAAGGGGTGCCCATTGGTATGCCAACAGAATACGGACGGGTACCATGGCTCAACCTACAAGAATTTACTGGAGACTTTTGGGTCCGCAAAAACACAGTTTGGAAAAAACGCGATTTCTTTAATGCGTTTGGTATTTTTCGCTATCGTCGCTTGTTACGACGTTCTCTGTACAAAAAAACAATCTCCCCTGGCGATGTGGCCGTGATTAATTGGGGAACATCGAGCCACCCGGAGCGGGGTCAGTGCTGTGGTAACGACTATCGCACTGGCTACCTGGTGGGGCTTGATCGCTCAGAGCGACAACAACAGATTGCCCGGGCACGTACCCGAGCGCAGGCCTATATTCACTACTTGCAAACCAATGGCTCACCTGATCTCAAACCCCGAGGAGATCTCACCTGGACCAAGGATGGCATTGCCCTGGAACCCTACATTCGAGAGGCCCGTCGAGGCATTGCTATGACCACCATTCGCCATGAAGACGTGGCTGCTAGCTTTTTTCCGAATCAGGCACGTGCCCGTACTTTTAACGATACGCTGGGCATTGGTCAATATCACTACTTAGACCTCCATGGCAATCTGGTGGATGGTCATGTGAGCCCTACCGGGAAAGATGTCATTGCCTTACCCTTCACTTTACCAGCGGGGGCACTGGTTCCTATCAATACAGATGGCTTAGTTTTATCAGCTAAAAGTATTGGCACCACCCACATTACCAATGCCGCCTATCGGATGCACCCGGTGGAATGGGCAATTGGTGAGGCTGGTGGCTTTTTGGCAGCCTTTAGTGTGTGGACTGGAAAACAACCCCGTGAGATTGTTCGGAATGAGTCCTTATTACGCAAGCTACAGGGCTTTTTGACCCGCAATGGTATTCCCATTGTATGGTTTGATGATGTAGCCCATACGGACCAAGATTTTGAAGCCATTCAGGTAATGGCAGCGGCGGGAATCGTCAATAGCGAGAATGAGAAAAACCTGCATTTTCGCCCCTATGCCAGCGTTAGCCGTGCGGTTGTTTGTACAGCCTTAGTTAGTCTCTTAGGGCTAGAAAAAAATACTCCAGCTCAGCCATCTTTCAGAGATGTACAACCTGGCCAGCACTGGGCCTATAGCAATATTGAAACCCTTAAGGCCCAAAATATGGTGGCGGGTGTGGGGCGGGGGCGGTTTGCTCCAGACCAGGCCATGACTCGTCAGCAGCTGGGCTTCTTAGTCAAAAAAGCAATGCCTAAGCACCATGAAGCCGCCTTTGTCGGTACGCCAAGGGATCGGCGCATTGTTCAGCGTCGAGATCTCTCACGGGTATTGTATGCGTTATTGAAAGCTAAGCTCGCGATCTGAACATTTTTTTGATAACAGGACTAGTTGCGCCTTTGTGACGACTAATATCGGCCATTTGCCCGTACTGTTGCCTAATTGAGTGTCCTAAACTCAATTTATAAGTCATAGCCAGAACGAACCATGCCAACTGAACAAATGACAATTTATGTACCCCCTCGGGTGAAGAAGGCAATCAAGCAACTAGCGTGTGATAAAGAACAGTCTATGAATACAGTTGTTGTTGAGGCGCTAGAATTGGCAATTGCCGCCTGGTCTGCTCAAAATGTTTAATAGACACCTAGCGTAAAAATGCCATGTAAGCTTAATTCTGGGCTCAGTTAGTTAACAACTCTGGGCCTAGTTAAACGATACTGTGTTTAGCTAGCAACAAACTTGTGTTCTATAAGCGAGAGCAAGGAGTAAAAGAGATGCACCCTAAATGGTTTGTGTCCTGCTCATAAGAGCTGCTTGTTGGTAGTACACTCTGAGTCCGAGCTCAGATGGCTTACTGAGCTTTTTACGCTTGTTAATAATAATAGGAGAAAACGATCTCCTGTAAACCCTCATGTCCGTTATTCTGAGCATTCTTTATGGTTGCCTAAAGTAACTAGATGTAATGTCTAGGAACTATGAAGTGTTACTAAGAGATTTGCTGTTGATACCATGGGTGAGCATTCTCTCGTATTGTTGTATATTCTTCTGCGGACATTTTATCCAGGTTCTTGAGAATACAGTTCATCCGACCCTGAGTTTGCATAACATGTCTCGATGGCGGTGCGTTGCTTAGGGGGGATACTGACGCCCTTTACAGGGTCGCTCTTTTGTATACATTTTTTAACTTATGGTGTTTGGATGAGCACGCGCTAGTATTTGCGTAGTAATAATCCGCGAATTTAAAGTTACAGTTTGCGATGCGCGTATACAAAGCGGGAGGTTGATCCTATGGGTGCATCTGATGCGGCCCCCTGTGTTTTACTAGTGGAGGCCAATGAAGAATTGGCCCAGGATGTCAGTAACGATCTGCGTGAGTCCGGTTACATTCCGTTGGTAGCGACCACGATAGATTCAGGCATTAAGGAAGTTCAAACTCGTCACCCGGCGCTGATTGTGGTCAATCGGATGTTGGCGGGCGAGTCGGGATTAGACCTGTGTCAGCAGTTGCGATCGCAAGGTGATCGTACCCCCATGCTGCTATTGATGGCTCGTGACAACCTGGACGACCGGGTGGCCTGTATTGAGTCTGGGGCCGACGATTATTTTCTCAAACCCTACCGCAGCGATGAATTTCTAGCCTTGGTCAGCGCGTATTTACAGCCCAGTGAGTACGGTGTTGAACAGTTAGTGTTTGGTGAGCTTACCCTCAACATCACCAACCGTCAGGCCATGCGCAGCAGCCGGGTTATTGACCTGACCATGAAAGAATTTGAGCTGCTCAAATATTTAATGGAGCACCCCCGCGAAGTCTTGACCCGCGAACAGATCCTAGAAAACGTGTGGGGCTACAACTTCATGGGTGAATCCAACGTGATTGAAGTGTATATTCGCTATTTGCGCTTAAAAATCGATGGAGAAGGCGAAAAGCGCTTAATCCAAACCGTTCGCGGCGTTGGATACGTATTACGTGAAACGTAGGGTGGACAAATCTGGTAGGGGCATACTCTTGTGGGTGCCCTGAGGTAACCGGGAGCCGAAGGGACACAGCAACAACGTAGCCCACAAAAATTGTGATGTTCATTAGAGGAAGACAAGCGTGGCCGATTGGCATAAGCAGCAATATTTTCTGTTACCCGCTCTATGTTGTCTGCTGCTGGCCTGTAGTAGCACAGAACCTACAGCTTCCTCTGGCACTTCTGTGACAGACGCTGCCTCTGATTCCATCGTACTCACTGGACCTGGCCAAGTGCTTCCCATTACCGCTCAAGCGACCATTGTCGGTGAAACCTTTGACTTAGAGGTGGCTGCAACCCCGCGCCAGCAACAGCTAGGTCTGATGTTTCGCGAGGCTCTACCCGATAACCGAGGGATGTTATTTCCCTTTAGTCGACCACGACCTGCCCGGTTCTGGATGAAAAATGTGCCCGTGGGGCTGGATATGGTGTTTTTATATCGAGGCGAAGTGCAGGGCATTTTCGAGGCCCCGCCCTGTGGGGCAGACCCTTGCCCTACCTATGGTCCAGGCAATCTGCTGGTGGACAATGTCATTGAGCTACGCCTGGGTCGGGCAGCGGAGTTGGGGTTAAAAGAAGGTGATCAAGTTGAGATCACGTTTTTGGCGGGGGAATAGGCTTAGAGGTTTTGTCAAAAGGCAAACTTGGTTGGAGGCCCCCACCCCCCAATAATGGGGGCTTCAGAAACTCAATTTCCTTAGGATTTATCATCGTTAGGGAACTCAAAGCCCCCCAACGTATAGCCCAAGGGGCATTCAAGAAAGGGGGATTTAGGGAGCCTGGACAACTGAAAGCATTAGCATTTTGCCGAGACCATTGCTCTACCGCAATACCTGGCTTGCCGCCGATACGCCGCTGCCGGGGGCAAAGCCTTCATACCCGAGGATTTGTAGCGTCGTTTCTAGGGACGCGATGGTGGTGAGGATGTCGCGATCGCACACAAACCCCAAGTGTCCAATTCTGAAGATCTTGCCCTTCAGATGGTCCTGACCGCCTGCTAGAGCAATGTCAAACTGCTTGCGCATAGTGGACCGAATATCCTCAGAATTCACAACGTCACCAGGGATGACGGAAGTGACTGCGGGGCTACTGTAATCATCGGGAGCCAGCAGTGGCAGCCCCAGAGCCTTCATTGCGGCGCGGCAAGCCTGCTTCTGACGTTCGTGGCGAGCAAAGATATTTTCCAGTCCTTCTGCCTTCATCATTTCCAGAGCGGCCTGGAGGCCAAAGTACAGGTTAACCGGTGGGGTAAAGGGCGTGCTGTTTTTGGCAAAGGATTTCCGGTACTTACCCAGGTCCATATAGAACTTAGGCAGCGTAGCATTCCCATAGGCAGCCCAGGCTTTTTCACTGACGGAGACAAAACCCATGCCAGGGGGGAGCATAAAGCCTTTCTGAGAACCGGAAGCAACCACATCTAGACCCAGCTCATCCACCTTCAGATCGTAGGACGCCAGACTGGTCACAGCATCGACAATGATGATGGCTTCACCATGGGCTTTGACGTGCTCGTTGATAGCTTCTACGGGGTTGAGCACACCGCTGGACGTTTCGCTGTGGGTGACGATGACGGCCTTAATCGCCTTGTCAGTATCGGCGGTCAGGGCTGCGCCAAAATCCTCCGGCTTTAGGGGGACACCCCAGTCTTCTTGAATGACTTGTACATCCAGGCCAAAGGCTTTAGAAATCTGGGCCCAGCGATCGCCGAACTTACCGTTGCTGCCGACGAGGACCTTATCGCCAGCGCTGAGGAAGTTGATAATGCCTGCTTCGACAACGCCGGTCCCGCTGGCGCATAGGGTTAATACTTCATTCTTGGTTTGGAATAACCACTGAAGACCTTCGTTGATTTCGCCGATGATTTTGCTAAAGTCACCGCTGCGGTGGCCGATGGGGTGTTTGCCCATCGCTTGGAGGACCTTTTCGGGCACCGGTGTGGGTCCCGGAATCATTAGCATTGCTTTATTATCCATGGGGTTGGGAGAGCATATCAAAAGTGCATTCCCCAGAATCGCATAAGTTCTGACGTACCTTGCCGCATTTTTGATGTGTTGTAAGGTTTGGGTGCGATCGCAAACGGCACAATCGACGTTGTCCCTTGAGTGGACAGCCATCAATTAGCGCTAGGTTTTGAATCTGGTGCGGGATTATGGCCCCTGACCGATCTTTGAATATATAAGCGTTAGTGGAAGATTACGTACCGTCAAACTGACTTGTTGCAACTTGAAATAGTCAGCAAAATATAGGGATTGCTCCCCCTAACATCGCCATGGAAACTACTTTGCAACAGCTGACGGCTCAACCTTTGACTGCTGAATTGTTTCGGCCCTTTGGGCAGGTGCTACGCCCCCAGTGGGATGGTAAATCCTATGACTCTGAGGAGGCCCAACTAAAACTGGACGGGGGTATTCCGCGTTTTTACATCATGCAGCTAGAGCGTAAAGGTAGGCGGTTTGATCAGATTACGCGGCATTTGGCCTGTACGCAGTGTTTGGGTTCGCTGGAGGGAAAAGAGTGGCTGATGGCAGTGGCTCCTGCCTGTGAGGGCAGTGCACCAGACCCGGAGCAAATTCGAGCGTTTAAGATTCCTGGAGATTGTTTTATTAAACTTGAAGTGGGCACCTGGCATGCAGGACCTTTGTTTGAGACAGATGTGATTAATTTCTATAACCTAGAACTAAGTGATACAAATATTGTGGATCACGATACGTGCAATTTAAGTCAGACCTATAGGATGAGTTTTGAGATTGTTGAATAGCGGTCAAAATCGTAACAAGGTGGTTTGATTTTGATTTGGGTATAATTTGGGCAAGCCCTTAAGTAGGTTTGGAGTAGTGTGATGACCACCAAAGAGTTAATTTTGCGAGAGTTGGAGCAGCTACCTGAAACGCTTTTAAAGGCTGTGCTGGACTTTTTGATTCTTTTAAGGCCAAAGCAAACTCAGGCTGCAAACGATAAACCATGGATGCAGTTTGTAGGCATTTTGGATGATGCTGAGGCTAAAGATATTCAAGAGGTTATCACTCAGGAATTTGAACAGGTTGATTTAAATGCGTGGTGAAATCGCCTTGGATACTTCAGTAGCGATTCAGCTGCTTAACGGTAACGAGGCTGTTGTTGAAAAAGTGAGTCAGCTATCCAATGTTCTTTTACCGTTGCCTGTTGTTGGCGAGTTGTTGTTTGGAGCTGAGAACTCTGGTAGGCCACTTAAAAATCTAGCTCGGTATTTACAGTTTATCGAAGCGTGTACTGTGGTTCCTATGTCCCGTGAGACAGCGCTTTGTTACTCACAGGTACGGCTGAGCCTCAAGCGAAAGGGTAAACCCATTCCCGAGAATGATGTTTGGATTGGTGCTCAATCGTTGGAAAATCAATGGACTCTGGTAACTCGAGATAAGCATTTTGAGCATATTGATGGTATTCAAATTGCTTCTTGGTAAAACAAGCTTTTCTATTAACTTCCAGATGTTTTTTGTGAGGCAAATTTTTCAAGTAAAACTTTGCTCGGTCTGTTAGATAGAGATACTAATTTGTTAGCTAAAGCCACTGGCACAATAGCATCGTCATACATATCGCATTTCAACTTCTGGATACTTACCAAAATAGGCTCAAGTTTTTGATAATCCTCTCTGCGTGGCTCCATTACTTGAGTAACTTTTTATTCTCATTATCCTAAGTAAATTCAAGGGTTTTCAATCTAGACCTTGAGCTACATCACCTAAATACTTCTGAACAAATGTTTCAGCGGCCTCTGAGTTAAGTGTTCGTAGCGCTTTAACAATATCCACCAACGTCTCAGAGGTAGGATCACGCATCTCATGTACCCAACGATACACATTTGTACGCTCGATACCCAATGTGGCAGCGAGGCTGTATTGACTAATGTCGTAGGTTTCTAAAACCTGCTTTAAAACACGTCCAGCTTTTCCCATGACACACATCGTGTCAGAGGATCATGCACCACAAAAGTATACCTATTAGTTGACGTATGCCTAGTGGACAACTAAATTAAAAGCGTGAACCATTAGGTATATGTGTCGACTATGCAACTCCGAAGCTTTTTAGCCTTGTCTGATCCTGCTATTTCTCCTGAGTCAGTCCTCCAGCTCTACTCAGTTCCCAAACCTGATCGCGAGCCCGTCAAAATCCTTATCATCGGTTCCCAGGCCGCCGTCAACACCATCATCCACAGCCTTCACCATCACCACTTTGCCGACCCCTATAGCCCAAGGGGCATGCGCTAAAGCGTAGCGAATGGACTCAGTTTTTACCCACCGACCGCCCCATTCAGCCCCAATCCGGCGAATCTATGCGGGCACTGGTGAAGTATTTGCCCCGTTAGTAGACTATTAAAAGCTTTTCGCTAAACACCCTATGGTTCGCTGGTTTAACACAACAGGTCCCTGTGATACCGAGATTCACTACACCGTGACATCCAGTAGCCGTCTGCCAAATCTAGAACGCCTCATCGCTCAGCGCAACTATTTCGTCCTCCATGCCCCCCGGCAAGTGGGTAAAACCACCGCTATGCTTGCCCTGGCTAAAAAACTAACCGACTCAGGGCAGTATGCCGCCCTGGTCGTCTCCGCAGAACTAGGGGCTCCCTTTTCAGACGATCCAGGAGTGACCGAGCTAGCCATGCTAAACAGTTAGCGCGGCAATGCCCACATGCACTTACCCAAAGATTGTCAGCCGCCATCCTGGCCAGAATCATCAACGGGGCAACGCATTGAAGCTGCTTTAACAGCTTGGAGTCAGGCGATTCCAAGGCCGCTAGTCCTTTTTATCGACGAAATAGTTTGCCAATGATTGCACCCACCTGGCTGACGGCAGCAGGCCAGCTGGATACTAAAGCGCTGCTAGATGCATTTTTAGCTTTTTGGCGACAGCATGGTGAACCATTGCTCAATAGTGCGGCGTATCACGAAATTGCTCCCCATCTGGTGCTGATGGCATTTTTACACCGGGTGGTAAACAGTGGGGGCACATTGGATCGCGAATAAGCCATTGGTAGCGATCTCATGGATCTTTGCCTATGTTATGGCGATGTCATCCTGGGTATTGAGCTAAAAGTATGGCGAGACAAAAAGGCTGATCCTCTAGAGCAAGGTTTGGAACAGTTAGATCACTATTTGACCCGCTTAGATCAAGACCACGGTTGGCTAGTGATCTTTGACCGTCGTACTCAGGCACTCCCCATGGCAGAACGTTTAGCCACAGAAACTATACGGTCAAATGGGCAGCGGTCAATTACCATCATTCGAGCGTAGAGGTTAGAGTAATGAATCGGGTATACCAAACCTGATCACCCCATAGGGTTTCGCCTATAGTAGCCTTATTATCGATAAAGTAGTTGTCGGGATTAGTGTTTGGCGAGCAAGCGCTGTTAAACAAAACCCTGAGAGCGACTATTCACCCCCAGGGAACAGGTGCGTTGCAGCAGCTAGAGCTGTTTTGCCGTGACTCTAGCTGCGTAACGTAGACTACCCAATTGGCAGTCTATGTCCTATAGTACGATCATGCCGCTCACTTATGCGCAGATAGTACTAACGCCCAGCCCAGTGCTGGGCTTTTTTTGTCTGCCTGTGCTTCACGCCCTACCAAAAGACTCCAGGGCTTACTCGCTCCCAGAGGGCAGGTGTGCTATGCAGGCTTCAGTCCCGGTTGTCGGGATTAGTGTTTGGCGAGTCCTTGGTTTTGGGCAGAGACTTCTTTCTATAGGATTCGTTTCAGTCCCGGTTGTCGGGATTAGTGTTTGGCGAGCCTATCGCTGGAAACTGTTTTGGATTAGAAGCAGGGTTTCAGTCCCGGTTGTCGGGATTAGTGTTTGGCGAGTTTCATCAGTTCCATAATTCACAAGTACATTCAGCCGTTTCAGTCCCGGTTGTCGGGATTAGTGTTTGGCGAGCTCACTCAGGACCCAAGAAAGCGTCAGGCCGAAAGGTGTTTCAGTCCCGGTTGTCGGGATTAGTGTTTGGCGAGCCCAATTACTGTGGTTATGGGTACTGGGGAATAGAGTTTCAGTCCCGGTTGTCGGGATTAGTGTTTGGCGAGAGCTGAACTTGACGACTATTCGGAATAACTAGAATGTTTCAGTCCCGGTTGTCGGGATTAGTGTTTGGCGAGCCAAATTACAATCGACTAAACAAAAAACGAGCCATGTTTCAGTCCCGGTTGTCGGGATTAGTGTTTGGCGAGCTCAGACTACGCCTATTGATGATATGTCCACTGAAGTGTTTCAGTCCCGGTTGTCGGGATTAGTGTTTGGCGAGTTTCTCTATCGCTTCCATCAACGAAGGCGACCGCCTGTTTCAGTCCCGGTTGTCGGGATTAGTGTTTGGCGAGGATGTCTGCATGAAACCTCTAGAATGTCAACTGCTGTTTCAGTCCCGGTTGTCGGGATTAGTGTTTGGCGAGTATTACTTTGGTAGAATAGAAATAAATGTGGTGATGTTTCAGTCCCGGTTGTCGGGATTAGTGTTTGGCGAGCTTTCAATTCTCATTTTTGTCGTTCCTCGTCCTTGGTTTCAGTCCCGGTTGTCGGGATTAGTGTTTGGCGAGGGGAATACTTACTATTCCCCATGGCTAATTCCTAAGTTTCAGTCCCGGTTGTCGGGATTAGTGTTTGGCGAGCTGCGGCTGTGACATCCAGCGTGGAACCATCAATCGGTTTCAGTCCCGGTTGTCGGGATTAGTGTTTGGCGAGTGTGAGGATTTAAGAGTAGAGACAAGGTTAGGGGAGAGTTTCAGTCCCGGTTGTCGGGATTAGTGTTTGGCGAGCAACGTAACCCTTACTATATAGATTTTGTCGCAGGTGTTTCAGTCCCGGTTGTCGGGATTAGTGTTTGGCGAGCAGCCGCTACACCGCCTACAGCTGGGTATGGATTGCTGTTTCAGTCCCGGTTGTCGGGATTAGTGTTTGGCGAGGAAATAGAAGTAGTCCCCCTGCCGTCTCGCTGGGGCGTTTCAGTCCCGGTTGTCGGGATTAGTGTTTGGCGAGTTGAGGCCCGTTTTTTGGCAGCCTCAACGTTGCGGAAGTTTCAGTCCCGGTTGTCGGGATTAGTGTTTGGCGAGCTATCAACGCCGGATTTCATCTGGGGCAATTGTCTGTTTCAGTCCCGGTTGTCGGGATTAGTGTTTGGCGAGGCTCACCTGTATCGATAATGTTTCTAGGCGATGTGTTTCAGTCCCGGTTGTCGGGATTAGTGTTTGGCGAGGTGGGCTTACAAGAGCAAAGGCAAGTGGTTTATAGCGTTTCAGTCCCGGTTGTCGGGATTAGTGTTTGGCGAGTTGCGATGGGCTGAGTGATGATAGCCACGGGAAAAGTGTTTCAGTCCCGGTTGTCGGGATTAGTGTTTGGCGAGCCCCCGGAAAATTGGCAGGGGCAGCCCCAGGAGCAGGGGTTTCAGTCCCGGTTGTCGGGATTAGTGTTTGGCGAGTCCCTGAAAGACGTTCAAGACCAACTCGAAGCGCTTGTTTCAGTCCCGGTTGTCGGGATTAGTGTTTGGCGAGGTTAAAGCCCTTTTGAAGTACTTATCAGCTCAGGAAGTTTCAGTCCCGGTTGTCGGGATTAGTGTTTGGCGAGGTTTCTCTAGTTATCTACTCATGATGTGTGCTGTGTTTCAGTCCCGGTTGTCGGGATTAGTGTTTGGCGAGTCCGTAGGCCCAAACGCTTACCAGATAAGGCTTCTACCTGTAATTTTGGCAAAGGTCAAAACCAAGCAGTAGATTGATCTGATTGCGATCGCAACCCATCCATCTAAGAAACCTAAAACTATTCAATTATCAAGGTTCTAGCCATTTGGCAAGCCCCAAGGGATTTTGCCCTCACTTCAGTTTGCCAAACAAATCAGAAATCAGGCATTAGCCATTTAGAAAAATTAGCATCACAGAATAATAGCCGTCTCCTGACGCGGTTGCTCAGACCCATAGGTAATCGTCCGCTTAACGGCTCCCGAATCCAAGACATAGACTCTAACAGAATCCTCATCTGGCTTGATCAACGTCTCTACTTGAGTCTGTAACTTAGCAAACTGCATAACTGTCAGAAAACACTCAAACACACTGTACTGAGTCCAGGTACCATAGCCAGATAAGAGCTTATGCAACCGATTACGGCGTTTATTAGCAGCTTTAGAATCAGGTAGGTCGTAAATAATTAGGTAAAAGAGCGTCGTCATTATCGCAACATCAAACCCTTATACTCAATTCCCTCTTGCAGATATTTAGCCAACAATCTTGCCTGTAAAATAATTGCCCGTCGATAGCTACACCGATAACCAAAAACAGGATGTTTAAACTCATCATTCATTTTACGATCAAAAGCCTGCAAAAACGACTTGCGACCATTATCTGACAACCGATAAGCCCCCAAACTCTCAGTAAAATCTTTTTGTTGAATCGCACGATTGTTAATGGCTGCTAGAACCAAGTTGTCAGCGATCAACGGACGAAGTTCTTCCATCAGGTCTAGCACCATAGCAGGCTGGCCATGATGAACCTCATGAAGATAACCAATATAAGGATCAAGGCCAGCAATATGGACCGCCGCCGTAACTTGACTGCGTAAAAGCGCATAGGCAAAACTCAACAACGCATTGACCGGATCAGTAGGCGGTCTACGATTGCGTCCTGTAAATTGCCAGGACTTGTCTAACATGTTTGCCCAATTTGCAAAATATTCGCGAGCCGCCAACCCTTCTATCCCACGTACTTTATCCAAGGTTTTCTGTTGAGCAACCATGTCCTTGCGTTGTTTTAGTGGATTATCTTTTTGGCCATGGCGATAAAGCACCGCATACTGGTTATGGATTTTGGCAGTAATCATTGCCTTCACCAAGAGTAACCGTTGCTCAGTATCGCGATACATTCCATACTGAGCAAGCCGTAGCTGACCATTCCGTGAGTGGCCAGGCAATGCAGCCCCCAAATACTTACCAAAAGTCGATAGATAGTGCACTGGCATGCCTAGCTCTAAGGCATACATTAAAGCATCGCCCGTTACCTGGGGATTGCCCATTAACACTACCTGCTCTACAGTCTGAGCAGGAATCGATTGTTTTTTCCACGAGCCATCCTCTTGTTTGAGAACAACATTGAAAGCTTCGTACTTTTTGCTAAGAACAGCGTCCGGTTGAGTAATATAAAGAGAAGACATGGTAAAAATTAGCGGTGGACACTAGCTTGGAGAGATTTGGTCTCCATCGGAAGACAAATTTCCTGAAGGCTGCATGCTTGACATTTTTTGCGATGATCGATGGGGGCAGGAATCGATTGAGTAACGGCTGCTTGAGCATTCGCGATCGCACCCTCTGTTGCCTGTCTTAACGCATCGGTAAAAGCTACATGCTCGCGTCGACGATTAGCATGGTAAAAAATCTCGCCATAGTCAATCGTTCGACCTGTGCGTTCTTCGATGCATAGGGCAGCGGCACAGAGCTGAAAGTGATCGCTAAGGTGTTGGCCCATACGACCTTTTTTATATTCGAGGGGAACAAGCTGACCATGGGTTTCTTCGACGGCATCGATTTTGCCGGAGACCATCAGACGATCGCTCCAGACCCATTGTTGTTGGTAAATGCGCGTATCGCCTTCTTGGTGAATAGTCTCTTCATCAATGTTACGATGGAGGTGACGACCCATAACAAGATGGGCATTGTCTTGCATTTCGCCAAGTTCGTATTCAAGATAAAAACGACGAGGACAATATTCCCACGCATTCAGGTATGCGAGGGGAAGATAATGTTCATTCATGGTTAGGGTGAAAGGGCTGCGACTAAAGTTTATATAGAACTTCTCGTCTTGAGGTTTCGCTGGCCAGGTTTACGTAGGGTAGGATTTCTTCGATGCGATCGCACAGTTCCTGAATCCGGTCTAGTCCACCTGGAAAGCGAGGTAGGTCCAGCCGTTTGCGGCTCAAGGTATAGCCTAGCTCCTGGGCCAGTTCATCAGCCGGTATCTTCAGCTCAAAGATTTTGCTAAAGGTATAAGACTGATCGGGCTTAAGCACCTGAGTCATGCTGTACTCCTTGACTTGCTGTGGGCTTGATCTGGTTTCATTATCGTTGTTTAAGACGGGTTTGGCCCATACCCATGGCGGTTTTACGGCCTACGCCTGCAAAATAGGCAAAGTGGGCCAATATATTGGCAATCCGAGCTTGCTCTGGATCGGGAAAGTTATATTTAACCCAGCCAACTGAGCCGATTTGGGGACCTCCTTCCATTCGAATGGCTTTGGTTTTAAGGTCGTAGGCAGCAACCCAACCATTCCATTGGATTTTGGGAAAGGCTAAGGCTTCTGGGGCAAAGGTGTTCCAGCGTTTGAGGAGGCTACCGAAGACGCTATGGGCTAAAGGAAAGGGTTGAATGTGTTGGTCTTGTTTGAAGCTGGTGGGAGAGAGAAATTCAAGGGTAATGTCCTGACCAAGACTGGGGGCTTTCGCTAAAAGTGAATACTGGGAAGAGCCGACATGAGGATGACTTCCTGGCATGGCATATATTGCCTTGATGGAAAACGGGAAATCTACCATGACAACTTTCCCTAGTCCATGATTTTCTAGTCCCTTTAGTAGGGGTGAAATCAGGTCTCCATGCAAAATGCCTGCTCTTAAGGTGAATTCATCACCCGCCTTGACAAAGTTTTTTTTACGGCGATGCCCAATCAGCCCTGAAATACTCAGGGGGGCTCCCTGGATGTTATGCACTTGACTACCCAACTCAGGATCCGCATTACTTAGCCAGGTCATAATCTGAGCATGGGTGGCACGGTTTAGGTTTCTGGGTAAGGCACCTTGTTTTGATGCGACTAGTTGTATTGCGATCGCATGCAAATTATCTGATTCACTAAGCTGTGGCAGCATATCCAACTCCATAGGCTAAATCAGCCGGTAAATTTTTCCCGTTAGGCAATTGCCAGTAGGCTCCTTCTAGCTGGGCCTGACTCACGAGGCTCACAGGTGGCATCACAATGCGGTCATAGAGCTTTAGCTGGGTCTGTGGTGGTAAATCCATAGGGTTCAAAGGATGAGTACAGATGAAGGTTCCTTGTTTTCGCTCGATATCAGCCAGAGGAAAATATTGCACATGGATTTTCCCGGCCCATTTTCCTAATCGAATCCATTGCGGTAGAGTCTTTATCTCTAGCGCTTGAGGTGAGATTAAATATGTGCGGTAGGTACTCCCCACCGCTAGCTCTTTGGCACGACCAAAATTGATTGGATAGTTACGCTTGGCTCCTTTGGCACCAAACTGTTTAGACTGGCCATAATAGGCAACCTGAGCCGCCTTAAACGTATTCACTTGATAGCTCCACCGCAATGGTTTTGCAGGAAAGAGATACAGCCCTGAACCATTCAATTGCAATAGATTTTGCTCATGGTCTGGATCAAGATAGCCTGGTTGTTGGGCTGTCTTACCCTGCATTCGATAAGGACGGGGAATATGAGTTTCTGAGAAAAAAGCATAGGTTAATGCCCAATTATGTAAGTACTTCTCAGTTTCATAGAGTGTCCCCATTTCACGGGTGGCAAAAAAAACATTGTCATGGAGTGTGAGATTGCATTGATAAATATGCATGTCTTTGACTCCCTATTTCTTCTTTTTGCCTTTGGCCATTGCGCCATAGGTCGTGGCATAGGCAGTGGTTTGCTCATATAGGGTCTGAAGCTTCTCGCTAAGTTGAGTTTCATCCTGATAAATGGCAGAAACCTCTCCAAGTAACTGGGTTAACTCATCACCAAGAATAACTTGATTTTTACGCACAGGTTCATTCTCTAATAGTGGCTCAATTAGTCCAGTTGCACGTTGGCAGAGTGTGTCAATCGGTGCTGATAGATCTGACTTACTGGCATCGTATAGAGCTTGAGTAAAATGTAAGTTACTGAATATTTCACCATCAGTAAAGACAATGCCAACAATATGATTTTTGACCGTTCCAGTTCGAGTCTCTTGAGCCCCATACCGTCGGGTGCGCAGTAAATTACCCAATACATATATAAAGCCCTCTAAAGTCGAATCCTTCAGAGTTTCAACCGTTGGAAAGGTGACTTCAGGCAAAATATGGTCCAGCTCATTAATAGAACTCCGCATCTCACCCTTTTCACTCATGGTTCCACCTTCAAACGGTGCATTAAAGGTAAAACTTTTGTGAGAGATTTCGTAGGGGCTTAACGAAAAAGCAGAATCCGAATAAACCTTAGATCGTTCAGAGCCACTATCACCAATGGCAAAGCCGTAAATAATACAGTCTGGACAATGTTTACAAGATTTTTCGCCATTGTATTCACAATATTTGGCTTTATCAGTTTCGTCTGCACTGGTCAGGTCCAATGCCCTTAGCAGTTCTCTTCCAGCTAGTCGTTCCGGTGTCGTCTGTTTCCGTTTGAACATGACTAAGCGACTAATTGTCTCTTTAGTTTTAGCACCAGCCTGTGTCCTTGCTGTATTTAGTACACCATCCGTTTGAAACACTGGAAATGACTGACTATGACGTAGCATCAAAAAGTGAATGTATTTACCAGAGGCAAGACGGGGAAAGGCACTATGCAATTCAGGCTTTAACGTTTCGAGAATAGACATAACACAAAGTTCCTTTGATGAATTTTGGTGGGCTTCTTTGGACAAAATTAGGCTGCTGATTCAGTTTCTGTTTCTGATTCCGCTTCTTGCTGTACGTCTTCTAAATTCAGCATCAGATAGGCGAACTCAACACCAGACTTGATTCTGTTTCGATTTTCCTGAAGTAAGGCAATATCCTTTTGGTACTGTTCCTTAAACAGCTGCTCGACACAGGTAGTCATAAATTGTTGAATGGCTTGCAGTTCCAGTGCTTTGCGTAGAGCAATATCTTTGGACTTATCTAGCAAGAGAGGTCTGGTATAAACTTCCTGACGCTCAAGCGCATCTTTGAGCTGGCCAGCCCCTTCTAAAATCAAGTCTTCTTCAGGAAGATCTGGCGGTACAGACAAAATAGTGTCAAGAGCTTTTGTCAGAGGCAGCAAAATTGCATGACTTGATGCGGTGCTACGGACTTTATAAAACTGTCGATATTCCTGAGCTAGGCGCTTAACGAGAGATATCTGTTCTTCCATGATGGCATCTCCTTGAGACCAAAGTTGAGCATATTTCCAATAACGTTGGGCGTCGTCTGGAGTAGGATCACGTTTTCGTTTACGACAGCCTGACTCTGCCAGGCTAAAGAGATTCAGGACATTACTCATTAGCTGTCGCACGGTGTCTGGCAAGGCGCGCCAGCGTGGATCTGGTTTATCAGCCTGGTTTTCTAAGTGAACACTGTAGGCGATCAGTAGACGCTGCATAAAATCTTCGATGCGTTGAATACGTCCCTGGTGATGTTCCTCTAGGTGAATAGCATCAGGTAAGTTGAGAACACTCCAGAAGTTAGCAAGGCCATCTAATTTGATAGATTCTCTAAAATCGCTGTCACTTCGATATAAAGGTGTTTGGCTAGCTGTGGCTACCACTTTAATCCCTAAGAACTTGGCAATTACAAGGGAGAGAAAGGCAGGCTCTGCCCAAGCATCGGTATGGGTTTTACCTCGTGTTGTGGTGTAACTAATACCCAAGAAGGGTAAGTCTTGTTTAGGTCCTGTGCTGCCATATATCTGTGTATTCTTTAGTTTCCATTCTTCTGGATCAGGTTCTGATAGCCAAGGAAACTGATGTAAGGCATGTATGTCTAAGTTGTGATTAATCCAAAATTTGTGTAATTCCCAAAAGTTAATCTGTCTAAGATCTTTGGCAAATACTCTCACCGCTTGAGCAACTTGGGGAGAATAAACATACGCAGGGTACATGTATAAGAAAATGGGGTTTTGATCTTCCATTTTTCCAGGAGGTACAGCCCATTTTGACTGCCGTAATAGCATTTCAAGGGACCATATTTTGGAAATGCCTCGTTTGATTTGGCCACCACCTAACGGATTCTTATTACTGTATTGCTGAGGCTTAAAGAGAACGACAGAGTCCATCTGATCTTCTGAGATAAACTCACCTGAACTTAGAGAGCAAATGGGCTGTTTGGAAGCTTTGGTTTTAGCAATGGTATAGCGCTCTAGTTCTTGCTGAAATGAACCTCCTATACTATCCCAACCAGATATTTCAAGATACTGATCGAGGTAACTGAGAAAAGCATCTTTAGTCGAATTAACAGTTTCTGGTAATAGTTGTTTCTCTATCGCCCAGTCAGCAAGCGCGGTAGAAAATTGGCCCAACATTTCAGCAAACTGCTCTGTGTCCAATGTTTGATGTTTTAGAACATATTCAGCGGCAGCTCGGTACCAACCATAGTTAACACCACCTTTTTGTACCTGGGTTTGTTCAGTCGTTATTTCATCCTGAATTTTTAGCTGCTCTAGAACCCATGGTGTAAATTCAGGCGTTTTACTAAAAAATTCCTTTTGAACAAGACCAATGAGCTCTGCTAACTGGTCGCTCCGTATGTCAGATCCTGCTGCTAAGCGTTCTAGCTCAGATTCACTTAGCTCCAGACTAGCAAGTCGTTTTGGTGTTGCTGGGGCCTTATCATTTCTGACTTTGGCTGTAATTACCTCTGGTAATCCTCGAATAAGCTGCTCAGGGGAAAATAGCTCTAATGTTTGAGGGGAAACCTTTACACCCTTACCATCACGTTTGAAGCCAATATTTCCCCCTAACATAGCACCAGAAAGTATTTTTTCAATGGCATTCCATAAAACACTTTTCAGTTTTTCAGATTCTGGAACTTTTGTTCCTTGGGGTGCTAAGTATACAGCTCCCTGAGCAAAATATAAGATTGGCTGCCACTTTTCCTGTTTGGTAAATGCTAAAACAGCATTATGTATACCATTGCTTAAAATGCCGGTCACATCTCGCAGACGATGATAAACAAGTTTCCGAGGTATACAGAGGTCATCTAAACAATCTTGCAATCGATCACCACGAGTTGTTGTGATAACTTCAGCTGGATTAGTCATATGAACTGCCACATCACCAAAAGTGAGTAGCAGTCGTAATGGATTGAGCAAGCGATGACGACGTAACTTAAAATTTGGCCAGTTTGCTAGGACTAAATTCGAGCCATGTTTACGTTGAGTATTTTGAGCTAAAAATCCAATTTCTGATAAATAGCTTTTCCATTCAGGCCAGAAACTTCCAAAATTGAGTCTTTTCCCCATTTCCTGACAAAGCGCCAAAATACTGTCTACTTCGTAGGCTTTTGGAGAGTCTTTTTCTTCTCCCTGGCAGTATTTATTATAGTCATGCAAGGTTAATCCCAGACATAGTAACCGTTTTTCGTCATCATTTAATGGATTATCATCCAGAAATGGAATTAGGTTCCAGGCAGTTAGTAATCCATTTAGAACGTGTACTAGTAAGCTTTGATCAGCTTTTTCTGACCATCTCTTCGCTGTCTCTTTATGCTTTAAGCGCGAAAGATGAACCTCATAGGAACCACCTAAAGCAGTAATGGAACTAAACTCTTGCTCCATTGAAGGGAGAACTGTGTCAATGAACTGCCGAAGGGTTGGATCTGTATCAGAGGATAAAGTGCTAATCAGTAGCATTTGTAGTAGAGTCGCCATAGTAATAATTAGAAAGGGTGTAAGTGAGTAAATTAGAAGAAAAAAGAATCTGCCTGCTGGCAAATTTTTTTCAGACGACAGTTTTTTTCAAAGGCTTTTAGAAGGAGTGCATCTTGATTAAATGCACAGGCATAAGACTGCTCAGAAGCATCTGTTAAGTGATGCAGTCCAAATAGAGGGCTGAGATATAATATTTTCCCAACATCCCAGTGACGTTGATCTTCTTTAAGGCGTATTAGGAAGGCTAAAACTTTTCTTTGACTAAGAGCACGAACAACTTCAATTTGTGGGTGATTTTCTATCCGCAGACCTTTAATCTGAATTAGATCGCAGCATGTTAGCTGACTACCGTCATAACGGCAACTTAAACGAATATTTAAACGTTCATCTAGCCATTGTTGAACTTTAATGTAGACCTTGGCATAGCTGAAAAACTCTTCTCCATATCCAGCTTTTTCAGCAGCAGCCAAAAAGTCAGACTCTTCAATGATTTCTACATGCGTATAGGGCAACAGCCTGAGCAAATCATAAGTGTAAAAGCGATGGTCATCCCATACAGCGGCTTGTAACGTTGTGCCACCTCGAAATCTCAAAAGCTCTTCCTGGGTAGCTTTGCCAATAGAGTCATTGCCCATGGCATGCCAACATTTGCGGGCACCCTCTAACTTGGCTTCGCTATAGACTGGGATGAGGGCAGAGAGGATGCGATCGCAAATCGGTTCCATCACCTTGGCAGACTCACTCACCTGTTTAATCTGCCAGAGCATTCCTTGAGCCTGTAATGCACCCCACTGTTGACGATATTGCTCAAACTCCTTCGGTTCTTCAAAGACAGAGCGAATCGCATCATTAAGCATTTGTCGCTCAACGACCTGACCCTCATTTAAAGACTTTTCAAGACGCGAATAAATCCAGGGTGCATGACCAGGTAATAAACAAAACGCATGGTACTTGTGAAATCCTTGATGACGCCCCAAACGTCCCAGCCGTTGAATCACAGTTGCCGAATTGTTACTCTCAAAAATCAGCAGGTGAATCTTAAAATCAACACCCACATCCACAGCAGATGTACCCACAACAAGAACAGGATGTGGAGAATCTTTTAATTTTTCCTGCGTCTTGCGCCGTTCTTGACGATCAATCCGTCCACTGATTTCAGTAATTTCAAAATTATCAGGTAGCAACGTTTTCAATAGACGAACAACCCTCCCTGCCTGGGCCACAGAGTTCAAAATCAGCAGACCACGACCGTTGGCTTCAGCAAGCAGTAAATTTTGGAGTAGCCCTACATTATCCTGTAGCCAATCTAAGATTCCTTGCTTTGGTTTTAGTTTTACAAACTCCAGCTCTACAGGCTGTAGTATCGGTCGATACCCTGTCCTAGCTTCGCTAGCGTACTGCCCAGAAATAGACTTCACCTTAAACCCAGAGGCTTCTAATTGCTTAATAAATGTCGTCTTTGGGGTTGCCGATGTAAACAGAAACTTACGCTTTCCCTGGGCAGATGCCCGTATAAAACAGAGACTGTTGAGCACAGCGGCTTCCTGGTGAGGACCAAAGATATGAAACTCATCAAAGACCCAATAATCAGGAAATGTGGCCATCAACATGGGGAGTTCCGCATTGTCATAAGCGGCATTGCGATACCGAAAATGCAGCATCAGATGAAACAGGTCTGGATTCGTTAATAAAACGGGTTTATGTTGAATCGCTAGTTCTAATTCTCGAAAACGATTTCTGTCATTGGCCTTTACCCGACGAGCTAACTCCTGGCCGTAAAGCAAATCAATTCGTTTTTGAGCATTCAGTCCAAATTTTTGGTGATAATCTTGCTGCCCTCGTAGCTGATCTTCAACTAGCTCATTGGTTGGGTATAACCCCACCATGCGATATTGCGAATCAAGCAAAATGGGCAGAGTTGCGGCCAATGATTTACCATCACCCGTCACACTCGTATTAAAAATAATGTCAGCTTCACCATCAAAAACGGCAGCAGCCGTTTCTGCCTGATGACTCGATAGGGGACAGGTGCAATCATCCATCGGTTGAAAATCAGACGATTTGTCAGTTACTCGGCATGATTGCTGGCAACCTAGGGGACAGGCACCAAAACCTGCATTCACTTGTGAATAGAGTGGTTTGACTAGAATCTTCATGGCACTCATCCTTGCTTGCCATATCCTAGACCCTTTCTTAAAATAGATAACGCCATATATTGGCTCTATCTAAATTTATTTTAGAACTCTCTAGTTATTCTGGGAGTCAAAGCGATGCCAGCAGGATTTAATCAACTGAAATTTGCGATCGCAATTCTTCAAAAACTTGCAGAGAAACCATATTTTCCTAAAACCCTCAGTGAGGAGCTGTATCAGTTTTTAGAGGAAAATGGCCAATCCACAGACGACGCAACGCGTAAAATCAGCCGCATGATAGGGAAAATGCGTGACTGTGGCTTTGAAATAAAGAGTGCTCCCAATCGTACTTATGAATTAGTTCAATCTAACTTTCCAGTTATTCTCACTCCGTATCAACGCGAAGCACTAGCTCTAGCCGCCTACATCCTTAATGACATGGGCTTCTCTAGCCAAGCTAGCCAGATACTTCAAATCTCAGGCTTCGAGCAAAGCCAACTACCATCACAGGTAAAGGTCAACTTTAGCCCTCCAGTAGACTACGGAGAAGATCGCCTAGATACCGTTGTCCAAACCCTGCAAGACCGTTTCCAAAAACATCGCCGTTACACCATTCGCTATCGCAGTAGCAGTGGCCAAGAACGTCCCTGGGATCTAGACCGCTCAGAATTACGATTACACAATGGCGTCCTTTACTTATTTGCCTATGCCCCTGACTTTTCAGCTCGTCATCATGATGTCGAAAAAAATCAAATCTTTCGAGTAGATCGCATTCTCACTGTAGGAGCAGCCTCCAATATCCCCTGGGGCAGATTGACATTCCCATCCATCGACTTAACCTACCGAATGACCGGACCACTCGGCAGATATCAACCACGTCGAGCCAATGAAACAATAATCAAACGAGATTCTGCCAAAACTTCCCAATGGGTTGAGATCAGCACAACAGAAGAGTCTTTATTTTGGTTCCGCCAGCGTCTACTCCAGTATGGAGAGAACATACGGCTTCTAGCACCAGAATGGTTTGTCAAAAAGATAGCAGCTGAGATGCTCCGCTCTGCCCAGAATTACCAGACTAATTGAACTAAGTTTCATGGAACAGAAAATTTCTCCCACCAACAATGGGAGTTTTGGATTTCTGCCACTACTGGTGGCAGATTTAGAATTTCTCGCACCATTATCGCGAGTTTTAAACAGGCTAACCGCCAAGGGGTGATGGATTGCCCGAAACAGCTGAATAGCTAAACCTCATCCCCCAAGTAACTTTGCATAAAAGCGTTTGCTGATTCAGGATTCAGAGTCTTTAACGCCCTAACAATCTCAACTACCGTTTCCGCCGTCGGATCACGTTTTTCATTTACCCAACGGTAAACATTGTTGCGCTCCACATTCATCGCAACTGACAGACTATATTGACTAATTTCATAGGACTCAAGCACTTGCTTGAGCGCCTTTCCCGCTTTTCCCATGGGCACATCCTGTCAGAGGTTTTCACCACTGTACCAGCCCAATGGTTGACAGTCGTCCTAGTAGTCGTCTAATTTGATTCTAGACATCCAAATGGACGACGTTGCCATGTACACCAGCTTTCTGGCTACACCCGCTCTAACCACTGAAATAACCACCCCTGAGTCAGCCCTCCAGCTCTACTCAGTCCCAAAACCTGACCGCGAGCCCGTCAAAATCCTTATCATCGGCTCCCAGGCAGTCGTCAACACCATCATCCACAGCCTCCACCATCACCACTTCGCCGAACCATTTGAGTGGACCCAATTCCTCCCCACCGATCGCCCCATCCAACCCCAACCCGGCGAATCTATGCGAGCCTTGGTGAAATACCTGCCCCGTTAGTAAATTATTGACTAGCCGCACTAACATCTACTATTAGATACTTGAGTAGGTTCCTGTTGCTCATCAATCGACGGCTTATTCTCATAGAAAGTAAGCCCAACTCGATTAATATGAGCAATCACATCAGGATTCTCAATATGGCTAAAAATCGATAGGTCAAACAGATATGGCAACAGCAAATCGTCTAGCTGATGTTCGATAGCCAATAACTGTTCATGGGAAATATCCCTACCCATTAGGGTCAAATCAATATCCGACCCTGGCCGATAATTACCTTTAGCTCGTGATCCGTACAGGATAACCCGTTCAATTTTAGTGAACTGTCTTTTATATTTTCTGCAATAGCTTGAGCCGTTGCCTGATTATAAGTATGACTAGTCCGATTTCGCTCTCTAATCATATCCATCCAGCTTCCACCATCTTCAATCAGACCCACATTAAAAGCAAGACGGGTGGCATCCCGTGAGCCATAAATGTTCTGATTACCTTGATACTGCAAATAATCTTTCAAGACATTCCAGGCTAGCTCATGGGTATATTTAAACGACTGGATTAGCCCTTGCTCTTCCAGTTCATTCAATTCACCCTTATCAATAAACTTGGTAAGCTGCGCCAGAGCTCTCTCGTAGTTGGCAAAACGCTGCTTCCATCGAATATCTGGATCTATCATCGGTTAGCCTATCTACCCAGCATTAAATTTCGTTCGGCTCAATCCCAAGGGCGGCTAATCGCTCTTCTAAAGCTTTTGCTCGGCGCTCTGCCACATTGTCTTCATTGGCTCAGTGCTACTTCACCCTAATCACAGCAATAGCTCACCGCGCAGAACCGAGACAGCCTTCCCACTGATATAAATTCGCTTTGGTGTGCATTCTACGTGTAGTACGCCACCACGGGGTGATGCTTGATAAGCGACCATGGTATCTTTGCCCAGTTTTGCTTGCCAATAGGGGGCTAAAGAACAGTGGGACGAACCAGTCACCGGATCTTCAGGAATACCGATGGCCGGTGCAAAATAACGGGAGACAAAATCGTAGGGGGAGTCTCCAACACTGGTGACAATGACACCTTGGTAGGGTAATTTTGCGAGCCTATCTAAATCTGGGGCGAGGTTAGCAACAGCTTGATGCGATCGCAACTCTACCAAATAATTCACATCATTACGCGCCCCATGGACAATATCCGCATGGTTCATGGCCGCCACCATAGCTGGAGAAATAGATGCATCATGGACAGGCTGAGCTGGAAAATCAAGCTGAATGAAATTACCGTTACGAGAGGCCAACAGCTCTCCGCTCTTGGTCTGAAAACGGGCTGTAATGTCAGGCGATAGGTGTCCTTCGCTCCAAAGTACATGGGCACTGGCCAAGGTGGCATGGCCACATAACTCAATTTCATCCGTTGGTGTAAACCATCGCAAACTATAGTTACCCTCATCTTTAAGGGCATAGAGAAACGCCGTTTCTGACAAATTCATTTCCTTGGCAATCTGCTGCATTAGAGATTCATCCAAAGGGGTTTCACTCACACATACGGCAGCTGGGTTACCGCCAAAGGGGCGATCTGTAAAGGCGTCTACCTGAATGACGGGCTGTTTCATCGGTTAGCTGTTAAGGGGACCTGTGGGAAATAGTATCGCGCTGTGGGTAGGGATGGCGGGGAACGGAAAAAATGATAATCATAAAAAGGCCTGGTTTTCTTTTTTGAGAAAACCAGGCCTCAATCTGACCTAAACAAAGTTGTCATTAGAATAAACGAGAATGGGGCACTCCTTGATCATCAAAGCTGCTTAAAGACCTAAAACAGTTCTAACTGATTTCGGAGCGCTGTAGCACGATAGTCATGGCCTGTCGCTTCATTCATTTGAAGTATCTCACTGGCAATGTCTGTTTGCGATAGATAGGCATCCCTGCGCTGGGCATAAAACTCAGCAATGTCAGGATTGAGATTAATGGCACGGGTGTAGGTTGAGCGCGCACCTTCATAGTCCTGACTAATCTGCTGTGCTTGAGCCTCTAACAACAACCGCTGAGACACGGTTGCTGTTTCTACTGTCATTCGATAGCGCACCGTCGATGGCGAGGTTGTCTCAGCAGCTGCAATATCAGTGTCTACGGCGAATTGAGGCTCAACTTCATAATCAAACAGAGGCTCAATCTCGTAGCTCATCGGAGTACCCTTATGCTCACCGGGTAGGGTCAAAACAACAAGATGACTAATCTGTGATTTCTGTGTGGGATCAACCGTGCGATAGCTCACCTGGTTCTCAACAAAAAGAGGCGTATGCTTGCCAGCAACATAAACTGCAACACGACTAACAATACCAGGATTGTTATTGGCTAACTTGAGTTTAATCGCCACCGTTTGCCCCACTTCAGCCGTCAGCTGATGCCTTAGGGGTTGGTAAGTATCCTCTGTTACCAACTTTGTTTCTGTTGCACCGGCCTGTAGCAGCACCTCGGCTGATACGGGCATGGCTAATCCCAGCAATACGCCCATCACACCTAAACTACTGACTATGGACCGCATGTTGGCCTCCTAAGGAACACTGAAGAACATTGATATGGATTACTCCACATGGTAAAGCTACCGTTCCAGAACAATCGGGACGGTATTTGAAACTACATAGGAACTTTATGGCAAAATTTTATGGTACCCAGGAACCTTTGTAGAGCCGTTCCATGGAACGTCCCTACATGATTGCAACGACCCTTCATTTGCATCATTTACTCCGTTAGCTGTAACCCATTCTTACAAACCGTTGCGAATCGTTTAGCGATACCCGTGTCTGATGAAGGACTCCCATATTCTGAGGGTTGGGCTCCCCATCATCGGGACATTGCCCTAACCCATCCCAGAATCTTTCCACCGGAGCGCTGTCTATGAAACTGGCCTATTGGATGTATGCAGGTCCCGCCCATATCGGCACCTTGCGTATTGCCAGCTCATTCAAAAATGTCCATGCCATCATGCATGCCCCACTAGGGGATGATTATTTTAATGTCATGCGCTCTATGCTGTCTCGTGAGCGAGATTTTACGCCAGTAACGACTAGCGTTGTCGATCGTCATGTATTAGCGCGAGGCTCTCAAGAGAAAGTTGTCGATAATATTACCCGTAAAGATAAGGAAGAAAATCCTGATCTGATTGTTCTCACACCGACCTGCACCTCCAGCATTTTGCAAGAAGATCTGGCTAACTTTGTTGAGCGCGCTCAGATGGATGCCCAAGGTGATGTCATGCTAGCAGATGTGAATCACTATCGCGCCAATGAGCTACAGGCGGCTGACCGCACGCTGCAACAGATTGTTGAATTTTATCTAAAGAAGGCGGCCAAGCAGGGAGACTTACCTGTAGAGAGAACGGAAAAGCCGTCGGTCAATATCATCGGCATTACCACCCTAGGTTTTCACAACAACCATGATGTGACCGAGTTAAAACGGCTGATGGCAGACCTGGGGATCGAGGTCAATGCCGTAATTCCTGAAGGTGCTTCGGTCCATGACCTTAAGAATTTGCCCAAAGCCTGGTTTAACCTGATCCCCTATCGGGAGATTGGCTCACTCACTGCCGAATATTTGCAGCGTGAGTTTGAGATGCCCTATGTGGATATTACGCCCATGGGTGTAGTCGAAACGGCCCGCTGTATTCGTGCAATCCAAAAACTCTTAAATGAGCGCGGTGTTGCTGCCAATTATGACCAGTTTATTGATGACCAAACTCGGTTTGCCTCACAGGCGGCCTGGTTCTCTCGCTCTATCGACTGTCAAAATCTGACGGGCAAACGCTGCGTTGTCTTTGGTGATAATACCCATGCTGCGGCCCTCACCAAAGTTCTCTCGCGGGAAATGGGGCTAAAGGTGGTATTAGCGGGTACTTATTGCAAGTATGACGAAGCTTGGTTCCGCCAGGAGGTGGAAGGGTATTGTGACGAGGTGCTGATTAGTGAGGATAATGGTGCGATCGCAGATAAAATTGCCCAGCTAGAACCCGCCGCCATTTTTGGTACCCAAATGGAACGTCATGTGGGCAAGCGTCTCAACATCCCCTGTGGGGTGATTGCTGCTCCCATCCATGTCCAAAATTTTCCCGTTGGCTATCGTCCTTTCCTTGGCTATGAAGGCGCTAATCAGCTAGTCGACTTGATCTACAACTCCTTTACCCTGGGCATGGAAGATCACCTGCTAGAAATCTTCGGTGGTCACGACACCAAGGAAGTCATCACCCACACACTGTCTGCCGATGCCGACTTAAACTGGACAACCGATGGCCTCACCGAGTTGAAACGCGTTCCAGGGTTTGTCAGAGGCAAGGTCAAGCGCAATACTGAAAAATTTGCACGCGAGCAAGGCTATACGGAAATTACGGCTGAAGTCATTTATGCGGCCAAAGAAGCGGTTGGGGCCTAGAAATCGTGTAGGGATGTTCCATGGAACGTCCCTACACAATTCACCGTAAAATATCTGAGCACCAGGATATTAGACCAGAGACTAGCCGCAATGCCAAATGCAGCCAATCAACGTGCCCAAGCCGCCTTTCAATTGGGGCAACAGGCCTTTGAGCGGGGCCGCTATGCCGATGCCGTCAACGCCTTTGAACAGGGCATCGCTGAGCAACCGAGTATCGCTTTAGATGGGGAGTTAAAACTATGGCTCGTGAATGCATTAGCCGCTTCAGATCGGCGTCAAGAAGCCATTGAGCTATGTGGCAAGCTGGCCCTGCATCCAGACTTGGACGTCAGAAAACAAAGCAAACGGGTGCTGTACATTATCCAGGCTCCAAAACTACAGGCCAGGGAAGAATGGCTCACTAAGATCCCAGATCTGGCGACCCTGGAAAGTAGCGAGGAAAAACCCTGGCAACCCCGTCCACCCAAGTCCCGTCGCCTCAAGCCACCACCACCGCCCCTGCCCCTCAGTGAAGTTAATACTGAAGATAATGGCTTTGTATGGTTTGCCTTGATGGGTAGCGCCATTGTACTGGGGGGGCTTTGGTGGCTAAGTTAAGGCATCTGATCGTTCGACTACTGGTGATTACAGCCCTATCCCTGGGGTTAACAGGCTGTGTCGATTATCAATTGGGCATACAGTTTGGCAGTCAAACCCACGGTGTTTTAGTCCAAACTCTGCACCTTGACGATCAGTTTGTTGCCCTCAATAACAATGTCCGGCAGCAGTGGCTGGAGATTTTTATCGAAGAAGCTAAAGTCTTTTCAGGCAAGGTAACCTCTCTAGACGATGGCGCACTCCAAATACGCATCGACTTCTACAACGGTGCTGACTTAGTGCAGAAATTTAATCAACTTTTTGCCGAAGATGGACTGATGACCCAGGTGCCAGGGGCTCCACCTGTACTGGCCCATTTGGACCTTACCCAACAAAATTGGGGTGTAGCTCTGCTCAATCATCTCCAGGCTGACATTGACCTGGGTGCCCTAAAAGCCGATAGCGCCATTGGTGATGGTGGAGCCTTAGATCGCTGGCGCACCTTAACCCTCAGTTTTCAGTTAGGTTCCCTGGGTAAAACCCACCAGTGGCCCTTGAAACCCGGCCAGGTGAACACCATCGACACCACATTTTGGCTCCCTAGCCCGATTGGAATTGGGGCTGTGGTCATTGCCCTGATCTGTGCTGCTGGCTATGGGGTGCGGTATGGATTTAATCGAAGGTAACGCCTGATAATTTTAGGGTTTGATCAAATAATGCCAGCCTGACAGTCTTTTAATAAATAAAAATGTTCTCCCGATTCTGACTGTCCTGTAGTAGCCTGTACCTGACCTATATAAAACACGATTTGAGGTGACTGCTATGCGGCAGATTAACTTTGTCGTTATCTTTGTCATTTGCTTAGCCCTCGTACTGTTTGGCATTGAGAATACAGAGTCCGCTACTATCCATGTTGTGCGTGGGGTGAATATTGAAGCACCACTGTGTATCGAGCTCATGATTTCTCTGGGTGTCGGTGCGGTTCTCGCCTGGGTATTTAGCGTGTGGGTGCAGGTACAGGGATATTTCAATATCAACCCTCAAGTCCAGCAGCGGGAAATGCGCATTCAGCAGCTAGAAGAAGATGTCGAGCGCTATCGAGTGGAACTGGAAGACCTACAGCCCATGCTGCCAGGTACTGCCAATAAAGATGCTGGTACTGAAGAAGCGGTTGCTTAGGTAGGTGTCGCTAGCAGGCGCGTCGCTATGCGGGTAGCCTGGGCGTTGCCCTACTCACATGAGGTAAAAAGGGACGTGAACAGGGCAATGGGATATTTCCCACCCGGCTCAGGTCTCTTTTTTCATTTTCGATAAATAATTGGTTGATCTAAACCTAGTGCTGTAGAACATTTGTTCAATGGTCATTTTTTACTCGTTTCTAAACCGGTCGATGGGTCTTTGTAACTGAATTGGACAGTTTTTTTTGAATTTTCAATTCTTCTAAGCTATAGTGCATCTGTTCACGCTAGATGTAGCGTCAGCTAATAGTAGCGTCGGCTAAATAAAATACCAGGCTGTGTTTATGGCTAATTCTTTAGCTCAACGTGCGATCGCATTTCTGATTGACCTTTCCGAACGCGGTGAAATTGATCCGTGGGATGTCAATGTCATCGACGTGGTTGACCGCTTTCTCAAAAGCCTCAAGGAGCAAGCGCCCATCGCCCATAACGGTCGGTCGCCCTACGAGAAAAATCTAGCTGAATCAGGTCAAGCCTTTCTTTACGCAGCAATGCTGGTGCTACTTAAGGCCGACACCCTCATTCGCGCTGAGATTGAAGAAGAGGTTGATGAGTTCGAAGATCCTGAAGAAGCGTTTGAGCCCCAAGGCTACGCTAAACGCCTGCCTCCTAATTTAGAGCGCTACATCCATCGTCGGGCGGTGGCCAACCCACCGGAACAGCGTCAGGTCACCCTCCAGGAACTGATCTCCCAGCTGGAAATGATGGCCGTCGCCATGGCTAACCCCACCCCCCGCAATCGTCATCGCGGTGCTAAGCCCCATTCCAAACGCAAGGCCATTAGCACCATTGCCCAGCTAGCCCACCAGGAAAACCTATCGGAAATTGCCGACGCTCTTTCCTCCTTCCTAGACCGATATTGGGAAGAACTAGAAAGCGCCATTGAATGGATGGACTTTGAGCGCCTCTTAGAGCATTGGGCCCATTTTCGCCCCGATGTTTTAGGCGGTCCCATTACCACAGAACTAACCGACGAAGACTATCGCCATGAAAAAGTTGGTGTTTTTTGGGGGCTGTTATTCTTATCGTCCCAATCTAAGGTAGAGCTGGCTCAAGAACGATTTTATCGCGACCTTAAAGTGAGACAGCTAAATGAGGCCACCCTGAAAGATGTTCCGGCGTATGTACTACCTGATTAGGCAAGACAGATTGAGACAGATTGATTGATATTGCATTTAGCCGCATGTCCGTAGTAAAGTACATTTGGCTAGTGTCAGGCGATGTCATAAATCTACAAAAATCAATATTTGTCCGGGGCTCTGTAAGGCATCAATGAAGACCATCAATAAGCGTGGGTATACTATAAACATGCTTGCTACTATCTTGACATTGCCGAGCTTTTACTTGCTTGCAGGTGTCAGTTTTTGTCGGTAATGGCAAATTTTAGGAACTTACTTAAATTTGTCTTTCGATAGCTCTTGTCAGTTCGTGCATTTAAGCCACGTGCTTGTTGCCGTTGCAGGTTATTTGCAGCTGCAACGTTTTTATTTTTACCTCTTACGCTGTTAGTTAAGGAATAGAGAGAGCATTTATGAAAGCCATGATCTTGGCCGCAGGGAAAGGTACTCGTGTACGTCCCATCACGTACACCATTCCAAAGCCGATGATCCCCATCCTGCAAAAGCCAGTGATGGAGTTTCTATTAGAATTGCTAAAACAGCACGGCTTTACGCAGGTTGTGGCAAATGTGAGCCACCTCGCAAATGAAATTGAAGGCTATTTTAGAGATGGTCAACGCTTTGGTGTTGAACTGGCCTATTCCTTTGAAGGTCGCATTACCAATGGTGAGCTAGTGGGCGATGCCCTGGGCTCTGCTGGTGGTATGCGTAAAATTCAGGACTTTTCACCGTTTTTTGATGATACCTTTGTCGTTCTTTGTGGTGATGCACTCATTGACCTGGACCTCACTGAGGCGGTTCGGCAGCACAAGGAAAAGGGCTCCATCGCCACCATCGTGATGAAGTCGGTGCCTCTAAAGCAGGTGCCTAGCTATGGTGTGGTGGTAACTGATGATACGGGTCGTATCAAGTCTTTCCAAGAAAAGCCCAAGGTCGAGGAAGCTCTCAGCACCAGTATCAACACAGGTATCTACATTTTTGAACCTGAGATCTTTAAGTACATTCCCTCCGGTCAGGAGTTTGATATCGGTGGCGACCTGTTCCCCAAGCTGGTGGCAGCTAACGAAGCGTTCTACGGTATCACCATGGACTTTGAGTGGGTGGACATCGGTAAAGTGCCTGATTACTGGCAGGCCATCCAAGATGTTCTGACTGGTCAGGTAAAAGGTGTTGGCATTCCTGGTCAGGAAGTAAAACCTGGTGTCTTCACGGGTCTGAATGTGAAGGCCAACTGGGACAAGATCACCATCGAAGGTCCTGTGTACATCGGTGGGATGGCTGAGATTGAAGATGGTGCCACCATCATCGGTCCTAGTATGATCGGTCCTAATTGCTGCATTTGCAGTGGTGCCCTGGTGGATAAGAGCGTGATCTTTGAATATTCACGCATCGGTCCTGGGGTGCGCCTAATGGACAAGCTGGTGTTTGGTCGTTACTGCGTGGATAAGACCGGCGCATCCATCGATATGCAAGAGGCTGCCCTCGACTGGTTGATTACGGATACCCGTCAAGCAGTGCTGGCTGAGCCTCCCATTGAGCATCGTGCCATTACTGAGCTGCTCAACGAAGCAATTGTATGAACGTTTCGTTTTAACCAGAGTTAAGAACACGTTACCCCCCCGAGTGCGATCGCACTCGGGGGGTGCTTTTTGTCTATCTCATCTCCCAGGCCTAATCTCCCAGACCTCATCTCCCAGACCTAATCCAGGCCTAATCTTTAACGGGCACACCGTAGCGCGCCGACCCAGCTGCAGCGATGGAAATCAAGACAATGGCAATGAGCGATCGCACCGTTAGCGTTTCGCCCAAAACTAAAAAGCCAGAGGCTGCCGCCAACATCGGCTCCACACTCAGTAAAACGCCAAACACATTCACCGGTATCCGTCGTAGAGCCACCAGTTCCAGGGCATAGGTGGCCGAAGAGAGCGCGGCCACAGCCAGGCCAGTCACCAGCAGACGTCCATCCAACAACGCTGTACCCGCCGCACTGATGCCAATGGGCGTCAATATACAGGTACCAAACACCATGGCCCAAGCCAATCCTTCTATCCCGGCCACCACATTCCCCGTTGCTGCCGCCAGCAGGATATAGCCAGCCCAAGCCATCGCTGCTAGACCCGCAAACCCTAACCCCAGAGGGTCTAAGCCGCTACCCTGCAAAGGTGCCAGCAAGATTATCCCCAAGGCTGCCAGGGTTACCCACACAACATCTAACCAGCGTCTCGACTTGATCACCGCCAGCCCCAATGGTCCAATAAACTCAATTGCCACCGCCACCCCTAATGGGATGCGGTCAATGGCCAGGTAGAAAGACGTATTCATTAACGTTAAGACACCGCCATAGGCCATCACTAAAGGCCAGTGTTTACGGGTCGCTTGCCAGCCTGGACGCCACAGCACAAACAACAACACTGCCGAGAGGGCCACCCGTAGAAATACGGTGCCCAAGGGACCCGCCAGTTCAAATACAGACTTTGCCAGGGCAGACCCTAGCTGCACCGTCACACCCGCCAAAATAACCAGCGTTGGCGCTGGAATGCGGTCTGCCAATGATTTCATGAATTGTCGTAATAAGAGTAATGAACCGTGGGGTTAATCGTATATCTGCCTGGTGACGGACTCTTATTCTATGCTTGATGCCAGCCTAGGCAGCAGACGACTGCTGGCTCACATTATTTTGGTTGTTTTCTGGGGAGAGTCTGTTTTCTGAGGCAACCTTACACAATGCCAGTAGCTGAGCTGGGGAGAGCCGCCCCTGTAGGTACAGCAACCAAACGCGATCGCATGTAACAGCAGCTTTTTCTTCCATAGTGCACCTTCCAGGAACTCACGGGGTCATCTCATCTACTCTAGCTAAGCCTCCGTAAATGGAAGGTTGAGACGTGCCAAATGCTACACCGGTCGATATGAAACCAATGGAGCAGATGCCTATCGTTTCCCAAATGGGCCACAAGAGTTGTACTCGCTGTTCCTGAATTGTTGTTGTTCAGATAGCCGAACTGCTTATAAAATTAGGTGTTCTAAGATTGTTTGTTAATTTTCCAAGAGAGCCATAGCGAGCCAACAATGCCAGCAAAGTGAGAAATCAAGGTATTGATGGTTGCTTGCACTAAAAACACATCCAGCGGTTCCACAGCCAGGGTGGGGTTTGCCACCGCAATGCTCGACTGGGGCTGAGAAATCACCTTTAGCATTAGGCCACCCACGACACCGCCAGCACCCAGCAAACCACAAAACATCCCTAAAACACTGATGATTAAACCTGTGGCAATCATCTTGGCCGCATTCTTAGGCTTCGGCCTTAAATCTGGGTTGCTAGATTTGAGCCTATGGGCAAAGCGTGTGTATTGAAACGCCCAGAACACACCTACATACACCGCAGCTAAACCGACGGCAGCCAGAAAGAAACCGCTGCCTGCGGCAGCATTCTCGGCACCACCGCGATTACTGACCGACTGTAGCCCCAACAAAGACGTGACAAATAACAGCGTGGCAATCACACCACTCACTATTTGCACCCAGAAGCTAACCCAGCCTACGAGGCGAAAATTGTTAGCAATCCGACGGACAGCTGGGGGTAAAGAATAACCAAGTTCACCGGTCATAATGTATTCCAGAAGCGTCTACATATCTTAGGCATTCTTGAACCAATTGGTAAACCTTGCTTGAACGTTACACTGGCCCAGCACAGATCCAGCACCCTTAATGCCTTAGACCATAGATCATAGCTAAGGCTAACCGTTAGTCCGTAGGCAGATACTTCTCCAGTAATAGCTTCAATTTATCTTTTGTCGTTGCAGGTGCCATGTCCAACGGCGTAATCACAGCATACTTCAGAGCGGCATGGGCTTCTGACGACGGTGGATTCTCTGTTAACCGACGCACAACATCACGAATGACAAGCTGGGCATTGACAGCATTCTTTTGTAAATTACCGATCACCATTTCCACTGTCACATTGTCATGATCGGGATGCCAACAGTCGTAGTCAGTTGCCATGGCTAAGGTGGCATAGGCAATTTCCGCCTCCCGCGCCAGTTTTGCCTCTGTTAAATTGGTCATGCCAATCACCGTCGCCCCCCAGCTGCGATACAGATTAGACTCTGCCTTTGTAGAAAACGCAGGTCCTTCCATACACACATAGGTGCCACCTCGATGGAGTGTCACCCCATCCAGGTCTAGGCTTTCGACAGCATCACCTAGGATAGTCGCCAGATTTTTGCAAACCGGATCCCCAAAAGCGATGTGGGCAACGATGCCATCCCCAAAAAATGTGGCCGCCCGATTTTTTGTCCGGTCAATAAACTGATCCGGGATGACCATATCCACCGGTTTCACCTCTTCTTTTAGAGAGCCCACCGCCGATGCCGATACCAGATACTTCACCCCCAGACTCTTCATCGCGTAGATATTTGCCCGAAAGGGAAGCTCCGTAGGCATCAGCCGATGGCCCCGACCATGACGTGCCAAAAAAACGACGGGAGTACCGTCTAATTTGCCGTAAATAAAGGCATCGGAGGGGTCACCAAAGGGGGTATCGATTGTCATCTCTTCGACATCGGTCAAGGCATCCATTTTATAGAGACCGCTGCCGCCAATAATGCCAATATCTGCCTGCACCATAGAGATCCTGTTCTGAAACTGCGTTGAGTTACTCGCACGCCATAGTACAGGAGTGAGACCTGCTAAAGCCGATTTTTTGGGATCTGTTTATAGATGAGTGATGGCGAAGTTGCCTGAATAACGGCTGCTGATAAGAGAATTTTTTGGGGTTGAAAAAGAAGTCAAACGCCAGGGCTATCAATACCTATTGCTAATTACCAAAAACTTCCCCTCCAAGGAGGGGCTCCGGGGTGGGTTGACCGCTTACGCCATCGGTCGAAACCCACCCCGTCTAACCAGCACCTCTCCCGAGAGGGGATGACCTTAGATCTGGTTGTCCTTAGGGGAACCAATCCCTATGCCATGCCGACTAGCTTCTCGCTTAGCTCCCACAGACGACGCGCTTTCACATCGTCTAGAGCCTCATTCGACATTTCCTGCACAAAGGACTTACGGCCCTCCTGCTGGCGGTTACCCCAGCTCCAGTAGTAACCCGATTGCTCATAACCAGGATCAGCAGCCACAGCAGCAACGCGATCGCCAGCGACGGCTTCGGTCACATAGCCCTTGGTAATGTTCTTTTGGAACCAGGGGAAAATGGTCCGAAATGCTGGGTAGTGGTTGCGGAAAAGTTGGGTTTCGGCAACGCAACCAGGATAGAGAGAACTAAATACAATATTGGTAGACTCGCTATAGCGACGATGCAGCTCGCGCATGGTTAGCACATTGCACAACTTGCTGTCTTTATAGGCCTTACCGGGCTTAAACTTTTTGCCGTTGGCCATAGTGACCGGTGCTTTGAAGCCCTGCTCGAAACCTTCAAGGTTACCCAGGTCTGGTGGTGCAGGGAATGGGATCTTGCCGCCTAGTTCCTTGGGATTAGCAGTTACAGTACCCAGGATGACCAGACGAGGATGGGACGATTTTTTCAGGTCCTCCAGCATCAGGTTGCACAGCAGGAAGTGCCCCAGGTGGTTTGTTGCCATGCTCAGCTCGTAACCGTCTTCGCTACGCATGGGTTCCTTGAGCAGTGGTAAATAGACAGCGGCATTGCAAACAAGGGAATCTAATGTTCTGCCACTGGCACGAAAGTCTTTTACAAAGCTACGTACACTATCTAAACTGGCCAAGTCTAACTTGATAATGGAATAGGAACCATCGGGCATACCGACTTCCTTTGCCACTTTTTCAGTTTTAGGCAGATTGCGACAGGCCATTACCACGTGCCAGCCTCTATCAGCCAAAGCCTTTGCTGCGTATAGGCCAACGCCGGAGGAGGCCCCGGTAACTACCGCCGTTGATTGCTGAGATTGGTCCATGGGTGTTGATGTCTAAAAGCGAGTCTAAAGTGGTTTTGATCCGTTAAGTACCCTAGGATCTCATACGGTTGAGCGCTAATAGCTATCTGAAATAAACCTTAAGCAATATGGGGCTAGGTTAGGGCTTATGGAGATATATTAAGTAATGTTACGGCTTCGAAGATCGCACTTTGGGTCATAGGATACAAAATACGGGAGATAGACGTTTTCTCCGATCTCCCGTATGCGTTTATTCAGAATGGCTGTTGTATCATACAGGTAGCCCTAAGCTTCAATTTGGATAACATTTAGGCGCTTGCACTTAAATTAAATAAGCACCCCATTATTCCATCACTCATCCACCCATCTATAGCCCCAACCTGGGTCTTTATTTTTGTGCAGTCCCCTTAACTCTTAGGTGATCGTGCAACTTTGCCGCCAGAACCACCGGTAGCGCCCCAAGACGGGGAAGAACCTTTGCCTTGGGTCTTGCAAAAGGTACCTTGAAATCGTTCGGGATCGCCAAAGACCAGTTTGGGCTGATGTTCGACTTTTTGTTCATTTGGTTCCTGTACCAAGCCCAGAGCTTGTAACGCCTTAGGGGTCCAGGGTTTACCCATAAACATAAACATGCCGGGGGAGTTAGAAATGGGCAGGTACATATGGCAACGGCGTTTGGTATGCCAAAAACGTTGTTGTTTCATGACAATGCGCTGTAGAAGAACGGAGAAAGATTTGCGGGCAATAGAAAGTTAAAGAGGCTAGAAATATACGTAAAAGTGTTGATGCTAGGAGAAAAATAGTCTGAGATAGTTAAATGATTACAGACTATTTTCTAGCAGGTAGCACTAGCGTTTGCTTACCCAAATCAGGGCCAGCATTAACAAAAGAAAGAATTTTTTTGATAAATATCCAGCAGGCAACAACAGCTATCGAATTCGATAGTGTTGGTTGGCGATCTCGGGCTTCCCGGGGCAAGGAAGTTGACTAAGCCGGTGGTGATTAATTGGACATAATCAGGTAAGCTGACTATCTAAGGTTGATAAATGCTATTTGTGATACAACCTCGTATGAGACTTTCTATCCGTTCTACTCTTCGTACAGCTACGGGTTTACCCGGATGTTTTTTCAAGTTTTTTACAAAGCCCTAAAGCCTTGCCCTATAAGCATTTGAAGTTTTAAGTATAAAGATATACTGAGGTTTTTGCAGAATCACTGAAAGTTTCTTGACGTGAACGCGCAAGCAATTCTTTACAGGGGGCTGATATTGAAAGATTGTAGTTCACTGGTTCCCCGTTGAACCATCTCACAGTTTCAGCGCATCTTAACTATGAAAGGACCGGTTGGATATCCAGCCGGTCCTTTCATGGGAATGGTTTAGGGTTCAATCAATCATGCCCTAGCGAAAAGCTAGATAGTGGAAAATCGAACAACAACATCATCAAAGTCTCGATCACCAAGACCCGCTTGATCTTCGATGCCAAAGGCGTTGTCACCCAGATGTTTAATGTGGTCGTTATTGCCAGTATTAGCACCACTGTGACTAAATACGACTTCGTCCACAGTTGGGTCTATGCCATCAATAATGACAAAGATGCCCAGGTGCAGACCGCCAGTGAGGGATGCTTCAAAGGTATTTGTCTGACCGTTAGTACCCGATAGGTTGATGTTTAATCGGTTTGCGATCGCAGCCTCTTCATACCCTACATCTCCAGGCATCAAGGTTTGTCCTGTGAAGGTATCGATAATTCCACCATTGGCAAAGTCAGTGGTGTAAAAATCAATCGTATTATCCATTGCAGCCTCTCGATATACCGAGAAGCTCATGGCAAGTTCGGAGGATTGAGCAGTTAAATCAATAGACTGAGCATCGTTAACCAGCAGGTTTGTATTCACAGTTGCAGTGGCCAACTCAACACTCAAGCTGACACCATTGCTAAAGTCTAGTAGTACTTCAGAATCAGACACTGAGCTTGATGTTGCAAACAGAGTCTGACCATTATCTCGAATAGCAAACTGGAGTTGTTCACCGGGATCAATGCGATCGCTATCGACCGTAAACAGAGGCAGCGTATTCATGGCTAGCTCGTTATAGTTCAGTAACGAAAACTGGCCAATGGGCTCTCCAAAGTCCGTAGGCGATGTCCCAGCACCAAAAACCATAACATCCTTAACCTCAGTTATCGTCCCCTGGAGAAACGTTAACCGAATAGTGTTGTCATTACCTAGTTCCGTCACTTCCACCCCGTTGGTGGACGGCAAGACCGTGAGTAAGCCGTTCAATGGAGGAGAATCATCATTGCCATTGTCAGGACCAGCCGTGGGCGGCTCTTCTGAAGGCTCTTCAGGGTCTGGATTAGTGACTGGTACCTCGGGGTCAGGCACAGGCGGCTCCGGCACCACAGGCTCTTCTTCTTCCTCCACAGGGTCCGGGAGTTCCGGCTCAGTAATTGTATACACCTCGTCAATGGTCGGTTCGCGCAAAGTTAACCCATTGCCCACAATATCCGTAATGTCTGGATTCCCAGCCAAGTCAATGCCAACGATATTGTTAGGTGGGGCACTCGCATTAACCGTAACAGAAATTTCATAGCGAGTGCTGTCTATGGCAGTCACGGAATCGATGGTGGCTGTTGGATCCCCATTAATCACAAAATCTTCTAGGCCAACGTTAGTCACCGCCTCACTAAATGTGACCTCAAAGACCACTGTATCGCCGCTAACAACTTCATCGGTAGGAGCCTTGCGACGAATGCTCTCTAGTACAGGCGCAATCTCATCAACAACCTCGGGTGGTTCTCCCAACCGTTTCACAACAGCACCTTTAACAATAGCTCCCTCAGCATCAAAAGTCTCTCGATAGAGAACATAGGGAATATTGTTAACATCAAATTCAAGATCAGGAAAGTTCATTGGTCCAATGGAAAACCCACTGTCCCCCAGATAAACCCAAGTGTCATTCTCTAGAACTCTGACCGAAACCTTATCTTTCTTGGCTTGATCAACAATGGCCAGATGTAAAACATTATTGTTGTCAAACTCGATATCAGGGTGAAATCCACCTGCGGTGGAGGCATTATTGTTGCCAACCTGCACCCAATCAGTGCCGTTAAACCTTTCTACAATGGCTTTATTCCCTTCACCATTGCCCCGGGCGCGATAAACCACATAGGGCACATTGTTGTTATCAAACTCGATGTCGGGCGCGTAGGACTCTGCCCCAATCGAAAATGCCTCTGTGCCAACAACGCTCCATTGCCCATTGATAAACCGTTGTACAGTTACCCTATTGGTGCGGCCACTGGCCGAAAGATACGCAATGTAAGGAACACCATTACCATCCACATTCAGATCAGCGGCCTCAATTTCACCACTCGAAAATCCAGGCTGGCCAACATTTACCCAAGTAGTACCGTTAAACGTTTGAACAGTGGCTCGTCCATCCTGGTTTCTATCGGTGTAAGCAATGTAGGCCCTATCCCCATCAAAGGTGAGGCTAATATCTTTCAAACCACCTGCAGAAAACCCAGGTCTGCCGACATAGACCCAGTCATTCCCGTCAAACTTCATGACAGAGGCCCGGTTTCTGTTAGCGCTATCTTTGAAGACAACATAGGGCGTATCGTTAGAGTCAAACTCTAACCCTGCAAAACTTGCATTACCGCCAGGAAACCCTGGTGTTCCCACAGTTACCCAGTCGACACCATTAAACTGCTTGACCGTAAGTTTTAAGTCGTTGCCACCATCCTGAAAAATGATGTAGGGCCTACCTTGACTATCCAGTTCAATATCAAAGTCATTGGCAATATCTTGAGAAATGGCACCAGATCCCACCTGAGTCCATGCCAGCGTGCCTTGATAGCCCTGTAGTGTTTCTGGTGTAAACAACGAGTTAGCAACAGGTAACCATTCACCATTACCGAGCACTTTGGCGCTAGCAATAATTGTAGCTGACGTGATCTCGGTAAGGCGCTGGATAAAGTCTTGACCCACATTGTCCTGGGCAACATTACAGGCCATCAGGGTAAGCTTAGCCTGGTTAGTCGAGGCAAACCACCGCTCTAACTGTTGTGCATAATCGTCTAAGTTATGTAGCTCTAGTGTGGCCGATCCAAGACCCATGCCACCAGGGAAGCCATGGCCAATTAGGGTGAGATCGTGGGTTGGATTTTGCTGTAGAAATGTTGTAATTTGCTCTATGCCATCACGCTCTTTCGTCAGCACATAGGCTTGAACATTGGCCTGTAAACCATCTAACAGTAAGTTTAGGTTATCAATGTGTGGATCAAAAATAACAGTCTTTGGAGTAATAGATGTTTTTCCACGGCGGCAGGCCACCGATACGCGTGGGTTGACCACATCAACAATACGAGTGTGGGTCAGCACATTTAGTAGTGGCATAGATTAAAAACTTGGGTTAGTATTGAGTTGAACCGTCTTTGAAAATGAAAAACATAAAGCATAAAAATAAAGCATGAAAAGACTGTTTTGATGTGCAAAAACACACCACCTTTACCCAAGGTAGATAGAGCTTTTCACGTGCTTCATGTTTGGAGATGCTGATCCTTGTGCTTTGAAATTAAGAATAAAAACAGAATTTATATCTGAGAACCCGGTAGTAACAAGTTCTACAGCGTCTTAATATAAAGACATAATTATTGTGAATTTAATATTTAAAGCCAGGACATCTACAAGTAGAAAAACTTGATGAAATCTTTTAGATCAAGGCACAATAAGGCAGTAGCGGATTTTTGTGTTGTGTTTTTGGTCCTATAGTCGCTAAAGTTAACAACATGGCTCGGTAGATTTTTGCTGGTGTTTACCATGGAGTGCTAAGGGGTTTCAGGTAGAGTCATGGCATGCCATGACTCTACTACACGCCGAATTCCCTGTACTACATCCAGAAAGGCTTCGTCCTGATCATCCCATCGAGTCACTGGCTTTGCATCTTTGGGTAACGCCTGTAGCTTCTCAAATGGTGTTCCTTTAAAGTCCACCGGCTTCAAAATGATAGGAATCACCCGCGCAGTCCCAGCCTTGTGACGTTCCATGGCCTGCGCCAGTTCAATATCATGGATATAGTTTGATGCCATAAACCGAGGTGTCACCAACAACAAAATAATCTGCGCAACTTCTAATTCAGATTTGATCGCATCATCCCATTCTGTTCCTGCTTCAATCGCCCGATCTTGCCAGGGCTTAATCTTCTTTTGTCGCGTTAGTGCCGACAAGTGAATCTCTAGTTCTTCTTTAAGGCCCTCATCCTTATGGGAATAGGAAATAAATACACCTAGCGGTTCATTTAGATCAGGATTGGTCACGGGTGGAGATGCTGGTGGAGACGCTGGCTGAGTTTTGGTTTTCACATTCCCCTTCAACAATACTGGCACATCCTCATCCCCCGTACTATTGAGCGCCATTGCCACCTTGCCTGACTCAAACGCAAAGTCCACCGACTCCCCAGCCCCCAGCGCATCATAAAACCCTACTGCAAACTCAATCGCAGCACGGTCACCCATAGCGTCACTCATGCCTATCACATAGGGTATATGCTCCACAATTGCCTGTGCCTGCGCCTGCGAGTAACACCCATTTAGTAGCACACAGTTAATCGGCGATTTCTGCTCGATCAGCTGAAACAAACCTGCTAAAGCAGCTCCCGACACCAGCTGACTATTACCCGACACATCCTCAAAATACAGGCCTGCATCGCCAGCACCATGCCCAGAAAAATGAACGATCTGCGGCGATTCTTCTAGCATCGCCCGCTGCAAATCACGAGGACGTACAGCCCAGCGTTGCACAATCTCAAACTCATCACGATGACTAGCCCGTTGCAGTCCCTCACTAATATCCCGAACTTCTTCACCTATCCGTAAACGTGCAGTATCATTCGGATTCGCCGCAAGCATCAGGATTTTAGGCATTGATAGAGCATGGAGTAAGTCGCTCTTAATATAGCCTGTTAGTTTTAGCCAGTCAGTTACTAGATACAGAAATTCGGAATTTTAGCCAAAAAAAATCTGCAGAGGTCAAGTCTATCTGCAGATTTTCCCTCCTCGGAGGGAGCTGTAAGCGGGGTGGGTTAAACGCCTGTTCCCGTCATTTTTCTCTCATATACAGCCATTTGCTCACCATCATTTGGACCCTTCGGAGGCTTAAACTGTTCGCTTAAACTCTTCACCACGATGTACAAAATCGGCACAACAAACAAACTCAAGAAGGTTGCCACAAACATGCCGCCAAATACCGCTGTCCCCAACGACTGACGGCTGCCCGCGCCCGCACCTGTTGCAATTACCAGTGGGAAAATACTACTCAGTGTGGAAATTGCGGTCATCAAAATTGGTCGCATCCTTGACTGAGCGGCTTCTAACGACGCCTTGACAATGGGTAACCCCTGGTCCCGCAGCTGATTGGCAAACTCCACAATCAAAATCGAGTTCTTACTGGCTAAACCAATCAACATTACCAAACCAATCTGGCAATATACATCGTTCGGTAATCCCCGCATCGACTGAGCCAACAAGGCTCCAAATACCGCTAGCGGTACCGCAAAGAGAATAATCACCGGGTCCACATAGCTCTCGTACTGGGCTGCCAATACCAGGAATACAAAGATAATCCCCAAGCCAAAGATAATCGGAGCCTGACTACCCGATTCAATCTCTTCTAATGCACTGCCCGTCCACTCATAGCCAAGGCTGGCTGGCAATACCTGAGCGGCGACCTCTTCCATGGTGTCAATGGCCGCACCAGAACTGACACCAGGTGCCGCCGCGCCATTAATTTCAATAGAGCGGAAGAGGTTGTAATGGTTAATCGTTTGGGCTCCAGTGGTCTCACTCAGACTCACCAGACTACCCATGGGAATCATCACGTCATTGTTAGAACGGACATAGAGTTTGTTGATATCGTCTGGAGCTGAACGATATTGCTGATCGGCCTGAACATATACCCGATAGGTGCGTCCCTGCAACGTAAAGTCGTTAACGTAACGCGACCCGAGATATGTCTGCAATGTGCCAAAGACTTCGTCGATGTCCACATCCAGTGCTTTAGCCTTATCGCGATCGACATCAATCTCAATCAGAGGAGAGTTCGCTGCATAGGTGCTAAACACTGCATTGAGATTAGGGTGTTGATTGGCTGCGCCCAACAGGCCAAACATGTTTTGCACCAGGGTATCGATGGTCAGATTGCCACGTCGATCCTGTAGTTGAAACTGGAAACCGCTAAAGCTGCTTAAACCTTGAATAGAGGGTGGGTTTACCGGAAAGACACGCGCTTCAGTAATGCTGCTAAATTCGCCAAAAAGCTGACCAATCAAACTAAAGGATGTTATGCCCGGTGGTCGCTCTTCCCAAGGTTCTAGTGTCGTGAAGACGACACCGTTGTTAGCAGTGTTACCGTTAAAGCTAAATCCACCCACAGCAAATGTGGCTCGTACACCGTCCTGGGCCAAAATGGTTTCTTCCACCTGACGCATGACCTTACTGGTCTGGTTTAGGGAAGACCCCTCTGGACCCTGGATCAAGGTAATGAAATACCCCTGGTCTTCATCGGGTAAAAACGCTGATGGCACACTGTTATATAGCCAGCCGGTCAATACCAAAGATGCTACAAATGCTGCTAAAACAAAGACTTTGAACCGGTTGAGAATCTGTAGGGCACCGCCATACTGGGCGCGTATATTGTCAAGTAAACGGTTAAAGGGATTGAAGATAATGTCTAGCCAGCCGTGGCTGCCGGTATGTTGGCGCAGCAGCAAACCGGCCAGGGTGGGGGTGAGGGTCAGGGCGTTGAAAGTGGAAAGTGCGATCGCAAACGCAATGGTCAGTGCAAACTGCCGATATAGCGCCCCCGTAGTCCCTGGGAAAAACGCCACCGGAATAAACACCGCCATCAGCACTAGGGATGTGGCAATGACCGCCCCGGTCAGCTCCCGCATCGCCTCCACCGCCGCCAGCCTCGGCGACATGCCCCGATTCTGAATCTTCGAGGCAATATCTTCCACCACCACAATGGCATCATCCACCACCATCCCTGTGGCCAGGGTGAGACCAAACAGCGTCAGACTGTTGATGGAAAAGCCAAAGATTTTAACAATGGCAAAGGTACCGATCAGAGCCACCGGAATGGTAATCGCCGGAATAAGCGTCGTTCGCCAGTCCTGGAGGAAGAGGTAAATCACCAGCACCACCAGACCCACTGCCTGAACCAGCGTCCAGACTACGCGAGCAAGAGACTGGCGGACAAACTCTGTCGTGTCGAAACCAACACCGTACTCCATGCCCTGGGGAAACTCGTCCGCCAGCTCTGCCATCACATCTCGTATACCCTGGGCCACCTGCAAGGCATTACTGCCCGGCAGTTGGAAAATACCAAGACCTACCGATTCATTGCCATTAAATCGCAGGAATGTGTTATAGCTTTCTGCCCCCAGCTCAGCTCGTCCCACATCCTTGAGTTTTACCAAAGCGCCATTCTCTCCGGTTTGAATGACCAGTTCTTCAAACTCAGAGACTTCCTGCAAACGGCTGACAGCCCGCAGGTCAATCTGGAAGGTTTGGTCTTCCGGTGAGGGAGGCTGACCAATTTGACCCGCACCCACCTGAATATTCTGTTCTTGCAAAGCCTGGACTACATCATCAGCCGTCAGCTCTCGTCTGGCCAAACGCTGCGGATCTAACCACAGGCGCATCGCATAGGTACGTTCGCCAAAGATAACCACATCCCCAACACCGGGCACCCGTCGCAGGGCATCCACAATGTATAAATCGGCGTAGTTACTTAAAAACACACTGTCAAACGTGCCATCCTCTGAAAACAAACTCATGCCCAGCAGAATATTGCTGTTCTGCTTGGACACGACCACACCGGTCTGCCGCACTTCTTCCGGTAGCTGGGGCTCTGCCAGCGACACCCGGTTTTGCACGTCGACGGCTGCAATATCCTTGTCGCGGCTGGCGTCAAAGGTGACGACAATATTGCTAATGCCGCTATTACTACTGTTGGAAGAAATATAGCGCATCCCTTCCACCCCGTTAATCTCCCGCTCTAACACGGTGGTGACGGCTTTCTCAACGGTTTCGGCATCGGCACCAATATAGGTGGCCGTTACATTAACTTGGGTGGGACTAATGTCTGGATACTGGGCAATGGGCAGTGTAGGAATGCTCACCGCACCAATCAACAGAATGATAATGGCGCAGACGGTGGCAAAAACAGGCCGCTTAATAAAATAGTTGACCATGGAAAGATGCCAATAGGGTGGGGGGTAGGGGCTGGTCTTGTATTGTTAATTGCTTAGGCAAAAAAGGCAACGTAGGGGCTGGTCTTGTACCTACCCTAGACGTATGGGGTAGTCCTGTACTTCCCCTGGGCGGAAGAGGAATTGAAATGATCCAACAACAGACTTAAGGAGATACACCGGCCTCAGCCGCTTCTTCCTGGGGAGTAATCGGCACACCGTCCTGCAAATTTAATAGACCAGTGGTCACAATCTCTTCTCCGGCGGAGAGACCCTCTAGCACTTGAAAGTTGTTGCCCTGCATAGCGCCCAATGTAACTGGTCGTAGCTGAGCAACCGGTCCCTCAATGGGGGGCTGCCCATCTTCTGGCGGTGGTGCATCAGCTGCTACATAAACAAAGGATTGTCCCCCTAAACGGGTAATGGCCGTCGCTGGAATCAATAGACCAGGACGTTCATCTAAAATAACGCGCACGTCTACGCGCTGGTTATCCTGTAAATTGCCTGCTAAATTCGAAAACCGAGCCTTTGCCAATACGGTTTGGGTTGAGACATCTGTTTGAGGTGAAATGAAACTTAGAGCACCAGTAGCCACGGGTTCGCCAGCACCAAAGGTCAGTAGCTCCACCGGCATGCCCAGTTGAATTTCACCGAGCTGTTCAGCAGGAATATCTATCTCCAGCTCCAGCACTTCATTTTGGGTGATGGTGGTCAATGTCCCCCCCACTTGCACATAATCCCCCAGTTCCACTGGAATATCGCCAACCACACCGGCAATCGGTGCGGTCACCGTTTTATCCAGCAAGTCTTCACGGGTGGCCTCTGCTGTGGCTTGGGACTGTTCTAGAAATGCCTCGGCTTGGCTCAGACTTGCCTGAGCCGCCTCAATTTCCTCTGTGGCAGCCTCTAAAGACGCAATGGCCGCGTCGCGATCGCGTTCTACCTCATCCAATTCCTGCTGTGACTGAGCCCCTGCCTCCACAAGACGTTGTGTACGCCCAAATTCAGTGTTTTGTAACTTCACATCTGCTTCTATGCGAATACGCTGCGCCACCAACGATTGCAGTTGAGCCCGAGAGTTATCCCGAGCCGATTGCGCTGCACTGACACTGGCCAACGCTGCACTCAGCTCAGCTTGAGAGCGATCGGCACTCAGCTCCATAATGGGATCACCTGCCGCTATCTGGTCACCGGATGAAACATAGATGCGAGTAATCCGACCATCGGCTTCCGGCTGCAGCACCACCCCCGCTTGGGCGTCTAACGTGCCAACAAACGTAGCCTGATCGCGTAAAGTTTCTGGCCGCATCTGTTCTATTGTGACAGGAACAGCACCCCCCATGGGCATACCCGATGGTCCGCCACCTCTACCTAACAATAGCCACAGTGCAAAGCCTCCTCCAGCCAACACAATCAAAGTTGCCAGCCAAATCAACCAGTTACGCTGACTTGGGACCTGAGATGACACAGAGGAGGACTGCATGGAGGATGTCTCTAATGCTGTTGAAGAACCAGAGTGTGAAGTCATAAAAGCTAAAAAACTGACAGGAGCCGCTAGCAGCGATCCTTGGTCGATAGTTCCATATTATCGAACTTTGACAGATTCAAACCGAAGTTCGGATAATGTTCAGACAATAAACAGGTGGAAAAACAATTGGATCACCTAAGGACCAAAAGACAAACCATCGTTCAATTTAACGGATGCCCCATGGCATTGAACAATTACAACAACGTTGTGTTTAAATTCTCTTGTGGGACTAAAAATAGGCTAGAAAGTAACTCTCAAAAAACTCCGTACAACAAAAAACGCGACTGGTGCAGGTTGAATAAGTCAAACGCCTAGTAAACGCTGTACTAGGGCCTGATATGGTCCACCATAGCGCATATCTATTTTTTTATGGGGCGTGTTTTTTTGATGGAATCCCATGAGTGGCATTCATGATCAGGATTGTATTCAGTCAATGCTGGTGGGCCAGGGATATTAGCGATCTCACAGTTAATTTTCAGGCAGTCAGGGCCGATTTTTTAGGTGTGTATCATGTATTACCGATATTCCCCTGACAACATCTGCTGCTAGACCCCCTCAATTTATAGTGGACTCTAGCTACTCAAAAGAAGATGCCTATTCCTCTGGTGATTATTACTTTCTCGATGAGCGTCATTTAGTGCAAAAACGTTCAAGACAGGCCTAGTTAAGCCGATCTAAGCTTTGGGTGATCTTGCATTAGATATTCCCATGACTATGGTCTCTAAGCTGACCCAGCGTCCCTGGCATGAGTTTTGGGCGGGGGCTCGGCAAACTATCCCCCTGATCGTCGGCGCAATTCCGTTTGGCATTATCTTTGGTACCCTGGCTCAGTCCAGCGGACTCTCCTTTGGGGGGGCGATGGGTATGTCAGCCGTTGTCTTTGCTGGTTCGTCCCAGTTTATTGCCTTGGGGCTGTTGGCAGCGGATACCCCCATCGGTATTATCATTCTGACGACCTGGGTGGTCAATCTGCGACATCTGCTCTACGCCGTTAGCCTTGTTCCCTATGTCAAACACCTTAGCCAGACATGGAAGTTACCGTTGGGGTTTTGGCTGACTGATGAAAATTTTATGGTGGCCATCCAACGCTATCGCCAGGATGATCCATCCCCTCACAAACATTGGTTTCAGTTTGGCTCAGCCCTGGCCATGTATGTTAATTGGCAACTGTGCACCCTGCTGGGGCTGACACTGGGTCAAAGCATTCCCAATGCCAGTGCCTGGGGGTTGGACTTTGCCATGGTCGCCACCTTTATTGGCATGACAATTCCCTATTTAACGAATCGACCCATGGTGGCTACGGTTGTCACGGCAGGCGTTACGGCTCTGCTCGCCCGAGGCTTGCCCCATCAATTGGGTCTGATGGTCGCTGCGATCGCAGGCATCCTTGTGGGTGTCCTACTCGAAAACTACTCAAAGAAGCTCAAAGAAGAACTATGACGAACGAAGTACTACTGCTGGGCGGCATGACCCTTGTCACCTTCTTGATCCGCTACCCGCTCCTCGCCATGAGTGGTCACATTACCTTGCCACCTCGACTACTGCAGGCCCTAACCTATGTCCCTCCGGCGGTATTAACTGCCATTATTGTCCCCAGCGTCCTCATAGAAGGCGGTAACCTTTGGCTCGGGGTGGGTAATCCGCGTCTGATGGGTGCTCTAGCTGCGTTAGGGGTGGGGCTTTGGAAAAAGAATCTGCTGCTAACAATTCTTGTCGGCATGGGAGTCTTTTTGTTGTGGCAAACTCTTTTTAGTTGACATCGCAGCATAGGCGTATGTTATCTCTGGGCAGGCACAAGGCACTGCCCCTACAGGGTTTTCGGGGTGGGTCTCCTCTCAACTCGCTCTAATTTCACAACTTCAGCTATGCCATTTTTCACGGTCCAAAAGACGCTGTAATGGCTGACCTGCATATTCCAGCGCTGCCCCTCTCGGCCATCTTTTCCACGTTCATATCCTGGACGTGGATCCTGCGCTAGGGTCTCTTCAATTAAACGGCGTAGTTTCTCTGGTTCAGGCTCTAGGCTTTCAATTAAAACTGATTCAGCGTTGTTATTCCAGCGCACTGGCAACAATATTTGCTGCTCCACCGTCCAGGCTCCATCAGCTGTGGGAATTGCATCTGCATAGGGCACATAGGGTTTGACATCAATAACCGGCGTACCATCTAAAAAGTCTCCTCCCTGCACCTGCAAACGCAATTTTCTCTTCTTTTCAGTCATTCCCAACAGTTTGACAGCACTCATGCCAATGGCATTGGGGCGGTTGGGGCTACGGGTGGCATAGACGCCAACACTCTTATTACCCCCTAAGCGTGGGGGTCTCACCAGGGGCTTAAAATCACCGTAGGATTGCCCATGGAATATAAACAAAACCCACAGATGAGAAAACTCCTGGATGCCCCGCAGTGCTAATTTATTCTCTTCTGTAGCCTCAAAAACAATATCTGCGTAGGCCGACTCTACCAACCCCGCCTGCCGAGGAATGCCAAATCGATCGGGATAACAAGATTGAATATAAGCTATGGGGGTAAACGTAACCTCGGCAACCATCAGACAGCGGCATCAAACACCTCCCAAGCATAATCGATGTAGGGGCGTTGCATGTAACGCCCCTACATTGCCTAAGTTCACGCCCTTAAATTGCCCCCGTCATTACCCGCACACCCGAAGGGTCAGGGTCCGTTTGACGGCCATCAATGGTGACAAATAACTCTGTGGTTTTTACCCCCTCCGGTGGTGTTTCATTGGGGGTAAATCTGACAAATATAGAACCATCGTCTCCCGTATTAAACTCACCACAGTAAATAACTGTTCCGTTCTCTAACGCTAACCACATCCGATAAACCTCGTCTGGTGGCAGCGGTGGCAAATCGCCTAATGAGACAATCACCTCTTGCCAATTACCGGGGGTAAATAATAGTGTGCCAGCCGCGTTGGTGCCATTGCCCGTCAACGCAATTAGCCGACTGTTGGGCTGTTGTAAAATGGCAGCCACTCGATCTTCTTCGAGCTGTTGGGCCAGTTGCTGCCGTAGTCTTAGATTGTCAGTGGCTAGGGCTAGGGTTGCGATCGCAGCCAGCCCCACCAAAATTTTCCAAATAACTCCCTTAGAACCCTGGGGCAGAACAGGTGCCGTTTCAAGTGACTTAGAGGGTACGAAAAACCGCTCCCGTAAACTTGCCGGTGGCGATATCTGCGTTAATCCTTGGGGCAGCAGCTCAAAACTCGCCTCCAGAGAATGCAATTCTTTCAAAACTGCCGGATCATCAAGGGCCAGCTGCTCCACCTGCGCCACCTCTTCCGAGGTTAAGTCCCCCAGCACATAACCTGAGAGCAACATATATTTTTCTTCTGGCAACGGACCGGGCCTGTTGTTGCTCATCATTCAACCACATCCCCTAATCGCTTCCTCAGTTCAATGAGCCCCTGACGCGCTCGCGTTTTTACAGTTCCCAAAGGCATATTTAACTGTCGAGCAATATCTGCATGGCTAATGCCCTGATAAAAGTTCATTTCTAGAACCTGACGCTGCTGATCTTTAAGTTGTGAGAGGGCTTGTCGCAAGGTTTCTTGCTGTTCTGATAAGGTGGCATTTTCCAGGGGCGTTATGGTGCGATCCGGTAAGGATTTTAATTGCTGTAGAGAACGCTTTTGGGTACTGCGCTTAGCAATTCGATCTAAGGCTCGCGAGCGAGTCACCAGGCTTAGATACGTACTTAAGACAGACCGATTAGGGTCATACTTATCCTGTTTCCAAAAATTAAAAAATATTTCCTGGGTGAGGTCTTCAGCTTCAGCGGGTTGTTTTAAAAATCTCAAGGCAACCGTATAAACTAAGCCACCATAGCGATCGTAGAGAACAGTAAGTGCTTCCTGGTGTCCAGCTCTCAAGCTACGAATTAACTCACTATCAGAAGCATCTGTAGAAAAACGAGCCATGTATTAGGGTACTGGGGTAATTGACCGCCTACCTAACGAGTATATAAAAAGGACCACACCCCAAGGGACATGATCCTCATCTCAGTTTGAACCAATCCAAATAAAGGACTAGCCCACTGAATTAGCCCAATCCTTAGCCCAGTTCAAGTGCTTGTGCACTTCTTCAAGGGTGGCTGCTTCGGAATAGAGACGCAGTACTGGCTCGGTGCCACTAAAGCGAATCAATAACCAGCTGCCATCCGCCAGGGTGAACTTATAACCATCAATGGAAAGCACATCGCCTACGACCTTACCGGCAACTTCAGTCGGTGTAGCATTTTGGAGTTGGTCCAGCAGCTTAGCCCGCACATCCATATTGGCCAGGGGCAAGTCAATCCGATCATAGGCTCCTGTGAAACCAGTCTGCTGTCGTAAAGCCTGGTGCAGCTGACCAAAATCTTTACCACTTTTCACCACAGCCTCTAGCAGATACAGCGCCGATAACAGCGCATCTCGCTCAGGAATGTGATGGCCATAGCCAATGCCGCCAGATTCTTCACCGCCGATTAACACCTTAGTTTCTAGCATGCGATCGGCAATGTACTTATAGCCAATGGGCGTTTCATGCACCGATAGGCCATGGAGCTCAGCTACCTTTTGCATCAGGTTAGAGCCGCTAATGGTTTTGATCACTTCACCCTCAAAACTACGGCGTTCCTTCAGGTGCTCAATCAAAATAGGAATGAGTACCTGGGAGCTCAAAAACTCGCCCTGGCCATCCATGCCAGCTACCCGGTCACTGTCACCATCGAAGATAATACCGACCGTCAAACCTTTGCCACCAGACTGGTAACGCTCTTTGATGGCCTTGTAGAGCTTGGGAATATACTTGGGCAAGGGCTCAGGAGCCCCCCCTTCAAACAGAGGGTCTGCGTCGCCATTAATTTCATGGATGGGCATGCCAAGGATTTTTTCAAACCCGCCTGCAGCAGAACCATGCATCACATCTGCAAA
>NZ_QXHD01000003.1:457658-493257 GCF_011009555.1 Adonisia turfae CCMR0081 | reverse complement strand
AATCAAATAGTTTACACCCAGCCAATCAAGAACAGGAAAAATGACTAAAGTTCTCAATAGGATCGATAAACCAGCAGACAGATGATAGAGGGGTAACTGATTGAAGAGTATCCGCTTAATTTTCCAGGAACCACCAGGCCAAACCCAGATTCTATAGATAAAAAAGCTAGCAACAAGCGAAATCTCCATCGAGATGATGTTAGCTAGATTTCGCAGCACAGCAGAATCAAAGCCAACATTATCTACAAGGATAAATATTAGCACCAGGTTGAGAGCTGCAGCTAAGCCACCACCAAGCAAAAACCTAGTTATTTTAAGAGATAAAAAAGCAGGCATCATTAACTTTTTGTTGCTAACTTTTTTTCTGATTTTTATGTCCCTAGCGTAGTTAAACGTGACTAACTATTAGTTTTGTCAAGGGAGTAATTATTAAACTCCAATGCCAAACTCTTTTTATAAAGAAGCGAGTTGGAATTAGAGAATTCAAGCGTCCTAACTTTATTGCTATTGGAGTATGATTCTGTTTCAAAAAATGTCAAATCAAACATCTCACTAGATGAAGGTAGAGGATTGATAACTAAACCACCTTGAGCATTTTCAGGAATGAATCTGTACCGACTCGTTGAACCATTATAATATTGAACTTCTATATATGTAGGGGGAGCTCTAAAAAGTAGCTTGTATAACTTACCCAGTAACGTGTAACCAACTTTCACCTTTACAGTAGTGAAGCCGGAATCCATCTCGTCAATTGAAATTGGCACATTCCATTCTTTAGCTTGAGATATTGGTAAGCCATCAGTTGCACATCGACTATCGAGCGAACGATTCTGTAAAATTAAAGAGCTACTCGATTGTTTATCTAAACTTACCTTGTCATAATTACATAATACATACCTTAGTGTTTTAGGCTCATCAAAAAATGGATGCCTTCCATCGATGGATTTAAAATCGTAGAGCAGATACTTGCGAGGATTAAGTTGAAAGCTCTCTAAATTTTTAGTATCTAAAAAGTCTGTATAAACAGCATATGACTGAAAAATTGGGCGCGGCTGCCAGTTTAAATTATTTTTTTCAGCTCTAACGATATCCCATGGAATAATATCTACACTTTCAGAACCAAGAATATTCCGCACAGAATCCCCTAAATCCTCCGGCTCTAAGTTTCGTTGAGATTGTTTTTGCCCAATCAAATATTTGCCATAAATATCACTTGTATATTGAACTCGTCTAATGACTGAAAGTGGACTTAATGAGGTTAAGTTTACTTGACCGAACTCTCGACCAAATAAACTTGGATTAATAAGATAGAAGACTGTAAGGAATGCCATAATCCAAAGGACAAACGGTCTTCTATAAGGTCTTTTGATTGGAGGCGTATTGCCAGAAGGTTGTAATGAATTTCGATGCACCATCAGAATAGTACATATAACTATTAGAAGGGTGTGAAAGAATAGAAACATATGTCCATCTTGACGAACAAAACCATGTTTAAAAGAAAACCAAGAAAACAAGAATACTGATAGGAAGTAAGCTATGAGTCGAGGGTTTTGCAGAGATAATCGTGCTTGCTCTAGGCAATAAAACAAAATCGAAACCAGACAAACTAATCCGAACAATAGTTCTGGCCTAGGGCCAATGACGCTCATGGCACTTGAGTATCCTGAGGTTATCTCTAGTGCCGTGTGAAGGTACCGATAGATATCTCGATTAAGTAACGAGAGTAATAGGGTAGATATGGCAAATGAAATAACCAGAAGACTATGCCAATCTGGCCAAAACCCTCTAGATTCTCTTTTCTTACTTTGTTTACTAAACTCTTCTATGATTTTTAAGAAATTGAAACCGTATGTACGGTTTAAACCTAGAGGATTATTTGCTTTAAAGAAAGTTACAATAATTGTTAGTAATAGAGATACTAAGACAAAGAACAGCGAAAATCTTATACTTTTCTGAAATAACTCCGCAGGATAAACGAATAACTCACCAGCTAATAGGAAAGCACTTATAAAAACAATTAAAAAGCTAATGTTAGGAATGAATCTAGCAAGGTAACTCGTTTTTGGACTTTCACCATTAGCAAGCTTAGGGTATAATAATGGGAGAAATAAAAGAAATGCTTTTATACCAAGAGAGAGCTTGGTTAAGCTTAAAAAACCTGCTAATCCCCCTAACAAAAGTATCCAGAAAGAATTTAATTTTTTGTGCAATAGCAGAGTAACCAAAGCTAACAAAGTATACGCTAATTCATAATCATGTGATAGACCTCTACAATAGATTAAGCCAATAGAAAAAATAGCCAGGTACTTATATAGAATGTGAGATTTGTCCGTGGTAAGTATGAGACGTGTAAAAACCACCCAAAACATTAGGTGAACTATCGTGCGAAATAGCCAGATCTGCCACCAGACAATCTCCATCGAAACACCATGGGTCAAGAATCCCCAAGGACCAAAGGTAAATATAATGTCCTTGCCAAACTGCATTCCAGATTGAGCAGCACGGGTTATACCATATGACCAAGATGGATCTAGACCAATGTTAATGGGCCAGTGTAAGGGAAGAAATGCTAAAAATAGATAACCACAGCCAATCATAAAAATAGCTCTTGAATTAGCTATTTTAGCTATGAATTGTTTCATTTCTAAACAAGCCCCACAAAACAATCACCACCAATCATAAATCAATATTCTAGTTCAAGACCTCCAATAGGCTAATGCATAATATAGGTCTTGCTGAATAGTCAGAAACATCAACATTAAGACTTTGTTCAGTGTACATCTAACATTGAATATAGATAATCTCCTGTCCAAGTCTAGGAGTTTGTCTCAACCCTTACTCAACGCTAGAAATGCTAGATCATTAAACTGAGATGCACCATCCCATACCTAATAAAAGCTCTGCCAGGTAAGACCCATCTTGTCCGGTCAATCCGGTAATCAATGTTGTTTTAACCACCACATCTCCCAGGCACAAAATTACAACGAAATACGGTTAGGTTGCCCACAACCGTCATCATATTGTACGCAGGGATGCCACGAAGATTACGATTGCTCTACGCGATCACCATAGAGAGCTGCATAGTAACGCTGATAATCCTGTGATAATAGCGGTTGCCACCAACCAAGATGGGTCAGATACCACTGCACCGTTTGCCTTAAACCGGTAGCGAAGTCATACTCAGGCTGCCAATCCAGATCGCGTTGAATTTTAGAAATATCCATCGCATAGCGTCGGTCATGCCCAGGTCGATCCTTCACAAAGGTGATTAATTGCTTAGCCGGTCGAGTGGGCAAGTCTCCACCCAACTCATCCATAAGCTCACAAAGCTGTTCAACAATGTCAATATTTTTGACCTGGTTGTTACCACCAATATTATAGGTTTCTCCAGGTTTAGCCTTCAACAAAACCGTTTCAATAGCCCGACAATGATCCTCCACATGCAGCCAATCACGAATGTTTTGGCCATCTCCATACACTGGCAACGATTTACCTAAAAGAATGTTGACACACATCAGTGGAATCAACTTTTCAGGAAACTGATATGGTCCATAGTTGTTAGAACAGTTGGTAATCAGCGTAGGTAAACCATAGGTGTGAAAGTAAGCCCTGACTAAATGATCGCTACCGGCCTTTGAAGCTGAATAAGGGCTGTTGGGTGCATAGGATGTTGTTTCACTAAATGCTGGATCGTCCACACGTAAACTACCAAACACCTCATCCGTCGACACATGAAGAAACCGAAAATGGTTGGGTTTTCCTTGGGCTTCCCAATGCTGGCGAAAGGCTTCTAGCAGAGTAAACGTACCTACCACGTTGGTTTGCACAAATGCAGCAGGGCCAGAAATAGAACGGTCTACATGGGACTCAGCCGCAAAATGAACAATAGTGTCAATGCAATGATCAACTAGAAGTTGAGACACTAGATGCGTATCACAGATATCACCAGTAACAAGAATAAAGTTATCTTGAGATTCCAAGTCCTTTAAAGTGACACGATTACCAGCATAGGTAAGGGCGTCAAGAACAATGATGTTGACCGAGCTCTTGTAGCATTGGCGAACAAAATTTGAGCCAATAAACCCGGCACCACCTGTGATGAGTATATTTTTATTGTTCAATTCTTGCTCCTTAAACTAACTCAATCTGGCAATCATCCCCAATCATAAAGCGGGAAGCTTTGGGACGCTTAGGACTATGCACTAACTTGGCTCGCCGACCAATTAAACTGTCAACAATTCGTTGATGTAGCTGCTGGATAACAGCATCTTCTAGCACCACGCTATGATCCATCTCCACATCAATTAGCTTCACACCATTGGCAATACTGCTATAAGAACCGATAAAACAGTTTTCAAGATGGCAATTCTCTCCTATCACGACAGGACCACGAATAGTGCAGTTGGAAATTTTGGTACCTCGACCAATACGGACTCGCCCGCTAATTTTAGTCGTGTCGTCCATATCACCTAAAATCTCACTCGACAGGGTGGCATCTAAGATAATTTGGTTAGCTTCTAACAGGTCATCCTTTTTACCTGTATCTAACCACCACCCTTGCAGCTGTTGAGCGGTTACAGTTTTACCGCTATCTACCAGGGATTGAATAGCATCAGTAATTTCTAATTCGCCTCGGGCAGAGGGCTGTAGCGTAGCAATAATCTCGTGTACAGCTGATGCAAATAAATATACTCCCACGAGGGCAAAATCAGATGGTGGTTTTTGGGGCTTCTCTACTAGTTTGATCACCCCTCCCTGTTCATCTAATTCTGCAACACCAAAGGCTGTTGGATTCGGGACTTGCTTGAGCAGAATCATGGCATCAAGCTGTTGCTGATGAAAATCTTTGACAAATCTCATCAGACTGTCTTGAATCAAGTTATCACCCAGGTACATTAAAAAGGATGAGTCACCAAGAAACGGACGGGCAATTTTAACAGCATGGGCAAGTCCATCTGGGCTGCTTTGTGGAATGTAGGTGATCTTGCAGTTAAATCGCTCACCATTACCGGTGACAGCCCGAATTTCATCGCCAGTTTCTGGGCTAATAACAATACCAATATCGGTAATGCCTGCTGCAACAATTTGTTCAATACCGTACCAGAGGATGGGTTTATTAACTACGGGCACTAGCTGCTTAGCCCCGGTGTGGGTCAATGGACGTAGGCGGGTTCCTTTACCGCCTGATAGAATGAGTGCCTTCATACCCCAAACCTATGATATTCTTTGAGCATTTTTCGTAAACTAGTACGCCAGTGGGGGGCAGTCTGATTAATAACCTTGGCTATTTTTTCACCTGCCAACACCGAGTAGGCAGGTCTTTGTGAAGGGGTTGGATACTGCTCACTGGTAATCGGTTGCACATGGCTCAGTTGAATAGGATAGCCTAATGTTCTAGCTTCTTCAAAGATAGCAACGGCGAAATCATACCAGCTGACAGCACCACTATTGGTGTAATGATAAACACCAAAGTTGTTTTTTTGGAGATGCGGTATTAGGGTTGCGATCGCTTGGGCAATATCGTAGGCCCATGTAGGGGTCCCTACTTGATCATAGACAACGCCCAACTCATCTCGTTCTGCTCCCAAACGCAGCATCGTCTTAACAAAATTACCCTTGCCTTTTGCTCCGTAAACCCAAGCTGTACGAAAAATTACGGCTTGTGCTGTGGTGGCTTGAACGGCTAGTTCTCCATCACGTTTGGAGTGACCATATACCCCTAGAGGATTAGCCTCTGTGTCTGGTTGATAGGGACGGTTTTGCTGACCATCAAATACGTAGTCTGTGGAAATGTGGACTAGACTCGCTCCACACGCTACTGCTGCCTGAGCCAGCTTTTCTGGAGCCGCTGCATTGATGCGATGGGCTAAGTCAGGTTCATTTTCGGCTTTATCGACTGCTGTATAGGCGGCGGCATTAACAATGACGTCAGGCTGTTGGTTAACGACAGCGGGGACAATACTTTCCAAGTTAGTCAGGTCAAGATTAGTTCTGTTCCAGGCTATGACTGCCCCTAAGCTAGGTAATGTTAGCTTTAGCTCTTGTCCTACCTGTCCCTCACAGCCCAACAGTAAAATTTTCATCAGTCAAACACCTCAGCGATCGCAAATTGAACAGCTTGCTGATCTTTTTCTGATAGCACTGGAGTCGGACTAACTAATGGCCACTGAATGGCTAAATCGGTATCGTTCCATAGAATGCTGCGCTCATGCTGTGGCGCATAATAGTCAGTGGTTTTGTAAAGCACATCGGCTGAATCTGAGAGTACATAGAACCCATGGGCAAACCCAGGAGGTACCCATAGCTGTCGTTTATTCTCAGCACTGAGGGTAGCTCCTACCCAATGCCCAAAGGTATCTGAACTACGCCGGATATCGACTACCACGTCATAGATTTCACCCAGCACAACGCGAACTAACTTGCCCTGCACTTGCTGCACCTGGTAGTGCAAGCCCCGTAATATATTTTGTCTGGAGCGTGAATGATTATCTTGGACAAATTGACAATTCAAACCGGTTTCATCAGAAAATTTTTTTTGGTTAAAGCTTTCCAAAAAAAAACCGCGCTCATCGCCAAATACTTGAGGCTCAATTATGAGAACGTCTGGGATATCAGTGGGAATAACGTTCACAGTAAACCGCTCAAAAAACCTATCTCTTGAAGCACTGTATCATTCACTAGGGCTAAAGATAATGCCGATGGTAAAGCGGATAGGGTGCGATCGCACACCTGATAGGTCGTACTTTAATAGAATGGGATGATACAACGCAAAGGCTCAACCAGCTATTTGCATTTTACAGACTGGATTACGACTGACTCTTGATGGATGAACAAAGGTAGATAGCTATGGCTTATTTTTTATCCATCAATTACTATTCCACTGCCCTGTTACGTCATCTATTACGGTCTATAACAGAGTTATCGTCTTGTTCGTTACCCTATCAAGTCATTATTGTCAATAACTCTCCTGATGACGATTCTGTTTATGACTTACAGCAAGAATTTGAAAATATAACTATCATCACAGCGACCGATAACTTAGGGTTTGGTGGTGGTTGCAATTTAGGATTGGAACATGTTTACAAGCACAACCCAAATGCTTGGGTGTGGCTGATTAATCCAGATGCTTTGTTGATGCCCCAGGCGCTTAGCTACATCGAAGACTGCTTTAGATTGCACCCCAGCCTCAGCATTCTTGGCACCCGTATTCGGGCTAGCAAAGACGATTTATGGTTTGCCCAAGGTCGCTTTAATTGGTGGACAGGCTCTCTCAAGCATCGTTTACCAGATGCCGACACCACAGAACAACCGGTCAAAGTATTACCTAGCCGCTGGGTATCGGGGTGCAGCATGATTTTTAATTTGCAACGGTTTGAGAGCTGTCCTCTATTTGATCTCAATTTTTTCTTAGACTACGAAGATATTGAAATCTGTGAGCGATATTATCGTCAAGGGCACACCATCGGTGTAACCCAGGCAGTGTTGGTAAACCACGAAGTGTCAGCGATTACGCATCGCAACCGCCGAGCCAAATTTCGCCATGCCACCTTTAGCAAACTGTATTTTCTGCACAAACATGGTTCTCTACTAGCCCTGACATTAAACCTGGTTTACATGTTGGTGTGGAGCATAAAGCTTCTGCTGAGCGATATAGAAGTGGGGATTGGCCGTTTGCTGGGCTGGACTGATTTTCTGGGCTGGCAGGCTAAACGTTTGACTAAACAGCTCTCGTCAGAGCCGTTCCGTCCATCCACGGCGTTCACCCAATCGCAACAGACGTCTAGCTAGGGAGAAAATTGTTTGCGGATAGGTATACCAGGGACAATAGCGCCAAAGAATGTAAAGAATTGCTGGTGCAAACAGATGAGACCTGGGATGAAAGAAGGCGTATTTTAGCCCCGCTAAACTCTTGAAATTTTGTTTTTTTTGGTCTGCGGAAAAATCGTCTTGTAGAACAATTTTGGGAGCAACGTAGGGCTGGAAACCATGATTTTTGGCTCTGAGAACAAGTTCTGAATCAGCATGGTAATGGGGTAAAAACTTAGCCTGATATAGACCAACTTGTTCAAACACACTGCGATGAATGAGTACACCATCTCCGGGTAGCGTGTCTACTGGTAGGATGTCTTGGTCCATAATACTGGCGGGCAGATGCTCAACGGCTGTCGCGTGGTACCGTAGGCGCAAAAAGTTCGGTGTCCCCCAGGTGAGCTGAGTGCCTAAGGCCCAGACTTTGCCCGGTGAGTCTAGATAATCAATGCGATTGCCTAAGAGCTGGATATTATAGCGTTGAGCTAAGACAACCAACCTGTGGACATGCTCAGGGGGCACAACTGCATCATCGTTGATGGTGAAAATATAGTCATAATCATGAGCTAAAGCATAGCGAACACCTGTATTGGTTGCCCCTGCCCAATACTGATGATTATCAACTCGCAACAACACAACATCAGGATAGTATTGCTGTACCTTAGTAGCGGTGTCATCTGGAGAATTGGCATCCACCAAAACAACAGTGAGATTGGTATACGTCTGGTGGCTAAACTGTGCTAAAAAACGCTGGGTTTTTGGCCAACGGTTATAGGTAGGGATAACTGCAGCAACGCGAACATGAGCACTAGCGTTGGTTTCCATGGCCAAGAAAAACGTTTTCTATTGACTAAAATTGTGTTTGCTAGCTAATGTTTTGCGCCGTCTCCGTCGCTCGCTGGGCCATGCTAGTTGAAAGAACGGTTTTTTGACAGATAAGTTGGGGTTGTAGTAAGGATCATCCACCATGTATCCGCTATTTGCAAATTTTGCATGAAGACGTTCTAACTCCCCTGGTTTGAGCCCACTGCCTCTACTGATAGATTCATAGTGAATGAGTTCAGCATAGGGGGTAAAAACATTGCGGTAACCGGCTTGATGGACGCGCAGACATAGGTCAACGTCGTTGTAGTTTAGCGGAAAACTTTCGTCAAATCCTTGGAGGTCATTAAAGACACTCCGACGGATCATCATGCAGGCTCCGGTGACTCCAAGATAATTGCGATGGACGATATTAGAGCAATAGTAACCGTCGTATTTGCCTGGGGTATTGTGAAATGCGTGGCTTGGATTACCAGCCAAAATGAGGACACCTGCATGTTGTAAACGACCATTGGGATAAAACAGTTTGGCTCCAACAGCTCCAATCTCCTTTTGTTGGGCTAGTTCTAACATCGCCTCTATCCAACCAGGCGTGATCACTTCTGTGTCATCATTGAGCATCAACAGAATATCACCCTTGGCAGCTTGTGCCCCCAGGTTCATACGCTGGGAAAAGTTGAATGGCTGGTTACAACGCACGAGAGTGAGCTTAGGTCCCCTAACGGCTTGTAGTGTGGCCTCTGGAATATCGTAGCCGTCTACCAGAACAATTTCATAATTTTCATAGGTACTAAGGCAAAGAATGCTGGCAATACATTGCTCTAGCAAACATATGGATTTCCCTTTGATTTTTAATCGAGTAGCAGCACTAGGGATAATAATACTAATCAGTGGATTGCCTTGAATATGGCGACGGACTCGAAAGAAACCAGACTTGTTCGGTAAAGGCTCTGCAATGCCAGGATAAGGACTACGGTCTATGAAGGCCTGCAAAGCGTTGTGGGCAGATTTTAAAGTTTGATTATGACAGTCAAGCTGACTCCTTGAAGCTTTAGTATTAGGCAAGCGTCGCTTATGATAAAGGACTTTAGGAATATGGCAAATGCGACTGTTCTTCTCAGCTAGACGCAGCACCAGTTCCCATGCTTGGGCCCTCCCATATTGGCTACAAAATCCCCCAATCTCCTGGACAAGACTGGTACGATAAGCCCCAAGATGACAGGCATACATACAAGCTTGGTAATAGTCTGGAGACCAGTCAGGCTTAAAAAAGGGGGTTTTTCTTTTGCCTTCCAGCGTAATTTTATCCTCGTCAGTATAAATAAAATCGGTATCTGGATATTGCTGAATATACCTTGCAACCTCATAAAGGGCCCTATTAGATAGCTCATCTCCTGGTTCGACAAGAACAAAAAAATCTTCTTTTACATTCCTTAAAGCAATGTTGTAGTCATCATCATCTGTCTCACAACGAACAACGTTAATACGAAAGTCTTCTTTTACGTAGCAATCTAGCGTTGAAGAAAAGCGATAAAAATCATTAATGCTAGTCAAAATCAACAATTTCCAACGAACATGATGTTGAGCTAAAAGTGAATGTATTGATTTCCTTAGCAAACCTGGCTCAGTATTACTGAAGACACGTAATATAACAGCAATCAAAATTTGAGGAGCGTTTTCATCGCTGATGATCTGCTGTGTATCAAGATCATGCTCTTTGCAGAGTATATTTTGATACTTTGGTGAAGTTACAGCGATTCTTAGCAACTGAAACTCAACAGCAAAAGTTTCAGCAATCCAAGCAAGAGAAGATTTGATTATTTGCCACCATGCCATAAGACTTTATGTCAACAAACCAATATAACGCTGCGCAACTCTGCATTTGAACAGTATAGTGACGCACGTACATCTTGAAACCTCACCGACGCCAACCTACTAAAGTTGAGTCTTTTAGCTAAAAAGCATAAAAAATAGACTCTATATACAGAGCAAACAGTTGATATACAATAAAAAGACAAAGAAATCCTTTTTCTATAGACCCATAGATAAAAATCAGAGCACTTTCATTGCGCTATTAACTCGTTCTAAATGTCTTGCATTAACTTCTAAAGAAACAAAAATCATCATTCAGTATGTCAATTAACAACTTAAAAGCAAGTTCTATTAGCTCTCAAAATCCATCTAATGTTAGCAAAAAGCTAACTTTTATCTATGCACTAAAAGGGTTAGCTTCATTAGCGATTGTTTTATTTCACTTAGTGGCAATACCTCAACCCAACCTAGAGATTCCTGTTTTTTTGAATGTAATAAAAACTCATTTTGGTCTAGGTGTTACTCTTTTCTTTGTTATAAGTGCTTATACATTATGCTTGTCTGCAGAAAATAGAAAATTTGAAGACAAAAAAACTTTAAAGTTCTATATTAGAAGATTTTTCAGAATTGCTCCACTATTTTATGTAATGTTAGCTTTTTGGATGGTAATTCGATTATTAATTTGGTCCAAACAAACAAGCTTTCTAGAATTTTTATCCAATGTGACTTTCATCTTTAATTTTTTTCCTGAGTATCATACAAGCATTGTTTGGGCAGGCTGGACTATTGGAGTAGAAATACTTTTCTATTTGATATTTCCCTTTTTATACTCTGCAATTAATAATTTCAAAAGACTATTCATTTTATTTCTCTTTACTCTCGGCATAGCCATCATATCTGTTCATATTATATTGACACTGCCAAACTCACCAAACAGTTATACATATATGTTTTTTCTATCGAGGTTTCCAATATTCATTTGTGGGATGATTGTTTTTTGGATACAAAAAAAGATCTCTAAACTCAAAGAATCAAGCAAAGGAAACATAGAAAAGTTCAGTTTCGGATTATTTATTTTATTTATTGGACTTTCCATAATTTTGGTTCATTCTCAGCCTCTATTCAATGCACTTCCAGGAGCAATAGTAAGGATCTACACCTATATTTGGGCAATTAATTTCGGCATTCTAATTAATTTCTTATTCCTAAATAGCCATCGATTAATTGTGAATAAATTCACCTGCTTTTATGGAAAAATCAGTTACAGCCTGTATTTGCTTCACCCTTTTCTAATTTATGCTTTGATTCCTACCTATAAAAGGATCTACGCCCTAAATCTTGATTCACAACTCGTGAAGCTATCTATTTGTATGTTGATCACACTAGCAATATTGACTCCCTTGTCAATGTTAACCTTTAGATATATTGAGAAACCTGGCCTCAATTTTGGAAAACGTTTAATTTCTAGAATATAAATTAAACTAACATTATTAGCCATGCAAATAATGTCATCAAAAATGCTTTACCTTAAAATCAGTCAAATTTATGCAGCTAATTATTCATCCTGGGTATGGAAAATGTGGAACTTCTTCAATTCAAGCATTTCTCTACTCTAATCTTCAATATTTAGAAAAAACTGGTATATACCTTCCAGATTCAAATTTTAATTTTTCCTTTGAACGTAATGTTAAGTCTTTCAATTTTTCTGCTCCCAATCCTTATTTTCAAGATTTGATAACTTCTCGTAAGATCAGTGTCTTTGAGAAACGCATAAAACAAGTATTATCGCAAGCAAAAAAGGTCCAATGTAAGGCTATACTAATATCATCCGAAGTTTTAGGACACGAATGGTCATTTGCCTCAGCTCGGGAAATTCATGCTGTATTTGCAAAATACTTTCAAGAAAGAACGGTCTGTTTTTATATCAGAAGGCAAGATGACTATTTAGTATCTAGCTGGGAACAGTGGTATCACAAAGTAGGGGAAAGCTTAGAAAGCTATGTTAATGAGTCTCTTCAAAATCATTCACCTAACTATCTAAAAATCGTAAGTTTTCTAGAAGAGTGTTATGGACCTAGTTCCTTACAAGTGTTTCCCATTAATCGAGAAGTATTAATAGGTAAAAATTTAATTTCTGATTTTTGTCAACGAATAAATTTGAGTATTCCTGAATCGTTAGTGACCGATATCCGTACAAATGTAGGGTTAAATCCATATCTGTGCGATATTTTGTATCGCATACCTCACTTATATAACGGACATCACGATTACTCAGTCAAAAATCTCCTCACAAATTTTATTGGTGAAAAAGATTTATTGCTTAGAAATGGCAAAAGTATCTTATCTATGTCTTTAAGAAGACGCGTAGTAGAACACTTTAGAAGTGACAATGAATTGCTCAAGACTAAATATTTTAATAATCTATCGGTTGATGAGATATTTGGTTTAAATGCTTACGCTCAAGAACCATTAGATAATGGAGAATTAAGGCTTCAGATTGAAGAACTTAAGAATGTAATAGCTATTCAAATGGAATTAATTATTCATCTACTAAAAGAATCAGACAAAACCCGATAGACGTATAATCGACATTTATTGAGTTGTATCTGATTCATATTTATCTTCCGTAATTAGATATAGACGTTAGATCAAATTCATTTCTTTTTGAAAAACATAGTTGGATGAAATTTGGTTGTGTCAAAGTTATGTAGTTCAAATAACTGCTTGTAGGCGTCTCTAGCGTATGCTTCAGGTATAAACGTTTCTCCATAAAATTCTGATGTCATCGCTCCACCACCAGATACTTCTTTTTTATTTGAGTGCACAAATTCGCCTCGATTATAAGCAGACTTAGCAGCCTCAAAATCTTCAAAAAGAGTACTTAAGCCGCTTGAATAACTATCAAGATCAGTTCGTCCCTTTAAACTCTCACAGTATCTAAAAAACGGATTGCCCCGAGTGGTTAAAGCTAATGAACCATTAGGCTTTAGCAAGCGATGAAACTCTTCCATCCAGAGTCGACATGCCTCCTCGGACAAATGTGAAAAGACAGAATATCCAACAATATGTGTAAATGTGGACTCTGCTAATTGAGTTGGTGGATAAGCAGAACAAACAAAGAAGTTATTTGTGCCAAAACATTCTTTACAAATTTGAATGGACTCTGCCTCTACATCTAAACCGTAAATATTATTGAGTGGTGTTTCTTTAAGGAAAAATCTAGCTATTCTTCCCCAACCAACACCAAAGTCAAGTACCACGCTTTGTTCAGATAAAGCGTTATTCATCCCATTAAAGTTTTGTGCACAATCACAGTAAAACTTAAAGGCCTCCTCAAGAGTTGCTTTACCTGATATACCTGTTGTCCTTTCTTGATAGTCGCTACTTGGAAAAGATGGAAGAGGATTACCTCTGATGACTAAGTTTTGTTTCTCGAGGCTTGAGCAAATTAGATTAAACCATTGATTATTTGATAGTTCGCTAGGCGACAATTCAGATGTAGTTTTTTCCCTTCTGAAAATGTTCCAGAGACCCATAAGTACATTCAAATAACTTACTAAGGTCTAAAATATATGTTGCACAATCATGATTTGTCAACCAAGGTTAACTGACGAACGACGTCAACCACCTACATACTATTTACAAATTAAATGAGGTTTGACCAATTACCTTAACAAAAGAAACTTTAATCCTGAAAAAGCACCTTAACTACCTAAGAAACATAATGATTTGCCCATATCTTTTTTACAGATTTTAATGTTTCACACATTCAAGCCAATACAGCGTTTTTTGTAACCCTGCCATCCAATCTATCGCAGGTTGAAAACTCATTAACTTTTGGGCAAGGGTAATATCTAAAACATTAGCAGGGACATCTACCTTTCGTCCTGACTGATAGCTTCTTGATAAAGGTCTACCTAACAGGAGTACTATATCATCAATAATTTGATTAATACTCTTCCCGACACCACTACCAATGTTAAAAATACGTTGCTCACCGCTGTAGTCAATTGCCTTAATTAATGCCGTAACAACATCATCAACAAAGATATAGTCACGCACAACGTTACCATCTCCCCAAATTTCTAAAGATTCCCCTTTGATAGCCTTAGCTAGAAAGGCAGAAACCACTCCCTGATTTTTTCTTGAAGTTTGAAATTGGCCATAGGGATTACTCACTCGCAAAATCAAATAATCTAAACCATAAAGGTGATTGTATAATGCCAGATACTTCTCAATCGCTAGTTTAGAGATACCATAAGCACAGATAGGGTCTGTCGGAGCAGTCTCAGAAATTGGTAGACATTTAGGAATCCCATAAACAGTACCACCAGAAGAGATAAAAATAACTTTTCGGACAGTGTCAGAGTACCTGCACAGATTCAACAGGTTTAAGCTACCAAGAGTATTAACCGTTAGATCTAAAGCTGGGTCTTGATTCGAAGTAGCAGGTGAAGTGTTGCTGATCAAATGAAAAACTATTTCACAACCCTGAATCAGTTTGGCGAGTGCGGAAACGTCTTGAAAATCCCCTGTCGTCCAATCCACTCCCGCTAAGGCGTCAGGGAAATTAGCAGAACGGCCAAAAGCTTTCACGTTGGCTCCTGCGGTTACCAACGCCTGACAGAGGTTGGTTCCGATAAACCCACCTCCACCTAAAACAGCACACTTGAGGCCATTCAGTACTAGCCCATTCAGAACCTGAGGATAAACGTAGTTCCTAAAAGAGATCACAAAGGGAAAAAATTACAATAATTGAAACAGCTTGGAAAATAGCATTGTGGCTAGCATAAGTCAGACCAGCTCTCTAAGAGATATGAAACATTATCGCCCCCAAAGCTTAACTAGTCGATGCTTTAGGCTATCCAGATTGAGACCAGTGAGATTGTTGTCGTGGGTCTTTGACTCAGATATGTTTTCTATATAGGCTCTTTGCCATTCCCAACAACGCTGCAAAAAAGTAAACAGTGTTTGAACCCGTGTCAGCTCATCTGCACTGATTACATCTAGGCCGTAACCTAATACCTTTTGCCCTTCAAGCCATTCCAGAGTACCAGCATTGGGCACCCTGGCATTTGAGCTATCTTGCCGCCAATAGTTAAGCGGATTGGCAACAAAAGCAATATCCGACTGTGCTAATATGCGCATCCAGTACAGCCAGTCACCACATAGACGATAGTTAGTATCTGGTAATGACACACGACGGACAACGGATTCTCGTAATAGAACCGCACTAGCGTTGGGAATACAATTCTTCTGAAGCAAAAACTGTTCAATTTCAGCTTTGCCACTATTAACATAATTGTGCTGCCATCGTTCAGGATCCAAGTCATTAGTCCAAACAGTGGAATCGCCAAGAACTTTGTTCGTTGAATTAACTAACCACGAACGACTATAAACTAAACCTACAGAAGGGTTTGCTTCGAGAATAGGGACTAACTGCTCCAAAAATTCAGGGTCTGCATAATCGTCTGATTCAGCAATCCAGATAAATTCACCTTTGACCTGAGCTAATCCTTTACGCCACTGGGCAAAGGGTGAGCCTGTATTTTTAGCGTTAAAAAGAATATGAGTGTTGGGCCGCTCTCGATAAGCGTTGATAATCTCTCGACTATTATCTTTAGAGCAATCATCTAGAATAACTACTTCAAAATCCTGAAATGTTTGTTGATAGATTGACTCCAACCGTTTCGGTAGATAGGCGGCATGATTATAGTTAGGAACAATGACAGAAACTTTTGGCATAGCGGGTAATCACGATGAAGCCTGATTGAGAAACCTTATTAATGTTCTCTATCCGACAGATTTAGGCTGCGTTGGATCAGAGATACTGATGACCTAAAGAGCCTGCTGCTGCTGTTCTTCTGAACATTTGGGAACCGTGGTGATACCACAATCAAAATCAGTATTCATTACAGCCACAAGATCCTGAATATATCGAGACCACTGGTATTGGGCTTGTGATTTTTTCATAGCAGCGTTACTAATTTGATGACGTACCTCAGGATGATGTAGCAAGTTCATAAGCTCCTTAGCCATAGCACCTGAATCAATGTAAGGAACAACAACTCCAGCTTCTGGAAATAGCGCTTCTGGAGCACCGCCCGCTTCTGCAAAGGCAATAACAGGTAACCCATGGGACATCGCAGTCAGGTTAACAAGGGGGAAGGGATCTTCACGGGATGTCAACAAGAATGCATCTGCTGCTGCAAAATAGGGATCTAATTTTTCTTCTGGCCGTTCGCCAATAAAGAGTACAGTTTCTGTAAGGTCTCCAATCCGAAGGTCATGTTCACACCATTGACGCACCAGAGGGCCTTGTTGATCAGCACCTATCCAAATAAACTTGACATGGCCTGTGTCTGGATAACGCATAACCTGTTGGGCAACCTGAACAAAGATATCGGTACCTTTACGAGGATGAATAGATCCACATCCGAGTACTAAAAAGGTATCTTCAGCAAAGTTGAATTCTCTTAGAATTGCCTTTCTAGCCTCTAATCTGTTGTTATAGATATTTCTTTGCTGTCGAATACCTGCATGAATGGAAGTTAGCTTACTGGGTTCAAGATTATAAAAATCAACTAGTTCTTGCTGTACATAATCTGATGCCACAATAATGCGTCTGGCAAACTCAATAATTTTGAAAAACTGTTTTTGGCCAACATACGCCTCAATTGAAGCAGGCAATTCATAAATACAGGACATGACCGGTATTTGGGCGCGATCGCAAGCTTCTACAACATCTGCAGTTACCACCGTATTGCAAAAAGCCATGAGCGGTGATCTTGCCTGGATATCTTGAACAACAAGATTAATTGCGGCTTGTCGTGAGAGTCCTGTAGTCGTCAAATTTTCAAGATTAAAAGTTTTGACAATTTTTTTGAACTTTGACTCTAATCGGCCACCTCGACAGAGTAGAAGGTAACAGTCAATTTCTTTGAAACGAGTAAAGTGCTTTAGGTTTTCTAATATAGCTAGCTGTGCACCAGCCAGAGCAGCATCGTGAGAAACAAAGAGGATAGCCCTAGCACTTGAATAGTTAATGCCATTTTGGTGATGGTCTTGGCTCCAAGCAACTTGTGGAAGTGCTACTTGAGTTTGATCTTGGAATTTGCGCTGTAGACGATCCACAATTAAGGACACGGTTGCCTGTGTACCTCGGGTAGTTAAACTCTCTTTAACCCTAGAAAGTTTAGATTTGAGCTTTGTAAACTGACGTAATGCTTGTGTAAGCTGACCGGTTGTTTGATGTACCAGACGACCTGGCTCCAATGACTCAGGCAAGGAGGGCATTGACTGCCGAGATAGAAGGTATGACTGGTGAGCCATCTGATCGATCAGGTCTGTTGGGTAGTCTGTAAAATTTTTGGCTTGCTGTGTTGCTTCCAACCATGCCCTTCCAGATTTTTGACTAGGTTCAAGAAATGCCCCCTCAGCCCATTCATTCCAGGCATTAATAAAAACAAAGCCTTGGTCCTCCTTGGCACATTGAGCGGTGTCCTGAATAACATGGCGCAGCCATTGCCGATAAATCTCAGGAGTCGCATGCTGAAAAATCGTGCCTCGCTCACTCCGACGAGCCGTATTATCCCAAGACGGCATTACCCCTCTGTAAAATTTAAAGGAGGGCCTTAAACGCTTGATTGTTTCCTGAACGCCCCAGTAATAATCAAGCACAGTACCTGAAAAATCATGGTTTAATTTAACAACACTATCGGTAATATTCTTCTTGGGAAATTGATGGGGCGGAAACTCTACCAGCGCATCAAAGCCAACGGTTCTTGGATCAAACACTCTAAATTCAACCGCGCATAGATGTAAACCAGGTAATCCAGCCTCTAAACATTTGTTACGCCAGAATTTTGCGGTCTCTACAGGATTTTCTAGTAGTTCAGGACGATAAACCAACAGCACAGGCTTACCATCAACTCTTATGTAGCGCGGATCTTGAAGTATTGGAATAGCATCAAAGATAAAACGATTATCTTCAGAAAGAATATGGTTTTGCTCAAGTAGAATCTCTTTTTCTAGACCATCCCAACGACGTGTCCAATTTTCATTTGCCCAACAAATACAGAAAGGAAAATCAGGATCTCCAGACTCAAGGACATCATTCAGTGGCCTTTCTAAAACGCGACGACCATTGAACCAATAAAAGTAATAGCAAAAACCATGTATCCCATATTCTTTTGCCAGCTTGGCCTGTTGTTGCCTGATATCTGGTAGGCGCAGATCATAGAAGCCTAAATCGGCAGGTAAACAAGGTTGCTTGTGTCCCACAAATTGGGGCACTGCCTTGGTTACATTAGTCCATTCAGTAAACCCTTTTCCCCACCATTCATCATTTTCAGGGATAGGATGATACTGAGGTAAATAAAAAGCAATAAGCTTTGGTTGTTCCATAAGGAATTTTCCCAAGGGGACTGTTTCTAATCTAGGGACATGCTAATCTTGTATGAATTAAGCTTAAATCATTTGAATGATTTAACGAATAAGAATTAGTTTCAAATCTTTTGCTTAAGGAACATAGTTACCCCCGAAGAGTTAAGAAGTATTATCCACCAGCCCATCAAAGAAGTAATAAGATAATCGCTGAAAGACATGTAAAAACTTGGTTATCCTCATCTAGATTCATGCCCTTTAGAATTCAGAATTACGCACAAAACCAGCACAGTTTAAACTTTTTAATTGCTGAGAATTAAATTCTTTATACATCAAGTCAAACCTTGTCAAATCTCTCCAACACAATGAGGAAGATAGCTCATCAAAAAGATATGAGAAACTCACAAAGGTGCAAAGAATACCTGGAGTATCTCGTTCCGCATGCAAAAAATTCTAACGTCAGGAGGAGTTAACTTGCTGGCAAGATAAGCCAGCACATCACTCAATATCTCAAAATTTGATAAAAATAAATTCATACATCATAAGTAAGCTATCTAAAAATACGACGGATCTTCTTGAGCAATTTTTTATTAGTCATTTTTACTATGAAAAAAAAGTTTCTCTCTAGTTGTTTCTGAGTGTCTTGTAACTTAGATTGAGTGTCTTGTAACTTAAATTGAGTATCTTGTAACTTAGATTGAGTGTCTTGTAACTTAGATTGAGTGTCTTGTAACTTAGATTGAGTGTCTTGTAACTTAGATTGAGTGTCTTGTAATTTCAGCTGGCTCTCATTAGATTGTGTCTGTGTCCGCTTGAGTTCAGCGTTTAAATTTCGAGCAGTTATAGAAATTTCACGACATGTATCGCTTAATGACATTATTTGAGCTCTAGTTCTCATATACAAATCATCTTCGTCTCTATATAAAGATGATTTCAGGGGTTCAAAGTGACTGTTGGAACAGATAACCAAAAAATAAAGTGGTGAGGGAATTGATATTTTTTTTCGAATTAATTCTTTAGATTGACTTGTAAAGGAAGCTAATAAATCAGAAGAATCAGCAGCAGATTCTAAAGAAGTAATGAATGAGGAAACCCCCATTTTTTGGCCATAGGTAGAAATATAATTAAAATGCTTGTCAATAAGTGCCCTTAGTTCCTCGTAATAAAGCTCTTTGACATGATAGGGATTTTGGTAATTAGGCTCATCAGAATAGGTTAATTTATTGGGCGAGGAGAGAATAAGAATGCCATCATTAGTAAGTACTCTACTAATTTCAGCCAGCATTTCCTCATGCTTATCATGATGTTCAATAGTTTCAAATGAAACAACAACTTCCACTGAATTATCATCAAGAGGAATCTTATCGCAGGAACCAAGTAGAAACTTTAAGTTTTCTTTATGAGCATACTCCTTTTGAGCATGAGCTATGGACTCAGGATCTATATCTACTCCAAAAACTGATTCAGCTATATTCGACAGCATAGCTGAGCCATATCCTTCTCCCGAAGCTATATCTAAAACAGTTCTATCTTTACAAAAATCTTTAGCTATTGCATATCTGTGTAGATGCTCGTACTTGATTACACCATCCTCACTTGGGATGTATCTTTCTCCAGTAAATTCCATACAATTTCCTCAGATTATGCAACTCCTACCAGGACATTAGATGCAGGGAAGTCATGAGAAATTATTCTGCATTCACTAAAGCCAGCCTTAATAACCTGTACCCACGCATCAGCACCATATTCTGTAAATACTAAGTGATCATTTTGTAAGTTTGATTCGACACCATGATAACTTGGCGGCAAGCCATATCTTGTCCTTGTCAGCCTATCAACAATAAGAGGGACGGTAAAGATACAATAGCCAGTTCCTTTTTGTAGAACTCTTCTACACTCTGACAGACCTCTAATGGGATGTTCTACATGTTCTAACGTGTCTGAATGAATAACAATATCAAAAGAAGAAGATCTAAAGGGCAGATTCATCATGTCATACTCCGGATATTCAATGAGTCTATGACCAGGCAATTGTAAAAGCCATGATGTTAGAGTTCCAGCCTTGTTTATCTCTAGAATTTGCAATTTATGAAATGAATCGTCTTGTATGAAATCCTTCAGCAATCCCTGAAAACCAAGGAGTTTCATCAGTGAAGCAGCCAGTGCAATAGATCGAATATTAGCACCACATTCTAAGCAGCAAAGACCCTGCTGCTGGTTAATATAATCGATTTCGTACTGAGCTAGTTGCCAATCATCAATCAACTTTTTCCATAGAACCTTATTATCTTTAAATCTATCTGAACCGCAGCAACAACATGAAGAAATACCCATAGTTAAGATCGGAAGCATAGTCTTTAAACTATCTCTAATCAGTATTAGAAATTCACTTTTCAAAGAACTCTAAAACTAGTTTCTTTTATCAAAAAGCTGAAAAGATAATATTAGAAGCCTACTTCCTGACAATTGGTTTTTCAGAATTTAATTTGCATATTACATTAACATCTTCCATTCTTAGAAAACCAAATGTTAAACCTTTTTCGCCAGACCTAAATGTAAGTGGAGTGAACAACCAATCTAGCATTTCATGATTTTCTTGATCGCCATCTGCAACAGCAGGCTCTAGGGCATAATTATCACTTTTAATATGTGGCCAATTCATAGTAAATGAAACCCTTACAGTTTCACCTATATGTAATGGATTAAGCTTGCAGCCATACTGAGCAGTATTCCAGCCAATCATAGGAGCTCTTAGCCTGTCAAACATTTGCACTCCAACGATAGGACTTTCCACCCTGTCATGAGCCACACACTCGATAATGATGGAAAACTTATCGCCAGGCATGAAAAAGTTGGTTTCACTCCCTCCTTTCCCAAGAAGACGAATTTGAGTAATCTCACATCGTCCTGTGCCACATCGATCACTAGCTGGGAAACTCATATATTCTTTTTGTGTATATGAATTCAAGACAGGTGATGTAGAGGCACTTTGCTTATGGTCTAAATCTATGTCTTTATGTATTTCTTTGCCATCTAACTTGTCAATTCTTTTAGACTCGTTTGAAGGCTGCTTTATATGCTTTGAGTTCAGTTGATTCTTTTCTAACTCCGTATTTATTTGCTCATAGGTCCATGCCTGGTATGATTTGCTGACATTGACAGGTAAACCTATTTCAGCAACGTGTCCATCTTTAAGCCAAACACAGTTTGAACATAATCGATTTACACTCCCAGTATCATGGGAAACGAATAGAATAGTGCCTCCAGAGTCTTGAAAACTCTTGACTTTACCGATGCATTTATGAACAAAAATACCATCTCCAACAGCTAAAGCTTCGTCTATGATGAGTACATCAGGATTAACATTTATCGCTACTGCAAATGCTAGTCTGACAAACATCCCACTAGAGTATGTTTTAACTGGTTGATCAATAAAATTTCCAATATCTGCAAAGGCAGCAATTTCTTCAAATCGCTCCTCAATCTCTACCTGACTCAATCCCAACAAACGACCGTTAAAAAACACATTCTGTCGCCCTGTAAATTCAGGATTAAAGCCACTCCCTAATTCTAAAAGTGCAGATACTCGTCCATTCACTTGAACTATGCCGGAGGTTGGCTGCAATGTCCCGGCAATGATTTTTAGCAGCGTGCTTTTGCCTGCGCCATTACGACCTATGATGCCCCATGTTTCGCCTCTTAGAATTTCTAACGAAATATCTCGCAATGCCCAAAACTCTTTTGCGTAGGTTTTCCCTGGCAGGAGAATTTCTTTCAGCCGATCAGCCGGTCGTTGGTAGCGCTTAAAGACCTTCGAAACATTTTCTAGAGAAATTGAGATATTGTCAGCCATAGAAATGAAAAAAATGCTTCATAGCACGTCTGCAAATGATGGTCTAAGTTTTTGATAAGTCAGATAGCCCAATAAACACAGACATCCTGAAACGACCGTTGCTACTGACCATACTTGCCAATGTCTAATCTCACCAACCAACACGATGTCACGGTACATTTCAGCGATCGCAGCTAAAGGATTGAACCAAAATACTAGTGTGCGAATTGGATTGGGAATTAAATCTGCCGGATATAAAACTGGCGTTGCATAGAACCACAGATTGAGCACGATGCCTAAAAGCTGTGGTATATCTCGCAAAAAAACAGTGAGGGCTGACGTCAAATAGGCCAATCCTACGGTGAGCAATAGCTGAGGCAACCATATAATAGGCAGCAGCAGCAGAGTGGCATGGAGAGTTTGGCTGGTAATAGATACAAATGTAATCAGTGCCATTAGTCCAAACATACTTTCTACAAAAGCTGTCAAGACAGGTACTAACGGCAACAGCTCCAACGGGAAAACAACCTTAGTTACCAGATTTTTTTGCCGCAGCACAGAGGTCATCGCCTGGGTTAAGCCGTTTGTAAAGGTAATCCAGGGAATCAGACCAGCAAATAGCCATAACCCAAAGGTGAAATTGGCATTACCACCTGGCAAGCCTTGAGCACTGAGCTTAACATTCAGTACTACTGAGAAGACATATGTGTATATCAGTAACTGTGATATTTGTCTGACCAATGCCCATAGGTTCCCTAATACAGAACCCTTATATCGAGTATCGAGGTCGCGTTGGACTAAGGTTTTTAGTAAACCTAGCTTGGTCCACTGGGCTTGAGTCAGGGGAAACAGTCGTTTTAAACTGACTGTCAACCGCCATAGAAGACGCTTTAGAACTTTTAGAGATGTTTTGATTGGCCCTACTACTATTGTCACAGAACTATGGTCGCAGCCTCTTCTTTCCTAGTCGATTACCGCATTAATCTATCAAAAAGTTAACCCCTATAATATTTGGATTCTAATGGGACAGTGCCTGTTTCAAAGTTGTCGCGACATATTTTAGCTGATCCAAACTGAGCTCTGGCCACATGGGCAAACTCAGCACTTCTTGAGCTAGCTGATCGCTCACGGGATAGTCAGGATACTCACCAGCATATATAGGCAATTTATCTTGGGGAATAGGGTAGTAAATCATTGCACCAATGCCTGCCTCTGCCAAGGCTTGTTTGATGCGATCGCGCTGCCCACCCAGCAGTCGAATCGTGTACTGATGAAATACATGGCCTGCTGAAAACGCCGGAGGCACTACCCCATCTACATCAGCCAGCAATCTGCTGTAGGTTTCTGCCACCCAACGACGCTTTGCATTCCAGCTATCAATATGGCGCAGCTTAACCCCTAAAATAGCTGCCTGCATAGCGTCAAGCCGTGAGTTATAGCCCAACATCAAGTTGCAATAGCGTTGCTTAGACCCGTGCATCCGCAGCATCTGGGCCACTTCAGCAATGTCATCGTCGTTCGTAGTAATCAAACCACCATCGCCATAGGCCCCAAGATTTTTGGTTGGAAAAAACGAAAACGCCCCCACATGGCCCAGGGTTCCGACATATTTACCCAGTAGGCCATCGCGACTTGATTCCTGACAACCACAGCCCCTGCAATCTCCTTTATAAACAGCACCAAAAGCCTGGGCACAGTCTTCAATCACCTTCAAATTATGCTGGGTGGCAATCTCCAGAATTTGTCCCATGGCGGCTGGGTTGCCGTACAAATGCACCGGTACAATGGCCTTGGTTTGCGGAGTAATCGCCGCCTCAATCAAATTGGGGTCAATGTTGAACGTATCGGCACAGATATCGACAAATACCGGTTTTGCCCCCACCATACTGATGGATTCTGCCGTAGCAAAAAAGGTAAATGGTGTCGTAATCACCTCGTCCCCTGGCCCAACCCCCAAAGCTCGCAAACCAATGACCAAGGCATCGGTGCCAGAGTTCACACCAATGGCGTGTTTGACGCCCAGGTAAGCGGCTGCATCCGCTTCAAACGCTTTTACCGTTGGCCCCAAAATAAACTGTCCTGAATCCAAGACCTGGTTGATAGCCGTTTGAATTTCATCCTTAATCGCCTGGTACTGAGGTTTTAAGTCAAGGATAGGGATTTTGATTTGGCTCACGGTAGTTATGTTTTAAGGGTCTGATGTTAAGAGGCTCTGCTCTAGAATCTTAGGACGATTTGTGTCGTCAGGTTTGATATGCGTGTTGCCGTTGTGCATGAGTGGCTGGCTAGCCATGCAGGCTCTGAAAAGGTTGTGGAACAAATTCTGCAACTCTATCCAGACGCCGATCTATTTAGCCTGGTGGATTTTTTGCCGCCAGAACAGCGTGATTTTATTGGACATCGTTCAGTCACAACGTCATTTATTCAGCAGCTACCGCTGTCTAAACGAGCCTTTCGGCAATATCTGCCCCTGATGCCACTGGCTGTGGAGCAATTTGATTTATCCGACTATGACGTGGTGATTTCCAGTAACCATGCTGTGGCAAAAGGGGTATTAACAGCCCCCCATCAATTGCATATCAGCTATGTTCATACTCCTATTCGCTACGCTTGGGATTTGCAACATCAATACTTGCAACAGGCCGGGTTAGAACGAGGGTTGAAGGGGGCTCTGACGCGCTTGATTTTGCACTATTTGCGATTGTGGGACACCACTAGTGCCAACCGTGTTGATCGATTTGTGGCCAATTCTCATTTTATTAAGCAGCGCGTATGGCGAGCCTACCGGCGACCAGCGACGGTGATTTACCCCCCCGTGGATATATCCCGATTCGAGTGGCAACATCCCCGTGAAAATTTTTATTTAACGGTGTCCCGGTTTGTGCCTTATAAACGGGTCGATTTAACAGTGGCAGCCTTTAACCAACTAGGACTGCCCTTAGTGGTTATTGGTGATGGTTCAGATTGGTCAAGAATTAAGGCGATGGCTGGCTCGAACATTCGCTTGTTAGGACAGCAGCCTGATAGCGCCGTGGCAGATTATATGCAACGATGCAAAGGATTTATTTTTCCAGCAGAGGAAGACTTCGGCATTACCCCTGTGGAGGCTCAAGCAGCCGGAGCACCAGTGATTGCCTTCGGTCGAGGTGGTGTGGCTGAAACAGTAATACATGGCCAAACCGGCATCTTGTTTCCGGACCAGACAGTTGACAGTCTGGTCCAGGCCGTAAAATCCTTTGAAATGGGTATGTATGAATTAAACAGGGATAATCTGCGACACCAGGCAGAGAAGTTCTCGATCGAATGCTTTCGAAGTCAGTTTCGTGACTGTGTTGAGCAAACCTATACAAGTTTTCTTCAAAGTCATCCCTTAGAGTAGTGAGGTTAGCGACCTCGGCATCGTGTGCACATGACTCTTTCTCAGCCGACTAAACCTGCGATCGCACCCCTCAAAGTGCATGCCCACCCCGGCTACATGGTGACCGCTCTGATCACGTGTGATGCCTTATGTTTAAGCTTAGCTGGCATTATTAGCGTCTACGTCCGTCTATGGTTCAACGGCCAATATGAACCTTCCTTATATTGGGAGTTATGGCCGTTCCTGGGTCTGTTTTTACTGGGCTATGGGTTAGCAGGGTTATACCCAGGTCAAGGTATCGGGCCAGTGGAGGAACTTCGCCGCTTAGCCCTAACCACCACACTGCTTTATCTCACCCTGGGGTCTGCCGTCTTTCTTTTCCGAGACTTAGAGCTTTACTCCCGTGCCGCATTTCTGATGGCCTGGGGTCTGTCGATTATTCTGCCGCTACTGGGTCGCTATGGCCTCAGGGCCTTGGTCGCAAAACGCTCTTGGTGGGGTTATCCAGTATTGGTACTCGGGGCAGGCAAAACAGGGGCCCTAGTCATTCGTACCTTACATCGCCAACCGGCCCTAGGCCTCAAGCCCGTAGCTGTACTCGATGATGACGTCAACAAACACGGCTATCTTGAAGGCGTTCCCGTGATTGGTAACTTAGCTCAGGCTCCAGTATTGGCTGGTCGTGACCAGATTCCCTACGCCATCATGGCCATGCCAGGGGTCCATCGAGATCGGTTACTGTATGTTGCTCAACACTACGGTCGTGCCTTTCCCCATCTCCTAATTATTCCTGACCTGTTTGGCATGGCTAGCCTGTGGGTTGCTGCCCGTGATCTCGGGGGTGTGTTGGGTCTAGAGTCTCAACAACAACTCTTACTCCCTGGTCCAAAACTCACTAAAAGCCTTCTAGATCAATGCCTGACCTTAATTGTCGGCCTGGTGTCTTTTCCCTTAATTGTCTTAATTGCTCTGGCCATTCGCATTGATTCACCCGGGCCTATTCTCTACCGACAGACCCGCATTGGTCGCAACGGTCGTCCATTTAAAGCCTGGAAATTTCGCACCATGGTCCCCAATGCCGAGCGGGTGCTCAAGGACTATCTACAAAGCCAACCTGAGCTACAAACCCACTGGAGCAAAGACCGCAAGCTCAAATACGACCCACGGATTACGCGCCTAGGGCGATGGTTACGACGAACCAGCCTCGATGAACTCCCCCAGCTCTGGAACGTTCTGCGAGGAGAGATGAGTCTTGTCGGTCCCCGTCCCATTGTCCATGACGAAGTAAAACTGTATAAGGAAAAATTCCAACTCTATACCCAGGTGTTGCCTGGCTTGACGGGTCTGTGGCAGGTCTCAGGACGCAATAACATCACCTACCAAGAACGAGTGAATCTTGACGCCTATTATGTTCGCAACTGGTCGGTCTGGCTAGATATCTACATCCTAATTCGAACTATTTGGGTAGTAATTGTGGGGGACGGTGCGTATTAATTCAGTCCAATCTACCAATGGCAGTTTTTTAGGCGGGTCCTGGCATATTTGGCTGTGGCTAGCAGCCCTGGTAATTCTGCCGTTTGCCAGCTATCTCAGCTTGGTTATCTTAGTTGGCCTCATGGTAGGGGCACTTTGCCAAAGATTTCAGGCCATTAGTCAGGTACTGTGGCAGCAGGGGTATGGACTGCTGACAGCAGGGTTACTACTCAGCGCTTGCTTTGCCGCCAATGCTGGCGACGCCTGGTTACAACTCGCTAATTTTCTACCCTATTTCCTTCTGATTGGCGTACTTTCGACCGCCCAACGTTTTCAACCGCCAAGGCCCACATTGACGATGGTGGCCCAAGCCATCGTCCTGGGCTCTTTACCCTTCAGCATTTTGGCCTTGGTTGAATACATTGTCAGATTTCCAGGTATCACAGCTCACGTTGGCGACTGGTCAATCTTTCAGTGGGTGTTCGATGTCAGTTTCACCGGGCATCGTGCCCATGCCAACCTGAGCCACCCCAACATTTTGAGCAATTATCTCACCATTGTGTTGGGACTGGGCCTAGGGTTGCTGGTCGGGCAAATGTGTGGGACTACTGCACAGCCATCTGCTGATACGAGAGCTTCAGCACCCTCACCATTGATGACAACGACTTTAAGCATCGCTGTGGTCCTGGCTGGTATAGGCATCTTTTGCACCAGCTCTCGCAATGGCCTCATAGCCGCCGTTATTCTGCTATTGATTGCCGGTTATCTAGTTCGACGCCATCGCTGGGTATGGTTGCTGGGTATCGTGATTCTGAGCGCAATTGGCACAGGATTACTCGTTTTAGGATTTGGTGGTCGGCATCTCAGTCTTGCTCTCTTTACCGACGACCCCCGGGTTAAAGCCTGGCAAATTGCCATCGATCTCATTCGCCAGCGACCCTTATTGGGCTGGGGTTTAGGGGGTTTTAGTCATCAGTATGTCCCCTTTAGTGTGACCGATCACGAACGTCTTTTTCATCCCCACAACCTTTGGCTATATCTAGCCTGTGATACCGGTATTCCCACTATGGTGCTCTTTTGCTGGGTGATTGGCCGAACCTATCTTGCGGGTCTCCGTCGGCTAGTGAGTCACCTCGACCCAACGTTACTCAGTTATATCCTTGGGTTCACTGGCTGTATTCTGTTTAGTCTGTTCGACGTCACCCTCTTCGATGCTCGCATTAATGTACTTAGCTGGTTTCTTATAGGAGGCATCAGTATTCTGGCAACCCCAGCCTGGAAAAACCAATAAAAAAACTGCGGGCGCAGACCATTATGTCCAGTTACCCACAGCTATTTTCAAATGTTTGAAATATCAAAAATTTAAGAAACAGTAGTCATCAAGATTTGGCCTTTGGATATGCAGACAATGTCATACGCAAATCATGTCTCTCCGGCGGCAAATTTTCTAATTCCTGATCAATCCTTGGTTTTGGATGAGCTTAGATGAGCTTTGCAGCTTTGAGACCGTAGTACATGCCCATGCCAGCGGCAGCAGTGCCAAACAAAATCACTAAATAAACTAGTGCTGCGGTCATCACTAACACTCCTTTCTATAAAAACAAATAAAGTCCTGTATCTTTTTATTGAAACATGTTCGCTGACCGTTTGTCGTCAGCAGCTGGCCTTTCATACCTTTGATAGATTGTCCACCAGACATTTAATGTGAGCCTCTAAGGCTAGAATGGAAAGCCTAGCGATTTTTGTTAGATAGAGACAGCGCATGAGTAAGGGCACATTATTCGACAAAGTTTGGGATCTGCATACGGTTACAACACTGCTTTCTGGTCAGACCCAGCTTTTTATTGGCCTACATCTGATCCACGAGGTCACCAGTCCTCAGGCCTTTGCTATGCTGCGCGATCGCAACCTCACGGTGATGTTTCCAGAACGCACCGTCGCCACCGTCGATCACATCGTGCCCACCGACAGCCAAGCCCGTCCATTTGCCGATAGCCTGGCAGAGGAAATGATCGTTGCCCTCGAAAGCAACACTAAGACTAACGATATTCGCTTTTTTAATGTAGGGTCTGGTCACCAGGGCATTGTCCATGTCATCGCCCCTGAACAAGGTCTCACCCAGCCTGGTATGACCATCGCCTGCGGTGATAGCCACACATCTACCCATGGAGCATTTGGAGCGATTGCCTTTGGCATTGGCACCAGTCAGGTACGGGATGTGCTTGCCTCCCAAACACTCTCCCTCGACAAGCTCAAAGTCCGACGCATAGAAGTCAATGGCACCCTGGCACCTGGAGTCTATGCCAAAGACGTTATTTTGCACATTATCCGCACCTTGGGCGCAAAGGGTGGCGCGGGCTATGCCTATGAGTATGCTGGCAGCGCCATCGAGGCCATGTCGATGGAAGAGCGCATGACCCTGTGCAACATGTCCATTGAGGGTGGGGCTCGTTGTGGCTATGTCAATCCTGACCAGATTACCTACGACTATCTCAAGGGACGAGAATTTGCCCCCCAAGGTGACGCATTTGAAAAAGCCGTTGTTTGGTGGGAAAGCCTACGCAGCGATACCGATGCCGATTACGATGATGTCATCGTATTTGACGCCCAAGACATTGCCCCCACAGTCACCTGGGGCATTAGTCCTGATCAGGCCATTGGTGTAGATGAAACCATTCCTAACTTGGCATCATTCTCCTCAGAAGAACAAGCCTTAATCCAAGAAGCCTATACCTATATGGACATGGGCCCTGGTCAGCCCATGTTGGGCACCCCTATCGATGTTTGCTTCATTGGTAGCTGCACCAACGGTCGCCTGAGCGATTTACGAGAAGCCGCCAAGGTAGCCAAAGGGCGTCATGTTGCCTCAGGCATCCAAGCCTTTGTCGTTTCAGGTTCTGAGCAAGTCAAACAGCAAGCCGAAGCCGAGGGATTAGATAAAATCTTTGTCGAGGCTGGCTTTGAATGGCGAGAGCCTGGCTGTTCTATGTGTTTAGCCATGAACCCCGACAAACTACAGGGACGTCAAATCAGCGCATCCTCTTCAAACCGAAACTTCAAAGGTCGGCAGGGCTCTGCCTCAGGAAGAACATTATTAATGAGTCCGGCGATGGTGGCTCTAGCCGCTATCAATGGCCAAGTGAGTGATGTGCGCAGCCTACTCTAAGAGGCTTCTCACGTCCTAAAAGAACTCCCTGAACAGCAAAACTGTAGATTTTCTCTGCTCAAGCATAAACACCTGCCACCAAAAGGTTTCGCTTTTCTTAACCTTTTGATTACCTCACGTTAAGTTTTTGCTTTAATCATGTCGGTATTATCGACTAAACAAATTTAACTAATGCTGCCAAATCAAGGATTAACCTTGGCGATTTGACAATTTATCCACCTACTTTTCCATACTGAAGGGTTATTGAGAAAAGCAGCAGTACTAGTTTCATATTTAGCAGAGTTATTCAGACGTTGCCGTTGGCTAAAATACATCTCTGCTGTCGATACTTACACAAACGATTGCTCATAAAGCATTCACAGGGGCCTAGTTCTTTCTATGTCAGTCTCACAGCTCACCCAAAGAAGTCGCACATCAGATCACTATATTGCTCTACTAGAGCAGCTTTACCACGAGAGAAATCTTACACAATTTACAGCAGCGCATAGCATTCCCCTCAGACGTAGTGAAATCTATGTGATTTGCCGAGGTATTGTCCAACTCCACACAATTCATCCAGATGGCAGTGAAACATTGCTGGGATTAGCAGGTCCTTCCATGCCCTTTGGTCTGAGCTTAACGGGCGTTAGTCCTTACTGGGCAACAGCGTTAACACCAGTTGATGTTTTGCCCCTATCTATGGCAGAGCTAGAAAATTCACCCACCCTGATGGCAGGATTATTTACTCACCTATCACGACGTCTTCAGCAATCAGAAGCATGGCTTGCCCTATCTGGTAAGCGTCTGGTAGCCGATCGATTGCGTCAGCTTTTGATTATGCTAGCCCAGGAGTTTGGCCAGGTCGAACCTCAAGGTGTAAGGCTGACAATTCGTCTCACGCATCACCAACTAGCAACCACAATTGGTACCACGCGTGTTACGGTAACACGCTTGCTCAGAGATTTTCGCAAAGAAGGATGGCTGACAATTCATCAACGCTATCTAATTTTGCCGTTGAGCATGCTTTCATAAGTTTTGGCGAAATTTAATTCACACACCATTAGTGAACTTAAACTTGCTCTGAGCCATCAGGATGATAATTCATGAACCAACCAAGGGTTTTAGCTATGTCTTGATTACATCACAGGCCCTTAAATCACACACGGGTATCTGGCAATCTACCAGATACCTTTTTTATTTTTTCTGAGTATCCTCACAATTCCACATTTTAGATAGGCTTCAGAGTTTATTTAAAGATATGAAGCATCCCCGATATTTGTACTGACATCCAAACCTTTCGAAAAAACCAGTGATAACCTAGTTACTCATAAGAACAAATCCCACAGATCAATTATTGAATTCTACTGGTATCCAATATTAGGCAATTCTTTTAGGTGGTGAATTATCCAACCACCTGGGTTAAGCTGTCCCAAATAGACCTTAATTGATCTAGTTATTCAAAAACTCGCTAGACATTCACTCATCAGGAATATTTGAAAAATTGCGGGATCAAGGTTTTTTACCTTGGGCCTTAAGTTTATTTGACTGCATCCGCTTTTCTGCACCTTTGGTGCCTGCCAACGCAATACACATCAGACTTTATTCATGCTGACAACGTCTAAAGCTGCAATATCCTTCGAACGCTTTACAGCTAAGGTTTATCCCCTTCTAAAGAGGGTCTATGCCGAGAAACAAATCGATAGTCTGCTCCCTCGGCTCTACGACATGATCCAGGAGGAGCTTAAGTCACACTCCCAGGAGGATTTAGGTAAATGGGATCAGGATAAAATTCTACTCATTACCTACGGTGATAGTATTTGCAGCGAGGATGCATCCCCTCTACAAACACTAAACCAGTTTCTCAATACTCATTTGGCCGACACCGTGACAGGGGTTCATATTCTGCCCTTTTTTCCCTATAGCTCTGATGATGGCTTTGCTGTCATAGACTTTTTGGAGGTTAATCCTCGTCTGGGTAATTGGGCCGACGTTGAAGCCATTGGACGCAACTTTAATCTCATGTTTGATTTGGTTGCTAATCACGTCTCTAGCAAAAGCGACTGGTTTGAACAGTTCAAACAGGATCAGTTACCAGGTCGCAACTACTTTATTAATCTGCCAAAAGATACTCCCACTGCTGATGTCGTGCGGCCACGCAGCAGCCCCGTGTTAACTCCAGTGGAAACCATCAAAGGAGTCCAACATGTATGGACGACCTTTAGCGCTGATCAAGTCGATTTAGACTACAGCAATCCAGATGTCTTTTTAGAATTTATCGATATTATTCTGGCCTATGCCCGTCATGGGGCCCGTTATATTCGCTTAGATGCGGTTGGCTTCCTATGGAAATCCCCAGGCACTTGTTGCATTCATTTGCCTGAGACCCACGCTTTAATTCAAACATTTCGCGAAATTTTACAAATGGTAGATCCAGGGATTGCCCTGATTACCGAAACTAATGTCCCTAATCGCGAAAACCTCAGCTATTTTGGGGACCGCAACGAAGCCCATATGATTTACAACTTCAGCTTGCCACCGCTGCTGCTGAATGCGTTGATGCAGGGTCGTGCAGATCACCTCAAAACATGGATGATGAGTATGCCTCCAGCTCCCATTGGCTGCGCTTACTTCAACTTCACCGCATCCCATGATGGTATTGGTCTGCGGCCTACTGAAGGACTGTTAGAGGATGGAGAATTTCAAACACTCATAAACACCATGCGAAGCTTTGGTGCGCAAATTAGTATGCGCAGTAAAGCCGATGGTAGTGAATCTCCCTATGAGATCAATATTTCTCTATTTGATGCACTGCAAGGGACGGCTCAAGGGCCAGATCAATGGCAGATTGAGCGTTTTATCTGCTCCCAAACAGTCATGATGTCCCTAGAGGGAATTCCTGCGTTCTATATCCATAGTTTGTTGGCCACACCTAACGACATCGAAGGCATGGAAGCCACTGGTCACAATCGCTCGATCAACCGTCACTGCTGGGATAAACAGCGGTTAGATACTCTTCTTGAAAATCCTGAATCTCCCCAAGCAACTGTATTAGCAGAGCTATCACGTCTTATTCAAATTCGTCGTCAGCAGAAGGCATTTCATCCAAATGCAACTCAATACACTTTGCATCCAGACAATCCAGCTCTTTTTGCCTTCTGGCGTCAGAGCCTAGCTCGCGATCAGAGCATTTTTTCGATTCATAATCTCAGCAACCAACCCCATACTCTGCATCTGAACGAACTCAACTTAGTAAATACTGATAGTTGGATGGATCTCATTAGCGGCGAAAGCTTTGATGATCTACATGGGGTTTACAAGCTAAAACCATACCAGTCAGTCTGGCTGACCAATCGTCCCTATTACGATGCTGCCAATACGCCTGATCATGTCGATCTTGAGTTTCTCTATCGGACTTAAAAAAGGGGGCATCAACCCAAGCCTCAAAATCTAGGTTGAGTGGGAGTTCAAAGGTACAAATTATGCCTCTGCTCGCAGCCAACTCGGATTTTAAGTGTTGAGTTGACCAATGGGCGTGACAAGACCATCAATGCTCACACTCCCTTTTTCGACCTGATACTGAGCAAACCATCAGGACCTTTTTTCTCAGCCCAAGCAGACAATGTGGGGCGTTGTCCTTGGTAGTCATACAGGGGCATGCCATAGCCGCATGAGATTTGAACCCGGTGGACATCAATTATGATGATCTGCCGGGTTCCCACTATGCTGGGAAATTTGGATGCTAAGTCTTGCCATTGCTCATCACTGGGTAGCACCACATTTCCATGACCATATAGTCGCAGAATTAACGAGAGAACGTTTGACATCACGTTACCATGGTGGACTAGTAACGTATTACACAGTAGTGCCTTAAACACATCCAAGGTTAACCACCTGGCTTATTGAGCCTTGCGGCTCTTGGTTTGAATATGGCCCATCAGCACACCAGGATAGTTTCTCTATGGTTCAGACAATGTCTCAAATCATGTCGGTCACCGGTCGCGGTATTCCTCTCCTCGGAAATGACATTGATACCGATCGGATTATCCCGGCTCGCTTTCTTCGCTGTGTGACGTTCGACGGATTAGGAGAGAACGTTTTTGCCGATGATCGCGTCCAGGGTAACGGCACCCATTCATTTGATCAATCTCAGTATCAAAACGCCAAAATTTTGGTAGTAAATAGTAACTTTGGCTGTGGTTCGTCCCGTGAGCATGCACCTCAATCTATTATGCGCTGGGGCATCAAAGCGATTATTGGTGAAAGTTTTGCAGAAATTTTTCTAGGCAATTGTGTTGCGATCGGTATGCCCTGCGCTACAGCTACCCCTGAAGTTGTTGCCAGCCTGCAAGCACTCATCGCAGAGTCTCCTGACAAGGAATTTTCTCTCGATTTGGAAAATCAGACTGTCGCTGGGGACAACTTTAGGGAGTCAGTTGCTATCAAAGAAGGTAACCGTCAAATGTTTATCAACGGCACTTGGGACGCGTGCGGTCAACTGTTAAATCAAGCAGTGCAAATTAAGGCAACAGCTGCCAATCTTCCCTATGTCAACTGGGACAATGCATAGATAATCCTAATTGAGTCAAACATAGGGGTAGCTGTTACACGGTTTTGTGTAACAGCTACTTCGGGCACGATCAGTCAGGATTTCGTATGAGACATCTAATATGCCATGGTCATCATCTCTCGGGGATGAAGATTAGTGGCACCTGAGTTCACCACACCTCGTTTGGCATCCACTGTGATGATGGTGCCGTCGCGAATAATGCCGGTAGCATTGGTTACGCCCACTAAAACTGGAATACCAAGACGCAGACCAAGCACTGCTGCATGACCTGTATGGCTCGGATCTTCAGTAATGATGCCGCCAGCGTGGCGAATGATATCAACGTAATCAGCACTAGTACTGGGAACAACCAAAATCTCACCAGGATTAAAGTTGCTCACAGCTAAGGCTTTGTTG
>NZ_QXHD01000003.1:395845-457648 GCF_011009555.1 Adonisia turfae CCMR0081 | reverse complement strand
TGCGTACACCGTACCCTGTTGCACCAGGGTTATTGTACGCATTATCTTTTTCACTCCATACAGGGCCAGCAATATCCAAATGGGCCCATGCCGTATCCTTGACAAACTGCTTAAGGAACAGAGCTGCGGTAATAGAACCACCGGGGCGAGGGCCAGTATTTTTCATATCCGCCACAATTGACTTAAGCCCATCAAAATATTTCTCTTCCATGGGCATGCGCCAGAGTTTTTCACCCGCTTCTTCAGAAGCGTTAGCCAATGCTCCAGCGAGTTCATCATCCGGACTAAATAAACCGGCCAGGTCATTACCCAGGGCCACAATGCAAGCACCCGTCAAAGTGGCCAGGTCGACCATGGCATCTAAACCTAACTTATCGGCATAGACCAGGGCATCAGCCAGGGTCAGACGACCCTCAGCATCCGTGTTATTCACCTCAATGGTTTTGCCATTAGACGCCGTCAAAATATCGCCTGGATGCAGCGCATGACCGCTGATCATATTCTCAGTAGCGGCGCTAATAAAGTGCACTTCTACATCAGGTTTGATTTGGGCAATGGCTTTAGCAGCACCTAATACTGCGGCAGCACCACCCATATCCATTTTCATCAACTCGATCATGCTGCCTGCACCAGCCTTAATATTTAGACCACCGGAGTCAAAGGTCAGCCCCTTGCCGATCAGTGCTAATTTTCGCTTGGGTGTGCCTTCGGGGGTATAGGTTAAGTGAATAAACTTGGGCGGCATCTCCGACGCCATGGCTACCCCCAGGTAAGCGCCCATACCCAGATCTTCACACTCAGCCTGCTCTAACACCTTGAGCGTCAAACCATGCTCCTTAGCAATGTCAGCAGCAGTCTCGGCCATACTAGTCGGGGTCACTACATTAGGAGGAGCAGCCACTAGCTCACGGGCAAGGATCACACCGTCACATACATGGGCAGCTGTCTCCAAAGCAGCTTCGTAACCTACCAAATCTAGCAATGCAATATCGCTCAGCACTACCTTTGGAGCGTCGGTATCCGACTTAAACCGCTTATCCTCATGCATTGCCAACGTCACACCTTCAGCAATCGTCTGGGTCGTTCGCTCCGGACTGTTGTTCCAAATGGGGAAACTAATACCAAGGGATGCACACTTTTCACGCTTAGCTAACTTGGCAGCAGTAGCGGCAGCACGACGTAGACTTTCTAGCTTTAGATCTTCAGAAGCACCTAAACCAACAATGGCCAATTTACGCACGTCATTACCGACGCGGATCACAGCAGAACTACCGGCCTTTGCTTTAAAGTCTGTTTCGTCGATGAGCTCTTGAAGCAGCCCAGATACTCTCTCATTTAACTCAGATAGCAGCCCTGTCAGGGGCAATGACTCTTCAGATAAACCGACAACAAGGCAATCGCCTGACCACGTTAAACAAGACTTATCTGATGCTACAAACTTCATTCCCATCTCAGTGCTAATTCCCGTCTTAGTATCTAATGATTTCGGCGTGTTTATTGACTGAATATCATATATGGCTCTCTATCATGTTCATAGTTTTTTAGATAGAACATTTTGGGGCGATATTCGTTCACTTTGAGAGCACGGTAGCGCATCCTTGCACTTTCTAAACCGTATCCCCTTAAAACCTTGGGTATCTTCTACCAGAAACTCCCGTTCCTGGCTACAAAGAACTCTCTAGACTGTCTTCTGTACCTTTGATTGAGCTGATCCACCATGGGAAAACGTCTCATAGATTTTGGAAAAGAGCGATTACCCCTGTTGCTGTTGGGGGGAGTTAGTCTAGCAAGTTTAGCCCTAATTGTATTTTTTGGGCAGGCGACGAAACGATTGTTGCCGACTGAGCCAGCGACAGAATCTGCCCAGCTGCAACAGGCAGCCTCAGCCAAAACGTTTCAACTGGCATTGCAGCCAGCGGAAACGCGCCGTGATATGTTGCAGCAGGTGATTGACTCTGGGATAGATGGTGATGCCTATCTGGCTACCTATCTGCTGGCAACGGATTTATTGAATCAAGGGCAGGCGGCTGAAGCACTATCTACCCTGGGAGAGCTGGAAAAAAATAAGCAGTCTGCCCTGACTCCCTACGTGCTGCTAAAACGAGGACAGGCGCAGCTATTGACAGGGGAGTCGCCCACTAGTTGGAATGAGCTTTTGGGTAACTATGACACCCACAGTGCTACGGCTGAGGCTCGCTATGAGCTGGGTAAACAGGATCCCAATGAGTGGGAAGCATTGCTAGAAAAGCACCCCAGTCACCCACGAGCCGTCGAGGTAGCGCTAAAGAAGCTAAAAACTGGTACGTCCAAGGATTTGCTACTGCTGGTGGCAGCCCATGGTCTCTACCGTGAGGAGTATGAGGCCAGCCTTGACCGACTCACACAGGAATATGGCCAGGAACTAACACCTGAACAATGGCAAACCGTAGGGTTTGGCTATTGGGAAAATCTGCAATATGCCAAGGCTTCAGAAGCCTATGCTAAAGCGCCTGCATCACCTACCAGCTTATATCGGGCAGCTCGGGGGGCTCAGATTGCTCAGAAACGGGTGGTTGCGATCGCCAACTATCAAAAGCTTGCCAAAACCTTTCCCAATGCCCCTGAAACCGGTCTTGGACTCATCAAGCTCGCAGACTCTCTGCCCGATAAAGCAGCCCTTGCCCCGCTGGATCAGGCCATGAAAGCCTTCCCAGATCGAGCCGGCGAAGCACTACTCAAAAAAGCCAACATTCTAGACCAGCTGAATAGCCCTACGTCTGCCAAAGACGCCCGCACATCAGTGCTCAGCCAGTACAGCGACTCAGAAACTGCTGCCGAATTACGCCTCAGCCGTGCCCATAAGGCCGCCAAAGCCAATGACTCAGCCACGGCCCGTCAGCTGGCGGAAGAGTTGATTACGGCTAACCCCCAAAGTGAACTGGCTGCTGAAGCCAGCTTCTGGTCTGGGAAATGGGCTCAAAAATTAGGACAAGATAACCAGGCCCGACAGGCCTATAAACGCACCCTAGCCCAATATCCAGAATCCTATTTTGCCTGGCGTTCAGCCGTCATGCTGGGTTGGGATGTGGGGGATTTTAACAGCGTCCGTTCATTAAACCCTGAAGTCAGCCTGCCCCAACAACGAGAGCCCCTGCCTGCCGGCTCAGAAACATTGCAACTGCTATACCGCCTGGGGCAAGATGCCGCCGCCTGGAGCCTCTGGCAAACTGAATTTGAAAACGTCCAGGACCCAACGGTGGCAGAACAGTTCACCGACGGCGTTATGCGGGTGGGGGTGGGCGACAACCTCGACGGTATCTTTATGCTAACCAGTCTGGCCTGGCGTAATCAGGCCGATGAACAGACCGAGTATCAGCAGCTCAGGAATACATCCAACTACTGGCAAACGGTTTACCCCTTTCCGTTTTCTGACCTGATTCAAGCCTGGTCCCAGCAGCGTCAGCTGAACCCGTTACTGGTCACCGCCCTGATGCGCCAAGAATCTAGATTTGAGACCAACATCGAATCCGTCGCCGGGGCCATTGGCCTGATGCAGGTGCTCCCCAGCACCGCTGATTGGATTGTCAGTCAAATCGGCGAAAATAACAGCGACCTGGATACCCAACTCAAAACCCCTAGTGAAAATATCAAACTAGGCACCTGGTACCTGGACTACACCCATCGGGAATATAGCGATAATTCAATGTTTGCTGTGGCTAGCTATAACGCTGGCCCTGGCGCTGTGGCCGACTGGATTGCCAGAGGATATGGCGACCCCGATGTCTTTGTGGACAACATTCCATTTCCTGAAACCAAAGGCTACGTGGAAGCTGTGTTTGGCGGCTACTGGAACTATTTAAGACTGTATAATCCGGCTATTAGTCGTCAAATGGCGCAGCACACTGCTCAACAGGCTACGCCGTAGTCCAGACTACATTTGTCTAGATTCCATTCATCCAGACTACATTCGTATTGACAACCCTATGCGATTCGAACGGTTGACCATACAATAGGTCAGATAAATAGGGACAGACACCTAGATAACCAACGCTTGGGATCATGCATTAGTGTAAATGCGCAATTTTTATAGCCCATTCGTACTTGCACCGATACAATGCACCCTAGCTAGTGCAGTTAATCTGCCTGGCTCTTGTGGCCTAGGATAGTCCACTTCATTTGAGGCATCGGCTCTCATCGTTCATCACAATTAGCAGAGTAACGTGACTAGCTATAGCACCGTTCAAAAGCAGCAACTGAGTCAACTTGGCGCTTACCTGCAAGAAAAGCGCCAGGAGCAGGGAAAATCCTTGGAAGATATCTCCCTACAGACTTACATCCGTGCTCAATTGCTCAAAGCCGTAGAAACCGGTGATACCTCCGATTTACCTCAGCCAATTTTTGTTCAAGGCTTTATCCGTCGTTATGCAGATGCCTTAGGGTTAGACGGAACTAATTTTTCTAAGCAGTTTCCAGTTCACTCCATCCCTAATACCCCTCGGCCCGTCCCTCGGCCAGCGGCCCAGGTCGATATGTCTTATCAGAACATCGACCAAAAGCCACCAATTCCAGCAGCCAAAGAGCCTAGCCCAGAGATAGGCGCTCTACCGATTAAGAGTGAGCCCACTCCTGTGATGGGAAGTTTTGGGGTGCCAGAAAAAGCGACGTCTGCACAAGCCACTGCCGAGGAAATTGCCCCTGCTCAGCCTGTCACCAGTCCCCCTCCTGTCACCAGTCCCCCTAAGGATTTCACCTTAGATCCCGGCCCCTTAGATCCCGGTCCCATGGATGACAGCGAGCTAGCATCATTGGGGCTCAAGCACAATACCCTAGGCGATGGAATTGCGACTCAAGCTCAAGACTCTAAACCGCTGCAAAGTTCTCCATTTACTCCAACTCCAGAAGAGACAGATCCATCTCTATCGAAAGCAGCCCCTCCACCATCTCCCTCTGCACCAGAAGAGCTTGCATCAGTGGGCGCTATGCCGGTTGAGCCTGCTGAGCCCATAGCGTCTAGTCTGGTCAACGATACTACGTCTTCTGGCGTTAACTGGTTGCCCTTGGGGATCGGTGCGGCGGTGCTAGTGGGTGCGATCGCACTCATTGGACCCAGAATCATTGGCGGTGGTTCTAACCAACAGCCGGAAACAGCTGAAACAACCACCACTGAGCCAGAAATTATCGCCCAGACCGCTCCCGAAATTGAAGCTGTGCCAGACTCCGAGCCAGATCCCGAACCTGCAACGAGTGATGCCCCAGTTAATCTCCAGGTAGAAATCACTGAAGCAGGCCCTTCTTGGATGAGCATTGTGGTTGATGGCGAACTTGCTTTTGAAGGACTGATGGATCCTGGCACTAGCGAAACGTGGGAAGGCCAAACATCCATTACGATGAATGTCGGCAATGCTGGTGCAGCCCTCATCTCTGCCAACGGTAGCGAGCCCAAACCCGCTGGGAATCCGGGGGGCGCAGAGTTCTTAACCTTTGAGGTCGCAGCAGAATAACGTAGCAACCCTCTGTCGGTTAGCTTCCACGGGGGATTCCCACAGACGCAGTACAAGCACAGCGATACAATAGAAAACAATCTACATAAAGTACTGGCACTGTAGCCCATGACGTCCAACCTAGAGACGGTAGAGCCCACTGAGCAGATTGACCACCTCGACGAAATGCCTGACGAGGTAGAAATGTCCCTCTTCGACCACCTCGAAGAGCTGCGGATGCGCATTTTTTATTCGTTGATCAGTGTTTTGATCGGTGTTATCGGCTGTTTTTGTGTTGTTAACCGCATTGTCGAACTTCTAGAGATTCCCGCCCAGGGAGCTAAATTTCTACAGCTTTCCCCCGGTGAGTACTTCTTTGTCTCCATTAAGGTAGCTGGCTACAGCGGCATTTTAGTTGCTAGTCCCTTTATCCTTTATCAAATTGCCCTATTTGTCCTACCTGGACTGACCCGGCGAGAACGGCGGCTGGTAGGTCCTATCGTTCTAGGCTCTAGCGTTCTTTTTGTCGTCGGCATCTTTTTTGCCTACATTGCTCTAATTCCTGCCGCTCTAAACTTCTTTATTAACTACGGCGAGGGCGTTGTTGAACAGCTGTGGTCCATCGACCGTTACTTTGAGTTTGTGCTGCTGTTGCTCTTTAGTACTGGCTTAGCTTTCCAGATACCCGTAATCCAATTCATGTTGGGAGTCTTAGGAATTGTCAACTCTGCAACTATGCTCAAGGGTTGGCGTGCTGTTTTGTTGGGGGCCGTAGTGCTTGGGGCGGTTCTGACCCCCTCAACTGACCCCATTACTCAAAGCCTATTAGCCGGAGCGGTTCTATTTTTGTACTTTGGCGGCATTCTTGTGGTCAAAGCAATTGGTAAGTAGATAGGCAGTGGGCATGTTGCCCTGAACCTGTCTTTACCTAGTCATACTGGAGAGAGAGCTATAGGGTGGACAGATTGAAGGCCTATAGCGGCTGTTTTGCAGGCATTCCTACCTGTCTTGGAAAGTCTTTATCGGTCTTTTCAACCTTTTTTATATACAGGCAATGCCTCAGCCCTTGGGTAAGCGGTGTTTCCCATGGACAAATGGCTACTAGCTCACCACCAAGGGTGTCCAAAGCTCCCATGAATAGTTCCTCTTCTTCGGCAGTCCACTGACCACGAAATAGGACGGCAAACCCACTTTTTTTGAGCAGCGGCAACGCATATTCTGCACAGGTAGAGGCTGGACCAACTGCTCGCACCATTGCCAAATCGTACTGGGCACGATGATGCGGATCCCGTCCCACCGTTTCTGCTCGCTCGGTCAAAAAGGCTGTATTAGTTAACCCCAGTTGCTCACACAAAGTTTGCAGGAAGGCAATTTTTTTGCGGGTGGAGTCTAGAAGGGTGACTTGCCATCGGGGACGTGCGATCGCAACCGGCACTCCAGGAAATCCGCCCCCCGTACCAATGTCAATTATCCGCTTTACGGTCGGCAACCAGTCCGGCTTTTCAGGCTCATACCACGGGGCCAAAGCGCTGAGGGAATCCCACAAGTGTTTTTCCCAAAACTCGTCCGGCTCAGTAATTCGCGTCAGGTTCACCTGACGATTACCCTCAACAACGCCTCGATATAACTGATCAAACAAGGCCTGCTGTGCCTCAGAGGGCTGCCACTGCAATGTTTCCTGCCATATCTTATCGTTGCCGGGTAATGTGGCTACGGTTTCCGTCATTCCTAGATTCCCCTGATTCCCCTGATTCCCCTAATTTATTGGGTTTACCCAACCCAACGACTCACGCAACTGGAGCCGCCTCTAATGGCTGATTAACCAGCTCTCCATTGTGCAATGACCAGCAGTAATCTGCCAAATGGGCTAAATCACTAGCATCGTGGGACACCACCAGCAAACTCCAGTTTTTTTTGAGCTCTGCCAGTAAGCCAATGAGTTGCTGTTTCATCGACCAATCCAGCCCAGCCGTTGGCTCATCCAGCAACAGCAAATAGGGCTGTCGAATCAGCTGTACAGCTAAAGCCAAACGACGCTGCTGACCACCGCTGAGGGCATGGGGCGCAGTCTGCAACCCAATTTCACCAAGACCGACTGAATCCAGGGTCTTGGCAACGGGTTCAGACCCGAGTTCAGGATGACCAATGCGCAACTCTTCCAGGATGGTGTGCCCACAAAAATGACGCTCTGGAAACTGAAACACTAAACCGGCCAACTGTTGCAGTGTTTCCGGCTGAAGTTCCTGATTGCGCCAATGCAGCGTGCCCTTAGACGGAGACACCAATCCCGCTAAAATTTCCAATAACGTGCTCTTTCCCGAACCACTTGGCCCCACGATCAGCCCCATTTTTTGGGGTTCTAGAGTAAATGAAATATGCTTCAGAATAGGCGCTACACTAGCCGCCGGATGGTAGGAAACATTATCAAGGGTGAGCATTAGGGCAACAAGAAAGGCCATCTCACACTATAGCCAATGTTTCCCCCTCGCAGGGATTTAGGAAAAACGTAGAGGTTCAAAGAGCTTGCTATTCTATATACCTAGAATCATGAAACTGACGCTATGGAAATTCGCTTTCGCGAGTGCGACTTCTTCAATTTGTGGATTTGGCTAGAGCTCGACAATGTTCCCTCCGCCATGGAACAACAGTATATCGAAGAAATTTTTGACTCATGGTTTTTCCTGGGCAAATTAGGTGGCTTTAATGCTGAAAACTTGCAAGTTCAAGATGGTGGCCACGAAATCAGCTACATGGACTACGACAACGATGGTGCTGAAAACAGCCTAATGTCGGTTATGCACAATATGTCTGAAGTCCAATTCGAAGGCACCTGGGCTCGCTGCTGGTTTGATCTTGGCACCACGGATGCCATTGCCGTGGATGTGTTGATCAATACGCTAAAGCAGTTCAACAAAGACTATATCGCGATCAAACGCGTCTACATCGGCGGTGAAAACGAAGACTGGCCTATCCCCCGTGATCAACATGCTGACTTTGTCGATGCAATGCATTAAATCGATACTGGGTAGGCTTCACCAGTCATAATGACAGTGCCCTCTCAAAGAACATCTATCATGGACAATGCAGCCCAGCGTCAAGCTAGCCTAGAATCCCCGGTCTTTAGCCAGTTCAACCAATGGCTCACCAAACGTATTCGCGATCTCAGCGTGGATGCTCTGTCCTCCAAAGCATTTACCTGTACGGCCTGTGGTGAAATTGAGGGTGAATACATTGTGGACTATGAAGGCAAAACCTATCGATTTGACACGGCTACAACCTACGCTTTTCTGGAATTTATCTTGGCTAAACAACCCACTACAGTGAAGTAGGGCGACCTCTTCCTAAACCACTACTTCATTAGCAAATCGCTGGCGTTTCTCAAATTCAAAGGGTCCGGCAATGGAGCCCCACAGTAACTCATCGGTCTCTGGGTCACGACCTCGATCGTAGCTGATGAGCTTATCGTCAGTAATCTCAAATTCATTATCTAGATAGCTAGTCTTGCCCTGGCGGACGACTATGCAATTTTTGCCTGGCACGACTTTACCAATAAAGCTATGGCCGGTCCAGCGTACAGTCATGTCACAACCTGTCATTTTTTCAAGCTGGTCCGCCGTTAATGTAGCCAATTTCACCAGGTCTCGCCCTGCCCCGATAACAGCCTCCTGATCTTTGAAGGAATAATTTTCAAGCAAAATGTGATCGTCCTGCGGTAGGAAACGCAGCACTCGCACCCGGTAAGGTTGCCCCAACATGAAGTCGTATGCTTGCTCAAGATACAAGCAATTCCCTGACAAAAAGTTTGATGGCAACGGGCGCATACACACCCGAATATGGGCAAAAAAGGGAGGATTTTCAATTGCTTGGGCCTGGTTACTAAAATCAGCAGCCATCCACTTGAGCAAGGTACAAATATCGGTTGGGTGAGACATATAAGCAGGGATTAGTAGCTGAATTCTCTAACGAAGAGGCGTCAGCACGGACAACAGAGACAAGTCACATACCCATGGCTCAGTTTTCTGGTCAGATGACGTATGACATCCAGAGAACATCCAGACTACCAAGCATAAGGATTCTCTCAGGCTAAGCATTGATTCGACTTTGCCATTTATTATGAAAAGATAAAATCCTCTTAAGAGCAACCCCATGGAGCTTCGCTCAGTTTTTCATACATTTTTTGACCACTGTGTTGGTAGTTGGTCCACAGAGCGTACTTATCACTATCTCACTCAAAACGAAGTAGAGCGTTCCCACACTGACTTTCAAGTATCGCCAATCACGTCAGAGATTAAGACTAAGGTGCTGTCTGACAATGCCTACAGTGACGTTAAGGATCTAGATGCGTTACCGGGCTTTCGCCTTGCTTTTAATACGGTGTCGGAAAAAGGCGAAAAGGTTTCTCAAAGTCTGAATTTGCTCTTTGTCACCCACACGGAAACTGGTCATATTTTAGAGGGCGACTATCTTCGCGATCGCGCCTATGAAGAAGCCCGTCCTATCATCTCCCACTTTCGGTTCGACACCAACACAAACGAACTGTTGATGACCACCAATTACACTCGGGTGGTTTCAGTCGACTCCATTACCCTAATCAATCCCCAAACTCGGATTCGACGCATTCTCAACTACCTGCGACCACCGACAGGTCAACCCCTGGAAACATTGGGCTTAGTAGGTTTCGGCGTTGAACAAAAGGGGGCTTAAAGCACGTAGATAGAAATCAGGCTATGGGATCCAGATGTGAACTTTATTCTCGATCCCATAGCCTGCCCTCAAAACTGCCCTCAAAACCCACTGCTCTGGTGACTTACGGAACCGGAACAAATGAAGGTGTATTGATTTCTATAACAGTTAAACAAAATTACCCAAGCTACCGGGAAAGCTGGGGTAACTCTTATAGAACAGATACATCTTCGCTACGGAGAGCGCACAGTGGGCTTATTTGAGAAAGTTCGGGCCGAGTTTATTGACATTATCGAATGGCTCGATCCATCGCAAGACACTATTGCCTATCGCTTTGAACGGTTTCAGAATGAAATCAAAATGGGGGCGCAGCTGATAGTCCGTCCCGGTCAAGTTGCGATTCTAGTGGGCGAAGGCCAGGTCGCCGATATCTATGAGCCGGGCCGCTACCGCCTAGAAACCCAGAATATGCCCGTCCTAACGACACTGATGGGCTGGAAATACGGCTTTAACTCTCCATTTAAAGCTGAGGTTTATTTTTTTAATAGCAAGATTTTTACCAACCTAAAATGGGGTACAGCTAATCCCATTACTATCCGTGATCCCGAGTTGGGGCCAGTGCGTCTGAGAGCCTATGGTACCTATACGATGCGGGTCAATAATGCTCGCACATTGCTAGAGCAGCTGATCAGCACCGATGGCCTCTTCCAAACTGACGAAATCAGCGATCATTTACGCAACATGATCGTGTCAGCCTTTGCTAGTTGGGTCGGTCAGGATCAAACACCGTTATTTGACCTGGCCGCCAACTATCAGGCCATGGGCGAACAAGTGCGCGCAGCTATGCAGCCCAATATGGAGCAGTTTGGCTTAGAGTTACGCCAGTTACTCATCGAGAATATTTCACTCCCCCCCGAAGTCGAAGCTGCCCTTGATAAGCGCGCCTCCATCGGTATTTTGGGCAACATGCAGCAATATACCCAATACCAGGCCGCTAATGCCATCGAGCAATCGGCTAAAAATCCGGCTGGAGCTAGCCCTGGCCTTGACCTCGGTGTCGGCATCGCCATGGGTCAGCAGATTGCCAATGCCATGAATCCAAGAGCTACAGCTGCACCAACTGCACCGGCCCCCGCTGCACCACCGGCCCCCGCTGCACCACCGCCACCCATGCCAACCGCTGTTTGGTATATCACCCGAGACGGTCAAAATTTTGGTCCTTATGCCCAAGACCAGCTACTGGCCAATGGATTAACGGCTCAGTCCAATGTGTGGAAACAGGGCATGGCTGGCTGGCAAATGGCCAATACGGTACCTGAGTTACAAGCATTGTTGAGCAGTGTGCCACCACCGCCACCGGGGGCTTAGCCTCACCCCATAAGCCCTCTCCTGGGACCCTTACAGATTCTTAACAGGCAAAAAATTCTCTCCATGAAGCGAACATTGCTTCCAAGGAATAGCTTGGATCGACACGTGATCGACATTGAGCAATAACGGCTGAGCACACCCCCCTGCACTCTCCCAGGAGGAGAATTTGTTAGCAAATTTCTTACTAGATAACTTCACGAAAGCGTTTTCCCAATTCCCTACTCCCTATTCGCCACTTCCCAATGGAGCCCACAACCTCCGTTAACCAATATAAATGCCCTGGCTGCAAGGCAGACATGGCTTTTGACCCCAATCTTGGGCAACTTCAATGTCCCTACTGCGGTCGCGCCGAAGCGATGCCAGAGGTAACGGCTACGAAGCTCAGTGCCACATTACAAGAACATGACTTAGCGGCATTCATTGAAACAAACCGCACGCACATTGCCCAGTTAGCAACCACAGCCCAGGAAGTTAATTGTCCGGGCTGCCGAGCCACCATTACCTTTGAACCACCTGATGTGGCGGGGAAATGTCCCTTCTGTGCCACCAGCATTGTTACCCAGAAGAGTCATGCGGCTGATCCCACCCTGGCTCCATCGGGTTTGGTGCCCTTTACCGTGGGACGCAAGGTGGCCCTAAAAAACCTACGAGACTGGCTAGCGTTTCGTTGGGATTGGAAAGACCTGAAGGCCATATTCTTGCCTGGAAAGCTCAAGGAGCTAGCTCAAAATAAAGCGTTAACCGGCGTTTATCTACCGTTTTGGACCTATGATGCCCAAACAAACAGCCGCTATCGGGGTGAACGGGGCGAGCATTACTACGAAACCGAGACTTATACGACGACCAACGCTGACGGTGAGTCAGAAACTAAAACTCGCCAAGTTCAACATACCCGCTGGTATTCAGCCTCAGGGCGTGTGTCTAGATTTTTTGATGATGTGTTGGTGCCAGCCACTAAAGCCATTAGCGACAAAAAACTGCGGAAACTATGGCCCACCCTGGCAGTATCCCAACTCAAGCCCTACAGCGCTGAGTACCTGGCAGGCTTTAAGGCACAGCGGTATGCAATTCCAGTAAAAGAAGGGTTTGAGCTCGCTAAGGCGATCATGACAGAGCCTATCCGCAGTGATATCCGCTCTGATATTGGTGGCGATGAACAACGCATTCATTCAGTATCGACGGACTACTCTCAAGAAACGTTTAAACACATTTTGCTACCCGTGTGGATGGCCAGCTATCGCTATGGGGGGAAAACCTATCAGGTGTTGATCAATGCCCAAACAGGCAACGTGATGGGCGATCGTCCTATAGCAACATGGAAAGTGGCACTAGTGATCGCGATCGCAATCCTGATTCTCATAATCGTTCTTGTGGCCGCCAACGGATAACCGACCATTGAACCGAATCAATGGTTCATAACAAACATCTCTAACCCTTGACTTAAGTATTATCCAAGTTTTTTCAAACACCCATTGCCGATTCAAAAAATAGTGTTTAACATTTAGTTACAAGGTGTAACCCACCTTAACGTTTCGCTTGAAGGACTTGGAATCATGACTGAAGAGAACGCAAAGTTTGGTTTTACTCAGATCGCTGAAAACTGGAATGGTCGCTTGGCTATGCTAGGTTTTGTCATTGGTCTAGCTACTGAGCTAATGACTGGTCAGGGCATCCTATCCCAGTTGGGCTTGATGTAAACCTGAGATTAAACAGGTCATTAAAAGATGATATCTCCAGTATCAGTCTTTTTTTGTACAGTCAGAGAACTATAGGGCAAGCTTTGGCTTGTCCTTTTTTTGTCGGAAGTCTGAGTTCTGAATTTTGAGTTCTGAGTTCTGAAGTATCTATGCTTTTGCCGAAAGACCGAAGATAAAGGTCACCAACTCAAACTTCAAACTTATTCTTCCTCCTCCAATTCTGCCCAAGTCGCCACGGCCTTCAGCTCAGGGGGAATTTGATCATCGGGATGAAACTCCAAGATCGTCTCCCGATATCCTAGGTAGCCTGACTCCGTAAATGACATCAGCATACGGGCCAGGGCAATCCACACTGTTTCATCGAACTCCCAGTCGTGACTAAAGCCAGCGCGATCAGCAATGGACTTGAGGGCCCAAAAATAGCTATTGCGGACGACGGATCCTTTCTTTTTGTAGGGGGGCACATCGTCCTGATAGATAAATAAAACTTGATTGCTGATCTTTGCTCTCATGGGGGTCAATGTTCTACAACTGTATCCATACCTTAATTTCTTCTAAAACATCCCATGGTGGCGGCTGTTTGCCTGCGTAACGTTCACAAAGTCTATAACAACACCTGTGTGGTCAATGATCTATCACTGACGATTCAACCGGGTGAAATCTTTGGTCTGCTTGGACCTAATGGTGCAGGTAAGTCCACCACAATTCGCATGGTGACCACCCTGACTCGGGCCACCCAGGGAGACATTGTTGTCTCTGGCTATGATGTGCAACGGCAGAAAGCCGAGGTGCGTCGTCAAATTGGCGTGGTACTACAGCAAACTAGCGTTGATGGGGATCTGTCTGTCTGGGAAAATATGGAATTCCACGGCAGAATGCACCATTTACCCAACCCACGACGGCAGCGCGATATTGATCAATGGCTGGCCTATGTGGAACTATCTGAACGCCGTGATGATAAGGTAAAAACCCTATCAGGCGGCATGAAACGACGCTTACAAATTGCCCGCGCCCTATTACATAAGCCCAAAATTCTCTTCCTAGATGAGCCTACAGTGGGCCTAGATCCACAAACTCGTCGCCGTCTATGGGAAATTATCCTCGACCTGAACAAGCAGCAGGGGGTGACGATGCTACTAACCACACATTATATGGAAGAGGTTGAGTATCTGTGCGATCGCATCGGCATTATGGACCAGGGGCAGCTGATCGAAATGGGCACGTTGGCGGAGCTACGCTCTAACCACGGCGAAGGCATCGTTATCAAACAAACTGACGACCGTTGGAACTATACCTTTTTCCCCACCCTCCAAGACGCCAATCGCTATTTGGACCAACAGCCTGATAAGACGGGCATGATGACCCGCCCCTCCAACTTAGAAGATATCTTCGTTGAGCTGACCGGCCACAATCTGGACTAGTTCAATCCCATTAAACACAAAGAGGGATGACCCCATAAGTCATCCCTCAACCAAATAATCAATAATGTAGGGGGCGTTCCATGGAACGCTCCCTACACCGTATAAATTCTATTAATCCAAATAGCCCATCAATACGGAGGTATCTTCGTCAATATCATTAGACGCAATGGGACGATGACCAGGCAGAGTATCTAGGTCAGAAACCACCAAAGTACTCACCGCCACAGGACGATGACCAGGTAGATGATCCGTGCTAGCAACCTCAAAGTTATCCTCCATTACTGGACGAACACCTGCTGAAGAAAGATTATGCACTACCTTCACATCACTAACGGTGATGGGGCGATTGTTAGGCAATGTGTTTGTCTCAACAACGCGAGTATTATCTTCTAGCACAATAATGTCAGGCTTTTCAGCCTTAACTATGCCGCCGCTCTTGGCAGCAGCAGATGTAGTCTTCTTTTGGGTCCTACTCGAAGAACTAGATTTTTGAGTCGTTGTACCAGTGGTTTCCGGTGCGTCGCTGCTCATAACCCTATAACCCCTTCTACTAGTTAAAGTATTCCTGTGGAACTCATTTGGCTAACGATCTAGGCATTCTCAAAACTGAACGCCAGACCTTGATACCACCAATGAATACCCTGCAAGTCACTGAGCAAAAACCCATGAGGCATCAGGGCATTGTAAAGCTCTAGTGGTGCAAATATCTAAATACTAAATAATTATAAGTTAAAAAACAGCCGCTTTAGTTTATTAAAGCTAATCAATCCCATAAATCTCTATTCGTCAACTGCCGCTAAAGCTTTGGAATGTTTGTTAACTAACGGTCGCCAAAGTAGAAATTCCGAGCTAAAATTAGAGGTGCTCTTAAGCTACCAAACGTTAATTTTTTAACTGAGGTTGTCATCAGGGGGCTGTAACGGTTTCGACGTTTTGACGAAAGTCGCGTTGTGATACAGGCCGAGAGTGAGTCCACTCTCGAAAATCAAGACTCAACTAAATACAGATGCAAACAACATCGTACCTTTTGCTCGTAAGCAAGTAGCTGTAGCTGCCGCTTAAACACCTCTTTCAGGTTCGAGCGCTTATCATTTGACTCCGTTAAGGATGGTAAGCTTAACCCCAACGGATGCGTTAGGTTGATTTCTCTAGTGAGTAACCTAACAAAGACCTTTACTAGAGCATCCCACCGTTCGGGATAATGAACGGTTCCCGCCTAGAGGGTTAGATAGGCTAAGCCTGTGAATGAGTGGCGTGTTATTACTCAGGGCGGACACGGGTTCGACTCCCGTCAGCTCCATTAATTTTTTCGACGGTGTGTTGTCCCTGGCGGTGATTTTAATCTGTCAAATTTAGGCTATCGGCAAGTTTTACAGATTGATTTATCCCTAAATCAGCAACGGCAGTTTTTCGTATCTTTAAATGCTCCTAGGATTGAGTGTTTAGATTCTGCTAAGGGATTGCTCTGAGGGATCTTTCTAGGGGCTATATCTATCTACCTATCATGTATATGTATTAACGCGATTATGATGATCGCCTAGGGTGCTACCTATTAGATTTCACTATTTTTTTTCTTTAAGCTGAGTGAAGTATTTTTCCAAGTTTGGAACAAGCCTAGTTGCTAAAAACTGAGGTGTTTATACTGAAGGAGAAAGGCTTCCAGTCGAAGATTATAGATAGTAAAGATAGTAAGAAACCTCGAAGTTATCAGTTTAGATATAGGTTTACAAACAGTATTTTGAGTGGTCAAGTCATTGTCTAATCAATAGACTTAGGTCATATAGGTGGTGTGTTATTTCAAATACTGTTGTTTATCTGTATCTGATCCTTATCTGGTCTTCAGCTACTGTTCTCGTTTGTTTTGCTGAGTCGCTCAATAATGAAATTCCCCCTTTGGCCTTACCTCCAACAACCGGTTTTTAGCTCTGATCACAAAACATTCTTTAGTCCATTCAAGTTTTGGCAACAACATAAGATCCAACATTTAGAGCGGTGTTGGGAAAAAGAATATCGTCAGCATGGAAAACTTAACTAATCCAGCCTTCAAAAATCCTTTACTTGCAAGGGAAAAAACAACCAAACAACATTGTTTAATTTTTGACATCACTTACTGACTTAATGTCAAAATTTTCTAACAAAATAATTTGTTCTATGCAGCCTAAAGGCATTTGTGAAAGTATCAGCAGACGCCTTTAGGTTGCCAAGTTATTTGCCCAATACTGTCTACTTATTAATTCAAATCTAAAGACCAGTTTGAACGGTCGAAATGTTTAATTTGCCTGACTGATGTAGCTGGCAATTTTTTGTCGGGCTTCTTGCCAATCTTGTAACGCTTTTTGAGACCATAGCCAGTGGAATGATAGATGGTTGGTGACATCTTCGTCACTAGCCGACTCAATCACATCTTGCCAATGGCTAGCAGCAGTGGCTAACAATGGCAAGCTATCATCATCTGTTAATCCCTGCTTGGACTGTTGATAGTAAGCCATGGCCAAACCAATTTGTGCATGCAGCTTAGTAGGCGCATTTTGAAGATCGACATCTTGAGGAATCTGCCCCAGGGTGACAATGGGAATGTCATAGTCTTGCCCTGAACCTAGGGCATTTTTCCAGGTTGCGATCGCATCTTCCCAAAAACCACTTTCATAGTAAGCAAACCCCAAGGCAACCTGAGCATCTAGCCAGTCAGGCTGTGCGTCCAAAGCATCTTTCCATGACCTTGCTGCTTCTGCAGGCCCGATGGAATTATCAATAGAGGGGTTTTGATTCATTAACGCCCACTGTAGTTGTCCTTTGGAAAACAACAAGGCAGGATCTTCAATCTGGCCTAAAGCCAGCAGTTGATTGAGAGCCTTATCTTGGTCACCCACCGCTGCCATCTCATTAATGGCCATGACCGCACTTTCAGGGTTACCACTGGCGATGCCACTAATTGCCAGCAACTCAGATGAAGGGGGTGTCGTGGTGGGTTGAGAGGATGGCGGCTCAAACCACTTAAAGGGATCGTTAATACCCACACCAGCAACGGCAATAGTAGCGGCTAAAGCACCAATACCAATGGCAAGCTGACGTTTGCGCCGTCCTGAAGCTTGATCTTTAACACTACGCTCAACCAACTGAGGCACATTGTCTTCGGGAAGTTTCGCCCCATAAGTTGTACCATCGTCGCCATGGTCATAGATGCTAGCCCCATCATCTGACTCAGCGAGGGGGGGCGAGTCTGGCTTTTGGGGTAGTTGATCATGGAGATCTAACCCTGGCGTTTCTAGGGTTTCGGGCAGCAGTGATTCATCGACCTCCGCTAGTGGCACTTCATCAGACGTTGACGCTTGAGACAGCTGCTCTACCAGTTCCGTCATTGTCGAAACGTCTTCTTCGTTGTAATCAAGGATTTCCTCAAGTTCTACCGTTTCAACGACGCTGTCTAAATCTATATTCTCTAGAGCATCAGGATCTGTCGCTGAGCGTTTTGGCACAACAATAGCAGCATCAACCGCCTTAGGGGGGTGTTCTTCCAATGCCGCTAAAGCAGTCTCAGACTCACTCAACAACTTATCAAGGGCACTGTTGTGGTTACCAGGTTTACTGGCAAGATAGCCATCAAACCCAGGCTGCATATATAAAATTGGCAGTGCCCAATAGCTATAGTTGGAGTCGTGGGCCGAGATCAGCCCCTGGCGAGTACGGTTAAGACATAAATCGATGGGATTGCCTTGCTTTAAGTTGCGATAGAGCAAGCGGGTAAACGTAATGGCCACATCGTCAGGAATGCGCTCGGCCATAGCAATCACCCCAGGAATGCCACGATTGACCAGGGCATTGGCCAGGTTTTGCTCATGCCAACCCAACTCAGAACCTTGGCCCTGGGAATAGGCTCCCCGACAGGAGTTGAGAACGGCTAGTTTCACACCATTGTTGGAAAGCAGCCCTGCTAGGTCTTCACCGCTGATGCGTTCGGTGAGTCCTGTCTGGCGGCTGACAAGATAAAGATCGCCACCAGCATTGCCTAAATTACTATGGCCGGCATAGTGCAACACCTGGTATCGACCATGTTCTAACGCCTGGGTCAGTTCACTGCGGTCAGGCTGTTCTAAGACTGTCAGCTGCACGTCCAGTTGCTGTTTTGGCAGCAAGTTATAGTCATCTCCAGAACGCATTGATAAGGGATGCAGCTCATTTTTTAGGTGATTAGCTTCACGGGCCAGTTCTAAACGATCCTGATCGTTGGGTGCAGCAATCACCATCAGGACGCGCAGAGGCTGATCAAAATCAGGCACCGTTGCCACCGGACGGTCATATCCCTGGCGTCGGCCTAGATGGTAACGAGAAAATGTGACATCGGTACCAGTCCCCAGGGGCCGATCGCCTGCATGTAAGACTTCCCAAGGGAGCTTTTGCAGCTTTTCCCCCTTTAAACCAAGGCGCAGCCGCAGGGGAGAACGGCGATGTTGGGCAATCCCTTGGGCTGTCAACCAGCTATCGCGTAAGGCTTTATCAAAGACGCTGTTATAAAGAGCCTGACCTAGACTAACGAGGGTTGGTGGCTGACTGCCAGACGAATCATCGTCACCGTCTGAAGAAGAATGTACATTTGAACGAAATGCCCAGCGCTGGCTCGACTCGCCCTTGAGGATCCCTAGCAACGGATCATGCATCAGGTTAGATGCCTCTGCTAGCCAGCTATCAATGGGCCAGTGAAACTGTTCTTGCGCCAAGGGGACACCTGGCGCAACTTGCTCTGTGCGCACCAGGTAGCGGTTATCACCGACGGCTGTAATTGATATGTCAAACTCTTGGAGCACTGTTAGCAGATCGCGTCCCTGTTACGTTTAATTTTTGCTTTCTATCTGATACCCCTGACGCCCCTAGGCCGTTTTAGTATCCCCAATAAACCACCATAACGTGTCGAAATGGATACGATGCCCCGACAAGATGCAGTTATCTAACTGTCTACATGGCTTTGGTGCCCACATCGGATAGACAACTATCAGCCGATACACTTGTCATCGCCAATGATTGAGGACTGCTATGTATCCGGCATCTTATGTATTCGGCATTCCATAGGGTAACCCATTCCAAAGTTTAATTCACAACCATGGCGGAACCACCTCCGCGTCGCCTGGGTTCCGCAACAGCCTGCATCGCAGTGCCATCAGGCGATACCTCTACACCAGTAGCCGCCCCAATTTCCTCCACCGTCCGAAACTGATGGCCTAACTGTTCAAGTAAGTTCACATTAGCAGTTGCACCTTGATCAACGTTGGTGGTACTGCCATTGCGTTGGGAGAAGCGTGGAGCGCCAATGGCTTCAGGCAAGGATAAATCAAAATCAATTAAATTAGTAGCGATGCCAACGACAGTGGTAATGATAGTGGAACCACCGGGACTCCCAAAGGCCAAAATTCGACCATCCGGAGCAAAGGCAATGGTGGGGGACATACTGCTGCGAGGTCGTTTACCCGGTTCTGGCGCATTGGGGTGGGGCACAGTCGTGTCAAAATCTGTGAGTTCATTGTTGAGGATAAACCCATAGCCAGGGACGACAATCCCAGACCCACCGGTAGATTCAATGGTTAGGGTATAAGAAACAACATTGCCAAACCGATCGGCAGTCACTAAGTGGGTTGTCGATAGCCCTTCTTGGCCATTGGTAACTGCTACCTTAGGTGCTTGGGTGAGACTGGGGCTAGGGTCGGTTTGATAGGGTAGCGGATTACCAGGTGTGGTACAGGGTTCAGCAGCCCTGTCCGGAAGCTGGCGACTGGCAATGTAATTGGCATTGAGCAACCCGGCTACGGGAACATCTACGTACTCAGGATCGCCAAGGTAGGCGTTGCGATCGCAAAATGCCAGCCTTTCCGCCTCGATCACCCGATGCAGTGCCTGACTGCGATCTAAGCTGCCCAGATCGCTAGACTCCAGCAGTTTAAGCGTTTGAGCTACCGTGATCCCACCGCTACTAGGTAACCCCATGCCATAAAACTGATAGCCGCGATAGTCACTAACCACGGGCGGTCTTACCCGCACCTCGTAGCGGTCTAGATCGCCTAGATCCATCGCCCCAGGGTACACAGTAAATGGAGGCTCATTGACGGTCGGTGGTGACTGTACGGTCTCCACAATCGCCTGGGCAATGTCACCTCGGTAAAAGCTATTAACGCCCTGGTTTACCAGCAAGCGATAGGCCTTGGCCATGTCCGAGTTCTGAAACCGTGAACCAACGGCTGGCGGTTCGCCGTTTGGCAAATATAACTGCTGCGTAGAGGTAAATGCCTCAAATCGTTCCTGGTTACGGACTACTTGCTGAACAAATGTTTCATCCACGGTAAAGCCAGACTCCGCTAGCTCAATCGCTGGAGCCAACGCATCTGCCAGGGATAGGGTGCCATAGCGAGACAGCGCCGTTTGCCAATTGAGTGGCGTCCCTGGCACACCGACGGCCAGACCGCTACTTATGCGATTTGGGAAAAACGGTAAATTTTCCCCTGTGGGACTTTCTGGATCGCGGAACAAATCAGCGGTTACTGCCGCTGGAGCTTCCTCACGACCATCCAGGGTAATCACCCGGTCCTGGTCATGGAGGTAAATCACCATAAAGCCACCGCCACCGATACCAGCGGAAAAGGGCTCAGTTACCCCCAGGGCAGCAGCGGTTGCCACAGCCGCATCCACCGCATTCCCCCCCTGGCGTAGCACCTCAATGCCAATGCGACTGGCAGCTTCATCGACTGAGGCCACCGCACCGCCAGCACCATTGGCCACAGGAACTTTACCCTCAGACTGGGCAAAACTGGTACAGGCAAAAACCAATACCAGGCAAATGGCACAACACCACAACCACAAATAATTCGTAGGGGCGTTGTATACAACGCCCCTACGAATGTTCATGGGATTAAATAGAGGTTCCCGCATTCAACCTAGGTCAAACCTGACAATAGAACTAATCCCAACACAGCTCCAAACACAATCAGAGCGTAGAATTGGGCACGACCGGTTTCCAGGTATTTCAGCCCCTCACCTGTAATCAGCGTGACGAAGCCAGTTAGGTTAACGATACCGTCCACTAGTTTGACGTCCATGGTAAGGGCAAATTTAGCAATTTTGCGACTGCCCTGGACAAAGACCACTTCGTAGATGTCATCGACATACCACTTGTTGAGGGAAAAGTTGTAGAGGGGTTTGATCTTGGTTGCGATCGCACCCGCATCTATCGTCTTCGTCACATACATCAACACCGCTAAGGTAATACCCACAACCGAGATCGCCACAGAACTACCTGCCATCACAGCAAACTCATGCAGGTCTACTTCTTCCGCCAGCTCAGCAACAGTAACCACTTCACCAGGGGCAGAAATAAACGCCTCAAAGTAATTGCCAAAGGGCGTACCCACCAGACCCACCAGAATCGAAGGCACTGCTAAGAGAATCAAAGGCAGAGTCATCGTAATCGGTGACTCATGGGGCTCAGACGCATGGTGGTGATCGTCATGGTGGTCCTCTGCAGCCATGGGCATTTCCTGAGTACTCATGGCACCAGGGCCGAGGGAAGCGCCCATACTTTGGAGATTCTCAATGCGCAGTTGCTCTTTGATGTCACCGTTAGTCCCGCGAAATTCCCCTTCAAACGTGGAGAAGTACATACGGAACATATAGAACGCAGTGATACCGGCGGTTAACCAACCAATGGCCCATAGGAAAGGACTGACCTGGAAAGTGGAACCCAGAATTTCATCCTTAGACCAGAAACCAGCAAAGGGAGGAATACCGGAAATCGCCAGGGTACCAATTAGGAAGGTAGTGGCTGTAGCTGGCATATATTTACGCAGACCACCCATCAGACGCATGTCTTGGGCATAGGTGGGGTTGTGGCCAACCACACCTTCCATACCGTGGATCACAGAGCCAGACCCCAGGAAGAGCATGGCCTTAAAGTAAGCGTGGGTCATCAGGTGGAATAGACCAGCGCTGTAAGCACCCACACCCATGGCCATGACCATGTAGCCCAGCTGGGACATGGTGGAATAGGCCAAACCTTTCTTAATATCGTTTTGCGTAATGGCGATTGTGGCCCCCATCATGGCGGTGAAAGCCCCCACGTAGGCAATGGTTGTCATTGCTACAGGGATTTCCTCAAACACCGGATACATGCGGCCAATCAAGAACACCCCAGCTGCCACCATGGTGGCAGCATGAATTAGGGCAGAAATGGGTGTGGGGCCTTCCATCGCATCCGGCAACCACACATGTAAGGGGAACTGAGCCGACTTGGCCATGGGTCCCATAAAGACCAGAATCGCAAATAAAGCAGCGATTACACCCGGTAAACTGCCAACTTCCACCATATGGGTCAAACGCTCACCCATAATGTCAAAGTCAAAGCTACCCGTGGCCCAGAAAATGCCGAGCATACCCAGCAACAGCCCAAAGTCACCTACGCGGTTGGTGACAAAGGCTTTCTGACAAGCGTCAGCAGCTGGTTTGCGGTTATACCAAAAACCGATGAGCAAGTAGGAACACATGCCCACCAGTTCCCAAAATACATAAACCTGTAGCAGGTTAGGACTCATCACCAGCCCTAACATGGAGAAGCTAAACAGGCTCAAGTATGCATAAAACCTGACATAGCCAGGATCGTGAGCCATGTAGCCGTCGGTGTATACCATCACCAGAAAGGCCACGGTGGTCACAATCACCAGCATCAGTGCAGCCAGATGGTCGATGGTGTACCCCATCTGCAGCTTAAAGCTGCCCGCCGAAGCCCACTCAAACATAAATGAGTAGGGCTCGTGACCATTCCATTGACTCCAGAGGATGCCGAATGACATCACCATCGCCACCCCAACCAGGCTGACGATAAAGATTGAACTAGGGGTACGCAGCTTGCTTGTAGCGTCGCTGTAGCTGATTAGACCCACACCGACAATAGCTGCACCGAGGAGTGGCAGTACTGGGATGAGCCATGCATATGAATAAAGAGATTCCAAGGGTTCCATAAGTTTTTTTGGTGCCTGCCCCACACGCTAGAGTTGGCAAAACCGCCTACATTCTTACACATGAGAGCTGGACTATTATCCAACTTCTGACGGACCTTTCTTACAGGACGTTGATTTTTCCTTGAGCAATCAATCACTCAAATTGGTACAACGCAAGTAAAACGAGGGCTTCTGTTTAAGCGGGTTTGAACAAGGTTGCGATCCTGAGAAAAAGGTTATTTTTTACGACATCGCTGAATGGTTTAGGTTTCTTGATGTTGGATGAGTAAGTTCACAACAAGGATTGATAAAGCCCAATGGGTCATTGGCGATGGGGAGGGAGGGTGAAGCGAACAGGGCAATGGGCAATGGGCAATGGGCAATGGGGTAGGTGGACACACCGTACCCTCTGGGTTAAATATTTTTTCCGCATTGCTATCGTCACCCTTGTGCTGCTGGCGAACATCCTAGCGTTGCCGATCATGGCGCAAACAGGGGCGCAACCAATGGCGCAAAAAGCTGATGTTGTTATTGATGGTCGGGTGTTGTTCCAGCTGCGCAGCATTGAAGATATCAGTGCCGAGGAACGAGCCGTTTTTGCGAACCAGGCCCTATGGCAGGTGATTGACAATGCTGATCAGCAGCCAACACCAGCACCGATTCGAGTGCGGACACGAGAACGCGATGGTCTAGTAACGCTCAGGGCTAACGGTCGTCATTTGCTCACGGTGACCAGTGGCGATCTGATGGCTGGAGTGCTACCCGAAGAGCGGGCTGAGCTGTGGGCTGAGATTTTGCAAGTAGCTTTGGATCGAGCCCAGAAAGAACGGCAGCCTGATTATCAGCGAAAAATGGCCTGGGTAAGTGTGGGAGTGGTTGCGATCGCACTCCTCTCTTGGGTGCTCCTCTACAACATCCGCCGCTGGCTCTGGCGACGGCAGACCCGCAAGGGCAGACTACCCATGTGGATTTTGCCATCATTGCTGGGTGCCCGATTTTTGGTATGGCTAGCCGCTGGCATCTATGTATGTGAGTTATTTCCTGTAGCCCGGTCTATCCGCTATCGCATCTTTCAATTTTTAGAACGGACATTTACCGACCCCTTATTTGACATTGACGGCCAAGGGTATTCCCTGGTCAGTTTATTCAATGTGGTCTTGCTCACCCTGGCGCTGTGGATTGGGGTGCGGGTTGTCACATCGGCAGTCAAGTCTAGATTTTTGCAGGCGGCGATACCGGATCGGGGTGTACAAGATGCGATCGCCACACTCATGCAGGCCATCCTCACAGGCATTGGCCTTTTTTTGATTCTGCAGGTATTAGGCATTGACCTCAGCGCCTTAGCCATTCTTGCCAGTGTGCTCGGTGTTGGCCTGGGTTTTGGTCTACAGAATATTGCCAATAATGTGGTCAGCGGCTGGATGATGCTCTTTGAGCGATCGATTCAGGTGGGAGACTTTATTAACCTGGGCGACCTGGCCGGAACCGTTGAAAGTATTGGCGTGCGCAGTACGGAAATTCGCACATTAGATCGCGTGTCGATCATTGTGCCGAATGCACAGCTACTGGAAAACAAGGTAATCAACTGGAGCCATGGGCATCCAGTATCGCAACTTCATTTGCCCATGGGAGTGGCTTACAACTCAGATATTCGACAGGTACATACGACAGTGATGGAGGTAGCAAGAGCGCATCCGAGCGTGTTGCAATATCCCCAGCCCCGTCTACGATTTTTAGGCTTTGGTGACAGCGCCCTCAATTTTGATGTACTGGTATGGATTCGGGACCCACGCCTACAATTCGATATCAAGAGTGACCTTTATTACATGCTCGAAGCCAATTTTCGTCGCCACAACATCGAGATCCCCTTCCCCCAACGAGATTTAAACATCCGTTCTCCCCAGTGGGATACAACTATCTGGGCACAACAGAGATCTCAAGCAGGAACTCCAGCCGCCTTAGGAAAGGAAGAAAAACAGCCCCAGGGATTAAAAACCTCCGATTTATTGGCGGATGTTAGAGATTTTTCCAGCCTGTTACAAAATCAGCAGCGTTTACAAGATGCATTATTGGAGCGTTTAGTAAAACAGATGCGCTCGGAGGATGGGTTAAATATTCAGAATCGTCGGTTCCGATTGACGGTGTATCCCAATTGTTTTATTGGCAGTGAAGCCGTAACGTGGCTAGCCAAAACACAAAACGCCACCCGAGAAGCCGCCGTCAGGATCGGCCAGGCCTTAGTAGAACACGGCATATTTCACCACGTCACCGATGAACATCCCTTCAAAGACGAATACCTATTTTATCGGTTTTACGAAGATGAACCATAAATCTGACAAAAACATACCCCTTAACAAGAGCCTGACTGATAGCTATCGCGTCTCAAGGTTGGCACAAGGCACAGCCCCTACAGGATTATCCATTTTGAATCGGGCTATATGAATAGGAGGGTTTTGGGGAGGAAAGCCCTGAGCAGCCCATTTCACCATGGACCAACCCACAGTATTGTTCACATATTGAAGGATATCGACTACGACAAAATAACCGCGCCGCTTTTACACAAAAAACAATCACCTTTGTAGAAAAGTCGCAGATATTGCCATTTCGCACTTCCACAGCAAAAACACTCCGCAAAATGGCTGAGGTAAACTGAATAACTTGCCAGATGCCCATCGCCCCTCGGACAAAATCACCATGTATACCGCATTTCTTGCCCTCCCCCCCTTAGACCCACAAACCGGCAAGACTGAACCAGCAAACACGCTTATACCTGAGACAAATCTGGCTGCCCCTCCAGAGATTTTTGAGTTATCCAGTACTGCCTCCCACGTAGTGAATAGTGCTACCCATAAGCTGAATAGCACGTTGAGTAATAACGTTACAGTCAGATATGTGGTGGTACCAGCGATGTTTGGTGGTCTAGGTAGCGTTGCATTGCGGCTGATCCAGGAGGGGGGGTCGTTCATGGCTACAGCCAATGCCCAGGCAATGGACACACAAGATGGCACAGAGATTTCAGCACAGGCCGAAACAGTTGCAAAAGAACAGGACAGTGAAGAGAATTCAGAACAAATTGAGCCAAGTTTAGAAGCGGAAGATGACAGCGTATCTAACACTCAGGAGCAACAAACGGCAACAGAAGAAAGCGTCGTCCATGACTTTGTTCCATCTATTCAGTTGGGGGCTGGTTTAGAGTTTTTAATCTTAGTAACTTCCAGCATTTTGTTAGGGGCAGTAGTGGGCTTTATCGGCACCATTCTTAGCTTGGATGGCCCACCGGAAAAGGCGAACAACAAGTCAAAGCTAGCAGCGACATCGCTAATGTTTGCCCTCTTTTTCCCTTCTGTGATTACAGTATTTCAAGAAAATGCCATGTCACAGGCCAAGCTGATCAGGGCAGATGAAGAGAAAACCGTACTTGAAGAGAAAGTAAGAGAAACCACTCAACAGGCAGAAAATCTAGAAGAGGTTGCCCATGATCGTATTATTAATGATATTGAAACATTGGATATTGCTCCTGAAGCAATAGAACCATCATTACCAGATGATCTAGCCCCACTTAGTCAAATACAAACAACTAACCCAACTGACAGTCAGACTTCTTTGATTGATAGTACGAGAGCGTTAGTTTTGAATGCCACTTCAGACGAAAAGGCACGGGAATTTATCGACAGTATCTTTAGGATTGGCAATGTTGCCGATGGCACTGTAAGGGACCACGCAGTTAGAGCTTTAAGAGAAATCAACGAGAATCCTACACTATCAGAAGCGGTGCAACAGGCAGCTGAAGAAAAGGCAGAGGAGTTACAAAACGCGGTAGTTGACGGCTTACAAGAATCACCCTAGAAACCATTGTCATCACCAGCTTAAAAAGTGGCATAGCAAAGGGTTGAATGGCCTTGCATATGCCCCTTAGGGGTACTCCTTTGAACGCACATTCCTCAGTGCCTTAATTCCAAAGTTTCGGTTATCTTGAGTCATGGACACCAAGGACCCAGCTATGGAATCGTCGACTGTAGATTCAGGTTCAAATACTATTTCTAGCCAAGCTTCTGGACAAGAAATTTATACCCGTTTATCCGAGAATATTCAGCAGATGGTGAAAGGGCAAACTGGGGCTGTGCGTAAGCTGCTGGCCGCCTTTATCAGTGGCGGGCATGTGCTGCTAGAAGACTACCCTGGCACGGGTAAAACCACACTGGCCAAAGCGCTAGCTTTTTCCGTCGATGTTTCCTTCAAGCGAATTCAATTTACGCCTGATTTGCTCCCCTCTGACATTTTGGGCGTCTCAATCTTAAACCCCATCGAACAGTCCTTTCAGTTTCACGAAGGCCCTATTTTTGCCAATATTGTTCTAGCAGATGAGGTGAATCGCGCCTCTCCCCGCACCCAATCGGCGCTGCTGGAAGCCATGGCAGAATCTCAGGTTAGCATTGATGGCACCTTGAGAACGCTAAGCCCACCTTTTTTTGTAATTGCTACCCAAAATCCGGTGGGAGCCCAAGGCACCTATCCCTTACCAGAAGCCCAAATGGATCGGTTTGCCCTGCAGTTTAGTTTGGGCTATATCTCTCCAGAAGAAGAAATGGAGATTTTAGCAAGTCAGCTCCAGCAACATCCCATTGACCAGGTTAAACCCTGTCTCTCACGAGATGATATTTTTACCCTCAAGCAACAGGTGCAGCAGATCCGAGTCAGCGATGAACTCAAGCGTTACATCATTGATATTGTCGGGGCCACCCGCCAAGCAGAAGGGGTACAGCTAGGGGCTAGCCCCAGGGGAGCCATTGCCTTAATGAAACTGGCCCAGGCACTTGCCCTCTTTGATGGTTACGAATTTGTTTTGCCCGAGCAGGTACAAGAGATGGCGCTGTCAGTCCTGGCCCATCGGTTGGTCCTCGAACCCCAGGCCCGATTTTCGGGCCAAACAGCCGATGCGGTGATTCAAGACATCTTAAATGCGACGCCTGTGCCTGCCTGAGCCATGAATCTTTTCTTTTATCGTCTATTTCGATGTTTGGGCTACAGCCTGCGGCAATGGTTAAAAAGGCGATTTACGCCGCTGGGTGTGGGTGTTTTAGTGTTTGCCATCATTGCTGGGCTGGCAGGTCTGGATACCCAGCAGAGTTTGTCTTACCAGGTATTTGCCCTGGCCTGCTTATTATTGACTGTGTCTATGGTGGCTACCGCCTTTTCACGGCCTCGGTTTCAGGTTAGGCGACGGCTACCGCGCTTTGGGACGGTAGGCTTGCCGTTACCCTACCCAGTAACGGTACAGAATTCTACTGGCAAGGATTTTAGGAAACTGAGACTGATTGAAGCGTTTGCCCATTCATTTCCTAGCTTTGAAGACTATCTTGACATTAGCCGTCCAGGCCGCAAGGATGCTCAGTCATGGAGCAAATTAATTGATCAGGCTCAGCGTGCGATCGCACCTGCCGTCGGGATTCCTGTATTGGCAGCCCAGGGCACAACTGAAATCAAAGGTGAGATTACACCCCTACGACGAGGGTTACTACAGTTTGAGACCATGACCCTGGCCTGCCCTGATCCGCTCGGCCTATTTAATGCCTGCGTCAGACTACCCCTGCCCCAATCGGTATTAATCTTGCCAAAGCGCTACCCGGTGCCGTCGTTTCAACTGCCAGAACGTCAAGGGTATCAACCGGGAGGCTTATCGCTTGCCCTATCGGTGGGAGAATCAGAAGAATTTTGGTCCTTGCGCGACTATCGCCCCGGCGACTCGCCGCGCAAGGTTCATTGGAAAAGCTGGGCTAAATTGGGTAAACCGGTGGTGCGAGAAGAACAAGCCGAGTACTTTGTGCATCACGCTCTGGTTTTAGACACCTTTCAACCGGAGTCATTTAGCGAAATTTTAGAAGAGGCGATCTCAGTGGCCGCGTCGTTGGCTGGTGAAATGCAAAACCAGGAGTCCTTACTGGACCTTATCTTTTCAGGCTTAGGTGGTGGATACGTTACCCTGGGCCGAGGTTTAGGCCAAACAGAACGTATCCTTGAGCTGTTAGCGTCGGTAGTCCCCTGTCAGGATAAGCCCTTTGACTCGTTGTTACCAATCATGCAAAGTCGTTTGCCGCTGTTAAGCAGCTGCATCTGCATTTTTCTCACCTGGGATGAGGCCCGCCAGACATTGGTTAAGCAATTACAGTCCGTTAATATCCCCACCTGGGTTTTAATCGTGACCCGTGATCAACACACACTATCGCCGATGTTAGACGATTATCAAAGTCATTTAATGCGGGTTTATCCGTTACCGTTAGGTCACATTCAGCAGGAGCTGCAAGCGATATGCAATTCCATGTAGCCAGCCTGTGCAGTTTGGCATTATGCCTATGGGGATTTCAAACGGAGCTGTGGGGTCTGGCAGTGCCGATGATTGTGTGCATCGAAGGGAGACGGGTGTTCTCCAAGGGCTGGACGCTCTCTAAAAAGGCAACCGTATGGGTTTTGTTTATCTGCATTTCCGTGATCGTGGTGACGCTCCAACTCACGGGTGCTTTCCAGGGCATGCTGCAATTGCTGCCGTTGGCACTGTTTCCACTGATGTTGGCGCAACTTTATACGACCAACCTTTCCCAACGGATGCAAGATTTCTTAGTGAATCCTTCCTTTACCAAGCGAGGAATTCAGTGGAAACGGCCCCCCTTTGACTTTGGTTATGTTTACTTTGGCCTATATTTGTTATCAGCCAGTGCTGTAAACGCCAATAGATTTCTTTTTTATAGTTTAGCTTGGCTGCTGGTCGCCATACTGTTCTTTACCCTGCGGCCTGCGAAACCTAAAGTGATGGCTTGGCTTGGTTTAATCTGTTTGGCTGGAATTTTGGGCATTTGGGCCCATAGGCAATTGAGCCAATTTCAGTTTGATCATACCTCGCTTAATAATGGTAATGGACAAGGTAATGGACAGGGCTATGGACAAGGTAATGGACAGGGCTATGGACAAGGTGATGGGTTTTCTCAAGGCCTTAATCAAGATAGTCCTTTGGAATTGATGTTACGGAGGTTAGGGGAAAAACTATTAGCGTCTATCCAAGAACAACTACCGCAAGATACCAAATCTAGAGTGCTACTTCTGCTAATTTTCTTAGGTATTGTCACTATTGGTGGTCTCTTGATCTGGTGGTGGAGACGAAGGCGACAGAAAATGCTTGCTAAAAATGTGGTTTTTGGGATGCGATCGCAACCGACTCTCCCCGGTATCGATTCAGAGTTTTACCAAATCGAACAGATTTTCAAGCAATTAAAACTGAGGCGCAGACCTGCGGAGAACCTACAGCATTGGATGGAACGACTAACCGAAAAACTATCTGTTGCTCAGGTAGAAGCACTCAAACCGATTATCCAACTACATTATCGCTATCGTTTTGATCCTGAAGGTATTGATGCTGCTGAGAGAAATCAGCTGAGGTCCCTAAGCCAATCCTGGTTAGACAGTTATCGTGTCAGCCAGGATGCTCAAGGGTAGATGGGTGGCCTGTCCTGAGCGAAGTCGTTGGCATAGCCTTCCCAGGGGGAATAGGGATGGGTGGATGGGATTTGGGCAGGGAGATTGGAGATGGGGTGAAGAGGGAATTGGTTAGGAGTTGGTTGGAGGTGTGGCGATGCATCGTACCCTACCTGGCACAAGACTATTATGGCGATTAACAAAACATATTTTATTCAGGCCAACCAGTATCTTCAGAAAACCTTTAAACACTAGTAGATTTTTCATCCTCTCCAGTTCCTAGAGTCCGTACTGTAGATATTCCTACATCAACGGCCTTACTGATCTAGAAAGAGGGTGATTTTTTAGCATAAGTAAACTATCTAATCGTGATTTCTACGGTTGTGTTTAACGTAATAAACTAGTGAAGTTGTTGAAAATTTTTACCAGACTAGGTAATTGTTCTTGCAAAATCTGTTTCGTTAGCTTTATTCTCTCCTGATATTAGATAAGGAGCTATTACCGATTTCCTCTCTATCGGTAACTTATAGAATCGGCACAGGCTCTAAAGCCAATAAAACCGCTATCAGTCGAGAGATACATGAGTACACAAGGGAACGCATCACTTATTGCCGACATTGAACTGGCTCTATTAGCCAAGATTGAAGAAATTATTGGTGATGGTGGAGACAATACACTTTTTGGCAATAAAGAACCAAACAAACTGACTGGCCAAGCGGGCAATGACACCCTTCGCGGGAGAGCTGGAGATGACATTCTTTTAGGAGGCGAAGGCAACGACACCCTATTTGGCGGTCGTGATAATGACATTCTCCTGGGTGGCATCGGCAATGATAATTTGCGGGGTGGAAAAGGCAATGATTCTCTTTTGGGTGGTTTTGGTAATGATCGCCTGGCAGGCCAAGCTGGTGATGACATTATCATTGGTGATGAAAGACTCACCGCCCAAGACTATGATGCCGATGGCTATTTGTTAGATACTACCAATGCTCTCCATGGCAATGATCGCCTAATAGGTGGTGATGGCAATGACTTTCTACAAGATCAATTAGGTAGTGATCGTCTAATTGGTGGAGCTGGAGATGATGTTTTGGTAAGTATCAGTGATGCGAATGCTCCGGCTGAGAACACGAGAATCGTTGCTAATCAGGATGATGGCAATGATGTTGATAAACTTGTCTTTGCGAAAAAATTCTACAATCCCGATGGTCTGGCAGCGAATGATAGGCTAACTGGTGGTGCTGGTGCAGACACCTTTAAATTTGACATCCTTATGAACGCACCTGCTGCTATCTATACGCAGCATCTGCAAGACGACGGCCTGGTCAACTGGGGCATGGGAGCTGTTGCTGGGGAAAATGACAACTACCATGACCACTGGGTTGAGAGTATTGGTCGTGATACAATCACTGACTTTAGCGGTACCGGCGGCGAAGGGGACCAAATTATCATTACTGGCCATACTGTCACTTACAAGGTGATCAAGGAGCTAGATGAACGCATTGTGCTTGGTGTTTATACTGATCAAGGCGGGGACGGTGTACGCGGGGGCGGTGCCCATGATCTGGATGTGCTGGGTGTGATTAACGTTAAGCATGACGGTAATTTTAACCTGGCCAACGACGTCACTGTTGTAAAAGCTGATCTAGGCGCATTCTAACCTTGCCTAATGTTTACCTGTAATTGATACAGATGTGGGCTACTACAGTCAGTGTAGTAGCCCATTTTAAATGGCTAGTTCTCATTGGATATGGGGTGAAGGGGGAATCGGTTAGGAGGCGAAGTGGGTTGGAAGTGGTGCGATGCATCGCACCCTACCCGGCTCAACTATGCAAATGTCAATTACTTAGCGGACGGCATTAGAATAGGCTTAGCCTATGGAGAAGTCCCATGACCACGGTGTTAGAAGCTTTGCAATCTGCGCAATTTGTTGTGGATACCACAGGGCAAAAAGTCGCTGTACAGGTGACGCCCGCAGTGTGGGAGGCGCTTATTAACTGGTTAAAAACTGCAGACAGTGTTCCAACGGTGGAGGAATTATTGGGATTGGCCGACGAAGTGCCACAGGCAAACCTTCAATCTGAGGTTCATGTTGCCCAAGAAGATGCCACGCTGACCTACTCTGCTATGAAGTTATCAGAGTCTTCCTTTGCCAAGGTGTGGGATAACCCGGAGGATGACATCTACAATGACCTATAAGTTTGGGGATGTTGTTTTGGTGCCATTTCCGTTTACGAACCAGGTAACGAGTAAGAAACGTCCAGCGGTCATTGTCATTCAGATGGGTATAATCAGCGGCACATCGATATTGTCTTGATGGGGATTACCGGTCAAACAAGTGCAACGGCATATGCTGATAATGTTGTGATTCAGGATTGGAAATCGGCTGGTCTTTTGAAGCCATCGGTGATTAAGCCAATTGTTATGACGGTGGAAAAGGAACTAATTTTGAAGCAGCTAGGGGCTTTGTCGGAACAGGATAAGCTGTTTTTGGTTAAGTTGTTGACAGAAATCCTGGGCTAGGAGGGCATAGCCGCCCCCCAACTCAAAACTCAACATTCAACACTCAAAACTCACAAAGCGTCACGGCCATTGAGCGCAGACATCTCGGACAGCTTGCAAGATATCTGAAAAGGCTTGCTCATCGCCTAGCTCTAAAATGATGGGGCAAATGTCGGGTAGTTCTTCAAGCAAATTTTTGCGGTTTTGATAGGCTAATACCTCCAGCATGACAGTCCAGTCAGCAAAGGTAATGGTTAGCTTCATCAGGTAGGGTAATAAGCCTCGAAGAGCCCGGGATCGAAAATAGGGGTCTTGAATTTGCCACATCATTTCCAAAGCTTTAGCTAATAATGCTTCTGGCAAATATTTAGCCAAATTACTCAACGCCACTGCTCGCGAAGATTCATCTTTGAGCTCTATAGCTATTGACAAAGCTTCTGGCAATAATTCTGGCGTCAACTGCTTAGACATCCCTTGGATCCCATACACTCGTTCAGATTCATCGGCAATCTCTCGCGTTACAGCTAGCGCTTCCGGCAATAGCTCCGGCAACTGCTTCGATAGCTCACTTAACGCAGACGCTCGTTCAGATTCACTGGTAATTTCTCGCGTTACAGCTAACGCTTCCGACAATAGCTCCAGTGGCAACTGCTTCGATAGCTCACTTAACGCATACACTCGTTCAGATTCACTGGTAATTTCTCGCGTTACAGCTAGCGCTTCCGACAATAGCTCTGGGAAATGCTTCGACAACTCACTAAGTATAGATGCTCGAGAAGATCCATTAACAATCTCTCGCGTTACAGCTAACGCTTCCGGCAATAGCTCCGGCGGCAAGTGCTTCGATAGCTCACGCAGAACATGCGCACGAAAAAAATCAAAGGTGATCTCTCGCGTCACAGCTAACGCTTCCGGCAATAGCTCTGGAAACTGATTCGACAGCTTATGTAACACAGATACTCGAGAATATTCATCGGCGATCTCTCGCGTTACAGCTAACGCTTCCGGCAATAGCTCCGGCAACTGCTTCGACAGCTTATGCAACACAGATGCTCGAGAATATTCATCGGCGATCTCTCGCGTTACAGCTAACGCTTCCGACAATAGCTCCGGCGGCAACTGTTTCGACAGCTCACGTAGCATAGAAATTCGAGAAGATTCAATAGTAATCTCTCGCGTTACAGCTATCGCCTCTGGTAATAGCTCTGGCAATTGCTTCGATAACTTACTCAGAGCAGATGCTCGAGGAGATTCATTGGCAATTTCTCGCGTTACAGCTAACACTTCTGGTAATAGCTCTGGTGGCAACTGTTTCGACAGCTCACACAGTATAGACGCTCGAGAAAATTCATTAATAATCTTTCTCGTTACAGCTAACGCTTCCAGCAATAGCTCCGGCAACTGCTTAGATAGCTCACACAGTATAGACGCTCGTTTATATTCATCGGCAATCTTTCTCGTTACAGCTAGCGCTTCCGGCAATAGCTCCGGCAACTGCTTAGATAGCTCACACAGTATAGACGCTCGTTCAGATTCATCAGCAATCTCCCGAGTTACAGCTATCACTTCCGGTAATAGCTCCGGTGGCAATTGCTTCGACAGTTCACGCAGTGCAGACACTCGTTCAGATTCGTCAGCAATCTCCCGAGTTACAGCTATCACCTCCGGTAATAGCTTTGGCTGCTGCTTCGACAGCTCACGCAACGCATTCGCACGATAATATGAAGAGGCAATCTCCCGAGTTGCAGCTACCGCTTCCGGTAATAGCTTTGACAGTTGCTTTGACAATGTAACCAGAGCAAGAGCCTGATCATCTGTATTTTCAATTTGACGGGCAATCACCAAAGCTTCTGAAAGATAATCTGCTGGTAGCTTGTCAAGAATCTTCTGCAATGCATAGGCTCGATAGGAAAATCCTTGAGTGCTATCACGGTGATCTCCATAACGATCCTGTATTTGACCAATAGCTACCAAAACATCTGACCACAGCTGTGGAAATTTCTCTGCCAGTTTCCCCAACACATAGGACCGGTAAGCTGCCTCCTTAATTTGTCCCACGGTCTTCTGCACCTCTGGCAGCAAAGACTCTGGCATATGAGGCACAATTTTTGAAATACAAACCGCCCGCTGCCAGGGGTTCTGCGCCTGCTGCGCATAGGCCAGTCCCTGAGCCGGAGACCAAACTTCTTTCTCCACTAGCGCCCCCACCAACTCCGCAGGCACATTACTCGCCATACTATTTATCGAAGTCCGCATCAACGCATAGCGAAACAACAGCACCAGTGTTTCCCCTGGTTCATTCTTATAATTCTTCTTCGCCAGCTCCCACGCCCGTGCAACATCATTTACAAACCCTGCAGGCTTCCCAATCCCATCACAGGCCTCATACCAACCATTCCGCCCATCCGCATTACTCGCCTGCAACAACCCATGAATCTCCTGTACCTGCTTCGCCTGCTCCATATGCCAGGTAAGCCGGTCAAAAATATACCCATCATCCGTCAGCGTATGCCACTGCCCCCGCTCCGTCTTCGCCCGGTACCGCCCCAAAAACTCACTATGGGCTTTCCGCTTTCGTCATCCCCAACCCTGGCAGGTCCCCTTCCTGCAGAGGCTGTGGTGCACTCACCAACAACCGCTGCGCCAAATCATGCATCAAATCATGCATCCGAAATGTGCGCCGCGCCTCAGGTCCTGCCTGCTTCGCCCCCAGCAACAACAATGCCTTTGAGCTAAACGTCCGCAATATCGACCCCGCCTGCCGCTTCGACACCTGCCAAAGCATCACCGCCATCTCCTGGGTCAGACTCACATCCTCCGGCACAATTCCCAGCCACGCAAACTGCCGCAACTGCTCCGCCGACAGCTGCTTCAAACTCAAGTTAAAACAAGCTGTCAGACTATACTTCCGCCGCTTCGCATCATCGGGGATATCCTCTCGACCATAAAGATCCAACGCCTCCAGACGCACCACCTCATCCTGAAAGTCCTCAAACAGTTCAGTCCAGGTCACACCTTCCTCAATCTGCGACGCTGCCAGCTCCAGCGCCAATGGCAAATATCCCACCCGCGCCGCAAAATCCAACGCCTGCTGCCGATCCTCTGCGCTCAGCTCCTCTTTGAGCTTTTGCGTCATTAGCTCCAGAGCCTGCTCCGGAGTCATCACATTCAGACTGTACTTATGCGCCTCCGGAATCTTCGCCTGCCGTGTCGTCACCAGCACACAACAACCATTGCCACCTACCCGAAACGGCTCCAAATGCGCCGGATTCCAAACATCATCCACCACCAGCAGCGCTTTTTTGTCATACAACAACGTCCGTAAATGGTTCGACGCGGCTTCTACCGCCGTGGGCTTATAGTCATGGTCCCCCAGAGCCTGTATCCACCCACTCAACAACGGCAAAATATCCGGGTTCTGGCCTAACGTGGACCACAAAATCCCATCCGCAAAGCGAGCCTGCACCTCATCATCATGGGCCAGCTTCGATGCCAGCACCGACTTACCAATGCCACCGAGACCATAGATGGCACTAACAACCAATGTGCCAAATGTTTTCTTGTCGTCACATAGCAGTTGTTCTTTTACCTTGTCCTGGTGCTCTGGTCGCTCTACAAAATGCTCCGGTAACGGCGGCATCTGTAACGGGATACCCCAGTTACGACGAGATTTTTTCTCGGTGTCAGCAACAGATCCATAAATCTCCTCACCATTCTGTTGTCTACCCTGAAACCACACAATCGGCAAGGCCCTACCCTTACCAAAACGTCTCGGCTCCTGGCGGCTATTTTTTAGCGCCTCATCCAGATGGGCAAACACCGTATCACCAGAGATATAACCCTTGTTATTCACCTTTTCAGGCACCAACACATCCAATACCGCACCTGTAAAAACGCTATGGTCTTCCCGCTTCTTTGCCCAGGCACTTTCATGGCCACGACAGGATGTAATCAGATAATAATCTTGCTCAGAATTTAACTCGGCAAAACTACGCTCAACCAGCTCCGATTCAATCAACTCGCCACTGTGGCAAGCATCAATAAACATCACCAGACTGCTTAGATCCGAATCGCAAATCAGATCATTCAGGTCGGAAAACGAAATTGCTTTTGTCTGCCGTTTCGGTTGGTTATTCTCAATAGTGACCGTGCAGTCAGACGTGGCCAGATAGCCTTTTGTACCCCCTAGCCCACCTTTAACGGCCAGACCATGGCCAGTGAAATAAATAAATGCCTCATTTCTAGCTGCATCTTGCTGAATCAGCTGAGTTAGTGCGTCTTCTAGCTCTTCAGCGGTTACATGCCCTGAAAGCACTGTCACCCGTTCACATTGCCCATGGTCTCTAAGGAGTTGTGCTATAGCTTCTGCATCACCAATCGGTTTACTTAAATTTTTGAGGTAGTTGCTTTTGTAATCAGAAATTCCAACAACGAGGGCGTAACGGGCCATGGGCTTAAGACTTTCCAGGAAAACACGGAGTTTAGGACGCCGGCACCCTTAACATAACCGATGTTTTCAGCACACCCTAAAAACCGATGACTGATGTGAATCGCCTCGTCTTGGAAGATGAATCTGGCACTGCCTACACCATGTATTTTGAAGCCGATGACGCTATAGATACGCCGTCACAGACCAGCGATGATGACGAATACGAAGCCATGGGCGTTAGCACTGAGGTTCAGGCGAAGCTCGCAGACATCCATGGCACGCTGAAGAGCTATGCCAACTATGCCCTTGGTGCATTCAAAGGGGTAGCGGGCGCTGAGGTGGAGGAAATTACGCTGAAATTTGGCATTAAGATTGCCGGGTCGACGGGGTTACCGGTCTTAGCGCAGGGCTCGGCGGAGGGCAGTTTTGAAATCGAGGTGAAGTGTAAGCCGAAGTGATGGAAGTGGATGTTTGGAACGGAGGATTAAGCCCTCACCCTAAATCCCTCTCCCCGGGGAGAGGGACTTTGAGAACGGAGATAGGTTTGACCCCGGTAAATCTTGCTAACCCCCTTCTCCCTCGGGGAAAAGGGGCTGGGGGATGAGGGCCAATCCCTAGGCCACAAATTCACCCCGGCAAACATCGCCCAATATCCTCCAATACCTCCTCGATATCATCAAATACCCGTCTATTCTCGAACCGTAACACCTTCAATCCGCAAGCCTGCATCCATGCATCGCGTTCTGCATCCTTTTCTGGCTGTCGTTTATGAACTAGGCCATCCAACTCGATCACCAGCTTTGCCTCATGGCAATAGAAGTCAGCAATAAAGCGACCGATATTGTGCTGACGTCGAAATTTAAAACCGTGTAATCGACGCGATCGCAAACATTCCCATAAAATACATTCTGCCGTAGTCTGCCGCAGCCGCAGCTCACGTGCACGCTGTAGCAATATTTCAGGAATCCGACGGTTACGGCCTGATAAAAGAGAAAGGTCTAGATCAGTCATGGGGCTAACATGCCCGGGGCCTCACCCTAAATCCCTCTCCCCGAGGAGGGGATTTTGAGAACGGAGATGCATTTTACCCAGGCAAATCTTGCTAAACCCCTATCTCCCCTTCTCCCTGGGGAGAAGGGGCCGGGGGATGAGGGCTGATTTTCTCCCCGAGGGAGAAGGGGCTGGGGGATGAGGGCAATCCATTGTTAAAACAAGCGCACATTTTCCCAAACGGGCATGGTAGCCTCCTTTAGAATGAGGAATTATCAGTTATCATCACCTACTTACCAATAGTTCAGCCTTACTATTTCAGCTCGTCCACCCCTTTTTGAGGAACCCATCAGTGCCTAAAGTGCGTCGCAAAAATCGTCGCTTAACTCTGGCGTCCTTGCTGCTCTTAGCAACAGGACTCTGGCTTGGTCAATGGCACATACGCGGTCGCCTATCGTCACCAACGGTTGCGCTGGTCTTAGGGGGGGACACTCATCGGGAAGAGTTTGCGGCTGAATTCGCCACTGATCATCCTGACATAGACGTATGGATTTCATCGGGGGCCAATCCTGAATACGCCACTTGGGTATTTCAAGAATCTCAGGTATCCCTAGAAAGGCTGCATTTGGACTATCGAGCCGTAGATACGGTGACTAACTTTACGACGTTAGTTGATGATTTTGAACGGCTGGGAATCAAAAGCGTTTATTTAATTACATCGGACTACCACATGCGACGGGCAAATACCATCGCCACCATCGTGTTAGGTAGTCGCGGCATTCATTACAAGCCTTTACCCGTAGCTTCTGAACGTCCACCAGAGCCATTGCTCCGCAGCTTTCGTGATGGAGGTCGCTCAATTCTATGGGTATTTACTGGTAAAACTGGATCGGAGTTGGCTCAGCTGTCGTCCAAGTTGCCCGCTCTTCCGTAGCTGTTGGGGCAGGGTTGCTCTCCCCGGCAGACATTTGATGTTTTTCGAGGCTGGCTATGTCTTCTACATTGAAGGATTCTCTCTACACTGAAGAACAGATTAAAGCCTGGTTGCGAGGGCTGTTGGCGATTGCCTGGGCCGATGGTGAGTTTGATGCTCAAGAGCAAGAGCTGATCCACACTATGATGGATGAGGATTTTGCCCCAGGTCTGGATTTTGAAACCTTTGAGCCCATTACACCAGCAGATCTAGCAACTGTCCTCAAGCCAAATCCAGGCGCTGCGGAAAACTTTTTGCGAATGGCGGTGATGGTTGCGATCGCAGACGGCATCTACTCCGCCGCCGAAGATAAAGTCCTTATGGAGTTCTGCCAGGCCCTCAATCTCGATACAGCCATCCTACAGACCCTGCAATCAACCCTCTACAACCTGCGTCAGATCAAGGAAGAGGTTCAACCTGGCACCAGTCTGATCAAAGATAAAAAAGATAAAGCCACCCCCGTCGCCGCTGCTGCCAGTCCCCTACAGCCCCCCACTCCCAAAACCGGCCCTGATCCGCTTAAGCCCATGCGCGAGTGGCTGGACCAGCTAGAAGTCCAAGACCCGCGTCTGGCCCGCTTTGTCTGCAAAATGATCCCATCCCAGTGCCCCTTTGAGCGCGATGTCACCCTATTTGGCAAAAAGGTGGTACACATTCCGCCCATGTGTAAGCTCAACCCACTTTACGAACAGCTAGTGGGGCTAAGATTTCGGGCCCTGTCTCATCTAGCCGATGACCTGGGCGAGGATGTCACACCTTATTTGTAGAAGAACTTAAAACTCAGGGTGTGATGGAAAATCTTAAAACTGAAGTCCTCGTAGTCGGCGGCGGCACGGGCGGTACTGCGGCGGCCATCCAAGCGGCCCGGTTAGGTGCACAGGTATTGTTAGTGAGCGAATGGCCCTGGTTGGGCGGCATGCTCACCGCTGCTGGAGTCACCGCACCCGATGGCAATGAGCTAGCCGCATTTCAAACGGGTCTGTGGGGAGCGTTTCTGAGAGAGCTGGAACAACGTCAACCAGGGGGCTTACACAATGGCTGGGTGAGCTTCTTCACCTATGAACCAGCGGTGGGCGCGAGCATTTTTGCCGACTGGGTAGCCGCTCTGCCCAATTTGACCTGGCGTTGGGGCCACCACCCTCGAGAAGTACTGCGGTCAGGCAACCGGGTCACTGGAGTGGTATTTGACCCGTTTTCCGTAGAAGCCCAAATCACAATCGATGGCACTGAGCTGGGAGATTTACTGGCCTTGGGAAACATCCCCTATCGTTGGGGGTGGGAATCGCAGGAGCAGTGGCAGGAACCTAGTGCACCTAACTCTCTCACCGATCCTGCTGATCCGTTGTTTCCTGCCATTCAGCAATACCCGGTGCAAGCCCCCACCTGGGTCGTCGTAATGCAGGACTACGGCACAGGAGAAACTGCGCCACTGATTCCCTCAACTGGCTCCCAAGCCTCGTTTGTCGGGGCCTGGGAGGGCTATGGTCCAGAGCAGTTTCTCAACTATGGGCGGCTGCCAGGCAATCGCTTTATGATCAACTGGCCCCAGCAGGGAAATGACTACGGTGTGGGCCTGGAGCGCCTGATTGAGCCAGAGACGACGCGTTATGACTATTGGCAGGAGGCCAAGAACCACAGCCAGGAGTTTGCTCGTTTTATTCAGGCTCAACTAGGGCAACGCTATGGTTTAGCCGGGGGTGCCTTCCCTGAGCTGGAAGGCACCCCCGGCGGCGGTGGGTTTGCCCTTTATCCTTACTACCGTGAGAGTCGGCGACTGGTGGGGCTAACGACCGTGAGCGAGCGAGATATTTTGCCAGTGCCGGGTAGTCAGGTGGCTCCGTTGCCAGTGAATGAAGAGGGTGTGGTGGATGCGATCGCAATCGGCAACTATCCCAACGACCACCATTATCCTGGCTTCAAGATGCCCCTTGCCCCCAAAGCTATTGGTTGGGGAGGCCGCTGGACAGGAACACCCTTTACTATTCCTTACCGAGCCCTGGTGCCAGCTACTGTTGATGGGCTCTTAGCCTGCGACAAAAACATTTCCGTCACTCATATTGCCAACGGAGCCACCCGTCTCCAGCCCATTGTCTTAGGCATAGGACAAGCTGCTGGGGCAGCTGCCGCCCTATGCATCCAGCATCCATGCCAACAACCCAGGGAACTGCCCGTAAAGCACCTACAGTACACTCTGCTACGGGACCCTCAAGCCCCTGCCATGCTTATCCCCTGCTTTGACCTATTGCCTCAAGACGAACATTGGCTCAATCAACAAACAACATTTCTAGATACCCCAACGGCATATCCCGCAAGTGGCTTTACAGACTCTTCAAGAACATCGAGCCAGAATTTCACGTCTGGTAACCATATTTTCTACGGCCATTATCAACGGGGTAAAGACCATAGTCATCAGCTGCTTAGGGATACTGAAACCATTAGCCTTGTCGCTATCTCTCCCCAAGCAGCAATGCAACTAATGCAGGTCACTGCTGGCAGCAAAGTTAAGGTTTTCGGCATTCATAATCTGGGTGGTGCCTGGATTTTAGTCAAAGCTATCCAATCAGTGGACGATGTGTAACACACAGTACTAAAAATCGGTGTTACCACCCACACTTTTTTCACGTAGTTTTTCCTGAGTTATTTGTCAATTCCATGTAATCAGAAAGTAGCAATACTACTCATTTTCTGACCCATGAGAATTTCTCTATCGGTAATGTCAGTTGCTACTACCATCAGCCTTTGCAGCTTACTAGGACTATCTATTACTTCTAGCTCGCAGTTAGTTGACCGTGGCAGTGGACGAATCACAACAGCTCAAGCTGACCGTGGCAGTGGACGAATCACAAATACCCAAGTTGACCGTGGCAGTGGACGAATCACAAATACCCAAGCTGACCGTGGCAGTGGCCGGATCACGATTGCTCAAGCTGACCGTGGCAGCGGTCGGATCACGATTGCCCAAGCTGACCGTGGCAGTGGTCGGATCACAAATACTCAAGTTGACCGTGGCAGTGGACGAGTTACAACCGACCAATCTTATCGCGGTAGCGGTCGTATTATGAACGAAACCATTGACCAAGCGTACCGTGGCAGTGGTCGTTTAGTTGCTTAGAGGATAGTTTTATGGCCCCTAACCAACTTTTTCAGCAAAAGGCCACACAAAACACTATAGATATTAATCAGAAAAAGTTTTACGCTAACCGTTACAAGCTAGTGAGGAAATTAGCTATCAATGTTGAAGTTCCTCTGTCTGATTAAACAAATCAAGAATTATTGGTGCTTCTTTAAGGTAGCCTAGTTCCACTACGTAGATTTCCATTCGCTATATCAGCGTGTGTCTATCCCTAAGCGTCCATGACCAATGTTCAATCACCGATGACTGCTGATGCAGATCTGATTAAACGCCTGGAACCCAGTGCCATTGATCAGATCATGATGTACTTGGCATTCAGTGCTATGCGTACTGGCGGTCATCGCCACGGTGCGTTCCTAGATGCGGCAGCGACCGCAGCCAAGTGTGCAATCTACACGACTTATATAGAGCAGGGCCAAAACCTGCGCATGACGGGGCATTTACACCATATTGAACCCAAACGTGTTAAAGCCATCGTAGAAGAAGTACGGCAGGCTTTAAGCGAAGGTAAATTGTTAAAGATGTTGGGTGCTCAAGAACCCCGCTATTTAATTCAATTTCCCTACGTCTGGCTCGAAAAATATCCCTGGGAACCAGGGCGCTCTAGGCTAGTAGGCACTAACCTAACATCAGAAGAAAAAGCCCAAATCGAGCAAAAGCTGCCGTCCAATCTACCAGAGGCTCAACTCATAACCTCATTTCAGTTTGCTGAGCTAATTGAGTTTCTCCATGCTCGTTCTCAAGAATCTGTTCCCAATGGTCGACAGCTGCCGCTGAGTGAAGCCTTAGCAGAACATATCCGCCGTCGCTTACTTTACTCTGGTACGGTCACTCGCATTGATTCTCCATGGGGTATGCCCTTTTATGCATTAGCTCGGGCGTCGTATATTCCGACAGATGATGCTGAAAGAACTTACACCATGATTGAGGATACAGCCCGTTATTTTCGCATCATGCGAGAATGGGTTGCCCGTAAAGATGGCACCATGAGGGTCTTGGAGTCTCTTGATATCCCCGCAGAGAATCGTCAACAGGCCCTTGATGAATTGGATTTACTCTTACGAAAATGGGCTGACAAGTATCACCAAACCGGTGGTGAGCCTATGGTTTTACAAATGGCCGTAGGTGTAGGCGACATTGATGGCTAGTTCAGCCAAAGCTGTCTGTAGCTTCTATTTGGATTCATATTAGCAACGGCATCAGCGAGGGAGGCAATTCCAGCTGATGCCGTTATTATTACGTCTATCACTGCCTAGGATTACTGCCTAAGCATTTTGACTCATCCCACAACAATCTTCTCAACTTAAATACTCTTCTCAAAGAGTATTCCAAGCTTGGGTCAGGATGTCTCCCAGCAGATGGCGACTTTTTCTATCTAACAAGGCATCGTCAGCCATTAGCTCAGTAATAACATCATCCAGGCTTTGACCTTGAGAGCGAGCAGTCTCAATCACATGGATAATCGCAGTGGCTATATGCGCTTCGCTCACAGACTTATCTGGAGAAGAGCTTTCTAAAACAGTTTTTAAAGATGACGGGCTCATATTTTATTAATAGGTAAGATGCAAACTCTACCCGATGGGCTCAGGCAAATCGCAGGAATATTTATCAACTAATACCGACAGATCAGTTCAGACGCACCTGCGAACTAGCATTTGCAAGGAATAGCTACCTGTTCCTCACACATATTGACCAGAAGTTAACAAAGTCTAACCTAAGTTGACCAAGAAAAAGTTTTTAATTTTGGGAATTGCGGTTAAATTTTCCCTTAAGCTTGCGCTGTAGGAGGTTGTTTTTTTAGACGAGGAAAATTTGGTAGATCAATCGCAGATAAGGACGTAATTCGTTTCTGGGGCTTCAATGGATTGACTAAAGGTGATGGAGTACCCTGGGCAGACATTGCAGGCAGATAAGTATCAGTCAATCCCCCTGTACGCGAAGCTTGTACACGAGCCAGGATTTCACTGGCCTGCGGAGATAACTGGGAGGAAATTGTTGTAGCATCCCCTAAGTTATCTGCCATAACAGAGTCGTTAGTTTCATGAGGCTCTTTAGCCCAAGGAGAGGGTTCAGTAAACTGAGAGGGTTCAGTAAACTGAGGAGACTCTTCAGTTTCCATGGGAAGGGTCTGTCCCTCAGCTGCTGGAGCAACTTCATCGGGACCCATTACTCTGGCTAAGTCATGCCACAGCTGATCTTCGGCCTCAGTTGCTAATCTGGTTTCAACCCTCTGAGCATCTAACATGATCTCAGGGGTCTGAACGGTAACCTGAGGTCTGCCTTGCGCTCCCCGAATCAAGGACTCAAGCTGAGGATCTAACTTGCCATGGCCTAATGTAGACTCCCAAGGGCGAATTTCGTCTGCTTTGGGCATGGCCAGGTTTGATACATCAAGCGGTGCGACAGAACTATTGGATGCCTCTGTAGACATACTCAAACACTTTTCAAGGGCGGCTTTGAATTGCAGTGTGTAGCGCTGCTGCCTCTGGAGCCGCGCTCTCAAATCTCGACAGTTTGTATTGGCCTGCAATAATTCCTGAGACTGCTCAGTATTTTGCCTAAGTAGGGTGTTATGCTCGGCTTCTAACTGGGCTGTCCGCTCTCGATAGGCAGCCAACTCTGTCTGTAGGGTTTCGTTTAGCATCTGGTGATGCTGCAATGACTGGTTGCTTTGTTCTAGTTCAGTGACTAACTGTACAATTTCACGATCACCCACACGGTTTACGTCAGGGGCCCGATCAATCTCAGCCTGGAGGGCAGCTTGCGATCGCTCCAGAGATTCTTCTAACTGAGATACCTTAGCCAGCAGTACATCGTTGCACTCATTTAGGTCCCGCACCAAATTAAGCAGTTCGGCCTCACGCTGATGACCAGTCTGCTCAGTAGCGGTTTCAGAAATACTGTTACCTGGGAGTGTGCTAGAAGAATCCATAGCGTTAGTTTGCAAATTAGGGGTAGTCCCTGGAATTTCATCGATAATGACCGTACCTGGGAAATGGACGGTCTGCCAGCTATTGTTATCTGAATTTTCAACAGGTAACTGTGCCCCATGCGACGAAACGTCACGGGGAGTGTTCCCGTTATCAGGAAAACTATCGTTTGATCTGGCGAAATTAAACATTATGTTTCAAAGCGCCGCAATAGCAAAGCGGATAACGATGGCATATTACGCCAATCTCCCCACAGTGTTAACACAGAAAATTTGATTGAGCACAAGTTCCTACCAGGAATTACCAATAAATCAGTACATTCAAGGAATTTCTCAATCGTTAAAATGTATTAAAAAGTTACACGAAAGTACGTTTCATCCTACATGATCAATATCCTTAACAAGGGTTTGCGCCAATAAGGTGCTGTGTATTAAAGCACGATCAACATGGGCACGAACCTGTACATCACTTAAGCCATCACCATTGGCATAATGGTCTAACCACTGCTGAGTCATGGTGTGGGCATGGTCAGGGATGAGTGGCAACGGGTCGTTAGGGGAAAGTCCCCAGCCCGGTAGCGACAGTTCTTGCATAATCTGGGTGACCTTAGGGTCATAGCTAATGGCAAAACAGCGACAGCCCTCGGCAACGGCCATAACAACACCGTGAAACCGCATGGCAATGGCCATTTCAATCCCGCGAAAGACGCCTTTGAGCTGCACCGGATCGGCCACTTGGATAATCTTGTGGGGACCGTTCAGATGTTGGGCAATATGGGTTGCAATCGCACCATCCTTAACCGGTTGAAAGGGCAATAACACAACACAGGTTTGGGTTGCTGCCTGAAAGTCTGCAATGGCTTTTGTTAAATTTGTCAGTCGTTCCGGTGTCAGCTGAGCATGGCCCCGCAGCACAACAGCAATTCGAGGTGCAGGTAAATCCGCAAATCCTGCTAAGGGGCTAGACTTGAGTGCCCAGACAGGATCTGGGGCTAGCTGACAGTTAATTCTCCAATCGGCCAGCAGTTGGGCAGAAGCACTGTCTCGCACACTAATCCCATCACAATTCTTCAGAGCCCAGCGGGTAATCCATTGACTGCTACGTCGCTTTAAAGGCCCCATTCCCTGGCCCCAAGCAATGGTACGCAGCCCCAGCCACTGCGCCAGTATCATCAAACCACCGTAGTACAGCGGATTGATAGCACTGGTGGCATCCTGCATTAAACTGCCCCCGCCCCAAATAAATGCCTGAGAACTTTTTAGAGCCGACCACACCGCCGACAACGATTTTCTTGGCACCGCTTCAACACCATAGCGTTGAGCCGTTTCCTGGGGATTACCGGAGAGAACAATGGGGGTGACAGACGGCGGCAATAGCTGTAGCAACGTTGCTAACAGCGCCTCATCGCCGCCATTGCCCATGCCATAGTAGCCACACAACACTGCCCGCATGCACGCTGTTCCCTTAACTGTCTGCCGAATCTACTTTAGACTAGAGCTCGTGGTTATCCCAGGGCACCCACAAGGCGATGCCCAGACAGGTAGGCAATAGCCCACCTTCATTAACCATTTTGACCTGGAGCAATTAAAAGGGAATGCCCCTTATCGTTGCCCCTACCATTGACGTTCTAGATTTATGCACGCCCTCTCGATTCCTACCTGGATGGTTCATATCTCCAGCGTGATTGAATGGATCGCCGCCATTTATTTTGTCTGGCAGTTTGCTGATATCACCGGCTGGCTCGCATGGAAATGGTTATCCTTCGGCATGCTACCGGCCTTGGTCAGCGCCATGTGTGCCTGTACCTGGCATTTTTTCGATAATTCTCCCTCTCTAAGCTGGTTGGTAATTTTACAGGCCTCTATGACCGTGGTAGGTAACTGTACCGCCTGTGCTGCTGCCTGGTATATCTGGAGACAAGCCCGTGTCTAAAGAAACCTTGTTCGCGATGTCCCTATTTCCTTATCTAGGGTTTCTTTATTTTTTAACCAGGTCAAGGCAGACACCCAAGTTGGCATTAACTGGGTTCTACGTGCTGCTCATTTTCGTAGCAGTGACTATTCCAGCAGGCATCTATGCTCAGAAAGCTTACGGTTTAGAGCTTGCCAATGTGGACTGGCTCCACGGCAGTGCTGAGATTTTCCTCACACTCTCTAACATTTTTGTAGTGCTAGGCTTTAGAAACGCAGTACAGAAACTAAAAGCAAAGAAAGCTAATTGAGGTTTCTGCTAGAGATCCCAGCAACTGTGGCGTAGGTAATAACAATGTCTGCTGTTTTAACTGCCAAAAATAAGTCTAGTCTTGCAGAATGGTACCAGGCCCAGTGGGGTGACTATGTCCGCTATCGAGATAGCTTGTCCCCTGATCAGTACCGTTTATTTTTTCATCAAGGCTATCTACTCATCACCGAAATGGGCTGGGAAGGCATCACCCACGCTACAATTTGCGACTTATTCACTATCATTCTGGGTTTCTGGTTCAGTATCCATCCTGAACAAATAGCTAGTTCACTGGGTCGATGTCTTATCGAAAAAGATAAAGACACGGCTGGTGCACCTGATTTAGTCCTATACCTTGGTGATGACTATCCACGTTGGGAATCTGGTCAACCTCGCAGAATTGACTTACACCAATGGCGTGCCCCCGATTTGGTGGGCGAAATTTCAGACACGACTTTAGCGAGTGATTTAGATGAAAAGAAGCAGCTTTATGCCGCGCTTGGTATTCCTGAATATTGGGTAATCGATGTGCGAGGCATCCGTGTTTTTGCGTTTGCACTACAGTCTGATGGTAAATATCAGCTGACTGACACCTCCCAGGCATTAAAGGATTTACCCATAGCCCTTTTAGAACAGACCATTGCCAAGCTAGAAAACAACAGCAACATTACTGCCGCACAATGGTTTAACCAGCAAGTCTTAGCTTTAAGAGATACTAAATAAAGCCTACTTTTTGATCCCTTCTCTGTGACCGAGAATCCTTTTCTAAATTTGACCTATGAGCCTGCCTTAGAGGCCTTAGGCGATGACTATTATGACGTTGTTGTAGCAGCCAGCTTTCCTCAACACATTCTGCGGTTTCGCAATGATGACCTCTTACCAAGGTTGAACCTAGAGCCAGATAACGTCAGTGACTTCGACTTTATCGAAGCATTCGGGCAGTTTCAACAACGCTCACCGTTGATGGCCCTGCGCTACCACGGCTATCAGTTTGGTGACTACAACGTCGCGCTGGGTGATGGCCGTGGCTTCCTTTATGGCCAAGTGAGAGGTACCGATAAAGTACTCTATGACTTTGGCACTAAAGGTTCCGGCACCACACCTTACTCTCGCAATGGAGATGGGCGATTAACCCTCAAGGGTGGCGTTCGAGAAATCTTAGCCTCTGAGGCTCTACATGGGCTTGGAGTCAACACATCTCGATGTTTTAGCTTGGTGGAAACCGGTGAAAGCCTATGGCGCGGGGATGAACCATCACCAACTCGGTCATCAGTCATGGTGCGCTTCAGCAAATCTCACATTCGGTTTGGCACCTTTGAGCGGCTGCACTATCTGGGACGTGCTGACCTAATGTCTCCCTTACTCGATCATGTGATTGAGGTCTACTACGCCCATTTGCTGGGTATACAGGATCCACAGGAGCGCTATGGGCAGTTTTATGCCGAACTCGTGCAACGAGTGGCCCAGTTGGCAGCCCAGTGGATGTCGGTGGGCTTTTGCCATGCTGTACTCAATACCGACAACATGTCGATCACTGGGGAAAGCTTTGACTACGGTCCCTACGCTTTTATGGATGAGTTTAACCCTCGGTTTACAGCGGCCTATTTTGACTACATGGGTCGCTACAGCTATGGCAACCAGCCTCGGGTATGCGAATGGAATCTACGGATGTTGCAGAAGCCTCTGGCACTGATTATGGCTGCCGAAGATTTGGAAACTGGCCTTGCCCGCTATCGCGATCATTATTACGCTGCCTACAAACAGAAAATGCTAACCAAGTTAGGCTTTGGGGAACTGCTACCGGAACTTGGGGATGAACTGCTGCGCTTAACCCTAGAACTGTTAGAAAAAACACAGGTGAGTTATCACGACTTTTTCACGGGGCTAACGGGCCAGTTTTCCCCACAATGGTGTGAAGACCCCGAGCACATTCTACAGACGACGGTTGAAAACTCTGATGATGAAGCAGCCACACTGCTCAAGGCTTGGCGATTTCACTATCACAGTTGCCTGACCACGCTGTCGTCAGAGGAGATTACCCAGATAGGTCAATGCTTACGCCAGCACAATCCAACAACTGTGTTGCTACGACCTGAAATTGAAGCAATTTGGGAACCCATCGTTGCTGAAGATAATTGGCAACCGTTCTACGATCTAGTGGCCAAACTTCAAGACCCGTTTGGTGAAGGTTAATCGTGTAGAACCTTTCCATGGAAGGGTTCTACACGATTCATAATACCGCTGATTTAAATGGCCAGCAGACGTCTGATGCCACTGATGCCAATGCCAGCGTAACCAACAGCTAACAAAATGCTACTTAAGGCGATACGAATACTTGCCTTAGTTGCCTCCGACCGCACCCGCTTAGTCGCTTCTTCGCGACGGGTGCCAATTTCTGTTTCCAGACGCGTACGCAGTTGAGAGGCTTGACCAGAGAGAAACTCATCTAAAGATTCTGGGTTTTCCTCAAACTGACGAATTTGAGCTGCCTGCTCTGCAGTGACATTACCGCTAGCCACCAGCTGATCAATTTGTTCTGGATTATTCAATAAGCTGCTGATGCGATCGCGTTGCTGAGTCACCTCTACATTAAGACGCTGCTCCAACTGATTAGCGGCTTCAGTAGCTTCAGTGGAGACCTGGGTCAGCGCTTCCTGGCTCTGCAACCGCACATTATTCATATGCACCGGTGCCAGGACAGCAAATAGCAAACCTAGGATGCAAGCCAAGAGACAGGTCCAAAAACGCACATCTAGAAACAGGCTGCCACTACCGCGCTTACCACGGACATAGCTATCAATCCAAAAGCCAGTGAATAGTAGGGCAATACCCACTAAAGGAACGATGCCGCGATCAACTAGCTGGGTAGTCGTTGTGATTTGCCAGGTACGGTTCAGTAAATCTGGCGGTAATAGTAGCACCAGAAAATCCACTAAAGCGGCCAAAATGGTAATACCACCCACCAGCTTGAGAGCTAGAGCAGCAATGGGAGATGGCGCATTACTCGTCGATTGAGCAGAGGAAGTCATGTACGATCACGAAGTGCTACATCATAGTTAATAGTGCCCGACATAGTTACCGTTGGGGTAGATTGCCAGAAAAAAATATGCAGTTTTCTTAATTATTTAGCTTTCCTGACGTTCTTAAGTACAACACAAGAAATGCTAAATGCCTAGCCAGCGCCCTGAGATTTCGTGGCCCGCTGCCGCAAAATATCGGGACCGCGCGATGTGCCCAGGCGAGTAGCCCCTGATTCAATCAGCATGAGTGCCTGATCAGGGGTACGAATACCACCAGAGGCTTTGATGCCAACTCGACCACGGCTGACGTCTTTGAGCAAGCGAACGTCTTCTACAGTCGCTCCACCATGCCAGCCAGTACTAGTTTTAAGGAAGCTAACGCCCGCATCCATACAGACATCGGCTGTCGTTCTTTTCTCAGCTTCGTCCAACAGCGCCATTTCCAAAATGGCTTTTACACACTGCCCCGTAGCTTCCACAATCTGGGCTAATTCTGCATGTAGCCGTTCTAGTTGACCCGATTTGACCCAGCCCAGGTTAATCACCACATCCAGTTCAGTTGCGCCATTTTCCGTCGCTTCTTGGGCAGCAAACAACTTGCTAGCTGACGTCTCTGCTCCGGTCGGAAAACCAATCACGGTACTCACAGGAATAGAACTCTCATGCAGGTTCTCAACCGCCCGTTGAACATGCACTGGATAGACACAGACACTGGCAAACCCAAAGCGTTGAGCTTCTGCACACCAGTGATCGACATGCTCTAAGGTGGCAGTGGGCACCAATAGGGAATGGTCGATGTAGGGGGCAATATCAATATCAATAGAGGTGTTCATGGCTCAGCAAAAAATGGAAAATCGAGTAAATAGCCGATTAGAGAAGGCTTTATACGTTTGAAGAATAGATAAACAGAACTTGATAGCTGAGACTCAATTACGTAACTTCAGTAAAGTTTAATGAGTACATTCACAATAAAGCGGGAATTTTGATCAGAGCTAGATGGCTCAACTATTATTAAACAAGAGATTCATTAAAGGCTTGCAAGCCTACATTATGGCTCTTTAAAGCCTGTCTGCATCGATTCTCACCATCGATTTGTAATCCAAACAACTGCATAGTTTAAGCGGTAGGCAGTTTGTGCCTGACATTTGTGCCTGACATAGTCTTACTCCTTATTTCAGTACATTTCCTTTTTATTCAAGATTTTTATGGCTGAGCTATCTATTTCCGCCATTATTTGCACCCATAATCGTGATCAATACTTGGCAGCAGCCATCGATAGTTTGTTGACTCAGACGCTACCTGATATCGAAGTCATCGTAGTTGACAATGCTTCGACCGACACCACAGCAGAAATCGTTCAGATGCGACTGTCGGACCCTCGATTGCGCTACGTGTATGAGCCCACATTGGGACTGTCTACCGCCCGTAATACCGGGGCAAACGCTGCTAACGGGGATATTGTGGCTTACCTTGATGATGATGCGGTTGCCAGTTCTCAGTGGTTAGCATCCCTGCTAGAGGTGTATGAGAAAAATAGTAAGGTTGCGATCGCAGGTGGCAAAGTCACCCTCCTCTGGCCCCCCGACGTGGTTCATCCCCCCGCCTGGCTGTCAGACGATTTAGCCAGTGGCTTAGGGGCCTATGATTTAGGCGATCAGGTACGTTACATCAAAAACCCGAGTCTGACCCCCCGAGGTCTCAACTACTCCCTGCGCAAAACCTTCTTAGATTCCGTTGGTGGCTTTGACGTCAACCTTGGTCGGGTTGGCAAAAATCTGCTTTCCAACGAAGAATTACACATGACTCAGTTAGCGCTTAGAAATGGCTGGGATGTTGTATATGTTCCTGATGCGCTGGCTGCTCACAATGTATCCCCCGCTAGACTTAAGCCAGGCTGGTTCCTAAGCCGTAGCTGGTGGCAAGGCATTAGCGAATGCTACCGTGAGCAAGTATCAGGGCGCGCTGGTGTAGCTCAATTACGATGGGGTGGGGAACGCCTTGTGCGCGGTGTTTACAAGACCGTCAAATACGTTAACGACCCAGCACAACGGTTTGAGAATTTGACCTATGCCTATGGTCAGCTGGGCTATTTGGGCAGTGTTTTGCGATACCTAATCAGACCCTACAAACCTGCTAAGTCATCCGCCTAGCTTGGCACCATAATTAGTTAGATGTTAGTTAGATAAAAACCTTACTTCAGGATTTCGATAGCGTAGGTCATACGTAGATTAGGAACTCAATCGCTCAGGTTTTAATCAACCATCTACCGTTCATTTAGATTTCCATTTACCCATGAGTGCTGCCACCAAAATCCCTGTTTCTGTACTGATTCCTGCCAAAAATGAGGAAGCCAATCTACCTGCTTGTTTAGAAAGCGTCGCCCAGGCAGATGAAGTATTTGTGGTGGACTCCCACAGTGACGATCGCTCTGTTGAGATTTCAGAATCCTACGGTGCCCATGTGGTTCAGTTTGATTTCAATGGACGCTGGCCAAAGAAAAAAAATTGGTCCTTAGACCATCTCCCCTTCCGTAACGAGTGGGTACTCATCGTAGACTGCGACGAACGCATCACCCCAGAACTTTGGGCAGAGATGGCAGAGGTGATTACAGAGAACACACTAGATGGCTGCTACCTCAATCGCCGGGTTTATTTTTTGGGTAAATGGATTCGCCACGGTGGTAAATATCCTGACTGGAACATGCGCTTTTTTCGCCATGCTAAAGGTCGCTATGAAAATCTAAACACCGAGGAAATTCAAAATACCGGTGATAACGAAGTGCATGAGCATGTGGTTATTGAAAATGGCAATGTAGGCTATCTCAAAAACGACATGCTCCACATCGACTTCCGTGATCTGTTCCACTGGTTGGCCCGCCACAACCGTTATTCCAACTGGGAAGCACGGGTGTATTACAACTTACTCACTGGCATGGGCGACGACGGTACCATTGGGGCCAATCTCTTTGGAGATTCTGTTCAGCGCAAGCGATTTCTCAAGAAAATTTGGGTGCGCTTACCCTTCAAGCCATTTCTACGCTTTGTACTGTTTTACTTTATTCGCCTTGGTTTTCTCGATGGCTATCCCGGCTACATCTATGGCCGGTTGCTCAGCCAATATGAATACCAGATTGGTGTCAAACTCTACGAACTTAGATTTGGTGGCAGCCTGAACATCTCTGAGCAAAAAGAACCCAACGAAAACCCTCAAGCTGCTTTATTAGGTGATGCTTGATGGCTGATGGTATGCCCCAAACCTCCCCCCAGACATCTCATGACCCCCTGTCTGCCCCCTCTAGCCCCCCTGAGCCTGACTTTGGTCCCCCATCCTTGGTGGATTTGAGGCGTTATTATCAGCCGGGCTTCGAAGTGGGTCGTCCGAAGTGGGTCGTCATGGTGTGGTGGCTCGTCCAAGCCGTTGTGTTTCCCCTCACCCTGCACACGGCCCATGGGCCACGGTGTGCCCTACTACGGCTGTTCGGGGCAAAAATTGGCAAAGATGTAGTTATTCGTCCATCCGCTCGATTTACCTATCCCTGGAAAGTGGAAATTGGCGACTATAGCTGGGTGGGGGAAGACGTTACCTTCTATAGCTTGGCTCCTATTCGCCTCGGGCAGCACTGTGTTGTCTCGCAAAAGTCCTATTTGTGCACCGGTAGCCATGACCCTAGCGATCCCTGCTTTGCCTTAATGACGGCTCCCATTGTGATTGAAAATGGAGCCTGGGTAGCGACGGATTGCTTTATCGCACCGGGGGTCAAGATTGGCGCTAATGCCCTGATCGGGGCCCGTAGCAGTGTCTTTAAAGACATGCCGGCCCAACATATTTGTGTTGGATCACCCTGTCGACCTCAAAAAGTACGTGTCATTACGTCTGACGTACCTGGCTAACATTGTTGGGAAACGTCACAATAACTGAGTAATCTGCAGGCAGAAAGATGGGGTTGATTGGAGATAGGACATTAGCGATCGCAACCTGGGTAGCTATCCTTGGCACCCTGGCCGTCAATACCCTATCCAATTTTTTCCCCATTGATGGCAACACCGTTGCCGACCTGGCCAATGGCCCCCTTGGCGGCGTTCTCATTACCCCCGCCAACTATGCCTTTATTATCTGGGGGGTAATTTACGTCGGTCTGATTGCCTATGCCTGGTATCAGTCTCGGCGTAAATATCGAAGTCAATTGTTGATCCAACGCATCAACTACTGTTTGATCACAGCCTGTGTAGCTCAGATGGCCTGGATTTACTTATTTACACTACAGCTCTACTGGCTGTCAGTGGTGGCCATGGTGATTATTTTATCGGCTCTCATTGCCGCCTACAGCGAACTGGAAGAGGGCCAGCACCAGGTCAGTAGTCGCCGTAAACGTTGGGTCAATGGACCGATTAGCATTTACTTAGCCTGGATTTCAGTAGCAACGGTGGTGAATGTAGCATCGGCTCTTTATGCATCCGGCTTACCAGAACTGGGGCTGTCCGGTGCCGTTTGGACAGCCATCATGATTGTGGTGGCTAATTTAATCGCAGCTATAGCCCTGGTGCAACGGGGAGATCTCCCCTTTACCCTGGTTTTCATCTGGGCAAATGTAGCCATTGCCCAGCGGCATCACACCATTCCCACCATTTGGGTGCCGGCGTTAGTCATGAGCGTTGCCCTAGTGGGTCTCTTGGCCTATCGCCGCTATCCCAAAAAGAGCTGGTAGGCAGGGTTATCGTTTTCTTCCCAGTAGCGATAGCCTAGGGTTTCTAAAAACGCCTGCCATTCATTCATTTCTTCCGGTGGCACCTGCATACCGACCACGATGCGGCCATAGTCTGAGCCGTTGTTGCGGTAATGGAACAGACTAATATTCCAATTGGGGCTCATGGAGCTGACAAACTTCATCAGGGCACCGGGGCGCTCAGGAAACTCAAACCGGTAAAGGCGTTCGTTTTTGGCCAGGTTAGAGTGCCCACCCACCATATGGCGCAGGTGCATTTTGGTGAGTTCATCATCGGTGAGGTCCAGGGTTTTAAAGCCGTTGGCCTCAAACCGTTCTTTCATGGCAATGGCGTCGTTGCGATCGCAAATCTGCAAACCGACAAAGATATGGGCCTCAGTATTATCAGCAATGCGATAGTTAAATTCCGTTAGATTGCGTTTGCCAATGTGATCGCAAAAGCGTTTTAGACTGCCTGACTGCTCAGGAATGGTGACCGCAAAAATCGCCTCCCGCTGTTCTCCCAACTCTGCCCGTTCAGCCACAAACCGCAGCCGGTCAAAATTCATGTTGGCACCACAGGCCACCGCCACCAGGGTTTCATCTTTAATGCCGGTTTGTTTCACATAGGCCTTAGCCCCTGCAATGGCCAACGCTCCCGCTGGTTCCACAATCGAGCGTGTATCTTCAAACACATCTTTAATGGCAGCACAGGTATCATCAGTGCCCACCCGGATAATGTCATCCACATATTGCTGACAGAGCCAGAAGGTTTCTTCCCCCACCTGGCTAACGGCTACACCATCCGCAAACAGGCCCACTTGGGAAAGCTTGACCCGCTGCCCCAGCTTTAGGGATTGGTACATGGCGTCGGCATCCTTGGGCTCGACGCCGATGATTTTAATTTCCGGTCGCAACCGTTTTACATAGGCCGCAATGCCGGAAATCAGACCGCCACCCCCAATGGCGACAAAAATGGCATGGATGGGCTGCTGGTACTGACGCAAAATTTCCATGCCAATGGTGCCCTGCCCGGCAATCACATCCGGATCATCGAAGGGATGGATAAAGGTCATTCCTTTTTCCGCTTCTAACTGGCGGGCATGGATATAGGCATCGTCAAAGGTTTCACCATGGAGAACAACCTCACCGCCACGGGTTTTAACTGCATCAACCTTCACATCTGGCGTGGTTTCAGGCATGACGATAATGGCACGGGTGCATAGACGTCGAGCCCCCAAGGCCACCCCCTGGGCATGGTTTCCAGCTGAGGCAGCAATCACCCCACGGGCTAGCTTATCCGGTGGCAGCTGGGCCATTTTGTTGTATGCCCCCCGCAATTTAAAGGAAAAGACTGACTGCATGTCTTCTCGCTTGAGCAGTAGCTGATTACTCAGACGCTTAGATAAATTGGGAGCCAGTTCTAGGGCCGTTTCTTGAGCAACGTCATAGACACGGGCATTGAGAATACGTTTGAGATAGTCAGCGTGCATGGGCGGAGGGGAATGGGAGGTGCTTTAGATTACATGTCCTAATGAAAATATACAGCCCCACCTCCCAGTAGATTGGCTCGATTGCCTTGCGAAATTCCTTGGAAACGTCATGAAGCTACCGTTGGGTCTTGTTCTGTAGCAGGGTGCATCTTTTTCTCAGTTCTCAGGTTATGGATAGAAGATAGGTAGATGCGCTCTTTAATGCGAAAACTTTTTGTGGGCATTGCGATCGCAACCAGCGCCAGCATCCACGGTTTGATGCTCCTGGGCTCCAGCCTGATTTGGGCCGTCATTTACCTGTCCTTAGTGCAGGTTGAATACGACCGATTATCCGATCCCACAGGGAAGTACGAAGCAGTCATCACGTACCCCAAGCTCTATCACTTTCTTCCAGCGATGCCCGGACAAGGCAGTGACATCAGCGGCAGCATCGCTATCTACGATCGCGGGGGTAATTTTTATGGGGGCGACTCGCTGGACTTTGTGCGGGATGGCTATGGCGTCGAGTGGACGGAAACCGGCGCATCGTTACAGTTTGTCGGCGAGTGGGATTTTGCAGCTGGCACCTATGCTTACTGGTCAGATGATGGAGAGCGGGTTGTTGAGCAGGTACGAGAGTAAAGCATTTTATAGCTAACGATTTTTGGGTAATGAATGATTTATGATTCTCGTACCAATGCTACGGTTCTTGGATTAACACGCAATCACTCACCCATCTACTAGGAGATTTATAGACACTATGTTGACAGAGCTGCAAAACCGCAAACTCCTGAAGCTGTTCTGTATGTATGATTGCGATCGCGATGGGTTCTTAGTTTGCAAAGATTTTGAAAATATCGCCACCAAGCTAGCAAAAGTTAAAAATCTAGGTGCCCGTTCGCCTAAGGTATTAGCCCTCAAAGAACGCTTTCTTCAGGCCTGGAAGTCTCTATTAAGTGGTGCTGATAGTAATAGTGATAAGAAAATCAGCTTGCAGGAGTGGCTCACCTATTACGATGATGTTCTAGGTAACAAAGACCGATACTTTAAAGAAGTTCAATCCTTAATGAAGCTGATTTTTGAAGTGTTTGATACCAATGGCGACGGTCAGCTGTGCACAGAAGAGTGGGCCGAGCTTTTTCAAGTATACAATGTCCATCCTGCCTACGCTCCCCTTGCTTTTGAGCAATTGGATATGAACGGCGACGGTTTTCTCAGCAAGGACGAAATCTTAGTTTTAATTGACGATTTCTTCTGCGGCGATGATCCCACTTCAGTGGCAAATTCCATGTTTGGGCCTTATTGATCACCTTCATTTCCAGACTCTTCTTAATGCGAAGAGTCTGGAAAAATATCTAAAGAGAGCGCAAATTTTACACATCTTATGAGCTAATGAAACCTTTATTCGACTTTTAGCAAAGCTTCTAAATTAGTCAGCATGGTATCAACAACTGCCTGCTGATGAAGACAGCAGTTCATGGTTTCAGTGGATTGAAAAGCTCCATTTTCGTAGTATTTGTTACTAGGAGCCCCACCACCACAGAAGCCAAAGTACTGACAGCTTTGACGACATTGCTCAACCCCTATTGATATAGCTTCGTAAAGCCTCTGAAACTTTTCTGTATTACAGACGGACTCAAAGGTGTCGTACTTCAGATTTCCTAATATGAAATCTCCGTATTCCGGAGATGGCATAGATAGTAATTCAGGAGAAAACGTAGAAAAGTTACCTTTGGTATCAATGCTCACAATCTCAAAGGGAGTGGCCTGATCATTGCGATGTATTCTTTTATTATGATATATGAAGCTACCTACCTTTTCAAATTCTCTTAAGCTAATGCTAGGATCAATATTAGCTTTGGTTAACTCCCAACAACGTTGTAGGAATTTGCGAAATCGCTCAGTTGTCCCTTCTTGCTGTAAAGAAGAAGCTCGATGAATTCCTTCTATCTCTTCTACGTTGAAGCCTACATAAGAAATCTTGTGGTCTAAAAAAAACTGAAATATCTCATCTGGATAATCTAATGAATCCTGGGTGAGAACCGTAATGACTCTAAAAGGAATCTGATTCTGTTGCAGTAAACGGATACCTCGTAATGTTGCTGCATAACTACCGTTACCTGTCCTGGTTTTACGGTGTCGATCATGAAGAAAAGCTGGGCCATCAATACTGACACCTACAGAGACTTTATATTTTATGAAGAAATCACACCATTTTTGGTTAATCAGAGTCGCATTTGTTTGCAGGGTTTGCCGAATTTTATAGCCCTGGCTATTATATTTCCTACTTAGTCGATCAATAATCAAAAAGAACTTCTCATAAAGTGATTTTGGAATTGCTAAGGGCTCACCTGCATGCCAAGAAATTGAGATGTCATCTCTAAAGAAAGAGCTTGTGAATATTTTAGTAAAAATCACTTCGATAATGTCTGGAGAGATTTTCTCCTTTACAGTGCGATTAGGCAAATAGCAATAATCACAATCAAGATTGCAAAATGAGGTTGCTTGAATAACTATTAACTTAAAAGAAAATATATTTCTACTAGTGATAGTATTTGTAGGGTGATTAGAGAGAGCAGCTTGAGACATTGGTATGAAATGTATATTTTCAAAATAAAAAAAATTACACTAGAAGAGAAACCTAGAAGAGAAATTGATTTTCATGTAGACTTAACTTAAATCACTAAATCAAACATGAGTTATCTAGTAGTCTAAAACTTTCAGCAGGTCTCTTCTAATAAAGTTCCTACAGTTATTTATATTTATTCCAATTGCTCAAATCATCATTACTCTAATTGCATCGCTCAGTTTCCAGTGCTGAAGTATCAACGCTTGTAGCACGCCTTAGTCAGTACACTTTATTCATCTCTATCTTGGGGATTAGGAGGAGGAGTTGATGTGTCGATCCAATTATTCCAATTACTCCAATCATTCCAATCATTCCAATCCAACAAATTACCATCATCGTCATCATCCCCAACGCATTGCATCGTATCAGAAGAATTGTCCAAGTCAGTGCATCTAGGTCGTCTATCTTTGGGACTAAGAGCTTTGTTTTTTTCATCACTTTGTAGCCGCTCATGCAACACTTTGGATAGTTCTATAGCTCTTTCTTCAATAGACAAAGTTAATTGAGGCCGACTTTTATTCTCAAAATCAGCTTGAGCTTGAGCAGGTTGTAATGCGGCTAGAAATAGCAGTAGCCCTATGATGCCGGTAAAATCTTTCTGATCGCGCATAATTTTAATGGATTCTCAAGAGGAAACAAAGGCTAGCTAATACGATATATTTATGCGTAGTAGTTTCTTAAATACAAAAAAGATATATGACGATATATATCCGTTCAATAAGAACTCATGCTACCTTTGATTGAAAAGTTTTATTGAACCATGATTTCCATTTACGTTGAATCGTATCCAACATTTATGGAAAGTTAGTCTGTAACTTAAGAAAAATACAAATACCAGATGTATTGGAGCTAAGATGACCGTTGTTCAATTTTCCTCAGGTAGGTGAGTATTCCTTTTGATTTTGCTCAGAGGCAATCCACCTTTGGCTGAGTAGAGTCGAATATTAGAGCATTAGAATTATTAATCGTCACGGAGCGCCTCTATCACTTCAGAAGTGAAGGGGTTGTCGCCTTTTTCTAAAGCATCAATCCAGGCTTGGCGTTGGACTTTGATTTTTTCATCAGAAGTCCATTCAACAAAGACTTTGAAGTCAGCAATAGCTCCTTGGGCATCACCTGTGAGGGCACGGGCTAGTCCACGGCTATCAATAAAACCACCGTGATAGGATGCTAAGTCAACCGATTTTTCGCAAGCAAACATTACTTCAGTAGCATATCCTTGTAAACTGCCAATCCAACAGAGCTCATTCCAGGAGCTATAAATTTCATCAACGGTTGCATCAATTGTTTGTTTCAGTGGGGGATTGAGACTTTGCACAACTTTGAAGTGATTAATAGCAGTTTCAATATCGCCAGTTTTAATCAGTTGGATACCTTCTTCGAAAGCCATGATTTTAGCTGCACGGTCTTTGGGGTTAAACTCTAGATGATTGTCCCATTCTAGGGCTTGCTCATACCAATTTATAGCACCATTTATATTCTTACTTCGGGCTAAGTTATCAGCGTTACCTATAAGTTTATCAACAGCCTCTTGCGTCCAGGCAGGATTATGAGCTTGACAAGAGTCTAATTCCACTAATAGTTCAGGTGATTGATTAACAAAATAGCTGCCTAACCATTCACAACCTCTAGTAATCAAATTTTCAACCTGAAAGTCCCATAGTTTGATAGTGTTGTCTCTGCTAGCAGAGGCAAGAGTGTCACCATTGGAATTGAACACAATGCTCTCAACCTGATCG
>NZ_QXHD01000003.1:368378-395835 GCF_011009555.1 Adonisia turfae CCMR0081 | reverse complement strand
TTGGGAACGGGTTTCATCTAAATAAAGAGAATAACAGGGTGACAAGGCTCCGCCAAGGCTATGTCCAGTCACCATAATATTTTTGAATGGTCTGGTAGATAAATATTGTTGGGCCGTGATTGAAGTGTTGCTTGTTGGGTCAACACTTTCAAGGTTGACTAGTTTGTCTAACCCAAAGTAGGTGCCTTTGGAAATTTGTGCCTCTGTTTGCGAAGGACCATAGGGCCATGGCACGGTTTCCTTGACGTTGAAGTCTTCAATGATCCAGTCCATCAAGGAACTACCATTGGTGCCAGCGATCGCAATAACCGCTTGCCCAGGATCACCTTCTGGAATGGCAATAAACATCATGTTGAGTGATTTTTCTTCCCCCACAAACGAATCGGCATAAATTCCTGGTCCCCAGACCAGGTTCCAAACACCGATCAACTTTTGGATCTCTTTGTCCTCTAATACATTTACCAGCGACTCTTTTGTCTGGCTGGCAATTTCAGAGGCTTCACCTTTGAAGTTAAAGCTGAGAATAGTGGACCACGATAGGGAAAATATCTGTTGCTCAAAACTATAGGTTCCATTGTTGTAAGCCGACGCATCTGTGGTTGCCATTGGGTTCTCCTTCAACTGGTTAATTTTGGGCTGAGGCCGTTGACCAAGATCCAAAAGAATCGGCTTGTGGATTAACCACTAAATTTTCCACGTTAAGTTGATAGCTGACTAAAAATCTTGCTTAAACGGGTGTCACCCTCTACAGGTTTGGATAAAAGAGTCAAACGTTGAGGGGATATTTTTTTCTTTTGATATTGAAGCATGATGTCGAGGAAATCTCCAACATCAAATTTATTAGTGTAGACGGCTGTATGCTGGATTAGGGCCTGAATAATAAACTTGATAAACTCCTCAACGTTGCCATTGGATTCATTATCCCCGAAAGCAGTCCCTGCCTGCTTAAGTGTTTCGATGGTTTCTTCAATGGCTTCAACAATGGGTTTGTATTTATCTGTAAAGTCAGCAAGGTCAACGACCTGTGATGGAAATCCTTCCGCATCAGGAGCGACATTTAGATAGTTTAGGCTCTCTGTAACTTGTTGAAGCTGGCAAACTAGCGATTTTATGCCATCAGTAGAAGAAAGATCCGGTTCGTACAGGTCAGGAATTTCGCCTAACCTCTCCGTATTGAAGGCATGGGGAACGATGTCTAACAAGTTCCATATTTTAGTGGTCGTCGCTAGCAGCTTACTGTCGTAGTATTGGGAAAAGTTAATATCCCCTGGGGTTTGGCCAGCCGTGGGCAAACAGCTGATGATTGCAGAGCCGATGCTGTCCCATTGGGAACGGGTTTCATCCAAATAGAGGGCATAGCAGGGGGACAAAGCTCCGCCAAGGCTGTGTCCGGTCACCATGACCTTTGTAAATGATTGACTAGCCAAATACTGCTGGGCCGTGATAGAAGAGCTGGTTGTTGAGTCAACACTTTCCATGTCGGTCAGCTTGTCCAACCCAAAGTTGATGCCCTTGGAAATTTGTGGATTCGTCGATGAATGGCCATAGGGCCATGGCACAGTTTCTTTAACGTTAAAGTTTTCAAACACCCAGTCTACTAAGCCACTCGTGCCAGCGATCGCAACAACTGCCTGAGTAGGATCTGCTTCTGGAGCAACAATAAACATGGTGTTGTCCGCTTTTTCTGACACAATCGGAGCGCTGAAAATTCCTGGCCCCCAGGCCAGGTTCCAAACCCCGATCAATTTTTGGATCTCTTCGTCTTGTAATACGTTGATCAGTAATGCTTTTGTCTGACTTGCAATCTCAGAGGCACCACCTCTGAAGCCAAAGCTGAGAACAGTGGCCCATGATAGACAAAATATCTGCTGTTCAAAGCTATAGGTCCCGTTGTTATAACCTGACGCATTTATGGTTGCCATTGGATTCTCCTTGGGAAAAAAGACAAAGACAATGAAGGCCCATTTGCGTGAGTTGAATGTTACCACAGACTCTTGCAAGTTGCTGTTCAACTCATGCCTGCCCACGGATCAATGGGCAGGGTCGTTAGCGGCTACGTCGAATCACAAGCGATGTGTTGATTCCCCCAAATCCAAAGGAGTTGCTTATGCCCACTTCGATATCGGCTGCCTGGGTTGTTGTTCCTACAAACCCGTAAGTAGAAGCAATGGGATGCCTCAGGTTTAAGTTTGGGTGCAGAAACTGTTGATTCATTTGCACCAGTGTCGCCGCCGCTTCTACAACTCCCGCTGCATGAAGGCAATGGCCGGTCAATCCCTTTGTAGCATTAATTCCGACACTGTTTATATGCTTTCCAAACACATCTTTCAGAGCTTTTACCTCGGTCTCATCCCCAATCAGAGAACTTGTCCCATGGGTATTAACGTAGTCCACTGCTTCAGGTGATGTGTTAGCTTGCTCAAGGGCCAATCCCATGGCTCGGGCTTCTCCTTCAACGCTGGGATGACTGAGGCGATGGGCATCTAGACAGGTCGCTGCACCGGCTATGTGGCCTAGGATCTTTGCCCCACGGGTTTTGGCGCAATCAGCGGATTCAAGTATTAAACAAGCACTACCCTGACCGTAGATAAACCCCTCGCGATCTCGATCAAATGGGCGACATGCTTGCTCGGGGTTAGTTTTAAATCGATTGCCTCCCAAGGCTCCTGCATTACGGAAGGCTTGCAGTTCCATGGGAGAAAGGTCCGTCATGGCCCCGACGACCAAACAGATATTGGCAATACCGTATCTGATCTGCCGCCAGGCCTGTAGAATTCCCATGTTGCCACTGGCTGAGGCCCCTCCCACAGTGCAGCCCTCTCCCTTGATTCCCAAGACCTCGCTCAGAATGCCCACATGATCTGTATCCAGGAAGTGCAGGGCGTAACTCGCAGGCATAAAGTCCAACGTTTGCGAGAATTTCTCACACATTTGGTATTGGTATCCTGGCGAAATATTGTTTCCCGCAACGATGAGACTGGCTGACTCCAGGGGCATATCTTCAGCTGGACCAAAGGCATGAATTCTGGCTTCAAGGGCGGTTAGGAGTGACAGTTGGGCAGCAAGCGGAACTCGATGCCCGGCTCTTCGGGCACGGGAGTAAAGTGACGATGGCAACCTGAGAGCCGCAAGTCTCTCTTTAAAATCCCATGGAGATATCCGCCCGGCGACGCCCAATCCGTCGCCGACATCTGCGGTGATTCCGCAGACACCTGCTTGCAAGGCCCGAGTAAAGGCATCCCTGTCACCACCGATGGATGTAATGATGCCGATACCTGTGACGACAACGTCTCTTAACACCTGAATCTACTCTGTATGCATCCTGCTGTGCAGAAAATCCACTAATCCTTGGATACTCTTTACCCCTGCGAGTTCGTTCAAAGGAAATTTGACTTCCAACGTCTCCATCGATTGGACGACGACATCAGCCCGGTCAATGGAATTTGCCCCCAGGTCTTTCATACTTTGTTGTGGATCAATTTCCACAGAGTCTAACTCTGGAAGAATTTCCCGCAAGTTACCTGTAACTACATCGAATATTTCTGACTTTGTTCTGAGCGCCATAGGTAGAAGTGTGTGAAAACGCTAAATAAACCTTGCCCACGCCCAGAACGGTTGTTTTAACCGAGAAGAACCTACGGGGTTCAACTTGGACGTAGTTCACCTTAATTTACAATCAATGTTAGTCGATAAACTTCGAGAAAGGTGTAAGAGTTGTGAACAAGGTCTAAGAACAAGGTCTAACCGAAAGGGGCTCAAAAGGTCTCGGATTTGAGGTTAGGACTGATCAAATTTTTCAATAAACCTTGATAACTAAAGTTATGAGAGTATTAATGTACCATGAGTAAGGTCATTTGGATGTTTTCAGGGCAAGGCTCCCAATATTTCGACATGGGGCGTGATCTCTACAAAGCAAATCCTGTATTCCGAGACAGGATGCAGGCTTGTGATGCTCACTGTGAACGTCTCCTGGGGTTTTCGATTTTGGAGATCATCTACCCCAGGGCTAATGTATCTAAATCTGCACCGTTCGATAATCTCCACCACACCCATCCAGCGCTCCTATGTATCCAATATAGTTTGGCCCAAACCCTCTTAAGTCAAGGAATGAAACCGGATCTGATGCTGGGTTATAGCCTGGGTGAATGGGTGGCACTCTCTGTATTTGGTGTCTTGCCATTTGCGGCTGCCTTGGAATCAGTTGTCGAGCAGGCGGACCTGTTGAAACGATGTACACCACCGGGTGGCATGCTCGCCGTTATGGCATCGCCAGATATCGTAGATTCTTCCCCTGTTTATCAGGACATGGCGATCTCAGCTCATAATTTTCGCAACCATTTTGTCCTGTCTGGACTCAAGCAATCCATAGATCGTGTTCAGGCCCACCTCCGGGCAAGTGAAATCACACACCAGCGCCTACCGGTTACCGTCGCGTTTCACTCGCCTGCCATGGATGCAATTGAAATGTACTACAAGGCTCAAGGTCATCGAAAATATCCTCAATCCCTGACAATTCCACTGGTATCTCTTGCTTATACAGAAATCCTGGATATCTTACCTGAGGATTTCTTGTGGAATATACTGAGACGCCCGGTATTTTTTGAAAAGACTATCCGGCGACTTGAAGCAGATGGCGATTATCATTTTGTGGATCTGGGGCCATCGGGCACTTTGGCAACGTTTTTGAAGTACCTTCTGACGCCCGACTCCCACTCTAAAATCTCCCCGATCCTGACACCCTTTCAACAGGCCCAGGTAAATCTGGAGCGATTGGAGTCTGCCCTATAAGGGAAACTACTGACATTGTTGATTGCTGATAACTCGTAAATATACTGATTTCTTCGGATCATTCAAAGACTAAAAAGAAATACATTCGTAAATATACTGATTTCAAGATACTCGTGAATACACTGGTTTCTCCGGAGTGTTCAAAGCAAAAAAAGAACATCTATAATTATTGCGAGCTTGGATAATCACGCTATAATCCAGCTTGTTCCTGTAATTATTTGTGGTTCGTTACATATTTGTGGTCCATGTCGATAAGTGTTATCGGCATCATCAGGGAGTTTGACGACGAACATGAACGCTAATAGTTTGATTTATGTTTTTCCTGGCCAGGGAACTCAAGTGCCAGGAATGGGTGACGGGCTGTTTGAGAAATTTCCAGATATTACAAGAGCTGCGGATGAAACGCTCGGTTATTCCATCAAAACCCTGTGTCTTGATAATCCTGACAACAAGCTCAACCAAACTGAATATACCCAGCCTGCACTTTACACAGTTAATGCGATGACCTACCTGAGCATTAAACAAGAGACTGGGCGAGTTCCTGATTTTGTGGCTGGCCACAGTCTTGGAGAGTACAACGCGCTCTTTGCTTCCGGGGCTTTTGACTTTGTTTCAGGCCTCAGGCTGGTCCAAAAACGAGGCGAACTGATGGCCCAGGCCACGGGAGGTGGAATGGCCGCAATTATTGGCTTAACCAGAGACCAGATACGCGATGTGATGCTGCTCTATGGCAGCCCTGACGTGAGCATCGCTAATCTGAATTCACCAAAACAAACCGTCATTTCAGGGTCTATGTCGGTTATTAATGATATCCAATCTTCATTTGAGGAGGCAGGAGCCAAGTTGTTTTTGCCCCTGCCAGTTAGCGGTGCCTTCCATTCACGCTTTATGGAATCAGCCCGCAGGCAGTTTGAAGCATTCCTGAAAAGCTTTCAATTCAACCGACCTAACATACCGGTGATCTCCAACGTGGAAGCATCACCCTACCCGAGCGGAGGAATTGCTGAACTCTTGGCCAAACAAGTCACTTCGCCTGTTCGTTGGGTTGAATCAATGCAATATTTACTCAGGCAACCCAACCCAACGTTTAAAGAAATTGGACCGGGAGATACCTTGCAAACTCTCCTTCATTACATCATGAATTAATATGTTCCAACTTGTGTTTAATGTAACGGTTTTCCTGAAGAGTTGCTGTCTGTTAATTCATTTTATTTCTATATAAAATCTGTTTCATGGACTGTAGCTTGCTACACTGAATTTAGTCTGTTGAAAATATTAGACAAGAGATTGCTGGTTCCAGGAGATTGTCGAGTCGCTATTGCCTATATAGGTGTTATTTGCTGGTGAGAACCTAGGAAAATCCCCGGAGTATTTATGCGGGATAAAAAAATAGCTGTTCTAAAATCCGACCATCCTTTGCTGATGAATCATGTCGTGTTAACCCGTCCAATTTTACCGGCGGTGGGTTATTTCGATATGATCTTTGAGTCGATGTCCCATGTTTTAGATCCCAGTCAATTAGGGATGTTTCCATGGAAGGTTAGTAATGCGTTTTGGCTTGCTCCTTTGAGTGTCTATCAACGTGCGCTTGCCGTTGAACTTGAGCTTGATAGGACTCCGCAGGGGTTTGACTATCGCATCTTGTCTGGTGGAGAGCAACAATTAATTATCCATGCCTCAGGTTCTCTAGGTGTTAGGGAGTCGATTGAAATCCAGAGGTCTGAGACGATTGACGTGGAGGCTCTAGTGGGTGAACTCCCCAACCAGTTGGACGCAAGCGCCGTTTACCAAACGTTTGAAGACAATGGCATTGCCTATGGAGAACCGTTTCGCTGCATTGAATCCTTTTATTTTAGTGAATGTGCTGCTGTGGGTCATCTGGTGCGTCCCACAGCTGTAGTGGGTCATCCTGATTGTTTTCCCGGTCTTCTGGATGCGGCGATTCAGTGCGTCCTGCTTTTGGTGCGTCAGATACATCCCACTGTAGCGGTGTGTGTCCCATTTTCCCTCGGAGAAATATTGGTTCACGAGGCTCCTGGCAACCAGTGTTTTTGTCTGGCAACGCTTAAAACAGAAGGCCATAACGACAGTCATTTTTCCTTTGACGTCCAGTTAGTGAGTGAGGGTGGCAAACTTTTAGGTGAAATGCAAGATCTTTGTATCCGGGCATTTTTCCCTCAGAAAACTGGTAAGGCAGGAGGCAGCCACCATCAAAGTGATAATGAGCAAAATGGTGAGATGGCGATCGCATCTCGCCTTTGGGCTGTAGCATCCACCTTCACGGCAGAACCGCTCGAAGCGCCGCTGATGGATCTGAGTCGACAATTAGACTGGGATACACGGGTGGAGTTTGCTCCGTACAACCAGATTTATCAAGAGTTTCTGAATCCCCGCAGTTTGCTCTCCCAAAATCGTTCCGGTGCCAATTTTCTAGTAATTCGACTTGAAGACTTTCAAGCCAGTGTTTCAGAGGCTGGTGTCTCTATTGACTCTGAAGATAACAATTCATTGCCAACTGGTGATGAATGCTATCAACTCCCCAATGGGATGACGATTGCCAATCTGAATCCATACGAAACTCGGTATCTATACCACGAGATCTTTGTTGAACAAACCTATCTGAAGAACGGGATTGTTCTGGAGGAAGGTGATGTGGTTTTCGATATTGGTGCCAACATCGGTATGTTTTCGATGTTTGTTGCCCAACATTGTAAGGGTGCTCGTATTTTTGCCTGTGAACCTTCGCCTATCTGTTTCCAAATTCTCGAACAAAATTTATTCCTGCATGCACCTGGGGCCACAGCTCTGCCTGTTGGCGTTGCGGATGACGATCGAGAAGCGCCGTTTGTGTTTTATCCAAAATCATCGGTGTTTTCAGGATTTCACGCCGACGATCAAGAAGATGGCCATGCTCTGCGTCAGGCAATTATCAATGAGTATTCCCAACGGTTCGAGGCGACGGACATGGAGACCCTGGGAGAGCACCTCGACGGTATGGTCGATGCCAGGCTTCAGAAAGAGACGTATCAATGTCAGTTGCGATCGCTGTCGAGTCTGATCACAGAATATCAGATCGAGGAAATTGGCCTGCTGAAGATCGATGCTGAAAAATGTGAATGGGATATTCTCAGCAGCATTGCACCTGATGATTGGCCAAAGATCCGGCAGATTGTAGTTGAGGTTCACGACCAAGAGAACTGGAAATTGTCACAGCGGGTTACGGCTCTCTTGCGTGAAAAAGGTTTCGAGCTTTCAACTGTCGAAGAAGATCTGTTGAAAGGGTCCCTGCTCTGTAATATCTATGGAAAACGTACCCGGTCAGCCATGTCCGCCAGACGATCGGCGCTAGAAATAGGCATCCAGAGAAATCTCGAAGATTGGGTGTCTCTGCTCAAGCGAGCTGCTGCCAGCCGGTCGTTGCCCCATCTGGTGGTGGTATGTCCGCCGTCAGTCAAGGCCTTAGCAACGCTATCCAACGAGTTTCTGCAAACAACGGAGGCCTGGCTACGGGAGACATTGTCCCACGAGGATGGGATTGATGTGATATCGATGACTGACCAGGCGTCGGTTTATGACTGGGGAGATTACCACGATCCTGTGCGCGATGCTATGGGGCACATTCCCTACACCCCTCGGTTCTTCACTGGACTGGCCTCGAACATAGTCCGTCGTCTTCATTGTAGACAGCGCGAACCGTACAAGGTAATTGCCCTCGATTGTGACAACACTCTCTGGTCGGGAATCGTCGGTGAAACGGGTGCCTCAGATATTGTTGTTAACAACGATTTTCAAATATTACAAACGTTTATGCTGGCCCAAAAGCAGCAGGGTATGCTGCTGTGCCTGGTCAGTAAGAATGATTTGGCGGATGTCCGCCGTGTTTTTGAAACACGGGACGATATGCGCCTGAAATGGGATGATTTTGTTGCCTGTCGCATCAACTGGCAACCCAAATCCGACAACCTGAAGAGTCTGTCCGAGTCCCTGGGTCTGGGTCTGGAGAGCTTTGTTTTTCTCGATGACAGTCCGATCGAATGTGCTGAGGTGCGAGCCCATTGTCCCCAGGTGTTGACGCTGCAATGCCCCGCTGCTGAAAAGGACATTCCTTCATTTCTTAATCACGTCTGGGCCTTTGATCATGCCCGCAAAACCATAGAAGACGGCCATAGGACAGAACTTTACAAACAACAGGCAAGGCGCGAAGACTTTCGTCGGCAGGTGTCCAGTTTCGCGGAATTCATTGAGAGTCTTGAACTGGACATTCGCATAACGGAGCCGTGCCCTGACGACTTGGCCCGCATGGCACAGTTGACCCAGAGAACCAATCAGTTCAATTTTGCCAAGCGTCACTACTCCGCCACAGAACTCCGCCAGCTGAGTGAAGAAAGCACGGTGGGGAGTTTGGCCGTTAAGGTTGCGGATCGGTTTGGTGACTATGGCCTGTGTGGCCTGATGGTTTTTCGTTCGATCGCAGATTGTCTTAAAATCGATGCCTTTCTATTGAGCTGTCGTGTGCTAGGCAGGGGCGTGGAATATGCCATGATGGCAGCCCTGGGTAGGGAGGCAGAAAAACGGGACCTTGGGACTGTGGAAGTGGCCTTTATCCGAACGCCCAAGAATCACCCTGCTGAACAGTTTTTGCAAGAACTGGGCAATCCCCTGCGGCGCTCAGAGAACAATGTTGAAGTCTTCTCGTTTTCTGCCTCCGAATTGTCTCGTTTGCAGTTTGTCCCGCCCGAGCAGGTCCCGGACGATATGGAGGCATCCGTCACGGCGGTGATGCCTGCCACGGGGGCATCACCTGCGGCCTTTATGCAGCGTCTGGCGGAGCATGGCGGCTTCCTTGAACCTGATGAGAGTTTGCCCGTTACTCCCAACCCCATTATCCCCAACATTAAACCCGGCGGCGGCGATACCGATGCAGCTTTGCAGCGCATTGAGGACATGGTGACAGCGAGCGTGAGGAGTTGTTTAGACTCACCAGCCGTCGCCATTGACCGCGTCAAGCCATTTTCCGAATACGGTGTTGACTCCATGGCCAACATCAAGTTGGTGGTGACGCTCAATCAAACCTTTGAGATTGTGCTGCCTCCTACGACGCTGTTCGACTATGTCTGTGTCAGGGATTTGAGCGCCTACATTTATCACGATTACCCCGAGGTGGTTGAACGTTTGCGAGCGGCTGAGTCAGCCAAGGCTGAGCCCACTAAGCCCCTAACTGTTTCCCCATCGGGGGCATCGATGGATTCTGGAGGTCATCAAAGAGAGAGTTCAGCGGATACCGAACAGGACACCCAGTCAATTGCCGTCATTGGCATGGCCGGACGCTTCCCGGGGGGGCGAGACGTTCGTGCTTTCTGGCAGATGCTGCGTAACGGTGAAACTTGTATCACCGAGGTTCCCACCACTCGCTGGGATATTAATGACTACTACGATCCAAATCCGACCAAGCCTGATAAGACCTACGGCAGGTACGGTGGTTTTCTAGAAGAGATTGACTGCTTCGATGCCACATTTTTTGGCATTTCGGGCCGCGAAGCGCGGCAAATGGACCCCCAGCAGCGGGTGTTTCTAGAGGAAAGCTGGCATGCTCTAGAGGATGCCGGATATGCGGTTCGGAGTCTTGAGGGCAGCAGCAATTGGGGCGTCTTTGTCGGTGCCGATGCGGGTGATTATCAGGCCTACCTGAGAAAGGCAGGATTACCTCTGGATGCGTCTGCTTTTATGGGCAATGACGCCTCTATTCTGGCGGCGCGAATCGCCTATTTTATGAATCTCAAGGGGCCGGCTTTGACCGTGGACACGGCGTCATCCTCATCGCTCACCGCTGTTCACTTAGCCTGTGACAGTTTGCGTAAAGGCGACGTGTCGCTAGCGTTGGCAGGCGGTGTTTCTATCCATGTGATGCCTGACTTTCACATTCTGTGCAGCAAGGCCGGGATGCTTTCCGTGGATGGGAAATGTAAGGTTTTTGATGATGGGGCCGATGGTTTTGTCCCTGGCGAGTCGGCTGGGGTGGTGGTGTTGAAACGGCTGGCGGATGCCATTCGGGATGGCGACCATGTCTATGGTGTGGTTAAGGGTTCGGGCATGAACCAGGACGGTCGCACCAACGGTATTACAGCCCCCAGCAGTTTGTCTCAGACCCAATTGATCCAAACGGTGTATCGGAAGCTAGGGATTGACCCTGCGGACATTGGCTATGTGGAAGCCCACGGCACTGGTACCAAACTGGGGGATCCGGTGGAGATCAAAGCATTAACCGATGCCTTTCGGCAGTTCACCGATCAACAACAGTGCTGTGCCATTGGTTCAGTGAAAAGCAATATCGGTCACTGTGTCCATGCCTCTGGTGTCTGCGGGTTAATTAAGCTGCTGCTGTCCATTCACCATGGTCAGATTCCACCCAGTATCAACTTTTCGAAGCCGAACCAGCACATTGCTTTCGACCAAAGCCCCTTCTTTGTAAATACCCAATTACGGGACTGGGAACCCAATGCCCAAGGTCGTCGTATCGGTGTGCTGAGTTCGTTTGGGTTCAGCGGGACCAATGTGCATATGGTTGTGGAGGGGGCGGCGGCAGAACTGTCAGTGCCGCCTCAACCGTCGTCGGTTGAGGCGGCGGCGCTCTTTGTGTTCTCGGCAAAAAGTGCTGAACGGTTGCAAACTTTGATGGAGTCCTGGCGAGATTATTTATCTGATGGCCAGACTCTCAACCCCGATCAGTTTCAAGATTTGGCCTTTACCCTACAAACTGGCCGGGAATCGATGGCCCATCGACTGGCCATTGTGGCTGACGATCATGGGGAATTACGGCAGCGCATAGCAGACTTTTTGCGCAATCCGGCGACTCCGGGCTGTTTTGTTGGGGTGATGCAAGGGGGACAACATTCAGACCAAACACCAGGTGAGACAACGATTCGGGAATGGTTTGGCAGACAACAATTTGATGAAATTGCTGCAGCCTGGGTGGGTGGGTCCGTTATAGACTGGAGTGCTTTACATGTAGCAGGGCGGCGGCGGCGGCTCCATGGGCTGCCGGGGTATCCGTTTGAAAAGGATCGTTACTGGTTACCTGAAACGTCTCACCAGGGGCAAGAACAGACCTCTGAAAAGTCTTCTTTAAACCATGGCCAGGTGCCATCCCATGGGATTTCGCTGGAGCTACCGACCGCATCTCGTTTTCAACCCGCTGCGACCACCATGGGTCAGCATCGACTGACGCCGTTGGAGAGCTTTGCACAACCGCGAGAGGCGCAGCTCTCCTCATCTGCTGAGGTCCCTTCCCGTGGGTTCTTCCCATGGCACCAGGACGGCGATGGCGTCTATCACATCGTGGTGGGTGATGCGACGCCATCGTGGGCCAGCTTGGCCCAAAGTCTCGAAATGGTTGCTTCCCAGACCGATGCCAGGGTCGTAATTCTGTCGGCAGACTCGGGGTTCGCTGGGCCGAAGGACCGGAGGGGACCAGATTTGTTCCAGCTGCTTACGGAGTTCGAGCTGCCAATCATTGCCGCTGTTAAAGGTCGTTGTCGCGGAGCCAGTTGTTTATTGGTGAGCCTGTGCGATTTTATGGTGTGCGCAGAGGAGGCTGAATTCCAGTTTCAACCCCCTGGGGAGTGGCGACTGTCTCAGCGAGAGCAGGCTTTCTTGCAGGAGCGATTTGGCCCCAAAGGGGATGGGCTCTTGAGCGACCAGCGCTCGTTCACGGGCATCCAATTGAAAGCGATGGGCCTGTTGTTGCCAGTGGTTCCGGCAGATCGCGTCAATGCCCATGCTGCCAGCCTGGCATCGGAACTGGCCCAGGCACCTAAGGAAGCTTTGGTGCAATTGAGACGGCATCTGGCTCAAATGTTAATCTCTCGGGCGGCGGTGCCCCAGGCAGCCGTTGGCGGAATTGCTAGGGCAAATTCAATTCTGCTGGAGGATCTGGGCAGATCGGCACCACTGTTGTTGCAATCTGACGTTGTCCGTGCCGAGGCCTATGGAGGGGGCGTCCTGCTGGTGACTTTGTGCGATCGCAATAGCCGCAATACGTTTTCCAAAGCCTTTATCGCCGGTATCAATGAAGTCTTTGCCCTGGTACGCGACAATCCGCGTTACAAGGTGCTGGTGTTAACCGGATACGACAGCTACTTTGCCTGCGGTGGCACCCAAGAAACCCTGTTATCGATCCAGGGGGGGACCGCCCGGTTCACCGACGACAAAATTTTTAGTCTTCCCCTGGAGTGCGAGATTCCGGTAATCGCGGCCATGCAGGGCCATGGCATCGGTCCTGGGTGGGCGCTGGGCATGTTTTGCGATCAGGCCATCTTCAGTGAAGAGAGCCTTTATTTCAGCCCCTACATGCAGTACGGATTCACGCCAGGAGCGGGGGCCACGTTGATTTTTCCGGACCGGTTTGGCTGGGATTTAGGTCGGGAGATTCTGTTCACAGCTAGGGAATATAAGGGCCACGAGCTGCGGTCTCGGGGAATTAACATGGATGTCCTGCCACGGGCTCAGGTGCTTGGGCAGGCCCTACAACGGGCCGGTGAACTGGCGCGACAATCCCGACATGAGCTAGTCAGGCGTAAGGCCGAACGGTCCCGTCTGCTGCGCACCCTGCTGGAGCCGAACTATGCCCAGGAATTGGCCATGCACGACAAAACCTTTGTCGGCAATCAAGAAGTGCAGGAGCGGATTCGCAAATACTACAACTCGGGCATGGCGGTGGCACCCAGCGCAGAGAAAACAGCGGTGTCATCAGCGGCATCTACCCACCATCGCCGTGACCAGGTCCTCGAGTTTCTGCGCCGTAGCCTTGCCGATGAATTGCAACTCAAGTCTGAACGGGTGGATAGCCATGCCGCATTTGTCGATCTGGGTCTGGATTCCATCACCGGGGTGACCTGGGTCCGCCGGGTCAATCAACATTACGGTCTTAGCCTGCTGGCAGCCGAGGTGTATAACCACTTTACGCTGAACAAATTTGCCGATCTGGTCCTGGCCAGGACCGTTGACCAGGACGGTGGAGAACCAGCGCCGCCAGCCGAAGCACCGCTGCCGGTAATAATTACGCCGGTGGCTACGGCAGCAGATTCAGACGTCGTGAATGCCATTCTCAAAACTTTGCAGATCACCCTGGCTGAGGAACTGTTGATCAAGCCCGAGCGAGTGAACCCTGAAACACCATTTGTGGATATGGGGCTGGATTCCATTAGCGGTGTTACCTGGGTGCGCAAGATCAACCAGCGCTATGGGGTCAAAATAACGGCGGTCGAGATCTATAGTCACCCCACCCTGCGCCAGTTTGCGGAATTTATGGCCCGGATCACCCAGGCCCCACCTACTGAGACGCCGCAGGCTCCATCGCCGCTGCTGTCCGAAGCTCTAGGCACAGCTCAGGCCCCTGCCCCCCTGCCCAAACCACCGCCCAAAACCCCTGTAGTACCTCCTCAGCCAGTCGCAGGCATCGCCATCATCGGCATGGCTGGGCAATTCCCCAAGGCCCCTGACCTCAATGCCTTTTGGCAGAACATCGCCCAGGGCCTAGACTGCGTTACCGAGATTCCTCAGGAGCGATGGTCCCCAGCAGACTTTTATAACAGTCGCGACCATGCTCCGAACCACCCCCCCCATAAGTGGATGGGGGTATTGGAGGATGTTGATAAGTTCGATCCGTTGTTTTTCAACATTTCTCCCCGTGAAGCGGAACTCATGGACCCGCAACAACGGCTATTTCTAGAAGCCAGTTGGGCCTGTATTGAGGATGCAGGGTACGACCCATCCTCCTTGTCCGGCAAAAAGTGTGGCGTGTTTGCGGGGTGTGGTGCCGGGGATTACGGCCTGTCCCTGGAGGCAGACGGGTTAAATGCCCAGGCCTTAATGGGGGGAGCCGCATCTATTTTGCCCGCCCGCATTGCCTACACGTTGAATCTGCATGGACCCTGCCTGGCTTTAGATACGGCTTGCTCCTCCTCCCTGGTGGCCATGGCCATGGCCTGCGATAGTTTGGTGGCTGGTAACAGTGACATGACCCTGGCGGGCGGGGTGACCGTGCTGGCGGGACCGGCCATGCATCTGATGACGGGCAATGCTGGCATGCTGTCCGCCAACGGGCGCTGCCACACCTTTGACCAGCGCGCCAATGGTTTTGTGCCTGGGGAAGGCGTAGGCGTTTTGTTAATGAAGCGGCTGGAGGACGCAGAACGGGACGGTGACCGGATCCTGGGGGTGATTCGCGGCTGGGGCGTGAATCAGGATGGTCGTACTAACGGCATTACTGCCCCCAATGGAGATTCCCAAACCCGGCTACAGCGACAGGTTTACGATCGGTTCAACATTGATCCGGCCACCATTCAATATGTGGAGGCCCACGGTACTGGCACCAAACTGGGTGATCCCATTGAGGTAGAGGGGTTAAAGCAGTCGTTTCGGCAGTACACAGACAGGCGTGGGTATTGTGCCCTGGGGGCGGTTAAGAGCAATATCGGCCATTCCCTGATGGCGGCGGGAGTGGCGGGAGTGATTAAAATTCTGCAGGCGATCCGGCATCGACATATTCCGCCCACCCTTCATTTTGAAACCCTCAATGACCAAATTGATCTGGAGGGTTCACCGTTTTATGTGAACAGTGCTGGGCAAGCATGGGTTGCGCCCCCAGGGCAAACGCGCTGTGCGGCGATCAATTCCTTTGGGTTTAGTGGCACCAATGCCCATCTGGTAATTGAGGAATATGGAGCCCTGACCGGAGACCTTGGTGTCAGTCAAGAGCGGCTGGAGTCGCCTGCCATGGTCGTTCTTTCCGCCCGCACTGAGGAACAGTTGCAGGTGTCTGGCCAAAATCTACTGACCTATTTGGAACAGCAACTGGACTGCCCGGACACCGTTGTCCCCGATCTGCTGAGTATTGCTTACACCCTGCAAACCGGTCGGCAGGCCATGGATGAGCGGGTTGGCTGGGTGGTGTCATCCCTTGACGAACTGATGCAAGCACTGCGCTCTTATCTGGCTGGTGAAACCAACGAACGGGCGCGTGGCCATGCCAAGCACGGCCAGGAGGTCCTCGGGTGCCTTAATACTGATGGGGATGCCGCTGAGATGCTCAGGGCCTGGGCCAGAAAGCGCAAGTTCTCCCATATTCTGAGCCTTTGGGTGAGGGGGCTGGATGTTGACTGGCACCTGTTCTATGACCAGGGTCAGCCGCGCCGGGTGTCCTTGCCCACCTATCCATTCGCCCGACAACGATATTGGATGCATAAGGCCCGTCTACTCTCGTCCGACGCCGGGTCAAAATCGGTAAATCTGCCGCCGCCGCTAGCTGCATCGCTACCCTCATCGTTGTCTTCACTTTTGATCTTCGAACCCGGTTGGACTGCGCATCCCGTTGCGGACCATGGATTATCAGAACCGCCATCGTTTCATGAACGTCATGTTTTGTTCTGTGGTCTTGACCAGAGCCTTGGCAGAGAGTGTGCGGCTCGTTTGGAGGGGGTGATGGTCCATCACATCCCTTCCCCAGTTCTTGCCTCAGATCAGGGGACCCTGGAAGCACAGCTAGGCCATGCCGCTCTCCAGGTCTTTAAACTCATCCAAAAACTTATCCAAGGCTTGAATTCGCCTGAGAAACTTCTTTTGCAAGTGGTGGTTCCCCACCATGGGGGAATCTGTTTGCATGGTGGCCTGATCGGCATCTTGAGGACGGCGCGGGCGGAATATAAATGGCTGGTACCGCAACTGATTGAACTGGATGGGCAGGCATTGTTCTCGGAGACGGTCGCCAGGGTGAATGACTGTGCCTGCCATCCTGACGATCTACATATTCGTTATCACGGTCATGATCGCTACATTAGGTCCTGGCAGGAAATCGTACCCACACCCACTGAAAAATCCTTTGATTGGCAGCAGAACGGCGTTTACTTGATTGTGGGTGGTGGCGGTGGTTTGGGGGCCATTTTTGCGGAGGAAATTGCCCGTAACACCCGCAGTGCTGCTTTGATCTTGGTGGGGCGTTCGCCGATGGGCGGTGACAAACGTGCGGTGATTGAACGGGTGCGATCGCTCGGTGCCCAGGTCGAATACAGGCAAGCCAATATCGCCGACCGCGCCGACGCCGACCACCTGATTCAATCCGTTCAGCATGCCTATGGAGGCCTTGATGGCATCCTCCATTGTGCCGGTGTCACCCGTGACCAGATCATCCGCGAAAAGAAAGTCGAGGACTTTGCAGCGGTGTTGGCCCCGAAGCTGACAGGCACCTTTTATCTGGATCAGGCCTCACGTCACCTTGACCTGGATATTTTTCTCCTGTGCTCTTCCAATGCGGCGGTGCTGGGTAATCCGGGGCAGGTGGACTACGCCACCGCCAATGCCTTTCAGGATGTCTTTGCTGAGTACCGCTCCCAACTTGTGATCAAGGGCCAGAGGACGGGCCGAACGGTGGCCATCGGTTGGCCCCTGTGGAAAGATGGCGGTATTCAAACCCATGGGGCGGTCCAGGCCGCCTTCAAGCAGCGTTATGGATTAACGCCGATGCCCACCCCTTGGGGACTACGGGCGCTATCCCAGGCATTGGCAGCGGAACAACCGCGTCTATTGGTGATGTGTGGTGATCCAGACGCGATGAGAACCAGCCTTCAGATGGCTGAACGGGGTTATGGGCAAGGTCTCGACCGGACCAGCGGTGCGCCCAACCCGGAGGCGAGTCAGATCCGCCCACAGGTGGAAACGATTTTGACCCAGATCGTTTCCGATTTGCTCAAAATCCCCACCGGAGATCTCGATCCATCGGCTCACCTAAATGTTTATGGGTTCGATTCCACCCTGTTGATCGAACTGGCAGTTCGTTTGAATACTCGACTGGGACTCGATCTGACGCCAGCAGTCTTTTTTGAGCGCCTGACCATTGCCCGCATTGCCGACTATATCGCCTCTGACTACCGGCATGCCCTGACCAGCTTAATCCAAAGCCGTTCTAACGGCGATCAGGTCAATAATACTCAGGCCAACAATACTCAGGTCAACAATACTCAGGCCAACAGTACTCAGGTCAATGGGGTTCAGGCCAATGGGGCTCAGGCCAATGGGGCTCAGGCTCAACCGCAGTGCTCTGCTACGGTCAGACAGGATTTTGTTGCTCCGGCTGAGCCCATCGCCATTATCGGTATATCGGGCAGCTTTCCCATGGCCCCTGATCTAGAGGCCTTCTGGCATAACTTAAACACAGGCCAGGACTGCATCACAGAAATTCCCAAATCAAGATGGGATTGGGCTGCCTGGTACGGCGATCCGGATCATGAGGACAACAAAACCAATATCAAATGGGGCGGCTTTATTGCTGGCGTAGACGAGTTTGACCCGCTCTTTTTTGGCATTTCTCGGGGGGAAGCGGAGTTGATGGACCCCCAACAGCGGCTGTTGATGACCCACGTTTGGAAAGTGTTCGAGGATGCTGGCTATGCCGCTGAATCTTTGTCGGGCAGTGCTACTGGTATCTTTGTCGGTACCGCCAGCAGTGGTTACCACACCCTGGTCGAAAAGACAGGAATGCCGATCGAAGGCCATACCGCCATTGGTAACCTGCCGTCGGTTGGACCCAACCGCATCAGCCATTACCTCAACTTACATGGTCCCAGCGAACCGATCGAAACCGCCTGTTCGTCTTCCCTGGTGGCAGTGCACCATGGCGTGACGGCGATTCAAAACGGTCACTGCGAGATGGCCGTGGTGGGCGGCGTGAACACGCTGGTGACACCGGACGTGCACATCAGCATGAACAAGGCCGGAGCCCTGGCTGTGGACGGTCGATGCAAACCCTTTTCAGAGCAAGCCAATGGCTATGTTCGCAGCGAAGGTGTCGGCATGCTGTTGCTCAAACCCCTGTCAGCTGCCGAGAACGATGGCGATCATATCTATGGGGTGATTCGCGGCTCCGCTGAAAATCACGGCGGTCGAGCCGGTTCGCTGACCTCGCCCAATCCCAGGTCCCAGGCTGACTTACTAAAAACCACCTACACCCGAGCAGGCATCGATCCAAGCACCGTCAGCTATATCGAAACCCATGGCACCGGCACAAAGCTGGGGGACCCCGTGGAGATCAACGGTCTGATCACGGCATTTAACGAATTACGTGAAACCTATCCGTTGCTTGCAGATGGGCTGGATGTGGGGCGTCAGGGCTGTGGTTTGGGCTCCGTCAAGTCCAACATTGGTCATACGGAATTGGCCGCCGGTGTCGCCAGCGTGCTCAAAGTGCTGCTGCAATTCAAACATCGCACCCTGGTAAAGAGTCTCCATGCTGAACGGCTAAATCCTTATATTCGACTGCAGGACAGTCCTTTCTATGTGGTCCAGGAAAATCAGCCATGGGTGGCTCTACGGGACCCCCAGGGCAAGGAGTTGCCTCGCAGAGCAGGGGTGAGTTCGTTTGGCATTGGCGGTGTGAATGCCCATGTGATTCTCGAAGCATACGATGGCACTGTTCGGCCATCGTCCCCGAGGGTCGCCTGGCCTACCCCGATGATTGTGCTGTCGGCTCGCAATGGCGATCGCCTGCGGGACCTGGTCCAAAACCTGCTGGCATGGGTTGATCGGTCTGCTGTTGCGTCAGGGAGGGCCGCCCCTAGCCTGCATGGAGTGGCCTACTCGCTGCAGGTGGGGCGCACGGCGATGGCAAGCCGATTGGCGTTTGTGGCCGAATCCTTCCAGGTGATGCGGCATAAACTGCGGCATTACCTCCAGGGTACTGGTGATCCGGGGGGGCTGTTCTGCGGCGAAGTAAACGGCCAGACTTACCCTGATGTGCCTGGCCCAGATGCCAGCCAGCCACTGGTGGAACAATGCAGACAGTCCGGTGACTACAGCCGTTTGTTGGCGCATTGGGTGAATGGGGGGACCGTCGATTGGCAGCAATGTTACGGTGACATCCATCCGGTTCGGGTCAGCCTGCCCACCTATCCCTTTGCCCGCGACCGTTGTTGGGTTGGTGTCATGCCCCAGAACGGGCATCTGCCCCTTGCGATGGAGCCAACGCCGCCAGTAGCGCCCCATGATGGGAATTTACAGGCTTTTTATCCTGGTTGGGAGGCTCTCCCGGTGCCAAATGCGTCCGGATCGCGCCGCATTACGACCACCTCCCCCCTCATTGTCGGCGGCACACCGGAGCAGATCGCTGCCATCCGTAAGCAGGCGGCGGCAACCGTTTTGACCCTACCGGTGGCGGCCAGTCCTGCCGTGGTGGCGGATAGCATCCGGCAGCAGGGTGATGTGGAGCATCTGGTTTGGATTGCGCCGTCCTCTGACTTGGAGCGGGAGCTGGGGCAAGCCATGATTGAGGCCCAGGAAACAGGGCTTTTCCAACTGTTTAATTTGGTCAAAGGGTTGCTGCTGTTGGGCTATGGCGATCGGTCCCTACGGTTGACGGTGATCACCACCCAGACCCAGGCCGTCTACCGTAGCGATCTCATTCAACCCGCCCATGCCGGTGTCCATGGCTTGGCTGGCACCCTTGCCCAGGAATACCCCCAGTGGCAGATTCAGGCCCTGGACCTGCCAGCAGCCTGGCCGGTTCAGGACATTTTCCCATCGACCCCACCGACCTTGGACGCAGCGGGCACCCCGCTGGCCTATCGGGATGGGACGTGGTTTAAGCCGGTGCTGTTACCAATCAGGGGGCTGGATGCAGACGGCAATGGCTATCGGCGTGGGGGTGTCTATGTTGTGGTCGGTGGCGGCGGCGGATTGGGCCAGGTGTGGACTCGCTGGATGCAGGAGCATTATCAGGCCCAGGTGATCTGGCTTGGTCGACGACCCGCGGCGGCCCTGGAACAACAGCTGAACGCCCTCGCCAAAGATGGTTTAAAACCCGCTTACTTCCAGGCGGATGCGGCTGAGCCCGGTGTTCTGGAGGGGGTGCTCCAACGAATTCGCCAGCGCTACGGCAGGATTCACGGCATTGTCCATGCCGCCATGGATGTGTTTGATCTGGCCCTGGCCGATATGACCCCAGAGCGATTTCGCCGGGTGTTGGCGAGCCGGATCAATATCAGCGTGCGGATCGCCGAGGCCGTTCGCCATCAATCCTTAGATTTTATTTTGTTCTTTTCCTCCATGGCATCGTTTGCCAAGGCAGGCGGTTATGGGGGATATGCGTCGGGATGTGTGTTTATGGATGCCTACGCGCGAGCCTTAAACACTGAGCTACCCCATGCGGTGAAGGTGGTCAATTGGGGCTACTGGGGGGTGGGTTCGGGCGAGCGAGTGTCGGCTCAGGTCAAACGCCGCTATCAGCAGCTGGGTATCGAGCCAATTCAGCCCCCCATGGGCATGCAGGGCTTACAGACCCTGATGCAGGGGTCGTTGGAACAAATGGCATTGGTAAATACATCCAGGCCCGATGCCATCGACGGAGTTGCTAGTGCGGCATCGATCTCCCGCCAAACCGATGATCTCCCGCCATCGTTAATCCGAAACATTTTGTTACAGATGGAGACCCATGGAGCAGATGAGTTCGTTTCGCTTGGACATAACTCAAGAATTTGAGACCATCGAGCGCCGAATTGCCGAATTGCTGGCTGGCATATTCGATGCCTATGGGTTCTTCCGGGAACAGAGGTTCACCCTGGAGGAGTTGAAAGCACGGGTGTTGTTTAAGCCAGCCTACGATCGCTGGCTGGCGGAGAGCCTGGCCGCGCTCCATCAGTGGGGGCTATTGGGCTGTCGAGATGGGGGGCACTATACCGTGCCCGATACGGAGTGCCCCCCGCTCCATCAGCTGTGGGACCAGTGGCGTCACGCCCGCGCCCAGGCTGGTAGGGACAATCAGGCCCGATGGCAACTGGCGGAAATCTGCCTGCGCGCCCTGCCCGATATGCTGGCAGGCAGGCAACGGGCAACCGACGTAATTTTTCCCGATGCCTCCATGGCCCTGGTTGAGCATCTATACCAGGGGAATGCCGTGGCCGATCTGTTCAACGGCCTGATGGCAGATGCCCTGGTGCAGATCTTAGGGGCGCGGTTGACGACAGATGAAACCCAGACGGTACGCATTCTCGAAATTGGTGCTGGCACGGGCGGAACCACCGTAGAGGTGTTGAAAAAGCTCCAGCCTTTCAAGCATGGGATTGCGGAATATTTGTATACCGATATTTCTCAGTTCTTTCTGCTCCATGCCAGGGAACGGTATGCCCCTGGCCATCCATACCTGCGCACGGCTTTGTTCGATGTGGAGTCGCCCCCTGAGTCCCAGGGGATTGAACCTGGACGTTACGACTTTGTGATTGCGACCAACATCCTACATGCTACGAAAAATATTCGTCACACCCTACGCCACGTGAAAACGGCGATGCGGTGCAATGGCATCCTGCTGATCAATGAGGTCAAGGATAAAACCCTGTGGGGCCATGTCACCTTTGGTTTATTGGAGGGGTGGTGGCGTCCTGAGGACAAGGCTCTGCGCATCCCTGGGTCGCCCCTGCTGGCGTCAGAAACTTGGCGGCGGGTACTGGCTGATGAAGGGTTTGATCCGGTGGTGTTCCCCGGTCAGTGGGCCCACGGTCTGGGACAACAGGTTATTTTAGCGGCCAGTGACGGCTGGGTGCGCCAGAGCATTCTGGAGACCGCTAACCATCAGCCGCCGGTGCCGATAAATAGCAATGGCAGGGGGGGCGGGGCTGAGGTGTCTTTGCGATCGCAAGCAGTCGCATACTTCAAACAGCTGATGGCCGCCACCCTAAAGCTGCGGGTCGACGAAATCGCAGCTACAGAACCGTTAGAAAGCTATGGCATCGACTCGATTTTAATCAATCGTGTTAACGCCAAACTCAGGGCGAATTTTGGAGATGTGCGCAGTACCCTGTTGTTTGAGGCCCAGACCATTGACGCCCTGGCTGACCATTTTATTCACCATCAACGGCCAGCTCTGGAACGTGTGCTGAGGGCCAAGAGTTCCCCTAGTCAGGCGGTTATGCCGGTGGTGTCTGCCCCAGGTCTGGCAGGCACCGAAACCACGGTATCTGCTGAACGCCATCGCCCCCAGAGTGAGAGTCAGAGTGAGGGGCAGAGTGACGGTCCGGCTCTGGCCTCCGAAATCGCCATTATCGGTATTAGCGGTCACTATGCTCAGGCGGACAACCTGGATACATTCTGGAAAAATCTGGAAGCTGGCCACCATTGCGTCACAGAAATTCCGGCGGACCGATGGTCCCTGGATGGCTTCTTTGAAGCAGATATGGAAAAGGCGGTCAAGCAGACTAAAAGCTATAGCAAGTGGGGCAGTTTTCTCCCAGGCTTTGCCGATTTTGATCCGTTGTTTTTTGGTATACCCCCCAGCGAGGCCATGAAAATGGACCCCCAGGAACGGCTGTTTTTGCAGGCCACCTGGGAGGCCCTGGAAGACGCCGGTCACACACGCACCATGCTGGCAGACCAGTACGGTGGCAGAGTTGGGGTTTTTGTCGGCATCTCGCGCACGGGGTTCGAGCTGTTTGGTGCTGATTTTCAAGCCCGTGGCGGTCGCTTCCAACCCCGTACTTCCTTTAGTTCAGCGGCCAATCGAGTTTCCTATTTTTTAAATATCCACGGGCCGAGCATGCCCATCGATACCATGTGCTCATCGTCGTTGACGGCAATCCATGAGGCCTGTGAGCATTTGCGTCGGGGCACCTGTGATCTGGTGATCGCCGGGGGCGTGAATCTCTTCTTGCATCCGTCGAGCTATGTCGAACTGTGTGCCAGTGGCATGTTGTCCCAGGATGGCAAGTGCAAATCCTTCGGGGCGGGCGGCGACGGCTTTGTGCCTGGGGAAGGGGTGGGGGCGGTGGTTCTGAAACCGCTACAGCGGGCGATCGCAGATGGGGACAACATCCACGCTGTCATTCGGGGCTCCAGCGTCAACCATGGCGGCAAGACCAATGGCTACACGGTGCCCAATCCCTTAGCCCAACGGGATCTGATCCAGGTGGCTTTAGCGCAGGCGGGGGTCCATGCGCGGTCGATGAGTTATATCGAAGCCCATGGCACGGGTACGGAATTGGGCGACCCGATTGAGATCACCGGCCTCTCCCTAGCCTTCGAATCGGACACAGATGACACTGGCTTTTGCGCCATTGGCTCCGTCAAATCCAATCTGGGTCATCTAGAGGCGGCGGCGGGTATCGCCGGTCTCACCAAAGTTGTCCTGCAGCTCAAACATGGACGGCTGGCCCCCAGTTTGCATGCGACAGCGTTGAATCCAAATATCAGCTTTGAGAAAACACCATTTTACGTCCAGCGCCAGGCCGGTCCCTGGCCAAGACCTGAATTGGCACTGCAGGGCGAATCGCGTCAGTATCCAAGGTTGGCTGGTGTATCGTCCTTTGGGGCCGGTGGCACCAATGCCCATGTCGTGCTGGAGGAGTTTCAGCAGGTTCAACGTCCCCAGACTGCTGGGTTAGCTGATGCGGGGCAACCGGCAGTGATTGTGCTGTCGGCGAAAAATGAGGCGGGCTTGCAACGCTCAGCCCGTCAGCTCCTGGCTTATTTGGAAAAAATGCCGGAGATAGACGCTCAATGGTTGCACGATGCCGCCTTCTCGCTGCAAGTTGGGCGCGAAGCGATGGCGGAACGCCTGGGCTGCGTGGTCTCTTCCGGGGATGAGCTGATCGATCAGCTACGACGGTTTGTCCGTAATGGCAGCGATGAGCATAGGCTGCATCGGGGCCAGATGGGGGGGCACCGTGATGCCCTGGCCTTCAGTGGTGATGACGATCTGCGCGATGTTGTGGCGGCCTGGATACAGCACCGCAAGTACGACAAACTGCTAAGCCTTTGGGTTTGGGGTGGGGAATTTGATTGGCACCGTCTGCATGCCCCGGGTACCCGGCGTCGAGTCAGCCTGCCCACCTATCCTTTTGATTGCGATCGCTACTGGTTTGACAGGGATATAACCTCTCCTAGCCCGACGCCGTCAGCCTCTACCTTAATGATGGTGCCGCAATGGCAGCCCAGGCCCTTGATGGCCAGCCAGGGCCAATGGACACAGCATTACATCCTGCTGTGCGATCTGGGTGAATATAGCCCTGACGCTTGGGCTGGGTTTCAGGCCAGGGGCATCACCTGCCACCTTATGGAGAGCCAGGCTGATCAAATCCATGGGCGATTCGCGGATTACGCGGCCCAGCTCCTTGATCTGCTCCGCACCCTACTCCGGGACCAGTCCCAGGCGACCACATTAATTCAATTGGTGGTGCCAACCGGGGGTGAAGCGCAGCTGCATAGCGGTCTTAGCGGGATGCTAAAAACTGCATACCAGGAAAATCCCAACCTCCACGGTCAGGTGATTGAAGTGGATCCATCCGAGGGGATGGCGGCGATTGGGGAGCGTCTGATACAGGACAGCCATTGTCCGGGGGACACCCACATCCGCTATGGCCATGGGAAGCGTCTGGTGCAAACGTGGCAAGAATTGGCCATGACGGACGCCGTGACTCCCCCCTGGCGGGACAACGGCGTCTATTTGATATCCGGGGGTGCGGGGGGGCTGGGGTTGCTGTTTGCCCGAGAGATTGCCACCCAGGCCCAGGACGTCACCTTGATTCTCACAGGACGTTCCGACCTCAGCGATGGCCAACGGGAAAGCCTGCGGCAGCTTGAGGCCGATGTGGCAGTGAGGGGGGCTCGCCTGGACTATTGCCAGACCGATGTTTGCGATCGCGCCTCCGTCGATCGCCTGGCCCACCATATTCAAACCCAGTTTGGCCGACTGGATGGCATCCTCCATGCCGCCGGTCTGGTGCGGGATAGCTTTATTCTCAAAAAGAATCCAGCCGATCTAAGAGACGTCCTGGCCCCCAAGGTATCCGGCACCGTTAATTTGGCAGCGGCCTTTGCCGCCCTGGCCCCCGAGGTATTTATTTTATTTTCATCGGTGTCTGGGGTGATGGGTAACCCAGGGCAAGCAGATTACGCCGCCGCCAATGGCTTTATGAACGCCTGGGCCGAGCATTGCCGTCAGGCGCTGTCAGCCGAGCTGGCTAGGCAATTGCCCCAGCTAGCTGGGAAATTGCCCCAGAGAACCGTCGCCCTATGCTGGCCCCTCTGGCAGCAAGGGGGAATGGGGCTGGATGTCGCCACAGCGGATGCTTTGGAACAAAACACAGGCATGATGGCCATGCCCGTAGCGGCAGGCATGGACGCCTGCTACCGAGCCTTGGCGGCCAATCAAGCCCAGGTGATGATCGCCTACGGTGATGCTGCCCAGCTGCGCAGGACATTCCTTAGGGAGGAACCGGTGGGTGAGAGTGAATCCCGACGGTCTCGCCAGCCCCATCTCGCCAGCCATGCTCGGGAAAGACTCTGGCAGCGGACCCTGGGGCGGCTGGTGCAGCTGTTTGGCGAGGTCATTCAATTACATCCAGACCGGATCGATGTCCAGGCGTCCATGGAGGACTTCGGCGTGGACTCGATCATCGTCACCCAGATGAACCAAAAGCTGGCACCAGTCTTTCAGAAGTTCCCTAAGACCTTATTTTTTGAATATCCCACCCTGGCCTCCCTATGCAGTTATTTTGTCGACACCTTTCCGGCGGAATGCGCCAGCTGGACGGGGCTGTCGTTGGCGTCCCCACTGTCGTCCCAGCCGATGGCCACGGGGCTGACTGGGCGACCGGATCCGAGCCCCGCTCAAGATAGTAATGACAGTCATAACAGCCGCCCCCCTGAGGCTCGAGGGCAGCAAGTCAGTAGGGGCTCAGGGAGGAAACCCAGCCCCACCGCCCAGGAGCCGATTGCCATCATCGGGCTGAGTGCTCGGTTTCCCCAGGCCGAAACCCTGGATGCGTTTTGGTCAATGTTGAGATCGGGGACCCATGTAGTGACAGAAATTCCATCCGAACGCTGGCCCTTAGCCGGTTTCTATGAGCCAGACCCAAAGCAGGCGGTGGCCCAGGGTAAAAGCTATGGCAAATGGGGGGCATTTCTGGAGGGATTTGCCGACTTCGATCCGCTCTTTTTCAATCTTTCTCCCCAGGAAGCATTGAGAATGGACCCCCAGGAACGGTTGTTTCTGCAAACGTCATGGTCGGCCCTGGAAGATGCGGGGTACACCCCCGCTCGCTTGGCGCAGTGCTGCGATCGCAACGTGGGAGTGTTCGCGGGCATCACCAAGACCGGTTATGACCTGTACGGACCGGAACTGTGGCAGATGGGGGATACCCTGCAACCCCGAACGTCTTTTGCGTCCGTGGCGAATCGGGTGTCTTTTCTGCTGAATCTCAAAGGCCCCAGCATGCCGGTGGACACCATGTGTTCCTCATCGCTGACTGCTATCCATGAAGCTTGCCAGCGATTACGCTTGGGTGACTGCGCCATGGCCCTGGCGGGCGGGGTAAACCTGTACCTGCATCCTGCCAACTACGTTGAATTATCAACTCTCCAGATGCTCTCAAAAGATGGGCGCTGTCGTAGCTTTGGGAACGGGGGCGACGGTTTTGTACCAGGAGAGGGTGTCGCCGTTGTTTTACTGAAGCCCCTGGTCAACGCCGTGGCCGATGGCGATCAGATCCACGCCGTCATTCGGGGCAGTCGGGTCAACCATGGCGGCAGAACCAATGGGTATACGGTGCCCAATCCCAAGGCTCAAGCAGACCTGATTCGTCGGACTCTGGATCAAGCCGGGGTTGATGCCAGGACGGTCAGTTATGTGGAGGCCCAC
>NZ_QXHD01000003.1:227238-368368 GCF_011009555.1 Adonisia turfae CCMR0081 | reverse complement strand
CTATCGGATAGGGGCACGCTGTGCACAACTCGATTGCTAGCTCCAGGACACAGACACCTGTTCTTAAGTCGGAATTTGGAATTGCTGATGACACGTGATGATGCAGATTATCACTACACTCCTCAACAACATCTGAGTCAGTATGTTGTTGAGGAGTATGATGCTGGAAACTGCGACGAGCATGAATCTCTTCTCCTAAATCAGGTGTAGAAGCGATTGGAAGAGGCTTAAGCATTTTGAGCCCAAATAGTCCGCGTAGGCCTAGCCTCTCAAACCAGGGCATACCCGTTCCAGTACGGATTTTGGCCATAAAATAGGCTTCGAATGCAGCCTTGACCCAGACGATCCAGGGGCCACGTACAGCATAGGAATATTTTCGTTTACCAGTCTTAGGATCAGGTAGGACGGGGGCAGCAATATAGGCAATGCCAGTATCGCCAAATTCAGCAAAGCAGAGAGCTTCTAAGGTAGGAACCTGGTGGGAAGATTGAATAGCGCCAAGGTCAACGGCAATATTGTGGGCTACGGCTGTCGCCATAGCTTCTGCCATTTGACCACTTTTGGGTAATCCAATGGGTATTTGGGTTTGATCGGGCTGCCGTAATTTAACACTGACCCCCGCCGCATAGATCGAGGGAAAGTCAGGATGGCGCTGGGTTGGCAAGATGGGAATAAAGCCTTTTTCATCGCCCAGACCCGGCACCGTTTTAATGAAATTAGACCCGTAAAAAGCCGGTAAAACCATGGCGTATTTGAAAGGTAGCTGACGACCGCTGGCCACGGTTATGTGCCTGTTATCTACGGCTGTGATGGCAGTATTCTCAAGACAGTTAATGCCACGTTTTTGCATCAGGTCTGCTGTCAACTCTCTGGCATGTTTCACATTAGAGACCCCTAAATGTCCGACGTATGGCTCTGGCGTGACATAGGTGATGGAGACTTGTTCCCGTAATCCATGACGACGCAATTCATGGTCAGCCATGAGGGCAAACTCATAGGCTGGGCCAAAACAGCCTGCACCAGGTGCGGCTCCAACCACCAGGGGGCCAGGATCTTTGAGAAAATCAAGCCAGGCCTGACGTGCGCCCATAGCATGATCTGGAGTACACACAGACTGGGTATAGCCATCATGGGGACCTAGCCCAGGAATTTGATCAAAGGCCAGGGACGACCCGGTTGCGATCGCAAGGTAGTCATACGGAACAACAAGGTTATCTTCGACGGTAACAGTCTGCGTTTGCGGATTAAGATCTGTCACCTTACCAGGCACCCAATTTAAGCGATGACGTTTTGCTAAACGAGCAAGATCAAGCTGAACATGCTCTAGCGGCTTCAAGTTTAGGGCGACCGGAATCAGGCCTGGGATAAACGTAAACTTAGGCTCATTAGAGATTAACGTCACTGTATGTTTGTGGGGAAGTAAGTGACGTAACTCATAGGCTGCAGGCAGTCCAGCTAGACCTGCCCCAATGACAACAACATTTGCCATAGCTAAATTCAATCCTCTATCTTCAAAGTTGGCTCAACTAACTGCACAGCTTGCCCTCAACCACCGCACGAATTCACTGAGCAAGGGACGAGATACTACAGGGTAAAGAAGTTCTGACCTTAATTACTGATTAGTTATATGCTCATAATAATAGAAAAGTTAAAAAAAAGCTTGCACTTATTGAAAACATAGCTTGATGCAATAAATAGCTAGCTTTTGTGATACATATAAGCTTTGTTGTTAGCCGAATTCAGCCCATCTATTGAAATACTTGAGATAAATAAAAAGCTGCTAGATACGGTTTGACTGTGCCGTATGCAAGTAGCCAAAGTAGGATGGTTAGCATAGGTCCTGGGCTTGGGACTGAGGCCGATCATGAAAAATAATCTAACCATATTAATTCTGGGAGGATATGGAAGAACAGGAAAACTGTTTTGTCGCCATCTCCTCCAAGAAACCCACGTCAACATTATCGTTGCAGGTAGGAGGCTCAAAAAAGCCACAGAATTTGTCAATCAATTAAAAAAAGAATTTTCACCCCAACGAATTGCGGCTCGCTATGTCGATGCATCTGATGTAGCGAGTCTGCATAGCGCTCTCCATGATATTGATCTTCTGTTGGTGGCTGCTACTACCACACCATGGGCAAAGCAGATCGCAGAAGCAGCCGTTGCAACCCATACTGACTATTTAGATATCTACTTTCAACAAACTGTATATCCCATATTAGAAACTCTGCAACACCAGATAACGACGGCTGGATGCTGCTTTATTACCCAGGCGGGCTTTCATCCTGGACTACCAGCCACCGTTATTCGCCATGGGGCTGACTATTTTGATCAGTATGACAAAGCGATCGTCGCTTTTGTGATGAATACTCGGCTTGACAATTCTGAGTCTCTCTATGAGTTAGTAGATATGGTAGCCGATTATCGACCTGAAATTTATCAAAATGGTCAATGGAAAATTGGCACCTATCAAGACGCTATCAATATTGATTATGGGCCTGAGTTTGGTGTGCGCAGTAGCATGCCCATCGATATGGTAGAAATCAAATCTTTGCCAGAAAGTCTAGGGTTACAGGAAACGGGGATTTATACAACAGGATTTAATTGGTTTACAGACTACCTGATCTTTCCACTGATCATGTTTTCACAAGAGATCAAGAAAGGGTTTCTTAGGGGGTTTTGGGCAAAGATACTAGCCTTTGGAATTAATACATTTTCCCATCCCACAGAGGGCGTTGTTTTTTTGCTAAAAGCTGAAGGCAAAAAGGACGGACACCTTCAACAAATTGATATTATTTCTGAACATGACAGTGCCTATGAGTTTACGGTAATTCCAGTAATTGCCTGTTTGCATCAATATCTTGACGGTTCGATCCGTAAAACAGGCCTGTGGATGATGGGACACCTTGTGGACCCTGGTAGATTATTGAATGATATGGAAAAGATGAACACTAGGCTGCAAATATGCATCAGCTATAGAGATACTGACTTGAGCAATTAATATATTCTTGCTATTGGCAACCAGGTAAACGTTGCTCAGCTCTTTATGTCTATGCTGTTTACTTGATTAAGCGGCCACTTCATTTGTTGAGGTGGCAGGTCACCGACAACCTGTAGTGTGATAGCGATTCTGTTTTATAAACTTAAAGAACAATTAATTGAGTTGGTGCTTTGTCACCCGAACCTGTAGCAAGACAATTACTGCTCACTTCTCAGAGTAATGAGTAGTATCATTGTCATTAATGGCATTGGCAATGATAGGACCTACATATAGAGTCACTGCATCATGCAACTAATTGAGGATAAGTTTTTTTATGCAGCACATACCAGACATGTTATGGTGGTTCATCCATCAGGTCCTTATGGTGATATGCCAAACGAAGGCTATCATGCACGGGATGTTCAAGGGTTTGCCTGGTACCCAAATTGTGTGACCTTTGACCTTGCCAATGGTGACAGCTGGCTGACGGTTTACCATTCCCAGAAGTTAGAGATACAGCCTGAGACCACTCGGGCTATTCTTGTTCCTTTTAACGTACCTGGGGATGGCTATATTGAAATAACTGGAAATTTCGATGTCACTAGACTAGATATACCCACTGGACAATACCAACTCTTATTTGAACTCAGGCTATTAACCGAAGATGAAATCTTTACAACTGAGAAGTATTCCAACTTTAGACCGCAGCAAGCAGATAAAGACTTTTTAGAACCACCTGAGCTGTGCACACTGACATTTACCCCAACTGCTGAAAGAATAGAACCAAAACTCTTGCGATTTACACCCTGGCATATTCCTAGGGAATTTCGCAAACAAGTTGAAAAGGGATTGATTTCTCTTGAGTCTTTGGTTCCTGAAACCTTAATTATGTTTGATAATTTACTATAGGACAAACTTTATTAGGTAGTTGACTGAGATAATCTCACCTCACTACCAACGGTTGTATTTATTCGGCATTAAACCGAGGCAACATTCATCGAGTATGTTAAATCAGTTCAAACCCACCCAATGCTTGGATAGAAATGACTTCAATCTCAAGTTACGTCGAAGGTCTAATCGAAGACTTGATTACTAAAGGTGCTATAAAAACTATAGCTATCGAAGCCGCATTTCGATCTGTTCAAAGGCATTTATTGCTAGAGAGCTTTCAACTTTCTAGGGCTAACAAGCAAGAACTAGTCATTGTAAGCGACAAAATGGAGCAGGAGATATGGAGAACTATTTACTCTGATAGCTCTCTTGTTACTCGTTTTAAGCAAACTGCCGCATCAAGCTCATCATCTGAACCATCACTGATGGCCCGAATGCTAGAGCAGCTTGAGCTACGACCAGGGTTAAATATCTTAGAAATTGGTCTAGGAACAGGATACAACGCTGCTTTATTGGCTGAGATAGTAGGTGCTCAAAGTCTTGTAACCTCTCTGGATATCCAGGCTGATGTAGTTGAGCAAACCCATCGGCTATTGAAAAAAGCTGGATATTCAGAGATAGGAGTAGTGTGCTGCGACGGTTTGAAGGGATTCTCACCAAAAGCCCCGTACGATAGGATTATAGCAACTGTTGGTTGCATGGATTTATCCCCCTACTGGATAGATCAGCTTGATACAGTAGGGCTAATCCTATTCCCGCTTCACCATGCAGGGTGGACACCTTTGCTTAAAGTCAACAAGAGTGAAGAAAACCTGATAACCGGATCAATAGTGGGTATTTCAGGCTTTATGCCTATTGATACCGTTGATAGTAAAGTAAAGATTTGGCCTTGTCGCCCAGACATACAACCGGTACTTACGCAGATGGAAAGGCTCCCTCTGTTTGATGACCTAGAAGAGCTCCACTCATCCAAATCGTTGGTATGGGCTTCTTTCCCCAAAGATTTTTACTATTTTTTATCAATAAAAGACTTGCGCGCATTTTTTAAATGTAAACCACCTGGATACGGTCTATACGATAATTCCAGCGGAATTGTTTTTATCAGTCCAAGCAATAAATGCACTTTCTTGTCTGGGGACATGGGTTTATACAATGCATTGAAAAGCATTTATAGGGAATGGAAGAACATAAAAATGCCTGCCATGGGCGACTATAATATTTCTTTTGTCCCAATATCTCAGAAAAAAAGAAATAATAATTACGTTTCTTTGATAAGACGATCTTTTTTCGATCAGGTAATCAGTATACGGTAAAGGGGGAATTATCGATTGCACTGGCTAAAGGACATAATTTCCAGAGAAAAAGAGCAACAGCACACATAAGAAAGGAAGGGCATACTTGTGTGCGTTATTATTGCTGTACTTGTAAACAAAGGTTTCAAACCTGTGAGTAATGACGTGAGATAATACCACGGGTAAAAAGAATAAAGGGAATAAAGCAAACTGTACCCATGGTGGCGACAACGACAATATCAGCCACATTCAAAGAAGCTGTTGTTAAGAGAGGCTGCAAGCACATCACCATAAGCAAGGCAATGAATAGCAGACTTGCCTGGAAGAGCAGTCCCAGTCCTGTCATATAGCCCAGCGTTTGACGCCGCCACAGTGAAATACCACCGATAATCCAAGCTGGAGTAATAATAAAATCAGCGATTAACACTGAAAATTCTGCTGTAGCAATTGGAGTTTGGCTAACGAGAGCATTTACCATAACCCCAATCACTCGCAAGAAAAACAACAACCCAAAACCCACTAAGGTAGAGCCACTGACCCTTTCCGGTACAACGCCGACCAGCTGTTGTTTAACAGTTGGTCCATCAATACTTGCAACCAGGTAGCCCAGCGTACCAGCGCTCAACACAACCAATATCAAACAGGGCAGGAATATGATGTTGAAAGGAAGGGCAAAAATATACGCAATATAGTTGTAAAGTACGAAGAAAATCGCACCTGGCCAAAATAATAGACCGACCAACTGGCCCTGTCGGGTGAGCCACATTGAGCCCAGTAATATCGGTATACCGAGACAAAGATTAACCACATCATTGGGCATAAATGCCTGAAACAGGTCATCGGCTGGATAGACAACCGTACCGTAGAGTACGCCCGTGATGGAGGTTATTGCCACCACCAGCGCAATGATCAGGGAAAGGATGTAGGCAAGCTTGAGGGGATACCTGATAGGTAACGTAATCTTATGTGTATGCTTACCCATGGCAATCCCTCTCAGATATGAGCATAGACAGCTACCAGATGCTGCCTAATGCTCAACTTAATTAAATAATCTGAGAAACCTGTGAGGCCATTAACGCCATTAATAGTCCTTAAGGGGCTGAACAAAAATAAAGACCCAGGTTGGGGCTGTAGATGGGTGGATGAGTGATGGGGTAATGGGGTGACTATTTAAGCGCAAGCACCTTAGCTATGGGTGTGGAGGAGTCATCGATGATTGATAGCTTTGCTATGGTGTGGGTCAATGACGTTGCTCAAGATAGCAACAGGAATCATAGGAATCATGGGTAACAAACAAATGAGCCACTGGTTCCAGGTCAACGGTGCTGTTTCGAAGAGTATATTCATCAGAGGCACCTGGCTAAAGACTAGCTGTAGTGCAACAGCTCCAATAATGCCTACGAGCAAGATCGGTGCATTGGTTACCGAATTAGAGCGACGACTAATGTAGTTGAACAGACTCACCCCCAGTTGGCTAATGCTCAATAGATAGATAATCCGAGCGGCAACTAAAGATTGAATCGCCATTGTTCGGGCCACCGCGATATCACCCGTCGTTGCTTTTGCCCACTCGAAAATACCAAAAATTAAAATCCAATTAAACAACGAAACGGTTAAAATTCGTCGTAATAATTTTTTGGTTAGCAACGGTTCCTTGGGATTGCGAGGCGGTTGCTGCATCAACCCGTTAGACTTTGGCTCAAAGGCCAGGGGCACGGTCATGGTGAGGGAATTGATCATATTCAGCCACAGCACCTGAAGCGAAAGAATAGGTAAATCCCTGGCCAGTAAGGCACTAATCAAAATGGTCATGGATTCACCGCCATTGACGGGTAGGAGAAATGCGATCGCTTTTCTCAGGTTTTGATAAACCGTGCGACCTTCTTCCACAGCCGCTTCAATTGAGGCAAAATTGTCGTCGGTCAGCAACATATCAGCGGCTTCTCGGGCCACTTCTGTACCTCCCTTGCCCATGGCAGTGCCAATATCCGCTTGCTTTAACGCTGGGGCATCATTGACACCATCACCCGTCATAGCGATGATTTCCCCCTTACGCTGTAGCGCTTCCACCAGCCGCAATTTTTGAGTGGGCGCAACCCTCGCAAAAACATCACCGTCATCAACCGCTTGGGTCAGCTGGCCATCGTCCATGGCAGCCAGTTGTTGCCCCTCATAGGCAATCACCTGCTTAGATTTCTGAATACCCATGCGTTGAGCAATCACACGGGCCGTGGCAATATGATCGCCAGTGATCATCTTGACCTGAATGCCAGCGGAGCGGCAGGCATGAATAGCTGCAATCGCCTCTGGTCGGGGCGGATCAATCATGCCCTGTAACCCTAGAAAAACTAACCCTGTATCGATGTCGTCATGATCGATGGCATGGTGATGTTCACCCACCTCTTTTTGAGCAAATGCCAACACCCGTAATCCATGTTCTGCCATGGAATCTACCGCTTGCTCAATTTCGGATAATGACAGCTGAATCCTGTTGCCATAGGCATCCATCATGTAGGAACAGCGAGCAAGAATAGCCTCGACTGAGCCTTTGACATAAATGACTCGGGGATGGGCATCGTGTAGCGTTGCCATGTACTGATACTGAGACTCAAACGGAATTGAATCTAACCGAGGTTTTATGGCCGCTAACCCAGATTGACTCAATTCGGCTTTAGCTGCAGCTGTGACCAATGCCCCCTCAGTGGGATCCCCCACCACTGACCAGGTGTCATCTTTCATTTGCTGTAAACGTGCATCATTACAAAGCACACCAGCCGTGAGACAGCTCTCTAAGGCAACTGGCACGCCAGTCTCAAATGGGCTGACCGTACCGTGATCAGTCTCTATGGTAATGTCCCCCTTGGGACTGTAGCCTGTGCCAGTCACCTGATAAAACTTACCAGCATAAATTGACTGGACCGTCATCTGATTTTCTGTCAGCGTGCCGGTCTTATCAGAACAAATCACCGTTGCTCCACCCAGGGCTTCAACAGCGGGCAGCTTACGGATAATGGCATGACGGCGAGCCATGCGGTTTACACCAATGGCCAGGGTAATGGTTACTACTGCGGGCAAGCCCTCCGGAATCGCACTCACCGCTAGGGCCACCGCCGCTTCAAACATATATTCCCAGGACTCTCCTTGCCCCAGACCAATGGCAAACGTCAGGGTTGCCAGGGTCAAAATGCCATAGAGCAACAGACGACTAAATTTTGCAAATTTTCGCGTTAGGGGCGTACTCAGGTTGACCCGCTGCTCCATGGATTGGGAAATTTTGCCAACCTCGGTCGCATCTGCTGTGGCAACAACAATGCCTGTACCCTGACCAAAGGTAACAAAACTGCCAGCGTAGGCCATATTTATCCGTTCTGCCAACAGTGTATTATCCCCTAACGGCTGAATAGCTTTGCTCACGGGGACAGACTCCCCTGTGAGAGCTGACTCATCCACCTGTAGATTACGCGTCTTGAGCAATCTTAAGTCTGCCGGAACTTTATCTCCTGATGTCAGCAAAACGATGTCTCCGGGCACCAAATCCTGAGATGGCACTTGCAACATTTGCCCCTCTCGGATAACCGTTGCTTCTGTGGTCACAGCCTTTGCCAAGGAGGCAATTGCCCCTTCTGCTTTAGCTTCTTGAATATAGCCAATGATGGCATTAAGGACGGTTACGCCCCAAATAACGGCGGCGTTAGTCCAAGACCCTAAAGATGCTTTAACTGCGCCTGCAATCAACAGAATATAGAGGAGTGGTTGATGAAACTGTAGGAGAAATCTCAACCAGGCCGGTTTTCCTGGTTTAACAGGCAGCTCATTCCAACCATAAATCTCGTAGCGCCTGGCAACCTCTTCTGCTGTCAACCCCTGAGTCAGGTCACTATCCAATCGCTTGATGGCCTCATGAACAGAAAGTTCATGACTGGAACGAGATTTCAGCTGAGATTGCACCATAACGTTTAAAGATTTACCCGAAGATTCTCTATGAGCTGATGCTAACAAGGCAAAATAAGGATACTCTCATCTGCCTACACCCGCATGGGTTGATGCTAGCAAAACAGAATCTTGATGTTTACGATCACACATAGAAGATGTACATCGTAATAATAGGGATTTTTAGGCTTAATAGCTTGCTAATGGATGTGTGATTGATTAGCATCTGCATTAGAGTTTTTTAATGACAACAACATGTTGTTATAGATAAAAATCTATAGTCTTTAGTCTTTGATACACTCAAGTCTATTAAGATTAATTTAAATATAGGAGTTATGCATTGACAAAAGTTCATCACTAGCGCTGAACAAATGTGGTTTCTGTTGTGTACTTTAGAATAAACTGACGGATGACGGGTATAAACAACTGTCTCGATATCTCATAATAGTTTTCAATCACCCCGACGCACGATACGCATTAACACTTGGACAGGCATCGTCCTAATACTTATTGCTTTGCTATCTTAATTCTGACGGTGTGATTTTTTGCAATGCAGGTTTTAGGCTTTCGAAGATTAGCGATATTTACACTGGTATTTGTTTTGCAAGGATGCATAAACAGGTCGGTGGTGGCACTCACAAATGATCCTTTGCTTCCCTCCCCCCTAGCAAATAGAGGAAAGCAAAACACTCAGATGACGTCCCTAGTTGTTGAAGAAGGGGCGAGGTTCCCCGGTAGATTTGAGAGATTTACTCCCGATGGCCAAGGTCTAGTCACCTATGACTTTGATAGCAACCAGACTCGCATATTCAACCTAGATGGCACAGAGCGGATGGCCTTTACAGACACCAGTATCGGGTTTGCTCCTGAGGGACAAATCATGGCATTGATGTCACCAGGAAGTTTGAGGGCATCTTCAGATGTAGACTACACCACTCGATTAATGACTCTGAATGGAGTAGAGATTGCTCAGCTTCAAGGGGCCACCACCACGTTTATCCCTAATGAGCAACTGCTCGTAATCCATGATATCCCCAACGACATTTCCCGTTTGGTCACCTTTGAAGGCCATGAAATTGCCACATTGAGAGGGCGCTACTTCGGCGAATCTCTAACACAGCAAGATTTAGTCACCTATTCCAAAACTGAAGGTCGATATTATCTATACGACATGGATGGACAAGAAATCGCTTCTTTCCCAGGTGACATTGAAGGCTGGCAAGCAATGCCAGGTGGACAACAAGTCCTTGTTTTCGGAAATGGACAAACACGCCTGTTTCGCTATGACGGAGTGGAATTAGCAACATATTCAGGGTATGGTACTGGGGCTCTACCTGACGGTCAGGGAATTTTCATTTCTTCTACAGAAGTAAACACCTCTCGTTTGCTTGGTCTTGATTGCAAAGAAATAGCATCATATGTAGGTACCTTTCCTACATTGACTCCTAATAATCAGCGAATCATAACGCGATCATTTGAGAGTGCCGAAACTCGAATATACACTCTCAACAATGCTGAGGTAGCAGTTCTACCCGGCCTATTCAGAGAGTTTACACCGAATGGAGCAGGGGTGGTCATAACTAACCATGACGTGCAAACAACAACTCTGTACACATTAGATGGAACTGAAATCGCGACTTATACTGGCGAATTTAGACAGTTTTGGCCTGAGTACAACAGTGTTATCACATCCACTTCTCAACTCACCGATTCATCTCCTTACCCAACAATCTATACCCATATATATAGTCTTAACGGCGAAGAGCTTGCTGTATTGCCTGGTAGTTTTGGGGGGATATCACCGCATGGAGACACCATTACGGTTTCTCCTAATAACGTCTCTCGTACTGATTTATATGAAGCCCGTGTAGACAATTAAGCGACATGCATTGGGCTAATAAAAGACATAGCCCCTACGAGGCTTAACGCTGCATCGCTCTGATGAGAGCCGGTCTTGGTTTTAATCGTTCTAAATAGGCCGCAATATTGCTGTGTTGGTCGGATAACAGATCGAGCATGTTGATGGCCAGTAAACTGACGGACACCATAATATCGGCCCCTGTAAATGAATCACCAACAATATAGGACTGGTTAACTAGCTCATGATCAACACATGCGATCGCAATATCCAATTCCTCTTTCATGGCAGCTACAACAGTTGGTGCAGTCTTTTCAAACCGACGAATAGCATTGATATAGGGATTCAGGGTACCTTCTGGAAAATGCATCCACTGCAAAAAGTTAGCCCGTAGAGGAGCCCCTTTGGTAGGAGCGAGATGACCGCCACCGTAGCATTCAAGTAAATACTCAATAATCGCCCCTGACTCACCCATGGTAATGGCACCATCTTCTAGGGTGGGAAATCGTCCGGTTGGGGTGTCCTGGGCAAAAATCTTACCGTCCTCGGGTAGCTTCAGCTCCACCGGTTCCAACACATAGCTCAACCCAAGTTCTTCCAACAGCCACAGCACCCGCAAAGAGCGCGTCATCGGATTGTGATAAAGCTTGATCATACTGCTCCCATCATCTATTCAAGAATGTCTGTACACAAAAGCTCGGCCACCAAGAACCAAAAACCAAGAACCAAGAACCAAAAACCAAGAACTCACATCACTGCACCATTTCAATATCCACCGTCAAAATCTCCAGCTGAGCTTGTAATTCTGGAGAAAGTTCTGCCTGATAGCGTCCACCAAGATGGTTGGCAAAAAAGCGCTCCAGGGCAGCGGTCGTGGCAAATATATTATCTTCTTGACGAAAGCCATGGCCTTCATCCAGGGCCACCAAATATTCCACCGGGCGGTTACGCTCTCGCAACGCAGCAACAATTTGATCCGACTCAGCTTTGGGAACCCGTGGATCGTTAGCACCTTGCACAACCAATAGCGGTGCCTGAATTTGATCGGCTGCAAATAACGGGGATTGGGCCATGAGACGGTTGCGATCGCGAGGATCATCCGGATTGCCAACCCGTAAGCTTAAGCTATCCCGAATCGGCACCCAGTAGGGTGGTATTTCCTGCATCAAGGTAATCAAGTTTGAGGGACCCGACAGAGAAGCCCCAGCCGCATAAAGCTCAGGTGTAAAGGCTAGTCCGGCCAGGGTCGCATACCCCCCATAGGAGAACCCTGTAATGCCGATACGTTCTGGATCAGCAATACCTTGGTCAATCAGGTACTGTACTCCATCGGTGACATCGTGCTGCATCACCCCTTTGCCCCAGGCCTGATTACCCGCATTGAGAAACGCCTTGCCATAGCCAGCTGACCCCCGAAAATTAGGCTGTAGTACAGCATAGCCACGGTTAGCAAAAAACTGCCCCAAGGGACTATACCCCCAGGTATCCCTGCCCCAGGGGCCACCATGGGGAAAAACAATCACAGGCAGATTTTCTGGGGTGATCCCTTGGGGGAGCGTCAGATAGGCCGGAATCTCGACGCCATCGCGGGCAAGGTAACGAATAGGGTCTACAGTCGCCAGATATTCACTCGGTAGCTCTGGCCAAGCATCATAGAGTTTTTCAAGGGTTTGGGTGCGGCGATCATAGAGATACATCGCACCAGGATTAACATCACTTTGCACCCCAACGAGGGCCAGTTGGTCGTCTCGCGTCACAGAATCAAGAGAGAGCGTCACACCGGGGAGCTGCTGTTGAAGAAAAGCAAAATCAGTCGCCCAGGTCTCATCTTTTGCATAAATGCGACGGCGATCGCCCACATAGTAGGTGGCAATCAACTCATGGGTCACATTGGAAAATAACGCCCCCTCAAAATCCACCTGATTTTCCGGATCAGTCTCCACCAATCGACTTTGCCCCGTCTCCAAATCAAGCAGTTCTAATTGAGTCAAATCTGTATCTCGATTGGTTTTCAGATATATCTGCTGACCGTTAGGATGAAATTGCACTGGAGCACAGGTTTCCTCCAATGCACACCTATAAATGGGTTGAAAATTGCCATTCTCAACCTTGAGAAGTTCGTTACCCCCTGCTAAAGATTGACGATGGGCCAACCGCACAGTCCCCCTCTGGTCAACAGTCCAATCAGCAATAGTCTCGTCATTTTGGATAATTAACGAACGCTCTCCTGTCGTCAAGTTGAGACGATAAACATCGTAAAACTTTGGATCGCGGTCGTTAAGCCCAATAACAATTTCATTGGGCGTCTGCTGGGGAATGCCATAGAGCTGTACCGTGGCATTATCCACCGGCGTTAAATTTCTAGTAACAGGCGTCTCACCCAGGGCTGTGCCGAGTTCTGCCCCATGGAGATGGAAATTCTCATTCCCCCCCTTATCTTGAATGTAGAGAATATAGCGACCATCGGCACTCCAAAAGTAAAAGAATATTGGGCTCTCTGTATCAGATGTGACCGGATACGCAGCAGAAAACGGCTCGTCAATGCCTTTAACCCAAACGTTCATGACACCGTTTAGCTGTTTTTGAAACGCCATAAAGTTGCCATCAGGAGAGAGTTGAGCTCCAATGATCTCAGGATCAGCTAAAAACAACTCACGATCCATCAGGGGAGGTAACGTTTTCTGATCGCTAACTGCTGAATGCGCCATCCTGATGCTTACCCCTGAATGCATCGGTGCTCCCCATGACCTGCTAACACTATTTCCCACCAGGCTAGCGGAGATCATCATCAGGCTGATGCTGAGGTGCAGTCGGTTCATGGGATTTACCACAAAAGTGGAACAGCGTTTGAAATTTAGCAGACTGCATCAACGCGTTTCCATATCGGAAAGTCATGGTGAAAAATGACGTTTGTCATCAGAGTTGTTATCAACCATGGGCGCAAGCTTACATTTAATAACCCCCAATGCCACAGGCACCGGAGGCTGTTTCGTTATAGTGAGCTGGCTATAGAATGAAGAAGCAGTATGTCTGCTCTCTATGTTTATACAATGGCCTAAATTCAGTTTTCGGACATAACTTCCATAACCATATTCATAGAATGCAGGAAAAATACCTGGAAAGAGATAAGCTTCAACCAACTGTGATAGACATCCTTTACTTTCGCATGACTCCGTGTATTTTCTGAGGCTCAAAGATAATTCGATTAGTCACTTTAAATGGGTATATCTATTAATTAGATAATATAATTAAAATTGGATAGCAAATTCCAACATGGTGGCCATGGGTGATCAAAATTTGAGCCTGACTCCTAACCAGGAAATTATTTTGTCAGCGCTGCGTTTGCGCCGACGCTATGGGTTAGAAATCATAGAGGCGATTGAAAACAGTGGCGGTAAGCAAATTGGGTTTAACTCGCTCTACCCCAATTTGAAAAAGCTTGAGCAGAAAGGCTTTGTCAAATCTGAATGGGGTGATGAACTGCCTGAGGAGCACACGGGGGCTCGGCGGAAGTATTACCGAATTACGGGCACAGGGGTGCAAGCGCTGGATGCAAAACGCCAGCAGTTAGAGAATGTAGCTCATTGGATTCCGGAGCCCAAGGGGGTATGACATGGCTGATAAGGATGTGGCATTAGCTGGCAAAATTGCAAATTTTATCAACCGTTTTCCTGATGATTGGCAAGAATATCAAGACTGGCTCAGGGCAATTATGTCGTCTCGACCAGGGCTACTGGAGCAGTATCCAGCCTGGCAAGCGACGTTAATCTTTCGCTGGCGTCTGTTTTACTTTGTCAGTTATGTAGCTAGCGGCATCTTTTTCAGGTGGCTGCTGAATCGAATAAAAGATTGTTTCCCATCGAGAACCTGGCAAACGCCTGAGAGGGGCGTTGTTGTTGGACAACATAAACCCTATCGCTATAGGCTTCAGCGCGTTGCCACCCTCTTAGCAATTGTAGAGCTGACACTCTGTGGCATGGCTGCCTTAACCGGTGTGATGCTGGCATTTTATTACCAGCCGACAGCTTTAGGTGCACACACCTCGCTCAGTATGATTGCGAACAACGTGGCTAATGGCACTCTAATCCTTAGTTTGCACGATGTTGCGGGCAATGGTCTGATTGTGTTTTCTCTGATTCAAATTGTTGTTATGTTTTTGGGGCGAGAGTTTCTACTGCCCTGGTTGACAGCCTGGATTAGTGGTATTTTGCTGGCCCTGACGGCTATGGCATTAAGTTGGACGGCCATTGTATTGGCATGGGAGCAAACGGGATTCTGGCGGTTTAAGATTGAACTCAATATTTTAGGGTCATTGCCGCTAGTGGGTCCCACACTGCGAGATGTGCTATCTGGCGGTAGCGGCATCAGTAGCTTTACCCTGCAGCATATGTACATGTTGCACAGCTATGTACTTGCGATCGCAGCTATTTTCCTCTCCATTACGCACTTAGCAACCCTAATTCTGCAAGAACAACAGTGCCAACCTAAAGAAACGCAGTCCAGCTAAGGTTAGCTGAACTGCACGGTTTAGATCGGTTGCATAGGTTAGGCAGAACACTGTCTAAGGCTGCACCCGTAGCTCTAAACGTAAAGGTTTAGCCACAATTTGGGGACACTGCCACGCCATCAGTATGCGTCGCAGCTGAGAGATCACAAACGGATCTTTGAGTTCTGACGCCTCCATATCTAACATCACCCGTTTGACCCGTCCCCGTTGAATCACCAGCTCAAAGATGAGGGTACCAGCGGGGGGATTGGCCAACTGGAGCTGCTGAAGATGGTGTTTAAGCTGTTTTAGGGCAGCATCATTAAGTCCTTCTGCCTTAACAACTTGAATCTGTTGGGGTGAATCGGAGCCTGCACCGACCTCTGCTGGAGCAGCTCCAGGAAGCACAGTTTCGTCCATAGACGCACTGACTGCACTATCAACGGTATCTGCGACCCCATCGCTACTATCCCCATCGTCAGCAATATAAGGAGACATATAACGCGCCTCATACATAGAATCAGCCTTTAAATCAGCGCTGCTTTCTGCGTCTATGCTTGGAGCAGGCATCGGTGGGGGAGCTGCCTGCTTACTAAATAGGGTAACGTGACGACCTTTAGGCGCAGCACTGCCAGGGCGAGCACGGCTTCTGATGGGTTGTGCTGCAGCCACTGTCCCAAATACCCCTGCATAGCTAACGGCTTCTGGCATAGTCACTGGCACATTCACCGAAATTGAATTATTGGGGTGGGCAACCCGGCTCTCTTCACTCACGGCCACAAACGCGGTGTACTGCGACAACAGCTGATAGGCCAGGGCTGTTTCGGTGACCGCCTGTACGCCATGGGTGGTTTCACCACTGACCATTTGATTCATCAGCTCTTTGATGCGCGAGCGTCCCCACAGTTGGGCAATGGCTGGATTCCCGGCTGAGTCAAAGGCAACGGCCAGAGATTGCTTAAACGGGTTTCCCCCAGCTGCTATTCCAGAGATGTGGAGAGTACCCGGCTGTTTATCCGTCTTACGACCAAACAGCATCAGGGGTTGTTCGGCAAACACATCAGGAACGGCCATGGGATAAAGACTAGGTGCCTCGCCAGCGCCTTCCCAATGAGCGGAGAGATTGCCCAATACCGGATTGTTGATTTGGCCAAAGAATTTGTCCACAATGCGGTCAATGCCTTCATCATGGCGGACCACCCGGGAAATGCCACGGCCCATTTCTGCTACACGGTTGAGCAGAAAGCGATTGACTGAGCTACCGGCCCCAAAGCTATGGAGGCGAGTCGCTAGGCCCAAAGATTGCTGCACTTCAGCAAAGATTTGGGTTTCGTTGCCAATATAGCCATCGGTCAGCAGCACAATATTGCGAATCCGCTCCGAATTGGGCTGAGGCAAATTGAGTACAGTTTTTAGCCCCCGTAACATCTCGGTCCCACCACCGGCCCGTAGGCGATCAACATAGTTCAGCGCCTGCTGACGGTTACGGGACGTATTGCCCAGGGGCACCTGAGACAGCTGCTGAGTCGTGTTGGCAAAGTTAACAATATTGAACGTATCTTGGGGATGCAGTCCTTCAATAAACCGACGCATCAGTGCCTGACACTGGGCCAGGGGAGCCCCTGACTGAGAGCCGGATGTGTCAATTAAAAACACCATATCCTTAGGAATATAGGCATCGGTGTCGTAGACCAGGGCCGGAATTAGATACACCGCAAAGTGGCCACCGCGCTCATCGAACTGAGTCAGGAGAGATGTTTGAGTTGTCTCCGTAGCCACCTGGTAGCGCAAAATCAGATCCTTATTGGGGATAGTATCGCCAGGGGCGAGGGTAATCCGGGTCAGGTTTTCTGTTGTATCTACCACGATTTGGTGGGACGGGGATTGCAACTTGGTGCGATCGCATGGGCATTGCCCTGTTTCAGTTTCAATCTGAACGGTGACTTGAATATCGTGGCCCGACCGCATATCTGACGGAATAATTGGTCCATTTAAGCGACTGGCATCAGGGACTAAATCCGTATCTTGATTCAGGGTCATCGGTGCGGCTGCAGAGCCGTGGGTGGTGTCTGCCTCAGCGATGGGATTACCAGGGATGTAGCGTGGCCCCACCACCATGGGAAAGACAAATTCATAGGCCCCCTGTTTGTAGGGCAGCTGGTCGCTGTAGGTGATCACCACCTCGATCGCCTCCCCTGGCAGAATATTGGCCAGGGACTGGGTAAAGATATTGGCTCGCTCCTGCTCTAGCAGTCCGGCGGTTTGACCCTTTTGCTTAGCCCGTTCATAGATGGCCTGGGCGTCTTCGCGCTTTTCGATACGGCCCTGGATAGTGCGATCGCCCAACCGAATCGTCATCGTATCCACAGCAGCTTCATCCGGTAGTGGAAAAACGTAGGTGGCTTCCAGGGCTGTCGTAAACGGGTTTTCAAAGCTGTGGGTCACCTCCACACGGGAAAGATTGCCACTGACTTGAGCCTTCACATCGGTATGCTTCAGCGGAAATGCCAGGGGTTGGTCCTGCACGTATAAGCCAGCAGTTTTTTGGGGTAACGTTTGTACCATAAGACCTCCAGGAGTTGAACTGACTCCAGATTAGGCAAGCTCACAGGCAAAATATGCTCAGTTTTGGACTCAGTAAATTGATTCAGTAAATTGACTCAGTGACTCAGTGTATCGCTTCCCTATTCCCTATATGAGGTAGCTCATGGTGATGCGCAGGGTATCTTGGCAGACTGTTGAGGTAACAACAGTAGAGATTGTTTCTGCAATGGCCTTAAACCCTGATTTGCTAAAGACTAGCTTTACTCTCCTCAAGGAAGATCAATCTGCGTTTAGTGACCTTTTCTACAGCACACTCTTTTCGGACTATCCCCAGGTAAAGCCTCTGTTTGCCCATACGAATATGGAGGAGCAACCTAAAAAGTTGTTTGCTTCTCTGGTATTGGTGGTGGAGAATCTTGTTAAACCTGATGTATTAACAGCAGCACTGCAAGGCTTGGGCACTCGCCATATTAAGTATGGAGTCCTACCGGAGCACTACCCGATGGTCGGTGGTACATTACTGAAGTCCATGGAGACTATCTTGCAAGATAATTGGACACCCGAGATTTCAGCTGCCTGGGCGGAGGCCTATGCAGCGATTACTGAAATTATGTTAGAAGGTGCGGATTATCCTGCGGAAATTCTCAATCCTAAAAACACAGTCTCGGTTTAATTTAGATCGTGTCCCTGGCAGGGCAGTGATCTTGCACCTGCCGTGGGCTTCAGCTACGTTGATGTTTACGAGACTATCCTCGTCTTAAGGGCAGTGAGCCATTTTAAGTGAACCATTTCAGGGGATAAGGCTATGACGTTTTCTGATTCCAGTAACCCCACTATTGATACGTCCCAAGCTCCTAAGGCTGGCTCCCACGTTCCAGCCTGGCACCATCCAATTCTTTCGCCAGAGCATGGGGTGTATGTCGTGCTTTTGGTGTCATTTCTGACGGGAGCAGCGGCAGCACAGCAGTGGACTTGGACGACAACCCTGGTGCTGATCAGTGCCTTTGCTGGCTTTCAGGCAGAACATCCACTGGTGTTACAAATCCGGCAACGGCGTAGTTGGAAGCCTCGTTTTCTGGTTTGGGGTGGGCTATATGGCAGCCTTGCCTTGGGCATTGCGATTTATCTGGCGCTGAAATCCCCCATGCTTTGGTGGCTATATGGGGCTGCGATCGCAACGTTAATTTTAGATGCGATCGCAGTTTTCCAGCGGCAACACCGGTCCATTGCCAATGAACTCCTCACCTTTGCTGCTGTGTGCCTGACGGCACCGTTTGCCTATATCGCCACAACGGGTACTGTCACCGCTGCCATTGTTGGCCTATGGCTGTTAAACACCTGCTTTTTTGGCAGTGCTATCTTCACGGTCAAGCTGCGTAAAACCCGGACAGCAGCATTAATGCCAGGCATTGTGTACCATGCGATCGCTATTCTATCGCTTGCAACACTTTGTTATTGCAATTGGCTGGCTCCCGTTACAGCGTCAGCATTTAGCATAGCGTTACTCAGATTTTGTTTGGTTATCGGCTGGCAAGACTGGTATAAAGCAGCTCAAATTCAGTATGTAGCGAGCCTGGAAACTCTCTCATCTATTCTTTTTCTCGCGATTACGGCGATCTCTCTCCTGCCAGCCCATCTTCCTGCATCAATGTGAAATCTATTCAGTAAGAGAAAAGGGGAACCTGGCATCCCTTTAATCGCCTCTACAAAAACTGGCTGATGGGATTTTTCTCTGCAAAATAATCAACCCTACCTCTGTAGTTATATGCTATTGGTTCACCCACATGGGCGTAAGTCCATCGCTAATTCAGCAATGGTCCATGCTAATTAAGCAATGGTCCATCGCTAATTCAGCAATGGGGTTATAGCCAGAAGGGGCGTGTCAATGCAAGGAGCTGCAATTGTTGGTCTTGAGAATGTGGGTGTTACCTATGGGAACGGTGTCACTGCACTGAAATCTGTATCATTACAGCTCAATCGTGGTGAGTTTGTAGTGGTACTGGGCTTGTCCGGCGCTGGAAAATCAACACTCTTGCGAACGCTTAACCATTTAACGCCCCCAACCCAAGGACGGGTAATGGTTGATGGGATGGGAGAACTGTCCACGCCCCAAGCATTACGGTTGCATCGTCAGCGTACCGGTATGATTTTTCAACAGCATCAGCTGATTGAGCGGCATTCTGCTCTACAGAATGTCCTAATGGGGCGATTGGCTTACCATTCATTTTGGCGTAGCTTATTTCCTCTACCCCAGACAGATCAACGACTTGCCGTAGATTGTTTGAAGCGAGTGGGGTTAATGAATAAGGCGCTTACACCGGTCAAGGCTCTGAGTGGCGGTCAAAAACAGCGTGTTGGTATCGCCCGTGCTTTGGCACAACGGCCCCAGCTCATGTTGGCAGACGAGCCGATTGCCAGCTTAGATCCAACGAGTGCCCATAAGGTGCTGTCTTTACTGCGCACCATTTGTAAAACCGATGGGATTGCCACGTTACTGAGCCTGCATCAGGTGGATTTTGCCAAACAGTATGGCGATCGCATTATTGGCTTAGCCCATGGTCGCGTTATATTTGATGGCCCGCCGTCTGTGCTAGAGCACCACACGCTGGACGAAATCTATACTGACCAGACAATGGCGGTTGTATCGTAGGGGCGATTGGCGAGGGGTGCGATCGCAAGCATGTAATCGCAAACATTTATAAGTTGTTATCTGTTGGAGAAAAACATCATGGTTAGCATCAAGTTGAAACAAGGAATGACCAGTATTGGCTTAATAGGAGTGATTACCTTAGCTGGATGCACTGGTTCAAACTCATCAACCGCCGAGAAAGCGAATCCATCTCAATTAGTTGTTGCCTTATTGCCAGACGAAGACGCCGCTACGATCATCCAAGACAACCAGGGTCTGGTCCAGCATTTAGAAGCAGCCCTAGACAAAGAGATTGAGCTAGTTGTTACCACAGACTATTCATCCATGATCGAAGCCGCCAGTAATGGGCGGTTAGACCTGGCCTATTTTGGTCCCCTATCCTATGTTTTAGCCAAAACCAAGAGTGATCTAGAGCCCTTTGCCGCCCGCCTAAAAGGTGGCTCAACAATGTATACATCCATCATTATTGGCAATGTAGCGGCTGGAGTAGATGAGTTTACTGATATTGAGGGCCAAACCGTTGCTTTAGGCGATCCAGCTTCCACCTCCAGCCGCTTATTTCCTGAGTTGACCTTAGCTGAAGCGGGTCTCAAGTCAGGAGAGAATTATGAGGCCGTTTTCTTAGGTGCCCACGATGCCGTTGCCCTGGCTGTACAGAATGGCAATGCCCAAGCAGGGGGCCTGAGCCGTCCCATTTTTGAGTCTTTAGTAGAGGAGGGCACTATTGACCCTGAGAAAGTAACCATTATTGCCGAGTCGGAACCCATACCTCAGTATCCCTGGACCATGCGCTCTGATTTAGATCCAGCCCTGAAGGAAAACATTCGCACAGCATTTTTGGAGCTGAATGATGAATCCGTATTGGGACCATTTAAGGCCGATGGATTTGCGGCGATGGAAGATAAAGATTATAACGGCATTCGCAAGGCAGGCGATATTTTGAACTTGGATTTAGGAGAGTTTGTGCAGTGAGTCTTTAACGTTAGGTGTTGGCATTAGCGGTTAGAATCCCTCTGCTTGCAGCACCTCCCCTAAAGGGGAGGACAGTTCTAAACACAATTCCATCACAGGAAGTTCTCCCCTATGACCACCAACAGTCAACCCCCTGACTCTTCTCCACTCAATAGCATCCTGCGACAACACCAACGCAGATGGCTCCGACACACTATACGAGTCTTACTCCTCCTCGGTCTCATCATCATCAGCTTTATCAGTGTCGAACTGTTCAACATCGAACGCATGGCTGACGGCATTCCAGCTATCTTCAAGCTGATGGGGGAGATGTTGCCACCTGACTTTAGCCGTTTTCCCCAGTGGATTGAGCCGATCTTTGACACATTGGCCATGAGCATTGCTGGCACTGCCCTTGCCCTTGGCCTCTCCTTACCCCTGGGGTTACTCGCCGCCAGAAATACTACCCCCCATCCCATTGCCTTGCACAGTGCTCGCACCATTTTGAATATTACCCGTGCCATCCCAGAGCTGATTTTAGGCATGATTTTAGTGGCAGCAGTCGGCTTTGGTAAGCTCCCAGGCACTCTGGCTTTAGGCTTACATTCGGTTGGTATGGTGGGTAAATTCTTTGCTGAAGCTATTGAACTTAGCGACCAGGCCCCAGTCGAAGCCGCCCGCGCCGTAGGTGCAACTGCCCCCCAGGTCATTGTCCATAGCATTTTGCCCCAGGTCTTTCCCCAGATGACCGATGTCACCTTTTATCGCTGGGAATATAACTTCCGAGCATCCATGGTTTTAGGAGCCGTTGGCGCAGGTGGAATTGGGTTAGAAATTATCAGCGCTTTACGTATTCTCAAGTATCAACAGGTCTCAGCATTACTGATCGTGGTGTTAGCGATGGTCACCCTGGTGGATGGCTTCAGCAATTATCTACGCAAAGGCTTTATTGAGTAAGCGCTATAGTTCTGCAAACGCCCCAAAACACCCCCAATTCTCTATTCCCCGCTCCCTAACACCATCGAAATACACCCATCCCAATCGAACACTGCTATAAATTTCTACCCTTTTGCATAATTTGGCCCATTCTCCCCTGAGTTACGGATAACGCACGTTTTCTGATGCTGCTTTATGTAGTGATATTGCAGCTTCAAGGAAAGGCAGCATTAAAGACGAATGACGTAACACACCTAACCGTAATCGAGGAGATTATACCTATGACCGCTCAATGGCGTCGTAAATTTGGCATTGGCTTGATGATTGCAACCGCTAGCGCCTCTTTGCTTATGCAAGGGCGGGTTCAGGCGAATCCAAGTTTGCCATTTACCCTCAACTTTGAGGAGGGCAACCTACAGGGCTGGCAGCAAACGGGAACAGCCTTTGCTAACCAGCCCACCCTGGGCGACAATCCGACTGCTCGCAATCGGGGCCAAGCTTCTCAACACCAGGGGCAATATTGGATTGGCGGTTATGAAAACTATCAAGGACGACCAGGGCAACGTCCGGGAGCAGTGCAGGGAGATAGGCCTCAAGGCACATTGACCTCAGCCAGATTTAGGATTCCCTCGGGGACCTTAAGCTTTTTGGTCGGAGGTGGCAGCAGCCCTCAAACCCGTGTTGAACTGGTGGTCAGCGGTCAGCCCCAGTTAATGGCCTCTGGCCAGAATAGTGAGACTATGCAGCGCGTCACCTGGGATTTAACCCCCTATGCTGGCAGAGCTGGCGTGATTCGCATTGTGGATGAATCGTCTAGTGGTTGGGGGCACATCAATGTAGATGATTTTCGCTTTAGTCAAAGGTTAACAGACTCACCCCAGGTAGACTCACCTCAGACAACCCAAAACCTATCTGGGCAGTGGCGAGGAAATGATGGGGGTACCTATTACCTCAACCAGATTGGTAACACTCTTTGGTGGTACGGCGAAAGTGGTGATGGTGGCTCAACCTGGACCAATGTCTTCCACGGTACAATTCAGGGAAATCGGGTGGTTGGAGAATGGTCGGATGTGCCCAAGGGCCGCATTAACCAGTCCGGTGACATGGAATTGCAGATTGACTCAGCTGGACGATTGAGCGCCACTCGTAAAACTGGGGGATTTGGTGGCAGCGTCTGGACAAGATAATGGGTTAGCCTGGGTAGGCTTTGCAGGGCTGGCACGAGGCGCAGCCCCTACGAGATTATCTTTGTTGACTGTCGGGAATTGTTTTCGATGCCCCCTGCTTCTGGCCCCTCTATGTCTTCTATTCTATTCTGCTGAAGAGACTCTTTTGTCGTGTTATAGACTTCTATAAACGTACGAAAAGATTCTTGGGAGATGCGATCGCATGCCAAATCATCCAGCACACGCTGCAGTACCCGTTCCATTTGCTGCGAACTGTCTTGGTGAGATAGGGTATCGGCCTGATGAATCACCACCAGGTCCTGAATATACTGGGCCGTTAGATGTTGCTGAATAGACTGATGGTGCTGGGCTTTGGCTTCTATATCCCGTTCAATTTTCTCACAGGCTGTTTTATAGGCTTCGTTAAATGTACGAAATGCTTCTTGGGAGATATCTTCATCCACTAACCGTTTTGCAGCCCGGTCAAAAATTTGATACAGCATCCTCTGCCGTTCTTCCAGGGTTTGCTCAGGAGCAGCGTCGTCATCGTCATCCATAACTTTGATCACATCGTTGATGTAGCCTTCACAGAGGCTTTTACCACGTTTTTCAGCTCGCGATCGCAACTCCCAAATCCAGGATGCAATGGGTACAACAATAGATAACAACAATGCCAAAAAATCAAAGTTCCTTGCAACAAAAGACGGATTTGTTTTGGTTTGCTTATAGGCTGCAACGGCTCCAGGGTGAATAGGAATGCCAAAACTGCTGCTAGGCCGACCAATGTTGGCCACCAATGGTTTCACCTCAACCGTATCCCGTGAAATAGCGTTCGAAATCTCTTGATGATGATCCTTCAGAATGGTTGCGATCGCTTGCACCACCCGCTTATTCGTCTGCTTACTGGCATACAACATCTTATACACACCCACGGTGGGAATATCCTTGGGGGGCACGATGGGGAAACTACCGTGATAGGTCCCCTTAGGGATGGTCGCCGCCTTAAATGCCGGGTGCTTAATCTTCATGGCTGAGACTTGTTCAATGGGCAATAAGCGTCCCCGGTGATATTGCACCATATCCTGAATAATCCAGTTACCAGGAGCCCGCACCCGAAAAATTGCATCCACCCGATCCGTCTCAAAGGCAAAGGCCGCTTCGTCATCATCCACCCCAACAAAATCAAAGTCTTCAGCCGTCAGATCAAAATGGTTGGCAACTTCTAAAAATGATAGAAACTGCCCACTCTCTCGCTGTACACCAATACGTTGCCCTCTGAGATCTGTAAACTCGTCGATACTGCTTTTATCCTGTACCAGTAGCTGGAATAAATCCCGATAAAGCGTGGCAACAGCTTGGGCTTTGGGACCAGGGGTAATGTCAGATTGCACCGTAATCAGCTCAGCTTCTCCGGCGTCTAACCGGTTGATATTATCGACAGAGCCTACGGTTTCTAATAAATCCAGACGAATATTGGGATGATAATTTTCAACCACCTGTTTGATGGCCTTACCCAGGATATAGCTTTCTCCCCCAGAGCCACCCACAGCAAAATTGACATGATAAATTGGCCGATGGGTGACATTAAAACTGACCGAATGCCACAGGTCGACAGCCGTAAAACCAAACCATACTGTCAGAGCCATCACCAGAAATAGCCGCAGCAAAATCGTCAGTTGATCCAGGGGCTTAAACAGGCGATCGTTTAACAGCTTGAGCAACTGATCCAGCTGGCGATCAATCCAGTTTTGCTTTTCAGGTGTTTCAGGCTGAGACATCAAGAATACCTGCTGTACATTGGGTCTATTATGGCTATTTGGCCAGCAATCGGCGAGTCTGGCCTAAGGTATACAGTAGAACTTCTTATGGCCCCAAAAACATTTGAAGCAGAGCAGTTTGATGCTGTCGTGTGTAGTGAAGAAACGATGGCCTATATACGGAATGGCAAAAAGAGTATTCCCTGTCCGGGAATGTTAGTAATCGATTCAAAGGCTGTAGTACGCATGGATTAAAGGCCATTATTAGCGATCGCAACCAACACTAAAGCATCAAAATTTAAGACGGAATGATGAATAAACTTTAAATAGATCAAAGCGAACTTAAAAATGGTGACTATACTTAAGTTCTTAGATTGAATTGTCAACTTTACGACCTAATCGTCACGATTTTGGAGCTTAGGCAGAGGTTTTTCCGCCTAGGGTATCATGCTGGGAACATAGATGATCTTTTTCTCTAAGAGCTAACTAGCTAGCCCAATTTCTAGTAAGTTTTCAAGCTTATGCTAAGGGGTTTAGACAAGCAAACAAGCCAATAGAAAGTGTTTTTCAGAAGCCGAATAGTCAACGATTGCGCGAATTGTAGACACTCTGCAGACACTCTACGCAGACACTCTGCGCAGACACTCTGCCAAAAGATGTCTGTCAACCGTAATATATAATGTCGTGGGAGAAAAACCATGGTGCGACTAGATACAAAACGAGCAAAAAGAATCACGTCAGCGACAAGAAGCTCCAAGTTGAATGGTCATGATAAGGAAAAGATTGGTCTTACTTTTTTAAATAGCGTTCATCCTGCTATTAAACAACAGTTAGCTGATGCAACTGACCTAAAAACTTTTCTTGAGACGGCTGCTGGTGTCTTAAGTCTCGACAAACGTAAACAAATCGTTGAACAAGCTCTCATTCTTTTTGAGGATAATTTTGTTCATTTGCCTTTAAAGGAATCGATGCATGGGGTCAATCCTATTCAAAAACTGCGTCTAATCAAACATCGCCTTGAACAAGAAACGGATGCCGAATTAGAGAGTGAACTGACATTTCACAGTGAAATATTGGATATTTTCAACTCTGTTCGGGATCTACATACAAACTATCTTTTACCTTTTCCATTTGCAGGCAAGATTGCTTTCTTACCCTTCCAGATTGAAGAATATTTTGAAAACGGTGAGCCACATTATATTGCCACTCACTTTGTTCAGGGATTCTCGCATCCACACTTTAAGACGGGTGTAGAAATCAAGCTTTGGAATGGGGTGCCGATTGGTCGCGCCATTGCATTATCTGGAGATTTACATGCAGGCAGTAATTTAGCAGCCCGCCATGTTCGTGGAATTGATGGACTCACTATTCGTCCTTTAGTACGTTCATTACCACCAGACGCGTTGTGGGTTGTGATTGGTTACACCGATCTTGACGGTATTGATCGCGAAATTAAGCAAGATTGGATTGTGACGTCCTCCCCACCAACGTTTGTTGAGGCTAATGCAGATTCATTGAGTACAAGCGCAGCTTCTCAGGGGATTGATTTAGAAGCTCATATCACTCAAGAAACAAAGAAAATGCTGTTTGCGCCAGAAGTACTGGCAGCAGAAACGAAAGAAACCAAACTATCCACCCAAAAAGCGGTTGCCGGGCAGACAGTGCCAACCACCATGGGTAGTGTTTTCCACGCAAAAAGTGTGAACACAACCTTTGGAGAGTTTGGACACATTCGGATCTTTACGTTTAGTGTGAATGATCCAGGGGCATTTATTCACGAGTTTATTCGGTTAGTTGAATTACTACCGCAGAATGGTTTAATTCTGGATGTTCGGGGCAATGGGGGGGGGCACATTTGGGCCAGTGAAGGCCTGCTACAGGTGCTAACGCCTGTCGATATAGCACCACAGCCTACTCAGTTTGTTAATACGTCTCTCAACCTACGTATTTGTCAGCGACATGAAACCAATCCCACCGGTCAAATTGACCTTGGAGCTTGGGTACCTTCAATTCGTCGTTCAGTAAAAACGGGTGCTGTCTACTCAGGTGGTTTTCCCATTACGCCCGTTGATTTTGCCAATCAAATCGGCCAGAGATATCACGGCCCCGTAGTACTGATCACCGATGCCCGTTGTTACAGTGCAACCGATATTTTTGCAGCAGGCTTCCAAGATCATGACATTGGCCATGTACTTGGCATCGATGATAATACGGGAGCGGGCGGTGCCAATGTTTGGACCCATGGTCTGTTGCAAGCATTATTACGCTTTCCTAGTCCACCGGATGATGGAACACCCTATGAGGACTTACCCGGCGGGGCTAATATGCGGGTTGCTATTCGCCGTACCCTCCGGGTTGGCAAACAAGCAGGTACCCCGGTGGAAGATTTAGGGATCACACCAGATTCCCGCTACCACATGACAAAGAATGATTTGCTATTAGGCAATATCGATCTCCTTAACAAGGCTGGAGAGATCCTATCGAGGATGTCTGTGCGTAGGTTGAATGTGACAACTACGTTGAATCAAAACACGCTTACCCTTCAAGTAGAAACCCTGGGGCTTACCCGTGTTGACATCTATGTTGATGGTCGTCCGATTGAGAGTTTCGAAGTTACAGACGGTATTCAGTCCATTGAAGTCTCTCTACCAGCTGGAGCAATGCTATTAGAGTTGGCAGGTTTCAACGCGAATGAATACGTGGCATCCAGGATGTTAGACCTTTAGTCTCTGTTGCTTAGAGACTGTATAAACCAGAGGAGTATGCTCTATTGTCAGTAGCATACTCCTTTGTAGATAGCTCCCCATCGAGCTATACCAAAAGCTGCTCTTTTAAGCCACTCTCACCTTCTTCGTCAAAATCGCCATCACCTCATTAGGCCGTCCAGTAGACATAGGCTTACTCCAATCATTGGGTTCAGCATAATGCTTACTATGCAGCTCTTGGATAGTCCGGTGCACACTGGTAAGGCTACCAAAGAGCATATGGCGAACAATCTCAAACTGATGTTCAGCTAGCGGTTCTGGAGCAGGCGGAACTGTGGGCGCAGTTGCCCCTTTGGTTGGATCGGTCAGCATCAGCTGTAATCTCCGAAATAGTAATGATCAAAAACTTGCGCCAGGAGTACACCTGATCGCATAACTTATTTTGACCGCTAACCGGACACAAGTCAAACAACTATTGTTGTTCTGACAACATTTTCTGGAAATTGGATTGTTTAGCAATCAGTTCTAGAAATTTTGTTTTTGAGCGATCGGGATCATAGACGCCGTTTTCCCATTCGCTAACCGTTTGTCGACGCACACCTAACTCTTGGGCAAATTGGGCTTGGGTCAGGCTCATGTGCTTACGCAGGGCCTTAATGGCATCCTGTTGCCAAACAACAGCCCCATCCTTTTTCTGAATGTTGTATTCTGCCTGAAATTTACGAAAGGTAACTGTTTGTTGCGCTAGATCAACAGTTTCGATGTGATAGCCAGCATGAACCCAGGCTTTGGCCTGAAGGGCGCTGAAACTATCACGATTGCTCCACCAATTTTTTTTGTTAAATGCTGAAGTGGGCAAGGTGTTATCCAACACCGCTTCGATTTTGGCAAATGTAAGCGTAATTGCATCCTCGTTGCATTTTTGCAAATGCTCAAACAGCGGATAGTATTTGCTACCAGGCTTGACAGTCATTTGAGCTGCCCATGGAGGTGGCCTTCGATCAGTTCTGCTTTCTGGAGGTGTAGGGTGGCATTGTAGTGATGCTCACATTCGTAGCGATTGAGATGATCGCCATTTTCTAGGGGATGGAGCTTGGTTCTGATGTCGGATTGAACCATAGAGAAGGATAAGCAGCTTAGCCTCTATGATAAGCGATGCTTTGGCAGTGCATAGTTAGAGGCTTGGGACGGCTCATAGTAAGGTGTCGATTAAGTAGGTAATCAAGTAAGCGATCAAGCTAAAAAGCTATTAGCGTTGTAATGCATGGGCAGTAAGGGATAGGGGATGCCGAGAACGATACAATAAAAGTTATGGAGGTGATGGAATGAAGACAAAGGTAATTGAACGTAGTCAGGTTTTAGACCTTCTACGCCGTATACAGCCGACTTTGAAGGAAAAATACGGTGTGACGAAGCTGGGTATTTTTGGCTCGGTTGCCAGAGGTGAGGCGACTGAGAGTAGTGATGTGGATATTGTCCTGGAAATGAAGCGTCCTAACCTTTTTATAAGGGTCAACATCAAGGAAGAACTAGAAAAGTTTTTGGATAGGCCCGTAGATGTGGTGCGTTATCGGGAACGAATGAATCCTTATCTCAAACGTAGAATCGATCAGGATGTAATTTATGTCTGATCGAGTATTGATTTATGAAAAGCTACTCCAGATTGATATGGCTCTGGGGCGCATTAGGCGAAGATTTTCAGGTATTGGCTCTGCCGCTGATTTTCTTGATAGCGATCATGGTTTGGATATGCTAGATGGCATTAGCATGATGTTAATTGCGATTGGAGAAAATCTGAAGAATATCGATGCCAAAACACAAGGTGCTTTTTTAGAGCGTTATGACTCTGTAAATTGGAGAGGTGCTAAGGGTGTGCGAGATATTTTGTCACACCATTATTTTGATCTAGATGCAGACGAGATTTTTGATATCTGTCAGAATGATATTCCTAACCTTGCTTTGGTGATCAAGGAGATGATTGAAGAGTATAAAGACGCAGGTTCCTCAGGCTAAATGTCTAATTTGATTGGTATCTAGGACGTACATTAAAATGGTTCCCTGGGTAAATCCGAGAGTCTTTGGATTTTTGTGTAAATCACTGATTTTCAATGAGAAATCAGGGGTTGCAGGCCTATTCGACACGATTTTGTGCAAACTCCCTGCGATGGTCCAGATGTGATTTGACAATGATGGTTGGTAAAACTAACACAAAACCAAGCAAAAGAAGGCTTTCAGCCATACCATTGCTTGGTTTTTACTATGATTTATTTGCTGATGCTAAGCCCTAGTGAAGACGCTTCCTAATGCCTAGGGCAGACAGACCAAATAGTGCCAGCGCAGACACTATACCCGGCTCAGGCACCGGAGCAATAGTCCCTTCTGAGGTAATCAACAGTGAAATCTCATCACTGTACACACGCCGCTCAGTGCCTAGCAAACTGTAGTCACTGTCAAGCAGCGGAAAGCTATACACCGGAGTAAAGGTGACTGTCGTATTCTCTCCTTGACGCTCAAGATTAACTTCGAGATGGCCGTAGTGCTTACCCCCTTCAATGATCTGTAAAACACCATCAACCTCTTGCCATAGCTCGGGTTCATCCTGGTCAGCCGTCCATTGGCTGAAAGCGTTATACCCTAAGGGTTGGCCATCCTTTGTGCGAACTTCGCCACGCAGACCGTCGCCTGCCACACCCACATCGTAGTATTGCACGCCAACGCCATCGCCATCTTCATCAACAAAGCTGCGCTCAAACATCTCGCTATGGCCTGAGAAAACAGCAACAACACCATACTCTTCAAATAGGGGGTGGTACTGACGCAAGGGCGTTCCCCCCTGACCACTGGAAAGCTCATGGTTCATCGCAAAACCATGGGTACCGCTAGAGTAAGGGGCATGGTGGAACTGTGCAAAGATGATTTGACCCTGGGCACGGGCATCTTCAAGCTGCTCAATCACCCAATTCCACTGGGGACTACCAGGATTAAAGTCAGCCAAGTCGGTGCCACCCGACGCTTCATACTGTTCACGAGTATAATTTTGCTGAGTATCAGTACCGGGGCCAGTAAATTCCAGACCGCTGATTTTCGGGGGCTGGCCTTCGCCACCATAGTTATCGCGGGTATCGTCAGGCTCACCATTAGAACTATCTAAAGTGAGAATAGTAATCGGGCCGTAGTCAATGCGGTAGTAGTTGTCTTGATGCTCAGGTGTGCCATTATCAGGCGCATCAAAGTACGTGTGGAACTTATCACGACCAAACTTAGGCCCAAAGCGACCATCAGCATCAATACCATAGCCACCATTGAGAGCACCAAAGTTCTCCCAATTGCCTAGGGCAGGCAGCAATGGATACTCAGATAAACCACTATCAAACTCACCCGCATTGTGACGGAAGAACTCATCCCAGCCAGGCTGATAGCCGCCACCCTGCATCAGGTCTCCAGGCATCATCAAGAAGTCGGGCTGACGACTGTTGACAATAGCGAGGTTAGCCGCATACCCTCCTGTTTCAGTCAGGGCATAGCGGAGGCGAGTACCGGTTGTGCCAAAGGTCTCAGCCCACAGGCTGCTCTCTGGATCGGGACGAGCTGCTGACCCTGGTGCTAAAGCCCCCTGCTGCCAATCACGACCAATGAGACGACCTGCCGGTTGAGTTTCACTATCGGCAAAGGTAATAAAGCGAATGCTATCCCAATCATCTGCAGTGGGGGCTGTTTTGAAGGTAGAGTTGAATACATTGTCACCCAGAGCAACGGTGTAATCGTAAGTGGCGTTGGGTGCTAAGCCACGTACATCAATCGTGTGCTTGTAGTTATTATCACCCAGTAACCAGGAACCTTGCCCCAGATCACCAATTTCCTGACCCTTTTCGGCATTGGTGTAAGCCAAAACGGGTTCTAAGGAAGGATTGCTAGTGAATGTGAGGGGTGTAGTGAGATCAGCCCCAGTAATCGTGAGGGTACCCGCAATGTCTGCTTCAGTGAACCAGGTGAAGTACATGCCGTCGGAAGACGGCTGTTGCAAATAGGGGTTTACACGAAAGGTGGCTGCCTGGGCGGGCAAGACAGCCATTAGGCTCGTGCTTAGCGTTGCTAACAGAGCATGGCTAAACAGCTTAAAACGATTTGAGGGCATAAGCTCAAGGGATAGATGTGATGTTCTTTAAATCAGGGGCATTGCTGATCCGAACTATGATTTCAGCTGAAAGACATGGCTAAATAGCGCATCTTCCAGATCGGTTCATCCCAGCAGCGGTAAAGGCTGGAAGGAGGCTTCTCAGCGGGCGAAAAATACGCCAGTAATGAAGATCAAATGAGAAGAACTTTAATAAAAGATTAACTGAAGTTGATTAACTTGGTCTTTCTCTTTTAAGAGAAGCTTATCTTCAAGGAAACTTTACGCGGTTAGCCTGTCTGTTGGCTTGCCTTCACAAAAAGTTTGGTGGTGCTCCCCGAGCGGAGTCGAGGGGAGCGAATAGTTAGTTCCAAGTAGATTTCTACTCCCTGAGGAGAGTCAGTCGCCGTTCCCTGAGCGGAGTCGAAGGGAACCATTTAGAAAATTTTTCTGCATGATGGAGGTGGACATCGGAATGAAACACACTCCACTGATTGGCAAACGTTCAAACAAGTCTTAGTCAGAAACATCATAAATCAAGCAGGAATCTACTCAGATGATGCTGTAGGTAAAGGCCAGATAGATGGTGAAAACCGTACGTTACAGAACGATATGTAGACGTTACGCTATCGATGAAAGGCAACGCTGAAAATTCCTTATCTTGCAACGTTAAGCATCCTTGCCAAGGAACGAAAAATTATGGAATCTCTAATTGATTGGCTGCAGCAGATCGACATCTCAATGTTCGGTGACCTTAGTGAATTTGACTGGACAAATATTGCTACCTACGGTGTATTAGCCTTGGCACTGGCAGGTGTCGTTTGGACAACAGCAAAGAGTTTAGTTCAGTTCCTATGGCAGAAAACCGAAGGATTTATAGGGTTTACCGTCAGCACTCTGGTTGTTATTTCCTTGTGGTACACCCTTTTACGTGTTCACGTCAGCATCTCTTTTAATCTAGATAAAGAAGTCTTTGATAATCTTCTCTGGTTCTCCGCAGTTCTTTTTACACCTTACTATTTAATCCATTACAAACTCCTAACAGGTTTTATATTGACCGTAGTCAGAAGTATAGAGCTTGTACTTGACCTGCTAATCTTCTCCTGGTTTCCACAAAAAGCAGAACAGAATCGTGAGAAATGGAGAACCCGGATCAGTAACCTATATCAAAACTGGAAAGATGGCGTAGAAGCCTTGTTCCAAAAGGAAAAAACAGGAGTTCCAACAGCTGAGATGCTATTGGATACCAATGAAGGCACCAATCTAACGGAAAGTTCCACAGAAGCGGCTGGAGATGCTGAAGAGTTAGGAGAACAGCCAGCATCGTAGAGACACTGCTCGCGAAAAGTGACAGTTGATCGAATATAAGGTGCGATCGCACCTACCCATGTCCCTCTAACCAATGCTTTTAATGGTTAGAAGGATTAACTATGGCTACAGGCAGTCGATTTGGAAAATCCAGGTTTACCATAAAATCAAATACCGAAACCATGGTGGTCCCTCATGCCTAATACACGGTTAAATCGTCGCACGCTTCTGAAAATCGGCCCTGCCACCCTCGTTTCATTTCTATCAGCCACCTGTAGCCGCTCACTATTGACCAAAAACACTACACATCAGACGGCCCAGGCTCTGTCACCCACCCCCGCCTGCGGTCATGATGCAACCACACCATCCCAAACCGCAGGTCCTTTTTATACCCCTGATTCCCCAGAACGCCAATCTTTATTAGAGCCAGGGTTGCCGGGCACGCCCGTGTTAATTACAGGTCAGGTGCTCTCGTCGCAGTGTGTGCCCGTTGCTGGTGCTTTAGTAGACTGCTGGCACACCAATAACCAAGGTGAATACGACAATCGTGGCTACACCTTTCGCGGTCATCAGTTTACAGACACAGATGGACGCTACCGCATTGAAACCATCGTGCCCGGTATTTACCCTGGGCGCACCCGTCATTTCCATATCAAGGTACAAGCTCCCAATCAACCTATTCTTACCACTCAGCTTTACTTTCCAGGGGAGCCTGCCAATCAGGGAGATTTTCTCTTTAACCCAGCTCTTTTAATGGCTGTAGATGATAGCGATGGTCGTAAAAAAGCTGCCTTTAACTTTGTCCTGGAAACAACTTAGATACTGTAATTAAGTTTAGCTGGTTTGATTAAAGCTGTGTCGGCGATAAATCCACGCCGATCATGTTGTGAATAATATCCGAAACGCAGTCTACGGTGGTGATATATTCGCCATCAATTTCGACACTTACGCCAGCCTCAGCCGGTTGATTAATGTCTAAACGATCCCGTGCCCAAGACACTATATAAACCGTGTCTTTATTAGGAATGCTGATGGAATAATTTTCATACCGGCCAATCCCCTGCCACTGAAATGTGGATGCTTCCTCGCGAGGCACGTCGAGTACAAGTTCGGGCTGCTCTTCCGGGCCAAACACATACTTGATGACGGTATCCCGGTCATATAGGGCAATCAGCTTATCCTCAGCGGTATGACAGGAAAATAAGACCTGGCCACTATCGGTAGAAACGGGTTGGCTAGCAACTGAGGGGGCTTTTGTTACTGGATTGAGTTTGTCAGGATTAGAGTCGGGGTTTAGTGCGATCGCACCCTCAGCAGCTATATCCTCTTGAACCAATTCATCTTGCACTTGTACGTCATCAGCGACACGATCAACACTGTCTTGACGATCAGCTGGCCCAGAAGCGGCTGCGCAGCTGCCCAAGAATGTTATTGCACCGAGTAAAAACACACCGTACTTAAACCTTGGGAAGTGCGCCATACGCCTATGCCTCTGTAATTAACAACAGCTGGAACAACACAATTACAGCATTGCCAACCGCTCTCTCAGCAGTTTTGCCTGGGTCTCTGCTTCAACCAGAGAGTCCCGAGCTTCCTGAACCACATGGGCAGGAGCCTTAGCGACAAAGCCCTGATTACTCAAACGACCATTGATGGACTTAATTTCCCCTTCCACCTTAGCCAGAGACTTCTCGATCTTTTGCTTCAGCGCATCCACATCCACCAGACCCGTCAGCGGAATCAGCACCTGCACAGTACCAAATACACCGGCAAACATCTGTCGAGTGTCTCTGATGCCTACAAGCTTCTGTGTGAGTTCTGCATCATATTCTGGCGCACTCTCATCCTTGCTAAAGGTACCGACCACTTCATCCCAGAGACCAACTGTGTTATCCCAAAGCTGTCGACGGTTGGCCGCTTTTAGCAGATAGCGACCACCAAACCAAGCCGTGTAACCCACACCAATCATCTGGAAAAATCGACCAACGAATGGCACTGTATTGATGCCAGAAATCACAGCTGCCGCCAATCTCAACCCCAGAGCACTTAACCCCAGAAACAGTAGAACAGATGCAGGCTTTTTAGCGGCTTTGTATGCCTGTCCCATATAGCCGAGGGGATGCTTTAGAAGAGTTTGCACTGCATCTATACCATCCGCCCAGTCAATTTCTGGTAGTTCACCAGACTCAGATTTCTCGGAATCGTTAGAGGTATCTGGCGATGTTGCTTCACCAGCAGTTTCTGCCACCGCTAAGGTCTTTGCTGTCAACGTGGTGCTACCAATTGTTAGCGTCTCAACCTTGGCCGCATCCTTGAGATACACCTGAGTTGCATTCAGAATACGGACTTCATTGGCATCATCGGTTTTAAGAATCGCTTCAATTTTGGCCGAAGGTTTGACACCTGCAGCAGCCCGCAAGTTACGAATGGTGCGAATAGTACCAATTAGTAGGTCAAAGTCTTTCTCCAACTCAGCATCCACTAGCTCAGGTCGCACGGTGGGGTAGGGCTGCACCGCCAGATAACTATCCTCACCCGTCTGAGTCAGTGTATGCCAAACCTCTTCAGTGATGTGGGGTGTAAACGGATGCAACAGCTTGAGAATACCGTCAAGAACAAAGGCTAGCGTCTGTTGTGCCACCAGCTTTGAATCCTCATCTTTTCCATAAAGACGGGGTTTCACCAACTCAATGTACCAGTCACAAAAGTCTCCCCAGGTAAACTCATACAGCACCTTGGCAGCTTCACCCATGCCATATTTGTCGAGATACTCTCGGGTATCTGTAATGGTCTGGTTAAACTTAGAGAGAATCCATTTATCTGATAATTCTAACTTGGTAGGTTCAGGCTCACCCAAATCCGCTGGAGTTTTGCCCCCCAGATTCATCATCACAAACCGAGAGGCATTCCACAGTTTATTGGTGAAGTTTCGAGACGCCTCCACCGAAGATGACTCATCAGTCTTGCGATTATAGTCCAGGCGAATATCTTGACCCGCGCCAGCCACCTCACGAATCAGGGTGTATCGCAGAGCGTCGGTGCCGTACTTATTGATCAACACCAGCGGATCGATGCCGTTGCCCTTGGACTTGGACATCTTCTGGTTTTTTTCATCCCGCACCAGACCATGGATATACACCGTTTCAAAGGGCATGGTGTCGGTAAAGTGTCCCGCCATCATCGTCATACGGGCCACCCAGAAGAAGATAATGTCAAACCCGGTGACCAGGGTGGTGGTGGGGTAGTAAGCCTGGAAGTCCTTGGCATTTTCATCGGGCCAGCCCATGGTTGAGAAAGGCCACAGACCGGAGGAGAACCAGGTATCAAGAACATCGGGATCTTGCTTTAGCTGCACGCCTTCGCCAAACTGTTCAATTGCTTTAGCGCGAGCTTCTGCTTCTGACTCAGCGACAAAAAATGGTGTGGTGTCGGTAATTTCACCATTGGTTTGACTCACAGCATACCAGGCAGGAATCTGGTGCCCCCACCATAGCTGCCGCGAGATACACCAATCGCGCAGATTTACCAGCCAATCACGGTATACCTTGGTCCAACGCTCAGGAACAAACCGGGGAGACTGATGATTATCCAGCGCATTCAGAGCGTTATCGGCCAGGGGACGAATTTTGACAAACCACTGGGTAGATAGCAGCGGTTCGACCGGCACCTTGCCGCGATCGCTATAGGGAACGCTATGCTTATAGTCTTCTATACGCACTAGCGCATCCACGTCATCCAAAGCCGCAACAACTTGCTGACGCGCTTCAAACCGATCAAGGCCTTCAAAGCGGCCTGCGTTTTCATTCATCGACCCATCTTTATGCATGATGGTGATCATGGGCAGATTGTGGCGCTCACCCATGGCAAAGTCATTGGGATCATGGGCCGGTGTCACTTTGACACAGCCGGTCCCAAATTCTTTGTCCACATAGTTGTCAGCAATAATTGGAATCTCACGACCTACCAACGGTAACGTTAGCGTCTTACCCACCATCTCTTGATAGCGCTCATCCTCCGGGTTAACCGCTACTGCCGTATCACCCAGCATGGTTTCGGGACGTGTGGTAGCAACTTCCACATGGCCAGACCCATCGGTCAATGGATAGCGGAAATGCCAGAGATTACCATCTACTTCTTTGTTTTCAACCTCAACATCGGACACCGCTGACTGACTGGCAGGGCACCAGTTAACCATATAGTTGCCGCGATAAATCAGTCCTTCTTCGTAGAGCTTAGTAAACGCTTGTAATACAGCCTTTGATAGGCCTTCATCCATAGTGAACCGCTCACGGGTCCAGTCTACCGATACACCTAACTTGCGCAGTTGGTTAACAATGGTGCCGCCAGACTCTTCTTTCCATTGCCAGGCCCGCTCTAAAAACTTTTCACGGCCTACATCTTCACGGTTTTTGCCCTGAGCTTTCAGTTCTTTTTCAAGAATGGTCTGCACCGCAATACTGGCATGGTCGGTTCCTGGCAACCACAGGGTATTACGCCCATTCATTCGCTGGTAGCGTACCAGGGTGTCAATTAATGCATTCTCAAAGGCATGACCCATGTGTAGGCTACCAGTGACATTCGGTGGTGGAATCACCACACAAAATGGATCGCCACCATGGTCTGGATCGGCCTTAAATACAGCATTGTCTTCCCAAGCGGACTGCCACTTGGATTCGGTCTGGGAAGGATCGTACTGGCTCGATAAATTAGGGGCGGTCATTTCCTTAGGGGTACCTTGAGCGCGATATTAATGACTAACTAACCAATGTTAGGCCATAACCGGAAAGTGTCGCAGGACTGGTGCTGTATCGGCTTGAAATTTTGGGAAATAGGGAATGGGGAGTGGGCAATGGGGGGAAATTTCAAGCTTGGCAATAGTCGTTTTCTTAAAACAAACGGGGGTAGCAATGCTACCCCCGAAGGCTTCTTTATCTAAGGATTTCACCTAGGCAGTAGGCTGCTCCCTACTGCTTATGCCCTATTTCCCTTTAAAGACTAAAGCTGCTCTTCCAACTCAGGTGTGCCTACCACACCACCTTGCTGGGTGCCAATGGCTTCCTGCTGACGCTGACGAAAATCAGCAGCGGCTTCGTCAATATCGCGATCGGTTTTTTGGCTAAACTCACCCTGACTTAGACCATCGGCGCGACGAGCATTGCTTAGCAGGTCAGTCAAACTAACACCGCTACCACCGAACACTTCATTATTATCAGAATCACCGCTTAAATCCTCAAACCCACCATTGGATTGAGCTAGTGCTGGAACGGTTGCAAAACCTAGGATCAAACCTAGACCTATTACAGAAGCGAATACATTTTTAAGGATGCTTGCCATAGGAAAGGTTACTGTGAGTTTATTTGCTATGCATTATGCCCATAGTTTAGCAAGACTATTTAGGGTTGATATACCTGTAGGCAATTTTTTTAATTGGCTAACTGGGCTAATGCTCTAGTGGGGGATCCGAAAGGCTAAAAATTGGTAGCATCAACCCCCAAATAATGGCAGCCAACCTCAATCCAGCGACTATTGTCATCCCCACCAGAGCGGCCCAGGTCTGCACCATACCCAACCTTTGTAACGCCAGATAAACCATAATGCCGACGATGGCAGCGGTTGCGTAAATTCGACCTCGCCTCAAAATCACTGGAATATTCACCAACAGTACATCCCGCAGAACGCCACCAGCAGCACCGGTAATTGTGCCCATGACGATCACGAGTAAGGCTGCCAGGTTGCCCTGTTCGGCAATTTGGGCACCGCTAATGGAAAATAAGGCAAGTCCAAAGGCATCGGCGACTAGCAAGGATTTATGGGGAGGACTAAAAAATTTGGTATAGACCACCGTCAGCAACGCTGATCCTAAAATTACAGATAGATACACTGGCCTTTCGATCCAAAAGACCGGATGCCGATCTAGTAAAATATCCCGTACAGTCCCGCCACCAATGGCTGTGACCACTGCAATCACGACCACACCTAGCAAATCCAGGTGCTTGCGTCCCGCTGCTAAGGCTCCACTGATGGCGAAGACAGCAACACCCACTAAATCTAGAATATGCAGAATCACTGTCTATACCAAGCTTAGGCAATACGGCGATTAATCAATGGATACGCCAACGCTAGGGCACCACTACAAAAAACGGCCAGCAGCAAAATGGACGTACCCATGGAAATATCACCCCAGGGAGCCTGCATGACGATGTTGCTAAAGCTCCAGTTATTGTGGAGATAAAGGTAACGAATGGGCTCAATGGCATAGCTGAGGGGGTTTAGGCTGGCGATGATGCTGAGCCAGCGGGGCATAAATGATAGGGGCACTAATGCTGTACTTGCAAACAGCAGCGGCAAATTAGTCACAAAGATAACGGCGATCAGCTCAATGTGCCCCGGTAACGCAAATGCCAGCCCTAGACTAAAGGCGGTTACGCCCAGCACCAGCATTAAAATAATGGCCACCATCAGCCCTAAACCAGCAACACTGGGCAACCCCGCACCGAGAAATGTACTGAGGCCAACAATGGCAGCGGTTTGCACCATGCTCATGGCGGCGATAAACAGCGCTGAGGCAATCACGATGGAAAATCGAGACACCAGTGGAGCCACTAGCAACCGGTTCAAAAAGCCAAACTCTCGGTCGAACATCACTGGCAATCCAGCATTTAGTGCCCCACCAAAAGCCGTAAATACGATGATGCCAGCTCCAATGAACTGTCCGTAGTTAACACTATCGCCAAACAATCCCTGGGGCACGTTTTGGAACAACGCACCAAACAGAATCAGCCACATCAAAGGCTGGATAATGCCAGCCGCCAGTGTAGAGGGTCGGCGCTGTAGCTGAATAAATAGGCGCTTGGTTAGAGCTAAGGTTTCTTGGATAAATTCGCTGAGGCCAGGGGCTGCGATCGCATCATCTTTCCACTGCTGTAGCTGACTGTTTTGAATACTGGAACTGCTCATCTATCTATAGCTATAAGTTCTAAATTTTGAGGTTTGAGTTATCTGTCTGGATGTATGAGGTCAGAGTAGCGAATTTTGAGCCTAAGCGTGAGTATCCTTTTACTTGGACTATACCTACATGGGATAGATCCAACTCAAAATTAAAAACTCAAAACTACCCGCTAACGTTTCATATTTTGCTGTTTCATTTCCTTTTTCATATCCCGCTTACTAGCAGCGGCCATTTGCGCATCCATAATGGTGCGCCCCGTTGCCGCCAGGTACACATCGTCCAGGCTAGGCTGCGACTGGGCAATGCCAAAGGTGGGTAAACCTGCCTCTTTGAGGGCTTTTTGCACTGTCATTAGAGCATCGGCCTCAGACTCTACCACCAGATTTAGGGAATTCCCTTGGGCGCTATTGACGATCACCTCTTGCACCACAGGCAATTCCTGAAGCATCTGACTGGCCTGTTCTGCCTCATTCAAAGGAGTAAACTCCCGGATGCGTAGAGTAATGCGCTCACCACCGACTTTAGACTTAAGCTCGGCAGGGGTACCGGAGCTGATCACCTGACCCTGATCGATAATGGCGACTCGATTTGCCAGGGCGTCAACCTCTTCTAAATAATGGCTAGTAATTAAAATCGTTGTACCCGCTGCCTGTAGCTGGCGCAAAAATCGCCATACCGCTGAGCGGCTTTCGATATCTAGACCCACTGTCGGTTCATCTAAAACTAATACATCCGGCTGATGCAGCAAACCAGCAGCTAAGTCCAGACGCTTTTTTAACCCACCGGAATAGGTGCCCGTTTTCTGATCAGCCCAGTCGGTTAACTCCAGCAACTCAACCATCTGGTCAATGCGGGATTTGGCCAGTTTAGTGGGCAGATGATAAATTGCCGCCTGCAACTCCAGCAGCTCTCGACCGGTCAGGACCTTATCTAGAGCAACTTCTTGAGCGATATAGCCCAGTCGCTGTCGCACCCGCCGTGGATCCTGGATAACTGATATCCCCATCACTTCCAGATTGCCAGCATCGGGCAATGCCAGGGTACACAGACAGCGAATCGTCGTTGTTTTACCGGCACCATTGGGGCCAAGTAAACCAAAGATTTCTCCAGGTTCAATCTGTAGCGATACATCCTTCAACGCTAAGACATCGCCATAGCGTTTTTGAAGGCTTTCAATGACAACTGCAGGCGGCTGCGACATCCTAAACCTCACGTAGGTGCCCTTTGGGGCTGACGAATCACACTACATTGTAATTGTGATTCGTAGCCTAGGGTATCAGCTTGAGTTGGGAAATCTTGGCCAGGTGAGGCCGAGTGTCCTGTAGAGGATCACAGTCATCCCGAGGATCAGCAATGCCGATCAGCTAATGAAAGTGCCACCCAAAAAACCGACCAGGGCTTGCACCGTGTACCGTGTTACAGGCAGGCTATCCACCACCATAGCTGCTGACAATAGCATCATGTAGAAGATGGAATATTTGAAGACACCTCGAGCCAAGTCGCGATCGCAAGGGCACTGCTTTAAATCATAGGCTTTTTGTAGAAATAACCCACCCAGCAATAGTGCCAGCAGACCATATAGCCAACCGCAAGCTTCCGTCGGACACACCATGAGTAACGTCACGGGCACCAAAAGAATGGTGTAGAGCCAAATTTGCTTAGCAGTCTCTTCATTACCTACAATCACTGGCAACATGGGCACATTCACCTTGGCATAGTCATCTTTAATCAGTATGGCCAGTGCCCAAAAGTGAGGGGGTGTCCATACAAACACGATGGCAAAGAAGATCCAGGCGGCCCAGCCTATATGGCCAGTAACCGCAGCCCAGCCAACCATGGGAGGAATCGCCCCGGCAGCACCACCAATAACAATATTTTGGGGTGAAGACCGCTTTAACCAGTGGGTATACACACCGATGTAAACAACAATACCGGCCATCGCCAAACAGGCCGCCAGCAGATTGGCAAATCCAGCCAATAGGGTAAAAGATGACAGCGCGAGTAGCCCTGCAAAAATCAGTGCATCCCGTACTTGAATCCGCCCGGAAGGAATTGGGCGATCGCGAGTACGTTCCATATCGTAATCAATGTCGCGATCATATACACAGTTGATGACCTGAGCAGATGCTGCTGCCAGCCAACCGCCGATCAGTGTGACTAACACCAGCAGTAAGTTTGGATGCCCCTGCGCGGCCACCCACATACTAGCCGCTGTTTCAATCAACAGTAGAGGAATGATGCGAGGTTTTGTGAGCTGATAATAACTGCGAAAGACTTGATTAATGTTCTCGTGGTGAACCTGAGAAGCAATATTGGAGGGCTGCATAAGGGATCAAAAAAGAGTATGAAGGAGTCCGTAGGAGAAAGGAGACGTTAATCTGGAAAATACTGGCTGAGGACAAGTCTGCAAGATCGATGCATCCCCTAAATCAGCAACAGCATCAATATCTTAGTTTTGAGTTATTTGTTGACGATCTATTTGTTGACGATCAGTGTTGACACCAAAAGCGTCGCGTAAAAAATCTGACCGCGTACCACTCAAAATACTCAGTCAGCTGAGAAGAGCAAAGCTCAAAAAAAACTAAGACTTAATTAACAAGGGGCCGCTTTCAAAGAATCTATCCCTTATGGAGAGGACAGTAAAACAAACTAAGGTGCCTAATAAACCAGCACCTACGGCTTGATGACAGACCGTTAGGGTCTCAACCTGCAGATGAAGTCGGAAGGTGGCAAGGCCGAGAATGAGCTGGAGAATCAGGAGCCCAAAAGCAAGTTGAGCTTGCGATCTCAACACATTATCCAAAGCAGGCGTGCGCCAGACAAAAACAGCCAATAAAATTACTGCCAGGCTAGCAGGAATTATGCCAATCAGGTGGGCGTTGACAACATTACATAACTCCGCCAACCCAAAACATTGATGGGCCGCCCAGCGGGAACCAACCAAACCACCTAACAAGCTTTGAGCATAAACGAATACCACCGCTAGGCCGCTCAGCCAGGATAATTTACCAGCAGTTCCCTTAGCCTGATAGGGCAAAAGTGCCATTCCCATGGCCAACAGAGTGCAAAACACCAAAAGTGCAGTCCCTAAATGGGCGGTAACAATATCAAACCGCAACAACTGTGTCACCGTAAGACCACCTAAAACACCTTGGAAAATAACTAGAAAAAGAACAAAACAAGCTGCCCAAGGTACCCAATTTGGCAAGGATTCACGCCACCGCATAGCGAGTACTACTAAACCAATGGCCATCAGGCCAATCAGCGAAGCATCCAGGCGATGAAACCATTCTAGAAATACTTGTAAATTCATCTGTTGGCTAGGCACAATTTGCCCATAGCACAGTGGCCAGTCTGGGCAGGCTAACCCTGCATTCATCACACGAGTAGCACTGCCAATGGCCATCAATATTAGAGTTGCTATAGCCATTTTCCACACCCAGCGGCGCAGATAACGCACTGGATCAAACCCAGAGACACTGTCTGCATGGAGAGCGGATAACGAGGAATGAGCCATGAATCTAAAAACTCTCTTAAGAAATTGAGAAGTTGAAACCGATTAACAGAAACACTTCTCTACAGAGTAGAAAATTTTTTTACCTTCGATGAAATACATTTAGCATTTCTTCTCGTTTGGTGTGATTTATAAAATTTCCTTAAAATGATAACGTCTTCTCCATCAGGCAAAAACTCCAGAAACACTTGTTATTCAGGGCTTTTAGCCACATTGACATACACAAAGACAAAAAGAATCTGAAGAAAATCCTTAAATAGCTAAAATCAACTTTACAAAGACTGTCATTTACGAAGAGATAGCGTTACCTTGAGGGGAGTTTTAGAAAATCCTTTCTATCCGTCTTTTGAATTCTATTGATATTGCTCTACGATTCACCCCAATAACCCCATGAACGTTACGTTCAGTTACAGGTTAATGAATTGATACAGCTTACTACCTGAGGCCGACAATTTGTCGAGAATACCCTATCTTAGGTAGCTGCACTTTAGAACAAGTAGATTTTCTTGTGTCCAAAGAAAAATAAGCGTCCTTAATCTGTTTTCTCCACTCCATCGTTAACCCATTCTATTTTTATACAACGGACCACCCCACAGGAGAGTGTTCAAATCGTGAACGGTATTCCTACTTCTATTGTCACCATGCTGATCGGCGTTGCCGTTACGCTGATCAGTCTTTGGTACGGTCAAAACCACGGTTTGATGCCTGTAGCCGCATCCACCGAAGCCAGTGAGGTCGATCAGTTATTTAACTTAATGATGACCATTGGTACCGGGCTGTTTCTCATTGTTGAGGGTGCCCTGGTGATTTCCTTGATTCGATTTCGTCGTAAGAAAGGGGATGAAACCGACGGTCCTCACATTGAGGGCAACATTCCCCTGGAGATTCTTTGGACGGCGATCCCAGCCATTATTGTGTTAGGTCTCTCGGTATATAGCTTTGAAATTTATACCGAGATGGGCGGTCTCAATTTAATGGAGCATCATTCCTCTAAGGCAGTCCAGCTTGCCTACGCATCATCGAATGAAGATACATCCAGCTATCCCATGGTGGCAGCGTCTGGTTTGGGTAAACCGCCTGCTCCCGGTGAATTAGCTGAAGATACCCTCAATATTGATGTACTGGGCCTGCAGTTTGCATTTGTCATGACGTACCCTGACACTGGCATTGTGGATGGTGAGGTCCATGTTCCCGTTGGCAAATTGGTAAAGCTAAATCTCAAAGCTCAGGATGTGATTCATGCGTTCTGGCTGCCGGAGTTTCGCATTAAGCAAGACATGATTCCGGGGAAGAAAACAACTTTGGTGTTTAAGGCAACACGAGAGGGTACGTACCCGGTTGTCTGTGCTGAACTATGTGGCTCTTACCATGGCGGCATGCGCACCCAAATGATCGTTCATTCTCCTGAAGAGTATGACGAATGGGTACAGAAACGTATTGCTAGTGGATCCATCGACCTTTCAACAGCCATTGCAGCCGCCAGCCAAAAACCAGCTGAAACCGACACTGAGTATTTGGCTCACTTTAAAGATTCTCTGCATATGCCAGCGGAGCCTATGCCCCATTCCCACATGGATATGGCGTTGATGCCTTAGGGGTTGGCATTGCCCACCCCCCATCCTTAGAACGTTCCTTTTCTTTTTCCAATTCTTCCTTGACGATTCACATGGCACAAGCAGAGGCTGTAAAAACACCTGATCCCTCACCGTCTCCTCAACAACCTTTGGGTAATGAGCGTAAGTGGACTCACTTTTTTACCTTTAGTACCGATCACAAGGTCATTGGTATTCAGTATTTGGTGACGTCTTTTGTGTTTTACCTGATCGGTGGAGCGCTGGCGACGGTGATTCGTACGGAGTTGGCCACACCGGCCCCGGATTTTATTACTCCTGAGACCTATAACGGGGTGCTGACGCTCCACGGCACCATTATGTTGTTTTTGTGGATTGTGCCAGCGGGAGCCGGACTTGCTAACTATTTGATTCCGTTGATGATCGGGGCCAAAGACATGGCCTTTCCCCGAATTAATGCGATCGCATTTTGGCTGATCCCCCCCTCCGGCATCATGTTAGTGGCCAGCTTCTTTTTCGAACCGGCCCAGGCTGGCTGGACATCTTATCCCCCACTGAGTCTCTCCAATGGCATGTTGGGCCAGGGCATATGGATTATGAGTATCCTCATCGGTGGAACCGCATCGATTTTGGGTGCGCTCAACTTCCTGGTCACCATTTTGAAAATGCGAGTGCCCAGTATGCCGCTGCTCAAAATGCCGTTGTTTTGCTGGGCCATGATTGCTACGTCCTTGCTGATTTTGATCAGTACACCGGTTTTGGCAGGCGCATTGATTCTGCTTATGTTTGACCTGGTGGCTGGGACCGCATTCTTTAACCCCACAGGCGGGGGCGATCCCGTTGTTTATCAGCACATGTTCTGGTTCTACTCCCACCCAGCGGTATACATCTTTGTACTACCTCTGTTTGGAGCGATTTCCGATGTGCTACCAGTCCATGCGCGTAAGCCCATCTTTGGCTATCGTGCCATTGCCTACTCCAGTTTGGTGATTAGCTTCTTGGGTCTGATTGTGTGGGCCCACCACATGTTCACCAGCGGTACTCCACCCTGGTTGCGCATGTTCTTTATGATCACCACCATGGCCATTGCGGTACCAACGGGTATTAAGGTCTTTGGTTGGACTGCCACACTGTGGCGAGGCAAGATTGCCTATACCAGTGCCATGCTGTTTGCCATTGGCTTTATTGCCATCTTTGTGATTGGCGGTATTAGCGGTGTAATGCTGGCGGCGGTGCCTTTTGATATTCACGTTCATGACACCTACTTCGTCGTAGCACACTTCCACTACGTTCTGTTTGGGGCATCCATCTTTGGTATCTACATGGCCCTATACCATTGGTTTCCCAAGATGACTGGGCGGATGTTGAATGAATTTTGGGGCAAGGTGCACTTTATCCTGACCTTTGTCGGCATGAACCTCACCTTTATGCCCATGCACCAGCTGGGGCTACAGGGCATGAACCGACGTGTCGCCCTGTATGATCCCGAGTTTACAGACCTGAATGTGTTGGCCACTATTGGTGCCTACCTGATGGCAGTATCTACGGTGCCCTTTATCATCAATGCTATCTGGAGCTGGCACTGGGGTGAAAAAGCGCCGACCAACCCTTGGCGGGCACTGACGTTAGAGTGGCAAACACTATCACCTCCGGCCCATGAAAACTTTGAAGGGGTACCTGAACTCAAAACCGGTCCCTATGACTATGGTCTGGGTTACATTCCGGTGAAAGACGATCCTGACATTTACGAAGAAGCGATCGCAGCGGCAGTGGCCCATGCGCACTAATGGATAACTTTCCCCTCCCAGGAGGGGATGATTTTAGAAAAGATTTAGTTTAGATGGATTCTTCTTTGTTACTCTCCTCCTATGCAAAGCTCAGCTGTTAACCAAGCCGATACTGTTGTCGTCGACCATAGTGATCACGCCCATGATGAACATCCCGATTTACGAATGTTCGGTGTGCTTGTCTTCCTCTGTGCCGAGAGCATGATCTTTCTCGGTCTGTTTATCGCTTACCTCAGCTTTCGGTTGATGGCCCCAGCCTGGCCCCCAGAAGGAACCGAAGGTTTAGAGCTACTACTACCGGGGATCAACACCATCATTTTGATTTCCAGTAGTTTTGTGATTCACAACGCTGACACAGCCATTAAGCAAAACAATGTCAGTGCCATGCGTAAGTGGTTTGCGATCACGGCTTTAATGGGAGCCGTCTTCCTGGGTGGACAAATCTATGAGTACACCCATCTAGAGTTTGGACTAACGACCAATATTTTTGCCAGTACCTTCTATGTATTGACTGGGTTTCACGGTTTGCACGTATTGTTTGGCTTACTGATGATGTTGGCGGTATTATTCCGTTCTCGAAAGGCGGCCCACTACTCCTATGAAAATCACTTTGGCATCGAGGCGACAGAACTTTACTGGCACTTTGTTGATGTCATTTGGATTATCTTGTTTGCCCTGCTATACCTGTGGCGCTAGCTAAAACCTGTGGCGCTAGCTAAATTTTTAGAATTCACAGCAAATCCCTGGTAGATAGCCTATCCATCAGGGATTTGCTGTAAAGCCGATTGTGTTAACTACCCTTCTGGCTGAAACCCGTCCTTGGTCATGACCCCAAGGGAAAGGAGTTCATACCCCGTTCTAGTATCGGGATTGATGCTAACCCTAAGTAAACGCACAGCATCATTGGTATTACTATCGATGGCCTGTTGAACGCCTTGCCGTGTGGGCGACTGCTTAAGCCCCGTAATCACTGCCTGAGTCAGATTGTAGCTGGCAGAGGTGCTCCAATCTGTTGATTTTTCCCAAAGGTCTTGGGTTGGTTCGCTAAAGGGAGATGCAGCACTTTGATAAAGGGCCTCTGGCACCGCCAAAATAGTCCCGGTAGCCATTGACCCAAATAGATTTAAGACCTCTGGGCTAAAGAGCTCATGTCCACCAAAAACGTGACGATAAAAATGGTCAACCTGATCGTTAGGGATAATTTCAATGGATTCCGTTGCAGTTTTGAGGGGACTATCTCCTGGTGATAGAACAAAGATTTCTGCCGTTGGTGTTTCAGTGGGGGGACTAGCGGATAATTCAGCCAGGTTCACCTCAGCTGTCATCGTGCCTTGATTAGCCTGAAGAGCCTTTTCAAAATTAGATTTAAAGGCAAGGCTGGAGTCACTATTGCCATCGTAGAAAAGAATGGCAGTGCGGTGGTTTAGCCTTGCCATGTAAAACGCTAAGGCATCTGCAATGGGCAAATCGTTGGCCAGTAGTTGCTTAATGGCCGGGCTGGCACCTGCACTGGTGGAGACAAAGGGCAGAGCACTGGCCGTGTAAATCTCCGATGTAGCATTGGCAGTTTCTGTCGTATTGTGACCAAGCACACCCACAACATCGGGGAATTCGCTGAGATCAGTGGCAATTTGCTGAGCGATCGCAACATCTTCTTGATCATCAGCCAAGAAAATCCGCAGCGATTTCCCTTGAATGCCACCGGCCTGATTGATTTCTGTCTGAGCCTGGGCCACCCCCCGCAACAGGCTTGAAGCTGTTGTGGGATCTGACTTAAGTGGGACAACAATAGCTAAACCATAGGCCTCTTGCTCACCAATGCGAGCATTGTTCAGGTAAACCAATGTTTCCGGGTCAGAAACATCTGCTCTACGTGCACGTTCAAAGGCCGTAACGGCAGCACCGTAGTCTCCAGAAGCGATGGCTGCCGCCCCTTCCTGCTTAATGGGCAGCGCCGACGTGGCCAGCAAAATTTGCTCACCTTGACTCAGCTGGCTGGGAAACCCTTTCGACGCGTCTGACTCAGCTGGCTCAAGCTGGGCTTCTTCAGACGGCGTCTGCGCAGTGCCATCGCTTAGACCTAATTCACCGCGACTAATCCACGTAAGTCCTAAGAAAGCAGCACCCAGGATACCCGTTGCCACTAAAAATACCTTGATACTAAATAGATCCTGGCCTGTTTCCGTTTTCCGGAAATCACCTCCACCGTCGGGTGTCATAGCAATATAAGTGGGGATAGATAGTCATGAATGTTCAACTATTTTTTTGCAGATGAATTAACTCATAAACAAGGTCAATACAAGGCAACATACACGAAAAGTTTTGCGTTTTTAACACACCATACAGTTTATTCATATGGGCAAATTACCGAAACACCTAGAACCATTAGAAAGTTGAGATAGGTAATAACAAGTACACCTCCTTTTCATGAATACCGGTCATCTCGTGTTATTCAGGCATATTGATAGCATGGTCTCCCAGGAGCATAGCTGATGGCGTCAAGCCTCACGGTGTATTGAACCGAACAATCAGTGTGGCTAAGCCGCCAGCTAATATCCCCCAGAATGCGGAACCGATGCCAAAGAGGCTGAGGCCTGATGCTGTAACCAGGAAGGTGACCAGGGCGGGTTCGCGTTCTTTTTCCTGGGTTAAGGCGCTGACTAATCCTTTACCGATGGTCCCAAGGAGGGCCAGCCCTGCGATCGCAACTACCAGCTCGCCAGGCAGCGCTGAAAAAATACCCACCACTGTGGCCCCAAATAGACCTATCAAAATATAAAGCACCCCAACAGTCACCGCCGCAACGTAGCGTTTATCCGGGTCTTCATGGGCCTCTCGTCCCATGGAAATGGCCGCCGTAATGGCCGCCAGGTTAATGGCAAAAGCACCAAAGGGGGCCAGTATCAATGACGCCATCCCACTCCAGCTAATCAGGGGAGACGTGGGCACCTGATAGCCAAAAGCGCGAATTGTGGCCACTCCCGGCACATTCTGTGAAGCCATGGTGACAATAAATAGGGGCAGGGCAATGCCAACCAGGGCGTTAATCGAAAATTTTGGTGCAATAAAAACCGGTCGAGCCCACTGTAGCTGCACAGTCTCCAGTTGCAATAATCCTTGAGCACCCGCCAGCAAGATCCCTAAAACCAAAGCAGCAATCACAGCGTAGCGCGGACTATAGCGCCGCATGATCAGATAAGCGATAAACATGGCAAACACCATTAAAAACTGGGTTTGCATCGCGGTAAAAACATTCAGGCCAAACTGCAAAAGCACTCCCGCTAACATGGCTGACGCCAGGGACAGGGGCAGGCGATCCATCAGCCGCTCAAACCAGCCAGTAAAGCCAAATAGAGCAATCAGCCCAGCGGAGATAATAAAGGCTCCCGTAGCTTCTGCCAGGGTGACATCGGCGGTGGTGGTCACCAGCATGGCCGCACCCGGTGTAGACCAGGCCATCACGATGGGGGCACGATAGCGCAGGGAGAGAATAATGCCAGTCAACCCCATGCCCCAGCCCAAGGCCCACAGCCAGGAGCCGATTTCAGTCGAGTTTGCCCCTAACGCCTGTGCAGCTTGGAAAACGATCACGGCGGCACTGGTAAAGCCCACCAGGATGCTAACAAAGCCTGAAATCACCGCAGATAGTGAGAAATCTTTGAAGAAGGTCATGATATCCCTAGATGCACGACTGGCTTCCAGGTTAAAAATGACTACCCCCAACCGTATTGGACGGAATTGCCCTTTTGATATTGCCCAGGGGTGACACCGTAGGTTTTCTTAAAGGCGCGGTTGAGGTGGCTTTGGTCATAGAAACCATGGTCGGTTGCGATCTCAGTCAGCGATCCGCCATTCCGTAGCGCTCGCTTTGCCTGAATCAGTCGCCAGTGACGCTGATACTGATGGGGCGCACAGCCCACCTGCTGACGAAAACAACGAATCAAATAATAGGAACTCAGGTTCACTAACTGAGCTAGCTTATCCAGGGAGACATTGTCGGCATAGTGAGCTTCAAGGTAGGTGCGCACATGGGCAACCGCTGTTGATTCTGGTTGGACAGGCCTAACAATAAATGAATTTTCTGCATTGAGCTGGAAGAGTTTTGACAACAGTTCTAGTAGCAGAGACTGTTGTTTGAGCTGAGAACTTGGTGTTGTTAAACAGTGAAACAGCTCATAAAAAATGGGCTGTACAGAGGGCGCTTTGACGATCGGTGCTTTGAAGTAAGGGATGTCATGTCCTGGCCAGTCCAACTGGGTTAAGAGCTGTTCGATTTGCGAAAACTCCACATAGATATTGCGAAAACCCCAGCCTTCCGTTGAAGCAACCTGCCCTGTGTGAATATCACCTGGATTAATCAAATTAAAACTACCAGAACCCAGAATACGATTTTCACCATGGTGTAGGCAGCAGCCTTGACCACTTTCATTAAAGCCAATGGTATAGGCCTCATGAAAATGTTTACCAAATCGATGCTGGTGAAGTTGGGCTTCAAACAGCTCAACACCTGGCAGGTCTGTTTTCCAAAGACGTGCTGAGTCAGTTTGTGTGCTCATTTTCCGAAACCTGAGCAACGGGAACAAATTTTTGTTGAGCTGACTGTTGAATGGCTACCATAGCTAACCTCCAGCGGTTAAGAAGAAGACTTTAATTGAGCAAAATGTTCCATTAATGATCGATGAGTAAAGATATAACCACCTCCCACTTTTTGCAGAAAAGCTAATTTGACAGCACTGTCAAGAAATCGGGCGTAGTTCCAAGGCATACACCCATGCCAATAAAACACGAGGCGTAAACTGAGGTGAACAATACAAGCAGTTCCCCCCATTAATAGCCCAAGCCATAGGCCAAAAAACATCCCTAAATCTGGGAAAACGGTGAACCATTGACTCAACAGGTGAACTCCAGGAACAAAGACAGCCGAAAGTATTAGTACTGTTGTTAATGCTGTTTTGAGCGATCGCCAAACACCTTGGTTGGGAATAGTACGGGTTTCAATCTTAGCGCCTGTCCGCAAGCTGATTAAAAGTCCAACCACGAAACTGCCAAGCATTGCGAGGAGTAGGCCTTCAATGGGGTTATCTCCCAAAATATTTGTTAAACCCTGTATCACCCCAAATGGGATGACACCAATTAAGGTGAAGATTAAATATTTTTTTGCGTTTGCCCAAGACCACCTCAGCGCTTCGATAGGTTTGACAAAACTCAATCCCAAGGTTCCTCCTGAGTACCAATCTAAACCTCCGACAAAGAGTGCTGTTAGTCCTGCAGTTGTTATAATTGCCCATACTTTTGCAGAAATGCTTATCGGTTGGGAGGATGGAAGATTCGTGACAACTCCAACTATTGTTCCAAACTTCAAACCTGTCATCAATCCAGTCCACAGACTACCAGCTAATTGATGCAAAAATGCTTGTTTTGGGTTGAAATTCACCCGTTCAGTTGCCAGTACAAGCCACACTAAAGGGATATTGAAAAAGCTATATAGAGCCCCAGCTATGAGCCCAATCAAGAGCGAATGCTGTCCAATACTAAAGGTAATAATTAGTCCCCATGCAAGTCCCATCAGCAGAGAACTTAAAATACTGTATAGCCACCGTTGCCAGTTAGTTGGCAACCAGTTGTAATCAAGCCACTCAATGAGAAAAATAGTTTGGGAAGACTTAACTAACTGTTGAGCCAACCAACTCAGCCAAACCATTGTTTGGGCGTAAGAATAATGCGAATCTTTCCCTCTACGTTTTAACATGCGATCAATATAAGTGTTGAACACTTGTTTTCTATGAGCTTCTACACTCATTTGAGGAAAATCTTCTGGCGCAATGCCTTCATAGGCCAAGATCAAAATGTTGAGCATAAGTGGCGATCTTGCCAGCTCTTGTAGGGCCTCATCTGCTTTTAGAATTTGCTGTAGTCCGGAGAGGTCAGCCCTCAGGTGGCTAAGATACTCATTAGTCTGAGTAGGCTGTAGCGGTTTTATATAAATAGCCTGTTGCACTGTGAGACGCTGGGAAAGTGCCTCATAGTCTTGAATGCGACTACAAATCACGGTTTCTGTACCCTGGGTACGCTGAAACTTGTTTAGGGCAAAGACACAAGCATCGCGGCGATCGGCTCTTACTTCATCTAGACCATCCAGTAACAACAGAATCTCTTTGTTTTTTATCCAGATTTGACCGGTGACCTTGGGAATCTGATATTTCGAGTTTAGTTCTGCTATTAGCCAATCCGCGATGGATTGTTTCCCATTCCAGGAGGAAAGGTTAAATACCACTGGCATGGGATGATTGACATCCTGTTCTGCTCGGGTCAATAAATCTCGGGTTAATTGCAATAGAGTAATGGTTTTACCTGAACCAGGCTCTCCTAAAATCAGCAGGGTACAGTTAGGACCTAGCTCATCAAAAATATCGATAATTTGGCTATTGGCAGGCAGAGCGTGCTGATTAGCCTCCACCATACCTAGGACAATGTTAAATGGATCGGCCAGATCTATTCGTTCCTCTAGTCCTAAATTAATCAGCACCTGATGGTGAAGCGAATGCTCTAAGACACCTTTGATCCAATAGCTTTTGACTTTATTGAGCAGGGCGTTGCGATCGCGATATGCTTTTTTTGAAAGTGCTGTTGAGGGCTGCCTCAGGGGTAAACTCGGTGCCCGTTTCAACTGAATCAAGACGGGAGCTACAGGCTCGGCTACCCCTGCAGATTCTGCATGGATAGATACATCTCGATAAATCACAATGGGCTCAACGGCAATCGCCGCCATGCCAAACTCATAGGCTTCTGCCAGGGAGCGACCATAGCCCAGGGCATCATAAAATCCCACCGCAAACTGAATGGCAATAACATCGCCAATGGCCTGATTCATGCCAATCACATAGGGAACATGCTGGGCAATGGCCAATGCCTGTACTTGGGAATAACAGGCATTGAGCACCACACACTCTACACTCGGACAAAGTTTAAACAATTGAACCAGCACGGTCGCTGCCACAGGCTCTGCATGCCCCATTTCATTTTCTAAAATGAGGCCCAATTCACCTGCCCCATGGCCAGAAAAATGAACGATTTGTGGAGCATATTCCAGTAAAGCTCGCCTCAAATCCTTGGTACGCACGGCCCATTGAGTAATAACTTCAAAAGCATTCCTGCCTGTTGATAGTTTGAGCCCCTCTTGAATATCCCGAATTTCTTCATCTAGCCGTAATCGACTGGTGTCTTTAGGATTAGCCGCCAGAAAAAGAATTTTACGGGATGTTGGCTTCAGAGCCATGGGTTATTGGAAGAAATATATATAACTAGCCTCTAAAGGTAGGATACGTTGAGATTCTGGCTATTTACGGATTTCGATAGATTACGTTGCACAGGTCCGTACTACATTGACTATCATTCATTCTCTCAAGAAGATTAATTTTGTTCATTTAACTCTCAGCTGGATCTTAACCAAGTATGCGGTGAGACTCAGACGAGCTTTCTATCTTAAAAACTGTCAGAGGTGATAACCCGTTGGTTAACACCTTGCATTGCATCGAGGTTTTTGAAATGAAACGCTTCTTCTTATCCACACTAACAGTTTTGATGTCCATGGGGGCAGTGGCTAGCGCGGCCAGTGCTGCCCAGGTAGGTCTTGGCAACCCCATTGCCGATCTAAACGAAGATGGTAGGGTCACCCTCCACGAAGTGGTTACCTACAATCGCGATCAGAGGGATAAAAGTTAAAAAAACAAAATTACATCGGGTTATCTCCGTAGGGGCGCACAGCCGTGCGCCCTACAAAAGATTTGGCTGCATACCCGTATCCCAGGCCCCATAGGCATGGGTCCCTATGGATTGGCTCTCTATGGGTCAGGTCAGAGCGTTTTTCGCCGTTTCTTCTAGCTGTTTCGCTGCAGTTGCTTTACGTTCACTGTAGCGATCGGTGAGTTCATCTACGTTGTCTCGTAGTAGCAGGGTAAACCGATAGAGTTCTTCCATCACATCTACCACTCGATCTCGGTAGGCGGACTGCTTCATGGTGCCGTCTTCATTAAACTCTTGATAGGCTTTAGCCACAGAGGACTGGTTCGGAATGGTAAACATCCGCATCCAGCGTCCCAAAATTCGCATGGTATTAATCGCATTAAAGGATTGGGAACCGCCAGATACCTGCATCACAGCCAATGTACGGCCCTGGGTAGGGCGAATGGCTCCCATGCTTAGGGGAATCCAATCAATTTGGGTTTTCATTAGCCCTGAGATGTTGCCGTGCATCTCAGGGCTCGACCATACCTGTCCTTCTGACCATAGCGAGAGGTCACGCAACTCTTTCACTTTCGGATGAGTATCCGGTTCTGCACCGTGGAGGGGTAATCCTCGAGGATCAAAAAACTTTACCTCAGCTCCAAAGTCTTCAATAATACGAGCAGCTTCTTCCGCTAGAAGACGACTGTAAGAGCGTTCACGAAGAGAGCCGTAAAGAAAAAGAATGCGTGGTTTGTGGTCAAATGTCATGGGTAAAATTAGAAGGAAAGGGAGAAAATGAAAGTGAATGGGTAGAGAAATAAAACCGTTTACTCTAGTGACGATGATGCATGGGGATGGTTGGATAACGTAAAAGATACTGAGTAAACGAGCTGTGGTCAGAAGTTTCAGGAGACAGATTTCAGGAGTCAGGAGTCAGAAAAATTCTCTCCCCTATCTCCTGACTCCCGACCTCTTCCTTAAAACATCACACTATAGGCTAAGCCCGCTGTCACCGAACCGATAAAGGCAAAGCCTAAGTAAGCCAAAAACACTGGGCGACGAGCCAATGCAAAGACTGCAATCATGGCTGGAATACTAGTGGCCCCACCTGCCAGCAAAAATGCCATACCAGCCCCCGGTGCCATACCTTGATTCACTAAACCCGCGACTAGAGGTAATGCTGCATATCCATTCAGGTAAGCGGGAATCCCCACCAGAGCTGCACCCACCACGGACAACAGACTACCATCTCCTGCAATCGTCTGAATCCAGGCGTTGGGTACATATACCAGCATTAAACTCTCCAGCAAAAATGCCAGCGCTAGCCATTTACCCAGGAACCAGCCATTGTTACGTGCTCCCTGCCAAAACTTCTGGCGGCGCTCCGCCTCAGGCCAAAATTTCCACACAACCGGCTTAGGATTCCGTACGCGACTACCGCCACAGCCACCATTACCGGCTCCCTCACGCAAAGGATTTCTGAAGGCTACAGTCGATACACCCAAGTTCATCAAGGCCAGCGTACCGAAACCGCCCAGCAGACCAATGGCAATTGTCGCTAGGGTTTTAGCAATGGCGAATTGCAATCCCAGAGTACCCACGGTAAGGATAAACATGGACGGATCCATCAGTGGGGAAGATAGCCAAAAAGCCATCACCGCTGAAACCGGCACCCCCACGGAGAGGAGCGCCGCAATTAGTGGGATCACACCACAGGAGCAAAAGGGCGAAAGTGCTCCAAATAGGGAAGCCACAACAATCATTACCGAGATACGTCCTTGAAACGCCTTGGCAATCAGATTATCTGCACCACTGGCCTGGGCATAGGCCGCAATCCCGATAGACAGTAGCAAGAAGGGAGACACCTGCACCAGGCTGCTGACCAGGAAGCCCAAGCTACCAGAAAACTGAGGCGGCACCAGGATAGCCAAGGCAAGAAAGATAAGGACAATGGTGATAAAAACCTTATCTAGCTGTTGAACACTGCGATTAAAGCGATTGAAGACAGTTGAAGTCATGACGGGCAGTCCTTCGGTATTTCGAAAAACATCAAAATAAAGGTCAAAAATTTTTCATTGGTCGGGGCATTTCATGGAATGCCCCGACCAATGGGTGGGCACCGCCCACCAAAAATCAATCCGGACGATCAGGACAAGGCAAAGGTTCAGCGACGTCAGTTAGTTCAAAGGTTTCAGGATCAACAACTCGATTACGGGTACAGCATTCCTCAAAAAGGAAATCAATCAGGTACTTAAGGGCATCAGACTGGACGCTATACCAAATCCATTGGCGATCCTTCTCAGCCTGCACCAGCCCAACCTGACGCAGTTTATCTAAATGGTGAGACAGCGTTGAAGCCGTAATCCCTAGCTCCCGTTGAATTTCGCCCGCAGGTAAACCTTGGGGATGGGCCGATAAAAGAAGCCGCACGATATTAAGTCGTGAAGGCTGTCCAAGGGCCGCAAAGGCAGCGGCTATTTCTTCGACGGAACGCGATTGGCTATCTGACATATTTCGATGATCATCAAAATACACGTTTTTGTCAAGGGCCCAGAAAATATTGGGCATTGCTGATCCTCAAGATGACGTTAGTTGTGGGATACCGTCAAATAGCAATGGCACTAGACGGGTTTTTCTTCCAGACCAGCAATCGTAAATATTGTCAACAAACTATTCACCTGAAGGCAGCACAAACACTTCAATGTGCTGATCACGCCCCCGGATAGGCAATTGGCCTAGGGATTTAAGGGATAGGCTTTTGAGGCGTTGCTGAGTAGTTTTGCTAATCAATAGAGAAGAGTCCACTTCCTTCGTTAAGGATTCCAGTCGAGAAGCAACATTGACCGTATCTCCAATCACAGAGAATTCCAGATGACCATCGGTGCCTAGGCAACCGGCAACGATGGAGCCTGAATGTAAGCCAATGCCAATGGGCAAAGGGCTCAGTTGTTCGACCTCTGACAAAATTGCCTGGGCCGCCTGTACTGCATGGTCTGCGTGGTTGTCTAACACGTTTGGCGCACCAAAGACGGCCAGCATACCATCCCCCATAAAGGTGGTAACCCAACCATCATGGCGTTTGACGATGGTGGACAAAAGACCCTGGAGCTGATTCAGAAACTCAAATACATCAGCGGGTTCAAGTTTTTCCGCATAGTGAGTAAAGCCGCGTAGGTCAGTCACCATAACCGTGACATCAAAGGTCATGGGCTCTTCTATCAGATCTGTCGGTGTTTCAAACGCCGCGTCAACAACATTCGCTGGCAGAAACTGCTGCATCAATAGACGGCCCGCTTCATTTTTGCCTTGGCGGCGGACAATGCCAGAGGTGAGCATGCCCATGAGCCCGGTACCCAGAATGGTAAACAGTGCAAACACACCGATTGCTAGATTTAACTGAAACAGAAAAATAGCATAGGTAAAGTTGGCAAGGGCTAAAACGGTGGTAATCGCTGACGCCTGACGGCGAATACGAATACCGCCAGAGACCGCTAGTAAACAACAAAATGCAGCAACGTTAGTGACAATTTTGGGTTGAGTTTCCCCTAAGACACTTGCAATATTGGTAATGAAAAGTGCGAGTAACAGGCCATCAAACAGGGGAATGGCAATCTGTAGCTTGGGTAGCCAGCGCCAGGCAGTCGGCTGACATAGGGCCAGGAGAAAGCCGCTATATATGATGCAGGCACTAACAGAAATCAGAGCAACGGTAGGCGAAACAGAGGCTTCACCGATGATGCGCTGTGGGAAAAAGAAAACGAGCACATCTAGAATGCTTGAAATTAGCACCACCACTACTTTGACATAGGCAACCTTACGCTCGTTGCTAAGGGATTCTTTGGCAATGACTTGATGAACAGCAGCCTGAATAGGCTGGACTGTAGGTTGCCTAAAACGGGCCTCTTTAGGCTTCGTCATATATTCCTTTGCCTATAAAACTACGTATTCAGCAGCACCCCAACGGATCTAACTAATTTTAGCGCTCCATTTTTTGGATCTTTGCAATATCTCCCGTGCCCATGTCTTAGCGGGTACGAAGGACTGGCTCTTCAGTCTTTGATAAATGGTTGAGAAAAGGAAAAACCAGCATCCAATGCAACTGCACAACCCGTAAATCTTGCTGGTGTTCAACAAGGCCAATGACCATCTCTTGATGGCCAGCCAAGGGGTGTCTGCGATAGGTTCCAAAGATGTAGTCCCACCAGGGAATATTGAAGCCAAAATTGCTATTGGTTTCTTTGGTGATGGCAGAATGATGGATGCGATGCATGTCTGGAGTGATTACAAACAGCCGTAGTAAGCGCTCTAATGGGGCAGGTAAACGAACGTTGCCATGATTGAACATTGATGTTGCATTGAGAATGATTTCAAATATCAATACAGCAACGATGGGTGTCCCTAACAACAAAATGATAATCATTCTATTGGCCATTGATAGCAAGATTTCAACGGGATGAAATCTTAGGCCTGTCGTCACATCAAAGTCGAGATCAGCATGGTGCACTCGATGGAATCGCCACAGTGCTGGCAAGGCGTGAAACAGGACATGGTTTAGGTAGGTAATGAAATCCAGACAGATAACAGATAGCACTACAGTCTGCCAGTGCGTCAGAGGCAACGTGTAAAATATTCCCCATTGCTGTTCCTTAGCAATGGCAGCAACACCTAATGATGCCAAGGGAAAGATGGCTCGTAACACAATCGTACCCAGGGTCAATAATCCAACATTGCTAAACCATCGCATTACCCTGGGAGATGAGGAATGCCGGCAAGGGGCCATGGCTTCCCATAGTTGCATCAACATAAGTATGCCGAAGAAAAAGCCACACCGAATCGTAAACTCATACTCCAACAGTTGTAGCTCGCCGATCATCATTCTATACGTCCTCTAGTGTATGGAGCAGGCCATCTATATCTAGTCTAGGTCTCCTCGTCACACAAATAGGGCACTTTGTCTAGGTCTCCTCTTGACATAGATGGGGCACTTTGTTCAGCAACCTGTATGATTATTTATTTTTTGAATTAAAAAAGATAATGGTTATGAATCAACACTAATGTTTCTAATATTCTTAGAGTCGATTAGAGGCCACAAATAGAGCCATTAGAACGTCAGTATTCGAGTACAGAGGCTTTTTAACGCTGTACTAAAGTTAGAAATCTACGAGTATGCTTGAGGGTAGTTCAATTGGATTACAATTCTATTTTTTGGGAGAGTGGCTTGGCTCGCCAAAGCTCACATCACAGCTTGATTTGGAAATAAAGCAAACGGTTCTGATGCTAGCTTTGGGCAGCTCGATGATCAGTTTGATTGTGGTTGCCATACAAAATTATCGATTAAACCAAGAGGTTAAGCGTCGCCAGCAGGTTGAGGCCGAGTTGCTGGCCAGTGAAGCCCACCATCGGGCCCTCATTAATGCCTTACCTGACTTGATCATGCGCATCAATCGCGATGGCATCTATCTTGAGTTTTTAGCGTCCCCCGACTTTCCCGTCCTCGGTGAACTACAAAATTGGGTAGGCACCCATATCACTGATCGGCTACCGCCAGATATCGCTCAAAAACGGTTAGAGGCTTTGCAAAAGGCGTTGGCAACCCAATCGATTGAAACCTATGAACACACTCTTTTGATTGATGGCAACAAACAAATCGAGCAGGTTAGGGTTGTTCCCTGTAGTGCAGATGAAGTGTTGATGCTGGTGCAGAATATTAGCGATCGCAAACAGGCAGAGGCCCGTCTACAGATGAGTGAGCAACGGTTTCGCCGTGCGATCGCAATGGCTCCATTTCCGATCATGATCCATGCCGAAGACGGTGAGGTCCTGCATATCAACGGTACTTGGACTGAGCTGACAGGATTTACCCAGAAGGATCTGCCCACTACTCAAGTATGGGCCCAGCTAGCCTATGGTGAGAGGGCGACTGAGATGCTCGAAACTGTCATTGCGAAGAACTATAGTCTGGCATCTCGTGGAGATGAGGACACACAAACTATCAATATTGCCAAAGGCAAGCAGCGGATCTGGCAGTTTAGCTCCGCACCGTTAGAAAAGCTGGCAGATGGTCGACGCATTGCCATTACGATGGCCGTCGATATTACCCAGAGCTGCCAGACTGAGAAGGCCCTACGGGACAGTGAAGAACGCTATCGCAGTATTTATAATCAAGCCGCTGTTGGGTTGGCCAATGGCACGCTCGATGGCAAATTTGTTGATGCCAACCCCCGCTTCTATGAAATGCTGGGATACTCTCGCGAAGAATTACTGGCCAAACCCATTAGCGAGATTACCCATCCGGATGATCGAGACCAGAGTCAGGTTATGGCCCACAGGCTATTTACCAATGAAGTCCTTTACCTTTTTCATGAAAAACGCTATTTAAGAAAAAACGGTAGCTTTTTTTGGTCCAATACGGGAGTATCCATTGTAAAAGATGCCCAAGGTAATCCTCAACATACGTTGGCTGTTATTCAGGATATTAGCGATCGCATCAAAGCAGAAGAGAAATTAAAACATGATGCGTTTCACGATGCGCTAACGGGCTTGCCCAACCGTAGTCTGTTGATGGAACGTTTAGAGTTGGCCCTTAAACGAGTCAAGCGACACCATGAAACCCAGCTGGCTGTAATGTTTTTAGACCTAGACAACTTTAAGGTCATCAACGATAGCCTGGGTCACTCCGTTGGAGACAGGCTGCTGTTGGCAATTTCCACCAGACTCAAGGGCGTCATTCGAGAAACAGATTTAGCCGCCCGTTTGGGCGGCGACGAATTTGTCATTCTCCTAGAGGAGATTGGAGACCTGGCAGAAGCCACCATGGTGGCAGAGCGCGTTTTAGAAGTGCTGCAAACACCGCTTAACATTGCGAACCAACGGTTATTTCCAGGGGTAAGTATTGGTATTGCCCTATCCAGACAACAACATCATTACATAGCCTCTGAACTTTTGCGCGATGCCGATGTCGCCATGTATGACGCTAAGCGTAGGGGGCGAGGGCAGTATGTTGTCTTTGATTCCACCATGCATCTACAGGTGGTGCAGCGACTGCACCTTGAGAACAAGTTGCACAGGGCATTGGAAAATGAAGAATTTTCACTCTACTATCAGCCCATTGTTAATCTGAAAACTCAAAAAATAGAAGCCTTTGAAGCCCTACTCCGCTGGCAGCATCCTGAAGAGGGACTAATGTTGCCAGATCGATTTATTGACATTGCCCAGGAGATTGGGCTGATTGCCCCTATTGACGAATGGGTGTTGCGAACAGCCTGTCAGCAGTTAGTGCTCTGGCAAACTCATTTTCCTGAACATTCTCCAGGGATCAATATCAATTTTTTAGGTGAACACCTCAAGGAATCGCTACTGGTCAAGCTTGAGAAAGTTTTAGCCGTCCATAGACCTGTAGACAACAGTTTAATGATTGAAATAACAGAAAGCATGCTGGTGCAGGATTATGAAACCACCCAACCTTTGCTGAATCAACTCAAGCACTTTGGTGTGGGCGTTGTTATTGATAATTTTGGAGCAGGATACTCCTGCCTACGCCATTTGCATCAGCTACCTGTAAAAGCCCTCAAAATTGACCAAGGCTTTGTGAGTTCAATGGAATTAAACGGAGTCAATCAGATTATTGCAGAGTCAATCATTACCATGTGCCAGTCTTTGGGATTGACAACGATTGCAGCAGGTGTAAAAACACGGCAACAACTGCATTGGCTAAAAGAAATAGGTTGCAATGCGGTACAAGGAGACTATTGTGCTGAACCTATGGGGGTAGAGGAAGCAACCGATCTGTTAGCTCAAGAGCAATCTTTCCAGCGGCCTCATTTTCCCAGGGATGCGTCTGAATAATTAATTTTGATTTGTTTTTTGTTAAATGTGCTACATATAACTAAATCGTTAATGAGTCACATTCATGAGACTGGATCGCTTTCAATGGGGTCTATCCGTTTATCGATGTCATGGTGCCCTTTCCCCTTGGGCTGAGCTAGAGGCCTATCGGCAAATGCTGATGGATGTAAGGGGCGTGACGGAACGTGCGATCGCAAACGGTCTATCGTTAGAGGCGTTTTTAGCCTCAGATCTGACCACTGGCTATGATCCCATCTGGGGCCAGGGCTTTTTATCCCCTGAATAATTCCAGAAAATTGTTTACCAAAGCTTCGCAGAATAGACGCAGCCGATTTTAGAATGCGGATAGCACAATAGGGAATGAGTAGAGTTAATCGGCTCACTAACTAAACGTTCATTAGGAGGTTACAAATGCATAATCGCCATGTTGTAGCTGGTGTTCTGATGATGACCACGGTGGGCAGCTTAGCCTATCCGGCCCATGGGCAACTTGAGCACACCCAGCTGGCAGTAGAGATCAGTGGTGTCAATACCCCCCAAGGACAGGTCTGCCTTAACCTCTTTAATAGCAGCGATGGATTTCCTGGGGATCGAGAAGAGGCCCTGGAAAGCCTATGTTTAACGCTGACAGAGGACTCCCCCCCCGTAGCCACCTTTGAGAATCTGGCCCCTGGTAGCTATGCGGTTTCAGTCTTCCATGATGCTAACAACGACAATGAGTTTAACCGCAACTTTGTCGGCATGCCTGCCGAGGGGTTTGGATTTTCCAGAAACCCAGAAGCGCTAACCGGGCCACCTGAATTTGGAGACGCTGTGTTTTTGGTAGCAGGCGCAGAAAACAGGATCGAGGTTGAACTCAGCTATTTTTAAGGCAACTTCTAGATAAATTAAACTTATCCCCCTGATTTTAAGGGGGGGTGAGGCAGATTCTAAGAATTCAAACAGCTTGCTTAGATAAAATATTGAGGGCATATACCCTGGGTGTATCATCACCAGGGTATATCACCACCAGTAACTCGATATTTTAGAGTCTGTTATGAGTGACGTTTACGATGCCTTTATTTCGTATGGTCGTGCTGACAGTAAGGCATTTGTTGTCAACCTGGGTAAACGGCTGACGGATGCTGGCTATCGCATCTGGTGTGATTTTAACGATATCCCCCTGGCCGTAGATTTTCAGAACCAGATCGATAGCGGCATTGAAAAATCCCATAATTTTCTCTTTATTATTTCACCCCACTCCGTCAACTCAGACTATTGTAGTAAAGAAATTGAAATTGCCCAGCGTCATCAAAAACGGATTATCCCCATATTGCACGTAGAGCAGATTAATCGAGAAATCTGGCAACAGCGAAATCCCCACGGCGGCGATGCACAATGGCAAGATTATCAGGCCAGGGGACTGCATTCTAGCTTTCCCAACATGAACACCCAGATTGGTAAAATCAATTGGGTTTACATGCGGCCAGAGCAAGATGAGTTTGAAAAATCTTTAACGGACCTCCATCAGATTTTCCATCGTCATCAAGACTATGTGGAGAATCACACTCACTTCTTAAATCAGGCCCTTGGGTGGGAGCGACAACAAAAGCAAACGGAGTTTTTACTATTAGGAGAAAAACGACAGCTAGCAGAAACCTGGCTGAAACAACGGTTTAAAGACGAACAGGCTCCCTGTGAGCCCACCGACTTGCATTGTGAGTTCATTACTGAAAGCATTAAAAATGCTAACAACATGATGACTCAGGTGTTTTTGGCCTATGCCCAGGCGGATGCCAACGTTATGGACAACATTCGGCGATCGCTGCGACGTCAGGGGTTTACGGTTTGGAGTAATCAGACGGATATCGCCACAGGAGAGGCCTTTAAACGGGCTGTGGATCGGGGCATTGAAGAAGCTGATTCCATGGTGTATCTGCTGTCGCCCGATTCTCTTCGGTCCAAATATTGCCAGTATGAATTGAAGTATGCCCTGACCCTTCACAAGCGAATTATTCCTATTTTAGTCAGGCCCTTGGGGTCCGCTGAGAGCCCACCGGAACTGGCCTCACTGCAATATATCGATTTAACGGATAACTTAAATCAAGATGATTATCAGCTGGACGAAAACGGGTTGATTAAGACCCTCAACCAGGATGCGGTTTATTATAACCAGCACAAAATTCTCTTGACCAAAGCCTTAAAGTGGAAACGGCAACAGGAGAATCCTAGTGTGTTGCTGCGGGGCTATGATCTAAGCCATGCAGAGGCCTGGTTAAAAACAGCGACTGGGCGAACCGTGCAGCCAGCAATGACGTTGCACCATGACTTTATCCAGGCCAGTTTAGACCAGCCACCCCTGTCTTCCATCGATGTATTTATCTCCTATTCCAGTGCCGATGCCGATATTGCCCGTAAGATCAATGGCGCTTTGCAAAGCCAAGGTAAAACCACCTGGTTTGACCAGGAGAGTATTGCCGCAGGTACTGCCAACTTTCAGCGAGAGATCTACCAGGGCATTGAGGTATCTGACAATTTTTTGTTTATTTTGTCCCCTCGGTCCGTCAACTCACCCTATTGCAAATTAGAGGTAGACCATGGAGCCCGCTTTAACAAGCGATTTGTGACTATTTTGCATCAGCCTATAGAGACGGCTGACCTGCATCCCCAACTTGCCCAGGTTCAGTGGCTAGATTTTAGCCAGCAACGGGGCAACTTCACCACCCATTTTAATCACCTCATCCGCACACTGGATACGGATCGCGACCATGTGCAGAGTCATACAAAATGGCTCCAGCGCGCCCTGGAATGGCAGCAAAAAGAGCAGAGTCATGATTTGCTATTGCGGGGGGCGGAGAGTGCGATCGCAACCCAATGGCTGCAAGACACACAACAAAAGCAGAAAAACCCTGCCGTCACAGCAGAGCAACAGAGCTTTATCACCGCCAGTCAGAATGCCGCTGAAGCCGAGGCCCGTCGTGAAAAGCGACGTATGAGAATTACCCAATCTCTGCTGGCAGGTGTGAGTATTTTGTTTGTGATTGCAGCGGGAGCCAGTGCCATTGCCTTTAGGAACAACAGTCGTTTGGTGCTAGATGAGAACGCAGCGGAGACCAGCCGGTTACTGATTACTAAACCTGTAGAAGGGCTGTTGGACTCTCTCAAGTTGGTTGGCAAAAGCCGCGCCCACCTGAACGGACTGCGTCTTTCTGTGCGCTCTACCCTGCGAAATGCCATGGGTGCGACGGTGGAAAAAAACCGATTGCTAGGGCATCAAGATGCGGTTTGGGCAGCGGTGTATAGCCCAGACGGGGAGATCATTGCCAGCGGCGGCTTCGATGCTGTTATTCGACTGTGGGACAAAGACGGCAATGTGATTGGTCAACCCTTTGCAGGCCATACGGATGATATTTGGTCCATAGCGTTTAGTCCAGACGGTGAAACCATTGCCAGTGCCAGTTCTGATCAAACGGTACGGCTATGGAATTTGCAGGGCAACCCGTTGGGGAATCCACTGGCAGGACATTGGGGACATGTGAAGACCGTTGCGTTCAGTACAGATGGGGCCTGGATTGCCAGTGGTGATCAGGGGGGGGCTGTCAGGTTATGGAATCGACAAGGCCGACTGTTGTACCCACCGTTTCAGGCAGATGGCCAAAGTACGGTCTGGTCGGTGGCCTTTAGTCCGGACCGTACACAAATTGTCAGCGGTCGCGAAGATGGGCTGCTTCACGTTTGGAGTCCTCAAGGGCAATTGTTGAAAACGTTGCGAGGGCATACCGGTACCATTATGTCGGTGGTATTTAGCCCCGATGGCAGCCTGATCGCTAGCGGTGGTAACGATAACATTGTGCGGATATGGGATCGTCAGGGCAATCTACGGCACCAGCTAGAGGGCCACACCGATAATGTCATCTCCCTGGCCTTTAGCCCCGATAGCCGATGGTTGATTAGCGGTGGTGACGACAACACTGTGCGGGTGTGGAGCCGAGATGGGCAGCCGGTGGGACCACCCCTGACTGGCCACGATTACTATGTGTATTCTGTTGCCGTTAGCCCCGATGGCAACACTATTCTTAGCGGTGGTGAAGATCAGACACTACGGCTATGGGATATGCAAACTGTCCTGTTGCGCCAGGCCACCCAGCTGCACGATGGTGCGGTGCATGCCATGGCAGTTAGCGGTGATGGCCAAACCCTGGTGACGGCAGGGGCTGACGGCAAGATTAACCTGGTGCCAAACGGGGGCAGAGCCCTTACGTTTCAAGGACATACCGATGCAGTTCTATCGGTGGCCGTTAGTCAGGATGGACAAACCTTTGCCAGTGGCGGTGAAGACAACGTTGTTAAACTTTGGAATCGTCAGGGCTATGGGCTTGCAACCCTCACCGCCCACCAGGCACCCGTCAATGCAGTCGCGATTCATCCCACCCAACCGCTGATGGCCAGCGCCAGTGACGACACCACTATCCGCCTATGGGATCTGCAGGGAAATCCTGTAGGGCAATCCATTGAAGGGCACACCGATAAGGTGAATACGGTGATGTTTACCCCCGATGGCCAGCGGCTGATTAGCGGCAGCGACGATCGCACCATTCGCCTGTGGGATCTAGAGGGCACCCCCATTGGCGACCCCATCCAAGGACATACGGATGATGTGAATGCCATGGCCTTTAGTCCCGATGGCCAAATGTTTATCACGGCCAGTCGCGATCGCACCCTCAGACTCTGGGACAGCAACGGTCGCCCTATGGTAGACGAGCCGTTTAGAGGTCACCTTAGCGATGTGATAGCCGTTACCTTTAGCCCTGATGGTGACTATATTGTCAGCGCCAGCCGAGATCAGACCCTACGGCTATGGGATTTAACCGGCAAGCCCATTGGCAATCCATTAACAGGCCATAATGCCACCGCCAGCACGGTTTTATTCAGTGGCGATGGCCAATGGATCCTCAGTGCCAACAGTGATGGCTTTCTGCGACGTTGGGAAGGGGGCAGCCTGCAAGATTGGGTGGGGTGGGGGTGCGATCGCATTCGCGAGCATGCTCTTGTAACGTCAGACGATGCAGACATTCGCTCGCCCAGTGCGGATGCGGTGAGTAGCGTGTGTCAGTTCTAATAATTGTCTTAGTGAAGAGCTTTTTAGGCGTGCGATCGCACCTCACCCCCTGCATACCTCTGCTAAGCTCACCGTATCTAACAACAAATTCATCCTCCTCAACATGAGATTACTCGTCCAACTCATTGGCCTTGTCCTGATGCTGCTAGGGATTTATTACTTAGGCAGAAACATCTTTTTCACCACCAATGTGAATCCCTACTTTTGGCGCGGCATTGCGGCTGATGCATCAATTTTCTTGCTGTGTGCTGGCATTTGCCTGTTAGTGTTTATGCCATTGGGATTTATGAAGCAATTAGGTTGGATTTTCGTTGCTGGTGGGATTCTCTGTATTTTCGTGAGTAGTCGAGCCATTCTGAACCCGACCAGTCTTTGGCAGTTCTTTGTTGCCACGGCATCAATGGCGTTTGGGTATCGGTTGTTTGCGACCGGGCGTTAGCGTTGAGTCAGCACTGAATATCCCCTGCGTTCTCCACAACCCTATGGAATAGTCGACAGTCAATTACATACAATACAACTTTAAGCGGCCCTGAACCGCTAAGTTAGAGCCGCTTAAAGTAGTTGAAATCGTTAGCTCGTACTCATTAGCCAATAAATTAGCCAATCAGGATGAGCTGCATTATCTACGGGGTTTTGCCTTATTGACTTTCAGATTACGGCCCATCCACTCAGCGCCATCCAGTGCTTCAATAGCAGCCGTCTCTTCTGCCTCTGTTGCCATGTCAACAAAAGCAAATCCACGCTTCCGACCGGTTTCCCTGTCGGTGGGTAAATGGGTGCTTTTCACGGTGCCGTACTCTGCAAAAGTCTGATTTAAGTCATCTTGTGTGACGTCAAAAGATAAATTGCCAACATAAATCGTCATCGAACTTCTCCAATAGTAAGCGTGTGCAGAGTTAAATTCGGAGAACCGTTGGTTAGACGAATTGCATAACCGAAAATAAGCCATAGGCAAAACGCTAACACGGGATTCAGGATAATAGAGGAAATGCAGCAAAATTTAAATCTGAAGAGAATTCGGACTCAGTCGTTAAATGGCTCTGTCATCCCACGGGCTTAGGTATACTTCATCTATAATGATTTTAGGGAAATTATCTAGGAAACGAATATTTAATATTTGCTTACTTGTTCCTATTTTAAGTAGCCTTAGCAGCTTAGTTCCCTCTCCTAATGGCACTTTAATGTGTGATGTTGCCAGGTTGTTGATTAGCTGGCCAGAAGCATAGGCCTACTGGGAAGTCGTCAATTTATTCATCACTCCAAAGCTCTTGGAAAGGTATTCTCAGCTACAATACATTCCCTTAAAGTTAACAATGCTTCCTCGTACAGATATTCCTTACCCTAGTTGTTAAACCTTTGGTCATTACCGCTCTCGTTAGTGAGGAAATGTGTAGGGAGTGAAACCAATATCTAAAATTTCGATAACAATATAGGTATTGGGCAGCTGATTGATTAGTAAGTTCTCTTTGTAAGAAAAAAGAGAGAACTTAAGGCTGTTGTGACCTGATTTAGGGATGAGGGTTTTATAAGGTCCTAAGTCATGGCTGTACAGAGGCATTTCATGGAACGCCCACAGGCACAAGGTCAGCCCCTACGTTAAAAAAACTGAATAACATACGCTTGGGAGATAATTATGGAAAGCTTTGATTACATTGTTTTGGGCGCTGGCTTAGGAGGGCTTTCTGCGGCAGCTTGTTTAACACGTCAGGGCCATAGGGTGGCTGTTTTAGAAAAACACTATTTGCCAGGGGGATGTTGTCACACCTTTGATTTTGGCGATTATCGATTCTGTGCAGACGTGCATTACATTTCTCAGTGTGCGCCGGATCAGGCCATTGGTCAGTTTCTTAGCTACATTGAGCGGCCCGTGGAGTTTAATTCGCTGGATCCAGAAGGTATTGATCGGGTGATTACGCCGGAGGTGGATTTTAAGATTCCGTTGGATTGGGAGGCGTTGCGATCGCGTCTTCTCGCTACGTTTCCAGATGAGCAAACGGCCATTAACCGCTACTGTAATGAGATTCATCAGTTGCACACAGAAATTCGCGGCCTGACCAACGAAATTAACTGGTATGACCGCAAGTGGTCTGACTGGTTAAAGCTGCCCAAATACTGGAATCTCTACAGTAAGCGTAACTGGACCCTGCAAGATTTGTACAACCATGTGGGGCTGTCCCCCAAACTACAGAATCTGTTGGCAGGCCAAAGCGGTGATTATGCCCTACCCCCCAACGAAATTGCCTTGATGACCCACACCTCTTTAGTGTCAGATTATGCAGAAGGGGCTTATTATCCCAAACATCACTTCAAACATTTTGTCGATACCATCGTAGAAGCCATCACCGCTGGGGGTGGGGTGGTGCAGCTATCCACCCCCGTAGAACATATTGAGGTCAGCGAGCATCGAGTGCAGCAGCTGATTACGGCCAACGGAGACATTTACCATGCGGAAAAGGCCTACATCAGCGATCTAGACCCGAAGCTAACGGTACAGCTGATGCACATTCCTGGCGTGCTCAGTAAGCAAGAAACCAAACGTCTGACCGGCTATGATTATTCTGCCAGTGCCTTTAACCTCTATCTGGGCTTAGATAGCCGCTTTGAACCAGAGCGCTATGGTCTGGGTAACTGGAATATTTGGTATTACCCCACCGGCAATTTAAACCAGGAATATCAGAAACAACTCGCTGGTGATCTCAGTCATCCATGGATCTTTCTCTCTTGCCCCACCCTAAAATCCAGTGAACCTGGGATGGCTCCAGCGGGACATCATGTTTTAGAAATTGCCACTGTCTGTCCCTATCAGCCGTTTGGAGAGTTACATAAATACGATAAAGCAGGCTACAAAGCCAAAAAGCGTGAGCTGTATAAACAGATTATGAACAGCGTACGCGACTTGATTCCTGATGTGGATCGCTATGCTCGGATGAAAGTGTATGGTACACCCACCACCAGTGAGTATTACCTGGGCCAGCCCCAAGGCAATATTTATGGCGCTAAGCTGATTCCTAAACAGGTGGGTCTGCACCGTATGGGCTATACCACAGAGCTGCCAAACCTGTTCCTGGTGGGGGCCACTGCCGGTTATCCCAGCGTACCCGGTGTGATAATTAACGGCATGGATGTGGTAGAGCTGATCACAGGTCGGACAATCCAGCACAAACAAGCACCTGCCAACGTTCCAGAAAAAGTCTCAATATAACAGTTCAAAACAATTTTTTTAACTGCAGAAAATGCATTATGGAACAGGCATTTTCTGTAGTTTTATGATGATTTTTAAAAATCATTGAGCCGTGAGACTTCTCTTTTTCCCAATTCTCGGATTTAGTCGAGCCAAGCTACAGCAACGGCTGGCGGGCAAGACTGGATTGATTACGGGGGCAAGCTATAGCATTGGTGAATGTTTGGCAGAGAGTCTGGCAGATACGGGTGCCCATCTGCTGCTGGTGGCGCGCACAGCTGAGAAACTGAGGCAGGTAAGACAGCGGGTTGAAGCAAAAGGTGGGCGAGCGGACGTACTACCCTGCGATTTACGAAATCCGGCTGAGGTGGATGCATTACTGCATCAGCTGTCAGGCCGGGTGGATGTTTTTGTCAGCAATGCCGGAAAATCCATCCATCGCTCTATTTTTGACTCCCTCCATCGAATGCATGATTTTACCCGCACCATGAATCTGAACTACGTTGGCCCGGTGCAGCTGATGCTGGGTCTGATTCCTGGTCTAGTGGCGCGGCAGGGACAGGTGATTAATATTTCTGCGGTCAATGTGCTGCTGATTCCTGCCCCTAAGTGGGCGGCCTATCAAGCTTCAAAAACGGCATTTGACCAGTGGTTTCGCAGCGTCGCTCTGGAATTAAATGCCCAGGGTGTCAGTACCACATCCATTTATCTACCGCTGGTGCGTACACGCATGATTAAACCGACCAAGGCATATAACGACATGCCTGCCATGCTGCCCGAGCAGGTGGCGCAGTTAATTTGTCGAGCAATTATTTCCCGCAGGCGCACCTATGCCCCATGGTGGTTGATGGCTGGACAGTTGGCATCCGTAATCGGTCGCTGGCCCTGGGAAGTGATCCTCGGACATAGACGCAAATCAAGAACCTGATGAGCACGCTGCTAGGGAAGCTATATTGCACTCGGTTGTTAACGCCTGTGGGCCTGTTTTATCTGCTTCCCAGATGGCCTATCAGCCAAGCAACAAGCAGCTGAAGCGAAGCAAACCAGATCGCATCGTATTGTAAGACTTTAATTGAGACGGGCGATCTGGCCTATCGAGATGACCAAGGAGATATTTTTCTCTGTGGTCGGGTGGATGACATGATTGTCTCTGGTGGTGAGAATGTTTACCCGATTGAGTTAGAAACCGTTTTAATGCAGCATCCGCACATAGAGGCGGCAGCGGTGCTGGGGATACCAGATAAAGAGTTTGGTCAACGGCTAAAGGCAGTAATTGTTATAAAGCCAGACAGTGGGTTGGATGTGTCGGCTATGCGTGATTGGTTAAAAACCAGGGTTGCGCGGTATCAGATACCTGGAGTGATTGAGTTTCGGGAGGAGCTACCGTATACGTCGTTGGGCAAGCTGGATAAGAAGGCGTTGTTGTGAGTTTAAACGTCAGCGTGGCCTGTTAACACACAGACGAATGTAATAATGCCAAACAACCATATGGGCATAAAGACAGTGCTGCCGCCACCACGCCCACCATACCAGCGCGAAAACCCTCTTTAAAAGACCTTTATTCGGATGGGGATTTGATGGTCTGGTGATAGCAGAAGCCGATAAATATTGTTCACCCTATGAAGTTGTTTATATTGGGAATAGCCAAGCATTCTGCCAAGACGAGAACACGATATATTCGTCTGGTCATCTAAACACTAAAGCGCATAATATTTTCCTAGATGACCTAGTTTCTATAGGAATAGTCGGGCTTTTAACTAAAATCTTTCTTTTTCGGACTCATATGAATTTTATAAAAGAGAATTTTACTTCTCAAGCTATAACTATAGTTGATTTAATATACCTTTTAACTTGGTTTGACTGTGCCCAATGTAGTCATCTGGCTTGGTGGTTTATGTCAGCTGAGTAACAACATCAATAAGGCTTAAAATTTTGATGTTATTATTTAGCCGTCGAGATATGCGTTTTGGGAAAACCATAAGCAATCAATCCTATCAAATGGGTCTTTGCCCATTTCTAGGAAGTCGAACATATAGTTGTTACTTGATTCCGAATCTCGCATAGGGAGAAACTCTGGAATATAGATGCCCAGCCTATCCATTATGCGCCCTCTAGGATAAGGTCTATCTGCCGTAATTTCCTCCTTTATGACAAAACTATCAATATCTTCTATTCTATCAATTACATGATAGTATGTGCTTGTCATAGGTGGATTTTCGTCTCTTCCACATTCTTGCCGTTTTACATCACTAGCCTCAACAAGGTATCCCCAATAGTCCCAAAGTTCACGTCCTGTGAGGTCCTCATAGCCTTTTATAGTTGAGAAAGCTGGAATAAAACACTTTTCTAGTATTCCATTTCTATAAATAACGTATCCTGCCTCTTCTCCTGTAAAAAATCTAGCTACTGATGCTGCTGGAAGCAATTCTGAAAGAATGCGCAGCCTAATGTCCAGTGCCTGCTCCAGACAAATCTGGTCAATATCGAGAATGATGTACTTGTATCCTTTGAGCCGGTAAAGCAGCGCGTATTTCCTGTCGAATAAGCTAACAGTTTTACCATAGACATTTGAGAGATGCTGCTCAATACCAAGAGTGCTATCTAATGCACACAGCACACTATCAAAGTCTGTTTCAAAGACATAGGCTTCCCTGTGTGAGTCGGGTGAAGAAAAACCCCAGTTCTTAGAAACTGAAATTAAGCCATTCTCCAATATTATATCGTCAAGGCAAGTTAGTCTGCTTACCATTATTATTGTGGAATAACAAACACTACTCCATGTATCTCAGGGTCAGGAAGGCCTTCTGCTCTTCTCTCTCGTAACCACTCGTCATACTCAACATTTTTCTCTTCCACAAATGCATCAATCCTAGCTTGCCTTTCCGGAGAAACAGATAGATTGTTGCTGAGAGCATCGACCACTTGTCGAGCCATGTCTTCAGTTATATAAGGTATGGTCTCATTTGGTATCTGTGATGCAATTTCAGGTGGTAGGATATCAATTGGTTGCATAGGAATTTGTTTGTTTAAGTTATCTTGTCGGGCGCGATAGACAAGATCGATGATGACCATAAAAATACTAGCAAAGCCCAATCTTGGTTGTGGCACATAATCGAAGGAAAAGTAACTGATTAGGTGGCCAGGAATAGCAGCAGTCATAAGAAAAATAAGACCGCGAATATTGAGCGTGGCCATGGTTAGGCACTAGTTGTTTAGTGCTAAAGGTAGAAATAAAAGCCTGGTGCACCAGGCGGCAAACGACTTTAGGGTACCCGGAGGCCGTCGTAGATGCGTTAGGGGTAATTCCACGGAGAAATGCTTTAATTCCTGGCGCTTTACAGTTTTTTTGTGTTGGTAAAGTTTTGGAAAGTTTGGGGGTGGAAATTGTGGAAAATAGCGTTGGCCGTTGTTGGTTTCTATACTGGCGTTTTTGGGATCTACCTCGCCTTGCAGTGGGCTTTCTATGGGGTGGGTTCTTTTTTATAGGATAGTGAGATAGTAATGCCAGATCTTAATAGCGAACCATGGGATTGTCAGTCTAGTTAGCAAGAAACGGGTGGTAGGCCCCTGCTGTTATCGATACCTTGATGAAATGCAACTAGCATATGATCAAGGCGACAGCATGAGTTTATTAATGAAGGCTACGGATTATAGCGCACACACCTATGGGCAAATAGCCAAAGCAATTACATTCATTCGCGAAAATCATTTGGAGCAGCCGAGTTTGGCCACGATTGCTCGGCATGTAAATCTTAGTGAGTATCATTTTCAACGGTTATTCACAAAATGGGCTGGTATTAGTCCAAAACGTTTTTTGCAATACCTCACCCTTGAATATGCGAAATCTAAAATTGCTGAAACTAAAAGCCTGTTGGAACTAACGCTAGAGTCAGGCTTGTCAAGTTCAGGTCGTTTACATGATCTGTTTGTGCAATTGGAGGCGATGACACCGGGGGAATATAAAGCATCAGGTGCAGGATTACAGATTCGCTATGGCATTCATGACACACCGTTTGGCGGCTGTTTGATCGCGATTACTGATCGGGGTATCTGCAATTTACACTTTCTCGATAATGTAGACGAGTCCCCTGCTGTACAGCACTTGCAAGCAGAATGGCCCAAGGCTGATATTATCAGCGATCAAAACGAGACTGAGATCATGTGCGATCGCATATTTCAATCTGATCAGCAGTCTCCCTTAACCCTCCATGTCAAAGGCACAAATTTTCAGATTCAAGTGTGGCGTGCCCTATTACAAATCCCGTTTGGGGGGCTTACCACCTATCAGAGCTTAGCTACGGCCATTGGCAAACCCACAGCAGCTCGGGCCATTGGCAATGCAGTTGGTCGTAATCCGGTGGGATATCTGATTCCTTGCCATCGAGTGATTCGTGGTTCAGGAGAGATCGGTGGCTATCGTTGGGGCTTAGACCGAAAGACTGCACTGTTAGGTTGGGAAGCTAGTCAGGCAGAGGTGCAGCCATGAAGCTATCAAATATTCTGGAACTGTTATTGCTGGCGGCCCTATGGGGTGGTTCATTTTTGTTTATGCGGATTGCAGCGCCCGTGTTAGGACCCGTTTGGCTCATTGAGTTTCGTGTTTTGCTGGCAGGCCTAGTTCTGTTACCAGTACTGGCTCGGCTACGTCTTATGGGAACAATGCGTCGTCAGCTGATGCCCCTGTTGATCGTTGGGTGCCTCAATTCCGCAATTCCATTTTTGCTGTTGGCCTTCGCGTCCGTATCGCTCCCCGCAGGCTTTACGTCTATTTTGAATGGGACAGCCCCGCTCTTTGGAACGGTGGTAGCCTCGGTGTGGTTGAGCGAGAGACTGACACCATCCCGCAAGGTGGGATTTGTGCTGGGCTTTATTGGTGTTGTTATCCTCGTCGGTTGGAAAGCTGTCGACACCACCCCTAGTTTTTTAGTGGCCGTAGTTGCAGCATTATCCGCTGCATTAATGTACGCGATCGCAGCTCCCTACATTAAGAAAAACCTGGCTGGTGTTCCATCATTAGTTGTGACTACAGGCAGTCAACTGGGAGCCGCTTTGGTAATCATTCCAGCCCTCCCCTTCACGATTCCTCAGCAGGTGCCATCTGCAGGTGTTGCCATAGCTGTTCTGGCCCTAGCTGTATTATCTACCGCCTTTGCCTACATTCTCTACTTCAGACTGATTCAAAATATTGGTTCCACCAAGGCGCTGACTGTTACCTATTTGATTCCCATGTTTGCCATGCTGTGGGGGGCCATTGTCCTACAAGAAGCCGTAACATCGTCCATGATTTTGGGGTGTGGGCTGGTGCTGTTGGGAACAGCTATTGCAAATGATCTGTTCCCTACGACACACTAAAGTTATCAAAGGCCTGGCAGAACCAACTGTTGGTTATGAGGAAAGCCCATCACCACGAATCTTCGGAGAGAGGTAGGCCAAGGAGAAACAACTGTGTATCGGCATTAGTACCAGGGGTACTCAGCCCCATCAGTAGTTAGTAGCTGGCTCGATCTATGGTGGCATAATTGTCTCTTTTGAAAATGGGCAGGCAACTAAAATCTTTTTAGGAGCCGCAGCGGAGTAATCTCAAACTACGGCTCTAAACCTATCCGTATGCCCTAAGGATAAGGTGTCGTAAAGTGATTGAGATCAACAGTATAGTTGACACCGCCGTTACCGCCGCCAGGTCCCATAACAACCTGCAGAGCATAATCTCCAGACGTGGTTATATCGTTGATGTGTTTGTCAAGGACGCCTGCAGAGCTTACTGCAGCAATCACCTCTCCGGCATCCACAATGCCATTGTTATTGTTATCTTTGATCAGGCGCATATAGGCCTCACCTGTCAAATTTGTCAGCGTAATATCCACCCCTTCGTATAGTCCCAAACTAAACTCATACGTATCAGTGGTGAAACCATTGCCTACCACGCCGTCGTTACTATAGCCAAAACCTGTAAGGTCACCAACATCAAATTCACCGACAAGTAAATTGCTAGCCTTGCTATTGCTTCTAGAGAGCTTGAGGTCATACTCAAAGAAGGTACTATCACTATTGAAGTACTCTAGCTCAACAAAATAGGTATCCGCAGTTCCTCTATAGTTCAGACTATTTTCACCCGAAGAGTACAACTCCCCAGCTACAAGGGTATCTGCCGCATCAAAAACACCATTGCCATTGTCTCTGTACATTCGTAAACTAACATTGCCGCCATTGGTAATGTTGTCAACGGCTACGTTGATGTTTCTCTGAAAAGGGTGATTTGTCGTAAACTCAATAACATCTTTTGGATTAGTGTTACTGAGATAACCACCGCTGTAGCTTTTAACCGATCCTCCGAGTGTACCAGCACTGTGGGTGGCCTGTAGATCCAGGTCATAGCTGACACTGCCAACGCTATCATTTACACGATTTACTTGAAGCAAGTAATTACCTGCTGAAGCATTAAAGCTAATAGTGTCATCATCATTATTGGGAGCCAAAGCCAAGGCAACCCAATCGTCGGATGCATCAATGGTACCGTTATTATTTGTATCTCGCCACAGCGATAGATTGGCATTGTCATTAGCACTAATATCGTGTAAGCGAATGCCAATTTCGCGATTACCCATAAAACCACCAAAGACACTGAATCGAAAGACATCGGTTGGGTCGCCTTGGGTAAGACTATAGTTGGTGTAACTAACGATCGGATCGTGTAATGCTCCTACATTATAGTTAGCCATAAGACTTGTTTCTCCTTGAAAATAAATGCGGTCTAAGTGATCTACATTGATCAAAACAATCGGATGACCGAAATCATGACCGAGTTTGTGTGACTTCTGACCGAGATATTAGAGCTGTCGCCAATTCCATTAGAAAAATAAGTTCACTCTTTTCAGATAGTGTTCAAACACGCTATGGTTAGGAGATGAGATTTTTCTATCTCCTAACTCACCTATGCCTATGGCATCTTACTCTTCCGATACTGTGTCTCTTAAGCCCTTGCGAAGTGTTCACACCCAAAATCTAACGGAAATACTGACTCAATGTGGTATATCACTGGTAGTATCTACCTATCAAGCGGGCAAACTGATTGTGGTTCGTGCCGATGGCAATGTGGTAAATACCCATTTTCGCGTTTTTGATCAACCCATGGGTTTGGCTGCCGATCCTGAGAAAATAGCCCTAGGAACAAGCTATCAAATTTGGGAATTTCGTAATGTTCCAGCAGTGGGTCAGACCCTTGATCCGCCTAATAAACATGATGCCTGCTATCTACCTCGCAACAGTCATATAACAGGCGATATTGACATTCATGAAATGGCCTATATTGATGATGAACTATGGTTTATCAATACTCGATTTTCTTGTTTATGTACTCTGGATCGGAAAAACAGCTTTATGCCCCGCTGGCGACCACCATTTGTCAGCGCCTATGATATTAATGATCGCTGCCACTTAAATGGGTTAGGTATACGTGATCATCAACCACGTTATGTGACAGCCTTGGCACCCACAGATACAGCTAACGGTTGGCGTGAGCATAAAGCCCATGGCGGCATTGTGGTGGACACTACCACCAATCAGCTGTTAGCACAGAACATTTCAATGCCCCATTCTCCCCGATGGTATCGTGATCAGCTATGGGTTTTAGAATCGGGTCAGGGAAATTTATCAACAGTCGATCTAAAAACAGGACGATTAAATGCGGTTGTGCAATTGCCTGGCTTTACCAGAGGGTTAGATTTCTGGGGGCCGCTGGCTTTTGTAGGGCTGTCACAGGTAAGAGAAACTGCCGTATTTAGTGGGCTCCCCATTACTGAACGGTTGCAAGAAAGGAACTGTGGTGTTTGGGTTGTTAATATAGAAACTGCCACGATTTTGGCTTTTTTGAGATTTGAGGATGCTGTTCAGGAAATCTTTGGTGTTTCTATACTACCGGGGATTTGTTTCCCTGAGGTGATTGCCTGGGATGAGACATTGTTGCGCAACTCATTTGTTTTGCCGGATGAAGCCCTTGCAGAAGTCAATGTTACAACTGCATCAGCCGAGCATCAAAAACGTTGACCTGTATGCCAAGATCAATTGCAACAAGGTTAATAATGATAGTTCACAGTGAAGTAAAAGCCATCATCCTGGACATTGTCACCCCGATCATTCAAGTCGACTAACGGTAATCCATAATCCAGCTGCAGGCTAAGCCCCTCCAAGGGTTGGTAGGCAACGCCGAGACCTGCTCCCACCAAAAAACGCTGAGAGGGTTGTACATTGGGATTGCCGTTTTGATTCCATACATATCCCATATCCAGGAATGGCATGATTTGGAGGATGGATGATTGAGTGTCTTGATCGCGGAGCACGGTAATTCGGTCTTCCACTGATAGACGAAAACCATTATCCCCAGAACGAACATTTTGACGATATCCCCGTAGGGACTGACCACCCCCAATAACAAACTGTTCTGAGGCCAGTAAACTATCAGAGGCTAGTTGACCGCTGGCTTGTATAATCAGCAAATTGTTTTTATCTAACCGTTGAACTCGCTGAGCTTGTCCTAGCCAACTGAGAAATTGACTATCGGGAGTGGGGGAGCCATTATTGGTCGCGTTAAATAGGCCAGTACCCAGGCTGAATTGAGATTGAAACGCCCACGCGCCAGAGGGGTCTCGCCGGATGTAATCCTGACCAAATTTAATCACACTGGTACGGCTAATGCCATTGGCATCCGGGCCGCTACCAAAGGGAAAAGGAGAACCGAACAGAAAGGTTTGGCCTTCACGATAGGCAAATCCTAAAGAGAGCGCAAATTCTTCTCGGGGTGTACGCACGAGGGGTTGGCGAAAATTAACTTCATAAAACTCAGAGTCACCGCTGACATCCAGACTGGTCAAGGTTTGGGTGCTATCGCTAATCAGCGTCCGTAGCTGCAGCGTTCCGTCCATGGCATTTAACGGAATTCGATAGCCGATATCATACAGGTTAGACCCCCCAGTGGTGGAACGATGATAGGCCAAGGAAATCTGGTCTCCCCAACCAGTCAGGTTGCGGTAACTTAGACCGATGCCCATGCGTACATCCCCCACACTGGGAGGTGAATAGTTATCGATGGAGAGATCCGCATTAAACGGTTTTGCCTCATCCACGGTAACTGCCAGAACACTTTCTCCCAGGTCTTCTCCGGGGAGCAGGGTGCCTTCCACAGAGTCAAATAGGGGATTGAGTTGTAGTAACCTGAGCTGATCTTCTATTGCCCCCAGTTGAACAGGGGTATCGGTTCCCAGACCAAGGCGCTGCTCTAGATAACGGGTTTGAGTTTGTTGATTGCCTTCAATTTGAATCTGACCAATACTGCCTTCAATCACTTGGATGAGAATAGACCCTTCAGTAATATCTTGTTCTGGTAGAATCGCCCGAGACGTGAGATAGCCCTGATCAAAGTAAAGACGGGTAATGGCATCAGCTAGGGTCTGTAGCTCTGCTAAAGAAACGTCTCTTCCTTCTAGAGGCTGGACTAGCGGATCAAACTCTTCTGGACCAAAGATAGTACTGCCTGACACCTCAATTTGGATAACAGAAATAACCACATCCTCACCCGGTATCGGCTGCTCTGTAGGAGATTCAGGTGGAGTAATCTCGGGAGTTGTGTCAGATGGAATCGCTTCTTCAGGATTGGGTAGGGATTGGGGTAGGCGATCTTGGTTGGGGTCAGGGCGTTGGGCAAGGACTGGGGATACGCAAAGTATGGAAAGCAGAAGCGTGATCTTAGGAATATTCTGTCGCATAGATAGGAACCTAATCACATTAATCAATGAAAAAGACAAGCAGGATATCTTCTTTCCTAGTAATGCAACTGGCAATCTGTTTCTGATATAGTTTGACTCTTTTCATTGGAGATAGCTGGAAAGTCTAGATCTGGTATGTCCACGACAATGTCCACATCAGGGACTGTCTCACAAATGGGATCGGAGAGTAGTCGCGTTGCTTGCAGATCTATCCACAGTTCTAAAAGGTTAGATGGTAGTGTCGGTTCCGGCTCTGGTTCTGGTTCCGGCTCTGGTTCTGGTTCCGGCTCTGGTTCTGGTTCCGGTGCCGTATTGGTCAGGTTAAACGTGGCAGAGTCTAACATTGCAGCATCCGCAGTCACGGTAAAATCACCGCCGGTTTCATTTGCCGTTAGCAGACTGGTAGCGGTGGCCAATCCCGTGGCATCGGTCATGACACTGCTATCTGGACTGGCGCTTGCTCCACTACTGCCAGGATTTGCCGTAAAGGTGACAGTGACATCAGGAATCGGTAGTGCCGAATTAACAAAGTTTTCTGTGACTTGAACTGCCAGAACTGTGTCAAAAGATTCGTTCACCAGGGTACTTTGGCCATCTCCAGTCACCACCGTCAGGCCATAACCTTGGGACTCGAAAGCGCCAATATCTACTAGGTCATTGAAGCGATTAGCTCCCCGTTGGTCCGTGGTGAGACCTGCCGCTGTGGCTAGGGCATTACTGCCCGTGTCACGCACCGGACTGCCGAGATAGAAAGCATGGGTTTGGGTAGGACCGCCGTAGTCGCCGAGGGGCAACAGCTCTGGATCGACTGGAGCGGCGTCACTACCGACCAGGGTGCTGGTGGTGAATAGGCCCTGGGAATCAACGCCAATCAGGTTATTGCCCCCATCGGCAATCGGGGAAATGATGGCACTTATTCGTCGCACATCCGGATGTACCGTAGCCACATTCTGGGCAACGATGCTGTTGTTCAAGGTGATCAGCGCCGTATTGGCACCGACACCCACGTGAAGATTGAGAATGCCACCAGCTGAACTACCTGGATTGGTCACTTCATTCTGGACAATGGTGCTATTGGTGATGGTGATGGTTGAGCCCAAGAGGGAAGTTTGCCCCCGGTTGTAGATACCACCCCCACCAAAAACGGCTTCATTGCCAGAAATAGTACTGTTGTTAACAGTTATCACTGCACTATTGTCCGAATTTTGTCCCAGGCTGGCAATGCCGCCGCCAACATTCGCCTTATTGCCAGTAATGAGGCTGTTATTGACGTTTATCACCGATGCATTCGGTGCGGGAGGTGCGGGAGACGTGAATGTGGTGTTGGACAGGCCACCGCCGTTGCCTCCAGCCGTATTGCCAGAAATGGTGCTGTTGTTGATAGTCACTAACGCGGCATTGGTGATAGTTCCATAGCTAGAAATCCCCCCCCCATCATCTGCCGCTCTATTGCCGGAAATGGTGCTGTTGTTGACGGTAAGGGTGCCTCTATTGTGGATAGCTCCCCCATCGTCTCCTGCACCACCAGTATCGGCCACCCCACCGGAAAGGATGGTTTCGTTGATTTCTAATTCGGCACCCAGGGCCACATGCAGCAGACGGAAGTCAGGCGCAGTGGCATCCCGCTCCAGGGTATTGCCCATACCGTTGATGGTTAGCTTTTCCGCTGCCGTAATGGAGGGTAAGCCATTGGCCCCATTGGTCATGTTATCCACTGCGGTGAGGGTAACGTTGTTGGCCAGGTTAATGGTATCTGTTTCTACATTGCCATTGGCCGTATTAATGGCATCAATCAAACTGGTGGCATCGGTGGCCGTAAAGACTTGCAACAGGCCGTCATACTCCGTCAGGGTTGTTTGTTCAAAGGCATTATCCGCTTCAATCGTGCCGATCGAACGCTCCAGAGTCCAGTCACCGCCTCGGCTACTACTGCCGGTTAAATCCGTGCTGCCAGCAATATCAACTCCGGTTAATCCAGCAATTTGATCTAGCAGTGCCAGTCCACTTTCCCCTCGTGCTGTTAAACAAGCGTAGATCAAGATATCAGCTTCGGCACCGATTAACCCGCCCCACTGTTGTAACTGACTTCTATATTGTTCCAGAGTCTCATCACTGATATAGGCATTACCTAACCAAAATTCTCCCTCATTGCCCTCCGAGACAATATGGATGGCATCAATAACATCTGTCGCTCCTACTTGGCTGAGAATCTCGGTGACGCGATCAATGCCATTTTCACTGGTGGGCACGACTACCGTAGTGGTCCCGGCCTTGGCTCCATAAAGTAGTTGGGTGTAATCGGGTGCGATCGCATCCAGAAAGACTAGCTCATTAGCATTGGTGCCGTTTTCACTAAATCGGGTGATAATTGGAGCGCTGTGTTGACCACCGTGGGTGCGAATTGTTTGAGTGGGATCTTCGAGAACCAAGACTTGATTAGCAGCGGCTAGCTGCACTTGGTTACCAGATACTGTTCCAGCGACAACCACATCGCCTGGATTAACGGATGTATTTAATAACCAGATCCGTCCAGCATCATCTACGTCTACGCCAGTCGCAACGGTAACGTCTCCTCCAGTCAAAAGATCTGAAAGAGAACTTGCATCAGCTAATTCAGTCGCATTTTCAGCTGCTGCTGGCATCTCCAGACTCAGTAGCAGCTGCGGATGATCAATCCGTACCCGTCGCTGACCCGGTATAGCGGCCATAGTGACGTGGTTGCCTGAGAGAGTGCCAGTATTGACGACGGTGCCACCAATGAGGCTAAGATTGTTGCCGTCACTGACTGCTAAGTTTCCTGCGTTAACAATACTACCGGGGCTGCTGCCAAACAACAGGCTATGGGGATTACCGATTAAGCTAGCATAGTCATTTTCACCGATGGCATTGAACCAAACATCGTCTATGGCAACACCATCGGCGGTAGTCACCATAAAATCTGCTGGCACGTTTAAAGTGGCGTCAGCGCCAAAGATGACTCCGGCTGGATTGATTAGATACAGGTTGGCGCTGCTGTTACTAACTTGTATGAGGCCGTTAATAACTGACGGGTCACTGCCAACTACGCGCCCGAGAATGTTTTGAATATTTTGATTACTGAGAAAGTTGGCTATTTCTCCTGAGCTTAATCCAAACTGCTCAAAGCTATGGAACAGGTTGGCTCCATCTCCTGATAGGCTACCACCGTCGATATTGTACTGATTGCCATCTACTGTGACAATGGTTTGCGCTCCATTACTATCCACTGTAATTGATTGGGCTTGGGCAGGTGGCAGATGAAATAAAACACCCAGGAACGGAATTAATAGAATACGGCTGGAGAGCACGGACTTTAAAGCTAGCATGGTTGAAAATATATTCTTACCAAGAAATAATCTGACTGTATCTGTAGATTTTTCTGAGGAAACTGTTGTTAGACTAAAAGACTAAACACCAGACTTAATCAGGTTTTCTACCAGACTATTCCATTTTTTTAGATTACTAACCTCAGAGATTTTACGGTGACTGAAATCTCGAACAACTCTCAATAAAGTTTCCCTAACGCACCACTTCCAGCTATGGATCCTAAGCATCATGAGCAATCACTGGCCTCTAATCCTGGCACCAATGGGCAGGATACAGTCCCTCTGCAATACGCTGATGGATGGTCGTAATTTAAAAACAGCTCGTCAAAAAGACCGCTGATAGTCTGCCCCCAAGGCGAATGACCACGATACTGAAGGGTCTGGTACCGTCATCCCGTTTAGTTAACGGGTGCTTATTTATATGCTTTTCTCTAGAGTATGTCAGGTCCTGACTATAAGGTAGCTACCAGCTCCAATCATTAAACCACCTGCAACCTTTTTTGACACTTTTTGAAGTTTCCTTCGTTCCAGAAAACGTGCAACATGGGTAGCAAACACAGCATATAAAATCTTTACGCCACCAACTCCAAAAACTATTATTGACACGATAGTTATCAGATCAAAGACTGCTAACGTTGATAGATCTTCAAACATAGGTAATAGGCTGGCATAGAAGAAAATTGCTTTGACATCTCCCAAGGTTAAGATAAAGCCTGAGACAAAGCTTGTTGTCAGCCCCCGCTTGGCATTACCTATACTACACGTTGCGATGTCAACAGGTTCATCATTGGATCGCCACAGTGATATTCCGAGCCAAATCAGATACATGCCGCCCAACACTTTGACAAGTATAAAAAAACCACCCATTGTTTCAGCAACAACAGACAGACCTAGGATTGCCAGGGCCACAAATACAAGATCGCCGCAAACTATACCCATAGCCACAGCAATCCCACTTTTAACGCCCAAAGTTGCTGCACGCGTAACAACCAATGCAACACTTGCACTTGGCAAAGCTGCTAAAGCAGCCATCATTGTAAAAAGCGTAGTGACCTCTATAAGGCTCATTGCAAGGGAATCCCGAACGATATCTTAATACTAACAATATAACTAATCTCTAAAAACCACTCCAATGTGATGCGAATTTTCTCGACAAGAATCACACCATTCTCATGCAGTTTGAGAGGATTTGGCCCAGTTATTTCAGACAGTTAATTGAGAGATTTAAGCAGTCCAAAATCAGCACTAATTTGGACATGGGTATTGACGACAACGACGACAACGACAACATAATTGTCCCCAAGCACAATTGCAGCTTTTCTCTGTTCTCTGATAGTGCAGGCAAGGCACTGCGACTCTATATCCTAAACGTTTGATCGAGTACCTGCACCACTAAGCACAAAACCCAGACGATTAAACCCAAAAAGCCGGGGCGTGAACCCGGCTTTTTGGGTGGCTGTGTTGTGTACCTGCGGGACATTAACGCCAGCAAAGAAGTCATTGGCCCAGACCTATGGACCCGCGCGGCTGTTGAATGAAGATGCCGCAGACCTTGACATAGCCTTAGCGTTGGTCGCCGGACTAGGGGAGCACCGGCAGACCGCAACCCGTTTAGAATCAGCTGCCCATCAGCGCCTGGGCAAGCGCGATGTAGAGCGGTATTCCCAAGGCAATCGCAACCGGTGTGCCAACAGCTGTGGACGAGCCGATGTAGGCGGAAGGGTTGGCTGATGGGATGCCGGCTCGTAAAGTGGGCGGCCCTGAGATATCTGAACTGGAGGCGGCGATGACGGCAAGGATGACGACGCCTCCAGGGCTGAAGCCCGTAACAGCATGGGCGATCATGCCGAAACCAAAGGCAATGAAGCCATGCAGCAGCGGTGCCACCAGGGCGTATACGGCATACCACTGGGCTACCTTACGCAGCTCGTTAATTCTTGCCGTGGCTTCCATACCCATGATTAGCATCAGGATCGAAAGCAGACCACGGAAGAGGGGATCGAAGAAACTCTCATAGACGCTTTCTGGCCGAGTCAAGAGACCTAGAGCAATACCGAGCAGCAATGCCGATAGAGCAGAGCCCTGGAGACTTTCTTGAATGATGGGCCATATCTTGACCTTATTATTTGCGGCACTGCTCTGCTTGCTACGATACTCAACTGCGGTACCTCCTCCCTGCTGGGCGCGATACTCTTGCTGGCCGAGATACTCCTGCTTGCTGAGATGCTCGTCTGCGGCATTGCGCTGCTTGCTGAGATAAACACTGGCCAAGACAATCGCAGTCACGAGCGCTGGGATATCCATAAATGGATAGAGTGCGGCGGCCCAGGGCTCGTATTGCATACCTCCCGTTTCCATTAGTGTCAGGGCGGCGGCGAGGGTAGAACCACTCACGGCACCGAACAAGCCTGCGGTCGCAATGGCATCCACGACTTTGACGTTTGGCAGCTTGGCCAAAGTGTAACGCCCGATAAACACGATAAGGATGCCCACTGCCATGGCAAACGCTGCCGGCAAAAGCATCTCCGCCAGATTTGCATTGCGGATCGCAATGCCGCCGCTCAGGCCGACTTTAATGAGCAGCATAAAGACGATGAACTTATAGACCGCATCCGGAATTGCCAGTCGGCTACCGAGGGCGGCAACAACTCCACCACCAATTAGAAAGCCGAGTGTCGGGGACTGCAACTTCGCCAGGAAGTTCGTCAAAAAATCGGACAAGAAATCCACTAATACCTCCTTCCGCCTCCTCTAACGAGGAATGATTATTGTGATAAGTGAGCTTTAAAAAGTAGGGGTAAAGCGCTTCACCCCTAAAGTACAGGTGTTACGCGAGAACCTGTCGACAGAGTATTCAGAGAGGGCCACTCTCCAAACAGGGCTGGAAGATAACTGCTATTTTGCATTACCTTCTATAGATTTTGATCTATTAAAATCTAAATCTCTATGTATTTAAGTCTATCCTGAAATGCACAGATTTTTGCGCACTCTCAACAAGGATTTGGAACGCAATGTCAAATTCCAATCATAAGTTTTTCTTTTTTCTGTTTGGTGATCTTCGCTTCTGGTTAATGTAAATTGCGATCGCAGAGTTTTCTCAAGGCGACATACCCTTGACCCAAGAGTCAAATAACTGCCATCCCACCTTGTCAATAGAATATTGAGCCTATCCGCCTAGCAAACATCCACTAACGAAACCTCAATTAAGCACTTGACCGAGGGGTATGCATAGCGATCTGACCTGCCGCCGCTATCAGCACTGAAACTGCTCGAAACCTGAGCCCTATTGACCTAACCAAATTTCTAATATCTCGCCGCTAGCCTCCCTTGAGGCCTTAATGTCGCTGTCCAACAACCAAATTTCTGATATCTCACCTTTATCTGGGCTGGACCCAACCAAATATTTAGCAATCGGCAACAGCTGAATTGGTTGGCTTGCGAGGCAGGTGAGATCCACTCGCCCATCTATCCTGTGCAACCAGAGAGTGTTTGTCTCTTCTCGTCTAGCAATTTGCTCGCCCCATCTATACCCCCGAATATGGGGGGTCTGAGGCCACCCCGTCTTTGTGATGGGTAGCTCCACAAGCGCCTTGAGGTCCAATGACGATGCCTCAAGGCGAATATCTTATCCCTAGGATGGGTCGTATCAATCCATTTGCAATGCGGGTAGTTCTGTTGGTGGGGTCGGCTCTAAGGGGGTACTGTAACGAGCGGCGTTTATCCAAGTTACTGAAAGGAGTAAACCAAGACCGCAACCGAGCAAGAAGCTCCAACCGTGGGAGGCGTCTAAAACACAGAGCAAACGGCGATCACCGCTATATACCTGCACTAGCCAGCCTTCGCTGGTGTTGTCAAACTTGGTCCGCAGTTTAGTTGAGTCAAACTTGTTCATGGTGTCCGTTCCATGCTGATCAAATATATATATGACGGTGGCAGACAAGTGCCCGTCGTTACGCAAACACCTGTCAGAAATTCACCTGTGACTGGAGATACTCTCCAGGAGAGAGACTGGATCGCTCACACTTGACATTGATGTCGAACGAAAGACAAAAGTCTATGCTTTTACCTTGAACGATATTCTTAAGTCTATACTTAGATTTGCTTCGACGACCACATTTTTTTCAAAGTTAGTGAAGAAGCCTTGTTCTCTTACGACCTCAATCGGCACACAAGCCGTCAACGATACAAAGCCCACATCCAAAAGGATAAGTGTTTTTTATAAAATGCTTCCGCTAATCTGAGCCCATCTTACTCAAAAGAGGGTAGTGGATTGGTCGATCTTTGTCATAAACTTAAATATATGGTTCAAGATAAAACCATAGATTCTTATCTTGAATTATCACAACAAAACGCATCAAGAGGTAACCTAAATGACCCAGCAAGCCAGCAAGCTCGTCATCGTCACGGAAAAGTTGCTGCTGAAACAGATCGCCAAGATCATCGACGAAGCCGGGGCCCCCGGTTATACGGTGGTGGACGCTGGCGGTAAAGGCAGTCGCAATGTGCGCTCGTCGGGACAACCCACCGTTTCTGGCACTTACTCCAATGTAAAGTTCGAGGTACTTACCCCAAGTCGGGAGATGGCCGTGAAGATTTCAGATGAGGTTGCAGCAAAGTTTTTCGACGATTATTCGGGCATTGCCTATCTCTGTGACGTGATGGAGGTACTGTACGCGCACAAGTTCTGACTCCAAATCCCTTAGTGGTGCAGAAAACTCTGTCGTCCATGGTCAATGGTCTCATCATGGGAACGTCACCACCTTTAAGAACTCAATCCGAGAGTTTCGAGCCTGCTGATAATGCTTCAAGGTATAGACTTTCGGAAGATTTCGCTGGGGCAGAGTTGTGCGGCTGTGCAGTACCTTTAACTCTTAGCTGATCGTTTTTGCTCAGGCCGCTCTAACGTTGTGTGCGGGGCAAAATTATTGGCGGAGGCTGCCACAATCGCAACCTGCACCCATCCCATTTATAAATCACTAAAAACCGATCATCGCAAGTGAGATAGCTGACTACACTACAGTAATGACAGACGATTGCTCCAACATTGATCTGTCTCTTAGCAAAATTCTCTCTCGATTACAGCCGAACGGTTTGCTTGTACGCCTGCAAATATCTACGGTATCCTACAACCTTTGCTAGCAAAGGTTGTAAGATTATCACCCCTGACATCACCGTTAGCACCTTGGCCAACAACAACTGACATTGTATTAGCTAGGAGCTTAGGGGTTACTCATTCTTCGATAGGAGCGTAGAATGTGCCTTCGACTTCAACAATATCGTCTTGATTAAGCCGATCTACCTCAATGATCGTGCGGGGTGGATAGGGACCCTCTCCCCAGAGTTCTTGCTGAATCTGGTTGACAATTGGGCGATAGCGATACATATCTGTCACATACACCACTAGACGTACTGCGTCCCGCAGGCTGGCTCCCTCTGATTCAGCAATCAGCTGCATGTTTAAAAATGCTTGTCGGACACGACCTTCAGCCTCGGGAACCAGGGCATTCAGTTCGGGATCAATCCCCCGCATCCCTGCAACAAAGATATAGTCTCCCGCACGGGTCCCCAGACTCCATGTGGCAGTTGGAATAATACCGCCTTCAGGAGTTAACGTTCTAACACCATTAGGAGATACATGATCGTCAGCAGCCACTGGACTTGATAGTATTCCCAGGGTTGCGATCGCAAGCATTGAAAAAGCAATCGGTTTCATTCAGTTGAGCTTGGTCACACCAAGACGAGTGTAGGTAGTTAGCGAGGAAGACTGTGTACCCTTGGATACAAATCAGGCTATCCGTAACCGCTGAATATCCTGGATGGGGGGTGCCCCAAACATACGGGAATATTCACGGCTAAACTGCGAGGGGCTTTCGTATCCCACCTGATAGGCAGCATGGGTCGCGTCGACGTCTTCAGTTAGCATCAGGCGACGCGCTTCTAACAATCGTAATTGTTTTTGGTACTGTAGCGGGCTCATTGAGGTGACTGCTTTAAAGTGACGATGTAAGGATGAAGCAGACATGTTAGCTTGCTGTGCCAGCGCTTCAACCCGTAGCGATTGGGTAAAGTCAGTTTTGATCCGTTCGATAACTCCGGCGATGCGCTGCATGTGGCTACCGGAGGTGGCAATTTGACGTATCGCTTCACCATGTTTCCCTGTGAGCAGACGGTAGTAGATTTCGCGGATAATCATCGGTGCTAGAAATGGAATATCCTGTGGCGTATCTAAAAGCTGGGTCAGTCTGAGCGCACCATCAATCAGGAGCAAATCGACATCGCCGACGAACAACCCTCGACAGGAGCTGTCTTTGGCATCTGTTTTGAGTTGAACCTGGGTAGCAATATCAGAGAGTTGAAAGGGGGAGAGTTTTAACAGAAAACCTAAATATGGCTTGTCGGGCGTTGCCTCCACGATAAATCCTCTGACGGGTAGTTCAACAGAAACCATCAGATATTGAGCAACACCGTAGTGATAAGTCTCTTCACCGAGCAATATCTCCTTTTTGCCCTGAACAATGATGGCAAGTGCCGGTTCATAAACATTACATACCATCGTGGAAGCATCATCTCGAATGAATGCCAGTTGAGCGATCTCAGTTAGGTGAACGCCATTGCCCTGACTATCCGTGTGTCGTGCTGCCCGGATCGCTAGTTCTGCACAGCGACTAGCGATCTGATCGTGGTAAATCGTTTCAGTCTGCATGCTGGGTTTGGACGACTGCAATCGTTGCCTACGGGTTCATTGTAGAGAATAGCTTCTCGACCAACATCTAGGTTGAGAGGATTAGGCAATAACCTGCCAGATTTGGGCATTCAGAGCCAATGTATCCCGACCTACGATCAACCCAAGCAAGCGCAGAAAGGGTAAAACCATGCCACAGGACAATCAAAAAATTGCATTAGTGACTGGATCGAGCCGAGGGTTAGGTAAAAACACCACATTGACCCTGGCCCGGAAAGGCGTCGATGTGATCGTGACGTATCACAGCAATGAGGCTAAAGCCAACGCAGTTGTCTCTGACATTAAGGAGATGGGGCGTGAGGCAGTTGCCCTGCAACTGGATAGTTCGAATACCCAAATGTTTGAAGATTTCGTCGGACAGGTAAAGCAATCTTTGCAACATACCTGGCAAACGGATCGCTTTGATTTCCTGGTCAATAATGCAGGGTTTGGATTCAATCAGCCATTTACTGAGATCACTGAAGATGGCTTTGATCGCCTGTTCAACATTCACGTCAAAGGTGTTTTCTTCCTCACGCAGAAACTCTTGCCCTTGATCAAAGATGGCGGACACATCGTGAATCTTTCGTCAGGGCTAGCAAGGTTCAGCTTGCCAGGGTACTCGGCCTATGCCAGCGCGAAAGGGGCGATTGAGGTATTAACCCGATATCTAGCAAAGGAGTTAGGTAACAGACAAATCCGGGTAAATGTTGTGGCCCCTGGCGCGATCGAGACGGATTTTGGTGGGGGTGTCGTCCGCGACAATAAGGAACTCAATAATTTCATTGCATCCCAAACGGCCCTTGGACGGGTGGGGGTACCCGATGATATTGGCGGTGCGATCGCATCTTTACTCTCTGAGGACAACCGCTGGATTAACGGGCAGAGAATCGAAGTCTCTGGCGGCATGTTTCTGTAATGCAAATCAGTTTTAGCCACACCTATCCAAACAGCCCAAAACCGGAAAACGATCCAAAACCGGACTGAACCTTCCGTTCGATCGCTGATCGCATTTCGGTCCCTCAATTCCCTCCCAACTCAAATTTCATGGAGAAAACAATGACACAAGTATGGTTCATCACAGGCAGCTCACGCGGCTTGGGTCGCGATCTTGTTGAAGCGGCATTGGCTGCTGGGCATTCGGTTGTAGCGACCGCCCGGAAACCCGAACAGCTTGACGATCTGGCTGGAAAACATGGCGACCGCCTGCTGCCTTTGGCATTGGATGTCAACGATGCCGACGCTGTGCAAGCCGCCATCGACAAAGCTACAGACCGCTTCGGGCGTATCGATGTTGTTGTGAACAACGCAGGCTACGGAAACACGGCATCTGTTGAAGACATCACCCTCAAAGATTTCGAAGAACAAATGCAGACCAACTTCTTTGGTGTGGTCTATGTCTGCAAAGCCATTACCCCTCTTATGCGCAAGCAAGGCTCGGGCGTGATCTTCCAGATTGCATCTGTAGGAGCACGCATGGCCTCGCCTGGATTGACAGCATATCAGGCCGCGAAGTTCGCGGTGCGCGGTTTCTCTCTCGGTTTTGCACAGGAAGTCGCCCCGTTTGGCATCAAGATATCCACCATTGAACCGGGTGCAATGCGTACTGATTGGGCTGGATCTTCAATGGAAATACCGGCCATCAGCGAACCTTATCAGCAAACCGTCGGAGTCTGCGCGGACATGCTGCGCCAGATGTCGGGCACGCAGCCGATTGACCCGGTCAAAGTCGCAAATGTGCTTGTTGATCTGGCCGGGTGTGAGGATATCCCGAACGAACTACTGATCGGCACGGATGCGGTCGAATATGCCGGTGCTTTCGCGCAAGCCCTCGCTGAGACCGACGCCCAATGGCGCGATGTATCGACCTCAGTGAACTACGACGAGGTCACTTAGGCATTTCCCCCTTTCAAACCGAATAAAACAAGAGAGCACCATGACCATACGCCCATTTCTTGGTAACCACATCGCAGTTGCACTGACCGCGCTGACCCTTTCCTGGTCCGCGCTCCCGGTCTATGCTGAAGACACCGTCAGCAGGACGGGATGCCCCGAAGACGCGACGGATTGCGTCGAACATGAAAACATCACCCTGATCCGTGACTTCGTGGCCGAAGTCGTCAATGGTGGCAATATCGATGCCATTCCGGACTACTGGCATGACGACATGGTTTGGCGCGGCGGTAGCCTTGGAGAGTATCATGGCATCGAAGCTTATATGGACTTCGTGCGTGCAACCGCTGGAACCGCCTTCACGGACATGTATCTGGAGATCGACGAGATCCATGCGATTGGCGATGATCTTGTGATCGACCGGTTTACCAACAGCGGAATGAATTCTGCATCCTTCATGAGCTATGAGACTACCAACCGGCGCGCGCAGTGGGACGGAATGGCCTTCTACCGTATTCGCGACGGCAAAATCACCGAGGCATGGTTCGCCGAGGATATCCTCAGCATCTTCTTCCAGTTGGAACTTCTGGAACAGTGATAGCCCATTGTCTGGTGGCGAAGTGACTTAGCCCTTCGCCACCAGACAAAAGTCGATTGCCAGCCGGATGGCATGCGACATCGCCAAATTTTCAAGCTGTCCGGAGCCTGCATCAAAGGCTGGCTATGGCATTCACTATGCTACACAATATTACGCTTCTAAGTATGCTGTTGTCGGACTGACTAAAGCGGGTGCTGTAGAATACACTAAACAAGGCATCAGCATTGTCCGACCGACCGCTAGCGTATTCTGAAGAGAATCATCGAATCGCTACCAATTGATTAGGCAACTCATGACTTTCTCATAATAACTAGGGGAATCACAAACAAGATACAAGCAAAGAGAAAAAATAAACTACCCAAGAGACTTAATACATCTCCCACCCTAATACTTGCCGCCATAAAAAAGCTTGCCGATAGGATGAATAAAGCCCATCCCCAAAGCTGAAATTTCAGTTCGATCTTCTGAACGCGATTATTATGCTGTGACATTTACAGATAATCCTAAAAACTGCTAATACTCATCCATAAACCGTTGCTTTCCAATGCTCCATACTGAACTGAAAAGTAGAGAATAGACTTAATCGGAAATAAAGGCATTCGCTAGCAGGCCAATGGTATCGGGCTCCCATGGTCCCAGCTACTGTTGTGTTCGTCTTTGGTCAACAGCAGCCTCAGAAAACTTCATCAAAAAAATCAATCATAGATTTCCATGAACGTCGAGCCGCTGCTTCATGATACTGCAGGCCATTCTCTGGCATATTTGCACCCTCAAACGTAAACGCGTGTACTGCGCCACCATGAATGTGCGCCTGCCAATCAGCCTTACGTTCGTCCATCTCATGGGCAAATGCCAGGTAATCATCGATGGGTACTAACGGATCATCCCAACCATGTTCGATAAGAATACTTGCCTCCATTGGCTTCGTATCCTTCAGACTGTTTCTAGTCAGTCCGCCGTGAAAACTAACAACACCCTGAAGGGCATCTGGCACTGACCTCGCCAAGTCGAGTACACACAAGCCGCCGAAACAATACCCTATGGCACCAATTCGGGTAGTATCCACCGTCTCTATCTCTCTGATAGCCGCATAACCAGCCTGTAAGCGATCTCGCAAAACACCTCGATCCTCAAGCAGGGGAATCATTAAATGCGAGTTGTCACCCGTGGGATCACCGCGCATACCCTTACCGTACACATCGACGGCAACGGCGACATATCCCAGTTGTGCTACACGTTGGGTAATATTCTCCATAGGCTCGTTCAAACCATCCCATGCATGGGCTACAAAAATGGCCGGCAGAGCCTTCGTCACGCGTTCTGGTTGGGCAACGTACAGATCGAATTCCATTCCATGTAACTCGTATGTTGCTGCATTTGTTGATATTGAGTTCACTGTAGGCTCCCAAAAGTAACGCTACGAGCGTAGAGCCTTTAGAGTTGAATGTATTGAACGTTTGCGACATCTATAGGTAGAACGCTGAAAATCCCTTGGGTCAGGTACAGTTGAATTAGTTCAATCCCTAGAGTACACTCATCAAAAACTTTCTCTATAGCGTTTGAGTAAACTGAAAGTTCACCTCAGGTTTTTTACCTGAAATGATATTTGCGATCGCTTTACCCGAACCGCAAGCATGGGTCCAACCCAGGGTGCCATGGCCTGTATTGACAAATAAATTAGAGTAACGAGTTTTTCCAATATAGGGCACATTAGAGGGCGTCGAGGGGCGTAAGCCAGTCCAGAACTTGGCCAGCTTTGGATTAGTGGCCCCCGGAAATAGCTCCATCACCCGATCAACAATGGCATTGCAACGGGCTGCATTCAACGCTAACCCATAGCCATTCAACTCTGCTGTGCCAGCCACCCGTAGCCGATTGCCCAGTCGAGAGAAAACCACCTTATACTCATCATCCGTAAGACTGGTGGTATAGGCTAAATCCTCACATTCCACTGGAAATGTGGCTGAATACCCCTTAACTGGGTAAATTTTCAAATTAATACCCAACGGCTTAACTAGTTGTGGACTGTAGCTACCCAGACAGACTACGCAAGCATCTGGATTAAGGGTGGCGCGACTGCCATCTGCCTGGGAAATTTGCAATCCATTCACCTTCTCACCAAGTGTTTCAAGCAAATGCACCTGGGTATTCCACAAGAATTTAACCCCTCTTTGCTCACATAGGTGAGCTAAGTTTTGCGTAAACCGATGGGCATCTCCAGACTCGTCAGCGTCGGTATAGGTTGCCCCCACAATTCTGTCCTGAACAGTTTTAAGTGCTGGCTCAATACGAACAGCATCCTCCGCTGTCACCACCTGACGATCACAGCCAAAGTCTTGCATAATCTTGGTCGACTTAATGGCCGCCTTAAACTCTCGCTGACTAGTATAAAAGTGCAGAATGCCCTTCGTGAGATGATCGTAAGCGATGCCTGTTTCTGAGCGCAGGGCTTGCAAAGCGCTACGGCTAAATGTGCCCAGATTCAACAGCTGGATCAAATTATGACGGGCTCGGGAGTGCACACATTCCTGCAAGAACTGCCATCCCCAACACCATTGGCCCACATCGGCCCGTAACCGAAACAACAAGGGAGCATCCTCACGGCCAATCCACTTGAGAATTTTCTCGGGTGTACCTGGATTTGCCCAAGGTTCAGCATGGGAAACGGAGATTTGTCCACCATTGGCAAAACTAGTCTCCAAAGCGGCGGCTGGCTGCCGCTCGATAACCGTAACGTCAAACCCTGCATTATGGAGAAACCATGCCGTAGTCACCCCAACAACACCAGCCCCTAAGACACAAACTTCCATGGGAAACCTCTCGGCAAATCGCCGCAAAAAGACAGCATTCGATAACGCCCCTCTCTGTCCTTTTACCTGAGAGATTCACAGACTAGAACCAAAACTAGGACTACTCTGCTTGCCCCTTCGGTGGCTGCCTAAAACAGCACTCTCCAGATTTTCCTACAGTTCAGCAGTAAATCGACCTGAGCGTTTTTGGGAATGCGCCTTCGGTGTCAGTGCAGGGGATAAACCCTACCAAGACTCTCCTGCATGAACCTGAATATGTATACACTACCAATAAATTTTAACTTAGCTTGATAGCGATCTGAAACTTAGCACTACTTTAGAATAGAATATAAAGGGGGAGTATTCGTTATTTCGGATCGGAATTTCGGATCGGAGAATAGACGCTAATTCACTAGAGTCTAAGTGCGCCTGCATCAAAAATATCGGGAGCTATGCAATTCCATGGCCATCAACAGCACATAGGGGACTGCACAAAAATAAAGGCCCTGGTTGGGGCTGTAGATGGGTAGATGAGTAATGGAGTAGCGCCAGTGCCCTACAACCCTCCAAATCCCTAGCACTATTCCTAGATTAGTTAAAGCCCGAAATCCCTGGCCCCGATCAGGCAGATAGCCGAACTATTTCCTTCATTGCTAAGTAACCTGTTTCGGCCTCGTATCTCTTAGCCGCAGAAAAATCTTTGCTCTTAAAATTTTTGCCACGTAACGCCGGATCAGGAATAATACCAGCAGGAACAGTTTCAGGACAATTTAGCATTACCTCAGCTGTATTGATGTAACAATCGAAACTGCTCATATAAAGGTATGCCTTTAAATCCCATAAAGTCTTAAATCTGAAAGGATCAACAACACGTTCGGCACGAATAATTGCCCCTGTATCCACTTGTGCATCTATATAGTGAATGGTAAACCCCGCAGCTTGCCGAAATGCCACAATATCTTGTGTTGCAGCTATATTTTCAATTGTGTAAATACCTCTTGCATAGGGCAACACAGCAGTGTGACTATTCACCAAACACCCAGCCAGTGTATCCACCCACTGTGGTTTGAAAAGTTGCCCGATACAGCTAAACAGCCAAGGTAATGAAGCTGTTTGGGTAATTGACTGTAGCCATTGTCGAGCAGTTTCGCTGTTTACATCATCATCAAGAAAGATCGTGTCTGGATGATGGCTAACTGCATCAGAACACAGGCCATGCGTGTTTACTATGGCCTGTATTGTTGCTTGTTCTGCTTCACTGATTTTTGGATACAGTTCTATCAGCTCCTGCCACTGATCTGCTGAGAGTTTATGTTGTCCTGCATATCGCGTATGAAACGCATGGCGTGCTTGTAATATAGATACATCTGGACGTTTTTCCCTGACCACAACACCGCGAAATTCAGGATGTTTCTCAAATCGTGTCCACCAGCGGCTGGTTAAGTAACTACATAAAATACTTGCATCAGTCAGCAAATAAACACCCATTTTTTGCATCTATATTGTTCTGATTCTCGATATATCTCAATGATACTTATGAGAAATCATACTCATCTATATTGGTATAATACAAGGTTACTTCTTCACCTGATGCAATATCTTTAATACTCGTGAGATGTGACCATAGGCCAATTTCGTCGGTTACCCACTCAACTTTTGAATTTGGAGTGCTGTCATGATTGCATAGCGAAGCAAGACCAAAAACAAAATACCCATCAACCTCATGATTGCATTGATAGGCTTCTGGTTGAACAAAGTAATATTTGGCAATTTGAGTTGTATCAATGATTTTACGTTCTGTTGATGGAAATGAGGCAACGGGAGCAATTTCAAGCACGGTGTTAGCAGCAATGGCTTTTGTAGTAACCACACCGCGCCCTTTAATGGCAATAGATTCTATAGCTAATAGATTTGTGCAGGTCATTGTCTAGGCCCCATATTGCTTGACTTTTCTTATAATGTCTCAACCTATTTTTTGTAGAAGACTTACATCTCAGATTTAGAGAATAGAAACGCACTAAATTTTAATAGAAATCTCGCAAGCCCCCAAGCGAGCTCAAGTTCACCCGATAACTATTAGACATTATCGGAACTAGAGAAAGGCATCTACAGCTTTGCTCTGCCCTCTTCGTCTACCCCGCTATAGCGTAACATCCGTACGTAACTCTAAATGAACGTTGTGAAGTCCGCAAGCTGTTTGCATCACATCAGCCACAAATGCCTCAACCCGATTACGGAATTTTTGCACCAAAATCTGACAGCGTTTGATGCCACCACTCTGATGTTCAACCTCGACCCGAAGGCTGGATATCCCTCGATTGATTACTTTTTAAGTCTAATATTGCAGCCTGGAATTATCCTTACTTTGTGAGTTCAAATGTGTTTATTCCAGCACTACTGATGGGGAATGCAGTAGTGTATAAACCGTCAGATCTTGTTGTGATGATACGAGGCGCGATCGCAACCTTTCTTCATGAATTAGGTATCTTCTCAAGCAGAATGGTGTGAAAAAACGCTGCAATATATTGCGGCAATTAATGCGTTTGTGGAAGTGGGTTTGCGAACCAGTTGGGACAAGGCTGGGGAGGAACCTGAAGAACCGGGCCGTGAGCATTTGGCGAATGCCGCCATTGAGGCTATACGCCAGGCCAATCAGACAGGTGATTGGGTTGGACTGAGGAAGCAATGGCCACCAGCGCATCAACCGTTTATCCATTTGTTACAGGAGAATCACGCAGATGACGAGTTATCTCTGGACTTAAGTATGGAGCATGGGACGCTATCTAAAGATGGTCACTTGATTGCCGTGGGTGCGCAAAACAGTTGTCACTTAGTTTTTGATGCTCAGCTGAACCTGATCAGTGAGATTGGTCCCCACAGTGAATATCCACACTATGCTCTGTTCAGTGCAGATGGGCGTATGGTGGCATTCAATGCTTGTCATTTCTATAACGGCACAACAATCGGTATACTTACCGATGCCTTAAAAGGGATGAAGACTGACTTCTATGAGGAAGATAATCGCATTGCTCAACTAGAGGATGGAGCCAGAGTATATGCTGGAGTGAGCCACCAGGATGAGTTTATTGTGGGTGATGCCTCTGGCTATATCCGAGCATTTAGCATTGCTGGAGACTTTCGATGGCAGCTATTCATTGGCTCTGCTATTAGTAGTATGGACTTATCCTCGGATGGCAAAACTCTTGTTGTTTCTACCTATGCCGGGTTTCTCTCGATTATTCAGTTAGGTGCAGGTACCCCAGCACCTAACTGAATTGGCACCAATCACCATTTGAGTCACGTCGATGGCTCTTTTGGAAAAATGAACCGATGCCATTAATTTGGTGAGCGATGTGAGCTTAGGCCCTATGCCGCAACCATCACAGGAAAGGCTTCTTGTACAGCTGGATGAACAATTTTGCCATTAGCGACATTTAATCCTTGGGCCAGAGCGGCGTCTTTTAATAACGCATCCTGTCCCTGGTCAGCTAGCTTGAGCACATAGGGTAAGGTGCTGTTGTTCAATGCCTGGGTAGCTGTCCATGGCGCTGCTCCTGGCATATTAGGCACACCAAAGTGCACAACACCTGACTCAATATAGGTGGGTTGGGTGTGTGAGGTAGGTCGCAATGTCTCAATGCACCCCCCTTGATCCACAGCCACATCAATGATCACTGAGCCGGGACGCATTTTAGAAACTAAGGCTTTGTCAACCAGGGTGGGTGCTTTACGACCTGGAATTAAGACTGCACCAATCAATAAATCAGCCTCAGGAACAACACGCTCAATTTGAGCTGAGGTGCTATAGAGTAGCTCAACCCGTGACCCAAACAAGGTTTCCAGATAAGCAAGACGCTCAATGTTAATGTCTAAAATTTGCACTTGAGCCCCCATACCTACGGCAATGCGTGCAGCTTCCGTACCAACAATGCCTCCACCTAAAATCACCACACGTCCTGGCTGTACACCAGGAACACCCCCGAGGAGAACACCGCGACCACCCTGTTGTTTTTCTAAATATCGGGCTCCAAACTGAACGGCTAATCGCCCTGCAATAATGCTCATGGGTGTCAACAGCGGTAGTTTGCTGTCGTTGGTCATGACGGTTTCATATGCGATCGCACTCACCCCACTGGCCATCAATGCCTCAGTCAACTGAGGTTCTGCTGCTAAATGCAGGTAGGTAAACAACAATAAATCATGCCGAAAGTATCCATATTCAGAGGACTGGGGTTCTTTAACCTTGACCACCATATCCTGAGACCAGGGGATAGCAGCGTCCGTTACCAGGGTCGCCCCTGCGGCAGCATAATCCACGTTTGTAAACCCAGCCCCATGTCCTGCATTTTCCTCAACGACGACTTGGTGTCCCCGTTGGCACAGGGCCTGTACACTCGCAGGCGTTAATCCAACTCGAAATTCTTGATCTTTAATCTCTTTGGGCAGTCCAATTCTCATAACAAATTAACCTCCTATCGGTTGAGGGTGTGTCCTAACGTTGTTGTTGTAATACTTGCTGAAATATAAGGTGGGGATGTGGGGAAAGCCACCCGCTCTCATTTCAGTATTGACAGATTGAACGGTAGCACTAATCTTGATGATTGATCAATAGGGCACCTCGATTAATTCAAAAATAGAGTCTCAATATGAGATCATGGTTACGGATTAGGGTTGACAGGGAGACTTCTGATGGGACAACAAGGATTTTGGGATTTTGAGATCCGTCATCAAAAGCTGGAATCAAAAAAAGACCTGTTGACCTGCCTGGACGAGCTGATTCCGTGGGATGAGTTTCGACCGCTGTTAGAAAGCGTGTATGTCAAATCCCGTAAGCGTAAAGCAGGTCGTCGCCCGATAGATGTCATCCTCATGTTTAAGTTGTTAATCCTGCAACAGCTCTACAACATTGGTGACGATGAGCTGGAATACCAAGTGAATGACCGGTTGTCATTTATGCGATTTCTACATCTGGGCCTGGAAGATGCGGTGCCAGACGCGAAAACGGTGTGGTCATTTCGGGAGCGCTTACGCCAGGCCGAGTTAGTGGAAGGACTATTTGAGCAGTTTGGGGCCTATCTGAAGGCAACGGGCTACCAAGCCCAATGTGGTCAAATCGTCGATGCCACCTTAGTGCCAGTGCCTAAACAACGGAATAGTCGAGACGATAATGCCGAGGTCAAAGCAGGCAAGGTGCCTGAGGATTGGCAGGACAAGCCTCATAAGCTATCCCAAAAGGATGTGGAGGCTCGTTGGACCAAAAAGAATGGCACGTCTCATTACGGGTATAAAAACCATATCAATCGGGATGCGGGGCATGGGTTTATTCGTCGGTATACGGTCACCGATGCCTCGGTTCATGATTCTCAGGTATTGGGTCAACTGCTAGATGCGGACAATTCTGATGATGAGATTTGGGCCGATAGCGCCTATCTCTCGATAGCGATTGTCACCGTGTTAGAGATGATGGGTTTTGAGAGCCATATTAACGAACGAGCCTATCGCAATCGCCCCCTAACAGAGGTGCAGATAGCGGACAATCGTGAGCGTTCAAAAACCCGGGCCAAGGTTGAACATGTATTTGGGTCGATGGTCAATGAGATGGGGGGCAAAGTTGTTCGCACCATTGGGTTAGCCAGGGCCAAAACCATGCTCGGCCTCAAAAACTTGACCTACAATCTCAAGCGGTATGTCTTCTGGCAAAAACAAGACATGGCTGAAGTATTTGCCTAAAGGATGGGATATTCAGCTCTAAAACGGACACAATGCATGGGGGGTGTTTATTTCATATTCTGATTTCCAGAAACAAGGCTGGATAACAGTCTTATTTGAGACTCGATTCCTCAAAAAATCAATAAATAGAGGTGCCCAATAGAATTTGTAGCCTGTTGATAACAAATGGTAAAAAAACTCAATAAGTAGATTTTTATACAAAAACTATGACGATCCCTTGCTAGAGTTATAACATTGAAGACTCGCTACATAGGCCTCAAAAGATGGTGGTGCTATTTATCTACTTTTCATCTCTAAGCCCGAGTCATGAGCCCTTTAATTTGAATCTCAAAGAAGGGAGGCTTCATAAGCACTTGCTCAAATGGAACGGCGTCGGTTCGCCCTACGCTGGAGTGTTTGTGTAAGCCTACATGACAGTTTAGATCCGCTGAGCTTAAAGCTGTTGGTCAATAATGACCAAACAGGGATTGCGTTTAACTCTAGGTTGAGCGTATTTCCAGCGGAAGCTGTGGAAAGTTTGAGGTAGCTATAAACAGTAAGCTTTTCAAACGGTTGGTGTTGGAGGCAGCACCTGTACAATATTTGTTCTCATCTGTTGATACTGACCATGTTTCCAGGTCATTTACCTGGGGCTTAGACCTCTCAATTCCAAAAATGTGGGGCAGATTGGGAAGGTTGACCTTTGCCAGCGCTAAGCATTCCTGGGTGGGGAGATACTTGGTGTTGGTCTTGGGATCGCTGCATGGTGTGGATCGGCGGTGGGGTTGATTCTTTTGCAGAAGAATATTCCCATAACAAGACAACCGGTAAAGAAGCCATCGGTGATCGAGGCCACCCTAGCCCCCCAATTCTGGGGGGGATAAGATGACTAAACAACAGGCAATACCAGGAGTAATTATTCCCTATGGCACTATCTCTAACTGAGCAATGCGTTCTCATCACTGGCGCTAGCAGCGGTATCGGTACATCCTGTGCCCGATTATTTGCCCAGGCAGGTGCCCGCCTGATCCTGGCGGCTCGTCGTAAAGAGAAACTGCAAGCGCTTGCGGATGAATTACAAAAGCACTATCAGACCGAAACCCTTCTACTGTGCATAGATGTGCAAGATCGCCAGGCAGTCATGACTGCCATGGAAGGGCTGCCTGAAAAGTGGAAAACCATTGACATCTTGATTAACAATGCTGGTCTGAGCCGGGGGTTGGAAAAACAGTATGAATCCCCGATTCAAGATTGGGAGGAGATGATTGATACCAATATTAAAGGTCTGTTATACGTCACCCGTGCCGTCGTACCCGGCATGGTGACACGGGGCCAGGGACATGTGGTTAACATTGGCTCCATTGCAGCCCGGCAAACGTATATGGGTGGCAGCGTCTATTGTGCTACTAAAGCAGCAGTGAAGTCCTTATCAGAAGGGTTAAAAATAGACTTGCTAGGCACGCCTGTACGGGTGACTAACATCGAGCCAGGGTTAGTGGAAACTGAGTTTAGTAATGTGCGGTTTCGAGGCGATGATGATAAGGCTAACTCAGTTTATACGGGAATGACGCCCCTCACCCCCGATGATATTGCCGACACAATTTTGTTTTCAGTCACTCGTCCCGCCCACGTCAATATCAGTGAAATCTTTGTCATGCCGACGGATCAGTCTTCGGTCACCCATGTTCATCGGAGTTCAGTATAACGATGGCATTGATCATTGTCATCACTGTGTTTGGAGCGGCCTTTATCCAGGGGATTTCGGGATTTGGGTTTGCATTGGTAGCTATGCCAATTTTGTCTGGCATAACCAGTATTCAGGCAGCAGCTCCCCTTGTTGCCCTCACCACATTAACGAACAATCTCATACTGTGTATCTACTACCGCCAATCGTTTGACCGTAAAGTGGTCACCCACTTGTTGTTGGGATCCGTCCTAGGGATTCCCATTGGCTTTCTAGCCTTGAATTACATTCCTCCAGGACTGATGTTGATTACCCTAGGGCTGATCATTGTTGCCTATGCTCTATATTCCTTAAGGAGTCCAGCGGTGCCTGTTTTGAAGTCTAAATTGTGGGCTTATGGGGCTGGATTCACATCAGGTATTTTGTTGGGCAGCTTTAATCTGCCAGGACCACCAGTCATTTTGTATGGCACGAGTCAACGCTGGTCTCCGGAAACATTCAAAGGCAACCTCACCAGTTTTTTCTGGGTGAGTGTGGCGATTGTTGTTGTAGGGCATGGCTTTCAAAATCGACTCTCGGCAGATATTATTCGTCAGTTTTTAATGGCTGTACCGAGTGTAATGCTGGGATTATTGTTAGGTGTCATACTTGCAAAGAAGTTTGACCCTAATGTTTTTCGAAAAATTATCACTATTTTGTTAGCAATTATTGGAGTGCGGCTTATTCTCTCTGGCATCTATCTATAAATCCATAAAAGTATCAAAAGGGCAGCAAAGTTTTTCAGTCATTGTTCTTGCTGTCTATTTTTTGCTGTCATGAAATAGACATGTTTTCTTTAACGAGCATTGCTTTCGAATTGGTTTTTCTATTAAGAAAAACTTTATTGAATCGTGTGTAAATATACAGAAGAGAGCTTTTAAATACTTTTATTGTGTTGAAAACATCCCATGAATTCGCTTCACGATAAAAGTAACTTGGCTCTTGGAAAATGCTCTTTCGCTTTAAGGATCATTTTTAATGTTTGCTAGTTTGAGTCCAGAAAAGACTGATTTAGGAACAATGGATGCTGAATCACTTTGGCATCCATTGGTGCAACACAAGTCATTTTCTCAGAAGCCTCCCAAGTGTATGACACGGGGTGTGGGGTGTTATGTGACTGATACAAACGGAATCGAATATTTCGACGGTATCTCTGGCTTGTGGTGCGTCAATGTTGGCTATGGCCGTCAGGAGTTGGCGGAAGTTGCCTATGAGCAAATGGTCGATCTGGCCTATTTCCCGCTCACCATGAGCCATGAGCCGGGCATTCGTTTGGCTCATAAATTATTGGAGCTATTGGGTTACGAGGGTAAGGTGTTTTTCTCCACAAGCGGTTCAGAGGCCAATGAAACAGCCTTTAAGATTGCTCGTCAGTACCATGCTCAGACGGCTCCTGCTGGCTCAGGCCCACGCTACAAAATTATCTCTCGCTATCGAGGCTATCATGGTCACACCATGGGAGCGCTAAGCGCAACGGCACAGGCTGAACGTAAGCTCAAGTATGAGCCCTTAGTTCCTGGTTTTCTTCATGTAAGCCCACCTTACTACTATCGGTTTGGTGATGGACAGCCGGAAGATGTTTACAATGCCGCCTGCTTGCGAGAACTGGAACAGACAATTCTCTATGAAGGGGCTGAATCTGTTGCAGCGGTGATTGTGGAACCGATCATTTCTGGGGGTGGGGTGATTGTGCCGCCAGAAGGCTATTTGCGAGGTGTGCGAGAGATTTGCGATCGCACCGGCATTCTTCTCATCTATGACGAAGTCGTTAACGGCTTTGGTCGCACTGGAAAAATGTTTGGCCATCAACACTGGGGTGTGGAGCCAGACATTATCTCCTTTGCAAAAGGTCTTACTAGTGGCTATATGCCCCTGTCTGCCACAGTGGTAAAACAGTTTATCTTCGAAGCTTTCTTAGACGACCCTGGCAGTGATAGCCATTTTCGGCATGTTACTACCTATGGCGGCACCCCTGTCTGCACAGCAGTCAGTCTAAGAAGTATCGAAATCCTAGAAAGAGAAAACCTGTGTGAGCGTGCGGCTGAGATGGGTGATTATCTGCTTGGAAAGTTGCAACGGCTGTTAGAGCATCCCAATGTAGGTGACGTTAGAGGCAAAGGCTTGCTGCTGGGTGTGGAGCTAGTCAAAGATAAGGCCAGCAAAACACCTTTAGATAGCGATGCCGTTGCTTCGGTAACTAAATACTGCATGGACAAGCAGATGATTATTGGTCGAAACACGAACACAATTCCTGGTTTTACCAATGTGCTAATTCTGGCTCCACCGTTGGTGATGAGTCGAGAAGACGCCGATCGGCTAGCAGATACTCTCTGTGATGCTGTTTTTGCTTTATCCAGTTCCTGATGTTGTCTCACTAGATCTCTAAAGTCTCTAAATTAAGATGGTGTCACTAATCTAGTTCCTCTAGCTCATATTTTACTCCAGGCGGGGTAGCGATATCCTGCCTGGGACTCAAAGTCACAAGGCTGATCAAATTAAAACTCGCTAAAGGGGTTGAGCGATCGGTAAACGATCCATGTATAGAGCCCCATAGCCAGGTTGTTACTTTAGCAGACACCCTCAATTAGCATTGGGTTCTACATCCAATGCGGGTTCAAGATATCCAATCAATCTCAATATAAGGTTTTAGCCAATGGATTAAACCCTCTCTATTAGCAGAGGAAAGATTGCAGCAATCTCATTGTAGCTCGATCAATCAAAATTTTCACTGAGTCCTCCTCAAAAAAGAAGATGGGACAATCAGTATTCTCAATTATCTCTCTCGTTTGGAGTTAATACCATGAAAAAAACACTGTTCAGATTGAAACACTATCTCTATGCCCTGGCATTTTTACTTATCTTTCTCCCCCAGATTGCTTTTGCCCAGGACGATGCTGCCTCCGTTGGTCTCTTAGGTTCCATTGAGGCTGGTGTCCAGGGTGTCGTAGATGTTCTCAACCTGATCTTTTACTTCAAGGTTGGTGGCGAGAATGGTATGCCATTTATTGTTCTTTGGCTGGTGATTGGCGCTGTCTTTTTCACGTTCCGGCTTAAATTCATCAATATTCGCGCCTTTAAACATGCCATTGATGTGGTGCGGGGCAAATACGACAGTGAGGAGGACGAAGGTGATGTTTCTCACTTCCAGGCCCTGGCAGCGGCGCTTTCAGGAACTGTAGGGATTGGTAATATCGCGGGTGTTGCGATCGCAATTCGTCTCGGTGGTCCAGGCGCTGCATTCTGGATGACCATGGCAGGCTTTCTAGGCATGTCGAGTAAATTTGCCGAATGTACCCTGGGTCAAAAGTATCGCGTCATCAAACCTGATGGCACCGTGGGTGGCGGTCCCATGTATTACCTATCTCGGGGATTGTCGGCCATGGGCATGGCTCCGGTGGGTAAAGCATTAGCAGTCATTTTTGCTGTTCTTTGTGCCATTGGTAGCTTGGGCATTGGCAACATGTTTCAGGCCAACCAGGCCTTTGCCGCTGTTTCTAATGTGTTGCCATTTCTAAACGGTTTTAGCTGGCTATTTGGTATTGTCTTAGCTCTGATTGTGGGTTTGGTTATCTTGGGAGGTATTGAACGGATTGGTGCTGTTGCCGGCGTTCTCGTGCCGTTTATGGCTGTGGTTTATGCCATCGCTTGTTTCTGGGTCATGCTAGTTAAACTACCGGAGGTTCCCGGTGCCATTGGTACAATTATTGCGACAGCTTTTAGCCCAGAGGCAGTGGCAGGTGGAGCGATTGGTGCCCTGGTGATTGGCTTTCAGCGGGCAGCATTCTCCAATGAGGCAGGATTAGGTTCAGCGGCCATTGCCCACTCTGCTGCCAAGACAGATGAACCGATTAGAGAAGGGATTGTGGCTTTGCTAGAACCCTTTATCGACACCATGTTTATTTGTAATTTGACAGCACTGGTAATTGTTCTGACCGGAGTTTATGCCGATCCCACCGCTGCTGATCTCAATGGAGCCCAGCTGTCGGCAGCATCCTTCGAAACAGTTATTAGCTGGTTCCCCTATGTGATTGCCGTGGCCGGATTTTTGTTCGCCCTGTCAACCATGATTTCCTGGAGCTATTATGGACAACAATCCTGGGCATTTTTGTTTGGTGACAGCACTGTTAACATCTACAAGGGCATCTTTTTGTTCTGTGTCTTTGTCGGTGCAGTGGTTAACTTAGGTCCCGTGCTTGATTTTAGCGACATTATGGCCCTGGCAATGTCGCTGCCTAATTTGTTGGGTTGCTTCTTGATGTCTGGACTGATTGCTAGGGAGTTGAAGAGCTATATGGAGCGGCTCAATTCGGGAGAAATGCTACCCCAGACTCCAATTGCTCAGGAAACAGTCTTTAAATAAATGGAGGTAACTGAGATGAGTTGGCTTAAGCGAAAATCTGTTCTGATTCCCATAGACTTTTCTGACCTTTCTTATCAGGCACTGGGGCCTGCCAAAGAACTTGTGGACGATGGGTCATCATTGAAACTGATTCATGTGCTTGCACCGTTGCACCCTGCCGATCCAGCGGCCATGTGGGACACAGTCAGTGATGAAGACCGCAAGCAAAAAGTCCAGGCCTTTGCCCATGAAAAGCTTAACGAAATGGGCTACGACAAGCTTCACATTGAGGTGGTCATTGGGGACACTACGTCAAAAATTGTGGACTATGCCCAAGAGATAGATGCGGACTTAATTGTCATGCCGTCCCATGGGCGCAAAGGTGTCAGTCGTTTTTTGATTGGGTCGGTGGCTGAACAAGTGGTGCGATTATCTCACTGTCCAGTGTTGATTCTGAAGTAAACTTTTTGGCAACGTTAATTCAGCATGTGGGGTAAATCTCGTATGACTGGATGTTCGTAGCAGAACATTTTGTAAGACGGTTAGCCAACTCAGTCGCCACAGTCGTAGCCCAGCGCGCGCGCGTACCCTTGCCAATGAGCATCGTAATAACGCTTCGCTTTGGGACCTAACGCATGATACGGTCTCTCGATAGCGAAGGCACCCGTCGAATGCTTCGGAAGTTTTTGCTTGAAGACGGGTGACGCGGCTTTGAGGGCGCTCAGAAAACGTGGCTCGTTGCTGGCTTGACGGAGCAACCTGTCCAGAATCGACGGTCGTGCCGAACAGCGCAGGAAGCTAGCGATTCTGGCGAAGTAAGCGTCCTCAGTCGAAGTGAAGATGTCCTCACAGCGAACTCGCATGAACCTCGAATCGGTCAGGTGTTCGAGAAGCGACACCTGGCGCTCATATAGCCAATCAAATTGCCTCATGATGGCGATATGTTGTTCGTCAAGAGATTCTGCGTCCCGGAGAACTTGCGTCAGAGTCTGTCCGCCGAGAGCTGCATGAACTTTCTCTACCGCCCATGCTTCACCACCTCGCAAATGGTACTTCGCTGCGCTGAAGATAAAACTTGCCGGGTCCCGCGTAAAAATTAAGAACCTCGCTGACTCGACATCCAGGAGGCCCGTTGCTTCGAGTGCCTCGGAACCGAAGTTGCGGCAACGGATATTCACCACGCTCCCAGGCCTGTCGTAGCCGCCTACACTGTCAGCCTTATCAGGCTGCACGCTATTGACAAACCCAGTCTTTTTATCGATGCGATGGACATTTTGGATGTAGTTATTCCCACATTTATGAAACAGCAAGTAGCAATTGATCATCTTGTCCTCCTAAATGCGAACTAGGGTAGTGGTGGAGCGATGTAATTATCGCTTCCAGAAAGAAAGTGTAAGTTTGATTGTTCTGGTAGCGAACTTTCAATTGCCGTCCAACGATTGAGCTAAGCCGCTAACACTTGTCGAGTACGATGCCGTCGGCTAGCGGAGGTCGTCGGCTCCAGTGATTTACTATGTTGCACGCTTAAAGCAGGTTTCCCAAGCCCTAACAGACATACCTTGCGTGCCGAAATAGCTATATATTCAGCGTTAGAGTTGGTAGATCAGACCCATAATTCTGGATCTTATCCGCCACTTTCGTGGTGATAACACCTTGATTTACACAGCTTATATACAATGGCTCAATAGCTGCTTCAGGAAGGGTGCTAAATTCAAGTTGAGCAGGGTATGTCAGGGCATACCGCCTCCCGTCAGCCCAGCAATGCTAACGCTTTTTAAGTTAATCGATGAGGATAAATGCTACAAGACTGTTCGCACGATGTGTTGGGCCGAGGGCATTTGCTGCATTGAGTGTGGAGCAAAAAACATTACCAAGCGAGGGAGGCATGTCACCTATAGGGTGACCTGGGATATCGGGTACTTAAATTTCTCAGTCCCACTTCGGCGTCTTCCAAATTTGAAATGGGGCATCATCAAACCCTTGACCAATCACAAGGTAACGACCATCAGGGGTAAATTGAACAATGTTGAAACCCTGATAATCACCACCAATTGCTTGAGGTTTACCTACAACCTCACCTGTTTTAGTATCCCACCATATCAGGCGATCTTGCCAAGAATTCGGAGTATCAACACGATCTTCGGATATAATAGTAGCGAGTAAATCACCATCATCACTGAGTGTGATATAAGAGATCTGCTCATGGGCAGATAGATCATATTGGGAAAATTCACGAATTTCTTTTCCTGACTGGGTGTCAAATAGGCTGAGCTGATTTGTTTGGTTATCATAAAACACAAATCGTTCTCCAGTCCCAGTAAAGCTAATGCGACCTTCTCCTAACTCTAAAATAGGACGTTGCTGGCTGGTATCCCAAACAGTAATGTCATAGGGGACCAGCCTAGAAAATGAAGTAGTATCATTTTCTACCACAACTTCTCTATGTTTTTCACTAATGAGAATATTCTCCTTTGTGGTAAAGCTAGCAGCATCTGCTCCTAATGAAAAGAGTCGGGTACCAGAATCCACATTCCAAATTTCAACCCCATTTGGCCTGTCAACAACAATATGTTGACTATCAGCACTAAATAGGTGGCTACGATGATGATCGTTACTAGATAACAAAGACCAGAAGATCCCTACCCAGGGATTATCGGATGAATAAATTGTTTCTTCATGGATCAATCGTTTATGTGACCTTAAATCCCAAACACTAATGCTATGTAGGGGTTCCCCTTGATCTGTCTGGGTTACCGCATCTTCTACTAAAAAGGATTGATTTTCGCTTAGGCTAAAATCCGAGATATCAGAACCCGGGCTATGGGCAAATTCTCCTGGAGGTATAAAATCATCAACTGGTGTAAATATCTGCTCATTAGTCGGATCAAAGATTGTTAGCCCCTGATAGTTATGACCTGCTAATAGGTATTGATGTCGATCATAGCTCGTCTCAATATGGGATTCTTCTATAGGAATATCATCTACCAGATTGCCGGATTCAAGTTCCCAGACTTTAACATGTAGATCTTCGATAGGTCCCGAAATTGTATACAACAATTTTCCATCTCTGCTGATAATTGGTCCCCATAGCTCTAAACCCTCGCTATTAACAATAATGTCTGCATCAGTCGACATCGACTTACTCTTTTCCGAATTAAGCCAGCCTGTAGTTCCATATCGCTGAAAAGTACTTTCTAGTAGAGAAGGATAGTATATTACCGCCAACGCCCCAAAAAACGCTACTAGCAAGCCAAGTGAAATTGTTGTTATAAAGATAAATGGATTAGTACTATTTCGAGTAACTTGCCTGTCGGTATTATTAGAATTAGGCAGTGTGTATTGATCGCTGGCATCTAATGATAGCGTGTACTGATCGGCATCTAATAATTCAGACGATGGTGAGGGGACAGCGAGGGGACCTTCTTCCGGAGTTTTAGCAATCAATGGCTGAGGTGGTGGGGAAGCTTCTTTGTTCTTGAAACGATTAGAAGATCTTTTTTCCCTACCATAGGGTGCTTTGGATTCGGGAGTCTTGAGGTTAGAATTAGGCAGTGTGTATTGATCGCTGGCATCTAATGATAGTGTGTACTGATCGGTATCTAATAATTCAGACGATGGTGAGGGGACAGCGAGGGGACTTTCTTCCGGAGTTTTAGCAATCAATGGCTGAGGTGATGGGGAAGCTTCTTTGTTCTTGAAGCGATTAGAAGATCTTTTTCCCCTGCCATAGGGTGCTTTGGATTCGGGAGTCTTGAGGAATGATGCGGGACCTGATTGAGCATTCTCCCCATCGATAGATGTCTGAATTTCCTCAATGGTTTGATAACGATGATTTGTTGGCATGAGGATCATCTTATTTAGCAATTGAGCGAGTCTCGGGCTGACGGGCTGCTGTAAATAGTCTTGCCAAACCCATCTTCCCTCTCCAGTCTCATAGAGACTAAAAGGAGAAACAGCTGTCAGTAGGTGAATACAGGTAATCCCCAGGCTATAAATATCACTGGCAAAAACAGCTTTTCCCCGCGCCTGCTCAGGGGCTGTATACTCAGCACTGCCAATGACTGTACCCGTTTGGGCCAGGGCTAAACCCGTGACATGTTTTGCTGCCCCCAGATCTACCAATACCAGGCTCTGGTCAGTGGCGCGACGAATGATATTGGTAGGCTTAATATCACGATGAATAATATTGTGATTGTGAATAAATTTTAACGTGGGCAATACCTGATTTAGGACATGCCAGATTTGCGCTTCAGAAAAGGTGCCTGTCTTTTGTAGCTCATGGGCTAAGTCTTGCCCCTCTATATAGTCCTGAATAAGATAAAGATGATTATCTTGCTCAAAGTAGTCTATTAGCCTGGGTATGTTCCCATGATGGCCTAGCTTCTTAAGTTGATTGGCTTCTTGATAAAAAAGCTTAGTAACTGTATCCGGATGCTTGCTTGACCTGAGCGCTGGGAAAAACTGTTTAATGACACATCGAGGTTTAGTGGGAAAGCCTTGGTCAATTGCTAAAAACGTTCTACCGAAACCACCCTGACCAATGGGTTTGATGGCAACATAACGAGATCGAAGGCTAATGACGAAACCACAGCTAGGACAGACTTTTAGGTTAGGTTGATGCGTTTCAGGTGCAGAACACTGAGGATTCAAGCAATAAGCCATAGGAGTTCAGTCTTATAAAGCTTGGTCACAACTAGCTACAACAATAGCTGCAAATATTACGAACTGCAGGCTAGTGAATTGCCCAACAGTCCTTATGGTGCCCACCAATTTCCTATTCTCCAAACCAAACTATTACACTACCTTGGTTATAGCAAACGTCCTGATGCATATCGAGTGGGACAGTTGTATCTGATTCAATCTGTATTATACCCAAGTAACTAGTTTGATTGTCTTAGGATGCTATAGTCATCCGTCTTGATTCTTGAGGGTAGATCGGTATGATCTGAGAAATTGTATTCATCAGAGCATGTTCCCCCCGTATCGTTATGAGTTCGGAGATACCAGTATCCAGTCAAACCGCAGCCATCGAAGAATTGAAAACCTTCATCAAGACGCAACGTGATGGTCGTCAGGTGAAGAAAGCCCTAGCAGTTAAACTGCTCTATCAGGGGCATACCTACGAATCGATTATCAGTATTCTCGACGTGTCGATGGGCTTCATTGCAAACTGGAAGCAGCGATACGAGGCCGAGGGACTCAGCAGCTTTGCACCGCGTCATAAAGGTCGTCAAAGCTATCTGAGTGCTGCTCAAAAGGCCGCTGTTATCGAGTGGCTCGGGACCAAAGCTATCTGGACACTGAATGAATTGGAGTATCACCTGGCCAGTGAATATGGGGTCAGCTATGAGTCCAAACAGAGTTACTACGACTTATTCGAGACCGCTGGTCTGAGTTGGAAGAAAACCAGCAAGGTCAACCCCAAAACCGATCCCGCTCTAGTGGCTAAAAAAAAGCCGACATCCAACGGCTATTGGCACGCTACCGCACCGAGATTGAATGTGGCCAAGTGAGGGTGTTGTTTGTCGATGAATGTCATCTGATGAGTGGGGATCTCGAAGGCTACGTTTGGGGACGTCGAAATCAGCGCGTTGAGGTCCCGATTGTCAATGAACGCGACCGGCAGACGTACTATGGGGCCTTGGACCTGCTAAGTAAACGCGTTTTCGTTGAGGCCCACGCTGCCGGCAATACGACCTGTACATTGGCCTATCTCAAGTTCTTGCAGCGTCAGTTTCCAAACCAGCGCTTGATTATTCTATGGGATGGAGCCAGTTATCATCGTTCTCAGGAGATTCAAGCGTGCTTAAACGAGCTCAATGAAGGACTGCCAGAATCCCAGTGGCGTATCCACTGCATTCGCTTTGCGCCCAACGACCCAACTCAAAATCCGATTGAGGATGTTTGGTTACAAGCCAAGACCTGGGTCAGACAGATGGCTGGATTGAAGCCGTCATTCACTGGCCTCAAAGCTCTATTTGAGCAGTTTTGTGCCCTGGAACTCTTTGACTTTCCCAAAATGCATATGTATGGAACATTCTCACCAATCAAATAGGAACGCTATAAAGCATAGTAAGCAGTTCCAATATTTCCTACAGTTTGTTCAGTTCCCAAAAGATCGTTGATTTCTTTTGAAATACTTAGACACTGCAAGTAATACTCAAGTGCTTCAGAATATAACCCTGTTATGCAATAAATATTTCCAAGATTCCCTAAAGCCGATTTTTTACCCTCAAGATCCTGGATAGTGCTGGCCACGGTTAAACGTTGCTGCTGATAGCTGGCTGCCGTTTCATAGTTTCCTATTGAAAAATAAGCAATTCCTAGGTTTCCAAGTGCCATTCCTTCGCTGTAACGATTTTGAAGTTTTCTGGAGATCTCTAAATGTCGGTTGTGATAATAAATTGCTTCATGAAAATTTCCTAATGCTTGATAGGAAGCTCCTAAGTTACCCAGGAGTTTTCCTTCCTGTAATTTATCTTGGTTTTCACTAGCAATTTCTAAGCCTCTCAAGTAATACTGAATTGCTTGCTCATAGTTACCTGTCAAATCATGAATACGTCCTAGGCTGCCGAGTATAGAGCTTTCTCCTCGACGATCCATAATCCTTTGTGCGATTTCTAAGCTTTTCTGTTGGTATTCAATAGATTTGGAATAGTTCCCTTGGGCAAAATAAGTATTCCCTAAATTTCCTAGAGCTTGCTCCTCTCCCTTAAGATTCTTGATTTCCTGTGAGATCTTGAAACTTTCTTCTTGGCATTGAATTGCTTTCGAGTAGTTTCCTTTAGAGAAGTAAGCGACTCCTAAACCTCCGAGAGATATCATCTCTCTTGATCGGTTACTAATTTCTTGTGAGGTAGTTAGACTCTTCTTATGGTAACTAATCGCGTCATCATATTCTCCTAGACAATAGGAAGCATTGCCTAAACCATTTAGGCAAATACTTTGTAGAAGTCTCCTTAAATTTTGGGAATCGTCATATACGTTCCCAATTATTGCTTTTATATTTTGATCTTCGATATTAATGCCTACATTCTGAAACTTATTGTATAAATTTTCTAAATGTGATTCACTTGTTAAAACTTTTAGCAGTTCTTGATACAGGACGGACTGCTCATTGTAATATCCCCAAGTATTTAACTGATTATGAAACTCTTCATTGGTAGATGTTTGGAGTCGATTGCATAGTAGTAATGCAGCTTTTTCCCATTCGTTAGCTCTGCAAAGATGATGCAAAGACTCTAACCACCCCCGAACAATATCTAGATTAGTTGCTTCCGATGGCGGTTTGTATTGAGTGAGCCAATTCAATACGGCACGGTACTGACTGCGCTTTGAGGGTGGTTTAATAGATTTGATCGCTTGCGGCTTAATGCTAAGCTTCTCCAAAACTGATTCAGCGGGGGGAAGAATATCGCTCATGTCTACCCTTGTTTTGGACCCGGTCCTATCTGAACAGGCAAAGGCTTCCTAAGGTAGCCTTTATTTCCATTCTAATCGCTAGGCAATGTTTTCTGAAACCTTATTCAGCTTGCTCGATCATTTCCCTCAGCCTTCTAGAGTCCTCAATTAAAGGAAGACTTGTTTGAGCAGCAAGATCAATGGCTCTATCACAATATTCCAGAGCTGACTCATACAGCTCTACCGAGAAATAAACAATCGCCAGCTTATGGGCCGTAATCGCCTCAGCAGAAAGCTGCTTAATATCCTCAAAAATCTCTATGGCTGATAGCAAATACTCCTCAGCTTCCTCATAGTTTTCAGTCACCAGAAAAACACTTCCCATATTTGCCAGGGCCGAAGCAATCCCATGCTGATCCCCCAGATCCTCAGAAATTCGGAAGCTTGCCTGATAAACCTCCAGGGCCTTTTCGTACTCCTCTAAATCCTCATAAACATTCCCCAAATTCCCTAATGTCAGACCCTCACTATGGATATCACCAATGTCCCTGGCAATATCCAACGCCTCTTGATAGGCAGTAAGCGCCTGCTCATAGTCCATCATCGCAGTGTAGGCTACCGTTTTACGAAATGCCAGCTACAAATAGGGCATCTAAAATATAATCCCATCCTGTCAAAGACTTCACAATATCTGTAATCAAATTCTCTAGAACTGATTTGAGATCTCTAAGCATTGACTGCAAGCCGCTTGAGCATGAGTCTAACAAAACATAGATTAATTAGAGCATTGGCATGAGACAAGGTTCTCTCAAAGTTCTTGGCTAAACGCTTGCAGCGTTCCATCCAGGCATTGGAACGCTCGACAATCCAACGGGCCGCAACGGGGACGAAGCCTGTCTTACCGGCGGCGGCTTTCTCGGCTTTGGAGGGTTTGGATGACCGCTCAAATCTGATTTTTCGCATGATCTGTGGATACACCGCTTCGAGTGCAGGTATCAGCGTATCCGGATGGTAGCCATGGTCTACCAAGATAGTAATCTTTGGAATATTGACGGGTTTTGAGCGGAAATAGTCGATGTTGATGGTGAACAACTCAAGCAGCCCCGCATCGTCAGACACATTGGCTGGGGTACACAGGGTAAAGAAGGGAAATCCAAGTGTATCAATCGCGAGATGCCGTTTGATGCCATTCGTTGCTTTGTAGACACAGAATCCTTTGGTTTCGATACTGGCGTTGCAGGTATTCTTCACCGCTTGAGAGTCAATGATGATCAATGTGGTCCATTTCGGTTTTTTTTAACCTGGGCACGCACCTGTGCGTGCAGAATCGTCATCAACCTCTCTATCGTTCCGGCATCCCGCCACTGTTTGTAGTGCCAGTAGACCGTTGAATAGGGGGGCAGATCTTTGGGCAAGTCTTCCCAATTACAGCCATTCTTGAGGCGATACAGCATGCCATCAATGATGTCTCGATAACTCCATTCTGGAGGACGAGTCTTCTTCCTTGGGGGCAACACCTCGGGCAACAGTGGTTCTAGGATGTCCCATTCTGCATCAGTCAGACTGCTTGAATATGCCATCATACCTGGAGTAGACACTACTTAGCATTTTCGCGTAATTGCTAAAAGATCTCAAATGGGCTCTCTAGGAGGTTTCGAACGTGATGTCGTAAGTTTTCAACAGTCTCAAACAATTGCCATGCCATGGCATCTTTCAAATGTTCCCACAACCGCTCAATCGGATTAAGTTCTGGTGCATGACTGGGTTGAAACATCAAAATGATATTCTCGGGTATTTTGAGTGCCTTGGCTGTATGGGCAGAAGCTTGGTCTAACTGAATGATGTGCCACTCATCAGAATACGTCTGAGCAAATAACCTTAAATACTGTTGGAAACAAACTCGGTCGAGATGAGAGAATTCATAATAAAACTGATCTCCACTCAACGGGTCTACCAGGCCGTACAACCAGTAGCCATCGCATTTCCATTGAAAGGGGGCAACGGGTTTGACACCTGTGGTCGTAATTAAACGTCGGCAAATACTGGTCAAATTCCACCTGGTTTCGTCCTGAAGCCAAAACCGAACCGGTCGATCACTCGGGGTTAATTGCTCTTGGCAAAATCTGTTCAATACCGTCAAGTCATCACCGAGATACGTCCTAAACTGTTTTACTTTCTCGGGGTCTTGTTTTGGGCTTTGGCGTTTGGCAACTTTCAACTTAGCTTTCAGCTTGTAATGGGCTAACCGATAAACCGCCGAATAGGAGGCCTTCACCCCCAACGTGTTATACAGCCATTGTTGAATTGCCTCATAGCTATTAAACCCTTGAGGTTCCCTCAATCGCTCACGTAAGGCCTTGACTGCCCAGGGAGGTATAGAACATTTACGACCTCCCGTCGTCGGTTTCTCACTCAACAAGTTTGTGAGTCCACCGGCTCGATAGCGAGCCAACCAATCCTGTACCGTCACGCGATGACGGCCTAATACAGTCGCCAAGGCAGTGACTGTTTTGATATCACCTAATTTCAGTAGATATAGGGCTTGTATACGTTCTTTCCCTTGGCCGGTTTGTTGTTTTCCCAAGAGTATTTTCAAGTCCTCGACAGATTCTTTAATATCGAGTTTAAGGGGTCTGGCCATGGGGATGACTTCCATTGATTTCCTCTACTCTATTTGTAGCTTATGTATCGAAAATTGGTAGCACTGGCTAAATTCGTTAAAGCCGTTCCTTCCGCATATCTGCGCCCAGTCCGTTTTGCAATTTCAAGATGCCTCTGGTGAGCCTCTATCGCCTCCTCATAGTTACCCAAACTAAAATAGAAGTTACCCAAACTGCCTTGTGTCGCTGCTTCACCAGGCAAATCCCCAATCTTTTTGGCCACCTGCAAACTATCTTGAAAACATTCCAACGCTTTCGATACATCCCCCAAAGCCCCATAGACATGACCTAAATTCTTGAGGGCAATGCCTTCCCCATACTGATCTCCAATTTCCTGGGAACGTTCCAGATGTGGTTGTAGAAATGTCAAAGCTGTTTCATAGTCCCCTTTGGCAATATAAACCAGACCTATATTGCCAAAGGCACTGGCCTCCCCGAGACGATTGCCCAATTTCTGGGCCAGTCCTAAACTTTTCTGATGTGAGACAATAGCCTCTTCATACCGTCCTAACGCATAACTCACTAAACCCAGGTTAGTAAAGCTCGTCTGCCGCCCATACTGATCGCCAATCTCTTCAGCAATTGCTAAATGCTGCTCATGAAACTCCTGAGCCCTAGCATACTCTCCTAATGAATAGTAAGCATTTCCCAAGTTACTGTAAGCAGAACCCTCCCCATATCGATCACCCACATCACGATCAATCTCTAACTTCTACTCTTGCAACTCGATACATTTCTGATAGTCACCCAATACCTGATAAACATTACCCAGACTGCCTAAAGCCGTGCTTTGCTGGCGAACGTCATTGATTTTCTCCGATAACTCCAACTGCTTTTCAAGATAGTCAAGGGCTGTTGTGTATTCTCCCAGAGAGTCATAGGCAATCCCTAAGTTTCCAAGTGCCTTGGCCTCTTCTTCTGGTTCAGAAATCTCTTGAAAGATTTGCAGACTCTCATTATGCCGATCAATGGCATCGTTATAGTTTCCTAATGCTTCACAGGCATTGCCTAAGTTACCAAGGGCACAAGCCTGACCATACATATCCTCACAGACTTGGGCCATTTGTAGGCTTTGCTCATAAACCCCAATAGCCTGCTGATAATTTCCAAGGGAACTCAGAGCATTGCCCACACCTCGTAAAATCCACACCTCTCGTGACTGTTCTAACTTACCCAGCAACTGCTGAAAGAGTTTTAATTGTTCTTGATAATATCCCCATACATCAAGCTGGGATGACAGGTTGTCATCCCTATCAGGATAAAGCTGGAGTAACAGCAAATTGGCCGATTCTTGCCATTGATCGATCTCACATAGATGAAAAAACGCTTCTAAATATCCCCGGATACGTTCTAAATTAGGTGCTTCGCGAGGTGCTGCATAGTGACATAACCAGTTTCTGATTGCTGTAACATGGGATCTTCTCTTAGCAGAAGGTCTTTTCCCATCCTTTAACAGTAACCGCTTGATTTGCGGAAAAAGCTCCTGACCAGCAGCGGTTACATCATAATCAGATAACGAATTTTGAACCATTTTCAGGATATATATTCCACCACTATCGTCACTGCTCCATTAACTGCTCACTAGATTAAAAGATTCGCAAAGTACTTTCCCTTTAGAAAAATTAACGGTGACTTTCTTGAGCAGCAATCAATTCAGAGTGTAGGTGTTGGCACTCTTCTACAAGTGGAATCTCCATCTGCATGGCTAACTTTTGCAATCGCTCATAATAATCAATAGCAACATCCCAGTTTTCAAGCTTTTGATGCACCTCAGCCAAATTAAACAATACATTGACAACCGTGGGATAATTCTCAATACGTTCCGATACCTGCAAAGCTGCACCTAACTGCACCAATGCAGCATCATAGTTTTCCAAGTTCAGATACGTCACACCTAAATTACACAACGCCATGCCTTCGTGTTCTGGATTTCCCAGATCCCGTGCGATCTCTAATAGCTTCCCATGATAGTCAATGGCCAATTCGTACTGCTCCAAAGAATCATAGCAGTTCGCTAAGTTCCCAAATGCCATAGCTTGACCATCTAAATCCTCATTTTCCTGGGCCAGCGATAAATGCCGATTATGACAGTCTAGTGCTTGCTCATAATCCTGTAACTCAGCATAGACATTGCCGAGATCTCCCCAGGCAGTTCCCTCAGCATTCGGTTCTTCTGTCTGCTTAGCCTGAGCTAATGCCTGCTGTCCATACTCCAAGGCTTCTGACATTTTGCCAAGATGTAACGCCACAGTACTTAGTGCCCCCAGCGCTGTTGCTATTCCAGATTTACTCTCTAACTGCTCAGCTAACGCTAGACTTTGTTGATAACAATTTATCGCCTGGCTATACTCTCCCCAAGACTCATAAAGCATGCCCAAATTACTCAAAGCACGTTGTTGTCCTGCCACATCTTTAATCTGTTGTGCTAACTCCAAATGCTGCTGGTAATAGTCTAATGCCTGGCCATAATCTCCCTGCTCGGCATAGAGATTTCCCAAATTACCGAGCGCTGTCGCTTCCCCTAAGCGATCGCCAATCTCAACACAAATTTTCAAGGATTGCTGAAGATAATCTATCCCTATTTCATACTCTGCCAATGAAAAAAGGATTGCTGAAGATAATCTATCCCTATTTCATACTCTGCCAATGAAAAATAGACATTCCCTAAATTAGTGAGGGCTGTGCCTTCTCCTTCGCGATCACCAATCTGTTGAGCAAGTGCTAAATGTTTCTGATGATAGTCAAGGGCTTTATCGTAATTACCCAGAGATTCATAAGTACTTCCCAAATTGCCATAGGCCTTACCCTGGCTTTGAGGAATACCCAGTTCCTCGGCCAGAGCGAGATACTGTTGATGATAGTTGAGGGATTCCTGATACTGGCCTTGGATATAGTAGGTTGCGCCCAAATTACCCAGTGCTTTGTGTTCACCATTGCGATCGCCAATTGTCCGGGTTATGGATAGCATCTGCTGCTGCAGTCGTACGGCTTTCCCATAGTTTCCAAACGCATCATAGACGTTGCCCAAATTACCTAAGGCAGTCGCTTCTGCTTCACGATCGCCAATGTCCTTGGCAATCGCCAAAGCCTTTTCATGGGCCTCTACCGCCTGATCATAGTCTGCCAAGTCATAGTAGACATTGCCCAGGTTGCCCCAAGCCGCTCCCTGGCCAGGCTTATCCTCCATCGCTTCGGCAATCGACAAAACCTGCTGATGATAGTCCAAGACCTGCTGATACTGTCCCAGAGAATAATAGGCATTCCCCAATCCGCCCAATATGTTTGAGTGATCTATCCAGGTATCCTGTTTGGTTTCCAGCGTTTCGATAATTTCCAAACTATACTGATAAGCATCAATTGCAGCTTGAAACTGACTCTGGGAATCATAAACAATACCAAGATTAGATAGCGCCGTCGCTTCCCCAGCAATATCCTCCGCTTGCTGACTCAATGATAAATAGGTTTCATAGGCTGCGATCGCATCCGCATACCTGCCCTGGGCTTCATAGATATTTCCCAAACCACGATAGGCTACACCCTGGCGTTCTAAATCCTCCGCTCGCTGTGCGATCTCTAACTGCTGTTGGTGATACACCAATGCTTTTTCATAGTCTCCTTGACTGAAGTAGGAATTGCCTAAACCATTCAGCCAAATGCTGTCCCAATCCTCATCCAACTTTCCTAAGATTCGGCTGAAAAGTTCTATACGCTCTCTGTCATGCCCCCAAGTCTCTAATTGAATATGTAACTGTTCCTCAGTAGGCGTCCTCAATTCAACAGACAATAAGTCTCCTGCCTTTTGCCACTCTTCTAAATTGCAGAGATGCTCAAACGCTTCTAATGCTCCCTGGATAGAGGCCAGGTTTGAACCTTTGCTCCTCATCTGGGGAGTCCTTAACCAGTTTAAGACAGCTCGGTAATGGCTCCGCCGACTGCGAGGTCGTACATTTTTACCTGTTCCGGATCAATCTCTAGCTCTAACAACAGATCAGAAAACTCTGGCAAAACCCGCTGCTCTGACTCAATTGAAATACTTTGGGAAGGAACGGAGAATTGGGCCATGGCTGATCTTTCACTCCTTCACCTGGGACAGTAAAGCCGCTCGCAGCTGTCGGCATTCCTCCTCTAAAGGCATCTCTAATTCAGTTGATAGCGCAATGGCCTGGTCAAAATAATTAGCCGCCCGCTGACTATCCCCCATCGCCTGATATAGCATCCCTAAATATTGATAGGCTGATGCTTCCAGCGATTGCGCCTGCTGCTCTTTGATAATTTTGAGACCCGTCTGTAGCATTTCCAAAGCCTCGTCATACTGCCCTAGCTTAGTCAGCGTCTCACCCAAATTCGATAGGGTTAGGCCCTCGCCCCAAGGATCGCCTATTTCTTGTGCAATGGCCAAGGCCTGCTGATAATTTTCAGCTGCCTCATGCCAAGACCCTGATTCACTCTGAGCATTGGCCAAATTCACCAACGCCCCTTCCTCCGCCCGTCGTTCACCAATCTGCCGCGCGATCTCTAAATCCTGCTGATGATAGGTGATTGCCCGAGCATAGTCATGCATTTGATCGTACACATTGCCAATATTACCCAGGGTGGCACCTTCCCCGGCAACATCTCCCATGCGCCTGGTTAACTCCAGGTTTTGCAGATGATACTCTAGCGCTAGCTCATAGTTGCCCAGCTTTAGATGCACACTGCCCAATTCTCCTAGCGCCCGACTCTCACCAGGGAGATCCCCCAAGGCTTTAGCCAGGCTCCAATGTCGCTGGTAATGATCAAGCGCTTTTGGGAACTGGCCCAGAGCATAAAACAGATTCCCCAAATAACCAAAGGCATTAGCCTCACCCGGCTTATCCCCCAATTCCTTAGCAATACTGATCGCCTGTTCAAAGCATTCAATTGCCCTGGGGGTATTACCTGTAGAGCGATAAACATTCCCCAGATTCCCCAGCGCTTGACCCTCTCGATAGCGATCCCCTATTCGCCGAACAATCACGAGCTGCCGCTCAATCGCCTGTAGTGCATCCCCATAGTTACCTAGGGCATGGTCAACCACCCCCAAGTTGCCATGGGCCACACTTTCTCCCAGGGAGTCTCCAATATCCTGGGCAATGGTTAATTGTTGTCGATAGTAGTCAGCCGCCTGCCCATATTGACCAATGGCACTGTAGATATTCCCTAAGTCTCCCAGGGCATGGAGAGTACTTTGTTGATGCCCCAGATTCTGCACAATGGATAGATGCTGTCGATGAAATCTGAGGGCATTGTCATAGTCTCCGGTGGCAAAGCATACATTCCCCAGGCCACCTAAGGCATTCCCCTCACTCACTGCATCCTTAATATCCTGGGCAATCTGCCGCTGTTGCTCAAAGTAGGTTTTGGCATCGCCATACTCGCCCAAACTGTAACAAGCACTCCCTAGCCCTGCTAACGCATTACTTTCTCCTTGACGATTACCAATCTCCTGGGCCAGAGTGATATGTTGTTGATGATAGTTTTTAGCCTGATCATAGTCTCCCAGAGAGTGATAACAACTACCCAGATTACCCAGGGCTGTCCCTTCCATCTCCAGATCCGCCATTTCATGGGCAATGGCTAGATGTTGTTGATGGTAATTAATCGCCCTGGCATACTCTCCTTTAGACTCATAAATGTTACCAAGACTGCCCAGAGCAATGCCCTCGCCTGCTCGAACACCCTCCTGCTGAGCAATGTCTAACCACTGCTCCTGATGGTCAATGGCCTGATCGTAGTCTCCCAGGGCATAGTAGATATCTCCCAGGCTGCTGAGCACCATGCCTCGATCTATTTCATTTCCGGCTTCTTGGGTGATTTGTAGGCTGCGATCGCAACACCTCTTGGCTTCCTGGTAATTCCCCTGGGTGTAGTGGGTCGTCCCCAGAAAATGCAGAAACATTCCATTCCACTGAGGGTTCACATGATCAATCACCGCTTCGTAGAGGTCAATTCGTTCTTGGGAATAGCCCCAAATCTTCAGCTGATAGTGCAGATGAGCATCCGCCGCCGTATTTAGCTTGGTGGAGATCAAACTGACCGCCCGTTCATACTCACCCATCTCACACAGATGGTAAAACGCCTCAAGATAGCCTTTGACCTGCTCTAGATTAGTGGCATCAGCCACTGGCTCATATTTAGTCAGCCAATTCATCACTGCCCGGCAATGGGTACGACGACTACGGGGCTCTACATACCGCACATTGTCAGGCGTGATCCCTAACAAAGCTAATCTTGGCAGTGGTGGAGGTAGCAGCGACTCCGCCATAAGGAAGCTAGCTCAAGTTCTAATAAGGATTTGCAGTTCCCACTATAGCCAGGTTCAACCTTTTATGTTCTTAATTCCTATAAGTCTTCTAAGTTTAAACCTTTCCTACAAAATAATCTAATAAAAAATAGCATCAAGCTAAAATACACAAATGAATGACAAAAGCGATATTGGCATCTAAACCTATTGGAGCTGTCACCCTGTTGATAGCCAGCGCTATACCTATACAGGCAACACAATTTGCATTAGGGCCACACCATTAGAAAATCTTAAGAAACTAGCTAAGGATAATGCATAACTCTATAGCTGCTGGTGAATCTTTGCTCATAACCCTTGGAATTGCCCCCGAACAACTCAAAGCTATCAAATCTCACTGGAAACGCACCCATTTTCGAGCTGTTGTCAATTGGCTTACGAAATACCAGCCTCCGACAGAAGCTTCTAATTTGGAAAACCTTAAAGGTTATTTAGAAGCTTTTAATCATCTATGCCAAGCAGAGGAATGGGTTAAAGCCAATCAAATTCGCTCGCTTCAATACTACAGCAGTCCTGAGGACGAAGGTCTTTCCCTTAGCCTTAGACTCGGTCGGTGGGGATATCATCAAGAGAAAGTTGTTCTTTATGAAAAGCTGTTGGGCAAAGTCGATAAAGTTCTTGATTCGATTTACCGAAATGAGTTAGGGAATGCTTACTATAATCTTGGGCAATATTCTCACGCTATTGAATATCATACTAAACAGGTAAAACTTGCTGGAAGCAATTCCAAACTCAAAGGAAGTGCTTTACTCGGTCTCGGCAATGTTTATTTTGCAATTGGCAATCAAACAGAATCCCTAAAGCAGAATGTCACTGACGTAGGTCGAATCAAGCCACTAGTTTAGCTTTGAGAACTGAACGCGGTTGCTGCATCCTGGGGAAGGGTTTGGGCCTACGCTTGAGGACTCTCGGCTCACAGCGATGAGGACGTAGGGGCACAAGAAGCGTTCCAACAATAGTCAACAATGTGTGATAACGTTGCTGCCGCTCTGTCGCTTTAGCGTTAAGCAGTTCAGGTCTGAAATGGTTAAATTGTTGCCGAGTGCCCTGTAAAGCTGTTGCAGTATCAATAGCTTAAACATCACGATGACATCTATCCGGGGGCGACCTGCTTTACGCTTTCGGGGCTGCGCATAGACGCTTTCTAACATCTCTCGAAACTCATCCCATGGAATCATCTCATCCAGGCAGATCAACAGATCTTTCTTGGATTCCAGTTTTTGATGACGCGTCTCAACATCCCAAAATCCTTGTTGTCCCATCAGATGATTCCCTATCAACCTAATCTCTGATCATGATCTCATATTGAGACTCCATTTTTGGATTTATCGAGGTGCCCTGAAGAAGGAAGAACAATAGGAAATCTAGGAGCCATCTATAACGCAACTGGTAAACACTTACAAGCACTTAAGCATTTCGAAGAGTGGCTAATCCTTGCAAGAAAAATAGAAGATCGAAATGGTGAAGCAACAGCCTTAACACATTTGGGTGACACTTATTTCTACTTAAAAAAGTATTCTCAAGCTCTTCAGTACTATCAAGATGCTCTCTCTATTGAAGAAGAATTAGGAGAACGCCGGGGAGCAGGTTCAACATTTCTTGGACTAGGTAATGTCTATTTCAGTTTAGGAAATTATCACCAGGCTCTTATTCAGTACCAGAAAAGTTTACACAATGCACAAACGGTTGGAAATCATGACGGTGAAGCAAGAGCATGGTCTAGTTTAGGAAGCATCTATTTGCATACAGAGCAATTCCTTCAAGCATTTGACTGTTATCAAAAGGGTTTATCTATTAGCCAACAAATTAATAGCCCAGTATTACATAGCACTACACTTGGAAATCTGAGCCATGCGTTTTTTCAAGTAGGGCACTATCAAAAAGCCATTGGATATTCCTTACAGCACTTAGCTACTGCAGAACGCATCAATGATTTAGACGGTAAATGCAAGGCTATTATGCAAATTGGAAACTCTTTTTTAGCTTTGGAAATGTATTTACCTGCAGCTGAGTCTTATCAGAAGTTAGCAGAACTTTCCAAGAGGGTAAATGATAGGAAAGTAGAGGCATTTGCACTTAGAGGTGTAGGGATAGCGTATTACTCTCTAGGAGATGAGCTAAAAGCAATCAATGCATATCAACAAAGCTTAAGCGTTATCCGTGAGACTGGCGATTATGAACATGAAATGGAAGTTCTCAAGCATCTTGTTAGCGCTTATGAAGCGTTAGAGCAGCATGAAAAGGTCAATGAAGTGAGTGAGCAGATATCGCTCATTCAACAAGACATGGAAAACATTTATAAAAATCAGCAATAATCACTTTTAGATTAGCCAAAAAGGAGAATACTGATAAAAAAGATTCAAACTTTAAAGCAAAGTGTTTGAGCTGGGTGTGTGAATAACTGAGATTTTTAGTTCCTGCTGGAGTTGAGCACAGTCTTCTGCAATCTCCAGCCCCCATTTCTTAGCCAATGCCAACGCTCGGTTGCAATAGTTCAGAGCCACCTCATACTGCTCTAATTGACCATGTAGTTCAGCCAGTCCTCGCAGAGTCATCGCTTCACCATAGGGCTCTCCCAATTGACTGAGCATAGTGGCTGCCGCCTCTAAACAAGTTTGAGCCTCGTCGTACTGCTCCAGGCTAGTGAGCACCAGCCCCATATTACTCATGGCTGATGCCTGCCCAGAATAATCGTCCATATCCTGCGCGATCGCAAAGCTGCGACGTAGATAGTCCCAAGCCGTCTCATAGTCCTCCAACTCACTGTGGGCCACCCCTAACCCTAGCAGAGCAATTCCTTGAGTTTGACGACTTCGCAATTCCTCAGCAATCTCCAGAACCTCCTGGTAATATCCAATCGCTGTTTCAATATCATCAGCTTCTAAATGAATATTGGCGAGGGTCCCCAATCCGTTTAACTCCCCCTGTCGATAGCCAATTTCCCTGGACAGTGCCAAACTCTGGCCACAAAAGTCCAGGGTACGCTCCAGGTCCCCCTGAGATAGATAAACATTGGCAATACTGCCAGTTGAGATCGCCTGCCCCTGCAAATCACCGCTAGTCTTGGCCAGTTTCAAATGTTGTCGATGACAGTGCAGCGCTTTACGCATGTGGCCCAGGGCTAAATGGGCCAGCCCCAAACCACCCAAAGCATTTCCTTCCCCAGGAATAAGTAGATCAGTGTAATTATCTATAAGATAGAAAAGATGATGAATTACCTTTAGCGATGCCAGCTGCTCTGCGAGCCATTTTGACCGCCAACGAAATCGAGACCCTATCCGAGTTACGCAAGGCAGGGATGGTGCCTTATCGGGTTCGAGATCGGGCTCATATCATTCTCCTCAATGCATCCGGCTGGAATGCTCCGGCGCTAGCCGAGGTGTTTAACTGTCACGAACATACCATCCGAACGACGATTAAGCACTGGAAAACAGATGGTTTGTGTGGTCTTTGGGAATCGAAAGGTCGAGGCCGTAAACCGACTTGGCAACCGGCTGACCTTGATTATCTAGAAGCCTGTGTAACCAACGATGAACGGACCTACAATAGTCGTCAGTTATCGGTCAAGCTAGAGCAAGACCGGAAGGTGACGCTCAGCGCCGATCGGATTCGTCGTCTGTTGAAAAAAAAGATTTCGTTGGAAACGGACCCGTCACAGCCATCTTAACCGTCAGGATGCGACCGCTAAAGCGCTCGCTCAAAAGCACCTCGCTATCCTTGAGACTCTAGCCGAGGCTGGCCAGATTGAGGTGAAGTATCTCGATGAAACCGGGTGTGCACAATGGTCCGCTGTCAGTTACAGTTATGTTCGCATCGGCACTCAAAAACGATTGGAACAAACGTCCCGTCGGGGACAACGGGTGAGCATTTTAGGGGTTTGGGATCCCCAGGAGAGCTTTGAGTATGCCTTGGCGGTTGGGAGCATTGATTCACAACGCTATATGGCGGTCATGGACCAGATCGCGGCCAAGGCAGAGCGCACCTTTGTTGAAACCCAGCGCTTAACCATCGTTGTTCAAGATAACGGCTCAATTCACAAAAGCCGGGTCGTCAAAGAACGCTGGGGGAGATGGCGCTCTCAAGGTTTGGTGATTGTCTTCTTGCCGTCGTATTGCTCTGAATTAAATCCGATTGAGACCGAGTGGCTTCAGCTCAAAACTCATGAACTTGCGGGTCGCATGTTCGAGTACGAAGATGAGTTAGCTGAAGCCATTATCGATGGCATGATAGACCGGAGTGAAGCAGGTAATTATGCCCTAGACCATCTAATAATTAATTGTGCCTAGCTACTTATCTTTAATCTTACGAGCTACCTTCAGATGCTGCTCATGGTACTGAATCGCAGTCTCATATTCCCCGATGGAAGAGTAGATAATGCCAAGGTTACCGAGGGACGCGCCAACCCCCTGCATTTGGCCCAACTCTTCATCAATCGCTAAGCTCTGTTTATGATAGTCAATGGCTTTGTCATAGTCCCCCAGGTCAGTCCATAGGCGGTCCAGAGAGTTGAGGATAATGGCATTCAGTTTAGGTGAGATCTGATTGGCCACCCGAGAGTACACCTGATTAAGTTCGGTATGATGCCCCCAGATATTCAACTGATCGTGCAGTTCCTCACGGGTCTCCGTTTCCAACCGACTAAACAGTAGGGTTGCCCCTTTTTCCCAAGCCTCCAGCTCACATAGGTGATGAAAGGCCTCTAACCAACCCCGCACCTGCTCCAGATTGCCTGCTCCAACCGAGGAACTGTAGCGCGTCAGCCAATTTATTACAGCCCGATATTGACTACGTTTTTTAGCGGATTTAATTGTTCTGACTGACTTCGGCTCAATCTCAAGCTTTTCCAAAATGGCATCGGCAGGTGGCAGAATACTATCCATGGTTCTCCTCCTGGTCAATGCTCTCTTGTAGCTTTTGACAGTCCTCAATCAAGGGGATTTCCAGGTCTGTTGCAAGCGTTAGCGCCTCACGACATCTGGCACGAGCTAGATTGAAATCCCCCAAACAATAGGCCAATTCTGCCAGCCGCATAAGCACTTCTGCCTTGGTCGGTAAATTCCCTAATTCCTCACACAGCAACAACGAAGCATCTAGAAATTCCTGAGCCTCGACGTACTGTTCCAGTTTGATGGAGGTTGCCCCCAAGTTACAGAGAGCATTACTAGTTTCCCAAGGATCCTGAATCTCTTCGGCGATCGCTAAATGTTGAGATTGAAACTGATAGGCCCGTTGATAATCCCCTAAGCAGTAATAGCTAAAGCCAATATTACCAAGGGATTGACTTTGACCTTGACGATTGCCAAGATCTTTAGCTATGGCAAGACTTTGATAATATAAATCAATGGCCTTCTTATGCTCCCCCATGGCATCATACGCCACACCTAGATTACCTAAAGCTTGGGACTCACCACTGGGGTCTTCCAGCTCCCTTGCGATCTCTAAATGCTGTTCATGGAATTTAGCCGCTTCGATATACTCGCCCAAGTAGTACTGGATATTTCCTAAATTTCCGTAAGAAAGCGCCTGATCCTCACGGTTATCGATCTCCTCTGCAATTTGAAGACTTTGTTGAAAAAAGGTTAGAGCCTTCTTATAAGCTCCAAGATCATCGTAAATTAGCCCTAGATTTCCGAGAGCGTTACACTCCTGCCGACGATCTCCAATAGTTTTCGCCAGGTCCAGACTAGCTTCTTGATAGTACAAAGCCTTTCCAGTGTCACCAATGGTCTGCCAAATTGTTCCAAGGGCAATCATGGCTTGTAAAATTCCATATTGGCTACCGTTTGTCTGTGCTATATCCAGACTACGTTGTTGATAGTCAAGGGCTGTTGAGTAATCTGACAGATTAAAGTAGGTGAGGCCCAAGTTATGAAGAGAGATTTCCTGATTCTTAGTATCGTCAGTAGATAGAGCAAGGTCTAAACTTTGTTCCTGATACTCAATCGCCCTTGGATAGTCACCAATCACATCATAGGCAGCTCCTAGATTGCATAGAAACTGGCTTTCGCTTTGAGGGGCTTCTAGTTTTTTTGCGATCGCAAGTCCTTTTTGGTAGGTTGCGATCGCGCCTTTATACCTGCCCAAGTGCTGAAGACTAAGCCCTAGCTCACTTAGGACACGTGCTTCCCGTTTGCGATCGCCAATCTCAGAAAAGAGAACAACACTTTTCCCCAACAGATCCACAGCTTCACTGTGCTGATCCATTGCTTGATGGGTCTTCCCTAGAAATCTGAAAGCATCTGCCTGAATAGACTTTGAGTTCAAGCGCAGTGCAATATTTAAACTCGCTTGATGCAATTCAAGGGCTTTCGAACTATCTCCTATTGCTAAATATCCATTGCCTAAGCTGATTAATGCTGAAGCTTTGTCCCATTCATTACCGATATCTTCTGAAAGGCGAAGATATTTCTGAAAACAATCGATAGCTTCACCATACCTTCCAGCAGTGTAGTGATTTTCGCCTATATTGCCTTGAGCAGCTCCCAGATGATATGAGCTGCCAATCTCTTCAGCAATCCGTAAATAATTTTGGTAATACTCCGTAGCTTTTGAGTACTGGCCTAAGTTTTGATAAACAATCCCCAAATTCCCCCAGGCAGATGCTTCCTCCTCCAAATTTTTGACATCCTGTGCAATTTTTAATCCCTTCTCCAGAACATTAATCGCTTTTTCAGGTTCCCCTATGGCAGCATAGATGCTACCCAGTAAACTTAGAGCTCTTCCTTCATCCTCAAAACTTTGGGTTTCCTTCGCACTTGCTAAATACTTTTGATAGTACTCCGCCGCTTCACCGTAGTAACCTTGTGAATTGAGGACATTGCCCAAGTTACAAAAGGCCTCAGCTTGAATCATTGGATGATTTAATTCTTGAGCGATTGCCAAACATTTTTGGTAGCACTCAATCGACCGGTCATAGTTTCCCAATACGTCATACGATGCCCCCAAACCATTCATGAGCACGGCATCTAGCATTGCGCTACCTTTACCTAACAGTTCTTCATAGAGTGCAATTACATCGCTGTAATAGCCCCAAGTAAACAGTTGGTTATGAACTTCCTCACGAGTGGGGGTATTCAGAGGCATATATAGAAGATAGGCGGCATTTGTCCATTCTTCTAGGGCACAAAAATGATGAAATGCTTCAAGAATGCCCTTTAACTTATCCTTATTTGTCTTGGCTATGGAAAGGTCATATTTGGTAAGCCAATTTGTGATTGCCCTGTAATGAGCACGGCGTGAGCGTGGGATATCCCGTTGCTTCAAACGGGCTGAATCAATATCCAGATTTAATAGCGTAGTCTGGCCAGGAGGCATCAGGCTTGTCGATTGATCCATACTACTAACCTAGACCTTAGCTTCAAGGTTTCAAACCTTTTGATATTCTAGCCATCCAAGCTTGGAGGATAATAAAGCAATAGTTCAATAGCTTACGCTGTCTGAGATCCAATAATTTCAACTCTATTCCAGAGCAAATACCTGGCTTGCTGCCATTTCAGATAGAAACCATCTCATCTGGATTAGCACGCCTCTGAGAACACTGCACATAAACACATGACTGTAAGTCTGATGCAAACATGCTCTCAGCTTTACTACCTGAACTCCTATCTAGCGAATGCTTTCTTCCAAATCGATCAGGAGGTTACTCAACCATCAACCAATGCAACGCTTAAATTTTCCGCTGCAGCAAACGAGGTTAAACACTCAGCCTAAAAAGCTGAGCGTCTAACGAACAAATGAACTATAAAATCAAAACTGGTATAAAACTGGTATAAAAGCAAAAAGCAAAGCCTGAAACCCTCGCTAAATATAGCGAGAACACCAGCTTCCCAAGCTGAATGTCGTGGGTTCGAGTCCCATCATCCGCTTTTTATGCCCTTAATGTACATATACCAGAACATGCGTTAGGTGATTATTAAGTCTAATTTAGATCGATTTATGGGGTAAGTTTGGGGTAAGAAATTTCATTGGTTTTGAGTGTTTTGCCATGGCTATACCCTGGGCAAAGCAAAGGTCTCATAAGTGGGCGGAGGATGAAGATAAGAGGGACTACAGAAGATAGACAATGGAGGAGAGAACAAGGATTTCGATCCAAATTCACAGAATCCGAGTTTCCATCTCCTTGTGGATGACCTGGGCAATTGTTTGTAGGCAAGGCATTTAACATCCAGGTTAAGTATCCATGGCAATTACCCTATCGCCAATTTTGGCCTGGTTCAAACTCCAGAAATGGAAACCCTTACCCTTTCAAAAAGAAACCTGGGAAGCTTACCTGACAGGCAAAAGTGGTCTGATTCAGGTACCTACTGGCTCCGGTAAAACCTATGCAGCCGTCATGGGACCCATTGCCGACATGCTGGTTAATCCTGGTCACGGCCTACAGCTACTCTACATCACACCCCTACGAGCTCTATCTCGCGACATTGAACAAGCCATCCAAAAGCCCATTACAGCAATGGGCTGGCCACTCCAGGTAGAGTCTCGCACTGGGGATACTAAAGCATCCCAGAAGGAGCGGCAAAAGAAGAACTGCATGAGATTTTGATTACTACACCTGAGTCTCTATCGGTGCCGCTGTCCTACAAAGGGGCGCGTCAGCGATTTGGTAACTTACGGACCGTGATTTTGGATGAGTGGCATGAACTAAGGACAACATCTCTATGCATTCCCCTTTGAGGGAAGATTTGCTCATGAGGGCTTAGGATTTCTATGGACCCATCGTTTTGCCCTATAAAAAAGCGACATTCACCGTCTTTGCCAATGATTACGATTTTGAAATATTAGCTCCCAAAGGATATTCTTTTGAGTCTATCTTTCAAAACCACCAGGCTCATTTCTTTAACTTGAATAATATTGTTAAAGACATTCGAGCCAGTCTCAACATTTCAGAGTTGACCCAGCGACGCTTTCGCAGTATTGCTCAGGTGTCTAATCTGATCTTTCAAGGATATCCGTCATCCCGTAAAACCGGTAGCCAACTCCAAGTCAGTGCTTCCTTAATTTACGAGGTTTTTTCTAAATACGAGGCAGATAACTTACTGCTACTCCAGGCAGAGAGGGAAGTCCTAGAACAACAACTAGAGCTAGAACGTCTGAGCATAGCTTTGGCACGGCTACAGGCGTTTAAGGTGGTGTGGAAAACTACACAACGACCTTCACCCTTAGCATTTCCTTTGTTAGTAGAGCATCTTAGCGCACGCCTATCTAATGAGAGTTTGCTTGAGCGTATAGAACGTTTGAAAGATCAACTTGCTAATAAATAACTATTTTTGAGAGTATGTAGTTTAGTGGATAAGCGTTAGACTTGAACCTAGAAAGTATGGTCGTGCTCGTAATCAATACATTCACCATCCCTCCACTCACGAAAGCTTGTCTCACATTGCTCTTGATCATATTTGAAAGGCACGACGGTAGGATGGATTACGTCTGATGATTCATTCAGACTAGATGCATTACGTTGATTATTGATAGCTAATATGCGTTGACTGTAAGCTAGACCAAAGATAGTTGCACAACCGAGAAGTGAAATAAGAAGAAGAATAACTCTAGGGAGTATCTGAAAGTCTCTGTCAGCAAGCAGACGTTTTTTTGAACGGAGTTCTTTACCTGCAAAAAGGACGAGATAAATTCCTTTTCCTGGGAAAGGAATTGACAAACGTACATTGATGGCATGATTTCTTTTAGGTAAAGATAGAGCAGATCGATGGAGGGCTTCAATCTGATATTCGCTAAATAAGCATTGTTCTTCTGGTAACAACTGCTCTATAATTCGCTGCATCAGAGCATGCTTTTGCATTGTCATTTAAGTGTATATGATGATTAGCAAATGAAATTTGATGGTAGAAAACATTCATTGATAGATAGCAACCTGATATATAGAAAGCTCTATAGCTGTGATTAAGCATAAACTAGAAAAAACGTAGATGCACTAACCTGGTTTTATTCATTGGTTCACTAAATAAGATATCTGTTTTGCCGAACATTGAGATGGGAAAAAACAACCAGATCTGCAACAAATTGCTTACATAATTTCGCTTAACTTTTGTTGAATCACTAAGTGATCTCCCTAATAAATACAGAGAAACCTCTAGTGGATATATGCTGATTGACCAAGGCTTGATCCAGTATGGTTTGAAACGCACCATCGATATAAGGAAATAATCTTTCAAGACTTCTTTGCTCATTCATGTCAGGAATAATAATAAGAGTAGAACCTCAGCTTAAATAATTACTGACAGAGGATTTCATGATGAACTGGGACTCGTAAAAAGATAGACGTTTGATTAGATAACAGTAAGCAACAAAAAATATGAAAAAGTCTTGGGACTATTGATAAAGCATGTCTGTGCCCTTGATACTTGAGATAAGTTGGCTAAGTGACTTTTTGAAACAGTGTGAATTTTGATATGAAACGATTTTAGGGGGTTCTCAAAAAGGTTTGAAATGCTTGTTTAATAAAGCTGTGGATTAGTTTCGTCTCTCTTTTAATTCCGATACAGTCTAAAGGCTTAGAATGCCCGAGTTCGAAATAGCAATGCCTTAAAGTGAATTCAAACGATTACGCTGTTTGTCTGTTGCCTATGCAATTTATCTACGCAATTTGTTTTAGATAGTGTTATTTTAGTGACAGAGCATGAACAGAGAAATCCGAAAATATACGGTTTACTGCAATATTTGATTTCTTTGTAAAGTCTAGTCATTTATCAGTTCTTTTAGGCATGATTTAGGCTTAAAAAAATCCAGAAATGATGATAAATCTGTATTTATACTGCCTAAAATGCAAATAAAACAGTTTTTTTGAGCTTGGTTTATTGAATGCTCCTTAGGCTAGTAAAACCACCATATTAATAGAGATGTCACGGACAAATATTTTTGTTAATCCTATCTACCTGTAGTAGTTTAGGATTAATACTATTACCGGCATCAGAATACTATGCGGTGCCTTCAGTAGGTTGACTAAATATGTCAAATGACATGAGAATCGGGCACCAGGTAGATCTATCACAGGGAAAGACACTGGTATTATTAGAACGGGTTTTGTATGTGCCTAAATATCATACTTTGCTACTATCAGATGTGCATTTGGGTAAGGCAGAAACGTTTCAAATGGCCGGGATCCCAGTGGCGCAGCAGGTGAATGGCAAAACATTGAAGCGATTGAGATCGCACTGTAACAAAGTCCACCCCGAACAAATTTTTGTACTCGGAGATCTATTCCACTCTCGTCAGGGCATGGTGGCTGAAATAGCAACTGCCTGGTCTAAATTCCTGGAAGAGATGGATGCTAAAGTTACCCTAATTGTTGGTAATCATGACCGAATAGTGTTAAAGTCTGTTTTTAATATGAACTATATCATTCAGTTTCTCTAGGCAAGCTATTGCTCAGCCATGAGCCCGTTAGCCTGAAGCACCTACCCAAAGGCTACATGAATATTTGTAGCCATACACACCCGGTTGTGTAATTAAAATCTACTACTGATAGTCTGCGGCTGCCCTGCTTTTACCATGAGCATCAGTTCCAACGGCTAACGCTACCCTCTTTTGGTGCATTTACTGGAGGGCATGAGGTTGCTATCGGTAAAGGTCGGACAGCTTATCTAACTGTAGAAGGATGTCTGATTGTGTTAGATGCCCCAGCTTAAAGTTAATGCTTACGCATGTACTCATCAGTGTGTAAAAGATCATATTTTAGCTACTAACAGCAGCATCTAACTCTATTAGCCAGGGGCGCTTAATTGCCTTTATAGACTTGCTAGAGCCGCTTTAAAGTTGGAAAATGCTAAATTTAACTCATCAGATAGCTTTAGATCCACAACTTCCCTTTGTCTACCTGACTTTTCTAACGCTTGACATAGGTTTTGAAGAATTACACCACCCAAAGCTGCACTACTCGATTTTAATGCATGGGCATTTTGTTCTAGTTGTTCAGAATTGCCTGTTTTAATGGCTTGAATGATCTTATCGACTAATGTTGATGCTTCGGTGATAAAAAGTTGTCTAACGGAAGAAAATGCCTCTGACTCTACTCCACCTAATGCGCCTAATGTTGACTCAAGTCTTGTCATATCTAAGGCAAGAGCTTGGTGAGAGGTTTCTAAGGGTTGCACTTGTTTCAATGCCTTTACCAAATCTGGAACATGAATGGGTTTACTAATGTAGTTATTCATTCCAGCATTTAGACACCGTTCACGGTCACCTTTCATTGCATTGGCCGTTAAGGCAATAATATAAGGCCGTTTGTCGACAGACCATTGTTTACAGATTTCAGCAGTCGCTGTCAGTCCATCCATTTCAGGCATATGGACATCCATCAGAACTACATCATAGGTTTGCCGTTTCAGGGCATCGATGGCTTCATAACCATTACCGACTAAATCAGGTCGGTAACCCATTTTGCCAAGCCATTGGCGGATCAGTTGCTGATTTACTAGATTGTCCTCTGCAACTAAAATTCGGAGAGGGTGTTTTTGGGCTAGCGTACTATCATATAAATCCGCCTCATTTGTCACCTCAGGTGTCTGTATCTTGACAGGCTGATCGACAAACACCTGGTTGAGAACGTTATACAAATGAGATTGTTTAATGGGTTTATTGAGGAATGCCTGAAAGTTAGCTTTCTTCAAAGCATTTTCTGCAAGTTCTGGTTTTCCCACAGATGTTAACATTACCAGAGGGAGAGTTTTCCCATAAGGTTTAGTGCGAATCTCATTAGCAAGTGTCAGCCCATCCACTTCCGGCATTTGCATATCAAGAATAGCTACATCAAAGGAATCTTGATGACAACTTAGAATACCCAGGGCTTCATAGGCAGACTGGGCTACTGTTGATTGCATATCCCAGGATTGAGTTTGAAGAGCCAACATTTTACGATTGGTGGCATTATCATCCACAATTAGTACGCGTTTTCCTCTGAGTTGATGTGTTTCAGATTCTATGTCAAGTTCTAAGGAGGGCAGTACTTCAACAACAATCGAAAAAGAAAAGCAAGAACCTTCTCCCACAACACTCGTGACACTCATATTGCCACCCATTAGTTCACAAAGTTGTTTGCTAATAGCAAGTCCTAATCCTGTACCACCGTATTTTCGTGCAGTGGAAGAATCCACTTGACTGAAGGATTTGAAGAGACGGTTCATTTTGTCGGTAGGGATGCCAATACCTGTATCTTGCACATCAAAATGGATGGTTACATAATCCTTTTCGATATCTTGGTCTATATGTGTTTGTGAAGCAGTAGTAAAAGGCTTGGCATGAACTTTGACTAATATTTCTCCTTCGTGGGTAAACTTGATTGCGTTACCCACTAAGTTGACTAAAATTTGGCGTAATCGAGTGACATCACCCACTAGTCGGTCAGGTATACCTGGCTCTGCTAGATAAGCAAGTTCTAAGTTTTTTTCAGCTGCTTTAGTGGCAAGTAAATCTAGCGATTCCTCAATACAAGTTCGAAGCTCAAATGGGCACTCTTCCATATCGAGCTTCCCTGACTCAATTTTAGAAAAATCGAGGATGTCATTAATAATAGTGATTAAGGAATTACAACAGTTCCAAATTGTTTCTGAAAAATTTCGTTGTTCCTGGGTGAGATCGGTGTCGAGTAATAGACCAGACATTCCAAGGATGCCATTCATGGGTGTACGGATTTCATGACTCATGTTAGCTAAGAAATCACTTTTTGATTGGGCAGCAGCCAATGCCTCATCACGTGCGATCGCAAGTCCAACTAAATTTTCCTGTAATTGATCAGCCATTTGATTAAGGGCTCGGCTGACCTGACCAATTTCATCCGGATATTTAATTTGAATGCGTTGTTCCAAATTCCCTTCTTCAAAGGATCGGGCAAATTTGTTTAATGCTCGAAGAGGGGTATGTACTTGCCGATGAAATAGGACTATCGTAAGTAGACCCAATAGCAGACTTACCAATGCCGCTATTTTGACATGGAATAGGACTGCCAAGATGCTTTCTTGACGTAGTCTTTGATGTGAATAGCCCAAGCGAACTTCCCCTAAGGGCTGTTCAAGTGATTCAATGGGAATTTCTACCTGGCGTATTTGGGGTAGAGTACTGAGAGATTGTAAGACACTTAATGTATCACTAGCTTGAGTACCTGACTTATCTATTGTTGATTTGACTAAAGAATTCTTATGGTCGAGGGATTGTGTGATGATCTTGCCTTCTTGATTGATAATTACACTATAAACAATGTCGACATCTTCCGTAGTCTTTTGCATTAATGTCTCTAAGTACAAAAGATCGAGGCTCAAGATTGCTTCTGGAACAACATCGCTAAGAAAATCAGCTTTGCTTTCTACCTGATTACGTAAGCTAGTGATTTGTCGTGCTTGAGTTCGTTGGACTTGGATTAGCCCAAAAACCAGTTGCGTAGTGAGTGCACAAGACCCAGCTATGGTTAAGTAGCGTAATGCTAAACTTTGCCGAAACTGGCGCAAAAGTTTCTTTGCTACTCTTTTCATAATCTAGCAGTCCTTATAATAAAAAATTAGCGTCGCTTACTCTAGAAATAAGTTTTACTTTATGGAGCGGTAAAAAGACCTTTCTGTTGAAGTTTGAAATTAGATGCTGTAAACAGTAAATTACTGTAATGCTGCTAACGCTGTTTTAAACGTCATAAACGTTGAAGTTATTTGCTCAGTGTAACTAGTATCTATTGGGTCTTTGTAGCGACCAGTTTTTTCTAGAGTTTGGCACAACGTTTGAAGACTTACTCCACCAAGTGCTGCACTACTGGATTTTAAGGCGTGAGCAGTATATTCTAGTTGTTCATGATTATTGGTTTGAATAGCCTCTACAATTTTTGAGACTAAGGCTGATGCTTCACTTATAAATAGTTCTTTAAAGTCTGAAAATGTATCAGACTCTACCCCCCCTAACGCTATTAAGGTGGGTTCCAGTAGGTTTCTGTCTAAAGTAGGAGCACAACTAGATACTTCTAAAGGTGTTACTTTTTTTAGTACAGCGATCAAGTCTGGAACATGAATTGGCTTACTGATGTAGTCATTCATGCCAGCAGCCATACATAGATCGCGATCACCTTTCATGGCACTGGCAGTTAAGGCAACAATATGAGGCCGGTCAGCTGTAGACCACTGCTCACAAATTTTCTCTGTAGCAGTCAGTCCATCCATTTCAGGCATATGAACATCCATTAGAATGACATCGTAGGGCTGCCGTTTTAAGGCATCGATGGCTTCGTAACCATTGCCGACAATATCAGAACGGTAGCCTAGTTTATCAAGCCATTGACGAATAAGTTGTTGATTGACCAGATTATCTTCTGCGACCAATATTCTGAGGGGGTGGTTTTGAGCCAAAGTGCTATCTAGTCCAGATTGTTGATCAGATATAGACTTTTGTATTTTGATAGGCTGATCACTAAATACTTGGGCAAGAGCATCATAAAGATGAGATTGTTTAATGGGTTTGTTTAGAAAAGCACTAAATTTAGCTTGATCTAGGGCTTTAGGATCAACCTCAGGTCTACCTAAGGATGTGAGCATGATCAGAGGTAATTTCTTACCATAGACCTGATCACGAATTTTATGAGCCAGGGTCAGGCCATCGACCTCTGGCATTTGCATATCAAGAATAGCCACATCAAAGGAAGGCTGACAACTTAAGATGCCTAAAGCTTCATAGGCTGACTGGGCAGTGATGGGTTGCATTTCCCAGGACTGAGTTTGGAGGGTCAAAATCTCACGATTAGTAGCATTATCATCTACAATCAATACCCGTTTGTCTTTAAGTTGATGGGCGATATCAGAGACTTGCTCATTTTCTAGCGTGGGTAGAGCGTCTACTACTATCGAAAACGAGAAACACGATCCCTCTCCAACAACACTAGTTACCATCATTTTGCCACCCATTAGTTCACAGAGTTGTTTGCTAATGCTTAGCCCCAAGCCTGTACCACCATACTGACGAGTAGTAGATGCATCAACCTGACTAAATGATTTGAAAAGACGATCCATTTTATCGGTAGGAATGCCGATTCCTGTATCTTGAATATCAAAATGAAGGGTAACCAGGGATTCTTTACCCTGTGCATGACTGATGTCTTTTAGTTCAATATCTTCTATGGAAGATTGTTGGAGTGGCGTTGTGCGAACTTTAACTAATACTTCACCCTCATGGGTAAATTTCACTGCATTACCAATCAGGTTTACTAAAATCTGGCGTAGACGAGTGACATCCCCTAGGAATCTAGTAGGCGTGGAGGGGTCAGCAATATAGGCAAGTTCCAAACCCTTTTCAGCTGCTCTAGCGGCGAGTAGATCAAGGGACTCCTCAATACAGGTACGTAATTCAAAAGGGCATTCCTCTAGATCAAGCTTGCCGGACTCGATCTTGGAAAAGTCAAGAATATCGTTAATAATAGTAATCAACGAATTGCAACAATTCCAAATTGTTTCTGAAAAATTCCGCTGTTGCTGTGTGAGTTCAGTATCGAGAAGTAACCCGGACATCCCGAGAATTCCATTCATGGGCGTCCGGATCTCATGACTCATATTGGCCAAAAAATTGCTTTTAGATTCTGCAGCAGCAAGGGCTTCATCCCGTGCGATCGCAATTTCTCGCTCTCGCCTTTCCAACATTTTTATTTCCAGATCTTTCAGCTGAATC
>NZ_QXHD01000003.1:210100-227228 GCF_011009555.1 Adonisia turfae CCMR0081 | reverse complement strand
GCTGGGCAGCTCTAAATATAGAGCTTTTAGGGATTCTTTAACCGCTTGAGCGGTTTTGAGCCAGTTAGCCTTGCGACTTTGAGTCCAATGCGGGTTAATGCTGCCTTGCCAGGTGCAAGATCTCAGCATAATCTTCTCTGGTTTTAATCAAGAGATGATACGTTTATGGTTGCGCAGACTTTTTTTGAAAACACGAAACTCCCCCATCCTTGTGGCAATCATTGCCTGCTGTGTACAGACATGAGTGCAACCGCTCAGTCAGAAAGAAGATGGCACAAAGAGAAGACCCCGACTTTTTCTCTATCCTTTACTAAAATTCACTACTCCATATTTCTCGCGCTCAGGAACTCTTTCCCATATCTAGGCCGGACCGGAAGAGCCTGATTTTTCCCCACTTCACTCATTTGATCTACCATGAATTGGGCTTGCAAATTAATGACCTCTCGATACATATCGGTTGATTTTCTATCCCAAAGATTATGTCCTGCATCAAGGATGTGCAACTGGTTTTTTTCGTCATTGTCGGAAAATGCTTTCAGTGCATGAGCGTACTGGGGAAACAAGTTAAACGGATCGCCCAAGCTAACCAGCGTCAAGATTGGCGATAGCGATCGCATAGATGGATAGTCAAAAGAAGGCGTAAAAGTCTTGTATGCTTTCCAACTCCGATCATGTAGGGTCACCCCTGGAGCATGGAGGAGATCAGCCAAAACATTGGCCTTATCCTCTAAGTATTGAACAGTGAATCGAAATAGTTCAGGATCGGGATGGGGCGGATTGATCGCAATTGCCCCAGCTAGATCCTCATAATGCTGAGCATACAAAATAGCCGCTATACCGCCTTGGCTACGTCCAGCCATAAAAACTGGTCGATCGGGATAAAGTCTTGACAATACAAGATGCACATGACGCATTACCGTCATCAGTCCCTGCTTACTAGCAAATTCAAATGGGGCATCCGACCCCATGCCATTCAGTGGTAGATCAGTGGGAAAAGAGGCCACACGGAACGTTTCATCCCCGGGCAGTAATTGAGTTAGCAAACTTTGGTTACTTTTGCGCCCCCCTCCACGGTTCTTGCTTTTGCGCCCATGAAAGGTTCCTGCAACATCACAGAGTGTCTCAGCTACAGAGAACGTGGTGCCTGTGCCTGGTAACAGAATTTGGATGGCGCGATGGGTTTCATTGACTGACTTCTTGGGTTCTAAGATACCTGTGAAAGCCATTGGTAAGTATAGCTTTGTGAATGGTAATTGTTGACCAACCCCATGGGTTGCCCCGACTCGATGAACCAACTCTTGGCTCTCTCGAAGCACGTTCATTTCCAATAACTGATGACGGTCAATATCACCGAGCTTTTCCAGTTCCTGATTAATGCATTCGAGTTTTTGCAATTCTGAACTCATTGTTCACAAAGATGATTTTGTTTTACGCTCTAGTCGTGCTGTGTGCATAGACATCGAGTATTGGCCTAGGCAATCTCTCACATTCCACCTTAAATTAAGCGTAAATTCTATAGGCGAGAACATGCACCGGATCGTCATAAATCGGCATCACTTTAGTATCAATCAGCGTCCAACCTGGCTGATCAAGGACGCCCTGGAGTTTAGACAGAAAGCTCCGACGTGCAGTGAAAACCAAGATACCTTCAGGCTCAATCCTTTCTTGCAATACCCTGAGTTCCGCTGAACCAGCATGAGTTTCAGCAAAGACACCTGTGGCAATAATGCCATTTACCCGCTCTAGATCCCCGAATCGTTCATCACCGATGGCGCAGCAAATCAAGGAACGATATATCCTTTTTTCAGCGGCTTGTTCTAACATCCCAGGCGAGATATCAATACCTATCAAATTGTCGAATCCCAATTCTGCCAAGGCCATACCCACCAGACCTGTACCAACCCCAACATCCAAGATCACGCCTCGTTTCTTGCTTATCTGCTCTGAAAGCATGAGAGCAGCGGCTAATGGAACTGGTTTCCATACACTACTAACATCGATTTCATAGGTAGCGGCCCACTGATCGTAGTTCCTACGTAGCTCATTTGGATTCTGGCTAGAGCAAATCCATTTCAACCACTCATTGGGTAGTGTTTCAGGCATTTCCCTCATCAATATTCACTATCTGAAAGTTGTTAACTTGATATTATTTGTGCCTTTTCTAGTTTTCTAATCAATGTAAAGCATGGGATTTTGGGACATCTTGCTGGTCTCGATGTAGTAACGACCAAAACGGTTTGCGAGAAAATCATCTAGATTGATTTGCTCTTGTTTTACGAAACCACTTTGGAGAATTTTGCCATTGAGATACATATCCACGACTGCACAAAGAGAGGCAGCTGTTGAGATCTGGATAGAACTCAGGGTTTCTCCATATAAATTCAGCGGGTAGATCTTGCGGGCATCGCTGATTTGTTCGAAACGACCGTTACGCCAGCCACTAATGGTGCAGAAGCTAACTACTACATCTTGCTGAGTCGTGGGAATGGCACGTTCAAAAATTTCTTTAAGTAGGTCACGTTGATCGCTTAAACGTAATTCGTTGATTAAAAAGGCCATGAGATCTCGATGGCCCTGATAGCGTACAGTTTTGTAATTAAGAGTACGCACCTTGCCATCGAGAGTCTCGCACAGAGTTCCTAGCCCACCAGACGTATTAAACGCTTCGTAATTGATGCCATCTAGGGAGAAATACTCCACCTCTTCCAAGGGAATCGCTTCGATTTTATGACCGTTGCGAATAGCATCACAAGGGTTACAATATTCGTTAATGAGCCCCTTTGTAGACCAGGTAAGGTTGTACTTCATCTTATTGGAGGGATATTGCGGCAGAGCACCAACCCGCATTTTGACCTCGTCAAGCCTCTCAAAGTAGCTGCACAGATGATGGGCAAGGATACTAATAAATCCTGGAGCTAGACCACATTGGGGCACAAAGACCAAGCCATCAGAACTCATCTCAGCAACAGTCCGAATGGCATTGGTGGTTGCGATATCTTCGGTTAGGTCGAAATAGCTGACCCCAGCTTTTGCTGCGGCACGGGAAATTCCTGGATTGACCCAATAGGGACAAGCAGAAACAACACAATCTTGATTCTCTAACTTTTCCGCGATCGCAGCTTCATCAGTGACATCAATAACGGATGTGTTAACTGGCACTAGCGCAGATAAATGATCTAAGGATTGACTATCAATATCGCCAACCAGCACGTTGTAATCATTGCTTCGATGTAGGAGCTTAGCGATCGCGGATCCGATTTTTCCAGATCCTAAGATAGTGACATGATGCATAGCGTTCTTATTCAGGCGTTTCCTATAGAAATCAGAGAAGAATTTGCTACAAATCTAATGGTGGATGGGCATTTCTGGAGGTAGACATATATTTGAGAATAATCAGGATTACTCTCAGCTTAATTTTTATCTAGCCGGAGTGGTAAAAGAGGGATATGACATAAAACACTCGGCTTATTTTAATTCCCATAGAATGGGCTATAAATAAGGGGATCATTAGAGTATCTTGGGAATCCATCATGGCCGGTGTCCTCAAAATCGAGATTAGTGAATCAGCAGATCTCTTGAAAACTCGCCGCCTAAGTGAGACCCTTGCTGAGTATGAAGGCTAGGCTTCAACAGCAAACTCTAGTTATAGGTTTCTTCAACAATCCACTCATTTACTTGAAATTTGAATCTTGCTTTTGTCCCCATTAAAATTCCCACTAAGCGATCACCTAGAAAAGGAAGACGTCCATGGGCAACTCTAAGATTATCTAAAATCAATAAATCGTTCTCTCTCCATCTATCAAAATAGAAAATTCGTGCCAACTTAACAGCATCTTCCATTTCATGGAGCAGTTTTTCAGGCAGAGGTTTTCTGTCACTCCATTGCAGTGACAGCTGTGGCTTCTTATCGCCCATTACCTGACGATACCAGTAAGCCGCTGCACCTACCACAGACGCATTTAAACAAGTTCTGCCTTGATAATGATAGACAAATGGACGTTCGAGTTGAGTTTCTAAAACGTCGATCGGTGTTCCGTTGTAATCTTCTTGATATAAAAGACAGGTGTAGCCTAAATTTTCCCAATGAGCGATCGCATCTTGACTACTTCTAGCTGAAATATCTTGCCAACTAGAGTCATACTCTTCATGATCTCTTTGTTCGACATGTTTTCTTACAAAGACGACATTCCTCCCTCTTATTTCTTGCTGGCAAGTAGATGACAGGTTTTTGAAGGCTTGTTCACAATCATATATTGTTGTTTCTCCTCCATGCTGAGCAGGTTGTTTGCACATAAAGCAAACATATTTTGGGAATTCCGTATGGTGACTTAGTTCATTATGCGGCAGTATTTCTTCCTTATGTGACCAGGGAGTAACATAGGAAAAAATTGAGTGAGGAACCTGATTTCGTGCGTTAAGACCATGCTTATAGCTAATAAGCTTGTCTTTTCCACCAATTAATTCGGTAATTTTCTTCTCATCAAAAGGTTGATCTGCTCTAAATAGGGCATATCCATGCTCACTTAATTCTTTATCTAGTTGATCCCTTGACATTGGGAGCTCTGCAAATGTATTGCTAGTAACTGGAGGTGATACTCTAAGTACTTGCTGACAAACATTCTGGTTCAATAGGCTTTGTTCACTCAACCGATACTCTCCAGGAAATAATTTAGCTAATTGCTCTAAAATATTAAGCGAAACCTTGTCATAAGAGGATATTTTATCCCCTGGTTGTATCTCACCTGAAATATGGAGCTGCTTAAGGGTCTCAAAAACATCAGAATTTTCCAAATCTTGTTGATGTAAAATAAGATTCCAAGGATGCTTTGAACAAAGGCTTGCTAATTTCATATCGCAGGATATTCAGTTATCTAGTGTATGAACCCAGAAATAACGTTAGGGAATTTGACTCGCAATATATATCGAAGCGGTTAAACCATCCTCATCAGCATTGTAGTATCTATTTTGAAGCTTGAGATTTGATATGATTTTTAGCCGTTCTTCGTCATTTTTATAATTACGCTGACGAACATGACCAAGCTTCCGCAAATGTAGATGAGAGTCATCAAAGATTTCTAAAAAGGAGTCACAAATAAAACTAGCTAAAGAAAAATAAAAATGCTTTACATTACTTTCTCCTATCAGTTTGATAAGGTGCTTAAAGTTATCGAGTCCTATATAGGTTGTAGCCCCTACACAAACTAGTAAATCAGTGTCATTTTTAACAACGGTGGATAGTTTCTCTGGCCATGGATTTGTTAGATCGCATATGTGGAAATGTTGACATAGCCCCACATCATAGGCAAAACGCAAAGGAGCCTCATTAATATCTACCATTGTGATGGTCAAGTTAGAGTTGCCCTCTGAAAAGATATGCTTTTTAGGATCACTAGCCAACCAATGCTGCAGAATTTTTTCATAGCTATAGCCATACTTTAAAGCGGCAACTTCTGTGCCATGGCCGCTACCAAGAAATAAAACATTCAAATTCTCAAAGTAATCTAACTGTTTAAGGTGACTGCTTACAATTTGCATTGCATCAAAAGGAAGCGTGTATTGAGTTTCCTTTAATAGTGCCTGAACGTAGGGTTGAGGTGAGTAAAGATGATAATACTCGTTAAAAGATGCTTTTGGATTTGATATCTTCGTTTCTAGTGTCATAGTTGCATTAGAGATTCTCAGTACTACAGTACAAGATTGAAACCTAAGCGATAATAATTCATAAGAGGAGAATCTATCTAACTGGAATTAAGTTTATTCGTGTATGTCTTCATCTCAATATAACTACAAATCACATATTTCATTACTGTATTATCTCCATAAATTCTTATTTTTAGTTAACTCTAAGGATTTATCAACGCCGTGGTGGCATTGATGCAGATAAGCAGTCAGTTCTTTAGCGAGAACCTGGATATGGGGCGATCTCATGATCTCGTAATGGTCGCCCTCAATCGTGTTAGTTTCAAACTGACCGGTGATAATTGAACGCCAACCTCGGCCTTGCTCTGCCGAGGAACTCGCACAAAATAAGACAACCCGCCCCGAATAAGGCTGGGGCTGATGGTTCCCTAGGGCAACTCGGTTGGCTTTGAAAACATGAAACAACTGCTCCATTTGCTCCATACCAACCCCCGGCGGTAAAAGATGCAGACGTTTGGCTACGGAGAAGATGTGCTGTAATTTTTCTTGAGGCTGGAGTTGCATCAGATTAAACTGTGCCAGGGACAGTTCGGTTTCCAGTAAACCGCTTAAATCCGCTACTAGAGAATTGGCTAAAGAGACTTCATCCGTGGAGTCTAGGTCGGTCATGGTACTAGGGGCATAGCTATCGATTAAAGCGACGAGCGCCACTATTTGCCCAGCATTTTGCAATTGCTGTGCCATTTCCATTGCAATGACACCTCCCATGGACCACCCTCCCAAATAATATGGGCCATTGGGCTGAATTTCCTGCAAGGCTTTGATATAGGTTACCGCCATTTCCTCGATTTTGGCTAAGGGGTCTGACTCACCAGATAACCCCGAAGACTGCAAGCCATAGAGCGGTTGATTGTTACCCAGATGACGGGCTAATTCTGCATAGCAGAGAACATTGCCGCCAATGGGATGCACGCAGAATAAGGGTGGCAACTCTCCTGACGGTTGAATGGGGACCAAAGGAGAAGAGGATCGAACATCGTTATAAGAGTTCAGCAAAGTGGCTTGGCTTTCAATGGTGGGTTCGGTAAACAGTGTTGTCAATGGTAGATGAATGCCCAACTGCTGTTCGATACGAGCCATTAAGCGCACGGCTAGTAGGGAATGCCCTCCCAAATCAAAGAAATTGTCTGTGACGCCAACAGCACTGATATTGAGAACCTCCGACCAAATTTGAGCTAGTTGCAGTTCTGCTGAGTTGCGGGGGGGGATAAAATCAGACCGATCGGAGATATCGTCAGCATCAGGTGCAGGTAGGGCCTGGCGATCGCGTTTGCCATTGGGCGTTAGAGGGATTTTCTCTAAAAAGACGAAAGCAGAAGGCACCATGTAGTCGGGTAGCTTGCTTTTCAAGAAACCACGCAAATCAGACGACGTTACTTCTTCTTTGGCAACGACATAGGCAACAAGGCGCTTATTCCCTGGAGAATCTTCCCTGGCAATCACCACAACTTCCTGCACTTCTGGGTATTGGGCGAAGGTGGCTTCAATTTCTCCGAGTTCGATGCGAAAGCCTCGGATTTTTACCTGGTTGTCGATGCGTCCGATAAATTCAATGTGGCCATCGGGGAGATAACGGGCTAAGTCTCCAGTTTTATAAAGACGTTCTTCTTTTGATTTTTGAGTTTTGAATTCTGAACTGAAAAAGGGATTGGGGATGAACTTGGCTGCAGTTAATTCGGGACGGTTAAGATAACCTCGGGCTAACCCTGTACCGCCAATATGGAGTTCTCCTGGTACACCGATGGGGACGGGTTGGCGATGGCGATCGAGAATATAGGTTTGAGTGTTTGCGATCGCAGTCCCGATCGAGACTGAGACATCTTGGTGATGCGCTATTGTATCTAAGGTACTCACTGGACAAACCGTTGACCACACGGTCGCTTCCGTAGGGCCGTATAGGTTCCACACAGAAGCCCCTTTTTCTCCCAGGTTAGCGGCGAGTTGCATCGATAAGGCTTCGCCACCACAGATGATTTTCAACGATCGCTTACCCTGCCAACCAACCGCCAGCAGCATCTGCCAGGTTGCTGGGGTGGCTTGCATCACCGTCGCACCAGAGTGTTCCAATTCTACTGCCAGTTGTTTGCCATCAGCAGCGACGTCTCGACTGGCGACAACCGTTTTTGCGCCGACGATGAGCGGTAAGTAAATCTCTAGGGCAGCAATATCAAAACAGAGGGTCGTGACCGCTAAGACCACATCAGCATCGGTTAAACCTGGGGTAACTCCCATTGAACAGAGAAAGTTAACAAGAGATTGATGGCAGATTTCTACGCCTTTGGGATTTCCAGTAGAGCCGGAGGTATAGATCACATAGGCCAAGTTATCCGGTTGGACATTGGATTGGAGATTATCTGTGCGGTGGGTAGAGATCACGTCCCAGTCATCATCATCTAAACAGATGAGGTGCTTGGGTAAGCAAGGCAATTGGGCGGCTAGTTGATGGGTGGTGACTAGGGCCGTTGCCTGGGAGTTATCAACGATATAGGCGAGGCGCTCGGATGGATAATTGGGGTCTAACGGCACATAAGCCCCACCCGCTTTGAGAATGCCTAACAATCCCACCACCATTTCGAGGGATCGCTCGATGTAAATCCCCACCAAGACCTCTGGCCCAACGCCCAAGCTTTGCAAGTAATGGGCGAGTTGGTTGGCGCGATTGTTCAACTCCTGATAAGTCAGTTGTTCGTTTCCAAAAACGACTGCCACGGCATCCGGGCTGCGTTTCACCTGTTCTTCAAACAATTGATGAATGCATTTATCTTGGGGATATTCAGCTTGGGTATTATTCCACTCGACGAGCACCTGATGGCGTTCTGCTGCGGTCAACAAGGGCAGTTCGTCAACGCCCATTTGGGGCTTAGCCACGAGCGCTGCAAGCAACGTCTGAAAATGCCCAATGGCCCGACGGATGGTGGCTGCCTCAAATAAATCGCGATTATATTCCCAATATCCACTCAACCCTGTTTCTGTCTCCTCCATGGACAAGAACAAATCAAACGGGGCTCTGGCATTTTCGAGGGGCAGCCAGTTGAAACTCACTTCCGGTAACTCCAGAGTGGCCATCGGCGCATTTTGCAGGGCAAACATCACCTGAAATATGGGTGTGTAGCTGAGGCTGCGTTCCGGTTGTAAGGCCTCCACCAACTGCTCAAACGGAACATCCTGGTGAGCGTAAGCATCCAAAGAAGTCTGCCGCACCTGATCCAATAACTCAGCGAAAGTGGGATTGGCTTCAAAGCGCGATCGCAACACCAGCGTATTCACAAAAAAGCCCATGAGTCCTTCTAGTTCGCTGCGGTTGCGGTTAGCAATGGGCGTGCCCACAAGAATATCGGCTTGGTTGCTATAGCGATACAGTAAAGTGCTAAATGCGGCCAATAGCGTCATAAATAGCGTCACGCCATTTTCTTGACTCAGACGCTTGAGTTGTTCCGTGAGTTCGAGCCCGAACTCAAAAAAATCTTTGCCCCCTTGGGAAGTCTGCACTGTTTTACGAGGGCAGTCTGTGGGCAGTTCTAAGAGAGGTGGCACTCCTGCTAACTGTTGTTTCCAGTAATCCAGTTGAGGTGCTAGGACTTCAGCAGTTGTAGGTTGTCTCTGCCAGCCAGCAAAGTCTGCATATTGGATGGGCAGTGGGGGTAACGGTGACGGTTTCCCTTGAACAAATGCTCCATAGAGTGCTGCCAATTCATGGCAAAATACCCCTGTTGACCAACCATCCGTAATAATGTGGTGCATGGTGAGCAACAGCACATAATCATGGGTCGCCAACTGCAATAAAGTCACTCGCAGTAGGGAATCGGTGGCGAGATCAAAGGGTTTCTGAATTTCTTGCTTACCCAACTGTTGCACTTGCGCGAGTTGTTTGTCCGTTGGCAATTGCTGTAAATCAACAATGGACATCTTTAAGTCTAATTCAGAGCGAATCACCCGCACGGTCGAGCCATCCACAGCCTGAAAATTAGTGCGTAATATCTCATGACGGCAGACGATTTCTTGCATCGCGCTCTGTAGCGCTTCTATCTGCAGTGAACCGGTCAGACGTAACGCTTCTTGTTCGTTATAAGTTGTGCTGCCTTCTTGCAGTTGATCTAAAAACCATAATCGTTGCTCGGCAAACGATAGGGGTAAATCTCCCCCCCGTGGAATAGGTTTGATTGCAGTGAGTTGCTGGCACCTTGCGCCTAAAATATCTTCACTAAGTTCCGCCACTGTTGGGGATTCAAACAACCGATGCAGCGACAGTTCAATTTTGAATGTATCCCGTACCCGTGAAATCAGTTGAGTTGCCTGAATAGAGTCCCCTCCCAAGAGAAAGAAGTTATCAGATACTCCTATCTCATTGAGGTTCAAAACTTCTGTCCAAATGCCTGAGAGAATTTCTTCTGTGGGTGTTCGCGGTGCCACTAGCTCTACATCCAGAATCGGACGAGATCTATCGGGGGCCGGTAAGGCCCGTCGATCTACCTTTCCGCTAGGCGTCAGGGGCAATGTGTCTAGCATGACAAATGCCGAGGGCATCATATAATCCGGCAGCTTTTCTGTGAGAAAATCCCGTAATTGAGGAATTAATTGACTGGGTTTGAAGCCAATATATGGCTGATTGGTATAAGTACTCCAATGTTGAAGTCCGCTTTGTGGAGGGGAAATGATTGTACTGTCTGCAATGATGTTGATATCGTTGCGCACGAACACCACATCATAGTAAGCTTCGCCCCCATCACCAGACCCGCTAATGTTAATCCGATAAGGGACCTCAGACTGCCATGCCCACCAGTCTTCTGGTTCAATCCCCTCTGGAGAAATCTGTTGGCGCAGGTCTCCTACGGTTTCAGGACAATCGGGATTGGCTAATAGTTCCATTGCCTTCACATCTGCCCAAATTCTGGCATTAGGCACATGGGTGACAACGAGTATCTCTGGGGAGGTTTCTATCAGCTGCTGGCGAACGGTCGCTGCCGTTAAATTATCCTGCTGCCAATTGAGAGAAATGGGAGAAGGGGTGGGAGGAGAGACTTTTTTGCCTAGGTGCAAAACCACATCGTAACGGAAGCGAGTTAGTTCATTTTGATAATGTCCCCGCTTAAGTTGAATTTCCACATGGCTAATTTGAGGCAAGTGCTCTTTAAGGGCCACAAAGAATTCTGGTGCGATCGCAAGTTTTTGAGTTTGTGCCGTGTGCTTTTGAATGCGATCGCGCAGTGCCACTGTCGATAAAGAGGCGGACGCTTGCGTCCGTTGCACCGATGTGTGGAAAGCCTCCAGCAAGGGAAAGCTCTCCACATCCCCAATAAAAATCGTGCCGCCCGGTTGCACTAACTGGACAACTCGTTCAACCACGCGCACCAGGTAATATGCATTGGGGAAAAACTGGACAACTCCGTTAATCACCACCGTATCAAAGGAGTCGACAGCCATGCCCTCAAGTTCATCCGCTGCACTGTGATGCAGGGTTACCGATGCCTCTAAAGGGCTATCTTGAATCTGATGCTCAATATAGTTAAGCCCTTCGGATGCAATGTCAGTACCGCAGTAATCCTGGCAATGGGGCGCAATCTGGAATAACAGCAACCCTGTACCGCAGCCAATTTCCAATACTCGCTGAGGATTTAGGGATAGAATCCGTTTGACTGTAAAGTCAACCCATTCCCGTACCTGTGGTTCTGGTAGAGCTTTTCCAGTGTAGGTATCGTACCAACCACCAATGTGAAAGCCTGACTCCCAATCATCTGCAGGCTGCCCGTACGCTTCGTCCCAAATTTTTTCCCATTGCTGAACTTGCTCTGTCTCAATGTGACCCTCTAACTTTGGCGATTCTGCTCCTTCAGCAACCGGCACCACATAAGCAATCAAGCGTTTGCCCCCTGGACTATCCTCCCGAGCGACCACTGCAGCTTGTTTCACCGTTGGATATTGGCTCAACACCACCTCAAGCTCTCCAAGTTCAATGCGATAGCCACGAATTTTTACTTGAGCATCGATGCGACCGAGAAATTGAATGTTGCCATCGATTAGGTAACGGGCTAAGTCGCCGGTTTTGTATAGACGGGGAGAAAATTCTGGACTGAAGGGGTTCGGAATAAATCTTTCATGGGTGAGGTCCTCTCGATTGATATAGCCCCGCGCCAAACAGGCTCCCCCCACATATAGCTCCCCGGCCACACCCATGGGAACAGGCTGTAGGGACTCATCTAGCAGGTGAACCTCAGTATTGTTGATGGTACAACCAATGGGTGGCAAGGTTGACCAATCCTGGGGTAAACCTTGCAGTGTAAAGGCTGTTGTCACATGGGTTTCTGAAGGACCGTATTGATTGTGGAGTGTACAATTCGGCAATTTTGCGAAAAAGGAAACAATCGCCTCAGTGACCTGCAACTGTTCCCCCGCCGTAATGATCTCTCCCAAGTGCCTCGGTAACACCTCAAAACTCTTTGCGACTTCGGCAAGTTGCTGCAAGGCAACAAAGGGCAGAAATAGTCTTTCTATTTCTCTATCTGTCAATAAATGCAACAAGGCTACGGGATCTCGTCGCACTTCCTCTGAAATTAAAACTAGCGTCCCACCTCCACACAAAGTGGTGAAAATCTCCTGGAAAGAGACATCAAAGCTAACAGGAGAAAATTGCAGGGTTTTGGCATTTTGAGACAGGGTTGTCTGTTCTAGCTGCCAACAGATTAGATTGACTAGGGCACCATGCTCCATCATCACACCTTTTGGCTTTCCCGTAGAACCGGAGGTGTAGATGACATAAGCCAAATTATTTGGGATCGTACAATTGGGGAGATTGCGATCGCTTTGGGTTGAGATTGCTTGCCTATGGGTCTCTATACAAATAACCTGCGCTTCACCATCGGGCAGCCGTTCCAGGAATTGGGTTTGAGTCAACAACACCGATGCTTGCGAGTTAGCCAACATATAGGCTAAACGCTCACTTGGATATACAGGGTCTAAGGGCACATAAGCGCCCCCTGCTTTCAGGATCCCCAACATGGCGATCACCATGTCTAAAGAGCGCTCGATACAAAGCCCCACTAACACGTCTGGCCCTACCCCCAGCCCTTGCAAATAGTGTGCAAGTTGGTTAGCACGATTGTTCAACTCTCGATAGGTGAGATATTGCTCCTCGAATACCACTGCTATTGCATCAGGAGTCCGTTCCACCTGAGATTCAAACAATTGATGGATACACGGATAATCTGGAGACTCTATGACAGTATCGTTCCAGGGCAGCAGTAGACGACATTGCTCTAAAATTTTCTCCATCAACATATATAACTTCCTCTACTTAAAAACTGAGGGAAAAAATCTTCTGGACTGCATCCACATTCACCATGATTGAAGACTCCTTATCCGCCCATCAGGCAAAACTATGAATTGTTTTGGCAAATGTATGCATATACTCTATGAGAGAATTTACAGCTTCTAGTGAGACCCCATCGGTCGATAACGCAAGAACTTGAAATATCGACATCGCTGAGACATGGGCACCTCAATGATCTTGTCGCCGTCGACAAGTAAGACATCTCTGGCATCGGCGTTAAAGAACCCGGCCGACTCAAAATAAGGGGTTTTGAAAACATGATCAGCATAATCGACCGGTTCTGGTCGTCGGATAATGCCCCCTCTGCCTCAAGCACTTCTTGAAGGTTATCAAGGGCTTTGGCCGCTTTTTTAACGAACTCTATAGGGTAAGGTTCTTTCCCATATTTCTGATAGAAGTTCCAGTAGTCTTTTCAGAGGAAGGTTTTCATTTCATGGGTCAAAACAGGTGCCGTGATCCCACTAATTGTGCCAACCATTATTGACTTAGGAGAACCTTTTCATTCATCACAAGCCATTAGCTTCATGGTTGTGTGGACGGTAGTTGACTGGCTACAGCAGATGATAGTTGAGTTGCCATTGTGTCAGCAGCACTCTGGCCAAACTTAATTTCTTGAACAGGAGCTGCTAACTCAATACCCATCTTGTCAAGTCGTATTTGCAACTCTTTCAACAATTCAATATACACAGTCCAATAGACATCTGTTTTAGTCCATGCCGACAAGCCGACACAAATGTGGTAATCGTAATGGCCATTCCAGGGAAACCAACCCGGTGCAGGATCCTCTAAAACTTGTGGATGCGAGGCAGCAAGCTCTATCCACATCTGGTAGATCTTGTCCAGATCCTGGGTGAACTTGACATAGATGTAAATCATCTGCTTCCGAATGTCTGAATGGGTGAAGTTAATGATGTCACCGCCCCAAACGGTATTATTCGGTAAAGTTACTACACTGCCATTAAAGGCTTTCAGCTTGGTACTGGCTAGGGAAATCGAGTCTACATACGCCCAGTATCCAGCAACTTTCACTTCATCACCCACATCAAAGGGTTTATTCACCAGCAGCATGAGCCCACTGGCAAAATTGCCTAAATTGCTTTGGAGCGCAAAAGCTAATACAAAACTCGCACCCCCAACCAGTGCCAAAATTGGACCTAAGCTCACCCCTAGTGATGCCAGTGCCAGCAGCGCACCGGTCACCAGCACACCGCGTTGAACCACCATGACGGCAAAATCACGAAATAGATTGGATGTTCCACCAATGCGAGTAAGCACGCGATCAATGACTCTAGCGAGTAAGCGAGAAACGATCACCGAGGCCAGTAAAATGCCGACAAATTTGGCAAGATTCAGCCCCCAGCGGAGTCCCCCTTCTTCTGATCTCAACCAGCTAACTAGTCGAACGCCCAGCCCCTCAGTATCAGTAATGTCAAGCTCAATACCACTGACAGCGTCAATGTATTTCCGATAGGAAGTGGTATCGCCACCCTTTTGATCTAGGGCATCTAAAACCACGGTGAAGCGATCAACAAGCCCAGTTTGCTCCCCTTGCAAAGCGGTGACATTCACGACCAGTTGATTTTTTAAATCTGACTCGGCATCGGCCACGGCCTCAAGTTCCTCGGCCACACCTTCCAATTGCTCTCCAGAGTTTTCTGCCGCATCGGCGGCGTCTATATCCCCCCCGGCTTGCACTTCGATCACTGAAGGTGCTTCAGTCTCAACGTTATCCCCATCGGCCTGCTCTTCTGCCGATTCAATATCAGCAGCAATTTTCTCTAGTGCTGATTCAGCCTCTTCAGACTGTATTGCTCCTTCCTCGGCGGCTTCCTCAGGTGCTAACCCTGCCTCAGAAATGGCCTCGGCAGCCTCCATTACTGCCGCCCTTGCCGATTCAACTGCTTCGGTTAGTTCCTGATGTTCGGGTGAGCCCGGAACGGCTTCTTCTAGTGCTTCCTCTGCTGATTCCAGGTCAATGAGAGCCTGGTCTAGGGCATCAATCCTCTCCGTAGCCACATCGTAGGCCGCCGATCCAGCCGTGAGGTCATCTCTTTCATTTCTCGCCTCTTCTAGAATTTGTCGAGCAGTGGCAATCTCTTCCTCACTCTCAGCTTCCTCCAGGGTTTCCCGTAGCGCTTCGTTCTCCTCTAGGTCGTCACCGGTTTCAACGGCTTTCTCAACTGCCTGGTTGGCTTCCTGAAGAGATTGCTTTGCGGTTTCCAGTTGTTCGGTGGCCTTCTCATATTCGGAGGTCCCAGGCGAAGCTTCGGCCAGAGCTGCTTCCGCCTCAGCCAGAGCCGCTTCTGCCTCTGTCACCGCTTGGGCCGCTTCTTCCTGAGAGGCAATGGCCTCATTTTGGCGCTTGATGGCAATTTCGGTCTGACTAATTTCTTGAACTTTATCTTTCAGGATTAAGAACCAGGCGGCAGCTTCGACCTGTAATTCTTCCAGGGTCAAGGGTTTGAGAAATAACTCAAGCTGATCAATCGGGATTGTCAGATCTTCTACCGTAATCGCTGTGGCTGGATCAACATCTCCTACGATGGTGGATTCCACTAAAATAGATTGCTCTTCGGTAGATTCTGTTTCACCGTCCGCTTCTTGAGAAAAGGCGGGGAACCCAGAAACCGAGAAGATCGCAATAATACCCGTTGCAATTACTGCGTGAATTCTGACAAAAATAACTCTACGCATTATCTCAAAAATCCCTTGAACGTTAGACTGTTGCTAGCACAAAACTCGCTATCTGCGAGCACCCAAAAGAATCTGACCTTAACACCTTAGAGTAATTAAAAACCTGGTGTAGATTAATTCTCTGATCGAAAAATTTCTCGATTAAAAAAATACCAGATCGCCTCTTTTGACTGGCTCACATATCTAATCAAAGCGGATGGGGAAAGTAAAGACGGAAAAGTCGGTTGCCAGCTATAAATAAGTAACATAGAGCACAAATAACTTAAGAATTTGACCTTTAAAAACTCAACTGCTGTTGAAAATATGTGCGATACACTTCACAACTGGGGACAGCCTGACAGCCTTTGACTGTTATGAGCCCAAGACTTTCTAGGCGATACATAGTAACGGCATCTAGTTCTACGCCATCTTCAGAAGAGATCACTTGTTTAAACGCGGTAGCTAGATTTTGTTCTACTCTCAAAAGAGCTAGATAGTTACGTAGATGAGTGCCATAAATCCCAGAGGGGGTCGAGGCTGTTTTGAGTAGGCTGGTAAGAGCTGTAGGCTGGGTAACAAGATGGTAGAGAAAAACATTGACCAGATATGGGTGTCCTCCCACCAAATCTAATAGGGCTTTCCCCAATGTATTATTACGCTGCTCTAGGCCATAGCGAGCAACTAATTCGGCCACTTGATCAGCCGTAAATCTGGGCAATTTAATGGCTTGACCAATATTAAAGGGCGATTGATTAATTTTTAATGGGACGTAAATTTCTGTAGAATGAACAATAACGATACGCAGGTTACGCCAAAGAAAGTTCCATCGAGCTTTTTCATGCCAGGAGCGTAATAGTGGAAAAAAATCTTGGGCTACTTTAGGATGCTCAATCAGTCTCTCAGCCGCACCAATAATTAGTACGATGGGTGTTTTTCTATTCTCTAGGAGATACTCCTGATAATAGAGTTCACTGCTGACCTTGTGTCCCATGGATGCATCCCAATAATCATCGAGTTTGGGTGGTAGATTTAGGGCTCGACTGGTTTGGGTGCAAAACCATTTTAGGAATGTGTCAATGCTGCTAAAAATGTCTTGATCAACGGTTTGCAAATCGAGATGTACCGTCTGATAGCTGTATTGGTGTGCGGATTGTATCAGACGAAACACCAGGGACGTTTTCCCCATTTTTCTAGGTGCTTTAATGCGCAGAAACCCACCAGGAAGCTGGATCTCTGAATGGGCTAAGTCTTCGCTGGGCAGACGCTTAATATACAGTGGAGATCCCGGTGGCAACGGCCCAGATGGGTATAGTGGTTGAATCGAGCTTGCACCTAGTTGTTTACTTAATGCTGGGGATGTAGTAGACGTTGTAGCTGGCGTTGAAGGTATAGAGACAGTTTTTAGATATTCGCGTAATACAAACAGCAAAC
>NZ_QXHD01000003.1:173985-210090 GCF_011009555.1 Adonisia turfae CCMR0081 | reverse complement strand
AAGTCTCCAGTGCAAGTTTTGATTGTGTCCTCCTTCTGTAGCTCTAAAATAAGGAGAGCCTGTTCCTCCATTCGCGTCTAATGCAACACTCGGACGAACACGTGGAATCAAGAGAAAGTAATTTCCATAAGGCTCAAGTTTCCAGTGCAAGTTTTGATTGTGTCCTCCTTCTGCAGCTCTAAAATAGATTTTTCCAGAGCCGCCATGCGCATCTAACGCAAGTGATGGAGACTGAGCCAATGTTGTTGAGCTATCTAGCGTATTTTGAGATTGTGGGCGAACAAGTATAACAACCTCATGAGTATTTGGTTCTGGAATCCTTTCCCAACATTCTCCCCCCCACAAAGAGCATGGATTCTCATTGTGCCAGTGTTGATAGGTCAGAACTCTAACCATGAAATCTTTGCCTTGATGGCTTATAATCGTGTCCCGAGATTCAGCAAGTGCATTAATAATTTGCCTCGCTGTTTCTATGTCAGCAACATCGTTCAAAATAGTATATGGTGCACCTGCTCCAGTTAATGCGAGAACAACTACAGACGCCACGTAGGATGTGTGATCAAACCATTTTATTGGCCTAACTTCCCACCCTTCTCTGTTCCAGGTTTGATGTACCTCATCCCTGTTATCTCTGGCAAAGGCAGGCGTAGAGTGATAAGCAACACTTCCTATCGTTATTGTTGTAGCTAGTAGTCCTGACAGAAGAAGTTTATGAAATCGCCACATAGATTTACATTCCTAAGTTCATGACAACAGCTCTCACGAGAGATCCTATTCAAAGCTTAAGACAGTTACAGCTTAACGCTACCTATCACTCGCCTCAGACAAACTTCACAACATAACCAAGCAACTTTCGGTAATTGGCGTGCATGGACATTATTAGGCTGCATCAATAATATTCATCAAGGAAAAAGAGATGATTAGGGGGGATTAGTCAGGATTTTTCTTATCCTAATTAGGCAGCTTAAGCTCTCAGATAACAGAAGTAGAGTGTTGGACAAGTGAGGTCTTTTATGGTCTGTCAGGATTGTTTGAGATATTTTGGCTCACCTTACCAGGCTCTAGCTAACCGATAAACAAAACTGCCATAAGTGCCCCTTTGTCTTTTTGATTAACAAATGTCAACTTCGCATAGAAAGCCTGGCTTTCATTGAGCTCATTATTGAGGAAATCGCTCGCTCTATCAAACATCCTTCTAAAATCATTTCTTGGATTTTCATTAATTATATGAACCTTCCAGTTACCATTTGGCAATTTGGGGATATCATTTTCCTCAACATCAGGGTTGAAAATTATACCTCCTAGAGCTGCCTGGTTCTTTTGATCTGCTGTCGCGACTTTAGCGGACAATTGTTCCTTTCTATTGAGCTTAGTCAGTTCATTTTGCAATGTCCTGAATAATGTGTCTGCTTCATTTTCTCGGTAAAAATCGAAATTCCAAGCCATGATTCTATAATCCTATATTCATATACCTGCATATTTAATTGCTTTGTTAAAAGCCAAGATTAAAATTGAAGATCTTGTATCGGGAATAAAATAAATCCTTTGGTAGGCTAACGTTACTCAGCATTTGTCGCCGACAAACTTCACCCTATAACCAATCAATTCTCAGCAGTATGGTTGCATGAGCATTGTTAGGTTGGGTGAAGGATGGACATCAAAAGATAATAACAACTCTTCTGATATTGCCTTCTCATTCAGTTGTAGTCTACAAACCAACCTTATTATCCTGCTTGATTAGTCTAATAGTGATGTTATGGGACTGACAGCATCAGCTTAATAACTGTGCTGCCTGACTACTCCAGCAGAGAACGATAGCTCTCCTCCTCAACACACTCTTTCTATCCCATAAAAACACTCTAGATCTTGCACACGAGTGCTGTTTTTGCACAAAATTGCTATGAACTCCCAAACTTCTTAGGCGTCACACCAGTTAACCCTTTGAAATGCCGGTTAAGATGACTTTGATGTGTAAAGCCACAAGAAATTGCAATATTAGCAATCATCATTTCGCCTTCCAACAGTAGTTGTTTTGCACACTCCACTCTTTGCTGAATAATATACTGATGAGGGGTAATTCCCATTGATTGTTTGAATGCACGCGCAAAATGATAACGGCTGAGTCTCGCCACCTTGGCCAATTCGTCTAAGCTAAGTTCTCGCTCTAGATTATCGTGTATGAGTTCTTTAACCAGCTTTAACTTATGAGGAGATAAACCGCCTGAGTAAGGTTTGATAGGTTTTGTCCGTGTTGAATAGTTCTGTAGCAGATGAACAGCCAATGCATCTGCCATAGATTGCACATAAACTCGGCTACCAGTTCTGTTGTACATCAGTTCATTTTTAATTGCCAGGCCAATCTGTTGAATGAGTAAATCTTCGATGGAAGCAACTGAATACATGAGTTCAATCTTATCGTCGTCAAGTAGCGCTTGCGAATGACCAGATAACAACGTTGGATCTAAATGAAGGTACAAGTGATGCAGGTCCTTATCCCAGCAGCTCCACATGGGTAACTGAAATGGAAAAATACCAATACCTCCGGTAAATATTTGCGCTTCCTCATACTTTCCATCGGTAATCTGCTCAATACGATGGCTCTGTCCAAGATTAATTCCAATTGTGTAATTATCTAGAATAATTTCCTGATGAACTTCTCCTTGTGGCAGGTTTAGAATTTCTACACCAATACCCTCGCCATTTACTTGGTAGTTTGATAGTATTGTTGACTTATTGAGGTCCTCTGGGGAAGATTCTTCAACTTTCGGAGTGATAGCTATATCTTTATTATGTGAAATGATAGCGATGTCTCTCTCATCAGATTTCATTTTTAGAGGTCCCCTGGAACTATTTTGCACAAACCTGTTATGACTTGAGAAAATTCTTAGGCGTCACACCAGTTAACCCTTTGAAGTGACGGTTTAGATGACTTTGATGAGTAAAACCGCAGGCGAGTGCAATATCAGCAATCGTCATTTGATTCTGCAACAATAGTTGCTTTGCGCGCTCCACTCGTTGCTGGATAATATATTGATGAGGAGTAATTCCCATTGATTGTTTGAATGCGCGCGAGAAGTGGTAGCGGCTAAGCCTCGTCACTTTCGCAAGCCCATCCAAACAGAGTTCATGAGACAAGTTGTCATTTATATAGTCTTTCACCAGCTTTAAGTTTTGCGGTGATAGCCCACCTGAGTAAGGTTTGATAGGTTTTGTCCGTGTTGAATAGTTCTGTAGCAGATGTACTGATAATGCATCCGCCATAGATTGCACATAAACTCGCGTTCCATTTTTATGTCGGCTATGAGCTATTTCGTTCTTCATTGCTATGCTCAGATGCTGAATCAGTAAATCTGTATTAGCAGTCAGTGATGGGATTAGTTCAACGTTATCGTCATCAAATAGCTCTTGCGAATGTCGAGATAATAACGTTGGTTCTAAGTGAATGTATAAATGCTTTATATCTCTATCCCAACGGCTCCACATTGGCAGCTGATATGGAAAAATACCGACGCATCCAGGAAATATAGTAGCTGTCAGGTAGCGACCATCAATAGTTTGCTCAATCTTGTGGCTCGGGCCAAGATTAATGCCAATTGTGTGGTTGTTCAATGTAACTTCTTGGGGAACTTCTCCTTGTGGAAGGTTGAGAATCTCTACACCAATCTTCCATAGATTCTTCTGAATGTTGGGTTCAGGAAAGCCGACTGGGAAAAAATCTTCAATAGTTGAAACACCTGTTGAGTTATGACTATGAGATCTCATTGCTAGAGCCTCCCTATATCGCCTAAAACTAACGAAGCAGCTACTAGCTAGTATATGATCCTCAAAAGCCCCGTAAACAATAGTTTTGCAAAAGTTTTGAGTCTAACCAGAGTACGTCGTTTCAACGATTTTCGTTTTTATTGGAAAGGCTTGATTGCTCTACGTTTGAGCAGCCGTATGGCGACTAATATATTCCTTTTATTTTCTGCTCCATTCCATTCCGAGCCCACTTCTCATAACGTAGAATCCTCGCTAAGGGTAGTACCCCCAAGGGTACTTTTTCTTTTCAATCTTCCAAACATCAAAGTCCTCACCACCCGCTCCACCCCCTCCATCCTATTGTTAAACCACCACTAGGTACTGCAAAGCCAAAACCATGAGTAACGGCAAGCTTCTGTGTTAATAACTTTCACTAAATGTCTACTAAAACTCACGCAGAAGAAACTTGCCATCAAAGTCTAGGATTTCCTAGTAGTATAATCTATAGTATTTTTAGAAAGATTTCTCTTTGGTGCCTGACCATGTTTCCCGAGAACAAGCATTTAGAAACCTATCTAGTTTCAAACCAAAAAACTAAATCTTCTCCTTCCGTAGCTAATATAACAGTTATTCAATATATCGGGATAGTAGCAATTTCTATCCCTATTTCTGTAGCTGTCTCATTCACTCTGTTTAAAAGATTAGTAGATTTTAGCCCTATGTTTGAGATGGACCCTCCTAGGGTAAATACAATTCCGACTAACCTTCCAACTAGGCCCCCTGAAGATCAACTACCTGAAGAAGACTCTTTCCCTTCTGAGTTGCCTGTTCCTACAAGTCCTACAGTGATTCCTGATAGAACGGATGATTCAGGCAAGATTTCTTCTGATTCTATTCCAATAATTTATATCGATGGGTATTGGATTCGTATTCCTTCATCCTGCAACGGCTTTCACGCCGGAGGGGCTAATTTCCGGGCTAGCCCATCACTGGATGCATCAGTAATCAAGGGTGTTGTTCCAGTCGGAGAGCGCGTATTCTTAACCGGCGAAACAACTTATGGAGATGAGATTATATGGCACAGAGCTTTAAACGAAGCACTTCTTGATCGATCTATAGAGTATGGTGCGCTGAATTTTTTAGTTGCTGATCAAGAAGGTTGGATAGCTAACTGCTTTGTTGAGCAGCTGTAGATGCAGCATTAACCTGCTAGCTAATTGTTGCCGAGCTTCTTTATATGCTTCCATATTTTCCACTTTCCTGTTACTCATTCAGAGTATGAGGCCCTTCTCTTTAAGGATATGGGTATACGACACTACATAAGACCGAAAAGTACCCACAGGGGTACTATCTAAATCTCGTCATAAATCCCACACTTTAATCAAAGCTGAAGTATAAAGGCATCTACAAGACCAACTGGCTTTTTAGAGGGGTGTGGTGAATGCTCCTAATTTTTTGTGGCGTAGTATGCAATACAGCATAAGGCATCCATCTTAAAATAGGAGCAGGTAATTTGAAAGATCTTGTAAAAACTTGGCTAGACCGTCAAGGCATTTGGTTCTACGTTACGCTTCTTATTCTTTCTGCACTCAGCGGTGGAGGGGTTGGGGCGTATCTAAGCAAGCTACCTAACCTACTCAACAGATTAGGGGAGTTAGAAAGTGCACTTGAGGGCATTGCAGCAATTTCAATTCCTAACATTCTGTTGAACACTTCACCGAAAGAAGAGCTTTATTCCTGGGGAAGTCCAATACCCGAACAGGTTAGCGCAACTGTAAAAGAATTAGAAGGAATGAGCGATATATCTAAACGAATAGTATCCATATCTAGTGAGAGAGAAGATGGAACACTAAATCTAGAGTTAAAAATTCAATCTGGAAACTCGCTTTCTCCAAAAGATATCAAGGAATATGATTTCTCCTGTGACAATGCTGCAACTGTCGGAGCGTGCAAAAATTGGACTCTAGATGAGATTGAAACACAAATTTCCTTTGAACAAATTTCTGACCCTGAACTTAAGAAAAAAATTATCAATGAGTGCAAAGAAAAATGGCGAATTCTTCAAGCAGAGTCATCTGTTAGATATGATTCCGGAGGGCAGCCAGATAAAAATGCTACATATGAAGTAATCTGCTTAGCAGAGGACGAGTATTGGTTTGCGCAGGAAGTCATTGTAAGTGACGGTAATACAGAAGTTGTGAGGATAGTAGATTAGAAGTCTTTTATTGACAAAATTTTAGAGTAATCAATTCTCTACCCACCTTCCCCTCCGTAACCCCTCGTCTAGGGATCCACAGCTTTTGGCAAAAGCGTCTGAGCACGTTCGACAATCTGCGCTAAGTCACTTAGTTCAGCTTGGAGTCGAGCGGCTAGTGCGATCGCATATGTATTCATAGCTCTTGATGTAAACGCTCAATCTCAGCCATAACATTAGGAGAGACATCCTCAGCCATTACTAAATCAATTTTTAATCGATTGTCCAAAGCCAGTAACCTACCTACCGCAGGGTATAGAGCATCGTCTGAGAGCCCCCAAACCGCTAGTTCAAGGTCAGAATTTGCATGGGTAGCATGCCAGTCCACCATCGTAGAGGCACCAGCACCAAGGAACACCAAAAAATGTTTGCGATTCAAACTCATTAGGTCTTGCTTCCTCTCTCAAGTATTAAAGACCATTGTTCTTTTGTTGCTCCCATCTCATTGAGTAAGAGTATGTAAAACATTGAACAGTGCCGTAATCCAGGAAATAGACAGTAATGTCTTTATCTCCCTTGGGGTATAAGAAGGAGTTATTAGTTCGGATGTTTCCCCTTTTCCGACATTGATCCTCTGCTTAAACTAAGAAAAATGACTTGGTAAAAGACGATGGTACAGCTCAAACGATGGCAGTGGATTGTGCTGGCGCTGCCGCTGGTGATGGTTGTGGCCTTTGTGTTGATTGCGGCTGGATTTCAGCTACGCAGTTGGGGCCTCACCTGGATTTGGGCTGTCATTCTATTCGTGTTTGTGGGCTGGCGTTGGTTGCTGGTGCACTGGACCAAGCCCCGTGAGATTGATCGCATTGTTACGGCTGTCCGGTCAGAGCTGAAATCTGTGACGGTTGATAACGCAGCTAATCAGGTGCTGGAATCTGCACTGCAGCCAATCTTGACCGGAGCCCGCGAAGATCCGCCTGTGTGGGACGATTGGCCTGCTTTCTGGAAGCGATGTCAGACCGTCGTGGCAACGGTGGCCCACCACTATCATCCGGAAGTGAAGTACCCGCTACTCAATATCTATGTGCCCCAGGCCTATGGCTTAATTCGGGGGACGGTGGATGACATGGACCGGGCCATGACCCAGTTGGCTCCTGTGTTGAATCAGGTGACCGTTGGCCAGGCCTATGAAGCTTACGAAATTTATCGCAAATTGGAACCCTCCATGGGAAAACTGTGGCGGGTCTGGAACTGGGCGCAGTGGTTAATTAACCCAGCGGCAGCAGCGGCTAAAGTGGCCAGCCAAAAAAGTTCTAACGAGGCAAATCAGCAGCTATTGGTAAACTTGAGCCAGCTGCTACGGGAAACGGCATTGCGCAATCTGGCTCAGCAAACGGCTAACTTGTACAGTGGCGATACGCTACCGGCAATTTTTGCAGCAGAGCCGTCCAAGACTTTGGGTACTGAGGCAAAAACGGCCACACTGCGGTCAATTTTAGAAACGGCCAGCCCAGCTGAAACCATTGAAAAGGAACCGGTTTCTCTCATATTAGTAGGCCGTACCGGGGCAGGTAAAAGTAGCTTGATCAATACCCTGTTCAAAACTGAACTGGCGGAAGTGGATGTACTGCCCAGTACCGATAAAATTCGCCAATATAGCTGGCAGTTGGATACGGGAGAAGTCTTGAATCTGATTGATTCCCCTGGCTATGAACAAATTGAGCGTGGCGATTTTCGCGATTTAGTTCTCGATCAAGCGGCAGAAGCAGACTTACTGGTGCTGGCGACCCCGGCTTTGGACCCGGCGTTACAGAGCGACAAAACTTTTTTGCACGACCTTAAAGCAGCAGAGCAGCATCCGCCAACGGTGGTGGTGGTAACCCAGGTTGATCGACTGCGGCCTATACGAGAATGGCAGCCCCCCTACGATTGGCAAATGGGGCAGCGACCTAAGGAGGCGTCTATTCGTGATGCCGTTGCCTATCGGGTGGACACCCTGGGGCAGTCGGCTGAAACTGTGCTGCCGTTGGTGACCTATGACAATAACAGAGCCGCCTGGAATGATGACGCTCTGGCCCTCAAGCTAGTGGAGACGTTGGGGAATGCTAAGCAGTATCGCCTGGCGCGGTTTCTGACTAATCAGACGGCTTTAGCTAAAGCGGCGGCCAAGCTGATTGATCAGTACACGTTTCAGATGACTACCACCCAGGGGGTAACCGAACTGCTGAAAAGCCCGATTCTGCGTTACCTCTCACGCATGATGACGGGCTCAGATCTGCTGGCTACGGCGCTGATGGAAAAGATTCCAGTTGAGCAGGCTCCAGTGGTGATTGGTAAGCTGCAGCTGGCCTATGAGCTGTTTACCCTGCTGGCTAAGGAAGGTAGTACCTTTGACTTGCTTACCCTCTGGCCGATGCTATTAGATAACGATGCGCCACCGGAGCAAAATGCCTGGGCATTGGGCCATGCGCTGACGGCCTATTGGTTGGGGGAGACAAATCGATTAGATAAAGCGTTTGAGCGATACTTGCAAGAATATGAAGCAGTAAGGAAATAAGCGGGGTAACGTAGAATCAGGGGATTTATTTCTATTTTTAAGTTTATTCAGTAACACCTATGGCAGCAGCAGTAAGCCAGTGGCGACAGCGGATTCGTGAGTATAAGAATGACTTGGTGCAGAATTACTTTAACTATCGCATTGAGTCGGTAAATCAACCCTATAGGGTAGCGTTTCGGGCCAAACCTTATCGATTTTTGCTATTGCTCAGCCATATGCGGTCTGGGTCTTCGCTATTGACCCATTTGCTGACAACGAATCCTGAGGTGATTGGCTATGGTGAAACCCACACTAATTATGCTGATGCCGATGACTTTAAGGGATTACTCAAGAAGGTCTATTGGCAAGCCCAAGACTTTCGTAAGTTGGGAGATGTGCAGAACCTACGCATGAACCATCAGTATGTGATGGACAAAGTCTTGCACAACAAAAAGTTTTTGAACCATGACTGGTTGCAGTCTGAACAGGTATATGCCATTTTTTTGTTGCGAGAGCCAGAGCGCAGCTTAGCCAGTATTGCCGACCTCAAGCCCCATTGGAATCAGCAGGATACGATTGAGTACTATGCTGAGCGTATGGCTATGCTGGTGGACTATGCGCGGTTGATCAACAACCCAGAGCGGATGCTGGTGGTTACCTATGAGCAACTGCTGGACAACACTTCAAAAGTGCTGACAACCCTACAGCAGTTTTTGCATACACAGGCACCGTTTACGGAAGAATATAAGGTGCTGAAAACCACTGGTATGAAAGGGGTGGGTGATCCAAAGGGAAAAATTAAGGCGGGAAAAATTGTGCGATCGCAACGCCAACTCACCCAATCTTTCCCCACAGAACTAGTAGAGCGTGCCAAGCAGATACACCATGACTGCCAGGCAGCGTTAATTGAGTTGTGTCAGTCAATATAAGGGCTAATTCATAGCAAATAACTGTACCGATTTGATAGACTTGCCTCTTTGGTTGCTTTGTTGCCAGATCTCTCGATACTGTTGTTCCTCGATCTGAAGTTCAGTTTCCAAGGGCGCATCCTGGTTCCGTGAAACGGTTTTTATCACCAAACAGGGTTCAAACTGACCATAGCGACGGGATGTCTCTAATGGTGCAGACTCATTATCTACACCAACATGTTGCAGCCTGAGGCTGCGCCGGGGGGCGTCTAGCAATAGCCAGTAGGGATATTCAAAGGAGATATTTTCAAAGACCATGCCAATGTTTGCACAGCTTTGGTTGTTAATCTCATTGGCAGCGTTAGTGTAAATTTCTTCTAACACTAGCTGACTTGTAAAATACTGGCTCGGGCGTGATGCAGCAAAAATATTGTTTTCACCCGTTAGTGCTCGAATGTCGTTGCTCAACACCCACTGAAATGAAAGCAGTACCAGGAATATGCTTAAAATATTAGCAACCCTGCGATTGAGGGCATTGCCAATGACGGTGCCTACTAGGGCTGCAAAGAGAACAAAAATGGGTAAATGTAGGCGACAGCGTGACGTGGACCAGGTCAGTAGCTGACAAAACAGTAGAAAGGTCGCTGTTGTGGTGAGCCAGTATAAAAATAACTGCCGTCGCTGTTGTAGGCGGCCATTGATTAGCAATAGCCCAGAAGAGGCCAGAATAATCAGCAAGTGTAAGGGATTTCCTGCTTTGTCTTCATTAAACGAGATGCTAGGCACGTAGAAGCGCGTTTCCTTTGCACTTGTGATCAAGGGCTCGCTAACATCTACGCCGATAATGTTGTGAAAGATGGTAATCGCTTTTTCTGTGAGTCCCGTGGTTGGTGTAATAACGCTGTCTAAATGCAGATTTCTAACAATGTCAGCATGGAGAGCCAGGTTGCGTACTACGTTAGAAATCAGATATGTTAACCCAAAAGCGGCTCCGGTTTCGTCTCCAGGGGACCCCAACGGAGTGCCAAATAGGCCAAAGTTGCGTAGATAATGCCCGGCATTGATGGCAATGGCAATGGCAAGCAAGCCGATCATGGGTTTTACCATGCGTAAACCTAGATTTTTGATGCCCCACAGCAATAGCCAGATGCAAAAGGGAAAAGCATAGATATAGGCTGTACCCTTGGTGAGAATTGCCAGGCCCAGGCTGGTGCCTAAACACACCAGCAGCAGCGGTTTTAATCCTTGCCGCATGGTCACCAGGGCAAAGTAGACAAAACAGACTATCCACAGGGTTACTACATGATCATTGTTGGTGCTTGAGCCCTGTAGTATTGCCATGGGCATGGTGCCAGCAAAAATTGCGGCCAAAATTTGACCGTTGCGTTTTGCCCCCAGCTCCTTAGCGATTAGGGAGACCCCCAGCATGGAGCCGATCATGCTGATCCATTGCACAGTGTTACTGAGACGGTCGCTGTGGCTGAGGATTTGGAGATGTGCGATCGCAAACTCAGACCAAGGATTTTGATAAAGCTGAAAAATATTGTGGCTAGGATAGTGGGCTACACTGCCATTCTGCATCCAGTGCATAATGCGACTGAGATGGTACTCCATGGAGTCAGAATGGTTTGGGGCCGCTAAAACAGCCGTAGCACCGATTGCTAGCAATGCCAGGGTCATCCCGATGGTCGATAGCTTGAGTGTTACCGGCAAATCGATAAAAGGATAGGGACTCAACCATTGTTTAGGTGCGGTTTTGAGCAGCCTTGGCCCATATGCTTTCCATAGGAAAAAGGTTGTGCCTGCTGTTACTATCAGCCAGGACAGCGTTAAAAAGATAACGTTAAATCCTCGAACCAGGCTCAGAACTTCGGTTAAAACGGTGACAATAATTCCCCAGCACATCAGCGCACCTAGCAGTGCTTCTCGTTTGAGCTGAAAAATCTTTGAGTTGATCAGTATTAACAAGATAAGACTTGCTATGGGAAGAATAGCTAGCATTTTGAGTAGATCAGGTGGGTTAGAGCTTAACTAATGCGCTGAGGAAGCTTTAGGGACTATTCCATTCCACTATCCTACCCATAAGTAGCAGCGCGTGAGCTTCCTTGCCAATGAGCTTACTGTAGGTTACTTGACAGAGGATTAAAACATTAGAACGCTATTTTTTGTTACGGAATTGTGTTGCAAGAAATATTGTCGCACTTGGCCAACCGTTGAAGATTCCATAGAAAGATAGACTCTCTACTCAGGTGGGGAGTTGGATGCTTTTGCACTTCAACCGAAATATTGACTGTCACTGATGAAGGAAACCTTCGTAAGCAGATACTAATGTAGTACCCCCACTATGACTGTCCCTTGCAAACGGTTGCTTAATGTTGGTTTTTTAACGTTACTTGCGCCAGTCGGTCTAACAGTGGCCTTGGTTGTATTACATTTGTTAGGGGCTGTTAACGCCTGGGTTTTTCCCCTGGTTCAGGTAGGGGCGTTTTGTCTATTTGGTGGCACTGGCTGCATTGTAGCTGCTCAGGTTCTGAGTAGAAGGCCGGTGCCGGTTTCTAGACCGATCAACCATCAACGACGGCGGCAGCTGTGCTGGGGGTTAGCAATTTTGCTTTTTAGCCTTAACTTTCCACCCTATCTGCTGGCCCACCACATGACCCATGTGCGTTCACCGGGACAGATTGGCCTCGGTGTACCGAAGCCCAGTCATTCCCAGACTCCCTCAGATCGGGGGGTATTCTATGGCACGCGCACTCTTCCCATTGGTCAATCCAGGTGGCTAGAAACTTGGGAAATTCCTGCTCAAACTGCGGTGCCTAGAGGAACGGTGATTCTATTCCCAGGTAATTTGGGCACTAAAAGCAGTCAACTGATTCCGCCTGCCCAGAGCTTTGCTTCCCTGGGGTTTAATACGGTTTTAGTGGATTTTCAAGGGGTGGGCGGTTCCAGTGGCAATACTGTGACCCTGGGCATTGCAGAAGCTCAGGATGTTGTCACTGTTTTTAACGATGTAAAGCATCGAAATGTTGTTCAAGGGAATGGGGATTCGCCCATTATTCTCTATGGTGTTTCCATGGGTACGGCGGCGATTTTAAGAGCGATCGCAACCCATAACATCATCCCCGATGCCATCGTCCTAGAATTACCTTTTATCCGTCTGATTGATGCGGTGAAAAGTCGGTTACGCCACCACAAAATTCCCACAGACCCGACGGCAACCTTACTTATTTTCTGGGCTAGTATCCAGCACGGTATCAATGGCTTTAGCCATAATCCCATCAACTATGCCAAAGCCGTTGAATGCCCCACCCTGGTTATCCATGGGGCGCAGGATAAATGGACTCCGGTTAGCGATATTGAAGCATTGGTGCACAATATTCCAGCTACAAAACAGTTAGTGGTGTCCGCAGATGCTGGTCATCATCAGTTGATCGGTGTGGATCGTCCGCTGTGGGATGCCAGTGTTAGTAATTTTTTGAAGGCTATTTAAGACGATATACCCAATAGCTGCCAGGTTTCAAAGATTTCTTCGAGGTTAATTTAAGTTAATTTAAATTTCTAGGGCTGTGATGTCGCCAAGGGCCATTCCCTTGTGGGTGCCCTGGGATAACCTAATGCTTACTAAGTGCGAGAGTTGAAGGCGGCATAGGGAGATAAGGGCGGTACTTCCCATTGGGCATACCAGTTACTTAAATAGGGGATGAGCTCTGCCGCTAGTGTGCGATAGTTGTCTCGGTTGGGGGCGGCTGCAAGTTGTTCGGCAATGGTTTGTCCAACTGCTTGTAGGTCAAAACCGGTGGGTGTGCCTGATTTTAAGACAACTTTGCCATTAACCAGAACCGTATCGACATCGGTGGCTTTGGCCCGCATCAGCATGACATGGAGGGGATTGGCCTCAGGAGACACCCAGGGCCAGGTGATGCGATCGCAATTTACCAACACCACATCGGCCCGATAGCTAGGGGCAAGTTTGCCAAGCTGTTGCTCTTTGCCCATGAGCTTAGCACTGCCTGTTGTTGCCAGCTGAAAGATATCGCCATAGCCAGGGGCCGGGCTATTAATTTGAGGAGACCGCTGCAGCCGCGCCGCTAATCGCATTTCAGCAAACATGTCCTCATCATCGCCAAGGGTAGTGCCATCCATGCCTAACCCGACGGTGGCCCCACCAGAGAGCATGGCTGTCAGCGGAGCCATGCCCGCCCGCAGCCGCAGATTAGAGCTGGGGTTGTGGCTGACCGCAGCTCCAGTTGTCGCCAAAATTTCAATGTCAGCTGGTGTGAGCCAGACGCCGTGGGCAATGGAGAACCGAGGGCTCAGTACCCCCAGTTGGTTTAAGTGAGCAATCACAGATTGACCATAGAGACGCGGCCCCATCAGTTTTTCATAGAATGACTCCAGGGCATGGGTTTGGACATGGGTATCTAAGCGCTCAGCAGCATCCACCATCTGCACCAGTAACTCATCGCCTACCCATTGGGGGCCTGGTGGACCAAACCAGATATCAATGTGGGGGTGAGTCTGATACTGTTGAACAAAGTCGGTAATCAGCTCTATGTGCGCTGTTCTGGATAAGGTCTGTACCATGGGCACCAAGGTTTGCAGCCGCTGTCTTAAGTCTTCTGGCAGACTGGTTAAAAAGGCGTCATCTTCACCATGGACAAACATATTTTCATAGCGAATGCCCGGCGTTAGGGCGACGCGCATGCCAGCTTGCCCATAGGCGGCCAGTCGTCCCTCAAGATTGTCCCGACAGTCCTGGGCGGTGCCACCAAGGCTGGCCACATCGACAACGCTGGTTACCCCGCTCTGCAATAGCTGGGCAATACTCAGTAAAGTTTTAAGTTTAGGATCTTGCGATCGCAAGCCAATATTGGCAAACAGCCACAGTTCTAGAAAATCATCGTTCACACCCTGGAGAGAATTGGGCACCCCATTACTGTGGTGGTGGGCATTGATTAACCCCGGCATCACAGCAAACTTATCAGAGCCAATCACCGCTGCCTGGGGATAGGTCGCCTGTAACGTCGCCCAGGAATCGACCGCCACAATAGTATCGTCCTGGATTGCGATCGCGCCATCAGTTAGCGTAGTCTCACCCGTAAAAACCCAGCGACCTCGAATTAACCGAATATCTGTCATCGTTGCCGTCCACTTAGAAAACCACGTAAAGCAACAATTTATTTTGAAGCTTTTTTGATGTTTGTCAATTAGTTCAGACTAGGGTGCTGAAAATCTTTCTGTTGCTTAAAATTCTGTGAATTAATTAAATTTTTGCTATAGCAAGTGATACAAGGGAATTAATGCTGAGAAATGCTGCTTTTTTACCATGACGACCCAGTTTGATCCAAATATTCATGCTCAACGGGTCGATACCGAAGTCGGCGCAATCGGGTCTATCCTGCAGCGTCTGGGACAGACCATACAGCGTGATCAGCTAGTGCAAAAGACGACTGAGGACCTGCGCACCTTTCTACAGGTTAATCGAGTCGTTATCTATTATTTTTACAATCAATGGGAAGGCCAGGTCACCTTTGAAGCCCTAAGTGCCGGGGAATTCTCTATTTACGGTTCGACCGGGCCAGACCAATGTTTTAACGATGAGTATGCTGAGCTTTATTTGGCTGGTCGCATCAGAGCCATTGAGGATATTGAAACAGCCCCCATTGAGCCTTGTCACCGTGACTTTTTGCGACACTTGCATGTGCGAGCCAATTTGGTAGTGCCCATTTTGACTAATCAGGGGCTATGGGGTTTGCTCGTGGCCCATCACTGTCAAGGTCCCAAGACCTGGTCAGAGATGGATGTTAAACGTATGCAGGCAGGCGCTTTAACCCTGGCCTCGGCTCCTTCTATTCAGGATCATTGAGGGGGGGCTGTGGCCAGGAGCGACGGCTGGTTTCCTACGGCAGATCACGGATGACTACTGATCGAGCCCTGAATGCTACCTTTAAAGCACCCTCTGAGCGGTGGCCCCCATGGAAGTTCTATACCGAGAAGGCCAAAAGGCAGATAGCAAGATTCTGGCTGAACTAGAGTATATCGCCTCGGATGGAGCCGTCGAGTTTCTTTTCCACGATTTGGTGCCAGGGGTTTCCGCATTGCAGTTTGTCGCATCTAGCCTGGAACAGGATGTGTATCCTCACTCTTATCGCAGTGCCATTGTGGCCGAATTGAATCACCACGTCATTGGCATGGCCCTCTCATTTCCGGCCACCTATCATCAAATTACCCCGGAAATGCGTGACTTTTTCCCAACAGACCGGCTTGAGCACTTTCAAGACTTTTTCTCGGCCCGAGTGGACGGCAGTTTTTTTCTTGATGCCCTCTGTGTTTTAAAAGACTATCAGCACAAAGGGATCGGCTCCCGGCTGCTTGAGCTCACAAAAGCAAAAGCCCAAACAGAAGGCTATAACAGTTTAAGTCTGATCGTATTGGCAGATAATATCGGGGCCCAGCGGTTATATCAGCGCCATGGATTTGAGAGCGTCAGGCCCATCGAACTCCAGCCCCATCCTCTGATTCCACACCAGGGAGGGTGTCTATTGATGAGGGCTAACCTGTAGAACTCAGTTCGGATCAGCAATGCCCAACAAATTATCTGATAATGTTGTGCTTTTCCCTCTTGATGTTTGTGAACGGTCGAGCATAGAGTAATGCAATCTTCCAAACGACTATGTATCCATCTGCTAAGTCATTTTCGATTAACGTTTGAGCACCAACCGGTCGAAGGATTACAGGCAGATAGATATCAGTCGTTGATCGCTTATTTGGTGCTAAATGCGCAAACACCCCAGCCGAGGGCGCAGCTGGCCAGTGTATTTTGGCCAGATACCACCGATAGCAAAGCAAAAACGAGTCTGAGGCGAGAACTGCATCGGCTGAGACAGATTTTGCCAGATGCGGATCAGCTACTGGCGGTCACACCCCAAACGATTCAATGGCGACCTCAATATTCATTCTGGTTGGATGTGGCGGCATTTGAAACCAAAATTGCCCAGGCGGCTGAGGCGGTGACGGCTCCAGCCAAGGCCGAGAGTCTCAAGCAAGCTATTGAGCTGTATCAAGGTGAACTACTCCCCACCTGCTATGACGATTGGATTGAACCGGAGCGCCATCGTTTGCATCAGCTTTTGATCAATGGGTTGGCTGACTTGAGTTCGGTGTTAGCTGAATTGGGAGAGTATCGGGATGCGATCGCAACTACCCAACGCTTACTCCAGCTAGAACCCCTGAATGAGTCGGGCTATCTAACCTTGATGCAGTACCATGCCCAGCAGGGAGAACGAGCCAATGCCCTACAGGTGTACCACCAGTGCATGACGCTGCTGCGGGATGAAATGGGCATTGACCCCAGTCTAGAAACACGCCAGTTTTATGAACAGCTGCTTTTAGATGAAACACCAACACCCACCCCTAGACAGGCTGAGCCATGGTCGGGTCAATTGACTACTGAGTCTGTGGCCATCGGTGCTCCCAAAACAAAACCACAAATCGACTGGGGAGAAGCTCCAGATATTAGTTTTTTCTATGGCCGCTCAGAGGAGTCAGGCCAGCTATGTCAATGGATTGGCCAAGACCAGTGTCGCCTGGTGACTGTGGTGGGGATGGGCGGCATTGGCAAAACGTCCCTGGCGGCCAAGGTGATTCATGAGCTGCAGACAAAGTTTGACTTTATCATCTGGCGTTCGCTGCGTAATGCACCGCCGCTAAATGGGTTGCTAGAAGAGTTAGTGCCGTTTATATCTAACCAGCAAGAAGCGACCTGTTCCCTGACTCGATGGGTGCATTGGCTACGGCAAGCGCGATGTTTACTGATTTTGGACAATGTGGAAACCCTGTTTAAGGGGGGAGAACGGGCGGGTCAATATCGTGAGGGCTATGAGAACTATAGTGAGCTGGTGTCAGTTGCCGGTCAGACTAACCATCAAAGCTGTCTGTTGCTAACCAGCCGAGAAAAACCGGCTGAGGTGGCCACGATGTCAGAGGCAAATCCTGCGGTGCAGGTGTTGCAGTTAGAAGGTTCGCCGGAGGCGGCACTGGCTCTGATTGAAGCGAAGCAACTGGTGGGTAGCCAAGATGATAAAAAACGGCTTTGCGATCGCTACGGCCACAGTCCCCTATCGCTGCAGATCATCAGCAGTTCTATCCGCGATGTGTTTGATGGCGATATCTCCCTATTTCTAGAAGAAGACACCTTGCTCTTTAATGGTGCACGAAAATTGTTAGATGTTCAGTTTGACCGTCTCTCTCCCCTGGAACAAACGGTCATGACCTGGCTGGCGATTAATCGCGATTGGACCACAATTACTGAACTCAAGGCGGATATTTATCCGTCCTGCCATAAGACCAAATTAATTGAAGCCATCGAATCGCTCTGTTGGCGTTCTCTAATTGAACGACGGGGTAATACCTATACCCAGCAGCCGGTGATTATGGAGTATGTCATCGATCGGCTGATTGAACAGATCGGTGAGGAATTAATTGATCCTGAGTGTTTTAGCAGCCAGCCCCTAAAATCTCTGGCAACAGTCACCTATGCCTTAATTAAAACGACTGTCAAAGATTTTGTACGAGAGAGCCAAGAAAGGCTGATCTTACAGGTTGTTGCTGAGCAGTTGAGGCAATCGTTATCGCATCCAGAACCGGCTATTCTGGACCATCTCAAAATCCTGCAATCACTTCAGAAGCAAGCCACTGGCTATAGCGCTGGCAATCTGATTAATCTTGCGTGGGCCCTGGCTATAGACTTTACGGAGTTGGATTTATCAAGACTAACAATTTATCATGCCTATCTACAGCATGTGCCTCTGCAACAGGTTGACTTTTCCCATACTGTATTTAAAGAAGCGGCATTTAATCAACCCTTAGATCCTGTTGCCAGTGTTGCCTATAGTCCTGATGGCTCACTTCTGGCCACCGGTGAAGGAGATGGGCGAGTTGTTGTCTGGCGAACGGTTGATCAGAGACCGATCTTGATCATAAAAGAAGCGTCAACCAGCTGGGTGATTGCTGTGGATTTTATCCATAATGGTAAACACTTAGCGACTGAAGGCAAGGCTGGAGAAATCAATATTTGGGATGTCGCTACAGGCCAATTGATTCAGGTGCTAAAAGAGCATACAGGTATTGTCTGGACCATAAATACTAGCCCCACCGATAATTTGCTAGTGAGCGGTAGCCTTGACACTCATTTGATCCTGTGGGATTTAAACACCTACAAACCTCGACATCGATTAACCGGACATACTCAACAGATTAATGCAGCTGTCTTTAGCCCAGACGGCCAACAAATTGCCAGTGTTAGCGTTGATAAAACCCTGCGTATTTGGGACACCCAAACGGGAGACGTGATCACTGTCTGGCATTGTGAAACTGAGCCTAAATGTGTCAGTTTTAGTCCAGATGGGCAGTATTTGGCTATTGGTGAAAATGATGGCAGTATTCGCATCTGGAATTGGCAAACCCGACAAATTGAACTAACATTCCAAGCACACAAATATTGGATCTCATCCGTGGCGTTTAGCCCCTGTGGTCATTATCTTGCTAGCGGTAGTGCTGATGCTACAACCAAGTTATGGAACCCGAAAACCGGCCAGCTACTGCGCATTGCAACCGTTTATACTAGCCTCGTATGGGCCCTGGCATTTAGCCCCGATGGTCAACAGTTGGCCGTTGGCAGCAATGATCACACCATTAGACTATGGGAAATACCCCAGAAACGTCTTTTCAAGGCATTGCAGGGCTTCTCCAGTTGGGTGAACTCAGTGCGTTTTCATCCTAATAAACCTCTCTTAGTGAGTGGCAGTAGCGATCACAAGGTGAGACTTTGGCATGTAGAGACGGGTGAGCTGATCAGCACATTCGAAGGGCAGAGTGACGCCGTCTTAGGGGTGGCGGTCAGTCCCGATGGCAAGATGGTAGCCGGTAGTGGTGTTGAGAACACTATCAGTCTATGGGATGTGGCAACAGGTCGGCTTTTGAAGATGCTGCATGGGCATGATTTTGCCGTATATTTCGTAGAATTTAGCGCCGATGGTCAACTGCTGTTGAGTAGTGGATTCGACCAAACAGTGCGCCTATGGGATGTGCCCTCTGGGCAGGTGATTAAAACCATTGAGGCCCATGACGGTTGGGTATTTGCAGCTCGCTTTAGCCCGGATGGTCAATACTTTGCCAGTACGGGTATGGATGGTGCCATTAAACTGTGGGATACGGCAACGGGAGAATTGCTCACTGTTTTGCAAAGTCAAAAAACTGCCACCTGGACGTTAGGGTTCCATTGTGATGGTCAACTGTTAGTGATCGGCGGTGATGATGGCACAGTACAACTGTGGAATCCTAAGACGGGTAAGCTGCTAAAAACTCTGCAAGGGCACCAGTCAACTGTTTGGGCGGCTGATTTTAGCCCGGATGGCAGCACCATCGCCACGGGTGGCGACGATCAGACGGTTAAGCTTTGGGATGCTAACACAGGCAAATTGTTACGGATTCTAGATTTACATCATGGACGTGTCAATTCACTATCCTTTACCGCCGATGGTCAAATACTGGCCAGTGGCAGTTCGGATCAAACGATTCGATTTTGGACTGTTGCTACGGGTGAATGTTTGAAGACGCTGATGGTGCCCAGACCTTACGAGAATATGAATATTACCGATGTGCAAGGGTTAACCGCTGCTCAAAAAGAGTCTTTGAAGGCGCTGGGAGCAGTTGAGAATTGATTTAACTGAGACGCATTAGGGACGTGTTAGAGACATCTGCTTGATTATCTTTAGGATAGTTGAAAAACACGTAACGGTTTTAACTATCTCACGCCTCCATCATGCTGACGCGAATCATGATCCATACTGGAGCCCCTTCAACATTGCTGAGTTGCCCAACTGGATTCGGGCTGGGCAGTTTTGTCTATGTAGTGAAAGCCCCTATGTATTTGGCAATCATGTTGCCATTGATTGCTGGTTAGAAAATCTCTGGGCTAGCTAGTGCGCCTGGACTCTGGTGATCAAACTCCATCCCTGGATGATTCTGTGTGATATGAAGAGTGTCGTAGACTAGCCGATCCTCAACGCTCAGTTATCTTGGTCTCTTGGTCTGATTTACCTTGTTATGTAGCCTAATGGATAAAGTTGAGCTAAGCTTTAAAAATAGATCATTTCAGTCTGTTAGCCCCTGTATGTCTAGTCAGATAGATTATACGACTTAAACTTGTTTGGATAAAATAGAATGACCAAGTAACAATTCCTAACAGTTTAAATCCATCTTCAATCAAAAAATTTTCTCCATCTCTTAACCAATACCTTCCACCATCTGGCAGTGGTATAAGGTGATCGGCAACTAGCGAAAAGAACAAGAACAATAGAGCCAGAAAAAGAAATTTGTAATTGGTATTTAGAATTATCTTGCGAAATTTGAGCAAGGAATATATAACTGCACTTCCATAAGACAAAGGCAAAAGCATCTCAGCTGTGTTATAGGAAAAAATATTTTCTAATATTTTCGGAACAACACTCTCATGAAGTAAGAGGCCATCATCTAGCATGAGTATCAAGCTAATCAAACCGAAAAATAGAAAGAATAAGGAAAATCCTCGTTCTCTTTTTTTGTAAGATAATATAACTGCGCTAAATAAACTGACTGATGCTGTCGTGCACCATAGAAAGATTCCAAAATTTGAAAGCAAGCCATAGTATGGAGGAACGTCTGTAAGCGTAAATACATCTCGCAATAATAGTTCTGGTGAGATCAGCGTTTGCAACCATATTACAACTATTAAAGCAATAACAAATAGGTATATTACTGCTAGTATCAAACCTGATTTTATTGACGAAAAAAACTGAAAAACTTTTAACGTAAACATTGTTTCTTAAATACTGTTGATTTCACATGATTTCTTCATCAAGGATGCTCAAATACAAACTATCAGAGAAAAACTTAGAGAGTCTTTAAGTTTAAGGACTCTCTATTCTTGAATTCTTAGTGGTTAAAACCTTGTCTAAGGTACTTCTAAGAATGTGCAAGTCAACTTGCATATCATGATATTGATTGACAAAGTTTTCAATATTAAAATTATCATCTATCACACAAGAGTAGTTGAGGCCTAAAACCTGACTCAGGTAATAGAAACCAGCCTTTCTATAACCTCCATAAAATAATTCAACAACCTGTGTGCCGGGATTACACCAAATTAGATTAGTTAAGCCAGCACCATGGGGGGCTACAATTATTGATGCTTCTTGGTATAGGATAATTTGCTCTTCAATACTGCGATTCTTATCTTCCACAGTTTCGAATTCAAAAATATTCTCAAGTAAATCCCGGACCTCTAACTCATTTGCAATAATTCGTTTTCCTCGTCTAGGTAGAAATAGTCGCCTACCTGGACTATTGACAGGAATCTGTGGGAGAAATTTTTGACGTAGCAAGCTAATATCATGTGGACTAATTCTATTTATCTTAGATTGATTATTTGCAAGTATCAGAGTTTTGGTTTTTATTTGAAAATTCTTATTTCTTGTATCAATTATTGAACTTTCTGGAATGTTCAGGTAACTTAAATACTCTCGCTCATACTGAGTATTATACAATGGGTAGCAAAGTCTAGAATCTTTCCATATGTCTTTCCCTAAAGCATGCTCTATTCGGCATAATTTACTAAGTATTAATCCAACAAAACCAAAATAGCTAAATGATGTGGGATGTGACCAAGGCGCTACAACCATTGGGTATTCAACTGTATTAAATTTCCATGGCAGTTCCTTATATCCAGAAACATTTCCATAATCTAAATCAAGGAGTAGTTTTTGATTTAGAATTGCGATTCCTGAACTAGTTAGACTAAGGTTCTTAATGGTGCTATTTTCTGTTATTTTCCAAACATAGCTAGGTTCAAAATATATATTGTTTTTATCAACATTATGAGGCTCTTTGAAATCATCTAAGCTCAGTAGCTTTGAACCATCAGTAGATTTTATATCGGCTATGTTGATCTGTTTATTATCTTTTTTATATATAATACCCTCTTTAAGAATATCGATGCTTTGATTTCTATCTAAGGCTTTTCTCCAAAGTAAGCCAAATATAAAAATCAGAAATTTGAAGTATAGAATTTTGATTCTTGAGAGTATGATTTTTAGTCTTACGATTAAAATTTTCATATATCTATTTAACTAGAATATAAGTTGTTAACTGACTTTGATATAGGCACTTTATTAAATAAAATAGAATGAAGTATTTAGGCTTAACTTTACCTCTTATTATCGAGCTAAAGTCACGCTTTTCGATGCAAGGCTGAGTTGGCTAGTGTAGATATATATATATCCATAATAAAAGCCATAAAAGCAATGGGAAACATCCAAATAAGCTTGAAAAAGCTATGGTTATTTAAACTTTTAAATCGTCTATATAGAAACCAATTTGGGATCACCCATCTACCCATTGACGATATTCTTGCTTGTACTAAATCTTCTACCCAATCTGGATTAAACTCATTATTTCTTTGTATTTTTAAGCTCAGTTCTTCGCCAATAAAATTGCTTGACTTTAAGTAATCAAAGACGAACGAATTAACTGTGTCAGAAATAATTAACCATTTCTCATGACTTAACAACTTTTTTAAGTCTGTATATGCTTGAAAAATATGCGAAGCATCTTTAGCACGGACAACGCGTTTGAAGTTCCTAGAAGTTGTTAACATATCAGTAACAATCATCTCCCAAAGATAACCATCATCCATTTCAACACCTAAAGGTATTGTGATACGGCGAAGCATAGGTGCACGAGCACAGTAAAGTTGACCACAGATCCAGACTTCATCATCTGCAGCTCCAGATACTCCTGAAGCTAAAGCTGATAAATGCTCAATCAAGTTTCTATTTGATTTTAAGAGCACATCTTTTACAGGTTTATCTGTGGAGATATGCGCATCAAAATTGGTCTCTAGGGCCAATATCAAATTTCGGAGAGCTGTTTCTTCAATAAATTTGATATCAGCATCCATCAAAATCAGATAATTAGCCACAGAATTAGAAAATTCATGGACGTAGGCATTCCAGGCCCGTGCTTTGCCTGCTAAACTAAGTTCACAAATTTTCCAAGAAAATTGTTTTTTAATAGTTTCGCTGAGTATAAGTTTTTCCAATGCCGTCTGTGCAACTTCTTGGGTATTATCAGTGCATCCATTTGGAACAACAATAACTTCGATATCCCAATCTAGTTCTGAATCTTTAAATATAGATTGATTAGACAATGATTGCAGAGTCTCATTAATTAAATTAGCCTCATTATAGGCTAGGATTCCAATACTAATATTCAACTTCATGTCCGCTACTCCAAGAGTTACATTAATAATTCAATTTTGTAGAGATTACTTTGGATAACTTCTAATTACTGAGGTAAATAAAAAAGGGAAGCAAATGAAATCCGGCTTTCTCACTATTGCTTTTTTGTTGATCAGTCATAGCTTCTTCTTCTTCTTCTTCTTCTTCTTCTTCTTGTATATAGCTGTTGTTATTTGCTTAAGACAAAAAAACTCAAATATTGTTCCCGTTTAGTAGAGTAGAACCTTGAATTGTTTATACTCGAGAGTCAAATTTGATTAACCCTAAAGTCATGGCTTGTGTCATTATCCATCCAAATCGGCGTGCAGAAGGATAAACAAAACATATAACGTAATCTGCTAACCCGTAAGAGATGACTGTTGCTAGAGCAGCTCCTACTTCTTGATACATGGGAATTAATAAAGCATTGAGAGCTATGTTTGCTATTGCACCAAATACTGTAAAACTAAAAGCAAACCAAGTCAGTTCTTCTGTAGTAATCCAAATTTCCTTGACATAACCCAAAAAAAGAAACATAGATGACCAAATATGAATGGACAGAACAAGACCTGCAGCACTATATTCCTGGCCGAACACCAAAACTACGAGGGGGGTAGCTAAAAAGGTCATAGGAATTGCAATGCAATAAACTAACAAGGCTTGCAAGTTAGAAAGATTTTGAAGTTTTCTGTAGTAATCTGTCTCACTTGTTTTTTTCGCGGAAATAATCGATGGTGCTAGAGAACGTACAATCATTGTTGAAGCAAAGGGCCAAAGTTCTGAGAGTCGCACAGCTGCCGAATAGATGCCAACAGATTTCTGATCTGAAAGCTGACCAAGCATGACTTGATCAATTTTCATATAAACCACAATTGCTAGTGTTGAAAATGCTAGAGGGAAGCTAATGCGCAATAACTCTTTACCAATAGTAAAATCATATTGCCATGCAAAAATATTATGTCCTACCACTTGAAAGACAAAAATAAAGCCAATTATATTGAATAAGCTTTCAGCAACCACCAACCATGCAAAGAATTCAACAGGTGCTTCTGCTTGGAGTAGTGTAATTCGTAGTATTGTAATCAGGATGAATATGCAGTTCTTTGCCCAAATTGTATACTTAACCTCAACTTGAGATTGAAACCAAGTCTCGATAACATTAAATCCACTAACAAGGGATGCCCCTGAAATTATGATGACTAATTTGCAAATCAGAGGCTCATCATGTTTAAGAAATAGAATTGAAAATGTTGCAATGCAGAAAATCGCTACGCTAGAGATAAACTTGATTGTAGCAGCTGTCCCTAGTATCTTTTCTTTATTTCCAGGATCAGTAACAAGATCGCGAAAAACAATTTGATCTGAAGCAAGTTTTGAGAGAGGAGTAAATAAGCCCACAAAAGCAAGGGCAAAATTGAAAGCGCCAAACTGTTCAACGCCTAAAAATCTAGCTGTCCAAGATAGGGTTATAAACCCGATACTCATCCGGAATACTTTTTCAAATGTTAGCCAACCAATATTGATTAAAATTTTTCGTTGGTCACTTTTAAGCTTACCCGAAAGAATCTTGGCTAGTTTATCTAACATAAACTTTTATTACCTGTAGAGTCGTATTTTTCATTGCTTTTGCATAACTAATAACTAATCTTAAAATCCTAGATTTTACTAATCCTCTCTTGTAAGTTTCGAATTATCAAAGAGATAACACCTTTTGGTACTTTTCTAGTGCTGCTTTTAAAGAAAAATCGGATGCACGCTTTTTGAGTTTAAGAGATTCGGAAGGAGAATGAATAACGTTTGTGATAGCTGATGCAATTCCCTCTATATCAGCAACTTGAACAAGACTTCCATACTCACCATGAGCAAGTATTTCTGCAGGACCACTTTTACAATTGGTAGCGATCACAGATGTCCCCGCTGCCATTGCTTCTACTAAAACGTTGCCAAACCCTTCCCAAGCAGACGTAAGAATTAAGGCTGTTGCTTTTGCCATGTAAGCATAAGGGTTAGAAACAAATCCTGGAAAGTCAATATCATCAGCAATGTTGAGTGTATGTGCTAGGGCTTCTAAGGCAACTCTATCTTCTCCCTCCCCTAAGATAATCAATTTTATTTTTTGTAATTGTCGGGCACGAGCAAAAGCTCTTAGCAAAGATGGATAATCTTTTTGCTCAGTCAATCGACCAACTGCAAGAATGACAGGTGGCTCTCCTGGTTTTAACCAAGGATGTTCGACTGATTCTTGTAACTTAGTTGTTAAGTCATCAGTTAAAATAGGGTTATAGATAACGTCTATTTTCTCCTTAGGAACACCAATCTGCATTAGATCAGCGGCAACTCCTTTTGAAACAGCAACTACCTTGTCAGCCCATGGATAAAAATAACTTACCAAAGTAGGTGTTAGTTTACGTTTCAGTTGGGTTGCATGTTTGGCTTCAATAGATAACTGATTATGAACTGTGACAACTGACTGCGTCCTACTTCCTGCTAGGCGACAAGCCCACAGCATAATAAAGTTTGTGTCTTCCAGTGCAGATATTAAAGCTGTCGGAGACTCTTTACGAATATATCGAATTAAAGTTGGTAAGCTCTGAAAAAGCTTCGATTTATTGAAGTTTATCAAATTGATATTGGATGGTATTTGAGCAAGGTAAGGCCCCTCTGCTTTGACAAGCAATAAATCTACATGAATGCCTTTTATAGCAAACCCATAAGCTAAATTGAGCATGACACGCTCTGCACCACCACCATCCAGAGAAGATAGAAATATAGCTAACTTATTCATTACAATTTCTACAAAGTAAATATACACAGCAACTAACTTAAATTAAAAAAATAAAGATAGGTTTTTTAAAATATTTTTCTAAATTAAAATAGGAGAAAAATATAGTGGTGATTATCATCTTATAGATACTTTATTTGATTGTATTAATATGCTTTCTATTTTAAATTCTTTAGAAATATATATCTCAAAAAGAACTCTGCAAAAAAATGAGTTAACTCCAAAAAAATAAGAAAGTATTTCCGATTAACTATTAGATATTGAGGCCCCTTCAGTTCCCCAAAATTAGAGGAGACTAGACACAAGACCCATTTTCGGCAGTTTGGGATAAATACTGAGAGCTTAAAAAGCTTGTTAATATCTTACAAAAAATGAATTCATCTACGTATATGTATGGCTAAAAGTATGGGCAAAAATAGTTTCTACCATTTGATTTTGAGCCAGTCTTTACAGATAATGTCATTGACAGGATCATTTGGCTTTTTAAACCACATATATGGAGCAGCAACACTTTTTGATGAGTAAGAGTTTAACCATGCACCCCACCATGAAAAAGTACTATTGGCAATAATGTTATGTTTACACTGACTCATGAGATATAAGTCAACTAAAGGATTTTTCCTAGCTTGCTCTAAATCACAAAAGCTATAATCACTATCAGAAAAAACGTCTCTGCACCATTTGATATCATCTGAGAAAAAGTAAAACTTAGGATTATTTAAATTTTTTCTAAATAGATCAATAGCTTTTTTATAATAGGTGGGAGTACATACATCAAAAATGCTACTGTTTACATAGTCACCTCTTCTCACATGAACAGAAACAGAATTAGAGTTATTAATAAGATCGCACACTCTAATGCTCTTATTATCTAGCTTTAAATTCGAAAACTTTAAGTCACGTCGAATTTGATGTTCATGACCTTTAAAGTACTTCTCATTTTGGAAATAACCAAATAATGTTGTATTTTTTGGGAGTTTAAAAAAATCATCATAAAAAGAAAATTTATTCTTCTCAAAAAAAACAGATTCATTAATCCATAGATAAAAGTTTTTATTTAACATCAATTTTCGAAATATTGATGTCAATAATTCAGACTGTTTCGCATCTACTTGAAAGTACGATAGTGCATAGCCTCTCCAATTTTTAATGCTTTTTGCAGTTGGTTTATCGATAATTAAATCAGCATTATTTTCTAAAGATAAAGCACGTGCTGCTGAGTATTGAAAAAGTTGATTGCCAATGCCACCACTTAAAATAATTCTAACCATTTTGTGTATTTCTATGTCTTTAAAAAGATAGGATATAAGCTTTTTATCTAGTTATAAAACAGTCAATTTTCTAGAGAGCCTATTGCAATTTTACTGCTTTATAGCTACATAGGATTTAATGATTTTATTTGCTATCCTGAAAGAGGAACTGAATATCATTTGTGACATACTAATACTGCCTCAATATGATGAAAGAATAACTAATATATGTATACAAGTTGGCTAAGATAATTCAGTAAATTCATGTACTAATGTTTGATTCTTTTGATTTCCTAATTGATTAAATGTATCGTTATGTGAAATGAATCTTGAAAAAGCAAGCCCAACATAAATGACCCAAAAGATTGAGTTATGTTCTATTAAAGTACTTTCAGTTTGGTTATAAAAGAGAATAAATGACACATATAATAATGGCCAAAGCCCTTCCGATGTCTGATTTAAGCGTGCTGAGATAATGGCACGTCTTGTAATACTCAATAAGCTAAACCCAAATAATAGAACGCCCCATAGGCCAAATGCCAGAATCAATTCAAAAAAACCGTTATGTGAGTGGGGAGGGACATAGGTAGTGCCATATGCTTTAGCAATGTAGGCTGACTCTCCATCCAACCCTGACCAAAAGCCCATATAGCCGTAGCCTAACCAGGGCCGTTCCTGAATCTTATCTATCAGGGCCGACCAAATGATTGTCCTTCCTGATAAAGTTGGGTCGCGTCCTGCAGATGTGATTAGACTTTCATAATTTCCTACTATGAACAGTATGAAGCAGGCTGTAATCAAAAAAAGCGTTAGTAAAAAAGGGATGGCTTTTGTCCCCTTCCACCAACAAACTTTATAGAATTGCTTCAAGACTATTAAAAGAATAACTAACCCTAATGCAGTTTTAGATGCTGTCAGGATTACTGACACTATGAAAAGCGCTAAAGCACCCAAAATTATATAGCGTTCCTTATTATTTTTTGGAGTGATAGCTAGACAAACTGTTGAACCAAGGACCATTAATCGAGCAAAAAGATTTTTCTGCTCAAAGGGACCACGCCAGGCACCAGCATGGACTCCGGCTTCTATGGCATTTCTAGGGAAAGCCAAGCTAAATAGGAGACTGGAAATACCTGTGATACTTAATGAAAAAAATAAAATTCGTAATTGTTCCTCTAATGTAAATCTTGACGCAAAGTAAACTCCGAATAAATAGGTCTGAAAGAGAGCTAAAGAGCTACGTTGAGTTATATCTGGTAAGGGCGACCATAAAAATGAGCAAAGTATTAATATGATTAGTCCCCAAAGAAATATGCTCCTCACAAATACACGAGTTATCTCTTGCCAATGACTAACAACTAATATAATTACAATAAGAAATATAGTGTGCTGTATAAGAGAATTAATAGGTGCCAAAAAATTTGAGCCATAGCTTGAAGATCCTAACTCTCCTTCCGAGCTTCGAAATAGACTATTCAGTCGAAGTAAATTTGTAAAAAATATTATTGAAAACCCTGAAAAAATGTACTCTCTAAGCTCAAAAGCTCTCTTTATTATTTTAATAGATGAAAGCGAAATAATAAGTCGTGATACTCGAAACCAAATCAACATAATACTGGCAAGAAACTGTTGCCATGAATTAATCAAAAGATATCTCATTACATTACCCTATCGCTTGAGGTGATAATAGAAAGATCTCACGCAAAGATCTAAATTTTCGAGAATATTTAGTGTGGATCTATAATCACCGATTCTTTCCCTTAAAGAGCTATCTCGCTCGCCCAAATACTTATGTTTATTGATGGAGATCCCAAATATCTTATTGGCATACTTACGGGTCAGTGGAAAGTTTTTTCTTAGCCAATAGGCTGTTAAAATTTCAATCTTATTCTTAGTAAATTGTTTTTGTTCATCTTCTCTAAGTGTATATAAGTTGTTTCCATGTATTCGTTGTAGAGCAATTTTTTCTAAAAGAAAATAACCTGGTGTCGAAACAAAAGCTGCACATTTTATATAGTCATCACTGGTAATTCTAATTTCTTCTGGCATTGGAAGAATATTAGTTAGTAAAGATCTCTTAAAACAGAGGCCAGATGTGGCTGTTCCATTTAAGGGGATTTTGCATCCTACCTTGCCCCGATTAATATGATTTCTAAGGTCATATACGCCAGATTTATTATTCTCATTAAAGAGGGCATAAGTTTTTTTGTCTTTGAGAACTACTAGATCTTTATCTGTAAATTCAAGTGCGTGAAAACACCAGCCGATATTATGATTATCTTCAAATATTTGAATTATCTTTTCAACTTTACCAGGCAAAAAGATATCATCTGAATCTAAAAATAATATAATTTCTCCTTTACTCTTTGAGAAACCTATGTTGAATGCTGAAGCTTGACCTGCATTATCTTTAAGTATGGAAATTACGTTCTCATCATATTTTTTGATGATATCTCTAGAATTATCAGTAGAACCATCATCTACAATAATGATTTCAATATTTTTATATGTTTGGTTTAAAACACTTTGGATAGCATCTTGTAAAAAGTGTCCATAGTTATAATTGTTAATGAGAATACTAACTAGAGGTCTATTCATTATGAGGAATTAAAGAACTAAATATCTACAATAGTAGTCGAATATATAACGATGACTAACGCTATATTTTTAATCAAGTAATAGCGTTAGTCTAGAAAAGATTTCGCCTCACACTTCCTGTTTGTCAGTGAATCTTTCTGCAAAGCCAAATAGCTGTGTAGTTAACTCAAGTTGTAAATTTTATGTTTATTTTGACTAGGTTTTTGATGTTGTTTATCTACTATCTTAGAATGCTTTTTATAATCTAAATTTCTTCCACAATTAACTACTAATCCCAAAATATTTTTATTTATCTTCTTGAGCATATTTCTTGCAGTGACTGCTTGCGAGCTATTAATCATTCCTAATCTTGATACTAACAATATTCCATCTGTCATACGACTTAAAGACAAGGATTCAGGATATTGATTGAGTGAAGGAGTATCAATAATAATTAGATCATATTCTTTCTTAAGATGCTGAATCAATTGATTCATTCGCTCAGAACCGATTAATAGAGAGGTATCAAGACTAGAATGACCCGCTAGAAGAATATCTAGATTTGAGTTTATCTTTTGTTTTACGTTTTCCCATGTGATATGTCCTAAAAGAAAGTTTTCTAGCCCTTCAGAAGAAGATTTTTCCCAAATTTTATTTTGGGAAGGATTGTGAGAATTACTATCAATTAATAAAACTCGTTTTCCAAGTTCCGAAATTGCGGCAGCTAAGTTTGCTGCAATAGTAGATTTTCCCTCACCATTTAAGAAACTTATAACTGTAAAAGTTTTGAGAGAACTATCCTCTATTAAATCTCTTATTTTGTCTCTAAGCCCTCGGTAAGCTTCTACAGATATTGGGTCTAAATAAGATGTCAGTGATATTTCTAAAATTTCTGCCACATCTATACTTGAATTAATATCTAAGTTATAAGGATATACCCCTCCTGAACCGAATGGTATTTCGCCTAACAATGGGTAATTTAAAAGCTGGCTGAGTTCTTTCCCAGTTCTCAGCCTTGGATCTAGAAGATGACAGACAAAAACTGTAATTATATAGAGGAACCCACCGATAAGAAAACCAATGATGACTATTGTTTTGCTTCCACTGGAAACTGGGTTAAGGGATATTACAGCTGGGCTGATAATTTCTGCATTACCAATGTTCTGACTTTCGATAATTCTAGTTCTTTGAAGGCTTGTGGCTAGAGTGTTGTAAGCTATCTGAGCATTGTCTAATCGTCGAACTAATTCTGTATACTGTTGTTCTAATCTTGGAATTTCTCTAGTCCGTAGATTTAGAAACTCTAATTGCTCCTCTAGAAATGCTAATTCATCAAGTAAACCCTGACGATTAATCTCTGATCTAATTAAATCGGCTGATAATTCTTTTTGCAAATCACCTGCTTGGAGAATTTGGCTAGATACCTCCTCTGAGCGCCCTATGACCTCGAATATGCGATTTTCTAACTGAGTCTCCAGCGCTAATCTCCTATTTTCCAAATCGATAACAATAGGGCTTTTATCGGTGAACTCAGCACGTTGGATAATCAACCGGTCTTCAACCAGCTGGAGTTCAGAAAGTACTTTCTGAACTCCACTATTCTCCTGATTTAAAATATTTAAAGTTAGTGCTTCATTTATATCAAGATCAACGGCACTTTGAAGTGCTGAAATTTGACCTGTTATCCTAATAAGCTCTGCCTTGATAGTGTTCACCCTATTATTTAAACTGCTAGTCTGACTGATAACTTCTGTAGACTCTGCATTAGGATTAAGTAGAATATTTTCTTCTTTAAAGCGACGGACGGCGTTTTCAGCCTCAAGGAGTTCAGCCTCAGCTCTAGGGAGTTGTTGATTGATAAAATCTCGAGCAGCAGCGGCCCCTGCTCGATTAGCTTTTATATTATTGTCAACATAGTTTTTCATAAGAGTATCGACAACAGACTTTGCTTCTTGAGGATCAGTACTTTGATAGCGGATTCTTAAAACATCTGTGCCAGGCTCATTCTTTACACTTAAATTTTCTATAAAATCTTCATAAGTCAGTGGTTGGCCATCTACATCATTTAGATTGGATACTTGAATGGTTTTTTCAATAATAGGATTCGAGAGTAGAATCTCTTTTTCGGTATCTAGTGGAGTCGTTGTATTAGAAAGAGATTCTAGAGTTCCCAGCTCAGTAGTATTTTCAGCAGAGACTAAATTAGGTGTTGGATCTCTCTTTTTAAGCAATAGTTTGCCAGAAGCTTGATAGATATCTTCGCTATTAATTAGTGTAATAATTGATAATATAATTGGAATATTCCAGATCAAAACACCAGGCAACCAATACTGCCTTAAAATTCGAAAATATTTTTGAAAATCTATATCTTCAGGATGCATTTTTGATTCCATGGTAAGTCAGTTAATATATAAAAATAAATCATACTTTCTGTTTGATTAAATAATTAGTAATTTAGCCAAACAGACAAAATCCAATAAATTCCACCTTAGGACCTAAGGGTTATAGAGCTACTATTAAGTAGCTATCTAGTTATATAGTTGATGGAAAAATGTGGAAAATTCATCATAGTGATAGTTAATTAGAAAATCCTATTTACCAGATCTTTAAGCTTACTTTATCTATTTTTAAGCTATCCGAGTGCTTTAAAGAAAGAGCACAAACTGTGATTTTCATTGCTTTAATCTCTGGTGTTTATCTGTAGTCTATTAGACTATCATTATATGATTTTGTTCATATTTTATGTTTTTTCTTAGATATTGACAGCTTTATTTTCTACGATTGATTTATATTGCTCAGGAACGATTTCTAAATTTGTAATCTTGCAGTAGATTTCAAGTAAAGACTTAACGTAGTTCTCTGTACTCAAGGACCGCACGGATTCTCGAGCCTGATAGCCCATTTTCTTTCGAAGATCTGCTTGACTAATTAAAGTTGCTATTGCCTCTGTAAGATTTTTAATATCTCCTGGATTCACTATGATGCCATTGACACCACTAATGACAACTTCAGGAATTCCGCCAACAGATGTAGTCACTGGAGGTACACCAAAGGCCATGGCTTCTAACAAAGCCATGGGAAGCCCCTCATTATAAGATGGGAGTAGAAAAATACTAGCATCAGCTAACAGCTGGTCTCGTTGAACTGTATTGATCCAACCCAGTAAATTCATATGACTGTAGATATCGAGACTACGGGCTAATTCTAGAAGCTCCTCATTGTCACCTGAACCTGCAAAAATCAAGCGTGCTTGTGCTTGTAATTGCGGTTGCAATTGACTAAAGGCATGTAATAGATCAAAAACTCCCTTACGTTGATTTATCTTTCCCAGGAATACGATTTTCACTCTATCTGCGTTTGTTCGTTGTGGAATCTCAACTGGAAAATTGACAGGATTTTTGAGAACGAAACTTTTTTCAGGATCTAGGCTACAGTGTTCTATATACCAAGATTCCCAGCTGTCAGATAAACTGATGAGAAAACTCCTTTGAACCCCCCAATCAACCAGTGATTTTGCCAGCAAAGGCAACCGATTATAAAACAAATGAAACTCGCTACCATGCGTATGTAGTAGCACAGGTTTTTGAAAAACGAGAGCTATGGTCATGAGGATCAAATGACGTGCAACACTTCCTCTTTCAGAAACGTGAAGATGAACCAAATCAACCTTTGTTTTGAGTAGTTCTCTTAGAAATATAAGGACAGATTTTGAAAAGATCATAATTGTAGCCCACAGAGATGGTTTGCCTGAAGAACCATCCCAGGTGACAACATGCTTTAAATTAGCGTAAGGAGATATGCCTTTAATAATATGTTGCTGAACCGAACCCATTCCTCCCTGTTCTTCTAAACTAGGGCCAGCTATTAAAATATTCATGTTTTCTCGTATGTAAAAAGACGTTTACAAAGAAAGCTGTTGGAGGTAGAAGTAAATTAATAGCAGGATGCCGACCAGTGCAACAATACTAAAATCAATAGGAAACTAGACCGACATCAAGCGATTGAAGGTTATCAGTAAGCATGAAAGAGTAAAGAGCACTAGAAAGTACTCAACCCATGAGACACGAGAATATGGTGAGTATTTCATTATTGTTCTATGTGTCCAAAGGTAACTACTCAGACTCTGGATTTAACTGACAAGATTTCAAAAACACTTAAATGGTACATATTGTTCTTACTAGCATGAATAGAAAACTATCTTTCGCAATAAGAGATCCATTTTTGTGTTTAAATGAGAATCTTCTCCTGTAGAAAAATAGTTGCAAAGATCTCTATGTAAGACTTTGACTGATTTTTCTACGGACTCAGCAGTTACCATTATTTTTCGCAACGAAAAATCTATTGGCTATTAAAAGATTGAGTCATGTTGTATGTCTGTTTTGTAATGTCTCTTATGAATGTAGACCGTATGTGAGTGCCGCAACACAAACGATTCTGTCAATCGTCTGTTGTATATTTTACAGATGACTCTGTGCAAAAAATGTGATGCTTGAGTATTCTTCAAGCTTAATTGAAATAAAAGGAGGATGCGTACCTTTATGTCTTGTAGCAAGTATACGAATGTAATACTGCCAGACAGAATGTGAGCTAGTAACTTTATATAAATCTCTTAAAGCAACCTTGATTTTTAAAGTCCTGTTAAGCTTGACTTAACCTTCCATTAACCTCAGCTGAACGAAATACCTATAGAAATACACTCTAGTACAGCTTCAAAGGTCAGAATTGGGATTTTCAAGAGTGTTGCATTATGTTGTATGGAGCCCAGAAAAGTTTCATGCAAAAGAAAAAGCCGCAGTCAGTATTTTGGAGAGCTAACTGAGTAATGTCTTCAATAGACTGCCCAGTAAGGCTTTCCCTCTTTTTTTAGCATTGTACACAAACTCAAATCGTCTATTGATTCATTATCTCAAGTTTGGAGAGGTACCCATTTCTGACTAATTCATCCCCAAACTTGCCAACGCCAAAATTTTTATCCAGGGAAAACGCTGGTTGATTTCACAGGTTGCATTAACATCCTTGATTTTTTTGACTGGAGCTATCTACCTGTTTTATTTCGGTGCTGATGATTGGATATCTAAGGTGTTGGTTAATACAGCGATCGCATTTTCCACACCCTCCTCAGCCCGAATTTTCTCACCCAATGTCTCAGCATTACGTCGCATGGTTTGGTTAGCAACCAGATCATGCATGGCCTCAGCCAGCTGGCTGGTGGTCAGCTGTTTTTGCGGAATCGGCTTTGGCCCCACACCCAGGGTATAAATTTGTTTGCCCCAAAATGGCTGATCGCCAAAGAAAGGACAAATCAGCGTGGGACGTCCGGCTCGCAACCCTGCGGCAGTTGTACCCGCACCACCATGGTGGATGACAGCTGACACTTTTGGAAACAACCAGTCGTGGGGGGCTTGATCTAGCTGAAAAACTGTTTTAGGTAAGTCGCCCGTTTGCAGGCCACCCCAGCCCGTGGCCAGAATACCCCGTTGATGGGTGGTCTGTAATGCGTCAATAACAACTTTAGCCAGTCGCTGGGGCTGACTGCCAGAGATACTGCCAAAGCCAATATAGATGGGTGGTGCCCCCGCCTCCAGAAATGCTTTTAAGTCATCTGGTGGCTGCCAGCTATCGTGTTGATCCAAGAACCAATAGCCATTAACATGGACAGAATCTGGCCAGTCGGTTGGTCGGGGAACAACATATTGGCTATAGCCATGGAGCACGGGAATCGGACTGCCATCCGCCCGGTGCAACAGGTCCATACCTTTAGGTTTGGGCGGTAGCTGCAACACCTTGCGGCGAAATTCATTG
>NZ_QXHD01000003.1:131487-173975 GCF_011009555.1 Adonisia turfae CCMR0081 | reverse complement strand
GGATGCCGGACAGCTACCCTGTTGAAGGCTAAGATCGACCTCCTAAAGGACTGATCTGTCTGACAGAATATTCACGCACCAAAGCCATCACAAACTGTAACTTTTTACTCCATCGCCCCAAGACTTCAGCAAAACTAGCCAACAATATGCCTGTTGCCGTTAAACCAGCTTGTTTTGCCAGCTTTTGTAACTGTTGCCAATCTTGGGACTCTAATCGACTTTCGTAACGCTGGCATCGATATTGCTTTAGGTCCTTAGGGTTTTGGGCGAGGGGTAAATCCGGTGGCCCAGGAAAATTATCTAGCCGTGAGAGCCAATAATGACGAGAGCGTTCGTACAAGTTGGTTTGTGATATTTTTTGCTCACCTAAGACAAAATCTCTATAGGATAATTCCAATGCAGGCAGGGCTAGCTCAGGATTTTCATAAAGCTTAAACCACTCGTCAAAGAGGAGAAATAAACTCCATGCATCAAAGATCAGTAAATCATAACTAACGTGTAAACGAACTCGCTGTTCTGGTAGTAAGGTTGCCCGAAAATCAAATAGGGGCCATTGATCAGCTGGCAACACTTGATGAGAAAGCTGATCTCGGGTGGTTTTAACGTGAGCATCAACTTGGTCCATCGGTTGTGACCTTAAGTCAATTACCTTAATCTGATAAGCAGGTACGTCCTCTAAGATTTTCTGTTGACCATCCGACATGACGACGGCTCGTAACATATCATGTCTGCGAATCACCTGATTCAGTGCTTGATTAAGCCTGACGATATCTAGATTGTCACCGTCAATTTCGTAATAACCATGGTTAGAGACACCACCAAGTTCTAACAGACCACTACGGCCAATCCAAAAAGCATGTTGTAAATCTGTTAAAGGAAAAGGCTGATGACGGTCCTGAGGGGCAGGATTCACAGAGGGTAATGCATGGGTAACGGTATCGAGAGTAGCGTTACCCAATAAGTCCAGAATCTCCGACTTCTGCTGTCCTATACGTTTTTTCAATTCTGGGGTAAGTACTCCTTGCGGGGCACGAATATGTAGTTGTGACTTATTATTTTTGTCTATCCACAGCTTTACACCTAATTCAGAAAGCTCCAGTAACATTTGCTGTAAATCCATCGCTTCTCCCCCTGATTGCTCCCTGTTTGAATTATTGAATGTCAAAGAATAATTTCTTGTAAATCTTCTTCAGCATCAGAACTAGAACTCTGAGTAGTTAAATTATTAACAATCAATTGATTCAATATAAATCCTGCTAACAGCGTAATCTCGTCGTTCTGGAATAGCTTGGCTATGGGAACTTGAATGCCCAGATCAAACTCAATTCTTCGCTTGATTTCTAAAGCCATTAAAGAGTCAACTAAATATCTAAGAGATTCATCCGATTCGAGGTGAAGATCAGGATGCTGCAACAATTCCCTGAGGATTTCTAACAGGTAAGTTTCCAAGAGAGGTCTTTGAGCCTTTGATTCAGCAGCTAGAATTTTCTCCCGATAAGGATGGACTTGGGCTTCTTTCTTGCCACTAATTAGAGAAACTGGCTGAGGGGCACACTGCTGAAGGTGCTCAGGTTTCTCTTGCTCTACAACAACTTGAATAGGAGGAGCCGGAGCCGGACCTAGCGCCGTACACCCCCAGCGAATGACCATAGCAGCAGCTGTTGCACCAGCTCCATTACTATAAACTAAGACCAAATCATTTTCGCAAATTTTACCGTCCAGGACCCCATGATAAAGATTGGCGATGGGATAAACAGGTCCGATATTGGCATAGCGTGGATAAAGATTAATCACACGTTCTGAATTGATGCCCAAGGCTCGGGCACACACCTGGCTGTACCATGGTGTGGGAGTACTAAACGCAAAATAGTCAATCTGCTCTAGCGTGACTCCTGCTGCTTTAATCGCTTCTGTGCAGCAGTCGTGGACAAAATCGACAGCTGTTGCCGCTAACATACTCATATTCTCACCTGTACGAGTGAGATAGCGTGGGTTACCGGCCTGATCAATCACCAATTCATGGATATAGGCACCGCAGGTAGATGCCGTATTAACGACTTTACTACCGAGTAACCCCTGACCTAGCTTTAAAGCCTCAACCACAAAAGCCCCCGCACCATCACCCATGGACCAAGCCAGCGTATCCGATGGTTCGACAGCATGGGATCCAAGGTGAGAAGCGACAACTAACACCTTGGCATATTCCCCTGTCTGAACTAAAGCACAGGCATTCTGTAGAGCTATTAAAGCTCCGGAACAGGTTGAGTCTAAATTCCAGGCAGGAACACTGAGTCCTAACTGATTAGCAAGAGCTACTGCATTGCCCCCACCTGCACCTTTAGAGAAAAGTGAACTAACAACAATCAGATCAATCTGATTTGATGCAAGCTTGCTAGCATCTAAGGCAGCTTTTGCAGCCGCGCACTCTAACATCAGCGAAGACTCATGCTCATCGATGACTCTTCGTTCAACATTGCCTCGAAATGGATCCGATAAATATGGAGCAACAGCCCGAGACCAAATATCCAAATTGTTTAGCGTAGGATTTTCTTGAATAGATTTTCTCACCCGTCGATCACGCGGCTGAGGAATCAGCTCAGGATACTGTTGTCGCCAATAATCATTGGTGCGAATAGTCTTAGGAAAACTCACCGCCAGTGAGCTAATTCCTGATTGATAGACAGTCATGGAACACGTTTACACTCACATAATCACGTTGTCTTTGAACAAATTCATTGAAAAATGGATAGAATCCATGGACTAGACAGGAAAGATGATGACATCAAGCTCTTTGTTCTAATAAGAGTTCATGGTGTTATGGCACATAGCGTAGTCACTCGTATTGAACTTGTTTTTCACCTTGAACTAAGGGCGATCGCACTTGCGATGGCATAAGTCGATGTGTGACTAATACTTAACAACCAGGTTTTAATCCTCAGCTGACGTGCAACGTTCTGAACTTCGCCCTTAAGAACCACTAATGGCTGACCACTGGGCAGTTTCTGAATATCAATGCTTTGCCAAGAATTTTCAGGAACATTATCTCGACCCAGTGCTCTGACGACTGCATTTTTCCCGGCCAAACGACCTGCAAAAAAATGTAAACGGCGAGTACCTACAAATGCATTACGCTGCTCTTGTTCTGTGAAACAATGCTGCTCTAGCGATTTACCTAGCTGATCCCTCAGTAGTTGGAAACGACTAATGTCTACTAGATAAATGCCGTGACTCACCACATTAGAATAATTAGGGTGACCATCAGATAAACTTTGAGAAATTTGCCGTTCGATATCTATCATCATTTCCGGCATTTCCATTGGTAGCACCTGTTATCTAAGGCTTGAGTACTAAATTGGTGAGCATGGTATTCATTTTGTTGACCGACTCGGTATATTCCTTCTCAGGAACTGATTCAGCAACAATTCCGGCACCAGCATTTAAATAAATACGGTCTCCATATTGATAGGCAGAGCGAATTGCGATCGCTAAATCTGCTCTACCACAACTATCCACCCAGCCAATTCCACCAGCATAGATACCTCTAGGTTGAGACTCTAGGCGATCAATCCATTCCAGGGCTTTACCCTTATTGATACCAGAAACCGTAATACCTGGAAATAAAACCTTCAAAGCATCCCAGAATGTCTTATCTGGTTGCAGCTGACCACCGACCCTGGACGACAGATGTTGTACGCAGCGATATCGCTTAACCTCCATAAAGTTGAAAATCTGAATTGTTCCTGGCAAGCAAATAGCCGTAATTTCATCCTGTGCTAACCAAACAGACAACGCATGTTCTTTAACCTCTTTAGCATCGGTAAACAACTCAGCACTAAATTTCAAATCTTCTTCAAGAGTATTCCCACGTGGCCGGGTTCCAGCTAAAGGATTAGTTGTCACAAAACCATCTTGGTTCACTTCTATCAGTGTTTCAGGGCTAAATCCAACAGCCTGTATATTCTCAAAATCCAGACAGTAAGAACGAGCTGCATTATTAACCTTGGCCCCCACTATATAAGTGCCTAAAACATCTAAATTCCCAGTAAATTCACGCGACCGTGCAATAATCGCCTTATGTAAATGTCCCCCTCGAATAGCATCAATCATTTCACTGACTGACTTTTGATATGTTTCTTGATCGCCACTATCAAGGGTGAGTGATACTGACTCAAGGTTGGGTAGGTCAGCATTAACAAACAGCTGATTTCTAACTTTTTCTAGGGATTGTGTTGTCTTGATTTTTACTCCTTCCTTAGTAAAATGCAATTCGGTTTCAGGAATGAGGAAGTGGCAAAGCGGTTGACTAATTGACTTCGAATATGAAGAGTAGAAACGAGTGATGTCAAAGGCAACATAACCATAGGCTGTCCAATTTTCAAGGGCTAAAGAATTCAGAAGATCCTCAACTTGTTTCAGGGGATCGCTAATGGGTTCCGATTTGGATATATCTAAGCCTTTTAGTGAAACCTCCTGCTGACTTACCGAAACCCTCGCCAATTCACCACCAGCAATACGGGTTTCATCGTTTGCCACATACATGGCGTATTTAGAAAAAATGCCCGCTTGAAGGAGGTTATTTAAGACAACGGTTGGTTCTCTTGTACCGGGAATGAATGTTTCATAATACTTAGTTGAGGGTTTGAATTCCAATACCATGGGAGAACTCCTAATTAGATTTGCACGTCATTTGTCAATGGTTTAAACCTTGTCCTACTGTCAATGACATTCAGTAGAAAAGTTAATGGGAAATGGCAAGTGCTTCATCATTAGCTAACTTATTTTTTAGCTGTTGACGATGGATTTTGCCTGTGGATGTACGAGGTAAGCTATCTAAAAAATAGATTCGCTTAGGTGTTTTAAAATGTGGTAAGCGTTGTTTAGCAAACTGATAAATGGTTCTTTCTAACTCCAGGGTAGATGATTGTTGAGATTTGAGCCTAATATAGGCAACAACTTCAGTCAATTTTTCACCTTGTTCAGCGGAGGACGTAACAGCTACCTCATGGATTTGTGGATGCTGATGTAAGACATCTTCTATCTCCAATGGCGAAATCCATTGGCCATTTACTTTAAATAGCTCATCTTTGCGCCCAACAAACCAGAAAAATCCGTCACGATCACGCCTATATCGATCTCCAGTTCTCATCGTAGAACCGCTGATTGCCTTACGTGTTTCCTGTAATCGATTCCAATACCCCAACATTAAACTTGGACCACTCACTTGTAACTCGCCAATTTCTCCAATGGAGCAAGGTAATCCATTTTCATCCACAACTTGCACCTCGTATCCCGGCAAAGGTTGTCCAGAACTGCCTGGCTTTGATTTACCTAGCTGATTAGAGAGAAATATATAGAGCAATTCAGTGGTACCAATTCCCTCGCAAATCTCTAGATGGTGAGCATCAAGCCACTTCTGCCAAATGCTTTTAGGAAGCTGCTCTGCCGCCGATATACACAGACGCAACGACGACACATTAAAGTTAGAGATTTCCTCTATCTCTAATATATTGGCATATACGCTTGGTATTCCGAAGAAAACCGTTGGTCGAAAATATTGAACATCATCAACAATGTCAAAGGCATTGCTAGCATCAGACAAAATTGAGCCAGCACCTACTGTCATAGGTAAATACAGACTATTGCCTAAACCATAGGCAAAAGCCATACTGGCTACGGAATAGATAATATCATCTTGGGTTAACCCAATCGTTTCTTGGCCATAATGCTGGGCACAAAAAAGAAAATTTTGATGGGCATGAATTACGCCCTTAGGACGACCCGTACTACCCGATGTATAAAGCCAGAAGGCCGCCTCATCAGGGGATGTCGATGCATGAACTGTCGATTCTTGTCTTTGTTCAACTATGGATAGAAACGGATTTTCCCCATCCACAAGTAAAACATGACGCAAATAACTCAGCGAGGTAATACTGATCTTTTCTTGCCATGCCTGAGTTGTTAAGAGAACCCTACTTCGAGAATCTTGAAGGATATAGTCCACATCCTCCAAAGAGCAAGCAGGATTGATCGGAACTGGTATGGCTCCCAACCAAATGGCACCCAAAAAGAAAAATACCCACTCAACTCTATTCTCGAGTAGAATGGCCACTCGGTTTTCTTGCTCTATGCCTAGCTCGGACAATACTTGCGCGCTACGTTTTACCAGACTACTAACCTGTGCATAGGTATAAACTGCAGACTTGCTATAAAAGGCAGCCTTGTCACGACAATCTCGATTGAAATTGTTTTCAAGCAAGTAAGCAGCAAGATTAAAAGTATCAGGTAATTTTTGGTAGGTACCTATCATAGAAAACTATTCCCCTGATTTAACTATTCCAATGGCCACCGCATGAACTAAAACGTAAGCTTCTAAATGCCACCAGTTCAGGAACCAACGCTGTATATTGAGTTTCTGAGCGCGAACTCTGGCTTGTCCGCGCAAACAAACTGTCAGTTGTTGCCCGTTAGGATTTGTCTCAATTTCATTCCAATCAATCTCGGCAAGGCCGGTGGCTAGGGCTTTACCGATAGCTTCTTTAGCACCAAAACAGACTGCATAAGCCCAATTAGGATCGCTGGCCAAGCGACAATACTGCAGCTCGTTCAATGTAAATAGAAGGCCAAGACTGCTATCAGCATAACGCTCAATCAATCTGGCGATCCTAGTTGGAGAGACTAAGTCAATACCAAGCCCCTTAACTTCAAAGCATGGATGGTGAGCTAAGAAACAAAAAGGTTTCTCCTTAAGGCATTGTGATTGCACATCTTTTATCCTCTAAAGGATGCAAAAAACTATTTAGCCTGCATCTTGAGCCTTTGCTAAATCGACCAAGGTGCTAACTTCCTCCAACGTCTTATCTTGACGAGTCTCCAACTTAACCCCAACACCGAAATGGCGTTTCAATGCTAGAGAAAACTCAACAACTTCCGTTGAATCTAACTGTAGATCCTTATAAATAAGGGAACTTGGCTTCATCTTATCTGGAGGAATGCCCAATTCACCCAGAATCTCCATGAGAGAATTGATTGTCTGCTGAGTACTCATCTAATTAAACACATCTTAAAAATTGACTAGTTGCTTCGACTTACCGACACACCATATATCAACAACACTTCACCATTCGAATATCTGTCAACATAATTGTTAAGCAGATACTCTAGCACTAAAAAATCAATCAGCTGAAGGACGTACTATTTATTCCTCCTGAACCGTATTACAAACAACCTTGAATAAGAAACGGCCTACAGCACATTAAAGATGCTGGTTGACAACCTTAAACTTATTTGGTTGGGCGAAATAGTTAACTTTCAAAGCCAGGATGTATAACTTGTAAAGAGTGTTATACTTCTAGATCACCCAAAAATGGTGAGGTGACAGTATAGCGTAACTATACTGCGCCAGCACTCTGTTGTCCGATATTCTTTCTATCCTCAAACCTTTTCAACCTTAGAGCAATAAACTCTCTAAAACTGGAAAGCTTTTGAGTAAGTCCTGAAAACATTGCAGTCATCTGAAGATGGAGAAACTGCATCAATACCTACTGATTGATAGCAGTTATTGCGAAAGATTCTCAGAAAAATGACTTACACCTAATTGTTAGCACACTCCTGTGTGATTTTCAACACCTATTTTTTAAAAAGTACGGTTGTTCTCATTTTTCACTGACTTCGTTGCGATCCTTTCAGTGGGTCGGACGCATTGGCAGAACCCTCTTACACAGGTTCAGTACATGAGAATCCGACTATTGCAGTCCTTTCATAGGCACCCTAGAGAGTGAATGTATCTTTAGGGTGAGTTTTGAAAAACCAAAAGGTTTTCCTTTTGGAATGATGAAAAAATCTCAATTTATTAGTTTATTAAATGACTATCCTATTAGTTTATTAAATAACCATACTTTCAATTAATACATATGTACATTCGCTCAAAACCTTGATGTATAAAGATTATAGCTCTTATGGTCTAGAATTTTTATTATTGAAATTAATTGTCAATAATAAAAAATAATTGTAGGATTCTATAGACGGATTAAAAATGGCAACGCTGTTATGGGGTTGCCATTTTGGCAGGCAAAATAATCTAGCTGGAGGCCTTATGCATGCAAGTGAGCTTTTCTGCTAAAAACGTTGATAATTTATTTGCAGAATGGGGGCAGAAGATTGGTTCGTGTGTGCAGCTAGATTCCACTGATGCAGTGTTAGAGCTATCACCTCGAGTCGGTAAGGGGTATTGGCGACAAATTAGGCTGCGGCCGGGTTTAGAAATATCGATAGAGTATCTTGAGTTTTCCGAGCCTTTTACTGTAGAGGTCTCAAATCAGTTTTACCGAGAGGTAATTGGGTTTAAGTCATCTCTGTCAGGGTATGTTAGAGGCGATTTTTCACCCCTTAAAGATGGGTATCATCTCACTCCGAGACAAAATAGAGTGAGTTTTGCTGCACGCTGCGGGCAGTGGATTGAATATCAGCCACGTCAACCCATCATTCATGTTGAAGTTATTGCTGGAATCTCTACATTAAAAGCCCTAGTGGCTGATCAGACTGATCAAATTTCTGGGGACTTGCAAACTATTTTGCAGGGGCAAAGGGCAACTCCTCTATCAAGAATCCAAACCATGTCTCAAGCTGTATTTCAAGCAGCAGAACAGACTTTAAATTGTCCTTACCAAGGAGTAACACGCCGGTTGTATCTAGAAGGTCGGGCGCTTGAACTCATTGCTCTGCAACTGCCTTTAAATCGTTCGGCAGATAGTTCAACTCAGCTCCAGTCTCCCTTAAAGTCGGATGAAGTTGATCGAATTCATTACGCTAAGGAAGTACTGCTGAGTAATTTGGTAAACCCTCCGTCTTTGATTGAGCTAGCACAGCAGGTTGGACTCAATGATTATAAGTTAAAGCGAGGATTTCGTCAGGTGTTTGGTACTACCGCATTTGGCTGTTTGTATCATCACAGGATGGAGCGAGCAAGAACGTTGCTGGAGGCAAGTTATTCAACGGTGACAGAAGTGGCTCAAGCGGTCGGCTATACCAGTGCGACATCTTTTAGTGCTGCATTTAAGAAAAAATTCGGAATGTCCCCTAGATGCTACAAACTCCGTTCTTAAGTTAGAGTGCGATCCGCTTGCAATAGAAAAAAATCCACCTTGAAGAGGACATAGCCATTGGCATGTCCTACCATCACATCAGCATAGTATTGAGAATAATTTTCATTTTCTGTTTCATACTTTTACCCCTATTGTGTTGTGAGGAAATAACGTGAGACAACTGTATCTGCTAAAGAGCTTATGTTTAGCTGGTCTATCATGGATTTTTATTTGTTCAACGGCCCATGCTGAATCCGTGGGATTAACGGCAAGGCTAGATGAAGAGTCTTCCACAGTGAGTCTAGTAGATGCTGCGGTAGAAGCTAACGAAGATTGGTTATCTCAGTCGCCCAGGTCTGATATTGAGGTGCCGGTTCAAGTTGAGACTTTAACTCAGATTACAGATGTTCGGCTGGTTCCTACCGACTCGGGTGTCGATTTGTTTTTACGAGCCTCGACAGGGCAACTGTTACCAGTTTCCCCCTCTGTTGTTGGCAATGATTTGATTGCAGATATTCCAAATGCAGTTTTAGTTTTGGCGGATGGTGAACAGTTTCAAGCAGTGGATCTGACGGATGACATTGCCTTGGTCAGTGTTAGCAATCAACCCGACAGTCAGGTGCGGGTAGTTATTTCGGGGGTCAGTGAAGCTCCATTTGCAGATATCACTGTAGAGGAAACAGGACTGTTGTTTAGCGTTGTACAAGCAGCGACGGATAACTTGGCTGAGGAAAATACTCTGCGCATTGTGGTCACAGCGGAGAAAACGTCTGAAGTTGTTCAGGATGTTCCCATTAGTCTAACCGTGCTCACTGAAGATGAACTGGAAGATGGAGACATTACCACCCTTGATGGAATTGCTGGCAATACCCCAAACTTTTCCTCTTTTTCGGCCACTGGCAGCCGTAGTTTTACGTTTTACAGTATGCGTGGTCTATCTAACCAAAACTTTGGCTCTCGGGATCCGGTGGCCTTCTATGTTGATGATGTGCCCTATGACTATGGCAGTTTCCTTGACCTTGATCTGCCTGATCTTCAACAAGTGGAAGTTTTGCGGGGGCCGCAAAACACCCTCTATGGCCGCAGTAGTCAGGCTGGGGTAGTCAATATTATCACTCGCAAACCGACGAATGAATTGTCGTTCAATGGTGCCCTCGGCTACGGTAGCGAAGAAAACCTGGGCCTTCAAGCTGGGGTAAGCGGCCCGATTATTGAAGATGAGCTGTTTTATCGACTGTCCGGTAGCTTTGAACGGCGTGATGGCTTTTATGACAACAGCTTTTTAGATGAGGAGTTTGATGAGAAATCAGGGGGGACAGGTCGGGCACAGTTACGGTGGACACCAACGGACGCATGGGACATTTCCATTAATGCATCCTTGGAAGATTATCAAGATGGTGCCTATCCGTTAGTATTGTTGGATGATGATCCCTTTGACATAGAACAGGACTTTAATGGCTTCAGCGATCTCAATACTAATAGTCAATCTTTGAAGGTTGCCTATCTCCAGCCAGATTTCCGAGTGACTTCGATTACCACCCGTCGCTTCTCGGAACAGGACGCTCTGGGGGAAGTTGATCTAACAGTGGCGGATGTACTGCGATCTACCAGCAAGTTGGATTCAACCGTATGGACTCAAGAATTACGCTTGCAATCTCCAGAAGCAGCGGAGCAGCTGCAGTGGATTGTAGGCGGTTACTTTGAGTCTAGAGAGTTTGACAATAATGGCTTTAAGTCGATTTTTGGGGATGATGCGGCAGCGGTTTTGGGGCCAATGACCATTCCGGGATCTAGCAGTATTAATACCGCAGATTCTCGCGATACAACTTGGGCGACATTTGGCCAAGTTAGCTATCGGCCGATTGATCCGTTGAGTCTCACTGTCGGTCTGAGGTACGAGAATACCGACAGTGAGCTTTCACGCTTTGACCAGGTATTTCGTGTTCCAGGTTTTCCTGACACTCCCTTGGCTACATTTGAAGATGTCGATCAAAGTTCTGATGCACTTTTACCACGCTTTGCTATTGACTACCGGTTGAGTCCAGAGGCTACCCTGTATGGCAGCATTTCACGGGGCTACCGTCCGGCTGGTGTCAATGTTTTTGCAGATGGCAGTGAGGCTTCTCTAGTGTTTGATGCTGAGCGCTCCTGGAACTTTGAAGTGGGGGCTAAAACTACTTGGTTTGATGATCGTCTAGGGGTCAATCTCTCTCTTTTTCATAATCCCGTCGACAATTATCAGGTGGCTACATTTAATCCAATCACCTTATTTACTGATAGTGTAAACAATGCCGATGTTAGTATCACGGGTTTGGAATTTGATATAAGGGCAACGCCCCTTGAAGGTTTGGATTTGCTAGCGGGATTAGGTTTGGTTGATGCTGAATTTACCAACTTCACTGACGCCAATACGGGGGTTGATTTTGATGGCAACAGCCTACCCTATGCCCCCGAGTTGACCTACAATGTAGCAGCTCAGTATCGAGCACCGTTTGGATTGTTTGGCCGGTTAGAATTGCAGGGTGTTGGCAAGACATTTTTTGATGAGGCTAATACTTTGAAACAAGATGCCTATGCATTGATAAATGCTCGTCTGGGATATGAATTTGATCAGTATGGGGTGTATCTTTTTGCCAATAATCTTTTTGATACTCGATATATTATTCAAGGCTTTGATATCGGTGGGCAACGGGCAGGTTCCTTTGGTGCTCCAGCAACCTATGGTGTTCAGTTCAAGTCTAATTTCTAAATGAACAGTCACAGACGGGGCCGTAAATTACTCCTCTTGAGCAGTCTGTATATTTCGCAGTACATTCCGCTGATGTTTTTTGTCCAGGCGCTGCCTGTTTTTATGCGCCAACAGGGGGTGTCTTTGGAGTTCATTGGGCTGGTTTATCTGCTAGCGCTGCCTTTGTTGCTGAAGGTGTTTTGGTCTCCCTTAATTGATCGCTATGGCCATACCCGCTGGGGACATTACCGTTTTTGGATTGTTACGTTTCAATTACTGTTAGCGGGTGTGGCTGCCCTCTGTGCATTTGTAAGCTTCCAAACCAATTTTATGTTGTTGTTTGGGTTACTGATGCTTATGGCCACATTAGCTGCTAGCCAAGATATTGCCACAGATGCTTTGGCAGTGAGGCTACTAACTCCAACCGAGAGAGGCTGGGGCAACGGCATCCAAATGACAGGTAATTATTTGGGGGCGATGTTGGGGGGCGGTGCCATGCTGGTTTTACTCAATCAGTGGGGCTGGCGACATAGTCTGCTTGCCCTGGCATTGATTATAGTAGTTGCACTTTTCCCGATATTGCAATATCGGGAACATTCTTCAAAGGTAGCTCATAAAGCACCTATTTGGATGGATCTGGCCAATTTTTATCGTCGTCCTGGGGTGTGGCGTTGGCTGATGCTACTCACGTTATATCTTATTGGTGGCACCATGGCGGATAGCATGTTTCGCCCCCTTTTGGTGGATATTGGGTTGTCATTGGCTGATATCGGTTGGCTCTTGGGAGTAGTTGGCAATGGCGCTAGCATTGCAGGCGCTGTGATATCAGGATTGCTCGTGGTGCCCATGGGGCGAAAGCGCTCTCTAATCTTTTTTGGGGGAGTACAAATGATTGCTATTTTGACATACCTGTTGCCTGCATCGGGTATTAGTCATCAATTAGTTCTCCATTTTGTCACCATAGTAACTGGTTTTGCTAGTGGTGCTACTTTTACGGTGTCATCCACTGTCATGATGGATAAAAGTCAATTGGCAGCTCCAGGAACAGACTATACGGCTCAAACATCCATTGTTTATCTGGGTAGCTTTATGGCGGCTGGTATGAGTGGTGTAGTTGCTTCAGCAATCGGTTATCAAGGAGTTTTCGGAGTAGGTGTAGCGGTGGCCTTTTTAACGATTCTTCTGATGCGTCGAACGCTAACATTGGCACAATAGTCCGTTTTAAAAATACGGTGAAGCAACGGATAAAAGACAAGGGAAAAAATCCGTTTTCAATATAAAAAAATCCGTTTCAAGAATGTTGTATTGCTTGATATTAGCTACGATGGCCGCATTATGAAAAAGCCCATGACTAAGTCACACTTTACTCAGCCACCAACTGGGATTTGGAGCACCATGGCTCCGGTTAAGGGGCGAATTGTTGTTGCGATCGCACTCTCTGCCCTGAGCTCTTGTAGCAGTCTTGCCTCATTATTGACTATTCCCTTCATCACTGCGGAATCACTATCTGTAGCACCGGTGCCAGAGGTAATTTGGTGTTGGGTTGCAGTGGCCGTCGTCTTAGTGCTTATCGCTTTTACATCTCGCAGCTTTGCATTTAGAGTTTCCCACATTGGGGCATTTAACCTTGAGGTGATTTTACGTACCGCACTTGCTGAACATTTGGCCAAAGTTCCCCTGGGATATGTTATTGCCACTGGTTCAGGCGCGATCAAAAAGCTGGTACAAGACGACGTTAAATCTCTTCACGCCTTTGTGGCTGACAGTACTCCATTGATCGGTCAGGCGTACACCATTCCGATAGTCTCTTTGATAGCCATGCTAATTGCCGATTGGCGATTAGGGTTGACGACCTTAATGGTGTTACCCGTAGGATTAATCTTTATTCAACTAGCATTGCGAGACTATAAAGATCAGCGAGATGCCTACGATCAAGCCAATGAGTCTATTAATAGTGTAATTATTGAATTTGTTCAGGGTATGCAAGTGGTGCGTACCTTTGACGATGGTAGTAGTTCATTTGCACGATTCCAAACAGCTCTCGATGCCTTTGCCCAAAGCCTGCGGGATTGGAATAATAAGACTCAGTTTTCTGCTCGTTTAGGGTCTCTCTTATTTGAACCATTACCTACCCTGGTATTGGTATCTACGGTGGGAACATGGTTGGTCTCCCATGGGAGTTTAACAATACCGAGATTCTTAGTTTTTCTGTTGCTAGCTCCTCGATTGTGTGGTGCGTTTAAACCTATTTTTACCCTTTCTTACCTGATTAATCAGGCCAATGCTGGGGCGTTGCGGATTAGTGCTGTGTTAGCGGAGCCGACGTTGCCTCAACCCATGCAGCCGCAACAGCCTGCGGACTCATCGATCTCCTTCCGCAATGTCACGTTTGCCTATGGCGATGGGGCTCCTGCCTTGCAAAACATATCGCTTCAGTTGCCAGCGGGCAGTGTGACCGCTTTAGTCGGACCATCGGGGGCTGGTAAGACCACCCTGGCTCGTCTGCTCCCTCGATTCTGGGATGTTGATAAGGGAGCTATTGAAATTGGAGGCGTGGATATTCGTCAGATGACCTCGGAGACGCTAATGTCCTGGGTCTCTTTTGTTTTTCAAGATACCTTTTTGTTTCAAGATACTGTTTTCAACAATATTAAACTAGGTCGCCCTGATGCCACTCAAAAAGAAGTAGAGGAAGCGGCTCAAGCGGCCCAGGCCCATGGCTTTATTCTGGATTTACCTCAGGGATATGGCACCTTAGTGGGTGAACGGGGAGGACAGTTGTCGGGGGGGCAGCGTCAGCGTATCACGATCGCCCGCGCTATTCTCCAGGATAATCCTATTGTGGTGTTAGATGAGGCCACAGCATTTGCCGACCCAGAAAATGAGGCATTGATTCAAGCTGCGATCGCAGCCCTCACCCGAGATAAAACCTTGATAGTCGTTGCCCATCGATTAGCAACCATTGTTCAGGTCGACCAAATTGCTGTACTTGATCGAGGTCGTTTAATAGAGCTAGGCAACCACGACCAGCTGATTGCTGCCAATGGCCTTTACAACCAGCTATGGTCGCGTCATCAAGCCGCTCAGAATTGGGGCTTAAACAGACAAAAATCAATCAGCGCTAACGCTGTAGCTGGCAGCAGCAGCGGTTCTTGAGAATAGTATGAATCGATACTTGTTATGGAAGTGACATGAGCGCCTATCAACGTGAATCAACTGAAAAATTAACAGGGGTGACCGAAACGTTGTTAATTACCCTGTATGCCCGATATCTTGAAACACAGAGACCCGATAGCTTTTTTCAAGACCTTAAAGCAGTAGAAGTCCTAGACAAAATTAATTACGATTTCAATAGGTATGCTAAGGGATGGAAGTCCAATCTGGGGGTTATCGTTCGGTTACAGGAATTTGATCAGATCATCAGAGAGCTGCTGACTGACAAACCCAATGCAACCGTTATTAACTTAGGCTGTGGACTCTGTACAAGATTTGACAGAATTGATAACGGCAGTGTCCGTTGGTATGAAATAGATTTACCTGACGTGATTGAGCTGCGGCGTAAGTTTTTTGAAGAAAACGAGCGCTACCAATTTATTGGAAAATCTGTTTTAGATTTTTCCTGGATTGATCAAATCCAGCGATTACCTAACCAGCATCTTGTGATTGTCATGGAAGGCGTTTCTTGTTATTTAAGTGAGGCCGATAATCGAGCCCTGATGTCACAAATTTGCACACGCCTATCACCGACAGAGTTCATCTTCGATGTGATTAGCCGCAGAATATCCAATAATTCAGCTAATCATGACACCGTATCTAAAACAGATGCTGAATTTAAGTCAGGGATTGACAACTCCAAAGATCTAGAAAACTGGGAACCTGGCATTACGCTCAAGAGCGAACATTGTTATCTGACCAGGATTGCTGCCCATACTGCTCGTTTACCCCTATGGGCAAGATACATTGCTCCTATCCTGATCCCTCTTTTTAAACAGGGTGGCCGTATTCTACACTTGCAGATTCATAAAAATGCTTAATACATATCGCCGCATGATGCGTGTTGCAGGTTCCCATCAGCCTCAACTGCAAACCACACTTCTATTATCTGTTGGCGCTTCTATTATTCAAGGAATTATCTTTGCACTTTTTTTTCCACTGCTATCGGCCTTAATGGCTTCTCCTGGTATTGATATACAGCAGGTTTGGCGGTTGCTTGCCCTGTTCAGTTTTCTGGTGATCGGAGAAGGGGCGATTCGCTGGCGAGAGCTGGACTTTGGATGGCTGACCTCCACCGATATGGCCTATGACCTTAGACTGCGGTTGGCAGAGAAGCTACGACAAATGCCATTGGAAGAACTTAATAAACGACAATCAGGGGATCTCAATATTGTCATGAGTGGCAATGTCAGTGAAATTGTTCTCTGGATTGGTAGTTTAGCAACCTTGATTATTCAGACCTTAATTGTACCGCTGATGACGGTACTAGTAACCTTATTTATTGATTGGCGACTGGCGGTTTCACTGTTGCTGACATTTCCCTTGGCCATTCCCATTTATCGCTACACACGGGATTTAGTCAAAAGATCCCTGCGAGATGTTTCCATGGCCGATGCCGAGGCAGCGTCCCGAATTGTTGAGTATATCCAGGGATTACCCGTCCTTAAATCTACTGGACAAGTGGGAGCAAGCTCACAATTGCTGCAAGCGGCCCTCGATCGTCAGCGCCAGGTTCAAGCTAAAGGAGAGCGGTTGATTACGCTACCTCTGGTGACCATGGCAACATTGGTAGAAGTTGGCATTTTGTTGATCATTAGTTTAGGTATTTTGTTTATTTTGCAAGGCAGCCTCTCTATTCCTGTTTTGCTTGCCCTAATTGTTATCGCTATGCGATTTACTGAGCCGATCTCTCAACTAATTGCCTACACCAGCATTCTAGATTTGATGGAAGTTGGCTTAGAACGCGTCGAAACCGTCATGGCTATTCCTGCCCTACCCGTACATCCTGCTTCCACGCAGCTGACTCAGTTTGACATTACCTTCGAGCATGTGTCCTTCCGCTATGCCCAGCAGCAAGAGTGGGCGTTGCGAAACGTGTCTTTTCAATTACCTTCTAAATCACTGACAGCGTTGGTAGGTCCGTCTGGCAGTGGCAAGACTACCATCACTCGACTCATTAGCCGCTTTGCCGATGTGCAACAGGGCGCTATCCGCATTGGCGGTGTTGATGTAGGCCAGGTGGATGCCACTCATTTAATGACATCAATCTCGGTGGTGTTTCAGGATGTATATCTATTTGACGATACTATCCTCAACAATATTCGCATGGCCAAACCCGAGGCCACTGATATGGAGGTGGAAGCAGCAGCTCGATCCGCTAACTGCCATGAGTTTATTATGAGATTAGCCCATGGTTACGATACCCGCATTGGTGAAATTGGCGGTACCCTATCAGGCGGAGAACGTCAGCGGGTTTCCATTGCCCGGGCGATACTTAAGGATGCTCCCATTGTGCTGTTAGATGAACCCACCTCAGCTTTGGATACGGAAAGTGAAGTGGCTGTTCAAACCGCTATCAATCATTTGATTGCTGATAAAACTGTCATTGTTATTGCCCATCGTCTATCCACAATTACCAACGCTGATTTGATTTTAGTGTTGGAAGACGGTGAGATTGTGGAACAGGGAACCAGCGGGGAGTTGTTAAACCAAAAGGGGCGCTATGCCAACCTATGGAATGCACAGCAGCAATCTCAAAGTTGGAGAATTGCGGCTTAGCAAATATTTTGCTGTTGGTGTTTCCCTTGTAGCAACAGCCTATTTTTTTAGCTTGCGGATCCCCCCGGGGGGATATAATAAATGCGTTAATCAGATGCCCCCGGGGGGCATCTGATTAACGCATTTCAGAGCACTTTAAAGTGCTCTAATAACATTTGGATTTTTAGTATGTGGAAACAGCGTCCTCGATGGCTACAGGGGTTGGCTAACCCTGTTTTTGCCAGACTTTATTTAGCTCAAACCATTAATTTGGTGGGGGAATCGCTGACCTGGTTAGGTCTTGCTTTATTAGCGTTTGAGATAGCGGGGGAGAAGTCAGGGACTATTCTGGCGGGAGCCCTCACACTACGGGTATTGGCCTTTGTGTTGTTGGCTCCCATTGCAGGCGCGATCGCAGACCAGATTGATCGTAAACGCCTGATGATTACCACACACTTGGTCCGCATGGGAATTGTCTGCTTGCTGCCCTTTATTACCCAGCCCTGGCACATCTATGGGATTGTATTCTTACTGAATGTGTTCTACGCCTTTTTTACCCCTACCTATAAGGCCACAATTCCCTTAGTGACCACCGAAGACGAATGCCCCAAGGCCATTGCCTTATCCAGCGCTACCTATCAATTGTTAGGGGTTTTAGGCCCCGGCCTGGCAGGGAGTATTGCCGCCTGGGTCGGCACACGACAGGTCTTTTTTCTAGATGCCATGACGTTTTTGGTGGCGGCCATTTTAATTGCCACCCTGCCAGGACACCTGCGAGCAGGCAACAATGCATCTGCAAATTTGAGAACAGATGCTAAAACTGTTGAAACCGTTATTCGCAATATCAAAACCGGGACTCGTTGTTTATTTGCCGATCCTCCCATTCGTTATGCACTGATGCTGCAATTGATTGCTGCGATCGCAGGCGCACAAATTCTTGTGAATACGGTGGGCTATGTCCAGGGTACTCTGCAATTAGGAAAGCTCGAATATGGTTGGGTGATGGCGGCCTTTGGTATTGGTGCCACCATCACCTCCATTGGTTTAGGCAATGCCAAAAAGAAGCACAGCCCCATTTTGTTAACCAGCATTGGTGGAATTTTGATTACCCTGACCCTGATGACGGCCAATCTTACCGGGTTTGGAGTTCTCCTGTTGTTATGGGCTTTAGCCGGTATGGGAACAACCCTGGTTAATGTTCCCACCCAAACCCTCATTGCCAGCCGGGTAGCCAAAGAAGCCCAGGGTCGAGTCTACGGTGCTCAATTTGCTTGGAGCCATTTTTGGTGGGCCTTAGCCTATCCACTGGCAGGCTGGTTAGGTCACTATTCCCCTGACTACCATTTTCTATACAGTAGTCTGATTGGATCTGTATTTTTGGTGGGTATATACCTGTGGTTAAAACCTCAACGTCTCACCCAGCTACAGACTGGACTCTGGCATGAGCACGAACCTATCCATGATGAGCATTATGCTGATAACGGTAGGACTCAGCCTCACAGTCACTTACATTTTCATGAAGCGATGAAACCAGGGCTTAGCCATTCATCTCTATCTTGACAGAAACTAACCCGTCATCCACGTCGGTCGACTTGATTGTCTTACTGGGCCGCAAGGAATGCGGTCCATAGAGATGACATGATGCCCGCACAGTATGATTTCACAGGTACTCTCTGATTGGAAAAATTATCTCAAAGAGAGCTTTCACTTTAATTCTATTATTGATTGGGATCAATTTCTCCAGCAGCAAGGGTCTCCAGCTCATCCTGATTGAGAATGACAATCTTACCTCCACGATCGTATTGAACAATGGCCTCTAGTTTTTTCATTAAGCGAGCACATTCTTCGTAGGTAATACCAATACTGCGAGCCATTTGATAATAGGGCAGCTTAATTCGCAATTGTTCTCCAATATCAGTGATATCTGTGCCATGCTGCCAGACAGAATATTGAATTAACTGGGCCAACCGCACCACAGCTCGCTCTGAGACCAAGCCATGCACCATGGTATGCAACCGTTGCAGTCGCTGATTAAACACCATTAGTATCCGTAGTGCCACTTCTGGTGATTGCTGAATGGTATCGAGGAGATTGGCTTTAGACAGTGTCAATACCTGACAATCTTCCATGGCGATAACGGTGGCTGGGGCCCTAGCATCTCCAAACAGAGCTGGAGCTGCAAAAATATCTCCATTTCTAAGGGTGCGCAGGATTGTTTCCTTACCGGTTGTGGCACTTTTTTGAACTTGCAGTATGCCACTGATCAGGATGTGTAATTTTTGAGGAAGGATATCTCCCTCATGCAAGACAATTGTCTCACGTTGATAATGCTGAATGTGAGTATGGGGTTGAAGTTGTTCTAGCTCTTTTGGGTCAAGGGCCACAAACAACTGGATCTGGGTGAGTTGAGAAATCGTTGCTTGCATCGGGGTATAGGCGTTTTTGAGCTATATCAAGGGAAAAATGACGAATGGTTGGCAAACTATACTGATTACAGTCTAGGATGAGGTGAGATGACTACCCAAGTCGAAATCTAGCCAAGCAATATCTGGCTTAGTGCTTAAAACCAGGGGTATACTCAAACCAGTTATGGACATGGTCACCCACGACTATATGATTTTGGGATAGTTGAGCAGCATGGGGCAGTCGGTACGAGCTTCGGAAAAGGGACTTGCGATCGCAAACCAGGCCCGTCAGCGCCGTGGCTGGACTAAAACGAGTACCGCCCGCTGGTGGCAGGACGCCCACACATCGAGGGCTACTTTACGACGCTTCTGGCGTGGCGAACGCATCCAGCAAGAGGCCTTTATTGCCATCTGTCAGACCGTAGGCCTTGAGCACTGGCAAGAAATTGCCGAAGAGCAGTTGCCGGAGGCTAGCCAGGCCATCCCGTCTAGCCAAACCATCGTGGATTGGGGAGATGCTCCTGACATTGAGCAATTTTACGGTCGTGATCAGGAACTCCAACAGCTGCAGGAGTGGGTTCTCGAAGACCAGACCAAGCTAGTCAATATTAGCGGCCTGGGCGGTAGCGGAAAAACAACCCTGGCCTTAGCCCTGGCTGAACAGCTACAGCCAGAGTTTACAAGCGTCATCTGGCGGTCAGTCGGTTCCCTATTATCCCTCGAAACACTACTCGGAGATCTACTAGATGCTCCCATAGAAACCGTAGATCAGGGGGTAAAACAGCTGCGTAAAAAAATGCAACAGGAACGATGGCTGATCATCCTTGATAACTTCACAGCCTATTTAGATTTTCTCTACCAGATTACCGGCGCTCGTCACCAAAGCTGTGTTCTGGTTATTAGCCACGATCCCTTACCCTCGCAGTTTCAAACGTTAAATCGAGTTCAGTCGTTATCGCTGCCTGGTTTATCTCCTATTGCAGCTGTTCAGCTGTTAGAGAGCTGTGGCTGTGGTGGGCATCCCCATCAGCTCAAGGCCCTTGCTCGTCTTTATGGCCATAATCCCCTAGCCTTGAAATTGATCTCATTGACCATTAAAACAACCTTCGGTGGTCGGCTCACCCAGTTTCTAGAGCAAGGCAGCGTGATCTTAACCAATCCGATCCGGCAACCTTTAATACAACAATTTAACCATCTGACTGGGCTGGAAAAAACAATTGTCTTCTGGCTGGCCATTTGGCAAGAGCCAATTTCCCTATGTCGACTGCAAACACACCTATTAATGTGTGAACCAGGAGCGGTGATTGAGTCCTTATCGAAGTTAGTCGCCGCTGCCCTCATCACCCGACACTTTTTGGCAGATGAACCCGCATTTAGCTTGCAACCCATGGTGATGGCGTTTGTAATTGAAAAATTGGTTCAGAAGATTTTGGAGGAACTTAGTCAGGCGCAGCAACAGGATAGCATTCAACCCTTTCAACTCCTGAGGAGCCATTGTTTGCTACGCCCCGGTACCGACGATATTCTTGGCGATCGCATTCTGAGCGCATTACAATCGGCCTACCGTCAACGGCCTCAGATACCCTCACTGTGCATGAAAAGTTGGCTTGGTCTAGCTAAAGCACATCATCCTAACAATGATTATCTTGTGTTTAACCTAACTATCTTGGCAACAATCCTAGACAACAATGACATCTAGGATAACCATGGGGGGACAGGCCCATATAACCCATGTCAGTGACTGTTGTCAATTCGATGCGGCTAATCTATTGCTACCTGTGGTAGGGCATATTCAACTGCTTTGGCTGCATGGATAACGGTACTATCAAACAGTTTTACCTCAGTGTCAGTTTGTTGTATAAGCAGACCGATTTCAGTACAGCCCAGAATAATTCCTTCGGCTCCGCGCTTAGCCAGTTCATTGATTATTCGTAGATAGTTCGCTTTGGATTGGGCTTCTATTTTTCCCAGGCAAAGTTCCTGGTAAATAACTTGGTGAACAATCTTGCGGTCATGGTGATTGGGGATTAAAACATTCAGGCCATGGTTATCCCTAAGGCGACCGCTATAAAAGTCTTGTTCCATGGTAAACGCGGTTCCCAGCAGGCCAACCGTTTGAATATTTTTCTGAAGTAGGGTGGTTGCGATCGCATCACCAATATGCAGCAAAGGAATATCAATGGCAGCCTCCACCTGGGGAGCCACCTTATGCATCGTATTGGTGCAGATCAGTAGAAAATCAGCCCCAGCTGCCTGCACACCCAGTGCGGCTTCTGACAAGATGTTTGCCATTGCGTCCCAATTACCCGCATGTTGTAATTTTTCAATGGGTTCAAAGTCGACACTATACATGGCGATTTTGGCAGAGTGCAATCCGCCCAGGGCCTGTTTTACCCCTTCGTTAATGGCCCGGTAATAGGTCACGGTACTTTCCCAACTCATGCCGCCCAACAAACCAATCGTTTTCATCGCAGTCTCCCTATCATGTGAGCCCCAGTATCACACAATCAAAATGCTTGCTACCATTGTATGCCGTGGATAAGTCCCAGATGCCTGTATGAGCTTAAAGCAATCAACAGCACAGCATTGTGAGAATAATATTCTCTACATTCCCTCTGCTCTACACAGCATGAGAGATGTAGAGCTTCTCCTTCACAATCAAGACTCTGCCATCTTTTATAAGGCCCTTGAGCAAGATCTGATCAATGTAGAGTTCCACACCAGCGCTCCCTGCATTGTTTATATCGAAACAGGTACGGAAACAATTACCAACTGCTATAACCATGCTTGCCGAGTGCAACAGCACGAAGCTGTCTTCTTACCCAAAGGGCTAAATCTATATTCAGACTACGTCAGTACCGATGGCTCATTAAGGGCCTATTTACTGTTTCTAAGTGACGATGTTGTTACCGATTTTCTAGCGACTGGTACTAGTCTTCCTAAACTATCAAACAGCACAAGCACATTTCTCAAAGTAGACAAAAGCCCGGCAATGGCTCTGTTTTTTGAGTCGTTGATCGCTAGCTACAGGCATTGGCATCATTCTCCCCATATTCTTAAGCTAAAATTATTAGAAATCTTGCACATCATCGACATCAATGATGAGGACCAACAACTACGGTCCAACTTGTCTGTCAACCAACAAGAAAATCCCAAACGCAACATCAAACGCCTGATGGAGAAATATATCATCTCCCATCTTAGTGCAAAAGATTTTGCTGCCTTATCAGGTCGCAGTGTTTCTAGCTTTAATCGAGAGTTTAAGGCACTCTATGGAACCACACCCAAACAATGGATTATTGAACAACGACTTGCCCACGCTTACACCTTATTGGTCGAGCAACGATGGTCTGTCACGGCTGTCGCCAATGAGGTGGGCTATGACAACATTTCCCACTTTATTACCGCATTTAAGCGGGTTTACCACCAAACACCTCACCAAATAAAAACGGTTGACCCTCACTAAATGCCCAATTAAAACACCCCCCATTGACCAGAAATCGTTATTTCTGACCCGATGTGAGTAGTCGAGCCTTGAGCATCACTCTACAGTGGCTTTCATAATCTCTAATGTCTCAGGAGAGGAACCATGAGTACGAAAGTGCTAATCGAGTCCACAGTTAAAGCTGGAAGTATGGACACATTGACGCCATTCTTAGCAGCTAACTTACCGAATGTCAGAGGTTTCTCAGGATGCCTGCAAGTGACCGTTTACTTTGATTCAGAGACTCAACGGATGATTTTTGATGAAGAATGGCTCACTATCGAACATCACCAACGATATATCAACGCCATCACCCAAAATGGCGTATTAAATAAACTGGCCCATTTTCTTGAATCACCACCAAACATTAAATATTTTGATCGGATGGAGATATAGGGTATAACCTGACTAAGGCAAGCTTGTTTTACGCTAAGTGCTTCACTATTTTGAACGGGAGCTACCCATGATGAAACAAACCAAGCGCTTAAGACTACTCACAGCCGCCTTAGTCTCTTTCGGCCTTGTGTCTACAGCGACAGCCCATGCCCAATCCTCAAAAGGAGCCACACTTACCCTGCAGGCTGACGTTCAAGAAACCAACCCGGAGGCGAATATCATTAACCTGCGTGGCAATGTGCTCTTTGAATATCCCCGTCATCAGCTTGAAGGAACGGCTGAACAAGGCCAGTTTTTTATGACTGAGCAAAGACTGATCCTGGTAGGCAATGCTCAAGTCACCCAGCAGGGGGAAGTGTTAAGAGATAATCAAATTATCTGTCTGCTAACAACGGGCCAGTGTAGTCCTTCGGGGGAATAACACTAGTGACTACCCTTACCGTGACTAGTGTTCTCCTTGGATGAATTCAGGGTGGCTCGATACTTGGTCACACCGGAGAACGTATGGTTAAAAAATGCGGGATAGAAGGTGGCAAACCGCTCAAAATACTTTTCGTATAGGGCCTGGGCTGGCTCATTACCGCGAATTACCATCACCCCTAGAGAAGAGGCTCCTGCTTCACGGGCACGCTTGAAGGCAGCCTGCATGAGGCGATGGCCCAGACCTGACCCTCGATGCTCAGGTAATACCGCAACAGTTTCGACAATCATGTCGGCCTGGGGCTTAAGAAAACTATGATCACCTTCCCAGATTTTGAGATAAGCCTGTCGAAAATCTTCAGTTATGGACGGGGTCCAGCCAAGTTTCTCCGCTATCTGTGGTAGTTTATCGATATTTAGCGGACTGTGGGCCGCTGAGATATCAGCGGGTCGAAAAACTGCGCAGGCGGCCACAGGTTGACCATTTCTCTCAATTACTAAGAAATCCTGAATCTGTCCCCAATGGGATGCGCCACACTGCAGCATCGATTCTAAAAACTGCAACGGTGATGTACCTGTCGGTTCCAGGATGTCTTCCCAAAAAGACTGCTGAAAAGGCGCTCGTGTAGCTTCTAAATCAATCTGAGCAAGAAAAGACACATCTTGAGGACCTGCTGAGCGCACCACATCATTGCTATTTAGTGGGTCATTTAGTTGCGTATTCATAGGTCCTCTTTTAACCTACATTACGTATGTGATATCTCACATACGATTCGTATGTCAAGTAGGGGGAGCTGATGGCAAACTTGCGATCGCAAAAAAAAGCAGAGACCTCTGCTCGGCTGCTGGCCGCAGCCCGAAAAAGCTTTTTTGAACTTGGCTATGCTGCAACTTCAATGGATAAGCTCTGCGCTAGCGCTGGCGTTACCCGTGGCGCGCTGTACCACAATTTTGGTGGTAAAGATGGTTTGTTTGAGGCCGTTGTGCAGGAGATCAACGATGAAATGGTTGAACGTCTCCTGGCTATGGCGGGGGATGATGCGTCACTGGATACGTTTGTGAGGGTCTGTCGCTCGTATTTGACCTTTGCCCTTGATCCGGAGATCCAGCGAATTGTTTTCCAGGATGCTCCTGCCGTGTTGGGGCAGAGGCTGCGCGATATCGATGCCCAGGGCAGTATTGTGCCCCTGACGGATGCGATCGCTGATCTGATTGATGGAAACATTTTCCCCGATATTGATCCGACAGCTCTGGCGGTTCTCCTCAATGGTGCAATGATCGATGCGGCATTGTGGATTGCCTCCCAACCAGACAAGGCCCACAGTTTAGAGTCTGCTGCCCATGCATTGGAACAACTAATCAGGCAATTGGCCGGTGAGTCGTCACAGAGTTTGTCAGGATAATAGCCTGTTTTATGAATCATTCAAGGCAACATGGAGAAAACGTTCTAACACTGGAGATAGGCTTTCCTGTCTCCAAGCAAGTAGGGTTTCAATCTCAAACGTATGTTCCAAGTGTCGATAGACCACACCCGTGCGCTGTAGTTTTTTTATTGATTCTGGCACCAGGGCAATTCCCATACCGCTGACCACCAGCCCCAATACCGTTTGTAGCAATCTAGCTTCTTGAATAACTTTGGGAGTAAACCCATGGGTCTCACAAAGACTAAGGACCTGATAGTAGAAACTTTGGCCCATGGTTGGTGGCGGTAAAATAAATGTTTCATCCACTAACAAATTGAGATCAAGAATCTGTTGCTCAGCTAACGGATGATAGTCTGGCAAGGCCACAACTAAAGGTTCCTTGAGCAGTATGTGATGGTTAAACTGTTCTCGCTGTTGTAAGTGCAGAAAACCACAATCAATTTGACCGTTGCTAAGCTGTTCTAGCTGTATCTGAGAGTCCAGCTCACAAAGTCTGATATTGACTAAGGGAAACTGTTGTCTAAATGCTTTAAGGATCTCTGGCAAAGCAGTTTGCATGGCGGCACTGTTAAACCCAATAGCCAGTTGCCCCACCTCACCGCGACTGGCTTGTTGGGCAATATACCTGGCACGCTCCACTTGAGCCATTACCCCATTCACCTCTGGCAGAAACGCTTGCCCTGCATAGGTGAGCTGCAATGGGCGCTTATTGCGGTCAAATAGCCTGACACCCAATTCCTTTTCTAACGCTTGAATCTGTTGACTGAGTGGGGGCTGAGCCATGTTCAGTTGTTCAGCAGCACGACTGAAGTTCAGGGTCTCTGCCACCGCCAGAAAATATCTCAGATGTCGAAGTTCCATAGGACAATACTATATCTCAAAAATATAGTATTGCTAGTTAATCAATATTGGACATATTAAAAATTTGCCCATAGGGTGGCTATAGACGCTAGAACGCAGAAAAATGATAACTGTTGCCTCCCCACTGTTAAGCCGAAAGGGCTATTACGGTGACTTTGGTGGTCGATTTATTCCTGAGATTTTATACGAAACATTTGAGTCGTTAACAGCGGCTTACCATGGTGCTCGACAGGACCCTGAGTTCTGGAAAAAGTATGTGGCAATTTTATCTAACTACTCCTGTCGGCCCACACCGCTCACCTATGCTGAGGGACTGACCCACTATTTTGGCGGGGCAAAGATCTACATCAAGCGTGAGGATCTAAATCATACGGGGTCCCACAAACTCAATAATGTTCTGGGGCAAATGTTGTTAGCTCAGCGCATGGGTAAACACCGCATTATTGCTGAAACTGGAGCGGGACAGCATGGGGTGGCAACTGCAACCATGGCTGCAAAATTTGGTCTAGAGTGCACCGTTTACATGGGCGCTGAGGATGTTGAACGACAGTATCCAAACGTGTTTTGGATGCGACAGTTAGGGGCTCAGGTTGTGCCAGTCACTAGCGGGACTCAAACCCTCAAGGATGCCATGAATGAAGCGCTGCGAGATTGGTCTGCAAATATGGCAACCACCCATTACCTGATAGGTACCGTCTGTGGTCCCCATCCGTTTCCGGAAATGGTGGCCTGGTTTCAGTCGGTGATTGGCCAGGAGGCGCGATCGCAAATCCTTTCCCAAACCCAACAGCTCCCAAAGGCCGTCTATGCCTGCGTGGGCGGAGGCTCTAATGCCGTCGGTATCTTCAGCGGTTTTCTAGAAGACACCGATGTTGAACTTATCGGTGTCGAAGCAGGAGGGCTGGGAACCCACACACCTCACCATGCTGCTCGGTTGGCCAGTGCCCAGGCATCCATCGGCATTGCCCAAGGGTATAAGACTCAGTTTCTACAAAACTCCGATGGCCAAATGCAAGACACCCATTCTGTTGCCGCCGGATTAGATTATGTGGGTGTTTCACCTGTTCTGGCTAATTTAGCTCAAATAGGACGCATTCGCGTGACATCGGCCCTGGATGCTGAGGTGATTGAGGCCTTGAAATTAACCCTACGAAAAGAGGGGTTGATTCCTGCTCTAGAATCGGCCCATGGATTTGTTCAGGCCTTTAAAGAGGCTGCTAATTACACATCTCAGGATGCCATCATCATTAATCAATCAGGCCGAGGGGATAAGGATATTTTTACTATTGCCGAGGCGTTGCAAGATCCTGATTGGCACAGGTTTTTACGACGAAGAGCAGTTAAAGATTAACCTGCAATCTTGATTGATAACACTCCACGCCCCAGGGTGGGCATAAGGCACCACCCCTACAAGATGATTCACTTTAAATCGGAGATATTGAAAACAGCTCCTAATTAGTGCTGGTTTTTGAACTCTGCGTGGAGTTATGCCCCACAGCCGATCTCTTGATATAGATTTCAGATCTTTTTCCCTTTTTCCTTGCCTTATCCTTCACATAACCATGCATCTCGAAGAATTTATCCGTCAGCAACGACAACAGAAAGACATCTTACTCATGTCCCATACCGTATTGGGCTATCCCTCCTGGGAAGATAATCGCCAAGCCGTAGCAGCCCTGGTCCAGGCTGGCGTTGAGCTGATCGAACTCCAGTTTCCCTTCTCTGAGCCCATTGCCGATGGGCCGATCCTGTTAGCCGCTAATCATGCGGCTATTCAGTCAGGGACATCGATCCACGATTGCTTTCAGTTTGCAGCAGAGGTTGCCCAGCAATATCCCCAAACTCGTTTTGTGATCATGACCTATGTCAATATTCTGTTTAAATATGGCATTGATGATTTTGTCAAAACTGCTGCCCAGGGTGGAATTGCTGGATGCATTATTCCTGATTTACCTCCCGAACAAGCAGAACATTATATTCACGCCTGTCGCGACCAGGCATTGGCAACAATCTTTCTAGTTACACCAAAAAACAGCCAGACACGCATACACCAGATCGCCCATGACACCAGCGGATTAATTTACTGCGTCGCACGAAAAGGAGTCACCGGTCGACAGACTCAGTTCTCGACAATGGTTCACCAATATTTACGTCAGGTAAGAGCAACCACTTCACTACCCATGGCAGTGGGGTTTGGCATACGGTCTTCCGATGACGTGCAAAAATTAACTGGCCAGGCAGATATCGCTGTGGTTGGCACCCATGCTGTTGAATGTTTAGCAAAACATGGAGCTATAGGACTTCAAAACTTTATTCAAGGTCTAAGGAATTGCTAATCTGAAATCCTGACCAAGGTTTTGTTAATGCTAACGATTGATTAATTCAACGGATCGACGTTACGGGCAGCTAGAGTCGTTTGATCCAAAGACTCCGATTCCCAATCATTAAATTGGTAATCAACAAAGATCAGTCCTGAGAAGAAGGCAAAAAATAGCCACAGCATCATAGCCTTAAACAGCATTCTTGAACAAAGAATACCGCCCCCGCCTAAACAACATTAACCATACGGACTAGAACTTTAATCGTTTGCACAAATACAGATCTGAGTCCATCTCTACTTAGTCATAAAGTTCATTATCGCTCATCATAATTTTCGTTTTAGATAGACTCAAGTCAATTACAAGTAAATTAATATAGATTTTCATCTATGAATAGAATAATTGAAACCTGCTCAATGGCAAGGTTTTTGGGTGTTGTCAGTCTCTCTGTTATAGCGTAATCTTTGGAAGTCAAAAGATAACTTATCATTCCTTAAATTTGCGTTTATATAGGTAAGGGCTGAATTAGAACTACTCTTTAATGATTGTAAAATGGGTGTATTAGGTCAAATAGTCGGTTATACAAAGATTTCATCAGAGATTTAGACTAAGTTATTCAAAACGTTTAGTCTAAAAAATAATGTTGAAACGGTTTAAGCGATATATTCGCTGGCGTTCTAGTGACGAGGGATTCTCAACCGGGATCGATCAGTTTGAAACCCTCGTCTCAAAATTGCTTTCAATCACCATGTTGATTGTGATTATGGTGATTATGGTCGACCTTATACTGTTTTTGGCGACAGCCCTGTTTAATCCTAGCCCTGAAGGATTTTTTGTTGACACCCTTAAAGATATTTTTGGATTATTTCTAAGTGTATTAATTGCTCTCGAAATCCTTGAAAATATTACGGCTTACCTGAAAAAGCATGTGGTTCAGGTTGAATTGGTAATCGTCACTTCCCTCATTGCTGTAGCTCGCAAAATTATTATTTTAGACCTGGATAAAGTGTCAGGGATCAGTTTGATCGGTCTTGCGATCGCAATCCTATCCCTATCCCTAAGCTACTGGATTATTCACACTATCCATCGTTAAGCTAGAGGCCAATATTATTAGATTTCTCAAGGATTAGAGTCAGAACTAGCCCTATGAGCCATATCAGAGAAATTATCCAAAATGCCATTGATCGACGGCTACGAATCTTTCGGTTTGAGCAAGAGGTCGATGCCTATTCAATGAGGATATTCAAGCTGTAAGGCAGCCACTTCAGCAGTGCTCGTGCCATATAATGTCTCAATCTCTTGTAAAGTGATGTCCAGCGACGCGACAGGTGGGAGATCACTGTGTACCTCAATAGTTCGGCTGCCAGTCTTGTTTGTGCCGTGAACTTTATCGGGGACTATCATGAGGCCACGCCTGGTGGTTACACCTGCATCAGACGTATGTAGCGAGAATGCTTTAGAGCGATACGTGCGTGAATAGGCGTCAGCCACCAGTGACAAGGCGACTTCGTCAACACCTTTAGTGATCGGAATATTAATATCTTCACGAGCCCAGAATGAAAGACCGTTGGCAACAATCGTGAAGATACTTTTAGCACTCAATTTAAACTGTTCGCTGTGGTGCTCTGTTCCCCAGCTTTGAATACCCATCGCCTGGGCAACTAAGGCCGCTTTCCCATGGCCTGCGATCGCATCTACTAAAGCCACGGACACAGGAATCGATGCCGTTACACCAGTGGTGGTGATAATGTTGCCATCGGCGACGTAGCGCGTATTCTGTAGCCATTCAGTTTGAGGAAACTTCTTTTTAAGACTGTTATACGAGAACCAATGGCATACGCTTTTGCGACCATTAAGCAGACCCGCATTGGCTAACACCTAAATCTTGGGGCATATGCAGGAATACCAGATGTCATGGACATGGCTGAGATTGTTGAGATTAATACTATGGGGAACGCAACGTTCTCTGTTAAAACGAACTCCTATACGCCCATTGTAGTCAAGAAACCCTCAAGCGACGTATTCGATAGAAAACAGAAAACAGGCATAGGCCAACAACAAAGCCTGACATTGCCCCCGATGCCGAATTGATAGCAAAAGACTGCAGATCCTGAGACTGATGTACCCAGTTAGCCAGACCCATCAAGCTCAAAGTTGAAAAGCTGAGAATAGTGACTCCAGCCTGCACGGAGCGATTAGCTGTGCTAGGTACTTTGGCAACGCTCAAGTACCAGCTCAGGATAGCTGTTAAACCCATAGCACCACCGCCATATTGAACCCATTTGAATATGGGCAATCCGCCCAGCGGGTAGCGTAAGCCAGCAAATCGCTGTACAAACCACCCCCATTCATGGCTAGTGGCATCTAGGAACGAATGGGTAGCGGCTCCTAACCAGAGACTGAGAATAACAAGCCCTAGCCACGATAATGAAACCTGTCGTTTAGATGGTGCCAGACCAAACAGTGTGAGGGTTGATTTCTCCAACCACAGATACCATAAACCAAGGGCAAGCAAACCTTGGGGCACGGCATGGGTAATCAGCCCACTGATGCTGTGGCCGGGGGAATAAATGGGATTTAGATAGAGGAAATATGGCAGGTCTGGAGCCATACAGCCAATAATGAGTGGTGGCAACGGCAATCGCTTTTGGGATAGATACCACAGAGGGGCTGCGACGATTGTATGGGCTGGCGTATAGGGCATTGGTAAGTGGACGTTTTCGTTTTCTATTCTGGCGTTATAACAACTTTGAGCTGGTGGTGGCTACCGTTAAAACTGTCGCAACACTTCTGGTAGAACAAGAGATGCGGGACTATGCTGAACAGGTGCTGGCCCCACCCATGCAAAAGCTGGTGGCCGCAACCCGCGAGCCGTTTGTACAGGAAATTTTGGATCTCGACGTGCCACAGATGGCATTTGGTCGGGTGATCCTGCTGGGGGATGCCGCATTTATTGTGCGACCCCATACGGCGGCGGGTACGTCTAAAGCAGCGGCAAATGCGAAAGCTTGGGAACCAGGGCAACTAGTTGACGCAGAACAGCTGAGCCAACATGGACAGTTTCTAGGCAGACGGTCGCAGTTTACCCATGGTCTGGGTCGATTTCTTCCCCAACATGGGCATTAGCCATCAATAGGATGGAGCGGTGTTTCCAGTAACAGCTGATAAAACGCTAAATCCAGCCAGCGATTGAACTTAAAGCCTGCCTGTTTAATGGTGCCTGCGTGGGTAAATCCCAGTTTTTTGTGAAGAGCGATGCTGCCAGGATTATCAACATCAATGCCACCCACCATCACATGGTACTGCTGCTCAACAGCCGCTGCGATCAGCTGTTGCATTAGGGCATAGCCAATCCCTTGACCACGATGATCCCCATGGACATAGATAGAATGCTCCACTGAGTATTTGAAAGCGGGCCAGGCGCGAAATGTGCCATAGCTGGCAAAACCCAACAAAAAATCATTGTCGTCAACTGCACCAATGACTGGAAAATTACCGTTCTGTTTTGCTGCAAACCAGTGGACCATATTTTCTAACGTGCGGGGTTTATAGTCATAGAGCGCTGTTGAATTGACAATCGCATCGTTGAGGATGGCTAAGATGGCATCGGCATGTGCATCATAGGTACATAAAACAAATCGCACTGGAGGCTCCTCGTCACTAATGACAGATATAACCACATTAGCAAGGCGGGAAGCTGTCCCATTGAGAATACAGGTAACGCGTTAATATCCCGCGTTTCTTGCCATTAATATGTCTGCTATTTACTTCTATGTGGGGCGTTCAGTACCATCAGACAGTTGGTCCCTAAAAAAGTGATTATGAGTGGAAATGCAGGTCGGATTCAAGCCATTAACCAAATTATCCATTGGGAGCCACTGCCCCCCAAAACACCAGCCAGTCTTGAAGAAATGTGGGCAGAGAATGTTTTTAATCTACCCAAAATGAAGGCCACTCTGCCTAAGGCCGTATTTAAGTCAATCAAAAAGACAATTGTTACTGGAGAAAAACTAGATCTCTCCATTGCTGACGCTGTCGCCAATGCAATGAAAGACTGGGCGATTTCTAAAGGGGCACTCTACTATGCCCACGTGTTCTATCCTATGACTAATCTAACGGCTGAAAAGCATGACGGTTTCATCGCGCCCCAGGGTGACGGTACGGTCATTTCAGAATTTTCCGGTAAGTTATTATTCCAGGGTGAGCCAGATGGATCTTCGTTTCCCAATGGTGGTATTCGTGGCACCTTTGAAGCCCGAGGCTATACCGCCTGGGATGTGACTAGTCCAGCCTATATTATCGATACGGACAACGGCGCTACATTGTGCATTCCCACCGTATTTGTCTCTTGGACTGGAGAGGCCCTGGATAAAAAGGTACCGCTTTTGCGCTCTATCGCAGCTATGGACAAAGCGGCTCAGAAGGTTTTGAAACTCCTGGGAAATGCCGAAGTTTCTCACGTCAACTCCAGCTGTGGGGCTGAACAAGAATACTTTTTAGTGGACGCTAATTTTGCAAGTCTGCGACCTGATCTTCTCTTAGCTGGGCGGACCCTGTTTGGTAAAGCCCCTGCCAAAGGACAGGAATTTGACGACCACTATTTTGGTGCGATTCCAGAACGGGTGCAGGTGTTTATGCAGGATGTGGAGGAAATCCTTTACAAGTTAGGCATTCCTGCTAAAACTCGCCATAACGAGGTGGCACCAGGACAGTTTGAAATTGCACCATACTTTGAAGCGGCAAATGTGGCTAGCGATCACCAGCAGATGATTATGACGGTGCTGCGTCACACTGCGAAAAAACACGGCTTTGTGTGCTTACTCCATGAGAAACCCTTTGCCGGTATTAATGGCTCTGGTAAACATGTCAACTGGTCCGTTAGTAACTCTACCCAGGGTAACTTGCTTGATCCCGGTGACTCTCCCCACGATAATACTCAGTTTTTGGTGTTCTGCGGTGCTGTGATTCGAGGTGTGCACAAGTATGGACCGTTGATGCGAGCTGCGATCGCAACGGCCAGCAACGACCACCGTCTAGGGGCAAACGAAGCGCCACCAGCGATTATGTCTGTGTATTTAGGCACCCAGCTTGAAGAAGTTTTTGATCAAATCAAAACTGGCTCCATTAGCGACTCCAAAAAGAAAGGGTTAATGGATTTGGGGGTGGATGTGCTGCCGTATTTGACTAAAGATGCTGGCGATCGCAACCGCACCTCTCCCTTTGCCTTTACCGGCAACCGCTTTGAGTTTCGTGCCGTAGGGTCAAGTCAGTCAGTGGCAGGCCCTTTAATTGTTCTGAATACGATGCTGGCCGATTCCCTAGCCTGGGTGGGGAATCGACTGGAAGCTGAACTCACTGGAGGGGCAGAACTCAACACCGCCATTCTGACTGTGCTCAAAGAGATTATGGAACAGCATGACGTAGTTGTTTTTGGTGGCAATGGCTATTCTGAAGAGTGGCACAAAATGGCGGTTGAAGAGCGGGGGCTAGCCAACTTACCGACTACTGCCGATGCGCTGCCCATACTGCAAGAAGAGTATATTAGAGATCTGTTCCAGAAAACAGGGGTACTAACCCCCATTGAGTTAGAAAGTCGTTTTCAGGTGTATGCCGAGCAATATATTCTCTCGATTGAGGTGGAATCTAAATTAGTGGTCGATATGACCAAAACCAAGATTTACCCAGCAGCTGTTGAGTATTTGTCTAAGCTGTCATCGACTATTTCAAGCTTAGAGAATCTGGGCGTTTCCCTTGAAAAAGGGACTGCTCAAAAAATAGCAGAGTTAACCAATGCGATGGTAACCAAGGTTACGCAGTTGAGTGAGGCCCTGGAGAAACATGACTTTAGCAGCACCCATGCACACATGAGCTACTGTGCGTCCACCTTGCGTCCGTTGATGGATGACGTGCGCGAGTATGCGGATACGCTAGAAGGCGAAATCGCTGATGAATGCTGGCCTTTGCCGACTTATCAGGAGATGCTGTTTATCAAGTAAGTTTGTTCTGTAGTCGCCGGGTGTGGTTTATTTTTGAGGCAAGGAGGGTACCTTGCCTCTTTTTTTATGTGGTTTAATGCTAATAATTGCCATGGATATTGTTACAGAACTCGAAAAATTTGATAGTCAACACACAGATACTCTCGAAACTCTTGCTGTGCGACTTTCACCCGATGCAGCATTAATCCAAACCTTGCTGGAGATTACCAATGACAATACTCCTAAACTCCAAACAGCAACCACCTGGTTATTAAAGCATTTTCAAGAAAACGGATTTTCTTTTTCTTTTCAGGCTGCCACCAAGGCCGTTATGATCCCGAAAAAACAACGCCTTTTTGTTCTAACTGATACGCAGCAGCATGCCAAGTATTACTTAGAACTACATTAAAGGTTTGAGCTTGGTGATCGATCCAATAGAAGCCGTTAGGAAGCTTTCCATTATATTTTTTTAGCCAATCATCCCAGAACGACCTCTCTATAAATCCCATCCGGGATTCCATGGTTTTCATGGTTTGGCTGTTTGTCAAACTTTTCCGTTTACCCTCCAATACTTGCCACAGATGGATATTACTGGGGACCTTAACGTGCTGGATGTCTTCAACCTTTACGAATTTAGGCATATTTATGTTCAAAAAACAACAAGGTTATTTTGTGCAAGATACAACCTATCGGTTGGTTGACATTGATCAATCCGGGTGGACTTTGATCTGTCAAAATAGCACTACTTGCCACTATGTAGATCCTGATTGCTTGCAAGAATCATCTAGCACCCTTGGTAGCTGGGCATTTCCCAAAATGATACTTGTCCGTACCCACTAACCCATGGCACAGACTTTTCTACTGGTCTTGGTTCTCATCCAACACAACCCGATAGGCACATCGCCTCGCCCCCGACAAAATGTGTTCCGTCCGTTTCACATCCACGCCTAGAACAGTTTGAAAGATTTCCAGTTCTCGATCACATAATCCAGTACAGGCTTCTGCCGCTGCACAGATAGGGCAGTGGTTTTCCACCAGTAGCATTGAGCCATCATCTTGAGGCAGCACATTAGCCATATACCCCTCACGGGTACGAATATCTGCCAAGGTTTCCAATCGGTCCTGCCAGGAATCTTGCCCATCCATCTGCGCCAGATAAGCCCCCAGCTGTTCACGAGTGCGAATATCCAGTAACCGCTCTAACCCATCTGCCCCAAACGCTTCAGTCACCGAGTGAATCAGACTCAGGGTTAATTCGGCATAGCCTTCAGGAAAAAAGCGATCGGCTGCCGCCGTTAAATGCCAGAGCTTTGCCGGACGCCCCATGGGGCGTGATTCTTCTTCATAGTCAATTAACTGCTCATCCTGAAGTGCATAGAGATGTTGCCTGACTGCCATGGCCGAAATACCCAGCTGCTCAGCAATGGCATGGGCATCCATGGCTCCCGACTGCTTTAGCAACTGAATAATGGCCCGCCGCGACTGCCGCGACTGCCGCGACCGCCGGGGCTCATTTTTTTTGCTTCGCTTTTTTTTGGGTTGTTTTGGGGGCATGGCTACATTCTAAAGAACTTTCTTTACAAAGTCGAGCTGGGTGGCTAGAGTACTTTATAAAGGAAAAACTTTAGAAAGTCGGTCCAGCGGTCGACGATGGAGGCTTTATGGGTACATTCTCCTGGTTGCCCCGACTCAATCCACAGATTTGGATACTCGTCATGGGGCGCTTTCTTTCGCAGGTTGGATCGGGGGCTGTGTTGTTTTACGAGCCCATCTACTTCGTCAATCAGGTGGGGCTATCCCCCACCCAGGTGGGTATTGGTCTGAGTAGTGCAGCCATGGCTAGTGCCGGGGGCTATTTTCTGGCAGGGGCGATGACAGACTCTCTGTTTTGGGGACGTCGTCGTACGCTGTTACTTTCTTGTTTAATTTCTATCGGGGCGGATGGTGTATTTTTGTTGGCCCATGGTTTCCCGTTGCTCATTGTGGCAAATGTGCTGATGGGGTTAGGCGATAGTCTCTATTGGCCTGCCTCAGGGGCAGCGATTACCGATAATTCCAATAATCATCAGCGCGAAGAGGCCTTTGCTGTTTCTGGCTTAGCTGATTCTCTCGGTTCAGGCTTAGGAATTGTTCTGGGGGGATTGCTTTTGACGATGGACAATTCGTATCAGCATTTGTTTATTGCCGATGGCATCACCTTTGCACTCTTTCTGGGGGTGTTGGCAATTGTGTTTAAAGATAAGCGAGATCGCACACACTCCTTCGAAGAAACGCCAGGCATTGCGGCCTGGCGTAAAGCGCTACTAAATCCTGTTTTCTTGGTATTTGCAGCAGCCAATATTTTGTTTACCACCTATGTCAACCTGATGGAAAGCACCATGCCGCTTTACTTTACTAACTTTGTTCACAATGCTTCCAGTACGGCTCCAGAAAATGTGGGTATTTTGTTTTCTGGCTATGTGCTGATAGCGGCTCTGTTCCAGTTACCCATCGTTCGTGCCATGCAACCCTACCGGCGGGTTTCTGTTTTGATGATATCCATGCTGTTGTGGGGGATGGGTTTTCTCTTAGTCTGGTTTGTGGGCATATCTGTTGGGGGACAGGGGGTGCTGATGGTGATGGTAGTGGTGGTATTAGCGATCGCAAATGTCACCTACAATCCATTCTCAGTCGCTTTAGTCACGGAACTCGCCCCTAAAGAATCCCTGGGTATATATCTCTCCTTGAATGCCCAGTGTTGGACTGTTGGGTATTTGGTTGGCCCCTTGATCGGAGGATGGACCCTGGACCAAAATCAAGACATTGCCCGTGGATTATGGATAACGGCTGCCTTTAGTACCCTGATTGGGGGACTCATCCTAAAACAACTTGAAAAGTTTCAAGCACACACTGATTCTATTAAATCGTCTTCAAATCTCTAGGAAAAATATTGCTACGTATCGGGTTGTTCGGTTAGCCAAACCAAAATCTTTCTGGCACCAATCAGCTTATGGGAGTGTGACAGTTATCCTATGGGCAAGATTATTAAATGACTAGCCATGAATAAGGATGCCATTGCTTACCAGGTGCAACGCATAACCCAGATACCTGAGCCAACGTTATTTGCATTTGTCAATGGGGAAACGGCTAACCATGTCAATAAATTTCATAGCAGTCTCCCTAATTACACCCCAACCCCCCTGGTCAGGCTGTCCAAACTTGCTAGTCGCCTGGGGATTAGCGAAATTCTTGTCAAAGATGAAAGTCAACGCTTTGATCTAAATGCCTTTAAGGTGCTGGGAGCGAGCTATGGGATCGCAAAATACCTAGGTAAAATACTAAAGCTCAACAAGGATGAATTGACCTTTAGTCATATAGTTGCCGAAAAATCCAAATACGAGCAGATTACTTTTGTCACCGCCACCGACGGCAATCACGGCAGGGCGGTCGCCTGGTCAGCAAACTTATTGGGCTGTAAATCTGTTGTATATCTGCCAAAAGGTGCTTCTCAAGCACGATTAGACGCCATCAGAAAATATGGAGCTGACGCATCCATCACAACGATGAATTACGATGACACAGTGCTCCATGCCGCTCAAAAGGCCCAGGCAGAAGGCTGGATACTTTTACAGGACACCTCTTGGGAAGGATACGAAGCAGTACCCACCCATATCATGCAAGGTTACAGTACCTTAATCACTGAATATTGCCAGCAGCAGCCAGATATCTGGCCCACCCATGTCTTTGTACAGGCAGGGGTAGGTTCTTTAGCTGCGGGTATCCTGGCGCGTCTGTGTGGTTTATCTGACCGTCCTATGCCCAAATTTGTTGTTGTAGAGCCCCAGGGTGCTCCCTGCCTGTTTGCATCAAAGACCCACAATAAACTTTTTAGAGTTCAAGGGGATTTACCCACTATCATGGCAGGCCTGGCCTGTGGAGAACCCAGTCACCTAGGATGGCCCCTATTAAAGTCAGCGGCCAGTGGATTTTTAATGTGTTCCGATGATGTGGCTCGCAGGGGAATGAAGGTTCTGGGCAATCCCTTAACAGGCGATCAGCGCATAATATCTGGAGAATCAGGGGCCGTTACCCTGGGTGCGCTGTTTGAAATTCTTTCAAATACCGACTTTCTTGACATTAAGCAAGCGCTAAATTTAACGTCCGCATCAAAAGTGCTATTGTTCTCCACCGAGGGAGATACTGATCCGGAGGTATATCGAGATATTGTTTGGCGCTAAAGCTCGATTAATAGTTGAGGCCAAGACCTAATGTTTTGCCACCTGAATTTTGCTCAATCCTATGGCTTCCATAGGATTGAGATGATTGTTGACCGTTTGGTTTTTAATTCGCTATAATTATTGGTAGTTAGAACATCAGTCCGACCATGGCTCGCTTGCGAGAATTTGACACAGATGCTGTTTTAGATGCTGCAATGCAAACATTTTGGCTGCGCGGCTATGAGGCAACGTCTCTGGTAGATTTGATGGCGGCTACGGGCTTGCAAAAGGGCAGTATCTATAAGGCCTTCAAAGATAAACACTCGTTGTTTATGTTGGCCTTGCGCCGGTACTTAGATCAAAGCAATGATTTGAGCCGTCAGTACTTGGATGATCCCATTTCTCCCAGGGCTGGGGTTTCCGGTTGGCTGCAAGTGATTGTTTCTCTACGGGGAAATGATCAGACGCGGCGGGGATGCTTTATGCTGAATTCTTTGGTGGAGTTAGCGCCCCACGACGAGGCGGTAAAAACGCTATTAGATGAGCATTTGTGCCATGTGCAATTGATGCTGACACGAGCGATCGCAAAAGGGCAATCCCTAGGTGAATTTCGGGCTGACATTCCAGCGGAAGAGTTGAGTTTATTAGTGCTGAATTTGCTTCAGGGTTTAGTAAATCGCTCGAAATGCGCTGTCGCTGTTGATGCACTTCAACAGCAAGTGGAGACGTTGCTGAAGCTGCTGATTTAGCCGTGTTCTGATTATGGCCATTTTTTTGCCCTTTTGTTGACCAATTGGTTCCTGTCTTTTGTGATTGTTGAACTGTCATTGTTGGCAGGGATCGGCAATGGTGTTGACCTTTACCCATTCAAGGAGACTCATTATGACGACTCAATCTTCTCTTGCCTCACAGCTTAAAGATTTTCAAACTGGCTTTTTGGGGCAAGCCCCTCAAGAGACTGTTGAGACAATGGCTAAAGCAACCTCTGATTTAGAGCAGTCCGGCATTGTCAATAACAGTTTGCAGGTGGGGGCCCAAGCCCCAGATTTTGAACTGCCTGATCCAACTGGTAAACAGATTAAACTCAGTGCCCTATTGGCGAACGGCCCAGTGGTGTTAAATTTTTATCGTGGTGAGTGGTGCCCATACTGCAACCTGGAAATTCGCGCATATCAACAGTCTTTGCCCGAATTTCAACAGTTGGGGGCACAGGTGGTGGCGATCTCACCGGAGTTGCCAGATAGTTCACTGACAATGCAGGAAAAGCATGCATTGAGTTTTCCTGTGCTGAGCGATGTGGGTAATCGAGTGGCCCGTGATTATGGTTTGGTCTTTACCCTAGATGCATCTTTGCAGCCCCTCTATAAGGGGTTCGGCATTGATATTCCAGCGCACAATGGTGATGACAGCTATGAGTTGCCTGTGCCAGCGACCTATGTTGTGGACTCAATGGGTACGATTCGCTATGCCTATGCGAATGCTGACTACACGCTTCGGGCTGAACCGACGGAGGTGTTAGCTGCGGTGAAAGCCCTTTGATCCATTGGTTGTTGCGGATGCTTAAGGGACTACACAAAACTAAAGACCCCGGTTGGGGCTGTCGATGGGTGATGAGGTAACGGGGTGATTTAACGCAAGCGCCTTAGGGGGCATTATTAATGCCCCCTAAGCATCCGCAGATGCATTAGAGTTTATCGATCGTTTGCATAGATCTTTTGTATAGATCCTATCGATCTTAGTGTTTGTTGTCTTTGTTTGGGTTTCCTAAAATCAAGACAACAAACACTTTAGAGAACGCTATCATGGTTTGGTTTATAATAATTCACTATTCTTCTGAAATTGATGCGGTATCGGCATATGCTTACCCACAGTCAGCGTTAAAAACGTTTTTGCATAAGTTTTGGAAGTTCAGCAAAGCCTACGGTGAATATCAAGTACTACCGCCCGGTCGTCGCCGTCAGTTCCTGATTGACAAGAAGCAAAACGAGAAGCCCGCAGAAGACGACCTTGAATCTTATCTGTTTAATGCTTCCAAACAAGACTCAAGACTATTTTATTAGCTCTCTTTACCAGCCATCGCGAATTCAGCCTAGGTTGACACCCCAGGGATATTGACTAGGGTGACAAAAAGACATGAGATCGCAGGCCCACCCAGCACTGTACTATTGTGATCTATAATCAAGACCAACAACCGGCCCTGCACATACAACAGTCACAATCTTCTGGGATCGCAGCAGCACTATGGAAACTCTGAATTTGTTTATTCACCCTGCAGACTTTGTTACTGTTAACGCTGGAGACATTATCTTTGAACAAGATCAAGTCAGTGAGACCCTGTATGTGCTGATTGAGGGGGAAGTTGTCATTCAGCGGGACGGTGAAAATATGGTTACCCTTGGTCCTAAAACGATCCTTGGAGAAATGGCGATTCTAGAAAATCGCCCCCATTTTGCCAGTGCGATCGCAAAAACAATCTGCCAGCTGATTCCCATTAGTCAAGAGCGGTTTCGATTTCTAGTGGAGCAAACTCCAAATTTTGCCTTTGACATGATGGCAATGATGGCCGAACGCCTGCATCAGATGAACATCAAAGCTATAGAGGCGTAATAGCAGAGCGGTATTGCCAATAAGTTAAGGAATTAATACGATTCTGGCTATGTAGCAAGCATTACAGAGTTTAATGTGCTTGTGTGAAGTAGTATTAGAAACAGTCTTAAACGAAGCTTTAAGATGTGCGGTTTGTTTGCCCTATTAAGCTTTGCAGCACTTTTCTAGTATCTAGGGTGGAGCAATTGACAGATTTTTTTGAGTTCAACGGATATTCCATTAAAATCGAATAGTTAACGCTTGTATTGATTATTAAAACCAAGTAAAGCCATCCTAAAGTTTATGGAAATAAAACTGTTGTCGGCATCCTATCTTCTTCAGCAGCATGGATGGGTCTTATTAATACCGTTAAGCGTTACCAGTAGTTCCCTGCTGCTGACGTTTCCTGGCTGGGCACAAACCAATACGTCGCTTCAAGCTGAGGAATCCCTTGTCAGTTCTCAGGAATTGACTGAACTCGACACCTCCAGCCTGATGGCGGCCCAAGACCAGGAAGAACATCTAGAAGCAACTCCCCATTCAGCCATTAGCCTCAAAAATAATGACCTGACCGTACCAAGCAGCAATGGAGAGGTCATTTCAGACATTCAGGTTCGCTTTGTGAATGGAGACGGTGAACCTATTGAGGGCAATACTAAGGACGAAATTATTACCCGAGAGTTTGACCTGCACTCAGGTGATGTTTATGACTCTGATCTTGCCCTAGAGGGGTTAGAGCGAGTTGATGAGATGTTCATCATTAAACAGGCATCCTTGACCCTCGAACCTGCCGCTGATGATCAAGTGGTGATGGTGGTGACAGTGGATGAGCGAGATTCTTTCTTCTTTAGCTTTGGCAATACC
>NZ_QXHD01000003.1:84432-131477 GCF_011009555.1 Adonisia turfae CCMR0081 | reverse complement strand
AGCGGTAGAGCCTGACCAGGGCATAACCGGTTACGTCTGGCCCAAGAGATAGCGTGAACTACCTCATGCACAATAGTGTCGACCAGTTCCAGAGGATTATCTCTGGCTGCCCGTATCTTCGGATTAATCGTCAGGATGCCACGTTTCTGATCGAAACCACCAAACGTCTGAGCACTATCGCTGAATGTACGACGTATACGCAGCTTGATTGGCCCGTGATCTCCTCTTTGGCATTTACAATTTCCTAACCAGTTCCAAAGATTTTGGAATGTAGGATGGTTAAACAACTCATTGATAACAAGCTCTTGCTTTGTACGTTTCTGTTTGTCGGGTTCATTCTCATCATTCTTCTCAGCATAACCAAGACGTTTCTTAAAGCGCTCTAGTGACAGCCGCATAATCATCGGTTTTGTCAACAGTGTTGGATGATGAGATAATGGTGGGTGAAATGTGTTGTTGTTTGCAGGCGTAGCGGTATTGTTATTCACATAAGCGGCTTCATCGTTTGCAGACGTAGTGTTATTGGTATTCACATAAGCGGCATCATCGCGAGATTGCCTCACTCGCAGACGAGAATGTCCTCCAACTTGCTGTATTGTGTGGGTCAATTCATGAGCCAATAACTGTTTCCCGCTAGTTGTCTCAGGTTGAAACTCTTGTTGGTTGAAGAAAATATCCTGACCAAGTGTGAATGCTCGCGCATTCAGTGAACTGGCAATTTTGTTGACAGAGGGGTCGGTATGAATTCGTATGCCACTAAAATCCATACCGAATCTTGGCTCATAGAATGCCCGTAAAGATTTTGGCAAAGGTTTTCCAAGGTTGCGCAGGGTATTGATTTGAGTCTGAGTGTTTGGTGTGACTTCAGGTGTACTGCCTGGTAATTCTTTTGTTTGAAGTGTCTCTTCATCTTCCTCCTCAGACTCGACTTGTCTCTGCATTAAGGGTGTCGCTTTTGGTTGAATCGTTTCCTCCTCTTCACACTTAGTACATTTGCGCTGGATGACAGGAGGCGTCTGCGCAGAACGGAGCTTGGCTTGAACAATGTCTTCATCAGCTTCCTCCAGGTCAACTTGGCGTTGAATCTGAGGTTCTGGCATCCGCATTACTTGATCTGCAATGCGATCGGCTTCTTGTTCATATTTATCATTCGGTCCCCCAATCTTCAGCTTCGGCTGAATTTTTAGCATGGGTGTTCCTAATAGCTCATGTAGAATTGGTGGTGCTTCTTTGGCTTCTGTTCGCTCGCTCGCCTGTTGTTTCAGTGTCAGTAACTGACCGCCGGACCCACCCCGATGCCCTAGCCCTGAAGACCTTTCACACCCACATTGGCGCTGGAATAGATGCGATGACTTTGAAGTCACGGACGGCTGAAATTCTGTCTTGATGTGTGTTTGTGCTTGCTTACCCATGGCCCAAGCCCTGATAAATCGATTGCGCAATGCGAGTCCCCATTACTCGGGGAGGGATATCTGTCGCCATTTCAAACGATCCCCCATTCAGTTGATTCATGCTTCTTCCCTGCTCTAACGCTCGCGGCATGCCTTGCTCAGCAAATAACCGAGCCAATTCTGCTTGCAGCGCTGCCCCAATGCGATCGCGATCCAAAGCCGAAAATCCATGCAGCGTGAGCCGATCAATATGCAGATTCAAAGAATAGGGAGGGAGGGATTGAGACTTAAACGTCTGTGATTCAACTGGCTGCCGCACCGACTCAAAGGAAGACCCATGGGAGCTGTCAACCATATTGCCCATATTCTCTACGGTCGGCTGTTGCCCCTGGTGGTCTCCGCTCATACCCATCCCTTCACTTCCGTATCTGTCAGTGTCTTTTCAAGCTTAGAATACTCAGTTTTCGCTGCTCGCAATAAATGATGCATTGTCACTGGTGTATCAGCATCTGCCGCTAGAAATGAAGCATTCAAGGCAATGTTACGAATATTGCCCCCAGTAATATTTAAGCGGGCCAGCTGATGAAAATCTAACCCGTGGGTCGGCATCTGCTCCGGGAAAATTCGCCGCCAAATCTCCAGCCGCTGTTCCACACTGGGAAACGGAAACTGCACCACAAAGCGCAGACGGCGCAGAAATGCAGTATCCAGGGCCTTCTTTAAATTTGTTGTCAAAATAGCTAGCCCTCGATAGGCTTCCATCCGCTGCAGTAAATAACTCACCTCAAGATTGGCATAGCGATCGCGAGCATCTTTGACATCACTGCGTTTACCAAACAGGGCGTCGGCCTCATCAAACAGCAAAATAGCGCCACCCGCTTCGGCCCCATCAAACACCCGCCGCAGATTTTTCTCTGTTTCACCAATATATTTATTTACCACCTGGCTCAGATCGATGCGATATAAATCTAACCGCAGCTCATGGGCAATCACTTCAGCTGCCAGGGTTTTACCGGTGCCGCTAGGGCCAGCAAACAGAACCGTAATGCCCAGACCATGGGAGCCCCGAGTGGTAAAGGCCCAGGTGTCGTATACCTTAGCCTGCTGTCTCACCTGGGCGGCAATTTCTCGCAGCATTTGTTGTTCCCGCTCTGGCAGTACCAATTCGTTCCAGGTAGCTTTAGGGATAATCCGCTGGGCCAGATCATTTAACTGGGGCCGGGTCTGTAGGCGACAGGTTTCCCAAAGTCTTGCATTCAAGGTTTCGGCCAGGTTCTCGGTGAGATTTTCAGCTAGATTCTTCGTTAAATGAGGCTTAGGTAAACGACTGACTTCAGCACAGACAGACTGGATATTCACAGCACTGAGCCGAAACTGAGAGACCAAACTATCCAGGTGGCCATTGACCTCTAAGGCGTGGGTATTGAGGGCTTGCTGCCATAGCTGTCGCTGCTCTGACCAATTCGACCTGGGTAGTTCCAGGTGAATCATAGCCCGATCGCCGATGACAACTGGATCGGTGCCGACTATCACTAGGTCTGTCTGTAAACTCTCTACAAATGGAATAACGGTTTGTTTTAAAGTGGTGGCGGGCAGCTGGCTACAGTCCAAAAGCAATATGCTCCGGCTGAGGACGGCTTCGCGTTCCCACAGTCTGGCCAGGGCTTCGCGCTCTGCGATCGCACCCGGAATATCCATAGCCCGCAAACGATACAGGACGGTGCCTAAGGCTTGACAGGCGGTGGTTGCGATCGCGCTACCCACATCCTGTCCACCCCATAGCTGAATGATCGGAACCGATAGCTGACTCTCCAACCAAATATCAGCCATTTCTTGGGCGATCCGTTGCTGAGACGGTAATAAATAACCAGGAGCCTGCAACCGATAGATCAGGCCATCTAAACGCTCATCCAGGTAGGGCACTCCGGTTAAATAATGCAGCACCCGTTCATCAATTCGTAAGCGACTCTGGGTCAAACTATCACTGTTAACCACCTCAATCAGCCGCCAACGGCGCAACGGTCCCACAGGCGCAAGGGCGTCCCAGCGAGCCTCTGGAAAGGCCGCCAATGCCAGGCTAAACGTCGGGTACATAAATCGTTCACCCTGGGCTGCTCCACACAGTTGGGTCAAAGACGCACTCAGCTCTACCCCAGCACAGAGCAACAACACCTGGCGTTCAAAGTGAGTTAACCCAAAGGCATCACATAAATAATCCAGAGCAGATACCGGCTGATTGGCTGTAGAGTTCTCTACTATTTCTGTAGGAGCCGCTGTTTCCTGATTAACCGATTCTCCCTGACGCTGTTTTATGTAAGTCCGCAAACATTGACACACATCCTCTAACGCCGTGGCTAGACGGTGTTGATTGGTGGTTTGCCAGTCCTGGTCAGTCGGCATCATGGGCTTACAGTAACGGTTGGGGCAGAATAGGAACCTGTTTCCGGTTGTAATTCACTTTCAGCACCATCAATCCGTAACCGCACCAAATATTCACCTGGAGTGAAATCAGCCGGAATATCAAACGTCAGTGTCGTCGTTGGTAAAGCACCCACTAGCTGAAAATTAGAAATTGATTGATCGCCTAGAAGCAGCTGCACCTGTTGCCGCTCACTGACAGGGGTAACAACGGTTAGAGTCAATGATTGATTTTGTGCCACTGGGTCTGGATTAATGCTAAAAATCTCAGGCCTTAAAATAAAGGAAACCGTATTTGACTCAAAGCCTTCTCGCAAGTCTGCTGGATCTTCGTCATTGGGTTCGTAATTAATGTAGTGAACAACCTGGACGGTTTTTACGCCAGTTTGTAACGTATTGGGCAATTCAACAGAAATCTCTGTATCATTTATATTGTCTGCTGTTGGAGCTATCTGAGTGTCTCCATTAATTCGTACCCTGAGCTCATCTGCCTGCAAGTTGTAGCCTTGAATGGTGAGTGTCCCACTCGGATTAATCAACTGAGGTTGTACTGCATTGATTACCGGGCGCTTCAAAGGCATAACGAATACCTGGCTTTCCCGTACAGGCAGTGCTGAGCGAGTAGTGCGATCGCTTTCAATAAGTACTACAGAGACGTGATAAGCCACCGTTGGCCGATAATTTGTCTGAAAAGCTGACCACAGTTTTGAAATCTCTTCTGTACTCAACCCTTCAGGGGTGATTTTTATCATTTCAATTTGTTCTGCCAGGGTAGATGCAGCCAGAATATTTTCAGGAAAATTAACTAAGTCCGAAAGCCTTGCACTGATCAGCTCACGGGGGAGTACACCGGCTTCATGCAACACTTGCATGCCGTAGCCCAGCATCACCTCAGCGCGAAATGGCACCTGACTGTAAGCACTCAGCAAATAATGTAAATCTAGAGCCAGCGGTGGACAACTCACCCGTTCTCCCTGGGAATCCCTGGCTGGATAGCCAATATTTCGCCAGCCCACATTGGGCATTACCCGATAGAGAAACAAATTCAGCGTATCTGGCACATTCACTTCATTCGATGCCAGCACAGTGTCAGGTGGGAGTACAGAAACATCTGGCGTACTTCCCCCCAAGTTCCCCGAAACACTGGCCAGCCGATTGGTTAATACACCTCTAAGAACGGCTGTAACAGCACCAATCGCAAGGGCAGTACTCATGGCTTAAACTCCATGGCGCGAGCTATTTCGAGCCTTTAAATAATCCTGTAGGGACGGCTTCGCAGGGCGAGACTTAGATGATTTAGGCGGAGCCGATTTTGGGATAACAGCTCGCACATCAATGCGCCCAATGGTGACCTGAATAGTTGGGCCACTAGTCTCAGATGACGGCGGAGAAGATGCTCTAGAGAAAGAGCGAGGGGTGGAAAAGAATTCAGGAGCACCTAACGGTTGTGCAGAAGAGTCATCAGCGACGTTTTGGGACTGACTAAGGCCAACTAACAAGGGTTGAATAGGCTCAACTACAGGCTGCTGACTGATTTGTGTAGCTCCTTGAGAAGAAGCTAACGCTTGAGAAGAGACTAGCGGTGGTGGGGAATGTTGAGTTACCGGTATGCTTGCAGCTATGGGCCGAGGGAGACTCGTTTTGGTAAGGGGCTCAACGACGGGTGCTGAAGAAGGGCCTTCTGTTCTAGATACGTTTGGAGTAGGAACAGACGATTGGGACGGTAATGGTTCTGATAGAGTTCTGGGTTTTAAATCAGAGGGTGATACAGAAGCATCAGATATCGTCGGAGCCGTGGGTAGTAGGACTGATGGTTGAGATAATTGAGATGAGGGCGTAGAACGGAATGGGGCCACCAAACTAACCGTATTTGACTGGGGCTGCCTCAAGTTAGGCTCGCGGGTTATGGTTGGCCCACTCTCAGACGTCTCAGCTTCAGCCTCCATGGGGAACTGAGGCATCAGTGACACTGTATCCGCAGGTGGCTCAAACGGCGACGCCAAGCGAGGCCGCACTACGGATAGATGACCCATGTTTTTAGCGACGATGGTTTGGAGGTAGTGACTCATTGATGGATCATCTCCAAATAAAACTGTCGACGTTGAGGACTCATAGCTAAAATGTCAGCTTCTCGCCAACCGTAGGCAGATGCTAACTGATGAACATCTCGTAAAACCCGCTGTGCCCAGGCTGTTAACTCTTGCCAGAAAAAACTCAAAATGTCGAACGGGGCCTGCCATTGATGCCCACAGTCAGGACAACTGACGGCAAGTTGTATATCGGACTGCTGATCCACCTGTTCCATTTTCTCAAGTAATGCTTGATTGATACGGGGTGGAATGTGATCTGGCAAAACCGACTGGCCCTGATAGTGCGCAGAGAGAATACAGCGTTCTAAAATCTGCTGCGCTGCCTGAGATACATCAGACATCTGTTCAACCGCATGCAGATCAAGACTATTGGGGAGTCTGAACTCGATTTCATAGTCTTCTGTTGCTAGCAGTAACCCTGAGGATGGCTCTAATATTGGCGGTTGCCGAATATCAGACACGGCAAAGTTGAGCTCTAAATTATTGTGACAGCTGGGACAATTTACAACACTAACCAGTTGTGAACCTAAGGTTTGTTCTCTTAAGGTGAGTAAATGGTTATCCCGCTGACCAATACTTAACTGAGCCAGTTGTTCAGGAGACTGATCTGGACAGGCCGCCATCAACAACAGCAACCCACGCTGAGCTGTACTTTGGGATATCCCTTGTTCCCATACCGTAAGCAAATTAGCCGCTGTTAGCCCTTTCATGGTCACCTATGGTTCGACAAAACTAGGCTCAGACGGTTCGACCACATCAAGATCACGCTCAAATCCTTCATTTTGTAAGGTCACCATTTCAAAGGCAATGGCATTGGCATTGGCATCCAATTCTGGCAATGCTTGACACTCTGAAGGCCAACAGCGGTAAACCTTGTAAGCAATAGCCACCTGTCCCGCCTCGTTCATAAGTTCGATGATAATATCCTTGCGAAAATCCGCTAGCGATACCTCTGCCCCCAGACCAGAACCATAGTTCCACACCTTATTACACCACCGCTCAAACTCAAGATCGTGGGTCACACCGCGCTCCAGTGTAATCGCCTCAAACTTACTCTGGCCAGGAGACCTACGCACGGTACTCGGGTCGCCACCCTCACGATGTTCTACCACTTCGGTAGTGCGTTTCAGGGCACCCACCTTACTCACACCTGCTACATATCGCCCATCCCATTTGACGCGAAACTTAAAATTCTTATAGGGGTCAAAGCGTTGAGCATTGACACTAAACTGCGCCATTGTGAACTCCTCCTATTAGGTTTGAATTTGGCCCGCTAGCTGTTGCAGTTTAATAAAGACAAATTCAGCAGGCTTGAGCGGTGCAAAGCCCACCAAAATATTGACAATGCCTTGATTAATGTCGTTTTGGGTGGTTGTTTCCTTGTCACATTTCACCAGATAGGCCTGGCGCGGCGTTTGACCCTGGAAGGCCCCCTGACGGAATAAATTGTTCATAAATGCGCCAACATTGAGGCGAATTTGTGCCCATAGCGGCTCATCATTGGGTTCAAAAACAACCCACTTGAGACTTCTAAAGAGGGTCTCTTCAATAAACAACGCTAGCCGTCGCACCGGCACATACTTATACTCTGAACCAATGGCATCGGCCCCCTCTAAAGTACGTGCCCCCCAGCAGATTGTTCCATAGATCGGAAATGTGCGTAGACAGTTGATGGCCAGGGGATTCAGGGTGCCATTTTCCGCATCCGTCAACGAGGCATCCAACCCAAACACATTGCTGAGGGTAGCATCAGTTCCTGCTGGGGCTTTCCACACACCACGCTCACTGTCAATACGGGCATAAAGCCCAGCGATTGTGCCGCTGGCACCCACTGTGCGCAGCTTAAAATTATTCAATGGATCAGGCATTTTGACCTGAGGGAAATAGAGAGCAACGTGATCGGACCTGAGGTTGTTGTTAGCCCCTAGCCAGGCTTTAATTGCCTGGGGAGTACTCAGGTTGTTGGGTGTATCCATCAGAAACAGGGCTCGCCGTCTCCGACAATAGCTTTCGGCCATCGTCATCACCGCCCCGGCCTGCTCTGCTGTTAATGAGCCAGTACCGTCAACGATGGCACTGCGTGGGATGCAAAGCAAATTAAACAGATCCACATCTTCCAGGGCATGAATCCCTGTTTTTGCCGTTGGATCACCAATTAGCTCAGTGCTACCGGGTAAGGCTCCATTATCGCCAGCAGCTCCAGCAGTCTGTCCACTGCCAGCAATGGCCCCCCCCCCCAGAATATATTCTTGGATATTGGCGCTGGCAGTGGGTGTACTTGTCAACAGTAAAGCGTCTGACGTGGCACCAGCCGTGAAACCAATTACATCGCGGGGGTTGCCGGGTCCGGCTAGGACCAATAAGCGATCTCCCACAGCCGTTACAGTTGCGCCAGCAAAGGCTGGCTCAGTCGGGTCGGTAGCCCGAATTGCAGCTTCTAAGGCAGGGGCAACTTCTAACAGTGAGCGACTACCGGTTTCAAGATTGAGAGAAACTGCTGCTGGAGTAGCTGGCAAGGTTGTGCCGCCATTACCATCAGGGCGGGCAATGGTGACCGTGACCGCTGGTGATGCTGGAATGGTTGGATCATCAGCATGGGCAGCAGAAAGTGTGCCATTGATCTCAGGTAACGATGCTCCGGACGCAGTTACCTGTATCAGCTGTGAGCCCGTATTGGCATCATTGACTACGGCATCTACAAAATTGTTTTGAGCTACAGTCATGGAAAGATTTTGGAAAACCTCTTGCCGCAAGGGCACCAGACCGCCATCAGCCGGATATTCTGAAACGATCAAGTTAAACTCATCGGCTGCCGTGCCCACTGGTTCAACTCGAAACCGAACATTATCTCCCCATGTACCGTGGCTAATGGCTTCAACAGTGAGAGCATTAATGACTGCCGTTGACGCACTGGCTGCATCCGTCGTCACCCGCACAGCCCATGCTTCTGTCCCGCCATTCAGAAAAAACTGCTGGATAGCGTAGCTAGCTTCGCTATTAGAGTTTAAGCCGCCAAACGCTCGATTAAAATCTCCTATATTAAAGAGTTGAACCGGGCTATCAACAGGGCCTCTGGTGAAGTAGCCGACAACGGCCAGGATAGATGTGGCGACACCTGTAATTGTGCGAATGCCACTGGGAAGCTCCTCAACATAAACACCTGGATAGGTTGGCGTAATTGGCATGGGAAGGAATCCTTGAATTTCAATTACAGCATTATTGTGGTAACCGTGATAAATGTATCAATTACACTTCTCTCTAATATGAAAAATCTACGACAAGATAACTTACAGTAGTTTTCTTTTAGGCGTAACGAAGGTAAATCTATGGGATATTTACTCTAGTTAACAAGTTTAGCTGACAAGAATCCCCATAGTTAACCTATTCAAAAGCTGATGCACCTTTTGATCTTAAGAAGTACCTCTCATTAAGAAATAGCGACACACATCTCTACTGAATTGTAGGAACTTGCAATTTATCGCATCAGTTTTAAATGACTCGTAATATTTTTGTTGGCAAATAATTTTTGCATTAATAATGAAGGTGTGATCGCTAGCTTGAAGGGCAACATTCATTTCTTTTATGAAAATTGCCTCTTTTACCCCTGCGTGGACTAGGATCTCTTCAATGCCAATGGTTTGATAAGTTTGGGTGATTGTTTTCTGTAGTGCTGGGCTGCCTTGTGTTTCTGTGTAGCCCAGCCAAGTTTGATGACGTTTCTGTATGCTGCCCGTGTGGTAACGAGGACGTCATGCAGTCCGGTTCATTCGCCTGGTTATCAGCCGCAGCTTAGTCCTTGAGTATGTTTGCTTCTTTTAGCGATTCGTAAATGGCATCCGCATTTCGTGGGTCATGGCCTTGAAAAAAATCTTCTGTTGGATATCCAAGTTCTATTCGAATTTGATCTTCACGAAGGGGGATTCTATCGAATGATTGGAGATCAATGACTGGGGTGTTTAAAGTAATCGATGATAGGGATGTTATGAAGTTGCCGTCATAAATGGGCTGACCTTTGGCTGTAAGTTGGAATGGATGTCCACTGACAAGATCTGGGGTTAACTTTGTTAAAAGCCGTTCCTTCACGCCTGGCTTCAACGTGATTGTGTGGGATTCCCAGTCGTACGACGCGATGTTATTTGTCGTGATGAGTATGATCCCATCAGACGAGTTGATTGAAAATAGAGAGAGTGATCTTTCTTTATTCGTGGATGGACTCTGTAGATCAGCGGTATCAGATATTGTCGCTTGATGATGACTACAGCCAAGGCAACCGAGAAATACTGTTACGATTACGAGACTCAATAATTTGCTCATGGTTAGGCTTATAACGTCTAAGAGCAGACGATCGCTGATGAATATAAGGTTTCATGCCGAAATCTCTCCCGGTTCGGCTGCATCCATTTGTTAGGCGTAGGCATTTCTATATCTTCAGTCCCACCAAAGATAAATGGCCTTCTCGCTTTTCAAATATTCGAGAATATCTTCCACATCTCCAGATCCTTGATCAACAATGTCTGGACAGAATTCATATATCTCCTCACCGAACGCTTGGAGATCCCCTGGAAGACTCTGAACTTTCATTTGAATCGTGTCACTTTCTGCCTGCCAGATATCCAGTTCCAAATCACGGTCCCAGGCCTTCAACTTCTCTATAATCTTTTCCGTTGTTAGATCGTAGTTAATTCCATCAGAAGCAGCCGCTCTCAAGATGTCGAATTTGTCCTTCGAAAGGATTACTACCAACTCATGCCCATTAACTTCTTCGTTAGATAGATTTCTTGTTGTCCCAATAAAAGCAAGCGCTCCTGCGGGTAGTACTTTCCTTATTTTTTCCAGTTGTGAGCGAGCTAATTCTTCGGAAACTATTACCGATACTGCATCAAAATACTTATCTCTTCCAAAATCTCTTGTTGAATAGTCTCTCACTGACTTATCAAGCTGTTCGCTCAAAACCGACTTGATATCTTCCATTTCAAGTGCCCTCGACTGAATCGGTGCATCTATGACCAAACCAGCAGCACCGCCCTGTTTGGTTAAGCCCTCAAATACAACGTTTGGATCAATCACAACCCGAAAAGATGAATCAGCACCCATGGCACTACTATAGCACCGTATTTAGTATCATGGCATTTATACAGTCATGAAAATAACTCCTAAAGTTGTTCTTAATGGGCAGGCTAAGAAGGCTAATGTCTTTAAGGGGAACGATGTAGCGACCCAACAATCAATACAGCCCAGCACATTATGCAGAGTTAACCGCATCTGTCCAGTATTGAAATGTCTCACCACCAATCTGGTCGCTGTCTTCTTGATAAATTTTCTGTAGGCATTCATAAAATGCTTGAGCTTCCTGTATGAAGCCGAACGCTATTAAGCACTTGAGTATTCGAGTAATATGAAGCTGTGAGATTTTGTTCGGAGTACATCAAAAAATACCTCTGCAATTTTCAAATATTTGATGAGGGAAGAGGCCTAACGCCCATCTACAGTGGCGTGAGACTAACTATCCCGAAAAGTTTGCTATGCCTTAACCTAAGCGTCCGTTTCAAGGGCTATTCAGGCACTCACAGCTGTAACTGAATATCTGAGGTAAGCTACTGGTTTGACCAGTGTGACTCGAAGAGCTTTGATTGTTCCTTTGATCATAATTTGAGGATAGTTGCCACTCTTTTCTCGCTTAAGATAGCCAGAAACAATGAATTGGTAGTACTCAATTGTCGAGGCAGGGGCAATTCCACCAATAATTCCAACGGTAGGCATATTTAATTTTAAGATTGCTTAGAACAACATTGGCCAGGGAACGTATATAGATTTCTGAATATCGCATTACCCGAACTTCTTTTTGGCTTGCTCGTAGACTTCAATGGTAATTTGGGTAGCGCCTGACTCCTGAGCTAGCTTCTCAATCTTTTTGCGGGCAGCAGGGCGCACGAAAAAGGGAATTTCTTTCAAACGTGCTTTAGCTTCTGGGGTCCATTCAATGGAGTTACTCATGGGCGATCGCATATAGTGCTTTTTTACTTTACAGCTATAAATTCAGCTTTTGCATAGGAAAAACCTTGAATAGGAAAGAATTAGAATTTTCATAAACTAGATCATGACCTGGGATGATAGCTTAGCCATAGGATTCTCCTGACCAGTCGTACTCCATGTAGGTGGCCGTTTCTAAGGCAACATCCTTACCTAGAAGCTTGGCTACCAGATAAAAGGCAGCATCAATTCCTGCTGAGATACCACCGGAAAAGATAAGCTTGCCACTATCCACCACTCGGGCATTTGCTTTGACCTCCGCAGTAGGCGCAATCTGCTGCAGTTCGTCTAGGGCTCCATGGTGAGTCGTCGCAGCCATATTCTCCACTAAACTTGCTTTAGCTAGAACAAGTGCCCCTGTGCATACTGACAATATATGCTCAGATTGAGGATAACACTGATTTATCCAGGCCAAAAGCGTCTCATTATGCATCTCCTTACGAGTGCCAAAGGGGGTGCCATCAACATGTCTCCCCCCTCCACCGGGTACAACCAAAATATCTGGTTGAGGACATGTATCGAGGGTATAGGTGGGATTAACACTGAGAGAATTTCTAGCGGCAATAGGCGTATGCTCCGCCACGGTGTAGACGTTAAACGGGTCCGAGCCATCTCGCTTGCCAGTCACCGAAAAGACTTCAAAGGGACCACAGAAATCCAGAACTTCTACATCGTCAAAAACGAGAATTGCCACATTACGCTGTTTCACTGATTCTCCTATTTATCGTCGTCGTTGGCACCATGGTGATGGCTAAATTTTTAGTAACACGACTAGAGCGACTACAAAGCTCACCATTGCTGTACCCAATTGTAGTAACCGTTGATTCAGCTTAATTATTTTGTCGAGGCGCAACAGTCGGACGGCAAAATAGGCCACAATCGCTACAATCGCGGCCAGCAATACCTTAAGGATTCTGCCTCGATAGAGTTCTATTGCGATCGCGACCGTCTTAAGGGTGCTAATCTCAGTGGGGGCCTCCACATCGGGGGTTGCTAAAATCTCCCAGGTGCTACCCCCATCGATGGAGCGATAAATGTCAGTATTCGCTGTCCCAAAGCCAAAGATGGTGTTGTCTTGGGCATAGTTAGGCGAAAACTCGATGGGACGTCCAGCACAGGGCACATTGTACATCCGAGAAAATGCCAGGCTGGCATCGCCAATGGGGGCAAAGGACTCTCCTTTATCCACACTTTTGTACAGTCCTTTGCCGCGTAAACTCACCATAACGGTGCCATCTGCGGCATAGTTAGGTGAGATCGCCACGCCTTCTAAAAAGGCTCGGTCGGGGGCAATATCTGCGATCGCAACTGACTGCCAGCTATCGCCTGCATCTGTAGTTCTAAACAATCCATCGTAGCTACTGACAAATAGGGTTTGGTCCTGGGGATAATCAGGCGAAATCTCAATGTGTAAATTGCCAGCTGTGGCGATGGGGCTAGCTTCCGTAGTAGACTGCCAGGTTTCACCAGCGTCTGTGGACTTGTAAACACCGGTCTCTGCAACCACATACAAGGTGCGATCTTCGGCAAACCCAGAGGAAATCACCATGGAAGGACTATCATTTCCTCGTTTCCAAGGCAGTTTTGCAACTTCTTTGAGCGTTTTACCCCCGTTGGTAGAACGAAAGAGGAGTCCCGCCTGGTTGCCAACATACATGGTTTTATCAGAGCCAAACTCAGGGGACAAAAGCAATGTTAGTCCGCGAGCTTCTTTACCTAGGGCGTGGATAGACCAGGATTTCGCTCCATTGGTTGAGCGTAAAAACTTTGTCCATAGACCTGCCGTAAATACTGTTTTATCAGTGGCATAATCAGGAGAAAAGGCGATATCAAAAAACCGTCGTGGATCCTGATAAGTCTCCTTAAAACTACGGTTTAACCGAGGCACTTCAGCCCCATTCATGGTCAGCTGCCAGGTTTTACCCTGGTCATTACTGGTCATGATTTTGCCCACATAGGTGGTCAAGGCCAGGGTACCATCTTCACCATAGTTCGGTGATATATCCATCGCGACCACCACACCCGGATCTAATGTGTTGATCTCTCGCCACCGTTGACCGCTTTGAAAAGAACGATAGAGACCGTTAAAGCCACCTAAAAATACGGTTTTGTCGTCAACAAAATTGTCCGATATAGCAATCTCACTAAAGTGATGGGTCTCAAACTCATCAGCTTGCCGATCTTTCTTTAGACCATGGGGATAATCAGTCCAGGTCTCACCACTATCCAATGAGATAGAGATGCCCTGATCCCAACTAGAAATCATGACTCCCCTAGAATTACCCGGCAGGGTTTTCACATCCTGAATCCGTAAATCCTCTAACCCCTTATTGACCTCAATGATTTCTAAGGTCCCAGGATTTAGTCGAAACACCCCTTTAGAAGCAGTTCCCACGTACACAACCGTGCCATTAGACGCAAGGGTTGTAATCGAGTCGTCTGCCACCGTGAGCAATGATTGCCAACTTTGACCAGTATCATCTGAACGTAACAGTTGCCCCGTCTCATCCCCAGCCCATAGAACGCCATCTGCATCAGTCAGCGCTCGAAATAGCTGGTTGGCATCCACAACCGAGGACCAGCTTTGACCGCTGTCTACACTTCGAAATAGTCCCCCTTCTGTCCCAGCAGCCATCATCACCTGAGGTTGGCTAGACAGGCTATGCACCAAGCCAATGTCCTGGGCCCCTAAGCCATCGCTAGAACGACGCCAACTTTCACCTTCGTCATTGGAGATGAAAATACCATCACCATGGGTACCGAGGGCCAACATTTTGCCCTCAACTTGATCAATGGTCAGTGTCGAAAGCGGCGTGAGGGTATCTAGTCCCTGGACAATCCGTCGCCAGTGTTCGCCTTTATCAACGGACTTTAGTAAATTGCCCCGCACTACTGTGTAGACCGTCTGATCGGTGCTATAACTGGGCGAAAGCTTGACTTGGGTGACCACATCATGGGGCCGATGGGCCTGGACCGGTTGAAAAGATCCAATAATGGTTAGCAAAAGACTCAGAATCACCAAGCTTAGCCACGGCCTGAATAGGTTAGCTATAGCCATCCTTATGTCTGATAAACCAACCGGAAGGTGGCGTTTAAGGAAATGCATCTTAAAAGACAAATGTTACTAGCTAAATTTCTTCAGGTAGTGGATGCTACAAGACCCGTTGCCAAGCGCTGCTAAAGCTGGGTTTACCTGATTCCAATACGCTTAATTGCTTTGCGATTAAGCGCTTATAAGTACTTATTAAAGATGCAGGCCCAATATATGGGGGCATTCATCAAGAATATTTCATATGTACTTAGTTACATTAATACCCAAAAACTAAGTCATCCTATAGCCCACACCCGTCAGGTCTAAAATTTTTTAATAAATCTGAGGAAAATATCATTTCTTTAGAGATCCTAGAAGATATGCATAGGCGCTTATCCACACCTCTGTGGTGCGGCAACGTGTGCTAAAACTAAAGCGCTAGGTGCCATTAGGTGCTGTAATATGGTCCGTCTGATCAACGCCCTATGCACTCAAACCCAAACACAAACTTATCAAGGACAAGGAAGACCAATGGGGTTATTTGATCGCGTTAGCCGACTTATCCGCGCAAATGTCAACGATGCCGTAAGTAAGGCCGAAGATCCTGAAAAGATTCTTGAGCAAAGCATCATGGATATGCAGGAGGATCTGGTACAAATGCGCCAGGCTGTGGCAGGTGCGATCGCAAGCAAAAAGCGGGTGGAGCAGCAGCAGGAAAAAGCTCAGTCAGAAGCTAACGTTTGGACTCAGCGCGCCCAGCTAGCCTTGCAAAAGGGTGATGAAAACCTGGCCCGTGAAGCCCTCGTCCGTAAAAAGAGCCATGCCGAGACAGCGGCAGCCCTAAAGACCCAGCTCGACCAGCAGACGGCTTCAGTGGATACCCTGAAGCGTAATCTGATTGGTCTAGAAAGCAAAATTTCTGAGTATAAGACCAAGAAAAACATGCTCAAGGCCCGTGCCAGTGCGGCTAAGGCCAACGAAAAGCTACAGCAAACCGTGGGCAATCTCAGCACCAACAGCTCCGTCGGTGCCTTTGAGCGCATGGAAGAAAAAATCCTTGAGATGGAAGCCCGTGGCCAGGCCGCTGCCGAGCTAGCCGGTGCCGACCTCGAAGGTCAGTTTGCGAGCTTAGAAGCAGGCAGCGATGTCGATTCAGAACTGGCGGCCATGAAAGCCCAGCTGTCGGGTGGTTCCGTTAATCAGGAAGCTCTGCCCCCCGCTGACGCCCAGCAGCCAGTAGATGCTCCGGTTAATAAAGCTGTTGATGCCGAGTTAGAGGCATTGAAGCAAGAATTGGACAATTTATAATTGGACCATCTGTAGGGTGGGCATTGCCCACCCTCAAGCCATTAGGCAATGGGTTTAAGATAAAACTATTGCCCACTCCCTTTTCCCATGCAATTTGCCAATCGCCTCGCCCCTCTTCAAACCAACGTCTTTGCCGATATGGATCGAGCTAAGGGCAGGGCGCGGGCGGCAGGTAAGACAATCGTAGATTTATCACTGGGGTCTTCGGATTTACCGACGCCAGTCCATGTTTTGGATGCGATCGCAACAGCTGTCCATGACCCGATCACCCATGGTTACAACCTATTTGAAAGTACCCGAGCCTTTCGCCAGGCAGCCGCCCGCTGGTACACCCAGAAGTTTGGTATTGCAGTGGATCCAGAGACAGAGGTCCTACCGCTCATTGGCTCCCAGGAAGGCACGGCCCATTTACCCCTGGCAATTTTGAATCCAGGGGATTTTGCCTTACTGACAGACCCTTGCTATCCCTCCCATGCAGGGGGTATTCACCTGGCCAACGGGCAAATTTATTCCATGCCGTTACTGGCAGAAAAAGACTTTTTGCCCGTGTTTAGCGACATCCCAACAGCAGTAATCGCCCAGGCACGGCTAATGGTGCTGAGCTATCCCCACAATCCCACAGCGGCAACGGCAACACCTGATTTTTTTGCAGAGGCCGTAGCCTTTTGCCAGAAACACGACCTGGTGCTGGTCCATGACTTTCCCTACGCCGACCATTGCTTCAATGGAAAACCTGCGCCGTCGGTGTTGCAAGCGGATCGAGACAAGACCTGCTCCATTGAGTTTTTTAGCTTTTCCAAGGCTTACAACATGGGGGGGTTTCGCATTGCCTATGCCATTGGTAACCCAGAGCTGATTTTGGCACTGCGTCAGGTCAAAGCAACGGTGGATTTTAATCAGTATCAAGGAATTTTGCGGGGTGCGATCGCAGCCCTAAACGGCCCACAGGACTGTGTGCGTGCCACCGTTAATACATTCAAAAACCGGCGTGATGCCATGGTTAACGCCCTCAATCACTACGGTTGGGCAGTGCCTAGCCCTGACGCCACTATGTACCTTTGGGCCAGGCTCCCTGAAGAATTTAACGACTCCATTGACTTTTGTGTGCGTCTGGTAGAGGCCACTGGTGTAGCACTAGCCCCGGGTAGAGGGTTCGGAAAATCTGGCGAAGGCTACGTTCGTTTTGCTCTCGTGCAATCCCCTGAGATTTTAGAACAGGCTGCTCAGCACATCGTTGAGTTTATGAATAGAAAAAATAAATTCAGTGTATAGAAACTTTACTGATGAAGAAACAAGCCTAAACGTATACACTTCAAACACCCCAGATATTACAGGTGATTATCCTTAGGTGTACCAAGTATTTTTATGACACGTATGGGTATGATTTATACGACGAAAAAATGGAGCCCAGTATTCGTACGTATATAGCAACACAGCAAATCATTACTGTGTCCTGTCAAATGAGGTCCTAGTTCAACCATTAAGAGATTTGTTTCAACCGGGTCTTGTAAATGTTACATCTGCCAATCAATGTTGATTAGCCTGCAAGTGCGCTGCAACTGCTTATGAATTTTCCAGAAGAGCAACGCCGTATATTACTGATCGAAGATGATTATGGTAACCGTGTGTTGTTTGCAGACTTTTTAGAGCAATGTGGCTACCGGGTATTGCCACTGGTTGATGGCAACAACTGTATTGAGATTATGCAGGAGTTTTTACCCCATTTGGTATTGCTAGATATCAAGCTACCTCACATAGATGGAGTCACGCTGATCCAGGCAATTCGAAACCATGCCCAATTTCACGCCATCCCTATTTTGGTTGTCAGTGGCTATGCGTTTCAAGCTGATCGTCGCAGGGCATTAGCAGCTGGAGCAACCGACTATATGGTTAAACCTATTTTGCCAGTCACCCTCAACAGCAAAATTCTCTCTTTGTTAAAGCTGCCACCCAAACCTATTTCTTACGAGAGGCTCTCCCAGGAGAATGCCTCCCAGGAGAATGTCTCTCAGGAGAGAGCCCCTGAGGAGAGAACCCCTGAGGAGAATGTCTCCCAGGAGAGGGCCTCCCAGGAGAGGGCCTCCCAGGAGAGGGCCTCCCAGGAGAGAGCCTCCCAAGAGCGGGCCTCCCAAGAGCGGGGGAGGCACGAGAGGAAGGGTCAAGACTCAGAACCTGGCTCATCATCAGGTTTTTGGCGCTGATCGCTAATAAATTCTTCTGTTGTGCGGCTGAGTTGTTGCAAAGAGACACTAATCTCTTCTACGGTTCCTTGCAGGTTTGATGAAAGCAGTGTTACTCGCTGAAGCTGATTAAGGGCATTGCCCATCATTTCGCGATAATACTGCTCAAATTCATCTAGAGACATGGCATTTAATTCGTTGACATGACTCTAGTCTCCGCTAATTCTGAGCTGAGTTGGATAAAAACTGCGAAAATACCCTGAATTTTTACGTAATGTTTGATACGTGAAGTCGTGGCTTTATACGGACATATAACGTAAGCCAAATATCTCAGATTGTTAAGACAATTTGCACACGTTGTTGAATTCTATGGGCTGTAAGAGAAACGAAGCAAGTAAAACATTTAGGGTAAGCTTTGATCTTTTGAAGGCGATGCATCTCTTGGCATACATGCGTTTGATCCCTCCGTAGGGGGGACAAGCCTCCTCCTACGGAGGGATGCGTTCAATTTTCGATTAATCCTTCAAATTCGGTACGTAAACTCTGAAAATTCGCTATTCGACCCACAAGCAAACTGGTCTCTTCGGCCTGGGCCAACTCTTTCTTCCACTGGCTCACATGATCCCCAGCATTTAACCAAAAGGTTACCATTTCACTGACAACCTTATCCCAATCCCAATCCGGCTTTTTATAGATCAGCGATGTCGCCTCAATAAAGCCATCCAGGGTGCACTCGTAGCTACCCAAATAAGCACAGCTGCGATTAGGCGACTGCTCTACATACTGCTGATGTTTAAAGAAATTCCAAACTGGAGAGACTCCGACGATGTCAAAGTTATAAGTCATGGTGATTCTGAGAGATATCAAAAGGCTTAAAGCTGCCCTAGCCGTAGATACTAAAAAGGCACAGGAAAATTCCCGTGCCTAATGCATACCTTTGGGGCTAGAAAAATGCAGCATAACGTGCTCGTTATAGATAGATTTCACACATAGGTGTCATTGTTGAGCACCCCATAACTGAAGTCTTCACACAATGAAACCTTAAGGATTAGTTAAATTCTACCCGAGGAATAACCCTAAAAGAGTTCTCTGTTAACCTCTGTAGCGATCGAGAACCTATTCTTTAGGGTGAGAGGTTTGAGTACAGCAGGGGGCTGCCGCTGCGACAAAAATCCTATATCTAAAAAAACTTTTGCCGCCAAAAAATACTCAAAAAAAAGGAGAGCTACAAGCTCTCCAACCATCAGGGTGCATCTACTTAACATAGTATGCCACGGATGGGATGTGGGGTGTAACCCCCTATTCAGTTTTTTTGCGAATCTTGCTAGAACTTTACAAGTATGAAGTCAGTGTAAAGTCAGTGGCTCAAACCATTATGTGGACGTTTTTGACCATCCTTAAAACCCTAAATGCGAGCCTAGAGCCTACGATAGGCGCTTTTCAATGTCCTGAAACAGGATAACCGCCCATCAACAACACGTCCAGTCTACCCATTTAGCTTTTTGCCGAGTAACTGATTGGTCAATTTAGGATCTGCTCTTCCACCGGAGCGCTTCATGACCTGACCCACAAAGAAACCTTGCAGCTTCTTCTTGCCAGCACGATACTTGGCTAATTCATCTGGGTTATCTGCCATGACTTCATCGATGATGGCTTCAATGGCAGCAGGGTCAGAAATCTGGACGAGGCCTTTTTCTTCGACGATGGCCTTAGGTGAACCACCTTCCTTGAGTAAGGTGGGCAGAAGATCTTTACCAATTTTATTGCTAATGGTGCCGGAGCTAATCAGAGTTACCATTTCACCCAGCCCTTCAGGGGTTAACCCAATATCGCCAATGGATAGCTTCTCAGCATTGAGGTAACCAGCGATATCGCCCATGACCCAGTTGGCAGATACTTTTGCATCAGCACCAGTGGCAATGGTGCGCTCAAAGTAGTTGGCAATAGAACTATCATCTGTCAACACACGGGTGTCATATGCAGACAGGCCTAGATCAGTTTCATAGCGATGACGTTTATCGGCGGGCAGCTCAGGTAGCGCAGCTTTCCAAGTTTCGAGCTGCTTTTTTGACACCTCAATGGGAGGCAAGTCAGGCTCTGGGAAATAGCGGTAGTCGCTAGAACCTTCCTTAGAGCGCATGCTCTTAGTAACCTGGGTGCTTTCATCCCACAGACGGGTTTCTTGAACAATCTCTTCGTCGCCACTTTCAACTGCTTCTGTCTGACGCTCAATTTCGTAATCAATCGCCTTTTGAATGGCGCTGAAGGAGTTCATGTTTTTGATTTCCACCTTGGTCCCAAAGGCTTCTTGACCTTTGGGGCGGATGGAAATATTGACATCGCAACGGAGCGAGCCTTCCTGCATGTTGCCGTCGCCAACGCCCAGGTAGCGAACAATGCGGCGGACTTCCTGGGCATACTCAGCGGCTTCTTTGCCCGTGCGCAAATCAGGTTCAGAGACGATTTCGACGAGGGGAACGCCTGCTCGGTTGTAGTCCACCAATGAATATGTGGAACCTGCAAGGCGATCGCTACCGGCATGGACCAACTTACCGGCGTCTTCTTCCATGTGTAGACGGGTAATGCCGATTTTCTTGCGTTCTACATTGCCGCTTTTTTTATCCACCAGTTCTATCTCAATCCAACCATGCTCAGCAATGGGCAGGTCGTACTGGGAAATTTGGTAGTTCTTCGGCAAGTCAGGATAGAAGTATTGCTTACGGTCGAACTTGCTATAGGGTGCAATCTGGCAATTCAAAGCCAGGCCTGTTTTGACCGCATATTCCAAAACCTTTTCATTGAGCACCGGTAATACCCCAGGCATGCCCACGGTGATGGGGTCAATGTGGGTGTTGGGATCTGCCCCAAACTCCGCTGAGCTGGGGGTGAAAATTTTCGTATTGGTGCTGAGTTGGCAGTGGATCTCTAAGCCAATGACGGCTTCGTACTCGGTCTTTGCAGGTGCCGCAGCGGTCATAGTGGACAGTGGGTGAAATAGAACGTGTCCTATTGTAGCGGCTGGCGGGAGATTGGGGGCAATGGTGTAGGGGCATTCCACGGAACGCCCCTACACCATTGCCAAAAACAATTTTGCAAAATACTACGTTGGCAATACCTCTCCCTCGTTTAGCTCAATCAAGAACTGCATTGATCGAGCAATGTATTTGGCGCAACAGTGGGGAGAATCTTGGTAAAATGAGCGCCAGGCTTTGGCTTTATCTTGAAGATAACGATGGGCGCGATGGTCGCCGCCATCGATCCAAGCGAGACGGACGGCGTGCCCGACGAGGACATCGAGCACGATATAGTCGTCTACCTGCCAGTCAGGGTTGAGGTCAAAGAGTTCTGAAAGTTCCATCAGGGCTTCAACATTGACTTGACGGTATTCGGGGGCCTGAATTTTATTGAACAGGTGCTCGATGCGGAGGGCAAAGTCTTTTTCTTCAGGGGTCGTATCGGACAAAACAAGCTCGCTGACGAGTCGATTACGTCGCTCTAGTTTGTCGCCGATGACGATGCCTTTACAGTGTTTCAGCAGTCGCCATACCCGTGGATAAAAGTCTTCGGGTACGCGATGTAGTCCACCTTCTCGCTGACGTTTGTGCAACCAGTTTTCTTCTTCGGAGAGGTCAGTTTCTTCAGCCAGAGGGAGGACCACCCAGTTGACGGATTGGGGTTTACGGGACTGAATAGATTCCTGGCGAAACAGATTGTTATCTAATCCTTCGTAACCTGCCAAGACCTGCCGCAGACGCATCTTGATTTCGAAAGGACTCATGGCCATGAGGGTTTCGTAGGCTTCATCCTGGGTGCAGTGTTGCTCACGGCAAATCTCACTGTTAATTAACAAGATTACATAGCTGATGCGTAGGGTGAGTAGGCCTTCGAACAGTTCGGGTTCTGAGGTGATGAGAACGCTGAGGTAAATCAGGATTTCTTGGGTGAGGGTGCGATCGCGAATATCCTCACCACAAAACTCATTGATCTTGGTCAGTAATTCCTTCGGCGATAGCGGATCAGTAATGAGGGAGGCCTCACTGTAGGCCTTACCCACCGCAATCTGTTTCTGACGCACCAGCAGTTCAGTGGCCGCATCCGCCAGACCAATGGCCATCTTATTGAGCAAACCCGCCGCCCGGCGCACAATGCCCCACAGCTCTAAACGCCCGGCTTTGATATAAATCTCATTCAATAAATTGGCCAGGGTTACTGTTTCACCCGTTTCTGCCCCCCAGCCAGTATCAAAGGCCAGATTTTCTAAGCGACACAAATTACTGAGGAGTTCAATTTGCTCATACAGGTTGTCAGACGCTTTAAGAGATTGCAGTAGCCGCCAACCATCCGTTTCTCGTTCCAGATCTAGCTCCTGAATCTGACTGAGGGGCTTCGTATTGCTATCGGACAGGGGCAGATAGGCTGAAATCGGCATGGTGTAAGACGACAGCGTCTCACCTGAATTCGGCAAAGGCACATCTTCTATGCGCTCAGTGGCCGCCGTTAGCATCAGCTGAAACAGAGAGCCTACCTTAATGGGGACGCCATTACACTCACCATCTTTTAACTCAAAAATCAACTGTAGCAGCGGGGAATCATTGATGGCTTTATGCCCCAACTCAAACATGCGATGGGTCAATAGCAAGGTAACCGTCGGGCGGCCTGGCTCGTTCCAATGTTCATGAATGTAGGCCAGTTCGCTCCGAATCTGGGCCACCAAAAACTGATAGTCGAGGGTGATATAGAACTGACTGGGATCTAAAAAAGCTGGCACAAAGACAACCGTCTCGCGCTGAATGCGAAAGATGCGTGACGTGGTCAAACTGCGCAGACGACGATCAGGACGCCCCGTTGTTGCTAATTTCTCATTACAGCCAATTTGGGCATAGAGGTCGGCTAAATCGGTCGATGTTCGCACCTGAACCGGATCGATTTGTTCTAACACCTGAGTCTCAATGCCATAGTTGGCTAACTCTCGCTGTAGGTCACTGTCTTCTGATAGCAGCGAAACCTGCACAATGGGCTGACGATTTTGCCCCACCTTTAGATGCCGGGCCAACGGATCAATATCACCCAAGGTAATCAGCCCGTCCTGGAGCATTTGCCCCATGTAATAAAGACTTTGGGCCCAGACCAGGGGCACATTGTCATTGGGCTCACGAATTTGGCTGTGGGGATTTTCGCGCTCCGCTTCAATCACTGCCATGGGCACATAATAAAGCTCAGGTAACAGTTCTAAGCCATCTTTATTGAGCGCCAAAGCCTCCAGCCGCTCTCGATAGAAAGCCGCCTGAGCACCCTGATTACGGAAGAGACTATTGAGCAGCAGGTAGCAGAAAAATAAGGGCCACTCACATTCAATATGCTCAAAGGCCTTGAGTTCACCCGGCTCATAATGTAAGCGCTCAGCATCTTCAACAACAGATTGGTGCCCATCTCGCAGAAAACGCTTACAGCCATATTGTCCCTGTAGCTTCTCCACAATGGCATCGTGGGTCGCTTGCAATAGCTCAGGGTTATCAACGGCAAAGGCAGGAAAGCCAATCACACTGAGGAGGGCGGCATCGATTTCTTTAGAACCCGATTCCCTAGGCAGCAAAGATTCTAAAGTAATGCGAGTACGGGCAATTTCGTCAGGTAGAACATGGACAACTGAGCCGTGGCCGCCACGCACACCAAACAGGTTCAGGCCATTCATGGCTTCCAGGGCTGCTTTAGCCATACCGACTGAACTACCGTTCAACTCAGGCTTACCGTGGTTGAGTTTATTGCCCCGTTCCCAAATACCATAATCAGCTGTGCGATAGGCACGACCGATGTAGTAAACCAAATTTTGAACAAAGTCGACCTCGTCACGGGTGTAGATAATCTGTAGTCCCGAACTGGTCATCTGCGCCAGCATCAACAGATAAACCGAGGTGGCATCCAACTGTAGGTGGCCCCATTCATCATCGCCAACCACGGTGCTACCGGTGGGTGTATCGTACTTGGCATGGAGTGAATCCAATGGATCTTGTGTGCGTTTAAACGTTTCCACTTTGGCCGTTTGTTGCATCATGGCAAACAGCAAACCGCGCATAAGTTTAGTAACGCTTTGCTCTAGCTCGTAGGTACGCCCCAGGTTTTCATCAATTTTGCGATAGGCTAGGGCCAGTCCCCACACCGCCATGATGCTGTAGACATTGTCTCGAACCCAGGCATCCGTGTAGTCGCCGTGGGTATTAACAGCGGTACTCGCAGGCAGCAGACCTGTCACTGGATTTTGACGCGACAAAATAACCGTTTGAATCTGCTGGTAGTAATAATCGAGATGTTCTTGGCGAGAGGAAAAGCGAGACATGCGATGCTAGGGAATATCAGTAATTCCTTGCCTACGAATCAGCAGGGAACGTTAAGGAATATTTGTAGAGATAGGAACCTAAAAAAAGTATTAAGTAAGGTTATATATTAACTTACCCCCCTGCAATATTCCCAGGTGGCTGATGACTCTCGTCTAATTTGCCTGGACGGGGTCAGTATTTTCCACATTTTGGCTAGCCAGATTAGCAGTCATTCAATTGGGCAGCAACTTTGACGATGTCGTCGATATGTCGCCGCAGCACGCTGCCACGCTGATCCAAGTTATTGATGATGATACTGAGCACTAAGGGGTCATAGTTGGCGGGTTCTAGGTAACCAGACAGGGATGCGTTGTGACTGACAGCCCCTGTCTTACCGGTAAAGCGAATGCCACCTAGACGATTGCGGAGGGTGCCACTGCTGCCCGCTACAGCTAGGGAGTTGCGATAGATAGTGGCATGGGGGGATTGGGCCATGGCCTGGAGGGTGTCGACAAAGGCTTGGGGGGTGGCCAGGTTATGGCGCGATAGACCAGAGCCATCGACAATTTCATAGAGTTCTGGGTTGACACCGGCCCGTTGCAAAATGGTTTCTACGGCCATAATGCCGGCGGCAGTGGCATCTTCATCACTTTTGGCTCCTAGGGATTTCAGCATGGCCTCGGCATAGATATTCTTACTGTTGCGGTTGGTGCGCACGATCCATTGAGCGAGGGGCGGTGAGGTCACGGCGGCTAGCTCTGGGCCATTGGGGGCTGAGGTTGTGAGTCTGCTTTGGTTAACAGTAATGCCCTGAAGGTTGAGGCTTTGGCGAAAGCGGTTAATGAAATAATCGGCAGGATTGGGGACGGCAACTGACGCGGTGTCGGGGGCGGCTCCGGAAATGAGCTGACCGTAAACTCGCAAAATGGGGCGGCTCAGGTCACGACCAATGTCGATATATTCTGGTTGGCCAGCGGCAACGGAGCGGGAAAAGTTGTCAATCTGCCATTGGCGCTGTAGGGCAGGGTCGTCCCATTCCACCCGTAGAGGTTGGCCGACCGCCTGAGGGTAAAGGGTGAGGCCCAGCTCATTGGCATTAATAATTAAGCTATTGGCAGGGGCTCCATAACCGGCCTGGACGTCTTCCCATTCCCAGTTGGGATTAACAGTGGGTCCAGCAAAATAGGTGTCATTGCCAAGGAGATTACTGATATTGCTAACGCCCTGGGTTTTGAGCTGGCTGGCCAGGTTGTTGAGTTGCTCGTCGCTAAATGTGGGGTCGCCTCGGCCCACCACTTGCAGGCTATTTGTCTGAGACTCACCATAGATTGAGGTGCGAATGGTGAAGTTAGGCCCCAGACTAAATAGGGCCGCTGCTGTTGTGAGTAATTTAACGTTAGAGGCGGGCACGAAGTAGCGATCGGCATCGCGACTGTAAATGACCTGACCGGACTGGGTTTCAATCAGCACACCGAGGCGAGCTTTTTTGAGTAGAGGCTGGGCTGCGATGGTGTCAATTTCTCGGGTGAGGTCAGCACGACAGTAGGCGCTGGCTGAGGTGCTGGGAAACAGAACAGCGAGGGCAGTGATCAGGGTGACCCAAGGTTTGACATGCTTCATGGAATAAACCGATCTTCTATAATCTGAATCAGCAATGGCTAATCTTAGCGTTTTTGCCCATGACTGCTTTCACCATTACCCTTGACCCGGTTGGTACCCTGACAGACGAGGCGTTTTATCAGCTTTGTCGAGCCAACCCAGATGTGAAATTTGAGCGTTCTGCCCAGGGAGAATTGGTAATTATGTCCCCTACAGGTGGTGAAAGCGGTCGTCGTAATGCTGATATCACGACTGATTTGAATCTATGGAATCGACAGGTCAAACTGGGCTATACGTTTGATTCGTCCACCTGCTTTAGGTTACCTAATGGAGCAGAGCGGTCTCCCGATGCATCCTGGATTGAGCGTAGTCGTTGGGGAGCACTGAGTCCCGCAGACCGGGAAAAGTTTCCTCCCATTGCGCCTGATTTTGTCATAGAGCTGCGTTCTGTAACGGATCGATTGGTAATGCTGCAAGCAAAAATGGAAGAGTATCGGGAAAACGGTGTGCGGTTGGGGTGGTTGATTAACCCGCAGGAGAAAGCTGTGGAGATTTATCGTCCGGGTCAGACTGTTGAAGTATTACAAGATCCACAACAGCTTAAGGGCGGAGATGTTTTACCAGGCTTTGTTTTAAACGTTGAGAATATCCTGTAGGGTGGGCACGGCCCACCATCCAACCGATTGAGCTAGCGTTCCCTTCGACTCCGCTCAGGGAACGCCTACGCAGGTACGAGACCTGCCCCTACAGGAATGGTTGTTGTTCTATGATTTCATTCCTCGACCATAATCTTCCAGTGGCATGGCCGCAAAGCTCTCACCCATGGGCGCAATTCGTGGTCAGCCCTCATTTCACTTTCTCTGGCTGTTGCTAAAAACTCATATAGCTTTGTCTTTGGTACCTGGGGAAATGTTGGACTTTGTTCCACTTCGTTATAGCCAGAGCCCAGTAGCTTATTCTATGAGAATTGGTATAACACCTGAATAAACCTGAATAAATCTGAATTTAAACCTGAATAAACCTGAACTTTTCAGGATTTTTTCCGCCAAGGATTTCTGTAATAGTTAAGTCATCCAAAAGCACAGGATTGGAAGCTTATCCATCATGAGAAGAATCTTAGGCTATGTAGTGAAGTACAAGGAATTATTAACATGACATTTGGTCTTTGGACGGATTAATTTGCTAATGCTTCACTAGAGTGATTATCGTACTACTAACATTGGAGTGATTAAGTTGTGAAAAAATTATCTACAATGCCATCTAATGGGGGAGTCGCAGGGACTCCAGAAAAGACAAAGCTATCATTGACCCTTGAATCTGTGGAAAAAAGGAATGGACCAGCATATATGAGTGAGAGACCTGTCGCTGCCGCCTGCTGTAGCTGCTGCTGTAGCTGCTGTGTAGGGGTGTAGGATAAGGTGGCTATAACGCCTCTATAACAACTTTATGAGGAAACTCACAAGGATTCTGGGAAGCTAAGACTATGTATGATTCCTTGAACCTGTGGAAAACAGGGCTGAGTGAGTATCTTCTACCGCTGTTCCCTGTCCTCTTGCTACACCTGTAGCTATTGTATTTGAAGGAATACTCCTTGTGCAGGTGTCTAATGTGCTGTGTTGTTGTAGCGGGTGTAGCCCGCTACAACAACACAATTAATGTGCTCCCACTGTGAACGTTGATGGACCACTAGTATGGTGTAGAGCGAATTTCTTCAGGTAGGATTGTTCTTTATTCAGATGACTAAATTACTAGCGTTGACTAACACTTCCGTATTTTCCAATGAAGATACGCTTTTCTTTTCAAAAGGCGATCATCAGTTAATGCAGGCGAAAGGTGAGCAAAGTCAGATCGTTGGGGACATCTTGCAGTATTTAAAAGATGAACCCAACCCTGATCGCGTTTTTGAGCAAGTTAAGCATAAACTCGATGACGACAAGGAGCTTTTTGTTCAAATCATAGATTGGTTAATTGCCAACGAAATTGTTACACCTGTTCAAGCTACTCCCTTTACCAAGGCGACCATTGGCATTTTCTCCACATTAGAAAATAATCATATTCTTTTCAATGCCTTAAGTCAGCGCCTACAAAAATTCGAATGGGTAAATATTGAAAATTTCGACACCGACTTAGAAAAAGCCACATTAACTTTGGTTGTCGCCCCTATATTTAAAGACTATAACCGCTTTTTACAATTAAATAAAAAAGCCTATAAAGACGGATTTACCTTGTTCCACCTGAGCATGGATAATTCATCGTTTACGTTGGGGCCTATTTCCGAGCCGAGGTTCAAGAGTCCTTGTTTGCAGTGTTACGCGAAAAGAAAAATCGTAAACTTTGAAAATCCAACCAAATATCTTTCCTTTATTGAAAGTTTTAACAAAAATTCGTTGCACCTATTTGACATAACCAAAACGCCTTACTTTGAAGCCGCGCTGAATTATTTAGAAATCGAATTAAACAAATACTTCATCACAGAAGGGACATATTCGTCTTTGATCGGCAGAAGTATCACATTTGACAATTTCGATTTTCAGGTTTCCCGCGCTAGGGTATTAAAAATCCCGCATTGTGACGTTTGTAACCCCTATTACCATAAGACCCCTGTCAATATTTAAATCTATGCATTTTCGAAATGAATTGATCGAAAAAGAGGCGGGACTCATCAACGGCAAGTTGTACAGAATCCCTAATAGGAGCTTTTTGCCCAGCAATTTGTACCAAAGTGTCTGCGAGGGATCAAACCTTGACATGCTGGGCAGTAAACTATCAAAACTCACCGCTGGAGCGATTGCTTTTGGCGAAACTGACGCAGATGCCGCCGTCATTGGAGAATTCTATGAAAGATATTGCTCTACCATTTATGACAGCAGTATGTTGGTGCGTGGAGCCTACGAAGACATCGTTAAAATAGGCAATGCTTTGCATCCAGATGAAATAATACTTTATGCCGGTTTTCAATATGAGAAAGAAGGTTTCCTCGCTTCAAGGCTGCGACCAAGCGACGAGATAAATTGGGTACTGTGCCATGACTTGATGTCTAATAACGAACCTTGTTATGTGCCAGCATTTTTAATCTTTTTTGGTTATCGCCCTGACTGTTTTGAGAGAGTTCATATCTTCAATACCACGACTACCGGATTGGCAGCTGGGCCTACTCCAAAGCATGCTATTCAGGGAGGATTTTGTGAATGTGCTGAAAGGCATGCCTTCTGCAATTTTTGGTACAACCAGAATAGATTACGGTTGCCACAATATTCACCAAGCATGATTCTGGAGGCCTTTGGTGACGATCCGAAGATAGCCAATTTGTACGATAATCCAGCGGTGCAAATGAAAATATTTGATTTGTCGCCTATCTCTTGCATTGAGGCTGCTGTTGTTTTTATGTATTTTAAGTACAAGGGCAAAGTTTACCAATCGACGGGCTCAGCGGCTGCTTTCGATAAGCGCCAATCTTTAATGAAAGCAGCGCTAGAAGCTTATCAGGGGGTTGATTATGCAATTATGCTTTACAACAAGCAATTGTGGGGCGATCAAAAGAAGTTGAATGATTTTGACTCATTGGACAGTTTCGAAAAACATTTTGCTTACTACAATAATTTCCCCGAACACAGAAAAGAGGTGCCGGTTATTCGTGACGCCATGAATTTCGAGGATGTTAGTGATAAAATTTTCTTCAAGCCAAACGAGAAAAAAATAACCTCTTTACAGGATATTCTTGATAAATATCAACAATTTGATTTCAACAAAGTTCTATATTACGAATCAACCACGCCGGATGCGGCCAGTGTTAATTATTTCACGATGCGAGTTGTTGTGCCAGGATGGGCATACCTTACCGGCGTCCATAATTATCCATTTCTAGGCTCGGATATCTTCAACGAAAACAACCATTTATTTACACGCTTGCCCCATCCCTTCCCATGATTGTTGAATCTAACACCTTGGCTACGTTCAAATTTGGTGTTTGCCTATAGGAACACTCAAATTTTCACATTGGCGGAGTATAAAATTTTAATTTTAGGGCGTTCAAACGACTTTTAACCGTAAATTAGAGAAGGATGTAGACAACATGAGAGGTCAGAATAATTATTACCTTGTAGATGTTAAAGATAAACATCACAATGCATTTTATGACAAGCATTTAAGTCCAGAATCATATGACTTTATAGAAGTCTCAAAGATTACGCGATATAACGTTGATGATTTCGGTAAGCACGTTCATGAGATTACGAGTAACTCATATATTGTGCGACATATCTGCAACAATAGCGCAGAACTCAGCTCGTTCGAAAGTATACCTTTGCCAGACTTGTCAGACGACAACTCAGCCTGTGAGCTGTTAGATAGTCTACAGGAAATCTATCATCGTCGACAAAGCAATCGCCATTATTCTCCTGAAGGAATCACCTTTGATGAATTATCAAAAGTGTTGCAAGGCGGTTGTTTTATTTTAGACCCTGCGAAAAGAAAAGATGATGACAAACCGATTATGAGGGGCATGCCTGCAAGGCGAAACATAGGTTCTGGTGGAGGCCTATACCCAATTGAGTTGTTCTTGATCAGTTCAAATACGGTCGGTTTAGAGAATGGGGTTTACCATTATAATCAAGAGCAAGTTACTCTGGATAGACTTATGCCGAGGGGGGGCTTTCGGGATAACAATGTTAAAGAAATCGTCCAAGAGATTTTCTTTTCACTTAGTCGAGCTGATATGGATTTTGTGAACGTTTCTGGAATCATTATTCTGGCGGGATGCTTAAATCGAACTGCATACAAATATCAAGATCGAGGTTTGCGGTTTGCTTTGATTGATGCAGGTGCCATTACACAAAATCTGTACTTGACTTGTGCGGCCATGGACTTGGGATGTTGTGCTTGTGGAGGCTATTACGATGATGAGTTAAATGAGGTGTTGGGCTTAGATGGGGCTGATGAAACAGTTCTAAACGTCGTTTTAGTTGGCAAGAAGGACATCAGATAGACACTATATTGGAAATATGCAAGAAGCGCTAAATAAAAACTTTGAAGTTGTTTATATTGATTATGAAAACGACGCCTTGGTGCTGAGAAACCAGATCAATCAGGCAATTTTGCGCTTAAGTAAAATCGAATATGAAATGATCAAACAGTATGCTAAAACACCTGACTACCAGATAATTTTTAATATCTATAAAGATAAATTTGATTTTGATGTTGAATTTGTTGAAGAGCTTATAGGACATGCTCGCAGGTTGAAGTTACTGCTTAGCTTAGAGGAGCAAAGAAAACTGGCTGTAGATATTGCCAGGATGCAAAAAAAGACGATCTTTGACTATGCCTTTCTGAAATTAGCGGCGATCTTGAAAAAGAAATTCGGGCTGAATTTGAAAAGGGAAATGAGAGGTAATTTCCAATTTTTTAAGCTATTTTCAGTAGATTTAAAGGGGACCTGGCTGGAAAAGGCCTGTTCGAATAAAATTTTTCAGAAATTTTCAATACTGACTTATTTCTTACTTGTTTTAGGTAATATTTTACTGTTAGCTGCGAGAGAAAACTATAACATTGAGTTTATCCACTTGGCGAGTCTCATTACTCTCCCGCAGGTACTTATTTCTTTGATTGTACTATTTTTAATTGCACTGACTACGTTTCTTCACGAAAGCGCGCACTATCTTATCTATAAATGGCTTGGGGGATACTCTAACAGCATGGGTTTGGCGCTTCTGCAAGGGATGATTCCTGTTGTTTATACATCAGTAGACTCGGTGTCTTTCTGGAAAGACAAAGGTAAAAAAATTAAAGTCTCGATTGCTGGCATCGCAATGGACATATTGTTGTTACTTTTGTTGGCAAATATGGTTTTTGTTAGGCAGGTTTTTGGGCCAGATATGTCTTTTATCTGCTTTCTTTTGCTATGTTTTATGGCACTTCGTGTTTTGATTAATGGAAACTTTTTTGTTCCTGGCTCTGACGGATATTTTGTATTTGTGGATGCTCTTGGTGTAGAAGAATTTTGCCAAAATTCTATGGTTGAAGTTAAAAGAGGCTTTAGGTTTTTAGTGTCTTGCAGACCAGATAAGTTTTTGGCATCTTTTTCGATGAATTTGGGTAAATATTTATATGCTTCAATATCTATATTTTTCATTACTGTTTATTGGTTAATGATATTCGCAATTATTTTCTTTCCCACTATCTATCATTTTTTTTGGACCTAGTTGTAACCGTCCCAACAAGTTAAAGAAAATTCTGGATAGTCGCATCTGGGAAAGAAGTTAGGTAAATGAGGCCGCTGGACTCTCAAAACTGTCGGCGGGTAAAAATGTTACCGGCGATGAGGAGTAAAAGGGCTGTATAGATTAAGGCGTAGACCGCGTTTAGGGCTAAGGTGCCAGGGTCTGGCAGCAGTGTGGCACCATAGACGGCTTCGTTTTTGAGGTTGAGGCGTTCCAGGTCGGGAATGACCAAATACATGGCTTCTATGGCTTTCTGGAAATTTTCGGATTCGGCTAGCTGACTGAGCTTGAGGAGGTCGGTGCTGAGGTGGCCGACTAGGTAGGTGCCAAATGAGAGTAATGTGGCGAGTAGAGAGCTGGTGAAGACGCCAAATACAATAGTGATGGCGATCATAAGCAGCATTTCGAGATACATGAAGGCGATCGCAACCAACATGCTCCCGGCTGGAAATTCAATTTGTTGAACGGTAAGCAGCACGATAAAAATGCCTGTCTGCACCAGCATTAGCACCCCGATCACAGCGGATAGCCCCAGGTGTTTACCCAGAATAATTTCAAACCGGCTAACGGGTTTGGCAATGAGCACCAGCACCGTTTTTTTCTCGATTTCTTTGTTGACTAAACTAGTGCCTACAAAGATCGCCACCACCAGGGTAAATAGGTTGATGGCTGCCATGCCCAGGTCTAGAAAGATCTTTTCCGATGTACCAGCTGCAACGGGGGGGAGCAATACTGAGGCAAGCACCATCAGTACAGCAAATAGCCCTGCTAGATAAAGGATGCGATCGCGAATGACTTCTAAAAAGACATTACGTGCAACTACGATGATGCGAGGCAGATTTAGCATAGGCGGATTTATCTCTCATTTAATTTTTGTCACGTGGGGACGTTCCATGGAACGTCCCCACAGATATCGGCATCTAGGTGGCCGCATCTTCAAGGATGCCCTGACGCTCAACCTTGGTGGTCTGATCAGCACAGGTTACCTGGGCGGTGGGGGTTGAATTCTGAGGAGATTCATCATTGGTATTTTTTTTGAGAGTGCGGGGTAAAAGGGTGCACACTTTTTCAACGTAATAGCCATTTTGTTGGGCAGTGGGTCCTAGCCAGTTGGCGCGTAACCGTAGCTGATAGCCATTGGACAGAGATTTGGGACGGGGGGCATCCAGGCTCCAAAAGACGCCTTCATTTATCGCATTGAGGACAATTCCTTCGGCAACGGAATTAATACTGTTGTCCAAGTTCAGCAGCCAGCGCTCAACGCGGGGCCAGGGGGCATTATCCAACTCTTTAACTAGGGTATCCGCCGCGCTAGTTAAGAGGATATTGGCCTGGGAATCGCTGTCCGTATTACTGCCAAGTCGGTAGACAAAGGCGCTGTTATCTAAATTTTCGGCAATGAGGCTAGGATAGTCGTTAAACCAATGCTGGATGCGAAAGTAAAACATGATCCAGCTGCTAAACAACAGGTTGATTAGCAATAGGACAATCAGTTCCTGACGTACCGGGGGCTTGGGTAGCTTCCACTCCAGTTTCCAGTTTGAAAATTTAGGAATCGCCACCAGGATCGTTGCGATCACTGGCCATAGGCTAATGGCTAACTGCAAACGCTCAGTCGTCCAGGGCCTGAACAGAAAGACACAGAGGACCGCCGATGTAATCCAGGGACTGATGGAAATATCCCCCAGCATCACCGGATTTTTGGCGAGCCCCCACCAGATGGCAACGGTTAAAAATAACCAGCTAAAGGCACTCAGTAAGGCCACTGTGAAGGGGGTGGCTTCAGTGCTGTCAGCAATGGTTGCCATGCCCCAAGAAAATAAACTGAGCAGCAACAATGTTTGCCAAGACAGATAGCTAGGTGGGGTAATCAGGCCGCGAATTTTATTAATGGCATCCTTGAGTACGTCAATCATGCGACACCCCTCAGAACGTAAGACCGCAGTATCAATAATAGTAGGATGGCACTAAAACTCAGGGCATTGGCCTGGAGGACTGCGATCGCAAATTGAGAGGCAGCTTCCTTATATAAGGTTGTACCCGTTCGAGAGCGACTATAGCGTTCCTTACGGGTCAGATTTTTCGGCTTAGAGGGTAAGTTCCATTCATTGGCAGCTCTCATCATCAGCTCCAGTCCTTTGAGCTTCAGAATTAGCGTCATAAAGAACGCCACCAGGCCCATCACCAGAATGATCCATCCCATCTGGGGCTTGAGGGTATTGTTGATCAAGTTGTCAAACAACACATAGCTAATCACCTGGGCCTGGAGCCTGGGTTCAAACAACGGCTCGATCGCCAAAAAGGCCAACCAACCGACCACCACCGCCAGTAAATTAACCGCCGCTGCATATCGGATACTTTGCTTGTAACCAAGCCGTAGCTGTTGCCGCAGCACCATTCCTTCTAAGGCAATGGCCACCAATAAAAATACAATCTGGAACATTACCGCTTTGAGCGGAAAAACCGGTTCAAGTTCGCCCATAGACCCATCCGAGAATCTCAGACATTAGGGTATACCCAATTTGCAAATAAGAACATCTAAATATATAAATGATGCGTTTAATTTTGGGGCATTGGTGTAGAGACGTTGCATACAATGCCCCTACAACGTTGCCTAACGCTACAATCAAAGGCGGCCAACTATACTCCTAAGCTCCCCATGGTTCGTTCCGGTATCGGTATTCGTACCGCGCAAAAAAACTCAGAGCGCATGGTGGGGCAGATCCATGTCTACGACGGCGAAGGTAAAGGTAAATCCCAGGTGGCGTTGGGGGTGGTTCTGCGTTCCATTGGCTTAGGTATCCAAACTTTTATGGAAAGTCGGGTGCTGCTGTTGCGGTTTCTGAAAGGCCCCGGACGCACCTATGACGAAGATGCCGCCATTGAGGCATTGCAACGGGGCTTTCCCCACCTGATCGATCAGGTGCGTACGGGACGAGCTGAGTATTTTGGAGCTGACGACATTACTAAGTTTGATAAGCAAGAAGCACAGCGAGGCTGGGATGTGGCGAAGGGAGCGATCGCATCGGGTCTCTATTCTGTTGTGGTGCTGGATGAGTTAAACCCGGTCCTTGACCTGGGACTGCTGGACATTGACGATGTTGTCCGTACCCTGCGACGCAAGCCTGACTATTTAGAAATTATTGCAACCGGGCGTAGTGCCCCTGTCGCCTTGCTAGAGGTGGCCGATCTACACTCGGAGATGAAACCCCAACACTATGCCACCTCCGAGATTCCAGGTCTCACTGGCATTGAAATTTACACCGGAGACGGCAAAGGAAAATCCACCAGCGCCCTGGGCAAAGCGCTACAGGCCATCGGCATTGGCATCAGCCAGGACAAGTCTCACCGGGTCATGATCATTCAGTGGCTAAAGGGAGGAAAGGGATATACCGAGGATTCAGCCATTGCCGCCCTGCGTCAGAGCTACCCGAACCTGGTGGACCACCAACGTTGTGGGCGGGATGCCATTGTCTGGCGCGGTCAGCAGCAAACCATTGACTATGTGGAGGCTGAGCGCGGCTGGGAAATCGCTCGCACAGCCATTGCTTCGGGCCTATACAAAACCATCATTTTGGATGAACTCAACCCCACCGTAGACCTGGAACTCTTGCCAGAAGAGCCCATTATCCAGGCATTATTGCGTAAACCGAAGGATACCCAAGTAATCATCACGGGTCGGTGCAAAAACCCCCCAGCCTACTTTCAACTGGCCAGTGCCCATTCCGAAGTATTTAACCACAAACACTATGCAGAGCGGGGTGTGGAACTCAAACGTGGTGTAGATTTTTAAGCCGCATATTTAACAGATTTCTGGCATGATTTCTGGCATATAGATGCGTTAGGATCTCACCAGCAGTTTTTATTTCCGGTATCTAAACTATGGCAAAGGTAGAGATCTACACTTGGATGACCTGCCCTTTCTGTATTCGCGCCAAGCGACTTTTAGACAGCAAAGGTGTTGATTATCTTGAGCATATAATTGATGGGGACGAAGAAGCACGGGATGCTATGGTGGCCCGTGGGTCTGATGGTAAACGTTCAGTTCCTCAGATTTTTATTAATGACGAGCATGTTGGCGGCTGTGATTCGCTCCATGCCCTGGATGCTAGTCAGAAGCTAGATGAGCTGCTAGCAGTCTCAGCGTAGATTATTATTGATAATAATTTTGTGATAGGGGCGCACAGCTGTGCGCCCCTACGTGTAAATACTTTCAGCTGCCTAGCAACATTTCTAAACGCCACAGACCAACAGCGCATAGATGCTGACAGTAGCGGCCAATTAAGCGCTTCTCCTCAAACGATGGACGGCAGTCAAGATGGCTGTAACGAACAACTGCAATTGCAATTTCTTTGGCGTGATCCTGGGGGACACCAACTCTCATCAGGCGCTGCCAATGCTTGATTCCTATACGCTTAAGCTTTGCTCGCTTAGAGCCTTTGGAAATGGATTTTGTTTTTCTTTCTAATAAAACAGCTGCTGGTGACTGCATAAGATCCCCCTCCACATAAGCGGGTAAGTGTGACTCAGGAAACAACAAATCTTATAGAACACCGTGGGACCGTTAGATTGCTGACTCCATGTAAAGCCTTTACAAAAACCGTGAAGACTATGTTTTTAAATTTATTCAACCTGCGAAAAGGTTGGTGTGATTTGCTCCCATATCTTTGGGGTGATTGATCACACAGACCCTGTGTACCCCGTCAGTTCCATTGTTAAATACCTAAGCACAAGCGTTTGAACTTCCCTAAAACTGCAGAGATGACAATCTCGCAGCACAAATATGTTGCTGGTATTGATCAATTAAATATTTTTGTGTCTTGGATGGGGTGCTATCTAAATAGATGAAGTGAACAATTGCGATCGCAAGTTCCCTAGCGTCTTTAAAGGGCACACCTTGATTGATTAAACAACGCCAACAACGAGCTCCCATCCGCTGCATAGTAGATGCCTTAACAGCTGGCATTGGATAGTTGTTCGCTTGAAAGCGAGCAGGGTTAGGTAGAGATAAAGACTGCATAATGCGACGTTTTTCCAGGTGTAGTGGTTGATGCGTAGGTAGAAATGACACGTCAGCCAAGTAAGGCCTGACTGCAAGTTGTTATCGTTAAACAACCGTTATTGACTAACACTGTCATTTGAAACACCCTTGATACAAAGAATAGGAAATCCACGCCAGCAAAACCATCAGCAATCCTAGTAATCGTTTACGCCAAAAAGCGTAATGTATATCCTGGGCTACGGTGGATACATATCAAATTAGGTTTATGCAGTCCGTAATACATTTATGAATATCTATTAAAACAGCGTTAAGTATAAGTCTCCTAACGCTGCTCAACTGGATTATTTAGGGTAGCCCTCACCTATATGACTGACTCCCATGTCTGCACTTTCAGCTGCATCTTTGCAATAAACTTGCCTTAAATGGTGGGCTGTCGTCCAAAGAAACCGGTCATCACTCGCAAAAGCATGCGTTTGAGGGGGGCCGTATGTTCAATCACCCAGAACCCTGACTGGCGGAGCCACCGCAGCGGCAGAATACTATTAGAAAACATCCGATTGAGAAGATCGGTCATGCCTAAAATCAGCCAGTTCTCAGTGCGCCGCCAACGTTCGTAACGCTTAAGTACTTGGATATCACCAATGGATTCTTGGCGACTGTGGGCAGTCTGCAAAACTGTTGCCAGGGCCGCCGCATCACGAATCCCCATATTCAGCCCTTGCCCCCCCACGGGATGACAACAGTGCGCCGCATCCCCCACCAGGGCCAGACCCGGTTTTACATAGTGATGGCTTTGCATTAATTGCACGGGAAATATCATGGGAGGATTTAACATTTTCAAGTCGCCCATGTCGTCACCATAACGCCGACGTAGCTCAGCCATAAAGGCCTTTTCGGGGAGATCTACCATGGCTTGGGCTTCAGCATGGGGAGCTGTCCAAACCACCTGGCACCGATTGCCAGGAAGCGGCAGAATAGCAAACGGGCCACTGGGCCAAAACTTTTCGTAAGCCGTATTCTGATGGGACTTAGCTGGGGCCAATACCGTGGTGATACAGGATTGCCAATACGCCCATCCGGCGGTTTGAATTCCGGCATAGTTGCGAATTTGGGAACGGGCACCATCGGCCCCCACTAACAGGCGGGCACGTAAGACTTGTCGCTCACCCCCTCGCTCTAAGGTCAGCTCCGTCGCCGTTGGTGTTGATTGGATATCAACTACCGTCGTTTCATAGTAGGTTGTGATGCACTGAATGTGGGGTACTAAGCCCTGAAGAGCCTGAATCAAAACTGGATGCTCTGCGCTATAGTAAACCACCTCAGCTGGGCTATCACTGGGATAAAAATTAACCGCCTGGCCATGGTCTGAATCAGACATACGAACGCGCTGATAGTGGGTGATGTTGGGGCCCACCTGGTCCCATACCCCCAGCTGTTGAAAGATACGCGCCGACACGAGAGAAAACGCGTAGGCGCGATCGCGAGCAGCCGTTCCCGCCTGACTCTGAGTTTCAATAATGGTTACCGATAGCCCGCTATGGCGAAGCGCACAGGCTAAGGTCAATCCCACTATACCGGCCCCGACAATAGCAACATCAGTTTGGGCAATCTGCTGTTGATGGGCGGTTGTTTCGTTAGGGTAGCTAGCAGTAGAAGTGTTCAAAGTTACAGGTTATAACATAACTACTTATATTTTTGCGCGTTCATTTAATAGTGGCAACTTTAGTTTTGTTGGGTGCCCATCTTAGGCGAGACACCCTGAACAGTATGTGTGCTGATTTAAAGGATGCATCGGTCTAAAGCTATGGCTATTTCACGATGTTTTATGACTGATGTTTTATGACTAAAGTCATCCCAAGGATCAGCAATGCCATCCTAAAAATAGGCAGTAGCTCAAATTGGCCCATTTAGATACCCCCAAGCGGGTAGACCTCCTTCGTTTAGCCATTGGATTGTGCAGCAATATGGATTGAAACTACGGTGTGGTCGAGTATTTTTCGAGAATGCTAGAACTGCTAAGGGCAAAGCTCTGTGCTGTGTGTTTTTGCTTTGTTTTTCAGTTATGTTCTCCTGAAGTTAGCCGTTAGTTATGGGTATTCAACAATTTATGTACCGTTACAGCCACCGTTGGTTGGCACTTGCCTGCTTGGGTAGTTTGGTCTGGTTGGGCGTGGCCCTGCCGGTGCGATCGCAATCTCCCCAAATGTGCATCAATGAGAAAAATGATTATCTGCGCTACCGGATTACTGAACGAACTGAATGGGGCCGTATCGCCCTGGGCAAAGGCTATATCCAGTCTGCCGTCGAGCATCTAACCCAGGGACTGGAGTTGTCGAAGGCCACTGATAGTAATATCAGAGCAGGGATTTTAGAGAATTTTATTCTTGAAAATGGTGTCAATATTGATGAGGGTATCCGTGAGGTGGATACTCTGATTAAGCTTGGCGACACTGCTGCCGCCCGCACTGTGCTGACATCAGCCAACACCTTAGTCCAGGGAATACCGGACGATTACAGGTTTGAAAAAAGTGGTTTGTTAACAAAAACCGTCGCAGGCTATGCCGCCCTGGGAGAGCAAACAACAGCTCTAGAGCTACTCTCCCAGGCGCGACAACTTGCCGCCAATGTGCAGGGGGCAGGGCTGCAAACAACAGCATTAACGATGGTTGGCCGACAATATGCGGCTGTTGGTGCGGGTGCGATCGCGATCGAAGTTGCCAACCAAGCCTTACAACAGGCTGAGACCATTAACCCTCAGGACCCAGACAGGCAGTCTCAAACCTTAGCCGCCATTGCTGTCATTTACGCTGAAGCGGGAGATATAGGTCAGGCCCTACAGCTAGCGAAGTCTATCGAGCAGCCTTACGCCCAAGAAAATGCCATGGGCAGTATTGCCTTATCAGCGGCTCGACTGGGGCAAATGGACCAGGCCGCCGATCTAGTACAGCAACTGACACTGGACGAGCCGACGATCGAAGCATCCAAGAACATTGGTGTATACCTGGCCAAACGCGATGATCAGGCCCAGGCACAGCTATATTTTGATCAGGCCATTACGGCCATTGCCAACCATGGTTATCCAGGGCCACTTTTTACCGAAACGATGCTGGATGCTGGCCTTTCTGAAACAACCATGAAGGCACTTGCAGTTGCTCCAGGGGGTCAGTTCAAAGTTGATGGCCTCATGGATTTGGCCACCTACTATGCCAACGTTGAAAACAATAAAGCTGTAGCCAGCGATGCCTTGCAGCAGGCCATGACGGCAACGGCTGAGGTGGAACAGGATTACATGCAACGTGATCTGTGGGAGAAAATCCATAAGCGTTCCCTTGAGCTAGAAAATTATGACCTGGCCCTCGCAGCCGTTGACATGTTAGTTGCCAAAGGTCTGTCATTTAACGAGATTGAAGATTACACCACCATTGCCGTTGCCGCCGCTAAGTCGGGGCAAATAGAATCTGCCCTCAAGGCAACTGCGCAGATTGACCCCAGTTACATCGCCAACACAAATCGAGCCTGGGGTGAGATTGCCGTGGCCTATGCCGTTGCTGGAGACTTTGACACCGCCTTTGCCACAGTGGAGAAAACCAATTCTTTCCCTGGACCTGATTATGTTAGAGCATTGGTCAGGATTGGCTTGCAACAACAACGGGGCGGTTTATTAGAAGCAGCGGATGTCACAGTAGAGCAGGCACATCAAGTGGCGCAGGCCATAGACAATGAACCCGATCAGTTGATAGCGTTAAATGCCATTGCTCTGGAACATGCCAGAATGGGGCTGACTGAAGCGGCTAGTGACTTTTTGGAGCCGGTCTTGGTAACTCTAAAGGCGCAATCAACCGATGATTTGTGGATGTTACAACCATTGGTTGAGGCTTGGGCCGAAATTGGGGAATATGGCTTTGCAGTGCAGATGTTAGATGCAGTGCCAGAAGAGTATCCTGAAAGTCCTCGTTGGAAAACGCTGCTGGTTGATCGCTTAATTGAAGATCAAGAAGACTATGCCACTGCGTTAGAGGTGATTGAATCCCGTGAGGATTCTGCCATCAAAGCGGCTGAAATGATGCGAGTGGCAGAACTCTATTTTCGAGATGGTAAGACTGATCAAACTTTAAAGATTTTGAATCGGGTTGCTAATGCTTCTGAGGTCGGTGTAGATCAGTGGCTACGCATGGCTGAGTTGTATAGCTATCTGGGACAGACGGAGTCCATTGTGCCGCTGTTGGATCGGGCCTTTGAGGTGGCTAAGACAGTCCCTGGTGAAGAGTCTCAGGTGATTTATCTGCGTGAGGATTTGGCGGTTGATGATGAACAGGATCGGGGTAGTCTCTATGAGAAAATTGCGGTTGCCTATGGCAGAAACGGGTCGTACGATCGGGGCTTGGCTGTTGCGGAACAGTTGCAGGATACTCTGAATCGCAAACAGACAATGGATCGGCTGAATTGTTATCGTGATTTTTGAGGGTTTGAATGTTTTATAGGGTGGGTTATTGTCTGTGGTTGTGTGCGATCGCATTCCAACCCACCACCACCCCTCCGTAGGTTGGGTTGCACCCCATCAAGATATGTCGCACCTTGCCAAAATTCCCATTAACCCAACATTGCCGACTTGGCACAGAATTTACATCAAGGTTGGTTGTGAAGCTCAAGACCACTCCTAAAGTCTATTTGGCAGAGATGAGAGCGCTCTCAAAGGCTTGGCGATACTTGGTTCCCCTTGCCAAGGGGAACCGTCAGGGAGGGGTTTTCGAGACTTGGCACTAGTGGTCGAGACCCCTTCGCCTACGGCACCTCCCCTTACCAAGGGGAGGACGTTGTTTAATATGCTTTTAGCCGATATTTCGTTACCCGTTCACTCCTCAATCCACTCGCACCCGCTTGCTTAAAATTGCCATCATCTCATTGGGTCGCCCTGTGGGCAGCGGTTTACTCCAGTCGTTCGGCTCTGCATAGTGGAGCTTATGCAACAGGGCAATGGTATTGCGGATGGCGGTAAGGCTGCCGAATAGGGTGTGGTTAACGGTTTCGTATTGGTAGTCGGGCAAGGGATTGTTGGCAGGCGGAAGGTTAAACGCGCCTTGGGCGTTGTCTTGAAACATGGGTTCTGGTTCTCCGGTTGGGTACAAGGCCTCGGCCTCTTACGAGAAGAGGTATGAGGCTTAAGGAAAGCCAGAACCTAAGAACTCAGCCACCCCGTGAATGTTTTGCTAATCGGGGTGACTGAGGCATAATAATGCCCAGACTCCAGATTGGCCTTGGCTTTCTGGGGGTTAGCCATCGGTACGGTGTTGCCGCACCTGCCGATGGTGCCAAATTATTAGGTTCTAGTGAGAGCGTCGTGAACATCACGACATTAGACGAAAGTAGGACAAAATTTTGTTGGAGTCAAGATACAAAGTGTTAATCAGGCATCGAAGGTTTCATATTGAAAAAGGTTGATGAGTAAACCCTAGGGTGTCGATGATGCCGCGACCAAATCGTATTTTGTATTCTGGTTTTTGTTATCACATCACCATTCGGTGTAACAATCGAGAATTTCGTTTAACCCGTTACGAATGTCGCTCGGTGTTGCTCTATGCCATTCAAGAATGTCAGAAGAAATATGGGTTTAAGCTCTATGCCCTGTGCGTTATGAGCAACCATGTGCATTATCTAATCGAACCGCAACAGCCGGGGGAGTTACCCCAGATAATGCACTGGCTTAATTGGTATACGGCCATGTGTTTTAACCGCATGCTTAATCGGACGGGGCATTTTTGGGAGAAACGTTATCACAGCAGCGGGTTTCCCATGAATGACTATCGTCGGGCACTGAATACGATTCGGTATATCCATGCCAACCCGAAAGCGGCCAATATGCAGCGAGGCTTTTTCTATGATTTCAGCAACTATGGTACCTATGAGCGGTTAACCCAGGATGGATTGACCCAATGGCACCCGGCATTTTTGGACCTGGGAGCGAGTCTGGATGAGTGCGCAGAAGCTTATAAGCGGTTTTGCATTCGGTATCGGCCTAAGCCAAAAACAGAGCGCAAAAGTGCCTGGGGTAGTCAACTTTTGAAAGGGCTGATCCCTAAGAAAGGCAAACGTAGACCCTCCCCAGGACAGCAGGAACTTTGGGAAAATGCACGGGTTTCTGAGCGGGATGAGGTTAAGCGGGTAACCGAGAAATTTATTGAGGCAAATAAACATCCAGAAAAGTAAAATAGCCCGTTAGTGCCAGGTATCGGATCGTTGAAACCCTTGAAAACTGGTGGATCTGATGCCTGAAATAATTGTTTACGAACTGCGAAAAGCCTTATCTGTTACACTTTGCAAGCCTGGATGCGAGAGAAGAGATCGACAACAAACACAACAGATCGAAACACACCCGGAAGGCTCCCAGGTTTTTTCTCCGGAGAATCAAAATCAATTCCTTTTCTATACACCCACTCACCCTCCACTCGCCAACCGACTGTAGCTCCGAACTTTTGGAAGGCTTTCCCTGCTGATTGCCAATCTTTGCCAAAGTCCAGCTTACCACCCACATCAACCCAAATTTCCTTCTGAACACTGAAGCCTAACTGGTTATCACTGTACTTCAGCCACAGGTCATCAATTCTATTCAAATCCTCACAGGGGAAGTTTCGTAAATTATCAAACGATAGATAGGCTTCCTGTTTACACACCTGCACCATCACCTGATAAGTATACGTATCAGCTTTCCGCCACTCCCGCTCTGCCATATACCCTTCCAGCACCCCATAACTCAGCTCCATCACCCGTTGATAGGTAGCCTCCGGCACACGTTTCGGGTTCTCATACCAGCAATCATAGGCTAGTGTTAGGGCCTCCTCCCCACCCACATCACATAGCCCCTCAATCAAACGGGTAGTAGGCGTGACTTGAGCCGCATACAGCAATACTGTCCCCCGCCAAGCTTCATTTGTCTCAATCAATAAATGCTCTAACGTCTGTCGCTTAATTTCAGCCGCTGTCAAATATTCTTGTAAACTCTTATGGGCAAACTGATACTCCCTGGGTTCTCGCTCCACCAATAGCTCACTCACCCGGATTACTTTTTTGATTAACTCCTCTACCGGCACAGTGCCATCCAGGTCAGCCACATAGTCAGTTACTAATGCCAGTAGCTGATCATAGGCAATAATCTCCACTTCTCGCCGGGTCATCTCCAGTGCCAGGGACTGTAATACCTGCTGAGCCTGCTCTGGGGACAATACCATATCAATCTGTCTCGCCCTGGGTCGATCTCCCAGCTGTAGTCGACAGATCTCTTGATACAGCTCCGCCCGCTTCCGGGGCAGTTCACTGCCCGGATAAAACCGATGAAACGTGGCAATCATATTCAGCAACAGTGGATTTGTCGCCATTGCCTGTAGTTCGTCTCGCCCTTCAATCTGTTGCAATAAATCCTCTGCTTTCTTATTGGCAATATCGATGACTGCTAAGGCATTCTCTTTGCTCTGACTGCGCCCATACCGTTCTTGGCAGCCATACCATTTCCGCACAAAGTCCTCTCGCTGGTCTTCGTTAAATGGGTTCACCAACAGATTTGTTTTGGGTTTCTCCGCCGTAAACTGCTTGTAGCCCCCCGGACGAGAGGTGAGAATAAACACCGACTTACTGTAGTTGCGGATCTGTTCACTAATCCACTCGCTGATGGCGGGTCGGTCTGCTTCTGCCACTTCATCAAAGCCGTCGAACATTACCAGTAGCTTGCCATTGCCCAGGGCGTTCTTAGCCCAGTTTGTTGGAATGGTTAACTGATCAGCCCTTGGTAGGTTAGCAATATAATGGTTTTCTAGTAACTCGGGTAGTGTAGGTGGATTTTCCTGGGTGAGTACCTGTTTCCACTTACGCAAAAATAAGAGTGCCGGTATCAACCTGGGGGCTTTAGAACGTCTCACTTTGCCGGGATTGTGGGCATAGGTAAAGGCCAGATGCTTCATTAACGTAGTTTTGCCAAACCCACCCCAGGCCTGAATCGCAATGGATCGATAACGGGGATTGTGCTTTGCTTCAGAGAGAATATCCCAAATGGTCAGCGGATCTTGCTCTCCCTGCTTTCCCATCAGTGCCTGAATCTCTTCGGATTGTGTCCCCATTTGAAAGGGCACCACATCCCCAGCGGTATTTTTACTAAAGCCGCTGCCACTAAACTTGAGGGGCACAAATACTTCTGCTAGCAACGGTATTTTAATGTCATCGGGCTGGCGGTAGCCTTCCGTTTCGCTATACAAACAGGCGGCGCTTACCCGCTCTAGATATTTGCCGTCAAACCCCGACAGCTGCCATTGTAAGGCCTGATCCATCCGATCTAGCTTGTTAACCAGCGCCTCAGCGTCTTGGCTACCGCGCTCACTAAAAATTTCCCGCAGACGCCCCAAAAAGCTTTCGGTATAGGCGGCCCAAATCCCCGTTACCGCCGTCACCGGAAACATGGCAATGGACATGCCCCAGTCCTGTTGCAATAGGAAATGTAAAAAAGCACTGCCACTGCCCCCCAGGGGAGCCCAGCGAATAAACTGATTTAGACCTTGCTCTATCCAACGACGTTCAGGACCCGGCGGTTGATCAGCAGCCATAAACCCATCAAGAATCAACTTTTATGAATATGGCATTCATTCCGAGAATATGCTGCAAATTATTGATTTTTATAGTCTGTAACATCAATACACAGCGAGGGCAAAAAATCTGGCAAAGGTAGGCAGATGTTGGCACCCCGTAGGTTGGGTTGCACCCCATCGACATGTGTTGCACCTTGCCAAAATTCCCATTAACCCAACATTGCCGACCCCCTATTGGCTATATTTTTCCTCCAGATAGTCCACATAGGAGTTATTCGTATCTTCTGAGGTAAGTTGGATAACCCCAACCAAGCATTGAGTCCAGCGATCTAAGCCAGGGATTGAATTTGCTTCAGATGAAAGAGCAGTTATTTGGGTTGGACGAGTGTCCTGTTGAATCGATGTCAACAATGCTTGAATCAAATACCAGCGCTGGTCAATGGGCAGGTGTAATGCTTGACTCTATAATTCTTGCCAAGTCATTGGACTACTCCTACGCCATAGGGGGTGCAGGTAGCGATTGACTCTAGGATAGCGTGCCTATTATTTTGCCAAAATCCGAATTCAATGAGGATCGTAAATTGGCGACAATGTCGGAGGGGGCATCCACAAGGGAGTGCCCCTACGTCGTGCCATTATTCATACCCCCGGTTCAAACCAACAACCCTGTAGGGGTGGTGCCTCGTGCCCACCCTGGGATAACAGACGTCATTCACCAGAATTCCAGAGCACAAATATCCTCATGACAATCCGGAATTGTGAGGATTGCAACTTGGCAACCATATCGCAAGGGGCATCCACAAGGGAGTGCCCCTACGTCGTGTCATTATTCATACCCCCGGTTCAAACCAACAACCCTGTAGGGGTGGTGCCTCGTGCCCACCCTGGGATAACAGACGC
>NZ_QXHD01000003.1:60165-84422 GCF_011009555.1 Adonisia turfae CCMR0081 | reverse complement strand
TCGTTTGGACTAAAGAAGATATCAAACAGCTGCTACTAGCCCACACAGACGGAGATGACTACATTACGGGTTACTCTGATGGCACCAACAGTGAGATATTAGACGGTGGATTAGGTAATGACACCTTAGCGGGTCGCGCAGGCGATGACACCTACATCTTCAAACAGGGGTATGGACAAGACCTTATTCAGGAAGGATATTCTGGATTGAATAGCTACTACGATACGGTCGAGTTTGGTGTGGGCCTAACACCAGAGACGCTAGACATTATCCGACAAGGTAATGACTTAGTTTTCAAAGTTATAGGTACCAGGGATAGCCTTACTATAAGCGATCACTTTGGTTCCTACCGTGATGTGCTTTCAGTCGAGGAATTTCAGTTTGATAGCGGTGCACTCGTTTGGACAAAAGAGGATGTAAGTAATCACTTAAACCAAGTAATTTGAATATCTAGCTATCTAGCTATCAGTCGCTCCAAATCCACCTGATACCGCTCAGCCAAAAGCTCAGCGATGATATCACTCATATCCACATCCCCATCACTATCAAACGCCTCCCGCTTCAGCGCCCGGTGTAAATCCACCGGAATATAAACCAACAGCTTCTGATAATCCGGGCGTTTATTCTTACCCACTCCTTTCGACACCGGCACCCTCGGTCCTAAATCCGCCCCATCATCAGAGGCCGCATTGATCACCTGCTCAATCGCCTTAGCATCCCGTTTGGGTCTCGGTTGCGGCATTAGCCAACCCCCATCAGTTTCAGAATTTCCTTGGTCAGATTGGTCACCTCTCGTTGGGCCTTTTCATCCTTTAGCTCATAGATAGTGGCCCCATCGGCACAGCGCTGAAACGCCACCCGCTGATGCACCACCGTTTTTAGCAAGTCACCATCCATCTCCTTAATCACCTGGCGCAACTCCCGATCCAACGAAGACCCCACCACCGCTTTACTCACCACATAGGCAATCTTGATGTCAGTGTAGATCGCCCGGATCGGGTCCATCCGTTCTAAGGTTTGCTCAGCTGCCCATAGATCATAGGACGATGGACTGATGGGGATTAACACCAAATCCGCCGCTGCCACTGCAGATAAAGTAATCGCCTCCGCCCGCCCTGGCGTATCAATCAAGCAATCATCATGGCCGCCCTGCAACGCATCAATATCCCGATTTAGCGTTTTCCTGGCCGCCGCCAGCACGGTAAACGGAGGTTTGGATACCTCATCGCGAATAGCAGCCCAGTCATTCACCGAACCCTGGGGGTCTGCATCTACCACCACCACAGAACGGCCCAACTTTGACAGCGCCGCTCCGATATTCACACACAGCGTTGATTTACTCACCCCGCCCTTTAGGCTGACAATGGCGATTCTCATGGCAAAACCAGTGGTCTGGCTGTTAGCCTACACTGACATTCCATCGCTGGTTAATCAGCTGTCTGAATATCTAAATAGCCAGATAGTCAGCTATTTAGATGTTTAGGTATCAAACTATAGCGATCGCAAGTCCCTAATCCTGGCAGGGGCGTTTTATGTTCACCAGGGAAAATTTGGAAGGCTTGTGGTTTGGTTGATACTGAATCATGTGATCGGAGAAAGATAAAACCGGTTGCTTGGGGTCCCTCCGAGTTCCCCAAACCCCCATGGTTAGGGCCGGAAGGCCGCCCTAAAACCCAGCCTACTGGGGTGTCCTCAATGGCATAAATAAGGGGTTACGGCGGGGTCGATTAATCAGATTATCGCTTTGTTGTTTGGCACAGTCCTGCTCAACACTCAAAGTCCCCCATGTTTGGGAAACCCCATATGCCTAATTGGGAGAACACAGATATTTCCCTAAGAGGGGGTCTTCTCTACGCGCCAGGAAATTTCCAGGTCCTCTTCATCCCCTCGGGTAAACCGATAGCCATAGCATTCAAACGCTTCCCCCGTCAGTTCTTTCCTACCTAACAACAGTGCCAGCTCCCCAGTGGGCAACCGCCATCCCCGCTCCGCCACCTTATCCAACAGCTCATAACGGGCCAGGGGTTCCGTCTGCAACACTCGCCGCAGTGCCACCAGCGGAGCTTCCTGGGGAGAGACCGATAGGCTATCCTCTTGTTCGGTGCTGTCCGCTGCTGACTGGTCTGAGTTGCCCGCCACAATATCAGCCGCTTCCCCAGTGGTCAGTCCTTCTTCATTAACCAGCCGATGCACTTCATCCAGGCAGGTCAACACCGTTTCACTTATATAGGACCGCACTCCCGCCCTAAACGGAGCCAGCTCAGGATTTTTTGCTTTGAGGGCATTAATGCGGGTATAGACTTGCGATCTCACCAGTCCATAGCGCTCCATCAACTCTGAAACCGGGAAATCCGTCTCTTGTTTTCTCATTTGTCCGGTTTCCCGTTCACCATGCCGCCCGTCATTTAGACCAATAGTTTTTGCAAATCAGCTATTGAATTATTCAGAGCTTATCCGTACACTTGTACTGTACATATTCGAACATTCACCGAACGCACCACGAACAGCGGGCGAACGGTGCCAAAACCCTTTAAATACAAGGATTACGCCATGAATGATATACCTAATTTGTCCGTTGATCGAACGGCAACAGAACAGGGAACGTACACAGCCGTACAGTTAGGCGAACAACTGGGGGTAAGCGATGCCACCATCCGTAATCGCTGGTATCAATGGATTGAGCAGGTAGCCCCTGAACCGCTACTCAAACAAGGCTCCACCTATACCGAGCTGGCGCGGACGCTGTTTGATGAATTTAGCCGGGTGAAGCACGTTGACCGGAACCAGTGGGTTACCGACACAAAAGCCCGCTATGCCCAAGAATGGAGCAATGCTGGCGTAATTGAAGGAGAGCTGATGCCCGATAGCGTTAGCAGTGCCTTGGCCCTGCGCCAAACCCAGAACGGCATGATGCAGCAGTCCATTGCCGCTGAGCTGGCCGACCTGGAAAACTTTGTCGATCAGCTAGCCGTTACCGAAGCCGACTTCTCAGACGCCGAGCTAGCCTCATTTAAAGCCGCTGGCCAGCGCCGGGGCATTATGCGCTACAAGCTAGAACTCCAGGCAGAAATGGATACCTACGGCCATCTAAAACAGCGCCGCATGGAAGGGGGCCAACCGTGAGCCCAAATTCACTGCTTCAGACAACCAGGTGCGCGTTACCCTATGAATAACGCCAAATCATTGGAAGCGATGAAGCTGCCCGAGCTAAAAAAACGAGTTTGGAATGCATGGACCCGGTTTAACCAGGCCAGTGGTGTGGTGACGCAGCCCCAAAACTATGTTCAAGACGTAAAACAGTTTGGGGACCGTCGCTATAAAGTCACCTGGATTAAGGCATTAGCTCATTTTTCGGCCCAGGCCAGCTACGAAAGCTGTTTAGACGCCTACATGCTGGTGTTAAACAGTTTTAACTTCACCCCAGACCGTTGGGACTACGAATATCGCCACGAGATTCTAGATGCGTTTTTGATGTATCCCGATGGCCTAGAGCTAATCAAAACAGGCTTAGAACAACTTTTAGAATTTACGCCCCAAGAACAGGACGAAGCCCATGGCTTTTTTGAATTGGTGGAAGAAAGAGGCACCCAACCAGGAAGAGACCGCCTCCCAATTGGATTTAAGCGGACACTCGCAAGCACTTATTCCGCCGCGTAAGCGGGTAGATGGAGCCCTGGTAAATCGACGGTTTAATAAGTCGATTAAGGAAAATGGCGGTGCAGGCGATGTGTATGAACAGGCCGCTGTGACCCAGACGCAAGAGTTATTTGGCTGCACGGTGAATGACCTGTATCGGGAGACCGGAGGCAAGAAAGGTCGGCGGGATACGTTACCCCAGCCTGCCCAGGAGGCGTATATGGTGAATGAGTCGTTGGCGGCCAATGAGCTGGATCGGCAGATTGGAACGATTGGTGGCGAGTCTCAGGATGAGGTAAATAGTAAGATTCTGGCGTCTGTTGAGCAGACATCGAAGCAAACGCGGAAGTGGTTGCCCTGGTAAGTGAGCGCTAATGGAAAAGCCCCAGTTAACACCGGGGCTTCTTGATAGGATGCAGGTGAGAATTTTTCAGTTAGAAAAATCCATTGAGATCTGTGCCGAATAGATGGCTATGGCCATCTGGGGTATCAAAACGAGCAACACGGCCTTCTGCAACACCAAAGTTGGTGAAGTGATCCAGACCATTGTCAAATGTTCCTGAGGATACTCCCTGAGCCACATCAAAGTGGCTTTCAAGGTAAAACTCTTCATTGAAATCTGCACCAAATAGAAGATCTCTGTGACCTTCTGGCATATCGAACAACGCGATACGACCTTCTGATACACCAAAGTCAGCAAAGTGTTCGAATCCGTTCTCGAAGATGTCGTTTTCAACGCCCTGACCCACATCAGACGAATGCATCGCTAGATAGAAATCTTCGTTAAAGTCGGCACCAAACAAGCTTCTATGACCTTTTCCAGTATTGAAAAGCGCAATTCGTCCCTCTGATAGACCATAGTTAGTGAAATGCTCGAAACCATCGTCAAATATCCCATTTGCCACGCCCTGGCCTACATCAGACGAATGCACCGCGAGGTAAAATTTCTCGTCGAAGCTTGGTGCAAATAAATGTTGTTGGCCATTATCAGTATTGAAGAGTGCAACACGTCCCTCCGATAGACCGTGGTTGATAAAATGCTCAAAACCATCCTCGAATATCCCGTTTTCAACGCCCTGCCCTACATCAGAGGAGTGCAGGGCAAGATAGAACGTCTCGTCAAAGTTTGCACCAAACAGTTCTGTCTGACCATTACCAGTATCAAAGAGCGCAATGCGCCTTTCTGATAGGCCATACTTCGTGAAGTGTTCCAAACCGTCCTTAAATATTCCGTTTTTAACTCCCTGTCCCACATCAGAAGAATGAAGTTCAAGGTAAAACGGTTCATTAAAACGGTAGGGCAAACTATTGTCCTGAGGAGTGTTGGCTGTAAAATCCCAGCTGAGAATTTCATGGCTTTGATTGCCCTCTCCTGAAGCCGCACTAAAGCCGACAAATGCTGAAGAGCCAATGGTGGTTTGCAAATCGGCCTTGGTTTCAAGCACTGATGTATTGGGCTTAACTGAGTTCTCGGCTAAAAAGATTTGGAGGATGTCAGTAACTCCGTCGTAGTCAATCCAGACATTCACAGGCTGACCGTTGTTGAGATCTATCGATGGTGTTGCGATCGCATAAGAATCGATTGCCCCATTGGCATTAACGCCAACATGGTTATTGTTTGGATCGGGCAGTCCTCCATTTTTATAGGTATCAAACTCAACAATGAGACTATTTCTGATACTGTCGCGTCCATCCTTATTATCTCCACCGAACCCTAAATATCCTCTACCAGAACCACGTGCTTCTGCACCTTGAGGTGAGTTTTGCAAGATAAAGGCAAAGCCATCTCTGCTTTTAGATCCATTACTTGCCCGGTAAACAAAGTGGGAATTAAAAGAGGTATTTTCATCGAAAGCGATTACTTCAGAATGAAAAACACTGCTATTTTTAGGATTAGACTTTCCTGTCAGATAAAGTCTGGTGTCGAATTGAACGGCTCCACCGTTGATCGCTAGATTATCGATATTGGCAAAGTTTTGGTACCTTAAAGAGGTCGTCTTCCCAGAAGCCGGAACTACTTCAGCATCAAGTTGAATTTCTTCGGCTCGCTGATAAATTACCCCCCAATTGTTCGCTAGCTCTTGCCGTACCTGAGCATCAGGAATATTTGCGATCAGGTTCAGATAGAAACCTAAATTCCCTTGAAAAATGCCATACTCCCTAGCAAATTCGAGATCAGCTACCAACGCTTGAAGGCTGGAGTAAGGATTAGTTTTATGGTTAGCCAATACTTTTTTCACGTAAGTATCGCCACCATCAATCTGAACAGACTTAAGCTGCTCTAAAATTCCAGCCTCAATCGCCTCCTTAAGATTGTCAAACTTGACACGCCGTCTAGTGCTATGGCCATCCGCTGACTGATGGTCAATCTGATGTACAAAATCACTAAAGAGATGACCATAGTTATAGGTGCGAGCTGAGATAACTTTCCCTCCTGTCAAGTCCACAATTGAGTTCAGAGAGTCTTCAGCCAATAAAGCCATCTCATTGGCGATATCAAGATTTCCATCATCATGCAAGTATGGAGTTCCTACGATGAAAGCACCCGTTAATGGTTCAAACTCAACAGGTTTTGCCGCACGAGGATAATCTTTATCACCGAATACATCACCGAAGAATCCCCCTGCAATGCTACCTGCCAGAGTGCCTAAAATACTTCCTACTGGTCCCAAAAAGGCATTTCCAATAGTTCCTCCTAGAGTACTGCCAATTGCTGTCCCTTCATTTACTTGGCTTTCACCAAGAACATTCCAACGAACAAGAGACTCGAACAATTCTGACCCTGCATAAGACAAAGCATACCCTTCTAACGATTCTAAATATGAACCAATAAGGCTGGCTTCAGTAATAGCAGCAGAAGTAAACACATAATTAACAGCTGATTGAGAAAGTGTGTCAATCCCTATTTGTGCAAAAGTATCTTCTATCTTCAGGGCTTCAATAATCGATTCCGAAAGCTCTTGGCTTCCTAAGGATAGGGCAGTAGAGCCCAAATCACTTAGAAAGCTCTCAATCAGAGCCAGTGACTCCAATTGTTGATTATCTCCAAATTCTCCAAAGAAGATTTCTTTTTCAAATAAATCCCCAACCGTTGAACCAGTAGTTCTTGCCAACAACTGACTACCAAAACTATCGTCTACAAGATAACTAGCAACTTGATCTCCGAGTGCAGCACCTAGAAACACATCACTTGATTGGTACTGCTCAGATAAATATGGACCAAACGACGTTATGTCATTAAGATATGCGGATATAGGTACCAATATTGCAGAGAGCACAATACTAGACCTCTTGCAAAAATGCTGATGTGTTAGGGTAAGCAGCCTCACAGAAAACTTCAGGCAAGGTTGAGCTCATAGTTATAGAGCGCGGCAATTAAGTTACAACGCAGGCCATAGCGTCGTCTCCGATTACGATAACGGCAGGAGAGAAGCTTGAAAATTTTGAGACGTCGATTGACATGCTCAATGCAGATACGCTCGCTTCCCAAGGTCTGATTATAGTCACGGTCGAGGTCTGACAACTCTCCATCCTTAGGCTTTTTCTTGGGAATGTAGCTGTTTGCATGATACCGAGCAATGCCCTGGTAGCCACTGTCTTCGAGACTCAAGGTTTGGTCATGAATATGCACACCTGACGCCTTAAACAGCTTGAAATCATGGGTCCGTCCGTGACCAAAGTAGAGACAAATGATATCCAAGGTGTCTCGGTCAATAATGACTTGGCACTTGAGAGTATGATATTTTTTCTTGCCTGAGTAAAACTCTCGTTGCTTACGTTTAGGACGTTCAATTGGTGTTTCGGTCACATCCATGACCACCACATCAGGACGACCAAAGCCTTTGACTAACTGCTTCTTTCCAGGGATACGGAATAATCCTGTGGCCATCAAACGGGTTTCAACGTGATGCACAATTCGACAAACGGTGGATTCTGAGACACCGTGATCGGTGGCAATGTGAAAATAGGTGCGATATTCTCGCCAGTATTCCAGGGCAACCAAGATCTGGTTCTCAATCGATAGCTTGGGAGGACGTCCTGGACCTGGATGTTTGGGAAGCATCGCTTTTAATCCGTTGACCATTCGTTTGAAGGTTGGTCGTTGGACCCCGAATCGACGCTTAAACTTCTGTGCATTCAGGGTTTTGCTGACTTCGTAGTTCATCGGTATTGCTAGAGCACCATGAACCAAAGCCTATCAGGCTAGCATGAAACGTATTATGCAAGAGGTCTACTGTCTATTCCATACACTTTCTCTAAAATTTCTGGGGATTCTCCATACTTCTCTTCAAGAGCAATATGATACAGAGACAAATTATCATGGACGATTGTCTGTATAGCTCCATTGATCCATGAATCCAGTGTCCAGAAAAGAACTGGATAAAGTACTGGTATGCCTGTTATTCCTATGTCAGGATGGTACTCTTTAATGGCTTCGATTGTGATGTTAGGGCTTTGAGATCGTAGTAAACTTGATCCTTCTATAAAGTAAGGATGTTCAATATTATCGGGATAAACCCGAGCTGTAGTCCTTACAGCGTTCTGAGCTGAAGCTTTCCTAAGATCTTCGTCAGTCAGTCCCTGAATTAGTTGTTTCTGTGTTTTCGATAAATTTCCAAAAGCTTTGTTCCACTCGGACTTTAGCTTGAGGTTGAATTGGTCACGTTGAAGCTGATTCACTTTTCTGGAACCTCTTTCAGGAATTACTTGAAAATAATTTCTAGACACCCTGAAACCTGGCTGACTAACCAAAAGGTCACTCAAGCACTAAGATTCTTACGCCGTCTGCTTCACAGACGATTTACAAAGAGGAGAGGAAGCATGAATTTGGAATCAACTAAACTTTGCATCTGGTTTAAGTATCAATGATTTTCCAGAATATATCACCAGAAATAGGTGAACTTTTTGTTAAGCTCATTCATCCTTCTACAAGATACTCTTACACAGTTAGATGCATAAAGAAATCAAGCACTAATGTATCCAAAATCGATGCATAACTGTTAGATTTACGCATAATACAAAAGCCATTAGTGAGAATCGAACATAACTGAGGGCCCGTTACTTATCTTTCATGAAATCAGGCGGCCATTTTCACTGAATCATGTTGAGCACTGTTTGATTTTATAGGCTGCTTAAGTGTTATCGCGATAGTCAATAGCTTCTCTTGAGATATGTGTTATGCAAGAAATTACGATCTCAACCTAACTTCAACCACCCAAAACTGTAGCCCATGGAGTACCACCGACTGCTAAATCATTAAGGGTTAATCTTTTAGAAGAATGCGTTGTGTCCGTGTACTCAAACCGGCACGTCAAAGTTTCGCTCGCTCCTCGTTAGTACCCACCTCCAACAGCTACCAGGGCAAATAATACTACCTGCTGTTTCGCTCCCATGCCCTGCAGGTGGCTTAAACGAGTTCAAAAGCCTTTCTGCCCCTGATCCCTTTACCAGCGCTGCCCATTGGTTGCGATCTCAACCTAACCAAAACAAAATCAACTGCCTTCTGATAGTCTTTAGACCCTAATCGTGATTGTAAGGAGCCAAGTATGAATCCAGAGAGGAACAATTAAATTATCTGCGATCGCAACCACAAAAAAGGGGCCAAAGCCCCAACAAGCTAATAAGACTCAGGCGGATGCACCACGACCCGCACACGCCCTCCACGCTGCCCCCCAGACAACCGAATAGCCCCCTGGGGCACAGTGACCGGAACCGAGACCGCAAACCGACCAGGCCCAGACGAAACCGACCGCACCAGAACTGAGTAACCAACCACAGCAGACCACTTGCCCGCAAACGCTAACGGCAGCTGAGCAAACCAGCACTCAGCCACATAGCCAGTAAACGAGCGCTCAGACTCGCGCCAGCAGCACTCGACCGCACCAAACTCAGACGCCAGCTGACTAACAAACTCAAATGGAACAGAACGCATAAAACTAAAACCAACGCAACGCGTATCATTCACCGAATGCAAAACGTTGGCATTATTCCGATATGCAGTGTCAAGCGTACTGACAGCCGGAGTACGATAGAGATCGCAATACATCACCCCCCCGATAACGGAGGATGGCAGCTTGGCTTGACGCGATGCCTATCAACGGTACACTTGAGCGGCTGTGGTGGTGATTAATTTGCTCAGTTCGAATGGTCTAACAGCGATAGGGAGAATATGAGTATCGGCCATAGATTTATAGCTAGGTTACGGCTGGGTTAGGAGTTTGCGATCGCACATCACCGTAAGCCGTAGCCCGTAGAGTACCACCAGATACTATTTACTCTCTGTTTAGCAACTCAGAAGAAACGCTGTTGTGCCCGTGGAGTACCACCGGCACGTTAAAAGTTTCGTTTTTTTGGCCCTTGGTTGAGCGTAGCGCATCCATTCCGCTACAAAAGTTTTAATCATTTACGAAAGCTCCTGCACAGGACGCTTCATTCCTGCGCTTTTAATAGATATGGGGCCAAAAAATCTAGTGGGGTCGCTTGGCTATGCCTCATAGCTCTTGCAGGAGAAGAGAAGAGAAAAGAAAGAAGCGAAAGGGTATCGATGGCGCAGCCTGGGGTGGTTGTCAAACCACTCTAATGCTGCATCTAAACTGTCTAGCGGTTACGAAGGCAAATAATTTCCAGCCGTGTAGCTCCCATGGCCTGCAGGTGGTTTCAGCCAGTGCAGCAATCTCTCACAGCCTGGGCCTTTTACGATTACAGCCCATTGATTGCGGTCACATGCCGCCTCCATGATCCAACCTTGCGATCGCAACCACGGAGCTAACCCATAAGGCAGCGGACAAGGCACCGCCAGCACCACACCAATGCCCACACCATCCCTATGAGGACGTGCCCACGGGCAAGGCTTTAGCTGGCCGGGTTTTGGGTCAAGTTCTAACTGTTCCATTGTTATTACCTGTCAGGTTGTTAGCACACCTAGCTGTTGGCCACCAACTAGGCCGGTTTTCTCGGCTGTCACCCAATCTAAGCTTGCCTTCTCCGACTTCGTGGGGTTCCGCCCCAACTGACCCGTTATCCGTCTAGTTCCACCGTTACCGGCTGCGTTTCCGTATGGTCCCACGAGGGCATCTACTCCCATGTGCTTATTCTTACTATATCATTTTTAAGCTATTTTTATAGTTTTTTTAAGCTATAATTAGAGTAGTTCAGATAGGATATTTCATGGTTTCTAAATCAAATTTAGTCTTTTCAAAAGTAGCCGCATCAAGAATTTTAGGAGTTCCTAAAGCTCTCATCGCTGGATTCAAGAGATTCTTTCGCGTTTGCTGGGTGTGGGTGTGTGGATCGCGTCCACGCTTTATCTCCAAAAAACTGTTTCTAAAACACTTTGCAGAACACCGACAGCAACAGGGTAAAGAGTTACCTGTGCAGCAATGGCCGAACATGCCTAACTGGTACGAAGTCGGAGGACACAACAACAACTACCCCGTAGTGATTGAATCCACTGGCCCCGAATGCGCCTGTGAAGATTACAAAAATCAGATTGCAATCCTCGGCAAAGGAGTTTGCAAACATGGCTATGCAGTTCTACTTAGCCTTGGCTATTGCACCCTACGAGACTATTTAGCGAGATAGACAGCAGGCGATCCAATGGCATTTGGATCGCCCATTCACCCGAAACCCAACCAAGGAAACGAGCTATGGACAATCTAGCAGGAACCGGAATTAAAAACATTGACACCAGCCAAGCGATCGCACCGCTTAGGCTAGCAGCTCCACTAATCAGGCAATGGCTCATAGAAAACGACAGCCTGGTGTATGAACTGTCAGCAATTGAAGACGTTTTAGTGAACTGGCTGGAGTTGAGTATTGAAGAACTGGCTACAGAAGCGCTTTATCACTGCCTCAGCGGTGACACCAGCCAAACCATAGGGAGACGCACCTTTAAAGATTTACTGGACCGGAAACCATACACCGAGCTACAACCAGCCACAGACATCGACCAAGACCACGCAGCATAGGAGTATAGCCATGTCAGAACTACCCAGAATCAAAACACCACAGCGCCCAGGCTATGCCTTAGATGAATATCCCCATGCCATAGCCAAAGCTCAAACCTATATCACCAACCTTGAACAGGACATCGCAGCAACCAAGGCAGAGATCACAGTGGTAGAGCAAACCATTGATCAGCAGGTGGCCTTTGATAAGGAGCTGAAAAACGATGGCCAGCGTAAGGCCAAACGTAAAGAACTGCTAGCCCAAGACCCAGGCTATGACCTGCTAACCGGCAGGCTAGACAGTACCAAAAGAACCAGGTCCCGCGCAGAAATCAGGCTTAACCTCTTGGTAAACCAGTTCACAGTTGCCAAAATTGAAGCCCGAGCCGCCACCGCTCGCCAGCTTTCAATTGCAGCATAGACTACCAGGCCCCAACCTTGGGGCCACATTTCCAGCAGAATGCATTTTCCAATCTTGACAGCCGCCCAAGGCTGCGCCACGGATAACCCTTACCCCTTCTCTTCTTTCTCTCACTACTTCCCCTCTAGTTTTTTGGGTCCCATATCTTTCAAAAGCTCATTCCTGGAACGCCCTTAGAAGCACCTTCGCTAGTAAGCAAAACCATTGCAGTGAAGGGAATGAGCTACCCTCAACCAAGGACCCAAAAAACGAAACTTTTAACGTGCCGGTGGTACTCCACGGGCACAACAGCACATTCTCTAAATGGCTAAACAACAAATACATAGCATCCGGTGGTACTCCACGGAATGCGGCTTTACTGAAGATTGCTGATGAAATTGCGATCGCACCCGCCCCAATCCAGCAAACACATTTCAATCCAAGCAAGTTGACTTATAGCTTTAATGCACTACGATTAAAGCCAGGAAATACACTATCGCCATGAGTCAACTAAGTGAGCTACTCCAAGCCCGCCTTGAGCAACAGGGAAAAACCAAATACTCACTAGCCAAAGCCATGGCCGCAGCCGACGGTCAAGGAAAACCTGCCACTAGCTTTAGTAGCAAGGTAGCCAAAATTCTTGAAGCCCCTGAATCACGGGTATTTAAGGGAGTTAAAGAATTGATTGAACTACTCGATGGCGAAATCGTTGTTCGCTGGAAAGACGAGAAGGTCGTTCAGAGCAGGACCGAGTTTACAGAGGAAGTCCTTGATTAAGCAGCTCATTCGCAGAGGTATGCTTTGCCTATGCTACGCAGTCGAATCAATGATTGAGTGGGGATTGGAACTGAGATCGCAACCCAACCCGACCTAACCAAAACTGGCTACCCTTAGCAAAGCTATAGACAGCGTCCCAACCAGCCCCTAAATCCAGTCCACTTTGCTGATTGCCCGTGACTCCTCCGTCGCCACCAGCAGGGCTGTCTATTGGAGTTTGCAACCACGGAACTAACTCATAAGGTAACGAACAAAACATTGCCAACACCACACTAATCTCGTTGATTTATTTTACGGTTTTTATTTCTTGGGAAGTACAAATACTGCGGGTGTAGAGGGAACAAGGGCAAAAGTACAAAGGGCTAAGATGTCCTCGCCGAACCACACACTAACCGGAAACCGTTGTCGTCGAGACGGTCTAGGGTATTGCTGAGACGGGTCGCCGACCGGCAAATCGCAGGAGGGTCACCCCACGAACCCCCACGTAGTACACGATATTCAGTCTCACCAAAAGATATCCATGCACTACCATCTGTCGGAGCACCATCATAGGTCTTGTGCCAGCAGTCTAAACACCATTCCCATACGTTCCCATGCATGTCATAGAGGCCAAAAGCATTTGCGATTTCAAAACTCCCCACATCCGTGGTCTCTTCTCGAAACTCTCCATAAGAACCATCGCCATAAGCTCCAGAATAGGTCTTACCCTTATATTCCCAATCTGTTCCTCGATAGTTGGCTAAATTAGTCGTGATCGAGTTGCCAAAGTGAAATGGCGTAGTAGTGCCAGCCCGACAAGCATATTCCCACTCAGCCTCGCTGGGCAAACGGTAGGGCTTACCTGTGTGCTTTTGTAGCCGCGCGCAGAACTCCATCGCATCATGCCAGCTTACTTGCTCTACCGGACGATTGTCCCCCTCAAAATTGGCCGGATCTTGTTCAAGCACCTGTTCTACCTGGGGCAGAGCAACAACTGCCCGCCATTGGGCCTGGGTTACCGGGTATTTACTCATAAAGAAGGATGGCACCGTCACCAGGTGCTGAGGAGCTTCTATATCAAAACCTTTTAAGGACTCATCGGTTTCGTAAATATCCCGCCCTTGCTCATCTTCAGGGCAACCCATCATAAACTCCCCTTCAGGTATAAGCACCATTTCCAGGGCTGTCTGTCCCGACGTCAGCGTCAGACCATCCTCAGTAAAAAACTGGGCTGTACGGTCTCGATAGCGAACGACTAACTCTGGTTTAGTATCGGATGGTGCTGCCATGGTGTCCGTAGGGGCTTCCCTTACAGGCGCTCCTAAAAAATGAATTGGTTGGTTGGTTGGGTTGGGTAACCGTTCAGCTAAGCTTACCAGGCTTGCCCAACCCAGTTTGACATTCGGATGCCGTCACCAGCATCACCGGAACAGGTCTGGACTCTTCTGACGTCCTCCCGATAGATTCCCATCCATCAGCTCCTATTCACGCACCAAAGCCCCTTATTAGCAAAAATCGACCGATGGATGTATGCCAGAATGTCCTTATTTTAGGCTGAAGTAGCTTAGATTAAGGAGGGAAATCCCCCACCGACGGCTTAATCGCTCAAAACAACCCTTAACATCCTGGCTTATCAAGAGAAGCCGCTGTCTTTCATGAAAATAAACACCTACAGTCTTTTATTTTTTTGATTTGAATCTTGCTATTCAGATATACTCAGTCCTATTAAACTTGGAAAAGTTTAGCCTTTTGAGATTCATCTGCAACAGATAACTCCACGCACCTCTCTAATACATTTTCACGTAATTCGAAAACATCTACAGAGGGGTTGGCTTCTAAAATCAGTGCAGCTATACCAGTAACAATTGCTGCTGCTATTGATGTCCCATCCCAAGCTTCATATCCTCCACTAACTACGCATGAATAAACTCCTTCGCCTGGTGCAACTACTGAAGGTACCTGATAGCTATGATTGTCTATAACAATATCTCCACTTCCACTAAATGATGAAATTCGACCTTCACGATTGGAAGAACCTACTGAAATAACACTACGAAAATTCCCAGGACTTAAAGAATGATATCGACCATCATTACCTATTGAACAGATTGGTAGTACCCCAACACTAATTAGATCATGCATCGATTGCTGTAATAGCTCAGTGGCTGTAGCTGTAGTATCTTGAAAACCAACGCCTATACAAACAATCGAGATCTCAGGATTCACCGAAACCAATTGTAACGCCTGGATAAACGCTGAAAGTGTTCCAGTACCTTGCTGAGATAGGATTGAAATACTTACTAATCGTACATCAGGTGCAACTCCTAGCTGATCTCCACAAATTAGCCCAGCAGTAGCTGTCCCAATTCCATCACTATCAAGACTTGTGCTCACTTTTTCAAATCGTGAATTTTCAGCACTATATTCGTATCCTTCTACTATTTTGCCAGCTAATTCCGGATGTTCTGAATCAATTCCTGAGCTAATGACGGCAACAGTAACACCTTTACCAGTATAGGAAAAACCATTTTCTCGGGCTCTCTTTAATCCAATAGCTTCTAAATGCCAAAGGTCATCGCTGTTCAGTATTCTCTTGACATTACGCTGGTGCTTAAATGGCTTGGTAAGTTCAAGAACCTGATCTTTTACTAAAGTCGCAGCTTCAGAAACCTCTAGGATATTCTCTAAGGTTGTCTTTGATTGGGCTTCAAAGGATACTGTCGCTTCCCGAAACGTAAACGTTTGCAATAGAGGCATCCAATCACTTGCATCGCCTTCAACAGAGTGTAACGGCACCTTTGGCCGTGTTTGTATCCGATCCGCAATCGCCGCATACTCCCGCCCCATGCGCCTTAGTGTTTGTTCTGCCACCCTAGCAAAGGGCACCACCATTCCTTCTGCGTCGGCATCATCTCCAAAGTCAACACTCAGCAACGCTTCAAAGCTGCGGGTATTCAAATTCAACCGTTCTGAAATATAAGCCGAAACCGCATTTAGCACCCGCTTTGACACTGACCGAGGCACTGAATTGGCCAGCAGCTTGCGCACCTCATCATCAAAGTCATAGGAAACCTCACCCTTTTCATCTGACTCCGAGGGCTCCATCAGCCCCCCCATATATACCTCCGCCACATGTACCGGCTCCGCCTTCGGTAGCAGCGTCTGCCGAATCAAATCCACAATTGGCGGACTCACTGGAGCCACAGACATTAGTTCAGCTAGCTCCTGTGCCATTAGCGATGCGGTCGTCCGAAATCTTTGCACCCGTGCTGCTGGCTCTGGTCTTTCTGTGTCTTGTCTATTTTCTCCTGTCTCTTCTCTTTTTTTCTCGTTATCAAATACTATGCCCGTAGCCCAGCTCTCGCTGCGGCCTGCCAACACTTTGGCCCACTGTTTTAGGGTTTGAGCCTGCAGGGTTACCACGGGCAGCTTCACCCGGTTCTTTTGCTCCACCCCTGCCAGCAACTGTTTATAGATGGGTAGCCGATGGGCCAGGGTCAATCGCTCATTTACACAGCCCGGTTCAATGGCCCGTAGCCACACTGGCACACCCGCCCCTAAGCCGGTCTGAGACCACAACCGTTCAGGCAAAAGCTGCATCAACACAGTGGGGGCTCGCTGCCCGCAGGTTTGCAGCCAGGACACCATGGCCCCGTCGTGCCAGGTCGTTGATGTGCAGTCACTCAACAATATGATCAAACGTCGCTTCGATGGATCCCACAGCTCCTTTGCTTGCCGAGGTCGCGGTCCCGGTCGCTGCCAATGTTGAAACAGAGCTAGCTTGCCGCTGTGTTTTTTGAGACGCCAAGTGGTTACCCGTCGAAACGTTCCCTGTCGCTCAAGCAGGGTTTGTACTTCGATAATAGTTTCGTTCCAAACCGATAGCGCCTGGGCTTCTTCCACCACCAGAGCCACATCTAGCCACCGCTCCGGTGCAGGTCGCATCACTGGCGACCAGATTTGCTGATCGGCAATCTGGTCTACCGTAGCGGCTTCGTCAAATATCAGCCGTCCTGGGGAGTTTACTCTGCGTCGCAGCGGTCGCAGCGCCCGCGACAGGTCCAGCCGTATCCTCAATGCCGGGGCGGCCGGAGCTTTGATAGAGATACCGTCTGGCTTCTCAGCACCTTGGGTTTGTCTATGGGTCGAGGGCAAACTCAGCTGGGCTTGGTTGTCCTCATCTAGGTCTTCCTCTGGCTCTAAATATTCCTCGCGGACAGTTGGACTTTTTTGGTCTTTATTCGAGTCATCAGCCTGTAGGGCCTCATCTTCTCCTGGACCATCCACAAACTGAGCCAACCATAGGGCATCCGCCAGGTCTTCTGCACCGAAGTCCACCCCCGCCTGCCGCAGCAGCGTGGTAAATCCATCCACCCCCTGGGGGTCTTTGGCAGGGCGGCGATCAGACCTCATGCATCCTCGGTACTAGAAAGATACTTCATCAGCTTGGCCACCAGGGCATCCCGCGTCTTTTGCTCCGGCACCCGCTCCCGTGTCACAAAGTACACTGCATTCAGCAGCTGATCTGTAGCTAGATCACCCTTTTTCGCCCGCTGGCAAAACTGTTTTATCAGTTTTTCGGCAGCATCCACCTTAGCCTTATCGTCCAGGTCCAGCCCTAGATGAGCTTCCACAATTTTCTTGAGCCGCGCCGGTTCTGGCTCACCCATATTCAGCCGCAGACAGCGCCGCAAAAACGCGGGGGGAAAGTCCCGTTCCCCGTTGCTAGTCAACACCACAAAAGGAAACGCCCCACAGCGAAATCGGCCTGTCTGGGTCTCTACAAATTGGGTTTCATCCGGCTCGCTGTAGGCTGTGCGGATCTGCACCGTGGTGTCAGACTCCTTGAGCGTTTCTGCCATGCGCACCACTTCTGGAATCTGAAACTCTCCATCTTCAAACAGATGTAGCAGGTCATTGGGAAGATCAATATCGCTTTTATCGATTTCGTCAATCAGCAATACCCGTGGTCGCTTTGGGTGGTCCGTTGGTAACAGGGCCGTCCCCAGAGGGCCAAGGGTAATATAGCTGCCAATGTCTTTTTCTCGCTCTAGCTGCGCATCCTGCAAACGGGCAATGGCGTCATAGCTGTACAGCCCTTCTTTGCGGGTCGTGCGGGTGGTGATGGGCCAGTACAGTACTTCCCCTAGATTTAGCTCGTGGGCCACTGCATAGGCCAAGGATGTTTTACCCGTCCCCGGTTTTCCGGTAATTAGTAATGGCCGCCGTAAATACAGCGCCGCATTCACCATATCGATTTCGTCATCTGTAGCCTGGAATGTAGCTCCTCGCTGCTGCTTTTTCAGACTGGCAACGCTTTTATCTCCGCCAAATGGCCGCCATCCCGGCGGATCGGGCAACTGCTTTGTAATGTAGTCAGCATCCTCACACGGGGTGCGATTGCCTTGAAAAATTCGCCAGTTGGCCTTGTCGGTCTTATCAGCCATAGTGATTAATCACCTGCCAAGGGACATGTGGTTTGCTGGATGGGCGCTGGGGTGCACCAGATTTGGGTCATCCCACAGCAACGATAAATGATGACCAATGTGGGCGTCTTCTGCTGACGCATTTGCGATCGCATCAGCACGAACTTGCTTGACCACATCCGGCAGCGTAGTCATTTTACAAGCCAGTAGCTGGTCCACTTTGTCCACAGCGTCCAGCTCCGCACAAAAGGCATCTGATCGCAGCCAAACCGCCGCCGGAATCCCCGCTGCCATTACGGCCCCAAAAACATCAGGGTAGCTTTCATCAGTACAAACTTTGATCAGTTTGAATCCCAGACTTTTAGCATGCTGCAGCTTGGCAAATAGAGATGCTGGGTTATCCAATACCGGATCCCCACAGATAAATGCCGGACAGCCCTTAGTTCCCTGCAGTTTTTGTAGATCTGCCCATTTTCGCTGCCAGTCTTTACCAAATTCCCTCCACAGGGGCGGATCTAGGCGCTCAGCAATGCGCACCACAAACCGATGCTTCACGCCAAGGCGGATATCCGGTATGTAGCGATTGGGTTTTTCTAAGAAAGTGCGATCGCATCCCTGATGAATCAGCTCCAGTGGCAAAATCAGATGAATCATTAAATCGTGATGGGGCTTTTGCGATACCTCCGCCACACAGGCCCGCACTACATTTGGTAGCGTCTCAACGGTGACCACTTCATCAAACCTGGCCGGAGCCTTTACCGGCTGGCCTCCATCCCCACATATTGGGTCATATTTGGCTACATCTGACATAAATAATGCCTGTACCGGATACTCATCACCCGATACAGGCGTCACCGCAATTAACAAAAGCGATTCTGTTATCGCTGCCTGATTCGCCTGAATTTGGGTTAACTGTGTCTTTGCCTGCTCCAACAGCATTTTCCAGGTCTCCACTTTAGGCTCTAGCCAATGCTGTAGTCGCGTTCTCAAGTTTTTAGCCAGTCCTAACTCCGGCTGTATCAGCAATGCTACAAACCGGTAGATCGCTTCGTAGTCATCATCTGCCAGGGGCACCTCTTGGAGAGAGCGTAGTTTTTCTTCTACACCATCAGGAACAACCCAACCCTCTGGAGAACACAGGTCATAGGCTTGGTTAGTCGCCGCTTCTATCTGCGCAGCCAGCCCCTTGTCATCTACCGTCAGCAACTGTACCAACGCCAAACACCCCAGCTGTCGTTGCACCTCCACCAGTGGCACAACCGGAACCATAAACCCGATATCCGCATTCTCTTCCTCCGTCTCCACCGCCACGGTCATCCCCACCACCGCAGCCACCTGCTCATCCCAGATTGCAGAACCACTAAAACCAGCTTGAATCGAAAAACCATCCTTGCCGATAATCTGCACCAAGCCATCTGCCAGCTCGGCCATAAACCGCCCAGTTGCCTCGCGGCCCGCTGCACGTTTCTCGGGAAACCCATACACCCGAAAGGAATTCTCTAAGCCATGGGCTTCAATTCGTCGGATAGGACTAGTCCCCTCCGGCAAAGGATCTAATAAAATCAGACCCGCCACATCTTCTCTATCTCTATCATCTTCTTTGCAGTACTCATAAATTTTCACTTCAGCCGATATCGGTCGCTTTGAAGCAGAAAACGGAAAACTAACCACGACCTTGGCCCCCAGCGGAGCCGCCTGATCACGCCCCAGCCGCAAAGCATCGCGCACCACATGGGCACAGGTAATCACGCCACCATCCACTAAAAAGCCAGTGCCAATCACCTTGTTACTTTTGCCATGAATACGTGCGATCGCACGTTTATAAGTCTGGTCTAGCCGCCTGCTACCGCCTGCCATAGAGCCCTAATCGCCTACTTTCCCCACTTCATAGTGATTTCGAACGTCACTTCACTACCCACACTTGAAAAGATCACCCCAGCATCCGCGCTCAGGTTCAGGCCAAATTTCACCTCTACCTCGTCTGCTGAAGCTTTCTTCAACCTATCCATAGCTACAGAAGCTACCGGAATCACCTTATCCAAAGCCGCCTCAAAAGACTCCTTAGCCTTGAGCAGAGGCTCATCCAGAATAGAAACCTCCTCAACCACATCCTCATTAATCGGCTCAGGGACCTCTACCAAAAAAGTGGTTTCTCCATCGGCCAACGTAAATTCGGCTAGTTTCTTTTTCTGAGTCATAAAACTTGCTTCATCCTCCAGAATTCATTTCCGTATGTCTACTTAACTCCAGCGCTAATGGCATCCGCACTTCCTTAGCGGATGACTTCTTACTCTTGGCTTTCGGCTTTCCCGGCGGCTTCTCCTCAGCAGGCGGCGCAATCCGGTCCCCAATAATATGCAAAATCTGGCTAAAGTCCTGCGGCTGCATTACCCCAATCCGCGCCATGATGTCAGTCCGCGTCGGCCCGTGGCTGCGGCCATAAAGGAAAGCAATAAAATCCTCCACCAGCATCCCCTTTAACCGAGCAATCTTCTCCAGATTCTCCAAACTCGGCACATTTCGGCCATTCTCCCACTGCTGCACCGTAGACTGCGACACCTGCATCGTCCGCGCAAACTGCCGCTGCGATTGGTCGCCACGAATTTCGTGCACCACCTCACCCAATCGCTTCAAAAAACCCTCGTCCACAAACGCTACAGCCGACTTTTTACGTGCTTTCAAAGATTGACCTCCAAATAATAAAGCCAGACATCACATAATTGCTTGACTAAATAATCACCCATAATTAACATGATCGATCAGTCGAACAAATTAGATTTATAAGTTGGTCATGAAAAGCGCACTTCATCCGAAGCCCCCTCGGCAAAATCTAACTATCCGAATGACGCCCGATCTAAAGCAACGGGCACAAATTAGCGCCATCCAACAAAAACGCTCACTCTCAGACCTGATCGAAGAAGCCCTCGAAACTCTGCTCAACCGCCAAGAACGAGCCGCCTAGCTATCTGCAAAAACAATAAAAAATGCCCCACGCCTTGCACAGCTTTGGGGCATCCGTAAAATTAACTAGTTCTATGATGACAGAAAATTCTCCGAGTGCCTACGACGGAGGACATAGTCTGCAGCCTGCAAAAAGCACTACCCGCTCACACCTCAGACTTACCCCAGAAGCCGTTCACCAAAACTGGCTCGACCACTTCTACACCCCCGCTGGGTACCTCTACCACCTCATCCTCGCCCTCAGAAAGCAAGGCTGGTGGTTCCGCGTCGAAAACATCTCCCAGTTCTGCCGCGAATGGCACATCAACCGTCGTACCTTCTACCGCGCCAAAGCCGAACTGATCGCCAACGGCAAACTAGAAGAACATATCAAAGGCAGCGTTAATTTGCGCGTCCCCACCCTGAGGCAATTTGACTCACCTGTGACAAACCTGTCACCCCAAGTGATCAATTTGACACAACCTGAGACAGCCCAGACACAGTCAGCCGACGAAACCGAATCCCAGCAAGCATTTCCCAACTCTTCAGATCCTTCTCAACTTCCTTCCAACTCTTCTTTAAAAAAGAGAGAGAAAATCGCTTCGCTTTCCCCAGAGCTAGAGCAGCCCAATAGCCAAGGCATCACGCTATCCCCAGATGCACCTGAGCAACCCCAAACGGGTGAGGCATCACTTCCCGGACCTCAGCAATGGTTAGATTTTTCCGCCGAGGATGATCCCGATTTTTTCGCGTTCGTAATAAAAAACAAAATCCCCCGACTCCCTGATCCGCCTGCCTCCAAACAAAGCGCTGCCCAAGGCTGGATTCGTAAATACGGCGATCGCCTCTACACCGAATACCTCCAATGGCTCGAAAGCCAGCGCCAAGTTGAGCAACGTCTTACCCATATTCCCCCCAATGAGGAAACCCCAGACCAGCGCCTGCAACGCTATCAAATGCTTTGGCAAAATCCCACCTGCCGCAAAGGTGTCCGCACCGCCATCCAAACCCACCCCGAATGGCACCTAGAAATCGGCCCTAATGGACCACGGACTCAACCACCAGCACCCCAGGCCCCATAAAATCCCGTTATCATTTGAAAGCCATACATAGCAACACACCCAACCAAGCCAGTGCTGCAGAGTATCCCATGAACACCCAGCTGATCGACTCCCTCATCCAAGTCATCGACTCCCTCACCCCCGAGGAAAATAAGCTGCTGCGCACAAAACTCCACGCCCGCACCATCCAAAAAACCCCCGGCGTCTGCGGCGGTCAGGCCCGCATCCGCAACACGCGCATCCCCGTCTGGACCCTCGTATCCTTCCACCAACAAGGAGCCGACTCCACAGAACTCCTCCGCAACTACCCCAGCCTCATCCCCGCCGACCTCGACGCCGCCTGGGCCTACTACCAAGAAAACCAAACCGAAATCGACCAAATCATCCAAGACGACCTAGCCCATGGTTGATCTCTACTCCAACGAAAATTTCCCCATCGACATGGTGGTCCTCCTCCGCAATCTCGGCTACGACGTCCTCACCTCCTACGACGCAGGTCAAGCCAACCAAGGCATCCCCGACAAAGACGTCCTCACCTACGCCACCCAAAATAACCGAGTCGTCATCACCCTCAACCGGCAGGACTTCATCAACCTGCACCGCCAAAGCCCAGACCATAACGGCATCATCATCTGCAAAGACGACCGCAACTACACCGACCAGGTACAGACCCTGCATACCTACCTAGAAACCCAAACCAGCCTAAACAACCGTCTCATAAGGGTTCTAAAGCAAAACCAACCCAAATCCAGCCAGCAGGCCTTCACCATCCGCGAATATTAACCCCGCAACCACTCAACCCCACTCAGCCCAGACAACCAGCCATATATAATAGACTGGATTTAGGGAAGTTCTGGGGAAACGAACTAGGCTAAAACCTAGAACCCTTATCTATAAAGGCTTTCAGTCACCGCCTTTATAGACTCGAAATCTATTATGGGCTTCGGTTCATCGGGGGTTCGAATCCCCCCCTCTCCGTTTAATAGCAAGGGTTTCGGCCTTTGACAATAAAGAGAGAAAGACTTCCTCAAAGCAGCTTTTGTGAGCTGAAAACAGGTGATTGTGGACTGTTTTTGGGGAAGATATGGGGAAGAATTTTGCACCTGAAAAAATCGATATAGGCCCCCGTCTGCAAGCGATTAACCAGCAGTTGGAAAAGGCCAGTTTGCGGCAAAAAGGTGGAAAGCTATACATCCGAGGCAAGTCGGTTGATTCGTTTCCGCCGAAGCCAGGACAGGATAAGCCGCGACGGGTGGAGCTGGCACTGAACTGTAATGCTTCGCTGGCGGGGCTGAAGGTGGCGAAGGCGAAGGCTCAGGAGATAGATAGCCAGCTGCTTTGGGGGCGGTTTGACTGGGGACCATATCTAAAGGGCAAACAGAAGCTAGCGAAGACGTTAACGGAGTGGATTGAGAAGTATAAGGCCGACCACTGGGCGTCTACACCTAGAACGCTGACTAAGGAAAACTCGTATCAGAAAAACTACCGTTTGTTTTTGAAGCGTCTGCCGCAGGAGAAGATGCTTACGCTGGATCTATTGCGGTCAGAGCTTTTGAAAGGGTCTAAACCGGGGACTCGTAGCCGTGAGTTTTACTGCATGGCCTACGGTAGACTGGCGAAGTTTATGGGGAAGCAGGATGCGATCGCAACCACAGACCTGACCACCTTCCTAGCCGAGCTTAAATCTCTCAAACAGGGTTACAGCCCAAAGAAGATACTGCCGAAAGACTTACCGACTGACAAGCAGATCGTTGAGATTTGGCAGTCGTTGAAAAATCCCAGCTGGCAATGGATTTACGGAATGATCGCCACCTATGGTTTGCGGCCCCATGAGATGTTTCATATTGATGTGGAGCGGTTTATGGCTGACACTGAGGTGTTGCGGGTGGCGGATAATACTAAGACGGGGACGCGGTTGGTGTATCCCTGTCCGGCGAGTTGGCGTACTACGTTTAAGTTGTGGAATGTGCGGTATCCGAATATTCGGCGGGAGGGGCGCAGTAATGGCAAGCTGGGGGAGAAGGTTTCGCAGCAGTTTCGGGAAATTGGGATTGGTCATAATCCCTATGCGTTGAGCTGGGCTGACTGAGGG
>NZ_QXHD01000003.1:55221-60155 GCF_011009555.1 Adonisia turfae CCMR0081 | reverse complement strand
GTGAGTCTTGGCGCAGATTTTTGGCTTTCACAGTTCTGAGCTCAGTTTTGATCGTACTGACCTCTTTCTGTAGCGAGAGCGCTGTATCACGGGTGGCCCCCTGCTGAATCGTCAACTGGTCAACTTGCGTCGTCAGGAACTGTATTTGCTCGTCAGAGTCCTTTAACTCCGCTTTCAAACTATCCACATCTTCAAGTCCCAGGGTGGGATAGTCAGTGCTCGGTTCAGTGACAGGCCACTTAAGGAGTAGGCCATAGTCCCCTGTCCTGGGCACGAGCGCATATTCACAGCCTTCATAGATCCGCACGGGACGATTCAATTGCACCCCATTGCGCCAGATGCCGTTGCGACTCGGTTGGTCCCCCCCATCTTTGAGCATGATTTGGTCCCCCTCGCGGTAAACCGTGGCATGGATACGAGAAATCGAGCGCACAAAGACAAGTCGTGGGTCCATACCGACCGCCACTGGGTAGGTTGCCTGGTCCCATCGCCCAATGGTGGCCGGTAGTCGGGCCAAATTGATCGTGTGTCTAATGGGCGTCTCTCGCCCTGGCCTGTACTCAAGGATTTGTAGCATTGCCATGTGCCACTTGAGCTTAATCGTCTGGCTGTAAACAGGAGCCAGCATAAAAAACCGTGTGGTCAGTGAGGTTTTTTATTTCCAGAAATCCATCCTGGATAGAAATCTCAACCGCCTGATTGTTGAGGCTAATCAGGCGCGTTTGCAGTTGATTGACAGGCAAGGTTGCATTCCCCATCGGGGCAATCTGCCCAGGGTGAAGGCTGCCGATCATCGCTTCTTGATCTGACACCAGCATTCCCACCAACTCAGCCGTTTATCCTGATTCGAATCTGCGTACTCAACCCCAACGCTAATGGTGATCGGTGACGTTACAAAAAAGACGGCTCGGCCAATGGATTCGCGGATTTTGCCGGGTTCTTTGCCCGGTTCAGCCACACCCACCGAGCTTTTATTCAGTGGTTCCAAGGTGGTGCTATCCAAGATGGCCATCACGGCATAGCCTTCCATGGTGGAAAAATGGATTCGATACCAAATATCGAAGGTGCCAATCGGTAGCGTGATATCTTTCCCATCGGGTGACAAGGTGATGTCGTCCCCAATGCGATAGCAAACATCATTAGCGGCCCTCGGTGTCGTCGTCCACGGTATTTTTCGATTGGTCTCTTTCGTCGAAATAAATAAATCACTTGCCTGCTCAGGGACCGTCAAGTACACCTCTTGCGGGTCTGTGGCCTGGACAACACCTTGGGTGATCAGCATCGGCGTTCCATCTGGCCGACCGATATAGACAGCGCCTTCGCCATTATTGGCATCAGGGCATTGCACAACTTCCCCATATTTGATGGAGCTGGGAGCCTCCACACCCTCCACACGTCGCGCTAGGAGTACAACATCAAACTTCTTGTCCGCCATCGTAGATTAGGTCAGGGATATTGGGATCATTGAGGCCGATGCCTGGATCTGCGGTAACGGGGGGCGGTGGTGCACCAGACCATTGATAGATCCGAATTCGCCAGTTTGCATCGGCCTGATACCGTGCATATAAATTGTGTTTCAGCCGTAGCCGGTAGAGTCTCCAGCCAGCCGCTTCTAAAAAGTTGGGAATGGTGGGCGTGAAAAGTCTGGGGTCTCTGTAGGGGTAAAACCGCCGAAACCCATACAGCGAATCATCTGGAAACTGCTGAACAATGAGGGCATAGGCTTTGCCTGGGAACGGACCCGCATAGGACCAGTTTTGTTCAACCCTCAGCGTTTGCTCGCCAATCAGCGGAGCCTCTAGGGTGACCCAGTCAAAGCCTGGTTCGACGTCAGATATCAGCTCCCAGCTCATGGTTATAACAACACCCCACTGGGCAGTAATAGACCGGCCTCATTAGAGGTGTAAGCGATGCCGTTGTCGATGATGACCTCAATCTGCGCACACACCGTATCGGCATAGGCTGCCGCATTAATGCCCTGCTGGTCTAGCCGGTCCAAGACATCATCAGCCTTGACCTTGCCTTCTAGCAGATCTTCAATGGCACCTTGACGCTCGTAAAGTAGCTGAGCTTCATTACGAGCGTCTTGAGCATCATAGTCAGGATGTTCTCGGTACCAGGTCATCAACGGATCGAGAATGTCCACGGCGTTACACTCCGATTTTCTCGCGGGTTAACGACACTCGATTGATTAGCAACGTGTTGTTTTGTGCCAAGATATCGGCCTTCATGGCGTTAAACACATCCATTTGGTCATCGGTTTCAGTCGCTCGCCCAAATGGGCAACTATCGCGGTCGCCGTTGTATTTCAGATAACGCTGGTTCGTAACATTTGACGTTGCCACCTGCACAGTGCGCGCTGTATTTCGAAACCAAACAATTCTGGCAGCACGGAATTTTTTAAGTTCAACCAGCGTATCGGTTCCTAAGGTGGTGACCGCTTCAGCCCCGTTACCCGTGACGACATAGGCTTGCAATGCTCCATAACTGTCAGTGTTGGCTTTAGCTGATACACGAGTGTTCGCATCCAAGTCTTGCCCAAACGGCGTTAGATATAACGTAGTTTGAGGCCCTCTAGCCGTGCCACCGCCCACGTTTGGAACGCGAGGTGTGCTGAGGTAGTTCACATATGCTTGAAGCGCTGCATTGAGCTGAGCGCCTCGACGGATGTCAGAGTAACGGGTCATAGCAAGGGTACAGTAACGGATTTGACCCCGTTGTAACTCATGAAAATGGTTGATAAATTCAGTCTGAAAGGTTTAACCTTTGCAGTGATTTTTAGTCGATAGCGCTAATCATCTAGCTAACCAGTGGCGTTGGCAGTACCCCTGTACGATCTACCAAGATGATTGGATTCGGCACACCTAACACTTCTAGGCTTGCGTATTGAAAACGAACGTCAGCCACGGGTCTACGTCTGGGTTGACGTCTGCTCTGGCCGTACACCAAGTCAATGTCTGGGATGGTCGGAAATGCCTCAGCAGGCTCTGAATTGACTTTTTCATTAAAGTAAGCCCATTCCGGCGTATCGTTTTGGATGTCCAGAACAGCCTCAGTGACTCGCCGTCCTTCAGCTTCAGTTCTACATAGCAACTGCAACTGGTATCCCTTGTCCCAATCGCTGTAGGTGTACATGTTTTTACCCTTCTTCCACACAAATCCACCACCGGTCGAAAAGGTGGATCGAATGCGTTGAGCGTAGGTCTGAGCAACCGATGGGTTAATTGTGCTTGGTGTGTGGTTCATCAATCTAAACCCTATACGGCCATATATAGGTGCATACCCTGGTTCTACGTCGTTGGCGTCTTCGAGAAAGTAGAGGTTGATTTTAGGTCGCGTACGTCTCCTAACATCAGTTCGATATCGCGTAGTGCCTACATCATCACTGCCACCGACCAGACGATCAGCAAACCTGCCGCGCAATGTCTCAAACAGCACTATCCGACCGATGGTCATGTTGAAGGAGTCATCATCACGATGTTCACAGGCCAACGCTAGGCTGCTTCGAGGTGTGTTGATATCTAGATCGCCATCCAAGTCAATATCTCGAAACCATTCTCTAACCTCGGTTCGAAAGGTTCGGCGGATGGTGTCTTGAAGGTGTTCAACGGGTGAAAAATTATCAGGGAGTGACATCGTTCGGTGGATCTCCTCTTTGAGCATCGGTTGCGATCTCAACGTTGGGGCTTTGACTAACATCTGCGGCTTCGTCTTCGGCTACCTGGATCGGCTGGTTTTCAGGGGCACTGGTCGGTAGTTGATTTTCCTCATCCAGGTCTGGCGTATCTTCTGGGCCAAACGCGGTGACGGCATCAGTAAAGCGTGTCCTGGCCTCACCTAACTCCGTGACCTCTTCTTGTATTTCACGAACGTCTGAGGTGACAACCGCTAAGCTACTGGCTGTGTTCTCGACTGTCTCAAGTCCATCAAACACCCGACTAAATTTACGCCGGTAGAAGTCTTGAGCTTTTACCCGTTCAGCCATCCAGGGGTAGGCGCGTTCACCCACAACACCCCATTTTTTAAGCGCGTTGCCAATTTTGCCGGTGTTCTCAGCGGTCCATTCCATGACGTCCTGTGTGGTGTCGTTGATACTACGGATCGTCCAGATGATATTGGACCCAGCCTGAAGCACGCGGTTTGCCTTTTGCCACGCAGTGCGGGTGTCATCGTAAACATCCTCACCCACCACGGATTTAATAAAATTGGTGACACTATCACCCACTAACCCATTGATATCAAGGGCGTTCCCATCTTCGTCCTTAACCCCAACGGCAGCTAAGGCATTGCTCACGACATAGCCCAGCGTTTCGCCAATGTCACGGCTGATCATTGCGCCATTGTGGAGCACGGTGACGAGGGTCAGTAGATTAATGAGCTTATCGATATGGGTGTTTTGCCAGGCCTTTTTGGCAAAATTTTCCATCTCCAGCAACTTCGCTAAAATAGCTGCCAACTGAGCGTTTTGAGACCCTTGTTGAAGTGCGTCTAATTTATCGTTTAAGCGTTTATCTAATTGCCCGATCACATCATCCGTGTGAGCATTGATGCCCCCATTGCATCCACAGGAACTCGATGTTCCTGTTTGCGGCAAATTAGTGCCTGGGTTGGTTTTTCTTTCGGGTACTAGCGGGGTGCCAGGGTTTTGCCGTAACCCTGGCGTGATGGCTAAGCCTGGAATGAGTACATCGGTGAGTGGATTACGTTGTTCCTGTTGTCGCCGTCTTAACCTCTCAATAACCGTATTTTCTTTTACGGTTTCTGCCTGCAAAGGGTCTGTACTAGGGGATGTTGTCGGGTCATTCGGTGCTATAGGGTCAAGCTCTGATGGGCTAACCTTAGACGGATTCCCCGGTATCGTTCTTGCTGGCGCAAATCTACGGGTCGGAATAGTTGGGGTGCCTTCTGGTGCTTGAGTAGGTTGGGCTCTGTCA
>NZ_QXHD01000003.1:43702-55211 GCF_011009555.1 Adonisia turfae CCMR0081 | reverse complement strand
TAGAGGGCAAAGTCCAAGTGCTTAACACATTGGACACTACGGTGCCCATCGACCAAAACACGATTTTAGTGGTGCCCTATACCGATGCGGGCTGGGCCCCTCTGCTGGCAAACTTAGGTGGCTTAATCGCCGAAGTCGGGGGACAACTTTCCCACGGAGCCATCGTGGCTCGGGAATATGGGATTCCAGCAGTGATGGATGTGACCGACGTGACCCAGCGATTGCGCACAGGTCAGCGAGTGCGGATTGATGGCCAACAGGGCACCGTTGAGATCCTGTAAAATCAGACTCTGCAATGTTTTGTAACATTACAGATAAGTAGACAACTGTCCGCTCATGTTCCCAGGATGACTACAATCCAAGTGCCTCAACTCGAAAATAGATTTTGCGGTGCCAATGGGCTTTCGCTGTTTTATCAGGCGTGGTATCCATCAGGGACTGCCAAGGCAATATTGGCGCTGGTACATGGATTTGGCGAGCATTGCGATCGCTACTCCACCGTCACCACCGCCCTCACCCAGGCAGGCTATGCCATCTTTGGCTTTGATAACCAGGGTCATGGTCGGTCTGAGGGGCAGCGCGGCCATATTAACCGTTGGCAAGATTACCGCGATAACGTCAGGGCCTTCCTGACTCAAGTACGGCAGCATGAGCCTAATCTGCCGTTGTTTGTTCTAGGCCATAGTCTAGGCGGGTTGATTGTTCTAGACTTTGCGCTCAATGCCCCCCAAGGGTTGACAGGGATTATCATTAGCGGTCCGCCCATCCGACCCGTAGGCATTGCCAAGCCCTACCTAGTGGTGATTGCCCGAGCGCTGTCTGGCATTTGGCCTCGCTTTTCGATGGATGTGGGGGCTGGGGCAGAAACCCTATCGCGCGATCCGGCCATTGTGAATCAAACTGAGGACGATCCGCTCACCCATTCCATGGCAACAGTGCGGTGGGGAACAGAATGTTTGGTTGCGATCGCAACCGTCCGTCGCAATATTGCCCAGCTACAGGTGCCGATTTTGCTAGTCCATGGCAGTGCTGACAAAGTCAATGATGTCAAAGGTAGCGAAGAAATTTTTGCACGCATCACGTCAGACAAAACCCTCAAAATTTATCCTGGCAGCTACCATGAGCCCCATAATGATCTAGACCGCAATCAGGTCATGGACGATGTTATTGAATGGTTAGACAACCATCTCTCTCGTTAACGTTAAGTTCAAACATTTCTGACAGATTCCTTCAGTTCTCCCCCATGCCCCTCACCTGTCAACAGCTCCTCACCCAATACCCAAACCAGTGGCAAGCTGCCACTGTGCACCCCTTTCTCACCCAATGCCAGCAGGGCTCGATCCAAGCCGCACAATTTAACACCTGGCTGGTACAGGATTACCATTTTGTCATTGAATTCACACGATTTGCAGCCAACCTAATCCAGGCAGCTCCCACCGCTCACTTAGATATTTTGTTGGGGGGCATCATCGCCCTCAAAGACGAACTGACCTGGTTTCAGGCCAAGGCGACCGAACGTCAGCTCAACCTCAACCAGGCGCTACAGCCCACGTGTAAAACCTACTGCCAATTTATGGCAGGCTTGACCCAACAGCCCTATCCTGTCAAAGCCACTGCTTTTTGGGCCATTGAACTGGCCTATAACCAGGGTTGGCAAGGTCATAGCCCCATGCCCGCTCCCTATGCAGAATTTGCTGACCGCTGGGGTAATGCTGCCTTTACCACCTATGTCGAGCTGCTGGCCCAACAGGCTGACAGTGCGTTACAAGATACAGACGAGACCACTCAAGCTCAGGCTGAAACTGCATTTCTCACCATTGCTAGATTAGAAAAAGATTTCTGGCAAATGGCCTATGAAGGTAGTTGATGGGTGATTGGGTGTCAGTTATTGGGTGTCAGTTATTGGGTATTTGTTATTGGGTTCAGGTACCTAAGGTGCGATCGCACCGTCTGACGCAATGCGGCCATAGTCAAGCTTGATAATGCGGTCAGCCAGGTGAAAGTAATGATCATCGTGGCTAATGACCAAGAGGGTTTTACCCCGTTGCTTAAGGTCAGCCAGTAGCTGCGTGTAAAAAATCTCACGAAAAAATAGCAGTCAAGTTTTTAACCATGATTGTGGAGAATATTGGAAACACCCGCCCAGCATGAGCACATCTGAGCGGGTTGTTTTTAACTATCGACTACCACCACCAGGAGTTCTAATAACGGCGGTACCTAGGGGAACTTCAGCTCCCAGGTTAGGATAGGTGCCATATACCCGGTAAGGCACATCGATACCAGCATTGACTGTGCCGCGTACCCGAGAGTTTTTCATGACAATTCGAATTGTCTCGTCAGTAGGTATGGGTTCAGCAAATGTGAGGGTGAATTCTTCAAAACCGTAGTTAACAGAAGGTTCAACCGCTTTATCTCCAACAAAAATTTCGAGGCCATCCAGTTCATGGAAAGTGATGCACTGAACACGGACACGTTGTAAGGGGTCGCCTTCAACGGATACTTCAAAGTAGTGATCTTGACCACGTCTGAGCACGCCTGCATCGGATACGGTGGCCGCTATAAACACTGCATTGGCAGCAGGGGTCATCACCATAGCAGCAGTCGATGTCATCGCCAGGGCTGCTAATCCATTCAGTAGTAATTTTTTCACGGGTTACTCCTTTCGGATTGAGTTTTGAAAAAGCACGTCAGTGCTTCTACGCAGAACAATAATGGTCTGGCCCAGTCCAAGTTTGAGGAAGCGCTGAGAAGTCGGTGAGTGGGTTAAAAGAATTGGCTGATGAAGTCTCGGGATTTTTTGGGCTACGTATTACACGAAATTAGTTTTAATTTCAGAAAATTTATTAAGTGATGCTACACGATGTAATCTATAACCATCTCTTCGACACAACATTGAAAACTTTGCAAGAAATGTCCCCAACAGCCAGCTCATTTTTGACTTGGAGGAGTAATTGGCAAAACACGAGCCCTCATACGTTTCGCGTCAATTGTGACCAGTGCTCCAGAAACTAACTCCTCTCTGAACTGCTGCAAAGCCATCAGCACCAACTCACCAATAGCATCAGGTAACGTGTCTTGCGTTCTTACCTGAAACACGCTTGGAGCAATGGGTGGGTGACTGCTAACAAAGCGCCAAAATCTAAATCATGGGTAAATACTACATTTTTATTCTCTTGAGCCCATTGCATCAAATCCCGATCTGGTGCCCTGGGGTCACCCACTGTAGCCCAATGCACAGCTTCAATATCAGCGTTAGCAAAAAAGCCTACCCAAGCCGGTGACAAATTCATGTCAATCAGAATTTTCATGCCGATTGAAGTGGCACTTCAACCTCATCCACACGCCATGCCGCATAGGCTAGCGATTCTTGCAAATCTGCAGATTCTAAATAGGGATACGCCACCAGAATTTCCTCAGATGTGCGTCCTGCGGCCATTAATCCTAAAACAGTACTCACCGTGACACGTAAACCACGAATACAAGGTTTACCCCCCATCACTTCTGGATTCCACGTAATTCTAGTAAATTCTGGCATTGACCTAAGGTCGATTAACAGCAATATTCGCTCACTATTCTAGGCAACTTTTTGATGGTGGTGAAGTTTATCCGCTCTTCAACGCTTGTAGGGTGCTGTGAGCGTAGCGTAACGCAACAGCTTTTATATATGGATCGACTGGTTTCTGCAAAAGATTTTGGAGGTACGACTACAACCCTGCTGTTACTAATGGCTGAGGTACTTTTGATCCTGGTGCCCAGTCTCTGACTGAGCACCGCCACTGAGCCTCTGGCTCATTGCACAGGCCTACAATCGCCGCACCAACATACTAATAACCTCGTCCGGCTCTGGCCTCAAGATCAGACGATTATCAGGCACTTCAATCAGGGGACTCCACTGGCTGGTTTCTACGTACCGTAGATTGTGCAGCAGGTGAATGGTTTGGCGGATGTGGCTGGGGTGACCGAGCAGGATATGGCGAATGGAGCTGCCTGGAGGCTGGCTGCTGGAAAAGTCGGCAGGTAGACTGGGCGGCATACCCGTTGGGGGTGCCTGGTTTGAGAAGGTCATAGGGGCGTTTTCCTTTGTGGGTGTTTAACCACGAGACGACAGGGAGGAAAGCCCCCAAAAAGTTAGCCACCCTGCAACTAAAATCAGGGTGGCTGTAAAATGCTCACAGCTCACCAACTGGTAGTAGCAGTTGGAAGGGTTAGCGGGGTGGTGGTGTTGGTAGCACCGCCATCTCGCGCAGCTAATTTTTTGGGTGCGAAAAACAACTGGGTCAGTTGCTTATTGTGTAGGCTATCAGCCCCAGATCGATGAGTCAAGCAAGTGTTGCTGCTGTACGCTTTGCCAGGATCTGTAGGTTGGCGTTGAGCCCGCGAAACCCAACATCCTTAACATTTTTTATAGAGATGACTTTGAACGGTAAATTTTAATCGCATAAATGTACACCATGCATTTTTATCAATTTACGTCGAGAGATTTTGGCAAGTCGGGTTTCATAAATTCAACCCGACCTACGGTTTATGGGTTCTTCAGATCACGGTCGCCTGAAGAGGTGAATGCTGGAATAGGGCCAATCGTAAGGATTTTGAACAAGACCATGTTTGGCTGGGTTGTGATGAATATACTCAACGTGGTGAATAAAATCGTTTTCGTCCCGGATCAGATGTTCCCAAAAATGACGTTGCCAGGTAGCCTGTTCTTGTTTCTTATAACGAGCAAGGGAGCATGGTTATTTATATTGCTCAGGACAATGGCGGCTAAATTCACTTTTAATCAAACGCCAACGGGTTGAGAAATTAGCATCTCCCTTTGGCAAGGTCCATAAACAATGGAGATGATCCGGTAAAACCACTATGGCATCAATGGTAAATGGATGACGTTGTTTTACCGTACGGAATGATTCTCGCAACAACTCTACCATTTCCGGCGTATCAAATAATTGTTGCCGATTGTAGGTCACCACCGTAAAAAAATACGTGCCTCCCTCTCGTCGGAACCGCCGATATTGCATCCCTTTTAACCATTCTTGCCTCCTCAGAATAGGCAGCTCACCTCCAAAAATATCGCCTCCACATCCGCCGACATCTGTAGGTTGGCGTTGAGCCTGCGAAACCCAACACCCTCTGGCTCATCGCTTCAGAAAACAGTAAAAACCATGCGGTGCGTTACGTTAACACTAACGGCACCCTACGGAAACACCCCATCCAACTCCAACCATTCCCCCACTGGCAACTCCACCCGCTCCGTTGCCAGGTAAATCGCCTTCTGTCGATAGCCATATTCCCCATGACTATCCTCATAGGGCTCACGGTAAACCTCCAACTGCTGGTTCACCAAATTAAAGATCCAATAATGCAAGATCCCTGACTCCGCATACAGCGCAAGTTTCGTACTACGGTCATACCCCAGCGTCGAGTCCGAAATCTCCATCACCACCCAACAATCCGCCGCTCCCGGATGCCCTTCCAAATAATCATCTTCCCGATATTTTGCTAACACCGCATCCGGCGACGGCTCACTATAATCCGACAACGTAATCGGCTCCTGCCCCCGCACCGTAGCCTGCTCCCCCAGCAATAAAATCAACCGTCGCACCAATCGTGTATTGCACACAGAATGGGGCGTACGCTTTGGAGCCATTTCAATCAGTTCACCCCGAATTAATTCAACCGGTCCATCACCAAAGAAACCCAGCTCACCCAACCGGTGAAACTCGTCCGTTGTAAATCGCTTGGCCGATACCGCAACCATGGTTAAGCCCTTTGACATAGCCCTAATATAACGTCGTGACTGAGCACAGTCGACCCACCAGCGTCCCTTTTCCAATAGCGTTCAAGCATTCCCGCCTCAGCAATCTGCCCCTTTTTAAGACATTGCCATTGAAGCTGATGTGACATCAAAATGATTCGGGTGGATGGGTGGATGAGTGGATGCCTTTTTCCCATCTACCCATCTACAGTCAAAACCTGGAACTTATTGCTATACGCCCCCTAATGGGAGAATGGCAGAGTTTAAGAAAATTCAGCAATGGATAAGGGGCAGCAGGGTGGGGACTCTTACTCTTTAAACTGTTGTGCATAAAACTGTTCATATCGGCCACGCTTTTCTAACAGTTCAAAATGGGTACCTGCTTCAGCGATCTGGCCATTCTCAATAAACAGTATTCGATCCGCTTTGCGCACCGTACTCAACCGATGGGCAATCACAAATACCGTCCGATTCTCCATCGCTCGCTCCAGAGCCTCCTGCACTAAGGCTTCTGATTCAGAATCCAATGCCGATGTAGCTTCATCCAAAATCAAAATACGTGGATTCAACAAAATTGCTCGGGCAATGGCAATGCGCTGTCGCTGACCACCGGATAAATTAACGCCGCGTTCTCCTACCCAGGTTTGATACCCCTGGGAGAATTGTTCAATAAAATTGTGGGCATTGGCAATCTTTGCGGCTGCTTCAATAGCGTCATAATCCAGATTCGTCTGACCGTAAGCAATATTCTGCGCAATGGTGCCTGAAAACAATGTTGTTTCCTGGGGAACAATACCAATCTGCTGACGTAGACTCTTTAAAGTCACATCTCGCACATTGGTACCATCGACTAAAATCTCGCCAGCTTGCGGATCGTAAAATCTCGCTAACAGATTCACCAAGGTTGTTTTTCCAGCCCCTGATGGCCCCACTAAAGCAACCACATCTCCTGGCTGTACAAACAGTGAAAGATTATTAAACACTGGCTTGCCAGGCGTGTAGGCAAAGTCAATATTACGATACTCGACTTTACCCGTAATCGGCGGCAAGTCTTGAGCATTCAGTCGCTCACTCAGGCTGGGCTCCTCTGCAAAAATGTCAAATACTCGCTCAACAGAGGCTTCAGTTTGTTTAAAAGTGTTATAGTGCTGCGTCACTAAGTTAATCGGGTCGATTAACAAGGCTACAGCCACCAAAAAGCTCACAAACTCCTTTGGTTGTAAGTTACCCAGCGCAATTTGCCAACCGCCTAGCAAAAACAGAAACATAATGCTGACTGCTTCTAAAAAGCCCACCACGGGATATTGAATTGCAGTCAGATGCTCAGTGCGATATTTAGCAATGCGATTCTCATCGGCCACCTTGCTAAAGCGGCCCACCTCATAGTCGTCAGCAGCAAACGCTTTGACCACTCGGATGTTGCCTAATACCTCAGTCAATAAAGAAGAGAGATTAGAAATTTCATTTTGACTGCGGCGAGAGAGGGCTAACATGCGATTACCAAAGCTGCCAATTAGCCAGGCCATCAACGGTGCAATCAAAAAGCCTGCCAGGGTCAGGGGCCAGTTGAGATAAAACATATAGATGGGAATGGCAATTAGCTGCAAGACGCAGGAGATAAACTGCTGCGACATCTTATAAATAACTTCGCCAATCCGATCAATGTCCTCAGTCAAACGATAGGAAAGATCACCCGTTTTAGCAGTCGCAAAATAATCAATGCTGAGGCGATGTAAGTGGGCGTAGACTTTTTTTCTCAACTCCAGTACCGATGCTAGGGAAGCACGAATCGAAAAAACTTTCTCCCCATATTGAAACAAGTTTTGAATTAAGAACGCCATGGTGGTCAGCCCTAACCACCTGGCAATATTCGAAACCTGTCCCTGACTGATGTAGTAAGTTACCTGACTCGCCAGATAAGGTAGCGTAACTGTGGTCAGTACATAAAAAACAATGAACACAAACGACCAGCAAAACAGTGGCCACTGGGGCTTTAAAAAAGGCAGCAGTTGCCAATAAACTGAGCGCTGTCGTTGGACCATAGTGTCATTAACTCAAATTCAAAACTCACAATACTTGACAAGCAGGTGCGATCGCACCCTCAAGCTGCCACAATCACTCCAGCATCCAGCTTTTCCAAAGTATCTAGCACCACTTTGGCAATGCGATAGGACGCACCAAACGGACCAAATCGCTCTTGACCATTGGCAACACAGGCTTTCATATACGCCTCATCCTGGATAGTCTTGACGGCATACTGGGCAGCTTCTTTGAAGATGGCCGACGTTGCTGGCTTAGTACCAATCGTTTTCACAGAAAGGCCTAACAGTCTCTCCTGGGCTTCAGCAAAAGCATAGGTAAACTGGGGACCGGGTCCAGGAATTTGTAAAATGGGTTTACCAATGGCCATGGCCTGATCCACCGCTAAACCGGCCATACCTAAAACCAGATCAGTGTGGCAAACAATGTCACTAAACGCATCACTAAAGCATAGGACAGTGGCGATTACTTCACCATCCACCACATAAGTCAGTTTGCCTGGAGCACAATGCCAGCCAATATCAGCAGCCGAAATGGTCTCTAGAGAGGCCATAACGTCAGGCACTAAAGCAGCGCAAAACTGAACTTGAGGATTGAGTTTGGCAATTTCCACCACCAACCCCAAAAGCAATTTCAGATTGTGCATAGCTTCGGGCATTCGCGAGCCCGGTAGTAGGGCCATCATCGGTCGAGCAACATCCAGCTGTAAGTCTTTGCCCTTTGGCTTTAGCCGATCAAGAGACGGAATCCCCCCAAACTGGGCTTTAGCCAATCCCTGTTTTTGATAGTCTTTAGCCGTGTAAGCATCCCGCGAGAACAGCGTTAAACAACGGGGAGACTTAAGCACTGCCTTGAGCACCATGTCAATCTTGAGCGTTCCCTCGTACATGGCAGACAGCGATGAGGTAAATGAAATGAAGGGTTTACCGCTAATATAGGCAAAACATTGCCCAACCACATCTCCGGTAGCAAACACTAAATCACAGCTGGGGGCATAATTTCGTACGGCTTGAATCTGTCGCAACGTCGAGGTTAGTAACCCAGCACGAATGTCACTGAGCAGTCGCAGACGATTAGTATACGTGAACCCTCCCGACGGTAATGTCAGCGTCGGTGACACAATAGGGACATTAATGTTGCGATAGGCATGGCCCTGACCCACAATTGGAATAGCCGCAATATTTAGCTCCGGCTCTAGCTCCCAAAGACTACGAATAATGTGGGAAGAATGGTTATCTTCTCCATGGCCGTTGCTAATAAATAGGAGTTTATGGGACATGGGTAGACGGCAGTTGACCAGAGCAGATCGACAGGGATTTCGCTGAGTCCATAGTACAGCCTGGAGACCATTTACCAGTAGATTGAGACCGCTCGGGAGATTGTCACGAATCGTCTTTCATCGACAATCTTGTAGGGGCTGCGCCTAATCTCGTAGGGGCTGCGCCTTGTGGCAACCCCGCCATATCGGAGGTCACCCGCCCAAGTTCCCTAATGATTCAAAAACTTGGCAGAAGGAAAGCTGTCCGATGACAACATCAGGCGACTCAAGTCTTAGTGATTAAAGTGGTTGTCTATTTCTTCATCATGGATTTATCTAATTCGTTTAGATACTAGGCACATATCATGGATATCAACTTATAGTTTAGAAATCTGGGTTAGGTGGAGGTGCAGGGAATCAGGAGATATTGCCCCCTAAATTCTTGCCCCCTATCTTTTGACAAACATTTTGCCTTAAACTCTATACCTACTATTAATTCTCCCAACATCCACACTCCTCTGGCACAATGAGGTGGTCAAACTCCCCAATTACGTAAAGGTCTTTCCAGGTTTTGGTCCTAGCACCTGAAAATTTATTTCCGTTTCAGCTCGATCCGTTTCAAATCGACGCTATTGAGGCGCTTAATAAAGGACAGTCCGTAATCGTCTGTGCCCCCACTGGCTCCGGTAAAACCTTGGTTGGTGAATATGCAATCCACCGAGCGATTCACTTCAATAGACGGGTGTTTTACACCACACCGCTCAAGGCTCTGTCGAATCAAAAACTGCGGGATTTTCGTGAGCAGTTCGGCCATAACCAGGTGGGTCTACTCACAGGGGATATGTCCATCAATCGGGATGCCCCCATTCTGGTGATGACCACGGAGATCTTTCGCAACATGCTCTATGGCACCACCATGGGAGAAGTTGGGGATGCCGTTCAGGATGTGCAGGCGGTAATTCTGGACGAATGCCACTATATGAACGATCGCCAACGTGGCACTGTCTGGGAAGAGTCGATTATTTATTGCCCCCCAGAAATTCAACTGGTGGGGCTGTCAGCCACCGTAGCCAATGGCGATCAGCTAACCGACTGGATTGGGAAGATTCATGGCCCCAGTCAGCTGATTTATTCTGACTTTCGTCCTGTTCCCCTCAATATGCATTTTGGAACGGGTAAAGGCATCTTTCCACTCCTAAATAGCAAGAAAACGGCTCTCCACGATCGGCTTAAAAAACATCGCAAGCCCCCTCGCCGCCAGAAGGGGCAAAAGAAAAAGGCCATGACTGCTGGCAATGAATTTCTGGTTGCCCAGCTCCAGCAAAAGGATATGCTGCCAGCCATTTTCTTTATTTTTAGCCGTAAAGGATGTGACAAGGCGGTACAGAACATTAGTAGCCTTTCTTTGGTTAACCCTTTAGAAACCCGAGCTCTCAAACAGCGGATTGATGAATTCTTAACTGCTAATCCGGAAGCGGCTCGGGCGGGCCAGGTAGAACCGCTTTATCGAGGAGTTGCCGCTCACCATGCAGGCCTTTTGCCTGCGTGGAAAGGTCTGGTGGAAGAACTCTTCCAGGCAGGATTGATCAAGGTTGTTTTTGCCACCGAGACCCTGGCAGCAGGCATCAATATGCCTGCGCGCACCACAGTGATTTCTAGTTTGTCAAAGCGCACCGATAGCGGTCATCGACTGCTCCATGCCTCAGAATTTTTGCAAATGGCAGGACGGGCAGGGCGACGGGGCATGGATGTAGAAGGCCATGTGGTTACCGTAGAAACTCCCTTTGAGGGGGCCAGGGAAGCTGGCTATTTAGCCCTGGCTAAACCAGACCCACTGGTCAGTCAGTTCACCCCTAGCTATGGCATGGTGCTGAATTTACTCCAAACCCATTCCCTGGAGGAGACCCGCGATCTAGTCGAACGCAGTTTTGGTCAATATCTTTCCACCCTGCATCTGACGCCCCAACAACAGGCCATTAATGATGTAGAGCATAATATTGAGCTGATTCGTGAACAGTTGGCAGCCGTTGGCGATGGGCAAATTGCCGAATATGCCAAATTAAAGGAACACCTGCGGGAGGAACGTCGACTGCTGAAAATTTTGGATCAGCAGGCCACGGAAACATTGACTGGCGATCTACACACGGTGATCAACTTTGCGATCGCAGGCACAGTTCTATCCCTCAAGGGAAAACATATCCCCGTCGCCAACCCGATACCAGCGGTATTGGTCACTAAATTACAGGGGCCAAACAAGGTGCCCTATCTAGTATGTCTGACCGGTGATAACCAATGGCTTATGGCAGCTCCCCGCGATGTTTTTGCGCTGTATGAAAAATATGAGCGCATCGCTGCGGTGGATCACCTGATTCCACCTGATGCTCTCACCATGAAAGCGGGCAACAAATGCCCTGGCGATGAAACTACGGCTACGGTAGCTCAAGCTGTTCCCCAAGCGT
>NZ_QXHD01000003.1:27990-43692 GCF_011009555.1 Adonisia turfae CCMR0081 | reverse complement strand
TCAATGGAGGCAAACATACCAAACCCCCCCCCATGCCACGGACTCAGACCAAGCGTTTGCACCAGTATGATTTGCCTGAGCGCAACCCCAGTTAACAGTAGGGGAATGGCCCCTATTTTGAGAAAGTTCAGCAGCGACTGCTTAAGAATCATCAAACGTTCGCTTTTATCGATACATCCAGTTCAACCCACCTACTGTAGCAGCGATAATTGCCGCTATGTAAAACACGTTGGTGTCTGCGGCGGCCCACACTGGACCAAAAATGAACGGGGAGACAAACTGACCAAGAGAGGCACAACCTGTACCAATGGCTAGCAATCCTGAACGTTGGGCATCAGGGGATAAATCGGCTAACGCACTGTAGAAATTTGGCATTACCAAGCCAAACCCTAAACCAAAGAGCAACCCGGCCAGTAGCATTAACGGCGGAGAGAGCACATTAGGGATAGTCGCCAACGAAATGGCCATCAGGAAAAAGCCAGATGCGATCGCACCACCAGCTCCCAACCGTTTTGAAACCTTAGCTGCACCTACCGCTGCAATCACCGCCGCACCTACTGAACGAGCAGATAACACAAAGCCGTTTAACAAGGAAGATGCGTCGATCGTCTCCTTGAGATAGAGCGGTGCATATACAACTACTACATAAAAAATGGCTGAGGCTGTCGCCAGAGCCAGCAAAAGCAGCAACACACTACTCTGCTGAAGAGTTTTGCCAATCTCCCCAGTTTGAGGCATACCAGACGCACGGCGACCTCCTTTAGTCAACACCAACAAACCCGCCAGAGCCACTGGTACCCCTAAGCCATAAAGAGCAAAAGCCCAGCGCCAATGGTATAACCCCAGCCAGCCACCCAAAATTGGGAAAATAACCGTAGCCGTAGCTAAGGCACTGGTAGCGTAGCCCATCATGCGTGTACGAGCTTCGCCATCATAAAGATTACTCAAAATACCAATACTGCCTGCCCCAATGCCACCGCTAGCAATGCCCACTAGCGCCCGCGACAGCAAAACCCCCCAAAAACCTTGGGCCAATGCACCCAGGCTACCAACAATCGCATACCCCAGCAGGCAAGATATCAAAATACGCACACTGCCTAAGCGACTTGCCAATAGACCAAATACAAGACTAGCCAGAGCCGTAGTCAGCGTATGGGTGCTCACTAACACTCCAGCCCAACGACTACTCAGCTCAAACTGAGCCACAATTTCTGGAAAAACGGGTGCAACGATGGCTCCAGCCGCACTCGACAAACAGCCTGCCATCATCAGAACAGCCAACACCTGCCAAGACTGGCGTCGTGGCGATGAGGGGGGTGGTAATTTATCAAGCCGTTCTAGCTCAGGGGGAACCGGTTTCTGATAGACAGTGGTCATAGGGGGGAACACAGTAACACTTGCAGGAAACGCACCTCCACGGGCCAGTCGTTCGCGACAAGTTAATAGATGTTAACATTACCCATAACTGGTTATTAAGGTTAGGTATAAGCAAAAACTTATACCTAACCTTAATAATGCTGTTACGTGCATATCTCTACTTTGATTTGAGGTGGCTGTCCATGTTGTAGCCGACGGCTCAAATATTTTTATTGGACTTCATTGCCAGTTATCGAAGCGTCACTAAATCGCATCGGTAGGATGTTGACTACCGTCATACTGCAACCACAATGAAATCCGATTTGAGTCGATAATCTGAGTTTACTAGGGCTTTACTCAGCAAAAATCAAGTTAGGTCTCGTACAGTGGAAAGACTTTAATGATGATAATTTTTTAATCTGTAATTCTAGCTTTAGAAGATGGAAGCATCTACTGTTCTCAAAGGTCAACCCATATATCGCCGCGCACGTGCTGTTGGTATCAACCCTAACTATTGGTATCCAGTTTTTTGGGCTGATCAGCTCAAGCCCGAGGAAGTAGTATCTGTCCGAGTTTGGGAATCTTCTTTGGCGCTCTATCGTGATGCCAATGGAGACGTTAACGCGCTAGCGGATGCCTGTCCCCACAAAGGAGTAGAACTGCATCAAGGAGAGGTTCACGGCAACAATCTGGTCTGTCCCTACCATGGTTGGGAGTTTGATCAAGAGGGTCAGTGTGTTAGCATCCCTTACTACCCAAAGGAACAAAAGTTACCCTGTGCCCAAGCCCGTCGCTACCCTACTCGCGAAGCCTATGGCATTGTTTGGGTTTTTCCAGGAGATGCTGAATTAGCTGAACACCAACCTTTACCAGAAGTACCTCAATATAATCAGCCAGGCTGGTTTATGGTGCGTATTCCTGGACATTTTCAGGCCCATTTTTCCATTTGTAATGAAAATACAATGGACGTCTTCCATGGGTTTTTACACAAAGATCTGCAGGGCTGGTATGACCCCAAGCTGCTCAATTTAAAGCAAGATGACAACAGCGTATCAGCCGATTACCAAGTCTCTTATAAGGGCTTTCTGAGTAAGCTTCTGGGATTGGGCACTAAAGGCAGTGACAGTACCACCCGCACCGTCTCTATCCGTTATCAATACCCCCACTATGCAACCGCCTTAGAGTCAGTTTCCTCGCTTTATCTGATGCGGTTGCCCATCGGCCCCACCGAAACAAAATCCTTTTCTCTAATGTTCCTAAAGCTGCCACTACCCCAATGGTTACTGACGGGTCCCGTAGCCAGAATGCTCGAAAAAGTGATTTTGAACAGTATTTTTCTTAAGTTTCTACATCAAGACGTAGAAATGATGGAAAGTGAACAACGTAATTACTCCATCGACCCGCATCGCAACTACGTCGAAGTTAATCCAGCAATTATTGCTCTACAAAGAGTCATAGTCAGTCAATATGAGCATTTAGAAGTTTCGCATTCATCTTCTTTAGAAGCAGCCAAAGAGTCTTCTATCCCACCATCTCAGGAGGTTAGTAACGGTATGCTTGTGTGATTCGCCCGCTTGGGGATACCCAAGCCTCCGTTGCCAAGGCCTGTTGTACCTATAGGTTCATCGGCTTTCTAGGCTCAGACCTTGGTTGATTGATATGCTCAATGTAGGTGATGAGGAGTAAATTGTGGAAGTCGTTAATGACTACGTGCAGCGTTTACATGCAAGCGGGTTATACCCTGACAAGTTTATTTGCCACCATAAAAATGGCAATCAGATTGATGTAGAAGAACAGGGAACTGGTAAACGGCATCAGGTTCTGACGTTTTGTACCAACGACGTGTTAGGTATGGCGCAAGATGATGCTGTCACACAGGCTGCTATCGACTCCATTCGTCGTTATGGCACCTCAAACAGCTCTTGTTCAGTCCTAAGTGGTCGCATTGACTTACATCGTCAGCTAGAGGAGGAAATTTCTGCTTTCAAGCATTTGCCCCATACTCAGTTGTTTCTTAATGCATGGATGGCCTTACAGGCATTAATGGATGGTTTTTGCCATCTAGCAGTACCTGTTCAAGGGTTCCAGCATACCCGTGAGACGATTATCTTTAGCGACGTGCTGAACCACGGTTGCATTATTGCAGCCGTGGTTAATGCCGATAATCGCTCAGGTAAGATGTTCGGCCATAGTCCCAAGGTGCGGGTCAAAGCCTATCGTCACTGTGACATGGACGATCTAGAGCGTAAGATGCGCCGCTATGTGCGTCCTGATGACCGGGTGATTGTAATTTCTGACGCGGTCTTTTCCATGGATGGTGATGTGGTACCGCTGCCCCGCATGTTAGACATCATGGAAGACTACCCCGGCAGCGTTGTGGTCATGGATGAAGCCCATGCCAGTGGTGCCATTGGTGGAAAAGGTGAAGGCATTTACGACCACTTTGGAATTACTCCCCAGTCTGTGATTGACCGTGGCATTGTACCCATCATCATGACGACTTTTTCAAAGTTTGCAGGCTCCGCAGGTGCCGCCATTAGTGCCTCAAACCGAGAGCTCATTGACCTTTTGGATGTGTCCCCCACCTCCATCGGTACTATTTCTCTTCCCCCACCAGTCACCGCAGCAGCATTAGAGAGTATCCGCCAGGTACGCAGTCAGCCAGAACGCGTGGCTAAGTTGCAGTCTAATACTCGTTATCTGCGCTCTAAGCTGATTGCTGCTGGTTTTGACGCCATCGGTGAGACTAACGTTGTCCCCGTATTGCTTCCCCCTGACCTAGATCCCAAATCCTTTGCTCGCGCCCTCATGGAAGAACACGGCATTTGGGTTTCGGCCATCTGGTTTATTGCTAAGCCTCGCTTACGGATTACGGCCAATGCGCTTCATACCCAAGCCGAAATGGATCGGCTAATAGAAGCCATGGTTGCTGTCCGTCAGAAGCTTGGCGGTGCGGTTGCTCAGTACGCTTAGGTAAAAAGGCAATAGGGAGTAGGGCATAGGTAATGGGGGAATAAACTCAAATTTATTCCTTAAGATGTGGCTTTATTTTGGTTTCATCTCCTACTCTCTACTCCCCAGTTCCGACTTTCCCAGCTATGCGTAATTTTTCCATCAAGACGGTCACTACCGCCAAAGACAAAGCTGACTTTCTCGCGGTCCCATCTTACGTATACCGCAATGACCCTCATTGGGTTGCCCCCATCGAGTCGAGTACGGCTAAACAGTTTTCAGAGGAGAATTCATTTTTTCAATACGGCAAGCTCCAGCAGTTTGTTGCTTACCACAATGAACAGCCTATAGGTCGAGTGGTTGCGGCTGTTAATGATCGCCTGATTGAACGTGAAGGTAAATCGGTTGGGCTCATGGGCTTTTTTGAATGCGTTGACAATCACAACATCGGTCAGGCAATGCTAGATGAGGCTACCAACTGGCTCAAACAGCAGGGCATGACTGTAGCTCGCGGTCCCATTGATCTATCGACCCATAATAACTGTTGTTTTTTGGCAGATGGGTTTGATTCGGACCCGATGCTGATGATGCCCTATAACCCTCAGTATTATCTGGACATCATGGAGGCTAACGGCTGGCACAAGGCTAAGGATGTCTACGCCTATGATTTACCGCTGGATCAACCTTTACCCGACAGCTTTGAACGGGGTTATAAGATCGCGCAGAAAGCTGGCATTAAGTTTCGCACCATCCATACTAAAGGCAAAGCATTTGAGCAAGACTGTCGTCAAATTTACGAGCTGTTCACCACAGCATTTGCCCATAACTGGAGTTCTAGTGCCCGCACTGAAGAGGAGTTTATGGTGGAGGCGCGGGAGCTGCAGACTCTGGTGGATACAGATATTTTCGTGATTGCAGAAGACCCGAAAAAAGACTCCGACAACAAAATGGTTGGCTTTTTTATGGCTCTGCCGGATTACAACATTGCCCTTAAGCATGTGAAGGGCAAGCTTAATATTTTTGGTATTCTCAAATTTCTTTGGTTTCGTCGCAAGATTGACCAAGCAAGGGTTTTGGCTATTTGTACGCTACCGGAATACAGTCGCAACATGGTGGCGTTGGCAGTGGTGTATTTAGGCATGAAGGGGGGCACAGAGAAAAATCCCCCCTATAAGCGTTCCGAATTGTCTTGGGTCTATGAGGACAACATGCGATCGCGAAACATCATTGAAAGCACCGGAGCCACCATCTACAAAACCTATCGAATTTACGAAAAGGTATTAGCCTGATCACGGTGAAATGCCTCGATAGATACTAATTTATTAGCATCAGAATCCCACAAAATAAACTGAGCGCAGTCCAACATTTCGCTCATCTTAATTGTCTTTGAATCTAAAAGAAGATGATTATTTTTCTGATGGCATGCCTTCAGATTGTAATTAGGAATTCTTTCAGAAAGATGATGGATATTGTGATAGCTAATATCAGCCGTAAACCACTTTAAAATAGTGGGCAATTCTAAATAACTACTGCCTTCAATAGCCCCCGTTAAATAGTCCCAGCCTTCCGTTTTGTGGGCATAGGCTCCATCAAAATTGTGCTGAACAAAAAAGACATTGATAAAAATTGCCGCTGAGAGCGTCAGTACAGCGGAGTAAATTCCCAAGAAAAATCCTGTCCCTAGCCAACGACAAAGTAAAAACCAGCTACTAACCACAAAAATATTGTTGAGCAAGATATCCCAAAACTCAGCAGCTGTAGACCAATGCTTCGGTTGATGGGAAGAAAGTATAGCCGACCAGCTCGTTTTAGGCGTAGACCTTAAGCAACTAAAGCCATGACAAATAAAATCATAAATACCCAAAACGAAAATTATTCTGGGTTTAAAGGCTAGATAGAAAAAGCCACCAGGAAATGCCATCAATGGATGTCTAAGCATCCTATATAAATTTTGCTCTGATGGAGTCAGCTGAGCATACTCTTTAGTCGATAAGAAATCGCCAATGCCTCGATACCGCTCCCAATCACCATTGGTTTTGTGGTGATACGCATGGTCTCGCGACCACCAATATTGGGGCATCGCATTAACAAGACCAAAAATAAAGCCAACGACTCGATTGACTTTTTTAGACCGAAAAAGTGAGTAATGTCCACAATCATGCATTAAAGAAAAGCAGCGCAATGAGAAAAGTACTAAAAGAATGATGATTGGAGGTATGAGCCAAATATAGATTTTGGCAACTTTTACGGCTAAAACCCATAGAAGAATGTATGGAATCAGCGTGTTTAAGACCTGATATGTAGCACGCCAATTATTGCTCTGCATATAGGGAGTCAGAACAAAGTCAGACTTTTCAATTGTTGTTTTCATTCAATGGGATACTCTAAAAGCATCCTGCTTTAGGTAAATATGTAAAGTAGAAAAGCAATCTTTTATTCAGCGTTTTTTTGGTTTTAGGTAAACCAAAACTACTCATTTGAATAAATGAAATTAGTGATGATGGCTGAGTTATTAGTTCAACGTTGTCTTAGCTGTCTCATCTTAGCTGCTTTATTAATGCAGCTGTGTCGGTTGTACAATCCATAAAAACGACGAGATTTCCGTTACGATAACAGCTTAAGCCCAGAGTCACTGGCATTAGATCCCTTGGGTTCATCAGGTTTACTAAAAAGCATCAAGCAAACGCATGAAAGCACTTGTTACAGGAGCAAATGGCTTCACTGGTTCCCATTTAGTTAAGCTGCTCAGCTCCCAGGGGCATAAGGTCATTGGCTTAGTTCGCCGCACGAGCGATCTGTCACGGCTCGCAAACATGGATATTGAACTAGCTTACGGTGACATTACTGATGCAGCAATACTTAGTCAGGCGATGGCAGGGGTGGATGTGGTGTTTCACATTGCTGCTTGTGTTGATTTGGGTATTGTGGATGCGGCCAGGATGGAGCGGGTGAATGTGGAAGGGACTCGTACAGTCTTGGGGGCGATCAGGGTTCAAGATCATCCTCCCAAACTGATCTATTGCAGCACCATTGGCATCTATGGTGATACGGCTGGTCAGGTGATTGATGAGACCTATCAACGTACGCAAACAGGATTTTCGTCTGCCTATGATGAGACGAAGTACAAGGCGCAGCAATTGGTGAATCAGCATGTAACCGATGGGTTTGCGGCGGTAAGTTTGATGCCGGGGGGAATTTTTGGGGCGGATGATCCGCACTTTGGGCCGGTGATTAAGTTGTTTTTGAAGGGGCGGCTGCCATTGTGGCCGGGGTGCGATCGCATCACTGGCATCGTCCATGTCGACGACCTGGTTCAAGCTATGGTGCTGGCTGCGGAAAAAGCTCCCTCTGGCGAACATTTCATCATCTCTGCAGGCGAGCTATCCATCGGCGAAATGTTTAAGATTCTGGGCGATGCGGCGGGGGTAAAAGCTCCAGCTGATGCACCCAAGCCACTAGTCAGACTGATTGGCGGCATTCTAGATCCCATCGGCAAGCTCTTTTCCTGGAATGCACCATTAAATAATGAGCTGGTTCACTATATCTATGACCGCTGCGTCCGCATTAGTAGTGAAAAAGCCATACGAGTCCTGGGCTGGCAGCCCCGTTCAGTCCCTGAAATCCTGACCGGTATTGCACAGGAACTAACAGCCACTTAAAGTTAGGTCATAGCGGTAAATACAAAATTTGGCCTTCTAACTCCCCAGTTGCAATACATTCTAGGATTGTCAAAACATCCTCAATGACTTGGCCAACGGGCGCATTGGTTGGTACTTCGATCACTCCTGGCATTGAATAACCTTGGGCAACTCTTTCATAGGCGTATTTGGTAATCGTAGCCACATCATGGGTTAACAACACACGCTGTTCTTGGGCAGCCCATGCCAATACGGTTGGGTCATCTTTACCGGATAGGGCAACGTCTTGAACTCTAGCAATATCAATACTTGGATTACGTCTGAACAGACCTCTAATGATTGTATTGTCGAAGTTTTCGTCTGCCAAAAGCTTTAACATGCTTCTTGTGCATGTTTACGATTCAGCAATCGATCGCGAATGCCATTGGGGTCTAACCGCGCTTCATTCAACTGCTGAATGGTTTTTGACTGGGCCTGACGTTCTGCTAAATAGTCCTCAACCATCTGCTGGTGATTTAGGTAAAACGCAATGGTGGCATATACATCTGCCAGGTTCAAAGCGGGGTAGCGATGGACGATTTCTTCCGCCGTTGTACCTTGCTTGAAAACAGTGACCACAGTATCTAAAGTGATACGGGTTTTGCCCACCAGCACAACGTTATCAGGATTGATTTCTAGTGGTGGCGGGTCTGCAATGATTGCAAATGTCATGGGAACAGATGGGGAAATTGATAATGATCGTAGCAAATGCCAGCAGGGCCAGTATTAATGATGTTGAGACAGACACTGATAACTTTGCCAGCTGATATTTTGTAAAACGACCCTGTCGGGACTTTGAATTAGGATGGCAGTCATCATCGCCTCCTTAATGAAATCCACTGACTAAACTTGATTGCTTGGCTAAAACACCATCTTCTAAGTAGGTAATTTCATCGGCAGCATCGGTAATGCGTGGATCGTGGGTAATGATCAAGACCGTGCAGCCTTTGTTTTTAGCCAAATACTGCATGAGCTCAATCACATCATGGCCAGTGGCTGAATCTAAAGCCGCTGTCGGTTCATCAGCCATAATTAATTCCGGCTCGCCTGCTAGAGCACGGGCGATCGCAACTCGCTGCTTTTGACCACCCGATAGATCCGCTGGTAAATTATTTGCCCGATCACCTAACCCCACCTGTTTTAGTAAATCAAAAGCTTGTTCTTTGATAGCCAATCCTTTTTTATGCTTGATCTGTAGGGCTAGCTCAATATTTTCCAAAGCAGTGAGGGCAGGAAATAGATTAAAGCTTTGGAAAATAAAGCCGATGTGGTCACGGCGAAAAGCGGTAAGTTCTTTGGGCGATAGCTTTGTAATTTCTTGGCCCAGTAGCTCTACCTGCCCGGCTGTAGGCGTCAAAATCCCTGCCAAAATCGATAGCAGCGTCGTTTTTCCAGACCCAGAAGGCCCCATCATCAGTCGAATTTGACCACGGGGAATGGCCAGATCAATGCCCTTGAGCACCTTGGTTTCAGTGGTGCCCGACATAAAGGACATTTGGATGTTATTTGCTGCGATCGCAACCATTAATTCTTAAACTCACACCTCACATTCACGTCTCTCTTCATCTCAGGCGGTTATGCCTTAAACACAATTCCCGGATCCACTCGTGTCACCTTCTGAATCGCAAAAACAGCAGCCCCAACACACATCACAACCGTGATGCCAAATACCCCAAAAGCACTTAGGGGGGTAATCAACACCACAATCCCTTGGGTCGCCGCCGTCCAAGTGCCTATTCCCCAGCACAGCAATAAACCTGGCACATAGCCCAACACCGCCATCCACAGCGACTGCTCTAAAATCACGCTGTAGATATCCCAATCTGAAGCCCCCATAGCCTTGAGGGTGCCAAACTGCCGCAGATTTTCAGAAACCGACGTATACAAAATCTGAGCCACCACTACCATGCCGACAATCACACCGACAATGGCCCCTAACCCTAAGATAAAACCTATGCCCGTACGATTCTGCCAATAGGCCTGGGTGATATTAATCAGTTCATCCTTAGTGAACGCCTTAGTTCCCGACAGAGAAGACTCTATGCGTTGCTTGAGAATTTGTAAATTTTCCCCCGGCTCAGCTTTGATCAAAATGTAGGTCACCGGAGAATCTGAGCTGAGCGGTTCTGGATCACCCACATCAGCACTCGCCGCATCTGGATCACGCTGATAGGCATTCACACAGGTAATATCACCATTCCCAAGCTGACAGGTTAATCCAGCCGAAAACCCAGAACTAATATAGGCATTGGCATTCAACAAAGATGTGAAAACAAATTTGCTAGAAACCAGAGATTGGGTATCCTGGGTCAAGCCGACTACCATGACCGGCAACTGACGAATGCGAGCCGTATCTCCCACACCATCAATCCGAAATGAACGCATATTGGTGCGGTCAATCAACGCTGAATAGGGAGCACTTAAAGCTTTCAGTGTTGCATCGGAAACCTCACCGGGACGAAATAGTTGTCCATTGGGGTCAAACCCAAACACCCGTAGCGTTGTCAGATTACCGTCCGCATACCAGCGGCCTGACCCCATGATGAGTGCCTCTGCACGGGCTATCCCTTCAATTGATTGGGCCCGCTGAACCTGCACATAGGGAAAAGGTTCAGTGAGCTCAAAGTTAACGATATTTTCTGACGCAACCCAAATATCGGCAGCCGAATTATCAATCAGCAGCGTTGTCGATCGAGTAAAACCCTTAAGGATACCAGTTTGGATTGTGACCAAACTGACGGCAAACATAATACCGGCTTGGGCCACCAGAAACCGTGGTAGGTCTTTGAGTAGATTTTTACGGGCTAACGAAACCATAGTCCACACAGGCCGTTGCTGATTTACAAGATGAATCGATCTGAAATAAGTGCTATTGATCAGGAACTTCCAGATCAAATCCTCCTCAGGATCAGCAACGCTCACGCTAGTAAAGCAGTCGCCCTCAGTGCAACCATTCTAGCGGGAAACCAATCAGCAAAGGCTTACACGGGATAGAAACCAAACTGTCCTACACCTCATCAAGCCATAGGTTCTGAGCAAGCGGTCGCATCAGACCCTATGATTATTTGGCCATCTCCAAAACTCGTTGAATAAAGGGCCATTTTGCTTGGGTATAGGCCTCGCGATCATAGTGATAACGTTCAGCTAACGCCTGTTTTAAGGCAGCGTAGTCGCTAGCGATCGCACGGTTAGAACGAAGCAAATCCCGAAACCGAATTCGCTCTTGCCACAGCTCACTTTCATAGGGAATTAAGTGGAGGTGGTGTGTCCGCACAGCATCGGATGGTTTACAGAACCAATGCATGACATCCGGTTTATAGGGAAAATATTGATAGCCGTTCCTGGTCAACACATCAATTGCTGGCCTTGAAACCTCCAGCGATTTCACCCCAAACATGATGTCAATCACTGGTTTTGCCAAAAGGCCTGACACGGCAGTGCTGCCCACATGCTCAACACTGCCCCAACGCCAATGACCAATGACCTCTATCAAGAAGGCTTTTTCAGCTTTAAACTTGGCGGGCCATTCAAGATCATAGGCCGAAAGTTCTACTGGAGCTGATGCCATGATTTATGAGCATGTTGGATTACTTAAAAACTCTAGCTGGTTTCAACATTGCTGGGATCCAAGGACTAAATGTCGCTGAGATAAATCGCTCAATGCCAGCTAAATCTGGGTGAATCTGAATGTCCTTATAGATATCTGTAGCTGCCAGCATAGCGGCAATGGTTTGCGCCTGTCCCTGCATATGTTCTGTCAACCACAGACCACCGGGCTGCAAAAATTTTGGAGCTTTCGCTATGAGCAGACGAATATCCTCTAACCCATCATTTCCACCATCTAAGGCCCGATGGGGTTCATGGTTAGTGACTTCAGGCTCTAAATCCAGCACCATCTGACTTGGAATATAGGGCGGATTAGTAATCACACCAGACAACTTGCCACGCCAATCCCTTAACGGCTCAAACCAGTTGCCTTGATGAAACTCAAGATTGTTAGCTCCATTGCGCTGGGCATTTTGACGAGCAATCGCCAAAGCCTCTGAACTAATATCAACAGCTAGTACCTGGGCATCGGGGAAGGCTTTGGCGATTGCGATCGCAATCGCCCCACTCCCTGTCCCCAAATCAGCCCAAACCATAGGCTCTGGCAGATTTTTGTTCTGCTTTACCCACGCCTGCATAATCTCCACCATCAGCTCCGTTTCAGGCCGAGGTATTAACACATCTGGTGTCACCGTCAGCATTAAATCCCGCCACGGCGTCTCACCCACCAGATATTGCACCGGTACTCGTTCGGTCAAACGGCGCTGCCACTGCTGAGTTAACCAATCCAGCGAATACCGCAAAGGCACAACCCGATCTCGATACAGCCCTAAGCTTAGTTCCGACGGGCTCAGGCTGCTAACTCCCTGCAAAAACCAGTCCACCTCATACAAAGGGACATTGTTTTTTTGGGCATCAGATCGAGCCTGCAATATCCACGTATACAAAACGTCCCCAGGAACAGCTTCAAACGCCTTATCTTCCATCGCACAGACGTTCTGTCTATCCCAAAACTCGCAAAACGCTGGCAATGGAATCCACATCCGCTGAATCTTTGAGAACAGCAATAGCCTTCTGGAACTCGCCTTCCCGCACTTCATGGGTGACGATCACGAGTTCTGCCAAACTGTCCTGCAAACCAATCTGCACGATGGATTCGAGACTCAGATGATGTCTACCAAAAATTTCGCCTAAATGGCCAATGACTCCAGGCCGATCCTTCACCATTAGCCGCAGGTAAAAGCGACTTTCCAATTCCTCCATCGGACTAATGGTCTTATAGTCGCTGTAGGCATGGCTTAACAGCGGATTCGGCAGTTTTTCTTCAGCCGGAGACTCCATGTGAAGGGTGGCGGCAATGGCCATCACATCCGACACGATGGCACTGGCGGTAGGACCTTCTCCTGCACCTGGCCCGTAGAGCATGACTTGGCCGATGGGATCGCCTTCAACGAGTACTGCATTGTTAACATCGTTGACACTGGCTAGGGGGTGCTTGAGCGGTACTAGTGTAGGGTGAACACGGAGTTGGATAGTGTCAGCGTTGGGGTTTTGTTTTGCGATCGCAAGCAGCTTGATCACGAATCCTAAGGTTTTCGCATAATCCACATCCGATGCACTGACATTGCGAATACCTTCCGTAAAGACATCCTCGCGGCGGATTTTTCCTCCAAAGGCAATGGACGCCAAAATGGCAATCTTATCAGCTGCATCTAGACCATCTACATCAGCAGTCGGGTCAGCCTCTGCATAGCCCAGGGCCTGAGCATCCGCCAAAATCGGAGCAAAGTCCCCCCCCTCTGACTGCATGCGAGTCAATATATAGTTGGTGGTTCCATTAATAATGCCAGTGACCGCATCGATCCGGTTTACCCCAAGCGCCTGCTGCAACGGTTGAATAACAGGAATTCCGCCACCTACAGCCGCTTCATAGAGCACGTACACACCCGCTTTTTTGGCAGCTTCAGCAATCTCATTCCCATATCGAGAGATGATAGCTTTATTAGCCGTCACCACGTGCTTGCCATCCTCAATCGCCTCCAAAATCAGTGACCGAGCAGGCTCTAATCCCCCAATGACTTCCACCACAATATCGATATCGGGATCAGTCACTATTGCTTCGAGGTCAGTGGTTAAACACATCTCTGGTAAATTAACTGACCGAGGCTTATCCAAAGAACGTACACCCACCTTATGAATTTCTAAGGTTTGTAGCAACGGATGACGCTGGGCCGCGTCTAACAAAATTTTGGCCGTACCAGTGCCTACCGTACCCAGACCCAATAATCCAACCTTGAAAACCAATGTGCTATCCCGCTCGATTTACCACAAATTATTGTAAAAGCCAGGGAACCGTCAGACTCACCTGGCTTTTACATAATATTTATTTGGATGTTGCTACCCGACCAAGTCAGTAAGACTTAGTAAGTCTCAACATGCCAGCGATGGGCTTTCTTCATACCTTTACGGTAATCAGTCCAATCAGTACCGGTCTTAGCCGCTGCTGCTGTTAACGCCTCATCGATACCGCCTTCCATACCGCGCAAACCGCAGATGTAAACATGGGTCTTCTCCTCCTGAATCAGACTCCAAAGTTCATCAGCGTACTCGGCAATACGGTGCTGGATATACATACGACCACCTTCGGAGTTTTGCTGCTCACGACTAATGGCGTAGGTTAAACGGAAGTTGTCAGGATACTGGGCCTGCATCTCTTCCAGCTCTTCCTTATACAGAATATTAGGTGTCTTAGGCACACCAAAGAACAACCAGGCAAATCCATTAAACGTATAGTCAGGATTTGCTTCACGCTCTTTATCTTTAAACATGCGCCACAGATAGGCACGGAAAGGAGCAATACCTGTCCCTGTCCCCATCATGATCACCTTGGCATCAGGATCGTCAGGCAACAACATCTCTTTACCAACAGGGCCAGTAATCTTTACCTTTGTACCAGGCTCTAGATTACAGAGATAGGTAGAGCAAACACCGTTGATCGTTTCACCGCTCTCAGGATGATTATAGGTAAGCTGACGAACGCAAAGGGATACGGTCTTATCGTCTACATCATCCCCATGGCGAGTAGATGCGATGGAGTATAACCGCAGCTTATGGGGCTTACCATTCTCATCAGTACCCTCAGGAATGATACCGATACTTTGGCCTTCCACATAGGCCAAATCACCTTCAGACAGATCAAATTTAATATGCTGAACGAGGCCAATACCACCGTCTGCCACTAGGGCTTCGTTGGATAGGCATTCACCCAGGTAAGGCGTCTTGGGCTTGTAAATATTAATCGGTACATTAGCACCGGGTTTCTTAGCTTTAGCTTTGGTTTCGGCCATGGGTTTCTTTGCTGCAGGTGCTACTTGAGCCACAGGCACGGTTGGCATATCGCCATTTGCTGGACGAATGCTAACAATTTCACCCCCCATACGCATGATGCGCCGCGTTTCTTCGGCCATACGCTGATAAGGGACTGTAACGAAGGTGCTCCCGCTCTGACGCACGGGTGCTATGCTCCCGGCAATTGAGCCTAGGCCTTTGACCTCATATATAAACAGACGGTTACCAGAAATACTGACACTACCGCCGATGACGCTCGAATTATACATGCGCTGAACTTTTAGTATCTCCTAACCCTTCAGACAGTGGCTTAACCACCCATCTGAAACTAATCATCCATCTAGCGTATCATTCTGAGCGAAGTGTTCTGATACAGAAGAGCAGTGACTGAGGAGCCCCCTATCGATACATAGGCAAAGTTAACCTTACGCTGTAGCTCACCCTGTACCCTACCGAAGATAATCGGATCGAAACTATAAAATACGATGCATTTATATGATGTCTTTGGCTTTCTGAGAAGCGCAAATGATGACTTTATCAGGTAAACGCCCCTAAACTTGACATAAAAATTTACAAAATATTCTCAGAAAATAGCTCAAGCTCCCTTGGTCTCGTCATTTTGAGATTCTGCCAAATCTGAGAAGTACGTGACAGATTGTAAAAAAACGAAAGTCTATTTATCATAAAGTACAGGCCAAGATCCTACCTGATGGCGATTACGGCCATCCTATGGGTGGGTGCTTGTGACATCCCCATGTCCTCAAAGGGTTGTTTATATATTCCCAACCCTTTATCTATAGGACTTGATGCCATACTAAGAGGA
>NZ_QXHD01000003.1:18147-27980 GCF_011009555.1 Adonisia turfae CCMR0081 | reverse complement strand
GGGGTGAGGGGGAGCAGGGGTGAGGTAGGGGCTGGCCTTGTGCCTGCCCAATGTCGAGGGTAATAACAACGATGGGTTTTATGAGGTGTCGAGTGACTTTCAAAAAGTGGTTGAGGCGGTTGAGGCGATGGTTAAGGATTATTTTTCGAGGAATATCAGGGTGTGAGTATCGGGAAAATCGTCATTTGTTGCTGCGGTTGGCAACGTTGCGGGGGGACTATAACCAGCTAAGGCGGGAGTTGGAGGAGTTAATTGACTATAGCGATCATGAGATTGGTCAGCTTAAGGGGAAAAACGTTGGGTTGGTGGAGGCCCATGAGGTGCTACAGCTCAGGGTGTGGGATCTCGAAGAGCAGATCGAGGCACTGCTGGCGTATATTGAGCGGGAGTTTGGTAAACCGGCAACGATTGAGGCGGCTGCGCCCAAGGTTGATTTGTCAGGGCTACATCTGGCTTTGGTGGGGGGCCATGATGCTACTCGGCGGGAGGTGATTCGGGAGTTGACGGAGCAGTATGGGTTAAAGCGGTGGGTAGAGCTACCGCCATTTAAGCGCAGTAGCTCAAAGCTGGCGCAGGTGCGGTTACGGATTCAGCGGTGTGATTTGATTGTGGTGATTACGGGGTATATGAATCATGGGACGACGGATAGTATTAACCGGTTAAAGGCATCGGGGGCGTTAGCTGGCCAGGTGATGCTGGTGAACTGCCGGGGTAAAACGGGGGTGGTGCGGGAAATTTTGCAGCGTGTTACGTAATTATTAAAAGTTCGGTCAGGGGGGTTAGGATTTAGATATCCAGATGCTAATCTGAGGGGGTAAGCCGAACCTTGAAAACCGCATTCTTCCGTTGACCCCCTCGGATTAATTACTGTGAGGGACGTTCAGACGTTTTCCACAGGGTCTTATTGGGAGTCATTCTCGATTAATCGGGGTCAAAAATGACCCCCTCAGATTTAGGGGTCTAGAAGCCTCTGAGAGCAATAGTTTTAAAAGGTGCCTGTTCAAATTCCATTACCCCGCGAGGGGACGGAAACCCTGCGAATCGTGCGGATGAATCACTGCTGTCGAAAGTTCAAATTCCATTACCCCGCGAGGGGACGGAAACCTGAAGTACGGTTGCTTCATCAGCAGAAACGTTACCGTTCAAATTCCATTACCCCGCGAGGGGACGGAAACCCTCCATTATAAACTCGGTACTTTGCTCAATGTCCAGGGTTCAAATTCCATTACCCCGCGAGGGGACGGAAACTGGTCGATTGCTCGCGTCAGTTAATGACACGCGTTCAAATTCCATTACCCCGCGAGGGGACGGAAACTTTCGAATGAGATCACAAAGACCTTAACCCCATGTGTTCAAATTCCATTACCCCGCGAGGGGACGGAAACCCGGTTATTGACGTATTTACTACCTTTAATTCTGTGGTTCAAATTCCATTACCCCGCGAGGGGACGGAAACCTTCCTCTAAAATAATAAATCCCGTTGCCTTGAAGAGTTCAAATTCCATTACCCCGCGAGGGGACGGAAACATTTTGCTGTTCTTCACTCAGGTGTTGAATGGTAGAGTTCAAATTCCATTACCCCGCGAGGGGACGGAAACCAGTGTGAACTGTATCAACCTCAGCAATAGGTTGGGTTCAAATTCCATTACCCCGCGAGGGGACGGAAACCATATCACTGCCGTTAGAAATGTAAGAAACCTTAATTTCCGTTCAAATTCCATTACCCCGCGAGGGGACGGAAACAATCCTACCATCTTGGAAGATAGGTAAGTCGCTAGAAGTTCAAATTCCATTACCCCGCGAGGGGACGGAAACACCCGCCGAGGACTAGGTTTAATTGCTTTAGCGGATTGTTCAAATTCCATTACCCCGCGAGGGGACGGAAACCTGTTAATGTCGGTGAAATTATGAAACACTACAAAACGTTCAAATTCCATTACCCCGCGAGGGGACGGAAACTTATCACGCCTGCGTCTTTGCATCATGATTTTCGGGTTCAAATTCCATTACCCCGCGAGGGGACGGAAACGCTATGGATGAAATAATCCAAATATAGGCAGCAATATGTTCAAATTCCATTACCCCGCGAGGGGACGGAAACGTGCCGTTGCAGCAAGAGGTATATTTGCCAGCAAGTTCAAATTCCATTACCCCGCGAGGGGACGGAAACCACACTCTTCCTCATCAATGATATATTGATGGTTCCGTGTTCAAATTCCATTACCCCGCGAGGGGACGGAAACTATTTGCCTAGCGTGAAGTAGCTTTACTGCATACTGTTCAAATTCCATTACCCCGCGAGGGGACGGAAACTAGGTTATAGCACCATTGCATAATTACTATGAGATTAGGTTCAAATTCCATTACCCCGCGAGGGGACGGAAACCATTGCCCCATATAATTTTTCAGGTCATCATTGTGTTCAAATTCCATTACCCCGCGAGGGGACGGAAACCTGTTTTGGGGTCGTAATTTCTAGCATCGATGCTTTGTTCAAATTCCATTACCCCGCGAGGGGACGGAAACTGTACCAGCATAGTTCGTTGAACAGGCGGTGTGTTTGTTCAAATTCCATTACCCCGCGAGGGGACGGAAACTAATCGCCAATTCCTCTTTAATTGCTTTGAGCAAGTCTGTTCAAATTCCATTACCCCGCGAGGGGACGGAAACTTCTGGAAGGCAGCAGAGGGAAGATGGAAGAGAGAAAAAGTGCGCTACAATAAATCCTCCTTGCCACTAAAGGCTTTCATGCGTTTTATCTTCCGCCTTCCGCCTTCCGTCTTTCGTCTTCACTCTTTAAAATATCTTCCGCCTCCCTATTCCCAATGCTTCCTCCTGCTGACATCATCCTGAGCGAACTCAATCTAGATCTAAACTCCCCAAGTTTAGTCAAGTCGCCAGCGGATCGTAGCCAGTACCGTGCCATGCTCAACTGGATAAAACGATATCAACCACCTAAAGGCAGCACTAACATCGAACAGGTAAAAGGCATTATCCAAGCCTTTCATCATGCCTGCACCGTCAATAACTGGTCAATGGCCCGCCAGCTTTTATCATTGCGCCTCAATACCCCCACCCAAGAAGACCTCGACAACCAACTACACACCTGGGGTTATTACAAAGAACAAATCGAACTCTACACCCCCCTGCTTGGCAAATTAGATGACGAATGGGATGCCATTCTCCTAAACGGGTTAGCCATGGCCCATAATAGCCTGGGAAACCATCACATTGCCCTTGCCCATAATCAACAAGAAACACAAATCAGTCAAACCTTAAATAGCCCCACACTTCAAGCCAGAGCATCAGGCAATATGGGCCTTACTCATCACTGCCTGGGTCAATATCCCCAGGCTATAGAGTACTATCAACAACAACTAGCTATTGCTCATAATATTGGCAACCTGTCTATGCTTGTACAAGCCCTGGCCAACCTGGGCTCCAGCTATTATAAACTAAAACAATATGACCAAGCATTAGACTGCTACCAGTGTCAGCAAGAAATTATAGAAACACTAGATGACACTAACGGCAAAGCAAAATTACAAAATAACTTGGGCAACGTCTACTTTGTAAAAGGTGACCTTGACCAAGCATTACACGCCTATCGAACCTGGCTAGAAACCGCCCGTGAACTATGCGATCGCGCTGGAGAGGGGCATGCCCTTAGCAATATTGGTAATGTCTACCATGCCCAGGGTAACTCTAAAAAAGCCATAGAATACTACGCAAAAGACCTGGAAATTACTCAAGATATTGGCGACCGCCAAGGTGAGGCCCATGCCCTGGGTAATTTAGCCACCGCCTACGTCTCACTACCAGACCTGGGACAAGCCAAAACCTATGCTGAACAACACCTAAGTTTAGTGAAAATACTGGGCGACAGCCCTCACGAGCAAATCGCCCTCACCCACCTGGGCAATATTCATGCCCTTTGCCATATGCCCATGTTTGCCATCCACTGTTTTCAAGATGCCTTATCTATCGCAGAAAACCTGAATGATTATGCAAACCAGGCCGATCTGCACGATAAGCTCGCCTATCTATCGTTGCAGCAACGTCATTGGCAACAATCGATCACCCATTATCAAAAGACTCTAGACCTGGCACAGCACTTAAACGATTTAGCCCTACAAAGCAAATCGTGGAACAACTTAGGCAGCATCTATCTGACCCTTGAACAGTTGACACTGGCCATCGAGTGTTTTCAACGGGTGGTTGAACTGCGTCAACAGCAGGGCGATCTCTCTGGAGCAGCCAAAGCGTGGGTGATTTTGGGCAAAACCCTGAAGCAAGTAGGTCAACAGGACGACTCCCTTAGGGCTTTTCAACAGGCTCGTGGGGTATTTGAAAGTCTAGGTAATGCAGAACTGGTTGCTCGGTGTGATGCGGTGTTGGCAATGTTTGCGGATAGTTGATTGGGATGGGAGTAAGGGGGCAGAGGAGAGAGGGAACCAAGGGAGAGAGGATGTATGGTGAACGTTTGTTCTGATGATGAGGATATTGGGCAACGGCTGTGGCGTGAGGTGGAGGCACGGTTGACTTTACAGCCGAACACGGTTTTTCGTAGTATGCTGGCCCAGCGACGGGCAGCAAAAAACTGGGTGACTCGCTATACACCTGCACCTGATGCATCTAATCTGGCAACCGTGAAGGGCCATATGGAAGCATTTCACCATCTAGGCGAGACGGATGCCTGGGAAGCAGCTATCTATCTGGTCTCTGAACCAAACTATCTTACCGAGAGGTCTGTCCATAGCCAACTGGGTCTGTGGGGCCACTATGCAGAACAAATTCAACTCTATCGCCAGTCCATTGGCAAACTGGAGCAGTATGCAGGCTATGTGTGGGATTCTACCTGCTTTAGCGGTATGGGGAACGCTTACCAAACTCTGGGAGACCTGGCACGGGCGCTGCATAATCACCAACAACATCTAGCACTGGCTCAGTTAATGAGCGATCGCAAAAACGAAGGTTTAGCCCTGGGCAATCTGGGCATCGTCTACGACCTGCTGGGCGACTACGATCAGGCCCTGAACTGCCACCAGCAAAGTCTAGAAATCGCCCGCACAAGTCAAGACCGAGACACGGTCGGCACTATCCTGGGACACCTGGGCAGCGTTTACTATTCCCTGGGAGATACCACCCAAGCCATTAGCCACTATAAGCAAGCCATAAGCATCGCCCGAGAAACCGGTAACCGTCTACAAGAGGGGGCTATTCTCGGCAACCTGGGTCTGGCCTATCAATCCCTGGGCCGTTACGCCGAGGCTATGGACTGTATGCAACAGTACCAGGCGGCCATGAAAGAAATTGGCAGTACCCGAGGAGAAGCCATCGCCCTGGGCAACCTCGGCAATCTCCATCGCGCTATGGGGCAGATCCAACCCGCCATCGACTGCCATCAAGACTGTCTCAGGCTAGCCCAGTCCTTAGGCGATCGCGTTCTGTTGATCAAAATCCTCAACAGTTTAGGCAACAACAATTATTTCCTTGGTCAGCTAGGGCAGGCACTCAACTACTTTCAACAAAGTTTGGCCCTGGCCCAGCAACTTAACGAACAGCACACCGTTGGCATCATTACCGAAAATATCGGCGATGTTTACCAGGCCCAGGGGCAGCACTCCCCTGCCATGACACAGTATCAGGCAGCTTTAGAGGTGGCAAAGACCGTTTGCGATCGCGCCATGGAAGCCTCTATTCTCCGTAAGCTGGGCAATAGTTACGAAACCCTGGGGGAGTACGAACAAGCATTGGAATTAGTAGAGCAGAGTGTTGCGATCGCTCAAGACATCGGCGATCAGGCCCAGGCTGCTATTGCCCTCAATGCCAAAGGTCATCTCTGTTATTGCTTGAAAGCCTATCAGCAAGGCCTTGACGCCCATATCCAGGCCATGGCCATTGGGGCCACCATGAATAGTCCGGTTATCATCGGTGCCGCTGCCGGAGGTCTGGGCAACCTTTACTGTGCGCTAGGGGACTACGATCAGGCCATCACCTATCACCAACAAGATCTGGCCATTGCCACTGAGCTAGGAGACAAAATTGGTCAGGGGCAAGCATCCGGCAACCTGGGCTTGGTCTACACCGCTATGGGAAACTATGCCCAAGCCATTACCCACCATGCCCAAGGCTTAGCAATCGCCCAAGAAGTTGGTGACAAAAGCGGCGAAGCCAGAGCGTTTAGGAATTTGGGTATTGCTCATCGATACCTCGAAGAGAGAGGGTGAGGGGGTGATTTGCGGATATTGTCATCGAAACAGTTTAGATAACCCTAACCCTCTCCTGAAACGTGATTTCCAGTAGCTTAACTGAGGGTCCTCTGGATAAACTTGCTCTCACATTTTTAACCAGGGTTGGACATTATCCTTTTCTCCCTTTGCCACTAGTAGACCAATATACGCATCAATAAAGGTACCAAACTCCATCACATGGAAGCGATCGCAGGAGAAATAAGGACGTAAAAGCTCTTCAGCAGCATCCAAATCTCCTTCCTGTATATACTGTCGAGCCAGACTCGCACTGGCAAAAATATAGTCTGGATAGCGTTCGACAATATCCCGAATCAGCGCATCTGCTTCGTCTTCCCGGCCTTGTATATACAGAGCCATTGCCAAATTATTCATCAGGTCAGGGGCATCTGAAACTAACTCAAGCGCTTCACGCAGCAATGCTTCTGCCTCTATGGCATGTTGTTTCCCCCCTTGTTGCAAGAGAGAAAAGGCAGGTTCTGCGAAGCGATTAACAGCTTTAGGATACCTTGCAATTGGCTCATCATGAAACGTATAGGCCATTAGCATTGTTTCACGCCATTGACCACCAACCCATAGCGAAACCTTCTCTTTTGAGATCAGGTTAGCTTCCGCAGCTATCCTGGCAGCTTGATGACGCATTGTGTCCGTTCCCTGATTGACTGACAAAAGATAATGCCTACACTGTTGAAGTGACTGTCTGTTTTGGATTGTAGCCAATAACGAAAGAAGCGGGAGTCCAGCGCTCTAGAATTAGATACCACTCAAATTATAGAAACGCTGTGAAAAAAACTCCCGCCTCTACGATGCCTTGAAAATCTGGCTGGGTCAAGGCGACAACTGGACACACCTTACCCATTTAACGACCTGTCTATGGATGGTCGTCGCGCTGATTCATACCGGCGAAGTAAACCTAACGAAGTGGGCCAAGTATATCCCCTGCCGAGGGCAGTACGCGCAAAGTCGCCAACGTCGTATTCGTCGCTGGCTGGGAAATCCACGCATCAATGTCCATCGGTTGTACAAGCCCATTATTCAAGCCGCGCTGGCGAGTTGGGAAGACGAGTGTCTGTATCTGAGCTTAGATACCACCCAGTTTTGGGATGAGTATTGTCTGATTCGGTTAGCCGTGGTTCACCGAGGACGTGCCCTCCCGCTGTCTTGGCGCGTGCTCAAGCATTCGAGTGCGACAGTTGCCTTCAGGGAGTATCACGAGATGTTAGTTCAGGCGGCTCGATACCTGCCGAAGGCGGTGAAGGTTATTCTGCTGGCAGACCGAGGATTCATTCATACCGATGCCATGAGTGCACTGCGCTGCCTGGGCTGGCACTATCGCATTCGACTCAAGAGCAACACATGGCTATGGCGCTCTACCGGAGGCTGGATACAACCCAACTCAGTTCATCTGGCTTGCGGCGAAGTGCGCTGTTTCCACACTGTTAAACTGCACAAGCAACAATGGTATGGTCCCGTCCATGTCATCGTCGGTCGCAATCCTCTCAATGGCGAACTCTGGGTCGTTGTCAGCGATGAACCCACTACGCTAAAAACCTTGCAGGAGTATGGCTTACGCTTCGATATTGAGGAGCTTTTCAAGGATGAGCAGTCCTGATTCCACCTCAGTTTGTGTGAGGGGATGTAATCAACGGTCTCCGTCCATTGAGAGAAGAGGCAATTAACAAATTACGCATCCAGTCGTCATGATATCGGAAGCCATTGAGTTTCTCAAAGGGACACAAACAGCCTCCATTTTGCTGCTGAGTTTTACGACAGAATGGATGAAAGTTCCACAGCATCGCCATGGAGCGAACGGATAACTCAGCAGCCTCCCAAGCCCCATGAAAATCTTGCATGGCATAGAGTGCCCGGTCGAGATAGTTCATGGGGCGATCCACCTGATTACTGGTGCGATAGGCATTAGGAAAGTCGAAGGCTCTCTGGAAAAATAGAGATTTTTCTCTGAGTCGTTGTAACCGGTCATGGATGGCGTCGGGAAGCTCCACCGATTGTGTCCATTCGAGAAAACGACGCAATCGCTGAGCAAATTGACGTTTGCTGGTGGCGTGATAGATATGCCAAAGCTTGTCGGTTAAGCAGGTGCGTAACTCAGGCTTAGAGCGACACCAATCACGCACTTTAATCACCTCATGTAGAAAGCATAGAATCCAGGTGATGCCAGGAAATAGGGTTTCCCAGGCTCGACGAGTCGCGTCCCATCCATCGGTGGTGACTGTCTCAGGTCGATAGTCAGGGGCATGCTCGCTCATCTCTTGCTCAAAGTCCCCATACGCCGCTTGCAAGTCCTCGTATCCAGCCGTTGGGCTCAGACCACTGCCCACAATACACCCCTTAGCCGCTGTCACCACCCAATAGATACGCTCTCCTTGATGGCTACCATGCTTTTCATCGGCCACTAGATGGGGGGGAGCGACTCTTCTGTTTTCAACGTTGTTCCGACAATGGATGCTCGGCCAAGAGATTGACACAACCGATACCAATGCATCTCCGAGCGGCCCAATACGTAAGCAATCCCATCATAAGAGAGGCCATGCTTTCTCAAATACATTGCTTTGCCTGCTAGCTCAGACGTTTCACTCATATAAGGCGTGACGAAATCGGGACGCAGTTGATAGGCTGTTTTTTGTTTGGGAAGATATATACGACGTGTTTTCAGGTGCTGACGAGCTGAGGTCACCCACCCATGAAACCGATATCCCTCCTCAATTCCCTTGGGGAACAGCTCCGGATAGCTGGCTATTTGCTCGTTCAGGTACTCTCGGTAGGCCTCACGGTCCTCAACCAACTGGTCATAATCAATGCTATCGGCGATGGGCAGGCAGATCGTTTTATCCCCTGCTGTCCCTCGTTGCTTGCGTTTGGCCATCATACTTGGCCTCCAAACTCGATGACCTTATGATATCCAAACAAACTTAGTTGGAACTAGGATTAATCAAGCCGTGGTAATTAAAGGGGTATACCTGATCTGACTGCACCGCTGTTAGCTGACTCCAGAATGGATCGGTTTTCAGTTGGGCAATCTCTTTGTCAAGTCCGCCGCCAGCATCAATAAACAATAGCTGCTGTGGGTTCAGTTCTAAGATCTTCTCTGGGGATAGGGTAATGTAGCCCTGAAATTCGCTTTGACCAGGCAAGTCAGCGGTCAGATTCTGAACATTAAACTGTTGTAGAAAGTCCCCAGCCCAGCTTTCACTGTTGGGGGATAACAACGGTTCTCGACTGGCGAGCACAATGGCTGTGGGGCCGCTAGCATCAGCCTTGGCCAGGCAAGCATCGTAGCGTTCCAGCAGCGCTGTAGGATCTGCATTCAGCTGGGTGGCTAAGCCCTGGGTCATTGCTTTAAGGCTATCCCACCCTTTAATGTCGACGGATAACACATTGATGTCTAGATCCGTAAGCCGCTCCAGGGTTCGGTCATGGAATCCGGTAGCGCCAATCACCAGGTCGGGTTTTAATGCCACAATTTTTTCCAGGTCGGGCTCGGTGCGACCGCTGCTCACGGTGGTTAATCCTTCAAAACGGGGATCGTTACTGAGCAACGGACTACCGGGAATGCCCACCAGG
>NZ_QXHD01000003.1:17649-18137 GCF_011009555.1 Adonisia turfae CCMR0081 | reverse complement strand
CCAGGCGCAATCGCTCCTCACTCGTGCCACTGCTCCAGCGTCCACCACCATTGCTAAAACTCATCTGACAATAGAGATAGAAACGCCTCGCCTGCTCGAAAGCATTCCCCTCGATTACCATGCATCGCTTGAACTCATCCCGTGTTTTAGGCGATGCATTCAGTGCTGCGATTAATTCCTGTGGCCAGTCCTTCAAAACTTCAAAGAAATTCGTCACCCCCGGATTGCACTCATTAAGTACATCCACAGCAGCCGGGCGCTTGCGTAAGCCAACACTAAAAGCTCCCGCATACGGTTCACAGTAGATCCGATGCGCTGGAAAATGCTGCAAAATCCATGGAGCCAATCGCCACTTCCCACCGAAGTAACGTAGTGCCGGACGCTCAATCGTTCCCCCAGAACAGGGATTTGGCATTTCATCCGGCTTTACCTGTGGCCGAGTTCTTATTAGCATCAATCCTCTCCAGCCTGAGTTAACCTTTTTGCAC
>NZ_QXHD01000003.1:17315-17639 GCF_011009555.1 Adonisia turfae CCMR0081 | reverse complement strand
CTACGGTAATATCTTCAATCAGTAATCGAATAATCTGCTTCTTTTGTTTGGGTGGGGTGTGTTCTGCATTCCAGAGATGAGGTAAATGGTGTGCCAGTCTGAAGAGTTCTTCTTTGTCAGCTTCACCCATCTGATTGAGGGGATGCGTTTGACGTTGCTGCGTGAGCGTATCTTGAGTTTGCTGCACTTTTAGCAAGGCTTGCTCCCACCGTTTCTCTAGTGTGGCAGCCACTAAGCGATTGGCGGGGTCCACCTCTTCAAATCGTCGCTCCGCAATTTGGGCCTCATACTCCGCTCTGGCCAAGGCTAATTCCCATTGTTTGG
>NZ_QXHD01000003.1:17218-17305 GCF_011009555.1 Adonisia turfae CCMR0081 | reverse complement strand
TTTACGATCTTGTCTTGGGTATTCATTGTGACACTCCTGATTCAGTGTGAGTTTACAGGATGTGTCAGATAAAGTCTTAACTATTAC
>NZ_QXHD01000003.1:14170-17208 GCF_011009555.1 Adonisia turfae CCMR0081 | reverse complement strand
GGCGTTTCATCGGTACCGTGTTTGTGTGGTAACTGCACTTTACCGGCTTCTATGGCTCCGCAGCTACCTTATTCACGCACCAAAGCCTTTTACCTTAAGACTCTGGTTTAAGAGACATGACCAGCCATTTCCACTAACCAATCTATAAACTTCAGAATCAGCACTTCTTTCGGGTGATTTTCTAGATACACTGCTGAATAGTTAAACCCGTCTAGCATCACATTGAGGGGTTGCACAAGAAAACCTAACGCTACATCATCTGCAACATGAACAGTGCTGCATAATGCTATACCTTGACCTGCGATCGCTGCTTGAATGGCTAAACTTTCTTCGTTAAATTTCAGTCCGTGGTCGGGGACAACAGTGTTCAATCCCGTAGCGCTAAACCAGTTTTTCCAATCAGGAGCATCGATTCCAAAGTGAATCCACTCAAAATGCAGCAGGGGATAATGCACGACATCATCCGGTTTTCTAATTGGATGGTTGTTCTCCAACAAACGTGGACTACAAATGGGCACGAACCTATCAGACATCAGCGGGCGAACTGCTAGTCCTGGATAATTCCCTTTGCCGTAGCGAATGGCTAAATCGACTGTTTGCCGCTGTAGATTTACCACATCGTTTGAGGTTTGTAGTCGTAGATCAATTTCAGGATGCGTCCGTTGAAACTCAGCTAAACGAGGAACTAGCCACTTAGCTGCAAACACCGTTGTCACGCTTACCGTTAACGTCGTGGATATTGGAACTTGCTTTAATTGGGTAATCGCCTCAGCAATTGAATCCAAGCTTTCACGTACAACCGGATATAAAAGTTGACCTGCTTCTGTCAGCGACAGAGGGCGAGGACGTCGGCGAAACAAAGAAACTTCCAGGTAATCTTCTAGTAATTTGATTTGATGGCTAATTGCCGTCGAGGTGACATCCAGTTCTTCAGCCGCTTGCTGAAAACTCAGATGCCGCGCTGCCACTTCAAAGGTATGCAAAGCGTTAAGTGGGGGAAGCGATCGCATCGGCTTGTGGGTGAATTTCTTTCATCTTAAGCCTGAATATATTGAATTTGCAATATTCCTCTATCCCTTGTTATTCTTCAAATTAAGGGAATAAAACAGGTTTTCAATCGCTCAAGACCTGCATAAAACTCATCTAAAGCTACGTATCTAAGCAAACTCCTTGGGTGTGTCTCAACTAAACAATCGCGTTTGTGTGTGCAGTGAACATTGTGCTCAGCGAAGTCTGTTGGATTTTGGAGCATTGAAAACAGGTCACTCTTCCTATTTCAAGGAACTTTTACAGCTTATCAGGAGGACTATCATGTCTGACACTCTATCCATTGGTGGAACAGCCAATATTCGCGCGATCGATGCGACGAATTTTTCTGTTGCAATGACTGGAGTTTTTGATGGTGGTGTTTATGCTAAAACTACCTCAGCCACTGACTCTCCAGATGACAAAAAGCACCACCATCACTGAATCGATCGTAACAATGATGGAAGCCAGCTTAGCCCCCATTCAAGCACTTACGGCATCCTCACTGTCCAACACTTTCTACCGGAACCCGAAGCCTGGTTCCCTCCCCCTTCTTAGAAACTTACAATCATGGCTACTATTCTAAAAATTGACGCCAGCGCGCGTGTCACTCGTTCCCTGAGCCGGGGATTAACGACGGCTTTTACACAACAATGGTTGAAGTCTCGACCTAATGATACTGTCATTACACGCGATGTAGGACTGAATCCACCACCAGTCGTGAGCGAAGCCTGGATCGCCGCTGCCTTCACTGCACCTGAGAAGCGTGCGCCTGAACAACTGGAAGTGCTTAAGATTTCTGATCAACTGATTGATGAACTGGAGGCTGCTGCTGTCATTGTGATCGGTACACCGATGTACAACTACGGTATGCCAGCATCTCTGAAAGCCTGGATCGACCAGGTGATTCGGATTGGACGTACCTTTTCCTTTGATTTGGCGCGTGGTGAACAGCCAATCGAACCTATTTTGATTGGCAAGACTTTAGTGATTCTATCTGCATCAGGAGAAGGTGGATTTAAACTTGGCGGTGCTAATGCGGCAATAAACCACCTTGATCCTCACATTGTGGTTGCCTCAAGACTGTTTGGAGTTAGCAAACACCACGTTATTCGAATTGAATACCAGGAATTTGGGGACGATCGCCATCAGAAATCGATTCAATCGGCCTATGGGGCAATTCCAGACTTGGTGCAACAGATCACACAAAAGATAAAAGATTAAATCGATGATGACAACTCAGCCAGATGACAAATCTGCCATCCAGGCGTTGATTAATTCACAGTTTGCTAGCTTGAACTGGTCAGCCGACCAGACAGCTCACTGGGCAGCCTTTGAAACAGGGTTTGTGCCAGAAACTCAGTTATTTCCTGTCTGTAGGACTTTGAATACGGGTCTCATAAGCTAATCAGCATTTAAATTTCCAGACCGATTCATGGCCTGACTGGGTTTCAGCGCACAAATCCTGCAACTTGAATGTACATCAGCTTAAAAGCAGGCCATATAACGTTGCCAATCACCCGCCGCAGATAACCTCAAACTCCCAAGCGATAACCTCTCGACGGTCGTTGTGCATTGGGGTTGTTATGCGGCAATCGCAATTGATTAGCTCAAAAACAAAGCATACATTGAGACTTACATCTGTAACTTAGAGCTTCTTGAAGTATCTAGCGACTGGCCACAACTTGAAGCCCACCTTCTCATAGGTGTGGCGGGCCGGGGCATGACCGGGATCACCTCCAGTATCAACCATAGCAATAGACATCCCCGCATCTTTCATCCAATCAAGAGCGCGTTCTATCAGAGCGGCACCAATGCCGTGACATTGAAAGTCTGGATCGACGGCGACCATGTAGACTTCACCCATGCTGTCCTCTGAGTGTAGTTTCACGGCTACGAAACCCACTGTAGAATCCGTATCGATAGCAACCCATACATTTGTGTCTTCTGCAGCGCAGACACCCTCGACAGCCTCCTGCTGGCTCACACGCCAATTATCGGAATAGAACGCC
>NZ_QXHD01000003.1:8156-14160 GCF_011009555.1 Adonisia turfae CCMR0081 | reverse complement strand
GGCTGAACCAATTGGGCTATTCTGTTAGAACATCCCCCTATGAACAGTGGCAGCGTGAAGTAATTAATGTGCATAATGCCCTTAGCCCCCTAGCTAAAGTCTTAATGGAGGTGGTACAAGGACATTCTCTTACTCGCCTAGAAATCTGGTTAGCAGGCACCCAAATGTTTGATTGTCGAAATACCCTACAGGGGCTAAATCAAACCCAAATTGCTTGTCCAGCAGTTGATAAGCAGATGTTAATGAAATATTTAGAAAACATTAGTTAATGTTTTCTGCTCAAACTAAACACGACTATTCATTAGTAAATTTGGAGAGAACCAATGCAAGCTGTTGAAACGAAGTACACAGATTATTCTGCCTGGGATCCGAAACAGTATTTGCAAGAATACTATTCTGGAATTATGCCTGACGAACAATACTGTTTGGAGTTTTTGGTAGAGTCTTTAAAGCGAATCGAGTCTGTCCCAGTTGCATTAGATTTTGGCAGTGGACCTATTATTTCCCATATTTTACCTTTGGTAACTAAGGCCCACGAGATTCATGTTTCTGAATATGTTGAGTCCAATTTAATTGAACTAAAGAAATGGTTTTCTGGAGATCCAACAGCCTACGATTGGCAGCTTTTCACTCAAAAGGTATTACAGCTTGAAGGCCATCAATTGCCTGATCCTCTAGAGGTTCAGCAAAGAGAGCTAGACGCACGTCAAAAAGTCACCCTAATTACCCCGGGTGATGTCAGAGAACCTAATCCTTTAGGGGAAAGCAAACGCACGTTTTATCCATTGGTGACAGCCCATTATTGTGCAGAAGGTATTAGCCTCAATAAAGACGAGTGGCGTACCTATATGCGTAATATTATGGGCATGGTGCAACCTGGTGGCACATTGATCACCTCAGCCTGTGGTTCTGGTAACTATTATCGAGTTGGTGACAACTGTTTCCCATCTACGGAACTGAATCCCCAAGATGTACTGAGCTGTTTTTTAGACAATGGGTTTGTCAATCTTGACATTCGTGTTAGAGATTTACCTGAATATTCAGAACAGGGATTTTTCTATACCATCTTTGCTTGTGGTGTTAAATCTTCTTAAATCTGAGTTTTAACAAAAACAAACCTGACAACTTTAAACTCTTAAGTCGTCTCAATGAGCCACTTGTTTCATGAAAAAGTGATGATATAGCCATCTATGGCCTGTGGTTAGCCATTTTTTTCCTGGGCACTCTAGCGGATATAGCTGAATCGAGTCTTTTCCAATAACCTTACAGAAGTTGGTAAAGTACATCGTCATCTATTTCCCTACAGTGTTGAACCCAAAACCTATGGCTATGGACAGAAAACACAGTCAAATGCCCCATGGGACGCCGTTAAGCCTTGTGCTTGTCGTCCCATTCGTTTTGCAAATTTTTTCAGCTGTAGGGTTAGTGGGATATCTGTCCTTCAGAAATAGTCAAAAGGCTGTTAATAGCTTGGTTTTACGTCTTAGTAATGAAATTAGTGGCCGGGTTGATCAGCATTTAGACAGTTACCTATCTCGTCCCCATGAACTGGGTGCCATAACCGTCGATGAGTTACAAACTGGAGTCCTTGATATCAAAAATTTTGAGCTGACCGGTCGTAACCTATGGCAAAGGGCACAAACCTATCCAGATATCAATTTTATTGGGTATTACCTGGAGTCAGGAGAAGGGGTGGGAGCTGGACGCTGGCTAGCAGGTCAAGGTGTCACTATCGTCGAACATTCATTAGCAGATGGGAAAGACTATACCTATGGCACCGATGCTCAAGGAAATCGTACCGATGTATTAGATGCTACTGAATATTACGCTCCTGAAGACCAGTGGTATCTCGATGCTGTCAATGCAGGGCAACCAACATGGAGCAGTATTTATAATGCAGAAGGATTCGAAGACTATGTTGCTGCATCTGCTTCGTTCCCCCTTTATGACACTGAAGGTCAGCTTTTTGGGGCATTGAGTATTGATCTGCTCCTGAGTGATATTAGTAATTTTCTGAAAAAACTAGATATCAGCCCCAATGGCAAAGCCTTTTTGATGGAACGGGATGGTCTGCTGATAGGTAATTCTAGTGAAGCCAAAACTTACAATGTAGTCGATGGAGAACCCCAGCGCCTGAGTGCCCTAGAAAGTTCTGATTCAATTATTCGAGCAACCGCTCAATATCTGGAAGCGGAATTTAATGGCTTTGAAAATATCCAGAATGGCCAGCAACTAGAATTTCGAACAGACGGCAGCCGACAGTTCGTCCAGGTGTCTCCCTGGCAAGATGATTATGGGTTGGACTGGCTGGTGGTGGTTGCCATCCCAGAGTCTGACTTTATGGCAGCAATTAATGCCAACACCCGTAATACGGTCATGCTATGTGTTGCAGCCCTGGTGATTGCAACTTTACTAGGATTTCTGACGTCTCGCTGGATTAGTGCGCCGATTCAGCGATTAAATTTGGCTAGTCAAGCGATCGCAACGGGAGATTTGGACCAATCGCTGCAAGTTAGGGGAATTCGCGAACTACAAGGGTTATCGTCTGCGTTTAACCAAATGGCAGAACAGTTGCAAGATGCCTTTGAAATGCTGGAAACCCGAGTTGCAGAGCGTACTGCTCAGTTAGCTGAAGCGAAGGATCTTGCAGATATGGCCAACCATGCTAAAAGCGAGTTCTTAGCGAATATGAGCCATGAGCTTAGAACACCGCTGAATGGCATTTTAGGATATGCCCAAATTCTGCAACTTCAAAAAAATCGCCCTGACAAAGACCGTAAAAGTATTCGGACTATTTCCCAATGCGCTGGTCATCTCTTAACTCTAATTAATGATGTTTTAGATATTTCTAAAATTGAGGCGCAAAAATTGGAATTAAATCCTAGCCCCTTTCATTTTCCTTCTTTTGTACAAGGAGTTGTGGAAATTTGTCGGATTCGTGCCGATCAGAAAAATTTACCCCTGATTTTTGAGCCTCTCGATACCTTGCCGCCAGGCATCGTTGCTGATGAAAAACGGTTACGGCAGGTTTTGTTAAATCTCCTTGGCAATGCAGTTAAATTTACTGACGCGGGTAGGGTCACACTGAAGGTGGAAGCGCAAGCTGATCCCCAGAATCCATTACTTACGCAGCTTCATTTTGCTGTTGAAGACACCGGTGTTGGCATTGCAACTGATAACTTTGAGAAAATTTTTGCGCCTTTTGAGCAGACAGATAACACCAAATATGTAATTGAAGGCACTGGATTAGGTCTTGCCATTAGCCAGCAAATTATTCAGCTGATGGACAGCCATATTCAGGTTAAAAGTACCTTGGGCGAAGGCAGTGTCTTTGAATTTGACGTAGTTTGTCCCCTTGCTGAGGACTGGCTTCAAAGTAACCTTGAACAGCCAGGTTTAGGTGAGCTGACGGGATATGACGGTAAAGGTAGAAAAATTTTAGTCGTCGATGATCGATGGGAAAATCGCTCTGTGATCGTCAATCTTTTAGAACCCCTTGGATTTGAAGTATTGGAAGCTCAGGATGGCCAGGATGGCATCACTAAGGCTAAATCATTTCTACCAGATTTAGTGATTACAGACTTGCTGATGCCCAACTTGGATGGCTATGGACTTCTCAAACAGCTTCATAATTTGAAAGAATTCCAATCTGTGCCTATTATTGCTTCTTCGGCACACTTATCTGGTGGAGATTTAGAAGCCAGCATTGAGACTGGATTTAGTGGCTTTTTATCAAAACCGATACAAGCACAAGAGCTTATAAATCAGCTTCAACAGCTCTTGCGCTTAGAGTGGCAATATGACTTAAAACCTGTAGAAGCTGTGTCGCCTAATCTTGGGGTTGAGATGGTTGTGCCATCCTCAGATATCCTGATGCCTCTCTATGAGGCAGCTGAAAAGGGGTATATTGCAGATATTCAAGCTGAAGTTGCTCACCTCAAACAGCTTGGTTCAGACTATGCTCCATTTGTTGATCAGTTGTTGAAACTAGCTGATGACTTTGATGATGAAGGGATTGTCCAACTTGTGAAACCCCATATAAACTTTTAAACCATAGGATGTCCCTTTAGAGACAAACTAACTTTTGGGAAATCTAGAGTAACTAGACTCACCAGATTCAACGCTTACTTTAAATACCTCGTTAATTTTTTCTTTGGACCTCGCTAGATTATGTTGAGCTCCCAACGAAGTGAAATTTTGATTGTTGATGATATTCCAACTAATATTAAACTCCTCTATGAATTTCTTCAACAGTCTAATTACAAAGTTTCAATTGCTAAAAATGCAGAGAGTGCTTTTAAGAAATTAGAAAAAATAGTTCCAGATCTTATTCTACTGGATGTGATGATGCCAGGGCTGGATGGATTTGTAGTCTGTGAAAAACTCAAGCAGAATCCAAGGACCCGAGATATTCCAGTTATCTTTATGACAGCCCTGACCGATGAGGTCGATAAGGTTAAAGGCCTCAGCATAGGTGCCGTTGACTACATTACTAAGCCGATCCACCCTGATGAGGTGCTAGCACGGGTTAAAGTGCACCTGACATTGCGACACACACAAATGCAGTTACTCAGTGAAATTACTGAGAGAACGCAGGCCGAGAGAGAGCTACAGCGGGCCCTTGAGGAACTTAAGAAAACACAAATACAACTGGTACATAATGAAAAGATGCTGAGCTTGGGGCAACTTGTTGCAGGGGTTGCCCATGAAATCAATAATCCAGTGAATTTTATCCATGCCAATCTTCACCACGCTGAGCGCTATGTGGAAGATCTATTGAGCATTATCTCACTCTATAAGCAGCATATTCCCAACCCTCCAAAGGCAGTTGCTGACAAGATCGATGAACTGGATCTGGACTATCTTGAGCAGGATCTAATGAAGATCTTAAACTCTATGAGCCTTGGCACTAGTCGGATCTGTGACATTGTGCTTTCTCTGCGGACGTTTTCGCGACACCATGAGGCAGAGATTAAACTGGCTGATATCCATGAGGGTATCGATAGTACCCTCACCATTTTGCAAAGTCACTTGCAACGTAGCAATCACTATCCTGATATTCAGGTTGTTAAAGATTACGGGGTCTTACCTCTGGTTGAATGCTATGCAGGGCAGCTCAATCAGGTATTTATGAATTTGTTGAGTAACGCCATTGAGGCTGTGAATGAGCGTGATGCTCACCGAACTGTGGAAAATGCGATCGCAGATCCCGGCATGATTAAAATTTCGACAGCGATCCAGGATAATCGGCTGCTGATCAGAATTATGGATAACGGTATGGGCGTGCCGGAAAATTTGCGATCGCAAATCTTCAACCCCTTCTTTACGACCAAATCCGTCGGCAAAGGTATCGGTATGGGGTTGTCCATCAGTTACACCATCGTAACTGAAACCCACAAAGGCAAACTGTGGTGTGAGCCCATTCCAAACCAGCCAGGGACCCAGTTTCTGATTGAAATTCCCATTGCCTCAACTAAATCAGTTTAGGGGATGAACGGCTCTGTGAAACTTGCCAATCCAGGCTATTGGCAAGGCTAAATCATACTCAGGAGCGGCAAGGCTGGGTTTCAGGAAACTAGAGAGGATTTTAAATTGATTTAGATTCATTGAAATTCACCTAAAAATCCACCAAAAACCCAACAAATAGATATCTATTTAGATATCTAACCGCATAGTCATATCCTGCTAACATTTGCAGGGACCTGAGCTTGGTTAACATTTCGCTTTCCTACATCAGCATCGTTTGGAGGACCTATGGGGACTTGGATTAAGGAAACTGATAAAGCCATTTATCTAATGGAGGGTGGTTACTACCGCCAGAAAATTGACAAGTCCCCACGTCAGGGTGATGTAGAGGGTGAAACCTTTTTTCGGACTAAGGTGCTCAAGGACTGGCTTAATAGTGATGATGCACCAGGGTTTTTCCTGGTATCCGTAGGGACCGGGGTCGATGAGCCGCAACCCAAGCCGCAACCCCCCGCCCCCCCGCCGATTTCCAACCCTC
>NZ_QXHD01000003.1:6605-8056 GCF_011009555.1 Adonisia turfae CCMR0081 | reverse complement strand
GGAAAATGGAGTGATTTCTCAGGCCCAGGCCGATACAGCTTATGAGAGTGAGGTAACGACTACGCCCAACGAGCCTAAGTTTCTCTATAGTGAGTTTCCCTACTTCACTATTTATGTGCAGAAGCAATTGCCTCAGCTGATTTCTCAAGACGAGATTGAGGCAGGTGGTCTAGTGGTGGAAACTAGCTTGAACCCTAAATGGCAGCGGGCGGCTGAAACCACACTGGAAGAAGTCTTGGAAGAGTATAGTGGCTGGCAGCGCTTTGAGCAAGGGTCAATTGTTGCGCTGAATCCTAAGACTGGTCAGGTTCATGCAATGGTGGGGGGCACTGACTTCGAGGACAGTCAGTTTAATCGGGTTACTCAAGCTCAGCGCCAGCCTGGTTCTACGTTTAAGGCATTTGTTTATAGTGCTGCGATCGCAAGCGGCATGTCTCCCTATAAGGGCTATGTTGACGCCCGCTATGTTGTCGATGGTTATGAGCCTAAAAACTACGGCGATCGCTTTAGCGGTAACGTTGAACTCCGTAGGGCGTTAGCATCCTCCATTAACATTGTGGCCGTTAAGGTTCTGGTGGAAGTTGGCTTTGAACCCGTGATTGCCTTAGCTAAACGGATGGGCATTAAATCAGATTTATTGCCCGCTTATTCCTTGGCTTTAGGGTCTTCAGAGGTGAATTTGCTGGAGCTTACAAATGCTTACGGTACATTAGCTGCCAATGGTAAATATGTGGAGGCCCACGGCATTAAGCGAATCACCAACCGTACTGGCGAAGTGCTGTATGAGTTTGTCGATGAGCCTAAGGCGGCCATTGATGAAACCTCCGCCGCCATCATGACCTGGATGATGCGCAGTGTAGTTGACGGTGGCACTGGTAGCAACGCCTATATTAGTGGTCGACAAATAGCAGGAAAAACAGGAACCTCTGAGAAAAATCGAGATCTGTGGTTTATCGGTTTTACGCCTCAGCTGGTGGTGGGTGTTTGGTTTGGTAATGATGATAGTAGCCCCACTCGCGGGGCAAGTAGTACAGCGGCTTACGCCTGGCGGCAGTTTGTTTCTCAATTCATTGAAGATCTGCCAGTGGAAAAATTCCCAGAACTACCCCGTTTGTCAGGTCGGAAGGGGTCAATTGAGGCAAAACCCATAAAACCAAGGAAAGTTGTGGCAGACAAGGCAGGCAGCCGTTCTTCGAGTGAACCTGAGCCCCAAGCTTCCCCTCCACAGCGTTCAGAACCTGAACCTGTCGAAAATTCAGCCCCAGCAGCGGCATCTTCCGAGCCTGCAGCTCCAAGAAGACAACCGGAAGTGGGTCGTAGCAGTCGTCCGGCCCCAGCACCTGCTCCTGTTGCTCCGGCCCCGGCCCCGGCCCCGGCTGTTCCAGCGGTTACGTCATCTGACCCTGAGCCAGTGGCTGCCCCCGCGCCGATTGCGCCAGAGCCTGCTCCTG
>NZ_QXHD01000003.1:2821-6595 GCF_011009555.1 Adonisia turfae CCMR0081 | reverse complement strand
CCCCAAAGGCATTGGCCCGCTAATTTCGGCAAGCTTTCTAGTGTTGTTGCCGGAGCTCGGTACGCTCAATCGGCGACAGATTGCAGCGTTGGTCGGTGTTGCGCCCTTTAATCGAGACAGCGGTCGCTTTCAGGGACAGCGACGTATTTGGGGCGGTCGAGGCGCGGTGCGGGCGCTGCTATACATGGCCACTTTATCAGCGCTGAAGTGCAATCCACCGATTCGTGCCTTCTATCAACAGCTACTGGCCAGAGGGAAAGCTAAGAAAGTGGCGATTATTGCGTGTATGAGAAAGTTTATCATCTGTTTGAACGCAATGGTCAAGAAGAATGAACCCTGGGATGACAACAAAGTCACAGCATTCTTCCAAACGGCCTAGTTTCCATGGTCACAGCGCTTTTTTCTGTGCAAATGTAGAACCTTTTTCTGATCAATTTAGATAAGTTGTTGCTCCTTTTTAACACTAGAAAAGAGAGAATAGAGGAGTGTGATTGATTTTCAACATTTGCCGTCAAAAAGACGGTGAGAACCCACTGTTGCAACGCTGTATTCTCACGTTTTTTCAATAACCGCCCTTGACAGCAAACATAATCGCTTTCGGGGTAATGGAATCTGAACGGTATTGACCATACGGTATGTGGTATGATGCTAGGTTTCCGTCCCCTTTCGGGGTAATGGAATCTGAACCCATGCATATTCGGCACCAACCAGATACAGCATGTTAGTTTCCGTCCCCTTTCGGGGTAATGGAATCTGAACACTTTGCGCTTGTCAACGTGGGGCGGAAGTTAAAGTGTTTCCGTCCCCTTTCGGGGTAATGGAATCTGAACACAGATGATTACTAACGCTTTGTTAGGTGATTGTGTTTCCGTCCCCTTTCGGGGTAATGGAATCTGAACGTGGTGACCGGCCATGTTGCTTCATCTAATATAAGGTTTCCGTCCCCTTTCGGGGTAATGGAATCTGAACTTTTAGAAGATAATAAGGATGACTTAGACGGTGATAATGTTTCCGTCCCCTTTCGGGGTAATGGAATCTGAACGGATTCTCGTTCGCGTTGTGGAGACTGCGTTAGAAACTGTTTCCGTCCCCTTTCGGGGCAATGGAATCTGAACACTGTGAAAGGTGTTTTCTCGGGGTTTTGACAACAGTTTCCGTCCCCTTTCGGGGTAATGGAATCTGAACTCGCGGCTACGTTACTATTGACCACGGCGTTTGGTGTTTCCGTCCCCTTTCGGGGTAATGAAATCTGAACGTCTGAGTCTAATTCCTTTGCTGAAGGGGTTGATAGTTTCCGTCCCCTTTCGGGGTAATGGAATCTGAACTATTCGGCTTGGGTTTGCTTCTGGAACGGTTGGATAGTTTCCGTCCCCTTTCGGGGTAATGGAATCTGAACCCTTCAAAATATAGCGACATGCCGTGCTCAATTGTTTGGTTTCCGTCCCCTTTCGGGGTAATGGAATCTGAACAATCACTAAAAACAGCCTTAATATGCTGTTGCGGGCAGGTTTCCGTCCCCTTTCGGGGTAATGGAATCTGAACGTCATTGGTACGTTGCCCTTCGTACTCGCTGCTGCGGGTTTCCGTCCCCTTTCGGGGTAATGGAATCTGAACCATTGCATTAGCTGAGCTTTTCGAAAGTATGCAGTAAAGGTTTCCGTCCCCTTTCGGGGTAATGGAATCTGAACCCGTCTTAACTATTACTGATGATGTAGATTAAGATACATCGGTTTCCGTCCCCTTTCGGGGTAATGGAATCTGAACCATAATCTCTGTTTTAATGGCTTCTAGGCCGCCGAGTTTCCGTCCCCTTTCGGGGTAATGGAATCTGAACGCTCATTGACCTATTACCCTGACCCAATCAGAGAACTGTTTCCGTCCCCTTTCGGGGTAATGGAATCTGAACTATCGCACTCACTGCTTCGATTGCCTTCTGTCAATTGTTTCCGTCCCCTTTCGGGGTAATGGAATCTGAACCCGATTCTTCAAGCGCGCGCTAACTATCTACTAGGGTTTCCGTCCCCTTTCGGGGTAATGGAATCTGAACTTGTGTCGGGAACGTTTGGCGCAGGCGGCGGTGCAGGTTTCCGTCCCCTTTCGGGGTAATGGAATCTGAACTGTGTTGCTGTAGCACAACAGAACAGAGCGAGGTTGAGTTTCCGTCCCCTTTCGGGGTAATGGAATCTGAACCACGCATGCAGTGAGGCTGCATGGCAAGCTATCACGTTTCCGTCCCCTTTCGGGGTAATGGAATCTGAACATTTACAGTCATATGGGGTCTTCCTGCACATCTGTTGAGTTTCCGTCCCCTTTCGGGGTAATGGAATCTGAACCGCGGTAACACCGAGTTCGCTAGTGCAGCACAAGCAGGTTTCCGTCCCCTTTCGGGGTAATGGAATCTGAACCCCTACCTTTTGAAACTATTGTGGTTAGGGCTTTCCAGATACCTAAATCTGAGGGGGGCAAAACTGACCCTACACAATCGAAAATGACTCCCAATAAGACCCTGTGAAAAACGTTTGAATGTCCCTCATCGCTTTGCCTCAGGGAAAATCAGCAACGTCTGAGGACCAATATTTTCAGCGATTTCATCCTTGAGCGCATCCATGGTCATTGCCTTCTCACCGACCGGCTCACCCTCCTTGTTGTACTTCGGCTCAGTCGTTGGGATATCCAACTGTTCAGCAATAGCCACAAAGAACTTTTTGCCACTGCCTTTGTAAATGGCGGTTGCGATCTCATACTCACCCCCATAATGCTTGGCCAAGTCCTGGGGCATTGTCCCCACCATCCCCAACTCAGCCAGCACCAAAACGCTGCTACCCGAATCGATAGCAGCGCACACATGCTTAAACCCCTCGGTTGTCTGCCCTAAGCCACCTGCATCTGCTGACGGCATTGATTCAGAAGGTTTTCCGCCACCTCCTGAGCATTGAACTTTGGGACAGCGACCGTCCGCACATGGTCAACCTTAGCCTTAGCGGTAGGATGCAAATCTTCATAGGTCATGCGGCTAGCCATCGCCATCACCACCTGTTGCCCTGCTGTGAGCCGCTGAGCCGCAAGCTCAGAAGCCTCCAGATACAGCGCTTCCATATCTAACCCCTGGGCTGGATTGATTTCCTCAACGGGGTGCTCAGTGACCTGTCCTAGTTCGCCACCATCGGCAACAGCCAGCGCTACCGGTTGCTCATCAACCTTAAAAGCCTCAATCTTTCCACCAGCAACCACATGCTTACGGAGTGCTCGAATTAAATTTTCCTGCTCAGAATTCAGAAATGCCTTACTAGTAGAATCCTTCTCAGCCGTGATACCCAAATGCTTCAGATAAGCATAGTAAGCATCTTTTTTAATACCAAGCTGGTCCTGCAAGACAGTCGGACGAATCTGGTGCTCAACGGTAGAATTCTGCTCAGTCATGGAAAAAGTTTTTTATTTTCAGCTCCCATATTATGAAAAGCTCTGAGAAAAAAAAGTCACAGCCATTTCCCCGAATTCTGGTAAAGATTCTGTGAATTACCAGAAAACAAGTTTTCTCAGAATATTGATTTTAGATGGCAATAAATCCGTAGGTAATTAACAAAAATAATTCTGTTTGTTCTGGATAGAATCTAAAAAAGCTGTCTACACTCCTGCAGTTCTACTATTACCTAATAAGCTCTGAACTGATTTTGAAAGCTTTTTCTTGCCCTTCACCACATATCTCAATATCTCCAGCGCTGGGCAGTTCTCCGCCAGCATTCGGGACACTTCAGACAGTTTTGAAGTACTTAC
>NZ_QXHD01000003.1:0-2721 GCF_011009555.1 Adonisia turfae CCMR0081 | reverse complement strand
CCGCAGATCCGATTGCTCTGCAACGCCCTCTGCCAAAATATCCGACGCCCCCTGCAACGCTGTTGCTGCATCGGGCACATCGTCCGTGATAAAGTTAGCCGCCAGATCTTCCAGCGATTTCACGGCTTCGCCAGTTTTATTGAGTTGAGCAATCTGCTGGGCTAGCGGTTCTAGACCTTTTTCACGGGCTATGGTGGCACGGGTACGACGTTTAGGCCGATAGGGCAGGTAAAGGTCCTCTAGCTCAGTTTTGCTGGTACAACGCTGGATGCGATCGCGTAATTCATCCGTCAGCTTGCCCTGGCCTTCAATCGACTCCAGCACCGTTTGCTTGCGGTTCGTTAGCTCCGTCAGATAGGCAAACTGCTCTTCGATCTGCCGCAGTTGCCGTTCATCCAGTTCCCCCGTCTTTTCCTTACGATAGCGGGCTATAAACGGTACCGTTGCCCCCGTTTCCAGTAGTTCTAACGCTGCCTCCACTTGAGCGGGTCGAACCGATAGATCCTTGGCAATGACGGGAGCAAACTGCATAGGGAGTTTCTAAGAAAATAAGTCGCCATGATTATAGCGAGTCATACTTGCCCCCAATCGTCCTTAATTGCTATACCGTGAAACTACAGATGCTGTCCCAGAGTTATGAAACGACCCGTAGGTGTGACAATTTTGGCCATTATTGATGGTTTACAGGCCATATTGCTAGGTCTGATGGGGATTGCTGCCTTTTTTCTAAGCAAAATAATTCTAGAGCAGATGCGTCTAGAGCCTGAGATGTCGGGGCTATTAGAGCAACTGCCTCCAGAGGTCATAGAAACGTTTCCTAAAGTGATGGGGGGAATATTTCTAGTGCTGGCATTGGCGAACGCTGCGATCGCAATTGGCCTATGGGCGCTACAGTCATGGGCCTGGTACTTAAATCTAATGCTGCAGGCCCTGGGTATTTTTGGCAATTTAGGGGGCCTACTGATGGTCAACCCCATCAGTTTGGCAGCTGTGGCCTTTAGTGGCTTCTATATCTATTACTTTTTGCAACAACCTGTCCAAGAAGCCTTTGGCGTTCGTAATGTGTTTTGAAAAAATGTCAGGAAATCCTATGGATTAACATGCGAGATTGATATAGAAGAACAATATCTTTGTTGAGTTTGCACATCTGAAAATCAGGGATTTGCATCTTTTTACATCTTCATGTGTCCATTCTTAAATGCTGTCTCAATTGTTTCAAGAGAGATCACCGTTTCATATTTAGAGGGTGATTGTGTCGGTTGCTATTAAAAAACAGTGAACCAGATCCCTGGTTCACTGTTTGTCGTTGTTGATGGTGTTGCGAGAACTATTTCACACCAGTTGCGATCGCCTCTGGTTTCTCATCACTATCTTCCTCTCGACCCAGCCCCGTTAGCCGCCTTAGCAGAGAGCCAATACCTTCATTAAACTGAGCGATAAAGGTGAAACATACCGGCACCACCACCAGGGTGAGTAGGGTGGCTGTCGAGAAACCACCAATAACGGCAATGGCCATGGGGCTACGGGTTTCACCGCCAGCACCCCACTCCATGGCAATGGGTACCATGCCTGCCATGGTGGAAATAGAGGTCATCAAAATTGGGCGGAGTCGTGTCAGACCCGCTTCAATCACCGACTGCCGGAGGGCAATTCCTTTTTCTCGGGCCATCAGGGCATAGTCCACCAGCAGAATTGAGTTTTTGGTCACCAGACCCATTAACAGAACGATGCCGATCAAGGCAAACAGCCCCAAGGGTTTCTGGGCAATCATCAGTCCCAACAGTGCCCCACCAATACACAAGGGCAGAGCGACCATCACCGCAAAGGGATAGATAAAGCTGTTGTACAGCAAGACTAGTACTGCGTAGATCATGACAATCGCCGTCGCCAGGGCAATACCAAACCGGCTAAAGACTTCTCGCATGATTTCGGCATCGCCGGAGGGTTGTTGAGAAACCCCTGCGGGGAGATTGACAAAGGAGGGAAGGGCATAAACTTGCTGTAACCCTTGACCCAGGGTGATGCCGTCTAAGTTGGCACCAATGGTGACCTGCCGGGAGCGGTCCAATCGATCAATCTGGGCTGGACCACTGCCAAACTCGATGTCGGCGACGGCAATCAGAGGAACCAGCTGTCCCTGGTTATTGAGAACCTTGAGGTTTTCTAATGTGGATAGGTTATTGCGAAACTCTGAGGCTAGCCGTACCCGAATAGGAATCTGGCGGTCGCCCACATCAAATTCCGCCAGGTCAGATTCGGCATCACCCAGTGTGGCCAGGGAGGCAGTACTGGCAATGTCTCTGACTGTTACACCCAAGTCAGCTGCCCGTTGCACATCAGGGCGAATCAAAATCTCGGGCTGTACCAGGTTGGCACTGGAACTCACCTCCACCAACCCAGAAATCTGGCGCATTTCCTGGGTGAGGGCATCGGACGTGGCCTTGAGAGCTGCAGGATTGTCACTACGCAAAGTCACCTCCAGGGCTTTACCGCTACCACCCGCGCCACCCTGGTTTTCAAAACTAATGCGGGCACCGGGAATCTGTCGTAGCACCTGGCGCATATCGTTTTCAAACTGGCCTCGCGATAGGCGTTCTTGTTTGGGTTTTAGTCGAGCTACGGCTGAGGCTTCGGCGGGCTCTTGGGAAATGTATACGCTATCTACGGCGGGATTTGCTTTAAGCCGATCACTCACGTACTGGGTAACCAGCTCTGTTTTGG
>NZ_QXHD01000002.1:8228-20261 GCF_011009555.1 Adonisia turfae CCMR0081 | reverse complement strand
CTGGATAAAGTTGGATCAGAATAAGGGAGGTGTACAGGTTGAGTTCAGCATTGGAAATCACCCCCAGAATATAACTTTGCAGTTCCCTGGCTTGTCGGGCATAGTCCAGGGCTAGCTCAAACTCCCTGTCCATATAGCCCATAATGGCTTTGAGAATGTAGTAGCGGCAGAGGCCACTAAAACTTTTGTGGTCTGTACAGGCTTGAATATAGGATGTTTCCACTGCTGCGGGTAACTGAGCCAGGTCGTCCTCCGCAGAGACTTCAGCTGGGGCCTCTGCCAAAGGAGTTAATAACTGCTGGAGAACTAACTCATATCCCCGTAGCGCATCGATAGCCCACTGATTCTTGACCTGGCGACAGAACGCTAGGGCATCTTGCAAATCCACCATTAAGGCTTCCAGGTTTTTGCCCTGAAAGAACAAATTGGAAATGCGATAGCTGATGGTGTAGCCCACATATTGCAGTTCACCGGATTCTAAACCTACCTGTGCCCCGGTTTGGTTGATGTCGTCGGCCTCTTTGACAGGTTTGACCCATGAGTGCACAAAGTTACTCAAAATAAAGCAGGCCCGCGATTTCTGAGTTAAATTGTTATATCGTTCACTCAGTCTGAGAGATACTAAGCAGGACTCATAGCTGGCTTCATAGTTACCTAAGACTGAGCCCAGCAGCGTGCCATAGTTGGAATAGCCATAGCACGACTCAGCTACATTGCCATGGTCTAAAAACAGGTTAATGGACAGAACAACGACGATTTGCCAGGCAGCCTGGTTATAACGATAGGCTGCTGACCCAATATTAGAAAGGATTTTAACCGCGAGCTGTTGCTCAGGATCAACAATTTCAGGCAGCTCTAGCAGTGACGCCAGGGGACGATCGTCCAAACGGGCCTGAAGATGGTTGCAGCTTTGGGTAAAGGCTGCTGAAAAATTCTCTTGGGGAAAGTCAATGTTAAACAGCTGTAGTGCCTGCCGACCGTAATCCAGTGCCTGGGCATACTCAGTTTTAAGGGTGGACTGAATTACCAGTAGGTTATATGCCTCAGCTCGGTCCATGACCGTTTGAGCTTGGGTTAAAACAATTTCCAACAGTTGATGGGAGATGTCAAAATTACCCAGAAGGTACTCCACTTCTGCCTGGGCTTGATGCAGCGCCAGAGTCAAGGAATAGTGATTATTCCAGCAATTGTCTGGTAAACAATCTAGCCCCACATCAAGATAGGTGTGGGCAGCGTCGTAGGCAGTAGCATCTTTGGACTTTTGAGCCACCTTTAAATTGAGTTCAGCCAGCTTCAATGGAAAGCCTGTATCGGTATTGTGTCTGCGGCCAATGTTGAGGTGATCAGCAACATCAAACAGGGTATCACTCCAGTCTCCTGCTGGAACCGTATGCCATAGCAGTTGGCCAATGGACAGGTGTTGCTGTTGCCGCTGGCTGTCGCTCATGGTGTCATAGGCAGCCTGCTGCACCCGATCATGTAAAAATCGGTATTCTTGAATCAGTAAATTGGCATCTGTTTGTGATGTGGTTAAAATCAGTCCGGCCTGGACAGCCACCATCAGGTCTGGGGCAATATCTGTATCTGGTTTGCGCTCAAGAACAGCCAAGGTTTTCAGGTCAAATTGGGTCCCTACACAAGCGGCTAGACAGAGCAGCTGCTGAGTGGCTTGAGGTAGCTTTTTCAGCTTGACCAACATTAGCTCTACGACATTGTCGGTAATGTCTTGAGCTTGAACCTGTTGAATATCCCATTGCCAATGACACTGTTGCCTATCAAAGTAAACCAGGTTTTCGGCAGCAAGGGTTTTGAGAAACTCGTTTACAAAAAAGGGATTACCGTTGGTTTTTTGGGTGATTAGCTGGGCAAGGATATCAACAGCTGTCAGATCGCAGCGGAATGTATCCGATAACAGGGACTGGATATGCTGGTGGGTCAGGGGGTGGAGAGCCAGGTGGCGAGGGTTAACACCTTCCTCCTTCAAGGCCTTGAGCACCATCATCCAGGGATGTGTGGGACTGACTTCATTATCCCGATAGGCCCCAATAAACAGATGGGACTTCATTTTAGGATTGGTCAAAATCAGTTGGATCAGCTGGAGGCTTGCCGCATCAGCCCACTGTAAGTCATCCAGAAAAATTACCAGGGGGTGGGTGGGATCGCTAAAGACTTGAACAAAGCGTTGGAAAACTAAATTAAAGCGATTACGGGTTTCTGTTGCCCCCAGCTTAGGGACAACGGGCTGAGGGCCAACGACCAACTCTAAATCTGGAATCACATCCACAATCACCTGACCACTGTTTCCCAAGGCCTGCAGCAGTTTTAGTTTCCAAGATTGCAGCCGCTCTTGATCCTCAGTCAGTAATAACCGTATCAGGTTGCTAAATGCATCCACTACAGCAGCGTAGGGGGTATTTCGCTGCACCTGGTTAAACTTACCGGAGATAAAATATCCCTTCTTCTCAGTAATAGGTTTATAAACTTCCTGAACCAGGACCGATTTCCCAATGCCTGAATGCCCCGTGACCAACAACAACTCGGTCTTTTCTGCCGTGGCTACCTGGTTAAAGATTTCGAGCAACTGGTTAATTTCAGCTGCACGACCATAGAGTCTTTGGGGAATTTTGAGCTGGTGGGGATAATCCTGACTGGCCAGGCTAAACTGTTCTACAGTTCCCTCGGTTTCTAACTGGTGTAAACACCGCTGCAAGTCTGCCTGAATACCCTGGGCACTTTGGTAACGCTCTTCAGCTGTTTTACTCAGCAGCTTTAGAACAATGTCTGAAATAACCGTGGGTATATCCGGTCGTTTTTCTTGTAAACAGGGTGGGGATTGAGCTAAATGTTGATGGAGGACTTCTAAGGGATCGTCGGCATAAAACGGTACGGTTTGAGTTAACAGTTCGTAGAAGGTCACCCCCAGAGAATAAAAGTCTGTGCGATAGTCCAATAGCCGGTTCATCCGACCCGTTTGTTCAGGGGAAATATAGGCCAGGGTGCCTTCTAATACATTTGGACTTTCTAACCGGACACTGGTTTGGGGTACCTGGGTGGCGAGACCAAAATCGATCAGCTTTAACTCTTGTGAGATCTCATTGAAAACAATGTTAGAGGGATTAATGTCCTTATGGATCACATTGGCTCTGTGAATGTATCCTAATGCCTGGGTGATTTTGATGGCAATGGTGAGAAACTGGTTTATGGCCATGGCCCCACCATGAAGCAGATTTTTGAGGGACTTACCGCCAAAGTCCTCTAGAACAATAACAAGAGTTTTTTCATGGGATTCTAATCCATAGGCTTGAACAATATATTCATTGCCAGCTGATGTTTCGTTTTCTGTGGAAGGGGACAGGTTTGTCCCAAAGTTGGCCTCCCCAGGAAAGGCAAGATGTTGCAAGATGCTATATTCCTGGCGGAAACGTGCTAAAGCCTTTGAGGACGGATAATTGTTTTTAAGCTGTTTGATAATGACAGTCTGTCCCTGGGTCAAACCGTTTCCCTCCGACAGCACAGTTCCTCGATACACCAGGGACTGTGTACTTTCGTAAATCTTATTTTGAATGTGATATTGAGATGATTGAAGCAACTGAGCCAATCTCCGTCACATTTTGAGGGATAGCTAAGATCATACTGAATTTTCCTAACCTTTTCTGGTCAAACACCTGAACTTTTCGGGATTTTTTCTGCTTGCTATCACCGCAATACTTGAGTCATCTCAAACGATTGGCTATGCGGTAAGGGGCTTAAGTGATGCAGACTATTATCCCGATAACGTCGTCATTAAGAACTCAGAACTTGACTCGCTCTGCTATCTCGATAACGACATCATTAAGAACTCAGAACTTGACTCGCTCTGCCCATGGCCGTTCTGGTTCATGGAAATGGAAGCAACTTATGACTGGTTTGACCCTGTGGGCATTAGGCGAAGTTCTTTTAGGAGCGGCTGGGTTAGATGACTTGGCAGACTATAGCGAATTTCTATCTGATCGCTATGAGATTGTCCTATTAGCCAAAGCGTTTTGAAAAACCTGAATTTAAACCTGAATAAACCTGAACTTTTCGGTATTTTTTTTGCTGTAGCTTTCCGCGATATTGGACCTTGTCCATGGCATTTTCTCAGGAGGCACTGCTATGAATACAACCTTGCAATTTGATGCCCAAGCCCTTAGTACGATGGATTTGGTACCGTTACTCAAACGCTACCAACTGCTGCCGCAATTACAGCGAGATCTGGTCATTGATCAAGCGATCGCATCCATTCAACTCACACCTGACGATATTAGAATTGCCTGTCAGCAGTTTGACATGCGATATAACTTATTTTCAGTAGAAGACCAGCAGGCATTTTGTCGTCAACGAGGGCTGGTGCCAGACGAATTAGAAGCCTTAGCCATTCGTCAGTTTAAGGTCCAACGATTTAAAGAGAATAAATGGGCGCATCAGCTAGGGTCTTTGTATGCCAAACGTAAACATGATTTTGACCAGGTGATCTATTCGCTCATTCGTACCCGTGATAGCAGTCTGGCCCAAGACATCTATTTTCGCATTCAGAAAAACGAAGATACCTTTGCTAACCTGGCAAAAACCTACTCTAAAGGGTCATCAGCTGAAGTGGGTGGTTTAGTGGGGCCTGTGTCTCTGATGCAGCCTCATCGTGCTATTGCGCGACTGTTGTCAGTGAGTCAAGTAGGTCAGCTATGGTTTCCCATTCCCATTGGCGAATGGTTTGTTATCTTGCGGCTGGAAGAGCGGGTGTCTGCCGAATTAAACGATGGCTTGAAACAGCGTTTACTGGATGAATGCTTTGACACCTGGTTGGCAGCACAGATGAAAGGTATGACCTAAATCATGCGAGTCGCACTATCCTTAAACGAAATCCAATGGACTAGATAAGCGTTATTGTCTCTAGATTCATGCGCCATTTTCAAAACGCTAAGCTCAGTCTTCGTCAGGCCCTGGTGGTGTCGTTTGTTGTGCAACTTATGGCAGCAGTCGGATTGACAAGCTGGTTAGCATTTCGTAATGCTCAGAAGTCAGTGGATGATCTGGTCAAGCAGATCAGTGATGAGGTGACTACAGGGGTGGAAACCCATGTCAAAACCTTTGCTGATACTCCTCACCAGTTTTTACAACTCAATGTGGCGGCAATTGAGGCGGGGTATTTTGATTTGACCGACTACGATGCTATGGCCCGCTACTTTTGGGAGCAGATCCAAATCTCTGAAGCCGTTCCCTATGTTTATTTTGGTAATCCTGATGGAGAGTTTGTCGGTATATGGCGTGAGAATCAGGTTCTCACCACCTTAAGAATCAAAGATCAGCGCACAGTCCCTAACCGAGAGATTTATCAGTTAGATCAGCAGGGCGATCGCAAAACGTTACTCAATCAGGATGGGTTTGATCCAAGAACACGCCCCTGGTATCAAGCAGCCGTGGCGGCTGGGCAGTCTACATGGTCCCCAATTTACGTATTTGCGAATCCTCCCCGTTTGGGGATTACCCATGCTGTACCCGTAGTGGCGGACCAGCTGTTAGGGGTGCTGGCGGTGGATTTGACACTATCTAACATCAGCGACTTTTTACGACAGCTGAATGTCAGTGACAATGGCCAGGTCTTTATTGTTGAACGTTCAGGGAATATTGTTGCCAGTTCGGTACCAGAACCTCCGTTTCTAAAGGTAAATCGACAAGAGGAACGACTGGCGGCAATAAAGAGCCGCCATCCCTTAATTCATGCCGCTACCGAAGATTTATTGCAGCGGTTTGACAGTTTTGAACACATTACAACCAGTCAGCGGTTTACGTTTAAGCTAGATGGCCAGCGGCAATTTTTACAGGTCACTCCAATTCAAGATGGCCGTGGGCTGGACTGGCTGATGGTGGTGGTGATTCCCAAGGCAGACTTTACGGCCCAGATTGATACAAATACTCGTAATACGTTGGTTTTGTGTGCGATCGCACTGGCCGTCGCTATCCTCTCTGGCATTGCCACTGCCCGATGGATTACGGCCCCAGTAATGGCCATGGCCCAAGCCTCAGAAAAACTAGCTCAAGGAGATTTAGAGCAGCAAATAGTCCCCAGCCCCATTGCCGATATTGATACCCTGGCCGGAGCCTTTAATAAAATGGCCAGTCAGCTCAAGGATTCTTTTGAGGCACTGCAGCAGAGTGAAACCACTAATCGTGCCATTGTTGAAGCCATTCCTGATCTGCTTATCCATGCAAAGAGAGATGGCACCTATTTAGAAATTGTTAGTTACAATCGCTTGCAACGGGTTTATGGTGTAACCAAATTTTTGCCTGGTAACACGGTGGATGAATCATTACCATCTGATTTGGCTAAAAAAAGAATGCATCATATTCAGCAGGCATTACAAACAGGAGAACTGCAAGTCTACGAACACCGCATGATTTTGGATGGTCAGATCCAGGATGAAGAGGTGCGTATCTCAGGGTTAGGAGATGATGAGGTGCTGATCATGGTGCGTGATATCAGTGCTCGCAAACAGGCCGAAGAAGCGTTGGCCCAGGCAAACCAGGTATTGGAACAAAAGGTAGCCAAACGTACTGAATCCCTTGCCCAAAGCCAGCAAACATTAGCAAAAAGTAACCAAGAACTGAGGGCAACGTTGCAAACTCTTAGAGCCACTCAAGTAGAACTTCAACAGGCTAAGGAAAAAGCAGAAAGTGCAAACCGAGCCAAATCAGAATTTTTGGCCAATATGAGTCATGAACTCCGCACCCCTCTCAATAGCATTATTGGCTTCACCCAAATTCTTGGCAAAGACACATCCTTTAAGCCTGAGCAGCAGCAGCGTCTAACTATTATCAACCGCAGCGGTGAGCATTTACTGTCCTTGATCAACAATATTTTGGAAATGTCCAAAATTGAGGCAGGGCAAATTGTGCTCAATGCTAAATATTGTGATTTGCATGAAACTCTCAGAGACATTCAAGGGATGTTTTGTCTCAAAGTGCAAGAAAAAGGGTTGCAGTTTCGCATAGAACCTGATGCTAGTCTACCCCAGCATATCTATGTTGATGAAGGGAAGCTACGGCAAATCTTGATTAACTTAGTCGGCAATGCGGTGAAATTTACTGAAAAAGGAACCGTGACCTTAAAGGCTAGTGTGGATAGTGCTCAACAGCCTACTTTGCACTTAGATATAGAAGACTCGGGGCCTGGTATTCCTAAGGAGGATTTAGAACAGTTATTCGTTCCCTTTGAACAAACTACTGCAGGACATAAGATTAAGCAGGGCAGTGGCTTAGGGCTATCGATTACAGATAAATTTGTCAATCTCATGGGAGGAAAGATAACGGCCAGCAGTACCGTTGGTTTAGGCACCTGTTTTCAGGTGTCTTTGCCAATTGAGATTGCTGACAGTGAGTCTTTCCCGGTGCAACGTTACACCGAGAAGGTGGTCGGTTTAGTGCCAGATCAACCTGACTATCGCATGTTGATTGTGGATGATGAACCGGATAATTGTTTGGTCATGTTAGATTTGCTCAGACCGGTTGGCCTTTCGGTCCGAAAGGCAAGTAATGGGCAAGAGGCGATAGAAACCTGGAAAGAGTGGCAGCCCCACTTGATCTGGATGGATTTGAGAATGCCTGAGATGGATGGCTATGAAGCGACTCGTTGGATTCGAGAAGAGGCAGAAAAAGCAGAGGCAGAGGAAGTCGAGAGAGATAATTCAAAACTCAAAACTCAAAACTCAAAATCTCCGATAATTATTGCCCTGACAGCCAGCGTATTCGAAGGTAAGCAGGAATTAATGCGTCAGGCTGGGTTTGATGACTTTGTGCTCAAGCCGTTTCAAGAAGAGAGTATTTGGAAAAAGATTAGTGAACATTTGGGAGCTGAGTTTGTCTATGACTCGGTCAGTGTTCCCCCTAATTTGACTAACGCTACAACGCCTGAACCTGTTACCACTGATGAGCTAGCAGCAGCGCTAAAAGCTATGCCTACTGAGTGGGTGAGCGAGCTAAAACAGGCAGCTAGCTCCCTTAAGGGTAAACGGGTAAAACAGCTACTTAGTGAGATATCAGTGACGTCCAATGGTGCTTTAAATAAAAGGGGAAATGCTATTGTTGCTCGCTTCAATGCCTTAGTTGAGAATTATCAGTTTGATGAGATTATTAGCTTACTAGAGACTTAGGGCTGTTAAGAAACAAGTTCAGGATTTGGATGCAGCAACTTATACTCTTACCGCGCGGCAGTAAATTTTTTCTCTTTAGTTATGCTGGCAGATTTTTGCTCCTGCTCCTGAAGTTTTTGATACCCATTGATTAGATGTGAGCTATTCACCCCATTCAACTAATTTCGAGCACTTATTTTCATGACACCTGAATAAACCTGAACCTTCTCCTAAATAAACCTGAACAAAACGGAATTTTTTTCGCCGATTTTTTTTGCCATAGTTAGATCATCACAACAAAACCTACACACAATATCCTAGGAGCCAAACACCATGATTAGTAAGACTATGACTAATAAGACTATCTCCTTTCAAAAGCAGACTCCTGCCTGGGCTGGAGATACTTGGCTATCTCATTTTGTTAATCGGTTAATCGGTACCAAGCCATTATATGCCTTAATGAAACAGCAAGCCCGACAAGTATTGATTAAAAAGGCAGAGAGAAAAGGAATTCCATGGCGTGAGACAGTTCAGACATTGGTAACCTCTGATGTAAAAAAATGGTTACCTCAGTTGAACAATCCTACTGTTACCTATCCTGACTATTATCAGGCCCCTTTTCACGCTTATGCCAAAGGAAACTTATGTTGGATTGCAGCGTTTGAAACGGAACCAGCTACCTACGCCATGCCATTACGAATTTGGCCAGCTTTGAGTTGGGAGGCAGCCCAGGCAAAGCTACGCACTAATATTCATCAAGTTCTCGATCAATATGGCCCAAATGATGTCAAAAATCTCCTTGATGTGGGTTGTTCGATCGGCATTTCCACTCAATATCTCCATCAGCACTACACCCAACGCCAAAACCACGCAGTTCGCACTGTCGGTTTAGATCTCTCCCCTTATATGTTGTCTGTAGCAAAATATCGCGATACCAACAATGAAATTGCCGAATGGCGTCATGCTCAGGCAGAGGAAACAGGCTTACCTAATGCCTCTTTTGATTTAGTATCGCTACAGTACGTTATCCACGAACTGCCTCGCAAGGCAACCCAGAAAATTTGCCAGGAAGCCTTTCGTCTATTGCGTAAGGGAGGCAGCATAGCCCTGGTGGACATCGATCCTAAGTCTCCCCATATTCAGAATTTGAATCCCATTTTGTCAACCCTTATGAAGAGTACCGAACCCTGGAGTGACGACTACTATACCTTTGATATAGAAACTGCTTTGAAGCAGATCGGGTTTAATGCTGTAATCACTAAGGCTTGTAATCCTCGCCATAGAATCATCATTGCTACAAAATAAAAGGGCTATCAAATAAGATTTCAAGTAGCTTAGCAAGCAAAATCAATTAAATTCCACACACCTCACTGGGCCATAGCATCAGAGAACCTCTGAATCCTTCAGTCAATACCCAATCAGTCCACTCCACAGTGATCGCAGACACAAACCAAGGAAACTTGATGGTTGTGTAAGCAGACAGTGGGCTTATCCTGCAAAGGGGTTAGTGTGCCACTGCCCGGCGTACAGTGGATTCACAGACAAACTATTGCATAACGTCCTATCTCGAACCTTATATCGTCTAAGAGTTAGGTAAGTAGACAGAACCCTGTATTACTTTGGGTGCGGCTCTTTCAAAGTAAAATTTTGTCATGAAGAATATGGACTCCAGTAGGTTCTGGTATGTATTAGGAAGTCAGAGTATAGAGACAACTCTATGACACACAGCCCGTGTTTCGACGCATCTTAGATGAGTGCGATGCTGCCTTGCAATCTGAGCTAGACCCGTCGCTCCTGACAGTATTGTTTACGGAAACAGAAGAGCAGGCAAACAGACTACACCAAACAGCGTATACCCAGCCCGCCCTATTTGCTTTGGAATATGCCCTTAGTGAACTGTGGCGGAGCTGGGGGATTGTCCCCACGGTTGTTCTAGGCCATAGCCTGGGAGAATATGCTGCTGCCTGTGCGGCGGGGTGCTTAAGCTGGACAGATGGGCTGCGGCTTGTGACCCTGCGTTCTCGTCTGATGCAACAGTTGCCGCTAGATGGCACCATGGCCGCCGTATTTGCTGCACCTGAACAACTACAGCCCTTAATAGAGACCTTAGATGGGGTGGAAATTGCTGTCATCAACGGACCCGGCAACACCGTCATCTCTGGTAACAAAACAGCTGTGGACTCCGTCTTAAAAATTCTTGCTGATCAGGGGATTCGTACCCGCCCCCTACCTGTTTCTCACGCCTTTCATTCGACGTTAATGGAGCCAATGCTCGCGGAATTCGCAACATTTGCCCAAACCCTGACCTATGCATCCCCAAAAATCCCGCTAATTTCTAATTTGACGGGCCAGCCGTTAACAGCGGCCCCAGATGCCGATTACTGGTGTCAACAGCTGCGCCGACCGGTTCAGTTTGCCACTGGTTTAAAGACCTTGCTGGCCCAACGCCCTAATCTATGGCTTGAAATTGGGCCACAGCCCACGCTGCTAGGAATCGCACAGCGCAGTTTTTCTGAAGCTACCAAACCTTGGCTGCCCTCCCTGGTGCCGAAGCAAGATGACGAATGCGTGATGCTAAAAACCCTCAGTCAACTAGCTGTTCGAGGGTTTACCGTCGATTGGGCCGCTATCAATCAAACCCAGGGGCAGCGGATTGCCCTACCCACCTATCCTTTTCAACGCCAGTCCTATTGGTTTATGCCGACATCTCCCACACCACCTACCCCCACGGACACCGCCAAGGTCCTAGTACCGTCCAACCCCGTTGCCCAGGTACAGACAGAATTAAAAACGCTGGTGGCCAAGCTGCTAAAGATCTCGCCAGACGCTGTTGATTCGCAAGCGCCGTTCCTGGAAATGGGCGCTGATTCTATCGTGCTGATTGAAGCTGTTCAGGCCATTGAAGCCCGCTTTGGTGTGACGGTCACCATTCGGCAATTCTTTGAAGATCTACAGACTCTAGAGGCGTTATCTAACTTTATCGCTCAGCAAACGGCAGATGGGACCAACCGTAATTCCGATCATAGTCCCAACAGTAGTACTGGGACGCCCGCAGCGACCGACTCTCCCCCACTCAATAACCAAGGACCGCTCACTGTAACAACAGCGTTTTCAGACATGTCTGTGGGGACGAGTCCTGTGGTTGCTACCACGGGCTTAGAGCAGATTGTGTCACAACAGATGCAGCTAATGACGCAACAGATTGAGCTGCTGCGTCATGCCCAGCAAGGCACCCAAATGCCAGCCACGGTCTCTCCAGCCATGGTCTCTCCAGCCATGGCTTCTCCAGCCACGGTTTCTCCACCACGGCCCCCGCAACGACCGGCCCCGCCACATGTCTCCTCTCCACCCCCCACAACAGTATCCGCAGCTCATCAGTCCCTAACTGAATCACAGCAGCACTATCTCCACACATTTATTCAGCGCTACACCCAGCGCACGGCTGAGTCAAAACGTCGTAAGCAGACTAGCCATCCCTATTTAGCCGATAGTCGTGCCTGTGCCGGATTTCGGCCCTCCATCAAAGAGATGCTCTATCCCATTGTGGGTACCCGAGCTGAAGGGGCTCGACTGTGGGATATCGATGGCAACGAATACATCGACATCACCATGGGGTTTGGAGTCTATCTATTTGGTCACCGCCCCGACTTTGTTCAGCAAGCGATCGCAACCCAGCTACAGCGCGGCATTCAAATCGGTCCCCAGGCAGAACTAGCGGGAGATGTGGCCAAACTCATCCATGAACTGACGGGCATGGAACGGGTCACCTTTACCCAGTCCGGCTCAGAGGCCGTGATGACGGCTCTACGGTTAGCCCGCACGGCCACGCAACGCCGTCTCATTGTCAGATTTGAGAACGCTTACCACGGTCACTTTGACGGAGTCCTAG
>NZ_QXHD01000002.1:7043-8218 GCF_011009555.1 Adonisia turfae CCMR0081 | reverse complement strand
CGCCCGTAGAAACGGAGTAGAATTCTAAGACATCTATCAAACCTGGGGAACTACACACAAATGTACTTGGCCTTGTTATGTTTTTGCACATTGCCAACAGAAATTATAGCTTAGGGAATCTCTGCACAACCCCCAAAATTTGAGATAATTTGGCGGTCGCCCCTTTCAACTGGAATATAGCATGAGCCAACTGACTTTCGCCGAAGCCGAATACCAAAACAAGAAACGCAAGACGCGGCGGGAGCTGTTCCTCGAGAAAATGGATGGCTTGATTCCCTGGGCGAAGTTGGAGAAGAAGCTCCGCAAGCACTATCCCAAGGGCGAGAACGGGAATCCACCGTACCCGCTGGCAATAATGCTTCGGGTCCACTGCCTGCAGTTGTTCTACAACCTCAGTGATCCGGCGATGGAAGATGCCCTGTATGAGATAGAGTCGATGCGCCGCTTTGCCGGGCTCCGCTTGTCTGATCGCCTGCCAGATGAGAGCACCATTCTCCGCTTCCGCCATTTCCTTGAGCGCTACAAGCTGGGCAAAGTGATCTTCGATACCGTCAGCTCACAGCTCCGCCAGCAAGGCCTGATGATGCGGGAGGGCACCATCGTTGACGCCACGATTATTGCCGCACCCAGCTCGACCAAGAACCAGGAAGGTGAGCGAGACCCTGAAATGCACCAGGCCAAGAAAGGCAACCAATGGCACTTTGGCATGAAGATGCATATTGGTGTGGATGATCGGGACGGTCTGATCCACAGCATAGAGACCACTGCAGCCAACGTTCATGACCTCAGTGCAGCCGATGAACTCCTTCATGGTGAGGAGCAACGGGTTTGGGGTGATGCAGGCTATGCCGGTATCCATAAGCGAGATGAATTCAAAGGGCGGGATGTGGATTGGCGGATCGCGCTGCGGCCGAGCACCCGCAGTAAGCTGGCGGACCGGCTTCAGGAAATACTGGAGGGGATCAAGGCCAGCGTTCGCGCGAAGGTTGAGCATCCGTTCCGGACGATCAAGCACCAGTTTGGCTATACGAAGGTTCGCTACCGTGGGCTGGCGAAAAACGCCAACCGCCTGTATGTGCTATCGGCGTTTACCAACCTGCTGAGAGCGGAGAAATACCTGCCCTCATAGGGTAGGTACGCCTGTAGTCAGCCAAATGGCTGCCTACAGGCTGAGA
>NZ_QXHD01000002.1:5949-7033 GCF_011009555.1 Adonisia turfae CCMR0081 | reverse complement strand
AGTGACTGAGCTTAATCAAGAGCTTGTCAACAGCTTAAATAGCGATGGGCACAAACTGATCACACGCCATAACAGGAGAATCTAGCGATCCATTTAGGGCACAATCCGACTTGTCACAGAAATAACAGTTGGCCTGCCGATAGCTATTGCAAAACTGTACTGGATACTCTGCAGCACCAGCCATAGGACAATTGCGACTTAAACAGGCAGTGCAGTTGGCTTGCCGGGGTACAGTTTGTGTGGGTGAAACTCTCTTAACAGTTGCATGAGCCATTATTCAATCTCCTTAGCGAAGCTAACGTTAGATAGCTGTTTTGTTGCGTTTGAGCTATCTCCTACACAGTAGCGCCTGCTGCACCATGGCGCAGCAGGCACCGTTAAACAATAGCTAGTAATTAATGGCAACTAGCCTAAACACCTGAGATGTTCCACTGCGTAGTCTGCTCTTGTTGTTCTAAATTTAGGCAACAAAGAAAACCAATAGGGTTCAACGTTCTTGCAACTAGTAACTGATAACTTTTTGCACTTCTTTACATATAGCCTGTCTCCGCATTCTGTCTCCGCATTCTGTCTCCGCACTGTATTTAGAGGGAACAACCTGTGGCCCATGGAGAGTTGGGCAGCCCTGGCCAGGGTTGACAAGAAAAAGCTGTCTAGTGAGAGGAGAACAAAGACAGCTTAAAGGCATTATTTCTGGCTTGCGTTGAGCAGACTTGACATTCCCCCTGAGACGTTCGCATCTAAAAAAAGTGGAGACCACAAGATGACGCAGATGTAGTCTCCCGGACGAATCCCTACTTAATTGACTTTTATTTGCAATTAAGCTTCTGTTTTATCGAGTATATATCAAAATTAAGTTATTGAGAAAGATTCTTTTTAATTTAAAGAAGATAGTAAACGGCCACCTGATAAAGCGTTACTAGTATGGGCTCTGAATGGATATTTTTCTTTATGTAATTAAATATACTTGACATCTATTGTCATTAATAGAATGATTCTTCTAAGTAATTACCCGTATTTATTGCTCATTTTTAATGGGCTTAATTGCAAGTAGTATGGCGGACATGGGTTCAGTTCGTTCGAA
>NZ_QXHD01000002.1:5297-5939 GCF_011009555.1 Adonisia turfae CCMR0081 | reverse complement strand
ATCACAGACTGCATCAAGCCCAGGGTCTTACCCTGTTGTTTCGCCCCAGCTAACTGACTGAGTAAACTGGCCAGTACTGGATTGCCTAATGCTTGGGCAAAAATTGTCAATAACAGCGCTGCCAGTAACTGAGGAACATTGTTTGCAAAGGGAATCAGCACAAGCCCCAGGGCGGCCATCGCAGAACTCCATAGGAGTAACTTAATCTCTCCCACCCAACGGGTGAGTCGACCGAGCAAACTCAGTTGAATGATGGCAATGGTTAAACAATAGAAAATCAGCAAATAACCAAATTCCTGGGCTCCCCAACCAAAACGCCATTCACACCACAGGGCAAAAATAGCTTGAATGCCAATGCCACCGAAAAAGGTGATAAAGGTTAACGTGATCAGCATGCCAACCAATGGACGTTGGAGAACTTGCTTAAGCTCAGGGAGCAATTGAGCCAGGGGATGCCGGTGCTGAACTGCTGGCTTGAATCTTATGGGCTTCACTTCGGGCAACGCGCCAAAGGCCGCACAAAATGTTACCCCGGAAGCAATGGTGGCGGCTAAAGCCGGTAAACGAAAATTTGGACTGGTTGAGTCACCACCGATCAAAAGTCCGGCAATCACAGGGCCAATCACAAAACCAATCCCAGCT
>NZ_QXHD01000002.1:3676-5287 GCF_011009555.1 Adonisia turfae CCMR0081 | reverse complement strand
TTGGCGCACAACAGAGTTGTGACCGGTCTGACCAGGTGTGCCGCTATGCAGGCCAAAGGGGGGAACGTGACGATGGTTGGAGAGAATGGCGGCTGTCATGGGTTCTCGAAACTTGATGCGACGGATGACGCCATTGCCGCCTGACTGTAAGCCCTGGCCGCCGCTACCCTGACGAATGGCAAAACTCTCTAACAAAACAGGGAAGCGCCATTCTAAGACTTCTGGATCGGTCAGTCGGGAGTTGGTCATGTGGGTTTGAACGGCATCGGTGCCATTGTAATTGGGACCTGCGCCGGAGCCACCACAGATGGTCTCATAGTACTGATAGCGTTCATTGCCAAAGGTGAAGTTGTTCATGGTGCCTTGGGATGCGGCCATGATGCCTAGGGCTCCATAGAGGGCGTCGGTAATCACCTGGGAGGTTTCCACATTACCGGCCACAATAGCGGCTGGATAATGGGGGTTGAGCATACAGCCAGCGGGGATAATGATCTCCAAGGGCTTTAGACAGCCGGCATTGAGGGGGATTTTGTCGTCTACCAGGGTGCGAAATACGTAGAGTACTGCTGCTTTGCAGACGGCTTTTGGGGCGTTGTAGTTGGTGGTCTGCTGGGGTGAGGTGCCGGAGAAATCGATGCGGGCACTGCGGCGGGTGCGATCGCAACTAATGGCCACCTGTATCTGACAACCGTCATCCATTGCATAGGTAAATTGACCGGGATTGAGCACATCAATCACCCGACGCACCGATTCTTCAGCATTGTCCTGTACGTGTTGCATATAGGCCTGGACGGTGGGCAGACCATAGTGCTGCACCATTTTATGTAGTTCCTGCACCCCTTTTTCATTGGCGGCAATTTGGGCCTGGAGATCGGCAATATTCTGGGTGGGGTTACGCACCGGATAGGGTGGCTGGGTCAGTAATTCCAGGAGTTCCTGTTCTCGAAAATGACCCTGATCCACCAGCTGGAAGTTATCGATCAGCACACCCTCTTCGTCCACGGTTGTGCTGTTGGGGGGCATGGAGCCTGGAGTGATGCCGCCAATGTCGGCGTGATGCCCCCTGGAGGCAACGTAAAAGAGAGGGGATATCGGCTGTTCAGACTCAGGTGAGGAGACCCTGGGAAAAACAGGCGTGATTACGGTGACATCTGGTAGATGGGTGCCCCCGTTGTAGGGATTATTGAGCACATATACATCGCCAGGTTTTAGGCTATCACCCTTGGCTGCAATCAGGCTTTCGATGCTTTCACCCATGGACCCCAGATGAACGGGAATATGGGGAGCGTTGGCCACCAGCTGTCCCTGCTGATCAAAGATGGCGCAGGAAAAGTCTAATCGTTCTTTGATGTTGACCGAATAGCTGGTCTTTTGAAGGGTAAAGCCCATCTGTTCGGCAATGGCCATCAACAGATTATTGAAAATCTCCAGCATGACGGGATCGGCAGTGGTCTGCTGGGACAGCTCTCTTGGTGGTGACAGCGATTCTGTGCCAGTGGCTGCTGCTGGGTCTTTATCTTTAGGGGATTTGGTCAGGATGAGGTGGTTGCGATCGCTAATCTCCACTACCCACCCCGGTTCAACAATATTGGTACCGGTTGCCTCCACAAT
>NZ_QXHD01000002.1:2852-3666 GCF_011009555.1 Adonisia turfae CCMR0081 | reverse complement strand
TCGATTCCCGCTGCACCCACTGCACCCCCGCCGGTACCTGGTCAGGTGACTCCCTTTAACACCATGCAGCAGGCCGTCGTTCGCAACATGAACGCTAGCCTGACCGTACCTGTCTTCCGCGTCAGCTACAGCATCACCACTAATGCCCTAGATGCGCTGTATCAGCAGATCAAGCCTAAGGGCGTGACCATGACTGGTCTGCTTGCAAAAGCTGTTGCGGTCACCCTAACTAAGCACCCCATCGTCAATGCCAGCTATACCGACGCCGGTATTCAATACAACGGCAGTATTAACGTGGCCGTGGCCGTGGCTATGCCCGATGGCGGTCTGATTACCCCAGTTCTGCGCGGCGCTGATCAGATGGATATCTACTCTTTATCCCGCGCTTGGAAAGACCTCGTTGCTCGCTCCCGTAGTAAGCAACTACAGCCTGAGGAGTACACTACTGGCACCTTTACCCTGTCTAACCTGGGGATGTTTGGTGTTGACAGTTTCGATGCTATTTTGCCCCCTGGCACTGGTTCAATTTTGGCCATTGGCGGCGCTAAGCCCACCGTGGTTGCTGACGAGAACGGCATGATCGGTGTTAAGAAGCAGATGACCGTAAATATGACCTGTGACCACCGCATTATCTATGGTGCTGATGGTGCTGCCTTCTTAAAAGACCTGGCGGATCTAATTGAAAACAATCCTCAGTCCTTGACCCTGTAGGATTTGTTTCTGCCCTCTGTAGAGTAGTGAAATCATCAACTAATTTGACATCTTTGATGATCCTTGAAGACATCGCGTTTAAGCAATGCGATGTCTTTTTATA
>NZ_QXHD01000002.1:2454-2842 GCF_011009555.1 Adonisia turfae CCMR0081 | reverse complement strand
CTACAGAAAGAGGTCAGTACGATCAAAACTGAGCTCAGAACTGTGAAAGCCAAAAATCTGCGCCAAGACTCACGGTTGAAGCAGCAAAGCCGGTGGCTCTTGGGCCTGGCTATCGTGGTGTTGGCTGCTACATCGCTATTGCTGTTCGGCGATTCCGATACGCTGGAGCTGATTTGCAAAACCGTGCTGTCCGTGATCGGCATTGTCAGCGCGATCGCAGGATTCAATCATGAAAAAACATCCCAGAGTTAACCCGACTGGAGGTGGTCGACGGACCAAAGGAGCCCAGATAGCTGACCCACAAGGCTCTTAGAGATGGCACTCAAAATATTAAAAATTCATCAGAGGGGTTAGGATTTAAATATCCAGATGCTAATCTGAGGGGGTC
>NZ_QXHD01000002.1:275-2444 GCF_011009555.1 Adonisia turfae CCMR0081 | reverse complement strand
CAGCACCTGCCCCTAATGCACCGCCAGCCGCCGTTAAACTCGTTCGAACACCGGGATTTACTGACGTTGTTCCTTTCGTATTAGGTAAGAGTTGATTTCCGATTCCTCTCGCTTTAGCCGCATTAAAGGCTTGTATTGCAGATTGAGTTCTAGAACTTCCTGTAATAGCGGTACCTGGATTTCTTGAAACGTTAGTTCTAGCAGTACCAAAATTACTAATATTTCTACCGGATGCTGTTGTCCCTCTAGACGTACCTCGTGTATAGGAACTATTGTTTAATGATGCATTTCTTCTAGCGGTTTCTCCAACCGTTTCAGGCCCTCTGTAATTGGCATTGGTATTGAGTTGATTCAGTCTATTACTTGCTCGATTTCTAGCGCTTATTCTGGCACTTCTAGCATTGCCGCTTTGCATATCAGGGAAATGCATGCCCCCGGTTCCTCTACTCCCGTAAAAAGAACGCTCTAAAGAGAACCGACTGTTTACCTGATTACTAAAACTGGCATTACTAGAAAATGTTGTTCCAGGGCTCGCACCATTACCATATCTGAGTACGTTACTGTTTCCGTTGGTTAAAACAGTAGCGCCTTGACCAGTATTTAAAGATGTTCCTTTGGGTGTATTGCTAGTTGACATAAGGCACAAAAGGAAAACTTAAAAAAAGAAGCCATTATAGCGATTCCCGCTCAAATGAGGTGCGTCAAAATCATTGACTGATAAGCTTTATAGCTTTAAGTATGTCCCTCACCAGATAGAGAAACGCTATAGTCTAATTACTAACAACTTTCCTTGTCATAATCCATTTGATGTATCTTCCCCTTACTTAGTTTTTGTTTGCACCAAATAAGTAATTTAATTGAGTGCTTAACTTATTAAGCTAGCTTACGAACCCTGTAAGTAGGATGCTGGAATAGTACCGTCTAACTCTGGTTGTACTGCTGCCCACAATGAGGGGTACTGGTTAGAAGTAAAGTTAGGTTGTAGCTGGACATTTATACGGAAGCTAGCAATGTTTTGTTCTGTATAAGATCGGAACAGGGATTTGTCGAATTGGAAGACATTTAAGCCTTCGGCTTCCTGATATCTACGACCATTGGCCATAAACTCTAGTGTGGAGCAGGCCCAGACCGCTAACGTTTCTAGGTCAGTTAAAGCACTGTCTGGTATCGCAGCTCTTGAAATGGGGATAGTCATAATAGTAGGTAATAGCTTTGTACTAGAAAATAATACTCAGCATACTTATTAAATGACCAGAGTTCGTGTTAATTAAACTGAATAATTTAGACTTTGAATCCTCCATGCTTTTGATACTTTGGGTTGAATAAACATATGGGATTGATAATGCAATGAGTTATGGACGTACTATTAGCTTTGTTGATGTGGGCAATCATCATATTGCTGTACCTGCAACGTCAGAAATGCATACGTGAAGGTCGTCCCTTTTTTAGAGCCGTTTCAAAAAACAAGGTTCGGAAGCCAATAAAAACATCAGCGCCGCAGCGTTTTCAGCAAAAAACACGTCAGCGTGCCGACAATACACCAAAAACTCAGCGGTTTAAGAATCGGCCACAACAGGTAGCAACTGCGTCAACTAAAGCTCAGAAGCCAATAAAAACATCAGCGCCGCAGCGTTCTCAGCAAAAAACATGTCAGCGTGCCGACAATACACCAAAAACTCAGCGGTTTAAGAATCGGCCACAACAGGTAGCAACTGCGTCAACTAAAGCTCAGAAGCCAATAAAAACATCAGCACCGCAGCGTTCTCAGCAAAAAACATGTCAGCGTGCCGACAATACATCAAAAACTCAGCGGTTTAAGAATCGACCCAATCCTGGCATCAATAAGATCAAGACTGAAACTGCGAAGGTTGCTACATCAAAATATAAAAGTTCAGTCAATAGAGAAAACAGCGTTAATCGCCAATTACTGAATAAGCTAGATAGCCTCACTCACGACTCAAACACTAGCGTTCGACTGATTAAAAATGCTAAGCAGAAAAATCCTGGCCAGTCTTTAGATTGGTGTGCTGAACAGGCTATTTTTCAAATTCAACGAGATCGCAAATAGTTTCCATAGCCTTATTTCTATGCAGATTATTTTATTTTCAAGCACTGAAAATCCTCGTGTCGGCGGTTCAAGTCCGCCTCCTGGCATTGCCGGTCTAATTA
>NZ_QXHD01000002.1:0-265 GCF_011009555.1 Adonisia turfae CCMR0081 | reverse complement strand
CCATCGTCATTAATATGACACCCAACATTTTTTATACAATCACCATTTGGAATTATCGGCTATGTTGGGTTGCGCAAGATTGAGATTCCGCATAGCACATTATTCATCCAACACAATCACCATTTGACGGCACACCGTAGGTTGCGGTTGAGGCACGAAACCCAACACTTCCAACCACCATCGTCATTAATATGACACCCAACATTTTTTATACAATCACCATTTGGAATTATCGGCTATGTTGGGTTGCGCAAGATTGAGATTC
>NZ_QXHD01000017.1 GCF_011009555.1 Adonisia turfae CCMR0081 | reverse complement strand
GGCTTTGGTGCGTGAATAAGGTAGCTGCGGAGCCATAGAAGCCGGTAAAGTGCAGTTACCACACAAACACGGTACCGATGAAACGCCCCTACAAACTCCGCAACTGGTCTGAGTATAACGCCGCCTTGGTGAAGCGAGGAAGTCTGACCTTATGGCTGAGTGATGAGGTGATTGCCGGGTGGAAAACCACTCAAAAGACAGAGAAACCTGGAGCCTCCAAGGAGTACAGTGACTTAGCCATTCAAACGTTATTGACCTTCAAAGTGATTTATGGGCTGGCCTTACGTCAAACAATTGGCTTTGCGGGGTCTATCTTCGAGCTGATGGGAGTATCGGTCGAGTTACCGGTGCATACAACCCTGTCGCGTCGCCAAAAGACGCTAACGATTGACGTACCGACTAAGCCTGCATCCGGTGGTCGTCATGTGGTGGTCGATAGTACGGGTATTAAAGTGTATGGAGAAGGGGAATGGAAAACCCGTCAGCACGGGGTGAGTAAACGTCGTACCTGGCTCAAACTACATTTGGGGGTCGATGAGCACACCGGAGAGATTCTGGCTGCCGTCGTCACCTCAAATTCAATGAGTGATGGCGAGGTGTTGCCAGATCTATTGGACCAAATTCCAGACGATATTGACCAAGTGAGTGCCGATGGGGCCTACGACCGCACCTATTGCTACGATGCCATTGATGAGCGCGAAGCAACCGCAGCCATTCCTCCCCGGAAGGATGCCAAAATTTGGTTCCATGGCAATCGCAAGGGGGACCCTCATCCGCGCGACGAAAACCTACGAGCTATTCGCAAAAAGGGACGGTCTACCTGGAAAGAAGAGATTAACTATCATCGACGGTCTTTGAGTGAAACCATGATGTATCGACTCAAAACCATTTTCACAGGTGACGTGTCTGCACGATGTATTGAGAATCAAACGACAGAATTACTGTTGGAATGTTCAATTATCAACCAGTTCACTCACTTGGGGATGCCGGACAGCTACCCTGTTGAAGGCTAAGATCGACCTCCTAAAGGACTGATCTGTCTGACAGAATATTCACGCACCAAAGCC
>NZ_QXHD01000016.1 GCF_011009555.1 Adonisia turfae CCMR0081 | reverse complement strand
GAAGCCTGTCCCCTGCCCCCCTGCTCGCTCACCCCTTCCAAATCATCGGTCTATAACTCTCACGCTCCCCCGTAATGCAGGCGGTATATTCCCAAACCTGTAGCTCAAAACATCGCCGATAGCTCACCTTGTACCCTGTGTGTGGGTGCGTTACCGTTTGCTGCAGTTTCTCTTCCCAATGTTTGAGAAAGCGCCTTAGTCCGTCGGGGTGTAGGTAGACACCTCCCCGTCCATCGGGTGGGGTAAAATCTTCTGGTTTATAAATGTCTGAATTGATTAAATAGGCTACTAGAGCGTCTACCACCATAGAGCGAAACTCTTCCACCAGGTCACACACTAATGAGGGCCGATTAGCCTGGGGGGTATGTAAATTACCAAAGTGCGTATGTAACCCTGACGTTTCGGTCATGGCATGAACGTTCTGCGACAGCAGCGTATACCCTAGACTGAGTAAGCTGTTCACTGGATCAGTGGGTGGTCGCCGGGTACGCTTCTCAAACTCAAATGGTCCCTTTAACAATGAGCCATAGGCTTCAAAATATAGATTTGCTCCATGGCCTTCGTAACCCATTAGGGACTCTACCGTCTTTGCTGTGGGCACCTTTTTAATCAACTCAGCCATCTCTTTGATAGATTTAATCGCCACCTCCGACTTGGGTTTCCTCCGTCGATTCAGCTTCATTAATAGCTGTCTAGAATTGTGTAGCTTGCCCTCTACCACGTTGATTGCCTGCTGACGGATAAAGTTCTCATCCTGGGACTTGGCCACCTGCTGCACCAGATAGTCAATCCTGGCCTGCCCCGTCGTCTGCAACCGACCAAAATAACGTCCCTTATCTGACAGATACAACATTGGGATTCGTCGTTGTAATGCCAGACGTACGGCCCCATGGGATACATTACAAGCCCCAAACAACACCACATGGCTAATACCATTGGCCGGTACACTACAGCGCAGTTCTCGTTCGTGAAATACTTGAAACTGTTTATGCCGTACCCGTAAATAGGCTCCCTGTTCTGTTACATATAATGTGGTCATGCCATCTCTCCAATAGTCATCTGTTGATTGTTTTGGTCGCTTTTGCGTATTGCGAACAATGCTGCAAACCTTTGGTGGGCCATACACCGGCTGCGCCACTTTCTTCTTTTTCGGTGTCTGCGATCGGCTACGTTCCGGCGCGATCACCTGCTGTGTTTGAAACTGATGTCCCAAAAAGACAAACCCCTCATCCGGTGGAATAATCCGGGTTTTACCTGGGTTTAGCGTCAAGTAAATGTCTTCTAACCAGTCGTGCATCATCGCCAATGCTCTATTGGCCTGCACATAGCTATGGCATACCACCACACAGTCATCGCCATAGCGCACCAGGGGAAGATCTGCCGCCAGACATAGCCGGTCAAACTCACTCAGATACAGGTTTGCCAGCGCCCCCGAGAGAATGCCTCCCTGCAGCACACCCTTATTGGGGCGATAAAATTGCCCCTGCAGCACCATGCCAGCCTTTAGCTGTTGTTCAATCAGCTGCACCGAGCCGTTAGCGATCCTGAGCCGCTCCAGCTGTCCCATCAGGACACCCCAGGCCAGGTTGTCAAAAAACTGATGAATATCCGCCTTGATCACCCAGGTGGGTTGCTGGCCATAATCCGCCATTACCCGGTCCACTGCACCATAGATCGACAGTCCTGGCCGATAGGCAAAGGCACTCTCACTAAAAGTGGCCTCTAACCGAGGATAAATCGACTGAAGCAAATAGCGTTGTAGCACCCGGTCCCGCACCGTAGACAGCCCGATCAGCCGCTGGCCACCGTTCTTTTTGGGTACAAAAAATCCCTTCGCCGGGGTCGCCTGGTAACAACCGCGTCGCATCTGCCGCTGCATCTGCCCCAGTTTCTCCTGGGCCACCCCCGCAAATAACTCCGTCGTTACCCCATCCACCCCCGCCGATGGACTCCCCCGCTGCACCAACCCCCAGGCCGCATAAAGGTGTTCCAAATAAACCTGCATTTAGTCTCCTCGTTGGTT
>NZ_QXHD01000015.1 GCF_011009555.1 Adonisia turfae CCMR0081 | reverse complement strand
TATAGCGTTCCTATTTGATTGGTGAGAATGTTCCATACATATGCATTTTGGGAAAGTCAAAGAGTTCCAGGGCACAAAACTGCTCAAATAGAGCTTTGAGGCCAGTGAATGACGGCTTCAATCCAGCCATCTGTCTGACCCAGGTCTTGGCTTGTAACCAAACATCCTCAATCGGATTTTGAGTTGGGTCGTTGGGCGCAAAGCGAATGCAGTGGATACGCCACTGGGATTCTGGCAGTCCTTCATTGAGCTCGTTTAAGCACGCTTGAATCTCCTGAGAACGATGATAACTGGCTCCATCCCATAGAATAATCAAGCGCTGGTTTGGAAACTGACGCTGCAAGAACTTGAGATAGGCCAATGTACAGGTCGTATTGCCGGCAGCGTGGGCCTCAACGAAAACGCGTTTACTTAGCAGGTCCAAGGCCCCATAGTACGTCTGCCGGTCGCGTTCATTGACAATCGGGACCTCAACGCGCTGATTTCGACGTCCCCAAACGTAGCCTTCGAGATCCCCACTCATCAGATGACATTCATCGACAAACAACACCCTCACTTGGCCACATTCAATCTCGGTGCGGTAGCGTGCCAATAGCCGTTGGATGTCGGCTTTTTTTTAGCCACTAGAGCGGGATCGGTTTTGGGGTTGACCTTGCTGGTTTTCTTCCAACTCAGACCAGCGGTCTCGAATAAGTCGTAGTAACTCTGTTTGGACTCATAGCTGACCCCATATTCACTGGCCAGGTGATACTCCAATTCATTCAGTGTCCAGATAGCTTTGGTCCCGAGCCACTCGATAACAGCGGCCTTTTGAGCAGCACTCAGATAGCTTTGACGACCTTTATGACGCGGTGCAAAGCTGCTGAGTCCCTCGGCCTCGTATCGCTGCTTCCAGTTTGCAATGAAGCCCATCGACACGTCGAGAATACTGATAATCGATTCGTAGGTATGCCCCTGATAGAGCAGTTTAACTGCTAGGGCTTTCTTCACCTGACGACCATCACGTTGCGTCTTGATGAAGGTTTTCAATTCTTCGATGGCTGCGGTTTGACTGGATACTGGTATCTCCGAACTCATAACGATACGGGGGGAACATGCTCTGATGAATACAATTTCTCAGATCATACCGATCTACCCTCAAGAATCAAGACGGATGACTATA
>NZ_QXHD01000014.1 GCF_011009555.1 Adonisia turfae CCMR0081 | reverse complement strand
CAGCAATTCCAAATTCCAATGTACGGACAGGAGTGGTATGTAAGAGAGACTCCTGTTGAGGATGTCAGTCACGATGAGAATCAAGAGGTATTTCGAAAGGGACCCGTCGGCTTGGTATCATCGAGCATGAACTCAATCAATGCGTTCCAACTCTCAAACCAGAGGTACTTGGTCAAGGCGACAATATCTTGAAAAAAGCCTTTTCGGGTACCTCGAATCTGTCGAATTCGTTGATAGCGCTCGTCTACATATCCCAAGATGGTATGAAACAGGAATGCTAACAGATTTAGGGTCAATAAGAACGAGGCTAGATGCTGTTGCCCATGGCCAAAATTGTGCTCTAAATGATAGCCCTTCGTTTTGAGGACATTGTGGTTTTCGTTTTCAGTTTTCCAACGACTGCGAGCCGCCTCAACTACAGCAATGACCTGCTGCGGGGTATTGAGCTCTAGTGGAGTGATCCAACTGTTGTGATAGAGTCGCTTGCCGTCTCGTTGTCGAGTGACGGTGACCTCACACCAATTCAGTACCCGGTCCGACGGGGTGCCACCTAATGGAACATCGGTTAAATATCGGTACCGATAGTGGACGTTCTCCTTACCCTGAGTTCGCGTTTTCTCGATGGTTTTGACCTGACCCTTGGCTGCATTGAACTCAATCCAATCGTAGAGCACTGGATGCGACTCCGGTAAACACACGAAGATGAAACTCATTCCCTGAGCTAGGACTGTTTCACACATCGGTAGACGACTGTATAGATCATCGCCGAGCAAAATCACATCTCGCTGAGCGAACATCCGTCCATGAGTCGCTATCCAACGCTTAGCTGCAGCCTGCTCACAATCTTGCTTCTCATGACCATCTTGAGGATAAATAAATTCAGGGGACAACGAAATCACCGATGATTGGCTCGGCGACACCACCACTGGCAAGATAGCTTTATGACTGTAGGTGACCTGGCCATTGCGATGCGTCTGGATTGAACAACACGGACAACTTACCTCATGCGAACTGTAGTATTGGGTTCCATCTAGGGTGACCAATAGATGCTTGCCAAGTACCTCAAACCCACGCAGATATCCCTGTTTCTCTAAATCCTGATAATTCAAGATGAACACACCCGATAGCCCCCTCGCAGGAAGCGGGTCGAGAATATTACGAATTTGTTCGACACTCGGAATGTTGGTCAAGCCAAATAGACTCTGGGCATTGTCTTGACCATGACGGCTTTGCAACTGTCGTTGGTACTCTAAGAATGACGGGCTTTGCATGAAAAACGCACTAAATGCTCCCAAGACCGCATCTTGAAGGCTATAACGAGTCGCGTTACTAGGCTGACGTCCATCCTTCATCATTCCTATGCATGAGGTCAGACTTCCGAGCACACTGTCGAATCCGAGCACACTTGAGACCATGACGACTATCTTGCCAAGGGCAAGACCCATTCGAATGAATTGACTCTATCGGATAGGGGCACGCTGTGCACAACTCGATTGCTAGCTCCAGGACACAGACACCTGTTCTTAAGTCGGAATTTGGAATTGCTG
>NZ_QXHD01000013.1 GCF_011009555.1 Adonisia turfae CCMR0081 | reverse complement strand
ATACAAGCGCATCGTCAAGTCACGCTTGGAACCTTAGCCAGTCTATTTCCTCAACCAATCAAATATGCGAGTCGTAAACGGAACCTGCAGCGGTTTCTAGTCCTGCCTCGTCTGAGTCTTAACGTGTTGTGGTTTCCAGTGATCAAATATTGGATTCGACAAGCTCAAACGGGGCATCGTTTCAATCGAGAGCAGCGTCGTCAGCTAAAAAAAAGACGCATCAGAAGTATGGATATTGGTTGATAGCGATAGACCGAACGCAATGGAAAGAACGTAATCTGTTTATGGTGACCCTGGTATGGGGGACTCATGCATTACCGCTCTATTGGGAGCTATTAGACCATGTAGGCAACAGTGATTTGAGGACCCAAAAACGAGTCTTAAACATCGCTCTGAAATTATTGAAACCCTATCCAACGTTGGTGATAGGAGACCGAGAATTTCATAGTCCCAAATTGGCCGAATGGCTGGACCAACAAGGGGTATATTTTGCCTTACGTCAGAAAAAAGACTTCCATTTTCAACACCATCCTGGTGACAAGTACCAAGTCCTCAAAGACCAAGGATTTAAGCCTGGGATGTCTCATTTTTATGTTGGCATTAGAGGGAACAAAGGAGACGAGTTAGGTCCCTTTAATCTGGCTGTTTATTGGAAACGTAAGTACCGCAAGACGGGACCGAAAGCCCCCTGGTATATCCTGACAAATCTCCCCACTCTCAAGCAAACCTTAAAAATTTACCGGTGTCGCTGGGGCATAGAACAATTTTTCAAAGATTGCAAAACCGGGGGCTATCACCTGGAAGATACCAAGGTGAATGACCGTCGCTTTTTAGCCTTAGTGGTGGTCATTGTGCTCGCCTATAGTTTGGCTACGATGCATGGACAACGAATGCAAGCATTACGGATAGACGAGTATGCTGGATGTATCAAAAAGTACTCAGACAAGGCTCCCTATCACAGTGATTTTAGCTTGGGTTTGTATGGGCAACGGTGGATAGTTGCTATGGATATATGGGCTGATTCGGCCTTGAAGTTGATCGCTCTCAAACCGAATAAACGGCTCTATTTTCAACGGGGTTTTCTCGCTCTGTCCCTTATGGAACATGCTTTATAGCTACGCTGTCACCCTTTAAG
>NZ_QXHD01000012.1 GCF_011009555.1 Adonisia turfae CCMR0081 | reverse complement strand
CTGTTTGGCAAACTCGTGAAAGGTTTCTATCGGCCATCGAAAGGTCCAGGTAGAAAAGGTCCGGTTGGCATCCCAATGCAGGGCATCGGTTAAGAGAAAACGAGGGGCATCACTGAGGTCTTCAGTTTCATGAACAATGACAATACGTTTGCGACCATATTTTTTGAGACGAACAACTTTAGTAAATGCCCAAACCTCTCGATATTGACTGTTTCGGCAACGAACGTTCTTGTGTCGAAAACTCTCAGGATGACTCTCTTTAAGTTGTTGAGCCACGTGTTGTACCTGCTGCCAGGTGTGGTTCCACATAATCAGTCGCGTCCGTTCAATCTCACTGACCCAATGTTTGCCTTTAGATTCAATCAGTTCGGTTAACGGACGAGTCAACACGCCCTGGTCAAAGGCATAATCTGCTTGAGGGTACTGCCCTTCGGCTTCGATAGTGCGAACACTCTCAACCACCATCTCCGTTCGTTTCTGATAGCTTTGTTGGTGTAAATAATAATGGAGTAATTCCAGCAATCGCTCTCGCACCTGGTCAAGTTGTTCGTAATGCTCTCGTTGTGTCATCGCTAAATACGCCAACTCTGCTTTCTGATAATTGGGCGGTTGCACCTCAACCGCTAAGCCATCCACCCGATGGGGATTGGCAATGGCAGCGGTGACCACTGTTTGATAGCGACTCCAACCACTATGCACATAATCATAGGCGGACTTGGCTCCATAGATCTTGCGGCTGTAGGGATGATACGAATAGGTCCAGTCCAGACTAATCACCGCTCGCCCACGACCTCGATAGCGGGGGGCCACCAGTGCCCGATGTCGACGCATGAGCTCATCGCGACTCCATCGCGATTCGAACACCGATTCATGCATCGCTCGGCGGCTCACCTGGGTCCCCTCTGGCCAGACGATTTGAGCGTATATTCCTTGTAGAGTCTTATTTGGGCTTAACAACAGGCCATTGATATAACGACTGACATGGTCAAACCCGGCCTGTCGGCAAAAGACCGGACGATAGTTCTGCAGAAACCCTTGTAGGGTAGAGCCAATCCCAACTAACGGACAATGCATCGGGCCTTTCCAACGTCAGTCCGTCTATTGTCCTAGATGGAATACCTAGCTAACCTTCCAAGTCGTGT
>NZ_QXHD01000011.1 GCF_011009555.1 Adonisia turfae CCMR0081 | reverse complement strand
CCCTTACCGATTGGTTATTGTTACGATGATTTTGACAACACCATCTTTGACCACGATGAGCAAATCCGTGAGATCATTGAATTATTCTTTCAAGTGTTTGCTCATAAACGGAGTGCTTACGGGGTTACTCGATACTTTGGCGAGCACCAGATTAACTTTCCAAAACGAGCCTATGGTGGGGTGTGGAATGGAAAAATTATTTGGGGGAAGCTCACCTATGGACGAACCGTGACCCTACTCAAGAATCCAACCTATGCAGGTGCCTATGTCTATGGACGTTACAAAACAGAGAAATCTCTATCGACCAATGGCACATTCACCTCACGGATCAAGCTACAACCTAGAGATCAATGGGAGGTGCTCATTCAGGATCATCACCCCTCATATATTAGCTGGCAAACCTATCTTCAAAACCAAGACATCTTGCGTAGCAACCAGACCAACGGAACCGGGACTGTCGTGACCAGTGCAGCTAGAGAAGGGAAAGCTCTTCTCCATGGACTCCTTATCTGTAGCAAATGTGGGCGCAGGCTCTCAGTTCGCTACACTGGTAATGGTGGAATTTGGCCACAGTACGAGTGTAACTGGCGCAAGAAAGAAGGATTAACAGGTCGCTCCTGTCTCAACACTCGTACTGATATCGTCGATAATGCCATCATTCCCTTGATGTTCGCAGCCCTTGAACCTCAACAACTTGAGATTGCGTTACTTTCGGTTGATAAACTCAAAGCCCACTATGCCAAATTGGACAAACAATGGGAATTAGCCTTGGCCAGAGCGGAGTATGAGGCCCAAATTGCGGAACGACGATTTGAAGAGGTGGACCCCGCCAATCGCTTAGTGGCTGCCACACTAGAGAAACGGTGGGAGCAAACCTTGCTAAAAGTGCAGCAAACTCAAGATACGCTCACGCAGCAACGTCAAACGCATCCCCTCAATCAGATGGGTGAAGCTGACAAGGAAGAACTCTTCAGACTGGCACAACATTTACCTCATCTCTGGAATGCAGAACACACCCCACCCAAACAAAAGAAGCAGATTATTCGATTACTGATTGAAGATATTACCGTAGAAAGACTTGAACAGTCTCGACAACTTAGCCTGCATATTCGATGGAAAGGGGGTAAGCACGAGTCATTAACCATTCCCATCCCCTTAAAACAACCCGATAAAGTCCGTTACTCAGATGAGACTATCCACAAAATTAGGGACTTAGCCAAAACACATCACGATATAAAAATTGCCGATACCCTCAACCAACTAGACATCAAAAGTTCCTCTGGACGACCATTTACAGCAAGTATGATCAAGTGGGTACGACACAAACACGACATCCCTGCTTGCCCGACCCATCAGCCAGGTGAACTGACGGTTAAACAGGTCGCTCAGCGCTATGACGTGTCTACTCATGTCGTTTATTACTGGCTTGAAACCGGTATGCTGCAGGCACAGAAAAGTCACAGCAGGACCTATCGGATTGTTATTTCTGAATCAAAACATCAAGAATTAACGACTTGGTCCAAGGTTTCAAGAGAAGACAAAATTAGACAAAAACAACATAGGAAACGGACAAGATAAGCATTCTTACGCTTTCCTTTCAGATATCCTATAAATAAACAGAGACCTCAAACAAGTGGCTCTACATTCCGAAAGCAAGTTGCATAAGGTGCATTATGGAAAAACCGTCGGAATCCCCAATGGTCGATGTCTTCCATTGTTTTTCGGAATGTACACTCGTCTGGCGGGTAACGATTGCCAGGGTCGCCATTGCTTCAGCGCATCCACCAGAATGGCCTTGGCAGGTCCCGTTTTCACGAGCAGTTTGTCGACCCCAGGTGTTCGTTTACCGGCGTTGATTTGAGTCACCCGACGTACTGATAACAACACATTTGAGTAACTCTTCAGTAGGAGCCGTTGTAGGCCCCTGCCCCGTTTCCAATCCAATCGTCGGGTTGCCTTGAAGATACGTTGTCTCAGATTCTTCACCACTCGACTCGCTTTGCGCCAGTTGACGCCCTGCCAGTCAGTCGTGCGCTGGGTTACGTTTACAAACTGGGTTTGCACCTAACTCTTCCCTCAGCGTTCAGTCTCTTTCTCAACAATTGTCCTGGAGATCACCTGTCCCACGTCTGCACCCTTTCAGGTTAGGCATATACCTTATCCGTCCCGTTATGATTTCCGGGTGCCTTTCGGCGGACGGCTTTCGCGTTTTGGGACATCCTGTGCCCGCTAGAGACTTCTGCCTTAGTTGCCCTCGGCTTACCCAACAATGACGGCATTGTCAGGACTCTATCGGGGTTTCCTCGTTCCGCACGAGGTGGAGATGTGGTTGCCTTAGGACTCCTCTTCACTCCGAGGGCGGGGTGTTCGCGATTGGTATTTAGACGCTACCAACCCCCAATTGCCCCATGATTCTCGTATCAGCCATTTCGAGAACTCTACATTAACGAAGCCTCATCAAGGATTCATTTGCATTGTCCTTAGCAACCTTGCCCTTGCCCTCTCACCTGATTTGGCTTCAGGTTTGTTGGACACTTAACCTTGTCTGCTGATACTGCCCTCCCATTTCTGGTTGAACATTCCAAGGCGGACATCCGCCTGAACACTGGCGGGAAGAGACTTTTGGGAGTCTCTTCAACTCCCCCGAACGACTTCGAGTCGCGCGCCTAACTATGAGTTATCCAGAAACTTTCTGGACCAACACCCTATAAGCAGATAACCCAGAAACTTTCTGGATAATACCTCTGAACATTGGAGTTATCCAGAAAGCTTTAGCGTCACTGGTTCAAACTTAATGACCCGAATGTGCCAGTTGCCCGACTCGACTGGACTACTTTTGGACAGTCGAATTGCTCTTAGGCATGTGCCAGTTGATCAAACCCCTGATCGCACCGTTCCCCTGCAAAATCCTGGACTAATCGCTACCCCCTTTGTCGGTATTGAGGTGTAGGCGAAAAAGGCGGGTTGACTAGTTGCCTACCGTAGCAAATAGTCAGCTGGGTGCATAGTTTACTCTAAGGGTTGAACGGAAAATCAAGAGTTTTAAAGTATAAAGAGTAAGTGATATAGGCCAAAATTAGTCACGGCTTCAAAATCGTAAGTTCCTTAACGATTCTGCCACCGATCCATTTAGACAATTTAAGCCACTCTCCCATCTATAAAAAACGCTATAAGCCTTATCAGAATAGTGCTTCTGCTTTAAAATGTAAAAAACGTTATACACTATTGACACTTAAGGGAATCCTTGCCACTATAAGGTGCAGGGATAGAGCTAGCAGACATGAATAAACGTTTTAAGCAAATCCCAATGTCCGAGTTGCGAGTCAAGTTGCCAAAACTTAGGCGGCAAGTTCAGTCAGGTGGCTTACGTATTGTATGTACTCACTATGGAGAAGTTGCGGCGTTTTTGCTTCCACTGCAAGACGTTGAGGGTTTCAATTCTGAGGGAGAAGAGCCTGTTATTCAGGCAACTGAGGAAATGCCCCTGACTGAGTTTCGCGATCAGCTAACTGAAGCATGGGAAAGACTTCTAGGTGGAACAGATTGTATTTATTTGACATTTCATAAAAGACGAGTTGTTGCTTTTGTGTCGACTCGTTTTACTCACCATCTCTCATTGCCATTGATTGGTGATGTAGATAAGGTTTTGTTTATTTCTTCTGAGACTCGAGTCTGAAAATCAAATGTGAGGAGGTCACTGAATGTATAAATTTAAATATCATGATAACGCTGTTGAAAAAATGCTTTCTGATCGAAAGACTTTTTGGGATCCCGAATTGGAAGAGGAACTCAGGCCAGTTTTGGCGAAACTTAAACAAACTGGTGAAATCGCTGGAGCAAGCTGTGGATTTAATCTAATTGCTCCGGGCAGAATTTATTACACTCTTCCAGGTCGAAATTTTAAGCTTGCTTACACCGTCGATTCATGCAATGAAGAAATTCGGTTTTACGAATTCCAGCAGGTTTCTCATCAAATTGATTGGGAAACAGCGCTAGAGCAAGATCTTCGAGATGGTGAAGAGCAGCCAATTTATATTCCTCAAATCGGAGATCCGCATAAATTTATTAGGGCAATTGAACTAATTTATCGTGGAATTAACACTTCGAAAGATTTGGGTGTCGCATTTGGTAGTGGTGCAAAGAGAGACAAAGATTTAGCAAGAAGAGGAGATTATCTTGGACGGCCTATTATTGAATTTGGTCTTGCGCACCGAGTTCAAACAGCTAAACAGTCTCCAAGTATCTACGTTTTGTCGGACCAAGGTAGACGAATTGCACAAAGCGATGATTCAGAGATTCGTGAACGTCTTTTGGCAGAGGCTTTGTTGGCTTTCTATCCTATTCAAGTGATTATTGAGGAGACAACTCGTGGGGGTAAAGAACTCACTAAGGAATTAATCCAGGAGATTATTTCTCTGGTGAGTTTTGGTGATTGTGGAGGGACTACCAATCCTCGTAGAGCAAGCTCTTTGCGAGCATTGGTGAACTGGGTGACACGATGGGCAGGCATTCCCATCCGACGAAAAGGTAATGATGGCGTTCAGCTCTATATCCCCTACATCTATGCAAACTAAACAGTACGATTTTGAAACTCAGCGCAAAGTTGGAAAAGAAGGGGAGGCACTTCTAGACCAATGGCTATATCCTGTCTATAAAGTGTTAGATGTCTCCGATGATTTGAGGTATCAGCAATCGGGAATAGATCGCATAGTTACACGCTCAGATGGTTCAGTCATCACAGTTGAATACAAATTTGATATAGCTGCGAGGAGAACAGGCAACCTTTTCTTTGAGACTATGTCAAATGACAAAGCGAAAATCCCAGGGTGGGGATGGAGTTCACAGGCGGACTACTGGATCTTTCTGATTCCACAGCAAGAAATTCTTGTCTTTACGCCGGGAAAATTAAGGGCTTTAGTTTGGGCATTACAAGCAACACTTAAAAAAAGAAGCGTTGCTAATAAAGGACATAATACAATTGGTTATCCAATACCCTTGATACAGGCTAGGAAAGTGGCCTTTCAGAGCAAAACTCTTTATTTGGAGAAACTTTGAAAAAGAGTAGGCTCTTTTTTAGTTTTTGTTCGCACCGATGAGCCTCACGTTAGACACGGAACGGACACCAAAATTCTTCTCCAAAAAGCTGAGATCGCAAGGTGCGAGAAAGCCTTTCTCGATGCGACTACGTGGAGCAACAACTATGGATCAACAACTTCGAAAGGCCATCCCTCAACACATGCGTAACATGGCTACTGGAGTATTGGCTATGGCTAACTATACTGCGCACATCTGTAACTATGCAGGTTTCGGAAGATGGCCGGAATTTTCAGTTATTCATGCTGCACATGCAGTTGAGTTGTTGGTGAAGGCACGAATTGCAGAGGAGCATCCGATGCTTATCTTCAAACATCCTCCTAAGAAACTACATGCTCCCGATCTAGAAGACCTTCTCAGGTCAAGAACCATAGACTATAAAGATCTCCCTCATCTTTATTCAGCAACTACAGGAATGCCCTTTCCAAATTTAGAAGAGTTCAATGAACTCGGAGCGTTACGAAATCGTATTCAACACTTTCTACCCCCGCCAAGTGTTGATTTTGGTGGGGCTGCCTTGACCGGAATATATGCGGTGGCGGATCCGATCCTAAACGCTTGCTGGGGGGACTATGCCATTGACTACAATGAGGATGATCCACCCTACGATTATTTGGTGGAGACCCTAATTCATCGTAAGATCAATTTCTTGGTCTCTTCTGGTTCAGCAGCATCAGTACTCGCGGGTTTGCAGGCACTGGAAAAGCAAGGCAATTCAGAAGACGATAAATATCTTTCAGTAATGCAAGAGCGAGTTTCACAAACATTATTGATGTAGTGGAAGTAAATGTGAAACCAGTGGTAATTAGCTCAAAATAGACGATTGAAAACAAGGGAATATCATTCAAACTATGCCTAATTTAAGGATATTACTCCCACTACAGGATAAGCTGATAAAATCGTTCATGCCTAAGGGAGCTAAAAATCTAATTTTTCCCCGTTACAGTGAGGCTTTAATTAGGTCTAGTATGTGCAATCCGGCAAACTTGGAAAGTGCTATATCTAGATAATCCTGTAGATGAACAGATCTTCCAAAGAATGCAATCACCCATTCTCGAACTTCTTATTAAGCAATGTGATGATGACATTGTAAGCTTTTCTCAGAAGAGAAAAGCAAATAAGGAATGTGCAGATTTATGGGGGAAAACGCATATTTCTTTGGGTTTGCTAGCGACTATATCTTCTTCTTTAGGTGCTATTTTTACGTTTTTATCTAATCCTATGCCAGGTGCAATACTAACTGTCGTAGGTGCAATAGCAAGTGGTAGTTTAACATCCTCAAGTCCTCATCAACGCGAAGCTAAAAGACGTGAGATAGCTAAAGATTGTGATGTATATATTAGCGAGGCTGAAGGAATAAGAATAAAAGCTAGAAAATTAGGTAGTGAAGAAGAGATAGTTGAAGCTTATGAAATTCTTTTAGATATCAAAAGAAATACATTGACTAAAATACATAAATTAAACTAATGATTGAAAATCTCATAATTCAATTTATAAAAAAATTAGATTCTCAATTCTATATGGTTTCTAAGATTTTTGAAAAAAATCTCTGTAGAACCAAAAAGTGAAGTTGGAGACTGTTCTTTCATCAATGTCTCCAACTTTTCAGAGGCAATAATACAAGCCTCCTTTTCAAGTGGAGAATTTATAAAAGAATCTATTTGACTATTGATATATTCGTTAGAGTAATCATCAAAGTCTTCTAAATTAGAGCCAGAGAAGTATATAAATAATGGAATGGTTTTCTGAGAAAAACCAGTAATAGTTCCTAAAATATTTTCTTCAGTAGTATGATTGCCTTTATCAAAAAAATCTAATTTACTACTATCAATTAAAGTCTGAAATGTTTGTTGATTGACGTTCTCTACAATTTCAGGTTTTATCGATATAACTTGATCAAAGAATTCACCTTTATCTAAATTTGTATATGCATCTGCATGAAGTTTATCTATTTCATGATCAGCGATTGATGTCACTTCAGCAACAACTTGACTGTGGTGATCAAATGTAAGAGCTGCAGTAGCCCAACCCGCTGCACGACTAGCTACTGCCTGCACAGTGGGAGCGGCTCCGATTGATTTCAACATAGCCTTCACAGCAAATCTTACAGCTACACTCTGGCCAAATGGCATAAAAACCCCTAAATCTTCTAAACACAAATAAGTTTAATTGCTTCTATAGATAAAACTTTTGACAGTATGAATTTTAGCTTGATATCAAATCAAAATTGGTTATTTGTATTCTATCTCTATTTTTATTCAAATCATTATTTCAAAGATAGTGATATTACTGCTTCATCAGTCTGCCAATGTCTGCGTGTAGAATCGATAAAAGTGGCTACAAAGGCCAAAATTACTGATTAATAGTTTTTCCAAATGTGCTTGGAATATGACATGAACTCTGATGAAAAGGTGTCATAGAGTCTAAAACCATTCTCTCGTATCCGTATTCCTTTAGAGTAGCTTCCCAGCGATTCTCATAGTCAGCGATGTGTGGATCATCGAGGGTTACCAAGTCAGCCAGGACTAACGACTTAGACTGCCCGTTCTTTAAATTAACGCGGCGAATAAAGCCTACGACCTGACCTGTTATCAGCATTGTCTAGAGTATCGTTATCGGCACCCCAGTTCCGGAGTCAGTTCGCGCCGCCGGATGACAGAACTGAGATCATCAGGACACACCAATAAAACTTGATGGTTACATAAAGTAACAATGGAGGTTACGCCGAGGTTGCTCTAATCTCTGCTCCCCTGGCTTAGAGTTGACCCATATACAGAAAGACTTATTCAAAACGCATCCTATATAAAACCGAAGCCCTGTGGACCGTAGCGTCCATGGGGCTTCTTATGTAGAGACAAGGACTCGCGTTGCTCGGTTATATTTTGTGGTGCCCCAAAGCCCCACCACACCTCCCACCCAAGGGGGCACCGGCAGCCCCATCACGTTATTCCGTCACCGGCCATGCTTCGCAATGAGCGTATCCAATAGAGCATTTACCTGATTCGGCGATAGATGCTCTAACGGCTTGCGCTTCGGCCAGACCTTTAAGGTCATGGCCGGAGTATCGTCAGTGGGCACCCCCATCGGTGGACCAATAATCCAGGTAGGCAGGTTGAGTTCTTTATATCGAGGAAACATCTTGCGGGCATAGTCTTCCATATCCGCTTCCGTTTTTGCATGGTCCGCAAACACCAACATCGCCATGCCTTTGCCGCTGCGGGGGCAAGGGATGATGGTGTGAGCGATCGCTTCAGGTTGACCGACGGCTGTGGAGCTGGGCGGCACCGCCATTCCCTTGCCGCGATCACCCAGCGCCGCATCTAACGCCGTGGTGAGCTGTTCACTCAGGGGTCGGAAAATCTCCTCCCGTTTCGCCGTCATCGGGTCCGCCGAGTCTCCCACCACATCAGAGGAAATGCGACATTGCCCGTCCGGGGTGCCCTCGATAATGATGCGGCCCAGCTCCCCCAAGGTTTGATGCCTAAAGGTATAGACTATGCCGTTTTTCGTTTGTAGCTGATGGTAGGAGATGTCTGAGGGTAGAGCAAAACTCATGGGCGCACGTCGCATTAAATCTGAGAGCGATTGTACGTTATCCCCCAGGGTCGGGCCTCCAGCATCAGCCTATGTATAGAATCGGGCTTAGCTCGGCAGGCCAGTATTGTAGGACGCTGCGGTAGCCCCTTAGATCCTGACTCACCTTGTCGAGGTTACTGACACTGCGGATCATCGGCAGGTTTAATGCCTTGATGACACTCTGCCCGGTTGGCCTTTTCCAAGAGCCATTCCATCTTCTCCGCCTGGTCCTGCTGCTGAGCCTTGAGCTGCTGAATCACCTGAATCTGAGTCGTTAGCTGCCATAACGCAAATAACCAACCCAGCGTCAGCAAGATCGAGAAGACGGTATTAACGCTCGATATCCAGGTCTGCTGATTTGTGAGGTAGTTGAGATCGCTGAGGTGTCGGTTGGTGTGGTCGAGTCGGTTGCCGACTTGCTTGCTGTTCTCCGAGGCCGAGACCGAGTGTTTGTCGATACCGCTCAACTTCGCTTCGAAGCTGTTGAGCGTCATTAGCATTCTGTTCGACTTCTCGTCGGATGCCGTCAAGGAGGAGATCAGTAGCCGCAAGCTCTGAATCAGCTCGGCTGATGTCTGAGTGTGGAGCTTGAGGCTTTCGAGACTCTTTCGATTCTGGCTCGACCATTGATTTAATTCCCCATAGATATCGTCAAAAAAGGACTGCCAATTTTCGGGTGCTTCTTCCACCAGCACCAGGAGGTGACCGATGGCGACAAAGATCATAAAGAACTCATTGTCCTCATCGATGCCATAGCGTAAAAGCACCCCACGCACTCGGGCTTTTGCTTCAGCCGTCGCCCCTTCCAAAGCACGGTCCAACATCGACACGCGGCCACGGCCATCGTTAAGAACGTTGCCATACCCCTGATCGCGATTACCAAAACTGCCACTAACCATTGGTAAAGACCCCCGCCGCATCAAATTGCTCGAATGACTTTCGCAAAAATGACTTCACTCCTTGCCTGCCGATGGGGTCCAATTCATCGGATGCCTTAGCCGCTTCAAAGGTGAGGGATTGCTCATCAATAATGTCGCGTACCGCGCGGCCCACAAACTTCGGAAACTTAACCAATTTCACCCCGGCTTCGCGCATGCGGTCCATGAGCGCTTGATTATCCTTGAGCCGTTCCCAGCGCTCGGTCATGCCATAGTTCGCGACAAAGACATGCTGCACCCGGTCGCCAAAGGTATCGAGCATTTCCCCAAATAGCTTGAGCGAATCTAAGCCGCAATCCGACACGAACCAACTTACAAAGGACACCTCGGTTTCATCGGCTAATTCAAACAGCTCATTATCATTAATCCATTGAGTCAAAGCAGGCATCGATTGCGCCGGTAAATTAACCAACACTCGATGCCCTTCGAGGGCGGCATTAAAGATGCCGTTGGCGGCATCGTCATAGCGTTCGGCTTCTGACAAGATAGCTTGCCTGCAGCCAGCCGGTTGTCCATAAATTCTCAATACGTCCGCATTAGATCGGTCAGAGTCGAAAGGGACAAAATCGATGTCGCGATCTAAGTGGTAGGCGATAGCAGTTCTACACACGAAGGACTTCCCGACGCCGCCTTTCTCGCCGCCAAACAAATGAATATCGGCCATAGCTCAAACCCAAAAAATCAAGAGCGCTAAAGGTCAAAATCATCATTGTCAAAACCAGAGCCCGGTTTTGACTCAGGAAGGCGATGAGCCTCCTGTTTTTGAGTAGATGCTTGTTTCTTGGCCGAGACCGTTTTCTTCTGCGGCTGCTGAGTTGCCTCAGCGTCACCGGCACCCCCATCACTATCGAGGTCAAACATGTCCCGTTCATGGGGCCGAGTCAGGAAGCCATCCATCATTGCCAGCAGGTCTTCTTTTGGCCAAAGACCGGCCTCAACTTTTGCCAATACTGCTGCCCCGATGAGCACTTTCCGGCGCGTCTGTCGCTTACGCTCCAGGGTCCGTTCGGTGGCTTTGGCCTTTTGTATCTGGGCCTTAAGCTTTCTCTCTTTTTCTAAAAGGGCATCGAGTTTTTTCGACATATGAGGTGCAATGACGATAGCGCTGTCAGTGGAACTATGCACAGGCTAGCGTCAGACATCAGAGAGCATCACCGCGTGTTAAGCAAGCACAACAAAACGTAAATCGTCGTATCCAAGGGCGTGATTTCCCGATAGCGTTGAGCTCCAATCTGTTGGATCGCTTGAGGCCTGGAGCCGCAGCCGGGGATTGTGTCCATGGGATGCCTAAAGTGTCGCGGCTGGCTGCTTTCAGCAGCCGGTCCCGGCGTTCGCCAGAACGGAAGGGCGCACTTATACATCGCTACGCGATGCCGTGCGCTGGGGCTTCGCCCCTCGACCCCCACCCCATACCCAATTGCAGTTATGGCAATCTACAGTTTTCGAATGCAGGTGATCAGCCGTGGCAAAGGTCGAAGTGCGACCGCTGCGGCTGCCTATCGCTCAGGTGAGCAGATCAAAGATGAGCGCACTGATGTATCCCATGACTACACGGGTAAGAGTGCAATTTATGGGAGCGAGATTTTATTGCCTGAGAATGCGCCGGATCGATTGGGTGATCGCGCGACGCTATGGAATGAAGTTGAGAACGGTGAAAAACGAAAGGACGCGCAGCTGAGTCGGGAGGTGATGATCGCGTTGCCGGTGGAACTGAGCCACCAGGGAAAAGTAAATCTAACCCGTGGGTATGTGCAGAGTGAATTTGTGGAGCGGGGAATGATTGCGGACGTATGTTTCCACGACTTCAATAGCAATAATCCCCATGCCCACATCATGCTGACGATGCGCACGGTGGATGAAACCGGCTTTGGCAAAAAGCAACGGAAGTGGAATCGTAAAAGTGAGATCGAGCAGCATCGAAAAGCGTGGGCGGATCATGCCAATGCCGCCTTAGAAAAAGCGGGGCACGATGCCCGCATTGATCACCGAAGTTTAGAAGCCCAAGGTATCGACCGAGAGCCTCAGATCCACCTGGGAGCCAAGGTGATGGAAATGGAATCGCGAGGTATTCGCACCCGTGTGGGCGATGAGTCGAGACGCATCAGCCAGGAGAACCGCGACCTGGCCCGACAGCAGGCAAAACATAAACAGCTACAACGGCAAATCGAAGCGGAGAAAGCAGCGGCGCGGGTATTGTCGAAACCGGCCCCTGACAAAACGCCAATCATCGAACAGCTGTCGACCGAGCAGGCCCAGCAGCCGAAAAAACAGCTCCAACCCTCTGCCCAACAACCGCAACAGGATTGGGACATAGAACGTTAGTGTTGTCTACATCCGTTGTTTTTCCGACGTGTTTTATCCTTTGCTTTGAGACGTAATAAAGCCATCATTTTTCATCACCTGTTCCAGCCAGGGATTTGATTTCCCCACCAAGGAGAACCAAAGGGTGCGCCATTTCTACCGTTAACGACATACCATCTGCTGTCAGAGCTTATAAACGCGATATCGTCAGCTTGGTCGCCATTAAGGTCGCCAGTAAAGTAACGTCCATTAGCTGTCCAGCCAGGGATTTGATTTCCCCACCAAGGAGAACCAAAGGGTGCGCCATTTCTACCGTTGACGATATGC
>NZ_QXHD01000001.1:124338-125377 GCF_011009555.1 Adonisia turfae CCMR0081 | reverse complement strand
GGCTCTTGGCGACTTTTGGTGATCGCGCTACCCTAGCCTGAACCATCGCCCCAGAAGACTATCTGTTTGTTAAAATTAGTCGCTTAGCCAATAGGTCTAGCTCTGCCCGTCCAAACATTTGTCGTTTCAGCATTTTTAATCGATTATTTTGGCCTTCAACGGGGCCATTGCTAACCTCTAATGTAACGCCAGCTTTGACCGCATCATAATCTTCGTCCAATCCTTTGGCAAAGCTCTGAAATGCTTTCACTGTAGTATTCTTAGCTTTTTCTAACCAGTTATCTAACTGTGCAGGAAGTCGCTGTCGGACAAGGCTGATAAAGTCCTGAGTGAGCCTTATGAGCTCCAATAGTTCAGATCGTTGACTAAGGCGTTCCAAGAGCGTTTTTTGTTTATCTGTCAACGTGTCCGGTTTCTGGAGAACTAACCAAGCCGCTCGCCGAGCACTTAACGGTTTCTGGGACTTGATGGTGACCTTTGGGGCCGGACCTCGACCAGGCAAGTCCTTTAATAAGTCAGGGTTGGGGCTTAGCTGAGCTTGAGCTGACCGTAGCGTATGGGTATAGCGTGCAAGAGTTTCGTAGGTCCCTGAATAGCCCTTTTCTTGAATTGCCTTAAAGAGCTGTTTGGTGTGCTGACGTCCTTGGTTCCATTGATCGATGAGATATGACTTGTAGGGGTCTAAAATACTCCTGCGTTTTCGGCTGGATGGCTGCCATTCCGGAAACGTCTCATGCGATAGATAGGTATACACCGTACGCTCACCCATCCCTAGATGATAGGCAATATCTTTGACCTTGTATCCTTGCTTCCGTAAGCTGTGGACCTGCTCATAGTTTTCGAGGCGTTCAGCTCGCTTTTGGGCCGTTTTCTGTTGTTGGGCTGTTTGGGGAGTTGAATCCTGTGATGTCGAAACTTCAGACACCGTAGCTCCTTCGGATTGAAGCTGTTCTTGTTCAATCTGTTTGAGGATTTTTGAGTGACTCTTCAGAGCCTTTTCTAGAGTCTCTTCAAGATTGTGTAACAGATGAAAGCGATC
>NZ_QXHD01000001.1:78450-124238 GCF_011009555.1 Adonisia turfae CCMR0081 | reverse complement strand
CTCAGATCAACACCGCTCAAATTTGCTGAACTCAAATTAGCTTTGCCCAGATGCGTTCCACTCAGATTCACAAAACTCAGGTCAGCTCCACTCAGGTCAGCTCCACTCAGGTCAGCTCCACTCAGGTCGGCTCCACTCAGGTCAGCTCCACTCAGGTTAAAAATACTCCAATTAAAACCTTTTAAATTAGCTCGACGCAGCGTGACTTCTCGCAAATCAACAACACTACTCAAATCAACATTACTCAAATCAACATTACTTAGGTTGGCTCTACACAAGTTGACTCCACTCAGGTCGGTTCCACTCAGGTCGGCTCCATACAGGTTGGCTCCACTTAGGTCAGCGTCAATCAAATCAATACCACTTAGGTTGACTCCATGCAGTTTGGCTCCACTTAAGTTAGCTCCACGCAGATCGGCTCCACTTAAGTTAGCTCCACGCAGATCGGCTCCACTTAGGTTGGTTCTAAAGAAGTCGGCTCCACTTAAGTTAGCTCCACGCAGATCGGCTCCACTTAGGTTGGTTCTAAAGAAGTCGGCTTTACTTAAGTTAGCTCTACGCAGGCTGGCTTCAAGTAGCTTGACTCTACGCAGGTTGGCTCCACTTAGATTGGCTTCACTTAGGTCGGCTTCACTTAGGTTGGCTCCATACAGGTTGGCTCCATACAGGTTGGCTCCACTTAGGCTGGCTTCATACAGGTTGGCTCCACTTAGGTTGGCTTCACTTAGGTTGGCTTCACTTAGGTTGGCTTCACCTAAGTCGACTCCACTTAGGTCAGCTCCACTCAGATCAGCAGCCCCCAGGTCAGCAGAATTCAGGTTAGGTTCAATATCAGTTTTTTTCTCTCTCCACTGATTCCATTGCTCCTGACCCTGCTTAATCTGTTTTAGATGCTCCTCATTCGCCACTCAATCACCCTCACCTCAACAACTCAGCCGACACACCCGAGACTTTCTCTTCTCGAACAACCCTACCCATCCGCCCTCTGCCACCCTTCAACCAACGCCTTCAGCACCGCCCCATACGGCACCTCCTCTATCGAAGCTCCGCTAGCCGCCTTCAACGCCCCAACAAACCGATCCCGCCGCGTTGGCGGAATCAACGCATTCAAGTAAGCTGTTTGGTCTGCCTCGGTCGCATTAGGATTAGATGCTTCTAGCTGCTTGAGTAGGTTTTGGATTTCAGCAGCAGCTTCGGCAAGGGAGGATACTTCAGCGGCGGCGTTGTTAACGGTGCCGCCGACTTGGTGACCTTGGACGGTTTCGGCGAAGCCGCCTGCGAATCGGGAACCTCGCAGATCGTACTTTGGCCCTTGCTGAGTGCTGGCCATAGTGGACATTACCGCCATTAATGTTGCTTTATCTCGACGTTCAACTTCAATTGTCTGACGTGCATCCTCAAGATGTTGTCCTTGCAATCGCAAACGTTCTTCATACTGAGCTTCCAAAGCCTTAACCTCAGAAGCATAGAGTTCTTTTGCTTGACTCTCAATAACAGTTTTATCAACCTCTGGTGGGACTTCTACACGGACAACAAACGCCCCATCACGTTTCTTTTCGATAGCTTGGATAGAGAGGTCTTGGTCAGCGTACCGACTGCGGAGGTCTTGAAAAGATTGGAAAAAGGCTTGCCAATCAATACCGTCTTTGAAGATGAGATCTACTGTATCGACAGCCTTTTGAAATAAAGAAGCAAACTCACCTGGATTGAAGTTGCCTTCTCTAGGACGACGTTCTTGTTGATCGGCTTTAAGGTAGACATAGTCGCAGATAACACTCTCAAAGTTAGTATCACTGTTGATATTCCAATTTTCTAAACATGCGCCTGTCAAAATAGTTTCTTTAAATTTGGTGCCCAGCATCTGAGTCCGACTTAAATTCGCTTCACGCAGACTGGCACAACTTAAGTCAAAACGACTGAAGTCCAATCCACTGAGATTGGCACAACTCAGGTCAATCCCGATCAGATTAACTTCATTAAGGTTTACGTCACTCAGGTTTACTCCCTTGAGATTCGCCCAGCTTAGATCAGCACCTTCTAAATTACATCCAGAAAAATCAGCTTCAACAAGGTTAAAGCCATGAAGGTTGAGACCGACAAGATTAGATAATTCACGATATGATTGTCCCTGACCAGCACCAGTGAGTACTAGATCTCTAACACTGGCATAACTGAGATATGTCTCACCGGGACGAACACAGTCAAGCTTGTTTACATCACGCCAGCGGGTATGACGAAGTAATGCACGACGGAAATCAGTACTTTTGAGATAAGCCCTAGAAAAATCTACATCTATAAGCGTGGCTCCACGAAAGCTAGTGCCGCCAATAGCCGCCACCGCTACCGCCACCGAACGAATCCACGCATCTCGCGGATCGCCCCGAAGGGCGCGCCAGCCAATATAGGCACTCAACAACGTCAAGGCTACGACTATGCCCATAGCTATAGCTGTAGCTACAACCATGGGTTCGAGTATAGCTACGGTTACGGATATAGCTACAACTACGACCGCAGTTATGATTATGACCATAGCCATAGCCATGACCAGCCCCGTAACTATGGCTATAGCTGTAGCTATAGCTACGGATGCAACTACAGTTATGGCTATGACTGCAACTATGGCTACGGACGGGACTACAGCTATGACTATGGCGTCGGATACGACTTCAGTTACGGCGTCGGATACAAAGACTAAAGCGAGGGATACGAATCCAGCGAAGGTTCCAGCTGAGCAAAAGGCTACGATGAAGACAAGGGAGCCTACTAATATTCCTCTACGGAATAGGACAAATCCAAATAGCAATAAAGCGGCTAGTGAAAAGTAGCCAGCAACCTGATTTTCAAAATAAGTTAAACGAAATGCAGAATAAGCTAGCAACTCTGAAAAGATTGAGGATACGTTAGAAAACAAAAGTAAAAGTAACAGAAGTAGAAGTAAGAGGCCTAGCAACAGCCCAATAACCCAACGACGTTGAAGGCCAGCCTTAGCTCCTTGAAAGATGGCACCTGAGAGATTGGCGTTAGTAAAGTTAGCACTACGGATATCCGTTCTACTGAAATCGGCTCCTGCTAGATTCTGCCCCTTAAAATTTTGTCCCCTGAGGCTCACGCCCTGGAAGCCTCTTTCACCTATTTTGTAACGTCTCAATACCTCAGCAGCTTCCACACTCCTTCCTCACCTCAGCAACTCAGACATCACACCCGAAACTTTTCGCTTTCCTTCAACAACAACCTTCAAAATTTCCAACGCAGACCGCTCCGCCTCAATCAGACTCGCCTACGACTTCTTCCACTCCTCAATCGCCCCTACAACGAAAGCGGCGACGGGGTGATCAATTGCCTTTTCAAAGGCTTTCATGCCACCAGCGGAAAGGGCAACAACGGCACGCTGCTTAAATGTGGGGTTGGATTCAATTTGGGCAATGGCTTGGGTTGCCAGGGTCATTTTTTCAGTCATAGTCTCGGCTGGGGCGGTTTGCTCTAGCTGTTTGAGTAAGGCTTGGATTTCGGCGGCGGCTTTGGCAAGGGATGTTTTTTCAGCAGCTTGGTTGTTGATAGTGCCACCTTCCATATTGCCTTGGACAGTTTCGGCGAAGCCTCCGGCAAACTGGGCATTGCTGAGATTATATTTAGAGGCGTTAGATCCTTGCTCAGACACGGTAGTATCTCCTTGGTTTTGGTAAGTGTTGATATGGGTGCCGGGGCGACTGATGGCGGTGCCGATCATCCCGGCTAACATCTGGGACTTCTCCTCTTTCTCCATCAGAAGCGCTATCAGGGCCTGGGGAGGCAGGGTTAATAGATGCTCATAGCGGTCGAAGTATTGATGGTGGAGTTGGGAGAGGTCGGCCTGGGGACTAGTGCGGACTCGAAGGTTGAACTTATCTAGGTTCTGACCTCGTTTCTCCATGGAGATGATTTCGAGGTCGGCATTGGGGTTTTGTTGGCGTAGGTCGCTAAAGGCAATGGCGACGGCACGGGGATCTACGGCCTGGTTGTGGTACAGGTCGAGGGTTTCGATCATGGGAGCAATAAAGTCAACAAACTCACCATCGGCAAAGGTCTTGTTCCAGTCGTCGGGTTTGCGGTGGGGGTTTTGGTCGGGTCTGCGGTCGGAGAGCAGACGCATAAAGACGTAGTCGCAGCGAATGCCGTTAAGTTTGGTGCGGGTGGTGACGTTCCAGTCTTCGATACAGGCTCCGGTGAGCGTGGAGCCCGTTAAGTCAGCCTCGTCGAGCTGGGCTTGGGCTAATTTGGCATTGGATAAGTCTGCATCTTGCAGATAAGCACAGTTGAGGTTAGTACCAATAAAACTGGTATTGGCAAGGTTGGCTCCTTGCATCGCTCCATTCTTAAGATTAGAACCGGAGAAGTCAGCATCAACCAGGTTAGCTCCTCGTAAGTTAATGCCTGCGAGATTGAGGAGATTTTCGTAGGACTGCCCCTGGCCATTCCCCGTTAGGACTAACTCACGAATTTTAGAGTTGTTGAGATAGGTCTCTCCTGGACGCACACGGTCTAGTTTTATGGCTTCTCGCCAACGAGTACGAAGTAAGACTGATCGCCTGAAGTCAGTGCTTTTAAGGCATGCCTGAGAGAAATTAGCATTGGTTAGCGTCGCCTCTCGAAAACTAGTACCCCCAATAGCAGCAAATGCAATTGCAAAAGACGGTATCCAAGCATCTCGCTGATTGCTGTTCAAAGCTTGCCAACCAAAGTACGTGCTTAGCAACGTAGCCATGACTGAGACTGAGACCACAACTATAATTTCGTACAAGGGAACATCTATGCCTACAGCCACGCGTATAGCCATTCCTATGCCTACACATGCCGATAGAGATCCTATTACAACCGCACCTATACCTGCGATGGCATTTGCGATCGAGATTGCGATTGTAGCTGTGACAACATTTAAAACTCCAACTACAACAGCAAGCATCAATATAGCTATGTTTACGATTTCAGTCATATAGCCAGCCGGATTTCCGACCTGGATTGTAGTTACAATTCCAGTGATGACGGCAACTGCAGGCGTAACTAAAAATGCAAACAAGAAAGCACCTATAACTATCCCCTGACGAACAGTCACAAAGAGATATACAAACAAAGCTACCAGAAGAACCAATCTCATTACTTGGACTTCAACAAAATCATAACCAGAGAAAATTCTCATTAAAAAATAGCTTGCAGAAGCGATAAAAGGGGCGGAAATCCCTGATGCAGCCCAGGATAAAACCACTAATCCAATAGCTCGACACCCCTGCAACCCTGCTTTAGCTTGGGTAAAGTTAGCATTGGTTAAATTTGCATTGGTGAAGTTCGTACTACGGATATCAGCCCCGCTAAAATCTACTCCTGATAAGTCTTTGCCTTTAAAATTTTGACCTTTAAGGTTGACCCCCTTGAAGTTTCTCTCACCGGCTTTATAAAGCCGCAATACTTCAGCAGCTTTCACATGCTCACTCCATATCCACACCATTCGCACACAATGGATTAGGCCATCAAGTCTAATTGATGCTTCTCCTGATAGGATTTTGGGTTATTTACCCAGCAATTCCGCTGAAACCGCTGAAAGTTTTCGTTTTCCGTCCACCACTACCCGCAAAATTTCCAACGCAGGCCGCTCCGCCTCAATCAGCCCCGCCACCCGCGTCACCTGACTCGCCCGTATATACTCGCTCACCCGGCCTTTATGGCTATCCCACCGGTAGTAATAACTCACACTCGGGTTCGCCCGCTTCCGGTTACCCATCCGCTCCTCAATCCAGCCTGAGGCGTTACCGGGAGCCCGATGCTTCCGCTTACTCCCCACCGCATCTAGCGGCTTCCGCACCACCGTCCGCCGTCCCCCAGAACGTGGATCTAGACGCTGATAGACCACCGGCTCCGGTAACAACGCCAGCTGCGTACCGTTCAGAGCATCATCGATCCGCAGCTGCCCCGCTCGTTCTGCCTTGAGCACACGCTTACGACCCATTTGCTTGAGGTCATACGTACCATGGCAAGGAGCACAGAGAGCTTTTAGGTTGGTGCGATCGCAATTTCCAGGCTGATGATCGAGATGCGCCACCGTCAACGTAAATCGCCCCAGCTTAGACACCACCGCATCAGCGCCGCTCGGCTCCCACAGCTCTGCCACCGTAGGATGCTCGGTCAACGTTAGCCGAAAGATAGCCGCCTCTCGCGTTTCGCCAGGGCGGCGGCAGGGCCGCCCGCATTCGGTACAGCACCAGTGGGCTTCGGTTTTGATGGCTAGGGCTAGCTCATCCCAGTTGTCAGGATAGAGACTGCGATCCATCGGCATCGTTCTATCCTCCTGTTAACCGAGACATCGCCGCTAGAATCTTTTGTTGCTCTGGCGTTAGCTCCGTCGCTTCGGCAACAGATTCCACCATCATTGGCTGTAGCTGGGCTTCTAGCTCGTCCCACGATTGCGATCGCAACTGCTCAAACGGTGCCCACCGTTCATCCACCAGACATACAAGCGTCGTGTCACCCTGACGTTGAGACGCTAGCACTAAGCCCCGCCGCCGCGCTTCGTCGTACCAGGTCGCCCATTCACTGTTGCCGGTCGTCGGCCCTGGATGAGCATCCAGCGTTTCAGCGATTAACTCGCCTAACGCAGGCATGGACAACTCCGAGATATCGAGAGAAAGAACGGTTAGCTCAACACAGTCGGTGATCGTTTCATCGATCAAGTCGTCGGCGATCAGCGCTGCTTTGGCTTTATAAAACTGGCGCTCGGGGAAATTCCAGCGTTGGCAGAACTCAGGCACACTCTCGATTTTCCACGGCTCGCCTGGGGGGCGATGGGCCAACAGCAAATGATACAGATAGCCCTTGGGGGTGTAATGCTCTGCTTCCCATAGCTGTTTCACATTGTCTGGAGATAGATTCATACCATCACCCCGCTTGCCGCATTTGGTCGTCAGCATGGCCCGGTGGGCTGGCTGCTAACTCCCATTCTGCCTGGAGCTGCGGAATATCGATATGGCAGCGTTCAGCGTCGGCCTGCAGCTGCGGCGTAATGGACCCTTGCGTTTCAATGGCGTTTTTTAGACGATGCAATACCTGGTCTGCTGAGGGTTCGGGCTCCGGATCTGGCGCAGCAATCTGTTCTGGGGGAGTAGGTTTCCAGCGGGGGCCATCGGGGCCAATGTCGATGTGCCATTCGGGATGATTTGCGATCGCATTTTGCATCCCTTTACGCATGGGCACTACAGCCCACTGACGCTGATAGCGTGCTAGCCGCGCGGCGATGCTTTCGTCTTCCGACTCAGACTGCTCTGGGGAACACGGCGGCGGAAGGGGATCTATTTGCTGCTGTACCGATTGCCATGCATCGTATTCACGCAAATTAGCAGGATTTACGCTCTGTTTCTCTAACCACAGTTCCCGAAGTGCTGGCGGGTCTGGAAATCGACTGGCCTTAGCAAGCAACCAATCTTTGTAATCTGGCTCTATTTCAAAAATTGGAATTTGACTGTTTCTCTCTCTTACTGAATTATTCTGACTTTGATTGAGATCTATTGAATGATATTGAGAAGGCTTAGAGTCCTTGATGTCAGAAGGTTTCAGCGATTGGTTTTCCGAAATTTCGGACTGCGTTCCGATTTCTTGAACTAAAGTTTGATTTTCTGGACGATTTTCCGAAATTTCGGACTTAGGTTTAATTTTTCGGACTATTTTTTCGCTGAAGCATTTTTCGGGCGCTTTACTGCCAATTCTGCTTCTGACTCGTAAAGATACGTCCTCAAATTCAAAGAGCTGCTCACGTTCTAGAACGGCTAGAGCCTCGTAGTAAGTTGACTTGCTAATCCCTAAGCGTTGCCTGGCCATTTTGCCGCCGGTATCTACAAACCGATTGCCAAAGGGATCTACTAGGGAGAAATAAAGGACTGTACGGTACTGAGCAGCGGTTAACTTTGCATCGATCAAACGGTTAACCGTTGCTTCATCAAAAAGCACATAGCGCGAACTTTCTTCCGGGGGACTGGAAGAATTACGTATTTTTGCCATAGAATATGCACAGGTAATTTAATTGGTGCTTGACCGCAGTAATGCATCCAAGCATTTGCCCCATCTCTGGCCGGAGGTGGGGTTTTAACTTTTGGACCAGATCCTTGAAAAATGAGGAAGCCTATTTGACAAAGATGGCATAATAGAGTCATAAATTACTTTCTACAGTAATTTATAGTCCTATTCTAAAAGTTGATAGTAATCATACACTAGTCGATTACTTTAAAGCGTAACCGTATGAATTTTTCAAAAGCATTTGATTTGACGTTGAAAGAATTCGGCTTAACTGGCAAGGCCGTTGCTGTCAACGCAGGTGTTCGAGAAGCTACGGTTAGCAACTTTCGGAATGGTAGTGATATTCGAACTGACAGCCTAGAAAAGCTAATCAAAGCTTTACCACCAGATGCAAAGCAGTTTCTATTCCTGAAAGTCTTTGTTGATGACTTAAACCCTCCCGCCATTGCGACCATGTTGGGACTCCTAGCAGGTCGTCTGAAAGAAACTCAAGGTGTTCCAGAACACAGTCAAGAATCCGTAATCTCTCAATCCCCCATTTCTGCATAATTCCGCATATTTACCCATATGTATTTGTAGGGTGCAAAGTTTTCATGGGTGATTTGGCTAGAAAGAGGATTCAGAACGTTACTGGAGAAAATCGCGAACAATCTATCACAGAGATTTACCAACGCATTGACCAGCTTTCGCTACTCGAAAAAGCTGCGCTGGCACAATACTTGCTGAATACAAAAGACATCAAAGTCGTTGCGACTAGCTGCACTGCAGTGGAAGAGGCAGTTAAAAACATGGATTATCTAGAACTCTGTCAAACCCTGGAGTTGATTGCAGATAAAGTGCGAAACCTGGGCTAAAACTTAATCTTTCATATCCCAACTTTCTGTTCTCGTGACGTGAGTTGTTGTTCGCAAAGCTCACGTTTCAGTTCCGTGCATTGAATTCAAGGCAACACTCTATCACAAGGGGTTGTGAGCCGCTCTGCCTTGGGATTCAATGCACTAGTGGGGGATTGGTCGGTTGACTTCACCATTCATGCTTGCAGGAGAAGAGAGAAGAGAGCGAAGGGTAAGGGTATCTGATGGCGCAGCCCTGAGCCATTGTCAAGGCCGCAAACGATTCTTAAAACTCCGGCTCCTCCTTCCGCCGCTGCATAAACAACGTGCTCGAAAACGCCCGTATCGTCGTTTCCTGCGCCTCTGGCAACGCTGCCTTCAACTCCTGAAAGATATCCACGATTTCGGCCACATCACGACTCGTCGGCTGCTTAGCCGGTGCGGGAGCAGCTGGCGGCGCTGAGGGCACCGCTGAAACGCTGGGAGCCTGCGGTACCGGATCAAACTCACTATGAGCAGGCGAGTCAATCCGGCGCTGCTCCAATTTTTGGATAAGTTCTGGTGGTTGCTCCGCCGCCATCCGCCATTTACCACGACGGTAATGACAAAGCACCGTATCCCCTCGCTTCAACAGCGATAGCACGCCAGGATTGTAGTAGATGCGGTGTTCCTGACCATCGGTAAACACCACTAACACCCCATGCTGCGCCTGCCACTCAGGGTTAGACGTACGCGGTTCAGATGGATCGAATTTTAACTTGGCCCATTGCCAGACGGTTGCTGAGGTTGTTGCTAATGCAGTCATAGTCTTGTAGTTGATGTGGCGAACAGCGGGGCACCACTCCCGCGTAGGTGCAAAGGCTTCTAAAACGGCGTATCAGGTTCGTAAAAACTGCACTTACCCGCGTAGTGTTGAGGCAGCTGCGCCAGGTCGCTAGCCGCTCGTAGCTCACATAACCCCAAGCTCATATGGGTGGTGCCATTGGATAGTGGAATAGGTCGCGGTGGCCGCCAGTTGACGCACTGAGCGCATAGAGGCTGATGCTGCATCGGTGAGGTGTCTGGTAACTTAGCTAGTTCGTTTGCGATGGCTTGCTTTCCCCAGCGCTTCACCAGCTCCGCCAGCTCCAGCATGGCAAAGCCCCATTCTTCAGCTTCTGCCACATCCTGTTTTTCCCGCCGTTCCTGGCAGGTACTAAAATCTAACTCGTGCATCTTGTTTCCTTTTCGTAGATTGGTAGGCAAGATGTGCACGGAATGATCTGGGTGCAACCAGATCATTCCACCTATACACAACTCACCCAAAGAGAGTTTTTATCAAACTCAAGAAACATCTAAAACCATTGATATACAATAATCACAGACATCTCTAAAACTCTCCTTTAACTCTTTTATTGTACCATTTTTAGCGCTAAAAATGGTACAATAGTATTAACGCAGGGGACTTAGAACATCGCGTGAGACTCGGGGCGCTAAACAGAAACGCAGCCATAAGGCGGACCTAAACAGAAACCGGCGAGCTAGGGCGGAAACCCTACAAAGACGGAGCAGCGATAACTAAGCACAGAAGACACCAGGAAACCGACCGGAGAAACGGCCAGAGCCTTGCTAGCAGGCAGTAACCAAACAACGGCAGCAGACGCAACGGCGAACTGAAAACCCACCCTAGCCAAAGGCCACAGCTAGGGGCGCACACAGCCCAGGGAAACAGGACACGACCCACGCTATAGAAAAGCCACTGGGAGAGAACAGCAACCTGAAGAAGAGGGGAAACAATCTTAAACGGTTCCCCTCATAGGCTGACCAACAACAACAGAAGCAATGCAACAACTAGAACTAACGCCCAAACCTGACATCCTCAACGCGTGCCCATGGGCACGCCCACACCGCGACGGTGTCGCCTGCGGCGTAGTGCTCGCCGTACCTGCACCGCTGCCCTATGGGCTGGCTACGTGGCTACGGGCACAGGGATGGCGGTGTAAGGCAGTAGCTAGCGATCGGGGGCAGTATGCGGCGTTGCTGGTCGGTGGGTGCGCGGTGGAGCTGCTGGGGTGGGTGCCCAGACCGGAGAGCCATGGGAGTCTAACAGCTGGAAACTATCTACCCTGGTAGCCACTAGCGGCAGAGACCCACGTAGAATCGCTTCGCTGACCCTACGCGGGTCTCCGCCCCACTCGATTGTATGCTCGTGGGTGCCCCTCCCCATAGGGTCAGCAAGTTTATCACAGGGCACCAAATTGTTTTTTAGGAGAAGCCCTACCAACGGCCACAGCCAAGACCCGCCCGAGCACCGCACGCCACGCAGCCACATGGAACCGCACCAGCGTGGGGACCCGTTGTCAAGGGCGTAGCGAATGCGGAGAGCGCAGCGGCCCTTGATCAATGGGCGCGGTGCGGTAGCCTATTCGGCGGTGGCGTAAAGGGTCGCAGGGCGGCAAACAAAAAAGAGCCCAACGACACCAATAGTGCGGGGAGCGGAGCGGACGCACAAACAAACAAGCGGGCAACCACTCAATGTCTTGGCTGTGGCCCACTAGTGAGGAACGAGCGAAACTGAAACGTGCCGATGTGAGTACAAGGGCACAACAGCTTTTTTCCTAACGTGCTAAATGTAGATTGAGTAGTATTCGGTGGTAATCCACGGAATGCGGCTTTGAAAGTTGGTGTTGCGTCAAGGTAGATGTATCTCATAGCTATGAGTAGTTTACTGAGAAGTTAAGTAGTAGCTATAAGGAATTAGGTAAAGTAGCGAAGATATGGGTAAAAAAATTTTTCTTTCACGTAATTCTGCCCTTTCAGGAAAGATTACAAATCGTTTGACAGCAATTCGTACGTCTATTCAGCAACTGGAGGATTCCTCTGCCGTTTTCCTCGATGCTTGGCAAAGAAATCCTCCAGAATTAGATCAAGCCTCAGATGCGAGCATGGAAGCGATGGTACATCTTGATCACATTGTAAATGACATTCTACGCGCTAGAGATGATGCAAAGACTATAGGCAATTTTAAGGGTTCAGATTTGGCTCAAGAGCTACGAAAGTTCTGTGGTCTAGCTTCTTCATCAGTTACACGAGCTCAGCAAGAGGCACTCGTTACCGTCGGTCCAGGAAATGGCTCACTTCCTTTCAAGGGTCAACCATTAAAGATGGAAAGACTTCTTAATAAGATCAAGCATCGAATTTCTGATTTGTCGAATTTTAGAGTTGGTAATAAAGGAGAACACATTTTTGTTATTAGTGTAAACAAGCCTAATCACCAACCCGATTCGATTGTAGAGTTCATAATTGGAGATTTTTGCTCACATTGCTCTAGAATCTCCGCCATACTTGAGAGATACTAAACTGTTTAGATTAACAACCCCTGTGACCCTCATCACCCAACTTACTCAGCCAAATTCAGAAACCCCTTAAGCAACCCTCAGTTACCCGTCAGATAGCATTCAGGTAGCTCCCGCATTCTTGTAATCAATGAAGTCAATCACTGATGCCCCAAGGAGCTTTAACCATGAAACGCACACTTCTTTCCGCTTTAACTGTTCTCGTTGCTTCCGCTGCCATTGCACCCATCGCATCCGCCGCTGAGCCCGCTAGCTTCAATATTCAATCCGCTCGCCTCGAAGCGCTTGACGCTCGTACTAAGAATTCCGTCCACAAACTACGCCTTGAGCACCTCAATAACCAAACCAAGGCCATCGAAGATATCCAAGCCACTCGCTTAGATGCTCTAGACGCCCGCACTAAAGCTGTCGACAACATTCAAGCGGCTCGCTTAGACGCCCTCGATGCTCGCACTAAGAACAGCGTTCACAAGCTACGTCTGGAGCACCTCAATAACCAAACTAAAGCCATTGAGGATATTCAAGCCGCTCGTTTGGACGCATTGGATGCTCGTACTAAGTCAATCCGCTAACAGATTGCTGAGCTGTTGCGGTACCCAAGCTTGGGTGCCCGGTGCAGACTCCGTTAATCTGTGAAATGCTTCATTCCCAGGGCACCCTTTTCCCACTCAGACTCTCCCTAAACACACTCTAAGCCTCTGCCAATATGGTGGGGGCTTTTTTGTAGGGTTTCAACTGAACAATACATGATCCTAAGGTGAGTGTCTTTATTTCAAGCCCGACTGCTCCTTGTAAACAAGAACTCCATCATGGAACTCTGCCTCAATTTTTGATTGGTCAGAATTCTCCCATATAAGCCAATTGGAATCTTTCGAACGCCGAACTTCAATACCAGGATTTAAGATTGCTTCAACTTCGGCCTGTGTCATGTCAAGTTTGATTCTTTCATAATCAGCTCGACTAACCTTAGGTTGAGTCCGTGCTTGGTTATTAATGCTCGTCGATAGACCTTGTGTAATGCCTAAATATAGTCCTGATCCAAGAGTGATACCAATCCCCAAAACAGTAGAAACGATCTTGCGCCCAATCAAGGAGCTGGGCTGAGCCTCTGAAGAAGGTGGTTCTGTTAGAATAGTCATAATTCAGTGTCCATTTGTTCATCGATAACTGTGGGCCAAATATCAGGTGCAACCTAGTTTCTAATCGAGGGAAACTGGTTGCCATAGAAGCAGCGCTGGTGTTGGAGCATCAGCGCTGCTTTTTTTGCTCCCCTGTATGCCTGATCCTGATATGTTTGCTATTCTAGTATTGGTGGTCTTCTAGTGCCAAGGGGAATGCACTGTGTGCAGTTTAAATACAGGATTAATCACAAGCAAAAGCATTTATACAAAAGAGTTTCAGGAATCATGTAAATTACCTAATGTATCCCCTTAATGTAAAGCTCAAATAAGATAATTAAGCTTTTAAGTGAGGAGAAATTACCAGGGTGATCGAAGAAACATAGTAGGCAAAAGGCTTATTAGACCAAGAAAAATGGAAGATATTCTCAAAGAAAATCAGGCTTCATCAGAAGCTAAGACTACGGAGAATAAGTATCGTTCTCCTATGAACCTGCACAGGGAGCTAGATGATTATGGACTTGATCCCTATGAATTTAGAGTTTATAGTCACGTAGCTCGCAGAGCAGGACGGCACCGTGTCTGTTTTTCAAAAGTGAGCGACATGGCCACTGTCTGTAAAATGAGCCCTCGAAAAGTCAGATACTCTTTAAGATTTCTGTGCGAAGCAGGATTGATTAGCGAAGAAAAACGACAAGGTAGCACGACAAAATACAGACTCAGACCCATGGAGGAATGGATTGATAGTGCTGCACTTGAGAAAACTCGACAGACTCTTAAAAGTAAGAATCAGAAATAGTACTCCCCAACTAACGCACCAACCGCCCCCGCAAGCTGCCCCCCGTAGCAACACCTGTCTTATAAATTCAGACCTCAAAAAAAGGGGCCGAAGCCCCACACCGCTAGTAACTAGACGGCGGATGAACAACCACCCGAACACGCCCACCCCGCTGGCCGCCAGACAACCGAATGGACCCCTGAGGCACCGTGACCGGCACCGAAACCATGAAGCGGCCAGGCCCACTGGACACTGACCGCACCAGGACCGAGTAACCAACCACCGCCGCCCAACGCTGAGCGAAAAAGCTAGGCAAAAAGCCAAACCAGCACTCGGCCACGTAGCCAGTAAACGAGCGCTCAGACTCGCGCCAGCAGCACTCGACCGCGCCAAACTCAGCCGCTAAACCAGACACAAACTCAAATGGAACAGAACGCATAACGCTAAAACCAACGCAACGCGATCCATTCACCCAATGCTTTGCATTGCTACCGCTGACTCATGTCAAGCGCACTGACAGACGGAGTACGATTGCGATCTCAACGTTCCAACGCCTTGATAACGGAGGATGGCAGCTTGGCTTGACGCGCTGCCTGGACGGGTAAAATTGGGCAGCTGTGGTGGGGGTAATTCCTTTGGGTGGGAGTAGATCTATGGGAATACCAGCAATACAAACACCCTTTGATCAAATAGTGCAGGTAGAGGGAATCGAACCCTCTTGGCATTAGCTCTTGGAAGACTCATGTTCCAACTTCAGCACTGCTCTCAGTACGCCTGGGTAATCCTTCCCTGCAGTAATGCCAACCCACACATACCAAAAATCAAATGATTAACAGATGCGTTCATAAGCGCCTCCTTAATGTTGACGAAGAACAAGGACCAATTCCATTCCTTCATACTGACAAAAGACAGGAACCCATTGCGTACTGTTAAGCAGTCACTGAAACCTTCCCGTAGAATCTTTATACCCAAGCTTTTAGGATGGCACCTGCCATACCCGCATAACTTAAAGCGATTCTAGCGTTGAACACTTAAAATGTGGGGAGCTTTAGAAAAGATGATTGGGAGACCAAATTTGCGATCGCAACCCAATTCAAAGGCCCATGCTACAATCACTGCGCATTAGGGCGCAGCGGCCCAGCAAAAAGCCCCAGCGACGGCCAGGGCCAAGTTAGTACTATTCATCCAGCCTAAAACATTACTCGGGGCGATGCAGCTAAGTAGGTAACCTAGCTGCCAGGTTGCGATGCTTTGCTGGAGCGGCTTCGCCATCGCCCCCCACCGCTGCCAAACCTCGATATCCTTAAACCGTATTGACCCAAAAGATATAGGCACTTCCCTGGATGGACGACACAGCCAACGATACCCAGCCTTTGATCGTCACTGAAGTGGCTCTCTACCTTCATGTACAAGGCCATAGTAAGTTTGTTGCTCGTTACGCAAAGCAGGTGAGGCAAACCATCGAACAGTACTGCCTTCAGAACTACGGCCTACGAGAACAAGACCTTGGTGGCAATGATTACCTGCTGAGGTTCACCCATAGCGACCTAGACGACCTCAGACGGCAAATTGATTTGCTATTGAGCTATGCGGATTCTGAAGCCGATATGTACTACTGTTTCATTGAAGTCGATATTGAGAATGCGGAAGAATTGGGGCTGCTTGAATAGAAGAAAGGCTATAGGGTTCCATATGCTGGATTATCGTCATAGCCACAATAAGCATTGATAGCCTTTGTCGATGCGATCTCAAGTGTACGTCAGGCCATAGATGCGCTGTGGTAGCCTGTGGCGTAGAGGGCGGAGGGTGGCCACTAGCGAGGGACGAGCGAAACTGAGACATGCCGGTGTGAGTACACGGGCACAACGGCTTTTCTTGAAGCGGTTAGATCTGAATGAGGTAGCAGCCGGTGGTACTCCACGGGGTGAGGTTTTGGGTATTTAGGTGTTGAAACGGGAGGAATTCAAAAGTATGACCCAGCAATTTGGAAAATATACTAAAGATGTAGTTGATTCTCCCGGAAATACTACAAAATCTACATATCAGATATCCACTTTCAATATTCACTACACTCTTTTCTGCAACTAATGATTGGCGTATTTTCGTATGTCAATCTGCTTAATTGAAGAGAGAGTTTGAATAGTATTAGTAGATGGGATGGAGAGGTAGGCTCATTTCCCCATTGCTCAATGTTTTTATTGATTGAAAAGAGATCTCAATATGAACGGCATAATATTTTTGACATCTGTACTAGCAGGTTCAACTAAAGCAGTAAACTCAATCAATTCTAAGGCCTCAGAAAAAAGTCTTCCTCCAGCGTTTGACTTGAGTAATGGAAATATAAAAGGTAATCCAGACTATCGCTTTGAGGGATTTGGCGTAGATTTTACGGGTTTTTTACCTCCAAAACCAAGGCTGACATTTTATGTACATTTCAAGAAAGGCCTACCTCAGCACGTCTCACTGGGAAAGTTTGCAGTGCCGCTTAGTCTCTCAGCTTTAGGCAATGTTGGTCATATTCTCGATGAAGACAGTATAGACTCTGTTTCAGGAGATAGTATAGATACAACGCCCAATGCTCCTCCTCCTGTAGTCTCTCCACCTGTAATACCTATCCCTGATGGAGAAGATAATCCACCGCCTCTGCCTCCTTTATTTGATTCCTATCTGCATGACAATCGCCTTAATCTTAAATACGGCGATATCGATACTGCAGGGGCTAGTCGTTTTGGGAAACAGGCCAATGTACCTGGCAAATATGTAGTAGAGCTCCAAACTCACCTAACAGCTCTAGGGTTTCTTGCCGGTGAAACAGATGGATGGTTTGGGGATACGACACGAACAGCCCTGAGGCTATTTCAACAGGCGTCGATGGGAGACCACCGTCATCAGAATGGAAACGTGATCAGGGTGACAAGAACTTTTTCAGGACAAGTAACGGGGGAAGCCGATTTATCAACCCGCGAAGAAATGAGTCTTTGGCTGGAGAAAGAGTATCAACGAGCCCAAGCCCCTACTACAGGAATTCCTATTTCAGAATTCAAGTATGTATATCCACCCATTCAGTATGCTAATCGGCAGTTTATAGTCACGATTCCCAAAGATTTTGTGCAAGAAGCCGTCTCGGACAAAGACATCGAAAAAGCAGCATCAGACTTTGGAATTGAAGTGGCTGTCCTACGTGCTGTTTTAGAAGTCGAAGCAAGTAACAGCGGCTTTTTACTTCATGAACCTCCACCAGCAAGACCAAAAATTCTGTTCGAAGCTCATATTTTCTACAGGGAAACGCCAGAGCCTGTAAGTAGACATCGCCCAGATCTAGCAACTCCGTCTTACACGAGTAGGTATTACAGAGGTGGTAGTGCTGAATGGGAACGTCTATTAGATGCAATGAAATGGGATCCTACTCCAGCATTGAGATCTGCTTCTTGGGGACTAGGTCAGGTTATGGGCTTTAACTTTAAAGCGGCAGGGTGTGACAGTGTTCAACAGCTTGTGATAGAAGCTCATCAGGGTGAATCCCAACAAATGAACCATATGCTCAACTATATCCGTTCTAATAGACTCATACCCGCTCTCCAGAGACCATCCATTAACCCTGATGCATGGAGAGACTTTTCCAGAGGATATAACGGAAGAGCATATGAAAGGCTCGGATATCACAGAAAACTAGCCAACGCATATAAGAAATGGAAAGCTAGATTAGGTTAATCGGTCTAGCTCTGGAGAAACTTTTGCTTAGTGTCGCATAGCTTGAAAGTTCTGAAATCCTTTTCCAATAAGGAGCAGCTATTGGTTGATCGCGTTTAATAAATTAAGGCAACCAATTTGAGGAGAACGTTGAACAAAATTAGGAGAGAGTCACTATGCATAAAGAAGTTAACGACCCAGAATTTCAGTAGGTTCAGACAGACTAGCGCGATAGCTATATCAAGTGACAAGTGAAACCTACATTAATCTTAGGTTCAGATAAGATAAATCAATGAGAATTCAATTAACAAAGCTTCTTAGGAGAAATGCTCCAAGGTTTTTACTTCTATTCTTTCTTACATCGCTTATTGTAAGTATGATTGCATTTCTGGCTTCACCTGCCATGGTGAATGAAGTTGACGGCCAGAGATATCCACAAGCAACCTTTGTTATCGCTGCTGCACTTGCGGGATCACTCGTTAATCAGCCATTCAGAAATGCTCAGGAAACATCCGAAGAAGATGTCTTTTCTCTGATGTCTTATATCATCTGGAAATCCCTAGTAGCTATCATTTTTGCAATACTATTGACCCTGATTTTTACTGCTGAGATTCTTACTGGAGACTTGTTTCCAAAATTTCGAGCTGCAGGTGAGGATTACGAAAACGCGATTGCCTATGTAAAATCTGTTAACCCTGATACAAATAAAGATTTAGCTAAACTACTCGTCTGGAGCTTTGTAGCAGGATTTTCTGAAAAGTTTGTTCCTAACATTATTTCCAGGACTTTAACAGTTAGAGCTAAGGATGACGACGTAGCCCCTATTGATGATCAAACTAGTAGTACAGAGTGATCAAATAATACTGTAGTTCTGGTGGGTATCGTTCTCAAGTCACTAAAAAAATCAGAAAATTTCAAATATGAAACTGAGATTGAGGTAGCTACAAAATCAGATCTCACCTAATGAGACGAAATCGTATGGCAATTATGCGAGAGCAAGAACACACGCAAGAAGAACAAAGATCACATTGGAATTGATTCAAACAAATTTTTTCTTTGTTCAGACAAAAACGAGATGTGCTTTCTTACAAACATAATAAGGTTAAACATCATGTTAGATTTTTCAAAGGTGCATCCTCCTGCTGACTCGAACTTCGACTGCAAACGTGCCATCGAATTAGCAAATCTCATTATGGTTGCTTACGACGAATATGAGATTTGGGATAAGCATGGAGCAGAAGGAAAGAAACTGGGGGCACCTGACGAGGAAACCATTTTAGGGTCATCAGCATTAGTCAATTTAGATAAATATCGAGATAATCGAGATGAGGACTATGGAAGGATTAATGCCTCCTGGGATCAAGCCTCTGATGATACAAGACTTGCATATAAGCGAGTTACTAACTTTTGGTACTCTCAAACATCTGGTGAGGACTTTTTCGAAGACGTTAACGATGTCTTGCAAACTGATGTTCTGAAGGTTTGGGAAAAATTATCCGAACGAATGAACAAAGGTGCTGATGAGAGATGGGCTCTCCCTAGATTGGGCATGCGCGATCAGGTTTTCGGATTTATTGCAGAACGAGAACTAGAAGGCGGAACACATGGCTTATTTCTTGTCTTCCGTGGAACACGTGAAAATGCAGAATGGTTTAATAACTTTCGAGTTGGCCCTTTGACATTCCTAGAAAATGACCAATATGGCCAAGTGCGGAATGGTTTTTATCGCATCTATAACAAAAAGAGGGGTAAAGGTGACCGGGAAACAATTCGCACAACCATTGAGACCTATTTCAATCAATATCCCAAGGACAAACTCGAAAAAACACGCATATTTATTACTGGTCATAGCTTAGGAGCCGGACTAGCAATCCTCGCAGCCGCTCACCTTGTCAAGAAAGTAGGCATAAATCCCATTCTTTATACCTTTGCTAGCCCCCGTGTTGGTGATGAAGCCTTTTCCCAATCCATCGCACAACTTCAAGAGGCTTACCGAATTATCAATAGCGAAGACTTAATCCAGGCTGTGCCGCTGCCAACTACCTTAATTTTGGATGATGAGATGCTCAAAGATAATAGCCCCCTCCAGAAGTTTGTCGGCCTAGCACGTGAAACCATTGAAGAATTCACTGGTGGCTTAACTGATATGACTTATCAGCATGTTGGCGTACCTGTAGGCTTTACAAAGCAAACGGGTACGGTGGCCGGTAACCACAATCTGGGTAGCACCTATCGGAATGCCTTAAACCAATAAACACCGACTACAGGTGAATCCCTATGTACGCTGATTTGCCTTAACTAGTGTTCAGCTCTTAGTGAAGGTCTTCACTAAGAGCTGAACACTTATTCGTTTTTTATCTTGCATCTATTCACTGGATCAACGAAATAAATGGAGTTGAGATCGCAACCCGTAATTCACCTTGTGACCCCCATCACCAACATTCCTCAGCCAATCTCAGAAACCCTTTAAGCAACTTTCAGTTACCCGTCACATAGCGTTCAGCTACCCCCGGCATTCTTGTAATCAATGAAGTCAACCACTGATGCCCCAAGGAGCTTTAACCATGAAACGCACACTGCTTTCCGCCTTAACCGTTCTCGTTGCCTCCGCTGCGATCGCACCCATCGCATCCGCCGCTGAGCCTGCTAGCTTCAACATTCAGTCCGCTCGCCTCGAAGCGCTAGACGCCCGCACTAAGAACACTGTCCACAAACTACGCCTTGAGCACCTCAACAACCAAACCAAGGCTATCGAAGATATCCAAGCTGCTCGCCTAGACGCCCTAGACGCTCGCACTAAGGCTATCGACAACATTCAAGAAGCTCGCCTAGATGCGTTGGATGCTCGCACTAAGAACAGCGTTCACAAGCTACGTCTTGAGCACCTCAATAACCAAACTAAAGCCGTTGACAACATCCAAGAGACTCGCCTAGATGCACTGGATGCTCGTACCAAGTCCATCCGCTAACAGATTACTGAGCTGTTGCGGTACCCAAGATTGGGTGCCCGGTGCAGACTCCGTAATCTGTGAAAGCTTCATTTTCAGGGCACCCTTTTCCCACTCAGACTCTTCCCTACAACACACTCTCCAGAGCTCCTGCCGATATGGTGGGGGCTTTTTTGTGGGGTTGGGAGTTGAGCTAACTGAATCAAGCTGCTGACATTGAACTCTGCACACATTTAATCCTCATCAGAAGTACGCTTATCAAGCTCTGCTTCCAAACCAATACCAGCAGGGCCTGCCAATCGAAATCGGATACTTCCGTCATCTAGACTCAGCGCTTTCCAGCAATATGTTCCAACGATAGCGAACGTAACTAGAAAAACCAAAACAGCTCCAAGGAGTGATATTTTCATAAATCACCAAAACGCTTACGTTTAATAATAATACCAAAAAAATTAGGTGTTGAGCATTGGTTTTATATTTGATGTCGTTTTTCGATTGCAGTGCTAAGATCAGTGGATATGGGATGAGTCTTAATAAACGCTTTGGTGTGAGAGAAAGTAGAAATGATGAAAGTGTTGATTGACTCAGAACTGGGCTTAGAATTTTTCCTTTATCCAGCAGACAATGTCGGTATTGGCTCTATTCACAGCTTGTTGCAGCCCGGAAATTTTTCTCAGGTAGAACGATGTGTTTCAGATGTGTTTCTCCGGAACATACGTTTCTTGGGAGCCAAGCTGAATGACAATACAGACGGTGCTGAACTAGTCACACAAGCTCACACTATATTTGATCGAGTAATTCAAGTTACTTCTGATTGTATTCATCAAGCGATAGCTTCTGATTATCAGAGCTTTGAAGGAGCAATTGAATCATTTTGCGCCCAGAAAGATGGAATTGACATTATTATCAGCAATTCCCCCAGCAAATATATAAACTTTGATGGACCAATCTTAACCATCCAACAGTTTGCAGCTCATTATTTTGAGGAACTTTATCAGCTTCCTAATTCACAAGAAAACTATCTAGATTCTGTTGTCTCGTTAACACAACCACAAGCCGAGAAGAGTTTTATCCCCTTTAGTAGTTGCACCTTGGTAGTACCTGCTGGCATTCATCCCAATACCTATTACAAGTATTTACAGCAGGGTGAGATGGACGAATATTGGAACTGGCGTAACTAATAAAGCTTGCCAGCTTAAGCATCAATATCTATACTCAATAAACACACCTATTTTTTTGGGTGCGCTTATCATGATAACTGTAATCTAATTACCCGTGCATGGACATTCAATGGAGTCAGCAGTATGTCGCACCCTACTAAAGCTGTTTCAAGGATTGCAGACCTGAGAGAGTTAACAGGTTTGACACAAGCCCAACTTGCCGTCTTGGTGGGAGTTACGACAAACACTATTCAGAACTGGGAAAGTGGCAAATCAGGGGTAGAACAAATCATTAAATTTTTGAAATTATGTGCCATCCTTAACTGTGAACTCAAAGATCTAATCCAACAAGTAGATGATCCGGAAGCTGAGCAGCCTAAGGCTGGTAGCTTCTCCCTAGAGGATGTACAAGAGTTACGTAAGCGATGGGGCACCGATAAAACCACTCATCCAAAGTCTTCTAGTCTTGACTCAGAACAAGAATTGAAAATAGGCGATTAAGAATACCCTGACTTCCACAATCACTGCTAGAAGCTGGGGTAATTGGGGTTGCGCTCTCAATTTACAACCACGACCACAACCCCAACCCAACTAACGCACCAACCGCACCCGCACTCGCCCCCCACGCTGACCACCGCGTAGCAACACCTGCCCCTCAGGCACCACCACCGGCACCGACACCGCAAACCGCGCAGGCCCAGCCGACACACAACGCACCCGCACCTGGTAACCAACCACCGCAGCCCACTTGGTAGCAAACGCTGACGGCAGCTGCGCAAACCAGCACTCGGCCACGTAGCCCGTAAAGGACCGCTCAGACTCGCGCCAGCAGCACTCGACCGCGCCAAACTCAGCGGCTAAACCAGACACAAACTCAAATGGAACAGAACGCATAACGCTAAAACCAACACAACGCGATCCATTCACCCAATGCTTTGCATTGCTACCGCTGACTCATGTCAAGCGCACTGACAGACGGAGTACGATAGAGATCGCAATGTTCCAACGCCTTGATAACGGAGGCTGGCAGCTTGGCTTGAACAGCGCGATGACGGGTAACCTTGAGCGGCTGTGGTGGTGGTAATTCTGTTGGCAATGCGCAGGCCTATAGACGATGCACATACAACGTTGTAACGAGAATGCAACCCAATTCAAAGGCCCATGCTACAATCACTGCGCTTTAGAGCGCAGCAGCCCAGCAAAAAGGCCTAGCAGTTGCCAGGGCTAGGCCGAGGCTCAATGGCCGAAGGCTAGCTTCGCTAGCATGAACTATCACACACCAGCAAATAACCGTAATTGATCAAGAGTTTTTCTCTCTAGATCGGCAGCAATTTCGATGTTTTCAACACGCTCTAAATGAGCTTCTATAGCGGCTTCATCATCTGTACCTGGAGAATCACATGCGTCAATTTGCTGTTGATATTCATCTTGAATAGCGATATCTACATGGCAGTAATTTTTCTCTGGATCAGAACCACTAGGGCCATAAGACTGTCCTAGAGCTAAAGGATGTACCGATTTTGGCTTGGCAGCTTTTAATATTTGCTGACAAGCTGCCAAAGAATGACCTGTAGACCTAACATCATCTAGCAGCAGCACTCGCTTGCCTTTGATGAGATTCGCATGATCTAGCTCAATAGACTGAAGATGCACTCCTATTGAGCGCTCACCATCCTCTGAAAGCTTATGAATAGGGCGATGACGTCGCAGACAAGCAGTCGCATCTTGCTTCTGACTGCGGTGAGCTAATCCCAACGCAATCTGACGTATGCCAGATAACTGCCCGTTGACATGATGCGAAGGTACTACAGCAACCGCATCAAAACCGCTCAGACAATCGCTGAATAGCTTAATCGCTTCTTGAATTGACTCTTGATGACAATTCTTGATTTCTAAGATGAAAGCAGTATATCTGTCGTCGGGATAGTCGTCATCTGACCAGTAATCCTTTTGCAGATAACTCCCTATACAGAAATCATCAGTCAAATGGCAAACATTAAGCACGATAGTGTCTCGAATGAATTTCAGCGTCAAGAATGCCCAAAATAATAAACGTCAAACGATATCGACAATAGGAGCTATTTTGAATTGAGATCGGCAACCCACGAAAAAGCCCCAGCAATGCCAGGGCCAAGTTAGTACTATTTTATTAGAACTAGGGTAACAACGAGGTTGCAGTGCTTCGTTAGAGCGGTTGTGAGATCGCAACGCCCATCATTTCGCCCAAGGCAACCACTTCCGCGTCTGCTTAGACTGCTCCCTAACCACAGCATCAATCTGGTCGTTCACCTCCTGCTGAGATTCACCACCGATGGTCCCTTCCATACGCTCTAGCTCATACGCTGATAGGGTTTCATTTACCATATAAGCTTGCTGAACCTCATGGGGAAGAGTATGGCGTTTATTCGGTTTACCTCCAGTAAGCCGATACAACTCACGCACTTCACAATCAAACAGCTCTTCCGTTTCAGTAATAACGGCTTGTCTATACGCTTCATCGTCACCACCATTGGCTTTGATGGTATCGGTAAACCGTCTAAACGCCATAGCGCCATCAAAGCGCTTACGCTGCGGCAGCAGCTCCTTCGAGTTGCCCAACAAGTCTAGTTGAGAATCCGAGGGCTCCAGCCTCTCCTTCTCGTTCTTCCAAAAGTCCGAAAAAATCATCTGCTTTTTCTCTCTCTTTGATGTCAAAGTCCTTATCAAACAAGTCTTCCAGACCGCTTTTAATTAGCTCCAAAGCGTCAGGATACATAAGGAATTCTTCAAAAATTTGATGACGATATTCGTAATCCCAACGCTCTGGCCGAAAGGCGAAAGTATTAGTGAGTAACATCCAAGAGTCCAAGCAGCTCTTGTAGGCAAACATGGCCTCGAACTTGCACAGAGCGTTGACCCAGGTTTTTTTGTACCTGCGATCACCAAAGGTAGCCATTTCCTTATTGAAATTCTCAGGTTGTAAAACTATCCCATGACATCGATTAAGAATGTCCCAGGTGCGTCTCACTCGCTTCTTTAGCTCTGGCAGTTTCATGACGACCAATAGTTTGGCATTACCCATAGATTAACGCGCTCCTAGTCGCCTGAATCACTGAATTTAAGACCTGTTGCAGTTTTACCCGCATACTGGATCGCCACCCATCGACCATTGGGCAATCCGTAATAGTCAGACGTACTATCCCGATAGGCTGGGAAGCCAAATCGGTCAGAGATAGCCTCATAGGACTGAGGGAACTGGAGATATAGCAATGCTTTTATGTCTGCCTCGCTCAGCTCACCGTCTACACCGTAAGGTTGAATACCAGCGGGCGGCACGGCGGAGGGTTCTACGGCTTCAACGGCTGGCGGCTGTAGAATCTGGTTTAGATCTTCTGGGCAGCTGGTTGTTGCGATCGCAATCCACAACAGTCCCACAATATTTCGCGTCACTGGCCGCCCCCCATGCGCCGCTGCTTCAGGGAGTTAATGGTCTGCAATTCTGCCTGTAGCTCTGCCTGATAGAGCATCACCGCTCGCTGCTGCCCCCGCGTAACGGCAGCTTTTAAGTCGGCTTCAGATAGATTGGTTTCCGCAGTATTGGCCTGGTCAATTAATGCCTCAAGACTCTGCAGCTGCTGAGCAACGGATAGCTCTAGCTCATTGGTCTGGGATTCACGCAGGGCCAACACGTTGCCGACTTCCTCGGGCATTAGCTCGCCTTCGATGACGCCTGCGCTTTCCCATTCATGGGCGTAGCGGGCTTTGGTATCGATGACCCATTGGTTGCGATCGCAAAGTTTCACCACAGCAAACTCACCGAAGAGAGTCCGAGCCAGCTCAGAATATCCCCGCCCATCCTTTAGTAATTCAGCCGGAGCCACCTGACGAATCCAGTCAAACCAACGAGTTCGCACAGTGGACTCCGCTACATTGTGCGATTTTGCGATTTCCTGTGCGGTGTAGTGTGCAGACATGTGCGACTGGATGTCCGCAACGGTGCGCGGATTTGTGCTATTCATAAGTTGAATCCTATGACTACAAGGGTTTGAGAGTGTGAGCCAGATGCACGCCTACTGTGCTTGACCGTGCGAATAGGTGTGCGGCTCACGCACAAATATCTTATAACAAAACTCCAGACACCTCACAAGACATTTTCTACAACATCTATATACCAAGCACTGTAAAGCCAGACAACAAAAAGGACATCTCGTTTCATTGCCCTAGTCGATAAACTATCCCTGTTGCATTGGTTGGATGATGAGTGAACTTGATGGGCTACCGGTTGCATCCTTGATGGAGCGGTATGGAGTAAATCGGTCTCAAATTTATGTAAGGCTGGATGCTATCAAGAAAATCGATCCGTCCTTGGTTCCTGTCAGACGTGGGCGCAGATCATTTGTTAGTAGTGAGCTACTGGGCCACCTAGATAGCATTGCAGCATTACTACAGCAGGGGCTCACAACCGATGAAGCCGCTGAGCAAGCATTAGGAGCACGCTCAAAAGCCATGACCCAACCAGACGTCTGGCCGGACAGTCTGGCCAGACAGGACAGCTCAGATCTATCGACTCGTGACTTGATTGGGTTATTGCTAGCTAGTGTACAGCGACCAGTGGTTCAGCCAGATCGGTTAGCTGTCTTTAGAGATCTTCAGGCAATTGCTGATCATGATTGGCGGCCAAGCACTAGTCAACTGTGCGAAATATTGGAGCTATCGACCATTAGTGGCAATGAGTTTGAACGTTATGGGTTCCGATTCACTCGCCAGGGTAAAAATGGAACGGAATCGGCTTGGAAAGTAGAGAAGGTTTAAAACTTGCGATCTCATCCTATTTAGAAAAAACCGTCTCAGTCGTCACACCCATGAAAATCATATCCCTGCTCCTAGCCCCAATAGTACTCATAGCCGCTTTGTACATTTATGTCAGCACAAACGGTATCGACAACAGTAAGCGAGTCTTTGGCGAGATCCGTTATCTTGAGACAAGGGAGCCAGTATCTAATGACGAATAATTGCATACTCATACAAACAGACAATCAAATATTGCCTCTCTGAGGTTCCTAAACGCCTGAAAGCCCAGGCCCACATAATTCAGACTCCTTTCAATGCATCAAACACTTAAAACAGCACTGCATTACTGCATTACTGCAGTAAATAATTACTCATTTACTTGAGGAAGTACAGCATCAAGGACGGCTCTTACAATATCAACCTTACGCTTACCACTGGTGGCCGCTGCCATGGTTAGGCGTCGATGTAATGACTCCGGTAGATCAGCCGTAAATCTGATATTGCGTTCCGGTGCATCAGTCGGCGCTAGGATATCAGCCAGAATTTCTGAATTAGATTGAGCCTGAGGTTTTGACTCAGGAGTATCCGTTGACTCAGCTTTAGGTGCTTTAGATTTTCCCTTCTTAACTGGGGGCTTACTTTGTGCTGCTGCAAACACATCATCCAAGTTCATCACTCAGTTCCTCCCAGATAGCTTTCCAATCATTTTGAGCAGGACCTTTCACTGTGTGACCATTACTCGCCGCATGGATATACGCCTTATACCGTCGAACTGCTCGCTGAAATATTGGGTATCCATGGCGCTCCAATGCTGCCTTAGCTTCAGCCCCATCTTTTTGCGGTGGTGGCGGGACCAAAGTGATCAGGCATTTATAGTTAGTACCTTCGGGTAGACTCCCAGCCATTTGAATCAATGCAGAAATTGAGAGCGGATCGGGAGTCGTCGGCAGGATTAAGAGATCCGTACCGTTGGCGATACTTTCCACCTCATCGGATGACGGGCGAGCTGGGGTATCGATAACCGTATGGGTATAGTTGCCTTTCATTAGCCGCTTTGGGGCCTCGGCTTCCAGGCAAACGTCAAACGGCAGCAGTCCTTTCCTGGCCCATAGGGAAGCTGACTTATTCGGGTCTGAGTCGATCAGAAGCGTGGGGGCTTTCGCCTGAAGCAGCGCTGCAAAGTGAATAGCGCTGGTGGTTTTGCCCACGCCCCCCTTGAATTGGCAGAGGGTGACAATCATTACTTAATGCAGTAAGGCAGTATTGCAGTAATAGTTCTACCATGCTGCGTTGAGGAGTCAAGGGGGTAGGCGATACGTTGAGTTTGGGGTTGCGATCGCAACCGTTATCAATTTTCCTTAGCCTTAACGCTAACCAAAGTTTCATAGGCCACTTTCGGCGTCATTCCTTCATACCGCTGTAGCCGTAGCGCTGCCGAACCAGGCCGGTGACTAACCTTTGCAAACACCGACTTAGTAACTCGTATCACCGTTGATGGTGAATTATCCTCAAACTCAAACAATAAGACAATCTCATCCTCTGGGGCATAGGCAGGAACCAAATAGGCAATTGAACCGCGTATAGAAGCATCAGCATCACTGAGCCAGTCATCCCAATTAGCTTGGAGCCTAGACCAGGGCACATACCCTAGAGTTAAGGTGTCATCGCCAACAAATACAGTCATCATGCCGCGACCTACTTGGAGATAATTGCTGTAACATTCAGCCGCCAGCTGAATCCATTTATCAATCAGAAACTTCTCAATAACGAGTTTGTGGTGATCTGGAATATAAGTCAGAACATCAAGTGCATCTTCCACTAGCCTCTCCCTGAATGGCTGATGTCTAAAAGTGAACCATTAATCTAAGGATTACGCTGCGGCAGATGAGTCGGGAGACCAGGCGGAAGTGGTTGCTTTGGGATGGGTGGGAGTGCGATTCCAGATTGAAAGAGCACATTAGCAGCGGACAAATCGGAAAAGGGCTCAGGCGATGATAGATAGTTTGGACAATGACTAAGACCCAATAAACCTACAGCTTAGAAATCGCATTCTCTAACTGCTGGGGTTGTACAGCCAAATATCGTTGTAAGGACCCTAAATCGCTGTGGCCTGAAATCTCCTGAACTAGCCGCAGTGGGATGCCCGCATTCGACATCTTCGTCAATGCCGAACGCCGGAAACTATGGGTACTGTAGCCCTCCAAACCCAACCGGTCACAGGCAATCCGTAATGCCTTATCGCAAGCCTGGCGCGAAACCGGTCCTGAACCACGACCTCGATGACCACTTGGAAAGAGATACCCCGTTGTCGGTAACGCTGCCATTTGCAACGTCGCCTTTAACATCGAATGTATCGGGGCTTCGCGAGTCTTCTTTGTCTTTGTATTTCCACGACGAAACACAATGGCATTATTCACCAAATCTTCCGCTCGCAGCTGTCGCGCTTCACTAACTCGACAGCCGGTATAACGACAAATCGAAAATAACGCCCGCATCCGCAAACTCATTTCACCGAGCACCTGGTCCAACTGCTCATCGGTAAAAATTTCGGCTTGTCCGTTGCGATCGCACTTAGCCACAGTCTAAAGTTGCTCTTTTATAGAAATTAGCAACTTTAGAATACCCAATTTGCAACTGGTTGGCTGAAACGTCCAAAACTCGTCATTTCTTATTGAGAATAGCCATAGGTAAAAACCAACTGTCACATGTGGCTTAACTCAATGTTCGTAAGCGTTTACACGGTTAACGCTGTTTACAGCTTTCGGACATAACAAAGAAGTCCATGACGTATCCGCCATGGGTTAACGCTGTTTACACTGTTTACGACCATGAGCAAGCCCATCGCCGCCGCCCGCATTCCCCATAGTTGGGATGAGCAAATACGTGCGATCGCAACCGAAACCGGACGTACTCCCAGCGAGGTGGTTAAAGAAGCCATTGGACTGTATCTAGAGAAAACAGACCCCAATGGTGTAGCATCCATGGCACGACGGCTTACTACCTTAGAAAAGCAGGTCAAAAAGTTGGTGCAGCTGATATAACAACGGTCCTGATAGCTTCTATGACAATACTAACTAAAGCCAAACAGAATTTAATGTTCCCTTTAAGAACTGAACTTACTAGGAAAGCAAAAATTTAAAACACCTACCGAATAACTCAAGATTATCTTTAAGACATAATGCTTAAATACACTATGCCTTAAAGACGCAATAAATTTAGCTTGATCAATCGTCTGTAAAGGTAACGTCTTCAGCGATATCCAACAAATCTGAAACAGGTATATCACTCGCGATGGTTACAGCAGAATCTTCTCTCAAGAAAACTGCGTAATTAAGACTCGGGTAGGCCAGACTTTGCTTACAGCCTGAATATTCAGCTATTACAGATGGAGAAGATTGGCAACTCGGAATCAACATCACCTCTGTTCCATCACTCAACCTATGATTATTAGAAGTGCTTCCTTCCAACCAGTAGTCAACTTGTCCCTTCGGAAGTCTAGATACATACTGAACAGTATGCACAAAGATTGTTTGAGCATCATTTATATATCTGATACTCCCAAGTAATTCTGGTCTACTTTGAATTCCCTGAGGAAGGGATGTCGCTCTTTCTCTCCTAGTAGCAGGAATCCATGTAGATATCTGCGTATCTATTTCCTGAGGAAGTGAAGACAATCTCGCTAAGGCTGAATTGTCTTGTGCTCGGACACGAATACGGCGATTAGGAGAAGTCGTTCCGATTACTCTGTACTCCCCTAAAGAATCAGGCAAGACTGGAAAAGGACTCACTCCAATTCCTCTTCCAGAGGCAACCATACTAGCGCGGTTCCTGATTAGAGTAGTACGACGAGAAAATTCTTCCATCGTATCTTCAGGATTGGCAGTCAAAGGAACATTGACACCCCTCGCTTCTTCGATTCTATTAGCTTGGACTATATATGCTCTCAGAACAATAGGAATAGAGAGAAGAAGAATACATAAGATCGTCTTCAACGGCAAAGAGAAAAAATTGTTAAAGCGCATAGAGCAAAAACCCCAAAATCGTTGTCAGGTTACGTGTAGCATTTAGTCAGTGAATCGAGAGAGATCTCTAAGGATAAAGCTTTCTATATCCAGATTAGCCATACCCGATTGCGCAAAAATCACTCTTTCAAAGTTTCACCTTGCACTCAAAGTACAAAGCTAGAAATACCTACTACCCAAACGCTGACATATCGCTATTAGAGCAAAATCCTTCTGAGAATAAAAATATGTCATCGAACCCGAAAACAGAATGAGATGAGTTCGCTTGATAGAAACCAGCTTCTCTAAAGTTAGGAAAGGCCACAGCCCCTATAACTTCAGCAAAGGAAGGGCCAGAAGAGTGATCATCAAAGCCCCAGGGAATAGTTCTTCCACTTATCAAAAGATCCAGTGCTACTATAACTTGACCCGTACGAGCTATGTCAGAACTTGTCCAACTCGTACTAGCAGTGGCAAAAGGGTTTCTATAGATTGTCCCAAAGACACCATTCCTATCAAGGCCAGGCCCACTACAGCCAGGTTCAAGGAGACCAGATGCAGTAGCTACGGGCTGAGCTGACAAATCGCCAAACCTTCTCGATGATTCTACATGCACTAAACACAAACTTGAGAAAATCAGACAAGCTTTAAAGAGCTTAGCCGAGTTAAAAAGAGATTTACCCATAACCTTTAAAGAATCAAGAGATATTCCGAACAGATCTTAGAGACTACAATTCTTGGCCTTGGAATCGAACCCCATAAATCTTTTTCAAATTCTCAACATCCAAATGTTAATTCATTAACATTTTTTTGACTGAGCTTTGACCATAGATCTATGAAGACGCTGACTATAGATAAAAGACTCAAGAGCTAAACTCTATTTGGAGAAAAATCAGCTGCCCCAGTTTAGGATGCGACAAGATAACAGCTAAAAAGTGAGCTCCCTCCTGAACAACGTAATTACCCAAAACCATAGATGATAAAGGTAAAACAAATAGCACAGTTTATTCCATTTGCGTTTGGTTGCTCTTAGTCGACAAAACTGCTATCAAAGCATCAGGATTGATTCAATGTAGCGGAATAAAAATCACAATAGAAATCACTTCTTGTCAAATTATCCTCTACATCCCCAAAAAACTGTTCAAAGCATACTCAACTGTCGTAAAGCTTACGAAAGCCGTCATTGATGTAAAAATTCTCTGTCAAAAAAATTCATGGGATAGTAGATAACAATGCAACAATATAGAGAAATTCTCAATGAAGAAAGCCAGGTTGCGATCGAAATGGTGCTAATTCCTTCTGGGAAATTCCTTATGGGCTCTCCAGATGAAGAGTTAGGGCGTACTGCATTTGAAGGCCCTCAGCACGAAGTTATGATTTCTAACTTTTTTATGTCCAGATATCCCATAACTCAGGCTCAATGGAAATTAGTAGCAACTATGCCTGATAACGGTTGGCAGTTAAATCCGCAACCCTCTGATTTTGATGGAGATAATCGCCCTGTTGAAATGGTTTCCTGGCAGGACGCATTAGAATTCTGTACTCGCCTCTCTACTTATACAGGTCATCCTTATCGACTGCCAACTGAATCTGAATGGGAATATGCCTGCCGAGCTGGTACAACAACTCCTTTTTGTTTTGGTGATCAGATAACTCCCGATCTAGTAAACTATCGGGCTCCAAAAAAATATCCATATGGTCCAAAAGCTCAATATCCTCCAGGAACGACTTCAGTAGATCACTTTGATGTAACCAACAGTTTTGGTCTTAGTGATATGCATGGCAACGTTTATGAATGGTGTCAGGATGATTGGCACGAGAACTATGAAAACGCCCCTATCGATGGTAGTGCCTGGCTTCTCGATACAAATGAAAGGATATCTATTCGTGTCATACGGGGAGGCTCATGGAGGTACCGTCCCGATAGGTGTCGGTCCGCGAACCGAAATTATTTTGGTTCAATGGGCCGAACTCGTAACATTGGGTTTCGGGTTGTATCCTCATCCTTAAACACTCGCTAGGGTACGAACTGACTCTAGCTATCAAGCAATTTCTGTCCAGTAGCTGTCGTTCCCGATATTCCCAAGGCTTTTCTGCATTAGGATTCGCCCACACCCCCGCTGATTGCGCCTTAGCCCTCTCCTCAGCCATCGCCAACACCTGCGGCTGTGGGCATCTGCCCGAATACTTCTCATAGTGATAGGCCATCCCATCCATTACCATTTGAGAGTTCACATGGATCTCTTCTTCCCCACCAACAGGAACAAACAAATCCGCCACCGTTCGCCCATAGCGGTCCTTCTCAATCGGCACTACAATGATCTGTCCACCTTCACCTTGATCGACCAGCGCCCGTAAGTGGTCACGCGCCGCAACGCCCATAGGCTGAACGATTTCAGGAGCGTCAACGCCGCAGAGGCGCAGCTTAATTTCTGTCGTACCATCCGTTACGCGCAGCGTATCGCCATCGTAGATGCTGCCAGGGACTAACCATAAATGCTGACTCAGATGCTTCTCTCTTAGAACGGCATTGGCAAGAACTAACTCAACGGCGTTTACGGTAGCCTCTGGCAAATAATGGGCCACAACACCTAGACCACTAAATCCCAGTACCGCCACTATTGGCATGACTCCCCGCCGCTGCCAAATCCTTAGCCGTTCTCCCATGTCCTACTCTCTGATTGCTGTCGTTTCTAGAGATCCCAGACAACGGCTAAAGCGACCATATCAAAAGGTTTATAGCCCATAGAAAACAACAATAAAAACAGATTTATACCGCCACTGGTGAACCAGTATCCACCTGGACCATCTGCAATACGCCCTGGGCCATTCCCTGGGCTGCCTTATCCGCTAAAGCTTGCCGGTCTTCCTGGGTTAACAGCGCTGACAGCATAGGAATTACCTGGGCTCTCAATGGTCGCTCCGACTTGGGCAAATTCTGATCATCCTCTGCAATCAATGCCGCAATCCACTCAGTCTGCTCTGGAGTAGGTTGCTTTAGGTGCTCATAGATCCGTCGCCACGCTGCCGTGTAGACGGCGTCATAGCTGCGACCCAGTTCCCAGGTCTGCAGCCATCCCTTCAGCTCTGGCAACAATATAGAAAACAGTCGCATATATCGACGCTGCCGCTTTAAAGCTTCCGGTGACGCTGCCTTAAGTGCATCCAAATAGGGCTGCGCCATAGAGCCCGCTTCGACCGGGCCATCCCAGTCATCGCCCTCCCACCAGTTATCTTCGGTGAGCAGGTCTAATAAGTTGCCCGTTTTTTTGAGTTGCTGGGTCAGAAGCTGATCATCCATAGGGGTCACATTAGGATTGCAACGCTGGGTACTCGAAGTATACCAATCCATCTTTATCCGGGTCAGGGCCATAGTCTGGCATCTTCATGTGATGGTAAAAGCCCTCTACTTCAGGCAGTGAGTGCAGTCCCACACGGCCCTGATAGCCCAGTTCGACACTTCGCTGCCGTGCTACCGCCAGGAGCGTCCGCCCCACCTGACGCAAATAGGGTGGATCTTCAATCAAACGCCGATTCCATGGGGCCGAGGCGACATACTCTACATAGACCAGGGAAAACCGCTGGGGTAACCAGGAGCGGTGGCCCTGGATATCGAGCAGTGTCACACCTTGCAGCAGTCCATCGAACTCAAGGCCATAGGTTTCGTAACGGCTATCCCCCAGGGCTAAGCGCAGTTTATAGCCCCAGTCCCAACCGATATCGGCCTGGTCTGCCTCTAGAAGAATGTCTCGCCAGATGACGTCAATCTGCTCTACATGGTCCTGGGTTAGTGAACAGATGGTGGCCGTAATCCGCCCATTGGGAAATTTTGGAAGCTGGACAAAGCGATTCATGGAGACGGCAGCGGCACAGATGCCCCATAGCCTACCAACTGACTCAGCTCGGCTTCAATCTGTTGAAGGTTGTTTCTATTTATGCGCTATCTCTCGTCGCCCTGGGAATAGTCGATGTGTCGCCATGACCGCAGACACCAATAAGCGCGGGATAGATCTGCGTCTCAGCGTCGGCACCCGTCAAAATTTCCAACTCGCGTCTATCCTGAGCTTGCCCGATTCGCTTCTCGTCACATCGAGCTTTCATGTCATCGGTTCGCTGCCACATGGTCAGCATCCTGGAAGTACTGCCCTGGCCGGTGCGGTACTGAGCTTCCATCACCTGAACCTGAAGCAAATGGGTTTGCAATCGTGAATGCAGCAGTTCATACTCTCGGCCTAATTTCTCATAACTGAGCACCAGGCCCACGACATCATCAGCGATCTGCTGAGCCTGATTTTCCCGCTGGCGGATCAGGTCCGCTTCGTCCAGTTCCAGGGATGCGATCTCAAGTCCCCTACGTTGCACATCGCCACCGCCCAATACGTTTTGCACCAGCCTGATCGGGTCCAGGGTCAAATAGTTCGTCCACTGCCGCGCCTCGGCATAGTCCTGCCGCTGGGCCGTTAGCTCCAACTGCTCATTAATCGCCTTAATCTCCGATGAACGGTTGATTGCCCGTTGCGTCAACGTCTCCAGGCAATCCATCGAACTGTTCAGACACGGCAGCGCCAGCACTGGAGCGCACCAGCAAAGTAATTTCAGCATTGAGCAGACCGCTAGCACCCTCACTAAAAGGAACTGTATTCCCGATATATCAAAATTTTCGGCGGGAACATTAGCGTCAATAGGCATATATGACAAGTGTCTAAGCTCTGTTCTTTAGCTCTACCGTTGTAATACAAAAATCAATGAAATTACCAAGGAAACTTAAAATCCTAGCCATTGCAGCAAGCAGCATAGCGCTGACTTTAGCATTCAGCGTTTGGAGCAATCAGACAAATCACGCTTTAGCCAACCAAAACTGGAAATTACCATGGCCTGCATCTGTACCTGGGACGGTAGAACGTGGAGCACTCAGCAACCATTACGATGGCTATGTTGGTAATGGACAATCTATAGATTTTGATATCCCCGCAGGCACACCTGTTTTAGCACCTGTAGACTCCCAAATTATGGATCAGTGTAATGCTGGCAACAATCACTGGGCAATTAAATTGCAGGCCCTTTCTAGCAACCAAATATATTCTTTAATTCATGTATTTGCAGATAATAATGCGGTTCAAAGAGGGAAAATCTATCGTCAAGGACAACAGATTGGTATAGTGGCCTCTGATAGACCGTCGCATGGTTGTGCAACATCCACAGGGCCACACTTGCATATGGGATTACCGAGTGTCCCCTTCACCCTTGATGGATATACTTTCACCACAGATAACCCGTATCCCTCAGGTACTTTTAGATCAACAAACACAGCTGGCGGTAAGATTTTCCAACGTGTCAACAATGGCTGGTCATTACGTCCTGGAATAGGTCATGACATTGCCAGTAGCAACGGGCATCACTGGCTCATAGGTGCAAATTCTGTTCATGGTGGCTATGGAATTTATCAGTGGAATGGCAATGATTGGAATGTCACCGATGGGGGAGCCGTTGGTATAGCTGTCAGTCCCTCCGGTAAACCTTGGGTTATTAATAACGAAGATTATATTTACCGTCGAGAAAACAATACTTGGCAACAACTTCCTGGTCGAGCCAAAGACATTGACATCAGTGAAAATGGTCATGTTTGGATTATTGGTGCTAACGAGGTAAACGGTGGTTATCCCATTTGGTATTGGCATGGCACTGACTGGACGCCCATTGACGGTGGTGCTGTACGCATAGCAGTTGATCCTTCCGGCAGTCCCTGGATTGTCAACAATGAAGGCTATATTTACCGCAGAGTCAACGATGCATGGCAACTACTCCCTGGTCGGGCCAAAGATATCGACATTGGTGGAGATGGTTCTGTCTGGATTGTTGGCACCAACGAAGTTACTGGTGGATATGGCATTTACCAGTGGAACGGTAGTAACTGGGATGTTAAAGATGGTGGTGCCGTACGCATAGCAGTTGATGAAGACGGCAATCCCTGGGTTGTCAACAATGGAAAATAAGGTAAAGCTACCTGCCTCCATAAAAAGTTAGTCAGCATACCAGTGCTATTCAGGAAAGAAAGCATCATCACCTGAATCAGCACTGGAGCGCACCATAAGAGTAATCTCAGCGTTGAGCATACCGCTAGCATCCTGCCCCAGCCACTTGATACGCCGGATACGACCCGCGTAGGGACTCCTAACCACTGCCAAGTTTGCGATCGCATTTTCTACCTCATCTACCCTGAGCTGCGTTTGGGCCTGTTGAAAGTCTCGGTCCCGCAAACGCTGTTCATAGTTAGCCCACTGCTGTTGGTAACTGAGCATGGCATGGGTGCGGCTACTAACATCGGCAGCCATGGTGACGGAATGGTCATACTCAGCGGTGGACCGTTTCCCCAAGGCCAACTGATAGTCACGCACAGCGGCAGTGTGGTCACGTTGCAGCTCCGCTAGCTTTGCGGTTTCGTGCTCCATCACCAGCGGTTCAAGGTGGGGCAGCTGGCCCAGGTAGTCTATTTCTTGATGCTTCGCCGTTATCAGCGCTTCGGCCTGGTCTACGTCGGCCTTAGCGCGGTCGATGGCGGCGGTTTCTTCGAGGTAGGTGGGCGTTGCAATGGGTGGAGGAGTAGCTGGTGATAGCGGCGGGGTGATGGTGGAATGCTCCAGGCGTTGCAGCGTGAGGTCTAGCTGTCGAGCTTGGGCTTCTAGGCGGTTGCGATCGCGGGTGCGGTCGGCGATCAGTTGGCCCACGGAGATGCGATCGCCTTCGGTGACTTTGAGATCAGCGGGGTCGGTGACGGAGACGTTGATGGTGAGGCGGCGGGGGGCTTCGTTAGGTTGAGTGGGTTGTTCTGGGGGAGAAGTTGGCGTGACGAAGCTAGGCTGTTGGGCGATGGCAACGCCTCCTAGGACGACTAAAGAAAGTATGTAAAAGACACCTGACTTCACACGCAGAAATTAAACTGTAATACATGCGTAAAATTCCCCTATCTAAATACAATTAACGAGCTTTTAGAAATGCCACTAGACATGCTTATTGGCCTCATTCTCTCTGGATCTTTAATCCTCTTGTTTTTTCAAAATCCCCAGACAAAAGAGAGAGAAAAGTATAAAAGATATAAAAAGACAATTGCAACAGTTATTTTATCTGGTGATTCCGGAGAAATAGAAATAATTAAAAACGAGGATTTTAATTCGGCTAAAGAATCACGGAGCGTGAAATCAAAGGTTAGTCATTTAGCTGTCACAGAAGCTCTTCTTCAAACAGAACACAAGAAATTCATCAATGTTTTTGTTATATATTGCTTGTCTTTCATTTTCAAAGTAATTATCAATCTATTTGTTGATTTGCCGATAAAAGGGACACATGTATTTTTTATCTTAAGTATTCCTGTCATCTTGCTCTTCATAAGAAATAAAATATTTGAATATCGAATAACTAAGGGTTTATATGGTACGACATCATATGAAGCTAGGAGTTTAATAAGATTCATCGAAAGAAACGCAGATATGTTTGATGATTCAGATGGAGGTCCAGGGCGTAGAGTCTTCAGTGAAATAAGTCTGGATAACCAAGAGAAAGCTATTTGGACTCAAAACAAAGAGCTAGGAGAACTGTCATGAATCAATTCTCAGACTCAATAACCAAGCTCTTATACCAAGCCATAGACACTGTATTTCTAAGTAACCCATTTAGAACTAGTATGGGTTTCTTATTTGGAGTTATCTTGAAAGAGTTTAGTGTCCTCCTATCTCCAATTATCAGTAGTTTACTCAATGTAGATATTTCCAGCGTTAGCATTATAGGCTGGATAACGTTGAGCATATTTTTGTTTAATTTTCAATTTCTAATTCAACGTAATTCTGGCATTTCTCCAGATGCTGAGAGAGCATTTAAATTAATACAAATAGCTAAGCGGAAGGGGATTTCTGATTTAGAAATAAAACAAAATTATCGTTTATTAATTCAGCAATACTCTGACAATGTTGCACTCAACAGAAAATTACAGAAAGAGCTAGATACAATCAAACAGCAAATCAATCGTCAAATTAACGATTAATTTGCTCATCTGAAAATAAGCACTGATACTAACCCCGTTGCCCACTGGTCATCCAACACCGAGATCGCAACTTTCAACTCACAATACTGTAACTCCACCGACTCACCCGTCACCGTCACCGCTGGCAACTGCCTCGGCAGCATCGTAGGCTGCACATCCTCCGGGAAATCCACCGTAATCGAACCACTCAAATAGATCCGTGCTGACGGATTCGCCATTCGCAGCGCCTGCAGCCGAGATACTACATCCTCATCATTCAACGTAAGCGTCTGCGTCGTCCGCGTCATCGCCGCGCCGGTCTCCGTCGTCAGCTTCTCCACCAGCAGCTGCTTACCCGTCTGGTAAACACCCTGACCATCGGTCACCACAAACTCACTACCCACCGCATCCAAAATCAGATAGCGCCCATCCGCTCGGGTGCGGTCATCAGCCCACACGCCGGTTATCTCCGCGTAGACCTCAGCGCTGGCCGCATGGGTGTTATACGTCGCCAACGCCCCATCTCGCAGGCCCAGGCCTTGACTGACCTGAGTCTGCACACCACCAGCACCAGCTAACCAGATACCCAGCAGCAACAACGCCACAGCCACCGACAACACCCAATACTCCGCCGGTCCCCCCGTCCGTATCCGTCGCTTTGGGTTAGACACACTGATGGCCCAAGCCGGGTCAGGCCAAAACAGTTGAACACCCTGGCGCGTAAAACAATCAGCAAAGCAGCTCAGCACATGGCCCAACGGCACCGCCGCCGCTGTCTTGATATCCCCCAGCGCTGCACCAATGCCCAGGGATACCGCTGCAATAGACACCGTCGCCACCAGCGAATGGGTAACGCTGCGATGGGGAAAGCGGTCTTCAATCCATGAGCTGATGGGGTAAAAGACCTGGCCGATGATGCTCGTCGTAGTATCGATGTCCGGCAGCTGGCTACCCAGGACGGCAAGCGCTAACGGGAGTGGTTGAGCAGTGCCGAGGAGTAAGGATGCGCCTGCGGTTGCGATCGCGGCGTGGGTAATCGCCATCATTGGCCCAAACCATAGCGGCGGTAGAGCCCTAAGACCAAAATCACCACACTAAGAATTAACGGTACTCGCTCTAGCCATAGCTGCGCTGGGGACGACGTAAACTGCATCTCCATTCCCAGATGCGTTTTCACCGCTTCCTGAATCGCCTGCTCCATCTCAGCTTCACTGGTGAAGGCACGATTCTCGAACAGAGCGTTGAGCTTATCGTCCATTGCCTGCTTTTCCGCGTCGCTCATCCATTCGGGATATTCGAGCTTAATCGTCGTGGGCTGCTCCATCGTCGCTGTCAGTGTTGGACAGCTCTAAGTTGCCCAGGGATGGGGGTTAGGTTGGGATTGGGGGAGTTGCGATCGCGGTATAAATAGTCGTCATTGACCCAAACATTGGAAAATTGACTGCCCTAAGTTGCCCATGGTCAGGAAGATATTGGCAATAGAAGTGTATCTTCAATTTTTTCTCGCACTTTACGGGTAACGTAGCAGTCACCATTAAGACAGTCCAACAGCAGCTGATTAGCTTCGTAGTATTGTCCTAGTTTCTCTATTTGTGCATCACTAAACTGCCAATCATGGCCAATATTGCGATATTTGATCATTACAGTTCGCAATCCTTTAATCCATGCCTTACCGTTTGACTGCCACCACTGTTTAAATACTTCTACTTCTACATTGTCCTCTGGATCAGATAATTGAGCTTTGAGGTTATGTACAGCTTGTTTTAATTCGGGATCACTAGTTAGAGCAACGGTGCGGTCAAGAGCGCGATTGAGATCGAGAGCAAGGGCAAGGTCAAAGGATAGAGCAAGGGAGAAGTCTAGAGAAAGAGCAAGGGAGAGGGCGCGAGTATGGTCAAGCGCTAAAGAGAGGGCAAGGGATAAGGCAAGGGAGAGGGATAAATCGATAGAAAGGTCTAGAGAGAGGGCAAGGGATAGATCTTGATCAAGAGCTCGGTCAAGAGATAAAGCTCGGACAAGGGCTCGTGCAAGGGATGGGTCAAGCACTCGTGCAAGGGATAGGTCGAGATCTAGAGCAAGGGACAAAGTACGGTCGAGGGAGAGGGCGTGATCGAGAGAGCGAGCAAGGGATAAGGCAAAGGATAAATCGAAACAGAAAGCACGAACAGCAGAAAACCTATAGGGAACATCAACAGAGATAGACTTTTCCTTCCCCCAAGAGAGAAACTTTTGTAGCTTCTCATCTTCAACTAATAAGGTATCAACCTGGATTTTCATGAGCTCTAACAGGTAATCAGCCGATGGCAACATCTCTGCTGCTAGAAGAAAGACCTCTCGCCATCTCTTCTCTGTAATATGAACTACTAGCTCATGTAATACCTGTTCAAGATACTGAGGATTATGACTAGCGGCAAAAATAACGTTTCTGGCAGTGAAATATTCTTGGAAGGTTAAGTGAGAGAACGAGTAAATGCCCTGTGCCCTCGCCACTAGTAGACCGTGCTGAGCTTCAATCGAGCGCAGTACTTTACGACTACTAACCAGTAAAGCCTCTGGATCAGCCTGGACATCAGGCAAATTTTGAATGTAATCAGAAATTGGTTTCTCCAGGGTTTTTCGTTTGAAGAAATATTCGCTTTTGATAAATGTGGTAAAGGCAATTTGGCCAAGTAGATCCTCCTTGCGTTTAGGAGACAGTTTTTTATATACCGAGTCTCGTTCAATATCTCGACTACTGTCCCATTTCTCTAGCAAGAGTTCAATCCCCTCTTCATAGAGCTCAGCTCGATTATCTTTGAAATTCCCTTTCTCCTCAAAAATGAGACACAGAAGTGTCAACAGCAAGGGATTTGTCCCAAGTTCTTGAATGCGTTTATTTGCATTAATTTTGGCGATGAATCTCTCTGCTTTAATGGGGTGCTGAGGACAGAACCACTTAGTAGCAAACACAGCAATTTGCTTCTCATCAAAATCAGCTATTTCGACTTCAGTAAATTGCTGGAATGTATAGTCTTGAGCAGCAATACGGCAGGTCATCACAAATTGATTATCTGGATATCGCTCCGCAACCGTTTGAATATCTAGTAGAACACGACTACTATCTTCTTCTCGTACCTCATCCAGGCCATCCAACAACAGTAAAGCTCTGCCAGCTTGAAGAATGGTCAACAAATCAGCATGACTCACATCGGTTAACATTCCGAGGATAAATGTCAGCAAATCTGGCTGACCTCGGTTTTCAGCAAAGTTTTTAAGCGTAATAGTAATAGGAACACAAGTCTGCTGAAATGCGCCTCCAATACACTGAATTGCTAAATATTTTAGAAAGGTGGTTTTTCCAGCTCCAGGTTTTCCCAACACCATCAGTTTGTTGTACCGCTGCACAGCCTCTAGCCCGGACACTCGTTTCTGTACAACTTGACCCAAGCCAAACCGATCAAAATCATCTGGATTAAAGTTCTCCAACAGGTCGGCCATATCCAACCGTCGTCGTCCAGTCAGTTTTTCTAGAATATTGACATTGATATAAATGTCTCCAATACCAATCGGCTGTTCCATTCCCAGCACCCGCATAGTGCCACAGCGCTGCTGGATGAAGGTCTTAACATTCTCCCGACAGCCCTCTACTAACGTTTCAATATCAACGTTGGTAGAGGCAGTAGTTGCTTTTCCTGATGTTGCTTGCTGCTTCTCTAGTAGCCATACCTGAAGCTGACGAAACTTCCCAGAACCTTTCCCAGAAACACTGAATTTACGATACACCCCCGTCATTCGAGCTTGAAGCGCTTTCGGTGAAATGTGAAGCGATTCAGCAACCTTAACCTTATTTCCATCACTACCGTAGAGTGCAACAAAGACTTCCTCTTGCTCTTCAGAAAGTCCATACCCACGGGCAATCATCGTCAAAAATTCACGGGATAAGGAACTCATCAACACGATGGTAGTAAAGAGTGGATTAACGCTAGCGTAACCCACGAAAAACTGATTCCTCCGCAAGCTTTAGAGAGAAATCAGGCAATGTAAGCCTATATCAGGCACTGCTTGAGAGTAACCTCCAAACGCCCCTTGGCACAGTGGATACAGTACACCACAGCCAAAGGCTAACCCATGAAAAACCTAAACATTACATCCGCGTTCCAGCAAGTCTTCTTCACCGTCGTATTCCTCACCCTATTGTCCGGTGGCACCTCCCTCACCCTCGCCGCTCAAGAGAAACTATCCCTCTATCAAGATCGTATCTTTGAAAGTGCCACCACCACATGGCAAATGGGAGTGGGTGCAATCTTCGGACTACTGGGCAGCAAAGCCACAGACCTATTTCAGGTTGACGATGATGAAGAGTAATACCCCCAGGGCAGTCCTCACTGCCCCAACCGCTTCCTCGCCCCACGCACCTGCCCCAACTGCTTCATCGTCATCCCAGCGACAAGAGCCGTACCACCAAAGATATATAGACTTTTATTACGCGTACCCATGCCAATAAACCGCACGATGCCAAACGCCATCAAACAGGCGATCACAATCGGCATCACCACCACATATTGCGTATGCTGCGGACTCGCCGACCGATTCAGCCCCAACCGCTCATTGCGTACTACCTTCCGCGCCAACATCGGATTACGTCCCGCCAACGGTTGCAACGCCGCCAATCGCGACTTACTCAGCTGTAGTCCCATCCGCTCCGCCTCGGCCTGCATCGTCTCGCGAATAATCTGATCCGTAGGTAGCTCCAGCTCTATTTCTAACATCTCTAGAAAGATGTCCTTCCCTGGGTTCGCCGCCGCAAAGCAGCAGACGCGAACACCAGCATTAATCAAGTCTTCCAGCCAGTAACGAATACCCGTAGAGAGCCGTTTCGCCTCAGGCAGGATAAGCAGCGTTTGCGGTCCCACGTTTTCGGCAATCTCATCCTTTAGCTGATCCATCGTCAGTGCGCGTTCACCACAGGGCTCACCGTTCTTGTCGTACTTGGTTTCCTCAGTGGGGATATCCAGCTGCTCGGCCAGGCGCACAAAGAACCGTTTGCCGCTGCCTTTGTAGATGGCGATTGAGATCGCAAACTCATCACTAAACCGCTTCACCAGCTGCCGGGGCATCTCCCCCACCATTCCAGTTTCCGCCAACACCAAAACGCTGCTACCCGACTCGATAGCAGCGCACACCTTTTGGAAGTCTTCGGAGTGATTATCTAGGCAACCTGCATCTGTTGACGGCATTGGTTGAGAAGATCGGCGGCTATCTTCTGAGCATTGAACTTTGGGGCAGATGCTGCCCGTACTTGGTCTACCTTCGCCTTTGTCGTCGGATGCAGATCCTCGTAGCTCATCTGGTTGGCCATCGCCATCACCACCTGCTGACTCGCTGTTAGACGCTGACCTGCCAGCTCAGATGCCTCTAAATACAGCGCTTCCATATTCAAGTTTTGAGCTGGGTCAACTTCAATCGGTTGCTCAGCCACATCACCGAGCGCCGTCTCACCCGCAATAGCCAGCGCTGACTGAATCGCCTCATGAATATCAAACTCGTCGATTTTTCCACCCGCTACCACATGCTCACGCAGCAACCGAATCGATTTTGCCTGAGCTTCTGTGAGAAATGCCTTACCATTTGAATCCTTCTCAGCGGTGATTCCCAAATGCTTTAGGTAGGCGTAGTAAGCGTCCTTTTTTATACCTAATTGGTCCTGCAAGACATTCGGGCGAATCTGCTGCTCAACGGTAGACTTCTGGTCGGTCATCGAAAATTTTTTCAAAACTCAGCACCCATATTATGGGAAATACTGAGTAAAAAATTTTACGGGGTTTTTCTGGTTTTCGGGTGAAGTTTGCGTAAACGCCAGAAAACCACTTTTGTTGAAATATTGTTTATATCCCTATCTTCTACGGTAGGAAACTATCAGAATGCTTGCGGTTTTGTTTAAGTAGACAGACAGAATTTAGGCTACTCACGTAGGGTAGTTGCTGCTAACTTAGAGCCTACAGAATAGCCGATAGGTAATAGTGAGAACGGTTGCTACTGCAACTTATGGGGTGTCAGACGCTGGCAGCTGCACTTGCTCGATAGGAATCCCCAGCTGCTCGGTTAGCTCGATGACGTTGCCGGTAAACGTAGAAACATCGCCCGAGACGGCGGCGGCTCCGCTGGCGATCGTACCGATGGCAGCGCCCAGGGCAACGAGCTTTTTCAGACGGCGACCGATGCGGCCTTGGTCGTGCTGCTCTTCTGCGAGGTCGCGCTCCAGGTCGTCGAGGACGTCGTTGGCGTCGTCTTTTTGTTCGGTGGGGAAGGTTTGGGCCTGGTCGCGGAGAGCGGTGAGTAGACGGGTGATGTCTTCGGCGTTGGGGCCATAATTGTTGATGGTGCCACCGATTTGGTCGCCCTCGACGGTTTCGGCGAAGCCGCCGCCAAATTGAGCGCCACGAAGGTCAGTTTTACGATTACTATTCTCTGCCACGGCAGTTGCCTCGACAGTGATGGGTCTACTAGCCTGTAGTTTAACGATCTCTATCAAGCTCGCACTCTGCTCACGATAAGCAACAATCTCGCTATCTTTCGCTTGCAGCTCAGCTCGGTAGCGTTGTTCCATGAGCACTAACTTAGTCTCATAGAGTTCTTTGAATTGGCTCTCAACTAAGGCTTTATAAGTTTTCTGAGATACTTCTAAACGAACAACAAAAGCATTATCTTGTTTTTTCTCAATTGCCTGAATCGCGAAATCTTGTTCTGGATATCGACTGCGCATCTCTTGAAACGATTGGAAAAATGCTTGCCAGTCAATGCCATCTTTGAAAATGAGATCAACGGTATCTACAACTTGTTGGAAAAGAGTTGCAAACTCACCTGGATTAAAGGTGCCTTCTCTAGGGCGACGTTCATCTTGACCTTGTTTGAGATAAATATAGTCACAAATAGCACCATCAAAATTGGTAGCACTGTTAATATTCCAATCTTCTAGACAAGCACCCGTTAACACAGCTTTCTCAAAATCAGTTCCCAACATTTGAGCTGTCCTCAGGTTGGCTCCACTCAGGTCAGCTCCACTCAGGTCGGCTCTACTCAGGTTAAAACTGCTCAGATCAACACCTCTTAAATTGGCCCGACGCAGCG
>NZ_QXHD01000001.1:0-78350 GCF_011009555.1 Adonisia turfae CCMR0081 | reverse complement strand
CGCCATTTCTACCGTTGACGATATGCCATCTGCTATCAGAGCTTATAAACGCGATATCGTCAGCTTGGTCGCCATTAAAGTCACCAGTAAAGTAATAGCTTGAACTAAAATCACTATTTTCAGGAATTGTTCTGGGCCGAGTAGCGGGAGGATTAAGGTTAGCTACAGCAGGAGGAACACGGTCAACCCATATCATTGTTTTAGGTTCAACACCGTTAGCGAAAAGCGCTTCATTGGCAAGACCAGCACCTACTCGCCAATCCCACTTAGATTGAAAGTCACGATAAGAGTATTGATAAGTTTTACCGTTTGTCTCTGTATAGTAAATCTTTTCTTCATCAGCAGAAAACCCATGCACAGTAACCCAATGCATTTCAGGCCAAGTTCCTGAAAATGAGATACCTACTGGAGTTGCTCCAGGATCTATCGTACCAACTCTAAGGAGTACAACTACAGGCTTTCCATCGCGTAGCAAGCCAAGAAGTTTGTTAAAGCTGGCTCTCCTCTCTAACTTAACATTGTCACCTTCCCATTGTTTCATCACATCTCTTAGGACATGAGGAGTTGTACCTGTTCTAACATCAACTTTTCGAGTCCTCGATGGATCTATTAGCGTTGGAGCTGGGACTCTAAATGATGGAGGAATAATGAATTCTCGATTAACAGCACTAACTAGAGTGTTGCGATTAACATTGTGTCCGTAAAAGTTAATTACTCTTGCAGCAGAAGTTGGACCACAACTCCAATTATCATTTTGATTACCTGTTTGTGGCATGTCCATCCAAACATAATCATTACTGATAGTAACTGCCGCTTCAGCCTTAGAACTATTAAACAGAGGTACTATTGACAAGAAAGGAATATTTTCAATGTTTGACATACTCATAGATAATGTCAAACCCAAAATCAACAGGTATTTATTTTTCATACTAATTATTTTGGAAATTTTACTGTTAACAGATGACCTAGGAAGACTGATATCACTAAATAATCTATGCACTCAAATCTGCTGAACAGATGCTGTACCTAACCTGATGAATTCTGGCTATGTTAGAACTTTTAAATCAGCATTTAGACCCACATTAGGGACCTAACTTCACTTTCAATTATTAACAAAATTGTACCCTTGCAAGGTACTTTCATCTCGAACCCTATTAATACCATCAATTACTAATGTCTAAACAACTTTCAATGGTGTCAAGGTGTAATACATGATTGAATTTGTTTGATTATAAACCGAAAAATAACTAAAAATAACAGCCGAATTTATTTTTTCTTCCCCAAAGAAGTATTTTTGATGGCTCTATATGGGTTTCTGGGAGGTCTGAACCCAAAAACGCTTGAATCCCTTGTTATGCAAGGCTTTCAGGATTGGAGGTGAAGTACCTCTGAAACATGCTTTGGATAAGGCTTACAAGCTATTGAATGAGGTCACCTCCCTGAAACAGCTATTGAGCCTTTTTGATTTATTGTGTTGTGAATGACCCCTTGTTTGTAAGGAGCTAAAAGATAGAAATTCCCATATCTCTAGCGGTGCTCTTGAAAGCCTTGCTATAAAGAGGTTTGACGTTGTGGACATGTCCACAACGAGAGCGTTTGAATACTACAAAATCATGACATTTGTGGTGGGCTCCATCGGCCTTTTAAGTCTGGAAAATTGCATGGAATGAAAACGCGAAAGGCCACTGGCCCATCGGTGGCTCAATATGGCCACAAATGAACCCAAGATAATGTGGTTCCGAATGGGACGTATTTCATTGATGATCTACAAACTGAAAGCACCATATAACAAGGCTTTCAACAGTACCTTAATTCAAAACCGTAACTTTCTGTTCAAATGCCCCCGCTGGTCCGCGTTAACCGATCATCAACTCATGACGTTTCAGGTGTGCGAATGCGGGCGTTAAGTCGGTCTATCTGAACGAACGCGTCAGCCAAACTGCCCATTGGCTCGTGGCATCCTCCCAAAGGGATGAAATGAACCCTAAATAAGTGACCTATAGTTGCTTACGCTAAAAATTACGCGAACGATTCGTTCTTGGCGAAAGGCTGCCACGGTATATCCGGAAAGCCCATACCCCAAGGGGTTGCCCGGCCTTCCGGTGACCTAACTCTCTACTGATGTGGGTTCAAGTCCCACCAGTTAGGGGAATAACTGACTCCAAGGGCCACACCGAGTAGACCCCCCTTTTTATAGATTACGCAAAAAATTACACTAAAAATTGGATTGATTCAACCGAGACTCAAAGGGGCCATGGGGCCATGCTTTGCGAGATCGCAGTCATTACTCTGTGGCTGAATTGGGGGGCTCAACGTCCATGGGATATTGGAAATAGGCGGTGTCAAAGGGCAACCACTCATCATCGGCAGTGAGAACATGCTGGATGCCATCGATTTGGGTGGCGGCTTTCACGAGCCCCTGGTCGTAGGCCCACGGCCACCACTGGTTAAACTGTGTCTTCTCGATGACGGCATCCGGGGTGTCGTTGGGGTGCCATCCGTCTGAAATGGCGGCATACAGAAAGCCCCCCGGATTGTTGACAACGCCTTTGCTCTGCGCCTCTTTGAGTGCCTGAAATGCGGAAACCACCACCGCTTGAGGAGCCGTGCTAATAAGGTTTTGTAGGGTTGAATTGAGCCGTACCCCCAGTTCATCTAATTGAATTTCAAGTTCACTGTGAGAAAATGGCTGAGATAGCGATTGCTTTAACCGCTGATTTTCTGCCTCTAGCCGCTGCACTTGTTTTTCAAGCTCCCGTACTCGCAGCAGATGCCCGGCAAAGACCTGATTTTGTTGACGCAGCTCTCGATTGTCATGCTCCAGTCGCTTGATGCGATCTCGCAAGGTGTTATTGAGTGCCCGTAGAGAATGATCGCTAGGAGGGGTAGGTTGGGAAGATTGTCCTGTTTTTTGCTGCTGTGCCTGGAGTCGTTGAATCCGTTGTTTGACGGCGAGTTCTTTGTATAACCAGGCTTTTGAGACACCTGCAGTTTCAGCGACCGATTTAAAGCTGATGATGCCCTTGTTCTTGATCAGTGTTTGGATGCCATTATCGACTTTATCAAAGGTGGCCTGTCGTTTTTTCTTCGCACTGTTGGCCAGGCCATGGGTCTTAGGTTTGGTGCTCATGGGTTGCCTCTAGTCCAGTAATGATGGCCTTTAGATTGGCCTGGACGGTTTGATTCATCTTCACTTGCCTTGTCCATCCATGGGCTTGGGCCTTTTGGATAATCTGGGTGGTTTGCTCCAGTTGGTGTTTGTGGAGGTCCAGGTAGTCCGCTGTTGTCCGAAAATGAGTACAGGTTAGACAGGCATTAGCGTGGGGACACCCTTGAGAGATGGTCGGCAGAGCGCAGGACCCATTGGGTAGTGCCTGGGCCTGGATATGCCGCTTAAACCATTGCAGATCTGAGTCATTAACTTGATTGGGAGTGGCCTCAACGACCTGCCCGGCGATGTTAACCACGTTGCCCTGGAACTTGGTAATTTCAGCTTTGAGGGTTTGATCATGGATATGGGCATAGGTGGCGGTCATACTGGGAGATTCATGACCGAGATACCGCTGAACAATATGTTGGGGTACGCCATTGTTGATCATTCGAGTGCCGACGGTGTGGCGAAACTGGTGGCTACGGAAATGCCATAACTGGCCATTTTCGTCACAGATATTGTGTTGTTCTGCCAGCCGATTGAGATGGTAGGTATAGGTTTTGGCGATCATTGGCCTGGCAACAGGACGAAACACCGCATGACCGGCACCTTTGGCATTGGAACAGAACAGGTACTCATAGGCGCTATCTAAATGGTGGGCAATGTATTGGCACTGTTCTTGAATCACATGTACCAGTTCTCGCGACACTGGAATAGTGATTTCTTTTTTCATCTTGAATTGGTAGTAACGCAGGAACCAATCCCCGGCATTATCCTGTATCAAGCAGTTCGGTTTTAGATGGAGCAGTTCAGAAATTCGCATTCCACATTCCATCAATACCAATGTCATGCGCATCACCGGTTCGGCTAAATCATCCAGGTGAGCGTTGAGTTGTTCCAAGACAGTGTCCGGAATGTAGCGGGGAATCGCTTTGGAGGGTCTGGGGATGTCCTCCCGTCGTATTAAGTAGGTGCCAATGGGTAACCACTGTTCCTGATGCGCCCGCTCCAAGAAGTCCCGTAAATCATGAATCAAATGAATGCGACTAGAGACCCGTAACGATTGCCCGGCCAAATAGGCTAGATAATCAACAATGACGGTGCGGATCAACTGCTCTGGTTGGACATAGGGATGCTGAACCGCTAAGAATCGGGAAAACCTAGCTAGTGAGTTGAGTTTGCAGATAGCTGATGGCACACTCAGGGTGCTCAAGATGAGCTTAATAAAGTGTTTGGCACTTTCCCGTAACCAAGGTTGAGAGATGCGTTTGAAATTGAGCAGACGCGTTTTAACATTGGGCTCGGGGATAATGCCGAGTGTGTGAATATCCCAACAGTCCTTTTGAAATTCACGCACGCGAGAGCGTGAATAGGATTCAGCCGCTTCCGCATCAAAGGGCTGTCCACAGTGGTGACAAAAATAGAGCTGTTGTTGAACGGATTGGGTTCCATCCCGGTAGGTAGAAGTGACGCCATTGCAGTGATCGCAAAATCGGATCACCTCAACGGGCTTAGGTTTAGAAGAGGTTTTATAGCGGGGTGTTTTTGACGGAGTTGGAGGAGTCATTTCGATTAATGAGGTAGTCCTGATAGGCCTGTTTGAGGTCATCGGTGCTGACATGCACATAGGTGTCGAGGGTAGTTTGAATGTGGGCATGGCCCAGGCGTTTTTGGACATAGGCCATATCCATTCCTTCCCTCAGTAACTGAGTTGCATGGGTATGGCGCAGCATGTGAGGATGGATCTTGATGCCGGTTTTCCGAGCCAGGCGGGTGAAGAGAGCCATGACGGTGCTGTAGGTCATGGGTTGACCTTTGCGGCCTTCCCAGAGATTGACAAACACATAGTCGCTGAGGTGATCGCCTAGAATCTCCATAAATTCATCACACACATAGCGTGTGTAGAGCCCCATTAACTCTTTGGTGACATGGATAATATAGCGATGTTGGCTCTTGGCGCGAGCACCGTTCGCATTGTCATCGCGAGGTTCAATGCGAATGAGATTATCCATCGATTGAATGTCTTTATGACGCAGCCCTAGAGCCTGGCCAATGCGCATACCGGATTCATATAACAAACAGATCAAGAATTGATCTCTTACGCGATGACAGGTTGCGATCAGGATTTGAACCTGCTCCGGTTCGACCGTTTTCGGAACTCGTTTGGGGACTTTAAGTTTGAGCAAACGAGTTTTAACAGGTTTACCTTTGTTGATGTGATGGAGGAAGCTTTTGTACCGTGTCCCTGGTTTCAGAACAGTTTTATAGAGAGGGATATGGGGGGCGAGCCCAGTCTTCTCATGGAAATCATAAAACAAGCACACAGCAGAGAGGATGTTATTAATTGAAGCCTCTGAGCGTGGTGACGATGTTTGTGAGATAGATTGAACGAAATGAGGATGGGGCGTTCTTAGCCAGAGGACAAAGTCGGCTAATTCAGGCAGTCCGATGGCTGTCCACTGCAGATGAGTCTGGTATAAATAGTCCCAGTACAACCGCAGGTGATAGGCATAGGTTCTGAGTGTATTGGGAGAACGATCTAGATTGCGTAGATAGTCGAGAAAATCTTGGACAGGTTCAATGAGCTGGTAATTGTTATTTAAAACAAGCCACGTGACATTGGCGTCAGTCAGGGTGGCCTTCTGAACTTTCACCATGATTACGTTGTAGACGCTGTAGAAAAGCTTGTGTTTAGACGTCTACATTGTAGTGCAAGTGTTCTATAATTTGTTGTTGTTTACTCTGTAGACATAAGAATATCCGCTAGAGTTTGAAATCGTTATTTGACTTACACTAAAACTTACGCGAACGCCTATAAGCCTTGTCCTAAGGCAGGATAGGCCATCATTGGGGCTCAGCTCTATACCCGTTGTAATCGGTGTTGTCGTAGACAATTACGTCAGCATGGTGGGTCGTTCCGTCTAGCATGACGCCGAGCGTGGGCTTCGGCTTTCAGAATGGGATCGTCAGAGTTCTCCCAGAGGTCTAATTGGGCGTCATAGTCGCGTTGCAGGCGGTCTAAATGGTCATCGATGTAAGAGCGTTGTCGAACCTTTTGATCGTTCTGAGCGCTACTGATGGCTTGGTAAATGTGTAAGCGAAGCTGTTGAGGAACAGGGCTGTGGGTTGCCGAGGGATTATTACACCCTGGTTGTTGGATAGCCTCCCTATCAATAGACTTAGAATCGTTGATATAAGGTGTATTACATCCAATCTCCCAATAAGCTTGTGAGGATTGCGTTGGGGACTGAAACCCCAACGCATCCCCTTGGGAAGGCGGGGGGTTTGGGGGGATTTTTAGATTGCTGGGTGCCGCTGTGGCTGTTATAAATCGAGGATGCCACAGGTCCTTGTGCTTATACAGTGAACTGCCGCTAATGCCCTGGTTTGTTAGCTGGTCAAATCGTTCTGTAATTCCGGCAGGCCAGGTGCCTGTAGATTGCAACGTTGTAACCGATTGGGTAATGCGTGCTCTGACCTCTGTTTGTTGACGCTCATTCCAAGAGGGTCCCTCCGGTGTTACGTCGATGGGTAGCTTATCTGCCCCGTACGGGAAGTAGTGACTGGCTTCGATACATCTGACCCAGTCTTTGACTTTGGCTTCAAGGTCGTTCTGATGACGGCACCAGAGGGTAAACCCTGGCAGACTTTGAGCGGTTTCCATTATGTGTCCTACTAGGGCTTCCCCTGTGAGTGGTTCTGATGCCCCTAAGATGTGACCAAAGATATAAGCCCTCATAGTGATGCGGCCCAGGAGTCTATTGGTTTGCCCCCGCCCCGTCCAACCGAGTGCGACCTCGGCGTTGAGGTCGTTTAGAAACTTTTCGGCTTTATGGGATACCCGATAGATTTTGCGTTGGGCCTGCTCGATGACGAGTTCTAGGGTGTGGCTGGTGATGTCATTGTGGGCGGTGGCCGTCTCCCAGTAATTGATGAAATGAAAACCACTGCTTTCGATAGGTTGCAGGTCAGCATTAAGTAGGTAGCTGCCCTGCTGGAGGGGGAGCCGATGGCCGTTGTAGAGGGTGTCTCCGGTTGGGTTGTAGGCTTTGGCATTAGGAAAGACCTCTAGCCACCCAGACATGACTTTGAATCCTTTATTCTCAAGCAGAGTGGTGATAGCCAGCCCGACTTTCCAGGACGGGAGCGGTGTTTCAAAGGGAAAGTAGAGGTGGAGGCCCCCACTGTCTGAGCTGGTCAGTGTCAGGTGTTGAAAGAGGTCTAAGGGTTCGAGAGCTTCGCAGATGCGAGCGATCCCAAGAGGGTCACGCCTGGGATGGTAGGGACTGCCCGAATCGATATCGAGCATGGCGTACTGAGTGAGTGAACCAAACCGGACCCCGTATAGATAGGTGCCTTGGTTAATGAGTCTGTCCGAGAGGGGGTGTCTGGTTTCCGTTTGCCACTGGGGTTTTGTGCCAGGGTCAGGATGTGGGGTGTAGAGATAGTCAAATCTATGCGGCCACAGTGCCAGGAAGCGATCATCCAGCTCCTGGACAAATGTGGGCCGCTGCAATGTGGATGCAACTGCCATTGTTTTGGTGGTTAGTAAGGGGCAAACCACCAGACAAAAAGGGATTACTCAACAAGTTGCAGGAATGTTCTATTCCCGCTAGAATTGCACATGAAAACCCTGTCAACGTCTTAATTAGGTTTCCATCCCCCATTAAAGACGTCGTGTCCAGTGGATAAATTAAATAACTAGAAAGCCTTCCGCTCCGCCAAGTTTGGAAGGTTTTTTAGTGCCTTCAGAGATTTAGTTCATAGATACTACCTCCTTGATTAATTCAGAGATCTTACTATGTTCTGCCTGCGAGCTGCCACATGCAGGTCAAAGAACAAGATGTACAAAGCCTGTGGGGCTGAGTTGATGTAAAACTTCGCAATAAAGTCGAACCAATTAACCAGGTCCAAATCTATCTATCATCGCCTGAGCCCGTTTCCGATTTGCAAGTTGTTGTCGGTGTGAGTTTTTCTCTTCGGCTTTTTCCATCACCTGGGCCATAGCTCCCGGATTGGCTTCTATATATTCAAACATCGACTCAATCAACACCTCACGGCTAATGCCGTTTTCCTTGCAATGCTGGTGCAGTCGATTAATTAATCCCACCTCTAATCGGAAGGTGCTACGCTTCACTTCCAGATCTTTGAGTGGTGTCTCGACCTCAATATGTCTGGATATCGATGTGTCTACACTGGGCTTTGATACATCAATATGTCCTGAATTCGATATGTCTGTACTTGCTGTAGGTGTTGAATTATTAGGCTTTTCATGTTCCGTATGTCTCGGAGTCTGTATGTCTACAACCTTCGGCGCGACCTGATTACTACGAGGGTTGACCTTAGGGCGTTGTCGATTTTTAAGTCTGCTCAAGGCATCACTCATTGCTCAGAGACTCCGTGATTTGTTCAAAAGGGTACTGTAAATCGGGCTGTCCGATGTCAGATAGTAGTTTGCCAGTGCGAATAGCGTTTTTATATTTCTCGGATTCGCGGATGGAGGCTAGTACGGGGACCTTGCCTGCAAATTCTTTCATGGCGGCGACGTTCTCGCGGCTTTCTTTGGTTTGGGTATTGCCTACCCAGCGATCTCGAAACGGAATGATACCCAGTACTTGACCATTAAACGCTTCGATGTCGGCCTGTTCATCAAGGAAAGCGAGGGTTTCCACCAGGGAGTTAACGCCTTTAACGTTGGCTTCGACGGGAATAAGGACATGGTTGGATGCGCCAGCGGCGGTAAGACTAATTTGAGATCGCGACGGCTGCACATCGATCAACGTGTAGTCGAAGATATCTGCCACATCTTTAAGGCATCGCCGCAGCGCAAACGCACCGGCTCCGCTGCTGCTCAATCGGTCGGATACTTTAAATAGACCCGTATCCGCTGGGACGATAAATAGATTTTCGTATTGGGTTTCGTAAATACCGTCTTCGATAGTGACTTCACGGGTGAGCACTTCAAACAGACTGGGGTCATCGGCCTGGACTTCGTGGTTGAGATAAAAAGTCAGATTGGCTTGGGGGTCAGCATCGATCACTAATACTTTTTTGCCTTGCTTGGCTAGCAGTAGTGCAGTGAAAAAAATCGTGGTGGTCTTACCCTGGCCACCAGAAAGGGATATCGCAGAGCAGGTTTGCATGGACTCATCTCCAACTCGTTGCCCCCAAGATAAGTGCATGTGTTCTATTTATCAATATTTATGTATGTCTCTAGTTAAATATGTCTTGACATATATATGTCTGTAAATTTAATCACGGCGTTTTGAGGGGAAGGTTAGGCCTGTTTTTGTAAAAGCATTGATTCCTGGGGATTAAAGCTGATGTGTCTTGAGGTTAATATGTCTGCACTCTTTGTGGTTTGCTTTGGCTCTGTGTGTCTAGACTTAAATATGTCTAAAAGCCTATATGTCTCTGGTTCACTATTTTAAGGAGTCGATATGTCAAGACATATATGTGTCTATGTATCGAGACTCCATGATGTCTAGCCATGTTTAGTCTGGTTTGTCTTGCTTGATGGTGAGTTCCACTTCGCCTCGGCCAATAGCTTCTAAAAGTTCCGATCGACTCTTATAACCATGCTTATCTGCTAAGGCTTTTAAGCCATCCCAGGCCGTTGGCCCGAGGGTGACGCTGTGCTGTGATTTGATTTCGTCGCGATCAGCGGGAATCCCGCGCTGTCTGGGCATAAGCATGGTGAGCAATGTCCTTAGATCGTAGTAGGTAACGAGATTGTATAAAGGTACCTGCTTTTATTTCTTGTATGTTATAGGTTTAATGTATGTACCTGCTTTCATTTCTTGAGTGTTAATGAAAGGACTTGCGATTTCGATTACTACCGTTCTTCTGATCGGCTGTTCCAACGGCAGTCAAATCAGTTTGCTCAGTGAACCAGTCGAAGCGGTTGCTCCCTCGGCGTTACCGCCAGTAGGGTTAGAACCCTATGGCTTGGATGGTGAACTTAACGAATCTGAAATCAGGGCATTGCTGTATTTGCAGTTTCCCCAGAGCTATGAAGCCATCTCCGAACGGTTTGGTTTCCCAGCTTATCGAGATAGTGCTGCTGACTATTACAAGCTGCCCAATGAGCGCTGGGTAGCCATTTATTACAGCGGTTATACCGCTACCGGATATCGATTGAGTGATTCTGGAGATTAGAGGTAACCTATGGTTAGAGCGTCCCCCTATGCACGGATGAAACTGCAGGAGCTAAAACGCCGAGTCAAACAGTCGTGGTCCACCCTCAACACTTGGAAGGATGGGGTGGTGCTTCAGCCTGAAAACTTTGACAAAGATACCAAGCGTTTTGGCGACCGCCGCTACAAGAAAACCTGGGCCAAGGCCCTCGCCTATTTTGAGGCCGTCAACGCCTACGAAGGGTGCCTTGATGCCTACATGCTAATTTTGCACGATTTTAATTTCACTGCTGATCGCTGGGACTATGAATATCGGCATGAAATCTTAGATGCTTTTTTGATGTATCCCGACGGTTTGGAGATTATCAAACAAGGTCTAGAACAGTTATTCTCAGCGGACTTTGCCCCTAACGAGAGAGACGAGGCCCATGGGTTTTTCAAAATGGTGGAAGAGCGAGAAGGAGAACGTCGAACCATCGGAGTCCCAAATGGATCTACTTGGCGACTCCCAGTTACTGCCACCGCAGCGTGAGCGGGTAACCGGCGCGATTGTTTTTAAGCGCTTTACTCAGTCAATCAAAGACAATGGCGGCAGTCCTCAGTCTTATAGAAACGCGGTGGTTGAGGAAACCAAGGAGCTGTTTGATTGCTCGGTCAATGAGCTGTACCAGATGACGGGCGGTAAGATTCGCGATCGCTCGACACTGCCCCAGTCTGCCCAGGAAGCTTACATGGTAAATGAGTCATTATCAGCGAATGAGCTGGAGCGCATGCACGGCACGATTGGTGGTGAAACTCAGGAAGAAGTAGACGAGCGGATTCTTGGTGTGGTGCGGGAGCAGTCTAAGCAGACGCGAAAGTGGTTGCCCTGGTAGTGGGCTTTGCTGCATTGTCCTGACCAATGCTTTAGTCTGAATGAATAGTACTAACTTGGCCCTGGTTGAGAGCTGGGGCTTTTTTATGGGACGAACGGAACCAGCTGAATAGTTGCGTCGCTTGGGCAACTAGGCAAGAGGAATTAACGATTGAGATGAGCTGACACAAACCTTTGAAAGTTAATTGGGCAACCATTCAAAGGTCAGCTCCATCGATTTGTTAGGCAAATTTATCCGCCCTCCTAGTTCTCAAGCGCTTGCTCCTGAGTTGGCAAATCAACTACCTCATTAGGCAAAGTGCTAGATAGAAAAGAAAATTCAGGCTCTAGATTAATAGCTGTATCCGGAATACGTTGACCGGAATCGTGAAAATTTATCCCATCAATAGAAAACCTTATCTCTTTTCCTGCATTCTCAGACAAGAAATTTGGATTAACGGTCTTGATATAGAACCCAGCAGAAAATTCACCATATTTCCTCAACTTATAATTATCAAAATAAATATCCCAACTCATATTAGAGATAGGTGGCTTTTCGTCGACATAAATTTTAACCAAATAAACGACTTCGGAGAGTTCAACAAGATCCCTTTCTTGAATGTAAGAAATGTTTCTTAGATCTGCTGGCTTAGGTTGTGCAGCAACAACTTGTATCGCAGTGATAGTTGGATAAATTAACTCAAACATAATTCGTCTCCATGTGTCTAAAAATATATTAATGAAAGCTTACAGAGTGAACTGAAATTCATCGAAGTACAAAGTGCCGGAGGGAGTGCTCACAAAAGATAGTTGAATGCGCGTTATTTCATTCACCTTAATTCCATCCTTCTCTAAAGTTCTGAATGGAACTCTTAAGGTTTGCATAATCGTTCTCTTAATGGCAATATCAGAGCCAGGATAAACAAATATATCTGGATATAAAATTCTATTGATCGAACTTGCCAAAAAAGAAGTTGTATTTGCTGTATCACTTACACTTATCAAGAAATCTTGCTCAATATCTTTTGGATTATTTTCTTCCGAAGACTGTGCAACTCTAAATGCAAGAAATTGATAGTTTGAAATATCTAATGAGTCTAATGAGCTAGGCAGTATATTAGCTGTATAAGTTCCACTCCTTTGGCTCCAATCAATTCTCAGTCCTTGAGTTTCTTGGCCCAGAAATATATCTGATGTGACTATATCTGTTTTATCCAAAGACAGTTTTACAGCATTAATCTGAGAGTTCTGAATGTTGCCCTGAAATGGTTTAGAAATGGATATTTCATCTAATTTTTCCTCAAAATGTTGAATAAATAGTCTTTTTTGAGACTGAAATTGGGATGTCATTTTAATCAAATCTGAAAACCAGCCTTGTTCAACTGCTATTCGATAGTCCTCAAGTAATGCCAAATATTCTACTTTCTTGAGTAAAACTAATTGTGCCATGGCTGAGATATAAATCTTGGCAATATTCTCTTGTTCTTCACGAGCAAGAGTATCTTCCGATTCTTGTTCCCAAACACTGTTGAAAAAATTATGATTTGCTTTGTAAATCCATAGAAGAGACTTAAAACCCTTGGCATCATTTGTAGGATTATCTAGGTCAATAGGATGAGCTCGATCGTAAGTTTTATATCCATCAAAACTGAAAACATCAGCATCTCGGCTCCCATGCAATACCAAGTAATTTTCTTGAACTTTTGTTGCCCCAGACAACGGTTCATATTGACTATCGGTAGGCGCAATAGCTACAACACCTTTTATTTCAAAATTATAAGGTCCTATTCCTTCTGAGCCGTCTAATCTAATAGGTACTGTATCTTCGTCAAATTGGATTTCTAATAGCTTATTAAAGTAGCTCGCATGACCAACAGCTTCACCTCCACGAGAATGTCCAATTATCATTATATTTGACATATCAACTTTGTTTTCGAGAGGATGTCCTATCTGATTGTTCCACATCTGAAATTGGCGAATATGCTCTAGGTGAATAATTGCTCTTCCATCGTTTTCACCCCTATTTCCGCCATTCAAAAAATTCACATCAATAGTCGCAGCTATAATTCCATAGGAAGCCAGCAATTCACATAAGTAAATGTATCCTGGGGTCGAATTCTCCTCTGGCTTATGATTTCCATGTGCAATAATTGCAAGAGGAAAAGGTCCTTGGCCTAGAGGCATCCTCATAATTCCATTGATTGGTACCGAAATTTCTTGAAATGGCCATGAAAAGGGTTGCCCTATCTCCGCGATGCCAGATAAATCAATCCTTCTCGTTAAGAAATCTTGTGTTGGGTTATCAAAGATCTGATAATCTCTCCATGAAGGATTATTGCCGTAATTTAGTCCTGGTGCAGCATAAACCACTGATTTAAATTGAAACGATCCTGATTTTGAAGGATTTTCTAACATGAGCTTTACCTGATAGACGACTTACTCGATATGAACTCACTTCTTTCGAGCTTTCGATAGATATTACTCTAACAATGAAAGAATCATGAGATTTCAGTCGGGTAAAGGGATAGGTTTTATCTATAGCCTACCCCCTCCCCTCAGAACCGTGCGTACAACTTTCACTGTACACGGCTCAAGCAATCTCGACTGCTCACCGATGTAATTGATGATGGCAGACCAAATGGACGGCCATCAGATTGGACGCATGGTTCGTCCCTCCTTGAGAACGTGGAATTTTGTGATGAATGTGGATAGCTTCCCCATTGAATAGGGATTGCCCACAATTAGGACAATTCGCTTGCTGCTGCAGGATAACCCGCTGGGCTGCTTTAGGATACTCCCCTATCTGGGTTGAGCGACGATTTCGCTGCTCAAAATAATCCTTAAGGTCAGGATTATCCGGACTGGCGTCGCCCTGAATCAACACATGTCGTTGAATGCGGGTGTAGCCAATGCGATAGAGCACCATCCCCGTGTCCTTGTCGACAAAACTCCACTGACTACCTGGGTAAGCTGGGTGATTCGCCCAATACCGTTGGTCTCGCCAAGTGAAGGACTTGTTGGGATGGGATTTGCTAATCCAGCGTCTGAGTTTCCAAAAGATGTAGTATTCCAGCTTATAGAAAACCGCTGAGCTGACCACCCCACGATAGTAATTCGCCCATCCTCGAAGGATGGGATTGAGTACCTTGATTAGGTACATTGCATTGCTGCCGTGGAGTCGCTTGAAGGTGTGTCGTAATTTCTCTCGAAACGCGGATACCTTCTTACGAGCAGGTCTAATGAGCAATTTCCATCCTGTACGAGTAATACGACTTGGGTAGTGACGGATGTTAAATCCTAAGAAATCGAATCCTTCCGATAAATGAACTATCCGAGTTTTTTCTTCGGATAGTCGTAATCCTCGAACGCTGAGGAAGCGTTGAAGGTCGAGTTGGGTGGCCTCTGCTTCTGCTTTACTCTCGCAAAACACCACAAAGTCATCCGCATAGCGGACCATTAATCTCCGCACCCCTCGTTTCCGACAGCCATTAGTATCTCTGACAATCCCAAGGGCTGCTTCCATGCCATGTAACGCAATGTTGGCCAATAGCGGAGAGATAATTCCACCCTGAGGGGTTCCCGCTATAGTTGGATGCCAGATACCGTCTTCCATATACCCCGCCTTTAGCCACTGAGCTATTAGCGCTCGGGCAGGAAAATTCCCCACCTGAGTCAACAGATATGAATGGTTGATGGCATCGAAACACCCAGCAATGTCGGCATCTATCACCCACTTCTTGTGATTGGTTGGTCTTGCGATGACATAGATTCGAGCAATGGCATCATGCGCACTGCGACCGGGGCGAAAGCCATAGCTGGTTGGTTCAAATTGAGCTTCCCAGCAGGGTTCCAACGCCGCTTTGACCATCGCTTGTAAGCAGCGGTCGACGATACTTGGCACGATTAGATCGAACTGCACATCATCTCAACCTGGATTTGGGATGTGTCACCATTACCCATCCATTTCATCCCTACTCGGGTCAAACCTTTGAAGTTCTGAAAACTCGTAGGGTCTCAAACCAAGAGACCGTCTTGGTTAAAGGAGGAATCAGTGGGACATTTGCGATTCCCCTATCCTGGACCGACCGCATACGACCGATGGATTATCACTCTGAGCTTCGTCTTGCCCCGGATTTATTTCCAGAACTGCTGAGCACATTGCAACGGCTTGAAACTGAACATCAACAGCAGTAACCACTTGTCTGAACATACGGTTGATCTCATTATGGAGGTCCTGATGCCGAGCTAACCCCCATCTCACCAGTTATTTTTCTCTGCTCGTAACCTTCCAAGTCGTGTGGCCCAGATAATTCGGTCAGCTTCGCTCATGGATTGCTGTCGGGCAATGGCAAGCCAGTCAATATAGCCCCGGTCCAGGGCGGCCAGCGGTGCTTGATTAGCTAGATCTATGCCGTTAAGTTCTTCGGCTAGGGAAAGGGTGACCTGGTGTTGGCTGGCCTGTTGTCGTAGGACAAGGGCCTGTTTGTATAGTCGCTTCAGCTGTTTGGCATCGGCATCGGCGGGAGACTTAGCCCCATGCTGATAGGAAAAACTGCCCAGGTTCCACTTGTGGTTGCCAGGGTCTATATGGCCATAGTAGGCAGCGGTATAGCCACCATCGGGTGTGCGGGTACCTTCGGCATTGCCTACGGCATGGGCAACGAGGGAGTTGCTGCCACCGTGGAATAAGGTTTCTAAGGCATGGCGGATGACTTGGGTAATTGGTGTTGGGGAGGTCTGTGTGGGTTTGGGGGCAAAGCTGAGGCTAACTGCGCGAGTGGGTGCCTTTTCGGTTTTAGTCGGTGGTGAATCAAAGGTAAGGGCGATGTCCTTGGCCGGGGCCGGAGTGGCCCATAGGAAAACGAGGCCGATGGGTATCGACCAGGGAAGCGACCGGGGCATGGTGTTTACTCCGTTAGAAATTGTTCAATTAGCTCAGTGGCGGGTTCGATCAGGGCCCAGGTGCCATCAGGTTCTTTTCGGAAGGTGGCAAAAACCAGTCGCTCTGCGCGACCAATGGTGTGACCTTGGGAACGCTGGCCCAGGTTAGGACGGTTGATGCCACAGAGGCGAAACAGGTAGGCGGGGACCTCTGGGCTGGTGAGGGCAAGACAGTGATCATCCATAGGTTGGAGTTTGCCATCAAAGGGCATTTGCACCAGATCGCCGCCCAGTTCCATGGTGATATCGCCGAGACCGCTGCTAATGCGGTAGTTGCCCACCTGGTTACCGACCTGGAGTTCCCAGGTTTGTTGAATGGTGATGTTGCGTGGTGATGGTGGACCTGACTGGCAGGCGGCCAGTAGAGTGAGCAGTGCCCCACCGGCTACCTGCACCATGTGTCTAGTGTTGAAGTTTAAAGCCATAGCCTACATACTCCTCGTCTTCGTACAGCACTACTAGCCAGGTATTGGGATCAAAGGCCAGGGGATAGGCAGCGCGTTCGGCTGAGACTCCGGCTCGCACTTCGATGGCCGTTAGGGTGCAGTAGGGTTCTTCGGCAATGGCTTCGATGGCCTGGCGGTTTTCTCGTTCGGGGACGGTGAGTAGCTGGGTGAGTTGTTGTCGTGAGAGAACGGCTTGGCTGGATATTATGTCCTGGCAGCGGTCTTTCTTGGCGGAGGCGGCTCTGGCTTGGAAGCGGAGGCCCAGGCCCAGGCTAAAGCTGAGTAGCATGAGTAGGCCACTGGTGATGAGGCGGTAGCGTCGTTGTCGTCTAGGGCGTCGTTTGGGTCGTTGTGTAGTTTTTGGGTTCATGGGGTGCTCCTTGCTGGCTGCTATCCAGGTGATGTGAGTATAGATGCAGTTTTCTACAAGAGGCAAGGGCTAAATCCTTATGAGATAAGGGCTGTGGGATTTGTGCAATAATCTCTAAAGCTGTGGCAACAAAGGTTGATCGGTTAAGAAAAAAGTTGACATTATTTTTGCAACAACAATTTCATGGAGGTGTAGGTATGGGGCGGTAGAATCTATAAATGTTGCGATCGCAAAGAAGTCAAAAGTTACTCTATAGCTTCCACGAAATACGCCAAGAGCATTATCTATGAATCCATTAACCGAAGCATTACTGCTTGAAATCGCTCAATCCTGTGCAGGATATCAAACTACGCGTAAAATCAATTTCACTGAACTGAACCAGCTGAGCATGGAAAATCCATTGGTCAGCCAAGATTTACCATCGATGCCAGGGGATTACTATCAGGTAGAGTTTGAGACGCCACAGCAAGCAACCGGATTTAGAGCAGAACTGGGAAGCCGAGGGTTTACTAATACTCATGTGACGACCAATGGCGTTGCCTTTGCCCTGGTTGTCATCAATGAGGATTTTGAGAATCCCTATCAGTGAGAATCTGGGCGATGGGAGCAAACCCTTGATTTTGTTCTGGTTTCAACCAACCGTTAGCGAGGTATGTAGATAGCGAGGCGTCCTGTGACATCCTCAAACCGGTCCAATTGGTTACTCGAATGACATCGGTATCGAGCAAGCCATAGTGTTGTTTAAGAGCTGCCCAGATATTACCTTCGATTTCAGTCAATGATGGTCCTCTAAAGGTGACTGATTCATTGCCGGAGACTGCCAAGGTAATCCGTGCTGGGTCAAAACGATTGACTAGCGCAATCATGGCCGATAGACCTGATAGTTCATAGTCGGAGGTGACAATGACGAATGGTTTATCTGGGTACCCATTCATTTCATGCCGCAACCATCGCTCAGATTGTTGCGCATTGAATTGACTACCGACAAAAATGTCGCTATTGATGATGACTATCTTAAACTGGTGACCGAGTTCCACGACCCTATTGATTGCTTTAACAATATTCTAGGCCATCTCTAAATGGTCAGTCCAGAAGCTTTTTAATATCATTTGAAACCCCTACCTCCCCAACAACGCTATCGCCAGTCCTTTACTGCCACTGGAAGTTTGCTAGATGCCTTAGTATATTCAGGATTATCGCCAAAAGGGCTATGGATTGAATTTACAGTTAAGTAACATGATTAGGCTACTGATGATGAGGCGTCGTTTCAGTTATTGTTTCATGAGTGTTCCTTATACTACTGCCATGCTTGGGACATCTGAACTTGGTGGATCGAGAAGAATGGCTCCACGCCTCTGTAAATCAAGTTTTTTGCGCTCTGTAAGTCCTAGATTTTCGCCAAAGATGGTTTCTATTACATTTGCTTCATTAAAGTTAGCTCCAGTGAGATTGGCTCCGGTTAAGTTAGCTCCAGCTAAATCAGCTCTTTTAAAACTCACGTTTTCAAGATTTGTTTGCCTAAGATTAATATTTCTAAGATTTGCATTACTAAGATCTGCGTCTCTAAAATCACGTTCAAGATCGCGGGTGAGATTTTGAACAAGTCGGAGATTACTCTCAAGGTCGCGAGCTAAGCTGCGAACAATGACAAGAGCGACTTCACTGTTTCGGGCAGATTCAAGAGCCGTAGCAAGATTGTGAGCACGTTCAAGGGCAATGGTTAGATCACGATAGAGATTTTGGCTATGATTACGTTCAAGGACAAGATTCACCGCGCTGTTGCGAGCCCGTTCAAGAGCGAGATCTAAGCTCATGTCGAGATCTTGAGCTTGTGCTTGTTGAAGAGCCAGCTTGAAGATGGTAGCAAGGTCGTTGCTATTACGAGTATATGCAAGTGCTCGAGTACGAGCTCGATGGCGGGCACGATCGAGTTCACGGGCAATAGTAATAGCAATGGAAAAACTCTTATTTTCTAACCTTAATGCTTGAACTAACCATGCTTTCCGAGCATCGGTAGTGTTGTTGGCAATATAATAGATGGCTTCTACTGGAGGGAGCTCTAAATCTTGTAATTCATCTGATTCAAAAAGTTCTTGTAGTTTTGTAAAACCTTCTAGGGAGCCAGCCAAAATCATACTGATGCTTCCATCTTTGAAAAAAGTTATTTCGATGGAATCATCCCCGGTTTTCTTGCGTAGGAGTTCTACTATTTCTCCAACTTGAACAGGTGTAGCACCACTAACTTTGCCTTTAATAATGAACTTAAGAAACTGTTGGTTTGTTGGTAAGTGTTGAGAACTTATCACCTCTGCTAGTACAGTCTCTAGTTCTAACAGACCAGGACCCAAAGCGCTTTCTACCCAACTCAAAAGCTCAGCGCTACGAGCGCTCTGAGCAGCTTGATTGCCTGGAATGTTTCCTTGTGGTGCATTTAGGGCGAAAATTAGCTCACTAAACTGAGCAGATGGCAGAGCATTTAATGTTTGGATTAACCTTAGCCGATCTTTAGGCGATAATTTTTTTCTGGGTTCAGTCACTAGCTTTGACTCCACCATAGCCAGGGATTTAGTAGGTCGAAGTCATCATACCTGACTTAATCAGATATTTGGTTGCCACCGATTTGATCACCTTTAACTGTTTCCGCAAAGCCTCCACCAAACTGAGCCCCTCGTAAGTCATATTTAGGAGCCTGATTAGTGGCCAATGCCTTAATAATGTCTTTCAGTGTTTCAACGGTTTGACTGGGAGCAGTAGCCTGTGTAGCTGTATCTGACTGTGTAGAAACAATGCTTGCTAGAATATCTTTTAGCTCCGGCAGGCCTGGTCCGATAGGGCTTTCTATCCATTCTAAAAGAGCGGTGCTGCGGTTGCCCTGGGGGGCTGCGTTACCTGGGACGTTAGCACTGGGTGGATTAAGGGCAAAAAGCAGTTCATCGAACTGGGGACTTGGTAGGGCATTAAGGGTTTGGATTAGACTTAGTCGTTCTGAAGGAGAGAGCTTTTGAGGAGCACTAGTAGGTGTCGATTCTAGCGATTCTTCTGATTGGAGTTTCCTCAGATATTCCCGCCCAGATAAGGTAATTTTGATGTCTTGATAAGCGGGAGAATCTTTGTGATCGTAAGACGAAAATATATTTTCTTTAAGGTAGCCAGCATCTATTAGTTCTTGGACTATATCCATAGATACTGAAGTACCGTTATCAATTTCTTCTTGTAAGCTCCCCTTTGCAGCCAGTTCTAGAATTCTTCTATAGTCATTACCCGGAAAGGGAATAGAAGTATCCTTTGGCTTATTTGGGGTGGCTGTAGAGTCTGGAAAATCAGGACGCTTTGTGGGTTTGGCGCGATCTTCTAAGGCTGCGAGGAGAAGTTGCTCGGCTTCCTCGGCTGTTTTGCCTACGAAGTCTATGTATACTACGGCAGCTAGCATTCCTTTTGGTTGGCAGGGGGCGATTCGAATGGGTAGGAGTTTGCGATCTCAACCCATTGGATCCTGCTGAAAAGCGGCAGCCCATTCTGGCTGGGTGTATAGGGCCTGGAGATAATCGTCGGATAGCACCATGACGGTACGTTTGGCGTCAGCGGTTGCTTTCTGCATGTCCAGAATGAAGTTGCCACCGGGTCGAAAATCCCAGGCTTGGATGATAACGCTGTAGCCATGCTCTTCCAGGACATAGGCGATCCATTCGGCCCACTGACGGTCAGCGCTGTTGTAGCTGATGAAGAAATCTTTGAACACTACCTATCCTCAGGTCCTTCGTTCGTCATTATGCATCAAGGTTTTGGGGGTAACTAGTAATGGTGATGCAAGATAACAAATTTCACATCTCATCTATTCAATTTAGACCTTGTATGGCGGAAGATTACAGATTTTTAGGGGAAAGAACAGCATATCCTAAAACCAATACTGTGATCGCTATACATAGAGTCAAAACGGTGCCGATAGGTAGAGCGGCAGAGCCTTGGTATACAGTACCAAGCCCCGCCACGGATCACTTTGTGTGATGAAAAATTCTTGCTATCTCGGGCACTCCCATCATTTGGAGCGCCTTGATAGTTTTGATGCCAAGTGTCTTGGCACCATTCCCACACATTGCCATGCATATCATACAAACCAAAATTATTAGCCGGAAAACGTCCTACAATTGTTGCTCGCAGACGCCATCCCCGTAACGAATAAGGGAGGTAACTGGCTAAATCTGGTGTAAGGCAGTTTCCGAAGTGAAAGTAGGAAGTTGTGCCAGCTCGGCAGGCATATTCCCATTCCGCTTCACTAGGCAAACGATATTGGCGATTAGTAAGTTTTGATAGACGAGTGCAGAATTCAACTGCTTCAAACCAACAAATGTTTTCCACAGGTAAGCGATTATCTTTGCAAAGCGAAGTATTACTGCGCATAGTGTACATTTTGTACTTGATATAAGAATATTCACCTTCTTTAGAGATATCCTGTGAGCTATCAAGCCGAGAAATAAATTTCCATTGCTCTTGAGTGATTGGATATTTACTCATGAAGAAAGAAGGAACTTTTACCCGATGTCTATCACTTCTGGATGCTCCCATAGAGAAGTGATCACTTGGAATTTTCACCATGTCTAGATAGACATTATCTCCAAGATTTTCTCGAAAATATTCTGTAGTTTTCTGTTGCTGGCTGTTGATCATGCCCTTGTCGTTTACAGTTACCACATTGTATGAATACTTCGACAAGGGAGGGCCAGGAGATTTTTGTGTTTCTAGTGGTGATGCGACCACTGACTTAAAATTCCCAGAAGTAGTAGAGTCTGGAAAAGCAGGACGCTTTGTAGGTTTGGCTCGCTCTTCTAGGGCTGTGAGGAGAAGTTGCTCGGCTTCTTCAGCTGTTTTGCCGACGAAGTCTATGTATACTACGGCAGCTAGCATTCCTTGTGGTTGGCAGGGGACCACTCGAATGGGTAGGAGTTTGAGATCGCTACCCATCGGATCCTGCTGAAAAGCAGCAGCCCATTCTGGTTGGGTGTATAGGGCCTGGAGATAAGCGTCGGATAGCACCATGACGGTACGTTTGGCTTCAGCCGTTGCTTTCTGCATGTCCAGAATGAAGTTGCCGCCAGGTCGAAAATCCCAGGCTTGGATGATGACGCTGTAGCCATGCTCTTCCAGAACATAGGCGATCCATTCGGCCCACTGACGGTCAGCGCTGTTGTAGCTGATGAAGAAGTCTTTGGTCACTACCTATCCTCAGGTCCTTCGTTCGTCATTATGCATCAAGGTTTTGAGGGTAACCAGGGCGGGGAGGTGTGATGCTTCGCTGGAGCGGCTCTGCCAACGCAACTCTACAGCTATCGCTAATGCAGTTCAAAAAATGACTCTTGCCCCAGATGCGGTAAGTAGGTCTTGACCAGCACGTCTAGCGAGTCTTCATGGCCAATGTGGATCCAATCATCAATTCTGCCAAGGTAACAATACCGTTCCGTTTGAAAGCGTCGTGTTTGCTTGTCAATCAGGGTAAAACGTAGGTCAGACGTATACCGAATTGACTGCTGGATAAGCTGTTCTATCGTATCGGCATCTCGAGTAAACGGACCTGCGGTTGCTCTGATCATTTCTGACAATTGGTCAGTGTTGTTACTGGAGATAAAAATATAAATAATCTCTTTTTTGACATCGATTATAAAAGGCTTAACTTTAGCAAAGTTCTCCATACCCTGCTTGACGACTTGCACTTCGGCATCTGTAACAATCTTCTTTGGAATCCTACGCAAAAAGACCTGGGCATTAGGATTTTCATAAATTTCAAATCCATCAGGAATTTGCTCGACCAGGTTTCCCTCGTATTTCTTTGAGAAAAAGTACTTGGGTTTGCCGGTTTTTGTGGTGCCCTGATGCAAATAGTAGGTCTGTAAACTGCGGTTGGTGTAGGTGATGGTCATTTGTCTATTCCTGTTCTCCCACCGTGTTCCGTTAGCATACGATAGTGTGGTTAGGAGGCAGAATGTAAAAGTTAGAAGCCTCCTGTATTCTGCTCCTGACTTGAGCCCCTACCCTCAACGATGCTACTGTCAGGTCGCCACTGCCATTGGGAGCTTGCCAGATGCCTCAGTACACTCAGGAGTATCGCCAAAAGATCTATGAAGGGTTTGAAACGACTCGGTTGCTGAGTGCGGTGGATCATGTGGATCAGTTGAGACGACTGTTGGGAGATGACGAGGACTTTCGGCCACCTCAGATTCGTCAAGACCTGCAGCAGCAGCAATTCCAAATTCAAACTTAAGGACAGTTTATGAGAGAGAAGTGGCTAGCAATCGAGTTGTGCAAATCGTGCCACTATCCAGTACAGTCAACTCATTCGAATGAATCTTGCCCTTGGCAAGGTAGTCACCATGGCCTCAAGTATTCTCGGATTCGACAGTTTGCTAGGACGTCTGACATCCAGCATCGCCACTGTAACGGATGGTCGTGAGCCCAGTAATGCGACTCGTTATAGTCTCCAAGATGCTGTTCTGGGAGCGTTTGGCGTATTTTTCATGCAAAGCGCGTCATTCTTGGAATACCAACGACATTTGCAAACCTGTCACGGTCAAGACAATGCCCAGAGTCTATTTGGTCTGACGAGCATTCCGAGTGTTGAGCAGATTCGCAATATTCTGGACCTCCTCCCTGCGCAAAGTTTATCGGGTGTGTTCAGCTCGAATTATCAGCATCTAGAAGACCAGGGATATCTGCGTGGATTTGAAGTGCTTGGCAAGCATCTACTGGTGACCTTAGATGGCACAGAATACTACAGTTCCCATCAGGTGGGGTGTCCGTGTTGTTCAATCCGGAGGCATCGCAATGGTCAGGTTACCTACAGTCACAAAGCAATCTTGCCAGTGCTTGTCTCCCCGAGCCAATCGTCAGTGATTTCGTTGCCCCCTGAATTTATCCATCCCCAAGATGGTCATGATAAGCAGGATTGTGAACAGGCCGCAGCCAAGCGCTGGATAATGGCCCATCGACAGATGTTTGCTCACCGAGATGTGATTTTGCTGGGTGATGATCTGTACAGTCGTCTACCCATGTGTGAAACAGTCCTAGCTCAGGGCATGAGTTTTATCTTCGTGTGTTTACCGGAGTCTCATCCAGTGCTCTACGATTGGATTGAGTTCAATACGGCCAAGGGTCAGGTCAACACCATCGAGAAAACTCGAACTCAGCGGAAGGAGATGGTTCACTATCAGTACCGATATTTAACCGATGTTCTATTAGGCGGTACCCCGTCGGACCTTGTCCTTAATTGGTGTGAGGTTACCGTCACTCGACAACGAGATGGCAAACGTCTCTATCACAATAGTTGGATCACCCCACTAGACCTCAACACCCCGCAGCAAGTCATTGCTGTGGTTGAGGCCGGTCGCAGTCGTTGGAAAACTGAAAATGAAAACCACAATGTCCTCAAAACGAAGGGGTATCATTTAGAGCACAATTTTGGTCATGGGCAACAGCATCTCGCCTCGTTTTTATTGACCCTAAATCTGTTAGCGTTCCTGTTTCATACCATCTTGGGATATGTAGATGAGCGTTATCAACGGATTCGTCAAATTCGAGGCACTCGAAAAGGCTTTTTCCAAGATATTGTCGCCTTGACCAAGTACCTCTGGTTTGAGAGTTGGACAGCCTTGATTGAATTCATGCGTGATGACACCAAACCGGCTGGACCCATTAGAAATACCTCTTGATTCTTATGCTGGATGACATTCCCGACAAGAGAAGTTTTTCGGTCCAGCTCTGCTGTCCGTATATTGGAATTTGGAATTGCTGCTGCTGCAGTTACATCAATTGGCGATGGAGTTTGTGAATAATGGTGTTATGAGTCAAGGGCTGGAATTGTTTGATCTGGCATTTGACTTGGATGATCAGATATTTACGATTCGTGAGGCGCTAGATGAAATTGAAAAGACGATCCAAACTTTGACTGATCTGGCCCCAGATCCAGATGAAGATTATGAGAATGGTGAGGACTGACCGACGGATTAATGATTTTGTCCAACAAAAAAGCCCCCACCAATTGGCGGGGACTCTAGAGGGTGTGTGTAGGGAGAGTCTGAGTAGGAAAAGGGTGCCCTGGGAATGAAGCCTTTCACAGATTACGGAGTCTGCAGCGGGCACCCAAGCTTGTTGACCTGAGTACCGCAACAGCTTAGCAATCTGTTAGCGGACGAACTTAGTACGAGCGTCCAGTGCTTCCAAGCGAGCTTCCTGGATGTTGTCGACAGCTTTGGTGCGTGCATCCAATGCTTCCAAACGAGCGGCTTGAATATCTTCAACGGCTTTAGTCTGGTTGTTGAGGTGTTCTAAACGTAGCTTGTGAACGGTGTTCTTAGTACGAGCGTCTAAAGCCTCTAAGCGAGCTTCTTGGATGTTGTCGATTGTCTTAGTGCGGGCATCGAGTGCTTCTAGGCGAGCCGCTTGGATATCTTCGATGGCCTTGGTCTGATTGTTGAGGTGCTCAAGGCGTAGTTTGTGGACGGAGTTCTTGGTGCGGCGGTCGAGGGCTTCGAGGCGGGCTTCTTGAATGTTGAAGCTAGCAGGCTCGAAGGCGGAAGCAACGGGGGCAATGGCAGCGGATGCAACAAGAACAGTTAAAGCGGAAAGAATAGTGCGTTTCATGGTTAAAGCTCCTTGGGAATCAGTGAATGAACTTCATTGACTACAGAATGCCGGGGGTACCTGAACGCTATCTGACCGATACCTGAAGGTTGCTTAAGGGGTTTCTGAAATTGGCTGAGGGAATGTGGTGATAGAGGTCACAAGGGGGGTAGGTGGCTGCGATACTCCTCTGGAGTGGCTTCACCTAAAGCCCACAGGGGCATCCAAGAAAAGCGTTAGCCATGCCCTTTGGGCTATACGCGTCAGCGCTGACTGGTCAGTTTGCAACCAGCCAAGATCAATTCAATATAAGAAGTCCCCATGAACCTTAGCGTCCATGGGGGCCTCGATTTAGATATAGAGGGTGCCTAAATTTAGAGGTATCTAAATTTAGATAAGCAATACAGTGTGCTGTTTACTTACCTAAATTCATTTAGGCGATATAGGGTTCGAGATAGGAAGTTATGCAATAGTTTGCTTTGTCCGTGAATCCACTGTATGCCGATATGTGGCAGACCACCCCCTTGGCAGAATAACCATACTGTCTGCTTACACAACCATCATTTTTGCTTAGGTTGGGGATGTGATCACAGCGTAATGAGTTGTTTTGATATTGACTGAAGGATTCTTGGATTGCCTTTTGCTGGTGCCCAGTGAGTTGTAGCGTTGGGCGATTGAGTTCGTGAAGCTTTAAAGCACAACAGCACCCAGAACAATCGACTGAGGGGCTCTTCTACAATAAACAAGACTTCTCAGAGTTGTTGTATATCAGGTGAACCTACTATAAACAGTGCTCTCTAGTGCAAGTAAGAAGAAATATCAGTGATGTGTTTGGATGCTGTTTTTGAACTGTCGGATGATTCTATCGAAATATCTATCGTTAGACCTCCTTTTGTTGTGGATATGAGCTTTTCAGCTCATGTGTACAGCATATTCCTGTGGTGCTTCAAAATCTCTTCTCTGATACAAACGTTAATGTTGTTATTTGTCACTGCTATTTCTGCCTATCAGTGAGATAACTCTATGGGGTGCTGTGGTTGATGTCACCGCGAGCGGTAATGTCATCCGTTTAGAATCAAGCCGTTCAATCGTAGGATAAGTACTGATGCGCCGACCGAAACAGCTAATTGCTAGCCAGGTAGTCGCCCCGTTGCCTAGATCGCAGCCAGCGACGGGCAAGCTGAAGTATTTTCGACCATTGCCGTACCATGTGGCGCTGAGTCAGGCGGCACGGTTTGAGGCGTGGATGCAGGATGTGGGCGATGTTGGGGGTCCGGCGGAGGCGATGGATAGTAGTGATTATGATCCGAGGTTGATGGAGTGGTAGGTAACCAGGTAATCCAATCGCTACGCGCAGGCGACCTCGTCGGCCACCGTCAGCAGCCTGAGAGTCAGTATGAGGTGCTGACGGTGGATGAGCAATGTTTGCTGGCGGCGCGGTTGCCGGAATCGGTGCTGCGGCTTATTGCGTTGCGGGATGTGGTGGTGCCGTTTTAGGTGTGGAGAGTTGTGATCGCAACTGCCTCCCATTAAATTCCCTAGAAAGCTGTATTTCCACTCTAACTTCTCTTGCTAGCCCTACCTTATCGAAAATTATCGCTCTACTAATGGGTAGAGTATTCCTACGGCTAAAACACTTAAGCGATGGAACCTCAATCTACTACTGTCTTATTCCTGAGTGCTAATCCAAAAGACACAAGATTACTACGACTAAATGAGGAACGACGTGAGATTGAGGCAGGCTTGATAGAGCGCTCTCGATTTCGGGAACAGTTTCGCCTGTTTTCTAAGGTTGCTGTCCGTCCGCGTGATGTTCAAAGAGCAATGCTTGATTACACGCCACATGTGGTGCATTTCAGTGGTCATGGTAGTGGTCAGCGGGGATTGGTTGTAGAAGACGAGATGGGACGAAGCAAACTATTAGATGCTAGTGCCTTAAGTGCTCTATTTGAACTCTATGCTGATCGTCTCAAGTGTGTATTACTTAATGCTTGCTACTCTACAGTGCAAGCCGAAGCAATTTCACAACATATCCCGTATGTCATCGGTATGAGCGATCAAATTGGAGATCGCGCTGCTATCGAATTTGCTGTAGCTTTCTATGATGCCCTTGGTGCAGGACGAGATGTAGAGTTTGCTTACCGGAATGCTTGTGTTGCAATCAAGATGGCAGGGATACCTCAAGCAGATATCCCTGTACTTCATCAAAGTTCTCAACTATTACCTAATTCTTTATTTAAAAGCGTTCCAAAGGCTACTGTTCGAACTAGTGAAACATATGAAAAAACTGAAACATTAGTTTCTTTACCTCGGAACAATCAAATTAAATTTCAAAAGCTTTCCGATTTCTTAAAAAACGGAAATTGGAAGGAGGCTGATCAGGAAACAGAAAAAATTATCGGTAACGAAAGACTTTTGAGAATAGAAGATATAGAAATAATATCTTGTGAAGATTGGTTGCTTATGGATGAGCTATGGTCAGCATTTAGTGATAATCACTTCGGTTTTTCTGTACAGAATAGAATTTGGATTGAATCCGGTGAAAAGAGTGAATTATTCAATGAAATAGTTGGATGGAAAAAGGATGGAATATGGATGAACTATAACAAACTAACTTTTGATAGGTTAGCTCCAAAAGGTCATCTACCAACTCTATGGACTTCAACCAAAGCTTTAGGGGGATTTCGAAACTATCTTTTTGCTAGATTTAGGCGATGTTCCGACAACCTTTAATTCAAACTTTAAATTCTTAAGAGTACATTACATTCCATTCATCAATATCGATTTTGCACTCTTCTAAAAATTGATGACAGAACTTTTTAATAGCTTTAGCGGATAAATTCGCTTCAACAAAGTATCCACTCTTTAATTTACGACCTGCATGAAATTTGGATTTATCTGTGCTAATCGATTTTGGAAATTCTGTGATAGCTTGTTCAAAGTTCTCTGGATCCAATTCAGCTATGGCATCAAGAGTATTAACAAGAACATCACGCCATGAACGTACAGCAAAAACTTTGCCTAGAATCATCATAGAGCTTGGGTTGGTTCCAGTAATATCAGTATCTGAATCTTCAATACTTTGGGTACTACCAAAATACCCCCATATAGATAAAGCCATATTTGCAAGAAACTCAGATCTCCACTCAATATCGTCTTTTGTCCACGTCTCTTTATCTCTGAAATGTTTGTTGATTTCGAGATGGCTTTGATCTAAAAGCTTTTTTCTAACATTGAAAGATTCATTAGATATTTCTGATGTGTATCCTGTAAGTGTCAAATTGCCAATAACATCTTTGTATAATTCGTGGACAGGTTCCCATTCACGGCCTAACTGGTGCTTCCAATCATCAGTTAAGCTATCAGGCATAATACGTTCGACTTCTAAGTCATTGAAATTGATACTCTCCTTATGCCCATGTGATTTTTCTATAGCTTCAAGAATTAGTTTTGTTTTTGAAACTCTATCTTTACTACCTAAAAATCTAATATCTTTAAACCTGGCCTTGAATTCTGGATTTTTAGGATAACCCTTAGTCTCAAGTATGTTTTTGATGCCCTCTACTAAGTTATCAGGATATTTGCTCTGAACTTGAGAGTAAAGCGACGCAAATATTTGATTAAGTCGATTAGTTGGTATACTGCAAACAAATCGGCGAATTATAAAGTTCTCTATTACCTTTAAAATCTCTAAAAACTCCTCAGAAGAGAGGATATTCTGAATATAGAGATCGTAACAGTTTAATAAAAAAGGATAAGCTGTAGTTACCCCAATACGATTTATCCTGCTTAAAGCCTCTCGAATTAGTTCATTAATCTCATTTCGGGGCTCCAGTATTCTACTGTAGTACTTTGAAAATTTATAAAGATCTTTTAGATATAGAACAACATCTCCTTTTGATTTATCAACCTTTTCCTTCAAGAAAAAATAGATATCATTTTCTTTTATCTTTGAACCATCTTTCATCAAGTAATGACGAATATACTCAGTTAAAGTATTGTCCAAAGAATTTTGCATAGGCTTCCAATAATCTGAATAAATAGTATCTTGCTCATTAACATGAATTCTCATAAAGAAAAAGTTTTTAATTAGGTCGGCTTGTGTAAGCGGACGACCTTTAGCATTTAGGCTTTCAAATACTAGGTAAGGATTATCCTCTGCGTTGAGTACGATGCTTACAACAGATAAATTATTAGTAATTACTTTTTTGAGGGTTTCTATATCAATTTTACTTTGATTTATTTTTCGTTTGAAGAAGTTGTATGCCTTTAGAATTCCATCGCATGATTTATTCTCTGGTGAATTTTCTAAGTTGGTTTTAATTAGGCATTTAAATGACTCGCGATCATCTTGAGTGGGAAAAATTTTATAAAAATCATTGCCTTTTTTATAAGGATTGACTAAAAGCGTTTTATCGATTTCTTCAGATAATTCATTTTTGTTATCCTCTTTTGCAAAATCTCTGAGATAGGCCAGTATTATGAAGATAGTTGTGAGTCTTTGTTGACCATCAATTAGCATATACTTTGTAACGCCTTCAGGGACTGAGACTGTTGGCATAGTTACTATTGAACCTATGAAGTGAGTTCGTGCATTACTTGAACTAGCTAGGTCAACTAGATCATTCCACAACATGCCCCACTCATCTTTACCCCAGCTGTAAGATCTTTGAAATAATGGAACGACATACTGCTTAGTTCCTTCGATAATTGGCTGAAGTTTAGTCTCAGAAGCTTGCATTTGGATTTTCCTTTACTACATCAATTTTCATCAAAAAGAGATTGCTGTTTGACATTAGGTGATAATTGTTCAGGTATATTTCTGATTTGATTTCTGGATGTGTTCCTTTCCAAGAAAATTCCATTATGAATCCCTTGAATACTTTTATTGAGATCTGCTAATTCCAATCTTTTTTCAGCTATTAGACAATATTCTTCGTTTATCTCAATTCCTAAGTATTTCCTGTTTAGCTTTTTGGATACTACTGAAGTAGTGCCACTACCAAGAAATGGATCGAAAACAAGATCTTCCTCATTACTGCTAGCTAAGATAAGTTTTGCAATGAGTTTTTCACTCTTTTGTGTGGGATGATTTGTGTTTTCTGGCATAGACCAAAAGGGTACGGTTATATCCGTCCATAAGTTCGATGGATACGTTTCTCTAAACCCTCCACTCTCAGTTAAATTCCAATCCTTTGGAGTTCCATCTTGCCTGTGATAAGGAGCAATTACTTTTCTGAGTAATTTAACAGAGTCTACATTGAATACATAACTATCAGAGTTTGTACAAAACCATATATCCTCACTAGAGTTTTTCCAATTTAGTTTGGATCCTCTACCTTTTTCTCGCTCCCAAGTGATACGATTTCGAACAATAAAATGTGATGATAAAACTTCAAAAATAGAAGCTGATGAATACCAATCTCCACACACATATATAGAAGAGTCTGGTTTGAGAAGGGGCTTTAAACTTGAGACTAAATTATCTAGCCAGGATGTATACTGCTCTGTTTTTAGCTTGGAAAATTTCCAGCCATTAAATTCTTTTGTTAAGTTATAAGGGGGATCTAGAATCAGTAAATCTATAAAGCCTTGAGGTAGATAAACAAGGGCTTCTAGGAAATCTCCATGAATAGTTTTATTGTCTTGAATATTAAGCTTATTTATGTCTTTGACTTTAACAATCTTTGAAAGAAGTTTTTCTCTCTCTTCTTTATAAATCTGGATAGTTTGATTTCTCTTCGACTTCATGTTTTCCATTATTCATGATGATTTAGCCTTTAAAGGCGCATGATGGCTTCAATACGTACACTAATCAAGAAAATTATGAAAGAGTCATGTAGCCTACTCCCTAACATATCTAACGAACTGCCTGATACCGATATACTATTCGTTTCAATCCAACAGGTAACTACCCCAAACTATAGCCTGTGAAGTATCACTAGGACGTTATCCTTTTGTAGGGTTTGCTGTGTCTGAGGGCAGAGCGATTGTAGGGTGGACTGTCAAAGCATGGTGGGATCATCTTCTACGGTAAATTGAGCACACAAGTTTCCCGTTTCTGTTTCCGACAATCCTTGACTAAGTCTGAATTTTCCATGCGCATCCGTTGCCAATAAAACATATTCGTTCTGCCCCCAAAGAGATTCATAATTTCAATCTCCCCTTTTTGGAAGCCATCCACACGACCCATACGCCAGCCCATCCAGCCTGTCATTATGCTGAGAAGTGCCGCTAACACTAACGGTCCCCATTGCAAGGGTTGCCTAGCGCTCAATGCCTTGGTCTGCTGAATTTCGCTCTTGAGATAGCTGAGATCGGACTTCAGTTCTTGTTTGCTGGGTAAGTCGGACTGCATTTGTCTGATCGAGTCCTGCATCAGCATGACTAATTTCCCGGTCTCCGCTTGCATTTGCGTCGAAGATTCCTTGGATAGCTCGACCAATGTCCTGTAATAGTTGGCGAGCTTGGCGTAATTGGAGGCCGTCTGCTCCACCCCCTGACTGGTGGAGCGGAGAAACTTCAGAAGTTCGATGTCGATGTCTTTCCATGCCTTCATCTCCTCGGCCAGGTCGGCCACGGGCTTGAGTACAGTAATCAACGGATCATCGGGGTCCACACCCATGGCCCCGGCTAAGCGTCGCTGCTCGTCGGTAATCGTATTCATGGTGTGATGGTCCCCTAAATGCTGGGCAAATATCCGGTGGATTCAAAGGCGGCATAGGCGGAGCGCAGATAGCTTTTCACGGCAGCCTGCTCCACCACGCCAAAGCCCTTGCCCCGATGACGCAAACTGTCGGCATAGGTAAGCCGCTGCTGCAGGACCGTACTGGCCACTCGCACCGGTAACTTGGGTAGCTCAACCACAGGCGTTTGGGTTTCACGAATCAATGCCTGGAGATCATCGGACTCTTCAAAGAAGGTCCAATCGCCATACTTGAGGTTTTTCACCACCACATGGGGAATGCGCCGGTCAAAGGAGGACAGGGAAACTTCTAAACTCTTGAGGCTGTCAAACTCGCCCGTGACCACAAACCACTTCACTAGCTCGATGTGATTGTCGGTAGCCAGGGTAAGAATGTCATAATCCCGCAGCCATAGCCGAAAGGCTTCATAGACCGTGGCCGGTAGATTCACGACGGCTGACTTCTGGGCATCGACGACGGCATTCACAATGGCATTAGCCCTGGCCCCCATGGTTTCATCTTCAGAGAACTGGGCCACCATGACGTCGGAGTAAATGCCCTTAAAGTCTGGGCTATTTACATCGGCTTCCACGCCGATTACCGGCTGTTGCCGATCCAGGAACCACTGATAGAGCGTGCGGCAGAGAACACTTTTACCCACGCCTCCCTTATTTCCATCGGCAAAATGAATCCGATGATTAACCCGACGATTAACGCTAGGATTCACTTCAGCGTTCACAGTCGAATTAACGCTATCGTTACCCTCACTATTTCCGTCGGCGTTTTCGGCAGATGTATCAGTTGATGATTTTGTGCGTTTACGTGTGGTGACAGTCATCGTCATCCCCCTAGTATGCGGTTTTCACCTCATCAAATGGTTCTGGCAATACCCGTTTTTTGGTAACCGTCTGAGACGGTGGTGTATTGCTAGAGGATTTCTCCACCGCAGGTTTGGGTTGGCTATTCCTACGGTTTCGTTTAGATGACCCTGACGTTTTTTTGGTAGACCCCTGGCGTTCTCGCTTGAGCTTGAGCATGTATTGCTTCAAGCTACCTGCCGAGATATCGATACCCGATTTCCCTAACCGTTCTGCTACTTCGCTGTAGGTGTGGTTCACCAGGGCGGCCTCAATATCCTCAAAGAGTACCGCTACCGCTTCACGCTTGTTGAAGTGGGTGCGGGGTTCTTTGGCAAGGGCCGCAAGTTCCTGTTGGCAATCCGCTATAGTGTCAGCAGAGTAAACAGTATCGGACATGGCGGGAGATAACCAGAGCTTTTCCCAGGTTGAGTGGCATTTCCAGATTGCTCCGTAAAAGTACGGAATCCCTTAATTTTTGAATTAACTTTAATTGCCACGATATTTGTTTTCTAGAATCTGGCAGCTTGTGGCGTTCCCATCGTTGTTTCTAAAGCATGTCTCAATTATTCACTCGACTGTTCACGATGCTATTTCCCGATGGTTACCGTTCGTGTTGTCTGAATTGTTTTCGAGACAATGCTCTTGAAAACTCTCTATAGAGATTCATGTTGATGTCTGCGCTGATAAACCATGGATTAACTATCAGAATCCTTGGGTAGCCGTTTATTGATGCGGCTTGAGTCCTTTTTTGAGGATATTCGTAGTTAGTATCTATTCACCCCAAGACTTATGACGGGTGTAACGTTTCTCGTCTAAATCTGTTGTGGTGTAAACGAATGTAGCGACTCTGTTGAAACCTCCTGATGGTTTCTGTGGAATCAGTAGGAAGCCATGGGAGCTGCGCCCCGTCCAGGGCAGTGTAGGATTCACTCCGAATTAACAATGGACGGAGCTACGCGTTTCAGACATTACGCCCAGGCTGGGCAGGCCCAAACGTAAAAAACCCCATCAAATCCTGACAGGTTAAGCGCTTTAACGATTCAAAACCCCAAATCCCCACTTTTGTCGTTTTTCCATCTACCGCGCCATGCTGTCCATTGCCAATGTGTCAGCGGCCCAGACCGAAAATTACTACGAAGCTGACGACTATTACACCCGAGATTTGGACGATGCCGATACCGGCACCTCCAGCGCTACCTGGTATGGAAAAGGGGCAACTGCCCTCGGGTTGACTGACGACTTTAACCAATCCACTTTCCAACAATTGCTCCATGGCGAAGGCCCGAATGGAGAATCCCTTCATGCCCGCAAGATCGATCCAGACCATCATCGGGCGGCTACCGACTGCACGTTTTCTGCACCCAAAAGTGTTTCCATTGCTGCGCTAATTCAAGGCGATATCCGTGTGCTTGCCGCCCATGATCAGGCGGTCAGAACGGCCCTATCGATTCTCGAAACGCGCTATGCCCAAACCCGCATTCGTCGACCTGAGGGAGAACGGGAACGGGTGACCACTGGCAATGTGGTTGCTGCCATTTTTCGCCATGAAACCAGTCGCGAGCAGGACCCCCAACTCCACAGTCATTGTGTGCTGATTAATGCCACCCAATTAGACAATGGCCAGTGGCGCAGCTTGAGTAATGAGGCGATTGTGGCCCACCAAAAACTGCTGGGGGAAATCTACCAAAATGAGCTGGCCTATCAACTGCGTCAGAATGGCTATGACATCACCCCAACGGCCACCGGTCAGTTTGAGTTAACTGGCTATGGTTCTGAGCTACTCAATACCTTTTCCACCCGCACCCAGCAGATCGAAACGTACCTGGAAAAGTGGGAACAGAAGCTGACCGAAACCGGTGGTGCTCCCCTCCACCGCAGCCAACAAAAACAGGCCACCCTCGACACCCGCCGTCGTAAAACCACTGTCCCTCGTTCTGTCTTACTCACCGGCTGGGCCGAGACGATCCAGGCCCAAGGATTGACCTTACCGGGGGTGCCCACCCAGGATATTGACCTGAGCCAATCCAGTCAAACAGCTGCCTATGCTGCTGCCACCCTTGGCCTGGATCATGCTGCCGAACGGGAAAGCGTTTTTAAGCAAGCCAAAGCCGAACGTTTTGCCCTGGAACATGGCCTTGGTCAACAATGGTTTGCCGATCTCCACCAGGCCTTGCAGCACCATCCCAATCGCATTGTTATTGATGACCAACGGCTCACCACCTATACCGCCCTGGAGCGAGAACGAGAAACGATGCAAATGATGGTGGGTGGCCAGGGGCAGGTGGATTCGATTGCCACATTAGAGGAGGTTAATCAGCGACTGAGTGATGCTTTAAGTCTTACTGCTGGGCAGCGTGAGGCTATTTTACTGTCGGCGACTACGTGCGATCGCATCATTGCCTGGCAAGGTGTCGCCGGTTCTGGTAAAACTCATAGCCTCAATCTCTATGCCCGCATCGCCCAGACCCAGGGGCATGACGTCACCGGCTATGCTCCCAGCGCCCAGGCCGCGAATGTTCTCCACCAGGACACCGGCATCCCCGCCGATACCGTTGCCCACTTACTCCACACCCCAGATCCAGACCCTTCTCAACTCAATCGCTCGTCTACAAAATTCCCCATTTGGATCGTGGACGAAGCCGGACTGTTGAGCGCCAAAGATGCCCATGCCCTGCTGCAAAAAGCGGAAGTCCACCAGGCCCGTGTTGTTCTTGTAGGAGACACCCGTCAACTCTCTGCCGTTGAAGCTGGAAACCCCTTCAAATCTCTCCAAGAAGCAGGCATCCAAACCGCCATCCTCAACCAATCCCGCCGCCAACAAACCGAGGCCCTCAAGGCTGCTGTTCACCACATTGCCCAGGGGGATATTCCCACCGGCATCCAGCAGTTAGACGAAGCTGGATTTATCCAAACCGTGTCCCTGGATGATCGCGTTAGTGCCCTGGCCCAGGACTACCTCAGTCTCACCCCTGCCCAGCGCAAGAAAACACTTATCCTCAGCGGCACCAATGACGACCGCCTGGCCATTACCCAAAAACTCCGTCATGCCCTGCAACAAGAAGGTCGATTAGAGTGCGATCGCTTTACCCTACAATCCCTACGCCCCAAAGACCTGACCCAGGCCCAGGCCCGCTACGTTAGCCACTATGCCATCGGCGATGTGATCGTTCCTGTTAGAAACTACCCGCGCCATGGCCTGGAGCGTCACCAGCGCTATACCGTTGCTGCCATTGACCCCACCCATAATCACCTGATACTACAAGCCCCTAATGGCCAAACCCTCACCTTCAACCCTGTCCACTGTGCCAGGAAAACCAGCTACCGCATCCAGCGGCTACCCATTGCCGTAGGCGATCAACTGCGCTGGACCCGTAATGATCGCGATCTGGGTATCCGCAACGGTCAGCATTTCACCATCACCGCCCTCAATGACCAGGGCCAGGCCCAGATTCTCACCCCAGACGGCAATACCCGCAGCCTAAATCTCAGAGGCCATCAATACATTGACTATGGCCTAGTGAGCACCACCTACAGCAGCCAGGGCAAAACCGCCGATCGCGTCCTGGTGGCTGCCGACAGTACCCTCACCCAAGAAGCCTTTTACGTCGCCGTTTCCCGAGCCAAACGCCATCTGACGATTTACACCCCCAACAAAGACGATCTACTCCGCATCGCCCAACGCAGCCGAGCAAACCAAAATGCCAGCGACTATTTGCCCCTCTACCAGGTAACCCACCATGGCCAGACCCCGCAAACCCCAACCACAGCCACTAACTGTCGAGATGACGGAAGGCGCATTGGAGAGCGCCTTGCTCGCCAGCTTACAACCGCTATACGCCGAGATAGCCGAACTAAAGACCCAGCTAGCCGCCTCACTCGAAGCACAGACCGCCTCACAGCAAGCCTTAACCCAAGTAATCACGTTACTTCAACAACTCGACAGTCGCCAGACCCAACACTTCCAGAGCTTACTCGACAGTTTGCAGCTGCCCTACGGCAACGACGTCAGCAGTGGCTTTTAACCCAACAAGACCGGCAATGGTATGAGCATTATGCTGCGCAACAACCACCGGCACAGCCTTATCATCAGGACCAGATGATTGCTCACCAGTATCTCCAGGAGCAATGTGGATCTCAAGGGCAGCCCACCCAGGCGCAGCTGCGGCAGGCAGCTCGTATTTTGTTTCAGGGACCGTTGGCCCGACAGCTACGACAACAAGAGAGTCGGACTGCTGCTGTGGATTATGTCAGGCAGCAGGTGAACGCAGTTATGCAACAGAGAATGTATATGCGTCAGCAGCAACGGCATTTGAGGGTGGATATGGAGCGGTAGAATCTAGAATCGTTGCTTCCGGCGGCAACTAATCAACGGGGTGCATAATTTGCTTTGCCTAGCTGCGGTGCCCCGCAAACGGTTAATAGCACATCAGGTTTTGAATCCCTTATCCCTGAAAGCTTTTCAGGCGAAACCGTAGGTTGTGAGTTAAATGCCCTACTGGTTCTAGATTTCGCTCGCTTAGCTCAAGACTTTGGGACATAACTTTCAACTGGTGCCTCAGGAGAATCTTGAAAAATAGCCCCCCGTTCAACTAAATCTTTTTTAGCCTCTAGTGTCAGCCCAAGATTATTGCCGAATATGGTTTTGGAAACATTAGCCTTGTTGAGATTAGCTCCCCTAAGATTAGATCTTCTAAAGTCAGCTTTACTCAAGTTAGCGCCACTCAAATTGGCTCCACAAAGATAAGCTGATTTAAAGTTAGCTTCATGGAGAGAAGTCTTACGTAAGTTGGCTCTACTTAAGTAAGTCTTACTGAGGTCGGATTTACTAAGATCAGATCCACTTAGATTAGCTCTAGTAAAAACAGCTTCACGAAGATTAGTCCCACTTAGATTGACTTGACTCAGGTCGACTCCACTAAAATCTCGGCCTACACCTCTCTGAGCAGTAATTTCTTCTACTAAATGTCTTTTTATGGTAATAAGTGTTGTCTGGTTGAGAATAGCGAGATTTATGTTTGTCCCACGCAGTTCAGTATTACTCAGATCGACGTTACTTAAAGTAGTCTTATTTAGATCTGCATTGCTCAAGTTGGCATCACTCAAATCTGCATTGCTTAAATCTGCATTGCTCAAGTTGGCATTACTCAAATCTGCATTGCTTAGATCTGCATTGCTCAAGTTGGCATCACTCAAATCTGCATTTTTCAAATTAGCTCCACTTAGGTTAGCTTGACTGAGATCTGCGTTACCTAGATCAGCCTCATAGAGAATAGTTCCATGAAGACTAGCCATCTTCAAATTGATATAGCTAAGACTGGCACAGCTCAGGTCTACAAAATTAAGACTTGGATTAATCCCGAGATTTTCATCCCTCCATTTGTTCCAACCTCGTACCCCTGTAGAATTCAATCGGATAGAAGCTTCTAAAGGTGATTCCAGGATAATAGTTCCATTTTCAAGCCCACGAATAAGCGTTGCAGCGACAGACCAAGCAGTATGTTTAGGTGTTAGGAGTCTTCTAATTCCCATCATTATTTCGGACCCCAAATGTTTCCACAAATACTATGCGTATTGCCTCTGCTGCTTCTTTAGAGGTGTCAGCTTGCCTGAGTGGAGCTTGCAGAAGTCGAATTGCCACACTTTCTTGCCTGGTACGTCGAGTTGATCTTACGGCAGGTAGGAATAAGGCACTTGAAATAACACCTAATCCAGCACTAAGTGGGCTGCCTTTCAAAGCAGCGAAAATCATTAAGGCTAATCCAGTCAGGACGAAAAGTACGGCAAAACCATAAAGTAGTAGCTCCCCAAAACGATTTTCACGAATAGCTTGGTCAATAACCTCTTCAGCTGTTTTAGTGATAACTCTATTTCTACTTCGTAGTGCCACCCTGGCTTCCCCCTCGTCCCTTAAAAGGAAACAAACCGTTTTCAGATTCTTGGCTACACACAAAGCCTAATCTAATATTTCCGGAATGCTACGACTCTTCACACTATGAAATTTTGATTTATGGGTCAGCAGGGGCGTTCAACCCAAAATTTGGAGTTTTGCCTGAAAAGTTATCAGAGTCGGGGTGATTTTTTTATTGGCTAGTTGCCTTTACCTGCAGCTAGGCTAGGTGAGAGGAGCAATAAAGAGATTGGGACGGTAAACTCAAAAAGCTTAAGAGCGTAGTTGTAACGAAGTGCCATAAGCTCCAAAGTAAAGGCTGAAACAAATGAGGGCATTGGTTGTAGTCATGACTATGCTATCGCAAAAAGTTTCAAGCTTTACCCAAACTTTTTGATACTCTCGTCAGTTACACACTATCCTGCTCAAAACCCATGATATATAGGCTGGCTACGCTCTTATTTGGAGACTCTTCTCAATTAGAAAGTTTTTTCTTTAGAGTTATCAATTTTTCTTTCGCTTTATTATGCATAGCAACATTTATCAGTAACTCATACCTTGGTTTGCCATTAATACTGAATACAGTTATTGCAATGCAAGGGATTATCTACCTTAGTCTTTTTATTCTAGGTATCTTCAAGAAAATATCTGCATCTGAAATTTCAGTTTGTATTATATCAACCCTACTCACATTATCAGTTTCGTGGTTTTCACTTGAAGGCTCTAAGGGGTCAACAATTTTATTTTATCTAATAGCAACTCCTATATTTTTAACCTTTTCAAGGTTATTAAAACTTGGTATTAGTTACCTAATATTCCTTGAAATATTAATAATATCGAATGTATCTATAGTATTTTATTTAGAATATATGCATCCAAATTTACTAACTAAATATCCAAGTGAAGTAGAACGTACATTAGACATATTTTGTAGTTTCATTTTCACATCTGTCGTTGCGTCAGTAGCACTTTTTATTGTAAAAACAGGTTACGAGAAAGAAAAGATAAAAGATGCAGAAAATTTTTATCTCAAGGAGATTGAATTGAAATTAAGTGAACGTAAATTCTCCTGACTGCATTGATAACTAAGGTACAGTATTAGCTGACTGAAACGTTGATCAGTACAGTCACTATTGCTTCCCAATTATCACTATAGGCTGTCTATCAACCGATTGTGTTATCGGTTTCAGGTATTCACTTTATAGAAAACTATAAAGCTTTGACAGCAAACTGTAGGGGGCATTTAGGGAAAAAGGAGACCTCAATACCATTATCTGAAAATCAGATTATCTTTTTCGGAACGAGCATTTAAAGAATTTGATTTGAAATCTCCTACTCTGTTGTTGCATTCTTAAAACCATGAGCAGTTGGCTGCTGAGACAACGAGTTTCGAACGCCTCCAGCTGAAAGCTCCTGGGCGTTTCTCAGACGATTCCAGGACGTCTTTTTACCGATTTGTTAAAGGAGTTAAATCATGTCTTATAACGCAGAGAAGGGAGCTGAAATGGGTGCAAAACTAGTTGCTCCAGTAGCCCTAACTGCCGCCACCACCGGTATGGGCGGAACACTAGCAACCAGTGCTCTCGCCGCAGTAGGAATCGCTTCAGCACCAGCAGTTGTCCCCGCCGCTATTGTTGGTGGTGTTATCCTTGCAGGAGGCGCGGCTATTGGTGGGATATGGGGTTCACTCAACGATTAACAACAAACCTCCATTAGCATTTACTCAGGCTTGACTACGTTAATGGAGGGCAGACAACGGAATAGAACAGGGAGTGCTACATTCTTTGAAGCCTTGCTTCCTCGTTGGTAAGAGATCTTTCACAGAATTTAAAAACTTAGCAACAGCAAAAGAGTTGCTTTAGAAGATGTAGTACTCTTCATTTATTTCGTTTTTATACTCCCAGTATCAGTCGGCTTATTTAAATGCAATTAGGTGAAATTATGAGTGGAGAAAAAGCATTGGCAGATCTCTTTGAAAAAGCTTTTGACACGCTAGATCCGCAAGAGATCAAAAAAGCTGTTGATGAACATGGGATTGACAAGTTTATCTCTCGTTGTGCTAAGAGGTCAGCCATCATAGGCGGAATATGTGGAGCTGGTGGATTGACAACAGGGCTCTTGGGTTTACCTTTCGATGTATGGAATAACGTTATTCAGCAATTTCGAGTTACATTAGGAGTCATTTATCATCAGCGTGGCATTTGCTCAGTTGGTTTTCATGATTTTATGAAGATTGTTGGGGTTTCAGTAGGAGTAGAGACAGGAGCTAGCGTAACTAGCACAGTAATGCTTCTTATTGCATTTCAAATTCTTACTCGTTTAGGTGTATCTAATGTAGCAGGAGCAGTGCCTATTACGGGCTCAGTTGTTAGGGGTAGTGTGAATTATGCGTTCATATCAGGTATAGGAGCTGCTGTTAAGGCAATAGATATGAATGCTTTCTAAACTAATAGTGTTGTCGTATTGCTAATCTCACAACCATTTAGATATAGAATTGATGATTTTAGTATGTAGGAGATACTCTTCACAATGGACATTTACGGACCTGGAGACATATTGGAGTTCCGAGAGCTAGAAAAGGGACTTACTAATAAAATTATCTTTAAAAAAGAAGTTTGCTTTCAGTATCTTGTGAAAGCAAATGGGGCAGTTGTGAGTAAGGAATCTTCTGATAATGTGTCTGGGGTCTTTAAAATTGATAACATAAACAATAGAAATCCGTTCTTTGAGGTTGAAGTAAACAATGGTACTCCTCCTATCTTGTACGTTAAACGAGGAGGGAGTCCTTCTATCAAGCGAGTGTCACTCAGTAAACTGAAAGAACCCTATGACATTGGAGATGGACAGCTTCGACGTATTTTAGCAACTTTTCTGCCTCTCATCGCTATTACCGTCTTGGGAGATGTATTCTTCGCTGCAAGAACGCTATCAATTCTAAAAGTGTTGTTTGAACCTTTGGGTTATTTTAGGTCTGCTTTCCTACTTGCTCTGGTGGTTGTATTAGCTATATGGATTGTTTGGGCAATATTTGAGAAAAGCTCGAGCATAGAGGTTGATGATTTTTTGGATAGTTCAGGTCAATATTGGAAAGTTGTAGGTTTGATCCTGGGAAGCATTATTGTTTCGGGTGTCTTCTATTATATTTTTTCAGGCATTCTCTCAGTAGCTCCTATACTTTTACTAACTTCTTGCTCGCTAGTCCTCATCTTCCAATTCAACAAAACTCTAAACTTGTGGGAGGAGCAGGTTCATAAAGAAAACTGGGGACGGCTCCGTTCGGACATAGAGAATTTGAGATTACAGTTTGATTTTCTAGATAAGAAAGAGCTTGGTGAGCTAGCTCATGAGATAAACAAGCGTTTCAAAGAGCAAGTGAGCTTACCGCTAGACTTAAATATCGTAAACCTTGGTACTCTTGTGACGATTTCGGAAAGTGAATTCATCCGAAATCTTAAGGGAGTGGTATCCAGAAGTTTCAAAGGGGTATTACCCAGAAAACAGCTCAATCCAGGACCAGGGAGTGATGATAATAAGATGCTGGACTCTGGCAAAAACAGATAAATAGATGAAAAATATTAAGCTGTAGGTATACTCCCAATTTATACTTCGGGATGTTTACCTCCTACATACAAGGGGGGCGTTCCTAGACTTACCTAGACTACTTAATTTATACCAGTCCACCGACCGCCGAGAGTTCCCAGTATATTGGCTAAGATTGCTTGCGGCGGATGATGTGCAAAGTTAATTTCAAATTGAGTATTTGTGACTTACGCAACTACTCCTCTCTGAAAATCAAGAACTTCAGAACATTACTAGCAATTGATATAGTCAAAATAAGGCACAGAATTTAAAGCCGTAGGCTTTCGCATCGATGCCGTTGGTGGTCCAATTAATAAGGCTCTGGTGGTTAATTGTAGGAATGGCCAGTGTCAGATTGCTCCGGTGCATCCTTCCCCACAGCAATCGCTTTACCATCGCGCCATATCACTGCATACTGGCCGAGCCGTTGCTTCTTCTCAAGCGTTTTAGCTGCAACCTTTTTGAGCGTTTCCAAAATTTGCAGCGTATCGTCTGAAACCATCGTCATAGTCCTGCCTCCTGCCTCAATATATTAAACAACCCAGCATTTACAATTGTGCGATCGCTACCTTGCTGAACGAAGACCAGCTCGGGGACTTCTCCAGAATTCATGAAACATCGAGTCCGATCGGTGATGCCTCCAAATTCGGTAAGCAAGTTATGCAAACTGCGTGGAAATCGCCGCTCAATATCTTCGAGGGGAATATCATGGCCTCCATGGGCTACCCGCTCAGCTACCCGCATCCGTGACATAGCCATATTAGGCAGAGCCAGATAGATTAACTCCACCCGCCATCCATCCGAGCGCAGCTGCCGGATCAGTTTCAAATACGTACGTCCTGCCAAAGTGGTTTCAAAAGCAAAGTTCTGACGGGCAGTGACTCGCGCTTTGATTTCAGTTAAAAAGATGCGACTGGCCGCTAGCAGCTGAGACTCAGGAGCTAAGGGGGCTAACCCAGCTGCTATTAAGTCAGCATTGATAAAGTGCTGGCAGTTGGCCACTTCGGGTAGGTACTCTAGGGCAAAGGTAGTTTTACCAGCTCCATTGGGACCGGCGATAATCCAACATGTAGGTTGATTTGTCATAGCCGTAACCGTATCACCTTCCCAAATATCTCGTCAGGGTTCATCGTCCTTTGGCTTTTGTCGTAATTTCGCCTCCGCTTCGAAGATCGGATCTTCAGAATGTGCCCATCGAGCGGTTTCAGTCTCAAAGTTGAGCTGAAGCTGGTCGAGATAATCGTCAATGTATGAGCGCTGCTGTGCTTTTCTTTCTGTTTGAGCTGCTGCTATTGCTTGTTGTATGTGTTGCCTTACCTGTGGTGGGACAGGGCTTACGGGTGCCGGTGTATTATTACACCCTGCACCATCTTTTTCATCTGGTTCTATCGCAGTTAAATGGTTGTCCTGTAATGGGTTACATCCATTTTCCCAATAAGCTTGTGTGGATTGCGTTGGGGACAGAAGCCCCAACGCATCCCTTTGAGAAGCAGGGGGGTTTGGGGGGATGTCGTTTCCGGTTCCCTCAGCTCCGGAAACCATAAAGCGTGGGTGCCAGAGATCCTTGTGTTTGTAAAGTGAACTTCCACTAATCCCCTGATCAGTGAGTCTGTCAAACCGTGCTGTGATTCCGTCTGGCCAGTTGTTTGTGGACTGTAGCTCTGTAACCGCTTTGGTGATTCGCTCTCTTGCCTCTGTTTGCTGTCTCTCATTCCATGATGGTTCTACTGGTGCTGTGTCTATCGGGAGTTTGTCTGAACCATATGGAAAATAGTGACTTACCTCAATACACCTCACCCACTCTTTCACTTTGGTTTCGAGATCGTTTTGATGACGACACCAGAGGGTGAACCCAGGTAGACTCTGAGCCGTTTGCATCACATGTCCTATAAGGGCATCGTCCGTAAGAGGTTCTGGGGCTCCAAGGATGTGTCCAAAAATGTAGGCTCGCATGGTGACTCGTCCCAGGAGCCGGTTAGTCTGCCCGTGGCCGGTCCAGCCAACTGCAATTTCTGTATTCAGGTCATTGAGGAATTTCTCGGCTTTGTGGGAGACCCGGTAGATTTTCCGTTGGGCCTGCTCAATGACAAGTTCTAGAGTTTCGCTGGTGATGTCGTTGTGAGCTGTGGCTGTCTCCCAGTTATTGAGGAAATGGAAGCCACTACTCTCTATGGGTTCCATTTCCTCATTGAGTAGATAACTACCCTGCTGCAGCGGTAGCCGGTGCCCGTTGTAGAGACTATCTCCGGCTGGATTGTAGGCTTTGGCATTGGGAAAGACTTCTAACCATCCAGGCATCACTTTGAAGCCTTTGTTCTCAAGCAGCGTTGTGATCGCAAGGCCGACTTTCCAGGAAGGGAGCGGTGTTTCAAAGGGGAAATAAATGTGGAGACCGCCGCTGTCTGAACTGGTCAGTATCAGATGTTGGAGGAGTCCCAAAGGTTCAAGCGCTTCGCTGATGCGTGAGATCGCTAACGGATCACGTCTTGGATGGTAGGGACTGCCCGAGTCGATATCGAGCATGGCGTACTGGGTAACAGAGCCAAACCTGACGCCGTAGAGATAGGTGCCCTGGTTGATCAGTCTGTCGGAGAGCGGATGTCTGGTCTCTGTTTGCCACTGGGGTTTGGTGCCAGGGTCGGGGTGGGGAGCGTAGAGGAAATCGAAACGGTGCGGCCACAGTGCCAGGAACTTGTTGTCTAGTTCCTGAACGAATGTGGGCCGCTGCAACGTGGATGCAACTGCCATTGATTTGGTGGTTAGTAAGGGGGCAAAACCACCAGACATAAAGGGATTGGGCAATGAGTTGCAGGAATGTCCAATCCCCGCTAGAATTGCACATGAAAGCCCTGTCACCGTCTTAGCTTGGTTGTCAGCCTGCTGTTAAGACGCCGCGTCCAGTGGATAAATTAAATAACTAGAAAGCCTTCGTTCCCGCCAAGTTCAGAAGGTTTTTTAGTGTCTGTATATCGTTAGTTCATAGATACTCCTCCTTTCGTGATGTCCAAGATCTTACAACGCCTCGCCTGAGATCGCTGATTTGAGGGGGAAATTCCCAGCGATTTTTTCTGAGGTGTTCGGAATTGACACAAAACGTAATTGTCGATCACTGCATATCGTCTGAACATGGCTGCTTTATTAGAACTCCCCTGAGTTATCGACAAAGTTGTCATGGGTGGCTATGGCGAATTGGGACGTGTGGTCACTGGACTGAGGCACTGGCTGGAACTCGGTTTGTCGGTACCTTTCAAGACACATGCCAAGGGCGATCAGCGGGTTGGAATGAATATCCGAGAGTGTGGCCACCAGGGTGCTGAGTTGCTCCACGTCCTGATCGGCTAACTGACCGACCAAACTCTGTAGCTTCTCCAGCTCAGCCAGGAGTCGTTTGAGTGTGTCGGTGTCGTTTTCTGGGGTGTCAGGCTTGAGCGCAGTCCAATGGTCTACATCGACATACACTCGGATTTGCTTGCGATCGCTCATATATCAGTTCTGGGTAAAAAGTCTGTCAGCGACGGTTGATAGTCCAATCAGGGTGGCCCAGGTGGCTTCTGGCATGGTCTGGGCTTTTTGCTGGCTGTCGCTAAAGGCGTCTACCATTCCTGGCAGCATGGAGCCGCCACCCATCAAATAGACCGGCTTATCTCCGTATTGTCTGACAAAGGTTTGAGCGTCCTGCACACAGGCCAGGATGTGGGGTTCTATGCGTGTTGCTTGCTGCTGGCGGAGGGATTTTTTCGTTGTGGTATCGAGTAGAAACGCCATTACCTGTTCTGCATTGGGGAGGCGTTGATTCATGCCCTTGAGCCCAATGAGACATTCTGACTGATAGACGCGCTCGGCAATGCGGTGACAGCCGCAATCATCTTTGGCAAAGCGGTTGAGGATGCGGCCCTGGGCATCAACGACGGTGACCAGGATGGTACGACTGCCGATATCCACCATAACTGCTCCGTTTGGGCACTCAGACTTGACCAGTCTGTAGGCTTGATAGCCTTCCAGCTGTGGTATGGCTGAGTCGATGCGGATGGTCTGTTTTTGCTCATCAATGAGGGCGGCATCGTCGGGAGGTAGGGTGACTTTGTGTTCACCCACAAGCTTTGCCTGGATGTCTGAGCCGTAGGCTTTCACGCTTGGGCATGTAAATATCAGATCCGCTGACAGTGGTTTACCCATGCCAGCTGCTTTGATCAGGGCATGGATGGTCAATGGCAGTGCATTTAAGACCTTGCCGCTGTCGGTGTTGCCGGTGCGATCGCACTGTACAGCGGTTGCTTCTTCACCGATAAGATACGACTGTTCACCCAGGAGTACTCGGGCTGGATGGTTATTAACCAGGGGGCTGGTGGAGACAACAGATTCAAACTTGTGTCTGTGCCAGTCATCTGAGTCATCACCGATGCGGTAGAGAAACTTGATGTCGGCATTGCCAAGGTCAATGATGCCCTGGATGTTGTTGCGTCGAAAGGAAGTCATTGCAGTAGATTCGGTAGGGTGCATGAATGTTGCAAAAGGCGTTAAGGCAGAGATGAGGCATCCTTAAGGTGGTCTCTCTGTGAGGCATAAGTAAGGCAACAAGAAGTCAGGTGGTTTCTTCACTGTTTTGATGAAAGGGTGGTCTACGCGTTATCTGAACGGCTCTGATGACTGAGTTTTCAGGGTTGGATGCTAGGGAAAAATAGATTTGGGCATTCGTTTTTGAGCCGCTATTGAGTTGTTTTTGGGAGTGTTAACTACGTTTTTCGATATCACTTAAATTTGTTTTCTTTTCTTCTCATAGTTGTCTCATAAGCGTATGAGAAATACCTCATATGTGTTCTGTGGATCATTCAAACCTCATGGCGTGTATCGCTTTTGGGGCATAGCTCATAGCGAAAACTCATAGATGGATATGAGGTTCTGGGGGACGTCATTTGTATCTATTTAGGGGATATCCTCAGGGATGTGGTTTGTATGAGGTTTATCAGGGAAACCGAGGAATCTAAACTGTTTATCTTCGAGATTGGGAAAGGATACAACGCCAAGGGAGTCAAGATATTTGAGCGCTTTTCGCATCTGGGCTGTGTTGATTTTTTCTGGGCTGTCTTTGTCTATAAGTTTGTAGGAACCTGTTAGAAAGCCATTGGGAGTAAGCAGGATGCCAGGCTGTTTTTGATCCAAATAAAAGAGGATAGTTTTGAAGATTTCGGGGGTTATCCCATCGGGTAAGGGGGCTAATTCTGGTGTTCCCACCTCTGCCTTCGGCTTTTCAGGATGTGTCTGAGCTGTAGGTTCTCTGATGAGCCATTGGTAGGAACCGATGGGGGTTGCTCCTTTGAGTCGCCAGGCTATCAGCCCTGTGTGTGGGTGTTCCTCAAAGGAACCGTAGCCCAGTTCAGTGATGAGTTGCAGGATAAGTTCCATCTCTTCAACGCTTTTTACCCCATCAAAGCCATAGGAAACCGTCTCTGGATCGAGCAGACCCTGAGCATCGATGAAGTCGTGGCGTCGCTGTTTTACCCAGCGGATAAATGCAGTTGCAGTCTCTTTTTGTGCGGCAGTGTAGTGCTGGCCCAGGTCAGAGCCAAGTTGTACTTCGAGCTGGTCGCGTACCGACTCAATTTCTGCCTGTGGTTTGGGCCGCGCTGGCTTTGTCTTGGGAGTGGTTGCGGGAGGATTGGTAATACCCAGCTCTATGGGGTCAGGGTCAGGGAGTTGTGGCAGGATCACCAGTCTCCACCCTTGGCTGCCACAGTTTGTGATGGCCAGTACAACGTTCACCGGGTTGCCGTATTCCTCATGGGCTTTGAGGTAGGCTTGCAGCTTTTCCACCAGCGCCTTACGGATAGAGGGGACGGCGATAAACCGATCATCTTTGAGGGGGTTGGTTACAGCGCTATAGATACCGTCACGGCCAAGGCCCACATAGAAGACATTCTCTTTGATTTGATGGGAAAGCCCGAGCGCTTCGTTTGTGTTTGCATGACCAAACACCCAGGCTTTAACGCATTTTTCACGGCCATCGACAAGTAGGGTGGCCAGGTCATCTTTATAGGTTTGTTCCAGGTATGGGAAAAGTATTTCCCCATCGTCGTCTCGCAGGGCGTAGCGTTCCGCTTTGTTTGCTGCAACCAGTCCCTGATTGATTTGGTCGATAACGACGACACTGGGCACCTTCGAGCCCTTCTCCATGATGCCCTGGAGTGTTCTGAGCCGACAGTAAAGCCTGTAGGCTGAATCTTCAAGAACTCCACCGCTCATTGAGGCGGTGAGTAGGTAGAGGTCATCTGACTCCTCTAAGCCACAGTAGTCAAGCGTTTCACCCCGAGCCGTGTTGGCTGACTTGTGGGCAAAGACGGTGAAATCGGTGGTGGTGTCGCAACGGTGCTGAGCTGCGATCGCTTGTTTAAGCAGTTGTGATTTACCAGTGCCGGTGGGACCAACTCCCAGACACCCACGGGACTCCCGTGCCATTTCTGACGCTAGATCTACGATGGCAAGCCCTGCGTAGTGGGTATGCCCTGTCAGGTCTACACAGCGTTCTTTCTGCCCAGTTTGAGAATTTCTACGGGTGTAAAAGCGGTACTTGCCCTGCTGATGGACATCGACAACGCCATCGCCATCGGTATCACCTTTGAGTAGCGCTGTTGGTTGTCCAGAAGAGTCTTCTGAGTCAGAAGCGCCGATCATGCGTTTAAATTCTTCAAATTCAGCTGCCTGGGTAAGCTTTGGGTCTTGGAGGTCCGGTTCTATCAAATACTCAGGCAGAACCTGGGAGGCATTAAGCCTTGCAGCGGTAACGTTTGCATACTGCTGTGTGGTCAGCACTGCCTCGGTTGCTTGTCTGTGGAGTGCTGTTTGGTAGTCGGCATCGGCCTCAGCTGCCTCTATCTGTTTTTGCCACCGCTCTAACTCACTTTGGGTAGCAGCAAGGATGCCAGCTGCGGTGAGGGTGAGCGACAGTGTGAGTGTGGGCCGCACCTTGTAGCGAATGGGGACTAGCCACAGTAGCAGCGCTATCAGCGTTCCACCGTAGAGGATGATGGCTCGTTTAGGAGCTGCCCGAAAAAGCGCAAGAAATATCTGTGCAGTTTGCCCACCCAGCCATCTACGATCTTCGTTATCGAGCACGTTTAGCTGAAGAATGCGTACCATGTTGGCACCCCACCGATAACGGCAAAAAGAAGAACAACAATAAATTGAATTAGGCCCTGGTTGAGCCTGTGGATCTCAAAGTCTTTTGCCCATGCCCTTCCGGTAAACAGACCGTAGTATTGGACGCTGAGCATGAGCAGGATAAGCAGCCCTACACAACCGATGGCAACGAGACACCACACAACGGGTCGCCACATAGCGGTTAGTTGCACAAGGCTACTGCTTAGAAGAGAGAGCAGCAGATAGCGGGAGAGTTTAGCGATAGAACGATGGGTGAATACCATAGGGAGCCTGGTTTGCGGGGCATTATGGTATTCACCAGCCCCGCTGACGGAACAACAGTTAGGACACAAGCTGCAGGTGCCCACGTTTGACAGAGCCCGCTTCCGTGCCACTGCGTGACTCATCGGTCATGCCACGAAGCTTCATGGTGAGACCCCGCTGGAACTTGCCAAAGCCGATATTGGCTTCTTCGACCTTAGAAGCGTGCAGGAGACCACTTTGACGTTTGGCCGTATTGACCTCGTGCTTGAGAGTTTGCCACTCACTAAAGGCCTGCTCGATAGTGATTTCAAGCGCAGCTACCTTCGTGCGCAGCTTGCGAGTTGCCTTGTGATATTTTTCGGTGGCTTCTACGAGGTGGGTGTACTCTTCCACAACCCTGGTGCTTTGGGCATAGAGTGTGGCTTGTTCTGTGATCTGGTCAATGGCTGCATCGGCAGCTGCCTGGTCTTTGTAGACCAGGAGGTTATCAGGAATGGTAATACCCGGTTGAAAGCCTATCCGTTCAAGATTTGCCGGGTTGACGGTGCCATCGGCCAGCCCGTCTTTGGCAGAGAGGCTGGAGCGGATATCTTCTGTAAGTCCAAATGCCATAGATATGCGGAGTAGAGGACAAAGAGAGTTTTGAGGAGTGCTGCATCACCTCCCATAGAGTTCGTTTCTTAGGATGTTGTCGTTCCCATAGAGAACTTGAATATCGTTTTGTATAGTGTTGAGCTGTTTGACGAGGCCATCCTGTCTGAACTGCCCTACCCCAAGCAGTATCAGCACGAGGGAGGCTCCAGTAATACCGATCAGCTGAGAAATGGTGAGTCGCTTTTGCTCTAGGCGTTTGAGTGTGGCGCTCGTTCTCTCGACTTCCTCTGACGTTATCTCTTGCTTTTGGGTGAGAAGATCAACTTCAGCGCGTAGTCCCTGGTTTTCAGCGAGAATCTGTTCAATCTGGCTGACCAACAGATGAATGTTGTGATGATTGCGTTTGAGGTCACTATCTATTTCAGGCAGGAGCTGTTCTAGCTCAACCAGACGCCCGAGCACATCGCTGTACATCCGGTGGGTTACCCGGTTTGTAGTTTGCAGGTCGATGTGGAGGTCTCGCTGCTGCCCCTGAAGCAGGGCTATTGCAGCGAGGGGATCGCCATTGGCCGCCTGTGCTTCCAGTGCTGGGTGGGAGACGATATTGCTTTTTAGCTCTTCATCTGGCTGTATTCGCCGTTGAATCCGGCGAATGCTCGTAGCCAGCTGCGAGATGCGATCAGGGTTTTGAGAGTTAGAGGAAGTCATGGGTTTGACCTCAGGGGTGGGTGTGACCGTTATTTCCAAAACTGGAGGGTATCGATGACTGAGGTAGTGACGATATCAGCGCACGCTTTAGCATCCATAAGTGGATCGGTGTGTGCCCGAGCTTTCCAGCCAAGCCAGAGGCATGGAGCGCCCGAAAGAACGGCAATTAGGAGATAAGGAAGGAAGCGAAACATAGCTAGTGGTGGGATTTGGGGGCTGCTAGGACAGGTTTTGTGAACGATCGCAGCTAGGAACGAATTGCAGCTCTCTGAGCAGACGCTCCAGGGTTTGCAGCTCCGCTAAGGCAGAACTAACGGCCTCGGATAAATTCCGATCCGGGTATCTGGTTAACAAGTCGCTGTAGACGCGATCGCGGATGGAAACTTTGGCCATATCGGTATCGGTTTGGGGAATGTGGACGAAAAAGTCAACCAGCTCAACTAAATATAACAGAAAAATATATTAAAAATAGATCAAAAATATATCAAAAAACACTTAAAAATAATCAGGCTCCTGAAAGGCTTGTCGTGCATATGTTCCGATTGATCTCTGAATCAAAAATGAATCAGTTTTGGTGGCAGAAATACTGTTAAAACATGAGTAATCGAACACGGATGCCAACGATTTATGGCTAAGCGCTTTCAAATGCCTTTTTTAGGCGAGTACTATAACGACCTGCTTGCTATAGAAGCGTGGCTGAAAGATCGCTCGGCACCCACCGAAGCCCAAAACATGCTGTGTTCTGCCCTTACGGAGCGCGAAGCGACTAGAAATGCAATCATTGAGCGTCTGGCCCGAAAGCGCGGCATATCTGCAGAAGCCTTAATCGACCAAATCTTGGCAGGTACTGCCGAGCACTTAACCCCGGAAGAATACGCCACACTCCGGGACCAACAAGAGCAAGAGGCAGATGACGAATAAGTACGTGAATGCAAGACGATAACCTGATTAATCGCCCCCGCCGTAACCCCTATTTAATGCCATTGAGGACAACCCAGTAGGCTGGGTTCTAGGGCGGCCTCCCGGCCCTAGCCATGGGGGTTTGGGGAACTCGGAGGGACCCCAAGCAGCCGGTTTTGGCACCCTCCGATCAAAAAAGGAAAGCTTAGAAAATACCTGCAGTTAAGAATTGACGAGTCCATAGCTGGTCGTAAATTTTGGTGCTGTTTTGACGTGGTTTAGGACCTTATGGAACCACGTTGGACCAATCCTATACCATTTTGGCTAAATATTACCAAAATGGTAAATTAATTTTCTTTCTGGTAATAAGCCCCATTACCTAAAAGTGCTATCGTGACACCTGTAGGTATTCCGTGACACCATTGTGGTAAACCCATGCCCACACAAGGCACACCACTATTTGAAGACTTGGAGGACGGCGGTCTGGAGGTATCCCTTAAATACCTCTACGCCGATGATGCGTATTGGGAGAAGTATGAGCTAGCGTGCAAGCACCTGATGTGGCTACGCACGACGCTGGTATCACAGCTGATTAACTCGTTTATCGCCCTCCACTGGGAGTACTACGCCGAGTGCGCCGAGCTGGATGCTAAAGCGCGAGGGCTGTCAGTGCAAGATTTCTTTGATGAGTGCTGCAATTCTGAGGCTGAGCTGACTCCATATATTAAGGAACGGCCCACATTTAAGCCGTCACCTTTGGACTCCATCATTGATTGTGAGTCCAGTAGCGCTTATCGAAGACGGGTTAGAACGATTCGCATTGGTCGGGCCAATGGGGCCTTACTCCGCATGGTCTCTGTAGTGGATCGCGCTAGTCTGACGGTGGTGGTCAGTCGGGTGCTCAGGTGGCACTTTGATCGCTACTGGGAAAAGCTATACGTCCCGCAGATTCGTGCAGCGGAGGCCAAATCGTTCCGTCGTATGTTTAGTAAAACTCAAGAGTAGGAGACATTTTCAATGGTTGCTACCCCGATAAAACCTGCGTTAAAGCCAGTGGCTGAAGTTGATACCGATACGCTGATAGCCACATTCCTTGAGCAACTTGGAGCACCGTGGACTGATGCCCAGGAGCAAGCACTCTCAGCATTTAAGGCAGGCAGTGCCGATGGTGTAAGAGTGGCGGCTGCAACGAATCTTGATGATCCGTTTTGTAAGGCATTGGGCTATATGGCCAGTATTGCGAAGAAGCCCCCTACATTAGCGGTGCTGTTAGCTGAGTCGGCCAGGGCTATTGCCGATACGAATAGGGCGCGGACGATTGCTCAGTTGGAGGGTGCGATCTCATCTGCTTTCTCAGCCGAGTAGATTGTTAGCCCGGTATTATTAGAGTCTAGTACTAACTTGGCAAAGTATTTCAGAAACGCCCTGGCCTTTTGGTTTGGGCGTTTTTTGTTTTGATGCATGGCTGATTTATTTAGACCAGCGGATGCAATGGAGTGAAACTCGGCAGGGTCATTATCCACTCTGCAGGTCCAGATTGGGCCTTGTATTTATAATACATTTGTATTAATATCAGCATGTCGAAGTATCTAGTAGCTTCTGCACTCCCTTGTAATGCTGTTTCATTGATGAATGTTGTTGTCTTAATTGGAGGAAGTGACCATATCGATGACTGCAGATATGATCGCACTATCTTTCCGTAGAGTTTGAATAGAGCGATGGAGTCAGGAGCCCAATTGTCAACAGCACAAGTGGTCTTATTAGCAATGAAAGAGACAGATAACGTAATCTATCAACTTAGAGAATGCGTTAACTACAGTCGGTCCCAAGGCATCATTACCGAGCCGATGTACCAGCAACTCTACAATACGCTTTTCCAAATGGCTAATTCTCTTCAAACAGAGAGGACTAGGATAAATCAAGTAGGTCATACGAGTCCTGTCTATCCTGATTTGAATGCCCAAGAGTTTACACCTACTCCCGAGGAGCTGCGCTCAATATACGGAGAACAGTATCCAGGAGGGAATAATCCACCATCGGTAGCATAATTTAGGTGTGGATACTACCTCTATCAAGTTCGACAATCAAATGATCTATTAGTTTAGGGATTCTGTATGAATCTTTAATTCTGCTGGTGATGGCTGGATGTTTTTCAATGGCACGTAGGGCAACTTTATAGTTTTCTATGCCTCGTGGAAGCTCAATAGCGCTAGCTAAGTCAGATATCCTGACTTGGCGTTCAACGCCTTCAACCAAGCTTGATTGGAGCCATACAAGACATCTATACAAATCTTGCCTGAATGATATAACAAGGTTTCTGTCGAAATAACTGATAGCGTTTGCTCTTGCTACTTCTCTGAATGCATCCTTAACCAGTTGCATCTTGTTCTGATGGTCAGATAGCCAAGCTATTATCTCCTTGACAGCATTTTTCTCTTCTTCAATCTTTCTAATCTCGTTTATTAGCTTTTCTCGTAATGAATCCAATTTTTCTGTGCTAACGAGTTGATCCTCGTTGTCATCAATAAAATCTTTCACCTTTGAAATAATCTCTTTTCTTTCCTCGGCGATGATATTCACCTTATGAAGATCATCCTCTATTTCCTTTATTTCTTGCTCTTTCTGAGCAATCATATTTTTCGCTAAAGTCTTTGCATTTTCCTTAACAATAAATTGAGTTGAAGTGAAAATTAAAGAGCCAAATGTAGGAATTAAAGAGAATAGTACTACCTGTTGAGTTCGATTCAGGTCTTGATTGGATTGTGTAATACTGCCAATAAACCAACCAAGTGCAAAGATGCCAACGCCAATAAAAATTAAAAATACTGTTGCACTTGCTACGTCAAATCTTTTTCTAGGAGGAGATGCTAACTTATTCAGACTCATCTTTTGGCTCTAGCTCTATGCGTAGAATAGCTTTTAGGTATGCAGGTTTGCTACTGAGGCAAGAACGCATTCGCTTCAACATGGAAGCTGCTGTATTCTTGTTGACATGAATTTCCTTAGCTAAAGCCCGAACGCTTAAGCGTCGAGGAGTTAAGGAGTTATCCAGGTACATATGGATAGCTTTGAACCATTTATGCAGTGGTACGCGGCTTCCGTGAAATATTGTACCGACAGTCACACTATACGAATTAAAACAGTTGTTACAATGATGCCTACGTTCTTGCCGAATGGCAGTGCTTTTTGTGGAGCCACAGTAGGGACATTTTGGGGTACTATTCCAGCGAATTTTTTCAAGTAGTGCTACACATTTTTCATGAGAAAGTGTCATGCCCAAGTCAGAGCTAAAGATTGGGCATTGCACTTACTACAGCAGCCTCATTTTTGTCTAAGCGCTGTGTTCGATATTCAGCCCATCTTAGTTAACCAGTCACTAGAATGAGCTCAAAGATAGGCAAAAAGTAGGCAATAGGCTAGTAGGTTCAGTGACGGCTAAGCTTTTTTTACATTCAACTCGAATAGAAATAATAATACGATCATCTGTTTAGGTAAGTAAGTGACCCAATAAATGGCTAGAAGCTTTGTAGAAAGAGCAACTTACCGTCAATCCACTTCAGATATTACGCCAAGACTTACTCGTCTCAATCTTGAAGAGATATTGGATAAAAAGGATTCCTATGAGGACCAGCGGGGGCATTTGAATAGAAACCTTCGGTTTCGCCTGAAACTCCCTCTGAGTAAGAATTTCAAAGATGATTATTTTTTGAATATTTGCGGTGCGACGCAACTAATCCTTCATGTCTCAACGGTTTCACTCAGGGTGCTCAACGAAAAATAAAGGGTTCCAGAGCATGACTAAATAGCGATATAGTCCATTTCTAGGCACAGGTATCAAAACCCTAGGTTTTCGCGCCGATGCCCCCGCTGGTCCTATGAAGAAGGCTGGTTCAATCAGTAATTTCTGACGATTGCTAGGTTTTCTATAATGAGTATTCTAAAAAAGCCCGCATTCGTTCGAATGCGGGCTTCAATATGCCTATGCTTTAGTTACCAGAGGTCGTCTTCTACTTTTCTAGCTCGCACCAGTTTCCTGACCGACTATCAATTTGGATGCGACTGCCCTCCGGTCCCCAACTCACGTCAATGAAATGGGGAGCGTGCCCTAAGGTGTACATAAGTACACCACCCAGCAAAGACCCAATTACAATCATTGGTGCTTTCTCTAGGATTTGTTGAACCTGATCCTGACTCATAGTCTGCCCTCACAACTACTTGTCCGCTGCCAGATGCCCCTGACATCAAGTAGTAGCAATAGGACGCCAATTTAAACACCTTCAGCTGTTCGGTAAACACGAAAGCTTACATCTAGTTCAATTCTCAAGCTTTTGTAACTAACTACATCTGGAGCCTATCTCTAAGTTAGAAGCGATAGTGCAGTTGCCGTGCATTCATGGCCAAAGCCATATTGATATGTTCAAGGAAGTCAACCAACCATGCTTCTGCTTCGAGCTTTTGATCCTCGTAACGGCAGTATAGATAGCCAAGTTTTCTTTCAAGGTTAAAGCGTGCCATTGGGGCTCCCATAACAAGGTTCAGTAAAATGCTGACCATTCGCATTGAGCCAATATTTTCGATCATCAACCTGAATTTCATAATATTGGCGTCGTTGAAATCGGGTAAAAAGATAGAATCCAGTGCTCTTTCAAAAGCCAGAATAAGCATGCCGCCTATGAGACCAATTTCTGTGACGAATGTATCAAATGCGTTTTGTATCCCATAACGAATTCGTTTCTGAATAGTTAGATCCATCGTTGGCTGCATTAAATAGTCCACAATTGTGGACCTACTGTCGCTAAACGTCATCTCGGGTTTGAGACTGTCTTTAAAATTCTTTGCTCTGACCCCAAAACCGTTTAGCCTGTTTGGATGGTAAAACTTCCATGCCCTTGCAAACTCTTGATCAGGAATGCGTGTTGGGTTAATTTTTGTTTGCCGATAGGCATCTAAGGCATGGTAAGTTTCTCGAAGCCTGAACATCTGTTTCTGAAGGATTCCACTTCGGACTTCATCGCTCGTATCAGGATTGACGACGTTGCCTTCCAGTTCGTCGATATCTTTTGTCTGTGTAGTTGAACGATATAGACAAAAATAATCTGGTAGATAGTCGCTGATGGTTCCTTTTTTCTGGCGATTGACTCGTTCGAATTCTTCGTATCCACCCAGACGTAGTTGCCTTAGCAGATAGTCTTGGTACTCGCTTTCTTTGAAAGCATAAAATCGACGCCGTAGATCGCGTGTTAGAGGATCATGAGCCCTTGGCTCAGGAAGCTTTTTCAAGTCCCCGATTACTTTTTCTAGGTATGCTCTGCGTTCTACCTTGTAATGCCATGTATTACAGATGGTGTAATAGCAACGATTAAAGAACTGAAGACCTTTATCTCCTCTAAAACCGTCGGATTGAATAACTCCATCCAAGGCCATTACGACATCTGGACGCTCGGGGCTGCAGCGATCCCATAATAAAGACTTGAATACATCGCAAGGATTCTGTTCAGAGGGCTGCTCTAAATCAGCTAATTCTTTGACGTATGAGTAAATGTGTTCTTTGAGAGCGAAGCTCTCGTCATTAAACATTTTACTTACCTCTTACACCAACCTATCTATGGCTGCATATCCTTCTATGGTTTATTGGGCTATGCGTTCAAGCTTCTTAGCAGAAAAGTACAAGTTAGATCAGGGTTCAACACCCGAATAAATACCAGCACACTTCCGAGTATCTACATAGAATCGAAGTTTTTCCGTATCAACTTGATTAATTCAAAGCTTTAACCGTAAAAATATCATGATCCCAATGTTGAAAGTGAGATATGTGCTGCTTTTGCAACTGGTCCCAGAATAAAGATAAATAAGTTAATGTTTCAAGCAGTAAATCCAAGGGCGGCGTAGTATGCTTTCTCGACAGCTGTTGGACCACTGTCATTACTGAGCTGTAAGTAGCCCTCATTGTCAGATGTCGAAGCTTGTCTGAAAACACTGGTTGCCGTCTGTTCCCAGTAGATTTTTCCAGTAGGGATAGACCAAAGCTGAACCATTGCAGGACTATTGCTTTTCATCTTTAGCACCCATGTACCATCGTTGCTGAGCGCTAAAATTCGAATGTCTGTTTCAAGGGGTATTTGATAAAGGCGTAACTCCTGTTGAACGCTCCATATTTCAACTTTACCTGATATGCCAGCAGCCAAATAGTTCCCATTTTCGCTGAATAATATCCCAGTAATTCCTTGGGGATCATAAGGAAGCTCAATTATGCTCCCTGCAGTTGATCGAATTTGGCAGCTGCGATTTCTGACTAAACCGGCCACTACTATAGAGTCTTGCTGCCATTTCATTCCATAGTAGTGGTCAGCTAAGTTAATGCTGTTTTGAAGTGCATCGGACGTCCCAAAGAGATCCCAGACTAGAATACGATCCCCACCTCCTTCGCTAGCTAGCTGAGTGGCTTCCGCGTTGAATTCCAAAATTTCTACTGCATTCATATGATGGTGAGCTAGCAGCTTTTTGCTGTCATTAATATTGTTCCAGACCCAAATACAACCATTTTCTAGCCCTATTGCAATGAAGTCCATATCACCACATGCCAGACTGCTAATCGGCGATGGGATGGAATCTATTAGTTCTGGCTTTTCTTCTGGGTATAAAAACCAGCGATAGATCGAGCCATCTGCAGCGATTGCTAAATTTTTCTCATTCCCAAACGCTATATGGGTAATTGCCATAGGATGCTCATTGGAATTCGTAATTTGTGCGAAATCATAGAGGACAAACGTCTCTATCTCACGTTGCCAGCATAGTATCCAGCCTTCACTATCTCCGACTGCAACTGTATTTCCGTCTGGAGACATTGCTGAAACAACTGGTTCTCTGAGAATTACTGGCCAAGATGTACCTCTAGTATTGCAATTACCAAAGTTTGCGCCCTTCAGCTTTGCCAAGCGCAAGTCTGCATGTCTAATGGTCAGTCCATCAAAAGTTAGGTCTTTGAGAGGTATACCCAGCTCGATAGCAATGTTGATAAGGTTGCCTGCAGCGTAGTTATTCTGCAGAGGCGGCTGATTAATGCTTCCTCGTTTAAGGAATTGCAACATATAGTTTATTTTTTCTGCTCGTGATTCGTTTGACCATAGATTGAGCTTATCTATAAGGTATTCCGCCAAAGGACCAAGAATATTTTTGCGATGCCACTGACGTTGCCAAGCTGGAGCTTGAGGTGAGATTAGGGGATGCTGGTTCAATTTGTGAACATCCTCTGTAGCTATTGTTTCCCGCTCAAATACCTTACCTAATCGCTCAACAAGGTGCTTGGCAACAACATGACGTAGCCAAAGAGACTGTATGAAGCAGTACCCATCTTCGTCTATATCTATAAGACCACGCTTCTGCAGGGATTGTATGACTAGTCCTAATTGACTAAAGGGTAATTGACGACGACCGACTCTATCTACCCTCGCTTTTACACGTTCATGAGGATACAACAGTAACCAACCTAGTAGAGAACGTTCCTTCGAGCTGATGTTATCCAGAGCTGAGTACCATGAATACTCCCCTGCGTCGTCTGAATCTAAAGGATCGTTTATGAATTCCGCAACGCTATACCCATAACGATTTTTAATTTTATGGGCAGCAATTTTCAAAGCACCTGGGTTATTACCACAAAAGTCTGCTACGTGTTCGAGTTCCTGGGGTGGTAGTTTGTCTAGTCCTTTATCTATAAGGATATTGCAAGCGACAGTTTGTGTAAGTGTCTGCAATTGATGATGAACGACATAATCGTTTATCTCCTGCAGGCAGCTTGGTGGTACTCGACTCACCCAAATTAAGCACCCTCTCAAATCAGGTGCGTCCATCAAGTCCCTTAACCAGCGCTCATAAGAACTAGACTCTGATTTGAAATGGCCCTCCAGAGAATCAATATCATGCAGGACTTCCCCCTGTTCAATCAGTAATATATAACGATGCTCATGGAGGAAACGAGTTAGCGCAAGGTTAGCGTTACCCTGAGGTACTTTGATGTCCGTGGGCAGAGAATCATCTATGTATCTGCAAAGATCCTCAACCGATTTTAGTGATGACACAGGGCATCGAATAAAGTCATCGAAACTTTTCTGTCCTTCAACTGTCTCTAACAACTGTCGGCACAGTGCTATAGCTAGCTGAGTTTTACCAATCTTTGGAGCACCAGTAATACAAATGACGTGACGCCCAAGCTCTCTGACATCAGAGAGGAGAGTATTTAATTCTTTCTCACGACCTTGCACTTCAACATTACCTAGCACCTGAAGTTTTTGGTACCAAGCCTTGGCTTCTCGAGCACAGGTATTCTGCTTAACGTCTTTGCCAGTGATGATCTTGATTTTTGTGTATAGCTTATAGGCGGCATCACGAATTGAACCGTACGTGTATATGGTTTCATTGGCAATTTGCTTGAATCCGATACCTGGTTGACTAAAAAAATGCCAGAGTATAGAACTTTCTGCTCCTGTTAGCCTTCTTTTGCCTTGAGCAGCCAGTTCTTCATCTATTGCTCTATGAATTGCGTTAAACTCATCCTCCGATGTCATAGCTTCCTGGTAGACTTTTTTGCCCCGAATTTAGAAAAGTTTACCAGGAATATTGGGAGATATTTCTGACAAGTGTCAGTGAACTGAACATAAAAAAACTGATAAGTTCTGACAAAAACTGACAAAAACTGACAATCAAGTTATTTTATTGTATCAGGAGTTACATTTTGAGCCATGAAAACTACTGACTATACGAGTGGTCTGACCCCTTATCAGTAGATCAATATAATTGTAAGCCTCTCTTTTGTGGGTGCTTCGCACAAACAGATGGCATGGTCCTAAAAAGAATAGACCTGTGCACTGTCAATTGTTTCTTTAATTATCTTGGGCAGTGCACACATCGGATATATCAGTACTACACTGACCCGAAGCTATTCTTGCCAAGCAATGAGGTAAAACCTAACTGCTCGGGATGATACTTCGTATCGTGTCACAGTTAGCGGTCTGACGAGGTTGATTAGTGTTCATGCACTGCTGCAGGCTTATTGTATTCGGTGTGTTCCTGTTCACCGTACTGATCTCAGGCAGACAATAGCAACTCTGGCTAAAGAGTCTAATCACGATTCATCGCTTGCTTTGCTAAAGCGTATAACTTGAGGTAAGAGGGGTAACTCATGTCTAGATGTAAGAGATCCACCAAAATAGAATTTTTCAGAGCACGATTTCTTAGCGAAGTCAGTTATATCTTGCAACCGTCAAACTCCCAGGGCAAAAGCTTTCTGAATTACTTACAGCGTGTAGGTAAACAACTAAAGATTCGAAACCTGAATCCCCACGAGTTGATTAATAATGCTGTGATACGTGGCCTTACTTATATCGGGGAGAGTTCTGAAGAAATTCGAAATACACAGGCTTGGCTACGTAGGGTTTGTACTTTTATCATGTATGACATGGTAAAAAGTGAGAAGAAGACTCGACTACTCAAGGATAAAAGCAAGGAGCCGTGCCCTCTCACCACCGATCCATTTGTGGAAATCGAGTTAGATGAAAATGTGCAGACAGTAAGATCTGCTCTATCTTGTCTCTCAAAAACTGATCAAGAGATTATTGCTCTTAGATTCTACTGGGGATTGTCTTATAAAGAGATCCAGCACTATTACCTAGAGGTTGCTCAGCTCTCTATAAAAATCCCGACTCTAAGAAAGCGTGAGTCAAGAGCTGTACGTCGATTACGCGAAATGCTTCTTAGTCAGGATCTGTGTGATAACAGATGAATGTTACATGTTTTGACATTACTAAAATTGTCATACTCCTGTCACAAATCCCGCCTTGGTTCTACTAGTTGCTAGAGAATCAGGAGTAATGCCAAAGAAAAGTCACCTGAGCAAAATAAATCAAGATTAGAAAGGGGGTGATGCCTATGAACAAATAAAACTATGAAGTCTAAGCTCTATGTAGCCGTCACTTCATAGTAAATTGGTGGCTTCTGTCACGCTGAGTGTTCTAATACTTTCTGTCTTACTTACTCTCTCATGCTCATTGGGCTGGCCATTGGTCAGCCTTTTTTATGGAGTTTTCTGTACTTAAGAACAAGAATATGTCTGTCACATTTGAGAGTAAATTCCTACTTCCTAATGTAAGCACAAGGTTGGATAGATAACAAGTATGTCTCCAGGAGTGTTTCTCGGTAAGCAATCTATGAAAAACTTCACCGAAGGAATTGTTGATGAAGTTTTGAAACCCTATCAAGAATGGCGAGTGAAGGTTCATGGTGTTTATTGGCATGCATGTTCACAAGTCAATTTCAATTTTTCGCCAGGCGATCATATTCAAGTAGTGGGACGTAATAATCTCAAGCTTGTGATTGCTCCGATGTAAAGGTCTTTAACCTCAACGCCAGCCTACCTTTAGTTTATTGTCTCTTTCCATCCCGGTGAATCATAAGCCCCTGCATTCCCGTTTTTCTCAAAATATTCTGATATTGCCTGTCACAGATTTGCCCCAATTTCGACTACTTCCTGTGAGCCAATAATTCATCTATTTAAGCAAGAGTTTTTTAACGATGCTGAATAGCCTTGAATAAGTGACTCATGCCCCGTTCGTATGAACTTTTTTTAGCATAGAGGTAAGCAAAGATGAGCGTGATCAACTTTCGTAATGATGTTGTGTCGGTTACTAAAACGCTTGTAGCTGGCAAGAATCGTTCTTTATGGAAGTACAGATATTATCAAAGATTAGCCACTGCTCTGTTTCCAGCAATCCCATTACAAGCTTTTAGCCTTGTGGGTGTTGCAATTCGACAATTACAAACTAATCCCATTTCGCTTAATGCGAGTGTACGACAATTCTTCTGGAGTGTTTGGTCTCAGCTTATTACAGCTGGGCCGCCACAGTGTCTAACCTAGAAATGAGGGAACAAAATGTCACATTGCCAAAAGTCTAATAAAGTTCAGGCTCTCAAGGCAAAATTTCTTGATGAGGTTAGCTATATCCTTGAGCCATCCAACGTTCAAGGTAAAAGCTTTCTGAACTACTTGCAACGTGTTGGCAAACAACTGAATATTCGAAACTTAAATCCGCACGAGCTCATTAGTGATGCCGTGATGCGTGGCCTAACTTACATTGATAAGAACTCAAAGGGAATTGACAATGTGCAGGCATGGCTGCGTAAAGTTTGCTCTCATATCATGTATGACATGGTAAAGGGTGAAAAGAGGAACCGGCTTCTAAAGGCAAAAAATAAGGACCTGCCCGAAACTGCTGATCCCTTTTCTGAAGTAGAGGAGGAAGAACAGAAGACTGTCCTGGAGGCAGTACTACCTTTTTTATCAAAAGAGGATCAAGAAATCCTTGATCTCCGGTTCTATCGTGGGTTTTCTTATAAAGAAATCCAACAGCACTATCTTGAAGTTGCAGAAGTCTTTATCAAGATTCCGGCCCTGAGGCAGCGTGAATCAAGAGCTTTACGGCGCTTGCGTGAAAAGTTCTGGGAAAATTATGAAGGTCAGCAAAAAGGTACGAGTTAGGAACGTTTGAGTAATAGAACCAAGCAATATCAACTTAATCTAAAATGGTCGTATACCATGGTCTTAATATTGATATTGCTTGGACTATCTTTCACTTTCAGTGGCCAATTAAAATGAGAAGAGTATCAGGAGAGACAGCTAATGTGTCCGAATACTTTAGACGATGTATATCTTCTGCGTTTGTCAGAATTGCAACAAACTGCGTTGAATCGATTAAATCTTTCTGATGACCAAAAAAATGTGGTTCAACGCTATCATCAGCTAGCGACCTGCTCCATTCTTACAGAAAAGGATGTTCTTGAATTAAGTGGTATTTGGCAACAAGCCGAAGGAGATACGCAACTCACACAAGCTTTGACATTGATTGATGAATTTCAGGTTGACTCCCTGCAAGGAGAGAAACTTCTCTCAGAGGATGTCAATCTAAGGTCGTTCTTGAGTGAGCATATTCCTGTTCTAGCAGAGGAAAAGCTCAAACAGCTCCAGGGAGAAAACCGCATTGGGATACAACCTCAGAAGGCTTGTATTGTTTTGCTATGTCCGGATGGATCAGGGTTTATCCAAAGGCCGATTCCCGAGGATCGCTTCATTAATTTAGATGATCAAGAAATTTGTGAGAAATGCGGTACAAAGATAGCAAAACACGAAAGGTTTATCTTTGTACCGAGTGACTCGGCATTACCTACGCCGACTTAAGCTTTTGGTGCTGTGTTTGTCTTCATTAGCTTGTTTGCTCATTTAGTTGTTAGAGCACAAGTTTGTAGCCTCTGGTTCCATAAGCTAGAGGCTTTTTTTAGAATAGAGGCATTTACATGAAAACCTATGGTTGGACTAGCGGGGGACTTAGCTCTAGTGCCATTATCCAGGATTGAGCATTCTTGCCTATTGCATAATCGGGATGCAATCAAGTGGAATAAATTACGATGAGAATAGTTTGCATATAGTTAAGTAGGTGATCGTAAATATTCACAGCTTCTGCAGGCTCCCTTCCGTCCCCCCATCTGGGGGAGACCGGACTCAAAGCCCCCCATTTTGAGGCTTGAGGGCTTGACAAAAAACTCGCACAAAATCTTCTATGACATGCATAATTTTGGATACCTACTCATGGAGACTACTTACGGATACTCGGCGAGGTGATGATGATTTCGTCCACCATGAAGGTAAGTTCGACTATCCCGACGTAAGCTAATGAGGCGAATTTTAGTTACGACAGCCAATCCACGGGGGACAGTCCAACTCCGTCTGGATGAAGAAATTCGAGAAATTGATGAAGGGCTAAAACGATCGCCTCACCGAACTCAATTTGAACTCATAGCCAAGGTTTCAGTTCGTTTAAGAGATTTCTATCGACACATGCTGGAGTTCAAACCACACATTGTCCATTTTAGTGGGCACGGTGACGGGGTGAATGGACTTGTTTTTGAGAGTGATAATGGGGAGCCAGAATTTCTAGGCACCGAGCCACTAGCAGAAATATTTAAGTTATTCGCTAGTCGGGGGCTTGAATGTGTAGTGCTAAATGCTTGTTACTCAGAGATTCAGGCTAAAGCAATTAATCGATGTGTTCCTTATGTGATCGCGATGAACGATTCGATTGGCGATCGCGCCGCGATTACATTCTCAGTTGCCTTCTACGATGCACTGGGAGCAAACGAAACCATTAACTTTGCTCTTGAACTGGCGAAAACACAGCTCATCAATCTCAAAGAACATCAGAAGCCAATAATACTTACTAATCCAGACCTAATTGCTCGACTCAGAAAAGAATCTTTTAAGAATGATATTATCCCTAGAGAAAAAGCTCTTAAATTACTTCAAAGTCTACTGCCGTCGCAATTTGAAAGTGTTGATAGAAATAGTCTGCTCAATCAGCTACAGCAGCTTAATGAAAGCCAGTTGGACGAGCTTGTTTATCGGCTACATATCAATCAAGTTCACTTAAGGGCAAGTGGAGTCAGCTTAAATCAGAGGCCAACTGATCTGATTCAATATCTAGAGCCTCAAGTTGCTGGTCTTCAGCAACTACAGGTGCAGCTTGAAAACCTACTTTCACCACCCACGGAGTCAACGTCTCTCACTCAAATTCCAGAATGTCCTTACCAAGGATTATTTGCCTTTCAGGAGAGCAATGCAGATTTCTTCTTTGGGCGAGAGGCATTTATCGATGACTGTGAGCAGGAAAACGGTTCTATTCGCCAGGGCCTAGTGCGAGCTGTTGAGACTTTGCCGTTAGTTGCGGTCGTTGGGTCGTCCGGTAGCGGAAAGTCGTCACTGGTGTTTGCTGGGCTATTGCCTCGGTTAAGGCAGTCAAATGGCTGGTTCATAGAAACCCTGCGCCCCAAAAAGGCTCCTTTCGTTGAATTGGCGGTTCAACTTGCGCAACGACTTGATCCAGTGAAAGATTTAGTCGATCAGAATGAGCGAGTCAATAAATTGACAAAAAGTATAAGAGAAGGCGGCATTGTCAGTGTAGTATCACAGATTTTGCAGCCATATCCTGGCAAGCAGCTTTTATTGGTAATCGATCAATTTGAGGAATTATATACGCAGTGTGACCAGCCAGAGCGAGAGCAGTTCATTGATGTGGTTTTGGAAGGTCTCAACCGGGCAGAAGGCTTCAAGGTTGTTTTAACTTTGCGTGCTGATTTTTGCGGGCAGGCTTACGCGTACCGGCCATTGGCTGACGCGCTGCATGGCGCTGATTTCAAGTTAGGTCCCATGAATCGGGAAGAGCTTCAAAAAGCCATTGAGTGCCCCGCCAAACTAAGGGAGGTGAAATTCGAAGATGGGCTTGTTGATCGACTTTTGGACGATGTCGGTAAGGAGGATGGAAACTTACCCCTATTGGAGTTTGCCCTCACTGAACTTTGGCGGCGGCAGCAACACAAAACATTAACCTACCAGGCTTATGTCCGCATTGGAGGCGTTGCGAAAGCACTTGCTAGACATGCAGATGCCGTCTATATGAAGTTGAGCGAAGTAGATCAAAAACGAGCCCAGCAAGTTTTTGTACAGTTGGTCCATCCTGGGGAGGGTACGGAGGATACCCGCAGAGTTGCCAGTCGAACAGAGATTGGCCCAACAAATTGGGATCTTGTAACACAGCTAGCAGGTGAGCCAGCTCGATTGGTAGTGACGGGTCGCAACGAGGAAACAGTCGAGATCATACACGAGACTCTGCTAAAAGAATGGCAAAGCCTCAGAGGTTGGTTGGAGCAAGATCGCACGTTTCGACTTTGGCAGGAGGGCTTACGGTTTCGCCAAAGGCAATGGCAGCAAAGCAAACAGGATGAAACAGCCCTGCTCGACGGCTTTCTTTTGGAAGAGGCAAAACAATGGCAGAGCCAACGGCATGAAAATTTGAGCGTTGAAGATAAGGCATTTATCAGGCTGAGTTCGGAGGCCCGCGATCGCCGTGTACAAAGCCGGTTGCACGAGCTCGAAGAGTTATTAGAGCAAGAGAGAAAAGCTGTGCAAGCAAAGGAAGAAGCGATAGCACAAGCAAATAGAGCCAAGAAGGTCGAACAGCAGAAAAGCAGGCTGGCAGCTGCTGCTACAGGACTGGTGGTTATTGCCTCTCTTACAGGCGGATTCTTATGGCGAAGAGGGCAGCAACTTCAGTTTCAAATAGCGCTCTTTGATGCGGGTGTGGAAGTTACGCCCAAGACAGCAGCTGCTATTGTGCGCCGACTTCCTGAGCAGTTGAAGGCAGCACAGACTGCCGAAGTCGGTCTTGAAAACAACAAAACAGAAACAAATATTACAAATACCCTTCAACATTATCGTCAAATGCGGGAAAGAAGTATCAAGCTCCTTGAGAAAGCCGATCAAGAACCTGAAATTTATCAGGACATCATTGAACGTCGCAGCGACATTCAACCTTTTGCGGGTGAGGCTGAAAGCTCATTAGCAAGATTGGTTCGCCTGTATCGGCTACCCCAATTAGAAGTAGAATTAAGCACCCAGCCCATTGGATTGCGTGACGAAAAGCAAGGGGCAGGTTCCTTTGAAGACCAGTTCCCTCCAGGAGCCTTGCGAACAACTTACAGAATACTCATGCAAGAATTTGGTGTCGAAGCGGATTTGGACGGAAATGGCCTTTTAGATAGTCAGGCAGAAGCCGCTCAGATTCCTTGCTTGACCCTAATTGATATTGCCAAGGCTTGGCGTGAAGCGACTGCGAATCAGTGTGGATGGTATAGCAATGATCCTAAACTCGACGAGCGAGATCGCTACCTTGATGAAAACACAGATTGTGAAGATTTGAGATTTAGCACACTGACGAATCAAATATTTAATATTCCAGACGATAATGCCATCTTAGATCGGTTCGAGCAATGTCAAGTCTCGCGCCTAGTGATAAGCATTGCTCCAAATGCAGAATAGTAACTATCGATGACCGTCCTTTTTGCGGTTAAGTGTGCTGATTCAGTCAAAATTTTTATGGAGTAACGGATAGTGAAAAAAGCTATATTTCAGCGCTTCCTCCGAAGAAGGTTATCTTCAAGCAGACTAAGGATTACAATACTAGCCGTTCTAACAGTTCTATTACTGATAGCATTCCCCCTCAAAAGTACTGCAGCAGCAGCCTATGCCGAGATTTACCACGTTAGTGATTCTAGAAAAATTACAATTAAACCAGACGGAATTCCCGCTCTAGGTCAAAAATTAAAAAATTCTCGTACTTATTTGCGGATAGCAGCTGGTAGCTATTTCGCTCATATTGCTCTACGCGAAGATAATGGTACACCCAGTCCTGACCTACCCTATGTACAGGCAAAATCTGTCGAGGGAGGTGCTGTTAGGTATAAGTTTGCTTGTCGTGGTGATAACGGGGTTATTACAGTAGGTTATCAACGTGAATCTGCATCGCTGCGTGATGGCTGGGCGTGTGAGTACGATCCTGCTCCTTCACCAACCGCTCATTTGCCATCTAGATTCAAGAGCTGGACAAGTAAGACAAGATCTACATCTAACGAGGCTTCAGAAGGTAGCTTGTACTTGTCTCAGCAGCGCAGTCCGTCCGTCAGGGTAGCACCAGCTACTGAAGATGCCATTCTTTACCAGGCCCGCTACAGAGAAGATGCGATCGTCATTGACGTGGTCAACGGAGCAGTCTTAGTAGAGACTCCTGAAGATGCTACGGTTCGGGTAGAAGCAGGCAATAGCTTTATCTATCAGTTCTTGAGCGGTATACCGGGTCAGCAGAGCCAGGGTATCAATCCTGATCAGACGGCCATAAATGATTTTTTAGAACCTGATTCGTGGCCATCAATTGAGTCTGAGATTCGTACTCTGCGGCAGGATCTCGCATCCTTACCTCCAGAAGCTCAAGAACTTTTAGATCTACATAATCAATACCGAGATGAGGTACAAATTCCACGATTAACTTGGTCTGATGAGTTGGCTAATAACGCTCAATCTTGGGCTAATGAGCTAGCTTCGAGCGGTGGACAACTTCGACATCCCGATGGACTGGGAGGTTCTGGTATGGGTGAAAATTTGTGGGGCGGAACAGCTCGAGCCTTCAGCCTGGACCAAATGATTAATTCTTGGGGCTCAGAAAAGAGGTTTTTCCGAAACGGTCGATTCCCAAATATCAGTTCGACAGGCGATTGGGAAGATGTAGGGCATTACAGCCAAATGGTCTGGCGTAATACAACACAGCTCGGTTGTGGGTTGGCGACAGGTAGCGGTGTCGATATTTTGGTCTGTCGGTATTCACCACCAGGTAACTTTAGCGGACAGCAAGTGTTCTAACCAGCCTCTAGCCTGTTCCTAGTGAGGTAGGCAAGGACTGATCTGGCTTGTTTTGAAGACGGGCGGGTCACCGGGAGGTGACCCGCCTAGCTAACTCAATAAATTATGCCTCTTCTGGTGTGCCATAAAGATCTTCAAAGGCCTCTTCCATTTTGAGATCCAAAGCCCGGTCACTGTAACGAGCAAAAATCTTGTCAGAGCGAATGCGGACAGCCCGTTTTGCCAACAGCGGATTCATACCAGCGGCTACGAGCGAGGTGGCAAACGTATGTCTCATCCGGTGGGGATGAATGTCCTCTAGCTCACTGGCTTCCGCTAAATCCTTGACCAACTCATAGATGCCACTGTAGCCCAAGCGTTGCCCCCGGCTGTTGTTAGACAAACTGATAAATAAGGAAGTCTCCTGGCTGACGGCAAACCCATTGCGTACCAACCACCCCAGATAGATATCCAAGGCAACAATAGCCTCTGGTTTTAGCGGTACCAGGCCATCACTGCCCCATTTAGCCTCGCGTACCCTTAACCGCCGTCCATCATAGTCGCTGATATCCAGTCCACACACTTCCCTGGCCCGCAATCCATGACTAAGCACCTGGAGAATTGCTCGGTCGCGCACCTCGGAATCCCCCCGGTAGGCCAACGCCCCAAACAGCTGATTGACCTGATTTTCCGCTAAATCCCGAGGTGGCTTAGCAGGCTCTTTCAAAAACTCAATGGTGAGCGTCGGGTTACGGGTGATATAGTCCTTGACCGTGAGCCATTTGAAGAAACTCTTCAAGGTAGCTAATGCCTGATTAATCGTGGTTGGGGCCAGTGTTCCCCCCCGTTTGCTAGGCTGTGCCTTGAGATGCTGTTTGTAGCGATCAATATCTCGATGGGTGATATCATGCCAGGGTTTTTTCTGAGTCCAAGCATAGAAGAGTTGAAGCTGCCGTTCGTAGGCTTTGTGGGTATTGGTAGATAGCTCGCGCGATCTCAAAAACTCCACCACCCGCTGCCAGCTCAAATCCTCCACTACCGGCACCGGTGCCTTGGTCACCTGCCCAAATTCAATAAAAGTAGGCTCAGGAATATCGCGAGCCATAGCCAACTCCCGCTATTTGAAATAAATCGAAGGGCGAAAGGCCCAATTTACCGTAGGCACTTCCCTATGGTGTGAATTCTACCCTAAATAAGCTAATTTATATTGACTTCACTAAAAATAACACTAAAAATAAACCTGTCAAAGTACGCTACCCTAGACCTTGAATTGCAGGCAGTTCAGCTATTGCTCGATTTCTAAGGACGGATGCCACGGCGGATCAATCAAAAGTGTGTCGCGTGTGCTCAGTTGAGCGCAGCCCAGGCCCGGCAGCAGCATGGTCCCAATGGGGATGGCTGCTGGGATGAAAAGCGCTGTCATCGGAAGCGATCGCACTACCGTAACCGACGAGACTCGAATGAAAAGCGACGGGCTATCTACCAGCAGCAGATCCTGACCACCAAGGCTGACAATGAGGTAGAGACCGTTTCTCTAGACGTGGCGGAATCCTCAATGCCCTATGCCAACCTCTATATCTGGCGAGAAAAGCGTAAGGATGCTCCGGTCCACGCCATTGGCGCGACGGTGATTCACAACGGCCAGAAGGTTTTGGAAGTTAAGCCGATTCACTGTGCCGGATATCGACGACGACAGTTAGAACGCTATGTCTCTCAAAAGATGCTGCCCTATCTCACCGAACGCTATGGGATCACCCACTTTTCCAATGAGATTCGGTTAGAGCCTATTGAGTGTCCAATCCCTGAATGTCCTTTGAAGGGAGGCTTTGATCATCTTGGAGGGGGCGATGGTTAGTGTTCGTCAGCTGGAGTTGGACTTGGGGGATGCCTTTGAAGATGCCGCCGATGTGCCGGAAGAAGCGAATATTTTAGAACTTTGGCAGCAGTTTGAGGGGGTAATGATGGAGCTGCCATGGCGCGAGCAGTTGCGGCTCGGTGGGGAAGTACTAGCCCAGCTGGCTAACATTTGTGAGGCTAAGTCTGAAATCCTCTGGGATGACTGGCAAGATGCCCATAATACGGATGGCCCTATGTTAGATGGCGACTGGCTCAAGGGCATCACCCGACAGACCCAAGAATTAGATTTTTCAGACCTGGTACAGCGTTCCAACCAACGCGATCCGCTTGAGCCCGTGGCCGATGATGAGTCTGTAGTGGGGGATGTGGATAAAACCTCTGTTCTGGCGTTAGTGGATGCGTTAACTGAGGAAGCGGTTAAGGAGCAAGCGCTGGCTGTGGCGCATTCAGAGAATGTGTCGACCTGGATCGAGAACTTATCTATGAAACGGACTGGTGCTCCTCAACGACTCATTGATCTACAGCGACAAGTGAAGATGCCATTGGTGGAGGTGTGGATGGCGGCACTCCTGGGTGACTTTAGATTGGAGCAGCGTGGAGAATTTTATGAGACGGAGCACCTTTGGATTGGTTAAGGTCCGTCCACTTAGACCCAATGTGGCCTGATTTTACTGTTCAAAATTAGGGGGTTCACTTCACCAAGTTGAGGAGCAGATCTGCTTTAACGACCACAATGCTCCATGTCTAAACATAGGTCTCTTAAAGCTTATGGCCTTCTGACATCGGTTTGCTCTAGCTCAATTTTTTCCAGAAGAATCTGAATTCTCTGATACTGCATTTTCAATTCCTTCATCTGAGCCTTCAGTTCATTCATCTGTTGCTCTAGACTTTGATACTGCTGGCCATTGAGGCTAACGTTAGGAAGGGTTGTTTTTACTGGCTGATAGACAACATTAGCGTTAAAGTCACTCATATGTTTTGGTGTCCAATGAGTCGGGGGCTCTATCTGATTGCTCAGACTGACACACTGATGCTGCTTGTCTAATTCTATATTTTGTATTGTGGATGTACCAGAAATACTCATGGTCTCCTTTTTTCCACTGCATTTATCTTTAGCGGTGACGTTGAGAAGTCCGTTAGCATCAATATCAAACATCACCTCAATCTGAGAAACACCTCGTGATGCAGGAGGGATGCCATCGAGCCGGAGAACACCTAAGTTCAAGTTGTCGTGTGACATCTCATGGTTCCCTTGCAGAATATGGATTTCGACGCTTGTCTGGCCATCCACTGCTGTTGAGAAGACCTCAGACTTTTTAGTGGGGATGGTGGTGTTGCGAGGAATCATCGTGGTCATCACACCTCCTAGAGTTTCAATCCCTAAATTCAATGGCGTCACATCCAGCAGCAATATGTCCTTTACTTCTCCGGCCAAAACACCACCTTGAATAGCTGCCCCAATGGCCACGGCTTCGTCAGGATTTATGGTTTCGTTAGGTTCTTTCCTGAAGGTGCGCTTCATGAGGTTCTTAATTGCTGGGATTCGAGTGGAGCCCCCCATTAGTACGATTTCATCAATGTCGATTTCCCTGAGCTTACTATCTTTAAGGACCTGATATATAAGTATGCGGCAGCGATCGAGCAGATCTGTGCATAGCTCTTCGAACTTCGCCCGAGTCAGATTCACTTTTAGATGCTTAGGTCCGTCTTTGGTAGCAACAATGCAGGGGAGATGAATCTCTGCCTGAGTCACACTGGAGAGTTCGATTTTGGCCTCTTCAGCGGCTTTAGTTAACCGCTGGAGCACCTGCTTATCCTCGCGTAGGTTAATACCCTCTATCTTTTGAAACTCTACGGCAAGGTAATCGACAATTCTTTTGTCGAAGTCGTCACCGCCCAAGTGGGTACTCCCAGAAGTGGCCCATACTTCAAATGCACCGTTGCCCACCTTTACGATGGAGATACTTAGATTGCCACCCCCTAGGTCGAACATTACGATGGTCTCATCACTCTTTTTGTCCAGACCATAAGTCAAAGAGGCTGCCGTTGGTTCGTTGATAATTCTTAGAATTTCCAGACCTGCAATCTTGCCAGAATCCTTGATAGCAAGCCGCTGAGCGTCATTAAAGTAGGCGGGAACGGTAATCACTGCTTGGGTTATTGGTTCGCCGATATACTTGCTGGCATCGTTGACTAGCTTCTGCAAGACCCGAGCGGCAATTTCTTCAGGAGAAAATTGCCGCTTTACTTGTGGGCAATCTAGTTTCACTCTGCTACCTACATTCAGGACTTTGTAGGTAGCTTCCTTTGCGTCCTCAGCGACTTCATCATAGCGACAGCCAATGAAGCGCTTAAAAGAGTAAAAAGTATCCTCAGGATGCATCACAGCCTGATGCTGAGCGAGCTGGCCTACAAGGCGACCTCCATTCTTGTCATAAGCTACCACAGAGGGGGTAATGCGAAATCCCTCTGAATTGGGGATGATGGTAGGCTTGCCGCCTTCCATTACTGCAATGCATGAATTGGTTGTGCCTAAGTCAATACCAACAACTTTACTCATGACGCTTCTCCTGTCAATCTGGTAACTGGGAGTCGACTTGACGCTTAGTCCGAATTTTTTAGTAGGAGGATTACAGGAGCAAGTACGTAGAAGACCCTACTGAGGAGCTACTGAAAGGCTGAAGACTTTATTCTGGTTTTTATGGGGTGGCGAGATTGCCCCAATTTGAATTACCCATTTATCTTCACTCCTACTAGATATATTCTTTGCAAGAATAATGAGGATTTTGTGAGGATATCGAAGCTATTTATTACAAAAGTATTGCATGACGTCAAATTGAGACGTGACCTGACCTATGTTTATGCATAGAGAATTGTGATCGTTAAGGCAGATCTGCTCCTCAACTTGAACGAGATTCCAGTGTTTTCAGACTGCAACCTGCGCTAAGATTCCTCAGAACTAAGCATGAATAATCCCCCAAAAACCTTTGTAGAGAATGGCTTTTCGCTTTAGCGGCCATTTTTTCTCCAACTATACACAAAAGCCATGCAGGACCAGCGGGGGCATTGGTTGTCGTTTGAAAAGGCTGGCTGAGATCGCAACGGCCATCACTATCGGCACGACAGGTTTTGCTACTGACTTAGCCAGCCGAGACATTAAATGTTCCTCTGCCTCAAGTCCAGGCGAGGGCGGGTCCAGCCCGACCAGCTTCCACTGTCCAACGTCCCATAAGTTGCTTCTGCAACCATTGGATTACTACCAAATCAGACCTAATTCTTAACCTGACGTGCGACGTCGCACGTCAGGTTAGCTCATGAAGTTGGGCAACTAATTCATTGATCTGATCAAGGATAGTCCCAACCTGTTTATTCTTCTTTCTCAAGACATCGCCCTTTAACAACAGGCTCAGCCCATCAACGGCTGTTGTGGCCCGTTTCATATTTGGAGATGGCTTTTTCTCTTTGGCAGTGTTCTTAGATTCTGCTTGTTGACGCTTGGCTTGACGGATTTCCTTGACCGGTGGATTTACATCAATAATCCACGACAGTAAATCGTCACGATCTTCATCGTCTTTGACGCTGCCTATCTCAAGAGCTTTCGATGCATCAATTTGCCCTGTGTCTAATGCCTGCCTGACATCATCGGGTAGGCTTCTAAACTTAATCAGTTTTGTGCGAAAACTGGTGAGTTTGCCACCGTTATATCGGTCAAGGATCGCTTGATATGTTTCCAGACGAGTTTTGATATCCTCTGATATGCCATTACCACGCTTAGCAGAATTGCTCATCTGGTTTAGCTCTTGCTCAACCACATCTGGGGTGGTTTCAGCTTCATCGGCCATAAGTTCCAGATAGCCCAAAAGAACCTCAAAAGCATTGAGGTTTTTGCGCACCATGTTTTCATCGAAGCGGATGCGTCTGACTTGCTGTGGGGTTAATTCTTGAATTTCGGCACGAATGACTTCATGGTCAAGTTCTTCGCAAGCGGTGACACGACTGGCACCAAAGACCAATTCATATTTAAAGCCTTGGGACAGGGCCTCACTGTTTGGAGGAAGGGAAGTAACCAAGACTGCTCCGCGAAATCCTTCTTCCTGGATAGCGATCTTCAGCTTTTCGATCTCCTGAGGATCAAAGAAAAGACGTTGCTGTTTGGGTCGCCAAATTTCGGCAATTGGCAGTTCAACGAAGGAGTTATCGGCTGTTGGATTCTCAACGGACGCTATGGTCTGGGCCGTATCCTCAGAGGTTAAATTTCCTAAAATGTTGCCTACCATCGAGGTAGAGCGTAGTTTAGTCGCTGAATTCATACGGTTACCTCAACTTGCTGGGCAATGGCTTTAGAAATTGCTCGCATGACTTTAAGACAGTCATTTTTTGGATCGAATTGGGCTAGGGGTTGATGTGCTTCCTGTGAGTCGCTCACTGCAGTGCGAACGGGCATGGGATCAAATACGTTCATGCCGTCAAACATGGGCAGCTGCAGTTGTGCTGCAATTTCATGAATAGCATCGTTGGCCCTGCGCGAACCAGAGGTGCGTTTGTCGTACATGGTTGGAATGAGACCCAGGACTCTCAAGTCGGGATTTACTTTTTGGGCAAGTTCGATGCTGACTCGAAGCAGGCCCATGGTTGCCTCGACTGCTTTGTAATTGGTGCTGAGGGGTACCAATAAGAAGTCGGCAGCTACCAGACAATTGATGGAAAGCAAGCCTAAACTAGGAGGACCATCAATGACGATGACATCGTAATTATTGTGTGCCTGCTCAAGGGTATCTCTGAGGCGATACTCTCGACGTAGTTCGCCAGCTAGTAGTAATTCTGCCTGGGCAAGCTGAAGATTTGCAGGAACGAGATCGCACCAGTGGGTGGAATCAATGGGCAAAGGTGCTCGGTTCATTAAGCTGTCAAAGATGGTTGCTTCTAAACCGTAGGCATCGAGGCCAAAAAAAGTGGTCAGTGAGGCTTGCGGATCCATGTCGATCGCAAGGGTGTTGACATGCTGCTCCCCAAGTAAATGGGAGATATTCATCGTCAGCGTAGTTTTGCCAACTCCCCCGGACATATTAAAGAAAGCTACTACTGTCGCCATGTTTAGGTATGGGGGATGAGGTGGAGCGCTGACGTGCGACGTCGCACGTCAGCGATTGATGGTCAACATACTAATGTAGGATGCGACATCTGCACACACTAAATCTGAGAAATTTTAATTGGCCTATGTGTAGACGCGGAGAGAAAATGGTCGCTAAGTATATCTTCGTGGACTTTGCTGACGAGTTTTCAATACTTTCAGGCTCTCGTTATATTCTGAATCGCTTTTGATAAGCCTAAATATTCAAAACTAAAGCTATTTCTATGCAAGGGTTATAGCCCTAACGGCCAAAAATTCTCTATTTCTATACAAAGGCCTCAAACCCCCTCTCATACTCTACGTAAAATCTGGGGTTTGAGGCAGCGAGATCGCGGCACACCAATCCCTATTCTGATGGAAGCGTTTGGACATACCAGTCAGCAGCAAACAATGCAGTATCTGGGAATTCAGGCCGAAGAAATTGCCCAAATCTATGAAATGGATCTGTAACAGCGACGTACCGAGTTTCACTGCTATTTGAGCCAGAAAAGGTACTCGTATAGGTACTATGCAATGTCAGTGTAGTCCTACACTATGAACGGTAAGTGGTTTTACAAGTAGTAATTTACTTCTTTAAATCGGGGGGAGAATCGAAGTGACACAGGTAAGCCAGACCACCATACAAAGCGATAATAACAGCACCGCGCCTAATCAAAAAATCAGGTGGCGTGACAGGATAAATTTTCAGCAAATAGGTGCTTTTATTGGGGGTGTAGCTGCTATTGGCAGTCTTGTAGGTGTTGCTTTTGCTGTATATACCTTCTTAGACGAAAGTCCTAAATTAGAGATTTCTATCAGTGAGTTAGATTTGATTGGATACATTCCACAATCAGATCAACGTATTTTAGAAACTGAAATATTTAGGGACTTACTTGCTCTGGAAGAGACATACTCAGGCATTGTCGATGAGTATGTAATCCAACTTATGAGAGAGACGTATGAGCTCTTAATCAATGCAGAGCGAGCAGCGGTCCAATATACTGATGGAACGCCAGGAGAACAGCCTGATGACCGCTTAGAAACATATCAAAAAAACTTTTCTAGTACGATAACAGAGCTCGAAAAGAGGAGAGATAATGCATCAGAAGAAAATAAGGAAAAATACTCTAATCTAATCAGTGGACTTACAAGAATAAAATCCACGGCTGATAAAATTCAGCTCAAAGACAAAATATTTCTTGAACTCAGTGTCGAAAATGGAAGCCGTTTATCGAACTACCTGCACTCCCAAGGTATCTTAATATTCCGTCAAGAGGAAACAGTCTTTGCTGCTGTGCCTCAAATTATTATGAACCTTGTTGATGAAGAAAGAAGGTATACATCTGAAGGTATAGAAATAGAGAAGATTCCTGATGCAGGAAAAATAGGAGGCCATGAGGTTTCTTCTTTTACCTTTGAGGCTGAGCTAGAAAACTTAGAAAAAGACAATCAAGAGTATGTTGAACTTGCTTTCCAAGATAGGGCCGGGGGGGATGATAAGTACACTTTAATGTTTGCCATAGAAGATGTAAAAGAGGAGATGTGGCATAAAGAAGCTGAGTTTTCCACTTTTACAGCAAGAAGAACTAAGCAGGAGCTAAAAACTAAGGTAGAGCCTATTTTTAATGAACTCCTTAAGGGTAATGAGAGCGATACCTAAGGTTTATTGGTGGTGCTCAACTGTGCCATAACTTGTTATAGCCGATGTGATGAATTTTGAAGGTTTTTATTACATCGGCTGTCGCTTGATTTGTCGTTTTTCGGACACAAGATGTCCAATTTCATTTCAATAGCTTGTTGCACAGCTTGTTGCCGTCTGGCCTGGTCCCAGCGGATAGAGTTTAGGGTATTGCCGAGGCCAGGGGCATTCCAGCGACCGCTATCAGGATCGAGAAAGGCGCGAGTCCTGGCCCACACGACTTGGAAGGTTAGCTAGGTATTCCATCTAGGACAATAGACGGACTGACGTTGGAAAGGCCCGATGCATTGTCCGTTAGTTGG